>CAVTFT010000021.1:0-195584 GCA_963734085.1 uncultured beta proteobacterium | reverse complement strand
GGCTAGTGATCCCGTGTGCGTTCGGCGGGCTTGCCGCCTTTGTCCATTGCCGCAACGAGATCCTTCGCACCCGAGCCCCATCGGGAGACGACTCTGACCGCATCGGTGAAGGGCACGTCCACGGGGTGCACGCGTTGCCGGTCGAGAACGTAGACGGCGCCCGCAAACGGCGTGGGGATCGACGGAACGAAGACCGTGTAGCGTCCGTCCTCATGCTCTTCGATGACGAACGCCGGGACAAGGGCGTCTTCGATTTCGATCAGCGCGGCCTTCCACGTGCTCCCGCGGCTTTGCCCAGCCACTTGGTGCGTGAGGCTCCGGATGAGCCCATAGCCGGGGATCCTTTCAAAGACGGTCTTTTCGATCCAGTTCCGGACCCGTTGCCCCACCCGGGTACCGACGGAGGCGCCAATCGCGACGCAGATCACAAGAACGAGGAGAAGAGACAGGAACTCCTCGGCGGGAATCCACTCGGGCAGAAGCCCCGCGAGTGGGCGCACCAGATTGGCAACTGATTTCATTCCCTTGAGCAGCAGCAGGACCGCGAAGTACACCGGAACAACGATGAGCAAACCTCGAAACAGCGCCTTTGACAGAAACGCCATGACCTGCTTCATGGAGTGCCTCTTCTGCAAGATCCCGGGCAGCGGATCGTTCAGCCGACGGATCGCGTCACTCGCGTCCACTGTGGTATCGATTTGCGCCAGGAGTTCCACCCGACGATGGCGATTGCGGCTGAAGTTCTTGATCGTTCCGCCCACGATCGGCCTGCCGTGGCCTTGCGTATCATGATACCCCTGCATCCTTGTGATCGCATTGGCTAGAACTGCGCCCCGATGGAGAAGATGACATAGCGGCTGCCGGAGTCGGGATTGAAGCCGTACACTCCGAGCGTCATCTTGCCGACGATCAGTTGACCAAAGATGCCACGCTGCAGGTCGCGACCGGTGTCGATGGTATGCGTGCGCTGACCAACGAGGCCGATCCGCAGCCATTCCGCGGGCTTCCAGCCGAGCTCGGTCCACGAGTAGAAATAGCTCGCACTGCTCTCGTCGAGATCGCGAACGTACTCGGCCTCGACGTAGACATCTAGCGAGCGCCAGCCGATGCTCGCCTCGAGCCCCGGCACGACGCCGCGAGCGGCCCCGAACAGCCCCCCGATGATCGGCGTCAGCTCGTAGCTCACCGAATCGCCGCCCGCGAACTTCCAGCCGACGAAGGCCGATCCGGAATCGCGCGCCTCGTAGTTGTAGCGTGCTTCGAGATGCAACGGACCGTGATTCAGTGACGCCACGCCCACGCCGAAATCGGGCTGGTCTCGCATCGCATAGTACATGCCGGTGACGGCGCCCGACCAGGCGGGTTCGCCGGGCGTGGCGGTCTCGGCGCAGAGCGCCGGCCCGGACCACGCCAGAAACGCGAGTAGGAGTCTGCCGAGCGCCGCCGATCTCATCCGCCGAGCGCCTTCACCGCCGCGATCAGCACCGCGCCGAAGACCGCCATGCCGACGCCGGGACGCAGCGGCTTCGGATATCCGGCGTAACGCCCGAACGCGAAGCCGGCCACGAACAACATGCCGAGCGTGATGGCCTGGGACCAGTGCATCGCCGTCGCCGCGTCGTCGGTCAGCAGGAAGGGAACGACCACCGGGAACGTGGCGACGACGACCATCACGAAGATGCCGAAGGCCTCGAGAAAGTCCCGCGGCCGCAGGACTCCGAGACGGTCGACCTGCAGTTCGAGCAATCGCCGCCGCATGCCCTCGAGCTCGGCTCGTTCCGACGAGTGCGGCGATGTGATCGGGCAGCGCGTGCGCGATCAGGCGCTGCGCGGTCTCGGGTTCGGCCCCGGTAATCCGGCGTGGCAAGCGTCCGGTTGCGCGTGCGCTCGGTCACGGTCCGCACGACGTACATCACCGCGTCGACGAGTCCCCAGGCGAGGTTGCAGCCGAGCGCCGCCATCATCACGGTACGCACCTCGTCCTTCCCGGCGGTGGCGATCGAGAGCGAGCCCACGATGGTGACGGCCATGATGAGGCCGAACAGGATTTCCGAGATCCGGTCGACCGGATTGAGCAACCCTTCGCGCTCGTCGGTGGGGTTGATTCCCATTTGCTCGTCCAATCTTGTCGTCCACCGTGTTCGTTGTCACACTAGCGGGAAAACGCGGTCGCCATGCGCTGTCGCCGCGATTATGGCGGAAAACCGGTCGATGACTCCTAACCCCACCGACACCGACCCGCCGCCGGCCGCCGCGCGCACCGCGTCCTGGTGGGACCGCAGCCGCCGCTTCGTGCGGGGCAAGCTCTCGTGGAATCGCCTGTTCGGCGCGTCGAGCTATCTCAAGTCCGCGCTGTGGACAGTTCCGATCGTCGCAATCGCGATCGAGCTGGTGGTGACGCCGATCCTGCACCGACTAGACGCCTGGCTCGGATGGGAGTTCGCCGGGCTCGCCGTATCCGGCGCGCAGGCGATCGACCAGACCGTAATCTCGCTCACGCTGGCGTTCCTCGTGTTCACGTTCGGCTCGCTGCTGGTGGCGATCCAGGTTGCGGGGGGGCAGATGACGCCGCGGGTCATCGCAACGGCGCTCCTGCGCGACAACGTCGTGCGTTATAGCGTCGGTCTTTTCACCTTCACGCTGGTCTTCGCGGTGGGCGCGTTGAACCGCCTGGAGGCATCGGTGCACCAGCTCGTCGCGTTCGCGGTGGCGGCTCTGGGTGTCGCGTGCATCGCCGACTTCCTGTTCCTGATCGACTACGCGGCGCGGCTGCTGCGCCCGGTCAGCATCGTCGCGCGCATCGGCAACGAGGGCATCACGGTCATCAAGGCGGTCTATCCGGAACCGACCGAGCGAATGGTCGCGGAGACAGCCGGCCTGCGCGCGCTGCTTGGTACTCCGGCATGCGTCGTCCTGCATAGCGGCACCTCCGAGATCGTGCTCGCCGTCGACCTGCCGACGCTGGTTGCGGAGGCCGCGCGATGCGAGGGGATCATCGAATTCTTGCCTCAGGTCGGCGACTTCGTCGCCGCCGACGAGCCGCTGTTCGCGTTGTACGGAGGAGCCTCGGCGGCCAATGAAACGATGCTGCGGACGACGGTCGCGTTCGGGCCGGAACGGACGCTCGAGCAGGACCCGATGTTCGCGTTCCGGATCCTGGTCGACATCGCGCTGAAGGCGCTCTCCCCGGCGATCAACGATCCGACGACGGCGGTCCTGGCGCTCGACCAGATACACCGGCTGCTGCGCGTCCTGGGCAAGCGGCGCCTGCGACCCGACGTGGTGCAGGACGACGCCGGACGGCCGCGCGTGATCTTCCGGACCCCGAATTGGGAGGATTTCGTGCACGTGGCGTGCAACGAGATTCGGACGTGCGGCGCAGGTAGCGTGCAGGTCGCGCGCCGGATGCGCGCGCTGCTCCAGAACCTCGTCCTGACGCTGCCCGGCCACCGCCATCCCGCGCTGCATGACGAGCTGGAGGCCCTCGACCGGACGATCGAGAAGCTCTACAGCCTTGCGGCCGACCGCGCGCTTGCCCGCATTCCCGATGCGCAGGGGCTCGGCGGTGCGCCAACCTCCTTGGTGAGAGAGCGGGAGGGTTGAGCCATGACTTGGCCGGCAACCGGAATCGCGCCCGTCTCGCGCCGGTTGTTTGCGCACGATCGGTGAGTGCGTCGCGGCGGCCGGCAAGCCCGTGCCCATAGAGGGCCCCGTTCCGGGCAACGTGCTGTCGATCGTCGCCGTCGCGACGGTCTTCACTGTCATGTTCGACCTCGGCCTCGCCATCGTGCCCGGCGAATTCCGCCTGGTTGCGCAGCGTCCGATGCTGATGCTCAAGGGGCTGTTCTCGGTCCTGATCACGGTGCCCGTACTGGCGCTCATCGTGACCCGCGCGTTCGATCTCCCGCGAGCGGCGGAAGTCGGCATCGTGCTGATGGCGATCTCGCCCGGAGCGCCGGTCGCGCTGCGGCGATCGCTCGGCGCGGGCGGGCATCGGTCGTTCGCGCCGGCGCTGCAGATCGCCGTGGCCGTGCTGGCCGTCGTGTCGATGCCGCTGTCGATCGCGGCGCTCGACGAGTATTACGGTGCGCAGGCGACGGCCGCCCCCGAACATCTGGCGCGACAGGTCTTTACGGCACAGCTGCTGCCGCTGGGTCTCGGCATGCTGACGGCGCGGCTGCGCGCCGACTGGGGAGCGTGGCTCGAGCCGAGACTGCGTCGGCTCGGGGGCACGCTGCTGATCGTCTTGTTGGTGCTGGTGCTGATCGACATCTGGGAGGTCGTGCTCGGCGCAGGACTGCGCGTTGCGCTCGCCATCGCGATCGTGACGATGCTCGCCCTGGCCACTGGGCATCTGCTGGGCGGCCCCGAGCCGGCGACGCGCACCGCCATGGCGATCTCCAGCGCGGCGCGCAATCCCGGTCTTGCGCTGCTGGTCGCGACGCTGAACGCCGCCTCGCCGGCAATCACGGCGACGGTGCTCGCTTACCTGCTGATTTCGGCGCTCGCGGTCGTCCCCTACGTCGTCTGGCGGCGCCGCGCGACGACCGCGTAGCGGCCGCGTCGCTGGCAGGTCTTCCTATCCCGCGCGGCCTTCGAGCAACGATACGATCCGCTCCGATCGTACGACGGCGTCGGCGAATTGACCGAAGGCTGCGAGATCGGCAGCTGCGTACGCGAGCCCCGCGCACGCCGAGCTTCCGCCGCGCGGCGCCCAGATCCTTCGGGCCGCAAGAAGATAGACGCCATACGCAGCGCGCAGGCCCTGCGGAATGGTGGCGCCGATTTCCTGTTGCACCGTATAGGCGGCAAGGGCGGCGTTCGAGACGACCGCCGCTTCGATCAGCGCCGTGCGATAGCCCTGTCTCTGCTTGACCTCGGGTCCGTGGGCATCCGCGATCCTCTGCGCCGCCGCGTGCACGACGACGAGGAGGCGATCGAGAATGTTCCGCAACGAGTGCTTTTCGGCGAGCGAGAGGTACGCTTTCGGATCGAGAAACACGTCAACCGCGGCCGACACGGCGCCGCAGCCGCTGTGTCCGAGAACAACGATGAGCTTCAGACTCTCGCCCAAGTGGTCGACCGCATACTTCAGGCTGCCGAGCACGTCGGCGCCCAGACCGTTGCCGGCGACACGGACGACGAACAGGTCGTTGGGGCCCTCGTTGAAGATCAGCTCGATGGGTACGCGGGCGTCGGCGCAGCCGAGCACTGCGGCAAAGGGTCGCTGCCTGGGCGCGCGTTGGTCGCCCGAGTCGAGACCGAGGTCGCGCGGATCCACCGAGATGACCCGCCGCGCCGTGCCGTCGCCCTCGCCCAGGCCATCGAGGAGCGCCGCGGTTGCCAACGAACCCTCGTCGAGCCGGGCGAGTGCTGCATTTGCATCGCCGGGCCGCGGGCGGACGACGGCCGGGCTGCCGTCGTAGCGATAGGCGATTTCTACGATCTTCAAGTTGGCGCTCCGGGTCGAAGCGGGGGTGAGAAGGCGGAAGGTACTGACCCTGGAGCGAAGGTGCAAGGGCGACCGCACTTTTCCGGTTTACATAGGGGTCGCAGTCCCTTTCGGTGTTCTGCTCGGGTGCGACCATAAGCTTAGTGCGCCGACGCGCATGGAGAGCGGTCCCGCGCCATCCCGCGCGTTGTTGACAGGCGTCAACGGCTAGTCACGTGACTGGAACCATAATCCCCCTGCGGGCAGGGAAAGTGCCCGCCTCGCGGCGCTTGGACCATCCGACACGGGTCATCTTGAGATGGCGAAATCCGGCCCTGCATCTACCGCCGCAGCATTCCCTGCAGCGCCCCACGTTTAACGCGAGGTCAGCATGAATCCCACGAAACAGCTCGCACGCAGCTACGACATCTCGACCAAGGTGGCACAGGTCTTCCAGAAGCGCGTCAAGATCGCGCAGGAGCATTTCAGCGATCGCGTCGGAAAAGCATTCAGAGACAACATCGCCGGTCTCGCGACATCGCCGCTCACGCCGTTGGACGCGTGGTCGCGAACGTACGAATACCTGACGGACGCCGCACAGCGCTCGATCCTGTTCTGGGACACGCTGCGCCAGCGCGGCAACAATTTCGTCGAGCACACGCGCGCCGGACTGCCTCCGGTGCTGCATTTCGACTACGAGATGGTCGTTGACGGCCGCACGCTCGCGCGTCCGGTCAATTACGCGATGGTGCGGATCGTGCCGCCCGCCGGCGTAACGGTCGACCCGATGCGGCGCCCGTACATGATCATCGATCCGCGCGCGGGCCACGGCCCGGGGATCGGCGGCTTCAAGGACGACTCGCAAGTGGGCGTCGCGCTGCGCGAGGGGCATCCGGTCTACTTCGTGATCTTCTTCCGCGATCCCGAGCCGGGCCAGACGCTGCTCGACGTCTGCGAGGCCGAAAAAGCGTTCGTGCACAAGGTGCGCACGCTGCATCCGCAAAGTCCCAAGCCCGCGATCGTCGGCAATTGCCAGGGCGGCTGGGCGGCGATGATGCTCGCAGCGGCCGGTCCCGACGATACCGGTCCGATCGTGATCAACGGCGCGCCGATGTCGTACTGGGGCGGCGCTTGGGCCGAAGGCGAGGGCGACAACCCGATGCGCTACGCCGGAGGCAACCTGGGCGGCACGTGGCTCGCGTCGCTGACCGCCGACCTCGGCGATGGCATCTTCGATGGCGCGTACCTGGTCGAGAACTTCGAGAACATGAACCCCGCGAACACGTTCTGGGACAAGTATTACCACCTGTACACGAACGTCGACACCGAGCCGCCACGCTTCCTCGAGTTCGAGCGGTGGTGGGGAGGCTTCTACCTGATGACCCGCGAGGAGATCGAGTGGATCACCCGCAATCTCTTCGTCGGCAACAAGCTGTGGACGGGCGGCACGTCGATGACGGGCGGCAAGGCGTTCGATCTGCGCGAGATCAAGGCGCCGATCGTCCTGTTCGCGTCGATGGGCGACAACATCACGCCGCCGCAGCAGGCATTCAACTGGGTCGCCGACGTCTACGGCTCGACCGACGAGATCAAGGCGCGCGGGCAGACGATCGTCGGTCTCTTGCATCAGGATGTGGGGCACCTCGGCATCTTCGTGTCCGGCAAGGTGGCGAAGAAGGAGCATGCGCAGATCGTCTCGGTCCTGAAATCGATCGAGGCGCTGCCGCCCGGGCTCTGGGCGATGGCGATCAACGAGCGCAAAGGCGCGGACGGAAAGGTCGAGTACGACGTCGAGTTTCAGGAGCGCGAGCTCGAGGAGGTCGCGAAGCGGCTCAACCGTTTCAGCCGGGTCGACGAAAAGCCGTTCGAGGCCGTCGCCGCCGTCTCCGAATTCAACCAGCGCGCCTACGAGCTCTTCGCGCAACCCTTCGTGCAGTCCGTCGGAAACGAATTTTCCGCAAAGATCTCCCGTCAGTTCCACCCGCTGCGCTTCCAGCGCTGGGCGCTCTCCGATCTGAATCCGTGGCTCGCTTGGGTCGCGCCGATGGCGGAGTCGGTACGTACCATGCGCGGCGAGGCCCCCGGGAAGGGCGATGCGAACCCGCTGCGGCGCGTGGAGAAGTCCGCGGCGGAAGCGTTCAGCGCGTCGCTCGACTACTACCGCGAGCTTCGCGACGCGACGAGCGAGGCGACGTTCTTCCAGACCTACGGGAACGTCTTTTCCCTCTATCTGGCCGACAAGGCGGGCGGTCCGCGCGAGACCGAAGCCGTGGCCGAAGCGCGCGAGCTGCCCTACGTCAAGGAAGCACTCGCGGCGATCGACAAGGGCGGCTATGCGGAGGCGGTCGCGCGCTCGGCGGCGCTGCTTGCCCATCACGACAGGCCGCTGCCGTTGTCATGGTTCGAGACGAAGAAGGAGCTCGCGCAGGACTATCGCGAATTCCTGCCCAACCTTCCGCCGGACGCGATGCGGCGTATCCGCGGCGAGCAGGACATCATCGTCCGCTACGAGCGCGACCAGGCGCTCGCAACGCTCCCCGCGCTCGTCGCCGACGGCAGCGATCGCCAGCGGCTGCTCGAGCTCGCGAGCCGGCTTTTAGCCGACAAGCGCATTCAGGCGGCGAATCCTACGGCCGAGCAGATCGCAACGTTCGAGGCGCTGAAGTTCGTGCTCGGCACCGAAGCGGCGCCGGCGAAGCGACGTCCCGGCACGAGCGCGCGGACGCGCGAGCGGACCCGCGCACGCCGTGTGCCGAAGCGCCCCACCAAGGATCGCAATGCCACGCGCGCATGAGAAGTATCAGCGGCTGCTCGACTTCTGCAAGGCGCTGCCGCCGACGCCGACGGCGGTAGCCCATCCTTGCGACGAGAGCTCGCTCGCCGGCGCCGTCGACGCGGCGAAAATGGGGTTGATCGCGCCGATCCTGGTCGGTCCGCGCGCCCGGATCGAGGCCGTGGCGAAGGAGCATGGCTTCGACATCGGCGCGCTGCCGATCGTCGACACGGCGCACAGCCAACAGTCTGCCGCCCGTGCTGTCGAGCAGGTGCGCGAGGGCAAGGCCGAGGCGCTGATGAAGGGGAGCTTGCATACCGATGAACTGATGGCCGAGGTGGTGAGGCGCGACACCGGGCTGCGCACTGCGCGCCGCGTCAGCCACTGCTTCGTCATGGACGTCCCGTCATACGCCGAGACGCTGATCGTCACCGACGCGGCGGTCAACATCGCGCCCACGCTGGCAGACAAGATCGACATCATCCAGAACGCGATCGACCTCGCGCATGCCATGCAGTTCAAGGAAGTGCGGGTAGCGATCCTGTCGGCGATGGAGACCGTCAATCCAAGCGTCCCGTCGACGATCGAGGCGGCAGCGCTGTGCAAGATGGCCGACCGCAAGCAGATCACCGGGGCGATCCTCGACGGCCCGCTCGCGCTCGACAACGCGATCAGCCTGGAATCGGTCGCGATCAAGAAGATCGACTCGCCCGTTGCGGGGCGCGCCAATGTCCTCGTCGTCCCCGACCTCGAAGCGGGCAACATGCTGGCAAAGAGTTTGACGTTCATGGCGGGTGCCGACGCGGCGGGCATCGTGCTCGGCGCGCGCGTGCCGATCATCCTCACCTCGCGCGCCGATTCGGTGATGTCGCGCCTCGCCTCGTGCGCGCTCGCCGTGCTGGTGGCTCACGCCCGCCGCACATCCGGGACCAAGGCGGTGAGCTGAGATGAACGGACTCTGACATGGACGCAATCGCCGTCCTCAACGCGGGCTCGTCGAGCATCAAGTTCTCGCTGTTCGTCGAGCGCGGCGACGCGCTCGAGCAGGTCGCGCGCGGGCAGACCGAAGGGCTTTACACGTCGCCGAAGTTCGTCGCGAAGGACGCCACGGGCAAGACGCTCGCCGAAAAATCGTGGCGCGAAGGCGAAAAGCTCGGCCACGACGGCGCGCTCGATCATCTCGTCGCGTTTCTGCGCACCGAGTTCGCCGATCATCAGCTGACCGCCGTCGGGCACCGCGTAGTCCACGGCGGTCTCGAATACGCCGAGCCCGTCCGCGTCGATGCCGCCGTTCTCGGCGCGCTCGAGAAGTACGTTCCGCTCGCACCACTGCACCAGCCGCACAATCTGGCACCGATCCGGGCATTGCTGCAGCGTGCGCCGGACTTGCCGCAGGTCGCGTGCTTCGATACCGCCTTCCATCGCCGGCAGCCGCCGGTGGCTCAGGCGTTCGCGCTGCCGAAGGCGATCACCGAGCGCGGCGTGCGACGCTACGGGTTCCACGGGCTCTCCTACGAGTACGTCGCGAGCGTGCTGCCGCAGTACGACGCGCGCGCGGCGGCGGGCAAGACGGTCGTGCTGCATCTCGGCAACGGCGCCAGCATGTGCGCGATCGCCGGCGGCAAGAGCGTGGCGAGCACGATGGGGTTCACCGCCGTCGACGGCCTGCCGATGGGAACGCGTTGCGGCAGCCTCGATCCCGGCGTGATGCTCTATCTGATGGACGAGCTCGGCATGGACGCGCGCGCGATCGAAAAGCTCATCTACCAGCAGTCGGGGCTGCTCGGCGTGTCGGGCCTCTCGAGCGACATGCGGACGCTCGAGGCGAGCACCGACCCGGCCGCGAAGGCCGCGATCGACCTCTTCGTCTACCGGATCGGCCGCGAGCTGGGCTCGCTCGCGGCGGCTCTCGGCGGGCTCGACGCGATCGTCTTCACCGCCGGCATCGGCGAGAACAGCGCCCGGCTGCGCGAGCGCGTGTGCACCGATGCGGCGTGGCTCGGCGTAAGGCTTGCAACGCGCGCGAACGCACGCAACGGCCCGCGCATCAGCACCGCCGCAAGCCGCGTCCCGGCGTGGGTGATCCCGACCGACGAGGAGCTGATGATCGCGCGGCATACGAGGCGCGCGCTCGGCGCCCGCTGAAAGGAAGTCGACGATGACGATGGAAATTCCCCGCCCTCCGCTCAAAGGTCGCAAGGCGCTCGTCGTGGGTATCGCCAACGAGTTCTCGATCGCGTGGGGCTGCGCGAAGGCTTTCCACGAATTGGGCGCGGAGATCGCGATTACGTACATCAACGAGAAGACCAGGACCTACGTCGAACCGCTGGCGAAGGAGGTCGAGGCGCCGATCTTCATGCCGCTCGACGTCGCCGCGCCCGGACAGCTCGAGGCGGTGTTCGAAACGATCGGGCGTAAATGGGGCGAGCTCGACATTCTCGTGCATTCGATCGCGTTCGCGCCGAAGGCGGACCTGCAGGGCCCGCTCCTCGAATGCTCCGCGGAGGGATTCAAGCAGGCAATGGACATCTCATGCCATTCGTTCGTGCGAATGGCGCGGCTCGCCGTGCCCATGATGAAGAACGGAGGAACCTTGTTCGCGATGAGCTACTACGGCGCCAACAAGGTGGTTCCGAACTACAACATGATGGGTCCGGTGAAGGCGGCGCTCGAAGCGTCGTGCCGTTATCTCGCCTACGAGCTCGGCGGCAAGGGCATTCGCGTGCACGCGATCTCGCCCGGCCCGCTCAAGACGCGCGCGGCATCGGGGCTCAAGGATTTCGATCTGCTGCTCACCGAAGCCGCGCAGCGCGCGCCGATCGGCGAGTTGGTGGACATCATGGATGTGGGCTTCGCCTGCGCCTACCTCGCGACACCGTACGCACGGCGTCTGTCCGGGGAGACGCTTTATGTCGATGGCGGCGTGAATATCATGGCCTAGCCGCCGAAGGAGAAACCATGGGACGACTCTGGATTGCCAATATCGCACCCGGAACGAGCGACGATGAGATCAAGGCGCTCGTCCGCAAGTACACGCCGGACGACATCGAATGCACGGAACTCCAGCGCGTGGAAGGCGACGGCAGCCGCCCCGGCGCGCTGATGTCGTTCACCGGCAAGAAGTTCGACACGCTCGGCAAGCTGTCGCTGCGGTTGAACGGCCTGTACTGGAAAGGACGCCGGCTGATTTGCGAGGCGACGCCCGGCGTCGGCTGATCGCGGGCCCGCGCTACGGCGCGACGACCGCGGTCAGATCGTGCTCTGAAGCAGTGGTGACGCTTACGCGCGCGAAAGCGCCGACGCGAAGCCGGGCGCCATCGGCGACGCGCACCACGCCGTCGATCTCGGGCGCGTCGGCGGCGCTGCGGCCGATGGCTGTCTTCCCCTCGTGACCGTCGACCAGCACCGTGATCGTTTGTCCGATGCGCTTCGCCAGCCGGGCTGTGCTGATCCGCGCCTGCACCGCCATGAACCGCGCGCGGCGGTCTTCCTTGAGCGCTTCCGGCACGGGATCGGGCAGGCCGTTCGCCGCCGCACCGTCGACCGGCGAATAGGCGAAGCAGCCGACGCGATCGAGTTGCGCGGCCTCGAGAAACGCGAGCAACTCGTCGAACTCGCGCTCGGTCTCTCCGGGAAAGCCGGCGATGAACGTACTGCGGAGCACGAGGTCGGGACGCGCGGCGCGCCACGCTTCGATCCGCCGCAGCGTCCCTTCCGCGTTCGCCGGGCGCTTCATCAGCTTCAGAATGCGCGGCGACGCGTGCTGGAAGGGCACGTCGAGGTAGGGGAGGAGGCCGCCTTGCGCCGGATCGGCCGCCATGCGCGCGATCACCTCGTCGACGTGCGGGTACGGATAGACATAGTGGAGCCGCACCCACGCGCCGTGTTCACGGGCCATCGTATCGAGCGCCGCCGCCAGGTCGGTCATCCGCGTCTTCACCGGCCGGCCCTGCCAGAAGCCGGTGCGATATTTCACGTCGACGCCATAGGCGCTCGTATCCTGCGAGATGACGAGCAGCTCGCGCACGCCCGCGCGGAGCAGCCGCTCCGCTTCGGCCAGCACTTCGCCCAGCGGCCGGCTGACGAGATCGCCGCGCAGCGAAGGAATGATGCAGAACGTGCAGCGATGATTGCAGCCTTCGCTGATCTTGAGATACGCGTAGTGGCGCGGCGTGAGCTTGACGCCTTGCGCGGGCACGAGGTCGACGAACGGATCGTGCGGCTTCGGCAGGTGCGCGTGCACGGCGGACATCACCTCGGCCGTTGCGTGCGGTCCGGTCACCGCCAGCACCTTCGGGTGCGCTGCGCGGACGAACGCGCCGCCGTTCTTCGCGCCGAGGCAGCCGGTGACGATCACCTTGCCGTTCTCGTCCAGCGCCTCGCCGATCGCGTCGAGCGATTCGGCGACCGCGGCATCGATGAAGCCGCAGGTGTTGACGACGACGAGGTCGGCGCCGTGGTACGTCGGCGCGATTTCGTAGCCTTCGGCCCTAAGCTGCGTGACGATCTGCTCGGAGTCGACGAGCGCTTTCGGGCAGCCGAGCGAGACGAAGCCGACGCGCGGTGTGTTCGCGTCGACTCGCGATCGGGTTGCGCGGCGGGTAAGGGTCGACGTCATGGGCGTGGAGACGGGGAGGTCGTCATTATCGGCCGACCGGCCGGACCCCGCCGTGGGCGGCGGTGACCCGCGCCGCAGGCTGCAGCGCAACGACAATCGCGCGGCATGTGGGCGACCGTGGTCTATCGCGTCGCAAAAAAAACCGGGCGGCGCGCCCGGTTGTTGCGGCGCTCCGGCGGATCAGCGTTTCTTTTCCTCGTCCGGGGTCGTTTGCTGCGCAGCACTGAAATTGGGGAAGGGAAACGCCGAGAACATGCCCCGGGTCTGGTCCTGCATCCGCTGCTGCATGTCCATGAAGAGCTTCGCGCTCTGCTCCAGGTAGTTGCCGAGCATCCCCTGCATTGCCGGCGCCTGCATCTGCATGAACTGCTTCCACAGGTCGGGCGTGATCATCATCTTGTCGCCGTAGATCTGTTTCGCCTGGTCCTGCAGCTTCTTCTGGATCGCGAGAAACGCCTTGACGTTCTGCTCGATGTAGCTGCCCATCACCGTCTGTTGTGCGCTGCCGTAAAACCGGATCATCTGCGCCAGCATCTCGGAACTGAACATCGGCATGCCGCCAGCCTCCTCCTCGAGGATGATCTGGAGCAGGATCGCCCGCGACAGGTCCTCCCCGCTCTTGGCGTCGATCACCTCGAAATCGATGTTGTCGAGGACCATCTGCTTCACGTCGGCCAGCGTGATGTAGCCGCTGTTCGCCGTGTCATAGAGGCGCCGATTGGGATATTTCTTGATGATGCGGGGGGTATCGTTCATTTGGGGAATCCGTGGTCCGGTTCGGCCATTATAACCTGCTGATTTATCTGGCGTTTGAATTTACTTTGCACCATGCCGAAGCACCGTTGGTGCGATGCAGCAAAAAGTTCTTGACATTGCCCGATCCCGTCCCTACAATGGTTTTGTGCGGTGCAGCATTTACGCGTTGCCGGTAGGGCGAAGGGCCACCGGAAGACGCGAGAAGGCGCCGACAATCGGGCATTGGACCTTTCGGTCGGGGGCGACCGGATCACTCACTGGAAAAGGACTTACCATGTACAACGCAACGGAACAATTCGCTGAACTCAACAAGGCCAACGTCGCCCAAGCGACGAAGCTCGCCGCGCTCGCCATCGAGAACACCGAGAAGCTGATGCGCCTCAACCTGAGCGCCGCCAAGACCGCGCTCGCGCAAGGCGTCGAAGGCGCCCAGGCCGCCGCGACGATCAAGGACGTGCAGGATCTCGTCGCGCTGCGCACCAAATATGCCGAGTCGGGCGTGCAGGCCGCGCTGGGCTATTCGAAGAGCCTCTACGAAGTCGCCGCGGAAGCGCAAGCGCAATACTCGGCGTTCGCCGAGGAAGCGTGGGGCGCCTACACGAAGGGCTTGGCGTCGTGGGTCGAGAAGGCCAGCAAGGCTGCGCCCGCAGGTTCGGACGCCGGCTTCAACGCGCTCAAGTCGACGGTCGCCGCGACGACCGCCGCGTTCGACCAGTTCCAGAAGGCGACGAAGCAGGTCGTGAGCTTCGCCGACGCCTCGGTCCGCGCTGCGGCCGCCAACGCGTCGAAGCCCGTCGCGAAGGGTCGCAAGGCGGCGTAAGGCAGTTTTGCGCGGCGGGCAACCGTCGCCACGGCACACCCCCGGCGGAGCGCGCGCGTGCGCTGTTCCGTCGGGCGGGGGCTTGATCGCACAGATCGCGTCCCCAGATGACATGCAGGAGTGATGACTCCTTCTGTATCTTTCTCCTCCTCCTGAGAGATACAGCCTCAAGCCCCGGCCTCAAAACCGGGGCTTTTTTTCGCCCGTTTACCCGCCATGCCGCAGGGTGTCGGACAGAACGCCCCGGGTCAGGCCAGCGGAATGGCGCTCGGGTATACCTGCAACCCCTTACATGGCCTTCAGCTTGTATTTGAATTCCCGCGGACTCTCGCCCTTGAATGGGTAGTCCGAATCGTTAGGATCGAAGCGCAACGCAATGCCGACGTCCACGCAACCATCAAGCGTGACAACATCCGAAATGATTGTGACGTCACGCTCGCAATCGACACCATTGGTCACGTTTCGAATCCTTGCTACGATCCTTCCGCCTCGAGCCTCGAATCTGAACTCGGAGATGCCGACCTCGCCCGAACGACTCCATTCACCGCTCCACCCGGCGGGTCGAAGCAGGATGGTCTTGATCGGGAGCGTGTAGGAGCCGACCCAATCACCCTCTAATACCGTGCCGGGCATTGCTTTACTGCTGATTGCGGTGACTTTGCCGGCGATGCCCTCGTAGCGACCCGTCCCGGCGATGAATTCTCCGGACCCGGTGGTCGCTCCGGTCACGACATTCCTCGTCCCCGTTTGTTGCATGGTGATGGTGGCACCGTCATCGAAGCGGAACACTGATTGCCCCTTGAACGGCCGCGCGCCGGTTTCGTCGACGACGCCGATTGCCGTCGTTCCGCTGCTAACCAACGTGGCCTTCTCGCCGTTCGTGAAAACGGCCGTGCCCTCCCGCTTCCAGTTGGGCGAATTGTCCTCCGTCAACTTCGAAGCGGCATGCCATGCGATGTCGGCGGCATGCACAGAAACGGGCATCGCCACCACCCAGGCCGCGAAGGCCAAACCCAGCGCGCAAGTTCCGGACACCGTCCTGACGATCTTATGAATGATCATCTGCCTCTCCCGTGAATAACCGTCCCGTACCAGCAACGGTTACGTTCGCGCTAATCGAGGCGCAGAGTTTTGCGTCTGGTCAACGGTAGTTCATTGGGGACAGGATGATCTTCCCGGCTGCAACGCGCGGGTCGAACGGTGCGCCGGCGATCGCGGGCTAGATTGGCGCAGCGTGCCGTGACACTCCGCCTCGGGCCTGCAGATCGGCGCAGGCCACGCAATCCACGGGAGAGGGGCAGCAGGTACAGTCGAATGCGCGCGTCCGGCGCCTCACGGCGCTCGCGAAGCGCATTGTTCTCCGTTCAACCGCCGCGGGCCGCGGGTGTTTGTCGTTTCGGGATCTGGCGCTATTCGACCTTCCCGATGCGCCGGACGGCGGTGCCGAGCTTCTCGTTGTCGGCTTCCCAGAAACGCTGCATCTCCGGCGCGTCGAGATACTGGATCGGCGTCTCGACGGTCGCCATCGCGGCGATGAACTTGGGATCGGCCACCGCGGCCCGGGCCGCGTCGCGGAGCTTCGCGATCGCTCCATCGGGCGTCCCCGCCGGTGCGAACATCCCCGTCCACTGCGTGAAGACCACGGCATAACCCGATTCGCTGAGCGTAGGGACGTCAGGGAGCGACGCGAGTCGCTTGTCGCCCCACGACGCCAGCACGCGGAGCTTCCCGGCTTTGACGTGCTGGATCACCGTCGACGGTCCCGTCGATAGCGCGTCGACGTTGCCGCCGAGCAGCCCCACGACGGCCGGACCCGCGCCGGTATACGGCACGTGGAGCAGCTTGATGCCAGCGGTCGCCGCGAACATTTCCATCGGCACGTGCATCGTCCCATAGTTGCCGGACGATCCGTAGGTGATCGCCCCCGGGCGCTTCTTCGCGTCGGCGACGAACTCGGCGAGCGTTTTCCACGGACTGTCCGCGCGTACGGCGAGCACCGTCGGATCGGCGGTGAAGCGCGCGATCGGGACGAAATCCCTGAACTGGTACATCGCCGCCCGGCCGGTGATCTTGTCCGCTTCCGGCAGGATCGAGATCGACGACAATGCGAGCAGCAGCGTGTAGCCGTCCGGTTTCGCCTTGGCGACGAATCCCATCCCGATACCGCCTCCCGCACCGCCTTTGTTCTCGATGACCATCGGGACGTTGAGATAGCGGCCCATCGCATCGGCCGCGGGGCGCGCGACGATGTCGGCCACACCCCCCGGTGGAAACGGCACGACCAATGTGACCGGCTTCGACGGGTAGCTGTCCTGCCCCGACGCAGGCAGCGCGAGTACGGCAACGAACGCGGCGAATACGACGTACGCGGCGGTCGGCATGCGCATGGAATTCTCCCTTGCAGCGAACAGCGCGATACGACGGAGCAGGTGCTTCCTCCGCCTCTTTGCGCCCCGTTCAGACGGGCTGCGCGACGGGTGCCACGCACGTGGCGGACACGAACTGCGTCGAGCCGCGAATGCCGATCGGGATGCAACCCGCGAGCAACAGCATCAATCCGGCGCAGAGCAGTGCTTTCACGAAAACTCTCCCTTCGGGTCAGAACATGTGCTGGCCGCCGTTGATCGCGATGTTGGCGCCGGTCACGAACGCCGCTTCCTCGCTCGCGAGATACGCGACAAGGCCCGCGACCTCTTCCGGCTTGCCGAGTCGTCCCACCGGGATCTGCGGAATGATCTTCGAATCGAGCACTTCCTGCGGGATCGCCATCACCATCTTGGTCCCGATGTAGCCGGGCGAGATCGTGTTGACGGTGACGCCCTTCCGCGCGACCTCGAGCGCCAGCGCCTTGGTGAACCCGTGCATTCCGGCCTTGGCCGCCGAGTAGTTCACCTGCCCGAACGCGCCCTTCTGGCCGTTCACCGACGAGATGTTGATGATGCGGCCCCAGCCGCGGTCGACCATCGCATCGCACACCTGCTTCGTCATGTTGAAGCACGAATCCAGGTTGGTCTTGATCACCGCGTCCCAGTTGACGCGGTCCATCTTCTTGAACGTCGAGTCGCGGGTAATGCCGGCGTTGTTGATGAGGACGTCGATCGGGCCGACCTCCTTCGTCACCGCCGCGGCGCACGTGACGCAGGAGTCGTAGTCGGAGACGTCACACGGATAGGCGCGAAAGCCGTAGCCCATCTTGTTCATGTTGTCGAGCCACTCCTTCGCCTTGGTGTTGCCCGGTGAATACGTGGTGACGACCTTGTAGCCGAGCGCGGCAAGCTTGATGCAGACCGCTTCGCCGAGTCCTCCCATTCCTCCGGTGACGAGCGCGACGCGTGGAATCTTCAGCGGCATTCTGTTTCTCCTCGATCGATGAATTCGATGCGCACCCAGGCGATCGTTGCCGGGGGCGTCGGCGTCCTGCCCTTCGCCCCCTTCGCAACATCTTAGCGCACCCGGCCGATAGGGGGTGCGGCGATCGGTGCCGTTGCGCTCGCTGTCGCGTCAGCGGCGGTGCGCGGTCGCGCGACTCGCCGTCACCGACTCGCGGTGCGAGGCTTCGACGACGTAGCGTCCCGGCGCGGGACCGAGCGGTGGATGCTCGGCACTGCCGGCTTCGCGCGGCGCGGGTTTCATTGCGCCGCCGTTCGCGGCGAGCCACGCGCCCCAGTGCGGCCACCAGCTCCCGGGCACGCGTTCCGCGCGCGCGAACCAATCGTCGGCGTGGTCGGTGATGAGCTCGTTCGTCCAGTAGTTGCGGCGCTCCTTGTCGGGTGGATTGATAACGCCGGCAATGTGGCCGGAGGCGCCCAGCACGAACGTGACGTCGCCGGGGAGGAGCGCGGTGGTCCGGTAGGCCGAGCGCCACGGCACGATGTGGTCGTCGCGCGATGCATAAATGTAAGTCGGCATCGTTACCCGTGCGAGATCGATGCGCTCGCCGGCCATCGTCAGGGCGCCATGCTCGATCAGCCGGTTGTCGAGATAGAGGTTGCGCAGGTAGTAGACGTACATCGGTCCGGGCAGGTTCGCCGAATCGCCGTTCCAGTGCAGCAAGTCGAACGGCGGTGGCGTCTCGCCCTTGAGGTAGTTGCGCACGACGTAGTTCCAGACGAGGTCGTTCGCGCGCAGGCTCGCGAAGGCGCCGGCGAGTTCGCTGCCGTGGACGCGTTGCCCCGACTGCAGCGCGGCTTCGCGGGAGGCGAGGTATTCGCGCGACACGTAGACGCCGATCTCGCCCGGATCCGCGAAATCGAGCATCGTGGTGAAGAGCGTGAGGCTCGTGACGCTCCGGTCGTGGCGCTCGGCCAGCACCGCCAGCGCGCAGGCGAGGAGCGTGCCGCCGACGCAGAATCCCAGCGCGTTGACCGTCGGGCTGCCGGCGATTTCCTTGGCCACTCGAATCGCGGTCAGCACGCCGTCCTCGAGATAATCGTCCCAGGTGAGCCGACCCAGTCGCGCCGGAATGTTGCGCCAGGAGATGATGAACACCGTGTGGCCGGCGCCGACCGCCCAGCGCACGAACGAATTCTCCGGCGTGAGGTCGAGGATGTAGTACTTGTTGATGCACGGCGGGACGATGACGAGCGGTCGCCGGCGCACTTCCTTCGTCGTCGGCGCGTACTGGATCAGCTCGATCAGCTCGTTGCGGAACACGACGTGACCGGGCGTCACCGCGAGATTGCGGCCGACCGCGAACGCACGCTCGTCGCTCATTGAAATGCGGCCCTTGCGGGTGTCGGCGACGAGATTCGCGAAGCCCTGCTTGAGGCTTGCGCCGTCGGTCGCGAGCGCGCGCTCGATCACTTCGGGATTGGTTGCCACGAAGTTCGACGGCGCGATCGCGTCCACGTACTGGCGGGTCATGAACACGAGCCGGTGCTTGTCGGGCTCGGGCAACTGCGCCAGCGCGACGAGTTCGCAGAGATATCGGCTCCCGAGCAGATAGCCTTGCTTCAGCAGCGAAAAATACGGCAGCTCGTTCCACTCGTGCGCGGCGAAGCGGCGGTCGCCGGGATCGGCAGCGGCGATTTCCGGCAAGGTCGCGTGAGCGTCGGGTCCCGCGGCCAGCACGGCGTGCACGGCGGCCCACAGCGCCGCCCACCGCGGCTGATACTGCGCATTCAACGCGGCGAGCGCGCGCGGGTCGACGGTGCCGGAGACGAGCGCGGCCGGCCACGTGGCGCCGAGCGCGTCGGATGCATTGGCCGCCGCCGCGTCCGGCGGTGAGGCGTGGTCAGGTTGCCGTGCCGGGGTGCCCGTCCACCACTGCACCCATTCCACACCGAGCTCCTGCCAGCGGCTCGCGATCTCGGGCCACGACGGCGGCGAATAGGATTGGACAGACGACATCGCGGACAAGCGAGCAGGTGCCGGCAGCGGATAGGCGTAATCGTCGGGACCGCCGCAGCAAGCGCTACGGACGGCGCGCCGGTGTCGCCTGGATTATACGTGCGTTGCTTCGCCGTCCCGTGCGAGCCATGCGAGCGCCGCCATGCGTCCGGATGCGCGCTCGCGCCGATAACTGAAAAAGCGCGTTGCGTCGGTTCTGGTGCAATAGCCGCCGCCGCCGACCTGCGTTACACCTGCTATGGCGAGGCGATTCCGCGCGATTGCGTAAAGGTCGGCCAGCCACTTGCCGTCGTTGTGCGGAACGAAGCATTGCGCGAGCGCCGCATCGCGCGCGAGGAGCGCGCCGCGCACGTCGGCGCCGACTTCGAACGCCGCAGGTCCGATCGCCGGTCCGAGCCATGCCACGAGCTCGTTCGTTCCCGCGCCGAGGTTGCCAAGCGCTGCCACCGTCGCTTCGACCACGCCCGCGACGAGTCCGCGCCAGCCGGCGTGCGCAACGCCGACGACGCTGCCGTGGCGATCTGCCAAGAGCACCGGAAGGCAATCGGCGACGAGCACCGCACAGACGATTCCGCGCTCGCGCGTGACGGCGGCATCGGCAGTCTTCGCGGCCGCGACGGTTCCGGCGCCGAGCACCGCAACCGCGGCGCCGTGCACCTGGTCGAGCCATACCGGCGGCGAGGGCAGAAACGCGGCGAGGCGGCGCTCGTTTTCGGCGACGCAGTTCGCGTCGTCCGCCGTGTGCCGTCCCAGGTTCATCGTCGCGTAGGGTCCGCGGCTGACACCGCCCGAGCGGGTGGTGACGAGCGCCTGCACGCGTGGAGCGACGGGCCACTCCGGCAGAATCCAGTCGATCCCGTGCTCGCGGAGCTGGTGTGCGAGCGGAGCACGTCGCCCACACTTCATCGGTGTGCCCCCACGCTTGCGGCTGTCGCCGCTGCGCTGCCCCCCAAGGGGGAGCAATTCGCGCCTTGGGGCGGCCCGGCGGCGCTCATCGTGCCTTGCTGCCGGCGCGGAGCAGGACGAGCAGCGCAGCGAAGTCTGAAGGTAACGGCGACTCCCATCTGCAGTTCGCGCCGGTCACTGGATGCACGAGCGCAAGCCGCGCGGCATGCAGCGCCTGCCGCCCGAAGCGGATGCCGCTCCGCTTGCCATACGCAGGATCGCCGACCAGCGGATGACCGAGCGATGCGAAATGCACGCGGATCTGATGCGTGCGGCCGGTCTCGAGCCGACACGCGAGCAGCGTCGCGACGCCGAAACGCTCGACGACGTCGTAATGCGTGCGCGCGGGCTTGCCGGTCGCGACGACCGCCATCGTCGTGCGGCGCGTCGGATGGCGGCCGATCGGCGCATCGACGGTGCCGCCCCGCGCGAGGTCGCCGGCGATCAGCGCCACGTATTCGCGCTTCACGCTGCGTGCGGCGAGCTGGCGCACGAGATCGGTCTGCGCGGAAATCGTCTTCGCGACGACGAGCAACCCGGTCGTGTCCTTGTCGAGCCGATGGACGATGCCGGCGCGCGGGACGGCTGCGAGCTGCGGCGCATGGTGGAGGAGCGCGTTCTGCAGCGTGCCGGCGCGGTTGCCTGCGCCGGGATGCACGACGAGCCCGGCGGGCTTGTCGATCACGATCAGCGCGTCGTCCTCGTCGACGATCGCGAGCGCAATCGCTTCGGGCGCGGCCGATGTGTCGAGCGGCTCCGCTGGCGGCCGCACGACGACATGCTCGTCGCCGCGCACTTTCTGCGTCGGATCGGGCGCGACGCCGTCCACTGTTACGCGCCCTGCGTCGATCCAGGCGCGCAAGCGGCTGCGCGAGTATTGCGGCAATGCGGCGGCGAGTGCCGCGTCGAAGCGGCGGCCCGCGGCGTCGCCGGCGAGGTCGACGACGTGGATCGGCGCGTCCCCACCGGCATCGACCCGGCCCGAATCCGGTTGCGCAACGGATGGCCGGGAGGTGGTGGAAGACCTTGGAGCGGACAAGGTAGCCTCGGGACGGAGCGGATGGTCAGCTATAATCTGCAGTCGTCCAGCGCTTCGGGTACCGCATGTCCGCATCGACGTTTTCCGCTCTGCCTGCCGGCCGCCGCGCGGGTTGGCTCGCGTTCATCGCCGCGCTCGTCGTCGCGTTCATGCTTTCCGGCTGCGGCCTGCTGCCCGAAGTCAAGGACGAGACCGCGTCGTGGTCGGCGCAACGTCTCTACGAAGAGGCGCACGGCGCGCTGGCGCAGGGAAATTATACGCGGGCGGTCAAGCTCTTCGAGACACTGGAGTCGCGCTTTCCCTACGGCCGCTACGCGCAGCAGGCGATTCTCGAAGGCGCGTATGCGAACTACCGCGCCGGCGAGACCGCCGCCGCGGTGGCCGCCTGCGACCGCTTCATCCGCACTTATCCCAATCATCCGAACGTCGATTACGCGTATTACCTGAAGGGCCTCGTCAACTTTCGCGAGGATCAGGGGATTCTCGGCTACGTCTACGAGCTCGATCTGTCGGAGCGCGAGCCGAAGGCGATGCGCGAGTCCTTCGCGGCGTTCAACGAGCTCGTCACCAAGTTCCCCGACAGCCGCTACGCGGGGGATTCGCTCGACCGGATGAAGTACCTCACCAATGCGCTTGCGACCTACGAAGTGAAGGTCGCGCGCTACTACTACAATCGCGGGGCCTACATCGCGGCGGTGAACCGCGCGCAAGGGGCGCTCGTCACTTATCCGCGGACCCCGGCGAACGAGGACGCGCTCGAGCTGCTGGTGAAAAGCTACGACAAGCTCGGCCTCCCGCAGTTGCGCGACGATTCGCAGCAGATCCTCGCGCGGACGTTTCCCACGAGCCCGTACGTCACCGGCGTTCCCGACAAGCCGTGGTGGAAGTTCTGGTAGCGTTGCGAGCGGCGAGCAGGGGCCCCTCGCCGCGAAGCGGCAAGGGGATGCGAGCAATCGCGAGTCAACGCTAGCGGCCGACGGCCCGGAATAACGATTCGCGCCAGTCGGATCGGAGGCCGCGGGCGCGAGTTAGTCGGCGCCTTCACGCGTAGCTGCGAAGAACTTCTCGACCTCAGCGATCTCCCGCGTGCGCTGCATCGGCGGCAGGCTTTTCCAGATCCGCTTGCCGTACGCCTTGTCGGTGAGACGGGGGTCGCAGATCATCAGCACGCCGCGGTCGGTTTCCGTCCGGATCAGCCGGCCCGCACCCTGCTTCAGCGCGATCACCGCCTGCGGCAGCTGGTAGTCGAAGAACGGGTTGCCGCCCGCAGCACGCAGCGCTTCGAGGCGCGCCGCGAGCAAGGGATCGTCGGGCGGCGCAAACGGCAGCTTGTCGATGACGACGACCGACAGTGCGTCGCCCGGCACGTCCACACCCTCCCAGAAGCTCGCGCTGCCGAGCAGCACCGCGTTGCCGAGCTCGCGAAAGCGCGACAGGAGCTCGCTTCTGGAACCTTCGCCTTGCGCAAGCAGCGGCCACGGCAATCGTTCGCGCGCGAAGGACAGGGCGAGAAGCTCTCGCGCCTGGGCGAGTGCGCGGAGCGTCGTGAACAGCAGGAACGCGCGGCCGCGACTTGCGCGCAACACGGGTAACGCGGCAGCGACGACGGCCTCGGTGTGCTCGCGCGAGTTCGGCGCGGGGAGATCGCGCGGCACGTAGAGCAGCGCCTGCGCGCCGTAGTCGAACGGTGACTCCCAGCATCCGGTCGCGGTGTCGGCGAGGCCGAGCTCGCGCTGGTAGAGCGAAAAGTCGCGGCCGACGGCGAGTGTGGCCGACGTGAAGATCCACGCGCGGCCCGATTCCGCCACCTGTTTCGCGAACAGGTCGGCGACCGAAAGCGGCGAGGCATGGAGCTGCCAGCCCTGAGTCGTCACGTCGACCCAGCGGATCCATCCGTTGCCGTCGCCGGAGGCACTTCGGGCGTCTTCTTCGCGGCCGCCCCACCAGCGCGCGAGGCACGCCGCGGCGTCGGTCGCGCGACGCGCGCAGTTGCCGAGATCTTCGCTGCGCTCGGCGAAGAGCGAGAGCTCGGTGGCGAGCCGGTCGAGCGCCGCGGTGAGCTCGTCCACGGCTTCGACGAAGCCCTCGCGCCCGATGGCGACGCCTTGCGCGAGCTTCCCCGGCGTGTCGCCAAGCGCGAGACGAAGCTTGCGGATCGCGGGCCCCACGCCCGAAGCCGCATCGGGAAGCTCGGCGACTTCCCTCGCGCCCGCGTGTGCCGCGACCTCGGCGTCGCGTGCGAGCTCGGCGAGCTGTCCCGCCGTCACCTGCTCGCCGAAAAAGAGCGTTGCCGTGTCGGGAAGCTGATGGGCCTCGTCGAGGATCACCGTATTGCACGCCGGCAGGAGCTCCGCCAACCCTTCGTCGCGCAACATCACGTCGGCGAAGAACAGGTGATGGTTGATCACGACGACGTCGGCTTCGAGCGCCGCCTTGCGCGCCTTCAGCACGAAGCATTCGGCGTGGTGGGCGCAGTCGGCGCCGAGGCAATTGTCGCGGGTCGACGTCACGAGCGGCCAGATCGTTGCGTGCTCCGGAACATCGGCGACGAGGCTGCGATCGCCCGTATCGCTTGCGCGTGCAAACGCGATGATCTTCGCGAGATGGCGGCCGTCCTCGCGCGAAGGCAAACGGCCTTCGGCCGCCGTGCGTTCGAGATGATGATGGCAGACGTAGTTGGCGCGGCCCTTGAGGAGCGCCAGCGTGACCGGCACGCCGAGTGCGGTGCGCACAAGTGGCAAGTCGCGCTGAAAGAGCTGGTCCTGCAGCGTCTTCGTGCCGGTGGAAACGATGACCTTGCCGCCGTCCTCGAGCGCGGGGACGAGATAGGCGAATGTCTTGCCGGTGCCGGTGCCGGCTTCGGCGATGAGGGAAGCGCGCGCGCGAATCGCCTGCGCCACCGCTTCGGCCATCGCGAGTTGCTGTGGGCGGAGGCGGAATCCGGAAAGCGCGCGGGCGAGCGTTCCGCCCTCACCGAAGATCGCGGCGAGATGCGTCGCGGACGCGGGAGCCGGCGCGGATTCGGCGTCCGTGGGCGAGGGATCGAGGATGGGTGTGCTCAGTTCGGGCTGCTTTTCTTGGCCGTGGCCCTGGCGGCGCCGCTCTTGTGCGGCGCCGGCGCGGCGGCCGCTTTCGTGGTGCTGCTCGCGAGTGCCGTACGGACGGCAGCCGCTTGCTCGCGGAAGGATTCGTAGGGCATCGCGACCCGCATCTTGTAATCGGCGTCCGTCTCGGGCGGCCTCCATTTGAGCTCGGCCAGCGCTTTCAACCACGACTCGTGCAGTCCGCGCAAGTCATCGACTGCGGAACGGCTGCCGGTCGCCTCGCGCAGCGCAGCCTGGTACGGGCGCGTCATCGACACTTTGTGCTTGTCGATGCAGTACTCGCTCTTGGCGCCGTTGACGCCCTCTTCGGATTTTTCGTAGCCGAACTCGATGATCTCGATGCTCTTCACCTGCCGGCACATCGTGTACAGATGCTCGACGGCGTCGAGAAAGCAATCGACGGCCGTGGCGCCGGCCGTGTTCGGGCAGAGGTATTTCTCGGGGGGAGGCGCGGTATCGCCCTTCTGCGCGGTGGCGTGCGCCGTCACGAGCACGAGCGCAGCGAGGGCAATGGAAAGACGATGGCGCATGGGGAGGCTCGCGAGCGAAGGCATCGCGAATCGTACCGCGCCGCGCGTGTCGGACTCAAGTCGGCCGAACGGCCGACGGCCGAAACGGCGAGTGGCGGTCGAAATGCCTGCAACCGACGTCCACAGCCACGCGCTCGCGCACCGGCCCATCCGGCCGCGGACGCGCGGGTCGTCAAATAGTGACGCCGCCCGAAACCTCGATCACGGCGCCGTTGATGTAGGACGCCTCGTCGGAGGCGAGCCACGCATACGTGTTGGCGATCTCCTCGGGCCGTCCGAGCCGGCCCATCGGCACCTTGTCTTCCATCATCTGGACGATCTTGTGCGGCATCGACTTCAGGATCGGCGTTTCGATGAAGCCCGGACAGATCGCATTGGCGCGGATGCCCTTCTTGCCGAGCTCGCGTGCCCAAGTCTTCATCATCCCGATGACGGCGAACTTGCTCGCTGCGTAGTTGGTCTGCCCGAAGTTGCCGTAGATGCCGACGATCGACGATGCGTTGAGGATGCAGCCGCAGTGCTGGTGCAGCATGATGTCGACGACCGCTTTCGTGCAGTTGTAGACACCTTTCAGGTTGACGTCGATCACGCAGTCGAACTGGTCCTCGGTCATCTTCTTCAACTGCGCGTCCTGGACGATGCCGGCGTTGTTGACCAGCGTGTCGATGCGTCCCCATTTATCCATCACGCCGTCGACCATCCGCGCAATGCTGTCGGTGTCGGTGACGTCGACATGAAAATGGATCGCCTCGCCGCCGTCATCGTTGATTTCCCTCGCGACCTTCCGCGCGGCCTGCTCGTTGATGTCGCAGACGGCGATCTTGGCACCTTCCTTGGCGAACTTGACGGCGGTTGCGTGCCCGATACCGGACCCCGCCCCAGTGATGATCGAGACCTTGTCCACCAGACGCATTCTTTTGGGCTCCCTTTGATCGACGTCGTCCCGGCAGCCGCCGGTCCGAGGCGGTCACATTATAGTCATCTTGGTGCGTTGCACAACCCTGGCGCAATCAATGCGCCGAGATGGACGGATTGACGTGAATCAACCTATAAACAAGTAGATAGCCAAACCAATTTCGTGGAAGGCGCGTTGCATCGGCGCCCCTTATGACCATCGATGTTGCGGGTGCGCGCATTGGCAGGGCGGGCCTGCCGCACCGGCCGCCACCCGCCGCCCGCCACCACGTGCGGCGCGACATCGGTCCGCTTACGCGTTCTGCCAGTGCTCGATCACGAGCTGCAGCGATGCCGTACCGTTCCATTCGTTGACGTCGGGGCGGTACGCCGCGCGGATCGACGGCGGGAGCGTTTCGGCGTGGTTGAACAGAATCGCCGCGAACCGCGGACCCGCGCCTTCGATGCTGCGCTCGAGCACGAGCCGGCTGTGCTTGCCGCCGACGATCCGCTGCTCGATCACCGCGAAGAGATCGTCGAACACCGGCGCCGGAAATCCCTGGCCCCACACTTCGTCGCCGAGTGCCCGCGCGAGATCGTACGTGAGCTCGCCGGCGCCGAGGCTGCCGTCGGAGTCGAGCGTGCGGTGGAGCTGCGCCGGCGTGAGCTGCTCGCGGGCGATCGACTCGAACGCCGCCGCAAAGCGCGGCAGGTCGGCTTCCGCGAGCGAGAGTCCCGCTGCATAGGCGTGACCGCCGAACTTCTGGAGCGTGCCCGGCGCGCGCTTGGCGACGAGGTCGAGCGCATCACGCAGGTGAAAGCCTGCGATCGACCGGCCCGAGCCTTTGAGCTCGCCGGCGGCGCCGCGCGCAAAGACGATCGTCGGCCGGTGGTAGCGGTCCTTGAGCCGCGCGGCGACGATGCCGACGACACCCTGATGCCATGCCGGCCGGTAGACGCACAGCGTATACGCGGGATCGGCATCGGAGTCTTCCGCGGAGAGCTCGAGCTCCGCCAGCGCTTCCTGCTGCATCGTCGCCTCGACGTCGCGCCGCTCGCGATTCCAGCGGTCGAGCAGCGCGGCGAGCGGCAGAGCTGCGACTGCGGTGTCCGCGAGCAGGCAGCGGATGCCGACCGTCATGTCGGCAAGCCGACCGGCGGCGTTCAGGCGCGGGCCGATGAAAAAGCCGAGGTCGTAGGCGCTCGCGGATCGCGCGTCGCGGCCGGCCGCGGCGAAGAGCGCCTCGATGCCGGCCTGCGCTCTACCGCCGCGAATGCGCGCGAGACCTTGCGCGACGAGCGCGCGGTTCACCCGGTCGAGACGCACGACGTCGGCGATCGTGCCGAGTGCGACCAGGTCGAGCAGCGTGGCCAGGTTCGGCTCCGCCCGCCCCGCAAAGTGGCCGCGCTCGCGCAGCACCGCACGCGTGGCCATCAGCACGTAGAACATCACGCCGACGCCCGCGAGGTGCTTCGCCGGAAATGGGCAGCCGGGCTGGTTGGGATTGACGATCAGCGCCGGGGAGGGAAGCGTTGCCGCGGGGAGATGATGGTCGGTGACCAGCACTTCGATCCCCAGGCTTGCCGCCTGCGCAACGCCGTCGTGACTCGCGATCCCGTTGTCGACGGTGACGATGAGGCGCGGCGCGAACGCGGCCGCCTGCAAGACGATTTCCGGCGTGAGGCCGTAGCCGTGCTCGAAGCGGTTCGGCACGAGGAAAGCGACATCGGCGCCCATTGCGGCGAGGCCGCGCATGCCGACCGCGCACGCCGTCGCCCCGTCGGCGTCGTAGTCGGCGACGATGAGGATCTTTTCGCGCCGCACGATCGCGTCGGCGAGCCGCGCCGACGCGGCGTCGATGCCCTTGAGCAGCGCGAACGGCGGCAGGCGCGCGAGATCGGCGTCGAGCTCGTCGGGCGTCTCGATGCCGCGCGCCGCGAACACCCGGGCCAGCACCGGATCGACGCCTGCCGAGACGAGCGTCGCGGCGGCGGTTGGAACGGCGCGGCGAACGATTTCCATCACCTCGGCGCTGGCGTCCGCCCGGCGGCAAGAAGCACCTCGAGGTCGTGCCGCGCCAGCGCGCCAGTGAGCCGTCCCCATGCGTTTTGCCGACGCGCCGTCCACACCGCCGCGTGACCCACGCCGTCGCCCATCAGCGTGACATTCTCGAACGTCCCGCGGGAAAGCGCGCGCGATGCGGGCGCCGCCCACGCGCGTTCGACGTCCGCGAGCTCCGACGCCTGATCGAGCGCAACGACGAGCGTTGCGTCATCGGGGGGTGCACCGAGGATCGCTCCGAGCTCGTCTTCGAGCGGGAGGGCGGGCGTGCCCACATGCGCGGCAAGCGCCGCGGCGATACCGCCGTTCGCCCACGTGCGGATCGGCGCGCGCAGTTGCCCGCGCGCGGCGCGCCTTCCGCCGGCGGAGAACCAGACGCTGTTCGCCGGCGGCCGGCCAGCCGTTTCGCGCGCTGCATTTACCGGATGTTCGTGCAGGAGCATCTGGATCTCATTCTGCCATCGCCGCCAAGTTCCCGCATCGCGGCCCTCGGGCAGACATTCGCGCAGCGTGCGGCCGGCGACGGCATCGAGGGGCTGTGTCGTGATCGCGGGCGCGACCGCCGCGCGGACGAACCATTGATCGGGTCGCGGCGCGACGAACGCTACGCCGTCGGCGGCGAAATGCGCGTTGAGCGTATCGATAAGCGCGGCGGCCTCTTCCGCCGCGAGGTCGCGGGCGACGCCGGCGAGGTGGACATTGTCGTGGCCCGCGACGAGCGTCACCGGATCGGCGGCAAGCCAGTAGGCATCGCCCGGGTCGACACCCAATGCTGCGATCCGGATCGCCGCCAGCGGCCAATCGGTTTGCCGCGTGACGCCGTAATGCGGCGCGAGCGCAGCGCCGAAGCCGTCGGGCTCGTGGATGGCCGCACCGGCGCAGCCGATGAGACGCGCCAGATGCGGCGCGCGCGTATCGCTGCGTCCGTCGTGCGCGAGCAGACCGGGGATCGACAGAACGAGCTGCATGAGGCACGCGATACGTTGCGAGCGGCGTGCGTGCGGCGGGAAGATGGTCGAAGTCTAGCATGCGATAATGCGCCCGCCGTGCTGCCCGACGGCCTTCGTCCTTCTTTCATTCAGCGAAACGCCCCCCTTGTCGCCCTACGAAATCGCCGTCGGGCTGCGTTACACGCGCGCGCGGCGCGGCTCGGGCCGCAACTCGTTCATCTCGTTCATCGCACTCACTTCTATGGCGGGGATCGCGCTGGGCGTCGCCGCGCTGATCGTCGTGCTGTCGGTGATGAACGGCTTCCAGCAGGAGCTGCGCAATCGGATCCTCGGCGTCGCCTCGCACATCGAGATTCGCGGCATCCCGGTGCTGACCGACCCGGCCGCCGTCGAGAAGTCGGCGCTCGACAATCCGCGCGTGAAGGCGGCTGCCCCGTATGTCCTCGGCCAGGCGATGCTCTCGGCGGACGGCGTCAACCGCGGCGCGCTGATCCGCGGCATCGATCCTGCGCAGGAGGACGGCGTCGCCGACATCGGCAGCCACATGCGCGCAGGCTCGCTCGCCGCGCTCAAGCCTGGAGAATTCGGCATCGTTCTCGGCGCCGAGATCGCGCGGGCGATGGGCGTCCGCCTGGGCGACACCGTCGTCGTCGTCACGCCACAGGGAACCGCGACGCCCGCCGGCACGTTGCCCCGGTTGAAGAGCTTTCGGGTGGTCGGGGTGTTCGAGGTCGGCATGTACGAGTTCGACAGCGGACTCGCGTTGATCGACATCGACGATGCGAAGAAGCTCTACCGGATGGACGGCGTCACCGGCGTACGGCTCAAGCTCGACGATCTCTATGCGGCGCCGGCGGTTGCGCGCGAGCTCGCCGGCAAGCTCAACGTCGACGCCGAAGTGCGCGACTGGACGCTGTCGCACGCGAATTTCTTCCGCGCGGTGCAGATCGAGAAGCGGGTGATGTTCATCATCCTGACGCTGATCGTCGCCGTGGCGGCGTTCAACATCGTCTCCGCACAGGTGATGACGGTGACCGACAAGAACGCCGACATCGCGATCCTGCGCACGCTGGGCGCATCGCCGTCGTCGATCATGACAATCTTCGTGATCCAGGGCGCGCTGATCGGCGCGATCGGCACGCTGATCGGCGTGGTCGGCGGGATCGTGCTCGCGCTCAACGTCGGCACGGTGCTGCCGGCGATCGAGCGGCTGTTTTCCGTCCAGTTCCTCGACAAGTCCGTCTACTACATCAGCGAGCTGCCGTCCGACCTGCAGCGCGCCGACGTCGTGACGATCGCGGCAATCGCCCTCGTGCTCGCGCTCGTGGCGACGATCTATCCGGCGTGGCGCGCCGCCAAGGTGAACCCCGCGGAGGCGCTGCGCTATGAGTGAGCCCGCGGCCGCGGCGGCGAAGCCGGTGCCGCCGGTGATCGAATGCCGGCGCCTCGCGAAGACGTATACGACCGGGCCGCTCGACGTGCCGGTGCTGCTGGGCGTGGATCTGGCGGTCGCGCAGGGCGAGCGCGTCGCGATCGTCGGCGCGTCGGGTTCGGGCAAGAGCACGCTCCTGCATCTGCTGGGCGGGCTCGACACGCCGAGCGGGGGCGAGATCCGCGTCGACGGCGCTCTGCTCGCGACGCTGAACGAGGCGGAACGCGGGCAGGTGCGCAATCGCGCGCTCGGCTTCATCTACCAGTTCCACCACCTGTTGCCGGAATTCACCGCGCAGGAGAACGTGGCGATGCCCCTTGCCATCCGGCGCGAGACGCCCGCCGCTGCACGTGCAGCCGCCAACGCGATGCTCGAGCGCGTCGGGCTCGGACATCGCGTCGCCCACTTGCCGGGCGAGCTTTCCGGCGGCGAGCGCCAGCGCGTCGCGCTCGCCCGCGCGCTGGTGACGGCGCCGCGCTGCGTGCTCGCCGACGAGCCGACCGGCAACCTCGACCGGCGCACTGCGGGCCAGGTCTTCGAGCTGATGCTGGAGTTGAATCGCGCGGTCGGCACGAGCCTTGTCATCGTCACCCACGATCCGGATCTCGCGGCGCGCACCGATCGCACGCTCCACCTCGTGGACGGAGTATTGCAGTAGCCGTTGTCACACCTCGAGCGGCGGCTCGTCCATCAGCGCCACCTGCTCGCGCAACTCCAGAATGCGGTCCTGCCAGTAGCGCTGGGTGTTGAACCACGGGAAAGCGGCGGGAAACGCGGGATCGTCCCAGCGCTGCGCAAGCCACGCCGAATAGTGGAGAAGCCGCAGCGTGCGCAGTGCCTCGGTAAGGTAAAGCTCGCGCGGATCGAAGTGGAAAAAATCGCCGTAGCCGTCGAGCACCGACGCCAGCTGTCGCGTCATCTCGGCGCGGCTTCCTGCGAGCAGCATCCAGAGATCCTGCACCGCGGGGCCTGTGCGCGCGTCGTCGAAATCGACGAAGTGTGGACCGTCGTCGGTCCACAGCACGTTGCCGGCGTGGCAGTCGCCGTGCAGCCGCAATGTCTTCACGTCGCCGGCACGATCGAAAGCGCGGCGCACGCCATCGAGCGCGAGCGCGGCAATGCTGCGCCATGCATCCTGCAAGTCGGGCGGGATGAAGTCGTGCGCGGACAGCCAGTCGCGCGGCGCAACGCCAAACGTCTCGACATCGAGCGCGGGGCGATGCCGGAACGGCGAGCGCGCGCCGACCGCATGGATGCGTCCCAGGAAGCGGCCCATCCATTCGAGCGTCGCCGCATCCTCGAGCTCGGGCGCGCGGCCACCGCATTTCGGATACACGGCGAACCGGAAGCCGCCGTGAGCGTGGAGTGTCGCGCCGTCACGCGTGAGCGGCGCGACCGCCGGGATTTCCCGCGCCTCGAGCTCCGCGACGAATGCGTGCTCCTCCTGGATCTGCGCGTCCGACCAGCGGCCGGGCCGATAGAACTTGGCGACGACCGGCTGCGCATCCTCGATCCAGATCTGATAGACGCGATTTTCGTAGCTGCCGAGCGCGAGGAGCCGGCCGTCGCCGCGCAACCCGATCCCGTCGAGCGCGTCGAGAACGACGTCGGGCGTGAGGGTGGCGTACGGGTGGGCAGCGGCGGCCATGCCGGTCAGTATTCGACCGGAACGGGGTCGAGCGAGCGCCACAGGTACCACGTCGCGACGCTGCGCCACGGCTGCCACGTCGCGCCCAGTGCGCGCATCGCCGCGACGTCGAGCCGCGCGCCGTCGTTGTAGTACTTTGCAATCGCCTTCTGCAACCCGATGTCGTCGACCGGAAAGACGTCGGCGCGCAGTTCGTGGAACATGAGGAACATTTCGGCGGTCCAGCGGCCGATGCCTTTGACGTCGACGAGCCGCGCGATCAGCGTCTCGTCGTCCAATGCGGGCCACTCCCGTGGATCGAGCTTTCCCGACGTGAAATGGCGGGCGAGATCGCGCAGGTATTCGGCCTTGCGTGCGGACAGCCCGCAGCGCCGCAGCGTGGGCAGGCGCGTGCGGCCGACGCGGGCGGCATCGAGCCGCACCGAGAGTGCCCCGGTATCGCGTCCGGCGCCGGTGGCCAGGGTGAAACGCTCCCAGATCGTCTGCGCCGCCTTCACCGAGATCTGCTGGCCGACGATCGCCCGCGCCAGCGTCGTGAACGCGTCGCCGCGGCGGGTGAGGTGGATGCCGGGAACGCCGTCGATCAGCCGCCGCAACACCGGATCGGCCCGGGAGAGCGCGCGGGTCGCATCGTCCCAGTAGGCGGGTTTCATCGGCGGCTCCCCGCACGGTGGGGGGATCGGTCGGCGGCGGGCCGGCCGTCCGCGACCGGGGGAATCGGGCGATGGCGCCCGATCGCAGCCCCGCGGACGGTGGCTGTCGATCGGTCCAGGCGTTGCGGCGGACGGCGTGGCATGGGGATGCGCCAAAATGGTACATTACGCGGCTTTTATTTTTGGAGGGGAGAGATGCGTTGGCGGACGTTCCCGGAGCGGCTTGCGTGGCTCGTCGCAGCCATCGGCCTTGCCGGCGCCTTCGCGACCCCAGCCTGGTCCCAGGCGGCTGCGGACCCGAACAAGGTCGTGCACGCGTACTTTCCCACCGGCGAAAACGGCTTCGACCCTGTTCGCATCTCGGATCTCTATTCGGCAACGGTCATCGAGGCGATCTTCGAGCGGCTCCTGACGTACGATTATCTCGCCCGGCCCGCGAAGCTCGTGCCGATGGTGGCTGAAGCGTTGCCGGAAGTCGCAGACAACGGCAAGACCTACACATTCAAGATCAAGAAGGGCATCTATTTTGCCCCCGACCCCGTATGGAAGGGTCAGAAGCGCGAGCTCACCGCGCAGGACGTCGTCTACTCGTACCTGCGCTTTCTCGATCCGAAGAACCGGGCGCCCTACGCGTTCCTGCTCGAAGGCAAGATCGTGGGCCTGGACGAGCACGCGGCGAAGGCGAAGAAGACCGGCTCCTTCGACTATGACGCGAAAATTCCGGGGATCGAGGCGGTCGATCGCTACACGCTGCGCTTCCGGCTCAAGGAGACGGACTACAACTTTCTCTATATCGTCGCCCACATCTCGCTCGGCATCGTCGCGCGCGAGGTGATCGAGGCGTACGCCGATGACACGATGGCGCATCCGGTTGGCACCGGTCCCTACATGCTGACGAGCTGGACGCGCCGTTCGAAGATGGTGCTCGAGGCGAACCCCGAGTATCGGGGCTTCGTCTGGGACTTCGCCGCATCGGAGCCTGCGTGGGACGACGCGCTCATCAAGGACATGCGCGGCAAGAGGATGCCGCAGGTCGGGCGCGTCGAGATCATCGTGATCGACGAGGCGCAGTCGATCTGGCTCGCCTTTCAGCAGAGCCGGCTCGACTACATCAATGTTCCTGAAACCTTCGCGCCTGCCGCACTCGATGGCGACCACCTGAAGCCCGACCTCGCGAAGCAGGGCATCGGCCTCGAACGGGTTCCCGACCCCGACATGACGTACACGGCATTCGATTTCCGTGACCCGGTCATCGGCGGGTCCACCAAGGAAAGGATCGCGCTGCGTCGCGCGATGGCAATGGCTTACGACATCGACGAGGAGATCAAGGTCGTGCGCAAAGGGCAGGCGGTTGCCCTGCAGATGCCGATCCCCGCGGGTGTCGTCGGTCACGACCCGAATTACCGCAGTGTCAACCAGTACGACCCGGTGCTCGCGAACAAGCTGCTCGACTATTTCGGCTACAAGAAAGGCAGCGACGGCTGGCGTACGCTGCCCGACGGCAAGCCGCTCGTCGTGCATCTCGCGACCGAGCCAGGCAGCACGCAGCGCGAGCTGGACGAGCTCTGGCTCAAATCGCTCCAAAAGATCGGGGTCCGCATGGAGACCGTCGTCGCGCCGTTTTCCGACAATGTCCAGGCGTCGAAGGCGTGCAAGCTGCAGATGTGGGGCCAGGGCTGGATCGCCGATTACCCGGACGGCGACAATTTCGTGCAACTGCTCTACGGTCCCAACGTCGGCCAGAGCAACCCCGGCTGCTACGAATCGAAGGCGTTCGACCACTTCTACGAACAGTCGCGGCTACTGCCGAACTCACCCGAGCGCAACCGCCTGTTCCTCGAGATGTCGCGGCAGATGGAAGTCGACGCTGCGTGGAGGCTCCACGTCTCCCGCATGCGCAGTGAATTGATCCGGCCGTGGATCCAGGGGTACAAGAAGCACCCGATCCTGCAGGCCAATTACATGTACCTCGACGTCCTGCCCCGCCAGTGATCCTCGCCTTTCGAACGCGTGTCGCGTCGCGGTCCGAACTCTTGGAGTTGATATGCCGTTTCTGTTGAGTCTCACGCGCGCTGCCGGCGTGGCGCTCGTCTCGACCGCCATCGCTGCGCTCGCAGCAACCGTCGTCTACGCCGCCGACATGAAAAAAGTCGTCCGCCACGTCTTCCCCGCAGCGGAGACCGGCTTCGACCCGGCAGGCGTCCACGACTTGTACTCAGGGACGCTCGTTCAGGTGCTCTTCGAGACGCTCTACACCTATGACTACCTCGCGCGGCCGTCGAAGCTCGTCCCGCTGACGGCCGAAGCGCTGCCGCAAATCACCGACAACGGCAAGACGTACACGATCAAGCTCAAGAAGGGCATCCATTTCATCCCGGACCCGGCGTTCAAGGGCCAGAAGCGCGAGCTGACCGCTGACGACTACGTCTACTCGTTGAAACGGCTGGTCGACCCGAAGATCCACTCGCCGTACGCGTTCCTGGTCGAAGGCAAGATCGTCGGCCTGGACGAGGTCGTCGACGCGGCGAAGAAGTCGGGCAAGTTCGACTACAACGCGAAGGTCGCGGGCCTGCAGGCGATCGATCGCTACACGCTGCGCATAGAGCTCAAGGACACCGACTACGGGCTGACGTACATCCTCGCCCACGAGCCCACGTCCGCCGTCGCGCGCGAGGTGATCGAGGCGTACGCCGACGAGAGCGGGCGCGCCATGGCGAATCCGGTCGGCACCGGCCCGTACAAGCTCGTGAAATGGATCAGGAGCTCGAAAATCTTTCTCGAGGCGAATCCGGATTTCCGCGGCTTCGTCTGGAACTTCACGTCGAACGATCCGGCCGACCGCCAGCTGATCGCCGAGATGAAGGGCAAGAAGATGCCGCAGGTCGGCCGCGTCGAGATCAGCATCATCGAGGAGGATCAGGCACGGCTGCTCGCGTTCCAGAACGGCGAGCTCGACATCATGAACATGGAGGGGCCGCTCGCGCCCAACGTGCTCGACGGCGGCAAGCTGAAGCCGGCCTTCGCGGCCAAGGGGGTGAAGCTGTCGCGCTTCGTCGACCCGGAGATCACGTACCACTACTGGAACCTGCAGGATCCCGTGGTCGGCGGCCTCTCGAAGGAGAAGATCGCGCTGCGCCGGGCGATGGCGATGGCCTACGACGTCGACGAGGAGATCAAGGTCGTGCGCAGCGGCCAGGCGGTCGAAGCGCAGTTCCCGATTCCTCCGGGCGTCGTCGGCTATGACCCCAATTACCGGACAAGCGTAAAGTACGACCCTGCGGGCGCCAACGCGCTGCTCGACCGGTTCGGGTACAAGAAGGGCGCCGACGGCTTTCGCACGCTGCCCGACGGCAAGCCGCTCGTCGTCCGCTACGCGTCGCGTCCGGATTCGCTCGGCCGCCAGCAGGACGAAATGTGGAAGAAGGCATTCGATTCGATCGCGATCCGGATGGAGGTCCAGAAGGACAAGTTCCCCGAGCTCCTGAAGCTCGAGAAGCAGTGCAAGCTGATGATGCGCACCGCCTCCTGGATCGCCGACTACCCGGACGGCGACAATTTCGTGCAGCTGCTCTACAGCAAGAACATCTACCAGAGCAACAACGCGTGCGCGAAGATTCCCGAGTACGACAAGCTCTACGAGCAGTCGATCCGGATGCCCGACTCGCCCGAACGCGACAAGCTGTACCACGAGATGGCGAAGATCATCGAGGCCTACGCACCGTGGCGCCTCGACATCAGCCGCTACCGCAACCAGCTGATGCAGCCGTGGGTCATCGGCTACAAGAAGCACCCGATCCTGCACTCGGAATGGCAGTACATCGACGTCGCCCCGGTCGGCACACGACCGATTCCGGGGCCCGGAGGGTCGAAGGAGGAGCAGTAAGGCAGTACCGAGGGAGAACAATACGCATCCGCGCGGCGAACCCGGCGCGGATCCGCGTGACGCCATGCCGCGGCATTGCCGCGCGTGACGTCCGACCGGCAGCCCGAAGCGCGCGCGACCCGCGCGCGGGGCGGAGGAGGATCATGCAATGACGGCATATATCATCCGGCGCGTATGGCAGATGATTCCGACGATGCTCGGCGTCATCCTGCTCGTGTTCATTCTGTTCAACGCCGTCGGCGGCGACCCCGCCTACGTCCTCGCGGGGAAGATCAGCAACCAGGAGCAGATCGACAACATCCGCCGCCAGTTGGGCGTCGATCAGCCGTACTGGGTTCAGCTGTGGATCTTCGTCAAGCAGGTCGTGACGGCCAACTTCGGCGCCTCGTGGAGCACCAACGAGCAGGTGTCGAACATCCTCGCCACCCGTCTCGGGCCCTCGCTCACCGTCGTGGTGCCGCTCACGATCCTCGACGCGCTCTTGTCGATCGCGCTCGCGCTCGCCGTCGCCTACGTCCGCGGCTCGCTGACCGATCGGATGGTGATGATCGTCTGCACCGTCGGCCTGTCGATCTCGATCCTCGTCTACATCATCGTCTTCCAGTATTTCTTCGCCTACAAGCTCGGCTGGTTCCCGGTGCAGGGCTGGGGCAACAGCTTTGCCGAGAACCTCTTCCATTACGCGGCGCTGCCGATCCTGATCCTGCTCGCCGTCAGCATCGCGCCGAGCCTCCGGCTCTACCGGACGTTCGTGCTGGACGAGATCAATCAGGATTACGTGCGTACCGCGCGCGCGAAGGGGCTCTCCGAGAACCGGATCATGTGGGTGCACGTGCTGCGCAACGCGTCGATCCCGATCATCACCAATCTGATGGCCAACCTGCCGGGGCTCCTGCTGGGCGCCTTCCTGGTCGAGCGCTTCTTCTCGATTCCCGGTATCGGCCGCGAAGTGATCCTCGCCGTCGAGCGCTCGGACTTCCCGGTAATCAAGGCGCTGACCGTCTACGTCGCGTTCGCGACGATGCTCTCCAATCTCGCTGCGGATCTGATGTACAAGGCGGTCGATCCACGCGTCCAGCTCAAGTGAGGGGGAGATCATGGCGACCAATCCCGCATTGAATCCCCTCGCACCGGTGGCGCGCGAGATTCCCCATACCGTCTCGCCGGGGCTTTGGGCGCTCGCCTGGAAGCGGCTGCAGTCGGACCACGTCGGCATGGTGTCGCTCGCGATCGTTGCGGCGTTCCTCGTGATGATGGTGCTGTCCGGAACCGGCCTCATCGCCGGCGACTGGTCGAAGGAGGTCGGCGTCAACTACGCGCCGCCGTCGTTTCTCGGTGCCGACATCGAGGCGGGAGCGCCGGCGGCACCGGAAGGAGCGACCGCGCCGTCGCCGGGCGCGCCCGCCACCGAATTCAAGTCGACCGTTGTCGATCCGCTCGCCGATGCGCTTGCCGACATCCGCGGCGAAAAAAAAGCCCCGGCAACGGAGGGTGCTCCGGCTGCGGCCGAGGCCGGCAAATCCGTCGATCCGCTTGCCGATATCATGGCCGACATCCGCTCGCAGGAAAAAAAAGGAGCGAACGTCGCCGAAGCGCGCGCGCCGACGCTGCCGCTCGGCGGCGACAAGTGGGGCCGCGACGTGCTGAAAAAGACGATCAAGGGCTCGGAGACGTCGATCTTCGTGGGCCTCGCCGCGGCGGCGGTCGCCGTGTTCATCGGCACGATCTTCGGCGCGCTTGCCGGCTACTACGGCAAGTGGGTGGACGATTTCTTCAACTGGTTCTACAGCATCTTCAGCTCGATCCCCTACCTGCTCTTGATTCTCGCAGTCGCTGCGGTGCTGCAGCAGAAGGGCATTCACACGATCATCCTGATTCTCGGGCTCACCGGCTGGACCGGCGTGTTCCGGCTGATCCGCGGCGAGTACCTGAAGCACAAGGGGCGCGAGTACGTGCAGGCGGCCGACGCGATCGGCGCATCGAACGTGCGCCGGATGTTCGTCCACATCTTCCCCAACGTGAGCCACGTCGTGCTGGTGCAGCTCTCGATCCTTTGCGTGGGCTTCATCAAGGCCGAGGTTATCCTGTCGTTCCTGGGCTTCGGCGTGCCGGTCGACGTCGTGTCGTGGGGCTCGATGCTGAACGAGGCGCAGAACGAGCTGATCCTCGGCAAGTGGTGGCAGCTCGCCGCGGCCGGCACCGCGATGGCGATCCTGGTGACGGCGTTTTCGCTCTTCACCGATGCGCTGCGCGATGCGCTCGACCCGAAGCTGAAGGGCAGGATGGGCGCGTGATCGACACGACGACGGGCAGTGCCGTGGCCGCAGCGGATCCGCTGGTGCGCGTGCGCAATCTCAAGGTCGCCTTCCAGATCGACAAGGGCACGATCTTCGAGGCGGTCAAAGGGGTCTCGTTCGACATCCCGAAGAATTCGACGGTCGCGCTGGTCGGCGAATCGGGCAGCGGCAAGTCGGTGACCTCGCTCGCGATCCTCGGGCTGCTGCCGCCCGAGAATTCGATCGTCGACGGGCAGAGCGAGATTCTCTACGACGGCACCAATCTCGCGCGGCTCGACCAGAACGACTTGCGCAGGATTCGCGGCGCCGACATCTCGATGATCTTCCAGGAGCCGATGACCTCGCTGAACCCGGTGTTCACCGTCGGGTTCCAGTTGACGGAGGTCCTGCGTCTGCACATGGGGATGACGCCGGGCAAGGCACGCCGGCGCGCGATCGAGCTCCTCGAGGAGGTCGGCATTCCCGATCCCGAGTACCGGATCAACGCGTTTCCCTCGCAGATGTCGGGCGGCCAGCAGCAGCGGGTGATGATCGCGATGGCGATCGCCTGCGAGCCCAAGCTCCTCATTGCCGACGAGCCGACGACCGCGCTCGACGTGACGATCCAGAAGCAGATCCTCGACCTCATCGGCGCGCTGCAGAAGAAGCGCCAGATGTCGGTGCTTTTCATCACCCACGACCTGGCCGTCGTGGGCGAGATCGCCGACTACGTCGTCGTGATGAGAAACGGCGCGATTCGCGAGCAGGGCCCGGCGAAGAGCGTGTTCGAGAATCCGCGCGACGCGTACACGCAGGCGCTCCTGAAGTGCCGCCCGCAGCTCGACCGCCGGCCGATGCGGTTGCCGGTGATCGACGACTACATGGACGGCCGCACGACGGGCTCGCGTGACATGTCCGAGCGCAAGCGCGGCATCAAGCCAAGCGATCCGATCGTGCTCGAGGTGAAGAACCTCGGCAAGAACTTCTATACGCGTGAGGGCCTTTTCGGCAAGCGGACGTTCGAGGCGGTCAAGGACGTCTCGTTCCAGCTGCCGAAGGGAAAGACGCTGGGCCTCGTCGGCGAATCGGGCTCCGGCAAGACGACGGTGGGCCTGACGCTGATGCGGCTGCACGAGGCGACGGCGGGCGAAGCGATCTTCGAGGGCCGCGACATCCTGTCGATGTCGGCGAAGGAGTTCATGCCCTGGAAGCGGCGCATCCAGATCATCTTCCAGAATCCGTATGCGTCACTCAATCCGCGCTTCACGATCGGGCACATTCTGACCGAGCCGATGATGATCCACGGCATCGGCGAGTCGGCGCAGCAGCGCACCGAGCTCGCGTTCGAGCTCCTCTCGAAGGTCGGGCTCCCCGAGGTGTCGTTCTACAAGTATCCGCACGAATTCTCGGGCGGACAGCGGCAGCGGATCGCGATCGCGCGGTGTCTCACGATGAAGCCCGACATCCTGATCTGCGACGAGTCGGTGTCGGCGCTCGACGTGTCGGTGCAGGCGCAGGTGCTGAATCTCCTGCAGGACCTGCAGGACGAGTTCGGCCTCTCCTACATCTTCATCTCGCACGACCTCGCCGTCGTCAAGTACATCGCCGACGAAATCATGGTGATGAGCGAAGGGAAGATCGTCGAGATCGCGAACTCCGACGACATCTACCGTCATCCGCGCGAAGCGTACACGCAGCGACTGCTGGCCTCGATTCCCAAGGGATGGCACGGCGGGCACGCGCGCGCGTAGCCGACGTCGCGTTGCCCGGATGGTGCGGCAGCCCCGGCTCAGCGTCGCCGGGACGTCGAGGCAGCATCCACCGCCACGCGCCGGCCCGCACGATCAGGTGACGCCTCCACGCCGCCCCGGCTCGCGATGGCGCGACGGCGAGCGGCAGCCCGGCGAGAAATGCAGGCGGCGATGAAGACTCGGCGCACCGACATCCTGATCCTCGGCGCGGGCGGCGCAGGCCTGTTCGCCGCGCTGCACGCGCATCGCGCCGATCCATCGCAGGACGTCACGGTCGTCGTCAAGGGGCTGCTCGGCAAATGCGGCTGCACGCGGATGGTCCAGGGCGGCTACAACGTCGCGCTGTCCCCTGCCGATTCGGTCGAGCGTCATTTCATGGACACGATCGAAGGCGGCAAGTGGCTCCCCGATCAGGAGCTCGCGTGGACGCTCGTCACCGGCGCGATCGAGCGCATTCACGAGCTCGAAAACGAGCTCGGCTGCTTCTTCGATCGCAATCCCGACGGCACGATCCACCAGAAGGCGTTCGCCGGGCAGACGTTCGATCGCACCGTGCACAAGGGTGACCTCACCGGCATCGAGATCATGAATCGGCTCGCCGAGCAGGTGTGGGCGCGTGGCATCACCCGGCTCGAGGAGCACCGCGCGCTCGATTTCATTCCGGATCGCGACGGCACGCTTGCCGGCGTCCTGTTGACCGACATCCGGACCGGCGAGTACCTGTTCGTCCAGGCGAAGGCCGTCCTGCTCGCGACCGGCGGCGGGCCGACGATGTACCGCTTTCACACGCCGTCGGGCGACAAGAGCTGCGACGGACTCGCGATGGGGCTGCGCTACGGGTTGCCGCTGCGCGACATGGAAATGGTGCAGTTTCATCCGACGGGACTCCTCGCCGGGCGCGATACGCGAATGACGGGGACCGTGCTCGAGGAAGGCCTGCGCGGCGCGGGCGGCCATTTGCAGGACGGGAGCGGCGCGCGTTTCATGCAGCGCTACGATCCCGCGGCCGAGCGCGCGACGCGCGACATCGTGTCGCGGGCGATCCATGCCGAGATGCGCGCAGGACGCACGACGCCGAACGGTGGCGTGTGGCTCACGATGGCGCACCTCGGGCCCGACCACGTGCGACGGCAATTCAAGGGCATGGTCGAGCGCTGCGCCGATTGCGGCTTCGATCTCGCGGCGGGCCGCGTCGAAGTCGTGCCGACCGCGCATTACATGATGGGCGGCGTCGAGTTCGCGCCCGATTGCACGACGGCATGTCGCGGACTCTTCGTGGCCGGCGAAGATTCGGGTGGCGTCCATGGCGCCAACCGCTTGGGCGGGAACGGCGTCGCGAATTCGACGGTGTTCGGCGGGATTGCCGGCGACACGATGGCGCAGTGGGTCGCGCGCGAGGGCGAATGGCGGACACCCGATCCCGCGGCGATCGACACCGCAGTCGCGCGCGCCGAGGCCGCGATCGGACGAGCTCCGTCCGTACCGGGCGCGCTCGAAGCGATCCGCGAGCGTCTCTACGACGTGATGTGGGACGACGCCGGAATCGTGCGCAACGCCGCGGGTCTTGCCCGCGCCGCCACGGCGCTCGACGAGCTCGGCGGCGAGCTCGCGGCGACGCGGATCGCGGCGGTCGACCGGCGTTTCAACGTGACGTGGCACGATTGGCTCAATCTCGCCAATCTGGTCGCCGTCTCGCGCGTGATCGTGCGTGCGGCGCAGGCGCGCACCGATTCGCGCGGCGCGCATTTCCGCGACGACCACCCCGCCGCGGGTCCGCTCGACGCGTCGGCATACATCCGGGTGCGCGCAGACGCGAACGGAACGCTCGCGCTCGACGAAGTTCCCGTCGCGTTCACGCGAGTGCGCCCGGGTGCTTCGCTGCTGCGTGCCTGACGGCCGCGCGGCGCGAGCTGTGCTAAGTTTGCGGTCATAATGAACGCGGGGGTGCAGCGGACGTGTGCGAAATGCGGCGCGGAAAACCGCGCCGGCCGCCGCTTCTGCGCGCAGTGCGGTGCCACGCTGCCCGTCGGCTGTCCAGTCTGCGGGTTTGCGAACCAGCCCGATGAGAAATTCTGCGGCGGCTGCGGCAGTGCGCTCGGTGCCGCTCCCGCTGCGCGCTCCAGGATGGAGACGTCAGAAGCCGAGCGCCGGCCCGTTACCGTGCTGTTCGCCGATTTGTGCGGGTATACGCGGTTGTCGGAAGGCACGGATCCCGAGGACGTCCGCGAGCTGCTCGAGCGCTTTTTCGGCGCTGTCGACGCGATCGTCGAGCGCTTCGGCGGGCGCGTCGACAAACACATCGGCGACGCGGTGATGGCGGTCTTTGGCGCGCCGGTCGCGTACGGCGACGAGCCGACCCGCGCGGTCCACGCCGCCGACGCGATCGTCCGCGCGATGCCCGAGGTCGGCGCGCCGATCGGGCGGCCGGTCGACGTCCACGTCGGTCTTGCCGCCGGCGAGGTCGTCGCGAGCGGTGTGGGCAGCGATCAGCATCGCGCGTACACGGTAATCGGTCCGTCGGTCAACCTCGCGGCGCGGCTCCTCGAAATCGCCGGCGCGGGCGAGGTCGTGCTCGACGCCGCCGTCCACGATGCGGTGGTCGACAAGACCCGTTGCGTCGCCCTCGAGGCGATGCCGATCAAGGGCATCGACCGGCCGGTCGTGGCATGGCGGTTCGCGGGGTTCGGCGCGGATGACCTTCGCGTGTTGCAGCGGCCCTTCGTCGGACGCGTGGGCGAGCTCGCGCAGCTCGCGGCGGTGATGCGGACCTGCACGGCGGGCGGTGGCGGCGCGCTTGTTTATGTGCGCGGCGAACCGGGCATCGGCAAGTCGCGGCTCGTCGCCGAATTCCGGCGGATCGCCGCCGCCGAAGGCTTCGCCTGCCACACCGGCCTCGTCCTCGACTTCGGCACCGCGAAGGGCCGTGACCCGATCCGCGACATCGTTGCTTCGCTGCTCGGCCTGCCGCCGACGTCCCCGCCGGAGGAGCGCGAGCGCGCCCTCGAGGCGACGATCGCCTCCGGCACGCTCGCCGCCGATCGGCGGCCGTTCCTCGCCGACCTGCTCGATCTGCCGCTGCCGGACGCGGGCAGCGAAATGTATCAAGCGATGGACAACGCCGCGCGCCAGCGCGCCCGGGGCGACGTCGTGGTCCGCCTGGTCGACGCCGCGAGCCGCGTGTCGGCGGTGCTCGTCACGATCGAGGACCTGCATTGGGCGGACCGCGTCACGCTCGACTACATCGCGGCGCTTGGGCATGCGATCGCGCGCACGCGCGTCGTCGTCGCGCTGACGACGCGGCCCGATGGCGACCCGCTCGACGGCGGCTGGCGGTCGTCTTTGCAGCGCTGCCCGTTGCTGACCCTCGATCTCGCACCGCTTTCCGACGAGGATGCCGAGCGGCTCGCTGCCGGCGTCTTCGCGACGTCCGCGCGTGTCGCGCACAAGTGCGTGGAGCGCGCGGGCGGCAACCCGCTGTTCCTCGAGCAGCTGCTGCGCGCGGCGGAGGAGCACGAGGACCGGCTGCCGGCGTCGCTGCAGAGCCTCGTGCTCGCCCGCGTCGACCGGCTGCCCGAGCACGACCGCGCCGCGCTGCGTGCCGCCGCGGTGATCGGCCAGCGGTTTCCGCTCGCGTTGCTGCGCCATCTGATCGGGGTTGCCCATTACGATTGCGCGGCGCTGCTCGCGCATTACCTCGTCCAGCCGGACGGCGAGGATTTCCTGTTCGCGCACGCGCTGATCCGCGACGGCGTCTATGCGTCGTTGACGCGCTCGCGTCGCGTCGAGCTGCATCGCGCGGCCGCCGAGTGGTACGGCGACGGCGACCTGCCGTTGCGCGCCCAGCATCTGGATCGCGCCGACGCGGCGGAGGCTCCGGCGGCGTACCTCGCTGCGGCACGCGCGCAGTCGGGAGCGCTGCATCCCGAGCGCGCGCTCGCGCTCGCCGAGCGCGGTGCCGCGCTCGCGCGCGAGCCTCCGGACGTGCACGCGCTCAACATGCTGCGCGGCGAGCTGCGCGTCCGGGCGGGAGAAGGCGCGCCCGCCGTCGAAGCGTATCGCGCGGCCCTCGGGGCCGCGCCTGACCCTGCCGCGCGTTGCCGCGCCCTGCTGGGGATCGCCGCCGGTCATCGTTTGACGGCGAACGTCGACGCCGCGCTCGCGGCGCTCGCCGAAGCCGAGCCGATCGCCGTCGCGCACCAATTGACGCGCGAGCGCGCCGAGCTCCATTACACGCGCGGCAACCTGCATTTTGCTCGCGCCGCCGCCGCGCAATGCCGCGTCGAGCACGAGGTGGCGCTCGCCTGCGCGCGAGCGTTGGGCGATCCCGAATGGGAGGCGCGCGCGCTGAGCGGCCTCGCTGACGCCGATTACGCGGCCGGCCGGATGCGCACCGCGCTCGAGCGTTTCGAACGCTGCGTCGCGCTCGCCGACGCCCATCACCTGACGCGGGTCGCGATTCCCAATCGCGTGATGATCGGCCACTGCCGCTGCTACGTGATGGCGTTCGATGCGGGCGTGGCGGAAATCCGCGCGGCGCTGGCGATGGCCGTCGCGATCGGCGACAAGCACGCCGAGATGTTCGCGCTCGAATCGCTGGGCGTCGTGCTGACCTTCTGCGCTCGCTTTGCCGAGGCCGCGCCGGAGCTGGAGAAGAGCCTCGCGCTCGCCGAGGCGGTGGGTGCGCGGCGCTATCAGGCCGCCGACCTGGCGTGCCTCGCCGAATGCCATCTCGAGCTCGGACGCAAGGCGGACGCGCGCGAATGCATCGAGCGTGCGCTCACCCTCGCACACGAGACCGGGATGGCTTTCGGCGGGCCGCTGATCCTCGGGCTCAAGGTCCGCCTGAGCGACGATGCGGCAGAGCGCGAACGCGGCATCGCCGAGGTCGACGCGCTGCTCGCAACGGGATCGCTCGGACACAACCAGATCGGGTATCGGCGCCACAGCATCGAGGACGCGCTTGCCCGCGGCGAGTGGGAACGCGCGCTCGCGCACGCGTCCACGCTCGAAGACTATGCGCGCGCCGAGCCGTTGCCGTACATCGACTTCCTGGTCGCGCGCTGCCGCGTGCTCGCGGGTCTCGCGTCACGCCCGGATGATCCGCGGCTGCGCGACGAATTGGCGCGGCTTCGCGCCGAAGCCTTGCGCGCGCACTGGCCGATCGCCTGGCCCACGCCAGGGGCCGGCGAGTCGGCGCTTCGCGATGCCCCGCGTCGGGCGCAGTGACGCAGGCAACCGCGTCCATGCCGGCGGCCGGCGTTGTCATCGTTCGTCACGCCGGTGTCATCTCGGTGTCACACGCCCCTGTAACAATCGGCGGCATCGCCCAACCAAGAGGAACAACGAGATGACCCGCAACGCCGCTGTCAAAGGCTTTTTCGCGGCCGCCGCATTCGCGTTCGGCCTTCCCGTCCATGCGATCGACATCACCGGTGCCGGCGCGACGTTTCCCTATCCGATCTACGCCAAGTGGGCCGAGGCGTACAAGGCCAAGACCGGCGTGGGCCTCAATTATCAGTCCATTGGTTCCGGCGGCGGCATCAAGCAGATTCAGAACAAGACGGTCGACTTCGGCGCCTCGGACATGCCGCTCAAGCCGGAAGACCTGGACAAGGATGGCCTGTTGCAGTTCCCAACAGTCATCGGTGGCGACGTGCCCGTCGTCAACCTCGAAAACGTCAAGCCGGGCGAGCTCAAGCTGACCGGACCGGTCCTGGCCGACATCTACCTGGGCAAGATCACGAAATGGAATGACCCTGCGATCGCAAAGCTCAATCCGAGCTCCAAGTTGCCCGATTCCGAGATCACCGTCGTGCACCGCTCGGATGGATCCGGCACTACGTTCATCTGGGTGAACTACCTGTCCAAGGTCAGCCCGGAATGGAAACAGAAGGTGGGCGAGGGCACGTCGGTCGCGTGGCCCGCGGGCGTCGGCGGCAAGGGCAACGAGGGCGTCGCGTCGTACGTGCAGCGCGTCAAGGGCTCGATCGGTTACGTCGAATACGCTTACGCGCTTCAGAACAAGATGACCTACGCGCAAGTGCAGAACCGTGACGGCAATTTCGTCAGCCCCGCCTCGGAAACGTTCAAGGCGGCGGCCGCGGGCGCGGACTGGAGCAAAGCACCCGGCTACTACCTGGTGCTGACCGACCAGCCCGGGAAGAATGCATGGCCGATTTCGGGCGCGACATTCATCCTGATGTACAAGACGCAGGCGAAGCCCGATACGGCCAAGGAAGTGCTCAAGTTCTTCGACTGGGCCTACACGCCCGACGGCGACAAGCTGGCCGATTCGCTGGATTACGTCCCGCTTCCTGAATCGGTCACGAGTCAGATCAAAGGCACCTGGAAGTCGCAGATCAAGGACGCGTCCGGCAAATCAGTTTATTGATCGGCGGCCTGCCCTCCTCCACCCGCCGCGCGCGGCGTTCGCAGGACTAAAGCGAACGCCGCGTTTTTTCGATAAGCGGCGGCAGGTCGGGAAGTTTAGGAGAAGCCGCAATGGGCGGGCGGGCCGATGGGCAGCGCGCCGGGTACAGGCAAGAATGGAAACGACCGCTGGGACCATACCGACTATAATCGACGCGCTGCCACCCCGCGCGCAGGTCAGCGTCGCCAAGATGCCCGATCCGAAGCAGAGTAGCGTCCAGCTCCAGGATCTGCTCTTCAGGGCGGTCGCCCGCTTGTTCGCCTTCGCAGTACTGGCGATTCTGCTCGCGATCATCGTCTCGCTGGTGTACGGCAGCCTGCCCGCATTGCAGAAGTTCGGCCTCGGGTTCCTCGTCGACTCGGAGTGGAACCCCGTCACCGAAAAGTTCGGGGCGTTGGTGCCGATCGTCGGCACGCTGGTCACTTCGTTTATCGCGCTCTTGATCGGCGTCCCCGTGAGCTTCGGGATCGCCCTGTTCCTGACCGAGCTCTCGCCAGCTTGGCTCAAGCGGCCGCTGGGCACAGCAATCGAGCTGCTGGCCGCGATCCCCAGCATCATCTATGGGATGTGGGGGCTCTTCGTGCTGGCGCCGCTGTTCGCCGACCATGTTCAGCCGTGGCTGATCAATACGCTCGGCGCCACGCCCCTGATCGGCGTGCTGTTCAAGGGACCGCCCCAGGGTATCGGCGTGTTCACCGCTGGATTTGTGCTGGCTATCATGGTGATTCCCTTTATTGCATCGGTCATGCGCGACGTGTTCGAGATCGTCCCGCCGGTACTGAAGGAGTCGGCGTACGGCATCGGTTGCACGACCTGGGAAGTCGTCCGGAACATCGTGCTCCCCTATACGAAGGTCGGGGTGATCGGCGGCATCATGCTCGGCTTGGGCCGCGCGCTGGGTGAGACCATGGCGGTGACGTTTCTCATCGGCAACGCGCACCGCCTCACCGCTTCCGTCCTTCAGCCCGGCAACAGCATCGCGTCCGCGCTTGCCAACGAATTCACCGAGGCGGTGGGCGATCTTTATACATCAGCCCTGATCGAACTCGGGCTCATCCTGTTCATCATCACGTTCATCGTGCTCGCCCTGGCCAAGTTGCTGCTGCTGCAATTGGCCAGGGGCGAAGGCCGCAAGACCTGACGTTCGCCGCTCCATCCCATGCATTCGCTCTATTCCCATCGCCTGATCGTCAACCGGTTCAACCTGTTGATGTCGCTGCTGGCGATGGGATTCGGGCTCGCTTTCCTGTTCTGGATTCTGGTCACGCTGTTCCTGGCGGGATTCGAGGCGCTCAGCATTCGCCTCTTCACTCAGATGACGCCTCCGCCGGGCAGCGCGGGGGGGCTCCTCAACGCGATCGCCGGCAGCGTGCTGATGGCGGGCATGGGAACGCTGATCGGTACTCCGGTCGGCATCTTCGCCGGCATCTACCTCGCCGAATTCGGTGCCCGCGGCTGGCTCGCGCCGGTCACGCGCTTCATCAACGATATCCTGCTGTCTGCGCCGTCGATCATCATTGGTCTTTTCATCTACGAGATCTACGTGTTCCAAGTGGGCCATTTCTCCGCCTGGGCCGGTTCGTTCGCGCTTGCCCTGATCGTGATACCGGTGGTCGTCCGTACGACCGAAAACATGCTGCGGCTTGTGCCGGACAGCCTGCGCGAAGCCGCCGTGGCGCTCGGGACGCCGCAATGGAAGATGATCCTGATGGTGACACTGCGCTCGGTCCGTGCAGGGGTGGTTACGGGCGTGCTGCTTGCCGTCGCTCGCATTTCCGGCGAGACGGCGCCGCTTTTGTTCACCGCATTGAACAATCAGTTCTGGACTGCCAACCTCGACGCACCGATGTCGAACCTTCCCGTCGTGATCTTCCAGTTCGCGATGAGCCCCTACAAGGACTGGCAGGAGCTGGCGTGGGCGGGCTCGCTCCTTATCACTCTGGCCGTCCTGACGCTCAACATCGTGGCGCGCGTTCTGTTTCGCCAGACCGCCGTCAAATGACCCATGACGCGAAAGACGCCACGATGAATCTCGATGCTGTCGCGATCCGGCCGGACGTGCCGGAGCAGAACGCGTTGCCGGCTGGGCCGAAGATGTCGATCCGGGATCTCGACTTCTTCTACGGCAAGTTCCAGGCGTTGAAGGACGTCCGCCTCGACATCGCCGAACGTCAGGTGACGGCGTTCATCGGTCCTTCCGGCTGCGGCAAGTCGACGCTGTTGCGGACGTTGAACCGGATGTACTCGCTGTACCCCGGCCAGCGCGCGGTCGGCGAGATCATGCTGGACGGCGAGAATATCCTCGCGCCGGGGGTGGACATCAACATGCTGCGGGCAAAAGTCGGGATGGTGTTCCAGAAGCCCACCCCGTTTCCGATGTCGATCTACGACAACATCGCGTTCGGCGTGAGGCTTTACGAAAACCTATCGGCGCGCGCGATGGACGAGCGCGTCGAATGGGCACTCACCAAGGCGGCGATGTGGGAAGAGGCGAAGGACAAGCTCAAGCAGAGCGGGATGGCGCTTTCCGGCGGCCAGCAGCAGCGGCTTTGCATCGCCCGCGCGGTCGCGGTCAAGCCCGAAGTGCTGCTGCTCGACGAGCCGACTTCTGCACTCGACCCGATCTCGACGGCGAAGATCGAAGAGCTCATCACCGAGCTCAAGGAAGAGTATACGATTGCGATCGTCACTCACAACATGCAGCAGGCCGCCCGAGTGTCCGATTTCACCGGGTACATGTACCTGGGTGAGCTGATCGAATTCGGAGAGACCGACCAGATCTTCTTGAAACCGAGGAAGAAGGACACCGAGGACTACATCACCGGCCGCTTCGGCTAGCGGAACCCAGGATCGGGACAAGCGATATGACCGAGCACACGCACAAGCAATTCGACGCCGAGATGGAAGGGATCCGCAGCGGCGTCATGGCGATGGGAGGATTGGTCGAGACCCAGCTCGCCAAGGCGATCTCGATTCTCGGCACGGACGAGGGCGAGGGAACGATCGACGAGATCGGCGCCGACGAGCTCTCGATCAACCAGATGCAGATGTCGATCGACCAGCAGTGCAGCCAGATCATCGCCAAGCGGCAGCCGGCGGCGATCGATCTGCGGATGATCCTCACCATCACCAAGATCGTGAACGACCTCGAGCGGGTCGGCGACGAAGTGAAGAAGATCGCCTACAAGGCGGCGCAGACGCGCGGCAACGACCGCCTGACGAGGATGCGCGAGTACGACGTCGTCCGCGCCGCCGAGCACGCGCAGGTGATGCTGCAGATGACGCTCGACGCATTCGCCCGGCTCGACGTGACCGCCGCAGCCGAAGTCATCGATCGCGACGAGGACATCGACGTGGCGTTCCAGGCGATCATGCGCCAGCTGATCAGCTACATGATGGAGGACCCGCGGATGATCACGCCGGCACTCGAGATCGTGTTCATCGCCAAATCGATCGAACGCATCGGTGACCACGCGAAGAACATCGCCGAAGCGGTCGTCCAGGTGGTCAAGGGCAAGGACGTCCGTCATGCCACCGCCGAACAGATCCGGGCGGAGGTTGCCGACGAATGACACCCACGATCCTCGTCGTCGAGGACGAGCCCGCGATCCTCGAGCTCTTGCACGTCAACCTCGCCGACGCGGGCTACGCCGTGCAGGCGGCGCCGGATGCCGAGTCCGCCCAAGCGCAACTCAAGCATTCGCTGCCGGACCTGCTGCTCCTCGACTGGATGCTTCCCGGCCAGTCGGGTCTTTCGCTCGCGAAGCAGCTGCGCGCCGATGCGCGAACGAAGGAGCTGCCGATCATCATGGTCACCGCGCGGACCGACGAAGCCGACAAGGTCGCCGGCCTCGAAGCGTGGGTCGACGACTACGTGACCAAGCCTTTTTCGCCGCGCGAGCTCAAAGCGCGGATCAAAGCGGTGCTGCGCCGGCGCGCGCCCGAGGCCGCGCAGGAACCTCTTGCCGTCGGCGCGCTCACGCTCGATCCGTCGACGCACCGCGTGACGGCCGCCGGGCGCCTCGTTCCGATCGGCCCGACTGAGTTTCGCCTGCTGCGCTTCTTCCTCGCGCGGCCCGAGCGCGTGCATTCCCGCACGCAGCTCCTGGATCAGGTGTGGGGCGACCACGTCTACATCGAGGAGCGCACCGTCGACGTCCACATCCGCCGGCTGCGGCTTGCGCTGGAACCGTTTGGACTCGACCGGATGATCGAAACGGTGCGTGGCAGCGGGTACCGCTTGGCCGTGCCGCACTGAGCGTCTCGCAAGGGCGCATCGCGATGAACCCCGCGATCCTCTCGGCGTTGATCGCGCCCGCCGCCGTCGCGCTGCTGACGGCGATCGTGGCGATCGCGTTCGGCGCCGCGTGGGCGCTCGGTGTCCTGGCCGTCGGCAGCGCCGGCGTCGTCGCCTTCCATCTCTGGCATCTCGGCGGACTCGCGACTTGGGCCGCCGGCCCGGTCGACGAGCCTGTGCCCGAGGGGCGCGGCAGCTGGCGCGTCGCATTCTCGGCGCTCTATCGGCGCGTGCGCAATCGCAACCTCGTGCAGCGCGACCTCGCCAGCGCGATGGAGCGCTTCAGGAGCGTCGCCGAGGCGATCCCCGACGGCATGGTGGTGCTCGATGCGACCAACCGGGTGGAGTGGGCGAATGCGCGCGCGCAGTCGCATTTCGGGCTCGACCTCGCTCACGATACAGGACAGCCGCTGGTCAACGTCGTCCGCCAGCCGGAATTCATCCGCTACCTCGAGACGGGCGCGTACTCGGACGCGCTCACCATCGCCTCGCAGCGCGAGCAGGGGGCGACGCTGTCAATCCAGGTCATTCCCTTCGGCGTCCGGGAAAAGCTCCTCATCAGCCGCGACATCACGCAATTGGAGGCGGTCACGCGAATGCGCCGCGATTTCATCGCCAACGTGTCGCACGAGATGAAGACGCCGCTGACCGTCGTCGCCGGTTTCATCGAGACGCTGCAGGACATGGAGCTCGAGCCGCGGCAGCGCGCGCGCTACCTGCAGCTCATGCACGAGCAGGCGCGCAACATGAAACGGCTGGTCGATGACCTGTTGACACTCTCGGCACTCGAAAGCGACCAGAATGTGGTCGCCGAGTTGCCGTTCGCCGTCGAGCCTCTGCTGCTCGGGCTGTCGGCGGACGCGAAGGCGCTTTCGGGCGGGCAGCACACGATCGCGCTCGACATTCGGGACGCCGCGACCGTGCTCGGGAACCGCGACGAGCTCGCGAGCGCCTTCGGCAACCTCATCAGCAACGCGATCCGCTATACGCCGGAAGGCGGCAAGGTCACGCTGTCGTGGCGGATCGCCGACGATGGAAAGGGCGAGTTCGGCGTCGAGGACACGGGGATCGGCATCGCCGCCGAGCACATCCCGCGGCTGACCGAACGGTTCTATCGCGTGGATCGCAGCCGCTCGCGCGCAACGGGCGGCACGGGCCTCGGGCTTGCAATCGTCAAGCACGTGCTCCTGCGCCACGACTCCGAGCTCGACGTCGTGAGCGATCCGGGGCGCGGCAGCACGTTCACCGTGCGATTGCCGCCGCGCCGCGTGCAGCGCGTCGCGGCCGACCGCGCGTCCGCACCGCCCGTGCCGTCCTCTACCAGTAGCTGAGCGCGGCGTCGAACAGCGCCTTCAGGTCGTCGCGGCCGACGTCCTTCGGTGCATTGCGAATGACCCGGTACTGCGGCTCGGCGCCCGTGGCGAGCGCGTCGAGGTGCGAGTCGTCGAAACCGAGTGCAGCAAGCCCGTTCGGCATCGCGGTGGCGCGCATCAGCTCGATCACGCGCGCGGCCAGCACGTCGCCGGCTTCGTCCGGCCGCGCACCCGCGGTGCGCGCACCCAGGCATTGCGCGCCGTGCAGGTGCCGCTCGGGGCAGCAGGGCGCGGTGAACCGCCACACCGACGGATTGTTGAGCACGACGGCCATCCCGTGCGGGACGAGCGTCTTGCCTTCCGGATAGCCGTCGACGTGCCAGTTCTTGGCGAGGCCGGACACGGCATACGAGAGTCCATGCGGCAGATGGCAGCCGGCGGCGTTAAACGCGATGCCTGCCAGCATCGCTGCGTACATCATCTCGGTGCGGGCCTCGACGTCGGTCGAATCATTGACGGCGCGCACCAGGAACCTGCCGACACTCTTCAGCGCTTCGGTCGCGAGCATGTCCGAGAACGGGTTCGCGCCCTGCGATACCGGACGGTTGACGCCGCGCGCGGGATTCAGTCGCCGCGGATATGCGCGTGCAGTCAGCGATTCGAGCGCATGGCTCATGCAGTCGAAGCCGGTCGCGGCCACCGCGTTCTTCGGCAACGACGCCGTCACGGTCGGATCGATCAGCGCGACGTCCGGAATCAACCGGCGCGAGATGATGCCGGTCTTCGCGTTGATAGAGCGCAGGTTGAAGATCGCGATGCCCGTCGTCTCGGAGCCGGTGCCGGATGTCGTCGGGCAGGCGATATGCGGCTTCACCGCGCCGGGGACCTTCTGTCCGCCGCCGATCGGCGCGTTCACGTAGGTCATGAACTCCGCCGGATGACTCGCGTAGAGGTTCGCCGCCTTGCACGTGTCCATCACAGAGCCGCCGCCCACCGAGACGTAGCCGTCGAAGCGGCCCTCGGCGGCGAAGCGCGCGGCGTCCTGGAACGATGCGTCGGTCGGCTCGATGACGACCGAATCGTAAATGGCCACGTCCACATGAGCCGCCGCAAGCGATGCGGCCACCGTGGCGACGTACTCGCTCGCTTTCAAACGAGCGTCGGTGAAGAGCGCGACGCGCTTCAATCCGAGCTCGCGCGCGTGCTCGCCCGCTTCGGCCAGCACGCCGGCGCCGAACGTGAACGTCGGCATCCCGACCGTGAAGCCGCGGTCGCTTCCCTCGACGGCGGCGAAATCAGCGTGACAGCAGGGCATCGGGGCTCCTTTGGGACGGCATTCGAGCGAATGTCAGTGCGCGTCGTGCAGAATCATGTCGGCCGCCTTTTCGGCGATCATGATGACGGGGGCGTTCGTATTGCCGGAGATCAACGTCGGCATGATGCTGCAATCGACGACGCGCAGCGCGTCGACGCCGTGTACCCGTAACGCCGGATCGACCACGGCGAGCGCATCGTCCGCCGGCCCCATCCTGCACGTGCCGGCCGGATGGAAGATCGTCGCGCCATTGTTCTTCGCGAACTCGAGCAGATCGTCGTCGGTCACGGCATCGGACCCGGGCCGGTATTCGCCGGCGACATAGGGTGTGAGCGCGCGCGTCGCCACGAGCTTCCGTGCGAGCCGGATTCCTTTGACGATCGTCGCCCGGTCGTGCGGCGTCGAAAGGTAGTTTGCCTGCATCGCCGGCGCCGCCAGCGGATCGGGCGACTTCAACCGCACGAAGCCGCGCGATTCCGGCCGCAGCTGGCACACCGACATCGTGAATCCGGAGAACGTGTGCACCGGCGAGCCCGCCATGTCCGACGACAGCGTCGCCAGATGGAATTGCACGTCCGGACGAGCAAGCGCGGCATCGGTGCGCGCAAACATCCCACCCTGGTTGATGCCGATCGCCATCGGTCCGGTGCGGGTGAGGACGTAGCGTGCGCCCATCGCCATCGTCTTCCACCACGATTTCAACGTGTCGTTGGTCGTGATCGGCTTCGTGCAGCGGAAGATCACCCGCGCCTGCAGATGATCCTGGAGATTCTCGCCGACGCCGGGAAGCGCGTGCGCCACGGGAATGCCGAACGATTGCAACAGCGCCGGCGGACCGATCCCTGAAAGTTGCAGGAGTTGCGGCGACTTGAGCGTGCCGGCGGCGACGATCACCTCGCGCCGCGCGGTGACGGTGACGTCACGGCCTCCCTGGCGGTAGACGACACTGCGCGCACGTCGGCGATCGAGCAGGATGCTCGTCGCCTGGGCGTCGGTCTCGACCGCGAGATTGGCGCGAGCGCGCGCGGGCCGAAGGTAGGCGACGGCTGTCGAGCAACGGAACCCGCGGCGCGTCGTGAGCTGATAGTAGCCGACGCCTTCCTGCGACGCGCCGTTGAAATCATCGTTGCGGGGAATACCCAGCTCGCTGCCGGCGTCGATCAATGCTTCGACCAGCTCGTGCTTGGCGATGATGTCGGACACCCACAGCGGTCCGTTGTCGCCGTGCCATTCGTTCGCACCGCGAACGTTGTGCTCGAGCTTCCTGAAATAGGGAAGGACTTCGGCGTAGCTCCAGCCGGGATTGCCGAGCGCGGCCCAGTGGTCGTAGTCGTCGCGGTGACCGCGAATGTAGATGAGCCCGTTGATCGCGCTCGATCCGCCCAGCGTGCGCCCGCACGGCCAGTAGATCCTGCGGCCGTGCATGCCCGGATCGGGCTCCGTCTCGAAGCGCCAGTTGTAGACCGGGTGAAACATCGTCTTTGCGTACCCGATCGGAATGTGAATCCACGGATACGCGTCGCGCGGTCCCGCTTCGAGGAGCAGCACCGAGTGTCGGCCATCAGCGGAGAGCCTGTTCGCAAGCACACAGCCCGCCGTGCCCCCGCCGACGACCACGAAATCATGCTCGGTCATCGGTATGTCCGCACGCATGCGCCTCTCGCTGCTGCACGGTTCCCGGGGGCCCGCCGACAGGGGCAGCCGGAACAAGGCCGAGACCGGTGCGGGGACCGGGGACCCTGCGGTGGGGTGTCCGAATCCCGTTGATTTTCAGCGGTTTGACACATCGGCCCATAAATTGCTAAACTTGCATGTTCCGTCGGAGGGGTTCCCGAGCGGTCAAAGGGAGCAGACTGTAAATCTGCCGGCTCTGCCTTCGAAGGTTCGAATCCTTCCCCCTCCACCATTCAGGAGCCAGGAAAGAGTTGACAAGTCAGTCTGGTGGGGGCGCAGGTCGAGCATCGTGGGAAGATTCCACTTCTGTCAACTGCCAACTGAAAACTGACACCTGTTCCGCGGGTGTAGCTCAATGGTAGAGCAGAAGCCTTCCAAGCTTATGACGAGGGTTCGATTCCCTTCACCCGCTCCAGCAGAACGGCAAGACGTACGCGCAACTATCCAAGGGAAGACAACGCAGAATCGGTGCTCGCCGCAGCACGAGCCCATGTAGCTCAGTGGTAGAGCACTCCCTTGGTAAGGGAGAGGTCGAGCGTTCAATCCGCTCCATGGGCACCACGAATCAACGACCAATTGGGCAACTGAAGAACGAGGTCTGAAGGAGTTTAGCGATGGCCAAGGGCAAATTCGAGCGGACGAAGCCGCACGTGAACGTGGGGACGATCGGGCACGTGGATCACGGCAAGACGACGCTGACGGCGGCGATGACGCTGGTGCTGTCGAAGCTGTATGGGGGGGAGGTGAAGGCGTACGACCAGATTGACAATGCGCCGGAGGAGAAGGCGCGGGGGATCACGATCAACACGGCGCACGTGGAGTACGAGACGAAGAACCGGCACTACGCGCACGTGGATTGTCCGGGGCATGCGGACTACATCAAGAACATGATTACCGGGGCGGCGCAGATGGATGGGGCGATCCTGGTGGTGAGTGCGGCGGATGGGCCGATGCCGCAGACCCGCGAACATATCCTGCTGGCGCGGCAGGTGGGGGTGCCCTACATCGTCGTGTACATGAACAAGGCGGACATGGTCGACGACAAGGAGCTGCTGGAGCTCGTTGAGCTGGAGGTGCGGGAGCTCCTGTCCAAGTACCAGTTTCCTGGGGACAAGACGCCGATCGTGATTGGCAGCGCGAAGATGGCTTTGGAAGGCGACAAGAGCGAGCTGGGGGAAGGCTCGATTCTGAAGCTGGCGGAGGCGCTGGACAGCTACATTCCGCAGCCGAAGCGGGCGATCGATGGGCCGTTTTTGATGCCGGTGGAGGACGTGTTTTCGATTTCTGGTCGGGGCACGGTGGTGACCGGGCGGGTGGAGCGCGGGGTGGTGAAGGTGGGCGACGAGCTGGAGATTGTGGGCTTGAAGCCGACGTTGAAGACGGTGTGCACCGGGGTGGAGATGTTCCGGAAGCTCCTGGACCAGGGGCAGGCGGGGGACAACGTCGGCGTACTCCTCAGAGGCACCAAGCGGGAGGAGGTGGAGCGGGGGCAGGTGCTGGCGAAGCCGGGGTCGATCACGCCGCACACCAAGTTCAGCTGCGAGGTGTATGTGCTGTCCAAGGAGGAGGGGGGTCGGCACACGCCGTTTTTCCCGGGGTATCGGCCGCAGTTTTATTTTCGGACGACGGACGTGACGGGGAGCTGCGAGCTGCCGGCGGGGACCGAGATGGTGATGCCTGGGGACAATGTGGCGATGACGGTGACGCTGATTGCGCCGATTGCGATGGAAGAGGGGTTGCGCTTTGCGATTCGCGAAGGTGGCCGTACCGTCGGCGCCGGCGTGGTGGCGAAAATCATCGAATAGGCACGGACGGATCAAAGGCCAGTAGCTCAATTGGCAGAGCGGCGGTCTCCAAAACCGCAGGTTGGGGGTTCGATTCCCTCCTGGCCTGCCACTGCAGGTGTCAGCAGTCAGTTGACAGTTGACAGTGGGGCAAGAGGACTACGTGAAATTGTGCCGCGGGCAGCGGTAACTGCCAACTGACTACTGTCAACCGACATCTGATGATCGACAAGATAAAAATCGTGCTGGCGGGTCTCTGCGTGGTCGCCGGCGTGTGGGCGTATTACTGGTTCGCTGATGCGGCGCTCGTGCTGCGCGTGCTGATGGTGCTGGGCGGCCTCGTCGCCGCCGGTGTCGTCGCATGGCTCTCCGAGCCGGGCAAGCAGTTCTTCGTGTTTGCGCAGGAAGCATGGGCCGAGGCCGGCAAGGTGTCGTGGCCGACGCGCAAGGAGACGATCCAGACCACCGCGATCGTGTTCGCCTTCGTCGTGATCATGGCGCTGTTCCTGTTCGCCATCGATACGACGCTGGCGTGGATCGTGAGGATCGTGACCGGCAGGGGCGAAGGATGAGTGGTGGCAAGAAGTGGTACGTCGTCCATGCCTACTCGGGTTTCGAGAAGAGCGTGCAGCGCGCGCTGACCGAGCGGATCAAGCGCTCGGACATCGCCGATCAGTTCGGACAGATCCTGGTGCCGGTCGAGGAAGTCGTCGAGATGAAGAGCGGCCAGAAGGCGATCTCCGAGCGCAAGTTCTTTCCGGGCTACGTGCTGGTCGAAATGGAAATGTCGGATGACTCGTGGCACCTGGTGAAGAGCACGCCGAAGGTCACGGGCTTCGTGGGCGGCACGGCGAACAAGCCAACGCCGATCACGCAAAAGGAAGTCGACGCGATCCTGCGCCAGGTGCAGGAAGGGGTCGAAAAGCCGCGCCCGAAGGTGCTCTTCGAGATGGGCGAGGCGGTGCGCGTGCGCGAAGGCCCGTTCACGGACTTCCACGGCAACGTCGAGGACGTGAATTACGAGAAGAGCAAGTTGCGGGTGTCGGTGACGATCTTCGGAAGGTCGACGCCGGTGGAGCTCGACTTTTCGCAAGTGGAGAAAGCTTGAAAACACGTCACGCGAGCGTGGCGTGTTTTCTGTCCTCGTTGAAGCGGCAACGCGTCGCCGCTTAACTCGGACGAGGGCCCCCGCCGTACGCGGGGGCATTGAAGGGTCAAAGGCAATCGTGCCTTGACGACGGAACGGGGAGGGTCTTCGGATCCGCTAATACCCGACAGGAGAAACTGAGATGGCGAAGAAGATCGTCGGCTTCATCAAGCTGCAGGTGCCGGCGGGCAAGGCGAATCCCAGCCCGCCCATCGGGCCTGCGCTCGGCCAGCGCGGCTTGAACATCATGGAATTCTGCAAGGCGTTCAACGCGCAGACGCAGAAGGTCGAGCCGGGCCTGCCGATCCCGGTGGTGATCACGGCCTACGCCGACAAGAGCTTCACGTTCGTGATGAAGACGCCGCCGGCCACGGTGCTCATCAAGAAGGCGGCGAAGGTCGAGAAGGGCAGCAGCACGCCGCACACCGACAAGGTGGGCAAGCTTACCCGCGCGCAAGCCGAGGAGATCGCCAAGGCGAAGATGCCCGACCTCACCGCCGCCGACATGGATGCCGCAGTGCGCACGATCGCCGGCAGCGCGCGCAGCATGGGCATCACGGTCGAAGGAGTGAAGTGATCATGGCTGCCGAACAAAAGCTCCCGAAGCTCTCGAAGCGGATGAAGACCGTGCGCGCCAAGGTGGATAGCGGCAAGGCGTATCCGGTGGACGAAGCGCTGAAGCTCGTCAAGGAAACGGCGGTCGCCAAGTTCGACGAGTCGGTCGACGTCGCCGTCAACCTCGGCGTGGATGCCAAGAAATCGGACCAGACGGTGCGCGGCTCGGTTGTCCTGCCGGCAGGGACGGGCAAGAAAGTCCGTATCGCCGTGTTCGCGCAGGGCGACAAGGCGAAGGCGGCGCAGGAGGCGGGCGCGGACATCGTCGGCTTGGATGACCTCGCCGCGAAGATCAAGGAAGGCTTCATGGAGTTCGACGTCGTGATCGCCTCGCCGGATGCGATGCGCGTCGTCGGACAGTTGGGCCAGATCCTCGGTCCGCGTGGGCTGATGCCGAACCCGAAGGTCGGCACGGTCAACGCCGACGTCGTCACCGCGGTCAAGAACGCGAAGGCGGGACAGGTCCAGTACCGCACCGACAAGGGCGGCATCGTCCAGTGCACGATCGGCCGCGCGTCGTTCGCGCCCGAGCAACTCAAGACGAACCTGCTTGCGCTGATCGAGGCGCTGAACAAGGCGAAGCCGTCGGGAACCAAGGGCATCTACCTCAAGCGGATCAGCGTCTCGAGCACGATGGGCGCGGGCGTGCGGATCGATACGACGGGACTGGCCTCCGGAGGTCCAGCCCATTGACACAAAGTCGGGGGCTGCCGCTTCTCGCAGCCCCCGTTATACATGGACGTTTTTTGAGGGAGCGCCGCGCAGCGTATCGCGCGGCGGGCCGTCAAAGACCGCGGGAGCAGACGCTTAAACGAAACTGTCGGAGCACGCGAGCAGTCGTCCTTGCTGACGGCTGATAGCTGAAAGCTGACAGCTGAAATCCAGCGATAGATGGTGCCCTCGGACAGGATTTTCCTGGACTTGAAGGTCACCAGTAACTTGGGAGACCAAAATTGGGTCTTAATTTGGAGCAGAAACAGGCGGTAGTTGCGGAGGTCGCGAAGCAGGTCGCCGGCGCTCAGGCCATCGTCATGGCCGAGAACCGCGGCATGCCCGTCGGCGCAATGATCGTGCTCCGCGCGAAGGCACGGGCTTCCGGCGTGTATTTCAGGGTCGTCAAGAACACTCTGGTGCGCCGGGCGGTCGCCGATTCGCCGTTCGCCCCGCTGGCCGACAAGATGGTCGGTCCGCTGGCGTATGGCATCGGTCCCGATCCCGTTGCCGTGGCGAAAGTGCTGAACGATTTCGCCAAGGGCAACGACAAGTTCGTGATCACGGGCGGCGCGATGCCCGGCCAGGTGATGTCCGCCAAGGAAATCGCCGCGCTGGCCGCGCTGCCCACGCGCGAAGTGCTGATCGCCAAGCTGATGGGCACGATGCAGGCGCCGATGGCCAAGCTCGTCCGGACGTTGAACGAAGTTCCGAGCAAGTTCGTGCGGACGCTGGCCGCCGTGCGCGACGCGCGGCCCGCCGCGTAATCGGCAAGACGATCCCGCAACCAATTCCTAGAACCCTACGATTCAGGAGCAAATCATGTCCGCAGTGCAAACCGAAATCCTCGACAAGATCTCGTCGCTGACCGTTCTCGAGCTCTCCGAGCTCATCAAGGCGATGGAAGACAAGTTCGGCGTGTCGGCGGCCGCCGCCGTCGCGGTCGCCGGCCCCGCCGCCGCCGCGGCCCCGGCTGCTGCCGCCGAGGAGCAGACCGAATTTACCGTCGTGCTGGCCGCGATCGGCGACAACAAGGTCAACGTCATCAAGGCCGTGCGCGAGTTGACGGGCCTCGGCTTGAAGGAAGCCAAAGACCTGGTCGACGGCGCGCCGAAGCCCGTGAAGGAAGGCGTCAACAAGGCCGACGCCGAGGCCGCCAAGAAGAAGCTGGAAGAGGCCGGCGCCAAGGCCGAGATCAAGTGATGGGCAGGCGCGGCGGCCGGCGGAGCGTTGCCGGACGCCGGGCCTTCTTCGGCTCGGGGCGCCGCAAGGGAACTTGTGGCGGTCCGAGAGGCCGAAGACGAGCGGATCAGGGTCCGCTCCTCTTCGTCTTCTGAAGCGACTGCAGGAGACAGGGCATGGTCGGGCGGCGCAGTATCCGTGGCGCCGCCGTCCGCCAGCGGTTGGTAGCGGCCAACCACCAAGCCAGGATGCGCAATGCATCCGACCAGTCGATGCGCGATGGGCGCGGCCGTGCGCGCCCTTGAAATCGATCGATAACCGGGCACCGTGCCGCCGCAATCGGGTGGCGGGCTGTGGCATTGGGGCCGCGGGTTTTCGGCGATTTCCGTGAATCGGAGAAGTAAATGGCTATCGAAGCAATGACCCCGCAACCGTATTCCTTTACCGAAAAGAAGCGCATCCGCAAGAGCTTCGCCAAGCGCGCGAGCGTGCTGCAGGTGCCGTTCCTGCTCGAGACGCAGCTCGCGTCCTACCGTGCGTTCCTGCAATCCGACACCGCGCCCGATGCGCGCAAGAACGAGGGCCTGCAGGCCGCGTTCACGTCGATCTTTCCGATTTCGTCGCACTCCGGCAACGCCCGGCTCGAGTTCGTGAGCTATTCGCTGCTGCCGCCGGCGTTCGACGTCACCGAATGCCAGCAGCGCGGCCTCACCTACTGCTCGGCGCTGCGCGCCAAGGTGCGGCTGATCCTGATGGACAAGGAAGCGCCGAAGGAGACGGTCAAGGAAGTGAAGGAGCAGGAGGTCTACATGGGCGAGATCCCGCTCATGACCGACAACGGCTCGTTCATCATCAACGGCACGGAGCGGGTCATCGTCTCGCAGCTGCATCGCTCGCCGGGCGTGTTCTTCGAGCACGACCGCGGCAAGACGCACAGCTCGGGCAAGCTCCTCTTTTCGGCGCGGGTGATTCCCTACCGCGGCTCGTGGCTCGACTTCGAGTTCGACCCCAAGGACTTTCTCTTCTTCCGCGTCGACCGCCGCCGCAAGATGCCGGTCACCACGCTGCTGAAGGCGATCGGCCTCACCAACGAGGACATCCTGCGCCAGTTCTTCGTGTTCGACACGTTCCATCTGTCGGCGAAGGGCGCGCAGCTCGAGTTCATGCCGGAGCGGCTGCGCGGCGAAATGGCGCGCTTCGACGTCGCCGGCAAGGACGGCAAGGTCATCGTCCCGCGCGACAAGCGGATCACCGCTCGGCATGTCCGCGAGCTCACCGAAGCCGGCGTGAAGAGGATCGCGGTCCCGGCGGATTACATCGTCGGCCGCGCGCTCGCGACCAACATCGTCGACAAGACGACCGGCGAAGTGCTCGCCAAGGCGAACGACGAAGTCACCGAGGAGCTGCTGCAGAAACTGTCCGCCGCCGGGGTCGCCGAGATCCAGACGATCTACACCAACGATCTCGACCAGGGCGCCTACATCTCGCAGACGTTACGCACCGACGACACGCCGGACCAGACCGCCGCCCGCGTGGCGATCTACCGGATGATGCGGCCCGGCGAGCCGCCGACCGAAGACGCGGTCGAGACGCTGTTCCACGGCCTCTTCTTCTCGGAGGAGCGCTACGACCTGTCGGCCGTCGGCCGGATGAAGTTCAACCGTCGCGTCGGACGCACCGAGCTCAAGGGCACGGCCACGCTCGCCAACGACGACATCATCGCGGTGATCAAGATCCTGGTCGAGCTGCGCAACGGGCGCGGCGAGATCGACGACATCGATCACCTCGGCAATCGTCGCGTGCGCTCGGTCGGCGAGCTCTCCGAAAACCAGTTCCGCTCGGGGCTCGTGCGCGTCGAGCGCGCGGTCAAGGAGCGTCTCGGCCAGGCCGAAAGCGAGAACCTGCTGCCGCACGACCTGATCAACGCCAAGCCGATCTCGGCTGCGATCAAGGAGTTCTTCGGCAGCTCGCAGCTGTCGCAGTTCATGGACCAGACGAATCCGCTGTCCGAGATCACGCACAAGCGCCGCGTATCGGCACTCGGTCCGGGGGGCTTGACGCGCGAGCGCGCGGGCTTCGAGGTGCGCGACGTGCATCCGACGCACTACGGCCGCGTTTGCCCGATCGAGACGCCGGAGGGCCCGAACATCGGCCTCATCAATTCGCTCGCGCTCTACGCCCGCACCAACGAGTACGGCTTCCTCGAGACGCCGTACCGCAAGGTCAACAACGGCAAGGTCACCGACGAAATCCAGTACCTGTCGGCGATCGAGGAAGGTGCCTATGTGATTGCGCAGGCGAATGCCACGCTCGACAAGACGGGAAGGCTGAAGGACGAGCTCGTCTCGTGCCGCAGCAAGAACGAGTTCATGCTCTCGACCGCCGACAAGGTCGACTACATGGACGTGGCGCCGGCGCAGATCGTGTCGGTGGCGGCGTCGCTGATCCCGTTCCTCGAGCATGACGACGCGAACCGCGCGCTGATGGGCTCGAACATGCAGCGGCAGGCGGTGCCGTGCCTGCGCGCAGAGAAGCCGCTCGTCGGCACCGGCGTCGAGCGCACGGCGGCCGTCGACTCCGGCACCGCGGTGCAGGCGCGCCGCGGCGGCAAGGTCGACTACATCGACGCGAACCGGATCGTCGTGCGCGTCCACGATGCGGAAACGGCGGCAGGCGACGTCGGCGTCGACATCTACAACCTGACCAAGTACACCCGCAGCAATCAGAACACCAACATCAACCAGCGGCCGCTGGTGCGTGTGGGTGACGTGATCGCGAAAGGCGACGTGATCGCCGACGGTGCGTCGACCGACATGGGCGAGCTCGCCCTTGGCCAGAACATGCTGGTCGCGTTCATGCCCTGGAACGGCTACAACTACGAGGACTCGATCCTCATTTCCGAGCGCGTGGTCGCCGACGATCGCTACACGTCGATCCACATCGAGGAGCTCTCGGTCGTCGCCAGGGACACCAAGCTCGGACCCGAGGAAATCACCCGCGACATCTCGAGCCTGGGCGAAGGCCAGCTCGGACGGCTCGACGACGCCGGCATCGTCTACATCGGCGCCGAGGTCGAGGCGGGGGACGTGCTTGTCGGCAAGGTCACGCCGAAGGGCGAGACGCAACTGACGCCGGAGGAGAAGCTCCTGCGCGCGATCTTCGGCGAGAAGGCGTCCGATGTGAAGGACACGAGCCTGCGCGTGCCGTCGGGGATTTCCGGCTGCGTGATCGACGTCCAGGTATTCACCCGCGAAGGGATCGAGCGCGACAAGCGCGCGACGCAGATCATCGACGACGAGTTGAAGGGCTACCGCAAGGACCTCAACGATCAACTGCGGATCGTCGAGAACGACGCGTTCGCGCGGATCGAGAAGATGCTGATCGGCAAGACGGTCAATGGCGGCCCGAAGCGCATCGCGAAGGGGACAAAGCTCACCAAGGAGTACCTCGAAGGCGTCAATCGCTACGACTGGTTCGACATCCGCTTGGCCGGCGAGGACTCGGCGCGCCAGCTCGAGGCGATGAAGGAGTCGCTCGCCCAGTTGCGCGTGCAGTTCGACGCGATGTACGAGCACAAGAAGAAGAAGCTGACGCAAGGCGACGAGCTTCCGCCGGGCGTGCAGAAGATGGTCAAGGTCTACGTCGCCGTCAAACGCCGCCTGCAGCCGGGCGACAAGATGGCCGGCCGTCATGGGAACAAGGGCGTGGTGTCGAAGATCGTGCCGGTCGAGGACATGCCATACATGGCCGACGGCACGCCGGTCGACATCGTCCTGAACCCGCTCGGCGTGCCGTCGCGGATGAACGTCGGCCAGATTCTCGAGGTGCATCTCGGCTGGGCAGCGAAAGGTCTCGGGCGCAAGATCGACGAAATGGTCAAGGCGCAGGCGAAGGCCGCCGAAGTGCGCAAGCTCCTCGAGCGCATCTACAACACGACGGGCAAGCACGAGGATCTCGCGGCGTTCGACGATGCCGACGTGCTGCGTCTCGCCGACAACCTGCGCGGCGGCGTGCCGTTCGCGACCCCGGTGTTCGACGGGGCGACCGAGGACGAGATCAAGAGCATGCTCGAGTTGGCGGGGCTGCCGCGGAGCGGACAGATCACGTTGTTCGACGGCCGCACCGGCGAAGCCTTCGATCGGCAGGTCACCGTCGGGTACATGCACGTGCTGAAGCTGCACCACCTGGTCGACGACAAGATGCACGCGCGCTCGACCGGCCCCTACAGCCTCGTCACGCAGCAGCCGCTGGGCGGCAAGGCGCAGTTCGGCGGCCAGCGCTTCGGCGAAATGGAGGTCTGGGCACTCGAAGCCTACGGCGCCGCCTACACGCTGCAGGAAATGCTCACGGTCAAGTCCGACGACGTCAACGGTCGCACCAAGGTCTACGAGAACATCGTCAAGGGCGAGCACAAGATCGAAGCCGGCATGCCGGAATCGTTCAACGTGCTGGTGAAGGAGATCCGCTCGCTTGCGATCGACATCGACCTGGAGCGGTTCTGATGCGGGTCGCGAACAGTTTGCCGAATACAGAATTACTCGGGAGTAACGGATGAAAGCACTGCTCGATCTTTTCAAGCAGGTCACGCAGGAAGAGGAGTTCGACGCGATCAAGACGGGTCTCGCGTCGCCGGAGAAGATCCGCTCGTGGTCGTACGGCGAAGTAAAGAAGCCGGAAACGATCAACTACCGGACCTTCAAGCCGGAACGCGACGGCCTCTTCTGCGCGAAGATCTTCGGTCCCGTCAAGGACTACGAGTGCCTGTGCGGCAAGTACAAGCGTCTCAAGCACCGCGGCGTCATCTGCGAAAAGTGCGGCGTCGAGGTCACGCTCGCCAAGGTCCGCCGCGAGCGGATGGGCCACATCGAGCTCGCGAGCCCCGTCGCGCACATCTGGTTCCTGAAGAGCCTGCCGTCCCGCATGGGGATGGTGCTCGACATGACGCTGCGCGACATCGAGCGCGTCCTCTACTTCGAAGCGTACGTCGTGACCGATCCGGGACTCACGCCGTTGAATCGCGCGCAGCTCCTGACCGAGGACGACTACCTCGCGAAGCTCGAGCAGCACGGTGACGACTTCTCGGCGTCGATGGGCGCGGAAGGGATTCGCGAACTGCTGAAGGCGCTCGACGTCCCGCACGAGATCGACAAGCTCAGGAAAGAGCTCGAAGCAACCGGGTCCGACACCAAGATCAAGAAGATCGCCAAGCGGTTGAAGGTGCTGGAAGCGTTCCACAAGTCCGGGATCAAGCCCGAGTGGATGATCCTCGAGGTGCTGCCGGTGCTGCCGCCCGAGCTGCGCCCGCTGGTGCCGCTCGACGGCGGCCGCTTCGCGACCTCGGACCTGAACGACCTCTACCGCCGCGTGATCAACCGCAACAACCGGCTGAAGCGCCTGCTCGAGCTGAAGGCGCCCGACATCATCGTGCGCAACGAAAAGCGGATGCTGCAGGAGGCCGTCGATTCGCTGCTCGACAACGGCCGGCGTGGCAAGGCGATGACCGGCGCCAACAAGCGGCCATTGAAGAGCCTCGCCGACATGATCAAGGGCAAGGGTGGGCGTTTCCGCCAGAACCTGCTGGGAAAACGCGTCGACTACTCGGGCCGCTCGGTGATCGTCGTCGGTCCGCAACTGAAGCTGCATCAATGCGGGCTGCCGAAGCTGATGGCGCTCGAGCTCTTCAAGCCTTACATCTTCAACAAGCTCGAGACGATGGGGCTCGCCACGACGATCAAGGCGGCAAAGAAGATGGTGGAGGCGCAGGAGCCCGTGGTCTGGGACATCCTGGAAGACGTGATCCGCGAGCATCCGGTGATGCTGAACCGCGCACCGACGCTGCACCGCCTTGGCATCCAGGCGTTCGAGCCGGTGTTAATCGAGGGCAAGGCGATCCAGCTCCATCCGCTCGTCTGCACGGCGTTCAACGCCGACTTCGACGGCGACCAGATGGCCGTGCACGTGCCGCTGTCGCTCGAGGCGCAGATGGAAGCCCGCACGCTGATGCTCGCGTCGAACAACGTGCTGCTGCCGTCGAACGGCGAGCCGTGCATCGTGCCGTCGCAGGACATCGTGCTCGGCCTCTACTACGCGACGCGCGAGAAGATCAACGCGCGAGGCGAGGGGACGCTCTTCGCCGACATCGCCGAAGTGTCGCGCGCCTATGAAGCGCGGCAGGTCGAGCTGCACGCGAAGATCCAGGTCCGCCTGAAGCAGACCGACTCGGGTCCTGATGGCTCGCCGGTCGAGACGATGAAGCGGTTCGAGACCACGGTCGGCCGCGCGCTGCTGTCCGAGATCCTGCCGGTCGGACTCGGCTTCGAGAACATCAACAAGCCATTGAAGAAGAAGGAGATCTCGAAGATCATCAACGCGAGCTTCCGCCGCTGCGGATTGCGCGAGACGGTGATCTTCGCTGACAAACTGATGCAGGCCGGATACAGCCTCGCGACGCGCGGTGGCATCTCGTTCGCTGCCGACGACATGCTGGTGCCGGAAGAGAAGCACCGGATCATCGCCGAATCAGAAGCCCAGGTGAAGGAGATCGAGGCGCAGTACACGTCGGGCCTCGTCACGCAGGGCGAGCGCTACAACAAGGTCGTCGACATCTGGGGCCGCGCCGGCGACGACATCGCGAAGGCGATGATGAGCCAGCTGGGCGCCATCGACGTCCAGGACCGCGAAGGCAAGACGGTCAAGCAGGAGTCGTTCAATTCCATCTACATGATGGCGGACTCCGGCGCACGGGGCTCGGCGGCGCAGATCCGCCAGCTCGCGGGGATGCGCGGCCTGATGGCGAAGCCGGACGGCTCGATCATCGAGACGCCGATTACCGCGAACTTCCGCGAAGGCCTGAACGTGCTGCAGTACTTCATCAGCACGCACGGCGCGCGCAAGGGGCTCGCGGACACGGCGCTGAAGACCGCGAACTCCGGCTATCTCACGCGCCGCCTCGTCGACGTGACGCAGGACCTGGTCGTGACCGAGGAGGACTGCGGGACGACGAACGGCGTGGCGATGAAGGCGCTGGTGGAAGGCGGCGAAGTGATCGAGGCGCTGCGCGAGCGGATCCTCGGCCGCAGCGTCGCGATCGACGTCGTCAACCCCGAGACGCAGGCGACGCTGTACGAGGCGGGGACGCTGCTGGGCGAGGATGAGGTCGACCAGATCGAGCTTCTCGGCATCGATGAAGTCAAGGTGCGCACGCCGCTCACCTGCGATACACGCTATGGGCTTTGCGCGACGTGCTATGGCCGCGATCTCGGCCGTGGCCACCTGGTCAACGTCGGCGAAGCGGTCGGTGTCATCGCCGCGCAGTCGATCGGCGAACCGGGCACGCAGCTCACGATGCGGACGTTCCACATCGGCGGCGCAGCGTCGCGGACCGCCGCGGCGTCGCAGCTCGAGAGCAAGTCGGCCGGCACGATCCGCTTCTCGCCGCTGATGCGCTACGTCACCAATGCCAAGGGCGAGCTGGTCGTGATCGCGCGCTCGGGCGAGGTGACGGTCCATGACGACAACGGCCGCGAGCGCGAGCGCCACAAGATCCCGTACGGCGCGACGCTGCAAGTCAAGGACGGCGACGTCGTCAAGGCCGGCAAGGTGCTCGCGATGTGGGATGCGACGAGCCGACCGATCGTCACCGAGTACGCGGGTCGCGTGAAGTTCGAGCACGTCGAGGAAGGTGTCACGGTCGCGAAGCAGGTCGACGAGGTCACCGGCCTCTCGACGCTGGTCGTCATCGATCCGAAGCGCCGCGCCGGCGCGGCGGCGAAGGGCGTACGGCCGCAGGTGAAGCTTACGGACGACGCGGGCAACGAGATCATGCTCGCCGGCACCGATCACCCGGTGAACATCACGTTCCAGTTGGGTTCGATCATCACGGTGAAGGACGGCCAGCAGGTCGCGGTCGGCGAAGTGCTCGCGCGGATCCCGCAGGAGACATCGAAGACCCGCGACATCACCGGCGGTCTGCCGCGCGTGGCGGAGCTGTTCGAAGCGCGCTCGCCGAAGGACGCGGGCCTGCTCGCAGAAGTCACGGGGACCGTGTCGTTCGGCAAGGACACGAAGGGCAAGCAGCGGCTGGTCATCACCGATCTCGACGGCACCGCCCACGAGTACCTGATCCCGAAGGACAAGCACGTCACCGCGCACGACGGCCAGGTGGTGAACAAGGGCGAGTCGATCGTCGACGGTCCGGCGGATCCGCACGACATCCTGCGGTTGCTGGGCGTCGAGGCGCTCGCGCGCTACATCACCGACGAGGTGCAGGACGTCTACCGGCTGCAGGGCGTGAAGATCAACGACAAGCACATCGAGGTGATCGTGCGGCAAATGCTGCGCCGGGTGCAGGTCGTCGATCCGGGCGATTCGCGCTTCATCCCGGGCGAGCAGGTCGAGCGCTCGGACTTGCTGGACGAGAACGACAAGGCGACGAAGGAGGAAGGCAAGCGCGGCGCGACCTACGAGCACATGCTGCTCGGGATCACCAAGGCGTCGCTGTCCACCGACTCGTTCATCTCGGCGGCGTCGTTCCAGGAGACGACCCGCGTGCTGACCGAGGCGGCGATCATGGGCAAGAAGGACGACCTGCGCGGCCTGAAGGAGAACGTGATCGTCGGTCGGCTGATTCCCGCCGGCACCGGACTCGCGTATCACAACGCACGCAAGAAGCAGAAGCTGCTGGGGCCCGAGGCGGGATTCGTCACTCCGGGCGAGGAAGTGCCGGCGGGCGAGGCTGCACCGACGACGGAGATCTCGGCCGACGCGGCGTAGCGTTCAGGCAGTTTTTGTAGTCAGGAAAACCGGCGGAGCGATCCGCCGGTCTTTTTTTCGGCCATCCGGCATATGGACTTCGCGGTCGCTTAGATATACAGTGTCCAATGTATATCCAAACCGGAGGTGTCACATGCAGGTCTCGAAATGGGGCAACAGCCTGGCCATCCGGCTTCCTGCCGCAGTGGTGGAGACGCTCGAGCTCGAGGCGGGCGACGAGATCGAGATCGTTGTCGCCGGCAGCCGGACATTTGGGGTCAAGCGGGCTCCTCGAGTCCGCGAGATTCTGGCGCGGCTCAGGAAATACCGCGGCCGCCTGCCGGCGGACTTCACGTTCGACCGGCTGGACGCGAACGAGCGCGGCCACGGACGCGCACGGGCAAATGGGCGCCGCTGAAGCGTTCTTCGACACCAATGTCGCGCTCTACTTGCTTTCGGCGGACGCGGCGAAGGCCGATCGCGCCGAGGAGCTGATCGCCGGCGGCGGGCAGATCAGCGTTCAGGTGCTGAACGAGGTTGCATCCGTCGCGCGCCGCAAGCTAGGGATGTCGTGGCGGGAAGTGCGTGACATCTCCACGCAACTCCGCGCCGCGTGCCGCGTGGCGCCGCTGACAGTCGAGATGCACGAACGCGGCATGCGTGTCGCGGAGCGGTTCGGGCTTTCCATCTACGACGGGACAATCATTGCGGCAGCGCTACTGTCCGGATGCCGGATTCTTTACACCGAGGATCTGCAGCACGGGCAGTTGATCGACGCCCAGGTCAGGGTGCGCAATCCGTTTGTCTGACGTCACGCGAGGCAGCCGGTCCTGCGGCCCGTCGTCGTCTTTTTGTTTCGTTGCGTTCCAGGATATCGGCAATGGTCGGCATTACCGCGATGCCGATTCCTCACGCCCGCCGCTTCTGCCTACGCCCGCGCGCCGACACCTTCGACACTGTCGGGGCGAGAACCTTGCGCCACACGTCGCCGACGATGCCGACGAGCGCGCGCAGCTCGGGCTCGTCGCGCTTCTCGCTCGCGTAGATGAACTGCAGGGTCGTCGCGAGGCGCGCGTCGGGCCAGATCACGAGCTCGCCCGCCGCTTCGCCTTCCTGCGCGAGGTCCTCGCGGACGAGCGCGACGCCGAGCCCCGACGCGACGAGCGAGCGAATGACCATCTCGTTGTCGGCTTCGATCAGCGTCGCCGGGGCGCTCCCGCGCTCGGAGAAGAGCCTTGTGGCCAGCACGTGATGGGTACTGATCGTCGGCGCCATCAGCCACGGCAACGCGGCCACGTCAGCCCACGCGGCGTGCTCAACCTTGTCGCGCCAGGCGGCGGGCGCCGCGACGCGATAGGCGATTTCGCGCAGCGCGATGGCCGCCACGGCCGGGTGCACCAGGTCGCCGTAGTAAAAGCTTGCGTCAAGCGCGCCGTCGCGGACCTTCTCGAAGGCGGCACCGGAGACCTCGTGGTGGAGCTCGATCTCGATCAGCGGGAAGCGCTCGGTCGCCTGCGCCAGCAGATCGGCAAGACGGATGAACTCGGGGTCGGAGAGCGTACCCACGCGGACGTGGCCGGCCACTTCGCCCTGGATCGTGCGGGCGATTGCGTGCAGCGATCCCGCGTCGGACAGCACGCGGTTGGCTTCGGGCAGCAGGCGCTTGCCGGCGGCAGTCAACGCCATTCCCGAGGCGCTCCGCTCGAACAGCGTCACGCCGAGCTCGTCCTCGAGCGCCTTGATTTGGGCGCTCAGGGCCGGCTGGCTCAGATGCAGCTTCTCGGCGGCCCGGGTCAGATGGCCCAGCTCGGCCACGGCGGCGAAGCCACGGAGTTGGTAGAGCTCCATCGGAATGTCCGTGAATGGGACGGGTTGGACCGGTCGTCGGGTTGATATGTTGCAATGCAACAACAATCGGTCGTCGATCAGTTGTAATTATACCATTGATCCAAAACAACGATTTGATCAAGTCTCCCGCAGACTCTATCTTGTCCTTGTGCGGCGCGGCAAAGAAGCGGCCGCCGGGTTCTATTGGAGATTTGGTATGAAGGCTGCGCAATTCAGTGTTGATAGTAGGGTCTTTGGCGGGCTCATTGGCGTCATCGCGGAATCACTCGCACAGAAATCGACACAATCGACCGTCGGGACTGCTTCCCGGCCATCGGTGACGAGTCCAAAGCACGTTCCCGCGCAACCCGAGGGGTTGGCAAGACGTCTGGGTCGGTGGTTCTGGCGGCAGAAGCGGTACGGTGTCGAGGCGGATCTCGCCCGGTCGACGGACATATTCGAGAGTTTGGACCGCTGGCTCTGGAAGCAACAGATGCGCGAGACCGAGGCCTATCTGGCGCAGTCGAAGGACATTTTCGAGCTGGAAGCGCGGATGCGGCGCCTGGAGCGCGGCCCGTCCTCGCTCTGAAGGCAGCGCGCGTAGCTTACTCGAAAGCTCCGGCGTGAGTGGTCACTACGCCGGGGCTTTGTCGCGACCAGTGCCGCGCGGTGTCATCCTGATCGTCCTTTCCCCGCAGGCGCGTCGCGCCCCCACTAGCGTCTTTCGGCACGCCTGGAGCCGCATGTTCTGCGCCGCAACAGATTATTGACGCTCGAGTGGTTATCCTCTTATAATTGCAGTCTTTTCGCCTTCCCGTCTGCCCGAAAACGCAGGCGGGGCGGCATGCGTACCGGCTGCGGTCGCGGCAGCAGCAGTTCGATTGCCGCGAACCGTCGGCGATGGCGCAGAAGAGTGGCCCGGGCGGCCGCGCCGGCACGGCAACAGGCGCGCGCGTGGGCCACTTTGATTTGTTGTGAACGGTAGCAGTTTCGCCAGCGATGAGCCCTGCGGCGGAAGACACTTCGAACGCCGCACGAAACGGAAAATCAGGATGCCAACCATCAATCAGCTCGTGCGGAAGGGCCGTGAGCCCGCCGTGTCGAAAAGCAAGGTTCCGGCGCTCCAGCAGAGCCCGCAGAAGCGCGGCGTCTGCACGCGCGTGTACACGACGACACCGAAGAAGCCGAACTCCGCGCTGCGCAAGGTCGCGAAGGTGCGGCTCACCAATGGCTTCGAGGTGATCAGCTACATCGGCGGCGAAGGCCACAACCTGCAGGAACACTCGGTGGTGCTGATTCGCGGCGGGCGCGTGAAGGACCTGCCCGGCGTGCGTTACCACATGGTGCGCGGCAGCCTCGACACCGCCGGCGTGAAGGACCGCAAGCAGGCGCGTTCGAAGTACGGCGCCAAGAAGCCCAAGTCGGCATAACAGGCGACAAGCCGGCCGCAACGATTCGAGGACACTTATGCCCCGTCGCAGAGAAGTTCCCAAGCGCGAGATCCTGCCCGATCCGAAGTACAGCAACACGGACGTCGCGAAGTTCGTCAACGTGCTGATGACCGCCGGCAAGAAGTCGGTCGCCGAGCGCATTCTCTACGGCGCGTTCGAATCGATCGCGAAGAAGGGCGGCAAGGATCCGCTGGAAGTCTTCAACCAGGCGCTCGCGAACTCGCGGCCGATGGTCGAGGTGAAGAGTCGCCGTGTCGGCGGCGCGAACTTCCAGGTGCCGGTCGAAGTGCGGCCGGTGCGGCGAGTGGCGCTCGCGATGCGCTGGCTGCGCGAAGCGGCGCGCAAGCGCGGCGAGAAGTCGATGGGCGCGCGGCTCGCGGCAGAGCTGCTCGAGGCCTCCGAAGGTCGCGGCGGCGCGGTGAAAAAGCGCGAGGAAGTGCACCGCATGGCGGAAGCCAACAAGGCCTTCTCGCATTTCCGGTTCTGAGCCCCCATATAACGACGATTCAACAGACGACAGGACGGCAATGCGCCCGCGCGGAAGCGATCCTCCCGCCGTCGGCGCCTACAGGCTGAAGACGAAAAGTGCCTCGCGTAACGCCCATCGACCGGTATCGCAACATCGGCATCAGTGCGCACATTGATGCCGGCAAGACCACGACCACCGAGCGCATCCTTTTCTACACCGGCGTCTCGCACAAGATCGGCGAGGTCCACGACGGCGCAACCGTGATGGACTGGATGGAGCAGGAGCGCGAGCGCGGCATCACGATCACCTCCGCTGCGACGACCTGCTTCTGGAAGGGGATGGACAACAACTTCCCCGAGCATCGGATCAACATCATCGACACGCCGGGCCACGTCGACTTCACGATCGAAGTCGAGCGCTCGATGCGCGTGCTGGACGGCGCGTGCATGGTCTATTGCGCCGTCGGCGGCGTGCAGCCGCAGTCGGAAACGGTGTGGCGGCAGGCCAACAAGTACAAGGTGCCGCGGCTCGCGTTCGTCAACAAGATGGACCGCCAGGGGGCGAGCTTCTTCAAGGTCTACGACCAGATGAAGGCGCGTCTGAAGGCCAACCCGGTTCCGATCCAGGTGCCGATCGGCGCCGAGGAAAAGTTCGAAGGTGTGGTCGACCTGATCCGGATGAAGGCGATCTACTGGGACGATTCCACGCAGGGCATGAAGTACGAGATGCGCGAGATCCCCGCCGGGCTGGTCGACCTCGCGAAGGAATGGCGCGAGAAGATGATCGAGAGCGCAGCGGAGGCCAACGAGGAACTGATGAACAAGTACCTCGAAGGGCACGAGCTCTCCGTCGAGGATATCAAGGCGGGCCTGCGCCAGCGCACGATCGCGAGCGAGATCGTGCCGATGCTGTGCGGCTCGGCGTTCAAGAACAAGGGCGTGCAGGCGATGCTCGACGCCGTCATCGAGTTCATGCCGGCGCCGACCGACATTCCGCCGGTCAAGGGCGAGCTCGAGAACGGCAAGCAAGGCAGTCGCAAGGCGTCGGACGAAGAGCCCTTCGCCGGTCTCGCGTTCAAGATCATGACCGACCCGTACGTCGGCCAGCTGATCTTCTTCCGCGTCTACTCGGGCGTGATCCAGACCGGCGACACCGTCTACAACCCGATCAAGGGTCGCAAGGAGCGGCTGGGGCGCATTCTGCAGATGCACGCGAACCAGCGCGAGGAAATCAAGGAAGTGCGTGCCGGCGACATCGCGGCAGCGGTCGGCTTGAAGGAAGCGACGACGGGCGACACGCTGTGCGATCCGGAGCACGTGATCACGCTCGAGAAGATGATCTTCCCCGAGCCCGTGATCCACGTCGCGGTGGAGCCCAAGACCAAGGCCGACCAGGAGAAGATGGGCATCGCGTTGAACCGCCTCGCCCAGGAAGATCCGTCGTTTCGGGTGCGCACCGACGAGGAATCCGGCCAGACGATCATCTCCGGGATGGGCGAGCTCCATCTCGAAATCCTCGTCGACCGGATGAAGCGCGAGTTCGGCGTCGAGGCGAACGTCGGCGCGCCGCAGGTTGCGTATCGCGAGGCGATCAAGAAGTCGGTCGAGCAGGAAGGCAAGTTCATCAAGCAGTCCGGCGGTCGCGGCCAGTACGGCCACGTCTGGCTCAAGATGGAGCCGAACGAGCCGGGCAAGGGCTTCGAGTTCGTCGACGCGATCAAGGGTGGCGCGGTGCCGCGCGAGTTCATTCCGGCAGTTGAGAAGGGCCTGAAGGAAACGCTGCCCAACGGCGTGCTCGCCGGATTCCCGGTCGTCGACGTCAAGGTCACGCTGTTCGACGGATCGTCGCACGATGTCGATTCGAACGAGAACGCGTTCAAGATGGCCGCGTCGATGGCGTTCAAGGACGGCATGCGTAAAGCCTCTCCAACGCTGCTCGAGCCGATGATGGCGGTCGAGGTCGAGACCCCCGAGGACTTCATGGGCAACGTCGTTGGCGACCTGTCGTCGCGGCGCGGCATGATCCAGGGCATGGAAGAGCTGCCCACGGGCAAGGCGATCAAGGCCGAGGTGCCGCTGGCCGAAATGTTCGGCTACTCGACGACGCTGCGCTCGCTCTCGCAGGGCCGCGCGACGTACACGATGGAATTCAAGCACTACACCGAGGCGCCGAAGAACGTCGCCGAAGCGGTGATCAACAAGAAGTCGTAACCGAAACCTTCAAGGAATCGAATCATGGCCAAGGGCAAATTCGAGCGGACGAAGCCGCACGTGAACGTGGGGACGATCGGGCACGTGGATCACGGCAAGACGACGCTGACGGCGGCGATGACGCTGGTGCTGTCGAAGCTGTATGGGGGGGAGGTGAAGGCGTACGACCAGATTGACAATGCGCCGGAGGAGAAGGCGCGGGGGATCACGATCAACACGGCGCACGTGGAGTACGAGACGAAGAACCGGCACTACGCGCACGTGGATTGTCCGGGGCATGCGGACTACATCAAGAACATGATTACCGGGGCGGCGCAGATGGATGGGGCGATCCTGGTGGTGAGTGCGGCGGATGGGCCGATGCCGCAGACCCGCGAACATATCCTGCTGGCGCGGCAGGTGGGGGTGCCCTACATCGTCGTGTACATGAACAAGGCGGACATGGTCGACGACAAGGAGCTGCTGGAGCTCGTTGAGCTGGAGGTGCGGGAGCTCCTGTCCAAGTACCAGTTTCCTGGGGACAAGACGCCGATCGTGATTGGCAGCGCGAAGATGGCTTTGGAAGGCGACAAGAGCGAGCTGGGGGAAGGCTCGATTCTGAAGCTGGCGGAGGCGCTGGACAGCTACATTCCGCAGCCGAAGCGGGCGATCGATGGGCCGTTTTTGATGCCGGTGGAGGACGTGTTTTCGATTTCTGGTCGGGGCACGGTGGTGACCGGGCGGGTGGAGCGCGGGGTGGTGAAGGTGGGCGACGAGCTGGAGATTGTGGGCTTGAAGCCGACGTTGAAGACGGTGTGCACCGGGGTGGAGATGTTCCGGAAGCTCCTGGACCAGGGGCAGGCGGGGGACAACGTCGGCGTACTCCTCAGAGGCACCAAGCGGGAGGAGGTGGAGCGGGGGCAGGTGCTGGCGAAGCCGGGGTCGATCACGCCGCACACCAAGTTCAGCTGCGAGGTGTATGTGCTGTCCAAGGAGGAGGGGGGTCGGCACACGCCGTTTTTCCCGGGGTATCGGCCGCAGTTTTATTTTCGGACGACGGACGTGACGGGGAGCTGCGAGCTGCCGGCGGGGACCGAGATGGTGATGCCTGGGGACAATGTGGCGATGACGGTGACGCTGATTGCGCCGATTGCGATGGAAGAGGGGTTGCGCTTTGCGATTCGCGAAGGTGGCCGTACCGTCGGCGCCGGCGTGGTGGCGAAAATTATTGAATGAGCGGCAGGCTGTCAGCGGTCGGCTATCAGCAAAGGCAACCGCGTATGCAGCGACGACACAAACGGAACACGAACTTGCTGACAGCTGATAGCTGACAGCGGAAAGCTGAACCATGCAAAACCAGAGAATCCGCATCCGACTGAAGGCGTTCGACTACAAGCTGATCGACCAGTCGGCGATGGAAATCGTGGAAACCGCGAAGCGCTCGGGCGCGGTCGTCCGCGGACCCGTGCCGCTGCCGACCAAGATCGAGCGTTACAACGTGCTCCGTTCGCCGCATGTCAACAAGACCTCGCGCGACCAGTTCGAGATTCGCACGCACCTGCGGCTGATGGACATCATCGATCCGACCGACAAGACAGTCGATCAGCTGATGAAGCTTGACCTGCCGGCGGGGGTCGACGTCGAAATCAAGCTGCAGTGATCAGGAATCAGCCATCAGGCATCAGGAATCGGAAAGCGCCGGCCAATTGCAGTCGGCAACGGAGTGATCCGGTGAACGAAAAAGAGAGATTGAGATGACACTCGGACTCGTAGGACGGAAGATCGGCATGACGCGCATCTTCACCGACGACGGCAGCGCCGTCCCGGTGACGGTGCTCGACGTCGCCAACAACCGCGTCACCCAGATCAAGACACCGGATACCGACGGTTATTCGGCGGTGCAGGTGACGTTCGGCAAGCGTCGCGCATCGCGCGTGACGAAGCCACAGGCGGGGCACCTCGCGAAGGCCGGCGTCGAGGCCGGTGAGCTGCTGCGCGAGTTTGCCGTCGCGCCGGAAAAGTTGACCGAGCTCAACGTCGGCGGCGTGATCGGCGTCGACACGTTCAAGGTCGGCGAGTTCGTCGACGTCACGGGGACGACGAAGGGCCGCGGCTTCTCCGGCGTGATCCGGCGCCACAATTTCAGCTCGAACCGCGCGTCGCACGGCAACTCGCGCTCGCACAACACGCCGGGATCGATCAGCATGGCGCAGGACCCCGGGCGCGTGTTCCCCGGCAAGCGGATGGCGGGCCAGTACGGCAACGTGACGCGCACGACGCAGATGCTGAAGGTCGTCCGCGTGGACGTAGAGCGTGGTTTGCTGCTGGTCAGAGGCTGCGTTCCCGGCGCCGACGGCGGCCACATCATCGTTCGCCCGGCGACGAAGACGCCGGCGAAGAAGGGGGCCTGACATGGATCTCAAGCTGATCGATGCCAAAGGCCAGCCCGCCGCGACGGTCGCGGGGTCGGACGCGCTGTTTGCGCGCGACTACAACGAGCCGCTGATTCACCAGCTCGTCACCGCGTTCCAGGCCAATGCCCGCAGCGGCAACCGCAAGCAGAAGGGTCGCGGCGACGTGAACAAGTCGCACAAGAAACCGTGGGCGCAAAAGGGAACCGGACGCGCGCGTGCAGGCCAGGCGAACAGCCCGTTGTGGCGCGGCGGCGGCAAGATCTTCCCGAGCTCGCCCGACGAGAATTTTTCGCAAAAGCTCAACCGCAAGATGTATCGCGCGGGGATTGCCGCGATCCTGTCGCAGCTCGTGCGCGAAGACCGCCTCGCGATCATCGACGCGCTCGCAGTCGAGACGCCGAAGACGAAGCTCTTCGCGCAGAAGATCAAGGCGCTCGGCCTTTCCGGTACCGTGCTTGTCGTCACCGACGCGCTCGACGACAACGTGTTCCTGTCGTCGCGCAATCTGCCCGACGTGCTGGTTCTCGAGACGCGCGAGGTCGATCCGGTGAGCCTCGTGCGGTTCAACCACGTGCTGCTGACCAAGGGCGCGCTGTCGCAGTTCGAGGAGATGCTGGGATGACCACGGGGAGACAATTCAACTCCGAGCGCCTGGCGCTCGTGCTGCTCGCGCCGGTCGTGTCCGAAAAGGCCACCTACATCGCCGACAAGCATTCGCAGGTGATCTTCAAGGTCCTTCAGGACGCGACCAAGCCCGAAGTCAAGGCGGCCGTCGAAGCGATGTTCAAGGTCGAGGTCGAAAGTGTGCAGATCGCGAACGTGGGCGGCAAGATAAAGCGCTTCGGTCGTTTCACCGGCAAGCGCCGCAGCTGGAAGAAGGCCTACGTGTGCCTGAAGCCCGGCCAGGAAATCAATTTCGCCGCGGAGAAGTAAACATGCCCCCAAGCCCACTTCGTTCGCTACCCCCTGAGGGGGCGCGGGTCTCCCTCGGGGCGGCCCATCGGGAGACCTGATATGGCTCTGCAAAAAGTCAAACCCACGTCGCCGGGTCGCCGCGCGCTCGTCAAGGTCGTCCATCCGCACCTGCACAAGGGGCGACCGGTCGACGCGCTCACCGAGAGCCAGAAGCGCGGCTCGGGCCGCAACAACCGCGGCCACATCACGACGCGGCACAAGGGCGGCGGTCACAAGCATCACTACCGCATCGTCGATTTCAAGCGTGCCAAGGACGGCGTCGCCGCCAAGGTCGAGCGGCTCGAGTACGACCCGAATCGCAGCGCGCATCTTGCGCTGCTGCTCTACGGCGACGGCGAGCGGCGCTACGTGATCGCGCCGCGCGGCGTCACGGTGGGCTCCGTGCTGCACTCGGGGCCAGAGGCGCCGATCAAGCCGGGCAATTGCCTGCCGCTGCGCAACATCCCCGTGGGCACGACGATCCACTGCATCGAGATGCTGCCGGGAAAGGGGGCGCAGCTCGCGCGTTCGGCGGGCGCTGGCGTCCAGCTGCTCGCGCGCGAGGGCGACTACGCGCAGCTTCGGTTGCGCTCGGGCGAAATTCGCAAGGTGCACGTGAACTGTCGCGCGACGATCGGCGAAGTCGGCAACGAGGAGCACAGCCTGCGCTCGATCGGCAAGGCCGGGGCCAACCGCTGGCGCGGCATTCGCCCGACCGTGCGAGGCATCTCGATGAACCCGGTCGACCACCCGATGGGCGGCCGCACCAACGGCGGCGGCGGACGCCACCACCCGATGTCGCCGTGGGGAACGCCGGCCAAGGGCTACAAGACGCGCAAGAACAAGCGCACCGACTCGATGATCGTGCGCCGCCGGCACGCGACCAAAGGCTAACTTAAGGGCAACGGATCATGGCTCGTTCAATCAAGAAGGGACCGTTCGTCGACGGCCACCTGCTCGCGAAGGTGGAGGCGGCGCGGGCGGTGAGCGACAAGAAGCCGATCAAGACCTGGTCGCGCCGGTCGACGATCACGCCCGAGTTCGTCGGGCTGACGATCGCCGTCCACAACGGCAAGCAGCACATCCCCGTCTACGTCTCCGAAAACATGGTCGGCCACAAGCTCGGCGAATTCGCGCTGACGCGCACGTTCAAGGGTCACTCGTCCGACAAGAAGGTCGCGGCGCCTGCGACGGCCGCGCCGCCGAAGAAGTGAGAGGGTTAGCGATGGAAACCAAGGCAATCCTGCGCGGTGTGCGCCTCTCGGCCCAGAAGGGCAGGCTCGTCGCCGACCAGATCCGCGGCCTGCCGGTCGACAAGGCGTTGAACATCCTGGCGTTCAGCCCGAAGAAGGGCGCGGTGATCATCAAGAAGGTGCTCGAGTCGGCGATCGCCAACGCCGAGCACAACGACGGCGCCGACATCGACGAGCTCAAGGTCAAGTCGATCTGCGTCGACAAGGCGGACAGCCTGCGCCGCTTCACCGCGCGCGCCAAGGGCCGTGGCAACGTCATCATGAAGCAGACCTGCCACATCCACGTCGTCGTCGGCGACGGCAAATAAGGAACATCATGGGACAGAAAATCCATCCGACCGGCTTTCGCCTCGCCGTCACCCGCAACTGGACGTCGAAGTGGTTCGCCAACAGCAAGACCTTCGCGCCGACGTTGAAGGAAGACATCAAGGTCCGCGAGTACCTGAAGAAGAAGCTCGGCCATGCCTCGGTCGGCAAGATCACGATCGAACGCCCGGCGAAGAATGCGCGGATCACGATCCATAGCGCGCGTCCCGGCGTGGTCATCGGCAAGAAGGGCGAGGACATCGAGACGTTGCGCTCGGATCTGCGCCGGATGATGGGCGGCGAGGTGGGCCTCAACATCGAGGAAATCCGCAAGCCCGAGATCGACGCGCAACTCATCTCGGACTCGATCGCCCAGCAGCTCGAAAAGCGGATCATGTTCCGCCGCGCCATGAAGCGCGCGATGCAGAACGCGATGCGCCTGGGCGCGCAAGGGATCAAGATCATGTGCGCCGGCCGCCTGAACGGGATCGAAATCGCGCGCACCGAGTGGTACCGCGAGGGGCGGGTTCCGCTCCACACGCTGCGCGCCGACATCGACTACGGCTTCTCGGAGGCCCGGACGACGTACGGCGTGATCGGCATCAAGGTATGGGTGTTCAAGGGCGAAGTGCTGGCGCACAACGCCGAGCCGGCGGCGGCCCCCGCGCCGGCCCCGGAAGCGCCGAAGCGTCCGCGTCGCGCAGGACCAGGAGCGAAGAATGCTGCAGCCAGTTAGAAGGAAATACCGCAAGGAGCAGAAGGGACGCAACAAGGGCGTTGCGACCGTCGGCGCCAAGGTAAGCTTCGGCGAATACGGCCTCAAGGCGACGACCCGCGGCCGGCTTACCGCGCGCCAGATCGAGGCGGCGCGGCGGGCGATGACGCGCCACATCAAGCGCGGCGGCCGCGTGTGGATCCGGATCTTTCCGGACAAGCCGGTCTCGCAGAAGCCGGCCGAAGTCCGCATGGGCAACGGCAAGGGCAATCCCGAGTACTACGTCGCCGAGATCGTGCCGGGCAAGGTCCTCTACGAGATGGACGGCGTCGACGAGACGATCGCGCGCGAGGCATTTGCGCTGGCCGCGGCGAAGCTGCCGATCCGCACGACATTCGTCCATCGCCTGGTTGGCTGACGGAGGCCACGATGAAGCTCACCGAAACCAAGAAGGCGCTCGCTGCCAAATCGCCGGCCGAGCTCAAGACCGAGCTCGATGCGCTCTTGAAGGAGCAGTTCGGCCTGCGGATGCAAAAGGCGACCCAGCAACTCCAGAACAGCGACAAGCTGCGCCAGGTGCGGCGGAACATCGCCCGCGCGCGGACGCTGATGCACCAGAAAGGGCAGGCATGACCACCGCGCAGACCACCCCCGCAGCGCCGCAATCAGCGCCCGACGCCGCGCCGAAGAAGACCATCATCCAGACGCTGACCGGTCGCGTGGTCGGCGACAAGATGGACAAGACGGTCACCGTGCTCGTGGAGCGCCGCGTCAAGCATCCGCTGTACGGGAAGGTCGTCACGAAGAGCCACAAGTACCACGCGCATGACGAGAACAACGAATTCAAGGAAGGCGACCTGGTCGAAATCGAGGCGTGCCGCAAGCTTGCCAAGACCAAGGCCTACCGGGTCACCCGCCTGATCGAGAAGGCGAAGGTGATCTAAGCACCTGATTTGCAGCGCTTCGGCTTGCCGAAAACAGGAAAGAGTGTCATACTTCCAGTTTCGCCTTCCGCGGCTCTGCCCAGAGACACCCAAGGGCTTCGCCGCGGGGAATTCCCCGGACGGGGTCCAAAACTGGCCGCGGCAAGAGAAAGCCGCGACCGCAGCCGATCGGCGGGTAGCCAGTCGGCAGCGGCCGCAGTGTCCAATGAGCCGCGGATTAAGTTGGAGAAGCAGCAATGATCCAGATGCAATCGATGCTGGACGTCGCCGACAACACCGGCGCCCGTCGCGTCATGTGTATCAAGGTGCTGGGCGGCTCCAAGCGCCGCTATGCCCACATCGGCGACGTGATCAAGGTCAGCATCAAGGATGCGGCCCCGCGCGGTCGCGTCAAGAAGGGCGAGATCTACAGCGCCGTCGTGGTGCGCACGCGCCACGGCGTACGCCGTGACGACGGCGCGAAGGTGTGTTTCGACACCAACGCCGCCGTGCTGCTCACCCCCAAGCTTGAGCCGATCGGCACGCGCATCTTCGGGCCCGTCACGCGAGAGCTCCGCACCGAGCGGTTCATGAAGATCGTCTCGCTGGCGCCGGAAGTGCTGTAGGGGAGCAAACATGCGCAAGATCAAGAAGGGCGACAACGTCGTCGTGATTGCCGGCCGCGACAAGGGCAAGCGGGGCGAGGTCACGCGGGTGCTCGCCGAACATGTCCTCGTGTCGGGCATCAACCAGGTGAAGAAGCACCAGCGGCCCAACCCGATGAAGGGCGAGCAGGGCGGCATCGTCAACAAGGAGATGCCGATCCACGCGTCCAACGTCGCCGTCTGGAATCCGGTCACGCAGAAGCCCGATCGCGTCGGCATCCGCATGCTCGCCGACGGGCGCAAGGTGCGCTTCTACAAGTCGAACGGCGAGCTCGTCGGCGGATCCGGGAGATGACGATGGCCCGCCTCAAGGAAATCTACAGGAAGGAAGTGGTGCCCGCGCTCACGAAGCAGTTCGGGTACAAGTCGGTGATGCAGGTGCCGCGGATCGAGAAGATCGTCCTCAACATGGGCGTGGGCGAGGCGATCGGCGACAAGAAGCTGCTCGAGAACGCCGCCGCCGACATGCAGAAGCTCTCCGGCCAGAAGCCCGTGATCACGAAGGCGAAGAAGGCCATCGCCGGCTTCAAGATCCGCGAAGGCTATCCGATCGGCTGCATGGTCACGCTGCGTGAGAAGCGGATGTACGAGTTCCTCGATCGCCTGATCTCGATCGCGCTGCCGCGCGTGCGCGACTTCCGCGGCGTGTCGGGTCGCTCGTTCGACGGCCGCGGCAACTTCAACATGGGCGTCAAGGAACAGATCATCTTTCCCGAGATCGAGTACGACAAGATCGACACGCTGCGCGGGATGAACATCACGATCACGACGAGCGCGAAGACCGACGCCGAGGCGAAGGCGCTGCTCGCCGCGTTCCGTTTCCCGTTCAAGAACTGAGGCCATCATGGCGAAACTGTCGCTCATCAACCGCGAAGAGAAGCGCCGTGCGCTGGTGAAGAAATTCGCCAAGCGGCGCGAGGCGCTCGTCGCGATCGTCAACAACACGAAGATGTCCGACGAGGACCGCTTCGCGGCACGGCAGAAGCTGCAGCAGCTGCCGCGCAACGCGAACCCGACGCGCCTGCGCAACCGCTGCGCGATCACCGGCCGTCCCCGCGGCTACTTCCGCAAGTTCGGCCTCGGCCGCAACAAGCTGCGGGAATTCGCGATGCGCGGCGAGGTACCCGGCATCGTCAAGGCCAGCTGGTAAACGAACAAGTGCAGGTGAGGTGAAGCATGAGCATGACTGATCCGATCGCCGACATGCTGACGCGCATCCGCAACGCGCAGATGGTCGAGCAGACCGTCGTCGCGATGCCGTCGTCCAAGGTCAAGCTGGCCATCGCCAAGGTATTGAAGGACGAGGGCTACATCGACGGCTTCAAGGTCTCCGGGGAAGAAGTGAAGCCCGTGCTCGAGATCGCGCTCAAGTACTACGCGGGCCGCCCGGTGATCGAGCGGATCGAGCGCGTGTCGAAGCCGGGCCTGCGGATCTACAAGAGCAAGGACGACATTCCGCGCGTGATGAACGGGCTCGGCATCGCGATCGTGTCGACGTCGCGCGGTGTGATGACCGACCGCAAGGCGCGCGCCACCGGCGTCGGCGGTGAAGTGCTCTGCATCGTCGCCTGATCGAGAACGGGGATAGACAGACATGTCGCGCATTGGCAACCATCCCATTCCGCTCCCGGCCAAGGTCGAGGTGACGCTCGCGCCCGGCGCGATCACGGTCAAGGGGCCGCTGGGCTCGCTCACCCGCACGTATGGCAGCGAGCTTTCGATCGAGAAGAACGGCGACACGCTCGTCTGCAAGGCGGCCAACGACGCCGCCAAGCCGATGCACGGCACGCTGCGCGCGCTGGTCGCGAACATGGTCAAGGGCGTCACCGCGGGGTTCGAGAAGAAGCTGACGCTCGTCGGCGTGGGCTTTCGCGCCCAGGCTGCCGGCGACAAGATCAACCTCTCGCTCGGGTTCTCGCACCCGGTTGTCCATGCGATGCCGAAGGGTGTCAAGGTCGAAACGCCGGTGCAGACCGAGATCATCGTCAAGGGGATCGACAAGCAGCAGGTCGGCCAGGTCGCGGCCGAGATCCGCGCGTACCGTCCGCCGGAGCCATACAAGGGCAAGGGCGTGCGCTACGTCGACGAACGCGTAGTGATCAAAGAGACGAAAAAGAAGTAAGCCCGGTCAATTAGAGGTATTCGATGAACAAGAAGGAAGCCCGACTCCGCCGCGCGCGCAAGACGCGAGTGCGCATCGCGCTGCAAGTCGCGACGCGTCTCGTCGTCAGCCGCTCGAACTGCCATATCTATGCGCAGATCGTGGCGCCGGCCGGGGACCGTGTTCTCGCGAGCGCGTCGACGCTCGAAGCCGAGGTACGCAAGGACTTGAAGAACGGCGGCAACAAGGCTGCCGCGGCGGTCGTCGGCAAGCGAATCGCCGAGCGCGCGAAAGCGGCCGGCATCGAAACGGTCGCGTTCGATCGTTCCGGCTACCGTTATCACGGCCGCGTGCAGGCGTTGGCGAACGCGGCACGCGAGAGCGGCCTCAAGTTCTAGCGGCGACGACATACCACAAGGGTCCGACATGGCAAGAATGCAGCAACGGCAGCAGCAGCAGGACGAGCGCGGCGACGGCCTGAAAGAGAAGATGATCGCGATCAACCGTGTCACCAAGGTGGTGAAGGGCGGGCGGATCCTCGCGTTCGCAGCGCTGACGGTCGTCGGCGACGGCAACGGTCGCGTCGGAATGGGCAAGGGCAAGGCGAAGGAGGTGCCGGTCGCCGTCCAGAAGGCGATGGACGAGGCACGCCGCCGGATGATCAAGGTCAACCTGAAGAAAGGCACCGTGCACCATGCGGTCGAAGGGCGTCATGGCGCGACGAAGGTCTTCATGCAGCCTGCGGCGGAAGGCACGGGCGTCATCGCCGGTGGCCCGATGCGCGCGGTCTGCGAAGTGGTCGGCGTGACCAATGTGCTCGCCAAGTGCCATGGGTCGACCAACCCGTACAACCTCGTGCGCGCGACGTTGAACGCGCTCGAGAACCTGAATTCGCCGGCCGAGATCGCCGCCAAGCGCGGGATGACGGTCGAACAGCTGACCGAGGCCTGACCCATGGCCGCGCCGAAGATGATCCGTGTGACGTTGGTCAAGAGCACCAATAGTTGCAAGCAGGACCACCGCGATACGGTACGCGGCCTCGGGCTCAAGTGGACGAACCACGCCGTCGATGTCGTCGACACGCCGGCAACGCGCGGGATGATCAACAAGGTCGGCTACCTGCTCAAGGTCGCCGAAGCGAAGGCATAACGGGAGCCGCCATGCGGTTGAACACGATCAAGCCCGCCGCCGGGTCGAAGAAGGCGCGGCGTCGCGTCGGGCGCGGCAGCAGCTCGGGCCTCGGCAAGACTGCGGGCCGCGGCAACAAGGGCCAGAAATCGCGCTCGGGCGGCTTCCACAAGGTCGGCTTCGAAGGCGGCCAGATGCCGTTGCAGCGCCGGCTGCCCAAACGGGGGTTCATTTCGACCACCCGGTATGACACGGCGGAGATTCGGCTTTCCGATCTCGCGAAGCTGCCGGTGACGGAGATCGACCTCCTCGCGCTGCGTGCGGCGGGTCTCGTGCCGGCGCGCGCCAAGACGGCGAAGGTCATCAAGGCTGGCGAATTGAAGAAAGCGGTGAAGCTCTCGGGCATCGCCGCGACCAAGGGCGCCAGGGCGGCGATCGAAGCCGCCGGCGGCAGCGTCGCCTAATCGCGCGACGCGGCGCATCGACTTGAAAGGACGACAGCGTTGGCCTACAGCAACCCGGCCTTGAAATCAGGATCCAAGTACGCCGACTTGAAGCGGCGGCTGTGGTTCCTGCTGGGCGCGCTCGTTGTTTACCGGGTCGGGACGCACATCCCGGTGCCGGGGATCAACGCGTCCGTGCTGGACGAGCTGTTCCGCCAGCAGCAGGGCGGCATCCTCGGCCTGTTCAACGTATTTTCCGGTGGCGCGCTGCAACGCTTCTCGATCCTCGCGCTCGGCATCATGCCGTACATCTCGGCGTCGATCATCATGCAGTTGTGCACGGTGGTCGTCCCGACGCTGGAAGCGCTCAAGAAGGAAGGCGAATCCGGGCGGCGCAAGATCACGCAATACACGCGGTACGCAACGCTTGGTCTCGCCTTCTTCCAGGCGCTCGGCATTTCGATCGCGCTCGAGGCGCAGCAGGGGCTCGTGCTCGCGCCGGGCTTCTCGTTCCGGATCATCACGGCGATCACGCTCGTCACGGGGACGATGTTCCTCATGTGGCTGGGCGAGCAGATCACCGAACGCGGCCTGGGCAACGGCATCTCGCTCATCATTTTCGCCGGGATTGCGGCGGGCCTGCCGCGCGCGATCGGCCAGACGCTCGAGCAGGCGCGGACCGGCGCGTACTCGATTCCGCTCGTGCTGGGCATCGCGATCCTCGTCGTCATCGTCACGGCGTTCGTCGTGTTCGTCGAGCGCGCGCTGCGCAAGATCCTCGTCAATTACGCGAAGCGCCAGGTCGGCAACAAGGTCTATCAGGGCCAGAGCTCGCACCTGCCGTTGAAGCTCAACATGGCCGGCGTGATCCCGCCCATCTTCGCCTCGTCGATCATCCTGTTCCCGGCGACGGTGGCGTCGTGGTTCGGCCAGGGCGACCAGATGATCTGGCTGCGCGACCTGGCCGCGACGCTTGGGCCCGGCCAGCCGATCCACGAGATCCTGTATGCGAGCGCGATCATCTTCTTCTGCTTCTTCTACACGGCGCTCCAGTACAACCCGAAGGAGACCGCCGAGAACCTGAAGAAGAGCGGCGCGTTCATTCCGGGCTACCGACCGGGCGAGCAGACGGCCCGGTACATCGAGAAGATCACGCTTCGCCTCACGCTCATCGGCTCGCTCTACCTGGTGGTGGTGTGCTTCGTTCCGAACTTCCTCATCGCGTGGAAGAACGTGCCGTTCTATTTCGGCGGGACCTCGCTGCTGATCATCGTGGTCGTGACGATGGACTTCATGACGCAGGTGCAGGCGTACATGATGTCGCAGCAGTACGAGAGCCTGCTGAAGAAGGCGAATTTCAAGGGTGGGCTGCCCACGCGTTGATGGCAAAGGAAGACACGATACAGATGCAGGGAGAGATCCTGGAGACGCTGCCCAATGCGACGTTCCGGGTGAAGCTGGAGAACGGCCACGTCGTCCTGGGCCACATCTCCGGAAAGATGCGGATGCACTACATCAAGATTTTGCCGGGCGACAAGGTGACGGTGGACCTGACGCCGTACGACCTCACCCGGGCGCGGATCATCTTCCGCGCGAAGTGACGGAGACGAGCGATGAAAGTACTGGCTTCAGTGAAGAAAATCTGCCGCAACTGCAAGATCATCCGGCGCAACGGCGTCGTGCGCGTCATATGCACGGATCCGCGCCACAAGCAGCGGCAAGGCTAACGAACTCGATTTCGACAGGTTAAGAGACATGGCCCGTATTGCAGGCGTCAACATTCCGAACCACCAGCACGCGGAGATCGCGCTGACGGCGATCTACGGCATCGGCCGTCCGCGCGCCCAGGCGATCTGCGCCGCGGCTGGCATCAAGCCCCAGACGAAGGTCAAGGACCTCTCCGACGCCGACATGGACAAGCTGCGTGAGCAGGTGCAGAAGTTCACGGTCGAGGGCGACCTGCGCCGCGAGGTGACGATGAGCATCAAGCGGCTGATGGACCTCGGCTGCTACCGCGGCGTTCGGCATCGCCGGGGCCTGCCGGTACGCGGGCAGCGCACGCGCACGAACGCGCGCACGCGCAAGGGCCCGAAGAAGTCGCGGGCGGGCATCAGCAGCAAACCGGCGGCGGCGAAGCCGGCCGGCAAGTAACGGCTTAAGGACGAGAGACGCATGGCAACAGCACCGCAGAACCCCAAGACCGGCACGCGCGCGCGGAAGAAGGTCAAGAAGAACGTCGCGGAAGGCATCGCGCACATCCACGCGTCGTTCAACAACACGATCATCACGATCACCGACCGCCAGGGCAACGCGCTGTCGTGGGCGACCTCCGGCGGCGCCGGCTTCAAGGGCTCGCGGAAGTCGACGCCATTCGCGGCGCAGGTCGCGGCCGAGCGCGCCGGCCGGGTCGCCGTGGAGTGCGGCGTGAAGAACCTCGAAGTGCGGATCAAGGGCCCCGGCCCGGGTCGCGAATCGGCGGTGCGCGCGCTGAACGCGCTCGGCATCAAGATCAGCAGCATTTCGGACGTGACGCCGATTCCGCACAACGGGTGCCGGCCGCCGAAGAGACGCCGTATATAACCTGGAAAATTCGGTCGACCCGAAGGGCGATGTCGACCGAAAAGATGAAACTCTTAGGATAGCTAACGTGGCTCGATACACCGGACCCAAATGCAAGCTGGCGCGACGGGAAGGCACCGACCTTTTCCTGAAAAGTGCGCGTCGATCGCTCGACTCCAAGTGCAAGCTCGAGACCAAGCCGGGACAACACGGCGTGAAGTCCGGCATGCGCCAGTCGGATTTCGGCAACCAGCTCCGCGAGAAGCAGAAGCTGCGCCGGACCTACGGCATTCTCGAGCGCCAGTTCCGTCGTTACTTCCAGGCGGCGGCCAAGGGCAAGGGCTCGACCGGCACGAACCTGCTCCAGCTGCTGGAATCGCGGCTCGACAACGTCGTCTACCGGATGGGCCTGGGCTCGACCCGCGCGGAGGCGCGTCAACTGGTCGGACACGGCTCGATCACCGTCAATGGCAAGGTCCTCAACATTCCGTCGGCGCTGGTCAAGGGAGGCGACGTCGTCGCCGCCACCGAGAAGGCCAAGGGCCAGCTGCGGATCACGGCGTCGCTCGAGCTGGCCGAGAAGGTCGGCTTCCCGTCGTGGGTCGAGGTCGACGTCAAAAAGGCCTCCGGCGTCTTCAAGGGCGCGCCCGACCGCGCGGAATTCGGGCAGGACATCAACGAGAGCCTGGTGGTCGAACTGTATTCGAAGTAGCCGTCGGTCGCGAATGAACCTGCGACCGACACTCTGTATCTGTCGGGTTCCGTATCCCGTCTAAAGGCTGCGCATGCAAAGCAACGTCCTACTGAAGCCCCGCATCATCGACGTGCAGTCGACGTCGCCCTTCCACGCCAAGGTGGTGATGGAGCCGTTCGAGCGCGGCTACGGCCACACGCTCGGCAACGCGCTGCGGCGCGTGCTGTTGTCGTCGATGCCGGGCTACGCCCCCACCGAGGTCAGGATCACCGGCGTGCTGCACGAGTACTCTGCACTCGACGGCGTGCAGGAGGACGTCGTCGACATCCTCCTCAACCTGAAGGGTGTCGTGCTGAAGCTGCACAACCGCGACCACGTTCTGCTCAAGCTCTCGAAATCGGGCGAGGGCGCGGTCACGGCTGCCGACATCGAGCCCAACCACGACGTCGAGATCATCAATCCCGAGCACCTGATCGCCCACCTCACGGCCGGCGGCAAGATCGAGATGGAGATCAAGGTCGAGAAGGGCCGTGGCTATCAGCCGGCGACCGCGCGCATCAAGCCGGAGGGCGGCCGCACGATCGGCAGCATCCTGCTCGACGCATCGTTCTCGCCCGTGCGCCGCGTGAGCTACGCCGTCGAGTCGGCGCGCGTCGAACAGCGCACGGACCTGGACAAGCTCGTGCTCGACATCGAGACCAACGGCGTCGTCGAGCCGGAACAGGCAGTGCGCTACGCCGCGTCGGTGCTGGTCGAGCAGCTTTCGGTGTTCGCCGACCTGCAGGGGACCGAAGTGGCGGCTGCGGAGCGCGCGTCGCCGCAGGTCGACCCGGTCCTGCTTCGCCCGGTCGACGATCTCGAGCTCACCGTTCGCTCGGCCAACTGCCTCAAAGCCGAGAACATCTATTACATCGGCGACCTGATCCAGCGGACCGAAACCGAGCTGCTGAAGACGCCGAACCTCGGCCGCAAGTCGTTAAACGAGATCAAGGAAGTCCTGGCCTCGCGCGGCCTCTCGCTCGGGATGAAGCTCGAGAACTGGCCGCCGGCCGGGCTCGATCGTCCATAACGGCGAGTCGACACGAAGGGAAAACATCATGCGTCACCGCCACGGTCTCCGCAAACTCAACCGCACCAGCAGCCATCGGCTTGCGATGCTGCGGAACATGACCAACTCACTCCTGACGCACGAGGTGATCAAGACGACGCTGCCGAAGGCGAAGGAGCTGCGCCGCGTCGCCGAGCCGCTGATCACGCTCGGCAAAACGCCTACGGTTGCAAACCGCCGCCTCGCGTTCGACCGGTTGCGCGACCGCGCCGTCGTCGTGAAGCTCTTCAACGAGCTCGGTCCGCGTTATCAGGCGCGCCCGGGCGGTTATCTGCGGATCCTCAAGTTCGGCTTTCGCGTCGGCGACAAGGCCCCGATGGCACTGGTGGAACTCGTCGGTCGCCCGGAATCTCCGCCGCCCGAAAAGGGCGAGGCATCGAAGGCCGCGTAGCGGCGCCGCCGCGGCTTTGCTTCGTGTGAAGGCCGGGCCGCAGGCGCCCGGCCTTGTTTGTTGTTCCCGCCGCTCGGCGACTCCTGTAATCTGTCGCCGTCCATGACCGATACGATCCTCGTCACCGGCGGTGCCGGCTACGTCGGCTCGCACGTCGTCGTCGAGCTGGCGCGGGCCGGCTACGCGGTGGCCGTGCTGGACAATTTCGCCAACAGCACGCGCGCCGTGCTGGAGCGGCTCGCCGCGCTTACCGAAGCGTCGATCCCGTGCATCGAGGCCGACGTCCGCGACGTCGACGCGCTGCGGCGCGCGTTTCGCGACTACCCGATCAACGCCGTCGTCCACTGCGCCGGATTGAAGTCGGTCGGCGAATCGGAGCTGCGACCGCTCACGTACTACGACGTCAATGTCACCGGCGCTCTTGCGCTCGCGGAAGTCATGGGCGAGGCAGGAGTTGCGACGCTTGTCTACAGCTCGTCGGCCACCGTTTACGGCCAGCCGGAGCACCTTCCCGTTACCGAGGACGCGCCGCTCGGGCCGCAGAGCGTGTACGGCCGCACGAAGCGGGTGGTCGAGGATTTCCTCCGCGATCTCGCGCATGCCAACCCCAATTGGCGCATCGCGATCCTTCGTTATTTCAATCCTGCCGGCGCGCATCCGTCGGGCAGGATCGGCGAGGCGCCGACGGGACGGCCAAACAACCTCGTGCCGCTGTTGTCACGGATCGCCGCCGGCGAATTCTCCGATCTCTCGATCTTCGGCACCGACTGGCCAACGCCCGACGGCACCGGTATTCGCGATTACCTGCACGTGCAGGATCTCGCGCTTGGCCACGTCGCGGCGCTCGCCTATCTCGCGCGGAACGCCGGCGCGGCCACGCTGAACCTGGGGTTGGGACGCGGCCACTCGGTGCTCGATGTCGTCGCCGCGTTCGAGCGTGCCTGCGGTCGCCGGATCACGCGGACGCTTGCGCCAAGGCGGGCGGGCGACGTCGCCAGCTGTTATGCCGATCCGACACGCGCGGAGACGTTGCTGCACTGGCGTGCGACGCGCGGCCTCGATGCGATCTGCGCCGATGCGTGGCGCTGGCAGCAGAACGGCGGACGCTATTGAGCTCCGCGGGGCTTTAGTCACCCGGCACGACGCGCAGCGTCGCGAAGACCGGATTGTGGTCGGACGACACGACTTCGATCGATTTCGCGACGATGACCTCGAGCCCGCGCACGTAGATGAAGTCGACCGCGTGCCCGGCAAAACGCTGCCGCACGTCCGGCCGGAATGCGACCGGTGCGAGCCCGAGGTCGCGCGCAACCGCTTCGACGGCGCCGCGCCGCGCGTCGTTCCACGTGTTGAAGTCGCCGGCGAACACGATCGGCCCCCGGTGTGTCGCCAGTTCCGCCCGTACGGCTTCGAGCTGGCGCCGATAGGCGCCGCCCGCCGACAGCGTGAAGTTGATCGCGTGCAGATTGGCGATGGCGAGCGTCGTGTCCTGTCCGGAGAGCCGGAAGCGGGTGACGAGCGCCGACTTGGGAAGCGCGAGGAGCGGCTCCAGCGACCATTGGGTGCACGCCGCAAGCGGGAGCACGCGCGCGGCGGTGAGCACGCCCGCATCGCGGCCGTTGACCGTGAACGAGCTCGCGAGCTGCCAGCGCAGGCCCGCCGCCTCGAGCGTGGACTCGAGGTCACGGTCGAGGAGCGCTTCCTGCAGCAGCACGACGTCGTTCGATGCGGCAATCCGCTCGAGATCGGCCTGCCAGCCGTCGTCCGCGCCCTTGTGCAGATTCCAGCTCGCGATTCGGACGCCGTCGGCATCGAGCGCGGCCGCCGATGCAACGGCGGGCCGCATGTCATCGAGGTGCCCGTCGCAGGGACGAAGCAGGAATTCCGCCACGCCGGTGTCGGAAAGCATGACCATCCGTTGCGCATCCGGCACGATGACGCAACCGGCGAGCGCGATTGCGAGAACGGCGGCAAGCGCGCCGCGCGCGTCACGCATGGTCTTCCGCCGCGACCTTGAGCGCCTCGACCCTGATCTCCTCCGTAAGGCGCGCCTTCAGTGCGGAGAATGCGGGCGTCGTCTTGACCGTGTAGTGCCGCGGGTGCGGCAGATCGATCGCTACCTCGGTCTTGATGCGTCCGGGCCGCGCCGACATCACGACGACGCGGCCGGCAACGAAGATCGCCTCCTCGATGTCGTGGGTGACGAAGAGCACGGTCTTGCGCTCGGCTTCCCAGATGCCGAGCAGGAGCTCCTGCATCAGCGCCCGGGTCTGGTTGTCGAGCGCGCCGAACGGTTCGTCGAGCAGCAGGATCTTCGGACCATTCGCAAGCGCGCGCGCGATGGCCGTCCGCTGCTGCATGCCCCCGGAAAGCAGCTTGGGGTAATGATGCTCGAAGCCGGCGAGGCCCATCCGGTCGATGTAATGCGCGGCGATCTCGTCCTGTTCGCGCTGCGGCATCGCCTTTTCGCGCATTCCGAAGCAGATGTTCTGCCGCACCGTAAGCCACGGAAACAGCGTATAGCTCTGAAAGACCATCCCGCGATCCGCCCCGGGTCCGGTCACTGGTGCGCCATCCAGCAGCACGCGGCCCGTCGTCGGAAAGTCGAGGCCGGCGACGATCCGCAGTAGCGTCGATTTGCCGCACCCGGAGGGACCGAGCACGGTGATGAAATCGTTGTCGGCGACGGCGAGCGTGACTGGCTGCAATGCCTCGGTTGGAGCGCCGCTGCGCACGCCGGAAAACGTCCGGCCGACGGCGTCGATGACGAGCTTGCTCATCCGGGTTCAGTACAGGGACGCTAGGCCAGCGACCATGGGAAGAGCCGCTGATTTGCCCACTTGAAGGCGAAATCGGAGATGAGCCCGATCACGCCGATCACGATGATCCCGAAGATGATCTGGCCGGTGTTGAGCAGTGCCTGGCTGTCGGTGATCATGTGGCCGATGCCGGACGAGGCGCCGATCAGTTCGGCGACGATCACGTAGGTCCATGCCCAGCCGAGGACGAGGCGCAGCGTTTCCGCGATTGCCGGTGCGGACGACGGCAGCAGCACGCGACGCACGATGCCGGATGCGCTTGCCCCGAGCGTGTACGCGGCCTCGACCAGATCGCGCCGCGTCGCGCCGACGGTGACGGCGACCATCAGCACGATCTGGAAGAACGAGCCGATGAAGATCACCGAGAGCTTCTGCATCTCGCCGATCCCGGCCCACAAGATGAGGAGCGGGATGAACGCGGAGGCCGGCAGATAGCGTGCGAACGAGACGAACGGCTCGAAGAACGCCTCGATCGGCTTGTACGCGCCCATCGCCACGCCGAGCGGCACGGCAAACACCGCGGCCAGCACGAAGCCTCCGAGGACGCGCCAGATCGTGATCGCGACGTCGCCGGCAAAGCCGAATTTGGCGAACAAGTCGTAGCCTTCGCGCAGCATCGTCGCGGGGTCGGCGAGAAATGTCTTCGAAACGAACCCGCCGAACGTCGCCGCCGCCCACACGGCGACGAACAGGACGAAGAAGGCGACGCCCAGCGCCGCCTTTTGCCGTCGCGGGATGGGCTTGAGTGGGGTCATCGGGAGGGCGGCCCGCGCACGACGAAAAGGCCGTCATTCCCGCGCAGAGCCTGCCCCCGACCCGATCGGGGGCGGGAATCCAGTGGCTTTCGCGGTGCTGCTACGACGCTGGATCCCCGCCTCCGCGGGGATGACGCATTCGCCTCCAATCGCGCGGCGGCTTCGCCTTGCGCTCTCGGACGAATGCGTCACTTGATGTACGACGTGTCGACGATCGTCGTGAGATCGGGCGTCGCTTTGATGGTGCCGATCTCCTTGAGCAGGTCGGCGGCTTCCTTGCTGAATTGCTGAAATTCGCCCGCGAAGAACTTCTGGTTCGCCGCCTTGTCCTGCCAGCGGAGATACGCCGCCGACTTTGCGAACTGCTCGCCCGACTGCTTGGTCGGCGCGCCCATGATCTCGAAGCTCTTGGACGGTTCCCTGCGGATCATGTCGACCGCCTCGAAGTAGCTGTTGGCAAGCGCCTGCGCCGCCTTCGGATTGTCGGCGAGGAACTTCGGCGTGCAGCCGAACGTGTCCATGATCATCGGATAGTCGAGCGTCGTCGCGATAATCTTGCCGGCCTGGGGATTGTCGCGCACCGTCGACAGATACGGCTCGTAGGTCATCGCTGCGTCGTTCTGACCGGCGACGAACGCCTGCGCCGCGGCGGCGGGCTCGAGGTTGACGACGGTCACGTCCTTGACCGACAGCCCGTTCTTCTTCAGGAACCACGCCAGTGTGAAATAGGGCGCGGTACCCGGCGCCGACGCCGCAACGGTCTTGCCTTTGAGATCCGCGATCTTCGCGACGTTGCTCCGGACCGCCATGCCGTCAGCGCCGTAGCTCTTGTCCATCTGGAAGATCTGCTTCGTGGCGACGCCGCTCGCGTTCCAGACGATCCACGTCTCGACGGTGGTCGCGGCGCATTGGACGTCGCCGGAGGCAATCGCCAGATGGCGGTCCTTCTGCGGGATCATCTTGAGCGTCACGTCGAGGCCGTTTTTCTTGAAGATGTTGGCCTCCTTGGCGAGCGTGAGCGGCGCAAAACCGGTCCAGCCCGACATGCCGATCGCAACCTTGGTTTCCTGGCCGGCGGCCGGCAGCGACGCGACGACCAGCGCGGCGGCTGCCGCGAGTGCGAATGTCTTGCGCATGGGATGCTCCCGAGGTGATTGGAGAACCCGCCGAATCTAGGGCTCGGGGCCGCCGCTGTCAATCCGCGGACGCGGATCGTGTTGGCGCGATGGATCATTACTCCTACAATCGACGGCGACCCGACCGTCGCCGACCGCCATGCACCGTCTCCTGCAGCCCGCCGATTACGTCCGCATGCCGTGGAAAAACGGTGGCGGGCAAACGACCGAAATCGCGTTGCATCCGCCGGACGCAGGCTGCGACACATTCGACTGGCGCGTGAGTGTTGCCGACGTCGCCGTCGACGGCCCATTTTCGCGATTTCCCGGTGTCGATCGCACGATCGTCATCATCGCTGGCGCCGGCATGCGGCTCGAGGGCGACGGGCACGCCGCGGAACTGCGCACGCCGTTTGAGCCCTATGCGTTCAGCGGTGACGACGGCGTCACGTGCACGCTCGTTGCCGGGCCGGTGCGCGATTTCAATCTGATGCTGCGCCGCGGCCGGGCGCACGGGCGCGTGGCGGTCGTGCGCGATGCGGGGATGCGCATTGCGCCAGCGCGTTTCGTCGTCTGCTATGCGGCGGCCGGCGCGCTCGAATGCCTGCTTCCGGCGCATTCGCCGGTGACGCTCGCGATCGATCACGCAATGGTCGTCGAGGACGACGGCGCCGCAGCCGGGGCGTCCATTGCGATCAATCCACTTTCCGGCGACGCCGTGGCGCTGGTGGCCGTGATCGAGCTCACGGCATGAGGCTGCACGCCGCGGCCGCGCTGTTGCCGGGCGGCTGGGCTCACGATGTGCTGATCGAAGCGGATGCCGCCGGGATCATCGCGCGGGCCGAGCCGAATCGCGCGCCCGGCGATGCCGAACGCGCTCGCGGCCCGGTGATCCCCGGGATGCCGAATCTGCACTCGCATGCGTTTCAGCGGGCGTTGGCCGGCCGCACCGGGCGCGCGGGTGCCGGCGGCGACAGTTTCTGGACGTGGCGAGCGGCGATGTACGCCTTTCTCGATCGCGTCGACGCCGATGCCTTCGAGGCGATCGCCGCGCAGGCGTACGTCGAGATGCTGAAGGCGGGCTACACGGCGGTCGCCGAGTTTCATTACGTGCACCACGATCCCGCCGGCCGGCCGTACGCGGATCCGGTGGAGCTGTCGCGCCGCATCGCCACCGCAGCGTCCGGCGCGGGGATCGCGCTCACGCTGCTGCCGGTGTTCTACGCGCACGCGGGATTCGGCGGCGCGCCGGTGACCGCGGGACAGCGCCGCTTCGTGCATACAGTCGATTCGTTTGCGCGCCTCTACGCAACGCTCGGCGCCGACGCCGTCGCGCATGGGTTCACGCTCGGCGTCGCCCCGCACAGCCTGCGCGCCGTCGCGCCCGACGAGCTTGCCACAATCGTCGCGCTTGCCGCGCCCGCTGCACCGATCCACATCCACGCGGCCGAGCAGGTGCGCGAGGTGACCGAGTGCATCGCGTGGAGCGGATCGCGCCCCGTTGAATGGCTGCTCGATCACGCCGAGGTCGATGGACGATGGTGCGTGATCCACGCGACGCACGTTGTCGGCGACGAGCTCCGCCGGTTGGCCGTCTCCGGCGCCGTCGCGGGGCTTGCGCCGACGACCGAGGCGGACCTGGGCGACGGCACGTTCCCGGCGCGCGAGTACGTGGATGCGCGCGGCCTGTTTGGAATCGGCAGTGACTCGAACACGATGATCGATCCGCTCGCCGAGTTGCGGCAGCTCGAATGGTCGCAGCGACTCGCGCACGGAGCCCGCAACGTGCTCGCAGACGGCAGTGTTCCGGTCGGGCGGGCGCTCTACCAGCGCGCCGCGCTCGCCGGCGCGCAAGCGCTCGCGCAGCCGATCGGCGCGATCGCGGTGGGCCGCCGTGCCGATCTCGTCGTCCTCGAAGGCGATCATCCGGCGCTCGCGGAGTTGCCGGCCGATGACTGGCTCGAAGCCGCGATTTTCGGTCCGTGCACGCATCCCGTGCGCGACGTGATGGTGGGGGGCCGCTGGGCGGTCCGTGCCGGCCGACATTCGCGCGAGGCCGACGTGTTCGCGCGGTACCGCGCGGCGATCGCGCCTTTCTCTGCCGCCTAGCCGGATGAGCGCCGCACGGCCGACCGGAACGCCCGCGCGAGCAGGGCGAAGCCAAGGCCCGCAGGGCGCGTCTGCGAGCGCGGGCGGCGGCCGACCTCAAGGCGTAACGCGCAACGCCCGCTGCGACGGAGGCCGCGCTCGCCCCCTCCTCGTTAAGGGGGTGGCGCTGCCCACGCAGTGGGTAAGCCTGGGGGTGGATACTCAATGACTGTTGCGACCTTCGACGTCCTCGTCACCGGCGCGCATCTTGCGACGATGACAGGAGGCGCGCTGTATGGTGCCGTTCGCGACGGTGCTCTCGGCATCGTCGGCGATCGCATCGCGTGGGTCGGCACGGCACGCGACCTGCCGCGCGATGTCCGCGCGGCATGCACGGTCGACGCGCATGGCCGCTGGCTTACACCAGGACTCATCGACTGCCATACGCACCTCGTGTATGCGGGCAATCGTGCGGACGAGTTCGAGGCGAGGCAGCGCGGTGCGAGCTATGCCGACATCGCGAAGGGTGGTGGCGGCATCCTCGCGACGGTCCGTGCGACCCGCGCCGCATCGGCATCGGAGCTCATCCGGGAAAGCGAGCCGCGGCTCGCCGCGCTCGCCGCCGAGGGCGTCGCGACGGTGGAGATCAAGTCCGGTTACGGGCTCGATACGGCGAGCGAGCTGCGCATGCTCGACGCCGCGAAGAAGCTTGCCGCCGCACTCGGGCTCGACGTGCGCACGACGTTGCTCGCCGCGCATGCGGTCCCGCCGGAATACTCGGGTCGCACCGACGCCTACATCGACGTCGTCTGTCGCGAAACGATTCCCGCAGCGGCCGCCGCCGGGCTCGCGGATGCCGTCGATGTGTTTTGCGAGACGATCGGGTTCACGCCGCGCGAGACGCGGCGCGTCTTCGAGGCCGCACGGGTGCACGCATTGCCGGTCAAGCTGCACGCCGATCAGCTCTCCGACTCGGGCGGTGCCGCGCTCGCGGCGGAATTCGGCGCCTTGTCGGCCGACCATCTGGAATACACTGCCGATACCGGAGTCGCGGCGATGGCGCGCGCCGGCACGTCGGCCGTGCTTCTGCCCGGCGCATTCTATGCGCTGCGCGAGACCCGCCGCCCGCCGGTGGCGGTGCTGCGTGCTCGGGGCGTACCGATCGCGATCGCGACCGACTGCAACCCGGGCACGTCGCCGGCGGGTTCGCTGCTGCTGATGATGAACATGGCATGCACGTTGTTCGACCTCACGCCCGAGGAGGCGCTCGCGGGTACGACGCGCAACGCGGCGCGTGCGCTGGGTCTCGCCGATCGGGGCACGCTTGCTGCCGGCCAGCGCGCCGATCTCGCGCTGTGGGATATTGCGACCCCTGCGGAGCTTTCCTACCGGATCGGCGGCAATCCGTGCGCGGGCGTCATTCGCGCCGGCCGCGTCGCGAAGTGGAATGACGAATGAGTGACCAGAACTGGGCTCTCCCTGAACGCAATGCGATCGGGGGCCCCGGATGAAGTTGTTCGACCTTCATCGCGGCGACGCACCGCTCGTCATCGACGTGCCGCATGCGGGAACGCAGTTGCCTCCCGCCATGGCGGCGCGCCTCACACCGGCTGCGGCCGTGCTGCCCGACACGGACTGGCATGTCGATCGGCTCTATGCTTTCGCGCGCGAGGCGGGCGTCACGATGCTGGTCGCCGCCTGCTCGCGTTACGTCGTCGATCTCAATCGCGATCCCTCCGGTGCGTCGCTTTATCCCGGCGCCGACGTCACCGAGCTCGTGCCGACGCGGACGTTCGCGAACGATCCGATCTATTGCCTGGACGGAGCCCTCGATGCAATCGAGATCGAGACGCGCCGTGCCGAGTATTTCGATCCCTACCACGCGGCGCTCGCTGCGGAAATCGAGCGCGTGCGCGCGCGCCATGGTTATGCCGTGCTCCTCGACGGCCATTCGATCCGCTCCGAAGTCCCGCGGTTCTTTGCCGGACGTCTGCCCGATCTCAATCTAGGGACGTCCGACGGCAAGAGCTGCGCGCCGGAATTGCAGGCGTCGGCCGCAGAGGTCCTCGGCGCAGCGGGCGGCTTTACGCATGTCGTCAACGGGCGCTTCAAGGGCGGCTACGTCACGCGGCACTACGGTGCGCTGGCGCGCGGCGTCCATGCGCTGCAGCTCGAGATTGCGCAACGATGCTACATGGACGAGGCGCCGCCATGCCGCTGGGATGCGGGACGCGCCGCACCCCTTCGCGCCGTGCTCACGCGTCTTGTCATGCGGCTGCTCGCGTGGCGACCGGCGGGGGCAGCGTGAGAGAGACGGGCGAACCCAGGGATCCGCGAGTGCGCCGGGCGAAGCCAACGACTGAAGGCTGCGTCAGCGCGCAAACGGGGGAGCCGCCGCGCGAACTTTCGTGGCGCAGCGGTAGAGCCGGAGACTCCCGGCCGCGTCGTCGAACGAAGGCAGGCGGCCGAGCACCGGCGCAACGGATAGCTTGATCCGTGGAGAACGTCGCGTGATTCGTTTCTACACTGCGCGAAACCGGTTCGACGCCTACCTGCTCGCGGATCGGCTGAATCAGATCGGCATTCGCGCGCACGTGTTCAACGAACATACGTCGAGCATCGTCGGCGAGGTGCCGCCCGATGTCGCGCAGCCCCAGGTGTGGCTCGAGCGCGAGCAGGACCGGGAGCGGGCAGCGGTACTGCTGCAGCGGATCGAAGCCGACGCGGCGCAGGTCGGCGTGCGCAGGTGCCACGCCTGCGGCGAGGAATCGCCGGCGACCTTCGACCTGTGCTGGAGTTGCGGCAAGGAATTGTAGCCTCTGAGTTGGATTGCGGCAATGCTACGCGCTGCGAATGCCGACGAGAAAGCGCGCGACGGTGTCGGCCATCGCGTGCGCCGACTTGATGCAGTCGCCGACCGAGACGCCGCCGCGATAGTTTGCGCAGTAGAAGAGACCAGGCAGCGTCCGCTCCGCCTCCTCGACCGGTCGCAGGCGTTCAAGATGACCCATCGTGTATTGCGGAATCGCTTGCTTCCAGCGCGTGATCTCGGTCCATAGCGGTTGCGCGCGCGCGCCCACCAGCGCCGCGAGCTCGCCGTGCACGATCTGGGCGAGCTTGGCATCGGGCTTCGCGAGCAGCTCCGGGTTGCGCGAGCCGCCGAGGAACGAGGTGAGCAGCACGACGCCCTCGGGGGCGCGCGCCTCGAACATGCTGCTCGAGAACAGCGTCCCGAGAATTCCGCGCTGCTCCTTCTTCGGCACGAGAAAGCCGAAGCCCGCGAGCGGGTGCGTGACGTCTTCGCGACGGTACGCGCTCGCGGCCCCTGCGATCGCCGCGTACTCGATCGCCGTGAGGTTCTTCGAGGCTGCTGGCGCGAGCTCGCGCGAAAGCTTCGCAGCCTCGTATGCCGGAGCCGCGAGGACGACGGCCTTCACGCGGCGCAGAACGGGCTCGCCGGCGCGCGCGCCGGCAACCGTCCATGTTCCGTCGGCGTTGCGTTCGATGCGGCGCCCCTGCACACCGGTCTCCACGCGGCCAATGGCATGACCGAGCGCGTCGGTGAGCGTCTGCATCCCGGCGCGAAACGAAAAGCTCGGCGCTGCGTTCTTCGCCGTCTCGCCGCTCTTCCTGCGCTCGCGCGCGCCCAGGAGCTGACCTTTGATCAGGCTGCCGTATTTTTGCTCGAGCGCGGCGAGGCGCGGAAACGCGGCCTGTACGGAAATCCGCTCCGGATTGCCGGCGTAGACGCCGGACACGAACGGGTCGATCGCGTAATCCAGGAACTCGGTCCCGAGGCGGCGGCGGACAAATGCTGCAATTGATTCCTCGGCGTCGGCGGGGGCCCGCGCGACGAACGGTTCGCGCAGCAGTCGAAGCTTGGCGGCAGGCGAGAATGCCGACGTCGTCAGAAATGCGCCGGAGGTGGACGGAAGCGCGACGAGCCTGCCTCCGCGGACGATGTACCGTGTCGTGGCAACAGCGGCCGCGTCCCGGCGCTCGCCGCGGATGCCGAGCGCGTCCAGCAGCGTATTGATGAGCGGCGTCGTGTCGAGCGTGCTGTTCGGGCCGCGTTCATAGAGCGCGCCGCCGTGGTGCCGGCTTCCAATCACGCCGCCCGCGCGCGAGGCCGCTTCGAACACTTCGACCGACGCGCCACGCTGCTTCAAGCCGAATGCCGTTGCGAGCCCCGAGATGCCGCCGCCGATTACCAGGACATCGACGTCGGCGGGCATGGTGTTTTCATTTCATTCGTCCGCAACCTTCGCGCGTCCTCGTTTCCGCGGCGCTGCTGGTCGCCGCGCTCAATCGCGTGGCGAAGCGCCCTCCGAACGGCCCACCGGCGCCGGGAGAGGCAGCGCCAGGCGCTCCGCGTGCAAGATGGCAGCAGCCAGGTCGCGATAAGCCTGCGTCCCAGGGGACATCTGCGCGAGCAGCGCTCTCCAGTAACCGGAAGCGGAATGATACTCGCGTGCCTCGAAAGCCGCGCTCCCCGCCATCTCCAGCGCTTTCGGGTGCGCAGGGTCGCGCGCAAGCGCCTGCATCACGAGCTCGCGCGGCTTTCCCGTCAGCATGCCGCCGTTGGCCATCCCCAGCGCGTCGGCGAATTCGCACCAGATCGCCGGGTCAGCCGCAACTTTTGCGCTCACCGCGATCGCCTGTTCGTATGCGGCGGCGGCATCGCTGAAGCGCTCGGCGTCGAAATCCGTCCGCGCAAGCAGCACCCAGCTCCGGCCATCGCGCGGGCTCCTTGCCAGATGCGTGACGAGCTCATCGCGCCGCGCCGATGCGTCACGCCCTGCTGCCGGTGCCGGCACGGCGACGCCCGCGCGCACTGCGCTCGGCTCGCCGACGATCGCATAGATGGCGAATGCCAGCGCCGGCACGGCGATGGCGAGCACGAGCGCCGCCGCCGGCGTCGCTCGACCGGCGATAGCCGGCGCATCGTCGATCTCGGAGAGCAAGCGCTGCTCGATCTCGGCCCGCGCCTGCGCGTACTGGTTGCCACTCACGCGCCCGCTCGCAAGCTCGGCGTCGAGCTCGGCAATCTGTTCCCGGTATACCGCCACGTTCGTATCTGCGGCGGGCGCGCTGGCCGGCCGTTCCCGCCGCGACAGCAGCCTCGGCAGCACGAAGGCGAGTGCCGCCGCCGTCATCAATCCGGCAACGGTCCAGAAAACGAGCGATGCGGTGGGCGCGACCACGCGGTTCCTGTGTCCTGCAGCGTCAGCGCGACACGTTCACGAAACGCCGGGGCCAAAAGATGCCCGGTGATCACCGGTTCGACGGCAACCAGGACGGAGGGCGCGCCGCACTTCGAGGGGAATCGTGGCGCGCGCTCCGGGAGCCGCAACGGTGACCCGGGCTATTTCTGCACCGTCGCGGCAGGCGGGGGTCCCGCAGCGGCCGCAGCGGGTGCGCTCGCCGACTGTTTCGCCTTGATCGCGTCGTCGAGGATCTTGATTCCCTCCTGCGATGCGGCGACCGACTTCGAAAGCGAGTCGTGCGCAAGCTCGGGATTATGGAACGAGGCGCCGTTAGCCGCGGTCCACCATTCCCAGTTGGCGTGGGCGTCGCCGTGCTTCGCCCGAGCGGCCCTCAGCGCTTCCTCGCCAACGCCGACCAACTGCGCCTGCCCGAATTTGCTGATGAGCTGGGAGAGCCAGAACTCCGCATTCCTGACCTTGCCCTGGTAGTGCGAGTTCATCGATTCGATCACGTACTTCGCCTGCTGCTCGCTCCACTGGTTATGGCATTGCAGGCACGTTTCCTTCAGGTAATGCTTGGGGTTCGTCTGCCAGTGCGACGTCCAGAGCTTCCCCGTCTTCGGGTCCTTGACCTTCGGCATGTGACAGGACGCGCAATCGATGCCCAGTTTTTCGTGCTTCGAGTTGTAGTAGGTTTCGACGTCCGGGTGCTGCGCCTTCCACAGCGCGGCGCCGGTGAACTGGTTCCTGAAATCGCGGAACTGGATGTGATCGTAGGCCTTGAGGATATTGTTGACATCGACGAACGGAAAATAATTGGTCCGCCTGTCGGCCATCGGGATCGCTTCCCCGGTCGTCGGGTTGAAGCCCGGGTTGCAGTTGTACTCGACGTGGCATTGTCCGCACTGGAGCTTGCCGTCGTAACGTTCGAGCAGCCCGATCTTGCGCGTGAACCCGCGAAGACCCATGTCCATGACGTCAACCCGGGTCTTGCGCGCATCCTGCGAATAGAGCGTCGGGAAGTCGGTCCGCGTGACGGCCTCGATCAGCGCGTCGCGGACGATTCGCGGTTTTGCCGCGTGCGGGTCGTGGCAGAAGATGCAGTTGAGCGCATGCTTCGATGCCTTGGCGAGCTCGACGACCTTCGAGGTGCGGCTCCATTTGGCGTTCGGCGTCGGGTCGCCCATGTACGCCCACTCGAGGATGTGGTCCTGCGTCTTGCACGACAGGCATACGGGGTTTGCGGCGGCGGCGGTGCCGGGTCTCCACACCTTCTGCTCGGTGTTGTCGGGATATTGGTCGACGACGACGTCCATCACGTCGAAATCGCCATAGCCTGCGAGGTAGCGCCAACCCTCCTTCGTTCCGAAGCGCCCCCCGAACGCGCGGTCGACGACGTACTGGTCAAGGAGCGCGAAGGTGTGCGAGCGCGGGAGATTGTGCTCCTTCGTGAAGCCGTGCGGCGACATCAGCAGATCGTACGACGGATCGGGGGCCGGTCCCGAGTACTGCTTTTTCTCGAAGCGCGCTGTGCGGGCCCAATCCATCTGCGCATACGATTTGTACTGGTTCTGGTGGCAGCCGCCGCACGTTGCGAGATCGGTCTTCGTCACCGGACGCTTCGTCGAATCGGCGAGGTGAGCCGCGGTGCCGTCGTGGCAGGCGTTGCAGCCAACCGCCTTGTGCTTGCCGGCATCGTGCAGCGCCTTGACCGGCGTGTGACAGGCGAGGCAGGGCGAGGCGTCGAACGCAGCGGTCTTGGCCGGCACGGCGGCTTTCTGGGTCTGTCCGAATGCCGGCGTCCCCGAAAGCACAAATACAACGAACGCGGCCACAATGGCGCGCGCGAAGGCGTGTGTGATCGTTCGATCCATGCGCTCCCCCTAAGGCTTGACGGCAATCGTCATGACGCTGCACAACGATGGTGCCCGGTCGCCGAGCGGGAGGCTTTGACGCATGTCAAGCGGCCTCACGCGTGCCGGGGACCGCACGCGCAGGGTGCGACAGAACGCCGCTGTGGGGTGCGGCTCGCTACGGGACGGTATTCGCGATGGTCACCGCAATGCCGGTCGCACCGACCTTGACCGGAGGCGAGAACCCTTCGAGATCGCCGCTTTGCGGCATCGCCTGGCCCGACTTCGAAATGCGCGCCCCGACGACGACTTCGCTGAAATTGGACAACGCCATGTTCGCTGCCATTGCCATCGTGTCGTCGAGCGTGAACGACGCGGGAAGATCCTTGACCTGTCGTTTCAGGATGGCGAGCGGCATCTTCGCGCCTTGCGCGGGCCGCGCGAAGATGAATACCGTGTCCGTCGGGGCGGCCTTCGCTGCGAGCTCGGGCGCGAGCGTCACGGTGCCGGCGACCGTCGCCGGTCCGGATCGCGCCGTCGCGCTCGGCGCGGGCGCAGCGGGCGCCTTCGCTGCCGCCGGCGGCGGCACTGCCGGCTTCGCGTCGGGCGCCAACGCGACGACGGTGGGAGCCTTGAGCCCGCCCAGCTCCCGCGCCTCGGCGATGCTCGAATCGATCGATTTGGCGATCGACGATTCGGGCGGCACCGTCGCCTTCATCCGCTCCCAGTAGGCGACGGCCTGCGCATAGTCCTTGCGATCGAACGCCACCGTACCGGCGAGCGCGAGGGCCTTCCACTGCGTGGGATCGATCTTCAACGCGCGCTGCACGAGCTCGATCGGCTTGCCGGCGAGCGTTCCGCCCTGCGCGGCGCCAAGCGCATCGGCGTAGTCGGCGAGCAGTTCGGCGTTGTCGGGGACGAGCGCGACGGCGCGTTCGAAGGCGCGTGCCGCGTCCGCGTGCCGGTTCATCGCGTAGTACGTGCGCGCAAGGATGACCCACCCTTCGGCGTTTCCGGGTTCCTTGTCGAGCTTCGCCGCGAGCTTCCCGGCGATCTCCTCGATTTGCTGCGGCGTCATCTCGTGTTCCGGGGCGTTCGTCGCCGCGGCAGGCCGCGTCGCCAGCGGCGAAAACGCATCGAAATTGCCGAGCGAGACGTAGAGCAGCAGTGCGGCGATCGGGAGCGCGCCGGCGACGATCGCTGCCGTCCACGCGCCTGCACTCGACAGCGTGTCGGACGCGCGGACTGCTCCTTCCTTCGCTTCGTCGAGGGTCCGCGCTTCGAGCTCGGCGCGCGCCTGCTCGTATTGCTCGCGCGGGATCGTGCCGTTGGCAAGATCGGACTCGAGCTCGGCCAGCTGGTCCCGCAGAATCGCGACGTTGGATGCCTCGCGCTCGATGCCTCCGGGATTCGCGCCCCGGAGGAGCGGCAGCAGCACCCACGCGAGCGCGGCCGCGACCATGAGGGCCGTGATGGCGACAAAGGCGATCACTTGTCTTTCTTCCCGATATCCTCGCCCAGCAGGCGCGCCGCGCGCTCCCGCTCCTCCGGGGTGAGCGGCGTCTCCGCGGCCTGTCGGCGCCGGACGTTTCTCACGAGCACGAAGAAGCCTCCGGTCAGCAGCAGCGCGGGCCCGGCCCAGAGCAGGACCGTCGTTGCCTTGAATGGAGGTTGATAGAGCACGAAGTCGCCGTAGCGATTGACCATGTAATCGACGATCTCTTCGTCGCTCTTGCCGGCGGCGATCTGCTCGCGGATCTGGCGCCGCAGATCGTTCGCGAGCTCGGCGTTCGAATCGGCGATCGACTGATTCTGGCAGACGAGGCAGCGGAGCTTCTCGGCGAGCTTCACCGCGCGCGCCGCCTTGACCGGGTCCATTTCGGTCGGCACCGCGTCGGCAGCGGCCGCCGCAAGCGGCCACGCCGCGGACAGCGCGAATGCCGCGGGCAGCAGAGCGCGACGCATCATGACTTCTGCAGCTCGCGCACGAGCGGAAGGATTTTCTTCTCCAGCGCTTCCGGCGTGATCGGCCCGATTTGCTTGTAGCGGATCGTGCCGCTCTTGTCGATCACGAAGGTCTCGGGCACCCCATAGACACCGTAATCGATGCCCACGCTGCCGTCGCGGTCCATGACCGACGTCGTGTAGGGGTCGCCGTTCTGGGCGAGCCAGGTCTTGCCGGGTCCTGGATCGTCCTTGTAGTCGAGGCCGATGATCGGCACGACTTTCGCTTGCGCGAGCTCGACCAGCAACGGGTGCTCCTCGCGGCAGGACACGCACCACGACGCCCAGACATTGAGGAGCCAGACCTGCCCCTTCATGTCGACGGTCCCGAGCTTCGTTGCCGGATCGTGCAGCTGCGCGAGCGTGAACTGCGGCGCCGCCTTGTTGATGAGCGGCGAGGGCACTTCGCGCGGGTCGCGCCACAGTCCTGCGAACAGGAATCCCGCCAGGACGAAGAAAATCGGCGAGCGGGATCAGAAGCTTCTTGTTCATCGCTTCGTTCCGTACGCGGCGGCGGCGCCGCTGCGGCGCCATGGCGTCGCGCTCCGCACCGACGCGATAGCGGCGGTCCGAAAGGGCGAGGAAGCCCCCGATTGCCAACATCATGAAGCCGCCCCAGATCCAGGTGACGAACGGCTTCGAGTACACGCGGATGACCCACGCACCGCCGTCGACCGGCTCGCCCATCGATACGTAGATGTCGCCGAACGGTCCGCTGTCGATCGCGGCATTGGTCATTGGCATTGCCACCTGCGTTGTACATGCGCTTCTCCGGATAGAGCGTTTCGACGTACGACGCCGTTGCGGCTGATGGCTGACGCTGCCGCGCGTGGCTTCGTAATTCGGCCCTTTCGTCTGCGTGACGCCATCGAAGCGGAACACGTAGCCGGCGACGTCGACGGTATCGCCGACGCTCATCTTGACGTCACGCTCGATCTCGTAGCCCTTGACCATCGTGACGCCGACGATGAACGCGGCGATGCCGAGATGCGCCAGCACCATGCCCCAGAAACTGCGGGGCTGCCGTGCGAGCTGCGCGGCGAGACCGCCGCCCGCGCTGCGAATCCGCTCGCGGACGACGACGAAGGTCGCGGTGACGATCCAGAAAGCGAGCAGCAGGCCGAAGGAGACAAGCGGCTTCCACTGCGGCATCGCCAGCGGCGCCAGCAGCGCGGTGACGACGCTGATGGCAAGCGCCCAGCGCAACCGTTGCCAGAGATCCGGCAGCGACGCCCGCTTCCAGCGCGAGAGCGGTCCGATCCCCATCAGGAACACGAGCGGGGTCATCAACGGCACGAACACCGTATCGAAGTACGGCGGGCCGACGGAAATCTTGCCCAGATTGAGCGCGTCGAGGAAGAGCGGGTAAAGCGTCCCCAGCAGCACCGACCCCGCCGCGGCGATCAGCAGCACGTTGTTGCCGAGCAGCATCGACTCGCGCGAGACGATGTCGAAGCGGCCGCCGACGCCGACCTTCGGCGCGCGCACCGCATAGAGGGTAAGCGAGCCGCCGATCACGACGACGAGGAAGGCTAGGATGAACACGCCGCGCCGCGGGTCCGTCGCGAACGCGTGCACCGACGTCAGCACGCCGGAGCGCACGAGGAACGTGCCCACGAGCGACAGCGAAAAAGCGCAGATCGCGAGCAGCACGGTCCAGTTCCTGAAAGTGCCGCGCTTTTCGGTCACCGCCAGCGAATGGAGGAGCGCCGTGCCGACGAGCCAGGGCATGAACGAGGCGTTCTCGACCGGATCCCAGAACCACCAGCCGCCCCAGCCCAGCGTGTAGTAGGACCACCAGCTGCCGATCATGATGCCGATGGAGAGGAAGCTCCACGCGAGCGTGGTCCACGGCCGCGACCAGCGCGCCCAGGTGGCGTCGAGCCGCCCTCCGATGAGCGCCGCGATCGCGAAGGCGAACGCGACCGAGAACCCGACGTAGCCCATGTACAGCATCGGCGGATGCGCGACCATCCCGGGATCCTGCAGCAGCGGATTCAGGTCTCGCCCTTCGGCGGGGACGGGGAACACCCGCTCGAACGGATTCGACGTGAGCAGCAGGAAGAGCAGGAAGCCCACGCTGACGAGACCCATGACGCCCAGCACGCGGGCGACCATTTCGTCGGGAAGGTGCCGGCTTCGCATCGACACGGCGAACGTCCACACCGAAAGCATCAGCACCCACAGCAGCATCGAGCCCTCGTGCGAGCCCCACGTCGCGGCGAAGCGGTAATAAGCGGGCAGTTGCGAGTTCGAGTTGGTCGCGACGTTCAGCACCGAGAAGTCGCTGACGATGAACGAATACGCGAGGCAGCCCCAGGCGGTCGCGACGAACAGGAACTGACCCTGCGCGACCGGCCGCGCGAGCGCCATCCAGGCGCGGATGCGGCGCTGGGCGCCGATGATGGGCAGTGTGCCGAGGATCGTCGCGAGCAGCAGCGCGAGGATCAGCGCGAAGTGACCGAGTTCGGGAATCATCGGGCTCCCCCGTCGAGGGTTCGGATCATGGCTTCAGCGTGCGCGCGGTCTTTTCGGCCGCCGCGGCGCCGTGCGCCTTGTTGACCGCGTCGGCAGCCGCCGGCGGCATGTAGTTTTCGTCGTGCTTCGCCAGCACTTCGGTTGCGTGGAACACGCCGTCGCCTTCGAGCTTCCCTTGCGCGACGACGCCTTTGCCCTCCTTGAACAGATCGGGGAGGATCCCGGTGTAGACGACGGGGACCGTGCTCGCGGTGTCGGTGACGTCGAAGTGCACGGTGAGACCATCGCGCTTCAGGCTCTTGTCGACGACGAGGCCGCCGATGCGGAACGCGCGACCTTTCGGCGCTTCGTTGGCGGCGATCTGCGAGGGCGTGAAAAAGAACACGAGGTTGGACTGGAACGCGTTCAGCACCAGCGCGGCGGCGATGGCCAGCACCGCGATGCCGCCGCCGATCCAGGCGAAACGACGATGGCGCGGCTTCATCCTGCACCTCGACCGGTAATCGCCACCGCGGCATCCTCGGGTCCGGAGAGCCGCGCTTCCTCGAGCGCCGCCTTGCGCCGGCTGATGAGAGTGGAGATCTCCACGATGACGACAAGCGCCGTCATCCCGTACGAACCCCAGACGTAAAAGGCGTAGCCGCCCATGGCGAAGAAATCCATCATGCTGCGGCCGCCTCCGCACGGCTATCGGGAATCGTCCAACCGAGCTGTCGGCGGCAAGCAATCGCGCGCCGACGCGCCCTTCGCGCCTTGGCTGCGCCCGCCGCGCTCATGCGTTTACCTCCTTTAACTCCGCGACCCACGCTGCACCACGCTCGCGCTCGAGCGTGATCGCCCGGACGCGCACGAGCACGACGGCGATCGCGTAGAACCACGCCGCGAACGACATGATCAGCATGCCGGTCAGCATGATTGCCGCCATCGTCGGCGCCGCGGTGAGGCTGACCGAGGAACCCTGGTGCAGCGTGTTCCACCACTTGACCGAATAGTAGATGATCGGGACGTTGATCACGCCGGTCAGTGCAAGCACAGCGCAAGCGCGGTCGGCGCGGCGCGGCTCCTCGATCGCGTTGCGCAGTGCGATGATCCCGAGGTAGAGGAAGAGCAGGATCAGCTCCGAGGTCATCCGCGCGTCCCACGCCCAGTAGGTGCCCCACGTCGGGCGGCCCCACAGCGACCCGGTGAAGAGTGCGATTGCCGTCATCAGCGCACCGGTGGGGGCGATCGCCTGCGCCATCATCGCCGAGAGCCGCGTGTTGAAGCCGAGCGCCAGTGCGCTCCAGAATGCCATCACCACGTAGAGGAACATCGACATCCACGCCGCGGGCACGTGGATGAAGATGATCCGGTAGGCGTCGCCCTGCTGGAAGTCCGTCGGCGCGATGAACAAGCCGAGATAAACGCCGATCGCGGCCAGCGCGGCAGCCGACCACGCGAACCACGGGGCCAATCTCCCGGCGACCGAATAGAACGTCGCGGGAGAAGCGTAGCGGAACCAGTTGAAGGTCATGTTCGCCGTCGATCTCGTCACGTCAATCGAGCGCGATCCGCACCGCCGCGGCGGCTGCGAAAGGCGCGCCGACGAGCGCGATACACAGTCCCGCGGCCAGCAGCGACAGGTTCGCCCCGACGCCCAGTCCGGCGCGCGCGGCGTCGACGGCGCCGGCGCCGAAGATCAGCACCGGCACGTAGAGCGGCAGGATCAGGAGCGCGAGCAGGCTGCCGCCGGCGCGCAGCCCCAGTGTCAACGCCGCACCGATCGCGCCCAGCAGCGAGAGGATCGGCGTGCCGATCAGCAGCGCCGCGGTCAGTACGGCGAGCGACTCGCCATCCATCGCGTACTGGACACCGAGGAGCGGCGCCAGCAGCGCCACGGGCAGCCCGGTCGTCAGCCAATGCGCGAGGATCTTCCCGGAAACGAGCGCGCCCAGCGGATACGGCGACAGCGCGATCTGCTCCAGCGTGCCGTCGGCGTAATCTCCGGCGAAGAGCCGCGGCAGCGACAGGAGCGAGGCGAGCAGGGCGGCGACCCACAGCACGCCGGGGCCCATCGTCGACAGCAGCGTCCGTTCGGGAGTCGTCGAGAGCGGGAACAGCGAAACCACGATGACGTAGAACAGCAATTGCACGCCGAGTTCCGCGCGCGAGCGGAGCGCGATCCTGAGGTCGCGCTCGAGCGCCCAGCGCACGCCCGGCAGGATGGCGCCCGCCGCAGCGGACACGGGGGCGGGCTGCACGAGGGCCATGTTCACGCCAGCGTCATCGAGCGCACGTGCGCGTCGGGAAGGCCGAGCGGAACGTGCGTCGCCGCCACCGCCGTTCCGCCGCGGCGGACGTGCTCCGCAACCATGCCGGCGAGCATCGCGATGCCGGCCGCATCGAGCGCCGTCGCCGGCTCGTCCAGGATCCACAGTGGGCGATTGAGCAGCGACAAGCGCGCGAGCCCGATCCGCCGCCGCTGGCCTTGCGACAGCACGCGCGCGGGAAGCGTCCGTTTCGGCCCGAGCGCAACGTGGTCGAGCGCAGCGCGTATCGACTCGCGCGCGACCGATTCGCCGGCCAATGCCACGAGCGCGGCGAGATTCTCCTCGGCGGAAAGCTCGTCCTTCAACGCCGGGGCGTGACCCGCAAACGCGATCGCCGCTCGCACCATCGGGTCGAAGGGCGCGACCGCGGCCCCCATCCAGCGGATCTCGCCCGCCGCGGGTGCCGACAAACCCGCAAGCATGCGCAGGAGCGTCGTCTTGCCGGTCCCGTTGGCGCCGGTCACCACCAGCGCATGTCCCGATTCCAGCCGGAACGACAAGTCCTCGAACAGCCGCGCATGGCCGCGACGCGCGGCGAGTCCGTGGGCTTCGAGCATGGAAGGGCGGTGGGTTCCGCGATCGGCCGGGGGTTGGTAAAAGGTCCGTGCGCAAGGGTGGAGGTGATCGAAAAAGCAGCCGCGATTATAGCGGACGCCCCTCCATGGGCCTTGCGCAGGGTCAAGGACGACTTCCGGCAAATGCCCCCCGAACCGCCGACCGCCGGCAGTGGCTCCTGCGGTTATGATTCGGCACCTGCGCCGTGAACGAGGCTCCGGCGAGCGCGCAATCCCGTGCTTGCATCAGGGTCTGGCCGGGCCGGCGTGCGGCAGCCGGGTTCATTCGCGAAGTCGCGTTCCGGGAGCACCGCCAATGAATCTTCTTGCTCGTATTGCCGCGCTCGCGCGCGCGGCCCTCTTCGCGACCGCGTGCGCCGCTACCGCTGCCATCGCGGCGCCCTCGGCGTCCGAACAGGCGAACGCGCTCTTTGCCGAATACTGGGAATGGCAGATGCGCGAGTTCCCGGGCTACGCGACCTACGTCGGCGATCATCGTTACGACGATCGGATGATCGACGTCTCCGAGAGCGCAATCGCCCGGCGCAAGGCCCATGTCGACGAGCTCGCGAAGCGCCTCGCGCAGATCGACCGCAACGCACTTTCCGGTCAGGACGCGGTGTCGTACGCGGTGCTCGCCACGACGCTCGGTTATCAGATCCGCAAGAACGCGGTGTTCGCCGATCCTGCCGCCGCCGGCGCTGACTCATGGCTGTCGGTGACGCAGTTCAACGGGCCGCACGTCGGCGGAACGAGCCTCCCGTCGCTCATTCGTGTGACGCGCTTCGAGTCGCTGCGCGACTACGAGAACTACCTCACGCGCCTCGCGGCGGTCCCCACGCTGCTCGAACAGACGACCGCTAACCTCAAGCGCGCGATGGCGCGCGGCTGGCTGCCGCCGGAGATCGTCGTTGCGCGTGTTCCGGCCCAGCTCGACAGCCTTACGCCCCCGGACGTCGCGGCCAACCCGCTCTACGCGCCGTTCACCCGCATGCCGGCAGACATTGCGGCGGCGGATCGCGACCGGCTGGCCGCCGCCGGGCGCGCGGTTCTTGCGGACCAGGTGGTCCCCGCATTCCGCGCGCTCAGGGCGTTCTACGAGACGGAATACCTGCCGGCATGCCGGAAGGGGCCGGGCGCGGAAGCACAGCCCGGGTGGCCGGCGTATTACGCCGCAGCGGTTGCCGAGCTGACGACGACTTCGCTCACGCCGCGCGAGATTCACGAGATGGGGCTCGCCGAAGTGGCGCGCATTGGTGGCGAGATGGACGCCGTCATCGCCCGCACGGGCTTCAAGGGAACGCGCGCGGAATTCATCGCGCACATCAGATCGTCGCCGCAGTTCTACTACACGACGCCCGAGGACATGCTCGCCGGCTACCGCGACATCGCGAAGCGCGTCGACCCCGAGCTGCCGCGGCTGTTTGCCGAATTGCCTCGCCAGCCGTACGGCATTCGCGCGATGGACGCGGCCGAAGGCAACAACGCGGAGAGGTACACCGGCGGCACCGCCGACGGCACGCGCGCCGGCTACTTCGAGGCGAACGTCAATTTCCTTTCGCGGCGTCCCAAGTACGACATGGAGACGTTGTTCCTGCACGAGGCCGTACCCGGGCATCATCTGCAGACTGCGCGCGCGAAGGAGCTCACCGGGCTGCCGATGTTCCGGCGCAACGCGTTCTTCGCCGCCTACGGCGAGGGTTGGGCGCTCTACGCCGAGAGTCTCGGCGAGGACGTCGGTCTCTATAAGGACCCTTACTCCAAGTTCGGCTATCTGTCGTCGGAAATGTTCCGCGCGTGCAGGCTCGTCGTCGACACCGGGATTCATGCGTTCGGCTGGAGCCGCGAACGCGCGATCAGCTACCTCGTCGACAACGCCGGCATCGGCGAAGCCTTCGCGACCGCCGAGGTCGACCGCTACTACGTCTGGCCCGGTCAGGCGCTGAGCTACAAGGTCGGTGAGCTCAAGATCAAGGCGTTGCGTGCCAAGGCCAAGGCGGCGCTGGGCGACCGATTCGACATCCGGCGCTTCCACAATGCACTGATCGATGACGGGTCGGTGCCGCTGGCGGTGCTCGAACAGCGGATCGACGTGTGGATCGCACGGGAACAGGCAAAGGGTATGCGATAGATGCGTGCGATTGCATCGGGCGCCCGATAGCCGGCCCCGCGCGCGCTACGCTAAGATACTCGCCCGCTCCAGACGGTGCTTCCCATGCCCGACAAGGAAATCCGCGAGGCCTCGCTCGAGTATCACCGCCAGCCGCCCCCCGGCAAGATCTCGATTGCGCCGACCAAGGATCTCACCAATCAGCGCGATCTCGCGCTCGCGTATTCGCCGGGCGTCGCTGCGGCATGTGACGAGATCGTCCGCGAGCCCGCCGAGGCGAGGAACCTCACGGCGCGCGGCAACCTGATCGGCGTGGTGACCAACGGCACCGCGGTGCTCGGACTTGGCCCGATCGGGCCGCTCGCTGCAAAGCCGGTGATGGAAGGCAAGGCGGTGCTGTTCAAGAAGTTCGCCGGCATCGACTGCTTCGACATCGAGGTCAACGAACGCGACCCGGACAAGCTGGTCGAGATCATCGCGGCGCTGGAGCCGACGTTCGGCGGCATCAATCTCGAAGACATCAAGGCGCCGGAATGCTTCTACGTCGAGAGGAAGCTCCGCGAGCGGATGAAGATCCCGGTCTTCCATGACGACCAGCACGGCACGGCGATCATCGTCGGCGCGGCGATCACGAACGGGCTGCGCGTCGTCGGCAAGGATATCGGCAACGTCAGGCTCGTCTGCTCGGGTGCGGGTGCCGCAGCGCTCGCGTGCCTTGATCTTCTCGTCTCGCTCGGTATTCGGCGCCAGAACATCTGGGTGTCCGACATCGCCGGCGTCGTCTATGAGGGCCGCAGGGAGGAGATGGACGACAACAAGGCGCGGTACGCGCAGAAGACCGACGCGCGGAAGTTGGCCGACCTGCTGCCCGGCGCCGACATCTTCCTCGGGCTCTCCGCGGCGAGAGTGCTGATGCCCGAGTGGCTGCCGAAGATGGCTTCGAGGCCGCTGATTCTGGCGCTGGCCAATCCGGAGCCCGAGATCATGCCCGATCTCGCCAAGGCGGCGCGCCCTGACGCCATCATCGCGACGGGGCGTTCCGACTACCCGAACCAGGTGAACAACGTGCTCTGCTTCCCGTTCATCTTCCGCGGCGCCCTCGACGTCGGTGCGACGACGGTGAACGAGGCGATGAAGCTCGCGACCGTGCGCGCGCTCGCCGACCTCGCGATGGCCGAGCAGTCCGACATCGTGGCGCAGGCGTACAACACGGAGAACCTGCGCTTCGGCCCCGAGTACCTGATTCCCAAGCCGTTCGATCCGCGCCTCATCGTGCAGATTGCGCCGGCGGTGGCGAAGGCGGCGATGGACTCGGGCGTCGCCACGCGGCCGATTGCCGATTTCGCCGTCTACAAGGAAAAGCTTACCCAGTTCGTCTATCACTCGGGTCTCCTGATGAAGCCGATCTTCGCCGCGGCGAAGCAGACGCCGAGGCGGATCGTCTATGCCGAAGGCGAGGAGGAGCGGGTGATGCGCGCGGTGCAGGTCGTCGTCGACGAGGGCCTCGCCCAGCCGGTCCTGATCGGCCGGCCCGCGGTAATCGAGCAGAACGTCGAGCGCTACGGACTGCGGATGAAGGCGGGCAAGGGCTTCGAAATCGTCAATCCCGACTACGACCCGCACTACCGCGAGTACTGGACCGAGTACTACAACCTCACGCAGCGCAGGGGAGTCTCGCAGCAATACGCGAAGATCGAGATGCGGCGGCGCCTTACCCTGATCGGGGCGATGATGGTGCACATGGGCGAGGCCGACGGCATGCTGTGCGGCATGTTCGGCACGCACGAGATGCATCGGGTGTACGTCGACCAGGTGATCGGGCTGCGCAAGGGTGTCAAGATCTACGCGGCGATGAACGCCGTCGTGATGCCGAACCGCACGATCTTCATCGCCGATACCTACGTCAACGTCGATCCCACGGCCGAGCAGATCGCCGAGATCGCGGTGCTCGCCGCCGACGAGATTCGCCGCTTCGGCATCACACCCAAGGCGGCGCTGCTGTCGCACTCGAGCTTCGGCAGCAGCGCGCATCCGCAGGCGAAGAAGATGCAGGCTGCGCTCGCGCTGCTCAATCTCATGGATCCCGAGCTCGAGGTCGAGGGCGAGATGCACGGCGACGCCGCGCTCGACGAGGACGTCCGCCTGCGCGCGTTTCCCAACTCGCGGCTCAAGGGCGAGGCGAACCTGCTGATCATGCCGACGGTCGACGCCGCGAACATTGCGTTCAACCTGTTGAAGTCCGCTGTCGGCGGCGGTGTTACGCTCGGGCCGATCCTGCTCGGCGTGGCCAAGCCCGTCCACATCCTGACGCCGTCGGCGACCGTTCGCCGGATCGTCAACATGACGGCGCTCACCGTCGTCGATGCGAACGTGCAGCGGCAGGCAACGTAACCCCGAGCCGACGACGCGCTTCAGGCGGTGCCCGGCGCCGGACGCCGCTGCTCCGGGCGCACGCGCGGCGCGAGCACGCGTTCTGCCTCATCGCCCGCAACAGTGTGGCCCGTGGCGTCGACCAGCGGTTGCTCGAAGTCGTTCCATCCCCGCACGCCGGTCGCAAGCGACACGACGTCGGCAAAGCCCATCAGGCGCATGACGTCGGCGGCAAGGATTGAGCGGTTGCCCGATCGGCACACGACGACGATCGCTTGCGTGCTGTGGCTCGCGAGTTCGGGAACCGTTTCTTCGTAGTCCCACTCGCAAGCCTGTTCCAGCACGCCGCGCGGCACATTGATCGAGCCCGGAATCCGCGCCAGGGCGAACTCGGCCGGTTCGCGCACATCGAGCACTACCGGCGGCTCGTCGCTCGCAAGCTGTTTGCTGAGATCCCAGGGTTGGATTTCACGCACGCGCTGCAGCGCGTCGGCAAGGAGGTCGGCGTATCGTCTCATGAGCCTTCACCTGCTGTTCCGTTTGTGCGATGGGATGCACGCCTAGCGCCGGCAGCCCAGTTGGTCCGCAAGATCGATGAGGCTCGCGGCACTGAAATCGACGGGTACCTGCGGCGCGCTTTCGCCCTTTCTGCCGCCGTATTCGTCCGGACGCGCGATGAAGGCGGTGCGCAATCCCGCGCGCGTCGCCGCGGCGAGATCGGAAGAGTGCGCGGCGACCATCATCGCCTCGTCCGGCGCGCAATCGAACGCCACTGCGGCCGCAAGATAAACCGCCGCGTTGGGCTTGTAATCGCGCGCGATCTCGGCGCCGAGGACCGCGTCCCAGACGAATCCATTACGGCGCGCGAGATCGACCATCAGCGAAATGTTGCCGTTCGAGCACGGCGCGAGCCGGAACTTCGAGCGCAGCCGGTCGAGGCCGGGTTTGACGTCCGGCCACGCATCGAGCCTGTGCCAGGCGAGGTTCAATTCGGCGCGCGCGGCCTCGCCGGTCTGATCAAGCCCGAGTTCGCGGAGGACCACGTCGAGGTTGCGCCGATGCAGCACGTCGAGCTTGCTGAATGGCACACGTCCGCTGCGCACTTCTTCCATCGCCGGCTGATATTGGTCGCGCCAGGCGTCGGCAAAATCGGTCCAGTCCGTTCCGGCGCTCCCCGGCGAGAGGACCTGTTGCGCCTCTCTGGCGATCGCCGTGCGCCAATCGACCAGCGTGCCGAATACATCAAACAAGAGTGCCTTGACTTCTCGCATCTCGATTCTCCCGTCGGACATATCGACGCGCAGATTCGCCGGCCGGGTTCCGGTCCATCGACGGCGGACGGGCAACGATCCGGAACGTTCTATTCTATTGAAAACCGGCCGGCTTTCCGTCTCGCAGCCCGCAGACGAAGCGTCCTCGGGCATGGCGGGGGGACGTGCGCCCATCCGATCGCTTGGATTAGAATGGGTGACCGCCGCCGGGGGCTCATCACCGAAGCCCGTTCCAGCGAGCCACCCCCGGACGGCGCTTACTCTGTGGAGGAGACAAGATGAGCAAGCTCACGTGCTGCGCCGTCCTTTCGGCGCTGGCTGCCGCTGCATTCGCCGGCACGGTCGCCGCGGCGCCGGTCACGTTGCGCGCTTCGCACCAATTCCCGGGTGGCAAGGGCGACGTGCGCGACGAGATGGTACAGATCATCGCCCGCGAAGCGAAGGCGGCGGGCGTCGACCTCGAAATTCAGGTCTATCCCGGCGCGTCGCTGTTCAAACCGCCCGAGCAGTGGAACGCGCTCGTGAACGGCCAGCTCGACATCTCGTCTTTCCCGCTCGACTACGCGAGCGGCAAGGAGCGCGCGTTCGGCGCGACCCTCATGCCGGGGCTCGTGCGCAATCACGAGCGCGCGGCGCGGCTCGGCGACTCGAAGTTCATGAAGGAGATCAAGGCGAAGATCGAAAAGGCCGGCGTCATCGTGCTCTCGGATGCCTGGCTCGCCGGCGCGATCGCCTCGAAGAAGGCTTGCATCCGCGCGCCGGCCGACATCAAGGGTCAGAAGATCCGCTCGGCCGGGCCCGACATTCGCTGCGATGTGGCAGGCCGCGGGCGCATCGATCGTCTCCATTCCAAGCAACGAGGTGTACAACGCGCTGCAAACGGGGGTCGCCGATGGAACGGACACGAGCACCGGCAGCTTCGTGTCGTTCCGACTGTACGAGCAGGTGAAATGCATCACCGCGCCGGGTGACAACGCGTTGTGGTTCATGTACGAGCCGGTGCTGATGTCGAAGAAGAGCTTCGATCGGTTGAGCAAGCCGCAGCAGGACGCGCTGCTGCGCGCCGGCAAGAAGGCGGAAGCCTATTTCGCGAAGGAAGCGAAAGGACTCGACGACGAGATGGTGAAGGCGTTCAAGGACCACAACGTCGAGGTCGTCACGATGACGCCGGCCGAATACGACGCGTGGGTCGACGTCGCGAAGAAGAGCAGCTACGAGCAGTTCGCGAAGGAAGTGCCCGACGGCAAGCAGCTCGTCGACGATGCGCTGAGCGTCAAGTAGGGGTGAGCACCTGGTCGACGGAGACCCCGCGAAGGCGGGAATCCGGCGTCTTCGCACGGCAAGTCGCCGGATTCGCGCGACCGCTGGAATGAGGGGCATGGAGTCTTTCACTCGCGCCGTCAGGAGCCTGTCGCACCTCTGCGGGATCATCGCCGCCGCGCTCATCGGCGCCGGAGTCGTCGTCGTCTGCCAGATGGTGTTCGTCCGCTATGTGCTGAACGAGAACACGATCTGGCAGACCGATTTCGTCACCTATTGCCTGATCGCCGCGACGTTCGTCGGCAGCCCGTACGTGCTGATGGTCCGCGGGCACGTCAACGTCGACGTGCTGCCGCACTACGTCGGCGCGCGCGGTCGCTACGGGCTCGCGCTGTTTTCCGCGCTGCTGACGCTCGCGTTCTGCGTCACGATCACCGTGCTCACGTACGCGCTGTGGAAGGAGGCGTGGGACAAGAGCTGGGTGTCCGACACGATGTGGCGCGCCCGGCTCTGGATCCCCTACGCGTCGATGCCGATCGGTCTCGGCATCCTCGCGCTCCAGTGTCTCGCGGATCTCGGCAACCTGCTCGTCGGCCGCGAGCCGCCGTTCGGCATCCGCCGGGAGCGCGAGTGAGCACAGGGCGGGCGAGCCTGCGCGAGGTTGTTCGGTGACACCGACCACGCAGGGCGCGATCGTGCTCGTGACGACGCTCGCCATCCTGCTATCGGGCGCGCCGGTCGCGTTCGGTCTCGGCGCCGTCGCCATTTTCTTCCTGCTGGTCTTCCAGGGGATCGACGCGCTGCAGGTGGTTGCCGAGACGCTCTACGCGGGGTTGCACGACTTCACGCTCGTGTCGATCCCGATGTTCGTCATGATGGGCGCAGCGATCGGCTCGTCGCCCGCAGGCAAGGATCTGTACATCGCGCTCGACCGCTGGCTCTACCGGCTCCCCGGCGGCCTCGTCATCTCGAACCTCGGCGCGTGCGCGCTGTTCGCCGCGCTGACCGGATCGTCGCCCGCCTGTTGCGCGGCGATCGGCAGGATGGGAATTCCGGAGATGCGCAGCCGCGGCTATCCGGACGACGTTGCGACCGGATCGATCTGCGCCGGCGGCACGCTCGGCATCCTGATCCCTCCCTCGATCACGTTCATCCTCTACGGGATCGCCACCGAGACGTCGATCGGGAGGCTGTTCCTCGCGGGCGTCGTGCCTGGCGTGATGCTGACCGGGCTGTTCATCCTGTGGACCGTAATTATCATCCGCAAGCGCGGCTTTCGCGCGCACGCCGTGGACTTCCGCTACACGTGGACGCAGAAGCTGCAGTCGATTCCCAAGATCGCACCGTTCCTCGCGATCATCGTCGGCGTGATGTACGTGCTCTACGGCGGCGTCGCGACGCCGTCGGAAGCAGCCGGCGTGGGCGCTGCGCTGTGCGTCATCCTTGCCGTCGTGATCTATCGGATGTGGCGGCCGGTGCAGTGGTGGTCGATCCTGCGCGACACGACGCGCGAGTCGGTGATGATTCTGATGATCATCGCGGCCGCGGTGCTGTTCGGCTACATGCTGACGTCGCTGTACCTCACGCAGACGCTCGCGCAGGCGATCGCCGACGCGCACGTCAACCGCTGGGCGCTGATGGCGATGATCAACGTGTTCCTGCTGGTGTGCGGTTTTTTCATCCCGCCGGCAGCGATCATCCTGATGACCGCGCCGATTCTCTACCCGATCGTCAAGGCAGCCGGCTTCGATCCCGTATGGTTCGGCGTGATCCTCACGATCAACATGGAGATCGGCCTGATCCATCCGCCGGTGGGGCTCAATATCTACATCGTCAGCTCGATCGCACCGGACGTTCCGGTAACGCGGATCATGTGGGGCACGATTCCGTACGTGCTATGCATGATGCTCGCGATCGTCATCCTGTGCGTATTTCCGGAGATCGCAACGTGGCTGCCCGATCGCCTGATGGGTACGACACGCTGAAGTCTCCCGGCTTTGGCGCGAGACCAAGCGAGCTCAGTTGCTCGCCATTCCGCCGTTGACCATCCACGGCGTGCCGAAGCGGTCGACGAGCATGCCGAAAGCTTCGGCCCAGAAGGTCTTCTGCAACGGCATCGTGACCTTGCCGCCGTCGGCCAATGCGTCGAACACGCGCTTGGCGTCGGCAACCGCCGGGTACATCAGCGCCAGCGAGAATCCCTTCATCCCTTCGTACGGCTGGCCGACCATCGAATCTGACGCCATCAGCAAGCGGCCATCGAGGTCGAGACGCGCGTGCATGATTCGATTCGCGCTGCCGGGTGGCGTTTGCGCCGCGATCGGAGATTCGGCGTGGGTCATCAACGCGAGCTTGCCTCCCAGCGTGCGCTGGTAGAAGCGCATCGCCTCGGCGCATGTTCCGTCGAAAATCAGATAAGCATCGACCTGTGGCATCGCGCATCCTTTCGTATCAGAGCAAGGATCGAATGTTGCCGATCACCGCTGCGCGGAATTCGCGAGCTGGTCGGCTTTCGCGCGCACGCGCTCCTCCTGCGCTCGGAGCTCGGGCGTGAATTCGGCCCCGAAATCCTCGGCCTCGAAGACCTGACGGATCTCGATCTCGGAGTCTTCGCCGGGCATCGGGTCCGGACAACGCTTGACCCATTCGATCGCCTCTTCCTTCGACTTCACTTGCCACAGCCAGTAGCCGGCGATCAGCTCCTTCGTTTCGGCGAACGGACCGTCGACGACGGTGCGCTTGCCTCGCGAGAACTTGACGCGGGCGCCCTTCGAGCTCGGGTGCAGGCCCTCACCCGCCAGCATCACGCCGGCCTTCGCCAGCTCCTCGTTGAACTTCCCCATTTCGGTCAACAGCTTTTCGCTCGGCATGACGCCGGCTTCGGTGTTTCGGGTGGCCCTGACCATTACCATGAAGCGCATCGTATCTCTCCTTCGGATCAATGGTTTGGAGCGCGTTTCGAACGTTCCAGCAGTGAACGCGCTCTGTCCCTAGTCGAACGGCGGGAGGCGTAATCGACATCCGACCGATTCGCCGTGAACTTTTGCGCGTACTGGCGCCGTTGGAATTCGCATCGAATGCGACAACACCCCGAGCCGATGATTCACCGCCGGATACCCATGCCCGCGACTTGGGCTTGCGGGATCGAGACCGACAGGAACAACAGGCGGCGGCGACTTGCCGAGGTGGCGCCGCGGGATTCAGCCTCGCGAATCGTCGAGCTGGCGCAGAATTTCGTTGGTCTCGCGCATGCGGAGCGACAGCAGACGCGCGAGGTTCGTCATCAACCGGATCGCGATTGCCGGGTCCCGCGCGGCGATTTCGTCCATGGCCTCGCGGGTGAGCTCGTAGACGACGGTATCCTCGACCGCCTGCGCGGTGGCTGACCGCGGACGTCCGTCGAGCAGCGCGGCCTCGCCGAAGAGCGACCCTTCCTCCATCGTTACGAGCCGGGCACGCGAGCCGCCCGGCACGACGATGGAGATCTCGACCGCGCCGCACGCGAGCAGGCAGAGGCGATCGCCGGGGTCGTTTTCCCGGAACAGCACGTCGCCCGCGGCGAACGAGCGTCGCGCGAAGTGGTGCTCGATCCGAGCGAGCCGCGCTGCGGTGAGTCCCTGCATCAGCGGGAACGCCAGCAACGGCAACTCGGCGTTTTCGACGCGAGCGATCGCCTCGAGCGCGGCGTGCTCCGCCCATTCGACGGCCTGATCGGCGTCGCGGAACCACAGCCGCGACTCGACGTCCTGGAACACGCCGTGCGCGAGCAATGCCGGCCCGTGCCGCCCTCCGGTCGTGACGCTCGCGAGCAGCAGCTTGGTGCGGCTGAGCGCGAGCCTTCGCGCGAGCCGCTCGAGGAGCAGCGCGCCGGTGGCGTCGATCACCGTGACGCGCCGAAAGTCGAGGACCACGGCATCGACCTCGCCGCCGAGGGGCTCGACCCGCTCGCTCAGGCGCTCGGCGCTGCCGTAGAACAGTGCGCCTTCGAGCTCGATCACGCGAATGCGCCGGCGCACTTCGGCGATCCGCACCGCGTCCTCGCCGCCCCAGACCCGGCGTGACGGCCGCACGGTGCCATCGACGACGCTGCGCACGAGCGAGCGGTTCATCCCGCGAAAGAAAAGGATCGCCGACAGCTGGAGGCCGACGCCGATCGCCGAGATGAATCCGAAGAACACCGCGGCGAGCGCGACCAGCGTGACGGTGGCGACACTCCAGAGCAGCGTCGCATCGCGCAGGGCGCCCGGCCGCCGGAGCCGGCGAACGAGACCCCGCGTCCAGTTGTCGATGAGGCCGATGCCGAGCATCACCATGATGCCGGCCAGGACGGTGATCGGCACGACGGCCACGAGGGGCGCCCCGAAAGCGAGGACGAGCGCGAGCAACGCGGCGGCCACGACCGTCGTTCGCCTGCTTCGCGCTCCGGCGTCCCAGCTTGCCATCGCGATTCCGTACGACAACACCACCGGCACGCCGCCGCACAGCCCCGATACGACATTCGCCATCCCGTGCGCTACGACCTCGCGCTTGGTCCGATGGCGGCCGCCGGTCGCATGGTCGATGCCGACGGCGGCAAAGAGTCCGTCGAGTGTGCCGATGAGCGCGATGACCCATGCCGTCATCGCGACTTCGACGGCGTGCGGCGCGACGAGCGACCACGGCACGTCGGTGAGCGGAATGAGTGCGGTAGGCAACGGCAGCCCGGACACGGCGCCGACGACGGGCCCGAGGCGAAAATCGGGGAATACCAGGTGCACGACGTAATAAAGAAGCGCTGCCCGCGGCGAGCCCGGCCAGCAGCGAAGGAATGCGCTTCGAGTACGACGCGAATACTCCTGCTCATTGCGAGCGTGGCGAGTCCGACGAACAGCGTCGCCGGTTGCAACTACCTGGAGTGCCGCCGCCGGCCCGGCGGCGAAGTCGGCGCGGGTGGCACCGGCGAGCGGCGCCGCTTGCGTGATGATGATGAGCGCGGACACGCCGCACATGAAGCCGGCGACGAAAGGGTACGGCACGTAGCGCGCAAAGGCGCCACCGCCGAGCGAGCCCAGCACCATCTGCAGCAGCCCGGCGATGACGACCGCCGCCGCTGCGAGTGCGACGATGAGCTCCGGCCCGCGCGTTGCCGACGGTGCGAGTGCCGGATCGGCCGCGAGTATTGCGACCAAGCCGCCGAGGATCAGGCTGGTCGATGCGCGCGGTCCGCTGCCTGGGATGCGCGGCGCCCCCGAGCAATCCGGCGATGACGTGACCGTAAATCGCAGAAGCGAAACCGGCGAGCACGCCGATGCCCGCGTATTGGGGGCCGAGCGGTGCGAACGCGAGCAGACCCAGGGCCAGCGCGAGCGCGAGATTGGCAGTGGCGGCGGCGAGCCCACCCGTGGCGTCACCGCGTACCCAGCCCTTCGACACCGAGCGCGGTACGAGCGGGGCGACGAACAGCTTCGGGCGTTTGCGTGCAGGCGCGGGGGTGGGCGACGCGGCGAGGTCCGCAGTGTCCGCGCCCGAGGTTCCGGGAGGTGGGTCGATGTCGGAGTGTGCTTCGACCCCTGCGGTGATTGCCGCTGCGTTGCCCCCCGAGGGGACGTGGTTCGCGTCTTGGGGCGGACCGGCGACGCTCATGCTGTCAATCCGCAACCTGGTGCCGTCCTGCCAGGCATGCCGCTACAAATCGAGCGAGGGATCAACCGGGGCTTTGCGGGCACGTCTTCGCAATCAGGCAGGGAGGGGGCGGCTCGTTGGCTTTCCGCCGAAGAATCTCGTCGCGCAGCTCCTGATACTGCCGCTTGGTCTGCATCTCGACCGATTCGGGGCTGATCACGCCCGCTGTCAGACCGCCGGCCACGAATTTGCCTTGCACGGTGAGCTTCGTGATGCCGCCGCCTTGGTCGCTGATGCGAGTCGTGAATTCGGACGACTTGAGATCGCCTTTGAGGAGCCGCGAATGCATCTCGCGATTCGGGGTGAGCTTGACCTCGCGCAGACTCTCCGTCGACAGCCGCACCAGTCCTGCGCTCGCGTGACTCTTCTGCGCGACCTGGATCACGTCGCCGTCGCGGCTGACGATCCGGCTCGCGTCGATGGCCGTGACGATCTGTGCCATCCGGTCGAAGTCGGTGATGACGTCCCAGACTTCGTCGATGCTCGCCGCGACGGTGAGCTCGGTCTCGACGGTGAATGCCGCGCCATCCTTCGTCGCATGGACGACGATGTCGTTGCCGGTGCCAGGCGCAGACGAGGCAAGCAGTGGAGAGGCGGCGATGGCGATTGCAACGACGATTTCGAGGACGGACTTCGGCATCGCTTTGCCTCCGCATTTCGGCCTGTCCTGCCGACAGGTCGGTAAACCTACCACGTCCGGAACCGTTTTGGAATTGGCGATGGGACCGGATCCGGCGAGCGCCATCGAAACTGCTCAACGCTGCGCCAGGAACTGCGCGACACCCTCCCAGAAATCGCCGGTCGCCGCCAGCGTATTGTGGTCGGTCCGTGGCACGACCTGCCAGCGCTTCGGCCCTGCCCACGCATCATAAAGTGCGCGCGACCGCTCTACCGGAATGATCGCGTCGGCGTCGGCGACGATCGCGAGCAACGACATTCGATTGCGGCCGGCGTCGGAAAGCGTCTCGAAGCGGTGGCGCAGGAGCAGCGACACCGGCAGCCACGGATAGTGGTGATTGCCGATTGCCGCGAGACTGTCGTACGGCGATACGAGCACCACGCCGGCGACGGGGCGGCGGGCGGCGACGTGCACGGCAATGGCGGTTCCGAGACTGCGTCCGAACGTCACGATGCGATTCGCGTCGATCCGCTCGCGCGCGGCGAGCGCATCGTAGATCGCGAGTGCATCGGCCTTGAGCTCGCGCTCGCCCGGTGTCCCCTCGCTCGCGCCGTAACCGCGGTAGTTGACCGCGACGATCGTCCACTCGCGCGGCCAGCGCGGATCGGCGAGCGTCGACGAGACTTCCTCGGCGTTCCCGCCGTAATAGAGGATCACCGGCGCCGGGATCGTGTTGCCTTCCGCGATCCAGCCGTGGAGCTTTGTGCCGTCAGCGGCCGTTACGGCGAACGAGCGAGCGTGCGCTGGCAGCGTTGCGGCAGCCGTCACCGGTTGCGGGTAGAAGATCAGGCGGTCCTGGGCGAGCCACGCCGCGGCGGGAACGCCGATCGCGATTGCGGCGATGACGATGAGCCATTCCATGAGCCTGTGCCGCCGTCGCGGCGATTCCCCGGCCATCGCGCGATTATAGGCGCCGCGAGCGCATCGAACGGGAGTGGGTCGCCCCCGTTATACAATGCGCGTCCGCCACGACCCTGGAATTCCAATGTCTTGCGCCAACAATACGAACGCACTCGGGGTCGACGCCCGCTGCGCGGTGCGCGCCGTGCCGTCGCCGACGCCAATGTCTCGCGCGGGCAACGCCGAAGAAGACCGGGTGTGCCGTGTTTGAGCCGAAGCGTCTCGCCGCGCTGTCGCGCGATGTTCTGGCGGGCCTGCGGCGCGGCGTCGAGAAGGAGAGTCTCCGTGTGCGTCCGGATGGAAGCCTCGCGACGACGCCGCATCCGTCACCGCTCGGCTCTGCGCTCACGCATCCTCGAATTACGACCGATTTCAGCGAATCACAGCTCGAGCTCATTACCGGCGTGCATGCAAGCGCCGATGCGTGCGTGCGGGAGCTGACCGAGATCCATCAGGTCGTCTATCGCGCCATTGGCGACGAGCTGCTGTGGTGCGCGAGCATGCCGTGCGGATTACCGGCCGAGGACGCGATTCCCCTCGGCCGCTACGGCAGCTCCAACGTCGGCCGTGCGAAGAGCGTCTACCGGATGGGTCTGGCGCACCGCTATGGCCGGCGCATGCAGACGATTTGCGGCATCCACTACAACTTCTCGCTCCCGGATCATCTTTCAAATGACGCGTATTTCGGGCTGATCCGCAACTTTCGTCGCAATTCGTGGCTGCTGCTCTACCTGTTCGGCGCCTCGCCGGCGGTGTGTCAGAGCTTCATCGCCGGCCGTGCCCACGAGCTCGAGCGGTTGAGCAAGGACACGCTCTACCTTCCCTACGCGACATCGTTGCGGATGGGACGGCTCGGCTACACGAGTGACGCGCAATCGTCGCTCGCCGTGAGCTACAACAGCCTCGAGAGCTACGCAACGTCGCTCGAAGCGGCGCTGACCACGCCCTATCCGCCCTACGAGGCGATCGGTGTCCGCGACGGCGCCGAGTATCGGCAGCTCGCGACGAGTCTGCTGCAGATGGAAAACGAGTTCTACGGCACGATTCGGCCGAAGCGGGTCATCCGGCGCGGTGAGCGGCCGTTGCACGCGTTGCGCGAACGCGGGGTCGAGTACGTCGAAGTTCGGCTCATGGACCTCGATCCCTTTCGGCCGGTGGGCATCGTTGCGGACACAATGCATTTCCTTGACGTCTTCCTGCTGCATTGCCTCGTTTGCGACTCCACGCCCGACAACCCGCAGGAGCTCGCCGAGATTCTCGGCAACAAGCAGCGCGTCGCCTCGCGCGGCCGCGAGCCGGGCCTCAATCTCACGCGCGGCGGGCAGGACATTGCGGTGGCGGATTGGGGACGCGAAGTCCTGGGCGAATGCGAGGCGATCGCCGCGGCGCTCGATGCGGCGAACTCGACGGAGGCCCACCGCGCGGCGCTCGCCGCCGCTGTAGCTGCCCTGGACGATCCGGCGCGAACGCCGTCGGCGCGCGTGCTGCAGGCGATGGCGCGGGAGCACGACAACTCGTACGTCCGCTTCGCGCTGGCGCAATCGCGGAGACATCGCGACGCTATCGCCGGGCTGCCGCTCGAAGCGGACGTCGGTGACCGCTTTGCCCGCCTCGCCGAAGAATCACGGGAGAAGCAGCGCGAGATCGAGGAAGCGGATACCGTTCCGTTCGAAGCCTATCGTCAGCAGTATCTGGCACCGGTCCAGCTTAACGTGTGACGGCGAGCGCCGGCCACGAGGGTAGGCTTGCGCCACGCGCGCGGCGCATGCTTGAATCGTGCTGCCGGCGACGCCGGGATCGCGTCCGCGCGGTGCGCGCCGGCAAAAGGCCCATGATCTTTCCGCGTCTCTCTCGCTGCGCATACACCGGCCGATGACCTGGTCGATCCTGACCCGCGATGCAAGCGGTGCTTTCGGCATCGCGATCGCGAGCCGCTTTTTCGGCGTCGGCGTGCTGTGCCCGCATGTGAAGAGCGGCGTCGGGGCGCTTTCGACGCAGGCGTTGGTGAATCCTCTTTACGCGGGAGCGGCGATGGGACTGCTCGCGCAAGGCACGCCGCCGGCCGAGGTCGTCCGCATGCTGACTAGCGCCGACGCCGGCCGCGACCACCGCCAACTGCACATGATCGATGCCCGCGGGCGGATCGCCGCGTACACCGGTGCGGCGTGCATCGACTGGTGCGGCGATCTCGCGGGCGACAACTATTCGATTGCGGGCAACATGCTCGCCGGGCCGCAGGTGTTGTCAGCTACGGCCGCGGGGTACGAGCGGGCGGCCGCGTTGCCGTTTGCCGAGCGGCTGCTCGCGGCGCTGGACGCGGGCGAGGCGGCGGGCGGCGACAAGCGTGGCAAGCAAGCTGCGGCTTTGCTGATCTGCACGACCGAGGATTATCCGTTCCTCGATCTGCGCGTCGACGATCACGAGGAGCCGTTGCGCGAGCTGCGCCGGCTCTACGACAAGAGCCTCGAGCGCTTCCAGCCGTTCGTCGCCTGTCTGCCCAGCCGCGCGCGGCCGGCCGGCATCGCCGATCGCGCCGTGATCGAGGACGAAATCGCGCGCTTCCAGGTCGAGCGCGGCCGCGGCGCCGCGAAGGCCCCGTGATGGCCGCGCAATGAATGCCCTCCTCGAGGTTCGAGAGCTCAGGACCTGTTTCACGATCGAGGGTCGCGAGTTTTTTGCCGTCGACGGCGTCAGCTTCAGCGTCGATGCCGGACGCACGCTCGGCATAGTCGGCGAATCCGGATGCGGGAAGAGCGTCACCGCGCTGTCGATCATGGGGCTCGTCCCACAGCCGCCCGGACGCATCGTGAGCGGCGAGGTTGTCTTCGAGGGCGTCGATCTGCTGAAGCTTTCGCAAGCGGGGATGCGCGAGTTGCGCGGCAACCGGATCTCGATGATCTTCCAGGAGCCGATGACCTCGCTCAATCCGGCCTTCACCGTGGGCGACCAGATCGCCGAAGTGATCCTCCGCCACCGCAAGGTTACGCAGGGTGAGGCGGCGGAGCTTGCGCTCGCGATGCTCCGCCGCGTGCGCATCCCGTCGCCTGAGGAGCGCCGGCACGATTTTCCGCACCGGCTCTCGGGCGGCATGCGGCAGCGGGTGATGATCGCGATGGCGCTCGCGTGCGGGCCGAAGCTCCTGATCGCCGACGAGCCGACGACGGCGCTCGACGTGACGATCCAGGCGCAGATCCTCGACCTGATGCGCACGCTGCGCGAGGAGACCGGCACCGCGGTGATCCTCATCACGCACGACCTCGGCGTAATCGCGGAAGTTGCCGACGAGGTGATCGTGATGTACTCGGGACGAATCGTCGAGCGGGCGCCCGTGGCGGCGCTGTTCGCGGATCCGCAGCATCCGTACACGATCGGTCTGCTGGGCTCGATTCCGCAATTGCATCTCGAACAGGAACGCCTGGCTGCAATCGAAGGGCAGGTTCCGAACCCGTCGACGCCGGTGACCGGCTGCCGCTTCCATCCCCGGTGCCCGTTCGTGATCGAACGCTGCCGGCGCGACGAGCCGCCGCTCGTTGCCGTGCGCGGGAATCACGACGCCGCGTGCTGGCGCGCGCCGCTCGAGGTCACGATGGCAGGCGCGGCATGATGGCAGGAACGGCGATGCCGCTGCTGCGCGTCCTGGGGCTCGTCAAGCACTTTCCCGTGCGGCGTGGTCTCTTCGCGCGCGCGGCGGGCGCGGTGCGCGCGGTCGACGGGGTGAGCTTCGACGTCGCGGTCGGCGAGACGCTGGCGCTCGTCGGCGAGTCCGGCTGCGGCAAGTCGACGACGGGCCGGCTGGTGTTGCGCCTGCTTGAGCCGACCGCGGGCAACGCGTACTTCGACGGCGAAGACATCTACGCGTTGCCCGAGACGGCGATGCGCGCGCAGCGGCGTGCCATGCAGATCATCTTCCAGGACCCGTTCGCGTCACTCAATCCGCGGATGACCGTCGGGCAGACGCTCGCCGAGCCGCTCGCGCTGCACGGGCTCGCCGCGGGTGCGCACGCCCAGCGCGTGGTGGAGATCCTGCGTCTGGTGGGTCTCGCACCGGAGCATCGGCGTCGCTATCCGCACGAATTCTCCGGCGGCCAGCGCCAGCGCATCGGCATTGCACGCGCGCTCGCCGTCGAGCCGCGCCTCATCGTCTGCGACGAGCCGGTATCGGCGCTCGACGTCTCGATCCAGGCGCAGGTCGTCAACCTGCTGCGCGACCTGCAGCAGCGGCTCGGACTTGCCTACATCTTCATCGCGCACGATCTCGCCGTGGTCAAGTACATCGCCGCACGAATCGCGGTGATGTACCTGGGCAAGATCGTCGAGCACGCGGACAAGCGTGCGCTCTTCGCCTCGCCGCGGCACCCGTACACGCAGGCGCTGCTGTCGTCGATCCCGGTGCCCGAGCCGACGATGAAACGGCGCCGGATCCTGCTTTCGGGCGACGTTCCGAACCCGGCCGATCCACCTTCGGGGTGCCGTTTCCGCACACGCTGTCCGCATGCGCAGTCGCGCTGCGCCGAGGAGGAGCCGCCGCTCGTCGCGAGCGAGGGGCACGCGGTCGCGTGCCATTTCTGGCGCGAGATCGCGCCGGGCGGAGCGATCCTTGCCGGCACCGCGGCGGCGGCACCGAATCACCGGCTCGAAGCGTTGCAGGCAGCGTTTCGCAGTGCCGCAGCGTAGGGCGGCGGACGCCTGTCCACGCGTGCTATGCTGATTCGGATCACGACGAGGCGCCGCGCCGACCGATTGGAACATTCGCGGAGGAGGAATCGACATGACCATCATCGCGTTCACGGCCCGGTTGAGCGCGGCGCTCGCGTTGGCGGCGGTGCTTGCCGGCGGAGTCACAGCCCAGACGTTGCGTTTCGGCCTCGCCGAAGACCCGGATGTGCTCGACCCGACGCTCGCGCGCACGTTCGTCGGCCGCATCGTCTTCGCGGCGCTGTGCGACAAGCTGTTCGACATCGACGAGAAGCTCAATATCGTGCCGCAGCTCGCCGTCGCCTACGAATGGGCGCCGGACCACAAGGCGCTGACGATCAAGGTGCGCCCCGGCGTCACGTTCCATGACGGCGAGAAGCTCGACGCCTCCGCGGTCAAGTACAACATCGAGCGGCACAAGACGATGACGGGCAGCAACCGCCGCGGCGAGCTCGCACCGGTCGCGAGCGTCGACGTCGTCGATCCGATGACGGTGCGCCTCAACCTGTCGGCGCCGTTCGCGCCGCTGTTGGCCGCGCTCGCCGATCGCGCGGGAATGATGGTTTCGCCCAAGGCGGCGCAGGCCGCCGGCGACAAGTTCGGCGCCCACCCGGTATGCTCCGGCCCGTTCCGTTTCGTCGAGCGCGTCGCGCAGGATCGCATCGTGCTGGAGCGTTATACGGGTTACTGGAACAAGGGTGACATCTATCTCGATAAAATTGTCTACCTGCCGATCGTCGACTCGACGGTTCGGCTCGCGAATCTCAAGTCCGGCCAGCTCGACTTCATCGAGCGGGTGTTGCCCTCCGACGTGCCGGCGCTGAAGATCGACCCCCGCTTCAAGATCTCGAAGATCACCGAGATCGGCTACCAGGGAATTACGCTTAACGTCGGCAAGAGCGATCTCGCGCAAAAGAATCCGCTGGGCAAGGACGCGCGCGTGCGCGAAGCCTTTGAGCTCGCCCTCGACCGCGAAGGCATTGTCCAGGTCGTGATGGAAGGCGAGGCGGCCGTCGGCAACCAGTGGGTCGCGCCGACGAATCCGTTTTACGCGAAGAACATGCCGATCCCGAAGCGCGACGTCGCGCGGGCGAAAGCGCTGCTGCAGGAAGCCGGCGTCCCGAACCCGACGGTGACGCTGATGACGCCGACGACGACCGAGCCACAGAAGATCGCGCAGGTCGTGCAGGCGATGGTCAAGGAAGCCGGGTTCGACGTGAAGATCCAGTCGACCGAGTTCGCGACCTCGCTCGATCTTGCCGACAAGGGCCAGTATGAAGCGTACGTGCTCGCCTGGAGCGGGCGCGCGGATCCCGACGGCAACATCTACAGTTTCGATGCGTGCAAGCAGCCGCTCAACTATTCCGGTTATTGCAAACAGGAAGTGGACGATCTCTTGAACCGGTCGCGCGCCGCCCTCGACCCCGCCGAGCGGCGCAAGGCGTACGAGCAGATCGCCGCGATCGTGCTCAAGGATCGGCCGGACATCTACCTCTACCACCGGCACTGGCTCTGGGCCTACACAGCGCGGCTTTCGGGGTTTCGGACCATGCCCGACGGCCTGGTTCGCGTGCAGGGACTGAAGTTCAACTGACGTGATCGTCATTCCCGCGACGGCGGGAATCCGGTGTCTTTCGTCAAACGATGCCGGGTCCCCGCGGGGACGACGGATTTGATGCCCACGTAGCAAGCTCAGCCGTCATGTCGACTTTCCTCACCCGGCGGCTCGCGACGATCGTTCCAACGCTGCTGTTCGTCAGCATGATGATCTTCGGGCTGCAACAGCTGTTGCCCGGCGATCCCGCCGTCGTTCTCGCCGGTGAGGAGCGCGACCCGAATGTCGTCGCGTATCTGCATGCCAGGCTGCATCTCGACGACCCGCTGCCGGTCCGTTATCTCTACTGGCTCGGCGGCGTGCTGCGGGGCGACCTGGGCGAGTCGTTGCGGATGCAGAAGCCGGTGACGGCGCTGATCGCGGAAAAGCTGCCGGTGACCCTCGAGCTTGCGGCGATCGCAATCGCCATAGCGCTCGCAATCGGCATCCCGGCGGGAATCGTCTCGGCGATCGCCAAGGGCACGTGGTGGGATTACGCGGCGAACGCCGTCGCGCTGTGGGGACTCTCCACGCCCAACTTCTGGCTCGGGATCATGCTGATCCTGCTCTTCTCGGTGTCGCTCGGCTGGCTGCCGGCCTCGGGCTATGTGAGCCCGTTCGAGGATCTTCGCGGCAATCTCGCCGCGATGATCATGCCCGCGTTCGTGCTCGGCAACGCGATTGCCGCCGTGCTGATGCGCCACACGCGAAGCGCGATGCTGCAGGTGCTCTCGTCGGATTACGTGCGCACGGCGCGGGCGAAGGGCCTCTCCGAGCGCGTCGTCGTGCTGAAGCATGCGCTACGCAACGCGCTGACGCCGATCATCACGCTGGGCGCACTCGAGCTCGGCACGCTCCTGTCCGGCGCGGTGCTGACCGAGCAGGTGTTCACGATTCCCGGCTTCGGCAAGCTGATCGTCGACGCGGTGTTCAATCGCGACTACGCGGTGGTGCAGGGTGTCGTGCTGTTCACGGCGACGGCGTACATCACGTTGAACCTGCTCGCCGACATCGCCTACTTCCTCGTCAATCCCCGATTGCGCGGCTGATGGCGACGGTCGCGCTCGACATCCTCCCGCGCGAAGCGAGCCCCGGCTGGCGCGCGCTCTCGCGACTCGCGAGACGGCCCGCGGCGATGATCGGGCTCGTCGTCGTCGTGTTCTTCGTGGTCCTCGCCATGTTCGCGCCGCTCGTCGCCCCGTTCGACCCGCTGCAGACGAGCTGGACCGCCGTGCGCAAGGCGCCGTCCGCCGCGCACCTCTTCGGCACCGACGAGCTCGGTCGCGACGTGCTGTCGCGGGTGATCTTCGGCGCGCGCGCGTCGTTGCTCGCGGGGCTCGTGTCGGTGAGCATCTCGCTTGCGCTGGGCGTGCCGATCGGCCTTGTCGCGGGCTACGCCGGCCGCTGGCCCGACGCGCTGATCTCGCGGATGACCGACGCGATGCTCTCGACACCGTTTCTGATCCTCGCGATCGCACTGGCCGCGTTCCTCGGGCCGAGCCTCACCAACGCAATGATCGCGATCGGCATCTCGGCGACGCCGATCTTCATCCGCCTTACGCGGGCACAGGTGCTCGCCGTCAAGGTCGAGGACTACATCGAGGCGGCGCGGGCGGTCGGCAACTCGCATCTGCGCATCGCGTTGCGGCACGTGCTGCCGAACGTCGTGCCGCCGCTGATCGTCCAGGCGACCCTCGCGATCGCGGCGGCGGTGATCGCGGAGGCGAGCCTCTCGTTCCTGGGCCTCGGCCAGCAACCGCCGGCGCCGAGCTGGGGGAGCATGCTCAACACCGCGAAGAACTACGTCGAGAACGCGCCGTGGATGGCGGTGTGGCCCGGCCTGTCGATCTTCCTGCTCGTGCTGTCGTTCAACCTGCTGGGCGACGGCTTGCGCGACGCGCTCGATCCGCGGCACGCGTGATCCCGCATGCGCCGTTCGACGACACCGTTGCCGGTGTCGCGCCTGAAACGGTGCAACAAGGCGAAGGCACAGATGCGCTTTCCGTCGAGCGTGACCGGCAGGACCATGCGCAGATAGCTTGAGGTGCGTCAATGTGGGCGCGGGCGGCGTGGAACACCATCCCCAGTGTCGCGCCGCGATCGGCGCTTAGGGGTTGTCCATGACTGTCGCACCCTCGAGCTGGCGAGACCGCCGCCGGCATTGACCGCGCCATCGCACCGTGACGATCAACGCGGCGGCAATCCTTCTCGGCGGTGACGACCCGCAGCGGACGGCGATTGTCTGCGATGGTGGGCGACTCACCTACGGCGAGTTGCAGGACGCGGCCGCGCGAGCGGCAGCCGACTGGCAGCGGCGCGGCCTCGCACCCGGCGATCGGGTTGCGGTCAAACTGCCGGATGGCATCGCCTGGGTCACGGCATTTCTGGGCGCGATCTGGGCAGGCGGCGTGGCCGTCGGCGTCAACCCGCGGCTCGCCGCGACCGAGTGGGCGACGATCCTGGGTGAAGGCGGATTCCGGTGGATTCTCGCCGAATCGCGCGACGGCACGCTCGCGACCTATCACGATAAGGTCGTCACCGTCGACGATTGGAAGCGCGCGATTGCGGCAGCGGTGCCTGTCGGGCCGATGCCGATGGACGAAGAAGCGCCCGCGTTCTGGGGCCACTCGTCGGGGACATCGGGCAAGCCGAAGGCGGTGGTCCATCCGCAGCGCTTCGCGTTGCATTGCCAGCGCGTCGCGGCCGAGATCCTGAAGGTGGGGCCCGACGATCGGCTGTACGCGACCTCGAAGCTCTTCTTCGCGTATCCGCAGGCGAACAGCCTGTTTTCAGGGCTGAAACAGGGTGCGACGGTGATCCTCGAATCGGACTGGCCGACGGCGGCGAAAGTGACGACCGTTGTTGCGCGCGAGCGACCGACGGTCTTCTTCACGGTGCCGTCGATGTATCGCACGCTGTTGAAGGATGGGCAGGCGCCGCGCTTTCGCGACGCGGGCATCCGGGTCTGCGTGTCGGCCGGCGAAGCGTTGCCGTCGAAACTGCGCGCCGAGTGGCGTGACGCGACGGGGCTGCCGATCGTCGACGGCTACGGCGCGTCGGAGACGTTGTGCCTCGTGCTCGTCGATGCCGACGGTGGCGGGGGCTTCGTGCCGGCGCCCGGGGTCGACGTACGCCCGCTCGGACCGGTGCAGGAGGGTGTGCCGACGCGCCTGTCGATCCGCGCGCCGACGGGCTCGCTCGGCTATTTCAACCGCCCCGATGCGCAGGCCGAATATTTCCGCGATGGCGCGTTCTGTCCCGCCGACCTGTTCGAGCGCACGGCGAGCGGCCGCTGGCGCTTCGGCGGCCGCGAAGATTCGCTCGTGAAGGTGCGTGGCCGCTGGGTCGATCTCGCCTGGCTGGAGGAGCGCCTCGCGTCCGCGTCGCCCGACATCGTCGAGGCGGCGGCCGTCACCGTTCCGGATGCCGACGGCGTTGGCGCCGTCGCATTCTTCTACGTCGTCAAGCCGGAATCCGCTGCCGCAGTTGCCAGCGCGTTGCAAGCCTCGATCGAGCCGCTGCCGCCGCATCAGCATCCGTGCTGCCTGCGCGCGATCGCCGCGCTGCCACGGACCGCTACAGGAAAGCTGCTGCGCCGCAAGCTCGTCGAGTTGCACGTTCCGTAGCGCGCAGCGTCAGCCCTGGCGCGGCCGAAGGAGCTCGATCCTGAGGTCGCCTTCGTACGGCGGGACGTTGCACTCGACGATGTCGCCCGGCGCGAGCTGCAGCCTGATGCCGACGACATCGGCATGGACCGGCAATTGCGCAACGCAGCGGTCGACGAGGACGGCCGCCCGGATCACTTGAGCGCCGCGCTGCGACAGGTAGGAGAGCACCCGCGCAAGCGAATGCCCGCGATAGAGCACATCGTCGACGACGAGCACCGTCGAACGCAGGATGTCGCGCGCGCTGAATTCGGCGTTCGGGACGAGCTCGGTTTCGGGATGCAGCAGCGCGAGATCGTCGGCGTAGCGCGAGAGCTTGAGCTCGAAATGCGGCACGTCGAGTGCATGCCGCGCGCGAAGCCGCGCCTGAAGCAGCGATGCGAGCGGCGCGCCGCGGCGCAGGATCCCGAGCACCAGCGGAGCATCGGCACCGCGCAACAGTGCTGCCGTCTCCGCGGCCATCCGGTCGAGCACCGTCTCGATCGCGGAACGATCGTAGAGGCAGAAGCGCTCGCCTTGCACCCGGTCGGACGGCATTGCGGATTCCGGCGCCAGTCGCCGATAGTTGACCGGGGTTTCCGGAGTCAACCGACGCCGGGCACTTGCCGCGACGCTCGTTCGCCCCTACATCCTTGCCCGCCTCGCTCAGTCAAAGATGCGCTCGTCGAATTCGTCTTCGCGGATCTTCGCCTGCGCCGCCGCGAGCCGCGCGATTGGCACGCGAGGCGCCGAGCACGAAACGTAATCGAGGCCGACCCAGTGGCAGAAGCGGATCGAGTCCGGATGCCCGCCGTGCTCGCCGCAGATGCCGATGACGAGGTCGGGGCGCGCCCCGCGGCCCCAGTCGATCGCGAGCTTCATCAGCCGCCCGACGCCCTTGACGTCGAGCACCTCGAACGGGTTGTCGCGCAGGATGCCGGTTTCGAGATAGAGCGGCAGGAACTTGTTTTCGGCGTCCTCGCGCGAGAACGAGAACGTCGCCTGCGAGAGGTCGTTGGTGCCGAACGAAAAGAATTCGGCGACTTCGGCGAGCCGCGTTGCGCGCAGGCACGCGCGCACGACTTCGACCATCGTGCCGAACTTGAAATGGAGCTTCACGTTCTCGCGCGTCTCGATGTCGGCGCGCACTGTATCGACCATCGCCTTCACGCGCTTCAACTCTTCGGCGGTCGCGACTTGCGGAACCATGATCTCCGGATGTGCGTCGATGCCTTCCTTCACGCATTCGGCCGCCGCTTCGAGAATCGCCCGGATCTGCATTTCGTAGATCTCGGGATAGCTGATTCCCAGCCGGACGCCGCGGTGTCCGAGCATCGGGTTCACTTCGGAGAGGAGATGGACCTTCTTCAGCAGCGCCTCGCGGCGCGCGAGCAGCGAGCCGTCGCGCTGTGTTTCTCGGTACTGCGCCAGGCTTTGCTGCAGCTTCCCGAGGCTCTCGACGTAGTCGCGCGGCAGCTCCGGGTCGAGCAGCTTCAGCGTGTCGGGGAGCTCGGCGATCGTGCGTGTAGTGCGCTGCAGGTGCCGCAACTGGCTGATCTCGAACTCGAGCTGCGAGGCCGTCGGCAGGAACTCGTGCATCGGCGGATCGAGCAGCCGCACGGTGACCGGCAGGCCGACCATCGCCTTGAAGATGCCCTTGAAGTCGGCGCGCTGGATCGGCAGCAGCCGATCTAGCGCAGCGCGTCGCGCTTCGTCCGTTTCGGCGAGGATCATTTCCTGCACGATGGGCAGCCGCGCGCTGTCGTTGAACATCCGCTCGGTGCGGCAAAGCCCAATGCCCATCGCGCCGTACTGCCGTGCGCGGGCGGCGTCGCGCGGCGTGTCCGCGTTGGCGAGCACGTGAAGCCGCGCCGTGGCGTCTGCCCAGGACAGGAGTGTGGCGAGCTCGGCGAAGACCTTCGCTTCGACGGTCGGGATCTCTCCCGCGTAGACGTTGCCGGTCGTGCCGTCGATCGTGACGACGTCGCCTTCGCGCAGCACGGCACCGCCGACTTCAGCGCGGCGCTCGCGCACGTCGATGCGGATCGCCTCGCAGCCGGAGACGCAGGGCTTGCCCATGCCGCGCGCGACCACCGCCGCATGCGAGGTCTTGCCGCCGCGCGACGTGAGGATTGCCTGCGCGGCGAAAAACCCGTGGATGTCCTCGGGCTTGGTTTCCTCGCGCACGAGGATCACCTTGTCGCCCAGCTTGCCGCGTTGCTCGGCCGTATCGGCGTCGAACACGATCCTGCCGGACGCCGCGCCCGGCGACGCGGGAAGCCCTTGCGCCAGCGGGGTGGCCTTGTGCGTCGGGTCGAGCGTGGGCACGAGCAGCTGTTCGAGCAGCGTCGGATTGATGCGGGTCAGCGCGCGCTCGCGCGAAATGAGTCCGCTCTCGGACATCTCGACCGACGTAATCACCATCGCCCGCGCGTTCATCTTGCCGTTGCGCGTCTGCAGGCAGTAGAGGCGGCCTTTTTCGATCGTGAACTCGAAATCCTGAACCTCCTTGTAGTGCGCCTCGAGCTTGTCGCGCAGCCCGATGAGCTGGCGGTGGAGGTCCGGCATTTCCTGCGCCATCGCGGCGATCGGCTTCGGTGTGCGGATGCCGGCAACGACGTCCTCGCCCTGCGCATTCGTCAGATACTCACCGTAGATCACGTTCTCGCCGGTCCCCGGATTGCGCGTGAAGCCCACGCCCGTCGCCGAATCGTCGCCCATGTTGCCGAACACCATCGTGACGACGTTGACGGCGGTGCCGTTGGCCATGGCCTTGGTGATCCTGAACTGACGCCGGTAATCGACGGCGCGCTTGCCGTTCCACGAGCGGAACACCGCCTCGATCGAGCGCTCGAGCTGCTCGTAGGGATCGGCGGGGAAGGGCTGCCCCGTGTGCAACTGGTAGATTTCGACGAAGGCATCGCCAAGCTCCGTCAGCGCGTCCACCGTCAGGTCCACGTCCTGCACGGCGCCGTGCTTCTCCTTGACCGCCGTCATCGCCGCGTCGAACGCGTCGTCGGGAATCCCCATCGCGATCTTGCCGAAGAGCTGGACGAAGCGCCGCCACGCATCGCGGGCGAAACGGGGATTGCCGGTCTTCGCGATCAGCCCCCGGAGCGTCGCGTCGTTGAGCCCGAGGTTCAGGATCGTGTCCATCATTCCCGGCATCGACATCGCCGAGCCGGAACGCACGGAGACGAGCAGCGGGTTCGCCGCGTCGCCGAATCCCTTCCCGGTCTTGCGTTCCAGATCGGCGATCTGCGCGCGGACGTCGGCCATCAGGCCCTCGGGCAGTCGATTGCCTTCCAGATACGCGAGGCAGGCCGCCGTCGTGATCACGAACCCGGGCGGCACGTTGAGGCCGATCTGGGTCATGGCGCAGAGGTTCGCGCCCTTGCCGCCGAGCAGCATCTTGTCGCCCGCGTCACCTTCGCCGAAGGTGTAGATGTATTTCCGCCCGCTCATTCGCCCGCTCATTGCGTCACCCCGCCATTCGACATACGCCCAAAGGTGCATCCGTCCTCTGGATGATTGTCTCGCTGTCGCGAGTGCGCGAGACTGACGTGGGTCAACAGGCGGTCCACGACGGGAAGTTGTTCACGACGCGATGTTCGCTTGACCCCGGTCAAGCCGAATCGGTCTCATTACTCATACGATGGATGTGGAGGGTCGGCTTCCGGGCTCCGGTCGGAATCCCGACGGAGGATCGGTCGCTCCCGGACGCCCCGCGAAGCGTGTGGCGGCCATCGGATCCGGGTTGCGTCGGCATGAGGGTGCGGGCGCGGGAAGCGGGCTTGAGCGGTCGGTGGCACAGGATGTTGTGCGGCGCGGACTGTGGACCACAATGCGTTGTATCCGCGCCGGCCTGGACAAATGCGCGCGGCTGTACTAAACCTCAAAGGAGCCCACGGCTCGGAGGGGGAATGATGGTGTCAATCTGGTGGGTGATTGGGGCATTCGTGCTGGGCGGCTACGCCGGGATGCTCGTCTTCGCGCTCATGAGCATGGCGGCGAGAGAGGATCTGCAAGCCGCCAAGGCCAGGGAAGCTGTGGCGCGTGACGGCCTGGGCCCGGTGCCATTGGAAGCGCACTGGAGTACAAAGTAGCCCGGTTCGCGCGCTGACCGGCTGTTCGCGGTCCGGTGGGTTCGCTGCCGGCCGCAGCGCACGTCCGACCCGAATGAAACGGCGGGAGGGAGTCGGTCCCCTTTCTTTTCGCCATCCCAAAGGCGCCGACAACGCGAGGGCGGCCTTAAGCCGCCCCCGGGGTCGCATCGATTTCGGATTTCTCTACTGGCCGGGCTTCGCTTCGACGGTGCGGACCGCCGGTTCGGACTCGCCGGCGGCCTTCGGTGCCCCGATGTTCTGCTCGATCGGCGGCAGCGTGTGCGCGATCCCCTTGTGGCAGTCGATGCAGGTCTTGCCTTCGCCGAATCCCTTCTGATGCTGCGCCGAGCCGCGGCGACCCTGCTCGGCATAATCCATGTAATCGTAGTGATGGCAGTTGCGGCACTCGCGCGAGTCGGTGTTCTTCATCCGCGCCCATTCGCTTTGCGCGAGCCGGAGGCGCTTGTCGTTGAACTTGGCCGGCGTGTCGACGCTGCCCAGCATGTGGTGCCACAGCTCGTTCGACGCCTGGATCTTGCGCGCGATCTTGTGCGTCCAGTCCTTCGGCACGTGGCAGTCGGGACAGGTGGCGCGCACGCCGGTGCGATTCTGGTAATGGACGGTGTTTCGATACTCCTTGAATACGTTGTCCTGCATTTCGTGGCAGGAGATGCAGAAGTTCTCGGTGTTCGTGAGCTCGAGCGTCCAGTTGAACGCGCCCCAGGCAAGAATGCCCGTGACGAAGGTGCCGATCACGAAGAGCGGGCCGGCGGCGCCGACGCGGCGCCACACGCGGGCGACTAAGCCTTTGTTGCTGGCGGAGTTCTGCATGGTGGTACTCTCCCTCGGTTTCACGCAGCGTCCGTCATTTCTTCTGGACGAACTTGACGGGCGGCTGGAACGTGTTGCCGACGAGCGGCCTCGCGTCGGTCTGCTGCACATGGCACGTCGTGCAGACGTAGCGGCGCGGCGAGATGTTGGCGAGTTCGCGGCCGGTCGAATCCTTGAAATGCGTGGCACTGACCTTGGTTGCGCCGGTTTCCTTGACCTTCGACCACGCGTGGCAGTCCATGCATTTGTTGAAGTTCTTCGTGATCTGATAGCCGCGGATCGAGTGCGGGATCAGCGGCGGCTCCGAGGTCGGGCTGCGCTGGATCGGCGGGCGGTCGCGCTCCTGCTTGAACATGTCGGGCTCGGGCGTCTTGTCGACGGGCGTGTCGCCGCGCAGCGATTGAACCTTGACTGGGGCCTGGTCGGAGGCGGCCGGCAGCGCAGTGGCCGGCGTCGCTGCTGACGGGGCGGTCGCGGTCGTTGCTGCCGGCGCGGCGATGGCGGCGACGGCCACGAGTGTTACCGCGAGCAGCGTTGCCACGGCGGCGTGAAGGAAGAATCGGGCGGCGGTTTTCATGCTTCGCTCCTACGGGCGAATCGGAGAGTGAACCGGAAGACGCAACGCGCCGGGTGGGCTGTTGGCCCGCGCGCTGCGGATGTGCTCGTCGCGCATCATGATGAGCGTCGGTCAAGCCGCCGTGTTCGCGATCGTCAAATCCTCGTGACCTTGACCGCGCATTTCTTGAAATCGGTTTCTTTGGAGATCGGACAGGTCGCGTCGAGGGTGAGCTTGTTGACGAGCCTCGATTCGTCGAAGAACGGGACGAACACGAGGCCCTGCGGCGGCTTGTTGCGGCCGCGCGTTTCGACGCGCGCGACGATCTCGCCGCGGCGCGAAGTGACCCTGCACTCCATTCCGCGCTGCAGGCCGCGCGCCTTGGCATCGTCGGGATGCATGAACATGACGGCCTCGGGGAATGCGCGGTGCAGCTCGGGAACGCGTCGCGTCATCGAGCCCGTGTGCCAGTGCTCGAGCACGCGGCCCGTGCACAGCCACATGTCGTAATCCTTGTCCGGCACTTCGGCCGCCGGCACCCACGGCAGCGCGAAAATCGCCGCCTTGCCGTCGGGCTTGCCGTAGAACTTGACCCCTTCGCCCTTCTTCACGTACGGGTCGTAGCCTTCGCGGAACCGCCACAATGTTTCCTTGCCGTCGACGACCGGCCAGCGCAGCCCGCGCGCCTTGTGGTACGCGTCGAACTCCGCGAGGTCGTGCGCGTGCCCCAGCCCGAACTTCCGGTATTCCTCGAACAGCCCCTTTTGCGGATAAAAGCCGATGAGCTTCGCCTCGTCGTTGTCGTAGCCCGGCTGAATGTCCTTCGCCGGGAACCTGTTGACGACGCCGTTCGCATACAGCACGTCGTAGAGCGTCTTGCCCTTGTACTGCGGTTTTTTCGCGACGAGCTCAGCGGGCCAGACGTCCTCGACCTTGAAGCGCTTCGAGAACTCCATCAGTTGCCAGAGGTCGGAGCGCGATTCGCCCGGCGCCTTCACCTGCTGGCGCCAGAACTGCGTGCGGCGCTCGGCGTTGCCGTACGCGCCTTCCTTCTCGACCCACATCGCGGCGGGCAGGATCAGGTCGGCGGCGAGCGCCGAGACCGTCGGATAGGCGTCCGACACGACGACAAAGTTCTCCGGATTGCGCCAGCCCGGATAGATCTCCTGGTTGATGTTGGGGCCGGCCTGCATGTTGTTGGTCGTCATCGTCCAGTAGCAGTTGAGCTTGCCGTCCTTCAGCATCCGGCTCTGCAGCACGGCGTGGAAGCCGGGCTTGTCGGGGAGCGTGCCCTCGGGCAGCTGCCAGATTTCCTCGGTGATCTGCCGGTGCGCAGGATTGACGACGACCATGTCGGCGGGCAGCCGGTGCGAGAACGTTCCGACCTCGCGCGCGGTGCCGCACGCCGACGGTTGTCCCGTGAGCGAGAACGGGCCGTTGCCGGGCTCGGCGATCTTGCCCACGAGCAGGTGCACGTTGTAGATCATGTTGTTGACCCACGTCCCGCGCGTGTGCTGATTGAAGCCCATCGTCCAGTAGGAGACGACCTTGCGCTTCGGGTCGGCGTAGATCTCGGCCAGCGCCTCGAGATCGCGCGCCGGCACGCCGGAGATCTTCGCGACCTTCTCGACGTTGTAGTCGGCGACGAACTTCGCAAACTCGTCGAAGGTGATCATGTCGGCGGCGTTGGGATCGCCGTTCGGCTTGCCGTCGGCGCCGGCGTAGCCGTTGTTCTTCTGGTCCTTCTCGAGCGCATGATCAGGGCGAAGCCCATAGCCGATGTCGGTGGCGCCCTTCATGAAGGTGACGTTCTTCTTCACGAACTCCTGATTCACCTTGTTTTTGGTGATGATGTAGTGGCAGATGTAGTTGAGGATCGCCATGTCCGCCTGCGGCGTGAACACGATCGGCAGATCGGCGAGATCGAAGCTCCGGTGCTCGAACGTCGACAGCACGACGACTTTCACGTGGGGCGCAGTCAATCGGCGGTCGGCGAGACGCGACCACAGGATCGGATGCATCTCGGCCATGTTCGATCCCCACAGCACGAACGCGTCGGCCTGCTCGAGATCGTCGTAGCAGCCCATCGGCTCGTCGATCCCGAACGTGCGCATGAAGCCCGCCACCGCGCTCGCCATGCAGTGCCGCGCATTGGGATCGAGATTGTTGGAGCGGAACCCGGCCTTGAACAGCTTCGACGCGGCGTAGCCCTCCCAGATCGTCCACTGGCCCGAGCCGAACATGCCGACCGACGTCGGGCCTTTCTTGGCGAGCGACTCCTTCCACTTCGCCGCCATCACGTCGAAGGCTTCGTTCCACGACACCGGCGTGAACTCGCCGTTCTTGTCGTAGACGCCGTTCCGCTTGCGCAGCAGCGGCGTGGTGAGGCGGTCACTGCCGTACATGATCTTCGACAGGAAATAGCCCTTGACGCAGGCGAGCCCGCGATTCACCGGCGCGTCGGGATCGCCCTGTATGGCGACGACACGACCGTCCTGCGTACCGACGAGCACGCTGCAGCCGGTGCCGCAAAAACGGCAAGGCGCCTTGTCCCAACGGATGTTGACGTTGTCCGTCGGTTTCGCGGCTTCCGCGAACGCGGTGCCGGGCAGCTCGATGCCCACGGCGGCCGCGGCGGCCACGGCGGCCTGCGTCTTGATGAAGTCGCGTCGGTTGATCGTCATGGCTCAAGTCTCCTCGGAAGCACGGGAGTCGTCGCTGAATTGAAAGACGAGCGAAACCGAGAGAACGCCCTCGATCCGGTTGATCGCAACAAATCCATCGGCGGCCGCGCCGGCATCGTCGTGGTCGGCGACGACGACGAGCTGACCCGCGGGCGTGGCGGCGCGCACTTCGACGCCGGGCATCGTTTCCAGCACGGCGCGCACGGCGGCGCAATGTTCGGGACGCGAACGGACGATCAGGCTGGAGATGTTCATCAGCGGGTTCCCGTGGCGAGCACGCAGCCGGTAGCGGAGGCCGCGATCGCGATCGCCGCCGCCGGGCACACGCGTACACATTCGCCGCAGCCATTGCAGCGAGCGGGGTCGAGCGTGGGCACGGCAACGCCAGCAATCACCGGACGGAACCGGATCGCGCCTTCGTCGCATTCGTCGCCGCACGAGCGGCAAACGACGTTGCGGCGCGCGAGACACGATTCCCCGATCAACGGAATGCCCGTCGGCGATGGCTGGCGCATGCGCGCCGCGCTGCGTCCGAAGAGCCAGCGGCGACGTCCGGGATCCACGATCATCGTGGCGGCATCCGCGTGGGCGACCGAATCCCGCAACCGCGCATCTCGTCCGGACGTCGGCGTTGACGTGCGCCTGTCCGCGCATTCCTGAAAATCAAAGCGGTTCTCCCGCGCGGCCGCGCTGGTCGATGGCACCCGAAAAGGGCCGCCCGCCGGCCTCCGGTCCCTCCTCCGTGTTCATCATCGGGGGAGGGCGCCCTCCGGGCTTTGATATGGCGCAAGAATCCGGCAATGGTTGCGACGCCGGCAGGGGTAAACGGCTCGGCGCGCGCGCTTGAAACACGCCGCCGGACCGCCATCTTCCGTCCATGCCTCTCGACCCCCCGGAAGTTGCCCGCCTCGCAACGCAGACCACCGGCGAGTCCGGATCGATGGACGGCGCGAAGGTCGCCGATGCGATGCTGCAGGACGCCTATTCACGCAGCTGTGACGGCCGTCGTGGCGCATGTCGCACCGGCCGTCGCCCACGTCCACGTTGCAGCGAGGCGTCGTGTACGCGGTGCGAGACAAGGCGGCGCCGGCTCCGGCTTCCTCATCACGCCGGACGGCTATCTCGTCACCAACAGTCACGTCGCCGGCGATGCGAGCGCAATCGAAATAACGCTTGCTGACGGTCGCAGCGCTGCTGCCGACGTCGTGGGCGACGACCCTGACTCCGACCTCGCAGTGCTGAAGGTCGCGGCGAGAGACCTCGCATGGCTGCGGCTCGGCGACTCGACGCGCGTCGTGGTCGGGCAGATGGCGATCGCGATCGGCAGTCCCTACGGCTTCCAGCATTCGGTCACCGCGGGCATTGTCAGCGCGCTCGGCCGCTCGATGCGCGCGCAGACCGGGCGCCTTCTCGACAATGTGCTGCAAACCGATGCCGCATTGAACCCCGGCAACTCGGGCGGACCGCTCGTCGATTCGCGCGGCGAGGTGATCGGCGTCAACACTGCGGTGATCCTGCCCGCGCAGGGGATCTGCTTCGCCATCGCCGCGTCGACCGCCGAGCGCGTGGCGATCGCGCTCATCCGCGAGGGTCGCGTGCGGCGCGCGTGGCTTGGCGTCGGCGGGCAGACGGTTCCGCTGCCGCGTCGCGTCGTCCGGCATTTCGAGCTGACGCGGGAAACCGGCGTGCGCATCGAATCGGTTGAAGGCGGCTCGCCCGCCACGGCAGCCGGTGTCGCCAGCGGCGACATCGTTGTCGCGCTCGACGGCGTGGCCATTGCCGACGTCGACGACCTGCAACGCGCCCTCGGCGCCGAGGCGATCGGGCGCGAAACGATGCTTACCGTGCTGCGGCGCGATCGCAAGCTCGCGCTTGCCGCCGTGCCGCGCGAGCGTGTGGCGGCCACGCCGGCGACGAAACGCTGAGCGCGGGCGGCAGCGCGAGCTCGCCGCCGATCTTTGCAACGCGGCGGTTCTGTGGAACAATCGGGGCAACTACTTTTTCGGGGTGACCGCGATGCTGGACCGCGACGGTTATCGCCCGAACGTTGCCATCGTCATCGTCAACGCGAAGAACCAGGTCTTCTGGGGTAAACGGATCCGCGAGCACTCTTGGCAATTCCCGCAGGGCGGCATCAATCCCGGTGAGACGCCCGAACGGGCGATGTACCGGGAGCTGCACGAGGAAGTCGGGCTGGAGCCGCAGCACATCAGGATCCTGGGTCGCACACGTGACTGGCTGCGTTACGAGGTGCCGCAGCACTGGGTGAAGCGCGAATACCGCGGCAGCTACCGCGGGCAGAAGCAGATCTGGTATCTGCTGCGGCTCGTCGGCCGCGACACCGACGTCAAGCTCCGCGCGTGCGAGCATCCCGAGTTCGACGCGTGGCGCTGGCACGACTACTGGGTGCCGCTCGAGACCGTGATCGAGTTCAAGCGCGAGGTCTATCGGCGCGGACTGACCGAGCTCGAGCGCTATCTGCACGTGCGGCCGCAGACGCGACGCGAGCGCTTGTACGGATTCCCGCATCCGGTGATGCCGCCATCCTATGCGGACCCCACGTCGCGCGACGGCGACTGAAACCTAGTTGCACTCGCCTATCCGGCGCGCCGACCACACCATCGTCAACGCCGTCGCCGGGCCGCTGCCGGTTCGCGTCGTGGCGGAAAGCTTGCCGTCGTAGCGCGAAGCCTCGATCCTGAACTCGGCGTTCCCGGAGAGCGTGACGTTGCCGTCCGTGCACGCGAAGGCGTAACTCGTGGCTCCGTTCTCGGCGGTCACGATGCTGGAAAGCTGGCAGTTGCCGCCGGGGCGCGGCAGCGACTTCGTCCCGTCGTCGATTTCCTTTTGCGTGACGCAGTCGCGATCGGTCGATTCGACCGGCACCTGGCCCTCGCGCGCGATCGTGACCGTCGACTCCCACGTTCCCGGCTGCATCGGCGAGGCGCCGAGGGCTGCCAGCGGCAGCGCGAGCGCCGCCGCCATTGCTGCGAGCGCGCTCCGCGTCACCGCCACATGCCCACGCCGCCCATGCCGGCCATGCCACCGATCGTTGCCGACATCAGCACCATGCCCAGCAGAACCCAGAGGACGATTACGCATACCACAACGACGAGCGTATAGCCGACGGCCTTGTCCGGCGTGCATTTCTTCAGTACGGGCGCGCCCAGATAGAACGTGTAAAGCGAGTAGATGCCCGCCAGCAGACTGATGACTCCGCCGACGTAAGGGAGCAGGTGGAAGATGCCGGCGACCCACGCGGCCGTATGGGAGTAGGCGACGAGCTTCAGCGACTGCACGAAATTCTTCTCCCCGCCGAACGACGGCGCCAGCGCGTCGGCGATCAGCGTGACGATGAAAACCACGACCAGCGCGACCACGTAGCTGAACACGGCAGCCGCCGCGCCTATCATGCCGCCGCGGATGGCGATCGCGAGCGGGCCGATCGCCGCCAGGATGACGACATAGCTTACGAAAATCGATTGGGTCGTGGCCGTTTCTTCCGCGATCTTCGGCCACTCGGTCTTGGGCGCGATGAGGATGTTCTTGACGCGTTCGACCAGAGCCATGGCATTCCCCCCTTTTTGTGAGATTCAGGTGCCGATTGCGGCGCGGCGCTCGGGCCTCGTGAACCGGGCGCGCCGATTCTCGTCCAGCGAGGCGGAAGTTTAGGACAACCGCGCGCGGGTGTCGAACCGCCGCCGCTATCCGAGCAAGACCAAATTGTGGCTTCGGCCGCTCGCTTAACGTTCGGCTCCGCCTCACGTTAGCCTGCGCCGCAATTGGGCCTTGCTTAGCCGAGCAGGCCAGATTGTGGCTTGCTCAGCCGAGCAAGACCAAATTGTCCCGGTGGATGAGCTCCGGCTCGTCGACGTAGCCCAGTATGGCCTCGATCTCGGAGGACGGCTTGCGCAGGATGCGCGCGGTTTCCTGCGCGCTGTAGTTGACGAGACCACGCGCGATTTCGTGGCCGGCGGCGTCGATGCAGCCGACGACTTCGCCGCGCTCGAACTCGCCGGTGACGCCGACGACACCGATCGGCAGCAGGCTTTTCCCTTCCCGCGTGAGCGCACGGACGGCGCCATCGTCGAGCGTGACTCTACCCGCGAGTTGCACGTGGTCGGCGAGCCACTGCTTGCGCGCGCCGAGCGAGACCGGCTCGGCCACGAGCGCCGTGCCGATCGGCTCGCCCTCGGCAAGGCGCACGAGCACGTCGGCTTCACGCCCCGACGCGATGACCGTCGATGCCCCGGAGCGCGCGGCGCGCTTGGCGGCCAGCACCTTGGTCAGCATCCCGCCGCGCCCGAGGGCGGTGCCGGCGCCGCCGGCCATCGCCTCGAGCTCCGGATCCCCCGCCCGCGCGTGGCGCACGAGCGTCGCCGTCGGGTCGCGGCGCGGGTCGGCGGTGTGGAGGCCCTGCTGGTCGGTGAGGAGCACGAGCACATCCGCCTCGATCAGGTTCGTCACGAGCGCGCCGAGCGTGTCGTTGTCGCCGAAGCGGATTTCGTCGGTCGTGACGGTGTCGTTCTCGTTGATGATCGGGATCACGTCGAGCGCGAGCAGCGTGAGGAGCGTCGAACGCGCGTTGAGGTAGCGTCGTCGCGCGGCGAGGTCGTCGTGCGTGAGCAGGATCTGCGCGGTGTGCAATCCGAACTGCGCAAACGCGGATTCGTAGGCCTGCACGAGGCCCATCTGTCCGACGGCCGCAGCTGCCTGCAGTTCGTGCATCGTCTTCGGGCGGGCGTTCCAGCCGAGGCGTTTCACCCCCTCGGCGATCGCGCCCGACGACACGAGCACTGTTTGCTTGCCGCGGCGCTTCAAGTCGGCGATCTGTGCCGCCCAACGCGCGACCGCAGCGTGGTCGAGCCCCCGTCCATCGTTGGTGACGAGGCTCGAGCCCACCTTGACGACGATGCGGGTGGCGGAAGCGACCGGCGTGCTCATGTTGATCGACCGTTCAGGAAGCGTAAACCACGAAGGACACGAAGCACACGAACCCGAATCGTTAGGGTGAGTGATCTCTTCGTGCTCTTCGCGTTTCAGGTCTTTTCGATCACCTCGTCCAGCTCCGCCGCCGCCGCCGGATGCGCATCGAGCCACTCCTGGACTGCGAAGACGACGTCGCGGCAGCCTTCGCCGTTCACTGCGGCAATCGCAAACACCGGTCCTTTCCAGCGGTACGCCCTGACGAAGGCCTTGACGCGCGCGGCACGTTCGGGAGCGGGTATCAGGTCGGTCTTGTTCAGCACCAGCCAGCGCGGCTTGTCGTGGAGCGCCGGGTCGTAGCGCTTGAGCTCGGCGACGATCGCCCGCGCGGCGTGAACCGGATCGGCATCGGGATCGAACGGGGCCAGGTCGACGATGTGCAGCAGCAGCCGCGTTCGCTGCAGGTGTCGCAGAAACTGGTGACCGAGTCCGGCGCCGTCGGCGGCGCCTTCGATCAGGCCGGGGATGTCGGCAATCACGAAGCTGCGATTCGCGTCGGTGCGCACGACACCGAGATTGGGTGCAAGCGTCGTGAACGGATAATCGGCGACCTTCGGCCGCGCGGCGGACACTGCGCGGATGAACGTGCTCTTGCCCGCGTTGGGCATGCCGAGGAGCCCGACGTCGGCGAGCACCTTGAGCTCGAGGTTGAGCCGCCGCCGCTCGCCTTCCTCGCCGAGAGTGAACTGGCGCGGCGCCCGATTCGTGCTCGACTTGAAGTGCAGATTGCCGAGCCCCCCCTTGCCGCCCTTCGCGACCAGCGCCTGCTGGCCATCGGCCGCGAGATCGGCGACGAGCTCGCCGGTGTCGCCATCGGTGATCACGGTGCCGACGGGCATGCGCAGGTAGATGTCGCCCGCGCCGCGACCGTATTGATCCGCGCCGCGCCCGTTCTCGCCCCGTTTGGCTCGATGGATGCGCGCGTAACGATAGTCGATCAGCGTGTTGATGTTGCGGTCGGCGACCGCGTAGATGCTGCCGCCGTGACCGCCGTCGCCGCCGTCGGGGCCGCCGCGCGGCACGTATTTCTCCCGCCGGAACGACGCCGAGCCGTTGCCGCCATCGCCGGCCACGACCTCGATCGTCGCTTCGTCGATGAACTTCATGGCACGACCTTGCGGTAGAGCGCGAACCGCTCGGTGTCGTCGCCGCGGCGGTGGCCTTCCCAGATGAGCGACCAGCCTTCCGGCGCGGGCGGCAGTGCTTCGATCCGCCCGTACTGCACGACGAGCGTGCGACAGGTGTTGTTCGGGTTCGTTTCGTCGCGGATCGTCGCGAGCTGGGCGAAATAGGCGAACAGCGCGCGCTGCGACTCGCCGAGATTTCGGCTCGCCACGCAGCCGTCGCGAGGCAGCACCGGCGCCAGCGCTTCCGCGACGTAGCGATAGCTGCGGCGCGAATCGAGATACGGCAACCAGATCGTCGAGTACAGGCCCCAGAGCAACGTCATTCCCGCCGCCCAGTTCAGCACCGCACGGCGATTCGAGCGCCGTGCGGGGCGCACGAGCACGATCCACAGCAGCGTCAGGAATCCCGAGACCGCGAGCGGAAGCCATTCGGGCGACGGCCGGTAACCGGTCGTGGTGTCGCGGAACAGCGCCGCGACGGCAGGGGTCATTCCATTGCGCCAGGTGTCAACCCAAAGCCACCACACGAGCGCCGCGAGGAGACCGAACGTCAGGATGCCGAACCAATCGAGCGCACCCGAGAAGCCGCGCTTCAGGGTATCGATTTCGAGCGCGCCCAGAAGCGAAAGCGGCAGCAACAGCGGCATCAGATACGTGAGCTTCGGCTCGGACATCACCGCGATCGCGCCGACGATGACGAGAGCCAGCGTTCCCGGAAGCACAACGGCGGGCGCGGCAAGGCCGCCGTTGAAGCCGCGGCCGCGCATCCAGAGCGTCCACAGCGCGAGCGGCAGCGCCGGCCACGTGTACCAGGGCAGGTTCTTCGCGAGGAACATCGGATCGATCGACGCCGACGCCGAGAGCGGCGCGAACCAGTCGCCGGCCGACTGGTCGGCCCACCACAACGCAAGATGCGCAGGGATCGCGAAGCGCGAGCGCGACGAGCCATGCTGCGGCTAACGGGAGCGCGATCGCCAAGGCAACGCCGGCGGCGAGCGCGTAGCGGCGCGTGCGAAAGCCTCCGCACACGGCCGGCAGCAGGAGACCGGTCGCGATGAGCCACAGCGGACCCATGAGGCCGTGGGCGAGGAATGCGACGGCGACGCCGAGGCCGAGCCACGCACCGCCGGCCACCGCGCGGCGGAGCGCGAGCGCGAAGCCATACGTTGCCGCGGCGACGCCCAGCAGGAGCCCCAGCTCGGGCGAGAGCTGATGCGCGCGATCCCACAAGCCGACCGAGCCCACGAACACCAGCACCGGCATCCAGCGGAACGTGGCGCCGATGAGCTCGCGGCCGGTCATCGCGAGCAGGAGCAGCGTCGCGCCGAGCACGATGCCTGCGGCGATGCGCGCGGCGTCGTGCATCGGCAGCACGCCGGAGAGCAGCGTGGTCGTCGCCGCCGCGGCGGCATACACGAGCGGCGGATGATCGATATACGCTTCGCCCGCAAGCCGCGGCGCCAGAATATCGCCGCCGCGAACCATGTCGTAGGCGACGCCGAACGCCGTGGCGTCCTCGGTCTTCCACGGGTCGTGGCCGACGAGCCCCAGCAGGACCCAGGCGCCGCAAAGGACGACGAGGCCGAACTGCTTCCACGCGCGGTACGGTCCGGAAGGACTGAGCCCGGCGTCGGCGTCACGCAGATCGGTCACGGTCGCGAGTCGGGCCATGGCGGCGTCGGGGTGGGCGCTATCGATCGCAGGGAGGATGCTTGGCGCGCGGGAAAGAAAAAGGCAGCCGAAGCTGCCTTTCTCGTTCGGGGCGCCGAGCAGGGCTTGCCCCTCGCATTGTCGCGCGTTTCCGCGTGCTTGGGAGCCCGACTGGCTCCCTTAAGCCTTTGCCGCTTTTGCCGCCTTCGCCGCTGCGGGCTTCTCGACCGCGGGCTTTGCGGGCGCGGGCGGTTTCGCGGCGTAACGCTGGCGGAACTTGTCGATGCGGCCGGCGGTGTCCATCACCTTCTGTTTGCCGGTGTAGAACGGGTGACAGGACGAGCACACTTCGACATGCAGCGGCTTGACGACCGTCGAGCGGGTCGTGAACGTGTTGCCGCAACTGCACGTGACCTGGATGTCGCCGTAATTCGGGTGGATGCCGGTTTTCATGGAGTCCTCTTCGCCCGGTCCACGCACCCGGGCTTCATTGCCCATGGGGGTGCGCCCGGACCGGTGTCGCCTGATATGGGGCCGAAACGCGGAAGTGCGAGGCCCCGGCGACAAAACGGTAAATTATGCCGCTTCTCATACTGCAATGCAACATGCGGATCACCAAAAAAAGCTTCATGGAAACATGGCGTTGTATGAGCCTCGCCGGAAAGTCGCTGCAAAGCGGCCGTCGCGGCCCCGCTTCGGTGCGGCGTCAGCCGCGACGCATGCTGTCGAAGAATTCCGCGTTGGACTTGGTCTGCTTGACCTTGTCGACCAGGAATTCGGTCGCCTCGAGCTCGTCCATCGGGTAGAGGAGCTTGCGCAGCACCCAGACCTTCTGCAGGACTTCGGGCTTCAGCAGCAGCTCTTCCTTGCGGGTGCCGGAGCGGTTCACGTTGATCGAGGGATAGATGCGCTTCTCGGACATCCGGCGGTCGAGGTGGATTTCCATGTTGCCGGTGCCCTTGAACTCCTCGTAGATCACGTCGTCCATCCGCGATCCGGTGTCGATCAGCGCCGTGGCGATGATGGTCAGCGAGCCGCCTTCCTCGATGTTGCGCGCGGCGCCGAAGAAGCGCTTCGGCCGCTGCAGCGCGTTGGCGTCGACGCCGCCCGTGAGCACCTTGCCGGAGGCCGGCACCACCGTGTTGTAGGCGCGCGCGAGGCGCGTGATCGAGTCGAGCAGGATCACGACGTCCTTCTTGTGCTCGACCAGGCGCTTGGCTTTCTCGATCACCATCTCGGCGACCTGCACGTGGCGCGTCGCGGGCTCGTCGAACGTCGACGACACGACCTCGCCGCGGACGGTGCGCTGCATCTCGGTCACTTCCTCGGGCCGCTCGTCGATCAGGAGCACGATCAGCACGACGTCGGGATAGTTCGCGGCGATCGAGTGCGCGACGTGCTGCAGCATCACCGTCTTCCCGGACTTCGGCGACGACACGAGCAGGCCCCGCTGGCCCTTGCCGATCGGCGCGATGATGTCGATGATCCGGCCGGTCATGTTCTCCTCGGCCTTGATGTCGCGCTCGAGGACGAGCGGCTCGTCGGGGAAGAGCGGCGTCAGGTTCTCGAACAGGATCTTCGACTTCGCGTTCTCCGGCGGCTCGCCGTTGACCTTGTCGACCTTGACCAGCGCGAAGTAGCGCTCGCCGTCCTTGGGCGTGCGGATCTCGCCTTCGATCGTGTCGCCGGTGTGCAGGTTGAAGCGGCGGATCTGCGAGGGCGAGATGTAGATGTCGTCGGTGCCGGCGAGGTAGCTCGTGTCGGGCGAGCGCAGGAAGCCGAAGCCATCGGGCAGGACTTCCAGCGTGCCGTCGCCGAAGATGCTCTCGCCCTTCTTCGCCTGCTGCTTCAGCATGGCGAAGATCAGGTCGTGCTTGCGCATCCGGTTCGCGCCTTCGAGCTCGTTGGTGTTGGCGATCTCGACCAACTCGGTGACCGGCTTGGATTTGAGTTCTGACAGGTGCATGGGCTACACGAGGAAAGGACGGGAGCGGCGGCGCCGCGGCGGGGAATACGGGGAAGTTGGGCCCGGGAAAGGCTCCCGGGAAGGCGCCCATCGATGTCAGGCGGCGCCCTGGATCTTGCCGCGGGGCCGCCCCGGGGAACCGGGGAGCGCCGCGAGCACGTAGGTCAGGGTAGCGGGTTCAGAGGTTGCTGTCAACAAACGCCGTCAGTTGCGATTTCGACAACGCGCCCACCTTCTGCGCGTGGGCCTTGCCCCCCTTGAACAGGATCAGCGTCGGGATGCCGCGAATCCCGAACTGGGTCGTCGTGCCGGGATTGGCGTCGATGTCGAGCTTAGCGACGGTGAGCCGTCCCGCGTAGTCCTTGGCGAGATCTTCCAGCACCGGCGCAATCATCTTGCATGGGCCGCACCACTCGGCCCAGTAGTCGACCAGGACCGGGGTCTGCGATTGCAGGACGTCCTTCTCGAACGTCGCGTCGGAAACGTATTTGATGTGGTCACTCATGGGTTCCTCGGGGATGGCACGAATGATCGAAAATGGCCGCGGCAGCATCGCTCGATTCGGCGTCGACGACTACGGTAGCCCAACCCCCACGCGCGTGCAAGCCTCGGCGCTGCTGCATCCGGACGACACGGAAATGGGGTCGATTTTGCTAGAATCAACGTTTTGGCGCCCGCACATCCGCATGACCTACGTCGTCACCGAGAGTTGCATCCGCTGCAAGTACACCGACTGCGTCGATGTGTGCCCGGTGGACTGCTTCCGCGAGGGCCCGAACTTCCTCGTCATCGATCCCGACGAGTGCATCGACTGCACGCTCTGCGTCGCCGAGTGTCCGGTCGAGGCGATCTTTGCCGAGGACGACGTGCCTCCCGACCAGAAGCAATTCACCGCGATCAACGCCGAGCTTGCGAAGGCGTGGAAGCCGATCATCGAGCGCAAGCCGGCGCCGCCGGACGCCGACGCGTGGAAGGACGTCAGGGACAAGCTCAAGTATCTCGAGAAGTGAACGGCGGGCTTCGTTCGCTGCCCGCGCCAATTGACCCTCGCGGTCGTAACTCCTAGAATTGCAGGGTTTTTTCGCGTCGCGGCTCGCTCCGTACCGACGGACTCCTCCCGCCTCCTCAGAACGAGAGTTGAACTCCATGGCCCGAATGCTTCCCTTCGTCGTTGCGCTGTCCCTTGCAGCGCTCCCGGCGGCCGCGCTGGCGCAGGGCACACCTGCGGGCAGCGCAGCGCGCGGTGCACAGAAGGTCCAGATGTGTCAGGGCTGTCACGGCATCGAAGGCTGGCGCACCGCATATCCGGAGGTCTACAAGGTGCCGCGCATCGCCGGCCAGCACGAGGCGTACATCGTGAAGGCGCTGCAGGAATACAAAAGCGGCGAGCGGAACCATCCGTCGATGCGCGCGATCGCCTCGACGCTCTCGGATCAGGACATGGCCGACGTCGCCGCCTATTACGGGCAGGGCGGCCTGACGACGGCGGTGAAGTGATGAAGGGGCTCTTGCCGATTGCCATTGCAGCCGTCGTCGTGTGTGCCGCTGCCGGCGCGCGCGCGGCCAATATCGATGCCGGTGCGGCGAAGGCCAAGGAAGTCTGCGCCGCCTGCCACGGCGCCGACGGCAACAGCCCGTCGTCCGATTTTCCGAAGCTCGCCGGCCAGCATCGCGACTACCTCGAAAAGGCGTTGCGCGATTACAAGTCCGGCGCACGCAAGAATCCGATCATGGCGGGGTTCGCCGCGGCGCTGTCGAAGGAAGACATCGAGAACCTGGCCGCGTACTTCGCGTCGCGGCCGGCGGTCCTTTCGGCGAAATACTGACCAATCCCACCGAGCAACGAATCGAGAAGCGCCCGCGGGCGCTTTTTTGTTGCTGCGATAGGTTGAGATCGCGCTACTTCGTCTTCTGCCGGTATTCGCAGAGATCGCGGATCAGGCACTCCGGGCATTTGGGCGACCGGGCCACGCAGACGTAGCGACCGTGCAGGACGAGCCAGTGGTGCGCGTGCGGCTTGAATTCGTCGGGCACGAATTTCAGAAGCTTCTGTTCGACTTCCTCGGGAGTCTTGCCCGGCGCGAGCCCGGTGCGATTCGCCACGCGAAAGATGTGCGTGTCCACGGCGATCGTCGGCTCGCCGAAGGCGACGTTGAGAATGACGTTGGCCGTCTTGCGGCCGACACCGGGCAGTTTCTCCAGCGCTTCGCGGCTCTCCGGGACCTTGCCGCGATGTTCACGCACGATGATCTCCGCGGCTGCGACGATGTTCTTCGCCTTGTTGCGAAAAAGGCCGATCGACTGCACGTAGGGAATGAGTCCCTCGACGCCGAGCTTCACGATCGCCGCCGGCGTGCTGGCGACGGGAAAGAGCTTCGCCGTCGCCTTGTTGACGCCCTTGTCGGTCGCTTGCGCCGAGAGGACGACGGCGACCAGGAGCTCGAACGGCGTCCGGTGTTCGAGCTCGGATTTCGGATGCGGATTGGCGGCGTCGAACCGCTCGAAGATCGCGCGGCGCTTTTGCGGATTCATGGTTTCGGCGGCGTGTTGCCGGCGGCAATCGCGGCGAGCCGCGCGAGCCTCGCGCTCTCGGTGGCCGCGAATCCCGCGTCGTCCTTGAGCGCGGCGTAGGCCTCCGCCGCCCATGGCTTCGCGGCCTCGACGTCGCCGCGCGCGAGCGCGATCTCGGCCAGTTCCTCGTACACGTATCCATCGGTCTCCCCGAGCTTCGTATACTCGGCGAGGAGCCGGCGCTGGATGGCCTCGGCTTCGTCGAGCGCGCCCAGCTCGCGCTGCGCGCGCGCGATCATCCAGCGCGCGATGCGCACGTTGCGGGGATTTCCGCGCGCTTCGTATGCGGGCAACGCCTTGCGATACCACGCGAGCGCGGTCGCGAAATCGCCCCGCTCCTGATGGGCGTGGCCGATGTTGTTGTACAGCGCGGCGCGCCAGCCCCTCGCCCGCGCGTCGGCTGCGGCGTCGGCCATCGCCAGCGCCTTCAGATCCCAGTCGAGGCGTTCGCTCTCCGGCGCCGCGATGCCGAGCATGTGCGCGGCGTCGATCGCGTAGAACGCGTCGTCATCGCATTCGGCGAGCGAGAGCGCCTCTGCGAAGAGCGGCACCGCGCGCTCCGGTGTGCTCGCGGAGTTGAACGTGCGGCCGCGCTCGAGCAGGTAGCGGACGCGCACGTGCGACGGCATGCCGTCGAGCCGCGCTTCGATCGCATCGAGCGTGGCATGGGCCTCTGCGAACTGGCGGCGCAGGCTTTGCGTGCGTGCGATCTGTGTCGCAACGACGAGTGCCCGCGGATCGTCGGCGGGCCAGCGTGCGAGCTCCGTGCGAAAACGCTGTTCGGATTCCGCGGCCGCGGCAAAATCCCATTGCGCGTCGAGCTGCGCGGAAAAGCTCTTGAGGGCGGGAGGCGTGGCGGCGTGGGTGTTCATGGCGAGGCCGGCCAGCAGCGCCAGCGCGGCTAAGGTCGGGCGGACCGGCATCAGGTCGGCCCCGATTTGGCGTTGAGCGCAGCCCGGCGCGCGCGGGCGCGCGCGAGCGCTGCAGCGACCGCACGTTGCCTTCGTGCGCGGCCGTCGTCCGTTGCCGGCGCGAGTGCACGCGCCTCGTCGCGGACCGGTCGGAGACGCGCCGCAAGCCTGCGGTCCCGCCTCTCGTAGCGATCGCGTGCGGCGCGCGCGTCTTCGGGACTCCACGCCCGCCCCGCCGGGACCATCGCGATGCAGTCGACGGGGCAGGGCGCGACACACAGCTCGCATCCGGCGCACAGCGCCGGCAGCACCGTGTGCATCCGCTTGGCTGCGCCGACGATCGCGTCGACGGGACACGCTTCGATGCACAGCGTGCAGCCGATGCACCGGGCTTCGTCGATCCGCGCGAGGGCGAGCGGCGTGTGCTCGCCACAGGTTCGATCGAGCGGCACGACCGGCCGGCCGGTGAGCGCGGCGAGCGCGCCGATGACGGCCTCGCCACCCGGAGGGCACCGATTGATCGGCGCGCCCTCCGCCACGGCAACGGCGTAAGGGTGGCAGCCCGCGTGGCCGCAGCGCCGGCATTGGACCTGGGGCAGAACCGCGTCGATCCGTGCTGTAAGCAAGGCGAAGGCGGATTCCATCCCGCCATTCTAGCGTCGGCCGGCGCATGGTCGCGACCCTTGCGGCACCGCATTTGCTAGACTCCGCCCGCCTTCCGGTCGCTCGACTCCACCTTTGCCCGACACCGTATCCGCCGGCAATCCGGCCCCCGTCGTCCTGGAGCCGCTCGTTCCGGGTATCGTGCCCCGCCTCGCTGCCTGGGCGCTGCACGTTGCCGGGTGGACGGTCTGCCTCGCGCAGCCGGTGCCCGAGCGTTGTGTGGTGATCTTCTATCCGCACACGACGAACTGGGACACGGTGATCGGCCTTTGCGCAAAGGCGATGATCGGCATCCGCTTTCATTTCGTCGGGAAGGACACGCTCTTCAGGTTTCCGCTCGGACGCACCCTCGCGCGCTGGGGCGGCATCCCCGTCAATCGGCGCTCGCCGGCGGGGTTCATCGGGCAGATGAAGGCCGCGTTCGATCGCCGTCGCGAGTTCCGCCTTGCGCTTGCTCCGGAAGGGACGCGCAGTCGCACCGATTATTGGAAGTCCGGCTTCATTCGCTTGGCGCACGAGGCGGGCGTTCCGCTCGCGCTCGCCTACATCGATTACCCTCGCCGCGAAATCGGCGTCGGCGCTTACCTCGATCCCGGCAGCGACGTCGCCGCCGACATGGCGCGCATCCGTGCGTTCTACGACGGACAAGGTCGGGCTCAATCCGCAAAACCAGGGACCGGTCCGGCTGCCTGAGGAGCCGCACTGATACATGCACGTGTCCGGTGGGCTCCATTGCGGCCCGATCGCGCCCGACCGACAATGAGGGACGCGGCCACACTCCCGATGTTCTAGCGATTGCCCATCGCCTTGCCCGTGCACGACGCCAGTCATTCGCATGCCCACGGCCAGGTTCACGCGGAAATGTCCGCGGACGCGACCGCAACGACCCGCGCACTCGGAATCGCCCTCGTTCTGACCGGCGCGTTCGCTGCGGTCGAGGCCGTCGGCGGCTGGCTCGCCGGGTCGCTCGCCCTCATCTCGGATGCCGGCCACATGGTCACCGACGCGGCGGCGTTCGTCGTCGCGCTGATTGCGGCTCATGTCGCACGGCGGCCGCCGTCGCAACGCGCGTCGTACGGCTATGCGCGCGCCGAAGTGCTGGCCGCGTTCGTCAATGCGCTCGCGATGCTGGCGCTCGTCGTCTGGATTGCCGTCGAGGCGGCGCGCCGGCTGTTCGAGCCGATCCCCGTCGCGGGGCCGGTCGTCATGGCCGTCGCCGCGGCGGGCATGGCGATCAACGTTGCCGTCGCATGGATGCTCGCGCGAAGCGGCGGCGGGATCAACGCGCGGGGTGCACTGCTTCACGTCGCGGGCGACCTGCTGGGCTCGATTGCGGCACTGATCGCGGGCGCCGTCGTCTATGCGACGGGCTGGACACCGATCGATCCGATCCTGTCGATTGCCGTCGCGATGCTGATCCTGCGTTCCACGCTCGACCTGCTGCAGCGCTCGGCGGGCGTGCTGATGGAGCGCGTGCCGGCTCATCTCTCCTACGACGCGATCGGCCGCGCACTCGCGGCGTTGCCGGGCGTCACCGGCGTCCACGATCTCCACGTCTGGCACATGAGCGCCGAGCGCGTCGCGCTGTCGGCGCACGTGACGCTGGCCGACGGGTCCGCGTGGCCGCACGCGCTCGCCGCGGCGCAGCGGATGCTCGCGCATGACTTCGGGATCGACCACGTCACGCTGCAGCCTTCGTGGCCCGCGCCGCCGAGAGATGGGCGGCGCGTGATTCCGGTCGCTCCGGCGGACCGGGGAGCTAGAGCCAGCGGATCTTCTTGAACCAGACGTAGAGGATGACGTCGATGCCCGCCATGAGCGCAAGCGAAAAGTAGTAGCCGTTGGCCCACTTGAGCTCCGGCATGTTCTCGAAGTTCATCCCGTAGACGCCGACGATGAGCGTGGGAACGGCGATCAGCGCCGCCCACCCGGCGAGCTTCTTGGTCACCTCGGTTTCGTTGAGGTTGATCATGCCGAGGTTGACCTGGATTGCGGTGGCCAGCATTTCGCGGATCGCCTCGATCGATGCGTGGATCCGGTGCAGGTGGTCGTAGACGTCGCGGAAATACTCTTGCATCCCCGAGCACAGCTGCGGCACGCGGCCGCCGTAGAGCTTGCCGGTCGCGTCCATCAGCGGATCGATCGCATGCTTCAGGACCGTCAACTGCCGCTTCAGCGCGTACAGCGCCTCGATGTTCGAGCGCGCGGCATTGCGCACGAAGATCTGCTCCTCGATCTTTTCGAGCTCGCTCTCCAGTGCGTCGACGACAGGGAAGTAACGGTCGACGACGGCATCCATCAGCGCGTAGAGCACGTACGCCGAGCCATGGCGCAGCAGCTCCGGCTCGCGCTCGGTGCGCGCGCGGACATCGGCGAATCCCTTTTGCGTGCGGTGGCGGACCGAAAGGATGTAATTGGGGCCGACGAAGATCGCGACCTCGCCGACCCGCAGCGCGCCGTCGATGCCCTCCGGCGGCGCCTCGACCGTCTGCAGCACCACGAACAGCGATTCGTCGTACTCCTCGATCTTCGGGCGCTGGTGGCCCTTGCGCGCGTCCTCGACGGCGAGCGGGTGCAGCGCGAACTCCTCGGCCATCTTGTCGAGCTCGGCAGGCTCGGGCTCGGCCAGCGCCACCCACACGAAGCAGTCCGGCCGCGTCACGTAATCGCTGATCTCCTCGACCGGAATGTCGGCGAGCTTCCTGCCGTTCTGGTAGACGACGCAGTTGACGAGCATGGGCGGGTGCGGGACCGAAGGTCGTGGTGATGATAACCTGTTCTCCGGGATTTTTATTCTTCGCGCCACTTCCGTTCCGTGTCCGCCTCGCCGCAGCCTTCGATTGTCCCGAATCCGCGCTCGCCGCCCGCGCCGGGCCGTGCGCCGCGCGAGCTCGCGCTGCTCCTGACGCTCGCGGCCGTGCAGTTCACGCACATCGTCGATTTCATGATCGTGATGCCGCTCGGGCCCCAGTTCATGCGGCTCTTCGGCATCGGCCCGCAGCCGTTCAGCCTGCTCGTCTCGGCGTACATGTTCGCGGCCGCGGGCAGCGGGTTCATCGCGGCCTTCTGGATCGATCGCTTCGACCGCAAACGCGCGCTGCTGACGCTCTACGCCGGCTTCATCGCGGCAACGGCGCTGTGCGGGCTCGCCGCAAGCTATCCGCTGCTGCTCGCAGCGCGCATCGCCGCCGGCGTGTTCGGCGGGGTCATCGGGTCATTGGTGCTGGCGATCGTCGCCGACCTCGTTCCGTATGCACGGCGCGCGACGGCGACGGCGATCGTCGCGGCATCATTCTCGCTGGCCGCGGTCGCGGGCGTCCCGCTCGCGCTCTGGCTCGCCGCGCTTGGATCCTGGCGTCTGCCATTCCTCGGCCTTGCCGCGCTGTCGTCCGTCTTCGCGCTTGCGGCGATGCGACTGATTCCGCCGCTCAGGACGCATCTCGCGGCCGAGCAGCGACGCCATCCGTGGGAGCAGCTGCGGCTGATCTTCGGCGTGGCGAACCACAGGCGCGCGTTCGGCTTCACCGTGATGCTGATGTTCGCCGGATTCACCGTGATTCCGTTCATCGCGCCCTATCTGGTCGCCAACGTCGGCATCGCCGAACGCGACCTCGCCGTGATCTATTTCGCCGGCGGCGCGACGACGCTCGTCACCTCGCAGCTGATCGGCCGCTTCGCCGACCGCTACGGCAAGAAGCGCGTGTTCACGCTCGTCGCGCTCGTCTCGATCGCGCCGATCCTGATCGTCACGCATCTGCCGCCGCTGCCGCTCGCGACCGTCGTCCCGCTCTCCGTGCTGTCCTTCGTGTTCGTCACCGGTCGCTTCGCGCCCGCGATGGCGCTCGTGAGCGGCGCTGCCGCCCCGCATTTGCGCGGCAGCTTCATGAGCTTCACCGGGTCGGTGCAGCAGCTCGGATCGGCGCTCGCGGCCATGACGGCGGGAATCGTCATCGGCCGTGCTGCCGACGGGACGCTGACGCATTTCGGCACGGTCGGATTCGTTGCCGTCGGCTGCACGCTCGCGTGCGCGTGGCTCGCGCACCGGATTCACATCGTGGCCGACGGATCGGCTGCCCGCCCCGAGGCGAGCCGCGGCGCCGGTTAATTCCGGGATGTGCATTTAACCGGCGCGCCGGCGCCTGTCAATGCGCCGTCGGGGGATTAACCGGCGCCGATTGGCCACGCACGCCGCGAGCGCGTACCATTCGCAACCTTGGCCCGGGCGCCGGTCCCGCAACCTCCGGTCCGGCGCGCTCGCATGATCATCCAGTCGCTGCTCGACACCGATCTCTACAAGTTCACGATGATGCAGGTCGTCCTGCATCATTTCCCTGGTGCGCACGTCGAGTACCGGTTCAAGTGCCGCAATGCCGACGTCGACCTGACCCCGTACATCGACGAGATCCGCGAGGAGGTCCGCGCTCTGACGCGGTTGCGCTTCGACTCGGGCGAGATCGACTACCTGCGCGGCTGGCGCTTTTTCAAGAGCGACTACCTCGACCTGCTCGGGCTCTTCCAGCTGGACGAACGCTTCATCACGGTCAGCCGCCTTGCGGGCTCGGAACGGGAGATCGACATCGCGATCCGCGGGCCGTGGCTGCACACGATCCTGTTCGAAGTGCCTGTGCTGGCGATTGTGAGCGAAGTCTATTTCCGCAACACGCAGCCGGGCACCGACCTCCGCGAGGGGCGGCGGCGCCTTGCCGCGAAGATCGCCGCGATCAACGGCGTCGCCGACCCGGAGTTCCGCATTGCCGACTACGGGACGCGCCGGCGGTTCTCCCGCGATTGGCAGGAGGAGGTCGTGCGGACGCTGAACGAGGGGATCGGGCCGAAGTTCGTCGGCACGAGCAACGTCGAGCTGGCGATGCGCCACGGGCTGACGCCGCTCGGCACGATGGCGCACGAGTACCTGCAGGCGTGCCAGGCCGTCGGGCCGCGGCTGCGCGATTCACAGGTGTTCGCGTTCAACACGTGGGCGCGCGAATACCGCGGCGATCTCGGGATCGCGCTGTCGGACGTCTGCGGGATGGACGCGTTCCTGCGCGACTTCGACCTCTTCTTCTGCAAGCTGTTCGACGGCGTGCGCCACGACTCGGGCGATCCGTTCGAGTGGGGCGAGAAGCTGATCGCGCATTATCAGAAGATGCGCATCGATCCGCACACGAAGACGATGGTGTTTTCCGACAGCCTCAACGTGCCGCTCGCCATCAGGCTGTTCGAGTACTTCCGCGGCCGCATGCATACGGCGTTCGGCATCGGCACCAACCTCACCAACGACGTCGGCTTCGATCCGTTGCAGATCGTGATCAAGATGACGCGCTGCAACGGGCAGCCGGTGGCAAAGATCAGCGACGAGCCGTCGAAGACGATGGGCTACGATCCGTCGTACGTCGCCTACCTGCGGGAAGTCTTCGAGGTGCCGGAGACCGTGGCGCCGCCCGGGGAGAGCGCGTAGCGTTGCCGCGTGCCAAAGCGTGTCGATCGCACGCGCGCGGGCGATTCAGCCGAGGCCATGCGCGGCGAGCAGGCGTCTGTAGCAGTCGAGCGCTTCGTTCCCGAAGCACGCGAAAATGACCTCGTCGATCGTGTCGTTCGTCCGCGTAAACGCCACAACTTCGCCGACGGCCACCGTCGTCGCCTGCGCGAGCGGGTATCCGTATGCGCCACAGCTGATCGAAGGAAACGCGATTCGTGCCACGCCGCGGGCCGCGGCAATTTCGAGCGCGCGCCGGTAACACGATGCGAGCAACTCCGGTTCGCGCTGCGTGCCGCCGCGCCACACCGGACCGACCACGTGGATCACGTAGCGCGCCGGCAGAAGGTAGCCGCGGGTGAGCCGGGCCTCGCCGGTCGGACATCCGCCGAGTGCCGCACATTCCGCGCGGAGCTCCGGTCCTGCCGCACGATGGATGGCGCCGTCGACGCCGCCGCCGCCGAGGAGCGTCGAGTTGGCCGCGTTGACGATCGCGTCGACCGCGAGTGTCGTGATGTCGACAACTTGCGCCGTCAGCTTTGCCGGCATCGTCAGTGTCTCCGCAAGCGCGGGATGCGCGCGCATGGATTTCGGCGATGGGTTCGCGTTGTCCGCGACGGCTGCCCCGACCGCTGGTACCGCGGCGTCGGCCGCGCGTCGGGCGGGAAGGCGATTTCCGACCGCCGGGCGGGCATGCCCCTGCTCCGATCTCGTGTAAAGTAACCCAATGGCGACCCCGGCTTCAACCTCGAACCTCGCGGCCAACGAGCAGTCGGCGCCCGCGCCGCACGCGCAGGACCGCCGGCTGCGTCTCGAGGACATTCTGAAGCTGATGGTCGCCGACGGCCTCGTCGCCGCGGCCGATGCGGAAAAGCTCGCGCGCTCGCGCTTCTCGCGCGGCGAGCATCCGCTCGAGTTCGTCGCGGCGCAAAAATGGAAAGCGGCGACGCCGCCACATGTGGTGCTGACGCTCGACTGGCTGGTCGAGTGGCTGGCCGGGAAGCTCGGCGTTCCATATCTGCACATCGATCCGCTGAAGATCGATCTCACCGGCGTGACGCAGACGATGTCGAACGCCTACGCCGAGCGTTATCGCATCCTGCCCGTCGAGGTCACGCGCACGACGCTGACGGTCGCCACCGCCGAGCCCTTCGTGCGCGGCTGGGCCGACGAGCTCGCGAAGATCCTGAAGCTCGAAGTCAAGCTGGTCTTCGCCAACCCTCGGGACATCCGGCGTTTCCTGGGCGAGTTCTACACGCTTGCCCGGTCGATGAAGAAGGCGCAGGAAACCTCGAAGGGGCAGCTTTCGCTCGCGCGCAACTTCGAGCAATTGGTCGAGCTCGGGCAGAAGGGCAACCTCGACGCCAACGACAGTCACGTCGTCCACATCGTCGACTGGCTCTGGCAATACGCGTTCGAGCAGCGCGCCTCCGACATCCACGTCGAGCCGCGCCGCGACGTGGGGCTGATCCGCTTCCGGATCGACGGCGTGCTGCATCAGGTCTACGCCATCCCCATCCCCGTGCTGATCGCGATGACGTCGCGGATCAAGCTGCTCGCGCGGATGGAGATCGTCGAAAAGCGCCGCCCGCAGGACGGCCGCATCAAGACGGTGTCGCCGGCCGGCAACGAGGTCGAGCTGCGGATCTCGACGATGCCCACCGCCTTCGGCGAGAAGATCGTGATGCGGATTTTCACGCCGGAGGTCCTGGTCCGCGACTTCACCGAGCTCGGCTTCACGACCGACGACCAGGAGCGCTGGGAGCGGATGATCAAGGAGCCGAACGGGATCATTCTCGTCACCGGCCCGACCGGCTCCGGCAAGACGACGACGCTCTATTCATCGCTGAAGCAGCTCGCCACTCCCGAGGTCAATGTCTGCACCGTCGAGGACCCGATCGAAATGATCGAGCCCCTGTTCAATCAGATGCAGGTGCAACCTTCGCTCGGCGTCGATTTCGCGCACGGCGTGCGCACGCTGATGCGGCAGGACCCCGACATCATCATGGTCGGCGAGATCCGCGACCGCGACACGGCCGACATGGCGGTGCAGGCGGCGCTGACCGGCCACCTCGTGCTTTCGACGCTGCATACCAACGACGCACCCACCGCGGTGACGCGGATGCTGGACCTCGGCATGCCCGCGTACCTGCTGAGCTCGACGCTGCTGGGCGTCATGGCGCAGCGGCTCGTTCGCACGCTTTGTCCGCATTGCAAGAAGCCCGGCGAACCGCCCGACGACGACACGTGGAAGGCGATCACGGCGCCATGGCGCGCGGAAAAGCCGGCGCAGGTGATGAATCCCGTCGGCTGTCTCGAGTGCCGGATGACCGGCTTCTACGGCCGCATCGGCCTCTACGAGATCATGCTGATGACGCCGGCGCTGCGGCGGCTGATCGTCACGGATACCGACGATGCGCGGTTGCGCGAGCAGGCGTTCAAGGACGGCATGAAGCCGCTGCGCGTGTCGGGCGCGATGAAGATCGCCGCCGGAGTGACGACCGCCGACGAAGTCGTGAAGGTCGCGCCGCTGGCGTGACCGGCTCGCCCGGGGTCCGACGCCGAAGACTTCAGCGTTTCGCGGCGAGCTTGTCGCGCAGCAGCCGATGCTGGATCTTGCCGGTCGCAGTCCGCGGGATCTCCGCTTCGTCGAGGAAGACGACCGTGCGCGGCCGTTTGTAACCGGCGATCCGGTCGCGGCACCAGACGAGAAGGTCGGCCTCGGTGGTCGTTGCGCCCTCTCGTCGCACGACGACCGCGTGCACGCTCTCGCCCCACTTGTCATCGGGCATGCCCACGACCGCGACGTCCTGCACCGCCGGATGGGCGGCGAGCATGCTCTCGACTTCGGACGGGTAGACGTTCTCGCCGCCGCTGATGATCATGTTGCTCTTGCGGTCGACGAGATAGTAGAAGCCGTCTTCGTCGCGCCGTGCGAGATCGCCCACGGAGCACCACGCGCCGCGAAACGCCTCCGCCGTCTTCTCCGGATTTTTCCAGTAGCCGTCGAACGCGTAGGGCGTGCGGGAGTAGAGCTCGCCGACGTCGCCGTCGCGCACCTCGTCGCCGTTTGCGCCGATGAGCTTGACCGGGCCCGAACCGGTCCATTCGCGCCCGACGGAGCCGAGCTTCGTGATCTGCTCGCCGGGCCGCAGCAGCGTCACCCAGCCTGCTTCGGTCGAGCCGTAGAGCTCGAAGAGCTGCGAGTTGCGGAAATGCTCCATGATCGCGAGCTTGGTCTCGCGCCGCGCCGGGGCGGACGAGATCATCAGCTTGCGCACACGCTCGACGTTGTACTTGCGCTTGATGTCTGCGGGCAGGTCGAGCGCCATGATGTAGTGCGTCGGCACGAGCGAGGTGAATGTCACGTGTTGCTCGGAGAGCGTCCGCAGCAGCGCTTCCGGTGCGAAGCTCTTGCGGTCGTCGATCACGCATGTTGCGCCGAGGTAGGTGAACGTGAACGAGAAATATAGCGAGTTGGCGTGGCACATCGGCATCACGAAGAGTCCGGTGTCCTCGCGCGTCAACGCCATATCGAGTGCCGACACCAGCGCGATCAGCGCGCTGCCGGCATGATTGCGGATCGCGCCCTTCGGCTTGCCGGTCGTCCCCGACGTGTACATCAGCGCCCACGTGTCCTCGGGCGCGACGCGCACGCCAGGTTCGGTCGGCGCGGCGCGTTCGAGGAGCGTCTCGTACGATTGCCAACCCGCCGGCGGCGCCTTCGCCCCGAAGTGGATGCAGCCGCCTTGCAGGAGACCCAGCCGGTCGCGAATCGGCTCGATGCGCTCGACGAGGTCATCCTGGACGATGAATGCGCGCGCCTCGCAGTTGGTCGCGATGTATTCGATCTCGGCCGGCACCAGGCGGAAGTTGATCGGGACGGCGACGAACCCGCCGCGCGCGAGCCCGACGTAGAGCTCCATCCATTCGAGGCAGTTGTACGCGAGCAGCGCGACGCGATCGCCCTTGGCGAGCCCGAGCCCCGCGAGTGCGTTGGCGAGACGGCTCGCGCGCTCGTTCCACTGCGCGAAGGTGAGCGTTCGTCGCGAGTCGCGCGCGCCGATCTTGTCCGGCGCAAGTCGCGCCTGCGCGGCGACGACTTCGGCAACGGTCAGCAGCCGGCTCGCACGAACCCCCCCACCCGCAGAGGCAGAATGCAGTTGCGCGGTTTTGGGCGGCCCTGTGGCGCTCGCCGGCCACAGCATCGCGTTGGTCAACCCGCTGCGCACCCATCGCTTCGTCGGCGTCGACCTCGAGCGAACCAAGACCGACGCTATTGACGCCATGGGCATCGCCCGCTTCGCCGCCGCAAAGCGGCCGCCTGCCACACCTCTGCCCGATGCGCTCGCTGAGGAGCTGCGCGAGCTCGTCCATTTGCGCGAGCGGCTGCTGCAGGACTTCGGCGATCGCGTGCGGCAATTGCACCGCCTGGTCAATCTCGGCTTTCCCGAATTCACCCGCTACGTGCGCACCCTCGATAGCGAGCTCGCCGTCGCGATCCTGCACGACTACCCGACCGCAGCAGCCTATCGCGGCGTCTCGGTACGCCGTCTCGCCGCCTTGCGCTACGACGGTCGGCACCAGGTCGGTCGCGATCTCGCTCGCACCCTCATCGACGCCGCGCGCCACTCGGTTGGCCAACATCACAGCGCGACCTACCGCTTGCAGATTCGCTATGCCTGCGATGATCTCGCCCATGGCGCGCGGCGTGCCTTCTCGGCGTCGTCCCACGCCGTTAGCGCCTGGTAGTCCGGCACCCAGCCCAGCCCCTTGCCGGCGTCGGACGACAGCGCATGCTGCGTCACCACGACGTCGAGCAGCGCCGGCGCGTTCGCGAAAGCCTCCTCGAGCGCGGCGCCGAGTCGCGCGGGATCGGTCACGCGCTCCGCGTGGAGCCCGAACGCGCGGGCCATCGCCGCATAGTCCGACCATTGCAGCGTCGTGCCGACGACGCGGCCGCCGTAATTCATCTCCTGATCGAGCCGCTCGATGTTCCACGCCGCGTTGTTGGCGACGACGAACACCACCTTCGCGCCGTGCCGCTTCGCCGAGTCGATCTCCATCGCGTTGATGCCGAACGCGCCGTCGCCGGTGACGACGACAACCTGCCGGTCGGGATGCAGCAGCGCCGCCGCCACGCCGTACGGCACGCCGACGCCGAGGCAGCCGAACGTGCCCGAATCGAGGTATGTCCGCGGCGGCAGCCCCATGCGCGCGAAGCTCAGGATGTCGCCGCCGTCGGCGATCGTGATCGCGTCCGGCCGCAGCACCTTCGAAAGTGCGGCGAAGATCCGGTTCGGGTGCATGTGCCCGTCCTTGCCGGGCGAAGCTTCCGCCAGCGATGCCGCGTAGCGTTCCGAGCGGCGGACGTGTTCCGATCGCAGCACCGACGTCCACGCCGCATCGAGGTTGGGCGACGGTCCGCGGATGGCTTCCGCCAGCGCCGCGAGCGCGAGGTCGGGCGAGGCCAGCACCTCGACCTCGCCGCGCCGGTTCTCGCGCAACTCCTCCCAGTTGTCACCGATGCGGACGAAGCGCGCCTGCGGGAACACCGCCGGAGACCCGTAGCCGGTCTGGTAGTCGAGCTTGCGCCCGATGACGATCGCGAGATCCGCCTCCTGCATCGCGCGGCCGCGCATTGCACCGACGACAGCCGCATGATCGGCCGGCACCAGATTGCGGCTCTCCTGCGTATCGAGGTAGACGGCGCCGGTGCGATCGAGGAAACGCACGAGCTCGTCGCGAGCGCCCGATGCGCCACGGCCGGTGAGCACCAGCGGCCGGCGCGCTTCGCCGATGATCTGCGCCGCGCGCGCAACCTCGGCCGGATCGGGCGGGATGCGGCGCGCCGGCTTCGCCGTCAGGTATTCGGTGAGGACGAGCTTCGGCGGCACCGTCTCGCGCAGCACGTCGGTCGGCAGCTCGACGTAGACCGGTCCGGGCGGATTGCCGTCGCCGGCCGCGGTCGCCCAAGCCTTGTCGAGATCGCGCAGCACGTTGTCGGCGACGCGCAGCGTGCGCGACGCGCGCGTGACCGGGCGCATGATCTCGGTGTGCGCGATCCCCTGCAGCGGACCGAGATCGTCCTGCGCGCGCGGCGCGCATCCGCCGATGAGCAGCACCGGAACCCGTTCGAGGAGCGCGTTGGCCATCGCCGTCACGCAATTGGTGACGCCCGGGCCCGCGGTGACGAGCGCGATGCCGACACTGCCGGTCAGCACTGCGTGAGCGTGCGCCATGTGCACGGCCGCGCCTTCGTCGCGGACGTCGATGATGCGAACGCCTTTGCGTGCGAGATAGTCCCAGATCGGCTGGATGTGGCCGCCCTGCAGCCCGTACACGCGGTCGACGCCGCGCGCGAGCAGCAGATCGACGACGAGCTCGGAAACCGTCTTCGGCGTGGGTTCGGGCATGAGCGCCTCCGCGGGTGAATGAATCCGGCGTCCGCTTGCGTTGGCGGGGTGACATTCACATTGCGGGGCGTAGCAGCGAAAGTACACCAGAGTTACCGCCAGAGTTACCGCCAGCGTGGCGCCACCCCTGATTTCATTGGTGCCGGGCCGACATTATCCTCTTCCGGCGGACTCCGCCGAATCCCTCTTTCCGTGCCCGTTCTGCGCCCACGATAAGCTTGACCGTAGCGGCGATCGGCGATGATCGCCTGCACGCTGTCGTCGTGACCTGCCCCGAGTGCGGAGCCGCTGGTCCGCCCCGCCTCGGGTGACGATCCGCCTGGCCGCGCGGTACACCTCTGGAATCAGCGATTCGGCGTACAGTAGATAGTCGCGCCATCGATGGGTGACGCGGTGGGAGAGGGAACCCTGCCGAAGGGGGTAGGGGGAAGCAAAAGCCTTTCTGGCGATATTCGTGTAAGTGAGCCATCCGCCATGTGCGCGCCGATACTTCGCTTCGCCCGACGATGTCCTACTCGCTGCATCCCGCGTCTAGTTCGTGGCGCGCGGCGATGTAGCGAAGCGCCTTCGCCCAGCTGAGCGTCACCGGGTCGCTGAAGCGAAACGGATAGCGGGCCGATGCGTGTAGCAGGCCTGCAGCAATCCTGCAGGCGAAAAGCCGTTTCTCCGAAGATCATTTGATGCCGCTCAAAGTGCCGCTCCAGCATTTCGCCTAGGTTTGGGCGGCTGGTGTCGCATTCCCGTCTGCCGAATCCGCAGCGCATGCATGCGGTCGTCGATGCTCAGTCCGACAACCTATCGAAATGGTAAGAAGGGACCACGTCGTGCGTCACTGCAATAGCTGCAACTCCCAGCCACCGGCCAGCCTGTGGCGGCGACCTTGTCCCCCGATCTCCTGCACGCCTGAGGAGCAGTGATGTTCGTAGATATGGCCTCCGCCACGCCGGCGCAAACAATCGAAACCGACATAGCAATTGTGGGTTCGGGGCCGGCCGGAATTAGTCTTTCGCAGCGCCTTGCGAAGCACGGACGAACGGTTGCGACATTCGAAAGCGGGGGCTTGGCCTATTCCGATGAGACCCAGCAACTTAATGAGGGTGTAGACGCCCGCGGACGTAACCAGCTCTTGAGCTACAGGATCCGCGCGTTTGGCGGAACATCGTTCACCTGGGCCGGATGGTGCCGACCGCTGGACCGCGTCGATTTTGATGAGCGGGACTGGATACAATTCAGCGGCTGGCCAATCACGTATGATGAGATCGAGAAATATTATGAGCCGGCTTGTGAGATCTGCGATCTTTCCAGCGCAACATTCGATCTAGAGTTCTGGGAAGAACGTCGCAATCAGGCGCCATTACAGCTCACGAAAACTGATTTCGCGACATCGTATTTCCAGCTTAGTCCTCCGACGCGATTCGGAGAAAAATACCGTGACGAATTCACAAAATCGGAAAGAATCCGCGTGTACCTGAACGCCACCGTTCGCTCGGTAGAGCTTGACCGGTATGGGCGTACGTGCCACCGACTGATCGTGATGCGCCCGGACGGCGGCTCGGTTACCGTGAAGGCAAGGCGTTTCGTGCTCGCCTGCGGCGGGATCGAAAACGCCCGGCTTCTTCTGGTATCTACGTCGGTTGCGCCGCACGGCGTCGGCAACGATCGTGATCTAGTGGGGCGATTCTTCATGGATCACCCTGCGTTCAATTCCGGGAAGCTAGTTGCGGCTGGGCGCAACCTACAGGCCGGACTCTATATCTACGATTCGGTTCCGCAAATCCGCGGCTTCGGCACCTTGGTCCCGACCGATACGCTGTGTTCTTCACTGAAGATCCAGCGGTTCAATCTCGAGCTCGTACCAGAGTTTGAGGGTACGGGGCAAAGCTTCAGCGAGTTGAAGCAGAATTATTGGCCTCTGGGATGGAGCGTTAAGAAAGGTAGATTTTTCGAGGAGTTCCAAACTAACTTGTCACGCTTCATGAATATGCTTTCGAGCGGCTCCAAATACGCTGCGGGGAAAGCGCTGGGCGGAGGGAAAGTATTTACCGGTGCCGACTTGAGGACTCACCTCGAAGTGTCACCGAATCCGGACAGTCGCATTACGCTGGACCCAGATCGAAAGGACCGCTATGGCCTGCCACAGGCCCGTCTTGATTGGCGGATAGCCGATGCCGACTTCAAGAATTTGGTGCGCGGGCAGCGACGCTTCGCGGAGGCGGTTGGTGCCGCGGGCATCGGGCGCGTACGACTAGACCATCATGAACACTTTGCTTGGAAATCGCTGCAGTATGAAGCGGGCTTCCACCACATTGGCACGACGCGGATGCATGAGTCGCGGAATCTCGGCGTTGTCGACGCAAATTGCAAGGTCCACGGCATCGATAATCTCTACATTACTGGAAGCTCGGTGTTCCCGACCTCTGGCCATGCCAATCCGACCTTAACGATCGTGGCGCTTGCGTTACGATTAGCAGATCATATCGGACAGCAAACATGAACAAGCTCGGGAGTCGGCGTCAAGCATCGATAGGCATGCGCAGTCTATGCGCATCAGTGCTCTTATCGAGACGAACCCTTGCATAGCGTACAACACCCCTAGCTCGCGCCATGCGCGCCTGGACCCAATCCTCGCCTGCCTTGGCAGCGGCTGCGCGGTGCTGGAATCGAGCATTAGCGCGGGCGACGCAGTGCAGCTAGAAGGTCGCATCTTTTCAGCCTCAGCGACTCGCGAAACAGAACGCGGTTGCTAACCGCCTCCGAACGCTGGGTATTTCGGCGCATCGTGACCGGCCGTTTCGGCATCGTGAACGATGGTTTCGGGGAACGTTACCGGCGCCTGGCGATCCCCGCCGCCGCCGGCCGCCTCGTCAACGGTTGTGTCAAAAGTCTTTCGCAGGCCGCGGTCCTTCAAGTGGCGCAGGAAGCCACGCCGGCCTTCGAGGTCCTCTTTCTGTCCCTCAGCGACGCCGAGAATCTGGCGGTGCCCGTCGGTGCCCACCCCGATCGCCGCCAGCACCGACACGTTACGCACCTCACCGGCCCAGCTGCGCTTGAACACCACCCCATCGAGGAAGAGGTACGGGAACTCGCCTTCGATCGCGCGATTGCGCCAGGCCTCGTAGCACAGGCAACTGCTCGATCGCCTCGCCGCTCTGCTGCCGCCGCCGCGGATCCGCCGCCACCGCTACTTCGGTGTGCTGGCGCGAACGGCCGCTCACGGTAAATTTCTGCGGCGGCCCCGAACGGCCGGAGAGGCCGATCTCGGATCAGTTTCCCTAGTACCGACGCCACGAACGCAAGCCGCGCCGCATCGCTCGCGGGAATGCGCCCGGCGCGGGCGTCGCGCCATACCTGCGCCGGCGCTAACCGCACATGGCGAACTGTCGCTAAGTGCTGCGGATTCTGGGAAGGGGCAGGCAGCAATTCGACCGTTTGGACAACGGTTTGCCCGCCACCCTCCCCCCGCCTTTATCGCGTCCCATCACGCCGACTTCGCCGCTTGCAGAAACATTGTTTGCGCCGGCCGACTTCCGCATGTCCGCATGCGCACACTGCGGCGCAGTTCGTCGACCGTGTCGTATGCGCTCGCGGCTTCTTCAATGTGACTGACTAGCGTGGCGCGTTCGCCCCAAAACTCTGCCAACGCGGATTGCGTTGCGCTGATTGCTGCCATGGTCGACATCCCCATCTTCGACCGGCGCGCGTGTTGCTGTAATTCCTGCAACGTCGCCAGTCCCGGACCGGTTACGATGCCGTCGCCCTTCGCGGCTTCGCGGATGTTGTCCAGTTCTTTCCGCACGTCGGCTTCGTGTCGCAACGGGCCGATGCGTTCGCGCTGGTTCTCGCGTTCCGCTCGTTCAGCAACCAGCATTTGCGCATGTTCGTTTGCCGTTCCGGCTGCTAACTTCGGCAGGAATTGTGCGGCCAATTGCCCGCCAGAAAATTCCGTGCTGCCCCGGTTCTTGCCGGGACCGCCAAGACGAAGTATAGACTCTAAGTGGCTGACCTATAAGGCAAATCTTGGAGATTTGTCGGGATCGCGGGGCACCGCCCGGAACCCGTTATTGGCGGATGGGGTGGGATTCGAACCCACGAAGGACTTGCGCCCTTGCCGGATTTCAAGTCCGGTGCATTCGACCGCTCTGCCACCCATCCGCGCCATGAGCTCCCGTATCATGCCCGATCTCTACACCCGCGTCATGAGTGCGCGACGACGGCAGCGGCGGATAGATGGCAAGAGCAAGCAAGAAGAAGGCGGTGGTGCTTCTGAGCGGCGGCCTCGACTCGGCAACCGCGCTCGCGATCGCGCGAAGCGAGGGTTTCGAAACCTACGCGCTGAGCTTTCGCTACGGCCAACGCCATGTGATCGAGCTGGAATGCGCGCGGCGTGTCGCTTCGGCGCTCGGAGCGCGCGACCATGTCGTCGTGGAATTCGATCTGCGCCAGTTCGGCGGCTCGGCGCTGACCAGCGATATCCCCGTGCCCAAGGATCGATCGGCGTCCGAGATGTCCCAAGGCATACCGGTGACGTACGTTCCTGCCCGCAATACGATCTTCCTCGCCTTCGCGCTCGCCTGGGCCGAGACGCTGGCGGCAAGCGATATCTTCATCGGCGTGAACGCCCTCGACTATTCCGGCTATCCGGACTGCCGCCCCGAATACGTGGCCGCGTTCGAAAAGATGGCGAATCTCGCCACCAAAGCGGGCGTCGAGGGCACGCAACGCGTGGAGATTCATACGCCGCTCATCCGGCTTACGAAAGCGCGAGATCATTGCAGGCGGCCTCGCGCTCGGCGTCGACTATGCGCTGACCTGCAGCTGTTACGATCCGGGGTCCGACGGCGCTCCATGCGGCAGGTGCGACGCCTGCCGGTTGCGGGAGAAGGGATTCGCCGAGATCGGGAGGCGCGATCCGCTGCTCGTCAAATACGCATTGGCGTAGGCAGCAATCTCGCAAGGGGCTTCGACGGCTGCCCGCGAACCTTGAAATCCCGCCGGGCGGCCGCATATTAGCGAGCACCGCTTTGCAGGGACTTTGTCGGAACCCGGGCGCTTCGTGCTAGTCTATTCGCTTCGGAGACCGGTCCCCAGGCGGACCGCACGTGGAGACATCATGGACCCCAGATTCGAACCTGTCATGGCACCGGGCGCGTCGCCCACGCTGCCGCAGACCGCCGCGCCGGTCGCGATCGACGCGCATCGCGTCCTGCGCAACACGTACTGGCTGCTCGCGCTGTCGCTGTTGCCGACGGTCGCCGGCGCCTTCGTCGGCATGCAGTTCAATTTCATTGCGCTGTTCAAGTCGGCGCCGATCGCCACGCCGTTGCTGATGTTCGGCGCGATGCTGGGCTCGCTGTGGATCGTCACGCTGCTGCGCAACAGCGGATGGGGCGTGATCGCGCTCTTCGGCTTCACGTTCATCTCGGGGCTGATGCTGACGCCGATCCTCACGGTCGCCGCCGGCTTCCGCAACGGCGGACAACTCGTTGCGCTCTCGGGCGGGCTCACGGCCGCGGTATTTTTCGCGCTCGCGTCGTACGCGTCGGTGAGCAAGCGCGATTTCAGCTTCCTCGGCCGCTTCCTTTTCGTCGGGCTGATCCTGCTGATCGTCGCTTCGCTCGCCAACCTGTTCTTCCAGGTGCCGGTCGTGGCGCTGTCGATCTCGGCGATCGCCGTGCTGCTCTTCTCGATGTACCTGCTCTACGACTTGAGCAACATCGTGCGTGGCGGCGAGACCAACTACGTGATGGCGACGCTGAGCCTGTTCCTCGACCTGTTCAACATCTTCATCAGCCTGCTCAATCTGCTGCTCGCCTTCTCGGGCCAGCGTGATTGACGTCGCGACCTCGTGAAGAGCGCGGGGCGGAGCGATCCGCCCCGTTTTGTTTCGGCGTATGACTACCCGAAGACGTTCAGGACCGCGTCGAGCCCGCAGTGGTTGATCGCGTAGGTCGCCTGCGCGCGCACGAGCGGCTTCGCATGATAGGCGAAGGACACGTCGGCCGCCTTCAGCATCGGCAGGTCGTTGGCGCCGTCACCGATCGCGATCGCGATGCCGTCGGCGCCGACGAAGCGCTGGCGCATCGCCTTGAACCGTGATGCCTTGACGCGGGCGTCGACGATCGGATTCATCACGCGGCCGGTGAGCTTGCCGTCGACGATCTCGAGCAGATTCGACGCCGTCGCGTCGAGCGAGAGCCGTGCCGCCAGCCGGTTGGTGAAGAACGTGAAGCCGCCGGACACGAGCAGGACCTTCGCGCCGACGGCCTTGAACCCATCGAGCATCCGTTCGGCGCCGGGCGAGAGCGCGAGCCGCTCGTCGTAGACGCGCTGCAGCGCTGCTTCGTCCAATCCGGCGAGCAGCGCCACGCGGCGCTTGAGGCTTTCGCGAAAATCGATCTCGCCGCGCATCGCGGCCGCCGTGACCGCGGCGACGGCTGGCTTGATCCCCAGCAGGTCGGCGATCTCGTCGATGCATTCGATCGTGATCAGCGTCGAGTCCATGTCCAGTGCGACGACGCGCACACGCTCGCGCACGAGGTCGGCCGGGACGAACGCACAGTCGATCGCCGCCGCGGCGCAGAATTCAGCCACGCCGGCGCGTGAAGCGACGCGCGGAAAGCGGTACGCCTGCTGGCCGCCGCCATCGAGCGGCTTGATGCCCTGCGCGCCGGCGAGCGCCGCGATCTGGGCGAGTTCCGTGGGGCCGATCGCCGCGGCCTGGATCACGAGATCCATCGGTAAACGCTCGACGCCGGCAGCTTCAGAAGCGGCCCCGCCCGCAGACATCACGCACGAGGTTTCACGCGTCCCGCGCATTCCTTCGCGCGTTCGCGGGCCGTTGCAATGTCGGGCGCGGTGGCGAGCGCGACGCCCATCCGCCGCCGCTTGTAGGCTTCCGGCTTGCCGAAGAGCCGAAGGTCCGAACCGGGAACGGCAAGCGCATGCGCGACGTCGTCGAAGCGGATGCCGCGTGCCTCGATCCCGCCGTAGATCACCGCGGACGCGCCCGGCGAGATCAACCGCACGTCGACCGGCAATCCCAGTATCGCGCGCGCATGGAGGTCAAACTCGCTCTGCGCCTGCGTGCACATCGTGACCATTCCCGTGTCGTGCGGCCGCGGGCTCACTTCGGAAAACCAGACCTGGTCGCCCTTGACGAAGAGCTCGACGCCGAAGATGCCGCGTCCGCCGAGCTCGGCTGTCACGCGGCCCGCGATGTCGTGCGCGCTCGCAAGCGCGGCCGTCGACATCGGTTGCGGCTGCCACGACTCGACGTAGTCTCCTTGCACCTGCACGTGACCGACCGGATGGCAGAAATGCGTGCGCACCTCGCCGCTCTCATCGAGGGCGCGAACGGTGAGCTGCGTGATCTCGTAGTCGAAATCGACGAAGCCCTCGACGATGGCGCGGCTTCCGCGCACGCGCCCCGCGCTTTCCGCGTACTGCCACGCCGCCGCGACCTCGGCCTTCGAGCGCACCAGCGACTGGCCTTTGCCCGACGACGACATCACCGGTTTCACCACGCACGGGTAGCCGATGCCGGGCGTCGTATCGATCGCGCGCTGCAGCTCCTCGAGGCTGTCCGCGAACCGGTAAGGCGACGTCGGCAGGCCAAGCGTCTCCACAGCGAGCCGGCGGAGGCCTTCGCGGTTCATCGTGAGCTGCACGGCCCGCGCGGTCGGAATGACCTCGGCAAGGCGATCCCGTTCGATCGCCACCAGGACGTCGGTCGCGATCGCCTCGATTTCGGGGACGACGAGGTGCGGGCGTTCCTGCTCGATCAGCCGGCGCAGCGCGGGGCCGTCGGTCATCGCGATCACGTGCGCGCGGTGCGCGACCTGGTGGCCCGGCGCGTTGGCGTAGCGATCGACGGCGATGACTTCGACGCCCAGGCGCTGCAGCGCGATGACGACTTCCTTGCCGAGCTCGCCGCTGCCGAGGAGCATCACCTTGGTGGCGGACGGGGAGAGCGGCGTACCGATATGCATTGACGAAATCCGCGAGCGGCGATGAGCGTTCGACGCCCGGACAATTCAAACGATCATTTTATCAGCGTCCGCGCGTGCGTTCCGCCTTCCGCTGCGAATCGGCGCGGGAAAGCGGTTCGCTGTATTTCCGCGGCTGTACTGCGGCGGGTGATGCATCTTCGGCGAGCGTGAAATCGATCTTCGTCGTCTCGAGGTCGACGCGGGCGACGGTGACGCGCACCCGCCCGGCGAGCTGGAATACGCGCCCGCTGCGCTCGCCGATCATCGCGTGCCGGCCGGCGTCAAAATGGAAATAGTCGCGGCCGAGCTCGGTGACGTGGACGAGGCCATCGATGTTGAGATCGTCGAGCGTGACGAAGATCCCGAAGCTCGTCACGCCGCTGATCGTGCCGGCGTAGGTCTCGCCAACCTTGTCCTGCATGAAGTAGCACTTGAGCCAGGCTTCGACGTCGCGCGTCGCATCGTCGGCGCGGCGTTCGGTGAGCGAGCAATGTTCGCCCAGCTCGGCCCACGTGGCGCCTTGCGGCTTGTACTCGCGCCGCGCGAGCACCGCCTTGATCGCGCGGTGGACGAGCAGGTCCGGATAGCGCCGGATCGGCGAGGTGAAATGCGCGTAGGCCTCGTAGGACAGGCCGAAGTGACCGACATTGTCGGGACGATAGCGCGCTTGCTGCAGCGAGCGCAGCAGCACCGTTTGCAGGAGCGCGTAGTCCGGACGGTCCTTGATCCGCAGCAGCAGCGTCGCATAGTCGGACGCGGTCGGCGCGTCGCCGCCCGGAAGCGACAGCGCGCAGCTCGCGAGGAAGTCGCGAAGCGCCGCGAGCTTCTCCGGCGTCGGACCCTCGTGCACACGATACAGCGTCGGGTGCTTGTTCTGCGCCAGATATTCGGCGGTGCAGACGTTGGCTGCGAGCATGCATTCCTCGATCAGCTTGTGCGCGTCGTTGCGCACGACCGGGACGATGCGGACGATCTTGCCACGGACGTCGAATTCGAGCTGCATCTCGACGGTGTCGAAGTCGATCGCTCCACGGGCCTCGCGCGCGGACTTGAGCACGTGATAGAGCGCGTAGAGGTTCTGCAGATGCGGCAACAGCGCGCGCGCCTCGCGCGGCGCATTACCGGGTGCCGAAAGCCAGCTCCATACCTGCGTATAGGTGAGGCGGGCGCGCGAGTGCATTACCGCCGGATAGAAGCGGTGGCGCTTGATCACGCCCGTCGCGCTTACGTCCATCTCGCAGACCATGCACAGCCGATCGACGTCGGGCTTCAACGAGCACAGCTCGTTCGACAGCTCCTCGGGCAGCATTGGAATCACGCGGCGCGGGAAATAGACCGACGTGCCGCGCTCGCGCGCGTCGCGATCGAGCGCGTCGCCGTCGCGGACGTAATGCGACACGTCGGCGATCGCCACGACGAGCCGGAAACCCTTGCCCTTGCGCTCGCAGTAGACGGCGTCGTCGAAATCCTTTGCCGTCTCGCCGTCGATCGTCACGAGCGGAAGGTCTCGCAGATCGACGCGGCCCGCGCGATCGGCGTCGCGCACGTCCTTCGGCAGCTTGCCGGCTTGCTTCTTCGCCGCAGGCGAGAATTCGTGCGGCAGATCGTGCTTGCGCAGCGCAATCTCGATCTCCATGCCGGGATCGGTGTAGCTCCCGAGGATCTCCACCACGCGCGCAATCGCCTCGCGTTGCGGCGAGGGCTGTTCGACGATTTCGACGACGACGACGTCGCCGGACTTCGCCGCGCCGCGTTCTTCGGGCGGCACCAGCAGATCCTGGTTGATGCGCCGATTCTCGGCGACGACGAACGCGATGCCGCGCTCCTCGTAGAGGCGGCCGACGATCGTCCGGTTCGCCCGCAGGAGCACGTCGACGATCTCCCCTTCCGGCCGGCCGCGCCGGTCGGTGCCGATGCGCCGCACCGTCGCCCGGTCGCCGTGGAGCAGCTTGTGCATTTCGCGCGGGCTTAAGAAAACGTCGGGTGAGCCGTCGTCCGGGACGAGAAAGCCGAAGCCGTCGGGATGGCCCTGCACCGTGCCGGTGACGAGGTCGAGCTTTGCGACCACGCACAATTCGCCCTTGCGATTCGTGAGCAGCTGGCCATCGCGTTGCATCGCGTCGATGCGACCGAGAAGCGCGTCGCGCGCGCGCTTGTCGACGTCCAGGAGACGGATCAGCTCGGCGGGCGGCAGCGGAACGCCCGAGCGCTGCAGCGCGTCGAGGATCGCGGTGCGCGACGGCAGCAATGCGGGATCGAAGTCCTCGCGGCGGCGATGCGATGAGCCTTCGAGCCGCGAATCACCGGACGATGACGGGCGTCGGCTCGTGCGCGCGATTACGGGCCGTTCGGGAGCGGTGTCCGCTTCGGCGGCGGCCCTGTTGCGCGGGCGCGATGCGCGAAGCGCGGGTGTGCTTTCGATCGCCGTGCGAGACTTGGGCGGGGGGGTCGTTCGTTTTGACAAGGAAGAGGGTGAAACGTAAAATCCGCGGTTGCGGTCGCCCAGGTGGCGGAATTGGTAGACGCACTAGGTTCAGGTCCTAGCGGTGGCGACACTGTGAAGGTTCGAGTCCTTTCCTGGGCACCATTCGATCGCATTCCGATCGCCCGTTCCCTTTTCGCCTGTGAGCCCCGCCGGCGCAGCGTGCGCTGCATTCATGCGCAGCCCCATGTTCGCCAACTATACTCCGGCCGCGACGCTCGACGTCTGCGCGAACGCTAGCGAGCCGCGCTGAGCGGCCGGACCAGGTTCGCGAGAATCTCGTACGTCGCGTAGTAACTGCCCTGCAAACCCGCGATGCTGGGGACGTAATCGAGCCATCCCTCGGCTTCGTGTGTGCCGAGGCCCGTCGGCGCCGCGATGGTCTCGATGCCCGCGGCTGCGAATTCGGCGTTCGCTCGGCGCATGTCGAAATCGTGCGCGACCAGCACCACGCGCCTGACTCCGTCCGCGCGCAGAATCGCGGCTGAGCGGACCGCATTCTCGTGCGTGTTGCGCGAGCGGTCTTCCGCCCAGCGCACGCCGACGCCGAACTCGCCTTCGAGGGATTGCCGCATCAACTTGGCTTCGGTTTCGCCACCGAACACCGAACCGCCGGTGACGAGCACCGGCAATCCCGTCAGATGTGCGACGCGTGCGCCGTAACGTACCCGCTCGAGCGTGAGATGGCCGAGCGTGTCGCCGCCATACTCGGGCGCGTCGCGGCGCGTTCCGCCGCCGAGGATCACAATCGCCTGAGCGCTCTTCGCGCGGTCGAGATCGAGCACCGGCCACCCGCCGACGGACTGCCGCAACAGGCTGGAAACCGCCGGGACGGACAGCAGGAGCAGCGACAACACTCCGGCTGCCGCCAGCGAACGGCCGACGCGGGGCCAGCGGTGGAGGATTCCGAGGCCGATCGCAGCGACGACGAGAGGCCCGGTCGGGGGGAGAACGACGGCCTTGACGAATGCCTTGAGCCAATACGGGTCGATCAAGGACGCGCCTTTTGCAGCAGGTCCCGCAGGTGGTTCGCGGGCACGGCGTACGTGATGCCGCTCGGCTGCGTGAGCGCCGTCTCCTTCGTGCCCTTGACGAACACCATGTTGATGATCCCCAGAACCTCGCCCGACTCCGGATCGAAGACGGGACTTCCGCTATTGCCTGGATACGCGGTTGCATCGAGTTGGAATATCGGAAACGAGCCGCTCGTCAGCCGGTGGATCACCTTGGGATTGAGGTCGGAGGATTTCGCTTGCGGGATCGCGATCGGCGTGACCGCGGAAATCATGCCGCGGTGAGTTGCCGGGTAGGGACCGAGCGCGGCGCCGATGGGGAAGCCGGTGAAGAGGACATCCTGACCCTCCTTGACCCCGTCGGAATTACGCAATCGCAGCGCGGGCAGGGCATCGCCACCGATCTTGAGGAGCGCGAGGTCGGAGCCGGGATCGATGGCCAATTGCGTCGCTTCACGAAAGCGCACCTTGTCGCCATTGCCGGCGGGAACGAGGATGCCGAGGATCTCCAGATGCGCCGGATCGATTGCACCTGGCAGCACGTGGGCATTGGTGGCGATCAGCGTACCGTCGCCGATCGCAAACCCTGTTCCCCTGAACTGGAACTGCGGCGTTCGCGAGCGCTCGTAGGTTCCGACCGCGACGATCGACCCCTTGATGCGCCCGATCGCCGCCGTCGCGTCCTCGGCCGACGCGGAGCCCGCGATCGCGCACAGCGCGCCCCAGGCGACTACGCGCAACCAAAGAAAACTCGAGGCGGCGACACGCGGGCACATTGCAATGCCTACCGTGCCTCGGCGTCCTCGACGGTCAGGAACTGCGAGGGCGCAACGACGCTCGGGTCGAACGTGTGCCACTCGTTCCGGAACAGCCGGAGCACGCGTCGCACGTAATCGCGCGTTTCGGGAAACGGCGGAATTCCCCGATACCGGTCGACGGCCGCCTCGCCCGCGTTGTAGGCCGCGGCCGCCAGCGCGACCTGCCCGCGGTAATAGGCGAGCAGCCAGCGCAGGTAGGCAAGTCCCCCGCGGAGGTTGTCTTTGATGTCGTAGGGGTTGCCGACCTTGAACCGGCTCGCCGTTTCGGGAACGAGCTGCATCAACCCGCGCGCATCCTTGACCGAGCGCGCATTGGGCTCGAAGTTCGACTCCACCGCGATGATCGCGAGGGCGAGCCGCGGATCCAGCGCGTAACGCGGGGCGAGCTGCGCAACCTGGTTCGCGATCTTCTGTTTCCACGGGGGGAGCCCGGCGAAGGGGTCGGGTCCGTCATCGGCTGCGAGCTCCGTCTGCTGCGGCGGAGGTTCGGGCGGGCGCATGCAATCGGGCAGCGCCGCGCGATCGTCGCCGACGAAGCGCAGCATTCGCTGCCCTTCACGATGTCCCGCCGCCGCAGCGAGCGCGAACAGCGACGCCGCGGCCGCATCGTCGTGCGCGACGCCGCGCCCATTGGCGTACATCCAGCCCAGACTGAACTGCGCCTCGGGGTCGCCAGCGCGCGCCGCCGCACAATACAGCGCCGCTGCCCTGAGCGGATCCTTGGGCACGCCCTCGCCATGTTCGTAGGCGAGCGCGCGCGCGATCAGGATCGTCGGTGGATCATCCGCCTCGACGTAGGGCACGGCGTCCGACGCGCTCGAGTCGGCGGCGAGCACGACCCCGGCGATGGCGAGCCACCGTGCGACGTCGGTCGAACGGGGTTCGTGCTGCCGACGGTCAATCGTTGCCGTGGGCATCGCGGAGCTCCGGCATCCGCTTCGGGCCGGGCGGGCTCGACCGAGCTTCGTACCATGGCAATGCTTCGCGCAGTCCGGATCGGACGTCGTGCGTTGCCTCGTAACCCAGCAGTCGGGTCGCCTTCGAAATGTCAGCCTGCGAGTGACGGACGTCGCCGGTACGGAAATCGTCGTGGACCGGTGGCAAGATGGAGAGACCCGAATGGCGCTCGCCTAGTAGTTCGCGCAGGACGGCGAACAGTTCGTTGAGCGAGATCCGGCCGCCAACAGCGACGTTGTACACCTGATTCAGCGCGGCGGCGGTGGTCGTCGTCGCGGCCAGCAGGTTCGCCTGGACGACATTGGCGATCGGACAGAAATCACGCGTCGTCTCGCCGTCGCCGTGGATCGCGACGGGAAGGCCACGCAGCATCGCATCGGCCCAGCGCGGGATCACCGCCGCGTAGGCGCCCTCGGGATCCTGCCGCGACCCGAATACGTTGAAGTAGCGCAGGCCAACGGTCGTCATGCCGTAACAGCGGTTGAAGACATCTGCATAGAGCTCGTCGATGTACTTGGTGACCGCATAAGGAGAAAGCGGACGGCCGATCTTCTCCTCGACCTTGGGCAATCCCGGGTGATCGCCATAAGTCGAGCTCGACGCTGCGTAGACGAATCGCTTCACACCGGCATCGCGGGCTGCGACCAGCATGTTGAGAAAACCCGTGGCGTTCGCGGCATGGGTGAGCAGCGGGTCTTCGATCGACCGCGGAACCGATCCGAGCGCCGCCTCGTGCAGGACGACATCGACGCCCGTGCACGCCCGTCGGCAGACGGCGAGATCGACGATGTCAGCTTCGACCCAGCTGTGGCGCCGCCATGCCTCCGTCCCGACGGCGTCGCGGACGTCGTCGAGGTTGCGTCGATGCCCGGTCGCGAAATTGTCGAGGCTCACCACCTGCTGCCCGAGGCGAAGCAGCGTCTCGAGCAGATGCGATCCGATGAATCCGGCGCTGCCGGTCACGAGCCAGCGCAGCGGCTGTTCACGGAGGCGGGCGCACGCGGCGGCATAGCCGAGGGGAGGCGTCGGGCTCGGCATCAAAGCCTCCAAACCTCGATCCCGCGCGCTCGCAGCGCTGCCATGTCGGCCTGGCTCTTCACGTCGACGTAGAGCCCGTTAGGCTCCATCTTGGCGACGAAATCGTCGACCGAGCGTTGCGCGTACTCGCGATGTGCGACCGCTGCCACGATCGCGTGCGCCCGGGGGAGGGACTCCCACGAGGTCAGGTCGACGCCGTACTCGTGCGTCGCCTCCGCCGGATCGGCGATCGGGTCATGAACGTGAACGGTCACGCCGAAGGATTCGAGCTCCCGGATGACGTCGATGACGCGCGAGTTGCGCAGATCGGGGCAGTTCTCCTTGAACGTGAGGCCGAGCACGGTCACGTGCGCCCCCTTGACATGGCATCCGGCCTGGATCAGCTGCTTGACCGTTTGGTCGGCGATGTATTTGCCCATGCCATCGTTGATCCGGCGCCCGGCGAGGATGACTTGCGGGTGATAGCCGAGCTTGTCCGCCTTGTGCGTCAGGTAGTAGGGATCGACGCCGATGCAGTGTCCGCCGACCAGTCCCGGCCGGAAGGGCAGAAAATTCCACTTGGTGCCGGCGGCCTGCAGCACCTCGGTCGTGTCGATGCCGATCTTGTGGAAGATGAGCGAAAGCTCGTTCATCAGCGCGATGTTGAGGTCGCGTTGCGTGTTCTCGATCACCTTGGCCGCTTCGGCGACCTTGATGCTGCTCGCCCGATGCACGCCGGCGGTGATGATGCTTCCGTAGATCTCTGCAACCCGCTCGAGCGTTTCGGCCGTGTCGCCCGACACGACCTTGGTAATGCGCGTGAGGGAATGCTCGCGATCGCCTGGATTGATGCGTTCAGGGGAATAGCCGACGAAGAAATCCCGCCGCCACTGCAATCCTGAGTGCTTTTCGATCACGGGGATGCAGATTTCTTCGGTGGCGCCGGGATAGACCGTCGACTCGAACACGACGGTCGCTCCGCGCTTCAAGTTGCGGCCGACCGCCTCGCTCGCCCCGAGGAGGGGGCCGAAGTCCGGCTGGTGTGCTTCGTCGATCGGCGTCGGAACCGCCACGACGATGAATTCCGCGCGCTCGAGCTCCTTGGCGTCATTGGTGACCGTAAGCTGTCTCGCCGCCCTCAACTCTTCAGTGCTCACTTCCCCGGTGGGATCGACGAATCGCCGATAGGCGTCGATCTTTGCCGCCGAGAGATCGAATCCCACGGTCGGAAATTTCTTTCCGAACTCGACTGCCAGCGGCAGACCGACATAACCGAGACCAACGACCGCGACGGTAATGTTAGCGATAGTCATTGTTATTCATGCGCTGTCATGGCCGGTTCGGACCCGAATGTCCCAACGCTGTGCAAGCACTGGATCTGGGGAGCGGCTGGGCACGCTCCCAATGTCACAGTTCCTTGAGGAGCTTCTGTGCTTCGTCCCGCACTGCGGGCGTCTGCTCGAGCTTGGCGAGCGCTTCGAGTTCGTTCTTCGCGCGCGCCTTGTCGCCGGTCTTCAGCAAAGCCTTGGCCAGATGCAGCCGGATCTCGTTCTGATCCGGAGCGACGCTTGCGGCTGTCTTGAGGAGTTCGACACCCCTTGCGGCATCGCCGTGCTGGACGAGCATCCAGCCCAGCGTGTCGAGGACCGAGGCGTTGGTTGGGGCGAGAGCGTAGGCGCGTTCGGCGTACTTCTGCGCCCTGGGATCCCCGAGCTCGTTCAGCATCCAGGCGATATTGTTCAAGAACAGTGCGTTGTTGGGCTCGATCTCTAGCGCGGCCTCGTATTGACGAACTGACGTGGCGTAATCCTTTTTCGCAAGGCTCTGCTGCGCAATGAATGCGCGAAGCGTGACGTCTTTCGGATGGTCCTTGAACCATTTGTCGGCCATCGCCGTCGCCTCCGTCGCCTTGCCCGCGTTCTGCAACGCGTTGTAGCGGCGAACAGCCAGCATCGGCAACGGCTGTCGCGCGAGAGCCTCACGGTAGGCGACTGCGGCTTCGGGCCATTGTTTCTGCAGCGCAAGCGCCTCGGCCTGGATCGCATAGCCGACCGCGCGGTCCGGTCTTTCCTTCTCGTATTTGCGTCCCTCCGCTACTGCGCTTTCCGGCCGGCCCGCGGAGACATAGGCCGTCGCCATCGCCGTCCAGGCTTCGGGCAGATCGGCCTGCAACGCGATTGCCTGGCGAAGCGTATCGATCGCGCCGTCGTAATCCTTCGAAAGAAGCTGAACTTCGGCAAGCTTCACCAGTGGCGCCGCGCTTTGCGGCTGCAACTGAACCAGGCGCCTGAACGTCTCCAGCGCCTGGGTGTTCTCGTTTGCCAGCAGTTGACTGACGCCAAGCGCGTTCAGGATCTGCGGATTGTCGGGCAGCGCGGCCAGCGCCGCCTGCGCCGCCGCGAGCGCCGCCTTGGCGTCGCGCTTCTGTACCAGGTAGCCAATCAGCGCCAACCGCGGACGGGCCGATGTGGGATTCGCCGCGATCGCGCGCTCGAGGGCAGTGGTCACCTCCTGCTGCGAAGCGCCGGTCGCGCCGAGAAGCTCGGCCTGCGCAAGCAACAGCGCTTCGCTGTTCGGATTCTTGGCGAGCATCTGCGCATAACGCTTGCGCGCCGCCTCGATGTTGCGGTCGGCGATGTCGAGCCGGGCGAGGTTGTAGGCGGCGTTGAAGAACGCCGGGTCCACCTCGAGCGCCTTGTTGAAACTTGCGCGCGCGGCCTTGGCGTCGCCCTTGGCAAGATAGGCCGTGCCCTTGAGGCTGTAGGGAAGGGGGCTCGTCGGTTGCTTCTTCTCGAGGGCCGAAATGGCGGTGAGCGCCTTGTCGAATTCGTGCCGCCGGAGGTACGCGCTGACGAGCGCCAGATCTGCGGCGTTCGACGAGGTGTCGGCCTTTGAGATCGCCTCCAGATCCCTCAATGCACGGTCGGTGTCGCCAGTTGCAAGCCGGACCTGAGCGAGCTCGACTTCCCCGGCGACGTTGCCTTTGTCGAGCGCATTCGCCTTTTCGAAATACTCGGTTGCCTTCGCGGCGTCGTTCGAGGCGAGATAGGCCTCTGCCGCCGTCCGCAGCAGGCGCGGATCGTTCGGTGCGCGCTTGAGCGCCGGATCGAGCGCTTCGAGCGCCTGCGCCGGGCGTCCGGTGCGCAGATAGATCGCCGCCAGCACCTGCCGTGCATTGCGTTCTTCCGGAACCCGGGCGATCACCTTCCGCATCGCGTCTTCCGCGGCGGCGTAGGACCCCGACTGGTAATTGATGACCCCCGCGAGATAAAGGCTCGGGAGGTGGTCGGGAGCGGCCTTCAGCACCTGCTGGATAGCTTCCTTGGCGTGCGCCTGGTCGCCGCGCGCCGAGGAAACGAGCGCGTCCGAGTAGAACGTCAGCACCTGCGTCGGCGCGACCTTCTTCATCCCTTCTAGCTGCGCCGCTGCCTGATCGAGCTGGCGCGACTGCACGAGGAGGGGGATCACGGCGGACCTGAGCCGAATGTCCTCGGGCGCCTTTTCGATCGCTTGTTCGAGCGTCTTGATCGCGTCCTCGCGCTTGCCCTGCGCAAGCTGGAGCTCGGATTTGAGCAGCATCGCTTCGACGTCGCCAGGCTTGTCGGCGAGCACATCATCGACGAATTTTTGCGCTTGCGGCAGATCCTTGTCCTGCGCGGTCAGCCGAGCCTGCACGATGCGCGCACGGACGTCCTTCGGATTCGCGGCGAGCGCGGCATCGATAAACGTGCGCGCGTCCTTCTGTTCGCCCAGGCTGAGGTAGGCGATGCCAAGCGAGCTGTCGAGATCAGCACGCGCGGCCTCGCTTTCCAGCTTGACGTTGCCGAACTCCGAGGTGACTTTCCGATATTCCCCCTGCCGGAGCAGTGCCCGCGCGAGCAGCGGATAGGTTTCGTCGGGAGCGTATTTGAGATCCACCGCTTTGCGGGCTTCGGTCTCCGCGCCGACCGCGTCGCCCGTCGCGAGCAGCGAGGTCGCCATCAGGAAGCGGGCCTCGCCGCTGTTCGGCGAGCCCAACAGTGCGTTCTTGAGCTCGATGATCGCCGCTTTGTAATCCGACTTCGCGATATACGATTTTGCCGACGTGATGTAGGACGCCGTGTCGTTGCGATTGCATGCGACGAGTGCGATGGCAAGGAAAATGGCGGCGGCGATTCTCGAAAGCTTGTGCAGTTGCATGGAGGATTCCCTGAGGGGCATTTGAAGTCTTGCGAACGATCGGCTACTTGAGGCCGAAGCGGTGCATGAGGTCGTAGAGCGTGGGACGGCTGATGCCGAGAAGCTCCGCCGCCTTGCTGAGATTGCCGTTGACGCGTCCCAGCACGGCCAGCACGGCCGCCCTTTCCGCTTCATCGCGCACCTGGCGCAGGTTGAGCGCGGTGGGCGCCGCGTCGCCCGGCGACAGTCCCAAATCCCTGGCGGAGATCATCGATCCTTCGGTCATGATCACGGCACGCTTGATCACGTTCTCGAGCTCTCTCACGTTTCCGGGCCAGCGGTGAAATTCGATGGCGTCAATCGCATCCGGCGACAGGTTCATCGGCCCGCGCCGCTGCTCGGCGGCGAGCCGACGGACGAACGCATGCGCGAGAAGCGCGGCGTCGCCCTTGCGATCGCGCAGTGGCGGGATTTCGACCACGATCTCGGCCAGGCGGTAGTACAGGTCTTCGCGGAATTTTCCCGCCGCGATCTGATCCTTGAGGCTTTGATGGGTTGCGCAGACGATCCGCACATCCACCGGAATCTCCTGCCGGCCGCCGACGCGCTCGATCACCCGCTCCTGGAGAAAACGCAGCAACTTCACCTGCAGGCTGAGGGGCAGATCACCGATTTCGTCCAGGAAGAGCGTGCCGCTGTCGGCGGTTTCGAACTTGCCGATCGTCTGCTTGGTCGCGCCGGTGTACGCGCCCTTCTCGTAGCCGAACAATTCGCTCTCGAGCAGCGTCTCCGGGATGGCCGCGCAATTGATGGCGACGAAGCGGCGGTCCTTGCGCGGTGACAGGTCGTGCAGCGCGCGGGCGAGAAGCTCCTTGCCGGTCCCCGATTCGCCGAGAATGAGCACACTGGCGGATGTCGGCGCCACCTTTTCGATCGTCCGGCAGATCCGCTGCAGTTCGGGGTCGCGGGTGATGGTCCCGGACGTCGCCGGCGCCTGCTGCGCAGTCTGCAGGCGACGATTCTCTTCCTGCAGCTCGTGCACGCGGAACGCCTGCTCGATCGTCCAGGTGAGAATTTCCGGTTCGAACGGCTTGGTGCAGAAGTCATGGGCGCCGAGGGCGATTGCCTTGAGCGCGTTGGCGCCGTCGTTCTGGCCGGTAAGCACGATCACCTTGGTGTCGGGGGCGAGGGAATGGATCTCGTCCAGCAGCGCGAGTCCTTCGGTAGGATCGTCCGGGTGGGGCGGCAGGCCGAGATCCATCGTCACCACGGCCGGCTCATGGCGACGCAGCTGGGCGATCGCGGACTCGCGGTCGCCCGCCACGATCGTCTCGTATCCGTCGAACGCCCAACGCATCTGCTTTTGCAGGGCCGGATCGTCCTCGACGATGAGCAGCGGCTTGTGTGCTTCGGTCATTCGTGTGCCCCCACGCTTGCGGCTAACGCCGCTGCGCTGCCCCCCGAGGGGGACCGATTCGCGCCTTGGGGCGGCCCGGCGGCGCTCATGCCACTTCCCTCAGCGAGCCGGAGGGCTCGGCGGTGCCATTGGCAAGCGGCAGCAGCACGCGGACCCGCGTGCCGACGTTCGGCGTGCTGTCGATCGTGATTCGACCGCCCAGACCGGCAACGTACTGCGAGCTTTCGTAGACGCCGATGCCCATTCCCGTTGTTTTCGTCGTTTCGAAGGGCTTGAAGAGTCGGTCGCGGATGAACTCGGGATTCATCCCGATGCCGGTATCCGCGATCTCGAGGACGGCCATGCCGCCGTCGCGATACAGGCGCACCGATACCTCGCCACGTTCCGCCGTCGCATCCTGCGCATTCTGCACCAGGTGCCCGATCACGTGTTCGAGGCGATCTTCATCGCCGAGTGTACAGACCCCGGAGGTGAGGTCAAGGCTGATCGCCGCGCGGTTGCCCGTCTTGGCGCTGATGACCCTGCGCACGAGCCCCTCGAGATTCGTGAGGCGCGGCGTTTCGACGGGAGCCGTGCCCGTTCGCAATTGCAGCATGAGCTTGTTCATGTGTTCGACGACGTTCTGCACCGTCGCGAGCATATCGCGCTGAAACTCGGGATTGTTGCGGTGACGTTCGGCATTGCGCAGCATCAGCGACAGTTGCGACACCAGATTCTTGAGGTCGTGAACGACGAACGCGGACATCCGGTTGAACGCATCGAACTTGCGCGCCTCGAGCAGCGCCTCGGTGGCTCGGATATGTCCGAGATAGCTCGCGGCCTGGCGGCTCGCTGTCTTGAGGAGATCGCGGACTTCCCAGTCGAGCTCGATTGCGGCCCGGGGTGTCGAAAGGATGACGAAGCCGATGAGTTCAGTACCCGACAGGAGCGGAACGACGAGCCTGGCCGCCGGGACAGATCCGATCCAGGCGGGTAACGTCAATCCGGTGTATCCCTCCGGAGCAGAGGCATACTCGGCTAGATCGACCACCCACCCGCTGCGTTCGAGGAACTGAGGAAGGCAGCCATCGGCGGGCTCCGAGGCATCGACCGCCGCCATGTTGAGCCGCGACGCCGGCCGGAAGCCTTCGCCTTCGTATCGCAGCCACAGCGCGCCGCCCGGACTTTCGACGAGGTCGGCCAGCGCCTTGATGCTTGACTCCTGGACGCTCTTCAGCGAGCTCTCGGCGGACAGCGTGCGCGTGAACCGGAGCCACTCCTCGCGGTAATCGTAGCGATACGAGAAGAAATGCTTGCTGACGAAGATCTTGAGCTTCGAGCGAAAGCTGCCCGACGACGCCATCAGCACGGCAGCCAGCAATGCAGCAAACGAGAGCTCGATCTGCAGCGCTCGTCCCCAGTCGCCGCCGAAATAGCGGACAAAATAACCGGCGCCGGCTACTGCGAGCAGGAACCCGCCCGAGACCAACAACGCGGTGGATTGAAAGACGGCGCCGCGCGACACGTGCATCTCGATCGTCCAACCCGTGTTCCGCGCGGTCGCTACGGCGATGAACGGAATGATCAGCACGTTGGCAACGGCTCGCGCGGTCCAGATATTGGGGTCGAGCACGCCGAAAAGCATCGCGTCCGCGTAGAAGAAGAGATCGAAGCCGAACACCCCGGCGAGACCGACGCAGAGCGGCTTGATCGCCCAGCGCGCCTGCGGGTGCGCGCGCCGTAGCAATTGCTCGATCAGGATCAATCCGACGACGGCGAGCGCGAGCCGAATGCCGAACGTCGCCAACCGGCTCTGGGAGGCGAGCGTCACCACCAGCGGCTCGCCTTCGGCGAGAAACAGCGTCGCAACGAGTGCCGCGCCAACGAGGACCGCTGCCCAGCGTGGCAGGAGCGGAGAGACTTCCGCTTGAGCATGATCGCCCCCGGCGCGCGCCCCCTTGATCAGGCTCCAGAGGAACGCGAACCAGATCGCGTAACGGAGCGTATCGAACAGTATCGTCGCGGGCCACGCGATGGAGACCGGCCACCTGGCAACGGCGGCACCACTGGCCGCCCAGAGGGCGGTTGCCAGCACCGCGGCCACCAGCAGCATCGCCCGAACGCTCCGCCGCCAGCCAAGGCCCAACCGAATGGCGAACGCGACATAGGCGGCTGCGGCGAACCCGTAGCTCCACACGGCGGCGGTGGCGAATGCGCTCTCGGTCACGGCGTCAGATCATGAGCTGGAAAACGGGAATTTAGCCCGAGTCGGCCCTGTCGGCCAATCCGGCCGTCAGCGCAATTCAGCCTGGCGTTCGAAGGCGCAGCAAACGGTCCCGCGAGCGCCGCGGGCCGGGCAGCCGGAAAGTCCCCGGCGCAGAACAGTCGGGGCGGTCCGCGACCGCCCCCGGGGGTCAGCGCGCGCCCTCCCCGAGGAGGACGACCCGCACGGTTTCCAGCAGGATGAGCAGGTCGAGAAAGATCGTGTGGTTCTTGACGTAATACAGGTCGTATTCGAGCTTCTTCACCGACTGCTCGATGGTGGCGCCATAGCAGTACCTCACCTGCGCCCAACCCGTGACTCCCGGCTTGACGCTGTGGCGGACCGCGTAGAACGGAATCTGTTCGGTCAGCATCGACACGAACACGGGCCGCTCGGGGCGGGGACCGACAAGGCTCATCTCGCCCTTGAGCACATTGATGAGTTGCGGCAATTCGTCCAGCCGCGCGCGGCGCAGAAATCGTCCGACGCGCGTCACCCGCGGGTCGTCGGCGGCAGCCCATTCGGCTTTTCCATCCCGCTCGGCCGCCTGTGGTCATGCTGCGAAACTTGAGCATCGTGAACGTCCTGCCACGATGGCCGATGCGTTCCTGCCGGTATAACACGGGGCCGCCGCCTTCGAGCGCGATAAGCAGCGCCACCATGATCATCAACGGCAGCATGAGGACGAGCAGCCCCGTCGCGGTAACGATATCGAATCCGCGCTTGATCGTGGTGCGCCCCCACCCTTGCCGGAAACCGTTCCCGTAGATGAGCCAGCTCGGCTTGAGAGACTCCACCGGAACGCGCTTGTGTATCCGTTCGAAGAATCGGGCGAGATCCGTGACCTGGACACCGTTGAGACGGCATTCGAGCAGCGATCGCAGCGGCAGCACGCCGCCACGCTGCTGGCGAACAGCGACGATGATTTCGCGTATTCCCAGCCGTGCGACCATCTCCTCGAGCGATTTGCCCTTCGCCAGGATGCGGTGAGTGGAGACGGCGATCTCGGGCGCCTTCTCGAGCATGAAGAAACCGGCGACCGTCACGCCGGGCGAGTCCATCGAGACGAGCGACGCCTCGACGACGCGCGCATCGGCGCCCGTTCCCAGCACGAGGACGCGATGCGGCAGGAACGTCCTCGCGAGGGGAGGCACCACGACCTGTCGAGCGAAAAGCAGGCCGACGAATGCAATCGGGATGGCGACGCCGACGGTGTCCCAGGAGCCATCCCTGCCCAGCACCAGCTCGGCAAGCAGATAGGCGGGTGGCGCCGCAATGGCCGCCGCGAAAAATATTCGCCCGACTTGCTCGCCAAATGCCATCTTCCGGTCGCGGCGATAGAGTCCGAACGCGCCATTGAGGCAAACCGTCAACAACGCGAAGCTGCACGCCGGCGCAAGCGCGTTCATTGCAGGAGACGTCAGGTAACCTCGAAACCGGAGCGCCAGGAGGACGGCGATGATGGCGCAGGACGCGTCCGCGGCCAGCTGCAAGACGGTGATGCCCGGAATGTTCTTACGCAGAAGGCTCAACATACCGTCTCCCGCATTTCGAACTTGTCGACATTGTATCGTCGGTCACGCATTCGTGCGGAGCTGCAATGCATTTTTTGACATCATGCGAGTGCGTTTGCGTGAACGTTGGCCCGGGTCGACACAATCGATCGCATCAGCGTGTCTGTTTCATGCTGTGCCGTTCAAAGATTCCAGTTGCGCATGCTGCATGCGAGCTTTGCATCGTGTGACTCGAGAGTCTTCTGAGCGCGCAACGATCCGTTCGTCGTTCGCCACACAGCCAGTGAACCTTGTGAGCGATGATGATCGCAACGTGTGTCACTGCTGTTGCAGCGCAGGCGGAGGGCATTCGCGCTCGGGGGCCGGTGCGCCCCTTCCGATCGTGTCGAGGATCGAGGGTCTCAACACTTCTGTTTCAGAACGACACGACCGCGCGATGAACGGCGTTATCAGCCGGGATCCGGAAACAATTGCGACCCTCGTTGATCGGCCAACCAAGCATCGAATTTCCGCCGAGGCAGACCCTGAAGTGCCCTAGATCGCTGCGGAGGCCTATCAAACCAACTGATCTGCCCGACCGTGCGGGGCACGAAACGCAATTGAAGCGCTAGCCGATGTCATTATGCTAGTGAATATTCACGAGCGTCGCCGCCGATCCGACGAACGGCGGATAGGCAAGCCATATGAACTTAATGGAAAAACGTAGGGATATCCGATTGTCGGTGTTTATCTTACAAAACAATCAGGCAAGTCTTACAAGGACGCCGGGTAGCCTAGAAAACATTCGTATCTCTTAGTTGGATTAAAACGCGGATTTTTCGAGAACATGCTGTTCGGATATCTAGTCATTGGCCATCTGCTTGATCTCGGTCAACCTTCGGGTTCCACAAAGGTTGACAGCCGTGGTGATTCCACTGGCATAATGCCATCGTCATAGACTGATCTG
>CAVTFT010000020.1:0-147313 GCA_963734085.1 uncultured beta proteobacterium | reverse complement strand
GCGGCGAAGGGGATCAACGTCAACGCGATCGCGCCGGGCTACATGGCGACGGCGAACACCGCGCCGCTTCGTGCCGACGCCGCCCGCAGTGCCGAAATCCTTGCCCGCATCCCGGCCGGCCGCTGGGGACTGCCGGACGATCTCGCCGGGGCCGTCGTGTTTCTCTGTTCGTCCGCGTCCGACTACGTGCACGGCGCGGTGATTGCGGTGGACGGCGGCTGGCTCGCGCGTTAGGCGCAGCCAGTCGTCCCGGCGATGCGGTTGGCGCTGGTCACTCTCACGACATCTCCATGCGGTCGAACGCGAGTTCCACCGACTCCATAACGATGGTGCCTTCGACGGCGCGCAACGGCGTGTAAGAAAGAGTCACCGGATACGCGTTGTGAAACCGCCATATCACCACGACGGTCGAATGGTCCTCGCTCAAGAGTTCGATCGTGACGGTGCGCCGCTTCGGCGCCTTTCCATGGCGAGCGCTGTTCCACCAACCGTACAGGTCCAGCGCGCCGATCAGCCCGCGCCTCAACACGAGGCGATTGCCTGCGGTCGCGCCCGTTGAGTCTGCGATCGGCGATTTTCCCGGCCCGCCCCTAGGCTGGCCGTCACGGTCGATCGTGAATTCCGGGAAGATGACTTCCGCGAAACCCGCCGTTGCCGAGCGAGCATCTCCGTCGCCGAAATCGACGAGGAAATTCGAGTTCACGTAGGGCCGGTCACGGATCACAGCCATCGCGGGCGTCCGTTCGGTGTCGACTTTGTCGCCCCTTCACGCCAGCGACGCGCCGGAAACCTATTCCATCTCGAGTCGCTCATAGGCAAGCACCAACTCTTCGATCAGCACGTCGTTGCCTTTGGCGTTGAAGGGACCCGACGTATGCTTGATGATGCGCGCTCGCAACAGCTTCCAGGTCTGCACGACCTCGGTATGGTCCTCGCTCTGCAACTGGACGGTCACCGTGCGCAGCGCCTTCTGATCGCCGTTGCGGATCTGATCCAGCCATTGGTAGAGATCCAGCGAACCGATGATGCCGCGCTTCATCGTGACGTCGGTCGCCTTGTTGAGCCCGGTGATCTTCATCACGCTGTTTTCCTTGGAGTTGCCGGCGCGGTACTCGGCGACGGTTACCTCCATTCCGATGCCGCTGACGTCCTGGAATCCCGCTTTCGGACCATCGGTCACGCCGACGCCCAGGTCGACCAAAAAATTGAATTGCATGTACGGTCGGTCACGGAAGGTCGCCATACCGGTCTCCAGGGGTCCAAGAGAATCATCGCGCAAGTCGTTGCGGATTTTGCACGCATCGGCAACTCGTTGGAAGGTGTTGGTCCATGTTGCCGGCCAAGCGAGCTTTCGCGGTCGGGGGCTATTTCTTCACGAGTCGAGGTATGGAGTAGGTCACCTGCATCCTGTTGTCCGGGCGTTGGGGGCCCTGCTCGATCGCGAGATGGATTCCGGAAATCAACAGCGGCTGCGAGTTCGGCCGCGCCGCCGTCCACGCGAGCCCGAGTACCGAATTATTGTCGATACACTGGAACAATCCCCGGATGGGAATGCTGTAGTTCAGCGTGACGCCTACCGGGACGCCATCCATTTTTTGAACGCTGGCGTTTTGCAGGTTGCAGTGCGAGACGATGTCGTCGATCGAGATGAAGTTGAACTCCGCGCCGGGATAATAGAACGACGGGGACACGTTCCAATTCCAATGCGCCCGCTTCGTCGCCTGCGACTGAAGCGAGATTCCGATCATGCGCTTTGCGCCACCCCACATCCCTTCGATGAAGGCGAACATCGCATGGTACGGGTTGACCGTTCCGGCTTCGAGGTTCTTGGTCGCACTGAATTCCAGGTAGGTGTCTAGGCCACCGGGATCGACGAACGCCAGCGCGCCCGCGCTGCCTCGTCCCATCTGTGCGCCGATGGAGAGGTACGGCGTTCCGCCGTTGACGATTACGTTTCCGTCGATGTCTTTCGGCGTCTGCGTATTGTCCACGCCGAGCACGAACGCGTCGCCTGTCGCACTGACCGAATACACTTTGCCGGCGTTGAGCGGGAAGCTTTGGTCGGGCGGGCCGCTGTTCAGTTGGCTGTACGCCGGCTCGTTGTTCGCGCTCACCACCCAGAAGTTGCCGATCGGCCAGGACGGTGCATTGGTCGCCGAATTGGATTGCGCCCACGGTGAAGGCGGGTTGGCCCGCACCGTGTCGTAGGTGATGCACCAGTTGGAGGGTGTGACGAATTGCAGCGGGGCCGAGGGGCCGTGGCGCCACGTGGCGCCGGCGCCGTCGAGCCACAGCGGGTCGTCGTCGGTTTCGCCGCGCTGGTTGGCGCCGAGGAAGGGCCAGATGCAACTCCGCAGCGGCGGCGACCTGAGGCTGGGATCGTCAAAATCCGTGCGCCAATAGCCCGAGGTCGGCAGGCCGCTCTCGGGAAAAGCGATCGCCCGGCCCCCGCCGCCGAGAAGCTGGCCGCTCGGTCGATGATACGCATACACCGAGAAGCTCTTGTTCCGAACCAGGATGTCGTCGGGGTAAATGGCGAGCTCGAACCCATGGTAGTTGCTTTCCACGCCGCCCCCGCACACTCTCCGCCCGCCAACGTCGGTTCGCTGCTTGTCTGCGGCCACGGTCGTGATGTACATCCAGCCGCCGGTCGATGCGTCGATCGCCCATAGCTCGACGCCGAGTTTGTTATTGGGATCACCGGCGTAGCAGGCCCATCCAAGAACGGATTGCGCGTCGACGGCATCGACGCTCCCCAAAAGCGATGGGTTTGTGCCAGGCGTGCCGGGCGGTGGGGGCGGCGACGGCGTATTGTCCGTGCCGGACGATCCGCCGCCTCCACCGCATCCGGAAATCAATGCCGCGAGAGCGAGCCCCCCGGCCCAGAGACAGCACCGCCAATCACGCTTGATTGTGGCGTCGAACATCATTCCCGCTCCACTATCCCCCGATTGCATCGTGCGTGCAGCAGCGGTCAATGTGCGTTTGCGCCGGCGCAGCCATTGGCTTGGACGGTCAAGACGGCTCACGTAGAATGGCGCGCTCGATGCGCGCGTTGCTCCGGCGGCTGAAGTACTGGATCCAATCGCGGCCGCCCGCGCCGCTGGGGAGCGAGGCGTGCGCGCGACGGGAGAGGATCCTCGCACTCCTCGCCTGCCCAGGCTGCGGATGCCCGCTCGCCGCTTCCGACCTCGAGCGTCCCCATGCGTGCGGGGCCAACATCCGCCTCGTCGACGGCGTGCCGGTCTTCACCGGGGCGGGCGAGCGGTACTTCGACCGGCGCCACGTAGGCACAGCGACAAATCCGTACTCTCCCAAGACTGCCGAGCTGATCCGCCGCCACCCGGAAGCCCTCATCCTCGATTTCGGAGCCGGCAATCCGGCGCCCGACGAGATCTTGGGCAACGTCGTGCGCATCGACTTCGTCCATTATCGAAGCGTGGACGTCGTGGCAACCACGGCGAACCTGCCCTTTCGATCCGACTGCTTCGACCACGTCGTCTCCGAGTCCGTCTTCGAGCACGTTCGCGATCCCGTGCACTACGCGCGCGAGCTGTACCGCGTACTGAAGCCCGGCGGACAGATCATCGTCGATTCGGCCTTCCTGCAGCCGCTGCACGGCGATCCCTACCACTTCTTCAACATGACTCTGCACGGGCTCGAAGAGGTGATGAAACCCTTCCGGAAAGTCAGAACGGGCGTCGAGCCCTACCAGAGCGCCGGCATGGCGATGAACATTCTGCGCCAGCAGTTCCTCGACCTGATCGTCGATCAGTCGGCGAAGGCGGAGCTCGCGAAGCGTGTCGGCGACTTCGACTATTGCGCCTACGACCGCTTCCTCACTGCGAAGGGACAGCGTGTGATGGAGGCCGGCGTCTACTTCGTCGGCATCAAGGACTGACCCGAGGGCACGCGGTTGCGACGTCTTTGCACTGCATTCATGAAGACATCTCACAGGTCCATGCGAATTCTACCGTCTAATCATTTGCCGCGGCAGCCGCTACATTCTCGTTATGGCAATCGCGACATGAACGACTCCGGAGCCAACCCGCTATGCGTGCAACTGTCATGTACCGCGCCGGCGACGTCCGTATCGAGAGCGTCCCCGACGCGACCGTCGTCAATCCGACCGATGCCCTCGTGCGCGTCACCCGCGCGTGCATCTGCGGCAGTGATCTGTGGCCGTACAAGGAGATGGGGCCGGTCGAGGGTGGTCGCCGCATGGGGCACGAGGCGGTCGGCGTCGTCGAGGCCGTTGGCGCCGACGTTCGCACGCTGAAGGTCGGCGACGTCGTCGTGATGCCGTTCGCGTACTCCGACGGCACGTGCGCCTTTTGCCACGAAGGGCTGCAGACGTCGTGCGTTCACGGCGGGTTCTTCGGCACGGTGGACGTCGCCGGCGCACAGGCCGAGGCGGTGCGCGTGCCCCAGGCCGACGGAACGCTGTTCGTCCTGCCCGTCGGCGAAGACCACGCGCTGATGCCGTCGCTGCTCACGCTCTCGGACGTGATGGGCACCGGCCATCATGCGGCGCGCACGGCACGGGTCGGCCGCGGCAAGAGAGCAGCGGTCGTCGGCGACGGCGCCGTCGGGTTGTGCGGCGTGATCGCCGCGAAGCGCCTCGGCGCCGAGCAGATCATCATGCTGGGTCGCCATCCCGACCGGATCGCGCTCGCGCGCGCGTTCGGCGCGACCGACGTCGTGAGCGAGCGCGGGGAAGATGCCGTCGCGCGCGTGCGCGAGCTGACCGGCGGTTTCGGTGTTCACTCGGTCCTCGAGTGCGTGGGCACCGACCAGGCCATGCTCGCCGCGATCGGCATCATCCGTCCGGGTGGCGCCGTCGGCCGCGTCGGTGTCCCTCATTACGAGAAGATCCCCGCGTCGGTGCCGGCGTTCTACAGCAACGTCACCGTCAGCGGCGGTCCCGCCCCTGTTCGCGCCTACATCGAGGAACTGCTCCCGGACGTGCTCGAAGGCAGGATCGAGCCGGGCCGCGTCTTCGACCGCGCCATCGGTCTCGACGAGGTGCCGGACGGCTACCGGGCGATGGACGAACGCCAGGCGATCAAGGTCATGGTGAAGCCGTGATGGCCCGCTGGACGAAGAACGAATTAGGCTTGCAAGCCAGACATGCGTTCGTCGCCCGCTCAACGGCCCCTTCTGGCCTTGACGGGCACTCGGATTGCATCGATGAACGCTGCAAGCGCGGGCGATACCTGGCGTCGACCCGGGTAATAGAGGAAGAACCCGGGAAACGGCGGACACCAATCCTCGAGCACCCTCGATAGCGCGCCGGCTTGAACTGATAAGGCAGCCTGGTCCTCGATCAGGTACGCGAGGCCCAGACCGGCCAGCGCCGCATCGAGGACCATTCCCTCGTCGTCGAAGACGAGCGGTCCGTCGACCCCCACCTCGACCTTGTGGCGGCCCTTCTCGAATTCCCACTTGTAGATCGTGCCTGCTGAAATCAGCCTGAAGTTGATGCAGCGATGCTTGCGGAGGTCGTGCGGCGTAGACGGTGCCGGATGCGCCGCGAAGTAGTGCGGTGTTCCGACGACGGCCATGCGCAGCTGGCCCGTGACGGGGACGGCAACGACGTCCTTCTCGAGAGACTCGCCAAGCCGAATGCCGGCGTCGAACCGTCGCGCGACGATGTCCGTCAATCCGGGCTCGATCAACACTTCGACGACGATCTCGGGATAGGTCGCGAGGAACCGAGGCAACACGGGTGTGATCACCATTCGCGCGGCGCTCCTGGACGCGGTGATCCGCACGCGTCCCGACGGCCGGTCGAGAAGACGCCCGAGATCCTCGACCGCGTTTGAAATCTCGCCGATCGCCGGACCAAGCCGCGCGAGCAACCGCTCGCCGGCGTCCGTCGTCGAGACGCTTCGAGTGCTGCGGGCAAGGAGTTGAATGCGCAGCCGCTCCTCGAGGCGCCGCATCGTGTGGCTCAGTGCCGATGGCGACACGCCAAGCCGTGCGGCCGCGCGTGTAAAGCTTCGTTCCTCCGCGACCACAGCGAACGCCGCCAGACTGCCCCAGTCTTCCCGGTCCATTCGTGACAATTCCTCAATACCTCATCCGGATTCTATCTCTTTATCACGGGTATCAAGACGCGCATCATTTCCCTCAGGCCGAACCGGCTTCGGTCCAAGGTCTTCGCAGGAGGAGAGATGCAAAAGCGCAAATTGGGAAATAGCAATCTGGAGGTCTCGGCCATCGGGCTCGGCTGCATGGGAATGAGCATCGCCTATGGCCCGCCTGCAGACAAGCAGCAGATGATCGCCCTCATAGGCAAGGCCGTCGAACGCGGCGTCACGTTCTTCGACACGGCCGAAATCTACGGCCCGTATGCAAACGAAGAGCTCGTCGGCGAAGCGCTGGCTCCGTTTCGTGGGCGTGTGGTGCTCGCCACCAAGTTCGGAATCAGGATGGATCCGGACGGGCAGCAGGCCCAGGACAGTCGGCCCGAGCGCATCAGGCAGAGCTTGGAGGGCTCGCTCAAGCGACTCAAGGTCGATGCCATCGATCTGTACTATCAACACCGTGTCGATCCCAACGTTCCGATCGAAGACGTCGCTGGAGCGGTGAAGGATCTGATTCGGGAAGGCAAGGTGAAGCACTTCGGCCTTTCCGAAGCGGGAGTGCAGACGATCCGCCGCGCACACGCGGTTCAGCGGGTCACCGCGGTGCAGAGCGAATACTCGCTGTGGTGGCGGCGGCCGGAAGAGGAATTGCTGCCGATGCTCGAGGAGCTCGGGATCGGGCTCGTTTCCTTCAGTCCTCTCGGCAAAGGCTTCCTCACGGGAAAGATCGACGAGAACACGACGTTCGACAGTTCCGACTTCCGCAATATCGTTCCCCGCTTTACGCCGGAGGCGCGGAAGGCGAATTCGGCCCTCGTTGATCTGCTGCGCAAGATCGCGGAACGAAAGAGGGCGACACCCGCGCAAATCGCACTCGCCTGGCTGCTCGCCCAGAAGCCGTGGATCGTGCCCATCCCGGGCACGACGAAGCTGCACCGGCTGGAGGAGAACATCGCCGCCGCTGCGGTCGAGCTCACGTTCGACGATCTGCACGCCATCGAGAGCGCCGCCTCGACGATCACGGTGCAAGGGGCTCGGTATCCCGAAGCGCTGGAGAAGAGGACCGGTCTCTGATCAAACGAACGAAGGGATCTCAGACCGAAACAACAATGGGTCGCTCAAACGCGGGGAACTCCTGTGAGTACGAAGCATCGTAAATTGTTCAACGCACTCTTGCTGATCGCGGCCGGCATTGTTGCGTCGGCATGTGCGACAACCAGCCGTAACGACAAGCCCGAGCCGCTGATCGTCAAACAACAGGGCAGTTTCGCAGTCGGCGGAACCGTGCTCACCCTCCCCGGCACTTACGACGCCATGAAACAGCAGGCGCCCGACGGGCAGACGTTTCACGGTGACCACGCCTATGTTTTCTACCAAATTCCGGTAAACGCCCGCAAATTACCGCTGGTGCTCTGGCATGGCTTCGGACAGTTCTCGAAGACATGGGAAACGACGCCGGATGGGCGCGAGGGCTATCAGAACGTCTTCCTGCGCCGTGGCTTCGCCGTTTACGTGATCGATCAGCCTCGACGTGGCAATGCGGGACGCAGCACCCGCCCGATGACGATCACGCCAACGCCAGACGAGCAGACCTGGTTCAACATCTTCCGCGTCGGCATCTGGCCGAACTATTTCCCCGGCGTGCAGTTCTCTCGTGACCCGGAGGCGCTGAACCAGTACTTCCGCCAGATGACGCCCGACACCGGTCCCTTCGATGCGGAGGTGATCTCGGACGCGGGTTCCGCGCTATTCAACAAGATCGGTCCCGGGATTCTCGTCACCCATTCACAGGGTGGCGGACCAGGCTGGATCACCGCGATCAAGAATCGAAATGTCCGTGCGGTCGTTGCCTATGAGCCCGGCAGTGGCTTCATCTTCCCGAACGGCGAAGTGCCTCCGCCGATGCCAAGCTCGGGCGGCACGCTGGAGGCCGCGGGCGTGCCTCTGTCCGAGTTTCTGCTGCTTGCAAAGATCCCGATCGTCGTTTTCTACGGCGACCACATTCCGGAGAAGCCGATGGCAGTTCCGAGCCAGGACCAGTGGCGCGTACGTCTGGCGATGGCGAGACTATGGGCGGACGCCGTGAACCGGCGAGGCGGTGATGTCACCGTCGTGCATCTGCCCGAAATAGGAATTCGTGGCAATACGCACTTTCCATTCTCGGATACCAATAATCTCGAAGTCGCGGACGTTCTGTCCCGATGGCTTGAGAAGAAGGGCTTGGACTGACTTCTACACTTGGGAGAGCACGATGCGAGTCGGAATTCTCGGTTCCGGATTGATGGGCAGCAAGCTCGGAACGCTCTTCACGCGCGCCGGGCACGAGGTCGTATTCAGTTACGCGCGAAGCGAGCGGAAGCTCGAGAGGCTCGCGCGGGACGCCAGGGGCAAGGCGCGATCCGGCTCGCCGCGTGAGGCCGCGCAGGAAGCGGACGCGTTATTGCTGGCCGTGCATTGGTCGCGGTTCGACGACGTGCTGAAACAGGCAGGCGACTTGTCGGGCAAGGTCGTTGTGACCTGCTCGTTGCCGATGAACGATGACGATACCGGGCTCGTCGTCGCCCACACCTCGTCGGGCGCCGAGGAACTCGCCAAGAGAATTCCGAAGGCGCGGGTCGTGTCCGCCTTCAACACCGTGCCGAGCGAAGTGCTCTTCGGCGTATACGAAGCCAGGCGCCGGTCCAGCCGACCGAGTCTCGTCTATTGCGGCGACGACCGGCGCGGGAAAGCAGTCGCCGCCGGGCTGATCCGCGACGTGGGCTTCGATCCGGTCGACGCCGGCCCGCTGCGGATCGCCCGCTACACCGAGCCTTTCGCGCTGCTCATCGGCCAGCTCGCCTACGAGGGAAAAGGCGGGCCGGAACTGGCGTATCGCTTCGAACGGTTTGGAAAATAGGTGGCGACATGGCAGAGCTCGCCGAATGGGATAGCTTCTACATCATCGTCGGCCCGGCTGCGGGTGCACTGATCGGATTGCAGTTCGTCGTCATGACGCTCATTGCCGAGCGGCCCCCGCTGCGTGCGGCCGAGGCCGGTGCCGCGTTTGCAACGCCGACGATCGTCCATCTGGGCGCCGTGTTGCTCTTGTCGGCACTTCTACGCGCACCATGGCAAGCGATCACGCCCGTCGCAGCTCTGTGCGGTTTCATGGGCATCGGCGGAGTCGCGTACACCGCCATCGTGGCTCGGCGCATGCGCGTGCAAACCACATACGCGCCGGAGTTCGAGGACTGGTTGTTTCATGCCGTGCTGCCTTTGGCGGCGTATGCGACGCTCGTGCTCTGCGCCTTCGCCGCTCTCACCCATCCGCGGGAGGCGCTGTTTGGCGTCGGCGCAGCGGCGCTGCTGCTGCTCTTCACCAGCATTCACAATGCCTGGGACAGCGTCGCCTATCATGTGCTTGTCAACAAGCCGGATAGCAAGACTGGGCAGCATTAAAGCGAATCCGACGAGTCTGCTGTTGAAGGAGAACCGCAGGATCCATTGGCGTCGCGATGTTGCCGGGACTCGTCGCGCAGAGTGGCCATGCGCCCCGGCACCGTCTTCCTTAGCGGTCCTCATCTGCGCTCGACCTGATCGGCAACATCCCGATGAACCGCCGCATCCCGAAAGTGCACTGCGCCGGACCCCGCCTGACCAGCAGCCAGGCGGCGATCGCCATGCTCGGAACGACGATCACCACAACGACTGCGAGCTTGGAATACGCGCCGTCCGCCAGGAGATCGTAGAAATGGAACCCCGTGAACAGCAGCGCGCCCAAACGGGTAAAGACCGTCGAGAGGCTCACCACCGTTCGGCTGAACCGACCGTCGGGCCGGTTCGCGTCTGCGGTCGCCATCGAAGTTTCGCGAAGTCCTGAACTCATGGCCTTCTCCTTGTTGCCTGCCACAAATCCTCGCACTACGTATGAGACGCGGCGGCCGGTCAGGACTCATGGTGGCCGCGTGCGACGGTCCGCCTCGAGTGCTGCTCGGCCAATGCCCGCGTCCCCTGTCCGTCCGCGCGTCGAGAAGTTGCTCGCGTTACGGGCCGACTAGCAACCCGCGTAGCCCACGCGCCCGTATTGGTCGATGAAGCGGGTGCAGCCGCGAATCGCCCGCATGTCGTAGTCGTACGCGGCATTGCTCCGGCGCTGCGAGTTGTTGAACTGCGCCTGGTTGTAGGCTTGGCCGGCTTGATTGGCGGCGTTGATGCTCGCGCGGAGCGACTCGTTGGTGACTCCCGTCGGCAGCGAGGGCCCCGTGTAGCCGGCGGCACGCAGTTGCTGCATGTACCGGTAGTACGCCATCGCCGTCGCGCGCGCGGCGGCATCTCCCTGCGCCTGGTATTGCATCTGCGCACGGATGCCCCACGACATGTCCATGGGGGGGACTTGCGCATGCGCAGCGGGCGAAGCCAGTACGGCGACGCCGAGGGAAAGCGCGACGAGGCGGGCGATTTTGACGGTGCGGTTCAACATGGCGGATCTCCTTGGGTTGGTGAGTGTTTCGGATGGGGTGCGGAGGCGTTTTCAACGCGCATCGCTACCTTGGGGCGCACTGTGCGCGCCGACCGTTAGGCAAACGCTAGAAGGCGAAAAGATGGCCCGCCACCGTGTGTGGCGGCGCTGCAAGAAGGATGGGCGGGGCGCCGCCCGCAGGCCGCTAGCCGCCGGTCAGGGCGAGTTGAACCGCCTCGGCCAGCGAGAGCCCGGCACCCTTGGCCCACAGCGTCTTGGTCTGCGGGGCGCCGAGCTGCTTCGCCGCGCGCTTGCGCACGTCTTCGACGGTAGCGAGATCGTTCGCCGAGAGCGGGCCGATGCTGCGTTCCCAGAAATGCGCCGCGAAAGGCATCAGCCGCGCGGCAACGTCGAACTCGCCGAGCATGACCAGCGAAGCGGGCAGGTTCCACAGTGCCGTCGCGAGCCAGAGGTGCGCGTGTCGATCCCATGCGAGTTGCACGCAGCGGCGTCCGGCGGCAACCGCTTCATGCCAGTGTTCCTGCCCGGATTCCAGGTAGCCCGTCATGTTGGCCGCCGCCATCAGGTCGGCGACCGAATTGAGCCCGGCGAAGTACTGCTCGCACCGGGCGAGAACCTGCCGCGCTTCATCGTAACGCTTGAGCCCGACCAGGCAGCCGGCGCGCTGCAGCAGCACCCGGTGCGCCCAGCGGGGCTGGTCGACGGCCCGGTAGGCCGCTTCCGCGCGCTCGAACAGCGCATTCGCGGCCCCGTAATCTGCGGAGCGCGAGCCATGCTTCAGCGCGACCGTGGCTCTGACGCGCAACGCGTCGGCCTGCACGGCCGCGATGCCGGCGCGGGTTGCGAGGCTGAGCGCCTCATCCAGAATCGAGATGACGGCGTTGCCGCGTTGCTCCCGCTCCCAGCGCACACGCGCCAGCGTGACCAGCGCCTTGGCCCGACGCACCGGCGCCTCCCCCGCCTCGTTGAGAGCGCGTTGCGCATAGGCCAGCGCCCGTTCGGCATCGCCCGCAGCCAGGGTCAGATCGGCCAGCAGATTCAGACCCGCGTGCAGACTGGGTTCGTCGTGCGGGCAGCTGGCGAGCGACTCGGTCAGCAGACGCAATTCATCCGGAAGCGTTCCGTGCGCTTCCCAATGCGGTCGCAAGGCCACGCCGATGTCGAGCGCGCGGGCCGGATCCTCATCCGCCACCGCCGTATTGAGCGCCTGTTTCAGATTGGGAAAATCTTCCTCGGCAATCGGCGCGTCGGTCGCGGCAGCGTGCCGGGCCACCTGCAGGAAGTACGCGCGATGGCGCGCCCTTAGCTGCTGCGCCTGCGTGTCCAGCCGCTCCTGCGCAAACTCGCGCAGCGTTTCCAGCATCGAAAAGCGCGTGACGCCACTTTCGTCCACCTCGGAACGAAGCAGCGAATCGGAGACGAGCGCCTCGAGCTCGTCGCGTGCGCTCGCCGCTTCACAGACCGATTCGACCGCGGCGGCCGTTGAGCCCCCTCGAAAGACCGACAACGCCGCAAAAAACTGCTGTTGCGCCGGAGTCAGCAGATGCCAGCTCCACTCGATGGTCATTTGCAGCGACGCATGACGGCCGTAGCGAGACCCGCGCTGTCCCGGTCGCGTGAGCAGGCCGAAGCGCTCGGCAAGCGCATTGCACATCTCGGTCGGCGAATACGCGCGGATGCGCGATGCCGCGATCTCGATCGCCAACGGCAGCCCTTCGAGCGCACGGGAAAGCTCGATCAACGCCTTGCGATTGTCAGCGGTGAGCGCAAAGTCCGCTCGCGCACCGCGCGCGCGATCGATGAACAAGGCGAGGCTGGGCGTCGCCGCGGCTTCGGCGGCATCCATCGAGGCTTGCGGCACCGGAAGCGGGTCGATGGCGAGAACATGCTCGTCAGGGACATTCAGAACCCGCCGCGAGGTCACCAGGCACCGCAGTCGCGGGAGCCGCTCGAGCAGCTTCAGCACGACCGCCGCGCCCTCGTCGACGACCTGCTCGAAATTGTCCAGCACCAGCAGGACGTCCTGCGCGTCGAGAAAGGCGCACAACTGTGCCAGCGCATCCTCCTGCGAAGCTTCCATGCGCAGCGCGTCCCGGATGGCATTCGGGATCAAGGCGGCGTCGTTGCATTCGCTCAATGGGATGAACGCAACAGTGTCATAGCCAATCGCTGCACGGGCGGACTCGACCGCCAAACGCGTCTTGCCGAAGCCCCCGAGGCCGCTCAGCGTTACCAGCCGGTGCTGCGCAAGGGCGTCGAGAACGCTGCGCTTCTCGCTTTCCCGGCCAAAGAACACGCTTGCATAGGCGGGCAGACTGCGCGATGGCAGTTGATCCTCGGCGGATGCTGTGCGCACCCTGTCGCTCGGCGGCGGAGATCTCTCGCTTGGCCCAATCGTCACGCCCGCGGCGCTGCTTCGTGCGAGCGCACGTTCATATAAGGCCGTCAATCGAATGCGTTCCTCGTCGACCCACTCATCGATAAACCCCGGCAACAACTCACCGCGATAGCAGGCCAACGCCTGGGACATTGCACCCTGACGGAGGAGCTGCTCGAACTCGTGCACGTCGCAGCTCACCGCGTCCGTGTTCAGCCCGACGGTCTGGCGATCGGCGATCAGCACCGAGTTTGGCGGTACGCCTGGGGGCTCGAGCAGCCGACGCAGGGTCGAGAGAACCTGGCGCAGGCGATTGCGGCCGACATCGAGCTCGACATCGGGCCAAAGCAGATCGATCAGTTCTTCACGGGCATGGCGCCGCTGCGGTTGCAGCGCAAGCCGCGCCAGCAGCATCGCGATGGGTCGACTCGGAAACTGCGCCAGCACCGAATTCCCGTGCGTCGCGCGCAAGCCGCCGAGGAGTTGTACTTGCCAAACTGCCATCGGTGCGTATTCGGACGAAGTTGGCCGATGATTCCGACGAGGTCGAACCGGCAATCCGGTGCGCTGCGTGGTGGTCAGATTCTAGCGCGAGGGTTCGAGGTGACAAAAAGACCTGCATCACTGCAGGCCCGTGAGTTGATGGTTCGCGAGTGCCTTCGCGGGACACTGGGTGCAACGCAGGACGGAGGGCCGCAGCACTGAGAATCTGGCGCGCCGGCAACCCGTGAGTACCAAAGCAAAGCCCCACGGTAATCGCGGGGCTTCGCAGGAACACATCGGATTTCGTTGCGTCACCGCAACGTGCGCCGCCAGTTGGTGGCCGGCTTCGGGGACATCATGTAGTAGGTGTCATCGATAAGGTACCTCCCCGTCGTGATTGCCTACAGCATCGGCGCTACCTCGCGGCGACGAACTCGGGGGAGCATCCGGTTGCGGGGCAATGGACCCGCGAACACCGATACTCACGACTGACACCCTACCGCGAGCACCGATCCATACAGCACACTACGTACGATCGCAGACTACGCCGCGCCGCAAAGAGTTTCAAGCCGTACGTACAGATCGTTGCGGTTGTAGTCAACGGATGAGCACTGCCGCGAACACGGAGGTCGCACCGCCGAACTCGACGGTGGCAGCGGCGCTCCGGGTTTGCGCCGCCGTCGAGCGGCGCTTTCCCGGCGACCTGCGCGAGAAAGACCGCGGCCTCGAAGGGCGCGCGCTCAAGGGCAACAACGCCGAACTCTGGCGCCACCGAATGGCGCGGACCTACCAGCCGAGATCGGCCCAACTCGCTCCCAGGAAGGGGTCCGACAAGTCGCGAGCCGTCGCCTTCCGCATGGTGTCATCCTGTTTGCCACGGTACGCGATTGCCTCTTTTGCCACCTGCTGTGCACCCGCCGTCCGCTGTTCGGGGTGGAGCTGCACAAAGGCCTCATATTCCTTCGGGCCACCGACGTAGATCTGGTTTCTGGGCGCATCCGGGTAGATGAAGAACTTCTTGCCGGTGCGCTGCATCGGCCTGATCTTGCCAGGAGGAAGCCCCCGCACCCAATCCTGCTGAACCTTTGTTGTCGCAACGAGCACCTTGAAGCCGAGGTCCAGCAGCTGGCTTTCGTCGATGGGCGGAGAGGCGCCGGCGGCACCACCCGCAGCGAACACAGTCACTGCCAATGCCCCCAGTGACTTGAGCAACGTCGCCCGGAGAGAGTTGAGGAAACGTTTCATGTGATTGGGCCCTATGGCTCTTGCGTCCATCTACATCGGGGCGCCGATGGTGATTGGTCCACGTACTGCGCCGGTGCTGAGACTATTTCAGGGGTTGCCGAGATAATCGCGCTTGCCGATTTCGATACCGTTATGGCGCAGGATGTTGTAGGCGGTGGTGACATGAAAATAGAAATTGGGTAATGCGCGGCCGAGCAGGAATTGCATGCCCGTGTACCGGGTTTCCGTCTCGCCTCGCTTTATCACGATCTCCCTGTCCTCGGTGTCGTCGATCTGCTGCGGCTTTACGGTCTGTATGAAGGCGACGGCCTTGGCGATGCGCGCCTTCAGATCGGCCAAAGACTTCTCGGTATCCTCATGCACCGGTATCTCCACTCCGGCCAGGCGCGCGACCACGCCTTTGGCCGTATCGCAGGCAATCTGAACTTGCGACTTCATGGGCAGCATGTCGGGAAACAAGCGATAGTCGGTCAATGCGGTTGGGTCGAGCTTCTTCGCGTCGACGTGGGCCTGCGCCCGGTCGAGGATTCTTGACAGGCTGCCAAGGATATTGACGAATTGCGGGACGCTCGCCTGATACATGGAGATTTTCACGGGAAATCCTTGAAGTGTTGAAGTGGATTGCGCAGGGCTATTCTAACGGCTGCCAAGGGTTCAATGAAGAACGCGCTCTCGTCCGCCCACCGATACCGAGGGTGCTGCAGCGATCCCCGAAACGGATAGCCCGGGATTCAACGCCTGGATCAGCCGAATGCATCGAATTATGGGTTTCACGAGGACAAATGCGATGAGAGCCGTGATTTGGTATGCAGTAACAGCGCTGATCCTTGCAGTTGATGTGGCAGCCGCCGACTTCGGAACCAAGGGCGGGCCTGAACCGGCCAACATCGATGAGGTTGTGAACATCCTGCGACAGGACCCGTATGACATGGAGCTGCTGATCAGCTACGGCACCTCCAAAGGCGGGTCGGCGGGACACATAGCCCTGGCGATCCGGGACCTGGCGCCCGGCGATGAACTCGTCTACAGCGCCAACTTCTACGCCGACCGGGCGCGCAAGCATGCAAAGAACTTTTACACCGACGATCTCATGGTCAGGATTCCGAAGAAGGAATACCTGTTCAAGACCCTGTCTTCGCTCGGCGACACGGCGTTGTTCGGCCTCGACTTCGGCGAGATCTACAAGCGATCGGTCATAGGGGTGCGCGTCTACGGCGTACCGGCCGCGGAGAAGGAGGCGCTCGCGGCGTACTTCACGCGCATCAACGATGACTATCACAACCGGGTCAGGGACACCGAGTACCACGACGGCGAAGTACGGTACGACTACCTGCGCCTCAACTGCGCCAAGACCATCGGTGCCGGATTCAAGTACGGCGCCGGGTACCGGGACCTCGAGGTCACGAGCGCGACGCTTCTCTCCGGGCGGAGGCTGGTAGCGGCTGCCAACGCCAATATTCCCACCGAGATGGCGATGAAGCTCCTCAAGGAGTGGAACGCGCGCGGGTACAGGCTGGACGTGGTGTGGTACAGGAAGTACGAAGGCTCGATCTACGTGGATCCGCACGGAGACGAGAAGGTGGCATTCAAGGACCTGCCGAACCGGTTTCCTTCGGTCCTGTCCAGCGACTTCCGGAAGGAACAGGATCATTACGAGGACATCGACAATCTGTTTGCGATGTACCTCCTCTACAACCTGAGCAAGTACCGCGTGCGCGTGAACAACGAAACGAAGCTGCTCGAGATCGACAAGAGCAAGATCCCAATGTCCTACCCGGAGGCTGCCGAGCTCGCCGCCCAGAGTGCCAAAGCAGACAGCGAAGACTTCCGTCGGCGCCTGCCGTTCCGGCGGCGGGGGACCGAGATCGGGGACCCCGCCGGCGAGACCAACAAGAGGACCGTGCCTTAGGTGATCGGAGCGACCGCCCTTTGACACGCCGTGGATGGTTTATTTCCACAACCGACGCGCGCAAAATAACCGCCCCGCGTTGTCGCTCCGCCGCCGCGGCGAAAGGTGGCTTGCATCGGTACCTGCTTTCGTCCGCATCGGTGATTGATCCGCACTCAATGGAAATTCTGGGGAATCGTCAGCCTAGCGAGGAGAATGCCATGTCGGAACAACATGATGAGACAACTGCCCCTCCGCATCACCATCACGAGTGCTGCAGCCTGTTCGGCTGCGGCGACGAAAAGGGGACCGGCGTTCTGCGTGAGGACATCAAGGACGCGGCGTTCCAAAAACGATCGGCGGACCGTCTGCTCCACAGAGACGAAGTCGACCAGGAGAAACTGGACGCCTACCTGACAGCGCGCGGCCGCGCGCGCCGCGACTTGATGCGCGCGAGCGGCTTCATGGGTCTGTTGGCTGCCGTGGAGCCATGGTTTGCCAAGCTCGCGGAAGCGCAAACACCCGGAGCAACAGCCGCCACGGGCAGCCAGCGCGGCGACGCGGGCCATCTGCATGTCGTCGAGTCCACCAAGGAAAGCGTCCGGCTCGGTGTCTTCGATGCCAATCTGCCGCCTATCCTCACCATCGATTCAGGCGATACGGTCAGCTTCCCCAACACCTGGTCGCACTTTCTGAACGAGATGCAGCCCGGCGTGCCGGTGAACAAGCTCGCGCAGCTGCGCGTCGCCAACCCGGGCAAGGGGCCGCACTCGATCATCGGCCCGATTGCCGTCAAGGGCGCCGAGCCGGGGGACGTGCTCGAGATCCGCTACAAGAAACTCGAGCCCTTCAATTGGGCCGCCGTCTTCAACAATCCGGGCGCGCTCGGTACCGGCCTGCTTCCGCAGGATTACGCGCAAGGGCAGATCAAATACCTGGACCTCGATCTTTCCGCCAAGAGCGCAAAGTTCGCCACCGACATCAGCGTGCCCTTGAAACCGTTTCAGGGAACGTTGGGCCTGGCGCCGCCCGATGGCTACTTTCCTCCGCTGAGCCCGGGCGTCACGAGCTCCGTTCCTCCGGGCCCGCACGCCGGTAATCTCGACCTGAGCGAACTGTCCGAAGGCTCCTCGTTGTTCATTCCCGTGTGGAAACCGGGCGGGCTCATTTTCACCGGTGACTCGCATGCGGTGCAGGGCGATGGCGAGATCTGTCTCACCGCGCTGGAGACGCGCATGAAGGATATGCGCATCCAGGTCGTTCTCCACAAACAGAAGAATTTCGCGTGGCCGATCGCGGAAACCGATACGCACTGGATCATCGTCGGACTCGACAAGGACCTCAACGTCGCCATGACGTCGGCCGCGCGCAACGCCATCAAATTCCTGGCGACACACGCCAAGCTGAGCGAGCTCGATGCGTACGCGCTGTGCAGCATCGCAGTGAGCTTCCGCGTCACGCAGGTCGTCGACATCGTTCGCGGCGTGCACGCGATGATTCCCAAGAGCCTGTTCACCGGCGCGCTGCGACAGGAGATCGCGATCGTCTGATCGCGCACCGTCGGCGAGCCGGAAGTGCGGCGGCCGTTGGCATGAGTGGTCGGGATGTGAATGCGACAAACAGGGCTCAGGGCTAAGTTGAGAGCGATACTCGACCATCGCTCAATAAATGCATTTATCGCACGCTTGCCAAAGGCAGCCAGAGTACTGGACGTTGGTTGTGGAAATCATTCGCCGGCCAGATTTCTTGCCCTGAACCCCTACCTTCAATACGTCGGAATAGATATCGCTGAATACAACCTGGACGCCAATGATCACAAGGCGGCGGAAGAGCTGTATTTTTGCGAGCCCAAGCATTTCGCTCGTCGAATCAAGGAATTTGGACCAACGTTCGATGCCGTGGTGTCCTCCCATAACTTAGAGCACACGGACGCTCCGATGGACGTCGTGGATGCAATGTGCTCGTGCTTGAATAGAGACGGAAAGCTTTACCTTTCCTTTCCTGCGCAGGAATCCGTTCTCTTCCCAAAGAGAAAGGGGTGTCTCAATTTCTATGATGATCCGACGCACCGCTATTTGCCGAACTTCGAGCATGTGTGTTCTGCAATTGAGCAGTCGGGGTGCTCGGTTATGTTGAAGGTAAGACGTCATCGTCCAATTGCACTATTCCTATTGGGTGCGGTGCTGGAACCGGTGAGCATCCTCCTGCAAAGGAGCTTGCCAGGCACTTGGGCATTTTGGGGATTTGAGACAATTCTGATTGCGCAAAGAAGATAGCGCCTGTTCCCCAATAACGATTTCTCCCGAGGTCAAACGTAGCGGCGTCATGCAGGCAGTCCCGCGCGTTGCGACGCGATGCCTCGAAACGCCGGGAGCGCTGCCGCCCCAGCGGTCGCTGAACGGCCAAGACCGGTCGTAGCGGGTTGTGCTTGCGCCCCTAGCGACCTTTCCCCGGCTGAAGAATATCGAGGAGCGCTTCCACCACACCATCGGCAATCATGCCTATGCGGCGAGCCGCGGCTTCGGACAGGTCGGCAATACGGCCGGACACGAACGGGCCGCGATCGTTTACCACGACCTCCACACTGCGTTGGTTCTCGAGATTGGTGACGCGCACGCGCGTGCCGAATGGCAGTGTTCGGTGTGCCATGGTGAGCGCGGTGGGATCGAACGGCTCCCCGCTGGCGGTCTTCCTGCCCGCGAAATCATTGCCGTACATCGAAATGCGGCCGCGTTGTTGCGTGCTTATCGCGGTGTCGCCAGATGATGGTGGGGCCGGAGGTGCAGGAACGATCGGTGCTGGCGTCGGCGGTGCTGGCGTCGGCGGCGCGGGCTCGGGCGCGCGCTCGGGCTGCGCGCAACCGAACAGCATCGCGCAAGCGAGCGCCGCGAAGAGACGTGACGACGGCCGGGATCGCGGTCCACATGCTGGCATCGCGGACTCCTGAACGTTGAAGCCGGCACTTTACAACGGCGGCGAATTGCGCCGTTCACCTCGCCATCGATAGCAAGCTGCGTGGCTGCGATCTGGTCGGGCTTCGCGTCCACGACGTGGTCCAGGGAAGTCATGTCGCCGCCCGCGCGATCGTCGATTGGGCTGGATCCAGCGGCCTATGGCACCCACTCGCTGCGCCGTACCAAACCGACGCTAATCCACCGGCGGACCAGGAATCTCCGGGCGGTTCAGCTGCTGCTCGGGCACACGAAGCTCGACTATCTCCCGCGCCGGACTAGGTCCCGCCGGCACGCAATCCACGAATGAGCGTGAGTGGGCAGCAGTGGACATAGTTGGCAGGACTGCAGGCGCCGTTCAGCAACGCAAGGAGCTTATGGTCCGGGCGAAACAACCCGGCTTGCCATTGGGTGGCGTGATCTTCCCGACTCGTTCGAAGATGCTCTCTTTGCACGCGAAAGTGCCCGCCAAGGAGGACTGCAATGTCCCGCGCTGAAAACGCCAACCCGCGACAAATCAGGCTGCCAGGCGTACACGGGACATAGTTCGGCGCGGGAGATAGTCAAACTATGTCCCGCGGGACATAGACTTGAGAGCACCGTCAGATGTCTCGGAATCGAGGTTGACGACGCACTGGAGATCGCGGAACAAACTGAGGCGTAAGCGCTCGGTGGGCCGGTCGCGGCCGCCGAATCCGACGGTCGCTGACCGGCCAGAACCTGTCATTCCGCAACACCGCACGAGCCGCTCAATAGCCGGCGTTTGTTCGGGAGCGGAGCGGCGGCTTTACCGTGGCCCCATTCAGCTCCGCGCGCTTCATTTGCGGAACTTGAGCTCCTGAAGCAGCATGTTGCTTTCGATCTCGCGGATCTCGAGGCGGTTGGCCGACTCCTTCAGCATTTGCGCTTGGGTCTTCTTCTTCCAAGCCGTGTACTCGTCGTCGCGCTTATCTCCCTCGGGCCCGCTCGGGAGGCGCTCCGAGATGACGATCAGGTAGAGATCCGGCTCGCCCTTGCGCGAGTAAGCGTTGCTCAGGACCATGTAGCCCTTGATCCAGCCCTTTGACTTGGCGAACTCCTGGTCGGCTTTCCATTCGGTGGCCAGGAAGTTCGCGTAAGCGAGCGCTCCTCCGTCCTTGAGGTGGACGCCGGTCACCTCCCAGAAATCCCCGGGAGCCATCGGAAACTCGCTTGCCAATATGCGCGTCGGCATCGCAGCGGAAGCCAAGCAGAACATCAACACCAGTAATCCTTTCGCCACTCCCGTTCTCATCCCCTCCTCCTTTCAGTCGCTTAAACGGCGAGGCGGAACAATAGCACAACAGCAGAGGGTCCCCATGGGGACATTGCCTTTGCCAATGTCGACATGATCTGTGCCGCCGGTACACCGACGCCGACGTGCACTCGTTGCGCTTCGTGCGGCAAGCCCGCGATCACGGCTTTTCCATCAAGGAAATCGGTGCGCTTCTGAGTCTCTGGCACAACCGCCGTCGCCCGAGCAAGGCGGTCAAGGAGTTGACATCGCGACACATCGCCGAGCTCGACCGCAAGATTCAGGAACTCGAACAGATGAAGCGGGCGCTCAAAACGCTGGCTGACCGCTGTGCCGGCGACCACCGCCCGCATTGCCCCATTCTGGAAGGTTTGGCAAAACAAGCACTTGCCGCACATCACTGAACTTGGCACGACTTCCGGCTTTCCCCTCAGTGCTCGTGGCGTTGCCCGCTCCCGGGCCTTGACCTTCCCATCGTGGGAAGCTTGACAGTCGCGTTCGTGGGAGCCGGTGGGCGAAACGATCGGATGACGAAGGAGAAATGATGGAGACAGCAGTGCAGTGGTGGCGCGGCTTGCGCGAGGTTGCCCCGTGGTTCGTCGTAGAGGCGTTGCCGCCAGGTGCAACGCTCTTCGCGCTGTTGCTATGGCTTTCGCACCGCTTCGTCAGCGAAGGCTTTGCCCAGGTTCGCCATTACGCGTTGGCACCAACCGCCGGGATGTTCTCCTTGACCACCTCTGCGAAAAGAAACTGGTGGAGCTGTACTTGCGGCGATGCCTGCGCGTGCCTGTCTGAAATAGCGCGCGGGCTACGTCGCTGCTGCGTCAAGCTGGCGAGCAGGCCTTTCTTGGCCATTCCGCTGCCGAACGCAGGCCCCGCCATCACCCGCACGTAGCCCGCAGACAACATTGCTCTCGCGAACGCGCGCCGAATTGTCGCCTCCTGCCAGATTGTCATTGCCTGGAGAGACCGAGATCGGTAGAGTCGAGATGTGGCGCGGTAGCATTAGGTTTGGCTTGTCTGTTGCCGTCCCTTTCGTCTGACGGTGCCCACGTAGCCGTGCCATAACCCCGTTTCCACATCCCGCTCGTCGAACCGGACGTGCAGATCTCCCGCATCCGGCTCTCGGACAAGACTTCACGCCTTTACCCATGCCACGTCGTGCCCAAACCGAGTCAGGCGCACGAGACCGAAGTACCCGTAGAGGTGCGAGAGTGGATACGTCCCGCCCTTGCGTCGCCTGACCTTGTGCTTGTGGCGCAACCACCGGCGCAACCGCGTCGCCGTGTAAGTGTCGAGCGCCCGGTATGCGCGGCTGACGGTGCCTACTTGGAAGTAGTTCGCCCAGCCGCGCAGCGTGCGGTTCAATTGACTCACCAGCTCCGTGGTCTCTTGCCACGTCGTCGACGTTGCCGTCAGCGCATGGATCTTCTCGACCATGCGCCGGATGCTCTTCTTCGACGGTCGTAGGCCCAAGTGGGCTTTGCCCGTCGTTCGCATATACATCCGCCCGAACGTGTAGCCCAGGAAGTCGAACTCATCTTCCGGAACCTTGCAGATTCGTGTCTTCTCTTCGTTCACCGTCAGCTTCAGTTTGCCCATGAGCGCGCGCAGTTGTTGCAAGGCTTCTTCGGCTTTGCCCTTCCGGCACAGGATCACGAGATCGTCGGCGTAGGTCACGATGCGAGTACCAAGGCTCTTCTCCAACCCGAGCTTCTTCCACCCCAACACGAAGCGGCGCATGTATAGATTCGCCAGCAACGGTGAGAGCGGTGAACCTTGCGGGATGCCGCGCCCGCTGTCCTTGGCCGCCGTGCTTCGCGTCTTCCGGCCTCGGTCATCGGTCTCTTCCACGGCGCATTCCAGCCACATCTTGATCAGATGCAGCACCCGCCGATCCACAATGCGTCGCGCGAGCGAGCGCATCAGTTCGGCATGTGGAATGGACCCAAAATAGTCCGCGAGGTCGGCGTCCACGACTTCCGGATGGCCGTAGAACAGCGTGTCCTTCACGTCCATCGCCGCCTGCTGGGCGTTGCGGCCCGGCCGGTAGGCGTACTGCTCTGGCGGAAGGTCGGCTTCGAAGATCGGTTCGAGCACCAGCATCGCTGCTGTCATGCACACCCGATCACGCAGGGTCGAGATGCCCAGCGGCCTGAGTTTGCCGTTGGCCTTCGGGATAAACACTCGTCTGATGGGGTCCGGTCGGTAGCTCTCCTCTCTGAGTGCTTGCGCCAGTTCACCGAGCCACCGCTGCACGCCGTACGCTTCGATGTCCGCAAAGTCTTTCCCGTCCACGCCCGGTGCGCCCTTGTTCGAGCGGCATTGGGCCCAGGCATGGGCCAGGATGTCATCGCGGCTGATCTTGTCGTACAGCGCGTAGAAGCGGTAACTCGGCGCTGACTTCGCTTTCGCGTGTAACGCCGTCTGCAGCTTCTGAACACTTTCCGGAGTTGCTAGGTTGCCCAATCTCCGCGTCCCTCGCTACGTGTTGCGTTCGTCTTGAACTGAGGTCCCTTCCCTCCACCGGCATTACCCGGCTTCAGCGGTACTACGAACCTCTCCGCCACTCCACGGCGCCCGGCCTGTCCGTCACCGGCGTCCGGTTGGTCGTCCCCGACCACGCCTTGGAGCTTCCCGTGTTGCCTGCGCTTTCCTTGTGTACATGCTGTCGCCACTGCCCCGGCGCAGCCACTGGCGGTACCGCTTTGCTCATCCGTTCAGTGGTGTCAGCCTTCCCCGATATGGCTGTCGGGTCGGCCTGCGCATCGACCTTTTCGAGGTTTGCTCGGCGTTCACTCGCGTTACGGCCTGCACACTCGCGCTGTCACCGTATATCGTGACCCGCTTTACCGAAGGCTTTCAGTCACTTTGTTACCTCCATGACTGCTCCGGTTGCTTCCGGCTGGAGCATTCGCCGGGTGGGGCTCTCACCCACTGGAAAAGCGCCGCCTTATCACGGCGCACGCCATGAGCGGTCTTCGCGATGGTCCGTTTGAGCGTCTGCAACACGCGGATTGTAGCCATTGCCGGCGGTGGACCGAGCTGGTGGTATCGACCCCTTTATAGATACTCCGTCCCGCTTTCCGTGATACTGGTCACGGCTGGCAGGTAGCTGCCAGTGAAGGCGGGACATGCGCCCGCGGACTACGAATAAGTCGACCCAATCGTTCGACGTTTACGGCTTTAGCTTCGAGTCCGCGGGTGCGCCTGCGTTCGTCAACGAATACTCAGGGTTCGCCGTCGCACCGGCTCACTATATTGCCTTCGTAGAACGCAAGCTCGCATGTGCCTGGTCGCCAATCTATCACTGCAGGAGGTGCCGCGTGAAGCCTCTATCCGATCGTCCTTTCACCGCCCATATCGGCATCGATTGGGCGGACGCAAAGCACGATGTTTGCCTCCAGGCCGCAGACAGTAAGCAGCGTGAGTTCGACCGCATTGCCCATCAGGTGGGCAGCATTGATCAATGGGCGAAGTCGTTGCATCAACGCTTCGGTGGTCCCATTGCCGTGGCGCTGGAATTGGCCAAGGGACCGCTCGTCTATGCGCTGCAGAAGTATGACTTCTTCGTGCTCTTCCCGATCAATCCTGCGACCCTGGCCAGGTACCGCGAAGCGTTCAAGCCCAGTGGCGCTAAGGACGATCCTACCGATGCCGAACTGGCGCTCGATCTGCTGCTCCGCCACCCAGAGCGATTCACCCCGCTCAAGCCGCAAAGCGTGGCGATGCGCACGCTGCTCAGCCTGACCGAGCAGCGACGCGAGCTGGTCGATGACAAGACCCGGGTTACCAACCGCTTGGGCAATGCCCTCAAGCAATACTATCCGCAAGCGCTAGACTGGTTCGAGCAGCGCGATACGATCCTGTTCTGCGACTTCCTGACTCGCTGGCCAACCCTCGCTCAGGTCAAGCGCGCCCGCAAAGCCAGCTTGACGGCATTCTTCTACGCCCACAACGGGCGGCGGCCTAAGGTCATCGACGCCCGCCTTGACTCGATCCGGACGGCCAGGCCGCTTACGGATGACCCAGGGGTGATAGCGCCGTATCGGTTGCAGGTGTTGGTGCTGGTCGAGCAACTGCGCGTCACCCTCCACGCCATCGATCGCTTTGACCGACAGATCGCCGCCGTGGCCGCCACCCTTCCGGACTACACCCTATTCAGCCCGTTACCGGGCGCCGGTCCCCACCTGGCGCCACGTCTGCTCGCCGCCTTTGGCGAACAACGCGAGCGTTTCATGAGCGCCGATGAACTCCAGAAGTATTCCGGCATTGCACCTGTCACCGAACGCAGCGGCAAGAAGCACTGGGTGCACTGGCGATGGCAGTGCCCGAAATTTGTCCGACAGACCTTTGTGGAATGGGCGGGCCAGACGATCAACAAGTCCTTCTGGGCCGGCGTCTACTATCGGCAGCAACGCGACAAGGGCAGTTCCCATCAAGCGGCGGTACGCGCGCTGGCCTTCAAATGGATCCGCATTCTCTACCGCTGCTGGCAAGCCCGCACACCCTACGACGAATCAACCTATCTCAACGCGTTGCGGCAGCGCGGCTCCCCCTTGCTCAAACCGCTTCATCCAACCGCGCAAAACGCTTGACGGACTACCTCAGGGCGTGAAGCAGACGGTCGCGCCCGTTCGAAGCGGACGATTGTCGTGGAATTGGCCTGACGCAGCGGCCTTGGCACTCAGTCCGCCAAGCCTCTCTGTTGCATCGGCACTCCGGCGCCTTCCGCCACCTTCAGCCGCTTGGCGACGATGCTGATACTGCCGGCGGCCAGGAGAATGCCGGCGATCCAGACCGCGAGGATCGCGAGGCCCGCCATGGTCGGTTGCGGCCACCGCGTCGCCCACAGCGCCCCCGCGCGGTCGATCATCCAGTGCCAGCCGGTGTCGGCAGCAATCGCCGAGAGGATGATCATGCCGACCTTGCCCGGCAGCACATAGCGCCGCACGAAGGCGAGCGCCGGCAGCATGACGGCGAGGACCAGGATCTGCCCGAGCTCGATGCCGATATTGAAAGCGAAGAGCGAAACGAGCAGGTGAGTTCCGGCGAACTGGAAATTCTCCTGCAGGCCGTACGAGAAGCCGAAGCCGTGCACGAGGCCGAACAGGCCCGTGATCAAGATTCGCCGCTCGAGGTTGACGCCCATGATGTCCTCGAGCGCCATGTAGACGATCGACGCGGCGATCGCCGTCTCGACGAATGGCGGGAACCATGCGCCCGACGGGGCGAGATTGAAAGCCGTGCCGAGCAGCGTGAACGAATGCGCGACCGTGAAGACGGTGATGACCGACAGTATTTTGCGCCAGCCGCGCAGCGGAATCACAAGACAGAGCAGAAAGAGCAGATGATCGTAGCCGGTCAGGATGTGCTCGACGCCGAGTCCCGGTGAACGTCGCCGCGGCACGCCACCAAGCGGGGTTGAGCGCGACCGTGCCCGAGAGGCTGGTGATGACCATCGCTCGGCTGTCGGCCCCGAGGGGCAGGTAGCGCAGGGCGAGCTTGAGGTAATCCCCGAGCTCCGGACCTGCGGTGGTGCGGATGGCGAACTCCGAGTCCGGAGAGCCAATCGGATAAGTGATCCGGGCATCCACGTATCCCTGATCGATGTAGATGCCCGTACCGCGTTCGAGCGGCTGGGCAACGTGGTTTGACGCCTCTTCGTAGGTCTCGAAAGAGCGATCGGAGGGCAGCGACAATCGCGCGATCGCGCGCGACGCCGTGAGCGGCCTGCCATTTTCGAAGAGCGTCAGGCTTTGCTCGTAGGCGGCTATCGCTTGCTCGAGCGCGGGTATCGACTTGTCGACGTCGATTTGAACGTTGTTGACCGGAAACTTGACCGACTTGAAGAGATAGAGCGGGGCGCGGACGACGAGCTGTGCCTCGTCGGGCTCGACCTTGACGAACGCATTGATGACTGCGTCGAGCTTGAACTCGTGCGCGCGCGCCACCTGTGTACCTGCAGCAGCACAGGCAACCAATGACCACACCGCAAGGTGCAAACGGAAGAACTTCATCTCACCGCCGGCGAGGGCGAATCGAACCGATAACGCTAGCCCGCGCCGGCCGGCGACGACGCCGGCCGGCGCGGGTGTGCAATTTCACGCGTTGAGCAGTCGGATGCGAAGGCGTCCGGTCGACTCAGCGTCAACTGCAATTGCCGTTGCCGTTTCCCTTCCCGTTGCCGTTGTTGCACTCGACGTGCACGAACTTCTGGATCCGACGCCCGTTGATCGTCTCGCCAGTGTAGACGTTGCCTTTCGAGTCGACGGTGTTGCTGTGCAGGTACGTGAACTGGCCGGCTTGATGGCCCGGCTGGCCGAGGTTCGCGACGATCGAGCCGAACGCGCGGTCCATCGTGTGCATGATCTCGTTTCCGCCGTCGATCTCGAACATGTACGTTTGCATGGGGTCGTTCGTGAAGCGGAGATCCCATGCCGAGCCGGCCGTGCCCAGTCCCGCTACGCCGCCGATTCCAAGCGTCTGGCCCGTGCCGGGAACGACGTTGATGATGCGCACGAGCGAGCCGGTTTTCGTGAAGACCTCGATCCGGTCATCCGCGCGATCGCAGACGTACATCAGCCCATCGTTGCCGCCGACGACGCAGTGCGGATGGCCGCCGTCGCCCGAGGCGAAGCCCCCGGGGGAATCAGTCTGCGGATTGTTGACGGCTCCCGCGACGTAGCCCCATTGCCTCAGGTAGTTGCCGGACGCATCGAAAACCACAACGCGATGGTTGCCGTAGCCGTCGGCGATGTAGACACTACCGCGTTGGTGGGTTACGGGATCCCGATTCGGATCGACCCAGACGTTGGCAGGCTCGTTCAGCAGCGTTTGACTCATATTCGCCAGGGGATTGCCGCCCGAGTTGCCGCAGGTGTTCGCCGGCGGGTTGTCGCACACGCCCTTGGTGCCGATCTGCAGCAACAGCGTCGAACCATTGTGCGAATATTTCTGCACGATGCCATCCCCGTTGCCGGCGATCCAGATATTGTCCTGATAGTCGACGAAGCAGCCATGAATTTGTGCCTGAGTAGCGGTGGTGTTCCACGCCGCGACGACGTTGCCGGCCGGGCCGAACTCGATCACGGTTGGCGACGAAACGGCTTCCACCGTTTCGGGTGCGATCAGGTTGCCGCGGTTGACGGTGAACACGTTGTCCTGCGAGTCGACGCACGTTCCCGCGACTTCGCCGGTAACCCAGGGCTTGGGCTTGCCCGTGGCGGTGCTTACAGCTAACGGGGTTCCGAAATCGCCCGCGACCGGTAGTGGCATCTTTGGCCAGTCTGGATCGACCTGCAATACCGGCACCTTGGGCGTCTTATTCGGGTCGGCCTGGGTGACGGAGGTGGACAGACCCAAGGCGGTGGCAAACGCCAGCACAATGCTTCCCGCATAGATCAGGGGTTTGGATTTCATCGCGATCTCCTCGTTGCGCTCGTTGCTAACTTCGCGGCCCGGAGCCAATGCTTGGGGCTTTCTCTTGCCTTGCGACGATTCCGCGTTCACGGGCGCTCGAGGGTGGTGTCGTGCGCGTGGGACGGGAACGTCCACGCGAAGATACCTCGTGTGACCAGGACCGATTGCGCAGGCACCGAGAAATTGTCAATTTCTTGCAAGCGCCGCTCTATTTCCGAAAAGCCGCCGGTGACGTAGTCGACGCCGATGCGGCGCCAGAGCGACGCGTGACCGATTGGTGCGTCTAGTCGCTCAAGACTGACGGCTCGCGCGCGATCGCGCTTGCAGAGGCCCCAGGGCGTGGCGACGGGACGAAGCCCGACGGGGTCTCTTCCTGAGAACACGCACGGTATCGTGAAGGGGTCGCGCCCACGCGCGCACGGAACTTCGAAGACAGATGCGACGCCGTCTTGAAGCCGCACTCCCTGGCAATTCGAGAGATCGGCAACGTCGTCGTGCGCAGCAGCGAGGATGCTCTGCGCAGGCGCTGCTCGAGCACATAGTGATAAGGCGTCGTACCGGACGCAGCGCGAAACGCGCGCAGAAAATGACCCGTCGACATGCAAGAGATCGTGGCCAGATCGCGCAAGCCGATGTCATCTGCGAGGTTCGCGGCGACGTATTCCTGCACTCGCTTCAGCGTAACAGAGCGCAGAGGGTTTGCGCTCGGGTGGCGCTGCAGCGCGTCCAGATCCCTCGAGGTGACGTCGGAGTGCCAGCACATCAGATGATGGATCAGCAGGTGCTCGGCCTGCGTGATGAACAGCGCATCGGCGCGCTGCCCGCTCTTCGGGAACCGCTCGAACTCGCTGATGAGCATCTGGAAGTAGCCCTTCAACCAGGGGTCCTCGACCGCAAACAGGTCGTTGATTCTCGGCACGGATACGCGGCCCATGTCGCTGGCAAAGTGTCGCAGCGCCTCCGGCGACAGGTAGATGTGACAGACCTCGGAGCACCCATCACCCACATACAGAGCTGGCGTGTCCGGAGCCACATAGCTCACCGCGCCAACGGTTGGGCGGCGACGCACGATGGTGCCCCGCGTGTGGCGCGCGACAGTGGCACTGCCCGCTGTACGGCAGGCGACGATGGCGTGCGTCAAATTACCCGTTACCACGCGGGCGCCTTCGAGGTGCCATTTCGCCGCGAAGGTGCCGCTGCCATCAGTGTTGGGGACGTGGTAGATCGAATGCATACCGACTGAGCGCTCAACTGCGCGCACAGCGTCAACCGGCGCTCGAGTGCCTCCTACCCTCATGACCATTTGCTCACGGGCTCCTCTGAAGAGAGTGTCTACGTATTTCCGCGGCGGGCGACGTGCGAGCGACCGTGAACCGTACACCACAATATTGGCGTTTCATCCCACGCCTATCAATCGGACGCGGCCTGCTTTGGACGTAGGGTAAAGGCACACGCACCGTAGGACCCAGTCCCACTCCGGCAATTCCGGGAACGCCGCGGACCGCCGTTGTCCTTGATGCGCGTCGATGACACGCTTGCTTTGGTTGCGCGATTCGGCTTGCTGCTTCGCTGATGCGCCGGCCATCGGCCAATCGCAGACATCGGAAGTTCGCCACAAATCGCCACAAAGGCGACACCATTTGCCCGCTTTTTCGACGGGTCGCTCCCATACAATGAAAGCCGGCGTGGCCGACCGCGCTTTGGAGCGTCGATGGGTCCGCGCGGCCAGGGTCCTTCCTTCCTCGACGCGCCTGCCTGCCTGATGGCCGCGCTCGGAGTGGACGAGGAGGCAAAGCGTCTGGCGGTCGAGGCGGCGCGACGCAGACTCCGCGAGCTTCCGGCGAAATTCAAGCGAGGCCCCACCCAGTGGTACGACCGATCGTTGTACGAGTTCGCCACCGCGGGCCTCGTGCTTGGAACCTTGACGCCGAGTTGATCTGGCGCAAGACGCCGGTACCCGAAACGGAGCGCGCGCTCCTTGAAGCAGGTTACGTTCCGTGGCGAGTCGACGTGAGTCGCGCCATGCCGAGTCTGTTGTTCGACCCACCGCCGCCACCGCTTTCCGGCGCGCACGTACCCCGCGCATCGGCGCCGTTGAAGCGAATGACCTTCGCAACGTTTCGCAGGCTCATGCCGGACACTGCGGCGCGAATCATCGCGGCCAGCGTTCCACCGGAGTGTTCCGCTTCCCTTCAATCAGTCTATGTGGAGAGCGACCCTTCGCGTGGGATCGCGTTCGAGCTCTGCACGACGCACTCGCCAGCACAGCTGGTCGGACTGCGATTCGATCGGACGACCGTGGTCCGTATCGAGGGCATCGAGTACAGCCTGAGCGGTCGAGGGCCCCACCCAGCGGTGGTTGCGGTCTACGACGCGGATCGCAATGGGCTGTACGAGGTCCTGTTGGACGACAAGGAGAACATCGGCGTCAAGTCCTCTTACCGCGAGCCGGTGTTGCTGGAGGAGTACCGGGGTGTGTTTCGGTACTTTCAGGCCGATCCCCCTCGTTAACGGGACTCCGGCCGGCGTGGAACGCGGGCACATCGAAGTTGCGTAGGCGTTGGCAGCTTCCGTAATCTTCTGCTTTCGGCGCCCCCTCCGGACCGCTGACCTGATTGCAACGGACGGCGGCTGGGGCGCCTATGGACGTGCCCGACGAATTTGATTACATTCCGCCACGCGCCAGCCAGCAGGCCGCCTTGGCGCCACACCCCGACAGATAGGCGCATTGCGCCACGCCGAGGACGCACAGGAGCATCTCGGCGGTCACGAACAATAATCGGGGAGGCTCAATGTCCTATCCAATGCGGTTCGTCCGCGGGCATCGACAGATGCGCTGCATAGCGATGGGTTTGGCGCTGGGTGTTTGCGCAGCCGCCGGCCCGAGCAATGCTGACACGATCACCGCCGAATTCACCGTTCTGTTCAACAGCCCTAGTGCATCGGGTGGGCGAATTACGTTCGCCCTCAATCCAGACGGGACAGTCGCGGCGAGTCTGGTCTCTTACGCTGGCGGCAACTACCTGGGTTTTGGCTTCGATTCGATCAATCCCGTCACGACGCAGTCCAATTACGCGCCTGACCAGCCGGATTTCCCGAATATAGGCTGGGGGACGGCATCCTACGGCGATTTCTATTCGGGCTTCTTCTGTCCGTTCTCCTGTGGAGCAAGCGAAACCTGGACGATCGGCAACCCGGGCGACTACACGTCGGTCTTTCAATTGCTGGGCGGCGGGCATGCCAGTTACGACTTCTATATGCAGGACGGCGTGGGCGAATGGGCCGCAAGCGCAATCCCTCGCGCATCAGAACCGGGCACCTTCGGCCTGCTTTGTATTGCCTTGCTCGGTGCCGGCCGAATATTGCGAGCGCGTCGCATCGCTACGTGAGATCTTTCCGGCGAGCGAGGATCGCCGGAATGGTTTGCCCTCCCGGAGTTCAGCTAGATCGTTCGGCTCTTGATCGATCGGACCAACGTCTCAGGACCGCTGGGCATCCCGACGTTGGACGGCAGCTACGTTTTCGGCGCCTTGCTGCAGCCACTCCAACGTCTCGGCAAGAGCCTGTTCCAGGGATAACGAACGTCCCGCTTCGTAGGCCGCGGCGTACGACTCCGCATCCAGCATCGCCTTGGGCTTCCGGCGCAGCTCCGCGAGAACACGGTCGTCGTACGGATTCTGGACGCCTCCCATCTGGTCCAGCGTCGTGTCGAAGGTGCACTGAAGCCGCGCCGCTCGGTGCCAATCGCCGCAGGCCGCCGCGAGCAGCGCCGCGACATCGAGCGCGACCATCGTCCTGAATCTCGATCCCACCTCGCCGAGGATACGAATCGCCTCGACCAGCGATCTCCGCGCCTGGTCGAGGCGGCCTCGCGCAATCGCCACGCGCGCGAGGTCGCTGCGGATGACATGCAGTGCCTCGAGGTCCTCGCCATCGCTCAGCGACAAAGCCTCTTCGAGACACGATGCGGCGGCGTCGAAGTCCGCACCCATGCGGCAGATGGCCGCCTTCGTGATCAGAGCGGTGGCGGCCTCCTGTGTTGCGCCCATACGTCTGCGGAGATCCAATTCTTCGTCGACGTAGGCGAGTGCGCCGGCAACGTCGCCGAGATAGGCGCGCGCATACGCGATCTTGTCCAGGCAGTTTGCGGCGTATATGTCGTCGCCTTGCTCGCGCGCGATCGCCAAGGCTTCCTCGAGGGGCGCGATGGCATCCGCGAAGCGGCCGTGGAAGTTCTGGTGCTGCCCGATAGCCGAACAGCGCCCGACCGCGCTCCTCGACGCGCGCTCGGCGCCAGCGCGGGCAAGTGCCTCCTCGAACACCTGCTGTCCCAGCACGAAGAGCCCGCGATCGACCCAGTACACCCGCAGGTTGGCCGCAAGTTCGAGTCCCAGCGTCGCACCTCCACTAGCGCGATCGCACCAGGCATGCGCCGCCAGCAGATTCGACAGCTCGCGGTCGAAACGCCGGTACCAGCGGTTCGCCTCGCGGGTGAAGAATTGAGGGTGCGCGTGTTTCGCGAACGCGACGAAGTAGGCAAGATGTCGCTCGCGCACGGCAACAGTTTCGCCGGATTCGCTCAATCGATCCTGTGCATATTGCCGCACAGTCTCCAGCATGCGATAGCGCGGCTCGTCTGCATCGGCGCGGTCGACCAGCACGAGCGATTGATCGACCAGCCGGCCGAGTCGCTCCAGCGCCGCGACCTCGTCCTGCTCGTCGCTCACGATCGCCGCCGCGGCCTCCAGCGTCCATCCGCCGACGAAGACGGAAAGACGGCGCAGCCACCGCTGCTCGTCCGGCGTCACGTGCTCGTAGCTCCATTGCAGCGTTGCGAGCAACGTCTGGTGGCGCGACATCGCGCGTGAGCTGCCGGTCAGCAAGCGAAAGCGGTCGTTCAGCTTGGCGCGAATCTGCTCGATCGACAGAAGCTTCGCTCGCGCGGCGGCGAGTTCCAGCGCCAGCGGAATCCCGTCGAGGCGGCGGCAGATCTCGACGATCGCATCGGCATTGCCGGGCGAGAGAGCGAATTCCGGCGCAACCTCCTTAGCGCGGCCGACAAAAAGCCGCACCGACTCGGAAGCCAGCAACGCCTGCACATCTTCCGTCACTCGCGAAGGTAGCGAGAGCGAGCGCACCGGGACGACGCGCTCCCCGGCAATGCCGAACCCTTCGCGGCTGGTGGCCAGCACCTCGAGCTTCGCGGTGGCGAGCAGCAGCCGCTCCGCGAGCGCGGCGCAGGCGGCAAGCAGATGCTCGCAGTTGTCGAGCACCAGCAACAGGTGCCGGTCAGCGAGATGCCGGATCAACGTATCTTCGATCGGCCTGTCGCTTTCTTCGCGCATGCCGAACGCGGTCGCGACGCAAAGCGCCACGCGCTCCGGCTCGCCGATCGGAGCGAGATCGACGTAGCACACGCCATCGGCAAAGGCCGGCAGCATAGCTTCAGAGAGCTTTATCGCCAGTCGCGTCTTGCCGCAGCCTCCGATCCCGGTCAGCGTCAGGAGTCGGGTCTGCCCGAGGAGCTGCGCGTACTCGGCGAGATCGTTCTCGCGGCCGATGAAGCTCGTCAGTTGTTGCGGGAGGCTGTTGGGCGTCGAGTCGAGCGAGCGCAGCGCCGGAAAGGTGCGCGGCAGATCGGCGTGAAGCAGTTGCCACACATCTTCGGGGGCCGCGAGGTCGCGCAGTCGCAAACGACCAAGGTGCAGAACGTCGGTGCCGGCGGGGAAGCGATCTCTCGCAAGAATGACGACGACCTGGGACAGCAACACCTGGCCTCCGTGCGCAGCACCCATGATGCGCGCGGCACGGTTGACTGTGCTGCCGAAGTAGTCGCTGTCGCGCTCTTCGGCGATGCCAGCGTGCAGGCCGCACCGCATCTTCAACGGAATACCGCAGTCGGTGCCGATGGCGCCCATCCCGCGCTGCAAGTCGACTGCGGCCACCATTGCGCTGGCGGGATCGTCGAACACGGCGTGCAGCCCATCCCCAATCATCTTCACCAATCGGCCGCCACGACCCTCGACGACCGCGCGGCAGAGTCGGTCGTGGCGCGAGAGAGCCTCAGCCATACGCACCGGCTCGGTCTCCCAGAGCTTGCTGCTGCTCTCGATGTCGGTAAAGAGAAATGTGATGGCGCCGCTGCGGCCACCGGAATCCACGGCAATCCTCAACGAAAATGATCCTGTCGCTATGGTCCCTTACGGCAAACGCTGGGTCAATTTACAACGATTCGCGTGCTCATGTTGGAATCGACGCCCGATCGCCAGCGACCGGCAACATTTCAGTCTGACGCGCGGCCGTTGACTATCAGCGTTGACCTCGCTTGATACGTCTGCTTTCAGGGTCTACGCACGGCCGCTTTCGGGTGGTCGCTATTTCTGTTGTGGGTCGGTTTGCCGATCCCTCGCCGCCGCCGGGTACTCGGCCAACTACTTATCGCTGCCTGTTGCCCGGAGTCTGCCCGGGAGCGCTCTAAATCCTACCCCCTCGACCCGGATCTGACCCTGCACAGTGTGCAGTCGCGTTCTTCGGCGCTGGATCGCCTGTCGACTAATATCAAAGATCCAAAATCCTTGGCGCGTTTGGTTGGATCTCCCCTAGTTCGCGCAACGGGGGTAGGGTTACGGTACTCGGCATTTGCGAATCACGTGGAGGTTCTCATATGGCTGAAAAGAGTCTTGCGGAAATCGACGTTGCTTCTCTGCTGACAGCGAAGCGCTTCTTCCCCTCGCCGACCGCCTGGGAAGACCAGGTGCTGTATTTCTTGCTGGTCGATCGTTTCTCGGATGACAAGGAAAAGGGATACCGCGACCTGAATGGCAACGTCATCGGCACGGGCACGACCCCACTCTTTCGACCCGCTGATGCCCTCAACGCGGTACGGACTGAGGCTGACGCCGCCCGCTGGCGCGACGCCGGCGGCCGCTACGTGGGTGGCACGCTTGCCGGCGTAACCAGCAAACTCGGTTACCTCAGACGGATGGGCGTGACGGCCATCTGGCTTAGCCCTATTTTCAAGCAAGTCGCCTTTCAGGAGACCTACCACGGCTATGGGATCCAGGATTACCTTCAAGTCAACCCTCGGTTTGGCACAGCCGATGAGCTCAAGCAGTTGGTGGACACCGCGCACGCCCAAGGCATGCGAGTAATCCTCGATATCATCCTCAACCACACCGGCGACGTCTTCACCTACAACGCAAACCGCTACCTCAACACAGACCAGAGCGGCCACCAGTTTCTCGACCCGAGATGGGACGGCAGCCTCTACGACGTTGGTGGGTTCAACAACAGCCACGGAAGTGCCAGCCTTCCCTTCGTCCGGACCGACCCGTCAAAACCTGCGGCCTTTCCCGGGCCTGATGACGCGATCTGGCCGGTCGAGTTCCAGGACCCGGCGACGTTTACCCGCAAGGGTCACATCAGCAACTTCGATTTCGATCCCGAGTATCGCGAGGGCGATTTCTTCGACCTGAAGGACGTGCACCAGGGGGTGGGGACTGTCGATGCCTACCAGCCATCCGAGGCGTTTATGCGCCAGCTCGATGTCTACAAGTACTGGATGGCGTTCGCCGACCTGGATGGCTACCGCGTGGACACCGTCAAGCACATGGACCCGGGGGCGAGTCGGCTGTTGGCGTCGGCCATGCACGAGTTCGCAGCGCGGATCGGCAAGGACAACTTTTACCTGATCGCCGAGATCACCGGCGGGAGAGCCAATGCCTTCGACACTCTGGGCATCACTGGCCTCGACGCCGCTCTGGGGATCGACGATATCCCGGACAAGCTCGAATTCCTGGCCAAGGGGCTCCGTAACCCAGCTGATTACTTCGACCTGTTTCGTAACTCCGAGCTCGTCGGCCAAGGCTCGCACACCTGGTTCCGGAACAAGGTCGTCACGGTCTTCAACGACCACGACCAGATCAGTAAGGGGCAGGACAAGGCCCGGTTCTGTGCTGATAAAGCGCGGGCGAAGGCCGTACTGAACGCGCTCGCCGTCAATGTGATGACGTTGGGCATTCCGTGCATCTACTACGGAACGGAACAGTCATTCGACGGCCACGGCACTGGCGATGGAGCCGACAGGTACATCCGGGAGTCGATGTTCGGTGGCGAGTTCGGTTCGTTCGCCAGCCGCGCGAGGCACTTCTTCGACGAGAACAGCCCGGTCTACATCGAACTTCAGAAGATCCTGCACATACGCAACACCGATCGCATCTACACGCGGGGACGCCAGTATCTGCGTCCGATTTCGGGAGACGGGATCAGTTTCGGCTTACCGGTGATGCTCGGCGGGCAGATCCTCGGCGTAGTAGCCTGGTCGCGACTTCTCGATGATCAGGAGGCCGTACTGGCCATCAATACCGATATGGACAATCCGCGATCGGCGTGGCTCACGATCGACGCTTCACTCCACAAGCCCGGCGATACGCTGCGGTGCATCTACTCCGGTGACTCCGCACAGATCGGTCAGGCCTTGTCGGTCGAGCCCGTAAACGGCAGAGCCGTGAAGCTTACCGTACCACCGGCTGGGTTCGTCATCTTCCGCTAGCGTAGCGATTACCCCGATTTCCTTGGACGGCATTGCCGTCGAAGAAACATCAGGAGATCGATCACAGTGGATCGCGAAGGTCCTGGTTCGGCCAACTCCAGGCGGCTAGTGTCACCTCCAAATTTGCGCGGAAGCGGCCGCTCAAAGGAATGGCTCGCCTGAAAACGCTAGCGGCTCCATCGGGCACGGACACTGCGATCTCGCGCCGCATTTACGGATTGACTAATGCAATCGGTAGGCAGCGTGGCAAGCGACACCCTGTTGCATGACGGTTCCGAGCGCCGATGCTGGCGCGGAAATCAGTTACCGCTTGCGGCGAAGCTCAATAAGTGTGGTGCAAGCGTGCAACTAAAGCGGCAATTGCCCGCTGACACTGGGCTTCGTAATCATCGCGTGGCTGTGATCGTGCATGGTCTCGCCTCGAGCGCCATTCGCTATGGCGGTTTCCATGCGGTTGCCTCCGCGCCCACCGCATTTTCGGAGCATTTTGTCGAAGCGACGTGTCCTGTTCCATTCTTTTACCTTGCGATCAGTTCAGCTTGCGGCGTGTCGCTCGAACCGCCAATCCGCAGCAATTGCCCGGGCATACCAATTAAGCGTGATTCCTGCTTCTCCAGTCGCTCCGCGCTCTAAGTGCTACCGCCAGAAGCCCTTCCTAATCGAGGCCAGCGCCGCCAATCCAAGGAGCGCTAGCGCCAGCGCTGAAGGCTCAGGAACTGAAGAGGTCGCGATCGTGATCGAGCCGTTGGTCAACGTGTCGATGCTGATGTTGCCGCCGTTAGGATCAGACAGGCTGGTAGCGGGGAACGGCGACAGCATTACGGTCACCAGTCCCTGCGAATGTCCCGCCGAAACGTCGAAGAACACATGACCCAGGCCCACCGTGGCGCCCGCGGCAATCGTAGCGCCCCCGGCGCCGCCCCAAAGATCCGACGCATCCAAAATTTGGCCGGGCAGCGAGGTGCTAATTGTCGGGCCCAACAGCGAGTTGCCCGCAAAGACGTACGCCGCACCCGTGCCGTTGGTGGCCGACGTGAACGTGATGTGCGGGTCCGTGACCTCGATCTCGAACGAGAAGCCAGCGAGCGAGATGGATACGGGGCCCGTGTTGGTCAGGTTGACCTCGAGCGTGTTGCCCGACGAGGGAGAATCCGCGAATACATTTCCCACACTTATGATCAAGCCCGCCTCAGCCGAAGCCGCGATGAGCAGAGCAGCGACGGGCGCGATCATCAACAGACGCCGGAACCACGAGCGGATGGCCTGAAGGTTTATCTCGAGCATATTAGGTTTCCGAGGTCGCTTATTTGTGCATTGGCGGATGCACGGCTCATGCCAGGAGCGCAAACTTTCGCCTTTTCAAGCGATTACGTCTGCAACGAGGAGTTCGGGGTACACCGTTTGTAATCCAGGTCGACATCATTGGCGGGACGGCGCACGATTAGCTCGCTCGCTGTTCCGCCCCTTACAGCGAATCGAAGCCAGGACGATCTTTGCTTCCCCCGGCGGTGCGGTGGGCCGGACTTCAACCACCTTGATGCTATGAGGAGTCACGATGAAACGATTCAGCGTCCTACCAAGCTACTGGCGCCGTTCTGCGTTGGTCGTTCTCCTTGTTGGAACGCTGGCCGGATGCGCTTCGCAGCCCGTTTCCACGTCCGAGCCGGACACTCTGGTGGCCGACGCTCGGACAACGCTCAGCAATTTCCTCCGCGATCCGGACCAGACGTGGATCCAGGAGAACCTCAATCGAGCGAAGGCGGTCATGATCGCCCCGCAGCTTGTGAAGGCAGGCTTCATCTTCGGCGGGTCCGGCGGCCGTGCCGTGCTCGTTGCACGCGATGGGCGGACTTGGGTAGGGCCGGCATTCTATGACCTCGGGACCGCCAGCGTCGGCTTTCAGGCGGGCATCGAAGTTTCCGAAGCGATCATCGTTGTGATGACGGACAAGGGTTTGAATTCGCTGCTGTCGACCAGCTTCAAGATGGGCGGCGACGCGAGCATTGCAGCGGGTCCGGTCGGCGCGGGCGCGAAATCGACCGTGACGGCCGACCTCATCACTTTCACGCGGGCGAAAGGCGTCTACGGCGGGGTCAACCTCGACGGCACCGTCGTGAATACCAATATTCCGTGGAACGACGCCTATTACGGCAGGACCAACGTATTGCCGCCGGATATCCTGATCCGGAGGACCGCGGCAAGTCCGAAATCTACTGCGCTGCTGGCCGAGGTCGCCAAAGCGACACGATAGGCAAGCGCCGGAGACTCCTTTACGACAGCGAGGGCGTCAGATGGAATCCATGCTGCACGAAATCGCCCATGACCTGCCCGGGTTTTTCGGCACAAGTGGCGCGCCCGTCGTGATGCGCGCTAAGGAACCAGAACCGATGCACAGCGACCTGCCGTGGATACTCCTCGGCGTGCACTCCGCGGTAATCGATGTAGGAACGCGCGACCTGAACATCGACGAAGCACTGGGGCGAACTGTGCCTGGTACGCCCATATCTTGCTAACTCTGACTGAAGGCTGACCGTGGGTTGCATATGCAAACGTCTGCCCCTGGCCCGTAGGCGACCTGTTCACCGCGGTCTCGCATCGACCCATTGCAGAAATCGAGTCGATGCCACGTTTCATGTGGCGACGATCGTCTTTGCCGCTAACGCGTACGTACTGCCGCGTGGTAGACCAAGCGCCATGCAAGCGGCGCGCGGCAGGATGTCGGTGCAGCTTCCGAGATCGACGGCCAGCGCCCGAAGTGCCACATAGTCGTCTCCCTCAAGTGCGGTGACGAACCGGTCACGCAATGCATGTGGGGCTCTACCGCTGAGAAACATTATTTTAGCGTTCATGGCCCAACTCCATGAACCCGGCCGGCAAGGCTCCCGTCTCCAGCTCTGTTCAAGCCCATTTCATCGCACGAAGCGCGGCAACCAATTCTGGTCGCATGATCCACTCGAATTGACCATCGCCCGTGTCGGGGGCGTCGCGAACGGTCGAGAGAGTAAACCACCAGCAGGGCGTGCCTTTCCCCTTCTGCGGGGGTGCATACCCCAGTTTGTCCGCAACCGCACGGCCGAAGGCGCCGTAGTGCAGACGAGCAGCGGTGAAGCTCTTGAAGCTGAGCTGCTGCGCCATTTGAAGTGGCGAAATCGTGGATTCCGGCGCGCGACATTGCGTCTGAAGCATTTGCAATTGGATCGGTGCGATCCCGTTCCAATCCCGTGTGGCAAGCAGCGCGGCCTTGAACTCTTCGATTGTCGCAATTGGCGCCGCGTCACTGTAAGCATTCATCGAAGAGGACCTCGCGTGGTGACATACGGCTCGCAGAGACTCAGTATACGCTTGCGTCAGAATTGCATTGACTAACGCGCCCGATGCGGGTATGGATAAAGAGCAGGATCCTCAAGCGAAGTAGTTGGTCCGTCGCGTCCGCTTTTCGGCGGCATTCCTCTGGTCTTCGTCTCTCCCTTGATGTTCCCGCGTTCGGGCACACACCCGTCATTCGTACATCATAGGAGCAGCAAAATGAGCACAGGTAGCGTCAAGTGGTTCAACGATGCCAAGGGTTTCGGCTTCATCACGCCAGACGGCGGCGGCAAGGACGTATTCGCGCACTTCTCGGCGATCCAGAGCGATGGTCACAAATCCCTTCGCGAGAACCAGAAGGTGTCGTTCGACGTGACCACCGGACCCAAGGGTGATCAAGCCGCCAACATCAAGTCGCTCGATTGACAAGATTTCATCGATAGCAACGAGGCCCGGCGAACCGGGCCTTTTTGTTCTTACATCACGGACGCGCAGATGTTCGGTTCGCGCCCCCGGATTCGATCCCCCAACGCAAAAATGGGTGCAAATGGCGTCATCGTGACGTGTTGGTTGGCGCCTCATTGCAGTCATTGATTGGACTTACGTGGGTGAGGTAAACCCCGAACGCGGGCAAGTGACGCTTGCCGTCGAAGGCAAGAACGCGTTTAATCCAGTCGCAACAAACCTGTAAGGCTCCGTATGACGTTGGGGCTGAATCTGGCCGATGATTTCCAGCCGAAGCGCCCCCCGTTTCGGCGCGGCGCATTCGGGTCGGCCAACTGATCGGAGGCCGAATCTTGCCGGTCGTCTCGCATCGAAGTGCCGCGGCGAGCAGTGCATTCGACGCTGTAACGGAGTTCTTCTTCAAATCGCGTTACGCGGAGCGGCGCGAGGACGCAGGCATCTCGGACTTCACGTTCGGCAATCCGCACGAAATGCCGCTCCCGGGCCTCGTCGCGGCGATCCGGGAAGCGGCCCTGCCGCAGAACAAGGATTGGTTCGCCTACAAGACTAGCGAGGAAGCGCCCCGTGCCTACCTGGCCGACGCGGTTGGTAAAGAGGTCGGCCTGCCGTTCGAACCGGCCGACATCGCGCTGACCGCCGGCGCCTTCGCGGCCATCTCCGTAGCCTTTCACCTCGTGCTCGATGCCGGCGACGAGGCGATCTACTCCGAACCCGCCTGGTTCTGCTACGAGCCGATGCTGCTCGCCGCGAACGCCGTGCCGCGAAAGGTCCCGCTGCGGAAGCCGCGCTTCGACCTCGACCTCGACGCGATTGATGCGGCGATCGGGCCGCGGACGCGGCTCGTGATCGTCAATACGCCGCACAACCCGACGGGTCGCATCTACGAGCACGAGGTTCTGACCGCGCTCGCCGACCGGCTCGAGCGTGCTTCCAGGCGGAGTGGCCGCCGTATCTTCCTTCTGTCCGATGAGCCTTATCGCCGCCTGCGCTTCGACGGACGCGGTTTCGTGAGCCCCGCCGCAGTCTACCCGTGGACACTTATGTCCTACAGTTTCGGCAAGGTACTGCTCGCGCCGGGACAGCGCCTCGGCTATCTCGCGATCTCGCCAATGATGCCCGCCGCTGACCGGCAAGCGCTGCGCGACGCCCTGACCGCTACGCAAATGGCACTGGGCTGGTGCTTTCCCAATGCGGTCATGCAGTACGCTGTGCCGCACCTGGATCGTCTGTCCATCAGCGTCCCCGCCCTTTCCCGCCGCCGCGATGCGTTGAGCGAAGTGCTGTCGAAGGCGGGTTACGGCGTTCTGCCACCGGAGGGCACGTTCTATCTTTGGGTCCGATGGGTTGAAGGCGATAGCGAGCGACAGTGGAATGCGCTTGCCGATCGCGGCGTCTACGTCCTGCCAGGCAGCATCATGGACACTCCCGACTATTTCCGGATTTGCCTGACGGCCTCCGACGAAATGGTTGCGCGCGCTTTGCCGGTCTTTGCTGCGAGCGGTTGAGCGCGAAGCCCCCGAGGGGGCAGGCCGCCCGCATTTCGTGAGGGGGCGACAACTGCATCGGGTCGCACTGATCTTACCCACGAACGGTGGACACCTTGCCAAGCGATCTGCCGAACGGGATCGTCAACGCTTCGGCGGGAGTCGGCGAGGAGCGGTACTTCGAGCATCACGCGGAAATGTGTTCATTCGGGGTCATTTGAGGCGGTGGCGCTCGCGGGGTTACACTGACCCCGCATCGACTAGGGAGGGCCCCATGCATAGTCATCCTCGACCGTTCAGCCGGCGGAGATTCCTTGAGGGGATGACGCTCGCAGGGACGGCAGGGCTCTTGGGCGTCTCCCCCAGACGCGCCGCAGCGGAACCCCTGCCCGAGACGACGCGGTTGCGGCTGGCATACGACCCCGTCCTCTGCTTTGCGCCGCAGTTCGTTGCGGACGAGCTTCTGCGGTTCGAAGGGTTTACCGACGTCCAATACGTCAAGACTGCCAAGGGCCCCTACCTCGCCCTGGCGGCTGGCGAGGCCGATATTAATACCGGCCTTGGCGGGCAGCTCATCCTGCGGATCGATGCGGGGGACCCGCTCGTGATCCTTACGGGGACCCATGCGGGCTGCTTCGAGCTCTTCGCGACCGAGCGCATTCGCTCCGTGAAAGACCTCAAGGGCAAGACCGTGGCCGTGCCGGGCATGGGGTCGAGCCATCACCTCATCGTGGCTAGTATGGCCGCCTACATCGGGCTGGACCCCCGCAGCGACCTCACGTTCGTGACCCCAACCACAGCCGAGGCCATGCAACTTCTGGCCGAGGGGAAGATCGATGCCATGATCGGCTTTCCGCCAGAGCCGCAGGAGCTGCGGGCGCGGCAGATCGGCCATGTCGTGATCAACATGACTACGGACCGGCCGTGGTCCCAGTACTTCTGTTGCATGTTGGCGAGCAACGCGGACTTTGTGCGCCAGCACCCCATTGCCACCAAGCGGGCAGTGCGCGCCCTGCTGAAGGCGAACACGCTGTGTGTGCAGGAGCCAGAGCGCGTCGCGCACCTCCTCGTGGAGAAGGGCGTCACCTCACACTATGGCTACGCGGTGCAGGCCCTCAAGGAGCTGCCATACGGGACGTGGCGCGAGTACGACGCCGAGGACACGGTGCGCTTCTATGCCCTACGGTTGCATGAGGCGGGTATGGTCAAGAGTACCCCCCAGAAGATCATCGCCCAGGGCACGGAGTGGCGCTTCCTCAACGAGTTGAAGCGGGAGCTCAAGGCCTGAGATGCAGTCGCTGCCGATGCTCTGCCGAATGCTGCTCGTCGCGCTGCTGGCACCGGCGTCGGCCGGCGCGTGGGCGCACGGCGCGAAGGAAGATGCGCGCCTGCCGGTCGTTGGACCGGCGCCCGCGTTCGCGCTTGTGGACCAGAATGGCCGGCAGTTCACGATAACGGATTTGCGTGACAGGGTGGCAGTCGTCACTTTCATCTACACGACCTGCACGGACACCTGTCCATTGCTCACTGCCAAAATGGCTTCGCTGCAGGGGCCGCTTGCTGCCGATTTCGGCTCGCGTGTGCGCTTCGTGTCGATCACCGTCGATCCGGAGGTCGACACTCCGGCCGTACTGCGCGGCTACGCGAAGGCGCACGGCGCGAACTTGACCGGGTGGAGTTTTCTCACCGGTCCCCCCTCGGCGATCGATGACGTGGTTCGCGCTTACGGCGCCTACGCAAAACGAGCCGAGCGCGGCGTCGATCACCTGTTCCTGACCTCGTTGCTCGACCGGCAGGGGCGGATTCGCGTGCAATACCTCGGGTACCGCTTCAAGCCCGAGGACATGCTGCGCGATCTGCGAGCGCTGCTACAGGAGTGAACACCGGGCTCGGCTCAAGAACGGACCAATCGACGTGAACCGACCACCGCGGTTTGCCCGGCGCGATTCGGGGCCTTGCCTACAAGAGGCCGGCATCATCAAACCGACTCCCAAGAAACTCATTGGCCAAGGCACGGACTGGCGCTTCATCTGTGAGTTCAGGAAAAACTGAATCGTAGGCTTGTGCAGGGCCCGCGCCGGACGTGAAAATTCCTCTACTGCGATGGCTGCCCGATGCGGTCGCGCGTGCGCCGGCTTCGATACACCGCAAGCTCTTGGCGGCGTTCCTCGCCATCGTCGGCTTGCTGTTCGTTGTCGGCGCGGTAAGCGTCTTTGAGCTGGGCCTCGTCACCCGGCAGACGGAAGACCTTGTCAAGCTGCAGCGCAAGATCGCCGCCTATCGCCAGATCCAGCACGACACGACCTTGCAGCTCTACAGCGTCGCTTCGGCGCTGCTGGTCCCGGACGAGCGCACGCTGGAATCGACGCTGCGGCAGCTCGGCCAATTCGGCTACGACCTGGACCGGATTCAGTTCGTGGCCAAGGACGAGGCAGAAATCCTTTCCCGCGTGCGTGCGGATTACGAATCGTTCACTGCCGTTGTCGGCGAGGTCATCGAGCTCATCCGGAAAGGGAAGACCGCCGAAGGCCGCGAGCTCCAGACCGGCAAGGCGGCACCGCTCGCCGATCGCCTCGAGCGGCTCACCAATGAGCTCGTGAACAAGGCGGAGGCCGACATGGTTGCCGGAATCGACGAGAGCCAAGAGCGCTTTGCGATCTCGCGCCGCCTCGTCATCGGCTTCGCAATAGGGAGCATGCTTCTCGCGCTCGGCCTTGGCTACGCCATATCCTGGTCGCTCATCGGCCCGGTTCGGGCCATGGACGCATGCTTCAACGAGCTCGCGGCGGGCGAATTCAGCAGACGCATTGACGTACCCAACCGCGATGAGCTTGGCGAGCTCGCGGCAAACCTCAACCGGACGAGCGCAGAGCTGGGGAGGCTCTACCGCCAGATCGAGACCGCCAACCAGCACAAGTCCGAGTTCCTCGCCAACATGTCCCATGAGCTGCGCACGCCGCTCAACGCCATCATCGGTTTCTCGGAAGTCCTGTCCGAAAGGTTGTTTGGAGAGATCAACGAAAAGCAGGCCGAATACATCGGCGACATCCTGCAATCGGGCCGACATCTGCTGTCCCTCATCAATGACATCCTTGACCTCTCCAAGATCGAAGCCGGGCGGATGGAGCTGGAGCTGACCGATTTCGATCTTTCGGGTGTGGTTGACAACGCCATGACGCTGGTTCGGGAACGGGCGGTCCGCCACGGCATCGCGCTCGGCCGCTCGATCGACGAGCGCTTGGGCACAATTCACGCCGACGAGCGGAAGGTGAAGCAAGTGCTCCTGAACCTGCTTTCCAATGCGCTGAAATTCACCCCCGAGGGTGGAAAGATCGACGTGCGGGCCGCGCTGAGTAACGACACGGCGGAGATCTCGGTCACCGACACCGGGGTGGGCATCGCCCCCGAGGATCAGGCAACGGTGTTCGAGGAATTCCGCCAGGTCGGCACGGCGTCCAAAAAGGTGGAAGGCACCGGGCTCGGCCTGGCCATCTCGCGGAAATTCATCGAGCTGCACGGTGGACGGATCTGGGTCAAGAGCCAAGTGGGACGCGGCTCGACCTTCGCCTTCAGTTTGCCGTTGCGGCAATCCAACGCCTGAGAATCTACTGGATGGCGTTCTCGGGGTTACACTGACCCGCATCTGCAAGGGAGGGTCCCATGCATAGTCATAGTCATGCTCGACCGTTCAGCCGGCGGAGATTCCTTGGTGGGGTGACGCTCGCAGGGACAGCAGGGCTCCTTGGCGTGTACCCGAGGCCGGTCGCCGCGGAGCCGCCGCCGGAAACCCCACGAATCAGGCTGCTCCAGTTCACCAGCGCCTGTCAGGCACCTCTCTATCTCTCCGAGGAGCTGCTGCGGATTGAAGGGTTCACCGACGTGCAGTGGGTGCGAAGCGACCTCGACTTCGTGTCTCAGCACCTGGAATCCGGAACCGTGGACCTCGGCCTGAACTTTGTGGGTCCGAACCTCATCGGGCTGGATGCGGGAGACCCAGCCGTGATCTTGGCCGGGGGGCATGTCGGGTGCTTCGAGCTGGTCGGAACCGACCGGGTGCAGTCGATTCGCGACCTCAAGGGGAAGAAGGTCGGCATAACCGTGCTGGGAACCGCAGCGCATGTCTTCCTTAGCGCCATGGCCGCGCAGGTGGGCCTCGATCCCCGCCGGGATATCAACTGGGTACCGGATGCCACGGCCGACACCGTTGCGCTCTTCACGGAGGGCAAGATCGATGCCTTCATGGCGTTTCCTCCAACGACGCAGGAGCTGCGCGCAAAGAAGGTCGGGCACGTGGTCGTCAACAGTGCCGTCGACCGCCCCTGGTCCCAGTACTTCTGCTGCATGATCATCGGACACCGGGACTTCGTCCGCCGGAACCCTGTTGCGACGAAGCGGGCGATGCGCGCGATCCTCAAGACGGCGGACCTCTGTGCGCAGGCACCCGAGCGTCAAGCCCGAGCGCTGGTGGATAAGGGCTGGGGCAAGCAGTATGAGTATGCTTTCCAGATGATGCAGGATCTCCCGTACGGCCAGTGGCGCAACTACAACGCTGAGGACACGGTTCGCTTCTACGCTCTCCGCCTGCGCGAGGCCGGGATGATCAAGTCGACCCCGCAGAAGCTCATCGCCGAGGGTACCGACTGGCGCTTCTTCAACGAGCTGAAGAAGGAGCTGAAGGGCTAGAGGGGGGTCCAGGTCCGGGAGCGGGTGGGTGCGCAGCGGGCCCCTGTCAATCCACGGACCAAACATCCGCATCCAGCCGACTGGCACTGAGCGATGGTGTTTGTAGTCAGCTTTCGAGAATCGTGAACGGCTGCTGAGGGTTCGTTCTCTGCCGAACGGGATCGTCAACGCTTCAGCGGGAGTCGACCAACTCCGGACGGTCGGGGATCCCCCCGATAGCCGACGCTCGATCGCGCTATTGGTCCGGGCCGCGTCGCCTGGCGGCATGTTGCGCTGGTGCTGTCTTGGGTGCAGCACTCGCTGATAGCAAACATCTGGCCTATCCTGTCGACCAACAGGCGCGCCTCCCGCGACAGTGTTTCGCGCTCTGACGTGGATCGCCGCGAAGTAACGAATTGCGGTGGCACCATCGGCGCCCGTGAGGTAACACGGTGGACCTGCGCTGAAAAATTGTTCCCGTGGGGAAGAACTGTCATGACGCAACTTGCGTGGCCCGACCTGCCGTACGACGAGTGGAAAGACACGTACGAGACGCTGCACATGTGGACGCAGATCGTCGGCAAGATCCGACTGGCGCGCATGCCGTGGCTCAACCACACGTGGCAGGTGACGCTTTATCCGAACGCATGCGGCCTGACGACGGGGCGGATGCCGTATGGCGACGAGGCATTCGAGATCGACTTCGATTTCATCGCCCACGAGCTCAACATCCGAACGAGCCGTGGCGATCATGGCCTGATCCAATTGGTGCCGATGTCGGTATCGCAGTTCTACGCTTCGGTTATGCAAGCGCTGACAGCATTCCAGATGCCAGTGTCCATCTACCCCAAGCCCGCCGAAGTCGAGAGCCAACTGCCCTTCGACGAGGACGACGTCCACCGGTCGTACGATGCCAAATACGCGACCCGCTGTTGGCGCATCCTATGTTCGTCTGCCAACGTGCTCGACCGCTTTCGGTCTCGTTTCTACGGAAAGGCGAGCCCGGTTCACTTTTTCTGGGGCAGTTTCGATCTCGCCGTCACGCGGTTCTCAGGCCGTGCTGCACCTCTACACCCTGGCGGCGTCCCGAATCTTCCCGATTCGGTAACACGCGACGCGTACTCGCATGAGGTGAGCAGCGCCGGATTCTGGCCTGGAGGGGCAGTCGCACCATATCCGCTCTTCTACAGCTACGCCTACCCCGAGCCGACGGGCTTCGCCGACGCGAAGGTGCAGCCGCTGGCTGCGCGCTACGAATCGACGCTGCACGAATTCATCTTGCCGTACGACGACGTGCGGCGGGCCAACGAGCCCGAACGGACGTTACTCGCGTTCTTGCAATCGACGTACGCGGCGGCTGCGGAACTGGGGACGTGGGATCGGGCCGCGCTCGACGTGCCGCCGGAGTTGTTACGTGAGGTGGATGCGATGTGATGAGAGTCGTGGAATAAAGCGTGCAGTCCGTGACTTTCCGCGTCGTGACCAGCCGGCATGGGTCGGCATCGGCCTGATGCCGCGCCCTGAAGTGGACACTTGCTGGGATGTCCGCTCACGGGAGCACCGATGTCTCGGTGCGGCCAAGAGCGGTCCTCACGATTCGCACTCAATAGCCGACATTGGAGCGCGGGCCGAGGACCGTCCGAGTTGTTGACTCTTCGTCGGGCCGCGCGTGTTGACCGGCGTCCAATTACCTCTCATCATCGCCGCGCATTGCAGGGACATTCGGCATCGTGCGGGAGGGCAAGAGCCGTGTTCTGCGTCTCGAAGTGGTTCGCTGTTACAGTCATCGGGATCGTTCTGTGCATGGGTGGGTGCGCGACAACCAGTACGCGTCCGTATCTGCTGTCGCCCGATGGCATCGGCGTGGCGATCCTCTCCCCGCCGCCGGCCAAAGCCGCAATTGTCGAAAGCAATTTGGTCGATGCGGAGGGGCCGGCGGCCGGAGGAACGCGTAACGGATTCGGGGGTCCCCTCGTTCCCCTTGGTCTGATCATCGCTCCGTTTGCACTAGCGGCCGACGCTTCCGTGTGCGATCAGAAGCTCGACGCGGCTTATCCGGGTCTTCCGGAACGAATTTCCGAGATCGGACAACGGGAATTCTCCCCCGCGGACGTGCAAGATCAGTTTGTCGCGGTGCTGCAGGAGGGTACTTCGGTTCCCGTTGCGCGCGAGGAAATCTTCCTCGGCAACGACAAGGGTGCCGGTGAGCAGCAACTTCTTGCCGCGGCGGCGAAGCATGCCCGGGCGCACATTTTCATTGTCGAAATCTCAAATGTGAGCCTCCAACCATTTGGCAAAGGGTGCGACTCATGGAAGATTTGGGCCAAGATGCGAATTCAGCTTTGGAAGGTCGCCGACAGATCGCTCATTCTCTCCTTCTCCTTCGGTTACCCGCAACCATTCGTGACGGGTCCACTTGCCGAGGCGAAGTCGGTATTCGACGAACCGGGGGCACTTCAGTCGCGGCTCAAGTCGACATACGGGGACGCAGCGAGGAGGTTTTTCTATCGAGGAATGTTTCAACTCCCACCATAAGCGCGCCGTCCATGTTTACCGCGAAAGTGACTCTCCGAAGCTCCGCGGGACCCGCTGACCACCGGTTAATGTAGCCGTCGAACGTCCGGTTTTCGTAACGCGCTATATCTACTGTGGGTCGATAGCAATGGGATGGACCCCTCCTCACCCGAACGGCATCAACGTGCCAGACTGGAAGCGTTATCGACCAGTCAACGGAGAGAAGGGGTCCACCATGAAGCTTATGCGCGTTGGCGTAGATTTGGCAAAGGCGGTCTTCCAGGTACACGGGGTCGACCGGAATGAGAAGGTGACGTTACGGCGGAAGTTGACGCGAGCGAACTGGCTCGAGGTATTGCTGGACGCGGTTGAACCGGGCTGCGTGATCGGCATGGAGGCTTGTGGTGGCGCGCACCACTGGGCGCGAGCATTCCAGGCGCACGGAATTGCGGTGAAGCTGATTGCGCCGCAGTTCGTGAAGCCGTATGTGAAGAGCAACAAGAACGACGCCAATGATGCGGAGGCGATCTGCGAAGCGATGAGCCGGCCCAACATGCGCTTCGTGGCGGTGAAGACGATCGAGCAGCAGGACATTCAGGCCGTACACCGGGTGCGCTTTGAGTTGAGCAACCAGCGCAAGGCGAAAGGCAACCAGATCCGTGGCTTGGTGGCTGAATACGGATTGGTTGCACCCAAGGAATTGGGGCATTTGCGTGCGGCGATTCCGGTCTGGCTGGAGGATGCCGAGAACGACCTGAGCGCGCGGTTTCGGCGCCTGCTTAACGGTTTGTGGCAGGACTTGCTGGCGCTGGACCAGCGGATGACGGAGCTGGATCGTGAAATCGCTCTGATTGCCAACACGGATCCAGTAGCCAAGCGGTTGCAGCAACTGCGCGGTGTCGGGCCGATGATCGCCACGGCGTTGGTGGCGACGGTCGGCGATGCAAAGCAGTTCGCCAACGGTCGGCAGATGGCGGCATCTATCGGCTTGACTCCGAGGCAAAGCAGTTCCGGGGCCAAAGAGCGACTGCTGGGTATCAGCAAACGTGGCGATACCTACTTGCGCACGCTGCTGATCCACGGTGCGCGATCCATCGTGCGGACGGCCAAGGGGAAAGATGATCGCCTCAGCCAGTGGGTCACCCGGATTGCCGAGACCCGTCATTGCAACGTCGCGGCCGTCGCGCTGGCCAACAAGACAACTCGCATCGCCTGGGCGATGATGAAGCACGGAACGGAGTATCAAGCGGACCAGACCGCGGCCTGAAACGGGCACGACCTTGATGAAGTGGCAGTGCCGTTACGGAAACTCTGCAAAAGTCCTTGCAACTCAGCACTGAGCATCTACAGTGAAAGCATCGAGTTGCGCGGGGTCTGACCGATGAAACAGATGACGCTCGGCAGCACCGGATTCGAGAAGCACGCCAAGGCGACGCGCCGGGCGCAGTTTCTCGCCGAGATGGACCGAGTAGTACCGTGGAAGCAGTTGTGCGCGCTGATTCAGCCGATGTACAGCAAGGGCGAAGCGGGACGCCCGCCGGTGGGCTTGGAACGAATGCTGCGGATCTACTTCCTGCAGCAGTGGTTTAATCTGTCCGATCCGGCGGCGGAAGAGGCGTTGTACGACTCGATGGCGATGCGGCAGTTTGTGGGCATCGATTTGGGGCGCGAGCCGGCCCCGGATGAGACCACCATCCTGCGGTTCCGCCATCTGCTCGAGAGCCATGATTTGGGCCGCCACCTGTTTGCCGCGGTGGCGAGTCATTTGCAGGCGCAAGGCTTGCGTATCGCCACCGGGACCATTGTCGACGCCACCATCATCAGCGCACCGCCGTCGACGAAGAATTTGGACCAAGCGCGCGATCCGGAGATGAAGCCGACGCAGAAGAATCAGCAATGGTTCTTCGGAATGAAGGCCCATGTCGGGGTGGATAGCAAGACCAAGTTGATTCACTCTGTCGCGGCCACGGCTGCGAACGTAGCGGACAGCTCGGTGTTGCCGACGCTGTTGCACGGCAACGAAACGCGGGTGTGGGGCGACCAGGCGTATCGAGGCAAGCGTGACGTAATCCGTGCTCGCGCTCCGAGGGCCCAAGACTTCGTCAATCGCCGTTACCGTCAAGGCGGGATCATCAACGAAGTCGAGCGGCGCAAGAACCAGACCAAGTCGCGGGTGCGCGCCAAGGTCGAGCACCCGATCGGTGTCATCAAGCGCATCTTCGGCTTTGCGAAAGTGCGCTACCGTGGCTTGGCCAAGAACGCACATCGTCTGTTCGTGACGGCGGCGCTGGCCAATCTGTACCTGGCGCGAAGATACTTGTTGCGACAACAGGAGAGTTGCGCCTGAAACACGAGCAATAGCGGATGAAAGCGCACTTGGCGGTCGAAAAACCGCCCGTTTCGTGCTTCCCATCCGCTTGATCGAGTTCATCGCCGCGACTCACGTCCAAATTGATCCGTTTCGCAGACCTTCCTTAACCGAGGAGCCCATCCACCACGATTGCAAAGCAAGCCGCTTGATGGCCGACAGGTCGAACCGGCGCTAGCGAACCCCGAGAATTGGCAGGGCCTTCAAGGCCGAGATAGCGATTGGGAACTGGCGCGCGAATAGCCCATTATGGCCCGGCATCGATAGCTCGATGCGGCAGGTAGAGGCCGGATATACGTGAGCAGTCGTACCTCAAAGCCAAAGAACGGAGTGCTTGCAACCGAGGAGGGGTCCATATACGTGAGCAGTCGTACCTCAAAGCCAAAGAACGGAGTGCTTGCAACCGAGGAGGGGTCCATATACGCCAGTTCGACCCACAGCGACGACCGCCTCCTTTGCCGCGGGAGCGGTCGTCAAAGCACGACTCATCAACTGGCGCTTCGGCCAAGAGCGGCCCGCGGCGTCCCCGCGCAAATAGCCAGTCGGACGCCGGCGCACCGCCGTCTAGGGAGTGGTGTATGCAGCTATCCCCCTCTGATCTCGCTCGTCGATTGCATGGTGTCGCGTTAGCGCGCAAGACCTCGCCCCAGGAGGTCGCGATGCCGTCCCCTTTTGATGCGAATTTGGTAGAGTCTCATGGCCCGGTACACACGACGGAGAAACTGATGCCGCTAATCGCCGCAAGGCTCGACGCACCGATCGGCACGATCACGCTCAATAACGCCAAAAAGCGCAATGCGCTCTCCGAGTCGGTGATCCAAGAAGTCATAGCGGCGCTGGCGGACTTCAGGGAGCGCAAGGCGCGCGTGGTCATACTGCGAGCGCAACCGGGCGTCAGAGTGTGGTCCTCCGGGCATGACGTCGGGGAGCTACCGAAGGGAGGGCGCGATCCCCTCGGCTGGGACGATCCGCTGCGCCTCTTGATCCGTGAGATCGAGATCTTCCCGGCGCCGGTCATCGCGATGATCGAGGGCGGAGTGTGGGGCGGGGCGTGCGAAACCGTGTTCGCGTGCGACCTCATCATCGCCGCGCCCGACGCGACCTTCGCCGTGACTCCCGCCAAGTTGGGCGTGCCGTACAACGTTAGTGGCATGCTCACGTTTCTGAACGCGACGAGCATGCGAATCGTGAAGGAGATGGCCTACACTGCCATGCCCGTGGGCGCGGAGCGGGCCGAGCGTCTCGGCATGATCAATTACGTGATCGCGGCCAGCGAACTCGAGGCGTTCACCTACGAATTCGCCAACCGCATCGCCCAGAATGCTCCATTGAGCATTGCAGTAATGAAGGAGCAGTTGCGAATTCTCGCTGGGGCTCATCCAATGAGTCCACAAGGGTTCGAGCGCGTGCAGGGCCTGCGCCGGATCGTGTACGACAGCCACGACTACAAGGAAGGCATTCGGGCGTTCAAGGAAAAGCGCCAGCCAGCCTTCACGGGGGAGTGACCTGATCCGCGCCGGCGCGCCACGTCGATAGGGCAATCGGAGTGGCTCTGTCGCCCCTGAGCGACTGCTTTGGGCAGATCCAAGTGTCTGCAGTGGGGACGTTCTCGGTCATTGAGCAGAGTGCCGTTCGCAACCCCCCTTTGTGGAAATTGATGCGACCGTCAGAAGCGGCAATACACGCCTTCAACGGGAAACGCTTTTGCTGTCCCCCCACCCCCTGTTCCCATCGGGTTCCCAAGGGGAAGATGGCTTCGCGTAAGGAGACTACCGATGACCTACAAACGGACGCAGATCAACAGCACGCCGAGCCGCCGGGTCAAGCCACGAATCAAGGAGTAACCAGGGCAGCGAGACGAATCAAGCCCAGCCCAGCCCCGCCGCCCCGCCTACCTACAGGGGATGCGGGCGTGGTCCGAAAGGATCGTGCGGGAGCTGGAGAAAGCTGGAACAGAGATTAGGGCTGGTCCGTAAACACTGATTGAACGGCACCGAATTCTAGCCTGGCGCTACCCCGGCGCTACCCCGAGCCAATACAAAAACGGCCTGCCAGAAGGCAAGCCGTTGAATTGTTTGGTTGCGGGGGGCTGCAACCGGACCCGTCTACAGGTGAAGGCGCCTCAGCGGCGATGCGACCAGTAGCCCGGCCGCCGGCTGGTGTGCGCCAGTGCGAGTATCACGATCTCGTCGACCTTGATCTGATACACGAGCGTAAAGGGAAACCGATCAAGCGCTGCGACGCGACGGTCTGGGCGATCCCTCCACTGAGGCGCAGCCCGGGGAAATTGAAGGATCGTTTCGAGAACAGCGTCGATCTCGTCTTCCAGCTCGGCTCCAAGCCCCGCACTGCGCGACTCGTAGTAATCGACTTCGTGATCGATCTCCGCGACCGCGAGTGGGTGGATTCGAAGGTTCAACGCTTCGCGCGCGCTGCGCGGCGTCGGCGGACATGAGACCGGTACTCGTCGAGAGTCATGGTAGCGGCAGTACCGGAGTCGACCTCCGCACCGCGACGCTCGATCTCTGCGTCCCAAGCTTGCGCGGCGTCGGCGTCCGTTTCGCCGTCGAGGCTGCGGATCAGTTCGCGTGCCAGACGCGCGCGCTCCTCCGGCGGAAGGCGAAGGATGTCGGCAAGTATGTCAGTCGCTTCCATGCGTTACATCTTACCCGAGTGTGCGCCGCCGTGACAGGACGGTGATCGATTTGCGACGTTCCTTTCACGGCGTCCCAATTCACTGTGACGAGAGCACGACATCTTCATTGTGTGTCGCCTAATTGCGCTTGGCGCCCGGCCGTCTCGCGCCGTACGAGATTTAATGGCCATTGCGCCTTCAAAGACAGTCCTCGTGCTCCCACCTCGCCGGCAAGAACTTGCCCGGTGTCAGAATCATGGTGCGTGACTCGGCCTAAGACTCGATGACTATTGACAGGTGGTACCGCCTGGTCCGAATGGGAAGCGGACGATCGACTTGGTCTGGTTAATGCCGGCTGGCAATCCGCCGCTGCCGTTGGTCATGTAAGTGAACGCCGCGCTGTTGCCGTTGGCGAACGTCAGTGTCGCCGTGCCCACCGCCGGGATCGGCTGCACCGCGTCCCCCGGGTTATAGGCATCGAATCGCGGACCCGACGTGCGCAACAGCGATCCGGTGTAGGCGTTGCTGGCAGCCACGCGGTGCGTCAGCCAGGGCCACCGACGCACGCCGAAAGCGGTTTGGACGCCTTCGAGATGCCCTGCAAGGTCCGGGGCTGGTCGGCATTGCGGGGGGCTATGCGTGGCCCTACTAAACCTGTTCGCCAAATAACCAAAGACCGGACATCCTGCCCGGACGGACGGACATACCTAAAGGTATATGTCCCGTCCTGTCCGGACCAGCAGTGGATGCAGCGGGACAAATGTCCCGTTCTGTCCGGTCCTGTCCGGCTGCACTGCTGCCCGCGATGACCGCAGCACGGTGCCCCTAGTCTTCTCCACAGTCGGTCGGGGCGCTTCTCTTTCCGTGGCGGGACTTCGGCAGATCGTCGTTCACAAATTGTTGATGGCATGTCCGGTTGTCGGCCGGCAACACAGATTGCAGCTCTGTGATGCGATCCTCATCGCATGGGGAAGATCAAGCCTCGCTACGTTATTGGCGATCGCGTCGCGACACCGAACGGTTTCGTCGCTGAAATCGTGAGTCTCACACGGGACGAGCGAGCCATCATCCGCTATCTAAGCATCCCTCCTGATCCGCGTGAAACGGAGCTACCGTTGCGAATGCTACGGCCCGCGACCGCGCACGATCTCGATCTTGCGGGGATCGAATGACCATCCAATTCGGGACTGTGCTGATTGTGGTCGGAATCGGCGTAGCTATCGTACTGGGCATCCTGATAGCGATGGGAGTCATCCCGCTCTTCGGCGACTACAAAAGGATGACGAAGGGTACTGCGCACAAGGATACGCAGCGGCGCTCGGACGTGTCCTAGCCTACCCGCGGTCGAGATCGTCGATCCTGGCGATCGCTGCATATCGTCGTTCACAAATTGTTGATGGCATGTCCGGTTGTCAGCCGCGACACCGACTGAGTCCCTGTTGTGGAATCCTCATCGCTGGCCGGCGTGCGCGGCACGGTATGTGCTGTGGTGCGTCGAGCTAGAGCTTTAGCGGAGACCAGCGAATGCCGATACTGGGCATCATCCTGCTGCTCGCCACCGGCGCGGTGATCGGTGGCCTGGTATCGCTCATGTTCGTCGAGGCACGCCAGCCGCAACCTTTGATCGTGGGGGCGCTCGCGCTTGCCGTTCTGTTGCTAGTGCCAATTCTTTTCTAGGCGACGGGGTAGCATGAGCTTCGAAGCATTTGGGACTCCGCTTCTGGTCGTTATGGTGTTACTCGCAGTCTTCGCATTCGGCTTTTCGTCAGTCTTCGTCATTTGGAGTTCGTTCTTCGCGAAACATGTTCCGGTTAGTTTGGAAAGGCTCGCGGCGCTTGCATTCATCGTAGGACTCGCATTGCTGGCCATCGCGGTGGCCTTTTTCCCGAAAACCTGACGCCGGTTTCGGCCACGAACGACGCGCCGCGATCTCGAGTTACGGCCGCCGCAGCGACGCTGGCTCCAGGCTGTTGTAATCAATCCATGCCGGGCCGCGTAATCGTGATGTCGGTAAAGGGGTCGAGGCTCTTTTGCGCGTGGCGTGCTGCACGATCCTGATCGCCGGCCATTCGCAACAAGACCAGCACGACTAGAAGGCAAAGCACCCAGACGACGACGCCAAGCAATAGCCAGCCCCAATCCATAAGACGCCCCCCGGCAGCACGATCAGCCGAAAAGCGCCATTCCCTCCTCTTTGTCGCTCGCGCCGCCGAACCGTATTGAATAGCATTTTTCGCGCCGTCGATTCCGGCCGAACCTATTCAAAGGGTTGCGCCAGCGCCAGTCCGCGCAGAAGTGCAGGTTGTAAATTGATCCGACGGTCAGAGACTCCCGGATCAAGTCGGCAAGCCGGCTCAGGCAGTAACATTCACACCATGCCCGGCCCGCTCTACGCACCCACGGTGCTGCTCCTGTACCCATTCCGGTTCCGCGATCCGGTGTCGCAGAAGTGGGTCAAGGCTCGCTACAAGGCAGAGCGGCACGAGCTGGTCGCACGCTACGCGGAGTGGGAGATCGTGGGCGAGCCGGAGGTGCGGTGGCCGGGGGGCGGCACGTTCAGCCCGTGGCGACCTAGTGGCGCGTAGCTCACAGTACACGGGTGCTCCGCCGATGCCGCAAGTCGGCGGGGAGCGCGGGGGCCGCGCGAAAGTAATCATCTTCCCCGCGCTAGCGTTTGTGCACCGTTGAGCACCCGGCCACCGGGCGTCGCCAAAACACAATATTGCTTACTGCAAACGGGGGCTCCTACTGTCGCGGCGCTTTACAAAGGCGTTTCATTCTTCGGCGCGATGCTATGCAAGTCATTGAAGGCAAACCTCGCGCTCGCCGATGGTCCGAATTCTGCGCGTGGCTCTAGCGTCGGTAGACGATGGGGGTTTGTATGCAACAGTCATCGAAGGCAAAGATGCAATGGTCGCGACGCCGACCACATGGAAATGAGCATAACGAGTGGCGCTCACGGCGATCGCGCCCCGACATGAATCTCGCCCGCAATGAATACGCGGCGGAGTCAGCGGTTGCCGCGTTCATGAAAGAGCACCACGAGCGGAGCAGGATCGCGAAATGAAGAACGGCGACGGAATAGTGCCGCTTGGCGCCGAGAGAGCGATGATCGTATGGTGGTGGATCCCGCTAGCCTATTGGGTGGGCGGCTTTGCGTGCTGTCTACAGCTCGTGCTCATTTGCGGCCGGAGAGGAAGGTCGCATCATGGATGATCGCGAGTCGAAGCCGCGTCCGAACTGTACACCGCCCATGTCGCGCGAAGTCAGGGTCGCCGCACTCCGTGCGCGGGCCGCGATCGCGAAAGCGCAAGTTGCGGCGAGGCAGACGCTGTTGCAGCAGCGCGCGAGACGGCGCGACATGTCGAGATAGCACCCGCCTCGCGATCGTCAGGAATCGACGAGCCGGAATATCGGCGGCCGGTCGGCAAGGCGTTCAATGCGTGGGGCCGTGACTAAGAGCTTATCCGTAAATAAAGGAGTACACTGTTCTTCCGTCCGCGCCGGTGCGCGGGACGGAGGAAGGCGATGGCGAAAGCGAGACTTGAGTCATGGGTGGTGTCGGATGCATTTTGGGAACGGGTCGAGCCGCTGATCCCGCAGCGGCCGGGCCGGCCGATGCGGCGGAAGTTTGCCCGCAAGCCTGGCGGCGGGCGCAAGCCCAAAGAGGCACGCGTGGTATTCGAGGCCATCGTGTACGTATTGCGCACCGGCTGCCAATGGAAGGCGTTGCCGCGCGAACGATTCGGCAGCGCCAGTGCCATCCATCAGCGGTTTCTGGAATGGGAAAAGGCTGGCTTCTTCGTCGCGTTGTGGCAGGCCGGACTCGCTGAGTACGACGAGATGGAGGGTATTGCTTGGCGATGGCAGAGCATCGACGGGGCATTGCTGAAGGCACCGCTGGCACAAGAGTCGGTGGGGCCGAACCCCACCGACCGGGGAAAAAAATGGAAGCAAGCGGATGTTGCTGGTCGACGCCCGTGGTGTCCCGCTGTCGATCATCGTGACCGCGGCTAACCGTAACGATGTTACCCAATTGGCGGCGACCCTGGACGCCATCATCGCTCCACGTCCGACGGTGGCGCCACGCGCTCGACAGCATCTGTGCGCGGATGCCGGTTTCGTCGGAGTCGCCGCCGAGCAGGACATGCTCGACCGTGACTACACCCCCCACGTGCGGCCACGCGGCGAGGAGCGCCCGCAACGCGCTCAAGGCAAACGCCCGCGGCGCTGGGTGGTCGAAGTCGCCCACTCCTGGTTCACCCGTTTCCGCAAACTGCTCGTTCGCTACGAGAAGCTGCATCGCTCCTACCTGGCCCTGACCATGCTTGCCGCCGCCATCATCAGCTTTCGGCACGTGCCAGCGAAGATAAATATTATTTACGGATAACTTCTAAGCTACAAAGTCAGCGTGTTTTCACCCGTCTCGCAACATCCCCCTCTGTGAAAATCGATCGCTGCCTCACGCGGCCTCGTGCACAATTTATTCAGCGAATCTAGGACCCGGTCGGCTAGTGCAACCTGTCGCGATCTCGGATCGCGGCTCCTGCGCCGATCTGGAACGGCTGGGGGTGGGTTACGACCAGCGACGTGACGCAATCAATGGGGGAGCAACATGGAACCGTGCGACGAATGTCGCGCACTGATCGACGGTGCATCGAATATGATCTACGAGCATACGGGACTGCGCGGCTACGGAACGTCAAAGGTGTTCGCCGATTACATCGGTGACACCTACGAGTGCGAAACCTGCCACACCAAGTTCGAGCGCCAAGAGGCGAAGCCGAGCCGCAAGGTGACGTGGACGGTGATCGAGTAGCGAGCGCCATTTGTGTCCAGCACTCCGGCAATAGGCATCGACGCACTTTCGGACACGAGCAGAGCGCCGTTCGCAACCCCCCTCTATGAAGATTGATGCGACCGTCAGAAGCGGCAATACATACCCGCAACAGGAAACGTTTTTGCTGTCCCCCGCCCCCTGTTCCCGCCGAGTTCCTAAGGGGAAAATGGCTCCGCGTAAGGAGGCTGCCATGACCTACGAGCGGAAGCACATCGCGAGCATGCCAAGCCGCCCTGTTAAGCCCCGCCCCAAAGGATCGGGGATATTCAGGGCAGTGAGACGGCCCAAGCCCGGCGTCGCCTTCTTACGGGGCATGCAGGAGTGGTCGGACCGGGCAGTCAGAGAACTAGTAGCGGAGTTGGTCAAGGTCCGTGACCACTAACTAACAAACCATGGAGGGCGGGCGTCAATGCTCGCCAGCGATCAGCCACTCAAACGGATGGCGTCGGATTGACTTGGAAAACCTACACCACGCCTACACAGGGACCACAAAAGACAAAGCCCAGCGGTTAAGCTGGGCTAAGTACTTGATTGTATGGTTGCGGGGGAAGGATTTGAACCTTCGACCTTCGGGTTATGAGCCCGACGAGCTGCCAGACTGCTCCACCCCGCGTCGGATTGTCATTATAACGAACGCGCCGGCATCGGGTCAACGGCGCCGCCCTCCCCTGCCACGCCCCCACCGACAAATCAGAACGTCTCGGTCTCCGCCGCGCGCGGCCGCCACACGAGAAGGCGCGCCTCCGCGTGCGTCACCACGTAATCGAGCACCAATGCAAACGCGGTGAGCACGAGGATCCCCGCGAACACCGTGTTGATGTCGAACACGCCTTCCGCCTGCAGGATCAGATAGCCGACGCCTTTCGCGGAGCCCAGGTATTCACCGACGACCGCGCCCACAAAAGCCATCCCGACCGACGTATGCAGGCTCGAGAACACCCACGACGTCGCCGACGGCAGGTAAATGCTTTTCAGCAACTGCCGCTTCGTCGCGCCCAGCATCCGCGCGTTGGCGAGCACCGTCGGGCTCACTTCCTTCACGCCCTGGAACACGTTGAAGAACACGATGAAGAAGACGAGCGTGATGCCCAACGCGACTTTCGACGTGATGCCGAGCCCGAACCAGACGGCGAAGATCGGCGCCAGAATCACGCGCGGCATCGCGTTGGCGGCCTTGATGTAGGGATCGGCGAGCGCGGAGGCGAGCGGCGACAGCGCGAGCCAAAGCCCGATCGCGAGACCGAGCACGCTGCCGGCGGCGAACGCGAGCAGCGTCTCGACGAGCGTGACGCCGAGGTGCGGATAGATCTTCCCTTCGCTGAACCAGATCCAGATGACCTTGATCACCTCGAGCGGTTTGCCGAAGAAGAACGCGGTGTTTTTCGCGAACGCTTCGGACACGAGCCCCGGCGTCGTCATCGCGTACCAGAATGCGAACACTGCACCGAGCAAGAGTGCGTGATAGAGCGCGAGCGTCGCGCGCGAATCACTGGCGGCTTTGCGCATAGCCCTTGAGCACTTCGGCCTTCATCTGATGCCAGATCGCCTGGTGCAGCTCGACGAAGCGCGGTGTCATCCGGATCTCGGCGACATCGCGCGGACGCGGCAGATCGATCGCGAACTCGCCGATCGGATGCGTCTCCGGCCCCGCCGACAGCACGATCACCCGGTCGGAAAGCGATATTGCCTCTTCGAGATCATGCGTGATGAACAGCACCGACTTGCGATTGGCGCTCCACAACTCGAGCAATTCATTTTCCATCAGCTGCCGCGTCTGGACGTCGAGCGCGGAGAACGGCTCGTCCATCAGTAACAATTGCGGATCGAGGATCAGCATCTGCGCGAGCGCGACGCGCTTGCGCATCCCACCGGAAAGCTGGTGCGGATAGCGGTCCTCGAAGCCGGCCAAGCCGACCCGGGCAAGCCATTCGCGCGCGCGTGGCGAAGCATCAGTCTGCGCACCACCGCGGAACTCGAGCCCGGCGCGCACGTTGGCGAGCGCACTGCGCCACGGCATCAGCGCGTCGGCCTGGAACATGTAGCCGGCGTGCGCGTTGACTCCGTGCAAGCGCTTGCCGAAAATCTCGACATGGCCCGTCGATGGCGCGAGCAGCCCGGCGGCGACGTTGAGCAATGTCGACTTGCCGCAGCCCGTCGGGCCGACGACGGAAACGAACTCGCCGGGACCGACGGCGAGCGTCGTGTCGCGGACCGCCGTATAACGGCCCGTGGAGCGTCCCTTCGCACCCGGACGCGCGGCGAACGTGCAAGTGATCCGGTCGAGCGCCAGCGCAGCGGCCGGCGCCGCCGTCGCGGCCTCCATCACCGATACTTCTGCGCCGCCTTCTGCGCGAACGCCATGTCGAGCGTCTTCGAAAGGTCGACCGTTGCGTTCTGCAGGCCGGGATCGAACGTCTTCAGATCCTTGTACACACCCTGCGCCGCCGCGAGCGAAATGATCCCGTCGTGCCTGAAGCCGTCGAGGTTGGCCTTGAGTGCAGCCGTATAGAGCGCCTTGTCGGTGTAATACTCGGGCGGAACCACGGCGACGATCTGCTCGGGTGTCGACTGCTGGATGAAGCGCAGTGCGCGCACCATCGCATTGACGATCGCCTGCGCGGTGTTGGGATACTTTTTCGCGAAGTCGACCGGCGCGTAGATGCAGCCGGCGGCATAAGCGTCGCCGTAGACCTCGTGCATGCCCTTGGCCGTGCGCGTGTCGACGACCGCGACCGCATCCCCGTTCGCTTCGAGCGTCGCAATCACCGGATCGAGGTTCGACACCGCGTCGATCTCGCCGCGCTTCATGATCGCGACCGCGCCGGCGCCGGCGCCCACGCCGATGATCGACACGGCATCGGGCTTGAGGCCCGCGCGGGCGAGCAGGATGTTGACGAACATGTTGGTCGACGATCCCGGCGCCGTCACGCCGATCTTCATCCCCTCGAGATCGGCGGGCGACTTGTAGGCCGCGGCCTTCGCTTTCGGCATCGCGAGCACGATGCCCGCATACTTGCCCTGCAGCACCAGCGCCTCGATGTTCTGGCCTTTCGCCTGCTGCGTGATCGTGTGCTCGTACGCGCCGGACACGACGTCGGCGCTGCCGCCGATCATCGCCTGCAGCGCCTTCGCGCCGCCGGGAAAATCGGGGATCTCGACGTCGAGGCCCTCGTCCTTGAAATAGCCCTTGCGCTCGGCGATCGTGAGCGGCAGATAGTAGAAGAGCGACTTGCCGCCGACGCCGATGACGAGCTTCGGCTTTTCGGGCGCCTGCGCAAAAACGGACGGGGCAACGAGCGCGAGACAAAGCGCGGCAAGGGCCGCAAGCGGAAGTCAGCGACGCATGATTTCCTCCAAGGATGGCGCCTGTTGCATCGGCGCTCGTGGGACCTGCATTTTCCGCGCGGCAGACGTGAGCGTCAACGAGCTCCCGATGCGACGCGGATTCGATTCAAACCGACCGGTTCGAGCGCCGCGTCGCGCGGGTCCGGTCGAGCTCCTTCAGCTTTGCCGCCATGTCGGGCCCGATCATCAGTTGCGCACCTGCGGCCGATGGGCTCTTCCCGCGTCGCTCGCCCGCGGCGATCCGCGCATGCGCAGCCTCGAACGCCGCGCGCAATGAGTCCGCGTGCGCGAGCGCATCGCCGAAGAGCGCCGCGCCGAGATTGGTCGCCTCGCCACTGCGCTCGCAGCCGTACGTCGCGCCGTCGCCGGTCGCCGTCAGCACGAGCGTGGTCTCGCCCTCCAGTGCGTCAGCGAATTCCCCCGCATGGCATGCCGACACGACGACGATCCGCCAGCGGATGCCGGCCTGGTCGAACAGCGTGCCCAGCACCGACGGAACGATTGGAGCGAGATCGAGCGGCGGCATCGCGACCTCGAGCGAGCCATCCCGCGCCGCCGGGCCCGCGAGGTACAGCATCACGACGTCTTCGTCGGGATTGATCGTGGCACCGATCTCTTTCAGCGTCTCCCGCAGGTTGGTCACCGTCGCCATCGGCGTTTCGAGCAACGTATCGGGGCTGTTTTGGAGCGTGATCGACCGTCCTCGCGTATCCCAGCGCTCGTCCATCGCGTGCTGCGCGGCCTCGACGTCGGTCCGCCACGGCGCCGCGCGCGCGTCACCGGCGAAGGCAACGAAATAGAGATCGACCTCACCGGGCCGCTCGTCGTCGAGATTCGACAGCGCATCGTCGAGCAGCGATTGCTGCGCCGCAATCACCGGTTCCGACGCGGCGTTCGGGTAGCCGGTATCGGCTGTCGCGCTCGCTCCGCGCCACCACGGTTCGGACGGCGTCAACGCGGGCGCGAGCGCGATCGGCGCGGCGAGCAGCAAGCCGCCGGCAACCGCCCGGGTCCAGCGATGCGGCTTGGCCGGAAGGAGCGCGACGGCGACGACGCGAACGAACAGCGCGAACGTCCAGACGAGGATCACCATGTCGAAGACAGCGCCGATCCAGTCCGGCACGGCTGCGATCGGCGGGGTCGCAGCCGGCAACGCATGCACGATCTGGATGACCGGATAGGCGGCGAGCGCGAGCAGCGGGACCGCCAGCGCGAGCGCGCGCTGCCGGAACGCGAGCGACAGGATCGCCGAGCACAGGAGCAGCATGCCGCCGGCGATGAACTCGCTGCCCGCGCCGTACCAGGAGAATCGGGCGTCCGGCCGCGTGCGCAGCCAATCGCTGCCGATGTCGAGCAGCGCCGACAGGACGAACAGCAGCAGGAGTTGCGCGAGATCGATCCGGAACGCGAACCGCGATACGGGCACGAAAAGCGCCAGGCGCGCACCGGCGACGAGATTGCGCCCGAGCTTCGTCAGCTCGTGGATCATCGCAGGAGTGGGAACGCGCGACGCGCGTTGCGACGATGCATGGCGACGGGCGGCATCACGCCGCGGCTCCCGCGTGCGCGGCGATATAAGCCTTGACGCGCGTGGTATCCGCTGGCACCACATCGCATCGCTGCGCGCGGGACTCGAGATCGGCGTACGCGGCCGGGCGTTCGGGATCGCGTCCGAGCGCTTCGCGAATCGTCTCGGCGAATTTGGCCGGCAGCGCGGTTTCGATGCATACCAGCGGGACCGTGGCATCGCGATGAGCACGCCCGACCTTGAGACCGTCTGCCGTATGCGGATCGACGATCACGCTGCTGCGAGCATACGTTTCGCGGATCGTCGCGATCCGGTCGTCGTGCGTGCTTACGCCGGAGACGAACCCCGACGCGGCCACGCGCGGCCAGAACGGCGTCGTAGAGAGATCGAACCCGCCGTCGCGCGCGAGCCGCGCCCACAGATCGCGCACGACTTTCGCGTCGCGACCGACGATGTCGAAGACGTAGCGCTCGAAATTCGATGCCTTCGAGATGTCCATCGACGGGCTCGACGTCGCGTGTGTTTCCGTGGTCGACCGGGGCCGGTAGCGGCCCGTGCGGAAGAACTCGTCGAGCACGTCGTTCTCGTTGGTCGCGAGGATCAGCCTCCGGATCGGCAGGCCCATCTGCCGCGCGACATGACCGGCGAGGATGTTCCCGAAATTGCCCGATGGCACCGCGAAGTCGACCGGCGCGCAGACCGCTTGCGCGACCGCGAAATAGCCCTTGAAGTAGTAGACGATCTGTGCGGCGACGCGCGCCCAGTTGATCGAGTTGACCGTGCCGATCGCATAGCGCGCCTTGAATTCCGCGTCGGTGCCGACCGCCTTGACGATGTCCTGGCAGTCGTCGAAGACGCCGTCGACCGCGAGATTGTGGATGTTGGGATCGGCGAGCGAATACATCTGCGCCTGCTGGAACGGGCTCATCCGTCCCTTCGGCGACAGCATGAACACGCGGATCCCGCGCTTGCCACGCATCGCGTATTCGGCGGAGCTGCCGGTGTCACCCGACGTGGCGCCCAGAATGTTCTGCGTTCGGCCTTCCTTCGCGAGCACGTACTCGAACAGGTTGCCCAGGAGCTGCAGCGCGATGTCCTTGAAGGCGAGCGTCGGTCCGTTCGACACGTGCAGCAGGTGCACGCCGGGTTCAAGTGAAGTGACCGGGGCTATCTCATCGTTGCCGAACACCGCTTTCGTATACGTGCGGTCGATCAACGCCTTGAGATCGGTCGCCGGAATGTCGGTGATGAAATGCGCCAACACCGCACGCGCGAGGTCGGGATAGCGAAGTGCCCGCATCGCGGTGAGCGCCGATCGACCGAGTTGCGGATAGCTTTTCGGGACGGCAAGCCCGCCGTCGGGCGCGAGCCCTTCGAGCAGAATCGTCGAGAAGGGCCGCGGGTCGTCGGCCCAGGCGCCGCGGGTGCTTATGTAGCGCATGCGGATCCGCCCGTCAGTTCAACTCTTCCAGCCGGATGCGCACGACCTTGCCGTTGACCGTCGGCAGCGCCTCGATCTTCGCGATCGCATCGACGACGCGCTTTTCGAGCGTCCGGTGGGTGAGCAGGATGATGTCGGTCTGGTCCTCGCCTTCGGAGGGCTCCTTCTGGATCATTGCATCGATCGAGATCTCGCGATCGGCAAGAATGCGCGTGATGTCGGCCAGCACGCCCGGCCGATCCTGCACCCGCATCCGCAGGTAGTAGCTCGTCTCGACCTCGCCGATCGGCAGGAACGGCAGATCCGAGAGCTGATCGGGCTGGAATGCGAGATGCGGCACGCGATGCTCCGGGTCCGCCGTGTGCATCCGCGTCACATCGACGAGATCGGCGATCACTGCGCTGGCGGTCGGCTCGGCGCCCGCGCCGGCGCCGTAGTACAGCGTCGCACCGACCGCGTCGCCCTTGACCAGCACCGCGTTCATCACGCCCTCGACGTTGGCGATCAGCCGCGTTGCGGGAATCAGCGTCGGATGCACCCGCAGCTCGATGCCGGCCTTCGCCCGCCGCGTGATGCCGAGGAGCTTGATCCGGTAGCCCAGCTCCTCGGCGTAGCGGATGTCCTCCCGCGTGAGCTTCGAAATCCCTTCCGTGTACACCTTGTCGAACTGCATCGGCACGCCGAACGCGATCGCCGACATGATCGTCAGCTTGTGCGCGGCGTCGATGCCCTCGATGTCGAACGTCGGATCGGCTTCGGCGTAGCCGCGCGCCTGCGCCTCCTGCAATGCCGCGTCGAAGGACTCGCCCTTCGCGCGCATTTCGGAGAGGATGAAGTTCGACGTGCCGTTGATGATCCCGGCGATCCACTCGATCCGGTTGGCGGTGAGCCCTTCGCGCAGCGCCTTGATGATCGGGATGCCGCCGGCGACCGCGCCTTCGAACGCGACCATCACGCCCTTCGCGTGCGCGGCAGCGAAGATCTCGTTGCCATGGCGCGCGAGCAACGCCTTGTTCGCGGTCACGACATGCTTGCCGTTGGCGATCGCCTGCAGGATGAACGTTCGCGCCGGCTCGATCCCACCGATCAGCTCGACGACGATGTCGATGTCCGGATGCGCGAGCACGCGCGCCGCGTCGTCGGTGACGGTGACGCCGGCAGCGCCACGCGTCGCCTCGCGCGCGCGCTCGACCGCCTTGTCCGCGACCCAGGTGATGCGGATCGGCCGTCCGGCGCGGCGGCTGATCTCCTCGGCGTTGCGGGAAAGCACCGTCCACGTCCCCATCCCGACGGTGCCGATGCCGAGCAGGCCGACCTGGAGCGGCTTCATCGTCGCGTTCGCCATCGTCAGCCTTTCGCGAGCCCATCCTTGCGGAACATGTCCTTGATGCCGCGAACGGCTTGCCGCGTCCGTGCTTCGTTCTCGATCATCGCAAAGCGGACGAACTCGTCGCCAAACTCGCCGAAGCCGATCCCCGGCGACACCGACACCTTCGCCTGCGCGAGGAGTTTCTTCGTGAACTCGAGCGAGCCAAAGGCGCGATACGCCTCGGGAATCCGCGCCCAGACGTACATCGACGCCTTGGGCACGTCGACCATCCACCCCGCTTCGTGCAAGCCCTTGACCAGCACGTCGCGCCGCTTCTGGTAGCGAAGCGCGATTTCGCCGACGCAGTCCTGCGGCCCCTCGAGCGCGGCGATCGCGGCGACCTGGATCGGCGTGAACGTGCCGTAGTCGTGGTAGCCCTTGATCCGCGACAGCGCGTAGACGAGATCGCGGTTGCCGACCATGAAGCCGATGCGCCAGCCCGCCATGTTGTAGCTCTTCGACATCGTGAAGAACTCGACCGCGACGTCGCGCGCGCCCTTGACCTGCATGATCGACGGCGCCTTCCAGCCGTCGAACGTGATGTCGGCGTAGGCCAGGTCGTGGACGACCCATATGCCGTGCTCCTGCGCGAGCGCGATGATCTTCTCGAAGAACGGCAGCTCGACGCATTGCGCCGTCGGGTTCGACGGGAAGTTGATGATCAGCATCTTGGGCTTCGGAAAGCTCGTGTGGATCGCGGTCTCGAGCTCGCCGAAGAAATCTCCGTCGGGCGTGATCGGGACGTGGCGGATGTCGCCGCCGGCGATCACCGGCCCATAGATGTGGATCGGGTAGCTGGGGTTCGGAACCAGGACCGTGTCGCCGTCGCCCAGCGTCGCGAGCGCGAGATGCGCGATCCCTTCCTTCGAGCCGATCGTGACGATCGCCTCGGTCTCCGGATCGAACGAAACGTCGTAGCGCCGCTCGTACCAGTGGCAGATCGCCCGGCGCAGCCGCGGGATGCCTTTCGATACCGAATAACCGTGCGTGTCCGGCCGGATCACCGTCTCGATCAGCTTGTCGACGATGTGCTTGGGCGTCGGGCCGTCGGGATTGCCCATCCCGAAGTCGATGATGTCCTCGCCGCGACGGCGCGCGGCCATCTTGAGCTCGGTCGTGATGTTGAAGACGTAAGGGGGCAGGCGCGTCAGGCGCTCGAACTCGGTACCGGGAGAGATGGACATGCGAGTCTTCCTCGTAAGCGCCCGGAACCGTCCGAGCGACGCGAAGGCGGAATGGAGCTAGAATCCTAGCCGATTTAGTGTGTTACCGCAATGCACAAATCGACTGTAGCTGAAGTTACGCCGATCCCTTTTCGCATTGGAGCGTCACCAAAAACGCGACGCTCAATGCTGAAAAGGCGATCGGCCCTCTTGATGGCTTCGAACCAGGAGTACTTCGAGCGGCTTTTGTTTGCCGACCTTTTGGGCGGTGCCAGCGTGAGCGAATGAAGTTTCATCTTTCCACGTCCGCCGGTAATACCGTCACCGGTCTCGGTCCGGGATGGATCCGCATCGGCCCGCAGGAATATCGCAAGAGCCTGGTGCTGACGCCAGACACCGTCGTCACCGACTGGGCGGGCTCGGGCTTCGAAGGGCTCGCCGAAGCGGACTTTGCGCGGCTCCTGGGCTACGCGCCCGAGATCGTGCTGCTTGGTACCGGCGCAACGATCCGTTTTCCGCATCCGCGACTCACTCGCGCGCTGACCGACGCGCAAATCGGCTTCGAGGTGATGGATACCGCGGCGGCGTGCCGCACGTTCAACATTCTCGCCGCCGAGGGCCGCAAGGTCGTCGCGGCGCTGATCGTCGCATCACCTGCAGTGGAAGAGGCCCACGAGTCATCGCCTCCGGCAAAAGAGGACGGCTGATCGTCACAGCCGCTCGGTCACGAGCACCCGCCCCTTTGCACCGACTGCCGTCTGGCCATCCGATCCTTTGATCCGTCCGCGCAGCTCGACGACGTCGCCCGCGAGCTTCGCGTTCGGCGTCACGCGAATGATCAGCCACTCGAGCAGAATCGTCTCGTCGGCGAACACGGGCCGGCGGAAGCGCTGCCAGAACTCGAGACCCACCATCGCCCCGCGCTTCGAAAAATGCGCGGCGGTGAGCGCGAGCAGCAGCGCCGTCGTGTGCGTGCCGCTGGCGATCAGCCGACGGTAGCGCGTCTGCGCGGCGAATCCGGCGTCGTGGTGGACCGGATTGTCGTCGCCGACGTCACGCGCAAACGCCGCGACTTTTGCCGGCGTCAGCGTGACCTCGGATGAAAAGCGCTCGCCCGGTCGAACTCTCATCGTTCACCCTCCGATGCGTGCCACGCTACCACCGGCATCCGGTATCCGTCACCGTGTCCTTCAACAGGAACGGAATCGCGAGCAGCCCCATCCCCGCATACGCGTCGCGGCAATCCGGTTGCGCGGCCTTCTGGATCGCGCGCGCGAGCTTCGACTCCGGCTCCGGCGGCGGCGGAACGAGATTGAGCGGGATGATCCCGGTGCGCCCGTAAGTGATCCGGCTCGGTTCACGGTTCACATTCCGGGCTGCGTCGAGGTCTGGGGCCGGCGCGCTGGCGACGGGCGCATCACCCGGCTTGCGCGGCGTGAAGATGTCGTCGACGTCGGGCGGCGCGCCGTAGCGCAGCCGCGGCAGCGGTCCCGCAGCGGGTGCTTCGCGCAGCGGTGGCGGTTGCACCGCGCGCGGCGAATCGCCTTCGGTTTTCGGCGGCGCTTCGGCGGGAATCTCGCGCGGCGCGACGTGTGGCGCGGCCGGCGTCCGCGCCCGTTCGATCGTCGATGCCGGAGCGTTTTCGCGCGGCGGCGCGACCGTCGCCGGCGATTCGCGCGGTGTCACCGGCGGCGTCGGCGCGACAACGGGCCGCTCGACCGTTGGCACCGCTTCGGGCTCGATGCGCGGCGGCGTTTCCGCGGGTGCTTCGCGCTTCGTTGCGGGCTCCGCGGTCGGCGCCTTTTCGATGGCGTCGACTTTCGGCGCGACCTCGCGCTCGATAGGCGAAGGCGTCTCGACGGGAGCCTCCGCGGCAGGCAGCGCAGGCGGCGCGAGGGGCGCGACCGTCGGCGGCGCTTCACGCTCGACTTGCGGCAGCGCTTCGGCCGGCGCTTCGCTCGACACCGGCGCCTCCGGTTTCGGGATCGCCAGCGGTTCGGCTTTCGGCGGCGTCGGGCGCGCGACGGGCGGTGTCACCGGAGGCAACTCACGCTGTGCGGGCACTGGCGGTGGTTCCGGCGGGATATTGGATGGCGCTTCGAGATCGGCACGCGGCGTGGTCGCGGTCGGCGGCTCCTGTTGCCGGATCTCGGCATTGGGCACGACCGCTTTGTCGACGACTTCCGGCGCACCGAGATCGAGTCGTGGCAGCGTCCCCGGCACCGGCGCTTCCTCGCGCGGGGGAGGTTCGACGGTGGGCTCCGCGGGTGGCGCCGCCGGCGGAGTCGGCTCAGTCGTCACGGACGGCGCTTCGGGCTGCGGTCGTACCGGTCGTGTCGGCGTCACGGCACCATTCGCAGCGGGACTCGGTCGGCGCGCGAGCGTCGATCCTGCCGATCCTTCGTCGGCGCCATGCGACGGCTTGTACGGCGATTCGCGTTCCGTCAGGAGCGCGCGCAGCGTGACGGCGAACGGGACGTCGCGCCACGCCCCGATCGGACCGCCGCCTCCGCGTTCGGGATTGCCGAAGAGCAGCACGACCAGCACGTGCAACAGCATCGACAGCAAGACGAACTGCAGAAGCGGCGGCTCCGGCGGCGGCGCCGGCGGAAACCGTCGAGGGTAAGGCACGGAAATCGCAGCCACGACGAAGAGACTACTCCCCCATCTGCAGCAGCGTGCCGTGATTGCGCGCGTAGCGCACGGCCCACGCGAAGACCGCTGCGCCGAGCGCGAGGTAGACCAGGTTCAACGCCGCTGCCACCCAGAATTCGTCCCAGCGAAACACGTGCTGCAACAACACGCCGCGCATGCCCTCGAACACATGCGCGGATGGAGTCGCCCAGGCAATCCGCTGCATCCAGCCCGGCAGCACGCTGACCGGGTAATAGACGCCCGAGATCGGCGCGACCACGAAGATCGCCGCCCACGCGAGCTCCTCGGCGCCCAGCCCCAGCCGCATGATCATCCCCGACATCGCGAGCCCGATCCCCCAGCCGAACACGAGCAGGTTGACGAAGAACGCGAGCAGCGGCAGGCCGAACGAAAAGATCGAGAAGCGGAACAGCAGATACGCAAAAAAGCACGCGCCGCCGACGCCGATCAGCGCGCGCACGACGCTTATCGTCAGCTGTCCCGCGATGTACTCGGGCAGCGTCAGCGGCGAGACGAACAGGTTGCCGAGATTGCGCGCATAGAGCTCCTCGATGAAGGTCAGCGACACGCCGAGCTGGCCGCGGAAGAGGACGTCCCAGAGCAGCACCGCGGCGATGAAGAATCCGGGCGCGTCCTTGAGGAAGTTGTTCGTCGGCGCAAGGTAGAGCGTCACGAACGCCCAGACGACCATCGTGACGGTCGGGTAGTACATCATCGACACGATTCGCGTCCACGACTTCATGATCAAGTACGCGTGCCGGCGCAGGATCGCACGCACGCGCCGCAGCGACGCGACGGCGCCGGTGTCCCGCTCGATCGTGGTCAGCGCAGTCATCTGATGTGCCCCCACGCTTGCGGCTGTCGCCGCTGCGCTGCCCCCCGAGGGGGAACAATTCGCGCCTTGGGGCGGCCCGGCGGCGCTCATGACAATGTCGTGATCTCTTCGGCGGCGCTGCCCGGGATCGGTTCGCCGCCCCTGCCGCGGGCGATGTCGAGGAACACTTCCTCCATGCTGGCGCGGCCGTAGCGGGCGATCAGCGCCTGCGGCGAGCCCTGATCCACGACGACACCCTCGCGCAACATGATCACTTCGTCGCACATCCGCTCGACCTCGCCCATGTGGTGCGAGGCCAGGAGCATCGTGCAGCCGGTGCGGCGCTGATAGCCTTCGAGATACGTGCGCATCCGGTCGCCGATGTCGGGATCGAGCGAAGCGGTCGGCTCGTCCAGCAGCAGCACGTCGGGCTCGTTGATCACCGCCTTGGCGAGCGACACGCGCGTGCGCTGGCCTGCCGAGAGCGTGCCGTACGGGCGCGCGAGCAACGCCACCAGATCGCAATCCGCGGCGACTGCCGCGATGCGCTCGCGCGCGCGCCGCACGCCGTAGAGATCGGCGAACACCGCGAGGTTCTCGCCGACGGTGAGCCGTTTCGGCAGGTCCACGTAGGGCGAGGTGAAGTTGATTCGCGGCAGCACGCGATGGCGATCCTTCGGCATTTCTTCGCCCAGCACGGTGACGCGTCCCGCGGTGGGCGTCAGCACGCCCAGCAGCATTGACAGCGTCGTCGTCTTGCCGGCACCGTTGCCGCCGAGCAGCGCCGTGGTCGTCCCGCGGCGGACCGCGAACGAAATCCCCTTGACCGCCTCGACGGTGGCGTAAGTCTTGCGGAGATCGGCAACGACGATCGCAGCGTCGACTGCGGTAGGGAGCCTGTCGGACTTACTTTCGCGCATGCGACGGAGGCGAGTTGGGCACAGTTCAAGGCGCGCGGCCGAAGGCATACCGGGAGTATGGCGAGGACGCGCAACGCAGAAATGCGCCCAAGTCGCCCCGTCCCTCCGGGTTGCTGCCAAAAAGCGCGTCTGCTTCGTTGCGAGGCTTGCGAATATTCCTATATTCGCTGCGCCTCGCGCCTTGCATCCATCGCTTTTTGGCCCAGCAACGCATACGTGAAAGCAAGCCCGACAGGCTCCTAGCACTGGATCGTCTGCCGGCAGAACTGCGCGAGCTCGCGCACGACGGTATGCTCGCCAACCGATTGCTTCGCCTTGCCCTCGCCGTATTCCATCGCGAGCTTGAAATCGTACTTGCGGAAAAAAGCGTCGAACTGCTCGGCGCCGACGGTGCCGATCGCGGTCAGCCCGTCGGCGGCAGGATCGTAGTCGAGCAGGATCGCAGCGAGCGGCTGCGGCGCGGGGCCCGACAGCACGCGCGCGCCGTTCGCCGGATCGTAGACGCTGTGGTCGGCGCAGCAATGAATGACGTGAGCTTCGGACGTCGGCGATTTCAGCGGCTGGTAGCGGATGAACGAGACGTCGCGCGTCGGGTAGGCGAGCTTGTGCGCGCAGATCGCCGAGAACGCGACGATGCCGCGCGAGGGGCCCACGCCGCCGTTCCAGCCGTAGGTCGCGCCGTCCTCCCGCCGCAGCGTCGCGGCGACGGTGACGGGGTGGCCGAGATCCAGCAGGAAGCAAGGCGTCCCGGCAAACGGGAAATGGAACACGTAGTTCGTTTCCGCGGCGAGCGTGCTCGCCCGGAGCGGTTCGCCGTGCACATCGACCAGGCGCGCGCGCGGATAGAGCCGCGGCGGCACGTCGGCCCACGCCGCCGGCATCGCGCCCAGTCCCGCGGCACCGGAAATCGCCGCGCACGACTCGAGAAATCGGCGTCGCTTCATCCGGCCACCAGGAGTTCGCGGATATGCTCGGCGGCGCTGCGGCCGAGCGCGGACAGCGCGTAACCGCCCTCCAGCGTCGACACGATCCGCCCGTGCCCGTGCTTGATCGCGACGGCGACGATCTCGCGCGTCACCCACGCATAGTCGGCCTCGGTGAGCTTTAGGCCGGCGAGGGGATCCTCGCGATGGGCATCGAAGCCCGCCGAGACGTAGATGATGTCCGGCCGATGGCGCTCGAGTGCCGGCAGCCAGTGCTCGCGCACGACGTCGCGGAAGGCTGCGCTGCCGCTCCCTGCCGCGAGCGGGATGTTGACCATGTGCGGCGCTTCGTTTTCGGTGCCCGAGTAGGGGTACAGCGGATGCTGGAACGTCGAGACCATCAGCACGCGTGGGTCGTCGGTGAAGATGTCTTCGGTGCCGTTGCCATGGTGGACGTCGAAATCGACGATCGCGACCCGCTGCATCCCGTGCGCGGCGAGCGCGTGCGCGGCGCCGACCGCCACGTTGTTGAAGAGGCAGAAGCCCATCGCCCGGTTGCGCTCCGCGTGATGTCCCGGCGGGCGCACCGCGCAAAACGCGCCGCGGACTTCGCCGCGCACGACGAGGTCGGTCGCAAGCACCGCAGCGCCCGCGGCGTGACGCGCAGCGGAAAGCGAATGCGGGTTCATCGCGGTGTCAGGGTCGATGAAGTGCAGCCCGGACGCGGGGCTCTCCGCCTCGAGCGTCGCGATGTAGCCTTCACCGTGCACGCGCGCGAGCTGCTCGTGCGTGGCCGCCTGCGCCGTGTAGTGGCGCAGGTAAATGTCGAGCCCGGCGGCGATCAGGCGATCGTTGATCGCGTGCAGCCGGTCGGGGCATTCCGGATGGTACGGCCCCATGTCGTGCAGCAGCGACGAGGGGTGCGTAATATAGGCGATCGGCACGGGGAGGACGAAAAATCGAGCTTTCAGGCGCGGCGGGTGTCCAACGGCGCGGTGGCAGGCCGACAGTCGCGCCCGCCGAATGGAGTGTAGCCGGTGCCCGCCGGTGGTGACTAGACCGCCCGCGGAAGGTTAGAGTGCCGCCGACCGCCGGATTCCCTTGCGAGAGAGCACCATGACCGTTCGCCCTTTGGGCCAAGCCGTTCCCACCGCCGTACGGCTCGCCGCCGTGCTTGCGCAGCTCGAGCGCATCGTCGTCGGCAAGCCCGAGCCGTTGAAGCTCGCGCTCGCGTGCCTCATCGCCCGCGGCCACCTGCTGATCGAGGATATCCCCGGCGTCGGCAAGTCGACGCTCGCGCAAGGGCTCGCAGCGACCCTCGGGCTCCGCTATTCGCGCGTCCAGTTCACGAGCGACCTCCTTCCGGCCGACGTGCTGGGCGTCTCGATCTTCGATGCGCCGGCCCAGGCCTTCCGCTTCCATCCCGGCCCGATCTTCAACTCGGTGATTCTCGCCGACGAGATCAACCGCGCGCCCCCCAAGACGCAAAGCGCGCTGCTCGAAGCGATGGAGGAACGGCAGGTCTCGCAGGACGGCGAGACCCGGAAGCTCCCGGAGCCGTTTTTCGTCATCGCAACGCAGAACCCGGTCGAGCAGATCGGCGCGTACCCGCTGCCCGAGTCGCAGCTCGACCGCTTCCTCATGGCGATCGAAATCGGCTATCCCGATCCTGCCGCGGAACGCGAGCTCCTGGCCGGCGGCGACCGGCGCGCCCAGATCGTCACGCTGCCCTCGCTCGCCGATCCGCCGACGCTCCTCGAATGGCAGCGCGAAAGCGCGGCCGTCCATGTTGCGCCGGCGCTGCTCGATTACATCCAGGCGCTGCTTGCCGCGACGCGCGGCAACGTCGGCGGCGGCGCCGATGCCGGGGCGAGGCGTGGGCTGTCCCCGCGTGCCGGCTTGTTGCTCGTCGCCGCGGCGCGAGCGTGGGCGCTGCTTGCCGGCCGCCCGATGGTGGTGCCGGAGGACGTGCAGGCGGTGTTCCCGTCCGTCGCCGGCCATCGACTCGCGGGCGGGGCGCGCAGCGGTGCCCTTTACGCGCAGTCGCTGCTGCGGACCGTTGCGCTGCCCTGATCTCGCGGGTAACCGCGCAAGCGTGGGAGACGCATGAGCGCGCGGGGCGAAGCCAAGGCCCGCAGGGCGCGTCCGCGCGCGATTGCGGTGGTCGACCCTACCTTTCTTCGGGTGCCATCATCGATGCGGAGGCCACACCCATGAGCGCCGCCGGGCCGCCCCAAGGCGCGAATTATTCCCCCTCGGGGGGCAGCGCAGCGGCCGATTTGGCCAATGAGGCCGCAAGCGTGGGAGACGCATGAGCGCGCGGGGCGAAGCCAAGGCCCGCAGGGCGCGTCCGCGCGCGATTGCGGTGGCCGACCCTACCTTTCTTCGGGTGCCATCATCGATGCGGAGGCCATACCGATGAGTGCAGCATCGGCTTCCCCTCGACCCCGGGACAGCGCGGCGCCCCACTCCACGTGGCGCTCGCGCTACCGGCAGCGGCTCTTCCGCACGCATCCCGCGGACCGGGAACCGGTCATCCTGCGTCACAGCCGGATCTACATCCTGCCGACGCGGCGCGGCCTCGCGCTGCTGGGAACGCTGGCGATGATGCTGCTGACCTCCCTCAACTTCGCGCTGTCGCTGGGCTTCGCGGTGACGTTCCTGCTGGCAGGCTTGATGGCGGCGACGCTGTTGCACACGTTCCGCAACCTGGCCGGCGTCGAGCTCGCGCCGCTCGCCGCGGGCGAGTCGTTCGTCGGAGGGGCGCTGCCGTTCACGCTGGCGCTCGCGGGAGGCGCCACGCCGCGGCGCGCGATCACCGTCGCCGCGCGCGGCAGCGCGCCGGTGACGGTCGACGTGATTCCCGACGCCGCGCTGCCGGTCACGCTCGAGGTGTCGGCACGCCGTCGCGGCCGCGTCACGCTCGGCCGGGTCACGCTGTCGTCCGATTTTCCGCTGGGCCTGTGGCGCGGCTGGGCCTACGTGCATTTTCCGCTGTCCGGCGTCGTGTTCCCGGCACCGGAGATCGGGGCGCCGCCGCTGCCGCCGGGCCGCGGCGGCCACGACGCTCAGGCGACGTCCCGCGGCGACGAGGCGGACCTCGCGGGATTGCGTGGTTATCAGCCGGGCGACCCGCTGCAGCGCGTCGCGTGGAAGGCGGTTGCACGCGGCGGCGACTGGTATACGAAACAGTTCGAGGGTAGCGGCGGCGGCGGACCCGCGGAGCTTGCCTGGCAGGCACTGCCCGGGTCGCTCGACCCGGAAGCGCGAATTGCGCGGCTCGCCGCGTGGGTGCTGGCCGCCGAGCGCGTCGCCCGGCCGTTTTCGCTCGCAGCACCCGGCATTTCGCTTCCGGCGGCGCAGGGCCGCGAGCATCGGCGCGCGGCGTTGACCGCGCTCGCGCTCCTGCCCGCGGCCGCCACAAGCGTGGGGGCCCGTCCATGAGCGGCGCCGGGCCGCCCCAAGACGCGAATTACTCCCCCTCGGGGGGCAGCGCAGCGGCGATAGCCGCAAGCGTGGGGGCACACCCATGAACGGCGCGTTAGCCCCGAGGCGAGGCTTCGACCGCCGGCGCGGCGCGCGCGTTGCCCCGCGCGCGCCGCTCTCGCCGGCGCAGATCCGCTGGCTCGGCGCGCTGCTCGTCGTTGCGCTGTTGCCGCAGATTCCATTCGTCCCGGTCTGGGTCGCCGGCTTCACCGCGATGCTGATCGCGCTGCGCTTCCTGTTCCTGCGTCGCGATCGCGGTCGCCCCGCCGCCGCACCCAGCCGCATCCCGTCCTGGGCGCTGGCGCTTTTCGCACTCGCGGTCGCGCTGACGATCCGGCAGACGTTCGGCTATTTCCTGAACCGCGATCCGTGCGTCGCGTTCCTGTTCGCGCTGACCGGCATCAAGTTCGTCGAATCGCGCAGTGCGCGCGACGGCACGCTGCTCGCCTGCCTCGCGAGCTTCCTGATGGTGACGCCGTTCTTCTACAGCCAATCGCTGCTGGCGGCCGCAACCGTGCTCCCCGGGCTCCTGGTGCTGGGCGCGACGCTGCAGGTGCTCGCACAACCTGCGCTGCGCGACGCTCCGCTCAGGGAATGGCGCGCGCCGATCGCCTACGCGGTCAAGCTCCTCGCCCAGGGCGTTCCACTCGCAGCGCTGCTGTTCGTGCTGTTTCCGCGGCTTGCCGTGCCGCTGTGGGGACTCCCCTCCGATGCCGGCGCACGCTCCGGCCTCTCGGATCGAATGGCGCCCGGGATGATCAGCAAGCTGTCGATGTCCGATGCCATCGCCTTTCGCGTCGATTTCACGTCGCCGATACCGCCACACGCCCAGCGCTACTGGCGCGGCCCGGTGCTCTCGCGCTTCGACGGCCGCGAGTGGACGATGCGGGAGACGCAGCGCGGCGGCGAAGGCGGCCGGCTCGTCGGAACGCAAGTGGTCTACTCGGTCTCCCTCGAGCCGAGCGGCAAGCCATGGCTCTTCGCGCTCGACGTGCCGCAAGGGCCGCCCACGGCGGAATCCGACGCCGAGAATCCCGCCGGCGCGATTCCGCTTGCGGTGATGACCGCCGACCGGCGGCTCGTTGCCCGGACGCCGGTTGCGCAGCCGCTGCAGTATCGCCAGGTGTCCGTCCTCGCGGCCACCTATCCGGCGCCGACCGGCGCGGAGCTCGAGCGGGAACGACGCCAGAGCCTCCAACTGCCCGACGATCATGAAGAGAGCGATCCGCGCACGCGAGCGTTCGCGCGCGAGCTCCGCGAGTTGTATCCGAGCGACGTCGATTACATCAACGCCGTGCTGCGCTGGTTTCGCACCGAGCGGTTCTACTACACGCTGATGCCGCCGCGCGTTCCGGATCGCGACTCGATCGACGCATTCCTGTTCGACACGCGCGAGGGATTCTGCGAGCACTATGCCGGCGCCTTCGTCGTGCTCCTCCGCGCCGCGAAAATCCCCGCCCGCGTCGTCACCGGCTACCAGGGCGGCGAGATCAATCCGAACGGCGGCTACATGATCGTCCGCCAATCCGATGCCCACGCCTGGGCCGAAGCGCTGATCGACGGCAGGTGGCGGCGCGTCGATCCCACGGGCGCGGTCTCGCCGTTGCGCATCGACTCCGGCCTGGGCGGAGCGTTGCCGGCGAGCGATCTCGTGCCCCTGCTCGCCCGGCTCGACGAGGGTTGGTTCAAAAGCGTGCAGCTTGCGTGGGACGCGGTGAATCACGACTGGCGCCACAACGTCGTCGGCTTCAATCGCGATCGGCAGCAGTCGTTGTGGCACGAATGGAACATCGACCGCTTCCACCCTGCCGAGGTCACCGCGATCGTCGCGGCGCTGGTCGCGTCGTGGGGTGCGGCGATGCTCGCGTTTCTGGCGTGGCGGCGGCGGCGGGCGAGCGATCGCGGCCGTCTGCTCTGGGATGCGCTATGCCGTCGTCTCGCCCACGCCGGCATGCCGCGCCAGCCGCACGAAGGGCCGCTTGCCTACACGGGGCGCGCCGCGGCGCGGTGGCCGGACCTTGCGGTCGCGTTCCAGGTGATTGGCGATTCGTACGCGATGTTGCGCTACGGGCCTGCCGCAACCGAAGACGGAACGGGACGAAACCGACGCGCGGCGCTCGCCCGGCTCGCGCGCGCCATCGACGTGCTGCCAGCCCCCGCAGCGCTGCGGGCGACGTAACCGCGTTACTCCTCAGAGCAGCGCGTCGCGATCGAGCCCGCGCCGCTTCAAGCGCGACCGCACTTTCTCGAGCGCTTCGGCCTGGATCTGGCGCACGCGCTCGCGCGTGACGCCGAGCTCGCGGGCCAGCTCCTCGAGTGTCGCGACATCGCGTCCGTTCAATCCGTAGCGGCGCTCGATCACCGTGCGCTGGCGATCGTTCAACTCGTCCAGCCATTGCCGGACCCACGCCTCGATCTCGGTGTTGTGCAGCAGGATTTCCGGCGCCAGCGCACTGTCGTCGGGGACACCGTCGGCGATCGACACGCCGCCCTCGCGGTCGAGCGGTGCGTCGAGCGAGGTCACATGCTCGTTGTAGCGAAGCACGCGGCGCACCTGCTCCACCGGCTTGTCGAGGAAGTAGGCAACGTCGTCGAGCGAGGCTTCGCGGCCCTCGGGCATTCCGTGCATTTCGAGGTGGCGCAACGCACGCAGCACGACGTTCAACTCCTTCACGACGTGCGCCGGCAGCCGGATCGTGCGCGACTGGCTCATGATCGCCCGCTCGACCGCCTGCCGGATCCACCACGTCGCGTACGTCGTGAAGCGGAAGCCGCGCTCCGCGTCGAACTTCTCCAGCGCGTGGATCAGCCCGAGGTTGCCCTCCTCGATCAGGTCCGGCAGCGCCAGCCCGCGGTTGGTGTAATGCTTGGCGATGCTGACGACGAGCCGCAGGTTTTTTTCGATCAGCTGCTGGCGGGCCGCGAAATCCCCCTGCGCCATCGCGCGCGCGAGGCGGAGCTCCTCGTCGGCCTTGAGCAGCGTGTGCTGGCCGATCTCGTTGAAGTAGATCTGGGTGAGGTCGTTGACGAAATCCGCCGACAGCCCGGGCGCGGGCTCGGGGAGCGGCAGCTCCTGCGTCCAGCGATCGGGCTCCGGCGAGGGCGTCGCCTCTTCCGCCGTGTCATTGATGTCCTGGTCCGCGACCGCGTCGCTCGCGTGCGCGATCCCCGGCAAATCCAGGTCAGCGTCAGCGCGCACCCGCCGCGACGAGGTCATACTCGCCCCCCCACGCTTGCGGCTGTCGCCGCTGCGCTGCCCCCGGAGGGGCAATTCGGTGCGGCCTCCGCGCCGTTGTACGTTTCGCGTTGCCGATTGGGGTCGGCCGCCACCCACGCTCGCAGACGCGCCCTTCGGGCCTTGGCTTCGCCCTGCTCACGTAGGCGTCCTTGGGGCGGCCCGGCGGCACTCATGACGAGCCCCGCTACGCCGGGGGCAGATACTTGAGCGGATCCATCGGCGTGCCGTGCTTGCGGATCTCGAAGTGGAGCTTCACCTGATCGGCGTCGGTGCTCCCCATTTCGGCGATCTTCTGGCCTTTCGCGACCTGCTGGCCTTCCTTCACCAGATTGTCGCGGTTGTGCGCGTACGCGGAAAGATAGGTCGCGTTGTGCTTGACGATGATGAGCTTGCCGTAGCCGCGAATGCCGGTGCCGGAATAGACGACCTTTCCCGCGGCGCTGGCGACGACTGGCTGCCCGGCCTGCCCCGCGATGTCGATGCCCTTGAGGTTCGGATTCTCGGAGTTGCCGGTCACGAGCTTTCCCGTGGCGGGCCAGATCCAGCCGAGCTTGTCGTCGTCATCGGCGATCGGCGCGGGCTTCGGCTCGACCTTCGCTTCGACGCGCGCGGGGACGGGCGGTGCGGACGGCTCAGGCGCAGCGGCAGGGATCGGCGTCGCCATGGCCACCGCGTTGCGCTGCACGTCACGCAGCGCTTGCTCCGAGTACGCTTCCTTGACTGCCTTGGGTTGCGACTTGTACGTATCCGTGTTGCGGGTGCCGGGCGGCGCGACGGGAGCAGGGGGGGCGCCGGTGACACCGGGCGCAGCGGCCGGCACTCGCGCTTCACCCGTGATCATCGGAGACGCGCTCTTCAGCGGCATGGTTGTGACGCCCGTCGCCCCGGGAGCGAGCGCCGCCGGCGCGTTCGGATCCACGGGCGGGGTGAGGCGCAGCACCTGCCCCTCGCGAATCAGGTTCACGTTCTCGATCGAATTCCACGCGGCGAGCTCGCGATAGTCGAGGCCATGATCCAACGCGATCTTGTAGAGCATGTCGCCGCGCTTGACCGTATAGGTTTGCGGCCGCGCTTCGGTTTCGGCGACCGGCGCACTCGGAGCCGGTGTTGGTGCGCCGACTGACGGGGCCGGACGCAAAGCACGCGCGTCGCGCTCCTCAACCGGCGCCGGCGTGCGCGTCGCGCAAGCGGCGACCAGCACGACGAGTGCAAAGGCGGTGAGCCGGCAATAAGGGCAGAGACGAAAAAGCGCAGAAGAAGCGAGAGCGAACTGTGACATCGAGGACGAACGCGAACGCACCAGGAAGCTCATGCGAGACCGGGCAGCAATGGCACGAATCTTACCGCATCGAACGTCTGCTCGCGGTAACCGTCAGGCGCCGCCTCGATGACGGTCAGCCGCTGCACGCCTTCGCCACGCTCGTCGCGTTGCGTCAGCGGCAACACCATCCGTCCGTGCGGCTTGAGGCAGGCGAGAAGCTTCGTCGGCACGTGGGTCGCTCCGGCCGTGACGACGATCGCATCGACGTCGAGCGCTTCGCCGAGATCCGCGGATCCATCGCCGTGCATCAGCCGCACGTTTCTGATCTTGAGCGATTGCAGGTGGCGCCGCGCTTTGGCCACTAGCGCACCGATGCGTTCGACCGTATACACCTCGCCGGCGATTTGCGCCAGCACCGCCGTCTGGTAGCCGCAGCCGGTACCGATCTCGAGCACGCGCCCGAGCGCACCGCCGGCACGCGCCAGTTCCGTCATCCGCGCGACGACCCACGGCTGCGAAATCGTCTGGCCGCTGCCGATCGGCAGCGGCGTGTCTTCGTAGGCCCGGCTCGCGAGCGCCTCGTCGACGAAGATGTGCCGCGGCACGGCGCCCATCGCCGACAGCACGACCTCGTCGCGGATTCCCTGCTCGCGCAGGCGTTCGACCATCCGCGTGCGCGTGCGCGTGGACGTCATGCCGATGCCGGACATCTTCTCGTCCCGTGTCACCATCCGCTCCCTCCGCACCGCCGTTTCAACTTGGGATCCGTCGCGCTGTCGGTCGCTCTCGCTCGCTCGGCGACGCGCCCTTCGAGCCTTGGCTCGCTGACGCTCGCCCGCCTCGCTTACTCGCCCCTCCCCGCGGTTGCGCCGGCGCTCATGTCGCCGCGCGCGATTGGCGCCTTCAAGCCAGCCAGGCCGCCACCGGTGCCATGACGTCGTGATTGGTGAGATCGATCTGCAATGGCGTGATCGACACGTGCCCGTGCTCGACCGCGTGGAAGTCGGTGCCTTCACCGGCGTCCGCCGCCGGACCCGCGGCCCCCACCCAGTAGACGGTCTCGCCACGCGGACTCTTGGTCTTGATGACGTCCTCGGCCTTGTGCCGCCGGCCAAGGCGCGTGATGCGAAAGCCGTTGAGCTCGGAGCGCGGGACGTCGGGCACGTTGATGTTGAGGAGCCACGCGGGGAGCGGCTTCTGCCGGTGCCGCTCGAGCAGCTCGAGCGCGATGCCCGCCGCCGTCTCGAAATGCGTCGCCGTCTTCGACGCGAGCGAGATCGCAAGCGACGGGATGCCGAGGAGATAGCCCTCGGTGGCGGCGGCCACGGTGCCCGAATAGATCGTGTCGTCGCCCATGTTCGCGCCGAGGTTGATGCCGGAGATCACCATGTCGGGCAGTTGCTCGAGCAGTCCCGTGACCGCGAGGTGCACGCAATCGGTCGGCGTGCCGTTGATGAAGCGGAAGCCGTTGGGCGCGCGGCGCACGGTGAGCGGACGATCGAGCGTCAGCGAGTTCGATGCGCCGCTGCGGTCGCGCTCGGGCGCGACGACGGTGATTTCGGCGTGGGGCGTCAGTGCCTCGGCGAGCCGTTCCAGGCCTGGGGCGAAGTAGCCGTCGTCGTTCGAGAGAAGGATGCGCATCGCGATGCGGCGATTATAACCGCCGCGATGACGCCGACTGCACGCGGTCGCTACCGCTGGGGCACGCCGGCGTTGCGGAGGCCCGGATAAAGATGCGTCGCGGCCTGTCGGGCGTAGTCGGGGTGCTGCGAGTAGCCCTGGGCTTCGAGGAATCCGATCGAATAGCCAGGTATGCGTCGCTCGAGCTCGACTTTCGCGGCGGCGGCCTTGGCGAGATCGCCCTTGTTCGCGTACGCCGCCGCGAGCAGAACGTAATCGAAATACCAGGCATCCATCCCGGCCGCTCTTTCGCAGAGCGCGATTGCTTCGTCGTAGTGCCCGAGATTGAGATTGGCCCAGCAGGCGAAGCGGACTTCGAGCTCGCTTTGCCCGGGAAATGCCTTGTCCGCTTCGCCGAGCAGCGAGAGCGCCTCCTGAGGACGTCCGGCCAACAGGCGAAGCCATGCATCCGTAACCATCGCCCCCTTGCGCGTCGGATCCAGCTCGCGCGCCCGTTTGCCGGCGCCGAGCGCGGCCTCGATGCGGCCCTCGTACCCGAGGACGCCTGCGCGTGCTATCCAAGCGAATGCGTCGTCGGGGTCGAGGGCGACCGCGCGTTCCGACAGTTCGTCGGCGCGCCGCTGCAGAGTGACAGTGTTGGCACGGGGGTCGAGATCGCTCTCCGAAATGAGGTTCAGCGCCCGATTGGTCAGCGCGGGAACGAGGTTCGGTTCGAGCTTGAGCGCATCCTCGAGCAGCTTGCCTGCTTCGCGTGTCGCCTTCAGCGTCGCTGCGGATTCGATGCCATTCGACCGCCAAACGAGCTCGCGAGCGGTCGCGCCCTGCGCCGACGTCGTGCCCAGACGCCGAACTTCAGCACCGAAAAGCGCGCCGCGCACTCGCGAGGTCACGCGCCTCGCGAACGCGGCTTCGTCCACGCCGGCGCCGATCGCATCGAGCTCGAAGCGCTCGCTCCAGACCTGCGCCGTGGAGCCCGTGTCGATCATCTGCACGTTGACGATGCTCTTTTCGCCTTCGCGCCGGACTTCGCCTTCGACCATGTAGCGGACGTTGAGGTCCCGACCGACCGCGCGCGCATCGACTGCCTTGCCGCGGTACGACGCTGCCGCGCTGTGCGAGGCGACCGCCAAAGCTTCGCTGCCGCGCGCGAGGCCGGTGCTGATGTCGCGGGCCAGCGCTTCGGCGAACTCGACGTCCGCCGCGGCGCCTGCGGCGGCGAACGGAATGACAGCGATCGACATCAGCGGCGGCGACGAACCGGGCGCCGCCCTCGTGAGGTACAGCGACACTCCCAACGCGAGCGCGGCGATCGCTCCGGCCCCCGCGAACACCGCCATGGCGAGCGGCGCCCAACTTTTCGTTCGCGCGCTGGCAAAGCGCGGCATGGCCTTCCCATCGTGCGCCACTCGATAGACACGGATCGGCCGCTCGATGTTCTTGACGCGCTGCTCCCCGATGTCGAGGAACCGAATGCCGGGCTCGTCGCGGATCTGATCGCGCACCGCCGCCGTGACGCAGATCCCGCCCGGCTCGGCCAGCGCCTCCAGCCGCGCTGCGACGTTGACGCCGTCGCCCGCCACGTCGTTGCCATCGATGATGATGTCGCCGACGTTGATGCCGATGCGGAAGTCGACTCGCGCCGTGGAGACCAGATCGCGGTTGCGCACGGCCATCGTCCGCTGGATGTCGAGCACGCAGCGCAGTGCCGCGCCCGCAGTGGTGAATTCGAGCAGCAATCCGTCACCCGCCGTTTTCACGATGCGACCGCCATACTCGGCGATCTTCGGATCGATCACCTGCTCCCGCAACTCCTTGAGCCGCGCATGGGTGCCGGACTCGTCGCGCTCCATGAGCCGGGAATAGCCCGCGACGTCGGCGACGACAATCGCGGAGAGTCTGCGTGTAACGGTCGGCGCGACCATGCACCCTTCCCCTTCTGACGATCCGGATTATAGGCACGACGCCGCGATGCCGGACCGGCGGCGCTCGTCACCCGCCTCATCGCGGCCCTGCGTCGTCGCGCGCCGCCTTGATCGCGCGCGCGAGCTCCCACACCACCGCCGCGTAAAGACGGCTCTTGTTGTAGCGCGTGAGCACGTAGAAGTTCTGGCAAGCGATCCAGTAGCTCGCGCCCTCGTTGCCTTCCGCTGTCTTTTCCTCGAGTAACAGCAAGCCGACCGGATCTGGGCCAAGGTCGGATGGGGGCGCCGCCGCCGTGACGCCGTCATCCGCCCACGCCGCGAGCATGCGTCGCTCGCTGATTCCGCCGTCGAGCCGCCGCAGCGCGGCGTCACGCCCCTCCGCCGCGATCGCCGCCGGCAACAGCACGGGCTGACCGCGCTGCCAGTCGTGGCGCGCAAGAAAGTTGCCAATGCTGCCGGCAATGTCGGCGCCGCTGTCCCAGAGATCGAGCCGGCCGTCGCCGTCGAAGTCGACGGCGTACGTGCGATAGCTTCCCGGCATGAACTGCGGAACGCCGAGCGCGCCGGCGAACGAGCCTTTGGGCGAGAGCGGCGATACGGAAAGCTCGCGCGCGAGCAGCAGGAACTGCTTCAACTCGCCGCGAAAGAACGCAGCACGGCGCGGGTAGTCGAAGGCGAGCGTCGCGAGCGCGTCGAGCGCCCGATACCGTCCGGTGTTGCGCCCGTAGAACGACTCGACGCCCACGATCGCGACGATCACTTCGGCCGGAACGCCAAAGCGCGCTTCGGCCTCGCCGAGCTCCGCGGCGTGCGCATTCCACCAGACAACGCCGCCGTCGACGCGCGCCGGAGAAAGGAGCGGGGGCGCGTAGTCGTACCACTTGGGCGGTTCGAGCAGGGGCCGCTGCATCGCTTCGACGATGCGCGGCTCGTAGCGCGCTGCGGCGAACGCGTGGCGCAACGCGTGCCGGTCGAAGCCGTATTCGGCGACCATTTCATCGATGAATGCGCGTACGTCGGCACGCGCCGCATAGTTGGCGGGCACGACGGGTTTCGTCGCCGCAACTGCGGATGGTGCGACCAGCGCAAGTGCCGCGAGCAGGACTAAAGCCAGGCGATTCGGGAGAAGAGCGCGAGCAAGAGGCATTCGGGCGGGAAGAAAGCGAGCGCGCGAATGGTATCATCGCCGCGGGCGCGAGGGACGGTCGTCACGTCACGCCAACTGCGCTTGCGCCGCACTTCCGATGTATCCGTTCCTGCGCCCCTTCCTGTTCGCGCTCGACCCCGAGACTGCGCACGAGCTTGCGTTCGCGAGTCTCGACGGCGCGACGCGGCTCGGTCTCGCCCAGGCGTTTACGCGCCACGTGGCGGGGTCGCCGGTCACTGCGATGGGACTCGAATTCCCGAACCGGGTCGGGCTCGCCGCGGGCCTCGACAAGAACGCCGCCCACATCGACGGCCTCGCGACGCTGGGCTTCGGCTTCATCGAATGCGGCACCGTCACGCCGCGGGCGCAGCCGGGTAATCCGAAGCCCCGCATCTTCCGCCTGCCGGAGGCGGAAGCGCTCATCAACCGGATGGGCTTCAACAACGACGGCGTCGAACGTTTTCTCGCCAACGCGGGGCGTGCGGCGTGGCGCGGGATCCTCGGCCTCAACATCGGCAAGAACTTCGATACGCCGAACGCCAGAGCGATCGACGACTACATCGCCGGCCTTCGCGCCGTCTATCCGCGCGCCTCCTACGTCACTGTCAACATCTCCTCGCCGAACACGAAGGGGCTGCGCGAGCTGCAGGCCGAGGACGCGCTCACCGCGCTGCTCGCCGCCCTCAAGAGCGAACAGCGCAAACTTGCCGACCGCCACGGCAAGTACACGCCGATCGCGATCAAGATCGCGCCGGACCTGACGCGCGCGGCGATCGACGGCATCGCCAAGCTCATCGTCCGCCACCGCATCGACGGCGTGGTCGCGACCAACACGACCGTCGCCCGTGACGCGGTGCGCGGCCTCAAGTACGGCGACGAGGCAGGCGGCCTGTCGGGCCGTCCGCTGCGCGAGCAGTCGACCGCGGTCGTGCGAATGCTCGCGCAGGCGCTCGACGGCGCGCTGCCGATCATCGGCGTCGGCGGTATCTTAAGCGGCGCCGATGCGAAGGAGAAGATCGACGCCGGCGCGACGCTCGTGCAGATCTACACGGGGCTCATCTACCGCGGGCCGGACTTGGTCGCCGAGTGCGCGAAGGCGCTTTCGAGCTAGCGCTGCGCGCGCCGGCGGCCTCCGCTCCGTTCGTGACGATCGTCGCGCCGAGCCGTCGGCCGCTGCGTCGACTCGGCCCGGTCGCACCCCGCGCGCCGGGCGCGCGGGGGCCCTGCTCCCAGCCTCGCGCCGCTACGAGCATCTTGCCGTCGGCTTTTGCAACGACGACGCCATCCTGATTGCGGGCCACGCCCGCGAGCACGACCACGCCGCCGCCGTGCCGCGGCTTGGGATGGAGCGCAGTCACCGTCCACGTCGTCGTCAGCGTATCGCCGGCGCGCACCGGTGCGAGAAAGCGCGCCGCGTGCTCGAGGTACGCAAGCGCGGTGCCGTGGAAGTACATGCCGACGGGCGCACCCATCAGCGCACTGGTGATCACGCCATGGAGGATCCGCGTGCCGAACCGCGACTGTTTCGCGTAACCGTCGTCGACATGATGCGGGTTGAAATCGCCGATGAGCCCGGCGCCGATCACGAGGTGCGTGTCGGTGATCGTGATCGTGCGCGAAAACGCGTCGCCGACGGCGACCTCGTCGTAGCCGCGTCCGCCTCCGTCCAAGCCCAGGCCCGGCGGCGGTTTCACGCTGCGCTCCGGGCCGCCGTTTCTGCGCCGTGCGCGCGCAGCGCCGCGAGCAGGTCGAGACACAGACACGTGAATGCGAGGCCGGCGTAGAGGGGCGAGATCAGGTTCACGATCGGGACGAACGACAGCGGGGCGAGCACGATACCGAGCGAGAAGAGCCGGCCGCGCGCGGCGCGAAAGATCGCGGTCCGCTCGTCGGCACTCGCGTGCTCGGACAGCGCATCGTACCGGAAGAGACGGGCATTGAGCCACGCGTTGACGGCGAGCGAGGCCGGCACGCCGACCACCGGAAAGAGCAGCAGCGGCAACACGGCGATCCACAGCAGAAGCCAGAGCGCGAGGGCGACCAGGGCGTTGGCGAGCCCGCCTCCGACCGTTCCGCCATGCCTGCGCTCGAGCGCCGGAAAATGGCGCGAGGCGACCGCGCGCACGAACACGGGCGCGGCGAACACCGCGATCGCCGCGAGAGCAAGCGCGCCGACCGCGAGCGTCAGGGCCACGAACGTGGCGATGCCGCCGCCAGTCGCCGCGACCCAGCCGGGCTCGGGCGCGAGTCCCAGCCCCGAAAGCGACCGCGCGATGGCGCCGGCGAATGCATGGGAGAGCGGCGTCCACAGCAGAAAAGCCCCGAGAATCCAGAGCGCCACCGCCAGCACGAGCGGGAGAAACACGAGGGCGAGCACCCGCCCGTCACCCAGGAGCGGAATGGCGCGCAGGAGCGAGCGGACGACCGCATTCACCGTTCGCTCGTGCGGGGATCGAACGGCTCCCAGCGGAATCCCGCTGCCTCGACACCGGTGACGAGATGCGCAAGCGCCGCGTCGACTTCACCCGGATCGCCGCGGACGCCAAGCTCGATCCGCCGCCCGCCGTCGGCAAGAAACGACGGCAGGCTGAAGAGCTTGACCGCAGGAAAGCGCGCGACGTTCTCGTCCATCAACGGCAAGAGCTGGCTTTCGCCGGCGCCGTAGACGACGATCGCGCGCTCCGCGGACGGCAGCGCGCGAAGCGTTGCGTAGCGCGTCGCGAGCACCCAGTCGAGCATCGGCCACGCCATCTGCGGAAAGCCGGGAAAGAAGTGATGGTCGCGGATCGAGAACGACGCGACGCGATTGACCGGATTCGGAATGATCGTGCTGCCCGCGGGAAACTCGGCCATCAGCACGCGGTGCGGATAGGCTTCCGCGCCGAAGCGCGCCTCGATTTCGGCGACCGCCTCCGGATGCCGGACGAGCGGCACGCCGAGCGCCGCGGCGACGGCCTGCCGCGTGTGATCATCCGGCGTCGCCCCCACACCGCCGAACGAGAACACGATGTCGCCGCGCGCGAGCGATTCGGAGAACATCGCCGTCAGCCGCGCCCGGTCGTCCCCCTCGAAGCGCGCCCAGGAAAGCGCAAGCTCGCGCGCGGCGAGCGTTCGCGCGACGTGGACGAAATGCTTGTCTTCGCGCTTGCCGGAAAGGATTTCGTCGCCGATGACGACGAGGCCGATCGTTGGTGTGCCCACGTCGATTCGGTCCGTACGCGACGCCAGCGCAGTCCGCTGCAAGAGGTGCGCGCCTTGGGACCCGCAGCGACGGCGCTAGACGGGCTCGGCTTCGGCCTCGGGGAACTTGTGGTCGATCTGTTGCATCATCGAGCCGAACGCGCGGTCGATCAGCGGCTCGGCCTCGACCAGCCGCGCCCGGTCGTCGCGGAACCGCACGGCGAGCTCCTCGGCCGTCATCGACAGCGCCTTCTGGCCCTGCCGGTTAGTGAACAGATACGTGCCGCGCAGCGGGCTGATCCAGGCGAGCTTGGCGAACGCGAGCTGACCGTCCTCGGCCTCGAACTCGATCCACATTCCACGCTCGAGGCTCTGCGCGATCTCGAGGAACTGGTCGTCGATGACCTCGGGTTCGGGCTCGGGCGGCGCCGGCTCGGCCGCCGACATCGCGACGGCGAGCTCTTCCGCCTTGGCGGCTGCCGCCACGTCGCCGATCGCCTTCGCCTGCTCCGCCTCGACCTTCGCCTGCTCGGCGACGGCGGCCGTCGGCAGCGGCACGGAAGCGAGCGAGGGCTTTACCGCGGCCGCATGCGCTTCGACGAGGTTCGACATGAAGCGCTCGCGCTCCTCGGGCGGCCACGGCACGTTCTGGATTCCCGCCGACATCCGCTTCAGCAGTGATGGAAGGAGTGCGACCAGGTGCTTGCGGTCCTCGTTGGTCTTCTTGGGCTGCACGCTCCAGACGAGGTCTTCGAGCGTCGCGACCGCCTGGCCCCAGCCTTCGCTCTCTTCGCCGTGCTGCAGGTAGACGTGCTCGAGCGTCCCCTGCCACTGGACACGCAGGAACGTCGCGAGAAAGTTCGGAATCGGATAGGCCTCGATGCGGCGCTCGATCTCGGCCTTGCCGACCGCTTGCGCGATCTGCTGGCGGTCCTTCTGATTGATCTCGTCCGCGGTGCTGAGGATGTTGGCCTCGGCGGCCTTCTCCTCGTCGGCGAGGAACGCCTCGAGTTCGGCGCGCAGCTCGTCGAAGATCGCGAGGTTGTCGGAGAAGCCGTCGAGGATCCCGTGGACGATCTTCTCGATCTTCCGGTAGAGCGGATCGTCCTGCCCCATCACCGGCGACCAGCCCAGCCCCGCCTGCGCGAGCGCGTTCACGAGCAGCCGGGACGGATGCGACTTCTTCGCGAAAAAGGCGCCGTCGAGCATCGCCGCCTTCAGCACCGGAATCTGCAGCCGGGCGAGCAGCGCCTTGATGCCGTCGGGGAGGTCCTTGGTTTCGAAGATGAAATCGAACAGCATCGCAACCAGCTCGATCGTCATCGATTCGAGCTGGTTCGCCTTCTTGCCGAGCGGCGACTCTTGCAGGTCGCGCAGGACGTTGTGCTTGCCTTCCGGGATGCCCGAGAACGACACGAACATCCCACCGCCCAGATCGAACCCGGTTTCGCCGGCCTGCAAGCGGGCGAGACCCTCGCCGAGTGCCGGCGTGGCGATGATCGGAGCACCCGGGATGTAGCCCGAAGGCGTCGGCGCCAACGGCCCACTGGGGATGTACCGGGCGGCGCTCCCGCCCATGTCGATCTGCGGAAAGTCGCCGGCGCCAGCGCCGGCGGAGTCGAGCAAGCCCGGCGGCATCCCAGGCATTCCCGGCGCCCCCGCATCGGGCATGAATCCGCCTGGCATCGGCATGTCGCCGGCCATCGGCGCAGAGGGGACGCCGCGCGAGGGGATCGCCTGCCCCGCAAACATCCGGCGGAAGAGCGACATCACATCGACTTCGGCCGCCGGCGCTTCGGCCTTCGCCTCGCCGGGCGCCCCCGGCGCCATCCGCGCGGCGGCCCGCGCGCGATCACGATTGATGATCGTGGTGCGCGACCCCGAGGGGATGACGCGCAGGCCGAGCAGGTGCTTGTTGAGATCCGAGTAGATGCTGTTGATGTCGGTGAGCGAAGCCTGGTTCAGCTCCTTCAGGATCGCGAACTTGACCCGGTTCTCCGCCTTGACCGTCTTCAAGGCATCGGCAAAGGAGTCGACGATCGTCGCGGGGGCGAGCGGATTGTGGTCGGTCTCGAGGTCGGGGTCGCCCATCAGATGACCGATGCCGCGGTTCAACGTCTGCAGCTCGTCATGGCAGGTGTTCTCGACGATCCGCGTGATGTTGCCGGTGATTAGCGACTCGTCCATCGCCGAGGTGTCGACGAGGGTCAGCTTGTCGACGTCGACCTTGGAAAAATCGGCCCGCTCCGCCGTCTTGCCCGAGATCGTGTCGTTGACGCGGGTGCGCAGCCGCTGCTCGAATTCGCGCATCAGCGTCGGGCGCTCGGTCTTGAGCGCGGCGCGCGCGTCGAGGAGGACCTGCTGCTCGTCACGGATCTCCGTCATGCTCGCCCGGTCCATCAGCATGTCGGAGACCCGGTCGAGCAGCGTCGTGAACGCCTGCAGCAGGCGATGGATCGCGAGATCCCGGCAATCGGCGAGGATCTTCGACAGTTCGCGCGACACGGGCCGACGGGCGGCCGTTTCGGTGGTCGTAACGTTCATCCTGATGACGCTGTTGCCGTGACTCCCCCCGCGGCCGGACGCTCCAGCATGCGTCCCCGGTTCGGACAGCCCGTTCGGGAGCCACGGGGCCGATCTCGAAAGCTCTGGACGAAAACTCGCTAAGTTACTGTAGCACGGGCGGATTCCGGACGCCAAACCGTGGGTTCAGCCCGCGAGTTGGGCCCAGGCCCGCTCCACCCGCTTGTAGGAGACCGGAAACGGCGTCTTCAGCTCCTGGGCGAAGAGCGACACCGCAAGCTCTTCGAGCAGCCAACGGAACCCTTCGAGTGCCGGGTCGACTCGTCCGTAAGCCCGGTCCCGGTCGAGGCGCTCCCGATAGCGCCGCCACCAGTCGGCGAGGGCGGCCGCGTGTTTGGCGTCGCGCGCCGGGTTCTCGGGATATTTGGCGAGTCGCCGGTCCAGTGTTTCGAGATAGCGCGGCACATGGGCGAGCTGCGCCCAGGGCGTCGCCGTGAAGAATCCCGGATGGACGAGCGCGTCGCGCCGGCTCCGGACATCCGCTGCCAGGCGCGTGTGCGCCGACGGGAGCGCATTGATCCGCTGCGTCAGCGCGTGATGCAGGGCGGCAATCGTCGACAGGAGCCGGAACGCGCCTTCGGCAACGGCCGGCAATCGCGTGCGCGCGCGCCTCACCTGTTCGGCATACGCGCTCGGCGAACGCGGCAGTGGATCGTCGCCCACAAACGCCCGATCGCAGACGGCCGCCATCACGTCGGAACGCAGTGCATCGGTCGGGATCGTCGTCTTGAGGTGCAGCGCCGCCTGCGCGAAGCCCGGCGCGCCTTTTTCGTACCGCGCCACCGCGTCGTCGAGGGCAAACCGGATGAGGCGAATCACGGCCGCACGCATCGCGATCCTCGCCGCTTCCGGCGTGTCGTAGAGCGCTGCCCGGACGCCGTCGCCGTCGTCTTCGAGGGCCGGATAACCGGTGATCCGCTGTCCGCCGACATCGCGGGTCAGCGTCTCCGGCAGATCGCCGAATTCCCACCCGCGGGCGCCGCGCATCGCCGGCCCTGCTCCCGCCTGCGCAAACGAAAGCTGCGCGGCCTCGGAGAGTTGCGCGCGCAGCGCGGCGAGATCGCGTCCGCTCGCGAGCGCGTTGCCGGTGACGTCGACGACCGCGAGATTGACCGTGAGGTGCGGCGGGAGCACGACGCCGTCCCAGACGTCTCCCGGCGGCTTTTCGGCAAATCGCGCACCGAGCCACGTTCGCAGAGCATCGGCGAGCTCGCCATGTGCAGACGGCACCGCCTCGAGAAACGCGGTAACAGTCTCCGGCAACGGCACGAGGCGGCCGCGCCAGGCCTTGGGCAACGCCTTGAGAAGAAACGTGACCTTTTCGCGAATCATTCCCGGCACGAGCCAGGAAAGGCGCGCCGCGTCGACCTGGTTCAGGAGCGCGAGCGGCACCGTCAGCGTCAGGCCGTCCAGCGGATGCCCCGGCGCGAAGCGATACTTGAGCGGCAGAACTGCGCCGGCCATCGCGAGCGTTTCGGGAAAGAGCTCCTCGGTCACGTTCGCCGCCGCGTGACGCATCAGCACGTCGCGGGTGAGGAACAGGAGCCGCGGATCCCTTCGTTCCGCGCCTTCCCGCCAGCGTTCGAATGCGACCTGCGTGCATACATGCTGCGGAACGCGCTCGGCGTAGAAGTCGGCGATCGCGTCCTCATCGACCAGCACGTCCTGGCGCCGCGCCTTGTGCTCGAGCTCCGCCACTTCATCTTCAAGTCGCCGGTTGTGCGCGAGGAAGGCGCCCCTGGTCGCGATCGCGCCGGGGACGAGCGCCTCGCGGATGAACACGTCGTGGGCGAGCTTACAGTCGATGCGGCCGAACGAGACGCGGCGGCGCGGCACGAGGGTGAGACCGTAGAGCTGCACGCGCTCGCTCGCGACGACTTCGCCGCGGTCGGCATCCCAGTGCGGCTCGAAATAATCGCGCGTGACGAGTCCGCCGGCGACGGCTTCGATCCATTCGGGCTCGATCCTCGCGGCGCAGCGTGCGTAAAGGCGCGAGGTCTCGACCAGCTCGGCAGCGAGCACCCATTTGGGTTGGTGTGCCCCCACGCTTGCGGCCTCATTGGCCAACTCGGCCGCTGCGCTGCCCCCCGAGGGGGTGCGACTCGCGCCTTGGGGCGGCCCGGCAGCGCTCGCCTTTTTCGCAAGCCCCGAGCCCGGATGGAGGTAAAAGCGGATCCCGCGCGCGCCGAGATAGGCATCGCTTTCGGTATCTTTCGCGCCGATGTTGCCGAGGAGTCCGGCAAGGAGCGCCTTGTGGATCGCCTGATACCGTGCGACGTCGATTTTCGCCGGCAGCTTCGGATCCCAGGTGAAGCCCTGCTCGGCGATTTCGTTCGCGAGCTGCGCATGGACGTCGCGCCATTCGGTGAGCCGCAGGTACGAGACGAACTGCCCGCGACAGGCGTCGACGAGCTTCCGGTGCGTGAGCTTCTCCCCGAGCTTGCCCTCGAAGAATTCCCACAACGCGAGAAGCGACAGGAAATCCGAGCGCTCGTCGCGAAAGCGCCGGTGCGCTTCGTCGGCCGCCTGCGCACGCTCGAGCGGGCGGTCACGCGGGTCGGGGACCGACAGTGCGCTCGCGATGACGAGCACCTCGGCAAGGCAACCCGCTTCGCGCGCGGCGAGCACCATCCGTCCGACGCGCGGATCGACGGGAAGCCGCGCGAGATCGCGGCCGAGCGGCGTGAGCGCGCGATGTTCGTCGACGGCTTCGAGCTCGTGCAGCAGCTGATAGCCGTCGGCGATCGCGCGCGGCGAGGGCGGCTCGAGGAACGGGAACGCGTCGACGGCCGGAAGACCCAGCGCCTGCATCCGCAGGATCACCGCCGCGAGCGACGAGCGCAGGATCTCGGGGTCGCTGTACTTCGGCCGCGCGGCGAAATCGTCCTCGTCATACAGACGCACGCAGACGCCGTCGGCCACGCGTCCGCAGCGGCCCGCGCGCTGATTCGCCGCCGCCTGCGAAATTTTCTCGATCTGCAGCAGCGTCGTCTTGTTGCGCAGCGAGTAGCGCTTGACGCGGGCTTGACCCGAATCGATCACGCAGCGGATGCCGGGGACGGTGAGCGACGTTTCGGCGACGTTGGTCGCGAGCACGATGCGCCGCCCGCGCGACGGGGCGAAAACGCGCTGCTGCTCCGAGGGCGTCAGCCGTGCATAAAGCGGCAGGATCTCGAGCGCATTCGCATAGGGCTTTCGCGCCAGGCTGCGGCGCAGGAGATCGGCCGTTTCGCGGATCTCGCGCTCGCCGGGCAGGAACACGAGGATGTCGCCGGGGCCTTCGCGCCACAGGTCCTCCGCGGCCGCGACGATTCCCTCTTCGAGCTCTTCCTCGTCGTCGGCTTCCTCGGCGCCGGACTTCTGCGCCCGGTAACGCACGGCCACCGGATAGACGCGTCCCGAGACTTCGATCACCGGCGCCGGCGCGTCGACGCTGCCGAAATGGCGCGCAAAGCGATCGGCGTCGAGCGTCGCCGACGTGACGATCACCTTGAGGTCCGGCCGGCGCGGCAGCAGATCCTTGAGATAGCCGAGCAGAAAGTCGATGTTGAGGCTCCGCTCGTGCGCTTCGTCGACGATGATCGTGTCGTAGGCGGCGAGGAGCCGGTCTCCCATCGTTTCCGCGAGCAGGATGCCGTCGGTCATCAGCTTGACGAAGCCATCCGGCCTGGTGTGGTCGGTGAAGCGAACCTTGTAGCCGACGACATCGCCCGGCGCGGTGGACAGCTCCTGCGCGATGCGGGTGGCGACCGCGCGCGCCGCGATCCGCCGCGGCTGCGTGTGACCGATCAGCCCGCGCACGCCGCGGCCCTGCTCGAGGCAGATCTTGGGGAGCTGCGTCGTCTTGCCGGAGCCGGTCTCGCCGCAGACGATGACGACGCGGTGGTCGCGGATCGCGTTGCCGATCTGCCGGGCGCGTTGCGCGACGGGCAGCTCCGGCGGATACACGATTGCCGGCCGCCGCGCGGCGCGGGCACGGCAGCGTTCGACCGAACGCGCGAGGACGGCGGCGATGCGCTGCCATTCGGCGGCTCCGGCGCGGGCGTCGCGCGCGCGCTCGATGCGGCGCGCGAGCGAGATCGCATCTGCGGCCATCGCCAGAGGGAGCTCTGCGAGCAAGTCGGCGGGCAACGGCATGAGCGCGAAGGGCCGCCCCGAGCGCGAATTGCTCCCTCTCGGAGGGAAGGCGCGCAGCGCCAAGGGTGCACTAATAGGCGGCGCGATTTTACCGCGTGGGTCGCGCGGGAGTTATGATCGCGCCCATTCGCCGGGCGCCGGCACGAGACCCGGCGCATACCTTGGCGAGGAGATTCCCATGACTGCCTTCCTCCGCACCGCGACGCTGCTCACCGCCGCTGCGCTCGCGATTGCCGTTGCCGATGCCGGCGCGACGACGTTGCGCTGGGCCGGTCGCGGCGACCCGCAGACGACCGACCCGCATTCGCAAAACGAAATCCTCACCAACAACATCACCAGCCTGGTCTACGAGTTCCTCGTCGACCGCGACAAGGAGCTCGGCCTGCGGCCGTCGCTTGCCGTGTCGTGGACGCAGGTCAATCCGACGACGTGGCGCGTCAAGCTGCGGCCCGGCGTCACGTTTCACGACGGCACGCCGTTCACCGCGGACGACGTCGTGTTCAGTTACGGACGCGCGCGGGCGGACACGTCGCAGCTGCGCGTCTATTCGACGGCCGCCGGGATACCGAAGAAGATCGACAACCTGACCGTCGAATTCACGACCACCGGCCCCAATCCGGTCGAGCTCGAGCACATGGCGACGATCAACATCATGTCGAAAGCCTGGTGCGAAAAGAATCGCGCCACGAAGCCGCAGAACTACAAGGACCACGAAGACATGATCACGGCACACAAGGCCAACGGCACGGGCCCCTACATGCTGGTGTCGCGTGAGCCGGACGTGAAGACGGTGCTCAAGAAGAACCCCAACTGGTGGGGCATCAAGACCGGGCTGTTCGATGGCAATGTCGACGACGTCATCTACACGCCGATCGTCTCCGACGCGACGCGCGTCGCCGCGCTCATCTCCGGCGAAGTCGATCTCGTCAACGATCCGCCGCCGCAGGACGTGCCGCGCCTCGCGCAGACGCCCGGCATCAAGGTCATCGAAGGCATCGAGAACCGCGTCGTGTTCATCGGCATGGACCAGAACCGCGACGAGCTCCTGTATGCGAACGTCAAGGGCAAGAACCCGTTCAAGGACAGGCGGGTGCGGCAGGCGCTCTATCAGGCGATCGACATCGAGGCGATCAAGACTTCGACGATGCGCGGCCTGGCGAAGCCGACGGGCGCAATGCTGCCGTCGCCGAAGTACTCGGCGCCTGAACTCGAGAAGCGCCTGCCGTTCGATCGCGAGGGAGCGAAGAAGCTGCTTGCCGAAGCCGGCTATCCCAACGGCTTCGAGGTGACGCTCGACTGTCCGAACAACCGCTACGTCAACGACGAGAAGATCTGCCAGGCCCTGGCGGCGATGTGGAGCCAGATCGGCGTGGCGACCAGGGTGAACGCGATGCCGCGCGCCAACTACTTTCCCAAGCTCGAGAAGTTCGACACGAGCCTGTACATGCTGGGCTGGGGCGGCGCGGCGATCGACCCGATCTTCATTCTGCAGCCCGTCCTCTCGACCTACAACGGCAAGGGCGACGGCGACTACAACTACGGCCGCTACACGAACGCGAAGCTCGACGCGCTGACCGCGAAGATCAAGCTCGACATGGATCCCGACGATCGACTGGGCCTCATCCACGAGGCGCTGCTCGCGCAGAAGACCGAAGTGAATCACATCCCGCTGCACCGGCAAGTGATCCCGTGGGCGTCGCGCAGCAACGTGACCGTCGTGCATCGCGCCGACAATTTCGTGACGCCCTACTGGACGACGGTCAAGTGACCGGCGCGCCTTCCGTCACGGCCTTGGCGGGAGGCGCAAAGCTGCGCGCGCGGTCGAGATAGCGCGTGACGCCCCACGCCACGAGTGCAGCGGCGGCAATCGCGATTCCAGCGTAGACGAGCGCCACGGAGTCGCCCTTGCGCAGCCCGTTTTCCGCGAAGCCGAGCGCCACGCCGGTCGCCATGTACGCGGGCAGCAGCGCGTAGTCGAAACGCAGCAATCCATAGACGACCGCGATGCCGGCTGCACCCGTCGCGAATCCTTCCACTGCGGCGATCTTGGCATCGTTCGCCCCGGCGAGCGACGTCGCGACGGCGATGACGACGAGGAGCGCGGAAGCGAGCCACGCGCGCCGCTGCCATCCAGCCGTCAACCGTTCGAGCCCGTAGAGCAGGAACAGCCCGACGGCGATCGCTGAGAGCAGCCTTGCCCCCGCCAGCGCCGCCCCGAGCCAGGGCGAGGCCAGCGCTTCGACGCCGTAGCTCGGCCACAACGGGACGGACGCGGGCGTGATCCGATCGAGCCCGGCGCGAATCCCGGCGACGAACAAAGCGGCGAAGATCGCCAGCACCCACCGCGGCAACCGTACCGCGAGCGGATGCGGTCGTTGCCGCGTCGTCGCCCACACGCCGACCCCAGCCGTCAACCCGAACAGCAACGCGCTGACGAGCACGCCGGCGAGCAGCACCGCAATGCCTATCGCCGCCTGTGAAACCAGCGGTTCCGCAGTCTTCAAGTTGTACGCCTGCAGTGGCCAGCCGTTCGCGATTCCGGCGGCGCCCAGCACGATCATGATCGCGCCGACCCCGTAGAGCGCGCGGCGATCGCGGCGGCCATGCGTCCAGTCGACCACCGCCATCACGATTGCGGCGAGGCCCGCAATGCCGAGCAGCCCGACGAACACCATCCTGACGATCAAGAGCCGCGAGTCGCGCTCGCGCTCGGCGCGCTGCCACGCTTCCGGAACGTCGACGAACCGCCCGTAGCCGGCGATCTCGTCGCCGGCGACCACGACGCCCAGCGCGGCGACGCCATCCTTGCCCACATCGACCCGCGGATCCGAAAACGTAAACGTCCAGTCGGTCCGCGCCGGTCGCTGTTTCTCCTCGGTTCCGATCGGCTTCAGCGCCGCCGGATCGATGCCCCACTTCTCGCGCACCACGCGTTCGGCGCGCGCGAATGCTTGATCGCGCGAGAGCTTCGCTCCCGGCCGCTCCTCCGGCAGCACGTGCCGAACCTGGCGCACGGCACCGTTGCCGTCGATCGTCACGTGCCACTCTTCGGCACGATCGGCGACCTCGCCCTCGAAGCGCGCATAGCGGACGTCCCACAGCGGCGGCGCAAGCGTGCCGCCGATGACTTTCGCATAACCGTCGCGCCCGGTCTCGCGAAAGACGAATTTGTGTCCGAGCCACGTGGAATCGTCCCCGGGGGCGACTTTGACCACCGCATCACGCCGCCACCCGGAACCGAGTGTCACGCCCTGCGCTTCGAGCGCGGCGGTGGCGGCGGCCACCGCCTGCCCGCGCGTGACGGGCAACGCGGGCACATCGGCGCGGAAGGGCGTGACGAGCACCCATGTGACGAATCCGATCAATCCAAGTACCGGCAGCGCGCGCTGGAACGGCGCAACCCAGCGGAAACCCGACGCCGCGGCGGTGAGATGCTCGGTTCGCGCGTCGGTCGGCCCGGCGATGAGCGGCTCCCACGCGCCGTTGCGCAACGCAGCGGTAAGCTCGCCCCATGCACCGGCGCCCAATCGCCGCGTGAGGACCATCGCGAGTGGCGTGATGCCGGCCAGAATGACGAGCGCGCGCTGCAGATCGCTGCCGGGCGCGTCGACGAGAAACAGCGGAATCGAGATCAGCGTTAGATCGAACAGCGCATGCAGCAGGATCGTCGGCAGCAGACCGAAGCGCAGGAAGATGAGCGCCCATACCATCGCGGGGACGAACAGCTCGACCAGGCGGGAATAGGAGGGAAAGCCGGGGTAATTCGCGTGCGCGCCGCCGAAGACCAGCGCCTGAACGACGACGGCGATCGCGATCGCCAGGCCGCGCCGCCCGTAATGCGCGCCGATGAGCGCTGCAAGGGAGAGCGGGATCGCGCGGAACAGGCATTCCTCCATGAATCCCGCCTGCAGCGAGATCGCGATCGGCGAAAGCGCCGGCACCGCGCTGCCGAGGATGTTCGGATCGGTGAGCGATTCGGAAGGCTGCCACCATCCGAGAAAGCGGTTCGTGACGTAGTAGAACGCCATGATCAGCGCAAGGCCGATCGGCACGAACAGATAGCCGCCGAGCGTGCGCCCGAGCACCGCCGTCGTCGGTGCGGCCGCGGGCGACCACAGCCGCCACAGCTGGGGATGGTCGGCGAACGCGCGCCGCGACAACCCCTCCGCCGCCATGAAGACGAGCCCGTAGCCCAGGCCACCCGCCAGCATCGCCAGCGCCGCGCCGCCGGCCTGCCGCAGCCAGAACGTCGTCGTCGATTGCGCGGTGTCGAAATCGAACCAGGCGGCCGGTGCGTTGGCGAGGATCATCGCGCCCATCAGGCCGCCGACGATGAACCCCGCGGTGACGGCGGGCCGCCACTGCAGCGCGCGCCGGCGCAGGAGCCACAGCGTGCCGATGAGGCAGCCGCCGATGCCGTAGAGGACGCCCGCCGCGAGCGCCGCGGTGCCGGCGATCGTGTTGTTGGCGCTGCGCAGCTCCTGAAACCGCCGGTCGAACGACTCCGGCACGTAGACGTAGTGCGTGACTTCGGTGAGCGCATCGCCGGTGACGGCGAGGCGCAGCCGAAAGCGCGAGCCCGCGATGCTCCCGTCGGTGCGCTCGTAGACGAACGCGTGATCTACGCGGCCGGTCGTGCGCTCCTGCTGCGTGTGTTCGAGGAGTCGGTATGACGCGAGGTTCACGCCCCACTCGTCACGCGCACCGCTTTCGGCGAGTGCGCGTGCCGCGCTCTCGGACAGCGCGAGCCCGGCGGGATCCGCCGGCACGGACTTTTCGGGCAGCTGTTGCACGAAGCCGTCGCGCGCGCCATCGGGACGGAAACGGATCGTCGCCTCGGTCGTTTCCCCGGGTCGGAACAGCCGCACGTCCCACCAGTACGGCGCGTAGACGTTCCCGGCGACAACCGCCGCAAAGGCGGACTTGCCACCGCCTTCGAGCTCGATGTAGTTCTGCGCGGCCTGATCGTGCGCGAAGCGCGCCGCCGCCCGTGCACCCTCCGGCGCGAGCTTCAGCGTTTGCGCAACGGCCAGCGCCTTCGCGATCGCATCGTCGCGCGCGAGCCGGATGTCGAGGTTGACGAGTGGAATCGCGAGCGGGAAGAGCCGCCACGCGAGCGCGAGCGCGGCAGCCGCCGCCAGCGCATAGACGATCCAGAACACCGGCTTGCGGGTGAGGCCCTGGGCAATCACGCGATTATTCCGTTCATGTGCGCAGTTGGATCACGGCCGACGCCAGGAGTGCCCGCATCGCGTCGTCGTTGAGATGAAGACGATCGCGGAGCACTGCGGCCGTATGCTCGCCCAGGAGCGGCGGTGGCCGGTCGGCCATCGCCGGCGTCGCCCCGAGCCGGATCGGCGTTCCCACCTGCGGGACGGTGCCGGCGAGCGGATGCGGGAGGTCGTGCCGCAGTCCGCGCGCGATGAGCTGCGGATCGGCGAACACCTGATCGAGCCGGTTGATCGGGCCACAGGGAATCGCGAGCGGCTCCAGCGCATCGAGCCATTGGCGCTGCGTGCGCGTTTTCATGACCTCCGCGATAAGCGGCACGATCAGCTCGCGGCTGCGCACGCGATCGGCATTTTTCGCGAAGCGCGGATCGGTCGCCCATTCGCGTTTCCGCGCGGCTTCGCAGAACTTCGCGAACTGGCTGTCGTTGCCGACGGCGAGGATCAGGTGCCCATCGGCGCACGCAAAAACCTGGTAGGGGACGATGTTCTGATGCGCGTTGCCGAGCCGCCCGGGCGGCGTGCCGGTGATCAGGTAGTTGTGCGACATCGTGGCCATCATCGCGACGGCCGCATCGAACAGGCACGTATCGATCCACTGACCCCGCCCCGTGCGATCACGCTCCGCGAGCGCCGCTTGAATTGCCACCGTCGCGTACATCCCGGTCATCAGATCGGTGATCGCCACGCCCGCCTTCTGCGGGCCACCGCCGGGCAGATCGTCGCGCTCGCCGGTGACGCTCATGAACCCGCTCATGCCCTGGATGATGAAATCGTAGCCGGCACGATCCGCATACGTGCCCTGCTGGCCGAAGCCGGTGATCGAACAATAAACGAGCCGCGGATTGATCGGCGCGAGGCTCGCATAGTCGAGTCCGTACTTCGCGAGGCCGCCGACCTTGAAATTCTCGACCAGCACATCCGCGTCGCGCGCGAGATCACGGACGATGCGCTGGCCTTCGGCCATCGTGAAGTCGACGGCGACCGACAGCTTGCCGCGGTTGCAGCAAAGGTAGTAGGCAGCTTCGCTGGTGTCGTGGCCGTGGGCGTCCTTGAGATACGGCGGACCCCACGCGCGCGTGTCGTCTCCGGAGCCGGGACGCTCGATCTTGATCACCGTCGCGCCGAGATCGGCGAGGAGCTGCGTGCACCACGGCCCCGCGAGCACGCGGGAGAGATCGAGGATCGTCAAATGGGCGAGCGGGCCGGGCATGGCGAGGCGTCAACGGTGCGATGGGCACGGCGCGCTGTTGCGCACGCATTCTAGCCGACTCGCGACGGCACCTGCTTCACTCGGGAATACCGGCGTCGCGCAGGGTTACTCGATGGCCTTCACCAGCTCCTCGACGGTCTTCTTCGCGTCGCCGAAGACCATCATCGTCTTGTCCATGTAAAACAGCGGATTGTCGAGACCGGCGTAGCCCGAGGCCATCGACCGCTTGTTGACGATGACCGTCTTCGCCTTGTACGCCTCGAGGATCGGCATCCCGTAGATCGGACTGCCCTTCTGCTCGGCGAGCGGGTTCACGACGTCGTTGGCGCCGAGGATCAGCGCGACGTCGGCGGTGCCGAACTCGCCGTTGATGTCCTCCATTTCGAACACCTGGTCGTACGGCACCTCGGCTTCGGCGAGAAGCACGTTCATGTGACCGGGCATCCGGCCGGCGACCGGATGAATCGCGTACTTCACGCTGACGCCCTTCTCGCGCAGTTTCTCCGCCATCTCCTTGACTGCGTGCTGCGCGCGCGCCACCGCGAGCCCGTACCCGGGGACGATGATCACCGTCTCGGCGTTGCCCATGATGAATGCGGCGTCGTCGGCGCTCCCCGACTTGACCGTCTTCGCTCCCGTGTCGGCGACCGCGGCGACCTCGCCGCCGAAGCCACCGAGGATCACGCTGATGAACGAGCGGTTCATCGCCTTGCACATGATGTACGACAGGATCGCGCCGGAGCTGCCGACCAGCGATCCGGCGACGATCAGCATCGGGTTGTCGAGCGAGAAGCCGATGCCCGCCGCGGCCCAGCCCGAGTAGCTGTTGAGCATCGAAATCACGACCGGCATATCGGCGCCGCCGATCGGGATGATCAGCAGGAAGCCCAGCAGGAACGCGAGCGCCGTCATCACGATGAACGGCGGCCAGGGCGCCAGCTCCGCCATGAAGAAGACGATCCCGAAGGCGATCATCGCGATGCCGATCGCGAGATTGAGCCAGTGCTGGCCCGGAAACACGACGGGCGCGGAGGAGAATGGGCGGAAATGCTTGCCCAGCCCCGCGAGCTTGCCGAATGCGATGATCGAGCCCGAGAACGTGATCGCGCCGATGAACGTGCCGATGAAGAGCTCGGCCTTGTGGAGCCCGGTGATCGGCGAATGCAGGCCCATCGCCTCCGGATTGTTGACCGCAGCGATGGCGATGAAGACCGCGGCCAGCCCGACCAGCGAGTGCATGGCGGCGACGAGCTCGGGCATCTGCGTCATCTCCACCCGCCGCGCGACGATCGCGCCGATCGCGCCGCCGACGACCATCCCGGCCAGGATCGGCAGCACGTTCTTGCTGTGCGAGTAGATGAGCGCCAGGGTGACCAGCACGGCGATCGCCATGCCGATCATCCCGTAGAGATTGCCGCGCCGAGCCGACGGCGGCGAGGAGAGGCCCTTGAGCGCGAGGATGAAGCTCACCGCGGCGACGAGATACCACAGCGCGAGTTGATTGGCGGTCATGGCTTTCCGGCCCTTACTCTTTCTTCGCGCCCGGCTTCGGCTCTTTCTTCCTGAACATCTCGAGCATCCGCTGCGTGACGAGGAAGCCGCCGAACGTGTTGATCGACACGAGCGCCACGGCAAGCACGCCGAGCCAGCCGCCCCAATCGAGGCTTTCGGAGCCCGCGGCGAGCATCGCGCCGACGAGGATGATGCTGGAGATCGCGTTGGTGAGACTCATCAACGGGGTGTGCAGCGCCGGCGTCACGTTCCAGATGACGTGGTAGCCGACGAAGACGGCCAGCACGAAGATGGTGAGATAGAAGACAATCGGTTCGACGCCTGCGGCCATGGTCTGCTCCAGAGAAAATCGGATGGCGAAATCGATTCGGTTTGCAGCGCGAGCGCTTGGCTCAGCTCTTGCGCGCCACCACCTGCCCGTTCTCGCAGATGAGCGTCGCCGTGATGATCTCGTCGTCCTTCGGCACGCTGAATTCGCCGGTCTTGGCGTTCAGCGACAGCGCGAGGAAGTTGATCACGTTCCTCGCATAGAGCGCGCTCGCGTCGGCCGGCACCGTCGCGGCGAGGTTCGGAATGCCGAGGATCTTCACGCCGTTCTTCACGATGACCTGGTCGAGCTCGGCGCCCTCGACGTTGCCGCCCTGCTCGATCGCGAGGTCGACGATCACCGACCCGGGCTTCATCGCGGCGACGGTCTCGGCCTTGATGAGCTTCGGCGCCGGACGACCGGGAATGAGCGCCGTGGTGATCACGATGTCCATCTGCTTGCAGCGTTCGTGCACCACGCCCGCCTGCCGCGCCATCCATTCGGGCGGCATCGGCCGCGCGTAGCCGCCGACTCCTTCGGCGATCTTGCGCTCCTCGTCGTTGGCGTAGGGAACGTCCATCCATTTGCCGCCCAGCGATTCGACCTGGTCCTTCACCGAGGGCCGGACGTCGGACGCCTCGATCACGGCGCCCAGCCGCTTGGCCGTCGCGATCGCCTGCAATCCGGCGACGCCGACGCCCATCACCAGCACGCGCGCGGCCTTGACGGTGCCGGCCGCCGTCATCAGCATCGGCACGAAGCGGCTGTATTCGGCGGCCGCGAGAACGACGGCCTTGTAGCCGGCGATGTTCGCCTGCGACGAGAGCACGTCCATCGACTGCGCACGTGAGATCCGCGGCAGCCATTCGAGCGCGAATCCCGTGACGCCCGCCTGTGCGTACGTGGCGACCGCCGCCTGGTCGAACGGGTTCAAAAGTCCGACGAGAAGCGCACCGCGTTTGAGCTTCGGGAGCTCGTCCCCGGACGGACCGCGCACCTTGAGGACGATGTCCGCGCCGAAAGCTTCGGCCGCGCCGGCGATCCGGGCACCGGCTGCAACGTATTGTTCGTCGGGAATGCTCGCAGCACTGCCGGCACCGGATTCGACGACGATTTCGTGCTTGCCGCTCGCGGCGAGCTTCTTGACGGTCTCGGGCGTGGCGGCGACGCGCGTTTCGCCCGGACGCGTTTCGCGTGGAATGCCGATGAGCATGAGGGGATCCCCAATAGTAGCCGCGGTCTTGCCCCCGCCGGCGTTCGGATTTTCCGTAATGCTGCCACAAACCGCACGATCCCGCGCGAATCGCGAACCGGAACGATCGATCGCTTATCATGCGAAGAGGCCGAACCCGCACGGCAACCACGCGATGACGAGCGAACAGCGCGACGCCCTACCCTCCGGCGATCCGGCGCGCGACGCGGTCGCCGGCGCGCTCGCACAGGCGCACGCCGTGTGGAGCGCCGGAGACCGCGCGCGGGCGATGACGATGCTTGCCGCGCTCGCGGCGCGCGAGGGAACGGCGGAGGTCTGGTCGCGGCTTGGCGGCTATGCGCTCGAGTCCGGCGACAACGACGCCGCTTATGACGCGCTTCGCAACGCTGTGGCGAGCGCCCCCGGCGATGTCGCGTCGTGGACGAACCTCGGCACCGCATTGCTGCGGCGCGCGCGGATGGACGAAGCCATCGGCGCGTATCGTCGCGCGCTCGAGCTCGATCCGCGCGCGGTCGGCGCGCGCGTCAATCTGGGGAACGCTCTGCAGCAGGTGGGCGACCTCGACGGCGCCGTCGCGGAGCTCGAAGAGGTGCGTCGCGTTGCTCCGGAGGCAGCCGAGGCGCTGAACAATCTCGGCAACCTGTACAAGGACCAGGGACGATTCGACGACGCATTCGCCGCATACGACGCCGCGCGCCGCGCGCGCCCCGACTTTCGCCCCGCGTTCTCGAACCTGCTCGCGCTCACGAAGCTGTCGACGCGGCACACCCCCGTAGAGGTATTCGCGTTGCACCGCGCGTTCGCCGAGCGCTTCGAATTCGAATGGCAGGCCGCGTACGTGCCACCCCGGAACACGCCCGATCCGGGCCGACGGCTGCGCATCGGCTACGTGTCGCCCGACTGCCACACGGCGCTCCCCGCATTCGTCCTGCCTGTCCTGCGCCATCACGACCGCGAGCGCTTCGAGGTGTTCGCCTATTTCAACAATCCGCAGCCGGCCGAGACGCTCGCGCGCGTCGCGCCGATCGCCTCGCGCGTGATGAAAGGCGCACCGGATGATGACGTGGCGCGCTGGATCAGGAGCGACGGCATCGACCTCCTGATCGACATCGCGGGGCACACGGGCCACAACCGCCTCGGCGTGTTCGGGATGAAGCCCGCGCCGGTCGCCATCACATGGCTCGACTACCTCAACACGACCGGGCTCGACAGCATCGACTACCGGCTCACTGACGCGGCCAGCGATCCGCCGGGACAAAGCGACGCGCTGCACAGCGAAACGCTGCTGCGGCTCGCGCCGGCGCAATGGTGCTGGAACCCACCGACCGCTGTGTCGGCGCCGGACCCGCTGCCGGCCGGCAAGACCGGTCATCTGACGCTCGGCTCGTTCAACAACTACTCGAAGCTCACCGACGCCGCGCTCGCTCTCTGGGCGCGGGTCTTGGCGGCGCTGCCTGAAGCAAGGCTCGTCATCGTCGGCGTGCCCGGCGGCATCGCGCAGGCGCGCGTCGCGGCGGCATTCGGGCCTGTGGGCGCCGATCGCGTGCGCGTGTTGCCGCGGCAATCGGCGGACGCGTTCCGGCAGACGATCGCGAGCGTCGACATCGCGCTCGATCCGCTGCCGTTCTCCGGCGCGACGACGACGCTCGAAGCGCTGTGGCAGGGCGTGCCCGTCGTCACCCGGCCCGGCGCGACGTCGGCGTCGCGGTCCTGCGCCAGCATCCTCGCCGCGCTCGATCTCGGCAGCTGGATCGCGGCGGGCGACGATGACTACATCGGCATCATCGAGCGAAACGGCGCGGAACTCGGTGCGCTTGCCACGCTGCGCGCTGAGCTCCCGGCGAAGCTCGCGCAAAGCGGGCTCACCGACGCCGCGCGCTTCACTCGCGAACTGGAGCGAACGTACTCGGCGGTCTGGCAGACGTGGTGCGCAAACCGGAAATCCGTGTGGTCGACAACGGAAACGCCTTCGCCAGCCGGTGTTGAAATCACGCCGCGAGCGCCCGCGTTACGTCGCCTGAAGCTCGATCGCCGCCTTGACGCGCTGGAATCCGCGTTGCGCGCGGGCCAGGGCGCGGACGTGGTCGCGGACGCTTGCGCGCTCATCGACGAGATGCCGCATTGGCACGCGGCGCAGCGCGTATATCTGCAAGCGCTGCTGGCCTGGGCGACGACGCAGCCTGGTCTCGTCGCGCGCGTTTTTCCGCCACCGCCGTCGATTGCGCGGGCGCCGAAGACTTCGGTGCTCGTCTGCTCGATCGATCCGGCGCGCTTCCGCAGCGTGACCGCGAGCTACGAAGCCCGCTTCGCCGGCCATCCGTTCGAAATCGTCGGCATCCACGACGCGCGTTCGCTCGCCGAGGGCTACAACCGTGCCGCGGCACAGTCGACCGGCGACGTCCTCGTCTTCTCGCACGACGACATCGAGCTCGTAACGCCGGATTTCGCGCAGCGTTTGCTCGGCCATCTGGAACACCACGACGGCGTCGGCGTCGCCGGCGCGTCGCAAGCGAGGGGGCCGCGCTGGGGCGACGCCGGACAGCGGGCGATCCACGGTCACATCCTGCACGCGCCGCCGCCCGGCCGAAAAGGCGCCCTGCTGATGGTGTCGGGCTTCCAGTTACCCGTCGTCGAAGGCATCCGGCTCCTCGACGGCGCGTTCATTGCCGTGCGCCGCCACGTCTGGGAGGCGACGCGGTTCGATGCCGAACGCTATGACGGCTTCCACTTCTACGATCTCGATTTCACGTGGCGCGCGAGCGATGCCGGCGCGCGGCTCGCCGTTCCCGCTGACCTCACGCTGTTCCACGCCTCGCAGGGCCGCTATGGCGAGGCGTGGCGCCGTTACGCGCGGCGTTTTGTCGACGCCGCGGGTCTCGATCCGCTGGCGCCACCGCGACCCGGAGGATTGCAGACGCGCCTGGAAACGCCCGCGCAGATCGACGCGCTACGCGCGGCGATGGTGCATTTCCGCTTTGGCGCGCCGGTCGCGTATCGAGAGCGGTAGGACCAAAGCTCGGCAGACACGAATTGGCCATGCCACTAGGACAACCCAGCCGGACCGCCATGGCGGCAGCCGGACATCGGGCGGCCCATCAGGTTCTCGAGCGTGGGGTCGTCTTCGCCGATCCGCTCGCGGTGCGAATTCTGGGTCCGGACGCCGAGACCGCGGTTCGCGATGCGCGCGACGATCCGTCCAAGCGCGCGTTGCGCATGTTCATTGCTGCGAGAGCGAGACTCGCCGAGGACGCCCTGGCAGCGACCGTCGCGCACGGCGTGCGCCAGCTGGTAGTGTTGGGCGCGGGGCTCGACACGTATGCCTATCGGGGCCCGCTGCGAGATCGACTCCGCATCTTCGAAGTGGACCGTCCGGCGACCCAGGCGTGGAAGCGCGAGAGACTTGTCGCTGCCGGGATCACGCTGCCGGGCACGCTTGTGTTCGCGCCGGTCGATTTCGAACGCGCGTCGCTGGCCGACGGTCTGGCCGCGGCCGGATTCGATCCGGCGCAACAGAGTTTCTTCACCTGGCTCGGCGTCGTCCCTTATCTGAGCGAACTCGCGATCCTTTCGACGCTGAGCTTCATCGTGGGCCTCTCTGGCGGCGCCCATGTCATGTTCGATTATGCCAATCCGCCCGCGTCCTTTGCGGAGGGCGCGCGTGCCGCGCACGAGGCGCTGGCGGCGCGGGTTGCGGCCGTCGGCGAGAACTTCCTCAGCTACTTCGAGACCGACGCCCTCTGCGCCCGGCTGAGGGCCCTCGGTTTTCTGGCGATCGAGGATCTCGGACCGGAGCAGATTGCCGTCCGGTTCTTTTCCCGCGGCGCCAATCCCGCTTCCGCTCGCGGGGGTCATGTCGTGCGGGCGTCGACGAACGTCGGTCCTCGGTGATTCAGATCGCCGCAGCGATCGCCCGTCCCAGGTCGATCGTCGTCGCCTTGCCGCCCATGTCCGGCGTGCGCGGCGCCCTGGAATCGGCGAGCACCGCCTCGATCGCGCGGACGATCGCCGCCGCTGCTTCGGCGTGGCCGAGATGATCGAGCATCAGCGCGCCCGACCAGATCTGGCCGATCGGATTGGCAATGCCCTTGCCCGCGATGTCGGGCGCCGAACCATGGACCGGCTCGAACAGCGACGGATACTCACGTTCGGGATTGATGTTGGCCGAGGGCGCGATGCCGATCGTCCCGCACACGGCAGGACCGAGATCGGACAGGATGTCGCCAAACAGGTTCGACGCGACGACGACGTCGAAGCGATCCGGATTGCGGACGAAATGCGCGCACAGGATGTCGATGTGGAACTGGTCGGTGCGAATCCCCGGATACTTCTGCGTCATCGCGTGGAAGCGCTCGTCCCAGTACGGCATCGTGATCGAGATCCCGTTCGACTTGGTCGCGGAGGTCACGTGCTTCGCCGCGCGTTTCTGTGCGAGCTCGAACGCGAATTTCATGATCCGGTCGACGCCCTTGCGCGAGAACACCGTCTCCTGGAACACGACCTCGCGCTCGGTGCCCTCGAACATCCGGCCGCCGACTGACGAATACTCGCCCTCGGTGTTCTCGCGGACGACGACGAAGTCGATGTCGCCCGGCTTGCGATTCGCGAGCGGTGTCGGGATCCCCGGCATGAGCCGGCACGGGCGGAGGTTCACGTACTGGTCGAAGCGGCGCCGGAACTGGATCAGCGACCCCCACAGCGAGATGTGGTCGGGCACCGTGGCCGGCCAGCCGACGGCGCCGTAGAAGATCGCGTCGTGCGGACGGAGCACGTCGAACCAGTCCTCGGGCATCATCCGGCCGTGCTTGGCGTAGTAATCGCAATCCCAGGCGAACTCTCGCCACTCGAACGCGATGCCGAACTTGCGCCCGGCGGCTTCGAGGACAGCCACACCCTGCGGTACGGTTTCCTTGCCGATGCCGTCCCCCGGGATGACGGCGATGCGATGCGCTTTCATGGGCGGACCTCCACGCTTGCGACGTCCCATTCTAGGTTAAGCTGACCCTCGACAAAACCTGCATCGATCATGCGCTCGACGATCCTCGTCGTTCTCCAGATCGCGTTGATGGCCGCGATCGTGGGACCGTGGGAGGTGGCGCGCTGGAACGGCGCCGCGACGCTCGTCGTCGTGACCGGTGCAGCGCTCGGCATCTGGGCGCTCACCGCGAACCGCATCGGCAACTTCAACATCCGGCCCGAGCCCAGGACCGGCGGCTATCTCGCCACCGGCGGCCCGTACGCCTACGTCCGTCACCCGATGTACCTGGCGATACTCGTCGCGACGGCCGGGTTCGCCATCGGTTACGCGACGACATGGCGCTGGGTCGCGTTCGTCGCGCTGGCGGTCGTCCTCGATCGAAAGGCGCGCATCGAGGAGGCCGGCCTCACCGCGCTTCATCGCGACTACGCCGACTACGCGCGACGGACGAAACGGCTCATTCCGTACGTCTGGTAGCTGTGCCGGCGGGTCGAGCGGCGGAGCGTCGCGTCGTCGGGCGCCGGCCGCGCCTCATCCATCCGGCGGATGGCGAGGCCCCGCCGTGTTGCCTACAGTGATCGCAAGTGCGCTCGCTTACCCGCCGGAACCGTCGTGACGTCGCACGCCGCGCGACTTCGGATTCCAGCAACAGTATCGCGCTTGCCCGATCCGCACGGAGGACCGCATGCTTCGCAGACTCTACCTGGCGGCGCTCGTCGCCCTTCAACTCGCTCTCCTCGCCCGCGTCGCGCCGCGGCTCGGTCACGCGCTGCGCACCGATGCCGCGCTCGGCGCGCTTCCCGGTGGCCTGCCTGCCCTTGCCCAGTTCGCGGCCGCTGCAACGGCGATCGTCGGTGTCGCGGCGGCCCTCGTGTTTCCGGGGGTTGCCTTGCTGCGTCATTACCAGCGTGGCCCAATCCGCTTTCGCGGCCTGCCGCGATGGGCAGTCGGCTTGGCGCTCGCGGGCGCTGTTGCGCTCGGCGTCGGTCTCGCTCTGCAAGGTCTGATTCCGCTGCTGCCGCGGGAGGTCAGGATCACGGCGGCACTCGTTGCACGGCCGACGCAGAACGCCGGCCTTGCGTTGGCGGTCGCCGGCACGTTGTGCGCCGAACTGCTGCGACGAAGCGTCGGCGCGGTGAGCAGCACGATGAACGTCCGCCGGCATGTTGCGGAGAGCATCGAGGTCACCGCTCCGCCGGAGCTGCGCACGCGCGGCGTCTGAAGGGAGCAGCCTCGAATCGCACGAGGGAAACCCGAATGAGCACCACAGCACGACTGCTGCAAGCTTGGAGGTACGGCATATGAGCGAGCCCAATTTCTGGATCGGCGTCGTCTCGAAGGAGCACGTCGACCTCGCCGTCGCCGGCGGCTACACCCAGTTGAATCACGGCAAGGCGGGACCGCTCGAACGAATGCGCGCAAGCGATGGGTTCGTCTTCTATTCGCCGCGATCGAGCTACCCCGCAGGCGCGATGCTGCAGGCGTTCACCGCGATCGGGCGCATCCGGACCGGTATCGTCTATCAGGCGGCCCGCGGTGCGGAAGGCTTTCGTCCATTTCGCTTGGACGTCGACTATCTGCCCGCGCAAGCCGCATTGGTCAAACCGTTGATCGAGCGGCTGTCGTTCATTCGCAGCAAGACGCATTGGGGCGCCGCATTCCGTTTCGGCGTCGCCCGGGTCCCGGCCGACGATTTTGCGCTGATCGCCGACGCGATGGGCCGCTCGTTCGCCGCGGATTTCCTCGCGCGAGCCGCGTAGCGCGCGTCGCCGCTCGACGCCGACGGCCGGCTGCGCTATGTTCGCGGCGATGAAAGTCGAACCGCGCGCGACGGCTGTCGCCCAAACGTCCGCAACCGGCACCGTCGCGCTTCGCTGGCAGTGGTCGCGACTGCCCGGGCTCACGTCGCTCGAAATCTACGCAGTGCTCGCCGCGCGGCAGCAGGTGTTCGCCGTCGAACAGCGCTGCGCTTTCCAGGACGCCGACGGCCACGACGCCTTCGCCTGGCACCTGCTCGGGTGGACCGCGGAGCGAAGCCCATCAGCGCTCGCCGCGTACCTGCGGGTGATCGACGCCGGACGCAAGTATGCGGAGCCATCGATCGGCCGCGTCCTCACGGTTCCGCCGTATCGCGGCATCGGTCTTGGCCGTGCCGTGATGGTCGAGGGCCTCGAGCGGGCGACCACCGTCTGGCCGGGCCGTGTCATCCGGATCGCCGCACAGCAGCGGCTCGCCGAGTTCTACGCGAGCCTTGCCTTCCGCACCGTCTCGGCGCCGTACGACGAAGACGGCATTGCGCACGTCGACATGCTCTACGAACCCGCCTGACCGGGCGCGGCGCCGCGTTCGCGCCCTCGCGCTCGCCTCGATCCTCATCTGTTAGCATCGAGAGGACGAACGCCGGCCCGCGCCGGCGTTTTCGCTGGCCCATGCTTCGTTCCTCGCCTTGACCGCTGCCGCCCGCCATCGCCGCGCGATCCTGTTCATGATCGTGGCCGCCGTCTGCTGGTCGTCGGGCGGCATCCTCGTGCGCGCACTGTCGATCGCGAACGCATGGGAAATCGTCTTCTGGCGCTCGCTCTTCATGGCGGCGTTCGTCGCCGGTGTCCTTTTCGTGCTGCACGGCGCGCGGATGCCGCGGGCCGTCGTCGCGATCGGGCGCCCGGGTCTCGTGTCGGGCCTCCTCCTTGCCGCGACGTTCTTTTTTTTCATCGGCTCGCTCATGCGAACGACGGTCGCCAACACCTTCGTGCTGATGAGCGTGTCGCCGTTTCTCGCCGCACTCGCCGGCCGGCTGCTGCTGAGGGAGAAGGTCCCCGCGCGGACGTGGATTGCGATCGGCGTCGCGTTCGGCGGGATCGTCGTGATGTTCGCCGATTCACTCGATGCGGGTCGCCTCGCCGGCAACCTGATGGCGCTCGGCGTCTCGTGCTGCTTCGCCGGACAGGTGACCGTCCTGCGCATGTACCACGCGAAGATCGACATGCTGCCGCAGGTGCTGATCGCGGGACTGTGTTCGCTTGCACTTGCCTTCGTCCTGTCGCCGCCGTTTGCGGCCAGCGGGCGCGACATCGCGATCCTGGCATTGATGGGCTGCGTCCAGCTCGGAACCGGCTGCCTGCTCGCGACGGCCGCCTCCCGCGAGCTATCGGCAACCGAGTTGGGTCTCCTGGCGCTGCTCGAGCCGATCCTGGGGCCGCTTTGGGTCTGGGCCTTCATGGGCGAACGCCCGGACGACGCGGCGCTGACCGGCAGCGTGATCGTGCTGACTGCGGTCATTGCCAATGAGGCAGTTGCCGCATGGCGCGCGGCGCGCGAGGGAACCGTGTCGTCGGCGCCGCCGCCGACGCTGACGCCGGGACCGTGACAGCCGGCAGCAGCGGAGTGCCTGGTGGCGATTCGCGCGCCGCAGGCTTGCATGCGGCCGTTTGCTATGATGGAGCGCATCGGAGCTACGGCCGGTACCATGAAGCAGACTTTCCTCGACTTTGAGCAGCCGATTGCCGAGCTGCAGGCGAAGATCGATGAGCTCCGCTACGTCCACGAGGACTCCGCCGTCGATATTTCCGACGAAATCAGCCGGCTGCAGAAAAAAAGTCAGCAGCTCACCAAGGACATCTACGGCAAGCTGACCGCGTGGCAGATCGCCCAGGTCGCGCGCCATCCGCAGCGCCCGTACACGCTCGATTACGTCAACGGGCTCTTCAGCGATTTCCGCGAGCTGCACGGCGACCGCGCATACGCCGACGACCCGGCGATCGTCGGCGGCCTCGCGCGGTTCAACGGCCAGCCGTGCATGCTGATCGGTCACCAGAAGGGGCGCGATACGAAGGAGAAGATCTACCGCAACTTCGGGATGCCCCGGCCCGAGGGCTATCGCAAGGCGCTGCGGCTGATGAAGCTCGCCGAAAAGTTCGGCCTGCCGCTGTTCACGTTCGTCGATACGCCGGGCGCCTACCCCGGCATCGGCGCAGAAGAGCGCGGACAATCCGAAGCGATCGGACGCAACCTCTACGAAATGGCCGGCTTGCGCGTGCCGATCATCGTCACGGTCGTCGGCGAAGGCGGTTCCGGCGGTGCGCTCGCCATTGCCGTTGGCGACGTCACGCTGATGCTCCAGTACGCGACGTACTCGGTGATCTCGCCCGAAGGCTGCGCGTCGATCCTGTGGAAGTCGGCCGACTTCGCTGCGGAGGCCGCCGAGACGCTCGGCATCACCGCGCCGCGCTTGAAGCAACTCGGCCTGATCGACAAGGTCATCAGCGAGCCGCTCGGCGGCGCGCACCGCGATCACGCGGGCATGATGGTCACGTTGAAGAAAGCCCTGACCGAGGCGCTGCGTCAAGCGCAGGAACAGCCGCTCGAAACGCTGCTCGAAACGCGCGAGGACAAAGTCCTTTCCTATGGCAAGTTCAAGGAGATCCCCGCCGGCTGACGCCGGTGCCGGCGCTTCTCGGCGCGGCGAGAGGACGCTCGCGGGCGCGCCGGATGCGATGCGCCGCTGCGGCGATCCCGTGCTCGCCGCGCTCGCCGCTGCGCTCGCCGCGTGCGCGACCGAGGCGCCGCGCAGCGCCCGCGCCGCCGCCGCCCCGCTGCGCATTGCAGCGGCGCTCTCCGGCGGGCGCGATTCGATGGTGCTGCTTGACGCGCTCGCGCAACTCGCGCCCGCGTGCGGCTTCGCCCTTGCCGCGATCCATGTCAATCATGGGCTCTCCCCTAACGCGGGTGCTTGGGCGGAATTCTGCAGCGCGGAGTGCGCGCAGCGCGGCGTGCCGCTGACCGTGCACAGCGTCGCGGTCAAACATTCGGAGCGCACCGGGCTCGAAGCGGCGGCGCGCGACGCCCGCTATCGGGTGTTCGAGGCGATCGATGCCGATTTCGTTGCGCTCGGGCATCATGCCGACGACCAGGCGGAGACGTTGCTGCTGCAACTCCTGCGCGGCGCGGGGCCGCAAGGCCTCGCTGCGATGCCGTCGCTCCAGGCCCGGCGCGCGGGGCCGCCGCTGCTGCGCCCGTTTCTCGCGCTTCCGGGCGCGGCGATCGGCGCGTATGCAAAGGTGCACGGCCTTGCGTGGGTCGACGACGAATCGAATGCTGATGTCGCGCTGCGACGCAACTTTCTGCGGCACGAGATTGCGCCGCGCCTTGCGAGCGCCTTTCCCGGTTATCCGGCGACGCTCGTGCGCGCCGCGGCCCACCAGGCGGAGGCGGCGCGGCTTGCGGACGAGCTTGCGGCGCTGGACGCGGGCGACGCACTCGCTCGCGACGATGCCGCCGGAGAGATGCTCGATCGCGAAGCGTTCTCGCAACTGGCCGCCGCCGCGCCGCATCGCGCGCGGAATCTGCTGCGCTGGTTCCTGCACCGGCAGGGATTGCGCGCACCGTCGGCGGCGCGGCTCGCCGCGATGCAGCGCCAACTCGCACGCGCGTCCGACGACGCACGTGTGCGGCTCGCGCACGACGGCGTCGAGCTCGGCGTCCATCGCGGACATATTGTCGTCCACGCGCCGGTCGTTGCCCCGTTCGCACTCCCCTGGCGCGGCGAAACGAGACTCGCCCTGCCGCACGGCACGCTCGAATTCACGCCGACGCCCGGAACCGGACTCGCCGCCACCGTGCTCGCGCAGGGACCGATAGTCGTTCGGCCCCGCGCAGGCGGCGAGCGCATTCGCCTCGGCGGCGATCGGCCGCGCCAGGCGTTGAAGCGGCTGCTGCAAAGCGTGGGCATGCCAGCCTGGCAGCGCGATGCGCTCCCGCTCGTGTGGTGCGGCGACGCGCTCGCGGCGGTGCCCGGTATCGGTGTCGACATCGCATTCGCGGCTACCGCCGGCGCGCCCGGCTGTGACGTGCGCTGGCACCCGACAGCAGGGTTGCACCGACCATGAAGGCCGATGCCGGCGTTTTCGGCGCCCCGACCGATGCTCTTTCGACCAGGCGGGTTGATGTCAATCAACGAAGGAGATCGGCGCAGCGCGTAGCCTCGTCGGCAACCCGTCGCCGCCGACGCGAAGGCGGCGTCGGACCGCGGGAGGGTTGTTCGATTGACAGGAAGGGCGGTTGCGGGCCTAATCTGCCGCAATCGCGATGGGCGCACCCAAGACGCGCCAGCTCCCAAGAAAGCGCCATGTCCGCGCGAGAAAATTCTAGGAGGAATCCATGAAGCTCCATTTCGTACTGGCCGTTGCCGCGGCGACAATCCTTGCAGCGGCCGGCGTCGTATCGGCGCAACAGCCGATCGTCATCAAGTTCAGCCACGTGGTGGCGGTGGATACACCGAAGGGCAAGGGCGCCGAGTACTTCAAGAAACTGGCGGAGGAACGCACGAAGGGGCGGGTCAAGGTCGAGGTGTACCCCAACAGCTCGCTGTTCAAGGACGGCGAGGAGATGGAGGCGCTGCAGCTGGGGTCGGTGCAGATGCTCGCGCCGTCGGTGGCGAAGTTCGGACCGCTCGGCGTGCGCGAGTTCGAAGTGTTCGATCTGCCGTACATTTTCGACGACCGCGAAGACCTGCACAAGGTGACCGGCGGCAAGGTTGCGGAGCTGCTGTTCAAGAAGCTCGAGAGCAAGGGCATCATCGGCCTCGCGTTCTGGGACAACGGCTTCAAGGACTTCAGTGCCAACAAGCCGCTGCACGTGCCTGCCGACTACAAGGGTCTCAAGATGCGCATCCAGTCCTCGAAAGTGCTGGGCGACGAGATCAAGGCGCTGGGTGCGATTCCGCAGGTGATGGCGTTCTCGGAGGTGTACCAGGCGCTGCAGACGGGCGTGGTCGACGGGACCGAGAATCCGCCGTCGAACTTCTACACGCAGAAGATGCAGGAAGTGCAGAAGTATTTCGCGCTGACCGAGCACGGCGTGATCGAGTACGCGGTGATCACGAACAAGAAGTTCTGGGACGGGCTGCCGCCGGACATCCGCACGACGCTCGAGGGCGCGATGAAGGACGCGACCAAGTACGCGAACGACATCGCGCAGAAGGAAAACGACGACGCGCTGGAAGCGGTCAGGAAGACCGGCAAGACGGAGATCATCAAGCTCACGCCGGAACAGAAAGCGGCGATGAAGAAGGCGCTGCTCCCGGTGCACAAGGAAAACGAGTCGCGCATCGGCAAGGACATCATCGACGAGGTCTACAAGGAGACGGGGTTCAAACCGTGACGGCGATCACCGCAGCCGCGAATTGAACCGGCGCGGCACGCAGTAGGTAGTTCAGGGTGACGCCGGCTGCGCGCCGGTTAATTGTCGCTGCCGTCGAATTCAACCGGCGCAGAAACCGCGCCGGTTAATTCGCCGCGCGTTGGTGCTGCGGGGCGGCTGCCAGAGGGAGAAGAACGTGAAGGTTCTTGATCACCTCGAAGAGTGGCTGATCGCGTTCCTGATGGGCGCCGCGACGCTGCTGATCTTTGTCGCCGTCGTCCATCGGTACGCCGCCGGCGCCCCGATCCCGGTCGTCCAGGATGCGCTGCTCAAGATCGACCTCTCCTGGGCGCAGGAGCTTTGCATCTACATGTTCGTGTGGATGGCGAAGTTCGGCGCCGCATACGGCGTCCGCACGGGCATCCACGTCGGGGTCGACGTGATGATCAACCGTCTCCCCAGCACGACGCGCAAGGCGTACGTGCTTTTCGGCTTGCTCGCAGGCGCCACATTCACCGGCATCGTCGGCACGCTGGGCGCGAAGTTCACCTGGGACATAGCGCAGACGAGCTCGACCTCGCCCGACCTCGAGATCCCGAAGTGGATCGTCTACCTTTGCATCCCCTTCGGTTCCTACCTCATGTGCTTCCGCTTTCTGCAGGTGGCCTGGCACTTTGCGAAAACGGGCGAGCTGCCGCATCACGACGTCGCGCACGTCGAAGGCATCGAGGAAGCGGCCGACATCATCCCCTACGCATTGCCGGACAACCTTCACCCCGCCGACGTGGCCGGGGGAGGTCGCAAATGAGCACGCTCGTCCCCCCCGTTCCCGCCAACGCGCCACGCTGGCCGGGGCTCATCCCGCCGGTGCTGATCGCGATTCCCGTCGCGATGAAGCTCGGCGGGCTGCCGCTCAACAACGCGTGGATCATTTTCGCGCTCCTCTTTGGCCTGATGCTCACCGGGATGCCGATCTCGATCTCGCTCGGCCTCACCGTGCTCACGTACCTGTTCACGATGACCACGGTGCCGATCGAATCGGTGGCGCTGAAGCTCTTCACCGGCATCGAGAAGTTCGAGATCATGGCGATCCCGTTCTTCATTCTCGCCGGCAACTTCCTCACCCACGGCGGCGTCGCGCGGCGGATGATCAACTTCGCCTCGTCGATGGTGGGCCACTGGCCCGGCGGGCTCGGGCTCGCGGGCGTCGTGGCCTGCGCGTTGTTCGCCGCGGTGTCCGGCAGTTCGCCGGCGACCGTCGTCGCGATCGGCTCGATCATCCTGCCGGCGATGATCAAGCAGGGCTTTCCCGCGCGCTTCGGCGCGGGCGTCATCACGACCTCGGGTGCGCTCGGCATCCTGATCCCGCCGTCGATCGTCATGGTGATGTACGCGGTCGCCACCAATACGTCGGTCGGCGCGCTGTTCATCGCCGGCATCATTCCCGGGATCATCCTCGCCACGATGCTCGGCCTCACGACGTGGTGGCGCGCGCGCAAGAACAACTACCCGCGCCAGCCGGTCGCGAGCTGGGGCGAGCGGGCGCGCACGTTCCGCGAGGCGATCTGGGGCCTGCTGCTGATCATCGTCGTGATCGGCGGGATCTACACGGGAATCTTCACGCCGACCGAGGCGGCGGCGATGAGCGCCGTCTACGCGTTCTTCGTCGCGGTGTTCGTCTACAAGGACATGACGCTCGCGAAGGTGCCGAAAGTGCTGCTCGATTCGGCCAACATGAGCGCGATGCTGCTCTACATCATCACCAACGCGGTGATGTTCAGCTACCTGATGACCTCCGAGCAGATTCCGCAGGAGCTCGCCGCGTGGATGCTCGACAAGGGCCTTGGCGTCGTCGCCTTCCTGCTCTTCGTCAACGTCATCCTGCTGCTCGCCGGCAATGTCATGGAGCCCAGCTCGATCGTGCTGATCATGGCTCCGATCCTGTTCCCGGTCGCGATCAAGCTCGGCATCGATCCCGTGCATTTCGGCATCATGATGACCGTCAACATGGAGGTCGGCATGTGCCACCCGCCGGTGGGCCTCAATCTCTACGTGGCCTCGGGGATCACCAAGATGGGAATCACCGAGCTCACGGTTGCCGTGTGGCCGTGGCTCCTCACGATGCTGGTATTTCTCCTGGCCGTCACCTACTGGCCGACGATGTCGATCTGGCTGCCGAAGACGCTCGGGATGATGTAGGTCGCGCTCTTGCTGTACCTGCCAACGGGCGCCCCTCGGCGCCCGTTTGTTTAGTGATGCCATCGCCTGCTCGACTCTCGGCAGGTCGTCGGACGCAAGGCGAGAAATGCGCGGCGCGACCCCGGGGACAAGGCAGGTGCGACCTGCTATAATTTTGAATTTACTTGCATTTATCGCATCGGAGTCGCCAGTATGGCCGTAGAACGCACGCTTTCGATCATCAAGCCCGACGCCGTGGCCAAGAATGTCATCGGAAAGATCTACTCGCGGTTCGAGACCAACGGCCTGCGGATCGTCGCCGCGCAGATGCGCCGGCTGTCGCGGGCCGAGGCGGAAGGCTTTTACGCGGTGCACCGCGAACGGCCGTTTTTTCGCGATCTGGTCGATTTCATGTCATCGGGACCGGTGATGATCCAGGTGCTCGAAGGCGAAAATGCCATCGCGAAGAACCGTGACCTGATGGGCGCGACGGACCCTAAGAAGGCGGCGGCCGGCACGATCCGCGCCGATTTCGCCGCGTCGATCGACGCGAACGCCGTCCACGGTTCGGACGCCCCTGACACGGCGAGCGTCGAAGTCGCCTATTTCTTTCCAGCGCTGGCCGTCTACAGCCGTTGAGCGACGTCCTCACGTGGCCAAGACCAACCTTCTCGACCTCGATGCCGCCGGCCTGACGGCGCTCTTCGCCGAATTGGGCGAGAAGCCCTTCCGCGCGAAGCAGGTCGCGCACTGGATCCACCAGCGTCTCGCCGACGACATCAACGCGATGACCGATCTCTCGAAGCCGCTGCGCGAAAAACTCGCTGCCGCGGCCGAGGTCCGCGCTCCCGTCGTCATCAGCGACACGGCCGCCACGGACGGCACGCGCAAGTGGCTGCTCGACGTCGGCGGCGCCAACGCGGTCGAGATGGTGTACATCCCGGAAGACGATCGCGGCACGCTGTGCATTTCGTCGCAGGCAGGCTGCGCGCTCGACTGCGCGTTCTGCTCGACCGGCAAGCAGGGCTTCAATCGCAACCTGACTGCGGCCGAGATCGTCGGCCAGCTGTGGCACGCGAATCGCACGCTCCTGGGCGACGGAGTCACCGGTCCATGGGTCGAGCGGGGCCGCGCGCCGATCACCAATGTCGTGATGATGGGGATGGGCGAGCCGCTCGCCAACTTCGACAACGTCGTCACCGCGCTCAACGTGTTCATCGACGACAATGCCTACGGGCTGTCGCGACGGCGCGTCACGCTGTCGACTTCGGGCATCGTCCCCGCGATCGATCGCCTGGCGCGCGAATGTCCGGTCGCCCTCGCCGTCTCGCTCCATGCGCCCGACGACGCGCTGCGCAACGAGCTCGTGCCGATCAATCGCAAGTATCCGCTGGCCGAGCTGCTCGCCGCGTGCCGGCGCTATCTCGAGCGTGCGCCGCGCGATTTCGTCACGTTCGAATACGTGATGCTGGACGGCGTCAACGACTCCGCCCAGCATGCCCGCGCGCTCGTCCGCCTCGTGCGCGACGTGCCGTGCAAGCTGAACCTGATCCCGTGGAATCCGTTCCCGGGCGCGCCGTTCGCAACGAGCCCACGCCCGCGCATCCTCGCCTTCCAGCGGCTGCTGATGGACGCGGGTCTCGTCACGACGATCCGCAAGACGCGTGGCGAGGACATCGACGCCGCGTGCGGGCAGTTGGCGGGACGCGTGCAGGACCGCACCAAGCGCCGGGTGACGCGCATCCACCCCGCGGCGACTCCGTCGACCGCGCCTTGAACACCGCCCCGGAAGCACCATGATCCCATCGCTTCGCGCCGCCGCCGCATGCTGCCTGATCGCGACGCTCGTCGCCTGTTCGTCACCGCCGAAAGGCAGGGAAGCGGCGCCGCCGGAGCCGTTACCGCCGGCGAAGCCCCCGGAGGTCAGCCTCGCGGAACGCGCGCGGATCCATACGGAGCTCGGCGCCGGCTACTACGAGCGCGGCCAGATGGAAGTCGCGATCGAGGAGCTGAACGAGGCGGTGAAGCTCGACCCGAATCGGGCCTCCACCTACAACATCTTCGGCCTGGTCTACGCGATGATGGGCGACAACGCGAAGGCCGAGCAGAACTTCCAGCGGGCGCTCGCGCTTGCCCCGCAGGATTCGGAGATCCGCCACAACTGGGGCTGGTATCTCTGCACGACCGGCCATCCGCGCGAGGCGATACCGGAGTTCGAGCTCGCGATCCGCAATCCGCTGTACAAGACGCCCGAGATCGCGCTCATCAACGCCGGCCGGTGCAGCGCGGCCTTCGGCGACGTTGCCAACGCCGAGATCTATTTCAAGCGCGCGCTCGCCGTGTCGCCGAACAATCCGACCGCCGCATACGGTCTCGCGCTTCTCGCCTACAAGGCATCGAAGTACAACGAGGCGCGGGGCTGGATGCGGCCGGCCGTCCAACAGGCAAACCCGACGGCGGCGGCGCTCTATCTCGGATTGTGCGTCGAGCGCAAGCTCGCCGACCACCAGGCCGAGCTCTCCTACATTTCGCAACTGCGAAACCGCTATCCCGACTCGGCCGAAACAAAAGCCATCACGACGGGAAACTGCGAATGAGCGAGCGGTGACCGAATTCGAAGTCAACGCGAATGCCCCCCCGCCCGACGGACCCGCGACCGCCGGTGCACTGCTTCGCGCCGCGCGCGAAGCAGCGGGACTGACCGTCGATGCGGTTGCGCAACAGCTGAAGCTCGCCCCGCGCCAGGTGAAGGCGATCGAGGACAGCGAATTCACGCTCCTGCCGGGACGGACGTTCGTGCGCGGCTTCGTGCGCAACTACGCGCGGCTTGTTCGCCTCGATCCCGAGCCGGTGTTGAGCGCGCTGCCCGCGGCAGCGGCGGCGCCGACGCTCGAATCGCCTGCGCTGCAGCCCACGGCGCCCTCGATCGGCGAATTGCCCACCGCCGAGAACGGCAAACCGAGCTGGACGCGCTGGGCGATCCCCGTAACGCTGGTCGCGATCATCGGCGCCACGGTTGCCTACGAGCAGATGCGCGCGCCAACCGATACGCGAGACAGCGCCGCGCGCGAAATGCAGCCGCCAGAACAACCCGCCAACACGCCTGCGCCGGCACCGGAAATCATCGGCACACCGCTGCCCAATCCGACGACGAGCGCAGCGTCGCCGCCGGCGGGGACCGCGCCCGCATCGTTACCGCCGCCCGCGACCAGCGAGCCCGAGCGCACCTTGGCCAGCGCAAATCGTCCTGCCCCGACCGCTCCGCCGACCGCCGCGGTGGTCGATGCGGCACCGCCTGCGCCGGCCGCCACAGCGGCGCCGAACGCCCCGCTCGTCCTTGCCTTCCGCGACTTCTCCTGGACCGAGGTGAAAGACCGCACCGGCGCCGTAGTGCTGTCGCGAATGAATGCCGGCGGCACGACGCAGGCGCTTACCGCTTCGCCGCCGCTCGATCTCGTCATCGGCAACGCCGCCGACGTCACGCTGACGTGGAAAGGTCAGCGCGTCGATCTGGCGCCGCACACGCGCGGCAACGTCGCCCGGCTGAGGCTGCAGTAACGAAGGGCCGCCGCCATGACCGAATCCACACCGGCCGCGCGCCACATCACACGCCAGGTCGACATCGCCGGCGTCAAGGTCGGCGGCGGCGCGCCGATCGTCGTGCAGTCGATGACCAACACGGACACGGCCGACGTTGCCGCCACCGTTGCGCAAGCCATCGCGCTGACCGAGGCGGGCTCCGAGCTCGTCCGCGTCACGGTCAATACTGTGGAAGCCGCTGCGGCGGTACCCGCCATACGCGAGCGCCTCGATGCCGCCGGCTGCCGCGTGCCGCTCATCGGCGATTTCCATTTCAACGGCCACAAGCTGCTCGCCGAATTTCCGGACTGCGCGCGCGCCCTCGCCAAATATCGAATCAATCCCGGCAATGTCGGGAAGGGCAGCAAGCGCGATCCGCAGTTCGCGGTAATGGTCGAAAAGGCGATCGAGTTCGGCAAGCCGATACGCATCGGCGTCAACTGGGGCAGCCTCGACGCCGATCTCCTCGCGCGGATGATGGACGAGAACGCCGCGCGCGCCGCGCCGATGAGCGCAGACGCGGTGATGCGCGAGGCGCTCGTCACCTCCGCGGTGGAGAGCGCGCGACGCGCCGAAGCGCTGGGTCTCCCCGGCGAGCGGATCGTCCTGTCGTGCAAGGTCTCCGCCGTGCAGGACCTGATTGCCGTGTATCGCGAGCTGTCTTCGCGGTGCGACTTTCCGCTGCATCTCGGGCTGACCGAAGCGGGGATGGGGAGCAAGGGCATCGTCGCCTCGACGGCGGCGATGGCGGTGCTGCTGCAGCAGGGCATCGGGGACACGATCCGCGTATCGTTGACGCCCGAGCCGGGCGGCGATCGGACGCGCGAAGTGATCGTCGCGCAGGAACTCCTGCAAACGATGGGCCTGCGCTCGTTCGCTCCGCTCGTCGCCGCGTGTCCCGGCTGCGGTCGCACGACCAGCACGACGTTCCAGGAATTGGCGGAGCAGATCCAGGCGTACCTGCGCGCGCAGATGCCCGTGTGGCGTGCGCGCTATCCGGGTGTGGAGACGATGGAAGTCGCGGTGATGGGCTGCGTGGTCAACGGACCCGGCGAGTCGAAGCTCGCCAACATCGGCATCTCGCTCCCCGGCACCGGCGAGACGCCCGTCGCGCCAGTCTACGTGGACGGCGAAAAGACGGTGACGCTGAGGGGCGAGCACATCGCCGAGGAATTCCAGCGCATCGTCGAGGACTACGTGCGCGCGACCTACGGCGGCGAGCCGCGTGCCGCGCATCTTTCACCGACGGCAAAGACGATCCACATCAAGGCACGGGTGTAACGGTATGGCGGCACCCCTGCAGGCCGTCCGCGGCATGAACGACGTGCTTCCCGACGAGGCGGCGCTCTGGGAGCTCCTCGAAGACACGGTCCGTGACATCTTCCGTCAGTACGGTTATCGCAACCTGCGCATCCCCGTCGTCGAGCCCACGCCGCTGTTCGTCCGCGCGATCGGCGAAGTCACCGACGTCGTCGAAAAGGAGATGTACACGTTCGAGGACAAGCTGAACGGCGAGAGTCTTACGCTTCGTCCCGAAGCCACCGCCGGCATCGTACGCGCGGCGATCGAGCACAACCTCACCTACGAGCGCCCGCAGCGCGTCTGGATGGCGGGACCGATGTTCCGTCACGAGCGGCCGCAGAAGGGCCGTTATCGGCAATTCCACCAGTTCGACCTCGAGGCGCTCGGCTTTCCCGGCCCCGACGTCGACGCCGAGCAGATCGTGCTGCTCGCGCGGCTCTGGCGCAGGCTCGGCCTCGCCGACGGGATCACGCTCAAGATCAACTCGATCGGCGACCCGCACGAACGCCGCGCGCATCGCAATGCGCTGGTCCGGTACTTCGAGGGCCATCACGCCGCGCTCGATGACGATTCGAAGCGGCGGCTCGCCTCGAACCCGCTGCGCATCCTCGACAGCAAGAATCCGGCGCTCGACAACGTGATCGCCGGCGCGCCCAAGATGATCGATTTCATCGCCGACGCTTCGCTTGCGCATTTCGACGGCCTCAAAGCGCTGCTCGCCGACGCGGGCGTAGCGTTCCACGTCGACGCGCGGCTCGTTCGCGGTCTCGACTATTACAATCGCACCGTTTTCGAATTCGTGACCGACCGCCTGGGCGCGCAAGGGACGATCGCCGGGGGCGGGCGCTACGACGGTCTGTTCGAGCAGCTCGGGGGAAGACCCGCGCCCGCGTGCGGATTCGCCCTCGGGATCGAGCGGATGATCCTGCTCTTGCAGGAGGCGCGCGTTGCCGCCGCTTCCGTTCCCGATGCCTATGTCGTCCACGCGGGGGAAGCCGGCGCAAAGCTCGCCTGGCGTGTCTCCGAGATGTTGCGCGACGCGGGCCGCGCGATCGTCGTCAACGCGGGCGGCGGAAGCTTCAAGTCGCAGATGAAAAGAGCCGATGCGAGCGGTGCCACCTACGCGCTCATCATCGGCGATGACGAAGTGGCGGCCGGGTCCGTCAGCATGAAGCCGCTCCGCGCGACCGGCGATCAGGTCGCGGTACCCGTTGCGGAGCTCGCGCAGGCGCTTGCAGCGCGCAACTGACCGGAGCCGCGGACGCGGTAACGACGTTTCCAAGGGATGACCGATGGCAGTCTACGATCTCGAAGAGCAGGAACAACTCGAAGACCTCAAGGCGTGGTGGAAGCAATGGGGCAACCTCATCACCGGTGTGATCGTCGCCCTCGCCGCCGGCATCGTCGCCGTGCAGGGCTGGCGCTGGTGGCAGGCAAACCAGGCGGAGCAGGCCTCGGTCCTCTACAACGCCGTCGCTGCGGCCGTGAAGGCCAACGACGTCGCCAAGGCGAAGGACGCGATCGCGCAACTGAACGAAAAGTTCAGCGGCACCGGTTATGCGCCGCGGGCGGCGTTGCTGGTCGCAAAGACGCTGTTCGACAGCGGCGACAAGGCCGGCGCCAAAGCGCAGCTCATGTTCGTGATCGACCGCAGCGGCGAGGACGAGCTGAAGGAGATCGCGCGGCTGCGGCTCGCCGAAATTCAGCTGGACGAAAAGCAGTACGACGACGCGCTGCGCACGCTCGATGCGAAGCATGACGAGCCGTTCGCAGGCGTGTACGCCGACCTGCGCGGCGACGTCCTGATGGCGGCCGGGCGCACCAATGAAGCGCGCGTCGCCTACCAGACGGCGCTCACGAAGCTCGACGCCAATTCGCCCTATCACGCGTACGTGCAGACGAAGCTCGACGCGGCGGGCGGCCCGCTCGCCGGCACTGCGGGGAGCGCTAACGACGCGAATGCCGGGCCCATACCGGTACCGCTGAACGCGCCGGCGCCGGCGAAGGAAGCGGCGTCTCCGAACGTTCCGGCGAGCGCTCCGGCGCCTTCGAAATGAGGGGAAGTTCGGTGGTTCGCCTCGCACGTCGTTGCCGTCGCGCGGGGCGTCGCACCGCGGCCGCCTTCGTCCTCGCCGGGCTCGCGCTTGGGCTCTCCGGGTGCTCGACCTGGCCCTCATGGATGCAGATTCCGCCGCCCAACTTCAGCTGGCTCACGTCGCTTTTCGGCGGCGGTCCGAAGAAGCTCGGACCGCTCCCCGAGATCAAGGCAAGCGCGACGCCGCAGATCGCATGGCGAGTCGAAATGGGCAGGGCAGCCCCCGGTCTCGCTCCGGCCGTCACGCCGATCGCGATCTACGCGGCGGCTTCGAGCGGCACCGTCGTGCGCGTCGATCCGGTCAGCGGCGCGACGGTATGGCGGATCGACGCCGGCAAGATCCTCTCGGCCGGCGTGGGCGCCGACGCAACGCTCGTCGCAGTCGGCACGGACAAGGGCGACGTGCTCGCGTTTGACACCGACGGCAAGCCGCAATGGCAGGCAAAGATCAGCAGCGAAGTGATCGGACCTCCGAAGATCGGCGAGGGAACCGTTGTCGTCTGGTCCGGCGACGGCCGCATCTACGGGCTTTCGGCCGCCGACGGCAAGACGAAATGGGTCTATCAGCGGACGAATCCTCCGCTCACCGTGCGCAACTACGCGGGCGGCGTCATCAGCCGCGGCGGGCTCCTGTCCGGCACGGCGGGCGGCAAGCTCCTCGCAATGGATCTCGGGACCGGCTCCGTCGGCTGGGAAGGCAACGTCGCCACACCCAAGGGCGCGACCGAGCTCGAGCGCATCGCGGACGTCACGTCGCTGCCGCTGGTCGAGGAACGGCAGGTCTGCGCGGTCGCGTATCAGGGCCGTGTCGCCTGCTTCGAAATCCTGCGCGGACAACTCAACTGGACGCGCGATGTGTCGAGCCTCACCGGGCTCGCCGCCGACAGCCGTTACGTCTACGTCGCCGACGACGCCGGTGCCGTGCACGCGCTCGACCGGGTGACGGGCGCATCGGCCTGGAAGCAGGACAAGCTCAAGGAACGGCGAGTCGGCTACCCGCAACTCGCCGGCGACTACCTCGCCGTGTTCGACCGCGAAGGCTACGTGTATCTGCTCGAACGCGGCGACGGCAACGTCGTCGGATTTGCGCCGACGGACGGGACGACGCCGACCTCACAAGCGGCCGCATCGGGCGCCAACGCGGTGTGGCAATCCGAAGGCGGGACCCTCTACGCGGTCACGGCAAAGTGAGCGCGCCGGAACCCCAACCGCCTCGCGGTCCAGACACGTCGCCGCGACTTCCATGTTGCCCATTCTCGTCCTCGTCGGGCGCCCGAACGTCGGCAAGTCGACGCTGTTCAATCGGCTGACGCGAACGCGCGCGGCACTCGTCGCCGATTTTCCCGGCCTCACCCGCGATCGCCACTACGGACGCGGACGCAACGGCGACACGCCGTTCATCGTCGTCGACACCGGCGGCTTCGAGCCCGTCGCGAAGGAAGGGATCCTGCACGAGATGGCGAAGCAGACGCGCGCGGCCATCGCCGAGGCGGACGTCGTCGTGTTCCTGGTCGACGCGCGCGAAGGACCCACGGTGCAGGATCGCACCATCGCGGAGCTTCTGCGGCGGTCGGGGCAGCCCGTCGTGCTGGCAGTGAACAAGGCGGAGGGTCTCGCCCCGGAGCGCGCGGCCGGCGAATTCTACGAACTGGGATTGGGCGAGCCCCATCCGATTTCCTCGGCGCATGGCGAGAACGTCGGCCCGCTGACCGAGCTCGCGCTGTCCCTCGCCCCCCAGCCGGCGCCGGAGCTCGCCGCAGACGAAGGCGCGGCCGCGGCGACCGAGGGCGGCCCGATCAAGGTCGCGATCATCGGCCGGCCCAACGTCGGCAAGTCGACGCTCGTCAATACGCTGCTCGGCGAAGAACGCGTGATTGCCTTCGACGAACCGGGCACGACGCGCGATTCGCTCTATCTCGATTTCGAGCGCGCCGGCCGCCGCTACACGCTGATCGATACGGCAGGCGTCCGTCGTCGCGGCAAGGTGTTCGAGGCGGTCGAGAAGTTTTCGGTCGTGAAGACGCTGCAGGCGATCGAGGACGCGAACGTCGTGGTGCTGCTTCTCGACGCGGAGCAAGGCATCTCCGAGCAGGATGCCCATCTCGCCGGCTACATCGTCGAGGCGGGCCGGGCGCTCGTCGTCGGCGTGAACAAGTGGGATGCGGTGCCCGCCGGCCGGCGCGACGACGTCAAGCGCGACCTCGACCGCAAGCTCGCGTTCCTCGCGTTCGCGCAGCACCATTTCATTTCGGCTCGGGACGGGCGCGGTGTCGCCGCCCTTATGAGGTCGGTCGACGCCGCCTTCGCCGCCGCGTTCATCCGGCTACCCACGCCGAAGCTGACCAGGACGCTCGCGCAGGCCGTCGAACGCCAGCAGCCGCCGCGCGCCGGCATGGGGCGCCCCAAGCTCCGCTATGCGCACCAGGGCGGACACAACCCTCCCCTGATCGTGGTCCATGGCAGCGCCCTCGCCCACGTCCCGGCAACGTACCGCCGCTATCTGGAACGTTTCTTCGCCGAGGCGTTCCAACTGCGCGGAACCCCCCTTAGGATACAATTCAAGACCGGCGCGAACCCGTATGCCAGCGCGCCCGCCCGCCGCAAGGGGCGCTAGAGTCATTGATACTCCGGCAGCGAGCCCCATCTTGCGGAGTGCGGGACCGGATCCACGCCCGCTGTGGTCGTCCGCACGTGGCGGGGCCAACAACAACCGCGGAGTCAGCGATGAGCAACAAAGGGCAAATGCTACAAGACCCGTTCCTGAACACGCTGCGCAAGGAGCATGTCCAGGTGTCGATCTACCTCGTCAACGGAATCAAGCTGCAGGGGCAGATCGAATCGTTCGACCAGTACGTCGTCCTGCTCAAGAACACGGTCACGCAGATGGTGTACAAGCACGCGATCTCAACTGTCGTGCCTGCCCGCGCCGTGGCGATGCCGCACCACGCGCCGGGCGCCGACGCCGAAGCTTGATTCAGTTGGTGGGCCCCCACGCTCGCGGCTTTCGCCGCTGCGCTGCCCCCCGGGGCAGAGCGCAGTTGCGCGGTCTTGGGTGGCCCGGCGGCGCTCGTACGCGCGCGTCCTGCGGGGCGGTGGTCGCTTGCCGGCTCGCGCGCGAGACCGGCGGTCGCGTATCGCACTGATGTTCGAACGCCCCGAAGGCGGTGACCGGGCGCTGCTCGTCGCGCTCGATCTCGGCGAAGGCGACCCCGGCGAGCGGCTCGCCGAGCTTACCGCGCTCGCGCTCTCGGCCGGGGCGACGGTCGTCGGCAGCATCACCGGTCGCCGCCAGCGCCCCGATGCCGCGACGTTTGCCGGACGCGGCAAAGTCGACGAAATCGCGGCGCGCTGTGCGCAAGCCGATGCCGACCTCGTCATCTTCGATCATCCGCTGTCCGGCGCGCAGCAGAGGAACCTCGAGCGCGCGATCGATCGCCGGGTCGTTGATCGGACGGCGCTGATCCTCGATATTTTCGCGCTCCGCGCGCGGAGCGCCGAGGGCAAGCTGCAGGTCGAGCTCGCGCAGGTGAAAAACCAGCTCACGCGGCTCGTCCGCGGCTGGACCCACCTCGAGCGCCAGAAGGGCGGCATCGGGCTGCGCGGCCCGGGCGAGACGCAGCTCGAAACGGACCGACGGCTCCTCGGCCACCGCGTCAAGATTCTGAACGGGCGCCTCGCGCACGTTGCGCGGCAGCGCGCGACGCAGGGCCGCACGCGGCGCCGCGCCGCGCTGCGCACCGTGGCGCTCGTCGGCTATACGAACGCCGGCAAATCGACGTTGTTCAACCGCCTCACCGGTGCGCATGCCTTTGCCGCCGACCAGCTCTTCGCGACGCTCGACACGACGTTGCGCCGGATCCACGTTCCCAGCGCAGCGGCCATCGTGCTCTCCGACACCGTCGGCTTCATCCGCGACCTTCCGCACGACCTCGTCGCCGCGTTTCGCGCCACGCTCTCGGAGGCCGCATCCGCCGATCTGCTGCTGCACGTGATCGACGCGGCGCATCCGAACCGTGACGAACAGATCGCCGCCGTCGATGCCGTCCTCGAGGAAATCGGCGCCGCAGCGGTCCCCCAGATCCGCGTGTACAACAAGATCGACGCCGCCGGCTTCGCGCCGGGCGCCGAGCGCGACGAGTCTGGTATAATTCGCGCCGTCCGTTTGAGCGCGCTCACGGGCGCGGGCGCCTCCGGGCTTCGCGCCGCGCTCGCCGAACGGTTCCCGGCCAACGATCCGCAACGAGACGCCCACGCGGCGTCCGCCCTCAACGCCTGACCCGCGGCGCCGCGGCGCCGAACGACGACCCCCTCATGTCGCTGAACGATCCCCAGTGGGGCAAGCGCGGCAGCAGCGGACCGCCCGATCTCGACGAGATCTGGCGCAACGTCAATCGCCGCATCAACGAGCTCTTCGGCCGGAAGGGAGGCGGCGAGGACGGCTCGCCCGCGCCGACCGGCGGTGGACGCCCGTTGCTGCCGATGTCGGGCGCGGGCATTCTCGTCGCGCTGATCGTGCTCGTGTGGTTTGCGAGCGGGTTTTACATCGTCGACGAGGGTCGCCGCGGCGTCGTCACGCGCTTCGGCAAATATACGGAAACGACACTCCCCGGCGCGCGCTGGCATCTGCCCTTCCCGATCGAGGAGAAGGAGGTCGTCGATTTCTCGCAGGTGCGCACGGTCGAGGTCGGCTACCGCAACAACGTGAAGAACAAGCGCGAGAACGAAGCGCTGATGCTGACCGACGACGAGAACATCATCGAGATCCAGTTTGCGGTTCAATACAAGCTCAAGAGCGCGGAGGATTTCCTGTTCAAGGTCCGCAAGCCCGACCAGATCGTCCAGTTCGTTGCACAGACGGCGATGGGTGAAGTCGTCGGCAAGGCGAAGATGGACTTCGTGCTGTACGAAGGCGGCGAGCAGATCGCCAAGTCAGCCGAAGCGCTGATGCAGGAAATGCTCGACCGCTACGGCACCGGCATGAACATCGAGAAGGTCGCGCTGCAGAGCGTCCAGCCGCCGGACAAGGTGCAGGCAGCGTTCGACGATGCGGTCAAGGCCGGCCAGGACCGCGAGCGCTTCCGCAACGAAGGCCAGGCCTACGCGAACGACGTCGTCCCGCGGGCGCGAGGCAACGCGGCGCGGCTTCTCGAGGAAGCGAACGGCTACCTCGCGTCGGTCGTGCAGAAGGCCGAGGGCGACGCCGCGCGTTTCCGGCAGATCCTCACCGAATACATGAAGGCGCCCGGCGTCACCCGCGAGCGGCTCTACATCGACATGATGCAGTCGATCCTCGGCAATACGAGCAAGGTGATGATCGACCAGAAGGCCGGAAGCAACCTCCTCTATCTGCCGTTCGACAAGCTGCTCCAGCAAGGCGCTGCCGCAGCGGCGGCGCCCGCTGCTCCGGCGCCCGACCTGCCGGCCGGCCGGCAATCCACGCCGCCCGCGCCCGAACCGACGGTGACGCTCGACCCGGGGCGCTCGCGCGAGGCGTTGCGCAACCGCGATCGCACCGGGGAATCGCGATGAAGTTCACGATGCCGCTCCTGGCGCTCGTCGTCGCGGTGCTGCTCGTCGCGTCGCAGGCGCTCTACACCGTCGACCAGCGCCAGTACGCGATCAAGTTCCAGCTGGGCGAGATCATCGAGACGCAGCCCAAGGCCGGTCTGTATACGAAGGTGCCGTTGCTGCAGAACGTGAAGTTCTACGACAAGCGGATCCTGCTGCTCGACAACAGCGAGCCCGACCGGATTACGACCTCCGAGAAGAAGCCGCTGCTGATCGACTTCTTCGTGCTATGGCGCATCACCGACGTCAAGCAGTTTTACGTCAGCATGCAGCAAGGCGACGAGGAGGTCGCGCGCCAGCGGCTGTCGAGGACCGTCCGCGCGAGCCTGCGCGAGGAGATCAACAAGCGCACCGTGCACGAGGTGATCGCAACCGAGCGTGACAAGATCATGGCGACCACGCGGCAGAAAGCGGACACCGACGCCAAGACCTTCGGCGTCGAGATCGTCGACGTGCGGCTGCGCCGGGTCGAGCTGCCGCCCGACGTGACGAGTCCCGTGTACGCGCGGATGGAATCGGAGCGCCGCCGCGTGGCGAACGAGCTGCGCTCGCTCGGACAGGCAGAGTCCGAGAAGATCCGCGCCGATGCCGATCGCCAGCGCGAGGTGATCCTCGCCGACGCCTACCGCCAGGCGCAGAAGCTGAAGGGCGAAGGCGACGCCAAGGCATCGGCGATCTATGCGCAGGCGTACGGCACGAATCCGGAGTTCTATGCGTTCTACCGGAGTCTCGAAGCGTACAAGGCGACCTTCCGCAGCCGGAGCGACCTGATGGTGCTCGATCCGTCCTCCGACTTCTTCCGCTACCTGAAGAACCAGGGCGGCACAGGCGCGAAGGCGCCCAGGTAACGGTCGGGCGGCGGGCGCGCGAAGGGAGCGACGGCGTGGCGGATTCGCTGTGGGCGGCGTTCGCGCTGGTCCTCGTCGTCGAAGGGTTGTTGCCGCTGCTCGCGCCGCAGCTGTGGCGCGAAAGCTTCCGCAAGCTCGTGCAGCTGACCGACGGGCAACTGCGCTTCATCGGCCTCGCCTCGATCGTCATTGGGCTCGCCGCGTTCTGGCTGATTCGCAATGCGTAAGTGGGTCCTGCCCGAGCACATCGAAGACGTTCTGCCGGTGGAAGCCGAGCGGATCGAAGCGCTTCGTCGCGCGCTCATCGACCACTTTCGCGCGAAGGGCTACCGGCTCGTGCAGCCACCGCTGGTCGAGCACCTCGATTCGCTGCTGACCGGCACCGGTCGCGATCTCGATCTGCAGACGTTCAAGGTCGTCGATCCGCTGTCCGGCCGGCTGCTCGGCGTTCGCGCCGACATTACGCCGCAGGTCGCGCGCATCGACGCCCATTTGCTGAACGAGCCCGGGACGACGCGGTTGTGTTATGCGGGGAGCGTGCTGCGCACGACGGCCGGCATCGGCGAGACGCGCGAGGTCGTGCAGATCGGCGCCGAGCTCTTCGGCGAGCCCGGCATTGCCGGCGACGCCGAGGTCGTCGGATTGCTGCTGTCCTCGCTCGCGGTCGCCGGCGTGCACGCGCTGCATCTCGATCTCGGGCATGTCGGCGTCTATCGCGCGCTTGCGGCAGGTGCCGGCATCGGTGCCAACGGCGAGGACACGGAGCTCTTCGCGGCGCTTCGCGCGAAGGACGCATCGGCAGTAGCCGAGCTCACTGCCCGATTGCCTGCCGCGTGGCGCGATGCCCTGAACGCGCTGCCGCAGCTCTATGGTCCCGCGCACGAAGTTCTCGCGCTGGCCCGCGAACGCCTGCCCGATACCCCGGCGATCAGCAACGCGCTCGCCGCATTGGCCACGCTTGCGAAGTCCGCGCAGCCGCACGTCGAAGCGCTGCACATCGATCTTGCCGATCTGCGCGGCTACCATTACCAGAACGGCGCGATCTTCTCGGTGTTTACCTCCGGCCTGCCGGCGGCGATCGGCAACGGCGGACGCTACGACGGCATCGGCAAGGCCTTCGGCCGCGCCCGGCCGGCAACCGGCTTCACGCTCGACCTGCGGCAGCTTGCGAGCGTTGTTTGATCCGGATCACGGTCAGCGAGGGGTCGATGCGGCACCGTGAGCATGCACTCGGCAGCGCGAAGCACCGGCGCAAGTTCTCCGGTCGTCACCAACCCGGGATCGGATAGAGGCATGGGGAAGAATGTCGTCGTCATCGGCACGCAGTGGGGCGATGAGGGCAAGGGCAAGGTCGTCGACTGGCTGACCGAGCACGCGCAGGGCGTCGTCCGCTTCCAGGGCGGCCACAACGCGGGTCACACGCTCGTCATCGGCGGCCGGAAGACGGTGCTGCGGCTGATCCCGTCGGGGATCCTTCACCCCGGCGTGTCGGTGTACATCGGCAACGGCGTCGTTCTGTCTCCGTCCGCGCTGCTGCAGGAGATTGGCGAGCTCGAAGCGGCGGGGGTCGAAGTGCGCCCGCGCCTGCGCATCTCTCCGGCGTGTCCGCTGGTGCTGCCCTATCACGTCGCGCTCGACCAGGCGCGCGAGGGCGCGATGGGCGAAGCGAAGATCGGCACGACCGGACGCGGAATCGGTCCCGCCTACGAGGACAAGGTCGCGCGCCGCGCGATCAGGCTGCAGGACCTCTTCTATCCGGACCGCTTCACCGGAAAGCTCATTGCGCTGCTCGAGTACCACAATTTCGTGCTGACCCGGTATTTCGGACGCGAAGCGGTGCCGTTCGAGAAGACGCGTGACGAGACGCTGGCACTCGCGTCGGCGCTGCAGCCGATGGTCGCCGACGTCGCCGCGCTGCTGCAGGCGGCGCGGGCGCGCGGCGAGTCGCTGCTGTTCGAAGGTGCGCAGGGCGCGTTGCTCGACATCGACCACGGCACGTATCCGTACGTCACGTCGTCGAACTGCCTCGCCGGCGCGGCGGCCCCCGGTGCGGGCGTCGGGCCCGAGTTTCTCGATTACGTGCTCGGCATCGTCAAGGCGTACACGACGCGGGTGGGCACGGGCCCGTTCCCGACCGAGCTCACCGACGCCGTGGGCGCGGGACTCGCGAAGCGCGGCAACGAGTTCGGCTCCGTCACCGGCCGGCCGCGCCGCTGCGGCTGGCTCGACGTGCCTGCGCTCAAGCGCTCCTTTCAGTTGAACGGCGTCACCGGCCTTTGCATTACCAAGCTCGACGTGCTCGACGGTCTGCCCGAAATCAGGATCTGCACCGGCTACACCGTGCACGGGGCGCCGCTCGCGTTGCTGCCCTCCGGCGCCGACGCCGTGGCCGAATGTGTTCCGGTCTACGAAACGATGCGGGGATGGAACGACAGCACCGTCGGCGTGCGGACATTCGATAGGCTTCCCGCCAACGCGCGCGCGTATCTCGAGCGGATCGAAGCGCTGACCGGAGTGCCGATCGCCATGGTTTCGACGGGACCGGACCGGAGCGAGACGATCCTGCGGCACCACCCGTTCCATTGACGTCGCACCCGATCGAGCGGCGGAACGTTCCACGACGTCGAATTCCGTTGCGCACCATCGATCCCCACGCCCGGACCCCGAGCGGAGCCCAGCATGCCGAACCTCTACGTCAGTTGGGACCAGTACAACACGTACGTCGAGCGCCTCGCTCTCAACGTCTATGAGGCGGGCTACGAGTTCAACCAGATCATCTGCATCGCTCGCGGCGGGATGCGCGTGGGCGATGTGCTGTCGCGGATCTTCGAGCGTCCGCTCGCGATCCTGTCGACCCATTCGTACGCGGCCGAAGGCGGTACCGTCCGCGGCGAGCTCGTGATCGCCGAGCACATGACGATGACCTCGCCGCGGCTCGGCGAGCGGGTCCTGCTGGTCGACGACATGGTCGACTCCGGCGTCACGCTCGCCGCGGTCCACAAGGCGCTGCCTGAACGTTGGCCGGTCGTACGCTCGTGCCGAACCGCTGTGCTGTGGTGGAAGGCGTGCTCGACGTTCAAGCCCGACTTCTACGTCGATTATCTGGCCGACAGCCCCTGGATTCACCAGCCCTTCGAGGTCTACGATACGCTGCGCCCGGAGGGACTGAGGGCACGGCTCGAAAGCTAGCGGCCCTTGGGCGCGCCCGCTCCCACGTCCGGTGGTGACGCGTGGTGCCTTTTGGCGCGAAGATTGCTTGTCGGTTCGACTTGGATTACCACCCGCGCCGGCGGCGCGCGCCATTCGAGCGGCCCGCCATGGGGAGATTCATGAAACGTATCCTTTCGATAATCGCCGCGATCGGCGCCCTCCTCGCGTCGATGTCCGCCGCGCTGGGGCAGGACGGGATCACGCCGACGTCGATCCTGATCGGGCAGAGCGCGGCGTTCACCGGCCCTGCCGCGCAGCTGGGGATCCAGTACCGCGACGGTGCCAAGCTCTGGCTCGACTACATCAACGCGCAAGGCGGCGTCAACGGCCGCCGGATCGAGCTCAAGTCGCGCGACGACAAGTACGAATCGAAGCTCGCCGCCGAGAACACCAAGAAGCTGATCGAGGAAGATCGCGTCTTCCTGCTCTTCGCGTACGTCGGAACGCCGACCTCGCAGGCGTCGCTGCCGATCTTCACCGCGGCAAGAGTTCCGTTCGTCGCGCCTTTCACCGGCGCGGAGCTGTTGCGCGCCCCGCTGAACCGGTACATCTTCAACGTGCGTGCGAGCTATTACGACGAGACCGAAAAGATCGTCGATCACCTGGCCCGAACCGGCGTCAGGAAATTCGCAGTCTTCTATCAGAACGATGCGTACGGCCAGGCCGGCCTCGAAGGGGTCAAGCGCGCGCTCACGCGGCGCAACATGCAGCCGATGGCGCTCGGCACGGTCGAGCGCAATACGACGAACGTCGCCGAGGCCGTGAAGACGATCAACGCCGCCGAGCCGGAGGCGACGGTGATGATCTCCGCCTACACGTCAGTGGCCGAGTTCGTGAAGCAGATGAAAAAAGCCGGCAGCATCTCGCAGTTCTTCAACGTCTCGTTCGTCGGGAGCAAGGCGCTGGCCGAAGCGCTGGGCGCCGAGGGACGCGGCGTGATGGTCTCGCAGGTGGTGCCCTATCCGTGGAGCCCGATGGTGCCCATCGTCAAGGAATACCTCGAGTTCGCCAAGCGGGGCAACGTCGACGTCAACTATTCGAGCCTCGAAGGCTTCATCGCCGCCAAGGTGCTGGTCGAGGGCCTGCGCCGCACGGGCAAAGACCCGACACGGGAGAAGTTCGTCGCCGCGATGGAATCGATCTCCAATCTCGAGATCGGCGGATTCCAGGTGCGCTTTTCGCCCGAGAACCACAACGGCTCGCAGTATGTCGACCTGTCGATGATCGGGCGCGAGGGAAAGTTCATTCACTAGCAACAGCCTATTCGCGGTTGCGCGCCAAAAGACAACGGCCGCTCGCGGCGGCCGTTGGCGACGGATCGGGAAGTGGGTCAGCGCGCCCGGCGCCGCTGCAGAGCGGCAAGACCTGCCAGAGCCGCACCGACGAGTGCGAGCGTTCCTGGCTCGGGTGCGGGTGCGGCCACGGCGGGGTCGAACTCGAAGCTGGTGAAGCCGGTCGTGCCGTGGGTGACGGTTACACCCAGCGTCATGGAGAACGCGCCGGCGGTCGTCGCCGTACCGGAAACCGACTCGGCGAAGGGCATGTTCACCGTCGAGCCGGAATCGACGAGGTCGTTCATCCCGAACAGCGCGTTCGCATCGTCGATCCACATCGAGTAGGCAACCGAGGAACCCGGACCGGGCTCGGTGCCGCTGATGCTCCCACCGAAGGGGTGCAACCCCGACGTCGCACCGAGCGCGAAATCGACGTCCGACACCAGCATCGTTAAGGTTCCGCCGCCCGCGCTGGTCGCATAGCCCTTGAGATCGATCACCGGCACGGGCGACCCCGACAACCCCGTCGCGACACTCCCGGCCCATGCGCCGACGACGTAGACGAACTTGACGCTGCCGCTTGCCGGATCGGCGTCGCAGGCCGCGCCATCGGCGCAGGTAGCGACCGGATGGATCCCGTCGGCGATGGAGATCGTGACGGTCGCACTCGACGGCGCCACCCAGAGCAGCGCTGCAGCGAAACCGATCGCGGAAACCCACCTGAGCATCACACCCTCCGGCCTCTGCCCCGTTCCGAACGTACTACAACGGCGGAAGAAGAGCTTCCGCTCAAAAAAGCACAGCCCGTGCCACAATATTTTCTGTTGTGTTATCATCAGCTTAGGTGTCTACAACAATTTCGGCGACTCGGATTGTAAGTTTTTTCGACAGGCGCAGGTGTTAGCATCGGCCCCGGCGGACTCTGAAAGCGCGGTCAAGTGTGCGTCTGGGGCCAGCGCGTTATCTTTCGATTGCAGGCAGCTTTCGTGAGCGTCACCTCGATTCCACGCGCGTGCGTGATGGGCCATCCGGTTGCCCATTCGCGCTCGCCGATGATCCACGGCTACTGGCTCGCGCTGCTGGGCATCCCAGGGACCTATGACCTGCAGGATGTCGCCCCCGGCGCGTTCGAAAACTTCATCAAGCACCTCACGGCGCACGGATATGTCGGCGGCAACGTCACCGTGCCGCACAAGGAGGCCGCTTTTCGCCTGGTCGCGCGCCGCGATCCGGTGGCGGAGGCGGTCGGCGCCGTCAACACGCTGTGGTTCGAGCAGGGCGAGCTCGTCGGCGGCAACTCGGATCCGCACGGATTCATCAGCAATCTCGACGATCGCGTCCCTGGATGGGATTCGTCGTGCGTGTTCGCCGTGGTGCTCGGTGCAGGTGGCGCCGCGCGCGCGGCTGCACACGCGCTGATCGAGCGCGGCGTCGAAGTCACCCTGGTCAACCGGACGGTCGAGCGCGCCCAGCATGTCGCGGAGCAATTCGGCCCGCACGTGCGCGCTACCGGCTTTTGGGATCTGCCGCGACTCCTGCCGACGGCGGACCTGCTCGTCAACTGCACGTCACTCGGGATGCACGGCAAGCCGTTGCTTGATATCGAGCTGCACGCGTTGAAGCCGGATGCGATCGTGATCGACGCCGTCTACGTGCCAATCGAAACCGACCTCCTCGCCCAGGCGCGCGCCCGCGGGCATCGCGTCGTCGACGGGCTCGGGATGCTCCTCCACCAGGCGGGTTTCGGCTTCCGGAAATGGTTCGGCGTGACGCCTGAGGTCACACCCGAGCTGCGGGTGCTGATCGAGAACGATATTCGCGCGAAGGTGGCGAGCGCGTGATCCTCTTGCCGAGGCGGCGAGGCGCTCGCTCCGGGCCGGAGCCGCGTGTTACCGTTTCGTGCCCGCGTCCCTCGGCGGACGGGCGCGGACGAGCGTGTTCGAGATGGAGGCCGATCGTTCAGCGAGCCCAAAAGCCAACGCCCGGTCAGCGGAATGTCGTGCCGAGATCAGCGTGTTCCGCGACCGCGCACTGCCATGATGCCCAGCAGACCCATGCCGAGCAGCAGCAGGGTCCCCGGTTCAGGAATGATGCCGGGTCTGCACGCGGGATTCTGGTCGTCGGTGAAGATCTCGCAGTGTTTCGGAGGCGGGATGGCCGGCGAGCAGTTGGACTTGAGCCCGAGAAGATTACCGTTGTCGATGCAGAGCTGCGTATCGGCGCTGCCCGGGGCGATGAGCGAGAACAGTGCGGGCTGTACTTCAACGTTGGGAGAACCCGCGGCGAGGTTCCGGTCGTTCATGGTTTGCGGGTTATTCGGCGCTCCCACACCGCTCGAACCCGCGTTGAGAGCCGGAAACATCGACGGAGCATAGGATGTCGCGGCCGGCGTTGCCCCCGCGGCGATGGCGACGGCGCGGGACGCGGCTCGCTGATCAAGCAGCCCGCACTGCATGGCGCGGCAATCCACTGTGTCGTTGCTCAGGCCTTCGTTGGGTCCGGCGACGGTCGATTCGCTTCCGGCGGCCCTGCTGAAATCCGGCTGAACAGACGCCGTTGCCGGGACCATGCCCCACAGAATGGTTGCCAGACCAACCACGGCTAGATTGTCGATTAGCCTCATGCCACTTGTCGTGTGAAACGCTCAGTAAGCATGCGGATTTCCGTTTCCCAACGTTGGTAAAACCGTGCGTAGGGTTCCACCCCGCAATCTCTGCGAACGCTTATCTACTTAATAAGCACAGCGTGTGCCAGGATGCCTATGAGCCCGAAAACCTCATCGCTTTCAAAGGTATGCGAAATCCGATTAAGCGGTGTCATCTATTAGAATTGATACATGTAAATTTGTTCGACGATCAAACTGTCGGGCGGGTGAGGCGCATACCCCTCGCACACTAGCAGGGCAAGATGCCCAGCCTAGCGTCCGAGACGGATCCGCGGTGGATCCAGGTACAAGCCGAGGGCCGAGCAGGTCACTTGGAAATCTATGGCCTCCGGATGTGGGATTGTCGATGTGGTTTACATTGTGCTCTCTGGCGATGCGCGCGCAATGCGCTAAGCCACTGTTATGGAACGAGTTAGAAATCTTGGCACGCCAACTGCTACCAAGGTGGTGTCCCCGATATTTTTCGGTGCCAACGCGTTCGAGGGGTGTGCAAAATGCTCAAAATCTGTAAGGCAGCCGTAGCCGCAGGTGTCCTGGCCATTGGGTTGGTCGCATCGCCTGCACAAGCTCTGCCGTTCATCAACGGAAGTCTGACGGTCTCTGACGGACTTCTTACGGCGTCCCTGCCCACGGGTCAGTCGGGCATCGTGACGCTCCTGACCATGTTCGTATCCGCGCTGCCCCAGCCGTCTGGCAATGAAAGTGGTGGCAGTCTCGATTTTGTGGGTGCGATTGGCAAATCCACCGCTAATACGTGGACCTTCTCCCCCTGCCCGGGCGCAGGATGCGGCATTCTGAATGAGATCGTGACCTCCGACGGTTTTACCTTCAACATTGAGAACGCGTCGCTCGGAGGCTTTGCCGCGTTTAGTTGCAAGGCGGGTAACTGCACCGATGGCGCGACCCTCGATATCGACGGAACGGTGTCGCACGCCGGATTCAGCGACACGACGTTCGCCGGAACGCTTGCGTTAACCGGGAGTTGTCATTCGCTCACCAATATTAAGTGTTTCAGCAACTATTCGGGCGGTTATACGTATAGCTTGACGGCGAACGGCACCAACACCAGTGCGCCTGAACCCACATCGCTGGCGCTGCTTGGCGTTGCCCTTGCGGGACTGGGTTTCATACGCCGCCGTAAGCAGAGCTGAGCTGAGTCACGCTGGCATTTTAGGCCTCAGAAACCCCGCCAAGTTGGCGGGGTTTTTTTTGCCCTCACCTCAAAACAGAGCGGTAGCCTCAGCGTCTCCTGGGGGCGCACGCCAAGGACGAACCACAAGTCGTCCAGTTCAAACAGGGCGCGCGCCTACGATTGCAGGTGCTGCTCTATATCGTAAGCTACTGAAATTAAAAGACATCCAACGAATAACCGGTACTTCCACGCATTTCCTCCTGCGCCGCAGCTCCATCTGATACCATGCTGTTGGCATAATATGCAAATGTCATGGTAGAATCGTTCCTGATTTGAGACGGATTAGGACGATCCCGCTTGTCAAGGGAACTCTCCCCGGGAAGGGGATGGCGGTGACCCTTAGATCAACAATGTTGCACATCAAACCCACGTCAGCTCGTTGGGTGCGCGGCCTCACGTCGCTGTTCCTCGCTGCGATCGCATCCGCTGCCTGCGCCACCAATGTGCGCTTCGTCGGCTCTGTCGGATATAGCACCAACGGCGTTAGCGTGATCATGACCGCCGACAAGATACAAAACTTCGGCGCCAGCACCTCGGGGCAGTTGCGCATGGAACTTTGGGCGACGCCCACCCCATTTTCGGGCTCGTTTACGTCAGGTTACAAGATGGGGCAGTACGCCATCGGTCCGTTGGCTGCTGGCGCGTCGCTCAGCAACGTCACGTCAGGGGCGGTCCCATTTACTAATCCTCCCGGTGGCCTTTGGTATGTCGCCATGGTCCTGACGGAGTACACCGGCGTGTCTACCAACGGTGGATACACGCCGGATAACTACTTGAAATTTCCGACACAGTTTCCCGGCCTAGGTCCGCCCCCTGACACCACGCCGCCGACGGTCAGCATCACCTCGCCCACCGGCGGCAACGTCTCCGGGACGGTCACGGTTTCCGCTACCGCCAGCGACAACGTCGGCGTCACCCACGTGGATTTCTATGTCAACGGCGCGCCCGCCTTCAGCGACAGCGCGTCGCCCTACCAGTATTCGTGGAACACCACGTCGCTTGCCAACGGCGCGGCGACGTTGCGCGCGGTGGCTTTCGATGCGGCCGGCAACTCGACCCAATCGGCGATCGTGACTGTCACGGTGGCCAATGCACCCCCACCGGACACGACGCCGCCGACGGCCAGCATCACGTCGCCTACGGGGGGCAACGTCTCGGGGACGGTCACGATTTCCGCCAACGCCAGCGACAACGTCGGCGTCACCCACGTGGATTTCTACGTCAACGGCGCGCTCGTCAGCACCGATAGCGCAGCGCCTTACCAGTACTCGTGGGACACCACTAAGCTTGCCAACGGCTCTGCAACCTTGCGGGCCCGGGCTTACGACGCGGCGGGCAACTCGACCCAATCCGCGATCGTGACCGTCAACGTCGCCAACGGCGGCGGCGGATCGCCGCCAGACACGACGCCGCCCACGGTCAGCATCATCTCGCCAACCGGCGGTCTGGTCTCGGGAACTGTCACGATTGCGGCAACCGCCAGCGATAACGTTAGCGTTTCACGAGTGGATTTCTACGCCGACGGTCAGCTCGTGGGTACCGACGCCAGTGCTCCCTACCAGACAACATGGGATTCCACCAGCGCCACTCGCCTGAAGTCGAATTTGACGGCGGTCGCCTTCGACGCCGCCGGCAACAATGCCTCCGCGACTGTGACCGTCACCGTTGCAAAACGCCTGCTCGCCAACTATCAGGGACTGTGGTGGGTACCCGGTGGCGCCGAGTCCGGCTGGGGAATCAATTTCGTTCACCAGGGCGACCAGGTTTTCGCAACCTGGTACACCTACGACGCAAACGGTAAGGCATTGTGGTTGTCGATGCTTGCCAACCGCATCTCGCCAGCAAGCGATACCTATGCCGGCGCGATCTACGTCGACCATGGCCCGTCGTTCCGCAGCTTTACCGGGTCGGGCGTGCCAACCCAAGTGGGGGATGGCGCACTGACGTTTGGCGATGGCGACAACGCCGTCTTCGATTACACGGTCAACGGCGTTTCGCAATCCAAGACGATTGCCCGATTCGATCTCGGCACGGGCCCGCAAGTCTCTTGCAGTTACAGTGCCTCGCCAGACTTGGCAAGCGCAACCAACTACCAGGATCTGTGGTGGGTGCCAGGCGGAGACGAATCGGGTTGGGGAGTGAATCTTGCGCATCAGGGCGACACCCTCTTCGCTACGTGGTACACGTACGATCTGGACGGCACCCCCTTGTGGCTGTCCGGCCTGATGAAAAGGGTTGGGGCCGCAAACGTCTACACGGGACCCTTGCTGCGAACTTCGGGTCCCCGTTTCGACAGCTACCGTTCGAGCGACCTGACGCCGAATCAGACGGTTGGCGTGGCGACGCTCACGTTCGTCGATGGGAACGACGGGACATTCACCTACACCATACAGTTGGCAGGCATGGGTGCGCCCGTGACCCAGGCGAAGCCGCTTACACGCTTCCTGTTCACGGGAAGCGCCGGAACGGTCTGTCAATAATTCTTATGGCAACGGCGCCCCACAACGGTGTTCACTTGTAAAAATATTCGACGACTTCGAATTATTGAACAAACCGGGCGATTGCCGAAATTCGAGCGATTCTCGACGACGGGGCGACCCCTGTGCCGCCTCGCGTCAGCCGATCGATCTTTGATCGCGGATCGCCCGACCGCCCCGGTTTCGCCAGTTCGCAATCTTGCACACTACGTGCTGGGCATGACATTCCAAGCCAGCGGCATGAAATGTCCGCGCTGCCCGCCGGACGGGTCAACACGTGAATTAGTTAGTGTTAACATCGCTTTCCGTCGCCGTCGATCCGGGAGGAAAGCATGAAATCGATCTGGGCAAGCCACCGAGTCGGGCTGGCCAGCAACCTCCGCAATATCGCCTACGTCACCGGCGGTGCCCTCGCCATTTTCATGGTCGGCTGCGAGACGTACCCGCCGGCACCGCGCGCGGCGGCATCGTCCGACTTCCAGTACAAGATTGGATCGCTCGATACCATCAACATCATCGTCTGGCGCAACCCGGAGCTGTCGATGGTCGTTCCGGTACGCCCGGACGGCAAGGTGACGACCCCGCTGGCGGACGACATCCCCGCGCTCGGGAAGACGCCGACGGAACTCGCGAAGGACATCGAGCAGGCACTCGCCAAGTACATCCGGGATCCCGTCGTCACCGTCGTCGTCACGACCTTCGTCGGGCCGACCGACGCCCAGATCCGCGTCGTCGGGGAGGCCGCGAGGCCGCAGATCCTGGCCTTTCGCAAGAACATGACCCTGCTTGACGTGATGATCGCCGTCGGTGGTCTCACCGATTTCGCCGACGGTAACAAAGCGAGCATCTTCCGCGCCGACGAGGGCGGTAAATCCTACAGCGTGCGTCTCCAGGACTTGGTGAAGCGCGGCGACGTCACGGCGAACGTCGACATGCGCCCCGGCGACATCCTGATCATTCCGCAAAGCTGGTTCTAGGCAGCCGCGCGCGCCGATTCCGAATCGCCTCCTGACACGAGGTCATTGCCATGGACGAGTTGCTTCAACAGTTGATCGGACGCCTTCGCGGCATGTGGCATCGCCGATGGATCGGGCTCGCGGTCGCGTGGATCGTTGGCATCGTTGCCGTTGGCGTCGCATTGCGGATACCCGAGAGGTACGAAGCCAGCGCCCGCGTGTACGTCGACACGCAGTCGCTCCTTCGTCCACTGATGGCGGGGCTTGCGATCCAGCCCAACCTCGATCAGCAGGTGTCCCTGATGAGCCGTACGCTGATCAGCCGCCCGAACGTCGAAAAGCTGATCCACATGGCCGATATGGATCTGCGCATCAAGTCGAGTGCCGAGCGCGAGGATTTGATCGACACGATGATGAAGCAGCTGCAACTCACGGGGAACGTGACCAACAATCTCTACGTGATTTCATATCGCAACCCCAGCCCGGAGAGGGCCAGGAACGTCGTCCAGTCGCTGCTGACGATTTTTGTCGAGTCGAGCCTGGGGGACAAGCGACTGGACACGCGTAGCGCGATGAAATTCGTCGACGAACAGACCAAGCAGTACGAGGAAACCCTGCAGGCAGCCGAGGATCGCCTGAAGCAGTTCAAGCTCAAGTACATGGGCGTCACCGGGCAGGCCGGACAGGATTATTTCTCCAGGCTCTCGCAATTGAAGGGCAACATCGATAACGCGAAGCTCGAGCTCAATGCCGCCGAACAATCGCGCGACGCCTACAAGGCCCAGGTCGCCGGCGTCGCGCCGGTCTATTTGCCGGACCAGGCTCCGACGGTCGCAGTTCCGGAGATCGACGCGCGAATCACAGCGCAAAAGACCAAGCTCGATGAACTACTGCGAACCTATACCGACGAGCATCCGGATGTCGTCGGCACGCGGCGCGTGATCAAGCGGCTCGAGGAGCAACGTGCAAAGGAAGTCGAGGAGCTGCAGAAGGCGGCCGCCGCATCGGGCAAATCGGGGGATGCCGCCGCCGATGCCAATCCGGTCTATCAGCAGATGAAGGTCTCGCTGGCCGATGCCGAGGCCAACGTTGCGTCCATGCGCGCGAAGCTCAACTCCTATGAAACTCAGTTTGCGCAATTGAAGGCTTCGGCACAACTGATCCCGCAGGCGGAGGCGGAATATGCGCAGCTCAACCGCGACTATGACGTCCAGAAGAGGACGTACGAGACGCTCCTCGCCCGGCGCGAAGCGGCGACGATGGGGGTTGGCGTGCAGGACACCGGCGGCACCCAATTCCGCATCATCGATCCCCCGCGCGTGTCGCCGGATCCGGTTCCGCCGACACGCATCACGTTGCTTGGGTTGGCCATTGCATTCTCGTTACTCACCGGACTGGCGGCGAGTTTCGTCACAAACGAGGTGATGCCGACGTTCCGGGACGCCCGCACGCTGCACGACGTGGCAGCGCGACCGCTCCTTGGCACGGTATCCTTCCTTCCAAGCGAAGGCTCCCGGCGTCTCGCGCGCCGCCGCGCTTACCTATTCGCCGGCGGCCTAGGGGGACTACTCGCATCGTTCGGTGCCGTTCTCGCGTTCGCTCTTCTCATCGGACGCATTGCGTGAGGAGCGGACCGTGAGCCTTATCGAACAGGCGGCAAAGCGGCTCGAAGAGTTGCGGCGCGCAGGCGCATTGACGGAAGAGGATTCGTCCGCCGCCGCTCATGGCAAACCCGAAACGGACCACGAGCGCGTCCCCACGCCGGAGGCGATGATCCGCGCACTCGATGCGCGCGCCCACGAACCGGGCGCGGCACCGCCGTCTCTGCCGGCCGTCGCGGAAAGGAAGGTCCAGTCGGCGGGTGTGTCGACAACAGTGGCGCGACCTGTACGGCCGCCGGTCGAAATCGATCTCGATCGTCTGAAGGCACTCGGGTTCGTCACGCCCGACGCGCCCAAATCCCAGATCGCCGACGAGTTCCGGGTCATCAAGCGACCGATCCTGCGCAACGCGCGCGGCAAGTCGGGTGCGCGGATCCGTAACGGCACGCTGGTCATGGTGACGAGCGCGCTGCCCGGCGAGGGCAAGACGTTTACCGCGCTCAACCTGGCCATGAGCGTGGCCATGGAAGTCGACAACACGGTGCTGCTGGTCGACGGCGACGTAGCCCACCCGTCGATCCCCGATCTGCTCGGCGTGCCGCCTTCCCCTGGGCTTCTGGACCTTTTGACCAAGACCGACATCGATGTTGCCGATGCGCTGGTGAAGACCAATATCGACAAGCTGACGGTCCTGCCGGCAGGCTCCCGGCACCGGCGAGCAACGGAGCTCCTCGCAAGCGAGCAGATGGCGAGCCTTCTGTCCGAGCTTGCGAGCCGTTATCCGGATCGGATCGTCATCTTCGACTCGCCGCCGCTGCTTGCGACAACGGAGGCGCGCGTGCTGGCGACAAATATGGGGCAAGTCGTCATGGTCGTCTCGTCCGATGACACGACTCAGCATGCCGTCAAGCACGCACTGGCTGCGATCGACAGCTGCGAGATCGTAATGATGGTGCTGAACAAGGCTCGGCAGAGCGACGTCGGCACCTATTACGGCTACTACTCGGATGACGACGCG
>CAVTFT010000019.1:0-361879 GCA_963734085.1 uncultured beta proteobacterium | reverse complement strand
AGATCGGAAGCTGCAGCTTGAGTCCGACCACGAAGACGCCGACGGCGAGCGCGGCGAGGACGACACCGGCGACGAGCGATTCGCGGAAACGGAACTCGTGGCTCGCGGCGCTCGACGCCACGATGAGAAAGATTGTCGATGCGACGACCCCCGCGTAGTTGACGATCATGCCGAAGAGCGCGACGCTGCAAAGCACGATCACCACCGGACGCCACTTCCATCCGGGCAACGGCGGTCCGTTGAGCCGCAGCGCACGCAGCGACAGCGCGGATCCGAGGCCGATCAGGAGGATGCCGAGAATGCGCGGAAAGTATCCGGGACCCATCCGCGCCGCGGTGCCGAGCGTGTAGTGCTCCCGACGACGATCGCGGCGATCCCGAAGGAGATGAACAGCAATCCGGCGAAAAAATCCTTCGGGTGGCGAACAAACGCCATGCTTTCCTCCGCGTTGGCGCGATGCCGTCGGCAGGCGTGCCGTCGTCGCCGGACACGCTGCGTACGGTCTTTGCCGGATTCTGGTCGGCGCCGCGGGCGTGTGATTCTTTCTAGCATCCCCGCATTGCCGCATTGCCGCATTCCCGCATCGCCGGTGCGCGGCGCTCGCTGCGGGCTGGCGCGGCGGACACAAAAAAAGGGCAGGCGTCATTCCTGCCCTTCGAATCAACGTGCGGGCGCGCATCACGCGCCCGCTTGCCGTCCCTCAAATGCCGTTCTTCGCGCGCAGATCCTTCACGTAGGCGTCGAGCTGCTGTCCCTGCATCCGTTGCGTGAGCTGCGGCTTCACTTCGTCGAACGGCGGCACCTTCGCTTCACGGATGTCGTCGACTTCGATCACGTGCCAGCCGAACTGCGTCTGCACCGGCACTGTGGTGAACTTGCCCTTCGGCAGCTTGACCATTGCATCGGAAAACGGCTTGACGAAGTTGGCCGGCGCGTTCCAGTCGAGATCGCCACCCTTGTCCTTGGAGCCGGGGTCCTTCGAGCGCTCGGCCAGCTTTTCGAACTTCTCGCCCTTTTGCAGCGCCGCGATGATTTCCTTCGCTTCGTCCTCGTTTGCGACGAGGATGTGCCGGACCTTGTATTCCTTGTCGCCCATCTGCGCCTTGATCGTATCGTATTCCTTGTGGAGCAAGGCATCGGGAACGGGGTTCGCCTTCACCCAGTCGGCGACAAAGGCGTTGACGAGCACGGTTTGCGCGCTCAGGTCCATCTGTGTCTTGACGTCGGGCGTCTTGTCGAGGCCCTTTTTTCGCCTCGCGGGCCAGCAGTTCGCGGGTATTGAGCTGTTCGCGCAGCGCGTTGCGCGCCTCGGCCGTGTCAGGCTGCCCTTGCGCGGTGCGCTCCTTCATCAGGAAGTCGTAATACGCTTTGGGGAAGATATCCTTGCCGCTGGACGCCGCTGCGGGCGCGGCAGCTTTTGCCGGCGCAGCGGGCTTGTCCTGCGCCTGCGCGGTGAGACCGGCGAACACCGCAAGCGCGGCGAGCACGGCGATGGTCAGGGTAGGCTTGGTCATCGGTGTAACGTCCTTGGTGGTTGAGAAGAAAATTCTTCCGGCGTCAGCGCCTTCATCGAAAGCGCATGGATCGGATGCGGCAGGAGATCGGCGACTTCGCGCAGGACCCGCTGGTGCCGCGCGAGACGGGAGAGCCCGGAGAAGGCCTCTGACACGATGAGGAGCGAAAAGTGCCCGGCGCCATCTCGCGCGCCCGCATGCCCCGCATGCGCGGCGCTGTCGTCGCGGATCTCGAGTGCCACCGGGGCGGCGCCGCGAGGCGGGTCCGCAGCAGAGCCGAAACCTCGGTGGCAGCGGCGAGCTCGGTCATGACGCCTCTTCGCCGAGATGCCGCGACAGCACCAGGCCCTGGGCCAGCGCGAACGCGAAAAATAGCCCGATACCGCCCCAGACCTTGAAGTTGACCCACGTGTCCGTCGGATAATTGAACGCGACGTACCAGTTCGCCACGCCCATGAACGCGAAGAACCCGACCCACGACCAGGTGAGACGCGTCCAGACGGTGTCGGGCAGCGTAATGCCCTTCATCAGGTGCGCGAGCAGGTTGCGGTGGAAGCCCAGCTTGCCCACGGCGAGGATTGCGCCGAAAAGCCCGTAGAGCACCGTCGGCTTCCACTTGATGAACGTCTCGTCATGCAGAAGGAGCGTCGCACCCCCGAACACGGTGATGATCGCGAGCGACAGCCAGTGCACGACCTCGGCCCGGCCGCGTTTCCACTGAAACCATGCGATCTGGACGACCGCCGCGGCCATCGCGACGGCTGTGGCGACGTAGATGCCCTGCCATTTGAAGGCGACGAAAAAGAGCAGCAGCGGAAAATAGTCGGCGAGTAACTGCATAACCGTCCATTATACCCTGACCTCGGCTCCGCCCGCGACGGCACAGGGCGACCCGGCGGGTGGCGGATACCGTCCGGCGGTGGGCGACCGCCGGCGCGGAGGCTTTCCCGGGCCCCGCGCTGCGCAGCCTCCGTTCAGCGCCGACGCGGCACGATCAACCGCCGCAGGCGGGGCCAATCGAACGATTCGCCGGGATCGGTTTTGCGTCCCGGCGCGATGTCGCTGTGACCGGCGACGGCGGCGATCGGATAGCGGCGGGAAAGCGCCTTGATCAACCGCGCGAGCATGGCGTACTGGTCAGATGAATACGGGACATGGTCGGCGCCCTCGAGCTCGACGCCGATCGAGAAATCGTTGCAGCGCTCGCGCCCCCGCCACGACGACACGCCGGCGTGCCAGGCGCGGTCGTCGCAGGAGACGAACTGCAGGAGTGCGCCGTCGCGACGGATCACGAAATGCGCGGACACGCGCAGATCGGCGATCGTCGCGTAGTACGGGTGACGGGCAGGATCGAGCCGGTTCGTGAACAGTCGGATGATCGCGTCACCACCGAACTTGCCGGGCGGCAGCGAGATGCCATGGACCACGATCAGCGTGACCGGAGTTCCCGCCGGACGGGCGTCGAAGTTGGGCGAGCGGACCTGGCGTGCGAGGTTTGCGCGGCCGCGAGCGTCGATCGCGAGCCGCGGCGGTGACGATCGGCCTACCATTCACTCGCGCCGCAGCGGCGTACGACGGTGACGCCGGGTAGGTAGGTAGCGACTTCGTAGCCCATTCGGAGATTGTAGCGTGCGGCCGGATTGGCGTTACGATTGCGCCGTGAGCCGCGGCCCCTACTTCAAAGAAGAAGACCCGGTCCTTTGGTTGATGCGCGAGCTCTGCGACGTACTGACGCCGCCGGTCGAGCGCACTAACGGTTTGCTCCGGGTCGAGGAGCGCCTGCGCATCGAATTGGGCGGGAAGCGCCACTACATCCGCAAACGTAACGGCGCCGACCGCCAGTAATTGGTCAGGAGCGACGATCGGGCGCGCGGGTAGCTGGGAGAAGTGTCAAGCTGGTGTAACCAGTTGCGGTTAAGTTTTGGCAGGTAGATCGCGACTGCGATCGCGCTGGCGACGGCACGGAACGGCCGACCGGCGGCAATTGCAGGCGACACCACAAACTCTGTAAACTCGCTCTCCCGCCAACAATCCGAGGGGGTAAGCCGATGCCACAACCCCGCTTATCAATTCGGTCAGGCCGCCATGGCCGGCACGGGCAGCCGCTGCTCGTATCGAAACCACAGCTATCCGAAGAACAGTTCGCTTGCCTGAAGCGATGCGCGGAAGGCGACACCTTGCGCTTTGAAGCGCTGGAACTCGTCGATGCGATCGTTGCCGCCGGTTACGCCCACAGAAGCATGATGGGCGTCGTCACAGTCACGGCTCAAGGTCAACGGTACCTAAGGGCCATTTTGCAGCGCCCCCATGCTATTAACCGTGCCGCGTAATAGTGGTGTCGGAATAGGGGTCGATCTCTTTTTTCTTGGCGGCGCGCGACACGGTCCTGATCCCCGCTCATTCGCATGAGGACCAGCCCGAATAGAACGCCAAGCGCCCACACGACCAAGCCCACCAAGAGCCAGCCGCCGTCCATACCCCTCCCGGCGCAAGGTAACAGGCGCGTAACCCCGGATTATTTGTACTGTCGTCCCGCACCCCTAGCGCGTGCCGATTGGAGCACACGGCGTGCCTCCCCACGCAACTGGCACGAAAACAATGCGTTGACGACAGTCGGCATCTGTCTCGCTTTGGTATATGTAAAGATACTTGACGAAATCGGCTGGTTGCGGCGGTGCAGTGTCGGCTAAAGGTCAGGTTCGCCCCCTTTCGGAAAGAAGCGCACCGCGACGATCGACGGTCGCGACCGCCGGTAGGCTAGGACACGTCCGAGCGCCGCTGCGCATCCTTGCGCGCAGGACCCTTCGTCATCTTTGTGTAGTCACCGAAGAGCGGGATGACTCCCATCGCTATTAGGACGCCCAGTACGATAGCTAGGCTGATTCCGACCACAATCAGCAGAGTCCCGAATATTTGGATGGTCATTTGATCCCCGCCAGAAGGAGGTCGTCCGCAGTCGCCGGCCGAAGCATTCGCAGCGGGAGCTCCGTCTCCCCTGGACCGGGGGGCGTGCTCAGATAGCGGATCACCGCGCGCTCTCCCCAAACACTCACGATCTCAGCAATGAAACCGTTGGGTGTCGCGATGCGATCACCAATGACGAAGCGAGCCTTCCGCATGCGATGAAAGGATCGCATTACGGAGCCGCGAGCGGTGTTGCGGGCCGATGCCCGGACACGCCGGCCGATCTAACAGCTTGTATTACACGTCACGTCCCCGCGCCGCTGCCGGCGGCGGCGCCACGCGCTAAACACGAGCGGCCCGAGCAATACCGCGGGCGCTATCACCGCCGGCGCGATCGCGATAGCCGAATCGGCAACCCTTGCAGCATTTCTAGAGGGAAGTCGGGAGGAGAGGCTACTTAATGCCTAGCCTTTCCATCCGGTAGCGCATCGCGCGGAAGGTGATCCCGAGCAGTTTGGCCGCGGCCGTACGGTTGTACCGCGTCTTTTCGAGCGCCTCGTTGATCGCCGCGCGCTCGACGCGATCGAGATAGTCCTGCAGCGGCCACTTGTCGCCGGCCGTGACCGCAAATTCCGGATCGTCGGCGACGGGCGTCAGGTGCAGATCATCGGCGGTGATCCGCTGCGGATCCGCGGCGAGCGAGAGACCCCGTTCGAGAATGTTTTCGAGCTCGCGCACGTTGCCGGGGAACGGATAGCGCTCCAGCGCGCCGATCGCCTCGGTGTCGAGCTTGGCGGGGTTGCCGCGCGAAAGCTTCGTCAGAATCGCATCGGCAATGAGCGGAATGTCCTCGCGCATTTCGCGCAACGACGGCATCGCGAGCTCGATCACGTGCAGCCGGTAATAGAGATCCTGCCGGAACTCGCCCGATTCGACGAGCGCCGCGAGCTTCTTGTGCGTGGCGCTGATGAGGCGCACGTCGACCGGTTCCTCCTGGGTGGCGCCGACCTTGCGCACCTTCTTTTCCTGGATCGCGCGCAGGAGCTTCACCTGCATCGCGAGCGGCAGATCGGCGACTTCGTCGAGAAACAGCGTGCCGCCGTTCGCCGCCTGGAAGAAGCCGTCGCGGTCGCCCTCGGCGCCGGTGAACGCGCCTTTCTTGTAGCCGAAGAACTCGCTTTCCATCAGGTTCTCGGGGATCGCGCCGCAGTTGACCGCCATGAACGGCTGCTCGGCGCGCGGACCGAGCGTGTGGATGAGCCGCGCGGCCAGCTCCTTGCCGCTTCCCGATTCGCCGTTGATGAACACCGGCGCCTGACTTTTCGCGAGCCGGTCGATCAATCCGCGGACCTGCATCATCGCCGGCGATTCGCCGAGCAGCTGGTAGCTCGACGCGGCCTGGACCTTTTCGGGGACCTTGAGCGCCTGCTTGACGAGCGCGCGCAGCTGCTCGAGGGCGACCGGCTTCGCGAGATAGTCGAAGGCGCCGGCTTTGAGCGCTGCCACCGCGTTCTCGGCGCTGCCGTAAGCGGTGATCACCGCGACGGGAACGTCGAGTCCCTTCTGATTGATGTGCTCGACGACGCGCAGGCCCTCGCCGTCGGGCAGGCGCATGTCGGTGAGGCAGAGATCGAACGGCTCGCGGTCGAGGAGGCGAATCGCGTCGGCGACGTTTTCGGCGCGCGTCGTGTCGAGCCCCATGCGCGAGAGCGTGAGCTCGAGCAGCTCGAGCAGATCCGGCTCGTCGTCGATGACGAGCACTTTCGGTTGGCCGCGGACTCTTCGGGACATGAATTACCTCGATTTCTCGGCGGGATTGACCGCCCGTTTCATCGTCATGCGGAAATGCGCGCCCGGGCTCCGGGGCAGAAGCTCCAGCGCGGCGCCATTGGCGTCGGCCAGCTCGCGCGCGATGTACAGGCCGAGCCCGGTGCCGCCGGGCCGGGTCGTGAAAAACGGCTCGAAGATCTGCCCGCGGAGCTCCGCCGGAATTCCCGGACCATCGTCGGCGAGCTCGCAGATCACTGCATCGCCCATGTAGCCGGCGCGGGCGGCGATCCTGATGCTGCGCTCCTTTTTCTGGCAATGCTGCCAGGCGTTGCGGACGAGGTTCCAGACGATCTGGTTCAGATGCCCGCGGTCAAAGATGATGAGCAGGTCCGCCGGGACGTCCATCGCGATGCCGCCGGGCGGAATGTTTTCCGCCTGGACGATTTCCTCGGTGAGCGAGTGCATGAATTCGCCGAACGCGATTACCTCGGGCTGCTGGCGGTCGCGGCGGTTCAATTGCAGCACTTCGCCGACGATGCGGTCGATCCGTTTCGCATTGTTGCGGATCATGTTCAACAGCCGCTGGCCTTCGGCCACGACGGCGCCGTCCTCCTCCAGCAGCTGCGCCGCCTGGTTGATCGCCGACAGCGGGTTCCTCACCTCGTGCGCGATCGACGCCGTGAGCCGGCCCATCGCGGCGAGCTTCATCTGTTGCGCTTCGGTCTGCGCGCGGCCGAGGTCCTCGAGGTAGATCAGCGTCCCGCCGTTCAGCCCGGAGCCGATCCGCACCAGGCGCACGCGCAGGAGCCGTTGCGTGGGTTCGACCTTGAAGGGCGGCAGCGGCTCGGCATAGTCCTCCTGCCAGCGGCGCCAGTAGTCGTGCAGCGTCCCGCTGAATTCGGCGAGACGCATCCCGCCGCGCATCCTGCCGAATCCGCCGAGCAGACGCGTGACCTGTGCATTGTGACCGCGCACGACGCCGTTCAGGTCGACGACGAGCACGCCGTCCTGCATGTCCTGGATGATGAGCCGGTTGACCTGCTCGAGGTTCGCGATGTCGATGCCGCGCTGCGCGGCGAGGTCTTCCGATGCGCGCGCATACGCGCCCAGCGCCACCGCGACGCCGACCGTCGCGAAATAGCCGAAACAAATGAGGCCGGTCTGGAACGGCTGTGCGCCGCCGATCTGGCCTTCGGCCAACCGCCAGAGGTCAAGACCGAGCAGCGTGACCGTCGCCAGCGCCGCGTGGAAAAACGCCGTGCGCGGGCGCAGCAGCCAGCCGCTCGCGGCGAGTTGCGGGAAGAGCAGGATCGGCAGCGACCCGCCCGAGCTGCCCCCGGCAGCCATGATCATCGCGATGAAAGCCACGTCGCCCGCCAGCAGCGACGACGTGACCACGGGCAGCGGCATCGACAACCGGTCGCTCTGGATCCACCAGAACGCGAGGAGTCCGAACAGGAAGTAGAGTCCCGCCACCGTGATGACGGCGTTCGGCGACGAGACCGAGAGCAGGCTGGAGTCGAGCAGCAGCGCGATCCCCAGCAGCGACACGCCGCAGATCAAGCGATAGAGGGCGATGATCCACAGGATCCGCCGCGCAGAATCGCCCGCCGACACGGGCAGCGGCGGCTCGAAAGGCGGAATGGCGGGGCTCGGTTGCATCGGCTCGTTTATCGCAGTGGAAGGACGTCCCGTCAACGCCGATCAACGCCGCTGGCCGCAGCGCCCATCGGCGCAGACGAAGCCACCCGGAGCGGCCTTGGCCTCGGCCTGGGGCAGGAACAGGCCGCAGTGGAGGCACCGCACCATCTTGTCGGCGGGCGTACCGGCCGACCGCGACGCCGCTTCGTCACGACGCCGCTTCCCGCTGGCCGCATTGACGAGCCGCAGCACGAACAGCACCACGAAGACGACGACGATCCAGAAGATGACTTTGCCCATCAGAGCACCTTTCCGGGATTGAGGATACCGGCAGGGTCGAGCGCCGCCTTGATCCCACGCATCAGCTCGAGCTCGACTTCGCTCTTGTAGCGGACGAGCTCGGCCCGTTTTTGCTGTCCGATGCCGTGCTCGGCGCTGATGCTGCCGCCGTGCGCCGTGACCAGGTCATAGACGATCCGGTTCGCCCGATCGGTGTGCGCGAGAAATGCCTCCGGCGCAACGCCCTCCGGCGCGGCGAGGTTGTAGTGCAGGTTGCCGTCGCCCAGGTGCCCGAAGGTTACAAAGCGCAAGCCCGGGAGCGTCGCGGTCAACGCGGCAGCCGCCGCCGCGAGGAACGCGGGCGTTGCCGACACCGGAACCGAAATGTCGTGCTTGATGTTCGGGCCATCGAGCCGCTGCGCTTCGGCAATGTTCTCCCGCAGCGCCCACAGCGCATTCGCCTGGTCTCCGGATTGCGCGATCGTCGCATCGAGCGCGCGGCCGCGTTCGAGCGCCTCGCCGAGCGCGCGCTCGAGCGCGTCGGTGAGTCCCGAGCCCGCCGCGCAGTCGTCGGCCTGCACGAGCGCGTACCACGGGTGGCCGGGCAGCACATCGGGCAGTTCGGCGAAGTGCCGGCGCGTCAACGCAACCGAATAGCCCGACATCAGCTCGAAGCCGACGAGACGATCGCCGAGCGCCTGTTTGAGCTCGGCGAGCAGCGCGACGGCGGCGGTGACGTCGGAGAGCGCCGCGAGCGCGGTCGCGCGGATTTGCGGGGCCGGGAAGAGCTTCAGCACCGCTGCCGTGACGATCCCGAGCGTGCCCTCGGCGCCGATGAAAAGCTGCTTCAGATCGTACCCGGTGTTGTCCTTGCGCAGGCCGCGCAGCCCATCCCAGATGCGGCCGTCGGCGAGCACGACTTCGATGCCGAGCGTCAGCTCCCGCGTGTTGCCGAAGCGCAGCACCGCGGTGCCGCCGGCATTGGTCGACAGATTGCCGCCGATCGTGCAACTGCCCTCGGCGGCGAGCGACAGCGGAAACATGAGCCCGGCGTCGGCGGCTGCCTGCTGCGCCGCGGCGAGCGTGACGCCGGCATCGAGCGTCAGCGTCGCGTTGCCCGGATCGATCGCGCGCACCCGGTTCATCCGGGCGAGCGAGACCACGATCGCCTCACCTCCGGCATCGGGGGTCGCACCGCCACATTGACCGGTGTTGCCGCCCTGGGGAACGATGGGCACGCCCGCTTCCGCACAGGCGCGCACGACGGCGGCGACCTCCGCGGTGCTGCCCGGCCGCACGACGGCCCGCGCCCGGCCGTGGTATTGGCCGCGCCAATCGGTGAGATAGGGAGCGATGTCGGCGGGAGCGGTGAGGACCTGGGCGCTTCCGACGGCCGCGTCGAGCCGCGCCCGCAGGGTTGCGCGAATGTCCGTCATGAACGACGATAATAGCCGAATCCCCCGCCTGCCGCACTCGACGCCCCGGCGCCGGCAGCCTCGCGCCCCGCCCAGGAACAACGATGAGCCCATCCCCGCCCGACGCTCCCCCCGATTCGCCGGCATTTTCGTTTTCGGCGCAAGACGCAATGGAGTTCATGCAGAAGATGTGGAATCCGTTCGGCATGCCGATTCCCGGCTTCGGTGTCCCCGGCGTGCCGGCAACACCGGCCGCCGGTCAAAGCGCTGGCCTGCCGTTTCCCAATCCCGCGGCGATGTGGGGAACGCTCGATCCGGCCGAGGTCGAGCGCAAGATCGGCGACCTCAAGGTGATCGAGGGCTGGTTGCAGATGAGCCTCAACCTGATGCAGATGAGCATCAAGACGATGGAGCTGCAGAAGGCCTCGCTCGAGGCGCTGCGCGGATCGCATCCGCATCCGGAGCCGGAAGCGCCGGCGAAGTCGGCCCCGCATCGCCGCAAGAGCTGACGTTGGTCTGTTTCCCGGTTCAATCCGAAAGGTTTTCATGAGTCTCGTCCTCTACTACGGTTCCGGTTCTCCCTACGCGTGGCGCGCGCAGCTCGCGCTCGAGCACAAGGCGCTGCCCTACGAGCTCAAGGTGCTGTCGTTTTCCGCAGGCGACACGAGAAAGCCCGAGTTCATCGCGCTCAATCCGCGCCACCGCGTGCCGGTGCTGGTCGACGGCGATTTCGTGCTCTACGAATCCAACGCGATCGTCGAATACCTGGACGAAGCGTATCCGGCGACGGGCGCGCCGCTGTTTCCGGGTGACGCGCGCACGCGTGCGCTCATTCGCCGGCTGATCCTCGAGGTCGACAACTATTTCGACAAGGCGGTGGACCCGCTGCTCGACCAGGCGTTCTCCAAGAAGCCCGAGGAGCGCGATCCGCAGAAGATCGCCGACGCGAAGAAGGCGGTGATGGACGAGTACGCGCTGTTCACTTCGTCGATGCGCGGCGATTTCCTTGCCGGACCGCTGTCGGCCGCCGATTTCACGTTCTACCCGCTGGTCGCGTTCACGAAGCGCTGCGAGGTGAAGATGCCGGATCTCGGCGCGGACGCGATGCTGACGCCGCCCCTGCGTGCGTGGAAGGCGCGGATCGAGGCGCTGCCCTATCTCGACAAGACGATCCCGCCGCACTGGAAGCAGAAATGAAGCTTGCGACGACCGCCTTTGCCGACGGCGCGCCGATTCCCGCCGAATTCGCTTTCGGCGCGATCGACGCGACTTCGCACGTAAAGCTCGCCGGCAATCGCAATCCCGATTTCGCGTGGACGGCGCTGCCGACGGACACGCGCTCGCTCGCGCTCGTCTGCCACGATCCCGATGTGCCCTCGCGCGGCGACGATGTCAACAAGGAAGGGCGCGTCGTGCCGGCGTCGCTGCCGCGTGTGGACTTCTTCCACTGGGTGCTCGTCGACTTGCCGCCCGACACGCCGCCGATTGCGCGTGGCGAGTTTTCCGACGGCGTGACGGCGCGAGGCAAGCCCGGTCCGCATGCGCCTCGCGGTGCGCGGCAGGGGATCAACGATTACACCGGCTGGTTCGCCGGCGACAAGGAGATGGCCGGCAACTATTTCGGCTACGACGGGCCGTGTCCGCCGTGGAACGATGCGATCCCGCACCGTTACGTGTATACGCTGTTCGCGCTCGATGTCGCGAGGCTCGACATCGGCGGTGTCTTCGGTGGGGTCGACGTGCGCAAGGCCATGGCCGGCCACGTGCTCGGGCAGGCAGCGGTCACGGGACGCTATACGCTGAATCCTGGCGGTGAAGCTGTAGTCACTGCGCCGCTTCAGAGACCGGAACGATTCCGAGCCACGCGTCGCGGCGGGCGCGGACATCGTCGGCGATGTTTGCGGTCAGCGCGAGCCAGCACGTGTCGCGCGGCGCTTCGGCCAGCGTCAGCGCCGTCGTGACGAGCTCGTCGCGCCGGAACGCGTGCACCGTCACCGTTTCGCCGGCCTGCCGTCGCTCTAGGAGACGACGGATCGCCTCGGGCGACGCGCGCAACCCGTCGATCGCCACGACGATGTCGCCGCCGGCGAGACCCGCCCGCTCGGCGGGACCGCCCGAGTAGACATGCTGGAGCTTCGCTTCCGCGCCGGCGGCGAGCTTTGCGCCGAGCCAGCGCACTGAAGGTGTGTCCGGCGCGACGCGCTCCTTGCCCGGCTTGCCGCCACGGTCGTCGTCGCCGTGAGGCGCGCGCACGTTGAGCGTCACGCCGTACTGCTGCAGCAGTTCCTCGAGCGGCGGATCGTCGGTGCCGTGGACGTAACGTGCGAAGAAGTCGCCGACGTCGCGGCCGCCGAGCTCGGCTGCGATCGTCGCAATCCCGTCCTCCGGAACGCCGACGCCCGACGCGCCGTAACGTTGCCACAGCGCGCGCATCGCCGCGTCGAGCGACGATCCGGAGAGGCGCAGCGTGAGATCCAGCGCGAGGGCGACGAGCGAGCCCTTGACGTAATAGCTGACGACGGCATTCGGCGCGTTCTCGTCCGGGCGGTAGAACTTGATCCACGCGTCGAAGCTCGACTGCGCGATGCTTTGCACGCCGCGGCCGGGCGTGCGCAACATCGTCGTGATCGCCCGGCCGACGAGCTCCAGGTAACGCGGCGGCTCGATGACGCCGCTGCGCACCAGCGCGAGATCGTCGTAATAGGACGTGATGCCTTCGAACGCCCACAGCAGGCGCGTGTAGTTCTCGCGCGCGAGATCGTACGGCGTGAATGCCGCGGGCTTGATCCTTTTCACGTTCCAGCTGTGGAAGTACTCGTGACTCGCGAGACCGAGAAAGCCGACGTACTCGTCGTCCTGCTTGTCGATGCCCGGCGAGGGCAGGCTGTCGCGCCGGCACAAAAGGCTCGTGCTCGTCCGGTGCTCGAGCCCGCCGTAACCCTCGCCGACGGCGGCGATCTGAAACAGGTAGCGCTCGAATGGCGCGCGGCTTCGCGCGACGCCGCCGAACAGATCGATCTGCCACTGACAGACGCAACGAAGATCGCGCGCGACGCGATTCAGGTCGGTATGGATGCGACCCGTGACGGCGATATCGTGGCGCGCGCCGCCGGCCTCGAACGAGACGAGCGCGAATGCGGACATCTCGACGGGATGGTCGATGAGCTCATCGTAGGTCGCTGCGCTGTAGATGCCGAAGTCGAACTCCGGTGCGTCCAACGGCGGCAGCGTCGTCGCGACCCGCCAGTCGCGATTTGCCGCATGCTCCGGCCGGACGAGCAACACCTCGCAGCGGCGGTCGGCGCGCCCTTCCGGGCACAGGAAAACCACGGCGCCGTTGAAGTACGCTCGCGTTGCGTCGAGATACGCGGCGCGCACCGACAGATCGAAAGCGTAGACGTGCGCAATGACCGTCAGCGGACCGACGCACGGCGCGGCGCGCCAGAGATCCTTCGCTTCCTTGTCGATGACGACCGGCTGGCCGCCCGCTTCGGCGCGCACGTGGACGAAATGGCGTGCAAATTCGCGGATCAGGTAACTGCCCGGGATCCACGCGGGCAGCCTGAAGCGCTGGCCCGCGGGATCGGGGTCATCGACGGTGCAGGCGACCTCGAACGCGTGCGCGTGCGGGTCCAGAACGGCGATGCGGTAGCGCGTGGTCACGGAGGCGAAGACGTTGAGCGGACCGAATTGGAGCGCGCCCCGCAGTCCGCGCGAAACGACGCGCGCCGATGACGGTTGCGAGCGAGGGCGAATTCTACCGCTGCCGCGGCGCGTCCACGCTGCGGCGGATGCGCCGCGGGAGTGTCGTCAGACCGCGCGAAAACAATGGCGGCACGAATGCGCGCCGCGACTGATCTTCGACCCGCAATGCGGACATGCCTTCGAATTGGCGGCCGCAAGACGCCAGACCCCGAGGCCGGCGAGGACGAGGACTAGGGTGCCGCCGACTCCGGCGGCGACGATACTGACCAGGTCCGTGCGATCGGCCGAATAGCTTTCGTGGCGCTCGGGCGCCGCCGGCGGGGCGGGGGCGCGCGCGGGAACCACGGGAACCGCGATGAGCTCGGCGTAGTCGTTGCCCCGTACCGGAAGCGCGGTGGCGGCAGACGCGTCGTGGACGGCCCTGGCGTGCGCCGCCGGCGTGCCCGGCGCATAGCGATTGGCGCACGAGGCGACGTCGGCGTTCGCCCGCAAGGCGAGGCAGTCCTGCGGCACCGCCGTCACCGTGGCGACCGGGAAGGCGATCCACAGTGCTCCAACCCAGCCAAGCTGCAGCCGGCGCTTCATCGGGTCCTCTCCTGTCGTCCTGTTCTTTTTAGGCGGCCCGGCCGCGGATGTGCAGACGCACAAAGGCATCGCTCATCGCCGCAGACGGCCGTTTACGACGGAAGAGCAAGATTCGAACCAAGGGCGGCGCCTGGGCCATGAGCTGCGGCGGGCGCCTGGAGGGAAGGTGGCGCCCCCGGCCGGAGTTGAACCGGCGGCCTACCGCTTAGGAGGCGGTCGCTCTATCCACTGAGCTACGGGGACGCTGCCCGGAATCTTACCGGATTGCCTGGGACCGGACCTCGCTGGCCCGGCGCCCGACCCGTCAGCGCTTCCCATTGCGGGCAGGTCACGAGGTGGTCGTTGACGAGACCGGTGGCCTGCATGAACGCATAGACGATCGTCGAGCCGACGAAGCGGAAGCCGCGCCGGATCAGGTCCTTGGAGAGCGCATCGGATTGCGGCGTCCGCGCGGGGACTTCGGCGAGCGTGCGCCAGCCGTTCTGGATCGGCTTGCCATCGACGAACGCCCAAACGTAGCGATCGAAGCTGCCGCACTCGCGCGCTACGTCGAGGAATGCGCGCGCGTTGCCGACGCTGCTTTCGATCTTCAGCCGGTTGCGGACGATGCTCGGATTGGCGAGAAGCCGCCCGATCCGGCGCGCATCGAATCGCGCGACTTTCGCCGGATCGAAGCCGGCAAACGCCTCGCGATAGCCGTCGCGCTTGTTGAGAATCGTCGACCAGCTCAAGCCCGCCTGCGCGCCTTCGAGGATCAGGAATTCGAAGAACACGCGGTCGTCGTGAACGGGCACGCCCCACTCGCGGTCGTGATAGGCGGAGTAGGCAGGGCTGCCGTCGGCCCACGGGCAGCGGGCGGTTGTCGCGGACATGGAGGGGAGGGGATCTAAATGCGGGGATTATCGGTGCGCGATTGACCAGAAAATGTAGAACTACTCAGAACTCTGCAATATTTTTCTTGGCGATTTCGATCGCTTGATGCAGCAAGTCAATGTGAACGTCTGGAATGGCGGCGTTGACGTATCGCGACTCAATAATTGCCATGTACTTCTCGAAGGAAGTCAAGAGTTTGGTGCGATCTACTTTGGATTCGCTAATCAGACAGAGTAGTACGGCCTCCAGCACCATTGTCTGCGCCGAAAGTGCAGCGATTGCATGAGAGATTCCATCTAATTGGTCTGGCTCATCAGGCATTTTTGGCTCCGGCGTGCGGACCTTCGCCGCCGCATTCGAGATCGTAGTGCGTGGCGCGTCGAGTTTACAGCGAGCAACGGCCGATGGTCGCCGACATGCAGAGAAGGCAATGAAACCGCCCGATTATTGGCGCGCGATCGGTTGGCTCCAAACGCGGCTCTGGCCGCACGCGGATGCGGGCATGCGTGGCAGAATCAGCGTGTGATTCCTTGGTTACGCTCCAATATGCCTTTCCCGGCGCTCGAGACTGCGCTCGACGAGCCGAACGGATTGCTCGCGGCAAGCCCGGACTTGTCGCCGGCGCGCCTGCTCGCCGCATACCGGATGGGCATCTTTCCCTGGTACAGCGAGGACCAGCCGGTGCTGTGGTGGAGTCCCGACCCGCGGATGGTGCTCTTCGTCGATGAGCTTCGGGTGAGCCGGTCGCTGCGCAAGGTCGTCAAGCAGGAGCGCTTCGAGATTCGGGCGGACACCGCATTCCGCAGCGTGATCGAGGCCTGCGCAATGGCTCCGCGGCCCGGGCAGCTCGGCACGTGGATCACGCCATCGATCATCGACGCCTATGCCGAATTGCACGCACAGGGGAATGCGCATTCGGTCGAGGCGTGGCGTGCCGGACGGCTCGTCGGCGGCCTCTATGGCGTCGCGATCGGTTGCATGTTCTTCGGCGAGTCGATGTTCGCGCACGAGCCGGACGCGTCGAAGGTGGCGCTCGTTCATCTGGTCGCCATGCTGCGCAGCCAGGGCTTTCCGATGATCGACTGCCAGCAGGAAACCGCGCACTTGGCGTCGTTTGGCGCGCGGCCGATCCCGCGGCGAGCGTTTGCCGAGCGCCTCGCCGCGTTGGTACACTGCCCCGCGCCGGAGGGTACTTGGGTGCCTTTGCCGGCTTCGGGCGTGCTGGCGTGACCAAGCTCAACGATCTTCCTCTTGCATCGCTGCAGTTCTACGCGACGGCGCCGTACCCATGCAGCTACCTGCCCGGGCGCGCCGCGCGGTCGCAGGTGGCAACCCCAAGCCACCTGATCGACACTCGGGTCTACAGCGAGCTCGTCCGCCTCGGTTTCCGGCGCAGCGGCGCCTTTACTTATCGTCCCTATTGCGACCACTGCCGGGCTTGCGTGCCCGTCCGCGTGCCGGTCGCCGACTTCCGGCCGAACCGGACGCAGCGCCGCTGCCTGCGCCACCATGCCGAGCTTGCGGTGACGCGGCGCGAGCTCGCGTTCAACGCCGAGCACTACGCGCTCTATCTCCGCTATCAGCGGTACCGCCATCCGGGTGGGGGGATGGACCAGGACAGCCGCGAGCAGTACCAGCATTTCCTTCTGCAGAGCAATGTCGCGACCGACCTGCTCGAATTTCGAGAGCAGGCGTGCTGCGGATGGTGAGTCTCGTCGACCGCTTGGCCGACGGGCTGTCGTCGGTCTATACGTTCTTCGAGCCGCAGGTTGCAGGCGCGAGCTATGGGACGTTCAGCGTGCTGTGGCAGATCGAGCGCTGCCGCGCGATGGGCCTGCCGCACCTCTACCTTGGGTACTGGATCGCCGAGAGCCGGAAGATGGCGTACAAGGCGAGCTTTCGGCCGATCGAGGCGCTTCTCGCGGGCAAATGGATTCCGCTCGGAGATAGCGATGGCACGGGCTGACGCCTCCGGCACGCGGCGCATGCTATCCGACGAAGCGCAAGTGCGTGAACGCATAACCGAGCCCGCTGTGGCCGAGTCGAAGTTCCAGTTCCCGGCGCTCGATGGCTACGATCTCGGTGGCACGGTGTATCTCCCAAGCAACGTCAGTACGCCGCGCACCGCTGTGCTGTTCAATTGTGGCGGCGGCATTCCGGCGTCGCGTTACGCACGCTTAGCGCGCTACCTTGCGGGGCAAGGCTACCCGGTCCTCGGTTACGACTATCGCGGGATCGGAGACTCGCGGCCGGCGCATCTACGGGCGTTTCCAGCGAGCAACGAGGATTGGTCCGAGCATGACTGCGGCGGCGCGATTGCGGAGCTGCGCAGGCGCTATCCTGCGGCCGAGCTGGTGGCCATTGCCCATAGCTTCGGCACGTTCTTGGTAGGCGGTGCACCGAACGTCGCCGAGATCTCGCGCTTCGTGTTCATCGGTGCGCATACCGGCTATTTTGGCGACTATCGTCGCCGCTACTCAGTGCCGATGACTGCGATGTGGCATGGGGTCATGCCGGTTCTGACGTGGATGATCGGCTACTTCCCCGGCCGCACTCTCCGCCTCGGGGAGGACATTCCGCGCCAGGTCGCGCAGCAATGGGCCACGCGACGGACGCCTGAGTTCCGCCCTGAGCGTGCGATCGATGTCGCGCGCGCGCGGGCGTGGATCGAGCGTCATTATGCCGTCGGCGGTCGTGCACTCGTCATTGGCATCAGTGACGACGCTTTCGCCACATATGACGGGACACGACGTTTGCTAGCTATGTATCCCCGGCTACACGTGACACACCAACGCGTGGGTCCCTACGATGCCGGTGTGAAGAAAATTGGTCACTTCGGCTATTTCAAGCGGCAGGCCGAGGCGGCGCTGTGGCCCCGCATCGTCGTGTTTTTACGTGACGATCGACCTTTGTAGTCGGCAGGGCTCCCCTGTCACTAAACCCGCAGGAAATCTGACACTTCGACCAGAAACGCCGCTGCTGCCGCGCCATTTATCAGCCGGTGGTCAAAGGTCAGCACTATTCGGATTGTGCCGGTGTCGGGACGCGGCGCGCCGAGAAAGAACACCGAGCTTGCCGGTGCGACCAGGGTCGGTGCGGCGTCGACGATGCCGAACTCACCTAAGTGCGTAAGTAGGATCTGCATGTCGCTGGCAGCTTGGTCGCCCTTGCGAAGCGCGATTCTCATCTGCTGCGCACATGCACTGACGAATTCTGAAAGATCCAGACCGTCGGCACCTCGGATGACGGCCGTGATGAGTTCGTCATCTGGACGAGCGAGCGCGAGGCCGACGTTAACGCGAGCGTACTCGCGAATGCGTTCATCACTTACCATCACTGATCGGAATTTTGCATGCCGTGCCGCGACCTGCGTGACCGCATGTCCGAAGACTTGGAAGGGCGTGGGTCGCTGGTGCTCTCCGTCCGCTGCGGCACGGACGAGAAAGGATTCCGGGATCTCGATTGCGATCGACCCCGGGATCACGACGGCTGCACTGCGCCGTAGCCGGTAGACGAGCGCACGTTGAGCTGCGCCAAGCGGACGGTCGCGATGGCCCTCGCTGTGCGTACTACCTGTCCCAGCGAGGTACGCATCGATGTCTGCGGGAAGCAACTTGCCTTCCGATTGAGATGGGATAGTCTCAAGGTTCTCGACCGACAGCCCCTTTGCTTTCGCGTGTGCGCGAGTTCTCGGCGGCACGAGGCGACTCAAATGCGGCAAGGTCGATTCCCGCGATGCTGCCGAAGCCGCCTCGACGACCGCGACGGTACTGCCGATCGGGACGACATCGCCCGGTGCCGCACGCCATTCCAATAGCAGCCCGTCATCCGGCGACTCAAGCTCGACGGTTGACTTGTCGGTCTCGACGACGTAAAGCACGTCGCCGCGACGAAGTACGTCGCCGGGATGGCGTAGGAGTTCGACGATGCGCACTTCACGCAGCCCTTCGCCCAGCTGCGGCACGCGGATCTCTGGCATCGTGCTACGCCAGTGACTCGAGGATTGCGGTTTTGATGCGGGCGACGTCAGGCAGCACGGCGTACTCAAGCACTGGGTTGTACGGAACGTGGACGTCCTCTCGCGCTACGAGCACAGGTGGGGAGAGGAAAGCGTCGAACCAATTCGGCGTACTCACCATCTCGGCGATGACTGTCTGGCCAAAGTTACCTAGCCGGGAATCCTCACTCACGACGACTAGCCGGCCCGAGCGAGCGACCGACGCGGCAACCGTGCCCCAGTCGCACGGCGCGAGGCTCACGAGATCGATGATCTCGATCGAGCAGCGGTTCGCGAGCTGGTCTGCCGCTTCGCGCGCCAGCTCAATGCAGTTGCCCCAGGTCACAAGGGTCACGTCGGTGCCCGCCCTGACGATGCGTGCGCGACCGAAGCCAGCACGCGTTGGCCCGTGCGGCGGATGGCGCACGCGCATTGAGTGCTTCGGGATAAGCAGTAGCGTGGGATCCTCTTCATGCAGTGCGGTCCAAAGTAACCCTGCCATATCCTCAGGTGTCGCGGGTACCGCGACGCGTAGCCCCGGAACATGCGTCCACAGCGCCTCGTTCGATTGGCTGTGCCATGTCGCACCCGCTGGCAGGTATGCACCACAAGGCGCATAGAGTATGGCAGGGCACTTCCAGTCGCCGTTCGAGCGCCAGCGCAGCGTTGCGAGCTGATTCAGGATTTGGTTGAACGCCGGCGCCGCAAAATCAATGAACTGCAATTCAAAGATCGGCCGATAGCCGGTCGCCGCAAGTCCTACTGCAATCCCAGCGATCGTAGCCTCAGCAAGGGGCGAATTGACAACACGCCCGGGGTGGCGCGTCGACAACCCTTTTGTGAACCCAAATACGCCTCCCTTAGGATCCTCAACATCCTCGCCAAAGACAACTGCGCTGGGTATGCGTTCGAGCGCTTCGCGGAGGACGACGTTCAGTGCCCCGGCCACAGTGCGCGCGGTTTCGCCAAGCATAAACGGGAGCTGCACGCCCTCGACATTTGGTGCCCCGACCAGGTTATCGCAAGCAGTCGCCGGGTCGGGCTGAGGTTCAACCTCGGCTGCACGGAACGCCGTATCGGCGGAGCGTCGCGCTTCATCTCGCATCGAATCGTAGCCTTCCAACGTGAGAGCGTTCCGTTTGATCATCACGTTCGCGAAAAGCGTTACGGGGTCGCGCTCTTGCATGGAAGCAATGTCGCCAGCCTCGCGATACACACGGTGGTCGTCCGAGTTCGTATGCGATGTGAGGCGGTCGAGTTCGATCCAGAGCACCGATGGCCCATCGCCGCGTCTCGCGGCGTCGATCGCGGCGCTGCCAGCGGCAAGGACTGCGTCGTACGAACGGCCGTCGACGCGCCGATAGATCGACTCTGCGAACAGCCCAAGTCTGAAGGGTAGTTGGCGGCGGGTCGGCGTGCTGATCCCATAGGCATTGTCCTCGACGACAAAGACGATCGGCAGACGCTCCTGCACCGCTTGCGCGACCGCTTCGAAGAATTCGCCTTGGCGCGTCGCCGCGTCGCCAATCGTACAAAGCACGACACGGCCTGGGCCGACCATTCGTAGTCCCCATGCCGCGCCGACAGCCGGCAGGCACTGGGAGCCCGTTGGTGTGACGGGTGGGAAGATTCCCAGTCGGCGATAAGAGCCATGGACAGGCATCGTCCTGCCGCCGGACGACGAACTCGCAGTCGCAAGGTACTCGCGTGCCATTTCGAGCGGTGTGACGCCGCGGGCCTGCATGAGCGCTCGGTCGCGGTAATAGAGGAAAAGTAGGTCATCGGCCAAGAGTGACTCAGCAAGTGCCGACAAAGCTTCGTGCCCGGCGCCGGGGATGTGGATCCAGCCGCGACCCTGTCGGAGAAGGTGTTCCTCGCAGCGATCACCCTCGCGTATTTGCAACATGAGGGCGAGGCGTTGGATAGCTGACACTTCAGACCCGTCTGGCATCTGTCACCGGTTCCTGTTTCGCATCGTTTTGTTGCGTATTATTGGCTGCTGCCATTCGAAGCGGTAGGTGATTACTATCAGGATTGGCCTTAAAGCGGCCGCTTACCTCGGAGGAGAGAATTCTTCAATACTTGTACCGGGCGGGGCCGGCCGAGCTTACCGCCGGGTTCGCGGCGCGTACTGTACGCCACCGCGCACTTCAGGTAAACGAGAATGGCGGGGGTTTGCGCTAGTTTTCACGACAAGAAGTTAAAATTTCCGGGTAAACCATGAAACTTAGCAAAATGTGCGATAACCGTCGGGCTAATTCATCACCCAAGCGGAATCACCCGGCGTACTTCCAATTCACAATCGAAACGATATGATCTATTGGAGGCTCCAGATTGACAAGGAGTGCTTGTATCTTACAGCGAGTCGTAAGATAGTAGCGTCTGAAGGCGCGATTCGACGGCAAGGGAGACGTCGAATCCATTGGCCCACGGCCTAAACGCTCGGGGTTTGCTTGCGGGGCCGTATTCTCCTCCCCGATTGATGCAGCTCAAAGTTGTTCACAACAAAATGTCTCACCATCCAATACCCATTCCTGTGTCGTAGTAATTAGCGAGGAGCCTGCCATGAACGTGACTGCCGAAGTCCGCTATCTTTCGCACCTCCAGTTCAAACAGCTCGACACACGGTTCGATCCAGAAAATGGCGCCTACTGGGCGTTGATGCAGCCGCGACCGCGCCCCTGTTTCAGCACGCAGCTTCTGTCGGAGCTGCGCGCGTTTATCGATGGGATCGTTAATTCGCAGGGACGACTCGATCACAAGGGTGAGGATTGCGTTGTTGGCTATGCGGTACTCGCATCGAAGATGCCGGGCGTGTTCAATCTCGGTGGCGATCTCGCTTTGTTCCGCAGCGCCATCGACACGGGTAATCGCGACGCGTTACAGCACTACGCCAGCCAGTGTATCGACGATCTTCATCCGTGGAATCGCAACTTTGATCTGCCGATAACGACAATCTCGCTCGTTCAGGGCGATGCGCTCGGCGGCGGCTTCGAAGCCGCGCTTGCGAGCTCAGTGCTGATCGCCGAGGAATCAGCGCGCATGGGCTTTCCGGAGATCCTGTTCAACATGTTCCCCGGAATGGGGGCATACAGCTTCTTGTCGCGCAAAGTGGGCCGGCGCGTGACGGAAGAGCTCATCACGAGCGGCGCCGTGTATACGGCAAGGCAACTCTTCGACATGGGCGTCGTCGACGTGATCGCTCCCGACGGCATGGGCGAACCCGCCGTCGGCAGCTACATCAAGAAACACGCTCGCGCAGCGAATGGGCGGCGCGGACTCGAGGCCGCTCGTCGCGAGATCGAGCCCATTACACGTGCAGAGCTTGAGCGTGTCGTCGACATTTGGGTCGACGCTGCGATGAAACTAACGCCCCGCGATCTCAAGATGATGGAACGCCTGGTACGCGCGCAGCAGCGAAATGCGGACGAGGAGGTCGCGGCTCTCGATGTTGAATCGAACGTGGTGCGTTTGGAAGCAGCGCGCGCAGGCGACTGACGCGCTTTCGCCGCTTCACACGGGACTGGCGCCGACTGGCAGGTCGGCGCCTTTTTTTGGCTAGCTTCCCGCCTAGCTGGACAGCTGCCGCTGCCGGCGCTGCTCTTCGAGGTGCTCATGCAGGGCGGCCATCGTCCGCTCCGACAGGGGCAGCAACTCTTCGGTTAGCTGCGCCGACTTGAGGCGCAGCGTCTCGTGCGTCGCCTTCTCGAGGCGGACCGCGAACTGTGTCAGCTGCGTCGCGCCGACGCTTCCGGCACCACCCTTTAGCGCGTGCGCTGCGTCCTTCACGCCTTGATACTTACGCTGAGCTAGCCCGTCGGCGATCTGCCGCACGAGGCGTCCGCAGTCCGTCTCGAAGCCATGGATGAGCCGGTCAATGAATGTCGGGTCAGTCGACAGCAGCGACAAGTCCTTGAGCGCCGAGAGGTCGAGCAGCGGCGTGTCAACGACGGTCAGCGGAGGCCGGTCGTCATTGCGGGGCGCGGGCGCAACAATGTTGACGGCACGGTCACCGGCGAGGTGCCGCTCGACTGCGTCCAGCAGATAAGATGCGCGGAGCGGCTTAGGGATGAATTCGGCCGCGCCGGCGCGCTGACACTCCCCGATGCATTCGGTCGTGACGTTTGCCGAGAGGATGAGCACCGGGATCGGCTTGGGTGTCGAGAAGCGATATAGCTTCAGCGCCTCGAGCCCGCTCACGACCGGCATCGACAGGTCGAACAGCGCGATGTCGAAGCCACCACGCTCCAGCGCGTCGAGCGCGTCCTCGCCGTTATTTACGATCGTCGCGACGTGCGACGCGCTTTCAAGGATCAGCCGCGTCACGCGCTGGTTCGTCGGATTGTCCTCAGCGACCAGCACACGCGCGCCGCGTATCTTGTGCACGCTAGCGCCAGTGCTTGCGCCAATGGCGTGTGCGGCGGTCGATGCCTTGACCGTACCCGCCAATTCGGCGACGTAATCGATACCCTTCGCCTCCGAGTGCTGCAGGGGCAGTTCGAACCAGAACGTGCTGCCGGCGCCAACCGCGCTCGAAAGGCCGAGTTTACCGCCCATTAGCAGCACGAGCTGCCGTGCGATCGTCGTGCCAAGGCCCGTTCCTCCGTACACTCGCGTCACCGAGTCGTCGGCCTGCGTGAACGGCTCGAAGATCGCGGCCTGCTTCTCGGGTGCGATGCCGATCCCAGTGTCCTCGACCTCGATTCGCACGCGCGCGACATCATGAGCGGTTTCGAGCACCCGCGCGCGAAGGGAAACCTCGCCCCGCTCGGTGAACTTGACGGCGTTAGAGAGCAGGTTCAGCACGACCTGCCGCAGATGATGCTGGTCGCCGACGAACCAGCGCGAGGCTCCTGGTTCAATGTCCGTTATTACGGCGAGGCCCTTGTAGCGAGCCTGCGGCAGCAGCACCTTCACCGTAGACGTGAGCAGTCGGCCGAGGTCGAAGGGCGCAGTCTCGAGTTCAACGCGGCCCGCCTCGATCTTCGCCATGTCGAGGACGTCTTCGATCTGTGCGAGGAGCAGCTGTCCTGAGTTGGAAAGCGTTTCGGTGATCTCCCGCTGCGATTCGTTGAGGCCTGTCTCGCGAAGGATGTCGGCCATCGCGATCACGCCATTGAGCGGCGTTCGCATTTCATGGCTCATATTCGCGAGGAACCGATCCTTGGCCTTGTTCGCCTCTTCCGCCTGCTTCTTCGCCTTGTCGACCTTCGCCTTTAGGTGGAGGATGTAGAAGGGCAGAAAGATCATGGCAAGGAGGATTCCTGCGATGACCCATCTGTGCTGAGTCCAGAAGTCTGAGTACCAGCAGACGATCCCGAACCCGATTAGGGAGAGCGCCTGCGATACGAAGAGGTGCCGGCGACCGTATCGGAAGCCGTTGCCGAAGGTGACGAACAGGTAAACGGCAAAGACTGCCGCACCAAGTTCCCCCGAGACCGCCATGAAGTACGTGTTGCCGGCGTTATCGGCGAAGATCCCGGTGTATCGCCGCTTCTCCGAAACGTGAGGATGCGCGAGGATCCACAATCCGACACAGACGCCGAAAAGGAAGAATCCGATCGTGAACCAGAGCGCGTGCCTCTGGTTGTTGCTTAGCCCGCCGCTCCAGAACCCGAGGATCCCACCCACCCAATAGATCCCGAACCCAAGCAGCACCAGGCCGGGGATCGCGACACGAAACATCGCCTGCTCAAACTCCTGCCAGATTTCCGTGGGTTTGACGGACGCGTGCAGGTGCGCCCAGCCCTCGCGGGTGAGCCACTGCCGAAGCGCCGGGTTTTGGGGAGGCCACATCATGGAGGACCGATCGATTCTACGCGGGGCAACGGTTATCTATCCACGAACAAACGGGCCGGCGCGAGCCGGACACACCAGAGCGTTGGTCAGCCCCGCCTGCTACACCTGTCAGGTGCCAAAGCAAGAACCACGCCTCAGACTTCCCTGGGCAGAGCAGCTGGTTCAAGAGGCTGCGATGCCGCTCTTCTGCACCCGATAGGCACAAGGCGTCGAGCGGCGATGTGCCGCTGGCCGCCGCGATACCGTGGCGCCGACCCGTACTGCCGCGGCACCTCGACACATGGCCCTCATCCGCAAACTCCGTGAAAATCGCATCGATCCGCGCCGGGTCGCCCAGAAAAGCGTCGACGCATTTCGCATCGAAATGCTTGCCGCGCTGTGACTTGAGGTAGTCGATTCCCTCCTGCACGGGCCACGCGTGCTTGTAGGGGCGCTCGCTCACCAGCGCGTCGAACACGTCCGCGACCGCGACGATGCGCGCGACGATCGGGATGTCCTCGCCGTGCAGCCCGTTCGGATAGCCGTTGCCGTCGAACTTCTCGTGGTGGCCGAGCGCGATGATCGCGCCCATGCTCAGGTATTTGGACGGGCTGCCCTTGAGGATGTCGTAGCCGATCCGCGGGTGCGCCCGCATCATTTCCATCTCGGGCGGGGTGAGCGCACCCTGCTTCAGCAGGACGGAGTCGGGAATGCCGATCTTGCCGATGTCGTGCATCGGCGCGGCGACCTCGAGCACGTGGACGGTCTCGGCGCCGAGCCCCAGGTTCTGGCCCGTGAGCGCGGAGTACTTGGCCATCCGCATCAGGTGATTGCCGGTGGTCTTGTCGCGAAATTCGCCGGCCTTGGCGAGCTTCGCCAGCGTCTCCAGCTCCCGCTCGTGAATCTCGGCGACGGACTTGTCGACCTGGTATTGCAGCACGCGCGCCTGGTCGGACAGCACGATCTTGTGCCGGCGGAGCTCGAGCAGATTGGCGCACCGCGCCCGGGTTTCGTGCTCGTCCAGCGGCTTGATCAGGAAGTCGGTGGCGCCGCCTTCGAGCGCCTCGTAGCGCACCCGGCGGTCGTCGACCACCGTGATCACGACGATCGGCACGTCGACGCAGTGCGGCAGCCCCCGGATCTGCTTCACGAGCTCGATGCCGTCGAATTCCGGCAGCTTGTAGTCGGTGAGGACCATGTCGACGCGGTTGTTGCGCGCGAATTCGAGCGCACGGCTCGGCGTGTCGAACAGCTCCAGATTGAGCTTGCCGTCGATCTGGCGGACGATCTCGGCCAGCAGCAGGCGGCTGCTGAAGAGGTCGTCGATGATCAGCACCGTGTTGCGCTGGGCGCGGGCTAGCGCCAGCTCCGAAATGACTCCGGCTGGGCGTGGCTGGGCGGCGCTCATGCATTCCTCCTGAAAGACGGTGTGGCAAGGGGTTGACCAAGCAAGATATATGCCCTGGTCGCCTGGCTCACCGTCTCGGTATGCTCGGTCGGCTGTTGGGATCGGTGACCACAGGGGCGCACCGACGCCGACTCGAATGCTCGCGCGCCCGAATACGGGCGGTGGCGAGGTGAAGGGGGCCGGCGCGGATCCTCCGAGCCGGCCCTCGTATCGTGGTCGGGGCGAGAGGATTTGAACCTCCGACCCTCTGCACCCCATGCAGATGCGCTACCAAGCTGCGCTACGCCCCGACGTGAACCGTGAATTATAGACGCGTTCATCGTCACTGGCCCAGCAATCGGCGTATCCGTTCCAGCTCTCGCCGGATTTCGGCGGCACTTGGCGCCGTATCGTGGCCATCCCCCCTCGCGGGCGAGGCGTCGGCCGCAGCGCGGCGCGACGACGCCGGCGGCGCGTCTCCCCCGACGATGTCCACCGCGGGCATTTCCGACTCGAGCCGATGGCGCGCGCCGTTGATCGTGAATCCCTGCTCGTAGAGGAGATCGCGGATCCGGCGGATCAGCAGGACCTCGTGGTGCTGGTAGTAGCGCCGATTGCCCCGCCGCTTGACGGGCTTCAGTTGCGCGAATTCCTGTTCCCAGTAGCGCAGTACGTGCGGCTTGACTGCACAGAGGTCACTGACCTCGCCGATGGTGAAGTACCGCTTGGCGGGGATCGGCGGCAGTTCGCCGTTGTTAGCTCGGCTGTGTTCCGGCATGGTTCGCGGCTTCGACCATGGCCTTCAGCTTCTGGCTCGCGTGAAACGTGACGACACGGCGAGCGGTGATCGGAATTTCCTCACCGGTTTTCGGGTTGCGCCCCGGGCGCTGCGGCTTTTCGCGCAGCTGGAAATTACCGAAGCCGGAGAGCTTCACGGCTTCGCCGCGCTCGAGTGCGATCCGGACCTCCTCGAAAAAGTGCTCGACCATGTCCTTGGCCTCGCGCTTGTTGAGGCCGAGCTGCTCGAAGAGCAAATCGGCCAGTTCGGCTTTGGTAAGCGTCATCGGAGGTCCCTACTGGCGAAGCGTGCCGCCGAATCGATCTTGTAGGACGCGCAGCAGCGAAGCCACGGTCGCGTCGATCTCGGTGTCCGTCAAAGTACGTGCAGTATCCTGCATAAGCACAAGAATCGCAAGGCTTTTTTTACCGGGCGGTAAACCGGTCCCGCGATAGACGTCGAAAAGACGGATGGTCTCGACCGGCGCGGGCTTCACGGCCATGAGCGCGTCCAGGACGGTCGAGGCGGGCAGCGCCTCGTCGACGACCACGGCGAAATCGCGGCGTACCACGGGAAGGCGCGACACCGGCTGCGCGACGGGGATGGGACGGGCGGTCAACGGGTCGAGGTCGAGCTCGAAGAGCACGGGCGCCCGGGGTATTTCGAGCGCCTTGACCAGTCGCGGGTGCAGCTCGCCCAGCCAGCCGACGGCTTGTCCGTCGAGCCGCAGGCGGGCGCCTCGGCCCGGGTGCAGCATCGGATGGGTGACGGCCTCGGCGACGAGCATGCACGGGGCGACGAGCGCCTCCAGGTCGCCCTTCACGTCGAACAGGTCGACCGGGCGTTTGGCAAGCCCCCATTGCTCGGGCGCCGAGAGCCCGTAGGCGAGGCCGCCGATGCGCCGCGGCTGGTCGAAGCGATCACCGGCACGGACGAAGCAGCGGCCGACCTCGAACACGCGGACGCGCTCATGCTTGCGCGCAAGGTTCGTCCGCAGCACCTCGATCAGACCGCCGGCGAGCGTTGTGCGCATCACGTCCAGGTGGCTCGCGATCGGGTTCAGCACGGCGATCGGCGCCGCCGTTGCGTCGCGGTCCGGGAATAGCGCGGCCTCGCGCGCGGAGCTCACGAAGCTGAAGGTGATCGCTTCCTGCCAGTCGCGGGCGACAAGCTGGCGCTTCAACGTACCGACCGCAACCCCCGCCTCAGGGTCCGGCAGCATCGCCTGCACGTGCGCAGCGGGTGTTGCGGGGATCGCATCGTAGCCGACGAGCCGGGCGATCTCCTCGACGAAGTCTTCTTCGATCGCGAGGTCGAAGCGGTACGTCGGCGGCGTAACGAGGAAATCGGCGCCCGCGCGGGTGTAGGCGAGCTGCAGGCGGTCGAACAGGGTCGCAATGGTCGCTTCCGGAATGGCCAAGCCAAGGAGCCGGGCGACGCGCGCGGGGCGCACACGGACGGCGTCGCGCCGCGGCAGTATTCCCGTGACGTTGCCGAGCGGCCCGGCGCGGCCGCCGCAAATCTCGAGCATCAGCTGTGTCGCGCGCTCGACGGCGCTGGCGCAGTTGCCGAAGTCGACGCCGCGCTCGAAGCGAAAGCCGGCATCGCTCGCGAAGCCGAGGCGGCGCGAGCGCCCCTGGATCACCGCCGGGTTCCAGAACGCGCCTTCGAGGAATACGGTCGTCGTCGTGTCGTTGATCCCCGAATGCTCGCCACCCATGATGCCGGCGAGTCCGAGCGGTTTCTTTTGGTCGCAGACGAGGAGCAGGTCGGGCTCGAGCGCGAGCGTCTGGCCATTGAGCAGCGTGAGCTTCTCGCCCGCGCGTGCGAAGCGCACGACAATCGCGCCGTCGAGCTCGCGGTCGTCGTAGGCGTGCAGCGGCTGTCCCTGTTCGAGCATCACGTAGTTGGTGATGTCGACGACCGCGGAGATCGACCGGATGCCGCTTCGCGCGAGGCGTTCCTTCATCCAGTGCGGCGTCGGCGCACGCGGATCGATGCCCTCGATCGTGCGGGAGACGAAGCGCGGGCAGCCGGCGGGATCCTCGACGCGCACTTCACGCCGCGCCGTGCCGGCCACCGGAGCCGCGACGATTTCAGGCAGCGTAAGCATGGTGTCCGTCGCGGCGGCGACGTCGCGCGCAATGCCGACGATGGACAGGCAGTCGGCGCGGTTCGGCGTGACCTTCAGCGTCAGCAGCGTGTCGTCGAGCGCGAGCGCCGCGCGCAGGTCGGCGCCGACGGTCGCATCGTCCGGCAGCGAGTAGAGGCCCGAAGCGTCGTCGTCGATTCCCAGTTCCTTGGCCGAGCACAGCATTCCCGCCGATTCGACGCCGCGCACGTCGGCCTTGCCGATTGCGAGTCCGCCGGGGAGCTGCGCACCGACCATCGCGAAGGGAACTTTCATCCCCGCTGCCGCATTGGGCGCGCCGCAGACGACCTGTAGCGGCGTCGTCCCCCCGGCGTTCACCGTGCATACGCGCAACCGGTCGGCGTTCGGATGCGGCCGCGCGGCTTCGATCTTCGCGACGACGACGCCGGAAAAAGGCGGCGCGGCCGGCGCCATGTCCTCGACCTCGAGCCCCGCCATCGTCAGCGCGTCGGCGAGCCCCGTCGTGTCGAGGGGTGGATCGACGAGTGTACGCAACCACCGTTCGGAGAATCGCATGGCGTCAGTGCTTCACGCGAATTGCCTCAGGAAGCGCAGGTCATTCTCATAGAACAGGCGCAGATCATTGACGCCGTAGCGCAGCATCGCCAGGCGGTCGGGGCCCATCCCGAACGCGAATCCCTGGTAGCGCTCCGAATCGATGCCGACGGCGGCGAGCACGTTGGGATGCACCTGGCCCGCGCCCGAGATCTCGAGCCAGCCGGAGCCCGTGCTCATGTCGATTTCGGCGGAGGGCTCGGTGAACGGAAAGAACGATGGCCGGAAGCGCACCTTGAGGTCGTCGCGCTCGAAGAAGCAACGCAGGAACTCGGTGAACACGCCCTTCAGGTCGGCAAAGGTCACGCCCTCGTCGATCCACAGGCCCTCGACCTGATGGAACATCGGCGAGTGCGTCGCATCGCTGTCGACGCGATAGACGCGCCCCGGGACGATGATCTTGATCGGCGGCGTGTGCGTTTCCATGTAGCGCACCTGGACCGGCGACGTATGCGTGCGCAGCAACTCCCCACCTTCGACATAGAACGTGTCGTGCATCGAGCGCGCCGGGTGGTTTTCCGGCGTATTGAGCGCGGTGAAGTTGTGGAAGTCGTCCTCGATCTCGGGCCCGTCGGCGACCTCGAAGCCGAGCGAGCGGAACAGCGTCTCGATCCGCTCGAGCGTGCGGGTGATCGGATGCAGGCCGCCGACGCCGGTGCCGCGTCCTGGCAGCGACACGTCGAGCGCCTCGGCGGCGAGCTCTCCTTCGAGCTTCGCTAGGGCGAGCGCATTGCGGCGCGCGGCGAGCGCCGCTTCGAGCTTGGTCTTGGCGTCGTTGATCGCCGCACCCGCTGCCGGGTCGCTCGGTTGCCGGCAGCTTGCCGAGCGACTTCAGCAGGTCGGTCAGCGCACCGGCCTTGCCAAGGTACCTGGCCTTCGCGTTTTCCAGCGCGGCGGGATTCGTGCACGCGGCGAATTCGGCGAGCGCGGCGGTGACGATGCGGTCGAGTTCGTCCATCGTTTGAAGCCTTGAACGCAAAAAAAAAGGAGGCGGGTCGCGCCTCCCTTTTGTTCGATCGCCCGATCAGGCCAGCGAGGCTTTGGCCTGCTCCGCGATCTTCGTAAACGCTGCCTTGTCGTGAACCGCAAGATCAGCGAGCACCTTGCGGTCGATGTCGATCGATGCCTTCTTCAAACCATTCATGAAGGCGCTGTAGCTCATGCCGAGCTCGCGCACCGCGGCGTTGATCCGGGCGATCCACAGTGCGCGGAACACGCGTTTCTTGGTCCGGCGGTCGCGATACGCGTACTGGCCGGCCTTCATCACCGCTTCCTTGGCGATCCGGTAGACCGCATTGCGGCGGCCGCGGTAGCCGGAGGCTTGCGAAAGGACTTTCTTGTGCCGCGCGCGGGCGGTCACGCCACGTTTGACTCTGGGCATGGCGGCTCTCCGTTACGCGTAGGGAAGCATCGCCTTCACCGAGTCCGCGTTGGTGCTGTGGACGCCGGTGATGCCGCGAAGCTGCCGCTTGTTCTTGGTGCTGCGCTTGGTGAGGATGTGGCGCTTGAACGCCATCGCGCGCTTGACGCTGCCGCTGCCGCGCACGCGGAAGCGCTTCTTCGCGCTCGACTTCGTCTTCATCTTGGGCATGACTGCTCCCTTATTTGCTGCCCACGGCGGTGCTCTCCGGCGGAGAGACTTTGCTACCGGCCTCGGGCTTCGTCGGGTGATGGTCCTTCGTCGGCGCCTTGGGCGCCACTTTCTTCGGGGCCAGCAGCATCACCATCTGCCGGCCTTCGAGCCGCGGCCACGACTCGACCACTGCGTAGGGCTCGAGATCGTTCCTGATCCGCTCGAGCAGGCGCACGCCGAACTCCTGATGCGCCATCTCGCGGCCGCGAAACCGCAGCGTGATCTTCGCCTTGTCGCCTTCGCCCAGGAACCGCGTGAGGTTGCGCAGCTTGATCTTGTAATCGCCTTCGTCGGTACCCGGCCGGAACTTCACTTCCTTGACCTGGATCTGCTTCAGCTTGAGCTTCGCCTCGTGCTGCTTCTTCGCCTCGCGGTACTTGAACTTGCCGTAATCCATGATCCGGCAAACCGGAGGCTTGGCCGTCGGCGCGATCTCGACCAGATCGAGTTCGGCCGCCTCCGCCTTCGCCATGGCTTCCGCCAGGGGAACGATGCCAAGCTGCTCGCCTTCCTCACCTACCAAGCGGATTTCGGGAGCGTTGATCTCCAGATTGATCCGCGGTGCTTTGTCCTGGGCTATTGCTGTTCCTCCAAGTCGACAAAAGAGAGACCGTGCCTCCACGCCAGCGCGTTAGCGACGCGCCGCGACCTCCTCGCGGAGGCGCGCGATCAAGGCGTCCACGGGCATTGCCCCCAGATCCTCGCCGCTGCGGGTACGCACGGCCACCTGCAGAGCCTGCATTTCCTTGTCGCCAACAATCAGTTGGTACGGCAGCTTTTGCAGGCTATGTTCCCGAATTTTATAGGTAATTTTCTCGTTGCGCAAATCGGCCGCAAGGCGGAAGCCCGCGCCCCTCAGCCGCGCCTCGACCTCCCGGGCGTAGGGGGCCTGGCGGTCGGTGATCGTGAGCACGACCGCCTGCACGGGGGCAAGCCACAGCGGCAACGCTCCCGCGTAGTGCTCGACCAGGATCCCGATGAAACGCTCCAGCGAGCCGACGATCGCCCGGTGGAGCATGACGGGCGTCTTCCGGGTGTCGTCATGGTCGACGTACTCGGCGCCGAGGCGCTCGGGCATCGAAAAGTCGACCTGCATCGTCCCGCATTGCCAGGAGCGGCCAAGCGAATCCCGGAGGCTGTAGTCGATCTTGGGACCGTAGAACGCGCCGTCGCCGGGGAGGTCGGTCCAGGCGACGCCGCACGCCTTCAACGCCGCGCGCAGCGCCCCCTCGGCCCGATCCCAGACCGCGTCGGCGCCGATGCGCTTTTCCGGGCGCAGCGACAAGCGGATGGCGATGTCCTCGAAGCCGAAGTCCCTGTAGACGGCGAGCGCGAGGCGATTGAACGCGGTCACCTCGGCCTCGATGTGGTCCGGCGTGCAGAAGATGTGCCCGTCGTCCTGGGTGAAGGCGCGCACGCGCATGATGCCGTGCAAAGCGCCGGAGGCTTCGTTGCGATGACAGAAGCCGAACTCGCCGTAGCGCAGCGGCAGGTCGCGATAGCTCCGCAGGTCCGAGTTGAAGATCTGCACGTGGCCCGGGCAGTTCATCGGCTTGATCGCGAAGTCGCGCTTCTCGGACTCGGTCGTGAACATGTTCTCCTTGTAGTTCTCCCAGTGGCCCGAGCGCTCCCACAGGCTGCGATCGAGGATCATCGGGGCGCGCACCTCCTGGTAGCCGTTGTCCTGATAGACGCGGCGCATGTATTGCTCGACCTGCTGCCAGAGCGACCAGCCCTTCGGGTGCCAGAACACCATCCCCGGCGCCTCGTCCTGCAGGTGGAAGAGATCGAGCTGACGGCCGAGGCGGCGGTGGTCGCGCCGCTCGGCCTCCTCGATCCGGTGGAGGTATTGCTCGAGCTCCTCCTTCTTCGCCCAGGCAGTGCCGTAGATCCGCTGCAGCATCTCGTTGCGCGAATCGCCACGCCAGTACGCGCCGGCGAGCTTTGTGAGCTTGAACACCTTGAGCCTGCCCGTCGACGGCACGTGCGGGCCGCGGCAGAGGTCGGTGAACTTGCCCTCGGTGTAGAGCGAGATCGGTTCGTCGGACGGAATCGACGCGATGATCTCGGCCTTGTAGTGCTCGCCGATCGACTTGAAGTACGCGACGGCGTCGTCGCGCGGCAGGAGCTTGCGCATGACGGGCTCGTCCTTCTTCGCGAGCTCGGCCATCTTCGCCTCGATCGCCGCGAGATCCTCGGGCGTGAACGGGCGCTTGAACGAAAAGTCGTAGTAGAAGCCGTCTTCGATCACCGGGCCGATCGTCACCTGCGCGTCGGGAAAGAGCTCCTTCACCGCGTAGGCGAGCAGGTGCGCGGTCGAGTGGCGCAGGACCTCGAGCCCGGCGGGATCCTTGTCCGTGACGATCGCGAGATCGGCATCGCTCGCGATCGTGTGCGAGACGTCGACGAGCCTGCCGTCGACACGACCGGCGAGCGCGGCCTTGGCGAGGCCGGGTCCGATCGACGCGGCGACCTCGGCCACAGTGACCGGCGCCGCGTATTCCTTTACGGCGCCGTCGGGCAGACGAATCTTGGGCATGGCGGACTCCAGAAACGAAAAAAGTGCGGACGAGCCGCACTTTTTCGAAGAACAGACGACGTGCGCGCTCGCGCTTCCTAGAACGATTCCCTGCGCGTCAGCGGTGTCATAACCATGCCTTTCGGTCGTGCTTGCGGCGTCTTTCGTCAACTGGTAGGCGCGATTGGACTCGAACCAACGACCCCCACCATGTCAAGGTGGTGCTCTAACCAGCTGAGCTACGCGCCTGCGAATGGGAAATTATAGCGGAACGAGGGGACCGCGGCCAAGTTAACGAACGACGAGCCACAGCACGCCGAGCAGAATCGGCTGATGAACCATGTACAGGGCGAGACTGTGCCGACCCAGCCAGCGGAGCCAGCGCGGTGCTGCGGCGAGCGGCGCGAGCGGGCGGAACCCGATCCGTGCGAGGCCGTGCGCGATGGCGATCCCGACGAGCACGACGCCGGCCCATGGCGCGAGCGGCACGTAATCTTCGGTGGCGGGTTTGTGCGTGGTGAAGCCGATCCACGACAACGCACGAGCGTCGAACGCCGGCCATTGCAGCGTTAATCCCACCGCGAGGACGGCGATTCCCGCAACCAACGCGATCGCCGGCCGGCGCACGAGCGGCCAGCCGAGAATCGACGCAACCGCGATGCAATGAAGAATTCCGAAATAGATGAACGTGTGCGGAAACAACACGTAGCTGCCCGTGCTCGCGGCGAGCGCACAGACTGCAATGATGCCGATGCGCTTCCAGAAATGCGCGGCGTTTGCCTGCACCCGATCGGCGAGCACGAGGCTCACGCCGACCAGCAGCATGAACGAGGCGACGATGAACGCACGGAAGCCGAGCCAGAAGGGATCGTGCTCGAAGTCCCACGCGGTAACGCGGTAGAAGCGCAGGTCGAAGCAAAAGTGATAGACGAACATCAGGCACAGTGCACCGCCGCGCAACGCGTCGATTCCGGCGATGCGCCCTGTCGCGGCAGCCGTCGCAGGCCGTACGCGATTCGCAGCGCGCACTGCAGCGTGCTGCCGTGACCGCCGGCTCATCGCGGCGGCCCTGCGGCGCGAGCGGGTCCCCCCACGCTTGCGGCTGTCGCCGCTGCGCTGCCCCCCAGGGGGGCGCAATTCGCGGCCTCCGCACCATTGCACACTTCGCGTTGCAACTTGAGGTCGGCCGCCGCTCGTGCTCGCAGACGCGCCCTCCGGGCCTTGGCTTCGCCATGCTCGCGCAAACGTCCTTGAGGCGGCCCTGCGGCGCGAACGGGTGCCCCCACGCCTGCGGCGCTCACCGCATTCCGGTGCGAAGCACGATGCGAAAGCCGCGGCCTTCGGGCGTGCCGATCGCAGCGAGGAGGCGTGCGGTCGCCGCGTCGTCGGCGCGGCGCGGCGTCAGCAGCAGCGACGCCTCCCCACCGTCGCCTGAACGCCATGCAGCGCTGCCGTGGACGTCGACGTCGCCGCCGTCGTTTGCAATCGGCCCGGCGAGCCCGGTTCCTTCGCTGGTCAGTTTCGCGGTCAACGTGCCGAGATCGACTGCGGCACCGGTCCCGGCGGACAGGCGCGCATCGCGCCAGCCAATCTCGACCGCACCGCGGATCGAATTCGGCGTCCAGTCGAGCGATGTCGAGGTCACCCGCGCTTCGCCGCTCGCGCGGATCGCTGTGCCGGACATCGCTTGTCGCAACATCTCGGCCGGCAGCACGATGTCGAGCCCGCGCAGCGCAACTGCGCGGTCGTGCAAGGCAATCTCGCCGCGTGGCAATGACGCAGTGGCGTCGAACGGCGCGAGCGAAAGACGCACCTCGGCGCGCAGGAGCGGCCACGGGTCGAGCGACCAGGCGAGCGGCAGCCGGGATTGCGCTCCGGCGACGAGCGTTCCGCGGCCGTGCCAGATGGTTCCCTCGGCGCCGGCGAGCGCGAGCGCGTCGTGGCTTGCGCGGGCGATCCACGCGGCGGCGAGCGTCGCGGGAGCGAACGCCGCAACGGCGGCCGCGAGCGCCGCGACGAGGGCTATGACCAGCAGCGCGCGGCGCATCGCATAGTGGAACGACGGGTCAGCGCGCGACCGTGAGCTCGGCGCGGACGGTTCCGGGCTCGATGCGCGCCGTCAGCGTTCCTTCGACGACGCGCAGGCGCGCATCGCGTTGCAGCGCTTCGAGCGCGGCGACGAGCGCGTCGAACTTGACGTCGGCAAAGACGATGCGCGCGCGGCCCTCCTGCCATTCGATCTGCGTCACGGCGCCGCGCAAGCCCCGTTGTGCCAGCACGCGCTCGAGCTCCCCGCGTGCGTTGGTCGTCGGTTCCGCTGCGCTCCCGCGGGCAAGTCCGGCGATCTCGTCGGCCGTTTTCGCTGCGGCCGACAGGGCGGTTGCGTCGCGTGCCTGCGCCACGCGCATCGCGGCGATGTCGCGTGCGAGCGGCTGCCAGACGAGCCACCAGGCGACGGCGGCAAGCGCAACCGTCGCGACGGCTTCGACCACGTGGCGCTCCTTCGCCGTCTTGGTCGACCACCAGCGGGAGACGGGCGAAGACGCGCGCAGCGCCGCGAAAGTCGAAGCCATCAGGGCGTCCCGATGCGCACACGCGTTCCCGAAGCGGACGTCGCGACAAGCGCGGCGACCCCCGCGCCGCGCAACCCCGCGTCGAGCGCATCGACTTGCGCGGCGTCGGCATGCGCGAGGTCGAGCGTCCAGTGACCGTCGGCATAAGTCGCGCTTTTCACCGTGCCGGGCGGCAGCGTGCGAAGCCCCGCTGCGGCGCGGGCGAGAAGCGGCAACGCATCGTCGGGCGCGGACAGACCATTGGCGTGGCGCAACTCGGCGTAGCGGCGCGCGAGCGCCAGCCGTGCCGACGACGGCGATGCTGCGGCGTCCGCCGCAACGCCGGCCTGCGTCGCGAGCGCAGTCCACGCCCGCGTCTGCTGCCATCCGTCGATCTTGAGCGATCCCCACAGAACGACGGTTGCGACGGCATGGAGCGCAAGCGCGGCGAGCGCAAGCATCATCGCCGGCACGAACAGGCGCAGGCGGGCGCCGGGTGCGGGCGCCGGTGCCGGTTCGAATGCGCCTTGCCGCAGGTCGATGGCGGCGTCGAACGCGGCTGCAGGCGCCGACTGCCAGCGCCACGGCGTGCCGCGCGTGAACGCAACGCCTGTCGCGCTCGTCCAGCGCGCGAGGTTCGACTCGGCAACGTCGGCATCGACGCGGACGTTATCGGGCAGCGCCCGATCGCGCTTTGCCTGTTCGAGCGCCAGCGCGAGCTCCGGCGGCAGCGCGCCCGTTGCATCGGTCGCGCTCACGGGAAACGCGCTGCCGTCGGCGCGGCGGACGAACCCTTCGCCGCTGCCGACATCGCCGGTGCACCAGCGCCATCCGCTCTGCACCGCGGCGAGCTCGGGTTCCGCGACGATCCTCGACACGCGGGCGAGCGCGGCACCGGCCGCGCTGCGCTCGGCGAGCGCCGCAAGCAACGCGCGCGAGACGACGGCGACGCGGACGCGTCCGTCAGGAGTCTGCGCGGACACGGCGAGATGCTGCGCCTCCTGCGGCCCCGCGAGCTGATCTTCGAGCGCGAAGCTCACCGCCGCGGCGAGGCGTGCCGGCGGCACAGGGGGCAACGTGATGACGGCGAGGCGCACCTGCGAGGCCGCGAGCACGACCTCCTGCCGTGGCGCCGCCGGCCACGCAGCGGGTGGGTCGCGGCCGGTGCGCGCGCACGCACCGGCATCGTCGAACAGCGCCCAGGTATCGGCGCGTGCAGGCGACGGCGCTGCGGCGAGCAGCACGCGCAGCGTCGTCATCGAGCGGAAAGAGAACGGGCCATCGAGGTTAGTTTACTCGACGACCTGCCAGACGACCGTCGGCCATTCGCCGGCACTGCGGTGGAGCAGCGCCCGCGCGCGGGCGAGCGTGCGGCCTTCCCGTGCTTCGATCGTCACATAGAAGTTGTCGCTTTTGACGGCGAGCGAGTCCTCGCCGGCGAGCGTCGAACCCTGCGGCAGGCTCGAACGAAAATCGGGGATCGTCGAGAACGGCCGCTGCGCACGGCGCGCGAGCAACGCCGCCTGGCCGTCGGAAGAGAGGTTCGGGACAATGGCGGCGAGCACCTCCGGCGGCGCCGTGTTGACGTTGGTCGGCGTCCCCATCGGCAGTGCGGACAGGAACGGCTCAACCCGATCGAGCATCGGCGCCGTGACGCCTGCGATCTGCGCGAGCTCGGCGACGCGGATCAGCGGCGCATTGGCGGCAAGGCCAGGCGCGGGCAGCGCGGCGTACTGCGCGTCCTCGGCGCCGTTTGGCCGCGTGGCGCTATCGGTGTCGATCCAATCGGCAATCGCGTCGATGGCCGCCACGGGTCCACCGCGTTGCGCGAACAGCCGCTCGATCCGCGCGCGCTCGGGCGTCGTGCCCGGCGCCCCCAAGGCGTTGATGTTGAGCCGCGCCTGCGCGTCGGCAATCGCGCCACGGATCTCACCGTTTTCGAGCGGGATCGGTGGCAAGTTCAGCGCCCACGGTTCACCCAGGGAGTCGAGCGTCGAGCGCTTCGCGTCGTCGTACAGAATCTGCCGCGCCCACTGCACGCCGGCCATCGCGAGCGCCTGCGCCTGGACCTGGTCGCGCCGGTTTTCGACGGTGCGGCTCCAGCGCTGCTGGTCGGCGAATACCGTTGCGGCGATCGCGGCCGCGAGCGCAGCCAGCAGCATCGCGAGGACGACGGCGGCGCCCTTTGATGTACCCCCACGCTTGCGGCTATCGCCGCTGCGCTGCGCACGGCGGCAGATTGCAGTTGCGCGCTCCTGGGCAGCTCTGCGGCGCGAATGCGGACTCCGGGTATTCATCGCAGCGCGAGCCAGCGTTCGACCGTTTCGCCGCTCGCGAGCGTCAGTTCGACGCGCACCGCGCGCGGTACCGCGGCTTCGCCGAGCGCGGGCCAGCGCTCGCGCCACGTGCTGTCTCCGCCGAGGTAGACGATGCGGAATCGCGCGATGCCGTCGACCAGCGCGTAGGCAACCGGCGCCGCGCCTTGCGGCTGGTCGAGATGCGGCCAGTAGAGGACGTCGATGGTGCCGCCGCGCAACCGATAACCGATGCGCTGCCCCGCGCTGCCGGGCTCCTGCGCGAACTCGGGCCCTGCACGCGAAAAACGCAGATCGGCATCGCCATGCTCGTCGATGTTGCCGACCCACGCGGGCTCGGTGCCACCCGCGACGCGAACCGGACGCGGCTCGGCCTCGCGCATGTCGGCTTCGAGCCGTGCGAAGAGGCTGTCGAGCCCGCGCCAGCGCACGGATTCCGCCGTCAATTGCGCTTCGCTGTCGGCGAGCGAGGCGACGGCGCGGTAACCGAGCACGGCGATGAGCGCGAGGATCGCGAGCGCGATCAGGATCTCGATCAGCGTGAAGCCGCGTCCGCGCTCACCGCCGCGCTTCATGGTTGCGCCGGCTGCCCGATGTATCCGGTGATCCGCGCGAGCGCGTAATCGGGCGCGGCCGGGTCCGCGACGCGGATGTCGATGCGGCGAAACGACGGATTCGGCGTGCCCGACACGTCCTCGCGCCAGACGAAGCGCGTGGCGGCCAGAACGGCGTCGCCTTCGCGCGAGCCCTGCGCTGGCCAGGGTGTGGCGATCTGCGCTGCGGCGAGCCGGTTCTGCGCGATCCACAACGCGAGCGTGCGCTGTTTCAGGAGCGTCGCGCTGTCGGCGGATTCTCCGACGGCGCGCATCCCCGCCGCGAGCGCGACTGCGAGGATCGCGAGCGCGACGAGGATCTCGACTAGGGTGAAACCGCCGCCGCGGCGATTTGCACGCGGTTCAGCGGATCGCCGGTGACGTAGAAGGACCATGCGGAGGAGGAGAGCGAGAGCGCGTACGGCTCGTTGCGGCCGCTCGCGCGAAACGGAAGGATCGCGTCCGCGGGGACGGGCGCGCCGGCGAACGTCGCGGGCACGACTGTGATGCCCGCCGGCAGCGCGTGCGGCGCGAGCACGTCGTCATCGCCGAGCGCGCTCCAGCGATTGTCGGCGTCGCGGCGCCAGAAGCGATACCCGCCACCGTCGGCGGATACGCCCAGCGTCTCGCCGCGCCATTGCGCGAGCGCGGCGGCATGTTCGAGCGCACCGCCGAGGCGCCGCGCTTCGCGCTCGGCGCGATGCTCGCCGTCGCCTTCAAAATTGACGGCGATCAGCCCGGCGGCGACGCCGAGGATCACGAGAACGACGAGCAATTCGATCAGCGTGAATCCGGCAGCCGCGGGGAGCCCTGCGAACGCGCGCGGCACGGTTGCGATTCCACGCGCGTGCATCAAGTGCACACTCACAGGTCCCACGATCCGATGTCGGCATCGACACCCGTGCCGCCCGGCTGGCCGTCCGCGCCAAAGCTGTAGACGTCGATCTCGCCGCGCAACCCCGGGTTGAGGTATTGGTAGGGCTGGCCCCACGGATCCTTCGGCAGCCGTTCCAGATAGCCGTTCGGCTTCCAGTTCGGCGGCAACGGCGCCTGCGTCGGGCGCGTAACGAGCGCGGCCAGGCCCTGCTCGGTCGTCGGGTAGCGCTGGTTGTCGAGGCGATAGAGCTTCAACGCCTGCATGATCGACGCGATGTCGCTCTTCGCCGCAACGACGCGCGCCTCGTCCGGCCGCTCGAGCACGCGCGGCACGACGAGCGCCGCCAGGATGCCGAGGATCACGATGACGACGAGGATCTCGATCAGCGTGAACCCGGGAGCGATGCAGCGGGCGCGCGCGCGACGTGCGGCAGCGTGCGAGCGGATGGCGATCATCGACCGATTATAATCCGCCCATTCCGGCAACCTCGCGGACGTCCCGTTCCGCGGTGTCCTCGCGTCGCCTTCGCCCGTGTCCCGTTCGTCGCGCTTCCTCGTGGGTCTCCTTGTGCTTGCGCTCGTCGCCGGCGCGGGCAGCGGCATCCTGTGGTGGCTCGAACAGCCGCTCGCACTTCCATCGTCACCGTTGACATTCGACGTGAAGCCGGGCGCGACCTTTAGGTCCGTCGCGCGCGATCTCGCCGCGGCGAAAGTCGTGTCGTCCGAATGGCCGCTCGTCGCGCTGTCGCGATTGCGCGGCGTCGATCGCACGATCAAGGCGGGCAACTACGAAATCGTCGACGGCATCACGCTCCCGGGTCTGCTCGATCGACTCACGCAAGGCGACGTGACGCAGTTCGCGTTGACGATCGTCGATGGAACGACGTTCGCGGAGCTCAAGGCCGCGCTCGCCGACGATGCGCAAGTCGCGAAAACGGCGCCGCCGCTTTCCGACGTCGACCTGATGGCGAAGCTCGGCGCGCCCGGCGTGGCGCCCGAGGGCTGGTTCTTCCCCGAGACTTATTTCTTCGCCGCCGGCTCGAGCGACGTCTCGCTCCTCGCCCGCGCGCACAAGCTGATGCGCACGCGGCTCGACGCGGCGTGGGCGAAGCGCGCAGCGGATCTGCCGCTCAAGGATCCGTACGAGGCGCTGATCCTCGCCTCGATTGTCGAAAAGGAGACGGGCGATCCGGCTGACCGACCGCTGATCGCCTCCGTACTCGTCAACCGGCTGCGGCTGGGGATGCGCCTGCAGGCCGACGCCACGGTGATCTACGGGCTCGGGCCGCAATTCGACGGCAATCTGCGCAAGCGCGATCTCGAAGCGGACACGCGCTACAACACGTACGTGCGCGAGGGCCTGCCCCCGACGCCGATTGCGCTGCCAGGTCAGGCGTCGCTCGACGCCGCGACGAATCCGCCACGAACGGCGTACCTCTATTTCGTGTCCCGCGGCGACGGTACGAGCGTCTTCTCGGAGAATCTCGCCGATCACAACCGCGCCGTGGCAAAATTCCAGAAGGGCGGTCGCTGATGCCCGCGCGCGATTCCGCGACGGCCGTGGACGATCGCGTCGGCCGGACGGCAGGGCCCTTCCTTTCGCCATGACCGCGCCCACCGGCTGCTTCATCACCCTCGAAGGCATCGACGGCGCCGGCAAGAGCACGCATGCGCCGTGGCTCGCCGATCAAATCGCGGGCGCCGGGCACGGCATCGTGCTGACGCGCGAGCCCGGCGGCACGCCGCTGGGTGAAGCGCTGCGTTCGCTGCTGCTGCGCGAGTCGATGTCGCACGACAGCGAAGCACTGCTGATGTTCGCGGCGCGGCGCGAGCATCTCGAAGCGGTGATCCGTCCCGCGCTCGCCCGCGGCGACTGGGTCCTGTGCGACCGCTTCACCGACGCGACGTTCGCCTATCAGGGCGGCGGTCACGGCGTTCCGTTCGAGCGCATCCGCGAGCTCGAGCGCTGGATCCACGGCGACTGCCAGCCCGACCTCACGTTCCTGTTCGACGTGCCGACGAACGTGTCCCGCGCACGTCTCGACAAGGCGCACGCGGCGGGCCGCACGCTCGACAAGTTCGAGCGCGAGGCGGGCGCGTTTTTCGAGCGGGTGAGGAATGCGTATCTCGAGCGGGCACGCGCGGATCCGCGCCGCTTCCGCGTCATCGACAGCACGCGTCCGCTGGATACCGTGCGCGCCGAGCTTGGCGCCTGCCTCGCCGAGCTCGCCGGTGCGAAGGCCGCGGAATGAGCGGGTGGCACAAAGGCGCGGGATGAGCGAGCGCGACACCGACGCAGGCGCGCCGGCGCTGCCGTGGTGGCCGCTCCTGCCCTGGCAGACATCTTGGGCGATCGAGGTCCTCAGGGGGCGCGCGACCTTGCCGCCGGCGCTGCTGCTCCACGGGCCGCGCGGAATCGGCAAACACGCGCTCGCGCTCAATCTGGCGCAGGCGCTGCTGTGCGAAGCTTCGCGCGCCGACGGTCTCGCGTGCGGCGAGTGCGCCGGCTGCCGCTACGCGATTCGCGGCCAGCACCCGGACCTGCTTCGCCTGGAGCTCACCACGATCGACGAGGAGACGGGCGAGCTCGCCGCCGTCGACACGATCGCCATCGACCGCGTGCGCGCGCTGATCGACTTCGTGCAGCTCACGAGCCATCGCCAGCGCGCGAAGGTCGCCGTCATCGCCCCGGCCGAGCGCCTGAACGCCGCGGCCGCCAACGCGCTCCTGAAGACGCTCGAGGAGCCGCCACCGCTGACGTATTTCGTGCTGGTATCGGCCTCCCCGTCGCGCCTTCCCGCGACGATCGTGTCGCGTTGCCGGCGGCTCGCGGCGCCGCAGGCGACGGCTGACGAGGCGCGCGCTTGGCTTGCCGCGCAGGGCGTGGCCGAGCCCGAGCTCGTGCTCGCCGAGGCGGGTGGCGCGCCACTCTCCGCACTGCTGCACGCGGACGCGGCGTTTCAGGCGGAGCGCCGCGCGTGGGTTGCCGCGCTGGCGGAACCCGACCGGCTTTTTCCGCCGCTGCTCGCGGCGCGCGTCGATGCGGGAGGCAGGGACGAGCGGAAGGCGCGCCTCGCCCACGCGATCGATTGGCTGCTGGCCTGGACCGCTGATCTCGCCCGCGTCGCGGCGGGCGGCACGGCGCGACAGAATCCCGATGCCGCACGTCCGCTGGCCGCACTTGCCGGCCGGGTGGCGCCTGCCGCACTCTTTCGCTATCATCGATCGCTGACGCAGCAACGCGCGCTCGCCGCGCACCCGCTTTCGCCGCGGCTCGTCGCGGAGGCGATGCTGATCGACTATCGGAGTTTGTTCGGATAAACGGATGGCGGACCACAAACAGGGCACAGCAGGAACGGCGGCGCTGGCCGCAGGCGGCGGTGCGCGGCCTGGCGTCCTGTCGCTCAACATCCGCGAACGCGCCGCGCTCTACGCCGCGTACATGCCGTTCCTCAAGGGCGGCGGCATCTTCATTCCGACGTCGCGCGCCTATCAGCTCGGCGAGGAAGTGTTCATGCTGCTGTCGCTGATGGACGATCCGAACCGGATCGCGGTCCAGGGCAAGGTCGTCTGGATCACGCCGGAAGGTGTGCAGGGCAACCGCACGCAAGGGATCGGCGTCGAGTTTACGCTGGACGATACGGGAGCCGCGGCGCGCGCGACGATCGAAAAGATCCTCGGCGAATCGCTCGCCTCGCCGCGGCCGACGCACACGATGTAGCGGCGCGAGCTTGAGAGCAGGGGCCCCGCGCGCGGGTAGCGCGTGGGGATGCGACCCGAGCGAGTCGACGCAAGAGGCCGACAACAAGGCGCCGTGATCAACAAGGCCGAGCGGAGGCCGACGGTGGTCGCGGCGCGTGGAAATTTCTTTTGTGTACGTCGATTCGCACTGCCACCTCGATTTCCCCGAGCTCGCTGCCGATCTGCCGGCGGTGCGCGACGCGATGGCGGCAGCGGGCGTCACGCACGCGCTCTTGATCGCAGTCAACCTTCCGGACTGGCCGACCGTGCACGGGCTCGCGACTGCGCATTCCAATTTCTATGCGACGGTGGGCGTGCATCCCGACTACGAGGACACGCCGGAGCCTTCCGTCGACGATCTGGTCACGCTCGCGGCGCAGCAGAAGGTCGTTGCGATCGGTGAAACCGGCCTCGACTATTATCGGCTGCAGGGTGATCTCGAATGGCAGCGGGCACGTTTCCGCACCCATATTCGAGCTGCGCGACGTGCGGGGAAGCCGCTGGTGATCCATACGCGTGCCGCGGCGGTCGACACGCTCGCGATCATGCGCGACGAGGGCGCCGGTGACGCCGGCGGTGTGATGCACTGTTTCACCGAGACCTGGGAGGTTGCCCGCGCGGCGCTCGATCTCAATTTCCACATTTCATTCTCGGGCATCGTCACCTTCAGGAATGCCCAGGCGATCAAGGACGTCGCCCGCCGCGTGCCGCGCGAGCGAATGCTGATCGAGACCGACTCGCCGTATCTTGCGCCGATGCCCTACCGCGGCAAACGCAACCAGCCGGCCTATGTCGCCTACGTCGCAAAGGAAATCGCCGCGCTGCGCGGTGAACCGGTCGAAGCCATCGGCGAGGCGACCAGCGATAACTTCTTCCGGCTGTTCCGGATCGACAGAAATGAAACGCCGGCGCATTGAATCGCCGCTGCGGCACGCTGCTCTTGTGCTGGTGGCTGCGGCGATGCTCGCAATGCTCGCCCCATGCGCCGGTGCGCAGCAGCTCTACGAGGACTTCCTGATCGCGGTCGCAAACGACCGCGCGGCCGACGTCCGGGCAATGCTCCAGCGCGGGATCGACCCGAACACGGTCGACGCGAGCGGCGAGCCGGCGCTCGTGATCGCCGCCCGCGCGGGCAACACGGCGACGGTCGACGTGCTGCTTGCCGGGCGCGCGAAGGTCAACGAAAGAAACCGTTACGGCGACACCGCGTTGATGATCGCCGCGCTCAACGGCCGGATGGATATTGTGAAGCGACTCCGGGTGCGCGGAGCCGAGCTCGACGGCGCGGGATGGACCGCGCTCATCTATGCGGCAACCGGCGGCCACGATGCCATCGTGACCTATCTGCTCGCGGAAGGCGCGAAGATCAACGCCGAATCGCCGAACGGCACGACCGCGCTCATGATGGCAGTGCGTGAAGGGCGCTTCGCGACGGCGGAGCTTCTCATCGCGAGCGGTGCCGACGTCAACCATCACAACCAGGACGGTGCAAGCGCACTCGATTGGGCAAAGCGCGGCAACGATGGTGCGCTCGTGGCGCGACTGCGGCGCGCCGGGGCGAAGGATTGACCGGCGGCGGTCCGCGGGAGCTGCCGGCGATCGTTACGGTTGCGGGCCGGACGGCGCGTGTTCGGGCTCGAGCTCCGCGGCGAGTGCTTCGCCCACCAGCACCGGGACCAATTCCGGCAGCACGCCGATGAGACGGCGCGCGCCGTTGAAGTGCTTCTGCCAGTAGCCCGCATCGATCGTCGCGATTTCGACCTCGCGACCGCGCCGCGGCGCATGAATGAACCGGTTGTCGCCGAGGTAGATGCCGACGTGCGAAAAGGCGAAGCGCCGCGTGTTGAAGAACACGAGGTCACCGGGCTTGAGATCGGCGAGCGCGACCTTGTCGCCCAGCCGGCTCATTTCCTTCGCCGACCGGGGCAGCGTCACCCCGGTCGCCTGCTGAAAGACGAACTGAACGAGGCCGCTGCAATCAAGGCCGGTTTCGGGCGACGTGCCGCCCCAGCGGTACCGGATGCCGATGAGATCGAGCGCCGAAGCGGTGAGATCCTCGGCCGTGTGCCACGCGTTGCTCGCGGCATTGCGCACGGTTGCGCTCGCTTGAGCAGCAAGCGAAGGCACAGGCTCGTGCGTCTGCTGTGCGCGGGCAACCGTTGCGAACGGGGACAGCGCCGCCGCGGCGAGAAATCCGATGCGCGCCGCGCGGAGGGGTAAACGGACAAACATCGGTCAATTGTCGCCGATTTGGCGCCGCCGGGCAAACGCGCGGGATCAGAGACGACTTTTCCCGCGGCTGCGGGTTCGCGCCGCCCCCGCCGAAGAGCCGTCTCCGATCCTGCTTAGCGGGCGCGTGATCTCGACCCGGTCGCCGTCTTCGAGCCGCACGTGCAGGGATACGCGGCGGCCGTAGATCGCAACGCTCATTCGCGCCAGGTCGATCCGGTAGCGTAGCGCGAGCCCTGAACGGGCGATCGCGTCGGCAGCGGTCGTGCCGGGATCGACGTCGAGCGAAATCAGATCCTGGACGCGCGGTGTCGCCCACACCACGGTTACGTTCATCGTGGCCTCGCGTAGACGGATTCCGCGCGCCGCACGAACGCGTCGATGAACGTGTTCGCGATGTGGCTGAACACCGGTCCGACGACACGCTCCAGGAGGGCGTCGCGAACTCGTAGGCGAGTTCGAATTCGACTTTGCATGCATCCTCGGCGAGCGCGCTGAACCGCCACTCGCCGTGGAGGTGGCGGAAAGGGCCGTGGCGGAGCGTGATCACGATCGACTGCGGTGCGCGGTTGATGTTGTCCGTCGTGAAGTGCGCTTTGACACCGTGATAGTCGATGTCGATGCGCGCCGTCTTGCCGCCGTCGTGCGTCTCGAGCACGTGCGTGCCGCCGCACCAGGGAAGGAATTGCGGATAAAGATCAACCCGGTCGACGAGCTCGAACATCGCGGCCGCGCCGTGGGGGACCAGCACCGACTTTTTCACGCGCTGCATGGGCGGGTTGTAAAATCGAAGCTTGCGAACGCATGAAACCGGGCGGCGGCTTCACTTCGTTGCCCGGTGGCGCCGTCCGGGTCGAAAGCTCCAGCCGACGGGTGAGACTCCGCTATGAGCATCGTCGACAACAAAAAAGCCTATCACGACTACTTCATCGAGGAGAAATTCGAGGCCGGGCTTGCGCTCGAAGGCTGGGAGGTGAAGGCGATCCGCGCCGGGCGCGCGCAGCTCAAGGAAGCCTACGTCATCGTCAGGAACGGCGGCATCGCGCTGATCGGCGCGCACATCACGCCGCTTTCCACCGCGTCCACGCACGTCCAAGCCGATCCGACACGCACGCGGCCCTTGCTCCTGCATCGAAGCGAGATCAACCGGTTGGTGGGCCAGGTCGAACGCGCCGGCTATACGCTCGTTCCGCTCAACCTGCATTACAGCAAGGGGAGAGTGAAGCTCGACGTCGGGCTTGCGAAGGGCAAGAAGCAGTACGACAAACGGGCGACGATCAAGGAGCGCGAATGGAATCGCGAGCAGCAGCGGCTGCTGCGCAATCGGGCGACCGGTACGCGCCCCGGGCGGCGGCCATGACAGGTTCACCAGACGCCGGCGTCGTGCTGCGTGCAGCGAGGGAAAGCGATGTCCCGACGATCACCGCGCTCTACGGACACTCGGTCGTGACCGGCACCGCGTCATGGGAGCTTGCGCCGCCTTCGATCGACGAAATGGGCACACGGTTTCGCAGCGTCATCGGCCAGGGTTATCCGTACTTCGTGGCGGTCATCGACGGAGGCGTGGTCGGTTACGCGCACGCCGGCGTCTATCGCCCGCGCCCAGGGTATCGCCACACCGTCGAGGATTCGGTGTACGTCGCACCGTCCGCGCAACGACGCGGGTTGGGCCGCACGCTGCTGTCGGCATTGATCGACGAATGCACGTTACAAGGCTACCGGCAGATGATTGCCGTGATCGGCGACGCCGCGAATGCCGCGTCGATTCGATTGCACACGGCGCAGGGATTCGTGGAAGTCGGTCGATTGCCGGCGATCGGTCGCAAGTTCGACCGCTGGCTCGACAGCGTCCTGCTGCAGCGGGCGCTGGGCGAGGGCGCCGCGACGCCGCCCGCGCGCGATTGACCGAGGACCCGATGAGCGACCTGTTACGCGACACCGACCCGCCGCTGCCCTCCGACCATCCGTTCGTGCGCGGTCTCGCGCCGAACGCGGCCAATCACGTGCCGCTCTCGCCGGTGACGTTTCTCGAGCGAAGCGCATCGATCTGGCCCGACAAGGTCGCCGTACGCCACGGCGAGGTCGCCTGCACCTATCGCGAATTCGAGGCGCGGTGCCGGCGCCTTGCCTCGGCGCTCGCTCTCCGCGGCATCCGGCGCGGCGATACGGTCGCCGTGCTCGCGCCGAACGTGCCGGCGTTGCTCGAGGCGCACTATGCGGTCCCGGCGCTGGGCGCGATCCTGAACGCGCTCAACGTGCGGCAGGACGCGGCGACGATCGCGTTCTGCCTCGGCCATGGCGCGGCGAAGGTCCTCATCACCGACGGCGAATTTGCGCCGGTGGTCAAGGCAGCGCTCGCGCAGGTCAACCGCGAGCTGCTGGTGATCGACATCGCCGATCCGCAGGGCCCGGCGGGCGAGCGACTGGGCAGTCTCACGTACGAAGCGCTGCTTGCCGAAGGCGATCGCGCGTTCGCGTGGCCCGGCGCGCATGACGAGTGGGATTCGCTCGCGCTCCTCTACACGTCGGGCACGACGGGGGACCCGAAAGGCGTCGTCTATCACCACCGCGGCGCCTATCTCAACGCGCTCGGCAATGCGCTCGCGTTCGGCCTCACGCCGTCGTCGGTGTATCTGTGGACGCTGCCGATGTTCCACTGCAGCGGCTGGACGTACACGTGGGCCGTGACCGCCGCCGGCAGCACGCACGTCTGCCTGCGCCGCGTCGATCCGGCGCTGATCTTTCCGGCGATTCGCGACCATCACGTCACGCACCTGTGCGGCGCGCCGATCGTGCTCAACATGCTGGTGCACGCGCCGGACTCGGTGAAGGTCGCGTTCGATCATGTCGTCGAGGTCGCCACCGGCGGCGCTGCGCCGCCCTCCGCGGTGATCGAGGCGATGGAACGGATGGGGTTTCGCGTCACGCATCTCTACGGCCTGACCGAATCGTACGGTCCCGCGACGCTGTGCGCGGCGCAGGACGCGTGGGCGGCGCTCCCGCTGACCGAGCGGGCACAGAAAATGGCTCGCCAGGGCGTGCCGATGCCCACGCTCGCGCGCCTGCAGGTCGCCGATCCCGCGACCAACGTACCGGTGCCGCGCGACGGCAGGACGCCCGGCGAAGTCATGCTCCGCGGCAATACGGTGATGAAGGGCTATCTCGACAACGACGACGCAACGCGCGCGGCCTTTGCCGGCGGCTGGTACCACACCGGCGACATCGCCGTCTGGCACGACGACGGTTACATCGAGATCAAGGACCGTGCGAAGGACGTCATCATCTCCGGCGGCGAGAACGTGAGCTCGCTCGAGGTCGAGGAGTGTCTCTACCGCCATCCGCAGGTGATGGAGGCGGCGGTCGTCGCGCAGGCGGACCCGGTATGGGGTGAGACGCCATGCGCCTTCGTCACGCTCAAGCCGGGCGTCGACCGCGTGACCGAGCGCGAGATCATCGACTGGTGCCGCGCGCATCTCGCGCATTTCAAGGCGCCGAAACGCGTCGTCTTCGGTTCGCTGCCCAAGACGTCCACGGGGAAGATCCAGAAGTTCGTCCTGCGCGAGCGAGCGAGGGCGACCGACGACCGTGCATGACGCAATTAACCTGCGGCGCGGAGGGCGCTGGGGGCGCGCGCGGCACCGACGAGAGAGGGTAACGGGTCAGCGTCGGTCGGCGGCGGTCGCGAGCTTGTGATCGGCGAGCAGCGCACGGGCGGCCGCGATGCCGGTGCGCGTTGCCGCCTCGAGCGTCGCTGGCAGATCGGGATCGGTGTAGTCGCCGGCGAGATAGAGATTCGGGGCCACGTGGCGATGAGTCGGGCGCACGAGCCCCGGCGTGCACGCGTACGTCGCGCGGCGCTCGGCGATCACCCGCGACCAGACCGGAAGCGGCCATTGCCGTGCGAGTCGCCGGAGCTGCGCGTCGGCTTCGCTCGCGAGCGCGTTCCGGTCGAGCGTGTCGTGCGGCCCGTTGGTGCTGATGACGACGGCCACGAGGCCGCGCGCCCCCGCCGGCCCTGCCGCTGCGAGCGCCGCGCTGCGGTCGAAGACCCACTGGCCGGGCGCGTCGTCGAGCCGCATCACGGGGACGGGCAACGCGACCTGCTCCGCGTACGCGAGATATACCGTCGTGATCGACTCGTAGGCGAATGCCGAGACCTGCTCCAGCGCACCGCGCAGCGCCGCACGGCCGGCGTCGTCGTTCCCGAGGGCCGTAGCGAGCTGATGCGGACCCACGGCGATGATCGCGGCGTCGAAGGATTGGCGCTCTGCGCCGAGGGCCACGTCGATGCCGGTTGCGCGCGGCTCGATCGCGCGCACGGCAGCGCCGGTGCGAACCATGCCGCCGCGGCGGCTCACGTACCGCGCTGCGGCGTCGGGGAAGAGCGCGGAGAGATCGACGGCGGGCACGAGGAAGTCGCTGTTCCGCGGCGATCCGGTGAACGTCGCGCGGACCACGTTGCCGAAGACCCGCGCCGACGCGGATTCGGGAGGCGTGTTGAGCGCCGAAATGCACAGCGGCTCCCAGACCGCCGCCATCACGTGCAGCGGCGTGTCGGCGAGATGCTGGGTGACGGTCTCCTTGTCGGCTCCCTGGCGAGCCGCGCGAAGAAGCCGCCGGAACGCGGTGACGAGGCCGATACGCTCGCGCACGTCGAGCCCGCGCGCCGCAAGCGCGCCGAGGACGAGATGAAACGGCGCCGGCGCATGCCACGCGGTCAGCGCCACCGCTTCGGCGCGCGCAGCGCCGAACGGGCGCATCGTCATCGGCAGCCGGTGGAACAGCGCGTCGATGTCATCGCCATGCACACGCCGGATCGCCGCGAGCGTGTGCCGATAAGCGCCGACGACAAGATGCTGGCCGTTGTCGAGGGACATCCCGTCCAGCGCGACGCGACGGGCGCGACCGCCAAGCGTCGCAGCCTGCTCGAAGAGCGTTACCGCGACGCCCGCATGCGCGAGCGTGACTGCAGCAGCGCAGCCCGACCATCCGCCGCCGACGACAGCGACCTGCGGCGTGCCGGGCGCGCGCTTCGGCGCTTCATTCGTCAGGCGCGCCGCGCGGTTTTCCATGCGATCCACAGCTTGCGCAACGGCGCCAGGGCGACCCGATGCTCGAGCACGCGATAACCGTCGCGGGTGATCTCGTCCAGCAACGCCCGGTAAATCGCCGCCATGATGAGGCCCGGCCGCTGCGCGACGGCGTCCTCGGCGGGGAGCTCGCCGATGGCCCGCTCGTACCACGTCCGCGCACGCGCGACCTGGTGGGCCACCAGCGCACGAAAAGCCGTGCTCGACTCGCCTTTCAGCAGGTCGGCTTCGGTGACGCCATGACGGGCGAGCTCGTCGTGCGGCAGATAGATGCGGCCGCGGCGCGCGTCCTCGCCGACGTCACGGACGATGTTCGTGAGCTGGAAGGCAACGCCGAGATCCCGCGCGTACTGCCTCGTTGCCGGGTTGGCGTAGCCGAAGATTTCCGCCGACATGAGTCCGACGACGCCGGCAACGCGATGGCAGTAACCCTCGAGCGCGGCGAAATCGAGATAGCGCGTATGGTCGAGATCCATCGTCATGCCGTCGATCACGGCCTGGAAATGCGACTGCGGAAGACGGTAGGTCGCTACCACGGAAGCTAACGCGCGCGCGACCGGATGCTGCGGCGTGCCCGCGAACGTCGCGCCGATCTCCTCGCGCCACCAGGCGAGCTTCGCGCGCGCGACGGTCGGGTCGAGCGGCTCGTCGACGACGTCGTCGACTTCGCGACAAAACGCGTAGAGCGCGGTGATCGCGCGGCGCCGCTCCGGCGGCAGGAACAGGAAGCTGTAGTAGAAGCTCGAGGCGCTCTGCACGGCTTTCTGTTGGCAATATTCATCCGGGGTCACTGGTCGGCCTCCACTGCCATCACCGTTGCGCGATGCGCCGGACCAACGGCCGACGGCTCAATCGCGCGGCGACGCGCCCTTCGGGCCGTGGCTTCGCCCGCCGCGCTCATTCGCACCCCCACGCTGGCGGCCGTGCGGCGCTCATGTCGTGCTTCCCCGCGCCAGACGATTCCGACGCGGCGGGAACAGCGCCCGGTACGCGACCAACGCCCAGTCCGCGCGCGTCAGTGTCGGCCGCCGCCGGAACACGTCGCCACCCGAGGCGTCGATCCGATGGAGGATCCGAGAGCCGCCGGCGAGGACGCCCGAGAGCTCGAGCGCGAGGCGCCACGGCAGCGCGCGCACGAGCGGCCGACCCGCGTCGAGCATTGCCCGCGTGCGCGCGGTTTCGAACGCCATCAGCGCGCGCCACGCCGCGTCGCAGCGCGCTTCGCCGATCTGCGCCTCGGCGACGCCGAACCGGGCAAGATCCTCCTGCGGCAGATAGACGCGACCTTTGGCCCAGTCGAGCGCAACGTCCTGCCAGAAGTTCGCGAGTTGCAGCGCGGTGCAGATGGCGTCGCTCAATTGGAGATTGACGGGTGTCGCGGCGTCGTAGAGATGGAGCAGCAGCCGCCCGATCGGATTGGCCGAGCGCCGGCAGTAATCGAGAAGCTCCGTCGCGCTCGCGTAGCGCGACGTCGTCACGTCCTGCCGGAACGCGGAGAGGAGATCGTGGAATGGCGCGAGCGGCAAGCGATGGCGGGCAATCGCCATCGCGAGCTCCGCGAAACGGCGGCGTGCTCGGCGGTTTGCCGGCGGCGATCGCCTCGAGGCCGCTTGTACACGCGTCGAGCGCGGCAAGCCGCTCCGCCTGGGACGCCTCACCCTCGTCGGCCAGATCATCGGCGGTGCGCGCGAACCGGTAAATCGCCGCCACGGCGCCGCGGAGCGCCCGCGGGACCAGGAATGATGCGACGGGGAAATTTTCGTAATGGGCGACCGACACACCGATCAGGGCGCGTATTGCGCCGAAAAAACATGTTTCCCTGCGGGAACCCAATGCTCGTCGCGCACGTTTCCCGTTGGCGACGCTACTCCGCTTCGGCTATACTTGCCCGTTCGGCGAAAGCGGCTGCCAGCGGTGGGATTCGGCCAGGCGAAGACTGCCGGATGCCGCCCACGGGGAAGCTCGCGAAAGTGGCGGAATTGGTAGACGCACCGGCCTTAGGAGCCGGCGGGGCAGCCCGTGGGGGTTCGAGTCCCCCCTTTCGCACCAGCGGCTCAAAATAGCAAGGATTCGACGCACATGCAAACCAGCCTGGAAACGATCGGACAGCTCGAACGGCGCCTCAACGTGGCCGTTCCACTGGTCGAGATCGAGACCGAGGTCGAACGGCGCCTCGCGCGGCTCGCGAAGAACGTCAAGGTGCCCGGTTTCCGGCCCGGCAAGGTGCCGCTCAAGATGGTTGCCCAGCAATACGGTCCGCAGGTTCGCTCGGAAGTGATCTCCGATCGCGTGCAGGCGACGTTCAACGACGCGATCCGCGAGCAGAACGTCCGCGTCGCCGGCTATCCGCGAATCGAGCCGCGCGCGGGCGGCGAGGGCGCACCCGACCAGCTCGAGTTTTCGGCGGTGTTCGAGGTCTATCCGGAAGTTCGCATCGGCGATCTTTCCACCGTTACCATCGAGCGTCCCGTCGCCGACGTCGGCCCCACCGAAGTCGAGACGACGATTCAGGTGCTGCGCAAGCAGCGGACCCGTTACGAGGACGTTGCCCGGCCCGCGACCGCCGGCGACCGCGCGATCGTCGATTTTTCGGGTCGCATCGACGGCGTCGAGTTTCCTGGCGGGCAGGCGAAGGATTTTGCGATCGTTCTGGGCGAGGGCCGGATGCTGCCCGAGTTCGACACCGCGGTCGCCGGCATGCGCGCCGGTGAGACCAAATCCTTTTCCCTCACGTTTCCCGCCGACTATCACGGCAAGGAAGTCGCCGGAAAACAGGCGGATTTCACGCTGACCGTGAAAGCCCTGGCCGAGCCGCATCTGCCGGCGGTTGACACCGAGTTTGCGAAGGCCTTCGGCATCGCGAGCGGCAGCCTGGACGAGCTCCACTCCGAGATCGCGTCGAACCTCGAGCTCGAGCTGAAACGCAAGATCGAGGGCAAGTTGAAGGATCAGGCGCTCGCCGCGCTGCGGCAGAAAGCGGAGCTCGTCGTGCCGAAATCGCTGGTCGAGCTCGAAATCCAGGAGATGATGCGGCGGATGGCCGCTGACCTGCGCCAGCAGGGGATGAAGGCCGAAGACATCAAGCTCTCGCCCGACGTCTTTCGCGCGAGCGCGGAGCATCGCGTTGCGCTCGGGCTCGTGCTGACCGAAGTCGTGCGCGCGCACGGTCTTGCGGCCAAGCCCGAGCAGGTCAAGGCATTGGTGCAGGAGACCGCGCAGACCTATGAGCAGCCGGAGGCCGTCGTGCGCTGGCATTACGAAAAGCCCGAGCGGCTTAACGAATTCGAAGCGCTGGCGGTCGAACGCAACGTCGTTCACTGGGTGCTGGGACAGGCCAAGGTCGTCGATAAGCCGACCGCGTTCGACGAGTTGATGAGTCCGCCGCAGCACTGACCCCCAGGGGGCTGGTCGAAGTCGGCTGCGCGCTTGTAGCCGACACCTGAGCGCGGCGAACGCGGGAGCGGAGGGCGCTTGCCACGGCGCCGATCGTCCCCAACTCAGCCACACCGGTCGGCCACGCGCGGCGCCGCGGCGCCCGGGTTTCCCACTCACGGTACAATCGCACCGCGGCAACGACGCGCAACCAACGAGGCCAACATGACGCAACCGAAGGGCCTGGGCCTGATCCCGATGGTAATCGAGCAAAGCGGACGGGGCGAGCGCGCCTACGACATCTACTCGCGCCTGCTGAAGGAACGCGTCGTGTTCCTGGTTGGGCCCGTCGACGATGCGACCGCCAACCTGGTCGTCGCCCAGATGCTGTTCCTCGAGTCCGAGAATCCGGACAAGGACATCCACTTCTACATCAACTCGCCGGGCGGATCGATCGCGGCGGGCTTCGCGATCTACGACACGATGCAGTTCATCAAGCCCGATGTTTCGACGCTGTGCGTGGGCATGGCGGCGTCGATGGGTGCGTTCCTGCTCGCCGCGGGCGCCAAGGGCAAGCGCTTTGCGCTCCCCAACTCGGACGTGATGATCCATCAGCCGCTGGGCGGATTTCAGGGCCAGGCGTCGGACGTCGAGATCCACGCGAAGTACATCCTGAAGCTCCGCGAACGGCTGAACCAGCTGTTTGCGCTGCACACCGGCAAGCCGATCGAGCAGATCGGCCGGGACACCGAGCGCGACAATTTCCTCACCGCCGAGGAGGCCCAGGCGTACGGGCTGGTCGACAAGGTCTTGCAGAAGCGGGTCTAGGGCGGGTAAAGTGATTCTGCCGCGATTCTGGCAGTTTCGCGCCCAGGTGCTTGATTGACAAACACGTTGACGCTCTGATCCACTGGACTGATGGCCGAAAAATCCACCGGCGACAAGCTCCTTTACTGCTCCTTTTGCGGCAAGAGCCAGCACGAGGTCAGGAAGCTCATCGCCGGCCCGTCGGTGTTCATCTGCGACGAGTGCATCGAGCTCTGCAACGACATCATCCGCGAGGAGGGGGCCACCGCCGAGTCCTCGCGCGCCGACAAGAACAAGCTTCCCACGCCCCACGAGATCCGCCAGATCCTCGACCAGTACGTGATCGGCCAGGATCTCGCGAAAAAGATCCTGTCGGTCGCCGTCTACAACCACTACAAGCGCCTCGAGACGGGCGGCAAGGATGACGAGGTCGAGCTCGCCAAGAGCAACATCCTGCTGATCGGCCCCACGGGCTCGGGCAAGACGCTGCTCGCGCAGACGCTCGCGCGGCTCCTCGACGTGCCGTTCGTCATCGCCGATGCGACGACGCTGACGGAAGCGGGCTATGTCGGCGAGGATGTCGAGAACATCATCCAGAAGCTCCTGCAGAAGTGCGACTACGACATCGAGAAGGCGCAGCGCGGCATCGTCTACATCGACGAGATCGACAAGATCTCGCGCAAGAGCGACAACCCGTCGATCACGCGCGATGTGTCCGGCGAAGGCGTCCAGCAGGCGCTGCTCAAGTTAATCGAAGGCACGATCGCCTCGGTTCCCCCGCAGGGCGGACGCAAGCATCCGAACCAGGAGTTCGTGCAGGTCGACACGACCAACATCCTGTTCGTCTGCGGCGGCGCGTTCGACGGGCTGGAGAAGATTGTCCGCCATCGCACCGCGAAGACCGGCATCGGCTTTGGCGCCGAGGTGTCGAGTCCGGACGATCGCAAGGACATCAGCCTGCTCCTGCGCGAAGCCGAGCCCGAGGACCTGATCAAGTTCGGGCTGATCCCCGAGTTCGTCGGCCGGCTGCCGGTCGTGGCGACGCTCGAAGAATTGGACGAAGCGGCGTTGATCCAGATCCTGGTCGAACCCAAGAACGCGCTGATGAAGCAGTACCAGAAGATGTTCCGGATGGAGAATGTCGAGCTCGAGATCCGCGAAGGAGCGCTGCGCGCCATTGCCAGCAAGGCGCTCGCGCGGAAGACCGGCGCGCGGGGCCTGCGCTCGATCCTGGAGCAGGTGCTGCTCGACGTGATGTACGACCTGCCTTCCCACAGCAACCTGGCCCGCGTCGTGGTCGACGAAGCGACGATCGCCAACGACGGCAAGCCGTTGCTGATGTTCGCCGAGCCGCCGAAGGTCGCTTCGGCGCACAATTGATCGAACGCCGGGCGGTTCTGCCGGGGCGGCAGGAACGTCCCGCCGCGGTGCTTGTCCCTCGTTTGGAGCGGCGGAGCCGGGCCGCAGCGGTCGCGGCGGAGCCGCCCACCTCCTGCGGTGTTGTCGCGCAACGTCATGCCGGGAAAGGGGTTTTAGCTATTTCCGCGCTCCGGCTTGACACGGGCGGCGCGCGGCCCCATTTTGGTATCGAATCCCTCCTCCTGAAGACGCATATGGCCACCGAACTGACCCCCGCAATCGACATGACCGCGTTGCCGCTCCTCCCGTTGCGCGACGTCGTCGTGTTCCCGCACATGGTGATCCCGTTGTTCGTGGGTCGCCCGAAATCGATCAAGGCGCTCGACGTGGCGATGGATGCGGGCAAGCACATCCTGCTCGTCGCGCAGAAGTCCGCCGCGAAGGACGATCCGGCCGCCGAGGACCTCTACTCGATCGGCAGCATCGCCACGGTGCTCCAGATGCTGAAGCTTCCCGACGGCACCGTCAAAGTGCTGGTCGAGGGCGCGCAGCGCGCGCGCGTCGATCGCGTGACGGACGAAGGCGAATACCTGTCGGCGAGCGCCACCGCGCTCGCGGGCGAGCCCGGTCAGGCCCATGAGGTCGAGGCGATGCGGCGTGCGCTTCTCGCGCAGTTCGATCAATACGTGAAGCTGAACAAGAAGATTCCACCGGAAATCCTCACCTCGATGGCCGGAATCGACGACGGCGGCCGCCTCGCCGACGCCATCGCCGCGCATCTGCCGTTGAAGCTCGAGCAAAAGCAGGAAATCCTCGAAATGGGCGTCGTCGGCAAGCGCCTCGAGCACCTGCTTGGCCTCCTCGAAGGCGAAGTCGACATCCTCCAGGTCGAGAAGCGCATCCGCGGCCGCGTGAAGCGGCAGATGGAAAAGAGCCAGCGCGAGTATTACCTGAACGAGCAGGTCAAGGCGATCCAGAAGGAGCTGGGCGAGGGCGACGAGAACGCCGACCTCGACGAAATGGAAAAGAAGATCAAGGCCGCCCGGATGACGAAGGAGGCCGAGGGCAAGGCGCTCGCCGAGTTCAAGAAGCTGAAGATGATGTCGCCGATGTCCGCCGAGGCGACCGTCGTGCGCAATTACATCGACACGCTGCTCGGGCTTCCGTGGCGCAAGAAGAGCAAGATCAGCAAGGACCTCGCCGCCGCGGTGAAGACGCTGGATGCCGACCACTACGGCCTCGAGAAGGTGAAGGAACGGATCGTCGAGTATCTCGCCGTGCAACAGCGCGTCGACAAGCTGAAGGGCCCGATCCTGTGCCTCGTCGGGCCGCCCGGCGTGGGCAAGACCTCGCTCGGCCAGTCGATTGCCCGCGCGACCAATCGCAAGTTCGTGCGGATGAGCCTCGGCGGCGTGCGCGACGAAGCCGAAATCCGCGGCCATCGCCGCACGTACATTGGCTCGATGCCGGGCAAGATCCTGCAGAACATGACCAAGGTCGGCGTCCGCAACCCGCTGTTCCTGCTGGACGAGGTCGACAAGATGGGGATGGACTTCCGTGGCGATCCGTCTTCGGCATTGCTCGAAGTGCTCGACCCGGAGCAGAACACGACGTTCGTCGACCACTACGTCGAAGTCGAGTACGACCTGTCCGACGTGATGTTCGTCACGACGGCGAACACGATGAACATTCCGGCGCCGCTGCTTGACCGGATGGAAGTCATCCGGCTCTCCGGCTACACCGAGGACGAGAAGATCGCGATCGCCAAGCAGTACCTGCTGCCGAAGCAGATCAAGCTCAACGGCTTGAAGGAGTCCGAGGTGCATGTCGCCGAAAGCGCGCTGCGCGACATCGTGCGCTTCTACACGCGCGAGGCGGGCGTGCGCAATCTCGAGCGCGACATCAGCAAGATCTGCCGCAAGGTCGTGAAGGCGCTGCTGCTGCGCAAGAGCGAAGGCAAGGCGCGTGTCGCGAAGGGGCCGATCGACGTCAATTCGAAGAACCTCGACAAGTATCTGGGTGTGCGGCGATTCACGTACGGCCTCGCGGAAAAGAAGAACCAGGTGGGACAGGTCACCGGTCTCGCCTGGACCGAAGTGGGCGGCGACCTGCTGACGGTCGAAGCGGTCGCGCTGCCGGGCAAGGGCAAGACGACGACGACGGGCAAGCTGGGCGACGTGATGAACGAATCGATCGCGGCGGCGATTTCGGTCGTGCGCCATCGCTCGAAGACGCTCGGCGTCGCGGCGGACTTCTATCAGAAGACCGACCTGCACATTCACCTGCCCGAAGGCGCGACGCCGAAGGACGGTCCGTCGGCGGGTGGCGCAATCGTCACCGCGATCGTCTCGATCCTCACCGGCATTCCGGTGCGTGCGGATGTCGCGATGACCGGCGAGATCACGCTGCGCGGCGAGGTGCTGCCGATCGGCGGCCTCAAGGAAAAGCTCCTTGCGGCGGGACGCGGCGGCATCAAGACCGTGCTGATTCCGGAAGAGAACGTCAAGGATCTGGCCGAGATCCCGGACGAGATCAAGAACCGTCTCGAGATCAGGCCGGTGCGCTGGATCGAGCAGGTGCTGGAGGCCGCCCTCGAGCGGCAGCCGACGCCGCTTCCGGAGACGACGGAAGAGGCTCCGGCCGTGGCGCCCGTAGCTCCGGAAGAAAAGCCGGCGCTCATCCCCGCGCTCATCAAGCACTAACCCGAAAAACGCGAACGTCACCGCGGGCACGGCACGAAACGTGCTCTGCCGCGGTGGCGTCGTGCGCCTGTCATGCGTCCACGCGTTATCGCGTGATGCGAAGCATTCGCTTCCCAGAGCGGGTGACGACGATGCTGTGGTGTACGGCGTCGCGCTTTCGCGTGCGCGGATGTTTCGAATCCGCTTGACACGCGGAAATGGCGATTGCTATAAACAACGCTCAAGCCGCGGTCGTCCTGACCCGGCTTTTTCCCATCGGCGCGACGCCTGTCCCGGGACCCGGCGCGGCGATAGATCACGACAAGGGGACGTCCGTGAACAAATCCGAACTGATCGACGCGATCGCACGGCATGCCGACATCTCGAAGGCGGCCGCGGGGCGCGCGCTCGACGCGACGGTGAACTCGATTACCGGATCGCTGCGCAAGGGGGACATCGTGACGCTGGTGGGCTTCGGCTCGTTCTACGTCGGCATGCGCTCGGCGCGCGCCGGACGCAACCCCCGCACCAACGAACCGCTCAAGATCCGCGCCGCGAAAGTGCCCAAGTTCCGCGCTGGCAAGGCGCTCAAGGATGCTGTAAACTGAACGGTTGAATTGATCACGCCCGACGGGGGCTCCGCACCCGGCGTGGGCGCGGGTGCTTAGCTCAGCCGGTAGAGCGTCGCCCTTACAAGGCGAATGTCGGCGGTTCGATCCCGTCAGCACCCACCAAGTGCCGCGGACCGGTTTGGGAGTGGTAGTTCAGTTGGTTAGAATACCGGCCTGTCACGCCGGGGGTCGCGGGTTCGAGTCCCGTCCACTCCGCCAATACACTAGGAAACACGGGCCTTTGCGGCCCGTTTTCTGTTCCTACCCAACAAAATGCCCCACGATAGCCGTGGCCCATTGGCTGACTACGAATATCAAGCAGATGCCGTCGCCGGCTTTGTGCGCGTTCGTAAGAAGTCTGACGGCTTATGGGTGCATCTATTTGGGTGACCGCGAGTGGGCGTGCAGACTTTACTCTGCCCGACTAGGCTGTCGACGTCACCGTCAGCATCGCCAGATGGCGTGCGATTTGTCGGCAATTCCTCAACGCTCGAGTTGTCCGACAAACTGTTCGATTGGCGAAAGGTACTGCTAAAGTAGCTTCGACGATCAGGGCGGAGACCGGGTAAAGTAGTGCCCCGACCTTGCGAGCCGGGAGGCGTGTGTTGCAGCACTTACCCTTACCACGGATTGAATCGAAGACGACCCCCGCGGCACCGGCGGCAACGCAGGCGGCGGCCGCTCAGCCGAGTACCCGGCACCCTGGATCCATAGCGCCGTGAGCGCGCGCTTCGTGAACGCGCGGGTTTCGTCGAAGCGTACGGTTTCGACCATGAGCTCGTAGTCATCGAGACAGCGTTGGCGTTGCCACATCCGCTTCCATCTGGTCACCGCCATGGGACCGGCATTGTGCGCCATGAGTGCGAAGAACACGTTGCCCTCGGACCATGGCAACAGTTCTTCGCGGAACCAGCGTGCACCGAGCGCGATGTTCGTCTGCGGAGAAACCAGAAACGATTCTACCGCCTGGGGGTCCTCGGGATCGACGAGCTTCCACCGCCGGTTCAGCGAGCGAAAGGTCGGTGGTATGAACTGAAAGAGCCCCAGCGCGGCACTCGTCGATTGCGTTGCGGGATTGAATATGGTCTCGGTTCGTATCACCGCGTACAGCAGCTCGGGCGGGACGGAAGCGCGTGCAGCTTCCTGCCGGATCAACGCATCGTACGCTCGCGGATACGCGATCGCGAGGTAATCCGGCTCGTGAGGCAGTGCCTCGCGGATGGCGTATGGGCTTGACTGGGCAGCGGCCAGCACGACCGAGAGCGGCCAGTCGCCAGTCAGCCAGTCCGATGTCGCCCAGTTGGAAACCGACGAGGCCACCTGCACGCGGTTCGCCGGCGTGGCGGGCGCGTCGGCCGCGGCGAGCGCGTCCTGCCGCAACGCTAGCACCGTCACGACGTCGCCGAGTCGATGCGCCTTGCTGAGTTCCTCGAGGTCGATGTCCTCAAGCGTACGCCCCGGGAAGGCGTGCTGCCGCAGCGTGAAATAGGACATGAGCGCTGCGTGATACGCGCCGCCCTCGATCGCTGCTCCGAGGCGGCGGTGCGCAGGCGTGATGGCGAGCGCAGGCATGTTGCGCGCGTGGCTGCGCGTATATGCGTCGCCTAGCTCGACGCTAGTCGCGTCGTCGAGATCGATCGTGTGGCTTGCGCGCTTGCCCATCCGCAATCGCATCCGCGAGCGGATGGCGTAGTAGTCGTATGGGTTGCTGGCTACGACGGCCTGAAACCGAGCCCGCGCCGGACCGGCTGGCCCGGATTCGCTTTCGATTCGTGCCCTCCAGAACCCGGCCGCCGAGCGATAAGGGCCCGTGGGCCAGCGCGTGGCAAGGTCATCGAGAAGCGTGGCCGCTTGGCGCCTGTCCGCGACGCGACCTCGTCCGTATAACGCAATTGCGGGCTTGAACCACGCCCCCCCGAGGATCTCCAGCGTCCGCTGGGAGGCGCCTCGCGAAAACCCGCCGTACACGTCACGCGGGGCGGCCTCTGCAGTTTCCAGCAGGGTGCGGGCCTGTGCGAAACGTTGCAGCGAGCGTTGCAGCTCGGCGTCGTTTCCGGTGTCGAGATAGCGGTCAAGTAGGAACTCGGCGAGCGAAAGATAGGCGTCGAAAGTCGCACGCGCGACCGGGTATTCTCGCGTCAGTCGGCTGAGATCGCGCTTCGAAGGCCGCAAGATTCACCGGACAGCCACGATAGAGATGCTTGCGCGCTCGGAAGAGCAAGGCGCGCTGACGTAGCTCTGCCAAGCTGGTAGCGGCAAGGACGGCCTCGACGGCCGCCTGCAGCTCCGGTGTCGCGCACGCCTTCCCGAGTGCATCACGTAGATAGCGTGCGAGCTGCAGGCGTGCGTCGGCCGCGATGTCGGGCTCCTCCGCCTGCTGCGCTTCGGCGAACAACGGACGTGCTTGGTCCGCCTTGCCCAGTCGGTTCAGTTGCTTGCCCATTGCAAGATAGACAGCGTGTTTGGCGATCGCCCCTTCTGACACGCCCTCTTCGAAGATCTGGCGCTCGTCGAGCTCGAGTTCGCCGTTGCGCGCGATGCCAAAGTACTCGACGAGCAGGTCGTACGCCGCATGCCGTTCGCCAAGCGACCATGCAAGGCGGGCCATCTCGCGCAGGACCATTTCGCGTAGCTGTGGCAGCGCTCCGAGGATGGGCGGCGCATCGAAGAGCCCCTGCGCGTTCCGTTTGCCCGACTGCCAATAGGCGAACGCGCTGTCGAACAGGGCGCGATCCGTCGCCACAGCGATTCCGCGCCGCCGGAGGTCAAGCAGGCGCCACAGCGAGGCCATGGCGAGGGTGCTTGCGCTCGGGTCCCCGTGATCCGGGTCGGGCGTGGCCCACCGGATGATCGACTGGTGGATGGTCAGAGCCGAGGCCGTGTCGCCGCTGGCCTGCAGCGCCTCGGCGAGCAGGAACTCGTACAGCGGCCAGATTGCCGCGGCGTCCGGCGCAAGAGGCGCAGGCTCGATGGGTTGGAAACGACGAATATCGACGCCCTCCGGCGGTGGGTCGCGCGCAAGTGCGAGCAGAGCCGCGAGGTCGGACGGCGCGGGTGAGCGACCGGGCACGTCGGCCTGGCTCTGGCGCGGCGCAACAGCGAGGACGATCACTAGCGTGGCGAAAAGCGCGAGCGTGGCGCGGCGGCACGTCACCCCGTGAATTTGCCACGCGCGCCGATTCGCCACTTCGACTAGCCCGCAACGTTGCGGCCTTGCGTCGTCGGGACAGGCCAGTCGGCACCGTGCGGGCCGGGGTCTCGGATGATCGAACAGATTTTGTTCCGCAGCGAGCGCCAGCCGATATCGCGGATCGCGACCGTCCCGGTCCCCGCTTGCAGCGACGCTCCGGCTGGACCGAAGGCGAGAAAGCCAGGCGTCTGAATCGTGGCGGTCTCCGAAGAACGTTGTGTCACCTCGTCCCATTCCCGTGTCGCCTCGGTCCATCGTGCGCTGCCCCTGAGCCTCACCACGCCCTGATCGTCAACACCTTACTAAACTCGAACAGCGTCGCCGGCTTAATGAGTGCGCCAAGCTTTGGACCGGCGCGGACTCACGAACAGCGTCGTCAGCGCGAGCACGACGCGATCGATTGAGACGAGATTCGACGCCCGTTGTCGGGAGCGATCACTAATGCGCAGCTGATGCCTGAGACTCAAGGACTCTGCGACAACGACACGTATATCGCCCGGGCGGAGCACTTTCGCGACGGTGTCCCGCGCAAGACTGCATGGCATGGCCGGATTCTCTCATGCTACGAATCCGCTGCCGGCGCCAGGGTCGTGATCAGCGAGCGAGGCGCTCGCGACAGGTCGACCCCGCCGTCCTTCTCTTTGTTGAGCCACCATTCAAAGAGGTACTTGTTGGCGGCTCTTAACATGGCGAACATAGCGTCAGCGAGTTCGAACGTGAGCGCTGTTTCTTAGCGAGCTCGGCTAGCCGGATTCCGATCAATAATATCGCCGTCAAGGAGCAAAGGATCGATGCTCGACAACGGGGCACTAAGGGTTCCGCGTGAATGGCGAAAGATCGGCCATAAAGAGCAAAGTCGAACATCGGCGCTCAGAATTTTCGCTCGGTGGCTCGCTCGCAGGTTCCTGAATGGCGTAGTGGCGCAGGATCTCCTGGGGAGTCCCTTACTGTCGCATGGATCTCTCCGGTATAGCGGTTGACGATCCACTCGAGGTTATACTGATCGGACCGCGACCTCCACGTTATCGAGGCATCGGCGATTCGCGCTTGGTTCCCGTTTACCGTGCTGTTTTCGTAGTCGACGTTCAGAGTGATGCTATTGATGGAACCTTCCTCAGACTGAACGCGGCAGATCAGGGTGGCGCGAGCGTCCGGGCCGGATTGCGCTAGGGCCCCGAAGTTGAGTGCCAAGGCCGGGACGATGCTCAAGGTCTGCAAGGCGCTAGCACGCATGCTACCTCCGCGAAGGTCAATCAATTTCCGCCTGCTCCAGTTGCGCTCGGGGCCCGCGGAACGCGTCGCGTCGCGCTTCCGAAACGTAAGGGCACTCGGGGAGGATTGGCTGCCCATTTCGCCGTGTCCATCGTCATATCGAATCCGCCGCCGCATTCAGTTATTAGATATTGCAGGGACTTGCACGTAGTGCGCAAGTGATTGTCTCTACCAAGGGCATAGGAGGCCGAAATGGGGCTTTGGGTGCCGCTGGTCCGACTGCCCGGGCGAAGTCCTTCGTCTGTCGCACGCCACGTCGTCGGGGGAGCAATACGTCACACCTGAGATCAGTGGCAACGAACTGGTACAGGGCGCCACTACCACGAGCGACAATCACGCCGCCAGGAACGTCCAGGAAACTCTAAACTCTGTTTCAATCTTTGGACCGCGTCAACTCGAATGCCCGGCGTAACGGTATCGCTAGAGTCAGCAGTGTCTTGATTGCGCTATTGAAGTCTCCTGCAAGGGACCAGGGGGGCCGGGGGAGCAGTTACGGCGGCGACGCTAGGCGGAGTGTTGCGGGTTTGCGGCTGGATCTTGGCTGCTGCGGGCGATCTGGAGGAGGCGTTCCTTCAGGGGATCGGTAAGCTTGGCGATGTCCTCGACGTTGACGATTTCCTCGAAGGCATCGTTGCCGGACAGGTCGGTACTCTCGATGACCAGCGTCTCCGGCGGGAGGTTGGTCGAGATGGACGATCCGACATAAGTGATCGGCAAGTCGCCCAGACCGGGCAGGTGACCGGAGCGCAGTGGAAAGTGCAGGGTCGCGAAGACGGCGCTGAGGCCGGGTTGTTGGGCGACGACGATCTGCATCGCGAGGTAATGCAGCACGAACTGTTCGAGCTCGGCCTCGTTGCGGTTGCGGGCGGCGAGTAGCTGTTGGAGCCGGCGCGGGGAGTAGGTGGAATAGCTGAGCACCGCCTGGTAGGGACAGGTGACCGTGATGGTCTTGCCGTTCTTGCTGCCGGTCTTGGTGACGTAGGCATATTCCACGGGCGAGAGCTGCACCGACGCGGTCATTTGCATCAGCGGGGACTGCAGGTCTTTGGGCAGGTTGAAAGGCGGGTGGGTGGCCACCGCCTCATACAGCGTTTGCAGCTCCTTGAAAGCGTGGTCGGCCCCTTTGACCGGCTCTTTGCCGCTGCCCTGGATGTGATCGCCGAAGATGGAGCGCGGCCGAAACAGCGGCGCCAGGGTCGCGACATAGTCGCGCATCTGCGCACCGATGACCTCGCCCAAGACGCGGGTGAGTTTTCGGGACGCGAGCAGCTGCTGGGTCGTGAAGGTTTTATCCATGGCGAGGTTTCACCGGCACCATCGAGTGGGGCTGCGGGGAGGTCGGGGCGGAGGGGCGATGGCCGAATAATCTGTCCTGCTCGGAATTAGACCTGACGGACACTGTCCGCTCGGATTGAACCGTCAGCAGAGCAGAAAGCGGCCACCGGTTTGTGAGGTGGATGGGCGCTGTCGACCGAAGCGGTCCAAGCGACTTCGCGTAAGCGGACACCCCGGAACGCGGCGCTTTCTGGGATGAAAACAAAACGGCGGACCATCAAGGATGCGCCGTTTCATTACGAGGCTTGCTTGAGACCAGGCGGCTTCCACGTTCCGTCCAGGATCGATGGTGCCTTGTCGTTCGGCCAGTACATGCGCATCGTGAGATTGAATTCGCCGGCGGGCGCGGGGAGCCAATTCGTTTCCTTGCCCTTGCCCGGCGAGTCCTTCTGGATGTAGAGGTCGAGCGAACCGTCCGCGTTGCGTTTGAACGGCATCCAGCTGCTCACGGCGTAGCGGTTGATGGGGTTCGCCACGAAGAACGAGTCGGCGTCGTACATCGTGACCGACCAGAACGCGTTGACCGGAGGTGTCGCGCCCTTGTCGAAGTGGATGACGTACCGGTTCGCGCCGCTCAGCGGCTTGCCATCGCCATCGACGAAGGCGGATGGGTACACGGCGTCCTGGGGCAGGTTCGCGCCCAGGCCGACCAGCGCGACGAGCGCACGCGCCCCGTAGTCGCTGCCATAGTTGCCCAGCACCATCGGTGGGACCCGCCAGCCGTTTACCGGCGCTCCCGGCTCCTTCGAGGCGGCCTGCAGCTTCTCCATCGCGACGCTCAGGGACTTCTCCAGTCCCTTGGCGATGGCAGGATCCAGCTTGGCGAGATCGAACTTCTCGCCCGGCACGATGCCGATGGCTCTCAGCTTGTCGAGGATCGGCGCCTCAGACGTGGGCGGCGGGTTCGACTTCAGAAGCGATGCCATCCGGTTGAAGAACGCGTCGGTACTCATCCTTTGTAGCTGCTGAACAGGAGGGGTCTTCATGTCGATGCTGGGATCGACCTTGCCTTCTGGCGGCGTATACGGTTTGCCGAACGAGGACAGCGGCATAAGCTTGTAGCCGTTCTGTATCGCATGGACCGATGGATAGTCCTTCGGCCCGTTGGTCTGTGTGCGACCGATCATCCACACTATGTTGGTGGGCGCCTTGATCCTGATGACGCCCTTGGGAAGCTTTCCCGACCATCCCGGGCCGGTAATCGCAAAGTGCCCTGCCTTGGTGCCGGTGGTGCGTTTCCCAGGTGACGCGAAGACGTTCGTCCACGCGTCGAGCATCGGCATCAGGTAGTAGCGACCCTTCGTGCCGGGCACCGAAAGCACCATGGGTTCGTGCGAGAGATCGAGCCACGCCGACGAATAAAGCGTGTCAACGTTGGCGCGCACGACATCCTTGAACGAGGCGTCGGGAAACGCGCGCACGTTGACGAACTGGTTGACCGGTGCCGCGAATGCTTGGGGCTTGGACACGTTGGTCGTCTTGTCCTTGGTGATGTCCATGATCACGAGCGGCAGCCCGTACACGACGGCCTCGACGCCCGCCTTCAGGGCTTCCTTCTCCTTGGCTTCGGCCTCGGCGGCGACCTTTGACTTGGCCCCGGATTCAGCCTGTGTGTTCGGCACGTCAGCAGCCGGCCTCTGGTCTGCACAAGCGACCAGAGCAATCAGCGCGGCGAGCGCAATGAACTTGACCAAGAACCGGTGCATGAAGTCCCCCATTGCGAATGTTAGCGGCGCCGAGTTTACGCGAGGCCGGCGATGACGGGAAAAGCCCGGGCCCTAAACCGATCTGCCCCTACGAATGCTTGGTCAACTCGGCGCGAATGCGGTGCACTGCCTGGATGTCTTGTTGCTCCACGTTCTTTACGGCGACGAACCGCATGTGCCGCCGACTCATCGCTTGACAGATCGCCTCGGCATCGTTGGCGTCGTTCTTGTTGCTCTTCACGTATGGCTTTACAAACTGCGGCGCAATCAACCGTACTCGAAACCCGTGCGCCTGCAGTTGCCGCGCCCAGTGGTGCGCGCCACCGCATGACTCCATGCCAATCTCGCAGCCCGGTTCAACCGTCTCGAGCAATACCTCGAGCCACTTCTCCCGCGAGAGCTTTCGCCGCCACACCGCTTGCTCGTTCCGGTCTACGCCGTGCACCTGGAACACGTTCTTTGCCAAATCTACCCCAACACGAATAAGCTTCATGATGGACTCCTTCTCCCGGTTGACTGGTGGATGACACTTCCAGTCTGGCACCTCGATGCCGTTTAGGTGAGGAGGGGTCCATCCCATTGCTAACGAGAAATCGCTGCAAGAGCCGCTTCTTGCCAACTGCCGCCGGTATCTCACGATTTTTGAATGGCGGCTCTTCCTTTTGGGGCTGTGCAAACCCCCGCAGGCGTGTACGAGGGAGAACGGTACTCCGTCCGCTTCCAATCGCCGCTGATGCCGATCAATGCCGACGCTGTCTGTTTGGTCAGAACGCAGTTTCAACAAAAACAATAATCGCGTTGACCGCGCGGCGGTATTCTGCTGACATCAACGCCTATCGCCAAGGTTTGAGGCCAGTGTGCCATAGATGGGGGGGTGGCGTTAAGCCGGCCTGGCGGGTCCACCACGACGCTGGCGCCCGCATGTTTTGTGTTTTGAGCGGTGTCGGGTGCCTGCTCGGGGCGATGCGCTTTTCCGCACGGTGCTAACGTCGTTCTACGCCGCCATGGCGCGCCCGTTGTTCCCGGCTTTCGAGCGCTAGTTCCCGCGCGTATGATGGGCCGGAAGGACGCAGTTCGCGGCGGAGCCGGTAACCGACCATGATCAGCATCGAGGTCACTGCGCATGAGGGGGCGCCGCTCCCCGGGCGGCTCGCGGGGGAGTTCGACGAGCTGGGGGGGAGCATCGGCCGCACGCCGGGCAACAATCTGGTGCTGCCCGATCCCCAACGGCACATCTCCCGCACGCACGCCTCGATCGTGTTTCGCGCTGGGCAGTACATCCTGCGCGATCTGGGCAGCGCCAGCCCGGTCATCTTGAACGGCAAGGCGCTGGGCAAGGGCAACGAGGCGCCGATCGATGACGGGGACGAGCTGTGCATCGCCGGGTACACCCTGCGCGTGGTTGCGGAGCCGCGGCCAGCGCCCGCCGAGGCGCGGGTGGAACCGGCGGCCGCGCCGAGCGGCCTTCCGCAACAGGATCCGCTGCAGGCCTTTGGTGGCGCCGCCCCGACGGCCACCGACCCCTTCGCCGACTTGATGGCGCCGTCGCCCGCCTCCGCCAGGATGGCTCGCAGCCCACCGGTCCCGAAGAGCGAGAGCGGGGCACCAGCGACGCCGCGTCCGTCGCCGGCGCGCGCGGAAGGGCCGGCGCGGCAATCCCCGCTGATTCCGGACGACTTTGACCCGTTTGCCGAGCCGCTGCCCCAAGCGGCTCCGCCTGCCGTCTTGCCGGAGGACTTGGGTCTGGGCCTGGGGCCGGCCACGGGCAAGCTCGACGAGCTTTTTGACCTGCCGGGGGCGGACCGGGACGAGCCGTTCCAGCCCGGCAACCCATTGGCCCCGCCGATCGATGATTGGCGCAGTTCGCCAGTGGTCGATCCCTTGGTTGCCCTGGGGGCGGCGCCGGCGGCCAGTCGGGCGGCTCCGGCGGCGCAGCGGGACGACACGCCCGAGATCCATGGCATGTTTGCGTTGCCCAAACGCAAGGACCCGGCGGAGGTGACGCCAACCCAAGCATCGCAACCAGCGCCGGAGGCGGGCCTTCCGCCGGACGCGCCAGCCGCGATGAGCACGGAGGAGGCGGCGCGGCTCGGCGCTGGTCCCGCGACCGACACCGAGCGCGCCCCGGCGCCGGACGCAGCGCTATCGGCCGCCGCGGGGAACGACCCCGCGGACGCTCTGTTGCACGCTTTTCTCAGCGGCGCGGGGCTGCCCAATACCTCGCTCCCGGGCAGACTCACGCCGCTGCTGATGAAGGTGATTGGCCAGTTGCTCCGCGAGTGCACGCAGGGGACGCTGGATCTACTGCGCGCGCGCGCGATGACGAAACAACAGCTGCGCGCAGAAGTGACCATTTTGGCCGCCCGGGAGAACAATCCGCTCAAGTTCTCGCCGACGGTGGAGGCGGCGCTCACCCATCTGCTGGCACCGCCAAGCCGCGGCTTCATGACCCCGCAGCAGGCGACTAAGGACGCCTACAACGATCTGCGGGCGCACGAGCTGGGGTTCATGGCCGGGATGCGGGCGGCCCTGGCCGGGGTGTTGGCGCGCTTCCAGCCCGGGCAGCTGGAACAGCGGCTGACTGCGAACAGCGTCGTGGATGCCCTGCTGCCGATCAATCGCAAGGCACGGTTGTGGGATCGGTTCGTGGAGCTCTACGCGGACCTTTCGAAAGAAGCCGAAGACGACTTTCAGACCTTGTTCGGCAGGGAATTCTTGCGCGCGTACGAGGCGCAAATTGCCGAGATCGAGCGCCAAGAGGCTGGCCCTCGCCCTAAGTCAAGCGCCGTGGGGGGCGAGCGGCCATGAGTTGGATCGAGGGGCCGTTGGATTCATTCTCGTACCTGCGGAGGCCATCCATGAACACCAAAGCCCTCCTGCTGGCCTTGCTGGCAGCGGCCGTGTTGCTGCCCGCCACGGGGCAGTCAGCAGAAGTCCTCCAGGGATCGCAAATCACCAAAGCCGCGTTGATCGGAGCGTTGGTGCCAAGAGATCGCAGCTTTGGGCCGACCAAGCAATCGATCATGATCACGTTCGAGACCAACTCGACCGAATTGACCGCGGCGGCCAAGCAAGCGCTCGCCGTCGTGGGCCAGGCCCTGAACGACAACCAGCTCAGCGAATACAAATTCGTGATCGAAGGTCATGCCGATCCACGCGGCAGCGCCGAATGGAATCAGACCCTGTCCGAAGGGCGGGCGGAAACGGTCCGCCAATATCTCATCCAGAGCCAGCAGGTGGCCGAGACCCGCCTGCAGGCGATCGGCAAGGGGGCGAGCGAGCCCTTGAATGAGGCCAACCCAGCGGCCCCGGAGAACCGGCGCGTCACCATCGTGACCAGCTTTTGAGCTTCACCACGCCGCTCGACAAACATCCCTGCAGGCGCGCGGCGCAACCCACTTACGGCCCGATCTCTTCGATCGAGAATTCGACTGCGCCATACACCTCCGAACACTGAGCTTGTCCCGGGCACGTCACCTGACCGGCAAACGGTGGCCCGCGACCCTGGGTGGACTTGGCGAGGGTGGCCAGCGCCTCTGGCGGGAATTCTTCGAACATGCCCGTCTTCCTGCCCCCCAGGACGGCAAAGTCGCGCCGGCTGGCGGAAACGATGGCGACGAAGTGATTGATGCCGGGAGGTCCATTGGCGTTCAATTGCATACGTCTTGGCACAATAAGCGCTTTGCCCGCGGGAATCGAATTGTCGGTGTCGACGGAATTGGGAAACAGAAGGTAGAAGTCCGATTTCGTGCCTACCACGAACACATACAAATAGCCGGCCACGGACGACGTAATGCTGAACTGCAACCCGTCTTTGCCGATGCGCACGCGGGAATTCTCGATCGCTACCGTGACTTCATGCTGCGGATCGCCTCCACGATAGATCTCCTGTAACACTGCAATTGCATCCAGTGGTTTCTCCACGGGTGGAAGGGGCACAGGAATCGGCGTTTCCGCATTCCCAGGCTTTTGGGGAACCGAAGCCACCTCGACCGACGGCGTTTGGGTTGCAGGTGGCTGCGCCTGGTCCGCTTCGACGCCCGCCTTTGCCGCAATATGGCGCGTTTGCAGGGAGCTCCAAAAGAAGAGCCCTCCGCTGATCGCCACGAAAACGGCGGCAATGCCGATTGCTAGCATGAACCAGCGGCGATAGCGCGCACGACGTTCGCCAGGATCCAACGGTAGCGGCGGCTTGGCGCGAGATTCGCTGTCAGTGCCCGTTCGCCCGTCCAGCTCCAGGAGACGGCGGAACTCGGCGACGTTTTGCGGGCGATTCTCCGGCCTCACCGCCAGCGCCGAATCAATACCTCTAAGGAACGCTTCACTGTAGCGGCCCGAACCTGCGTCGGTGATCGGCACAAGGGTATCGGACATGACGCGCCCAACGGACGGCGTTGGCGCTTGCCCGGTGACGGCGTAGTACATCACCGCGGCCAGCGCATAGAGATCGGTCCAGGCGCCCTGCTTCATCGAGGGCGATTCCGCATATTGCTCCAATGGTGCATAGCCGGGTTTCAGCATTACGGTCAAGGCCTGCGTCATGTCGCCTATCACGCGACGCGCGGCGCCGAAATCGAGCAGCAGCGGTCGACCGTCGTCAAGTATGAGAATGTTGTCCGGTGCGATGTCCCGGTGAAAGCATTGCGCCCGGTGCAGCACCTCGAGCGCATCGAGAAGCTGCGCCAGCAGGTTCTTGAGCCATTCCTCGTCCGGCCGATGTTGGCGTTCGGCCAGAGCCCGCTTGAGCGTAACGCCTTCGTAATATGGCATGACCATGTAGCCGGTACCGTTCGCTTCCCAAAAGCGGTATACCTTGACGAGCGAAGGATGGTCGAACTTCGCGAGCAGTCTTGCTTCGTTGATGAAGCTCCTCAACCCCGCCTTGAACGTGTCGTCGTATCGACTCGATTTCACGGCCACCGTCGTGTCACTCCTGCGGGCCGCGAACGCGGAAGGCATATACTCTTTGATGGCAACGTTGCGATGCAGCGAATGGTCGTACGCGAGATAGACGATGCCGAAGCCGCCGGCGCCGATGAGCGAAGTGATCTCGAATTCACCGATTTTGGTGCCGGGAGAAAGCGCGTTGGCGTCGGCCGGCTCCGCAATTTCTGGCTGACTTCTAGAACCGCTCGCCGAATGGTCTGCAGGCATGACCGTTCGGTCGTCGTCGTTTGTCGAAGATGGCACGTCCTGTCTCTATTGTGCTTGCGTCATGGCGTCGTTTCGCGCAAGTCTGCCTTGGGAGGCTGGGCGCCCGTTGGCGATGCGGCACTGCGATGCGCCAACTGCCGCAACTTTAGCAGACGGACGATTCGCCGCCGTGCTGGCTTGCGGTAAGCATGACGGCGAAATAGTCGTGCGCCGGCAGTCGGTCCACAAAGTGGACGTCGACGACATTCGACTCTGGGGTCTCGTGCCACCAAATCGACTTTCCCGCTGCGTGAGCAGCAAAGCCACATTTCGAGGCCGCGGACAGCGTATCGGCGAGCGAGCTCGCTGACGTGAGTTGCAAGCGTTCGGGATCGTCCGCCGGGCTCGTCCACCAGAGCGCCAGATCGGTAATCTTCTGGCGGTCCAAGACATCGCGCGGTTCAGTCTCCGGAAACGGAATCTTCGCCAAGTCGCGCTCAAGGTCATCAACGAGAAACGCAACATCGAGTGCGGACAGAGCGACCTTCTCGAGATCTGCGAACCACGTCTGCGAGGCGAGCAGCGACATCGCTGCGTCGAAATGCGGCTCCAGCGTCAGCGCAAGGGTGAGCGGAAAGTGACGACCGGTTTTGTCCACGCTTGGCATCAACACCCCGGCCCACGCACATTCGCCACACACCTCGGGCATGAGGGCGAAGCGCCACAAGGGACTGGTGAGATAAACATCGAGCCAGCGATCGCCCAGTATCTTCTTGCTCGTAACGATTGATTCCTGTAGCCACGCGTCCCATGTGTCGATGAAATCTCGTGGCAGGCGACGGGAGGCAAAGTCTCCGAGGGAAGGCATTTTTCCGTACCATCCGGCCACGCGTTCCATGGTCACGCGCCAATGATGTCGCTGTTCGATTGAGACACGCTCGACAGACCCTCACGCGCGCACGAAATAGTGCGCGACTGCGTCTATCAAGGACAACGAAACTGCTCCAGCTCCGGCAGGCGAAACGGGTTCTGAACGCTGTTCGTGACGATGTCGAATTTCGCGTCTCGCCCGTCGACGTTGAAAGTCGCGGTAAATTTTTCCTGCTGAGGCGACGAATCGATCTTCACGCGATCGAACATCCGGAACAGCGCCCATGGCCCTTCGAACGTCTGGCCTGAACCTCCCGCGCGCCCGGGAACCAGGGTTATACGAACCTGCTTGCTGCCGCCCGGACCAGGCCATTGGATGGCAACGGGAACCTGCGGGCCATGGCTATATTTGATGATCTGTCCGTCGACATCGATAGTGATTTGCAGAATCGAAGCGTCCATGTCAACCGGTTTGAATTCGAGCTTCAAGCCCGGTGCACGTCCCCCTGCGGGGAAAAAGACCTCGCGGATCCTTTGCGCACGCTGGAATTGCAGCAACGTTGCCGACGAGATACTGAGATTGGCATCGATAACTTGTCGAGCCTTCCATGGTCGTGCGGACGTATCCACATATTGAACCAGGTTCTTTTGGAAGAACTCGTCGATGATGCCACCGGACGCAAACAGCCGGGCGAAGTCGTCGGGCGTCACGTCTCGCGTACTGGTCTTGTCGAAGGGATAGCGTCCCGCGATCGCCTGCTCGCAGAATTCGCCGATCCCGGATTTGTAATCCTCCTTCAAACGCTTTCCCGCTTCGTTGAGCGTATGGCTCGCGCCATCCTTGCCTAGTTGTTCGATGAGTGAGCGGATCGGTTCAGGGAGTCGCGCCGCCTCCGTCTTGACCTTCATCGGCACATCACTCGCCGGCAATGCAGTCTTGCCAGTAATGGCCACCTTGCTCGCGGAAAGGTAGGTGTAGAGCTCACCAATGAGCGCGATTTGTCCATCGATCGGCGCCGGCTTGCCGGACGCCGAACTTTGCACCAGCCGGCGCAGGTCGTCGAAACGATCGTCGACGATGCTTTCCAGCGGCCGCTCCGGAGCAATCCCGACGGACTGGCCGGTCTTTTGCTGGAACGACTTCATGACATCCTCGCGGGTCTTTTTGACCCTGTCGGCGGCTTTTTCGACGATGTCCTTCTCCGCTTCATTCCTTTTAGTTAGCGTTACTTCCTTGACGATGGCTCGCAGCAGGCCAGGCAGTGGGGAATCGGGCGCGGACAAGATCTGCGCGGCGTCGATCGCTTGCTGAAGGTTTTCCGTGTGGACGATTGCGATATCGTTGACAAAGCGTTCCCAGGTTGCCGCATATTCGTCGAGGTACAACCGCGCGACGTCCTGATTCAAGCGGCCGATTCCCGTCAGATCCGTGAGCTTTGGCCGGTCCTTGGCGGCAGCGCCGATTACCCAGGGCTCCTCATCGGCCATCTGCTTCGTGGCCTGTTCGGAGGCGGGCACGAAGGTCTTGTAATACCCATCGTAACTGAAGAGTCCCGGAACGCCTTTGGTTAGCGGTTGCCCACTTTGCCGTGTGAACACCAGGGACGCCGACGGACCCGCGGCCTTGGCGATCGTGAATTCCGGTAGCGTGCGGCCAAGATTCTGTCGCTTGAGCCCGTTGTAGACGCGTTGCGGAAGGCTGAACCGCGCGATCGCGTCCCTGGCGGCTGCGATCAACTGCGCGTCGGGAACGATAGGGGACACCATTGACCCCTGGTCGAACAAGGCATCCAGGTGCAATCGCAAATCCTTTCTTTGCTGGACTGTGACTTCCCGCGGCATCGTAGCTTCCCAATCCGCGACGATGAATGCCTTCAACGCATCGGCATCGAGGTGCTGCGGATCGCCCAGCATAATGTAGGCCTTGAGCGTTTCGTACAGCAGCTCTGGATTCTGTTGTCCTCTGGAGCGCAATTGTTCTTCGATGCGCGCCTGCAGCCTGGGCAGAAACGCTTCGCGCAAGAGGCGCCGATAGGCTGCATTCGATGCCGCCGCGAGCTTGTCACCCTGGTATAGGCCGAATTGCATCGAGAAAGGCACGTCCTGTGCCGTTGCATCGGTGCTCTGCGCCAATCCGCGCACGGCCCGCAATGTCGGCAACAGCGCAACCACGTCCGCGGTCGGCCGTCCCCTCAATGCGCTGACTTGGTCCGAAACCGCTTTGACGTTGTTTCCGACATCGGCGACGTAGGCCTGATTGCGCAAATAACTGATGGTCCAGGCAGCGAAGCATCCGACGGTGATGACTCCCGAGAGCGCCAATGCGCCCCACTCCAAGGCGGCGCGCTGTCGCTCGAGGCGAAAATTGGCTCCGGCGAGACCTGCCTCCGGAAACATAACGTCTTTGAGAAGACGGGTGATGAAGTACGCCTTGCCGGTTGGCTTGTTCGCGGGGAGCAGGCGTTGCTCCAACTGAAATGCGCGCGCGAGCTGCCCCATGATGCGGTCGATGGGGCTGCCTTCCTGCGTTCCGCTCGTGAAATAGACGCCGCGCACCATCGGCTGAACTTCATGCTGCGACCGCTCCAGCACAAGATTCAGAAATTCGTGCAGTCGGTCATTGAGCAGAGCGAATTGCTGAGGAAATGCGTAGATCAGCGAGCGCTTTTGGGGATCGCGTTCGTGCTGGAGGAGGTCAATGACCCGCTCACGTAGGCGCCGTTCCAGCGCATCCAACTCGCGTCCGAGCGTTCCGACCGGATTGCCGCCCTTTTCATCGAGCGGGAATGACACGCCCCACACCTGAGCGCGTTCCTCTCGGCCGAATTCACCGAAGAATTCCATGAAGCCGGCCAGAAGATCGGCCTTCGTGACCAGGACATAGACGGGGAAGCGAATGCCGAATTGCTCATGCAATTCCTGAATCCGGGGCGCAATGCCGACGCGTGCTCCTCCACTGACGGCCTGGTCCTGCTGCAGCAGGTCGGCGGCGCTCACCGCGGCGATGGTCGCCGTTGATGGGACGCCGTGGCCGGTGTTTCTTCAGCAATTGGAGGAAGCCGGTCCACGCACCCTTATCGACCTCGGCATTGCTTTCCTGGGTCGTGTAGCGCCCCGCCGTGTCCAGAAGGACCGCCTCGTCGGTGAACCACCAATCGCAGTTGCGCGTACCGCCGACCCCACGGATCTTGTGCTGCCCGAACTGCTCGGCCAGCGGAAATTTCAAGCCGGAATTGACGAGCAACGTGGTCTTGCCGGCGCCGGGCGCGCCGATAACAACATACCAAGGAAGATCGTAGAGGTATTGCCGGCCCGGAATTAGCGCACGAATGCCGGGTTTTTGTCGATTGACCTGCTTCAGTACATTGATCGCGTCGTCAAACCGCTTCCGCAACGCAGCAACTTCTTCGGCGTCGGCCTTTGGCGGGGGCTCGACCGCTGCTTGCTCGACCAGACCCTCCGTCAGCTTGGCATTGGCCCGCCTGGCCATTAGCAAGCGCCAGATCAGTCTCGCCACAAAGACGGCAACGACGACGACAATCAGGATCGTGCGGTTTGATTCCGACTCCAATGGGCGATAATCGGCGACTGTCACCAGCGGCCCAACGAACCAAATGAGGAGGCTGATCGCGAGCAGGCCGATCGCGGCGAACACCCAGCGATTGAAGATTAGTCGAAGAAGCTTTGCCATCGCCTACTAGGCTACGTGACAATCAATGGTTTCGCGTGCGGGCGCTAGATCTTAGCCGGCGCAGGAAACAACGTAACCTCGACGCGGCGATTGCGCGCGCGATCGCCCGCTGTTTCGTTCGACGCTATCGGCTCGGTATCCGCGCGCCCTTCAGCAGTAATCCGGGAAGGTGGGACGACCTTCGTGGCGAGCAGTTGCGCCACGGAGCTGGCTCGCTCCTCCGACAGCTTCCAATTCGAGGGAAAACGCACAGAACGAATCGGCTGGTTGTCGGTGTGGCCGGTAATCAGGACTCGGCCGGGCACCGAATTCAACGCTTCGGCAATGCGCATCAACAGTGGCTCGTAGTCGGGCGCGATCGAGGCGCTTGCCGGCGCGAACAGACGATCTCCGAGGATCGTGATGGTACTGCGATTGTCTTCATCCTTGACGGCGACCAGGCCATCCGCAATTTCCCTGGCCAGAAATTGCGAAAGGTGCGGCTGCGGTGCTTGAACGACCGGCTTCGGCGGCGCAACGCCGACGCGAATCGCCTGGATCTTCGCAAAGACGGGGTCGGACGTGCTGTTCAAGAGGAAGCTGAAAACCAGAAAAGTACCAAGCAGCAGCAGCCCGAGAACGGCGGCAACGGCCCATAGCGGAATGACCGTCAAGGCAGCGTAACGTCTGTTGGGCACACCTCGCCAATGCGGTGACAGATCACGCTCGTATTCACCTCGCTGCTTGGCGATGAGTTGAGCAAGGCGCTCGCGGATTGCGTCAAGCTGGGCTTTTCCGTTCTCGAGCGGGCGGTAACGGCCCTCCAGTCCGAGCGCCAGGCACACATACATCAACTCCAGAAGATCGCAATTCGCCGCCGGATTCTCTGCGAGCTTGGACAAGAGCTGGAAAAACTTTTCCCCGCCGGATGCTTCATTGTGGAACGTGATCAGCAAACTGTTCTTGGCCCACATGCCCGACCCGCCCCATGGAGTCGAGGCCGCGGTCTCGTCTAGCAATGTGCACAAGGCATAGCGGGCGGCGATGATCTTTTCGCTCGGAATGCGTTCGGACTGGGCGCGATGTTCGAATTCCTTGATGTCGCGCACGAGCGAATCCCGCAATGCCATTGGATTCGAATGGTGGAGCGTTACGCGCAACTGCGGGACAACGCTTAGCAGTGGATTGGCCGCGGCCACTAGCGGATTGAGGCCCGATTCCGGCGCGCTCAGGCGGGAATATTCCGGCGACGGTCTTTCGGCATATCCAGGCTCCGGCGCGATCCGCGTTTGGGGCACGTTCCGCCCGCCAGGCGACGGAATATACAGAGTGCGATCCAAGTCCGGCGATGCAAACGGATCATCGTTGCCGTTGCTCATGGCTAGCCTCGAATCCCCCAGAACTCAATTTCGAGACCGGGGAAATCGCCCGCGACATGCATCGCGAGTCCTCCCGATCGCTCGAGTTGCTTCCACAGATCACCTCCACGCTCGAGTTCGAAGTAGTTGAACCCTGCGTGAAACGGAATTTGTCGCGGCGCTACCGGAAGGGGTCGCAACGGGATCCCGGGCAAATGCAAATTCACCAGGTCGCGGATGCGCTCGGTTGGGCCGACGGTGGCCTGCGTTGGAAAGCGAACGCGCAACGCGTCCGGGGCCATTTGCGCGTTAACGGCGAAAACAAAGCTTGCGCCCTTGAACAACTCTAGATCGGGGACTACGGCTACGCGGACACCAAACTTGCGCTCTTGCAATTCGATCGGGATGGCGTTCTGCTCGAGCTGCATGCTGAAAGCTCGGCGAAGGTCGTCGACAAGCGGCCCGAAGCAACCCTCCAGATCATCGTGTTCGTAAGGCGGAAACGCCAACGGTCGGCGGTTCTCGTGACTAAACGTGGAAAGGTCACCCGCGAGTCCCAACAAGATGGCGAATAGCCGCTCAGGATGCGTCAGCAACGGCCCATTCAGATGCGCAAATAAGGGCTCGTAGCGGTTAATCGTCTGCAGCATCAGGAAATCGGCGATCTCGGCGACGCCACCTCGCCCCGGATGTGATAGTTGGCTCGCCAGCGCTTCGCCACGCTGGTGCAAAAGACCGTGGATGTCGCGGACGTAGCTCGCGAGCCTTGGATCGGCATTGACGTCCAGCACCGGCGGAATGTATGTCGCCTGAAGCACTAGCTGGTTGTCGGCGCGGCGTTCCAGGACGCGTGCGACACCGAGCGTGGCATAGGAATCGGCGGTATCCTGTTTGAGGGCGATTCGCATGCGTAATTGCCCCACTTGAACCAGGGTGCTTCCCGGTGAAGACGCGTTCGAATCTTTGACTTCAACGTCCGCGACGGAAAAGCGGGTCAAGCTGCGCGACTCATCATCACCGACGCCGGTTTCGTCGGTGCCCGGACGCCGCATCGGCACGGCCAAAACCACAAGCTCGTCCTTTACGTCCGGGCCCACCTCCAGCGCTTGCGGCGGTCCATCGTGATCCGGAAAACTGAAGGGTGTTCCATCTTGAAAGATGCCGCGGGCCGAAGCAAGCTGAATTTTACCGATCGCCAGCGCCGCGGAGTCCAACTCGATCCTCGTGAATCCCCAACTGTGACCCCACATCGGGCCGGTCCTGCCTTCGACCAGCCGTTCCAAATATCGATCGTGCTGCTGAAAATGTTGGGGCTGAAGGAACATGCCTTCAGACCATACGACCCTATCGTTCCATGACATTGCGAAGACCCGGGAGATAATTCCGAGGGCGGGCGAAGCGCAGCCAAGCCGCTTCGTTCATTGGAATCTCACGCTCACTTTGTTGGCTTCAATGCGAATGAAAACCGGCGTGGTCTCCTGCTGCACCACGGTCATGGTGGCGCGCCATTGGGACCGCTCGAGGTCGCGAAATGCGGCGATTACGCCTATGAAACGTGTATCGGGTTGCAGCTTTCTGTCGAACTGGCGCTTGTAGCCAGGCTCCAACAGGTACTCCTCCTTAGTGACAAGCTCAACGCCCAAAGTTTGCTGGTCGTGGTCAAACAAGGAGAAGAAATCGCTGCTTCGGAAAGCGGCAAGTGCTTTGAGTTCGTAGAGGCGGACGACTACCGGCGACGGTCTTCCGTGCGCATCCGGATTGACGCCTGCGTCGACCTCCATTGTGACCTTGATGGTCGCGGGCTTCGGAGGGGGCGGCGCCGAAGCGCATGCCGTCAGGCCAAGAATGAAAACGTGCAATGCTGCCCATGCATGCCAACGTCTTAGCGTCATGGTGAGATCAACCCCCTGTTGTTAGAACAGACCGCAATCTTTTCTTATCCTACCCCTATCGTAACGGTTCTGCAGACTGAGGGCTTCGGGAGTCGCCTTCGCCGATTTTGGATACAAACGGGTAGCGGGCGTCGTCGCAAAAAAGCAAAGCATTATAGTAAACAAATTCTTCCGTGCGCGTGCCGGAGGTTGGCCGCCACGCGCCACAGGAGGAGTGCCCCCTGTTTTCAGGGTCGGCGGGAGGTTATGGAGGGGCATCCGCGCCGAGATTCTCGTCGGCGCCGAATTGCCCGGCGCGACTATTGGCTGCACGGCGCGCCTGAACCCAGCCAAACTCGTCTACGTCGCAGCGCTGACCCCAAGGCAATTCGCTCGCCGTCAGTAGATTGATCGGCACCCGTGAAGGCCGCTGCGGTCGATCGACGACACCCGCCAATGCGCCCCCTGGACCAGGGCCGCCAGCACGCCCTCGACGTACGCACGGTCTCCGCGGGAATTGCGCGCCCTCGAATCTAGATCGTTACTCCACTCCTCGCTTGTGGCGAGGTCGCGTTCGGTGAGTGCCTCTGCGTTTCAACACGAGCCCTGGAAAACAACCACGCGACCCCGTGGAGGCACAAGGTTCGCGCCGCATGTTATCTCAGCCCAAACGGGTCGCCCGATGTCCGTCGCATCGTGAAGAGTAAATGAAAACGTTAGCAGGTACCGATCATTACTGCTGTCCGGTTAAATGACCTGTGCCAAGCCCGAGATCAAGCTTCGCCCCGCCACGAATTGCGTAGCTTCCCGGAGTTGATATCCCCGCGGAGTTCGCATGAATATCAGCAGACGCTATTCGCTCAGGTCATGGAATTCGTGCCGCGGACGAGGTTGATGCGCATCGGCATCGCCAGTCGGGCAACTCGGGCGTGCTCACGCTATCGTGTGCCGAGCAGTTCTGGCGATGGCCTTGGCGCAGTTGACATGGCACGAGAGTCTGCGCGACATGGCGAGCCTGTCGGCCGACGCGACCAAGCTGTACGCGACGGGCTTTGTCAAGCGCTCTATGCTGGCCGATGCCAACGAATCGCGCGACTGGCGCCTCTGGGCCGATCTGGCCGCCGTGCTGATCCATCGCGCTCGCAGGCTCTACGCGAGCGAACCGCTCGGCGTCGATTTGGACAACACGGTCGACGCGCTGGACTCCAGCACCATCGATCTGAGCCTGTTATCGCCTTCGTCAAGAGAAGGAGCTCCGAGTCCAGGCACCGCTCCGTCCATGTTCTACAGGTCTTGCCAGCCTTCGACAGAACGCAGCTCCTGTCGAGCCTCGAATCAATCCGATCGATGGGGCTAACCGATTGATCTTGTTTGTATTTTCAACCGGACAGTAGTGAAACACATTTGTGTCCCAAAAACTCCTTGTGTGTCACAAAACAATCGGCGTACATTTCGACAAAACTGCGCGGTGGTTGGGTATCTGATCGGGGGAGCTATGGGCGCCATGAGAGCGCTCGTTCGACCAAGAACTTCAGTCAAGATGGGGAGGCGGCCTTCCTCCGGCCTGTTGTCGAATGAACATTCGACAACGGCGCTTGGAGGTAGGCGCGCGCAATATATGGCTCATGGCGTTCGGGCCGGGTGTATTCATTGCTCCCCGTTTGTTACGCGAAGCCCCACTTCGCGAACAGGGGTCCGTCGGACTCCTGTCTCTTCGCACAACTCACGTTCCGCGAGAGCCTGGGCGACTATCGAAGCCTGCTTGCGGGCGCAGATTATCGCCAAGCTCTGTCACATGGGCATTCGTTGTCGGGTCTCCTGCAGCTCGCTGGCGCTCGACAGCACTACCATCGCCATCAAGGTGCATACACTGCTAGATTTGCGCGGCAATATGAATTTGTTCGATTAACGTCCGGTTGGTACTGACGGGGAGATAAGAATGAAGGTATGGAACTGGATGGTCTTTCTGTGTCTTCTGTGTGGCGCAGTTGAACTTGCGGTCGCGCAGGTACCACCACCACCACCGTGTGCGCCGGGGGAGTTTCTCCAGATTGCGATCGACTCGGGCAACAACCAGACCGGCACGGTCAGTACGAAGCTGTTTAGCCCGCTCGTAGTTAAGGCGACATGCAATATGTTGGGTGTGAGTGGGCTATTTAAGAGCGCTAATAAGCTAATAAATCCTGTGACAGTTACCTGGACTGTCATCACAGGAGGCGGGAAAATCGATAACGCTGCGTTCGTTAGTAAACCAACTGATAGCAATGATTTGTCAAGCGCCGAATTCACCTTGGGTCCCAGCGCCGGATCGCAAACAGTCACGGCATCCGTGAACGGCGTCGGATCCGTCACGTTCATCGCCACCGCCACCGCACCTCCTCCGAATATTTCCATCAAATCCGGCAACAACCTGACTGGTGCGCCTAATACTTCATTGGGCATTCCATTCGAAGTAAATGTACAGGAGGGCGGTTCGCCGGCGCCCGATGGGACGAACGTTATATGGACCGTCACCTCTGGGGGCGGGACGCTGTCGAACGCGGGTGTTACGACGACAACGGGGGGGGCGACGCAGAACACGCTCACGCTCGGTCCAGGTGGCGGCCCGCAAACGGTCACGGCATCCGTAATCGGCGGCAATTCCGTCACGTTTACCGCCAACGCCGCTTCGTGTGAAATTGTCGCCAAACCTTCGCCCCCGGTGATTCCCGGCACGGAGGTTTTGCTCACTGCCGCCTGTCAGCCACCTGCCGGGGGGGACACGTCGTACGCCTATAAATGGTCAACGGGAGAGACTACGCCCAGTATCAAAGTCATGCCGATTGCGACACTCGATTACGCTCTGACGGTCGATGTCTTCAGTGTAAGCAATAACAAAAAAACGGGCACTATCAATAGCACAGTCAAGGTCGTGGTTGCGACGGGTACGTTGATCCCCATCAGCGACCTCACTCAAGCGGGTGCGCCAGGTCAAACTTTCCCGTTAGTAGTGCAAGCCATCCTCAGCACCAAAGAACCGTTGTCCGGCCAGACCGTAGCCTGGACCGTAGTCGGCGGAGGGAGCGTTTCCCAGACTGAGTCGACCACCGACTCGAGCGGGCTCGCGAGCACGAAATTTACGGCGGGGCCGCTGGCCGGCGTACAACGAGTCCGTGCATCGCTTGGTTCGCTGACTCCAGTTGAATTCGTGTTCAATATCAGCGAACCCACTTCTTGTGACATCACGCCGATGCCCTCGGCAACTGTCGTCCAGGGAACGCGTGTGACTCTCACAGCGAACTGCAACCCGTTGCTGCCAGGGACAACGTATCTTTGGTCCCCCGGGGGCGCCACGACGCAATCGATCAGCGTTACGCCGTCCAGCAACACCACCTATAGCGTAGCGATCACCTTGCCCGGGCCCGGAGCGGGATCGACGATATCAAAATCGATCTCGGTCAGTGTCAGCGCGGGCACGCTGGCAATTGTCGCGGGCAACAAGCAGGCTGGGATGGCCAATTCGAGCCTTGCGGGGCCGCTTTCGGTCAAGGTAACGGACAGCGGCGGCGCCCCCGCCCCTGGCATCGAAGTTACCTGGAAACCTTCTCAGGCGGCTGATGTGCTTGGAAGTAGCCCAAAATCAACTACGGTAACCGATGAGAAGGGCATTGCCACCAATACGCTCAAGTTAGGACCCTTCGTTGGATCGCGAACAGTCAGCGTAACCATTCCAGGAGGTCAGTCCAAGGACTTCATTATATTGAGCGCGGAAATGGCCGTTGTGCAGCCTGCGCAATCACTGATAGGGCCGATTTCGCAGGCCGCAATTGTGGCACCGCAGGCGCAGCTCCGAAACATCAATGCCCGATTGGATGAGCTCCGTCTCGTGCGACTACCGGGCGTACTCGACGGGCTACGGGGCACAATCGACAACGAAACCGTTTCTGTGGCGATGCTGGGCTCGTTGTTTGGTACAGTAAAGCTGGCCGCCGCAGATGCAAACGCAAACGTCGAGCCCCCCCCACCGCCATCCAAATGGGGATTCTTCGTAAACGGCGACTTTGGAATTGACAAGCAGGACTCGGTCAACACCTATCAGGGGTACAAGCTCAGAACCGACGGAGTAACCGTAGGCGCCGATTATCGCTTTCCAAACAATAATATTTTGGGCGGTTCCATCGGCTACATAAAGGGCGACACCAGCATAGACGGTGGAGGGTCCCAAGATACGACCGGTTTCAGTTTCTCGATGTACGGTGCGCTCGTTCCCAGCGAAAAAACCTACATCAATGCGATCGGGAGCTATGGGCATAACCGATACAAAACCCAGCGCATTACTGACGCGGGCGACACTGCGAACGGGTCGACCCAAGGCAATCAGTATGCTTTGTCGGTGAGCGGCGGGTATAACTTCACCAAGGACGCCTTTATCCTCAACCCCTACGGTCGCGTCGACATGATCATTGCGACTGTCGATGGTTTCTCGGAGGACAGCGGGACTAATCCAATTCACGTGTCCAGCCAACGTATTTATTCGACCGTATTTTCGCTGGGCGCCTCGGCAAGCTACACGATGCCACTGTCCTTCGCGACCCTCATCCCAACGGTGAGGGTGGAGTTGCAGCAGGCGACAAATGGTTCGCCTTCCAATGTGACTGCAGGGCTTGTCGGCGATCCCCTTAACACGTCGTTCGCCGTGCCGTACATAGGACAGGACAAGAGTTATGGCAATTTCGGCGTGGGCGTGCTCGCGCTATTCACGAAAAGCGTATCGGCAACATTCAACTACGAACAACTATTTGGAAAGGAAAATTACAGCGGTCAACGATTCCTGCTTGGCGTGAGAGTGGATCTACCTTGACGTTCTCGCACGGTCAATGGACTAGACGACTCGAGGCGAGTGCTATGACGCCTCGCCTCGGGTCGAAGGGATGATTCCCGCACTTGCACAATTGGGTTGATCAAAATGAGAGGCGTGCAATGGCTCGGTCCGTGAACAATCAGGGGCTTGGATCCGAGGCTGTCTCAACCTTGCAGTCGTCGGTCGTCCCTCAGTGCCCGATGCCTCCGCGTTTCATTCTTGCTGGGTGTCTTGTTCTGTCATGCCAAGCGGTGTTCGCACAGGACTTGAATCTTAGTGACGCCACCAAGGATCTGGAGCGAAAAATAACCGTGGATTGCCTGACGCCCCCCGTCATCCGAAAATTGGGGCCAGGGAAGATATACACACTTCCGGGACGGGTGGCCCAAAGTTCCGCCGCGCAGTGTAAGAGTCTTGGTGGCAAGTTTGTTCTTTTCGACCAGGCAAGCCCAAGGGACGCCAGAAGCATCTGGGAAGATGCCGCGGAGCAGGGAGACGATTACGCCCAATTCAGAATGGGTCAAATCTATGAAATGGGTATTGCGGGCAGTCCCGATTTCGATATGGCCGCAAAGTGGTACAAGAAAGCTGCAGATCAGGGAAATCGACAGGCGGCCAACAATCTTGCACTGCTGTATGAAAAAGGCAATGGAGTAAAACAAGACAAGATCGTTGCCGCAAAATTGCATCGGCAAGCGCTTGGTCTAGCGGACCAATCACCGAATAGTGGGAAGTCTAGTCCAACGCAAGACCGCGCCACTTCCGGTTCGGTCGTTCCAGGGCGTCCAGTGGCGCCTTCGGAACGAGACCTGGAAATCGGCGAGAGTGCTGGGTCACAACCGAGCATACAGCTAATTGATCCGAGTCTTGTGGTAACTCGCGGAGATCTAGGCGACGTGCCGGTAAGCGATGATGTAAAGAGTCGGCCGATAACCGGCCGCGTAAAGGCACGCGGGGAGTTAGCCTCATTCACGATCAATGACAAGACTGTCCGCGTCGACCAGTTCGGCCTGTTTCAGGATAGCGTCTCGATTGGCACGGAAGGAACGACTGTCCGCATCGTTGCGATCGACCGCGATGGAGGTCGCGACGAAGTAATCCTCCATTTCAAACCCGGAAAGACAGAGGCGACAACTAGATCTGATGTTGCCTTAAAGCCGCCCGATGGCGCCTTCGCTGCGAATAACTATGCGCTGGTTATTGGAAACAACCTCTATCGCGACTGGGGCGAGCTCCAAACGGCCGTGAACGATGCGAACGCGATTGCGGAACTTCTGCGGCGAAAATATGGCTTCAAGGTCAAGATTCTCCGTGATGCGACATTTGAAGAAACGCTGAACTCGCTTAATGATCTGGTCAGAACGCTCACGGACAAAGACAATTTGGTCATCTACTACGCCGGACACGGATACTTTGATTTGGGGAGGCGCGGCTATTGGATCCCGGTAGATGCTGAGCGCGACCGAAATACGCGATGGATACTGAATGTCCAGGTCACGGATTTGCTTTTGAAAATGCATGCGAGGCAAGTCCTGGTGATCTCGGATTCGTGCTATTCGGGGGCCTTGACCACTGCCGACAACGGCGCAGTCTCGACAATCCGTGATGACATCCCGGATGCGAACAGAATCAACGTGGCAAAGCATTTATCGGAGCAGCACGCGCGCATAGTACTGACCTCTGGCGCAGTGCAACCGGTCTGGGACGTTAGTTTCGGTGGGCATTCGCTATTCGCGAAGGCGTTGCTGGATGTTCTCACCGTCAATGACACGGTGTTGCCAGGTCGCAACATGTTCGACGCGATCGAAGGTCGAGTCATCAAGACGAGCAGCGAAATACGGGAGCGCGAAGAACGCGCCGGAAGGAAGTCACCAATTGCGAGCGATCAAACTCCGCAATACGCCGGCATCCAATACGCGGGCCATCAGGGGGGTGATTTCATTTTTGTGCCCGTTGCCAACTAGCTAGAAGGATCGCAGATCGCCACCAGGCGCGCGGGGTGCCATAAGCATATTTATAACTGTCAATAAGCTATTGATTAAACGGGTAAAACGGAGCTCATCGCGGTGGAGTTCGCCCGCGAATATTCACGTTGCCTCTGGCCATTGGTTTGGCGTACCTTTCGTCCAATAACATCCCTGCAGGATGGCTCCGCGGCAGAGAGATTGTGAAGATCATTCGCTGCACGCCTTTGGCATTGCCGGGGCTCCTTGGTGCGTTGGCGTTTCTTGCCATTGCGGCTGCTGACGCACAAGAACTCGCGCCAAGGGTCGACTCACCCTCAGTGTCGCCCGCCCGAGGATCGTCAGCCAAAGGGGGCGCTGGATCGGGACGGAACGAGGGCCAACTGGAACGCCATGTTGCCACTGACTCCCCGCAGACAGCATCGTTCAGTACCAAGTACGCGACGTTTACATCGGTACCGTTCTCGGATTTGCCAGGGTGGGACCAAGACGACTTGACCGAGGCGTGGAGGGCATTTCGCGAAAGCTGCAAAGTGCTTTACAACCGCGGTGCATGGGGCGGCGCTTGCAAGCGCTCAACGACGGTTTCTTCCCGCAATAGCGAAGCGATTCGACGGTTTGTGGAGAAAGAGTTTTCCCTCTATCAAATTCACAACAAGGACCTGACGTCCTCCGGAATAATTACCGGGTACTACGAGCCGCTTCTGGAGGGCAGCTTGAAGTACGGAGGCAAGTATTTGTATCCGGTCTACGGTGTACCAGATGACTTGCTTTATCTGGATTCGCGCATCCTTGCAACGACGAAAAGTGGTGACGCTGTCAACGCTACGCTTCAAGGACGAAATGTTGTCCGAAACTCATACTCCGGAGCGCCTCGCGGTGCTGTCGGAAAACGTTACGTCTTGGATCTGGGTGACACGAAACCGGACATTCGAGACAAGAAGTTTCGCGTACGAATCGATGGCGACCGCATCGTTCCTTACTACACGCGCGCAGAAATAGAGCACGGAGCGTTGACCAAGGCGCCGATCATCGCGTGGGTTGACAATGCCGCTGGCCTCTATTCAATGCAGGTGCAGGGTTCGGGCAAGGTACGTCTGCCGAATGGCGAGATCGTGCGCGTTGCCTATGCGGAGCAGAATGGGCGACCGTTCTTGCCGCCGCTCCGTAAGGCAACCCGTGGTGATCTTTCATTGGAGGGTTACCCACTGATACGAGGCATGCCGATTGATTTGTCGGAACCGAGTGCCGAAGACGATATTGCCGCGACATCCGGCTCGATAGTTGACAACGAGGTGCGTACGCGCGGCATGGAAACTCCATCCGATGCCCGCAAGCAAGAACCGCCTGTCGCGCCGGAGCAAAATCAACGCAATAACTCACCGGAGGTCGCGCGCGTCATCGACATTCTGCTACAGCAACAGCGTACGCATAGCGATGACACGGTGAAGGGTGTGTCGCGAGTGGCCCAGGATCCCAAGAGTGAATATACGGGAACTGGCGGGCGTAAGACATCAGCCATGGAACCCTTACGTCCCGGCAGGTTCGGCCCCCCTGCAAAATTGTCCGCCTTCAGCAGCGACCCGAGTTACGTATTCTTTCGGAAGATTCCGGACAGTGAAAGCGGTCCGATCGGCGCGCTTGGGGTCCCATTGACTGCCGGGCGTTCGGTTGCCGTGGATCCACGCACGACACCGTTGGGGTATCCCGTGTTCATTTCCACAGAACGTTCGAGTACCCGTAACCGTTTCAACCGCCTGATGTTTGCCCAAGACACCGGTGGCGCAATCCGAGGCGCAGTTCGGGCGGACTATTTTTGGGGATTCGGGGCGAAGGCTGGCGAGTTCGCTAGCCGCATGAAGGATGACGGACGCATGTGGCTACTGCTGCCGAAGGATCAACCGCTGCCCGCTGCGCGAGCAGGTAATGGCACCCGAGGCGCAACCGACGCGGAGGCTGGAGAGGCTGAATGCGTCGTTCAGGATCCGCAGCTTTGTGTCGAATAGGCACGGGTGATGGGAGTTTCCGTCGTTTCGGTCGAAGTCCAATTGCGGGGAGCGGCGTTTAATGCTTAAAGATAGGTCGGTTTGAGTGGCGCACCGCCCCTTGACCTTAAAGGTGTTTTGGAGCAGCGTATTCATGGTCTTTGGGATCCGAAGAGTTCGGTTTCCGTCCTATTTCAGGAGACGGATTGCGTCAGCGGCCACTTCCCGAGAGGGTGCCGTAACCGTACCGACCGATGGAGTTTCGCGTTGATTGAGGTTGAAACGCTTCTCGCTCCGGTTTCTCCCGACCTTCCATGCGGGCCGAACCTGGAGTATGACCCGAGCTTCTTAGAGCTCGAAGAAGCAGCTCGCGGACGACCGGAGCAACAGACGGGCGACTCCATCGTTCCGGCCAAGGAGCCCGAATGGGCCGACGTTCGGGGCCGTGCGGAAGCCATGCTCGCCCGCACCAAGGATTTGCGCGTGGCGGCCGTTCTCTGTCGCGCGCTGACGCGAATGGAGGGATTCGCGGGCCTGTGTGCCGGACTGACGATCATCCAGCAGCTCGCGTCCCGCTATTGGGACCAGGTGTACCCGCTAATCGAGTCGGAGGATCAAGATCCGACGATGCGCATCAATGCATTTGCGCCGCTAATCGATCCCGAAGGTCAATTGCGCGATCCGGACGGACTCTTGCGCGACGTACGGGGCCTCCCCATTGTCGCTTCCATGGCGGGTCGTGCCACCGTTCGCGATCTCCTGGTAGCTCAAAAGAAGCTGCAACCTGTCGGCGACGCTTCGACACTGAGCGTCGAAGCGATCGAAGGCCTCATCCGAGATTCGGCGGCCGGCCCCGCCGGCCCGCCGCCCGTTAAAGCCGTACAGGACTCCTTGCTGGTCCTCAACGCCTTCGAGACATTCTTGTCGGCGAAGGTCGGCGCAGCAAGGGCGCCAAACCTGCAATCGCTCCGGGAAGCCCTTGCCGTGACCGTGGCCGTTTGCGGGAACGCGCTAGGCGTGACCGAAGCAGGTCAGCAGGTGGCATCTGATGGCTCGAGCGGCCCCGCGCCTTCGGCAATGGGGGAGCTCCGCCGCCGGGAGGATGCCGTCAAGCAGTTGGACAGGATTTGCGAGTTCATCCAGAAAACCGAGCCTGGACATCCCGCGCCTCTATTGCTCCGAAGGGCGCAGCGGCTCATGGCAAAAAGCTTTATCGAGATCATCGAGGATCTGGCGCCGGAGAGCTTGGGCCAAATCCAGAAGATCGCCGGGATGGAAAAAAAATGAGCTGAACTCCGTATAGAGGTAGTATAAAGATCATCGAAACGCCCTAGGAGGAAACCGTGGCACAAAGCAGCCAGAAGTTCATCGCACGAAACCGCGCTCCCCGCGTGCAGATCGAGTACGACGTCGAGCTCTACGGGGCAGAAAAGAAGATTCAGCTGCCGTTTGTAATGGGCGTGCTCGCAGACCTATCGGGCAAGCCAGCGGAGCCGCTGCCGCCCGTCGCAGATCGCAAGTTCTTGGAAATTGACGTCGATAACTTCGACAGTCGCATGAAGGCTATCAACCCGAGAGTAACGTTCCAGGTGCCGAACACGCTTACCGGCGAAGGCAATATGAGCGTCGAAATCACCTTTGAAAGCATGGATGATTTCTCGCCCGCGGCAGTGGCCCGCAAGGTTGACTCCCTGAAGAAGTTGCTTGATGCGCGACAGCAGTTGTCCAACTTGGTGACTTACATGGACGGCAAGACGGGCGCGGAAGCGCTTATTGCCAAAGTTCTGCAGGATCCGGCGTTGCTCCAATCGCTGGCTGCGAGCCAGAAGCCCGCCGCCGAAGAGACCAAGGCTTAGCATGTCGTCCCAAACCTCCGCGCTGACCGTCCTAGGCGAAATCCGAGGAGCAGACCATGGCTGAGACCCAAGCACAGAGCCCAAAAGCCGAATCGCCGACACTGGAAGGCAGTGAGCTCTCGACGTTGCTGCAAAAGGAATTCAAGCCCAAGACCGACGAAGCGAAGGGTGCCGTCGAGCAGGCCGTGCGTACCCTTGCGGAGCAGGCGCTCTCGCAGACCAAGCTCATCGGCACTGATGTCGTCCAGTCGATCGAAGCCATCATCGCCGAGCTTGACCTCAAGCTTTCCGAGCAAATCAATCTGATCTTGCATCATCCCGACTTCCAGAAGTTGGAGGGCGCGTGGCGTGGTCTGCATTACCTGATCAACAACACCGAAACGGATGAGATGCTGAAGATCCGGTTCTTGAACATTTCGAAGGACGATCTTGGTAAGACGCTAAAGCGCTACAAGGGAACGGCGTGGGACCAAAGTCCATTGTTCAAGAAGATATATGAAGCCGAATACGGGCAGTTTGGCGGAGAGCCGTTCGGTTGCCTGGTCGGCGACTATCACTTCAATCACAGCCCGCCTGATGTCGAGCTCCTCGGTGAAATGTCGAAGAACGCGGCGGCTGCCCATGTTCCGTTCATTGCCGGCGCTTCGCCTACCGTCATGCAGATGGAATCGTGGCAGGAGCTGGCCAATCCGCGCGATCTCACGAAGATATTCACGACACCGGAATATGCGTCGTGGCGCTCGTTGCGGGAATCCGACGATGCCCGATACCTCGGTTTGGCGATGCCGCGTTTTCTGGCGCGGCTTCCATACGGCGCAAAAACCAATCCGGTCGCGGAATTCGATTTCGAGGAGGATACCGGCGCCGCGGATCACAGCAAATACACGTGGGCAAACTCCGCTTATGGAATGGCCGTCAACATCAACCGGTCCTTCAAGCTGTATGGATGGTGTTCACGCATTCGCGGTGTCGAGTCCGGTGGCGCGGTCGAAGGTCTGCCGGTGCACACATTCCCCACCGACGATGGCGGCGTGGACATGAAGTGTCCGACGGAGATCGCCATCAGCGACCGCCGGGAGGCCGAGCTCGCGAAGAACGGATTCATGCCGCTCTTGCATCGGAAGAACTCGGATTTCGCCGCGTTCATCGGCGCCCAGTCATTGCAAAAGCCGTTCGAGTATGACGATCCCGATGCGACGGCAAACGCCAATCTTTCGGCACGTCTTCCGTATCTTTTTGCCTGCTGTCGATTTGCGCATTACCTCAAATGCATCGTGCGCGACAAGATCGGCTCGTTCAAGGAGCGCGCCGACATGCAGATCTGGCTGCAGAAGTGGATCATGAATTACGTAGACGGCGATCCCGCCCATTCGTCCGAAAGCACCAAGGCCCGCAAGCCATTGGCCGCCGCGGAGGTCGTCGTCGAGGAAGTCGAGGGCAATCCGGGCTATTACAATTCCAAGATCTTTCTGAGACCGCACTATCAACTCGAGGGCCTCACCGTTTCACTACGGCTTGTATCCAAGCTTCCATCAGCAAAGGCCGCTTGATCGCAGTGAATGTCTAATGTGCAACAGTATCCCTGCCTGTCTAGTCTAGGCCAGCAAACGCGCAATCCTATGTAAAGGGGGAGTAGCCATGGCTGTTGACATGTTTCTGAAGCTTGATGACGTAAAAGGTGAATCGTCCGATTCGAAGCACAAGGACGAAATCGACGTGTTGTCGTGGAGCTGGGGCATGAGCCAATCCGGCACGACGCATCAGGGCGGCGGTGGTGGGGCTGGCAAGGTCAATGTGCAGGATCTTTCGATTACCAAGTACGTCGACAAATCCTCAGCAAACCTGCAGCTCTCGTGCTGCAACGGCAAGCACTTCAAGGAGGCGTTGCTGACCGTGCGCAAGGCGGGCGAGAACCCACTCGAATACCTCAAGATCACGATGAAGGAAGTCCTGATCTCCGCGCTGTCGACGGGTGGCAGCGGTGGGGAGGACCGATTGACGGAGAACGTGACGCTCAACTTCGCGGAGTTCAAAACGGAATATACGCCGCAGAAGCCCGACGGCTCCGGTGACGCCGCAGTTGAGGCCGCCTGGAACATTGCCGAGAACGTAAAGGTGTAGCGCAAGTGCCGAGCACGGCTTGACGTGTTGCTCGATTGAGGCCGCGAATATGCCTCGTGCGGTGCGCATGGTGTTGGTGTGCGCATCGATGCCGATGCGCGCCGGAAGGGTTCCATGAGCAGCGGCGACATGTTTCTGAAGTTGGATGGCGCCAGGCAAGGCGCCATAAAGGGCGAGGCCCAGGACGATCTGCACAAGGATGAAATCGACGTAATCGGTTGGTCCTGGGGCATGCGCGCGCAATCGGCAATGAGCGCGGGCGGCGATAGCGGCAAGGCGACGCTCGACGAGATTGGCATCGTGAAACGCGTCGACAGCGCCTCGACCGGGCTTATGTCGGCCATGCGCAACAACGAGCTGATCAAGAAGGGCGTGCTGACCGTGCGAAAGGCGGGCGGCGATCCGCTCGAATACGTGAAGATCACGATCGAAAAAGGCCGCATCACTGCCCTGGACGTGCGCTCCGATGGTGCCTCGCCGCATGCGGAACTCACTGAGGAATTGAAGCTTGCGTTTCAGAAGATCAGTGTCGAATATACGCCGCAAGGCACCGATGGACTTCCTCGCGGCGCCATGACCTTCGAAACGGAAATCGAGTAAACGACGCGCCACGATCGCGTCGAACCGTAGCTTCAAATAAACGAATCTCGACAGATTTGAACAGGACGTTCCATAGGGAAGGAATATTCGCGCCATGGGCTCTGCCAGTGCAGCCGAACGAAGCTTGCGTGAGGGCGACCCTGCCGCTGCGCTAAAGCTTCTAGAGGAGGAAGTGCGCGCCAAGCCCGCGGATTCGAAGTTGCGCATATTCCTCTTTCAGCTGCTCTCCGTGCTCGGCAAGTGGGATCGGGCGCTGAACCAGCTCGACGTCGCGGCCAAGCTCGATCCTGCTGCGCTCGCGATGGCTCAAATGTACGGCGAAGCCTTGCATTGCGAGGTGCTGCGAAGCCAGGTGTTCGAAGGCAAGAAATCACCGATGGTATTCGGTCAGCCCGAGCAGTGGCTTGCATTCCTGATCGAGGCCGTCTTGCTTGCAGGGCGCGGGCAGGTTGAGCAGGCACAAGCCATGCGCCGACTGGCATTTGAGGAAGCGCCTGAGACTGGCGGTACGATCGCCGGGCACCCGTTCGCCTGGATTGCCGATGCTGACATGCGGTTCGGTCCCGTACTCGAAGCAATCATCAATGGACGGTATTACTGGGTGCCGTTCGCTCGGTTGAGCAGAATCGTCATCGACGCACCGGAAGATTTGCGGGATCTGGTCTGGTTGCCGGCACACCTCCAGTTCGAGAACGGTGGCGAATCGGTCGCGCTCGTACCCACTCGGTACCCCGGTTCGGAAAAGAGCGCGGAAGGCGAGATAGCCATGTCGAAGAAGACCATTTGGAGCGAGCCAGCGCCCGAATTCTTCTGCGGGCTTGGCCAGCGCGTTCTGGCCACCGATTTGGCGGAAACGCCGCTGACGGAAGTGCACGAGATCAGCCTGAATGGCGCTCGTCCAACCGAGGCCGAAGGATCTCAAAACTAACCCATGGCCGAATCGAGCCTCAAGGATCGATTGCAGCCCGCGTTGCTCGATCGCCTTACGGATGATCAGCCGGACAACAAGCAGGAGCCGCGGGAGAGTCGAGCGATCACGCGGAGCAGGCTGCGACAGGCGGTGATCCGGGATTTGGCTTGGCTCCTCAATGCCACGCAGTTGGGTGGCGATGCCGACTTCTCGGGACTTCCCGAAGCGCAACGTTCGGTTTTGAACTACGGCCTCCCGGCGCTATCCGGCGAAACGGCGTCTTCGCTTGACTTTCTGGATCTCGAGCGCAATGTCCGACAGGCCATCCTCGATTTCGAGCCGCGCATTTTTCCGGCGACCCTGGAGGTTCAGGCAATCGCCTCGGAAACGGCACTGGATCACCACAATGTCGTAAGCGTCGAGATCCGCGGTAACCTGTGGGCGCATCCGATGCCATTGGAGATGCTGTTGCGTACCGAGGTCGATCTCGAAACCGGGAAAGTCGAGATATACGATCTCACGGCATAAGAGCTGACGAGCATGGACCCGCGTCTTCTGCGGCATTACAACCAGGAACTCCAGCATCTTCGTGAAGTGGGCGCTGAGTTCGCTCAGCAGTTTCCGAAGATCGCCAGTCGTCTGGGGATGAGCGGCATCGAAGTCGCGGATCCCTATGTCGAACGTCTGTTGGAGGGCACGGCCTTTCTGGCAGCACGGATTCAAGTCAAGCTCAACGCGGAGTTTCCGCGCTTTACCCAACGGCTACTTGAAATCGTTTATCCGCAATATCTGGCACCGACGCCCGCAATGGCGATCACGCAAATGCGTCCCGAGTTGGGTGACACGAATCTCGCTCGCGGTTTCACCATCTCGCGCGGCAGCGCCATGCGAAGCCTCATGGGCAAGGGCGACACCACGGCCTGCGAATTTCGAACGGCCCATGACGTGACGTTATGGCCGATCGAGCTTGCCGCCGCCGAATATTTTTCGTTTGCGCCCGACTTGCCGCTCGCGTCGATCCGGAACGGCCCACGTACGAAAGGCGGGCTGCGCCTGCGGCTCAAAGCGACCGGCGGACTTACATTCGACCAGATCAAGCTCGACCAACTGCGCTTCTATCTGTCGGGCAACGACGAAATCGCATACCGGCTCTACGAACTGTGTCTGGGAGCGTGTATCGGCGTCGTGGCGGCGCCGGCAGCGAAGCCCTGGCCATGGCATCAGTTTGTTTCCCCGGATCGCGTCACCCGGGTCGGCTTTGACGACGAGGAGGCGCTGTTGCCGGTAACCCCACGCACATTTCAGGGCTACCGGATGCTGCAAGAGTATTTTGCGTTTCCGCAGCGCTTCAGGTTTGTCGACGTGGGCGGCCTCGCGTCGGCGGTGCAGCGGCATTCCGGCGATGAGCTGGAGATCGTATTGCTCTTTGGCCGCGGCGATCCGGCGCTCGAAGGTGTCGTTGATATCGACAATTTGGCGCTCTTCTGTACCCCGGTCGTCAATCTCTTTCCGAAGCGAACCGACCGCATCCACATCAGCGACAGCACCTACGACTATCATGTCGTCGCCGACCGTACTCGACCCCTGGACTTCGAGATCTACGAAATATCCGACGTCACGGGGTACGGGGTCGGGAACGAGAGCGAACAGCCTTTCCTGCCATTTTTCGCGGCCTACCATTCGGAACACGCTGGTCATCGCGCCTATTACACCGTGCAGCGGGAGCCACGTCTGCTTTCGGAATCCCAAAGGCGAACGGGGTTCCGTTCCAGCTATGTGGGGAGCGAAATCTACATCTCGCTGGTGGATCCCGACGAGGCGCCGTTCAGCAGTGATTTGCGGCAACTCGCCGTCACAACGCTTTGCACCAACCGCGACCTTCCGTTGCAGATGCCGCTGGGCACCGGTCGAACGGACTTCACGCTGAATGACGCCGCGCCCCTGGAATCGATCCGCTGCATCAAGGGGCCGTCTCCGCCATTGTCGCCGCTGGGCGAGGGTAGTCTGGCCTGGCAGTTCATCAGTCATCTGTCGCTGAATTACCTGTCATTGTTGGACGCCAATGAACGCGAAGGTGCAGCCGCGCTGCGAGAGTTGCTGGGGCTGTATGCACTGTCCAGCGATGCCGGCATGAAAAAGCAGATCGAAGGCGTCCGGACCATTCAGGTGCGCCCTCTTGTCCGACGATTGCCGTTGCCGGGGCCCATCGCGTTCGGGCGGGGTCTGGAAATAGGGCTGGAGGTCGACGAGCTGCTTTTTCAGGGGGTAAGCGCGTTCCTTTTCGGCTGCGTCATGGAGCAGCTTTTTGCGCGGTGGGTGTCGATCAACTCGTTCACCGAAACTGTACTGCGCTCGGACGGGCGCGGTGAAATCATGCGATGGGTGCCAAGGTGCGGAGCGCGGCCAATACTCTAGCGCGGACGCAGCAGTTGCTCCGTGCTCTCGAAGAGAAGCCATTTGACTTCGACTTCTTTCAGACACTTCGGCACCTCGAGTGTCTGTTCGTCGACAAGCCAAGGATAGGACAAGCCTTGCGCCCTGCCGATGAAGTACTGCGATTGGCGCAGGAGCCGTCGCTCGCCTTCGCACCGGCAACGCTGTCGTCATTCGAGCCATCGACCGACGGCTTCCCCGCGCGACTCCAGGTGCGCTTTTTCGGCTTGCTCGGACCGAATGGGCCGTTGCCCTTGCATCTGACCGAGTACGCGCGAGAGCGGCTCCTGCACGGGGGCGACAGGACCTTCTCGCGTTTTCTCGACGTCATTCACCATCGATTCCTCGCCTTCTTCTACCGCGCCTGGGCTCAGGCGCAGCCGACCGTGAGCCTAGACCGACCAGACGACCAGCGCTTTGCGGTCTACGTCGGTTCCTTGGTCGGGGTCGGCGCATCGCGCGTGCGCAACCGGGATGAGGTTTCCGACTTCGCGAAGCTCTTCTTCTCGGGGTTGCTGGTGCGTCACGTGCGGAACTGCGACGGCCTCGCGGCATTGTTGTCGAGCTATTTCCGCGTGGTGGCGCGGATCGAGCAATTCGTCGGCCATTGGATGGCGCTGCCGCGGGCGCAACAGACGCGACTCGGTGCCGGCGATGCCAGCGCTGCCTTGGGATTAGGCACCGTCGTTGGCGCGAGAGTGTGGGACCGCCAGCACAAGATCCGGATTTGGCTGGGTCCCTTGAATTTGAACCGATATGAGAGCTTGCTGCCAGGAGGAGCAACCCTGGCGAAGCTGGTCGCCTGGATCCGGCAGTACCTGTGCTTTGAACTGGAGTGGGACGCGCGGCTTGTGCTGGCGCACGATGAGGTTCCGCAACTTCGACTCGGAAAGATGGGGCGCCTTGGATGGACGACATGGCTCGGGAATTTCACGCGGGAAGGCGACGCGCAGGACCTGATCCTCGATGCCGAGCGGCTTATGAACCCGGACAATACGGCGTTCCGCGCGACAACCGACAACCTGCGGGCGATCTGACGTGCGTGCGAACAGCCAACCTGTTATCGATAACTTGACATGCCAATCCAGAAGTATGGCGACGGTGCGAGGAAGGTTGGCGCGACATGAGTGAGATCAGCCGCGTCAACTTGTTCGGCAAGCTGAACAGCCTTGCGTACAAGGCCATCGAGGGCGCGACGGTCTTCTGCAAGCTGCGCGGCAACCCCTATGTCGAGCTCGAGCACTGGCTCCAACAGATCTTGAATACGCAGGATTCCGACGTTCATCGCATCATCCGGCATTTCGATCTCGACCCCTCGCGCCTCGCGAAAGACATGACGGCCGCACTGGACCGCCTGCCGCGCGGCTCCACGTCGATATCGGACCTGTCGATCTATGTCGAGAACGGCGGTGGAGCGGGGCTGGGTCTACGGAACGCTGATGTTCGGTGAAAGCCGCGTCCGAACCGGGCACCTGATTGTCGGGTTGTTGAAGACGCCCTCGTTGCGTAATGCGCTGTTGAACATCTCTCGACAATTCGAGCACATCAAGGTCGATATCCTGACCGATGAATTCGACGCAATCGTTGCCGGTTCACCCGAGGACCAATTGCAAGGCGACGGCGGATCGTCGATGGCTGCGCCGGGCGAAGCGAGCGGCGCAATGGCGCCGGCCGAGATGGGCAAGCAGGAGGCCCTCAAGCGCTTCGCCGTCGACCTCACCGACCGCGCACGCAAGGGCGAGATCGACCCCGTCAGCGGGCGCGACGAAGAAATCAGGCAGATCGTCGATATCCTGATGCGACGCCGGCAGAATAACCCGATCCTCACCGGGGAAGCGGGTGTCGGCAAGACCGCGGTCGTCGAAGGGTTCGCAGTACGTATCGCGCAAAGGCGACGTCCCGCCGGCGTTGAAGGACGTCTCGTTGTTCACGCTCGATATCGGCCTGCTGCAGGCCGGGGCGAGCATGAAGGGCGAATTCGAGAACCGGCTGCGTCAGGTCATCGACGAAGTGCAGGCTTCGCCCAAGCCCATCATTCTGTTCATCGACGAAGCGCACACGCTGATCGGCGCGGGTGGCGCGGCCGGCACCGGCGACGCGGCCAATCTGCTCAAACCCGCACTCGCGCGCGGCACGCTGCGCACGATTGCGGCAACGACGTGGGCGGAATACAAGAAGTACTTCGAAAAGGATCCGGCGTTGACCCGCCGCTTCCAGGTCATTCAAGTGACCGAACCGAGCGAGGAGAAGGCGCTGCTGATGGTGCGCGGCGTCGCCTTCGTCCTGGAAAAGCATCACCGGGTCCAGTTGCTCGACGAAGCGCTCGAGGCCGCCGTGCACCTCTCCCATCGCTATATTCCCGCGCGGCAATTGCCCGACAAGGCGGTGAGCCTTCTCGACACGGCTTGCGCCCGCGTCGCCATCAGCCAGCATGCCACGCCGCCGCGGAAGTCGAGGATTGCCGGCAGGCGCATCGAAGGCACTGGAGACCGAGCTCGATATCATCGGCCGGGAGGAGGCCATCGGCATCGATGTCGGGAAGCGCCGCGCCGAGGCCGAGGAAGAAGCTGAGCGGTGAACGGCGAACGGCTCGCCAAGCTCGACGAGCGCTGGGCCGCGGAGAAGACGCTGGTCGATCCGATCCTCGAGTTGCGGCGCGAAGCTGCGCGCCGGCAGGCAAGCCCGTCGAAGTTACCGCCAGCGGCTGGACGACAGCAGAAACTCGTTGGCTCGCCGCGGCAGCCGACGCAGCAGCCTCAACTCCGAGCGCAAGTCGAGCGCGCCGGTCTCCTGACCGAACTCCATGCGCTGCAGGACAAGCTGCAACAGCTGCAAGGCGAATCGCCGCTGATCATGCCGAGCGTCGACGCGCAGGCCGTGTCGTCCGTCGTCGCCGACTGGACCGGAATTCCCGTCGGCCGCATGGTGAAAAACGAGATCGAGGCCGTGCTCAAGCTTGCAGACACGCTCAACCAACGCGTCATCGGCCAGCGCCACGGCGCTCGAGATGATCGCCAGGCGCATCCAGACCTCGCGCGCCAAGCTCGACAACCCCAACAAGCCGATCGGCGTCTTCATGCTGGCGGGCCCGTCCGGCATCGGCAAGACCGAAACCGCGCTGGCGCTGGCCGAGGCCCTCTACGGCGGCGAACAGAACCTCATCACCATCAACATGAGCGAGTTCCAGGAAGCGCATACCGTTTCGACGCTGAAAGGCGCGCCTCCCGGCTACGTGGGCTACGGCGAAGGCGGCATCTTGACCGAAGCCGTACGCCGCCGCCCCTACAGCGTGGTGCTGCTTGACGAAGTCGAGAAGGCGCATCCCGATGTACACGAAATCTTCTTCCAGGTGTTCGACAAGGGCTGGATGGAAGATGGCGAAGGCCGCTACATCGATTTCAAGAATACGATCATCCTGCTCACCACCAACGTCGGCACCGAGCTCATCATGAGCATGTGCAAGGATCCCGGCCCTCATGCCGGACCCGGAATCGATGGCCAAGGCCTTGCGCGAGCCGTTGCTCAAGACTTTCCCGGCGGCGCTGCTGGGCCGGCTGGTCGTGATTCCGTATTACCCGCTTTCGGACGAGATCCTTGCCCGCATCGCGCGTCTGCAGCTCGGCCGCATCAAGAAGCGCGTTCGTGGACAACCACAAGATTCCGCTGGAGTACGACGACGACGTGGTGAAGCTCATCGTCAGCCGCTGCACCGAGCTGGAAAGCGGCGGGCGGATGATCGACGCCATTCTGACCAACACGGTTCTGCCGCGTCTCAGCGAGGAGTTTCTGAAGCGCATGGTCGAGGGCAGGCCGGTGACGCGAGTAAGCGTAAACGTGGCGCAAGGGGACCTGGGTTACCGATTTGACTGAGTTCAGGCCTCCCGTCGTTCCCGCGAAAGCGGGGACCCAGCGTCGTGCGAAGAGTGTCACTGAACTCCCGGTTTGACGAGACCGAGATTGAGCGTAACAAGATGATGCCAATGCCGATTGCTGCACACGACGCCATCGAGATGGCGCCAGACCAAGAAACGCTTTCCGAGGTAAGCGTGGAAGACGCGCTCTCGCTCGCGCTGCAGGCCCATCGCGTGGGCCACTTGGACGACGCAGAAGCCTTGTATAGGCGGATCATTGAAGGCGACCCGAGTCAGCCTGATGCGGTGCATTTTCTGGGGGTGCTGTTGCACCAGCGCGGCAAGAGTGAAGAGGCAATCGAGCTTATCGAGCAATCCATTTGCCTCGACCCGGATCAACCGAATCGCTACAACAATCTGGGCAACGTGCTGATCGAGCACGGCAAGCTGGCGGAGGCGACCGAGGCCTATCAAAAGGCGATCGCGCTTCAGCCCGGGCACGCGGACGCGTACAACAATCTGGGGGCCGTGCTCAGGGCGCAGCGACGAGTGGACGAGGCTTTCGCCGCGTACAGCAAGGCGATCGAGCTGAACCCCGAGCACGCGGATGCCCATAACAACTTCGGCAATCTTCTGTCGAGCCAGGGCCGGGTCAAGGAGGCGATGGCCTATTACTGCAAGGCGATCACCCTGTGCCCCCACCATCCGGAGTCCAGAAGGCTGCTCGGAATCGCCTATTACACGCTGGGACAGATCGATGCGGCGGCGAACGTCTACCGCGAGTGGCTGGTTGACGAGCCGAACCACCCGGTTGCGTTGCATCTGCTTGCCGCATGTTCCGGCAAGGATGTACCCGCTCGGGCTTCCGACGCGTACGTCGAGACGAGCTTCGACACCTTTGCCGGGAGCTTCGACGCCAAGCTGGAGCGTCTTCACTACCGTGCGCCGCAGCTCATTGCGGACGCGCTTGCAGCACGGGAGGCGACCCCGGCCAAGCGTCTCATTGCGCTGGACGTGGGCTGCGGGACCGGTCTGTGCGGTCCGCTCATCGCGCCCTACGTGGGCCAGCTTATCGGCGTCGATCTATCGTCGCAAATGCTGGCAAAGGCGCAGCAGCGGGGTGTCTATGACGAGCTGGTCCGAGCCGAGTTGACGGGATACCTGGAACGGCACGTCGATCGCTTTGACTTGATCGTCTCCGCCGATACCCTGGTTTACTTCGGTCCGTTGGAAGCAGTATTCACAGCGGCGGCTGGGGCCTTGCGTACCGCAGGTTTGCTGATCTTCACCGTCGAATGCGCGTCGGAGACCGCGGCGGGTAGTGGCTATCAACTCAATCCGAACGGCCGCTACAGCCATAGTCCGGCCTACTTAAGCCGCTTGCTGCGGCAGCTAGGATTCGCCAACATAACCCTGGATTCGGCGGTGTTGCGGACGGAAGGCGGCATTCCCGTCGCTGGCCTCGTAGTCGCGTGCCGGAAGAACGGCAAGGCAAGCAGCGAACAAAGGATGTAGCGGTGGTGCACGGCAATGCGCGGGGACCGATGGGCAGGGATGTCCAGGCGCCAAAGCGATAGCCATACCGTAGCAATACAGATAAGAGGGGACGGTCCGAATGGCCAGGGCAATGGAAATCACGACGCCGCTCGGCAAGGACGTCTTGCTGTTTCATCGAATGAATGCGCACGAGGAGCTGGGCCGCTTGAGCCAGTTCGAGATCGAGCTTTTGAGCACTCACAACGACATCGATCTCGACAAGATCCTTTCCAAGAACGTCACCGTCAATCTCGAGCTGCCCAAGAGCAAGATACGTCATTTCAACGGCTTTGTTACCCGCTTTTCGCAGATCGGCACACACGGCCGTTATCACCGTTATCACGCTACGGTGCGCCCCTGGTTGTGGTTTCTGACCCGCACCTCCAATTGCCGGATCTTCCAGGAATTGAAAGTACCGGAGATCATCAAGAAGGTGTTCGACGATCACAGCATCTCGGATGTCAAGTTCGATCTGACGGGCTCCTACCGCAAATGGGAGTACTGCGTTCAGTATCGGGAGACCGATTTCAACTTCGTCAGCCGTCTCATGGAGCAGGAGGGGATCTACTATTATTTCAAGCATGCCGATGGCCGGCACACGTTAGTGTTGAGCGACTCCTACAGCGCGCACTCGGCGTTCGAAGACCATGAGGAGATTCCCTTCATCCCGCTCGACCGGGTGCGACCGGAGCAGCATGCGGTCATCCGAATGGAATTTTACGCGTGAGGTTCAACCGGGTCGCTACGCCATCGACGAATTCTACTTCGAGGGGCCGAGTGTCGAACGTCTGATCGAAGACCAAGATCGCGCGCAAGTACGAGCTGGCGGATTACGAAATGTACGATTACCCCGGCGAATACGTGACGCCCGCGGAGGGCGAGCATTATGTCCGCACTCGGCTGGAAGAGATTCAGGCGCAATTCGAGATCGCCACCGGGTCGACAAATGCGCGTGGCTTTTGCACCGGCAGCCTGTTCAAGTTGACCGGACACCCACGCCCGGACCAAAGCCGCGAGTACCTGATCGTCAGCGCGACCCACGACCTCGAATACAGCGAGTATGAGGCGATGGAGGGCGGCGGCACGGATTACCGCTGCACTTTCACCGTTCTGAACAGTCGCGAGCCGTTTCGGTCACAGCGGATAACGCCTAAGCCGACCGTGCAAGGCCCGCAAACCGCTATCGTCGTCGGACCCCAAGGCGACGAGATCTACACCGACAAGTACGGTCGGGTGAAGGTGCAGTTCCACTGGGACCGTGTCGGCAAGATCCGACGAGAACAGCTCGTGCTGGATCCGGGTATCGCATCCTTGGGCCGGCAAGAACTGGGGCATGGTCGCGATCCCGCGCATCGGACAGGAGGTCATCGTCGATTTTCTGGAAGGCGATCCCGACCAGCCAATCATTACTGGGCGTGTCTACAACGCCGAACAGATGCCGCCCTACGACGCTGCCCGGCGAACATGACCCAGACCGGGCATCATGAGCCGCTCGAGCAAGGGCGGCAGCGGCGCGAACGCCAACGAGTTCCGGTTCGAGGACAAGAAGGGCTCGGAGCAGGTCTACCTGCACGCGGAGAAGAACCAGGACATCGCGGTCGAGAACGACGAGACGCACTCGGTGGGCCACGATCGGACGAAGACGATCGACCACGACGAGACGACGCACGTCAAGCACGACCGCACCGAGACGGTCGACAACAACGAGACGATCACGATCGGTGAACCGTACCGAGAGGTCGGTCGCACTGAGAATTACGATCGGCTCGAATCGGACGAGAACGTCGATGCTACGATCGGCGCCATGGCGCAACCGGGATCTCAGTCGGTGCGAGCGAGACAGCACGGTCGCGTTGCAACGGACGCACACGGTAGGGGTCAACGAGACCATAACCGTTGGCGCCGCGCAGGAGATCACCGTTGGCGCGGCACAAGCGGTGACCGTTGGCCTCGACCAGACCGTGAATGTCGGCGTGAATCAATCTACAAGCGTTGGCGCCAATCAGTCGACCAGCGTGGGCGCCGGTCGGACGATTTCCGTCACAGCTGATCAGTCGACGAACGTCACCGGGAACGTGTCGATGACCATCGGCGGCGACGAGACGCGCGCCGTGACAGGCGCCAGGATTTCGACGCTGAGTAAAGACGATACCACGAAGGTCACGAAAAACTGGGTGGTCGACGCGGGTGATTCAATCGTGCTCAAGACGGGCGACGCGAGTATCGAGATGAAAAAAGACGGCACGATTCAGATCAAGGGCAAAGACATCACGATGCTGGGCAGCGGGAAGATCAACATCAAGGCCGACGGGGACATCGCAATGAAGGGTTCGAAGATCACCCAGAACTGAGGGATCGGATGACGAAGCCAAGCTCTACGGATCAGAAGGAGGCGGCCCCGGCAGCGGTTGCCAGTGAATTCGAAGACCTGCTTTTCAAGCCCGCGCAGCACGGCGCCACCACCATTGGACGCGATGTCGCGTCTGTTGGTGAGTTGCTCGCGTTACTGGATAAGGGCCGCATACCGGTTGTGGCATTGAAGGGGCGCGACGCGATCGCCGTTCGCGGCCGAACCACAATCGACCTTCACGCCGATCACATCGGGCAGCAGGTGGTGCTGCTGTTCGAAGATGGCGACCAGCAGCGGCCGATCGTCGTCGGAGTCGTGCGCGACCGATCGCACTGCCGTGCCGCCGGAACTGGCTGGAAATGTCGACGTCACGGCCGATGGCGAGCGGATGATCGTGAGCGCGCATCGCGAACTCGTCCTGGAGTGCGGCAAAGCCAGCATCACGTTGCAGCAGGATGGAACCGTTCGCATCGTGGGTGAGCGCATTTTGAGCCGTTCGACCGGTCCGAATCGCGTGCAGGGAGGCTCGGTTCAACTGAATTGATCGTCATGCTGGACCCCGCAAACTGCCATGTTGCATATCCCTGGATTCGCGCCTAGGGAAATATCGACGCTCCTCAACGGGGAGGTCATCGAGGAGCATGCGGAAGACGCCGGCATGCTCTGGCGGTTGCACGAGCGTGGGGTCGGGTCGCCGATCTACGAACTGCGCGATCTCGAGCTGCTCGACGAGCGGATTGTCGCGCATCTGGAAGGGCTCCTCACAGCCGGTTCAGCGGGGCTGGCGCTGGCTCGGCGCGGGCTCGCGACTGACGCTCCCGGCGCGGCTTTCGTCGTCGCCTACGTCGCCTTCTCCCTCGCGGATCTCGACGCCATGCGTCAGATCGTGCAAGTCGCTCTCGCCAACGCGCGATTCATGGACGCACTCGTGGCGGCCTTGTCCTGGCTGGATTTGAAGGACATCGAATCTCCGCTCCGGTTGCTCCGCCGGTCGGAACGGGCGGAGTACAGACGACTGGCCGTTGCCGTGACGGCCGCCCACCGCGTGCAGTCCGAGGAGGAGTTCCGCAGCGCCGCCACCGACGCCGACGCAGAATTGCGTGTGCGGGCGCTCCGCGCGATCGGCGAGACGAAGTGTTCGAATCTTGTCCCGATTGTCAGAGATCGTCGGGAAGATCCCGATGTACGGTGTCGGTTCTGGGGGGCATGGTCCGCAGCACTCTTCGGCGATGAAGTGGCTGCCGAGGACGCATTCAACACCGGCATCGAGGATCCGGAGCTGTCCGGGTTTGCGATTGAGATCGCGATGCGGGCCGGGGATCCGGGCTGGGCGCGAGGGCTGATCCGGTCGCTCGCCAAAAATGAGTTGACCCTGAGACAGGCGATTGACGCCGCCGGGGCACTGGGTGATCCGACCGTCATCCCATGGTTGTTGCAAATGATCGAACAGCCTGCGGTGGCGGGAGTCGCGGCAAACGCGTTCGCGATGATCACCGGCGTCGATCTCGAGGCGGCTCCGTTCAAGCAGGATGCACCCGCCGACGCACCGGAAGCCCATGAGGATGACGCCGATATGCGATGGCCGTCGAGCAAGGGGTTGACCGCCTGGTGGCACGGGGAGCAGCACCGGTTCATTCCAGGACAGCGTTTCCTCGCCGGGGCGCCGGTGAGCGAGCCGGTCGCGCTGCAGGTCCTTCACACCGGCTACCAGCGGCAGCGCCGGGGTGCGGCCATCGAACTCGCGCGCCTTCGCAAGGACGCCATTCTGTTTCCCATCACCGCACGGGCGGATTGGCAGCGACGCCGGCTTGCGATATGAAACTCACGATCGTCTCTCAATGTGAGGCGGCTTGGACGCCTGGGTACGAACCCGACGGACGCGAGATGCTCATTGTGATCGCCAAGGCGACCTACCGGCTGCCGTCGAACGGTGAGGAGGCAGAACCTTTGCCGGAAGCCGTACCCCTCATTCAGGCGGACTCTTTTACGGGCGAACCGGGTCTATCGGCACCACGGTACGAAACCGACTTTGCACACCGGAAGCCTTTTTGCGACGTGTTGGTCGTAGGCAGCGCCCACGCACCCCCAGGGAAGGCGGCGCGACGCCTGCAAGTGGGTGTGCAGGTGGCGGGTATGGTGAAGCAATTCGCCGTGGTTGGCGATCGCAACTGGAGCAAGGGACTCGGCGGCGTCGTCGCCGGTGACGCGCGGCCATTCTCCGTCATGCCTATCAGCTACGATGTCGCCTACGGCGGCACCGACCGAACGTCGGAGGCTCGCGACGGAAAAGTCTTCACCTATACGCCGAACCCGGTCGGGCGCGGCTACTGGAAACGCACCGACCAGATCGACGGGAAACCGCTGCCGAACACGGAGGCACTCGACGAGCGCGTCACCGCTCACACCGGTTCGTATCGGCCGGTATCGTTCTCGCCGGTGGGCCGGAACTGGTCACCGCGGGCCGGGTACGCCGGTACCTACGACCAGGAGTGGCTCGACAACGATTCTCCGTTCTGGCCGAAGGACTTCGACTATCGATACTTTCAATCGGCCGCGCAAGACCAATGGATCCCATACCCGCAGGGAGGTGAGCCGGTGGTGCTGCGAAATCTCACCCCGGACGGTCACCGCTCCTTCCGGCTTCCCTCCCGGCGAATGCCAGTCACGTTCATTCCCTATCGCGGGCGTGACGTGACCAGCGATGCCGTGCTCGACACCATCGTGCTCGAGCCGGACCATGGGCGCTTCACTCTGACGTGGCGGACGAGCCTTGCGCTGGGCAAGAGTCTCTTCGATGTCGAAGGAAACGATCGTTGGAGAAAGAACGCGGGGGTGGCACCGCGCGCGGCGCGCTGACAAGGAATACTATCCGAGCCTCGCCGCGCTCGTGGCCGCGCGTCGCGGAAAGCCGACGTCATGAGCCCGGCGGCGACGACGCTGACGTCATCGCGTGCGGAATGGTCACCGGAGTGGGCTACAACGCCCCCGCCACTCTTGCCGCACTGCGGGCGCGCGTCAGCGGCGTGCGTGCCGAGACGTGGCCGGATTTCGAATCCGGGGAGCAGGTGCGGTGCGCACGCGTCTCGCTTCCGCAGCGGCATGGCGGCACGGCCTTGCTGGCGGACCTGGTGACGCCGGCAATCGAGGAGTGTCTCATCTCAGCCGGTCAATCCGACACCGCGCGTGTGCCGTTGTTGATTGGCGTCGCCTGTCCGGATCGTCCCGGGCGACCCGCAGGACCTTGAAGCCAGTCTCGTGGGTCAGATCTATCGACGGCTCGGTGCGACGCCGTGCCGCGAATCCCGGATTTATGCGGGCGACCAGGCGGGCTGTGCGTTTGCGTTGTTGCAGGCACAGCGGCTGATCGACGCCGGTGTCGCCGAGCACGTGCTGATTGCCGGCGTGGACACGCTGCTCGATCGGCCGACGATCAACGCCTACTCCGCACGTCGGCGTCTCCTCACTCCGAGGAACTTCAACGGGTTTCTACCCGGCGAAGCGGGCGCCGCCATGCTGATTGGCGCGGCGCCGGGAAACGAGGAGGACTGCGCATCTCCGGCATCGGCTACGCGCAGGAAAGCGCGACGATCGAGGCGACCAAGCCGTTGCGCGCGACCGGCCTGACGAACGCGATCAGGGCGGCGCTCCACAGTGCGCAGATCGGCATGCCCGAGATCAGCTTCCGGGTGACGGACTTGTCGGGCGAACACTACAAATTCAAGGAAGCGATGTTTGCGGCGGGGCGTCTCGATCAAATTCCGCGTGCGAGGCCTCTTCCCCTCTGGCACCCGGTCGATTCCTCGGCGAGGTGGGCGCGGCGATCCTGCCCTGCATTCTCGCCTGGGCGTGGCATGCCTTGCGACATGGCTATGCGCCCGGACGCAACGCGTTGTGTCATCTCGGCAGCGATGATGGACATCGGTTCGCTTTCGTGGCCAACGCCGTTTAAGGAATAGGGAATATGAGCAAGAACGTATTTGCGAACGGTCGCGAGCTCTCGGGTGCCAAGGACGACACCAATATCGCGGGAGCGATGCCGGACGTCTGCCTATCGCCGCCGAGCCCTCCTGCGGGACCTCTCCCGATCCCGTACCCGAACTTCGCGCAGGCGAGCGACACGGCCAAGGGCTCGAAGTCGGTCGAAATGGGCGGCGATCAGGTCGGAAAGCAGAGCGAGTCGAACTACAGCAAGTGCAGCGGCGATGAGGCGGCGACGAAATCGTTCGGGATGAACGTCATCGACCATTGCATCCAGGGTAAGACCGTCGCCCAGGCGTGGTCGTTCGACGTCAAGATCGAGGGGGAGAACGCCACCCGCTTCCTCGATGTCACGTTCAACAACAACCAGTAAGCTCTCTGCTATGAACGTCTCAACCTCGGTCGACCAAGGCGCACCGAAACTCGGGTCCGCCGATGTCTGCGCGGAGATGGATGACGCGAACAAAAAGGCCCGTGCCGCGATCATTAAGAGCTCGAAAGCAAGAAAAGGAAGACCAAGGAAGACAAGGCCGCCCTGAAGAAGGCCAAGGGCAAGGGGATGACGGTAGGCAGTGTCAGCAGCACGGTTCCGGGGCCAAGGGGGTCGGCTACCACTTCGAGTAGCGGCACTGCAAACGCCCTGATTGGCAACGGCGGGTGCGGCGGCGGCACCTCGAACAGAAGCAGGGTATTGAACAAGAAGGACCGCGCGAGCAAGGCCAAGAAACACGAGAAAAAGAAAGAGAAAGCAGGCGTCCTGTGCGGGGGGTCGCACCTCCATCCCGGCGGCGGCGCGGGGGCTCACTCAGAAGCCAAGAGTATCAATTGCCTGAGCAATACGGGCTCGGCCATGACGGGCGGCAGCATCACCTTCAAGATCAACTGGCGATCGGGAAAGCTAAAGCAGGGAACCGAGTCGGGATGCCGTGTCAGCATTGCTTCGCCATGATGTGTCATGCGCGAAGGAGTGTGAAATCAAGATTTTCATTTGCAGCAAGGACAACAAAAAGGAAGAAGTCACAGAGGAGGACTGCCAGGCCGTGGATGGGTACGCGAACCTGTCTGAGCGCGTTGATGGAAACCCGTCTCCCGGAATTGGTTGATGAGCGCCGAGATTGATTTAGTCACGAAGACACCAACAGTGAGGAAACATGACACTTCCAGATTACCTGGCGAATACTGATTTGGATGCCCCTGTCGATTACAAGTGGTCCCGTGTGATATCGAATGGGTTCTTCGCAGTTCCGGGCGAGAACCACCCCAAACTCTGGGATGCGCTCGAAGAGATCAGCGTTCGCGCAAGCTTCGCGCTGGGCGTTGCGTGTAGCGCATGGATATTTGCGCGACTGCAGCACAAGGCGGACATCTCTGATGCCTTGTTGCGTCTCGAGGCAGCCTGGGCCGCCACGATCGATTGGCGCTATGCAAATCTGCCGAGACCAGTATCGCCCCGCAGCGGTCCCGCTCCCGATCCCATCGGGGAACCTGTTTGGATGGCGGCACGATTTCTCACCTATCTACAGGACTACTACATAAAGACCTATCGTAAAGTCCAGAACAAGGGCGTGCGTGGAACGACGCTGGAGATGGCCCTTCTCGCTCGGCATGTCACGCCGAAAAAGGCCGGGTTCGATAAATGGCTGACGGAGTCGTTGCGCAAGGCCAAGGCCCATTACTCCGCGACGAACGCACCGATACAAAAAGAGACGCCAGTGCCTCCTGACTTTTACGATCCTGATTTCAAGTGGAGCAAAGAGGCAGTGTCGGCGTCTCAGGCGCGGTTTCTGGCAACGCTCAGTTCGTCGCGCAATCCCTATCTCCGGAAGGCCGCTGAGATGCAGGCGGACGGCTTCAAGGGCGAGCCTTATCCCAAACCGGCCAAGTAGCACGAGCATGTTGAGCCGTCCATCGTGGATTGAATTCGGGAAGGTCGACCGGCGCACGGTTCGCTTCCGTTGGGACGATGCGCGCGTCGACGCCGACTTCTCCGGCGACCCGTCCGATGTGCTCGACGCCGCGCCGGAGATGTCCGTCCGGGCGCGCCTGGTGCTGCTGGTCGGCCTCTACGAGTGGATCGTATGGCGGTTCGATGGGCTACATCGGCGCGATGAACCGGCAAAAATTCTCGAGGCCGCGTGGTGCGGCACGGTCGATCCGCGGTATCTCATGTTCTTCGAGCTGACCCGGGAAGAATGGCTCGGCCCGGTCGAAGGTCCCCTGTGGTGCGCATTCACCTTTCTTGAAGAGGGCTTCAGGCAGGCACACGCCTTTCAGGCCGATACCTACGCATCCCTCGAGTTCGTGTATCAACTGGCGTTTCACGTGCTCCCCGACACGCGTCCATTCGAGCGCTGGTTGCAAGCCACGCTGAAGCGGTTCGTCGACGTCTACCCGGTGCCGCCCGAGGATCCGTTCGAGGATGTGTTCGAGGAGCGCATTGGCGAACATCTGGGTCAGCTTATCGGCCGGGATAGCTTGAACCCTGCCGTCCCCGTGGACATTGTTCGCGACCGGGCGTTCTTACAGGGTGTGTTGCTACAGGCCCGCGCTGAGGAAAATCCCTTTCTCGCGGCAGAAGGCGATCTCGAGGATCTTCGATTCGAGGGGGTGCCGTATACGCTTTCGTAACGATACGACCATCCCCACGACTGATCTGACCGGAACTTCATGGGCGAACCGGTCAATGTCGACAATTGGCGCGGCGCGTGCTGCGGGAGGGCTACCAGCGTCAGCGCATCGCCGCCGCGTTATACCTCTCGCTGTTGCAGCCGGGAACGCCGGTGTTTCCTACCAGCGCCCCGGCGTGGCGGCAAAGGCGCTGGCTCGCCAAAGTCACCTGATCGGAATGGCTGCCAAGTACATTCTGGCCACGCTTGCCGTCGTGTTCCTGATTGTCGCGACGCTCCGGCTTGTGCGGGTCGATGGTCGCTTCGGTCCGGCCGTGAAGGCCTGGTTTGTTACGGGCGGGATATTTGCGATCGTGGCTGGCTGGCTGTGGTACCGAAATTGAACAATCATTGGCTATGCGCCAACCTCCATTGGAGGAAGCCTGCGTGAACATTATGCAGCAGCGCTCGAGTCGCCGGGTACGGGTCATGTCTTCGTCGCTACGGTCGGTGCCATTCAATCCGCTCAGGCTGCCGGTCTCGACAAGTTGTCTTCTCTGGTTGAAGCCGTACCTGACGCGCGGAGTCACGCGCCTCGCGGGCGAGGCATTCACGTTCATCACAGGCCTCGATCTCGCGCACCTCGATCTGGATCGCAAACCGCCGGCGAGTGTGGAGTCCGGACCGAACGACAACCCGGAGGACGACAACGTCGACATGGATCCTGACGATAGCCTGCCCTGGCCCGACCTGGAGCGGCTGCAGCGCTGGTGGTCAGCGAATCAAGCGCGTTTCGTCGCCGGCACACGCTACTTCATGGGTGAGCCGGTTTCGCGCAATCACTGCCTTCGGGTGTTGAAAGAAGGCTTTCAGCGCCAACGTATCGCGGCGGCAGAATATCTCTCCTTGCTGCAGCCTGGAACGCCGCTCTTCAATACGGCTGCGCCGGCATGGCGGCAACAACGTTGGTTGTCCAAACTAACTTGAAAGTTGGACGTCGACTAAAGAAAGCTCGTCGAGGTTGCGGAGGCCGGAAGACGCGGGCAAGGGTCGCTTTATGGACATGCTGATCAAGCTTTACGATCTGCCCGCCATGGAGGGCATCTCCCTGCCAGCAGGTACATTCTGCCGAAAACCAATCGCACCCGAACACGACCTGGTCTGCCAATGGGTAGCACGAGAGTTTTCAGCCAGCTGGGCGAGCGAGGCGCGGGTTGCCGTCAACAACCGGCCCGTTCAGTCTCTTCATCGCGCTGCGGGCCGAGGCCGTAGTGGGTTTCTCCTGCTACGACACGACCGCGCGTGGCTTCGTCGGTCCGATTGGCGTAGCGGCCGCCGAGCGCACTCGCGGCATCGGTGCGGCGCTGCTACGGGCCTGTCTGCAGGACATGCGGTCCGTCGGATACGCGTATGCAGTCGCCGGAGCGGTCGGTGCGGCCGATTTCTTTCGTCGTATCGCGGGTGCCACTGAGATCGAAGGTTCTACACCCGGCGTGTACCGCGACATGCTGCGTCCCTGATGCAATCCAATCCGAGGGAACTCGAACGCGTGCTGCGTGAGGGCTGTCAGCGCCAGCGCATCGCCGCTGCGCTCTACCTATCGCTGTTGCAGCCGGGCGCGCCACTGTTTCCAACCAGCGCCCCGGCGTGGCGGCATAAGCGCTGGCTCGCCAAAGTCACCTGATCGGAATGGCTGCCAAGTACATTCTGGCCGTGCTTGCCGTCGTGTTCCTGATTGTCGCGACGCTGCGGCTGGCTCGCGATAATGGAAGCGTTGGTCCAGCCGTGAAAGCCTGGTTGCTGACGGGCGGGATCTTTGCGATCGTGGCCGGCTGGCTGTGGTATCGGAGCTGAACCGCAAATAGTGGGTTAAGGTAAACACGGGAGTTGCCATTGGCAAGAAAGTCTGGGAATTCAGTCTCGGCAACTTTGTCCAAGGGCGCTCTCAAGTTCCAAGTGCAACGTTGAGCGATTTCAATTGAGCCTCCCACGCTTCGTTCGGGGTCATCCAGTTCAGGGTCTCCCGCGGGCGGTTATTGAGCCGCGCCGCGACGGCATTGAGGTCCCGTTGCGACAGGCCGGCCGGATCGGCGCTCTTCGGCAAGTATTGGCGCAACAGGCCGTTCGTATTTTCGTTGGACCCCCGTTGCCAGGGGCTGTGCGGATCGGCGAAGTAGATTTGCAACCGGAACCGCTTGCTGAGCAGCTCATGCCGGGCCATTTCGCGACCCTGATCGTAGGTCATGGACTTGCGCAACGGCTGCGGAACCGCCTGCAACTTGCGCGCAAAGCCTTGGCAGACACTGCGCGAATCCAGTCCCGGGATGCGTGCCAGCAACACCAGGCGGGTGGTGCGTTCAACCAGGCTGCCGACGGCAGAACCGTTACGGCGTCCCTTGAACAGATCCCCCTCCCAGTGGCCGGGAATGAGCCGGGTCTCGACTTCGAGCGGCGGCAAGGCATTCGGCGTGCGGTTGGGGATCTGGCCGCGCCGCTCGCTGCTGCGGTGCCGCGGCCGTCTAACCTTGCGATGCTGCCCCAGACAGGCCACCAACGTCTTGCGCAGCTCGCCGCGCGGGACGATGTAAATTCCCGCGTAAATTGTTTCGTGCGAGATACGCTTGCTCATGTCGTGAGGGTAATCACGTCTCAGCCGCGCGGCAATTTGCTGCGGCGACCAGCCGGCAGCCAGTCGCCGGCTCACGTGCCGTGCCAGCCACCGCTGCCGCAGCTTCCGAGCACGCCGCCAGCGTCGCGCCCGGCGCTGTGCACGCCATTGGGCGATGGTGGCCCGGTACCGGTTACGAGAGTCGATATTCCGCTGCAACTCTCGACTCACGCTCGACGGGCTACGTTCGAGGCGCCGGGCAATGGCGCGGCAACTGTGGCCGAGCGCCACGCCTCGACTGATTTCCTCGCGCTCCAAGGCGCTCAAGTGGCTATACCTTTGGCCCATCGCAACACCTCCGTCGGAAACGGTCCAAGTGTTGCACTCGGATATTGAGACCAGGAAGACTCAAATACCGGGTGGAGCCATTCGTGCTCGAAACGACAAGTAGATCTTTGTCCGTTTGCCACAACCCCATCGTGTTCTCTATTGGGAGATTGCAACATGTCATCCCCCATCAAGAAAAGGTCCGGCAAATGCAACCTTGGATGGGATGAGCGCGCCGTCCGAGCGCCAGAGGGGCATTCTTGCCCGAGCAGCCTCCGTCGGCAAACGAGCGTCCATCCGGGGCGCATCTAATCGTAATTGCGGCAAGGCGATCTAAAGGTTATCCTTAATTATTAGGCCCCTCACGCCCTGGACGGGACGCGGAGAACCCTCGGTCCCGTGAGAGAAGGACCGACGGCGTTCGATTCAACGGGATTTATATGGCAGGGTTCGACAAAATCGGGAAGGATACGGGGCCGGGAAAAGCCACGACGGAACTGACCACAAGGCCGTCGGTCGTGTGCACGCACATCTTGTACAACTACAACATCGACGGGAACGTGCTTAAGCCCGAGCACAAGGAGTTCCTAGACCGAGACGTCGCCCCGTTCCTGAGGGAGCATCGGGTCCACGCCAAGCTGACCGGCACGGCCAGCCAGAGTGGGGATCGGGAGTACAACCGGCAACTGTCGCTTGGCCGGGTCTTGCGGGTCAAGGAATACCTAGGACGGCAAGGGATCCCAGAGTCCAAGCTGCCGGGGCCTGACATTCAGGCGGCTGGCGAGGACCTGTCCACCTCCAAATCAACAGAGGACGAGCTAGATCGGGCCGTTCGGATCACCATCGCGCTGGGGATCAAATCGCTACCGCTTTGGCCCACCATAGTCATCCCGATCTTGATCACCGCGGAAGGCTCACCCCCCATCGACTTCCCGCCGGTAGTCATCACCGGCAGCATCGGTGGGTCAGAGCCTTGGACGATCCGCCAGATCTACGGGCACAACGTCGGCGTCAGTTATGGCGCCAACATCCCCTTGATCGGGTTCGGGGTCGGGACGGGACTGGTGGAGTATCACTTCCTGTTGGTGAATCGGGAGACTCAACAGATGGCCCAATGCAGGTTTTTCGGCCCGGCCGGGTCAGCCGGCGTCGGGCCGGCGGGCGCAACGTTCGGCGTCGGACCCTCGGCAGGCATGTCGATGACGATGCAAAGTAAGAATTGGAACAATTTCTCGACCAAAAAAGGGGTCGGCTTCTCCGACTTCGACGGGCAAGCGACCTGGCACGAGCCCGGAAGTGTCGGTCTTGGGACCGACATATCGGTTCCGTCGACCTTGGAACTGCGAAACCTCGGCATCAGCGTCAGTGTGCAGACGGGCCGGACGATCGGCTTCCCCGGTTCGGCCCTGAGCTCCGGCTCCTTCAGGTGCAAACCGCCGGTCCAGCTTAAGCTGTGAGGGGCGAGGTCGGTCAACTTCGAATCACGCTTTCTGTATCCTACCCTTGGGATCCCTCGGGCGGTCGTTGAGCGATATTCAAGCGATGGGGGCCACCCGGCCCAACGCCGCGGCACACGAAGCTGCACAGGATGGCCTGCGTGTCGAGCCCGGTGACCGCGTGGTAGACACGCGCCCCGGTCGGTGTGCGGACTCGAACACGCCGTCGAGCACTACGCAGTGAAAATCCAGGTGGAGACTGAGCGCGGAGCATTGGCGCTGTGAATGGAAGAAGCCATCAAGCGGTAGACAGCGCGGCGTAAGGCGATGGGCGAGGGCGGAGTTGGAACATGGACTTGGCCAAGTCCACCACCCACAACCGGCAAACCAGCGGTAGCATTGGTGTCGGACTCATTGTGGCCGCATCACAATCACGGGCTATCTATCACATCAATCGAAGTGGACCTCCGCAACCAGGCTTGCTTACATCGGAGGCAGTATGGCAGATGGACCGCGCGGCCCGCTTTGTACCACTCAGCTTGGGCTTGATTGGATTGACCAAGGAACATTGGCCCTTACAAAGCATACGCCAGTCGCGCCAACCGGATTTACGTGTCTCTCTAACACGGATGTCCCGTATCCGCGTGAAACCGCCGCCTTCGCTGCGTGGTTGATTCGACAGGGTTACATACGAACTCTTAGCAATATCCTGCCTGCAACTTGGGCTGCCATGAGTGAGAAAGAATTGACGGCGCACTTAGCACTTAGATACAGCGAACGCGACCTTGAGCAGATGTTTCTCATGCGCTACGAGGACCGTCTGGGAGTTAAGACAACCTTTCGGCGCCTAAACATTGTGGCGGCATTGCTCATTGGTCTGATCTGGGCGCGAGAGAATGTCAAAAACGGTGACTGGGACGAGGCATTTGCAAAGATTGCCGGCAGCGGCGGCGCGGCATTCGCGGCAAACAAGTTCCTATATGCGCGCGACGCCACTGCAGAAGGGATCATGGCTAGCAGGGCAGGAAACTTCGGGAAGTGGTTTCAAGGTGCCGCTAGATCGAACCGGTTCGTTAACTTCTTCGTCAAGGGAAATTTCCTCGTCAGCACGGTTGCGCCGCTACTTTTGAGTGGCCCGGGCGGAGGTCGCACTCCTTCAATTCCGTGGGACCTGATTATGGAGATTGATATCAATGATGAAAAGACATGGCGAGAACCACCACAAGCGCTCCTAGACCTGGGGTTCAATATCTATTACTGCCAAGAGAAGACCGTCACATGTTTTGGCTACATCGAAGGCTCACTGATTAAGACCATACTTGAGAACACGATACTTCCGAAGAGTGCGTACTGAGCAAGCAGCAATACCTGCCTCCCTATATGGCCTCCCCGTTGAATGCAAGGGTGGTGGTTGTCGTAAGCTTCCCGTCAAGGCGACAGTCTTAAAGTAGAGTTTCTGGCGGTTTGAGCATGCTCGAGCGCATTGCGATCGCCGAGTGAATCGGCGTGCACCAAGGGGTCATCATGGGCGAAAGACAAAAGGACGCGAACTGGAACCCGCGGATGCGCGACCAAGGCAATCCGCATGCCCGTGCGGATACCCGTAAGGCCACCGGTCGCGCGAATGTCATGCCGGCCCAGGGAAAGTCGGTTCCCTCTCCCAGGTATTTTGGTGCTCGGTATCGACTTGGGGCCCCCATCAGGCCAAGTTCGATTTCTTTCGATAACGGGTTTTTGGACAAATTCAAGCCGCGGCAGCCCAAGGCCGCCGACCTTGCGGCGCTGGTCAAGTGGCGGCTTAAGCTGGAGGTCGCAGAAGGGGCGCGCCCCGATCTGGAGGAAGCCTGCGCGGCCTACCGGCATTTTCTGGAGGGCGCAGGCCGACCCCGCTTGTTCTCGTACGAATCGTATGTCTACACCGACAACTCAGGGGTGACCACGCTTGCCAATGCGATGCTTGACATCCAGGACGGCGCGGAGATCATCTGGGAAGCTGACAAGAGCGTGAAGACTTTCAGCCTCACGGGCGGCCAAATCTCATGCGGCAGCAACGAACTGTTTCCCTACCCCGAAACTGAAAACTGGCAAAAAGCGATTGGCGGGCATGTGATCTGGCTCAGCGGCAATGCCCAGATAATCGACAAAGGCGGCGAAACCTGGTTTCGCCTAACCTGGTGCTCCATGCCGAGCACCGCTACAACTTCGATCCGGACAACACAGACATTGTCACCGGTATTCCCGACGATGACAATGGCGTGTTCGAGATCACCGGGCTCGCCAAGCAATATGCCCAGACCTCGGAACTTCCGGCGAATTGCATCGAGTGGAAATATGGAACCTTCGGGACGCGGAATGCACTGGACCGTGACGACTCCGCTGCGGTGACGCGGTGAACCGTCCATCTTTTTCCGGCACGGGCAGCAGCAGGCGCAGGGCGTGGGTCTTGAGCCTCTCATTGCTGCTGCTGCTGCCGTTGTCGGGATGCGGCAAGGACACAGGACAAGTGAACAAGGAAGAAAACCATGAGCAACGACCTTACCGAACTAAAGCGGTTGATCAAATTGCCCGCCGACGTGAAGCACTGCGGGTGACCGGAACCGCGTCTCCACGGCGGTGACTGGTGGGTCACGGCCCGTGCTGGACGTGTTGCCGCCGACGGAGTGTCCCGTCTTCTTACCGGTCACGGCACACAAGCTGTGTCGAGACGCCCCCCGGCTTAAATCTCGTCGTCATTTGCGGCCCTCAAGACTCTGCCCGACGCCCAGGTGACCGAGTCGCAGCGCATTCGGTTAATCACCGAAACCTTCGACGTTGCTCCGTACGCAATTCGCCGCTCCTCAGTGGCAAGGCCATCCGCTTGTCAGCCAACCAGGTGCTGGTAGTGCTATGGACGAACTGACTCGTTGCCCGCGCTGGCGCGCCGAGGCCGCGAGTGAGTTGAACGGATAGGCGTTTACGTTCAATTGTGCCCGTTCGCTCGATGCGAGGGGGAAAGTGTATTTCCGCCTCACCATGTCTCCTCCCGCGCGTGTCTGCGCGAGTCCGCCGAACTGCCGAGACCGCGACTCCGGGAGTCGTGCTCCGCACGGCAGCTACGCTTCGTTCGGCAAGCGAGTCGCACAATGCGCCTGCGCACAAACAACAGGGGGTCCGATCGACAATGAAAATTCTTCGTTGCGGTCGAGCATTGTTCATCCTGCTCGCGTTCGGTTTCTCGTCTTCCTCGATCGCGCAGACCCCCGCAGACGGGCAAGTCGCCTATAACCGGGGCGACTACCTGACCGCCCTTCGTGTCTGGCGTGGGTTGGCCGATCAGGGGCATGCTGCAGGAGATCATTTTTTCCAATACGTTCTTGCTCCGAGGACCCTTGTCATAATGAACTTCGTAGACGCTGCCATACGAATACCCGAAAGTGTGGTAGCCCAATCCTGGACCTCGATGCCTAGGCCAAAGGGTACGTCACCCGAAGCGGTCGGTGCTTGCCTCGGCCATGCATTGGTCGTAACTTTTCTGCTGCATCCCTTTTCGCTGACGAACTGATCTAACGGCAGGCGGACATCGTACTTCTGCTTCGTGTGCTCGATATTGGTCACTTCCACGAATGGGAAGCTCCGGGTATGCTGCTCCAGGAGTAGAGACACCCCTAACTGTAGCGGGTCGCGGACGCCGTGTAGGGTCCAATCTCCCGCTCGGGAGCCCCGTATGGAGCGAACCGAGATCACCTGTCCGTATTGCCACCAGGTGAATATCCGATACGGCGGGTGGGCGGCGCGGATCATGAATCCTCGGCGCAATCCGAATCTCTGCTCGATGTGCGGCACAGACCTTTTTTCGGCTCCGCACGGCGGGCCCAACGTGCTGTATGCACCATTGATGTATTTCGCAGTGTATGTCTTGCACGGCCTCATCGGCTTCATCATTGGCTTTCTGCTGCCGGTAGTGTTCGCGGCGATGGTACGGGAATGGCTGCCGAAAACCGTGATTCAAGCTCTTGCAGTGATTGCCTGGCCGGCTGCCGTATGCGGCGCCGCGATCGGCGTGTGGCGCGCGGAACGCGCGCGCAGAGCTGGAACGCTCATCGCGTCCGCGGTAGACAATGCCGGTGCGGCAGACTCGGTAGAGGCGACCAGGCATTCCGTGTATGCCAGTCCCCTCATTCCATGGTTCTTGCTGCTCTTCGCCGGCCCGATAAGTCTTTATATGGGATATCAGGATTTCCGCCTGATCCGGTATGGCAGTCAGGTAGACGGGGTCATCATCAACAAGAACGTGTCGCCTGGAAAAAGTTCGACAGATACCGTTACAATCGCATTTCCGGTTGCCTCAGGCAACACAGCGCAATTTGCGACTCAGGGCGAAAAAAGACTTGCGGTCGGCGATCGCGTACCCGTTCTCTACATTCCGAACGAGATCAATTCTGCAGACATCGCGACACGGTCAGAATTGTATCTGCCCATGATCATCAAGTTGGCGATCGGGATCGCGTGTATGGGGGGAAGTCTTGCAATCTGGCTTATTCGGCTCAAGCGGAGGGCAACCTTCTCGGAAAGGCACAGGACGGACGGTTCCTGAGGGTCTCCGGCGTCTGCTGTTCCGTTCACCTCCCGGGCGCTCGACGAATGGGCGTGGCGACGCGGCGTCGAGCTGGCCTTCATCACCCCCGGCACCCACGGAGAATGGGCTATGCGGGTCGTTCAACGGCCGCCTACGCGACGAATGTCTGAACGCCAACGAGTTCGTTTCGCTGGACGACGCCAAGGCCGGAATCGAGGCATGGCGTTGCGATTACGACGAGCATCGGCCGCACAGCGCACTTGGCCATCTGACCCCGACTGAGTACGCTATCCGTGGTCAGAAACGGGTCGCCGAAGTGACCGATTCCTAGAACCTATCTCAAAATGGCTTTAGGAGCATCGTGATGATGGCCAGCTCGCACGAAGCCGAGGAAGTTGCTGACGTAGTACTCCCAGCGAACGAGTAAGCGACGCTTCCATTGCAACCACGCGAAATACCTTTCGACGAGCCAGCGGCGCTTGTAGCGGCGCAGGCGGCGGCCGTCTTGCGTCTTAAGGTGCCGGTTGGAGCGATGCGGCGCAATCATTTCGACGCCTTGCTGCTTCAGCGTCGTCATCGAGCCCATCGCTGTCATACGCCTTGTCGCCGATCAGATTCTGGCGGTTTGCTTCCAGCATGTAGAAATCGAAACTCAGCTGCACCAACGTGACTTCGTGATGATTCGCTGCGTGCGTACTCACCGACAGCGGCAGGCCGTGGCGATCGACGATGGCCAGGATCTTGACGCCCTTGCCACGACGTGTTGGACCGATTTCGGCCCCGCCGCCTTTGGCACTGGCAAACGTCGCGTCGATGAAGCACTCGCTTTCGTCAATTTCACCTCGTCACGCAACTCGTTGGCCAAGCTTCGTCAGAATCTCGCGCAATATCTCGCGTTCGCACCACTGCTGAAAACGGCGATGCACCGTCTTGTAGTTCGGATAACACTGCGGAAGCATGTGCCATTGCGCGCCAGTGTTCAGAATCCACAGCACCGCGTCGAGCACTTGGCGCGCCGGCACTGGCTTGCGGCCCGGACGACCATCGGGAATGTTCTCCTCGGGAAAATGTGGTTGGTCGCGGCTATATTACCAGCATGGCGACGGCGCGGTCGGACATCGCAACGGCTATCGGCGTGGCAAGCTCGACAGCGCCGAGGGACGCATCGAGTACGCGATCCCGCAGGTGCGTGGCACGGTAGAGCCGTTTCGCTCGGCGATCCGCGAAGCGCTGGGCAGCCGCACCGAGGAGCTCGAGCGGCTAGCCATTGAGATGTACGCACGCGGGCTGTCGGTGCGCGACATCGAGGCGGCCTTCAGTGATACGAACGGCAAGAGCCTGCTCTCCAAAAGCGCGGTGAGCCAGATTACCGAACGCCTGTGGCCGGACTACCAGAACTTCGCCGGTCGCGAGCTCGGCGAGCATCGCCTGGTGTACCTGTTCATCGACGGCATCGCCGAGCGGTTGCACTTGGGGCAAGCCCGCGAAGCAGTATTAGCCGCTTGGGGAATCACGGAGCGCGGCGAGAAGGTGTTGCTTGGGCTGTGTCCGGGCACCAAAGAGGATACGCCGAGCGCTGCGGGAGTTTTTGCGCGATCTGAAAACGCACAATCTGAACGAGCCGGTACCGGTGGTCAGCGACGGAGCGCCAGGATTGATCCGTGCGCTCGAAGAAGTGTTTCCGAAGAGTCTACTCCCGAATCCTCTCCCAATGCTCGTCGCTCAATCGCTGCATATTCACGATTGTAGCCAATGATCTTCACGTTTCAACTGAATTTGAGATAGGTTCTAGTTTCAAACTGTCGAGAAACGGGGCAAGCTCAGAAGTCGGAAAAACTCAACCTCCGCGCGGTACTGAAACGGGGTGAGGTCTAATAGCCGCGAGACAGCTGTCAAATTGTGAACCTCAGGGGTGAGAATGGGTGCCTGCGCACGGTTCATTGACCATTCCATCCCGCATACCACTCGGAAAAATGATCGCTAAATTTATCCTGGCTGCCGTGGGATTGGTCTTTCTTATAATTGCGGGATTGCGCTTTACGCGCACAGGTCGCCTCGATCGTGCGAGCTACACTTGGCTGCTGGCTACAGCCCTCTTTGCCGCCGCGGCCGGCTGGTTGTGGTGGACGGAACTTCATCCTTGAGCGAATTGGAACACTGCAAACGCTGCCTCAGATTATTTTTCGCGTGTGCGCAATTCCGACCGAGACCAGCCCGAGGTTTGCAGTGACCTTGACCTGCGTCCGGTGTTTCGATCTGACCCTAACCCAGGATTTCGTATCGATCGGAAGTGGAAAAATCCGCCACAATTTTGGCCTCTGACAGGAGAGCAGTGGCAGGCTCTCGATCAAGACCAGGCGCCCGCCAACGCGCCGGACGGCGCCGCGATCGATTGGAACCGCATGAGTCGCACGGCGTTGCGGTTCTTGTAGCTCAGCAGGGGCATGATGCCGCGGCTCATGATCGCTTCGCCGGCCCGTTCGGTCAGCAGCACTTCGGCACAGGGCTGGAGATGTCGCTCGCCGTCCCGCTCGAACACATGCGCGGGCAAATCGACCAGATCCTGATCGTCGCCCGGTTCCATATCCCAACCGCCGCGCGCCGAAAAGGATTGCCCGATCAGCAGCGCGCAGGCCAGCGCTGGGTTGCCCCACACATACGCCTCGTGGCTGCGTGCCGGATGCAAGCTCCTCGAAGTCGAGGTGCTCCACCGGATCGGTGTTCTTCCCATACGGCAGCCGCATCAGGATACGCGGCAGCGCCAACCCGATCCAGGAGGCGACTGCGCTGCGTCTCAGCGCCTCGAAGCGAGGTCCCCCTTCGGCATCGATGGCCTGCCAATCGCGGGGGTCGGGGGTGTCGACCAACGACGCGCAGCCGAGCAGGCTCGGGCTTGCGGCCGCGAGGAACGGTGCACCGGCTTGCGAGCCCAGGGCGCCCAAGGCGGCGAGCAATTCCAGATCCTCTTTCGCAACGCCGAATGTGTAGTCGCCTACCAGCAGTGACCAGGGCTCTCCGCCCAGCGTGCCACCCGCCTGCTCGACCAGCACTCGATACAGCGCGCAAGACTCGAGGTTGCGGCCGGCAGCCTGCAGGTGCGCCATCAGCTCCGCCTTGGTCACGTCCAGAGATGCAACTGAAGCGTTGGACCCAGCTCAAGGCTGGTGACCAGCCACCGCAGCGAGCGCCACAGTGCCTCGAGCGCCTGAAACGCGGGACGATGGAGGAGGGCGCGCATCTGCTCGCTCGTGGCGGCATCGACCCAGGCCAGATATGGGCCCTGAAGCGGCGACGCCGCGGGCACCACGTACGGCGCCACGATGCTGCGGATGAGTTCAGTGATGTATGCCTGCCCGGCGGATGCCGGCGCTGTCGCCACCCCACTGGGCCGTGCACCGAGCAGCCGCTCCAGCGTCGCGGCATCGTTTTCCGCAGACCCGCGCTGGTCGCTACCTGCAGCGGGCGTTTCGTCCGGCGACTGTAACGAGCCGGGTGCGTCCCGCCGAAGCTCTGCCGCCGCCTGCTCGAATGTTGCGGAGTCTTGCAGCCGCGCCCGCATTTCACGCAGACCCTGAAACAGATCCAGGCGCTCGTAAAGACGATCGGGATGGAAATCGTCGAGCCGGCTGAAGGCAAGCATTTGCCCGGGTCCTCCGGACGCGCCGAGCGGGAGCACCAGACGAGGCGCAAGCTTCGCGAACCGCTGGTCGAAGTCGTCCACATCCACGCGCACCGCTCGCCGATCGCCGAGGGAGGCCGCGTCCTCCGTGCCCTGGCTCCGGCGCCCGCTGAAATCGCCCAGCAACAGGATCCGCATCGGGCTGTCTTCACCTCTGCGGTTGGGTCTCTGAGTCTGTGGTCGGGTGAAGCGAAAGTCGAATTCCAGTGTTCCCGGCATATTGTGTCCTCCGCCCGCGTGGTACTGCTGCACACCCAAGCCGCTTAGCCTTGCTGCAGGCTCGCGTGGGCCAGCATATCCCCGGGCCCTGAAGTAGCCCCTGAATCACCAGACACGATTTCTCATTTATCCTAAGGGGTAGGCAAGCAGTTGTGTCTATGACTAATTCTAGGAGTACGGAACCTGAAGTGCTCGGCACTGAGCGCCGGCGGCGCGCGCACTCGGCGAGCGTTGGTACCGGTCTCCTGTCGCCGCATAGCGCTTCGTCCTCGGCCGAAGGTACGTGTCACCATCGGATCCCACAATTCTAGTTGGGGGTCGTGCGCGAGTTGAGCTTCCCCATTTCTGGACAGTTTGAGACTAGGAATCGGTCACTTCGGCGGCCCGTTTCTGACCACGGATAGCGTACTCACTTGGGGTCAGATGGCCAAGTGCGCTGTGCGGTCGATGTTCGTTGTATTCGCCCTGCGTCCGGGGCTCGTTAAGCGCCAGCGTACTAAGCGATGACGACGGACTTGGTCAACCGTCAGCCCGCCCATTTTTCATGCTGTAATGCGCTCGGCCCAGTCGCCCGCATTCCGATCCCGCCGATCTCAATACCGCTAAGCATCGACTCTCGAGCTAAGCTCCGTCATTCGATATGAGATCGCCATATGCTTAGGTCTATCGGCGATCGAACGAGCCGCAGTAGCGGATGAATACGTCCACGCCGAAACCCACTTCGCAATCCGTGCCCGTTCTTCGCGTGACCGTCGGATCGACGCCCGAAGATCGGCGGGTTCTCCGTTTCCAAAAATCAATTCGCATCGGGCGTGCGGACGATTGCGAGGTCTGCATCAAGAGTCAATCCATCAGCCGGTATCACGCGGAAGCGCTTTTTCATCAGGGGCAGTGGTGGATTCGCGACCTAAAGAGCACCAACGGAATTGTTGTCGCCGATCAGCAGGTGGGGGCGGCTCCGGTGGGGCAGGGGCTGACGGTAAGACTGGGATTCGAAGGACCATTCGTGGGGTTCAAAGTTGAGCCGGTGGCGCCGCCAGCGAGGCCCTCGGGTCCGAGCGATTCCCACATCGCCCATTACGAGAAGCACTACTTCGGCGAGGCGGCGGACGACGAGCCGATCGGCGAGCGCACGATGTTGATTCGCCAGGCTTTCAAGCGCGTTCATACCCAACAAAAAAGGAAGTATGGTTGGATTATCGGAGCGCTGGCGGTGCTGGTGCTCGGCGTTGGCGTGTTCGCCCTGTATCAGTACCGACAGGCAAGCCAACAGAAGGAGCTTGCCCAGGGCATCTTCTACGCCATGAAAGCACTCGACGTGGACATCGCCAGCTTGGAAAAGCTGGTGACAGAATCGAATAGCGCGTCGGGGATGGAAGAGCTTCGAAAGTATCAAACCCGCAGGAAGGATATGGAAGAACAATACGATCGATTCCTTTCGACGCTCCAGGTCTATGACCCGAGAATGACGGAGGAGGATCGGCTTGTCCTGAGGGTCGCGCGCATTTTCGGCGAGTGCGAATTGGCGATGCCCGCGGGGTTCGCCGCAGAAGTCAAGCGGTACATCAAGAAATGGCAATCCTCCGAGCGGTATGCGCGGGGCATCAAGACCGCGAACGACAGGGGCTACACCACGAAAATAGTGGATGAGCTACTAGCCCGAGATCTCCCGCCGCAGTTCTTCTACCTCGCGCTTCAGGAGAGCGACTTCGATCCGTTTATTAGCGGTCCCCCGACCCGGTACGGAATCGCCAAGGGCATGTGGCAGTTCATTCCGGAGACAGGGGTCAAGTACGGTCTTCGCATCGGGCCGCTGGTCGCGTTGCGCAGACCCGATCCGAGCGACGACCGAGATCGCTGGGAGCTGGCGACGAAGGCAGCCGCGCGTTACCTGAAGGATCTCTACGCCACCGACGCGCAGGGGTCCGGCCTGTTGGCGATGGCCTCCTACAACTGGGGAGAGAACAGAGTCACTCGCCTGATCCTGAGCATGCCTGCCAACCCCAAGCAAAGAAATTTTTGGCGGTTGCTCTCGCAGTACAGAGACCAAATTCCGCAGGAAACCTACGATTACGTCTTTTACATCTTCTCGGCGGCGGTGGTGGGAGAGAACCCCCGCCTATTTGGCTTCAATTTCGACAATCCGCTGGCGCACCTGGAAAGCAAGTAAGTGACTTCGCGACAACGAAACTGAAAAGCATGGCGTGCCGGCCAAAGTCTGCCGCGACGGAAACTCTGATTTATTTCCGCAGCGGCGCGAACGCCGAAAGAAGTGCTATTTCGGCTTGGGTTTGTAAATCCAGATGGTGCCGGTGACCGTGATCGTGACGGGTCTTCGTGACTGTGGCCCTTTGGAGCCTCTTCTTCGTCGGATTCAATCGCTGTTCAGGCGTCGTCGTGGTAGCGGGTGGTACATCGCGCGTATACAGTTTCTTGTTCTGAACTCCCGATGCGCTTGCCCAGCTGTCCCGGCGCCCATACGAAGACTTGCTGGTTAACCGCAAATTTTGGCTTGCCCATCGCATCCCTCGGGCGGACTGTTAGCCTGGCCATGTAAATCTTCTCGTTTCGCAAGGGACCAGAGGGGGCGGTTACGGCGGCGCCGCTAGGCGGAGTGTTGCGGCGTGTTTGCGGCTGGATCTTGGCTGCTGCGGGCGATCTGGAGGAGGCGTTCCTTCAGGGGATCGGTAAGCTTGGCGATGTCCTCGACGTTGACGATTTCCTCGAAGGCATCGTTGCCGGACAGGTCGGTACTCTCGATGACCAGCGTCTCCGGCGGGAGGTTGGTCGAGATGGACGATCCGACATAAGTGATCGGCAAGTCGCCCAGACCGGGCAGGTGACCGGAGCGCAGTGGAAAGTGCAGGGTCGCGAAGACGGCGCTGAGGCCGGGTTGTTGGGCGACGACGATCTGCATCGCGAGGTAATGCAGCACGAACTGTTCGAGCTCGGCCTCGTTGCGGTTGCGGGCGGCGAGTAGCTGTTGGAGCCGGCGCGGGGAGTAGGTGGAATAGCTGAGCACCGCCTGGTAGGGACAGGTGACCGTGATGGTCTTGCCGTTCTTGCTGCCGGTCTTGGTGACGTAGGCATATTCCACGGGCGAGAGCTGCACCGACGCGGTCATTTGCATCAGCGGGGACTGCAGGTCTTTCGGCAGGTTGAAAGGCGGGTGGGTGGCCACCGCCTCATACAGCGTTTGCAGCTCCTTGAAAGCGTGGTCGGCCCCTTTGACCGGCTCTTTGCCGCTGCCCTGGATGTGATCGCCGAAGATGGAGCGCGGCCGAAACAGCGGCGCCAGGGTCGCGACATAGTCGCGCATCTGCGCACCGATGACCTCGCCCAAGACGCGGGTGAGTTTTCGGGACGCGAGCAGCTGCTGGGTCGTGAAGGTTTTATCCATGGCGAGGTTCACCGGCACCATCGGGTGGGGCTGCGGGGAAGGTCGGGGCGGAGGGCGATGGCCGAATAATCGCGTTGACCGCGCGGCGGTATTCTGCTGACATCAACGCCTATCGCCAAGGTTTGAGGCCAGTGTGCCATAGATGGGGGGTGGCGTTAAGCCGGCCTGGCGGGTCCACCACGACGCCGGTGCCCGCATGTTTTGTGTTTTGAGCGGTGTCGGGTGCTGCTCGGGGCGATGCGCTTTTCTGCAAGGTGCTAACGTCGTTCTACGCCGCCATGGCGCCCGTTGTTCCCGGCTTTCGGGCGCTAGTTCCCGCGCGTATGATGGGCCGGAAGAACGCAGTTCGCGGCGGAGCCGGTAACCGACCATGATCAGCATCGAGGTCACTGCGCATGAGGGGGCGCCGCTCCCCGGGCGGCTCGCGGGGGAGTTCGACGAGCTGGGGGGGAGCATCGGCCGCACGCCGGGCAACAATCTGGTGCTGCCCGATCCCCAACGGCACATCTCCCGCACGCACGCCTCGATCGTGTTTCGCGCTGGGCAGTACATCCTGCGCGATCTGGGCAGCGCCAGCCCGGTCATCTTGAACGGCAAGGCGCTGGGCAAGGGCAACGAGGCGCCGATCGATGACGGGGACGAGCTGCGCATCGCCGGGTACACCCTGCGCGTGGTTGCGGAGCCGCGGCCAGCGCCCGCCGAGGCGCGGGTGGAACCGGCGGCCGCGCCGAGCGGCCTTCCGCAACAGGATCCGCTGCAGGCCTTTGGTGGCGCCGCCCCGACGGCCACCGACCCCTTCGCCGACTTGATGGCGCCGTCGCCCGCCTCCGCCAGGATGGCTCGCAGCCCACCGGTCCCGAAGAGCGAGAGCGGGGCACCAGCGACGCCGCGTCCGTCGCCGGCGCGCGCGGAAGGGCCGGCGCGGCAATCCCCGCTGATTCCGGACGACTTTGACCCGTTTGCCGAGCCGCTGCCCCAAGCGGCTCCGCCCGCCGTCTTGCCGGAGGACTTGGGTCTGGGCCTGGGGCCGGCCACGGGCAAGCTCGACGAGCTTTTTGACCTGCCGGGGGCGGACCGGGACGAGCCGTTCCAGCCCGGCAACCCATTGGCCCCGCCGATCGATGATTGGCGCAGTTCGCCGGTGGTCGATCCCTTGGTTGCCCTGGGGGCGGCGCCGGCGGCCAGTCGGGCGGCTCCGGCGGCGCAGCGGGACGACACGCCCGAGATCCATGGCATGTTTGCGTTGCCCAAACGCAAGGACCCGGCGGAGGTGACGCCAACCCAAGCATCGCAACCAGCGCCGGAGGCGGGCCTTCCGCCGGACGCGCCAGCCGCGATGAGCACGGAGGAGGCGGCGCGGCTCGGCGCTGGTCCCGCGACCGACACCGAGCGCGCCCCGGCGCCGGACGCAGCGCTATCGGCCGCCGCGGGGAACGACCCCGCGGACGCTCTGTTGCACGCTTTTCTCAGCGGCGCGGGGCTGCCCAATACCTCGCTCCCGGGCAGACTCACGCCGCTGCTGATGAAGGTGATTGGCCAGTTGCTCCGCGAGTGCACGCAGGGGACGCTGGATCTACTGCGCGCGCGCGCGATGACGAAACAACAGCTGCGCGCAGAAGTGACCATTTTGGCCGCCCGGGAGAACAATCCGCTCAAGTTCTCGCCGACGGTGGAGGCGGCGCTCACCCATCTGCTGGCACCGCCAAGCCGCGGCTTCATGACCCCGCAGCAGGCGACTAAGGACGCCTACAACGATCTGCGGGCGCACGAGCTGGGGTTCATGGCCGGGATGCGGGCGGCCCTGGCCGGGGTGTTGGCGCGCTTCCAGCCCGGGCAGCTGGAACAGCGGCTGACGGCGAACAGCGTCGTGGATGCCCTGCTGCCGATCAATCGCAAGGCACGGTTGTGGGATCGGTTCGTGGAGCTCTACGCGGACCTTTCGAAAGAAGCCGAAGACGACTTTCAGACCTTGTTCGGCAGGGAATTCTTGCGCGCGTACGAGGCGCAAATTGCCGAGATCGAGCGCCAAGAGGCTGGCCCTCGCCCTAAGTCAAGCGCCGTGGGGGGCGAGCGCGCATGAGTTGGATCGAGAGCCGTTGGATTCATTCTCGTACCTGCGGAGGCCCTCCATGAACACCAAAGCCCTCCTGCTGGCCTTGCTGGCAGCGGCCGTGTTGCTGCCCGCCACGGGGCAGTCAGCAGAAGTCCTCCAGGGTTCGCAAATCACCAAAGCCGCGTTGATCGGAGCGTTGGTGCCAAGAGATCGCAGCTTTGGGCCGACCAAGCAATCGATCATGATCACGTTCGAGACCAACTCGACCGAATTGACCGCGGCGGCCAAGCAAGCGCTCGCCGTCGTGGGCCAGGCCCTGAACGACAACCAGCTCAGCGAATACAAATTCGTGATCGAAGGTCATGCCGATCCACGCGGCAGCGCCGAATGGAATCAGACCCTGTCCGAAGGGCGGGCGGAAACGGTCCGCCAATATCTCATCCAGAGCCAGCAGGTGGCCGAGACCCGCCTGCAGGCGATCGGCAAGGGGGCGAGCGAGCCCTTGAATGAGGCCAACCCAGCGGCCCCGGAGAACCGGCGCGTCACCATCGTGACCAGCTTTTGAGCTTCACCGCGCCGCTCGACACCATCCCCGCAGGCGCACGGCGCAACCCCCTTATGGCTCGAAAATCCGACCACGTCGCCGCATCCACCGCGGTGTCACGAGGAGGCGCACTGCGGCCCAGGTCCCGATTACCGGAGTGTCTGTCACCCGGTGCGTTTCACTTGCTTCACGCCGGCCTGTCCTTTCGTGAGAGGGCTCAACGATGGCAACATACTTGTTGAGCCACGTTCCACCATACATCACCGCACCGTTAAAGGGACCGCCATACCATTGCGCGGCCGTCATCATTGTGTCGATGCCCACGTTGACCGGCTCAGGATCATGATAGTCGATTGACTGGAGCACTGGGCTGCTGCCCGCGAGCAGCTCGACGTTGGTTGTCCGACCGACGATGGCGACCCAGTGGCCGCACGGGTTCAACAGCGTCGGCGCGGCGAACCCCCGGCGGTTCATCCAGTAGAGCGTCGAAAAGAGCAGCGTGTTACGCGACTCGCGTTCGCAAACTCTGACCAGTGCACGCCTGCAGTGCGAGCACCCCGGCCGGGCAGTGGGCTTGCCGCAAGGCATTCTGGCATACTCATTCCTGCTGAGCCATCGCTGTGGCTCGCCACCGAAACCACTTATCTTATGGACCAGCTAGGACGCTACCAGATTCGCGAAACCATCGGCGAAGGCGCGATGGCGCGCGTGTACAAGGCCTACGATCCCGAGATCAACCGGCCGCTCGCGATCAAGCTGCTCAAGGCGCAGCTTCGCCTCGACGGCGAGTACCACGGGCGGTTCCTGCGCGAGGCCAAGGGCGCCGGCGTGCTGTCGCACCCCAACATCGTGACCGTGTTCGACGTCGGCGAAGACCAGGGCCATCCGTATATCGCGATGGAGTTCGTCGAGGGCAGACGCTCGCCGACGGAGTTCGAAGGCGAACAAGGCGATGTCGACGACGGACGTCGTCGAGATCGGCATCCAGCTAACGCAGGCGCTCGACTACGCGCACAAGAAGGGCATCGTCCACCGCGACGTGAAGCCCGGCAACATCATGCGGCTAAACGACACGCAACACGATCAAGGTGGCCGACTTCGGCATCTGCCGCATCGACGACAGCGAATCCAGCGACGCGACGCAGCAGACGCAAGTCGGCAGCGTGCTCGGCACGCCCCACTACATGTCGCCTGAGCAGGTGCATCGGCGAGAAAGTCGATTCGCGCTCCGACCTCTTCTCCGCCGGGTGTCGTGCTCTATCAGCTCCTCACCGGCCACCTGCCCTTCGAGGGCGACACGCTGATCAGCGTCGCCTACAAGATCACCAAGACCGATCCGCCGTCGCTCGACAAGGTGCGCCCGCGACCTGCCGCTTGAGCCTGCGCCGGGTCATCGAGCGCGCGTTGAAGAAGCAGCCCGACAAGCGCTTCCAGACGGCGAGGAGTTCGCGCAGGCGCTGGTCGGCGTTGCGCGGGAGCTCGCCGAGAGTGACCGAGAAGCAGGGCGCGCGCGAGGCATTCCGCTCGCCGTGCGCTGGGCGCTGACGATGGCGGCGCGTGGTGGCGATCACGATGACCGTGACAGCGACGGTGCTCTACCAGCAGCAATACGCGGCGATGATGGACCAGGTAAAGGACTATGGCGGATCGCTCGCGAAATTCACCGCGACGCAGAACGCGGTGCCGCTGCTTTCGGAGGACTGGGCGGCGATGGACGTGTTCATGCAGGAGACGCTCGGCCGGCAGGACTTCAACTACATGACCGTCGTCGATCACGAGGGAACCGTGCGTGCGCAGCAGCAACGACGCCGGCGAGTCAACTAGCCAAGTACGCGGCACCGCAGGCGACGCCCGGTGCGCGTCGAAGGATCCCGGCGTCACGGTGCAGAGCCACCGCATCGCCGGACGGCCGCCAGGTGCTCGATTTCGCGGCGCCGGTGCTGTTCCAGGGCAAGACGATCGGCACGGTCCACCTCGGCATCTACGAGGCGCCGCTGACCGCGGTCGCCAATCTCATGCTGGTGCTGCTCGCGATCCTGACGGTGGTGACGGTGGCCGCGGTGGCCGGCGGCACGTACCTGCTCGCGCAGCGGCTGGCGGTGCCGATGCGCGTGCTGCAAGCAATTCGCTGCACGAGCTTGCCAATGGCCGTTACGACTACCGGATCGCGGAGACGCGCAAGGACGAGTTCGGCGAGCTCTACGCCGATTTCGACAAGACGGCGGCCGCGCTCGAAAGACGCCATACGAAGCCACCAGCGAGTGCCTGTCGTCCGCGCACCTCACCGGAGGCGTGTAGCGATGCGCTGGCGCTCGCGCGGTCGCGATCGCGGCGCTGGCCGTCGCCGGCTGTGCCACGCCGCCCCACCCGTTCGCACGGAGCCGCCGCCGGTCGCCGCCGCCGCCGAGCCCGGCCCGGTCATCAATCGGGACGACGACTTACGTCATCGTCGTCGTGCGCGGCGGCGACACGCTCGCGTCGCTCGCCCAACGCTATCTCGGCGACGCGGGCAAGGCGTGGTGGATCGCAGCAATTCAACGGCGTCATCCGCCGTGCGCGCGGGCCAGATCGTCGTGTGCCGCTGCGCCTAGCGCAACGCGATCGGCGTCTACGCCAACGGCTATCAGACGTTCCGATCCTCTGCTATCACCGCTTTGGCACGACAGTCGTGCGCAAGCTCAACGTCATCGCCGGCGGCGTTCGAGCAGCAGATGGACTATCTCGCGCGCAACGGCTACACGGTCATCACGCTGCAGCGACTCGCGCGCTTTCTCGAGGGCAAGGAGCCGCTGCCGGCCAAGTCGGTGGCGATCACGATCGACGATGGCTACCGCTCGACGTTCGAGATCGCGTATCCGATCCTGCGCAAGTTCGGCTTTCCGGCGACGGTCTTCCTGTACACCGACTTCGTGCGGCGCATCCGACGCGATGACCTGGGCGCAGATGAAGGAGATGATGGCGTCGGGATCGATCGAGGTCCAGCCACATTCGAAGTCCCATGCGAACCTGACGCTGCGTCTGCCAGGCGAATCCGAGGCGCGCTTCAAGGAGCGGATCAAGCGCGAAATCGACGTGCCAGTGACGATGCTGCGGAGCGGCTCGGCGAAGGCGAGCTTCATCTATGCCTATCCCTACGGCGACGTCAATGATGGGATCGTCGAGCTGCTGGCGCGCCAGAACGTCACCCAGGGAGCGACGGTCACGCCCGGCGGCAACGGCTTTTTCGCGTATCCGTACATGTTCCGGCGCACCATGGTGTTCGGCAGCGATGACCTCGAGGCCTTCAAGAATAAACTCGTCACATTCGTCCGGACGCCGGTGCGCTGATTGTTCGATGCGAGGCGCCTTGCACTGGACGCTGCCGGCGGTGCTGACCCTGCTTGCCGGGTGCGCACAGATGGCCTCGCCGGGCGCGCCGGCACCGGAGGCCCCGGCACCGACACAGGTTGTGGCCGACGCGCAGCGATCCGACGCCATCGCCCAGCATCGCAAGCTTGCGGAAACTGCGAAGAAGGAGGGCGACCTGGCGGCCGCCGCCGCGCAGTGGCAGATTCTCACGCTCCTGGCGCCGGACAATGATACCTACCGGCGGGAATGGACGGCCACGCGCGCGGCCATGGCGACCCAGGCCAAGGAGCAGTTGCAGGCGGGGTCGGCGGCAATGGCGGCGGGCGATCTGGACCGGGCGAGCCAAGCGATGCTGCGCGCGCTTGCCCTCGATCCGAATCAGCCTGAAGCGGCGACGACGCTACGCGAAATCGACCGGCGGCGATTCACGCGCATCCAGGCCGAACGGGCGGCCAAAGTTCGCCTCGAGGACCAGGTCGCGCTCGCCGCCACCCTGCGTGCGCAGGCGGCCGAAGGAGAGGCCGGCAACGGATTCGATCTCGAGCAGGCGCTCGAAATGCTTCACGCCGGCGACGCGGCCGGGGGCATCCGCGATCTGAAGGCGTTCGTCGATGCCAACCCCGGAAATCGCGCCGCGCGGGAACGGATCGGCGCGGCCGTCGCTGAACGCGCGCGCGAGCTCGAGGACCAGGGTTCCCGCGAGCCGGCGCTCGGTTTGTACGAGCACGCCACGAGCCTCAGCGGTGATAGCGCCGCGCCGTGGGTTGCGCACTTGCCATCGCTACGCCGCGCGATATCGCAGGATTATTTCGACAAGGGATCGCGCGTGTTTCGCAGCAATCTCGCCCAGGCGATCGCGTTTTTCGAGACCAGCTTGCGCTACGACCCGGCGAACGCCCAGGCGGCGCTGAAGCTCAGGGACGCCCGACTGGCACGCGAAAAGCTGGACAAGATCGACGGCGCGCGCAAATAGCGACGCGATTTCGGGGTGCTCAAAACCTTGCTCTATTTTGTGTCGAATTTCTTCAGCTGCTCCTGCAATTTGAGCACCTTCTGGCGTTCCAGCCGTGCTGGCTCGTTGTCGGGCTCGAGTGCCAATACGCAATTCCACTTGTCGATCGCTTCAGCGAGATTCTGATGCGCGAAGGCCTGCTTGGCTTCGCGCTCGCAACGCCGCGCCTGCGCCTGCCGCACGCTGTCGCGTTGCGATGCAGCGTCTGCGTCGGACAGCGTCTTGCTTTCGGGGGGAGGCGTTGGTTCTGGTGGAGGTGGCACGGGCGGCGCCACCGCGGCGGTGGGCGCCTTGCCCGGGATCTTGATCACCTGCCCCGCCGCGATGCGGCTCGGATTCTGAATGTCGTTGTACTTGGCGAGAATGTAGAACCGATAGCGGTCGCCCATGTATTGCTGCGCGATCTTCGACAGCGAATCGTCGGGCTGCACCGTATAGCGGAAGAACGTCGCACCCAATTCCTTCTGCGGGTCGGCCTTGATCTGGCCCATCATTTTCTTGGCGAGATCGTTCGCTGGATCGAGCGCTAGCGCCTGTTCGAGCCCGTGCTTGGCGCTCGCTTCGTCACCGTTTTGCAGCTGCGCGACAGACTCGTTCGCGAGCTTCTGCCCCTGGGCCTTCGCTTGGGCGGGGCTTAATTCCGGAACTGGCGGCGCGACAGGTTTCGGGGGCTCCGGAGCAGCGACCACCGGCGGTGGCGGTGCCGCGGGCGGCTTGGGCGGCTCTGGTGTCGCGCACGCGACGACCAGCAGCGCGATCGTGGCTAACACCGCGCCATTGCGCCCGGAACGCGCTATCACTACGGCAGTCACGTCATCCATTGCGAACGACCCATCCCCTATCGTATCCAAGGCCGACACGGCACTAAAGTGAATATTGCACACGGATCCGGCTGAATATCAATAGCTTGCCGTGCTTGATGCCCTGTGAACATCTGCGGTCGTGTCGCTGCGCAACGTTCCATGGGTCAAGCGGAGCAACCTTGGGGTTTGGGCCCCCTGGGGCGGCGCACTGATCAAATCCATCGACCCCATTGCCCGATCTGATCGGACCAACTCGCTACCGGCCACTTCGCGCGGGGTCGACCCCGGGCAGACCCGATCCGAGGTGGCGCCGCCGACTCGTCGAGGTCCGTGGGAATGGTCCACGCGGCAGGGGCGTCGGCGATGATGCACTAACGACCCGTTACGCTCCGTGGCGCAGTCTTCCCGAGTGCCGATCCGGGAGCGCCTTTATGCACAGCTTAAATTGCTGCCCGTTCGGAGGATTCCACCGGGGCGTTGGCTCGCGCGTACAACGACGTTTATACCGGTCGCCCAACGCAACGGGCCATCCGGACCATCTCCGGTCAATCGCGAACGCTGTACGGACCGGACGCCGCTCCGGTGCCGGCGTGTTGGGTGAAATTGGGTTGCGACGGCGCGAATCTGCTGCCGGTTGCCGCGACGTTCCACAATGCCGTGTTCATCGGTGCAAGGTAGTCGTGCAGCCGCTCGCCCGCGCTCGGCGCCAGGAGCGGATCTTGGCCTATCGAATGTCCAGTTGTTGCAGCAGGACCTGTGCAGTCTTCCGCCCGCTCTGGGAACGTTCGACTACATCATTGCGAATGGCCTCTGCTGGTGGATACCCCCAAGCCACCAGGGTGCACCTTCTACTGTTGATTGCTAAAGCGGTATCGCATTCGTGAGCTACAACGTGTATCCCGGGTGCCATATGCAGCTCGCGGCGTGGGAAATGCTCAGACATCACACCCCGCATATCAACGATCGGCTGGCGAAACTCCTGGTTGCGCGCGAATTGATCGTGCTTATGGCCGAGTCAGCCCAGGCCCACGAGCCCAACGATGTGGCCATTCGCGCGGAGGTGCGCCAACTTGGTGAACGCACGCAATTCGCTGCTTTGCCATGATGACTTTGGCGAGTCGAGCGAGCCGGTGTACTTTCACGAATTCGCGGCTGATGCCGGGCGCAGCGGACTTGCATTCCTCGCGGAAGCCGACTTGAGTTTCATCGTCGGTGCCTGGGTTGCGACGAAGGTCCGGGACGCCTTGGCAGCGATACCGGCTGACGCGGGAACAGTACCTTGATCTTGCGCGCTTGCGGCGCTACCTTATCAACCCCCAGACCGATTCCTTGGCGGGCGGCATGCCGATGCCGGACCAGGTTCCGCGAATCAATGCGTATTTCAAGCCTCCGCTAGGTATCCCGGAACGACCGATGCCGCCGGCAACCGTTCCGGCCCGCTGCGAGATCGACAGCATCGCCTTTGCAGCGCTGGTGAGGGGGTTATTCGACGATTTGCGCGCGCACGAGGTTGGCCCCATTGCCGGGATGCGCGCGGCGCTCGCCGAGGTGCTGCAGCGATTCGACCCGGCCATTCTCGAGCGCCGGCTTGACAAAGGAGACCCGACCGAAACGTGTTCCCGCATTTCTACACGCCAAGCTGTGGGAGCTTTCCGAGGCACAGTTTCAGGAAATCTACCGTGAAGCGCAGGAAGACTACCAGGCACTGTTTCACTGTTCGGCGACGCATTTGTCAAGGCGTATAAGAAACAGGTGCAAAAGCATGAGAAAAACGGGGGGTGCGACTAATTCATGGAGATCACCAGCTTCGCAATAAGCGACCCCGGCAAACGCGAGCCCAACGAGGACGCATACGCCAGCGCGGACTTCATGATCGGCAGGTGCGTGATCGTGGCGGACGGCGCCGGTGGCCACTTTGGTGGCGAGATCGCGTCCAAAATAGTGGTCGATGCCGCGCTGCTGCATCTTGCGGCAGCATCACGATGGGATGGCAAGACGCTGATCAGCGCGATCGATGCCGCTGGCGCTGCCGTGCGGCAGCGCCAGGCTGAAACAGACCACCTGGCGCAAATGAGCTCTACCGTGGCGCTGTTGTGCATCAATCTCCGCAATGACGCTGCATTCTGCGCCCACCTCGGGGACACGAGAATTCTCTTGTTTCGACGTGGCATTCCACACCAGCTCACGCGTGACCACAGCATGATGCAAAGCTTCGCCGATTCCGGACTTTTCTCCGGCAAGTCATCCACTAACCGGATCGACCGCACAAAGCTCTATGCGGCGGTGGGTGCAGAAGGCGGCACCCGTCCGCCGGCCAGCGAGCGGCTTCAGCTCGAGGACGGAGACGCATTCCTATTATGTACTGATGGTGTCTGGGGCGCCGTCGATGCGGAGCAGATGGCGTCGCTGCTTGGCTTTGCCGGGAGCGTCAAGGAATGGGTTGAATCGATCGGCACCGCGATTCGCGTCGCGGCAAAGCCAAACCAGGACAACTACACGGCCGTAGGGATCTGGGTTGGTGCGCCGGAGCAGGGTACGGTCCCGAAATACGAGTGACTTGCGTGACGGTCTACGCCCTCGTTCGGCATCCCCTAGACCGGCTCCGCGCGACTGCGGGCGCAGTACTGACTCGGACAGTGGAGGGGAAGTGGAGCTTAGGACAAGGACTCCATATGATCGCCAATGCTGGCCACCGTGGGGTCTGGGCGGCCGCTTGTTTCGACTTGCGCTCCTATGACTACGGATAGACCTCGTTCGATTCGATATAGCTGCTAATTGCTGTGGCCTGCGCCACCCTTGCCTTCGGACTGGCATGGATTATCGACGGCTTCGCTAACAGGAAGGGTCAGCCTGAGGTGCGTCGCCGAATCCCGCCAGCTTGAACAGTGCCGCGATTGCACGTTCCGGTTTGGTGATATGTCCGGGCGCATGACGTCGTTCCTGCGTCGATCTACGCGGCCTAGTCGACGAGCGTGTATTTGATGCCTCCACGCACCGAAACGAATTCCCGCTCGACTATCCGATCGAGTTTTTCACCGTTCTCGAATTCATAGATCGACGGCTGCTCACGCTCCGACATTGTCCCGTCAAAATTGCGAGTCCTCTCGATCGGTATGGTCCTGAGTACGACATAAGCATTACCTTGATCGTCAACCACGCGGAGCCTTTGGGTTCGGTATAGCAAGTTCGTGCCCGTTCCGAGATTAGAGGGGATAGCGCGACCGCGATCGGCCTGAGTACGTCCACTTTCGGACGACGGTAATGCCAGCTCAGAGTCTATTCTGTTTACAAGGACTCCCCGCAGCGAGTCAAGTTGTATTGGTTGGGGTGGACCAGTTGAAGGCGGCATGGCAGTTGTCAGGTGCTGGCTCTGGGGGCGACGGTAGACGAAGGAACAGACTGCGTCTTTGCAATCGGCCTTGTTGCGCAACGATGATGTGCGCGGGCCACGATATAAGCCGCCCGAGAGAACCCCATTTGAATATCGGCGTAGCGCGGCAACGGTGATCGCCGGTGCCGGGTGGAATGCTCGCCAACAGAATAGCCGGGCTCCTCTCTCGTTCGGTCTGACCTCGTCTCGCTATTCGCGTGGAGCAGCGCCTCTGGGTAGTTGATGAGGTTTATGCGTTGCCGGCGAGCGGTGGCTGGTGCACGGGGTGCCGCCGCCAAGCCACGGCATCGTAATGTTCATCCTTGGCGAGCACGGCCCAGAGGATGCGGGCATGCTTGTTGGCGATGGCAATCACGCAACTCCTTCTTTTCTACGGCGCCAGGTACACCACCAATCTGATCAACGCGACGTACGAGGTCCCGTCCATTGTGAATTCGAGGCGCGCATTGAGTGGGATGCTTGTATAGAGCAGCATAGGTGCGTAGGTGACATTTTGAGCGTCAAACTCGGTACGCATCAAAGTGGCCCCCCTTTTTAGATTGAGTTCTTACTTCCTGAACGATTCGTTGAATCTTCGCGTAGTGTGCCGGGCGAGCACGCGCTACGGAGGTTAGCAGGAACATCCAAGTCAATGGGCTCGGCGCGCGATGGAACGACGGTGAGCGCTTTCAGCTCTTCCATCTTCGCCCTGTCTTTGGGGTTTCCATCTGGCCGCGTGATTGCGCGTGGCTATCGTCCTTCAGCGCCGACGCGGCACCAAATGCGAATGCCGCGACGACGTTTCCGAGGCGCGGCCTGTTCGTGGTTTGCTCCCAAGCCTATCCTGTCGAGGCAACGCTACGCCGCAGCTTTCGAAAGGTCAAGGCGCGGGGAAATTTGAACCTATCTGCTATTGTTACTGATGAGGGATCCGCGCGGGAGACCGATGATGAAGCCAGTTACGCTGGTCACTAAACGCCTCTATTTCGGACTCGACGCGCCGCGGTTGCGCGATTCGACCGAGCGCGTGCTGTCACGCGTGCATGGCATTCCGCCCGATCGCGCCAAGATGCGCCTCAACGCGCTGGTCGACGTCTTCCGCGTCAGTGCCACCGCGAGTCCGGCGATGGTTGACGAGATCGTGGGTAAGGGTCTTTTGCGCACGCCATTGTGGCAACTTTTGTCATCCCTTGATTGCGGCCAAATGAATGCGTGGAGCGGCAAGACGATATTCAACGAACTACTAATCCCCTTGCCGGCGGTTTCTCGCGGGGTTCGGGTGGCGGCCATCGCTGCGGCAGTTCCGCGCGGTCCTGCGGGGGCCCGCAAAAACTGTTCAGCACCTCGTTGTCGGCTTCGTAATCTGGCAGGGGCGTCGGCTCCAACACTTCGTGATTGACGATGTTCCCGTTGAGATCCATTGAAACGATCGTCGGTGACTGGTCGCTATCGGGCCATGCAGCGACGCTCACGGCACCGCCCCACGCCCCGACGTTCACGCCTGCCGATCAGCAGATGGCTCGTCCGAGCGGCGTCGATAGCCCGGGCCCCCGGGGGCCGGCTACGTGCGGCGTTGCATCGAACCTTCCGTCTCGGCGCGACCACGCGGGTTGACCCTTCAACGACCCCGCATATAGGCCTATGCGGCCGGGTTCACCGCCGCTCCATGGGCCAGAGTCGACTCCCAAGGCTGCTCCGAAACCGTCGAATGCCGCGCTTGGCCAAGCCACGGGGAAGAAGACGGCGTTTGGGATTTCCCATCACTACGAGGTCGGGCCGGGTCATCACGCGGCCAATCCCGCCGTACAACAGCGCCGCCACATCGGCATCAAAACGACGCGAACCAGTCTGTCGAATAAGGGCATCTCCGTGAATCGCGCATACTGCGGCGGAGGGGTCATCGGGGCCTTGTCACCCGGCCATTGAGACGGACTGCGGTATCGCACAAAGGGCGCTGCCGCAGGAAGCGCAATCGGGCCCGTTGCCACCTGTAGGTGTAGAGCCCAGTCATGCTTGCACCGGCTCAGAGGTGTGCTGCTGCGTCGTACCGGACGGCGTTAGTGGACGCAGTTGCGCCGCCGCGGCGTCGCAGTGGGCACGGGGCAACTCGCGGTGCAGCCAGCGCGCGTCGATGCAGTGGATCGGGGTGCCACTGCGTTCCGCCATCGGCAGTGAAGGGAAGACGACCTCCACCACGCGGTCAATCAGCGCCTGTTTAGCGGCGGTGGTCTCTAGGATGTACCACAGCGCATCGGCGGGGATACAGAGGGACGGAATAGGCATGGATTCTGAAAATGGCTACCAAGGGTCACTGCAAAAGATGCAAGAAGACCTTCTCGCAGTTCTTGCGTAGAGTGTAGTGGCTTATCTTTGTAATTCATTCGCCGGTGCGCTCGAGCTTGGGGTTGACCAGGAAAACCGTCGCCGTCCGTCCGTTGGTTTCCCGGGACCGTTGGCGTAGGTAGCCAAGCTCTACGAGCAGACCCAGCGCGTCAGCGACGGTTTGGCGCTCGGAGAGCAGTGCCCAGCCCTTGCGCCAAACCTCCCAGCTTGCGAACGCAGTCGGCAGATCTCCCTTGCGGATACGTTTGATGATGGCCTGCGCGGCCATCGCGTCGGCGTTCGTCGCCGCGGCGTAGACTCGTCCGGCATGCGTCCGCAGGTACGCGTCCCACGCTATCGCGGTGCTCATCGCGTCGAAACCGACGTCACCCCGTCCACCTTCGGCGAGATGAGTCAGAAGCGCGAGCGCCGGCACCACTTTTCGATACTTGGCGAAGTGACTCTCGAGGGCCGGGTGCAGAACGCCGGCGCGCAGCTCGAGCTCGAGCGGCTGGCGCCAAGCATTAAACAGCTCTGCAGCGTCGGGCGACAGCCGAAGAAACGGAACCCCATGCTCATCACCGTCGTGATCGGTGTCACGACGCGCACCGAGTACCCGGTAGTCGAGAGCGTCGAGGTAATCGAAGGTCTGGTGCACGGCTCGCAACGCGGCGTGATCCGGCGCGCGGTCGACGTTCATGCACTCGGGGTCAACGTCGGGCCAGACGATCAACCCGAATCGCTGGAGCATGCCGTCGTCGCCGGCGCCACCGCGTACCGCGGTTTGCACGTACTCGATGATCCGCGCCGGTTGCGTGGAGCCCAGCAACGACAAGCACAGGGCCTCGATGTGCAGATTCATGCCCCGCGCGATCCGGTCGGACGTGTACGACGCATCGCCATTCCAGGCCGTCAGGTAGAACGCACGGGCCTCGGCATTCTCCTCCTGATCGAGCATCCGCAAAAGCGAGACGAGCCTCATCACGATGGACGAGCAAGCCGTTCGGATTCTGCCGCAGCAACTCACCCAGAGCTGCCATCGTGCTGTCGTTCGTGATGTAGCGGTGCAGCGGCGGGGCTTCGCCATCGCCGTCCGTGGCCACTGTGACGATAGCCGCAGGATTTTTCAGCAGCTGCTTCGCCGCCGCCTTGTTGATTGCGTCGTTCTTCATCTTCATGACGGTCGCCGCGGTCTTGTACGTGGCGATGGCGATCCTGTGCACGTCGATCGCCTTGGCGACAAGGCGCTTCAATGGCTTGAGCGCTTCCTCCATCGCCGGACTCTTGAGCACGCCGGGACGGCCGATCAGAAAAGCCCACAAGTTAGGGATGACGGTCCAGTCATCGAACCGCTTCGGACGGATTGCGACCTTCCTTCCGACAACCGCGGCGACGGCCGCCATGATCGAGACCCACGTAGTCGGCGGGACAGCGCATGCGGTCCACGACGTCTTCGAACCATGCTCGCAGTGAACCCGGCAGCAAATGGAACTCGAACGGCGCGACCGCAGGCAGGCCCAACGGCAACGGCCGAGGATCGGGCCATACTGTGTTGTCGTCATCAGTTTCGTGCGGGATCGCGCGGTTATGTCGCGCCTTCCACCCGGCCTCTCGCGCGAGGTGGTAAATGGTCCCTGCGCCGATGCGCTTCGGTTCAAACGATCGCCACGCTCTTTCCGTCACATCGGGCCGGTTTTTGGGGGGACTTCGCCGACCAGACGTCGAACGCATCTCGCCCATTCTCGCCAAGGGCGCCTTTGATTGCGAGTCCGAGATACACCCAGTCGTCCCAGCTCACATCGTCGTTCGGAATTACGGCGATCGCGTCCAGGCATTCGTTCGCGTCGTGCGCTACGAGCTTTTCGTTGGGCTCGGGCGCTCGCTGATCATCGAGCGCGCGCAGCTTCCCACATGGTCGACCTCCGGCGATCCGAAGCCGCTCCTCGGCGGCAACAATGAACCGACGCGCCTGCGCTTCGCTGAGCCGCGGCAGCGCATCAATCGGCACCGTTAGCGGGTCGCCCGCACCGTTCCACCGATATTCGTTCCCGGTTTCCGGGTGGATCCCATAACCTACGAACTGTTGCCCGGCGCCGAGGATCTCGACCTTGTGCGGCTTCTCATCCGGTGCATCGTCCTCGAAATGAAAGCCAACCGTCTGCATCTTGGGGAACGGCTCTGCAGCTCGTAACAGAAGGAGCAGCTTCGGCGCATTGCCGATCCGGCGCGGTGCTCGCTCGGCTCCGCATATGTCGCGCGCGAGTTCTTCAAGCTCGGCCACAAGACTCGCGCGCCGAACGTCGATGTCGATGGCGGAAAGGACCGTACAGCAGGCCGACCGAATGTGCGCGCCACTGGCCAGCATCCCCAGAGGTGAACCGGTAGGCCGTCCAGCCCTCAACTGCAGGCCGCTTGTGCCCCGGCACGACCGGAATAGGCAAATAGCCGTGCCCGGCGAGCTGCGCTGCAAACTTTCCGAAAAAGTGCTCGGTGTGGCTCATCGGCGCCTCCAACGCCCCTCTAGCTCGGCGCGGGTGTCGGAACCAGAAGGCGTGGCCCAATCGGGTGCCCGAGAACCTTGATTTTCTGCTCTTCCCGATTTACTCTTCGCTAGGAGTTTGTCGTCCTTTCGTGTCTTACCTCGGGCCGCCACCACGCGGCCCGTCGCATTTCCAGGCGGCCTCGTTTTGTCATCGCGGCGAACGATGATCGCGGGCGACGACTTGCGGATCGCGTTTGCGTCGGCCTGCGCTATCGCAGGAGCTGCAAGGCCGATGCAAAGGTCGCGCTCGGCGTGCGCCGTATTGGCGTCTAGGTGGCAGCGCGAGGCCCACACCGAGTAATTCGACCAGCGCGCGGCGAGTAGCTCGAAGCTCGCGCGGTCAAGTCCCGAGTAGAGGCACCTCGGATGTCGCGGGCGCAGGACGCACGCCTTCACGCTGCGCTCCGATTGCGCATGGTGCCGGCACTGAGCTTGGCGAGCGCGGCCCGAATTTTCCCGACGTTGAAGCCCTGGCAGCCGGGGCTTGTCTGTTCGGGGGTCGGCAGCGTGCCGTCCCTGACACGGCGAATGCGCGTCCAGCGCGAATAGCCAAACAGTCCGTCCACGACGTTGCCAGGCACATATGCACAGTCAGGAAGAGCATCGAAATGTTCCAGGGCGTTCGGGAACCCGGCTTGCTTCGGTTTCATATCGCGTCGCCTCCAATTGGAGCGCAGGAAAGCGCGCGATTTGTTGCTTTTAGCGCTTGCGGGCGCCGCCCATTGCCAAGTGTTGCGACACGATTGTGATCGCGCTAATTGATGCGCGGATGCGAAACCGGGGGGCGAAAATTGCCTTCGGAGACTGGCCTATTTATTTCCCCGACGCACCGCGCTCTTGAGCGAGCGCGGGTGTTCGGGAACACCGATACGGCAGAGAACGAGGATTTGCGCTGCCAGATCGCGGGCGCTTTCGGCCTTCATCGGTTCATCCCGCAGTCGTGCAGCAATTTCTGCCAACAGCGCGTCGCGTGGCGCAGCAGGCTTGCGGGCGCGCCTCGGCGATGAAGCGCCGAGTTCGACTTCGGCGCTGCTTATGTTCACGCTCAATAGCATAAGGTCGGCCTTAATTCGGGCCGTGAGTTCGCGCCAAGTTGATCCGCTCTCCGCCGCGGTCCGATCGCCCGAAATGGAGAGCACCGCGCGGGCGCGCGGCGGCAAGTCATCCAGGCGGCGGGAGAGCTCGCCGCTTTGCACCCGCAGCTGGCGAAGAAAAGCCAGCTCATCGGTCCGCGCCGCCATTTGTTCCCGTATGCGCATTTCGCCACGGTAGCGGCCGAGCGGTAGCGCAAGCCACGTAATAAGCGTATCCGCGTCAACGTGATGGCGTTGGAGCAGTTCGCGCAACGGCGAGAGCTTCCTGCTTGGCCGCTCGCCGGGCAATGCTTCGCCGGGTACGGTTGCATCAACCCAACCGTGCAGCGTAGGCCGACGGTGCTGCGTTTCTTGGCGCGCACTCACGATCGGCGCTCGCGTAGTGGAACGACCGCGCCTTTTTTGGCTTCGGGCTTGGCGCAGAATGCGGCCTAGGCGGCCATCATCCGGTGCCGCTTGTCGAACAGATCGCCGCGACGGTAAGCGGCTTCCGTTGCATCGCCGATCGAATGCGCGAGGGCCATTTCGGCCACGTCGCGCGGGTAGTTCGTGCGCTCGGAAGCCCAGTCGCGGAACGTCGAGCGGAAGCCATGCGGGACGGCGGCCACTTTCATCCGCCGCAACACGGCCGTAAGCGTCATGTCCGACAGCTGGCCGCCGCCTGGGGCAGGGAACACGAGGACGTCGCCGCGTTTGTGCGGAAGACGACGAAGCAAAGACACCGCTGCGGCGGAAAGCGGCACGCGATGTTGCCTGCCCGACTTCATGCGCTCGCCGGGCACGTGAAAACGCGAACGCTGGCAACGAGTTATGCCACTTTGTGCAACGCCCTGCTACAATCCGCGAGGAGGACGTCCACTCCGCCAACAAAACGAAGGGCGAACGCGAGTTCGCCCTTTTGATACGCATGTTTGACATCGTCTCCAAACACAAGCGCGTCGTGCAGTTCGTGCTCGCGCTCATCATGTTGCCGTTCGCGTTCTTCGGCGTCGATTACTATTTCCGTCAGGGCGGCAGCGTGGGTGACGTCGCCACCTTCGACGGGGGCCGGATCACGCAGGCGGAGTTCGCGCAGGCGCTGCGCGACCAGCAGCAGATGCTGATGCGCACGCAGCGCGGCGTCGACCCGGCGATGTTCGACAACCCCGAGGTGCGCTTCAACATCCTGCAGCAGCTGATCCGCGAGCGGCTGGTCGAAAAGAAGGGCAGCGATCTGCATTTCCGCGTGTCGAACGCGCAGGTCTTCGACCGGATCGCTACCGACCCGCGTTTCCGCGAGGGCGACAAGTTCTCGCTCGACCATTACAAGCAGCTGCTGGCCGGTGCCGGCATCCCGGAGGCGAGCTACGAGGAGGGCATGCGCAAGCAGATCCTGTCCGAGAAGCTGGTCGACCCGATCGCCCGCGGCGGTATCGTCGCCCGGGTCGCGAGCGAAGGGTTCGTCACGCTCGTCGAGCAGCAGCGCGAAGTGGCGGTCGCCACCATCGATGCCGCCGCCTTCGTCAAGGACGCGAAGATCGACGATGCGACGGTGAAGGCGTTCTACGAGGCCAACCAGGCTGCGTTTCGGACGCCGGAGGAAGCGAAGTTCGAATACGTGGTGCTCACCCCCGATGCGCTGCTGTCACAGGTCACCGTCACGCCGGAAGAGGTCAAGGCGCAGTACGCAAACAACGTGAAGCAGTACACGAAGGACGAGCAGCGCGACGCTGCGCACATCCTGATTGCGGTCAAGCCCGCCGCGACGGAAGCCGACAAGGCTGCCGCGAAGAAGAAGGCGGAAGATATTTACGCGCAGGTGAAGGCGAATCCCGCGAAATTCGCCGACCTCGCGCGGAAGTATTCGGAGGACCCGGGCTCGGCCGCGCAGGGCGGCGATCTCGGCAGCAACCCGCGCGGCACGATGGTCAAGGCGTTCGAGGACACCGAGTTCGCGCTGAAGCCCGGCGAAATCGCGCCGCCGGTGCAGTCGGAATTCGGCTGGCACGTGATCAAGCTCAACGGAATCACGCCGGCTTCGACCCGCTCGTTCGACGAGGCGAAAGCGCAGATCGAGAGCGACCTCAAGCACCAGAAGGTCGCGCAGAAATTCGCCGCCGCCGCCGATCAGTTCCAGAACCTGGTCTACGAGCAGGCCGATTCGCTCGCGGGAGTCGCGAAAGCGCTCGATCTCAAGGTAGAGACGTCCGGACTCGTCACGCGTGCCGACGCGCAGCGGCTCGCGTTCGGAAGCGCGAAGTTCGTGCAGGCGCTCTTCAGCCCCGAATCCGTCGCGGGCAAGCGCAACACCGAGGCGATCGAGGTCGGCGCAAACATGCTGATGGCCGGGCGCGTCGTCGAATACAAGCCGGCGGCGCCGCGCCCGTTCGACGACGTCAAGGACGAGATTCGCCGGCAGCTTGCGCAGCGCGCGGCCGCCGAGATGGCGCAAAAGGAGGGTCGCGACAAGCTTGCAATGCTGATCGCGGGGAAGAGCGACAAGGACGCCGGCGTCGCGTTCGGCAAGCCGCTGACGGTGATGCGCAACCAGGCGCAGCCCGGCTTCTCGCCCGACGCGCTCGCGCGTGTCTTCCAGGCCGATGCCGCCAGGCTGCCGCAGTACGCGGGCGCGCCGAGCGAGCGGGGCTTCGCGATCTACAAGGTGCTGAAGGTGACGCTGCCGGCAACCACGGACGCAGCCAAGCTCGCCGCGGCCTCATCCCGGATCGGCGACATGCAAAGCCGCGAGATCTTCGACGCCTACGTCGCCGCGCTCAAGGCGAAGGCCGACGTCAAGATCAATCAGGCGAATCTGGAGAAGAAGTAAACGCGGGCGCGGGGGGGCCGTGGAAGCAATGGTCGCAACGCGCGCCATTCGTGGAGCGCCGGCTAGGGGCGACGCTCGTTATTGCGCGGCCGCTCGCGCGGGGGCCGCGCCGCACTGATCTCGGACGATTCCCTCGAGGCGTTCGCGCTCCTTGCGCTTCATGCTGTCGTCCATGTAGACGGGCTCGCCCTGCTCGTTGACCCGTCGCAACAGCAGATCGGACTCGTACATCCTGATCTGGCTTCTTGCATCGACGCAAAACTGCCGCCGGTTTGCCTCGTCGACACGTGCTTGGTTAGCCTTCTTCTGGTCCTCGGCCCGCTGCACCTGGCGCTTCTTGAGATCGGCCTCCTGACTCGCCATCTCCTTCACTGCGTCGGGATTGACCGCCGGGGCGGGCGCGCTCACCGTTTCCGCTTTCACGTTGGCAGGCGGCGGCTGATCGGAATAAGTGACACGCCCGTTGGCATCGACCCATTTGTAGAGCGCTGCCGCTGCGGGGGTCGCGACGACCAGCATCACCGCTGCTGCCGTTGTCACGGTGACGGCACAGCCGCGCAACGCCCACGCGGCGTACGGTTTGCGAAGCAGAGCTTTGATGCGGACGGGTCGCATGGGCACTCGGCGAGTTTTATGACATTGGCAAGGTAATCCTTTGGCCGCCCGCCGTCAAACGGCGCCCCGGCCCCTTTGCCGGGCGACCGTGACCGGTCGTCGGGTCGTCCCCGGCCGGGCACGGTCTAGCGGGCGCTCTTGCCTCGGCCTCCGCCCGGCCGCAACACGCGGGTATAATCCGTTTTTGCGCATAGGAGAAAACCGCATGCGTGTCGTCCGGAAGGCGCTGACGTTCGACGACGTCCTCTTGGTCCCCGCGCATTCCCTCGTCGTCCCCCGCGACGTCAGCCTCGAAACCCGCCTCACCCGGGCCATCGCGCTCAACATCCCGCTCATGTCGGCGGCGATGGACACGGTGACTGAAGCGCGCCTTGCCATCGCTATCGCCCAGGAAGGCGGGCTCGGCGTCGTCCACAAGAACATGCCCGCGGCCCGCCAGGCGGCCGAGGTTGCGAAGGTCAAGCGCTTCGAGTCCGGCGTCGTCAAGGACCCGCTGACCGTTCCGCCGACGATGTCGGTGCGCGACGTGCTCGCGTTGAAGCGGGCGAACCGCTTTTCGGGCCTGCCCGTGATCGAGGGGAAGAAGGTCGTCGGCATCGTGACCAACCGCGACCTGCGCTTCGAAACGAACCTCGACCAGCCCGTCGCCAACATCATGACCAAGGGTGAGAAGCTCGTCACGGTTCCCGAAGGCGCCGACCTCGAGCGCGCGAAAACGCTGATGCACAGGCACCGGCTCGAGCGCGTGCTGGTGGTGAACGAGGCGATGGAGCTCCGCGGCCTCATCACGGTCAAGGACATCCTCAAGTCGACCGAGCATCCGCTCGCGTGCAAGGACGAGCATGGCCGCCTGCGCGTCGGCGCGGCGGTCGGCGTCGCGTCCGACAACGAGGAGCGCGTCGAGGCGCTGGTCGCCGCGGGCGTCGACGTCATCGTCGTCGACACGGCACACGGACACTCGCAGGGCGTGCTCGACCGCGTGCAGTGGGTGAAGAAGAAGTTTCCACAGGTCCAGGTGATCGGCGGCAACATCGCGACCGCCTCCGGCGCGAAGGCGCTCGTCGATCACGGCGCCGACGGGGTCAAGGTCGGCATCGGCCCCGGCTCGATCTGCACGACGCGGATTGTTGCCGGCGTCGGCGTGCCTCAGATCTCGGCGATCCAGAGCGCGCTCGAAGGCGTGGCGAAGCTGGGTGTCCCGGCGATCGCCGATGGCGGCATCCGCTATTCCGGCGACATCGCCAAGGCCATCGCCGCCGGCGCGTCAGTGGTGATGATGGGGAGCCTCTTTGCCGGGACCGAGGAATCGCCGGGCGACATCGAGCTCTATCAGGGCCGCTCTTACAAGAGCTATCGCGGAATGGGGTCGCTCGGCGCGATGCAACAGGGCAGCTCCGACCGCTACTTCCAGGAGCTCGAGGCCGCCGGCGACGCCGAGAAGCTCGTTCCGGAAGGGATCGAAGGCCGCGTGCCGTTCAAGGGACCGCTCGTCAACGTGATCCACCAGCTGATGGGCGGCCTGCGCGCGGCGATGGGCTATTGCGGCTGCGCGACGGTCGAGGAGCTGCGCACGCGGGGTGAATTCGTCGAGATCACCTCGGCGGGCATCCGCGAATCGCATGTTCACGACGTGCAGATCGTCAAGGAAGCCCCCAACTATCGGGTGGATTGACGCGCCGAGGTTCGGGGCCGGCGCGATGCCGGCCTCTTCTTTTCCGCGAACATCACAGAAAGCGCACACCAACGAATGGCCGGACCGTCCCACTCGAAGATCCTGATCCTGGACTTCGGCGCGCAATACACGCAGTTGATCGCCCGCCGCCTGCGCGAGACCCATGTCTATTGCGAGATCCATCCGTTCGACGTCGACGATGACCTCATTCGCGCTTTCGCGCCGAAGGGAATCGTGCTTTCCGGAGGTCCGGAGAGCGTCACCGAAGGCGACACGCCGCGGGCACCGGCGGCCGTGTGGACGCAGGGCGTTCCCGTGCTCGGCATCTGTTACGGCATGCAGGCGATGGCGGCGCAGCTCGGCGGCGCCGTCGAGGCGGGCAAGGTCCGCGAGTTCGGCTATGCGGAAGTGCGCGCGCGCGGCCACTCGGCGCTCTTGAAGGGGATCGAGGACCGGCGGAGCGTCGAGGGCCACGGGCTTCTCGACGTCTGGATGAGTCACGGCGACAAGGTGACCGCGCTGCCGCCGGGATTCAAGCCGATCGCGACGTCCCGCGCCTCGCCGATCGCGGCGATGGCCGACGAGGCCCGTCGTTTCTATGCGGTGCAGTTTCATCCCGAGGTCACGCATACGAAGCAGGGTGCTGCGATCCTGGCGCGTTTCGCGCACGAGATCTGCGGCTGCGGTCATGACTGGAACATGGCGGACTACGCCGGCGAGGCGGTCGCCGCCATCCGCGCGCAAGTCGGCGACGAGGAGGTGATTCTCGGGCTCTCCGGGGGTGTCGACTCGTCGGTCGCGGCGGCGCTGATCCACAAGGCGATCGGCGAGAAGCTCACGTGCGTGTTCGTCGACCATGGTCTGCTGCGCCTGAACGAGGCCGAGCAGGTGCTGGACACGTTTGCGCGCAACCTCGGTGTGCGCGTGATCCATGTCGACGCGACCGACGAGATGTATCACGCGCTTTCCGGCGTCGCCGATCCGGAGCAGAAGCGGCGGATCATCGGCCGGCTCTTCGTTGACGTGTTCCAGCGCGAAGCCCTGACGCTGCCGAAGGTCAAATGGCTCGCGCAGGGGACGATCTACCCCGACGTCATCGAGTCGGCGGGGGCTGCGACCAAAAAGGCGCACACGATCAAGTCGCACCACAACGTGGGCGGCCTCCCCGAGACGCTGCACCTGAAGCTTCTCGAGCCGCTGCGCGAGCTCTTCAAGGACGAGGTGCGCGAGCTCGGAGTCGCGCTTGGCCTGCCGCGGGAAATGGTGTTTCGGCACCCGTTCCCCGGTCCCGGGCTCGGCGTGCGGATCCTGGGGCCGGTGACGCGCGAGCACGCCGATCTGCTGCGCCGCGCCGACGCGATCTTCATCGACGAGCTGCGCGTCGCGCGCGACGCCGCGGGAAAGAGCTGGTATGACCTCACCGCTCAGGCGTTCGCGGTGTTCCTGCCCGTGCGGTCGGTCGGCGTGATGGGCGACGGGCGCACCTACGAGCACGTCGTCGCGCTGCGCGCCGTGCAGACGACCGACTTCATGACGGCGCACTGGGCACCGCTGCCGCACGATCTCCTCGCCAAGGTGTCGAATCGCATCATCAACGAGGTACGGGGGATCAATCGCGTCACGTTCGACATTTCGTCGAAGCCGCCGGCAACGATCGAATGGGAATGACGCTCGCGACCGGGAACCGCCGTACGTCGCCGCTGCGCTCTGCCGCCGAGCGTTTCGGAGCGCTCGCCATTCGGCGCGAGGTGTCGCTCGGCACGCTCCGCGCGTCGAACGCCCGTGACTTCGTGCTCGTGCTCGCGGCGGCGGCGCGGGCATTTCCGCCCGGTCGGGAGATGAGCGAGCGCGAGGTCAACGAAATCCTCCGTGCTTTCCTCGCTGCCGCAGGCGCGATGCTCGCGACCGATCACGTCGAATTGCGACGCTGGCTCGTCGATTTTCGGGTTCTCGCGCGGGACGGTTTTGGCCGCGTCTATCGGTGCACCCTTGGCGCTGCGCGCCGTCCCTCCGAGAGGGAGCAATTCGCGCTCGGGGCGGCCCTTCGCGCTCATACGGCCGGATCGCCGGCACCCGAAATCACCGCGCTCGTTTCCGAGCTCGCCGGCATCGATCTCGCACGCCTCGCGCGTTCCGCGCGGGCGCACGATGCGCTCACGCGGGCGGAGCGCAAGGAGCGCTGGCTCGAGACCCAGCGAAAGGCCGATGCCTGATCGGGACGCAGAGGCCGTGGCGCGCGCCGTCGGTGCCGCCGAGCTGCGCGCGCGGCGCGACGAATTCCTGGCGTTGCTTGCCGATGCGGTCGAAAGCGGCGCTTCCGTAGGCTTCGTGCTGCCGTTTTCGGCGGAGGATCTCGATCCATTTTGGGACGACGTCGCAGCCGGACTGGAAGCGGGCAAGCGGGAATTGCTGGTGCACGAGCGCGACGGCCGGATCGTCGGCACGGTGCAGCTCGTGCCGTGCGGCAAGCCCAACGGCCGGCATCGCGCCGAAGTGCAGAAGTTGCTCGTGCTGCGCCGGGCGCGCGGCGCGGGCGTGGGCGAGCATCTGATGCGCGAGGTCGAGCGGCGCGCGGTCGCGCGTGGGCACCGGCTGCTCGTGCTCGACACGCGCGAAGGAAGTGCGGCGGAGCGCCTCTACCGCAGGCTCGGCTGGCAGGCGTTCGGCACGGTTCCCGAGTACGCAAGCGACCCGGATGGAACGCTCGCCAGTTGCGTCTTCTTCTACAAGCGATGCGGGATGGCGGCGCAATGAAACGGCGAAACATTGCCTCCGGCACGCCGTGGGAGCCGATCGTCGGCTATTCGCGCGCCGTGCGCGTCGGCGATCGGGTGTGGGTTTCCGGCACCACGGCCACGGGTCCAGACGGCAGGCTCGTCGGCGAGGGCGACGCCTACGCGCAAACCCGGCAGGCACTCGCCAACATCGCCGCGGCGCTGGCCCAGGCCGGCGCCGGTGTCGAGGACGTCGTGCGCACCCGCATCTACGTGACCGACATCACGCAGTGGGAAGCAATCGGCCGTGCGCACGGCGAGGTATTCGGTGCGATCCGGCCGGCAACCGCGATGGTCGAGGTCGCGCGCCTGATCGAACCAGCGATGCTGGTCGAAATCGAGGCCGATGCGTTCGTGGGAGACGCAGAGTGAGCATGAAGTCGTTCGAGCATCGCCGCGCGAAGCTTGCGCCCCCCGGGGTGTTCTATCACCGGGTCGCTCGCTCGGCCGGGGTGTCGCTTTTGCTGATCAGCGCCACCCTTGCGCTAGGAACGGTCGGCTATTTGGCACTGACCGACCTCACGCCGCTGCAGGCCTTTCACCAGGCGTCGATGTTGCTCTCGGGGATGGGGCCGGTCCATCCCGAAAAGCTGACCAAGCCGGTTGCGGTGATCTTCGACAGCCTCTACGCGCTCTTCTGCGGCGTCATGCTGCTTGCTTCGACCGCGGTAATGTTCGCGCCGATCATTCATCGGCTGCTGCATCGGTTTCATCTCGAAGAGGACAAGCAGTGATCGCCGCCGCGAGCGACGAAGCCTGGATGGCCGAAGCACTCGCGCTTGCCCGCGCCGCGCAGGCGCGCGGCGAAGTTCCCGTCGGCGCGATCGTGGTCAGGGACGGCGCGATCGTCGGCCGCGGCGGCAATGCGCCCATCGCTGCCAGCGACCCGACCGCCCATGCGGAAATCGCGGCGCTGCGCGAGGCGGGGCGGGCGCTCGGCAACTACCGGCTGCCCGGCTGCGAACTCTTTGTCACGCTCGAACCGTGCGCGATGTGCGCCGGCGCGATGCTGCATGCACGAATCGCGCGTCTCGTTTACGGCGCGCGCGACCCGAAGACCGGCGCGTGCGGCTCTGTCGTCGACCTGTTCGCCGAGGAGCGTCTCAACCATCATGCCCGCGCGGAGGGCGGCGTGCTGGCCGACGAATGCGGCCTGCTTCTCTCCGCTTTCTTTGCGGCGCGCCGCTGACGTTCGCACATGAGCACCGCCGAGCCGCCCAAGGGCGCGCAACTGCAGTCTGCCTCTGGGGGCAACGCAGCGGCGACAGCCGCAAGCGTGGGGGCACATACGTGAATCCCCGCACCTACGGCATCGGCATTTATGCACCGGCCGGCTTCGCGCCGGAGCCGGCCGCGATCGAGCGCGCGGTCGTCCACCTGAAGGCGCAAGGACATCGGGTCGTCGTCGATCCGACGGCGACTTCGCGTTGGCAGCGCTTTGCCGCAGCCGACGACGAACGTCTCGCGGCCGTGCTCCGGATGGCCGCCGATCCGGGCGTCGAACTTGCGGTGACGGTGCGCGGCGGCTACGGCTGGTCGCGGCTCCTCGACCGGCTCGACTTCGTGGCACTCGCCGCGGCGAAGAAGCGCTGGATGGGTCACAGCGATTTCACGGCGTTTCAACTCGCGGCGCTCGCCCACGTGGGCATGGTCACGTTCGCCGGGCCGATGGCCGCCTGCGACTTCGGTGCCGAGACGCCGTCGGCGTACACGCTCGACCATTGCTGGGGCCTGCTCGGCGCCGAGCATTACACCATCGAATGTCCGCTCGAAGGTCCCGATTACGAAGGCGAGGGCGTGCTGTGGGGCGGCAACCTGGCCATGGTCGCGCATCTCGTCGGCACGCCCCACTTCCCGCGCGTCGACGACGGGATCCTGTTTCTCGAGGACATCGGCGAACATCCGTATCGCGTCGAGCGGATGCTCCATCAGCTCCATTTCGCCGGCGTGCTCGCGCGGCAGCGCGCCGTGCTCCTGGGCACGTTCAACGGCTACGAGCTCACGGCGAACGACAACGGCTACGACGCGGCGGCGATGGTCGCGCACGTCCGCGCACACCTGGCCCGCCGGGTCTACGCGGGTCTGCCGTTCGGCCACATTCCAGCGAAGCTCACGCTACCGGTTGGCGCGCGCTGCGCGCTCGCCGTGCGCGACGGCCGCGCCCGTCTTTCATTCTCCGGGTACGGCAAATGACAGCCGCCGGCGAATCAAGGCGCCACTTCGAGCGCGAAGCGAAAATCCTCTTCGCCGGTCTTTCGGCCGGCGGGATCGAACGTGCGCTCGATGAAGCGCGCCGCGCCGTCGCGGCCGATCGTCACCACCGTCCCGCAACGCGTGCCGTAGCCGTAGCTCTCGCCGACGATGAACGGCGATGAGAGCAGCCGCTCCCACTCGAGCGAAACGCCGGTGCTCGGCAGCTCGTTGTCAGGCGCGCGCGTCCGGTCGGCCAGCACGGTGAACAACGCGCCAGGATCGTCGTCATCGCGCGCACACCAGACTTCGAGCGCGGCCTTCGTCCGCGCGACCTTGGGCCAGGGAGCATCGAGAACGGCGTTGGAGATGCCGTGGATGCCGCGAGCAAGCAGGCGTGACGTTGCCGTCCGGTTCGATCCCCAGCACGCGGACGTCGCATCGCCGGCGAGCAGGTTGAAGCCGTTGTACGCCGCAGCAGCGGCGACGATCGTCGCGACGCTTTGCACCGGCGGCGCCGCATCGGCAAGTACGCGCGTGACGAGCTTGCCCCGCGAGGGCGCGCCCGGATCGCGACGATCGGGCTCGCGGATGTTGGTGATGAGCGCCCAACGGCCGCGGCGCGTGACGCCGAGCCACGTACCGCCGGCTTCGAGGTCGCGCCCGGCAAGCCAGCCCTCGTCCCACCAGGCGGCCGGCAGCGCGGGTCGCGCGTGATGCTCGTCGCGATTGGCGGCGATGACGACGGCAAAGCGCGGATGCGCATCCAGAGCGAAGAGCGCGAGGCACATGGCGACGCTTATGCTACGGCGTCGGCCCGCCCCGGCCGGACGGCGCTTCGGCGGCGGGGGTAGCGTAGGGCAGCGGCAGCGGCGTCAGAAGCGATCCATTCGGCGCCTCCGCGCGCACGTCGCCCGATTCTGCCGCGGCGATCTGCACAACGGCCAGCAGGTCGCGGCCGCCACCGGGCGCCGGCGCCGCATTGACGACGGTGCCGCACGGCTGCTCGCCGAACGTCGCGCCGTAGAGTCGCGTCCCCGCGACAATGTTCGCCGTTGCGGCGTGGAACGCATACAACCGCTCCTTTTGCCGGCCCAGATACTGCATCCGGGCGATGATTTCCTGCCCCGTGTAGCAGCCCTTCTGGAAATTGAGGCCGGACAGCGCGTCCCAGTTGGCGGTCTGGGCGACGAACGCATCCTGCGTCGCGGCGGTCACGACGGGAACGCCCGCGTGGACCGTCAGCCACTGCCAAACGGAATATGGAGCGGGCGTCGCATGCTGCACGAGCGTCTCGCGTGCCGGCTTGGCCGCGGCTTCCGGCGCGACGACGATAAATCGGGGACCCGGCAGGCCGAGCACAACGATCGCCCCGCTGCGGACGACGCCGAACGGTGCGGGGACGGCGGGGAGCGCGTTGCCCAGGATGGCCGGCGCAGTCGGGCCGCCGATCCCGAACCGGACGGTCTCGGCCGACACGTCGGTCAGCGCCACCTTCGAGCGCAACACGTACATCGAAAGACGTTTGCGCACCGCTTCAGCGATTTCCGCCGGCAGCAGTGCGCGGTAATCCGCATCGCCTTCTTTCCACAGCACGAAATTGGCGAGCATCCGGCCCTTCGGTGAATTGAAGCTCGTGTGCTGGCAGGCGTCCGGTGTCAGCGCCTTGACGTCATTCGACAGTTGTCCCTGGAGAAACGCCGCCGCATCGGGTCCGGCGATCGAAAGCACAGCGAGCGGACCGGCGTCGCAGACGACCGCGCCGTCGCGGGCGGCGATCAGCGCCGCGGGGTCTTCGGGGGGCGTGGACGAGTTCATCGTGGCGGAGTGACGGCTCGGGCGCGCTCGGCGCTACAGGTCCGGCAGCAAGGGGAAACGCAATCGATTCCCCCGCCAAGCGCCAATCCTCGCCCGAGTGAAAAATCCGTGCTAAAATCCCATGTTAGCCTGACTTGGGCACGATTTTCCCTGTTTCAACGGGATCGGCGAACGGAATGCGCTCGCTGCCAAGTCGGGCAATTCGCAGACCCGCGCACCTCAGGGTGCCCGAACCAGCGCCGTCAGGCAACTCCGCGGCACGGTCCGAGCCGACATGCGGGTCGTGGTCCAACCCTGTCAGGAGTCATGCAATGTCCGTAACAATGCGTCAGATGCTGGAGGCCGGCGTGCATTTCGGCCACCAGACGCGGTACTGGAACCCGAAGATGGCCGAGTACATCTTCGGCCACCGCAACAAGATCCACATCGTCAATCTCGAGAAGACGCTCGCCCTCTACCAGGAGGCGATGAGCTACATTCGTCAGCTTGCGGCGAACAAGGGCACCGTGCTCTTCGTGGGCACCAAGCGCCAGGCGCGCGAGATCGTCGCCGAGGAGGCGCGCCGCTGCGCGATGCCCTACGTCGACGCCCGCTGGCTGGGCGGCATGCTCACCAATTTCAAGACGGTGAAGGCGTCGGTCAAGCGGTTGAAGGACCTCGAAGCGATGCGCGACGACGGCACGTTCGAGAAGATGAACAAGCGCGAGGCGTTGACGCTGCAGCGCGAGATGGACAAGCTCTACAAGAGCCTGGGCGGGATCAAGGAGATGAACGGCCTGCCCGATGCGCTCTTCGTCATCGACGTCGGTTACCACAAGATCGCCGTCACCGAGGCGATGAAGCTCGGCATCCCGATCGTCGCCGTCGTCGACACCAACCATTCGCCGATCGGCATCGCGCACGTGATCCCGGGGAACGACGATTCCAGTCGCGCCATCCGCCTCTATGCCCGTGGCGCGGCCGATGCGATTCTCGAAGGCAGGAGCCAGGTGATCCAGGAAATCGTCCAGGCCGGCGACGAGTTCGTCGAGGTTTCCGATACGCCTGCGTAAACAAGACACGCGGGGGCCTCAGGGCCCCCTTTTTTTGACCGGTCCGCGCCGGCACGAAGGCGACCCGGGTTTCTGCGGAACTTGCGGCGCCGCCGCGGTTCCGACAACGACGACGAACACGGAGCAACACATGGCGGATATCTCCGCGAGCATGGTGATGGAACTGCGTCAGCGCACCGGGCTCGGCATGATGGAATGCAAGAAGGCGCTCACAGAAGCTGCGGGCGATCTCGGCAAGGCCGAGGACCTGCTGCGGATCAAGAGCGGCGCCAAAGCGTCGAAGGCGGCCGGCCGCATTGCGGCGGAAGGTGTGATCGGCCTCTTCGTTGCGCCGGACCAGAAGGCCGGCGCACTCGTCGAGGTCAACTGCGAGACCGATTTCGTGGCCAGGAACGACGATTTCCGCGCGTTTGCCGCCGAAATCGCGCAGCTTATCGCCGGCGACGCGCCGGCCGACGTCGCGGCACTCTCCGTGCGCACACTCGCGTCGGGCCAGACCGTCGAGGCCCGTCGCGTCGCGCTGGTGCAGAAAATCGGCGAGAACATGACGATTCGCCGCTTCGCAAGGCTCGAAGCGAAGGGCAGGATCGCCTCGTACGTCCACGGCACGAAGATCGGCGTACTGGTCGACGTCGAAGGCGGGGGCGAAACGCTGGGCAAGGATCTCGCCATGCACATCGCGGCGTCGAAGCCTATCGCGGTGCGACGCGACGAGGTGCCCGCCGCCATCGTTGCGAAGGAGCGCGAGATTGCCGCGGCCCGCGCGGCGGAGTCCGGCAAGCCCGCCAACATTGTCGGGAAGATGGTGGAGGGCGCCGTCGCAAAATTCGTAGCCGAAGTCACGCTGCTCGCGCAGCCGTTCGTCAAGGGCGATGGCAAGGAAACGATCGAGCATCTGTTGGGCTCCCAGGGCGCGCGCGTCAACGCCTTCGTGCTGTTCGTCGTGGGCGAGGGGATCGAGAAGAAAAAAGACGATTTCGCGGCCGAGGTCGCGGCGATGACGAAAGGACCCGACCCGGCGCCGACCAGGCATTGATCCGGCACATTTGATACGGAGGCTACGTCCATGAATCCGCCCGCTGTCGTCGCCCCGATCGCCGCTGCCGTTGCCCCGGTGGCGGCGAACGAACCGGCGTATCGTCGTATCCTGCTCAAGTTGTCCGGCGAAGCACTGATGGGTGATGACGCCTACGGGATCAACCGCGAGGTCATCGATCGCATCGTCGCGGAAGTCGCCGAGGTCGTGCGGCTGGGCGTCGAGATTGCCGTGGTGATCGGCGGCGGCAACATCTTTCGCGGCGTCGCGCCCGGCGCCGCCGGCATGGACCGCGCGACCGCCGACTACATGGGAATGCTCGCCACGCTGATGAACGCGCTCGCGCTGCAGGACGCGCTGCGCCGTGCGGGAGTCGAGTCGCGCGTGCAGTCGGCGCTGCGAATCGATCAGGTCGCCGAGCCCTACATCCGCGGCAAGGCGCTGCGCTATCTCGAAGAGCACAAGGTCGTCATCTTCGCCGCCGGTACCGGCAACCCGTTCTTCACGACCGACACCGCTGCGGCGTTGCGCGGCCGCGAAATGGGCGTCGACATCGTGCTGAAGGCGACGAAGGTCGATGGTGTCTATACCGCCGATCCGAACAAGGACGCGAAAGCCTCGCGCTACGTCGAGCTCACGTTCGACGAGGCGATCGTCAAGAATCTCAAGGTGATGGACGCGACCGCGCTCGCGCTGTGCCGTGACCAGAACATGCTGCTCAAGGTATTCTCGATCTTCGTCCCCGGTGCGCTGAAGCGTGTCGTAATGGGCGGCGAGGAGGGCACGCTGGTGCACTGCTAGAAGGCGGTCCTGCGTCGAGCGTTCGGCGTTTAGCGTGCGGTGAAGGGCGTTTACGTTGAGCGCCCCGACTCTGAACGCCGAATCAGTGCCGTGGAGCAAACATGATTGCCGACATCAAGAAGACCGCCGAGCAGAAAATGGCGAAATCGGTCGAGACGCTGAAGCAGGATCTCTACAAGGTGCGCACGGGCCGTGCACACACCGGGCTCCTCGACCACATCCAGGTCGACTATTACGGCACGCCGATGCCGATCAGCCAGTGCGCGAACGTGACGCTCGCGGACGCGCGCACGATCACCGTGCAGCCGTGGGAAAAGAAGATGGTGCCGGTGATCGAGAAGGCGATCCGCGATTCGGATCTCGGTCTCAATCCAGCCACCTCCGGCGATCTGATCCGCGTTCCGATGCCGGCGCTCACCGAGGAGCGTCGCCGCGATTTGATCAAGGTCGTGCGCCACGAAGCGGAGAACGCGCGCATCGCCGTGCGCAATATCCGCCGCGACGCGAACGAGCACCTGAAGAAGCTGCTCAAGGATCATGCCGTCGCCGAGGACGACGAGCGCCACGCCCAGACCGACGTGCAGAAGCTCACCGATCGCTTCATCGCCGAGATCGACAAGGTCCTTGCGGCGAAAGAGGCGGATCTAATGGCGGTATAGAAGATGGATAACGAGGCTGCCGATGCCGCGTCCCGCGGCCGCAGCCTCGAACGTCAATTGTTTACTTCGTCAACTCGCGATATCCCCGAGCCGCAGCCCGTGCCGCGGCACGTCGCCATCATCATGGACGGCAACGGGCGCTGGGCAAGGCGCCGGCACCTGCCGCGCGTCGCCGGACATCGCAAGGGCGTCGAGGCGGTGCGGGCGATCGTGCGCGCCTGCGTCGAGCGCGGTGTCGCGTATCTGACGCTGTTCGCCTTCTCGAGCGAAAACTGGCGCCGCCCCGAGGACGAAGTCTCGATCCTGATGGAGCTGTTTCTGCGCGCGCTCGAGCAGGAGGTGACGAAGCTCGACGAGAACGACATCCGCTTCAAGGTCGTCGGCGACACGTCGCGGTTCGATTCGCGCATCCGCGAGCTGATCAACGCCGGCGAGGCGCAGACCGCCGACAACGTGCGGCTCACGCTGACGGTCGCGGCAAATTACGGCGGCCGCTGGGACATTGCGAATGCGGCGCGCCGCTATTTCGCCGCGCATCCGGAGGCCGTGCGCGACAGCTCGGAGTTGAGGCCGGAGGCGCTCGAGCCGTTCCTCGCGATGGCCTACGCGCCGGAACCGGATTTGTTCATCCGTACCGGCGGCGAGCAGCGGGTGTCCAACTTCCTGCTCTGGCAGCTCGCCTACACGGAGCTCTACTTCACTTCGCTGCTGTGGCCCGACTTCGACGCCGCCGCGCTCGACGCCGCGATCGAATGGTACCGCCAGCGCGAACGCCGCTTCGGGCGGACGAGCGAACAGCTGCACGCGACCGAGCGTGCCTGACACGCCTCTTGCAAGCCGTCCTCCTGCCCGCCCGGGACTTGCCCGCGATGCTTTCCGCACGCATCCTCACCGCGCTCATCCTCGTTCCGCTGGTCGTCGCAGGCTTGTTCCTGCTGCCGCCGCTCGGCTGGGGAATAGTGACGCTCGCGGCAATCGGCGTTGCGGCGGGAGAATGGGCGAATCTCGAAGGCTACGGGAAGCAGGCGTGGCTGCTGTTCGTCGGCGGCGCGCTGTTGATCGGGTTGAATCTTCTCTTCGCGCCCTGGTGCGGGTTCGCCCGCGGCTGGCCCGACGGTGTCGTGCTTGCGGTGTGCGGGCCCACAACGCTGTTCTGGATCTTCGTCGCGCCGCCGTGGCTCTTTTTCAACTGGCGGCCCGCATCGCGGCTCGGCATGGCGGTCACGGGCTGGCTCGTGCTGATCGGCGCCTGGGTTGCCGTCGTGGAACTGCAGGCGCGCTCGCCGTGGTTCGTGCTGGCGGCGATGGCGATCGTCTGGGTCGCGGATACCGCCGCGTATTTCGCCGGCCGCGCGTTCGGCCGCCACCGGCTCGCTCCGGCGATCAGCCCGGGCAAGACCTGGGAAGGCGTCTATGCCGCGCTCGCCGCGGTCGCCGTCTATGCGCTCGCGCTCGTCCCCTTTGCGCGGGACGCTGGCGTTTCGCGGGAGCCGTCGCCGCTCGCGATCGTCGCGTGGGTGGCGATGGCGCTCGCGCTCACGCTCGTCTCCGTGGCGGGCGATCTGTTCGAATCGCTGCTGAAGCGAAAGGCCGGCGCGAAGGACAGCGGCACGCTGCTGCCGGGGCACGGCGGCGTTCTCGATCGCATCGATGCACTCTGCGCGGCAATGCCGGCGGCGGCGCTGCTCGCGACGGCCTTCTTGCGATGAGCGCCGCCGCGCCGCCCAAGACCGCGCAACTGCAGTCTGCCTCGGGGGGCAGCGCAGCGGCCGAATTGGCCAATGAGGCCGCAAGCGTGGGGGCCCACCAATCGCTCCGGCGCGTGAGCCTTCTCGGCGCGACGGGTTCGATCGGCGACTCGACGCTCGACGTGATCGCCCGCCATCCGGAACGCTTTGCGGTTGCAGCGCTGGCGGCGCACCGGCAATGGGAGAAGCTCGTCGTGTTATGCCGTCGCCACCGGCCGCAGGTCGCCGCGCTGCTCGACCCGGTCGCGGCGCGCGCGCTCGAGCAGGCGCTTGCAGGGCAGGGTCTGCCCACACGCGTCCTCGCCGGCGAGGCCGGATTGATCGAAGCCGCCACGCTGGCAGAAGCTGACACCGTGCTGGCCGCCATCGTCGGCGCGGCTGGCCTCGCACCCACGCTCGCGGCCGCGCGCGCGGGCAAGCGCATCCTGCTTGCGAACAAGGAAGCGCTGGTGATCGGCGGCGCGGCGTTCATGGCCGAGGTCGAGGCGGGCGGCGCGACGCTCCTGCCGATCGACAGCGAGCACAATGCGATTTTCCAGTGCCTGCCGCGTGGGTACGCGCGCAATCCGGGCGCGGCCGGCGTGCGCCGCATCCTGCTTACCGCGTCGGGCGGGCCGTTTCGCACGCGCCCCGTGGCGGATCTCGCCCAGGTTACGGCGAACGAAGCGTGCGCGCACCCGAACTGGGTGATGGGCCGGAAAATCAGCGTCGACTCGGCGACGATGATGAACAAGGGCCTCGAGGTCATCGAAGCGCACTGGCTGTTCGGCGTGCCGCGCGCGGCGATCGAGGTCGTGATTCATCCCGAGAGCGTCATCCATTCGCTGGTCGAATACGTTGACGGCAGTGTGCTCGCCCAGCTCGGCAATCCCGACATGCGCACGCCGATCGCCCAGGCGCTCGCGTTCCCCGACCGCGTCGACACCGGCGTCGACGCGCTCGAGCTTGCGCGTCTCGGGGCGCTTACGTTCGAAGAGCCGGATCTCGAGCGCTTCCCGTGCCTCGGCCTGGCGTTCGCAGCGCTGGTCGCGGGCGGCACCGCGCCGGCGGTGCTGAACGCCGCCAACGAAGTCGCGGTGGCCGCGTTTCTCGATGCGCGCATCCGCTACACCGAGATCGCCGCAGCGTGCGCCGAGACGCTCGGCCGCTTGCCGTCGCGGCCGGTCCGCGCGCTGGGCGATGCGCTCGCCGCCGACGTCGAGGCGCGCGCCGTCGCCCGCGAGTGCCTGAAGCTCCCGGACAGCGGATCGCCGCTCGCCGCCTGATGGACGCCGCATCGAGGCGGAAGACCGCGTACGCTGACAGTTGGTGACGATGGACATTGTGCAAAAACTGCTGGCGTTCCTCGTCGTGCTGGGCGTGCTGATCACGTTCCACGAGCTCGGTCACTTCTGGGTCGCACGGCTGTGCGGTGTCAAAGTACTGCGCTTTTCGATCGGCTTCGGCCGCGTGATCTGGTCGCGGCGATTCGGTCCCGATCGCACCGAGTGGGCGGTCTCGGCGATCCCTCTCGGCGGCTACGTGAAGATGGCGGACGAGCGCGAGGGCGATGTCGCGGCCGCCGACCTCGATCGCGCCTTCAATCGGCAGAGCGTGTCGAAGCGAATCGCGATCGTCGCCGCGGGACCGCTTGCAAACCTGGTGCTGGCGATTCTGCTCTTCGCCGGAACGTTCGTCGTCGGCGTACCCGGCCAACGCGCCATCCTTGCCGCACCGCCCGCGAACACGCCTGCGGCAGCGGCCGGCATTCGGGAAGGCGACCGGGTGATCGCCGTGGATGGCGGCGCCGTCGGCAGCTGGCAGGATCTCCGCTGGCGCCTGCTCGAAGCGTCGGGGCACGCCGACGTTGTATTGACGGTCGAGCAGCGCGACGGAGCGACGGGGACGCGCGTCGTTTCGCTCGCCACATTGCCGCCTTCCGAGTGGGAAGGCAACTTCATGCCGACGCTCGGGTTGAAGGCGGACTTGGGCCCGCCGATCGTCGATCAGGTGATTGCCGGCAAGCCGGCCGAGCGCGCGGGACTCAAGCCCGGCGACCGGATCGTCGCGATCGACGGCGTGCCGGTGAGCTCGCCGGCCGATGTCGCGTCGCGGACCAATGCGAAGCCCGGGCTGCCGGTCACGTATCGAATCGTCCGCGGCAACGAGACGTTCGAGGCCACGCTGACGACGGAAATCACCGAACAGGCCGGTCACCGGATCGGCATCGCGGGCGTACGGCTCAAGGTCGATCCCGACGTGGCGCGCGCCCTCTCGGTGACGCTGCGCTACGGCGTCATCGAAGCGTTGGGGCAGAGCGCGAAGAAGACGTGGGAGCTTTCGCTTTTCACGCTGAAAATGCTGGGGCGCATCCTCACCGGCGACGCATCGCTCAAAAACATCAGCGGTCCGATCACGATGGCGGATTATGCCGGCCAGTCCGCGCAGGCGGGTGCGCTTGTCTTCATCGGTTATCTCGCGCTCATCAGCATCAGCTTGGGCGTGCTCAATCTGCTGCCGGTTCCGCTGTTGGATGGGGGGCATTTGCTGTATTATTTCGCCGAACTGATCAAAGGCAGTCCCGTTTCCGATCGCGCCTTCGAGGTCGGCCAGCGCATAGGCATGGCCGTGCTGGCGGTGCTGATGGCACTGGCGCTCTTCAATGACCTCTCCCGTCTTTTCTAGTGGTCCGTAACACCCCCGCCCGGAAGTCGATGGTGACCGAACCGCGCCGGCGCAACGCGTCCCGGCGGCTTCACCACGCGCGAGTCCCGGTCGGCAAGCACATGCTGCGGGCGCTTTTTTGTGCGCTGCTCGCGGTCGTCGTTCCGCCTGCCGCGCGCGCGTTCGAGCCTTTCGTCGTGAAGGACATCCGCGTCGAGGGCGTTCAGCGCACCGAAGCCGGAACGGTCTTTTCGTATCTGCCGGTCAAGGTCGGCGATCGCCTCGACGATGCCAAGGCGGCGCAGGCGGTCAAGGCGCTGTTCGCCACCGGATTTTTTCGGGACGTGCGGCTCGAAGTCGAGAACGGCGTGCTGGTCGTCATCGTCCAGGAGCGTCCCACGATCAGCAAGGTGGACATCTCGGGCAACAAGGAGTTCGAAACCGACACGCTGAAGAAGGCGCTGAAGGACATCGGTCTTGCGGAGGCGCGGATCTTCGACCGTTCGGCGCTCGACCGCGCCGAGCAGGAGATGAAGCGGCAGTACATCACACGCGGCAAGTACGCGGCGCAGGTGACGACGACGGTGACGCCGCAGGAACGCAATCGGGTCGCGGTGAATTTCACGATCGTCGAGGGCGACACGGCCAAGATCGCGCGCATCAACATCGTCGGCAACAAGGCGTTCTCCGAGTCGGAGCTCCTGGGCCAGATGACGCTGAGCACGCCCGGGTGGACGACCTGGTACACGAAGAACGACCAGTATTCGAAGCAGAAGCTCTCCGCCGACCTCGAGACGATCCGCAGCTTCTACCAGAATCGCGGCTACCTGGAGTTCACCATCGAATCCACGCAGGTCTCGATCACGCCGGACAAGGAAGACATCTACATCACCGTGAACGTGAGCGAAGGCGAGCAATTCACCATCTCCGACGTGCGGCTCGCCGGCGACCTGCCGGTCGCGGAAGAGGACCTGATGCGGCTCGTCACCTTCCGGCCGGGCGATGTCTATTCGCGCGAAAAGCTGCAGGCGGCAGCCAAGGGCATCAGCGACCGCGTCGGCACCGAGGGCTATGCTTTTGCCAACGTCAACGTGGTGCCGGAAGTCGACCGCGCAAAGCATCAGGCGTCCTTCACGATCTACGTCGATCCCGGCCGGCGCGTATACGTTCGCAAGATCAACATCAACGGCAACGTCAAGACACGCGACGAGGTGATCCGGCGTGAGATGCGGCAACTCGAGGCGGCGTGGTACGACGGCGCGCGGATCGACCGCTCGAAGGTGCGGATCAAGCGCCTGGGCTATTTCGACGACGTCAACATCGAGACGCCTCAGGTGCCGGGCTCGCCCGATCAGGCCGACGTCGAGGTTACGGTGACGGAGAAGGCGACCGGCAACCTGTCGGCCGGCGTCGGCTATTCCAGCGCCGACGGCTTTGTCTTCAGCGGCTCGGTGGCGCAGCAGAACATCTTCGGCAGCGGCAACGCGCTGATCGCGGCGATCAATACGAGCAGGATCAACCGGACGATCTCGCTCGCGTTCACCGAACCGTACTGGACCGTCGACGGGATCTCGCGCACGCTCGAGGTCTACCAGCGCAACGTCAATCCCACTTCGCTCGACGTGTCGCAGTACCAGTCGTCGACCGTCGGAGCCGCGGTGTCCTTCGGCGTGCCGATCAGCGAAACCGACACGGTCAATGTCGGTTTTCGGGCGGAGCGGACGAATCTCACGCTGTTCGACAACAGCCCGCCGCTCTACTACCAGTTCGTCAACGACTTCGGCTATACGACGAACGCCTACATTCTGTCGGCCGGGTGGTCGCGTGACACCCGGGACGACATCCTCTATCCTACCCGCGGTACGCTGCAGAGCGCTCTGGGCGAAGTCGGACTGCCCTTCGGCGATCTCTCGTTTTACAAGCTCAATTATCTGGTCCAGTCGTTCTGGCCCGTGTACAGGGATTTCGTGCTGATGCTGCGCGGTGACGCGGGCTACGGCGATGGCTACGGCGGCAAGCCGCTGCCGTTCTACAAGGCGTTCTACGCCGGCGGGGTCGGCTCGGTCCGCGGCTACCAGACGGCCTCGCTCGGGCCGCAGGACATCTACAACAACACGCTGGGCGGCAAGCGCAAGCTCGTCGGCAACGTCGAGCTCTTTTATCCGGTTCTGAAGGGCGACAAATCGGTGCGCGCGAGCGTGTTCGTCGATGCCGGTCAGATCTACGTCAATGGCCAGGAGCCGCCGGAACGCCAGCAGGATGCGCTGCAGTCGTTCCGCTATTCGGCGGGGGTCGGCGTGGCGTGGAATTCGCCGGTCGGTCCGCTCAAGTTCAGCTACGCATACCCGCTCAACCAAAAGCCGCTCGACAAGATCCAGCGCTTCCAGTTCCAGGTCGGCACCGTCTTCTGACCGTTCCGCCTGTACGCAGGAGAAACTCGTGACCCGCCGCACTCATCGCATTCTTGCCGCGCTTTTTGCCGTCGTCGCACTGGCGTTCGCCGGCGCCGCGACCGCCCAGGCGGCCGACTACAAGATCGGCTTCGTCAACACCGAGCGGCTGTTCCGCGATGCCGCGCCGGCAAAACGGGCGCAGCAGAAGCTCGAAAAGGAATTCGCCGCGCGCGACGCCGAAATCCAGAAGCTGTCGAAGCAGGTACGCGACCTGCAGGCGCTGCTCGAAAAGGACGGCGTCACGATGGCCGAGTCCGAGCGCCGCAACCGCGAGCGCGACCTCGCGAATTTGTCGCGGGACCTCACGCGGTCGCAGCGCGAGTTCCGCGAGGACCTGAACCTGCGCCGTAACGAGGAGCTCGCGAGCGTCCAGGAGCGGGCGAACAAGGTCATCCAGCAGATTGCCGAAGCCGAGAAGTTCGATCTGATCATCCAGGACCCCGTGGTCTATGCGAGCCAGAAGATCGACATCACGGACAAGGTGATCAAGGCGCTCGCCGACAAGTAGCCGGCGTCGCGCGCGCTTCATGCTTCTCTCCGAACTCGCCGCCCGCGTCGGGGCGACGCTGGACGGCGACGGCAGCGTGCGCATCGCGCGCGTGGCGACCCTCGATGCAGCGGGTCCGGAGACGATCGCCTTTCTCGCCAACCCGAAGTATCGCGCGAAGCTCGCCGCGACCAGCGCGACCGCGGTCATCGTCGCGCCGGAGATGGCCGGCGCGACGCGCCTTCCCAAGCTCGTCAGCGCCAATCCCTACGCAACGTACGCCAAGGTCGCGACGCTGCTGCATCCGCAGGCGGTCGCCGCGCCCGGTGTGCACGCGACCGCCGTCATCGGCGAAGGCGCGTGTTTGCCGCGTTCGGCAACGATCGGTCCGCATGCGGTGATCGGCGCCGGCGTAACGCTCGGCGAGCGCGTTCGAATCGGTCCCGGTTGTGCGATCGGCGCGGGAACGACGTTAGGCGACGATACGCGCCTTCATGCGCGGGTGACGATCTACGACGGCTGCGTGATCGGTCCGCGCGTCATCATCCACAGCGGTGCCGTCATCGGTGCCGACGGCTTCGGCATGGCGGAGGAAGGCGGACACTGGCTCAAGATTCCGCAGGTCGGCCGGGTCGTCGTCGGCGCCGACGTCGAGATCGGCGCCAACACGACGATCGATCGCGGCGCGATCGACGATACCGTCATCGAGGATGACGTCAAGCTCGACAACCAGATCCAGATCGGCCACAACTGCCGGATCGGCGCACACACGGTGATCGCGGGCTGCGTTGGCATCTCGGGGAGCGTGCGGATCGGCAGGAACTGCAAGATCGGCGGCGCGTCAATGATCGCTGGACATCTCTCGATTGCCGACGGGACGGTGCTCTACGGCGGGACCGCAGTAGGCTCATCGATCGACACGCCCGGCGCCTACGGGAGCGGGATGCTGCCGCTGCCGGCCGCCGAGTGGCGGCGCGTAGCGCTGCAGTTGCGCAAGTTGCGCGAGCTCGCCGAGCGGGTCCGCAGGCTCGAGCGAAGCACGAAGGCAGGCGTTGCGGGCGATTCGGCGACGGGCCATCCGGACGAGGAGGGGCGATGAGCGCCGTCGAATGCGTGGGGGATTGATCATGAGCGCAGACAGTCCGGGCAGCGTGGGCAGCAATGGACATCCTCGAGATCATGGAGTACCTGCCGCACAGGTACCCGTTCCTGCTGCTCGACCGCGTGACCGAATGCGTTACCGGCAAATGGATCCGCGGGATCAAGAACGTGACGATGAACGAGCCGTTCTTCCAGGGCCATTTCCCGGGCTACCCGGTGATGCCGGGCGTGCTGGTGATCGAGGCGCTCGCGCAGCTCGCCTCGATCCTCGCGTGGCAGGCGCTCGACAAGAAGCCGGGCGATGGCACGATGATCTTCTTCGCCGGCATCGACAATGCGCGTTTCCGGCGCCAGGTGTTTCCCGGCGACCAGCTCGTCCTCGAAGCCGAATGCCAGCGACTGGTCCGTGGCGTCGGGAAATACAAAGCGCACGCAATGGTGGGCGCCGACCCCGTCGCCGAGGCCGACCTGCTTGCCGCGATGCGCAATCCGCACGCGCCGGCGAAGGAGGCCTGAGTGGGACCCCAAGCTCGCTGCGCTCGCCTCCCCCCGAGGGGGATGCAGGCCTCCCTTGGGGCGGCCCGGCGGGAGGCTGAGTGAGCCCCCAAGCTCGCTGCGCTCGCCTCCCCCCGAGGCGGATGCAGGCCTCCCTTGGGGCGGCCCGGCGGGAGGCTGAGTGAGCCCCCAAGCTCGCTGCGCTCGCCTCCCCCCGAGGGGGATGCAGGCCTCCCTTGGGGCGGCCCGGCGGGCGGCCTGACGCCATGGCGCGCGTGCACGCGACGGCGCTCGTCGATCCGAAGGCGGAGCTCGCCGAGGACGTCGAGGTCGGCGCCTATTCGATCGTCGGACCGGCCGTCGAGATCGGCCCTGGCACCGTCATCGGACCGCACGCGGTGGTGACCGGCCGCACGCGGATCGGCGCGCGCAACCGGATCTGGCAGTTCACGTCGATCGGCGACATTCCGCAAGACCGCAAGTACGGCGGCGAGCCGACGGCCACCGCTATCGGCGACGACAACGTCATCCGCGAGTTCGTGTCGATCCACGCGGGTACTGCACAGGACCGCGGCGAAACGACGATCGGCAACGCCAACCTTCTGCTGGGCTACACGCACATCGCGCACGACTGCGTCGTCGGCGACAACACGACGTTCTCGAACAACGCGCAGCTCGCGGGCCACGTGCACATCGGCGACTGGGCGGTGCTGGGCGGATTTTCCGGCGTCCACCAATTCTGCCGCGTCGGCGCGCACGCACTAATCGCCGCGGGCGCGATCGTGCTGCAGGACGTGCCGCCGTTCATTGTCGCCCAGGGCTATCCGGCGAAGCCGCACGGCACGAACAGCGAGGGCCTGCGCCGGCGCGGCTTCAGCGCGGAGGAGATTCTCGCCGTGCGCCGTGCGTACAAGACGCTCTATCGAGAGGGACTCTCGCTCGAGGACGCGAAGGCAGCGCTCGCGCAGGCGGCGCTGTCCGCGCCTGCATTGCGCCCGCTCACCGAGTTCCTCGCTGCGTCCGGCCGCGGGATCGTCCGCTGAGACGGGGTGGGCTCGCCGATGCCCGACGCAGCACCGAGCGAGAGCACCGTCACGATCGGGATTGTCGCGGGCGAAGCATCGGGCGACGCACTCGCGGCGATCCTGATCCGCGCAGTGCGCGAGCGCATCCCGGGCGCGCGATTCGTCGGGATCGCGGGACCGAAAATGCAGGCCGAGGGCTGCGAGGCCTGGTTTCCGCTCGAAGCGCTTTCGGTGCGCGGCTTCGCCGAAGTCGTGACCCGGCTTCCCGAGCTCGTCTCGATCCGACGTGCGCTCCTGCGCCGCCTCGTCGTCGAACGCGTCCCGGTGTTCGTCGGCGTCGACGCGCCCGATTTCAATCTCGGCCTCGAGCGCAGGCTGAAGCGTGCCGGCGTGCGCACGCTTCATTTCGTCAGTCCCTCGGTCTGGGCGTGGCGGCGCGAGCGCGTGGCGAAGATCGGCCGCGCCGTCGACCGGATGCTGGCGTTGTTTCCCTTCGAGCCGCCGATCTACGAGGCCGCGGGCGTCCCCGTGACGTTCGTGGGTCATCCGCTCGCGGACGACGCGGCGACGCTCGGCGCAAGGCGCGAGGCGCGCGAGCAGCTGAAGCTCGGCATCGCGCAACCGGTGTTCGCGATGTTGCCGGGAAGCCGCGCGTCCGAGCTCGACCTCCACGGCGATCTCGTATTGCAGACGGCTGCGGCGATCCACGCGGCGCGCCCCGATGCGCGCCTTCTCGTGCCGCTCGCCACGCGTCCGACGCGCGAGCGCTTCGAGGCAGCGCTCTACCGGCTCGGTCTCGAGACGTTGCCGCTGACACTGCTCTACGGCCACGCGACGGACGCGCTGCGCGCGGCGGACGTCGGCGTCGTTGCGTCGGGAACCGCGACGCTCGAAGCCGCGCTCGCCGGCTGCCCGCACGTCATCTTCTATCGCGTCACCGCACTCACGGCCTTTATCGTCCGCCGCCGCTTGCTGCTGCCGTGGGTTGGACTGCCGAATGTACTTGCGGGCAAGTTCGTCGTGCCGGAGCTGCTGCAGGACGATGCGACCGTCGAGAATCTCGCGCAGGCTGCGCTCAATCTCTACGACGACACGGTGACGCGACGGCGGCAGGAAGCGCTGTTCGCCGGTTTTGCCGCGGCGTTACGCGCCGATACGGGCGCACTGGCGGCAGCGGCGCTCGCCTCCGAGCTGCGCGCCGCGGGGGTCGCATGCTGAAGCATGGCGTCCCGCAAGTGGTCGCGGGCATCGACGAGGCAGGTCGGGGTCCGCTCGCCGGTCCGGTCGTTGCGGCCGCGGTGATCCTCGATTCGGGTCGGCCGATCACCGGACTGCGCGATTCGAAGGCGCTGCCCGCCGCCGAGCGCGAGCGGCTCGCCGGCGTGATCCGCACGCATTCGCTTGCCTGGGCGGTGGCGGTCGCCGACGTCGCGGAGATCGACGCCCTGAACATCCTCGATGCGACGATGCTCGCGATGCGCCGCGCCGTCGCGGCGTTGCGGGTTGCGCCGGATGAGGCGTGGATCGACGGTGACCGATGCCCTGGTCTGTCGTGCCCGACGCGTGCAATTGTCAAGGGTGACCGCGATGTCGTCGTGATCTCGGCGGCGTCGATTCTCGCCAAGACCGCGCGCGATGCGCTCCTCTGCGAGCTCGACCGCCACTACCCGGGCTACGGTTTCGCGCAGAACAAGGGCTACGGCACGCCCGACCACCTGGCGGCGCTCGCGCGGCACGGACCGTGCGCTGCGCATCGGCGGAGCTTCGAGCCGGTGCGGCAGCCGCAGCTCGATTTCTGAAGCGGGCACGCGCGGCGGCGATCGCGCCGATGCTATAGTTACAGCGCCGCACGACGCTTTGCAGAGGTGCCGATGATTCACTGCGTGTTGCACGATCCCCATGACTCGGTTGCCGTCGTCGTCGTCGAGGGCGTCAAGGCGGGCACGACGCTGACCGGGCTCATTCTCGACGAAGATCGGACGATCACGCTCGACTGCACCGAGGACATTCCGCTCGGGCACAAGGTCGCGCTCAAGGACATGGCGGTCGGCGACACCGTGATCAAGTACGGCGTCGACATCGGCAAGGTCGTGCAGCCGATCAGGAAGGGTGCGCATGCGCACGTCCACAACATCAAGACCAAGCGCTGGTGAGAGAGCTCGGTCGACGCCACGCGGGATTCGTCCATGATGCAAAAGACTTTCCAGGGGTACCGTCGCGAGAACGGACGCGTCGGGATCCGCAACCACGTCATCCTTCTGCCTGTCGACGATCTCTCGAATGCCGCGTGCCAGGCGGTCGCCCACAACGTCAAGGGCGCGCTCGCGATTCCGCATCCCTACGGACGACTGCAGTTCGGCGCCGATCTCGAACTCCACTTCCGCACGTTGATCGGCACCGGCGCGAACCCCAACGTCGCGGCCGTCGTGGTGATCGGGATCGAGGACCAATGGGCGAAGAAGGTCGCCGATGGCATCGCGGCGACCGGCAAGCCGGTGAGCGCCTTCGGCATCGAGCTGCACGGCGATCACGACACGATCATGCGCGCGTCGAAAGCGGCGAAGGAATATGTGCAGTGGGCGAGCGAACGCCAGCGCATCGAATGCCGTCTGCGCGAGCTGTGGGTCTCGTGCAAGTGCGGCGAATCGGATACGACGTCGGGCTGCGGCTCGAATCCGACCGTCGGCGACGCGTTCGACAAGCTCTACGCCGCCGGCTGCACGCTGGTGTTCGGCGAGACGACCGAGCTCACCGGTGGCGAACGGATCGTCGCCGCCCGCTGCCGCGACGAGAAGGTGCGCGCGGATTTCATGCGGATGTTCGACCGCTATCAGGACGTGATCGACCGGCACAAGACGAGCGATCTTTCCGACTCGCAGCCGACGAAGGGCAACATCGCGGGCGGCTTGACGACGATCGAGGAGAAGGCGCTCGGCAACATCCAGAAGATCGGCAGGAAGTGCGTGATCGACGGCGTGCTCGACAAGGCGGAAGCACCGACGGGGCCCGGCCTCTGGTTCATGGACAGTTCGTCGGCGGCGGCCGAGATGGTGACGCTCTGCGCGGCAGCGGGCTACGTCGTCCATTTCTTCCCGACGGGTCAGGGCAACGTGATCGGCAACCCGATCCTGCCGGTCATCAAGCTCTGCGCGAACCCGCGCACGGTGCGAACGATGAGCGAGCATATCGACGTCGACGTGAGCGGCCTGCTGCAGCGCGAGATGACGATGGACGAGGCGGGCGATCGGCTGCTGGCGATGATGTTTCGCACGGCCAACGGAAGGCTGACTGCTGCCGAAGCGCTGGGCCACCGCGAGTTCGTGCTGACGCGGCTCTACGAAAGCGCATAGGACGGGGGCGACGGCGTTGCCGCGAATGCGTTCGTGTCCTTTTCTGGGAGGATTGTCAATGTCCGGTTCTCGACTGCGTTTCGCGCTGGGCGCCGCCGCATGGTTGCTTGCCGCGGGCGCATCCGCGGAGATGAGCGAGATCAAGGTCGCGCAGCAATACGGGATCAGCTATCTGCCGCTGATGGTGATGGAGGAACAGAAGCTGATCGAAAAGCATGCCAAAGCCGCGGGCGTCGACGTCACCGTGGGGTGGGCGAAGTTCGCCGGCGGCAACGTGATGAACGACGCCATGCTGTCGGGGAGCCTGCAGTTCGCGTCGGGCGGCGTCGCGCCGCTGGTGACGCTGTGGTCGCGCACGAGGGGCAATCTCGATGTGAAGGCGGTCTCCGCGATCAATTCGATGCCGCTCTATCTCAACACGCGCAACCCGAACGTCAAGTCGCTCGCCGACTTCACCGACAAGGACCGCATCGCGCTGCCCGCAGTCAAGGTGTCGATCCAGGCGATCACGCTGCAAATGGCGGCCGAGAAGGCGTTCGGCGAAGGCCAACAGGGGCGGCTCGACCCGCTGACGGTGACGATGTCACATCCTGATGCGCAGACGGCGCTCCTGTCCGGCGCCTCCGAGATCGACGCGCACTTCAGCTCGCCGCCGTTCCAGTACCAGCAGCTGAAGCGCCCGGGGATCCACACGGTACTCAATTCCTACGACGTCCTCGGCGGTCCGGCGACGTTCAACGTCGTCTGGACGACGTCTAAGTTCAGGAGCGAGAATCCGAAGCTCTACGACGCGTTCGTGAAGGCGCTCGACGAGGCGACGGCGTTCATCAATCGCGACCGCAAGGCCGCCGCCGAGACGTACCTCAGGATGTCGAAGGACAAGGATTCGGTCGCCGACATCCTCGCCATGCTGAACGACCCGCAGATCGTCTATACGACCACGCCGCAGAACGTGATGAAGTACGTGAACTTCATGCTGAAGACGGGCGCGATCAAGGTGAGACCGGAGTCGTGGCAGGATCTGTTCTTTCCGAACGCGCAGGGCTTGCCCGGCAGCTGATGGTGCCGGCTCCTGTCGCGGATGGCGTGCGCGACGCGCTCGCGCTCCCCGATCTCGCCGCAATTCGCGCAGCGCGAGAACGCATCGCCGGCTTCGTTCACCGCACGCCGGTGCTGACGTCCGCATCGCTCGACGCGGAGACCGGCGCCAGCCTTTACTTCAAGTGCGAGAACCTGCAGAAGGTCGGCGCGTTCAAGGCGCGTGGCGCAGTCAATGCCGTGTTCTCGCTGTCGGATGATGCTGCTCGGCGTGGGGTCGTCACGCATTCGTCGGGCAACCACGGCGCTGCGCTCGCCTATGCTGCGTCGCGGCGCGGGATTGCGGCGTGGGTCGTCATGCCGGAAAACGCGGCGAAAACGAAACAGGAGAACGTTCGTCGCCTCGGCGCGACGATCCGCCACTGCGCGCCCAACGTCGCCGCGCGCGAGGCCGCGTGCGCGGACGTCCTGCGCGAGACGGGCGCGGTGCTGATCCATCCCTTCGACGATGCCCGGGTGATCGCCGGGCAGGGAACGGCAGCGCTCGAGCTGCTCGAGGACGTCGCCGAACTCGACGCCGTCATCGCACCCGTCGGTGGCGGAGGTCTGCTGTCCGGCACGGCGATCGCGGCGAAATCGTTGCGGCCCGGGATCCGCGTGTATGGCGCCGAGCCGGCCAACGCCGACGATACCGCAAGGAGCTTTCGCTCGGGACGGGTCGAGCCGTTGCCGGCGACCACGACGATCGCCGACGGTCTGCGCACGACCCTGTCGGTACGGACGTTGACGGCGATCCGCACCCACGTCGATGCGATCGGGCTCGCGCGCGAGGCATCGATCGTGCAGGCGATGCGGCTGACGTGGGAACGGATGAAAATCATCATCGAGCCGTCCTCCGCGGTGCCGCTTGCGTGCCTGCTCGACGGGACGCTCGACGTGCGCGGCCGGCGCGTCGGCATCATCGTCACCGGCGGCAACGTCGACCTCGACCGGCTGCCGTGGCAACTCTAGGACACCGCGAAAGCGCGCCTCTGCTCGACGTGCGCGGCGTCACGCTGCAATACAAGACGAAGGACCATCTCGTCACCGCCACCTATCGCGTCGACTTCGAGGTCTTCCGCTCGGATCGCTTCATCCTGCTCGGCCCGTCGGGTTGTGGCAAGTCGACGCTGCTGAAGGCCGTCGGCGGCTATCTCAATCCCGTCGAGGGCGAGATCCGGCTCAAGGGCGACGTCGTCGATCGGCCAGGTCCCGACCGGATGATGGTGTTCCAGGAATTCGACCAGCTCCTGCCGTGGAAATCCGTGAAGGAGAACGTGCTGTTTCCACTCGTCGCGAGCGGTCGGCTCACGGGCCGCGCGGCCGAGGACAAGGTGCGCGATGTGATCGCCAGGGTCAATCTGACGCGCTTTGCCGACAGCCTGCCGCATACGCTGTCGGGCGGGATGAAGCAGCGCGTCGCCATCGCGCGCGGCATGGCGATGGAGCCCGACATCCTGCTGATGGACGAGCCGTTCGCCGCGCTCGACGCGCTGACGCGCCGCCGGATGCAGGACGAGCTGCTGCAGCTCTGGGACGACACGCGGTTCACCGTGCTGTTCGTCACCCATTCGATTCCCGAGGCGGTCCGGATCGGCAGCCGGATCCTGCTCCTCTCGCCGCATCCGGGACAGGTGAAGGCGGAGCTCAACAGCGTGTCGCGCGAGGCGCGGGAACGTGATCCCGAGGCGCACCACGCGCTGGAGCACAGAATCCACGCGATGCTGTTCGCCGATGCAATCGAGGAAGAGGAGGCGCAACACCATGTCTGAATCCACGGCCACGGCACGACCGGAGATTCTGCGCGAGCCGATCGATTCCACAGCCTTCGGCGTCGTCGAAAAGCCGCTCTCGGCGTGGGAGCAGCTCGTCAACATCGGGGCGGCGCGCAAGCTCGCTTTGCTCGTGACCCTGGCGCTGATCTGGGAAGGTTATGCGCGGCTCCTGGACAACCCGCTGCTGCTGCCGACCTTTTCGGCAACGCTCACGGCGTTCATCGAGGCCGTCGGGAGCGGCGTGCTGCCGACGCGCGCCGCTACGTCGCTCAAGGTACTGCTTGCGGGTTATGCTGCCGGCATCGGGTGCGCAGCGGTGCTGACGATCGCCGCGATTTCCACGCGCATCGGCACCGATCTGCTCGAGCTCCTGACATCGATGTTCAATCCGCTGCCGGCGATCGCGCTGTTGCCGCTCGCGCTGATCTGGTTCGGGCTGGGGTACGGCAGCATCGTGTTCGTCATCATCCATTCGGTGCTCTGGGCGGTGGCGCTCAACACGCATTCGGGCTTCCTGTCGGTGTCGCCCACGCTGCGGATGGTCGGTCGCAACTACGGGCTCGCCGGACTGCGCTACGTGGGTGCCATCCTGATTCCCGCGGCGTTTCCCAGCATTCTCACCGGGCTCAAGATCGGCTGGGCATTCGCGTGGCGGACGCTGATCGCCGCGGAGCTGGTGTTCGGTGTCTCTTCGGGTGCGGGCGGGCTCGGCTGGTTCATCTACGAGAACAAGAACCAGCTCAACATACCCGAAGTCTTCGCCGGCCTGCTCACTGTGATCGTGATCGGCCTCGTTGTCGAGAACGTCGTGTTCCGGACGATCGAAATCCGTACGGTGCGCAAATGGGGAATGCAGTCGTGACCGCCATTGCAGGCTGCCGACACGCCGGCGGCGTGACGCGATGCGCGTGGTGATCACCGAGTTCATGGAAGGGGCCGCGGTGGCGCGCCTGGCGGCTGTCCACGACACGTTGTACGACCCCGGCCTCGCCGATCGCCTGATCGAGCTCGCGCCGCACGTCGCCGACGCCGACGCGCTGATCGTCCGCAACCGGACGCGGGTCGATGCGAACCTGCTTGCGGCGGCGGCGCGGCTCAAAGTCATCGGCCGCCTCGGCGTGGGTCTCGACAACATCGACGTCGCGGCAGCCCGCGCGCGTGGCATCGCGGTGATCCCCGCCACGGGCGCCAATGCGCTCGCGGTCGCCGAATACGTGATTGCGACCGCGCTCGTGCTGCTGCGCGGCGCGTACCTGTCGAGCGCCGCGGTGGCGAACGGCGAATGGCCGCGCGCCGCGCTTTCGGCGGGGCGCGAAATCGCTGGCAAGACGCTGGGCGTCGTCGGCTTTGGCACGAGCGGACGACTGGCGGCGAAGCTCGGGCGCGGACTTTCGATGCGGGTCGTCGGCCACGATCCGGAACATCCTGCGACGTCGGCTGTGTGGCGCGAAGCGCAGGCGAGCGCATTGCCGCTCGCGACGTTGCTCGGGGAAGCCGATGTGGTCACGCTGCATGTGCCGCTCACCGAGGTCACGCGCGGAATGATTGATGCTGCGAAGCTTGCGTGCATGAAAGCCGGTGCGGTTCTGATCAACACAGCGCGCGGTGGCGTCGTCGACGAGGTCGCGCTCGCGGGCGCGTTGCGCAACGGGCACCTGGGTGGCGCTGCGCTCGACGTGTTCGAGGACGAGCCACTGCCCGCGGGATCACCGCTCGCCGGTTGCCCCAACCTGATCCTCACGCCGCACATCGCGGGTGTGACATGTGAATCGAATGCGCGGGTCTCGGCAATGATCGCGGAGCAGGTCGCCGCGTTTCTGGCCGACAACCGCGGCGAGCCTGTCGATGCCGACGTTCGCGCAGGATGAACTCGCACTGATCGCCGCGCGCGCGCTGGAACGCGCGGGTGCGAATTCCGTGATGGCGGTTGCGACCGCCGGGGCGCTCGTCTACGCCGACGCCCGGGGCCTTGCCTCTCACGGCGTGTCGCGGGTGCCGCAGTATGCGACGCATCTTGCGAACGGGCGCGCCGACGGCGCGGCGCAGCCGGCAATCGTCCACGCCCGCGCCGGCGCCGTGCTCGTCGACGCCCGGTGCGGACTCGCATTTCCAGCCTGCGCGCTCGCGGTCGCCGAGGCGATTGTCCGGGCGCGCGACGCCGGTATCGCGTTCGCTGGCGTAACGAACAGCCACCATTTCGGCGTCGCCGGCTATCATCTCGTGCCGGTTGCCGGCGCCGGAATGGTCGGGCTCGCCTTCGGGAACTCGCCGGCGGCGATGGCCGCAGCCGGCGGCACGCGTCCGCTTTTCGGAACCAACCCGATCGCCGCGGTATTTCCGCGGCGCGCGGACGCCGCGCTCGAAATCGATCTGTCGTTATCCGAGGTCGCGCGCGGAAAATTGATGATCGCGGCGAAGGAGGGCCGTTCGATCCCGCCGGGCTGGGCGCTCGACCGCGACGGCCGGCCGACGACGGATCCACAAGCCGGGCTCGACGGCTCGATGCTGCCGATGGGCGGGACCAAGGGCGCGATGCTGGCACTTGTCGTCGAGTTGATGGTGACGGCGCTCACCGGCGCCGCGTTCGGATTCGAAGCGAGCTCGTTCTTCGTCGCCGAGGGCAACCGGCCGCGGCTCGGCCAGGCGTTCCTGGTCGTCGACCCGGATGCGCTTGCCGGCCGGGAGGTGTTCTACGCGCGCGTCGAAGCACTGATCGCGGAGATGACGAAGGACGCCGGCGTCAGACTGCCCGGCGCAAGGCGTGAAGCGCTCGCGGCGAAGGCGGCGCGCGACGGCATCGCGATTCCGCAATCGCTCGCCGACGAATTGCAGCGGTTGTCGTGATGAAATCGCGCCCGACTGCGCTGCTGCTCAACGTCGCGCACGCGCTCGATCACATGTTCCTGCTCGTTTTCGCGACGGCCGTCGGCGCGATTGCCGCCGACTTCGGGCTCGCCCGCTGGGAGGATCTGATGCCTTACGGCGTTGGTGCGTTCGCGCTGTTCGGCCTGGGCTCGCTGCCGTCGGGCCGGCTCGGCGATCACTGGGGACGGCGCAGGATGATGCTCGTATTCTTTTTCGGCATGGGAGCGTCCATGCTGCTGGTCGCGGCGACGCAAGGGCCCTGGCAGCTCGCGGGCGCGCTGACGCTGATGGGTGCGTTTTCGTCGATCTACCATCCGGTCGGCATCCCGATGCTCGTGCAGGGTGCGCCGCGCCCCGGATTGACGATCGGCATCAACGGCCTTGCCGGAAATCTCGGCGTTGCGCTCGCGGCGGTCACGACCGGCGTGCTGATCAAGTACACGGGTTGGCGGATGGCGTTCGTCGTGCCGGCCGGGCTGGCACTGGCCTGCGGCCTCGTCTTCATGCGCATCGCACCCGACGAGCCGTTGCCACCCGCCCGACGCGGCCCTACGCAGGCGGAGTTGCCTGCGGCGTTGTTCGCGCGGATCTTCACCGTGGTGACCGTCGCCTCGATCACCGCGAGCCTGCTCTTCAATTTCACGACCAACGGCAACGGCGAGCTGCTGCGCGAGCGCTTTTCGGGAATCACGGCGGATCCGGCACTGCTGGGCGCGCTGCTGGCAGCGGTCTACGTCGTGGCGTCGTTCGCGCAGGTCGTCGTCGGATCGCTGATCGATCGCGTCTCGTTGAAGTCGCTCTATCTCGCGATCGTCGCGTGTCAGGTCCCGCTGTTCGCGCTCGCCGCCGTGGCGCAGGGCTGGGCGCTGTACGCGCTGATGATCGCGTTCATGATCGTCGTTTTCGGCGCGATCCCGTTCACCGATGCGATGATCGTCCGCTACGTCGATGACCGGATGCGCTCGCGCGTGTCCGGGATGCGGCTCACCGTCGCGTTCGGCGTAAGCTCGCTCGCCGTGTGGGCGCTGGGGCCCGTCGTCAAGGCCGCCGGGTTCCGGACGCTGCTGGCCACGATGGCGGCAATCGCGCTCTTCACCTGTGCTGCGGTCGCACTGTTGCCGCGGCCCGCCCGGCAGGCGCCTATTCCGTCCGCGCCGCCCCGAGCGCCTCGCGCAGAGGGTTGAAAATGCCCGGCGCCGCGGCGATCACTTCGTTGGTGCGCAGGAAGTCGGTGCCGCCGGCAAAATCGCCGACGCGGCCGCCCGCTTCCTTGATCAGCAGCGCGCCCGCGGCAACGTCCCAGGGCTTCAGGCTCATCACCCAGAACCCGTCGAGCCGCCCGGCGGCCACATAGGCGAGATCGAGCGCGCACGAGCCGCCCCGGCGCACGCCGTCGCAGCGCGTCACGAGTCCGTTGAAAAGGCGCAGGTAGGCGCCCATTTTCGGGCTCCCGCGCGCGGGGAACACCGTTCCGATCAGCGCATCGTCGAGCGCCGTCGCATTCGAAACGCGGATCGACGCGCCGTTCAGCTGCGCGCCTTTGCCGCGGATCGCGGCGAACAGTTCGTCGTGCACGGGATCGAACACGACCGAATGCGTGATCTCGGTGCCGTGGGTGAGCGCGATCGAAACCGCGAAGTACGGAAAGCCGTGCGCGAAGTTGGCGGCGCTGTCGATCGGATCGACGATCCACTTGAAGCCGCCGCCTTCACGGGCGCCCTCGATGTGGCCGGATTCTTCGCCGAGCACCGCGTGCTCGGGAAATGCCGCGCGCAGCGTCGCGACGATCGCGTTCTCGGCCTCGTTGTCGGTCGCGGTCGCGATGTCGTTGTGCTCCCTAGCGTGCGCCGGCAGGCGCTTCAAGTCGCGCGCGGCATCGACGATGATCGACCCGGCGCGGCGAGCGGCGCGAACGGCGACGGCGAGGACGGGATCGGTGATCATCGGGATTCCCTGAGTTCCGTTGTGGCGCCGCGCGGCCGAGCGTGCTTTTGCCACTGCTCTTTCCGATTCTACGCGGGCGCCGCCCTGGTCGCGCCCTCGGGTAGGCGATAGCGTGCGCAGAATCGGCGGTCGATGCGGTCCTTCCAGCGCCACACCCATTCGCCCTCGGCGGCGGCCGGACCCCACGATGCCACCGCGTGGCGCCCGCCGGTCGTGATCAGCGCGAGGGTTCGGCGCTGCGGCGTGAATGCGACGAGCGTCTCGTGCCGTGCGGCATGACGCAGGTTCGCGGCGAGCGGGGGCCCCGCGCGCACGGCGAACACGCCGGACTTCGGCCGCGGCTCACCGTCCTGCGTCGCGCAATCGCCAGCGGCAAAGACGGACGGATCGGAAACGGACTGCAGGTGTCGGTTGACGCGGACGAAGCCGCGCGCGTCGCAGTCGAGAGAGGATGCCGCGAGCCACGGCGCGGCGGAAGCCGACGTTGCCCAGATGATGCGGTCGGCAGCGATGTGGCGGCCGTTGGCGGTGACGACGGCGCCGAGCTCGACCGCGACGGCGGCGCTGCCCGTGTGCAGCACGACATCACGCGCGATCAGGAGCTTGCCGAGCCGTTTGCGCACGGACGGCGGGTGCTCGGGCAGCACGTGCGGCTGATCGGTGACGAGCGCGAACCGCGGCGCCTCGCCCGCCATCGTCTGTGTTAGCCGGAACTGCATCGCAAACAACGCCTCCACGCCGCCGGCCCCCGCGCCGACGACGACGATCGTGCGCACGCGCCCGGCGGCGGCGTCCGCCTGCAGCGCGGCCCACGCGGCGAGGAAGCGATCGACGGGCTTGACCCCGATCGCGTGCTCGCGAGCGCCGGGAATCGACGCGTCGGGCGCGGATCCGATGTCGATCGAGGCAAGGTCGAACGGCTCGATGCCCCCCTCGGCAAGGCGCGCGATCCGCGTATAGAGATCGAACCCGACGACGCGGTCGCATACGAACCTCGCCTGCGCCCAGCCGGCAAGCGCGGGAAGATCGATATGCGAATCGCCAACCGAATAGTGACCAGCAATCAATCCTGGCAGCATTCCCGAATAGGGGGTCAGCGCATTGGGGCTCACCAGCGTCAATTCGATGCCTGGATCGGGTTTGAGCGCGAACTGCCGCAACACCTCCAGATGGCTGTGGCCGCCGCCAATCAGCAGGATTCGACGTTGCGGCATCCGTCGCTCACGCAACCTTGACGCGCAACATCATGCCGCCGTCCTCGTGCTCAAGATTGTGGCAATGAAAGAGATAGATCTGGTCGCCGGCGAACGGGTGGTGGAAATCGATCGCGATGCGCACCGATTCTCCGGGCCAGACGAGGACCGTGTCCTTCCAACCCAAGTCAGTCGCAAGCCGTCCGCGCGTATCGACGACGAGGGGGGAGAGTTGCTCGGGACTGGTTTCGCGCTCGATGACGCGGAACTGGAAGCCGTGCAGGTGCATCGCATGAGGCATGCTCGTGTAGTAATTGCGGATGAGCCAGGTCTCGACGCCGGCGCGCGCCACGACGATGGGCGTCGCGTTCATGTCATAGACGCGGTCGTTGATGCGCCAGCGACCTTTTGCGAAGCCCAGGCGGAGCGGCCGCTCGTCACCGCTTTGCGCAGGCAGCGAGACCGGCGCGGACAGGCGTCCGGGGATCGGCGGCGACTGCGCATCCCCACGGCCACGGACGCGGAATTGCAGCATCGCGAAAGCGCCGCCATCGCTGCCGCTCGACGCGGCTCCATCTGGCGCCGCGGCGTGCGTGTGGCTCTCCGCCGCGGGGGCCGCCGATTCGTCGCTGCGGCGCGGCTGCAGTGCGCCATGCATGGGGTCGAAGGGACGGCTTTCCAGCAGCACGAAGCCACCCACCGGCAATCCCGCAAAATCCACGAGGAGGTCGGCGCGTTCGGCAGGCGCGAGAAACAGGTCCCTCACCGCAAGCGGCTGCTCGAGCAGCCCGCCATCGGTGCCCAGAAGCAGAAACGGCATTGCCGTACCGCTGTCGCTCGTGAATCCCAAGCGATAGATGCGTGCGTTCGACGCGTTGAGCACGCGAAATCGATTGCGTCGTGCGGCGATATCGAGGAACGGTCGCCGCGTGAAGTTGACGAGGATCTCGTTTCCATACCAGCCGTGCAACATGTCCTCCGCCGAGGGCGAGTATCGGAGCGGCGTGGCGCTGTGGCGGTCATGAAGCACGAGTGGGATCTCGGTATCGCCGGGCGCGACGTCCAACGCGCGCCGCAACGCGAGCTCCTCATCGTCTTCGACGGCGATGAGGCCAAAGAGCCCTCGGTAAGCCTGAGCCGCCGTGGCGCCATGGGGGTGCGGGTGGTACCAGTAAAGCCCGGCGCGATTGCGCACCGTGAATGCGTAATCGAAGGCGTCTCCCGGGGCGATCAGTGTATCGCCGTTGCCGTCGTTCGCCGTGTCGATCGTCAGACCGTGCCAGTGGGCGATCGTCGGCTCGTCCAACCCATTGCCGAGGCTAATGCGCACCTTGTCGCCCGTGCGAGCGACGAGTGTCGGGTCGAAATAGTCGCGCCCGTCGACGTGTGCGATGTACGCCAGCGCGCCGCGATCGCCATGCGGCGAGGCGCGCAGCGCGACTGGACGGTTATCGAGGGTCAGGCGCCCCATCACCCCGGCAGCCTGTGGCACGTAGAGCGGTCTGTCGAAATGCGGCGGCGTTGTGCAGAGGTCTTCGGTCACCGTTGTTGCGGCGGTGCGCGCGGCACCGGGAATGCCGGACGCGGTCGCGCCCAGCGCGCCGAGCGTTCCAAGATGTCGCAGGAGGCGGCGGCGGGTAGGAGACGGCAAGGGCATCGCGGGTGCGCTCGGCGAATGGAGCAGCCACAACTTTATCTGCTTGCGCCTCCGCGGTCGAGCCGGTACTGGATGCCGAGCCACGCGCCGAAAGTCGGCACCGGCGAGCGGAACGGCTCGGGACCAGCGAGGCTCGCGTCGAACGTGTTGTTCGGGCCGCGAAAGTAGTTCGCGCCGAGGATCCCGAAGTTCTGCGAGGTCGTGTTGAAGAGGTTGTCGATGCGCGCGAAGAGCTGCCACTGCGACGTGAGCTGCCAGCTTGCGTCGAGCGCGGCGAGTGCGTAGCCGGGCACCTTGCCGCCCGGGTCGGCATTGTTCTCGTTGCCGCGCGCGTACTGCCAGCTCGCACCGACGAGCGATACGCCGACCGCAACCGGCCCCGCTGTCCAATCCGTGCGCAGACGCAACGCGTTGCCGGGCAGGCCGGGCAGCCGATCGTTCGGCCGGACTTCGATATTGCCGTCGGCGTCCGCCGTCGTGTTGTTGGGGCTGTTCTCCGTGAACCCCGTCTCGAAAGTCGCGTCGAGTCGGCTGTAGCGTGCGATCACTCGGAACGGACCGAAGGTCGCCCCGCCGGTGAGCTCGATCCCCTGCCGGCGCGTGCGACCGACATTGCGGAAGTAGCCGGCGTTGACGGCTCCCCTCCCAGCGCTGACGAACTGGATGTCGTCGGCGAGGTCGGTCCGGTAGATCGCTGCGCTGTAGAACGCGCTCGTGCCGGCGCGGCCGCGGAAGCCCAACTCGTAGGTGGTCGCGCGGACCGGCGCGAGCGGCGGATCGGCGACGAAGATGTTGGGCAGCGTGCAGGGCGCGTTCGGATCCGCGCAGGTGAGCTCGACGGGCGAGGGGACACGCATGCCCTGGCTCACGCCACCGAAGACGTTGGTGCCGCCCGCGCTCGTCCACGTTGCGCCAAGCGCCGGATTGAAGCGCCCGTAGGTGGTCGTCCCGTCGAGGCCGGGCGCGTCGCCGCTACGGTCGCGCGTCGTGACGCGCGCCCAGTTGTAGCGCCCCGACAACGCGAACGCCCACGCCCTTCCGAGCGCGATCGTGTCGGCCACGTAGACGCCCGCGTAGCGGTTGGTCGTCGTCACCGCGGTCTGCGGCTCGAACGGGCCGACGCCGACCGTGTCGCGGTCCGCGACGAAGGTCGCCGGCTGCGCGGCCTGGTCGAATTCGGTCGTGCCCTCGTCGAACGCGGCACCGGCGACGAGCTGGTGGCGAGCGCCCTCCCACTCGCGCAGCACGGTCCCCTGGATCGAGGCGCCCCACGCGCGCGTCGTCGCGCTCGTGTCGACGTTGAATGCTTCGAACGGGTCATCCGGCGGCGCGTAGTCGCCGTTGACGTTGCTGTTGACGCCGCTCGTGCTGTACTGCCGGTAGTACCCGTTGAGAGCGACGAGCGTGCCGGCGTCGAACGCATGTTGCGCGTTGCCATTCACGAACACGAGCCGGTTGTCGGTCGTGTCTGGCCACGTGTAGGCCTGGCGCGGATTCTCGAGCATCGACACGGGGAGCGCCTGCGTTCCTTCGAGATGGTTGTCGGCGAGGCTCACGCCGAGATTGGCGTCGTCGTGCTCGCCGCGGCCGTCTACGCGCGCGTAGAAGCGGCGGATGCGCGTGCTCGAATGGTCCCGCCAGCCGCCGTCGTCGATCCCTTCGAACGCGGCGAACGCCGCGACGTCGCCGGATTGAATTCCACCGTCGGCGGCGAGCTCGTAGCGTCCGAACGATCCGCCGGAAAGCGACGCGTCAGCGCCTGGCGCGTGGAAGCCGTCCTTCATCTGGATCGTCAGCGCGCCGCCCAGCGTGTTCAGCCCGAATACGGGATTGGAGCCCGGCAGGAGTTGCATCGACGCGACGGCGTTCTTCGGCAGGAGGTCCCAGTTGACGACGTCGGCGAAGGCTTCGTTGATGCGCACGCCGTCCTCGAACACGGACAGCCCCTGCGGAGTGCCGAGGAGCGCGGACGCCGTGAAGCCGCGGAAGCTCACGTCGGGCTGGAACGCGTTACCGGTCGGCGAGCCGAGCGACGTGCTGTTGGCGTTCAGGTTCAGGAATTCGGCGACGCCCCCCGTGCGCTGATGCGTGAGCTCCCCAGTGCCGAAGCTCTGGACGTTGGCGGGAACCTGCTCGACCGGCGTCCCGACACCCGGCAGGGGTGCGGTGCCGACGACCTCGACCGTACCGAGCGGGACGGGCGGCGTCTGCGCAATGGCCGTGGCGCAGGCCGTCGCGGCGGCGAGCAACCACGGCGCCCGCCACCGCGCGCCGCGGTCAGCGGATCGCGACACCCCAGGGCAGCTCGCCGACGGGAATCTCGGCGATCTTCGTGTTCGTGTTCGTGTCGATCACCGCGACGGCGTTCGAGCGGCCGCAGGCGACGTAGAGCTTTTTCCCGTCGGGCGTGAGCGCCATGTTCCACGGCCGCTTGCCGACGGCGATCTTCGCGACGATCGTATTGGTCGCGGTATCGATCACCTGCACCGTGCCCTCCCCACCCGAACTCACGAAGACGCGCTTGCCATCCGGATGCACGACCACGCCGTTGGAGCGCTTGCCGGCCTTGATCCGCGCAATCACCTCTTGCGTTGCAGTATCGAAGACATTGACGGTGTCGGCGTTCTCGGCCGCAACGTAGGCGCGGCTGCCATCAGGCAAAAATCCGATGCCGCGCGGGCGATCGCCGACCTTGACTGACTTCACCACGGCTCCCTTCGCGACGTCGATGATGTCGACCGAATCGGCTTCTTCCGCACTGGCATAGAGCCATTTGCCGTCCGGGCTCCAGACGGCGTGCTCGGGGTTCTTGCCGCGTATCCGGATCGTGCGCGCCACCTTGAGCGCCGCCAGGTCGACGAGCGCCACCTGATCGTTTTCCTCGATCGCCGCCGCGATCCACTGGCCGTCGGGGGAGACATAGATCGCTTCGGGCGATTCGCCGAGTCGCACCCGGGCGATTTCGGTTCGCTTCGCCGTATCGACGACGATGAGCGAGTTGGCGGTCTGGTCGGAGATATACAGACGCCCGCCGTCCGGCGACAGCGCGATGCCGCGCGGCCTTTCGCCGAACTTGAGCGTTGCAACGACCTTGTCGGTCGCGGTGTCGATGACGGAGATGGTCCCAGATCCTTCGTTGGACGCGTAGGCGAGCGGCGCAGCAGTCGCAACGGGGATAGCGAGCAAGGCCGCTGCCAGTGCGGTGACGGCAAGGATGCGGGAAGGGTCCATGATCGTTCCGTCGTCAGCGTCGCGAGTACGGAGCACTTTGCCCGAGACGTGCTCTCGTTTATCCTACACGACTTTGCCGCGTGCCATTCGCCCCGGCACCGGAAAAGGAAGCCGGATGATGACCTCGCTGCAGCGCTTGCGCTCCACTGCGTCGCTACGGGCGGTTGCCATCGCGGCAGGCATGGCACTCAGTTCATTGTCTCCGCTTCGCGCCGAGGAGGTCCCGACGGCGCAGCTCGATCCGGTCGTCGTCACCGCGACGCGCACCGCGGAGCGCGCTTTCGACCTGCCCGTCGCGATCGATACGGTGGGCGTCGACCAGATCCAACGCGGTCAATTGCAGATCAACCTGTCGGAGTCGCTGCAGCGCGTTCCGGGAATCTCGATTCAGAGCCGCTGGAACTATGCGCAGGATCTGCAGCTGTCGGTCCGCGGGTTCGGCGCGCGCGCCAATTTCGGGGTCCGCGGTGTGCGTCTGTACCAGGACTACATTCCCGCAACGATGCCCGACGGGCAGGGCCAGACCGGCAGCTTCAGCCTCGTCTCGGCGCAGCGGATCGAAGTGCTGCGCGGGCCTTTCTCGTCGCTGTATGGCAATGCATCCGGTGGCGTGATCTCCGTGTTTACCGAGGACGGACCCGCGACGCCGCTCCTCAACGGACAGGTTATCGGCGGCAGCTACGCGACGTGGAACGCCGTGGCGAAAGGCGAAGGCCAGTCCGGCCCGGTCAACTATGTCGTCGCGGGCGAACTACTTCACCACCGACGGCTACCGCGATCACAGCGAGGCGTCGCGGATCATCGCGAACGTCAAGCTCAAGCTCGCCGCGAGTCCGGACACGACGATCACGATCATCGGCAACTCGCTCGATCAACCCGATGCGCAGGATCCACTGGGCCTCACGCGAGCGCAATGGGAAGCCAATCCGCGGCAGGCCGATCCGATGGCGGTGGCGTTCGACACGCGGAAGTCGGTCAATCAGCAGCAGGGCGGCGCGACGCTGGAGCAGCGGGTTTCGTCCACCACGGACCTTCGCGTGACGGGCTACATCGGATCACGGACAGTCCGCCAGTTCCTCGCGTTGCCGGGAATCGGCGCGACATCGTCCGGCGGCGTAACCGACCTCGGCAACACGTTCGGGGGCGTAGACGCGCGACTGGTCGCGCGTTTTTCGTTCGCGGACCGGCCAGGGTCTTTCACTTTCGGCGCCGACTACGAGACCCAGCGACAACAGCGGCGAGGCTACGTCAACGACAACGGTGCGCTGGGTGATCTGCGTCGCGACGAGATCGATACGGTGAGCAATACTGACGGCTATCTACAGCTCGAATTCTCGCCTTTGGACCCGCTCGGTCTCTTCGGCGGATTTCGCTACAGCGATGTGCGCTTCGATTCTGCCGATCACTACGTGAACGCAGCGAATCCCGACGACAGCGGCCAGCGCCGCTACAGCCACGGGATGCCGGTGGCGGGCGTGGTGTGGCACGTCACGGAATCGCTGAATCTCTACGCGAATTACGGACAGGGATTCGAGACCCCTACCTTCACCGAGCTTGCCTATCGCCCGGTCGGATCGGGTCTCAACCTCGCGCTGCAGCCCTCGGTCAGCAACTCGTCCGAAGTCGGACTGAAGGCGCTCCTGCCGAACGCGCAGCGAATCAATCTCGCCGCGTTCAACATCGACGTGACCGACGAGATCGTGATCGACACCGCGTTGGGCGGCCGCACGACGTACAAGAATGCGGCCAAGACGCGCCGTCGCGGCATCGAGGCAGCGTGGGACGGCAACCTCGGCTTGGGCTTCGCCGGCTACGCGTCATACACTTACCTGTCGGCGACGTTCACCTCCGATGCCACGACCGGGCTGCCGCCGCAGGTCGTGCCGGCCGGTGCGCACCTGCCCGGCGTGCCGCAGGCGAATGCCTATGCTGAACTCACGTGGTCGTACCCGCCAGGGTGGGGGCTCAGTGCGGCGCTCGAGGTTCAACACGCGGGCAAGATGTACGTGAACGACCGGAATACCGACGCCGCGCCGGCGTATACGATCGGCAACGTCCGCGTCGGCTTCGAGCAAATCTCGGGACGCTGGCTCTTGCGCGAGTTCGTCCGGCTCAACAATGTTACCAACGTCAACTACGTCGGCTCGGTGATCGTCGGCGATACCAACGGACGCTATTTCGAGCCCGCGGCCACTCGCAATTTCATCGTCGGTGCGAGCATCAGTGCGAGCTTCTGAAGCGCCGGCGCGCTACACGCGCACCGCGATCGCGCTGCATTGGCTGATTGCGATCCTCGTGGTCGCGCAGTTCGCATGGGGCTGGTGGATGCTTTCGATCCCGAAGCAGCCGGTGGGCACCCGTGCCGACGCGTTCAACCTGCACAAGTCGATTGGACTCACGATTCTCGCCCTGATGATCGTCCGCCTCGCGTGGCGGATCTGGCATCCGGCCCCGGTGTTACCCGCGATGCCGCCCTGGCAGGCACGGATCGCGCGGATTACCCACGTCGCGCTGTATGCGGTCTTGCTGATCCAGCCGCTCGCCGGTTATCTCGGCTCCGTATGGAGCGGCTATCCGGTCAAGTACTTCGGGATGACGTTGCCGGCGTGGGGCGCGCACCACGAGGTGCTCAAGGAATTCCTAAGCACGATCCATCTCGGAACGAGCTACGCGATAGCAACGCTCGTGCTACTGCATCTTGCCGGTGCCGCAAAGCACGCGCTCGTGGATCGCGACGGTCTTGTGGCGCGAATGGGGCTCGGCCGGGGAAAGCCGGCGTGACGTCAGGTCGTCGGGCCCGCGGCTTCGATGACACGCGCGGTCTCCTCCTGTCGATTCTCGCGCGCGATGTCGAGGGCCGTCTTGCCACGATTGTCCTTGAAGCCCGGCTTTGCGCCGGCGGCGAGAAGAGCCTTGACGGTATCGGCGTGTCCGTTGCCGGCGGCCCACATCAGCGCCGTCAGGTCATTGTGGTAGACCGCGTTTGGATCCACACCCTTCGCGATGAACAGCAGGACGACGTCGGTGCGGCCTTCGCCGGCGGCATAGGTCATCGCGTTCTTTTGGAGCCGGTCGCGCGCGTTCAGGTCGGCGCCGTGGGCGACGAGCAGTGCCGCAAAATCGGCGTGACCGCCATACGCCGCAGCCATCAGCGGCGTCACGCCGTTGACCGCCGCCAGGTTCACGTCGGTGCCCGCATCGAGCATCGTCTTCGCCAGACGCAGGTCGTCTTTCTTGAGCGCGATCAGCAATGCGGTTTCCCCGAGCCGGTTGCGCGCGTTCACCGCGGCACCGGCCTTCAGGGCACGATCGACTCCGGGTGCGTCGGCGTTGCGCGCGGCGAGCAGAAGTCGCGCGTTGACTGACAGGTCGTCGTCGGCCGCATGGATCGGCAGCGCAATCGAAGCGGCGAGTGCGAGCAAGCAGCAGAAGGCAATGCGCAGCATGCAGTCCCTCCTTCGGGCGCCACCGTTGTGCGGCGCACAAACTCCCTCCTTGCGGCAGCGAACGGCTTGCAAATCCTCGGGGAAAGAGACTATAACGCAACTTGCGCCGACGCGGCCCCACGAGTCTCGCCGGCCGGGGATTCCGGTAACAAAAGCACGAACGAGACGGAGGAACCTATGCGATACGGAACAACGTTGGCCGCGATGGCCGCGGGAATGGCGATCGCGCTCGCTGGCAGCGGCGTCGCGAATGCACAGGAGGTTTCCGCCAGCGCAACGACGACCACCATGGCGATGACGGCGAGCCCGTCAGTCTCGCAGCAGGCGCTCGACGCCGCAGCCGGCGACAGGAAGAACTGGCTCCACGCAAACGGCAACTACACTAACAGTCGCTACTACCCTGGTACGGCGATCAACCTCGACGACGCCTACGCGCTCGCGCCCGCGTTCGTCTTTCAGACCGCGGTGCTCGAGTCGATGGAGACCGCACCGATCGTCGTCGACGGCGTCATGTTCCTGACGACGTCGTTCAACCACGTCTATGCGATCAACGCAGCGACGGGCGAGGAGTACTGGCACTACAAACACAAGCTCGGTCCGATCGTGACGGTGTGCTGCGGCAACAACAACCGCGGCGTCGCGATCGAAGGCGGCCGGCTCTTCATGGGGACGATCGACGCGAAGCTCGTCGCGCTCGACGCGAAGACCGGCAAGCTCCTCTGGGAGAAGCAGATCGCCGATCCCGAGAAGGGCTATTCGGAGACGATGGCGCCGGCGGTCGTCGAAGGCAAGGTGCTGATCGGCACGAACGGCGGCGAGTACGGCGTCCGCGGGTTCGTCAAGGCGTTCAGTGCCGCCGACGGCAACCTGCTGTGGACGTTCTACACGATCCCCGAGAAGGGTCACGAAGGCGTGTGGGCGGTCAACGACGCGACGGGCCGCGACATGCACCGCGACATCGCGGCCGAGAAGAAGATGCTGGCGGAGAAGGGCGGCGACTTCTACCAGACGCTGGGCGGCGGCGTGTGGATGACGCCGGCCATCGACCGGAAGACGCGTACGGTGTTCTTCGTGGCCGGCAATCCGTCGCCCGATCTCTACGGCGCGATCCGTCCGGGCGACAACCTGTACACGGACTCGCTCATCGCGATCGACCTCGACACCGGCGCATACAAGTGGCACTACCAGTACATCGCCCATGACGTCTGGGACCTCGACGCTGCGAGCCCGCCGATCCTCACGCAGGCGAAGGATGCCAGTGGCAAGATGGTCGATGTCGTGATCCACGGCGGCAAGACCGGCCACATCTACGTCAACGAGCGCAATACCGGCAAGCTGATCCGCTTCTCCGAAGCAATGGTCCCGCAGGAGAATATGTGGGTGCTGCCGACAAAGACGGGCGCGCGGATGCTTCCGGGCGCGAACGGCGGCGTCGAGTGGTCGCCGATGGCGTTGAACCCGAGGCTGCGTCTGGCCTTCGCGGCGAATCTGCACCAGCCGATGACCTACCACGTCGAGGAAACGCCGTATCCCGGCGGCAAGCTCTGGCTGGGCGGCGCGTTCAAGACGATCCCGGGCGAGCAGCAGTCAGGCCGCCTCGTCGCGGTGAACATCGACACGGGCAAGGTGGCTTGGTCCGTGACGACGCCGCAGCCGCTCATCGGCGGCGTGCTCGCGACCGCGAGCGGCCTCGTGTTCAACGGCGAAGCCAACGGGTGGTTCAAGGCGTACAACGCGAAGGACGGAAGGGAGCTCTGGAAGTACTACCTCGGCGCGGGAGTGAATGCCCCGCCCGTGTCGTACATGGTGGGCAGCACGCAGTACATCGCGGTCGCCGCCGGGGGAAACAACCAGATCGACGCCAAGCGCGGCAACAGCGTGTTCGTATTCAAGCTGATCGGCGGCGAGAAGATGGTTCCGCGTTAGCCGATTCGGGGACCATGCGCGGCCACTCCGTTGGCGCGGGGTGGCCGTTTTCTTGTGTGTGACGATGGTTGATTCATGCGCGGCTTGGTGATCGTGCTCTGCGCCCTTGCGCCGCTCTTCGGACCGGCGAGCGCCGCAGCGCAGGACGACGCCGCGATCCGGCAGAAAGCCGAAATCTGCTTCGCCTGCCACGGCCCGAACGGCAATTCGACGGACCCGTTCACGCCAACCCTAGCTGGCCAGTCGTGGCGCTATATCTACCTTCAGCTGAAGGACTTCCAGGAAGGCCGCCGCAACGACGCACGGATGTCGCCGATGGCGAAGCCGCTGTCGCGCGACGACATGATCGCACTCGGCAACTTCTTCGCCGCGCAGAAGCAGGCGCCGATCCCGTTCAAGGCCGATGGCGCGAAAGTCGAGGCGGGACGGAAGATCTCCGACGCGGTGCTGTGCCCTATGTGCCACCTGGGCGGCTTCGTCGGGCAGAACGAGATCCCCCGCGTCGCCGGCCAGTGGCCGGAATACGTCAAGAAGCAGCTCGAGGACTTCAAGGCAAAGCGGCGGACCAACGACGCCGGCAACATGACGAGCATCGCCGCAACGCTGTCCGACGGCGACATCGAGAACCTCTCGCAATACATCGCGAACCTGCAGTAACGGCTTGGCCGCCGGCCGCGCGCGGAGCACCTAGCCGCGCGCCGATTGTTGCCACGTGCAGCGGGGATTATCATGGCCCTCCGCCGCGAACAATACATCGACGCGCGGCGATCCCCCACGTAGGAGGCACGATGCCTGTCGAGCTTTCCCTCACCGTCAACGGCAAGGCAGTCACCGCGGAGCTCGATCCGCGCACGCTGCTGGTCGAATTCGTGCGCAACGACCTGGGCCTCAACGGCACTCATGTCGGATGCGATACCGGGCAATGTGGCGCATGCACGGTCCACGTCAACGGCAATGCGGTGAAGGCGTGCACGATCCTCGCTGCGCAGGTCGACGGCGCAGCCGTCACGACCATCGAAGGTCTCGCCGCCAACGGCACGATGCATCCGATGCAGGCGGCGTTCAAGGAATGCCACGGCCTGCAATGCGGCTTCTGCACACCGGGGATGGTGATGAGCGCCATCGACCTCGTCAACCGCTATCCGGGGGCGTCCGAACAGACGATCCGCGAAGAGCTCGAGGGCAACCTGTGCCGCTGCACGGGCTATCAGAACATCGTGAAGGCGGTGCGGCAGGGCGCCGCCGCCATGCGGAAGTGACGAGGAATCATGGGCGCTACCGACCAGGGCGTGATCGGCCAATCGATCCGCCGCAAGGAAGACCAGCGCTTCCTCACGGGAGCCGGCCAATATACCGACGCCGTCAATCCGCCGGACCGTGTGCACGCATGGTTTGGGCGTCGAAGCGGGTCAACCGCCCGATCAAGTGGACGGCGGAGCGCAGCGAGAGCTTCCTCTCCGATGCGCATGGCCACGACCACGTGACGCACAGCGAGCTCGCGCTCGACAAAGACGGCAAGTTCCTCGCGATGCGCGTGCACACGACCGCAGCGATGATGAACGCGGTGCATGATGCGCTCGCTGCCGCAGGCGTCAAGTATCTCGACATGCCGGTGTCGCCGCATCGCGTATGGCGGGCGATCCGGTCGGCGAAGAAAACATAAACAGGGATCCGGAGGAGGCATCGACATGTACGCATTCGAACTCGTCCGCGCGAAAACCGTCGCCGAGGCTGCGGCGCTCCTCGCCAAGTCCGGTGGGAAAGCGCTCGCCGGCGGCCAGAGCTTGGTCGGCGCGATGAAGCTGCGGCTCGCGCAACCCGGCACGCTCGTCGACCTGTCGGGCATCGCCGAGCTGGCGGGCATCAGGAAGGAAGGCGACGCGATCGTCATCGGCGCGATGACACGGCATGCCGAAGTTGCGGCATCCACCGTCGTCAAGGGCGCGATTCCGGCGCTTGCCGCGCTCGCGCATGGCATCGGCGACCGGCAGGTGCGCAACATGGGCACGGTCGGCGGCTCGCTCGCCAACAACGATCCGGCCGCCGATTGGGCGGCGGGAGTCCTCGGACTCGGCGCGACAGTACAGACGAACAAGCGCAAGATCGCCGCCGACGATTTCTTCAAGGGCATGTACGAGACGGCGCTCGCCGCCGACGAAATCATCACGGCGGTCAGCTTCCCGGTTCCGAAGAAAGCGGCGTACGTGAAGTTTCCCAACCCGGCGTCACGCTTCGCGCTCACAGGGGTGTTCGTCGCGCAGACCGCAGGCGGTGTTCGGGTAGCGGTCACCGGCGCGGCCTCGAGTGTGTTCCGCGCGAAGACGCTCGAAGATGCGCTGGCCAAGAGCTTCACGATCGACGCCGCCCGCGCGGTCAAGATCGATGCCAAGCGGCTTTCCGGCGATCTGCACGCATCGCCCGAGTACCGCGCGCACCTGATTCCCGTCCTCGCCGCGAGGGCTGTCGCCGCGGCCTGACGCTCCCGGTTTTGCTATGCTGTCGGCTGGCGTCTGTGCGCCAGCCGTTTTTTGCTCCCTTCACGCCCGCGATGCCCGATTCCCACGCGCCATCCTTCCGTCGACGCCGTCGCGGCGCTGCTCGACCGCCACGATTACCTCGCCGATCGCCGGCTAGCGACCAGCGTGTTTCTGGCACTCAAAATGGGACGCCCGCTGTTCCTCGAAGGCGAGGCGGGCGTCGGCAAGACCGAGATCGCGAAAGTGCTTGCGGCCGCGCTCTGCAAGCGCCTCGTGCGGCTGCAGTGTTACGAGGGACTCGATATCGCGTCGGCGGTCTACGAGTGGAACTACGCACGGCAGATGATCGAGATCCGCCTGGCCGAAAGCGGTGGCCAGCTTGATCGCAAACAACTCGCGCACGACATCTTCACGAGCACGTTCCTGCTGAAGCGGCCGATCCTCGAGGCACTCGCGCCCGACGATGGCGTCGCGCCGGTGCTGCTGATCGACGAGCTCGATCGCACCGACGAACCGTTCGAAGCTTATCTGCTCGAAGTGCTCGCCGAATATCAGGTGACGATCCCCGAGCTGGGACCGATCCGCGCCAAGGCGCCGCCCGTCGTCGTCATCACGTCGAATCGCACGCGCGAAATTCACGACGCGATCAAGCGCCGTTGCCTCTACCACTGGGTCGGCTACCCCGACGCGCTGCGCGAGCTCGCGATCGTCCGCCGCAAGGCGCCGCAGGCGCCGGAATCGCTGGCGCGCGAAGTGGTGGCATTCACGCAGCGGTTGCGCGCGATGGATCTGTTCAAGGCCCCCGGAATCGCCGAGACGCTCGATTGGGCCGAGGCGCTGGTTGCGCTGGACCGGATTGCGCTCGATCCGCAGACCGTGGCCGACACCGCGGGCGTGCTGCTCAAATATCAGGACGACGTGGGCGCACTCTCACCGGACGTCGCGGCGCGGCTTGTGGCCGAGGCGCGCGAAGAGGGGATCCGATTGTGATCGAGCATTCGGGCGGCATCCGGACGGCCGAGCTCGTGGGCGCCATTCCGCTCGCGCCGAAGGGTCGGCTTGCGGAGAATGTCGTCCATTTCGTCCGCGTGCTGCGCGCAGCCGGGTTGCCCGTGGGCCCGGCGCGGACCCTTGCGGCGCTCGAGGCCGCAAACGCGGTGGGACTCGGCAATCGCGAGGACTTTCGTGCCGCACTTGCGGCCGTGCTCGTGTCGCGGCACGAGCACCTGCCGGTGTTCGAGCAGGCGTTCGATCTCTTCTGGCGCAATCCGAAGCTGCTCGAAAAGTTGATTGCTTCGCTGCTGCCCAAGGTCTATGGGCGCGGCGGAGAGGTTCCGCCGGAGCCGGAGCTGCCGGCACGGATCGCCGAAGCGATGCTGCCGCCGGCGGATCTGAAGCTGCCGTCGGCCGACGAGAACGAGATCGCGCTCGATGCCGCGTTCACGGTCTCGCCGCGGGAGATCCTGCAGCACAAGGATTTCGAGACGATGACGACGGAAGAGCTCGCATCCGTACGCGCGATGCTCGCGCGGTTGCGCCTGCCGCTGCCCGAGTTGCCCACGCGGCGGACGACGCCGGCGGCTCGCGGCCATCGCGTCGACTTGCGCGCTACGCTCCGCCGCGCGACCGGCGCCGCGGGCACTCTTTCACCCCTCGCGTGGCGGCAGCGCATGCGACGGACGCCACCGCTCGTGGTGCTCTGCGATATCTCCGGCTCGATGGACCGCTACGCGCGGATGCTCCTTCATTTCCTACATGCGATCACCAACGATCGCGACCGCGTCCACGTATTGCTGTTCGGAACGCGGCTCACGAACATCACCCGGCATCTCAAACATCGCGACGTCGACGTGGCGCTCTCGCGCGTGATGACTGCGGTGTCGGATTGGGCCGGCGGTACGCGCATCGGCAGCTGTCTCGCCGACTTCAACCGGCGCTGGTCGCGACGGCTGCTCGGGCAGAACGCCGTGGTGCTGCTCATCAGCGACGGGCTCGACGCCGAAGGGGGCCAGGGACTCGCGGTTCAGATCGAGCGTCTGCACAAGTCCTGCCGCCGGCTCGTGTGGTTGAATCCGCTGCTGCGCTACGAAGGCTTCGAAGCCCGGCCGGCAGGAATCCGGGCAATGCTGCCGCACGTCGACGACTTCCTGCCGGTGCACAATATGGAAAGCCTAACGCGGCTCGCCGCCGCGCTCGATCGCCCGCATTCGCGCGCGCTGCTGCAGCGTGCCGCGTAACGGAGGGCGACGGATGGAGATGACGAGCACCCGGACCGTCCATGCGCCGGTAGAGGCGGTGTGGGCGGCGCTCAACAATCCGGAAATGCTCAAAGGGTGCATCCCGGGCTGCGAGGCGATCGAGCCGGACGGCGAGAGCGCGTTCCGGATTGCGCTGGCCGCCAAGGTCGGCCCCGTCGCGGCCAAGTTCAATGGACGAATGCAGCTCGCCGACGTCGATCCTCCTCGTGGTTACACGCTGTCCTTCGACGGAGAGGGCGGCGCCGCCGGGTTCGCGAAAGGCGAAGCGAAGGTCTCGCTTGCGCCAGCCGAGAACGGCGCAGCGACCGCGCTGTCCTACACCGTGAAGGCGCAGGTCGGCGGCAAGATCGCGCAACTGGGTTCGCGCCTGGTCGACGGTGCCGCGCAAAAGCTCGCCGACGACTTCTTCGGGCGCTTTTCCGATGCCGTTGCGGTCCAGGTCGGCGTCGCACCGGCAGCCCAGGTGGCGCCCGAGCGCGGTTGGGTGCGCTGGGTCGCGATCGCGCTCATCGTCGGCATCATCGTCTACCTGTTTTCACGGATGGCGAAATAGCGGATCATCGAACCGTATTGCGGAGAGCTCCATGGACAGCGTCGATCTTGAAGTGCTGAAACGATGCGCCGAATGGCAGCGCGACGGCCGGCGCGTGCTGCTCGTCACCGTGGTGAAGACGTGGGGCAGCTCGCCGCGGCCGCCCGGCGCGATGCTCGCCGTGCGCGACGACGGCCTGGTCGAGGGGTCGGTATCGGGCGGCTGCATCGAGGACGACATCGTCGGCCGCGTCAGGCAGCACGGAATGACCGCGCAGAAATGCGACGTCGTCACCTACGGCGTGACGGCGGACGAGGCACGCCGCTTCGGGCTTCCGTGCGGCGGGACGATCCAGCTCGTGCTGGAGCCGCTGACCGAAAGCTCGGGCATTGCTGCGCTCCTGGCCGCGATCGAAGGCGGCAGTCTCGTCGCCCGCCGCCTCGAGCTCGCGACGGGATCGGCTGCGCTCGGCCCGGCCCGCGCCGCCGACGGGCTCGCGTTCGACGGCAAGGTGCTGACGACGATCCACGGCCCGCGCTTCCGGATGCTCGTGATCGGCGCGTCGCAGCTCTCGAAATATCTGGCGACGATGGCGCAGGGTCTCGACTATCAGGTGACCGTCTGCGATCCGCGCTCGGAGTACGAAGGCACGTGGGACGTCAACGGCGTGCCGCTCGTCAAGACGATGCCTGACGACACGGTGAAGGCGATGAAGCTCGACGAGCGTTGTGCGGTGATCGCGCTCACGCACGACCCCAAGCTCGACGACATGGCGCTGATGGAGGCGCTGAAGTCGCAGGCGTTCTACGTGGGCGCGCTCGGCTCGCGCGCGAACAACACCAAGCGCCGCGTGCGCCTCAAGGATCTCGATGTGACCGACGAGGAGATCGCACGGCTGCACGGGCCGATCGGCATCTACATCGGCAGCCGCACGCCCCCGGAGATCGCCGTGTCGATCCTGGCCGAAGTCACCGCGGTGAAGAACGGCGTCGCACTGCCCGACATCGCGCGAATTGCAGTCGCCAAGGAGAAGCTCGGGCCGTCGGTCGCGTGCGAAGTGGCCGAGACCGAGTCGTAGCGACGGTGCCGCGCTCCGCATAGCATCCATGATCGGTAGGCCCCGGATTCGTGCAACGACGATCGGCACATTGCCCACCGTCCCATTTTGTCGCGATGCTTCGCAAAGTAGAGTGCGAGACTCAATGAAACGGCCGCTTTTTCGATCAGCTGCAGCCGCTGCCGCATTGGCGCTTCTGCTCACCCGGGCGCTCCTGGCGCAGGAGCAACCCGATTCGGCTCGCCATGCTTTGCCCGCGGACAACGCGCCGGCGCAATCAGCCGCTGCAACCGATCCCAATACGCCGGCGTTGACCACCATGGTCAATCCCAAGGATGGCCTCACGTATGTCTGGCTTCCTCCGGGCAAGTTCATGGTGGGCTGCTCGCCGGGCGACGCCTTTTGCGACAGCGACGAGGTTCCGCAGCGTGAGTTCACGATCGCGAAGGGCTTCTGGATCGGTCAGACCCTCGTCACGCAGGCCGCGTACAAGCGCGTCATCGGGACGAATCCCAGCTTCCATAAAGGCAGCGAGCAGTTGCCCGTCGAGCGTGTGAATTGGGGCGACGCGCTAAAATACTGCACCGACATCGGAATGCGAATCCCCACCGAGCGCGAGTACGAGTACGCTGCCCGCGGCGGCAGCCCGGCGGCGCGTTACGGCGACCTCGATGCAATCGCCTGGTACAAGGACAACAGCAGTGGCCGAACGCACGAGGTGGCCACGAAGTTGCCGAACGGATTCCACCTCTACGACATGCTCGGCAACGTCTGGGAGTTCACCAACGATCCGTACAAGCCCGAGGACCCGATCTATGTGGCAATGCGCGGTGGCTCCTGGTTCACCTCGGCCAAGAGTATGCGCGTCTCGATTCGCGGCTTCGATGTCGCTAACAGGACGCGCACGTTCTCGGGCTTCCGCTGCGCCGGCGACTAGATTCGCGCTTCGCTCTACCCGGCATATCAGCCGGGCTTGGCACAGTTTCTTTCGGGCGCTATCCCGACCGCCCCGTACCCTCTGTGGACGACACCTGCTGGGACAGTCTTCTGCGCGCCGCCGAGCCCTGCACCGGCGTGAACGGGTGGCGTTGCCGCGGCGTCGGCCAACGCGCACGAAACGAACAGAAAGGCGGCAAGGCTTTCGCCTCTCCCTCAGTCGGGAATCCGAACAGACTATTTCAGGGCGAACACCATGACCATACCGCCCTGCGGCGTGTTCTGGTAGTACTTGTCCTTGATCTCGCCGGACCAGATCGGAATCGCGCCGCCGAAGCCAACGACGTAGCAGACATACTGCTGGCCGTCGATCTCATAGGTGACGGGGGCGGCAGCCAAGCCCGAGCTCGCGCGATGCGTCCAGAGCACCTTGCCCGTATCCTCGTCCAAGGCAAACAGTTCGCGGGTGTCGGTACCGCCACCGAAGACCAAACCGGCGGCGGTCGACATCAGGCCACCCCAGTTCGCGTCAGGCATCGCATGCGTCCACTTCGTCCGGCCGGTGGTCACATCGATCGCCTTCACGAAGCCGCCGGCACCCTCGACCCCCGGCTGAACGTGCATGTGAAACTCGGCCGCCACGTACGCGGCATAGGGTTTCCAGGGCTCTGGCGGAAGGCTCTTGAGCGTTTCGCACCAGTAGTTGCCCGAAATGAACGCCGTCTTCCTGCCGGGGTCGTAGGAGGGAACCATGTAGTTCGTGCCGCCCAGGAACGACGGGCACACATCGACCAGCTTGCCGCTCGTCGGGTCCTTCTCCGGGTCGAAGATCGGGTGGCCCGTCGCGTCCAGGCCTTTCCACACCGTGACCGGCATGAACGGTTCGCCGTAGACGAACTTGATGTTGTCGACGGTGCCGGGACCGAAGTTGGTGCGCTCGACCAGGTATACATAGCCGTTCTTCTGCGACTGGAAGAGTCCCTCGACCTTCGTGCCGCCTTTCGTGACGTCGACCAGCATCGGCTGCGCGATGTTGTCGTAGTCCCACATGTCGTGGGGCACGAACTGGAACTGGGCCTTGATCGCGCCGGTGTCGCCATCGAAGGCAATGATCGACGAGGTGCCGATGTTCTTACCCGGGCGAACCGATCCGTTCCATGGGCCGGGGTTGCCGGTCGGCCAGAAGATCAGGTTCTGCTTTTCGTCGTACGCGCCTGTGGTCCAGGTGGTTCCACCGCCGCGTTTCCAAGTGTCCGTGCCGCCCCAGGTGTCGTTGCCGGGCTCGCCGGGTCCGGGGACAGTGTAGGTGGTCCAGACGATCTTCCCGCTCTCGGCGTTCAGGGCGATCAACCGTCCGCGGGCGCCGAATTCGCCGCCGGTCATCCCGGTGATGATGTTGCCCTTCACGACCAGCGGAGCGCCGGTGATCGTGATGCCATCGGAGTAATCGGCAACCTTCGTATCCCAGGCCATTTTGCCGGTCTTGGCATTCAACGCGATGACGTGCGCGTCGATGGTGCCGAAGTAGACGTTGTCACCGTAGAAGACGCCGCCCCTGTTGACCACGTCGCAGCAAACGACGGCCAATGCCTTGTCCGGAAGCTCGCGCTCGTACTTCCAGAGGAACTTGCCGCTGCGTGCATCCAACCCGAAGAACGCGTTGTACGAGGCGGAGATCACGAGGACTCCGTCGTGTTCGATCGGAACGACTTCGTGGCCCTTGGTCAAACCGGTCGAAAACTCCCAGATCGGCACCAGATTGCTGACATTCGCCTTCGTAATCTTGGCCAGCGGGCTGAAACCCTGTCCGTCGTAAGTGCGACGGTATTGAAGCCAGTCCGAAGCCGGCGGATGGCTCAACATGTCCGCCGTGACCAGACGGAAGGGGCGGTTGGAGGCGTCCGCTTGGCCAAACGCAGGTGCCGATGCAATCGCCAGCAGGAGCGGAGCCGATGCGACTACGCCCAGCAAAGCTCTCTTTGTCGTGTTCATTTCGCCTCCTAACTATAGTGTCTCTTGATAATGCGCCGCTACAAGGCTTCAGCCTCTCTTCACGCCGATATAGCCCGTGGGCTTGGCAGCCACCACCAGCTTTCCATCCACTGCCTTGATGGGGATGTACGGAATTTCGCGTACGTGCGGCCCACTGATGTTTTGTCCCTCTTTCAGGGGATCGAAAGTCGCATCGTGGCAGGGACACTTGAACAGTTTGCCCGACGCGTCCCAGTCGGAGAGCAGGCAACCGAGGTGGGTACACACGGCCGAGTAGCACGAGATGCCCTCCACGGTGTCGCCCTTCATGTCGGCCGGATAGCTATCCGGCGCCACCCTGTAGAGAAGAACGGTGGCGTGATCGTTGTCTCCGGCGTCTTCTTCCAGCTTGCCCGTGCTCGGATCCGTCGCCACCGCCATCAGCGGCCGCGCATCGAGAGCCACGTCGGCGACCATGACCTCCTTGCCTTTGTTCGGACCGGCAGAGAAGACGAAGGTGTCGCCGACCTGCGGCACACCCTTGGACTGCGGAAGCGGCATCGCGCCACCGGCCGCGAACGCCTTCACGCCGGCGCCAGACGCAAGCGCCGTCACCGTTACGAGCCAGCAAGTGGACTTCAGCGCGTCCCGTCGTTCTTGGCTGAACTTCGACATCGTGCAGCTCCTTTCGAGAGTCGATTCCGGTTGAGCTGCGGCCTCATCGAGACTCGCACCGCTGGCTCCCCTGAATTCGTTCGTTATGCCGAAGGCCGCTCCGAGGCTACGCTTCGGCCGTCGTCGGATCGATCATCTTGTGCACCCGCGAAATCCGATTCGCCCGGAACCCACCGCGCTGGGCATGCTCGCGAATCAGCCTCCATGATCTTTGCTGCCATCAACGGCCGTGTGGCCGATTCGCCCGCGTCGAATTCAAGCGCCCGCGCAGCACCGTTCGACCGAGTCTCCGATGGCGGACAGGTGCGTTTTCGGGAAATCCGTGATTGCCGACAGATCCATCTGATCGATCAGTCGCTGTCGAAGTGCGCCAGATGACCTTCGTATAACCGCGGGCAGGCTCGGCGGCGGCAGCAGATCCTGCTCGGCGACATACGGTCGAAACGTTCTCGCCCTCGCGGGAAGCGTAGTACGATCCGAACCGACCCGCAATTGTTTTTCGCGATTGCTCGGACACGCTCTTGGCCTGGCTTGCCGGAACCCGGCGCCCCAAGCAATCGCTCCAAGAGGACAGCGCCGGCTTTGGATTTAACTGCCGCCCGTAGCGCCCGGCGTGGAGATCCACCCGCTCCGGCGGGGTCTCGTGGCGCTCGACACCGCAGACCCCGTCCGCGTCCGCGGCCACCACACGAAGGTGCGGCCGAAGCGCAACGTGTGTTGAGCATTTCCTCCCCGCTAGACCTATACTAGGCCGCACGACGGCAGCCACGTGGCCGCGTAGCGCCGCTGTATTGGGCTTACCGGAATCCCTGCGATGGACTTCCAATTCCCGAATAGCTTGCCCGTTGCACCCTTCTACCACCAACAGCTTAGCTAGCTTGGTGATGGGTGCTGCCCTGCGAGGAACTGCTTGAAATACGTGCTGATCGGTGCCGGCCCGGCCGGCGTGCAGGCCGCCGAAGTCATCCGGCAGGAGGATCAAGATGGCGAAATCACCCTGGTTAGCGGGGAGCCAGGCGAGCCGTATTCGCGCATGGCTATCCCCTACATCCTGACCGGCCGTATCGACGAGCAGGGTGCCCGGTCGCGCAAGGCCGCCGGCCACTTTGCGAGCCTCGGCATCCGCTACCGCAACAACAAGGCCATCAAGGTCCATGCCGGCGCCAGCGGCGGTACGGTGGATCTCGACGACGGCACTACGCTCGCCTATGACAGGCTGCTGGTCGCGACCGGCTCCTCGCCGACACTACCGCCGGTACCCGGCACCGACCTGCCCGGGGTGGTCACCTGCTGGACCCTTGAGGACGCTCGCGTCATCGCTGCCAAGCTGCAACCGGCTGCCCGGGTGGTGATGGTCGGTGCTGGCTTCGTCGCCGGCGTCTGCATGAAGTCGCTAGTGGAAAGTGGCGCGCAGCTGACCGTCATCGCCGGCCGCGTCGGCCAGATCCTGCGCTCGATGATGACGCCAACCGGTAGCGCGCTGTTGCAGCGCTGGCTCGAGGGTCAGGGCGTAAAGGTCGTTACCAAGGGACGCGTCGAGCGCATTGAACCTGGCCCGCGCGTTGTTATGGACACTCATGACTTCGATGCCGACTTGGTCATCCTCGCCACTGGCGTGCGACCCAACGTCGCCTTCCTCGAAGGCACCGGAGCTGAGATCGACCAAGGCATCGTCATCAACGACCGTATGCAGACGACGGTGCCCTGCATCTACGCCGCCGGCGACGTCGCCCAGGGCCGCGACTTCTCGACGGGCGAATGGATAGTTCACGCGCTGCAGCCGACCGCCACCGAACATGGTCGGGCAGCCGCCCTCAACATGGCAGGCAAGAACGTGCCCTACCGTGGCAGCCTCTCAATGAACGTGCTCGATACCGTCGGCCTGCTCTCGTACACCTTCGGCCTGTGGCAGGGCCGCGAAGGCGGCGATACGGCGGAGAGCGTCGACGCCGAACATTTCCACTACAAACGACTTTGTTTCGATGGCGACGTGCTCATCGGCGCCATCAGCATCGGCCGAATCGACCACGTCGGCGCCATTCGCGGCCTGATTCAGACCCGGCGCCACCTCGGACCGTGGAAGGAAAAGCTGATGAAGGACCCGAACCTGCTGATGGAGGCATTTGTCGAGCTGACCCGCAAGCCGAGCTGAGACGCGAGCCAGACGGCCGTCGTCAGCCGCCAGTGATTTCTTCTTCAAGATCATGACCCTCAAGATAGCGAAGCGGCTCTGTGCCATCGGTGGTTGGCTTGGGATATGATCTTCACGGGTTCGCAGGGATCGAGGGAACTCCGACGTGTGACAGGAGTTCACGTGCGCCGTCGGTTCCGGTGCGCGGAAGGAGCCCAAAGGCGGTGTTCCCGCTATATATCGTTTCGTCGCAAGCGAACAGGGGCGACGAGCATCAACGTCATTACCGCCCCTTCACGCAACAAGCGAGCGAATCACCTTTCGTCGGCGCCGCTCTTCGCCGCAGAGCCGCTCGACAACGCTCGTGGTCGCCCTCGCCTTAGAATGCGTCAGCGGTAATTTCGGACCAGCGAGGCAGGCGGCGAGTCGTAGCTATAATAAATGGCCGACCCCGGCGGCCCGGAAGCGAGCATCGCTCGCTCTATTGACGGATGCTGCGCCCGGGCGTAACGTGGTCCGAGCGGCTTTTCCGAGTTGACATCGCAATAGGCTCACCCAGGCGACTTCTTGCATGGCGGTCGCGCCGAGTCTTAAGGGGCCATCCACTCCGCAACGTTAGCGAGGTCAGGTCGATGTTCGATCTGGACTGTTGCATTTGCAGGAGTCAAACGCAGCGCCGTTGAGCATTCGAGGAGGAAACGTGCAAAAGTCCCTCTATATCAACGCCGACAAATGCACGGGCTGTCTGCAGTGCGAAATGGCGTGCAGCTACGAGAACTACGGTGTATTCAATCCCGCGAAGTCGCGCATCAAGATCTTCGACTTCGACCATTCCGGCAGGAAGGTTCCCTATACCTGCACCCAGTGCGACGAGGCCTGGTGCCTGCATGCGTGTCCGGTCGACGCGATCAAGATAGATTCCGCCACCGGCGCCAAGGTCGTGCTCGACGACGTGTGCGTGGGCTGCAAGGTATGCACGATCGCTTGTCCGTTCGGAACGATCAACTATGTGCAAGACACCGGGAAGGTGCAGAAGTGTGACCTTTGCGGTGGCGATCCCGCCTGCGCCGCGGCCTGCCCGACCGGTGCAATTACCTATGTCGACGCCGACTGGACCGGGCTCGAGCGCATGAAGCTCTGGGCGGACAAGGTCGGCAACCAGCCTCACGCGTAAGGAGGACGATCATGGCCTGGACTGGAAAAATCCTGCGCGTCGATCTCGCCAAGGGAACTTGCGCCCCTGAGCCCCTCAACATGAAGTGGGCGCGCGACTACGTTGGCCAACGCGGCCTGGCGACCAAATACTTCACCGAGGAAGTCGATCCGACGGTCGATCCGCTGTCGCCCGAAAACAAGATGATCTGGGCCACGGGACCCCTTACCGGAACGATGGCCTCGACTGGCGGTCGCTATTCGGTCATCACCAAGGGAGCGCTCACCGGCGCGATCGCCTGCTCCAACTCCGGCGGCTATTGGGGCGCGGAGCTCAAGATGGCCGGCTGGGACATGATCATCTTCGAGGGCAAGGCGCCCAAACCCGTCTATCTGCTCATCGAGAACGACACTGTGCAACTGCTCGATGCCGGCTGGCTCTGGGGCAAGTCGGTTTGGGAGACCGAGCCTGCCCTCAAGGCGAAGCATCACGATCCACAGATCCGCGTCAGTTCCATTGGGCGCGCCGGAGAAAACGGCTGCCTGTACGCCGGGGTGATCAACGACCTGCATCGCGCCGCCGGACGCTCCGGGGTAGGCACGGTGATGGGCAGCAAGAATCTCAAGGCGATTGCCGTGCGCGGCACCAAGGGCGTGGGCAATATCCGCGATTTCAAGGCCTTCATGAAAGCGACCGCGGCGGCCAAGAAGGTGTTGGCCGATCACGCGGTGACCGGGCAGGGCCTGCCCAAGTTCGGTACGCAAGTGCTCATGAACGTGATCAACGAAATCGGCGCGCTGCCTACGCGCAACCATCGCGATGTCCAGTTCGAAGGTGCGAAGGATATTTCGGCTGAAGCGATGCACGCACCGCGCAAGACTGACGGCAAGCCGAACCTCGTGACCAACCAGGCCTGCTTCGGATGCACGATCGCGTGCGGCCGCATCTCCAAGATCGACGAGACACACTACACGGTGGTCAACAAGCCGAAGTACTGGGGGACATCCGGCGGCCTCGAATACGAGGCGGCGTGGGCGCTGGGCGCGGCAAACGGCGTCAACGACCTCGAAGCGCTGACCTATGCCAACTTCATCTGCAACGAGGATGGCTTCGACCCCATCTCCTTCGGTGCCACGGTCGGCGCCGTCATGGAGCTCTACGAAATGGGCGTGTTGAAGAAGGAGGAGCTGGGCATCGAAGCGCCGTTTGGCTCGGCCAAAGCTCTTACGTATTTCGCGGAGATCACCGCTCGAGGGGAAGGTTTCGGAAAGGAGATCGGCCAGGGTTCGAAGCGGCTGACCGCCAAGTACGGCCATCCGGATCTGTCGATGACCGTCAAAGGACAGGAGTTTCCGGCCTACGACTCGCGCGGCATCCAGGGCATGGGCCTCGCCTATGCCACGGCCAACCGCGGCGCCTGCCATTTGCGGGGTTACACAGTAGCGTCCGAGGTCCTGGGAATCCCGGTGAAGACCGATCCGCTCGTCACCGAGGGCAAGGCCGGGCTGGTCAAGGCGTTCCAGGACGCCACGGCCGTCTTCGATTCGGCTGGCATCTGTCTATTCACGAGCTTCGCGTGGACGCTTGCCGATGTCCAGCCGCAACTTGCTGCGGCTTGCACGGACGAGTTCACGCTCGAGGAGCTGGGGCTGATCGGCGAGCGCATCTGGAACATGGAGCGTGACTTCAACAATCGCGCCGGCTTCACGTCTAAGGACGACACGCTGCCGAAGCGATTGCTGACCGAGCCTGCCAAGACCGGGCCGGCTAAGGGGCTCGTCAACGGCCTGGACAAGATGCTACCGGAGTACTACCAGCTGCGCGGCTGGGACGACAAGGGACAGCTCAAACCGGACACCCGGGCCCGCCTCGGTTTGTGAGCCGACTTTAAGCGCAGCGTCGCGAATGTTGGGACTTGGGCGGTTCCTGGCGGACCGCCCTTTTTGCTGGTGGAGAGAGCCCCGTGAAACACGTCATTCTCGGTAACGGACCCGCTGGTGTCATTGCGGCCGAAACGATTCGCAAGCAGCGACCCGAAGACGACATCGTGATCGTCGGCGACGAGCCCGAACCGCCCTATTCGCGCATGGCGATCCCGTACCTGCTGATGGGCGACATCGGCGAGGAAGGGACTTATCTGCGCAAAGACAAGGAGCATTTCGCGCAGCAACGCCTTCAGATGCTTGCAGGGCGGGCGCGCGCGGTCGACGTGGACGCGCATCACGTGCAGCTCGATGACAGGACGGTTCTTCCGTTCGATCGCCTGCTGATCGCAACGGGTGCGACCCCCATTCGCCCGCCGATCCGCGGCATGGACCTACCCGGCGTGCATCCTTGCTGGACGCTCGCCGATGCGCGAAAGATCATGGCGCTTGCCAAACCCGGAGCACGCGTGCTGCAGATGGGAGCGGGTTTCATCGGCTGCATCATCATGGAAGCCATCGCTGCTCGCCGCGTGGACCTTACCGTCGTGGAAATGGGCGATCGCATGGTGCCACGCATGATGGGCGAAGGGGCCGGCGGCATGATCAAACGCTGGGTCGAGAAGAAGGGAATAACCGTCTACACATCGACACGAGTGGAAGCCATCCACCCCGGTGCACCCCTTACCGTCCGGCTGTCCAACGGCAAGCAGGTGCCGGCGGATCTGGTCATATCCGCGACGGGGGTCCAACCGAATATCGGATTTCTCGAGAACTCCGGCATCCTGTGTCTTCAGGGCGTTCTGACCGACGAACGCTTGCAGACCAACATCGAAGGAGTCTACGCAGCGGGTGATTGCGCCGAAGCGTTCGATGCGGTTACCGGCAAGACGATCGTCAGTGCCATTCAGCCGAACGCTGCCGATCAGGCATATATCGCCGGAATGAACATGGCCGGGAAACGAACCCAGTTGCGTGGCGTCACGCAGATCAACGTGCTCGATACGCTGGGGCTCATATCGACTTCCTTCGGACGATGGGAAGGGGTGCCCGGTGGCGAACACGCCGAGTTAACCGACGACGCCAACTTCCGGTACATTCGTCTGGAGTTCGATGGAGATGTTCTGGTCGGTTCAAATACGATTGGTCTAACCGAGCATGTCGGTATTCTGCGTGGGCTTACCCAATCGCGCACCAAGCTCGGCGCGTGGAAGGATCATCTGCTGCGCGACCCGTTGCAGCTTCCACAGGCGTATCTTTCCAGCGCGCAAGCGCAGCATGCACGGGGATTGACCGTCGCCTGAGGACCGACACGCGGAGCCGGGCTGTGGAGATCATCCTCAAGCTATTCGCCACGCTGGGCGACTACCTCCCCCACGAGCTCAACGGCAAGACGCGCGTGTATAACCAGCTTGCGGTTGACGTCGCCGAAGCGGCGACGGTGCAGGCAGTGATCGAACAATTCAATTTGCCCCCTGCGATGGCCCACCTCGTGTTGGTGAATGGCGTCTTCATCCCACGGGATGCGCGGGCTACCCGGTTGTTGCACTTGGGAGACGAATTGGCCGTGTGGCCCCCCATCGCAGGCGGCTAGACGGACATGCCGGACGTGTTTCATCTGCATCGTGATATGGGCTGTACGCGCGCCGAATTCATATCGTGGCTGCCCGGCGCGATTCGTCGGGCCCCATTCCAGATCGATGGGGAGGTGGTGACGGTCATGACCAATGGTGGCTGCGTTCAGATCTCTTTGGAAGAGAAGCCACCGAGGCGATTAGGCCTGATTGCACTGCCCGTGCTTGGCGTCACCTTCTGTTTCCGCGGCCTAGACGAACTGGGACGCGACGGCTTCCTCGCCCATTTCGACCTGTACACTAGGCGCGGCGGCGGCTAGCCTCACGTCTTCATCTGCCCTAGCGTGGCCGCGGCTCTCCTGATTCTCGGCATTATCCTGCAGCATCTCATCTTATGAAGGCCATTGGGCTGATTGGGGTATCGGCACTAGGCAAGAGCAGGTTCGTCGAGGACCTGATTCTTGCCTTCCGTTTCGAAGGATGGTCGGTTTCGTCGATCAAGCGCGTACCAGACGGCTTCGACCTGGATCAGCCCGGGAAGACCTCCTACGCGCGGCGCGAGGCCGGCTGTCGCGAGGTCATGCTAGTCGGTGACAAGCGCCTCGTGTTGATGCGCGAGTTCGGCGCGGACCCGGATCCATCGCTCGACTCGTTGCTCGCGCGCCTTGCACCTGCAGACGTGGTAATCGTGGAAGGGTTCAAGACGGCTACCATTCCGACTGTCGAGGTCTGCGTGCCATCGAGCGGGCGCGAATGCCGGTTTCCCAGGAACAAGCACATCGTGGCACTCGTGTCCGACGAGCCTATCGAAGCGCCATTGCCGTCCTTCCGAGTCGATGATGTCGCGGGGCTTGTGGACCATCTTTGCATGGCGATGGGGCTCAGCCATCACGCATGATGGCGCTGCGGCTTACAGTGTTGGGACTGCTGGCCAAGAGCTATCTTCCCAACTACGCGAAGGAAATAGCGGGCGCGCATCTTCCAGTTGCAAGCATTCTTGGCACGAGCTTCCGCACGGTGCAGAACCACCTCGAGCACATCTACGTGAACCTGGCGTGGAGAATCGCACCGCGGCTGCGATGCGCGCCCAACGCCTGGCCTGCAGCGCCGAAGCTGCGACAGCCTAAGCGCTCGAAGGCGCTGCAGCGCGCTGCGCTTCGAGCATCTCCCAGCGCGCGAGGTCGCTCGGGAGGTCGATGTCCCACAGCGGGGGAAGTTCGCGCCACGTGGCGCGAGCGGCGACGAGGTTCGCCCGCGTCGCCGCCATTACGCTGGCCGTCCCCCACGCGATGCCGCTGAAGGCGTCGAGCGGTCGCGCGAGCCCGACGAGGACGTAGCCGCCGTCTTCCGCGGGGACGAACACCGCGTCATGATCGGCGAGCGTGGCCGCAGCCTGCGCGAGGCGCTCGGCGTCGAGTGCCGGACAGTCTGTGCCGATCAGCAGCGCGGGCACGCCGCGGGCGAGCTCCGCTTCGAGCGCGTGGCGCATCCGCGCGCCGAGATCGTCGCCGCTTTGCGTCGCGAGCACGACATCATAGCGATCGCGCCATTCCGCAAACGCGGGGCGCTGCGCATCCGGTGCGCAGCACAGCACGACGCGGCCAACGATGCCGGACGCGCGTGCGGCCGTTGCCATTGCGAGCGTTCGCTCGGCGAGCTGCCGATGCACCGATGCGGCGCGTTCGAACCCCAGTGCGTGCGCGAGCCTCGTCTTGACGGCGCCCGGAACCGGGTCCTTCGCGAAGACGACCAACGTCGGCGCGCCGAAGGGGTGATCGAAATCGGCGATGATGGCGTAGGCGTCTGCAAGGCGATGCGGATCCGTGCCGCGCCAGTAGCCAAAGCGAAGCCACCACATCGTGAAGATCGTCCGCCACGGCCCGCTGCGTTCCCAGCGGCGACCCGACGTGATGATCCGGGGCGCGATTCGAGCGGGTGGGCCGGCGGCACGCTTCAGACGTGCCGACAGCGCGATATCCTCCATCAGCGGCAGATCGGGGTACCCTCCTACCGCGGCGAAAAGCTCGCGCTCGATAAAAACTCCCTGATCCCCGGTGACGATTCCGGTCAGCCGAGACCGTGCGTTCATCAATGCGGCGACGAGCTTCAGCGCAGGCGAGCGGCCCGCGATCGCGACGTCGAAGCGGCCCCAGCGGCGATCGCCGTGGACGAGCACGCGGAGCATTGCGTGAATTCCCTCGGGCGCAACGATCGAATCCGCGTGCAGGAACAGCAGCACGTCGCCGGCGGCGATCGCGGCGCCGGCGTTCATCTGACGGGCGCGCCCGCGCGCGGCCGTGAGGACGTGGTCGGAAAGAGGTCGCGCGCGATCGATGGTCGCATCCCGGCTGCCGCCGTCGACGACGATGACTTCGTGTCCCAGCGCGCGGAGGGGCTGCAGCGGCACGAGCGTCGCCGCGATCCGCTGCGCCTCATCCAGTGCCGGAATGATGATCGAGATACGCATACGGATGAAACGCGCTCAGCCGAGCGCGCCGCCGCAGCTCGATCCCTGACCCGCCGTGCAGCCGTAGCAATGGTCAGCGACGGCGATCGGGAGCCCGTCGAGCGCCAGGTGTGCGAGCTCCGAGACGTGCCGGCGCGGCCTGCCGGCGATCACGAGGGGAATGCCCAGCATCTGGTTGAAGTCGCAGTCGTAGAGATAGCCCTGCCAGTCGACGCTGACGAGCGACCGGCACATGACGCCGTCGAGGTTCGCCGGATTGTGAGCCGAGCGCAACAGCTGCATGTAAGCGGCAAATTTTCCTTGCGAGACGAGCATGGACCCGAACCGGTTGATCGGCATGTTGGCGAGCGTGTAGAGCGCATTGAACACGACGCCGAAATGCGTTGCCAGCTCGCGCTTGTAGGCGGCCGCGAGCGTATGCTGCGCGGGGGGGAGCGCCGGGCCCTGGGGGTTGTAGACGAGGTTCAGAACGAGCCCCGCGTCGTCGCCGCCATAGCCCAGCGCATTCAACTTTCGCAAGGCGAGAATCGAGGACTCGAACACATTCTCGCCGCGCTGCCGATCGACGTTGTCCTTCGAGTAACAGGGCAGCGACGCGACGATTTCGACGCGCTCCGCCGCCAGAAACGAGGCCAGATCCTCGAAACCGGGTTCGTTCAGGATCGTCAGGTTGCACCGGTCGATGACCCGCAGGCCGAGTGCGCGGGCTTCGTGGACGAGATGGCGAAAGTCCGGATGGAGCTCCGGCGCGCCGCCGGTGACGTCGAGGGTTCCGAGCGATCGGGTGCGCAGCACCGCCAGGACGGCATCGATCGTTTCGCGGGCCATCATCTCCTTGCGGTCCGGGCTCGCGTTGACGTGACAGTGGAAGCACGCCTGATTGCACCGGTAACCGAGGTTGACCTGCAAGGTATCGAGTTTGCCGCGAGCAATCGGCGGGAAATCGGTCGTTGCAAGCAGCGGCAGCGTAGCGTGCATGGGGCCTCGACAACTCAGGATGGCGGCTGAGACGCGCGGGCGCCGTAATCTTAACTGGGGTGGGCCCGGTGGTCGGGCGTGCTCGGTTGCGCCGCGACGCGCCCTTCGGGCCCTGGCTCGGCCTTGCGGCCTCGCCCGCCGCGCTCGCTCGCCGACCGCGCCTTCCATTTGCGCACGACGACCGGGATCAGCGCAAAAACGCCGAGAAGCGCCAGCCCGCCTAGCGTCTCGCCGCCGACCAACTCCTTCGTGGACTCGATGCGCGACAGCGTCCGGCCGAGATTCACGTAGACGAACGCGCCCGGGATGATCCCGATGAACGTCGCCAGTGCGTACGTGCGCACGCGGATCGTCGTGAATGCGGGCGCGAGATTGACGAGAAAGAACGGAAACAACGGCACCAGACGCAGGAACAACAGATAGCTGAACGCATTGGCCGAGAACCCCGCATTGATACGCTCACCCAGAGCACGCAGCTTGCGCCGCGCGGCGTCGGCGAAGAGATAACGCGCTGCAAGGAAGACCAGCGTTGCACCGACGGTTGCCGCACTCACGACCAGCGTGGTGCCGATCAATCGTCCGAACAGGAAGCCGATCGCGAGCGACATCACGGTTGCGATCGGCAGGCTGAACGCGACCGCGCTTGCGTAACCGACGAAGGCGACGACCAGCGCAGTTTCGTAATGCTCCGCGGTGAATGCGAGCAGAGCGGCGCGATTCGCCTTCAACGCGTCGAGGCTGAGATAGCGGCTCAGGTCGAACGCGAAGAACGCGACGATGACGGCGACGAAGACGAGCGCGAGCGCCACCTTCATCCAGGCGCGCCGGTGAGTCGATGCCCGCGTCGCGGTCACGAGGGCGCCCCTCGCAATCCGAAAAGCCGCTGCAGCCATCGTCTCGACGCCGGCGTCAGCCTTTCTTTCATCCTGAGATCGGCGACGCGGCGGTTGATCTGCGCGAGCGTCGGATAGGCGTGGATGACCGAGGAGAGATCGCTCGCGCGCATGCCGTGCGAAAGCGCGAGCGCGAACTCGGCGATCAGCTCGCCCGCTTGCGAGCCTGCGATTGCCGCACCTTTGAGCTTGCCGCGGCGATCGGCAATGAGCTTGGCTTCGCCTTGCGTCTCACCTTCGGCGCGCGCGCGGTCGATATCGGCGAAGGCAAACCGATAGACCTTGTAGGCGCTGCCGCTGCGCTTCGCTTCCGTTTCGGACAAGCCCACGCGCGCGAGCTCGGGATCGGTGAACGTGCACCACGGAACGACCGTCGAAGGCTCGGCCCACTTCATCCGGAACAGCGCATTGCGCAGGACGATGCCGGCGTGATGCTCGGCGACGTGCGTGAACAGGTGGCCTCCGGCGGCATCGCCGACGACGTAGACCGAGCGGTTGGTCGTGCGCAATCCTTCGACGAAGACGACCCGGCCATCTTCGGCGCGGACGCCCGCGAGATCGAGGCCGAGATGGTCGATATTGGGGGTTCGTCCCGCGGCGAGCAGCAGGTGCGTCCCGGTGAGTACTTTCGGCACGCCGTCCGCCGTGCGCACCGTCACGCGCACGTCGCCCGTGCGGCCCTCGAAACCGAGAATCGCCGCGCCCAGAAAAAAGCGTATGCCTTCGGCCTTGAGTGCGTTCATCACGACGGACGCGAGATCGGGATCTTCGCGCGGCAGGATCTGCGCGGCGACATCGACGACGGTGACTTCGCTGCCGAGGCGCCGGAACGCCTGTGCCAGTTCGCTGCCGATCGGGCCGGCGCCGATGACGATCAGCGCCGGCACCGGCTCACGCAGGTCGAACACCGTTTCGTTGGTGAGATACGGTGTCGTCTCGATGCCGGGAAGCTTCGGCACCGTCGGCCGCGATCCGGTCGCGATGACGAACGTGCGCGCGGTCAGACGGCGGCCACCGACGTCGACGGCGTCGGGCGCCACGAACGTGCCCGCGCCGAGGATGACGTCGACCCCGAGCGCGCGGAAGCGCTCCGGGCTGTCGTTGGGCTCGATTCCGCGGATGACCTCGCGCACGCGCTCCATCACGCGGCCGAGATCGGGATGCGGGTCGGAGGGCGTGAGCGACCAGCGGTCCGCGTGGCGCATCTGCCAGGCGACGCGCGCGGATTTGAGCAGCGTTTTCGACGGCACGCAACCGTACCACAGGCAGTCGCCGCCGAGCTTCCCCTTCTCGACGAGCGCGACTTTTGCACCAAGCGCGGCACCGCCCGCAGCGACGGTGAGCCCGCCGGAGCCGCCGCCGATCACGACGATGTCGAATTCGGGCTTGGCCATTTTTTGTGGGATTCTGAGAACGGCGCCGCAGGTTTGACTGCGCCGCAGCGCGGGCGTTCTGGAGGCGCCGGGCGGAAACTCGCATCTTACGGCCTCAGTGAAAATCGCGGGATTTCGTCGTGAGGCGGCCAAGCAAGGGCGTCATGTCGACGAGCCGGCCGGCGAGGACGTGGACGACTCGGCCTTCGCGTTCGACGTTGCCGTACACGGCAAGGAGCTTCGAGCCCAGGAGCTCGCGGCGCTGGCGGTCGCCCAGATCGCGCCAGACGATCACGTTGGTCGCGCCGGTCTCGTCTTCAAGCGTGACGAACACGACGCCGCTCGCGGTGTCGGGCCGCTGCCTTCCGACGACGATGCCGGCGGTGCGGACGATGCGGCCATGCGGCGCCTCGGCGATCTCCGCGGCGGTCAGCAGCCGTCGCTTGCTGAGCCGCTCGCGCAAAAGCGAGAGCGGATGGCGGCGCAGCGTGAGCGACAGTGTCCGGTAATCGGCGACGATGTCCTGGCCCTCGGTCGGTGCGGGGAGGTCCGGATCAGTCTCGGCGAACGTTCCGCCCGCGAACAGCGGCGGCAAGCGCGGGACGCCGGCAACGTCCCACACCGCGCCATGACGATGGCCGGCGAGTGCTGCGAGTGCATCGGCATCGGCGAGGCAGGCCAAGTCGCGCTTGTCGAGGGCTGCGCGATGGGCGAGGTCGGCGACGTCGGAAAACGGCCGCGCGCGACGCGCCTCGACGATCCGTCGGGCGCCGGCTTCGGAGAGCCCGACGATCATCCGGAAACCGAGACGCAGGGCGGGCTCCGCGGGAAGCTTACGTTCCAGTGTGCATTCCCACTCGCTCACGGTCACGTCCGCCGGCCGTATTTCGACGCCGTGCCGGCGCGCATCCTGCACGAGCTGCGACGGTCCATAGAAGCCCATCGGCAACGAGTTGAGCAGCGCGCCGCAGAACGCGGCCGGCTCGTAGCGTTTGAGCCACGCCGACACATAGACCAGCAGGGCGAAGGAAGCCGAATGCGATTCGGGAAAGCCGTATTCGCCGAAGCCCAGGATCTGCTGGTAGATCTGCCGCGCGAACGCCTCGCTCAACCCTCGCGCGCCCATCCCGTCGATCAGCCGCTGCTCGAATTTCTCGAGCCCGCCTTTGCGCCGCCACGCCGCCATCGAGCGACGGAGATGATCGGCCTCGCCCGGCGTGAAGCCCGCGGCGACGATCGCGAGTTGCATCACCTGCTCCTGGAAGATCGGCACGCCGAGCGTGCGTTCGAGCACACCCTTCACCGCGTCGCTCGGATAGGTGACGGGCTCCAGCCCCTGCCGCCGCTTGAGGTACGGATGGACCATCCCGCCCTGGATCGGGCCGGGGCGGACGATCGCGACCTCGATCACGAGATCGTAGAAGCACGCGGGCTTCAATCGCGGCAGCATCGACTGCTGCGCGCGCGACTCGATCTGGAACACGCCGACGGTGTCGGCGCGCTGGCACATCGCGTAGACCTCGGGATCTTCGGCGGGAATGCTCTGCATCGTCAGCACCGTGCCGCAGAACCGCGACACCATCTCGAGGCAGCGGCGGATCGCCGAGAGCATTCCGAGGGCCAGGCAATCGACCTTGAGCAGGCCCAGCGCGTCGAGGTCGTCCTTGTCCCACTGGATCACCGTGCGGTCTTTCATCGCGGCGTTTTCGACCGGCACCATGCGCTCGAGCAGGTCGCGGGCGATGACGAAGCCGCCGACGTGCTGCGATAGATGGCGCGGGAAGCCCATCAGCTCGTTGGTGAGCGCGACCAGGCGCACGATCACCGGATTGTCGGGCGCGAAGCCCGCCTCGCGGATGCGTTGCTCCTGGACTTCGCGGCCGTCCCACCACGCGAACACGCCGGCGAGCCGATCGACCTGCGCGAGGTCGAGCCCGAGCGCCTTGCCGACGTCGCGCACCGCGCTCTTTGGCCGGTAGGTGATGAGCGTTGCGGCGAGCGCGGCGCGATCGCGACCGTACTTGCCGTAGACGTACTGCATCACTTCTTCCCGTCGCTGGTGCTCGAAGTCGACGTCGATGTCTGGGGGTTCGTTCCGCTCCCTGCTGATGAAGCGCTCGAACAGCATCGACATCCGCGACGGATCGACCTCGGTGATGCCGAGCGCGTAGCAGACCGCCGAGTTCGCCGCCGAGCCACGGCCCTGGCAGAGGATGTCCTTCGAGCGCGCGAACGCGACGATGTCGTGGACGGTGAGGAAGTAGGGCTCGTAGCGAAGCTCGGCGATCAATGCAAGCTCGTGCTCGATCAGGTCGCGCACATCGGCCGGAACGCCGTCGCGATAACGGCGCGCGAGCCCGTCTGCGGTCAACTTGCGCAGGTGCGACGCCGGCGTCTCGCCCGGCGGCACGATTTCCTCGGGATACTCGTAACGCAGCTCGTCCAGCGAAAATGTGCAACGCCGTGCGATTGCGACCGTCTCGGCGAGCAACTCGGGCGGATAGATCGTCGCCAGTCGCGCCCGCGAACGGAGATGGCGTTCGCCGTTGGGATGAAGCGCATGGCCGCATTCGGCGAGCGGCTTCCTCATGCGGATCGCGGTGACGGTGTCCTGCAGGGCGCGTCGCGCGCGGGCGTGCATGTGGACATCGCCCGCGGCGACCTGCGGCAGCCCGCTCGCCCGCGACAGCTCGGCGTAGCGCGCGAGCCGGGCGCGGTCGCCGGCGCGGGCAAAGAGCTCGACCGCGATCCATGCCCGATCCGGAAACGTCGCGGCGACCCAGTGCGCAGTCGCAAGCGTCGCGGCGTCGACGGGTTCCCGCCGGCGTGGCGCGGCATCCGGCGGGACCCACAGCGCGAGCAGTCCCGCCGCAAACGCCGCGACGTCGTCGCGCGCGAGCGCATAGGTGCCCTTTTTTGCCTGCCGTCTGCCGCGCGTGATGAGTTGCGAGAGATTGCCGTAGCTCGCGCGATCGGTCGCGAGCAGCACGAGCATCAGGCCGTCATCGAGCATGAATTCGCTGCCGATGATGAGCGGCAGTCGCGCATCCTTTGCCGCGAGATGCGCGCGGACCGCACCCGAAACCGAGCATTCGTCGGTGATCGCAAGCGCGGCATAGCCCAGCGCCACTGCGCGCTCGGTGAGCTCTTCCGGGTGCGACGCGCCGCGCAGGAAGGAAAAATTCGACAGGCAATGCAACTCGGCGTAGGCGGGGACCATACCGTACAAATATACGGTATCGGCGTCTGGGGCGGGAGCCCTGCTGTTTTTCATCGTGGAATCAAGAGGATGGAATCCATCATCCAACCCCCATCGTGCCTCGCGGTAAGATGCCGGCCTGCCGCTCCGCCCTCCCTCCCGTAGTCAATACGAAGAGTCACAATGCCCGCCATCGCCTTCGACCGCTTCTATCGCTACGCCGATCTCACCGAATTGCTGCGCGCATTCGTTGCCGAATATCCGCGGCTCGTCGCGCTCGAATCGATCGGCAAGAGCTACGAAGGACGCGACATCTGGGTCGTCACGGTCACCAACGCCGCGACCGGCCCCGCCGCCGAGAAGCCCGCGTTCTGGGTCGACGGCAACATTCATGCGACGGAGGTCGCGGCATCGGCGGCGACGCTCTATTTCCTTCATACGCTCGTTACGCAGTACGGCAAGGATGCGGACGTGACGCGCGCGCTCGACACCCGCGCGTTCTATCTCTGCCCGCGGATCAATCCGGACGGCGCCGAATGGGCGCTCGCCGACAAGCCGAAGTGGATCCGCTCGAGCACGCGGCCGTATCCGTACGATGAAGAGGAGATCGAGGGCCTGACCGTCCAGGACATCGACGGCGACGGCCGCATTCTGCAGATGCGCCTGCGTGATCCGAATGGTCTGTGGAAGGACCATCCGCAGCAGCCCGGCCTCATGATCCGTCGCGATCCGATCGAGACCGGCGGAACGTATTACCGTGTCCTGCCCGAGGGCACGGTCGAGGACTGGGACGGCTACACGCTGCGGATGAAAAAAGCGAAGCAGGGGCTCGATCTCAACCGCAACTTTCCGGCGAGCTGGCGGCAGGAGTTCGAGCAGCTGGGCGCGGGTCCGTACCCCGCGTCGGAGCCCGAGATCCGCGCCGTCGTCGCGTTCATCACGTCGCATCCGAACGTGACGGGGGCGACGTCGTTCCACACCTGGAGCGGCGTGCTGCTGCGCCCGTTCGAGCATTCGCCCGACGAGGAGATGCACGCCGAGGACCTGTGGTTCTACAAGAAGACAGGCGAGAAGGGCCACGAGCTGACCGGCTATCCGGCGATTTCGGTCTATCACGAATTCCGTTATCACCCGAAGTCGGTGATCGCCGGCACGTTCGACTGGCTCTACGAGCACCTCGGCATGTACACGTGGGTGGTCGAGATCTGGAGCCCGATGCGCGAGGCGGGGATCGAGAAGTACCTCTACATCGACTGGTTCCGCGATCATCCGAGCGACGACGATTTGAAGCTCTACGCATGGAACCGCGACAAGCTCGGCGGCGCGGCGCACGCCGGGTGGAAGCCGTTCGACCATCCGCAGTTGGGCAAGATCGAACTCGGCGGCTGGAACCGCTTCCATGCATTCTCGAACCCACCGCCGCAGTTCCTCGAGCGCGAGCTCGCGCGCTTTCCGAAGTGGATGCTGTGGCAGGCGCTCACGTCACCGAAGCTGGAGCTGGTGGCCGCCGAAGCCGACGCGCTCGGCGCCGACAGCTTTCGCGTGCGGCTCGTCGTGCAGAACACCGGCTGGCTGCCGAGCTATGTGTCGAAGCGCGCACTCGAGCGCAAGGTCGTGCGCGGCGTCGTCGCCGAGATCGCGCTGCCCGCGGGCGCGCAATTGCTGCATGGGAAGCGGCGCGAAATGCTGGGGCAGCTCGAAGGCAAGGCGTACAAGCACACCGGCGTGTCGTTCTGGCCCGACTACAACATCACCGACGATCGTCTCAAGATCGAATGGGTCGTGCGCGCGAAGCGGGGCGAGCGGATCGACGTGCTCGCGCGGCACGAGAAGGCGGGCGTCGTGCGCGCGAGCGTCACCTTGGACTGACGGCGAAGGAGAAACGGGAGTCGGCGATGAAGGAGCCGGACCAAACGAGCATCCGCAGGCACCGTTCTCGCCGCGCCGGCATTCCGCGCGGTGTCTGGGTGCTCGGGCTCGTGAGCCTGCTCATGGATCTCTCCTCGGAGCTGATCCACGCACTGCTGCCGCTCTATCTCGCCGTGGGACTCGGCGCAAGCACGTTGACGATCGGCATCATCGAGGGCATCGCCGAGTCGACGGCGCTGATCGTCAAGGTGTTCTCGGGGGTGCTGTCGGATCTTTTCGGGCGCCGGAAGCCGCTGACGGTGCTGGGTTATGGCATCGCCGCGCTGACGAAGCTCATCTTCCCGCTCGCCTCGACGATTCCGTGGGTCATGGCGGCGCGCTTCGCCGATCGGATCGGGAAGGGCATTCGCGGCGCGCCACGAGATGCATTGATCGCGGATCTGACGCCACCGGGCGTTCGCGGCGCAAGCTTCGGGTTGCGACAGGCGCTCGACACCGTCGGCGGCTTGGGCGGGCCGCTGCTCGCGCTCGGCGCGATGGCGTGGCTCGGAGGCGACTTCCGGAGCGCGTTCTGGGTGGCCGTCATCCCGGCGTTTGTCTGCGTAGCGTTGCTCGTCTTCGGGGTATCGGAACCGCAGCGACCGGCCGCGGAGCACGAGCGGAAGGAACGATTGCAGTGGTCCGACGCCAAACGGTTTTCCCGCGACTACTGGATCGTCGTCGCAATTGCGGCCGTGTTCACGCTGGCCCGCTTTTCGGAAGCATTCCTGATCCTGCGCGCGCGGAACGTCGGCTTCGCGATCGGTTCCGCGCCGTGGGTGATGGTGGTGATGTCGCTCGTCTATGCGGTGGTGTCCTACCCGGCCGGGGCGGCCGCCGATCGCGGGCACGGTTCGCGGCTCCTGTCGGCGGGACTCATTGCGCTTTTCGCCGCCGACCTCGTGCTTGCGCTGGCGCCGAACGGCATGGTCGTGCTCGCCGGCGCGGCGTTATGGGGATTGCACATGGGCTTGACGCAGGGATTGCTTGCGGCGCTCGTCGCCGCCGCGGCGCCCTCGGATTTGCGCGGGAGCGCCTATGGTGTCTTCAATCTTGTCAGTGGCGTGGCACTGCTCGTGGCGAGCGCGCTCGCAGGGTGGCTGTGGGATGCTTTCGGACCGCCCGAGACGTTCTACGCCGGGGCGGTCTTCACGCTGATCGCCTGGATCGGGCTCCTCCAGTACGGACGGCGCGCGACGGAGCTCAAGCGGGCGTAAGCTACGTTCCGCGATCCGCGACCAAAGCGAGTCCTCAGATCGGAGCTCAAGCCGTGCCGGCCCCTGCATTGCCGCCCGCCGCCGTCGTTCCCGCGCGTCGCGCGGCCGACCTGTATTACCGCCACGCGCTGGCGGTCCGCGTCATGCACTGGATCAACGTCGTCGCCATGACGATCCTGCTGATGAGCGGGCTCAACATCTTCAACGGGCATCCGGCGCTGTACTGGGGCAAGTCGTCGTACACGGGGGCGGGGCCGATCTTCGTGATCGGCGCGCGAATGGGCGCCGGCGGCGAGCCGCAAGGCGTGACTCGCGCATTCGGCCGCGATTTCGACACGACCGGCGTGCTCGGCGTATCGAAGGATCGCGACGGCGGCGTGACGGGGCGGAGCTTTCCGTGGTGGGCGACGATTCCCGACTATTACTGGCTGTCGATGGCGCGGTCGTGGCACTTCTTCTTCGCCTGGGTGCTGGTGGTGAACGGCATCGCGTACCTCGTGTGGTCGATCGCGTCGCGCCATCTCGCGCGCGATCTCGCGCCCGACGGCAACGACCTCCGTTCGATCGGCCAGTCGATCCGCGAGCACTTGCGTTTCCGCCATCCGGCCGGTGAAGCGGCGAAGCGTTACAACGTGCTGCAGAAGCTCGCTTACCTGGGGGTGATCTTCGTGCTCGCGCCGGCGGTCGTGCTGATGGGGCTCGCGATGTCGCCGTGGGCGAACGCCGCCTGGCCGGGTTGGGTCGACTGGGTCGGCGGGAGGCAGACGGCGCGCACGCTCCACTTCGTTCTCGCCTGGCTGCTCGTCACCTTCGTGCTCGTCCACGTCTTCATGGTGATCGTCGCGGGGCCGTGGAACCATCTGCGCTCGATGGTCACCGGGCGCTACCGCGTGAAAGGATAGGGCATGATGAAGATCCGCGGTGATCCGCGCCGGCGCGCGTTCTTCCGGATGCTGGCCGGCGCGTGCACTATCGCGCTTGCGGGCTGCCAGCGGTTGTCGCAGTCCGCCTGGTTCCCGAAGATCCTCGGTGCCGGCGAGACGGCGAGCGAGGCGGCCGCACACGGCATTGCTCGCCGGGCGATGGCGCAGGAGTTTGCCGAGGCCGACCTGTCGCCCGATTTCCGCAGCAACGGCACTGCGGAGCCCGCGAGCGACGCTTACCGCGCGCTGATGGCGAACGGCTTCGCCGATTACCGTCTCGAGATCGGCGGCCTCGTGGATCGACCGCTGAGCCTGTCGCTCGCCGAATTGAAGGCGTTGCCGAGCCGCACGCAGATCACCCGTCACGACTGTGTGGAAGGCTGGAGCGCGATCGGCAAGTGGAAAGGCGCGAAGCTCTCCGCGTTGCTGGAAGCGGCGCGCCCGAAACCCGAAGCGCGCTACGTCGTCTTCCACTGCGCCGATCCGATGGCGGAAGACGGCACCGATCTTTACTACGAGAGCATCGACTTCGAGGATGCGTACCATCCGCAGACGATCCTTGCCTACGAGCTGAATGGCGCATCGTTGCCGGTCAAGAACGGCGCGCCGCTGCGGTTGCGCGTCGAGCGACAGCTGGGCTACAAGCACGCGAAATACGTGATGCGGCTCGAAGTCGTCGCGAGCTTCGCGCAGATCGCCGGCGGCAAGGGGGGCTACTGGGAGGATCACGGCTACCAGTGGTTTGCCGGGATCTGAATCGAGCAGGCGCCGCCGCCGCAACAGCCATGTCATGCTGACGGTCGAGGAACTTGCGGGCATTCCGCTCTTTGCGACGCTGCCGGCCGTCGAGCTCGAGCATCTCGCCAAGAGGGCGGCGGACATCCATCTTGCTGCCGGAGAATATGCGGTTCACGAAGGCGAGGAGCGAGCGTTGTTCGTGGTTCTCGAAGGCAGGATCGAGGTCACCAAACGATTCGACGGCATCGAGCGCACGATCGGCCGGCGCACTCGTGGCCAGATCTTCGGCGAAGTCCCGATCGCCCTCGGCGGGCCGTTCATCGGCAGCTACCGGGCAGCGGAACCTTCGCGCGTCGTCCGCGTGGACCCGCAGCAGTACTATGCAATCGCCGCCGCGTCGCCGGCGATCGCCGAAGCGGTGGGCGCGCTCGCGCGCGAGCGCATCGGTGGACTGCAGGGACTCGCCGCGGAAGCACCGAAGGCCCAGGTGACGATCGTCGGGCACCAGTGGGACAGCGCGTGCCACGATCTGCGCCGGTTCCTCGCGCGAAACCAGGTCTCGTTCGACTGGTTGACGCCCGACGACCCGGAATTGCCGGCGCGGTGGCCGGCGCCAAGTCCTTCGGAGGCGGATTGTCCGGCGCTGCGGCTCGCCGACGGAACGACGCTCGTGCGGCCGAATCCGCGCGAACTTGCCCGACGACTGGGACTGCAGACGAGTGCGCGCGCCGCGGAGTACGACACGGTGATCATCGGCGGTGGCCCGGCGGGGCTCGCGGCGGCCGTGTACGGCGCGTCCGAAGGCCTGCGCACGCTCGTCGTCGAACGCGAAGCTCCCGGCGGTCAGGCCGGAACGTCGTCACGGATCGAAAATTACCTGGGCTTTCCCAACGGTGTTTCCGGCGACGAGCTCGCGAGCCGCGCGCTGCAGCAGGCACGGCGCCTCGGCGCGGAAATACTGGTGACGCGCAACATGGCTCGCCTTGATCCGGTGACCCGCAGCGTCCATCTCGATGGCGACGAAATTCTTCGCGTACGGACGGTCATCATCGCCACCGGCGTATCGTGGCGCCGCCTTGCGATCGACGGATCCGACCGCCTCATCGGCAAGGGGGTCTGCTACGGAGCGGCGCGCAGCGAGGCGAGCAACACGCAAGGTCTCGACGTGTTCCTGATCGGCGCGGGAAACTCGGCGGGTCAGGCGGCGCTGTTCTTCGCCAACCACGCGCGAACGGTGACGATTCTCGTCCGCGGCGACACGCTGGAAAAGAGCATGTCGCACTACATGATCGAGCACTTGCGCAGCAAATCGAACGTCGTTGTCGAGCTGCAATCCGAAGTGCAAGCGGTTCATGGCGACACGCATCTCACCGCAATCGATGTCCTCCATCGACCGAGCGGCACCGTGCGCCGTAGCGACTGTGGCGGTCTTTTCGTATTCATCGGCGCCGATGCCGAGACCGAATGGCTGCCGTCCGAGGTCGCGCGCGACGCCCGCGGCTACGTGCTGACGGGCGTGGACGTCGTGAAGTCGGGACGCTGGTCGCGCGAGCGCGATCCCTACCTGCTGGAGACGAGTGTCCCGGGTATCTTCGCCTGCGGCGATGTGCGCTCCAGTCCCGTCAAGCGAGTCGCCTCAGCGGTCGGCGAAGGCAGCATGGCGATTGCTTTCGTCCACCAATATCTCCAGCACAACGGCGCGTCGCGGAAGCTCGCGTAACGGGAAGGGCTCGTCCGCGGCGTCTGGGCGGCGAGCGGAAGATCGCTGTTTGCGCGGATCTTCACCAGGAACCGCGCTTCGCGTGTCGCAGTAATTTACAAAGAACGCGTGACGCGATGACGTGCATCGGGGCAAATCGCTGAAAACATTCAGCTGTGGGTCGCTGACACGGCTTTTGCTTCTGGATCCGGCTTGCGGTGAGGTGATGTGGCGCGTGGCGCTCCCGTCGCCCTGCCAGCGCGAATGGAATAGCGGCTGCCAGTACCTGTTGTCCCTAAGCGCAAACCGCCAACCCGCGCGCCGGGTGGTCGATTCCACACCTTTTCGGAGGTGCCCATCATGAAGCGTCTCGTCAGCCTGCTGTTCCTGGGTCTCGTGTCGTTGCTGGTCGCCCCAGTCGTTACCGCAATACCGATTACGTTGCACGCGTCGCTGTCGGGGCCGGCCGAAAGTCCACCCAATGCATCGCCGGGGATTGGCTTTGCCGTCGTCGTGATCGACCCCGACGCACACACGCTGGAAGTGCACGTCACGTTCAGCGGCTTGCTGGGAACGACGACGGCGTCTCACATTCACTGCTGCACCGCGTCGCCTGGTTCCGGCACCGCCGGTGTCGCCACGATGGTCCCTACGTTCTTGGACTTTCCGCTGGGCGTGACGAGCGGTACCTATGATCATTCTTTCGACTTGACGTTGGACTCTTCCTTCAATCCCGCCTTTATCGCCGCGAATGGCGGCACGGCAGCCAGCGCCGAGGCGGCGCTGGAGGCTGGGTTGTTCTCCGGCCTCGCTTATCTCAACATCCATACGACCTTCAGACCCGCCGGCGAGATCCGCGGCTTTCTCGTTCCCGAGCCCGCGACCTTTGTGCTGTTAGGCATCGGCCTCGCAGGACTCGCTTTCTCGCGTCATCGGTTGCGAGGCGCTCAAAGGTAGCAGCTCCCAACCCCCGCGCGACGGGGGTTTTTCTTGCCGGGAACGGGCTGCCAGGTCGGCTTCGTGGTTCTGGCCCGCTAGGCAAACACGCCGTGCAGGAACCATTCGCCGTCGTCGATCCCGTAGCGGTGATCACGGTAGATCCACACGGTTTCGCCGCGCGGATTCTCGGCGACGAAATAATCGCGACGCACATCGGTGCCGTCCCACCAGCCGGATTCGATCCGTTCGGGACCGTCGCGCAGCACCCACGGCTGTGCTTCGAGCAAATGCCCGAGCGGCTCCGGCTCGGCAAGAAGCCAGACGGGGCGAGGTGGAAAAATAGGATCAGACTCGATTTTCGCTTTCCCGGGTCTGCCGGGCGGGGCGTTGGCTGAAAAGTCGAGTCTGACCCTGCTTTCGCTCGCCCGCTCCGGTCGATGCTCGGCGCGCGGCGCGACGAGCGTGACGGCGTCTTCACCGAGTCGCGCGCGCAAGCGATCGATGAGCGGCACGGTCGGGGCAGCTTTGTCACCGGGGAGAAGACCGAGGTTGCGCCCGCCGAGCGGGGCAGTGACCTCGCTCGCGAGCGCGATCGTCTCGACCGGTGCCGGCAGCGCAACGCGCGCGAGGCGCTCGCGTAATACGGTGCCGAGATGCGCGGGCTCGCGTGCCGGCGCGGCGAGCCGGACGCGGACCGTCGTTGCGGGGGGGACCTCGACGCCGCCGGGCCGCCCCAAGGCGCTCTGCCCCCTCGGGGGGAGCGGCGCGAAGCGACGCTCGGGGGGGATCTCGACACCGCCATGGCGTTCATGGGCAAGCGTCAATGACATTTCGACGAGGCCGAGGCCGCGCCCCGTGAGCCATCCGCCGAGCTCGCGGGTGAGCCGGTTCGCCGCGAACGCGAGCGCCTCGACGTTTGCGACCGGCGCGGGCAGATCGAGTTTTCCTTCGTAGCGCGCGGGCAGCACGAACGGCGGTCGCGGGTCGGCTGCGAGCCCCCGTGCGCGGTCGAGCATCGCGACGAAATCGGCGCCGACGCGCCGTGCAAGCGCCGCCCGTGGCAATGCGCAAGCCTGTCCGAACGTCGTGATGCCGGCGGCGGCGAGCATGCCGATGATCTCGGGCGCGACCTCGAGATGCATGAGCGGCAGCGGCGCGAGCGCGTCGTCGAGCGTCTTCGCCGCAGCGCTCGTCGTGTCGCGGTCCGCGCGGGCGAACAGCAGCGCCGCGGCGGGCGTGGGCGCCAGCACGAGCCGTGCCGCGTAGCCGAGATCGTGCGCGCCCGCGGCGAGGCGTGCCGTCAGGCGGGCGAGCCCGTCGAAGAGACGCAGGCAGCCGCCGATCTCGGCCTGCACGGCATCAGGCGGCGCGATGGAGACCGTCGGCGTGAACTGCGTGGCCCACGTCGCGACGCCTTCGAGCGCCGCGGCCTCGAGCCGCGGATCGCGGTCGCGCAGCACGATGTCGGGCGCGAGCGCGAGCGCCGCGGAAACGAGCTGCCCCGCCACGATGCCCGCATCGCGCGCGGCAGCATTGGCGAGCACGATGTGCGGATAGTGCCCGCCGGTCGTCACCGCGAACGGCCGTGCGGCATCGGCCGGCGAAAGCGCTCGCGCGAAGACGTCGAGCGGCAGCGAAGGGAGAAGCAGGCAGGCCCAGAGCATGACGCCCTGCGGTGCTACGTTTGCCAGATCGTCTGCTCGGACAACCCGATCTCCGCCAGTTCCGTTGCGCGGAGGTGCGCTTCGTTCGCGCAGAAGAATTCGTCGAGCTGTGGCGGCTTGACGGTGGTTCCGGCGAGCATCGCGTGCGCCTGTCCGCGATGGTGGATCTGGTGCTGGAATAGATGCGCGAGCAGCCGCGTCGCGCTTTCGGTCTGGACGCCCGCGCGCCGCATCACCGCGACCGGCAGTGCGAGCCGCGTGTCGTCGAGCGTCGCGCACGCATCGATGAGCCGGCGATCCACGGCACGCTGCTCGACGGCGAGCGCGGCGCAGGCGTCGAACGGCTCCTCGGGGTCGAAGAAGCGGTCGACATCGCGATTTGGCGGCTCGCCATGGAGGCTGCGCTCGAGCGCATCGACGTAATACCAGTCGACGGTGAGATTGTGGTTGAGCGTCGCCTTGAGCGAAGGGAAGAAGCTCACGCGCCGCGCAACGAAATCGGCCTGCGAGAGTTTGCCGCACGCAGCGAGCAGCCGATGGTTCGACCACGCGTTGTTGCAGGCCATCGTGTAGAAGTGATGGGCGAGGGGAGAGAGGTTCATCGCATGAGCCCAAGGATCTCCGGTTCAATGTGCGGCGTGCGCTGTGCGCCGCACGAGTCGGCGTTCCAGCCAGCGGCCGGCGCTCGTCCGCGGATCGACATCGATCAGCACCGGTCGCGCGACATCGCCGCCGCGGCGCTTCAGCACGCGCACGGCGAGGCGGTTCTCCTGCGGCGCGAGCGCGAGACGCAGCGGTGCGGCCGTTGCGATCGCCTGCTGTCCGGGCCGCCGCCACAGCACGCCCCAGGTACCGCCTTCGCGCGCGGCGACCGCGAGCCGGCGCAGCACGCGGTCGTCGTGGGAAGTGAGCCACGCGAACGCGGCGCCGCATTCGGGCGCGCGCAGCGCCTGCTCATAGGCCCACAGCTCCTCCGCGATGCTCCGGCAGCGGACGATCAGGAGTCGTGCAAGATCGAGGCCGGTGGCAGCGAGGCCCGGTGCGTAGGGAGCGTGCGGCGGGGCGATCCAGACGATGCCGCGGTGGCCCGCTTGCAGGCGCACGAGCGCCGGCAGCGTGAGACGGATCTCGCCGATGCCTTCGCGCGCGAGCACGATCTCGGTGAGCGCGCCCGTCGGCCAGCCGCGGCCGGGCAGCACGGCATCGAGCTCAGGAAAGCCGCTTGGCATTGCGGCGGGCTCGGGCGCGCAATCGCCGCCACGCCAGATTGCGGGGTTGGCGAGAACGGTGGCGAGAGCCGTGTTCGAAACAGCTGGCATGGTCCTGATCGCAGGCAAAGGGAAAGGGAAGAGACATTCAATCGCCTTGACCCAACCACATCCTGCGATTCAGCTTCCTCCGCCACTTGCCTTCGCTGCGCGCGCTTCGAGCTCGTCCGGCGGAACGTCCTCGACGTGCGTGGCGATGTACCAGTGGTAGCCGAACGGATCCTCGATGCCGCCGGTGCGGTCGCCGTAGAACTGGTTCGCGACCGGCCGGGTGAGCTTTGCGCCGGCAGCGACCGCCTGCGCGACCCGTGCGTCGACATCCTCGACGTAGACCATCAGCGAAATCGGCGAGCCGCCGATCGTGCGCAGGCTTTTCTGGCCCATGTCCGGGGATTCGTCGGCGAGCATCACCGGCGAATCGCCGATCCTGATCTCGGCATGCCCGATCTTGCCGTCGGGGCCGGGGAAGCGCATCAGCTCGACGGCGGAGAGCGCCTTCTTGTAGAACTCGAGCGCACGCGCGGCGTCATCCATGATGAGATACGGCGTGACGGAATGGTAACCGTCGGGAATGGGCTTCACGGCCATGGTGCCTCCTGATAAGCAGGGTTAGAGATGACTTTCGGTGACGGTCTAAGTGAGATCTGACACGACTTTCGGCAGGTGCGGTACCAGCTCGATATAGACTTCTCGCGAAAGTCGTGTCCGACCCTATGGCCAATGCTGCGCGAAGACCTGGGTGACCTTCGGCTGGGCTTCGATGCGCAACAGCGTTTCATGGAACGCGGGTCGTGCCTTTTGCAGATGCGGCCGCGACCCTGACCATTTCGAGACGACGGCGGCGAGCAGGTCGAGCGCGCCGAGTTGAGCATCGGCTAGATACGGACGCGCCGGAAAGAGGTCGGCGAACATCTCCCAGTGCCGGTGCAGTCGCGCGCGTGTGCCGGCGCGGATGCGCTCCTTCACCGGCTCGTCGTTGTCGGCGTCGGCGCACCAGCGCTCCGGAAAGTCGATGATGCTGATGGCGGCATAGCAGTTGGCGGCGATGAACACGAGGCCGCGCACGGCCTGTGCGCGAGCGGAGAGGTCATGCGGGAGCAACCCGGCCTCCGGATGTGCGCTCCCGAGATGGATCAGGATCGCAGCGCTTTCGGAAAGCGCGCTGCCGTCTTCCAGCACGAGCGTGGGAATCTGTCCCAGCGGATTCACCTTCAGCAGATCGGCGAACGCCTCGTTCGTTTCCCACGACGCCGTCTCGACGATCCGATAGGGTGCACCGATGATTTCCAGCGCGGCTTGCGTCGACGCCGAGCCCGAGCCTTTCTTGCCGTAGAGCGTGTACATCGTGCCTCCTTGTATCGATTGCTCGACCTGGTGGCGAAGCCTATCGGCCGTGTAATGTCGCAATTGCGACTTCAAGTTGCCGAATTCGTCTGCGGTAAGCTGAAGCAAATTGCCGGGGAGGCTTCTCGCGCTACTCACCTTCCCAGTAGCCGACGCTGAGGTCCTCGCGACCGACGAAGCGGAATGTCTGCGGCTTGCCGTCCGGACCCGGAGGATACTCGGCGAGCACGCCGAACTTGCCGGAATCCGGATATTCGGCGATCTCCGGCGACAGCTTGGTGCTGACCGCGAGGTATCTCAATTCGACGGTGCCGGTGTTGACGATCTGGTGCGCGACTTCTCTCCCTCCCGGTGGACAGGCGATGACGTCGCCCGGTCGGATCGGGTAGACGGCATCGCCGATCCGGATTTCACCCGTGCCGTCGACTACGAAGAACATTTCCTCGTTGATGCGGTGGTTGTGAAAAGGGAAGGCGCGCTTGCCAGGGGGCACGGCGGTGAGGTTGTAGCCCAGCTTTTGCGCGCCCAGGCGGGGAGCGATTAAGCCCATGCGTGCGTCGAAGCGCAGGGCGGCGGCTCCCGTAGCGGCGAAGGTGGCGGGGCGGGGTTGCAGCTCAACGTCGGCAAGATTGAGGATGGGGTGGGGCATGGGAAACTCCGATGGCGACGAATGCGATTCGAAACAGCCGGACACGAAGTGAAAAAGGAACCGGGCCCGCACCGTGGAAGCGGAGCGGACCCGGAAAGTCTCAGTCAGGAACGATTGTCGAGCTGCAGCAGAAGCGAGAGCCGGTCGTTGCGCGCGACGTCCGCCCACGGCCGGTTGGTCACCGCGCCTTCGAGCGCCCACAGCAGATTGAGCGACGCACGCGGATCGTGCGAGCGGACGCGTCGATAGGCTTCGACCGCGCCCAGCCGGCGCAGCGTCTCGAGCGACGTGATGCCCGCGGCGGCGAGCATCCGTTTCGACACCGGGCCGATGTTGGCGAGCGGTGTGCCGGCGGTTTTCACTTTGCCGTTCGACGCTTTCGCCTTCCTTCGCGCGGGTTCGGGCGCCGCGCGCGCGGCGCGCTGGGCGAGCGTGCGCTTGCGCTCTGCCGTGTACTTCCACCACGGCCGTGCAGGCGCGCCGTCCATGAACCGCACCGCGGCGATGAACGTGTCGAGCAGGCACGGGTCGTGACGCTTGCCGGTGATGCGATTGAGCTCGTCGTACAGCACATAGGGAAAATCGGGATCGCGTCCGGCAAGCTCGCGTGGCGTGCGGATGCCGAGGCGCACGAAGTCGGCGGCAATCGCCGGGCCGACGTTGGGTAATTCTTCGAGCATCGTCATGCGCATCCGCTTGAGCGTGGTCTTCATCGCTTCACCAGTCTTTTCCGCCGCGGATCAATCCCACCGCGATGCCTTCGATTGCGAAACCCTTTTTCGGTTCGACGGCGATCGGCGCGAAGTCGGGATTTTCCGCCACCAGCAGCACTTCACGCCCGCGCCGTTTCAGCCGTTTGACGGTGACCTCATCGCCGAGTCGTGCGACGACGACCTGCCCCGAGCGCGCTTCGTCCGTCTTGTGCACGGCGAGGAGGTCGCCATCGACGATGCCGGCATCCTTCATCGACTGGCCGCGCACCCGCAGCAGGTAGTCGGCGCGCGGCGCGAAGAGATCGGGATCGATCCGGTAGTTCGCCTCGACGTTCTCGACGGCGAGGATCGGGCTGCCCGCCGCCACGCGGCCCACCAGCGGCAGCGCACCTTGCACCGGCACGCCGGGGATGTCCCTGAGACGCAAGCCCCGCGACGCGCCGGGCGTCAGTTCCAGCGCGCCTTTTTTCGCCAGGGCCTGCAGATGATCTTCGGCGGAGCTGGCCGTGGAAAAGCCCAGGCCCGCGGCGATCTCCGCCCGAGTGGGGGGCATGCCCGTCGCTTCCAGGTGGCCGCGGATCCAGTCGAGAATCTGCTGCTGTCGGGGGGTCAAACGCGCGGTGAGGCGCGGGGCTTCGGCCGGATCGGCCGAAACCCGTTTCAAGTGGGCAAAAGGACGGCGGGCGCGGGGCGGCATTTCCGGATACCGTATGGATAATCGGTACCCGGATTATAGACGGTTGCGGCCTTTCGTCAAGAGGCGAGCGGCGCGGCTTTGTAACGGAGCGAGCGTCCCCGCTCAGTTCGTCTGATGGTTCTCGACGCCGTACGGATCCCAGCGATTGTAGGAGTAGCTGTGGTAGCGATGCCGATACGCGTCATGATCCCGGTTAGGATACGAATAATAGCCGTCGCGATTAATAGGTGCCGTGATACTCCGGCGTCACCGCGCAACCGGCGAGACCCGTGACGAGCGCCAGCGCAACGACGACGAGCTGCGATCTCATGTCCGTCTCCTCCGATTCGTTCGGCGATGCCGATCGCCGACGCGAAAAGACTTGCTGCAAAAATTTCCGCACCCGGCTCGCCTTGGCTATGGATAGACCCGCAAAGTTGCAGGCGCGTTCCCGTAAGCGCCGGACTACAATGACGACAAAGTGATCGCTGTCGCGCGAACTTACTGCACAAGGAGCGCTGCCATGAACGAAGAAGCCCTGAACTTGAGCATTCGCAAATTCCTGAAGCTGGTCGGCGTGAGTTCGCAGCGCGAGATCGAGCATGCGGTGGCCAAGGCGCTGGCCGATGGCGCCATCGCCGGAACCGAAAGCTTTCCGGCACGCATGACGCTCGAAGTCGGCCGACTGAAACTGCAGGTCCATTTCGACGGCGAGATAAGGCTGCAATAGGCACTGCAGTTCGGCTCTAACTTCCGCGTCGCGCCGTGTGCGCGTAGGACAGTGTGCGCTGCGCCGTCGGCGAAGCGCTGAATTTGCTGCGCTTAAGAACGCCCGCCGAAACCCCGGTTCCAGCGCCCGGTCTACCTATCGTGGATCGCGAGGCCGATGTATCGAGCCTTGTGGAATCGAACCTCGAATCGGAGGGACGCCATGAACCTTCGCAACATCTTCGCCACGCTGCTGCTCGCGATGGTTGCGGCTTCGGCCTCGACTTTCGCTCTCGCGCGGACGGACGTCGACTTCAACATCAGCATCGGTCCGCCCCCGGCTGTCTATGAGCCGGTGCCGCCACCTCGTGTGGGCTATGTCTGGGCGCCTGGCTACTGGGGTTGGAGCGGACATCGCCATATCTGGCACAAGGGCTACTGGGTGCATGAACGGCGCGGTTATGCGTGGGCTCCCGATCATTGGGACCATCGTAGAGACCGGTGGTACTTCAATCGGGGCCACTGGGAGCACTGAGGTGAAGCGCGCAGCGGGCCCGCCACAAAGCGCATAGGGCCCAACGGTTCGAAGGGGCCGGGTTCGGACGTCTCGGTGTGCCCGAAGGAGTTGGCAACCGAACCGAACCCGGTCGCTCGTAGCAAAAAAGTCGACGTTCTCGCGTGATCGTCTATCGCCCGCCCGGGCGTTTTTTCGCTTCCCTGTCAGCGATGGAAACCTGGAAATGCATCATATTGGTGCAAAGGACTTATTTTTTGGCTTGGAACCTTCGGGCCGGGCCGCAATCTAGTATTGTGCACTGCACAATCACCAGGAGAAACCCGATGAATGCGACGTCTGACCAGGACGCCGGCGCAATCGGCGACCCCGCCGGAAACGCTCCGGCGCCGGCAGCTCAATGCTCCGCCGATGACGCGTTGCGGATGTCCCATGATCTGCCGCTCGCCGGCCTCGATGCGGCGGCGGCGATGGTTTCGTTCGCCGCCAACCAGGTGTTCGCGGACCACCTCCGGAACGCGCATGCCTGGGGCGAGTTCGCGCGGACGCAATCGAGGACGCTCCTCGATGCGAGCGAAAGGATGCCCGACGGTCCGATCCGCGACGCGATCGCCATTGCGGCGCGCGTGCACGCTGCGCTTGGTGAGGGCGTCATCGCCGCGGCCAGCCAATGGGGTCGCCGCTACGGGCACCTCGCGTTCGCAGTCCCCATGCCGAATTGGCGGCGGTGAAGCGCCGCGCCCGCCCGATATCGCAGGGGGGCGGCCTCCTTCGCGTCCCGCTATCTGGCAATCCGGCCGCGGAGGCGGTAGCCTGATCGCTCTCGACATGCCGGTGCGACATCGAGGGGATCCTCTCTCGCCATCGGGCGGGCCGACGAAAAGGCCGCCGCCATCGCCGCGTGGCTCGCCGTCGCCGAATTGCCGAGTTGAGCGCGGAACAGCGTGACGGCGACGATGCAGGCGATGGTATGCGACGGCCCCGGGCGACCGCTCGCGCTGCGGAGGCTGTCGCGTCCGCAACCGGCTCCGGGGCAGGTCCTGCTTGCGGTACGCGCCTGTGGCGTGTGTCGCACGGACCTCCATCTCGTCGACGGCGAGCTTCCCGATCCGAAGGTACCGGTGATCCCGGGCCATGAGATCGTGGGAACGGTCATCGGCCACGGCGAGGGCGTCGTTGCCCCGCCGCTCGGCACCCGGGTCGGCGTGCCCTGGCTCGGCCGCACCTGCGGCCACTGCGGGTACTGCATGTCCGGTCGTGAGAACCTCTGCGCGGAGGCGCGCTTCACCGGCTATCAGATCGACGGCGGGTATGCGGAATGCGCCGTCGCCGATGCGCGCTACGTTTTTCGGTTGCCCGCCGGTTACGACGATCTGCATGCGGCGCCGCTGCTCTGCGCCGGATTGATCGGCTACCGGGCGTACGCGATGACGGGCGACGCCCGCACGCTCGGCATCTACGGATTCGGCGCAGCGGCGCATCTGGTCGCGCAGGTCGCGTTGGCGCAAGGTCGCACCGTCTGCGCGTTCACGCGGCCGGGCGACGCCGCGGCGCAGGCGTTCGCCAAACGGCTAGGCGTGCAGTGGGCTGGCGGCAGCGACGCATCGCCGCCGACGCCGCTCGATGCCGCGCTGATCTTCGCCCCGGCGGGCGCGCTGGTGCCGGCGGCGCTGGCCGCGACCGCGCGCGGCGGATCGGTGATTTGCGCGGGGATTCACATGAGCGATATCCCGGCGTTCCCGTATCGGCTGCTGTGGGGCGAGCGGGTGATCCGCTCGGTCGCCAATCTCACGCGCCGGGACGGCGAAGCGTTCCTGGCGCTCGCCGCGACGATACCGCTTTCGGTCCATGTGGAGCCGTACGCGTTGTCCCGCGCGAACGATGCGCTCGCCCGCTTGCGCGGGGGCGAGATCGAAGGCGCGGCGGTATTGACGCCGGGAAGCTGACGGCGTCGAATAGACAGTTACCCCGCTGTCCACAATTCACTTTGTCCCACGCTACCCAAAGGAGCACTGACCATGGCCCAGAAATCGTCGTCGAAGTCCACCGCCGCATCCGCCGCGCGCAAGCCCGCGAAGAGGGCGAAGCGGCGTGCCAAGGCCGCGCCGAAGGCGGCACCGAGCGCCGCCAGGAAGATGACCGACATGTTCAGGATGCCGGATCCGGCAGATCTCGCGAAATACGCGAAGACGCTTACGCCCCAGCAGGCCTTCGAGCTCTATCGGGCGAACGCGAAGCTCGCGCTCGAGGTGATCGAAAATGCGATCGAAAGCACGGCCAAGGTGCGCAAGCTGCAATTCGAGGGCGAGGAGCAGGCGCGTTCGATGCAGAAGCGAACCGCGCGCAGCGCCGCCGAGGCGGGTGACGTCCAGTCGCTGATGGCGGTAAGCCAAAGCGCGGCTCAGGAAGCCGTCGAGCAGTCGATGCGCTACTGGAGCCAGATGTTCGACCTGATCGTCGAGATCCAGAAGCGGCTCTTTTCGCTGGTCGAGAATCAGGCGGCCGGCCTGCCTGGCGCGAAGGAAGCCAAGGCGGCGCTCGCGATGATGCCCGACCTTACCAAGATGCAGAACGTCGTCTCGGCGATGCAGGGCGTGATGTCGTCCGGCGGCTCGGCGTTCGAGCAGATGCAGAAGGTGATGGGCGACTTTGCCCGGATGACCGGGATGCGGCGTTGAGCGATCGCGTGCCCCCACCGCCCGGTGGAATAGGCGCCACCGGGCCGGTGTTCTACGCTACGATTGCGGCGCAGGGGGCGCTCGCAATCGATCGCGCGGAGCTCTTCCCTCTGACACTGAAGCTCACGGCACCCGGGACGACGCCGCACGCCACATCCGCCGCGACGGATTTCGCGTATGACGGCCTGCGGAAACGCGCCGGTGGTCCGCTTCAAAAACAAACTCGAGGAGACTCACATGCATCAGGTTTCGAAATCGGCTTGGCGTCCGTTGGCATTGGCCATCGCATTGGCATTTTCCGCCGCCGCGTTCGGCGCCGACGTCAAGGTCACGCTGTCTGGCGATCAGGAAGTGCCGCCCGTGAAAACCGCCGCATCGGGCAGCGGCACCATCACGATCGGCGACGACATGTCGGTCAAGGGCAGCGTCATGACGACGGGCATCACGGCCACCGCCGCACACATTCACATGGGCGCTGCGGGCAAGAACGGGCCCGTCATCGTGCCGCTGACCAAGAGCGGCGATAGCGGCTGGGCCGTCGGCGCGGGCGCGAAGCTCACCGACGATCAGATGAAGGCCTTCAAGGCCGGCGATCTGTACGTCAACGTCCACAGCGCCGCGAACCCCGGCGGAGAAATCCGCGGCCAGCTGAAGCCGTAGCGGCGTAGTCGGGGTGGAGGATCGGGGTCAGGCGCGTGCCGGACCCCGATTTTTTCTGGCGTTCCCCGCCGAAGCGAGGCCGATGTAGATGGCGGTGGGTTGCCGCCTGCGACGCGCGAAACCCAGACCAGCAAGACCAAGGCTTAGGAGCGCGAGGGTCGTGGGCTCTGGCGCGGAAGCAGGAATTAGAGTGCGCGAAACGAACGGCGTAAAGACAAAGGTTTGCAAGTCGAGGTTGCCGACAGTAACCACCAAGCTCGTCACATCGACGCCGCCAGAGTTCACCGAAAGCTGCATCGAGAAGATGCCGTCCGCAATGCCAGGAGCCGAGATCGTGGTCATCTGTTGCGCTATGCCAACACCCGAGAGCGTCGCGCTTCCAAGGAACCCAGTCGCATTAAACCCATCGTAGAAGCCGATGGTGAACGATTGCCCTGCAAGGAGTCCTGGCGACCAGTCCGCAATAGCTTGTGCTGCGTTAAACGGAAGCGCCGCCGTGAAGTCCAGATTGAATGTCAGCGGTGACCCGGCGCTCAGCAGGGTTGCGCGCGTCGGCCCCGCAGTAGCGAGGCATACGAACAGGACGCCGACCAGGCGAACGAGTTTGGCGTAGCGATTCATAGAATCATCCCCTCTCTACAGGCACCAAACAGTGTTTTCCCAAAGCAAGAATTGGGCCGCATCGTAACAACTGTTTGTTTCTTGGCTCTGAAGCCCGTAGGTGCTGAGTGCCCAGCATGCATTATGTCAAGCTTTTCGACATGCGCCTCCCGTTGCGGAGTACGGTCTATCGCGCGTGCTGGCCATCCCATCACATGCGCGGGAATAGCAAGGATCTCTATACATCACGTTCGGCTACTGTTTTCGATTCGGGAAATGTTGTTCATTTGCATGCCGGGCGTTGTGTATCGCCGGTTACGCGTTCATCCCGTTCTATTCGGTGTATTGGCGATGGCTCCCGGGCGCGTGGGGCCTGATGCTGGCACTCATCGTGTTACCGGCTTACGTGTCGACGCTGCTCAAGTAAATTGAGGATGCCAAAGGGCGCGCCGAGGAAGCGCTGGCAAACTCCGAGACAGCTCGGAATGCCTCGGGCGAGGGCGGCGCGCGGCGTGAACGCGGTTTTAGCAGAAATAGCTTGCGGCGCTGGAGCGATCCTCTGAACAGCGCGGCGAGCGCGCGCAATGTGCGCACAAGCCTAGGTAGGTTGAATTCAGAAACAACAAGCCCTGCCGTGGCGGGGCCGCCATACGAAATTTACAAGCAATTGTTTTGAAAATACTTTCACGCGGGGATGCGCTACTAATCCCGCTGTCTGTAAGAATTGCCGACAGCAGGCCCCAGCGCCCATCTGGCGCTTACTTTGCGTTCGGGCCCGGGGAGGTGCCGGAGAGCGCCGGCCACTGAGAGGCCTTCTCGTGCCCGGGGCCGGACTCGAACCGGCACGGCACGATTAGGCGCCTGCGGATTTTAAGTCCGCTGTGTCTACCAGTTTCACCACCCGGGCTGACGGTGATTGTACGCAATGGGCGTTCGACGGCGTCCCGGGATGGGGCTCGCGATCGAAGCGGTTGCGCTGCGCCGCGTTAGTCCGATGCGGGTGACAGGGCCGGCGCTGCGGTGCCGGCGGGTTGTCGCTTGTGGTGCTCGGCCCCGAGGAACAGGTACATCGCCGGAACCACGAACAGCGTGAAGAACGTCCCGATGGAAAGCCCGGTGAAGATCACGAGCCCCATGGCGTGGCGACCGGCCGCGCCGGCCCCCGAGGCAATCACCAGCGGGACGACGCCGAGCACCATCGCGGCCGTCGTCATCAGGATCGGGCGCAAGCGAACCGCCGCGGCTTCCTCGATGGCTTCGCGCTTGGGCCGGCCCGCGATCTGCAGCTGGTTTGCGAATTGGCAGATCAGGATGCCGTGCTTGCTGATCAGACCCATCAGCGTGACGAGCCCCACCTGCGTGTAGATGTTGAGCGTGGCCAAGCCAAGGTTGATGAAAATCAGCGCGCCGAAAAGCGCCATCGGCACCGAGATCAGGATCACGATCGGATCGCGGAAGCTTTCGTACTGCGCCGAGAGCACCAGAAAGATGATGATGACCGCGAACAGCAGCGTCGGGACGAAGCCGCCGGCTTCCTGGACGAATTGACGCGATGGTCCGGCGTAGTCGATCGCATAGCCAGTCGGCGCAACCTCGGCCACCGTCTGCTTCATGAAGTCGAGCACCTGTTTCTCGGAAACTGCCGGGCTGTACACGCCCATGATCGTCGCCGAGTTGAGCTGCTGGAAATGGTTGATGCCCTCGGGTACCGTCTCGTTCTTCTGCGTGGCGATCGTCGAGGCCGGCAGGAGCGAGCCGTCGGGTGCGCGCAGGTAATAGTCGAGCACCTGCGACGGATTGAGGCGGTCGACCTGCAACACCTGCGGGATCACCTTGTACGAGCGTCCGGCAATCGAGAAATAGTTGACGTAGCCGCCGCCGAGCGCCGAGGTGAGTGCGGCACCGACATCCTGCGGCGTGAGCCCCAGCGTCGCCACCATGTCGCGGTCGACCACGACGGTGCTCTGCGGCTTGTCGAGCTTGAGATCGGTGTCGACGAAGAAGAAGATGCCGCTCGCCCGAGCCTTGTCCAGCACGGCCTGCGATACCTCGTTCAACCTTTCGAACGGCTCGGTGGTCTTGATCACGAATTGCATCGGCAGGCCGCGTGCGCCCGGAAGCGGAGGGAACTGGAATGCCGCCACCGTCGCGCCGGCGATGCCGCCCCATTCTTTCTGCAGAACCTGCTGCAGCTCGTCGGCGCTGCGCTTGCGCTCGTTCCACGGCTTGAACAGCACGCCGCCGATGCCCTGGTTGACGACCGGTACGCCCGTCACCTGAAACATCTGTTCGTATTCCGGCAGTGCATGGGCAATGTCGAACACTTGCTTCGCGTACACGCCCATCTGCTGCGGCGTGGCGTTGGGTGGCCCCAGGATCTGCGACAGGACAATGCCCTGGTCTTCGGGTGGCGAGAGCTCGGCCTTCGACGTGGCGAAAAGGTAAACCGCGCCCGCGAGCAGCAGAAGACCCATCACGACGAATACGATCCAAGTATCGAGCAAGCTGTGCAACAGCCGCTGGTAACCGGAGTGCAGGCGACCGAACGTACGGTCGATCAGGTGGACAAGGCGGCTTTCCTCCTGCTCGGCGCGGAAGATGCGCGAAGTCATCATTGGCGACAGCGTCAAGGCGATGACGCCGGAAACTGCGACCGCCGCGGCGAGCGTGAAGGCGAACTCGCTGAACAACGCGCCGGTAAGCCCGCCCTGGAAGCCGATCGGGACGTACACCGCAACCAGCACGATGGTCATCGCGATGATCGGGCTACCGAGTTCGCGCGCAGCGATGAGCGACGCCTCGAACGGCGGCTTGCCTTCTTCCTTCATGTGCCGGTCTACGTTCTCCACGACGATGATCGCGTCGTCGACGACGAGCCCGATCGCGAGCACCAGCGCGAGCAGCGTCAACAGATTGATCGAATAGCCGAGCACGAGCATTATGAAGAATGCGCCGATCAACGAGAGCGGCATCGCGATCAGCGGGACAGCAACGGCGCGGAAGCTGCCGAGAAAGAGGAAGATGACCGCGCTCACGATCAACAACGCCAGCCCCAGCGTCTTCTCAACTTCCTCGATCGAGCTGCTGATGAACTTGGTCCCGTCGTAGACGATCTGGCCGTTGATGCCGCTGGGCATCGCGGCCTGGATGCCGGGAAATATGTTGCGGACGCGCTTGGCCACATCGAGCACGTTCGCGTCGGGTGCCACCTTGATGCCGATGAACACCGAATTGCGTCCACTGAAGGCGGTCGTGAAGTCGTAGTTCTCGGCGCCGAGGACAACGGTGGCGACGTCCTCCAGCCGGACGATGGCGCCGTCCTTCTGCTTGACCGAGAGACGTTTGAACTCGTCGACCGAGTGCAGATCCGTATCCGCGGTCAAGTCGACGCTGACCATCTGGCCCTTGGTCGTGCCCAATGCCGCGAGGTAATTGTGCGACGAGAGCGCCGTGCGTACGTCGCTCGCTGTCACGCCGTGAGCGGCCATTCGCTGCGGATCGAGCCACGCGCGCAGCGCAAACTGGCGGGCGCCCAGGATTTCGGCGGTCTGCACGCCCTCGACCGAGTCGAGCTGCGGCTTCACCACGCGCACCAGGTAATCGGTGACATTGTTGTTGGCCAGGACCTCGCTGAAAAAGCCCATATACATCGCGTCGATCGTCTGGCCGACCTGTACGGTCAGCACCGGCTGTTGCGCTTCGGGCGGCAACTGGTTGCGCACCGAATTGACCTGCGTATTGATCTCGGTCAGTGCTTTGTTCGCCTCGTAGTTGAGGCGCAGCGTCGCGATGATCGTCGACACGCCGGTCGAGCTCGTCGACGACAGGTAGTCGATGCCTTGCGCCTGCGCGATCGCGCTTTCGAGCGGCTGGGTGATGAAGCCCGCCACGGTCTGCGCGTCGGCACCGTAATAGGCGGTGCTGACGGTGACCACGGCGTTTTCCGTCTTGGGGAACTGCCGCACCGAAAGGCTCGTGAGCGCGCGCAGACCGAGGACCAGGATCAGCAGGCTCACCGTGATCGCGAGCACCGGCCTGCGGATGAAGATGTCGGTGAAATTCATCAGAGCTTTCTTGCTCTCATTTTTCCTGCGGCGTCGGATTCGGACTGTTCGCCGGCTGCACGTTGTTGTTGATGACGAGCGGCGTCCCGTTCTTCAGCTTGACCGTGCCGCTCGTCACGACCGTCGTGCCCGGCTCGATGCCCTTGAGAATGGCGACCTGGTCGCCGCGCGTCGGACCAGTGGTGACGAACACCTGCTGGGCGACGAGACCGGCGGTACCCTTCTCGTCCTTCGACTCGGGGCCTTTGGATTCCTTTTTTTCGCCGCCCTTGATCTCCTTTTGCTCTCCGCCCTTGGTCTCGCTGGGTGGCGCCGCCTTGGCGATGAACACGGTATCACCGTAGGGGTTGTAGGTGATCGCGGTCTGCGGCAGCGTCAGATAGCGTTGCTCGCTGCCGGCATCGACGGCGACGGTGGCGAACATTCCCGGCAACAGCAGTTTCTTCGGATTGGGAACCGTGGCTTCGACCTGGACATTGCGCGTCGCGGGGTCCACCCGCGGGTTGATCGCGTTGACCTTCCCGTCGAATCCTTGTCCTTTGTAGGCATCGGTCGTAACCACGACCTTCTGCCCGAGCGCGACCTGCGGCAGCTGCTGCTGCGGCAGGAAGAAGTCGACGTAGACGGGATCGATCGTCTGCAGCGTGACGAGCTTGTCGCCGGGGTTGAGATACTGACCGGGATTCACCAGCGTGATGCCGAGCTTGCCGGCGAACGGGGCGCGGATCGTCTTCTTCTCGACCAAGGCCGCCTGCTGCGCAACCAGCGCTCGCTTGTTCTTGACGTCGGCGGCGTCGGCATCGACCTGCGCCTTGCTGATGGCTTCCGCCTCGAGCTGCGCCTTGTCGCGATCGTAAACGGTCTGCGCGAGATCGGCGGCGGCTTCCAGCGCGTGGAGCTGCGCGACGTCGGAATCGGCATTGAGCTGGGTCAGGACCTGGCCCGCGCGCACTTCGTCACCCGAGCGGAACTCCACGCTGCGGACGAGCCCCGCGACCTCGGTGGTCACGTCGACGCCACGCACGGCGCGGAGCGTGCCGACGGCATTCAACGCCGGCTGCCACACCTGATAGTCGGCCTTCATCGCGGTGACCGTCGCCGAGGGCCTCGGCGCGCTCCCCATGTACTTCTTCATCATGTAACCCTTGAACAGGTTGAAGCCGACGATGCCGCCCAGCAGCACAGCGACGGCGATCAGCATGATGATCATGCGTTTGGCCAAGGGTTTCCTCTTCGTATCGTCCATGCATTTCCCTTGGATTTCCTGACCCGGGCCGGACCTAATCCAGCTTGGTGCTCGCGGGCAGTTCCGCCGCCGCCGGCCGTTGCCACCAGCCGCCGCCGAGCGCCTGGAACAGCGCGGCGGTGTCGGCGTAGCGGTTCGCCTGCGCCTGCGTGAGCAGGACTCGTGCGAGGTGGTATTGGCGCTGCGCATTGAGCAGCGTGAGATAGCTGACCGCGCCGAGCTGGAATTGGCGCTCGGCGAGTGCGAGCGACTCGCGTGCCGCGGCCTCCGCGTTGGCCTGCGCCTGCAGCAACCGCGCATCGTCGTCGAGCGCGCGCAACGTGTCGGCGACGTTCTGGAACGCGAGGAGCACCGTCTGCCGGTATTGCGCGGCCGCCTGATCGTACGCGTCGATCGCTGCACGTCTCTGCGCGGTGAGCGCGCCGCCGCGGAACAGCGGCTGCAAGAGCCCAGCGCCGACGCTCCATATGCTGGGTCCGGCGAAGAGGTCGCCCAGCTTCAGCGATTGCCCACCGAAGCTGCCCGTCAGCGTGATCTGCGGATACAGGTTCGCCGTGGCGACGCCGACCTCGGCGCTCGCCTGGTGCAGGAGCGCTTCGGAAGCCAGGATGTCGGGACGCTGGTGCACGAGCGACGAGGGCACGCTCAGCGGGATCTCCTCCGGCAGCGTGATGGCCTCGAGCTCGAATTCAGGGAGCGCCGCGAGGCTGGGCAACCTGCCCGCGAGCACCGCAAGCCGATGCCGCGTCTGCGCGAGATCGCGCTCGAGCAGCGGCAGCGTGGCGCGCGTCTGCTCGAGCTGCGCGCGCTGGGCGAGGACGTCGACGCGCGACACGGCACCGAGCGCGAACTGGCGCTGAACCACCGCGAGCTGGCGCTCCTGCGCCGCGATGATTTCCTGTGTCGAGCGCACTTGCTGTCGCAGCGCCGCGTCGCGGACCGCCGTCGTTACGATGTTCGACGTGAGCGTGAGATGCGCGCCTTCGAGCAGGTACCCCTGGTAGTCGACCAGCGACTGCAGGCCTTCGACCTGTCGCCGCGCGCCGCCGAAGACGTCGAGCGCATACGCGACGCTGACGTTGGCGTTGTAGAGCGTGAAGAGGCTGGTCGCGCCACCGGTACCGCCGAGCGCGGCACCGGAAATCTTCTGCCGCGTCACCGCGGCGTTCGCGTCGATGGCGGGGTAGAGCAGCTCGCCCTTGCCCGCGGCGAGATTCTCGTTGGCTTCGCGCAGCGCCGCCTCCGCCGCGGCCAGCGTCGGGCTGTCGGAGAGCGCTTGGCGTATCAGGTCGTCCAGCGGCGGCGAGCGGAACAGCGTCCACCATTGCGCCGGCAGATCGGCCCCTGGGACGAAGCGCTGCACGGCGCCGCCGATGCCGGGCGTGGCCACCGTCGCCTCGGGCATTGGGGATTCGGTGTAGCGCTGCACCTGCGGGGGCGAGGGTCGGACGAAGTCGGGGCCGACCATGCACCCCGACAGTGCGCCACTGACCATGACTGCGACGGCGATCCGGGACCATGCCGCTTTCACCTTTTTACACTCCTTGTTGTTTTTTAAGTGCACAACGGTCCGGATTCGGGTACTTGAAGTCCATGCGGAAAAGGGGCTTCATCCTCGGGCACAACGGGCCCGGGGCCGATTTGGCGTGCGGCCCCAGTAAAGACAGATCGTACCGGGAATCGTTCAGGGCGGGTCGACCGCTCCCCGCGGCCACGCGTTCGTACGGCGGGCCGCCAACGCTGCCGCGCCACTACGTCGCCACGCGAGCCCGGGGAGCCTCCCCAGTCGCTTTCGGGATCGTGACGGTGAGCGTCGTCCCTTCGCCCGGCCGACTCGACACGTCGAGATCGCCACCGAGCGCCCGCGCTCGCTCGCGCATTCCGCGGATGCCGTGCGAGGTCGGCTTTTGCAGCGCGTCGTCGGCGATGCCCGCGCCGTTGTCGCGGATCGTGAGCGCATGACCGGAGCTCGACTCCGACAGCGTGACGGCGACCTCGGTCGCTTTGGCGTGCCGCGCGACGTTGGTGAGCGCCTCCTGGAAGATGCGGAAGAGCGTCAGCGCGCAGTCGCGCTCGATGGCGATGTCGGGATCCGGCGTCTCGACGGTGATCTTGAGGTTCGCGTGTTTCCGGTATTCGCCGGCCTGCCAGGCCAATGCGGCGGCGAGGCCCAGGTCATCGAGGATGCTCGGCCGCAGATCGGTGACGATCTTGCGCGTCGCCGCGACGGCGGTGTCGACGAGGCGGCTCATGCTCGCGCACTTGTCCCGCAACGTTGCGCCATTCACCGGAAGGCGATCGGCGACGTAGCCCAAGTCGATCTTGAGCGCGGTCAGCGTTGCCCCAAGCTCGTCGTGGACCTCGCGGGCGATGCGGGCCTTTTCCTCCTCGCGCACCGACTGCAGGTGGCGCGACAGCGCACGCAGCTCTTCGCGCGAGCGCTCGACCTCGAGCTGGGCTAAGCGGTTCTGCGTGTCGTCGAACACGAGGCCGTCCCAGACGATTTCGCCGCGGTCGAGGCGGCGCGGGCGCGCGCGGATCGACAGCCATTTCTCGCTCGCCTCGTGCGCGGGCCGCAGCGGGCCGCTCCAGGTCCAGTTGGCGAGGTTCGCCGCCGACGCGTCGAGCGTCGCGTCGAAATGTGGACGGTGACCCGCGGGAATCAGCGTGAAGAATGCTTCCGGCTCCGCGCGCAACTGCGCTTCCGGCACGCCGGTCAACGGTTCGCAGCCGGGGCTCACATAGGCAAACGAGTAGGCGCCATCGGTGGCGCGGACGAGCTGGAAGACCATCCCCGGCACGTTGGAGGCGATGCCTTCGTAGCGCGCCGCGCCTTCCTTCAACGCGCCTTCCATCGCGCGCCGAGCAGTGAGGTCGTAGCACGACCACAGGAAGCCCGAGAAATGCCCCTGCATGTCGTGATAGGGGCGGGCGTTGCAGAGAATCGTGCCGAACGTGCCGTCGCTGCGCTGCAGTCTGGCCTCGAGCTCGAAGGGCGTACGCTCGCGCAACGAGCGGGCGTACACCTCGCGCCAGCGCGCCCGATCGTCGCGATGCACGGCGGTGATCCAGCCGTTGCCCAGCTCTTTTTCGCGCGGGCGACCCGTGTAGTCGACCCACGCGTTGTTTACGTAATCGCAGGCGCCGTTCGCGTCGGAGCGCCAGACGAGGCTCGGCAGATCCGAGAACAGCGCGAAATAGAAGTCCCGCGAGCGCTCCGTTTGCCGCTGCAGCTCGATCCGCTGGGTCACGTCCCGCGTGATCACCGAATAGCCCTGCAGCGCCCCGGCGTCGTCGCGAATCGCCGAAATGATGTCCTCGCCGCAGTAGCGGCTGCCGTCGCTGCGCACGTGCCAGCATTCCTCCTCGAATGCGCCGACGCGGGCGGCCTTCTCGAGCGCGCGCATGCACGGCTGGATGCGGCCGGTCCCGTAGAGCATCGCGTAATGCCGGCCCATGGCGTCGATTTCGGCGTACCCCGTCAGCGCGGCCGCACCGGGATTCCAGCTCGCGATCCGGCCGTCCGGTTCCAGCATGAAAATCGCGCAATCCTTGATCGCGTTGACGATGAGACGCGTGCGCCGCTCCGCGTCGCGCAGTGCTTCCTCGGCGCGGTTGCGGGCCAGCATGTCGGCGACGACCCGTGCATTCGCCGCGGCCAGGTCGCGCGCGCGAGTGAGCGCCGTCTGGAACAGCCACGTGCAAAGGGCGAGCAGCGTGGCCAGCAGCACGCCCAGCGCGAGCGCGATTTCCGGGAGCGGCGACTCCCGATGGGTCAGGGCTTCACGCGTCGGTGCCACGCGCAACAGCCAATCCGCGCCGGCGATGCGCAGCGGCTGCTCATCGGCCCATTCACCGCCGGCGGCCTCGTCGTCGCCGCCGACCGACGCCACGGGCCTGCCTGCTTCATCGAGGTCGATCTCGTATTCGGGGAAGCGGCCGCGAAGGAGCGCGTGAAACCACGTATTGCCCGGCATCTCCGCGATGGCGACGCCGCGGAGCTCGTTTCCTTCGTACGACGGGACGACGAGCGCGAAGCCGTTGCCGCGGCCCTCGACGTCGAAGAATCCGGTCAGCGCCGGTCGGCGTGTGGCGATCGCCTTGGCCACGACGGGTCCCAGATGCGGATCGGTGCGGACGTCGGCGGGGGCAGGCGTAGCCTCGCGCGGCGCGGCGAACCAGTGCGACATGTACTGGGTGTCGATCCAGCCGAGCGCCGAAAGTTCGTCGCGCTCGGGCAAGAGGACGCTCGCGTCCTGCTGCCATTGCTCGGGAGCGCTCGCATAACTCGGCACGCGCGCGGCGAGGCGTCCAAGCAACGCCACGTGCCCCGCCAGATTGCGCTCGATCCGGCCACGGATATCGCTCGCGACGAGCCCGGTGTTGTTCTGGATCGCCCGGGTCTCCTGCTGCACGAGCGCGCGCCACAGCACGAGCGCGCAGACGAACACGGTGAACCACACGATGACCGGCAGCCAGCGCCAGACCACGCGACGCTCTTCGGCGCTGCCGAGCGAAGCGTAGACCAGTACCGCACCGCTGACGACGATCGCGAGCAGCGCATTGGTCCTGTCGCCGCCGGTCAGGAGTAACCAGCGCACCGCGGCGGCGCCACCCGTCCATGCGCCGAACAGAAGGAGAAGCGCGAGCGCCAGCGTGATCGAGGCGATCAGCGTCAGCAGAACCGAGCGCACGGGACCACGCGCGGCCGGGCGCAACGTCACCAGCGCGCAGCCGAGAGCGATCAGCAGCAGCGCCGTGAGAAGCCCCATCTCGTTGTAGGCGCCGGCCCCGAACGGCAGCCATGAATTGCCGAGAATCGGCCGCACCGGCACAGACCCCGGAACGAAATAGGCGACAACGCGGACCGTGCCGAGCACGATCGGAGCGACGGCGAACAGTCGCGTCAGCACGGTTGACCGGGCCGCAGCCGCAACCAGTGCTGCGCCGACGAAGGCGAACGCCCAGGCCGTGTCGTACTGGATGCGCTCGAGGCCGAACGTGCCGGCCTTTGCCGTCCCGATGGCGTGCCAGCTCAGGATTACATCGGCGCAAAACGCGACGATCAGCAGGCCGGCCGCGAGGAGCGGCACGGTCGACCACATCGTCGAGCGCGGGATTGCGACCATCGGGGCGACGAGGTTCCGCCGGGTGGAAAGCATAAGGCGAAATCGAAATGTTACTCCTGCACGGCGACGGGGGTTCGCCCCGCCCCGTGCGGTACGACGTCCGATCGCATCCTGGGGCGCCGTAGACGGGCGCAGGGGTCGTTGCGCCGACGCGAACCTGCTAGGTCTGCGCCATCGAGGAACCCGAAAAATCGGAACGCGCTACCGCGTCGAGTCAAACGGTCTCGCGCTCACTCCGGTCCGGGGAACCGCAGTACCGAGACCGCATGACCCGTGGCGCCGACGTTCACCGTCGTGGCGGCGTCACTCTGATCGGTGTGGATCGTGTAGCGTCCCGCGGGCACGCGGGCCAGAAGCCACGGGCCGTCGGTCACGGCATCGAGCACCGGCCGCCCTGTTGCGTCCTCGATGTCCACCTTGACGTTGGCGAGAAAATAGCCGGAGCCGGTCCTGGCGAGCCAGATCCACAGGTTGTACTCGTTGGCCTGCTCACGTATTGCGTCGCGCTCCTCCAGGCTCACGCCGCCCGTGAGATAGCTGATGCCGCTGCTCCTCTGCGGCGTCAGGCGAGCCGCCGTCCCGCTCGATTCCTGCGCGCCGCACGCGAGCGCCGCTGCGCCGAGAATGGCGGCCAGCGGCAAGCAGGCGACTCGTATCGAATTCATGCTGCAACCTTTCACGCGCGGCGGGCGAAAGCCCCGCCGCGCATCATTGGTTTCGCCCCACGGCATTCCGTGGGCGTCAGCTCGGGCTCTTTTCCTTCGACGTGTCTTTCTTCGCCTTGTCATTGTCCTCCGATGAGGACGGGGCGGGCGCCGAATTGTCGCTCGGCGATGACGGTGCCGCAGCGGTGTTGGTATTGCTGTCGCTGCTCTGGCTGCCGGCCGACGAGGACGGCGGGGCACCGCCGGGCTGCGCGGCGCCCTGACTTGGCTGCTGCGCGCTGCTCGTGCGATCCATGCTCGATGTGCCTTCGCGCTGGCACGCAGTCAACAGCGTGCCCAGCGAAGCCACCAACACCACTGCGAGGATTCGTCGGTCTAACGTCATGTCCGTTCCTTTCGGGTTAGAGTTCACTTGCTGGAAAGATCCGCGGCGGCCTTGTCGCGGAGGTCGTTCTTCACTTCCCTGACGCCGGCCACGCGGCTCGCGAGATTCGGCCGCGCGAGCCCTTTCGTCCGGGCTGCCCGCGAATCCGCTCAATTGCACGGTGCCCTTGAAGGTCTCCACCTTGATGTCGGTGCTGTGCACCTGCGAATCCGCGACCAGCGCCGTGCGGACCTTGCTCGTGATGAGAGCGTCGTCCATGTATTCGCCCATGCTTTCGCGCGTCGGCGTCGACGCGCAGGCGACGAGCGCGACCGCGGCAACTGCAAGCAGCGGGCGCACGGCGTGGAAAATTCGTCTTTCGGTCATACACTGCCTCCTCGGTTGCGTCGATAGAGCCCCGCTCGCCGCCGGTCCTTCGCTCGCATCCCGCCGTTCATCAAGGCTTGACGGAGTAGGTGTTCCACGCACGCTTGAACTCGTCGGGCATGAGCTTGCCGTCGTGGTTGCCGTCGTTCTGCTGGAAGACCGCGTCGAAACCCTCGAGCTCCTTCGTGTCGTCGCGCGTGACATAGCCCTTGCGCGCGCCGTCGAGCTTCTTGAATGCGGAATCGGGCAACTCGCTCCGGCTCGGCGGTATGGGTTTCGCGTCATCGACCGCGGCGGCCTGCGCCGCCGGCGGTTTCGTTGGCGCATCGGCCGCCCACACCGGCGCGCAGAGCGCGATCGCGCTCCCGATCAGAGCCGCGACCAGCAAACGCTTTCCTCCCCGCAGCGAATCGTTCATTCCGTTTACTCCTTCCTTCACAGACGTACGAAAGCATGCGAAGCCGGCGGGCCTCTGCATCCGATAAAGCAAGCGGCGTGCCGAGGTCCGAAGGCACGCGGCGGTCACCGCGCCGCGCTTCGGTGGCGGTGCTTTGCATCGGCGTGGCGCGCCTCGCGACGTCGATGCGGGACGAAAGCGAATGTCTTTGCTGCAACGGCGAGTAAGAATTACCGGGAAGAACTGCATCGATTCGTGCGCCGAGGGCTCAGCGTGGGAAATCGAGCACATCGCCTCGCGTTTCCCCGTAGGAGGATGTCCCACACGTCGGCGCCGGGCGCCTACGTCAAAAGAGGCGGCGCGCCGATAGCCCCGCCTGGTCATGCACGCGACGATGGCGCCATCCCTCGTGCCGGAGCTTTGATGTCGACGACCATCGGATCCGCGCCGCTGCGGAGGATCGCCGCAGCACCGCCGCGCCTGTTTTCGATTGCGGCGGCGGCGCGCGGTCGGCGCGACGATCGATTGCAACAGGTCGGCGCGCTTTACGGCGCATGCGCGCCGATGCGCAAGCTCTTCGCGACGATCAACCGGATCGCCGCGACGTCTGCGACCGCGATGATCCTCGGCGAAAGCGGCTCGGGAAAGGAAGTCGTTGCGCGCGCGATCCATGACCGCTCGCCGCGACGCGGCGGTCCCTTCGTCGCCGTCAATTGCGGCGCGCTGCCCGAGAACCTGATCGAAAGCGAATTGTTCGGCCACGAACGCGGGAGCTTCACCGGGGCGACGCGGACGCATCGCGGCTGTTTCGAGCGCGCCGACCATGGAACGCTGTTCCTCGACGAGATCGTCGAAATGCCGGTGGACCTGCAGGTACGCTTGTTGCGTGTGCTCGAGACGGGCCGGTACTCGCGCGTCGGCGGCGACTCCGAGATGAGCGCCGATGTGCGCGTCATCGCCGCGAGTAATCGTGATCTGCGCTCGGCCGTCGCGTCCGGCCGCCTGCGGGAGGATCTGATGTATCGCCTGTGCGTGATTCCGGTCGTCGTGCCGCCGCTGCGCGAACGGGGCGGCGATGCGCTCCTGCTGGCCGAGATGTTCCTGGACGAGCTCAATCGCGAGCACGCAACGACGAAAGCGTTCACGGCGGAGACGCGCAAGAGCATCGCCGGCCATCGCTGGCCGGGCAACGTGCGGGAACTCCGGAACATCGTGCACCGATCGTTCGTGCTGTCGGACGGCGACGTCGATGTGGATCTTGCGCAGGGACTCGCGCCGGACGCCGGGGCCGATTCGGCGAGCGGCGCTGCCGTCTCGGGCGTTGCTGCAGGTACCATCGCGATTCCAGTCGGCACCTCGCTCGATGACGCTGAGCGGGCACTGATCCTGGCGACACTCGGCGCCGTCGGGGGAAGCAAGGTCAAGGCAGCGCAGACGCTCGGCATCAGCCTCAAGACACTGTATAACCGGTTGCAGGCGTATCGTGTCGCCGAGGGCGGCGGCGCGGCGCCGGGAAAGCGCCTCGTGCTGGTCGAGGCGGCCTGACATCGATCTTTGAATCGGACGAAGCGCGTGACTACAATGCGACCGGATACTGAAGCGGGCCAGCCGACCAGCGGGGTGCGGATGGAGGAAGCGGGCATCGACGGCAAGAAGCGCGTGCTGATCGTCGACGATCACGCGCTCGTTCGTGCGGGCCTGGCGCAGCTCATCGACGCCACCACCGACCTTGAAGTCGGGGGCGAGGCGGGCACGGCAGCCATGGCGTTGAGCCTCGCGACCGAAGAGCATTTCGACGTCGTGCTGCTCGACATCTCGCTGCCCGACGCCAACGTGCTCGATACGGTGACGACGCTGCGGCGACGCGCGCCGGATTTGCCGATTCTGATCGTCAGCATGCATCCCGAGGACCAGTACGCCGTGCACCTGCTCCGCGCGGGCGCGAGCGGATTCTTCCCCAAGGCCGGCGAGGCGAAGGACCTGCTGGCTGCCGTGCGGGCGGTTGCCGACGGCCGCCGCTACATCAGCCCGACGCTCGCCGAGGCTCTGGCGCTCGAAGCCACCGGCACCGCGAACGGTCCGCCGCATCGGCAGCTCTCCAGCCGCGAGTTCCAGATCTTTGTCGGCCTGGCGGCCGGCAAGACGGTGACACACCTCGCGGACGAGCTGTGCCTGAGCGTCAAGACCGTCAGCACCTACCGCACGCGCGTACTCGAGAAGATGCACATGTCACGCAATGCCGAGCTCACGGCGTATGCGTTGCGCCACAACCTGATGCAGTGACGCAGCGACGCGCGAACATGGGAAAGCTGCTGCGTGCGTTCGTCGTCGAGGACTCGCCGCTCATTCGCAAGCGGATCATCGAGGCCCTCGAAAAGAACGGAAACTTCGAGGTGCTGGGTTTCGCGGAGTCCGAGGACGAGGCGCTCAAGTTGATCGAACGGCTGCATCCGGCCATCGTGATCACCGACATCCGCTTGAAGCAGGGCAGCGGGATCGAGCTGCTGCGGCAGTTGCGGCGGCATCCGTATCATCCGGCGCCCAAGATCTACGTGCTCACCAACTATGCGTATCCGGAATACAAGGAGCAGTGCGCGTTGATGGGGGCCGACGATTTCTTCGACAAGACGTCCGAATACGATCGGTTCCTCTCCACGCTGCGCGCGGTCGCCTGAAGTCCGCCACGCCGGGTGCCGCGACCACCCCTGCTCGCCGCGGGAGTTTCGCCGATAGCTCGCGCCTTGGCGCGCATCCCTGCCGTCCGATTTCATTCCGCGTGCGGCGATCCGCTGGTTTCGGGTGTCGCTTGTGCTGGACGCCGTCGGCGCGGCTCCTACACGCGCTGCGCGATCGACCCACATTCGAAACGGACGACCACTGATACCGACGTGCCGTCGGCTGCGCCAACATCCGGTCGAGGCTACGAAGGTCGGCGGGGGACTTTCGTGGTGCTCGTCATTTGAGCCCGCGACGACGATTCGTGCGAACGTCGCTTTGAAGGCAGTGAAAGGACGATATCCCATGAAGCGCGTCTACATCGTCGAATACTCGACGCTCGCCCGCAACCGGATTCGCGAAACGCTCGCCCGGCTGGGCGATTGCCAGATCGTCGGCGAGTCCGAGGTCGCGAACGCCGCCGTTGCCGGTGTCGACGACCTCGATCCCGATGTCGTGATCACCGATCTGCTGTTGAAGGATGGAACCGGCGTGGACGTCGTCAAGCGCATACGGGCGCGGCACGGGCCCGAACGGCCGGTCATCTTCGTTCTGACGAATCGGGCGAATCCGGCGCATCGCGCCACGTTGTCTGCCGCGGGTGCCAACGGGCTCTTCGACAAGTCGCGCGACTACGGGCTCTTGATGGACGAGTTGCAGCAGGTGGCATGATGGGCTTGCGCGGGGCCATGCTGAGCGGAGTCGCGTTGCTAGCTGTCGGCGCGTTTGCCGTGGCCGGATGTGAGCGACAGGAGCAGGGCGCATCGAATGCGAATGCCGATGCGCGGAAGGCCGATGGCGTCACCGGCGCGGCCGGCGCCACCGCCCGCAACACTGTGGAAACGGCACGCCTGCGCGGGATGGGCGCGCTCTTCGACGATATGGCGATGACGACGAAGGTCAAGATCGCGCTCGCCTCCAGTGTCGGCAAGAGCTCGACGCAGATCAGCGTCGATACGCGCGCTGCGGTCGTCACGCTGACGGGTGAGGTCGATGCGCCGGACATCCGCGACCGCGCTGACCGAGCGGCGCTCGGCATCGACGGCGTCAGGTCGGTCGTCGATAACATCGTCGTGAAATCGCCCACGACGGGCTGACGCTGCCGGCGCTCCATGCGAATGACATCTGACCATCGGCTGCGCGGACCCATGATGGCGACGAAGCGATTGGAGGCATGGGCGGGCCGCCGCCACCACGCCGTCGTGGCCCTGTTCATCACGTCCTACGTCGTGGCCTGGGCCTATGTCGTAGGGCCTGACCGATCCGGCGCAATGGGATGCGTTGCTGGCGCTCGGGTTCGGTGTACTGTTTGCGCTGGTGCTGATTCACGAAATCGTCGCGACGGCGGACTCGCTCCGCGCCAAAGGACCGCAGGCGCCTCTCCCTGCGTCCGTTGGCGCGGGACGGCACGCCGTCGTGGCGACCCGCACCGAAAGTGCGAAACCGCTCCACCCGACCGGAATCTCCACGCAGACGCTCGTCGCAACGCACACGGTTCCCGTGCCGCGCGATTGAAGGACCGTTCGTTCCGGCGTGAGGGCGCACGGCATAAAGCAGCTGCCGCGGGCTGTCAGCCGTCGCCCCAGGAACCGAGCGTGTGCGTGCGCTCGCGGCCGCCTCCATTCAGCCCGACGGGCAACTCCGGTGCCGGCAGGGCTCGATTCAGCGCGGCGGGCGCGATCGCGAGGAGACCGGCGCGCGTGTCGGGATGCTCCGCCGCCCGCGGCAGCACGTCAGGGTCGGCCCAGACCGGTTCGCCCGACTCGATCCGAAGATAAACGCGTCCGCTCGCCTGGTCGGCGCAATTGACATGCCGAAAATGGCCGACGCATGCGGTCAGGAAGCCGGTGTTCCGATCGGGGAAGAGGGCGCTCGCATCGGGATAGAGAAGCGTCGGCGCGGTCGCGCCGACGTCGATCCGGCGGTAGCGCTCGATGTCGAGCATGCCTTTGACGTCCAGAACGTTCAGCGTGTCGTTCCATCCGAACGCAACCGTTCGCGGACGCTCTCCGAGCTTGACGCTGTTGTCGAGAAACTCGAAGTGCACGCGCTTGTCCGTGCGGTCGATCCACGTGAAAAAAAGCTGCGGCATGCCCGAGTACGCTTCAACCGCGTGGGCGAGCGTGTCGTCGACCGCTTTGTAGCGGCCGACGTCGAGGCCGCGCTGCCACGCGCGGCCGACGAGCGAGGCGGGCGGCGTGATCATGAAGAAGAGGTAGACGGTGTGGCCGAAGCGCGTCAGCAGGTTGCTGCCCGCTTCGTCGGAGTCGGGCGCAAAGCTGTCGAAGCGGAAGCGGTCGATCAGCAGATGCGAGATCGCGCCGCGCTCGGCCTTGGCCGCCACGTAGCGGTCGAGCTTCTGGTCGACGATCTTCAACTCCTCGCCGGTGAACGCACCGCCGTATTTGTATTCGGCGCCGAGCGTTGTGTAGTCGAGCAACTGCTTGCGCCAGATGTCGGGGCTCACCAGCGCGAATTCGCCCCAGTCGACGCCGATGTCGCCGGCGAGCCGCTTCTGCAGCGGCCGCAACGTGCTCTTGCCCGACGCCGAGGGTCCCTTGGTGTTCATCACCACCGGTCGCTCTTGCGGGCGCAGCACGCGGAAGCCTTCGCGCGCAACGGCCTTCGCGATCAGCGGATCGAGGAGGCGACCGATCATCTCACTGCCGAGATCGTTGCAGGCGATGTCGGTGGCGAGCGCTGCGATCATTTCACGGCTGCCCCAGATCCTGCCGTGCCGAACGAGGAGCGCCGAGACGACCTTGGCGAGCGCCGTCCGCGCGGCGCTGCGCGCGCCGTCGCCCGACCGGGCGGCGGTCTCCCATTCCACGATCAGGCGCCGTTCGCGGTTGGGGTCGGTCGTTGACGGCTGGACGGTCGCCGGACGACGGGCGAAGAATGCGAGCAGCCCGCGCTGCACCGGACGCGGCGCCGTCGCGGACGACGGATCCAGGCGGGCAAGCTCGGTTGCGATTTCGCCCGCAAGCTCCCGTCGCAACGCGTCGTAGGCCGCGACGATGGCGTCCATCTCGGGCTCGACATAGCGCGCGTTGATGCCGCGGACGATCTCGCGGAAATTGATCCCGAGGTCCTCGATCTTCGACCCGTCGGGCACCGAAAGATCGGCAGTCACGCGGATCAGCAGCTCGTGCAGTGCGAGCCGCTGCGGACGAAAGGCGACGAGCTCCGCCACATCGAGGCCGGTGAGGTCGCGCAGTTCCGCCACCTTCGCGTATTCGGTCAGCGCATTTTCCGGGCGGAAGATCGTGCAGAGAGGACGCAGGTGCTCGGGCACCTGCGAGGCGATTCCCGGGTTCCACGGGCCGAATTGGGTATCGGTGTCGGTCGTCAGTGGCGCCACGTGATGCTCCGCTGTCGCGGACGGCCCCGATTGTTACATCCCCGTTCGCCTTTGCGGTAGACTCGCACGTTTTGCGATGCGCCCCTCGCAGCGGCAAGGTCCGAGGGGCGCGTCGTCCGGCCGGTCCCGGGCAGGAACATCGGGTCGATCGCCGGTCGGTACAGGTTCGAGCAATCGCCGCAGCCCATCGCGCAAGAACTTGGCCAACCCATAACGCAGCAATGCCGCTCGGTGCCCGTATACCCGGGCGGGACCGGTGCGGCGCGGAAATCTTCATCTTCGACGAGGGAAGGGAAGGTCATGAAGGCGATTCGCAAATTCTTCATCGGGTCGGCGTTGGCGGCAACCGCGGTTGCCGCCGCTCCCACGCTGGCGCAGCAGATCTCCGGTACACCGGGTTCGCCCGGCGCGACGACGACGATCAGCGGCAAGCAGCTCCCGCCGCCCGATCCCAGGTTCGGCGGCGTGATCAAGGACGACGCCCTGCAATCGAAGCCCTGGTGGGCGCCGCGCGTCGTGCCGCCGAAGGGCGCGCCGAACGTGCTTCTCGTCATCACCGACGACGCGGGCTTCGGCGTGCCGAGTACCTTCGGCGGCGTGATCCCGACGCCCACGATGGATCGCATCGCGAAAGAAGGCCTGCGCTACAACCGCGTCTTTTCCACGGCGCTGTGCTCGCCCACGCGCGCGGCGCTCATCACCGGACGGAATCACCATTCGGTGGGCTTCGGCGTCATCTCCGAGCAGTCGACAGGCTTTCCGGGCTACAACAGCATCATCGGCAAGGACAAGGCGACGATCGGCCGAATCCTGCTCGATAACGGCTATTCCACATCGTGGTTCGGCAAGGATCACAACACGCCGGCGTTCGCGGCGAGTCAGGTCGGGCCGTTCGACCAGTGGCCGACCGGCATGGGCTTCGAGTACTTCTACGGCTTCGTTGGCGGCGACGCGAACCAGTGGGAGCCGAACCTCTTCCGCAACACCACACAGATCTACCCGTTCCTGGGCAAGCCGCCCGGCACCTGGAACCTCGTCACCGCGATGGCCGACGACGCGATCGACTGGATGACGCGCATCCACCAGACCGATCCCGACCAAGCCGATCTTCATCAAGTACGCACCCGGCGCCACGCACGCGCCGCACCACCCGACCAAGGAGTGGGTGGACAAGATCAGCGCGATGCACCTGTTCGACGACGGCTACGAGAAGCTGCGCGAGCGGATCTTCGAGAACCAGAAGCGGCTCGGCGTGATCCCCAAGGACGCCAAGCTGGCACCCTGGCCCAAGGACATGCTGAAGCCGTGGGACCAGTTGAGCGCAGAGGAGAAGAAGCTCTTCATCCGCCAGGTCGAAGTTTTCGCCGCGTACGCGGCCTACAGCGACCACGAGATCGGCCGCGTGATCCAGGCGTTCGAGGACCTGGGCAAGCTCGACAACACGCTCGTCATCTACATCAACGGCGACAACGGCACCAGCGCCGAGGGTGGGCCGCTCGGCACGCCCAACGAGGTCGCGTTCTTCAACGGCATCTCGGAAATGCCGGTCGACGTGCAGATGAAGTTCTACGACGTGTGGGGCACCGAGCGGACCTACAACCACATGTCGGCCGGCTGGTCGTGGGCGTTCGACACGCCGTTCGACTGGTTCAAGCAGAACGCCTCGAGGCTCGGCGGCACCAACCAGAACATGGTCGTGTCGTGGCCGGCGCGCATCAAGGACAAGGGGGGCCTGCGCCAGCAGTTCGTCCATGTGATCGACGTCGTGCCGACGCTTCTCGAAGTCTCCGGCATCCATGCGCCGGAATACGTCGACGGCATCAAGCAGGCGCCGATCGAGGGCACCAGTTTCGCCTACACCTTCGATGCGGCCAACGCAAAGGCGCCGTCGCGGCACAAGACGCAGTATTTCGAGATGATGGGCCAGTGGGCGCTGTATCAGGACGGCTGGTTCCTGAGCACCAAGGTGAATCGTGCGCCTTGGCAGGCTTTCGGTCCCGCGAATCCGGATCCGCTGAACAATCAGGTCTTCCAGCTCTATAACCTGAACAAGGACTTCAGCCAGGTCGACGACATCGCCGCCCAGAACCCACAGAAGGTGAAGGAGATGAGGCAGGCGTTCATCGCCGAGGCGAAGAAGTACCAGGTCTTTCCGCTCGACGCATCGGTGGGGGCGCGCATCGTTGCGCCGCGGCCGAACATCACGGCCGGGCGCACCGAGTTCGTCTACACGCGGCCGATGACGGGCCTGCCGCAGGGCGACTCGCCGTTCCTGCTGGATTCCTCGTACACGATCACCGCCGACATCGACGTCCCGAAGGGCGGTGGCGAGGGCATGATCCTGACCTCGGGCGGGCGCTTCGGCGGCTACGGCTTCTACCTGCTCAAGGGCAAGCCGGTGTTCCTGTGGAACATGGTCGATCTCGAGCGCTTGAAGTGGGAGGCGCCCGACACGCTGCTGCCGGGCCGGCACACGGTCGAGTTCGACTTCAAGTACGAAGGGATCGGCGCCGGGACGCTCGCGTTCAACAACTTCAGCGGGCTTGGTCAGCCCGGCACCGGCACGCTCAAGGTCGACGGCAAGGAGGTCGCGACCAGGAAGATGGAGAAGACGCTGCCGATGATCCTGCAATGGGACGAGAGCTTCGACATCGGCTCGGACACGCTGACCGGCGTGAACGACGCCGACTACCAGCCGCCGTTCCCGCTGACCGCCAAGCTCAACAAGCTGACGATCAAGGTCGACCGCCCGCAGCTGTCGCCCGAGGATGTCAAGAAGCTGCAGGCGGCGATGCGGAACAACAAGATGAGTGAGTAGTCTGCCTGCCGCGACAACGCGATTGCTTGAAACTGGGGGAGGCTCGGCCGCCACTTTTTTCACAGCCGTTGCGCAGTTGCGCTGGGTTTACGCATCGCGCCGCCACCGGGCCGCAATCTCCGCGGACGATGTCCACACTGCAAAATGGAGCCGCGCAAGCGCCGCCGGATCGTCGAGCAAGATCGATTTCTGCGCAGGCGCCAGATCGTCGGGCCCGAGCGTCAATGCGGCATCCGCGAGCGCGCGCCGCTCGGCGCGGGTATTGCATGGCAGCCCCGGTCGATGAGCGGCGGCGAGGCACGCCGCGGCGTTGGCGATCGGATCGACGATCGCATCCCGGAACCTCGCGGCCGGGCGTGCGCGCGCGAGGGCGTCGCCCACGGCTGCTATCTCGGCCGGCGGCCGCGTCTCCTCCGGAATCAGAAACAGGCCGGCGCGGGCGAAGCGCCGCCCGAGCGATGCCCGGCTCGTCAACGCCGAAAGTGGGATCGCCAGGATAAACGCGCCGGCTACGGGCAACAGCCACGGCACGTACGCCGGGTCGAGCGCATAGACGCCGGCGACCCACGCGATGCCAATTAGAGTTTGCAGCGCATGGTAGCGGAAGGCCTCGTGCCACCGCGTTTCGCTATCGTCGCGCGGCGGAGACTTCCAGCGCAGGGCGTCGCCAGAGAGAGCCCGGACAACGAATTGGGTGTGAAACAGCATCCGTATCGGTGCGAGCAGCACCGACAGAACGATCTCGGCGGCCGCGCTCAGGAAGAGCCGCAGGCGACCCCCGTAGCGAGCGACGATCCCGCGATCGACGAGCGCGGTTCCGAGCATCTTGGGCAGAAACAGCAGGGCGGCCGTTGCCACCGACAGGCCCAATGCCCACTCGGGGCGCCATTGCGGCCACAACGGAAACAGCTGGTAGGGCTCGGTGAAGTATTGCGGCACGACCAGCGCATGGACCGCGATGAGCGCCGTCGACAGCACGAGGAAGACGAGCCACAGCGGCGAGGAGAGATAAGCCATGACGCCGCTCACGAACACCGCGCGGTGCGCCGGATGGACGCCGCGCATCAGGAACAGCCGGAAATTCATCAGATTGCCGCGGCACCACCGCTGATCCCGGTGCAACTCGTCGACGAGATTCGGCGGCACTTCCTCGTAGCTGCCGGGCAGATCGTAGGCGATCCAGACCGCCCAGCCCGCGCGTCTCATCAGCGCGGCTTCGACAAAATCGTGCGACAGGATCTCGCCGGAAAGCGAGCCACGACCCGGGAGGCGCCGCAACGCGCAATGACGGATGAACGGCGCGACGCGAATGATCGCATTGTGGCCCCAGTAGTGCGACTCGCCGAGCTGCCAGAAATGCAGACCCGCCGTGAACAGGGGCCCGTACACGCGTGTCGCAAACTGATGGACGCGCGCAAGCAGCGTCTGGCGGCCGGTCGCGTAAGGCGCGGTTTGGATGATCCCGGCAGTGGGATTGGCTTCGGCCAGCCGCACGAGCCGGCCGAGGCAGCTTCCCGTCATCACGCTGTCGGCGTCGAGCACGACCATGTAGCGATAGCGGGAGCCCCAGCGGCGACAGAAATCGGCGACGTTGCCGCTCTTGCGCTTGATCCGGTGCTTGCGCCAGCGATAGAAGATCCGCCCGAACCCGCCGACGTCACGGCAAAGCTCGAGCCAGGCCTGGCGCTCGCCCACGCGCGTGTCGGCATCCGACGAATCGGACAGCACAAAAAAATCGAAATGCACGGCGTCCGCGGTTCGCGCGAGGGAATCGTACATCGCGCGAACCCCCGCAAAGACGCGCCGGACGTCCTCGTTCGCGATCGGCATGACGACCGCGATCCGGACGTCATCGGGCAGCGGCGCGGTCGCAGCGGCCTCGCTCAGCGTACGCGAGATGGCGAAGCGATCGCCGCCCGCCCACAGTAATACGAACCCGGCGATCGCCGTCCAGAAGCCGGCGGAGATCCAGGCGAACAGCACCGCGAACAATGCGAGCAGCGCGAGCTCGAGTGGTGGACGACCCTGGTAGGGCAGGATCGATGCGAGGAACGTCGTGGCGAGCCAGGTCTGCGCGATGACGATGCCCCCGAGCGCAACGCGGCGAATCGATGCGGCGCGTTGCCATGGCTGTTTTTCGGCCTGGTGCACGAGGTTCGTCGTGGAGGGTTCCGGTTGCCCACCCTTGTTCCGTCGAAAGTGCGCCCAGAACGACCACCGATGCGGCGCCATCGGCGTTCTCGAAAGCGGCGGAGTGCTGACCAGCCGTTCGCGACCCTTCAGATCGACGCCGACCACCTCGGCGATCGACGGCGCGCCGAACGCAAGCTCGAGACGCCGCCGCGCGGAGGCGCACGCCGGGTCCGGATCCATGAGCTCGCGTTCGGCGAGGACCTCGTGGAGCAGATGCAGCGCAGCGCCGGGATCCTTGGCGGCCATGCCGCGCGCGTCGGCGCGGGCCGTCACTTGCGCGAGCAGTCGTTCGCGGTCGACACCGGTCAGCGGCATCGCCGCGAGATAACCCGCGGCGACGTCGGACAGGGCGACCGACCCCGTCAGCTCTCGGGGGGCAATAGATAGCTCCATGTCTCGGATAGCGTGCGATCGCCGCTGCGCAGGAACATCCGCAGCTCGACCGGTTTGTCGGCGTCGATTCGCTGCAGGCGCAGCACGACGCGATAGCCGCCGCTGACTGCGTTGCGCTCCACCACCTGCTCGTGGATCTTGCTGTTTTCGTTGGTGCTGACGACGGCGTCGACTCGAACATCGTCAGGGAGATCCTTCAGCGCAGGGCCGACGAAATCGACGATAAAGCCAACCACGCCCTCACGCTCCTTTGCATAACCGACGCCGCGGCGCGATTGCATGACCCACGACTGCGGCGAGCGCGTTTCGGGTTCCCTCTGCCATGACATCCGGTAGCCGAAGTCGAGTGGTTGCTTTGCGGCCGGCATCGCGGCCGGCACCCAGTAGGCGACGATGTTGTCGTTTGTTTCATTGGGCGTCGGAATTTCGACCAGCTCGACGCGGCCCGTTCCCCATCGGTGCGAAGGTTCGATCCACACCGTCGGGCGCCGGTCATAGCGGGCCTCCAGATCCTCGTAGTGGTCGAAGGTGCGATCACGCTGCGTGAGCCCGAATCCGGCAGGATCGGTCAGCTGGAACGACGACACGAGCAACCGCTTCGGATTCGTCAGCGGACGAAAGATCCATTCGCCCGCCGCGGTGTGGATCGACAGCCCGTCCGAGTCGTGCACCTCCGGCCGGAAATCCCCGTTCGGACCCCGCTGGTTCTCGCCGAAGAAGAACATGCTGGTCAAAGGTGCCAGGCCGAGCTTCGCGACGGCCTCGCGAAGAAAGAGGCGCGCCCTTACGTCGACCTGCGTATCGACGCCCGGTCGCAGAACGAATTGGTAAGCGCCGCTCGCGCGCGGCGAATCGAGCAGCGCGAAGATCGTGAGCTCCTTTGCCCGTTCCGAGGGCCGCACGATCCAGAATTCGGCAAAGCGCGGAAATTCCTCGCCCGAGGGCGCGGCGGTGTCGATGGCGAGCCCGCGCGCTGACGCACCGTAGATCTGCTCCTTTCCCAGCGCACGAAAGTAGCTCGCGCCGAGAAAGGTGAGCACCTCATCCTTGTACCGGGGGGTATTGACGGGGTAGTGGATACGGAACCCCGCGAAGCCGGCCTGACGGAGCGCTGCCGGGTCGAGTTTGTTGGCACCGTAGTCGAAGAGCGCCGGCTGGAACTCGATGTCGTGGACGCCGCGGGCGTCGACTTCATGGATGCGTACCGGCTGATCGAAGTGGAATCCGGCGTGGAAGAAGGCCACCTCGAACGGAAGGCCCGCTTTTGCCCACAGCCTGCGGTCCGGCCGATACCGGATGTCACGATATTGATCGTAGCCAAGCTGCGTCAGCGCGTCGGGCAGTGATTTGTCGGGCGCCTTGTAGGACGCGGCCGCCAATTGCGCCGCGCGACGGGAAACGTCGTCGAAGCCGAACGCGGCCGCCCTCATTGCGGCGAGCATTCCAAGGAGGAGCAGGAGCGCGCGCAGCAGCACAAGGGTCGGAGCGAGCCCGGAATAGCACCGGGGCGGGCGCGACCTCGCGCAAGGGGTCGTGTTTGTACTTGTCATCGGGCCGGAAACTCATGCTTGGATGGAAGTCCTACATATCGCCGTTAGCGGGTGGTGCGATCGCCACGTGCCGCCGCGTACCCCGCCAACGGCTCCCCGGGAGGACATTGCGAGCGAGCCGATAGTTCCGTCGCACCAGGCGCGTCCGGACCGCACTCGCAGAAACCATTCGGGCATCGCTCGCTGGCTGCGGGTCGACCAAGGCGATCGATGCAGCAATCAAGAAACCGCGCCTACATCATGGTGCAGACAACGCGCCCCAAAGAACGGCTCGGGCGCTCTCCCGGCGGCGAAAGAACTTAAGATGTCAGGTATTGTCTCGTTTTTGGTGCAGAGCGCGCCGGATCGATAATGTTGCGCAAACGCCTCTTTCGTGTCGTCGGGGTCATCGTGACGGTGGCCGCGCTCGGCATGGTCGTGCGCGGCGATGCGCCCCGGCTCCCATTGCAGGAGCCGCGTGTGCGCAAGGCAAGCCCGATCGTCGATCCGTTCCTCGTCGACCTGCAGGAGCGGACGTTCCGGTTCTTCTGGGACACTGCCAATCCGCGCAACGGTCTCGTGCCGGACCGCTTTCCGTCGACGTCATTTTCGAGCATCGCGAGCGTGGGCTTCGCGCTCACGACGTATCCGGTCGGCGTGGAGCGTGCATACATCACTCGCGCGGAGGCGCGCAGGCGCGTGCTCGCCACGTTGCGGTTCCTGCGCGATGCGCCGCAAGGCCCTGATGTGCGCGGCGTGGCGGGCTACCGCGGCTTTTTCTATCACTTCCTCGACATGAAGACGGGCCAGCGCTTCGAGGACAGCGAGCTTTCGACCGTCGACACGGCGATCCTCGTGGCGGGTGCGCTGTTCTGCCAGTCCTACTTCGACGGCGCCGAGGCCGAGGAGGCGGAGATCCGCACCCTCGCCGACCAGATCTACCGTCGCGTCGACTGGCGCTGGGCGCAGCCGCACGCACCGGCGATCAGTCTGGGCTGGTCCCCGGAAGATGGCTTCCTCGAATACGACTGGCGCGGCTACAACGAGGCGATGCTGGTTTACGTGCTGGCGTTGGGCTCGCCCACGCTCGCGGTCGGCAAGGAAGCCTGGGGCGAGTGGACGAGCACGTACGACAAGAGCTGGGGCAAGGTCTTCGGCCAGGAGCATCTGGCTTTCCCGCCGCTCTTCGGCCATCAGTACCCGCAGATCTGGCTCGACGTCCGCAGCATCCAGGACGACTACATGCGCCGGCGCGGCATCGACTATTTCGAAAACAGCCGGCGCGCGGTCTACGCCCAGCAGGCGTACGCGATCGCCAATCCCAAGAGCTGCAAAGACTACGGCGCGACGGTCTGGGGGATCACTGCGAGCGACGGACCGGCCGACATCGAGCTCAAGGACGAGGGTGTGTGGCGGCGCTTTCGGACCTATGCGGCCCGCGGCGCCGGCAGCGCGGGGTCGCTGTCGTTCGACGATTGCACGCTCGCGCCGACCGCTGCCGTCGCGTCGATTCCGTTTGCGCCAGAGCTCGCGATTCCGGCCGTGCTCGACATGTACAAGCGCTTCGGCCAGCACATCTACTCGAAATACGGCTTCCTCGACGCGTTCAACCTGAACTTCAGCTTCGACGGCCCCATCCCGCTTGGCCGCTGCATTCCCGGTTTCGGCTGGGTCGACAGCGATTATCTCGGCATCGACCAGGGCGCGATCCTGGCGATGATCGAGAATTACCGCAGCGACCTGATCTGGCGCGTGATGCGCAGGAACCCGTACGTGCGCCACGGCCTGCAACGCGCGGGCTTCTCGGGCGGCTGGCTCGCTAAATCGTCGCCATGAACCGCCGGCGCGCGCTCGGGCGAATCGTCGGGTTCGCAGCCGGGTTGCTCGCCACGGGGTGCAGCTCGCGTTCCGACCACGCGCCGCTCCGCTTCTGGGCGATGGGCCGGGAAGGCGAAGTCGTGCAGCGTCTCCTCCCGGAGTTCGAGCGTGCGCATCCCGACATTCGGGTCGAAGTCCAGCAGCTTCCGTGGTCGGCGGCGCACGAAAAACTGCTGACCGCCTTTGCCGGCGGCTCGACACCCGACCTCTGCCAGCTCGGCAACACCTGGCTTCCCGAATTCGCGGCAATCGACGCGCTGGAACCGCTCGAGCGCCGCGTTGGGGTCCCGGCAGCGATCGATCCGAGCGATTACTTCGCGGGCATCTGGGATACGAACGTCGTCGGCGGAACGCTCTGCGGCGTTCCATGGTACGTCGACACGCGGCTCCTGTTCTACCGGCGCGATCTGTTGCGCGGGGCGGGATTCGCCGCGCCGCCGCAGGATTGGCACGAATGGAAACGGATGCTCGCGGCCGTCAAGGCGGACGTCGGTCCCGAGCGCTATTCGATTCTGCTGCCGACCAACGAGTTCGAGCCGTTGCTGGCGCTCGCGCTGCAGCAGGAGGATCCGCTGCTGCGCGAGGGCGGCCGTTTCGGCAATTTCAATAGCGCGGGCTTCCAGCGGGCGCTCGCTTTCTATCTCGAGGCGTTTCGGCGCGGCTGGGCACCGGCGGCGAGCGGTGCCGACATCGCCAACGTCTGGAACGAATTCGGCCGCGGCTATTTTACTTTCTACATCTCCGGCCCCTGGAACATCGGCGAGTTCGCGCGGCGGCTGCCGCAGGACGAGCAGGGAACCTGGATGACCGCGCCGCTTCCCGGGCCGGACGGTCCGGGTGCGTCGATCGCCGGCGGGTCGAGTCTCGTCGTGTTCCGTGCGTCGCGCAAGAAAGACGCGGCATGGCGGCTGATCGAATATCTGTCGGAGCCCGACGTCCAGCACCGCTTTCACGCGCTGACCGGCGATCTGCCGCCGCGACGGGCGAGCTGGAGCAGGGGCAGTCTCGCTTCCGACGTCTACGCGCGCGCGTTCCGCGACCAGCTGGAGCGCGTCAAGCCGGCGCCGCGGATTCCCGAGTGGGAAAGGATCGCAAACCAGATGCAGCAGGTCGCCGAACGTGCGGTGCATGGCGAGCTGTCCGTCGCGGCTGCAGCGAAAGAGCTCGACCTGCGCACCGATACGATTCTCGAAAAGCGGCGCTGGCTGCTCGCACGCGGGGCCGCGCAATGAGATTCGAACGCGCCGCCGTGTGGTTCGTCGCCCCGGCGCTCTTCGTGATCGGCGTGTTCTTCCTGCTGCCCGTCGTTGCCGCCTTCGTGATGAGCCTCACCGATTTCGACATCTACGCGCTCGCCGATCTTCGGAACCTGCGCTTCGTGGGTCTCGCCAACTACGGCCGGCTGCTCGCGGATCCGCTCTTCTGGCAGGCGCTCGGCAATACGCTGTACTTCGTGGCGGTCGGCGTGCCGCTGTCGATCGGTTTGTCGCTCGCAGCCGCGCTGCTCCTCGATTCGCCGCTCGCGCGATTGCGCCGATTCTGTCGCACCGCGCTCTTCGCGCCGGTGGTGACGACGCTCGTCGCGGTCGCCGTGATCTGGCGCTATCTCTTCAGCGCGCGCTACGGGCTCCTCAACTATGCGCTCGGCGGCCTCGGGATCTCGCCGATCGACTGGCTCGGCGACCCGCATTGGGCCATGCCGGCGATCATCGTGTTCGCGGTGTGGAAGAACTTCGGCTACAACATGATCATCCTGCTCGCCGCGCTGCAGAGCATCCCTGCCGAGCTCTACGAGGCCGCGCGCATCGACGGCGCATCGACGTGGCGGCAGTTCCGCTCGATCACGCTGCCGCTGCTCGCGCCGGTGCTGCTGCTGGTCGGCATCCTGACGGTTGCCGGGTACTTCCAGCTCTTCGCCGAGCCTTACGTGATGACGCAGGGCGGCCCGCTGCAAAGCACGGTCAGCGTCCTGTATTTCATGTACGAGGAAGGCTTCAAGTGGTGGAACCTGGGTTCGGCGTCGGCGGTGGCGTTCATCCTGTTCGTGATCATTTTCGCGGTCACGGCGCTGCAGATGGGCAAGCTCGGACGGGCGGGGGTCCAATGAAGCGGACGCTTTCCGCGGCGCTGGTCAACGGTCTCCTGCTGGGGATAGCGGCGCTGACGCTCTTTCCGCTGCTCTGGATGGTGGCGGTGTCGCTGATGGCGCCGGGCGCCGCCAGCACGTTCCCGCCGCCGCTCCTGCCCGCCGACCCGACGCTTGCGAATTATCGCGAGCTCTTCGCGCGCGAGGGCATCGGCCGCTACGTTGCGAACAGCGTCCTTCTCGCGACCGTCGTGACGCTCGTTTCGCTCGTCTTCAACGTCGCCGCCGGCTACGGCTTCGCGAAACTGCGCTTCAGGGGCCGCGAGCGGATCTTCCGCTTCCTGCTCGGTGCGCTCGTCATTCCGTCGCAGGTGGCCATGGTGCCGCTTTTCATGCTGCTGAAGGCAATGGGTCTCGTCAACAGCTACGGCGGCGTGGTCGTCCCGGCGATGGCCGGGATCTTCGGCATCTTCCTCGTCCGGCAGTACGCACTGTCCGTTCCGGATGAGCTCCTCGAGGCCGCGCGCATGGACGGGGCCGGTGAATGGCGGATCTTCTGGTCGATCGTGGTGCCGGTGCTGAAGCCGATCATCGTGACGCTCGCCGTTTTCACGCTGCTCGGCACGTGGAACGACTTCATGTGGCCGCTGATCGTTCTCGCCGACCAGCATCTCTACACGCTGCCGGTCGCGCTCGCGAGCCTCGCCCGCGAGCACGTGCAGGACAACGAGCTGATGATGGCGGGATCGGTCGTCACGACGCTGCCGACGCTGGCGGTGTTCGTCGCGCTGCAACGCTACTATCTGCAGGGCCTGATGGCCGGAAGCGTCAAGGGGTGATGCGGTGCCCCGCGCGGCGTTGACGAAGCTGCTGCGACGGTGCGCATGGCTGCCGGTTGCCGTGGGGCTCGTCGCCGGCGCGGCAATCCCGCCGCTTTGCGCGCAGGCGCCCGACCAGCAGCAGACCCGCGTCCTCGACCGCTTCGATGATCTCGCGGCGTGGAAAGCGTCGGCCTCCGACGGTGTGAAAGCGACGATCGGGCCCGCCGACGGCATCGCGGGCCGGGCGCTGCGCCTCGATTTCGACCTTGGCGGCACCGCGGGCTACGCGCTCGCGGCACGCGCACTGCCGCTCGATCTGCCGGCGAACTACGAACTCGCGCTGTGGGTGCGCGCAGACGCGCCAGTGAACGATCTCCAGATCAAGCTCGTCGATCCGAGCGGCGACAACGTGTGGTGGTTCCATCGCCGGAATTTCGAGTTTCCTCGCGAATGGCGGGAGATCCGGATCAGGAAGCGGCAGATCGAATTCGCCTGGGGTCCGATCCGGGATCGCGAGCTGCGCCACGCGGCGCGGCTCGAGCTCGTCGTCGCTGCGGGGCGAGGCGGTGGCTCGGGATCCGTCTATTTCAGCGACCTCGTCCTGCGGGAGCTTCCCCCGGAGCCTGCGAGCTGGCCGATGCCAATCGCGCGCGCTTCGTCCTATCTGCCCGGCGCAGCGCCGCAGCTTTCGCTCGACGGCAACGCCGCGACGGCGTGGCAAAGCGATCCGGCGGCGGGTCCCGCGCAGACGCTAACGATCGACTTCGGCCGTCCGCGCGAATTCGGCGGCCTGATCGTGCGCTGGCAGGAGCGCGCGTATGCGTCGCGCTACGACGTGCAGTTTTCCGACGAGGGCGAGCGCTGGCGGACGGTGCGCACCGTCGTCGAAGGTCGCGGCGGCCCCGACGCGCTGTTGCTCGCCGATGCGCAAACGCGATTCGTCCGGCTTGCGCTCCACGACGGACCGGCACAGGCGTACGCGATCGCCGAAATCGAGGTGAAGGATCTCGCGTTCGGCGCGTCGCCCAATGCGTTTTTCGAAGCGCTGGCGCGGGACTCTCCGCGCGGCTGGTTTCCGCGCGGCTTTTCCGGCGAGCAGGCGTACTGGACGATCACCGGCGTCGACGGGGGCGCTGACAGCGGTCTCCTCTCCGAGGACGGTGCGCTCGAGGTTTCGAGCGGGGGTTTTTCGATCGAGCCTTTTGTCGTCGAGGGGACGCGCGTCACGACGTGGGCCGATGTCGCGGCAACCCAATCGCTGGCCGACGGTTATCTGCCGTTGCCGAGCGTTGCGTGGCGGCGCGCGGATTGGCGCCTGCAGGTGACGGCGTTCGCATCCGGGACGCGCCAGCATTCGCATCTCGTCGCCCGCTATGAGGTCGGGAATACCAGCGATCACCCGCTTTCGCTGCGGCTCGTCCTCGCGCTGCGCCCGTTCCAGGTCAACCCACCGGCGCAGTCTCTGAACGTCGAGGGCGGCGTCAGCGGCATTCGCGATATCGCGTGGAACAGTGCCGCGCTGGCGGTTGACGGAACGCGCAACGTCTATCCGCTGCAAGCGCCCGATCGGGTCGCGATGGCGCCGTTCGATGCAGGGCCCGTGCCCAGATGGGCCATGCAGGACGGGCCCGGCGTTCACGCCGTGCACGATACCTTCGGCTATGCATCGGCGGCGATGAGCTACGACCTCGCGCTCGCGCCGGGGGCCAGCGCGACCGTGGGACTCGTCGTGCCGCTGGCGGGCGCGGCGGAACCTGTGCTCGAGGGCGAATCGCCGGCAACGTGGATCGCGCGCGAGGAGGACGCTGCGGCCGTCGCATGGCGCGAAAAGCTCAATCGCGTGTCGTTCGACGTACCGCCCATCGCGCAACCGGTGATCGACACATTGCGCACCGCGCTCGCCGATCTTCTCGTCATCCGCAACGGCCCGATTCTGCGCCCGGGGACGCGCTCCTACGCCCGGTCCTGGATCAGGGACGGCGCGATGATGTCGGACGCATTGCTGCGGCTCGGCCATCCGCAGGTTGCGATCGATTATGTGCGCTGGTTCGCGCCGCACCAGTTCGCCGACGGCAAGGTCCCGTGCTGCGTCGACTCGCGGGGCGCCGACCCCGTCGCCGAGAACGACAGCGACGGCGAGTTCGTCTTTCTCGTTGCGGCGATCGATCGCTATACGCACGACCGCGCGCTGCAGGCTTCGATGTGGCCGCACGTCGTCGCGGCAATGCGGCATCTCGAGGCGCTGCGCCAATCGGGGCGCAACACCGCCAATCTCGCGTCCGGACGCCGCGCCTTCTACGGCCTGCTGCCCGCGTCGATCAGCCACGAGGGCTACTCGGCCAAGCCGATGCATTCGTACTGGGACGATTTCTGGGCGGCGAAAGGCTACGACGCGGCCATCGAGCTGGCGGCGGCCAACGGCGCGACGGCGGAGGCGACAACGTGGCGCGCGGCGCGCGCCGAATTCCGGCGCGATCTTCGCGCGTCGCTGCACGAGGCCGCGACCGCGCGCGCCATCTCCTATCTGCCGGGATCGGCAGAGCTGGGCGACTTCGATCCGACGTCGACCGCGATCGCCTTCGCCCCTGGTGCCGATGTGCTCGACCCGGCGTCGAAGCAGGTGCAGGCGACCTACGCGCGCTACTGGCGCGAGTTCGTCGATCGCCGCGACGGTCGCGTCGCGTGGGACGAGTACACGCCCTACGAGCTGCGCATCGTCGGCACGTTCGTGCGCTTGGGTTGGCGCGAGCGGGCGCAGGCGTTGCTCGCGTACTTCCTGGCGGACCGCCGTCCGCAGGCGTGGAACCAGTGGGCGGAGGTCGTCGGGCAGCGCTATCGGCAACCGCGTTTCATCGGCGACATGCCGCACGGCTGGATCGCGTCCGATTACATTCGCTCGGTGCTTGACCTCTTCGCCTACGAGCGGGACACCGATCATGCGCTGGTGCTGGGCCGCGGCATTCCGCCGTCGTGGCTCGAGGGCGGCGGCGTCGGCGTCCGTGATTTGCGCACGCCTTACGGAGCGCTTTCGTATTCGCTGCGCAGCGAGGGTGGGCGCACGGTCCTCAACATCGACGAGGGAAGCGGATTGCCGCCCGGAGGATTCGTGTTCGTCGGGCCCGGCGGGACGTCGGTTGCGAGCATCAACGGCACGGCGGTGAAACGGGGAACGGCCGAATTGCGCATTATCGAACTCCCGGCGAAGGTCGTGGTCAACGATCGATAGGCGAGGGTGAGGCCGGCCACGACAACATGACTGGAAGCGCCGATTTTCCTCCCGATTTTCTCTGGGGCACCGCCACCTCGGCGTACCAGATCGAGGGCTCGCCGCTCGCGGATGGGGCGGGGCAGAGCATCTGGCAACGCTTCTGTCATACCCCGAATATGATCCGCGACGGCGATACGGGCGATGTCGCCTGCGACCATTATCGGCGCTGGCGCGACGATGTCGCGCTGATGCGCGCGCTCCGCCTGAAGGCGTACCGGTTCAGCGTCTCGTGGAGTCGCGTGCTGCCGCACGGCCGCGGAACGGTGAATCGCGCCGGGCTCGACTTCTACGATCGCCTGGTCGACGCATTGCTGGAAGATGGCATCGCACCGATGGTCACGCTCTATCACTGGGATCTTCCGGCGGCGCTCGACGACCGCGGCGGCTGGCTCAATCCGGATATCCCGAAGTGGTTCGCCGATTACGCCGCCGTGATGTTTCGCAGGCTCGACGATCGCGTGTCGCTGTGGGCGACCCTGAACGAGCCGTGGGTCGTCACCGATGGCGGTTATCTGCATGGCGCGCTGGCGCCGGGACACCGCAACCGCTTCGAGGCGCCGATCGCAACGCATCGATTGCTGTGCGCGCACGGGGCGGCGGTGAAAGCGTATCGCAGCGAAGGCCGGCATCGGATCGGCATCGTCGTCAACCTCGAGCCGAAACATTCGTCCTCCGACGACGCCGCAGACCGCGAGGCTGCCGCGCGAGCGGACGCCTACATGAACCGGCAATACCTGGATCCCGTGTTTCTCGGCGAGTATCCGCGCGAGCTTGCACAAATCTTCGGCGAGGCGTGGCCGACATGGCCGGATGACGACTTCGCGCTCATCCGCCAGCCGATCGATTTCGTCGGCGTCAACTATTACACGCGCGGCGTCACGCGCTTCGACGCCGGCACGTGGCCACTTCGCGCCGCCACCGTGCGGCAGAAGCGGTCGACCTATACGCTGACGGGATGGGAGGTCTATCCCGCCGCGCTGACCGAAGTCCTGGTCCGGGTCAAGGAACGCTACGGCAATCCGCCGATCTACGTCACCGAAAACGGCGCGGCATTCTTCGACCCTCCGGTGGCGGAGGGCGGACGCATGGCGGACCCGATGCGGGTTGCGTATTTGCGCAGGCACATCGGCGCCGTTCGAGCGGCGCTCGAGGCGGGTGTCGACGTGCGCGGCTACTTCGTGTGGTCGCTCTTCGACAATTTCGAGTGGTCGCTCGGATATTCGATGCGCTTCGGCATCGTCCACGTCGACTTCGACACCCAGGAGCGCACGCCCAAGGACAGCGCGCGCTTCTATGCGGAGGTCGTCGCGACGAACGGCCGCAGTCTCGATACGTCCGTCTCGTCATGAATGATTCCGATTCGAGACCGGCAGGCGAGGCCTTCGCGACGGACGCGGGTTCGGTTCGGACCAACATTCACGCGCGGCTCGATCGGCTCCCCTGGAGCCGTTTTCATTGGCTCGTCGTCGTCGCCCTGGGGGCGAGCTGGGCGATCGACGGGCTCGAGGTCACGCTGACCGGCGCTGTCGGCGCGGTGTGGCAAAACCCGGCGTCGCTCGGCCTCACGAGCGCCCGCGTCGGCGCGGCCGCGTCGGCCTACGTGCTGGGCGCGGTGCTGGGTGCGCTCGCCTGTGGCTATCTTACCGATCGTCATGGCCGCAAGCGGCTGTTCTTCGCGACGCTGGCGGTCTATCTCCTCGGCACGCTGCTCACGGCGTTCGCGTGGGACTTCTGGAGCATGGCGGCGTTCCGCTGGATCACGGGGTTTGGCATCGGCGGCGAATACGCGGCGATCAATTCGGCGATCGACGAGCTCATCCCCGCGCGCGTGCGCGGCCAGGTCAACCTGTTCATCAACGGCAGCTACTGGATCGGCGCCGCAGGCGGGTCGCTTGCGACCGCCGTTCTCCTCGATGCCGCGCGATTTCCGGTCGATATCGGTTGGCGCTTCGGTTTCGGCATCGGCGCTGCGCTGGGCGCGCTCGTGCTGGTCGCGCGCCGGCATGTGCCGGAGAGCCCGCGCTGGCTCGTGATCCACGGGCAGCACGCCCGAGCCGAGGAGGTCATGGCGGAGCTCGAAGCACGGCTTCTTTCGGCGCCGGACAAGGCGAGCGCGAAGGACGCGCCCGAGGACTACCTCGTCATCCATCGGCGCCGGCACGTCAATTTCGCCGACGTCGTCGACACGCTGCTCCGCCGCTATCCGCGCCGCGCGGTGCTGGGCCTGACGCTGATCGGCTCGCAATCGTTCCTCTACAACGCAATCTTCTTCACCTACGCGCTGGTGCTCGTCCGCTTCTACGCCATCCCCGAAGGCGATACGGGGCTCTACCTCTTTCCGTTCGCGCTCGGCAATTTTCTGGGCCCGCTGCTGCTCGGGCGCTTCTTCGACACGATCGGGCGGCGGATCTGCATCGCGGCGACCTACACGATCAGCGGCCTGCTGCTGTTGCTGACCGGCGCGCTGTTCGCTCGCGCAGCGTTGAGCGCACAGGAACAGACGCTGTTGTGGGCGGCGATCTTCTTTTTCGCCTCCGCCGCGGCGAGCGCCGCCTATCTCACCGTGAGCGAGCTCTTTCCTCTCGAGCTCCGCGCGATCGCGATTGCGCTGTTCTTTGCGCTGGGGACGCTCGTTGGCGGCGCCGCCGCGCCGTGGCTCTTCGGGACGCTGATCGGCACCGGGTCGCGCGATGCGGTCTTCTACGGCTATACGTTTGGCGCCGTGTTGATGGTCGCCGCGGCTGCGGTCGAGGTTTGGCTGGGCGTCGACGCGGAGCGCACATCGCTCGAGCGCATCGCGCTGCCGCTGTCGGCGCAGGGCGGGGTTGATCGTCGGATGCAACCTCCGAGCTCGAGCCGAACTTGAAATGACGGGCGCCGGCATCAGTGCGGCCAATCGTCACGTGAGGAATGTCCTAATGCTGCCACCTTATCCTGTGAGTACTGCCGGGCTCGTCGTGAGTGCAACGGGCCCCGTCGAGAGGGAACGCCCAGGATCATTCCACCCAACCTCCCCAGAACAGCGAGGGCGGCGATTTGTCGAGCCAGTTCGCGGGATAGCGGATCGCGCCGGGGACAACGCGGCTCCACGCGGCTGCAATCACCGCCAGGATGACGATTCCCGATGCGACGGGATTGAGGACAGCGGCGAACCCGGCGTGCGCATGGATCATGATCATCGGGTTGGCGCCGGCAGGAGGGTGGACGGTGCCCGTCACGAGCATCAGGACGAGCGTTAGCGCGAGGGCGAGCAGGTACACCCACGTCGCGTCGCCAAAGAGCTGGAAGCAGGCGACGCCCGTCAGCGCGCCGATCAGGTGACCTCCGAGCAGCGCGCGCGGCTGCGCGGCAGGCGCCCGGGTCAGCCCGAACAGGAACACGGCGGTGCCGCCGAACGACGCGAGCAACAACGGCGAGGACGGCGGATCGACGAGCCAAAGGACGAGGCCGAGCGCGATCGACGCACCGATCGCGCACCATGCGAGGCGCGCGGCGGCGAGCGCAAGGTAGCGAGTCTTCCGTCCGGAGATCATCTTGCCCGATAGCGCACGCCGTCGCGCCGCGTGACCGAAATTGCAACGCTGGGCGGCAAGGTTCAGCTCGCGGGCGCTGCGACCGTCGTACGCGACCGGACGCGACTGCGCTGCAGCAGGACGACCATACCGAGCACAACGAGCGCCGGGAGGAACAGCCATTCCTTCGCCGGCCGCTGTGCTTCGGTCTCGATCCCGGTGACCGTGAAACCCTGCTCGAACCCGGCCCTGTCCGCCGCGCTATGAAGGTTGACGGCCGCGATCTGGATGCCTGCCGGAACTGTCATCGTCGTCAAGCCGGAGCGCGCGAGGCGCTGCGGCGCGGAGCCTTCGCTTCCCAATGGCAACAGGACGGTCTTCTTCACGTCCTTGCCCTCGACGGTCGTGCCCTCGAGGCGCACGCGCAGGCCGGTGTTGGGCGGCGCCGAGGCGACGAACTCCATGAATTTCTGCGGCAGGGCGACGTCGTATTTCGGAAACACGAAATCCATCCAAAAGCCCGGACGCAGCAGCGTGAACGTCACGAGCAGCATCAGCACCGATTCGTACCAGCGGCTGCGGGTCAGGAACCAGCCCTGCGTCGCCGCTGCGAACACCAGCATCGCCGCGATGGCCGCGCAAACGACCAGCGCAAGGTGAGCGATCGAGTTGATGCCAATCAGCAGCAGCTCGGCGTTGAAGATGAACATGAACGGCAGGATGCCCGTCCGGATGGAATACCAGAACGCGGTGGCGCCGGTGCGCAGATAGTCGCCGCGCGAAATGGCCGCGGCGGCGAACGCGGCGAGCCCGACCGGCGGCGTCACGTCGGCCATCAGGCCGAAGTAGAAAACGAACATGTGGACGGCGACGAGCGGCACGACCAGTCCGCTCTGCGCGCCGAGCTCGACGACGACCGGCGCCATCAGCGTCGACACGACGATGTAGCTCGCCGTCGTCGGCATCCCCATGCCGAGGATCAGGCAGATCACGGCAACGAGGCAGAGCATGCCGATGATGTTGCCGGCCGAGATCGTCTCGACGAGGTCCGTCATGACGAGGCCGAACCCGGTGATCGAGACCGTTCCGACGACAATTCCGGCGGCGGCGGTGGCGATCGCGATGCCGATCATGTTGCGGGCGCCGGTGCCGAGCCCGTCCACCAGATCGCGCCAGCCGGCGCGAAAGCGGGCGAGCGGAGCAGCCTCGCCGCGAAACAGCGCGAGCAGCGGTTTTTGCGTCAACAGAATGACGATGAGCAGCGCCGTTGCATAGAACGCCGACAGGCCGGGCGACAGATGTTCGACCATCAGCACCCAGATGAGCAGCACGACCGGCAGCAGAAAATGCAGGCCGGCCAGCACCGTCTCCTTCAGCGGCGGCAGCTCGATCACCGCGGCGTTGGGATCGTCGACGACGAGATCGGGCTCGGCAGCCACGATGCGCAGCAGCGCGAGGTACGTCGCTGCGATCAGCGCCAGCACGATCCAGAGCGACGCCCGCGGGAACATATCCTTGATCCAGCCCAGCCCGTAATAGACGATGTTCGCCACAACGACCAGCGCCGCGAGCGTCATCAGGATGCCGCCGAGCCGGCCGAGAGCGGAAGTACCTTTGCGTGGCGGCAGGCCCTTGATGCCTGCCTTCAGCGCTTCGAGGTGGACGATGTAGAAAAGCGCGATGTACGAAATCGCGGCGGGAAGCACCGCATTCTTGCAGATCTCCACATACGACACGCCGACGTATTCGGCCATGAGAAACGCTGCTGCCCCCATGACCGGCGGCATGATCTGGCCGTCGACGCCTGCCGCGGTTTCGATCGCGCCAGCCTTTTCGGCGGTGTAGCCGACGCGCTTCATCAGCGGGATCGTGAATGTGCCGCACGTGACGACGTTCGCGACCGACGATCCCGAGATCATCCCCATCATTCCCGATGAGACGACGGCGGCTTTGGCGGGGCCGCCGCGCATGTGGCCGAGAAACGCGAACGCGACCTTGATGAAGTAGTTGCCGGCGCCGGCCTTCTCGAGCAGCGAGCCGAACAGCACGAACAGGAAGATGTAGCTCGCCGAAACACCTACGGCGACGCCGAAGACACCTTCGGTCGACAACCAGTAGTGCGAGACGGCCTTCGACAGCGAAACCCCTTTGTGCTGGATCACGTCGGGCATCCACGGCCCGGCGAATGCGTAGACGAGCATCAGCGTCGCGATGATGGCGAGCGGCGGGCCCACGACGCGGCGCGTGGCCTCGAGCAGCAACAGCATCCCGGCGATGGCCGTGAAGAAGTCGATCGGCGTCGGCTGCCCGGGTCGCGTGGAAAGATCGCGGTAGAACAGGAACAGATAGGCGCCGCAAAACGCTGCGGCCAGCGCGAGGATCCAGTCCTGCACCGGAACGCGGTCGCGCGGCGATGCCTTGCGGAAGGGATATGCGAGATAGGCGAGAAAGAGTCCGATGCCAAGATGCAGCGATCGCATCTCGGTATCGTTCAGGATGAAGACATTGAACGTGAATGGCAGCGGCGACGCGTACCAAAGCTGCAGCAGCGACCAGCCGACGCAGGTCGCAGCGAGAATGGCGGCGGCGATCCCGACCGGCTTGCGCCGGCCGAGATCGGCCTCCTCAACCAGCTCGCGGACGTCGACGTTATTTGTCACTTGACCTGATGGAACGCCGCTGGATCCCGGGTCTCGCGCCTTGCACCGCGCGCCCGGGATGACGCGTCCGTTTCCAATCGCGGCCCGTCCTGCGGCGGGTCGCTCTTGGACGGATGCGTCACTTGATCCAGCCCTTTTCCTTGTAGTAGCGCACGGCGCCCTCATGCAGCGGCGCCGACAGGCCGTCCTTGATCATGTTCTTCGGGTCGAGGTTCGCGAACGCCGGATGCAGCTTCTTGAACTCGTCGATGTTGTCGAACACCGCCTTGGTGATGATGTAGACGGTGTCGGCGGGAACCTTCGATGAGCTCACGAGCGTCGCCAGCACGCCGTAGGTCTTGGTCGGATCGGGATTGTTCGCGTACATCCCGCCGGGGATCGTCGCGTAGGCGTAGTACGGATACTTCTTCACCAGACCGTCGATCGCGGGACCGGTCAGCGACACGAGCTTCGCGCCGCAGGCGGTCGTCGGGTCCTGGATGTTGGCCGACGGGTGGCCGACGCCGTAGAAGAAGCCGTCGATCTTGTTGTCGCAGAGCGCCGGTCCGTGCTCGTCGGCCTTGAGCTCGGAGGCGAGCGCGAAGTCGGTGAGCTTCATGTTCTCGGCGACGAGCAACTCTTCCATCGCCGAGCGTGTGCCGGAGCCGGGGTTCCCCACGTTGAAGCGCTTGCCCTTGAAGTCGGTGAACTGCTTGATGTTGGCTTCCTTGCGGGCGACGACGGTGAACGGTTCAGGATGCACGGAGAACACCGCGCGCAGATCCTTGTCCGGTTCCTTGAAGGGACCGGTACCGTTGTAATCCTGATATTGCACGTCGGACTGCGCCATGCCGAAATCGAGCTCCCCGGCCTTGATCGTGTTGACGTTGTAGACGGAACCGCCGGTCGACTCGACCGAGCAGCGCAGTCCGTGCTTCGCGCGGTCCTTGTTGACGAGCCGGCAGATCGCGCCGCCCACCGCGTAGTAGACGCCGGTGACGCCGCCGGTGCCGATGGTGACGAACTTCTGCTGCGCAGCGGCGGGCAATGGTGTGGCAAGCATGCAGGCAAGGGCGACCCCCGCTGCGGCGGCAACGGTGCTGCGAAAGCTTCGGGATTGCGGTTGGATCTCATACATGGTGGTTCTCCCTCCTCAGGATGAAGCAACAGTGCCGCGTCAAGCGCGGGGGTCGCGCAGGAAGCGGCGCGTTTCGTTACAGGTGGCGCTGCGCACGCCGAGGCCGGCCAGCCCGTCGCGGGTCACGCGGACGAGCTCGGCGTTGTCGGCGGCGATCGCGCCCGACGGCAATTGCAGGTTGTTCTCGAAGCCGACGCGCACCTGCCCTCCCAGCAGCGCCGCGGCGGTTACGCATTGCACCTCGGCCGCACCGAACGCGCAGACCGACCAGCGCCAGCCCGCAGGCAACGCCGCGAGCATCGGCAGAAGGTCGGCCGCGCAGCCGGCCCGGCCCTCGACGTACGAACCGAGGACGAACAGCACCTGCGGCACGCGCTGCGGAATTGCGCCATCCCCCTGAAGGCGCACGCAGCGACTCGTCTCGCCGGGAGAATAAACGATGTACTGGACCAGCGCATCGCGGGCAGCCAGACGGGCGAGGAAGGCCGCTGCCTCTCCGATCAGCGCCGGGTCGGCAAAAAGCTCGCGGACTGCGACCGAGAGCGCGTCGGGCGCGAGCGCGTCGATGCATGCCATCTGCTCGGCCGGTCCGTAACGGCCGCCCGACTCGGTCGTGACCTGCACGACGAGATCATCACCGGCGCGCATGCGAATGGCGGCGATTGCGGCGCGATAGTCGCCGGGCTCGAGGCTGTGCCGGCCCGCCGCGTCGCGCACGTGGAGGTGCAGCATCGATGCGCCCGCATCGAGGCAATCTTGCGCGCACTCCGCCAGCTCCGGGGGCGTGAGCGGCAGTCGCGGGTGGTCGGCCTTGCTCTTGCGCGCGCCGTTGGGCGCGACGGCGATCACGACCGGGTCCGTCATGCCGGGGTCGTCTGTTGGGCGACTGCCGTGAGGGCCGCGTCGACCGCGCTCGCAAGCCGCCCCACGATGTCGTCGATCTCGGCAGGCGTGGTGATGAACGGCGGCGCGATCAGCACGTGGTCTCCGGAACGGCCGTCGATCGTCCCACCCATCGGATAGACCATCAGACCGCGCGCCATCGCTTCGGCCTTGATGCGCGCATGGAGCCGCAACGCCGGGTCGAACGGCTGCTTGGCGTCCCGATCTTCGACGAGCTCGATCGCCATGAAGAGCCCGCGGCCGCGGATGTCGCCGACGTGCGGATGGTCGCCGAACGCCGTGCGCAGCCGTTGCGCGAGCTGCGCGCCTTGCGTCTTCACCGCGTCGAGCAGCCGGTCGCGCTCGATGACCTGCTGCACGGCGAGCGCGGCGGCGCAGGCGACCGGATGGCCGATGTACGTGTGGCCGTGCTGGAAAAAGCCGCTGCCGCGTTCGAGCGCCGTGATAATCCGCTGCTGGACAAGCACCGCGCCGACGGGCTGATAGCCGCCGCCGAGCCCTTTGGCGATCGCGACCAGGTCCGGCGCGATGCCCTCCTGCTCGACGGCATAGAGCGTGCCGGTACGGCCCATCCCGCACATCACTTCGTCGGCGATCAGCAGGATGCCGTGGCGATCGCAGATCTCCCGGATGCGCCGGAAATAGCCGGGAACGGGGGGCGCTGCGCCGAGCGTCGCGCCGACGACGGGTTCGGCGACGAAGCCGATGACGTTGCGAGGGCCGAGCCGCTCGATCGCATCTTCGATTTCCTGCGCGAGACGCTCGCCATACGCCTCCGGCGATTCGCCGTTGCGGCGGTCCCGATATTCGTAGCACGGCGCGACGTGCGTGACGTCGATCAGCAGCGGCGCGAACTGGCGGCGCCGCCATTCGTTGCCGCCGACCGCGAGCGCGCCCAGCGTGTTGCCGTGATAGCTCTGGCGCCGGGCGATGAAGTGCCGCCGCTGCGGCTCGCCGATCTCGACGAAATACTGGCGGGCGAGCTTCAACGCCGCCTCGATCGCCTCCGAGCCGCCGGACACGAGATAGACGTGGGAAATGCCGGCTGGAGCGTGCGCGATCAGGTGATCGGCGAGCGCTTCGGCGACCGCCGTCGTGAAAAAGCTCGTGTGCGCGTACGCGAGGCGGTCGATCTGCGCATGCATTGCGGCGACAACGTCCGGGTGACCATGGCCGAGGCAGGACACTGCCGCGCCGCCGGACGCGTCGAGATATTCGTTGCCGTCGGCATCGACGATGACGATGCCGTGGCCGCCGGCGGCCATCGGCAGGGTGCCGCGCAGCTGGCGGTGGAGAATGTGGGTCATTTGTGGGCCCCCACGCTCGCGGCCTCATTGGCCAATTCGGCCGCTGCGCTGCCCCCGGCGGCAGACTGCAGTTGCGCGACATTGGGCGGCCCTGCGGCGCTCATGTCGGCTGCGTTGACGAGGTTCATGTCGGCGATTTTCCGGGCGGCCAATAGGCGTGCGCCGCGGCGAGCCGCTGCTGCACTTCGGCCAGCCGCTCGAGCACCGGCTTGCCGCCGCGGGCCGCGAGTCGCGCGAGCAGCAGCTCGACCAGCGCATGCGGCGCGATCATCGATGGAAAGAACGACAGCGATTCGGTGCGGAACAGCAGCGTATGCGTTGCACGGCGGGCGAGTGGCGAAAGCGTGCTGTCGGTCAGCGCGACGATGGTGACACCGCGTTTGGCCGCGGCATTGACCGCCTCGACGGTGGGCGCGGAATAGGGCGACTGGCTGATCGCGACGAGCACGTCACCGCGGTCGAGCGCGTCCACCTGATCGAGCAGGATGCCGCCCAGCCCGTCGAACAGTACGCCGTTCCGCGCGATCAGGTTGTACGCATAGCGGAACTGGAAGGCGATGCCGAAGCTCGCGCGCACGCCGAGGAAGCCGACACGGCGTGCCTTGGCGATCGCCCGGACTGCGGCTTCGATCTGCCCCGCCGGATTCAACGCCTCCACCGAACGGACGTCGGCGACCTGCGCTTCGCCGATTTCGCGCGCGAGACGCCCGACGCGCGCCGAGGCCGGCGCCGACTGCAATGCCGATGCGCGCCGTCCGTAATCGACGGGATGGCCGGCGATCGCTTCCTGAAACGGCCGCCGCAGCGACGCGTAGTCGGCGAAACCGAGCGCATGGGCGAGACGCACCATCGTCGGCGCCGATACGCCGATGCTGCGCGCCTGCTGGCGCATCGACAGCAGCGCCACTTCGCTCGGGTGGTCGGCGAGCCAGCGCGCCGCGCGCTGCACGACGGGGGGCAGCGCGTCGAACCGCTCGCGGACGCGCCCGGAGATGTCCGCAGGCGAAACGGGGAGTGGCAGCGCGGCGGCGGGCATATGACGAACGTTACAGAGCCGCGGAAAATATTACAAGTGTTTTGGAGCGTGCGAGCCCCGTCCATGCCTTGGCCCGGAGGGCCGGCAGCGCTTCGGTGTCGCGATGATCGAAGACACCTGCCGCGCGATCGACACCGGCGGCTCCCTTTGCCGCCCGACGGCGGATGACCGGCGAAGGTATCAAACGCGGGCTCGCGCGCGATATCGCCTGATGAAAATCGTGCAAATGGGAGCGAACCCGTTGCACCGCGAAATCTTCCCACTCGCCCAATCCGGGGAGAGCGCGAAGGGGTGAGGCTCGTCAGGCGGGCTCGGCCGCGGCGACCGCTGCCGGGACGTGCGGCGAAATCCTTTTCGCGAGCTCCCGCAGCGCGTCCTCTTCGAGCGTCTCCGCTTCCAGCAGTCGGCGCGCACCTTCGTTCAGCACGGCCCGGTTCGCCCGCAACAGGGAGAGGGAACGCGAGAACGCCTTGTCGATGATGCGCTTCACCGCCGTGTCGATCCGCTGCGCGGTTGCTTCGCTGTACTTGCGCTCGACATACGTTTGACCCTCGACGGGTCCGAGAAACATCGAGCGATCGCTCTCGTAGCTGACGCCGCCCAGCTCGTCGTCCATCCCGAAGCGGGCGACCATGCTGCGCGCGATGTCGGTCGCCTTCGCGAGATCGTCGGAGGCGCCCGTCGAAAGGCGGTCGAACACCAGCTTTTCGGCTGCACGGCCGCCGAGCAGAACGGCGATCTTGTCCTCGAGCTCGCCCTTGGTCATCAGGAAGCGGTCTTCAGTCGGACGCTGGATCGTGTAGCCCAGCGCGCCGACGCCGCGCGGAATGATCGATACCTTGTGCAGCGTCTCGGTGCCGGGAAGGCAGAGCGCAACCAGCGCGTGGCCCATTTCGTGATGGGCGACGATCTCGCGCTCGCGCGGAATCAGCAGCCGGTGCTTCTTTTCCAGCCCCGCGACGATCCGTTCGATCGCCTCGTTGAAGTCGGTGAGCGCGACGGCCGGCGCCTTGCGCCGCGTCGCGAGCAAAGCGGCTTCGTTGGCCAGATTGGCGAGGTCCGCACCGGTGAATCCTGGCGTGAGCGCGGCGACCTTTTCCGCATCGACGTCGCCGGCGAGCCGCAGCTTGCGCGTGTGCACCCTGATGATCTCGACGCGATCGCGCTTGTCGGGGCGGTCGACGAGAATCTGCCGGTCGAAGCGTCCGGCGCGGAGCAGCGCCGGGTCGAGGATCTCCGGCCGGTTGGTCGCAGCGAGCAGCACGACGCCCTCGCGCGGGTCGAAGCCGTCGAGCTCGGCTAAGAGCTGGTTCAGCGTCTGCTCGCGCTCGTCGTTGGTGGCGAGCGACCCCAGCGTGCTTCGGGCACGCCCGAGCGAATCGAGCTCGTCGATGAAGATGATGGCGGGGGCCTGCTTCAGCGCTTCGGCAAACAGATCGCGGACGCGCGCCGCGCCGACGCCGACGAACATCTCGATGAATTGCGACCCGCTGATCGAGAAGAACGGCACGCCGGCCTCGCCGGCCACCGCGCGGGAGAGGAGCGTCTTGCCCGTTCCCGGCGGCCCGACCAGCAGAATGCCCTTGGGAATGTGCGCCCCGAGGCGGCCGTAATCCTGGGGATTGCGCAGGAAGTCGATCACTTCGCGGAGCTCCTGTTTCGCCTCGATCGCGCCGGCGACGTCCTCGAAAGTGACCTTCGTGTCCTTCTCGACGTAGATCTTGGCGCGGCTTTTGCCGATGCTCATGAGCCCGCCGGCGCCCATCCCCATGCGCTCGGCAAAGCGACGGTAGAGGAAGAACCAGATCCCGAAAAAGACGAGCGCCGGCACGATCCAGGACAGCAGGTTCGTCAGGAAATTCGATTCCTCGCCCCCGGTGACTTCGATGCCGGAGTCGCGCAGCTCCGCCGCGAGCGGCAGATCGACGCGGGCGGTCACGAACTGCGTCTTGCCGTTGTGCGGCGCCTTGTACGTGCCGAGGATGTGGCGCTCGCTGACGGTGATCTTCGCGATCGTCTTTTGCGCGACCTGGCGCTCGAAATCGCTCCAGGAAATGTCTTCGGTCGTCGTCGCCTGGCGCAGGAACTGCTGCATCAGGACGATCGCGATGACCGCGATCGCGACGTACCAGAGGTTGAGCTTTGCGGTGTTGTCCATGCGCTCATCGGCCGCGCAGCGACGCTCGAACGCTCAAGTCCGGCCGCGGGCGGGTTTCGACGTAGGGTTAGACCGCGCCGCGCCGGAAGGTTGCCCGCCCGCGGTCGGCGCCGGAGGCAGGCCGTTGTAATTTTTGCCGGACGCCGGCTGTTTCCGCCGGTAACCGGATCAATTCGATCGCCCGCGGAAGCCGACCAGGACAGGCGCAGATCAACGCGACGCGATTCGCGCGGCCATTTCGCTGCGCGCCTGACAATCGGTGCAGCGGCTGGCGACGGGATTGGCCTCGAGCCGGGCGTGATCGATCAGCTCGCCACAGTCGGTGCAGACACCGACTTCGCCTCGTGCGATCCGGTCGTGCATCGCCGCGATTTCGGAGAGCTGATTCACGCACCGGTCGATCAGGTCGCGCTCGAGCCCGACCTGCGTCTTGACGAACGCCCGGTCGACATCATCGCCCACTTCGTTTTCGAGCTGCGAGAGCCCTTCGCTTTGCACGCGGCTGCGTTCATCACTGATTTTGGCCTGCAATTCCCGCTCGCGCTCGTCGAGTTGCCGCACCAGCCGTTGCAGCGAGCGCTCCGAAAGGGATTTCCGCCGCGGCGGCGAGGCTCGCCCACGGCCGGCATGTTGCTCGTGTGTCCGCATCATGGCGTCATTTTTGGAAATCGCTTGTGTCCAGCGCGAAGGCAGGCAGCCTCCGCCGCTGGCTTGTTCACCGGGCTACGACCGTTCCAACGGGAAAAAATTCCGCATCGACGATCGGCGCGTTCAGACTTTCTTCACCCAGGCAATGCAATAGCCTTGCGGAGCGACGGTGCCCTCGACGATCGCGCATCCCGACGGCGGCTGGAAATGCAGGCAGTTGCTGCATTGCTTGTCGCCATCGGGTTTGTCCTGGTATTTCATTGCGCTCTTGGAGGCCTTCTGCTGCGCCAACGCCTTGTCTGGGGCCATCGCTGCCGTCAGCGACGTGCCGGCCAGCAGGATGGCCGCGCGCAACACGGCGCGGCGGGATACTTGCGGGTGTTCGTTGTTCATTGCGGACATCTCCAGAAAATCCGCGTTGCGGCGCCCGTCGCGGCGCAACGCGGTTGGTGCCTGCACTCTCTTGCAGCGGCGTGCGGATTACCCCGTCAATGCCGGTGATAAAGATTCAGGGAGCCGTATTCCGGGCGCCAGACCTGCCGCGCCGAGGCGATACCCTGGCCCAGCCCGGTCAGCACCGGGTACTCGCCGGGTTCGAGGACCTGGCAGTCCCCCTGGTAGCCGATCTGGGAGCATACGAGCCAGGATCCCGATTCGATGCGCGCGGAATTTGCCGGATTCCTGAAATGCGCCCAGTCGAGGTCCGGCGCCCGACCGTATTCGACGACCGCCGACGCCCCTCCGAAGTTCGGGAACTGGTAGAGCACCGCGCGGCCCGGCGGCACGACCGCCACGTTGGCGACGCGTTCCGGCACCGGGGCGATCAGATAGGCTGACCTGACCTTGCCGTCGAGCGCGCCGAGGCTGTCGTAATGACCCGGAGGAAACTCCGTGCAGTAGCCGCGTCCACGCTCACCATCGCACAGCCGCCAGATGCCACCGCTCACCAGCGCCGCGTCCGCGCTGTCATCGAAATGCCGCACGTCGAGATCGTCGCTATTCGACGTGAGGTCGACGGCGCGTATCAGATGTCCCGTGTGCTGGTACAGGGTGATGCGCGCACCGGCCGGAACCGGTACGGCAACCGGTGCGGTGACCACGACCTGCTGCGGCTCGGAGACGACCACAGGTGCGGGCGCGGGATTGATGACGACCGGCGCGGCACCCGGATTGATCACGACCGGCACGGTCGCGCTGCTCGCGACGACCGGCGCCGTATCCGGGCTGATGACGATGCGCGCAGGCGCGGGCTCATAGCCCACCTGGCGGACCGACGCAACGAGACCGTTCAGGTCCCGGCTCAGCTTGCTGTAGCTGCCGGGGACGAGCTGCGCACAGCGACCGCGGAAATTGGTCTCGGTACACGCTTCCCACGTCCCGTCGCGGACGACGATCGACGATGCGACGTCATTGAACGTCGATCGCTCGAGACTCGCCAACGCAATCGTCGTCGTCATGCTCTGGCCCTGGAACCCGGGCCGCTCGTACAGCGTAATCTGTCCGGCAAATGCGCTCGCTGCCGCAAGCGCGAGCGCGCCTGCCACTGCAAATCTTACTTTCGACCATCGGCTCGTGCCCATTTGATTCCTCCTCCTTCAACGACGGGCGGGGTGCTCGTAGCGCTTTGACGCAACCGCTTCGCGATAGTTTTGGGATGCGCCGCAAATGCGTTCACGACCTGCGGTGCGCAGGACGATTCCTACTTCGCTGTGGGACGCGCCCGACGCGCTATGCTCGATGCGGGGGCGGAATCGCGACCCGTATCCCGGCCAAGGAAACGGCCCGACGAGATCGGTCCAACGGGCAAGGCGGTCCAAGCGGAGAGGTCCCGGCCGGATCGCAGTCCGTGACAATCGGTTGGCCAAGCATCGACGATGATGAATGATGACCGGACCGAAGCCCTCGACCGCCCGCGACAGGCGATGCCTCAGCACGCGCCGGTCATCTGTACGATCGGCCATTCGAACCGGGCGCTGGAGGTCTTCATCGATTTGCTTCGGGACAACGAGGTCGCGCGAGTCATCGACGTCAGGACGGTGCCGCGGTCGCGTCACAATCCCCAGTTCAATCTGGATTCGCTTCCCGAGAGTCTCGCTGCGGCAGGGATCGGATACACCCATTTACCGGGCCTCGGTGGGTTGCGTCGCCCGCGCCCCGATTCGCCGAACACCGGTTGGCACAACCTGGCGTTTCGAGGCTACGCCGATTACATGGACTCGCCGGCGTTCGCCGACAATGTGCAACGGGTGGTCGAGCTTGGGCGGACCGAGCGCTGTGCGCTGATGTGCGCAGAAGCCGTGCCGTGGCGCTGTCACCGCTCGCTGATCGGCGACGCGCTTCTCGTGCGCGGCGTCGACGTCGAGGACATCATCGGGTCCGGCAGCCGCAGACGGCACGTGCTTACGCCGTTTGCTCGCGTGGAGGGTCTGCGGATCACGTATCCGCCGGGGGCGATCAAGCCGCCAAACGAATGAAACAGTGCCTCCGTAGCGGCGCGCAAACGCAGCCGGCGAATCTCGTTGGCATCGGTGCCGCCCCGACCTGGGCGACGCCCGCCGCCGTTCGTCCGGTTCGATTCCGCCGTCCGCTGCCCGTAACGTTGATGCAAATCAAGAACCTGCGAATTTGCGACCGATGAGGACGCAGAAGATGTAAACGGATTGCATCTTCACTAAGCGAGGGTCACCGTCATGCGCTCACGAAGGTGCTGTTCGTGGATCCGGCACGCCGACCGCCGGGGACGCAGGTGAGGAACGTGCTGGCGACAAACGCAACGGCGCTTCTGCAGCTTGGGTTCCGGCCGTTCTATCTGCTGGCAAGCGTCTTTGCCGCCCTGTCGGTTCCGCTGTGGGCGGCCCAGTATGCGGGATGGCTCGACACCGCCTACGTCGCCGGTCCTCTTGTGCACGCGCACGAGATGCTCTTCGGCTTCACGATGGCGGTGATTGCCGGTTTCCTGTTCACTGCCGTGCGCAACTGGACGGGGCATCCGACGCCGACCGGGATTACGCTCGCGTCCATTGCGGCATTGTGGATCGCCGCGCGTGTTCTCGTGTTGACGCCGTGGGGATGGGCGGCTGTAGTGGCGAATGCGGCGTTTCCCGTCGCCGTGGCCGCGGGCATCGGCATCCCGCTCATGCGCAGCGGCAATCGGCGCAATTATTTCTTTGTCGTCCTCCTGCTCGTGATTGCGGCGGCGGTCCTCGTCGTTAATCTCGCGCAGTTCGGTGTACTGGAACTACCGCCCTGGCTCGGAATCCAGATCGCCCTCGACGTCGTCCTGTTCATCATGACGGTGATGGCGGGGCGCGTGATTCCGATGTTCACCAACAACGGCGTACCGGGATGCAACGCGCGTCGTTTCCCGGCTCTCGAAAAGCTGGTGCTCGCGGCGACGCTGGCGTTGCTCGTGGCCGACGGCGTGCAGGTGCACGGGCCGATTCTCGTGGCTGTGCTGATCCTCGGCAGCGTGGCGCATCTCGCGCGACTCGGGGGGTGGACGCCGTGGAGGACGGTGAAGACACCGCTGGTGTGGGTCCTGCACGTCGCTTATGCCTGGATTCCGCTGCATCTTGCGCTGCGCGCGCAGGTCGAGCTCGGCGTCGTCCCGGCTCCGCTCGCGACGCACGCGCTGACGATCGGGGCCATCGGCGGCCTGACGATCGGCATGATGACCCGGACCGCCCGCGGCCATACCGGCCGACGGCTCGAGGCCGATGCCTTCGAAGTGACATGCTTCGTGCTGATCTTTGCGGCCGCCGTGGTCCGCGTGTTCGGGCCGATGGTGGCGACCCGGCAGTACGTGGCAACGGTGCTCGCTTCCGCGCTGCTATGGTCTGCGGGTTACGCGCTCTACGCCGTTCGCTACTGGCCGGTGCTCACGCGCGCGCGGATCGACGGCAAGCCGGGGTGAGCAACGAGCCTGCTGCTGTATCCCTACATCCGAATCAGAGCCGGCTGATTCCGCACTGGCGCCGAAGCCCGGATATTTTCTGCACCGCTAGAACCGCCAAGTCCGACGAACGGTCCGCAATCGCGACCTTCGCGCCGGATAATATGGATTCGTCCTGAAGGATCGTCATGTACCTGGTCCCCTGTTTCGACCGTCTGGCGCTCAAGCTGCGCAAGGCGCTCGGGTTTCCGCCGAAGCCCGACGCGCCGCGCCTGCAGCACGGCAAGCCCAGCGCCGATCCGCCAGCTCCAGTGCTACCTGCAACGCCGCCCGCAGTGCCGATGCTGGCGCGGATCATGCAGTGGTTTGACGTGCTTGGCGCCCCGATCATGATCGCGCGCAAAACCGACGGGACCGAGGTCGCGATCGACTACTCGGACTTTCCACGCTGCAGCGAAGTCCCGCTCGATTGGGCACGCGCTTTCGGAAACGAGATCGATCGACCGCGATGGCTCGGCTTAATACTTTCCCGTCGCTTCCGCGACCGTGCGCCTGTCGTCGCCATCGGCGAAGACGGGTCGGCCTTTGTCATTACACCGAAAGCGACGGTTACGCGCATAGGCGGCCAGTGGATGCGCGGCTATCACATGCGGGTGCAGCAGAAGATGTACCGAGTCGGCAAGGGAGCCGAGCATATCGTCGCCGAGTCGCAGCGCGCGCTGCGTCATCCGCGGTTGCAATCCGAAGCGGAGCGGGTCGGCCCGCGCTCGCGAGTATTGACAGCCGGAAATGGCCGCACGATCGTCATCGACGACGACGGCGCGCGCTCTCACGTCGGCGATCGATGGCTTCCGGGAATCCGGTTCGCTCCGGACGTCATCGCGCGCATGCGGAGAATCGTCGACCCGGCCGAGCAGAAGCGACACCTCAAGTTCATCGCGTCGTGCGACGCGATGGCATTAGCGCTGGTCAATACTCTCAACACTCGGGTCATGGAACGCCACGGCGGGATCGACGAAAATCTGCCGGGATTTCCACCGACGGCCTACAGCGATTCCGAAATCGAAGAGTCGAGGCGGCAGGCCGCCGCGATCATCGCGAGAGCGGCTGGGCGGTAACGTCCGAAGCGTGCTCGACGTGCGAGCGGATGGATGCTCGAGGCAGAATCGCATACATCAGGCGAGGCGTGGCCCGAACTATGGAAGCCTCGAGCAAAGCTACGCGGCATCTCACCGCCACGCGTAGTTTGCCGGGTCGACAAAGACGACGGGGGCACAGCCGAAATCGGGATCGTGCGGGACAGTGAGGTAGAAACCGTCGGCGGTCTGGTATGCGCACGCTTCGACGCCCAGCGTCGGCTCGCGCGAGACGAAAACAAGTGCACAGACGATGCTGAAGACGAGCGAGAGCAACAACAGGAAGCGCATCCGAGCCTCCCATTCCGCATCGCAAAATCGCGTATTTGGACACTACTCCGGAGCCGAAACGGCGGCTTTGATCGCGGGCAACTTCGACTCGAAAAGGATTTCCCACTAAATCGCGCAGGTATTCACGCGAGTGCGGGATGCTCTCGACGACCTTGGCGATGCGCGAAAACGCCGGCTCCGGCGCTCGCTGCGCTTTCACCGCGACCGTTTCGAGTCCGGCGGAGGGGCACGGGACAAGGTGCTGGGGCGCAGCCCGCGCATGAATGCTGTCGACCCCAGGCGGACGGTCGAATCTCGTCGAAGCAGACGTTCGACGAATCACGTCGCCGGCAGGCTGCGGCGAATAGCGCCAAAAAGGATGTTGTTCGACATCGCGAAATCATCCACCTTCGATCGCCAGGACGATCGACGATATCGTGGCGCCGCTGATTGCAATCACTATACCCGCGAAAAAGATTCGCACGGTCACCCGGTAGCGCGACAGGACCTCATCGCGAACGTCGAGCGCCCGAAACAGCGCGATCAGTTGGAGCACGATCCCCGCGCCCGTCAAGATCGCTGCGCCAGTCGATGCGGGAGTCCAGGACCCAGGCGCCTCGAAGCTCCAGAAACGTAGGAACGCGATGGAAAGACTCAAGAACAGCGCGATGGCCGTTACCAAGCCCTGGCGATATCCAACCGGCAGGCCGATTGTGTCCTCAACGCGCGCATCATTGTCGTCTGCTTTGCTCATGGCGGTCTCGGGTACCGACCCGCCGAGCCGCGCGCAAAACGTTTGGAATCAGCGCAGCGACCACTCGCCGAGTCGAGTTCGTCCATGCAGGCGGCTGCTTTCTAGCAGGCAACGAGATCGAACGGGAAATCAATTCATTCGCTGGCAATTCGCTGCAGCGGCTTCTTCACAGCTGCCTACACACGTGATCTTCCCATTAACCTTTGGCTTCGGGTGATGGACGGGCGAACGCCGGAGTCGGATACAAATGGCCTAGGCAAAATTGCAGCAGATTGGCAGTAATACCCCCACGAGTACCCTCTGCGCGGCTAGTCGAGTTTGAACGATGCCATTGAGACCAAGCAAAGTGTCCGCGTATCACTGGAAGCTCACGGCACATGCAGCGAGATTCCTGAACACACGCGCCGCTTGCATTTACTTGGCTTTCCCTTGGCAATCGCCACATTGTTGACGGTCACATAGTTGCTGCGGGTTAGCGTGTTGCTGCCGGCAGGTCCGGTGACGGTGAGACTCACCGTGTAGACGCCGGCAGCCGCATAGATGTGGCTGGGGCTCGCGGCGGTACTGGTGCCGCCGTCACCGAAGGTCCAGGCGTAGCTGGTGATGCTGCCGGTGGAGCTGTTGGTGAACGCGACCGTGAGCGGAGGCACGCCGGAGGTGGGACTGCCGGTGAATTGCGCGACCGGGGCAGCCGTGGTGACCGTCACATAGTTGCTGCGGGTCTGGGTGTTGCTGCCGCCCGGTCCGGTGACGGTGAGACTCACCGTGTAGACACCGGCGGCCGCGTAGATGTGGCTGGGGCTCGCGGCGGTGCTGGTGCCGCCGTCACCGAAGGTCCAGGCGTAGCTGGTGATGCTGCCGGTGGAGCTGTTGGTGAACGCGACCGTGAGCGGAGGCACGCCGGAGGTGGGACTGCCGGTGAATTGCGCGACCGGGGCAGCCGTGGTGACCGTCACATAGTTGCTGCGGGTCTGGGTGTTGCTGCCGCCCGGTCCGGTGACGGTGAGACTCACCGTGTAGACGCCGGCGGCCGCGTAGATGTGGCTGGGGCTCGCGACGGTGCTGGTGCCGCCGTCACCGAAGGTCCAGGCGTAGCTGGTGATGCTGCCGGTGGAGCTGTTGGTGAACGCGACCGTGAGCGGAGGCACGCCGGAGGTGGGACTGCCGGTGAATTGCGCGACCGGGGCGGGCGTGGTGACCGTCACATAGTTGCTGCGGGTCTGGGTGTTGCTGCCGCCCGGTCCGGTGACGGTGAGACTCACCGTGTAGACGCCGGCAGCCGCGTAGATGTGGCTGGGGCTCGCGACGGTGCTGGTGCCGCCGTCACCGAAGGTCCAGGCGTAGCTGGTGATGCTGCCGGTGGAGCTGTTGGTGAACGCGACCGTGAGCGGAGGCACGCCGGAGGTGGGACTGCCGGTGAATTGCGCGACCGGGGCAGCCGTGGTGACCGTCACATAGTTGCTGCGGGTCTGGGTGTTGCTGCCGCCCGGTCCGGTGACGGTGAGACTCACCGTGTAGACACCGGCGGCCGCGTAGATGTGGCTGGGGCTCGCGACGGTGCTGGTGCCGCCGTCACCGAAGGTCCAGGCGTAGCTGGTGATGCTGCCGGTGGAGCTGTTGGTGAACGCGACCGTGAGCGGAGGCACGCCGGAGGTGGGACTGCCGGTGAATTGCGCGACCGGGGCGGCGCGTGGTGACCGTCACATAGTTGCTGCGGGTCTGGGTGTTGCTGCCGCCCGGTCCGGTGACGGTGAGGCTCACCGTGTAGACGCCGGCAGCCGCGTAGATGTGGCTGGGGCTCGCGGCGGTGCTGGTGCCGCCGTCACCGAAGGTCCAGGCGTAGCTGGTGATGCTGCCGGTGGAGCTGTTGGTGAACGCGACCGTGAGCGGAGGCACGCCGGAGGTGGGACTGCCGGTGAATTGCGCGACCGGGGCAGCCGTGGTGACCGTCACATAGTTGCTGCGGGTCTGGGTGTTGCTGCCGCCCGGTCCGGTGACGGTGAGACTCACCGTGTAGACGCCGGCAGCCGCATACATGTGGCTGGGGCTGGCGGCGGTGCTGGTGCCGCCGTCACCGAAGGTCCAGGCGTAGCTGGTGATGCTGCCGGTGGAGGTGTTGGTGAACGCCACCGTGAGCGGAGGCCACGCCGGAGGTGGGACTGCCGGTGAATTGCGCGACCGGGGCGGGCGCGGTGACCGTCACATAGTTGCTGCGGGTCTGCGTATTGCTGCCGCCCGGTCCGGTGACGGTGAGACTCACCGTGTAGACACCGGCAGCCGCATACATGTGGCTGGGGCTCGCGGCGGTACTGGTGCCGCCGTCACCGAAGGTCCAGGCGTAGCTGGTGATGCTGCCGGTGGAGCTGTTGGTGAACGCCACCGCGAGCGGGGCACGCCGGAGGTGGGACTGCCGGTGAATTGCGCGACCGGGGCAGCCGTGGTGACCGTCACATAGTTGCTGCGGGTCTGCGTGTTGCTGCCGCCCGGTCCGGTGACGGTGAGGCTCACCGTGTAGACACCGGCAGCCGCATACACGTGGCTGGGGCTCGCGGCGGTACTGGTGCCGCCGTCACCGAAGGTCCAGGCGTAGCTGGTGATGCTGCCGGTGGAGCTGTTGGTGAACGCCACCGTGAGCGGAGGCACGCCGGAGGTGGGACTGCCGGTGAATTGCGCGACCGGGGCAGCCGTGGTGACCGTCACATAGTTGCTGCGGGTCTGCGTATTGCTGCCGCCCGGTCCGGTGACGGTGAGACTCACCGTGTAGACGCCGGCGGCCGCATACACGTGGCTGGGACTGGCGGCGGTACTGGTGCCGCCGTCACCGAAGGTCCAGGCGTAGCTGGTGATGGTTCCGGTAGACGCATTCAAGAAGTTGAGAGCCAGTGGGGCGGCGCCCGTTGTTGTGCTGGCACTGAAACTGGCAACGGGTGTGCTGTACGGCACCGTTGCGCTCACGTCATTCGAAAAGCCACTTTCTGTATGCGAGACGTCGTAATCCGTCGCAGCAAAGTGATAAGTCACTCCTTCCGTGAGACCGGAAACCGTGTAGGAGGTAGTGCTACCTACGTCGACACTTGACGGATAGTTTCCAGCTGCCGGGCCGTAATAAACCTTGTAGCCGGCCGGCGCTGGACCGGTTGGGGGATCCCAAGCCAATGTGACACTGCCCGCGAGAGCGCGCGCTGCGACCAGGAGCAGGAAGAGAAACAGACCGATCGATCGCGCTGCAGTGGCTAACGCAGTTAACCCGTTACGCGTAGCTACTTCGGCCATCGTGCCTCCCTCGAACAATGGCCACCAAGAGGCACTGGCTCATTCTTGGCAACCAGGCTGCCTTGTCCCCGCAGGGATTTAGGCCCTCGGCTTTGCGTCCCGCCCTTTCGAGCGGTTTGCCCTCTTTTTTGGAAAACGGAAACGATATGACGCTCGAACGGGATACCGCGGCTAGACCTCAGCTGCCGTTCGCCGGAGCTCGCTCCATTGCTCTAACCCGCTGTGCTCCAGCTAGCCAGCGACACCCAAGCGTCATAATGACAATAGCATGGAAATCCAGTACTGACAAGGTTTTCCTTGATTATTGATATCGGCTGCGTATTTGCATAGGCGCTAGGTCGGCCCCTGTCCTACAAAGCGGCGTTTAACAACCCCATTTCCGAAGAACGGCCTCTTGGATCTCGCTCTTCTGCATCGTTGCCCAGGACGTAAACCAGACTGCGTGGTCGAAAGGTATCTGGAACCGACCTTCTGCGGGGCAAAAATGATCGAAGCGAATCAATAGCCTGCGCTATCGAGTCGATTGATTCGTAAAGGCCGCAGACTTGAGCGCCGAGCTTGGGAGCTGGCTCTTTGCGCCGGGGCTGTAATGGCCCTTAAATCGGCTGCGCCTGACGCCGTCGTTGATGCGCTGTCTTGCGAGCACCAACGTGGTCGAGAATGCCAACGATGCGGTGCGCCGTGTCACGCGGCGAGGTGAACCCTTATCGCGACGCCGAACATGGCGTTGCGTTGCGCTGGACGGCGACCGCATTCCTGGAAGCGGAGAAGTCCGTTCCGGCGCATCCACGGATCATCGCGATCTGTGGGTGCTCGCCACGGCGCTTGGCCGATCTCACGCGCACGTGTTGACGTCGATGCGCGCCGCTTAGCCTGTGAACTAACCCGCGCGTGCTCCAGCTACCCAGCGACACCCAAGCGCCATAATGACAATCGCATGGAAATCCAGTACTGACAACGTTCTCTTTGATTATTGATATTGGTTGCGTATTTGCATCGCGCCGCCAAATTCCCACTGTACCGCGATCTGGACAGTTTCGAGTTCGCCGAGTCGCCGGTCAACGAGCAGCAAATCCGCCATCTCTACGCCGGCGAATTTACCGCCGAGCCGCGCAACATCGTATTCGTCGGCGGCCCGGGCATCGGCAAGACCCACCTCGGCATCGCCATCGCCGCGCACGCCGTGAAGGCGCGCAAGCGCGTGCGCTTCTACAGCGTGGTCGATCTCGTCAATCGATTGGAATTGGAGAAGACCGCCGGCAAGCAAGGCAGCCTGGCGCACCGTCTCACCCGTAGCAACATCGTGGTACTCGATGAACTCGGCTATCTGTCGTTCAGCGCCAACGGCGGGGCGCTGCTGTTCGACCTGATCAGCAAGCTCTACGAGAAGACCAGCCTGATCGTGACCACCAACCTGCCCTAAACCTGGTCAGTATTGCGTGAGAACTCACAGGTGTTGGCAGAGTTCGTTCGCAGCAATGTTAGCCGAGCGCTCAATCCGTCCAACTCCAGTGACGGCTGGAATTCGTTCGGTTGCGCGCAGCAAAGTCTCGGCTCTGGAAACGATATGCCGATCCCGTATGCCCATTGGCGATCAGTGTGCGAGACCCTCTAAGCGCTCGCCGCCCCTGCTCGCCACCCGCAATGAGCTCGGTCCAGTCCTTGCCCGAGGCGTGGCCGAGACTGGCTATCGTGGCGACCAATCTCGCTGAGAATCTCCCCGAGCCGTTGCATGACGGGTACTTCAACGTCGTACTATGACCTACGATTGACTATCTCAAATTCCTACGCAAATATATCTATACAGACTTGCAGTTAAATGACCCATAATTTGCCTGTTTTGATTGCCAGACAGGCTAGTGAGAATTGCTTTCATTGAATTGCTATCAGTGGGCAGTACTCTCAGTTTTCCAAGCGCTTATCAGGTCGTATCCGGCGGTCGTCGTTGCATGCCGATAGCATCATCGATTCTTATTTCTACTTAATTGTCTGCTTTATCAATGAGTCGCTTAATTCTCTGAGCGACATCCAGCGAAGCTCCTGCTTTTGCCACGCATGCCCGTGCCCTTTCGTTTCAGGGCCAGGACGGCTGGCTGCTGGCCCGGCGAACGCACATCTCTGACTTGGAGGGAATCATGGCCACTTGTGCAGGCCACACAAAGTCGAGTTTGGTCCGTCTGGTCGCTCTGTTCCTGTTGTTGGCCTTGGTCGCCGCGCGCGCCTCTGCAGGCAACGTGAAGTTGGCATGGGATCCCCCAACCGGTCCAGTGCCGGCCGGCTACAAGGTTTATTACGGCCCGGCAGCTGGAAACTATCCGTCAAGTGTCGACGTAGGTAGCACTACCTCCTACACGGTTTCCGGTCTCACGGAAGGAGCGACTTATCACTTTGCTGCGGCGGATTACGACGTCTCGCATACAGAAAGTGGCTTTTCGAATGACGTGAGCGCAATGGTGCCGTACAGCACACCCGTTGCCAGTTTCAGTGCCAGCACGACAACGGGCGCCGCCCCACTGGCTCTCAACTTCTTGAATGCGTCTACCGGCACGATCACGAGTTACGCGTGGAGTTTCGGCGATGGCACGACCAGCACCGCCGCCAGTCCCAGCCACGTGTATGCGGCCGCCGGCGTCTATACGGTGAGTCTCACCGTCACCGGTCCGGGCGGTAGCAACGCCAAGACCAAAGCAAATTACATCACGGTCTCTGCGACCACCGATATTACGCCACCAACCACGCCCGGGAATCCAGTCGCCACGCCTGTCGGAAGCACCGCCATCAACCTGACTTGGACCGCTTCGACCGACAACGTAGGCGTGACGGGATACCTGGTCGAGCGCTGTCAGGGAGCGACCTGCACGACGTTCGCCCAGATCGGGGCGCCCACCGGGACGTCGTATAGCAATTCGGGTCTCAGCCCAAGTGCGACCTACCGCTATCGCGTGCGGGCCCGTGACGCCGCTGGGAACATCAGCGCCTACTCGGCGATTGTCTCCGCGACGACGACGACGGCGACCGCCGACACGACGCCACCAACGGTGTCGATCGCCTCGCCGACGGGCGGCAGCACCGTCTCGGGAACCGTGCCCGTCAGCGTCACTGCGACCGACAACCTGGGGGTGACCAAGGTCGAGCTTCGCGTCAACGGCACCACGCTGGCCAGCGATACCGTGGCGCCGTACCAGTTCTCCTGGGATTCGACGAAGGTCGCCAACGGCAGTGCGACCCTCACCGCGGTCGCTTACGACGCCGTAGGTCACTCGACGGTCTCAGCAGGTGTCGCCCTCAATGTTTCCAACACTGCAGGAGCGAAACTGTCAGCCGTATGGGTGGAGGATGCGGTGCCGGTGGGAGCAACGTTGGGGGGCAATGAGAGCTGGAGTTGGGTGAGCAGCAACCCGGCACCGTATTCGGGAGCGCTGACACACCAGTCGGCGTTGTTTAGCGGCTTACATCAGCACTATTTCACCAACGCTACGGCGAAGTTATCGGTGGCGGTGGGCGACACCTTGTTTGCATACGTGTACCTGGATCCGGCGAATCCGCCGAGCGAAGTGATGCTGCAATGGAACGACGGGAGCTGGGAGCACCGGGCGTACTGGGGGGTCGACCTTGTCGGATTTGGGACCAACGGTACCGGAAGTCGGCGTTATATGGGCCCGTTGCCGGCGCCGGGACAATGGGTGCGGCTGGCTGCGCCGGCCTCGCAGGTAGGGTTGGAGGGGCACACGCTCACCGGCATGGCTTACACCCTCTATAACGGGCGCGCCACTTGGGACTATGCGGGAAAGGTCTCCGCAACCGCCGCGGTATGGGTGGAGGATGCGGTGCCGGTGGGAGCAACGTTGGGGGGCAATGAGAGCTGGAGTTGGGTGAGCAGCAACCCGGCACCGTATTCGGGAGCGCTGACACACCAGTCGGCGTTGTTTAGCGGCTTACATCAGCACTATTTCACCAACGCTACGGCGAAGTTATCGGTGGCGGTGGGCGACACCTTGTTTGCATACGTGTACCTGGATCCGGCGAATCCGCCGAGCGAAGTGATGCTGCAATGGAACGACGGGAGCTGGGAGCACCGGGCGTACTGGGGGGCCGACCTTGTCGGATTTGGGACCAACGGTACCGGAAGTCGGCGTTATATGGGCCCGTTGCCGGCGCCGGGACAATGGGTGCGGCTGGCTGCGCCGGCCTCGCAGGTAGGGTTGGAGGGGCACACGCTCACCGGCATGGCTTACACCCTCTATAACGGGCGCGCCACTTGGGACTATGCCGGGAAGTAGCCGGGCAGAGTAACAATTCCTTGAAATTCGACGAAGACGGCGCGTGCGCATTCCGAACGACCTCGTAAAATGCGCTACAAGCGATTCGTTTTCGCGCCGAGGGGGTCGGGTCAACCTGGAAACGCGCCATCGCGCGTCGTCGACGTCATACGCGTACCACGTGGTGAACACGCTGACGCCTTGATGTGCGAACCTGGTGTCCCAGCCAGATTCCATCTCGCTCGCCGCCGACCAAAGGTGCTGATAGTCGGCGGCCGTCGATTGGGTCGCCCCGGCGTTGGATCGAAACCGCGCGCCGCGTGTGCGGGCGCGGTCTTCTCCCTCTGTGGGGCCTCGTCGCCGGCGGCTGGCAGATGGGCGCCGTTCGGCGCTGGTCACCGCGAAGCACCCAAACCATGGCACCGGCAACGCGCGCGCTTGCTGTCTGCGGAGATCCAATCCACACGATATTACGCGGACTGCCTTTTGCCTTTAGCCACGCGCCGCGGGCCTCGCCGAGCGTCGGATTACTGACAGGTCGTGCCAGGCGCGGCGAAGACGTCGCGCGTGATTGTCTTTGTCTGCGTCACCGGAGTTGGCCCTACGCCGGTGATCGTGTACGCGAAGGTAGCATTATTGCCGTTGGTGAACGTGAATGTTGCTGTCCCCACCTTCGTCGGGACGACATTCGCCGGGTTGAACGCGTCGAACCGCGCTCCTGACGTCCGGTACAGGTCCCCTGCGTACACCCCAGGCCACGTCTCCGGCGCCGTCACCACCAGCCACATCGGTGTCCCGTCCATATCGTAGGTGAACCAGGTCGCGAAGATCGTGTCCCCCTGGTGGTTCAGGTTGATCCCCCACCCGGACTCCACCCCCGCCGGCGCCGCCCACCACAGGTCCTGGTAGTTGGTCGCCAGCGTCAGGTTCGGCTGACCCCCGAACGTGCAGATCGGCAGCGGCCCGAACACGTCGCGCGCAAGACTCTTTGTCTGCGTCACTGCCGGGCTCGTCAGCGCGTAGGTGAACGTGCCGTTGTTCGCATCGGTGAAGCTCAGCGTGCCGATCCCGACCGCCGTCGTGGACACATTGTTCGGGTTGAATGGCGCCGCACTGAACGGCGGACCGTGCGTCTGGTAGAGCGTGCCGCTGTAGGTGTTCGGCGCCGTTTTCGGCGCCGTCATCGCCAGCCACCAGCCCCGGCCAGACGTGTCGTAGGTGAACCAGGTCGCGAAGATCGTGTCGCCTTGGTGCGCGAGATTGATGCCCCAGCCAGATTCGGTCCCTCCAGCCGCCCACCAGAGGCCTTGGTAATTCATGGCGACCGGGTCTTGCACCTCGAATGCGAGAGGGATCGACTGCGCGGACTCCTGGCTACCCCAAACCGGGTCGTCGACCGTAATGGCCGTCATGGCTACCGAGTGCGGGCCAACAGCTATACCGGCAAGGTCGTACTTGCAGATGTTGGTGCCTGCAGGCGCTACGACGGGGGATATCACCCTCGCGGCGCCGTCGATGTAGACACCACATTGCTTGACTCCGACTGCTACAGGATCGGAGACGACGAACGGGCCCGCTATCGCGAATAGCGACTGAGCCAGGAGGCAGACAGCAGCGAGCGGTCTCATCGTGGGAAAGCGAGTACTTTGCGCCGGATCAGCGGCGCGAGCAACCGAGGTACTGGGTGCGGCCAGTCCACGTCGCAAGGGGCGTCGCAGGAATTGGACGATGCGCCGAAGTTGTGGGTCGCGGTCACCCCCTCCCGGTCAACAAGTCAGCGACATGTTCGCCTATCGCCATGGCGGCCGTGAGCCCAGGCGACTCGATACCGAAGAGATTGACCAGCCCCGCGTACCGTTGGTTTCCGACGCGCGTTCAAAGTGCCGCGGTCGCATCGGCGAACGAGAACGCACGCTTGGCCTGACCGCTGCTTGTCACCAACACATGCCAATGTAGCGCCCTCTGAGTGCATGGCGTTCGGGAATATGAACAAGGTCAAGTATGGTTTGATCGGAGCGGAGATGGGTGCGCAAACTTTCAGCCACATGCGAATCATGGAGAGCTACTACAACCAGATCTGCACCAGCAATTACGCTTTCGATCCTTGCGTCGAGCAAGGAGCCGATATGAGGCAAGTGGTCCTCAATATAACGCCGGTTGGCCCCAAGCAATTGCGATAGCTGCACCTCTGGATCATAAACCTTGAGGCTGATGCCTTTCCCAATCAGCTGCTCGGCGAGCGTAACCAGCGGACTCTCACGCAGATCATCCGTCCCGGTCTTAAAGGAGAGGCCAAGCATGCCAACGCGACGGCAGCCCGAAGCCAGCACCTTAGAGATAGCGCGATCCAGATGAATACGATTTGACGCAAGGACGCTAGCATGCAGCGGAAGTTCCACATCGCTCATTTTTGCCAGATAGGCCGTCGCGCGCAGATCCTTAGGCAGGCAGGAGCCGCCAAATGCGAAGCCTGGCTTGAGATATGCCGGGGACACATTCAGGCGCGTGTCACGGCACACCAGATCCATTACTTCGAAGGCATCGACACCTAGGGCTTCGCATAGGCGGGCCGTTTCGTTGGCAAATGTTATCTTCACGGCATGGAAGTTGTTGCAGCAGTACTTGATAGTTTCGGCCGCGCGAATTGAAGTTGTAAAAAAATTACCGGTCAAATGCCCGAATAATGCCCGGATCGGATCCGTAGCTTGCTGGGCGCGCGCACCAACGATGGTAAAGGACGGATTGTCGTAATCGCGGATTGAACTACCTTCCCGCAAGAACTCGGGCTGGAAAACGACATCGAAACCCTCGCCAGGGCGCTTACCGGACTCGCTTTCTAGAATTGGGGACAACGTTCCGTCGACTGTTCCTGGAACTACGGTCGAGCGATATGCGACGAGGTGGTGAGCGGGCTTAGTGCGCAATGCAGCGCCAATAGCGTGCGTAACCCGAATAAGCGCGCCTTGATCCTGGCTGCCATTAGCGGCCGAAGGCGTACCGACGCAGATAAACGATAGATCACTGCCTTTGATTGCGGCCTCAACGTCGTTAGTAACCAATACTCGACCGCTCTGTGTGGCACTTGCCATAAGATCAACCATACCCTCTTCTACCACCGGCGTGCGACCTTCGCGAATCAGATTCAGCTTGTCGAGATCAATATCGACACCGATCACGTCGTGACCGTCTCGTGCCAGGCACCCGAGCGAAACAGCACCTACGTAGCCCAATCCAAAGATACTGATCTTCATAGCTCTCCTCTTATTCCGACCTTGCGCTCTTTGCATGATTCCGGCGGTACAAACGGTCTGGCACAATGTTCCCCGCATCGCCAGACCGCGACAACGCTCAGAAGTGCTCTGGTGGGCACGAAACCTCGCGCCAGCTCCAGCATTGCATTATTGGATGGGATAGTACGACAGGCTGTCGCTCTACAATCAGCACTCACAATGAAGCACGGCGCGTTCCGGTTTGCGCCATCGCATGCGAACGAATGCCGCCGAAATCACGAAGGAAGGTTCATTGATCGCGCCACGAGAGATTATGGCAAAATCGCCAGCCATTTCTTGATCCCGGTGCTTTCCATGTGCCCGGGCGGGATGTGGACATGAAATCGAGCATGAGCGTGCGATGGCCACGGTGGGCCCGCGTTGTGGCAGTGGTCGCGTTAGTTGCGGCTGTCATCGTTGCCGTTCCTGCCGTTCGTGAACCGATCTTGCGGGCCGCAGGTTGGGCGCTCGTCGCCAGAGAACCGGTCGCACCTGCCGACATCATCGTCATAGCCCTTGACGCCGGCGGCGCCGGGGCGCTCGAGGCTGCCGACCTCGTTCAACGCGGCATCGCGACGCAAGTCGCGGTGTTTACGGACCCTCCGAGTGGAGAGGATTACGAGTTCATCCGCCGCGGACTCCCCTACGACGATGAGGCCGCCCGCCAGGTCCGCCAACTCGAAATGCTTGGCGTGCGGAACATCGTGCGGATCCCCAGGACCGACGCCGGAACCGAAGGCGAGGGTCAGGTGCTCCCCGCTTGGTGCGATCAGCACCAGTTCCGTTCAATTGTGATCGTGGCGACTACCGACCATTCGCGACGATTGCGCCGAGTGCTTGATCGATCCATGAAGGGCCACCCGACGAGTGTCGCGATTCAACCCTCGCGCTACTCGCAGTTTGACCCAGACCGATGGTGGGAAACGCGCGCTGGTACACGTACTGCAATTATCGAGCTCCAAAAGCTCTTGCTCGACTTTCTGTTGCACCCAACGTCCCCTTGATCTTGGCCTTTTCGAATGGATGGCACGGCCGGGCACGGTCCGATAGTCAATTTCTGGTTGGCGCAATGCCTTCGTTTGATTTCCGATTGGCATTGCGCATCCGGTTCATATGGCACTCGCCAGGCTTTTGGTCGCGAGATTCCCGAACGCGAGACCCTTGATCGCCCGACCGACCTTCTCGCATTGAGCTTCAGTCAATTCCGGAAACATCGGGAGCGACAATACCTCGTTCGCCGCTTGCTCGGAGTGGGGAAACTGACCTGCTGTGTAACGCAGATCGGCAAACGCTGGAAGCAGGTGAACGGGGATCGGATAATGAATCCCGGTCTGAATGCCCTGTGCCTGAAGGGCATCCTGCCACGCCTGTCGCTGGCCGGTTCGAATTGCGTAGACGTGATACACGTGGCGAGCGTACGACATGGCCTCCGGCGTCGGAACGCCCGTCCCTGCCAGAAGCCGGTCGTAGCGCGTTGCGGCTTTGCGGCGCCCCTCTGTCCACCCCTCCAGATGGCGGAGCTTGACCCTGAGCACGGCTCCTTGAATCCCCTCCAAACGGTAGTTGTAGCCCTTCAGGACGTGCTGATACTTCTTCTCCGCGCCCCAGTCACGAAGCATACGGATCGTACGGGCGTAATCGGCATTGTTCGTCACCACCATGCCGCCTTCACCGTAGGCACCGAGGTTCTTGCCGGGATAGAAGCTGAAGCAGCCCATGTCGCCCATGCTTCCGGCACGCCGACCGTTGTACTCGGCGCCATGCGCCTGACACGCATCCTCGATGACGACCAAGCCCCGTCGCTTCGCAATTTCGAGGATCGGATCCATGTTCGCCGGCTGACCGTACAGATGCACCGGAATAATCGCCCTCGTCCGAGGCGTGATCGCGGCCTCGACCGCGCCGGCGTCCATCGTGAACGTTCGCGGATCAATGTCGACGAAGACCGGCTTCGCGCCCGTGTAGTGGATCGCCGACACCGTTGCCACAAAGGTGAATGGAACCGTAATGACTTCGTCACCGGGGCCGATGTTGGCCGCAAGCAGAGCGAGGTGCAGCGCGCTGGTACCGCTGTTCACGCCAATGCCCTGTTTCGTCTGGCAGTAGGCGGCGAACTCGGACTCGAATGCCGCCACTTCGCTACCCAGCGTGAACTGGCAGCTGTCCAGAACACCCTGGATTGCTGCATTCACCTCAGTCTTGATCGAGGCGTACTGCGCCTTGAGATCAACAAACGGAATCACGATGTTTCCCCCTGACGTTGGATATACACGGTTTCCCCCTTGCCCCGCATCGAGCTGGTGGCCGCCTCAATCAACTGGACGACGCGCAGACCGAGGTTGCCATCGGTTTCAGGCACCTTGCCGTGGCCGAGGCAGTCAACAAAGTGCTCGCCTCCGACCCGCAGCGCCTCGGTCGACACGAGCTTAGGCGCCCACATGTCACCGGTTCGCTGCGTGACACGCATCTCGTGAATCTGCTTTGGGTCATCGGTGAAGGTCACTCCCTTGTCATAGACCTTGATTTTTTCGCTTGGCTCGAGGTCATCGTAGATGATCATCTTCTTGCTGCCGCCGAGGAGGATCTGGCGCACCTTGACCGGCGCCAGCCAACTCACGTTGGTATGGGCGATGACCCCTGAACTATAGAAGAGGGTGATGTAGGCGAGGTTCTCGGGCGTGCCGGGAAAATGATTGGTGCCGCTTGCCGACACCGCGGTCGGGTGTTCGCCCAGCAGGTAGTCGAGAATCGAGAAGTCGTGCACGGCCAGATCGGCGATCACGTTCACGTCGCGCTGGAACAATCCGAGATTCACCCGGGTGGAATCGTAATAGTACACGCGACCGAGGTCGCCACCCTTGATGATCTCGGCTATCTTGCGGACCGCTCCGGTATAGACAAAGGTGTGGTCGACAAACAGTACACGCTGACGACGCGCCGCCTCGTCGATCAGTTTGCGCGCCTGCAGAGAAGTCTCCGTCATCGGCTTTTCCAGCCAGAGATGCTTGCCCGCCTTCAGGGTCGCCATGCCGAACTCGAAATGGGTGCTGACTGGCGTGGCAACCGCGATCGCATCGATCGACGGGTCCTTGAGAAGATCCTGGAAATTCGTGCTGGTCTTGACCCCCGGGTACCGACGCTGAACCAGTTCGAGCTTCTTGGTGTCGAGGTCCGCTACTCCGCCAACACCTACCCCCGACAACTCGGCGAAGTTTCGGACCAGGTTAGGGCCCCAATATCCATAGCCGATGATCCCAATATTGATCATTGTGTGGCGCCCCGTCTAGTTGGAAAAATTGTAGGTTGCGCTCGGTACGCTGCCTCAGTGATCGGCAAGAGTAGGCGAGGGAATGCGCACCGGGTCAACATCGATCATCGTCGCTCAACATGACGATGAGTTTGAGCAGGATCAAGGATGTGGGCCTGCGACACTGTCATTGCCGGCAAGAAGACGTGGGAGCCGAGAATCGCCCTCCGTGCAAACGGGACGTCAGCGACGCGTACGCATATCTCCGATCACCCGCGCCGGAACCCCTGCAACAATTGCGTAGTCGGGCACATCTTTGTTTACTACTGCTCCAGCACCAACCAGCGCGCCTTCGCCCACCGTTACCCCACAGATGATCGTGGCGTTCGATCCGATCGATGCTGTGCGTTTTATCCGGGTGGCTTGAACCGTCCAGTCAGCTTCCGTCTGCAGGCCGCCGTCGGCCCTGGCGGCACGTGGGTAGCGATCATTGGTGAACATTACACCATGCCCGATGAAGACTTCTTCATCGATGACGACCCCCTCGCAAATGAAGGTATGCGAAGAAATCTTGCAACGCGCCCCGACCGTCGCATTCTTCTGGATTTCGACAAACGCGCCAATCTTGGTTTCTTCGCCAATGGTGCAGCCATACAGATTGACCAGGGTAGGCTGAAAGATGTTCACGTTCTGTCCGAGGCGGACGTTTTCAGATATGGGCATGACGAGCTCTCATTTCAGCTTTAAACAACTCCTTGTATATTGGAACGAAGTGATTTGCGCTACGCGATATGAGCGGCGGAAACTCTAGTTCTCCGGGGAGGCCGCAGTCTCCTTAAGGCTTGGACCTTGTGGTTTAGATCGGCCCCCCGCCTTCTTTGCCAATACCGTGGAGTATCACAGACGTTAGAGTCTGCATCACAAGGTCGGTTTAGCAAGGGTGCAAGGTCGGGGGAACCGGAGAGTCAGCGTAGTACGGGAGCCGCCATGAAGCAAGTCAGTCAGGTCGGAGTCGATGTGGATTCGGAAGAGTTGGTGTGCGCGATGAAGCGCGCGGGGCAACGGACGCCGACGACGACGTTTGCCAACACCGCGGCTGGGCACAAGAAATTCATTCGTTGGGCGACCAAAGGTGCGCGCCCGGCGCGGGTTTGTCTGGAAGCGACCGGGATCTACAGCCTGGAGTTCGCGCTTGCCTTGCACCATGCCAAGAACGTGGAAGTGATGGTGGTCAACCCGCGGGCGATCAAGGATTTCGTCCGGGCGTGCATGCAGCGGGCCAAGACCGACGCGGTGGATGCCGGCGGCATCCTGGACTATCTCGAACGCATGCCGTTTACCGCCTGGCAACCCCCGGCCCCGGAGATCCTGGAGCTGCAGGCGATTAACCGTCGCATCGTGCAACTCCACACCGAGCTCACGCGGGAGAAGAATCGCCGCCATGCTGCCGAGTTTGGTGGGACCAGTGCCGATGCGATCGCCCACGACATCGAGATCAATATCCGGCACCTGGAGCGGCGCATCGAGCGCATGCAAGACAGTGGCCTGCAACTGGTGCGTGGTGTGCCGGCATTGGCTACCAAGTTGGCCCACCTGGTTTCGGCCAAGGGCATCGCCGAGGCCTCGGCGATGCGCATATTGGCGGAGGTCTTGGTGCTCCCGGACGATCTCGCTGCCCCGCAGTGGGTGGCCCACGCCGGGCTCGATCCACGTCCCTACGAGTCGGGTACCTCGGTCCATCGGCCGCGACGCATCAGCAAAGTCGGCAACCGCCATCTGCGCGCCGCTCTCTACATGCCCGCCCTGGTGGCCATTCAACACGACCCCAACGTCAAAGCCTTCTACAACAAACTCGTTACCGCCGGGAAGAAACCGATGCAAGCCGTGGTCGCGGTGATGCGTAAATTGCTGCACGCCATTTGGGGCATGCTCAAGCACGACCAGGATTTCGACGGCAACAAATTCTTCAGGCTCCCTGAAAAAATCGCTTGACAGGAAAGAGAGTAACAAATTCTTCAGGCTCCCTGAAAAAATCGCTTGACAGGAAAGAGAGTATCTAAACCAACCGATCGCGTGGTCGGCACAATGGATGCCAGTCATCCACGGCAATCCATCCCAGGTATCGCTGCCATGATAATTGCTTGAATTGCGGCGCTGTGAACCTTCCCTCAGAATTTCGTCTTCGCGGCCGAGTGCTGAGGATGGGCGAAACGGGGGTTGAAATGCTAGGGGTTTCAGAGCAGAAATACGTAGCGGAGTTTAACGAGAGGCCCGACGCATTGGTGCGAATCGTCTTCGCCCAAAGTCAAGACCCTTGTCCTTGTAAATGCGGGGCTACCTGTGCACCAGCGGAAGGACGCGTGCTCGTTGACGCTGTGCTGCCGGCAAAGCTCCCGAATCTGGATTCCGGTGGTCTCGGTCTCCCGCACGAGCGGACAATCGGTTCCGCGGCGAAACGCTTCTTCGTCTGCAAGCTCTCCGTGGCTAAAGTGCCATCAGGACTCACAGATTTCTTGGCTACAAATTACCGGCTCAGGTCAAGACCGCTCAGAATCGCCCAGGAGCGAAGATCAGGACCGCGGGTAGGCAGCCCACGTGCGCGCACGGTCGTGGCAATCTAAGTGCTTCTCTCGACATGCTGATAGATCCGGTCACGGCTATCGACATCTTGCTGGAGCCGGACGCAGTGATGATCGATCGCGCATTGGCTGCCAATGCCCGCCTGCTTAAGGCCTTCCCGAAGGGCTTTGCACTGGATGCGACGCACCATCCGCATATCACGATGCTGCAGCGCTATGTCCGTACGCCAGACCTCGATAGGGCTTACGCCGCAGCCGCCAAGGTCGTCGCCGGCGAGAACCTGACCGGCTGGAAGTTGGAGGCGTTCAGATATTACTACATCCGCTATCATCACGGCGCCGCAAAGGAGATTGGCCTTGCGGGCATTGTTGTCAGGCCGACAAGCGATTTGCACAGACTGCAAGAAAAATTGATCGATGCCGTTGCTCCTTTCGAGGAAAAGTCCGGGACGGCTGCTGCGTTCGTGACCCCGCCCGCAGATGCTGAGATCGATCCATTCTTGATCGACTACACGGCGACGTTCGTTCCCAAAGCAACGAGTAGGAGCTTCAATCCTCACGTCACGATCGGTGTTGCAACCGAGGATTACCTGAAGCAGATGCTCGCCGAACCGTTTGCGGCGTTCACGTTCTCGCCAGCGGGCGCGTCCGTTTACCAACTTGGCGCCTTCGGAGCGGCCGCCAAGAAGCTCAGGGCGCTGTAGTCGTTTCCCTAAAGGGCAGCCGTCAGGAAACGGCGCCGCGTTGAGCCGGCGATGGCGTCTAATCTGCTTTGCTCGCCCAAGAAAGCAGCAATCGCTTTTTGACACTTGGCCCCGTGCTCAGCGGGAACCGATGGCCCGCTTCTGTGATTGCGCCCGGAGCGCCACTCGTTGTGTTGGTTTGCCTGCGGTGGACAACCTGGCGAGCGCGCTTTTTTGGACAGATCCTTTCGAGCGAGCCGTCCTGTTCCAGACAATGCATCTCCTGAATCATCGGTATGCACGACAAGCGACCGAGGTGCGAGCAGGATTCGCACCAAGCATTTCCTGGGCCTGGTCCTTCAATCGCTGACCCGATAAGCGCCTTGGTGAGCTTTCTTCGGAATGTAAATAGCTTCGACGTTTCCGACTGTAAGCCGCCGTCCGAGCGCAGCCATCGGTCACCGCCGGCTCGGGCGAGATCTCGATCCCGGCCGATCAGTTCTCCGACGCGGCGACGCTGACGGCACGCAGGATTCGCGCCATCCGGTCCTTGTGAAACCGAAAGCTGTACCGGTCCGGAGCGGCGGGAGGGAACAGGCAATTCCAGGGGAGTCGAAGCCTCTTGCCGACGTAAGTTCCCGGCGTTAGCAGTGTCTCGAGCGTCCTCAGCAGAATCGTCGCGTGCCAGTCGCTGTATCGGCGCGCGAGCGGCTTTCCGTGGACAAGATAGGCGTCAAGCATGCGCAGTATCGTCCGGGCGTCCGCAGGGCCGACGATGCGCTGACGCGACGCGAGCCGCGAAAGGATCCCCGCGGCCGAATCGTCAAATCGGGACTCGCAGATGTAGGCGAGCAGCAGATAGAGCGATGCCATGGCCATCTCGTTGTCAAGCCAATCGAGCATGCCGTTCCAGTCAACCGCTTCGCCGGATGCCCCTAGCAAGTAAATCGCGTCGAAAAGCGGAAAGAGAAAGCTCGGGTGTGGCTTGTTTTGTGTCAGATCCCGTATCCAATACGAAGCGATGTAGACGAGCTGCATTTCATTCGTCAGCCGCAGCACCGGCCTGCCGCGAAACGTCGATGCGACGGATTGTGCGGCAATTTGGGAAGGGCTGAACAGATGGTTTCGCACGAGGGCCGCACTTGTTGGAAACAGACCGCTGTGAACCTCGACCCAGACCTCGCGTCGTTCGTCGCGCAGCGGGGGCCCGTGACACGATCCCTCACCCATATCCAATGTCGATCGGCGATAGCCGTGTCGCAGAAGTGCGGCTTCGACCCCGTCGCGGTCATGCTCGGGGACGAGAATGTCGAGGTCTCCCATCGATCGCGTGTGCGCCTCCGGGTAGTGCTGATCGCTGATCGAGATGCCCTTGAGCAGGGTGACAGGCACGCCCATGGCATTGCACAGATCGATGATTTCATCGGCGCAATCGACAAGATTGCCGTGGCGCACCTGCGCACACAGGTTGGCACTCTTCAGCGGATCTATCCAGGCCGGCGGCACCTGAACGCGGCCATCGCGGACCGCGGTATCGAGCAGCGGTCCAAGTCCAGCATCGAGGACGAATTGAAGCTGGTTGGCGTCGCGGTACTCGGGGCGTCCGATCGGGGCTGGCTCGCCGACGCCATGGCGTCGACCCGTGGCGGCAAGGGCCAGCATTTCATGCGCGATTCCACCCTGGCGGGGGCTCATGGCGCGGGCGACACCGGAGAGGCCAAGGGTTGATAACATATGAACCTCGCGTTCAAGACCGCCAGGCATGTTTCATGACGGATAACGAGGCTGGCTGCCGCCGCGAGACTTCACCCTACTGACCTCCCTGCGGAATTCTCGCTTGATCGCGCGGGATTTCCCAGTTTGCAGACCAATGAATTTGCCAGAGTATTGTGAGCGAAGCCTGAACGGAGTTGCTTATGCTACGCCGACGAACCGAAGGAGTCTTCATTCGGGAGGTTGTGGACGACATGCTGTTGCTGGACACCAAATCCGGTCAGATTCACCAGGTCAATCAAACTGCCGCCTTCATCTGGCGCAATTGCGAGGAAGTACCGTCCGTCGAAAGACTTGCGGAGCTGCTTGCAATCGAGTTCGACGTAGGACAAGATATAGCCGTTAAGGACGTAACGGATGCCTTGAGAAGGTTCCGCGAACTGAACCTGGTGATCGAGGCATGAGCGCCGTAACTGAGTTATTGCAAACGTCTTTCTGACACAGGGATCGTGCGATGGTGGAGCGGATGAACACGGCAGAAGCGTCACGTCGTGCCTTCGTCAAGAAGGCCGCATACGTGGCGCCGTTGATTCTGACCCTCAACGCGGCTCCGGCCTTTGCGAAGCCCGGATCCGGCAAAGGACCGCCCGGCCCCCCGCCCGGCAAACCACCCGGCAAACCACCCGGCAAACCACCCGGCAAACCACCCGGCAAACCACCCGGCGGTTAAGGCTGACGAATCGGTTCGACGACCCGCGGGATTGCTGCCCAGCGGCTCGTTTTCCGTCTTGCCGGGTCTGGCGCAGGTGTCTCACCGCCATCGCACCTCCGCCCGTCCGATCCGCCCAGATCACGCAAGAACGATGCTGCCGGCGGACTGCTCTTCGCGCAGCGGTGCCTGAGTGGGCCCCGGGGTGGTGCCAATCGAGCGCGGCGATCGCCGCGCGCCCGAAGACTGCTTGTCTTTCCTGATTCTTGGCCAGCGCGTCCGCATTGCGTGCGCCGATCAATCCATCCGATCGCTGGTCCAGGGTCATTTCCAGGCCATGGCGAACCCGGGCAACGGCGGGCACGTCGACCTCGCCTATCGGATCGACGCCCGGTCCCCCGCGATGGAGTTCACGTTGGTGCGCGACGGGTGTGTTTCGCTCGAATGCCAAGGGTACGGCGATCTTCTGTATCTCCTGGAGCAGGATCTGACGGTCGAGTTGCAAAAACGCCGCTCCGACCTGCTATTCCTGCATTCCGCCGCGATCGACTGGCAGGGCAAAGCTTGCCTCCTAGTGGCGGAATCGGGGTCCGGCAAGTCGGCCACGACGTGGGGTCTCCTGCACCATGGATTCTGCTATCTCAGCGACGAGTTGAGTCCGATCGATCCTGAGTCTCTGCTCGTTTCATCCTATCCCCGCGCGCTCAGCCTGAAGCGACCGTTGACGGAGTCGTATCCACTGCCGGCTGACGCGGTCGACGCAGGACGCACCGTTCATGTCTTCGTGCGGCATCTGCCCGCGAGGGCGATAATGGAGCCGCGCCCGCTCGGGGCCGTGTTACTGCTCGAGCGTCGACCCGAGCTTAAAGCACCGTCACGTCGAGCCCTGGGAGCGGCGGAAGCGAGCGCGCGGCTCTACGTCAATACTCTCAACGCGCTGGCGCATCCCAATCACGGCCTGGATGCTGTGGTGAGGATAGCCCAGCACGTTCCCTGCTTTGCGATTGCTGCGTCCGAGCTCGCGTCGACCTGCGCACTGATTTCTTCTACTGTCGCGGAAGTGTGCGTCGCTGGCTCATGAGCGGGGCCGCGCGCGGCGCTGCGGGCCGATCGTGGCACTAATCCGACTGGGGCGTTGAGCGCGAATCGCCGTCGCGGGCGTCCTGGTCGCAGCCGTCATTGCGGGCGCTACCGCCCTGCGACAGCCGATTCCGCGCGGCATTGGGCGGGCGCTCGCATCTCCGCTGGTGCCGATGACTGAGCTCTACGAGCCACTGTTTGTTGGTCATTGTGGGCATCAAGAGCACACTGCAGATTCGACATGCAATGAGTAAACACTATGTACTCAACATGCCTTGCGCGCAGCATGTCGATCATGCCGGCATCGCTCCGCCAAGGTTCGGATCGTCGGCCAAGCGAAACGGTTGATCTTTCCTGAAACGCCAACAATAGGTAGTCTTGCATCGGATCCCCGGTCGAGGAGGCCTTCGTCATGGCTCAATGCAGGGCAAGATCGATTATCGCGTGTCTTCTGGTATCGACCGGGCTGTCGGGCTTCGTGGCGTGCGCTCATGCCCAGACACCCGGAGGCGCGGACCCGGCGGCCGCGACCACCGAATCCTCCGCCTATCGCGTGGGAGCCGAAGACGTGCTCGAAATCTCGGTGTGGCACGAGGACACGCTGAAAAGGGAAGTTCTGGTCCGACCTGACGGCGGGATCTCGTACCCCTTGATCGGCGATGTGCAGGTTGCCGGCAAGACGATTCACGAGATACGCGACGAGATCACCAAGCGCCTCGACAAGTTCATCCCCGATCCGGCCGTCTCAGTAACGGTTCTGAAGACCGGCAGTCAGCGCGTCTACGTCATCGGCAAAGTCAACAAGCCTGGCGAATTTCCGGTCGGGCGATACGTCGACGTCCTGCAGGCGCTCAGCATGGCGGGTGGACTCACGCCGTTCGCAGACAGCAACAACATCCGCGTCATGCGGCGCGACGGCGGGCAACAGGTGGTGCTCCCCTTCGAGTACGGCGCCGTCGTGCGCGGGCAGAAGCTCGAAGAGAACATCGAGCTGCGCTCGGGCGACGTGGTCGTCGTACCTTGACTACGGACGCCGCCTCGCGCTGGAGCACGGCGATGCGCTTGGTTGCGGTGTTTCTTGCGGGGCTCGCTGCCGCGGCACCGTCTGTCAGCTGCGCGCAGGCATGGTCGCTGGACGGCGGCGTCATCGTGCGCGGCGAGTACAACGACAACTATTTCTTAACCTCCGACAACCCGCAGTCGGCGTTCACGACGTCCGTCACGCCCTTCGTGACGGCCGCTCGACGGACCGAAACGAGCGACGTGGCGGCGCTCCTCGCCGTGGGCGGGAACTGGGTTTCGGGACTGTCGTCCTCGACCGACTACGTGAGCGGGCGCTTCGGCCTCGACGGCTCGCTACGCGAAGCACGCTCGACGTGGACGGGCAACCTGTCGTTTGCACGCAGCGCGACGCTGCAGACCGGAGTGCAGGATGGAGATGTTGTCCTCGGTCTCGCATACACCAACGCCGCAAGCGTGAACGGCACCTACACCTACGCGCTGACCGAGCGTTGGTCGGTCGGGGCGGCGGCATCGGCGTACAGCACCCGCTACGAGGGCGTCAAGCAGCAGCAGTTCGTTCTCGGACAATCACGGGTACTACGCGGGCGGCAATGCGGGCTACGCCTTTTCCGAGCGCACGCAACTTACCGCGATGGCCGGCTACATCTATTACTCGAGCGACATCAGCCACAGCGACTCGGGAACGGCGACGGTTGGCCTTGTGCATCAGTTCTCGCCGCAGTTGACGATCTCGGCTTCGGGAGGGGGCTTCTGGAGCGACACGACCGCCACCCAAGGTGCGCTCACCGGCAGCTCGCGCCGCGCCAGCGGCGGCCTCTACGGCGGACAGATCAGCTATGACTTTTTCGAAAATTCCCGGATTGTCGCAAGCCTTAATGAAAACCTCGCGCCCACAGGGACCGGTGTTCTGGGCAAGGCGGATAGCGCAGGGGTCTCGGTTTCGAGCCGCTTCTCCGATCGCCTGACCGGCCGACTCGGCGCGGGCTACGTGCGCACGACCTTCCCGCAGGCGCAGACGAATTCGTACAACAACAGCTACTACCAGACAGAAATCGGCGTTTCCTACCGACTGGCCGAGCGCTGGACACTCGACGCCGGTTACCGGTATACGCGAGCCCAATACACGCAGAATTCGTCCGAGCCGACGTCGAATGTCGGCTTTCTCAGCATCGGCTACAACTGGCCGGGTGCCTCGTTCACGGGTTGGGTTGGGCGGCCCGTGGACACGCAGGCGTCTCTGCCGGGGGCCGGGCCCCTTGCGCTTCCCGAGAGCTCGCATGCACCGGGGGCGGCGCCGGAGCCGGCTTCGTCCGATCACTCGCCGTTCGATCCGTTCACCATTCCGTGAGGCCTCGGAGTGACGCGAGACCCCTGTGACATACTGTCGGCGTGAATGGGCATCGTTCAGAACCGCGTCGGACACGGCCGCGCGCGTCGCGCGCCGGCCCGGGACACAGCGACCATGGATGAAGAAGGCGACTGGCAAGTAGAGAACGGTAAGGAGGCCCGTGAGTACCTCGCCGCGCTGCGGCGCCGCAAGGGGCAGATCCTGGCCGTGACCGTGGCCGTCGCGGCGATCAGCGTCCTCGTGGCGCTTGCGCTGCCGCCGGTTTACCGCTCGTCGGCCACCATCCTGGTTCAGGAGCAGGAGATTCCGCCCGATCTCGTCCGCTCCACGATCACGAGCTTCGCTGACGAGCGAATCCAGGTCATCAGCCAGCAGGTGATGACGCGCGCCGTGCTGCTCGAGCTCGTCGACAAGTACGGCCTGTACGAGAAGTACCGCGGACGCGAGACCGACGACCAGGTCCTCGCCAGGATGCACAAGGACATCAAGCTCACGACCGTCAACGCCGACATCTCGGACCGGAGCAGCGGGCAACGCGTGAACGCCACGATCGCCTTCAAGATCTCGTTTGACGCGCCACAACCGGACCGCGCTCAGAAGGTGGTAGAAGAGCTGGTGACGCTCTACCTCAACGAAAACGTCAAGGCGCGTCGGCAAAGCGTCACCGAAACCAACGCATTTCTCGAACAGGAGGCGAATCGGCTGGCCCGCCAGATCGAGGCCACCGAAACAAAGCTCGCCGAGTTCAAGCGACGCAATGTGGGGCGCATGCCGGATTCATCCGCAATCAACGTCCAGCTCGCCGATCGCACGGAATCCGAGCTGCAGCGGGTCGAACGCGAGCTGAGCACACTGCAGGATCGCAAGCTCACGCTCGAGGCGCAGTTGGCGGTGGTCGGGCCAAATCTCGCCCTGGCGGGCAAATCCGGAGAAGGGCGCACCCTTGCGCCGGAAGAGAGGTTGCGGGCCCTCCAGGCGCAGTACGCCTCGGTCTCGGCGGTGTACGGCCCCGACCACCCCGACGTCCGGCGCCTGCAACGCGAGATCGCCGCGCTCAAGGCCCGGACGGAGCCCTCGATCAAGGGCGATAACTCAGACGAGGTGAAGAAGCTCGAGGCCGAGCTTTCGAAGCTCAGGGATCGTTACGGAGACGATTACCCCGACGTTCAGCGGGTCCGCCGCTCGATCGAGGCGCTGAAGGCTGCGGGGGCCAAGCCGATGGCCGGAGCGGCGGCGCCAGACAAGCGTCTGCCCGCCGACGCCATCCAGACGGCAGACAATCCGGCGTACGTCGTGCTCGCGACGCAGCTCGAGAATACCAAGCGGGAGCTCGCGCAACTCACGGCACTGCGAGACGACCTCCGCGCCAAGCAGCGTACCTACGACGCGCGGCTGCAGCAGATTCCCGAAGTTGAGCGCGAGTACAACGACCTGACGCGCGACTATGCCAACGCACAGACGCGATACCGCGAAATCAAGGCGAAGCAGATGCAGGCCGAAGGTGCGGTGGAGCTCGAGAAGGAGAGCAAGGCGGAGCGCTTCAGCCTCGGGGAGCCCGCGAACCTGCCCGCAGCGCCGTTCAGCCCCAACCGCCCCATGATCGCGCTCGCGGGTCTCGTGGCTTCGCTGGGCAGCGGGGTGGGGCTTGCCTGGCTGCGCGAGGCGTTCGACCCATCGGTCAGAGGGCCGTTGGAGCTCGCCCGCATCGCCCGTGTCCCGATCCTGACGGCGATTCCCTACATCGAAACGCACCGGGAACGCGTCGGCAAGAGGCGCCTGACCTTGCTCCTTGCCGGCTCGTACTCGCTGTTCGCGCTGATCTTCCTCTTGGGCGTGCACTTCTTCGTCAAGCCGTTGCCGGCGTTGTTCCAATCGGTGCTGCACCAGATCGCCGTCTTATAGGTCGGAATGGAAAAGATCGCCCTTGCAGTGGAGCGCGCCTTGGGCGCCGAAGCGCAACAGCAAGCCCCATTCGGGCCGCTGCAGGAGGCGGCGCCCGCGGCAACCATGTCGGGCGGTGGACCCGGCCGGATCGCGTATACACGCACCCGGACCGTCGATATCGTGCCGAGCGTACTGGAGCGGCACCGAATCACTTCGGTAAACACCGACACGTCGGCCGACGCCTTCAAGCTCCTGCGCACGCAAATCCTCATGCAGATGCGCCAGAACAGCTGGCAGACGCTTGCGGTGACGAGCCCGAACAAGGGCGCCGGCAAGTCGACGATCGCTCTCAACCTCGCGATCGGCTTCGCGATGGAGGTGGACTACACGGCCCTCCTGGTCGACGCCGATCTGCGCGACCCCGATCTCCGGCACATGCTCGAGCTCGAGCCCGGAGCCGGGCTCGCGGATTACCTGACGGGGAAGGCTGCGCTGGAAGACCTGCTGATGCATCCCGACCTCGGCAATTTCGTCCTTCTCCCCGGTGGTGCACCCATCGCGAACACCTCCGAGCTGATGCGCTCGCCCATGATGGCCGAGATGATTCACGAGTTGCGCGGCCGCTACCGGGATCGGCTGATCGTGTTTGACGTACCCCCCGTTCTCGCAAGCGCCGACACGCTGGCGCTTTCCACCTACATGGATGCGACGATCCTTATCGTCGAGGAGCGCCGGACCAGGCGCGAGGACATCGAGAAGTCGTGCGACTTGTTGCGGAGCTCCAACCTCGTCGGGATCGTGCTCAACAAATCGCGCGAACTGCCGGAACCGGAGCCCATCACGCGACCGGAGCCGGGGATCCTCCGGCGCTTCTTCGGAGCCGACTGGTAGTGCTCTTGTACGAACCCTTTTACGGATTCAAGGTCAAGCCTTTCGCGCTGCTGCCGCAGGAGGAATTCATGTTCCTCTCGCAGCAGCATCGCACCGCGCTCGCTTTACTGACCTACAGCCTGCACAACCGGGCCATGTTCTGCGTCGTGTGTGGCGACATCGGCACCGGCAAGACAACGCTGTTGCGCTATCTGCTGAGCCGGCACGAGCCGCACCTGGCGGTGGGTATGATTACCAGCACGACCGGCACGTTCGCCGAACTGCTGCAATGGATGCTCACGGAATTCGGCTTGGACTACCGGGGGCTGGACAAGATCGGCATGCAGCAGGCGCTCATCGCGTACCTGAAGCGCCTGGAGACGCAGAGCAAACGTGCGCTGCTCGTCATCGACGAGGCGCAGGCCCTCGCACCCGACGTGCTCGAGGAACTGCGTCTGTTTTCCAACGTCAATGCCGGCCGCACGATGCTCCTCCAGACGATCCTCGTCGGGCAGCTGTCTCTGCGCGACACCCTCCGGCGTCCTGAGCTTCGTCAGCTGATGCAACGCGTCGCGGTTGATTACCTTCTCACGCCGCTCGACAAGGACCAGACGAAGGCGTACATCGAACATCGCTTGGATCTCGCCGCCCCCGGCCGGCAGGACCTCTTCACGTCGGAGGCGTGCGCCGCTATCTACGCGGCGAGCGGCGGCATTCCCCGTGTCATCAATCTGCTGTGCGACACCGCGCTCGCCTACGGATTCGCGGATCAGAAACAGACGATCGACGAAGTCACCGTAGCCGAGATGCTTGCCGACCGGGCGCACGAAGCGGCCAGCTGACGCCGCTGCCGAGGCGCGGAATTCACCGCCATCCGGGCGAATGTGCGGCCCGCGGACGGGGTTCCGGTGCCGGCGAGCGCGCGAGGTGCTAGAAAATGGTCGACGGGCCGTCGAGGGGGGACCCCGAGAAGGAAGCAGGCCACTGTACCTTGACCTTCCTTCGCCCAGAGAGTTGGACCAACGCCATCAGCGCGACCCCCAAGTTGATGCCCACGAAAAGGCCTATGCCCAGCCACCAGATCCAAGGCACTCCAAATTCCTCCTCAGGGCGTTGCCTGTTCCCTTATCCCCGTCCGCCATCTCGCTTGTCTCGGCGAGTTGGCTCGCAACCTAGCATTCTCCTGGGCGGGGTGCAATCAGACGGACGGTAAGTTCTCGTAGGAAAGGGCCTACATTCTCGATCGAGGCACAAGCGTCGAGTTGGGCCTGATCGCATTGTGGTCTTTCCGATTCGGGCGCAGACTATAACGTTGCGCTAGACGGCGGCCTGCACTAAGTCCGATTTTCGGGGGGCGGGGCGAGGTCGTCGCGGCGGCGATTTGGGCTGCAGATTCCCCGAATCCGCATCCCGTTTCACTTGTCGGTAAGTTTTACAATCTCGCCAAATGCCGGTTGATCGAGTTAAACAAGGCATTGTTAATTAAATGCGTTGCTATCACTGGCGCGCTAGTTGCTTCGATACCGGCACCCGTGAGCGGGAGGGGAGAGTAATCCCGTCGAGCTCGCGGGACTGTGGCTCTTGGCAAATCTTCCTGATCTCGCGGGCAATATTTCGGCACGCGGCTTGCTCTTCCTAAGGACTTGGAACCCCTGAAATTGCACCCGGCACGCCGAAGGTCGTCTTGCCAACGAGACGGTTTTACTGAGCGTTGTCGCATCACTGGATCTGTGACAGATGAATCACGAAACGATTGTCGGGCTCCCGGCTGGCCACACAACCGGCGGTGTCGACCGGTCGAAATCGAGCCGCCCAGAGGCGCGGCCTACGGTAGCGCCCGAACCCGCCCGCGGACGCGTCGGCCCCCGGCGGGAGGCAAGGCCCCGATCGAACGCTCGCCGGATGCCACCGCGGACGTCGCCCATTTTGATGACCTGATCCTTCCCAAGCATCACCTCCTGCGGGAGATGCATCGCGAGCGGCGGCGGGCGGATCGGTCCAAGTCGCCGCTCTCGGTCGTGATATTTCGGTCCGAGGGCGAGCCGCACGACGAGCTCGATCGCGCCGAAAGGCTGCTTGAGATCCTTCGCAACACCAAGCGGGAAACCGACGTTCTCGGCGACCTGGGCGACTGCGCGGTCGCGATGATTCTTCCGGATACGAATCCGCAGGGATTGCAGCAGTTCGTCGCCCGCGTCATCGAGCACGTCAACGAGCTGCAGTTTTCGCTCGCCAAGGGAACGTACCCGGACGACGTATTCGAAGACCTCCTCCGTTACAACGGCGAAGTACGGCACTCCCAGCCGCTGCACGTCGGCCGGCGCCGAGGGCCGGGCGGGTTCGACCTTGTGGTGAAGCGGTGCATCGACGTCGTCGCGTCTTCCGTCGCACTGGTGGCGCTGTCGCCGGTGATGCTGATCGTCGCCGCCGCGATTGCATCGACGTCCCCCGGGCCCGTCATTTTCAAGCAGAAGCGATTGGGAAAGGGCGGCCGGCCGTTTGTCTTCTACAAGTTCAGATCGATGGCGGCCAACGCTGACGATCGAATCCACCGTGAGTACGTGACGAGCCTGATCGGGGGCGGGCAGGCCGATGCCGGGCATAACGGTCACCCAAAGAAATGGGCGAAGCTCGCGTCCGATGCGCGCATCACGCCGGTGGGTCAGTTCATCCGCAAGACGAGCCTCGATGAACTGCCGCAGTTCTACAATGTGCTCAAGGGAGACTTGAGCCTCATCGGACCCCGCCCGGCGCTGCCTTACGAAGCCGAGAAGTACCAGTCGTGGCATCTGCGGCGGATCCTGGAGATCAAGCCAGGGATCAGCGGTCTGTGGCAAGTCGCTGCCGGATACGAAGCCACGTTCGATGACATGGTCCGGCTGGACATCCGGTACATCCAGGAGTGGTCGCTCATGCTCGACCTGAAAATACTGGTCAAGACGGTTCAGGTCGTGCTTCGCCGCAGCGGGACGGGATGACCGAGGCGTCTTGCCATGGCAAGGGGAATGGACCCCCAAACGCTCGTGGATAACACGTAACCACCGGCTGCGTTCACAGCGCGTTCGAGGAGGCGGGCCCAACCTGATACCCCCGGGAGGCCGTGTGCGCTGGGCCGGGTGGGGCAGTACCGGGAAGCACCATGCCAACGCTGCCGCGAGCGATGGCCCGCGTCATCAGCAGTGCCTGGCGGCGACCGAATCCATACCCCACCCAATGTAGGCCCCGCTCGCAGAGGTCGGTCGAGAGCCCTCGGTCCGCGAATCGACCGCGGGCGGGTCCGAGCGCACGATCGTCGGCGGCGCGCTGAATTCCTCGGCCGTTGCCCAGCGTAAACGAGCATCGGTGCCCCCCGCGCCACATCGTTGTCAATACGGAGCCGAGGAATGCGAATCACCGTAGTCGGCGGAGGTCGGATGGGCCTCCCTCTGGGATGTATCTTCGGCAAACACGGTGCCCATGTCACGGTGAGCGACATCAGTCGCGCGATTGCGCAAGCGATCGATGCCGGGGCGTGTCCTTACGAGGAACCGGGATTGCCCGAACTCATGAGCGAGTTGCACCGCGCCGGGCGGTTGCATGGAACGACCGATACCGCGAAGGCCGCGTCCGAAGCGGACGTGATCGTGATCATTGTTCCCGCCCACCTCACGCCGGATCGCTACATCGACTTGAGCATTCTGAAGGAAGCCTCCGCCGATGTCGGCAGGGGACTGAAGCGCGGCACGCTAGTGACCTACGAGACCACCGTAACGGTGGGAGGAACACGGGGCAGCCTGATACCCATCCTGGAGGAGCACAGCGGGCTCAAGGCCGGCACGGACTTCCATGTCGCCTACAGTCCCGAGCGCGTGAAGGCAAATCTGGTGCTGTCGCGCCTCGAAACGACGCCGAAGGTCGTGGGCGGGCTCGACCCCGTTTCACTCGAAAAGGCCGCCTCCGTCTACCGGAAATTCCTCGGCGCGCCGGTCGACGAGGTCGGGACGATCGAAGCGGCCGAAATGACCAAGCTTCTCGGCATGCTCTATCGTGACGTGAACATCGCGCTGGTAAATGAGCTCGCCGCATTTTGCGAGATGGCCGGCGTCGATTTCGACCGTGTGCGGTCGGCCGCGAACAGCGACGGGGAAGCCGACCTGCTCATTCCTGGCATCGGGGTCGGCGGCCATTGCACGCCGGTCTATCCCTACTTCCTGACCCGCGAGTCGCGTCGATTGGGCGTGACGCAGATCATCTCGGAAGCGGCTCGCGAGATCAACGACCATCAGCCCGCGAGGCAGCTGGACCGCGTCGCCGCCGGGTGGAAGCCGCTCGCCGGGCAGAGGGTGCACATCCTCGGGCTCGGGTTTCGCCCGGGCGTGAAAGTCGACACCTTCAGCCCCGCCTACGCGCTGCGCGACCACCTGCTGCGTGTCGGCGCGACGGTGTCCATCGATGATCCGCACTATAGCGACGCCGAACTGCGGCAGGCGGGCTTCGAACGTGGTTCGGTTGAAGCGTCGTCGCTGGTCGTTCTGAATACAGCTCACCAGGAGTTCGCCCGCCCCGACTTCGCCGCCTGGCGGCGAGCTGGCGTGGAAGCGATCCTCGACGGCCGCAATCTCTGGAACCAGGCGGAGGTCGAAGCGGCCGGGCTCCTCTACTTCGGCATCGGCCGCGCCTCGCGCACCGAACGGCACTGACGCATTCGATCATGGCCCGGCACGCGCCCGGGGCGTCGTAGTCGTCTTCGGCTAGCGCGCGTCTATGCGCCGATCAGGCGACTGACGAGCGACGTATAGACCTTCTTGTGCTCGGTCCAGCGGTAGGTCCTACCGAAGCGCTCGGTGGCCTGCCGCGACAGCATCTCTCGGCGCTCGGGATTTCGGTAGAGCAGCACGATCGCAGCGGCCAGGGAATCCGGGTCCTCCGCTTCGAAGAACTGGACCATTTGGTCATCGAAGTAGCGCGAAATCGTCCCCGTACGCGGCACGATGCAGGGAATCCCCATCGTCACGTACTCGAGGAGCTTCGTCGGCAGCATGATGTCGGTCCCGCCGGAAATGCGCAAAGGGACGATCCCGATATCTGCGTCGTCGACCATGGACGGGACCTTCTCGACAGGAACGAAGCCGTCGCTGAAGGTCACAAAATTCTGCAGACCGAGGCGGTCGCGAAGCTCGATGAGCGCGCTGCGCTCTTCGCCCGCACCGATGATCCTGAGCTCCATCCGGGGAACCTTGCTTCTGGCGCGGGCCACCGCCTCGATCGCGATGTCGAGTCCGAGGCGGCGTGCGAGCGTGCCGTGGTACACGATCACCAGTGGCGCATCGGCGGGCTTTGGCGGCCGCGCCGCGCGCTCCCGGAAGATCCGCTCGTCCGGGAGATTCATCAGCACGTGGATCTTGTCCCGTGGGTATGCCGCGGCTCGAGAGAATGTCCTTCAGGCGCTCCTCCACCGTCAGCACCGCCGAGGCGAATTTCCCGGCCCATCGTTCCTGCAACTTCAGCCCTCGGACCAGAAGTCGCGTCTCATCCGATCCGAATTTCTCGAGATAGAGCTCGGGCATGAGATCGTGCACGTCGTGAATCACGGGACGCCCCAGCAGGCGCGGCAGCCACGCCGCAAGCACGAGGAAGTCCGGCATGTTGCTGATGTGAACGAGCCGGTAGCGTAACGGATGCCGCAGCAGGTGAAGCGAGATCATCAGGAAGAAGACTGCGTAGGCGAGCATGTAGACGAGCATCGACGTGCGATCGTTGTTGAGCGTGGGCACCTTGATGACGTCGACGCCGGCAATCGTTTCGCGATTCGGCTGCCCCGGTTGCCGACAGGCCAGGAACACGACGCGATGCCCGGCCTCGACCAGCGCCTCCGCTTCGCGCTTGACGCGCCCATCGCGCCGGTAGTTGGTGTAGGCCGCCATCAAAATCGTCGCCATCGCAGGGCGTCTCCCTTATCTCGTTGTCGCGGATTCCGTTGGGGCGCCGGCGGCGAAGGCGTCGTGCGACTCTGCCCGCTCTGGCGTCGGCATGGACCGTCGTCCGAGGCCCCGTCTGCGCCTGGCGTCAGGAAAAGCTGGTGTAACTGCGTGCCCGTTCGCGCCAGAAGTCGTTGATCGTCCGCCCGTCTGTCGCCAACCCGCCCAGCGCCCGGGTCCGCTCGACCAGATGCCAGTACAGCTGATCGTACCCCGGATCGCGAGCACCCCCGAAGACGATAGGATGCCATACCACCGACACGGCGCCGCGTTTCCGTTGCAGTTCCTCGAGCCCCGAATCGATCACCTCGCGCGCCTGCGGCGGCCGAAGGCGCATGTAGCCTTGCAGCGTCACGTCCATGTAGAAGAGGCTGATCTCGACGACGTCGTAGGGCCGGTTCCTGGCGAAGCAGAACGGGAAGTAGGGATACGAGAATCCCGCGCGCGGGCCGCACCGGTCCGGGAATCCCATCGACATGTCGTACTGGATGCCCGCCTCTTCCTGGGCCGCGAACAGCGTGTCGTAATCGAACGAAAGGAAGTGCTGGCGCGAGCCCAGTGGACGCTCGAGTCGCTCCGCGAGAAGCGCCGCCTCCTCGACGTACCACGAACGTTGCTCCGTGGATCGATAGCTGCCGTGGAGGCAGAGGTCGAATCCTGCGCTCGTGATCGCGCGAAGGTAGTCCCGCGGACCGTCGTCGCGAATGTCGTAGTTGACGTCGGCAGGATGGCGACGGGCGACGGCGACCTGAAAGGACGACCGAACGCCCCGTCGCGTCTCCTCCGCGATGATCTCCGGCACGCAGCCATACGGATCGCGCCCCGCGAACAGCGACTTCGCCAGCCCAATGCCCGCCCGGAACGCATTTCCCGGGTCGCGTTGGCGAATCAGGTGCCGAAGGAACGTCTTGCCTCCCTGGAGCACGTTGTCGAACGGGCCGGACGGCAGGAAATCGACGTCGTGCGAAAGAGTCACCGCGAAGCGCGCGTCGGTCGGCCAGCGAAGGTCGTGCACGTACCGGCCGCCAAGTCCGTCGCCCAAGGAACCAAGGGCCGTCGTGAGCCGTTCGAGATAGCGGTCCACGATGTCCTGCGGGATGCCGAGCCGGGCGAAGACCGAGGTCGCGTAGAGCTGGCGCGATCCCGATCGGTTCGGAGCTTCTGCGTTCCGACCAGGACGAGAGGAAGTAGAAGGCGTTGGCCACGAGGTCGAACGGAATGTCGGACGGCCCCGCGAACCCTGAATCGGTCTGCGGAAAGACTGCGGCGAGTCCGTTCACCTCCCCTGCGGATTCGACGTCCGCGTTGCAGTCGAACATGCGCCACGCGTCTGGCCGATGCACGATCGCGACGCATCGGTCCAGTGGCAGGGAAGAGTCCTTCGAGGGGGCGTAGAGGATCCATGCACCGTCTGGCGGGGGCGCTGGTGTACTCCACTGGGATACCGCAGGCCATGAACAACGTATCGAACACGTAGCGCACGCGCGGCACGATGCCATCGGTGCAGCTGATCACGACAGGATGTCGCCGGGGCTCGCCCATGTGTGCAGTTCAGAGTCTGTCCACGGGCTGCCTAAGGATTTCCGATTGGCGGTACTGCTCGGGCGTCTGTGGTGGCCACCGCGAATTCCGCGGACGTATCAGTGAGCAAGACAATGCTATGCGACGTCGATGGACGCAGTGTAGTGGATGCAGCTAGGTCGCAACAGACCGAGCCTACGATTCGAGGCTGAACGATTCGACGTCGACTGCTTTGCTGACGATCGATCGAACTGACCTGCACGGCGCTATAAGGGCCTTTGCGACCAGCGACCTGCAGAAGCCTCGCACCCGGTTACACATTCGGTGTGGTCCTCCGACCAAGAAAACGCTGACGACAGCACCGGTGCTCGAAAACGCTAACTGGATGCGCTCTATGAACGCTGCCGGGTTGGTAGACCTGGAAGCGGAAACGAACCGAAATCTCCTACGATCTCGAAGAGGGTTCTGGGAGGACGGGCGTAACGCAAGCGCCTTGACTCAGCGTCATGACATTGGTATAAAACTTAGAATGCTTGAGCTTTGGACGGCACGGCAGACGCGATCCTGCAAGGCGCTGGAACACGGCTCGGTTGGTCTGGGGGCCAAACCGTCATAACGGGACGATTACGTGAACAAGAATGCGTTTCTCGTATCCCTAAGGGGTCAAAGCCCTATTCTTCCCGAACTGCACGCGTAGTCGGAGGTAATCATGCAAATACGGACTACATTATTCTCGATCTGGCTGACGTTCGGCTTGGGGGTTGCCGAACCGGTAAACAGCCAGCCGGCGCCGCTGCCTGAGGGGAATACTGGAATCGCTGCGCGATACCCGGGCGACGTGGGAATCGGTTCAGACCCCGCGGTTATCTTTTTTGACGACTTCGAAGGGTATAGCAGCACGTCGAGCCTGACGCTCAGGTGGAACGAGGCATACCAAGCCGCGTATCTTCGCATCGCGACCGAGGGAGGGAACTTCTACAGCGGCAGTAAGGCGATTGAGCTAAGAGTACCGCAAACAAGCAGTGAAGTAAGCAATGCCCTTGTAAAGTATGTCAATCCCGCACGTGACACTATGTTCTTGCGCTACTACGCCAAGCTTGACGCTGCATACAATGTGCTTGGATCCAGTCACAATGGCAGTTCCATTACTGCAAACTACTGCTGTCCAGGCGTGAAGGCCGACGGATACAACAAATTCTTTGTAAGTTACGAGGCCGGACGCGATAGTACCTCAGTGCCCAACCCTGGTCAGATCAACATCTATATTTATCATCCGGAGCAACGCGATATATGGGGGGATCACTTCTTTCCAACTGGCCGCGTTGTACCGTTCGATAGTGTGCCTGGTAACTTTGGCCCATATTTCGTCGCCCGGCCAGACGTCGTTCCTGAGCTCGGGCGCTGGTACTGTTACGAGCTAATGGTCACAGCAAACACCCCCGGTCAACGTGACGGCCGCATTGCAATGTGGCTGGATGGAAAACTGATTGCCGATTTCCTGAATTTGCGGTTGCGCGACACTACTTCACTTAAGATTGACAAATTCCTGATCGATTTGCACGTCAAGAGCAACACGTTGGCTGTAGCCAAGAAATGGGTCGACAACGTCGTCGCGGCGACATCTTACATCGGGCCCATGATCTCCAGCTCTCCGCCACTGAACGCCCCAACGAACCTGCGGGTCGTTCCGTGACGGCAACAACTCTACCCAGAAAGCTGCGGTCGGGTAAGTGGCGTTAATCTCGCGATGGAAAGGGTGCTCGACCCGCTCCCCAAGGAAGCGCTGCTTGAGATGACAAGAGTGCGAAAGATCCCTTGACAGAGCCCTTTCCGGCCAAGGATTGGATTCACATTTGAAGCTCGAATGTCATCGATTCGTGCTTGGCCACGGTGCGGCATCGGACCGGTCGCACGAAAGGATGCCGGAGCCGTGACAGCACGCCATGATCTTCAAGCTCGGGCAATCCGCCGAGCGGGGTTGGTGGCACCTGCGTTTACGGCAGGCTGGCAACCCAGCGAAGCGAGACGGCTGAAGCAGCTCGACGACGAGAATGCGAAGCTGAGGCGCCCGGTGGCCGAGCCGACGCTCGAAAATGATGGCTCCAGGATGCTGTTCGAAAAAATGTATGGTGAGGCCCGCTGTCCGGCGCGAGGTTGCCCGCTACCCGCAGCAGCGCTACGAGGTGCGCAAGCGGCGGGCCTGCCGCACTCGATTTTGTCTCCGATCAATGAGTCGATGGCGCGCGCTTTCGCGCACTCACGGTCCTCGACGTACACACGCTTCTGTTTATTCATCGAGATTGGCCCCTTCGCGGAGAGTAGGTAGTGGCAGCGCTTGAGCAAATTGCGGCGTCAGTACGGACTGCCCGAGCATCGTTCTGCGACAGTGGCAGCGAATTTACGTCGCGCGTGGTCGATTTCCGGGCGTATCACCATGAGTTTCGAATAGACTTCTCGCGACCTAAGAAGCCCACGGACAACGGGCATATATCGAGCCGTTCAACAGCTCATTCCCTCGAATGTCTAAACGCGCACTGGTTCAGAAATCTCGACGAGGCGAAGCGCAGGATCGAAGCTTGGCGGCGCGATACACTCACCGGGCTTTCAATGACTTAACTCCAAGACCAGTACGCTGAAACTTTGAAGACCAACCCCGGAGTCTCACCCTAAATGGCTGAGAAAAGCCAGGCCCTGCACAGAGTCGATTCCGGTCTTTCGCAGCGAAGGTGACGGCGACCACATCGCACCTCCTTGACGGGGAGTATGACAATGGTATAAATTTGCCGCACCCCCCCAATTGGTTCAAACCTATGATGCAGCTGCTGCGCTCTCTTGGATCGTTGATCTTTCCAGACCTCGGCAATAACTCGAGGCTGCCCTCGCCAATCTTACTAGTAACGAAGTTACGCGATCACCCGGCGCGGGTTGATCGCGAGTCCCACGCCTATGGAGGCGGTCGCAAGAGAGCACATCAAATTCAGCGAAGGCTTTGCCTTTTCATCTTTATCCACCTAGCCCTCATCTCGACGGGTCAGGCTGGAACGATCACGGCGGCGAGCTGCTCTCAGCAGAACGTCCAGACCGCTATCAGCGCCGCTGTCGCCGGCGACACGGTCGCCGTTCCGACAGGCACCTGCACATGGACCAGTCAAATTTCGTGGATGGCGCCGGCCAACGTGACACTCCGAGGCGCGGGTAATACCTCCGTCGGCGGTGGGGACCAGACGGTCATCATTGACAATTATGCCAGCAACAACTCTCTGCTCTCGATCACTACGAACTCATCCGGGACGTTCCGTCTAACGGGATTTACCTTTAAGGGCGGTACGGGAGGTTTAAAACAGAATGGAATCATCGCGTTGCGCGGCCAAAATCACCAAACGCGCATTGATCACAATCACATCGATATGTCGATCTATTCGGCGTCGGGCCAAATCGGTATTCGCAATAGTGATTGGATCTATGGAGTGATGGACCACAACTTATGCGATGGCGCTGGCGGAGTGAATGAATGTATCAACGTAGAGATGGAAGGCTTTGGCGGCCAGCCGTGGGGCGATGGGTCGTGGGCCGCTGACACTGCTTTTGGCACTTCCAATTTCTTCTTCGTTGAAGATAATACCTTCAACGACGGAATATACGTGGATGACTGCTCTGACGGTGGTCGTATCGTGATACGTCATAACATCATCAACCATGGCAAGGCCCAGACACATCCGACTGGTAGTGGCCCACGCTTCCGAGGTTGTCGGGCGTCGGAGTTTTACCAGAACACTCTTAATGGCAATCCCACTTGTAACGGAGGTGCGGGATTTAACAATTGCGGTGGGTTCTTTTTCTGGATGAGTTCTGGCACTTTGCTCATCTGGGGAAACAACGCCCCGGTGGTCAACTCCCAAGCACAGAGTGGCTATTCGTTCGTGATTTCCATGCACTCCATGCGCAAGGACAACAGTACCTACCCCCAGACTGCAACGCCAAATGGTTGGGGCTATTGCGGCACGTCGTTTAGCGGCATTGGATCGAACTGGGACCAGAACTCAAACGGCAGCACTGGCTACGCCTGCATGGACCAACCGGGACAAGGTAAGGGCGACTTGCTGGCCAACAATTTCCCAAATGTAACTAACACAGCAACCGGATGTACATCCTCGTCTTCGTGCGCATGGCCGCGACAGGCGCTGGAGCCAGTGTATGAATGGCTTAATACTTTCATTGCGGTTCCAAATAACCCGAGTGGGAATGTTGGCAATGCCAGCAGCTCCGTTCTGGTACAGAATCGCGATTTTTACACTTACGCTGCTTCGTTCACCGGATCGACTGGCGTCGGCTCCGGGGCGCTCGCTCACGGCCGTCTAATTGCACGCCGAAGGTGGCCTACTGGACCACCGATACCAACACGCTCTATCAATGCACTGGAACGAACATTTGGACGGCGTACTACACGCCATACACTTACCCGCATCCTCTCGTCTCTGGCTCAACCGTGCCACCCCCGCAAAACCTTAGGATGCAATAGCCGCAACGCCGGTCCCCGAGCCATTTCCCAAGAATGATTGGCTCGAAGAACCGGGTTCAGGTCATATCCTCTGCCATGGTGGCCTCTCTGGGATCTGATTCATGGGTGCTTGGCAGCTCCATTGAACCAGGTCGAGGCCACCGCCTCGAAATGTGCGAAATTTATGTTACGTCATCGTTGGTCGCGGCGCGATTGCGACACATCGCCAGTACGAAGTGGGGCAAGCGGCGTTATCTCGCGATGGAAACGCTGCTCCACCCACTTCCCGAGGAAGGCAGCTGCTTGAGATCGGATCGGGCTACCGCCAACAAATGTGCGAAAGATCGTTGACACAACCGCTACCATTGAACCAGATCGAGGCCACCGACTCGAATGTGCGAAATTTATGCTACGTCATCTGACATACCTCGCCGTTAAGAGGGTTGAGGTTTGAACTGCGCGTCTCTTGCTTGCGAATGACCTGTGCCTGGTCTTGAGACGCGCACTACAACCATAAGTAGGCCAAGCCATATCAAGTTCGATCTGACCACAGCTTCCGTCGCACCATACATGACCGCCACAATCACGAACGCAAGGCGAAAGCTCTCTCCCACTCCATTCTTCCCACGCACCAATTCTCTCACCGACTTTCTCACCCCGGTCGCTAAGATCGACAGGTACAAACCAAGTCCGATGAGTCCAACGTTTAGATAGATCTCCAGATATGCATTGTGTGCTTCGTTGGCCCAGCCCCCAAGACCGGGAAGTGGTTTCTCAACCCGTTCCCCCATCCAGAAGCTGTAGGATCCAACTCCAACGATCGGGTTAACATCCTGTTCGAGCACCGCTCGCCAAACAGCGTCTCGACCAGTGAATGTAACGTCTCGGCCGAGAAGTCTCACAATCGGCTCTGTGATAGTGGACCTGACGTCTGGCAAGGCAAGTACGGCCGCAGAAAAGATTCCGAGAATCATCCACACGCGGATGTTCCTTCTGACGCTTCTTAGACCGAGAAGCAGCATGGTCACGACCCCTACGACGATGCACGCCAGCGCCGTGGCGCAGTCGGCCAACCTCAGGAGCCACACGTTCATAGCCAGCAGCAATGCGTAAACAAGAATCTCCAGCTTCTTGTCTCTGCTCGACTTTCGCTTGCCTGCGTCTAACAATGCCCACATCAGAGCAAGTGCAAGGACGGTGAGGGTCATGCCGAGCATATTCTTGTCAGTGCAAATGGCACGGTAATACACCCTTCCGGTCCAATAGTCATAGTAGCGTCCGAAATCCGGAAAATACTTCACAATGACAACCGAGACTGGAACCAGGACGTAGCTGGAACGGATGAGGAGAGCCTTGACAGCAGCAAGCGGATTGGCTTCGCTCACCACTATCAGGACCATAATTAGGTTGCCGAGATCCTTGACCCAAGCTTTGACAGCGCTGAACGCATAGTCGGACCAAAGTAAGCCTATGCCAAGGTAGGCAAAATAGACAATGACCCACTTGTTCTCCGAGGTAAATCGGCTCCAGTTAAGTCGCCTGGATAAGAGAACGTAAAGCCCCGCCATGATCAAGATTAGGTTGGACGCGCGATCAACCGAGCCACCTTGGTATGAGCCATCTAGCGAAATCATTTGTGAAGGGAAGAGCCAGAGTCCTATCGGCATCGAACCTAGAAGCAGGGCCCAAACAAGGGGAATCCATCCAGCGGCGGAGATCGTGGGTCGCCAGCGCCGGTCCAGGACGAATAAGGCAGAAATCATGCAGAAACAAATTGCAAGTGCGACGGCAGGATGCATGTTGTCTCGCGGCTCCTTAACCTGAGCGGCCAATTGCTGCGGCTACCACTCGCGCGCTTCTCTCTTGCCCTCTGCCATTCGATTAGCCACCCTTCCTTAGCCGCGCGCTGCTGAACCACAGACCACGGCTGAGTGACCACTGCGGCTCGTACGAAGCGTGGCGGAATGCTGGCAAAATTGAAGCGTGGGCTAAAACACCATGGACATCGGTAGTTGGGAAATCCAGCAACAACCCCAGTGAACCAACCACTCGCTCAGAGACTGACACGTTACATGGAGAACGTCGCCTTTCCCGCCCGGAATACGCTTACAGTGCATGACAGACCGTAGCATGCCAACACTGACACAAACGGAATTACGGGAACGCTGTATCGCGCCTGTGCAAGGATCGGGGCGTGGAGCAGCGTCAGATAAACTATCAACAGCAGCATCGGCGCGATCGCTCCTGATCGCCCATTGCGAATGCCGCACCATGCTCCGAGTACTGCGAGCAACAATAACGGGAATTGCACTGCGGCGTTCATTGCCGTCGCTCGCCAATTCTTGCCTGCAACCCAGAAGTTGAGCACATTTGACGATACACACCTCATGGTGAGCAACGGGTTGGCCGCATACTCCACAAGTGCTTTCTTGAGCAGGTAACTACTAAATTCCATTTCATCGGCAGTACTAAAGAAGTACTGGTAATACCCAGCACGGAACGTGTAACCAAGATCTGAAGCGAGCGTGCTCCGTTCCTTTGCCGCTTCCGTGTCCAGTTGCTGGAACTCATTGCCAAACGATAGCCGCTTGCAGATAAACTGGCCAGCATGTGCCGCGACTCCTTGAACCGATGTCGTCGGGCCAAGTCTCCCAGTTAGCAAGTAATTTCGGACAATCCAAGGAGACATCACGGCGAGCATCGCACCTATCATCAGCGCCACTCGTGCACCGTCGGCGACCCGCGAGGATGATTCGCGGTTCCTCAACCAAAGATAGCCCAGAACAAACAGCGGAAATAGCAGCAACGTGCTGCGAATTAACAAAACGCAACCGAGTGCTACTCCCGCCAATAAGTACCGCTGTAGCCGCCCGTCTTCGATCGCCCTGATTAGCGCCAACATGAATAGGAGGAGAGCAAATGCAAATAGAATCTCAAAGCCCCCTCGGCTCTCTGCCACTATTGTCCCAGGATGAAAAGAAAGAGTAGCGGTGCCCCCAAGACAACAGACCGCTGCTGTGATAGTTTGGCCGCAATCACCGCAAGGACTATCGCGCTTGCAAGAGCAAACAGGGCATTGACAAAGCGCGCTGCGGGAAGACTGTGCCCAAATACAAAGAACACAGCCGACAAAACAAGCGGGTACCCCGGCTCCCGCATCATGGTCAGTGCCATATCGGGAAAGAAACGGTAGCCGTTCCCGTTGGCAATGTTGATGGCAAGCAGATCGTAATCATCGGCGAAACCGATGCTGTACAGCTGCGAAGATCCCTCCTGAATGGTCGGAAGGACGAACATTAGCATGGCGAGCTGCAGCATGAATGCCGCGGCCAATACGACCGCAAGTGTTCGGAAACTCAGTTCCGGCGTAAGCATTCTTTGCATGATTCTTACGGTCGCGACACCTCTTACATATGCCATTCACCTATGGGGGCCACGTTAATTGCCTTTCCAGTGGCACAACCCGGTCTACATCTACCCACCAGTGTCAGTAAATCCGGCTACCTTGTGCTAGAACCCAGTTCTAGGTACTTACAGCAATGCGATTAAATACCTAGCCACCCAAAGAAAATGGATCCGTAGTTGGGAGGCAATTAGGTATTGCGCGGGCTCTTGGATTGCATCCCGTTGCCGCCAAATCTACCGCGGGTCTTAGATACTCGTTGAGGAAGTACAGTGGGCGGTTCTTTGACTCGTCAAACATCCGACCGATGTATTCACCCAGAATTCCAACCGCGACAAGCTGGCTTCCTCCAAGAAACAAGATCACCACCATCAGCGTTGGATATCCGCGGACAGTCTCACCGAAGAGTAGAGTCTTCGTTATAATCCATGCGCCATAGATAAATGCCGTCAACGCCACGCCGAGTCCGAAGTACGTGGAGAGCTTCAAGGGTGCGGTGGAAAACGAAGTAATTCCTTCAAGGGCGAAGTTCCAAAGCCTCCAATAGTTCCATTTTGTTTGACCAGCAAAGCGAGGGTCGCGGTGGTACGGGACGGCATACTGGGAGTAGCCAACCCAGGCAAACAAGCCCTTCATGAAGCGATGCTGCTCACGTAGTTGGTCACGCGTCTACGGCGCGACGGCTAAGCAGGCGAAAATCCCCGGTGTCTGAGGGAATTCTCACATGGCTTAGTTGTTCCAACAGCCTCTTTGAAAGAAGTCATCGCCGCTTACCTTGTTAGCAATCGTCTCCCCTTTCGCGGGAGGAATGCGCTTCCCATCTCCGACGTCATTACCGGCTCACCAAGCTCTTATAAGTTCGGGGATTAGTTCAGGAGGATCTTGTAGGTCGGCATCGATGACTATTACCGCTTCTCCCTGGGCATGGTCGATTCCGCCGTAAGCGCGATCTCCTTACCGAAATTCCTGCTTAGATCGACCACGCTTACCCTCGGGTCCTCACCGTGCAGCGAGTGCATGAGGGCTAATGTGCTATCCCGACTCCCATCATTTACGTAGACGATCTCAGCGGTCATATCGATCCCGTCCAGCACAGCAACCAGGCGCCGATGGAATGTCAGTAGACCTTCTTCTTCGTTATACGCGGGCACAACTACCGATAGGGAGGTCATATTGGAAACCTTATTTCAAAACCGCAAGCGTGTATCGTAATGGAGGCACCCCTGCCCGAACCTAGGATATCCGCCAGTGCTCCCAATTTAACGATTAAGCAGCGCTTCGATTGCAACCATGAAAAATGCCTTCGACGATTCCCCAGGCAGCCAAATTGGCGCAGGCCGGTTAGAATTGTAGACAACGAACTCACATCCAACAGAACTGAAAACTGCGATGGCTAACCACCCATTCAGGTGGCGCGAAGCACCTGCCGGTACACGCCTTCAGTTATGGCCCCGACTTGCGTCCAGGAGTAGCGGTCGTTGGCAAACTTTCGGATGGTAGCTCGTGTGGCCTCGGGGTTCCAGCGCATTTCGCTCAACCAATAGTCCCGAACCGCCCTGGCAAGGTCGGAAGAGTCCCGTGGCCTACAGATGAAGCCAGTTTTCCCCTCGACTATGTCCTAGCACGCAATGATCCAACGTCGGTTGCGATGACCGGCACCCCAAAGCTGTAGCCGAGAAATGGAACGCCGCTTTGGAAGATTTGAGTGTAAGGAATGATCAGAATATCTGCCGCCTTGAAATACACTTCGACCTCTTCATCGGGTATGTGCTCAATTCTCATGATCGTGCGTTCACATACATCGTTCGCCGCGATGGCTCGTCGAACCCGCTGCCAGTATTGCTCGAAGCCTTTCTTTACCTTGCCAGCGATGATCAGCCGAAACCCAGCGTCGTAGCTGGCAATCTCGGGCAGCGCGGATACCAGATACTCGAGCCCCTTGTACGGCGCGATCTGGCCAAAAAAGAGCGCCGCGACCTCGCTGTCGCGCAGGCCAATCCGTTTCTTTGCCTCCTCCCGAGTCAACGCAGTGGTTGGGGCGCTATTGTTGATTCCAAACGGAATCACGCTGATATTGCGCTCCGGGACCCCGAATTGCGCCTGAAGCTCCTCCTTCATCTTCTGGGTATGAACGAAGATATGCTCGGCGAGCCGGTACTGGACCCGCAGTGTTAGACGGTTGAGGGCGCTGTCACCGCCATCCCGACGTGCTGCATTGACGTTGTGGGCAGTGAGCATGACCCTCCTCCCAAGCATGCGGTACCAGAGCATTAACGCAGTACGGTCGAGAAATTCGAACTTATTGTTCCACAAAATGTGGAAAATGCGCGGCTCGGCCACAACTGCATATCTCACGAGGCGAAAATAGTACCTCGCGAGCCTTAGCGCCTTCCTTCCGAAAGGCGCGTCCTCCCGCTGGTCTCCCCGCAGGTTCAGGAAACTCACCATTGGATTGTCGTGCAGCTCCGGGGAGTCCACCCGGTCGCTTCCGATAAAGTCGACAACTACACCACGCTCGATCAACGCCAACGACAATCCGAGCGCATACGACCGGTCATCTCCGCCCGTCAATAAGGCTACCCTATTCAAGCGCTCACGTTGACTCGAACTCCCTTTTTTGGACGCCTTCCTCGAGCCTGAAGGCACGGGCGATTTGTAAGCATCGATTGGCGTCATCGCGTTACGGTTGAGGCTGCTCGTGGTTGCCTGGACAAGCTGTTCAGAACCGCGTGGAGCACGCCATCCAGTGCGATGGCTTGAATCGCCCGGGATCGAGTCCGCGCTTGTAGAAGAATTCGGCTAGAGCGGCGACACGATCTTGGTCTGGAATCCGTAGTCGTGGATCTCCCAGGGGCTGGTGCAATTGAAGATCGTGACACAGGGCACTTTCAGACCGAGCGCAAGGTGCATCGGCAGGCTGTCGCCACTTACTAGGCAACGATGGTTGTTGACATCCCCAATGTGCTCAAGGAGTGACTGCCTGTACGGCAGGACGTTGACGCGTAGGCCCCTTGCTACGAGCTCTTGCCCGAGGCGGTCGTAGTGGGCCCAGCCTTTCATGGGCCAAACGGGGCCGGCTACGGGTGCGATGGCGACGTCGCCGACGAGATCGGTGGGTGTCGGCTCCGGTAGGACGTAGGGCTCATCGCTGAAATCAAATCCGAGCCCCTGGAATATCAGTGCCTGGTAGCTCCGACGGTTTCGGAGCTTTAGTTCGTCAGCGCGCTTCCTTCCATGGACACTGATGAGGCTCATGTCGAACCACCGGCGCGAATCGTCCGTGTACGCCATCTGACCCCGGTCGTCCAGATAGGCACCGAAGCGCTGCTCATGTCGGACGCGTCGTGCGAATGCTGCGGGTTCCGGGTCGTCCTCGAGATTGACAAGGAGATCATAGTCCTCGTCCAGTGCCGCGTCGCGGTCGTCCCACGCCATGCAGCGCAGGTTTCGCGACGCCCTGCAGCAGCGGGACATTCGCGGACGCTGTCAACCACGTCACGTGGCCATTCAAGCGACGCAAGCAGGCATGTGGTTCGCACCACATCACCAGTCGCATTGAGCTTGATGATGAGGGTCTTCATGTTGATTCGGGCCGGACAACGGGTTTGGTTTCCTTGGCAACACGTACGCTTTCCGTACGAGCAGGCGTTCGACCGCTTCCACCGTCAGGACCGCGTTGAGTTCTCGCACCCGGTTGTGTCGGCCACGCACGTGATCTTCGATGAGGGCCGGAAGCCTTTCGCGTTCCAGTAGGGCTGTCGCGCGGTTTGTGGATCGGTCAGCACCGCGCGCACATAGTCCGAAGCTCGCGTCGGAACCATGATCGGTAAGGGAGGAACTTGTGCAACCCGAGCAGATTGGTACGGGCCAGCGCGTCGAGCAGCGGGTCAATGGTCCGAGCCAGTCGGGCAGGCCCTCCTTGTGGAGATAGTCGAGCTTGAAGGTCGTCCGGCAGAACAAGCGGTGGGCGATTGCGAGGGCCCCCGCTTGTCCCACACCAGACCCTGATCGGTCGGTATTGACGCTAGCGCGGGATCCTGCCAGTGGATCAGACGCAGCGCTGGCACAACGGATAGGCGCAAGCGAGGGGGCGCTCGAAGGCGAGTCTGACGATCTCGTTATCGAGATACGGCGTCCGGAACACGAGTTGGAACGGCCCGCCGCGAGGGTGCCGAAAAGGTGCCAGGGAACCCCACGAAACGCAGCGTGGGTGACCGGGTGCACGGGTGTCGCGTGCTTCCGTCCTCAGGCGTTGAGCATGGGCCGGAAGCTTTGGGCGAATAGCTTGGAGGCGAGGTGCATCGGCTTCAATGTCGACATGCCGCGCAGCACCTCACTTCCGTAGTTTCCGGTGAGACGAATCGGCGAAATCTTCCTGGCTAGCGCGGTCAAATAGATTTCGTGGGCACCCAGCGCGCCCGCGCAACCGTCGGTGATCAAGACAGTCCGGTCTACGTATCGACCGAAGTTTGTAACGAAGTCCGCACCGATCCGCAGCAGATGATGATCAAGCCCCTTGGCCTGTGCAACCCGAGCGCCGATTCGCGCATCGAGCGTCTTGTGTGTCTGCCCGCCAAACGTGTAGGGATCGGAGCTCGGGCGACGCTGGCATGCAAGCGAGGATCATGCGTGTATCCAGGCCGCCGGTAATCGAAATGCCGATCGGCACGTCCGACGAGAAATATCCGGGTAACGCGCGCAAGAACGCCTCGCGGAACTGTGATTCGAACTCCGCCTCGTCCAGTGGCGGCTGCGCCTCCCAGGATTCGGGGACGAAATAGCGTCGCTGCTCCTCGCGATGCCGCGCTCGATGCTCAGCAGCGTTCCGCCGGGAAGTGCGCGGATGCCTCGGAACAGCGTGCGCCCGTTCAGCGTGCTTCCATAGCGGAGAAACTGCGCGACGCCTTCGTCGTCGAGCGCGCGCAGTTCGGGAAGTACTCGAAGGAGCGCTTTTGCTTCGCTGGCGATGTACGTCGTTCCGTCCTTTCGGCATGATAGAGCCGCTCGCTGCCATACCGATCGTTGAAGACCAGCACCGTTGACGCCGTGTATCGATCAAAAAGCCGCTGAACAGCCCGTTCAGATCCGCGATGAACGAGGGCCCGTGGGTGTGTATCGCTAAGCAGATCTGCTTGGCCAACGCGGTGGTCGTGGTATTCTTCCGGTGACGGCCGATGGACGGAAAACATTCGCCGGCGAACAGCAGCACCTCACCGCCGTCGCCTCGCACGGACGATTGCCTTGCGGCAAACGAGTTTCGATGCGAGATCCAGCCGCCATACGCACCGACAGACGGAGCAAAATGCGTTCCGCTGACGTACGTGGGCTCGTGCTGCATGGTCCGCAGCATCGCGTGGACGAGGCGCTGGCACTCGTCCTCGGGTTCAGGACCAATAATTCCGACGATGCCCGGCATGTCAGACTTTCGCCGGCCGTGCGACTGACGCGCGCTGGCAGCGCCTGCCGCAGCCGCGTATCAGTTCGGAGACGTGACTGGGGGCAATGCCGCATTTCGCACTAACTTGCAGCGGAAGAGGGCGCCGTCAATCCTCTTTTGCGATACCAGGACGCGCGCATTCGCTTGAGTCGAGTCTTGACCCGCGCCGGAATCAGGGCCTTCCATCCGCGGTGAGCTCCCAGCTTCAGGGCGAGCGCGCCTTTCCAAGTGAGCGGAACGTAGTAGCGCGGGACGCAGACACGTTCGAAACCGCAGCGACGCTTGAACTCCGCGAGCGAATCGTCGCTCCAGAAGAGGTAGATTAAGTACGGCATGCCGCTGGCTGCGCAGACTTCGACCGCCTTCGCTATCAAGGCGTTATTCGGTGACTTGTCGCGATGCCTGAGGCTCGAGATGATCTGCCCTGTCAACGCGAACCGGCCTGCATCCGCGAGCATCATGAATCCAACCATTTCCCCTTCGAAATAGGCGCCGATCATGCGCTCCCGGAAGAGGAATCGTGAAAATTGGCGCTTGACTGTCTCGAAGTCCTTGCCGTAGTGCCAGAAGCGGCGGCCCTGCCGGATCGGCGACTCGTTGAAGATCGCGGTCATTCCACGGACGAAATCGTCGTCGTACGGGACCTCCTTGACCGTAAGGCCATCCTTCTCAGCCTTGCGGATCTGGTTGCGGACACGCGACTTTATCTGCGACGTCCACCAGTGATCGTAGGTGGTTACTGGCAGCACTGCGATTTCCTCCCACTCGCGATGGTAGGGGAATCTGGGTTCGACGTCGGGCATTCGCTGCCAGAACGTAAAGAGGTCTGGGTGGATGCTCTTCGCTTCTTTGAGGATGCCTACTGCGGCCGCCGGATCCCGGACGTCTTCGTACCAATCGTCCTCGAGGCCGACGACGGTAATGAGTCCGCGGTCGATCGAAAAGGTCTGACCGGCGATCTCGAGGCATTCGATGCTGGCTGGCTGCCCACTGATGATCGTTTCCTTGGTGAAGATCCCGTGGACATTGTTGCCATGCTACTCATCGCGACACGGGTTGGCGCGCACCCTTGCGGGTCGGAGACGCTCTCATTGCGACAACCAAGATGGTTGGTGTCTTCGACATGGAGTGCACGCGTCATTATCGACATAGGACGATCAGGATCAACGCGACGGGCGAGGCGGGTAGTCATCGCGACAACGCACATGGGTAGCCGTCTTCCACTGCGTGTTCCATCGCGACACGACATCCTCACACTTCGTGTGCGCGCCTCTTATCGAAACGGACTCGATCCGGGATCAATCGTGACAGGCGCTCAGTCACTAGGTCGAGCTGCAGCAGCTGCCGTCAGCAGCAAGCTGCTCTAGCCGCACGTGAAGCCGCTCGCTCGGTCAGTCGCTATCGTGAGGTGCAGAATCGGGATCACACAAACCAACCAGAACAGATTCCGAAGCACTGCTTGAGCCGCACAATTGCTCGTTGCGGTGGAACGCCATCAGCTCCGGCGAGACCGGCCGCTCGTGGCGCGTGATCCAGCACCACATGTAGCCCGCGAGCAGGCATACCCCGCCCAGCACGTACGGTTTCTTCGTCAGCTGAAACGTGCTACGGAACAGCTGCCACAGCGGATGGCCGCCCAGGAAATAGTCCTTCTTGCCATAATGGAAGCGGGCGCCGAGCTCGCTGCCGCCGGCCGTTCCCATCTTTCGATGATGTTCGAACGTCCTTTCCCCGAAGGAGTAGGTAGTCCAGCCCTTCATTCGTGCCGTCGTGACGGCCACCCAGTCGATGCCGCCGCCCTTGATCGGCACGTAGCCGCCGATCTCCTCGAAGCATGCCCTGCGGAAGAGCTGGATCTGCCCGTTGACGTGCTGGACGTTGATGTAGCTGTCCTGGTACGAATGGAAATCGCCCTCGATGTAATGGGTTCCGGCCACGCCGAGCTTCGGCATCGCCTCGAACTTGCCGAGGAGGTACTCGATGTAGTCTTCGCCGAACGAGATGTCGGCATCGAGATTGCCGATGATGTCGAACGCGAGCGCCTTGACCCGCTCGTAGCCGGCGTTGAACGCCTCCACCTTCGCGGCAAAGTTGCGTTCCTTGCGTTGCGGGAAGACGGATGAGCTCGAGCCACTCGCGTCCAGGCTGGTACTTGCGGACGATCTCGTCGGTGCCGTCAGTTGATCCATCACTCACGATGATCCATCGCTTCGGCAGGACCGTCTGCGCGACCACTGATCTCAGCGTTTTCTCGATGAATGCCGCCTCGTTGCGCGCGGGCGTGATGAGAACGTAGTCGAGAGGCATGGCGAGGCGTCCGGTGTGTCCGGTCCACTTCAGGCGAGCGCCACCTGCGTCGTGGGCGGCTCGGCCGAAGGGGCGTTGCGGCCCGCCGATTCGCTCGCGCGAAGCCATTCCTCGAACACGATGAGGCTGAACAGCATCTTGTGGTTGTCGTTGCGGCCCGAGCGATGTTCGTCGACCAGCCGGCGCACAGCCTCCGGGTCGAGAAACCGAAACATCAATGAGTCATCGTCGAGAAGATAGCGACCCATGCGGCTGTCGAGCGAATTGTGGAACCACTCGTCGACGACGTTGACCGCAAATCCCCGCTTCTTGCGCGCCAGGATCGTGCGCGGCAGGAATGCCTCGCAGACCCTTCGGTGCAGCCACTTGCGGCGGCCGCGCGCGGATCTTGAACCTGGCCGGCAACCGCTCCGCGAACTCTATCACTTCCTTGTCGAGGTACGGCACGCGGACCTCGAGTCCGTGCGCCATCGAGAGCTTGTCGGCGTACATGAGCAGCTCGTCCGGCAGCGAGGAGCGGATCTCCAGTACCTGGAACGCGCCGAGTTCGTCGCAGCCCTCCATTTCGGGTGCGAGGTCGGCCCACGACTGAAGGATGCTGTCGCCGGCGCCCTGCGGTAACAGCCCGGCCTGAACAAGCCGTCGACGTCGTCTCCCGGCAAGATCGAGAACACGTTCTGGTACCGCTGCAGCCGATCCTCCACGTCGAGCGAATACACACCGCGCTTCAACGTTTCCTGGCGAGGGAGGTGACGGATGCCAGCGTGAACGCCGCTCCGGAGCCATTGCGGCAGCCGCCGCCAGTGCGCGCCGTACTGCACGCCGAGATGGCGGTTGTAGCCGCCGAACAGCTCGTCCGGTCCCTGGCCGACCAGCGCCACCTTGACGTCCTGTCGCGCTCGTTCGCAGACGAAATACATCGGGACGATCGACGAAGCCGCGATCGGCTCCTCGAGCATCGAAACGATCTTCGGCAGCGACGCCTCGAAGGTCTCCCGGCTGAGCGTTATCGACGTGTTTCGGGAGGAAAAAAGCGCGGCGGTCTCCGCCGCGTCGGCCAGCTCGTCGTCCTTGTAGGCGGCCTTGCCGTATCCGACGGTGTACGTGGGCCACGTGTCGCCGTAGAGGCGCATCAAGCCGAGCAGCAGCCCGGAGTCCACACCGCCGCTCAGCAGCAGGCCAACGGGCACGTCGCTGATCAGATGCCGCTTCAGTGCGCGCTTGTAGATGTCCAGCAGCTGCTCGGAGGCCTCGTCGTCGGTCAACGCCGGCGAAAACGGGGTCGGCCGGAAACGATACCAACGCTCCACGCGCCAGTCGCCGTTTTCGAAGACCGCCATCGTTCCGGGAGCCAGCTTCCGAACCCCTTGATGAAGCGTAAGGGGAGATGGCGTATAGCGATAACGCAGAAACAGATTGACCGCGCTGACGTCGATTTCCGGCCGCTGCGACAGCCCGGCCAGCACCGCGCGCATCTCGGAGCCGAAACTGACCGTCCCGTTGTCCACATGGTAGTACACGAGCTTGATGCCCGCGGAGTCGCGCGCGATGACGAGGCGCTTGCGACGATCGTCCCAAATGGCGAGTCCGAACATTCCGTTGAGCCGATTCAGGACCTCGGTTCCCCACTGCTTGTAGCCGTGGATGATGACCTCGGTGTCCGATCGTGTGCGAAAGACATGGCCGGACGACTCGAGCTCGCGCCGCAGCTCGTGGAAATTGTAGATCTCGCCGTTGAAGATCACCCAGACGGTTTCCTCGGCGTCCGCCATCGGCTGATGGCCGCCGGCGAGATCGATGATCGACAATCGGCGGAATCCGAGTCCAATGGGTCCGGCAAAGTGATAGCCCTCGTCATCGGGTCCGCGATGCGCGATGGAGCGGGCCATCGCCTTGACGGTCGCGACGTCGACGGGCTTCGGTTCGCGGAAGTTGTACTGGCCGCAGATGCCGCACATGGTGGGGACCGTGGATCAGAGCGCGCCGCCGGGCAGGGTTGCCCGCATGCGGGACTCGTTGGACGGCGACCGCTCCGATCGGCTGGCAGTGATTTCGGCCGTGGCGAGTAGGCGGAGCGGTCGTGGAAGCGAGCAGGAAGCACAGGCTTCTGAACATCTGTGCCTGCGCCCACCGATGCATCGGCACGTTGTCCCATCCGACGAGCAGGCGGCGCGAGCGGAACGAGCCGTCGGGCTTCCGCCAGTTCTCGAGAAGATCGGTCAACGTGGTGCCGATACGGGCGTCGAGCGCAGGATAGCGCCCGCGCAACAGGGCGCCGAGATTGATGCATTCGGCGTAGTCATAGAGCTCGTGCCGATAGACCGTGAGCCTGGGCGCGCTTCGAGAATGGCTTCGGCAGGCCGGCCTCGTCGAAGAGATTCCGCACGTAGTAGTCCACCCCCGCGTCGATGGCCTTGCGACAGCCCTCGTGGCCGATATCGCGGTCGATCTTCGCGAGCGCTTTCAATACGAAGCAGGTGTGGAAGTGGTCGACGAAGTCGCGGACGCCGTCGGCGGCGTAGAACCAGCGCCCGTCCGGCTGCTGCGCGCTCAGCACGAAGTTCAGGTTGCGCTCCGCAGCCCGCCGGTAGTCCGGGCGCGAGAACCGGCTTGGAGGCGTCGAAGAGCATGAAGGCGCGATAGGCGCTCGCGTTGATGACGCCACCTTCGGTGTCCTGCGGGTTGTAGCCCGCCGTCGCAGTGTCGGCCGAGATCTCGCGGTCCTTGATGTCGTGCAAGGCGTGCTCGGCCATCGACGCCATGATCTCGAGCCACCGTGGATTGCCATCGATCTGGTGCACGTACGAGAACGCCTCGTAGACGTAAGGCGTCGTCGTGATGAGGGGTGTGCCGGCCGCCATAACGCCGGTCCGCGTCACCCAATCGAAGGGGTACCCCCAGCAGTAGTGACGGTAGCCCGGGCATCGCGTCGACTCGAGTATTTCGAGGAAGTGCACGGCGCGATCGTAGTACCTTGGGTCGCCCGTCATCTGCGCCAACAGCGCGAATCCCATCGCGTAGTGCGCATCCGCAATCGGGAAGCGTTGCGGATGCCAGAACAATCGTCGCGCCGCGGGAAGAAAGGCCTCGCTCAGGATCATCGGAGCCACCGCCATCGTGCCGAGCAAGGGACGGCGATAGTAGAGTGCCTTCGCGCGCCCTCCGACCGGACCGGCGAAATAGCTCTGATGATCGTAAGACAACTCGCCGTATCGATCCAGCCACGCGACGAATGCGTGCAGGGTCGATCGGATGCTGTCATGCATGCGATCGCTGGCGGCCGTTTCGGGCGCGTTCATTTCCGCAAATCGATCGCGACATCGTCGAGGGTATCAGGCAGATCACCTTCGGCGTCGCGAGAGGGCCCACGCCCGCTATGGCGTCCGAACCCCGCTAGTTGGGATCCACTTCGAAAATCGTCAACTGCCGAAACCGGCTTAGCGGTTGCGATGCGGACATACGGAGCAGGGCATCGATAGTAGCGAGGGAGAGGATCTTCCATCTGGCTCGCAATTGGATGACGTGAATTTCGCGATAGTGCCGAAGCCCCGAATCGAATGGGAGGCTGGTCAAGTGTGGCCAATTCTATCCCACAAAATGCCACCGAACCGACCACATGGCGCCGCCAGCCACGCGTGGGCTCGGCGCCGCGGTCCGCCCTGGGATAGCCCATGGGCGTGCACCAACTTGGGCGAGTGAAGTGCGCAATGCGAGCCGGGATGGGGCATCGGGCCTCGAAGGGATCTAAGCGGCGGAGTCAAGTGGTGGCATACAACGCTCCGCGCTCGCCGATGGGACATCGTCGGGTCAACGCCGAACCGTGATTCGACTGGGGCGCTTGACGCCCTTGCCAGTCGTTTGACCAACACCACCGGACCCGGCATACTGAAACCGTTGTTTTCTTTCATCTTTGGCATACCGAGAATTGCCTCTGCGATGTACAGATTCGCCCCGCGCGATCTCTCGTTTCGCCGGCATTGCAACACGATGCGACTGTGGTATTGAGTTCGGATACTTGGCAAAGAACCCGGTTGCCAGCACTAGGCGCCACATGGCTGGATGGCCCTCGCAAGGCCTTTCGGCTAGATACGCAGCCAGGACCAGGACGGACGGGCTTGTAGTCAATCTCACACAGCACACGTCGCACGCCGATGCAATGGCTGGCTGCGTGGGAAACATCAGGGATTCGCAACCATCATGAAGGTCGTTCTCTTCTGCGGCGGTATGGGCACGCGACTGCGCGAGCATTCGGATACGATTCCCAAGCCGCTCGTATCTCTCGGTGTCCGGCCCATCATCTGGCATCTGATGCGGTACTACGCGCACTACGGACACACGGACTTCGTACTGTGTCTCGGCTACCGCGGCGACATGATCCGCGAGTATTTCCTCAACTACAACGAGTGCCTGTCCAACGACTTTACCTTGTCGGAAGGAGGGCGTCGGCTGGAGCCGCACACCACCGATATCCAGGACTGGCGGATCACCTTTGTGGACACCGGTCTGCATGCGAACATCGGGCAGCGATTGCTCAGGGTGCGCAAGCATCTCGAGAACGAACCGGTGTTCCTCGCCAATTACGCGGATGGATTGTCGGATTTGCCGCTCGACAGGATGATTGCCGATTTCGAGTCGAAAAGGGTCGTGGCGAGCATCGTCGGGGTGAACGGCTGGCACAGCTTCCACACGCTGGACGCTACAGTGGAGGGATTGGCGACGCGCATCGGCGGGCTGACCGACAAGGAGTTTCTGATCAACGGCGGCTATTTCGTCCTACGGAATTCGATATTCGACTACATCGAGGAAGGCGACGAACTCGTAGAGCAACCGTTCAATCGGCTGATCGAAAAGCGCCTGCTGGCCGTGTATCGGCATTCGGGATTCTGGCGCGCGATGGACACGTTCAAGGACAAGATTACGCTGGACCGGATGGAGGCTCGGGGGGACTGCCCGTGGATGGTGTGGAAGCGATGAGGCCGCGATGCTCGGGCTGACTCTGGCGTCGCCTCCCCGACGCCGACTGGAGATCCTGTGCATCGGGGCTCATTGCGACGACATCGAGATCGGCTGCGGCGGCACGGTACTGTCGCTGCAACAGCAGTATCCGCGATGCAGGATTCATTGGCTGGTGCTGAGCTCGGTGCCATCGCGGCGACGGGAGGCGACCAGGGCGGCCAGGGCGCTCATCCGGACGTCCGCTCGCGGACAATTGCGCATTTGCGACTTGCCCGACGGGTTCTTGCCCGCACACTTTGCTGCCGTCAAGGCCGAGTTCGAGGCGTTGAAGAGAAGCCTCGAGCCGGACCTGATATTCACGCATCACGGCCTGGATCGTCACCAGGACCACAGCCTGGTCAGCCAGATAACGTGGCAGACGTTTCGCGATCACCTGATCTGGGAGTACGAGATTCCGAAGTACGACGGCGATCTGACGACCCCGGGCATGTACGTGCCGCTGGCTGGCCTGGTGGCGGCCCGCAAAGTCGACGTCATCATGCGTGCCTTCGCCTCGCAAAGGACCAAGTCGTGGTTCAATGCGGAGAATCTCCTGGCCGCGATGCGTATCCGCGGTTTGGAAAGCCGGGCCGCGAGCGGGTTCGCGGAGGCTTTCCATATCAGGAAGGCCGTCTGCCCATTCGCGGCGGGGAGGGCTGCAACCACGAGAGCCCAGCGCCGTCCATCCAAGGACATGGGGCGTGCCCGGCGAGCGTAGTTGCCGGTCCTGCGGGTCCGACCTGTCGCACGTGTGCATGGAGCTTGGGGCAATGAATCCGTCCTTCTGGCAGAACAAGCGCGTGCTCGTTTCGGGCCATACGGGGTTCAAGGGAAGCTGGCTCTGTTTGCTGCTCAATTCGTTTGGCGCGCGGGTCCGGGGGTATGCGCTCGATCCGCCCACGCAGCCCAACCTCTATTCGCTCGCGCGCGTCGATGAGCTCGTCGAGTCGACCATCGGCGATGTCCGCAATCTGGATGCGGTCGTCGACACCGTGCGCTCGTTTGCTCCTGAGTTCGTGTTCCACATGGCTGCGCAGTCGGTGGTCCTGCATTCCTATGACGACCCCGTAGAGACCTATTCGACGAACGTCCTTGGCACGGTCAACGTCCTGGAGGCCGTCCGACGGTTGCGTCGGCCTTGCATCGTGATCAATGTCACGACGGACAAGTGCTACGAGAACAAGGGTTGGGATTGGGGATACCGCGAAAACGACGAGCTCGGCGGACACGATCCGTACTCGAACAGCAAAGCATGCGCGGAACTCGTGGGCCAGTCCTACCGGGACTCGTTCTTCCCGTTGTCCCGATTCGCCGAGCACGGCGTAGGAATTGCCAGCGCCCGTGCGGGCAACGTGATCGGCGGCGGAGACTGGACGCCGCGACAGTTGATTCCCGACACGATTGCGGCATTTCTGAAATCGCAGTCCATCGTCCTTCGCCATCCCCAGGCCGTCCGCCCGTGGCAGCACGTGCTGGACTGCCTTGGAGGATATGTGAGGCTGGCAGAGGCACTGTCCGGCGATGCTCGCGCGTACTCGGGGGCATGGAACTTCGGCCCGACCGACGCGGAGTCGCGCTCTGTGTCCTACATAGTGGAATCCCTGGCGGCGGAGTGGGGTATCGAGCGGCCTTGGGTCCAGGACACCGTGAGTCATCCCCCTGAGGAAAACCTGTTGAGGCTCGACGTCACCAAGACCGCGAACCGTCTCGGATGGCGTTGCCAGCTGGGGATCGACGAGGCCTTGCGTCTGGTTGCCGGGTGGTATCGGAGGTACCATAGCGGCCAGGACGCCAGGGGTCTTTGCCTCGAACAAATGTCTCGCTATCTGGAGGGGCGCTGAGCGGAGGGTTGCGACGGCGACTCGCGGTCATGCAGCGGGAAGCGGTGCGGCAATGGTCTCCCGGCGAACTGTATGCAGTGGGCCGGCGATGGCCTGGGGCAATGGCAAGCGCGCGGGGCCTATGAAGTTCTCGGAGTGTGGAATCAATGGTGCCTGGGTCATCGAGCCTACACCTCATGAAGACGCGCGGGGCCGGTTCATGCGCGCGTGGTGCCGCGCCGAGTTTTCCGAACATGCCGTCGATTTCACCCCTTTGCAGGCGAACATGGCGTTCAGCATCCGGGAGGGCACGATCCGTGGATTGCACTATCAAGTCGCCCCCGCGCTCGAGGCCAAGCTCGTTCGCTGCACGCGGGGTGCGATCTTCGACGTCGTGGTGGATCTTCGGCCCGGATCGCCGACCTACCGGTCCTGGTACGGGACGCGCCTGAGCGCGGACAACGGTCACATGCTCTACGTACCGGAGGGCTGCGCCCACGGCTGTCAATCGCTGGAGGACAATGCCGAGATCTACTATCTCGCCTCGGCGGTCTACGCGCCGGGCGAGGCCCGAGGTGTAAGGTACGACGATCCGGCATTCGAAATCCGGTGGCCGTTGCCAGTCTCGTCGATTTCCGATCAGGATCGCCATTGGCCCCTCCTGGAGCCGAATAATAGGAATGGAGAATCGTCATGAACCCACAATCCGCCAGCAGCCCTGTCCGCAACATGTCCGTCTACAGCGCGCTTCAAGCCCGTGAAGCCGAGCAACGACCGATCCGGGTCGGTGTGGTAGGCGCGGGCGCGACCGGCCGCGCGATTGCGCTGCAGCTGGGAACTCCCGTTCCCGGCATTCGCCTCGCCGGCATCGCCAATCGCACCCCGCGGCACGCCGAACGGGCGTTGCAGGAGGCAGGCATCCGGGGATGGCAGACTGCGGACACGACGAGCGAAGCCGAGGCGCGCATCTCCCGCGGCGTGCCCGTCATCACCGACGATCCTCAGGTGCTGACGCGATGCAACGCGATCGATCTGATCGTCGAAGTGACGGGAACCGTCGATTTCGCCGCGAGCGTCGCGCTGGACGCGTTCGCGCACGGCAAACCCGTGGTGCTCGTCAATGCGGAGCTCGACTCGCTGATCGGACCGATACTGAAGGTCAAGGCCGATGAAGCCGGCGTCGTCGTGACGCACACGGACGGGGACGAGCCGGGCGTGGCGATGACCTTGTTCCGCTACGTTCAAACGGTGGGTCTGCGTCCGGTCGCTGCCGGCAACATCAAGGGCATGGTCGACTACTACCGTACGCCCGACACGCAGCAGGCATTTGCAGCCAAGCACGATCAGGATGTAAGGAAGGTCACCTCGTTCGCCGACGCAACGAAGTTGTCGATGGAGACCACGGTGCTTGCCAACGCGACGGGTTTTGGGGTGGCCCGGCGCGGCATGACGGGACCCGCATGCGGTTACGTTCGGGATCTCGCGAAGTTGCTCCCCGCCGAGGCGATGCTCGCCGGCGGAATCGTCGACTACTCGGTGGGTGCGGCCCCGCATACCGGCGCCTTCGTCGTGGTGCACGAGGAAAACCCGTACAAGAAGACGCAGCTCGCGTACTACAAGCTGGGCGATGGTCCCTTCTACGTCTTCTATACGCCGTTTCACCTGCCGCACATTCAGTTGCCATCGACGATCGGTCGCGCCGTCATTCACGCCGACCCCACGGTCGCACCTCGTGGGGGGCCCGCGTGCGAGGTCGTGACCGTCGCGAAGCGGCTCTTGAAGGCAGGCGAGCGCCTGGACGGTGTGGGCGGCTTCTGCAGCTACGGGCTGATCGAGAACCGCGCTGCTGCGCGAGCCGGCAACGCCCTGCCGATCGCGATGTCGGATGATTGCGTGCTGCTCCGAGATGTCGCGAAGGACGAGGTCGTCAGGTTCGACGACGTCAGGATGCCGCCCGCGAGGCTCCGGGACGAGCTCTGGCAGGAGCAGCAAAGGCGTTGGCCGGTTGCCGCGACGGTCAGTGGAATACCGACTCGTCAGGAATCGGGCGTCGCGATCACTGTGTGAATCGTACGGGCGCGAAACGCGGCATGCCCTGAGCTCAGGCTCATGGGGCAAGCGAGCGTCGAGCGTACGGTCATGTCTTTCGGAGGCTCAGGCAAGTGACGAATATTGTCGTTCTCGGATCCGGCATGGCGGGCTTCGGCGCCGCAACTTACCTGCGCGCGAATGGCATCCGACCGGTGGTGTACGACCAGGCACCGTACTATGGCGGGCACACGGCATCGTTTCGGGACCCGCAAGGCTTCCTGTTCGATCAGGGTCCCCACATCTCGTTCACCAAGGACCCGAGGATCCAGGCGCTGTTTGCCAGATACGTCGACGACAAGTACGAGGCCGTCCAGGTCAAGCTCGACAACTATTGGCAGGGCCTTCGGCTGACGCACCCGGTCCAGTTGCACCTGAACGGACTGCCCCACGACTTGATCGTGGAGATCATCGCGGATTTCGTGAAGGAGCATGGCAACGGAGCGCCAGATCAACAACTACGAGGATTGGCTGCTCGCGAGCTACGGAAGGAAGTTCGCCGAGACCTTCCCGATGCAGTACACGCGCAAGTATCACCTGACCGAAGCCAGCAACATGAGCACGGACTGGCTCGGTCCGAGGATGTATCGCCCGAGTCTCGAGGAAATGCTGCGCGGCGCCCTTGCGCCCTGGGCGCCGGAGGTGCACTACATCACCAATTTTCGCTACCCGACCAACGGCGGCTTCGTTTCCTATCTGCGCGACCTTCCGAGCATCGCCGATATCAGGTTGGAGCACGAGGTGGTCGCCGTCGACCCTCGGCAACAGGTGCTGCGCTTCGCCAACGGTTCCACCGCAGGATACGATGCGCTCGTGTCCTCGATTGCCTTGCCGGACCTCGTTCCGATGATCGCGGGAACGCCGCAGGATGTCATCGATGCCTCGCAGCAACTTGCCTGCTCGACGTGCGTCCTGGTCAACGTCGGCGTCAATCGACAGGATCTGTCGGAGGGGCAGATCACGTACATCTACGATCAGGACGTCTGCTTCACGCGCTTGAGCTTTCCGCACATGCTATCCGCGACCAACGTGCCTCCGGGCTGCGGGAGCATTCAGGCCGAGGTCTATTTTTCCAGCAAGTATCGTCCGCTGACGCAGGCGCCCGATTCCCTCATCGACCCGGTGATCGCCGACCTGCGGCGGACCGGCACGCTAAGGGAAGACGATCAAATCCTGACGCGCCACGCGACCCTGGTGCGCCATGCGAACGTCATCTTCGATCTCAACCGCGCCGCCGCTCTGAAGACGGTTCACGGATATCTCGACGACTTGAAGATCGCGTACTGCGGGAGATACGGCGATTGGGGATACATGTGGACGGACGAGAGCTACATCAGCGGAGAGCGCGCTGCGGAAGCGGCACTATCCTCATGCCGCGCGCTTGCGTGATCGTTCGGCCTAGCGGCACGCCCAAGTGCTCGGGGGCCTGTGGCGCGTAGCTGGTCAGGGGGCTCGCAGTCGGCAATCGTTCGGCTCCAGCCCGAGCAGCTGCTCAAGCACTAAGCGGGTGCGCCGACTGTATCGGCTGCAGGGCCTGCAGCTGCGGATGCAGGTAAGTCGCCGGGGATGCGATGCCGGCACAGTTTGTGATACAAATTGCCGGCCCAGGTCACTTGCACCACGAGCCGGTGCCCCAGGCGACGCGCACCGATGCTCGGGAGCAGGGACTTTGTGCAGGATGCCCCTCTACGGCGGCCGGGTGTTCCGACAGCTGACCGTGATCGACCAATATAGTCGTCAGAGTCCCATCTGCGAAATTCTGCTTATGAACTGACGCGGAACGGGGGGAACGTCACACTTGCCGTTGAAGCTTATATGGGCCTGTCCCCATAATGGGCGCTGGCAGATTTGATGGCTAACGTGGTGGATCGCTTCAATATATTCGGCCTTGTGTAGGGACAAATGCCCCTGGCCCAGATGGATAGTCGGCGCACTCTTACCTCTGTACTCGAACGGCCCGTGATGGCCTAGATTCAACCCAGGTTCCAAGAGTGCCGGTCCTACCGGTCATGCCATCTCTACTCAACGCCTGCGACTCCGCGACACGAGTTCTGAAATTTTTACGACCGTGCTGACCGAAACGCTTCACCGCGCGCCAGCAAGGCCCACGCGATGTCTCGCTGTTATAGGCTGCGACCTTATGAGTTACGTATTGAGAATTCCTCAATCTCCCGCTTTTGTAACTAAAGGCCTAAGAGGCTATCAATTTGGTCCTTTGCGAAACCCAGAACTCGATATTCACTATTTGGATGTGAAAACGGGACACGATACGTTCATTATCAGCAAGAATGTCGCTCGGACGTACTACATCATAGAGGGTAAGGGATACTTCACCATCGAAAATGAGAAGTACGACGTGGAAGCCGGTCTGCTAGTCGAAGTCCCCCCTGGACTCGAATATTCATATTCTGGAAGGATGAAAATCCTACTAATTGGTAACCCGCGATGGTCTCAGGGAAATGAGCAGGTCACCAAGAGCAACCCGGACATCCGAAAGGGTACATCAATATGGGGTTACTTCTCCAAGCGCCCGTAGGGTTGAGCTGCTTACGCCACGCGTAGATCGTTTGCACGCTCGGCTTGTTCTTATTCGCGGCCGCGGCGACCGTCGTCCGATCGGCCTCCCGGATCGCCACCATCTGTTCGTCGCTGAATCGGCTCCTCCCGGCCCATCTGGCCTTTCGCAGCTACCATTGAACCGATCGAGGCCACCGCCCTCGAAATGTGCGAAATTTACCGTTACGTCATCAGCCGGGCAGGTCAACCGACCTGAAAAACCGAAACGTACCGAATGCCCGAATCAAGCCGGTCGCCGCGGTAGGGCTCAAGGCCCCAGTATTCCAAAGGCCAGCCGTGCCTCAGGGACGTGTCACCTTCGTGGATTTCCTTGATCAAATCCGAGACCGGCTTCCAGCCCATCTCGCAGGCAATTCGTGTCCGCACGTCCAAATCGATCCCCGAGACGAACAGATATCCTTCCGGCTTCACCATGCGGCTGATGTTGCGCAGGCATCTTTCCGCGGATTTCGGCTCCATGTGGCATAGAAACCGGTTTGCGACGACGATGTCCTGAGGGCCGAGCACCTTAACCAAGTCCGGATCGCTGGCGTCTCCGCGCAGCCAGCGGATTCCCGCTTTCAGCCATGGCTTGATCCTTGCCTGCTCACCCTTGGTCTCGCACATGGCCTCAATTTCGTCACGGGTCATGCGTTCGAAGATTGGTGCATTCTGATCCTGGTACGTATTCCTGGCGACGTCATCCTCGTCAGACATGTCGCCGCGATCTGCCGGCTGCCATTCCTCATGGTTTCTTAGTGAATAGATTCCCCGTTTGGCGAAATCCAGAATGTCCTGGGAAATGTCCACCGCGTCGATGCTGAGCTTCAAATCGGGGCGCGCGGACCGGAGCGCCCACGCGATTGAATAGACTTCGGCGCCTTTGCTGCACGCCAGCACTGCGATCTTCATGCCGGAACCTGCGCCCATCCGGCTAACCAGCCTGCGCATCAATTCCAGTTCCGGGCGGTTTCGAAGGAAGAACGTGCCGAAGTATTGCCTCCGCTCAGCGTGCAGACGAACGATCCAATGCACGTGCCGTCCGTACAGCTGGCATGGAGGTAACCGCTGCAGTGAAGCCGGGAAACTGCGCCAGACGCGGCTATTCAGGGAGAGGTAGGCTTCAAGAAGCCTTCGGAGGATCCTCCCGTACTTCCGCCTCGCGACGAGCGGTTGGCCAATGCCGACAACTCGATCCGGCGGCCCCACACTATGCCTTTCCGCCGCCTGCCCGCCACCCACCGATCGGGACAATGCCCATTTCACGAAGCAGCCCCATGTAGACGGACCTCTGCTTCATGGCGAACACTAGTGTTAGGAGATAGACGCCGAAGAGCACGCTGGACTCCAGCACGAGTCTTCCGAACCCCGGATTAATGTGCTCCATCAGCGGACGAGCAGCCAGCGTTGCCGCGGCACCTATCACGATGGAGACCAATGCGGGCTTCGCCGACCGGACAATGTCCCGCATGGTTATCAAGGTGCCCCACTTTGCCCACAGTATTACGGGCACAACGCAGATCACCATGCTCGTCGAAAATCCTAGCGCGACGCCCAGCGGTCCGTGGCTCAAGCCAAGTGTATAGCCAAGGATCAACACCGGGGCCACGGCCAAGCAAATCCTGGCATTCCGTCCCGCGTGGCCGGTGGCCAACATCAGCCAGGCAAATGGATTGGTGAAGGCGAAGACGAGAATCGCCGGCACGAGTAGACGAAAGATGGTCGTCGCATCATTCCATTTTGGCCCCAGAAAAACCAGGATGATGTCGTCCGCGAAGAACGCGCAACCTATCGTGATCGGCAGGACGAGGGACAGAAAGATGCCATAACCTTTCAGGAAATAGGACTTCAGGCGCGCAGGGTCGTTCTGCATACGCGCCAGCGCCGGGAATGCCACCGACCCGATGGTCGAGTATAGACTCTCGTTGGGCAGGTTTATGAGCGTGTAGGCTCGGCCATAGATCCCAAGGGGCGCCGCGCCCCAGAACCGTCCGATCAGCACCTTGTCGAGGTTGAAGGCCAGATACGTCAGAAGGGTGCTGGCGGTTACTGCGCCACCAAACGCCAGCATCGACCGAATTCCTGAGCGGCGTTGTGGCCTCCCGGGAATCCATCCTGTTGCCAGCCACGCGCCGACGCCACTTACCAGCGGCTGACTGACCGTCATCGCCACCAGCGACCAATATCCGTATCCCGCCAGAGCCATCCCTATACCCAGCACAACGCTGGACAGAAGACCCACGATGTCTACGACCGCGAGCGCACCGAACCGCATGCCACGCTGCAGCATGGCTCGATGCTGCGTTGCCGCGCCGTTGAAAAGTAAGATCGTCCCCAGCACCACGGTCATCCAGAAAAGCTGTGGTTCGCCATAGAACGCGACCACGAGTGGGGCCATCAGCCCGCTCAGCAACGCAAGCAACCCGCCGACTGCGAGATTGATCCAGAAGATTGCGGAGGCCTGCGCGCCCGTGATTGACATGCGTTGAACCGTGGCCGCGGACAGGCCATCCCTGAGCAGCCCGAAGACGCCGATGAGCGCGGTCACCATGTTCACCAGCCCGAAGTCCTCTTTGAGCAGGAGGCGCGCCAGCACCATCAGCGATCCGATGCGCAGGACAAACATACCCGCCTGCGCCGCGGTGGAAACCAGCGCCCCGCGCGCAGTCTTCCGCTTCAGGTCCTTCAGCGAGATGTCGCCCGCAGAGGTCTCGCCTCCGTCAACCATGCGCGCCATCCTTCCAGTGGGCCCTAGCCGGCTCGACTCTGACTTCGCTCAACGTCACGCTCCACACCAACGGGCGCCAGTCTTCCACTATCGAAACGAGCCAGCAGCCTGTCCCAAGCTCGGGTCAAGGTCCACCTGCACCATGGCATCAGGATTCGCGCTCGCTTCGCGAGCGGGGGCCCAAAGCCTCTCTCGATCCACGCGTACTTCCAAGATAAAGGCGGCGGAACCCGGAGCCGCCCCCCTAGGCTCGCTGCCAGCTGTGCTGCCTTCTCGACAAGATCCGGCCGTTCCGGATAGAACGTCGGCAACCAGGTTTGCAGATAGTTGACGCAGGCCGCCCGAACCCGCTCACTGTCCTCCAACGACCGCAAGTAGCCTATATGCAGTTGCATGGAGGCGAGTTGCGACGCCATCTTGCCATCCGACCGGCCGATATAGCTCAACCGGCTGTAGCCTGACATGCGGTAGAGTACATGAGCCTTCGGAATGAATCTCGTTCCGTCGCATGCCAGGAGTACTCGGCAAAAGTACTCGCCATCGTCATCCACAAGTAGCTGGTGTTCCACGGCCCGGCTGCTTCCGTGAGGTCCCGGCTCACGAGCCACGTCGCGGTCTGCATGTGGAGGTTCTGGCCCATCTTTCGGATCAGCCATTCCACGGGGGATAGATCACACCAGAGCGGCGTCGGCGAGAAACGCAACTTGTGAGGACGATACATGAAGGTTCCCCAAGCCGAGGAGAGGAGGGTTCGCGGCCCGGCGCCGTGCTCCAGTGCCTCCATCTGTCTTGTGATCTTGTCCGGGCCCAGGAGGTCATCCGCGTCCAGCCACTGAATATAGTCCCCCTGGCAAATCGCATATGCATGGTTTCTGGCTGCCGCGGCCCCCTGGTTCGCCTGGCTGACAACCTTAACTTCGCTCAAGGCGAACGCCCGAGCAACGGACGGCGTCTCATCGCGAGAGCCATCGTCGACGACGATGACCTCCTTATTCGGCCATGTCTGTCTTAAAGCCGACCTGATTGTGTCCCCAATCCACTCCTGGGCGTTGAAGGCAGGTATGAGGATTGAGACCAATGGATTCATACGATTGCCCATGGTCGGGGATGGGCCATTGTTCTGCCGCGGTGGACTCGCTCATGGTGACCAAGCGCGCCACCTGGATTGCACGGGGATGGCGTTCGAATCCTTTTTGTTCGAGTTTGGTCGTAGTCGCGGCTCACGTTCGATCACGATCCATTGGATTCAGACTCCGGATCCTAACGTTACGGAATTCCAGGGGTTGCGTGGCAGGGCACAGAACGGGCCCGAAGAATCCCGACGCCTTTGATACTGGCGACCGCCGGCCGTGGGCCTACCCTCGTTCAACCAGCGTAATCCTTCCGCACACCTTGTCGCGTTCAGATGCTTGCCGTTGCATCCTCACCCGTCACCACATGCGTTTGCAACAAGGCCTTTGCGAGATTTCCAAGACGTTCTTTCCTTTGCAAGAGTCCGGGCATCGGTTCAAGGCCTATGGTTTTCAGCACGGCCTCCCAGCGATACGCCCAATCATGTCGCGTCAAGGCTTGCACCACATTGGTTCGGCATATTCTGTCCTGCCGATCCGGTTGCCCGTCGAGTTCACGAATAATCGTATCTACACTGGTGGAATCATACGGTAGACGAATTACAGCATCGGTCCAATTGAACAGCTTTTCGAATTCCTCATTGTCTGGACGCTCGCCGAGCATGATGGCACCAGCGGCCGCTCCCTCAAAATACCGGTTGCCGATTTCAATTTGATTGCCCCTCCTATCGGGCCGATCGAACAGTCCCGGATTAACGATGTAGTAGCGGCTCCTCTTTGCGATGTTCGCCAATAGAGCTCGGTGCTCCTTAGAGTTGATGGCCTGATTTCCGCCAATGCTATCGTAAAGATAAAATAGTCCAGTTTCGGCTACCATCCTCAGAAGGTTTTGATGCGTTATCTCTGATCTACGCCCGATACTATAAACATCGACGACTCTCTTAGGTGGTTCCGGATACGGGCAAAAGAGTAAAGCATCTACACCAGGTGGCAAGAAAACACAATTGCGTTCAATTCGCTCGCTGAGTGCTTTTATACTTTGACTGTAATAAAGAAAAACAAAATCAAATTTCGCTAGGAGGCGCAGGAAGTGACGATAATCGACCATTTGCTTTACCCAAATCTCGTCGACCAGGCAGACTGACGTCTTACAGACGTCTCGCCAGTTGCTAACGGTGTTCACCATTAGCAAGTCTCCCGGGGCGCCGCAGATTGCAAAAAACACATCGTAGTGCGCCCGAAGCTTTGATCTTTGAACACCCGGGTTTAGAGCGATAGGGGCATGGAAAGCGACTCGCCTCGCAATCCCATGGCGGATGTCCAACGGATCGCCAGCTGGTGCCAAGATCTCAGCTGAGTCAATTTCACAAATTGTGTCTTCAAATTCATACAGGGGACAGCGAAAAAGCTCCTTCTCAAAGATCTTTCTTTGCGAGAAGATGAGTACGCGTGGGTTGTGGGGTTGCGTAACCATGGGTGCGCCGTCCGCTGCTGTAGAAGCATTCACGTAGTTACCTCAGTCTCCATACGAACACTGTGTCAGAAACATCCTCGCCATCGTAAACCGGCGGCAGCACGCTAACAACACGTTCCGACGGTTACTCACTCTTTCGCCTCCGCATCCCGGAACCTTGCGAATCACCTTCCTACCCTACGATCGACCTTGAACCATATCGAATGTCACCCTGGAAGACCTCAGAACAACTGACTCACCAGCGCTAGGTTCGCATCGTCTACGCACACGACACAAGCGTTTAGGCCGAGCCGGAACACTGAAGAGTACCGGGTTATCCAATCGCGCTGCTTGGTCTGGAATGGCTCGACGGTCCAGTATTCCGTCGGCCACTCGTTTGTCAAGCTTGGGTCGCCTTCGTACACTTCTCTCATCATCTCCGTAACCGGCTTCCATCCCATCTCTTGCGCTATCTTCGCCCGCACATCGAGATCGACCCCGGAAGCAAACAAATACCCTCCTAGTCTCACCAGCCGCGCCAGATTGCGCAAGCAGCGTTCGGCAGCGGCTGGCTCCATGTGGCACAGAAAGCGGTTTGCCACTACAACGTCCTGAAGACCTAACACCGACACAAGCTTTGGGTCCTCGGCGTCCCCGCGATGCCAGAAGATCCCCTCCTTTAGCCATGGCCTGACCTTGGCCCGATCGCCTTCTTTCTCGAACAACACGCCCATTTCAATCGGCGTGACGCGTTCGAGCGGGGACGTTCCCCTTTGATCTCTTGCCGTATGGTAAACGACTGTCCCACTTTCAGTTCCGCTCTCACCTACCTTAGCCGCGTCGCTATCCGCACCTTCCAGCGAGTAGACGCCATGCTTGGCGAATTCCAGGATTTCCTCGGAAATGTCTACGGCGAATATGCTGAGATTCAAGTCCGGCCGTGCCGTGCGTAGCGCCCCCATTATCGAATAGACCTCGGCGCCCTTACTGCAGCCCAAGACTGCTATCTTCACGCTGCCGTCGGTTTCCTTCCGCTCCACCAAACGTGTCAGCAGCTCCAGCTCGGCTCGGTTTCTGAAGAAGAACGTGCTGTGATTTTGATCTCGCCTCGCCACTAGCCGCACCACGGCGTGCAAGTGCATTCCGTACCAACGGACGGGAGGCAGATGCTGTGCCCACGCGGGCAGGCGCCGCCAGATCCGCCTTCCGATCCGCATGTAGGTGGTTCCAAACCACTCTCGCAGACGCCCCCTGATTTTGGTCATCTTAAGTTAGCCCTCGTTCCAGACACACCGCTTGATTGACCACACTCGAGCGTTTTGATGTTACGAAATCGCGCAATGGGAGACGTCCACTCGGCGCTTTCGGCCCTGCCAAAGCCTTGCACCTGCGATTTCGGTCGATTCGGCACTCCCGCCGTCCCCTGCCTCGACTGGTGCCTGACTTGCTCTCCTGGTGCCCTATACAACCACTCTCAAGAACGTCCGCTGATCCGCCATGCCTACCACTTCCCACCGGGCAAGAACCCCCACGGGCAATCAGGCGACCACCTTCGAGAACAGCTCATCCAATTGCGCGTTCAACTCCTCCCTGTTGCGCGTGAGTCTCTCTGCCATGTGCTCTTTGATCTCGTCGGCATCCTTCACTACTGCCGCAAAAGTCTTCGTCAGAATGTCCAAGTCGAACGTCCGGATATCGACGCAATACTTTCCGAGTCCAATATCGTCCATCAAGGTGGTCATCTTTGGATGATGCGATACGGCCAAGACCGGCTTGTTCAGCATGTGAGCGAACACGACTCCGTGAAACCGACATGTCACGACATAATCCATCAGCGACATCCTCGCCAACAGTTCCTCTAGCGTACGCGAGCTCTCGTTGATGATTCGCGATGACCCGGCGACGATAATGCCTTCACTCCTCAGTACGCTCTGCAGATCGTCGATCGCCAGCGGGTCTATCCCGATGTCGCTACCGAAGAGCGCGACGCCATAATTGTCTTTGATGAGCCACGACGCGAATAGTCCGAGCTTTCGGATGAAAGCATCGTAAACCGCCTGATTCTTTTCCGCGAAGGCCCGGGGATCGCAATACGGCACCGGGGCAATGCCGACTCTCCCCTTATCTGCCCTGGGATGCCGGCCAGATACCTTCGGCACAGGACTCTCCAGGCTATATGCGCTGTCAGGAAACACTCGGCTTCGGCCTCCAAATCCTATCTGCCGCACTAGGGCCAGCGATTCCTCGTCTCTGAAGGACACGTAGTCAGCCAACCGTAGAGCGCGTCTGACAAAGAATTTGCTTAGCGGCTGGGTCAGTGGCCCGGCGCCTACATTCAAGAACACCCGCTTTATTCCTGCCAGCTTGGCGAGCGCGATCCATTTGAAGATCCTGTACGGGAACTGCCAAGGTCCACCCCACTCGGTAAGCTGCCCGCCGCCATTGATGACCAGCAGATCCAGTGACTTGACAATTCGAAACGATCTGAATAAGAACACAATCTCCTGAAAGAATGCCCTCGGTGCCCTGATTGCAACAAGGTTCACCGCCCGGAGCAGCCCGAAAACGACGCGACTCTTACTCGCCATTCTCTTGAGCTTGCCTTTGGTTGCCGTCTCTCGCGGCCCGCTTGTGTAGCCGAAACTCCATCTCCGCCGCCCGATAGCGTAAGCGCGGATCCCATGTCTCTTCTCGGTGTCCTCGGGGTTCATGGAGAACCCGATCACTACGGCGTCGGGCCACCGTCTTTTGATATTCTGAATTACGGCAGCCTGGGTTGCGTCATCTCCAAGATTGCCGCCACCTATGTGGTGTAGTAGACCAATTCTCCGTTCCACACGACTCATCCTCGATTGCGTTCTATCTCACGAGGCAACGGCCGCGGTCGCGCGGCGCTCAAACTGCCTAAACTTTGCTGGCGTGGCTCCCGCCACTCTTGAACGATTTGTCTGTCATCAAGTATCCTCAAGCTTACGTACCCCTCACAATCGGCGGCGCTTTGACGGCCACTGTCGCAGAGGCAGCGGCATATCGCCAGAATTCTCAAGATGGGCTGCGGGCGAACTATCGTGACAACGACCGCTTGTTTTCCGACTCCGCAATGACCCAGCCGACCGCGAGGTGCAACCGTTGCGCGCCCGAGCCAAGGACAGCACGAGCGCCGCGTGTTCCTATACGGCCGTTATGTTCTGTCCCCGTCGATGGGCGTGTGAGCCAAACCTCTTACTGTTAGAAGAGACCTCTTAAGACCGCCGCTTGATTCACTAGGGCACAACGCGCAGATTCGTCGGAGGAGGTAACTCCCCCCCGTCCGATGCCGTAAAACTCGTGAATCCATAGTCAGCCTGCGGGGCTGGGTTGCCGCCCGTATTCTGGAGATAGAATCCGATGCCAGGATTGCCGGCAGAGAACTTGGGAGAGTCGCTTGCAGTGTCGTACTGTAATTTTTGAACGCCATTGATCCAGGCTGTGATAACGGTTCCAACAATGCTTGCCTTCAATACGTCGCCTGTGTGGATTGCAACACCTTGCGGTTCTGGGCGAGATTCTTGTAGCTGTTGAGCGGACCGTTCCATCGGGCGATCGTGAGGTAAGGATTAGTTGATTGCGCGGACCAATAAACCTCATAGCCAGTCGAGTTATGGACCGTAATGGTGCTCCGCAATCTAATTTCGACCTCCATGACAGCGGTTGTGTTCGTGCTCGCGTTCCGCACAACAACCTGCACTGTCTGGTCAGCTCCCCACGTTCCCGTGACAAGCGCGGCGGAGTCATTGAAGTTGCCGGTGTCGGGAGCTTGTTGACCGCGCGCAAAGCCGGGAGTCGTCGAGACATTTGACCAGTCGAGCCCAACTGTTCGACCATTGATCCAATTGCCTGCCTCTGAAATTGGATTCTCGGTAAGGGGAAAGTTGGTCGTGTACGTTGTGGCGGCAGCTTCGGGCACGGGCAAGACTGCCAAAGCAAGCAGAAGGATCGTCGGCGGGACAAATGAGATCGTTTTCATTAGGCATTAGCTCCATCTCAAGTTATCGTCAATCCAATGGCGTTGATGGTCAAATTCCGCATACTCGTATGACCGTGGTCCCAATTCTAGAGCGGGCTGGTCGTTGTCAAGATTGTGCGTCGACTCAACGTCACGCCCAATGGTCGATTACTTTGGCCTGTACTTTACGACGCGAAACTACGCTTCCATGTGCGCGTCTTCATCGGACACGCGCCCGCGGCTATGGGACGGCTGGACGCCGGCGCCCGAGCCTCGGCCCGTGCGAATACGCGGCCCGTGCCGCGCTATCGTCGGGGTGCCTTGCGGCGCAGCTGCTTCACTAAATGCTGATCGCCTCCGGACCAAGAGTGAAGTTAGAACAAGTATCCACTTGCCGTCAAGGCATTAGCTACCCGCGAATGAATAGGGTGTTTGCACGGCACAACTGCGCTAACAGTCTGTGGGATACCGTTTGTTGAGCGATGAATAGGATCGCGAGGGTGTGCAATCGGTTTGCATCTCCCGATCATGCGCTAGGCACAAATTGCTGGAGCTGTCGGGCTCGGCGATGACCTCATCGGCAAATCGCCCCCGCTTCGGCTCGCTCCCTGTCGTAGCAGAGGTAGGGTGCGCTCGTTACTGCAACATTACTTTCGATGAGCGATGCTTCCAGACATGCTCAAGCAACTCGGCCTCATTCGGCTGGGCTCCGCTGCCTTGGCGCACTGTAGGTGATATCGGCCGCCCAGACGTGATTGGCCCGGATGATGGGCAACTGACGAGCGGGGCGCCCGTCAGAGGTTCCCGCCTGCGAACGACAGGATCTTTACCGTCGGTCCACCAAAGATCGACGCGGCGATACCCGGCTGACCACTCGAGTACACCGTCCCGCTGGCGGTGTAGCTGATCATCTGCACACCATTGAAATACACCCGATGGTTGTTGCCCTGCGATTCCAGCCGCAGCCGCCTCGGCGCCGTGCCCACACTCGCGCTCGCCGAGGCCAACAGCGGGAAGCTCAGCGAACCCGTATCGTCGGTCCGGTACAGGCGCACTTCCCCGGCATAGGCAATGGCCAGGTAGCCGCTGCCGTTGTTCGCGCCTTGCACGCGGGTCGCAACGCCCGCCCAGGCGGACGCGCCGGGATTTCGATCGTAGGTGATCTCCGAATACTGATCGGCGCCGATCGTGGGCGTCACCAGCCGCGCCTGGGCCAACGAATCAACCGCATAGGCCCCATTGTTCTTGCGCAGCGCGGACCACGACCCCGGCTTGTCCCAGACCCCGCCTTCCGAAAGCGGATTCTCGACGCCGGAGAAGTTGCTCGTCGCGGTGACCGTGCTCCCACTTGCCACTGTGAACGCAATCGGGAAGTCGGTGGTGTTCGCATTGCCTGCCGTGTCCTGGCAGCGCACGTAATAGCTGTAGCTGCCGCCGTTGACGAGCCCCGTCACCGTCGTCGAATGCGTGGTCCCGCCCGTGGTGGAGAAGGTGTTCGGCATCGACCCGTATGCCACTCCCGCCGTGGTTGCATACCGACAGGTCGCATTCTCGTCGCTGCCAAGACTCAGCGTCGTTTGCGTCGTCCCGGCCCCCAGCGTTCCGCTCGGCGCGCCATTGCTGCGCACCGGCGGCGTGGTGTCGGTCACGGTCCCAAGAGGCCCGGCGGCGAACGACAGGATCTTTACCGTCGGTCCACCAAAGATCGACGCGGCGATACCCGGCTGACCACTCGAGTACACCGTCCCGCTGGCGGTGTAGCTGATCATCTGCACACCATTGAAATACACCCGATGGTTGTTGCCCTGCGATTCCAGCCGCAGCCGCCTCGGCGCCGTGCCCACACTCGCGCTCGCCGAGGCCAACAGCGGGAAGCTCAGCGAACCCGTATCGTCGGTCCGGTACAGGCGCACTTCCCCGGCATAGGCAATGGCCAGGTAACCGCTGCCGTTGCTCGCACCCTGCACCCGTGTCGCAACGCCCGCCCAGGCCGACGCGCCGGGATCTTGATCGTAGGTGATCTCCGAATACTGATCGGCGCCGATCGTGGGCGTCACCAGCCGCGCCTGGGCCAACGAATCAACCGCATAGGCCCCATTGTTCTTGCGCAGCGCGGACCACGACCCCGGCTTGTCCCAGACCCCGCCTTCCGAAAGCGGATTCTCTATCCCGGAGAAGTTGCTGCTCGCACTTGCCACCGTGAACGCAATCGCGAAGTCATTGGTGTTTGGATTGCCCGCCGTGTCCTGGCAGCGCACGTAATAGCTGTAGCTGCCGCCGTCCACCAACCCCGTCACCGTCGTCGAATGCGTGGTCCCGCCCGTGGTGGAGAAGGTGTTCGGCATCGACCCGTACGCCACTCCCGCCGTGGTCGCATACCGACAGGTCGCATTCTCGTCGCTGCCAAGACTCAGCGTCGTTTGCGTGGTCCCGGCCGCCAGCGTTCCGCTCGGTGCTCCATTGCTGCGCACCGGCGGCGTGGTGTCGACCAGCTGCGCCACCGTGAACGTAATCGCGAAGTCATTGGTGTTCGCATTGCCAGCCGGGTCCTGGCAACGAACGTAATAGCTGTAGCTGCCTCCGTTCACCAACCCCGTCACCGTCGTCGCGTGCGCGGTCCCGCCCGT
>CAVTFT010000018.1:0-114068 GCA_963734085.1 uncultured beta proteobacterium | reverse complement strand
TTCCTAAGAAACACCCGTGACCTGCTGCAAGGTATAACCGAATTCCGCCGCCCGTCGATGGAGATGCTTGATGACGCGCTCGCGATATTTGCGCTCATATTGATCAGCGCCCAGGTCTCGGTAATCCCTCCCGAAGCGCATGGCGTTGTAGAACAGAATGGCGATCTTACGTGCCGTCGCAGTTACCGCTTTTGCCTTTCCGATGCGGGCAGCGAGCCTGCGATAGAAAGCGCCGAGTGCGGTGCTGGTCCGTCCGACCGTGACCGCTGCCAAACGCAGATGCGCGGCTAATCGGTTGGTCGTTTTCCGTGTCCGCGCCGACAGCACCTTGCCGCCGCTGATCTTGCAGCCCGGCGCAAGTGTCAGCCATGACGCGAAATGCTTGGCCGAAGGCCACTTGCTCAAATCAGTGCCACATTCTCCGATTAGGCGCAGCGCCAAGTGTGGACCGATGCCGTGGATCTGCGTCAAATCGAGCCCGGTCAGTTGATACAGCACCGGACGAAGATCGAAGTTGAGGTCGCTGGGCTGCTTCGTTCGATGGCGTGGCTGGGGCAGCGGCGTGGCGGGGTTGGGTTTGCCGGCCGTCAGCGCGGCCAAGACTTGCTCGATCTGCGCATCGCACTCGTCGATCCGTGACTGGTAGAAGTCATACAACGCCAGTGCTTGTCTGAGCGCAAAAACATGCTCCGGCTGATAATTTCCGGTAAGTGCGCCACGAATGGTCTCCGTAGTCGCCTTGCAGCGCACGTCACGCATGGCGGCCAACACTTCCAGATCTCTTTCGCCGCTGACGATCGCGCGAATGATCTTCATGCCCGTGACGCCGGTCACATCACTGACGACGTGGTGCAACTGCAGGTTCATAAAGGTCAGCGCCTTCTGCATGTGTTGGATGTGGGCAGCTCCGTAGTCGACAAGTCGCTCCCGGAGCCGCAGATAGACTCGGAGCGCGGCGATGTCGCGTCCTGGACGGAAACTGGCCCGCAACAGTCCGCACGCATGTAGCCGCTGCAGCCATTGCGCGTCATTCACATCGCTCTTGCGACCCGGCACCGCTCTCGCCTCGCGCGCATTGGCCAGGATCACGTCGAGTCCACGGCTCTCCAGCACTTCGAATGCTGGTACCCAATAGACCCCGGTCGATTCCATTGCCACCGTCGTTATGCCAAGAGCGACCAGCCAGTCCGCCATTCGCACAAGATCAGCAGTGAAGGCTTGGAAAGTCTGCACCGGTTCATCGGTCAGATTCGGTGCAACCGCCACGACGTGAAATCGCGAACCGATGTCTATTCCAGCCGCTCGCGCATGCACCACTGGCAATCCCGACTGCGTGCTCACATTCTTCGACATCTCATCCTCCTTCCGATTGAGCGCGTCGGACGGGGACTCGGAATCGATCACTTTCCTAAACGGGGTCACTCATCGTGCCACCACAGTTGGGTCCGTAGCTTCCCCTGGGCCAGGTTTTTTGACGGGGACAATGCCTCCAAAAAGCATGCGGCCACTCTCCGAACGCCCGCCCAGTCTAGGTGCCTGGTGTTTCTACGCATAGGGGCGCGGAAAGCCGCGAGGGCGGTTTTTTAAGATCTCGTTCTCCTCCCGCAGCCTGGCGTTCTCACGCCGCAGCGTCCCGAGGTCTTGCTCCGCCGTGGCCAGCTCTGGCTTGGGAACGCCGTTGCGCTCCTCTTCCTCGAAGTCCAGGCGCCACTGGCGCAACTGGTTTACCCGAACGCCCAGTTCCCGCGCCACCTTGGCCTTGGTCTTATCTCCAACGGCAGCCAACCGCACCGCTTCAAGCTTGAACTCCCGGGTATGGTGTCGGCGTTCCTTGCGTTCCATGACACAGCCCTCCTACGGCCATTGTGCCTGTCTGGAACTGTCCACGAAACGTGGGTAACTTCACTCCCCGTCTGAAGCAGTCGCCCGGTCGGCTCCCATCGACGGCTACTGAGAGCCGTTATCAGGCGTCGTCCGTCGGGTTGCCGCCTAAGCACTATCGCGGAGATCGTTGCGGGCCCTCATCGGCAAATGCGGCCTCGGGCCGCTCGCTGCGATTCTAGGCAGGTTCTGGTTTGCTTAAGCACGCCGCCACTTGATCGAGCAGCCGACCGACGGGTTCTGCGTCGCCGGCGCCTGTCCGGTTTTCGCCACCTGGACCATCGCGTCGAACAGCTCGCGCCTCGCGGCAAGGTCGGGTGAGCGTCCCGACGCATCGAGCCTGCCGCGATAGGCGAGCTTGTCGTCGCGATCGAAGCCGAAAAAATCGGGCGTGCAGACGGCACCGTAAGTCCGGGCGACGTCCTGCGTCTCGTCGAACACGTAAGGAAACGGGAAGCCGTGGCTCGCGGCGAATGCCTTCATGTTGGCGAACGAATCCTCGGGATAATCGGCGGGGTCGTTGCTCATGATCGCGATGCTGCCCACGCCATGGGTCGCGAGATCGCGCATGTCGCGGACGATCTTGTCGACTACCGCCTTGACGTAGGGGCAATGGTTGCAGATGAACATCACGACGGTGCCGCTATTGCCGCGCACCGAATCGAGGGTGTGCCGCCTGCCGTCGGTGCCGGGCAGATCGAACGGCGCCGCTTTCCAGCCGAGCTGGCCCGAGGGTGTCTTCTGGCTGACCATGGGAACCTCCTGCCGAGTGAAACATGGAGTGTGGGAAAATCGTAGCACTTCTTCGCCGGGTTGCCGATGCGCGTCATCCGCCACACCGATCCCGATGCCTTTCTCGCCGCCGCGGCGCCGATCTCCGCGCGCGGCGAAGCATCGGCGAGTTTTTTCCTGGGCTGGGCCCATTCGCTCAAGCGCACGTCTCCCGAGGCGGACGAGCACGTCTACCTTGCGACCTGCGCGGGCGACGGCGTCTGCGGCGTGGCGATGCAGCGCGACGAGAGTCCCGCGATCATCGGGCAAAGCGACCCCGCCGCGGCAATCGCGTTTGCGGAAGATCTCGCGCGCGACTGGCCTTTGTTGCAGGGCGTCGTCGGGGCGATCGATCCGAGCGAGGCGTTTGCATGGCGATGGCACGAGCTCACGGGACGGGGCCATGTCTTGCGCGTGCGTCTGCGCCAGCATGTACTGCATGACGTCGCCGTCGTATCGGAGGCAGCGGGTGCCCCGCGCCTGGCGACGCCCGCTGACCTTTCCTGGCTCATCGCGATGCACAACGCGTTCATCGTCGAAGTCGGCATTCCTGATTCTCCCGAACGCATCGCGAGGACGATGGGCAAACGCGTCGAGCGCGGCGATTTCTGGATCTGGGACGACGATGCGGCAGTGGCCTATGTCGGCTTCAACGACGCGGCGCCCGAATTCGCGCGCATTGCGCCGGTCTATACGCTGCCCGATCGGCGCGGGCGGGGCTACGCCACGGCGCTCGTCGCGGCGCTCGCGCGAGAACTGCTCCGCCGTGGCAAGGCGAAGCTCTTCCTCACGACCGATCTCGCGAATCCGACGTCGAACGCGATCTACGCGCGGATCGGCTTTCGGCCGGAAAACGACGACTGTCATTTCGATTTCGTCGACGTATAAGCATGTCGGCACCGCGGTTCTTCGTCGCCCTGGATCTCGTGCCCGCAATGGCCGGCACGATCGTCGACCTGCCCGAAGCCGTCGCTCATCACGCCGTGCGCGTCGTGCGGCTCACCGTTGGTGCTGCGCTGACGCTGTTCACGGGAAGCGGCGGCGAATATGCGGCGACGCTCACCAGGATCGACAGGCGCGGCGCCGCCGTGCGCCTCGACGCGTTCGACCCCGTCGAGCGCGAATCGCCGCTCGCGGTCACGCTTGCGCAAGCCATCGCCGCCAACGATGCAATGGATTACGCGGTGCGCAAGGCGGTCGAGCTGGGCGTTGCGGCGATCCAGCCGGTCGTCACCGCACGAAGCGCGGCGCCGGTTTCGGGCGAGCGCGGGCTGCGGCGGCGCGCGCATTGGCGGCAGATCGCGATCGCCGCGTGCGAGCAATGCGCGCGCAATCGCATCCCCGAAATCGCTGCGCCGCGCTCGCTGGCCGAATGGCTCGCGGCATGGCGCGAAGGCGGTGTGGTGCTGGCGCCGGGAGCCGCCGAGTCGTTACCGTCGTTACCAAAGCCCACGTCGCCGCTCGCGCTCCTCGTCGGTCCGGAAGGCGGACTCGAACAAGGCGAGATCGACGCGGCGCGCTTGCGACGCTTTGTCGCCGTGCGCCTCGGACCGCGGGTCCTGCGCACCGAAACGGCGGGCGTCGCGGCGCTCGCCGCGATGCAGACATTGTGGGGCGATCTGCGCTGACGGACTGCGCGCTGGCCGAGCAACAAGCTGCATGCGTACCGTCATCGTCGCCTTGACCAGACACGGAGGTCGAAGGATGATTGCAATCTCGACGATCTCGCACCGCTTTCGTGAACGACCAAGCCCGCACGCCTGACGCCGGCGCAGAGACGCCCCCGCACCTGCCCGCGGCCGCCGTCGCCCCGCCGCCCAAGGGCACGATGCTCTCGCTCGTCCGCGACCTGGTCCGTCCTTATCGGGGCTGGCTCGTCGTCGTGTTCGCCGCGATGATGGTCGAGACGGTGATGAGTCTCGCCGCGCCGTGGCCGCTGAAGCTCGTCCTCGACGATGCGCTCGGGAATCACCGGCTCCCCGACTGGCTCGCCTGGGCGCACGACTATGGATTTGGCCGGCACACACTCGGCGTCGCGCTCTTTGCAGGCGTCGCGACGGTCATCATCGCCGCGTTTAGCGCCGTGGCGAGCTACATTGACAACTACTACACGGAAAGCATCGGTCAGTGGGTGGCGAACGACCTTCGCATCCGCATCTACGAGCACCTGCACCGATTGTCGCTCGCCTACTACGACCAGGCGCAGACGGGGACGCTGCTCTCGACGATCACCAACGACGTGTCGACCGTGCAGAGCTTTGCATCGGGATCGACGCTCGGGATCCTCGTCGACCTGATGACGATCGTCGGCATGCTGGGCCTCATGTTCTGGCTCAACTGGGACTTTGCGCTGATCGCCGTCGGCGTCACGCCGTTCCTGCTGCTCTTCGTCATGCGCTTCAAGAAGGCGGTCAAGGAGGCAACGCGCAACGTCCGCAAGCGGCAGAGCGACATTGTCGCCGTGGTCGAGCGGGGACTGGGTTCGGTGCGCGCGGTCCAGGCGTTCGGTCGGCAGGATCTGGAGACGCACCGCATGGAAGACGCGAGCCATGCGACGGTTCAAGCGGCGCTCGCGGCGCGGCGCATCAAGTCGCTGCTGTCGCCGGTCGTCACGGTCGTCGTCGCGCTCTGCACCGGCTTCGTGCTCTGGCGCGGAACGTTGCTGATCATTGCCGGAACGATGACCATCGGGGCGCTCACCGTGTTCCTCGCGTATCTGTCGAAATTCTTCAAGCCCGTGCAGGACCTGGCGAAGATGACGAACACGATCGCGCAGACGGCGGTCGGGCTCGAGCGCATCCAGAAGATCCTCGCTGCGGACGAAGTGATCGCCGAACGTGCCGATGCGGTCGATCCCGGTACCTCGCGCGGCGAGATCACGTTCGACCACGTGGCGTTCGGGTACGGCGCCGAAGCCCCGGTGCTGCACGACGTGACCTGCACGATCAAGGCAGGCGAGGTCGTCGGTATCGTCGGTCCCACCGGGGGCGGCAAGTCGACCGTCGTGAGCCTGATCCCCCGGTTCTACGATCCGACCGGCGGTCGCGTGCTGATCGATGGCGCCGACATACGCAGCTATACGCTTGCCGGTTTGCGCCGGCAGATCGGGTTCGTGCTTCAGGAGACGGTCCTGTTCCACGGCACCGTCCGCGACAACATCGCCTATGGCCGTCCCGACGCGACCGAGCAGGAGATCGTCGCCGCGGCGAAGCTCGCCAATGCCGACGAATTCATCGCGCGGATGCCGCACGGCTACGACACGATGGTCGGCGAGCGTGGCGACACGCTGTCGGGCGGTCAGCGCCAGCGGATCGGCATTGCGCGCGCGCTGATCCGCAACTCGCCGATCCTGATTCTCGACGAGCCGACGGCGGCGCTCGACACCGAATCCGAACAGCTGGTGATCGAGGGGCTCGAGCGGCTGATGAAAGGCCGCACCGTGATCATGATCGCGCACCGGCTCTCGACGATCCGCGATGCCGACAAGATCATCGTGCTCAAGGGCGGTTCCGTCGCCGAGCAGGGCACGAACGACGAGCTTCTGGCGAAGGGCGGCGTCTACGCCGAGCTCTATCGCGTTCAGTTCGGCAGCGCGCAGCCGGCCCATTCACAACCGTAGTTCCCGCGGGCCCGCACGGTCCGCCACTGATATCGACTGCCATGACGCATTCCCTGATCGTCCTCCCCGACGACACCGCCAAACCCATCCTCGACGCGCTGAACGGTGCGACGCGCTCGCTCAACATCCGCATGTTCCTGTTCACCGATCCGACGCTGCTCGAGGCGGTCGTCGCGGCCAAGCGGCGCGGTGTCGAGGTGCGCGTGATGCTGAATCCGGCGCGCCGCAGCGGCGAGGCCGAGAACGAGGAGGCACGCAAGGCGCTCGCGGCCGCGGGCATCGAGGTTCGCGACAGCAACCCGGCGTTCGACCTTACCCACCAGAAGTCGATGGTGATCGACGGCGCGACGGGGTTCGTCGAATCGCTCAACTGGGAGCACCGCGACCTGACCGAGACGCGCGATTACGCGGTCGTCACCACGCGCAAGCACGAAGTCGAAGAGATGGTCGAGTGCTTCGACGCCGACTGGATCCGACAGGATTTCTCGCCGAAGCCTGGGTCGCGCCTGGTCTGGTGCCCGAACAACGGCCGCGAACGGATCGCCGAATTCATCGATTCGGCGAAGCACACGCTGTGGCTGCAGAACGAGCGTTACCAGGACACGGTGATCATCGAGCGTCTCGTGCGCGCGGCCAACCGCGGCGTGAAGATCCATATCCTGGCGCGCCCGCCGCACACGCTGAAGCAGGCCAAGCTGGTCGAAGGCGTGGGCGGCCTGCGGATCATGCGCGATGTCGGCGCCAAGATCCACAAGCTCAAGGGCCTCAAGCTGCACGCCAAGATGATTCTGGCCGACGACGAACGTGCCGTCGTCGGATCGATCAACCTCGCGCCCGGCAGCTTCGACGCCCGGCGCGAGCTCGCGGTCGACGTCGACGGCCGTCACGTCGTCGACCGGCTGAACAAGGTCGCACGTCACGACTGGGCGCATTCGCACCCGATCGATCTGTCCGACGAAGGGCTGATGGCCGATCTGGAAAAACGCGGGGGCGAGGGCGCGGAGAAGCTCGCGCTCGAGCCGCACGAGGGAAAGAAGAAGAAAAAGGACTGAAGCCCGCGTGCGCAAGGATCGCGCACGCCTTCAGCTCGGGGCAACAGCGGCCGGAAGCGGGAGCGCCGGCTTCCCGGCGAGCGTCAGCGTGATCGTCGCGAGCGCTTCCCAAGCACTGCCGTGGCCGATGCCCTTCGAGACGGCATCAGCGGTGGCGAGCGCGCGCAGCAGCGAGAGCAGCGTGTCCGGATCGACCCGCCGCGCGGCACGCTCCATCGCGCCCTGACGTCGACCCCAGACGCGCGCGTTGCGGATCGCCGCAGCGACCGGCGTTCCCGCGGCAGCCGCGCTCTTCACGGCAGCGAGCGCGTGGAGATCCTCGGCAAGCTGCCAGAGCAGCAACTGGATGCCTTCGCCCTCCGCTTCGAGTGCGGTGAGGACGCGCATCGCCCGCGCCGCTTCGCCGCCGAGCCACGCTTCGGAGAGCGCCAGCACGTCGTAGCGTGCCACGTCGGCGACGGCGCGTTCGACGACATCGTGGGGGAGCTCGCCGGCGGGACAAATGAGACCGAGCTTCTCGATCTCCTGTTGCGCGGCGAACAGGTTGCCTTCGCAACGATCGGCGAGGAAGGCGAGCGTTTCCGGCGCGACGCGCTGGTGCTGCCGGGCGAGCCGCGCGGCGATCCACGCGGGCAGTTCGTCGCGTGTGAGCGGATAAACGGCGACCGTTGCGCCGGCCGCGGCAAGCGCCGCGAACCACGCGGACGACTGCGTCGCGCGGTCAATCTTCGGCAGCGTGATCAGCATCCGCTGATCGGGATTCGGGTTGACCGCATACGCCTCGAGCGCTTTGGCGCCGTCCACACCCGGCTTGCCCGATGGAATCCGCAGGTCGATCAATTTACGCGCGCCGAACAGCGCCATGTTGGCGTTCGCCGCGATGAACGCGTCCCACTTGAACCCCGGCTCGGCGATGAGCACCTCGCGTTCATCGTAGCCGGCCTTGCGCGCCGCCGCGCGGATCGCATCGCCGGCTTCGATCCCGAGGAGCGGCTCGTCGCCGTGGACGACGTAGATCGGTGCGAGCGTGCGCTCGAGATGGGAGGCGAGCTGGGCGAGGCGGAGCTCCACGGTCACGCCGGCTTTTTCGCCGCCTGCAGCCGGCGCACGATCTGCTGCACGGCGTCCGTCTGCATTTCCGTCAACATCCGCGTTTCCTCGTGCTCGCGCGCGAGCACTTCCGATTCGTTGAACGTGTAGCTGCGGGTGATGGTGATCTGGGCCGCAGGCAGCCAGTCGTGACCCTCGCTGTCGTGCAGGCTGAAGCCCACGCGTTTGATGAGCTGGTATTCGCGCACCCGCCCGCCGGACGTGAGCGACAGCACCTGCTTGTCGTCGGTCACGCTCGTGACGTCGAGGATGACTGTCGCATCCTTGGCGCTGCCGACGATGCGAGTGCCGCTTGCGGCTTCGAGCGAGCGTTTCAGTTCTGCGGTGATCGGTGCCGTCGGCGGCGAATTCAGGTACAGCGTCGCGAACGCATAAGTGACATCACCACGCAGGTGGAAGCCGCAGCCGACGAGCGCGCCCGAGAGGGCAAGACCGACGAGAAGTCGGGCGCCGGCCGATCGGCGAGCGGACTCGTCGCCCCGACGCGAAGACCCTGCGCCCAAGGGCTGGGATCCGGGGCGGGGACCCAGCGACTTTGCGGAGTATCGCTCAGACCACGACATTGACGAGCCGTCCCGGGACGATGATGATTTTCCTGATCGGCGCGCCGGCCGCGTGTTTTGCGACCTCCGCGCTCGCCCGCGCGACCGCCTCGATCGCCGCATGGTCGGCCGCTGCCGGCACCTTGATCCTGCCGCGCAGCTTGCCGTTGACCTGCAGCACGAGCTCGATCTCGTCCTGCTCGAGCGCTACCGGGTCCACCTGCGGCCACGGTGCGTCGAGCAGCGACCCGAACTCGCTGGTAAACGCAAGATCGTCCCACAGCGCGCAGCCGGTGTGCGGAACGACGGGATAGAGGACGCGAAGCAGGATCGACAGGCCCTCGCGCGCGATCGCCGCCGCGCCGGGAAGATTGTCCGGCACGGCCTCGAGCGCGTTCAGCATCTTCATCCCCGCCGAGACGACGGTGTTGTACTGAATGCGCTCGTAGTCATAGCTCGCCTGTTTCAGCGTCATGTGGATTTCACGACGGGCGGCCTTGACCGCGGCGGCCGCGCTGCGCCCGTCGAAGGTCCCCGTCGTCGATTTCACGGTGTCCGCGTGCGCCTGCGCGAACGCCCACAGCCGCCGCAGGAACCGATGCGCACCCTCGACGCCTGCGTCCGACCACAGTGCACTGTCCTCGGGCGATCCGGCGAACATCACGAACAGCCGCGCCGTGTCGGCACCGTAGCGGTCGATCAGCTCCTGCGGATCGACGCCGTTGCGCTTGCTCTTCGACATCGTGCCGATGCCGCCGTAATCGACATGCCGGCCATCCGCTTTTGCCGTCGCGCCGACGATGCGGCCTTCGGCGTCGCACAGGACGTCGACCTCCTCCGGTGCGTAGTAGTCGATGCCGCCTTTCTCGGTGCGGCGGAAAAAGATGTGATTGAGCAGCATCCCCTGCGTCATCAGGCGCATGAAGGGTTCGTCGAAGCGCACGAGGCCCATGTCGCGCATCACCTTGGTCCAGAAGCGCGCGTAGAGCAGGTGAAGGATTGCGTGCTCGATGCCGCCGATGTACTGGTCCATCGGATTCCAGTAATCGTTGCGGCCATCGACCATCGACGGCGCGTCTGGGCACGCGTAGCGCATGTAGTACCACGACGAGTCGACGAACGTGTCCATCGTGTCGGTCTCGCGCTTCGCCGGCTGGCCGCACCTGGGGCAGGGCGTGTCGACGAAGTCCGCGCGCTTCGCGAGCGGATTGCCGGTGCCGTCGGGCACGCAGTCCTCGGGCAACACCACGGGCAGGTCCTTCTCCGGGACCGGCACGTCGCCGCAGCGAGGACAATGAATGATCGGGATCGGCGTGCCCCAGTAGCGCTGGCGCGAAATGCCCCAGTCACGCAGCCGGTACGTCGTCTTTTTCTCACCCAGCCCTGTGGCCGCGAGGTCGGCGGCGATCGCGTCGACGGCGGCGTCGTAGCCGAGGCCGTCGTACTTGCCGGAGTTGACGCAGCGCCCGCGCGTCTTGTCCTCGTACCAGGGCCGCCAGCCGTCGGTGGAGAATGTTTCGCCGTCGATGGCGATCACCTGCCTGATCGGGAGCCCGTATTTTTGCGCAAATGCGAAATCGCGCTCGTCGTGCGCGGGCACGCCCATCACCGCGCCGTCGCCGTACGCCATCAGCACGTAGTTGCCGACCCACACTTCGACCTTCTCGCGCGTCAATGGATGCGTGACGAAGATTCCCGTCGGCATCCCCTTCTTTTCCATCGTCGCGAGATCGGCTTCCGCGACGCTGCCGCGCTTGCACTCGTCGACGAACGCGGCCAGCGCCGGATTGTCACGGGCTGCGTGCGTGGCGAGCGGATGCTCGGCGGCGACCGCGCAGAAGGTGACGCCCATGATCGTGTCGGCGCGCGTCGTGAACACGTACATCCTGCCTTCGCCGCCCGGTTTGCCGCTCATTTCACCTTCTGCGCCGCGAACGTCGTGGAGAAACGCGAACCGCACACCTTGGCTCTTGCCGATCCAGTTGGCCTGCATCGCGCGCACGCGCTCCGGCCAGCCCGTCATCCTGGGGAGATTGTCGAGCAGCTCGTCGGTGTAATCGGTGATCCGCAGGTAGTACATCGGGATCTCGCGCTTCTCTACGGCCGCGCCTGAGCGCCAGCCCTTGCCGTCGATCACCTGCTCGTTCGCGAGCACCGTGTGGTCGACCGGATCCCAGTTGACGACGCCGGTCTTCTTGTACGCGATGCCCTTTTCCAGCATCTTCAGGAAGAGCCACTGGTTCCACTTGTAGTACGCGGGGTCGCACGTCGCGAGCTCGCGCGACCAGTCGATCGCGAGGCCCACCGCCTGCATCTGCGCCTTCATCGTCGCGATGTTGTCGCGCGTCCACTGGGCCGGCGGAAGGTTGCTCTTGATGGCGGCGTTTTCGGCAGGAAGCCCGAACGCGTCCCAGCCCATCGGCACGAGCACGTTGTACCCCTTCATCCGCAGGTGCCGGTACATCATGTCGCTGATCATGTAGTTGCGCACGTGCCCCATGTGCAGGATGCCGGAGGGATAGGGCAGCATCGACACGCAATAAAACTTCTTTGCGCCGGCACGCTCGACGGCGCGGTAGACGTCGTCGGCCTTCCACTGCGCCTGCACGGCAGCTTCGATCGCGGCGGGATTGAACGGTTTCATGTCGTTGCGGTGCGCGGGGAAGGAGCCGAACCATCGGCCCGGATTCTTGCAAGCGCCGATTATACCGGCGCGACGTGTCGGGACATCGGGCTCAGCGGCCGGGCAATTCTGCCGCGAGCAGCGCGTACGCGCCCATCGCCGCGAACAGCAGTGCCGCCGCGATGCGGACGGCCCTGAAGGGAATCTTCGCCGCCGCGGCGTTGCCGAGCAGCACGACGGGCACGTCGGCAACGAGCATCCCGCACGTCGTGCCGAGCACGACGGCGGCGAGCGACGGGAACTGCGCGGCCATCACGACCGTAGCGATTTGTGTCTTGTCGCCCATCTCGGCGAAAAAGAAAGCGATCGCGGTGACGCCGAAAACACCCCGCCGCGACGCCGGCAGCGGCCCTTCGTCGTCCGCCTGATCCGGCTTGAGCGTCCAGATCGCGACGGCGAAGAACGCAAGGGCGAGGAGCCAGCGCAGGATCTCGTCCGGAACGAATGCGCGGAACAGGTTGCCGAGAAATCCCGCGAGCGCATGGTTCGCGAGTGTCGCGACCAGGATTCCGGCGACGATCGGCAGCGGCTTCCTGAACCGCGCTGCGAGCAGCAGTGCGAGAAGCTGCGTCTTGTCGCCGATTTCACCGAGCGCAATGACGCCCATCGACACGAGGAAGGCTTCCACCGGAATTTGGTCTGTGCGGACGCTGTTGGCGGAGATCGGATGGGCCGCCGACGCGCGCCGGCCGGGGCCGCCCGTCGGCCCGCGGCGCACGCCGGACCGTCGGCGTTGATCGTCGGTGCGCCTGCGCAAGGGGCAAACGGTAGAATTATAGAGGGAACCAATCGTCGCTTCGTCAAACCAACAGCTTGCAATCCACGAGTCATCGATGACCATGATGACCATGCGCAGCCCATTTCGATCGCTACCGTTATTCCGCGCACTGCTCGGGGCGGCGGCGCTCGCATTCGCGGCGTCGGTCGCGGCGACTCCGGTGCGAACGCAGCACGTCGAGGCCGCGCTCGTCGCCGCGCGAACGGCGCTCGTCCCCGGCGAGACGCTGACGGTGGCGCTGCGTCTCGTGATCGACAAGGGCTGGCACACGTACTGGCGCAATCCCGGCGATTCCGGACTGCCGACGACGCTCGCCTGGAAGCTCCCGGCGGGTGTCGTCGCCGGCCCGATCGAGTGGCCTGCCCCCAAAGCGCTTCCCGCCGGGCCGCTCGTCAATTACGGCTACGAGGGCGAGGTTCTGCATCTCGTCGATCTCACGACCGATCGCACCGTGGCGCTGGGCGGGAGCATCGCGCTCAACGCGCGCGCCGATTGGCTGGTGTGCAAGGAAACGTGCATCCCGGAGGGCGCCGATCTCACGCTCACGCTGCCGGTGGCCTCGAGCGCGGATTCCGATTCGCGCTTTGGTACGGCGATTGCGGCCTCGAAGCGCGCGTTGCCGCAACCGCTTGCAAACTGGAAAGCCAGCGCCGAAGGCAAAGGCAAGACAGTCGCGTTGAAGCTGGAGCCGCCATCCGGCGCCGCCGATCCCGGCGACGTGCGCTTCTTCCCGTATGCCGCCGACCGGATCGAGCCTTCGGCGCCGCAAACGTTGAGCCGCGAGGGCAACGCGTACGTGCTCGCGTTGCCCGTTGCCAGTACGTTCAACGGCGACTTCGGCCGCGCGACCGGCGTTGTCACCGCGACCAACGGCTTTGGCGCCGGCGCACGGGCGGCGACGATCGACGTGGCCGTTGGCGGCAGCGTCGCCGCGGGACCGAAGCCTGCGTCCGCGCCCGCACCCGTGCTCAATCTCGCGCCGGCTCTGCCCGGCGGGGAGCCGCTGACGCTCGCGCTCGCCGTCGTCTCGGCGCTGCTGGGCGGCGTGATCCTCAACCTGATGCCGTGCGTGTTTCCGGTGCTTTCGCTCAAGGTGCTGGGCTTTGCGACGCATCACGACACCAAGCCCACGCTGCGCCACGAGGCGGTCGCATTCGCGGGCGGCGTCATCGTGACGTTCGTGGCGCTCGGGCTGCTGCTAACCGCGCTGCGCGCCGCCGGCGAGCAGCTGGGCTGGGGCTTCCAGCTGCAATCGCCGTGGGTGGTGACCGCGCTCGCCATGCTTTTCTTTGTGCTGGCGTTGAATCTCTCCGGCGTGTTCGAGTTCGGCCAGCTCGCGCCTTCCGCGGTGACCAACTGGTCGTCGAAGAACCGGACGATCGATGCTTTCGGCTCCGGCGTGCTCGCCGTCGTCATTGCGTCACCGTGTACGGCGCCGTTCATGGGCGCGGCGCTCGGCTTCGCGATGGCGGGCTCGACCGTCGTTCTTCTCGTCGTGTTCGTCGCGCTCGGGATCGGGATGGCGCTGCCTTATGCGCTCCTAGCGTGGTTCCCGGGCTGGCGCCGCAACCTGCCGCGGCCGGGACCCTGGCTCGAGCGCTTGAAGCAGGCGCTCGCGTTCCCGCTCTATGCGACGGTGATCTGGCTCGCGTGGGTGCTGGGCGCGCAGCGCGACAACGATGCCGTCGTGCGCCTGCTGCTCGCGTTGCTGGCACTCGGCTTTGCGTTGTGGGCGTGGCGAATCGTGCGCACCGGCGGCGCGCGGCCGTGGGGAATTGCGTGCGCCGCGGCGCTAGCCGCGTCCGCCATCATCGCGTGGCCGCTGTTCGCGCACGATGTCGAGCCGGTTCGCGCGGGCGCTGCCAAGGCGCCGGTGGCCGACGGCGACTGGATCCCGTACACGCCGGCACGGCTCGCCGACCTCACCGGCGCAGGCCGCCCGGTGTTCGTCGACTTCACCGCCGCGTGGTGCGTCACCTGCCAGGTGAACAAGCGTCTCGTTCTCAATTCCGCCGCCGTTCGGGCCGCTTTCGCGCGCGCGAACGTGGCCCTGGTGCGTGCCGACTGGACGCGCCGCGATCCGGCGATCACGCAGGCGCTCGCGGCACTCGGCCGCGACGGCGTGCCGGTCTACGTCCTTCACCGTCCCGGCAAGGCGCCGCTGCTGCTGCCGGAAGTGCTGCAGGAGCAGACGGTCATCGACGCGCTCGCCACGCTGTAGCTTGCCATCGGAGGACACGATGCGAATTGCGCTTCCCGCCGTTCCTCTTTTTCTCGGCATCGCGCTGGTGTCGGCCGTCGCAGCGGCACAATCGCCGGGCGCGCCCGCACCCGCGTTGACGCTCTCCGACACCGCGGGCAATTCGGTGAGGCTCGCCGATTTCCGCGGCAAGTACGTGGTCCTCGAATGGACGAATCCGGAGTGCCCGTTCGTGGGCAAGCATTACACGAGCCGCAACATGCAGGACCTGCAGAAGGCGTGGACCGCTCGCGATGTCGTCTGGCTGTCGATCAATTCGACGAACGCGAGTCATTTCGAGTGGAAGACTCCCGCGCAGGTGGCCGACTGGATGCGCGCGCAGGGCGCGGCGCAGACGGCGACGCTCGTCGACGGCACCAGCGCAACGGCCCGCGCCTACGCCGCCAAGACGACGCCGCAGATGATCGTCATCGGACCGGACGGCAACGTGCTCTACAACGGCGCAATCGACGACCGGCGCTCGACCAATCCTGCCGACGTGAAAGTGGCGCACAACTACGTCAGCGCGGCGCTGACCGAAGCGCGATCCGGCAAGCCCGTCACCGTCGCGAGCACGACACCGTACGGGTGCAGCATCAAATACTGAGCTGCCGCCCAACGCCGCGCGAAGCTGGACCCGGCGGGCCGGGTGAAGCGCTGGCGTTCTCGAGGCGTCGTAGGTAAGCTTGGCCGCACGTCCTAAAGGAGGAGCGCCATGAAAACGCTGAGCCAAACGCGCTTTGGCACGCTAGTGCTGGTTATCGCATTGACCGCCGCGGGCGCGGCGTTGCCGTCCGGGGCACGCGAGCTGATGCTTGTCGGCGATGACGAAAAGATCGCGGTCGACGATGCGGGTAAATTCGTCTTCCTGGCACCGGGCAAGGATCACGTGCTGATTGTTGATATCGGCACCGACCCGCTCGCGCCGAAAATCATCGCGACCTTGCCACTGATGAACACGATCTTCGGGCCTCCCGTCAACCTGCAGATCACGCCGGACGGCAAGCTCGCGCTCGTCGCCAACTCGATGGATTACGTGGCCGACGGCGCGGGTTGGAAACCGGTGCCCGACAACAAGCTCTACGTGATCGATCTCACGGCAAATCCGCCGAAGCTGATCGACACGGTGATCGTCGGCAAGCAGCCCTCGGGCCTGTCGATCAATCGTGCCGGCGACCTCGCATTGATCGCCAATCGCGCGGACAATTCGATTAGCGTCGTCAAGATCTCCGGCCAGTCGGTGAAGCTCGTCGACACGGTGCCGATGGGCGAGATGGTCGCCCACGTGGCGATCGCACCGGACGGCAAGCGCGCGATCGCGGCGAAATTTCCCGGTCACAAGGTCGCGCTGCTCGACATCGATGGCGACAAGGTCACCTACAACAAGCAGGATATGCCGGCGGGACAATGGCCCTACAACGTCGACATCACGCCTGATGGGAAGCTCGCGCTGAGCGCTGACAACGGAGCCGCCGGCAATGCCGACGGCAACGTCGATACGGTGAGCGTCATCGACCTCGAAGCGAAGCCGCCGCGCGTGATCGACAAGGTCGTCGTCGGCGACGGCCCCGAGGGGTTCGCGATCAGCCCGACCGGAAAGCTGGCCGTGGCCGTGCTCCTCCGCGGCAGCAACGCCGACAAGAAGGCCTTCTTCTACAACCGCAATTCGACCGTGGTCGCGCTGAAGATCGACGGCAAGAAGGTCACGAAGACGAACGAAGTCGAGGTGCGCGGACTGGCTGAAGGCGCCGTGTTCAGCGACGACGGCAAGTATCTCTACGTCGGCAACTTCTTGGACAGCGATATTTCGATCCTGCGCGTCGACGGCGACCAGCTGGTCGACACGGGCAAGCGGCTGGCATTGCCCGGCCATCCGGCGTCGATGCGCGGACGCGCGCGGTAAACATGGAGCCGCGGCCGACCGGCCCCCGGCCGTGGCGGGAATCGCGGGAGCCGAAGGCGTGGCGTCTGCACTGGTGAGCTTCCACGGCGGTGTCACGCGATCGGCGTGGATGTCGTTCCTGGTGATCGCGTTGGTCGCCTGTGGTTCCAGTGCAGAACGGCCGATCCAGGGCTACATCGAAGGCGAGTACCTGCGTGTCGGCGCGCCTTTCGCCGGCACGTTGCAACAGCTTTCGGTGAGGCGCGGTTCCGAGGTGATTGCCGGCGCGCCGCTGTTCGCGCTCGAGCGCGACAACGAGACCGCGGCGCGCCGCGAAGCCGAGCAACGCCTGCACAGCGCCGAGGCGCGGCTCGCCAACATGCAGACGGGCAAGCGACCGCCCGAGGTCGAAATGATCGCCGAACAGCTGCAGCAGGCGCGCGCCGCGCGCGATCTTTCTGCAGCCAACCTCAAGCGCCAGCAGAAGCTCTACACGGACGGCTTCGTGAGCAGCGCCGCGCTCGACGACGCGCGAACCGCAGCCAGACGTGACGAAGCGCACGTGACCGAGCTCGAGGCGAACGTCACCACGCAAAAGCTTCCCGCGCGCCCCGACGAAATCCGGGCGGCGGAAGCCGACGCGAAGGCCGCGCGCGAAGTCCTGGCACAGAACGAATGGCGGCTCGCGCAGCGGGCGATGGCTGCGCCGGCGGCGGGCCTCGTCCACGACACGTATTACAACCCCGGTGACTTCGTCCCTGCCGGCAGCCCCGTCGTCAGCATCCTGCCACCCGCCAACGTGAAGGCGCGATTCTACGTCCCGGAGTCGGAGCTCGCTCGGCTGAAGCCAGGGATGCAGGTGACGCTCGCGTGCGACGGATGCGGGGCGCCGATCGCGGCGCAGATCGACTTCGTCTCGGACAAGGCCGAGTTCACGCCGCCGGTGCTCTACTCGAAGGATGTGCGCGCAAAGCTCGTGTTCCTGATCGAAGCGCGCCCGGCGCTGGCCGACGCCGTCAAGCTCAAACCCGGACAGCCGGTCGACGTCACGCTGCCCGTTCCGCCGAAATGATGAGCTCCCAAGCTCACTTCGTTCGCTTCCCCCCGAGGGGGATGCGGGCCTCTTTTGAGGCGGCTCGGCGGGAGGCCCTGAGCGCCGCAGGCGGGTCCGCGGGCCCATGAGCGCAATGAATCACACCCCCTCGGGGGGCAGCGGCGACAGCCGCAAGCCTGGGGGCACAATGAGCGCCGCCGGGCCGCCCCAAGGCGCGAATCACACCCCCTCGGGGGGCAGCGCAGCGGCGACAGCCGCAAGCGTGGGGGCACATCATCCCGCGAACGACGTCGTCATCGACGTCCGCGGTCTCAACAAGCACTTCGGTACGCACCATGTCGTGCGCGACCTCGCGTTGTCGGTGCGTCGCGGCGAGATCTTCGGATTCCTGGGGCCGAACGGCAGCGGCAAGACGACGACGATCCGGATGCTGTGCGGGCTGCTCACGCCTGACAGCGGTGAAGGCACCTGTCTCGGTTACGACATCCGGCGGGAGACCTACGAGATCAAATGCCACGTCGGCTACATGACGCAGAGGTTCTCGTTCTGGGACGACCTCACGATCCGCGAGAACCTGCGTTTCATCGCGCGCATGTACGGAATGCCCGAGCAGCGCGAAAAGGTCGAGGCGGCGCTCGAGCGGCTCGGCCTCGCGGCCCGCGGCGATCAGCTCGCGGGCACGCTGTCGGGCGGCTGGAAACAGCGGCTCGCGCTTGCCGCGTGCGTGCTGCACGAACCGCAGCTCCTGCTGCTCGACGAGCCGACCGCGGGAGTGGATCCCAAGGCACGACGCGAGTTCTGGGAAGAGCTGCACCGGTTCGCCGCGGCGGGCATCACCGTGCTCGTGAGCACGCATTACATGGACGAAGCCGAGCGCTGCCACAAGCTCGCCTACATTCTCAACGGGCGCCTGCTGGCGCAGGGCACTGCCGCCGAGGTAACCGCCGGGCAGGCGCTCGTCGGCTGGACCGTCGAGGGGCCGGACCTTGCTTCACTCGCGGACAAGCTTCGCACGCTCCCCTCGGTCGAGCAGGTCGCGGCGTTCGGCGAGACGCTGCACGTCGTCGGGCGCGATGCGGCGCGGCTCGACCGCGACCTGGCGCCGCTGCGCGACGACCGGCGCTGGCACTGGGAGCGCGTCAGCCCCGGCCTCGAGGACGTGTTCATCCACCTGATGCGCACCGCCGAACGCGACAACGACAACGACAGGGCGGCGGCTTGAGCGACAACCGCACGCGTGGGCTGCACCGATGAGCGCTGCAGGGCCGCCCCAAGGCGCGAATCACTCCCCCTGGGGGGCAGCGCAGCGGCGGTAGCCGCAAGCGTGGGGGCACACCCATGAGCCGCTATTTTTCCTGGTCGCGCTGGATGGGGATCGTCGGCAAGGAATTCATCCAGCTCAAGCGTGACCGCCTCACGTTCGCGATGATCGTCGGCATCCCGATCCTCCAGCTCGTGTTGTTCGGGTTCGCGATCAACTCCGATCCGAAGCATCTGCCGGCCGCCGCCCTCGACGTTGACCGCAGCGAGTTTTCGCGCGATATCCTCGCCGGATTGAAGAACAGCGAATACTTCGATTTCGTCCGTGAGGCGAATGACGAAGCCGAGGCAAACCGGTTGCTCGCGACCGGCGTCACCCAGTTCGTCGTCACGATCCCGGAAGGCTTCGCGCGCGCGCTCGTGCGCGGCGAGCGTCCCGCAATCCTGGTCGAGGCGGACGCCACCGATCCGGCAGCGACCGGCAACGCGATCGCGGCCGTGAACCAGCTTTCGACGGGCGCGCTCGCGCGTGATCTCGTCGGACCCCTTGCGCCGCTCGCCGCGTCGCCAGGTCCGTTCGAAGTCCGGATTCACGCGCGCTACAACCCGGAAGCGATCACGCAATACAACATCGTGCCCGGGCTGATGGGCGTGATCCTCACGATGACGATGGTGATGATGACCGGGCTCGCGATTACCCGCGAGCGCGAGCGCGGCACGATCGAGAACCTGCTCGCGACGCCCGCGACTGCGGCGGAGGTGATGACGGGCAAGATCGTTCCGTATGTGCTGATCGGTCTGATCCAGGTGTCGCTGATCCTGTTCCTCGCCCGCGTGATGTTCGGCGTGCCGGTCCAGGGAAGCCTCGCTGTCCTCTATCTCGCGGTGCTGCTGTTCATCGCGGCGAATCTCACGCTCGGCCTCACGTTCTCGTCGATCGCGCGCAATCAGCTGCAGGCGATGCAGATGACGTTCTTCTTCTTCCTGCCGTCGATCCTGCTCTCTGGCTTCATGTTTCCGTTTCGCGGCATGCCCCGCTGGGCGCAGTGGATCGGCGAAGTGCTGCCGCTCACGCACTTTCTGCGCATCGTGCGTGGCGTGCTCCTCAAAGGCAACGGCTTCGCCGAGATCGGGTCCGAGGCGTGGCCGATCGCCCTGTTCATGGCTGTCGTGATCGCCGTCGGCTTGCGATCGTTCCGCAGCACGCTCGACTGACGCCGATCCGGCGAACGCAGCTTCGGCGGCGCAACGGTCCTTGGCTGCGAATCGGCGCTACAATGAAACCATTCGCCATCGAGTCGTATCCCGATTCATGCCGCTCACCACCTGGCTTGCGTTCTTCGTCGCATCGTGGCTCATCAGCGTGTCGCCGGGACCCGGCGCGCTCTCGTGCATGGCGGCGGGCATGCGTTACGGCTACGTGCGCGGACTCTGGAACATCCTCGGTCTCGAGATCGGCCTTCTCACCGTGCTCGCGCTCGTCGGCGCCGGCCTTGGCGCCGTGCTTGCCGCATCGACGCTCGCCTTCGCCGCGATCAAATGGGCGGGCGTTGCTTATCTAGTCTGGCTGGGCATCGAGCAGTGGCGCGCGCCGGCAAGGCCGGTGGCGCCGGGCGACGACCGTCGCGATGGTGGCACGATCCGCGAACTCGTGGCGCGGGGTTTTCTCGTCAACGCGACAAATCCGAAGGGCATCGTGTTCATGCTCGCCGTACTGCCGCAGTTCATCGATCCCGCGAGGCCGCAGCTCGTTCAGTACTTGCTCTGCGCGGCGACGCTCGTCTTCACCGACCTCGTCGTGATGAGCGTTTACACGGGGCTCGCGGCAAAGGTCCTCCGCCTTCTGCGCGCACCGGCGCACGTTCGCGCGGTGAACCGCGTCTTCGGCGGGCTGTTCATCGCGGCGGGCGCGCTGCTCGCGACGTTCCGGCGAGCGGTTTGAAATCGAAGCGCAGATTCGCGGCCGTATCGGTGGCCGCGGTCCTCGCCGTCGCCTGCGCGAAGCAGCCGGAGCCGCAGTCGTTCGGCAGCGCAATACCCGAGCCCGCACGCGGACTCGCGTTTGTTCCTGGTGGGCGCTGCAACTTGGAGTTCGTCAGTGGCACCGGGACCAGGGGCGGATGGCGCACCGGGACCCTCAAGCCGATCGTAATCTCCGGATGGGCACTCGAGAACGCGACGCAGACCGCGTCGCCGTGGGTGGTCGTGGAGCTTGTCGCGCCCGGCGATCGCGCGCGCTTCTTCGCGGTCACGACGATCCGCCGCCCCCGTCCCGACGTCGCCGCGATACTGGGCGCTAACGGGCCGGGTTTGCAAAACGCCGGATTCGAGCTGGTCGCGAGCGCCGACTCGCTGCCGCGCGGGCGCTACGCGGTGTATCTGCTGATCGGAAGCGCGGCGCGCGGACTTGCGTGTGCGACGGGCCGCATCCTGGAGTTCATATGAGCCGGACGCCCCTTCTCCGCAGGCGACCTTCGGGATGTTCTCTCTTATTTGACGCAGGTTGCCGGGCAATTCCCCGTGTCGATGTCGCGCACATTGTTGACGAACGTGTTGCCGCCTGACGGGCAGACGAACGTCGGCTGAATGATGTTATAGCAGGCGATGGCGAAGAATGCGGGCGGCTGTATGTTGCGGAAGAGGTTGGGCTGCCCCGTCCCCGTCCCGCCGATCGTTGCGATAATCTTCTTCGTCGCGGTGAGCTCCCGCTCCGCAAACAGCCCCTCGACGGTGTTCGAATCGAAGGTGTTCGCATAGACCGACATCGTCGTGTCGGTCGAGCTGGCTCCCGAATAGCCGAACACGCCGACCCGGTTCCCCTGGAAATAGTTGCCGGTGATCGTCACCGTGCCGGAACCGATGAACAGGCCGTTGGCCGAATTGGCCACGAAAAAGTTGCTGGTCACCTGGTGCGCGCCGATCGAGCTGATATAGAACTCGATGCCGTTCCACCCGTCCGGAGACGGCACGGTGCCGTTGCCGGCAATCCAGTTGCCGGTGATGTACGCCGTCGTCGTGTCGTTGGGATTGGCACCGCCGATGATGATGCCGTCGTAGCCCGATCCGTCGATCGCGTTGGACGTGAGACGGACGACGCTGCGGTCGACGCCGCTTACGCCCAGTGTGAGATTGGCGCGAATCACGTTGCGGCGGGCGTCGATCTCCGAATCCTGGCGCACGTCCAGGCCCTTGCCGGCATCCGGCAGCGGCGGCCCGGCCGGCACCGTGTATCCGTTTTGCAGAATCTCGCCATCGCGCACCCTTGCGTACGAGGCTTGCCACAGCGACATGCCGTGACCGGTGCGGCTGCGGTTGATCCGGCTGTCGCGGATGCGCACGTTCGAGGTTCCCGTGAGCAGAACGTTCGTCGAACCGCTATCGACCACATCGACCTGCTGGAGCGAGAATTGCGGACCCGGAAATCCGGGCGAGACGGACCCGGGTCCGCCGATCAGCACGAGCCCGCGCCCGCTGCCCGCGCCACCGGTGAAGCGCATGCCGCGCACGACGTAGCCGGTCGCACCCTGCGCAGCGAGCGCGTCTCCGGAAGGTGGCGCGACGACGACACTGTTGCGCGACACCCCGAGCAGCTTGATGTCGTTCTTGCCGAACTTGCCGGGCGCGTAATTGACGCCCGGATAGTAAATGGCGAGATTCTCCGGATACGTTCCGGCGGCGATGCGGACGATAGCGCCGGGCGGAGCGTCCTGCCATGCGCTGGTGATTGTCCCGTAGGGGTTCGCCATCGTGCAGCCCAGGCTGCAGGGGCTGCCGGCCTTGACGAACAGCGTGTTGGCACGGTTGAAATGCCCCGCGAGCGGCACGTCGCCCACTCCTCCGAACGTGAACACGGTTTGGACCGTCCCGTCCAACTGCGTATTGACCAGCCAGATGCCGTTCCGATATATCGCAAGATCGGCGTGGCCGTCTCCGTCATAATCGAACACGAGCGGAATGTCGCCCGCAAGGCCGCCGTAGACCAGAACGATGTCCGCGGCGCCGTCGCGATTGGTGTCGATGAACCACACGCCGTTGCGATAGACGACGAGGTCCGCGACGCCGTCGCCGTTGATGTCGCCGCAAAGTGGGATGTCCCCGGGCAGGCCGAAGTCGAACCTGATATCCACGACGCCGTTGTGTTTGGTGCTGACGAACCATTTGCCGCCGCGGTAGATGACGAGGTCGTCGGTGCCGTCGCCGTTGAAATCGCAGAGCAGCGGAACGTCGCCGGCGACGCCACCGAGAGCGAACACCTGATCGCCGATGCCGCCGTCGAGGTTGTAGTCGACGAACCACAGTCCGTTGCCATAGACGACGAGGTCGGCGACCCCGTTGCCGTCGAGATCGCCGGCGAGCGGAACGCTCGTGCCAGCGCCGAAATACGGCTGGATGTCTGGAACGCTGTCGCCGTTGACGTCGATGAAGAAGCGGCCGATTGACTTGCGAAAGATGGCGACGTCCGCGCGCAGGCCGGCGGCGCGGACGCCGCCGAAGTTCTGGCCGGTCTGGTTCGCACCGAGCGCGGCGAATTCACGCGTTGCCGGTGAGAACGCATAGCCGTCGAGGTAGGCCGCGAGCGTCCCCGTCCAGCCCGCCGCAACCGCGCAACTGTAGTTGCCCGCGAAGTCGCTCGCGGTACAAACCGCTTTGGGCCCCATGACGACAGCCCCCGCGAGAGGCGCACCGCCAACGCTGACTTGTCCGCTGATGGTCAACGCCGCCGCTGCACCTCCGGCAAGCTGCGATATGACACCCAGCAAAATCAGCCACCTACGCATCGTCGCTCCTCGCAGTTCGCGCTCCAAATAACAAATGAAATAGACCTCTGAACTCATGCAAATGTCATGCCAACACGGAGCGGGCCGACCCGTTTTCCCATGGGCCAGGACGACTGGCGGAAGGCGGTGAAGAGTCGCGATGGTAAACTGATTCGCTTCCCTTCCCTGTCTTGTCTCTTGAGCTCCGCGACACCCTCGCACGCGTCCACCGCAATAGTCGCGCAATCATTGCGCTACGACCGCGTTCAGGTCCTGAGATTCTTCGCGGCGCTCGGAGTGGTTCTCTACCATTCGAACGTCTATCTGCAGGCGAAGCGGCCCGACGCGGGCATCTTCGTGCGTTTTTTCGACCATCACTTCTCGTGGGGCGTCGAGCTGTTCTTCGTTATCTCGGGGTTCGTCATCGCGCACAGCATCGAGCGGATGTCGGTGGCGGAGTTCGCACGGCGGCGCCTGCTGCGCATCTACCCGGCCTACTGGCTTGCCGTCGTGCTCGTACTGGGCGCGAAATGGCTGCTCTGGGGCGGAACAACGGGCGCCGGGAATCTCGTGCGCGCGCTGACGCTGTTGCCGTTTGGACAGATCAGCTACCCCCTCTTCATCGAGTGGAGCCTCGTCTACGAAATTTTTTTCTATGTCCTCGTCTGCGCCGCGGCGCTGGCCGGATGGAAGCGCACGCGCGATCTCCTGTGCATCGGCTGGCTTGCCGCGATCGCCGTCGATGCGTTTTCGGCGGTGGTGAGCGCCACTGCCTTCCTGCCGACCGCCCGACAAATCTTCTTTTCCGGCTTCAACGTGCCGTTCATAATCGGGATGATCGTGCACCGCGTTCATCTGCGCGTGCCGGACGGCATGCGCGCGTACGCACTTCTGCTCGCGCCGGCGCTCGTCCTGGTTTCCGACCTGTTTCTCCGCACCGAAACTCGAATCCTGGTGCAGGGATTGGGCTTCGGTGCACTGGTCCTCTGGGCAGTGCTCGCCGATCGGCACCGGCGACTTGCCCCCGGCAACCCGCTGGTGGCGCTGGGCGATTGGTCGTACGGGCTCTACCTGATGCACGTGCCCGTGATCACGATCCTGCTTGCGCTCGGCGTGGGCGCGCAAGCGTCGAACGAAGCGCTGTATGTTGCGCTCGCTGCGATCGCAGTCGCGGCAGGCTCGGTCTTCGGCGCGCTCGAAGCTTCGTTCTACCGGTGGCTGCTGCGCATCACGCGACACGCGCGCGCTCCGGCGGCAGCGCCGAAGGCGACGGCGGCGTAGCCGCAAACATTCTCTCCATCTCGCGGCGGATTTGCACCGCGTCGTTCGCCGGATCGAATGTGACGTCGTCCCATCGCACAGGGTGATGCGCGGGAATCGCGCGCTTGAGCTTGACGCGATGCGCGAGCCCGAGCGGCAGCCCGGCAAGCGCCAGCGAGGCCGCGGCCGGCATCAGCTTCCCGTACACCGTATAGCCGCCTTCGCCGTCGAGCACCTCGCCCGCAGCAAGGTCGCGTTTCGCGACCGCCACGACGTCGCCGTGCCACGCGATCGCCGCACCTGTCGGTTCGCGCCGCAGTCCTGCCGACGCGACGCTGATCCCGAGCTCCAACCCGATTGCGTGATACGGCTTGTACATCGCCGAATAGCGGCCGGATGGGTCGGTCGAGAATCCGTATTCCCCGAAACAGCGGCGGACGTAGTCCTCGCCGGATGCGTCGCCCGCGCGAAAAGTCACGTAGACGCCCCAGCGCAGGTCGCGAAAGACCGGCCGGCCGTCGCGCTCGACGCACGAGATCACCTCGACCTGTCCGACGTGGTCGAGATGCCCGCCCTCGACGCGCGGCCGCAGCACGCGCGGGAGATCGTCGACGCCGCACGGTGGGAATTCGAGTCCTTCCGGCGCAGGCGTCAGGCCGGTTGCATTGGCGACGGCCGTCATCTCGATCGCCGACTTTGTGCCGTCCAGAAACGAATTGAACATCTGCGCGTTGAAATCGCCTGCCGCGACCATTTCCGGTGTGAAGCCGTAGTACGGCCATACGGTGTCCGGCGTCGACGCGTGGTACGCGGGGAGATATTTCGTTCCCTTGCCCGCGGCGACGACCTCGAAGCCGGCGGCGCGACACCAGTCGACCATTTCGCAGATCAGCGCCGGCTGGTCTCCGTACGCGAGCGAATACACGATGCCAGCCGCGCGTGCGCGCCGGGCGAGGAGTGGACCCGCGAGCGCGTCGGCCTCGACGTTGACCATCACGACGTGCTTGCCATGCGTGCAGCAGGCGAGCGCGTGACGAATGCCGGCGGCCGGATTGCCGGTGGCGTCGATGACGATCTCGATCCCGGCGGCTGCGATCAGCGCAAGCGCGTCGTCGGTGACGAACGTCGCGCCGGAGTTCGTCGCGTCGGCGAACGAGCGCGCGGCGTAGCGTTCCTGCGCCCAGCCGGTGCGCACGAGCGATGCCTTCGCGCGATCGGGTGCGAGATCGGCGATGGCGACGACGTGAATGCCCGGCGTGTGCTTGGCCTGCGCCAGGTACATCGCGCCGAACTTTCCGGCGCCGATCAGGCCGACGCGAAGCGGGTGGCCATCGCTTGCTCGTTGCTGCAGCATCCGATACAGATTCATCGCGAACCCTCCGTAAGGCGAGCGTCAATGCAGCGCCAGCGTAAGCCCGATCGGCACGAACACGATCGCGAGCACGTTGCCGATGAGCACAATCGAGGCGACCTTGCCGGGTTCCTGCCGGTATTGCTCGGCAACCATGAAGTTGAGCACGGCGGGCGGCAGGCAGCCGAACAGCAACAGCAGCCCCTGCTGCGGGCGATCGAGCCCGAGGACCGGGGCGAGCAGCGCCGCCATCGCGATTCCGGTGAGCGGGCAGACGAGCCCGCCGATGACACCGAGACGCCAGCTCGACCACGAGACGTCGGCCAAGCGCACGCCAAGCGAAATCAGCATCAGCGGGATCATCGCATCGCCGGTCATCTTGAGGGCGAGCATCAGGAATTCGGGGAGCGGCGGGTGGAGGAGCGCAAACACAAAGCCGGCGAACGTCGCGATCACCATCGGGTTGCGGAGCAGGTTGGCGAACCTCGCATGATGATCGACGATCCAGACGCCCAGCGTGAAGTGCAGCAGGTTCGAGATCGTGAAGATCGCCACCATCGCCGAGAGTCCCGGGGGGCCGAACGCGAGCGCCGCGAGCGGCAGCCCCATGTTGCCGCAGTTGTTGAACATCATCGGCGGCACGAACGTACGCCGGTCCTCGTGCAGCAGCCACGCGAACGGCCACGCGAGGAGTCCCGATCCCAATACCACGCCGACGCTGCCGAGAATCAGCAGCCGATTGGCCACGAGGTCGAAGTCCTTCGCCGCGAGCGCGCTGAAGATCAGCGCCGGCGCGAGCACGTTCATGTTGATCCGGTTGACCCACGCCATGTCCGGCTTCGCCTTGCGCGCATAGGCGAAACCCAACGCGATCACCAGGAACACCGGCAGGAAGATGCCGAGAATGCGCTCGAGCATTGATCGCGGCAGGCGGTCGATCGCCTGCTGCCCCCGCTACAGGATGTATTGGGACAAGTTGTCGTCGCCAGCGATGCCCGCGAGGCGCGCGTCGACGTACGTGGCGTCGATCACAAACGTCTCGCCGGTGTGCGTGCCCGCGTGGTAGGACAGGTCGTCCAGCAGCCGCTCCATCACCGTGTAGAGCCGGCGCGCGCCGATGTTCTCCTGCTTTTCGTTGACGGCGAAGGCGATTTCGGCGAGTCGCCGGATGCCGTCGGCGCGGAAGTCGAGATGGACGTTCTCGGTACCGAGCAGTGCCTCGTACTGGCGCACAAGGCAGGCATCGGTCGCCGTAAGGATCTTCGCGAAATCGGCGACCGACAGCGACGAGAGCTCGACGCGGATCGGGAAGCGCCCCTGCAGCTCTGGGATCAGGTCCGACGGCTTCGACAGGTGGAACGCCCCCGAGGCGATGAACAGGATGTGGTCGGTGCGGATCATCCCGTATTTCGTCGACACGGTCGTGCCTTCGACCAACGGCAGCAGGTCGCGCTGCACGCCCTGACGCGACACGTCGGCGCCTATCGTTTCCTGCCGGCTCGCGATCTTGTCGATCTCGTCCAGGAACACGATCCCGTTCTGCTCGACCGCGGAGAGCGCCTTTGCCTTGATCTCGTCGTCGTTGAGCAGGCGTGCGGCTTCCTCGTCGGTCAGCACCTTCATCGCGTCGCCGACCGTCATCTTCTTCATCTTGCGCCGCGCGCCGCCGATCTGCTGGAACATCCCCTGGAGCTGGCTCGTGAGCTCCTCCATCCCGGGCGGCGCCATGATTTCCATCTGCGGCGACAGCATCGAGACTTCGACCTCGACTTCCTTGTCGTCGAGCTTGCCTTCGCGCAGCATCTTGCGGAATTTCTGCCGCGTGGCCGAGTCCGCCGGCTGCATCGTCTGGAAGTTCACTTCGCGCGCCGGCGGCAGCAGCACGTCGATGATCCGCTCCTCGGCGGCGTCGGCGGCACGATCGCGCACCTTGCGCGATTCGGCTTCGCGGGTCTGCTTGACCGCGGCCTCGGCGAGATCGCGGATGATCGTGTCGACGTCGCGGCCGACGTATCCCACTTCGGTGAACTTGGTCGCCTCGACCTTGATGAACGGGGCGTCCGCGAGGCGCGCCAGCCGGCGGGCGATTTCCGTCTTGCCCACACCCGTCGGCCCGATCATCAGGATGTTCTTCGGCGTGATCTCCTGGCGCAGCGGCTCCGGGACCTGTTGGCGCCGCCAACGATTGCGCAATGCGATCGCGACGGCACGCTTCGCGTCGTCCTGGCCGACGATGTGCTTGTCGAGCTCCGAGACGATCTCGGAGGGAGTCATCGTGGACATGGCTTGTCGGCGCGGGAAAGAAAAACGGCCGCTCGCCAGGAGCGGCCGCTCAATTCTACGCTGTTCGGATCGGCAGCGACCCGGCAACTCAGTCGGGAATCGTCACCCCGTCGCTCGAGGGCCTCGCGTCACGGTGCCGCCCGCTGCCCGAGCTCGCGCAGGTGATCGCGCGCCTCCTCCGCCGATTCGTAGATGTGCGGCGCGACGCCGCGCTCGCGCAGAGCATCGCCCAGCTTGACGCGCAGGAAGCCGCTCGTCGAGTAACGGGTAACGCCCCAGTAATAGTGATCCATCAGGTAGTGGACCATCTCGGTGTAGGCGGGGACGATCTCGGGCAGGATGACGGCATTTTGGTAGTTGACGATCGCGTAGACCTTCTTTCCGATGGGCGCGAGCTTGCGCTCGACCTGGCTGCGGATCTCGTCGACATCTTGCTGCGATTTCACGGTGAGCCGCTCGAAGTTGACAAAGAAGAGATTGTGCGCGGGATCATAGGAAAGGCGACGGTCGAGCGGAATCGCGAGCAGCGCTTCGCGCAGGTCCATCGGGCCCGGGCGGAAGATCCGCTCGTCCATCGTGACCGGGTCCTGCCGGATCACCGGTGCAAAATCCATCCGGCCCAGGATGTCGCGCTCGACGTCGATCCCGGGCGCGATCTCGGTCAGCTCCAGTCCCTCGGGCCCGAGCCGGAACACGCAGCGCTCGGTGATGTAGAGCACCGGCTGCCCGCGCTTGACCGCGTATTCGCCGCTGAAGGTGCGCTGCTCGACGGCGTCGACGAACTTGCGTGCCCCGCCTTCCTCGTCGATCCGCAGGCGCCCGCCCTCGACGGCGACCCGCAGCCTTCCCGCGGTGAACGTGCCGACGAACACGACCTCCTTGGCGTTCTGGCTGATGTTGATGAAGCCGCCGGCGCCAGCAAGTCTGGGTCCGAACTTGCTGACGTTGAGATTGCCGAGCCGGTCCGCCTGCGCCAAACCGAGGAACGCCAAGTCGAGTCCGCCGCCGTCGTAGAAATCGAACTGGTACGGCTGGTCGATGACCGCCTGCGTGTTGGTGGCTGCGCCGAAGTTGAGGCCGCCCGCGGGAATGCCGCCGACGACACCCGGCTCCGCGGTCAGCGTCATGAGATCGATCACGCTCTCCTCGGCCGCGACGCTTGCGATTCCCTCGGGCATGCCGATGCCGAGATTGACGACGGCGTTGGGCTTGAGCTCGAGCGCCGCGCGTCTGGCGATGATCTTGCGCTCGGAGAGCTCCATCGGTTTGAGCCCGATCATCGGTACCCGGATCTCGCCGGCGAACGCCGGATTGTACGGCTCGATGAACGTCTGCATGTGGTACTCGGGCTTCTCGGCCACGACCACGCAGTCGACGAGAATGCCGGGGATCTTGACCTGGCGTGGATTGAGCGTGCCGCGCTCGGCCAGACGCTCGACCTGCACGATCACGATGCCGCCGGAGTTGCGCACCGCCATCGTGATCGCGAGCGCCTCGAGCGTGAGCGCCTCGCGTTCCATCGTCACGTTGCCGTCCGTGTCGGCGGTCGTGCCGCGGACGATGCCGACGTGGATCGGAAAGGTTTTGTAGAGCAGGCACTCCTCGCCGTCGACTTCGGTCAGCGTCACCAGATCCTCGGTCGTGCGCTCGTTGATCTTGCCGCCGCCGAAACGGGGATCGACGAACGTGCCGAGGCCGACGCGCGAGAGCTGGCCCGGCTTGCCGGCGGCGATGTCGCGGAACAGGTGCGTGATCACGCCCTGCGGCAGGTTGTAGGCCTCGATCTGGTTCGCGACCGCGAGCGCCTGCAGCTTCGGCACGAGTCCCCAGTGGCCGCCGACGACGCGCTTGACGAGCCCCTCGTAGCCGAGGTGATTGAGTCCACGCTCCTTGCCGTCGCCCTGGCCCGCGGCGTAGACGAGCGTCAAATCGCGCGGCGTGCCGACGCCGTGCGGATCGTCGCGCGCGGATTCAATGAAGCGCTCCTCCAGCGCGACTGCGATATTCTCTGCGAAGCCGATTCCGACAAATCCGCCGGTCGCGACCGTGTCGCCGTCGCGGATCAGCGCGACCGCCTCCTTCGCCGAGACGACCTTCCCCCTCTCGAACGTCCGCAGCGCGGACAGGAGCTCGGCCGCGCCGTTCTTCGTCACGCGCGATCCCCCTCGGGCCGCACCGGCGCCGATTCGAGGGCCTCGCGCTGGGTTTCGTAGAGGTGCGCCGACAGCCCGCGTTCGCCGAGCGCTTCGCCCGGCTTGAGCCGCACGAACAGCGTCAGCGCCTTTGGCCCACCGGTGGCGCCGAAGCGCTTTTCCAACGCCAGGATCAGCTCGACCGGGACGCCGTTGCTGCCGAAGCCGGAGCAGCACAGCGTATCGCCGTCGCGGACGCCGGCAATCGCTTCGTCGGCAGAGACGACTTTCCTGCGCATCGGAAACCTCCGTTCGCGACTACTGCGCGGTCCAGCCGCCGTCGACGGTAAGCGCCGCGCCGCGGATCTGGGCTGCGCCTTCCGAGCAGAGGAACACGGCGAGCGCCCCGATCTGCTCCGGGGTGGCGAACTCCAGCGACGGTTGTTTTTCGCCGAGCAGCAGATCGCGTGCCTTCGCAACGGGAATGCCGTCGCGTTTCGCCCAATCGTCGATCTGCTTCTGCACGAGCGGCGTCAGCACCCAGCCGGGGCAGATGGCGTTGCAGGTGATTCCTGTTTTAGCCGTTTCGAGCGCCACCGCCTTGGTGAGGCCGAGGACCCCGTGCTTGGCCGACACGTACGCGGACTTGGTCGCCGAGGCGACGAGGCCGTGAGCTGACGCGATGTTGATGATCCGCCCCCAGTTGCGCGCCTTCATCTGCGGCATCGCCGCCTTGATCGCGTGGAAATTCGACGACAGGTTGATCGCAAGCACGGCGTCCCAGCGATCGTCGGGGAACTCCTCGACCAGCGACGTGTGCTGGATGCCCGCGTTGTTGACGAGCACGTCGACCCGACCGAGCTCGCGCGTCGCCTGCGCGACCATCTCGCGCACGTCGGCCGGCTTCGCCATGTCGGCGCCGCTGAAGGCGACCTTCACGGTGAACTCCGCGGCGAGGTCGGCGCACTGCTTCCTGATTGCGGCGGCTTCGCCGAATCCGTTCAGCAGGACGTCGGCGCCTTCGGCGGCGAGCGCGCGCGCGATACCGAGGCCGATCCCGCTGGTCGAGCCGGTGACGACGGCCGCCTTGCCTTTCAACATGGGCTTCTCCTGCCGCTAGACGATGCCAAAAGCGTAATACGTTCCGATGACGACGAACACCGCGGCCGTCTTGATGCAGGTCACCGCGAAAATGTCTCTCGACGACACGCCCACGCGCCTCGCGTGAAGCGTTTCCTTCGCCGAGTGTAGCGCATGTGCGGCCGCGGCCGCTCGTTCGCGCGATCGAGGTCGGGAGTTCCTGTTTTGGCAACCGCAGGCCGTTCGCTTATCATGGGCGGACGTGCTCATATGTCGATCCGAGGAGGCCAGATGAATCGGCTGCTCATTTCGGCCGCCTTGGCGGTTGTGCTTGCGTCGTGCGCGACGACGCCGGCCGGCCCATCGGCAGTCGCGGTGCTTGCGCCGACCAAGGGCAACACCGCGGGCGGCAAGGTCACCTTTGTTCAAAAGGGCGACAAGGTCTTCGTCGTGGCCCAGGTTTCTGGACTCTCGCCCGGCGGCCATGGTTTCCACGTTCACGAGAAGGGCGACTGCAGCGCGGACGATGCGATGAGCACCGGGGGTCATTTCAATCCGACGGGAGAGCCGCACGGTAATCCTGCGGACCCGCATCACCACGGCGGCGACATGCCGATGCTGATGGCCGACAGCTACGGTGAGGCAAACCTGACGGCGGAGCTCGGCGTCATCACCGTGGGCAGCGGAACGGCGAGCGACGTGATCGGCAAGAGCGTGATCGTCCACAAGGATCCCGACGACTACAAGACGCAGCCCACCGGCAACTCCGGAGCGCGCGTCGCCTGCGGCGTCATTCGCAAAGCGTGACGGGCGATTGCAATTGGGCCGAGTAGCTGCTTTGGCCGCGGCGGCGATGAGCGAGCGTGTCGTCGCCACCGTCCGAACTGGCGGATCCGCGCTTGTGCTTCTCGTCGCGCTCGCCGGATGTACCTCGACGGGGGACAACGCGTCCCGCGCGCTGACGCTCGGCCCATCGGTCGGCGCGCATCTGGTGCCGAAGGCAGGCAGCCCCGTCAAGGGATTGATCCTTTTCCGCCGGCGCGAGGGCGGCGTCACAATGGTCGTGCAACTCCAGGACGTCACGCCGGGGCCCTACCGCATCGCCATTCACACGACCGGCAATTGCTCGTCGCCGAACACGTTCTCGGCCGGGCCGCCGTGGGCACCGCCCGGCGGTGTCCCGCAGGTCTACGCAGGCGCGGCAGGCAATACGGGATTGCTGATGATGACGGCGAGCCTCGATGGTGTCGCAGTCGACGGCCCCGATGGTATTCTGGGGAAGGCGGTCGTCGTCCATCAGGGATTGGCGGGTCCGCTCGACGCGCAGCCCGGCCTTCCCAACAATCGCATTGCGTGCGGCGTGATCGAAAATATCGCTTCCCACGAATTCTGACCACCGCGCCGGTGCCCGGCTCGCGCGCCACCCGATGCTTCCGGAGTCGCCATGGGCTTCCTCGCCGACAAGAAAATCCTGATCACCGGGATCCTTTCGAATCGCTCGATCGCCTACGGCGTCGCCCGCGCATGCCGGCGCGAAGGCGCGCAGCTCGCCTTCACCTATGTCAACGACGAGCTCAAGGATCGCGTCGTAAGGATCGCCGCCGAGTTCGGGACGGTACCGGTGTTGCGTTGCGATGTCGCGAAGGACGACGACATCGACGCGCTGTTCGCGGACCTGAAAGCGGAGTGGGGTGTCCTCGATGGGTTGCTGCATTCGATCGCTTTCGCGCCGCGCGAGGCGCTGGCCGGCGATTTCTTGGCGAGCCTCTCGCGCAATGCATTTGCGGTGGCGCAGGATATTTCGAGCTACAGCTTCGCTGCGCTGGCGAAGGGCGCCCGGCCACTGATGCAAGGGCGGGCCGGCTCGATGCTGACGCTCACGTATCTTGGGGCGGTGCGTTCGGTGCCGAACTACAACGTGATGGGCCTCGCCAAGGCGAGCCTCGAGGCCAACGTCCGCTATCTCGCCGCCTGTCTCGGACCCGAGGGCATTCGCGTCAATGCGCTGTCCGCGGGCCCGATCAAGACGCTGGCCGCCGCCGGGATCGGCAATTTTTCAAAGCTGATGACCCGCTTCGAGCGGGCGGCGCCGCTCCGCCGCAACATCACCATCGACGAGGTCGGCAACGTCGCCGCATTCTATTTCTCGGAGCTCGCGAGCGCGATCACCGGCGAGATCACCTACGTCGACGCCGGCTACTCGACCGTCGCGATCAGCGTCGATGAAGAATAGCGACGACGACGGCTGCCGGCGGCCGCGGTTCGCCTGAAGCGGGCGCCGGGTCAAGGCTCGTCTCGAGCATCGATCGCCGTGCCCGCAACTGCGCGTCGCTTCGACGCCGTCGTCATCGGCGGCGGCCACAACGGCCTCGTCTGCGCCGCCTATCTCGGCGAAGCGGGTCAGGACGTATGCGTGCTGGAGCGGCGCAATGTTCTGGGCGGCGCCGCGGTCACCGAGGAATTCCATCCGGGATTTCGCAACTCGACGGCCGCCTACACGGTCAGCCTGCTCAATCCCAAGATCATCCGCGACTTGAAGCTCGCCGATCACGGGCTCAGGATCGTCGCGCGGCCGATCGCCAATTTCCTGCCGCTGCCGGATGGACGGCACCTGAAGGTTGGGGGCGGGCTCGCGGCGACGCAGGCCGAAGTAGCGAGATTCTCGCGCCGCGATGCCGACGCGCTGCCCGCGTACTACGCGATGCTCGACCGTGTCGCCAACGTGCTGCGTGATCTCCTGCTCGCCACACCACCCAACATCGGCGGCGGCCTCCCTGCCCTGCTCGATGCCTGGAGGGTGGCGAAGCGTTTCCGCGCGCTCGATCTCGCCGGCCAGCGTGACGTGCTGGACCTATTCACGAAGAGCGCAGGCGACGTGCTCGACCGCTGGTTCGAATCCGCGCCGATCAAGGCCGCGTTCGGCTTCGATGCCGTCGTCGGCAACTTCGCCAGTCCATACACGCCGGGATCCGCCTACGTGCTGCTGCATCACGTGTGGGGCGAGGTCAACGGCGAACGCGGACAGTGGGGCCATGCGATCGGCGGGATGGGGGCGATCACGCAGGCGATGGCGAACGAATGCGCGGCACGCGGGGTCACGTTGCGGACGAATGCAGCCGTCGCGCGCGTCATCGTCAAGGCGGGACGCGCCGTCGGCGTGGAGCTCGCGGACGGCGAAGTCGTAGAGGCCGCGCGCGTGATCGCCAACGTCGATCCGAAGCTCCTGTTCGGAAAGCTCGTCGACCCCTCGCATCTGCCCGAGGATTTTCGCGGACGCATCGCGGGTTATCGCTGCGGCTCGGGCACGTTCCGGATGAACGTCGCACTGTCCGAATTGCCCGATTTCGCCGCGCTTCCGGGCAAAACGCGGGCGCCGCATCACGCGAGCGGGATCATCGTCGCGCCGTCGCTCGCCTACATGGAGCGCGCCTACTTCGACGCGAAGATGCTCGGCTGGTCGCGCTCGCCGATCGTCGAGGTGCTGATTCCTTCCGTTGTCGATGAAACGCTGGCGCCGCCCGGGATGCATGTCGCGAGCCTGTTCTGCCAGCACGCGCATCCCGATCTGCCGTCGGTCATCCCGGGTCGAACGTGGGACGATGAGCGTGAGGAGGTCGCCGCTCTGATGATCGACACGGTGAACGGGGTCGCGCCGAATTTCCGTGCGAGCATCATCGGCCAGCGCGCTTTTTCGCCGCTTGATCTCGAGCGCGAGTTCGGGTTGACGGCAGGCGACATCTTCCACGGGGCGCTCGCGCTCGACCAACTCTTCTCGGCGCGGCCCGTGCTCGGCAACGCCAATTACCGCGCGCCGATTGCCGGCCTGTACATGTGCGGCTCGGGAACACACCCGGGCGGTGGCGTGACCGGGATTCCCGGCCACAATGCGGCCCGCGAAATCCTGCGCGATGCAAAGCGGCGCCGGTGAGCCCGATCTCGAAGGGCAAGAAAGGCGACACCCCGCGGGAGTCCCGCGGGGCGTCATGGGGCAAATCCGAAGTCAGCCGATAAGCCGGGTTCTGTTACGGCGCATTTGCATGCGCTATGGCCGTCATTCCTCTAGGCCCATCGTTGCCGGTGGGCTCGAGCCACCTACCCGCGGACTCGGCGAGCAGCGTCGTCATCCGCCTACTTGGTGTTGCTCCGGATGGAGGTTGCCGCGTTTCACCCGCGAAGACCAGGTTTGACCCCGTCCACGCGACTCGTCTCTGTGGCCCTTTTCCTCGCTTTCGTCAACCGCGCTAGCGGCGACTTATCGCGGCCGGGCGTTACCCGGCATCCTGCTCTGCGGAGCCCGGACTTTCCTCTCCCCGTCCGGTTTGCACCAGGATGGGCAGCGACGGTCTGGCTGGCTTCGGACGGGTAGGATAGCACCGTCGCGGGAAGGTTCAGTCGGCGACGCGAAAGCGCATCGTCTCCCCGGCGCGCAGCGGCACTACAGCCCCGGGGCCGAACGAATATTCGGCGGGCACGGTCCACTGCTCGCGCACGAGCGTCACCGTGTCGCGATGCCTCGGCAGTCCGTAGAAGTCGGCGCCGAAGTAACTCGCGAAGGCTTCGAGGCGATCGAGAGCACCAGTGTCGTCGAACGCCTCGGCGTAGAGCGGCAGCGCGATCGGCGCCGAGTAGCAACCGGCGCCGCAGCACGTGGTCTCCTTCGTGTGTCTCGCGTGCGGCGCCGAGTCGGTGCCGAGGAAGAATTTGGGGCTTCCCGACGTCGCGGCTGCGACGATTGCCTGCCGGTGCGCCTCGCGCTTCAGGACCGGGAGACAGTAGAGATGCGGGTTGAGGCCGCCGGCGAATAGCGCGTTGCGCGACCAGAGCAGATGCTGCGGCGTGATCGTCGCCGCGACGTTCGCGGGCGCCGCCGCGACGAACGCCGCGGCTTCGCGCGTCGTGATGTGCTCGAGCACGATCGGCAAGTCGGGGAAGTCGCGCACGATGCGGGTCAGGTGGCGATCGACGAATACGCGCTCGCGATCGAATACGTCGACGTCCGGATCGGTGACCTCGCCGTGCAACGACAGCGTGAGCCGCTGTTGTTCCATGGCCGCCAGCGCCGGGTACGCGCGATCGAGCGCCGTGACTCCGGACTCCGAGTTCGTTGTCGCGCCCGCCGGGTAGTACTTCACCGCGTGGATGAACCCGGATTCGCGCGCGCGCGCGATTTCATCCGCGCCCGTGTTGTCCGTCAGGTAGAGGGTCATCAGCGGCTCGAAGGTCGAATCTTCGGGCAATGCGCGGAGGATCCGGTCGCGATAGGCGCGCGCCAGCGCCGTCGTCGTCACCGGGGGCCTGAGATTAGGCATGACGATTGCTCTTCCGAACACGCGAGCCGTGGCGGCGACGACGGACGCCATGGCGGGACCGTCGCGGAGATGGAGATGCCAGTCGTCCGGGCGCGCAAGGGTCACGGCGGCAAGCGGAGGGCGGGTGGCTGGGGTCATCGAAAGGCCTTGTTTTTCCACGATTATACGGCTGCTCTTCCCGGTGCCTCGCGCGGCCCGGGCGAATCGAGGAGAAAGGTAGTGGCGGGTGCCGCAGCCGGGATATAATCGCCGATTTAGCGCGGGCGGTATCGCGCCCGTGCCACATCGGGCCGGGATGGAGCGGTCTCCACACACATAGGGACGGGCGCGTCGCGCGCCGTCTTTGGCGGTACGACGAAGGTGAACGCGACAGAGGTCAGCATGGCAGCGAAGCAAGCAACCGCAAGCGCAACCGTGGCCAAGAAGCCCAAGGTGCTCACCGAAGAGGACCTGCTCAAGGCGCCGGACAAGGATTACATGAACGAGCCGCAGCTCGCCTTCTTCCGGCAGCGCCTGATCGAGTTGCGCGATCAGCTGCTGCAGAACGCCGACGACACCGGCGAGCATCTGCGCGAGAACGAAGTCACGACGGATCCGTCTGACCGCGCCACGCTCGAAGAAGAATACACACTGGAGTTGCGCACGCGCGATCGCGAGCGAAAGCTCCTGAAGAAGGTCGAGAAGTCGATCAGGCAGATCGACGACGGCAGCTACGGCTATTGCGAGGAAACCGGCGAGCCGATCGGCATTCCGCGACTTCTCGCCCGTCCCACCGCGACGCTGTCCCTCGAGGCGCAGGAACGGCGCGAGCGCGTCCAGAAGCTGTACGGGGATTAGCGTCCAAGCGCGTCCGGCGTCGTTGCCGCCCGCCCGCGCAATCGCGCGAAGGGGATGGATCGCATTGATCCATCCCCTTTTCCTTGCGCCTGCTCTTCTTAAACGCTGACCGCAACCCTCCCGCGAATCCGGCGGGCGCGGGTTTCAGAACGGATGATGCCAGCCGGTGGCCATGAAGAACAGCATCGGGATCGACAGCATCGTGTTGGTCCGCGACGCGAGAAACGCGATGCGCCGCGCCTTGTTTTTTTCCTCGTCGGTCGCAGGTTTCATGCCGAGGATCTTCTGCTGGTTGGGCCAGATCAGCGCCCACACGTTGAACAGCATGATGGTGCCAAGCCATGCGCCGACGCCGATTCCGGCCATGCCCTTTTGCAAGGTGAACGCCGGAACGAACTGGCTGCCGAGCAGCGTGGCGCCGGCGAGCCAGGTCACGACTGCCGACCAGCGAAAGTAATCGAGCGCGCGCGGCGCAACGTGCTTGGTGATGCCGGCGGCAGTACCGTCGGCGGCAGCGGCCTTGAGTGCAGGGACCTGCACGAAATTGAAATAGTAAAGGAGGCCGATCCACATCACGCCGGCCAGGAAGTGGAGCCACCTTGCAAGGGGGGGAAGGAATTCCATGAGCTGTCTCCCTCAGGTCAGAAGGCCACGGACGGCGAGATACAGGATCAACGTCAGAACCAGTCCCGAAATGATGGTGCCCCAGAGCGAGTCGAGCGGATTTTTCATCGTCATCCTCCTCTTCTTCGAGCGGCCGAGCGACCGCGCGTCTGCGATCGATTCTAGCAGGTCGCGTGCGTCGCGATCATCGCGAAATGCCCCCACCAATGGCGCGGCGATAACCGCGAGAAGCAGCGGACATGCCGGCTTGAAGGATACCTATGACGGGAACATAATCGGTTTCCTAAAGTCTCCAACCCTGTCGCTGCGCCCTTGCTGATCCGGGCGCGGCCCGCTCTAATCCGCGGAGCATCGACCCACCGATCCGATGGCGTTGTTCTCGAAACCGCCGACCAAGAAGCCCGGGCCGTCGGCGCCTGCAGGGAAGCCGCGGCCCGCGATGCCGGGCTCATCCGGACGAGCGCCGTCGGCACGTGAAGTCGCCGCCCGCCATGCCGACGGCTCGGCCGGTCGCGGTGCGGATCGACACCCGATCGAGCCCGCAGGCGAGATCACGGTCACCGGGGCGAGCCTCATCGAATGGGCATCGCCGGGCCAACCGAGTTTCGAGGTCGCGCAGGCCAATCCGGGGCTGTGCTCGGTGCTCGAGGATGCCGCGCTTCGCTATGCGAGCGGGCACGCGCAGCAGGCGCGAGCTCTGCTCGAGGAGGGGGTTCTCTCCGACCAGGACGCGAAGCTCTCGCCGCTGGCGTGGCTCGCGCTCTTCGATCTGCAGCAGCGCGCGGGCGATCGCGCCGCGTTCGACCAGTTCGCGCTTAAGTACGTCGTGCAGTTCGAACGTTCGGCGCCCCCATGGGAAGCGACGGAAAAGCCGCAGGGCGGGCCCCGCGCAAGCGCGGGCGGATATATCGGTCTCACCGGCAAGTTGACGGCGGCTACCGCGACGCAGCTCGAGGGCCTGAAGCGTGCGATGGCGAAGCCGCTCTCGGAAGTCCGCCTCGACATGATGTCGGTCACGAGTTTCGACGACGAGGGTGCACGGCTGCTCGCGCAGGTGCTGGGCGACGCCCGGCGCGCGAAATTCCCGCTGTTGCTGCAACGGACCGAGAAGCTCAAACCGTCGCTCGACGCCGCCCTGAAAAAGGGGCGCGACGGTGGAGAGGGCGCGTGGCTCCTTTCGCTCGAGCTTCTCCAGTGGGCGAATGCGCGCGACGCCTTCGAAGACCGGGCCGTCGAATATGCGGTCACTTTCGAGCTGTCGCCGCCGTCGTGGGAGCCGCCGGCGCTGCCGCAGGCGTCGGCCGAAGGCGCGACCGCGGCCGAGGACCCGCGTGCCGATGCCGAGACCCTCGTGTGGTCGGGGGTCATGGCGGGCTCCTCGGTGCCGCAGCTCGGCCGGCTCGCCGAATTCGCCCAGGGCCGTCCCGTCGTCCCCGTCGACATGAGCCAGGTCGAACGGGTCGATTTCGTCTGCGCCGGGGCAATGCTCAACGCGATCAACCGGATCGAAATGCAGCGCCGGGCGGTTCAGATCGTCGGCGCAACGCCGATCGTCCGTGCCCTGCTGCTGCTCATCGGCATCTCACCCCGCCATTTCGTAAAGAAGGCACAGTAGCGTTTGCGACGCTGGGAGCATGGGAACGCGCGAACGGCGAACAGGGGCCCCAAGCTCGCTTGGGGATGCGAGCAATCGGGAGCGCGTTCGGAGGCCGACGCCGAGGCAGGGCGAATTGCACGGCAGGATGCGGAGGCCGAACCGCGAGTGCGGTGCGACCGGGTCGAGTCGGCGCAGGCGGCCGACTCCGCGGTGTGACGATGTGCGACCAAGGATCGGAGGCCGCGGACGCGGACGGCGGAGCAGGGGAACGCGCGAACGGCGAGCAGGGGCCCCAAGCTCGCTTGGGGATGCGAGCAATCGGGAGCGCGTTCGGAGGCCGACGCCGAGGCAGGACGAATTGCACGGCAGGATGCGGAGGCCGAACCGCGAGTGCGGTGCGACCGGGTCGAGTCGGCGCAGGCGGCCGACGGCAGGGGGTACCGATTCGCGACCAAGGATACCCCCACGGCGCGCCGGGTGTAGGACACAGGATCGGAGCCCCCGGTGGACGACCTCGCCACTTCGGCGCGGTCCCTATTGGCCACTTCGCATCAACGATCATCGATTGCTGCAATGGAAATCTTCCACGGCACCACCATTTTGTCCGTGCGCCGCGACGGCGCCGTCGCGCTGGGCGGCGACGGGCAGGTCACCCTCGGCAGCGTCGTCGTCAAGGCGACGGCGCGAAAGGTGCGCCGCCTCCACAACGAGCGCGTTCTCGCCGGATTTGCCGGGGCGACGGCGGACGCCTTCACGCTGTTCGAGCGCTTCGAGGCGAAGCTCGACAAGCACCAGGGGCACCTGACGCGCGCCGCGGTCGAGCTCGCGAAGGACTGGCGCGCCGATCGCATCCTCCGGCGGCTCGAAGCGATGCTCGCCGTGGCCGATCGAACTGCGTCGCTCATCATCACTGGCACGGGCGACGTCCTCGAGCCCGAGCACGGCATCGTTGCCATCGGCTCCGGCGGGCCGTACGCGCAGGCGGCGGCGCGGGCGCTCGTCGAGCACACGGCACTTTCAGCGGCGGAGATAGTCAAAGCGAGCCTTGCGATCGCCGGCGACCTTTGCATTTACACGAACCAGAACCACGTGATCGAAGTTCTCGAACAGGTGTCATGAGCGCAGTTGCCCCTGAATACGACGTGCTGATCGCCGGCGCCGGCCTGGTAGGTCTCGCGCTCGCGCCGGCGCTTGCGCGTGCGGGACTCAACGTAGCGCTCGCCGATCGTGGACCGGTGAACGCACCCGAGCCGCTTGCCGGAACGCAATGGGACACGCGCGTATACGCGGTGAGCCCGGGGAGCGCCGCGTTCCTCGCCGACATCGGCGCATGGCAGGGATTACCGCCCGAACGCCTCGCTGCAATCGAAACGATGCACGTCGTCGGCGACGATGGCGCGGTGCTCGATTTCTCGGCCTACGAGCTTGGCGAGCGCGCGCTCGCCTGGATCGTCGAGGAGCGCGCCTTGCGCGCCGCTCTCGTTGCGCTCACGCAGATGTCGGGCGTGACGACGCTCGCGCCGCGGACTTTCGAATCGATGGCGTGGTCCGCGGAAGGCGGCGCGCTGCGCTTCGGCGACGGCACGTCGGCATTCGCGCGACTCGTCGTCGCCGCCGACGGCGTGTATTCATGGTTGAGGGAGCGCGCGGGCGTTACCGCGGTTCCCAGGCCGTACGGGCAAACGGCAATCGTGGCGAATTTCGCCTGCGAGCGCGCGCATCACGGCCGCGCGTATCAATGGTTCCGGCGCGACGGTGGCATCCTCGCCTGGCTGCCGCTGCCGGGCCGGCGGATATCGATCGTTTGGTCCGCCGGGGACGACGAAGCGTCGAAGCTGCTGGCGCTCGCCCCGGCGGAGCTCGCGACGCGCGTGGCCGACGCCGGCAGCAACGTCCTCGGCACGATCGAGTGCATTACGCCTGCGGCGGCGTTCCCGCTGCAATTCCTGAAGCTGCCGCGCGTCGTCGCGCACCGGCTGGCGCTTGTGGGCGATGCGGCGCACGGCGTGCATCCGCTCGCCGGCCAGGGAGTGAACCTCGGCTTCGGCGATGCCGAAGCGTTGTCGACGGTGCTGCGCGAGCGCGGCCCGGTGATCGATCCCGGCGCGCCGCTGCTGCTCGAGCGTTACGCGCGGCGGCGAGCCCTGCCAGTCGCTGCAATGCAAACCGTCACCGACGGCCTCGCGCACCTGTTTCGCATCGATGCGCGCTGGGCGAGGTCGGCACGCAATCTTGGAATGACTGCAGTCGATGCGATACCGCCGGTGCGGCGCCTGTTGGCACAATCCGCGCTACGTTAAGATTACGGACGAACCCTTGGAGAACATGATGTCGCATTCGACTGCAACCACGTTGCGCCGGCTGGCAGCACACGCGGTTCTCGCCGCGGGCCTGCTGGCGGCAATCCCGCTTGCCGCCCAGACCCCGGCCCCGGCGCCTGCCGTTAGTGGCGAGCCGGCGGCGGTAAAGAGGCTGCTCGAGCAGAAACTGCCCGGCGCCGCCGTGCGCAGCATCACGAAGAGCCCGTATTTCGGCCTGTACGAAGTGCAGCTCGACGACCAGATGATCTACACGGACGCGAAAGTCACCTACATCCTCATCGGATCGGTCTACGATCCGAACACGAGGAAGAACCTGACCGAAGCGAAGCTGCGGCAGCTGAACCGCATCGCCTTCGACAGCCTGCCGATGAATCTTGCATTCAAGCGGGTCAAGGGCAACGGCGAACGCAAGCTCGCGATCTTCTCCGATGCCGACTGCCCGTACTGCGCGCGACTCGAGGCGGAGTTGAAGAACGTCGACAACGTGACCATCTACACGTTCCTGTATCCGATCGACCAGCTGCACCCGGACTCCGCGCGGAAATCGCGGATCATCTGGTGCTCGGCGGACAAGGTGAAGGCCTGGAACGAATTCTTCGACTCCGGCAAGCTTCCCGACAATCAGGGCGACTGCGACAACCCGGTCGTGGCGACCGGCGACCTCGGAGCGAAGCTCAGAGTCTCGGCAACACCCACGCTGGTATTCGCCGACGGTTCGATCGTCGCCGGCGCGCTGCCCGCGAGCCAGCTCGAAGCCGAAATGACGCAGGCCGCCGCGGAAGCGGGTAAATTGGCGGCGGCCAAGAAGTGACGCCGGCGCGCGCGGATCGGCGCGCGGTGTAGCACGGCGGATTCGCGAACGAAAGGAAGCCACGATGGCGATCATCGATTTCCTCAAGAAACAGTTCATCGACATCATCGAGTGGACGGACGATTCGCGCGACACGCTGTCGTTCCGATTCCCCGACGAGGACAAGGAAATCAAGAAGGGCGCGCAGCTGATCGTGCGCGAATCGCAGACGGCGCAGTTCGTGTATCTCGGCGAGTTCGGCGACACGTTCGGTCCGGGCAAGTACACGCTCACCACCGACAACATCCCGATCCTGACCAATCTCAAGAGCTGGAAATACGCGCTCGAGAGCCCGTTCAAGGCCGACGTCTACTATGTGATCACGCGCGTGTTCACCGGCAACAAGTGGGGTACCGCGAACCCGGTGATGATGCGCGACGCCGATTTCGGCATCGTGCGCCTGCGCGCGTACGGCATCTACGACTTCCACGTCATCGACGTGAAGAAGTTTCTGAAGGAGGTCGCGGGCACCGATGACCACTTCCGACTCGACGAATTCAACGACACAATGCGATCCAGGATCGTGAGCGTGTTCTCCGACGCGCTCGCGAGCTCGAAGATCCCGGCGCTCGACGTCGCGGCACGTTATTCGGAGCTGGGCGAAGCGCTGCTGCCGCTCATCAATCCCGCGCTCGATGACAAATACGGGCTCGAGATGACGAGCTTCATCGTCGAGAACGTGTCGGTGCCGCCGGAAGTGGAGGCGGCGATCGACAAGCGGTCCTCGATGGCCGCTGTCGGCAATCTCAACGATTACGTGAAGTTCCAGATGGCCCAGGGAATGGAGAAGGGCGGCAATGCAGGCGTGGGCGGCATCGGCGCCGAGATGGCCGTCGGGATGGCGATGGCGCAGCAGATGATCAACCAGACGGGCGGCATCATGGGCCAGTCGACACCCGGCATCGCTGCGCCGAACCCCGCGCCCGGGGCCGCGACGGCGCCCGAGCTCCTCACGCCCTCGCAGGTCGCGCAGGCGCTCGGTGTCGGCGAGGCCGACGTGATGGCGAGCCTCGAGTCGGGCGATCTCAAGGGCAAGAAGATCGGCACGCAGTGGCGGGTGACGCGCGCGGCCGTCGACAGCTTCCTGAATTCATGACGCCGGCGTTGCCGGCGCCTGCTCGACTGCGCCGAGTGCTGCTGTGCGCGGCCGCCGGAGCGGCTGTCTGCAGCCTCGCGCCCGCGCACGCACAAGATGCCACGACGACGCTCGCGCAACAGGCGGCGCGCGAATGGCTCGCGCTCACCGACGCGCTCGACGCTGCGGGAAGCTATAACGCTACCGGGGCGCGGTTCAGGGAGACGATCACCGCCGAAAGCTGGGGCGCGGCGCTGCAACAGGCGCGCGCGCCGCTCGGCGCACTAGAGCAGCGAAGCGCGCTGTCGACGCAACTCGCGAACAAGCTGCCCGACGGTCCCGACGGCGAATTCGCGTTCGTGCTGTTCCGGACGTCGTTTGCGAACAAGGCGGACAGTCGCGAGACGGTGACGCTCGAGCGCGGGGCGGACGGCGCCTGGCACGTGATCGGCTACTTCATCCGCTGAGCCTTCCCCGCGGGAACGACGTGACCGAGACGATTGCGCTCTCCAAGTTCGCGTGCCCGGCCTGCGGCGGCGAGGCGATCTGGAATCCGGCCAAGCAAAAGCTCGTCTGCCCGTTCTGTGGCACCGAGTCACCCGCGAAGCTCGATGCCGCAGGCGCGATCGTCGAACACGATCTCGTCAGCGCGCTGCGCGGGATTGGCGACGATGCGCGCGGCTGGCAGGCGGAGAAACGGCAGGTCAAGTGCCAGAGCTGCAATGCCATCTCGGTACTCGATCCTTCGCGGCAGGCGCAGAACTGCGAATTCTGCGGCTCGGCGCAGCTCGTACCGTACACGGAGACGAAGCCGGCGTTCCGTCCCGAGAGCGTGCTGCCGTTCAAGCTTGCCGAGTCCGCGGCGCGCGACGCGATCCGCGCCTGGTACGGAAAGCTCTGGCTCGCCCCTTCGGCGCTCAAGAAGAAGGCGATGACCGACACGGTACGCGGCGTCTATCTTCCGTACTGGACGTTCGATGCGCGCGTCGACGCCGCGTGGACGGCGGAAGCCGGCTACTATTACTACACGACCGAAACCTACGAGGAAGGCGGCCGCATGCAGACGCGCCAGGTCCAGCACGTGCGCTGGGAACCGGCGTCGGGACGCCTGCAGCATTTCTTCGACGATGATCTCGTCTGCGCGTCCGTCGGCGTCCACCCGGAGCTCCTGCGCGGGATCGAGCCTTTCCCGACCGTCGAGCTCAAGGCCTACGATGCCGGCTATGTTGCCGGGTGGGTGGTCGAGCGCTACCAGATCGATCTCGTCGCCGCCGCGCAGCGCTCGCGCGATGCGATGGACGCCAAAGTGCAGGCACTCTGCGCGCAGCAGGTTCCCGGCGACACGTTTCGCAACTTGAACGTGCGCACCGATTATTCGGGCCAGACGTTCAAGCACATTCTCGCGCCGGTGTGGCTGCTGTCGTATACGTACGGCGCGCGCGCCTTCCAATGTGCGATGAACGGCATCACGGGCTCGATCCGCGGCGAGTACCCGAAGAGCCCGTGGAAGATCGCGCTGCTCGTGCTGGTCGTTTTCATCGTGGTGGTGATCGCGTTCTCGCTGGGAGGCAGGAGCTGAGCGCGAACTGCGCCGCGCCGCGCGCCGGCGGGCACCCGGCGTTCGCCCCCTATGCACGTTGGCTCCAACGGTGCCGCGAGAGCGCGCTGCCCGGACACCGGTTGCTGAACGCATGGGCGCGCGAGGCTTCGCTGGCTCTCGCGGATGGCCGGCCGCTCAGCTTCGTGGAACCGCCGCCGCGCCGCTTGTCGGCCCTCGCGTACGAGAGGCGGATCGCGGAGCGCGCGGAAATCGTCACACGGGCCGGAAGCCTGCACGACTTTTGCAACGCGCTCGCGTGGCTTCTGTTCCCGCGCACCAAAGCCGCGCTCAATGCGACGCATGTCGACGCATTGCGCCCTGGGCGGCCGCAACATCGCGGTTCGGCCCGTGACGCTGCGACGCTGCTCGACGAATCGGGCGTGCTCTTTGCGTGCGTCGATGCGAAGCTGCTCGACCAATGGCGCGCCCACGCCTGGCGCGAAGCGTTCTGGGACCGGCGCGAAGCGGACGCGCTACCCGCGCGCGTGCTCGTCATCGGCCACGGCCTGCTCGCCAAATGCGTCGCACCTTTTCGCGCGATCACGGCCAAGGCGCTCGTGCTCCCGCTTGCCGCGGTCGACCTTCCGCTGGAGTTTCCCGAGCTTTCGGCAGCACTCGACGCAGTCGCGGCGGCACATCTCGCCGCGCTCGGCGCAAGCTTCGAGCCGCAGACGCTCCTGCCGCTGCCGATTGCCGCGCTGCCGGGCCGGGACACCGCACATCTCGGTCTGCGACTGTTCGACGACGTGACGGTCTTTCGCCCCCGGCGCAGCCGCAATCGGCCGCCGGCGGATCTCGTGCTACGCTGACGCGAAATCGTGGTCGCGGCTGCACCGAATCCGTTGTCGCGTCCACTCGTCCGGCTGCTCGCAGGACTGGGAATCGCCGCCGACGCGATGCTGTTCGTGGTGAAGGCGCCGGGACCGGTCGACGCCGGCCTGTATGCATTCGCGCTTTGGCTCGTCGCGCCGTGGCTCGTGGCTCTGCTGATCGCTTGGCGGATGCATGCCCCGGGCCTCCTCGCCGGCACCGTGCTCGCCGCGCTCTTCGAGGCGCTTGCGTTCTACGTGACGTTCATTGAGCCCCGAGGCTCGACTGCGGCACTGATCTACGCGGTGAAGCCGCTGTGGCAGCTCGGATTGATCGGCGTCTCGATCCTCTTCGGGACGCAGGTCGCGCGCCGGCGGCAACGGCGCAGCCAATAAGGAGAGACGATGCACGCAGCAATTGTCACCGGCGTCTCCCGCGGCCTGGGCGAGGCGCTCGCCGCGGCGCTGATCGCGCGCGGTTGCACGGTGGTCGGCGTCGGCCGAACGGGGAGCGTCAAGCTCAAGGGCAAGCGCTTTCACTTGGCTGCCTGCGATCTCGCGCATCCGGCACTGATCGCGGCGGCGGTCGCGCCGGCGCTGCGCGATCTCGTGGCAGCCAAGCCGACCGCGGTCACGCTCATCAACAACGCCGCGGTCGCGACACCCGTCGGCCTGATCGGCCGGCTCGACGCCGCCGCGATCGAGGCGGCGCTCGCGACGAACATCGCCGCGCCGCTCGTGCTCGCCGACCTCTTCTGCCGCGCGTTTCCCGACGAAAAGCTGCCGCGCCGGATCATCAACATCTCGTCCGGCGCCGCGCAATCGGCGATTCCCGGCAGTGCTGCGTACTGCATGTCGAAAGCCGCGCTCGAGATGCTGACGCGCGCGATCGTCGCCGACCACCCGTCGCCAACGCTGCAATGCATCTCATTGCGTCCGGGGATTTTCGAGACCGGGATGCAGGCATTCATGCGCAGCCGCGATCCCGCGGAGTTCCCGAGTGTCGGCCTGTTCCGGTCGTTCAAGGAGAACGGGCTCCTGAAGGATCCGGTCGACGTCGCGCTCGCGATCGTCGACAAGATGGTGCTGGCGCAAGTCGAGAACGGGCGAACCTACACTCACACCGATCTGTAGCGGCGCGGCGCGCCTGGAACTGGATCTTTAGCGCGGGGCGGACCGCAGCCGGAGTCGGTAGTCGAGAAGCGCCCCCGCGCCACCCCCCTCCCAGACGAGGCAATAGTCGCGGGTAATGCGCGCAACGAAAACGCCGGCATCGCCGCGCGTGGACTCGCGCACAATCGGCGCTACGACGACGCTGCCTTCGTGGTAGCGGATGTCGAAGGCGACCGGCTCGGTTGCTTCGAACGCGTATTCCAGCCGGTCGTCCGGTGCGAGGTGCGCGCATTGCTCGTGGGTCTCATACGGATGAATCGCCAGCGCGACGACCGCTTTCGGCTCGTCGGGCTTGAGCGGCGCGGCGCAACCGGCGAGTGCGCCAAGCGCAATCCACGCAGCCCTCGCGGGGATCGCGCGGCCTCGCGCACCTCCGGTCATCGCGTCTTCTTCGTCCGCGCACGCCAGTCCTCGATGGTGAGCGCGAAGCGCACGTGATCCCGCCAGCGGCCGGCGATCTTCAGGTAGCGGCGCGAATAGCCTTCACGCACGAAGCCGGACTTGCGGACGAGCGCGATCGAGCGCGCATTGCCGGGTTGCACGTTGACTTCGACGCGATGGAGCCTGAGCGTTCGGAACGCGAAGTCGAGCGCGAGCGCGAGGCCGTCCGACATGTAGCCGTCGCCGGCGTGCGGAGCGAACGCGTAATAGCCGAGGTACGCGCTGTGGAAGGCGCCGCGGACGATGTCGCCGAAGTTGAACACGCCGGCGATCGCGTCGTCGTCGACCCTGCGAACGAGGAGACCTGCATGCCTCGCCGCGGTCGGATCGCGCTGTGCGCGCTCGCCGTAACGCGCCACATACTCCGCAAAACGCAACGCATTGAGCGGCGGGCACACCCATGCACCGTGGAGCTTCCGGCTCGCGCGCGCGGCGGCGAGAAACGCCAACGCGTCGCCGCTGCGCGGCGGGCGGAGGTAGACCCGTGAACCGCGACGCCGAACGATGACTGCGGGGCGCGGCGACGGAATAGGCATAATCGCGATTTTAGCTTCTATCGACCTCATGACCCCGGTGAGCAAGTGGGTGCAAGGCAAGGTGGTTGGCAAGCGGGCATGGACCGATCGCCTCGTCTCGCTCAAGGTCGAAGCACCGGAAGTCACGTTCGTTGCGGGCCAGTTCGGCCGCCTCGCGCTTCCCGCCCCGCCCGGCTCGAAGGAGGACATGCTCGGACGCCCGTACTCGTTCGTGAACAACCCGAACGAGCCGCCGCACGAGTTCTACTTCAACGTCCTGCCCGACGGGCCGCTCTCGCCGCGCCTCGCGGCGCTTGCTCCGGGTGATCCGGTCTGGCTTCTGCGCAACGCGAACGGGTTCTTTTCGATTAGCGAGGTGCCGGTCGCGGACGCCCTGTGGTGCCTGTCGACCGGCACGGGCCTCGGGCCGTTCCTGGCGATCCTGCGCACGCCCGAGCCCTGGGAAAAATTCGGCCGCGTCGTGCTCGTCCACTCGGTCCGCTATGCGAAGGATCTGACCTATGGCGACACGATCGCCGCGATCGGCGCAGCGCGTCCGGGCGCGTTTGCGTATATCCCGATGGTGAGCCGCGAGCCGCACCCCGACGCGCTTGCGGGACGTATTCCGGCGGCGATTGCCGATGGCCGCCTCGAATCGCGCGCGAGCCTCGCGCTCGCCGCCGAGAACTCGCATGTGATGCTGTGCGGCAATCCGGCGATGGTCGACGACGCGCAGAAAGTGCTCGAAGCGCGCGGGATGCGCCGACACCGGCGGAAGGAGCCGGGGCAGATCACGCTCGAAACCTACTGGTGAATAGTCCGTCGCGTCCGCCCGGCCCATCCTGCCATGATCGGCGGTCAGGGCAGGCAGCCGCGGCGGACTATTTCCCCGGAATCAAACGTCGCGCCGCGTTGCGAAAGAGGAATCGGAGAATACTGTGTGGCGCGACGCTTATTCCGGGGTTTGCGGTGGCGCCACCTGCAATGGCGTTTGCATGATTCCGCGTGCGGCGACACGAAGACCAGTTCTACTCCGAAAGGCGCGCGGACAGCGACGATTTCGCGCCTTGCCGGAACGTCAACTAGCCTTTGACCTCGAGCAGCTCGACATCGAAGATCAGCGTCGCGTTCGGCGGGATGACACCGCCGGCACCGCGCTCGCCGTAGCCCATTTGCGGCGGAATCACCAGCGTGCGCTTGCCGCCGACTTTCATGCCGGCCACGCCCTCGTCCCAACCCTTGATCACGCGGCCGGCGCCGAGCGGGAAGCCGAACGGGCTCTTGCGGTCGAGCGAGCTGTCGAACTTGGCGCCGTGGCCGTCGGCGACCGACGGGTCATAAAGCCACCCTGTATAGTGAACGATCACGGTTTTTCCGGCCGCGGCTACGGCTCCATCACCTTGTTTTACATCAATTTTCTTCAACTCAGTCACTTGGGCACCAATCTTGCTTGAAATGGGGGTGGATACGGTGTCGGCCGGGGCTTTGGCCGGCGGTTGCGCGGTCTGTGCCGACGCCATTGCGGCCACGGCCAGCGCTGCAATCCCGAACGAGACAGCGCGTCCGAAACGGGGGCGCGGAGAACGGGGATCGAAAGGCAGGAACATCGTGAATCTCCGGATTAGGATTGGAACGATCGGCACAGCCAAGCGGCCGTCTTCGCAACCGAACGGCAGGACGGTTGCGCGCGGGCGCATGAATTGTAGCCGACATCAAGGGTTTTTTGCGCCGCTAAAGGAATTGGGCTATAAATGAACGTTCCGCTTGATTGTGCGACGTTTCGCAAACTCTCCGTGCCGCGGTCCGGACACGACGGGACGTTACGCGGTGTGCGCCGGCCGCGCGTCGGTCGTTTTCGGTCGTAAGGATTCAGGGCCTGTTCACGCTATGTCTACGAACGCGTTGCACGGCCGAAAGCGTCAGGAGCGAGGCGCAAAACGAAGCCGGGCCGGCTGCCCGGCGAGGCTTTGCAACGCTGCGCCTGGCGCTTTCGGCAGCAACCCGAAGGGAACGGGTGCCCTGGGGCGCCACTCTTTGTTGCCCTTCTCGCCAAGACGTCCAGTCTTGGCTTCGTCAGGCGCCTCGATTGGCGCCCCACGCCATCCGTTCGCGTTTGTGGACATAGCGTGAGCAGGCCCTAGGCGATGTTCGGATTCCTGACCCAGCAAGCACGGGATCACCCCGATCCATTGTTGACGGCGAAGACCGCCTCGGCGTGGCTTCGCCAGTTGCCGTCTCTCGATGTCATCGGGCGGCAGCAGCACGTGATGCGCGCGTTCGAAGGCATGCGCCAATCGCGGCGCCCGCCCGACTTGAATCGCGTGGCCGCCGTCGAGTTCCTCGACTCCGCGCTGGGCGCAGACCGGCGCCAGCTCACCAAGCAGTACGTCGAGAACGTCAATACCTCCGCACGCCTTGCCGAACGTCTCTGGCAGGCGCTCCAGGAGATGTCCCAGGGCTTCATTTTCGCCTACCAGACGGCGCTCGAGCAGGCGCTGGTGCAGACCGACACTCCGCGCTGGAAGCCCGTCATTCCGCGCCTGTTCTCGCGTCTCATCCACTATTACGGCACCGACGCCAAGCTGCGCGTGTTCCGCTACGAGCGGTGGATCCCGGCCAAATGGATGGACCTGCACCAGCTCTACATGCGCGCGACCGAGCTCGGGGTCGAACGGGTGCCGGCATCGCTTTCGGTCGGCGGATCGAATTCGACGCAATGGACGATCGAGCAGGAATACCTGTTCGTGCTGCTGATCCATCAGCTCAACACCGGCAATCTTTCGCCGGCCGAGCTCGACTGGGCGGGTGCGCAGCTTCGGGCCTGGAGCCGCAGGCTTGCGCTCGACGCGGTCCCGCGCTCGCCGGAAGGGTTCTTCGTCGACGTCGCGGGCAAGGGCGGGCTCGTGCGGCGGACCGGCAACGATTCGGGCTCGATGCTGCGCTATCTCGATACGACGCCGCTGGCCGAGCAGCTCGAACGCGCGATTCACGCGTTGCGGCAGGCCGAGGCGACGGACCAGGGACCGGCGGCGCCCATCAATCAGCAGCGGGTCGCAATCCTGGAGAAGGTGCGTCCGGCTGTGTCGCCGAATCTCAACGCCGATCTGCGGCGCGATCCGCGCATTGCGGTCACCGTCGCCGCCAAGGTTCGCGTCGGCCTGGGCCGCATCTGCCGCGATCTTGCGGCGAAGGATATCAACGAGCCCGCCAACGACCCGAGCGCGTCCGCGGAGCAGATCGAGGTTTACGCGGTCGCCGGCGGGCCGCGGCCGAAGCGCCTCCAAGAGTCCGAGCACGATTCGCTGGCCGCGTCGATCTCGTCGTTCAGCGATCCGATGTGGCAGGTGAAGGATCGCAGCGTCGCCGGCCTGCGCATCGCGGCGTCGGGCGGCATCGGGCAGAGCCTCGCCCTCGGCGCGCTCGTCGCCGTGCGCCAGTCCGACATCACCGATTGGGTGTTGGGCGTGGTGCGCCGGTTGAACAAGGTTTCGAACGACGAAGTCGAAGCCGGCGTGTCGATCATCGCCGAGCGCCTGGTCCCGGTCGTGCTGCACGCGAAGCGCGAAGCGAAGGAAGATCTCGGCATCATCGTCAACGGCATCGACGTCTCGACGATGGGGGCGCGCTTCGACGGACTGTATCTGCCGCCGCCGTCGCGTCCTGACAAGCCGCTTGCGGTCAAGACTCTGATCGTGCCGACATCGGAATACGTCGAGGGCCGCAACATCATCCTGACGACCGGACGGTCGGTGTACACGGTCGCGCTGCGACAGCTGGTCGAGCAGCGCGCCGAGTGGAGCTGGGCCGCGATCCAGATCGTCGAGAAAAAGCCGAAGGAAATCTGAAGGGACGACTCCGGTCGAGGCGGCGATTGCCGATCGCCGTGCGGCCGGCGTGCGTGAGAGAACCCGGACCGCGCGCGGATGCAGAATCTTCCCGGAGACGCGATGTCCTGTATGCGGTGCGCCATCGCAGCGGCGTTGCTGATCGTGGCGCTCACGATCCCCGGCCGCGTTGCCGCCGCGGCGTCCAAGTGCACGCTCGTGCGGATCGCCGAGTGGCCGGTCAGGCAAGGCAGCAGCGCCCCCATCGTCGATGGCGCCGTCAACGGCCAGAAAGTCGGCATTCTGCTCGATACCGGCTCGGGAACGACGCTGATCGTGCGTTCGGCGGCGACGCGTCTGGGGCTCGTCAGCTACGACGCCCAGGGCCACCGGATGCTCGGGATCGGTGGCGAGACCGCCGTCCAGACCGTCTCTGTCGACGAGTTCAAGATCGGTGATGCCGTACGCAAGAACTGGCGGATGTTCGTCGCCGGAGAGCAGGACTTCGGCGACATCGCCGTCATTCTCGGCGACGATTTCTTCCGCCAGGTCGACATCGAGTTCGATCTCGCCCACAACACGGTCAGGCTCTTCCAGGCCAAGGACTGCGACGGCTCGCCCCTCGCTTATTGGGCGAGCGGCGACATCGGCGTCGTCGAAATCGACGCCGCCTCCACCGCGAGGCCGACGATCGAGCTCGAGGTCGCCATCAATCGCCGTCCGGTCAGGGCGCAACTCGATTCCGGCGCCTGGCAATCGGTGCTGACGAAAGGCGAGGCTGCCACGCTGGGTGTGACCCCGGAGACGCCCGGCGTCGTCCGCGTCGGCTGCGGCAAGGGGTTGGGCGAGAAGGCGATCGAAGAGTGGATCGGCCAGTTCGACAGCTTCGGCATCGGCAACGAAGTCATCCGCAACCCTCGAATCCATTTCGCCGACGTGTGGAAGTACTCGACCTACGTCGAATCCGGAAGCCGCGTGCCGATAACGTCGGCGCGGCCGCAACTCCTGCTCGGCGCCGACTTCCTGCGGGCGCATCGGGTGCTCATCGCCCACAGTCAGCAGAAGATGTATTTCACTTACGCCGGTGGCACGGTGTTCCCGGTCGGGGCGACGAACGCGTGCGACGATCGTCCGCGCCCCGCGTCCGAGGCAAAGGCGCCCGCGGCCGGCGGCAATTGACGAAGCAATTGTTTGTGGCATCGGAGCGGATATGGGAAGCTCCGGATGCGCTCGTGAGGGGAGCGCAGAGCGGCGGTGCAGCATGCCTCGGAAAGATCCCGCGCTGTCAGGACAAGGACCGTGGAGTTCGCCGCGCCGCGGCAGGCGGGCGGCGTCGATTCGCCTTGCGCTGGCCGTCTGCGCGCTGTTGTCCGGATGCGCCGGGAGCCCGGTGTTTCCTCCCGCCGCGCCGAATACCGGCAAGCGCGCACCGCCGTCCGACCGCGACTTCCGGGCCTCGGATCTCGCGAAATCGGACGTCGACCTCGTCGGCGAACTGCACGTGCGGGAAAGCCTCGCCTCGGCGCGCCTCGTGATGGAAAAGCTCTATCGCCGCAATCCGCGGGAGTGGCGGAAGGGCAGCGCTGCGAGTGCCGACGCGGCGATCGCGCGGGCATTCGACGCGCACCATGAATTTCGCTTTCCCGAGCTTGACCAGAAGCGCGGCGCCGAGGCGATCCTTCTCGCACTGAGCCCGGAATACGGAGGCGATCGCGTGTTCGCATTCGGAGTCGGGCTCTCGAGCATGATCTTCCTCGCCTACAACGGCAAGACCGTGTTCTACGTCACCGACGCCCTCGACGCGCAGAAGCTCTACAACTGTGCGCGCAACCTCGAGATCGCGGCGTGGAAGCTCGCCAATGCGCGCGACGCGCACGGCGATCCGCTTCTGCTGTCGAACGAGATGGCCGGAGACGTGCGCAATCTCTCCTTCGAGCGTGAATTCGGCAAGATGATCGCCTATCAGGATGTGATGGCGCAGATCACCGCGCAGCGAACCAACCGGACGATCCGCCACGTCGTGCAGAGTGTCGCGACTGCCGTATTCCTGCCGATCTAGGTCTCCGCGGAGCCTCGCGCCTCAGTCCTGCGGGCGGAACTTGAGCGTCAGCGCGCGCTGGAAGAGCTCCGGACGATCCGGCCGCGGCAGCGGCGAGGACTTCTGGATCGCGCGCTGCACGGCTTCGTCGTACGCGCGCACGCCGCTCGATTTCTTGAGCGTGGCGTCGATGATCTCTCCGGTTGGCAGCTGCACGACCTCGAAGATCGCTTCCGGGTTCCCGACGAGGTCGGGCGGCAGCGTGACGTTGCCCCTGACCTTCGCCTGGATGCGGCGGATGTAATCGGCCTCGGCACGCGAACGCGCGGTCGCTTCGGCGGCGAGCGCCTGCTGCTGCGCATCGCGAGCGGTCTTTTCGCGTTCTGCCTGTGCCTTCATGTCCTGCGCCTCGCGCGCCTGCCTCGCCTCGGCTGCGCGCTGCTGCTCGTCCTGCTTCTTCTTTTCGGCTTCCTTCTTTTCGCGCTCCAGCCGTTCGCGCTCGATGGCTTCCCTGACCTTGCGCTCCTCCTCCTGCTTTGCCTTGCGGGCGATCTCGGCCGCGCGGAGGTCCGGCGGTTCGGGCTCGGGCCGCGGCACGGCTTTGGGCGGTGGCGGTGGAGGCGTCGGCTGCGGCTGCGGCACCGGCACTGGCGGCGGCTCGGCCTTGCGTTCCGGTTCGGCTGGCCGTTCGCTGACCGTCGTCTTCGCGGTCGGCGCGTAGAGTTCGGCGGTCACCGGCGCCGTCGGCCGGTTCTGCCAGCGGATGGAAAAAATAAGCACGGCGATGAACACGGCGTGGACGGCGATGGCGAGCAGCAACGCCGGCCATCGGCCCGCAACGCGCGAGGGCTCCCGCGGGCGATCCGCGACCATTCGTCAGGTTCCGGGCGGTCGCGCGAGCAGGCCGACCTTTTTCGCGCCGCTGCGCTGCAGAAGATCGAGCACGCCGAGCACATCCTCGTAGCGCGCCGACTTGTCGGCGGCGATCACGACCGGCTGGTCGGGGATCTTCGCCTGCTTTTCGCGGATGCGCGCCACCAGTTCGTCGCGCGACACGGCGATCGCCGGTCCGCCGGCCTGGCGATCGAGAAGGAGCAGCGTGCGATCGGTGCGCAGCGTGACTTCGAGCGGCTGAGAAGGCGCGGTGAGCCGCGATCCGACCGACGGCAGCTCGATCTCGCCCGGATTGACGAGGGGGGCCGTGACCATGAAGATCACGAGCAGCACCAGCATCACGTCGATGTACGGAACGACGTTGATCTGGTTGATCGATTTTCGCGCGCGCCGCATTGGCGACTACCCCTGCCTTTGCAGGATGTTCGAGAACTCCTCGATGAACGTCTCGTAGCGCACCGAAAGCCGGTCGACGTCGTGAGTGTAGCGGTTGTAGGCGACGACGGCGGGAATCGCGGCGAAGAGGCCGATCGCCGTGGCAATCAGCGCTTCGGCGATACCCGGCGCGACGGCGGCGAGCGTCGCCTGGCTTACGTTGGCGAGGCCGCGAAACGCATTCATGATGCCCCACACCGTGCCGAACAGGCCGACATACGGCGAGACCGAGCCGACAGTGGCGAGGCCCGCGAGATGCGCGTCGAGCGCGTCGACCTCGCGCTGGTAGGCGGCCCGCATCGCGCGGCGCGCGCTATCGAGCGTCACTGCGGCATTGCTGCCCTGCCGGCGGTGCTTCGAGTATTCGCGAAAGCCGGCGGTGAAGATATGCTCGAGCCCGCTGCCGGTGAGCGACTGGCTCGCGCTCTGGTACAGCGCGTTGAGGTCGCCACCCTTCCAGAACTGGTCTTCGAACGCATCGGTGTCGCGCGCCGTGCGTTTCAACTGGAACAGCTTGAGGAAGATCCGCCACCACGACCACACCGACGCCGCGAGCAGCAGGACGAGCACGGCCTGGACGACGACCGACGCCTGCGCGACCAGAACGGCGAAGGACAGATCAGGATGAACGTTCAAAGCAGGGCCTCCATGCGGGCGAAGAGCGGCGCGGGAATGCGCGCCGGGCGCCGGGTGGATGGATTGATGCACGCGAGCGCGACTCGCGCCTGGGTGAGGAGCTCGCTGCCGCGGCGGATCTCCTGATCGGCCAGAATGCGCGCGCGGCCGAGGTCGGTAAGCGTCATTGAGACGTCGAGCCGGTCGGAAAGTTGCGCCGGTTGGCGAAAGTCGATCTCGACGCGATGCACGACGAACACGATGCCCTGCTCGCGCTCGATCGCCGCGAGGTCGAAACCCAGCGCCGAGAGCCATTCCGTGCGCGCGCGCTCCATGAACTTGAGGTAGTTCGCGTAGTAGACGACGCCGGCGGCGTCGGTGTCCTCGTAATAAACGCGGACGGGGAAGCGAAAGGTCTCGCGCGCCATCATACCGCGGCCTCCGCACGTTTCTTCCTGCGCGATGGGTCGCTGCGTCGGCCGCGCTCAATCGCTCGCGGACGCGCGGCCTCCACACAATGAGCCTGTCCTCGCGGCGTCTCGGGGTCGGCCGCCACCCGCGCTCGCAGACGCGAGCTTCGCTCCTTGGCTTCGCCCTGCTCGCGCGGGCGTCCTCGGGCCCACGCTCCGCCCCGCTTCCTCATTCGGAAGGGAAGAGATCCGCGGCCGCGCCCGGCGTCGGCGGCGTCAGCCCGAAATGCCGATAGGAAAGCACCGTGGCGACGCGACCGCGCGAGGTCCGCTGGAGAAAGCCTTGCTGGATCAGGAACGGCTCCAGCACGTCTTCGATCGTGTCGCGCTCTTCGCCGATCGCCGCGGCCAGATTGTCGATGCCGACCGGGCCGCCCGCGAACTTGTCGAGCACCGTGCGCAGGAGCTTGCGGTCCATCACGTCGAGGCCGGAAAGATCGACGTCGAGCATCGCCAGCGCGTCGCGGGCGACCCGATGGGTGATCTCGCCGTCGGCGCGCACCTCGGCGAAATCGCGGACCCGGCGCAGGAGCCGGTTGACGATCCGCGGCGTGCCGCGCGAGCGACGCGCGATTTCGAGCGCGCCGTCGGGATCGATCGCGATGTTGAGGAGCCCCGCCGAGCGGGTGACGATGCGCGTCAGCTCCTCGGGCGTGTAGAACTCGAGCCGCGCGACGATGCCGAAACGGTCGCGCAACGGGTTCGTCAGCATGCCGGCACGCGTCGTCGCGCCGACCAGCGTGAACGGCGGCAGGTCGAGCTTCACGCTGCGCGCCGCCGGACCCTCGCCAATCATGATGTCGATCTGGAAGTCCTCGAGCGCCGGATAAAGGATTTCCTCGACGACGGGCGAGAGCCGGTGGATCTCGTCGATGAACAGCACATCATGCGGCTCGAGATTGGTGAGGAGCGCCGCGAGATCGCCGGCGCGCTCGAGCACCGGGCCGGAGGTCTGCCGGAGGTTCACGCCGAGCTCGTGCGCGATGATGTGCGACAGCGTCGTCTTGCCCAGACCCGGCGGCCCGAACAGCAGCACGTGGTCGAGCGACTCCTTGCGCTTCACCGCCGCCTCGATGAAGATCGACAGCTGGCCGCGGATCTTTTCCTGTCCGACGTACTCGTCGAGCGCGCGCGGACGCAGCGTGCGCTCGACCTCGACTTCTGCGCTGCCGGCGACCTTGCCGGCGACCAGGCGGTTCAACTCGTCGCTTTCGATCGTCATCGCGCGCTCATGCCTTGGCAAGCAGCTTCAACGCCTGGCGGATCCCGTCGCCCACCGCGAGCCCATCGGGTAGTTTCTTGACTGCTGCGACCGCCTCCTTGTCGCTGTAACCGAGCGCGACAAGCGCATTCAGAATATCGGACGAGACGGGCGGTGCGCGATGGACGCCGACGGCCGTCGTGAGATCGGCGGCGAGCTTGTCCTTCAACTCCAGCAACAGGCGCTCGGCGGTCTTCTTGCCGATCCCGGGAATCTTGGTGAGGCGACCGGTGTCCTGCATCGTCACCGCCTGCGCAAGCTCTGCAACCGACAGGCCGGAAAGCACCGATAGCGCGGTACGCGCGCCGACACCGCTGATCTTCAGCAACTGGCGGAACGCGCGGCGCTCGGCTTCGCTGCCAAAGCCGAACAGCAGATGGGCGTCCTCGCGCACGACGAGGTGCGTGAAGAGGACGACTTGTTCACCGGTTGCCGGCAGGTAGTAGAACGTGCTCATCGGTACGTCCACCTCGTACGCTACGCCCTGCACGTCGAGCAGGAGCTGCGGCGGATTCTTTTCGACGAGGATTCCGGTGAGGCGGCCGATCATGGGCGAGGCGGGCTCTGTGCGGGATTATGGCACGGCGGGCAGCAAAGCGAGGTGCGGCCCGCCGTTCGTTGCCGAGTGCTTGCCAGCATCAGACTAGCCGTCCACCGCGGACGCGGAACCCAGCCTTGCGCAAGCCGCCCAATCCCTGCGCGCCGTGTGCATGCGCGATTGCGCAGGCAAGCGCATCGGCGGCATCCGGCGACGGCGCCCCGGGCAGATTCAGCAGACGCCGGACCATTTCCTGCACTTGTTCCTTCGCCGCCTTGCCGTGTCCGACCACCGCCTGCTTCACCTGCAGTGCCGTGTACTCGGCGACCGGGAGGCGAGCGAGCACGGCAGCGGAAATTGCGGCCCCGCGGGCCTGCCCGAGCAGCAACGTCGATTGCGGGTTGACGTTGACAAAGACTTTTTCGACCGCGACCTCGGTCGGACGATGCTGCGCGATCACTTCGCCGAGATCGGTGAGGATCACGCGCAGCCGGTCCGGCATCTCGCCCTCGCTCGACCGGATGCAGCCGCAGGTGATGTAGTCGAGCGTGTTCCCGGTGACTCGGATGACGCCGAATCCGGTCACCCGCAGTCCAGGGTCGATGCCGAGGATGCACCGGACTGACACGCTTGCCGACGGGGCGAGGCTCACGAACGCGTTGGCTACTCGTCGATGACGGCGTTCGTGTACACGTTCTGCACGTCGTCGATGGCCTCGATGGCGTCGAGGAGCTTCTGCATGCGCATCGCGTCCTCGCCCTTCATCTCGACCTCCGTCGCAGGCTTCATCGTCACTTCGGCGAATTCGGGCGTAAATCCCGACTTGAAAAGCGCATCCTTGACAGCGACGAAATCGTGCGGCCCCGTGATGACCTCGAGGCTGCGGTCGTCGTTGGCGATGACGTCCTCCGCGCCCGCGTCGAGCGCGGCCTCCATCAGCTTGTTCTCGTCGGTGCCGGGGGCGAAGACAAGCTGGCCGCAGTGCTTGAACAGGAACGCGACGGAGCCGTCGGTGCCGAGGTTGCCGCCGTGCTTCGCAAACGCGTGCCGCACGTCGGCGACGGTGCGCGTCCGATTGTCGGTCATGCAGTCGACGATCACCGCCGCGCCGCTGATCCCGTAGCCTTCGTAACGGATTTCCTCGTACGCGACACCTTCGAGCTCACCGGCACCGCGTTTTGCCGCACGCTCGATCGTGTCCTTCGGCATGTTGTTCGCGGTCGCCTTGTCGATGGCGAGGCGCAGCCGTGGATTCATCGACGCATCGGCACCCCCGAGCCGCGCGGCAACGGTGATTTCCTTGATGAGCCGGGTGAAGATCTTGCCGCGCTTCGCGTCGGTGGCCGCCTTCCTGTGCTTGATGTTCGCCCATTTGCTGTGGCCCGCCATCGTCGCTCCGGTCGCATGCGCTGCAAGAGAGACGGAAATTATACCGGCTCGCGAACGCCGGGTCGCTCGCTAGAGCAAGCCTTGCTGGTGCAGGAACTTCTGCAGGAGCTGCAGCCGCACTTCGCTGTCGTTGATCTCGAGCATTCCCTGCTTCACTGCGAGCGGCAACGGCAAGAGCTCGGCCAGCCGGTGCCCGACCCACGAGGCATCGTCGAACGAATGAACCTCCGGAAACTGGCGTGTCCCGACGCGGCTCGCGAGGAGCTCGAGGAGCTTTGCGAGCGGCGCGTAACCCTCGGGAAGCGCGACCGCGGGTTCGACGGGGATCCGCGCGACCTCGGCGACGACCAGGCCATCGGGTTGCACAATGTGCGATTGCACCTGGAAACGCATGCCGCCGGTCGCCGTGACGTGCAGGATGCCGAGCTGCGGCATGTCCCACGCCGAGAGCATCGCCATCGTGCCGACGGGCGCGAATTGCAGCGCATCGCCGGCATTCCGGGCGACCTCCTCGCCCTGCGTGAGCAGGCAAACGCCGAACGGCGCGCCGTCCTTGAAGCACGCCTTCGCCATTTCGATATAGCGCTGCTCGAAGACCTTGAGCGGCAGCACGCCGCCGGGGAAGAGCACCGTCTTCAGAAGGAAGAGCGGTAGCGCAAACGGCCGGCGGTCGGCAGCGCCCCTGAGAAAGGAAAACATCACACCGACTTCGTGCCCGCGACGGGTCCCGTGTCGCTGCGCTCCTCGCCCCACCGTGGCCCGAGCGCGTGCGGCACGCGCAACTGGTCGAGAACGCGCGCGACGACGAAATCGACGAGATCGGCGAGCGTTTGCGGGCGATCGTAGAACCCCGGCGCCGGCGGGACGATGACCGCGCCGGCGCGCGCGAGCTTTAGCATGTTCTCGAGATGGATGGCCGACAACGGCGTCTCGCGCGGGACGAGCACCAGCAGACGCCGCTCCTTCAGCATGACGTCCGCGGCGCGCTCGATCAGGTTGTCGGCCAGGCCGCCGGCGATCGCGCCCAGCGTCCCCATTGTGCAGGGGCAGATCGCCATCGCCTCGGCGGCGTTGGACCCCGACGCGATGGGCGCCATCCAGTCCTCGCGGCCGAACACGGTGAGCTGCCCGTCGCGCGCGCCGTAACGTTCGGACAGCAGACGCGTTGCCTCGCGTGGTTGCGGCGGCAACACGAGATCGCATTCCTGTTTCGCGACGACCTGCGCCGCGGGCGAATAGAGCAGAAAGACGCGCCGATCGGCCTCGAGGAGGCACTCGAGCAGGCGCAAGCCGTAGGGCATTCCCGATGCGCCGGTGAACGCCAGCGTAATCGTGCGCGGCCCGGTCATAGTCGAATCTTATCCGATCGGCATCATTGGCGGGACGGCCGCGCGACTCGTCTTGGCGCGGCCTACGAGTCCGGCGCTCCGCCGAGCTCGCGATGGCGCGTGAGGACTTGGTATCGCGGGGAAAACGCCCGCGCGAGGCGCTCGACGAGATAGACGGAGCGATGGCGCCCGCCGGTGCAGCCGATCGCCACCGTGAGGTAGTTGCGGTTGTCGCGGGCGTAGTCGGGCAGCCAGCTGCCGACGAAATGGTAAATGTCGGTGTACATGCGCTCGACCTCGGGCATTTTCTCGAGGAACGCGATCACCGCCGCGTCCTCTCCGGTCAGCGGCTGCAGCGCGGCCTCGTAATGCGGGTTCGGCAGGCAGCGCACGTCGAACACCAGATCGGCGTCGAGCGGAACGCCGTGCTTGAAGCCGAACGACTCGAACAGCAGCGTGAGCTTCGATGCATCGACGCTGATGAAATCCTTGATCCACGCCCGCAATGCGGCCGCGGGCAGCTCACTCGTATCGAACGCGAAGCCCAGCGGCCGCACCTCGGCCAGGAGCCCGCGCTCGTACTCGATTGCCTCGGTCAGCGTCCGCGCGTCGCTCGAGAAGGGGTGCCGCCGGCGTGTTTCGGAGAAGCGCTTGACCAAAGTGGTCGTCTTCGCATCGAGGTAGAGAAAGCGCACGTTCCAGCCCGAGGCCCGCAGTCGCTCGATCGTATCCGGGAGGCCTGCGAGGCCCGGCTCGGTCTTGACGTCGAGCGCGATCGCGACGCGGTCGCGGCCCGCGGCCCCGAGATAGTCCGCGGTCTGCGCGACCAGCGGCAACGGCAGGTTGTTGACGGCGTAGTAGCCCGAGTCCTCGAGTGCAGCGAGTGCGACACTCTTGCCGGAGCCGGAAACACCGCCGATCAGCAGCAGGTCCATGCGATCCGATCCGCGAATTGCGCGCAGGATTGGCAGGCGGAAAACTTTCACCAGCGCAGCCGATACGCGACGAACTTTCGGCAGCGCTGCGGGTTTACGCCGTCAACCGCCGTCGTCCATCAGCTTCTGCTGCCGCTCTATGAATTCCTTCGTGCTGTCGATGCCCCTCTGATTCAGCACGAAGTTGCGCACGGCCGCCTCCACCAGCACGGCGAGGTTGCGACCGGCGGCCACGGGGATCGTCACCTTGCGCACCGGGACCCCGAGGATCTCCTGGTACGTCGCATTGACCTGCAGCCGGTCCAGCTCCGAAAAGGCCTCGTTGCTGTGGTCTTCGAGATGGACCATCAGCTTGAGGAGCTTGCGCGGCCGCACGGCGGTCTCGCCGAAGATGGTTCTGATGTTGAGAATGCCGATGCCGCGGACCTCGAGAAAGTCGCGCAGCACGCCGGGGCAGCGGCCCTCCAGCGTATCGGGCGAGATCCGGTAGAGCTCGACGATGTCGTCGGCAACGAGGCCGTTGCCGCGCGAGATCAGTTCCAGCGCAAGCTCGCTCTTGCCGATCGCCGATGCGCCGGTGATCAGCACGCCCATCTCGAGCACGTCGAGGAACACGCCGTGCAGCGTCGTCGATTCGGCGAGCACGCGTGACAGGTACAGTCGGATGACCTCGACCAGATGCGGCGAAGGCTGCACCGACGTGAACAGCGCGACGTGGCGCGCCGTGCACTGCTGGGCGAGATATTCCGGCACCTCCTCGTTGTTCGAGACGATGATGGCGACGAGCTCCGTCATGAACAGCCGGTCGACCGATTCCTTGCGCGCGGTCTCCGACAGCGCGCGCAACCAGGCGACTTCGGCGGCGCCCAGAATCTGGATTCGGAACGGATGGATGAAATTCATGTGGCCGACCTGGCCGATCGTCGGCCTGAGCGCGGCGTCGCCCGTCAGCACGCGGTTGGCGCCCTGGTGCGCAGCGACCCAGGTCATGCCGAGCCGCGCCTGGTTGTCGGCGAAGAATTTCTCGACGCTGACCTGTCGCATCATGGCGCTGTCGGCGCTCACTTCCGCTCCCGTGGCCAGGCATCACGCAGGCGATGGCGCTGCCGTTTGCTCATTGGCTTACCTTCGCGCTCCGCGCTCCGGTATTCGCGATCGGCGGGCTCATGTCGGTTCCCAGCCGACAAAGGCCTCGTGGATCGTGCGCGCGTCCGGCGCCGCGGCGAGCCGCTCGCGAAAGCCTTTTTCGGAGAACATCTGCGCGAGCTCGGACAAGAGCTGCAGATGTTGCTCGGTGGCGTGCTCGGGCACGAGGAGCACGAAGATTTGCGCGACCGGCTTGCCGTCCGGGGCGTCGAAGGCGATCGGCGCCTTCAGGCGTGCGAAGGCGCCCTGGGCTTCGGTCAGTCCCTTGATGCGCCCGTGCGGAATCGCGATGCCCTGTCCCAGTCCCGTCGAACCGAGCTTCTCGCGCGCGACGAGACTGTCGACGATGAGATTGCTTCCAAGCCCGCGGTTCCCTTCGAACATCCGGCCGACCGCGGCAAAGAGCTGCGTCTTCGATCCGGCGTCGAGATCGATCATGATGTTCGCGGCCGGAAGCAGATGGGCGATCTGATTCATCGGAAGCGCCTCCGTGGCGGCGCAGGGCGGTCCCCGGAATGCAAACCGGCGGGCGGCCAAGGAAACTCGCCTGACCGACCGCCGGCGCGAACGGCTGGCGGATTATACGCCGCCGTGATCTTCAGCCGTTCGCCGCCCTCGGTGCGCCTGCCGCGGACGCCGGCTGGCCTTCGCCGGCGGCGACCTCGCGCTTGACCTCCGCACCCTCGTGCCGGTGCGTCTCGCGCTTTTCCTTGTGCTTCAGCACCTGGCGGTCGAGCTTGTCGATGAGGGCGTCGATCGCCGCGTACATGTCGGGCTCGATCGCCTCGACGTGGATGTCCTTTCCCCGCGTGTGCAGGTTGACCTCGACTTTCTGTCGCAGCTTGTCCACCGACAACACCACGTTCACGTCGATCACGTGATCGAAATGACGCGTCACGCGATCGAGCTTCGCCACGACGTAGTCGCGCAGCGCCGGTGTGATGTCCAGGTGATGTCCGGTGAGATTGAGATTCATGAGCTCTCCTCTTCTTTGCTGCGGTTTCTGCGCCATGGAGCCTCACGGCGCCTTGCGCAGGTTTACGGGAGGGATCGAGAGCGCCTCCCGGTATTTGGCGATCGTGCGCCGGGCGACCAGAATGCCCTGATCGCCGAGCAGATCGGCGATGCGGCTGTCGGTCAGCGGCGTCTTCGGGTCCTCGGCCCCGATCAGCTGCTTGATCAGCGCCCGGATCGCCGTCGCCGACGCGGCGCCGCCGGTATCGGTGGCGACGTGGCTGCCGAAGAAATACTTGAGCTCGTAGGTCCCGCGCGGTGTAAGCATGTACTTCTGCGTGGTCACGCGCGAGATCGTCGACTCGTGCAGATCGAGCATGTCGGCGATCTCGCGCAGCACCATCGGCCGCATCGCGACCTCGCCGTGCTCGAAGAACCGGCGCTGCCTCTCGACGATCGCCTGCGCGACGCGCAGGATCGTCTCGAAGCGCTGCTGGACGTTGCGGATCAGCCACTTCGCTTCCTGCAGCTGCGCGGCCAACTGCTGATTGGATGCCTCGCGGTTGCGGGTCAGGATGTCGGCGTAGATGCGGTTCAACCGCAGCTTCGGCATTGCCGCCTCGTTCAACGAGGCCGTCCATTTGCCGCGTACCTTCCGTACGACAACATCCGGGATCACGTAGTTCGCCTCCGACTTGGCGAACGAGGCGCCGGGGCGCGGATTCAGGCTCGTGATCAGCGCGCGCACCGCGCGCACCGCAGTGTCGTCGCAGTGCAGCAGGCGCTTCAGCTTGGTGAAATCCCGGGCCGCGAGCAACGGCAGATGCTCGGCCACGACCTTGAGCGCGTCGGCGCGGCAGGGTGTCGTCGCCGGCAGCACCTTAAGCTGGAGGGTCAGACATTCCGCCGCATCGCGCGCGCCGATCCCCGCGGGCTCGAAGCTTTGCAGGTAACGCAGCGCGATCGTGAGCTCGTCCGGATCGATGTCGAGCTCCTCGGGAAACAGCTCGGCGATTTCCTCGAGCGACGAATGCAAGTATCCATCGTCGTCGAGCGCGTCGATCAGCGAGGCGACGATCTGGCGGTCGCGCAGCGGCAGGTTCAGCTCCGCGAGCTGACCGAGCAGGTGATCGCGCAACGAGCTTGCGGCGACTTGCTGCGGGAAGAAGCCGTCGTCGTCGTCGGTCGAGCCGGTGCCGCCCCAGTCCGATTCGCCCGACGAATAGTCGTCGAAATCGGCGCGGTCGACGCCGTCGACGCGCTCAGATGCATCGGTCGGCCGCTCGCGATCGGGGGCGACGTCGCCATCCTCGCGCCGCTCGGCGCGGGCCTCGGTTTCCGGTGCGGGCGGCGACGCCGCGTGCGGGACCTCGACGGGTGCGATCTCGTCGTCCCCTTCGGCCTTTTCGAGCAGCGGGTTCTCCTGCAGCATCCGCTCGACTTCGGCGTTGAGCTCGAGGGTCGACAGCTGGAGCAGCCGGATCGACTGCTGCAGCTGCGGGGTCAGCGTGAGATGCTGGGAGAGCTTGAGCTGGAGGGTCTGCTTCATCTAAAGGTGCGTCGGCTCAGAGACGGAAATGCTCCCCAAGATAGACCTTCCGGACGGCCTCATTATAAACAATCTCCCCGGGCGCGCCCGACGCCAGGACCCGACCCTCGTTGATAATATACGCCCGATCGCAGATGCCCAGCGTTTCGCGGACGTTATGATCCGTGATCAGCACGCCGATCCCGCGCTCCTTCAGGAAGCCGATGATCTTCTGGATGTCGAGCACGGCGATCGGATCCACGCCCGCGAACGGCTCGTCGAGCAGGATGAAGCGGGGCCGGGTCGCGAGGGCGCGCGCGATTTCCACCCGGCGGCGCTCGCCGCCGGAGAGCGACAGCGCCGGAGCATCGGCCAGGTGCGAAATCGAGAGGTCCTCGAGCAACGCGTCGAGGCGATTCGACAGCGCGTCGGCGTCCAGGTCCTGCAGCTCGAGAATCGCGCGCACGTTCTCGGCGACGGTGAGCTTGCGAAAGATCGAGGCTTCCTGCGGCAGATACGAAAGTCCGAGCCGCGCCCGCACATGGATCGGCATTCGCGACAGGTCGCGGCCGTCGAGCTCGATGCGACCGCCGTCGGCGGCCACGAGCCCGACGATCATGTAGAAGCACGTGGTCTTGCCGGCCCCGTTTGGCCCGAGGAGCCCCACCACCTCGCCGCTGCCGACACCGAGCGAAACGTCGTGGACGACGGTGCGCGCCTTGTAGCGCTTCTCGAGTTGGGCGACCGCGAGCTCGCTCATCTCGCGCTTTTCGGTGTTGCCGGCATCCGGAGGAGTCACTTCCCGGGGCTCGGCGCGATTTCTGGGACGGGTTTCAGCGTGACCGGCGGCGCGCTCGCCGCCGGTGGCGCATTCGCGGCGCCCGCCTTCGCCGCATCCTTGCCTTTCGGCAGAAGCGGCGTTTCCGACTTCGGCTGGAACACGCCGCGCACGCGCGTGCCCGGACCTTCGAGCGCGTCTGCGGGGTTCTCGCCCGGGCGCCCCTGCGCGTTGAACTGCTCGGTCGACGCGTTGTAGGAGATGTAGTTGCTGCGGATCTCGTCCTGGCCACGGCGGAGCAGCGCGCGATCGAAAAGCTGGAGCACCTGCTTCGATCCGTCGTATTCGGCACGCTGCGCGTAGCCTTCGAAGTACTCGTCGTAGCCGTCGCGCTTCTGGCGAAAGCTCACCGGGTTGCCGTACGCGGTCGCCGAGACCGAGTTGTCGGGATTCTGCTTGAAAGTGATCCGGTCGGCGTGGATCGACATCGTTCCCTGCGTGATGACGACGTTGCCGGATAGCGCGCCGATCTTCGTCTGGTAATTGACGTCGCCGGTGTCGGCCGAATAGTTGATCGGCTTTTCGCGGTCGGCTTGCTCAGCGTGCGCGGGCGACGCGCACGCCAATGCGCACGCGGCGACGAATGGCGGCAGCAGGCGGCGCGCGGCGCGCGTGCGGCGGACGGACGCGGGAGCAGGAGTCACTTCGGGACCACCTGGGGCGAGAGCGTGCCGTGGACGCCGGACTTGAGCTTGACCGTCTTGGCCTCGTTGTCGAGCACCATCCCGACGCCGTGGATTGTTCCGCGTGGCTCCTCGATCGTCACCGGGCCGTCGGTCTCGGCCCGGCCTTTTTTCGGGACCACGCGCAGCCACTCCGCAGTGAACGTCACTTGACCCGCGGGGCCGTTGCCGGCTGCGGTTCCGCCCGGGAGCGGATCGCGGACGCCGCGCACGTTGCCGCGGAACGTGACCGTCTCGCGATCGCCGGAAAGCGTGCCCGCTTCGGCAACGACCGCCATCCGCGGCTGGCCGGGATCGGTGAGAGCGAGCTCGGGTGTGAAGAAATCGACGCTCTCGTCGTCCGGGTAATGTTCGGCGCGGCTTGCGGCGAGCGACTGGCGCACGCGACCGTCGGCGTCAAAGCTCACGGCGCGGAAATGCTCGATGTAGAAATCCGGATCGTGGCGCGCGGTGCCGTCGATGCGCGGCGGCGGAGGCTGCACCTGCGCATTGAGCCAGTAGGTCAGCGCCGCAAGGCCGCCAAGCAGCAGCACCGGCGACCACGCGGTCAATCGGTCGAAGAGAACGCGCTTGCGATCCATTGCCTGCCGCGCGGGCTCAAGCGGAAAACGACGCGAGCGCGCGCTCGAGCGCGCCCTGCGCGATCACGATCAGCTCGCAGACTTCGCGTACCGCGCCCGCACCGCCATCGCGCACCGTCACGTAGTGCGCATGCCTTTGAACTGCCGGTGGCGCGTGCGGGACCGACACGCCGAGCCCGCAGCGCGTGAGGATGGGGAGATCGGGCAGGTCGTCGCCGATGTGCGCGCACGCCGCGGGCGGAAGCTTGAGCTCGTCGCGAAGGGCCTCCCAGGGCGACAGCTTGTCCTCGGCGCCCTGCACGAGACGGGCAACGCCCAGCGCGCGCGCGCGGTGCGCGACCGCCGGCGCGTTGCTCCCGGTGATCCACGCCACGGTGATGCCGATGCGCTCGAGCATCTTGAGCCCGACCCCGTCGAGCGACGAGAAGACCTTCATTTCGCTGCCGTCGGCGCCGTAATACAGGCTGCCGTCGGTCAGCACGCCGTCGACGTCACAGGTGAGGAGGCGGATGCCGCGGGCACGCGTTGTCACTGCATCAGTCATTGCGTCGGTCATCGGGCCTCCCGCCGAGTCGCCTCAAGGGAGGCCCGCACCCCCCTCGGGGGGAGGCGAACGCAGTGAGCTTGGGGGCGCATCACAACACGGCCTCCCGCCGAGCCGCCTCAAGGGAGGCCCGCACTCGGGGGGAGGCGAACGCAGTGAGCTTGGGGGCGCATCACAATACGGCCTCCCGCCGAGCCGCCTCAAGGGAGGCCCGCACCCGCGGCCTCATCGCGCTGATTGCGGTACGCGGTAATTGCCTGTCGGCCGCCATCCACGCTCGCGGACGCGCCCTTCGGGCCTGGGCTTCGCCCCGCTCGCGTAGACGTCCCGGGGGGAGGCGAACGCAGTGAGCTTGGGGGCGCATCATCACAACACGCGCGCGCGGAACAGATCGTGCAGATGGAGCGCGCCTTCGAGGCGGCCGTCGTCACCGACGACAAGCAGCACCGTGACCTTGGGCGGGGTTTCCATCAGCGCGACGCAATCGATGGCGAGACGTTCCGGCGCGATCGTCTTCGGTGTTTTGGTCATCACGTCGGCAACCTTGACCGTCCTCACATCGCGGACCCGGTCGAGACAGCGACGCAGGTCGCCGTCGGTAAAGATGCCGGCGACGCGGCCGTCCCCGTCGACGATCGCCGTCATGCCCATCCCCTTGCCGCTCATCTCCACGACCGCCTCCGCGAGAGTCGCAGCGACGGCGACCGTCGGCAGATCGGCGCCGCTGCGCATGACGTCGCGCACGCGCGTCAGCAGTCGGCGCCCGAGGGAGCCGCCGGGATGCGCGCGCGCGAAATCCTCGACGGAGAACCCGCGCGCGTCGAGCAACGCCAGGGCGAGCGCATCGCCCAGCGCAAGCGCCGCCGTGGTGCTCGCGGTCGGCGCAAGCCCCAGCGGGCAGGCTTCCGCGTCGACGGCCGCGTCGAGGTGGACATCGGCCGACTGCGCAAGCGACGAAGCCTCGTTGCCGGTGAGAGCGATGATGGCGGCGCCCTGCCGCTTGAGATGAGGCGTCAGCAGCACGAGCTCGTCCGTCTCGCCGGAATTGGACAGCATCAGCACGACGTCGTCCGGCGTGATCATCCCGAGGTCGCCGTGCGAGGCTTCGGCGGGATGCACGAAAAACGCCGGAGTGCCGGTCGACGCCAGCGTTGCGGCGAGCTTCCGCGCGATGTGCCCTGACTTGCCGATCCCGGACACGACGACGCGGCCGCGACAGTTCATCATCAGCGTCACCGCTGCGATGAACGGTGCGCCAATCCGCTCGGCGAGACTTGCGATCGCATTCGCTTCGGTCGCGAGCACGTCGCGGGCGAGGTTGAGCGCGCGCAGCGAATCGGTGAGCGCGCCGGGCGCGGGTACGGCAGGTGCGGGCCTGGCGGCAGTGGCTGCGGGAGGAGTGGCGCCCATCCCGAGAAGTATAACCGAGCCCCTACTCGACTTGCCCGCAGACGGCGTGCGAGCGTGGTGCAGGAGGGTCCGCGGCCGCGCCGGATATGGCGACACCGTATGCTACATTCGTTCGCATCGGGATCTACACGAACGCGCAATGCCGCAGACGCTGCAACTGATTCTCGTCCTGCTCGGCGCGGCGGTCGTCGTCGTCGTCATCTGCCGGTTGATCCGGCTGCCGCCGATCCTGGGCTACCTCGCGGTCGGCATTGCCGTGGGCCCGCATGCACTGGCGTGGGTGGCAGACACGGCCGAAACGCGCCAGCTCGCGGAATTCGGGATCGTGTTCCTGATGTTCTCGATCGGGCTCGAGTTCAGCCTGCCGCAACTGAAGGCGATGCGGCGCGCGGTGTTCGGTCTGGGGCTCGCGCAGGTGACGATCACGACGGCCGTCGCGATGCTCGCGCTCAGTCTCGCGGGCTGGGGCTGGCAGGCAGGCGTCGCGCTCGGCGGCGCGCTGGCGATGAGCTCGACGGCGATCGTGTCGAAGATGCTCGCCGAGCGGATGGAGCTCGCGACGCCGCATGGCCGCGACATCATGGGGATCCTGCTGTTCCAGGATCTCGCGGTCGTCGCGTTCCTGATCGCGTTGCCGTCGCTTGGCAGGAGCGGCGGCGATCTCGCGAACGTGCTCGCGATCGCCGCGGTCAAGGCCGCCGTCGCGCTGACGCTGATCCTGTTCGCAGGCCAGAGGCCGATGCGCGCGTGGTTCCATCTCGTCGCGCGGCAGAAGAGCTCCGAGCTCTTCATGCTGAACCTGCTGCTCGTGACCCTCGGCCTCGCCGCGATCACGGAGCTGGCCGGTTTGTCGCTCGCGCTCGGCGCGTTCCTGGCCGGCATGCTGATCGCCGAGACCGAGTACCGCTACCAGGTCGAGGAGGACATCAAACCCTTTCGCGACGTGCTGCTCGGACTCTTCTTCGTCACCGTCGGCATGGCGCTCGACCCCGGTGTCGTCGCGGCGAACTGGGTGTTCGTGGTGCTGCTCCTCGTCGGACCGGTGCTGGGCAAGCTCGTGCTCGTCGTCGCGTTGTCGCGCCTGTTCGGCCAGCCGCTCGGCACGGCACTGCGCACCGGATTCTATCTTGCGCAGGCCGGCGAGTTCGCGCTGGTGATGCTCGCCGTCTCCGCGCAGGCCAAACTCTTGCCGAATACGTTCGCGCAGCTCGTGCTGGCGGCGATGGTGGTGTCGATGCTCGCCGCACCGCTCGTCATCCACTTCGCCGAGCCGATCGTGCGCAAGTTCACGGCGAACGACTGGCTCGCGCGCGCAGCGCAGGTGACGACGATCGCGGCGAGGACGATGGCGCGGCAGGACCATGTGATCATCTGCGGCTACGGACGCAGCGGCCAGAACCTCGCGCGCCTGCTCGAAGCGGAGGACATCGCATTCATCGCCCTCGATTCCGATCCACAGCGGGTGCGCGAGGCGGCCGGCGAAGGGAGCAGCGTCGTCTATGGCGACGCCGGGCGCAAGGAGGCGCTGTTCGCGGCCGGACTCGCGCGCGCCCGCGCCATCGTGATCACCTTCGCCGACACGGCGGTGGCGCTGAAGATCCTCCATCACGTCCATCAGGCGCGGCCTGAGCTGCCGGTCGTCGTGCGCACGCTCGACGACACCGAGCTTGATCGCCTGCTCGTCGCCGGTGCCGCGGAGGTCGTGCCCGAGGTGCTCGAAGGCAGCCTGATGCTCGCCACGCATTCGCTCTTGCTGCTGGGGGTGCCGCTCAACCGCGTCCTCAAGCGAATCCGCGCGATCCGCGAGCAGCGCTACAGCCTGTTCCGCGGCTTTTTCCACGGTGCTTCGGATGCCGCCGATGCCGCGGAGAACCTGCAGCCGCGGCTGCATTCGGTGCTGCTGCCCGGCCGTGCCCGCGCGATCGGCCAGCCGCTGTCCGCGCTGTTGCTCGAAGAACTGGTGGAAATCACCGGCGTGCGCCGCAAGGGCGCGCGCTCGCAACTGCCCGGGCCGGAATGGGTGTTCGAGGAAGGCGACGTGGTGGTGTTGCTCGGTCGGCCGGAGAACCTCGCGATCGCCGAGCGGCGGCTTCTCGTGGGCTGAAAGGGCCCAACCGACCGCGCGTCATTGTTCCGGTCGGAGTGACACGCTACAATCGCGATCCCCTCGTCTTTCGCGCCCGATCCCTTGATCCCAACCGCCGGCGAGGCCGCCACGTCCGCCTCGCAGAACTCTCCCGGGAGCGCCGTCGAGCTCGCCGATGTGACCTTCGGCTACGACGAAACCCGCACCGTGCTCGATCACATCTCGATGACGATCCCGCACGGCAAGGTCGTTGCGATCATGGGCGGCTCCGGCTGCGGCAAGACGACGATCCTGCGCTTGATCGGCGGCCAGCTGAAACCGCAGTCCGGCCGCGTGCTGGTCGCCGGACAATCGGTGCCGGAGCTCGACCGCGAAGAGCTCTTTGCGCTGCGCCGCAAATTCGGGATGCTCTTCCAGTTCGGCGCGCTCTTCACCGACATGTCGGTGTACGAGAACGTCGCGTTCGCGATGCGCGAGCACGCCGACCTGCCCGAGGAGCTCGTGCGCGACCTGGTGCTGATGAAGCTGCATGCGGTGGGATTGCGTGGCGCCGCGCAGCTGATGCCCTCGGAGCTTTCGGGCGGCATGGCGCGGCGGGTCGCGCTCGCCCGCGCCATCGCGCTCGATCCGATGCTCATCCTCTACGACGAGCCGTTTGCCGGACTCGACCCGATTTCGCTTGGCGTCGTCGGCCAGCTCATCAGGAAGCTCAACGACGCGCTCGGGATCACCTCGGTCGTCGTCACGCACGATGTGTACGAGTCGCTGAAGATCGTCGATTACATGTATTTCGTTTCGGCAGGCAGGATCGTCTGGCAGGGGACGCCTTCGGAGGTGCGCGCGTCGGGCGAAGCGTTCGTCCGGCAGTTCGTCGACGGCGCGCCGGACGGGCCGGTACCGTTCCACTATCCGGCGCCGGCGTACCGCGCGGAGCTCTTCGCTGATGCCTAGCGCGGCCACACAGGGCGTCGCGAACGGACTGCGCCGGCTGGGCGTGCTGTCCTTCACGGCCGTCGCCCGGTTGGGTTATGCGGCCCGGTTCTTCGTCGCGGTGATCGCGAATACGCCTGCCGCGTTTCGACGCCTCCATCTCACGTTGCGCGAAATCTATTTCTCCGGCGTGCTGTCGCTCATCATCATTCTGGTCTCCGGTCTCTTCGTCGGGATGGTGCTGGCACTCCAGGGCTACGACGTGTTGCAGCGCTACGGCGCCGACGAGTCGCTCGGGATCCTGGTCGCGCTGTCACTGGTGCGTGAGCTCGGGCCCGTGGTCGCGGGCCTGCTGTTCGCGAGCCGCGCCGGGAGTGCGGTCACCGCGGAAATCGGGTTGATGAAGGCGACCGAGCAGCTCTCGGCGATGGAAATGATGGCCGTCGATCCGCTGGCCCGGGTGGTCGCGCCCCGCTTCTGGGGCGGCGTGGTGTCGATGCCGCTGCTCGCCGCATTATTCTCGACGCTCGGCGTCTTCGGTGCCTACATCGTGGGCGTCAAGCTGATCGGCATCGACGCCGGCGCTTTCTGGGGCAACATGCACGCCGCCGTCGATTTTCGCTACGACATCGTGAACGGCGTCATCAAGAGCTTCGTCTTCGGCGCCGCGGTCAGCCTGATCGCCGTGTTCGAAGGCTACGATGCGAATCCGACCGCCGAGGGCGTTTCCAGCGCGACCACGCGCACCGTCGTCGAAAGCGCGCTGACGATTCTGGCCCTCGACTTCGTCCTCACCGTCTTCATGTTCCGGGGGGTAGCGTGAGCGAGGCGGGCGAGCGTCAGCGAGCCAAGGCCCGAAGGGCGCGTCGCCGAGCGAGCGCAGGCGGGCGACAGCACGGTCTGTCGAGCGTGAGTAAATCGTGCTGAGGCCGCGTGTGAGCAACCCCGGCGAAGCCAAGGCCCGAAGGGCGCGTCGCCGAGCGAGCGCAGGCGGCCGACAGCACGGTCTGTCGAGCGTGAGTAAACCGTGCGGAGGCAGCGCGTGAGGAAGCACGGCGAAGCCAAGACCCGCAGGGCGCGTCCGCGAGCGAACGCCGGCGGCCGACGGTACGGCACGTCGAGCCCGATCAAACGGTGCGGAGGCCGCGCGTGAGGGACGATGGAGGCTGCGCATGAGCAGGGCTACGCTCGACCTCTGGGTCGGACTTTTCGTCGCCGTCGGCATCGGCGCGATCCTTTTTCTCGCGCTGCGCGTCGGCAATCTGGTCTCGTTCGGCACGACGCCGGGCTACCGCCTCGAGGCGCGATTCGACAACATCGGCGGGCTCAAGGTCCGCGCACCGGTCAAGGCGGCCGGCGTCGTCGTCGGCCGCGTCGAGTCGGTGAAGCTCGACCCGCAGACCTACCAGGCGATCGTGACGATGAAGATCGACCAGGGCTACGAGTTCACCGCCGACACGATCGCATCGATCCTGACCTCCGGGCTGCTGGGCGAGGTGTACATCGGACTCGACGCCGGCGGCGACAGCAAGATGCTGGGCAACGGCGAAGTGATCGCCAAGACCCAGTCGGCCGTCGTACTGGAAAAGCTGATCGGCCAGTTCCTGTTCGACAAGGCCGCGAGCGGCGGGAACGACAAGGCAGCGGGCGGAAACGACAAGGCGATGAGCGGGAGCGCAAAATGAACAAGCCGGCGTGGGTGTTGATGCTGGGCGCCACGGTGGCGCTGCTTGCGGGCTGCGCCACCACGCCGTCGAACCCCGCCGATCCTCTGGAGCCGATGAACCGGGCGATGTATCGGGTGCACGACGTTGTCGACACCAACGTCGTGAAGCCCATTGCGCAGGGTTACGTAGACTTCGTCCCGCATTTCATCCGCAAGGGGATCTCGAACGTCTTCAACAACATCGACGACGCGTTCTCGGCGTTGAACGGCACGCTGCAGGGCAAGTTCGACAAGGCGGGCAACGACATGGGCCGGGTGATGGTCAATTCGCTGTTCGGCGTCGTCGGTTTGATCGACGTCGCATCGGATCTCGGCATCGAGCGCGGCAACGAAGACTTCGGCTTGACCTTCGCGCATTGGGGGATCCCGGCCGGGCCATACCTGTTCGTCCCGCTGTTCGGCCCGACGACCGTGCGCGACGGCACCGGTGTCATCATCCGCATCGCCGCCGGTCCCGTCGGTTTTATACCTGATGTGCCGTTGCGCAATTCGCTCTACGGCGTAGGCTTTGTCGACCAGCGGAGCCAGCTCCTCGGTGTCGGCGAGATCGTCGACACGGCGGCGCTCGATCGTTACACGTTCATCCGCAACGCCTACTTTCAGCGGCGCCGGTACCTGTTCTACGACGGCAAGCCGCCCCCCGAAGCCGAGGACGAATAGATGATCGCCTTCACCATCATGGAGCGCGGCCGCCGCGCACTCGTTGTCGCCACGCTCGCCGTCGCCATGGTCGTCGCGTCCTCCGCCGCGCGCGCGCAGCAGGAGGCGCCGGACGCGCTGGTCAAGCGCGTGTCGCAAGAAGTGCTTGCGACGATCAAGAGCGATCCGCAGATCCAGGCCGGCAACCAGGCCCGGATCCGGGAACTGATCGAGACAAAGCTGTTGCCGTATTTCGATTTCACGCGGATGACCGCGCTCGCGATGGGAAAGAACTGGCGCGCGGCCACACCCGAGCAGAAGAAACAGCTGACCGACGAGTTCCGGACGCTGCTCGTCCGCACGTACTCGGGCGCACTCAACCAGTACCGCAACGAGACGATCGACTACAAGCCGCTGCGGATGAATCCCGCCGACACCGACGTCGTCGTGCACACGCAGGTGATTCGGGCGATCAGCACCCAGCCCGTGCAGATGGACTACAGCCTGGAGAAGACGCCCGACGGCTGGAAGGCCTACGACGTCATCGTCGGCGGCGTGAGTCTCGTCACCAACTACCGCGACGAATTCAACACTCAGGTCGCGAACGGCGGCATCGACGGGCTCATCAAGGCGCTCGCGGACAAGAACCGGGGTCCCGCGCCAAAATGATGGCCGAACGCAACGTGGCCGCGAAGCTTGCCGGCGGCGCCGCGCAGGTTGCCGACGGCGCGCGCTGGACGCTTTCCGGACCGCTGACGTTCGGCGATGCGGGAACGCTGCTCGAAGCTACCCGCACGCTTGCCCTGCCGGAGTCCGGCACCATCGATTGCAGTGGGATCGGCGCCGTCGATTCGGCGGCGGTCGCGCTGCTGCTCGCCCTCAAGCGCCGCGCGACGTCCGAGGGCCGGCCGCTCGCGTTCGCGGACATTCCGGCCCAGCTCGTATTGCTCGCGGACCTGTACGGCGTCCGGGAACTCCTCGCCGCCTGAATCGAATCGGGTTCATCCTTCGCGGCGCGTTGCGCGGCTGCAGCTTTCGTGTTCTGACTTCCGATTTCCGACGCTCATGCCTGCCGCTGTCGAGGTCGTCAACGTCGCCCGCCGCTTTGGCAGCGTCCAGGCGCTCGCCGGCGTCAGCATCGATGTGGAGGAAGGCGAGTTCTTCGGCCTGCTCGGGCCGAACGGCGCCGGCAAGACGACGCTGATCTCGATTGTTGCCGGGCTCACGCGCGCCGACCGGGGTATCGCGCGCGTTCTCGGTCACGACGTGGTCCGCGATTATCGCGCGGCGCGACGGTCCCTTGGCGTGGTGCCGCAGGAGCTCGTCTTCGATCCGTTCTTCTCCGTGCGCGAGACCCTGGAGATCCAGGCCGGCTACTTCGGCTTGCGCGGCAACGATAAATGGATCGACGAAATCCTCCACCATCTCGATCTCACGTCCAAGGCGAATGCCAACATGCGCTCGCTTTCGGGCGGGATGAAGCGGCGCGTGCTCGTGGGCCAGGCGCTCGTGCACAAGCCGCCGGTGATCGTGCTGGACGAGCCGACGGCGGGTGTGGACGTCGAGCTCCGGCAGAGCCTCTGGGCGTTCATCCGCAAGCTCAATCGCGACGGCCACACGATCATCCTGACCACGCATTACCTCGAGGAAGCCGAAGCGCTGTGCGGGCGCATCGCGATGCTCAAAGCCGGCGCCGTCGTCGCGCTCGACACCAAGCACAATCTGCTGTCGCGTTTCGCGGGCATCACGGTGCGGCTCGTCGCGGATCGCGTCCCGGTGGAGTGGCGGCCGCGCGTGCTGCGCGAGGAAGGCGGCGTCATCTTCGTCGGCCTCGACCGTTATGGCGACCTCGAAGGGCTGCTCGCGTCGCTTCGTCACGAGGGGATCGCGATCCGCGAGCTCGCGTTGCAGGAGGCGGACCTCGAGGATGTGTTCCTGCGCATCATGAGCGGTGACACGCGCGCGCCGGCGCTCACGGCTCCTTGAGGCATGGACAACGACCGCAGCTTTCTCGTCGCAGCCGCTGCCGGCGCCGGCTGGCCGACGCTCCTCTACAAGGAGCTCCTGCGCTTCTGGAAGGTGGCGTTCCAGACGATCGCAGCGCCGGTGCTGACGTCGCTCCTCTATCTCCTCATCTTTTCGCATGTGCTCGAGTCGCACGTGACCGTCTACGGCGGCGAAGTGCGCTACACGGCGTTCCTGGTTCCCGGTCTCGTGATGATGGCGGTGCTGCAGAACGCGTTTGCGAACAGCAGCTCGTCTTTGATCCAGTCGAAGATCACGGGCAACATGATCTTCATCCTGCTCCCGCCGCTGTCGCCCGCCGATCTCTTCGCCGCCTACGTGCTGGGCGCGATGGTGCGCGGCCTGGTCGTGGGGCTGGGCGTGTTCGCCGTCACGTTGTTCTTCGTGCCTTCGCTGATCGTGATGCCGCACCCGGCGTGGGCGCTCGCCTTCGCATTCCTCGGCAGCGCGATTCTCGGAACGATGGGACTCATCGCCGGCATCTGGGCGGACAAATTCGACCAGCTCGCGGGATTCCAGAACTTCATCATCGTTCCGGCGACGTTCCTGTCCGGCGTGTTCTACTCGATCCACACGCTGCCGCCGTTCTGGCAAGCGCTGTCCCGCTTCAACCCGTTCTTCTATATGATTGACGGCTTCCGGTACGGGTTCTTCGGCTTGTCCGACGTTCCGCCGGCGCAATCGCTCGCGCTCGTCGCCGGGTGCTGCTTCCTGCTCGCCGCGGTGACGCTCGCGCTGCTGCGCAGCGGCTGGAAGCTGCGCCACTGAAATCCGCATACGACTCACGTCCCGCCTCCCGTCCCGTCATGGCCACCGTCCAGTCGATCGAACGCGCAATCGCCGAAGGGCTCGACTGCGAGCACGTCGAAGTCCGCGGTGACGGTCATCACTGGGAGGCGGTGGTCGTCAGCGTCGCGTTCGAGGGCCTCTCGCGCGTACGCGCGCACCAGCTCGTCTACGCCGCCCTCGGCGAGCGGATGCGCGAGGAGATTCACGCGCTGTCGATGACGACGCTGACGCCCGCGCAGTGGGCGGCCACGGCGAAGGGCCGCTGAGCGGGAAGCGGCGGTGGATCGGCTCGTCATCGACGGCGGCCGCTCGCTCAAGGGCGAGGTCCGCATCTCCGGCGCCAAGAACGCGGCGCTGCCGATTCTGTGCTCGGCGCTGCTCACCTCGGAACCGCTGGTGCTGACCAACATCCCGCGGTTGAACGACGTGCGCACGATGCAGACGCTGCTTGCGCAGATGGGCGTGCAGATCGATGCCACGGCATCGGACAAGGTTGCGCTCGACGCGGGGCGGATCGACTGGCCGCTCGCGCCCTACGAGCTCGTCAAGACGATGCGGGCGTCGATCCTCGCGCTGGGCCCGCTCGTTGCGCGCTGCGGCGAGGCCCGCGTGTCGCTCCCGGGCGGCTGTGCGATCGGGTTGCGCCCCGTCGACCAGCACGTCAAGGGCTTGGTCGCGATGGGCGCCGAAATCGACCTCGAGCACGGCTACATCAGCGCACGCACCCGGCGCCTTACGGGCGTGCGCTTCGGCTTCGACGTCGTCACGGTGACCGGCACCGAGAACCTGATGATGGCGGCAACGCTCGCCGAGGGCACGACGCTCCTCGAGAATGCCGCGCGGGAGCCGGAAGTCGTCGACCTCGCGCGCTGTCTCGTCGCGATGGGCGCCAACATCGCGGGCGCCGGCACCGATCGCATCACCATCGAGGGAGTTTCACGCCTGCACGGCGCGACGCACGCGATCATGCCGGATCGCATCGAGACGGGGACGTTTCTCGCGGCGGTGGCGGCTACCGGCGGCGATGCGACGCTCACCGGCACGCAGGCCGAAACGCTGGATGCGGTGCTGGACAAATTGCGCGAAGCGGGCGCCGAGGTCACCGTGACCGGCGATGCGATCCGCCTCGTGCGGCACGGGCCTCTCGCGGCCTTCAACCTCCGCACGGCGCCGTATCCGGCGTTCCCGACCGACATGCAGGCGCAGATGATGGCGCTCGCCGCGCGCGCGCCCGGCGCTACGGTGATCACCGAGACGATCTTCGAGAACCGGATGATGCACGTGCAGGAGCTCGTCCGCCTTGGTGCCGACATCGACGTCGAAGGCAACACGGCGATCGTCCGCGGCGTGCCGAAGCTGACCGGTGCGAATGTGATGGCCACCGACCTTCGAGCGTCGGCATGCCTCGTGATCGCGGGGTTGGTCGCCGAAGGCGAGACGACGATCGACCGGATCTACCACCTCGATCGCGGCTACGAGCGGATCGAGGACAAGCTCTCGGCACTCTCCGCGCACATTCGCCGCAGCCGGCAATGACCGACCTCGGCGGCTCGCCGCTCGGACACGCGACGACGTACGCCGACGCGTACGACGGCGGGCTCCTGTTTGCGGTCGAGCGCGCGCCGTTGCGGGCCGAGCTCGGTTTGGGCGCTTCGCTCCCGTTCCGCGGCGCCGATCTCTGGAACGCCTACGAGCTGTCGTGGCTCGACGCCAACGGCAAGCCGGAAGTTGCGATCGCCACGTTCGAGGTTCCGGCGCACTCGCCGTCGATCGTCGAATCGAAATCGGTGAAGCTCTACCTCACCGCGTTCAACCAGACGCGCTTCGCATCGATTGCAAACGTCGTGGCGACGATCGCCCGGGACCTGTCGGCGGCGACGGGTGCGGTGGTCACCGTGAAGCTCACGCCGGCGGCCGAGTTCGCCTCGCTGCCGTGCGCCGAACTGGCCGGCGAGTGCCTGGACGGACTGCCCCTTGCGCTCGATCGCTACGCGCCCGAGCCCGACGCGCTGACGGCTGCCGGGACGGAAGTCTCCGAGACGCTGTACACGCGGCTCTTTCGTTCTCTGTGCCCCGTCACCGGGCAGCCCGACTACGCGAGCGTGCAGATCGCCTACCGGGGCGCCGCAATCGAGCGTGCGGGGCTTCTGCGCTACCTGATCTCGTTTCGCCGCCATCCGGGCTTCCACGAACATTGCGTCGAGCGGATCTTCGTCGACGTGTGGCGGCGCTGTCGTCCTGCGACGTTGACCGTCTACGCGCGCTTCACACGGCGCGGCGGCATCGACATCAATCCGTATCGGACGAGCGACGATGCCTCCGCGCCCGAGAACGCGCGGACGCCGCGGCAGTGATTCGGACGGCGTCGCTGCGCGGAAGCAATTTCGCAGCAGGGCCATCCAGCCCGGGTCGTACGGGCCCTTCGGGAGGAGAGAGGCAACGCCCGCGATCGACCCTGAACCGACATCCACGTCGCCTGAAAGCAGACGCAGCACAGCCCCGGCACGTCACCGCGGCCCTGCCACTCAGTGCTTGATGAAGGGCACGGCGTCACTCGCGTGCTTTTTCTGCTGCTTGATCGCCTTCTTTTCCTTCGGCGTGTGCTGTGGCTTCTTCTTGTTTTCTTTCGGGGGTTGATGAGACATCGTTCGCTCCTGTAGATCGCCGGGATCATGGCGCTCTATTACTATAAGCCAACGTCCCGTGGCGCGCAGGCCTGCGCCCGGGCGGACATGCGAAAGGGCTAGCCCGCAGCTCCTCCAGCAGCTTATCAGGGTGAGTGGCGGCACGGGCCGTCATTCAATAGATTGGGTGGGCTACGAAATGGGCCATTTGGACCTGCTGAGTCGCATTGCGGTCTACGAACACATAAGAGATTGGCTAACGGAGGTTCCTGGACACGGTCACGTTGTCGACGCAAGGACGAGTGGCTGATGCACAGACCTTCATCATCGTTGGCGCACAATGCGGCGATGCCGGAGGATCACCCCTCGATACTGCTGCCGCTTGGCACGTACATAGTGCTCGTACACGACGTACTGACACGCCGATGATCGAATCCCTCTTGCTCGCCGCCACACGAGTCTTCACCTTCGAGCGGCAGCAACCGTTGACCAATGCCAGCGGCTTTTTCTTCGAGCGCGATGGACGACTATTCCTGGTAACGAGCCGGCACGTGCTGATCGACGAACCGAGCAAGCACTTTCCAGACCGCGTCGAGATCGAACTGCACATCGAAGCGGACAACATGGCGAGGTCCACCGGATTCTCGATTCCGCTATACCGCGACGGCAAGAGCGTCTGGCGCCAGGGTCTCGACGCTGCCGGAGCCATCGACGTGGCTGTAATCGAGATCGAACGCGCTGCGCTGCCCGAGACGGCGGTCTACCGCGCCTTCACGCCACAACACCTGCACGACCTGCTCGACCAAGTTGCGGTCGGCACGCCCCTGCTGATGGTGGGATTTCCGCTCGGCTTCCACGATACGCTGCACCATATGCCGGTCGTGCGTCACGCGGTCGTCGCGTCTTCGTTCGGGCTGCGCTTCCAGGGTCAGGGCTATTTCCTCACCGATGCGCGCACCCACCGCGGCACCAGTGGCGCGCCCGTCGTGATGCGCGCTAAGGAACCAGAACCGATGCACAGCGACCTGCCGTGGATACTCCTCGGCGTGCACTCCGCGGTAATCGATGTAGGAACGCGCGACCTGAACATCGACGAAGCCCTGGGGCTGAACTGTGCCTGGTACGCCGACATCTTGCTAACTCTGACTGAAAGCTGACCGCGGGTTGCATTTGCAAACGTCTGTCCCTGGCCCCTAAGCGACCTGTTCACCGCCGGTCTCGCATCGACCCGTTGCAGAAACGGAGTCGATGCCTCGTTTCATGTGGCGACGATCGTCTTTGCCGCTAACGCGTACGTACTGCCGCGTGGCAGACCAAGCGCCATGCAAGCGGCGCGCGGCAGGATGTCGGTACAGCTTCCGAGATCGACGGCCAGCGCCCGAAGTGCCACATAGTCGTCTCCCTCAAGCGCAGTGACAAACCGATCACGCAATGCACGTGGGGCTCTACCGCTGAGAAACACTAGTTTAGCGTTCATGGCCCAACTCCATGAACCCAGCAGGCAAGGCTCCAAGCCCCGGCTCTGTCGCGCGCGGGCGTCGTGCCTTCGCAGTGACGATGACCTGTAGCGCGAGTCCGAGAGTCAAGACGACGAGCGCGCCGGAGACCTCCAACGTCTGCCAACCGTTGTGGTCCGAAACCGTCATCACAATCACCATAACTACGATTGAGACTCCGATCAGAACCCCAGCGATGAAACTGCCTGCTTCCCTGCACTTTGCAAGGGTGTTCTTCATACCTGCTCTGATCATAACGATGATGCCCGCAACCGAGACGGTAGTCGGCGCGTTGAAGCACTTACCGCGACCCCGTATTCGGTCGCATCTGGAGGTCCAGCGATCGAGGCTGTACGGCTTTTACCAACACCGGAAGGACGCCACTCCTTCCGGCCCCTTCTGGTTAGCGGATCGCCAGCTTCTTCCCCAGCGCCGCAGCCTGCTTCACCAGCTTCAGTTCCAGGACACCATTGTCGTACTTGGCTTCACACGCCGACTCGTCCAGCTCCACCGGTAGCGTGAAGCTGCGGTAGATGTTGCCGAAATAACGCTCGTTGCGGAGCATGCGATTGCCCTCTTTCTCCTCCCATTCCCGTTTCACTTCGGCTCCAATGGTAACTTGGTTGCGCTCGATGGCGACGTCGATGTCTTCTTTCTTCACCCCCGGCAATTCGGCGTGAACCACATAGCCGTTCTCGGCTTCGGTCACATCCATCTTGATCGTCACCGGGGTACGCGCGCCTTCTACCCGCACGGGCTTGAAGAATCCGCGGAACAATTCGTCATAAGCGGTATCAACCCTTGGATCGTAAGCGATAAGATTTTGCATCATGTGTTCCTTTTGAAAGTCATTCTGTGGGCCGGACCCCAGAACGGCTGCCTGCGTTTGGGGTCCCCTCAAAAAAATTGGCCCGGTTGAGGGTCGGGCCACTGCCAACGAAAAATGCAAGTGGCATCGCCACGTTTGTTGCGCTTAGAGTTATTTCTCGCCCTCCAGGAAAGCCAAAACGTCCAACTACTTTAGGCAATCGCTGCAGCGGCGATCTTGTGGAACGTGGAGTTGGCAACCTCGTACGTTTCAACGCGAGGAGTTCCGTCAACCACTTTCTCGAGGATCTTGGTCACTTCGGCGTAATGCGCGCGGTCATAGGTCTCGGCGTTCTGTTTGTTGTCCCACAGGCTCAGACCAAAGGCCTCGGCTCCGCCCGGAGCAACAAACGTGATTTCATCCCGAAAGCCGCTTTGCTTCCGCAGCATGGGGATGACGTCCTTTTCCAGTCGCTGAGTAAACTCGACCGTGCTGTTGGGCTTCAACTTCATGGATACGCGACGTGCATACATAGGAATCTCCTTGGTTGTCATGGCCAAGGGGGCATTGCAGATAACCATTGCTGGTTAATACAACTGGAAAACTCCATCAGCCATTAACAACACTAGGTTAATTGACTTGACCTGTCAAGCATTATCTTAGAATATCCATGATGCTTAATCTACAGCGGTTAATTATAAAGGGCGTCTGATGGATGTCTGCTTAGTCATCAAGCACCGATTGGAGCAATTGGGACTCGAGCAGAAGGACCTGGCGGCCGCTGCCGAAGTCACTGAGTCCTACATTTCGCAGCTCCTGACCCGGAAGAAATTGCCCCCTGCGCCCGATCGAACAGACATCTACGAGAAGATGGGCAAGTTTCTCAAGCTGTCGAGCGGCAGGCTGGCGAAGCTGGCTGAGTTGCAGCGAAGGGAAGAGTTGAAGAGAAATTTCGAGGACCCGCCAGCGCCTTTGTTTCATGAGGTGCGGGAGTTAGTACTGCAGAAGTGCGTGCCCGATAAACGGCAGGAGATACGAACGATTTTGGAAAAGCAGGCCTTTGGCGAACTCGAACGCCTCGTCACACAGAAGCTTCTGGACGTCATCAAGCGCGTCGCCAGAGAGGAATTGAAAAATGAAAAGTGGCTCCGCTCGGTGGCTCAGCTCAGCGGCCGAAGCTATAAGCAGATGCGGGTCGTAATCCTCGAGTTCCTCGACACCGACGTCTTCCACCTGTCAGCGGAGAACTGCGTTTCCTTCCTGGATCCGCTGATCGAGTCCTGGGACATCGACCTGTCGGACTTTGCTATGCAAATTGTGCTTAACCGGAGATTGGCGCCACGGCATTCGCGGCGCTTTGAGTTTGTTGAAACGGAGCCCGACCAACCTGTCGGGGGCGACCCAGGGCTCAACGAATTTCTTGAAGATGCTTCACTCAGCGGCAATGCGACTCAGGAGGAAATCGACTTTCTAAAGCGGTTGCGGGTCAAAGGAAAGCGCCCAACGCGGCTCTACTATTACCGGGAATTGCAGAACCTCAGGGACCCGCTGCATTTCGCGCTGTAGCGGGCGCACGGTAGACAGCGACAGCACCGATCAATGAACGCAATTCGCTACGACCGGAGTTGGCGGCATTCAGTCTATGCGCAGCTTGATCGCGCGGCGCTGAGCACCCCCGCATTACTACGTCGAAACCCGGTAGACAGGGAACCTCGCGGCGGCGGGCAGCCGTCACTTTAGTGGCGCGAACCGGACGCGACCGCCTTCACCCTGAGACCTCTGCTGCACCTATGCCGCTTGGAGAGGCTCGTTGGCTATGCGGGGATGCCAAATCGACCGGGACGTGTTCCCGCGGCCGTCCATCGATAGAAGCCCCGCTTGGCCAGTTCAACCGCGCAAAGATAGACAAGGACCATGGCCCCGAGGATGAGATAGAACTGAGCCGGCGGTGGCACGAAGCCGAAATACGCACCTAGGGACGTAAAGGGCAATATCACCGCGATGGCCACAACCACCAGCGAGGTTGCCGTCAATAGCGGATGAGCGCGGCTTTTCAGAGGGTTGCCACGAGTGCGGATGATGAAGATCACCAGCACTTGGGTGCACAGCGATTCAACGAACCAACCGGTTTGAAACAGTTTCTCGTCCGCCTGCAACACAGCCAATAGGATGTAGAAAGTCAGAAAGTCGAACGCGGAGCTGATTGGCCCGATGACGAGCATGAAGTTGCGGATGAAGCTTAAGTCCAGCACGCGCGGGCCGAGCATTTCCACAGCGTCCACTTCGTCGAGCGGGATCGGCACTTCCGATATGTCGTAGAGAATATTGTTGAGCAGGATCTGCGTCGGCAACATCGGCAGGAACGGCAAGAACAGCGCGGCACCTGCCATGCTGAACATGTTGCCGAAGTTGGAGCTGGTACCCATCATGATGTACTTCGTGATGTTGCTGAAGGTCCGCCGTCCTTCGAGCACACCTGCGTGAAGCACATGCAGGTCGGGTTTCAGGAGGATCATGTCGGCCGCCTCCTTTGCTACGTCCACAGCCGAATCCACCGACAGACCGACATCTGCCGAGTGCAATGATGGTGCGTCGTTGATGCCGTCACCGAGGTAGCCGACCACATGGCCGCGGGCCTTTAGCGCCAAGATGACCCTGACCTTCTGCGCGGGATTGACTCGGCAAAACAGGTTCGCCGTTTCTACCCGGGCGCGCAGGGCGTGATCGTCCAGCTGCGCGATCTCCTTGCCGGTCAGGAGCCCAGTGACCGGAATTCCCAATTGGGCACAGACGTGCCGGGTGACCAGATCACTGTCGCCCGTAACGATCTTGACCGCGACGCCGACGTTCTTGAGTGCCTCAAGCGCTGAGGCGGCGCTCTCCTTCGGGGGATCAAGGAACGCGGCAAACCCGGCAAGCACCAGTTCCGTTTCGTCACCCACCACAGCATGAGGGTGGTCCAGCGGAACCCGGCGCCAGGCGATGCCCAGCGCGCGGAAACCTTCCTCTTCCAACGCATGGTACTGGCCGTGTATCGCTAACCGAGCCGCTTCGTCTATAGATCGTTGGAGCTCCGCGCCTTCTGCTTCATAGTGAGTGCAAAGGTCCACGATCTCGTCCGGCGCGCCCTTCACCACCAGCCTTCGCGTCTCACCATTATCCAGGAGTACAGAGACGCGACGACGCTCGAAGTCGAATTGGACCTCGTCGATCTTCTTCCAGGCACCCAAATCAACGTGTTGGTGGGCAAGGATTGCATCGTCAAGTGGACTTTTCAGGCCCGTCTCAAAGAAGCTGTTGAGATAGGCCAATTCCAGTACCCGCTCGCTTGGCCGACCTTCCGCATCCACATGTCTTTCCATCCGAATCTTAGCTTCGGTCAAGGTGCCCGTCTTGTCGGTGCACAGGACATCCGTCGAGCCCAAGTCCTGAATGGCGGATAGTCGCTTAACAATCATTTGCTGCTTGGCCATGCGCAGCGCACCGCGTGATAGCGTGACCGAAATTACCATCGGCAAGAGTTCCGGCGTCAGGCCGACGGCTAGCGCCACGGCGAACAGGAACGACTCCAACCAGGGCTTGTGGAACCAGGTATTCACGAGCAGCACGAACAGGACCATCAAGACCGTCAGCCGCATGATCAGCATGCCGAAGCGGCGGGTGCCGATCTCGAACGAGGTCGCTACCATCGGGCGGGTAAGGCTGTCGGCGATTGCGCCAATGGCGGTAATAGCCCCAGTCTTGATCACCAGCACCCGGGCATTCCCACTGAGGACCGAGGTGCCCATGAACACCGCGTTAGTCGCGTCATCAAGATCAGTGGCGGACTCAGGTAGTGTGCCGGGCCGTTTTTCCACCGGATAGGACTCACCCGTCAGCAGCGCCTGCTTGACGAAGAAATCTTGCGCTTCAAGCACTCTCCCGTCCGCGGGAATCAGATCCCCTGCCGAGAGCACTACCACGTCACCTGGCACCACGTCGGTAACCGCGATCTCCAGTAGTTTGCCATCGCGCATCACGAGCGTCCGAACGGAAACCGACTGGCGCAGCTTTTCCGCAGCCGCGTTCGCGCGATACTCCTGTACAAAATCCAGCGTGACGCTCAGGAGAACGATGCCGGTGATGATGAGAAAATTGGTCACCTCCCCCGTAAACGCCGATACTGCACTGGCGACAAGGAGAATAAGGACCAGCGGATTCTTAAAGCGGGTGAGGTACTGCACCAGCAGTGACTTATCCTGCCTCCCGCGGAACAGGTTGGGGCCGAATCTGGCAAGCCGTACTTTGGCCTCTGCACTTGAAAGGCCTGCTTCAATAGCAGCACGGTCAGCCCTCCCTGCTGACAGCGGTTCGAGCCACCAAGGCCGAAGCGTTGACTCTATTGGCATTGCAATTTCCATCGGTCAGTCCGGCGTGAGATAGCGCCAGTGTAGAGCTGTTACGTATCGCGCGGCCGTCTTGACCCGCTGATTGGGCCGGGCTGCCCCTGACGAGGTTCGCTAGCTTCCTGCTGCACGCTTCGTGTGGTAGTTCGTGAACGGCCGGTTTGGAGCGATTTTGGGGTGAGGCTTGAATGGCGGGTCCTGGTAAGCCGGCGATTCGCCAAGAATGTCGTGGGCGGCATGTTCTCCGGAACCCTCCGGTAGAATGGCGCGTCCGTCTCCGCATTCTCCGCCGTGGCCACGCTCACCATTGCCCTGTCAAAAGGGCGCATCTTCGACGAGACGCTGCCGCTGCTCGCGGCGGCGGGCATCGTGCCGGCCGAAGATCCCGAGACGTCGCGCAAGCTGATCCTCGCCACGAATCGGCCCGACGTGGCGGTCGTCATCGTTCGCGCGGCGGACGTTCCGACCTACGTCCAATACGGCGCCGCCGACGCCGGCGTCGCGGGCAAGGACGTGCTGCTCGAACATGGCGGCCTCGGGCTCTATCAGCCGCTCGATCTCGAAATCGCGGCGTGCCGGATGGTGGTCGCGACGAAGCGCGGCTTCGATTGGACGGGCGCCATCCAGCGCGGCGCGCGGATTCGTGTCGCGACCAAATACGTGGAAACGGCGCGCGAGCATTTCGGCGCGAAGGGCATGCACGTCGATCTGATCAAGCTCTACGGCTCGATGGAGCTGGCGCCGCTGATGGGTCTCGCCGACGTGATCGTCGACCTCGTGGCGAGCGGTAACACGCTCAAAGCGAACGATCTGGCCGCGGTCGAGGAGATCATGCCGATCAGCGCACGGCTCATCGTCAATCCGGCGGCGCTGAAGTTGAAGCGTGACGTGATGCAGCCGTTGCTGGACGCGATGACCGGCGCCGTCGCCGCACGAAGGAGGGCACGGTGACGCGCAACCTTCTCGCGCTGCGCCGTCTCGATTCTGCCGCAGCGGGGTTCGACGACGATTTCGCCGCGCTGATCGCGTTCGAAGCAGCGCAGGATCAGGAGATCGACGCCGTGGTCGCGCAGATCGTCGCCGACGTTCGCGCGCGCGGCGATGCGGCGCTCCTTGCGTACACGGCGAAATTCGATCACGTCGGCGCGGCATCGGTCGCTGCACTGGAAATCACCGCAGCCGAAATGCGCACCGCCTTCGACGCGATACCCGGTGCGCAACGCGAAGCGCTCGGCGCGGCCGCGGCGCGGATCCGCGCGTACCACGAACGGCAGAAGATGGTGTCGTGGTCGTATCGCGAGGCCGACGGCAGCGAGCTGGGCCAGCAGGTGACGCCGCTCGATCGTGTCGGCGTCTATGTGCCGGGCGGGAAGGCCGCGTATCCGTCTTCGGTATTGATGAACGTGATTCCCGCGCACGTGGCCGGGGTGCGCGAGATCATCATGGTCGTGCCGGCGCCGGACGGCGCGCGCAATCCGCTGGTGCTCGCGGCGGCGCATCTCGCGGGCGTCTCGCGCGCCTTTGCGGTGGGCGGCGCGCAGGCGGTCGCGGCGCTCGCCTACGGCACGGCGACGATTCCCGCCGTCGACAAGATCTGTGGCCCCGGCAACGCCTACGTCGCAGCGGCCAAGCGCCGCGTGTTCGGCACGGTGGGCATCGACATGGTGGCCGGCGCGTCCGAAATCCTGGTGATCGCCGACGCGAGCGCGCATCCCGACTGGGTCGCGATGGACCTGTTTTCGCAGGCCGAGCATGACGAGCTCGCGCAGGCGATGCTGGTCACGCCCGATGCGGCGCTGCTCGAGGCGGTGGCCGCGAGCGCCGCCCGACAGATCGCCGACATGCCGCGCCGCGCGATCATCGCCGCCGCGCTCGCGAACCGCGGCGCGCTGATCAAGGTCCGGGACCTGGACGAAGCCTGCGCGATCGCGAACCGCGTCGCGCCGGAGCATCTCGAGCTCGCGGTCGCCGATCCGGCGCTCCTGCTGCCGAAAATCCGCCACGCCGGCGCGATCTTCATGGGCCACCACGCGTCAGAAGCGCTCGGCGACTATTGCGCCGGCCCGAATCACGTGCTGCCGACGGGGCGCACCGCCCGCTTTTCGTCGCCGCTTGGCGTCTACGACTTCCAGAAGCGCTCGTCGGTGCTGAGCCTCTCGCCGGTTGCGGCGCGCACGCTCGGACCCATCGCCGTCACGCTCGCCCGCGGCGAAGGGTTGATCGCGCATGCAAAAAGTGCGGAATACCGATTGTCGCCCGACTGACGTGAGTCTTTCGCAGGAGCACGATTTGACTTCCCTCGATTCGCCGTCCGGCGTGGCGCCTGCCGCCGCGGCGTCCGACGTCGCAGCGCGCGTTGCCGCGACAATCCGCGCGGACGTGCGGGCGATGCGCGCCTACGCCGTCGCGAAGGCCGAGGGGATGATCAAACTCGACGCGATGGAAAACCCGTATCGGCTGCCCGCACCCGTGCGCGCGAAGCTCGCGGCGGTGCTCGCCGAAGCGCCGGTCAATCGGTACCCCGACGGTGGCGCCGATGCGGTGAAAGCGGCGCTGGCGGGCGCGCTCGGGTTGCCCGCCGGGGTGGCATTGGTGCTCGGCAACGGCTCGGACGAGTTGCTCCAGATGATCACGACCGCGGTGGCTACGCCTGACGCGGTCGTGCTGGCCCCCGATCCGACGTTCGAGATGTACCGGATCTACGCGCAGCTCGCGCACGTGCGCTATGTATCCGTCCCGCTGCGTGCGGACTTCGCACTCGACGTCGGCGCCATGGAAGCGGCGATCGCGGCGGAGAGGCCCGGTCTCGTCTGGCTCGCCTGCCCGAACAATCCGACCGGCAATCTGTTCGACGAGGGAGACGTCCTGCGAATCGTGCGCGCCGCGCCGGGACTGGTCGTCGTCGACGAAGCCTATTACGCATTCGCCGACCGCACGTTCCTGCCGCGGGTCCTGGAGTTTCCCAACGTCGTCGTCGTGCGGACCGTTTCGAAGATCGGCATGGCCGGCATCCGGCTCGGCTACGCGGTTGGACACCCGGCCTGGATCGGCGAGATCGACAAGGTGCGTCCGCCGTACAACCTCAACGCGTTCACGCAGGCGGCGGCGCCGGTGCTGCTGGCCGAGGAGGCGCTGCTCGCTGGCCAGGCGGCGTCGATTCGCGCCGAGCGCGCGCGACTCGCCGCGGCATTGACGGCATTGCCCGGCGTCACGGCCTTTCCGACACAGACCAATTTCGTCCTGGCGCGCGTTCCCGACGCCGACCGATGGTTCGCCGCGTTGCGCGACGCGGGCATTCTGGTCAAGAATCGGCACGGCGTGCATCCGCTGCTCGCGCACTGCCTGCGCATCACCGTTGGCACGCCGTCCGAGAACGGCACGCTGATCGCAGCATTGCAAACACTGGCAGAAAGCTAGCCTGCTAAAGTTGCGCCATGGACACCCCGCGCATTGCCAAAGTCGTCCGCAACACGACCGAAACGCAAATCGAGGTCGAGGTGAATCTCGACGGGACGGGCCGCGCCGACGTGGCGACCGGCGTGCCGTTCCTCGACCACATGCTGGACCAGCTCGCGCGGCACGGGATGCTCGATCTCACCGTGCGCGCGAAGGGCGACCTGCACATCGACGCCCATCACACGGTCGAGGACACGGGCATTGCGCTTGGGCAGGCGGTCAACCGGGCGCTCGGCGACAAGAAGGGGTTGACCCGTTTCGGGCACGCCTATGCACCGCTCGACGAGGCGCTGTCGCGGGTGGTGATCGACCTCTCGGGGCGGCCGGGCCTCGAGTTCCACGTTCCGTTCGTGCGCGCGATGATCGGCGCGTTCGACGTCGATCTGACGCACGAATTCTTCCAGGGGTTCGTCAATCACGCGCAGGTGACGCTCCATATCGACAACCTGCGCGGGCAGAACGCGCACCATCAGGCCGAGACGGTGTTCAAGGCGTTTGCACGGGCGCTGCGCATGGCGGTGGAGCGCGACGCCCGCGCGGCGGGCGCGGTTCCTTCGACGAAGGGGACGCTTTAGCAGCTATCAGCAATCAGCTGTCAGCAAAGACGCGCGGCGCGACGATTGGAACGACATGATTTTGCTGAAAGCAAGTAGCTGACAGCCGATAGCCGATGCCCGACATCGCCGTCGTCGACTACGGAATGGGCAATCTTCGCTCGGTGGCGAAGGCGCTGAAGCACGTCGCGCCCGAGCGTACCACGGTGGTGAGCGCTGACCCCGCGGTCATCGGCAGCGCCGAGCGGGTCGTGTTGCCCGGACAGAGCGCGATGCCCGATTGCATCCGCTGCCTCGATGCGAGCGGGCTCCGCGATGCGGTCATCGAAGCGGCGAAAACGCGGCCCTTTCTCGGCATCTGCCTCGGGCTGCAGATGCTGTTCGACATGAGCGAGGAAGGGCCCACTCCGGGCCTGGGGCTGTTACCGGGCCACGTCGTGCGCTTCCGCGACGAGGCGATGGTGCTGCCGGGAGGCGAACGGCTCAAGGTGCCGCACATGGGATGGAGCCCCGTACGTCAGACACGGTCCCACGCTCTCTGGGCCGGCATTCCGGATGGCACCCGGTTCTACTTCGCGCACAGCTATCATCCGCAGCCAAAGGACCCCGCCGTGACGGCCGGCACCGCCGACTACCCGACGCCGTTTACTTGCGCCATTGCACGGGCTAATATCTTCGCGACGCAGTTCCATCCGGAAAAAAGCCACCGCGCGGGATTACAGCTGCTCGAAAACTTCGTCGCTTGGGACGGGTGCTGACCCGCGCGTCTTTTCGAGTCCCGGATTCCCCGCCGCGTCTGCCCGCGTCCTCTGCCCCTTTCCCCTTCGTCGGCTTCATTCGCTTTCCTGGCGCGTTATGCACATCATTCCCGCGATCGACATCAAGGACGGTCATTGCGTGCGCCTGAAGCAGGGCGAGATGCATTCGGCGACGGTATTCTCCGAGGACCCCGCGGCGATGGCGCAGCACTGGCTCGAGCTGGGGGCGCAGCGGCTGCATCTCGTCGACCTGAACGGCGCCGTCGCCGGCGTGCCGAAGAACGAGCTCGCGATCCGGGAAATCGTGAGCGTGATCGGCGAAGAGATCCCGGTGCAGTTGGGCGGCGGCATCCGCGACCTCGACACGATCGAGCGCTATCTGGACGACGGCATTACCTACGTGATCATCGGCACCGCGGCGGTGAAGAATCCCGGCTTCCTGCACGACGCCTGCTATGCATTTCCGGGCCACATCATCGTCGGTCTCGACGCACGCGACGGCAAGGTCGCGACCGACGGCTGGTCGAAGCTCACCGGCCACGACGTCGTCGACCTCGGGAAGAAATTCCAGGAATACGGCGTCGAGGCGATCATCTACACCGACATCGGCCGCGACGGCATGCTGACCGGCGTCAACGTCGAGGCGACGGTGAGGCTCGCGCGGGAGTTGAAGATCCCGGTGATCGCCTCGGGCGGCGTCGCATCGATCGCCGATATCGAGCAGCTGGTGCCCTACGAGAAGGAGGGCATCATCGGCGCGATCGCGGGTCGCGCGCTCTACGAGGGCAAGCTCGATTTCAAGGCGGCGCTCAAGGCGGCGAAAGGGTGACAGCTGCCAACTGCCGGCTGTCAGCTCTCAGCTTTCAGCAACTGCACGCCGTGCCATGCCGTCGTCCTCGCTGACAGCCGATAGCCGATAGCTGAAATGGGCCTGGCGAAGCGCATCATTCCCTGCCTCGACGTCGCCGAGGGGCGGGTCGTCAAGGGTATCAACTTCGTCAACCTTCGCGACGCCGGCGATCCGGTCGAAGTCGCGCGCCGCTACGATGCCGACGGCGCCGACGAGCTTGCGTTCCTCGACATCCGGGCGAGCATCGAGACGCGCGGGCTCCTCTATCACATGATCGAGGCCGTCGCCGATCAGGTGTTCATCCCGCTCACCGTCGGCGGCGGCGTCAACTCGGTCGACGACATCCGCGCGCTGCTCAACGCCGGCGCCGACAAGGTCAGCATCAACACGGCCGGCGTGCGCGACCCCAGTCTCTTCGAAGAAGCGGCGGGACGCTACGGCGCGCAATGCATCGTTGCCGCGATCGACGCCAAGCAGTCGGCGCCCGAAGCCTGGCAGGTCTACACGCATGGCGGTCGCACGCCCACGGGGCTCGATGCCGTCGACTGGGCGCGCGAAGTGGTCGGCCGCGGTGCCGGCGAAATCCTGCTCACCAGCATGGATCGCGACGGCGCGAAGACCGGGTTCGACCTTGCGCTTACCCGCGCCATCGTCGATGCGGTCGACGTGCCGGTGATCGCGTCGGGCGGTGTCGGTTCGCTCGGCGACCTCGTCGACGGAATCCTAGAAGGCGGGGCCGATGCCGTGCTTGCCGCGTCGATCTTCCACTACGGCGAGTTCACGATCGCGCAGGCGAAGGCCGCGATGGCCGCCGCCGGGATCGAGGTGCGAAGCGCATAATTGCCTGCGGCACCGGAGGACCCGGAAATGAGTGGATGGATCGACGCGGTGAAGTGGCAGGCCGACGGCCTCGTGCCGGCGATTGCGCAGGAACGCGACAGCGGCAAAGTGCTGACGCTCGCGTGGATGAACCGCGAGGCGCTCGACCTCACGGTCAAGACCGGCGAAGTCCATTACTGGTCGCGGACGCGGCGCAGGCTGTGGCGCAAGGGCGAGCAATCCGGCCACGTCCAGCAAGTGCAGGAAATCCGGCTCGATTGCGACAACGACTCGATCCTCGTGATCGTGGAACAGGTCGGCGGCATCGCGTGCCACACCGGACGCGAGAGCTGTTTTTTCCTGCGGCTCGAAGACGGCCGCTGGATGGAGGTCGAACCTGTGCTCAAGGATCCGGAGGCGATCTATGGCCCCGGTTGAGCCTCCCGCGGCCGCCGCCGATGTCCTCGACCGGATCGCGGCGACGATTGCGAGTCGCAAAGGCGCCGATCCGGCGACGTCGTACGTTGCGGCGCTGTTCGCGAAGGGCGACGACGCAATCCTGAAGAAGATCGGCGAGGAAGCGACCGAGACCGTCATGGCCGCGAAGGACGGTGATAAAATGCACATCGCCGCCGAGGTCGCGGACCTGTGGTTCCATTGCCTCGTCCTGCTCGCCCGACACGGGCTCGGTCCCGACGACGTCCGCGCCGAGCTTGCGCGGCGCGAAGGCACGTCGGGCATCGTCGAAAAGGCGACCCGAAAGGCGTGACACGCGCGAGCGCCCAGGTACTTCAAGCTCGCGGAGTCCCTTGCGGGGCGGAAAATCCGGCCGCATATTGGAACGAGGATGGAGCGGAGAAGCAATGGCGGAAGACTGCATCTTCTGCAAGATCGTCCGGGGCGAGATCCCATCGAAAAAGGTCTACGAGGACGATGAGGTGCTCGCGTTTCACGACATCCGTCCGCAGGCGCCCGTCCATTTCATGCTGGTCCCGAAGCGGCACATCGGATCGCTGTCCGAGGCCACGATGGACGACTCCGGCGTGCTGGGGCGCATTATGGCGCTCGCCGGCCGGCTCGCACGCGAGCAGGGCTCGCCGGACGGGTTCCGCCTGATCGTCAACAACGGCCGCATCGGGCGGCAGGACGTGATGCACGTCCATGTCCACGTCGTCGGCGGGCCGAATCCGCTCGGGCCGATGCTGCCGCGGAGCACCGCTTGAAGGATTCTAGGAGAACGAAATGGGTGGATTGAGCATCTGGCACTGGCTGATCGTGCTGCTCGTCGTGGTGCTGATCTTCGGCACGAAAAAGCTCCGCAACATCGGGCAGGACCTGGGCGGTGCGGTCAAGGGATTCAAGGAAGGGATGAAGAGCGGCGAAGGCGAAGTCGATGCCGCGAAGAGCGCCACCGACGCGCCGCCGCAGCAGATCGCCGGAACGACGATCGAGGGCGAAGCGAAAAAAGAGAAGGCGCAGTAGCTCGTTCGGCGTGGGAATCGAGCGCCGGGCCATGGGTGCCCGGGTGCCACGTCGAACGCCCTGCGCAGAACCCGAATGTTCGACATCGGTTTCAGTGAAATCGTCGTCATTGCCGTCGTGGCGCTGATCGTGATCGGCCCCGAAAAGCTGCCGAAGACCGCGCGCACGCTCGGTCACCTGTTCGGCCGCCTGCAGCGCTACGTGAGCGAGGTGAAGGCCGACATCAACCGCGAGCTCGAGCTCGACGAGTTGCGCAAGCTGCAGCAGCAGGTGCAGACCGCCGCGCGGGACCTCGAGACGTCGATGACCGCGGCGGCGCGCGATGTGGAGTCCGGCGTGCGCAGCGTGGAATCCCAGCTCAACGCCGGGGCGACGCCGGTGCCGGCACCGGCACCTGTCGGAGAAGCCCAAACCTTCCCGACCGGCTTGATCGAGCCGTCCACGGCGTCCGTTCCGGACGCCGGCCCGGCCGCGCCCGAACCGCCGCGGCAGGCCTCGCTGCCCGGTTTCGACCGGGGCTGACGCCCGCCGCGCCCCCTGATGGCCGACTCTTCGCCGCCGTCCGCCGACGCGCAGGAAACGTTCATCTCGCACCTGATCGAGCTGCGCTCGCGGCTGATGCGCTCGATCGTCGCCGTCATCGTCGTCCTGTTGGCGCTGTTCCCGTTCGCGAAGCAGATCTACGCGCTTCTCGCGGCACCGCTGCTGCGGGTGCTGCCGAAGGGCGCGACAATGATTGCCACCGATGTCACCGGGACCTTTCTGGTTCCGCTCAAGGTGACGCTGATGACGGCCTTTCTCGTGGCGCTGCCCTACGTGCTGTGGCAGGCGTGGGCGTTCGTTGCGCCGGGGCTCTATCAGCACGAGCGCAAGCTCGCGCTGCCGGTGATCGTGTCGAGCTTCCTCTTTTTCCTGATCGGGATGGCGTTCGCCTACTTCATGGTATTCCCGATCGCGTTCGGCTTCTTCGCGGGCTACACGCCGGCCGGTGTGACGATGATGACCGACATCGACAAGTACCTGTCGTTCGTGCTGACCATGTTCATCGCCTTCGGCATCACGTTCGAGACGCCGGTCATCGTGATCGTGCTCGTTCGCCTCGGCGTTGTTTCGCTCGAAAAGCTGCGCTCGATCCGTCCGTACGTCATCGTCGGCGCGTTCATCGTCGGCGCGATCTTCACGCCGCCCGACGTCGTGTCGCAGATGCTGCTTGCGGTGCCGCTGTGGCTGCTCTACGAGCTGGGACTGCTGCTCGCCCGCTTCGTTACGCCGCGGCAGAGCCAGGTGAGCGAGGCGCCGGACGCCGGAACGCCGTAGCAGTTCACTCCGGCCGCGGCCGCCGGCCCACCGTCACGTCGACATCGACCGTCCGGTGGTCGCGCCAGACCTTGACCTTCGTCGCGCTTCCGGGTGAGAGCTCCGCGATCCGCGCGAGCAGCGCTTGAGTGTCGCGCGTCGGCTTGCCGTCGATTTCGACGACGACATCCTTCACGTGGATTCCGGCATGGTCCGCCGGCCCGTCGCGCACGACACCGCGGATTGCCACACCACCTTCGATCGCGAGCGACTGCGCAACCTCTTCGGGGATATCCTGCGGCTCGATGCCGAACCAGCCGCGCGTCACTTCGCCGTCCTTGACGATCTGCTCGAAGACCGTGCGCGCGATCGACACCGGAATCGCAAAGCCGATGCCGAGCGAGCCGCCCGATTGCGAGAAGATCGTGCTGTTGATGCCGATCAGGTTGCCCGCAGCGTCGACGAGCGCGCCGCCGGAGTTGCCCGGATTGATCGCGGCATCGGTCTGGATGAAATCCTCGAACCGGTTGATGCCGAGATGGTTGCGGCCCAGCGCGCTCACGATGCCGGACGTCACCGTGTTGCCGAAGCCGAACGGATTGCCGATGGCGAGCACCGCATCGCCGACCTGCACGCGATCGATCGCACCGAACGTGATCGCCGGCAGGTTGTCGCCGTCGGCCTTCAGCACCGCGATGTCGGACTCGGGATCGGTGCCGCGGACGTGCGCGGCCAGGCGCCGGCCGTCGTTCAACACGAGCTGGATGTCGTCGGCGCCCTCGATCACGTGATGATTGGTGAGCACATACCCCTCGCGCGAGACGATCACGCCGGAACCCAGACTCGTGACGCGCTGGCGCGGCACGCGGTTGGCGAGGTCGGGAAAATAGCGGCGCAGCAGCGCGTCGTCGACGAGCGGGCTCTTCTGCCGCGTTTCCTTGCTCGTGTAGACGTTGACGACCGCCGGCATCGCCTTTTTCGCGGCGTCGGCGTGACTCGCGATGATCGGCGTGGTCACCGGCGTCGAGGTTTCCTGCAGCAACACGACGCCGTCGCGGCGCGTTGCCTGAGCGAGGAGGTCGGGTCGCAAGGTTGCGACGACGAAGAGCGCAGCAAGGCACAGCGTGCAGGCCTGCGCGAACAGAAGCCAGAATTTGCGGAGCACGGAAATGGTCGACCCGTAGCGGCAGAGTCGTTGATTATAGTCATTTGCTGCGGCGCGGCAGCGTTTCGCGGCCCCGTGGCCCTCATGTCCGGAAGGAATACCCTTATGCCGCAAAAAGCGACATGCAACTAGCTGATTCCGATGGGGTTTTCTGGATCTGGATCACTGTGCCTCTTTCGGCGCGCGGAGCAATTCCCTTATAATTGACAGGTTTGCGAACCGGCGCCTGTTCAGTGCGGCGCTCGCGGCGAGCGCTGACAGGGAGCGGGTCGACATGGCGGAAGCAACGGTCGGGGACAGCAGCATCGACGTGGGCAAGCGGCGCTTCCTGATCGGCGCCACCAGCATCGTCGGCGGAATCGGCGGCGTGGCGGCGGCAACGCCGTTCGTGATGTCGTTCTTCCCGAGCGAGCGTGCCAAGGCGGCCGGCGCGCCGGTCGAAGTCGAGATCTCCAAGCTCGAGCCGGGTCAGAAGATCGACGTCGAGTGGCGCGGCAAGGTGTGCTGGATCGTGAGCCGCACGCCGCCGATGCTCGAGACGCTGCCGAAACTCGATTCGAAGGTCGCCGATCCGAATTCGGAATACCCGCAACAGCCGGCGTACTGCAAGAACGAGTACCGCTCGATCAAGCCTCCGATCTGGGTCGCGGTCGGAATCTGCACCCATCTCGGGTGCTCGCCCACGTACCGCCCCGAAGTCGCGCCGGGAGATCTGGGCCCCGAGTGGCTCGGCGGATTCTTCTGTCCCTGCCACCAGTCGAAGTTCGACCTGGCCGGACGCGTCTACAAGGGCGTCCCGGCGCCCACCAATCTGGTGATCCCGCCGTACCGGTTTCTCTCGGATACGAAAGTCGAGATTGGCGTCGGCCAGGACGGCAAGACGGCGTAAGGAATTTCCGCGGCCATGGAAAAACTTCTGCAGTGGATCGATGCGCGCTTCCCGCTGACCGCCCTCTGGGAATCGCAGTGGGGCAAGTACGTCGCGCCGAAGAACTTCAACTTCTGGTACTACTTCGGCTCGCTCGCCGCCTTCGTGCTCGTGATGCAGATCGTCACCGGCATCTTCCTCACGATGAGCTACAAGCCCGACGCCGCCAAGGCGTTCGAGTCCGTCGAGTACATCATGCGCGACGTCTCGTGGGGCTGGCTGATCCGCTACATGCATTCGACCGGCGCGTCGATGTTCTTCGTCGTCGTCTATCTGCACATGTTCCGCGGCCTGATGTACGGCAGCTACCGGAAGCCGCGCGAGCTCACGTGGATCTTCGGCTGCCTCATCTACCTGTGCCTGATGGCCGAGGCGTTCTTCGGCTACCTCCTCCCGTGGGGCCAGATGTCGTACTGGGGCGCGCAGGTCATCGTCAACCTGTTCTCCGCGGTGCCGATCATCGGCGAGGACCTGGGCGTGTGGATCCGCGGCGACTACACGATCTCCGACATCACGCTGAACCGGTTCTTCGCGTTCCACGTCGTCGCCGTTCCGCTGGTGCTGCTGGGTCTCGTCGCCGCGCATCTGATGGCGCTGCACGAAACGGGTTCGAACAACCCGGACGGCATCGAGATCAAGAAGCAGCCGAAGGACCCTCGGACCGGCCTCCCGCTCGATGGGATCTACTCGCATCCGTACTACACGGTGAAGGACATCGTCGGCGTCGTCGTCTTCCTCGCCGTGTTCTCGCTGATCGTATTCTTCGTGCCGGACGTGGGCGGGTACTTCCTCGAAGCCAACAACTTCATCCCGGCCGATCCGTTGAAGACGCCCGAACACATCGCGCCGGTGTGGTACTTCACGCCGTACTACGCGATGCTCCGCGCGGTGCCGTCGTTCCTCGGCAGCCAGTTCTGGGGCGTGATCGTGATGGGCGCCGCGGTGTTGATCTTTTTCGCGATGCCGTGGCTCGACCAGAGCCCGGTCAAGTCGATCCGTTACCGCGGCGGCGTGTACAAGGCGTGGCTCGCGCTGTTCGTCGTGAGCTTCCTGATCCTGGGCTACCTCGGCGTCGTGCCGATCACTATCTGGGGCCAGTTCCCCGAGAGCTGGCCGGTGCTCGGCACCGCCGACCGGGCCACCGTCGTCGCGCGCGTGCTGACCGTCGTGTACTTCCTCTTCTTTTTCCTGATGCCCTGGTACACCGCGCGCGACAAGACCAAGCCCGTGCCGGAAAGGGTGACCGGATGATGAACAAGATCGCAACGCTTCTGGCCGCGCTGCTGCTCGGCCTCGGCGCCGGTCCGGCGGCATCCTCGATCGGCAGCGACGTGCGCTTCGAATCGGCGCCGGTCAACCGGCTCGACATCGAATCACTGCAGCGCGGCGCGCGCACGTTCGTCAATTACTGCCTCAACTGCCATACCGCGAAGTACATGCGTTACAACCGGCTGACCGACCTCGGCATCGACGCCGCGATGATCCAGGACAACCTGATGTTCGCGACCGACAAGATCGGCGAAACGATGACCGTGGCGATGACGGCGAAGGACGCCAGGGCATGGTTCGGCGCGCCGCCGCCGGACCTGACCGTCGAAGCGAGGATTCGCGGCACCGACTGGCTGTACAACTATTTCCTCGGCTTCTACAAGGACGACAACTCGACGTCGGGCTGGAACAATCTGGTGTTTCCGAACGTCGGCATGCCGCATGTGCTGTGGGAGCAATCGGGCGTCTACCGGCTCGTCTCGACCGAATACGACACGCACGACGACGCGCTGGCTGCCGCGATCGCCGTCAAGGGGCTCGTCGTGCTCGCACCGGCCAAGAACAACAAGTACGTCGTCGAATCGGTGGCGCTGGACAAGGCGGGAACGCTTACGCCGCCGCAGTACCAGGCGCTGGTCGCCGACCTCGTCAATTACATGGACTACATGGCGGAGCCGGCAAAGAACAAGCGGATCACCATCGGTCTCGCCGTGCTCATGTACCTCGTCGTGCTGTTCGTGTTTGCCTATTGGCTCAAGCGGGAATACTGGAAGGACGTTCATTGATGCTTAGTTGTTGCGCGGGCCGGCTGTCGAGGGCCTGGAGAATCAAACCATGATGACGCTCTATTCCGGCACCACCGACCCCTTCAGCCAGCGCTGCCGGATCGTCCTGCACGAGAAGGGGATGGACTTCCAGATCATCGACGTCGACCTCGACCACAAGCCCGAGGACCTCGCGGTGATGAATCCCTACAACCAGGTGCCGGTGCTGGTCGAGCGCGACCTGGTGCTGCACGAGTCGAACATCATCAACGAATATATCGACGAGCGTTTTCCGCACCCGCAGCTGATGCCCGCGGATCCGGTGATGCGCGCGCGTGCGCGGTTGTTCCTGCACCGGTTCGAAAAGGAACTCTTCATCCATATCGATGCGCTCGAAGGGAACAACCAGAAGCAGATCGACAAGGCGAGGAACCTGGTCCGCGACAGCCTCCTGCAGATCGCCCCGGTATTCACCAAGCACAAGCACATGCTGGGCGAGGAGTATTCGATGCTCGACGTCGCGATCACGCCTCTGTTGTGGCGCCTCGACTACTACGGCATCGCGATGCCCAAGCAGGCGGCCCCGCTGATGAAATACGCCGAACGGCTGTTCGCCCGGCCGGCATTCTCCGAAGCGCTGACCTCGGCCGAACGGGGCATGCGGAAATAGTACGCCGGACGCTGGTGCCTGCCGCCGGCGCCGCCGGTCGGGTATTGTCCGGGTTCCCTCGGGGCTGCGCTTGACCCGGCGCGTGCGCGGGGTAATATCTTCGGGTCATGTCCGAACAATCCGCCAAGCCGTACCTCGTGCGCGCGATCTGCGAGTGGTGCGCCGACAACGGCCTCACGCCCTATCTCGCCGTCAAGGTGAACGCGCAGACGCGCGTGCCCGCCGCGTTCGTGAAGAACGGCGAGATCGTGCTCAACATCAGCAATTCGGCGACCCGGCGGCTCACGATCGACAACGACTGGGTGCGCTTTTCCGCGCGCTTTTCCGGCACGTCGCAGGAAGTCGCCGTCCCGATGAGCGCAGTGTCCGGGATCTTCGCCAAGGAAACGGGCTACGGCTTCGCCTTCACCATCGCACAGGACCCCGTCGCGGCGCTTTCCGCGGCGACGGCGCCGGGCGCGGACATCGACGCAGCATTGGACAAGGATGTTCGTGACGCGGCCGAAGGCAAGGAGAACGGCAAGGGCAAGCCGCGGCCCTCGCACCTGCAAGTCATCAAGTGATCTGCGGCGCGTAGCCCCCGCCCATCGATCCCGGTCGGTGCGGGTAAAATCCCAGCCCGGGCCGGCATAGCTCAGTTGGTAGAGCAGCGGTTTTGTAAACCGTTGGTCGTGGGTTCGATTCCTACTGCCGGCACCAATCCCTACGCGGTTCTGCGAGTTAGCAACTCCTAACTCACTTTCACGCCTGTGACGGATTTGTGCCGTCGTTTTCTGCCGCGACGGCACGTACGGCGCCAAGGCGTTCCGCATAGGGCGCGAGGTGATCGGCCGCGAGGTGCGCATAACGCCGCACCATCTCCGGACTCTGCCAACCGCCCAACTCCTGCAACGCGAACAGCGGCGTGCCGTTCTGTACGTGCCACGAGGCCCAGCAGTGCCGCAGATCGTGCCAGCGGAAATCCTCGATGCCGGCGCGTTCCAACGCTGCATACCAGGCTTTGGTGCTCAGCTGTACCACAGGCTGGCCACGAAAGCTGAACACGTGCGTCGCGTGTTTCCCGACCTGCTTGCGTACGAGTGCCATCGCTTCGACATTGAGCGGCACCGCAATGGCCCTTCGCCCTTTCGCTTGGTCGGGATGAATCCACGCCAACTGTCGCGCCAAGTCCACTTGCTTCCATTGCAGACCCGTGACGTTCGCTGCTCGCAAGCCCGTCGCGAGCGAGAATGCCGCCATGTCCGCCAGATGCTCGGGCAACTCGGAGAGCAGACGTTGTGCCTCTTCGTGCGTCAGAAAGCGAATGCGCCGTGTCGGCTCCCGCAACATACGCACTTGCGGTGCCCGCTCGATCCACTCCCACTCGTTGACGCACCTGCGCAGAATCGCGCGCACCAATCCTAGCGTCCGATTCACCGTTGCATTACTACAGCCCCGCGCGAGCTTCTCGTCCGTAATCTGGTCGAGCGTGGCGCGGCTGATGGTCGCGAGATCCTTACCGCCGAGGAAGGGGTCGAGCCAACGCAGCAGGTTGACATCTCCCTTGATCGTGGCCTTGTGCGACTTCTCCTTCAACCATCGCACCACCGCCTCGTTCCACGTCCGCTGCGGCTTCTCGCCCAGCCTGGCGATTCGCCACAGCTCCGACTTCACCCGGTCGTGAAACTCTTGCGCTAGGGCTTTGTTGGCAGTCCCAGCAGTGCGGCGTATTCGCTCCCCGTTTGGAGCGACGACGTCGACCCACCAGATACCGCCGCGTTTGCGAAGTGACATTCCATCTCCTTTCTCAGAGTCACTTGCAACGCTTGCCGAGGAGTAGCGTAAAGCGAACGAACGTACTCGGCAAGGTCGTCTTCGATGAAGATCCAGCAGCGGCCCGGCTTGGCTCCGGGAATCTGTCCGCACTTTGCCCGGCGCCGGACTTCCTCAGGATGCATGTGGAGCAGGGCGGCGGCCTCGGAAAGCGAAAGCGTGCGCACTGGGGCCGGGAAAGCGCGATCCGCTGGCATGGATCTGGTCATACTGGCTTCGGGTTTTCAGCGACCCAGGTACACGGCCGTGACCTGTTCGCGACCGTGACCCATCTCCCGGCTGATCGTCTCGCGCGCCTCGCGATCGATGACTTTCTGCTTCGCCGTGAGCTGCTTCGACGTCGGCCCGCCGCGCGCCGGACATTCCCGGCCGGTCAACTCCAGGTAGCGGGCCTGCGCATAGAAATGACGATGCCCATGAAAGGCGTGAATGCCGATCCGCGCGCACTCGGCGCGGAAATGCTGCAGATAGTCGCGGTAGGTGGTGTAGCCCGGCGCCACCAGGCTCTTGCCCTTGGCCAGGGCTTTCGCCTCATCGACGAGTTGCCGCTGTTCCGGCGTGCGGATGGGAATTTCACGCTCCCGCCCGCCCTTGGTCCAGGAATCCTTGAGTACGAGCGAGTTACCCCGATCCGCCCACTTCGGGACGATCTTGATCGACTCTTCCCGGCGCAGGCCGAAGGCGGCCTGCAGGCGCAGCGAGATGCGGATGCAATGGGTGCGGATCTGTTGTAGCTGATCCATGACGAGCTCCTTGGCTTTGGATAGGTTGGTGACGTAGACCCGATCCGGAATGCCGTAGGCGGCATTGGTGCGGGCGATGATGTTCTCCTTGCCGATCTTCTCGGCCCACCAGCGCAGTGCCGACATCCGGTTCTTGATCGTGCCCGGCGAGAGCTTCTCGGCGAGCCAGCGCTCGACCAGCTTCTCGACGTGCTTGGGCTTCAGGCTGTGGGCGTTCATGTGCCGGAACCCCATCTCGTCGAGCTGATCGGCGATCAAATCGAGGATGTGCTCCCGATCCGCCTGGGTGGCATAGCTGCCATCGCGGTTATGCCGGCAGAGCTGCTTCAAGTCGTAGTTCAAATCGCGCATCGGTGCCTCCGTTCGTTTCCTTTCATCAGCCGTCCTAAAATCGTCGTAGAGCGTTTCCTTCTGCTGCCGTGGTGTAGTTCATGTCCGGTAAGTGTTTCTGCTCGCCTGGGGCGCCAGTGGCAGCCGCAGGGGTACTTCTGAGCACGGGACACCACTCCCGTTGTGCGCGGTTGGTTTGCTGCTCGCCGGCGCCGCGCGGCGCTTTGTGGCGTCGCGATGAGCGCTCCCCGGGGAGCGCTCATCGCGAGAGTCATTGACCCAAGACTCACGGAGCGCCGTTAAGGCGCGACCTTGCGATCCGTTACGCGAATCATTCGGCGAGGAGCGTTGCGCTCCTCGCGTACAAGACGTGAGGGCCGCTCCAGGCGGCCATCACGTACGTCTGAGCCCCTGTTCACGCGAAGCGCCGCCCTTGAAAAGCGCGCCGATCGTGGTATGCGCGCGTACGTCACTGGTGGCACCCGCTCTCGCGGTACCCCCAGTAACGACGCGCAGTGCGTGCGAGCGATGTGCGTGAGCGCAGCGGCTAACGCCACATCGCGCTCGGCGAGCTCGATGGCTCGCCTCACGCGAGCGGCATCAAGCCGCGCGCTTCACACACCGCACCATGGCGGCGCTCTCGTAGGGCTCAGGGAGACGGCGGGCGATGTCTGCGCTTCTCTGCAGGCATCACCGCCTAAGGTGGCAACGCTCCGGGCAGCGAGGGACGCGATGGTCTCCGTCGTATTGACGGGGACGCGCGGCTGCGAATTGCAGCCGTGCACGGGCACCGCGCCGCTGCCGCCACCCAGGTTGCACCTGGCGCATCGATCTCGCGTCAAGCACGAGACCGATACGCTGCTCCAGACGCTTCTAGCGTCCGTGACCGAGGCAACGAAAACGACATCGCTCGGTCTCTCGAAGAACCCGGCGCTCGCGTTAGCGTCGACACCGGGCCACCCCTCGCGGGATGTCTTCCGACGGGCCGTCTCAAGGACGGCGAAACTTCTCTCCGACCGTCTTGGGGACGGCCGTTACTACTCCAACGTCTTGCGACGCCTGCGCAGTCATCGAGAACTCGCTGCGCCTTTCTCACCCGCGACGCCTTGACGGCGCGCGGGAAGCAATACGGGCTTAACTTCGCGCCCTACGGGTCCGAAGACCCAACTGTCTGAGGCTTGCCCAATCTGCGCGGCTAGCTGACGTGCTTGCTTTCGTCGCTCATGATGAGCACCAGGGATGCAAGCGACCTGCACAATGTAAGAAGGATAGACTGCGCCGTCGCCGATCGATACCTCGAAATTGCAGGAAAAGAAGGGGGCTTTCGGCATCAGCGCACGACGTCATCGCCACACCCAACTAAGATGCCTGCCTATGTTAGTGGCGTCCGCGGCGTGCTCTTCCCAGGCGGATGTCGCCCTGCCTCGTGAGGCAGTGTTGACTCAACGCAAGCCCGGGAGGCGGTTTTTTAGCGAAGATTCCGGTTGCCGCGGTCCGGGCAAAGTGATTGTTGTTGCCGGGACACTCTCCCTGTCGGATACCGGTCGCGAAATGAGACCCCAATGACCACGCCGACAATTGATCAGTACCTGAATGTCGACAAGTACCACGCGCCACAATGGCTCGGCAACCGCGCCACGCGGCGATTCCATGTGATGGTCAAGCCGGCCGGCTCGGCGTGCAATCTCGACTGCGCGTATTGCTTCTACCTGAGCAAGCAGACGCTCCCGGGCGGCCCGGGCGGCGGGCACATGGACGACGAGATGCTGGAACGCTTCGTGCGCGACTACATCGCGAGCGTGACGGCGGACGAAGTGGTCTTCTCGTGGCAGGGCGGCGAACCGACGCTGCTCGGCCTCGAATTCTTTCGGAAGGTCGTCGCGCTGCAGCGGAAATACGCTAAGCCGGGGCAGCGGATCGAGAACGATCTGCAGACCAACGGTACGCTGCTCGACGAGGACTGGGCGGCTTTCCTCAAGGAGCATCGCTTCCTCGTGGGTCTCTCCATCGACGGCCCGAAGGAGATCCACGACAAGTACCGCGTCACCAAGCGCGGCGCGCCGACATTCGATACTGTGTATGCCGCGGCGAAGATGCTCAAGCGGTTCGGTGTGCCGTTCAACACGCTGACGTGCGTGAACCGTTACAACGCGTCGCGACCGCTTGACGTCTATCGCTTCCTGCGCCGCGAGCTGAGCTCGACCTATCTGCAGTTCATCCCCATTGTCGAGATCAAGGGGTTCGAGACGACCGCGCCGCAGACGTGGGACGCCGCGCGATTGCCCATCGTCGGCACGCCGCAGGCGAAACCGGACCACGCCGACTCGGTGGTGACGCCGTGGTCCGTCGATCCCGACGAATACGGCTATTTCCTCTCCAAGGTCTGGGACGAGTGGCTCGCCCGCGACTACGGCAAAGTGCTGGTGAGCTTCTGCGAGACGCTGGTCGTGCAGCACATGGGCATGCCGGCCCAGACCTGCATCCAGAGCGAATTCTGCGGCAAGGGCGTCGCGCTCGAGCACGAAGGCAGCGTCTACGCCTGCGACCATTACGTGTACCCGGAATGCCGGCTGGGCAACATCCGGGAGAAATCACTCGGTGACATGGTGTTCTCGCCGACCCAAGTGAAGTTCGCCTACGCCAAGTCCGAGACGCTGCCCGCGTACTGCAAGCGATGCGAATTCCTGCGCGACTGCTGGGGCGAGTGCCCGAAGAACCGGCTGCTGCGCACGCCGGACGGCGAGCCGGGGCTCAACTACCTTTGCCCCGGCCTCAAGCGCTTCTTCGCGCATGCGGCGCCGACCGCGGAGAAGTTGGCGGCGCGGTTGCGCCCGATCAGGGCGTCGCCTCAGCCAAGGATGTGAGCCCGTGATAAGACGGATGGCGGCTGCGGCATGGCTTCTTCAGATCATGCTGTGCGGATTGTGCATAACCGCGAGGTCGGCGCATGCAGCCGATGAAGAAGCACGCGTGCTGATCCTGAACGGCACCGACCCCTATCTTCCCGCCTATCTGGAGATCGACAGCGCCATGCGCGCGAGCCTGGCCGAGGAGTCGCCACGGCGCGTTGTCTACTTTTCCGAGCCACTCGATGCGCAGCGCTTCCAGGTCGAGGCTTACGAGCCCGAGCTGGTCGCACTTCTCGCCAGGAAATACGCGGGACTTCGGTTTGATGTGGTCGTCGCGATCAGCGAACGCGCGTTGCAGTTCTTCAATCGGTACGGCGCCCAGCTTTGGCCGGGCGCACGGCTGGTGTTTTCCGGTTGGCCTGGGGAGGCCTTCGAGTCGGCCGGATTGCCACCTGACGCAGGGGCCGTCGTTACGCAACTGCCAATGGCGGAGACCATCGCACTCGCGCGCCGCTTGCAGCCCAGTGCGCGGCGCATTCTCGTCATCTCCGGTACGTCGGATCTCGACAGGAGAAGCGGGCAGCAGGCCCGAGAGATGCTCGCGGAAGCACCCGATGGCCTCCCCTTCGAGTTCCTGATCGGCTTGCCAGTGCCGGAGCTAGTATCCCGATTGGCCGCGGAGCCTCCCGATACGATTGCCCTCTACCTCTCGGAATTCCGCGACCGTGATGGTCGCCCGTACACACCACGTGAAGTACTGCGTGCCATCAGCGCCCGCTCTGGCGCGCCGGTGTATGGCGTCGTCGAAACCTACCTGGGCCTCGGTATGGTGGCCGGCGTTGCGGAATCGTATGCGGAACGTGGACGGCTGATCGCGGAACTCATCCGCGAGTCGCTCGCTGGTGGGTTACCCGCATCAGACCGGGCTTTGGTAACTGCACCCAGTCGGTGCGTGGCCGATGCCCGTGCGCTGGAGCGCTGGTCGCTGGACGAGCGGCGACTGCCCGGTGGGTGCGAAATCCGATTTGCCAACCACACCTTCTGGCGTGAGCATTGGTGGCAGATCCTCGCAGCGCTGATCGTCATCGTCGGACAGAGTTTGCTGATCGCGACGATGTTCGAGCAGCGACGCAGGAGCCGCGTCGCCGAGGCCGAGTCGCGGAAGCGCCTTTCGGAGATGGCGCACATGAACCGGCGCGTGGCCCTGGGCGAGATGTCAGCGTCGATTGCCCATGAGCTCAATCAGCCGCTCGGCGCCATCTACAACAATGCGGGCGCGGCACAAATACTGATCAACGCCGATCCGCCCAAGCTGGGCGAGGTGGTCGAGATCCTCGGTGACATCAAGCGCGACGATCAGCGCGCCAGCGACATCATCGCGCGAATTCGCCGATTCCTGCGCAAGTCCGAATTCGAATTGCGGGAAACGAATCTCAACGAAGCCATCGACGAGTCGATGAAAACGGTGGCCGGCGAAGCGCTGGACAAGGACGTGGTTGTCAAGACGGAGTTCGAGCCCAGACTGCCGAAGGTCAAGACGGATCGCGTCCAGCTTCAGCAGGTGATCGTGAATCTCATACTCAATGCGATAGAAGCACTGCAGAACACGCCGTCGGGACGAAGGATGGTGACCATCCGGACCCGGCGTGCCGACGACAAGTTCGCCGAGGTCTCGGTAACCGATTCCGGCGGAGGCGTCGCCGAGGAGCTGCGTCCTCGCATCTTCGAGCCTTTTGTAACGTCCAAGACAACCGGCATGGGCCTCGGGCTCGCGATATGCCGCACGATCATCGAAGCGCACGGCGGCGAAATACGTGCCGAAAACGCTCCGGGCGGCGGCGCGGTGTTCCGCTTCACGCTGCCGTTCGCCTCGGCGAAACGCTCATGACGGCCCCCTCCATCGTGCACGTGGTCGACGACGATGTGTCCTGGCGCACGTCGGCGGCGCGATTGCTGGGGGCGGTCGGATATCGGGTCGAGCAGTACGAATCGGCGGGACAGTTCCTGGAAACTGCCGATGTCGAATCCCCGGGTTGCGTTCTGCTCGACCTTCGGATGCCGGGGCTCAGCGGGTTGCAACTCCAGCAGCGACTGGCTCAAATGCCGCACGCGCTGCCAGTCGTATTTCTTTCCGGACACGGCGACATCCCGTCCAGCGTCCTGGCCATGAAGGCAGGCGCCCAGGATTTCCTGACCAAGCCGGTCGCTACTGAGGTGCTGCTCGGTGCTGTCGAGCAAGCGATCGCGCGCGATCGCGAGAATCGCAGCAGGCAGTCGCAACTCGACGCCCTGCGCGCACTCGTCGGCACGCTCACGCCGACCGAACGCAAGGTGTTCGGCCTCGTCGTTCGCGGCAGGCTGAACAAACAAATTGCGCTGCAACTCGGCACTGCCGAGCGCACGATCAAGTGGCACCGGCACAACCTGACGCAAAAGCTTCAGGTTCAGTCGCTCGCCGAGCTGGTTTCGCTCGCCGAGCGTCTGGGATTGGTGGGCGCGCACGACCCGAGCAGCTTCGAATCCAGGTAAACCAGATGTCCGGAGCGCCGGCTATGCATGCTGCTAGCGAACTGCGCGGTCAAGTATGTAACGAATGGAGAGCATTTGCCATGCAACCACCTGTTTCCTTGCTGCGACTCCGGTATGTGTACGCCCTGGCGTTGTGTCTGTTGCTCCTAACGGGAGGCTGCGCGACCGTCCAGACCGATCCCCTTTCGGCCTGGAACGACGGCAAGGTCAAGCAGGACATCGTCAGCTTCGTGGCCAAAGTGACGACGCAAGGATCGCCAGACTACGTCCCTGTTCCGGAGCGCATCGCGACGTTCGACAACGACGGAACGCTTTGGATAGAGCAGCCGATGTATACGCAGCTGGTTTTCGCGCTCGACCGGGTCAGGGCACTAGCGCCACAGCGTCCCGAATGCAAGGACAAGGAGCCGTTCGCCTCGTTGCTGAAGGGCGACGTGAAGGGTGCGCTTGCCGGCGGCGAGAAGGCCATCGTCGAGATTGTCATGGCCACCCACGCCGGGATGACGACTGCCGAGTACGAAGCAATCGTCCGCGAATGGATCGCGACCGCCAAGGAGCCGAGGTTCGGCCAGCCCTACACCTCGATGGTCTACCAGCCGATGGTCGAGCTTGTAGCGTATTTGCGCGCGAATGGCTTCAAGACGTACATCGTGTCCGGCGGCGGGGTGGAGTTCATGCGGCCGTGGACGGAGAAGGTCTATGGCATCCCCCCCGAGCAGGTCGTCGGCAGCAGCATCAAGACGAAGTTCGAACTCCGTGACGGCAAGCCAGTGCTGATGCGCCTGCCCGAGTTGAGCTTCATCGATGACGGCGCTGGCAAGCCGGTCGGCATCAACGAGCACATCGGCCGCCTGCCCATCTTCGCCTTCGGAAACTCGGATGGGGACCTGCAGATGCTGCAGTGGACCGCTGCCGGCGGCGGCGCGCGATTCATGGGCCTTGTCCATCACACGGACGCCGTTCGCGAGTGGGCGTACGACCGCCAGTCGAGCGTCGGAAAACTCGACAAGGCGCTCGACGAGGCTCGGGCCAAAAGCTGGACCGTCGTGGACATGAAGCAGGACTGGAAAGTGATTTTTGCGTTCGAGAAGAAGTGATGGTCCTAGTTGCCAGCTTGCCGCTTCCGCCGCCAAAGTAACAGGCTCGCCTCGATCCCCCCTCTGCGCTGCGCTTTTGCGGCGGTACCACTTTCTGGCGCGGACGTGACCATCGAATGATGGGGCTGGTCATGCGTGTGGCGGCGCCCTCAGGATGTCCGCTTCGACCGGTCTCCAACTACCGACGCGAACAGTTAGGGACGCTTGCAGTACCTGTCCTTTGGTGCGGACCCGCACCAAAGGACAGTGTCGGGCTGCGCCGAAAGAACGTAGGGTCTAGAACCCGACATTGCAGGGCACCGCATTCCCGCAAGCCCTGGCCGACCACTGCTCATGCACGAATTCGCCGGCTTGGTTGCAGGACCGTGTGCGGACAAAGGGCGACGAGGACATGAAATGAAAGGTTATCGTTCACGGCTTGCAGTATTCACCTTGATCGCGATGTTTATTGCCGTTCTGGTCGCGGTGCCATCGCGCGCTTTCGCGCAGAACGAAGCGGCGCTCGAAGCCAACTCGAGGGCATCATTGAGCTCCCTCGAGTCGAGCACTCCGCTCGCCAAGACGCTTGGGCAGCGTGCGTACGCGGTCCTCGTCTTCCCGGACGTTACCAAGGCCGGGTTCCTGATCGGCGGCGAGTACGGCAACGGCGTTCTTTTTCGCGGTGGCAAGGTTGCCGGCTATTACAACACGGCGGGCGTTTCCTATGGCCTGCAAGCCGGCGCGCAAACGTTTGGCTATGCGATCTTCTTCATGAACGAAAGCGCTTTCCAGGCTCTCAACGCCAAGGAAGGTTTCCAGGTCGGTGTCGGCCCGAGCGTAGTGGTCATGGACCAGGGAATGGCCCGGTCATACACGTCCGAGACGCTGACCAAAGACGCGTACGCCTTCATCTTTAGCCAGCAAGGGTTGATGGCGGGAATGGGTTTGGAAGGTACGAAGATTACCAAGCTGAAGCGCTAACAGACCTCCTGGAGAGCGACCGCGAATGCGCCAAGCACGCTTGCCATACCTGTCCTTTGGTGCGGACCCGCACCAAAGGACAGTGCCGGGCCCGGCCGACAGACGGTAGCGTTCGCACCAGGGCTTCCTGCATTCCCGCAAGCCGTGGCCAATAACTCATGCATACCACCGGAGGCTTGGTTGCAGTCGTCGACGACGACGCGGCTATGCGCACGTCCGTCGAACGCCTGTTACGTGCGAGCGGCTATACGACGAACGCGTTCGCTTCCGCGGAGGAATTTCTCCGGAGCGGGATTGCCGACCGCGCCATTGGCCTCGTGCTCGACATCCATCTGGGTGGGATCTCGGGCCTCGAATTGCGGCGTCGCCTGCGGGATGCGGGGGCCACGATCCCGGTCGTATTCATTACCGCGTTCGACGACGAAGCGACGCGCAGGGAGGCGGACGCGCTTGGCTATGTCGACTACCTCCAGAAACCGTTCGAGGCGAGTCGGCTGATTGGCGCATTGGAGCGGGGCGCGAAGTCGTAAGTGCCAGGCGATCTTTCACGGTGGGCCTGAAGCGCCGCCAACTGCAAGTGCACTGAGATAGGAGACAAGTCATGAGTCGTTGCAAGCGTCTATTGTCTGTTGCATTACCGGCCGTCGCGACCGTGCTCTTCGGATCCACCGTGGCGCTCGCTCAGACGCCATCGAAGAGGCCCAATGTCGTCATGCTGATGAGCGACGACGTGGGTTGGGGCGACTACGGCGTGTACTACGGTGGCGCGGCGCTCGGGCACCCGACGCCGAACATCGATCGCATGGCCAAAGAGGGCGCAGTGTTCACGAGCTGGTACGGCCAGGCCAGCTGTACGGCGGGCCGCGCCTCGTTCATGACCGGGCGCATCCCGGTCCGCACGGCGCTGTCGGTCGTCGTCGTTCCCGGCGACCCGAACGGCCTGAGCTCCGACATCCCGACCATCGCCGAGTTCTACCAGAAGAACGGTTACCAGACCTACTTCTCCGGCAAGTGGCATCTCGGCGACGTGCCTAAGTTTTACCCCATCGAGCACGGCTTCGACGAGATGAAAGAGTTTGCCGCCTACTACCCGGGTGTCTATGGCTATGAAGACATGGCGCCCAATGCGCACCCATTTTTCCCCAAATACAACAAAGAATACTGGGACATGTACCAGAAAGTGGTGAACCGGTATGAATGGGAAGGCACCGCAGGCAAGCCGGCGGTCAAGGGCAACAACGGCGCCGTGATCACGCTGGAGAACCTGGCCGATTTCGACGTCCGCCAGACGGACTCGGCGGTCGCGTACATCAAGCAGCACGCCAAGGATGGCAAGCCGTTCTTCATGAGCGTGAACTTCATGGGCATGCACCAGCCGACCAGCCCGAACAAGGCATTCGTGGGCAAGTCGCATCTTGGCAACTACTCCGACAAACTGATGGAGATGGACGGCGACATCGGCCGCATCATGGACGCCATCCGCGCGGAGGCGCCGGACACCATCGTCATCCACACGGCGGACAACGGCGCCTGGCAGGATGCCTGGCCCGACGCCGGCACCAATCCATACCGCGGCGAGAAGGGCACCGGCTTCGAAGGCGCCTACCGGGTGCCGGGCATTATGTGGGCGTCGGGCAGGATTCCGGCCGGGCAGGTCCTCTTCGAAATGATGTCGCACATGGACGTGTGGCCCACGACCGCAACGATGGTCGGCCTGACGCCGCCGCCGCACGGTGAATGGAGGGACAACAACGGCAAAGCGATCTACTTCGACGGCATCGACAACACCGCCTACGTCACCGGCAAGGCGAAGCATTCTTCGCGCAACGGCTGGATCTATACCGACGGGGAGAAACTCCTGGGCATGCGTTGCGACGTCGGCGGCGACCCCGAGAATCCCGACCTCAAGATCGCGTGGAAGTTGCTCTACACG
>CAVTFT010000017.1:0-636255 GCA_963734085.1 uncultured beta proteobacterium | reverse complement strand
CGACCTTGAGCTTCGGATCGGGCAAGCTCGCCGCCCGCGACGGCCATTTCGCGCGACGCCTCGACCATCGCGCGCTGCAAGACAAGCTGCTGCGAGTGCGCCACGGCGAGCTTGAGCGTTTCGGCGAGCGACTGGCGTGTCTTGGGCGTGCGCCGCGCCGCCCGCCAGCACACAGGCGATGGCGACCGTGAGGGCAGCGCGCCGCCGCATAACAACAACGATCGACGATTGCAGTGCCCCGTTGGCGGCCCGGGGCGTGGGCCAGGTTACCGACATGCCGGACCTCGCCGAACGCGTTGAACGTACCGGCGCGCGAATCGCAAACCGGGGTCAGGCGAACGCGAAGATCAGATCAGCAGACGGCAGAACTGCAGGGACAGCGGAGGCGCCGCGCTGTTCGCGGCGAGTAACGACCGGCCGTACGCACGCGTCGCCACCGGCGACGCAGCCGGCGCGACGGCGATCGTCAACGCCGAGAGCGCGACGGCCGGCAGGTCCGGCACTGCGGCCGTGGGCGCTGCCTCCGAGCACTGCAGACTCGCAGGCATCCCCTTGCGGCGCAACCGGTGCGGAGGAGCCCTGGCCACTGCAGTGACCGTGATGCGGCGTGGCAGGCGCCGCCGCGACGTTGGCGGGCACCTGCACGCGAATCATGCATGCGTGCGCGGTGACGGCGAGCTGGGCGAAGGCGATGCCCAGAATGCCGAGCCAGGCGACGAGGCGGCGGTGCGTCCGGTTCATGATGAGGTGACCGATGTTACGCCGTACGTTACCGCCCGGGCGCCGGAACGGGCTTGACCGGCATCAAACCGACGACGAACGGCCTCGCCTTGTGTCCTCTGCAACGCCGGCGTCGCCGGCATCAGCGATGGAGCAGCTGGCCGAGCGCCTTGCCGAGGTCGGCCGGAACGCCGGCCGGAAGATGTCCCTGCGTGGCCGTCGTCGCGGTGCTCGCCGCCGGCGCAGCTGCCTTGCCGAGCGCGACATCGCAGACACCGGGACCCGTGTCGGGGGCGGGAGCCAGCATCGCGGCACCGAGCGCCGCCAGTCCCCCGCCTCTTGCCGCCGCGCCGAGCTTGGCGATCGCCGCCGCCGACGCTTCCGCATCGACTTCGACCTTGGGCGACGCGAGCGGCCCGCGCAAATGAACGAGATCAGCCACTTGCGCGATGTTGATCGGAATCCCCTGCTTCACCCGTGGCGCAAACGACAGGTCGACCGTTTCTGCGCGCAAATCGAGCGTGCCGCTCGCAGCGACGCCCAACTCCCTGCTTTCCGCCGCCACCGAGCGGTCGATGTGGGCAACACCGTCGTGCAATGGAACGCGTACGACGGCGCACACGAGCTCCGTCGTCGGCGTCCGATCGCGAAACGGGTTCACCGTCTGCGCGAGCTGGTTCAACGGCAATGCGGGATCGAGCTTGGAATTGACGACCGTGGCCGGACCGACGATGGCCGTTACCGTACCGCTGACGTCGCGGGCCCATTGGCGCGGCGTCGTCCCGTGCATGGTGAGCTTCATCGCGACGTCGGTCTTGCCGCCCCTCACCTCGCGCGGAGTCCCCGCGGCGGCAAACAACGCCGCAAGATCGAGGCCCTTTGCATCGACGGACAAGGCAAGCGTCGGATCCGCCGCATGCGTCGCATCGATCGTCAGTTGAGCTCGAAGCGTTCCTCCGTAAATCGACGCGGTCAGGTCCGGCGCATCGAGACGGTCATCCTTCACCGTGAAATGCGCGCGCACCTGCCCCAGCCGCCCGCCGTTGCGCAGCTGCAATTCACCGATCGAGATGTCGCCATCGACGTCGGCGAAACGCAGCGCCGCAAACGACACCGGATCGTCGTTGAACACGTGCTCGGTCCGTGCCGCCTTTTCGGCGACGCGCGGGACGCCCACCACGACGCCGACCGGAAGCACGAGGTCGGAAAGCGACAGCGTCGTCGAGGCAAGCGTGAGTGTGATTTTCGGCCGCGGCCCGCCGGTCGCGACCAGAATCTGACCCTTCGCTTTGCTCGATCCCACGCCCAAGTCGACATCGTCCAACTGGATGACGCTTTCGCCGACGCGAACCTTGGTGGCGAGATTGGTCTTTTGCTCGCCGACCTTGCCCTCGACGGTGATGGGATACGGCGCACGTCGCGACAGGAACAGCTCGAGCGGTCCCAGGTTGCCGGTGAGCGCCACCGGAACGTCGTCGACCTTGCCCGTGAATTCGGCGTTGATCGGCGAGGCGGGGGTGCGGGCCTGCGCCGCGAATCGGTCGATCGCGATTCGCGTCATCGCGTCGGACGTGCCATCGCGATAAGTGAGGAGCCCGTTCGTGACCTCGACGCTGCCGACGCCGAACGCGGCCAGCGCCGCGGCGGGGCTGGCGGCCGCGGCCGCCACGCCGGAGCCCGCGCCCCCGGCAGCGCCGAATTCCCAGTTGCCCTTGCCGTGCGCGTCGGTCTCGAGCGCGATCACCGGCTCGACGAGATTGAGCCGGACGAGCTCAAAGCGACGCTGGAGAAGCGGCAGCAGTGCGACTTCCACCTCGACGCGTTTCGCGGTGAGCATCTGCGGCTCGCGCGCCCACGGCGCGTTGCCGAAGCGGATGTCGTTGGCGACGACCTTCGGCACGAGCCCGAGCTCGAGATCGACGCGGCCGGCGATCGCGAGATCGCGACCGGTTGCGTTCTTTACGCGCGCCTGGATCGGCCCGACGAACTGATTGACGTCGATCGTCCAGACGGCGATCGCAACGGCGATAAGCACCAGCAGCACGAGGCCGCCGGCGATCCCGAGAATCGTCCAGAAGATGCGCATGCGTGGATTTTACGCCGGCAGCGCGAAGACGGCGCGCCTCGGCCTCCGCACTATCGAAGCACGCGACCGCCCAATCGTCGGCCTCGTGCGTCGACTCGCCCGGGTCGCATCCCCACTTGGTACCCGCACACGGGGCTGCTGTCAGGCTCGTGCCGCTACCGCAGACTGGCGTTGATCGCCGCGAGCGCGACGCTCCCCGGGACGAGATCGCGGTCGCCGAGCCCATTCAACGGCGCGGCGACGGTCTCCTGCGCGTCGTGCAGATCCTGCGACTCCGGGTGCGCGTAGAGGAGTCCGGTGACGATCTCGCCGGCCGCGGCGCGCTCCTGCAGATAATTCATCGCCGCGATCTTGTTCGTCGGATCGTAGTCCGCGTGCACCTTGCGCAGGCGGATCGTGCCGCCGTCGTGCAGCACGACTTCCTGTACGCTGCCGGGGCCGTAGTCCGCGGCGATCGGGTCGCGCGGCACCATCACGTCGAGGAAGTTGACCGCTTCGTTGTGTTCGCGCACGTAGTCGTAGCTCTTGGTCGAGCCGGGGTGGTTGTTGAAGGCGACGCACGGCGAGACGACGTCGATGAACGCGGCGCCCTTGTGCAGAACCGCCGCCTCGATCAGCGGCACGAGCTGCGCCTTGTCGCCGGAGAAGCTCCGCGCGACGAACGTCGCGCCCATCTGCAGCGCCAGCATCACCATGTCGATCGGCTCGTCGTTGTTGACGGCGCCGCGCTTCGCCCGTGAGCCCTTGTCGGCCGTCGCGGAGAACTGGCCCTTGGTCAAGCCGTAGACGCCGTTGTTCTCGACGATGTAGACCATGTTGACGCCGCGCCGCAGCACGTGCATGAACTGGCCAATGCCGATCGACGCCGAATCGCCGTCGCCGGACACGCCGAGATAGATCAGATCGCGGTTCGCGAGATTGGCGCCGGTCAGCACCGACGGCATCCGGCCATGCACGCTGTTGAAGCCGTGCGAATTGCCGAGGAAATAGGTCGGGGTCTTCGACGAGCAGCCGATCCCCGAGAGCTTCGCCACGCGATGCGGCGCGATGTCCATCTCGAAGAACGCCTGGACGATCGCGGCCGAGATCGAGTCGTGGCCGCAGCCCGCGCACAACGTCGAGATGGCACCTTCGTAGTCGCGGCGCGTATAGCCCAGCGCATTCTTCGGCAGGTCGGGATGATGGAGCTTCGGTTTGGCGAGGTAGGTCATTTTCCGCTCTCTGCTGTCAGCTCTCAGCTTTCAGCTCTCAACAGTCAGTCGCCGGCCTTCTGATCGCGAACGCCCTGTTCCTGCGCCCGGACGGGAAACGGCGTCACATTGAACAGTGCGGCCTTTTCGGCGATTTCGCGGGTGACGAAGCGTGCGGTCACCGGCGTGCCGTCGTAATGCAGCACCGAGATCAGCTTGCCGGGATCGATCCCGCATTCGTTGACGAGCAGCATCTTCAGCTGCGCGTCACGGTTCTGCTCGACGACGAAGACATGGTCGTGGGCGGCGATGAAATCGGCGACGGCATCGGCAAACGGGAACGCGCGAAGCCGCATCCGGTCGAGGTGGATGCCGTCGGCGGCGAGCGCGGCGAGCGATTCGGCCATCGCCGCGCCGGTCGAGCCGTACCAGATCACGCCGGTACGCGACGGGATCGCCGCCTTCTCGATCACCGGTGCGGGCACCATCGCCTTCGCCGTCTCGAACTTGCGCAGGAGCCGCTGCATGTTGTCGACGTATGCCGGACCTTCCTCGGTGTAGCGGGCGTAGCGGTCCTTGGTCGTGCCGCGGGTGAAGAACGAGCCCTTCGTCGGATGCGTGGCCGGATACGTGCGATATGCGATGCCGTCGCCGTCGACGTCGAGATAGCGCCCGAACTCGCGGCCCGAATCGAGCTCGTCCCGGGAGACCACCTTGCCGCGGTCGAGCTTCCTCGAATCGTCCCACGCGAGCGGCGCGGTCAGCCATTCCTGCATCCCGATGTCGAGGTCGGACAAAACGAAAATCGGCGTCTGCAGCCGGTCGGCGAGGTCGAGCGCGGTCGCGGCCATCGCGAAGCACTCGGTCGGATCCTCGGGAAACAGCAGCACGTGCTTGGTGTCGCCGTGCGACGCGTACGCGCAAAGCAGGATGTCGGCCTGCTGCGTGCGTGTCGGCATGCCGGTCGACGGGCTGCCGCGCTGGATGTCGAACAGCACCGCCGGAATCTCGGCGAAATACGCGAGACCGATGAATTCCTGCATCAGCGAAATGCCGGGTCCGGACGTCGCGGTGAACGCGCGCGCGCCGTTCCACGCGGCGCCGATGACGATGCCGATCGACGCGAGCTCATCCTCGGCCTGGATGATCGCGTACCTGTGCTTGCCCGTCTCGCGGTCGACGCGGAGCTTGCGGCAATGCTTCTGGAACGCTTCGGCGAGCGAGGACGACGGCGTGATCGGGTACCACGCGCAGACGGTCGCACCGCCGTAGACGCAACCCAGCGCCGCCGCATTGTTGCCGTCGATGAAGATGCGATCGCCGACCGCCTCGGCGCGCTTGACGTGCAGCGGCAGCGGGCACGCGAAATTCGCGAGCGCGTAGTCGCGGCCCAGGCGAAGCGCTTTGCGGTTCGGCTCGAGGAGCGTCTCCTTGCCGCGATACTGCTCGGAAAAGAGCTTCTCGACCTCGGCGGCGTCGATGTCGAGCAACGCGGTCAGCGCGCCGAGATAGATGATGTTCTTGAAGAGCTGGCGCTGGCGCGCATCGGTGTATTCGGCGTTGCAGATCGCGGTGAGCGGCATCCCCAGCAACGTGACGGCCTCGCGAAACTTCGACGCCGGCATCGGCCGCGTCGAATCGTAGAACAGGTAGCCGCCCGGCTCGATTTCGGCGACGTCCTTGTCCCAGGTCTGCGGATTCATCGCGACCATCAGGTCGACGCCACCCCGGCGGCCGCGCCAGCCCGCCTCGGTCACGCGAACCTCGTACCACGTCGGCAGGCCCTGGATGTTCGACGGGAAGATGTTGCGCGCCGACACCGGCACGCCCATCCGCAGGATCGCCTTGGCGAATAGGCCGTTGGCCGACGCCGAGCCCGAGCCGTTGACGTTCGCGAACTTGACGACGAAATCGTTGACGCGCGCGAGCGGTGCTTTGGCGGGCTTGGCCATTGCCGTCACTCGGCCGCCTGCGAATTGAGATCCGCCGCCGTCTTGCGCCGATACTCGGCCGGTGCGTGGTGGGCGCGGCAGCGATCATCGGCGCGCGCCATGTCGAGCAGGAACTTCTGCATGTCCCACGCGCCGGTCGGACACCGTTCGGCGCACAGGCCGCAGTGCAGGCACATGTCCTCGTCCTTCACCATCACCCGGCCGGTCTTGAGCGCACCCGACACGTAAAGATCCTGCGTGCGGTCGTCCGCGGGCACGCGCAGCCGCGGCCGCAACTCGTCCTCGTCGCCGTTCCCGGTGAAGTTGATGCAGTCCATCGGGCAGATGTCGACGCAGGCGTCGCATTCGATGCACAGGCGGTCGGTAAAGACGGTCTGCACGTCGCAGTTGAGGCAGCGCTGCGCCTCGGCGAACGCGAGCTTCGGGTCGAAGCCGAGCTCGACCTCGATCTTGATGTTCTTGAGCGCGAGCTTCGTCTCCTTCAAGGGGACGCGGAAGCGGTGCGCCGGCACGATCGCGTTGTCGTAGCTCCACTCGTGGATGCCCATCTTCTGCGAGATGAGGCTCGTGTGCGGCGGCGGCCGCTTCGCGATGTCCTCGTCGCGGCAGAGGAGGTCGATCGAGATGGCGGCTTCGTGGCCGTGCGCGACCGCCCAGATGATGTTCTTCGGTCCCAGCGCCGCGTCACCGCCGAAGAACACGCCGGCGCGCGTGGACGCCATCGTCGTCTTGTCGACGACCGGCATTCCCCACTCGTCGAAGTCGATCCCGAGATCGCGCTCGATCCACGGGAACGCGTTCTCCTGGCCGATCGCGACCAGCACGTCGTCGCAGGGGAAGTGCACGTCGGGCTCGCCGGTCGGCACCAGCTTGCGCCGGCCTTTGGCGTCGCGCGCGGCGGCGACCTTCTCGAACATGACGCCGGTCAACCGTCCGCCTTCGTGCGTGATCGCCTTGGGCACGAGGTAATTGTGGATCGGAATCCCCTCGTGCATCGCGTCTTCCTTTTCCCAAGGCGACGCCTTCATCTCGTCGAAACCCGAACGCACGACGACCTGAACGTCGTCCCCGCCCAGGCGCCGCGCGCTGCGGCAGCAGTCCATCGCCGTATTGCCCCCGCCCAGCACGACCACGCGCTTGCCGATCTTGGTCACGTGGCCGAACGACACGTTCGCGAGCCAGTCGATGCCGATGTGGACGTGCGCGGCGGCTTCCGCGCGCCCCGGCACGTCGATGTCGCGGCCGCGCGGCGCGCCGCAGCCGATGAAAACCGCGTCGTACCGTTCGGCGAGCAGTGCCTTGAGGCTGTCGATTCGCTTGCCGGGCCGGAACTCGATGCCCAGGTCGAGGATGTAGCCCACTTCCTCGTCGATCACCGATTCGGGCAGCCGGAAGCGCGGGATCTGGCTCCGGATCATCCCGCCGGCGCGAGTGTCGCCGTCGAACACGATGCATTCGTAGCCGAGCGGCGCCAGATCGCGGGCGACCGTCAGCGACGCCGGCCCGGCTCCGACGAGCGCGATCCGCTTGCCATTCTTTGTCGAGGCAGGTTGCGGCAGCCGGTCGCGGATGTCGTCCTTGTAGTCGGCCGCGACACGCTTCAGCCGGCAGATGGCGACGGGCTCGGGCTTCCCCTTCTTATCGCCGCCCTCCTCGACCCGCCCCCGGCGGCACGCCGGCTCGCAGGGGCGATCGCACGTCCGCCCGAGGATGCCGGGGAAAACGTTGGATTCCCAGTTGACCATGTAAGCGTCGCCGTAGCGGCCCGCGGCGATCAACCGGATGTATTCGGGAACGGGGGTATGAGCCGGGCAGGCCCACTGGCAATCGACGACCTTGTGGAAATAGTCGGGATTCGCGATATCGGTGGGCTTCAAAAAATGCTCCTGTGGCGGCCATTGGTCTGGTTGTTCTTGGACGCGATCCCGGAAGCAGGATTCACGCCCGAACCAATGTGCGCTGCGGCGAATGCTACGCCTGGCCCGTGCCTTAGAAAAGGCTTGATCAGGAAGTGGTCTTTATTCGTCGCCCATGCGGATACTCGTCAAGCCATATGTGCCCGTGGCCCTGTAACCCACAACGAACGACAATCGGTCACACTGACAAACCCCTGACCGGCTCAAGACCCTTGTCGAGCGATCTTCTCAAAGCCGCCGCAGGCGCGGCATTCGTGCTGCTTTCGGCGTTCCTCGCGGCGCACGCGGGCGCCGCCGCCGCACCCGGCGTGCTGATCCTCCACAGCAACCAGCGGCCAACGCCGGCGCAGGTCGTGATCGATGACACGCTGCGAAGAGTCGTGCCGGAGGGCTACCAAGATCCGGTCCCGCTCTATTCCGAGTATCTCGATAACGAGTGGGCCTCGCTCGAGAGGTATGGCGCGGCCGAAGCGGAATTTCTTCGCGACAAGTATGGCGGACGCAACATTCGCGTCATCGTCGCTGACGCGCTGCCGGCACTCGAATTCGCGACGAAGTTCGGTGATCGCATTTTCCCCGGTTTGCCGATCGTTCATATTGCCGTGGCACGGGACAGGCTCGATCCGACGACGCTTCCGGCAAACGTCGTAGGCAACTTCGAGGATTTGGACCCGACGCCCACGCTGCGCCTAGCGCTGCGCCTGCACCCGGACGCAAGACGGCTGGTCGCCATACGCGGAGGGACCGAGCTGGATGGGCTGTGGGACAAGCGAGTGAGAACGGCGGTGGGACAGCTCGCCAGCGGTCTCAGCGTCGAATATCTCGCGGGTCTGCCGACCGCCGAGGTGCTGCGCCGTGTCGGCGCGCTGTCGAAGGGCACGATCGTATTCACCCCCGGGTACTTCGTCGATGGCGCAGGTGAGGTAAGCACACCCCGGGGGTCGGTCGAGCGTATCGCCGGGGCCTCGGCGGTCCCGGTTTACGGCGCCTTCGATACATTGCTGGGCGCGGGCATCGTCGGCGGCTACATGACGCCCTACGAGGCCCAGGCGCGAGAGGCAGGCGCGATCGTCGTTCGCGTCTTGAACGGCACGGCGCCAAAGGATATCGGTTCTTCGTCGGTCACCCGGACCCCGATGGTCGACTGGCGGCAACTGCGCCGCTGGGGAATCGACCAGAGGCTGTTGCCTCCCGATACGGTGGTCCGGTTTCGCGAGCCGACCGTGTGGGACAAATACTGGCGTGAGATTTCCGTCGGAATCGCGATCCTGGTGCTTCAAGCCGGGTTGATTGCGGCGCTGCTCATTGAACGTCGATCAAGACGCCGCGTTGCGGCAGCCCTGGAGGAGTCCCAGCGGCGGATGAATCTGGCGGCAGGCGCGGCGCGCCTGTCCTTGTGGGTCTGGGACGCAACCCGCGACCGGATTTGGGCGACCACCTATCTGCGGGCAAGAGCCGGATTGCCGGAGACACCCATCGCGTTCGAGGAGGTCCTTGCAAAGGTCCACCCAGCGGATCGCGAACAGCTCGACCACGCCGTGAAAAATGCACTTGCAACTGGCGAGGAGCTCGATGTCGAGTACCGGATCACGGAACAGGATGGCGCCGTGCGCTGGATCGCCGCGCGCGGACAGCGTGGAGAAGGGAAATGGCGGGCGCTTGCTCGGTGTGGCCGTCGACATCACGGAGCGCAAGCTGGCCGAGCTGCGAGCCGTGGAAGACCGCGCAGCGCTGCGGCACATGACCCGCGTATCGATGCTGGGCCAGCTTTCCGCCTCGATCGCGCACCAGTTGAACCAACCGCTCGCGGCGATCCTCGGCAATGCCGAAGCGGCCCGAAAGATGCTGAGCCGGGACGGCGTCGATCTCGCCGAGCTGCGCGAGATCTGCGACGATATCGTGACCGAGGACAACCGGGCGGCGGAGGTCATTCGCCGCCTCGGGGCGCTGTACAAGCGCGGCGACATGAAAATGGAGCCGCTCGAACTCAATGAGCTGATTGGCGAGACGCTCGAACTCCTGCGCGCCGAGCTCCTGACCCGGCATGTCGTCCCGCGCACCGACCTGGCGCCGGCGCTGCCAACGATCGACGGCGATCGCGTGCACCTGCAGCAGGTTCTGCTCAATCTGACTCTCAATGCTGCCGATGCCATGGGCGGGATCGACGGCGATGACCGAAGGCTCACGATCCGGACCGAATCGACCGGCGCCGACGTTGCGACTGTACGTCGTCGATAATGGGCCGGGCATCGCCGCGGACGACCTGAAACACGTGTTCGATGCGTTCTGGAGCACCAAGCCCGGAGGCATGGGCATCGGGCTGGCGATCTGCCAAGTCGATCGTCGGCTGCGCATCATGGCCGCATCACGGCAGCCAACAATGCGACGGCGGAGCGACGTTTTGCGTCAGCTTGCCGTTGAGGCGTCCCACATGAAACAGACCGTCGTCAAGCCCAACGTCTTCCTCGTCGACGATGATCCGAGCGTGCTGAAGGCGCTCTCGCGCGTGCTGCGAGAAGAAGGCTGGAACGTCGAGACGTTCGAGTCCGCGGAAGCGTTCCTTGCGCGACGGGATCCCAATGCGCCGAGGGTGCCTCGTGCTCGACGTGACGATGCCGGGACTCGACGGACTCGAATTGCAACACCGGCTCGCCGCCGCCGGCGAGTCGTTGCCGATCGTCTTCGTCACTGGGCACGGCGACATTCCGATGTCGGTGCGGGCGATCAAGGCGGGCGCGGGGGATTTCCTGACCAAGCCGGTGCAGGCGCAGGTGCTGGTAGCCGCCGTGCATGCCGCGATCGATCATGACGCTTCGGTGCGTCAGGCGCTTGCCGAGACCGCGGAACTGCGGCAACGACTGGCGAGCCTCACTCCACGCGAGCGCGAAGTGCTGGCGGCGCTGGCCGCGGGCCGGCTCAACAAGCAGATCGCCGCCGACCTGGGCGTGGTCGAGCAGACCGTCAAGTTCCACCGCGCCCGGATCATGGAGCGGATGCAGGCGAAGACCATTGCAGAACTGATGCACATCGCGGGGCGGCTCGGGATCGGCGCCGCAACGCCGCCAGCTGCTTCCGCTGCCGCCTCTGCCGATCCCGCGCAGAACTCGCGCAAATCGGGTCGAGCTCCGGGGCACTAGCCCAAAAGCTAGTTTCGGTCCGCCCCGCGACGCCGTAACTTTCGTCGCGTGACAAGTGCCGGTCCCTGTATCGCCGTGGTCGATGACGAGGCGTCGGTTCGCACCGCGCTCCGACGGTTGCTGCGTCTCGCCGACTACGAAGTCACCGCCTTTGCATCCGGCGAGGACTTTCTCGCGTCGCTCGCGACGCACCGTCCCGACTGCGCGATTCTCGACATTCACATGCCGGGGCTCTCCGGCTTCGACGTTCAGGCGCGGCTGTGCGCTGCGCACAGCGACATTGCGGTTGTGTTCATCACGGCCAGCGACGACGTCGCGCTCGACCAGAAGGTGCTCGCGGCCGGGGGAGCGACGCTTCTCCGGAAGCCGTTCTCCAACGATGCGCTGCTCGCGGCCGTGGGCGCGGCGATTCGGAACAAGGCGTGTGATGCGTCATGAAAACGTCACATTGCGGTCCGTATGCTCGTGTCGGACTGAACCAAAGATTAGTAGCCTACATCGGCGGTCCAGCGGTAAAACGTGTTCCGTGCCCGGTCGGGCTGTGTTCGTGTGTGGCCATGGCGCAGGGACACGACCGCGATTTCGTTGCAACGATTGGGAGTCACCGCATGAGTCTGCGAAAGCGTTTCTCCGCTTTTGTCGCTGCATCAATGCTCGCGCTGCTGGCAGCGATGCCGGCGTTCGCGCAGCAGAAGCCCAACATCCTGTTCATCATGGGCGACGACATCGGTTGGATGAACCCGAGCATCTACCACCGCGGCCTGATGGTGGGGGAAACGCCCAACATCGATCGCATCGGCAACGAGGGTGCGATCTTCATGACCTACTATGCCGAGCAGAGCTGCACGGCGGGACGTACCGCGTTCATCACCGGTATGCAACCAGTGCGCGTGGGCATGGTCCTGCCCGAGATTCCCGGGAGCCCGTCCTTCCTGCAGCCTGGAACGCCGCATTTGGCCAAATTCCTGCACGACCTCGGCTATACCACCGGAGAGTTCGGGAAGAACCATCTCGGAGATGCCACGGTCTCTCTGCCGACCGCGCACGGCTTCCAGGAATACTGGGGCTATCTGTACCACCTCGACGCGATGCAAGGGGTGAGCTTCCCCGATATCAACAAGACCCCGACCGTGCAGGGTATCGCACCGCCTTGCAAGAACACGCCGATCCCGGGCATCCCCGAAGTCCCCGGCGCCGTGGATCCGAAAACGACGACTTGCCTGACACCGCCACGCAATGTGCTCTGGTGCAAGTCCTCCGACGGCACGTCGAACAACCAGAACTGCCAGGACCAGGGCCCGTTGACGCTCGATCGCTCGAAGACCGTGGACGAGGAGATTTCGTCGCACGTCATCGACTTCCTCGATCGCAACGATCCGAAGAAGACGAACAAGCCCTTCTTCGTTTGGTACAACCCGGCGCGCATGCACATCACGACCGTGCTGTCGGACAAGTATCTGGCCATGGTGGGTACGCCCGGCGGCAAGGACTGGGGCGTCAACGAAGCCGGCATGAAGCAGATGGACGACAACATCGGCTACGTGCTCAAGAAGCTCGAAGACATGGGCCAGCTCGACAACACCATCGTCGTCTTCACGACCGATAACGGCGCCGAGACGATCACCTTCCCCGACGGGGGCGTCACCCCCTTCGCAGGAGGCAAGCTCACCACCTGGGAAGGCGGCATGCGCGTTCCGTGCGTCATTCGCTGGAAGGGTGTCATCAAACCGGGGACGGTATTCAACGACATCTTCGCGTCGCTCGACTGGCTGCCCACGTTCGTCGAAATCGCGGGCGGCCCCAAGGGCGACGGTTTGAAGAAGCAGGTCGAGGCCGGCTACAAAGACCTCGTCAAGACGACGCTCGACGGCGTCAACCAGATCGACTACCTGACGGGCAAATCTGCAACGTCCGCGCGCGATCACTTTTTCTACTATTCCGGCAAGGTTCCCTCGGCGGTCCGCTACAAGAACTGGAAGATGTACTTCGGGATGGTGTCTCAGGCGCCGGCGGGCGCCTTCGCGGGCGTCATCCCCTATAGCTGGACGCAGGTGGTCAACATCAAGCGCGATCCCTTCGAGACTTCGATCGGAGAGCATGTGAAGACACTCTTCGGTATGGGCGGCGCGATCGCGGCACCGGTGACCGCCTACGTCTACGACTGGAACGTATTGCCGATCGGCCAACAACTGTGGCTGAAGGAACTCGAGACCTACATCAAGTACCCGCCGCTGCAGAACCCGGCGAGCTACAACCTGGATCAGATCATGCAGCAGGTCCGGGAGATGAAGACGGCCAGTCACGCGGGCGAGTAGTTGGGTAATGGGTGGGTGACCTACCGCAACGGGCGGCCCGAAAGGGTCGCCCTCGTTCTTCGTGGAACTATTTTGGCCAGAGCGGACGATGATGAAACTTCCTCGTTTGGGTGTCGTCACGAAGATCCTGGCGCTCGCTGCACTGTTGTTTGCCGCGCAGGTTTCTGCGCAGACCGATCCGCTCCCTTCTTGGAATGACGGTCCGGCCAAGAAGGCGATCGTCGAGTTCGTGCAGACGACCACGACGAACGGCAGCTCCAAGTTCGTGCCACCCGCCGAGCGCATCGCCATGTTCGACCAGGACGGCACGCTGTGGGTCGAGCACCCGATGTACGCGCAGGTGATGTATTGCCTCGAGCGCGTCCCGGCGCTGGTCAAGGCGAAACCCGAACTCGCAAAAGTCGAACCGTTCAAGACGGTCCTTTCCGGCAACCGCGAGGCGATCGCAAAGCTGCCGCTAAAGGACCTGGAGAAGATTCTCGCCGCGACACTCACCGACATGTCGGTCGACGACTTCAACGCGGAAGTGAAGAAGTGGATGGCGAGCGCCAAAGACCCGCGCTGGAAGCGGCAGTACACCGAGCTGACCTATCTGCCGATGCAGGAGGTGCTCAAGTATCTCCGTGACAATGGATTCAAGACCTACATCGTCACCGGCGGCGGTCAGGATTTCGTGCGTGTTTACTCCGAGCAGACCTATGGCATTCCGCCCGAGCAGGTAGTCGGCACCGCGGGCGGAACGAAGTATGGCTACGGCAAGAACGGCAAGCCGTTCCTGACCAAGGAGCCCAGGCTGCTCCTCAACGACAACAACGCCGGGAAGCCCGAAGGCATTCATCTGATGATCGGGCGCCGGCCGTACGCGGCCTTCGGCAATTCGACCGGCGACCAGCAGATGCTGGAGTACACGACGGCAGGCGACGGCGCGCGCCTTGGGATGTTGGTCTTGCACGACGATGCGAGGCGCGAGTACGCCTACGGCCCAGCGCAGGGCCTGCACGACACCAAGGTGGGCATGTTCACGCAGAAGCTTTACGACGAGGCGAACAAGAAAGGATGGACCGTCATCAGCATGAAGAACGACTGGAAACGGATTTTTGCGTTCGAGTGATGGGAACATGCCGGCTGCGACGCGACCGGCGATCGTGGAGAAGTGAAATGAACGTGAGCGTGGGTGGAACGGTGGGTGCAGTCTTGCCGGCCCCGCGGATCATCCACGCGCGCGGCTGCGCAGTGTCCCCTATAAATCGAGCCCGACAGTGGCTCTCAACGAAGGAGCTCAGTGATGAAGCCAGTCTCATTGATGTTGGTGATGACCGCCGCACTGGTTGCCGTTGGAACTACAAATGCACAAACTGCAAAAGCGCCGGATGGTGCGGCACTCGCGCAGAAGCACGGATGTTTCAACTGCCATGCGGTGGACACGAAGAAGGTGGGCCCTCCGCTCAAGGAGGCCGCGGCCAAGCTCAAAGGGAAGTCCAATGCCGAGGCCGCTGCGGTGATCAAGAGCAAGCATCCAAGCGTCAAGGCATCTGACGAGGACCTGCAGGCGATGAACGAGTGGATGCAGTCGGGCTTTGCGCGTGCTGCGGGAATGTAGACCGGAGACGCACCACCGGTTTTTCTTGCGCAATCGTCATTCCCGCGAACGCGGGAATCCAGCGTCTTCTGTCGATCTTGCAAGGCGTAGTTCAACGACACTGGATTCCCGCCCCCGATTACAGTCCTCGGGGGCAGCTTCTTTGCATTTGACTCGGAAGCAACGCGTTGAGGATTGACATCCGGATTGCGCATTCCGGCGCTGTCCTCCAAGAGAGCGTGACAATGATCCGTAGTCTTTCACGTGCCACCCATGTGACGCGCCTGTCGGCGCTGGGCCTTGCCGCCCTCCTCTGCGCTTGTGCAGCGCCGGGCGGTGGCGGGTCGAGCGGGAGCGCCGGCATCGTCGCCTCGGAAGCAACGACAGCGAACGTCGCGCGCGTCGGCTTCCTCACCGATTACTCGAAGCTTCAGCCGATGCCCGGCGGCGGTGGGATGCTGTGCTGGCGCGGTGCCAACGTCGACTGGAAACGTTACGACAAGGTGCTGATCGAGCGCATCCAGGTCTATCTCGCCCCCGGCAGCGCGCAAAAGCCGATCGATCCGAGCGATCTCAAGACGCTGCTGGATTACTTTCACAACGCGCTCGTCAAGGACCTGCAGTCAACGGCGCAAATCGTCAGTGCCCCTGGGCCCGGCGTGCTCCGCGTGCGCATTGCGCTCACGAGCCTGGTTCCCACCAACACCGTGGACAGCCTGGTCGGCACTGCCGTGCCTTACGGCTTTGTCGGCGAGATCGCATCGGGCGCGGCGACCGGTCGGCCGGTCGGCTCAACGCCGTATCTCGGCCAGACCGGCATGGAGGTCCAATTCCGGGACGGCGCATCGGGCGCCGTGGTCGCCGAATGTGCCGACACCGAAATCGGCCGCAAGTACGCCGCGGACCTTAACCAGGGCGCGTCGAAAGCCGCCGATGCCTGGGTCAGCGGCTACCTCGACTCGTTCTCGAGCTGGAGCTATGCGCAGGACGCGTTCAACAAATGGGCCGCGGATTTTGCGCAGCGATTCAACCAGCTTCGCGGCCTGCAATCGTAACGGTCAGTCTGGCGTGAATATGCGCCGCAGCGAATGGTACAGCCATTACGGCTGGCGCAATGCAGTGAGGAGCGAGACCGATGAAGAAAGTGTTCCCGCAAACGATTGCTGGCATCGTGATGGCGCTGGGCTTTGCTGCACTGCTCAGCCTGTGCGCAGGCGCGGCGCAGGCGCAGCAGCGCAAGCCCAACATCCTCGTCATCTGGGGCGACGACATAGGCCGCGACAACATCAGCGCCTACAGCCTCGGCATCATGGGCTATCGAACGCCGAACATCGACCGCATCGCGAGGGAAGGCGCGCTCTTCACCGACGCCTACGCACAGCAGAGTTGCACCGCGGGTCGCGCGTCGTTCATCCTGGGTGAGCACCCATTTCGGACGGGGCTCCTTACCATCGGCATGCCTGGATCACCGCAGGGCATCCCACCGTGGGCCCCCACGATCGCGGACTTGCTGAAGAACCAGGGCTACGCCACCGGGCAGTTCGGCAAGAACCATCTGGGCGACCGAGACTCGCACCTTCCGACGGTTCATGGTTTCGACGAGTTTCTCGGCAACCTCTATCACCTGAACGCCGAGGAAGAGCCGGAGACGTACTACTACCCGAAGGATCCGGAATTCAGGAAGAAGTACGGCCCGCGCGGCGTGCTGCATACCTGGTCGGATGGCAAGGGTGGACAGAAGATCGAAGACACGGGCGCGCTCTCGCAGGCACGGATGCCCACGGTCGATCTCGAGATCTACGATGCCGCGACCAAGTTCATCGACGTGCAGGTCAAGGACAAGAAGCCTTTCTTCGTGTGGTTCAACACAACCCGAATGCACGTCTGGACGCACCTCAAGCCCTCCGCGGTGGGGCGCACCGGCATCGGGCTCTACCCCGACGGCATGGTCGAGCACGACGACATGGTTGGCGGCCTGTTGAAGCGGCTGGATGATCTCGGCATTGCCGACAACACGATCGTTGTTTACGGAACGGACAACGGCGCCGAAGAAGTCACGTGGCCCGACGGCGGCACGATGCCGTTCAGAGGTGAGAAAGGCACGACATGGGAAGGCGGTTTCCGGGTGCCGATGCTTGTGCGCTGGCCCGGCGTGATCAAGCCGGGCACGATTGTGAACGAGATCTTCTCGCAGGAGGACTGGCTGCCGACGCTCCTTGCCGCGGCGGGCGAGCCGAATATCGTGGAGAAAGTAAAGCAGGGCTACGCCGCCAACGGGAAGACGTGGAAAGCTCACCTCGATGGCTACAACTTCCTTCCCTTCTTCAAGGGCGAGGTGAAGAACGGCCCGCGCGAGGAGATCTTCTACTTCGGTCAGGGCGGCGATCTCAACGCCGTTCGCTGGAACGACTGGAAGGTCTCGTTCGCGACCGAGGACGGCAACATCGCGACGGCGGTGCGCAACGTACCCGGGTGGCCCGTGATCACCAATCTCCGGGCCGACCCGTACGAGCGCGCCGCCAGTCGAATCCGGAATGTATATCCGATGGTATGGAGACAACATCTGGCTGTTCGTCCCGGTGCAGCAGAAGCTCAAGGATTTCCTCGTCACGCTTCCCGAGTTCCCGTTCCAGCAGGGCAGCAGCCTGAACGCCGCGGGCATCAACTACAACTCGATCCAGGCGATGCAGGCGATGAAGCGGCTGAAGGAGTTGGAGACCCTTGCTCCTCCGCAAAACTGATGCTGCCGTTGCCAACGAGTCAAGAGTAACGAGACAGGAGAGACCAATGAAACTCCGAAACCGCTGCTTGACCTCGGCCGCATGGACATCCGCGTTCCTGCTGGCCTGCGCCATCTACGTATTGCCTGCACAACCGGCATTTGCGCAAGCGTCGCGAGAGCCCGTGATCTTCCTCGACCAGGCTTGGTCACAGGAGGACAGGGATTGGTTCTACCAGTTCTCGCAAGGCTCGACGGTCCTCTCGTACGACCTCTTTCTGAATCTCGAGGTCGCCGGCGGGCAGGAACTCTTCCGCTCGGATGCGAACAGCGAGCGCTACGGGCTCATCCCGAATCCCGCAAATTCCTTCAATCCCGATGCGCTGCCTATCGGTCTGTCGAAGACAATGGTTGATTCGCCGCGGTTCCGTGGCGACGGGACGGGCGAATTCGTCGGCCTGACCTGCGCGGCCTGCCACAACGCCCAGCTCAACTACAAGGGAAAGCGGATCCGTATCGACGGCGGCGTAGCCAACACGTTCGACATGATGGGTTATGTCCAGGCACTGGACGACGCCCTGCAGGCGACGCTCAAGGATGCGGCGAAATACGATCGCCTGGCCACGCGTCTCAAGCCGATCGGCCCGGATGCGCAGTCCAGGCTGCGCAAGCGCTTCGAAAGCGAGGCGTCAAAAGTGCACGAGTACCGCACTCGCAGTCTAGTATCTCCCGCAGTCTGGGGACCCTCGCGGATCGACGCCATCGGCGCCATCGTCAATCGCATGACGACGACCCTGACCGGCATTCCCGAAAACTGGTCGACGCAACTCGCGCCGACCAAGCCGCCGTTCCTCTGGAATGCGCCGCAAGGGTTGTGGACGCAATGGCGCGGAAGCCAGCAGGTTCCCATCGGCCGCAACCTCACCGAAACGATGGGCGTGTTCATGTCCATCGACCTCCATTCGAAGAGTCCTGCGGAGGGACTGTTCGAGTCGAACGCCCACATTCTCGACCTGCAGCGCGTCGAGAACCAGCTGGAGCGTCTCGCACCACCGAAATGGCCGGAGGAGGTATTCGGCAAGATCGACCGCGACAAGGCGAAGACGGGCAAGGCTCTCTTCATGACGCACTGCGCGAGCTGTCACAACGCCTGGCCCTATCGGTGGTCCGAGCCCAACAAGTACGGCAAGCAGTTCGTTCTCGTGGGACTCGTGGCGCAATCGTACGTGGGCACGGATCCGGGACAGTTCGACGATCTGCGGCCCTACGCGATCACCGCGCAGCTTGGTCCCTATCTGCCGGGACCGCTCAAGGACAAGGAGATCGTTCCCACGGGCGAGCTCTATGTCTCCCTGCAGAAGCTGATCCTCGATGCGGCGCTGGCCAAACTCAAGTTCTCGGAAGCCGATTACCTGAATCTGATCGGCTACCGCGAGCTCCCGACACCGCGGCCGGCAGAGGGCGTCTACAAGGCCGCACCGCGCGATGGCGTGTGGGCCACGCCGCCGTTCTTGCACAACGGCTCGGTGCCCAATCTCTACGAAATGCTGATCCCGGCGAAGGAGCGGACGAAGAAGTTCTGCTATGGCCGCGAGTTCGACCCGGTGAAGGTGGGTCTCGACCAGGCGTGCAAGCCTGGCAGCTTCGTGCTCGACACGGAGCTTCGCGGAAATTCCAACGCCGGGCATTCGTTCCAGGGGGGACCACTCGGTAACGGCGTCATCGGACCGTTATTCACGGATGAGCAGCGCTGGGCGCTCGTCGAGTACCTGAAATCCATCCCGGAAGAAGCGGGCCGGGTCACGCCGTTCGGCGGTCCGCCCAGCGCGAAGTAGGCCACTCCTTGAGCCAGAGAGGATCTCGACATGTCTGACCATATCGACGGGCCGCGGTCGATCGGAGATCCTTCGATCGACACGACGGATCTGTTTTGCTTCATGAGCCCGGAGAACCCCGCACGGACCGTCTTTGCCGCGGATGTCTTTCCCTCGGCAGGAACAAGCGCGGTCTTCACCGATGCCGCCAATCACGCGATCGTGGCCCGACGCGTGACGGTCGCAGGCCTTGGCGACGCCGCGAAGTTCCAGGCCGGCGATCGCGAAATTCGCTTCAATTTCCGCTTCGACAAGCTCGAAGCGCGAGCCGGGCAGAGCCCCATTCAACGGGGCACCTGCACGCTTCCCGACGGACAGACCTTACGCTTCGTCGTCAACGATGAAAAAGGTGCGACGACGCCGGACGGGACGTTTCGCGTGTTCGCAGGACTCCGCTCCGACCCGTTCATTCTCGCGTGGTTGATCACCGACCTGAAGCCGTTCCGGAATCTGCTCCAACACGACAACGTGCTGTGCTTCCTGGTCGATTTCGATACCAAGCGCGTGCTCGATCCTGCCCAGGGTTCGCTGTTCGGTGTCATCGCCGAGACGACGCCGGTAACCAGGAACGCTCCGTTCGTGGGGCATCAGGTTGCGCGCTTTGACTGGGTGGGACGCCCGGAGCAGACCAATGTTCGACTGAACAACGCAGGGTTGCCTGAAGCCGACGACGTACGCGATCTTTGGAATCAGCAGACACCGTTCGCGATCGCGCCGGAATACGCGCCGATATTCCGCAAGCGCCTGGTCGACAGTCTCCATCAATATGACATGCGCGACGGCAAGGAGGACTGGTCGCCCGCGCAGATAGCGGCGAGCGCCAACGTGTTCCTCGACGACTTCATGCTCATCGACGTCGCCAAGCCCACGACGGACACGAGCTATCTCGAGATCGAGAAGAGCACGCTCAACGGACGCCCCTATCAAACCGGGGGCGGCCGAACGCTCAATGCGCACGACATCGACATGCTGTTGACTTGGATCGTCAATCGCGACCGCGAGCCGCTGATAGGCGGGGCAACGCAGGCGACACAGCTCGGGCGCAACATTTTTCCCTATCTCGCGCCGCCGAACACCGAGCTGCAGACGGTGGCTGAATCAGTTGACCTGACCGCGCCTGCCGACAGGGTCTGGGCGCTGATCGGCCCGTTCGGCGCCATGTGGCATCCGTTGATTGCGAGCATCCGCTTGACGGGCGCCGGCCCCGGGCAACTGCGGAACGTCGAGACTATCGACGGCAAGACCATCATCGAGCGGCTCGACGCGACTGACAATGCGAAGCGCCAGTATCGCTATTCGGGCGTCACCGGGATGGGGGCATCGAACTACACGGGAATTCTGGAGGTCGCATCGAAGGGAAGCGGCAGTTCGGTGACGTGGCGCGTGCAATACCTGTCGGATGGACAGCCAAGCCTCATCATCAGCACAATCGTTGCCACGTTGCAGAAGGTTGGTCTCGAGAGTCTCAAGAAGCGATTCGGATGATCGAGATGACGCACGCGGCCTGCATCGAGATCGAACGCCTTGCCTTGACGGCGGGAGACATCGCCGCCATCAATCTCGAGAGCGGCAGGCAACGGTCGTGGAATCGGTTCTGGCACGCACCGGAGCAACCGCTAATTGCCGAGCTGATCGTCGAGCAGGAGCAGATGACGGCGCAGTTCATCGGTGATCTCGCCGCCTTTGATCGCCTCGGGATGCTTGTGCAGGAGCTCGCTAGGGTCGAGGCGGAATCCGCGCGCGCTGCGCTCATTGCCGCGCAGGTCGCGTGCGCAGTGCATCGATTCGCGGAGGCGCGACAGAGCCTTGCACTGGCCGTGGCGCGCGGCGCTCCAACGGAGGCGACGGATCGCCTCCTGCTGACCATCGATCAGGCCACCGGGACGGATTTGTCCGCAGTGCTGGCTGCGCGGCGCACACGCGCGGTACTCCCCGGACATTGGGAGGAGCGCATCCCGCTCGCCGCGCTGCTCGCGGATCTGGGCAAATTCGACGAGGCCGATCGCACCTATGTGGAGGCGCTTCGCACCTATCCGGACGTATCGCCGTTTGCCCCCGCGTGGGCGTCGTTTCAGCTCGGCGTGCTGTGGGGCGAATGCGTGCCGCAGCCGGAACCGGAGCGGGCTGCGAAGTGGTATCGCACCGCGATCGGCTATCTGCCTGGGTATGTGAAGGCGCGGGTGCATCTCGCCGAGGTTTATCTCGATGCGGGGCGCACGCAAGACGCGACGGCGCTGCTCGCCCCCGCGCTTGAAAGCGGCGACCCCGAAGTTTCCTGGCGTCTCGCCGATATCGCGCACGCTGCAGGTGACGCTGACGAAGCGGCGCTGCATCTCGCAGCGGCTCGCTCAGGCTTCGAGGCGCTGCTCGCGAAACACCCGCTGGCATTCGCCGATCACGGAGCGGAGTTTTACGCAGGTAGCGGTAACGATCGCGCGCGTGCAATCGAGCTCGCAGAGTTGAATTTTGCCAACCGCCCGACGTTGCGTGCCCGCGAGCAACATGCGCGTCTAATACGAGGGGGTCAAGTTGATTAGATTGTCAGCATATTTCCAGCGAAGCACGCTCGTCCTGACAGCGATTATCGCCAGCACGCTTGCATCGATGACGTCCGCTGCGCAGACCGTCGGCAGCGACGGCGTCATCTATCTCGATCAGGCGTGGTCGCAGGCTGACCGCGAGTGGTACTACAACTTCACGCAGGGCTCGAGCGTGATCTCGTACGACATTTTCCTCAACCTCGAAATCCCGGGCTCGCAGGAGCTCTTTCGTTCGGACGCGAACAGCGATCGCTACGGCATGGTCCCGCAGGCCGCGAATCCTGCCAACCCCGACGGCTTGCCGATTGGTCTCAGCAGGACGCCGGTGACGAAGGTGCTGACTCAGGACGAGCATGCCGGCGACTACGTCGGCTTCACGTGTGCCGCGTGTCACAACTCGCAGCTTTACTACCAGGGCAAGCGCATTCGTATCGACGGCGGGGCGAACACCTGGTTCGACTTTCAGGCCTACAACATTGGTTTGGACGACGCCATGCAGGCGACGTTGAAGGACCCCGCGAAGTTCGATCGCCTGGCCGCACGTCTTGGGGCGTCCGAACCGGGTGCGAAGTCGGCGTTGCGTGAGCGTTTGGAGATGGATGCCACACGCCAGCATAAGGTTCGCAAGTTCCTCATTACGACGCCAACCGTATTTGGACCAGGGCGAATCGACGCGGTTGCCATGATCGTCAACCGCGTGACCACGATTTTGCCGAACATTCCACAGAACAATTCGAGCCCGGTAGCACCGTCGAAGTCGCCGTTCATGTGGAACGCGCCACAGGGATCGTGGACGCAGTGGCGCGCCGCCCAGCAGAATCCGATCGAGCGCAACATGACCGAGGTGATGGGCGTGTTGACGTCGGTCAATCTGACGGCGAAAAGTCCGGCGGACGGACTGTTCGAGTCGAACGCGCAGATCCACAATCTCATAGACGCCGAGAATCGGCTCCAGCGATTGGCACCACCGAGTTGGCCCGAAGAGGTCTTCGGCAAGATCGACCGCGAAAAGGCGGCGAAAGGCAAGGGCCTGTTCGCCAACCTGTGTTCCAGCTGCCACAACATGTGGCCTTACACCTGGACCGAGCCGAACAAGTACGGCAAGCGCTTCGTCCTGGTCGGACTCGTTCCGCAATCGTATATCGGCACCGATCCCGGCCAGTTCGAAACGGCCCGGGACTATGTCTTCACTGAACAGTTGAGTCCGTACATGCCGGGCCCCTTCAAGGACAAGGCCGTCGTACCGTTCTACGTCATGTACTACGCCGGGATCATGCAGACCCTGGAAGCCGCGCTGTCCAAGGCCAAGCTTTCGGGACCGGAGCTGCTGGACGCCACGGGGTATCGCGAGCTTCCGACACCGCTGCCACCGGCGAGGGTCTACAAGGCGGCTCCGCGCGACGGCGTCTGGGCGACGGCGCCGTTCATGCACAACAACTCCGTGCCGAGCCTGTACGAGATGCTGGTGCCGGCGAAAGAGCGCACGAACAAATTCTGCATCGGGCGCGAGTTCGACCCGGTGAAGGTAGGAATCGACCCGACTTGCAGAGCCGGCATGTTCGTGTACGACACGGCGGTGCGCGGGAACTCGAACGCCGGCCACTCGTTCGAGGAGGCGCCTCGCGGTAACGGCGTCGTTGGCCCGCTCCTGACCGACGAGCAGCGCTGGGCGCTTGTCGAATACCTCAAATCGATTCCCGAGATGCCGGGCCGCGTCACCCCGTTCGGCGGGCCGCTCGCAGGGCGCTAGCCCATCTGAGTCATCTAATCGAGGGGATCACGATGCGCGAACCTTCGCGAACAACTGGTTGGACGACCAGCGTAATGGCGGCTTCGATCACCTGCCTCTGCGCGCTTGGACTATCGCTGGCCAAACCCGCCGAGGCACAGACCACCGGCAGCGACGGCGTCATCTATCTCGATCAGGCGTGGTCGCAGGCTGACCGGGAAATGTATTGGTGGACATCGCAAGGTTCGGCATTCCTCTCGTACGACATCTTCCTCAACCTGGAGGCGGCCGGCGGCCAGGAACTCTTCCGGTCGGATGCCAACGTCGGACGCTATGGTCTGTATCCCGGGGCCGCGAATCCACGGAACAATCCCGATGGCCTGCCGATTGGTGTGACCAAGACAGTTTTCACGGAAGGTCGATGGAAAGGCGAATACGTGGGCTTGACTTGCTCGGCCTGTCACAACGGGCGGCTGACATATCAGGGCAAGCTCATCAACATCGATGCCGGTGTCGGCAACACGTTCGATTTGATGGGGATTGTCATTGCTCTCGACGACGCGTTGCAGGCAACGTTGACAGACCCAGCGAAGTTCGATCGTCTAGCGGCGCGCCTCGGAGCCACGTCTCCAGAATCAAAAGGCGAATTGCGCAAGCGCTTCGAGGGCGAGGCAGAGGTGATCCACGTCTATCGCACCCGCACGCTCCCCACGCCCATAATCTGGGGACCGTCGCGCATCGACGCCATCTCCGGGATCGTCAATCGCGTCACGTCGGTCGAGCCCCGAATTCCCCAGAACGCGTCGACCGCGGTGGCGCCGACCAAGCCGCCCTTTCTCTTCAATTCGCCGCAGGGCTCGTGGACACAGTGGCGTGCCGTGCAGCAGGATCCGATTCAGCGCAACCTGACCGAAGCGATGGGCGTCTTCATGCCGTTCGATCTGCACTCGAAGACTCCCGCGGAAGGGCTCTTCGATTCGCCCGCTCTCATCCTGAATCTGCAAACGATCGAGAACGCACTCAACCGAGTGGCGCCGCCGAAGTGGCCGGAAGAAGTGTTCGGCAAGATCGATCGCAAGAAGGCGGCCGCCGGCAAGCCACTGTTCATGAAGCACTGCGCCGGCTGCCACAACGCGTGGCCGTACACGTGGACCGAAGCGAACAAGTACGGCAAACGCTGGATCCAGGTCGGACTGATCCCTTACAAGTACGTGGGCACGGATCCCGGACAGTTCGAAGACGTTAAGCCGTACGCGATCACCGGGCAGCTGGCCGAATACCTGCCAGGCCCCTTGAAGGGCAAGGACATCATCCCGACAGGTGAACTTTACGTCATTATGCAAGAGACAGTCCTCGGCAAAGCCCTCTCCAAGCTCAAGCTGACCGAGGAGCAGACTCTCGATCTGCATGGTTATCGGGAATTTCCACTGCCGCGGCCGTCGGGAACCGTGTACAAGGCGGCCCCGCGCGAAGGCGTGTGGGCTACGCCGCCGTTCATGCACAACGGTTCCGTGCCCAACCTGTACGAAATGTTGCTCCCCGCCAAACAGCGCACCAAGAAGTTCTATGTTGGGCGGGAGTTCGATCCAGTCAAAGTGGGCCTCGACACGAGCGGCAAGTCAGGGAAATTCCTGATCGATACGGAGTTGCGCGGGAATTCGAATGCGGGTCACTCCTTCGAGAACGGTCCTCTCGGCAATGGTGTGATCGGGCCGTTGCTAACTGACCAGCAGCGATGGGAACTCGTCGAATATCTCAAGTCCATCCCCGAAGAGGCAGGCCGGGTGACCCCTTTCGGTGGGCCGCCAAACGCGCGCACGGGAAATTCGCCGTGGGTCAATGCGCCCCGCTGAGACAGGAGCAGGCATATGGTCAATCGCAGAAGATTCCTGGTGACCTGCGGCGGCGTGGTTGCCGCGCCGGCTTTCGCGCATTTCGGACTGCCTCTCGCCGAGGCCTGCCCGGGTCATTTCACTGCAACCTCAGCGCTAGCGAAAACAGAAAATCCTGCCTTGCGCGTCGACGGCTGGGATTCTTCGACCGATTCAGACAACGACGTATGGATACAGATCAATTCATCGTGGCGGGCGACTTGGCGCTGATCCGGAGGTTTCAATGAAAAGCGTCATGGCTCGAACGTTTCTTGGAGCGGCACTCGCCGCGACATATGCCGCAACAGTTTGGGCTGAGATGAGCGCCGAGGAGCTCGCGAAGCTCGCGCAGAATCCGGTCGGCAACCTGATCAGCTTGCCCTTCCAGAACAACACGAACCTCAACTTCGGGCCGGAGAAAGGCACGCAGAACGTGCTCAATATCCAGCCGGTGATTCCCATCTCCGTCAATGAGGACTGGAACATCATCACCCGCACCATTCTGCCGGTGATTTCGATGCCGTCGCTTGGGCCCGAAGACTGCCGCACCAACGGCATCGGCGACCTGGTCTTCACGGCATTTCTTTCGCCGGCCAAACCAGGTGAGTGGATCTGGGGTGCCGGACCGGTCGTACAGGTTCCAACCGACAGCAACGAGGAGCTTGGCAACAAGAACTGGGGTCTCGGACCCTCGTTCGTCGTGCTTCACCTGAGCCATGGCGATCCGTGGGTCTATGGCGTACTCGTGAACAACATCTGGTCAGTGACCAGCGACAAGAGAGGCGGCTCGTATAACAACGGACTCATCCAGCCGTTCGTCAATTACAACTTCGAAGGCGGGTTCTACCTTACAAGTGCGCCGATCCTTACCGTTGACTGGAACGCACCCGGCAGCCAGCAATGGGTCGTACCCCTTGGCGGGGGCGTTGGGAAGATCTTCCACCTCGGCAAGCTTCCCGTGAACACCCAACTCTCCGCCTACTACAACGTGGTGCGTCCGGACTTCGGCGCCAACTGGCAGATCCGCGCGCAGGTCCAGCTCATGTTTCCCAAATGAGATTCGGCGTCTGATCAGGAGGCGCGCTTGGCCACCACCATCAAGCTGACCGTCAACGGCAAGCCGTGCGAGTTGCACACGGACGACCCCAGCATGCCCCTGCTCTACGCGCTGCGCGATCAGCTCGGCTTGCACGGCCTTCACTTCGGATGCGGGCTTGCGCAATGCGGCGCCTGCACCGTTCATTACTACGGCGAGGCGCTGCGCTGTTGCGTAATGCCGATTTCCGCGGTGGCCGGCGCCGAGGTCGTCACGCTCGAAGGACTTGGCACGCCCGAGAAGCCGCATCCGCTGCAACAGGCGTTCATCGACGAGCAGGCGGCGCAATGCGGCTACTGCATCAACGGCATGATCATGCAGGCGGCGGCGTTCCTGGCGACGACCAAGCGACCGACGGAAGAGCAGGTCCGGCAGGCGCTCGCCGGCAACCTCTGCAAGTGCGGCACTCATGTCCGCATCCTGCGCGCGGTCATGCGTGCTGCCGAGAAGATGGCTTGATCTCGGAAGCTGCCATGCTCGACGCAAGACTCTCTCGGCGCGCCTTCCTGCAGGCTGGCGGCGCGCTCGTGGTGACGTTCACGCTCGCGCCGCGATCCGTCGAAGCGCAGCCCTCGCCTAATATCGCCAAGAGTGTCAACCCGGACGACGTCGGCGCCTTCCTCGCGATCGACAGTAAGGGCACGGTGACGCTCTACTCCGGCAAGGTGGAACTCGGGACTGGTGCGTTGACCGCGATCACGCAGATCGCTGCCGAAGAGCTGTCGGTGCCGTTTGACCGGATAACGACGATCCAGGGCGATACCTTGCTGACGCCGAATCAGGGCCCGACTTTTGCGAGTCTCTCGATCCAGGACGGCGGCGTGCAGATCCGGCGCGCGGCGGCGACCGCGCGCGAGGCCTTGCTCGACGAGGCGGCACGCAAGCTCGGTGTCGCGAAAGCCGAGCTCGTCGTTCGCGACGGCGTCGTCAGTCTCCGCGACGGCAGCAAATCCGCCTCGTACGCCGAGCTCGTGACCAACCGGAGCCTCACCCTCAAGGTGAATCCGGCGGCGCCGCTGAAGGACCCGAAGGACTACGGAATCGTCGGCAAACCGATGCCGCGACTCGACATTCCGGCGAAGATCTTCGGGACCTTCGATTTCGTGCAGGACGTGAAGGTGCCGGGCATGCTGCACGCGCGCGTGGTCCACCCCGCGGGAGTCCGTTCGACGCTGCAAAGCTTCGACGACATCGCTTGCCGCAAGATCAAAGGCTACGTGCGCGCCGTGCGCAAAGGCGACTTTCTCGCGGTGGTGGCGACTAACGAATGGGCCGCCATCAGCGCGTCGAACGCGATCGTCGCCAAGTGGTCGGAGTGGGCCGGGCTTCCCGACGAGTCGCGACTCTTCGACTACGTGCGCTTTTCGAAGGTCGACCGCAACGAGGTACTGCAATCGAACGGCGACACGGCCGCGGGGTTTAAGCGAGGCGACCGAACGCTGCAGGCGACTTACGACCTCGCCATGAATACCCACGGCTCGATCGGCCCTTCGTGCGCGGTCGCGGAGTACAAGAATGGTTATCTGACGGTCTGGACGCCGTCGCAGGCGAGCCATCTGCTGCGCATGCAGCTCGCGACCATGCTGCAGATGAAGGCGGAGAACGTTCGGTGCATCTACGTCGAAGGCGCAGGATGCTATGGCCGCAACGGTTCTGACGACTGCTCGTCGGAAGCGGCGCTGATCTCGAAGGAGATCGGTCGCCCCGTCCGGCTGCAGTGGATGCGCCAGGACGAGCACGGCTGGGATCCGAAGGGTCCTCCCCTGCTGCTCGATTATCGTGCCGGCATCGATGACCAGGGCCGTATCGCGGCATGGGAAGCGGACATCTTCCTGCCGGAACGACCGATGCGCCGCTCGGGCGCAACGCTGCTCGGGGCCGTGCTCGCCAAGCTGCCGAAGTACGGACCGGAGAGCGCGAATCTGGCCAATCCCGGCCTCGGTGTCCCGTATGCGTTGGCCAGCAGCAAGCTGACCGCGCACTGGTTGGTTGACACGCCGCTGCCTGCCGCGTGGATTCGCGCCCCGGGGCGCATGCAGAACACTTTCGGCAACGAGAGCTTTCTCGACGAGATCGCGGCTGCGACGGGTGTCGATCCTTTCAAGATTCGGCAGCAACACCTCACCGACGCGCGGGGACTCGAGCTCCTCGAGCGCCTGCGGCAGTTTGCCCAATGGGAGCCGCGCGGCACCAAACCGCGGGACACCGGCACCGTCGCGCGCGGGCGCGGCGTGTCCTATGCGAAGTACGAGCTGGTGCGCACCTACGTGGGCATCGTCGCCGACGTGACGGTCGATCGCACGAGCGGCCGGATCAAGGTCGATCGCGTGTTCGTCGTGCACGACTGCGGGCAGATCATCAATCCCGACGGCCTGCGCAACCAGATCGAAGGCAACGTCGTGCAGACCGTGAGCCGCAGCGTGGTCGAGAAGCTGACCTTCAGCCGCAGCGCGGTCACCAGCCTCAACTGGGGGAGCTATCCGATCCTGACGTTCCCCAACGTGCCCGAGGTCGTCATCGACCTGATCGACCGACCCAGCGAAGTTCCTTGGGGTGCGGGCGAGCCCACGACGTCCGTCGTGCCCTCGGCGATCGCGAATGCGGTGTACGACGCGACCGGCGCGCGCCTGCGATCCGTGCCGTTCAGGCCAGCGATCGTGCTGGCGGCATTGAGCGAGGCTCCACCGCGGCGGTAACACCATGGCCATCGACGATCGGACCGAGGATTATGTGTCGGCGGCCTTCCGTCCGGAGAACGTTGCAATCCACGGCGGTGACGATGAGGTGCATGACATCGTCGCCAGGGGCCCACGCGGTGCGATCGCGCTGGCCGGATTGACCGTCGCAATCCTTCTCGCGATCTGGCTCGCGTTCTTCGTCTTCGTCTTCCTGCCGCGAGGCGCCGTTGGCTGAGTACTTGAACGCGCCGCCAGCCGATGTCGTCGATGACGCCGAGCGGCGGTGGTCGTATGTCGTCGTGGGTGTGATCGCGTTCGTGCTCGCCGTGATCATCCTTGCCAGCGTGCACTGGGCCGCACAGCCCCCGTCGAACGTGGAAACGATCGACGCGAGCCGCCTTCACCTGTCCGGCGAGTTCATGGAGGGCAACCTCGGAACGGAGATCCGGACGGACGGATCGGCGGTCGTGCGCGTCATCGCGCAGCAGTATTCCTTCGTGCCGCAGTGTATCGTGGTGCCCACCGATACGCGCGTCGTGTTCCGCGTGACGAGTCCCGACGTGGTGCATGGCTTTCTCGTCGCCGGGACCAACGTGAACAGCATGGTGGTTCCCGGATTCGTCGCCGAAGTGCGGACGCGGTTCGACCAACCGGGCGAGCACGTGATGCCTTGCCACGAATACTGCAGCGTGGGACACGAAGGCATGTGGGCGCGGGTCAAGGTCGTCGATCGCCAGGAGTTCGCCCGCAGCTTACGCCGGACAACGGAGAGCGTCCTGTGTACGGCAGTAACTGCCTCGTACTCGCGCACTTCTGGGCGGCGTTCGCAGCCTTCGCGCTCGCCATTCCACTCGGGGCCTGGCAGATGCTGGTGCGCAGTCCCGCTGCATCGCTGGGTCGACCCGGAGCAGTACTACCGCGCGGTCACGGCGCATGGCACCACGCTCGCCTACGTCTTTCCCGACGCTGATTGCGATGGGATTCGGGTATGCGGTGTGCGCCGTCTCGCTCGGCCGCCCGATGCACGGCATGCGGCTTGCGTGGGTGGCCTTCTGGCTGGTGATCGCCGGCGCGGCGATTGCGCTCGCGACGATCGCCGCGGGCGATGCGACCGTGCTCTACACGTTCTATCCGCCGCTGACGGGCAGTCCCTTTTACTACCTCGGGGTCCTGATCGCAGTCGTCGGCTCGTGGATCTGGATCGGGCTCATGGTCTCGCATTTCGCGCGCTGGAAGCACGACCATCCGGGACTGCCGGTTCCGCTCGCCATGTTCGCCACCACCGCCGGTGCGCTGCTCTGGGCCTGGACGTCGCTCGGCGTCGGCGCGGAGATCGTGTTTCTGATCCTGCCCAACGCCTTCGGCTGGACCGCAACGATCGATGCCGGGCTCGCCCGCCTGCTGTTCTCGTGGACGCTGCACGCCATCGTGTATTTCTGGCTGATCCCTGCCTACATCGCGTTCTATGTGCTGCTGCCGCAAGCTGCGGGAGGGCGCCTCTACAGCGACAAGATGGGGCGGATCGCTTTCCTGCTGCTGCTCGTGTTCTCGATGCCGATCGGCTTTCACCACCTGTTCGCGGATCCCCAGGTCGGCGCCGGCTTCAAGTTCATCCACACGGTCTTCACCGGCATGGTGGCCGTGCCCACGTTGCTCACGATCTTCACGGTCTGCGCGTCGCTCGAGATTGCCGGTCGCTTGCGCGGCGGCCGCGGTCTCTTCGGCTGGATTGCCGCGTTGCCGTGGGACCGGCCGCTCGTGCTCGCCTCGGCGTTTGCGATGGTGATGCTGGGCCTCGGCGGCGCGGGCGGTGTCATCAACATGAGCTATGCGTTGAACTCGACCGTCCACAACACGCAGTGGGTCACCGGTCACTTCCACCTGATCTTCGGCGGCGCGATCGTGATCATGTACTTCGCGATCGCGTACGAGCTCTGGCCGCGCCTCACCGGGCGACCCCTGGTCGCGCCGAAGCTCGTTCGGCTGCAGCTGTGGAGCTGGTTCGTGGGCATGCTGGTCACGACGCTGCCCTGGCACCTGGTCGGTCTCATGGGGCAGCCGCGGCGCATGGCCTATTTCGATTACGCCGACCCCGCGCTGGCACCGCAGGCGATCTGGGTGGCAATCTCGGCCATCGGCGGATTCGTGCTCGTGTTCTCCGCTCTGCTGTTGATCGGCATCCTGATTGCCTCGCAGCGCACGCCGGCGGCCGCCATTTCGCCGCTCAGGTTCGCGCTCGCGGTCCATCCGCCGCGCAGTCTGCCGCACTCGCTCAACAGCTTCGGCGTGTGGATGCTGCTCGTGGTGGCTCTGACTGTCGCGAACTACGGCTACCCGGTGGCGCAGTCGCTGCTGCTGAAGAACACCGAGGTGGCTGGATATCCGGTCCAGGTGCGATGAAAAACGATCCGCGATTCGCGATCTGGATCGTCGGCACTATCGTGCTGTTCCTCGTCGCAGGCATGGTCGGCTTCGTCTGGCTGCCTTCGGCTCAACCCGGTGCAGCCGTTGATCTATGGGCCACGATCTGCCGCGCGGTCGGCTTGCCGATCGCGAGCACCGAAGCTTCCGTGCGAGGGGCTGGGCAACCGGCCTCGGACGTTGCGTGGACGACGGCGACGCGCAGCCTGTTGGCGCAGGGTGACGCGGCGCGCGGAGCAGCCATCGCGACCACATGCAACAACTGCCATGGCGCGAACGGCGTCAGCAGCGACGCGGCGTTCCCGAATCTGGCCGGCCAAACCGTGGCCGCCCTCTACAAGCAACTCGAAGATTACAAGAGCGGCAAGCGCGACCCGGCCGTCATGGGCGTGTTCGTCGCTCCGTTGTCGCAGCAACAGATCCTCGACCTCGCGACTCACTTTGCTTCGCTGCCGAATCCGTTCGCCGTCGCCGCGGCCATGCCGGGTTCCACCGATGCGGCGGCGCGGAACCTGATCGAAGTCGGTAGCCCGATGCGAGGCATTGCGTCGTGTGCCACATGTCATGGTCCGCTGGGCCTGACGCCCGCCGCGCCGGAACTGCGCGGCCAGCAACGCGCCTATCTCGAAGAGCAGATGCAGGCATTCAAGGCAGGTAGCCGGCACAACGACATCAGCGAGCAGATGCGCAACGTTGCTCGCCCGTTGACCGGTGAGGAGATCGCGATGCTTGCGGTGTACTACGCGAGCTTCGCCGGCGCGACTTCGCGATAGAAAGAGCGCCATGCGTTTTGCCTGCCATCCCGCGGATGCATCGTTCTTCGACACGGCCCCCATGCGTTTCATGAATGTAGTGGATCTCGATGCGACGCCCGCCAGAGTGTTCGCCATCTTCGACGACGCGTCGTCATGGCCGAAGTGGTTCGCCGGTATGCACAAGGTAGTATGGACCAGCGCCGAGCCTCACGGCGTGGGCGCCACGCGCACGGTTTGGATGACACCGTTGCTCACCCTAGATGAGCACTTCTTTCGATGGGAGCCGGGGCGCCGCCTCTCGTTTTATATGACTGGGCTTTCGCAGCCGCTCGCGCATGCGCTCGCTGAGGATTACCTCCTCGAGGAAACCGCGCCCGGCAAAACACGGTTTACTTATCGCGTTGCGATGGAGCCACGTGTGCTCGTGCGCATGGGCGGGCCTCTATCGCGGATGTATTTCGGATCGATGTTCCGGAATGCGTGCAACGGTCTGCAGAGTTACGTCCGCAACGTGGCGATGCGCAAAACCCAACCTCCTCGCTGACACTCGGGAGAGAAACATGCTCGGCTTCGAACTCGATTTCTGGGACTACGCGACATTTGCCACGGCCTTCCTGGCCGGCGGTTGCGGGATTCTCATCTATATCTTTATCGCGGGATTGCCCGGGCGTATCGCCCTTGCGCGCAACCACCCGGAGGCCGAAGCGGTCAAGCTGATGGGGTGGGCCGGATTGCTGCCAACCGTTCTTCCGTGGGTCCAGGCCCTGATCTGGGCGTTCAAACCCACCGACATTGTCGACATCCGGCGCTTTCCGAGGGAGGAGGCGAAGGCGATTGAGGAAGACCTGAATCGTCTCAAGGGTGAGGCTGCCGACCACGTCAAGGCGACGGATGCCGCGGTCCCGCCCCGCGACGCGTTGGCACCGCCGAGTCCACCCCACGGCGGGACGACGGGCTGAGCGGAGCAATCGATGCTGCTCGGATTCGTCCTGCTGTTCGCCTACGGCTTGATCGTATGGCTCGTCTTCTTCAAGTTCAGATGGCTGAAGTTCACCATCGCCTGGGGCTTCTTTTCGACGTTCTTCGTGTTGCACCTGGGGATCATCTTTTTGCTCGGCCTCCGTTACGTTGCGCCGGCGTCGACGGAGGCTCGCGTTATCCAGCACACGATCCAGATCACCCCGCGTCTTTCGGAACCGACGCTCGTCACAGCGGTGGTGGTCGAGCCCAATGTGCACGTCAAGCAAGGCACACCGCTTTTCCAGTTCGATCGGCGCATCTACGAAGCCAAGGTGAAGCAACTCGAGGCGCAGCTCGCCCAGGCGAAGCAGAACGTACTGATCATGAAAGCCGACATTCAGGTGGCGAGCGAGAAGGTGGTGAAGCTCAAGAGCGAGCTTCAGTACGCCCGATATCAGGAAAAGCTATCCAGCGATCTGGCGAAGACGGGCTCCGGCCCCGAGGAAGACGCTCAGAAGTGGAGCGCGCAGGTTGCAGCCGATAACGCCGCCATCAAGGAAGCGCAGGCCGAGGAGCAGCGTTCGCGGCTCAAGTATCAGTCGGAGGTCGGTGGCGTGAACACGACGGTGGCGTCGACGCAGGCCGAGCTCGACCAGGCGCGTTTCTATCTCGACAACACGCTGATCGTGGCGCCGGAGGATGGCTACATCATGAATCTGCAGGTCCGACCCGGCATGGTGGCCGGTGACGTTCGCTTCGGAGCGATCGCGTCGTTCATCTGCGACGCCAATCGCTATCTGCTGGCCAACTTCTTCCAGGAAAACCTCAAGTATGTGAAGCCGGGGCAGCCGGTGGAGGTGGCCCTGGATTTGTACCCCGGCCAGATTTGGCCCGGCAAGGTCGAGGCGATCTGGCAGGGGAGCGGCGCGGGACAGATGCTGCCGAGCGGCACGTTGCCAAGTTTCAACTATTTGCCCGCCGAAGTCCCACAAGGTCAGTTCGTCGTGGCGATAACGCTGGATGATCCCGACCAGCTCAAATTCCCGATCGGCACTCAGGGGCGCGCCGCGATTTACACCAATCCGAGCAGCAGCTTCAGCGTGCTGCGCAAGATCGCGATCCGCTCGTACACATGGTACAACTGGCTCTATCCGTTTTCCGGTTGATGCGAGCCGCCCCCCTCGTCGGGGCCGTGGTGCTCGCGGGCTGCGCGCTCAAGGCTCCGCCGACGCACACCGACGTGGTCGAACAGGCGTTGCCGAAGGAAACGCGCATCCCGCCGGCATGGAAGGCGGAAGCGACCCCCGGCGCCGTGGCCGACGACTGGCTGAAGTCGCTCAACGACCCGCTGCTCGAGGGAATCGTCGCCGAGGCGATCGCCAACAACCTCGACCTGCGCCAGGCCGCGGAGCGGGTGACGATCGCGCAGCAATCGGTGGTCGTGGTCGGCGCGCAACTCTTGCCGAAGGTCGGCGCGGTGCTCGGCGGGCGCACCACCAATGACGAGGATCATGCGAACGACTCCAATGTGACGCTCGCGTATGCCGGCGTGGCGTGGGAGATCGATGTGTGGGGGAAACTCCGCGCGCAGCGCGCCGCGGCCGTCGAGGGTTATGCCGCAACGTCGCTCGACTATGCGTATGCGCGCCAGTCACTCGCCGCGACCGTGTGCAAGACCTGGTACCTCGCGACGGAGACGCGCCAGCTCCTGACACTCGCAGAGCAAGCCGTCGATGTCTACGGCCAGTTGCTCCAGCTGGTGACGAACCGGCGGTCGGCCGGTAAGGACTCGGACCTCGACGTGGTCGATACGCGCGCCAAGCTCGAGACCGCCCTGAGCGAGCTCGAACGGGCAAGAGAATCGTACGGCGAAGCGCGGCGTGCCCTTGAGGTGCTGCTGGGACGCTATCCAGCTGCCGAGATCGAAGTGGCGGCTGCCTATCCGTTTCTGCCTGCGCCTGCAGCGGCAGGTATGCCCGCGTCGCTCCTCGAGCGCCGGCCGGACATCGTTGCCGCGGAGCGCGCGGTACTGGCGGCCTTTCGCCAGGAGGAAGCGGCGGAGCTGGCGCTGCTGCCCGATTTTTCCTTCTCACTGATTGGCGGGCGTCTCGGCGACCCGATCCTCTCGATACTGCATCTCAATCCGTGGCTCGCCTCGGCGGCCATCGGCGCTTCCATTCCGATCTACGAAGGCGGCGCATTGCGGGCCCAGGTCAAGATCGCGACTGCGCAGCAGGCACAGGCGGTCGCGCGCTATGGCAGCGTCGTGCTGAAGGCATTCCGCGAGGTCGAGAATGCACTCGCCAACGAGCAGCTGCTCGCGAAACGACTGCCCTTGGACCAGCGTGCCGTCGTGGCCCGCACGGAAGCCGTACGCATCGCCACCGTGCAGTACAAGGCGGGACGCAGGGATCTGTTGTGGGTCTCGCAACTCCAGACCGGTCAGCTCGCCAATGAAGCCGATCTGATCAAGCTCACGAGCCTGCAGCGAGTGAACCGCGTCCAGCTCTATCTGGCGCTCGGCGGGAGCTTCGATGCGAGTTCGGCCGTATTAAAATGAAACGATTGCGCTAAGAAGGAGGGGAATATGGCGAAGGAAAGACCAACGACTGGCACAGACGGACGCCCATTGCCGATATTGCCGCCGGAACGCGACGCGCGGGTGTGGGCCCGATTGGTGCGGGTGATGTTCTACACGCCGGGTTTCCTGGCTCTGCTGCTCCTCAAGGCCGGCGAACCGACGAGCTTCGGCATCACGGTGGAGCTGTTGATGCTGTCCAGTGCGGCCGCCATCGTCGGCGGCATCTTCGTCGCCACCGAGTCCGAAGGCAGGGGGGCCGATCATTCGTCCCGGACCGGCACCTGGAGCGGGTCGCTGGTGCTCGAGCTGCTGGCAGTGGTGCCTTTCCTTTGCGCCGTGCCGCCGCTGTTCCACGAACTCGCGAGCAGCACGCTGCTGCACGCCAGAGCGCCCGATGCCGTCAATGTCTCGCTCGGGGCCTCGGAGCTGCTGCCGATGATGGCGATTCTGCCGTTCATGCTCTACCAGTTGGCTGGCTACGGCACGCTTGCACTTCGTCGTTTCCCGGCCGGTGAACTGGGTCATCAACATCGCCATACTCGGCTTGATCATTGCCAGCTACGTCGCCAACCGCGAAGGCGCCTATGTCGCGGAGAGGATGTTGACTGGAGTGCTGGTGCTGGGCTTGGGTGCCACCGTGCTCTTCGGCATCCTCAAACTCAGGCAGATGCAAATGGATTACGATCTGCGCTGCCCGACCAAAGACGAGAAGTAAGCCAACTGCGCGTCAAGGGTCGCGCCCTCAGACTCGAGCACTGGTGCGGCTCGCGCGACCGACACATTTGGGAAAACCGGAGCAGTGAAGGAAGGACATCGTGTGGTGGATCAGCTATCGAGGTGAGGGCAAGGCCGGCGTCGACAACATCGGCGTCTTCGAGGATGACGGCACTCCCCGCAAGAAGCATCCGTTGCTCCTCGACCCGTCGCCCGATGCACATCCGCTGCATATCGCCCGCGGTTTCGCGCTGGTCGGCGACGATCTCTACATTGCCAATGCCTGGCGCAGGGACAGCCACGTCGCCCGGTACCGCCGCCACGGCGACACCTTCCGCTTCGCCGAGGCGGCGATAACCACCAAGCACGTCTCGGCGATGGTGCACCCGTTCGACGTGGAGTTCGGTGACGACGGCCGCCTGTACGTCTCCTGCCAGGACACCAACACCGTCCTCGCCATTCTGCCCAAGACACGCAAGCCGGCGGCGGTGGCCTCGCACCTTCGCAAGAACTTCCCCAACGGCAACTTCCTCCCCGGTACGCTTGTCGCCTCCAGCCAGGGCCGACTTCCCGAATGCGGCGACCGCGCGCCGGGGGACGTACCGTCGCCGCAGGGCCTCGAGGTGGTGCTCGACGTGCACGGCAAGCCGCGACACTCCGTGCGGGGGATCATCGTGCATCGCAAGCATCTCTATGTAGCGGGCGAAGCGGGGAACGTCGTCAAGATCTACGAGCTGAAGACCGGGCGGCTCGTCGCGCGCATCCGAGGGGAGAAGCTCGCGAAACCGGTGCATCTCATCCTGCACGGCGACACGCTCTACATCGGCGCTGCCGGCACCGGCAGCATCCTCGCCTACGACATCCCGAAGGAAGCTCCGCGCGGCAAGCTCAAGGCGCGAGTAGTGATCGATGGCAAGCTCAAGGCTCCGTCCGGCTTTGCGATCGGTCCGGACGGCGATCTCTACGTGGCCGAGCGGTTCGATCAGCGGGTCCGGCGCTTCTCGATCAAGGGGAAGAAAAAGGGCACGTTCATTGACGGACTCCCGGACATCCCGGAGTTCCTGGTGCACATACCCGATCCGGCGTAAGGCAATTCAAAGCATCGAGCAGGCGTGACCGGCGCGACGCATTGAGATCGCCTACTGGAACGGCTTAGCGCGCTCGATCAGTTCGTCGAGCCCCGCCTCGTTCGGATCGCGGGGCTTGCCCGGGTGAATGATCGCGACCTGGCAGACCTCGGCCGCCTCGACCAGCTGGCGGTACGTGCCGGCGGTGATGTCCTTGATGTAGGCCTGCTTGTTCTCGTTGTACGTGAACATCCGGTCGTTGATGTTCTGGCACTCGTTGCAGCTCGGACACCGCGAGGTCTCGATCCACGCTTCGTCCGACGGCGGCGGCGCGGCTTCGGCTGCCGCAACCGGCACGGGCGCCGTGGTGGCGGCAGGCGCTGCCGCGCCCGCCGCTGTCGCGACGGACGCGGCTTGCACTACCGCCTCCTGAGCCTGCTCGTGCTCCGCTTCCCATGCGGCCTTCTCTCTGGTCAGCAGCCGCTCTGCGTGCGAATCGTGAATCCCGGCATGTTCCTGCAGCCGGTGCCACAGGAGCAGGCAGCGACGCGCCGCCTGCATGAGCCGTGCATCGACGATGACGCGATGCAGCCCGTCATTGGCGTCGACTGCCCATATGTACGGGACGTGGTCCGCGGCGGCCCGCTCGTCGAGCGCTACCCACTGGGATGCGGGCAGCATCGCCGCGTTCCAGCGCTCGCGCGGCACGACGGCGAAATGGGCGGCGTAACGGCGGTCGCACAATGCGAAATCGATGTAACTGAATGTCGTGTCTTCGCGCACGCGCTGCACCGCCTCGTCGGAATACTCGAGCACGTCCGCGGCCCAGTCCGTGTCCGGATTGCGGTTGTGCTCGAGCGAGAACCGGGTCGCCCAGTTCGGGCCGGCCGCGGCGTCGTAGACGAAGGCCGGAAACGCCCGCGCCTCGCGCGCCGACGCTGCGGTAAGGTACGGCGGCAGATCGCCGGCCGCCGCGGGCGAGCCGGCAAACACGCTGAACAGCGCAGGCTCGCGACACGCGAGACCGCGCTCGATGCGCGCGCGCATCGCGTAGAGATCGGCGCTCGTCGCCTGCAGGACGAACATCCCGCCTAGACCCATCGCCGTCGTCGCGAGCCGCGCGCTGCGCACGCCGAACGCGAAGTGGCCGGTGCCGATCGAAGCCTCCTCGAGGAGGTCGGTCTGCAAGACGAGCACCTTGACGGGCAGGCCTGAGGACAACATCTCGATCAGCCCGGCATTCTCGGGCGCGTCGTTGCGTCCTGCCGGAATGCAGACGAGGTAGTTGGGGAAGAGCGCGAGGTCGTCCGCCGTGAGCGCGTTCTCATCGTAGCGCTCGAAGAATGCGTCGTGGTCGGCCTCGACGTAGCCACCCTTCGCTTCGAGCTCGGCGATCGCGATCGCCTTGACGACCTCGGTCAACCGCAGCAGCCGCTCGCGGTAGGCCGCCGCCGCCGCTGCGCAATTCTCGAACACGAAATCCCAGCCCGCGACCGCCGTGTCGTCGGGATCGGCGTAGAACGGCTGCCCACCGAGGACGCCCAACGCCCGCTCGATGCGTCCGCGCCGAGCCGGTGGCAGCTCGTCCTTCGGCGCGCTCCGCGCGACGAGCTTCGACATGACGGAGAAATCGAAGACGTCGGCGTGCCCGCTGCCGATCGAGGCCGCGAGTGCCGCCGGCTGCTGTCCCGCCGCCGAGCGCGCGAACGCCGCGCGCCGGATGTCTGAGAGCTTGCGGATCAGCGTGTCGACGAGTGTCCGGAATTCTCGCGCTTTCTGCGCGTGCGCATGCCGCCACGCCTGCTTGATCACCCGGACCGGCAGCGACGGATCGCAATCGACGAGCTCGCCGTCGACCGGCAGCGAGTCGCCCGCCTGCGCAAGGACTTGTGCGACGGTCGGGTCGGCCCCGGCGCTCACGCGTTCGGCGGCGCGGGCCCAGAGCTCCGACAGCGTGCCCTTCTCGCCCGCGGCGACCTGTGCGCGCAGCTCGCGCTCGAGGCGCAGCACGTGCTTGCGCAGCCGCTCGCCTTCGATGCCGCGCGGCGCGAGCAGCGCGAGAAGCGCGGTGACGATGCCCGACAGCGAATGGACGTACTCGTCGCCGTCCGCCGCTTCCGGCAGCACCAGCGGGAAGTCGTAGCGCAGCCGCGTCAGGTCGCGATAGCCGGCGAGGAGCGCCGGGCGCAGCGAGCCGATATCGACCGGCGCGAGGCCATCGCCCGTGCGGTTGCCGGTCATGTGGAAGACGCGTTGGTCCTGGAATTTTGCTGCCATGTCCATGGGTTGTCGCTCGTGCGTGTCGCCACCGGCCTCAGGCTGCGCGGGCGCGGGCGCCCTCGTCCGGCCAGATCGTGACCTTGTCGAATTCCGCCTCGAGCCCGGCGCGGGTGCGCTCGGGCGTGCGCGGCTGCCCGGCGCTGCGCAGGTCCTCGTAGCAGGGGATGTCGGGGTTCTGGTAGAGGATGCCGACCGGGATCGGATCCTCGGCGGAGGCGATCTCGCGCGCCTTGTGGATGTCGCGCGGGTCGTGCTCGCGCTGGTTCTTGTAGATCCGGCTCGTCTCGGGCGAGAGCTGCAGCCCGTCCTTGTGTGTGAGGAGCAGCGTCTTCGCCGGGTCGTGCAGCCAAGGCTCGAACATCTTCGGCAGGAACTCGGGGCAGCGCTGGATCACGCGGATGAACGAGAAGCCGCGGTGCCGGTACGCCTTGGCGATGATGTCGTAGAGAAGTTCGGGAATCCAGTCGACGCCCTGCGCGACGAACGACGCGTTCTGCACGCCCAGCGTCACCGTCAGCGGGTTCATCGCCTCGAGCACCGCGCCGCGCGGCGTCGTGTTGCTCTTCATCCCGTGCGGCGAGGTCGGCGACGCCTGCTTCTTGGTGAGCCCGTAGACGTGGTTGTCGTGCAGGAGCACCGTGAGGTTCATGTTGTAGCGGATCGCGTGGATCCAGTGCGCGGCGCCGATGCTGCAGCAGTCGCCGTCGCCGGTGTTCACGAACACCGCGAGATCCGGGCGCGCCATCTTGACGCCCTCGGCGATCGGAAACGCGCGGCCGTGGATCCCGTGGAAGCCGTAGGTCTTCATGTAATGCGGGAAGCGCGACGAGCAGCCGATGCCCGACACGAACACCGTGCGCTCGGGCGCGAGGTCCTCGTCGCGGCAGAGCCGCTGCACCGCGGCCAGGATCGCGTTGTCGCCGCAGCCCGAGCACCAACGCGGGACGCCTCCCTGATAATCCTCGAGGTTGTGGTGCTCCTCGTGGAGCTTGATGATGCACTGGGTGACGGGGATGGCCATGGGCTACTTTCCTTCGTTGAGCTTCGCGCGGATCGCCTCGACCACGTCGCCCGGCTTGATCGGCTGGCCGCGCGCCTCGCTCCAGCAGTCGACGTCGACCAAGAAACGCGAGCGCAGCAGCAGCGCCAGCGCCGAGTACCGACGGTTATCCTCGTCGATCAATTCGTCCTCGCGCCGGTCCGACCAATTGCTTTCGACGGTCATGACCTTGCCGAACTTCTGCAGGATCTCGCGGATGCCGGACGGCATCGGCTGGATGAAGCGAAGGTGCAGCGATGAGACTTTCAATCCTTCGGCGCGCGCGCGATCGACAGCCTCCTCGATCACGCCCTTGTTGCTGCCCCAGCCGACGACCAGCAAGTCGCCTTCCGGATCGCCATGCACGGGCGGGGTCTTCAGCGTCTTCTGCAGCGCGGCGAGCTTGAGGCTGCGCGCGCGCAGACCCTCTTCGTTGATCGACGGGTCGTAAGCGACCTTGCTCGCGCGATCGTGCGCGAGCCCGGTCAGCGTGTGCATGCCGTTCGGTTGGCCCGGGATGAAGCGGTGCGCGATGCCGGTGACCGGGTCCCAGTCGTACGGCTTGGCACCCTCGGGGACGGGCGACTGGTCGAGCGGCGGCGCGAGCCAGTCCTCGGAGAAGCGCGGCCGCGGGAACGGCGCCTGTGCGGTGGCGAGACTCGCATCCGACAGCACGACGACCACCATGTTGAACGTCTCGGCGATCTTGCGCGCGGTGATGATCGAATAGAAGCAGTCCTCGATGTCGCTGACGGCCAGGACCACCTTCGGCGCGTCGCCGTGGCTGCCGTAGATCGCGGTCAGCAAGTCACCCTGCTCCATCTTGGTCGGCTGCCCGGTGCTCGGGCCGCCGCGCTGCACGTTGACGACGACGAGGGGGATCTCGGCCATCACGGCGAGTCCCAGTCCTTCCTGTTTGAGCGAATAGCCGGGCCCGGAAGTGATCGTGACGGCGCAGCGGCCCGCATAGGACGCGCCGATCGCGAACGCGCACGCAGCGATCTCGTCCTCGGCCTGATGCACGAGCCCGCCGACCTTCTCGAACACGTCGGACAGGTAATGCGATGCGGACGTCGCCGGGGTGATCGGGTACATCGCGCAGATGTCCATGCCGGATGCGAGGACGCCAAGTGCAATCGCGGTGTTGCCGTTGACGACGATCTGCGGTACCTGTGACTTTTCCGCCGGAATCGCGTACTTGAAGTCTAGATTGGCCTCGCCCCAGGCGAAGCCTGCCTCGAGCAGCTTCACGTTGGTCGCGATGACCTTCTCGTCCTTCTTGCCGAAGATCCGGGCGACCTGGTCGCGCGCGAGCTGGAGGTCGAGGCTGTAGATGCTGCAGAGCATGCCCAGCACGAACATGTTCTTGCCGCGCCGCGCGTCGGTCATCATTGCGCGGCATTCACGTTCGAGCGGAATCTCGATCAGGCGGTAGCCGGCGTCCTGCATCGACTTCACGGTCTCGACGTACGAGGCAACGATCTGCGGATCCTTGTGTTCGCGCCACGTCGACTCGAGCAGGATCGTGGCGCCGGGCTTGAGCTCTCCCGCGCGGACGCGGCCCAGCAGCACCTGCTCGTTGAACGCGACGACGAGGTCCGTGTGGTCGCCGCCGTTGGTCACGGCCTTGGCGCCGATACGGATCCGGATGCCGGAGGCGCCGGCGACGCTGCGCGCCGGCGGCTGGATCTCGGCCGGGATGATCTCGACCGTCCAGATGCCGTTGCCGCTGCGCGCGGCGATGGCGCCCAGCGACTGGCCGCAGCGCTGCGCGCCTTCGCCCGAGTCGCTGATCACCTCGACAATGTGCTCGGTCAGGATCTTCGCGCGCTTCGCGCCGGCGGGGCCGGGTTTGACGGGGCGTTCGATGACAGCGGCGTCGCTCATGCTTTGCCTTAGAGAGTGGGGATCACGCGAGGCGCACGCGGGCGAAGCCGTGCTCCTCACGCGGGATGCCAAAGCGCGTCCCGCCCGTGGCCGACTCGTAAACGGTTTCGGTGTCGCGCAGCCCGAGGTACGCCTTCATGCCGCGCGCAGCCTTGCGCCCGGCGCCCATCGCCTCGATCACCGTTGCCGCACCGGTGACGATGTCGCCACCCGCGTAGACGCCGGCAATCGACGTGGCGAGGTTCTCGTCGGTCGCGATGTAGCCGCGTTTGTTGAGCTTGAGCTTCGAGGTCTGGCCGATAATCGGGTTGGCGTTGGTGCCGATCGCGAAGACGACCATGTCGGCCTCGAACTCGAACTCACTCCCGGGCACCGGCACGGGACGACGGCGACCGGATTCGTCGGGCTCTCCCAGCTCCATCTTTATGCAACGCAGGCCGCGAACGAAGTTGTTCGCGTCGCCCAGGATCTCGACCGGGCTCGTGAGCCAGTTGAAGTCGACGCCCTCCTCCTCGGCGTGATGCACCTCCTCCACGCGCGCCGGCGCTTCCTTGCGCGACCGGCGATAGATGCAGTGGACCGACTCGGCACCCAGCCGCAGTGACACGCGCAGCGCGTCCATCGCCGTGTTGCCGGCGCCGATCACCGCGACGTGCTTGCCGGGCTTGAGGGGCGTATCGAAATTCGGGTAGTCGCGCGCGCGCATCAGGTTGCAGCGCGTGAGGAGCTCGTTGGCCGATAGCACGCCATTCAGCGATTCGCCGGGGATCCCCATGAAGCTCGGATAGCCCGCGCCGGTGCCGATGAAGACGGCGTCGAACCCCATCTCGGTCACCATCTGCTCGATCGTGAAGAGCCGGCCGACCAGCGTGTTGCACTCGAACTTGATGCCGAGCTGCTTCAACTTGTCGATCTCGGCATCGATCACCTCGTTGGGCAACCGGAAATCCGGGATACCGTACTTCAACACGCCGCCCGGCTGGTGAAATGCTTCGTACACGGTAACTTCGCAGCCGGCCTTCGCCATGTCGGCTGCGCACGCCATTCCCGCGGGGCCCGCGCCGACGATGCCCACCTTGAATCCGGAGGGCTCGATGTACGGGACGTTCGCCCAGCCTTCCTTGATCGCCGTGTCACCGACGAAACGTTCGAGCCGGCCGATCGCGACAGGTTCGAGCGTGTCGCCGACGGTGCAAACGCCCTCGCACTGATTCTCCTGCGGGCAGACGCGGCCGCAGACCGACGGCAGCAGATTCGTGTCGGTGATGATGTCGTAGGCGCCGTGGTAGTGCTTCTCGGCGATCTTCCGGATGAACCCGGGGATGTCGATGCCAACCGGACAGCCGCGAACGCAGGGCTCGTCTGGGCACTGCAGACAGCGCTCCGCCTCGACCAGCGCTTGGTCCACCGTGTACGCGAACGACACCTCGGAAAAGTTCTTCGCGCGCTCGTGCGGGTCCTGCTCGCGCGCCGGCGTGCGCTCCTGCGGAATCGTCCGAATCGTCTTCTTCTTCGCAGCCATTAGTAGAGCTCCGGATCGGATTTGCTCGATGCAGCCGCCATCTCGTCGGCCTGCTTCATCAGGCGGCAGGTGTCGTTCCAGTGTTCGAGCGCCATCCGCTCCTCGGCGGTGAAGCGCTTCAACCGCGCCATCAGATCGTCGAAATCGACCTTGTGACCGTCGAAGTCGGGGCCGTCGACGCAGGCGAACTTGATCTGATCGCCGATCTTCACCCGACAGCCGCCGCACATTCCCGTGCCGTCGACCATCAGCGGATTCAAGCTCACCATCGTCTTGATGCCGTGCGGGCGCGTCGCTTCGGCGCAGCCCTTCATCATGATCGGCGGACCGATCGCCACGCACTCGTCGATGTCGGGATGCTTGGCGATCGCGAGCCGGATGCCTTCGGCAACCGTGCCCTTGACGCCGGTCGAGCCGTCGTCGGTGCACACGATCACCTCGTCGCAGACCGAGCGGAACTTGTCGTCCCAGAACATGAGGTCCTTGCTGCGGAAGCCGATGACGCCGATCACGTAAGCGCCGGCTTCCTGGAACGCGCGCGCCTGCGGAAACGTCGGCGCGACGCCGAGCCCGCCGCCGACGCATAACGCCTTCTTCGCGTGGCCGAGCTGGCTCGGCACGCCCATCGGGCCGACCATCGCATACAGCGAACTGCCGACCTTGCAGTTCTGCTGCATCTCCTTCGTCGTCTTGCCCACCGCCTGGATCACGAGCGTGATCGTGCCGCGCTCACGGTTGAAATCGGCGATCGTCAGCGGAACGCGCTCGCCATGCTCGGTCGCCATCACGATGACGAACTGGCCGGGTTTCGCCGCCTTCGCCATCAGCGGATGCCGGACTTCGAGCAGGTAGGTGACGGCCGAGAAGTCCTCGCGCGCCACGACTTCGAAGAGGTGCGATGTCCCCGTGTTCACATCATGTCCCGGTGGCTCGGGCCGACCGCCAGCGGGGCCCGTTCGAATGCGGAAACGGAGGATCGAACAGGCGATGGCCGACGCACGACTTGGGAACAGTCGTCAGTGCGCGCTCCGTGCATCGGCTTCAAGCCACATCCTCCGCGTACGGCGACGGTCCGAAGGTCTGGCGTAGTCCGCGCTGCTGTCAGCGCGCTTCGGGACGTGGTCGCGTCAGAACGGATGCTACGCTGGCGCGTCGGTCTGCGGCGGCGATACCTTTGATCTGCATCACATTTCCCCGCGAAATCGCGGCGGAATGTCGCACCGGCGCGCTATGTCGCGGGCGTCTCGCGGGTCGCCCCGCTGCTCATGCGCAAGTGCGAAAGCCCACGAAGGGGTCGTGGCGCTCGGGCCGGTAGAAGTTGCGGAAGCGGTGATGGACGAGGCGCGAGCGCGTCGCCCACGAACCGCCGCGCAGCACGTGATGATCGCCGAACCACGGCGCCGAATAGTCGGCGTAGGGATCGGCGGCGAAGCCCGGATACGGACCGAACGGCGTCGCCGTCCATTCCCAGACATTACCCAACATCTGCGCAAGACGATGGGGTGTTGCATCGGCGAATGCGTTGACCGCGACGGGCGCGCCGGCGACGGCGTCGAGGTTGGCGTTGCCCTCGGGGGTCGTCCATGGCCGATCGTCGCCTTGCGCGGGCAGCCCGAACCGCGCCGCGCATTCCCACTCGGCTTCGGTCGGCAGACGCCGGCCGGCCCAGCGGCAGTACGCGTCCGCCTCGAATGCCGAGACGTGCTGGACCGGCGCGTTCGCATCGAGCGGACGCCAGCGATCGAACCGGCGCGCTTGCCACGCGCCTCCATCGCGCAGCCAATACGCGGGCGATGCGCGTCCGGCCGCGGCGAGCCACGCGCGTCCGGCGTCCGACCACAACTCGGGCCGGCGGTAGCCGCCGTCGGCGACGAACGTCGCGAATTCCCTGTTGGTCACGCAGCACCGCGCAATCGCGAACGGCGCGACGCGGACGGCATGCGCCCATTTCTCGTTGTCGAAGACGAAGCGACGTTTGTCGGTGCCGCGCGCCGTGCCGAGCGCGAGCTCGCCCCCCGGAACCGCGACATCGCCCGACGCATCCGACGATGCGGCAGCGGAGACGCGCGAACGCGGCTCGACAAAGGCCGTCGGCGGAGGCAATGCGAGCGACTGCAGCGTCATCAGCAACGCCTCGGCATGCATGTCCTCGTGATAGAGCGCAAGCTCGAAGTAATAACGCTCGCCGTCGCGCGATGCGGCGAGTATTTCGAGCGTGTCGGCGAGCGTCGCGTCGAGGTACGCATGGAGCGCGGGCCACGCCGGCAGCGGCAGGCTCCAGCGCGTCGCGTGCGGGACGGTACTCGAATTCCACAGCGCGTCGGCGTTCGCGATCCGTGACGGCGTACGCACGCCCGCCGGGTCATCCGGGCGATAACGGCGGCACCAGAACTCCTGGAACCAGCCGATGTGGCCCAGCTCCCAGCGCGGCGGATTGACGATCGCGATCTGCGGAAAGTGCTGCTGCGATTCGGACAAGTGCGCATAGAGCCCGAGCGTATAATCGCGCGCACCGCGCAACGCTGCTTCGAGCGCCGCCGCAGATCGCGGCGGCCAGCCACGTTGCGCCGCGTCAGCCTCGGAATCATCTCTGCGCGCGATGGCCCGCTCCGGCACTCCGACGCTTCTCATCGTCACTCCTTATGCGGCGGCCGCGAACAACGGCAACTGGCGCACCGCTGCACGCTGGGCGCGCCTGCTCGCACCGCGTTACCGGCCGATTGTACAAGCGGTTGACGCGCCCGTGACCGACGGCGAGGGCGCCGGCGCTGTCGCGCTTCTCGCGCTGCACGCACGCCGCAGCCGCGCCGCGATCGCCGCCTGGCGCGCCGCGCATCCGGACCGCGCCCTCGTCGTCGTGCTGACCGGCACCGACCTCTATCGCGACGTTCCTGCCGGCAACCTTGACGCCCGCGCGTCGCTTTCGGATGCCGACCGGCTGATCGTGCTGCAGGAGGACGCCCGCAATTTCGTTCCCGCGGAATTCCGGCGCAAGGTCGATGTCGTCTACCAGTCGGCGCGCGCGCTGAAGCCGTGGCCTTGGAAACGCGCCGATCGTCTGCATTGCGTGCTGGTCGCCCATCTGCGCGACGAAAAGGATCCGCGCACCGTGTTCGAGGCATGGCGGCGGCTGCCCGCCGATCTCCGCGTCACGCTGACCATCATTGGCGCGGCGCTCGATCCGGCGCTCGGGCAGGCGGCCCGCGAGCTCGCCGCCGCGGATGCGCGCGTGCGCTGGTTCGGGCCGCGGCCCCACCCCTGGACCCGGCAGGCGATCAAGCGGGCGCATCTGCTGCTCTGCCCGTCGAAGATGGAGGGCGGCGCCAACGTCGTCGTCGAGGCGATCACCGCCGGTACGTTCGTGGTCGCCTCGCGCATGTCCGGCAACCTCGGGATGCTGGGCGCGAGCTATTCGGGCTATTTCCCTGTCGGCAACGTGGCCGCGCTCGCCCGTCTCCTCACACGGATCGTCCGTGAACCGACGTTGTCCAACACGCTCGCCGCGCAATGCGCCCGTCATGCACCGCTCTTCACGCCGGACGCCGAGCGCAGGGCGCTGGAAAAAGCGATCGCCGGGGCCCTCGCGGCAAGGGCGGCGGACGCCGGTACAATGGTCGGCCCCGCCGCAACCAGGATTGGACTTCCATGAACGCACCTGACCGGCCTCCGCTCCGTCTCACCCAGTTCAGCCACGGTGGCGGCTGCGGCTGCAAGATCGCGCCCGGCGTGCTGGAGCAGATCATCGCCAAGGTCGGGCCGTCGCTCGTGCCGAGAGAATTGCTGGTCGGCATCGAGACGTCCGACGATGCCGCGGTGTATCAGTTGAACGACACGCAGGCGATCGTCGCGACCACCGATTTCTTCATGCCGATCGTCGACGATCCCCACGACTTCGGTGCGATCGCCGCGACGAATGCGCTCTCCGACATCTACGCGATGGGCGCGACGCCGCTGTTCGCACTGGCGCTGGTCGGCATGCCGGTCGACAGGCTGCCGATGGAGACAATCCGCAAGATCCTCGAAGGCGGCGAGGCCATCTGCGCGAAAGCGGGCATCCCGATCGCCGGCGGCCACACGATCGATTCGGTCGAGCCGATCTATGGGCTCGTCGCCCTCGGGGTCGTCGATCCGAAGAACCTGAAGCGAAACGTCGGCGCGCGGCCCGGCGACGCGATCATCCTCGGCAAGGCGCTCGGTGTGGGCATCTACAGCGCAGCGTTGAAGAAGGAGACGCTGTCTCCCGACGGCTACGCGGGGATGATCGCGAGCACGACACAGCTCAACACGCCGGGCATCACGCTGGGAACGATGGAATCCGTACACGCGCTGACCGACGTCACGGGGTTCGGTCTCGTCGGCCATCTGCTCGAGGTCTGCCGTGGCTCGGGAGTCGGTGCGACGCTCGACTTCGCGAAGATTCCGCTCCATCCGGGCGTGGTCGAGCTCGCGCGCGCAGGAAACGTCACCGGCGCCTCGCGCCGCAACTGGGCGTCCTACGGAAACGAGGTCAGCCTCGAGCCCGGCACCGTCGCCGTCGAGCAGGCGCTCCTCACCGACCCGCAGACCTCCGGCGGTCTGCTCGTCGCGTGCGCGCCGGAGGCGGCGGACGACGTTCTTGCGCTGTTTCGAACCGAAGGCTTCGATCGCGCGGCCGTCATCGGCAGTATCGTCGCCGGTGCGCCGCGCGTGACGCTCGTCTAACCATGCCGAATCGTGCACGCAACCCGCGGCGGCGAGTCGGGACGACCGAGGCATCGCCGACGTCGCTCGCCGCGCGCTTCGACGCGGTGCGAGCCACCACGGTGCGCCTTGCGGCGCCGCTGTCGGCGGAGGATTGCGCATTGCAGTCGATGCCGGATGCGAGTCCCGTCAAGTGGCATCTCGCGCACACGACCTGGTTTTTCGAGACGTTCCTGCTCGAGCGCCATGTCCGCGGCTACTCGCCATTCCATCCGCATTTCCGCGTTCTCTTCAACTCCTATTACAACGCGGTCGGCGACCGGCATCCGCGGCCCGAGCGCGGATTGCTATCCCGGCCATCGCTCGACGAAGTTCGTGCTTATCGTGCACACGTCGAGCACCATCTCGAGCCATTGTTCGCGCGCGCCGAAGGTGATCCGGGGATCGCCGCGCTCCTCGAGCTCGGCGTGCAGCACGAGCAGCAGCACCAGGAGCTGATTCTCACTGACGTGAAGCACCTGCTGTCGCGCAATCCCCTGCAGCCGTCCTATCTCGAACGGTGGCCACTGACGCCGATCAAACCTCAGAAGGCGCGCTGGATCGGGTTCCCCGGAGGGCTCATCGCATCGGGTCACGCCGGCATGGGCTTCTGCTTCGACAACGAGCTGCCGCGCCACGAGGTCTTTCTTATCCCGTTCGAACTCGCCTCGCGTCCGGTGACCCATGGCGATTTCCTCGCGTTCATCGACGACGGGGGCTACCGACGCCCCGAGCTGTGGCTGTCGCTCGGATGGGACGCCGCGCAGGCGCAGCGCTGGTCGGCGCCGCTCTATTGGGAGCAGCGTGACGGCCGCTGGACGACGTTCACGCTGCGCGGCCGCGTGGACATCGATCCGGCCGCGCCCATGACTCACGTGAACTACTTCGAAGCCGACGCTTACGCGAGGTGGGCGGGCGCACGCTTGCCGACCGAATTCGAGTGGGAAGCGGCTGCGACCGGTTGTGCGATCGATGGAAATTTCCAGGAGAGCGGGATGTTGCACCCGCTTGCGCCGCGTGGCGATCCCCCGCCCGGAACCCCCGCACAGCTTTACGGCGACGTCTGGGAATGGACGCGGAGTTCGTACGCACCGTATCCCGGCTACGAACCCGCGCCGGGGGCCGTCGGCGAGTACAACGGCAAGTTCATGTGCAACCAGTACGTGCTGCGTGGCGGCTCGTGCGCGACGCCGCGCTCGCACATCCGCGCGACGTATCGCAATTTCTTCCCGCCCGAGGCGCGCTGGCAGTTCTCCGGGCTGCGACTCGCGCGCGATGTGCGCTAGGGGGCGCGGTCAAGTGCCCTTCGGGCCTTGGCTCGCTCCGCTCGCCCGCCTCGCTCACACCGCGGCCTCCGTACGTTCCTTGTGACGCGATGCGCGGTTGCGTCGGCCGCGCTCGATCGCTCGGCGACGCGCCCTTCGGGCCTTCGCTCGGCTCCGCCTCGCCCGCCTCGCTCACTCGGCATAGAACACCGCGAAATCGCCGCGCGCATCCTGCCAGCGACGCACGGCGCCAAATCCCGCCCGCTCGAGCAGCGTCGCGAACTCGGCCGGCGCGTACTTGTACGAATTCTCGGTGTGGATGCGCTCGCCTTCGCTGTAGACGCGCGGCGTCCCGTCGAGCATCACCGTCTGCGCCGACGTCGCTTCGAGGTGCATTTCGATCCGGCCTGCCGGCGCATTGTAGAAGCCCCGATGCGCGAACGCGTCCGGGACGAAATCGCTTCCAAGCACACGATTGACATGGTTCAGCACGTTGCGGTTGAACGCTGCCGTAACGCCGAGTCGATCGTCGTAGGCGGCATCGAGCCGCGCCTTGTCCTTTTTGGTATCGACGCCGATCAGGAGGCCGCTCCGCGGAACGACGCAATGCCGACGGATCGCGCGCAGGAAGGCCTGCGCTTCGTCCGGCGTGAAGTTTCCGATCGATGATCCGGGATAGAAGAACGTCGTCGGCAGGTGCGCGAGATCGGCGCCGAGATCGAGCCCCGCGGTGAAGTCGGTGATCACGCCCACCATTTCGACTTCCGGATGTTCGGGCGCAAGACGCGCGAGCGCACGGTTGATCGCGTCGGCGGCGATGTCCACGGCGAAATAGCGCTTCGGCGCGACGAACGCGAGCCAGCTCTCCGCTTTGCAGCAATCGCCGGCGCCGAGATCGACGAACTGGCCGCCAACGGGAATTCCCTGTGCGATCTCGGCACGGTATTCGTGGAAGATCGCCCGTTCCGTCCGCGTCGGGTAATACTCGGGCAGCTCGCAGATCGCACCGTAGAGCGCGCAACCCAGGCCATCGTAGAAATATTTCGGCGAAATCGCGGCCGGTGTCGCGCGCAGGCCCGCGACGAGCACGCGCCGCTCGGCCGCCGGATCGATGGCGAGGCGATGGACGATGCGGTATCCGGGCACGGGTGCAAAACGATGGGCAGCGGGAACGCGCGATGATAGCGCGTCACCGGCGAGTCTTGCGTCATAATCCCCGCGACCCGCACATCGCCGCGGGGCGCCACACATTGCTCCCGCCAGAATTCCTTCCGCGCCCGACCCATGTCCGCCGACCCCGCCCCACGCGCGCCAATGACGGCGACCCTCGCGTCCGGTGCCGACCTCGGGCTTTATGCGGCCGGCGATTTCAGGATCACGGATGGCCGCTGCAGCGATTGCCCGACGATCCGCCAGGCGCTGTGGTACTTCGAGCGCGAGACGATCGCCGTCGCGAAGGAAGGGCGCCCGGTCGCGCGCTTCGTTCGCGGCCTGCGCTTCGACGAGGACCTGCGCACGTGGCTCGCCGGGCGGAGCGATTCCGCGCAGCTCGAGTTTCCGCCACTCGTCTGGATCGCCGCCCCGGATCTGCTCTCCGGTACGCGTCTTACCGGCGATCTCACCGGACTCGTCACCGGCATCGGGCCGCTCTCCTTCACGCTCACGCCGAAGATTCCGCTCAATCGCTCCTACTTCGATGAATCCTCGGCGCGGTTTTTTGCCGGGCGCGACGTCAAGGTGCGCGGCACCGTCAAGAACGGCGCGATCGTCGCACGCACGCTGTGGCCCGAGGAGTTTCGTCTCACGCTTGCGCCGCCGGCCCGGTCGTCAACTGATGACGAGACCCCCGCCCTCGCCTTGCGACAGCGGATGCGTGCGGAGAAGAACGGCGGTGCGACGAGCCCCTACGCGGTCGAAACGCTGTGGCAGCGCGCGGGCAACAACGCCGACCTCCGCGGGCGCGCGGTGCTCGCGTTCATGATCAACGGCGCGCAAGGCGACGACGACGAGGCGCACGCCGGCCACTTCGCGCTCGTGACGGGGCGCGTCCAGAGCGACGGCGCGATCGGCGACTGGCTCGTCAACAATTTCTACACACTCGACGCCGAAAGCGAAAAAGGCATCATTGCAGCGCCCGTTCCGCTCGACAACTATCTCGCCGATCTCAACGCCGGGCAGAACTGGTATCGGCCGTCGTACATGCTGGTCGCCGTGCTGTCCACCGGCCGCGCGGCGACGCTCGTCCAGTCGGCGCTCGGTCGCGTCTACAACCAGTTCTACCGGCACCAGATCGTCTACTATCACCCGACGACGAACTGCACGAGCATCTCCGTCGATACGCTGCGCGCGCTGGGCTGGGACGTGCCGGCGCGCGGTCCGACGAGCCGTCTCGCCGCGTGGGCCGGATTTCCGCTGCTCGTGCTGAAGGAGCGCTCGCTCGCGAAGGCAAAGGTCGGCTTCGATTACCTCTGCGCCGACCAGACGCGGCTGTTGCCGACCGCGGCCGCCGAGGAAATTTTCGGGAGCCTGCTCGCGCTCGGCGGGAAAGGCAGCGCGACGACTTACGCGGGCGGTCCGCTCTCGCAGATGCTTGCGCGCGATCTCGACGCGCTCGTCTTCGTGCGCTTTCCGCAATTCCCGTCGAGCCGCGCGTGGGGCGACGCGCCGGTCGCGACTACATGGGAGTACAGGATGCGCGTCCCGCCCGATCCGGCGATGGCGCAGATCGTTCCGGTCCCGGCGCGGCCCTTCCCCGATGCGCTGCGCGACGCCGACCTGCTGCCTCCGGTGCGCCCGCCGTCCGACGCCGGGGCGCTGACCTGGGGCATCGTACTGATCGTCGGCTTGGCGTGGGCGCTGTGGCGACTGTGGTGAGATCGGTGCGCCCCGCCGCGGAAGGGGCCAAACTGCGCCTGATCATCGCTGCACAGACAACCGCACCGCCGCCCGATAGCCGACGAGCGCCATCAGTGCGAGCAGCAGCAGCGCATAAGGTGTGCGCGTGCGCGCTGGATCGACGGCAAAAAGCAACGTGAGCGCGACCGGCGCGATCGCCTTCAGGATGAATTGCGGCAGCGCGAGGCGGCCCAGCAGCGTGCCGTAGCCGCTCGTGCCGAACAGCTCCGCGGGCACCGTGCCCCGTGCGATCGTCATCACCCCATTGCTCCAGCCGTAGGGAATCGCGAAGGCGAGCGCGACGATCCACACGCCATGCACCTGCGTGAAGATCGCAAGCGATGCGGCCATCAGCGCGAACGCGAGCGTTCCCACCGCCTGCGCCCGCAGATGACGGCCGAATGCGAACTCCATCACGCGCCCGGCGACTTGCATCGGCCCGATCAGCGAGCCGATGAGTACCGCTTCGCGTGCGGAAAGGCCGGTCGCTGTCAGCAGGCCGATCAAATGCGCAGCGATCGCCGTGCTCAGGAACGATGCCAGCGCAAGCGCCGTCGCAAGCCAGGCGAATACGGCGCCGCGCGCGTTCGCGTCGAAGCCCCCCGGCACCGAGGTCGCTTGTGCGGCAGCGTCGGGGATCTGCGCCGGCGGCCCAGACGCCGGCACCGCGACGCTGTGCACGGGCAGGCACAGCACGAGGTGCAGTCCCGCGTAGATCGCGAACGTCGCGCGCCAGCCGACGGTGTCGAGCAGATATTGCGACAGTGGCCAGAACACGGTACTCGCGAAGCCACCGAAGAGCGTCAGCGCCGTCACCGTCCGCCTGTACTGCGCACCCGCAATCTGGTGCAACGTCGCGAACGCGGGATCATAGAGACACGCTGCCATCGCGACGCCGGCAAGGAGCCAGCCAACGAGCATCGTGAGCGGTCCCTGCGCCGTAGCGAGCGCGGCACACGCGGCGGCGCCGACGATCGATCCTCCGGCGAGCATCCGCCGGCCGCCGTGCCGGTCGATCTGGCGGCCGACGAAAGGCGAGGCGAGACCGGAGACGAAGAGGCCGGCGGTGAAGCTGCCGAAGAGCATGACGTCGCTCACGCCGAGATCGGCGCGCATCGCCGCACCGAGCACCGCGATCGTGTAGAACAGCGTGCCCCAGGAGACAATCTGCGCCACGCCGAGCGCGCACACGCGCCGCCACAGCATCGGTGTTTCCGGTGCGCCCGTGGCGCCCGCAATCGACGCCATCACGTGATCCTGGGAGCAAGGAGGTCCGCGAGCGCGAGCGCGACAACCTCGGTCGCCTTGTGCAGGTCGTCGAGCTTGAGATTCTCGTCGGCGCGATGCCCGCGCGCTTCGTCGAGGGAGCGCGGCCCGGCGCCGTAAAGAACAGTCGGTACGCCCGCAGCGGCGTAATGGCGCGCATCGGTGTAGATCGGCACGCCGAGCGCCGGCAGCGTCTCGCCGATGATTGCCTCGCCATGACGGCGGATCGCGGCGACGAGTTTGTCGTGGCCCGGAATCGGCAGCAGCGGTTGCGCCAGCAGGATTCGACGCACGCGCACGGTGATTCCCGGCCACCTCGCGCCGGAGCGCTCGATTTCGCGGACCAGCGTCGCCTCGACTTCGGCCGGATCCTCGTCCGGGATGATCCGGCGGTCGAGCCGGAAGCTCACGCAATCGGGCACGACGTTGGTGTTGATCCCGCCGGCGATCAGTCCGACCACGAGTGTCGGCGAATCGACGCCCGGCACGTTCGACTTGACGTTCGCGTAGCGTTGCCGCAGCGCATAGAGATCGGACAGGATGGCCGTTGCCGCTTCAAGCGCATCGACGCCCTTCGCCGGCTCCGCCGCATGGCCCGAACGGCCGATGACTTCGACCTCCAGGTGAAGACAGCCGTTGTGCGCCGTCGTGATCGCATAGGAGAACCCCGCCGAAATCGCGAAATCCGGGCGTGTGATCCCTTGCCGCAGCAACCAGGGCGGCCCGATCGCCCCGCCCACTTCCTCGTCGTACGTGAAGTGAAGCTCGACCGCGCCGTCGAGTTGCGCGCCCTGAGCAGCCGCAGCTTCGAGCGCGCGCAGCGCGAACGCATACGTCGCGAAATCGGATTTCGACACCGCGACGCCTCGGCCATACATTCTTCCGTCGCGAATTTCTGCGCCGTAGGGATCGGCGGTCCAGCCGGTGCCGGGCGGAACCGCGTCCCCGTGCGCATTGAGCGCGATCGTCGGACCGCGGCCACTGCCGAACTTCACGCGGGCGACGAGATTGGTGCAGCTCGTCATCCCGTTTGCGCGCACGAGATCCGCCGGCACCGGGTGCTCTTCGACAGAGAAGCCCATTGCCGCGCAGCAATTCCGCAGTCCGGCGCGCATGCGGCACGCAGTCGCCCGGCGGATTGTCGGACGGGAGCCGTACGATTTCAGCGAGGAACCGCTCGGCCTCCGCGCGGTGCTCCGCGAGAAACGCATGGATGGCGGTGTGCGGCTCGGACATCGGAAAACGGGCTCTGTGCGCCGGCGCGAGTTGTCAGCGCGACGGCGCGAAGTGCTCGATGAAGCGCAGGAGCACGCGGGCCCCGATGCCGACGTCGGCAGCAGTGACGGCCTCGGCGGGATTGTGGCTCACGCCGCCTGCACAACGGACGAACAGCATACCGATCGGCGCAATCGCCGAGACCGCCATGCCGTCATGACCTGCTCCCGACGGCAAGTGATGAACGGCGAGGCCCTCCGCCTGGATCGCGTCGGCGAGCTGCTGCCGCAGCTCGGGCGAGCACGGCGTCGTGCGCGCATCCCACACCGGGGCAAGCGAGATCGCGACGCCGCGGCGCGCGGCGATTGCGTCGAACTCCTCGCGCATGGCGGCTACGGCGGCATGCCGCGTGTCGTCGCGCGGGGCGCGCACGTCGAGCGAAAACCGCACCTTGCCGGGAATCACGTTGACGGCGCCGGGATGCGCTTCGATGCGGCCGACGGTGCCGACAACGTCCGCGATGCGCGACGCGACCTGCTCCACTGCGAGTACGCATTCGGCAGCGGCGGCGAGCGCGTCGCGGCGCAAGCCCATCGGCACGGTCCCGGCATGGCCGGCGAAACCTGCGACGTCGACCCAAAACCGGTTGCCGCCATTGATCGCAGTGACCACACCGACCGGCAGCCCGAGCGCTTCGAGCACCGGGCCCTGCTCGATGTGCAGCTCCGCGTAGGCGAGAACGTCCGTGGGTTTGCGCGCGGCCTCGGCGATGCGCTCGGGATCGAGCCCGAACGCGACCAGCGCGTCGCGCATCGTCAATCCCGCGGCGTCCGTGCGATCGAGGATGCTGCGATCGAACGTGCCGGCGATCGCGCGGCTGCCCGAGAGCGTCGCCGAGAAGCGCACGCCCTCCTCGTCCGCGAAGCCGATGACTTCGACCGCGAACGGCAGCCGCCGGCCGCGGGCATGGAGATCGCCGACGCATTCGATGGCGGTGACCACGCCGAGCATCCCGTCGTACCTGCCCGCGTCGCGCACCGTGTCGAGATGCGAGCCCAGCATCAGGCATGGTCGCCCCGAAGTCTCGCCCTCGTAGCGCCCGACGACGTTGCCGATGGCGTCGATGCGCACGTCCATTCCCGCCTCGCGCATCCATGCGCTGACGAGGTCGCTCGCCGCGCGCTGCTCCGGCGAGAGAAAAACGCGCGTCAGGCCGCCGACCTGTTCGGAGCAGCGCGCGAGCGCATCGCAGCGATCGAGTATGCGTCCGGGGTCGAGGGCCATAGGTTCGAGCAGGCGAATCGGAGCAGCGGACGATGAACCGCTCATGGCTCCGGCACGCGCGATCATACCTGTCGCCGCCTCGACGCGGAGGTGAAATCCGTTTCAAGATTCACGCCGATGCTAGAATCATCGCGCCTGCGCTCCGGCAGCGTTGAAATGCCATGACCGCCTAGACAACAGGAGTTCCGATGGAGGTCCCGATGCGTCTTTTCTCTCTGTTGATCGCGGCATCTGCGTTCGTCCTCGTTGCCTGCGCGCCGGCCGAGACCAAGCCGCCCTCGCTTCCCGGGTATGTCAACGCGCCTCCACCGGCCATGGCGGCGGCGGGCGACTCGTTGCTCACCGAAACGGTGTGGACGTGGCAGGGCACGCAAATGAGCGACGGCACGCGGATCACGCCCGATGATCCGGAACGCTACACGCTCGTATTTCAGCCGGGCGGAAAAGTCAATGTGCGCGCCGACTGCAATCGCGGGGCGACGGATTACATCCTCACCGGCAGCGCGTTGACTCTCGGACCGCTCGTGCTGACGCGGGCAGCCTGTCCGCCGGGCTCCCGCGACGCGGAATTCGTGAAGAGCCTCGCCGCGGTGTCGGGCCAGCGCTTCAGCGGCAACGATCTCGTGCTCACGCTCAAGGCCGATTCGGGCTCGATGCACTTCACCACGACGCGGCAGTGACGCCGGCAGCCGACGGCGGACGGAAAAGGCGTTGGCCCTCGACTTTCTGACCGATCGCGACGTCTGGCTCAAGGCGTTCATCGCCGCCGAATGGGCGGTCCGCATCGGCATGCTCATCGTCGTGCCGTTTCGCCGCACGCCCGACGCAGCGAAAGGCTGGCTGCTGCTGATCTTCTTCGAACCCACGGTCGGGCTCGCCCTTTACCTGCTGATCGGTCGACCGCGCCTGCCCGCATTGCGCCGCGAGCGCTCCGAGGACTTCATTGCGAACGCCGAGCCGATTTACCGGCGACTTGCGCGGAGCCCGGCGATCTACCACCCCGAGCCCGGTCCGGAGCTCGCGCCGGCCGTGCGCCTCGCCGAAGCGCTCGGCGACATGCCGATTCTCGGCGGCAACGCGATCGAGGTGCTCACCGCGTACGACGAAATCGTCGATCGTCTCGTCGCCGACATCGATGCGGCGCAACGAAACGTGCATCTCCTCTTCTACATCTTCGCCGACGATGCCGTGTCGGCGCGCGTCGTCGATGCGCTCGCGCGCGCCGTCAAACGCGGCGTCGCCTGCCGGGTCCTCGCGGATTCGATGGGCTCGCGGCCCACTTTCCGCAAGATGCTGCCACGATTCGCCGCTGCCGGCATCGCCGCGGCGGAGACGCTGCCGGTCGGCTTTCTTCGCCGCCACACCGCCCGCCTCGACTTGCGCAATCACCGCAAGATCGCGGTCTTCGACGGGCGCATCGGCTGGACCGGTTCCCTCAACATCGTCGATTCGACGTTCAAGCCCGGCCTCACGTACGAAGAGCTGATGGTGCGCGTGACCGGCCCCGTCGTGCTCGAGCTGCAGGCCGTCTTCGTCGCCGACTGGTTCCTCGAGACCGGCGAGCTGATCGGCGATGCCGAGACGATCCCCGAGCCCGTGATCACCGGCGACATGGCGGCGCAGGTGCTGCCGTCGAGCCCGGCGTTCCCGCACGAGAACACGCAGCGGCTGATCGTCGCGCTCATCCACGCGGCAAGGAAGCGCGTCGTCATCACGACACCCTATTTCATCCCCGACGCGGCGCTTCTGCAGGCGCTGTCGACCGCAGTGCTGCGCGGCGTCGACGCGCGGCTGGTCGTGCCGGCGCAGGACGACCAGATCCTCGTCTGCCTCGCGCAGAAGTCCTACTACGCGGAGCTGCTCTCGAGCGGCGTTCGGATCTGCCGCTACGGCAAGCGCTTTCTGCACGCGAAGCACGCGACGATCGACGGCAAGGTCGCCTGGATCGGGTCGTCGAACATGGATATACGCTCGTTCGTGCTGAACGCGGAAGTGACGCTGCTCGCCTACGACGATCGCGTCTGCGCGCTGCTCCAGGCGGAACAGGAACGCTATTTCCGCGACGGCGAGTGGCTCGACGCCACTGCGTGGGCGCACGCGCCGCTCGCGCGCCAGGTGGCGTGGAACCTGGCGCGGCTGCTGAGTCCGCTGCTCTAACGTAGTCGTCGTCCCCGCGCAGAGCCTGCCCCCGAGGACTGTAATCGGGGGCGGGGACCCAGCGTCTTTCGAGCGTACCTCAACGACACTGGATTCCCGCCTCCGCGGGAATGACGTCGGAGTTACTTGTTGCCCGGAATGAGCCCGCGCACCGCGAGCTGGCCCATGATGACATCGGCGAAACCGGGCGCCTCCTGAGCCACCGACGCGGGATTGAATGTATCGGTCGTCGCCGACCAGACGACGCGGTGCGTCCTGACATCCCAGAGATTCGTCTCGACGGACGCAACGTCGTACTGCTGCACCTCCGGAACCGCGACCATTGCCGGCCCGTACCAGCCGCCGTACGGCCCCCACATCATCGGACCCGGCACCATCGTCGTGACCACCTGCGTCTTGGTGTCGACTCGCAACAACCGAACCGCGAGCAAACCATCAGCACCCGACGCTTCGACCGCCGCGTTCCACACGGGATTGCCCGGCTGCGCACCCTGCGGCAGCGTCAGGTAGCCGGGGACGCCATCGACGCCCGCCGCTTTGAGCTTCTGCGAGAAGATGTCCTCGAACACGCGCGTATCGGTGAGATTGCTGCCGATCCCGACGACGAGGATCTTCCTGAACGCGCCTCCCGTGTAGCCCGTGTCGTACCACGCGGATCGGATCGACGTCGACGCGCAGGCAGCGGCGACGAGCGCGACTGCGCACGCAAACCATGAGGCGGAAGATGCGGTTTGGTCATGGGAATCTCCTTCGATCAGCGCCCAGTAAGCACGCAGACCGGGCGGGATGTTGATAACTTGCCTGATTAGCTAAAATAGCATATGATCAGCTCGATGGAAACCGTGAAAGCTACGGTGCTGAAGAACCGGCTTGGCGCGATGCTCGCCCGGGCCACGCTGGCGCCCGTGGCGATCGAGCGCCACGGCCGCATCGTCGCATACCTCGTACCCGCTACCGCACGCCCGAAGCGCCTCGCAGCCAAGCATCGCACGCGGCCAGAATGGGATCGTCGGGTAGAAGAACGCGCCGTGGATCTCGCAGCGCGCGGCGATTTCCGACCGTCCCGTTGGCTGCGCGCCGGAGACTCGCGCCTGCTCGCCGGCATCAGCGTGATTCTCGCGTCGCACGAACGCTTCAACCGGACGCGGATGCTCGCTCTGGCCGAGCGGCTCCATCCCGGAATGAGCGACCCGCAGCGCTTTGGAGTCTGGCTCAGAACCACGCCGGTTCTTGCCGAGCGTTTTCTCGCGCTGCTCGACGCGCGCTTGCGCGAGCTGAAGTCGGCGGCCTAGCCGCGAAGTGCCATGGCGCTGCCGGAGCTTCGACCTGACCCGCATTACCTGAAGGCCTTCGCGACGATCATGGCGCGCATCGACGCGGCGCTGGGTGCCGGGCGGCGGAGCGTCCCGATCGTGGTCGGTGTGGCGGGTGGCGCCGCCCTGCACTTCTACACCGGTGCGCGTATCTCTAAAGACATCGACGCGAAGGTGATGGCCCGGGTACTGCTCGATCCGTCGGACCTGCAGGTCGCCTACCGTGGTGAAGACGGTCGCGCTCGCCTGCTCTACTTCGATACCCAATACAACGACAGCTTCGCGCTGCTGCACGAGGACGCCTACGACGACGCTCGCCCAATCGCGCTGGAAGGCGTCGATCCTCGTCGCCTGTCGGTCAAACTGCTGACGCCACTCGACCTCGCCGTGTCGAAGCTCGCCAGGTTCAGCGACCAGGATCAGGATGACGTACGCGCGCTGGCGCGCGCGCGGCTGATCGATGCGGCAGCGCTGCGCCGCCGCGCCGAGGAGGCGCTGCCCGGATACGTCGGCAATTTGATCCGCATCCGTACGTCGATCAATATGGCGTGTCGTATCGTTGCGGCCGAGGGGCGGGGGTCTGCAAAGAAATAGTTGATCTCGCGGCGTCGACGCCAACGATCGCTCAGCGATGCTTGAACGCCGGCTTTCGCTTTTCGACGAACGCACGCATGCCTTCCTTCTGATCGTCGAGCCCGAACGTCGCGTGGAACTCGCGGCGTTCGAACAACAGGCCCTCGGCGAGCGAGGATTCGTACGCGCGGTTGATCGCTTCCTTGATCTTCATCACGACAGGAAGTGAGAACGAAGCGATTTTCGCGGCGACGGCCAACGCCTCTTCTTCCAGCTTGTCCGCGGCGACGACCCGCGCGACGAGACCGCTCCGCTCGGCTTCGGCGGCATCGATCATCCGGCCGGTGAGGCACCAGTCCATCGCCTTCGCCTTACCGACTGCGCGCGGCAAGCGTTGCGTCCCGCCCAACCCGGGCATCGTCCCGATGGTGATCTCGGGCTGGCCGAACTTCGCCGTGTCGGCGGCGATGATGAGATCGCACATCATCGCGAGCTCGCAGCCGCCGCCGAATGCATAGCCCGTGACTGCGGCGATCACCGGCTTTCTCGTCTTGCGGACGTCCTCCCAGTCCTTCGTGATGTAGTTGTCGGCGTAGACCTTCTGGTAATCCCATTCGGCCATCGCACCGATGTCGGCGCCGGCGGCGAATGCCTTGTCGTTGCCGGTGATGACGATCGCGCCGATGGCCGGATCGGCGTCGAAGGTGGCGAGCGCCTGCGACAGCTCCGCCGCCAACGCGTCGCTCAGCGCGTTCATCCGCTGCGGACGGTTCAGGCGGATCAGGCCAACGCGGCCGCGCGTTTCGACAACGATGTTCTCGTAGCTCATCGCAGTTTCCTTCTGGGCAAAGATACTATGAAGGGCTGTTCGTGATTTGCCCCCTTGAGTTAAAACGAGAGTTCGACCAACTCGATTTACTCAGCAGTCGCCAATATAGGCGACAGAAGGAGCGCGGAAGAACGAGCGTACAAGACGAGGCATTTGCTGCAGCCGCGCAAGTTGCTCCTCAATCTTCTCGCGCAGCTTTTCACCCGCTTGCAACGGCCGTCGCGCCGTGCCTGTACGCTTGACATGACTCCACACCAACTCGTCCGGATTCAGGTCGGGCGCGTAGCCAGGCAGGAAGTGCAAGGTCAACTTGCCGTCGGTCGCAGCCACGTAATCGCGCACGATCGCCTTCTTGTGCGCCGGCAAGCTATCGAGCACCAGATGGACCGGCCGCCTGCGGTACTTCATCATCTGTTGCAGCAACGCGATGAACAGCTCGGCGTTGAGCGCGCCGTCGTAGGTGCAGAACCAGAACGCGCCATTGGCATTGACCGCCGAAGCGGCACTGAACGACTGCCGCTGCCCGGGCCGATGCACCACCGGCGTTTGACCCCGTACTCCCCAGGTCTTGCCATGGACCGTGTCGGCGCGGAAACCGGACTCATCCCAGAAGAAGATGTCAGCGCCTTGCGTCTTGGCTTGTTTGGCTATGGAAGGATAGGTTTCCCGTTGCCAACGCTCGATGGCTTCGGGATCGCGCTGATAGGCGCGCTGCAACGGTTTCTGTGGTGTCAGCCCGAGCTTTGCCAGCAGTTCGCCAACCGCGGTCAGCCCAAGGCAGACACCGAATTTCTTGTCGATCAATTCGACCACCACCGCGCGCGTCCACAAACCAAAATCCAAGCCGTATTGGCGCGGGTCGCGGCCATTGATCCAGCGGAACACCTGCCGCTCTTGCGTCGGCGAAAGGCTGCGCGGCCGTCCCGTGGCTTTCGTCGACCGCAGCGCCTTGATCCCGACACCCGGTTGCAGCGCCGCCGTGAGCCATTTGTAAATCGTCGTGCGATTGAATCCGTAGCCCGCAATCACGTCCGCTGCGGACTCACCTTCGCGCACCCGCTCCACCGCCATCAGACGTATTTGTTCCAGCGTCCGATGATCAAATGACCGACCGTCTCGTTTCATGAACGATGAGATCATTGTCCTCACGCGAAGTTCCACATTTGTCGACTTATTTACCGACTACTGAGTAACGGAAGGAGAGCGAAATGAATGCGTCTGGAACAGCCCTTCACGGAAAGCATACGGTAGAAGCGAGCGCGCTGTACATGGCCTTCGAATTGGGTGAGAAGAGTTGGAAGCTGTCGTCACCCGCGAGGCGATGGCGCAGGACGCGCTGACGGCCGACCCGCGGTCCTACCGCGTGGTGCTGGAGAACGACCGCGTGCGTGTCCTCGAGTACAAGAGCCGGCCGGGCCTTGGCGTCTGCGGCCAGGGCATGCACTACCACCCCGCCCACGTCACGGTCTCGCTCACCGGCGCCAAGCTCAAAGTGACAACTCCCGACGGCAACGTGAGCTTTCCCCAGATCCCGCCTGGCTACGTGTTATTTGCCGAGGCCGAAACGCACTCGGCCGAGATCATCGGCGGCGCCGGCACGCGCTCGTACATCATTGAGTTGAAGGGCAAGGACTGGAAGCCGAGCACCGGGGTGAGCCAGACCTGACCCAGCGATCTGCGCCCAGCCGCAGCCATGCCTCGATTTGCCTGGTTCGTCGGCGCTCCTTTGCTCGCCACCGCCGCGCCGCGTACATTTGTTGCGATGGGCGCGCGCACTGACTCGTCGCCCGGAGCAGCCCTTGCCCCATGGCACCGATCGCCTCGAGGTCGCCCGCATGCGCCAAGAGAAGTCTGAGAAAGGAGAAACGATCATGGAATGCATAACGAAGCACCTGGGCACCGCGTTACTCGTCGCCGCCGCCTCATTGTTCATCGGTCCGATGGCGATGGCCGATGTGGTCACCGACTGGGACGTCACGGCCTGCAACATCATCGTCGATGCCAAGCTGGGACCTCCCCCGGCCAACCGCGTGATGGCCATTGTCCAGACAACGGTCTACGAGGCCGTCAACGCCATCACAAGGCGTTATCCGGCGGGCGAACTCAAACTGGAGGCCGCTCCCGGGGCCTCGATCGATGCCGCGGTCGCGGCCGCGAACCGCGTCACGCTCACGAAGCTCCTTCCCCCGCAGCAGGCCGCCATCGACAGCGCCTATCAGACTGCGTTGGCCAAGGTCGCCGACGGCGGGGCGAAGACCGCGGGCATTGCGGTTGGCGAACGGGCCGCTGCTGCAGTACTTGCGTCGCGTGCCGAGGACAGTGTTGCCGCGGCGGACACCTACCGGCCCTATACCACCGCGGGTGTCTACGTGCCCACGGTCATACCTGTGGTCACGCAGTGGCCGCAGCGCAAGCCCTGGCTGATGACGAGTTCCGCCCAGTTTCGCCCCGGCCCGCCGCCCGACCTGACGGGCGCGGTCTGGGCGCGCGACTACAACGAGATCAAGGTGCTTGGTGGGAAGAACAGCACCCGACGCACGCCCGAGCAGACCGACGTCGCACGTTTTTGGGAAGCGACGCTGCCCCCGATATACCACGGGATCGTGCTATCGGTAGCCGTTGCTCCCGAACGGGAGGTTACGCAAAACGCGCGCTTGCTCGCCGCCGCGACGCAGGCGATGGATGACGCCTTGATTGCCGTATTCGACGCCAAGTACCACTACAACTTCTGGCGGCCAGTTACCGCGATCCGCAATGGAGACATCGACGGTAACGACGCGACGGAACGGGATCCATCGTGGACGCCATTCATCGACACGCCCATGCATCCCGAGTATCCGTGCGCGCACTGCATCGTCGCCGGTGCCGTTGGCACGGTGCTGCTGGCGGAGGTTGGCACCGGTCCGACTCCGACGCTGACGACGACCAGCTACACCGCCAAAGGCGCTGCACGGAGCTGGACAAAGGTCGACGATTTCGTGCAGGAGGTGGCGATGGCTCGCATCTGCGACGGCGTGCACTACCGCAACTCGACGGAAGTCGGTATGGCCATGGGGAAGCAGATCGGCGGTCTCGCGGTCGCAAAGTTTCCGCCGGGAACCAAATAGCCGGGGAACTGCATGGAAGGGGATCGCGAACGTCGGGAGCATGTACCCGTCGGCGCCCAAAGGGGAGCAACGGATACCTCCGCGTACCCGATCAAACCAGCGCGGTGAATGTGGTCAAATTGATTGGGATACCAGGGCGGCGCCCACTTTGAGCGGTCACGTCGGTCTGTGCGCGCTCGGCTGAGCCTGAGCGGCGCCTAAGCGGGCCAATGGCGCGGCTGCCAGGGATGCGGCAGCAGATCGCGCAGTTTCATGATCTCGTTGCGGCTGACGACGACGTCCGTGTCCAGGTTGGCCGGGTCGATCTGATAAATGAGCTCCCGGCAACGGCCACAGGGTGGCAACACGGTACCGTCATCGTTGATTGCCACCACCGCACGGATCCGAGCCTCGTGATGCTTCAGCATCTCGGCAACGGCAGAATGCTCGGCGCAGAAACCGATGCCACAGCGCAAGTCGACGGAGCAGCCCGTGTAGACCGCACCGGACGCAGCCAGCACGGCCGCGCCCACAAGACCGGCGTCGCAATGGTCGGACGCCCGGAACAGAACAGCGACTTCCGCCGCTCGTACTATCAGCTCCTCGTACGCCAAGGGTCCTCCCCGCGTATGTCCCAGGCTGCGACTACCTATGCCGGTCTCGTGCGCCACGAATTGACGTAATCGCGGTTCTCCACGCCCTCCGGCAGCGCCGCGACTTCCAGCGGGAACCGCGTGTCGATCATCACCGCGTATTCGTCAGTTTCCTTGCGCGCATGCTTGGCGCCGGCCGCGAACGCCTTCGGATGCGGGCCGTGCGTGAAGCCGCAGGGATGGAACGTCACCATTCCCGGCTTGATGTTGTCGCGGCTGAAGAAATCGCCGCGATGGTAGAAGATCACCTCGTCGTAGTCGTCGTTGTTGTGATAGAACGGGACCTTGAGCGCGCCGGGATCCGACTCGATCGGCCGCGGCGCGAACGTGCAGACGATGAAGTTCTTCCCGACGAACGTCGTGTGCGCGGACGGCGGCAGGTGATAGCGGTGGCTCATCAGCGGCCGGATGTCGCGGACGTTGACGCGCACGACGCAGAGATCGCCATGCCAGCCCACGGCGTCCAGCGGATTGAACGGATAGCGAATCGTCGACAGCGCGCCCTTGCGCTTGACGACCACCGTCCACGGGTCGTCGGTCTGCTGCTTGCGGAACGTCTCGTCCATCGCGGGCACGTCGAGCACGGCGGGATCGAAGATCGCGTGCGGCCCGACGATGCCTTTCTCCGGCAGCGTGTACGTGCCCTCGGTGCATTCGACGAGCAGCAGCGTCGTCGGCGCGGTCGGCGCAATCCGCCACAGGCCGCCGCGCGGGATCACGAGGTAGTCGCCGTCGCGATACGTGAGGTGTCCCCAGTCGCAGAAGAATTCGCCGGCGCCGTCGTGGACGAACAGCAATTCGTCGCCGTCCTGGTTGCGGACGAGATGATCCATTGCGCGGTCGGTCTTCCAGTGGCGAATCTTGACGTCTCCATTGGCCATGAACGGGGTGGCATCCCAGGGAGAGGCACCCGTCGCCGGCAGCCTGGTCAGGTCGTAGGCGTGCGGATTGAGCGCGCCGCTGAAGGTCTCCCACGCCGTCGGTGGATGGCGATGATGGAAGTGTGCGGCGGGTCCGAAAAAGCCTTCCTTGCCCATTTCGCGCTCGAACGTTCCTTGCGGCAGGTCGGCGTGGGCCTGCCGGCTGTGCGTGCCGTCGGCGCGCGGAAAGCGGATGTAATGCTTCATGACGAAACTCCTCGGGACGCGACATCCTCGCGCGCGGCCTCCATCGCTGCCGTCAGCACTACCGGATCGCCGATGTGGTTGGCCAGCAGCAGGATCAGCTTGGCATTGACAAGCGCGCTCTGCTCCTCGGTCAAATCGCGATGCAGCGCGATCAGCGCCTGGTAGAAATCGTCGGGCACGGGGAGGTTCTGCGCGGTATTGAGGGTGGCCATCGCGAGCGTTCCTTCAGTCGTTGCAGGTCGCATGCGCAATCGCCGCGCGCACGGCCGCGGCGTCGAAGCTCCGCCAGCGCGCGCAGATGTGCTGGTCGGGGCGGAAAAGGTAACACGTGCCGGACTTCGCGTCGTAGCGTTCGGACAGGAGCCCGGCGCTGTCGCGGACCACAATGCGGTCGTCGGCTCTGCGGCCGTCGACCTGCACGACCCGGCAGGGAACCTTGGCGCGGGCGAGCTCCGCGGCGACGTCGGCCGGCACGGCGTCACCGAACGTCAGCAACGTGAAGCCGTTGTGCAGATAGCCGAGCAGCCACGGCGAGCCCGGTCCCCTGGCCGGCGCGTCGGCCGCCGCAGCCCCGGGCACCATCGCGCCGGCGAACGTCTCGCCCGGACGGTCCGGCGTATTGAGCGGCGACTCCGTGTGCACGTGCGGCACCGAAAGCCGGCCGCTGTTGACGAGCTTCCGCGCGAACACATGATGCTTGGCGAGTGCCAAGACCGCGTCGCGGAACGTGCGCGAGACCGGGCTTTTCGGCGTGATGAAATCGGTCGCGCGCGTCGAGTTCTGGATGTTCTCGTCGGCCGCGGCCGTGCGCTCGACGTCGTAGCTGTCCAGGAGCCGCTCGGGCGCGAGCCCGTCCATCACGAGCTTCAGCTTCCAGACCAGATTGTCGCTGTCCTGGACGCCGCTGTTGGCGCCGCGTGCGCCGAACGGCGAGACCAGATGCGCCGCGTCGCCGGCGAAAAGCACGCGGCCGTAGCGAAAATGCTTCATCCGGCGACACTGGAACGTGTAGACGCTCGCCCATTCGATCTCGAACTCGGCATCGGGGCCCAGCATCGCGCGCAGTCGCGGCACGATCTTCTCGGGCTTCCTCTCCTCTTCCGGGTTGGCGTCCCACCCGAGCTGAAAATCGATCCGCCAGACGTCGTCCGCCTGCCGATGCAGCAGCGCCGACTGGTTCGGATGGAACGGCGGATCGAACCAGAACCAGCGCTCCGACGGAAAATCCGACTTCATGTAGATGTCGGCGATCAGGAAGCGATCGCGGAACACCTGGCCCTCGGCTTCGAGGCCCAGCATCGCGCGCACCGGGCTGCGCGCGCCGTCCGCGACGACCAGCCAGTCGCAGGACAGCCAGTATTCGCCGTCCGGTGTGGCGATGCGCAGCACGGCGCCATCGGCCTTCGGCGCGACCTCGACCACCTTGTGCTGCCAGCGGATCTCGGCGGACGGGAGCTCGGCGAGGCGGTCGACGAGACACTCTTCGAAATGGTATTGCTGCAGGTTGACGAACGCCGGCCGATGATGACCCGTATCCGGCAACAGGTCGAACGCGTAGACGAGCTCCTCCTTGAAGAAGACCTTGCCCGTCTTCCACTCGACACCCTTGGCGACGATGCGCTCGCCGCAGCCCAGACGATCGAGGATCTCGAGCGCACGCTTTGCATAGCAGATCGCACGCGAGCCGACGCTGACCGTGTTGTCCTCGTCGAGCACGACGACGGGAACATCGCGCTGGGCGAGGTCGATCGCCGCCGTGAGCCCGACGGGGCCGGCGCCGACGACAACGACGGGACGGCGTAGCGGCGGCGCGTCCTGATCGGGCGAGCGCACGTAGGCATAGACGGGGTTGGTGTACGTTTTCATCGACGCGGATAGCGATGCGTCCAGAGGCCCGAGATCGCTTCCGTCGTCTGTCGTTCCCGCGAACGCGGGAACCCAGCGTCTTTGATTCTCGGTAAACAAGAGACACTGGGCCCCCGCCTTCGCGGGATGTCGACAAGCTCGCTGTCCCACCCTTCCAGCGCTTCCCACATGTCCTTGTCGCGCTGCGCGGTCCAGATCCGCGGGTCCTTGTATTGCGTCGCCTCGTCGTAGGCCCGCGAGACGTCGAACGGCAGGCAATGGTCGAAGATCACCCAGCGGCCGAATTTCGGCTGCAGCAGCGCATAGGTTTCGTGGTACACGCGCCTAAGGTCCTTGCCCGTGGCCGCGCCTCGCTTCACCGCATCGAACATCTCGGTCACGAACGCGCGCGTGCCGGCGAGCCCCGCTTTCACTTGCTCGGGTGACTGGAGCGATGCACCGCGCCCCGGCACGAGCTTTTCCGGCTCGAGCGCGGCAATCGCGTCGAGCGTCGCCGGCCAATCGGTCAGGTACGCGTCCCCGGTGTAGGGCGTCGCATCGTATTCGACGAGGTCGCCCGAGAACAGAACCCGGTCATGCGGCAGCCAGACGACGGTGTCGCCTTTGGTGTGGCCACGGCCCAGCTGCATGATCTCGACTTCGAGCTTGCCGAGCATGAGCGTCAGGCGCTTCTCGAACACGAGCGTCGGCCAGGTGAGCCCGGGGACCGATTCCACGGCCTGAAAAAGCCGCGGGAAACGCTCGATCTCGCTTTTCATGTCGGCCTCGCCGCGCTCGACGATCAAGTCGTACGTATCGCGGCTCGCGATGATGTGCTCGGGCTTGTAGGCCGACGCGCCGAGCACACGTACGGCGTGATAGTGCGACAGCGTGACGTAACGGATCGGCTTGGCCGTGACCTCGCGGATACGCCGGATCACGTCCTGTGCCATCACCGGTGTCGCCTGCGTGTCGATCACCATCACCGCGTCGTCGCCGACGACGACGCCGGTGTTGGGATCGCCCTCTGCAGTGTAGGCGTAGGCGTGGTCGGAGAGCTTGTCGAAGCTGACCTTCTTTGCGACGAGGTCGGCTTGCGACGCGAACTTCTTGTCGCTCATGGCGGAGGTCCTGGAGCTGGCGGGGGGTTGAAATGGTAACCGATCCTCGGAGCGCCGGAGATTTGTTGACGTGCCGCGGCGGGTTTTCGAGCGCCGGACGTCGGTACCGAGTGCAAGCGATTTCCACGGTCCGCGGGAGGAGCGATAATCGCCGCCATGGACGCGTACTACTCGCTGCTGAGCGCACCGGGCGCCTTCTGGACGCCGACGCTCGTGCTCGCCGGCCTGTTCGCCGTCCGCTATTTCGTGTTCGCCGGCATCGCCTGGGGTCTCGGCTACCGGCGGGGCGTTGCCGAACGAGCGCGCAAGCTGCAGCCGGCGATGCCCGCCGCGGCGCAGATCGGACGCGAGATCGGCTACGCCGCGTTCGCCGTGGCCGTGTTCGGCGCGATCAATGGGATCCTGGCCTTCGCGGGAGTGGTCCCGCACACTCTGCTCTATCGTGCCATCGGGCAATACGGCTTCCCGTGGTTCGTGGTCTCGATCGCGGTGGCGCTCGTCGTGCACGACACGTACTTCTACTGGACGCACCGGCTGCTGCACCTGCGCTCGATCTTTCCGCGCGTGCACCGCATTCATCACCTGTCGACGAACCCCACACCGTGGACCGCATACGCGTTCCATCCGACGGAATCCATCGTCCAGGCGGGCGGGGTTGTCGTGATCCTCTTCGTCGTGCCGATGCACCCGCTCGCGCTGATCCTGTTCCAGGTGATCTCGACCGCAGTGAACGTCTACGGCCACTCCGGGTACGAGCTCTACCCGCCCGGCTGGTCGCGGCACTGGCTCGGGCGGTGGATCAATACGTCGGTTGCCCACAACACGCACCACGCGACCGCCCGGAACAATTACGGCCTCTACTTCCTCTTCTGGGACCGGTGGATGGGGACGCTCGATCCCGACTACGACCGTCGCTACGATCAGGGGCGGCCCAGGGCGGCCACGCCAACCGCCGCGTGACGCTGGCTCACCAGCGATGCAGGTTCAGGACGTCGTTTCCGCTATGCATGAATCCCGCGCAATCGTCATTCCCGCGAATACAGCCGCGAGTGCGGCGGGCGAAGCCATGGCCCGCAGGGCGCGTCGCCAAACGAGTGGTCCGGCCGACGTTCCCTCATGTGGAGCGGCCCCGCATGTGCAGAGGCCGGAATCCAGCGTCTTCTGTCGCGAGTGCAAGGCGACAGTTCAACGACACTGGGTCCCCGCCTCCGCGGGGACGACCCAGTATTGCATGCGTGGCCGCATTCGACTCGGAGACAACGTCTCGAGGGATTAGCAACCAGCCGACGACGGCTGCCTGATCCGAGGCTATCCGCCGTTCTTCTTGATCAGCGCCTTCGCGTCGTCGAGCAGCGCCGCACCGTTCGCGCCCTTGGCGTTGGCCTCGCCGATCCAGTCCTTGTCGACGCCCTCGGTTGCTTTCTTCCAGCGTTCGTACTCGGTCGGCGTCAGCACGTTGATCGTCGCCTTGTGCTCCAGCGCGGACTTGCGCGCCGGCGCAATCGTGCCGTCCCAGATCTTCCCTGCCCAGCGCGATGTTTCGATGCCGCTGTTGGCGTCGATGACCTTCTTCAGCTCCGGCGGCAAGCTGTCGTATTTCGCCTGATTCATCGCGACGACGAAGATCGTGTTCGACATCGTCGGCTGGCCTGGCGCGGACTCGGTATGGGTTTTCGCGATTTCGTCGATCTTGAGCGCCGGAACGACTTCCCACGGCAGCGACGCCCCGTCGACGACGCCCTTGGCCATTGCCTCGGGAACCTGGGGAACCGGCATCTGAACCGGCACGGCCCCCAGCGCCGTCAGCACCTTCGTCGAGATGCGCGTGGGCGCGCGCACCTTGAGGCCTTTCAAGTCCTCGAGCGTCTTGACGTCCTTCGTCGTGAAGTGAAGCTGCGCACCGTCGTGGACGTGCACAAGGATCAGCTTCGTGCCCTTGAATTCGTCGAGTGAATTCTTCTGGATGTATTCCCACAGCGCCGGGCTGCCCGTTTCCGCCGTCTTGATGAGATACGGCAGCTCGAAGACCTCGGACTTGACGAAGCGCCCGGCCTGGTACGTCGGAATCGTCCAGACGATGTCGACGACGCCGTCCTTCGCCTGGTCGAAGAGCTGCGGCGGCGTGCCGCCGAGCTGCATCGCCGGATAGATCTGGCATTTGAGCTTGCCGCCGGACTCCGCGGCGATCTTGTCGCACCACGGTCCCAGCAACTGTTTCTGCGCCGTCGAATTCGGTCCCAGGAAGTGCTCGACCTTGAGCACGACTTCCTGTGCCGACGCGGCCCCGCAGGCGAACGCAACAGCGAGCGATGCAGCCAGACCCATAGAATTGCGCGATTTCATGCGACCTCCTCCTTAGCGCTCGAACGCGTGAACGAGATAGAGCGAAATGACCGGAAAAAAGAGCAGCAGCGTGGTGCGAACCGCATCGGACACCAAGAACGGAACCACGCCGCGGAACGTCGCGGTCAGCGGCACGTCCTTGGCCATCCGATTGATGATGTACACATTCAACCCCACCGGCGGATGAACGAGGCCGATCTCGACCACCATCAGCGCGAGGATTCCGAACCAGATCGACTTGTCGGACGATGACATCCCCCAGAAGTCGAGCGCCATCACCATCGGATAGAAGATGGGGATCGTGAGCAGGATCATCGCCAGCGCGTCCATCACGCAGCCCAGAAAGATGTAGATCAGCAGGATCATCACCATCACCGAAAGCGGCGGAAGCCCGCTTCCCTTGACCCAGCCCGCGAGCTCGCCGGGCATCTGCGACAGTGCGAGCGTCGTATTCATCATGTCGGCGCCGAGCAGCACGAGGTAGATCATCGCGGTCGCCTGCGCCGTGCCGAGCGCGCTGTCGGAGAGGCCCTTGCCGCGCATCCCGCCGTTGACGATCGCGATGACGCCGCAGGCAGCGGCGCCGATCGCCGCGGCTTCCGTCGGCGTCGACCAGCCGCCATAGATGCCGACGATGACGACGACGAAGACGAGCAGCACCGGCAGCACGGAGAGAAGGCTTTTCAGGCGCTCGGGCCACGCGACGCGCGGTCCGGCGGGACCGGCGTCGGGCTTGAGCGTAACGACGATCTTTACCACGAGCATGTACCCCAGCATCGCGATGATGCCGGGGAGCACGGCAGCCATGAACAGCTTGCCGATCGATTCCTGCGTCAGGATCGCATAGATGACGAGCGGCACCGAGGGCGGAATCATGATGCCCAGAGTGCCACCCGCGGCGAGCGCGCCGGTCGCAAGCGACCCCGAATAGCCAAAGCGGCGCAATTCGGGCAGCGCCACCTGGCCCATCGTCGCCGCAGTCGCCACCGACGAGCCACAGATCGCACCGAAGCCGGCGCACGCGCCGATCGCCGCCATCGCGATGCCGCCTTTGCGGTGGCCGAGGAACGCGCCGACGAACCGGAACAGCGCCTTGGAGAGCCCGCCATGCGTGGCGAACTGCCCCATCAGCAGGAAAAGCGGGATGACGACCAGATCGTAGTTCGACAGCCGGGCGTAGGCGAGATTCTTGAGCGAGTTCAGGAGCGCGGTGAAGTTGCCGCTCGTCAAGTAGACGTATCCGCCCGCCCCGACGACAAACATTGCGATGCCGATCGGCACCCGCACCACCATCAGCGCGAGCATCACGCCGAAAATCACGAAGCCAAGTTCGATGCCGCTCATTTTTCACGCACCGAAGCGACGAGCAAATGAATGCACAGATAGAATCCCGCCGCCGCGAGCAGCGCGAATCCCGGCACCATCAGCGCCTGCGCGAGCCAGACCGGCCAGCCGAGGACCGCCGAGGTCTCGCCGACTTCGCGCAATGACCACGCGCCCGCCGCCGTCCGCCACGCCAGCACCGCCCCGAACAAGCCGACCAGCAGCGATCCGAAGGCGTCGAGGCGGGCGACCTTGCGCGGCGCGAGACGATGAGTGAAGAAATCGACCTTGACGTCACCGTTGGCGAGGTGGCACCAGGCGAAAAAAGCCGACGCCGCGAACGCCGCGCACATCTGCAGGATCTCGACGTCGCCCGGAACGGGCCACGCGAAGATTTTCCGGCCGACGATCGACACGATCGACATCGCGACCAGCGCGACGAAGACGAGTCCGCCGGCAATCGCAAGATTGCGGGCGAGCGCGCGCAGGAATCGGCCCACGGGTCCGAAGCGCTCCCGGCCGATTGGCGCCGCGTCCTGCATCGAGCTCCTCCTTGATCGTTCGCGATGCGCCGTTCGCGCCCGCGAATCCGTTATCGTGCCACCCTCGTCACCGCTTCAGGCGGAAGCGCCACACGCACCATCATTCGAAGCGGCGGCGGACGTCGTCCGGCGGCACTACCGCCTGGATTCGCTTGGCATCCTCCGGATGGCGTCGCGCGAACACCCGTGTCTCCTGCCCTTCGACCAGCACGTCGTCGCCGCGGCGTACGATGTGCTTCATCACGAAGCTCTTGCCCCGCCATTCGTCGATCCATGATTCGACGGTGATGTCTTCGCCGTAGGTCGCCGGCCGGATGAAGCGCATCGACACCTCGACCAGCGGCGTGCCGATGATGCCGGTCGCGGCTTCCATCTCGGACCACGACGAAACGCCAGCGGCAACGAAAAAATGCCGCGCCGCCGAGTCGATCCATTTGAGAAAGTTCGGATAGAACACGATCTGCGCGGGATCGCAGTCGCCGAACTCGATCGTGAAGCGCGTCGTGTGGCGGCGCGTCACGAAACGTGCTCCACGCGAGAAACGCGCCCAGCCGACGGCCGCTTCGCCCAGACGATCGGCTCCGCCTTCACGGGCCGTGGCGGTGCGCCGTGCGCGACCAGCGCCTGGTCCAGAGCCTTCCCGGCCTCATCGGCAAGCGCAGCCTCGCGCGCCGCGCGCACCGCCAGCGCGCGCTCACCGGCGGCCAGCGCGGCGTTGCCGGCGAGATGCCCGAGGATATGCCGGAGGTTGTCCTTGCCGCGCTCGCTGGTCGCGCCGTAGCCCTTGACGAGACGTCCGCAGAGCGCGATCTCGAGCGCCAGCTGCCAGTCGTCGCGAGCGGCCGTCCCGATCGCCGCAAGCCAATGCTCGATCGCCGTCTGCTCTTCGGCAAAGCGTGCCCCATGCCGGCGCAGCCAGGAGAGCCGCGCGAGCGCGCGCAGCGCGACAAAGCCGGTCACGCTATCAGTGGCAAGCGTGAGCGCGAACGACAGCGGGTGTTTTCCGCGCGCCTGGCGGCGCCGGTCCCAGGCAGCGAGCCGCGACGCCACCGGCCGCGGCAGCAGCGACGCGAGCTCGGGCACGCCGGGCTTGAAGTAATCGACGATGCGAACGATGTCGCGCGGGCCGGCGGTCACCTCGCTCCGCACGCGCGCAAAGCGGCTCGCGCGGCATTTCAGGTCGGCGACGCGAACGATGTCGTCGAACGCCATCCACAACGCGAGAAAGCGCGCGGTCTCGCGCGTCAGCGCAAATTCGTGCGCGCCGACGACATCGGCTTTGCGCTCGGCCGCAAGGATCCGCGCCAGCCGATCCACATACAGGTCGGCATACGCGCGATTCTGGTAGTCGCGCAGGCGCGCGTAGCCGATCTCGACGAACTCGTGCGTCGCGGCGGGAAAGGCCGCGCGCAATGCGTCGGTCCATGCCGCCGCCACCGGCACCGAACGGGCCGGCGCGGCGCTGACTCGGGCCGTGGCGCTGCCCGTAGCGGACATCGCCGCGCGCGTTGCGTCCCATGCGCGCGCGAACCCGGCGAGACTCGCCGCGGCATCGCGGCCCGAATCGCGGATCACCGCTTCGAACGCGCCGCGATCGAACGGCAGCACGCCCGACGCCGCGATCGCGCCGTACATCACGGCGCTGACGACGGTGCCCGCATCGCGGGTGAGTTGCGCCATGTCGAAGGCAACGAGACTGCGGCTGTGGCGACGCGCAACGTCCTGCAGCAATTCCGAATCGAAGCGGCCGTCGCCGAGGGGCATCTTTTCCGCGGTCGTCAGCGTGCGGCCGAGCGAAGTGATCAACGTCGTCCGCTCCGCGCTGACCATGCCGTTCTGCACGGCGCGCACCGCTTCGAGCAGCTCGGACGCGACGACGAGGTCGACACCCCCCGGAACCGGGAGCAGCGAGAGCACCGGGCTACGGCCCGCGAGCGCGGCGATCGGCTCCGGATAGATCTCGACGTAATACGTCGTGGCGCCGGTGCGCTGCGCGACACCGGGAATCGACGTACTCTGTGCCGCGTACCCCGCATTGGTCGCCGTGGCGACGAGCCATTCGGCGAGCACACCGCCGCCTTCGCCGCCAAGCGCGCCAACCAGAATTGAAATCGGTTTAGTCACGAGCGGGGCGCGATGCTGCACGCGTTCGTCGGATTGACACGGTGACTCTTCATCGGTCTCTTTAGGCGGGCTGGAGGAAACGAATCACCGCATGCCGCAGCCATGCACCGAAGCGATCGCGCCAGTTCGGATTACGGATGACTTCCCCGCGATAGAACGACGGGCAGAGCGCCGCCGCGTGCGCGTTCTCCCCGCACAGGCCACAGCCGACGCAGCCGTCCAGCACCGTCGCGACCGGATCGACCCTCAAGGGATCGGAGCTCGCCCTCAACGAGAGCGTCGGGCATCCGGAAAGCCGGATGCACGAGTGATCGCCCGAGCAGACATCCTCGTCGACGCCGTACTTGACGCGCACCGTGCGCTTGCCCGCGTTGGCGAGGCCGGCGAGCCATGGCTTGACGCGACGCTGCCGCTCGAGCTGGCATTCACCCTCGGCCACGATCACCTTGAGACCGGCGAAATCGGTCGTGAAGGCTTCGTGCAGCGTGCGCCGCATTTCGTCGACGCGATAGCTGTCGACGTTGCGCAACCACCGCACGCCGATGCCTTTGAGCGTCCGCTCGATCGCGACGTTGGTATGGACGAGGCTTTCGTGCTTGTCCGGCGCGTGAGCCTTGTATTCCTCGGTCGGCGTCGAAAGGATTTCCTGCGTGCCGGTCGCCGACGTGTAGCCGTTCTTGAGGATGACGAGCACGGCGTCGTCGCCGTTAAACAGCGCCGACTGCACGCCGGAGACGAGCCCGTTGTGCCAGAAGCCGCCGTCGCCCATGATCGCGAGCGCGCGGCTGCGCATCATCGGCGACACGCCCGCGCGCGAGGCGAGGCTCATCCCGTATCCGAGTATCGTGTGGCCCGAGTTGAACGGCTCGAACGACGCGAACGAATGGCAGCCGATGTCGGCGGCGATGTGCACGCGGCCGATGTCCTGCTGGAGGAGCTTCAGCGCCGCGAACACCGGCCGCTCCGGGCAGCCCACGCAGAACTGCGGCGGTCGCGCCGGCAGCGGTTCAACGAGGTCTCTCGCAACGGCCTCGCGGCGCGCAGTGATCCCATCGAGCCACGCCCGCCCGGTCTCGAGCGTCAGCTCCGGCGCATGCTGCGCAGCGAACGCCGCGACGCCGCGCGCGATCACCTCGATCGTGTATTCGCCCGCCATCTGCAGCATGTCCTTGCCATGGACTCGGGTGTTCAAGTCCAGACGGCGCAGGATCGTCATGATGTCCTGCTCGATGAACTCCGGCTGTCCCTCCTCGACGACCAGCACCGCGCGCTTGCCGAGACAGAAATCGCGGATCTCGTCTCCCACGAGCGGATACGTCGCGTTCAGCACGAAGAGCGGCAGCGCGCTGCCGCCGAACTCGTCGGCGAGCGAGAGTTCCTGCAACGCGCGGACGAGCGAGTTGTAGAGGCCGCCCTGGACGATCAACCCGACATCGTCGCGCTGTCCCGGAAAGGTCTCGTTCAGACCGTGCTCGACGATGTACCTCCGTGCGGCGGGGAGGCGCTCGCTCGTTTTCAACTTCTCGTGGCGATAGGTCGAGGGCGGATGCGACAACCGGCCATAGTCGAACGCGGCGGGCGCGTCCTGCAGGTGCTTCGCCGAAATCGACGGCGCGACGTTGTCCTTGCAGACGAAACTGCCGCGGACGTGGCACGCGCGGATGCGCAGTTGCAGCATCACCGGCGTGTTCGACGCTTCGGAGAGTGCGAAGCCCTCCTCGACGATGCGCACCATGTGCGCGAGGTCCGGACGCGGGTCGAGCAGCACCAGCGACGACTTGAGCGCGAAGGCCGCCGTGCGCTCCTGGACAACGCTCGCGCCCTCGCCGTAGTCCTCGCCGATGACGATCAGTGCGCCACCGGTCACGCCGGGCGAAGCGAGATTCGACAGCGCGTCGGCGGCGACGTTGGTGCCGACGATCGACTTCCACGTCACGGCGCCGCGCAGCGGGTAGTGGATCGACGCGCCCAGCATCGCCGCGGCCGAGGCTTCGTTCGCGCAGGCCTCGACGTGCACGCCCAGGTCGGCGAGGTAGTCCTTCGACTGCACGAGAACGTCCATCAGGTGCGAAACGGGCGCGCCCTGATAACCGCCGACGTAAGCGACGCCGGATTGCAGCAGCGCCTTGGTGATCGCCAGGATCCCCTCCCCATGGAAGACCTCGCCGGCCCCGAGGCGCAGCGCCCTGGCTTCCCTCCTGAACGAGACTTCCACGCCGTCGCTCCCCGCCACCGTACTGGCGCCAATCTAGTCGCCGCCGTATTATTTGTCGATAGCATACCCTTGATATCGATCATTCTTGCCATGAATACCGCCGATGTTGACCTCAACCTGCTGCTGACGTTTCATGCCATCCACGCCGAAGGCAGCGTCAGCCGCGCGGCCGAGCGGCTCGGGCTGTCGCAACCGACGGTGAGCCACGGCTTGAAGCGGCTGCGCCTTCTCTACAAGGATCCACTGTTCGTCCGCACTCAGGGGGGCATGGCGCCGACCGCGAAGGCCGACCGCCTCGCCGAGGCCGTGCGCCATGCGCTGCATGTCCTCGACGTGGCGATCCAGGAAGGCGAGCGTTACGACCCGGCCGCTTCCGAGCGCACGTTCCGTCTGCACATGAGCGACATCGGCGAGACGGTTTTCCTGCCGCGGCTGATGAAAGTGCTCGCGGCCGAGGCACCCGGCGTGCGCATCGAGACGTTCCAGCTGGACGACAAGGACATCGCGCCCGCATTGGAAAGCGGACGCATCGACCTGGCGGTGGGCTATCTCCCCGCGCTGGTGGATGTCGAGCGCGCGCCCCTCCTGTCCGAGCGCTATGTCGTGCTGATGCGCGCCGGCCACCCGCTCGCCCGGCGCCCGCCGACGCGCGCCGCACTCGCGAAGCTCAGCTACGCAGTCATCAAGTCGCACGGCGCGACCGCCCGCGCGCTGAAGGACCTCGGCCTGTCCGGCAGCATCCGGCTCGCGATGCCTCATTTCCTGGTCCTGCCGCGCATCCTCGCCGAGACCGATCTCGCCGTGGTGATGCCGGCACGGCTCGCCGACGTCTTCCGCGAGATGGGCGATTACGCGGTCTGGCACCCTCGGGTCGGGCTCCCGGCGTTCGACGTCAGCGTGCACTGGTCGTGGCGCTACGCGGGCGATCCGGGCAGCCGCTGGCTGCGCGAATTGGTACTCAGTCTCTTTCGCGAGAAATAGGCTCGCCGGTTTCTTGACCTAGCTCAATACGCGCGTCTTCCCGGAGGAGAACCCTGCGTCGATACGTTTGCGCGACGCTACCATCCCGCGTTGCGTCGTGACTCGCGGCCCCTCACAGTTTCCATGCCATCGGTAACCGATCTTCTCGCGTCGCGACCTGATTCTGTTGTCTACACGATCGCGCCCACGGCGTCGGTGTTCGAGGCCATGACTCTGATGGCGGACAAGCGCATCGGTGCGCTGGTCGTGCAGGAAGACGGGCGGATCGTCGGCATCGTCACCGAACGCGATTACGCGCGAAAGATTGCGCTCAAATCGCGCGCGTCGAGGAAAACACCGGTGCGCGACATCATGAGCACGTCCGTCATTCATGTGAGTCCGCAGCATACCAGCGAGGACTGCATGGTGCTGATGGCGAGAAACCATCTGCGCCATCTGCCGGTGATCGACCGCGGCAAGCTGGTCGGCATGATCTCGATCCGCGACCTCGTGAACGAGATCATCGCCAATCTTTAACTGCAGACTTGCATTCCGTTGGCAACCACCGCAGACCGTCCTCATTGCCGTCGCGCCAGCGACTGCGGGTACCGACCCAGGCCAGCGGTGCAGTTCCAATTGAAAGCCGACATCAAGAATCAAGGTCCTTGTATGCGGCAGGGGACCATTCCGCCACGTCGGGCACATCGCTTGCTTGCCCTTTGATCGCTGGCGCTGCGGTTAACGGCGGGCGTTCCTCCCCGCGGTGCAGAACGTCAGGCGATACCCCACGCAGACGGGAACTCTGCCGCTGGCCCTGCGGACGGGCCCCCACACCAGTCCCAGCGGGAACCGCGAACCGTTGAGGCTACACGCGACATAGATGACGCCGATCAACAGCACAGCGTAAGGCCGAAAACCACACCATTGCCAGGTCCTCGGTATCACGTTGGCTTTGGCCACGCTCCTACTGACGTCGTTCGTCACAAACGAACCAGGGGTGTCACCGGCCCCGGGCGCCCGTTGCCTTGACGACAGTGCCCCATCTGCATCACGCACGGCGCATGACACACCCTCGACAATGCCGCGACCGCACATGATGCGGTCGTCGATCGGTCACATAGGTGTTGCCCTGATGTTCGGCGTAACGAGCATGTTCGCAGCGCCCGCGGCGCAGGCGCAAGCCGAGCAGCGGACACTGGTCAGTGCGGCGGCCCTAACGCTGACAAGCTTCCTCAGCGACCCGGACATGGATTGGCTGCGCCGCAACTTCGGACGGGCCAAGGCCGTGATGATCGCGCCAGACGTAAAAAAGGGGAGCCTTATCGTCGGTGGTGCAACCGGACGCGCCGTTGTCGTGGCGCGCAACCCCAAGACAGGGAACTGGGCTGGCCCGGCGTTCTACAAAGTCGGCACGGCGAGTATAGGCGTCCAAGCTGGATTCTCTGTGTCTGAGATGGTTAGCCTGGTGATGACCGAGAAGGCTCTGAACACCGTACTGTCAGGATCGTTGACGATGGGTAGCAATGCCGCCATCGGGGTAGGGCCGGTCGGGGCTGGTTCGCAGTCCGACTTTGTCGCAGATATCGTGTCGTTCAGTCGCTCCGCCGGGGTCTACGTCGGCGCGGATCTGAATGGGACGGTCGTCTCCGCTGCGGATGATTGGAATGAGCTTTACTATGGCCGGCCGGTCCACGCGGTGGACATCTTGGTACGGATGAACACGAACAATCGGCACGCTCGTGAGCTACTGAACTTGGTCGCAACCGCCGCAAAGAATTAGCGGCGTCAGGTTGATGGCGGCCCAGATGCGGACATTTGCGGATAGACACGCCCCTACGCGCGCTGACATGGCGCTGTAGTCGGCGCGGGGACAGCCGCCTCCGCGGTGTTGCGGTATTTGCTTGCGGGCGATGCCGCAGGGAGAGGGCCGGATGCGTCGCTCACCTGCGAGCGCCCGGAGTAACGGTGCGCCGGATGCCCGCGATGACATGCTGCTTTGAGTAGAGCGCTTCTTTGGGTAGCGAAGCGGCTGACGCCAGACGTAACGGCATCCACTACATGCACGGGAGCTTACATGGCGCTCAGGTATGCCTTGCCCTCTTCCCCAGGGTTCGGCAATCCGGCAATTCGCCACGCTATGAGGCAGTAGCCGAAGAGGTCATTCACCTGCCGCCGCTCGACACCCGCGTCATGGCAGACGCGATGCATCGAGGGTGCAACCCCGAGTCTCGCGTAATGTTCCCGCATGGCGCGGATTATCTTCCAATGTGCTTCGCTGAGCGAGCCGATGCCAACGTCCTGCGCAATCGCCTCTGCGAGTGATTCTGACCACGATGAAAAGTCACGGACAAGACCGTCTTCGTCAAACAATTCCGGAGTCAAGGTCATCGTCGTAGGACGCGTATAGACGGAGGCCGACTTCGTGCAAAGGAATGGCGGGAAACGACCCTTTGCGGTCCGTTGATCGCCCAGACAGCTGACCTTCGTTCGCCGAGAAGCAGCCCGGATTTGAGCTTCATTTTCCCTGGCCGCCGGCAATCGAGGCGACCCCCATCGCCGCAATACCGAGCGGCACAAATATGCGCTTGTTCATGTCTTGCTCCTTGCATCTACCCTGTTGAAGAGATGCAGAACAGCTCAGGGCCATCCTGCTCGTCCAAATATCGCGCCTGGTCCTAGTCGTGCGCCCTCGCAATAGCCTCCTTCACTTTCTTCTGGTCGTCGGCCGATAGCTGGGTCGGTCCGAGCTTGAACGTCAGCCGGTCGATCCTGCCATTGAAGCGGAAGGGAATCTCGTAGCTCGAATCCACCGGCGTGCGGGTGTCTACGCCGACATCGAACGTCTCGTCGGGGGGCAGGAGGAACGGGATCGTGTGCTCCAGTTTTTCGGTAGCGAGGACGTGACCGTCCACCTTGAACACACCCGTGCCACCTTTCGCGATGCCGGGGCCATCGTAAGTGAAGTCGAACTCGAGCGTGTGCTTGCCAGGTTTGAGGGAATCACCCATCCAGTCGCGCGCACCTTCGCCGCCTTCCCAGCGGGTCCGCTTGAGGTCGAGGAGGTTGTAGACGAAGACCGGCTTGCCCTTGAGCACGAACATGCCATACCCGCCGAAGCGGCCACCGTCCGTGACGATCATCCCCTGCCCGCCGCCGTTCGGCACCTCGATCTCGGCTGTTATCGTGAATGATTTGTTGAGGATGCTGGGCGCGTTGCCGGTCGGAATGCCGGGATTCTCGCCGAAGTACGTAAACACGGTCCTCCCCGCAACGGCGCTGGGCCGCGGTGCGATCGCTCGCTGAAACTGCGAGTTGTCTATCGGCAACACGTTGTACTTGACCGCTTCCTGCTGGAACAGCGCCTGCATCTGTTTCAGCTTGTCCGGCATCTTTGCCGAGAGATCGTTGTCCTGGGAGTAATCCTCATTGAGGTTGTACAGCTCCCACTTGTAGTCGGCGATAGCCGGAAACTTCGCGTTCAGCTCCCACGGCGGCACCGGCGGATGCGTGTTCGCATACCAGCCGTCGCTGTAGATGCCGCGATTGCCGGCCATCTCGAAGTACTGAGTCTTTCGGGTAGAAGGAGCATTGGGGGAATTGAACGTGTACACCATGCTTACGCCTTCGATCGGCTTCTGCTTGATGCCGTCGACCATTTGCGGTGCCTTTACCCCCGTGGCCTCGAGGATCGTCGGCACGATGTCGATGATGTGATGGAACTGGTTGCGTATGCCGCCCGGGTCCTTGATGTGGCCCGGCCACGAGATGGCGAGGCCCTGCCGCGTCCCGCCGAAGTGGGAGGCCACCTGCTTGGTCCATTTGAATGGCGTGTCGAACGCCCACGACCACGCCACCGCCATGTGCGGATAGGTGGACGCCGAGCCCCAGTCCTCGAGGTGCAGCAGCTGCAGGGGCTCCGGCACGTCGAGGATGCCGTTGTATGCCGTCATCTGGTTGAAGGTGCCGGACAGCGTGCCCTCGGGGCTGGTGCCGTTGTCCCCGTCGATGTAGATGATCAGCGTGTTGTCGAGTTTGCCCATCTCCTCGACCGACTGGATGACGCGGCCAATCTCGTAGTCGGTGTAGGCCGTGTACGCAGCGAACACCTCGGCCTGGCGAGCATAGAGCTTCTTCTGCAGCAGTGACAGCGAATCCCAATGCGGCAGCTCCTCGGGCCACGGCGTCAACTTGGCATTCGGGGGAACCACGCCCAGTCGCTTCTGGTTGGCGAAAATCTCATCGCGCATCTTCTCCCAGCCCATGTCGAACTTGCCCTTGAACTTCTCGATCCACTCCTTCGTCGGCTGGTGGGGCGAATGGCTCCCGCCGGGTACGTAGTAGACGAAGAACGGCTGGTCTGGCGCCGCCGCATTGAGGCTGCGCATATGCGCGATGGCCTCGTCGGCCAGGTCCGTGGTGAGGTTGTAGCCGGGTTTTCCGATCCACGGAAAGATTTGGCTCGTACCCTTGAACAGGTACGGCTGCCACTGATCGGTCTCACCACCCATGAATCCGTAGAAATACTGGAAGCCCATTCCCGTCGGCCATTGCTCGAACGGGCCCGAGGCGCTGTACTGGAATCCGGGAGTGTTGTGATTCTTGCCGAACCACGACGTCGCGTAGCCGTTGCCGCTCAGGATCCGGCCGATGGTTGCGTTGTCCGTACCGATGATCGAGTCGTAGCCCGGATAGCCCGTCGACAGTTCCGAGATGACGCCAAAACCCGCCGAATGATGATTGCGGCCGGTGATCAGTGCCGCGCGCGTGGGAGAACATAGCGCGGTGGAGTTGAACTGCGTGTAGCGAAGCCCCGCCTTGGCGACGCGGTCCAGCGCGGGCGTTGGGATGACGCCGCCGAACGTGCCGCTGACACCATAGCCCTGGTCGTCGGTCATGATGAGCAGCACGTTGGGCGCGCCCTTGGGCGGTACCACACGCGGCGGCCACCAGGGCTTGGAATCGGTAGCGCTTTCCTTGATCACGCCGCCGAACTTCGGCGGCGGGGGAGGCAATTGATTTCCGGGGATCGTAGTCGTGGCGCTGGGCTGGCCCAACACGCCGGTGACTACTTGTGCGGCCGCCGGCGCGACGGCCAGCGCCACCGCAATCAGAATAGCCGCGCGTTGCGCGATGACGCCCGCCATTGCACGCATCGAGTCCATCTCTCGTCCTTTCATGCCGGCGCAATCCGGCCTTCGCGTCGGGAGCGGTGATGCGCGCCCGACGAAGCGTTGATCACGAACCTCGTCCACGACTTCACACGGACCTGCGCATGTGTCTCAGGGAATCATTCCGCATTCGAACATCTTGTTTGCGATGGGCGCGGCAACCTTGTCAATGAAAGCGACGCGCGCCCGCGGATCGTTGCGCAGAAAATTCACTGCCCTTTCTTCTTCCTGCGATTTGGGCTGGCTTTTCTTTTCCCACAGCTGTTCGCAGCTCGAACTCTGATATTTCTGGATTACCTTGTTGGCCACCATGTCCAGGATCATGCCCTGGGCGGCGACTCCGCCTGCGATCACCAGCGCCGCCAAGACGGCGAATCGAACGACACGTTTGCTCATCGCTGACCTCATCACATTAGGGGGAAACACGTCAGGGGGCCCTGGCGACACCGAAGAGCACGATTCGCCAAGTCGGCAGGCGGAACGGACCAGAGTACGCCAGACTTGCCGATTCTGCTTTACCAATTTGTGACAAAGCGAAAATTCTCGTTCGTCGTATCCGTCATGACCAAAGGGGGCAACGCCGGGGCGCGGGGCCCCTAAGGCGACCATGATCTTTGGCGCCTGCAGGCTCTGCACCACGACGGAACGCGAAAGTCGTGGATCGTTGGGGATGACTGCTTTGCGGAAAATCCCGTGACAGAGGCGGACGACTGCTGGTGGCCGAAAACTGCCGCAGCTAACGCGACAGATCTGCGCGGGCTAGGTGCAGGCGCCGAAACCGCATCGTGGGTGTGGTTCTCGCTCGCTTCACCCTTTCGGCCGCTTGTCGACGACGCGCTTCGCCTTGCCGAGCGAGCGCTCGACGCTACCGGGCGGGACTACTCGCACTTCCGCCGTCACGCCGATCAGCGCCTTGATCAGGTGTGCAAGCTTCGCCCCGGCCGCGTCGCCGTCCGCGGCGCCCGCCACGGGCGAGCGCTCGACCACGACGGTCATCTCGTCGAGGTTCGCCGGCCGCGTGATCTCGAGCTGATAGTGCGGCTCCAGCACCTTGTCCTTGAGGATCAGCTCTTCGACCTGCGTCGGGAAGACGTTGACGCCGCGAATGATCAGCATGTCGTCGGAGCGACCGGTGATCTTTTCCATTCTCCGCATCGAGCGCGCCGTCGGCGGCAAGAGCCGCGTCAGGTCACGGGTGCGGTAGCGGATCATCGGCAGCGCTTCCTTGGTGAGCGACGTGAAGACGAGCTCGCCTTTCTCGCCGTCCGGAAGCACGTCACCGGATACCGGATCGATGATCTCCGGATAGAAATGGTCCTCCCAGATCGTGAGGCCGTCCTTGGTTTCGATGCATTCCTGCGCGACGCCGGGCCCGATGATCTCCGAGAGCCCGTAGATGTCGATCGCGTCCATGTCGAGCTTCGTCTCGATTGCCGTACGCATCGCGGGCGTCCACGGCTCCGCTCCGAAAATTCCGAGCTCGAGCGAGCTCTTCCGCGGATCCATCCCCTGCCTTTCCATCTCTTCGGCTATCGCCAGCATGTACGACGGCGTCACCATGATGATGTGCGGCTTGAAATCGGCGATCAGCTGTACCTGCCGCTCGGTCATCCCGCCCGACACCGGAATGACGGTCGCGCCGAGGCGCTCCGCGCCGTAATGGGCGCCCAAGCCACCGGTGAACAGACCGTAGCCATAGGCGACGTGAACGATGTCGCCGGCGCGTCCTCCTGCCGCCCGGATCGAGCGCGCCATGACGAGCGCCCATGTGTCGATGTCCTTCGCCGTGTAGCCGACGACGGTCGGCTTGCCCGTCGTGCCCGACGACGCGTGAATGCGTACGACCTTTTCACGCGGCACCGCGAACATCCCGAACGGATAGGTCTCGCGGAGATCACTCTTGGTCGTAAGCGGGAATTTCGCGAGATCCGGGAGCGTCCGGAAATCCTTCGGACGGACGCCGGCGGCGTCGAACTTGCGCCGATAATGCGGTACGCGCTCGTAGGCGTGCGCGAGCGACCACTTGAGTCGCTTCAACTGCAGCGCGACGAGCTCGTCGCGGCTTGCTGTCTCGATCGGCTCGAGTTCGTCGGCGACGGGTGTCCTGACGGGCATGGTACGGCCCCTTCCTTTTCGCGTGATGCGCGGCACGTGCGCGCCGGACCACGCGCGTGTCAAGCGTCGATCACGTGTCCCTTGATCCGGTAGCTCTTGCCACGGAAGAGCGCGATCGCCTCTCCACGCTGATTCGTGACCTCGATGTCGTAGACGCCGGTACGGCCCGCCGCGCTGCGTTCGTGCGCGATCGCCGAGAGCACATCGTGCTCGCGCGCAGGCGCCAGGAAATCGATCCCGCAGCCCGACGCGACCGTGTTCACGTTGTAGCTGTTGCACGCATAGGCGAACGCGCTGTCGCAGAGCGTGAAGATGAAGCCGCCGTGGCAGATCGCGTGCCCGTTCAGCATGTCGGCACGCACGGCCATCGCCAGCTCGGCATGACCGGGGCCGACGCGCACGATCCGCATGCCGAGCGCCTGCGAGGCGGTGTCGCGCGCCCACATCGCCGCGGCGACGCGCTCGGCGAGCATCTGCGCCTCGAGCGGCGATCGCGCGGGAAGCGGCGGCGGATGGCGCTCACCCATGGAACGTCCCGCCGGTCGTCGCCCGTCGCGCGAGCAGCGGCGAGATGCGGTAGCGATCCTCGCCGTAATGGGCGGCCAGGTGTGCGAGCACGTCGCAAACGAGGGTGGCGCCGAGCGCATCGGCCCAGGCGAGCGGACCGCGCGGATAGTTGACGCCCTGCTGCATCGCGAGATCGATTGCTGCAGGCGAGGAAACGCCCTGCACGACCGCGTCCGCAGCTTCGTTGACCAGCGCCACGACCGTGCGCATGACGGCGAGCGCCGCCACGTCGTCCAGGCGGCAGACGGCGATACCGGCGGCGCGGAGCGCGCCCACCGCCGCCGCATATGCGCCGTCGTCGCAGGTATCGGCGCGGGCGATCGCGAGCCGCCTGGTCGCCGCGAAGTCGAGCGCGAGGTCGAAGAGCACGATGCTCCGGACGCCGGTCGCCGCGACGCGCGCCGTCGCCGTGCGCCCGTCGGTGAGCGCGAGCCACGCGCCACTCCCTCCGGCGGCGACCTGGAGCGCGCCCGCAGGAAAGCGGGAATCGGCGCGGGCGCGTTCGACGGCGACGCCCGCTCCGGCGATCCGGTCGGCGAGCGGCGCAGCGACGCCGAGCTCGCCATGGACCGTGACTCTCGCCGGAACCGTCGATGACGTTTCGCAGCGGGGTTCCGGCGGCGCCGCGCCGGACGTGTAGTCGTAGAAACCGCGGCCCGATTTGCGGCCGAGGTACCCCGCCGCGACCAACTCCTGCTGGCGCACCGAGGGCGCATAGCGCGGATCGTTGAAGTAGGCCTGCCAGATGCTCCGCGTCACCGCGAAGTTGACGTCGAGACCGATGAGATCCATCAGCTCGAATGGTCCCATCCGGAAACCGCCTGCGTCGCGGATCACCGCGTCGAGCGTGACCGGATCGGCGGCACCTTCGGCCAGCAGCCGCAGCGCCTCGCCGTAGAACGGCCGCGCGCACCGATTGACGATGAATCCCGGCGTGGAGGTCGCATGCACCGGCGTCTTGCCCCACGCGGCGGCGGTTGCGAAGACGGTCGCTGCGACACCATCCGCCGTCGCGAGACCGCTGACCACTTCGACCAAAGGCATCAGCGGCGCCGGATTGAAGAAATGCATGCCGACGACGCGACCCGGATATTTCGTCGCCGTTGCGAGCGCCGTGATCGACAGCGACGACGTGTTCGTCGCCAGGATACATTCTGGCGTGACGATGTTCTCGAGCCGCGCGAAGAGCTCGCGCTTGGCGTCGAAGTCCTCGACGATCGCCTCGACCACCATGGCGGCGACGCAGGCGTCGGGCAGCGTGACTACGCTCTCGATCCGGCCGACGGCGGCGTCGGCATCGGCTTTCGCCACCTTCCCCTTGCCCACGAGCTTTGCAAGCGCGTCGGCGATTCCCTTCTTCGCCGCCTCGCCGGCGCCGAAGCGCGCGTCGTGCAACTGGACGCGATGGCCGGCCATCGCGGCGACTTGCGCAATCCCCGCACCCATCGCGCCGGCGCCGATCACGGCGACGGTCGACCCGGCGGGCAAGGGCGCGGCCACGGAATTCAGCGCCTGTTCACTACCGCCCGGTGAATCGCGGCGGGCGCTTCGCGATGAAGGCTGCGACGCCTTCGCGATAGTCGTCGCTCGTCCCGAGCTCGCGCATGAAATCGCGTTCGAGGTCGAGCTGCGCGGCAAGCGAGTTGCCGAAGCTCGCGTAGAGCGCCTGCTTGGTCCGCGCGAGCCCCTTGGTCGGAGCCGTCGCGAAATGCGCAGCGAGGCGGTCGACGGCGGCACCGAGGTCGGCATCCTCGACGCACTGCCAGATAAGTCCCCACGCCGCCGCCTGCTCGGCGGTGAGCTTGTCGCCCAGCAACGCGAGGCCCATCGCCCGCGCCGTGCCGATGAGCCGCGGCAGGAAATACGTGCCGCCCGTGTCGGGGATCAGCCCGAGCTTGCAGAACGCCTCGATGAAGCTTGCCGACTTTGCGGCGATGACGAGGTCGCAGGCGAACGCGAGGTTCGCGCCTGCGCCGGCGGCGACGCCGTTGACCGCGCAGATCACCGGCAGCGGCAACGCGCGGAGCGAGAGCACCAGCGGCTTGTAGTTGCGTTCGATCGACGCGCCGAGATCGGCAGGCTCGGTGCCGGGCGCCACCGCGCGATCGGAGAGATCCTGCCCCGCGCAGAAGCCGCGTCCGGCGCCGGTAATGACCAGCACGCGCGCGGTTGCATCGGCGGCGAGCTTGCCGAGCGCGTCGCGCACTTCGCCATGCATCGCATCGGTGAAGCTGTTCAGGCGCTCGGGACGGTTGAGCGTCAGCCGCGCGACGCCGTCCGTGAGCGTGAACAGGATGTTGTCGTACGCCATCGGGTCAAACGCCGCAAGGCGCCAATCCGCGTTCGCGCATCGTCAGACGTGTCGCCGATGCTGGACCACGCGGAACCGGCTCGCGACGAACGCCGCATCGGTCAGCGCCGCGTTGGCCGCCGGATTCGCGCCGGTGCCGTGATAGTCGGAAAACGCCGCCGACTGGTTGACGTAGACAGCGCCGGTCAGGTTGATCGACAGCGCCACGCCGACGTCTTCGGCGAGCGCCACCGCGCGGTCGATCACGCCGTCGCGCTCCGAGTACACCGACAGCGTGAGCGCGCCCTTGCGCAGCACGGCATCCCTCGCGATGGCGAGGCTCTCGTTCGTGTCGCGCGTCGCGATCACGAAGGCGATGGGCCCGAACCATTCCTCGAGGTACTTGTCGGCTTCGGCGGCATCCAGCCTGACGATCACGGGCGTGCGGATCCGCGCATTCGGAAACTGCGGATGCGCGATCGATTGCGTGTCGAGCACGATCGGGCCCAGGGCGCGGGCCGCCTCGAGACGGTTTTGCACGCCATCGTTGACGACCGCGCCCAGGAACTCGACCGCGCGCGCCGGATCGGCGAGGAGCTTCTTCACGCCGTCGGCGAGCGCCGCGGCGACGTCGTCGAACGACAGGTGGCCCTCCGCGGTGTCGATGCCGTCCTGCGGAATGTAGATGTTCTGCGGCGCCGTGCACATCTGCCCGGTGTAGAGCGACAGCGAAAAGGCGACGTTGCGGACGAGCCCCTTGAAGTCGGACGTCGAGTCGACGACGATCTGGTTGACGCCGGATTTCTCGGTGTAGACCTGCGCCTGCCGCGCATTGGCCTCGAGCCAGTTGCCGTTCGCGGCGCTGCCGGTGAAGTCGATCAGCTTCACCTCGGCCCTGAGCGCGAGCTGCTGCGCGACGTCGTCCCCTTGGACGTGCGCAACCAGCGTGACGACGTTCGGATCGAAACCGGCTTCGGTCAGCACCTCGCGCGCGATTTTCACGGTGATCGCGAGCGGGAGGATCGCGGCGGGATGCGGCTTCACGACGACTGCGTTGCCGGTCGCGAGATCCGCGAACAGCCCCGGATAGCCGTTCCACGTCGGAAACGTGCAGCAGCCGATCACGAGACCGGCGCCGCGCGGCACGATGCGAAATCGCTTTTCCATCTTCAGCGGCTCGTTTTTTCCCTGCGGTTTTTCCCACAGCGCGCGGCCGGGGACCCGCCGCATCTCGTCCCACGCGTAGGCCACGGCCTCGAGGCCGCGGTCCTGCGCATGCGGTCCGCCGGCCTGGAACGCCATCATGAACGCCTGCCCCGTCGTGTGCATGACAGCGTGGGCCATGAGAAAGCTCTGCTGGTTGATCCGATGGAGGATCTCCAGGCACACGCCGACCCAGGCTTCCGGGCCCGCGCTGCGCCAGGGACCTTGTGCCTTTTCGATCGCCGTGAAGAGATGATCCAGGTCGGCCTTCGGATAGCCGATGCCGAGCGCAAACCCATACGGCGATGTTTCGCCACCGACGGTGCCGACAGTGCCGGGCTGCTCGAGCGGAAACGGTTTTCCCAGCAGTGCGTCGAACGCGGCTTTGCCCGCTTCAGCCGTGCCTTCGCCGTAATTCTTCGGGCTCGCCGATTCCGGGAACGGGCTCCAGTAGCCGCGTTCGGCAATGGCCTGCAACGCGCGATCGAGCGTCGCGCGATGGCGTTCGAATAACGGATGCGGCACGGCAAACTCCTCGGCGTTTTTCCGCTAGTGTAGCGGAACGCTCATCCGGGTTGATCGTAATCCACCGTGACCTTGTCGGTCACCGGATAGCTCTGGCAGGTGAGCACGAAGCCGCGCGCGACCTCGTAATCCTCGAGCGCGAAGTTGACGTCCATATCGGCTTCGCCGGCGACGAGCTTCGCGCGACACGTCGAGCAGACGCCGCCCTTGCACGAGTAAGGCAGCTCGATCCCGTGGCGCAAGCCGCCTTCGAGGATGCTTTCGCGGCCCTTTTCCACGACGAACGTGCGCGCAGCGCCATCGAGGATCGCCGTCACCTCGCACTCGGTGTGTCCCGGCTGCGGCAGCGGTCCGGGCTTGTGCTCGTGCTTCGGAATGCTGGTCGCGAATCGCTCGATGCGGATTTTCGACTCGGGATAGCCGAGGCCGGTCAGCGCCGCGACGACCGCGTCCATCATCCCCTCCGGACCGCAGACGAAGACGACATCGACGGCGGCCAGCTCGACCCAGTGCGCGAGCAGCGCCGCGGCCTTCGCGCGATCGATCCGGCCGTGCAGGAGCTCGATGTCCTGCGCTTCGCGCGAGAGCACGTGGACGAGATTGAAACGGGTCAGATGCTCGTCCTTGAGCGCCGCGAGATCCTCCTTGAACATCACGGTGCCGGAGGCGCGGTTGCCGTAGAACAGCGTGAATTCGCTTTCCGGCTCGACCGCGAGCGTCGTCTTGATGATCGAAAGGAGCGGCGTGATTCCGCTGCCGGCGGCGAAACCGACGTACCGGCGGCGGCGCTTCGCATCGAGCGGAACGCCGAAATGTCCCAGCGGTGGCATCACCTCGAGCGTGGCGCCGGCCTGCAACGCCTCGTTCGCCCATGTCGAGAACAGTCCGCCTGCATTGCGCTTGACTGCAATGCGCAGGCAGCCGTCCTGCACCGCCGAGCAGATCGAGTAGGAGCGCCGCACGTCCTGGCCGGCGATCGTCGTGCGCAGCGTCAGGTGCTGGCCCGGATCAAAGCGGAACTGCGGACCGATCGTCGACGGAACGGCAAAGGTGATCGCGACGGCGTCGCGCGTTTCGCGTTCGACCTTCGCCACCGAAAGCGGATGGAACTTGCTCATGTCAGCAGATTGTCGTCCCCGCGGAGGCGGGGACCCAGCGGCTCAAAAGACACTGGATTCCCGCCTTCGCGGGAATGACGGCCGTCCTGCGTGTCACGGATTCAATGCGGCTTGAAATAGTCGAACGGCTCGAGGCACGTGGCGCACCGGTATTGCGCCTTGCATGCGGTCGAGCCGAACTGCGCGAGCAGCCGCGTCTCGACTGACCCACAGCGCGGGCACGGCACGACGACGTGAGCGCGCCTTAAGGGACTGATGCCGGCGACGTCGACCCGCGCGGCAATGTCGCCGTCGCCCGCGGCCGGTCCCGTGCCTGTTGGCGGGGCGATGCCATAATCGCGCAGCTTGGTGCGCGCTTCGGCGGTGATCCAATCGGTCGTCCACGGCGGCGCGAGCTGCGTTTCCAGGCGCACACGCGGTACGCCGAGCGCGGCGAGCGCGTCGCGAATGCCGGCCATGATGAGTTCGGTCGCGGGACAGCCCGAATAGGTCGGCGTGACGCGAACGACGAGCAACGCAGTATCGGCAGTGTCCCAGTCGACGCTGCGCACGATGCCGAGCCCGACCACTGACACGACCGGAATCTCCGGATCGGCTACGCCCGCGAGCGCGCGCCAGATCGCCGGCAACGTGGGTCGCGGGGCGGTCATCGCCGCGGCCGCGGCGGTCTCCGCGACGGCACGTTGCTCGGGTGTCACCATGGAGCGGTCACCAAGGTCGTTACCAGCTGGCGCCGGGATAAGCCCGTTGCAGGAATTGCATCTCGGCAAGCAGATAGCCCAGATGCTCGGTGTGCACGCCCTGCCGGCCGCCTTTCGCGGGCAGCCCTTGCATCCAGACGGCCGCGGGCACGGTCAGCGTCGCCTCGACCAGCACTGCGCCGACCTGCTCGCGCCACGGTGCTTCAAGCATGCGAACGTCAGCCGCGATGCCTGCGTCGACCAATTCAAGCTCCGCTCCATCGGGCGCGAACATTTCGCCGGTATACGGCCACAACGCGTCGATTGCCGCCTGCATTTTCGCGTGCGACTCGTCGGTGCCGTCGCCCAGGCGGATCACCCAGTCGCCTGAGCGCTCGACGTGATATTCGACTTCCTTCGCGCTCTTCGCGGCGATCGCCGCGATGCGTGGATCGGTGGAGCGCGACAGGGTTTGCAGCGCGAGGAGGTGCCAGGAATCGAACAGGAACTGGCGGGCCGTTGTGTCAGCAAAATTGCCGTTCGGTTGCTCGACCAAGAGCAGGTTGCGGAATTCGTGGCCGTCGCGGAGGAACGCGAGCGCGTCCTCGGAGCGGCCGTGGCCCGTGAACCGGGCTTCCACTTCGCCCGCGTAGGCAAGCCACAGCCGTGCCTGGCCGAGGAGATCGAGACCGACGTTGGCGAGCGCGACGTCCTCCTCGAGGATCGGTCCCTTGCCGACCCACGCGCCCAGGCGTTGCGCAAGGATCAGCGGCGAGTCGCCGAGGCGCAACAGATACTCGAACAGTTGCCTGTCGTCGACCATGTCAGTATCGCGGGTCGGCCATGTCAGTCCCCCGAGGCGAGCGCAGCGAGCATCGGGGGTCGTTCACAGATGCTTCACTTCGTCCGGCATCGGGAAGAACGTCGGATGCCGGTAGACCTTGCTGTTGGCGGGCTCGAACAGCGCCTCCTTGTCGCCCGGCGAGGACGCGACGACGTCGGAGGACTTCACCGCCCAGATCGATACGCCTTCGTTGCGCCGCGTGTAGACGTCGCGCGCGTTCTTGATCGCCATCGCCGCGTCCGCGGCGTGCAGGCTGCCGACGTGCTTGTGCGCGAGTCCGTGCTGCGAGCGGATGAAGATTTCCCACAACGGCCATTCGGTGCTCATCGCTGCCTCCTCGGCGGTCTTGCGCCGCCCTCGGCCTCCGAACCCGCAGATCGGCTCGCTGCGCCGTGTTGTCGGCCTCGCCGCGGCGATTCGCGATTGCTCGCATCCCCTTGTCGCTGCGCGACCTGGGGCCCCTGCTCGCCGCGCACGCCGCGCTTCTCCGCATGCGCCATCGCCGCTTCCCGCACCCACGCGCCGTCCTCCCACGCCTTGACGCGCGTCGCAAGTCGTTCCCGGTTGCAGGGGCCGTTGCCTTTGATGACGTTGTAGAACTCGGTCCAGTCGATCGCGCCGAAATCGTAATGGCCGCGCTCGGCACTCCACTTGAGGTCCGAATCGGGAACGGTCAGCCCGAGATACTCGGCCTGCGGGACCGTCTGGTCGATGAAGCGCTGACGCAGCTCGTCGTTGGACAGGCTCTTGATCTTCCACGCCGCCGATTGCGCGCTGTGGACGCTTTCGGCGTCGGAGGGACCGAACATCATGATCGACGGCCACCACCAGCGATCGAGCGCCGCCTGTGCCATCGCCTTCTGCTCGGCGGTGCCGTGCGCCAGCGCGATCATGATGTCGTAGCCCTGCCGCTGGTGGAAACTCTCCTCCTTGCAGATGCGCACCATCGCCCGCGCGTAGGGACCGAACGAGCAACGCGTCAGCGGAATCTGGTTCATGATCGCCGCGCCGTCGACGAGCCAGCCGATCGCGCCGACGTCCGCCCAGGTGAGCGTCGGGTAGTTGAAGATGCTGGAATACTTGGCCTTGCCCGCGTGTAGGTCGGCGACCATCTGGTCGCGCGAAACGCCGAGCGTTTCGGCGGCCGCGTAGAGATAGAGGCCGTGGCCGCCTTCGTCCTGGACCTTGGCCATCAGGATCGCCTTGCGTGAAAGCGAAGGCGCGCGCGTGATCCAGTTGCCTTCCGGCAGCATGCCGACGATCTCGGAATGCGCGTGCTGCGAGATCTGGCGAACGAGCGTCTTGCGGTAGGCCTCGGGCATCCAGTCCTTGGGCTCGATCCGGACGTCGGCGTCGATGCGCGCCTGGAACGCCTGCTCCTCCGGCGTCATCTCGGCGATCGAGCGCACGGACTTGACGCCGGTATCGACCATCTGGGCGTACATCGCTCTCTCCTTCCGCGTCGTCGCAGTCGCACCGCGCGAACCGAAATGATACACTTTCTCAATATGCGATGTAAAGTGTGTATCAGGTCGGCTAACCTCTCCCATGCCTGCGCGCCGTTCCGCCACCGCCCGCCCAGACGCGCAGATTCGACGTTGGATCGCCCGCGAGCTTGCCGCGGCGGACCTGCGGGCGCCGTCGCTGATCATTACCGTCTGGGGCGACGCGATCGCTCCGCACGGCGGGGCGGTGATGCTGCCGGGGATCTTCCGGCTGCTGGCGCCGTTGGGCCTGAACGAGCGGCGCGTTCGCACCGGCGTGTTCCGCCTTGCGCGCGAGGGTTGGCTCGAAAGCACGGCCGTCGGACGCCGCAGCCTTTACCGGCTCACCGGCGACGGCGCCCGTCGCTTCGAACAGGCGTACCGCCGGATCTACGCGCCGCCCGAGGAGCAATGGGACGACACCTGGGAGCTCGTCGTCGCTCCCGGCCTCACGGCGACCCAGCGCCGTGCGGTGCGCGAGGAGCTCGGATGGGAAGGGTTCGGCACGTTGGCTCCGGGCGTGCTCGCGCGGCCCGCCGCCGTCCGTTCGACGGTGTCACGGATCGCCGAGGCGTTGGATGTGGCGAGCCGGATAATCACGGTGCGCGCGCGCGACGACCCCGGGCTCGGCGGCCGGTCCCTCGCGCAGGCGGTGCCGCGGGCGTGGAACCTCGCCCACGTCAGTGCCGACTACCGCCGTTTCCTGCGGCGGTTCGGCGCCGTAATCGACCGCTTCCGCGCCACCGGCGACGGCGAGCACGATCCGGAGCAATGCTTCATCGTACGCACGCTGTTGATTCACGCCTACCGGCGCGTTCTCCTTCGCGATCCGCAATTGCCGGCGGCGCTGTTGCCGCTCGACTGGCCCGGCGCGGCCGCGTACGCGCTCTGCCGCGACTTCTATCGGCTCACGCACCGCTCGGCGGAGCGGCACTTGATGGCCGTGCTCGAAGGCCCGCACGGGCGGCTGCCGCGTGCCAATGCCGCCTTCTATCGGCGCTTCGGCGGGCTCGAAGGCTGACTTTCGATTCGCGAGAAAGCCGGACGACGCCACCGGGGAGTCTTCAGCGCCCCGCGGTCCGTCGACCAAATGACGCCGCCCGCTCCCACAGCGTCGCCGGGGTCGTCGATCGCACCGGAGCCATGTCGTCGGCGCGAAAGGGCACGCTGAAGGGGCGATCGACCGATGCGGTGTCGGTGACGACGCGGACCGCGATGAACGGGCTCAGGCCGCGCACGGCGGCGCCGATTTGCCGTGCACCTTCGGCATCGGTCATCGATCGCCCGGTCGCGCGCTGGTCGCGGCGCCTTACGACGAGCCAGAGTAGGAGCTTGCCGATCCTGTCGCCGGTACTCACATAACTGCCCGACACCGCCATCATGTCGATCAGAAGCGGATTGCGGGTGCCCTCGGCATTGAGCTGCGCCGCGAGTTCGCATGCCGATTCGAGAACCTGCTTCGCTTCCTCGCGATGCAATGGAGGAACCACCTTCGCCGCCGCGAACTCGCGAAAGCGCTCGGTCAGCCGGTAATCGCCCTCGCGGCCGTCGGCTTCGAGCAAGCGGTCTGCAACAAAGGCATGCAACAGCCTGCCCGCTTCCGCGTTGTCCAGTTGGAAGTCCTCGCGCAGGGTTTCCGCGCTTACTCTCGCGCTTTCGGACGCTTGACCGGCAAGGCGCTCGAGCGTGCGCTCCGCTCCCCGCCGCAGGATCAACGGCTCCAGGCCGAAGTAGCTCTGGTTCGAGACCAGGGTGCGTGTCTTCATGTTTTTCTTGAACCTCTATGGAATCGGCACAAACCACGATTCCGGTTCGCAATCGATCCGGACGGAGCCTTTGTCATCGCGAAATGGTCGTCTGCCCCATCGCAGCTTCACGCAATAATGATTTGCCAGTCAATTGCGAGACGACGAACGGACTATGCTGCCGCCAACATCTTGTGGGGGACAAACCACGATTCGCGATATCGTGGTCCGTTCCCGATTTCGATTCACCTGACCGGCGGAATCTGCGCGCGAATGCGTGCGACGTTGAAGCGCGTCACGGCGGCCGCCCATGCCGAGTCCACGGCGAGAGCGCCGACCGCGGCCTTGAGATCGAGCGCCAGGTTCGTCACGTAGACGAAGCCGTTGCTGAACACGAGGCTCGCCGGAAACAGCAGGCCCCTGGCCATGCCGCCCCGATCGAGGCCGTCGAAATCGCCCAGCTTCGCGATCGCACGGCCAGTGGGATCCACGACGACAATCTCGTCGGCCTGATTCGCGGCGACCCAGAGATTGTCTGCGTTGTCGATGATCAATCCATCGGCGCCGTTGATGCTGTTGACGAAGACCGCGGGCGCTCCCGGATTGAAGCTCGCATCCACCGGGATCTTGACGATGGTGTCGTTGCCGGTGTTCGCCACGAACATCGCGTCGTGCGCATTGTTGAACGCGACGCCGTTGGCGCCGAACGGCGGAACACCCGATGTGCCGAGGGTCGCCGGATCGCTGACCCACGCGCTCGCCGCTCCACCCGCTGCGGGAATCTTCCAGATCGTCGCCGCGAACGAATCGGAGACGTAAACGTTTCCGTCCGGATCGAATGTCAATCCGTTGATCCCGTGACCGGTAGCAGGCGGGCCAATGCTCGAGAATACCGTCGCAACGCCGGTGTGCGGATCGACGCTGAGGACATTGCCGGCGCCGAAGTCCAGCACCAGCAGCGCGCCGGTGTGCGGCTGGAACGCAATTCCCAGCAGCAGCGGGCTCGATGGCGTGACGTCGAGCTTGCGCAGCAGCTTCCCCGCATGATTGAAGACCACGACGTTGCCGGGTCCCGACGCTTTGCTCACGTCGAAATCAGCAACGTAGAGATTGCCCTGCGCGTCGGCGGTGATGCCTTCCGGGTGCGCCGTGCCGGGCGGCAACTCGGCAAACGAAGTTGCTGGGCTGCGGATCCACGCATTCGCCTGCATCGCGAACGCGGCCGCGAGAATCAGAAGGGCGTGCTCGATCCAGCGTCGGACGTTCATTTTCCATGCTCCTTCTCGGGTGGGACCGCGAAGAACGGGATGTGCCGACGACACCTCCGGGGCCGCCCGGCACGGACGACTTTTATACGACGGCGCCGCGGGCTGCGCAAGGGTCGGTCAGCGACCCACCATCGCCAGCACGTCGGCCTTGAGGAAGCGCTCGACGACGAGCATGAAGCCGATCGACGGAATCAGCAGCAGCAGCGCGGTGATCGACGCGATCTGGTAATTGCCGCCCATGCTCGCGTTGAACATCAGCAGCGGCAACGTGATGACATCGGGCACGCCGACGAAATACGTGCCGGTGAACTCGTCCAGCGACTCGAGGAAGACGAAGATTGCGCTTGCGACGAGCCCCGGCGCCGCGAGCGGCAGCGTCACCGTGCGAAAACAGGTCCACGGCGACGCACCCATGTTGCGCGCCGCTTCCTCGAGCGAGGCGTCGACGGCGGCAAACGCCGCCGAGGCGATCCACACGGCGAGCACGAGCCCGTGCGACGCGTGGACCAGGACGACGCCGGCAATCGTTCCGTTCAAGCCGATTTCGTAGAAGACGCGGGCGATGTTGACGTAGACGGGCAGGTTCGGCACGGCCTGCGGCAGCAGGAACGCGAGGAGCATCGCGCCACGCCACGGCAGCTTGAGGCGCGCCAGCGCGTATCCCGCCGGAATCGCCACGGCCAGCGCGACGACGACGGTCAGCGCCGCGATCCAGACGCTCGTCCCGAGCGAGACAAGCGCGTTGCCGCGGGGCTGGAACACGCGGTACCAGAACGTGAGCCCGAACTCCTGCGGCAGCTTGTACGGGAAGTACCACTTCTCCGCGAACGCCCAGAGCAACAGATTGGCAAGCGGGCCGAAGATCAGGAACGCGAACAAGGCGAGCAACGCCATGCGCACGAACGCCTGCGGCCAGCGCTGGATGGCGCGTGCGTTCATGTGCTTGACGCCTTCCCGGTGGCGTGCCGGAGGTAGAACGCGGCGCCGATCGCCGCCACCAGCAGCGACATCAGGCACAGCGCATTGGCGACGGCGTAATCGGCATGCGTGTTGATCCGGTAGGCGACGTCGACCGTCATCATCGTCGGCGAGTTCGGGTTGATCATCATCGGCACCGACAGGACCGAGAGCATCGTCACGAACGACAGCACGAGCCCGACCAGCAGCGTGCCCCGCACCTGCGGCAGCACGATGTCGATCAGCACGCGCGGCCGCCGCGCGCCCAGGTTGCGTGCTGCCTCGATGTGCTGCGCCTCGAGCGAGGCCATCGCGCCGGCGACGAGCAGCGTGACGAACGGCGCCTGCTTCCAGACGAACGCGACGACGATGCCGCGCCAGTCGAGGAGGCTCTGCGCGGCGAGCGGCTCAATCAGGCCCGAGCCGATCAACACGTGATTCAGCATTCCGTTCTTCGCGAGGAACGTGCGCATCACCTGGCCGGTGACGATGAACGGGATGAACAGCGGCCAGCGATAGAGCCAGCGCAGCACGGCGACGGCACGCGGATTCTCGCCCAGCGTCAGATAACCGGCGATCGCCACGGCGACGAGCCCGATCAGCACGGTCGACAGCAGCGTGATGCCGAGCGTGAAGACGAGGTCCGTCGTGTAGAGATCGAACGACTTCGCGAAGTGCTCGAGCGTGAACCCGCCGTCCTTGCCGCGAAACGCAAGGACGAACGACATCGCAAGCGGCAGCACGAAGAACAGGCCGACGATCGCAAGTGCCGGCGCGGCGAGCGCAAGCCCGGCCCACCGCCGCTCGTTGGCGGTCACGAATCCACTCCGGCCGCTACTTCAGGACAACGCGCTCGTAGCCTTCTACGATCTCCTTGAAGTACGGCGACAGCGGGAACGGACGCCCGTACTTCGACAGATCGGAAGGCGAGATGTCTGTGAAGAGCTTGTTCCACGCGGCCTGATCGAGTTTCGGCTGCACGTACTGCGGGTCGATGCCGGGATACCAGTTGAACTGCTTGACGATGCCCTCGGCCTGCACCTCGGGGCTTTCGGCGAAATCGACGAACTTCTTCGCGAGATCTGCATGCGCGGCTTTTGCCGGAATGACGTAGTACATCGGTTGCCCGGGCAATCCCGGCGACGGCAGCGCGAGCTTGATCTTTGGGCTCATCTTGCCGTCGGCCTGCCACGTGTAGAACATGTCAACCCACACCGGACCCATCGCGATCTCGCCGCGATTCAGCATGTCGAGCGTCCCGGCGTTGCCCGGCGTCATCACGACGTACTGGTTGAAATCCTTGAGGCCGGATAGTGCCTTGTCGATCGCGGGTGCGGCGGAGGCCTCGTACGGACCCTTCTCGAGCTTGTCGCCCAGCCCGCTATAGGCGGCGACCCACGCGGTGACGAAGCCCACGCCCGACATTCCGCCCTTGACGCCGTTGTAGCCGAACTGCTTCGGGTTCTTCTTCACCCATTCGTTGAGCTCGGTGAACGACTTCGGTGGCGCCTTCACGAGGTCGGGGTTGTAGGCGAACGCGATCTGGCTGTGGAACATCGGCAGCACGTAACCGTCGACGTTCGCGCCGAGCGCGTTCTTTGCCGTGTCGCGCGAGACGAGCTTGCCCGCCGCGACGTCGTTGCGATAGGGCAGCAGCAGCTTTTCGTTGACCATCGTCGCGGAGGCGAGCTGATGGATGACGGCGACGTCGATGTCCCACGCCGCGCTGCCGGCCTTTTGCTGTGCCACCAACTTTTCATAGATCTTCTGCGAGCCGGCATCGCCGGGGCCGGTGCCGACGGCACGCACCGTGACGCCGGGATTCATCTTCTCGAATTTGGGCCCGAGATAGTTGTTGACATAGTCAACCATGTTCTGGTCGCCCGCAGTGACGACGTTGAGCGTCGTCTGCGCGCCGGCTTGCGGCACCGCAGCGAGCGCGCCGAACGCCGCGAGTACGAGCAGGATGCGAAGTTTCATGTCACCTCCCGTTGGTGAGTGGGTTGCCCGGTGGAAAAGAGCAGGAGCGCCTCGCGCGGGACGACGACCGACGCCGCCGTGCCCTCCGCCACGCGCTCCGGCGCGTGAACCCAGATGTCGGCGCCGCCGGCGCGGATGCGATAGCGGTAGCCCTGGCCGACATAGATCGATTGCGCGATGACGCCGGTGATCACCAGCGCGTCCGCGGCAGCCGCCGATGCGGGTGCGAGGCGTGCGGCATCGCTGCGGAAATGCGCGCGCAGTCGCGGCGTCGTCGCCGCTTCGCCGTTCGCCATCGCGAGCGCGCCGTCCGCCGTGCCGACGACGTCGAGTGCGTTGTCGGCACCCATGAACCCGGCGACGAACGCACTCGTCGGACGCTGGAAGATCTCCTCCGGCGTGCCGACCTGCACGATCCGGCCGGCGTCGATCACCGCGATCCGATCGGCGAGCGTCAGCGCTTCCTCGCGGTCGTGCGTCACGTAGACCGACGTGATGCCGACGCGCTGCTGCAGCGCGCGGAGCTCGTGGCGCAGCTCGAGCCGGACCTTGTAGTCGAGATTCGACATCGGCTCGTCCAGCAGCAGCAAAGTCGGGTCGACGGCGAGCGCCCGGCCGAGTGCCACGCGCTGCCGCTGGCCGCCCGAGAGTTGGGTCACGGCGCGCGGGCCGAAGCCCTCGAGCTGGAGGAGTTTCAGCATCTCGTCGATGCGCGCGGCAATCGCATCCTTCTTCCAGCTGCGCATCACGAGGCCGTAGCCGATATTGGCGGCGACCGTCATGTGCGGCCACAGCGCATACGACTGGAACATCATCGCGGTGTTGCGCCTTTCCGGCGGCAGATGGGCAATGTCGGCACCACCGACGCGGATGCTGCCTTCGCCGGGCGCAATGAACCCGGCAATCGCGCGGAGCAGCGTCGTCTTGCCGCAACCGGAGCTTCCCAGAAGCGCTATCATCTCGCCGCGCGCGACCTCGAGGCTCACGCGGTCGAGCACCCGTGACGCGCCGTAGGAGACGCAAAGATTTTCGATCGACAGGTAGGCGTGCATCCGGCGGTCGTCTGTCGCGCAAGCTAGCTGCGCAGTATGACGCGTCCGTGACGCCTTGGGCGCACGAAATCCGCAATGAAAACGGGGTTGATGCAATGCACCAACCCCGTCGGACTAGCCGATGCCGGAGGACCTACCAGGAGCGGGCGCGCTTTCCCGCGTAGCCGCCGCGCGACGACCCGCCGGCCGCATCGCGAGCGCTCGAATGCGGGCCCCGGTAGCGAGGCTTCCCGGTCGCCGCCCGCCGCGGCTCGACACCCCGCGCGGGACGCGGCCGCGGCTCCAGCCCGGGGATGACATGGGCCGGAATCGCCGTCCCCGTGTAGCGCTCGATCTGCCGCAGCGCGCCGCGGTCGCTGTGATGCGCGAGCGACACCGCGATCCCGACGGCGCCCGCACGCCCCGTGCGGCCGATCCGGTGAACATAGTCCTCGGCCTGGCGCGGCAGGTCGAAGTTGATCACGTGGCTGATCCCGGCGACGTCGAGGCCGCGGGCCGCGACGTCGGTGGCAACCAGCGTGCGCACCCGGCCGCGCCGCATGTCCTGCAGCGTGCGCGTGCGCTCGCGCTGATTCATGTCACCGTGCAGCGCCGCGGCCGCGTGTCCATCTCCGCGCAGGCGCAGCGCCAGCGATTCGGCGTCGCGCTTGGTCGCAATGAAGACGAGGCTCTGCCGGATCGCCGTATCGGCGAGCAGGTGATCGAGCAGGCGATGCTTGTGCGAATGGTCGTCGGCGAAATGCACGCGCTGCTCGATCGCGAGCGGCGCCGCCTTCTCCGTCGCTACATCGATCCGCACAGGGTCGCGCAGCAGGCGCCCGGCGAGGCGCGCGATCGCGCTGTCGAACGTCGCCGAAAACAATACGGTCTGGCGCGTTGTCGGCGTCAGCCGCGCGATGCGCTCCACGTCGTCGATGAAGCCCATGTCGAGCATCCGGTCGGCCTCGTCCAGCACCAGCACGTCGAGGCGAGACAGGTCGATCCGGCCGCGATCGAGATGGTCGAGCAGCCGGCCGGGCGTCGCGACGAGGATGTCGACGCCCCGCGCGAGCTCGCGGTTTTGCACCGGATACGGCGCCCCCCCATAGATGCAGACGGTCTGCGTTCGCAAGCTCCGGCCGTAGAGCACCGCCTGCGCGGCGACTTGCTGGGCGAGCTCGCGCGTCGGCGCGAGGATCAGCACCCGCGGGCTTGCCGATCCGTTGCCGGAGCGCCCGGCGATGGCGGGTGACGTGGCGAGCCGCTGCAGCGCAGGCAGCACGAACGCGGCGGTCTTGCCGGTTCCGGTCTGCGCCGAGCCGATCAGGTCGCGGCCCGCGATCAGTGGAGGGATCGCCTGCGCCTGAATCGGCGTCGGTTCGCGGTACCCGCACTGGTCGAGCGCCTGTAGCAACGGCAGAGAGAGTTTCAGTTCTTCGAATGTCATGCTCGATTCCTTCGCGATGCCCCGAGCGTCGCTTGTGGCGTCGCGAAGGGCGCGGGCAAAATCGGACCTCGCCAAGGAGGCGAGCCGTGCCCAAAATTCCGGAATCGCGGGGAACGAACGGGCGGCGGGCGTCAAGCGAAGGCGCGACTCGCCCTCAGGAAACGCCACCGACGCGCGCAAACAGCCGCAACCGGGTCGACAGACTGCATTGCCATCGTCGCTAACCCGACCTGCCGCTGCTCAGACTCGAATCGCCGGAGAATGAACTCGGGGGCTCCTCGAAGGACACCCCAGAAGATTAGAAGCCGATGAACCGGTCGCCGCGAGAGTGTTACGCGCAGCAGGCGACCGTCCAACCTCGCAGAATCGCTGCATGGGGCATTATAGCATGATGCTGCAGCGCAGCTAAGGGGCTATCGCGACCCAGGACACCGCCCACAGCGGGTCCTCTTCGTCGTCTTCCTCGTCGTCGTCGCTGCCGTAATCGTCGTCGTCGGGGTCGATATTGCCGCCCCCGCCGCTGCCGGTTCCCTTGTCTTCGTCGTCCTCGTCGTCGTCACCCGGCCCCGGTGCGGCAGTGATCGTCAAGCTAACGTCCCACGAGTTAGCGACTGCGAGGGGCATCCGTTCAATCCCGGCCTCGGGACGAGCGAAAGCGCGCGGGTATCCCACGCCGGCACCGGCGGGAACGCGTTGCGGGAAGGGCGTCGGCAAGAGGGTCATCGCGAGGTGTACGATGTTAACGCCGATAGCCGATCGTTGGCGCCAGGTGCTGTAATTCCTAGCTTCGGGTCCGGTAATTCCTACGCGACTCGGTGCGGATCTGAACCGATTTATCCCGCTGAATCAACGCTCTTCGATGGGCACGCGGGTTGCGGTTCGGTCCGGGTCGGGGGGCCGGATGCGGATCGGCGCGCGTTTTCCCACACGGACAAGGAGCCTATTGCGGACTGCCGACGTCCGCCGGAGCTCGCCCCCTTCGTCGGGGCACGATCGATCGTTACCTTCACCAGGTGAAAAAATGAGCAATCACAACCATGCGATCAGCGATCCTGCCGCTGCACCGCCGCCTGCGACCCCATCGAAAGCGGTCGCCCGCAAGCTCGCCGCCGTCGCCGCAGCGACCGAGATTCCATTCCGGGTCGTTCTTTCCAACGGCGCCATCGTCCAGGCGCGCGACGTCGCCCCCGCGTTCACGCTGATGTTTCGGACGCAGGCCGCGGAGCGGCGCGTCGTCGCTTTCGGCTACGTCGGCCTGCTCGAATCCTACTTCGACGGAAGCTTGGACATCGACGGCGACCTGGCGCGAGTCTTCCGCGCCGGCTTCGACGGCGGCTACGACCAGGCGAGGATGCCGCTCGTCTGGATTCGCAATCAATGGCACGAGCTCAGACATTCGAACCGCTCGATTGCGCAGGCGAAAGCGAACGCGCGCTTCCACTACGGACACGGCCAGGCGTTCTACCGGCCGTGGCTCGACGCGGCGGCGATGATGTACACGTGCGCGTACTGGAAGGAAGGCACGAAGACGCTCGAAGAGGCGCAACGCAACAAGATGGACCACGTCTGTCGCAAGGTGCAGCTCAAGGCCGGCGAGACGTTCGTCGACGTCGGCTCGGGCTGGGGCGGCCTGCTGTTCCACGCGTGGGAGCATTACGGCGCACTGGGGACTGGCATCAACGCGACGACCGAGCAGGTGCGCGAGACGCAGGCGGAGATCGAGCGCCGCGGGCTCGCCGACAAGGTTCGCGTCATCGACTGCGATTTCCGGGAAATCCCCGGCCAGTACGACAAGCTACTGTCGATCGGCACGCTCGAGCACGCCGGCCGCGACTCCCTGCCTGAAGTCGTGCGCGCGCATGCGGCGGCGCTGAAGCCCGGCGGCCTCGGCGTCATCCATTTCATCGGTCACGTCGGCATGCGCGACACCGAGTTCTACATCCGCAAATACATCTTTCCGGGCGGCTGGATCCCGAGCCTCTCGCAGGCGCTCGACTGGATGGAGCGCTGCGGGCTCGAGATCCTCGATGTCGAGAACCTGCGGCGGCACTACGCACTGACGCTCGATGCCTGGGCCGAGCGCTTCGACCGCAACTGGGAGGCGATCCACGCGCTCGATCCGAAGCGCTTCGACGAGCGCTTTCGCCGCATCTGGCGCACGTATCTATGGTCGTGCGCGGAAGTGTTCCGGACGAAGACGCCGCAGCTCGACCTGTTCCAGGTCACCGTCAGCAAGGGGAGCGTCGGCAGCAACTATCCGATGAGCCGATCGTTCCTGTACCCCCAGAATTGAGCATTGGACGCCTACGCGCACAAGAAGACGAAGCTCGTCGCCGAGCTCGCGGCGACGCCGGCGCAGGGCGCGGGCGCCATCGGTATCGCCAAGACGACGTCGAACCTGTTCCGCGACCGCGCGGCCAAAGGCCGGCCCAGGATCGATCTCGCGCAGTTCGACGACGTGATCCGTGTCGATCCCGCCGCCGGGGTCGTCGAGGCGGAAGGGATGGTCCCCTACGTGGCGCTCGTCGACGCCACCCTGAGAGACGGAACGATGCCGGCCGTGGTCCCGCAGCTGAAGTCGATCACGCTCGGCGGCGCGCTTGCCGGTGTCGGCATCGAGGCGTCGTCGTTCCGGCGGGGCCTCGTCCACGACACGATCGCTGCATTCGACGTGCTGACGGGCGACGGCCGTATCGTGACGTGCACGCCGGACAACGAGCACCGCGACCTTTTTTTTGGTTTCCCGAACTCCTACGGCACGCTCGGCTACGCCTTGGCGGTGACCGCGCGGACGGTGCCCGTCAAGTCGTTCGTCGCGCTCGAGCACGTCCATTATTCGTCGTCCGACGCTTGCTTCGCCGATATCACCCGGCATTGCGACGACGCGGTGCTCGATTTTCTCGACGGCGTCGTCTTCGCTGCGGACGAGATCTACCTCACGCTCGGCCGCTTCGTCGAACGGGCGTCCTCCACCAGTGATTACACGTTCGAGAAGATCTATTACCGCTCGATCCGCGAGCGCAAGACGGATTTTCTCACCGTCCGCGACTACCTGTGGCGCTGGGACACCGACTGGTTCTGGTGCTCGCAGAACGTCGGCGCGCAGCATCCGCTGATCCGCAGGCTCCTCGGGCGCGAGCGTCTCAACTCGATCACCTACCAGCGGATCATGCGCTGGAACAGTCGCTGGGGCGTCACGCGCAAGCTCGACCGGTTGCGCGGCTGGCACTCCGAATCGGTGATCCAGGACGTCGACATCCCGCTCGATCGGGCCGCGGAGTTCCTGGACTTCATGCAACGCGAGATCGGGATTCTGCCGATCTGGCTCTGTCCGATCCGGGCGCCGGCGGCCGCTGCACCCTTTGCGCTCTATCCGCTGCGCGCAGGAACGACTTACATCAACTTCGGGTTCTGGGACGTCGTGCGCGATCGCGAGACGCACCCGCCCGGATATCGCAATCGCCTGATCGAGCGCAAGGTGACGGAGTTGAACGGCCAGAAGTCGCTCTATTCGGACTCGTACTACACGAAGGACGAGTTCTGGAGCATTTTCGATCGCGCGGCCTACTCAGCGCTGAAGGCGCGCTACGATCCTGCGGGCACGCTGCCCGACTTGTACAACAAGTGCGTGCTGCGGCAGTGATCGGCGAAGCGTGGAACAGAAAATTCTTGCACCACGAAGCACACGAAAGACACGAAGAAGAACGACGGCGCATGGATCTTTCTTCGTGATCTTCGTGCTCTTCGTGGTTCCCTGATTCGCGTTCCCTCAACCCTTGACGCAAATAACGGGCTCGAGCTTCGCCACCTTGCGCGCGAGGAGCGCCGCCTCGGCGGCGTCGACGACCGCGGTGACGTCCTTGTAGGCGCCGGGCGCTTCCTCGGCGACGCCGCGCAGCGACGGACTGCGGATCAGAACGCCGCGCGCCGCGAGCTCGTCGACGACCTTGCGCCCCTGCCAGCGACGCGTGGCCTCGTGCCGGCTCATGCTGCGGCCGGCGCCGTGGCACGCCGACGCGAACGCTTCGTCGCTGCTCTCGGGCGTCCCGGCGAGGATGTAAGACGCGGTCCCCATGCTCCCGCCGATCAGCACCGGTTGTCCGGCTTCACGCAGTGCCGCGGGCAAGTCCGGATGACCCGGCGGAAACGCGCGCGTCGCCCCTTTGCGGTGGACGAAGAGACGCCGCTTGCGGCCATCGACGACATGTTCCTCGACTTTGCACGTGTTGTGCGAGACATCGTAGAGGAGCGCAACCTTCGCGCCAGGCAGCACGGCACCGACGACGCCACGCGTCAGGTGCGTGAGGATCTGACGGTTGGCGAGCGCGCAGTTGATCGCCGCACGCATTGCGCCGAGATAACGCTCGCCCAGCGCCGAGCGGATCGGCGCGCACGCGAGCTCGCGGTCCGGCAAGTCGATGCCGGCAGCCTTCGCCGCGACGGCCATCTCGCGCAGGAACTCGGTGCCGATCTGGTGGCCGAGGCCACGCGAGCCGCAGTGGATGCTGATCACGATGGCACCCTTTTCGAGTCCGAACGCGTCGGCCGCAGCGCGATCGAAGATCTCGACAATATGCTGAACCTCGAGATAATGGTTGCCCGAGCCGAGCGTTCCCATCTCGTCGCGTTGCCGGCGTTTTGCGGCATCCGAAACGCAGGTGGCATCGGCGCCGCGCATCGTCCCGCGCTCTTCGATGCGTTCGAGGTCTTCGCGGCTGCCGTAACCGCGCTCGACCGCCCAGCGTGCTCCGCCTTCGAGCATTGCGTCCATTTCGGACGGCGTGAGGCGCAGCGCGCCGGTGCTTCCCACCCCGGCAGGAATTGCATCGTAGAGCGCTTTGGCGAGCGCCTTCTTTAATGGCGTCAATTGCGCGAGCGTGACGCCCGTGAGCAGCGTGCGCACGCCGCAGGAGATGTCGAATCCGACGCCACCGGCCGAGACGACGCCCCCTTCGTCGGGATCGAAAGCCGCAACACCGCCGATCGGAAAGCCGTAACCCCAGTGCGCGTCGGGCATCGCGTACGAAGCTTTGACGATGCCGGGCAGCGCGGCGACGTTCACGACCTGCTCGTACACCTTGTCGTCCATCCCGCGGATCAGCGCCTCGTCGGCGAAGATGATGCCCGGCACGCGCATCGCGCCGTGACGCGGCAACTCCCACGTGTAATCCGATCGCCGGATCAGCCGCACAGGATCCATCGTCCGCCTTCAATCTCGCTCGCCATTGGCCGCCGCGCAACTCACACGTCGACGATGCACTGCGCGACCCATGTGCCGTCGTCGCGCCGCGCGACCGAAAGCGCCGTGTAGGTCGCCCCCTTCACCTCGACGGCGGGATGGTGGCGAGCGCGATCGACCGGCTCGCCCCACGCCGTTCCCGTCAGCAGGCTGCCTTCGATCGTCACGGCAAAGCGGCCAAATACCATGCTGCGCGTCGCCATTTCATAGATCAGCGCATTGAGCCAGTCGATCAGCAGGAACTCGTCGTCCGGGGCCTCGCTGCGAATCTCGACCGCCGTCGTCGCGGCGACGGCATCCGGGTCCGTCAGCACCGCCGTCAGCGCAACGGCCGCCTGCTCGAACGCTTCGTTTTTCGTCGCTCCCAACCCGCGCACGCCAATATCCGCGCCGTGCGCGAAGTGCTCCCAGGCCATCGTCCCGACTCCGTTCCGGCCCGCTGATCTGCGCCGGGCTCCAACCCATCGTCGCACGCGCGTCCCATCAGGTACGACCCGGCCACGCGGTGCGGGTTCAATCCCGGAGGCTGCCCGGATCTGGCCCGCCGAGGACGCAATGAAGGCCGAACCACGGCCAAATGAGCGATGATGGTCGCCGCACCCTCGTTTCCGCGCAAGAGGAACACACGATGATCCCCGGCGTGCTCGTCACCGATCTCTACGAGCTCACGATGCTCCAGGCGTACTTCGAGGAGCGGCTGAACGCCACCGCGGCGTTCGAGCTCTTCGTCCGCAAAATGCCGCCGCACCGCAATTTCCTGCTCGCGGCGGGCCAGGAGCAGGTGCTGCGTTTTCTCGCCCACCTGCGCTTCACCGCCGGCGAGCTCCAATGGCTGGCGGAATGCGGCCGCTTTACGCCCGCGTTCGTCGAATCGCTCGCCGATCTCTCCTTTACCGGAGACGTCGACGCACTGCCCGAAGGAACGGTGTTCTTCGCCGACGAGCCGATCCTGCGCATCGTCGCGCCGTTGCGCGAGGCGCAGCTGGTCGAAAGCCGGGTGATGAACCTCGTTCACTACCAGACCGTCGTCGCGAGCAAGGCCGCGCGGTCGGTGCTGGCTGCGCCCGATCGTCTGCTGGTCGATTTCGGCCTGCGCCGCGCGCACGGCGCGGAAGCGGCGCTCCTGTCGGCGCGCGCGAGCTATCTCGCCGGGTTTACCGGGACCGCGACGGTGGAAGCCGGCCGCGAGTTCGACATTCCGCTGTTCGGTACGATGGCCCATTCGTATGTGCAAGTGCACGCCGACGAGGCGACGGCGTTCGATTTCTTCGCGCGCGCGCATCCCGAAAACGCCGTGCTGCTGATCGACACCTACGACACCGAGCGCGCTGCGCACAAGGTCGTCGCGCTCGCCTCGCAGCTGCGCGCCGCGGGGATCGCGCTCAAGGGCGTGCGCATCGACAGCGGCGATCTCGGCCAACATGCGCGCCGCGTGCGCGCCATTCTCGACGCTGGCGGCTTTCCCGGCATCACGATTTTCGCGAGCGGCAATCTCGACGAGTATCGGCTCGCCGAGCTGATCGACCAGCGCGCGCCGATCGACGGGTTCGGCATCGGCACGCGGATGAACACGGCGGCGGACGCGCCTTACCTCGACTGCGCGTACAAGCTCGAGGAATACGAAGGCAAGCCCCGGCGCAAGCGCTCGCAGGGAAAGGCGACGTGGCCGGGCCGCAAGCAAGTCTGGCGACGGTACGATGAACAAGGACGGCTCGCAGGCGACGTGCTGACTCTCGAAAGCGACGTAGCGCCAGGCGGCACGGTACCGCTGCTCGCGGCCGTAATGCGCAAGGGGGCGGTAGTGCGCGCACAGACCACGCTGCGCGACGCACGCGAGCACGCCCGCGCCGAATTGGCCCGGCTCCCCGACCCGTTGCGCACGCTCGACGATGCCCCGCGCTATCAGGTGAAGGTCGCACCGGCGCTGCGTGCGCTTGCTGCAGAGATCGATGCGCAGACCTGACTCGCTTCCGATGCGCCGGAAGTCGCGGGGCATTGCATATAATCCGGCGACGGTACGCACAACAGGCCGAGACATGGACCCCAACGAAAAGACCGGTTCGTTTACCGACCCCGCGCTGGCTCTCTCAGCTCCGAAGCCCGCGATGACGGACATTGGAGGCCGACGAGCCGGTCTGAGGTGTCCGCCGACGATGGAAGAGCCTCCGGCGGGGACCCGGCGGGCGAGCCGGCCGCGGACACCGTTCCATGCGCGGGAGTGGTTATGGCTCGTCGGCGGACTGTTCCCCCCCAACGTGTCGATCGACACGGTCACCACAAGCGCCAAGTTCGGGGCGCCGCCCGAAGAAGTGTGGCAAACGATGATGTTCTACGAAGAAGTGCCGCATCGTCCACCGCTGCTGTTGCGGATGTTCCTGCCGAGCCCCATGAAAACGCAGGGAACCGCCAAGGGCGTTGGGGCAACGGTCGAATGCAGCTACAGCCGCGGCGGCCTGCGAAAACGGATCACCGTTCTGGAGTCTCCCCGGCTTGTGCGTTTTGACGTGATCGAGCAGAACCTCGGGATCGAGCGCTGCGTCACGACCGTCGAGGGCTCATATGAGATTCGCGAGGAGGAACGCGGCTCCGAGGTTGCGCTCACGACGAAGTACCGGGGGCACCTGCGACCGCGCTGGCTGTGGCGTCCGCTGGAACGATTGCTCGCGCATCGGTTGCATCGCCACATCCTTGCAGGGATGGGAGCGAAGCGCGCACGGCCGGCCAAATTGCCTGTCGCGGCGATTTTCTAGTCGTATCCGGCGAACTCGGTCGCCGGCCTCACGTCGACGATCCCCCACAGCATCGAGCGATCGTCGGCCGCTCGGTTCGACGGCATGTCGCTCGCCGGCTCGCGGAAGCTCCTCAGCACGACGGTGGCACCCGGCGCCGCTGCACGGGCAACGGCGGCGGCGAGACGTCGGCGATAGCTGCCGTCCGCGCCGTCGAGGATGTTGGAAAGCGTGAAGGCATCGAAGCTCTGCGGCTGCGCCCGCTCGAGAAACGCAGCGGCGTCGGCCTGCACGAGCTTGATTGCCTTCGCTTCGGGTGGGGGCGATTCGTTCGTTGCCTCGCCGGCGAAGAACGCGCGGGCCCAGGGATTCGTCCGGTTCGGATGACGGCAGAAGCAGCGCTCCATGCGCGCACGCATGACCGCCCCGAAGCGATGGGGAAGCGCCTCGAGCAGGCGCGGCGCATAGACCGTGCGCAACGCCGCGACCGACAGCAGCGTATCCAGTCCGGCGCGGAAGCGTCGCGTGTCGAGCTGCGCCTTCCAGAACCCGTATTGAGTCGCCGGGTCGTCGAGATCGAGGAACGCTCGCAGCGTCGACTGTCGCCAACCGGCGAGGGGCAGCAACGCGCGCCCGACGTGCATCACGTGTTCGGCCGTTCCTCGTACCACGGGCGCACCGGCGATGCGCCGCGCCGCATACGCAAGCTGAGCGGGGTTGATGTCGATGGCGACGACCTCGTGGTCCGGCGCGAGGCGGATCGCCGTGCAGCCGGCCGAGGCGATGCAGAACACGCGTCCGCCAGCTTTGAACGCCGCGCGCTCGATCGCGAAGTCTTCGTACATGCGGCCGAACAGAATGCGCGGCGGACCGCGGGCAGCATCGAACCGCCCCGCTTCCCATACGGTACCAGGCGTCATGCGGTCATCCGGCCAGGCCCGCGTTGACCCAACCCAAGACGAGGAAAGCGAAGTTCTTGAACACCATGCCGCCCGGGTCGTGAATCAGGTGCCGCGACCAGAGGAGCCCGTTCACGTTCAGTGCGACAAGGAGGACCGTCTGTGCAAGCGCACACAGTCCCGGCGCCCAGCCGTTCAGGACCCAAAGCCCAAGCAGGAGTTCGATCCACCCGAGGGTCGTCAAGAACGATCGGCCGAACTTCGCGCCGTAATGCGGGACCGCCTCTACGATGAGCAGCTCGTTCTTCTGTCGTCCGAGAATCTTGCACCACAGCCCTTCGTAGATCCAGACGCCGGCAACGGCGATGCGGACGAGCCACGGCGGAGGCATCAGCAGCAGAATCGTGTCCATCCGCTCGGCGCGTCGTTACGTACAGTTTTTTGGGCAGCTGTCGGCAAGCCCGATCATACAAGAGCGCAGACGGAAGTGCCGGCAGCGCAGATCGCGGGTCTATCTAGCGGTGTGGGCAGGCAGTCGCGGTCCGGGGCGAAACTCTCGGACCAGGTGGGCTCTCCGCCCGCTCGAACGCGGTGCATGCGCCATTCTTCGACTTGCTCCGGCGCGCGCGATTTCTGGTTCGCTCGCGGCGATCACCTGGCGCAGCTTGCCGCCCGGTTGACCGGCGACCGGCTGGCCTTCGCCGAGGGAAACCCGCACGTTCGGCAGCGACTGCCGGGCGAGGTAGCCGCGCAACGCGTCGGATGCGGCGTTCCACACGATACGCCGCCGGTTCCGGTTGCCGGCGTCGAGCCGCAGCGTCAGTCGGTCGGGAGCGTCCTGGACGATCTGGAAATGATGGATGCCCGCTGATTCCTCGACTACGGTGGTAAGCGCCAGCGGCAACAGCTGCGCATCGGCAAAGGCCCCGAGCGCAAGCGTTGACGGTCGGATTTGCAAGGGTATCGACCCGGGAATCCCGCGACTCCCATTTGACCGCCATCAAAGCGCCCTGTAGGCGTTGGGAGCGTAATGGTTCGACGGACGGCCCGACTCCGTGCGTGCGGCCGGCCGAGCATTGGCGCGGCCAGTGTTGGGATCTGCAATTGCAAGGATCATGACCACTCCGTTCGACCCCATTCGCATCGGCGCGCTCGAGCTCGCCAACCGCATCGTCATGGCGCCGCTGACGCGCAACCGCGCTGCGCCCGGTAATGTGCCCTCGACCCTTGCGGTCGAATACTACCGGCAGCGCGCGAGCGCCGGACTCATCATCACCGAGGGATCGCAAATCAGTCCCGAGGGTCAGGGCTACGTCGACACGCCGGGCATCTACAACGCCGAGCAGGTCGCCGGCTGGCGGCGCGTCACCGATGCGGTGCACGCCGAAGGCGGACGGATCGTTGTGCAGCTGTGGCACGTCGGGCGCGTCTCGCACGTCTCGCTGCAGCCCGGCGGCCGGCTGCCGGTTTCGTCGACCGCGCGGCGCGCCGACACCAAGACCTTCACCCGCGACGGCTTCGTTGCGGTGTCGACGTCACGCGCGCTCGCTACCGCCGAGATCCCACCCCTGATCGCTTGCTACGGCGACGCGGCGCGGCGCGCGATGGACGCGGGCTTCGACGGCGTCGAGGTGCACGGCGCCAACGGCTACCTGATCGACCAGTTCTTGCGCGATAGCATCAACGACCGCAGCGACGAATATGGCGGCGCAATTCCCAACCGCGCACGGTTCCTCGTCGAAGTGATGCAGGCGGTCGCCGGCGCAATCGGCGGCGGCCGCACGGGACTTCGCCTCTCGCCCGTGACGCCATCGAACGACGCCGCGCAGGACAGCCATCCCCAGGCGCTGTTCGAACATGCACTCGCGCAGCTCGCGCCGCTGCAACTCGCCTTCATCGAAGTGGTCGAAGGTCAGACTGCCGGCGCGCGCGACTTCGCACCGTTCGACTATGCGGCGCTGCGGCGCCGGTTCGACGGCCCATGGATGGTGAACAACGGCTACCAGCGACGGATGGCACTCGAGGCCGTCGCCTCGGGCGCGGCCAATCTCGTCTCGTTCGGGCGCCCTTTCATCGGCAATCCGGATCTCGTCCACCGCCTGCGCGAGAACGCGCCGCTGAATGTGCTCGATTCCGGCACGTTCTACGGTGGCGGCGCCAAGGGCTACGTCGACTATCCTACGCTCGACATGCAGGTGGCGGTCTGATCGCCTGCGGCCCAGTTACCGACGTGCCTGCCTGCGCGTAGCCAATCATTCGGAGGAAACGCCAATGCTCCAGCTGATTGTGAACGGGCGCACCCGTACGGTCGACGTCGAGCCCGAGATGCCCCTGCTCTGGGTCTTGCGCGACCACTTGAACCTCACCGGAACGAAGTACGGCTGCGGCATCGCCGTGTGCGGGGCTTGTACGGTGCACGTCGACGGCGAGCCGGTGCGTTCCTGTTCGCTGCCCGCATCGGCGGCGGTCGGCAAAAGGATCGTCACCATCGAGGGCCTGTCGGAAAAGGGGCTGCACCGTGTCCAGAAGGCGTGGATCGAGCACGAAGTCCCGCAATGCGGCTATTGCCAGACCGGCATGATCATGGCGGCCGCTGCGCTCCTCGCGAAGCACCCTCGGCCCACCGACGCGGACATCGACGCGACGATGACCAACCTGTGCCGCTGCGGCACGTACACGCGGGTTAGAAAGGCGCTCCACGCGATCGCCTCCGCTTCCGCAGCGCCCGCGGCGAGGAACGGCTGAGGAGAACGGCCATGACAACCACACTTTCGCGTCGCGAGTTCCTGAAGGTTTCAACCGCGGTGGGCGGCGGCCTTGCGCTCGAGTTCCGCTTCCCAGTCGCAATCGCAGCGGTCGGCGGCGCAGCCGCGACCGAAGTCAACGCCTGGATTGTCATTCATCCCGACGACCGCGTCATCATCCGCATCGCCCGCTCCGAGATGGGGCAAGGCACCTATACCGCGCTCGCGCAGCTCGTCGCCGAAGAGCTCGATTGCGACTGGGCGAACGTCGGCGCCGAGTTCGCCTCGCCGAACGAGCACATCCGCCGCAATCGCATCTGGGGCTCGATGTCCACCGGCGGCAGCCAGGGCGTGCGCTCGTCGCAGGACTACGTGCGCAAGGCGGGTGCGAGCGCGCGCGAAATGCTGGTCGCGGCAGCCGCAGCCCGGTGGAAGGTACCCGCCGCGCAATGCACGGCGGCTGGCGGCGTCATCACTCATGCTCCGACGGGCCGGACGCTTCGCTACGGCGCAGTGGCCTCTGCCGCGGCGAAGCTCGCACCGCCGCAGGATGTCGCGTTGCGCGATCCCGCGAACTGGAAGATCGCCGGCAAGCCGCTGCACCGTCTCGACATTCCCGACAAGGTGCGGGGCAAACCCGTGTTCGCCGTCGACGTTACCCTGCCCCGGATGTTGCACGCGTCGATCGCGCAGTGCCCGGTGTTCGGTGGCAAGGTGGTGAGCGTCGACGACCGTGCAGCGCTCGGGATGCGCGGCGTGAAGAAAGTGGTGCGCGAGGAGGCCTTCGTCGCCGTCGTCGCCGACAACTGGTGGCGTGCCAACGAGGCTTTGAAGAAGCTGAAGATCGAGTGGGATGCCGCCGGCAATGGTGCGGTCGACAACCAGGCCATCGCGGCAATGCTGCGCGAAGGCCTCGCCGACACGAAGCTGCCTCAGGCGCGCAGGCTGGGGGACACGCAGGCAGGGTTTGCTGCCGCAGCAAAGATCGTCGAAGCCGAATACCAGTCGCCGTATCTCAACCACGCGACCATGGAACCGCAGACGTGCACGGCGTGGTTGAAGCCCGAGGGCTTCCTCGAGCTGTGGACGTCGACGCAGAACGCCGAGGCGTCGATGGCCGCCGCGGCCGAGGCGTCCGGTCTGCCGCTCGAGAAAATCGAGGTGCACAAGATGATGCTGGGCGGCGGATTCGGCCGCCGCGGCGCCCCGCAGGATTTCGTCAGGCAGGGTGTGGCGATCGCCAAGGCGATGCCCGGGGTGCCCGTGAAGTTGATGTGGTCGCGCGAAGAGGACATGCAGCATGACTTCTATCGCCCGGCGAGCATCGTGCGGATGAAAGCGGGTCTCGATGCGAAGGGCAAGGTGATCGCCATGCAGACGACAATCGCCTGTCCGTCGATCCTCCAGGTCCTGATGCCGAAAGCGCTCAACAAGGAAGGGATCGACTTCTCGGCGGTGCGCTCGTTCAGCGACATGCCCTACACGGTCGCGAACCAGCAGGTGGACTACGCGATGCGCAACGGTCATGTGCCGGTGGGCTTCTGGCGCGCCCCGGGGCAGCAGAACGCCTATTACCGGGAGTGCTTCATCGACGAGCTTGCGCTCGCTGCAGGCAAGGACCCGGTCGAATTTCGACGGGCGATGCTGAAGGAGGGAGACAAGAACCGCCTCGTGCTCGAAGCCGTCGCGAAAGCTGCGGGTTGGGGTTCTCCGCTGCCGGCGGGCGTGCACCGCGGGGTGGCTGTCGCGGACGGCTTCGGCAGCTATGCCGCGATGGTGGCCGAAGTGTCGGTGAGCGATGCAGGGGAGCCGAAGGTGCACCGCATTGTCCTCGCGATCGATTCGGGTTACGTCGTGAATCCCGATACCTGCCGCGCGCAGGCCGAGAGCAACGTCGCCTTCGGTCTCGGCAGCATTCTCTACCAGGAGATCAACCTGAAGGACGGGCGCGTCGTGGAGTCCAACTTCCACGACTTTCCGCTGCCGCGGATCGCCGAGATGCCGAAGGTCGAAACCGTGCTCGTGCCGACCGGCGGGTTTTGGGGCGGACACGGTGAGCCGGCGATCCTGCCTCTGACACCCGCCGTGTGCAATGCGATCGCCGCCGCCACCGGCAGGCGGATCCGTTCGCTGCCGCTCAAGCACCACGATCTGCGAGCCGCATGAGGCCAACCAGCAAGCCTGATGGGGACGATTGACAAAGGAAGAGACGATGACGGGACGCAAGACAACACCCACGCCCCTCACGCAGCCGGGGGGCGTCCGCCGCCACGGCGCGGGGATCTATGACGAAGCGCCGCACGATCCCTACGAGGCCAAGGGCAAGTATCGGGAGCCGGCACGATGCGGCGATTGCGGGGCCGTGTTTCATCGTGGCCGGTGGTCGTGGGCCGACGCGCCGCAGGGCGCGCACGAGGTGCTCTGTCCGGCGTGCCACCGCATCCGCGACAAGCTGCCCGCGGGCACGCTGACGCTCGATGGTGCATTCGTCGACGCGCACCGTGACGAAATGACGCAGCTCGCGCGAAACGAGGAGACGCGCGAAAAAGCGGATCACCCGGTACACCGGATCATGGACATTGCCGAAGCGCCCGCGCGACTCGTGATTACGACCAGCGACATCCACCTCGCGCGCCGCATCGGTGAAGCGGTCAGGCATGCCTATCAGGGCGAGCTCGAGCTCGAGTACGGGAAGAACGAATACTCGCTGCGTGCGCACTGGCGCCGCTGACGCTCCGGGCGCGGCATCACGCCTCATTCTTCGTCCCGCGATGACCGGCGACCCTTCGGGTTCTGCGCAGCGCGTGCGAAACGTCGCCATCGCGGCCGGCGTGGCGAACCTCGACGGAACGCTGACGCTGCCGGCGAACGCCGCCGGGGTCGTTCTCTTTGCGCACGGCAGCGGCAGCTCGCGCCATTCGCCCCGCAATACCTTTGTTGCCGGCGTGCTGAATGCCGCCAGCATCGGCACGCTGCTCTTCGATCTGCTCACGGTGGTCGAGGATCGCACCTATCAGACGCGCTTCGACATCGCGCTCCTCACGTCACGCCTGCTCGCGGCGACGGAGTGGGCGCGCAACGACGCCGACGCCGCGCGCCTTCCGCTGGGCTATTTCGGCGCGAGCACCGGTGCTGCGGCAGCACTCGCCGCAGCCGCGGCGCCCGGAAACGACATCGCCGCCGTCGTCTCGCGCGGCGGCCGGCCGGACCTTGCCGGCGCCGACGCGCTCGGCCGCGTGACGGCGCCGACGCTGCTGATCGTCGGCGGGCGCGACGATGTCGTCATCGATCTCAACCGCGCGGCGTTCGCGCGACTGCGCTGCGAAAAGACGCTGACGATCATCCCGGGTGCGACGCATTTGTTCGAAGAACCGGGCACGCTCGAGCAGGCGGCCGACGCTGCGTCCGCCTGGTTCCTGCGCTGGCTCGCCCCGTCCCGACGCGCGACCGGCTGACCGGAGCTACGTGGCGGCGGGCCTTGCCGATCCTGCCGCACGGAGGAGCGCGATCACCTCGTCGTCGTCGACCTGGCGAAAGTCCTGGTAGAACTGCCCGACGGCGCGAAAGAACGCGGGCGTCTGCAGACACACGACGTCGTCGGCGTGCTGGCGCACCTTTTCGACCGCCTCGGTCGACGCGACCGGCACCGCGCAGATCAGCCGCTGTGGACCCCGCGCGCGCACCGCGTGCAGCGCGGCGATCATCGTTGCGCCGGTCGCGAGCCCGTCGTCGACGACGATTGCTACCCTGCCGGCCGGATCGAGCGGTGGCCGCACGGGTGTGTATTGCGCACGACGGCGGCGCATCGTTGCCATCTCGGCGGCGGTCGCCCGCGCAATGTAGTCGGGAGTCGCTCCCGCTTGCGCCGCGTAATCGGCGATATAGCTCCACCCGGTCTCGTCGACGGAGCCGATCGCGAATTCCGGGCTCCCCGGCGCGGGCAGCTTGCGGATGAGCACGACGTCGAGCTCCCCGCCGAGCGCGTCGGCGATGACCTTCGCCATCGGCACCGCACCACGCGGAATGGCGAGCACCAGCGGATTCTTGCCCTGCCATTGCTTGAGCGCGTGCGCGAGTTGCGTCGCTGCATCGGCTCGATCGCGAAAGACCATCGCCATCGTCCTCCTCTCCCATGGCGCGCCTGCCGCGCCGGCCGGCGTCGTTTCAAGGATACCGCCGCCGGCAAAATGCCGACTCTGACGCCGGTCATGGCGGCGTCGCCCCTCGCGAAGTCGTACCGAATGCCAGGAGCGCGGCGGGCTCTTATAATCGCACCCCGAGTCTTTTCTGTCGGCCGCTTGCCATGCCTCCCGCCGGTTCCATCACGCTGCCGCCGATCCGCCCCGGCTCCTGGGACGCCTGGCGCGTCGCGCTGCGGCTCAAGACGCTGTGGATCGCGACGATTCCCGTCATCGTTGCGACCTGCCTCGCGTGGTCGCTCGAAGGCGTCTTCGACCTGTGGATCGCTTTTATTGCGCTCAATTCGGCGGTGATGATGCAAGTCGTCACCAACCTGCAGAACGACGTCGGCTACACCGAACGCGGCGATGAAACCGGCCGGCGGGTCGGCCTGCCGCGCGCGACCGCGAACGGCTGGCTCGCGCCGCGCGAGGTCAAGCGCGCGATCGTCGCCGCCATTGCCCTGGCGCAACTCGTCGCGCTGCCGCTGATGATCCGCGGCGGATGGCCGATTGTCGCGACCAGCGTGTCGTCGACGACCGCCGCCTGGGCATACATGGGCGGCCCCCGGCCGATCGCCTACACGCCGTGGGGCGAGCTCACCGTATTCCTGTTCTTCGGCCTCGTTGCCGTCTGCGGCTCCTATTACGTACAGGCCGGAACGATCGGAACCGGCGCATGGATCGCGGCCATCGCGATCGGGATGCACGCATCCGCGGTGCTGCTCGTCAACAATTTCCGCGATCGCGACCACGACCGGAGCACCGGACGGCGGACGCTCGCCGTCGTGCTCTCCGAGGCCGGTGCGGTGCGACTCTATGCGTCGCTCGTCCTCGCACCATTCGCTCTCGCCGTCGCCCTCGCGTGGATCGAGCGGAGCGGCTGGTTCGCGCTGCCGCTCGCGGCGATGCCGTGGGGCGTGCGCCTCGCGCGCCAACTTCGCCGCACGCCGCCCGGGACGGCGCAAAACACGCTGCTGTTTCGCACCGTGCTGCTCGAAGTCGCGTTCGGACTCCTGCTGTCGGCGGGCGCGCTGGCGGGGCGCCTGAATCCCGGCCCGTGAACGACGTCGCGCCGGTCGAAACCCGCGTCGAGATCCTTCCCGCGTGGACGGATGCGAACGGTCACATGAACGTCGCCTACTACGTGCTCGCGTTCGACCGCGCGACCGACGCGTTCTACGATCGGCTCGGGATCGGCTGGTCGATCCTCGCCCAGGGCCGCTCGATGTTCACGCTGGCGATGAACGTCGACTACCTGCGCGAGCTCTTTTCCGGTGACGCGGTGCGCATCGTGAGCCGGCTCCTCGACGGCGACGACAAGCGTCTCCATTACCTGCACGAGATGTATCGGGTGCGCGACGGCGCTCTCACAGCGACCAACGAAATCGTCGCGCTCCACGTCAGCATGGCGACGCGCCACAGCGAGCGGTTTCCGGAAGCGGTGCGGGCAGCGGTCGCCGCGATGACGGCCGCGCACGCCGGAGCGCCGCTGCCGCCGCAGGCGGGGCGCAAGCTCGGCCTCCGCCATCACCGGCGAAAGCGAGCTACAGACTAAGCGCGACCTCCATCCCCTGCGCGATCGCGCGGCGCGCGTCGAGCTCCACCGCCACGTCGGCGCCGCCGATCAACGTCGCAGGAATGCCCGATTGGCGCAGTGGCAGGGCGAGCTCGCGCTGCGACTCCTGCCCGGCGCAGATGACGATCGTGTCGACGTCGAGGACGCGCGACTGCCCGTCGACGCACAAATGCAGTCCCGCGTCGTCGATGCCCTCGTAGACCACTCCCCCAAGCATCTGCACGCCGCGCCGCTTGAGCAGCGTGCGCCGGATCCAGCCGGTCGTCTTCGCGAGGCCGTCGCCGACCTTGGTCGCCTTGCGCTGCAGAAGCCACACTTCGCGCGGCGATCGCCCTTCCACCGGCACCTTCACGCCGCCGCGGTCCGCGTAACCGGTATCAATCCCCCATTCGTCCTGATATTCGCCGACCTCGTCATGGCCGCCGTGATGGGTCAGGAATTCGCCGACGTCGAAGCCGATTCCGCCGGCGCCGATGATCGCGACACGCCGGCCCGCTTCGCGGCGTCCCAGGACGATGTCCACGTAGCTCGCGACCTTCGGATGGTCGATTCCCGGAATCGCCGGCGTGCGCGGCACGATGCCGGTCGCGAGCACCACGTGGTCGAACCCCGCGACATCGGACGCGGCGATGCGGCGCCCGAGCTGCAGCGTCACTCCGGTGCGCTCGATCGTCCGGCCGTAATAGCGCAGCGTCTCACCGAACTCGTCCTTGCCCGGGATGCGCTTCGCGAGATTGAACTGGCCGCCGATTTCGGCCGCCGCGTCGAACAGCGTGACCGCGTGCCCCGCTTCAGCGGCCGTCGTCGCACAGGCGAGTCCTGCCGGTCCGGCGCCGACGACGGCGACGCGCTTTTTCCGTGTCGCGGGCTTGAGCACGATTGTAGTCTCGTGGCAGGCGCGCGGATTGACGAGGCACGAGGCGACCTTGCGCTCGAAGATCTGGTCGAGGCACGCCTGGTTGCAGCCGATGCAGGTGTTGATCTCGTCGGCGCGGCCCTGGGCGGCCTTGTTGACGAACTCGGCGTCGGCCAGGAAGGGCCGCGCCATCGACACCATGTCGGCGGCGCCGTGCGCGAGCACGTCCTCGGCGACCGCGGGGTCGTTGATCCGGTTGGTTGCGATCAGCGGAATCGCGACCTCGGCTTTCATCCGCTTCGTCACCCACGCGAACGCCGCACGCGGCACCATCGTGGCGATCGTGGGGACTCGCGCCTCGTGCCAGCCGATGCCCGTGTTGATGATCGTCGCACCGGCACGTTCGACGGCCTGCGCGAGCGCGACGACCTCGTCCCACGTGCTGCCACCGTCGACGAGATCGAGCATCGAGAGCCGGAAGATGAGGATGAAGTCGCAGCCGACGCCCTCGCGCGTGCGGCGGACGATCTCCACGGGCAAGCGCAGCCGGTTCTCGAGCGAGCCGCCCCATTCGTCTTCACGATGGTTGGTCCGCGGCGCCACGAACTCGTTGATCAGATAACCCTCGGATCCCATGATCTCGACGCCGTCGTAGCCTGCGCGCTGCGCGAGCAGCGCACAGCGCACGTAGGCGGCGATCGTCTTGCCGACCCCCCAGCGCGTGAGCGCGCGCGGCCGGAACGGCGTGATCGGCGAGCGCAGCGCCGAGGGCGCAACCGACAGCGGGTGATAGGCGTAGCGTCCGGCGTGAAGGATCTGCAGCGCGATCTTGCCGCCGGCGGCGTGCACGGCCTCCGTGATCAGCCGATGCCGGCCCACCTGCCACGGCCACGAGAGTTGCGCGGCGCGCGGCTCGACCCGGCCCGCGAAATTCGGCGCGATCCCGCCGGTGACGATCAGGCCGACGCCGCCGCGGGCGCGCTCCGCGTAGAACGCCGCCATCCGCGCGTAGCCGTCCGGCGCCTCCTCGAGGCCGGTGTGCATCGAGCCCATCAGCACGCGGTTCGCGAGCGTCGTGAAGCCGAGATCGAGCGGCGCGAGCAGATGCGGATACGGCGTTCTCATTTTCCTGTCATCCCCGCGAAGCCTGCCCCCGCGTGTCGTAGGCGGGGGGCCAGTGACGTTCGTCGAAAGACGCTGGATTCCCGCCTCCGCGGGAATGACCCCATTACAGCGTCCGCGCGATGATTTCCTTCATGATCTCGTTCGACCCGCCATAGATCCGCTGGACGCGCGAGTCGGCGTACATCTGCGCGATCGGATATTCGCGCATGTAGCCGTAGCCGCCGTGGAGCTGCAGGCACTCGTCGACGACCTGGCACTGCATGTCGGTCAGCCACCACTTGGCCATCGACGCAGTCGCGGTGTCGAGCGTGCCCTCGAGATAACGGACGATGCAGGAATCGATGAACACGCGGCCGACGTGCGCGATCGTCTTCGCTTCGGCAAGCTTGAAGCGCGTGTTCTGCATCTCGATCAGCGCCTGGCCGAACGCCTGCCGCTCGCGCGCGTATTCGGTGGTGATCCGCACCGCGCGCTCCATCACCGCCACGCCATAGAGCGCGACGATCGTGCGCTCGTAGGGGAGCTCGTCCATCATCTGTGCAAAGCCCTGGCCTTCGACCCCGCCGAGCAGCGCATCGGCAGGAACAGGGCAGTCGTCGAAGAAGAGCTCGGAGGTATCCTGACCGGGCATGCCGATCTTGTCGAGCGTGCGGCCGCGGCGGAATCCCGCGAGCCCGTCGGTCTCGACGATGAAGAGCGAGATCCCTTTCGCCCCGGCTCCCGGATCGGTCTTTGCGACAACCATGATCAGGTTCGCAACCTGGCCGTTGGTAATGAACGTCTTCGAGCCGTTGAGGACGTAGTGGTCGCCCGCGCGCGCCGCCCGCGTGCGGATGCCCTGCAGATCCGAGCCTGCCGCGGGCTCCGACATGGCAATCGCGCCAATCAGCTCGCCGCTCGCGAGCCGCGGCAGCCAGCGCCGCTTCTGATCTTCGGTTGCGCAGGCGACGATGTAATGGGCACAGATGTTGTGGACCGATTTTCCGAAGCTTGCGACGCCGGCGTAGGCAAGCTCCTCGAAGACGATGCAATCGTGCGCGAAGGTTCCGCCGCTGCCACCGTAGTCCTCGGGAATGTCGCACAGCAGGAGCCCCAGCGCGCCCATCTCGCGCCACGATGCCGCGTCCACCTGGTGCGCCGCCTGCCACGCGGGCTCGCGCGGCGCGAGCACCTCCGTGACGAAGCGGCGGACGGTGCCGCGGAAGGATTCGAGCTCGTCGTCCTGCCAGGGAGAACGGTAGGCCATCGGGATATCTTTCAGGGCAACGCGAAGAAAGCACTGCCGGCGAGCTTGATCTCGCCTGCAGCGTTGGCGGTGGCAACCTCGACTTTCACCAGGCGCTCGCCGTCGCGCTCCAGTTTTCCGGCCACATGGCCGGAACAGGTGATTCGCTCGCCGACCTGCGTCATCGCGGTGAACCGCACTTCGAACTCGCGCAGGCTTGCCTGCGGCGCCCAGTTCGTGATGAGCCGTCCGAGCCAGGCCATCGACAGCATGCCGTGGGCGAACACGTCGGGCATCCCCGCCGCACGGGCGAAGTCGATGTCGATGTGGATCGGGTTGTGATCGCCGGATGCGCCCGCGTACAGCGCGAGCATCGTGCGCGTCACCCGCGGCAGCACGAGCGGCGGCAACGTATCGCCGACGTTGACGGAATTCAATGTGGGTGTCATTGGTCAGGAAGCGCGGACGATGATCGTCGCCCGCATCTCCGCCACGCGAACGCCGTGCTGGTTGGTGACTTCGGTGACCTTGATGATGAAAGTCAACGCCCCGCCCTTCTTCTCATGAATGTCGGCGATATGCGACGCGAAGGTCAGGCGATCGCCGGCGAAAATCGGGGCGAAGTAGTGGAAGCGTTCGCCGCCGTGCAGGATCTTCGCGATGTCGACGCCGAGCTCGGCCATCCACGCGAACGGATCGGGCACCTCGAGGTCGAGACACAGCGTGAACGTCGGCGGCGCGAGCAGTCCCGGATGGCCCGCGGCGCGGGCGGCAGCTTCGTCGACATATTCCGGTCGCGTCTCGCCGATCGCCTTCGCGAACAGTCGCAGGCGTCCGGGCTCGACGACGGCGGAATGCACGGGCAACGCACGTCCGATGTGGCTGCGGTCGACCATCGCGCCAACCGTCAGTGAGACCGGTAAAGCGTGACGACACAGGCGCCGCCCAGCCCGAGATTGTGTTGCAGGCCGACGCGCGCGCCGTCGACCTGGCGCGCCTCGGCCGTCCCGCGCAGCTGGTTCACGAGCTCGTAGCATTGCGCGAGGCCGGTCGCACCGAGCGGATGACCCTTCGACAGCAGGCCGCCGGACGGATTGGTCACGTAGCGGCCGCCGTAGGTGTTGTCGCCGTCGTCGACGAACTTCGCGGCGCCGCCTTCGGGACAGAGTCCCAGCGCCTCGTAGCTGATGAGCTCGTTTTGCGCGAAACAATCGTGCAGCTCGATCACGTCGACGTCGTCGGGCCCGATGCCCGCGGCCTCGAAGACCTGCCGCGCGGCCTCCCTCGCCAGGTCGTAGCCGACGAGCCGGATCATGTCGTGCGCCTCGAACGTCCGCGGCGTATCGGTCGTCATAGCCTGTGCGGCAATCGACACGGTGGTGTCGAGATTGTGGTGGCGCGCGTAGTCGCGTGACACGAGGATCGCCGCCGCGGCGCCGCACGTCGGCGGGCAGGCCATCAGCCGTGTCATCACGCCGGGCATCAGCGTCGGCGAGGCGAGCACCTCGTCGGCCGTTACCTCCTTGCGGAAGAGCGCGAATGGATTGTGCGTGGCGTGCCGGCTCGCCTTGGCGCGAATCCTCGCGAACGTCTCGAGCCTGGTCCCGTATTTCTTCATGTGCGACAGGCCGGCGCCGCCGAAATAGCGGATTGCCAGCGGAACCTCGGGATGTCCGACCAGCGCGTCGGTTTCGCGGTCGAAGTCGTCGAACGGCGTTGGCCGGTCGGTGAACTTTGCCGTAAGGGCGCCCGGCGCCATCTGCTCGAAGCCCAGCGCGAGCGCGCACGGAGCAGTGCCGCTTTCCACCGCCTGCCGCGCGAGGTACAGCGCGGTCGAGCCCGTCGAACAATTATTGTTGACGTTGACGACGGGAATGCCTGTCATGCCCACGCGGTAGAGCGCCTTCTGGCCCGCGGTCGAATCGCCGTACACGTAGCCGACGTAAGCCTGCCGGATCTCGGAATAGGCGACGCCGGCATCGGCGAGCGCCGCCACCGTCGCCTCTGCACCCATTTCGTCATAGGGCGCGCTCGCCCCCGGCTTGGCGAACGGGATCATGCCGACGCCGGCGACAATGACTTCGCTGTCCACGGTCTTTTCCCCGGTGAGGTCGTCGCCGCCCCGTTGCTCCCGCATCGGGACCGCGCGCATCGAATCCTTGATTCTACTTGCGATCGGGAGGATGGGACTGCAGTTATGCCATGCACCCCGGCAAGGCCTCGAAGCCGACGTAGCGCCAGCCGGCCGATTCCGGCGTCACGCGCGCAATCGTCCGGCCTTCGCGCGCGGCCTTGACAATCAGTTCGTTTATGGCCCCGCAGCTGCCTGCGCACCGTCCGGCACGCGGCCGGCGACGAGCGTCCGCAGCAGCCGATACGCCGTCGCCGCAAAGCGATACGGCGGCGCGACCGCCGGATCCTGCTCGCCTTCGACGACGAGCCAGCCGCGATAGCCGGCGTTGCGCAGCACGGCAATCACCGCCGCGAAGTCGACGCAGCCCTCACCTGGCGTGCTGAACGCGCCGTTGACGACGGCTTCGAGGAAGGTCCAGCCGCGGTTGCGCGCCATTTTGGCGACGGCCGGCCGCACGTCCTTGCAATGAACGTGGACGACCCGCGCGACATGCTTCGCGAGCTCCGTCGGCGCATCGCCGCCGGCGAAGGTGACATGCCCGGTGTCGTGCAGCAGGCCGATTTCCGGCCCGGTCACCCGCATCAGCCGGTCGACGTCCTCGGCGGTCTCCACGTACGCGCCCATGTGGTGATGGTACGCGAGGCGCACGCCGCGCGAACGCGTGTAGCGCGCGAATTCCGTCATCCGCTTGCCGTACGCTGTCCATTCGGCATCCGAGCGGAAACGCGGGCGCCGCGACAGCGGCTCCGGCCGGCCCTGGATCGAATCGGCGACCTCGCCGTAGACGATGACGTCGGCGCCATTCGCCGCGAGCAGCGTGAGATGGGCATCGACCGCCGCAATCTCGTCGTCGACCGTGCCACGCGCCAGATGTCCCGAATACCATCCCGACACGCACGCGAGCCCGTGCTGCGCGAGCACCGCGCGCAGCGCTTCGGGCTCTCGCGGAAACTTGTTGCCGAGCTCGAAGCCTTCGTAGCCGATCGCCTTCCCCTCGGACAACGCCGTTTGGAGCGGCGTCTCGCCACCGAGCGACGGCAGGTCGTCGTTGGTCCACGAAATCGGGTTGATGCCGATCCTTACAGCGAAAGCCATTTCAACGTCCCTGTTGTCCTTTGGCGCGCTCGTAGGCGGCACGCGCGGCGCGGACCGCTTCCGATTCGGACACTTCCGGCACCGCGACCTCCCACCAGCATCCGCCCTCCTCGGTCGCACGCAACGGATCGGTGTCGATGACGACGACGTAGGTGCCTGGAGCCGCGCGCGCGCGGACGAGCGCGGCTTCGAGCTCGACGATCGAGCCCACATGCTCGGACAAGGCACCGAGCGATCGCGCATGCGCCGCATAATCGATCGCTGGTGCGCCCGGCGGTTCCTGCACGCAGTCGGCGAACAGATTGTTGAAGCCTTCTCCGCCGCACGCCTGCTGCAACCGGTGGATGCAGCCGTAGCCGCGGTTGTCGAGCACGACGATCACGAGCTTCGTGCCGAGCAGCACCGACGTTGCGATTTCCGAGTTGAGCATCAGGTAGCTGCCGTCGCCGACCAGCACGACGACCTCGCGCTTTGGATCCGCCATCTTGACGCCGATGCCGCCGGCGATCTCGTAGCCCATGCACGAGTAGCCGTATTCGACGTGGTAGGCGCCGGGACGCGCGGCGCGCCAGAGCTTGTGCAATTCGCCCGGCAGCGATCCGGCGGCGCAGACGACGACGTCGTGCGTCGCCGAGTCCGGATGCGTGCGCTGCACTGCGCCGATCACTTCGCCCTCGTACGACAACGCAGGCGGAGCGATTTCGCGGCCGCCGACGATTGCGGAGACGGTTTCGCGCCACGCCTGCGCGGCGGTGACGGCACGTTCCTGCCACTCGCGCGCAGACGTCCAGCCGGCGCCGCGCCGCGAGAGCGCGTCGAGCGTCGCGGCGGCATCGGCCGGAATCGCGATCGCACGCCCTTTCTGCGCGTCGTACGCGTTGACGTTGATGCCGAGGATTGCCGCTTGCGGGAAGAGCGCATGCGATCCGGTGGTAAAGTCGGCGAGCCGCGTACCGAGCGCGATCACGACATCGGCGTCGCGGGCCAGCGAATTCGCCGCAGTCGCCCCGGTCACGCCGATCGCGCCCGCCTGCAGCGGGTGATCCCAGCGCAGAGCGCCCTTGCCCGCTTGCGTTTCGGCGACAGGCACGCGATGCGTTTCGACGAAGCGCTCGAGCGCCTCCGGTCCGCCGTCGCTGTAGAGGATGCCGCCACCGGCGATGACGAGCGGCCGTTTCGCGGTCTGCAGCAATGCAATGGCGCGTTCGAGATCGGCCTCCTCGGGCACCGGCGCGCGAATGCGCCACAGCCGCGGCTCGAAAAACGCCTCGGGATAGTCGTACGCACTCGCCTGCACGTCCTGCGGCAGCGCAAGCGTCACCGGTCCGCACTGTGCCGAGTCGGTGAGCACCGTGAATGCCCGCGGCAGCGCGGTCAGGAGCGCGGCCGGATGGGCGATGCGATCGAAGTAGCGCGAGACCGGACGCAAGCAATCGTTCGCCGAGACGCCGCCGTCGCCGAAATCCTCGACCTGCTGCAGCACCGGATCGGGGGCGCGCGAGACGAAGATGTCGCCGGGCAGGAACAACACCGGCAGCCGATTGACGTGCGACGTCGCTGCGGCAGTGACGAGATTCGTCGCGCCCGGTCCGATGGATGTAGTGCAGGCCATCATTCGCCGCCGGAAATGCGCCTTCGCGTACGCGATCGCGGCGTGCGCCATCGCCTGCTCGTTGTGTGCGCGGTAGGTCGCGAGCGACGCGCGATGGCGATAGAGCGCCTCGCCCACGCCCGCGACGTTACCGTGGCCGAAGATCGCCCACACGCCGCCGAGGAGCGGCACGTCGCGCCCCTGCCACGTCGTGCGCTGCGCCGCGAGAAACCGGACCAGCGCCTGCGCCATCGTCAATCGGACCGTGATCACCGCACTCCCCCCTGCATCGCATTCCTCCACGCGTCGATCAGCGCTTCATAGCTCGTCCGCACCGCGGCGACGAGTCCCGCATCGTCGATGGCGCCCGCAAGCCACGCGCGCGCCGGCTCGCCGAAAATCGTACGCCCGACGGCGAAGCCTTTGGCGCAGCGGCTGCCGGCCGCGTCGACGAATCCGCGTGCGAGCTCGTCGATCGGCGCGTTCTGGCCAAGGAGCACAACGCCGCGGCAATACGGATCGCGCTTGCCGATCAGCGCGTCGAGCGCCGGCCACTCGTCGCGTGAGGGTGGCGGCAGCTTCCACCACTCGGGGTAGATGCCGAGGTTGTAGAGACGGGTGAGCGCGCGCAGCAGGACGTCGCCCCCGCGTGGCAGATGCGCCGGCGGCACGATCTCGACCATGAGCTCATGGCCTGTCGCCTGCACGGCATCGTAGAGCGCGCGCAGTTGCGCCTCGTTCTCGAGCCGTGTTTCGATGTCGTCGTCCGGATGAAAACGCACCAGGCACTTGACGACCTGCTCGACTGGCCACGACACGAGCGTCGTGCCGATCGAACGGCCGTGCTCGAATACGACCGGGTTGGAGCCGGGCCACTCGACCGGCCGGCCAATCCACCAGCCGCGGCCCGTCGCCGCGTTGAGCGCGTCCTGCCCGTAGCGATCGTCGCACAAAAGGCCCGCGCGTCCGTCGATCCGCTTCGCCATTTCGGTCTCGGCCACCGCGCGAACGAGCAGTTGCTTCAGCGCCGGAATCCGGCGCTCCTCGGCACCGGTCGCACGGGCGAGCTCGAAGAACGGATCGCGATGGTCGAACGCGAAGATGAAAAGCTCTGGTCGCGGCGTTCGCGGCGCGGTCACGCGGTGGAGCCGCGTCAGCTCCACGTCCATGTCCGGCCGCGTAATCCGCTCGGCGTTGGCGAGAAAATGATCGAGCTCGATGCGCGTGGGCATCGCCGGCGCGCAGCCGTGCCGCGAGACGACCAGCGCGCCGCAGGCATTCGCGTAGCGGGCGCAGGCGTCGTAGTCTTCGCCGCGGATCCAGCCGGACAGGAAGCCCGCGTTGAACGCATCGCCGGCGCCCAGGACGTTCAACACCTCGACGCTGACGCCGCGCCCGTTGAACGCGGCATCGAGCGACGCCGGAATGGCGCCGTCGATCACCGCACAGCCGAGCGGCCCGCGCTTGACGACGAACGTCGCCGCCGTCGCGTGCCGCGCCGCGCGCAATGCCGCGATGATGTCAGTGCTGCCGCCGGCGATCGCGAACTCCTCCTCGGTCCCGATGACGAGATCGAAATGCGGCAGCATCGCCTGCAGATGCGCGGTGACGGCGTCGCTCGCAATGAAGCGCGTCGCGCCGTCGCCGCGCTTGGTCAATCCCCACAGCACCGGGCGGTAGTCGATGTCGAGCACCGTGCGGACGTCGTGCGCGCGGGCGCGCTCGAGGGCGAGGGTGCTGATCCCATGCACGTACCGCGTCGAAAAATGCGTGCCGGTGATCAGCAGCGCCTTCGCCTGCGCCAGGAAATCCGCGGCGACATCGGCGTCGGTGACGGCCATGTCGGCGCAGTTTTCGCGGTAGAAGATCAGCGGGAACGTGTCGCGATCCTTGATCCCGAGCACGACGGCCGCGGTGAGGCGCGTCGGATCGACGCTGACATGCGAGACGTCGCAGCCTTCGCGCGCGAGGGTCTCGACCAGGAAGCGCCCCATCGCATCGTCGCCGACGCGCGCCGCCATCGCCGCTTTGAGGCCGAGCCGCGCACAGCCAAACGCCGTGTTGGCCGACGAGCCGCCGAGGTACCTGGCGAAGCTCGCGACGTCCTCGAGGCGGGCGCCGATCTGCTGCGCGTAGAAGTCGACGGCGAGCCGGCCGAGGCAGACGATGTCGTAGCGCCGCGCGGCGGCGAAGCGGGTGTTGTTTTTCATCGGAAGGACGGCGGACTGCGGCCGGCGCGCGCCGAACGCGGCGCCGCGTTCCGGTAACATAGAACGACTCAACCGACGGCGCAACCGTGCGCCGCGCTGCAAGGACGAGGGCACCATGATCGACGTTGCACTCTTCGGTGCCGGGCGCATCGGCACCATCCACGCGGGCAACCTTGCGAAGGAGCCTGGCGTGCGGCTCAAGTACGTCGTCGATCCCAACGCGACGGCGGCCGAGGCGCTCGCCCGGCGCATGGGCGCGCGGACCGCAACCGTCGCGCAGGTTTTCGACGACCGCGCCATCGGCGCCGTACTGGTCTGCTCGTCGACCGACACGCACGCGGACCTGATTCACGCCGCAGCGGAAGCCGGCAAGCCGCTCTTCTGCGAAAAGCCCGTCGATCTCGATTTCGCGCGGGCACGTGCCTGCGCCGACGCCGTCAAGCGCTCCGGCGTCACCTGCATGATCGGCTTCCAGCGCCGCTACGATCCGACGTTCGCCGCGCTGAAGACGCGCATTCTCGCGGGTGAGATCGGCACACCCGAGATGCTCGTCATCACGAGCCGCGATCCGGGCGCACCACCGATTTCCTACCTGCGCTCGTCGGGCGGCATCTTCCGCGACATGCTGATCCACGACTTCGACATCTTCCGCTGGATCCTCGACGACGATGCCGAAACGGTCCACGCCAACGCGTCGTGCCTCACCGATCCGCTGATCGCCGAAGCCGGCGACGTCGACTGCACTGCAGTGACGATCCGCACCAAGCGCGGTCGCCTCTGCCAGATCAACACCAGCCGCCGCGCCGCGTATGGTTACGACCAGCGCTTCGAGGTGCTGGGCAGCGAAGGGATGCTGCAGGCGGGCAATCACACGCCAACCGAGGTCGTCGCGAGCACGGCGAAGGCCGTCTGCCGCGACCTGCCCGAGCATTTCTTCCTCGAGCGCTATCGCGCGGCCTATGCGAACGAGATCCGGCATTTCTTCGCCGTGCTCGCCGGCCGCGACAAGCTGCGCACGACGATCGACGACGGCGTGAAGGCGCAGGAGCTCGCCGACGCGGCGACGACGTCGTGGCGCGAGGGCAGGATCGTAAGGCTCGGATAGCACCGGGTCACAATCGCAACGGCGCGCCGTAGCCGGTCAGTTCGAGATAGCCGCGGCCTGCGTCAACGCCGTTTGCAAGCGCGCGCACCGCGCCTTCCCAGTAGACCGTGCCGGTGCTTGCCGAAGCGTCGAGCTCCTGGTCGTCCAGCAACGGCTCCAATGCATAGCCGTTGCCTCCGACTGCAACCGTCATCGCGACCGGATACGACACGCCAGTGCGCGGCGAGCGCCACCAACGCGTGGCGACGAAGCGAACGTCGCTCGATGCGAACATGCGCACATTGCCGCGCGCGCCCCGATACGATCCTCCTGCCCATAGTGTCCCGCCGCCACGATCGCGGATCCTGAATGCCATCAGCGCGCCGCCGTCGGCGAGATTGAGGCCCACCCAGTCCCAGCCGACCCCGCCGGGCATCAGAAATTCGCTCGACCATTCGTGATCGAGCCACGCGGTGCCGGTCACGGGCACTTCGCGATTTGCAACAACGACCGTGCCGCTCGTCGCGAGCTGCGGCGCACTGTAGTAGTAGCTTGCCTCGCGCGGATCCGGGCCCTTGCGCGAGTAGCCGCCCTCGCCTTGCAGCAGCAGCGGTTGCGTCGGGGCGAAGCGCAGGCGCAACGCAAACTCGCGCGCGGCGATCGTCGCGACATAGACGCCGTCGGCCTGCACGAGCGACCAGTCGTCGATCCATGCATGGGTGGTCTCTTCAGCGGCACCCGCGAGCCCGAAGCCGGTGCGGGCCGCACGCTCGGCGTGCCGCAGCCGGCCCGCGCGCGGATCGGCGAGTGCCGCATGCGCGAAGATGAGCTCGCGCGGCGCGAAGGCGCTCGGATTGTCCTCCGCGATGCGCGGACGATTGCGGAAGAACGTCACCTGGACCCCGAAAGGCGCACCCGCGGCGTCCGCGACCCAGCCCGTGATGTACCACCACTCGGTCCGGAACTCGGGATGGCTGCCGTGATCGCGTGGAAACGCAAGCACGTGGCCGGGAGTGACACGCGGATAGCCATCCCCGGCCTCGGCGGCAAACGCAGGCCGGGCGAAAAGCAGCAGCGGCACGGCGACGAACGCGCGGCGTTTCATTACCAGTCGTCCTTGACCGCACGAACGACATCGACGCCCGTCGCGCGGCGACCGCTCGCAAGCACGGTGACGACCGACAGCGCGAGCATGACGAGCGTGAATCCCGCGAGGGCCGTCCACGGGAACGAAAGCTCCATCCCCCAGTGGAACGACTGCCGGTTGACGACGTGGATCAGGATCAGGCTGATGACGAATCCGAGCGCGAGCCCGACGGCGAGACCGATGCCGCTCACCACGAGTGCCTCGGTCGCGAGCATTGCGGCGATCTGCCGGCGCGTCATCCCGAGGTGCCGCAACACGCCGAACTCGCGGCGCCGCGCGAGCACCAGCGCGCCGAACGACGACGACAGCCCCGTGAGGCCGATGACGACCGCCGCGAGCTCGAGCGCGTAGGTGACCGCGAACGTGCGGTCGAAGATCCTGAGCGATACATCGCGGATTTCGCCCGGCGTTCCGATGTCGAGCCGCACCCCGCCCGGAATGTCGCGCTCGAGGGACGCCGCAACTTTCGCGCGATTGGCGCCTTCGGCAAGCCACACCGCGCCGTTCGTTACCGCGCGATCGCCGGTCAATTCGACGTAGGTTTCGCGCGTTATTGCAATCGCGCCTTGCGGTCGTCCGTAGTCGCGCCAGACGCCGGCGACGGTGAAGGGAAGCGCCCGGCCCGCGAGCGGCAGCGTGATCACCGTGCCCGGACGTAACGCATAAAGATCCGCCGCAGCCTCGTTCACCCATGCCGGCGGCGGCGCTCCGGCGGCGACCGGCACCGGGGCGCCCACGAGCGGCAAACTGCGCGCCGGATCCGCGGCGTCGATCGCGCGCGCCAGCAGCACGACGCGCGGGCGTGATGGATCGAGCAGGAGCTGCTGTTCGCGCAGGAAATCGACGCGGCGCACGCCCGGCAATGCAACGATCATCGCCTGGACGTCGGGACCGAGGTACGCGGTGTCACCGCCCGCGGCGGCGCGGAAATAGAGGTCGGCCGGCAGGATCCGCTCGAGCCACGCGTCGAGCGAATCGCGGAACGACGCGACCATGATCGCCATCGAGACCATCAGGCCGACGCTCGCGACGATTGCCGCGAGGCTCACCGTCACCTGCCCCGGCGCCCCGCGCACCTGGGCGAGCGCGAGGTGCGGCGCGGGCCGGTTCGGCGCGGGAATGAGCGCAAGGGTGATTGCCGCGACGCGCGGCATCAGCAGCAGCGTCCCGACGAGCAGCAGCGCGATTGCCGCATAGCCTGCGAGCGGCAGCCCGCCGATCGGCGGCAACGCGGTGGCGGCCGCGCCAACGGCCAGGGCGACGATTCCCGGCACCGGCGAGGAAAGACGCGCGAACGCGCGCTCCTCGTCGCCGGCCTTGAGCGCCAGGGCGGGCGCCGCGCGCACCGCATCGAGCGCAGGCGCAAAGGTTCCCAGCATCGCCGCCGCGACGCCGAGCGCGAAAAAGACGACGGGCGTCGCCGGATCGAGCCGCAACGTGGGGGCGACGCCGCGAAAATAGCCGGAGCCGAGATCCGCACCGACAAGGTCTACGGCGACGCGGGCGAACAGATATCCCAGCGCGATGCCGGCCACGCTCCCCGCCGCGCCGACGAGCGCACCTTCGACGACGATCGAAACAACGAGCTGGCGGCGCGTCATCCCCAGCACGCGCAACAGCGCGAATTGGGCGCGCCGGCGCACGACGGCGAGCGCTTGCGTCGAGAACACGAGAAGGCCGCCCGTGAAGAGCGCGACCAGCGCCAACACGTCGAGATTGACGCGATACGAGCGCGAGACGCCGACGCTCGCGGCGACGCTGGCTTCCGGCCGCGTCGCCGCAACGCCGGGCGGCAGCATTCCGTCCAGGCGGCGCCGAAACGCGTCGACGTCGATACCGGGGCGCAGGCGCAAATCGATGCGCGTGATGCGTCCCAGGCGGTCGAACTGGACTTGCGCGCCGGCGATGTCCATCACCGCAAAGCGCTGTTCACCCGCCGATGCCAACGTGCCGACGACGCGCAACCGCCGCTCGGAGAGTCCGACCTGGAACGACACGCCGTCACCGGTCGTGACGCCGAGGGCACGCGCCGCGGCCGCGCTCAGGAACAATGCGTCGGGACGCAGCATGTCGAGGCGATCGGCCGAAGTCGCGATCAGTCCCGGCTGAATCTGCGCCGCGCGAAACGCGTCGAGTCCCTGAACGCGCAGCGCGTCGTCGCGACCTGCGAGCTTCGCGTCGACCTCGACCACCGGGCTCGCGACCGCCACTTCGGGCATTCGCGCCAATTCGGGATACCAGCGCTCGTCGAATCCGGAGCGCGGGCCGCGCACTTCGAGATCGGCATCGCCCGACAATGTTCGGACACCCTGGGCGAGCTCGTCGACCGCGGTCGCGTTGATCAGATGCACGGCAAACCCCAGCGCGACGCCGAGCGCGATCGCCAGTACGGCCAGTCCCGCGCGTACGCGGTTCTGCCGGAGCGATCCGCGCAACACGGCGGCCGTCGGCGACACCGTCACGGCGCCTGCGCCCGCCGCGTCGACGCTAGACGGCGCCGGCATCGCGAAGCCCCTCCGGCGTCAGCACCAGGACGCGATCGGCGGTCTGCGCCGCGGCGCGCGAGTGCGTGACGAGGATTCCCGCCGCGTGCTGCGCTTTCGCCTGCTCGCGCAGGAGCGAGAGCACCTGCGCGGCGCTGTCGGGATCGAGATTGCCCGTCGGCTCGTCGGCGAGGACGAGGCGCGGGCCATGCGCGAGCGCCCGCGCGATGGCCACCCGCTGCAGCTCGCCGCCGGAGAGCTCGCGCGGCATGCTGGAGCCGCGCTCGGCCAGGCCCACCGCCGCGAGCATTGTGTCGACCCGCGCTGCCGCCGCAGTGGCGTCGGCGCCGACGAGCGACAGCGGCAGCGCGACGTTCTGCGCGACCGTGAGATACGGCAGCACGTGGAACGCCTGGAACACGAAGCCCATCGCGGTGCGCCGCAGCACCGTCAGTGCATCGTCGTCGAGTGTGGTGAGCTCCCGGCCGTCGAGCGTGATCGACCCGGCGTCGGCGCGATCGAGACCGGCAATGAGATTGAGGAGCGTCGACTTGCCCACGCCGGACTCACCCATCACGGCGACGTAATCGCCGGGTGAAAGCGTGAGGTCGATCCCGTTCAGGATCGTGCGCGGCCGCGGGGCGGCGTACGATTTGGAGAGATTGCGAATCGACAGCATCCCGGCGAGCTTAGCAGGCTCGCCTGCGAGCCGTCATCGCCGCGGCGGCGCAGCCGCGTATCGATGCTCGAACGTGGCGTTACTGTCGCGCTCTAGCCGCGCGAGGAAACGGGCTTCGGGTACTGGACGATTCTCGCGGCCTCTCGCTCGAACGGGTCGCGGCGGGCAAGGAGGCGCGCTGTCCCGCGCGGGAGCAGCGGGTAATGCCGCAGATCGGCCAGAAGGTCGTTCGCTTCGCGGCATGCGTGCTCGCAGGAGACCCACAGCTCGGGATCGATCCGGCGCAAGTCGAAGGCCGTCGAATAGCTGCGCAGCGTCTTGTAGCCCCGCGGGTTGAAGTATTCGTGGAAATACGACAGCGCGAGCTCGCGCAATGAGCGATAGACCGGATCGCGGTAGCGCAGCACGGCGCCGTTGGTCTTCGAAATCGCGCCCCAGTGGCCGCGGCGGCGAAATAGCGCAACGACGTGCGCGTGGTCGGTCGCGTCGCATTCGAGATGCAGCACCAGCGGCGGCTCGCCGTGGATCCACAGCGCACACGCGGCGACGAACGCGCCTTCGATGCAGAGCGCACGCCGATGCCGCAGCACGGCGCGCACCGAAAAGAGCGTCTCGCCTTCGAGCTCGTGATTGATCGGGAGTTCGTTGAGGAAACCCTGGATCTTCTGCGGCGTGGTGAGCCGGCGCAGCAATGCGAATTGACCGCTGGCGAGACCGAGATCCTCGCGGCGGGCGTAGCGTTGTTGCGCGAGCCGCGTCATCTTGGCGCAGTCAATCGGACACTCCCCCACTGGGCCGCTCGGTTGCGGCAGGTCGTGGCGCTGCGGCCGGCCCAAGGGGGTACCGGCCGCGACGCGCGCGTGCTTTTTACCCATAATAGCCGTCCGGTCCGTAAAGGCCAGCCCATCCGGTAGAATGCGCGCCGCATGAAGACAATTACGACCCTCCTCGGATGTCTGGCGCCTTCGGTGTTCGGCGGTATCTTCGCGGTCGCGGGTGCGGTCGGCATGGCCGGCGCCGCCGATTATCCGGACCAGCCGATACGCCTGGTGGTCCCGTTTCCCGCCGGTGGCGGCGCCGACAACCTCGCGCGGATGATCATGCCGCGCGTCGAAAAGATCCTGGGCCAGCCGATCGTCATCGACAATCGTCCCGGCGCGGGCGGCAACGTCGGCGCCGAGATCGTCGCGCATGCTCCGCCCGACGGCTATACGCTGCTCTACGGCACCAACGGCACGCATGCGATCAACAAGAGCCTCTACGGCAACCTGCGCTTCGATCCCGTGAAGGACTTTGCGCCCGTTTCGCGGATGACACAGATCGCGGCGATGCTGATCGTGAACCCCGCGTTTCCGGTCGATACGGTGGGCGGGCTCGTGGCTTATGCGAAGGCGCATCCGGGCGAGGTCAATTTCGCCTCCGCCGGCAACGGCACGACCTCGCATCTCGCCGGCGTGCTGTTCGCGTCGATGACCGGCATCGACATCGTCCACGTCCCGTATCGCGGCGGCGCCGCCGCGATGACCGATCTGGTGGGTGGGCAGGTGCAGATGATGATCGACGTCATGCCCAGCGCGTATCCGCAGGTCAAGGGCGGCAAGGTCCGGGGCATCGCGGTCACGACGGCGCGGCGCTCGCCTGCGGCGCCGGAATTCCCGACGATCGCGGAATCCGGCGTCCCCGGGTTCGAGGTGAGCGCGTGGGATGGCATCCTTGCGCCGGGCGGAACGCCGAGCGCGGTGATCGACAAGCTCAACGCGGCTATCCGGCAGGCACTCGAGGATCCGCAGCTCGTCGCGCAGCTCCAGGCCAGCGGCGCACAGCCGGTGCCGGGGACGCCCGCCGATTTCGCGCGCCACATCAGCGCGGAAACCGAAAAATGGGCGGCCGTCGTCAAACGATCGGGCGCGAAGGTCGACTGAGCGTCTAAGGCGGAAGAGGCTGGAGACTAAAGCCTCAACGCACCGGCGCACCCCGGCGACACCCTGCCGCATCGCATCGCCGTCGCAGCAATCCGCTGGAGATCCCGATGGACACCGCCTCGTTACCCCCAATCCCGACCTGGAAGCCCCAGGGCAGCTATCGCGACATTCTCTACGCCAAGGCCGACGAGGGCATCGCCCGGATCGCGATCAACCGGCCCGAGGTGCGCAACGCCTTCCGGCCCGAGACCGTCCAGGAAATGCAGGCAGCTTTCGCCGATGCACGCGACGATCCTGCGATCGGTGTCGTCATCCTCACCGGCCAGGGCAAGGATGCGTTCTGTTCGGGCGGCGACCAGCGGATCCGCGGCGAAGGCGGCTACGTGGGCAGCGACGGCGTTCCGCGCCTGAACGTGCTCGACTTGCAGCGCCAGATCCGCACGCTGCCGAAGCCGGTCGTCGCGATGGTCGCGGGCTATGCGATCGGCGGCGGCCACGTGCTGCACCTGATGTGCGATCTCACGATCGCGGCCGACAACGCGCGCTTCGGACAGACGGGCCCGAAGGTCGGCAGCTTTGACGGCGGCTACGGGGCTTCGTACATGGCGCGCATCGTCGGCCAGAAGAAGGCGCGCGAGATCTGGTTTCTCTGCCGCCAATACGACCCGCAGGCTGCGCTCGACATGGGGCTCGTCAACCGCGTCGTCCCCTACGCGCAGCTCGAAGCGGAGACGGTCCAGTGGTGCCGCGAAATCCTCGCGATGAGCCCGATGGCCCTCCGCTGCCTCAAGGCCGCGCTCAATGCCGACTGCGACGGACAGGCCGGATTGCAGGAGCTCGCGGGCAACGCGACGCTGCTCTACTACCTTTCCGCCGAAGGGCAGGAAGGCCGCAACGCCTACGTCGAAAAGCGCAAGCCGGATTTTGGCAAGTTCCGGCGGTTCCCCTGATGCGCGGCGGTCGATGAACGCGGCGCCTCGGCGCTCCGCGCGCGGAAACAATTGAGCGCGCCCTTTTCCATCTTCGACGCCGCGAAGGATGCGGGAAATGCACCGGCGCTCGACGATGGCGATCGCGTCTATTCGTTCGCGCAACTGGCCGAGAAAGTTCGCGGCCGATTGCCTGCGCTCGAGCGCAGCGGCCGTGACGGCACACCCCGCCCCGTCGTCGGGACCAACACGCTCGAGACGCTCGTCACGCTCTACGCGCTGCTCGAAGCGCGGATCCCGGCGCTGCTTCTGCATCCGCGGCTCACCGCGGAGGAGCAGCGGACGCTGCTTGCGGCTCCCGGGCATTCCGGCTGCGCAGTGCATCGCGATGCCACCGCGATTCTGTACACGTCGGGCACGACCGGCGTGCCGCGGGCTGCGGTGCTCACGCATTCGGCGCTCGCTGCGTCCGCGCAGTCGAGCGCGGCCAACCTCGGATGGCGCGCCGACGATTGCTGGTTGCTCTGCATGCCGGTCGCCCGCGTCGGCGGCCTGTCGATCCTGACGCGCTGCCTCGCCGCGCGCCGTTGCGTCGCGTTGTCGTCCCGCTTCGACGCTGCCGCGCTGCCGGACGTGATCCGGACGCGGCGCGCAAGCCTCGTTTCAATGGTGCCGACGATGCTCGCGCGGGTGCTCGACGCGCATCCCGCGTGGACGGGACACGAGAGTCTTCGCGCGATCGTGGTCGGTGGCGCCGCAGCCTCGCCGCGACTGCTGCAACGCGCGGCCGAACGGCGACTGCCGATCATCATCACGTACGGCATGACCGAAACATGCTCGCAGGTGACGGCGACGCCGTACGCCGCACGTTTCGAAACTGCCTCGGCCGCCGCCGGCTCGCCGCTGCCCGGCATCGAACTGCGCATCGTCGACCACCGGATCCACGTCCGCGGCCCCGTGCTGATGGCGGGCTACTGGAACGAAGCGCTGCTTGCGCCGAACGCGTGGTTCGATACGGGCGACGTGGGTGAGATCGACGCGCGCGGCTTTCTGCACGTCCATGCCCGGCGGACGGACCTGATCGTCACCGGCGGCGAAAACGTCTATCCGGCGGAAGTCGAGCGCGTGCTGGAAGCCTGCCCCGGCATCGCCGGTGCCGCGGTGTTCGGCGTCCCCGACGAGGTCTGGGGCCAGACGGTTGCCGCGGTGCTGGTTCCGAGCGCGGGGCGACCAAGCGATGCGGCGTTGCAAGACTACGTCGTCGCGCAGCTCGCGCCGTACAAGCGGCCACGCGACGTCTGCTACGTCACCAGCCTCCCGCAGACGACAGCGGGCAAGCTCGACCGCTCGGCGCTCGCCGCGTTTGCAACGGCGCTGCAACCGCTCGGCAGGCCGCCCGACCGCGACGCGCACCGCTGAGGACGCTGTGGTACGGTTGGCGCTCGCTCCGCGCTTCCTTCGCGCCGCGTGAACACGATCCCGCCCCTGCCACCCGAAGTCGCCGCGACGTTCGCGCCGGCACCCGCGCGCGCCCCGCGCTTCGCTACGAGGCTCGTCGCCACGCGGATGTGGCGCAGTCTCGCGGTGCTGGCACTCGTCGCCCTCGTCACGGCCGGCGCGGCGTGGATGTATGCGGGCGTCGAGCGATCGCTGCGCGGCCTCCGCGCCCAGGGGTTGCCGGCGTTGCTTGACGCCAAGACCAAGTCGCTCGAGGTATTCATCGACGAGCGGCGTGCCGATGCGGTGCGCTGGGCTCGCGACCCGCGCCTGGCCGCAACGACGGGCGAGCTCGCGCAGCGCGCGCACAGAACCGCGAGTACACGTTCCGAAATTTGCGGCGAAAGCGACGAATGGCGCGCGCTGCTTGCCCCCCTGCTCCGCGACGAAGGCGTGGTCGCCGTCAACGCGGTCGATCGCAGCGGCCACATCGTCGCCTCGACGCTCGGCGGCGTTTGCGGGCTGCAGGTGCAGCCACGCACTGCGGCGCCGCCGCTCGCTCAGGTATTCGACGGCCGCACGCAGTTCATCCGGCCGTTCGCCGCCGACCCGCAACTCGTGGCCGCCCAGCCGTTTCTCGGTACGCGGCCGCTCGCGTGGGTGGAAACGCCGGTGCGCGACGCGACCGGGGCGATCGTTGCAGCACTCGGCTTCGCGACCTATGTCGACAAGGATTTCGAGAGCATCCTCACGCAGGCGCGCCCGGGTAACACGGGCGAGGCCTATGCGTTCGACGAAAACGGCGTACTGCTCTCCGAGATCCGGTCGACGAGCGGGCTGCGTGCGGCCGGGCTCCTGCCCGAGGACGGGAACAGCGGCGCCGCGTTCCGGATCAAGGTCAAGGACCCCGGCGTGGAATTGGCGGCCGGGGGCACTGCGGTCGCGCAACCCGACACGTGGCCGCTGACCCGGGCGGTCGCGGCGGCCCTCGCCGCGGCGAGCACGTCGGGCGAGGCGACATTGCAAGGAGTGCTGCTCGATCCCTATCGCAACTATCGCGGCGCCGAGGTCATCGGCGCGTGGCGCTGGCTGCGCGACGAGCGGATGGGGATCGTCGCGGAAATCGGAATCGACGAGGCCTATGCGCCGCTGCGCTACGTTCGCTACACGCTCGCGGGTACGTTCGCGCTGCTCGTGCTGACGGCCGGCTGGGCCGGCTGGTCGACGCTCGCGTTGTGGCGCCTGTCGCGCAACGTCGGCACGGGCCGCCGGATCGGCGCCTACCGGCTCGAGCGCGAGCTCGCCGAAGGCGGGATGGCTACCGTGTACCTCGCGCGGCACGCCCTGCTCAAGCGCCCCACCGCGCTCAAGATCCTGAAGCGTCACCTCGCGACCGACGAGCTCCTCGCCCGCTTCGAGCGCGAAGTGAGGCTCGCGAGCTCGCTCGAGCATCCGAACACCATCGAGATCTACGATTTCGGCCACACGTCGGACGGCCTCTTCTACTACGCGATGGAATATCTCGATGGGGTCACCCTCGACCTGCTGGTCGCGCGCGACGGAACGCCGCCGCTTGCGCGCTCCCGCCACATCGTGCGCCAGATCTGCGCGGCGCTCGCCGAAGTGCACGACAAGGGGATGGTCCATCGCGATGTCAAGCCGCACAACGTGATGCTGACCGAGCGCGGCGGCGAATGCGATTTCGTGAAACTGCTCGACTTCGGCATCGTCAAGCGCATCGGCACCGGCAACGGCGGTGCCGTCGCGCGGCCGGACGACGAGCGCGCGCTCACCCAGCAGGTGCGCCTGCTCGGCACGCCCGCGTACATGGCGCCCGAGCGCATCGGAAAGCCGAGCGACGTCGATGCGCGCGCGGACGTCTACGGCGTCGGCGCGATCCTGTTCTATCTCGTGACCGGTCGGCCGCCGTTCGACGAGCGGGACCAGTCGGCGCTGTTGCGCATCGTGCTGTCGGAGCCCGCGCCGCGCGCGTCGACGCTCGCCGCCGGCATTCCGGCACCGCTCGACGATCTCATCGCCCGCTGCCTCGCGAAAGCGCCAGCGGACCGCCCGGCGAGCGTTGCCGAGGTCATCGCCGCGCTGGACGCGCTCGACTTGCCGCCCTGGACGCGCGAAGACGCCCGCGCATGGTGGGCCCGCTCGCGCAGCACATCCGAATCGGTCCAGCCAACGCCGAGCGCGCCGGCAGACCCGCCGGCTTGACCGCGCGGCCGGTTCGTAAAGCTTTCCTGCCCGCGTTTCAAACGGGGGAATCTTCGCGGCGCGTCACCCGGCTGACGCACGGCGCCCATCGGCTCCCGCGGCAGGTGCAGCCGCCCGATTTCACGAGCGCTTCCAAGGCCTTCCGGGCGAGCCGTCCCTTTCGCCGACGGCCGCGAAGCGGGTCCGAATGACCGGCTGGCTGGCCTGGTACGGTCCTTGCCTCAGTTGACGCAGGACAGGAAGCGAGGCGGCAAGAAGGCGCAATTGCGCGATTCACCGGATCGCCGGGCTGTCGAACGGAGGCGCCCCATGGGTATGCCCGTCATTGCAGAGTACAACGGTATCGCACCCGGACAATTCGTCTCGGAAGTCGAGCAATTTCGGGAGGCGATCCACGATCCATCCGTCAATTTCGACGCCAAGAAGCGTCTGTACGATACGATCCTGCGCCACGCGGCGAAGCTCGATCCGCAGGACGCCGGATTCTGGCGCGCGGGTGTCGCGCTCAAGGACGCACTCTGTGCGTGGCTCGATTTCAGGCCGTTGACCGGCAACTGAAGAAGGAACGCGCCGCCATCCCGAGAAGTCGGAGGCGCGAAGCGTGCCTCGCCTTGCGGTCGCGGAACTGATAGATACCGAACCTGTCCCCACTAGTCGAAAAAATCGGGCCTCATCGGCCCGAGTAAGTTCGCGCGGGCACCGCACCGGATTCCGAGGTGCGGGCCGCCCTTGCAGGCGCCGCGCTAGTAATGCTTGTGCTCCTGCGCTTCGTTTGAAATCTTGTTGCCGGCGGCGGAGACGTCCCGGCCGAAGCCCGACGTCGTGTTGCAGGCGCTGACGGTCAGCGCCATCAGCGCGGCGAGGCAGAAAACGATCTTTCTCAGCATGGCGATCTCCTTTTCGATTTCAGAGCGTCACGGCGGGAACGAACCCATTCCGATGACGCCATCATGGTCGCCGCTGCGGCGGCGAGACGCCATTGCCGGAACTCCGATTCTCCTGTCGGCCGCGTCGCTGCCGACGCGTAGGACGTGTCCGAGCCGCACTAGCCGCAGACCGTTCCGGGAGCGACCAGCACGTCACGCGTGATCTGCTTGGTGATCGTAGCGCCGTTGATGGTATAGACAAGCGTTCCGCGGTTGCCGTCGGCAAACGTGAAGCTCGCAGTGCCGACCGCCATCGCCGTCACCTGCGCCGGGTCGTACGGCGCGGCGGCAAACGAAGGCCCCGTAGTCCGATAGAGCGTTCCCGCATACGTCCCCGGGCCCGCCTTCGGTGCGGTTACCGTAAGCCACAGCGGGGCGCCGTCGATATCGTAGACGAGCAACGCCGCGAACAGCGCGTCGCCCTGTTGCGTCACGCCGACGGCCCACCCGGCTTCCGAGCCGGCAGGCGCGTTCCACCACAAGCCCTGATAGTTGCTGGCGAGCGCGAGATCCGGTTGCGCACCGAACACGCACGTCGGCAGCGGCCCGAACACGTAGCGGGTGATCGTCTTGGATTGCGCGGCACCGCTGACGTTGTAGGCGAACGTGCCGTTGGCCGCGTCGCCGAACGTCAGCGTGCCCGACCCGACGGCATTGACCATGACGCGGGACGGATCGAACGCAGCGGCATTGAACGGCGGACCACTCGTCCGGTAGATTTGACCGGCATACGTGCCGCCCGCGATTCGCGGCGCGAGCATCGACAGCCACAGCGGTCGCCCGGAGAGATCGTAGGCGAGCCATGTCGCGTAGACGAGGTCGCCCTCGTGGACGACGCTCAAGCCCCAGCCGGGCTCCGAGCCGGCCGGCGCGTTCCACCACAGGCCGCCGTAATTGATCGGTGCCGCGGCGTTCCACGACAGGAGGACGTGATCGTCGCCGCCCCCTGCAACACTTGCCATTTGTGCAAACCTTGCCTGCGCCGCCGGGTCGCCGCGGACCTCGGCGTCGAGGAACGTGACCGTCCACGTGAAGATGTCGTTCGTCGACGGGATGTCGAAGCCATGCTTCACGCCGTTCAACGCGACCAGCTCGCGCGGACCGGCAAGATGCTGGAGCCCGAGGAACGTCATGGCGATCGGCGCCGTCGTGTCGGCAGTGCCGCTGATCGCGAGATAGGGCAGCGTGACGCCGTCGAGCCCGTGCTGGTCGCGGCCGAACGCGGGAAAGATCGGCTGGCCGAAATACGGGACGTAGCCGACGGCCGCCTTGAGCCGCGGATCCGTCGCTATCGTCGACCACGACAACCCGAGCGACGTCGTCAGGCCCGCCCCCGTCATCAGCAGCATCGTTTCGCCGCCGAGGCTCGCGCCGAAGCCGCCGATCGCCGTCGCATCGATGTGGTCGCGCCATTGCGCGTTGGCAAGGAGCAGGTCGAGCGTCGCGGACACCGACAGCGGCCGCAGCGCCTGCAGCGCGAGGAAATCACGCAGGTGAAGGATCAGGTAGACGATGTCGCCGACGTTGTCCAGCACGAGATCTGGAGCGATCCGTGGATCGCCGTGGAACGGCGCGGCCACGACGTAGCCGAAGCTCGCGAGCACCGCGATCGCGTTGACGTAATCGTTCGAGATCGGGCTCCCCATGTAGCCATGCGAGAAGGCGAGCAGCGGGAATCGCGTCGTCGCATCGGGCCACAGCGGCGCCTCGGCGCCGCGCTGCATGTGGGGCACGCTGCGCCCCGTCGGCAGCGCATAATCGGCCCGCGGATTGCCCGCCGCGGTCGGATAGCAGACCAGCACGATGTACGGGACGGCGCGCCCGGCGAACGAGCCGTAGACGTCGCCGTCGTTCGGCGCGTTGACGACGACCGAAAGCGTATTCGCGGGATCGGCGAGGAGGTCGGTGACGTAGCGCGGCGAGCCGTCGGCGCGCGGTACGCCTTCCCAGTACGTCTGCACGTCCTCGCCCGGCGCGAGCCGGCCGAAGTCCTGCGTGACGTTGCTGCAGGCGACCGGATAGGGACCCGGAAGCGGCAGCGGCGGGAACACGAGCGACGGATCGGCACGCGCGAGCGCGGCGATGATGCCGAAAAACAGGCCGAAGACGCTTGCCGCGCAGGAACGCGAAAACCGCATCACCTTGCCTCCAACCGATGGCCGCGGCGGCGGCCGTGCGGTTTGGAGCGGCAAAAGCGACGCCGGGTTCCGGCTACGCCAGCTTGCGGAGCACCTGATCGACCATCGGCCCGGCCTGGCCCAGGTAATTGACCGGATCACAGAGCTTCGCGAGCGCGTTGCGATCGAGATGCCTGTTGATTTCCGGAGCCTCGACCAGGATGTCCAGCAGTGGGCGGCCGGTCGCGATCGCTTCGCGGCAGAGTTCGTAGACGAGATCGTGGGCGTGCTCGCGCCCGATGTAGGGCCCGAGCCCCATCATCACCGCCTCGGACATCACGAGGCCGTGCGTGAGGTCGATGTTGGCGCGCATCTTCGGCGCGTCGACCTCGAGCCCTTCCAGAACAAATCGCGTCTGCTGCAACGCGCCGGCGGTGAGGCAGAACGCCTCCGGCAGCGCGATCCATTCGATTTCCCACGGACCGGTCGAGCGCTCGTGGTCGGCGATCATCGCGTCGAGCAGCGCCGCCGCGTGCTGGCGCACCATCGACACCGCGGCGTGGATGTAACAAGAAGAGATCGGATTGCGCTTCTGCGGCATCGTGCTGCTCGATCCGCGCCCCGGCGCGAACGGCTCGTAGACCTCGGCCACTTCGTGCTGCATCATCAGCTTCACGTCCATTGCAATCTTGCCGAGCGAGCCGCCGACCAACCCGAGGAAGCAGCCGACTTCGGCGATCGTGTCGCGGACGGTGTGCCAGGCGATATCGGGCACGGCGAGCCCAAGCTCGGCCATCAGGCCGGCCTGCGTTTCGAGCGCCCCCTTCTCGATCGACGCGAGCGTCCCGCACGCGCCGCCGAACTCGCCCATCAGCACCCGCGGCTTCAACTCCGCGAGGCGCTGCCGGTGCCGTTCGATCCCGGCAAGGATCGCCGCCATCTTGAAGCCGAACGTGACGGGAATCGCCTGCTGCAGATTGCTGCGGCCGATGATCGGCGTATCGCGATACCGCCGCGCGAGCGTAGCGAGCGCATTCGAGATCGCCCCGAGGTCCGCCTCGATCAGCGCGAGGCCTTCGCGGATCTGCAGCACGGTGGCCGTATCGGTGATGTCCTGCGTCGTCGCGCCCCAGTGGCAGTACTCGCCGAGCCTGTCGCGGCAGAGCGCGTTCAACTGCGATACGACGCCGAGGACCGGGTAGCCGATCCGCTCCGTCTGCCCGCGGAGCTTGTCGATGTCGATCTTCGAGAGGTCGCAGTTGCGGACGATCTCGAAGGCGGCCTCCTGCGGGATGATCCCGAGACGTCCCTGGACCTTTGCGAGCGCCTTCTCGATCTCGAGGTACTTCGCGGTGCGGTTCTCGTCGGACCAGACTTCGCGCATCGCGGGGGTCGAGAAGATGTTGCCGAAGATCGCGGAATCAATCAGCGTCGCGCCCATGGTTGTGCTCTTTCGATCGCGTCCGGTTCGCTCGGTGCCGCTACTTCTTGCCGACCGCCTCGCGGATCATCGTGATCGTCTCCTTTTTCACGCGCGAGGCCATCTCGTCCTGCACCGGCGCCATCGCCTTGACCCATTCGGCCTTCTCCGCCGGCGTCGGCACGTAGACCTCGCTCTTGCCCGACGCCTTGATGCCGGCGATCGCTGTCTGCTCGTCCTTCACCGAATTCTGGTCGTTCAACGCCGTCGCGTCCTTTATCGCGCCTTCGAGGGTCGTCCGGATGTCGGCGGGCAGCTTCTCCCAGAACGGCTTGTTCACAACGACCACGTAGTTGCTGATCGTGTGATAAGTGAGCGTCACGTTCTTCTGCACCTCGTACTGCTTTTGCGTATACAGGTTGGAGAGCGGTCCTTCGGTGCCGTCGATGACGCCTGTCTGCAGCGCCTGGTAGACCTCGGAAAACGCCATCGTCTGCGGCACGGCGCCGACCGATTTCATGATCGCCGCATTGACCTTCGACGAATTGATCCGCATCTTGAGACCCTTCATCTCGGCCGGCGTGTGGATCGGCCGGTTCGCGCTCATGACGCGGAAGCCATTGTTCCAGAACGCGAGCCCGACCATCCCCTTCGTCTCGAGCTTCTTCAGGAGCGCCGCGCCGGCCGGCCCGTGATAGACGCGCTGCAGCGCCTCCAGATCCGGAAACATGTACGGCAGGTCGAACACCTCGAATTCAGGCAGCCCCGCCGGCCCGAACTTGCCCGGCACCGGCGCCAGCATCTGCACCGAGCCGAGCTGCAGCGCGTCCAGTTCCTCGGCGTCCTTGAAAAGCTGGCTGTTCGGATAGACCTCGACTCTCACACGGCCCTTGGTCCGCTCCTCGGCGAGCCGCTTGAATTCGAGCGCAGCCTGTCCCTTCGGCGTGTCCGGTGCGGCGACGTGGCTGAACTTGATGACGATCGGCTGCTGCGCCGGGGCAGCGCCGGCAAACAGCCCGAGCGTGGCGGCGATGCATGCGATGAGCAATTTCATGATTCTCTCCTTCGAGTTGACGCCGGGATGGTCCGGCCGGTTCTTTCGAGCTTCGTAGTCGCTATCTTCTATTCCGCGCCCCATTCCGGCAAGGGCCGTCGCCGCTCGACGTGGAAGCGGACGAGCGCCGCAAAGCGATACACGGCGTGTACGAACTTTCCGTACGGCAGCGTGACGAAAAGCCCCAACACGAGGCCGAGATGAACGGCCAGCAGCATGCCCATCGCCGCCGTCTCGCGCAGCGCGAGCAACGCGAGGCCGCTCGCACTCGCAAGAAAGAGCAGGACGAGGAAGGCGACGTCCATACCTGTCTGGGCCCCGCTCCACACGTCCGGGTCGCGGCGGGACTTCTGCCAAAGCAAGCCCACGGGTCCGATCAGCAAGCCTATGCCCCCGACAGTCCCGAGCAACACTGGCGCGCTCCGGAACGGGTAAGGCGCCGGCCAACCCAGCGCATAGTGGTAGACGGTCGCAACGCAGGTCGCCGCGAAACAGAGCATGAAGCCGTAGAACGTCGCGTGATGAAACCACCGGCGCGCGAACGACGGACGATCGTCGGGATAGGTGCAGCCGTCGCCCCCGCCCCCCAGGTATCTGAGTTGCAGCACGTCGCGGATCGACTGACTGACCGGCCCGGGACTCATGAACTCGTGGGCGTCCTCTTCCGTATCGCGCCAGAACCGCGTGCCGCCGATGAACAGCGCGAGGAGCGCCACGACGAAGACCGCGCCGAAGCCATACGCCATCACCCGGTGCGCAATGACCGCGTAGAACGAGCCTTCGCCATCGGGATGTGCCGAGAGCAGCACCGTCGCATCGACGACAAGCACCGTGGCCACGAGCAGGAGCACCAACGAGGCCGCCGTTGCGAGGCTCACCACGAGCCCATTGCGCTCGAAGAGGCGCGCGAGCGCGCCGGGCCACGCGTGCTTCCGATAGCTCTCGACACGGATGTCCTCCATCAGCGTCGGAAAGTTGAGCGCGAATTCGTGCGGCGGTGCGTACTGGCATGCGTAGTAGCACGATCCGCAGCCGTGGCAGAGGTTCGCAAGATAGCCGAGGTCGGTCGCGGTGAACGTCGATCGCCGTTCGAGCGCCGGGAAGACCGCGCAGTAGCCTTCGCAGTAGCGGCAGGCATTGCAGATCGCCGCCATCCGCTGGCCTTCCTCGAGCAACGCCACCGGGATCGACCTAGCCTGCGACACGGCGCGCGGCCTCCTCGCCCGCAATGCGGCCGAACGTGGTCCCGATCGACATCCCGATGCCGGCGAGGTAGCCCTTTCCGAGCACGTTGCCGGCCATGATCTCGCCGGCCGCGTAGATGTTGTTGGCTGGCGCGCCGTCCTGCAGGATCACCCGCGCCTTTTCGTTGACGGTGACGCCCAGATAGGTGAACGTGATGCCGGGACGCAGCGGCCAGGCGAAGAACGGGGGCGTGTCGAGCGGCCGCGCCCAGTGCGTCTTGGGGGGCGACAGCCCCTCGGTCGCGCAATCGTCGAGGATCGTGTGGTCGAAGCGGCCGGGGCGCACCGCCGCGTTGAATTGCCCGACCGTGGCACCGAGCGTCGCCGGGTCGAGCTCGAGCGCTTGCGCGAGCTCGGCGATCGACGCTGCCCTGACCGGCGGGAACACCGGCGGCATGAACTTGCCCATCGCCTTCGCGTCGATGATCGAGTAGCCGATCTGGTTCGGCTGGCCCGCGACGAGGCGGCCCCAGATCGCATAGCGCTTCGGCCAGAAATCCTCACCCTCGTCGTAGAAGCGCTCGCCCCGCTCGTTGACGACGATGCCGAGCGAGACGCAATCGACGCGTGTGCAGATCCCGCCGTCGAACTTCGGCGCGCGCGCGTCGATCGCGACACAGTGCCCCTGTGTCGGGTCGCCGATCGACTTGGCGCCGCTGTCGAGCAGGATGCGCAGCACGCGCCCCTTGTTGTACGGCGTCCCGCGCACGATGAAGTTGTCGGCAACGGGACCCCAGGCTTGCTTCAGCCAATCGAGGTTCGACTCGAACCCGCCGGCGGCGGCGACGACGGCCCGCGCCCGAATCTCGTGCTCGGCACCATCGCGGGCGACGATGGCCGAAACGAAGCGGCCGTTGCGGATGACGAGCTCGCAGACCTCGCTGTCGTAGCTCACCTCGACACCGAGCGCTTCGGCGGTGCGATAGTACGCATTGAGCAGCGCCTTGCCGCCGCCCAGGAAGAACGCGTTGGTGCGCGCAACATGCAGCGTGCCGCCAAGCGACGGCTGAAAGCGTACGCCCTGCGCCGCCATCCAGCGGCGGCACGTCGCCGTATGCCGGATCGTCATTCGCGCGAGGCGCTCGTTCGTCTCACCTCCCGTGACCTTGACGAGGTCCTGCCAATACTCTTCCTCCGGATACGTGTCGGTCAGCACATCCGCGGGCGCATCGTGCATGCAGCGGAGGTTGCGCGTGTGCCGGCTGTTGCCGCCGCGAAAGTGCTTCGGCGCGCACTCGAGCACGAGCACGCTGCCGCCGGCGCGGCGCGCCGTGATCGCCGCACACAGCGCGGCGTTGCCGCCGCCCAGGATCAAGACGTCGAAGATGCGCGAGGCGTCCATCGTGCAAGGTTTACAACCGACATGGTACCGGGGTGCGGCGCGATCCGGCGCCGCGCCCGCACCCGGCTCCGGACCTCGCAGTGCAGCATAGCTCAAGCCCTTGAAAGCATTGTTCACTGGCGCTCGAGCGCCAAGAATCCGTGATGTCGTTCACCCTCGCTCGACCGGCCCTTCGGACGACGTCCGACGTTTTAATCGGACGCCGCCGATATCGACGCCGCTCCCTGCGGTTCACATTGACGACATCGATCAACCTCCTGGAGCGAGAAATGAAGGAATGCCTTGTGATGCGACGTGCAGGTGGCTGGCTCATCCCCGGGCTGTCGATGGCAACACCGGCGGCCGCAGCGGTCCAGGTGCCCGACCTTCTGTCCGATTTCAATGCCGCGACGTATTTCAATTTCACCACGTTCAACTGGCCCACGATGCTGCTTGCCGTTTCGGTCGGATTGCTGATCGTTGCGTTGGTGGCGAAAATGGTGATGGCCGCTAGGCCGTCCCACGAGGCCGAGTCACCGCGCGCCGACGAAGGCTATTGGCGGCGCATCGGCAACATGCCCGCCGAACCGCCGGAGGCCGAGGCGACTCGCCGCAGCGTCGAACCCGACCGCGATGTGCATCGCGGCATCGGCGGCTCGTTGCATCCGGTCTGATCATGCAAACCGCAAGTGCGCTCACGAATCATAAGTGCAACCACGCACTGTGCAACTGCATGATCGCCCCCGGTGAAAGGTACTGCAGCGATTATTGCGAGGACCGGGCTCTCGCTCCGGAAACGGGCGCCGGCATTGCCGGCCCGCCGGGAGGTTGTGGATGCGGCCATGCGGACTGCGCGGAGACCTCGCACGACGTCCGCGGCTGATCATGGGCATCTTGCTCGAATGGCTGCCCCGTGAAACGTGACTTGAAAGGAGAAACCATGAATCTGCGAGCCATTGCTGCTGCATTGGCGTTGGCGATCGGCACGTTCGGCTTGGCCACGATGGCGCAGGCCGCGCGCGTGATCGACGTCGAAATCGGAGAAGCTCCGCCGACAATGCCTGGACGCATCGACATCATTACGCCGGCACCGCGCGAAGGCTACATCTACGAGCCGGGCCACTATGCGTGGGACGGGCGCAACTACGTCTGGCGCGACGGCGAATACATCGCCAATCGCGAAGGTCATCACTGGGTCCCCTATGTGATGGAACGCCATGGCGAGCGGTGGCATTACCGCGCCGGACACTGGGACGACGAAGACTGACGTATCGGGGCAAAGGTCTCGAGCGGAGCGGCCGTCGGCATCGCCGGCGCGTCCGATCCGTCGAGGAGGGCCCGGCCGGCGCCGGGCCCTTTTTTGCAGCGCGGACGTGGCTCACGTCTTGAGCCGGTAGCCGGTCTTGAAGATCCAGGCGACGATAGCGAGCGCGACCGCCATGAACACGGTGGTCATCGCGAGACTGACGACGACGCTCACGTCGGCGATCCCGTAGAAGCTCCAGCGAAAGCCGCTGATCAGGTAGACGACGGGATTGAACAACGTCACTTTCTGCCAGAACGGCGGCAGCATGTCGATCGAATAGAAGCTGCCGCCCAGAAAGGTGAGCGGCGTGACAATCAGCAGCGGCACGAGCTGCAGCTTCTCGAAGCCGTCGGCCCAGATGCCGATGATGAAGCCCAGCAGGCTGAACGTCACCGCCGTGAGCAGCAGGAACAGCAGCATCCACGCGGGGTGGGCCACGTGCAACGGCACGAACAATCCCGCAGTCGCGAGAATGATGAGGCCGAGGACGATCGACTTGGTCGCCGCCGCCCCGACGTAGCTCACGACGATTTCCAGATAGGACACCGGCGCCGACAGGAGCTCGTAGATCGTTCCCGTGAAGCGTGGAAAGTAGATGCCGAACGATGCATTGGCGATGCTCTGGGTAAGGAGCGAGAGCATGATGAGCCCCGGCACGATGAAGGCGCCGTAGCTGATCCCGTCGATCTGCTGGATGCGCCCACCGATCGCTGCGCCGAAGACGACGAAATAGAGCGACGTCGAGATCACGGGGGAAATGATGCTTTGCATCAGTGTCCGCCCGGTTCGGGCCAGCTCGAACCGGTAGATCGCGCGCACAGCGTGGAGATTCACCGGCCTTCCCTCACCAGGCTCACGAAGATGTCCTCGAGCGAGCTCTGCGTCGTCTGCAGGTCCTTGAAGCCGATCCCTTCCTCGCCCAGGTCCCTCAACAGCGCGGCGATGCCGGCGTGCTCGCCTCGCGTGTCGTACGTGTACGTCAATTCGTTTCCGCCACCGGAGAGCTCCAGGCGGTAACCCGAAAGCCGCGGAGGGATTCGTTCAAGCGCGGCGTCAAGCTCCAGCGTCAGCTGCTTCTTGCCGAGCTTCGCCATCAGCTCGACCTTGTCCTCGACCAGGATGATCTCGCCCTTGTTGATCACGCCGATCCGGTCGGCCATCTCTTCAGCTTCGTCGATGTAGTGGGTCGTCAGGATGATCGTGACGCCCGCTTCCTTGAGCGAGCGCACCAGGTTCCACATGTCGCGCCGCAGCTCGACGTCGACGCCGGCAGTAGGCTCGTCGAGAAAGAGAATCGAAGGCTCGTGCGACAGCGCCTTGGCGATCAGCAGCCTCCGCTTCATGCCGCCCGACAGCGTGATGATCTTGCTGTCCTTCTTGTTCCACAGCGACAGATCCTTGAGCACCCTTTCGATGTGCGCGGGATTCGGCGGCTTGCCGAACAGCCCGCGGCTGAAGGACACGGTTCCCCAAACGCTTTCGAAGGCGTCGGTCGTGAGCTCCTGCGGCACGAGGCCGATCATCGAGCGGACGATCCGGTAATCGGCGCGGATGTCGCGGCCGTCGACGAGAATTGCCCCGGCCGTGGGATTGACGATGCCGCAGATGATGCTGATGAGCGTCGTCTTCCCCGCGCCGTTCGGCCCGAGCAGGCCGAAGATCTCGCCGCGGCGGACGTCGAGATCGACGTTCTTCAGCGCCTCGAAGCCGGACGCATACGTCTTGGAAAGATTCGAGACGGAGATGATCCCCTGCATGAACGCGACAATAGCAGATGCGGGTTTTCAGTTGGTCACCGCTACGCTCGGCACACTGCCCGCGTTCGCGACGAATGCTAATATGACATCGACGCACATTTCCGGTTCGATGACATGGCTACCGAGTTGCTGTTCAGGGACGATGCGTACAGAGCGAGCGCAACCGCCCGCGTCGTCGCCGTGCACGACGGCGGCATCGAGCTCGACCGCACGATCTTCTATCCGCAGGGCGGGGGCCAGCAGGGCGACGCGGGCGTGCTCCGGCGGCCAAACGGCGAGCGCATCACGATCGCCGACACCCGCAAGGGGGACGCGATCGACACGGTGCTGCACGTCCCCGCGCCCGCGATGCCGCGACCGGAGCCGGGAGAGGCGCTCACCCTCGAGATCGATTGGCAGCGTCGCTACGCGCTCATGCGTTTGCACACCGCATTGCACGTGATGTCGTGCGTGGTCGTCGCCCCGGTGACCGGCGGCAACATCGCTCCGGCCAAGGCCCGTCTCGATTTCGACATCGACATGAGTCTCCTCGACGCCGACCGGATCGCGCGGGAGACCAACGCGCTGATCGCTCACGCCGTCGACACGCAAACCGAATGGATCGCCGACGAGGAGCTCGACGCCCGGCCCGAGCTCGTCAAGACGATGAGCGTGCAGCCGCCGCGTGGTGCGGGCCGGGTGCGGCTCGTCAGGATCCCGGGCATCGACCTGCAGCCTTGCGGCGGCACGCACGTCAGGAACATCGCCGAAATCGGCGCCATCCGCGTGACGAAGATCCGCAGCGAGGGCCGGCGCAACCGGCGCGTCGAAATTGAACTTGCCGACTGACGTGTGATGTCGGTCGTGAGCGCGCGCGTGCCCTAGAGCGACGGACAAACGCACATGGATGCATTGGAAGCCCTGACGACGCGCGCGAGCCCGCTCTCGCTCGCCGACCCCGCGCCGGACCGCGCCGCGCTGGATTCGATGCTGCGCGCCGCCGTGCGCGCTCCCGATCACGGACGGCTGCATCCATGGCGCTTTGTCGTCATCTCCGGCGAAGCACGATCGCGGCTGGGCGACGTGCTGGCCGCTGCGCTCAAGGCACGCGAACCGGATGCGCCGGAGGCGGCCGTTGCCAAGGAGCGCGCGAAACCGCTGCGGGCGCCGCTGATCGTCGTCGTCGCGGCGCGGCTCCGCGAGCACAAGAACGTTCCCGCGGTCGAGCAGATCATCGCCGTCGGCGCCGCTGCCCAAAATATTCTCGTCGCGGCGCATGCACTGGGCTTCGGCGGATTCTGGCGCACCGGGCCAGCCGCCTACGACCGCGACGTCAAGGCGGCGCTCGGCCTCGAGGCGTCGGACAGCATCGTCGGTTTTCTCTATCTCGGCACGCCTGCCGTCGCCGCGCCGCCGGCCACTCCACCGGATCTCGGCGAAGTCGTGACGGAATGGACCGGCCCGGTCGACTCGTCTCACCCATAGCATCTTGGCCGCTCGCGCCCCCACTCTCGCCAAACTGACACGGCCGAAGCTCTACGACGCGCTGCCGCGGCCCCGCCTGTTCTCGCTTCTCGACGAAGCAGCGAAGCGGCCGATCGTCTGGATCTGCGCGCCTCCCGGATTCGGCAAGACGACGCTCGTCGCGAGCTATCTCGAGGAACGCAAGCTTCGCCACGTCTGGTATCAGGCTGACATCGGCGATGCCGACCCGGCGACGTTCGTCCATTACATGCGCACCGCCGCGCAGCAGGTGGCCGGCAAGGCCGCGGCAGCGCTTCCCGTATTTACGCCCGAACCGGAACAGAATCTCGCTCGGTTCGCCCGCAGCTTCTTCCGCGACTTCTTCTCGGTGCTGCCGCATCCGTGCATCGTCGTCTTCGACAATTTCCAGGAGATGCGCGTGCAACCCGAGCGCCGCGCAGCCTTCGTGCAAGGCCTGGAAGAGATCCCCGAGGGCATTACGCTTGTCGTCGTATCGCGCACCGATCCACCACCGGAGTTCGCGCGGCTCCTCGCGAACCGCCGTATCGCGCGCATCGAAGAGGCGGAGCTTCGTTGCACCGCCAGCGAAGCCGAAGCGATTCTGGGGAGGCCGCGTCTCGAAGCGCAGGATCTGCAGCGCATCCAGCAGCAGAGCGAAGGCTGGGTCGCTGCGCTCGTGCTCCTGCGGGAGCATCTGAGCCGACACGGCGCCGCCCTCGACGAAAAGCTCGGCGAAGGCAAGGACGCAATCTTCCAGTATTTCGCCGGCGAGATCTTCAATGGCGCGCGACCGGCGAACCAGCGCGTGCTGATGCTGACGGCAATCGCGCCGTCGATTACCGAGTCGGAGGCAGTCGCGCTCACCGGCGACGAGGAAGCCCCACGCCTGCTCGAATACCTCTATCGCCGCCATCTCTTCACCGATCGGCGTCGCGGCGGAGAGACGAGCTACCACTACCACGCGCTCTTTCGTGAGTTTCTGCTGGAAGAGCTGCAGACCAGGGTCCCGAGCGGGGAGCGGCGCACGGCAGCCACACGCGCCGCCGAGCTGCTCGCCGCGCGCGGACAGGTCAGCGAAGCGCTGGCGCTCTTCCGCGACGCGGGAGACTGGGAAGCGATGCGCTCGCTCATTCACACACACGCGCTCGAGTGGGCCCGTCAAGGACGCTCCCAGGCACTCTCCGACTGGATCGAAGCACTGCCGCCCACCATGCGCGAGAACGATCCGTGGCTCGAATACTGGTTCGGTCGGGCGTGGAGCTTCGTGCAGCCGGAGCGCGGGCGACCCGCCCTCGAGCGCGCGTTCGTTGCATTCCGCGACGCTGGCGATCTGCGCGGCCAGGCATTGGCGCTCAGCACAATCGTCACGAGCTATTACTACGAGTGGGCGAATTTCGCGCCGCTCGATCGCTGGCTGCCCGAATTCGAAGCGCTGCTGGGTGCAGGACAGGTCGGCGAGCTCGATCGCGAGTCGGAGTTGCGGGCGCGCGCCGCCTGCGTGATCGCACTTCTGTTTCGCCGTCCGGAGGACAAAAACCTGGACCGTTGCGCTCAGCGTCTCGATGAGCTGATCGATGGCGAAAACGACGTCAACGCGCGCATGATGGCGGCCTCGACGCTGTTCAATTACCTCAACTGGAAGGACAAGGGCGAGCGAGCCGCCGCGCTTGTCGCCCGCATCGAGCCGATCGTCGCCCGGCCCGAGGTGACGCCACTCATGCAGGTGTGGTGGCGCACCCACCTGTCGTTCTGGCATTACATCGGCGGCCGTTACGGCGAGTCGGCTGCGGTAATCAAGGAAGCTCGCGCAATCGCCGAGCGCTACGGGCTCGAGGCTTATCTGTTCGAGATCGATCACGCGGAAGCCTCCGCGCTGGTGAGCAAAGGCGATCACGCGGCGGCGAAGACGCTGGTGGAGGCGATGGAACGACGGATGTCGCCGGCACGCCGCATGGACTGGGCGTATTTCCACTACATTCGCTCGACGCTCGAGCAGCGCGTCGGGCAGTTCGCCGTGGCGGTGCAGGACGCCGAGCGGGCGGTCGCGCTCGGCAGGGAGACGGGACTTCCGGCGATGCAGATGCCGCATTTCGTCGCGCGCCTCGCCCACACGCGGCTCGCGGCCGGCGATCACGAAGGCGGCCTGCGTGACCTTGACGAAGCGATCGCACAGGCTTCGCCCGTCGATCGGCGGACCTTCGAACAGCAACGCGAGTTGTTTCAGATCGACCTCGACATCGAGGACGGCAATACGCAACGCGCGTCGGAATCCCTTGCAAGCGTGCTCGCCGATTACCGCTCCCGCGGGCACCTCGTGCTGATGCGCAGCCGGCCGGACCTCGCCGCGCGGCTCGCCAACTACGCGCTTCAACACGGGATCGAAGCCGATTTCGTGCGCACGCTGATCGAGCACAACGCGCTCGTGGCGCCTGGCGATGCGGGCCCGGCGTGGCCGTTCCGGCTGCGCGTTCGCGTGCTCTCCGGATTCGAGCTCGTTCGCGACGGACAGCCGATGCGTTTCACCGGCAAGGCGCAGCAGCGGCCGCTCGACATGCTGAAGCTGCTGGTTGCGCTCGGCGGCGTCGACGTCGACAGCCAGCAGCTGATGGCGGCGCTGTGGCCGGACGCCGACGGCGCGGCGGCGAAGACTTCGTTCGACACGACGTTGTTTCGCCTGCGCAAGTTGCTCGACGTCGACAATGCGCTCGTGCTTGCGGCCGGAAAGCTCTCGCTTGCGCGGAGCCTCGTCTGGACCGACGTCTGGGCCCTCGATGCGGCCTTCGACGCTGCGGAGCGCGCCGGCACGAGCGAAGCGGCAGACGCTTCGCCAGCCCGCGTGGCGCGCCGCTTGCTCGACGTCTATCCGGGCGCGCTGCTCGGTACCGAGGAAAACCCGTGGATTGCGAAGCCGCGGGATGCGCTGTGCGCGCGCTTCGTGCGCTCGTTGATGCGCTTGGGCGAGCAACTCGAGCGGCGGGGCGACTGGGTCACCGCCATCGACGTCTATCGCCGCGGCCTGGAAGCCGACAACCTTGCCGAGTCGTTCTACCGCGGCCTCATCCGCGCGCTGGCCGCGACCGGCGATCAGGCGGAAGCACTCAACGCGTTCCGGCGTTGCCGCGAGATTCTTTCGATCGTGCTGGGTGTCAAGCCCTCCGTCGAGACCGAGCGCCTGTATCGGCAGATCGTCGACGGCACGGGCGTAGCCAGCCCGCCCTGAGCCTCCGGTAAGTCATCCGTAAGTCAGCGGCGCTGCAACCGCACGCGCCGCACCGGTGCGCTGCTCCGGTCCCGAACGCAAGGCCGGGGCGTTTCCGCTCGGGCATAAAAACTCCTTTCGCATCAATGCGCTAGCGCGCGGCTCCGGGAGCTGTCGCGACGCGAGCGCGCGGCGATCACGCGTCGACGAATTCGTCAGCGATCGGCAAGCGGTCCGTCCGCACACTGCCGCCTGTCCCCGGGGCATTGCCCCCTCGGGAGATAGAAATCCGAAACGGAGAACACGAATGAAACGTCATGACACGACCGCCGCCCGGGCGCCCCGCGCCAACACATCGAACCGAGGCGCTTTGTCGCATCCGGCGCCCGCGGTTGAACGCAATCGGTCCGAGGCATTGAACAAGGAAATCGCCAAAGAGAGCACGCGGAAATCCGAGGCCTGCCCTGCGGCGCCCAAACGCAAGAAACCATTCGTCTTGTAGTTCCAGAAGAGAAGGAGCAGTGACATGGATACGACCGTCATGCGAAGCGTCAAGATCATCGCGAGCCTCGTGCAGAAGGCGGGCCCGTATCTGCTGCTCGAAATCCTGCTCCCCGGCGGAACGCTGTTCGCGCTGCTCCTCTTCGTCTATCAGCGCCGGCAAGCGGAAGGCGGCGCAGACACGCAGCAGCCCGCCGCCATCATCGCGCAGGCAATCCGTCGCGCGTGCGCACGGTTCATGTCCGTCGCGCGGCCGTTTCGTGCCGCCGCATCGGTGTGGCGCGGTCGTCACCGCGAGCGCGACGGGCTCGAAGCGCTGGCGATCGGGCCCGCGGTCTAGGCAGCGACGGCGTTGCGCCACGAAGGTACCAACCCTCGATCCAAGCAAGGAGAAGACCTCATGCATCAGACGACCACTGCCAATCCTCCCGCCGCGATCTCCTTCGCGCCCTCGGCGACCCTGTGGCTCAAGCTGGCGATCCTCTATCTGATCGCCGGTGTCGGACTCGGCATCGCGATGGGCGCGAGCGAGAACTTCACGCTGCGTCCTGTCCACGCGCATCTCAACCTGCTGGGATGGACAACGCTCGCGCTGGCGGGACTGATCTACACCGTCTTCCCCAAGGCCGGCGAAAGCCGTCTCGCCAGGATCCACTTCTGGCTGCACAACATCGCGCTGCAGGTGATGATGGGATCGTTGACCATGCTGTTGCTCGGTAACACCGGCGTCGTGCCGTTCCTCGCGGGCTCGGAAATCGTTGCCGCCGCCGGCGTGCTCGTCTTCGCCTGGAACATCTTTGTTAACGTCAAGCCGGGGGCGATGCAACACGCCGCGCCCGTCGAGTCGTTTGAGGCTCGCATGGGGAGGCCGTGATGCCGAACGATCCCGGCGCGGCGGCCACCTCCGCCGCCGTGCAGTTCCGCGGTCGAGACGGGCTCTCGCCGATGTCGTATGCCGCTGCGCGCTACACGCCGACATGGGTTGCGCGAATCCGCGGTGTCGTCGATCAGCTGAGTGGTCCTGTCTTCGCGCGCGCCGCGCTCGTCGCGCTCGGTGTCTGGGCTTTAGTCGAACTCGCCGACATCGTGGGCGCGATCGTTGCCAGGCGTCAGGACGCGGGGATCGTGACGGCCACCGCCGCGGTGGTTCTGCTCGCAGCACTCGTGTCGAGCATCGCCGGCTTCGCCTTTTCGGCGCTGGCCGGCAGCGCCCTCACGTACCTCAAAATGGATCCGCTGCACGCGGTGCAGACGATGGTGCTGTGCTCCACTGCGAGCCAGCTCTATGCCGTGTGGAAGATACGCGATTCGATTCGCTGGACGCCGCTATGGCCCATGCTCGCCGCCGGCATCGTCACCGTACCGCTGGGCGTCTGGCTGCTCAGGCATGTCAACGGCTCGCTCTATGCGGTGGGACTCGGCGTGTTCCTGACGACTTATGGATGCTACGTCGTGATGCGCCGCGACAACCGCGTGGTGCGCGGCAACGCATGGCTCGATGCCGCCGTTGGAGCGCTTGGCGGGATAACGGGTGGGCTCGCGGGTTTCCCGGGCTCGTTCGTGACGATCTGGTGCCGGATGCGTGGCTGGGACAAGCTCCGGCAGCGAGCGACCTATCAGCCGTATATTCTTGTCATGCAGATCGTGACCATCGCTTGCCTGTGGTGGCAGGCATCCGCCCGCGCGAGCGTGGCGCGAGACTTCATCTTCGTGCCCTTTGCATTGCTGGGCGCGATCGGCGGACTGGCGGTATTTCAGCGGCTGACGAACAAGCAGTTCGATGGAGCGCTCAGCACTCTGCTCGTCGTCTCGGGAACGGGGTTGCTCGCCCGGGCGCTCTGACGATCAGCGCAGTGGGGAACGTAAGACCCCATGGCCGACCGCCCTTTTCGTCGGCCGATCTCCTACATCAAGAATGCCGATGGGCCGATACGAAATGAATCCGTTGACCGACGGACCGCACGCCGCCCGCAGGGTGCAATGCGCAAGACTCCCGTGCTCCGAGACCTCGCCGTACCGGGTCGATGCGTACCTTCGTCAGACTTCTGTTCGTGGCCGCGTTCCTGGTGTTCGCATGGGCGCACGACGCCCGCGCCGACAGGAAGACCGTGTGCACGATCACCGTCAATTCGCCGGACGAGAAGGAAGCGTTCCGGCGTCATCTGCCCGCTGACAAGTTTCAATTCGTCGAGTTGGTCGAACACGGGCGCCCCGATTGGCTGGCATCGGCGTGCAGGCAACACATTCGCTGCGACGCGCTCATCATCTCGGGCCACTACGACGGCGGCCACGAGTTCTTTTCCGATCGCGTGGAGGCGCAGGAATTCCTGCCCGTCGACGAAATGGAGCGCGTGTCGTGCAGCGATTCCTGCCCCGGCCTGTTCTCGCAGCTGAAGGAGGTTTATCTCTTCGGCTGCAACACGCTGAATCCCGAAACCCGCAACGGCGCCGCGGCCGAGATCGAGCGCACGCTGCTGCGCTCCGGACTCCAGCGGGCTGACGCGGAACGCATCGCGCGCGCGCTCGATGCACGACACGGCGAAAGCGCCCGCGATCGGATGCGCGACATCTTCAAGGGCGTCCCGGCGATCTACGGTTTTTCGTCGGTTGCGCCGGTGGGGCCGATGGCCGCGGGCTTCCTCAATCGCTATTTCCAATCGGGCGGCGCCGCGGAGGTCGGCGGCGGTCGCGCCAGCGGCCGGCTGCAGGGCGCGTTCAGCGGCCACTCGCTCACGGTCACGAGCGGCGTGAACGATGCGGATCCGCACGCCGCGCATCGCCAGGATGTCTGCCAGTTCGCGGACGAGCGGTTGTCGCCCGTGCAGAAGCTCGACTTCGTCCATCGACTGCTCCGCCGCGACACCGCGGAGGTCCGAATGTTTCTCGATCGCATCGAGAGCTATGCCGGATCGCTCGGGGAAAGCGAGCGGCAGGCGCCGGCCGTCGCCCGTGCGCTCGGCGAGATCGCAAATGACGAGACGGCACGCGGACGCTATCTCGGCTTCGCGCGGAACACCGACCGGCCGGCGATTCGCGCCCGGCTGCTGGCACTGGCGCAGGACCTCGGATGGCTCACACCCGCGGAAAAGCGAGCCGAGCTCGTGCGGATGATCGATGAAGAGATCGCCGCCAATGCCGTTGGCGCCGACGACGTCGACCTCTTCTGTTCGCTCAACAACGACGGCGAGCTCGACGGCGAATTGCCGCGACTTACCGTGACGCCTGCGCAGGCCGGGAGCGTGGCCAATGCCGCGGTGCTGGCCTGCCTCGGGAGCCCCGAGGGTCGCGTGCGCGTCGTCCTGGCGCTCGCGAGCCCGAACGATGCGGACGTGCAGATCGCGCAGGTCTATCTGCGTCACCGGCCGATCGCCGACATCGACGAGCTGCGTACGATCACGGCCGAAATCGCCCGGATGAACAATCCGAATGCTCAGGCCCGGGCGCTGGAGACGCTTGCCCAGCTCGGGCTCTCCGATCGCGAAAGCCTCGAACAACTGGCTCGGCTGTACCCGGTCGCCGAGTCGGCGGGCGTCCAGACGGCCATCGCCGGCATCCTGATCCGGGCCGACGCGGACGCGATCGCCGATCCCGAGCTCGTGCAGACGCTCCGCGAGCGCCGGCTCAAGACCGCAAGCGGCCCAGGCGTCATCGACGCGCTCATCCGTCGCCTCGAAGCCCGTTAGCCTCGTTCCCGTTGGGTAATCCGCTGCACGCTTGATCCACGTCAAGCGCGCAATCCCGTGCCGACTCTTTTCGCAGGGATCGACCCATGCAATACTTGCGCGCCCGATGCGTCCCAGTCCCTGCCCGATGTCCCATTCCGTCAAGATGGTTTTGCTGGCCGCGCTTCTGGCCGGGGTCATCGCGCCCGTCGCCGGCGCCAACCCGAAAACCGTCTGCACGATCACCGTCAATTCGCCCGACGAAAAGGAGGTTCTGCGCCGCAGCCTCCCGAAGGACGACTATCGGTTCGTCGAGCTCGTCGAACGCGGCCGCCCCGACTGGCTGGAATCCGCCTGCCGCGCCGGCGTTCGCTGCGACGTGCTGCTCATCTCCGGCCATTTCGACGGCGGCACCGAGTTCTACACCGATCGGCTGGACCAGCGTGAATCTCTGCCGGTCGACGAAATGGAGCGCGTCGCGTGCAGCGACTCGTGTCCGGGCCTGTTCTTGCAGCTGAAGGAAGTCTATCTGTTCGGCTGCAAGACGCTGAACGCCGAAGCGCTCCGCAGCGCGTCCGCCGAGATCGTCCGGAGCCTCCTTCGCTCCGGACACTCGCCCGCCGACGCCCTGCGCCTGTCGCGCCTGCTTTCCGAGCGCTACGCCGAGAGCAACCGCGATCGGATGCGCCAGATTTTCAAGGATGTGCCGGTGATCTACGGCTTTTCGTCGAAGGCGCCGCTCGGGCCGGCGGCGGCGTCGACGCTCGACCGCTATTTCCGGGACGCGAGCCACGACATCGGCACCGGCCGCGTCAGTCCGAAGCTGCTCGGGCTCTTCGCGCCGAGCTCGATGACGGCGACCACGGGCCTCAACGACGCTGACCCGCAGGCCGCCTTTCGCAGCGACGTCTGCCGCTTCGCCGACGATCGGCTGTCGCCGGTGCAGAAGATCGGCTTCATCCACGAGCTCCTCGGTCGCGAGATGGCTGAGGTCCGGATGTTTTTCGACCACATCGAGAAATACTGGCTGTCGCTCGGAGAAGCGGACCGGCACCTGCCCGCGGTGTCGCGGGCGCTCGGCGAGATCGCAAGCGATCACGTGGCACGCGATCGGTATCTCGCCTTCGCGCACGACGCTGACGAGCCGGCCGTGCGCGCCCGGATGATCGCGCTCGCGCACCATCTCGGCTGGCTCACGCCGATGGAGCAGCGCGCCGAGTACATGCGGATGATCGGCGATCGGCTCGCGGCAGGCGCCGTCGGTGCGGCCGACGTCGACCTCGTCTGCACGCTCAACAGCAAGCACGAGCTGAGCCCGGAGCTGCCGCGGCTCCGCGTGTCGCCGGCGCAGGCCGACAACGTCGCGCGAGCGGCGATCCTCGCCTGCCTCGACAGCCCCGGAGCCCACGCGCGGGTCCTCCACGCGCTTGCGAGCGCCAGCAACGACGACGTCGCGATCGCGCAGGTCTATCTGCACCACCGGCCGCTCGCCGACGCAACCGAGCTGCGGATGATCACTGCGGAAATCGCCCGCATGAACAGCGCCGACGCGCAGGCGCGCGCGCTGGAAACACTGGCCGCCTACGCCATCGCCGATCGCGAAAGCCTGGACGAGCTGACGCGCCTGTTCCCGCGCGCAAAATCGATCGGCGTCCAGCGCGCTATCGCCAGCATCCTGATCCGCTCCGATTACCGGGTGATCGCCAATCCCACGCTGGTGAGCGAGCTGCGAGCGCATCGACTCAAATCGGCGAGCGGCGAAGACGTGATCGACGTCCTGATCCGGCGGATGCAGACGTCACTCTGATGCTGCGTGGGACGGGCATCGGCCGTGCCTGACGAGACTGCCTGATGGACGCTCCCGGAGACGAACCGCTGCACGATCTGGGCGTGCTGTTCGTGCATGGCATCGGCCAGAGCGGAAGAGCCGAGACGCTGCTGCGGTTCGGCGAGCCGCTTCGCGCATGCGTCGAAGCGATCGTCGAGCCGGCCGCGGCGGGCTCGGCCGCGGCGTCGGTTCCCACCGCGTGCCTCGAACCGGAAGCCGCCACGGGTCCCGCGCGCGCCGAGTTGCGCATTTCCGGGGCGGGTGGCGCGCACGCCGAGAGCCGTTGGCTGCTGGCGGAAGCGTGGTGGGCGAAGAAGTTTCCTCCGCCGACATTCGGTGAGATCGTGGGCTGGAGCTTCGGCGTCCTGCCGTGGACGCTGATCGCGCATTTCGACCGCCGCTTCCGGCGCATCGGATTCCGCGTCTTCCATGCGTTTCACGGCGCACGCCGCCTCCGCAAGATTCTGTGGCTCTTCATCCGCTGGCTCGCCGAGGGCACGAGCGTCACGCTGGCGCTGATCTTCTCGCCGCTGATGCTCGCAGCGATCGGCTTCGTCGTCGTGCTGGGGCTCGTGCCCTACACGCCGATCCGCCGGTTCGCCGGTGCGGTGCAGCGCGCCATCGCGGCGACGATCGGCGACAGCTTCGTGTTCATGCACCAGCGGTTCACCGCGGCGGCGATCTGCCAGAGCGTCACCGACGACCTGGAATGGCTCGCCGCACGCTGCCGCAAGCTCGTGGTCGTCGCGCATTCGCAAGGGGCCGCCATCGCCCACCGGGTGCTCCGGGGACCGGTCACCGCGCCGTGCGACACGCTCTTCACGTTCGGCTCAGGGTTAGCCAAGCTCGCCGAGATCGAACGCACCGAGACCTCGGCGGGCCGGCCGTTGCTGTGGGCCGCCTCGGCCTCGGCGTTGTTTGCTGCGGCAAGCTTCGTCATCGACGCGCTGGCCTCGTGGCAAGCTGCCGGGTCGGCGGTGGCGCTCGGGGCGGCCGTCGCCCGCGCGTTCATCGTCGTCGAGGTCGGATCCTTCTTCGTCATCGCCGACCTCGTGGGCGCAGCCCGTCCCCAGGCGGGCGCAAAACCGGCGGGCAGCGCCGCGCCGTGGCTCGCGATCGTTTTCATTCTCGTTTCGTTGGCGATCCTCGGTGCGCTGGAATGGAACGACGCGCTCGGCGCCGGCGCGTCGTGGCGGAGCGTCGCTGCGGCAGCCGCGTTTGCCGGCGGCATGGCGCTCGCCTACATCTGCCTTCGGCGCTGGCACGCGCTGTCGGGTCGCTCGTTGCAGGCCGACGTCCAGTGGGCACTCGATCGCGAGTTGTATCGGGAACGCTTGCAGTTTCACAACCGCCGCATGCGCTGGTACGACGTGTACGCGTCCGCCGATCCCGTGCCCAACGGCCAGTTGCTCGACGAATTCGATCCCAGCCAGGTCTACAGCTACGAAATCGCCAACGCCCAGTCGATGCTGCGCGATCACACCGCATACTGGGACAACCGCGACGACTTCGTGCCGCGCGTGGCGCGCCTGCTGCTGGACACCGCCGGCCTCCCGTCGCGGCCGGCGTCCCCGAAGCGGACGACCGCGCGCCGTCGCTGGCGCGTGCACTGGAGCTTCGGCGCGCGCGGCGTGCTCGCCGTGCTCGCCATCGCGCTCGCGTGGTGCTGGATCGTCGACCCGCCGGCCGTCGTCGGCGAAATCGCGCAGCGGGTCCTCGCGGCCTTCGGTACCGACCACGCGGACAAGGCGGCCAGCGACGGGATCGCGCATTGGCTGGCGCCGCTTGCCGCCGTCGGCCTCCTGTGGACCGTCGCGTCTGCAACGGTGGCGATCGCCTGGTCGTCGTGGAACAACGACGAACTGGCGATCGGCCTCGGCAATCGGGATTTCGATCTCGTCCCGCGCCGCCTTTTGTTCTTCCTGGCGCTCTCGAGTGCGTGGACGGCCGCCGGCGTGTGGGCGGTCTTCGGCGGGCTCGCCGCCGCCGCCGTCGTCGTCGTCGCCATTCTGGTCGGCATCGCGTTGCTGACGCGCGGTCGCGCATGGCTTGTCGTCCGCTCGGAGAGCGGCCCGTCGAACGAGCTTCGGCGATTGCGTCTCGCAGAATTGCGCAGCGACATCGACTTCGCGGCGAAACACCACGACGGGCATGAACTCACCCGATTGGGCCGCGAGGCGCGCGACTTCGACGAAGCGCTCGCCGTAACGACGCTCGAGCAGGCGATTGCGCTCGACTCGGCGAACGCGGCGTATGCACTGGGACTCTATTACGACAGTGTCGAGCGACGCGCGACCGACGAAGCCGGCAAGGCTGCGGCCCGACGCCGCGCGATCGATGCCTTCGGTCGCGGTGCGGCGATGGGCGACGCAGCGTCCGCGTGGTGGCTTGCCGTCACCTACCGGAGCAACGGCGACGAAGATCGAGCCGTCGACGCGTTTCGCCGCGCCTATGAGCTCAAGGACGTCGACGCGGCGCATTCGCTGGGGCTCGCGCTCGAACGCGCAGGCCGCGAGGACGAGGCCATCGAGATCTTCGAGGAGGGGACTCGACGCGGCGACGCGCTGTCGGCCAGTTTTCTCGCGGCGCGAATGCTCGAGCGCGCACGCGCCGCGCGGGCGTCGGATCCGGCCGCATTCGTGCGACTGCAGGCGCGGGCACTCGAGCTCTACCAGACCGCGTTCGATCTCGGCGACACCGATTCCGCGCGCAAGGCGGGGAATATGTGCCGCGAGCTCTCCGATGTCGCGGGGGCCCGGCGGAACTATCTCGCCGGCGCGAGGTTGCGCGATGCGCTCGCCGCGCTGCGCCTGGGTCAGCTCGAGGATGAGGTCGAACAGAACGCCGACGCGGCACGCGCGGCCTACGACTGGACGATCCGGCTCGACGCCGGCGGCCCGCTCGCGGCGACGGCGCGATTCCATCTCGGAAGGCTCCTCGAAGCCGAAGGAAAGTCGCGGGCCGCGATGCAGCGTTACCGCGATGCAATGGGCGCCGCAGGCACGCCGACCGGCTCCGCCGATGCCGCGGTCGCGTTGGCTCGCCTGATGGAGGCGGACCACCCGATCCGGGACGAGGTTCGAGACGTCTACCGCCGCGGACTGGCGCTCGATCCGCGCGTTGCGGCGGTACCTTTCGCGCAATATCTCGAACGCACCTACGACGCGGAGGAAGCCAGCCGACTCGTGGCGGCGGGAACCGACGGCTTGCCGGCCGAGGCGCGGTGGCGCCTCGGCCGTGTGCTGCGCCACACCAATCGTTCGGCGGCGCGCGATCTGTTTTCGCGCGCGCTCGACGACAATTCCCCGGACGCCGCGGTCGACTTGTACGAGCTCTTGTCGTTGGGCAGCGGCAACGACGCGCCGGCGGTGCTTGATCGGGTTCTCGCCAAGGAATCGTGGTTCGCCGGCATCGTTGCCGACCGGTTCGAAACCGCCGGACGCGTTGTCGTCGCCAGGGAGTTGCGCGAACGCGCGAAGAACGTCGCGCCGCGCGCCGGATGATTCACGCGCCGGCGCGGCGCTTCAGCCCACGCACGAAAACTCGAGCACTTCCGCCGGGTCGTCCTCGTACGCGTGCCCGAAGCTGATGTGGCCGCGCCCGCGCAGCGTCAGCTCCTCGCGCCGGAGGTGGATCTCGGCCTCGCCCTCGATCATCACGTACGTTCCGTTCGAGCTCTGATCGATCAGCACGAACTTGTCGCGGCGGCGCTCGATCCGCGCGTGCACGCGCGAGGCCATCCGATCGGCGATCACCACGTCGTTCTGCGCTTCCCGGCCCAGGCTCAACGCCGCGTCGGTGTCGGTGAGCTCGAATTCGTGGCCGCCGTGACGCAGCCGGATGCGCGCCGGCGCAAGCTTCACGCGCGTCCTGATCTGCGTGAGCTCGTCCTCGGTCTCCTGCCAGTTGAGCTCGAAGATGCCGATGTCCTTGAGCTTGCCCTTGACCGTCAGGACGTCGACTTCGCGGACGCGCGTGCGCAGCCACGGGGCAAGCGACTGCGCGGTCTGCGCGGACAGGATCACCTGCGCCCCTTTGGCGAGCGCGACCATCCGGGCGGCGACGTTGACGGAATCGCCGAACACGTCGCCGTCGGCTTCGATCGCCGGGCCGTAGTGGAAGCCGACGCGGATGGCAAGCCTCGAGCGCCCCACCGGCGGCTCGCCGGAGATCGTCTGCTGCATCGCGGTTGCCGCCTGCGCCGCCTGGTTCACGCCGGGGAAGACCGCCATCGCCTCGTCGCCGATCGTCTTGACCACGCGGCCGCCGTGGTCCTCGCACACGTGCCGGATCAGCGACAGGCAGCGATCGATCGTGGCGAGCGCCTCGGCGTCGCCGAGCGCTTCGTACAGCCGCGAGCTGCCGCTCACGTCGGCGAACAGCACCGCGACCTCCGTTGCGTTCGTGTTCACGGCCAGGGCGGGGAGATTGCCATGTGCGGAGTATAGAGCCCCGGCGGCGGTATGGCGGCACCGGGCGCTCGGCACGTTCGGTGTCGAGTATTCGCGTTGACGCGCGCCACCGGCGCGGCCTAGTATCGCCCGTCGTCGATACCGCTCGCGCGTCGTCGGGGCCTCCCGTGAGATACGCCCTTTTTTGCTTGATGTTGTGGCTGGCGATGGCTCCTGCTTCCGGGCAGGCGGCGGACGCCGGGATCGCCACGATCGTCGACGGCCGCGTGCGCCTGCTGCGCGACACGACGTGGTACAAGCTGGTTCCGGGCGCCCGCGTCCGGCAGGGGGACGTCATCAACGCGGGCGACGCGGCACAGGTCCTGGTCGAGCTTGCCGCCGGCGGCACGTTTTACGTAAGCGGCCCGGCGACGCTCTATGCCGCATCGCTGCCGATCGCCGGAGACAAGGTGACCGGCCCGATCGATCTCGACCTCGCGAACGGATGGTTGAAGCTCGTCGCCAAGGCGCCCGCCACGGGCGTTCGGGTCGAGTTCGCCGGCGCGTTCCTGAACGCGACCGAGGCGATCGTGGTCGTTCACGCGACACCGGAGGCGAGCGAGTTCTTCGTGGAATCGGGTACGGCGAAGTTTGCGCCCCTCGAGGCGGGCGGTAAGCCCGGTCCGACCGCGGACGCGACGGCCGGCGAATACCGCGGTCGCTCCCGCGATCGGCCGTTCCGGGCCGAGCGGCACGCGCCCCAGCCGTTTGTCGCCGCGATGCCCCGCCCGATGCAGGACCCGCTGCCGAGCCTTGCCGGCCGGTACAAGACCGCGGCAACGCTCGTGGCGGAGCAGGAAATCACGTATGCCGAGGCGGAGTACTGGCTCAACGGTCCGTATCGCCGGACCTTTCTGAAGCAGTTCACGCCGCGGCTTCGCGACCGCGAATTCCGCGCCGCGGTCGATGCGCACATCGCGCGGTATCCGGAGTGGGACCGCATCCTCCATCCGGAGAAATACCTGCCGAAAGTACCGGCGGAAGCCAAATGACGCGCGCAGTCAGGACGTCCCTGTTTTCAAGGAGCACACCGTGAAGCTGATCTGGAAATTCAATCTGGTGCTGCTGGGGATCTTCATCCTCGGCTTCGGGATCTCGGGTTTAGTCTCCTACCGGATGTTGCAGGCCAACGCGCGCGAGGAGATCCTACAGAACGCGCGCCTGATGATGGAAGCTGCGCTTGCGGCGCGCACCTATACGAACACCCAGGTGAAGCCGCTGCTCGAGACGCAGCTCAAGTACGTGTTCCTGCCGCAGACCGTGCCCGCGTACGCAGCGACCGAGCAATTCAACGACGTGCGCAAGACGCACAAGGATTATGCGTACAAGGAGGCGACGCTCAACCCGACCAACCTGCGCGACCGCGCCACCGATTGGGAATCCGACGTCGTGCAGATCTTCCGGGGCGCGCCCGAAACGGCCGAAGTGATCGGCGAGCGCGACACGCCCACGGGGCGCTCGCTCTACCTCGCCCGGCCGATCCAGATCAAGAACGCCGCGTGCCTGGTCTGCCACAGCACGGCCGACGTCGCGCCGAAGACGATGCTCGATCTGTATGGCGGCGGCAACGGCTTCGGCTGGAAATTCAACGAAGTGATCGGGGCCCAGGTGGTGTCGGTCCCGATGTCGGTGCCGATCGCGCGGGCCAACGACGCGTTCCGGACGTTCATGCTGTCGCTCGCCGCGGTCTTTCTCGCCGCGTTCGTGCTGCTCAACGTGATGCTGCATACGATCGTGATCCGGCGCGTGACCAAGCTCTCGGCGATCGCCGACCAGGTGAGCCTCGGCAACCTCGAAGCGGGCGACTTCCGCACCCGCAGCAAGGACGAGATCGGCGTGCTGACCGAGGCGCTCGGCCGGATGAAGACGAGCCTCGTGCAGGCGATGAAGATGCTGGAGGGCTGACCCGACGCCGTCGCGCATCCCCCGGCATCGTTTTCCGCAGACCAACCCATGGCCGACCCGACCCAACTCGGCAAGTACGAAATTCAGACCGTCCTCGGCCGGGGCGCGATGGGCGTCGTCTACCGGGCCTACGACCCGCACATCCAGCGCACCGTTGCGATCAAGACGGTGCGCAAAGATGTGCTCGATCCGGTGCTCGCGGCGCAATACACGGCACGCTTCAAGAACGAGGCGCGCGCCGTCGGCCGTCTGCATCATCCGAACATCGTCGCCATCTACGAATACGGCGAGGACGAAACCGTCGCGTACATTGCGATGGAATTCGTCGAGGGCACGGGCCTGCGCGAATACCTCGAGCGCAAGGCCCGCTTCGAGTTCGGCCACGTCGTCAACATCATGCGCCAGCTCCTGGGCGCGCTCGACTTCGCGCATTCGCGCGGCGTCGTCCACCGCGACATCAAGCCGTCGAATCTCATCATGACGACGAGCGGCGTGCTGAAGATCGCCGATTTCGGGATCGCGCGGATCGACACGTCCGAGCTCACGCTCGACGGCACCGTGCTCGGCACGCCCGCGTACATGTCGCCGGAACAGTGCCTCGGCAAGCCGAGCGATCATCGCTCGGACCTCTTCAGCGCCGCCGTCGTGTTCTACGAGCTGCTCGTCGGACGCCGCCCGTTCACCGGCACGATGGAGGCGCTGATGCTCCAGATCTGCCATGTCGAGCCGCGTCCTCCGTCGGAGCTCTCGGACCTTCCGTTTCCGCCCGCCGTCGACGACGTTTTCCTGAAGGCGCTCGCCAAGTCGCCGGAGGATCGCTTCCAGACCGCGCGCGAATTCCAGGATGCGCTGCTGCGGACGGCGGGCGCTGTGGCACCGGCAGGCGGCGACGCCGAGACGACGCTGCTGAATCTCGCCAATGTCGAACTGCCGCCGCGGGAGGGCATCGTGTGGGACGACGTGCTGCTGACCACTGTGGAACGACAGCTTGCCCGCTTCGTGGGACCGCTGGCCAAGGTGCTCGTGCGCAAGGCCGCGACGCAGGCCACCGACGTCGGTCAGCTTTATTCGATCCTGGCGTCGAACATCGGCGATCCGCAGCAGCGGATGGCGTTTGCCGCGGAGTCGCACGTCACCGAAGCGAGCGTTGCGAAGGCGCAGGCCGGCTTGCGCACCGGCGGCCATGCGACCACCGGCGGCCATGCGACCACCGGCGGCCGCACGGGCAGCATCGCGAGCCACACGGTCCGCTCGTCGCCGGATCGAACGCGAACGACGGGCTCCGGCACGCACGCGCAACCGCGGCCGCTGGAACAGGCCTTCGTCGACGCGACGACTGCGCGTCTTGCCGTCTACCTCGGGCCCATCGCGAAGGTTGTCGCGAAAAGGGCGGTCCAGCAGGCCAAGAGCCCGGAGGATTTCATCCGGATCGTCGCCGGCCATATCGGAACGCAGGACCGCCGGGCTTTCTTGCGCGAGCTGGGATTCGACGAGATCTGAGGGGGCCTCCCCGCCCTCGACAGGGGCCGCGCCGGCTAAGGGCCAGCGCTCCTCCCCGGAAATCGGCGCCGAAGTCTACGAAACGATACGGTTGCGTTGCGTTACGAAACGTGCTAGCGTGCCATGTCGATCCAGCTCGTCCCGCCACTCTCGAGGACTTCGCGATGACCAAGCCCAGAACCGTTGCACTCGGCAGTCTCATTGGCGCCGCGCTCGCGCTCGCGCCGCTGTCCCCGGCATTCGCCGATCGGGGAGGCCATTGGGGCCACGGCGGGCAATGGGGTCATGGCGGACATGCATCGTGGGGACACGGCGGCTATGGCCATGGCGGCTACGGCCACGGCGGCTATTACGGGCATGGCTACGGCTACGGCTGGCCCATCGCCGGGCTGGCTGCGGCGGTCGTCGGCACGGCGGCTGCAATCGTCACGGCGCCGATCGCCATCGCCGCAGCCGCTGCGAACGCGCCCTACTACGGACCCGCGCCGGCGTATGCGCCGCCTCCGGTGTCGTACTCGGCGCCGCCCGCCTATTACAGCGCGCCCGCAGCCCCGGCGTACTACAACGCGCCGGCACCCGCGTATTACAACGCGCCCGCACCGGCGTATTACAACAACGGGCCCGCGCCCGCGTACTACGACGCCCCCGCCGCGCCCGCGAATTACGCACCGCCGGCTCGCGCCAACTACGCGCCGCAGCAGGCTTACTACGCTCCAGCTCCGGCGTATAACGCGCCGCCGGCGCGCGTCTACTACAACCCGCCGCCTGCCTACAACTACGGAAATTGATCGCGTCGCGGGATGACGCTGTCGGCACCCGGCAGTTCGGCATCGCCAGGAGATGACGACAGCGCGGCTGGCGCCGCTGCCGGCGCCACATCACGCCGCGGCGGCCGACCGTCGCGGACGCAATCGGAACAACTACGCGAGCGGATTCTCGACGCTGCGACGCACTTGTTTCTGACGCACGGCTATGGCGCGACGAGCATCGAGGCGGTCGCGCGCCAGGCGCGAATTTCGAAGCGCACGTTCTACCACCGCTTCGAAGACAAGCCGGCACTTTTTGGCGCCGTCGTCCATCGGATCATCGATGGGCTGCGTCCGCCCGCCGATCTGCCGTTGCTCGTGGGCGCCAATCTCGAGGAAACGCTGCTGCGGATCGCGGGACTCATCCTGCGCGCGGCGACGTCGCCGCAGGCGATTGCGCTGCATCGATTGGTCGTCGCGGAATCGGCGCGATTCCCGCAGCTCGTCGCCGCCGTCACCCAGGAAGGGTCGATCGAGGAAGCGATCCGCCTCATCGCCGGCGTGCTCCATCGCGAAGCACGCGCCGGAAACCTCACGATCGACAACCCGACATTCGCCGCCGGGCAGTTTCTCTACATGGTGATGGCGCTGCCGCAGCGTCGCGCGATGGGACTTGCGACGCCGCTTCGCACCGACCCACCCGACGCGTGGGCGCGCGACGTCGTCAATCTGTTCCTGAACGGCTGCCGCGGCTGGACGCGCGCGGCGATGTGACGATTACGGCTTGATGGTCGCGCGCGCCGCGACGAGCGCGATGTAGCCGCGCGAGACCGCGAAGGCAAACACGGTCCAGTACCAGTGCGCGAGGAACATCGACGCAAGCACGGCGAGATCGAACGCGAGCACAGCAACCTGCGGAACCGCGTCGGGCGCGAGGCGCCGGGATGCCGTGCTTCCGGGAATCGTCCATACGCTGGCGACGAGCGTCCACCAGATGAACGCCGCGATCACATATTCGAGCCAGCCGACGTGCTCGACAATGGCGAAAAACAGTACCGCTGCAAACACGCCGTTCCGCGCGATCCAATCGAACCGCTGATCCATCCCTGAACCCCCGTCAGCCCCTTGCGGGCGAAAATGCTACCACGCCAGGGAATGTGCAGGTAGTTGTCCTACAAATTTTCGCGCCGCGCGGAACCGAACTTCCCGTGGAAGCTCGCGTTCCAACCTCGTGACCCGCCGGAAAAGGTGCGAGCACGCATGCGCGTTCCGAAAAAAGTCTGGATACCCGTCATGGTCGTGGCGGTTGCGGCAATCGCCATCGCCTTCTTCGAGTGGAACTGGCTGCGCGCTCCGCTCGCGTCCTACATGAGCGCGCGATTGGGGCGACCCGTTGCCATCGCCGGCGATCTGCATGTCGAATTGTCCCGACAGCCGCTCGTTTCCGTCGACGCCGTGACGCTCGGCAACGTGGCCGGGTCGGAAGAACCGGTGATGGCCGGCGCGCAGCGCATCGCCGTTCGCATCGACCCGCTTTCGTTCCTCGACGGCCCCGTTTCGTTGCCGGAGTTGACGCTGGTTCGGCCGCGTCTGCTGCTCGAGCGTGACGCCGCCGGACACGGCAACTGGGAATTCGCGCAGCCGGCGGAGCCGCCGCGGGCGGGCCGATTGACGATCGAGGATGGCATCGTTCGTTACCTCAATTCGGACGCCGCCACCGACGTCACCCTCAACGTTGCAGCATCCGCAGCATCCGCAGGCGGGCCTACGCCGGTGCATTTCTCGGGCGGGGGCCGAGTGCGCGACCAGCCGCTTACCGTCGAGGGCGACGCTGCATCGCTGCTCGCGCTCGAAGAGGGCGAGCGTCCTTATCGGCTCAACGCCCGGATGCAATCGGGCGATACGCGCGCCCGGTTCGACGGGACGGTCGTGCCCCAGCGGCTCGACAACCTCGACGGAACGCTGACGCTGCAGGGTCGCGACCTGTCGCAGCTCTATCCGATCGTTCCCGTACCGTTTCCGTGGACGCCGCAGTATCGACTGCACGGGCAACTGCAGCACGCCGGCAAGGTATGGACGTTCCACGCTTTCACCGGCAAGGTTGGCGAGAGCGACCTCGCCGGCAATTTCGCGCTGGACGTCGGCCGGCCGAAACCTCTTGTCGACGCCGACCTCGTCTCGACGCGGCTCGATTACAAGGACCTGGGCGGTCTCGTCGGGCTGCCACCGGCGCAGGAGCCGCCGAGCGCGCGAACCGCTGCGCAAGACAAGGACGTCATCAAACGGGAGCGTTCCGAGCGCGCGCTGCCCACGCACCCCTACGACCCAAGCCACGTTCGCTCGGTCGACGCCAAGATCCGCTTCAAGGGCAAGCGCTTCATCGCGTCGAACCTGCCGCTCGACGACATGACCGCGACGCTCGAACTGCAGGACGGCGTTCTCACCTTGCAGCCGCTCGATTTCGGCATCGCCGGCGGTCACGTCGCCTCGACGCTCACGCTCGATGCGCGCGACAAGCTCATCAAGACCAAGGGCGACATCACCGTCCGCAGCGTCGAATTGAAGGAGATCCTGCCCGCGCTCAAGCCGCCGAAGGGCAGCGCCGGCAAGGCCAGCGGCCGCGCCCGCTTCACCGCGACGGGCAATTCGATCGCGGACATGCTCGCGTCGAGCAACGGCGACGCCGCGGTCATCAGCTGGGGCGGTGAAGCAAGCGAGCTCGCCGTCGTTCTCACTAATCTGGACCTCGCGCGGGCGGCACCGCTGCTGATGGGCGGCGACACGAATACGCCGATTCGCTGCGTCGTCGCGGACATTGCCGCCAAGGACGGAACCCTTGTCGCCCGCAGCCTCGTCATGGATACCGAAAAGGAAAAGATCCTGGGCGAGGGCAGCGTCGACTTCGCAAGCGAGCGCTACGACCTGACGCTCAAGGCGCAATCCAAGCGCCCGAGCGTGCTAGCGTTGCGCGGCCCGATCGTCATCAATGGCACGTTCAAGGCGCCGCAGGTGCGGCCCGCCACGGGTCCAATCGCGGCGCGCGTCGGCACGTCGGTGGCACTGGGTGCGGCGCTCACCCCGCTCGCGGCGCTGCTGCCGCTGATCGACGTCGGAGGCGCTGCCGACGCCGACTGCCGTGCGCTGATGCAGGAAGCGCAAGACAACGTGCAGGCCAAGATCCCCTCACCGTCGGCGAAGCTGTCATCCTCGCGGTAGATCCGGCATTCGAAGATCGGCGCATCGCGCCGGGGCAATTAGCCTGCTAGGCTATTGCCACAGCGACCCGCTGGAACTCCAATGGAAGGAACGACGATGCCCGACCTGACTCTTGCCGCGTCTCCACCCGCACCGTGGTCGAGCTTCCCCTGGATGTGGCCATTTGCTGGTGCGTTTGGCAGCGGCGCAGCCACGCCGAAGTCCGGCGCCCTTGCGATGCCGCTGTCCGGCAATGTCGATCAGATCATCGATCCCTGGACGCTGATGCTGCGCCTTGTCGGCAATCAGTTCGGGCTCGTCAACATCAACCTCGGCAAGTCGTCGGACCCGGAGCTCGAGAAGGAAATCCTGCAGGACGTCGGCACGTACGGCAAGCAGCTCGGACAGATCGGCGACGCATTGCGCGTGCTGATCGACCACGTGAAGCTCGACAACAATCTCACGCGGGAAGAGAAACGGGCGATCGCCGCCGTGCAGTTCCAGCTCGAGGAAATCGATCGGCTGAAAGCGAAGCGCAAGTAACCTGCGCGAACCGCGGGCGCGGCTGGTCCAGGTGTCAGTCCTGGGGACGCGCGCAACCCACCTCAGCGAGACGACGCCTTGGCCTCGACGTCGAACATCTCCTCCATCAGGAATTGCTCGAGCCCCGTGTTGTCTTCCGGACGGGCGGACAGCGTGACGGTACGGTTGAGCCGCCACGACTGCCAGTCGAAATCGCCCGGCTCCTGCTCGCGGATGATCGCGATCATCTTGCGCACGACGGCGATGCGCATGTCGGCGTTTTTGCCGAGTCGCACGTCGTACGCCTGCGTGGTCCTGCTTCCCGCGTCCTTGTTCCAGCCGAAGAACAGGAACTGCGCATCGTCGTAGGTCATCCGCGTGATCTCGAACAGCCCGCCCCCTCGCTTCATCTGGCGGCCGGCGATCGGGCTCTGCGTCGCCGGCATGCTGGCGACGACCATGCGATCGCGACGCTCGCTGTCGCTCTCGACCTGCACCGGAGACTCGCCGCGCGCACGACGCCGCGACGCAATCAGCGACGACAGATCACCGGCGACCGGCGGAGCGGGTTGCGCCGGCGCGGCGACGGCCGGAGGCGCTGGCGGCGGTGGAGTTGGCATTTTTGGAACGTCGTGCGGCGGCACGACCAGCACCGGCGGCGTCTCGGGCGGCGGCGCATTGCGCGGGCGCGGGCGCGCGGACAGGATCGCCCGTGACTCCCGGGCGGGTGCCGGCAGGCTGGGTTGCGGCAGCGGTGCCGGCGCGGGCGGAGGCAGTGCAGCGAGCTGCACCTGCAACCGGTCGGTTGCCTGGGCTTCCTCCGCCCCCGGCGAGAGCAGCGGCAGCTGCGGCACGATCAGCCAAAGCGCCACGCCATGGACGAGGACCGACAGCGCGAACGTCACCCAAACGCGGGGGATCGTGACGAGGTCGTCGCGGGGACGGGCGTAGCGGTCGTACATCGGCTAAGGGCTGCCGGCCAAGAGGGATCGAATCATGGAAGTCGCGGGCCGCGTTTGGGCATCGCTGCTGGACGGATTTTATAGGGACTGCCGCGAAGCCCGATCGTTCCGGGCACGGCATTCTTCAATACCCTGTTACGGAGGAACGCTCATGAAGATTCAGCCGCTGCTCGTGGCGCTTACGCTCGTGAACCTCGTGCTTCTGATTGTTGCGCTCGCGCAGATGCGTCCCGCGGTCGCTGCCGAGGACGTTGCGCCGGTATTGCGCGGTCGCGCGCTCGAGATCGTCGATGATCGGGGAAAGGTCCGCGCGAGCATCAATGTGCTGCCTGCGAGCACACAGAAGGACGGCGAGCGTTATGCCGAGACGGTGTTACTGCGCCTGATCACCGAGCGCGGGCGTCCCTCGGTCAAGATTGGCGCATCGGAGCAGTCCGCCGGATTGGCGCTCGTCGGCCCCACGGGCACGAAAGAGACGTACGTGCAACTGGGCGCAAATGGGACGGTCAGCTCGTTGACGCTGAAGAATGAAGATGGGCGAGAGCAGATCGTGAAACCGTAGCGCGGCGTCCAATTTGAATGCGTTGCGCGAATGAGCGGACGCGTCGTCGAGAAGGCCAGTCGCGGCGCTGCGCGGGTGGAAAGTTCGTTACGGTAAAATGCCGCCACCGGAGAGGTGGATGAGCGGTTTAAGTCGCACGCCTGGAAAGCGTGTTTAGGGTAATCCCCTAACGCGGGTTCGAATCCCGCCCTCTCCGCCAATACATCATTATAAATCAATTAGTTAAAAATAAGTTGTGACCATATTTTGGTCACTTTTGGGCCTGTTTGGGCATCGCTTGGTCACTTTTTGGTCACAGGTTTGCTTAATTTTTGAGCAGTATTTTTGGCCCACCAAGACGAAGCTTTTTCTCCGGCGTTCGGCTCCACATCTGGCATCCATCGCGCGTACGTGCGACGGATCATTCCCCAGTCGGCGTGGCCCATTTGTCGAGCGATCCATGCCGGATTCTCACCCGCCGACAGCATCATGCTCGCGTACGTGTGCCGCATCTGATACGGATAGCGGTAGCGCACCCCAGCAGCGCGTAGCGCACGACGCCATGGTCCCAATCTGAGCGCCTGATCGCCCAGCCATGGCGCATTGGTTCTGGTGTCGTGGAAAATCTCGCCACCAAGTAATTCAGTATGCGTTCGTTGCGCCTGTAGCGCCTCGAGCGCCGGCGGCAACAGCTTGACATCGCGCACGCCCGCCGCGGTCTTCGTGGTCTTGATTTCACCGCGCACGCGCGCTCGCTGCACGCGCACCGATCCATGCCGCCAGTCGACATCCGACCAGCGCAGCGCGAATAGCTCGCTCGTGCGCACACCGGTCCAAAACCCGAACTGCACGAGGTTCCGTACCTGGCCGTCGCACGAGGCGCAGATCAGCCGGATCTCATCGGGCGTGAATGGATCGATCGCGGTCTCGTCGCGCAGCTTGGCCTTGATTTCGGGCTTCCAGCCGTGCAGCACGTTGCGGTCGATGATCTCGTCGGCTGCAGCGTCTTTGAGCACCGCCCGCAGCGGCAACAGAATGTTTGCCAGGCGCTTTGGAGTGACGTCGAGACCCGATGCCCACTCGCGCAGCTTGGCGCGCGTGAGCTCCGTCAGATGCAGATCGCCAAATGCCGGGATCAGCTTCGAATCGACGCTTCGCTTGTAATCGAGCCACGTGGAACGCTGTAGAGAGCGCTCGGTGGTGTCGATGTACCGGCGTAACACCTCGCGCACCATTATCGCGTCGCCGGCGCGGCGCGACAGGGTCCGCGCTCGCGGCGAATCGGGAAAGAACTCGGCGTAGTTGAACTCGCCGCGCGCGATCCGGCTCTCGATTTCCGCCTTGAGTCGGCTCGCATAGCGCCGATTCGCCGTGTTTGGCGCCAGCTTTAATCGCTCTCGGCAGCGGACTCCGCGATAGTAGAAGTCGATCTCGATCGATTGCGCGGTCCGAACCCGCACGCCAGGTGTTGCAAGCTTCCCTCTACCCATTTCTCGTATCCCTGCAAGTCAATCAGTACCCGACCGTCCGGCGCACGCTGCCATACGGCCCCCTCCAGCCAGTCGCCACGCTTGATCTTAGACCGGATGGCATCAGGGGTATACCCGGTAAGATCCGACGCCTTTTCGATCGTGACGTAACGCATGGCGGAGGAACTGAGTTCTTCGCCCTACGCGCGCGAAGTCACGCCGCGACTCGAGCGACTCCATCGTTTACTCATCATGCCTCCTGCTAGTGCGTTAATCGATACTTGTTCAACCTGCCTTGCCACTTCCACTAAAGCTCAGCGAAATTCCTTTGCCAACGTAGCGGTCTTGATCTGGTTGCGCACGGCTGACCAGTTGTGCTGCACCGCATGGCGGCATGGAGCCGTCGGCACGCATCAGCAAACAACTCGGCGCTGAATGTCGAGAAGCGAAAGGGATCTGCCAAATGCGGCTGCGATGACCGGCGCGTGATCGTCGCTACCTGTAGCGGCGACGCCGTCAGCTGCAAAAGGGCCCCGCGCGACGGCGGTCCGACGCTGATCACATTGCGGGAGACGAAAAGAAAAAGCCCCCGGTCCTTGCGAACTGAGGGCCTTGCTGCGTGACGAACCGTCGAGTCCATGCACGAGGCATGGCCGAAGGCACATCACCGAGCACCGCCAGACCTTGCGATCCGACAGCGCCAGCTATGCTCGGGAGCTAGACCGAACGCACAACCTAAGTCGCTTGCGCGACGAGATCGGAATCGCTTCCGATCACTACGATTGCGATCGGGCGGTATTCCGAGCGATCGCATCGCCCTGGAGTGCGACCCAGGTACGCGTTCGACCATGCAGGGCTGGTTGGGGGAACGGTCAAGTCGCACTGTAGTCGCAATGGAGTGTGCCTGCAGTGCGACCGGATGCCGAAAGCCCATGTCTCGCATCGCTACCTCCATCGGTTTTCCCGCAAGCGAACAGGTCGTCAGGCACGCAGTCTGGCGGCTGGCCATCTGTTCACTAGGGCGCGCGCAAATCACGAAATCGCGAGACCTGCCGGACGTCCTGAATTCGCAGTCGAGCAAGCGCTCGATTACATTCGCGCCGTCTTCTTGATTGTCGCCGACGCGCGTGACGGCAGAGATATCGGGCAGTTAGGCATCGCTTGGGGCCGCAGCGTCCGGAGGCGCAAAAGCGTCCATCACGGCCGCTTCGGCCGCCGCGATTTCCGCCGCACTCATCCAGGAGAAGTGGGACTCGCGCTTGGCTGCGGAAAGCCGCCCCTTGTTCTGGTGGACCACCCGAATGAACAAATCCGCGGAGTGTGCTGGCCAGTCGGCCAGCGTGTTGAGCACCGCGCGCGCCCGGTCAAACCCCAGCAGGAAGTCGATTTCTTGCGGCAGGTCGTGACACACGGTACGGTCGAGGGCGTGATAGAGGTACTGCGCCTGCTCGGTGGCGTCGAAGTACCGGAAGTACACCGCATCATTGCCCTGCGCGGCAGCGCCATCGGGTACATACTCGGTCCGTTCCATTACCGCCTGCGAGAAGTGCCGGAGCACCTCCTCGTAGCGCTGGAGCTCGGCCAGGATGACCGCGGAAACGGGCAGGATGACTCCCTGCGGCGTGAACCCGGCCGTGGCCAGCGCCTCGTGAATCAGGTAGCGGTGCAGGCGACCATTCCCATCCAGGAATGGATGAATGAAGACAAAGCCGAAAGCGAGTGCCGCCGCGGCCACCACTGGGTCGAGTGCCGTCGGCGCGTGGCGCTGGCGTTCGGCCAAAGCCAGGAGCCCCTCCATCAAGGAGGCGACGTCCTCCGGACGCGGTGGCACGAACGCCACCCGCTTGCGGTAGCCTAAATCATCACCCACCCAGTTTTGCGTGACCCGATAGCCAACTTCACGGAACCGGGGGTCCACCACGGCGTTTTGCAACTCGACCAGCCGCTCCTCGTTCAGCGGCGTTCCGCTTTGCGCTTCGCGCAATAGGTCGGCGAACCGCTGCGCCCGGCTGGGACTCGGATGTTCGTGCTCCACCTCGAACGAGGAATGCGTTTCCTTCAGGTAGAGGTATGCGGCCGCACGCCGGAGCAAGTCCGGGTCATACCGGCGCAACGTGGCCGCGATGTGGTCGTGCAAGCCCTTGGCCTGCATCTCCTCCAGAAACGGCGTCTTGCGCACCAGCGGACAGAAACTCGGGGTGCCCGGCAGATTGTCGATGACGCGGAACTTGGCGTTGCGGGTGCCATGGGCGAACTCGAACTGCAGCTTGGGATTGAGCACTGGCACGAACGCCGTCTTGGCATTGGCGCTGGCGGTGAGCGTGTTGCCGGTCAGCCACTCGTAGAGGAACGCGGTGCACCGGGCATAAGCGGACTCCGGCTGGTCGGCGAGCCACGCATCGACTTCCTCGCCGCCCACGGCCGCGAAGAGCAGGGCCAGGACTTGCAGGTTGATACCCTCGTAACGGAGCGCGAATTGCACGTGCGTCCGCAGCGTGGGCGCGGGCCGATACCTGCTCTCAAACTGCAGGACAACTTGGTCGCCGCGGTTCACGCGAGTGCGCCCCTTGACCGCGGTGTCGATGACCGCTGTTTGGTCCAAGGGCAGCGCCGCGAGACCTTCTCTGGCGATTAGATAGGCGTACCCGACAGGCTCAGTAGCCACAACCGCTCCGAAAAATGGCTGCGGCGTCTGAAAAACGGCCGCCAGAAAGCATAGTATCCGAAGAATGTCCGCACGGTCAAGGCTATGGCAGCCGCTCGGCGGGCAAGGTTCGAACTACGCACTGCGTTGCGGGCACTTTTCGGAGACCGCGGGCGCTTTTCGGAAGAAGCGAGCTGCCCAAATCCCCGGCTTTCGCCCGCCTCAAAAGCGCCGATCCGAGCGCGTGGTCAGCCCTCGATCCAGTGACGGTACGCGTCGATCCACTCGGCCCCCACGGGCCTGGGCCATGGCAGCGGCAGATCAAGAATGAGAACAGACTGTTGCTCGCGGCCGCGAGTGCACATCGCGACGATACCGTTGTCGCCACGAAGATCGAGCCCGGCGACTTGCACCGATGGTTCGACGATCTCCGTGCCTCGGGCATCGAAGCCGTCATCGGAGCCAGCCCGGCCGGTCGCCTCCAGCCGACGCTAAGGACGAAAGTCGTAGACGAGCTGCCGGATCAGGTCTTCGAACCGCTTCGGTTCAAGGTCCTGGAACGGTAGCAGGTTGTACGTTCGCGTTGCGTTCGGTTTCATGAAGTAACTCCCCCGCTCGAACTTGCGATGGCAAAAGACCACCGAGCAGGGCCATCGTTCTGCTGTTCAACGCCTGAAAGTTACCACCTCGGAGGCAATGATCCTATCGCGCGAGCGGACTTGGAGAGGGTCGACTACGGTTGGTTGTCACTCCCAAAACCAGACACCGCCTGGCAATTGTGGCGGGACATCTGCCACGCTAAAAGAAGCCTCGCGCGCGTCGCTCCTGCACCCATTTGATGAGATGTTCGATGTCGCCCCGATCACGGGCTCCCTCAAGCAGTACGTCTGCACTGCTCCGAAAGCCGCGCATTGTCGCCGGGTCTCCTCAGGCAGCACGTCTTCACACTTCGTGATGCGTATCCGTCTCGAAGGTGTTAGCCAAGTCTGTCCGCCCCGCTCGTAGGGCCTGCCTGCTTTGGTGAGCCGCCACACCTCATAGTGGTATTCGTCTCGCTTTGACCAGATAACGTCGCTAATCAAGTAACGTTCTGGTGGGCGCTCGTGTCCTTTCAGAACGACCTCCATCGTAATCTGGTCTCCGGGGAGAAAATCTGCGATCGATAGAACGCGAGCGTGTCGGAGTTCATCAAGACAAGCCTTGCCGACGTCGCGCAACTCCCACGCGTGTTGCATCCGGCGCCACCGGAGTTCCTCGGCAAAGGGACATACCCTACGCTTGCGATAGTGCGCGCTGGATTCGCGCATTGCATGATTGCAGTCAGCTTGCAGTGTGCGGAGGTAACCGCGTAGCACTTCGATCTGTTCGAGAATAGGCATAGGAGTACGCATATGCCTCCAAGGATCACGAGGGCGTGCACACAGGCGGTGCTATGATTCTATTGACGTTCAGCATCCAACACGCGTGGGTGCGGCGGATCACTCCCCAGTCGGCGACCCATTTGTGGTCCAGTGTCAGCTGGGCGATTAGATCAACGTGTCGAGTCCGCACCGATTCTGTCTGGAGTATTGACCATGTTCAGCACGCATGAGGAGGACGGTTTCACCTAGGTGCAACCACCTGAGGAGAAGCCCAATGTCACGCACGTTTCACCATGGCAACAAAGCGAAGGATCGCAGGTTTGGCGCTGATTGGAGATGGCTGCAGACGACGCCCTCCTGGTGGATCCGGACAATGATGACCCGGCCACAACGCCAAGAGGTACGGTGCCTCGTCAAGCGCACGATGGAACTCGTTGACTACGAAGACGCTCCGCTGTTTCCGCTCGCGAAGAAACCTCATCATTATTACTGGTAGCTGGTAGCAACTCTCTGGTCGCAGCAGCTTCGACGAAGGACGCCAGGGACACACTGAGTGCTCGGTTCGCGAGCACCACGCGTCATTGACGCATGTGTTCTAACCGGAATTCGACCTCACGATTAAATTGAAATGCCCGTCGATGCAATACTCGAGATCGACTTCTTGCTGCCGTTGAGCTTCACGTTGCCAGCGGCAGCAATGCGCGTAACCGGCCGTTCAGTCGCCGCTCCTCAACTGGTGGTATCGGCCAGAAGCGGCCCTTCGTCCGCGACGCCGCAAAGCGGTCATCCCGCAGCCAATCGCGTCTGCTCGAGAATCGGCGTTCGTCGCCGCATTTAGAGGCCACGCAGGAACGACGCACAGTGACTGCCACTATGCTGGTCGACTACGTGCTGTCGTGCTCGCGTGCGTTAGTAGCCTCGTCACAAGCGCAGTGCAGCTAAATGCTGTTGATGAAGACCACCATCCGCTGGCGCTGGTCCGGATCGGGTAGGCGGCCGCGCATGGCGCTAAGATTGTCCGCCATGTGCACCGGGTTTGAGGTGCCTGGAATGACCGTCGTGACGCGCTCGTCGGCGAGCAGGTATTTGAGGAAGAACTGCGCCCAGCTCCCGGCAAAATCCTTCGCCCAATCGGGAATTTCCTTTCCACGCACGGCGCGGAACAGGCGGCCGCGACCAAACGGCAGCGCCGTCAGCACGCCGGCCTTGACCTCGGCCGCCAGCGGTAGGACGCGCTCTTCTGCTTCGCGATCGTCGAGCGAATAGTCGATCTGCACGAAATCCGGCCTCTCGTGTTCAAGCACCGCCTCGACCGCCGCGAAAGCGCGGTGGGAGGTAGACGTGATTCCGGTGTAGCGGCACAGACCCTGCGCCTTCCACGCCTTGAACTGTGCCAATGATTGTCGCGGATCACGCACATTGTGGAGCTGCAGCAGGTCGACCTTCGCCGTCTTAAGCCGCATAAGCGAGCGCTTGAGTTCCGCGTCGCTAGGCTCCTCAACCTTGGTGGCGACGAAGACCTTGTCGCGCAAGCCAGCGGCCGCTATGACATTGCCGAGCACACTCTCGGCATCACCATAGGACGACGCCGTGTCGATCAGCCGGCCGCCAGCATCGACCAGCGTCCGGATGACCTGCGCCGCAGCGCGCCGCGTCGGCTCGTCGTCGCTATCGAACACGCTGGCGGTGCCGAGGCCGACCGCCGGCACACGCTCGCCCGTGCTCGGGATCGCGCGGGTAATGAGCGGGGCCTCGTTGGTTTGCGCGAAGACGCGCGGCACCAGCAAGGCTGCAGCCGCGAGCGCGGAAAAGTCGCGGCGAGTGATGCCGGTCATCGCCAGTCTCCCTGTACCGCCGCGCCAAGCTGGGCGGCGCGGCGCTCTTGGGTTCGTCCCAGCGCCGCCGATAGGACGACCCAGCCAGCTACGACCGGAAGCGCGCACAGCGCGATTGCACCGAGCTTCAAGCCCAGCACCTGCAAGCTGTCGAACACCCAGCCATAAAGCGCGTCGGAGCCTCGATAGATTACCACGTCGATCAGGTTCTTCGCCTTGTACTTCTCTTCGCGTGCGACGACGGTGAAGAATACTTGGCGTGCCGGATTGGCGATAGCGAAGTTCATCCAGCGCTGGACTACTTGGACCACCAGCACGACGATGAGACTGGGCGAAAACGCCAGCGCGGCGAAGCCCGCGACGTACACCGCGGGGAGTGCGCCGGCGGTCACGCCAGTGCCGAACCGCTTGAGCAGCCGCCCTGTGGCGAAGACCTGCGTCGCCAGGGTCAGGACTCCGACCGCCAAGTCAATGCTGGCGAAGATGCGCGTTTGCGCGCCGGCGCCGTGGACAGTTGCGGCCACGATGTTGGCCTGCGCGAAATAGAGGATTGTCGCGCCGAAGGACAGCAGGCTGACCCACGCGCCGACACCGAGCAGATAGGGCGAACGGATCAACTCCGGCAGCGCGGCGAAGGCACTGCCGCCGACGCGCTGCTCTTCCCCGTGCGCGTCTTGCGGTGCACTGGCCGTGCGTTCGAGCCGGTGGGCGCAGAAGACCGCCAGTTCGAGGAACACGATGGCAACGATCAGGAGGTTGGTGGGGCCGAGCGGCACCGAGAGGCCGATGGTGATAACGGGGCCGAGGAGCGCGCCAGCCGTGCCGCCAGCACCGATGAAGCCGAACAGGCGTTTGCCTTGTTCGCTGGTAAAAAGGTCGGCCATAACTGACCAGAACACCGCGACGACAAAGAGGTTGAAGACGCTGACCCAGACGAAGAAGACGCGCGCCACTAAAACCGTCGCAACGTCGAAGGTCAGCAGCAGCCAGAACAGCACGAGATTGGCGACGAAGAAATGATAGACAACAGGAATGAACCGGGCGCGCGGCAGCTTCGCGACCAGCGCACCATAAAGCGGCTGCGCGACGAGAAGCGTCACGAAGGTCGCGGTGAACATCCATGGCAGGTTCTTGACCCCCCCGGCGATGCCCATCTGGTCACGCAGTGGCCGCAGCACGTAATAGCCCGCGAGGAGCGTGAAGAAATACGCGAACGACCACAGCGCCGCCGCGCGCTCCTCATGCGTTGCCGGCACCGCGCGCTCTAGCCAGCGCCGGAGCAACGTCACGGCGTCAACGACAGCTTCTGCCTGAGTTCTGCCGCAGTCACTGCTTGGCCATAGCCAGGCGCGCCGCGCTGGAACCGACGTGCGTCCGCAAGCTTGCCGACAACCACCGGGTCGAAGCCGGCGTCGCGGACCAGCTCCGCGGCTACCAGCACCGCCTCGGGATCGTCGCCCGCGATCGGGATGGCAAGCTTCGGAGCCGGGCGGTTCGCCTCACGCGCGAAGATCATGTAGGACATCGTGTTGAACGCGCGCACTAGCCGCGTGCCGGGCAGATACTTTTGCGAGGTGACGCCAATGCCGTTGCGCTCCACCTCATCGGCGATGCCGGCACCGTCGCGCGCGGCATTGGCATTGCAGGCGTCGAGGATGATCTTGCCCTTGAGCGCGTCGCGGTAGTCCTGGCCGATCTGCGGCAGGGCGCCATAGGGCACGGCGACAAAGATAACGGCGCCGAAGTCGATCGCCTGCGCCACCGTTCCGGCGCGCGCTAGCGGGCCTAGCCCCGCCACCAGATCCTTGAGCTCCTCGGGATGGCGCGACGAGAAGAGCACTGGATGGCCGGCCTTGACCCACAACCCGCCGATCGTCCCGCCGATATGGCCTGAGCCGACAATGCCGATACGCAGCTTGGCGTCAGCGGTTGACTGCGCGAACGCTTGCCATGGCCTCAGAGCTGCGGCAAAGCCCGAGGCAATACCTGCGACGAGCAGTCCGCGGCGGGCGTTGTCGGGTGGCTCATGTCTTGGCATCGAATCCTCCTTGCGATCGACTGGTCGGGTAACCCCGTCATACTCAAGACAAATTGTTTCGGTTCGCCGTGCAGACCGCTCTGTCACCTATCGAAACCGCCTATATTGACTACGGCTGAGCAACCGTACCTTAGTGATGCCTCGGCCTGTGCAAGTTCCCAGATACTCTCCTCGCCATACGCGTTTTGCCCGTGTGGACGAGATACCAACTCTACCAGCACATCGTCTACTGGGTTTCAACACCGGCGACGAGCCATCCACGCCTACGCCGGCCACCCACGCCGCGACCGAGTTCGACCGTTCGGCAAGTCCCGCGAACGTCCGCTTCTCTCGAATTCGAAAGTCAACTTCACGCCCTGAGGTAGTCCGTCAAGCGTTTTGCGCAGTTCGATGAAGTTGTTTGAGCAAGGGGGAGCCGCGCTGGCGCAACGCGTTGAGATAGGTTGATTCGTCGTAGGGTGTGCCGGCTTGCCAGCAGCGGTAAAGAATGCGGATCCACTTGAAGGCCAGCGCACGTACTGCCGCTTGGTGGGTGCTGCCCTTGTCGCGCTGCTGGCGATAGTAGACGCCAGCCCAGAAGGATTTGTTAATGGTCTGTGCGGCCCATTCCACAAAGGTTTGCCGGACAAACGTCGGGCACTGCCACCGCCAGTGCACCCAACGCTTCTTGCCACTGCGTTCGGTGACGGGTGCAATGCCGGAGTACTTCTGGAGCTCATCGGCGCTCATGAATCGCTCGCGCTGTTCGCCGAAGGCGGCGAGCAGACGTGGCGCCAGGTGTGGACCGGCTCCTGGTAACGGACTGAATAGCGCGTAATCCGGAAGGGTGGCGGCCACGGCGGCGATCTGCCGGTCAAAGCGATCGATGGCGTGGAGGGTGACGCGCAGTTGCTCGACTAGCACCAGCACCTGCAACCGGTACGGCGTAATCACTCCCATGTCGTCAGTGAGCGGCGTGGCCGCCCGGATGGAATCGATACGGGCGTCGATAAGCTTGGGACGCCGCCCGTTGTGGGCGTAGAAGAATGCCTTGAGGCCGGCTTTGCGAGCATGCTTGACCGCAGATAGCGTTGGCCAGCGGCGCAAGAAGTCGCAGAACAGGATCGTATCGCGCTGCTCGAACCAGTCCAGCGCTTGCGGATAGTATTGCTTGAGGGCGTTGCCCAAGCGGTTGGTAACCCGGGTCTTGTCATCGACCAACTCGCGGCGCTGCTCGATCAGGCTGAGCAGCGTGCGCATAGCCACACTTTGCGGCTTGAGCGGCGTGAATCGCTCCGGGTGGCGGAGCAGTAGATCGAGCGCGAGTTCGGCATCGGTAGGATCGTCCTTGGCGCCACTGGGTTTGAAGGCTTCGCGGTACTTGGCCAGGGTCGCAGGATTGATCGGGAAGAGCACGAAGAAGTCATACTTCTGCAGCGCATAGACGATGGGGCCCTTGGCCAATTCGAGTGCCACCGCAATGGGACCACCAAAGCGCTGGTGCAGCGACTTCGCCCATTGATCAATGCTGCCGACCTGATGGACAAAGCGGTCGAACTCGCGCTGCTCACTATCGGCAGGCTGCAGACAAACGTCATGCTTCGCATCCGCCCAATCGATGCCGACATGGGCTGTAAACGGACCATCGGAAAGAGGCTTCACGGGCACCTCCTGCAGTGATAGATTGGCAACCCGGGACGTGCGAGCTTGCGTTCTGCGAAGGCAATATAGTGAGCCGGTTGGACGGCGAACCCTGAGTATTCGTTGACGAACGCAAGCGCACCCGCGGACTCGAAGCTAAAGCCGCAAACGTCGGATGTTTGGGTCGATTTATTCGTAGTCCACGGGCGCATGTCCCGCCTTCACTGGCAGCTACCTGCCAGCCGTACCCAGTATCACGGAAAGCGGGACGGAGTATCTATACCGGGTCGATAGCGCCCGCCCACGACCCACAATCGAGTGACCGCTTACTGTTTGGCGGTAGGTTCAATCCGAACAAACAGCGTCCGTCAGGTCTGATTCCGAGCAGGACATGTTATTCAATGGCCGGCGTACGCCAGCAAGCGGTCGAAACGCTCCTTGGCTTTCAGCACGCGTTCCGGGTAGTGGTTGTTCTTACCTAGGCCGTTGTAACGCCGCAACGCGGGGTAGATCTTGCCCGCTTCCTCGTCCACGTAACGGCGTAGTATCTGCGCGCCAATCTTGACATTGGTAGCGACCTTATGGAGCTCGTTGGGACTCTTGAGTTTGCCGATTTCCTGCGAGTGATAGTCCAGATTCACCTGCATTAGGCCCAGGTCGTTCTTGTTGCGCGCAGCTGGGTTGAACTCGGACTCCACCGCCATCACGGCTAGCAGTAGCGTCATCGGCATCTGCGTGGCCGCACTTGCTTCGCGCGCTGCGCGCACGATTCGATCGGCCAAGATCGAATCAACGCCGAACTCGCTGTGGAGGTTGAAGGCGAGTACGTCCTGCGCTTGGTGCTTGGAATCAATTATGGCAACTCCTGGCTTGCGCGGCAGCCAGGTGGGGGAGATATTGGAACTTATTTGTGCAAGCGCGATAGTCAATAGCACCGCCAAGCCCACTCGCAAACACCACCAGGAAGCGGCATCCGTGTTCTGCTTTCCTCTTACTACGCGCCTACGTCCGGTTGACATGGACTCAAGCTCCTTCGTGTCGCGGAGTCGCTGCAGCGCCAACCCTTTGAAAGTATTCGACACCCAATGCGCAAGTGGCCCCTTGATCGCCGTCAACCACGTTAAGCATTCGCCTGATGCGCCTGCTCGCTAGAACCAATGAACCGACGGAGCTCATACAGAAACCTGGCTCGCCCAAGTAAGTGTCGGTCTAGTGCGCGACGAATTGACGCAGAAGCTTCGCCGCGCCGATCGCCTTGGCGCAGAGATCCAGCATAGACAAGCGGTGACTCCCGGCACCAGGTATCCGCAGTGCGCGAGAGTCCCTTGCGTTCAGCTCTTCAACTTGAGCGAGACACCTTGTGCCGCGAGCGTCAATCGGACACCCTGCTGTGTGCCATGCAGTTTAAGCACGACGCCGTGTTCATTCTTCATGATCACATCGCTCTGTCCGCCTGCTAGGGCAATGCCCGCTTCGCCTGCAGCATAGTTTCCGCTGAAATCCTCGACATTCTTCAGATTTGAGACTTCTCCCGTCGCCGTGACCGTGGAGATGCCCAAATCAACAACGCTAAGTCCATTTACCGAGAACGCATACTTTTGCCCCTGATAACTCAGGGTTCCGTCTCCCCACGTCACGCCTATTCCCACGGCGACTGCCGAACTTGACATCTCAACGGTGCCGGAGGGCACGGGTGCATCGGCCGCACTGACTAGCGACACCATTCCCGCGCATCCGACTGCCAACGACCATATTACGAACGCTCGCTTGTTCATATGTCTACCTTCTCTGTGTTTACGCCTTCATTGCCGGTTGCTGGCTGACGATGCGTCCACCGCAGACTGGTGGCGCGCTATTAGCCGCTTGCCGGTCAGATGTCGATGGCGAGCCAATTCGGCAAAGCACAAGCAACATGCCCGTGCAATCTACCTTGAGACCTGGTCGCAGGATGAATGGCTTTATCTTCGCCGTCCGTGCGGCAGCGCACGTTACGTTTTGCCGGCGAGCGGGTCCGCGTCTCGCGCGCGCGAGTCGGCGCAGGGGTGGATCGGGCGTAAAGGAGCGCCAGGACAAATGAGCTTCGATTGGCGTTGGCCGCGGGTGGAAAGCGCCAATCGCCCGACAACAAATTACACCCGCGCGCCGGCGGTTTGGCGACGGCTGATCAGCTTCAACCGTTTAGGGTTGAACGTCGGCTTCCGTGGTTTCGTATGGCAGCATTCCGGAAGGTCGAAGGACCGCTCGGGGTCGGGAGCTGAGATACGTCCTTGTCAAGTCAACAGCCGGCCAACTGCAGCCCGTCGGCGTCGCGATCAGATTTGCCCCCAAAGCGGTCGTTCTTGTTCTGCAGCCAACGAGCGCAGGCAAGAATGCCTTGTCTTGACCCCGGCCATCGTCGTCGCCGACAATCGCGCGTCTCGTCACCGCCCGATGGAACAACAAGGTGGATATTGACCGCACTGGGCAGGCGGCCGTGGTTTGATCCGTGGAGAATCGCATGAAGAGGAATTCGATCATATTGACGCTTGGGATGGCATTCATCGCGAGTGCAATGCTCGGCTGCGGGCAGAAGGCCGACACCACCGCCGAGAAGGCGGCGGCCGAAGCAAAAGACAAGGTCGCTGCCGTAGCCAAGGACGCCGAGGCGCTGGTCAAGGAAAAGGAAGCGCAGGAGACGGGCATCGACGCCTACATGTACGCCTATCCGCTGGTGACCATGGAGCTGACGCGGCGCGTTTCGACGAATGTGGTGGCACCGGAAGGCAGTAAGGCACCGATGACGCAGTTTGCGAAGTTGCGTGGTTATCCTGCGGTCGATGACCATACCGTGACGGCGCCGAACGCGGACACGCTGTACACCGTCGTATGGCTGGATGTTTCCAAGGAACCATGGATCATCAGCGCACCCGACATGAAGGGTCGCTTCTTCCTGCTGCCGATGCTGGATGGCTGGACGACTGTCTTTGCTGACCCCGGTAAGCGCACCACGGGTACCGCCGCACAGAAGTTCGCGATCACCGGCCCGGGCTGGACGGGAACGCTCCCGGCCGGAGTCACGGAATACAAATCAGCGACCTCGATGGTGTGGCTGCTGGGCCGGATTTACTGCACCGGCACTCCGGAAGATTACAAGGCGGTGCACGCGCTACAGGATCAGATGACGGCCGTGCCGCTCTCTTCGTATGGCAAGCCATACACGGCGGCGCCGGGGGTCGTCGATCCGAGCATCGACATGAAGACCTCGATTCGTGATCAGGTCAACGCCATGGACGCGGCCTCCTACTTCAAGCTGTTCGCGCAACTACTGAAGGCCAATCCTCCGGTGGCCGAGGACGCGCCGATGGTGGCGAACCTCGCCAAGATTGGCATCGTGCCGGGACAGGATTTTGATGCGTCGAAGCTCGACCCGGCGGTCGCCAAAGGACTCGCGGCCGTTCCCAAGCCGGCGCAGGAAAAGATCATGGTGTGGTTGAAAGAAGGTGTCGTAGCTGGCGACATGAAGCTCACCGACGGTTGGGCCTTCACGACCAAGACCGGCCTGTACGGCACGAGCTACCGGCAGCGGGCGTTGGTCACGGCCATTGGCCTCGGTGCCAACCGCCCCCAAGATGCGGTCTACCCCACGTCCGAAGGGGCGGACATCGTCAAGAAGTACAGCGGCGCGAACAAGTACGTCCTGCATTTCAACAAGGGCGAGCTGCCGCCGGTGGATGGCTTCTGGTCGCTGACGATGTACGACGCCAACTACTTTTTTGTGCCGAACCCTGTCAACCGTTACACCGTTAGCCAGCGCAATAAGTTGAAGGCCAACGCCGATGGATCGGTCGATCTGTACGTTCAGAACGAGTCGCCGGGCAAGGACAAGGAGCAGAACTGGCTTCCTGCACCAAAGGACCAATTCATTCTGATGATGCGGCTGTACTGGCCAAAGGAGAAGCCGCCATCCATCCTCGACGGCAGTTGGAAGATCCCGCCGGTCAAGGAAGTTAGCTGACATCGACTGGTAGCGCGCTGACAGTGAAATAGCACATCAGGAACGAAAGACGAAACGAATGGGCCGCCCCTTTAAGGGCGGCCCGTTTTGTTCATGCCATCAATCCGCCAAGGGCCGCTTCCATGGGAAGTTGTGGCCGCTTAGGGCACTCGTTTCGTCGGCTTGGGGTCGGGATTTGCCCGTCGGGCCGCCGCTCAGTACCGGTCATAGCACTCGGCGACTTTGACCTGGGATGAAGCTCCGCGCCGACGGTCAGCGCAAAGTGAAATCTCCTTCAACCGAAAGGAGATCACGATGAAATCGAAACAAGTTCGTCATCACGACGCATGGAACAAGGGCAAGCTGGTCGGCCAGAAGGCGCCGTTCAAGCTCAAGGAGATCTGGGCCATCCGAGTTCGTTTGGAGATGCAAGGCCGCGTCCGAGAACTCGCCCTATTCGACCTGGGCATCGACAGGCTGATCAAGCGTCCTGTGCAGTTCGAGAACTCCGCGACCCGGAGGTTGTGGGCGGATCACAGGCTGGCCTGAAGTCAGACAGCTACCTGTTCCCCAGTCGGGTCCACGCGTCACCCCACCTGGGCACGCGCCAGGTACGCGCGGATTGTCAACGATTGGGTCGAGGAGATCGGGCTGGATTCGACGGCGTACGGCACCCACTCGCTGCGCCGTACCAAACCGACGCTAATCCACCGGCGGACCAGGAATCTCCGGGCGGTTCAGCTGCTGCTCGGGCACACGAAGCTCGACTATCTCCCGCCCCGGACTATGTCCCGCTGACGACGGAGCGGCCCAGCTGCCGTGCGTCAGCGCCATTCGAACGGGGCATAGTCCGATGCTTCTTGCCGGGCAATCCCGCCCGCAAGGAGAGCATCATGGAGCGATCCTATGAGAACGCCGCCGCGCGCGCCCACCGCGCCGTCGGTCCGCTGGCAGATCATCTCGACGAGTTTGTCGCGTCGTTGACCAGTCAGCAGTACGCCCCGGCTGTCGTCTATATCAAGGCACTGCATGCAGTGGCGTTCGACCAGTGGCTCGCGAAGCGCCGAGTGACACTGGCTGATCTCGGCGAGACTCATATCCAGCGGTACCAGCGGCGCAGTCGGCGTCGACATCGATCCATTCTCGCCGAAACCCGGCGTCGCGAGCGATATGACGTGAGCGAGCTGCTGCACTTCCTGCGAGCTCGCGGTGTGTGCAAGACCGCTGGCGTCGATCCCATACCTGCCGATGTGATTGTTGTCAGCTTCGAGCAGCACCTGCAGCATCACCGAGGGCTCGCGACCCCAACGATCGAGAGCTACAGCAGGTTTGCATGGCGGTTTCTGCATGAGCGATTCGGCGCGGGCGAGGTGGAGTTGCGCGCGCTACGCCCGATCGACCCGATCGAGTTCGTGCAGCGGCAAGCCGAGCGCATGCAACCGCCCGCGCTCAAATGCGTTGTGACGGCCATCCGCTCGTTTCTTCGCTACGCGCAATACCGCGGCGAGGTTGCGCCCGAACTCGTTGCCGCGGTGCCTGCCGTAGCGAGCTGGATCACCACGCCGCCACTGCCAAGAGCGATATCGTCCGACCACGCGCGGCGAGCGATCGCCAGCTGCGATGTTCGAACCTCGATCGGTCTGCGCGATCGTGCCGTCCTTCTGCTCTTGGCTCGTCTCGGGCTTCGCGCTCACGAGATCATCGCACTACAGCTGCAAGACTGCGACTGGGACGCCGGTTGCCTGCGCGTGCACAGCAAGGGTGGGCGCGAGTGCCTCTTGCCAATGCCCGCCGATGTCGGCGAGGCCATCGCCGCTTATCTGCAACGAGGAAGGCCTGCTACTGCAGATCGGCATCTGTTCCTTCGCTCCATGGCGCCGATCCGCGGCTTTCTGCCCGGCTCCTACGCCATCGGCTCGATCGTTCGTTACGCGCTTCAGCGGGCCAAGATCGAGGCTCCCCACATGGGATCGCATCAGTTCCGCCACGCATTGGCCGTTCACATGCTTGAACGAGGCGCCTCGCTCGCCGAGATCGGCGAAGTTCTTCGTCACCGCAGTCCGCAGACCACCTCGATCTACGCCCGCGTGGATGTCGGAGCGCTGCGTTCGCTGGCTCTGCCGTGGCCGGGAGGTGCGCGATGAACACGCTGCGTGAAGCCTTGCAAGAGTACCTCGCGCTGCGCCGAGGCTTGGGCTACAAGCTGTACGACGCTGGCCGCGTGTTGCCGCGGTTCATCAGCTTCCTGGAAGAACGACATGCGAAGCACATCACAGCGGGGCTCGCTCTCGAGTGGGTACAGCAGGCGCACACCGTTCAGCCGGCAGAACGGGCCCGGCGGCTTTGCTTCGTGCGCGGCTTCGCTCGCTATCGCAGCGCTGCCGATGCACGAACCGAGATTCCGCCAGTCGGCGTCTTGCCATATGGATCGACGCGGGCCAGGCCGTACCTGTACACCGACCAGGAAGTGCAACGTCTACTGGATGCAGCACTGAATCTGCCAACACCGCGGCGCACCTCGACATTGCGACCGTGGGTGTTCCATTGCCTGCTCGGTTTGCTAAGCGTGACAGGTCTGCGCATTTCTGAAGCGCTCGATCTGAAGCTCGGCGACGTTGATCTCGATCAGGGCGTGCTGACGATCCGAGCGGCCAAGCTCGGTCGATCCCGTCTGGTGCCGCTTCATCCATCGACCTGTGCTGTGCTGGCCGACTACCTTCAGCGTCGCGAGCAATTCGCGGGTAACTCCGGCAGCGGCCACGTCTTCGTCTCCACCCGTGGCACGCGCTTGGACATCGGCCGGGTTCACCGAGCCTTCTATACGCTATCGCGACAGACTGGCTTGCGTGCGGCCGGAGCGAGTAATGGTCCCCGGCTGCACGACTTCCGACATCGCTTCGCCGCCTTAACGCTGACCCGATGGTACGAGTCTGGCGAAGACGTCGCTCGACGCTTACCGGTGCTGTCGACCTATCTCGGCCATGTGTACGTGGCAGACACATACTGGTACTTGGGTAGTTCCCCCGAACTCATGGCGCAGGCGATGTCGCGGCTTGGGCGACGCTGGGGAGAGCCGTCATGAAGTGGCAGCCGAGCCTCGCCGCACTGTTGGAGAACTTCTTCACGCAGCGACTGATGCTGCAGCGTCGCGTCAGTGCGCACACGATTGCCTCTTACCGCGACACATTCCGGCTGCTGCTGCAGTTCATGCAAACGCGCCTGCACAGGGCGCCTTCAACGCTCGCACTTGAGGACATCGACGCGCCTGCGGTCGTTTCCTTCCTGGATGACTTGGAGAAGGCTCGCGCCGTCACGGCCAGAACGCGCAACTTGCGCCTAACCGCGATCCACTCGTTCTTCCGCTATGTCGCGTTCGAGGCGCCGACGCATGCAGCGCAGATCCAGCGCGTGCTGGCCATTCCGGCCAAGCGCTTCCAGCGTGCGCTGGTACCGTTCTTGAGTCGACAAGAGGTCAATGCATTGCTCGCCGCGCCGGATCAGCGAACTTGGTCAGGGCGTCGGGACCACGCACTGATCCTGCTGGCGGTGCAAACCGGGCTACGCCTATCGGAGCTGACTGGCCTTCGGCAAGAGGATCTGCACATGGGGACCGGCGCACATGTGCGCGTCACAGGCAAGGGACGCAAAGAGCGGTGCACACCGCTGAGCAAGAACACCCGAGCTGTCCTCGCCGCCTGGCTCAGAGAGCCAGGCCGAGCCCCGGATCAGCCGTTGTTCCCGAACGCCCGCGGTGGCCGATTGAGCTCGCACGGCGTGCACTACCTGTTGGCGAAGCACGTCGTCGCGGCTGCTCAAGTTTGCCCATCGCTAAAGCGGAAGCGAGTAAGCCCTCATGTGCTGAGACACACGACCGCGATGGACCTCTTGCACGAAGGATGCGAGCAGTGCGTGATCGCGTTGTGGCTCGGTCACGAGTCGATCGAGACCACCCAAGTCTACCTGGACGCCGATCTCGAAATGAAGCAGCGCATCCTCGACAAAACCACGCCCCCCAATGGCAAGCCGGGGCGGTATCGACCCGAGGACAAACTGCTCGCTTTCCTCAAGAGCCTGTAGAACCGCCGACTATGTCCTGCGTTCCGCATCCGTTCATATCCTCGCGGAACGGCGCGACAGGACATAGTCCGGCGCGGGAGATAGTCAAGTCTATGGACTGCAGTCCATAGACTTGAGAGCACCGTGCGTTACCTCGGAATCGAAGTCGACGACGCGTTAGAGATGGCGGAGCAGACTGAGGTGTAGTTTCGCCAGGCCGGGCATGACAGCGGACTCGACGGCCGCTGCCCGGCCGGCGGCTGTCTTTTCACCAACCGCAAGAAGCCGGTCGCCGTCACTCGCCGAAATGGAGCTGCCGGCCAGCAGCAGCCGGTCAGCGTCTGCGCCGAAATTGCCCGGGAGCGGACGTTCGCTGCTTGGGACGCACTTGGAGCTGGTCCAGATGACTTCGACTCCGGCCCTTGGACCCCTGGTGAAAATACTTGCTATTAAGAAGGGCACATACCGCCCTCTCTAACTAACCCTTGCGATTGCCAAGGCACGCGACCTCACGGTCGAATATCCCGCGATTGCGGTATTCTGGCCCAGCAGATACTCCGTATCATCGGGATGACCGGCTGGAGGCATCATGACCGCCGTAATGATCGTCGAGGATGATCCTGCGTTCTTGACACGCTTTTGCAAGATCATCGCATCCGATGCTGACCTGGCGCTGTTCGGCGCCGTGGCGGACCTTGCGTCGGCGCGACAGGCGATGAGCAAGTCCGCGCCCGATGTCTTGCTGACCGACCTCGGGCTACCCGACGGGAGTGGCATCGACCTCATCCGGGAAACGTCGCGTCGCTATCCCACGACTGACATCATGGTCGTTACCGTGTTCGGCGACGAGGAGCACGTACTCGCCGCCATCGAGGCGGGTGCAACCGGCTACATTCTCAAGGACAGCATTCCCGAGGAGTTCGTCGGGCTGATTACGCAACTACGGGCGGGCGGCTCGCCGATCACCCCAATTATTGCGCGCCAGTTGTTGAAGCGATTCAAGTCTGGTGCGAATCCAACCGATCAAAAGGTAGCCGACGATGCTGGACTGTCTGCACGCGAGAGCGAAGTGCTGTCCTTGATTGCGAAGGGTTTCAGCTTTGCCGAGATCGCCCGCCTGCTGACAATTTCAACGCACACCGTCACTACCCACGTGAAAAGGATCTACCAAAAACTTGCGGTCCACTCCAGAGGGGAGGCCGTCTATGAAGCGAGCAAGCTGGGGCTCATTTAGTCGGTGCGGTACCCGTGACTTCGGGATACTGCAGATGCCGGCGTGTTGGCGACGCTACCTGCAGATATCGATATGCGCGACGCTGGCCTTCGCGCCCTTGGCAACGGCCAACGTGACCGACCCGGTCCTGCGCCTTACTTCCGTAGAGTTCGTTTTGAGTGACGCCGCGGAGCCGCCGCCTGCGGAGGCTGCATGGCAACCCCAAACGCTGCCCGATGCGTGGGGGGACTCGCGGCCCAAGGTCGCGCAAACGTCCGGCTGGTATCGTTTCCGCTTCGATCTCACGCAACAGCCGGAGCAGCCGTACGGCGTTTTCGTCACCCGGGTTCGTCCCGTCGGTGAGGTATTCGCCAACCACAGCTACATCGGTCGATCGGGTTCGGTCGAGCGCGTGCAGCACGCCGTATATCCACAGTATTTCTCCGTTCCTCCAGGTTCGCTACGCTACGGGTCAAACGAACTCTTCGTGCGCGTTGTCGGCAAAGGTCCACACGGCCTGACACCGATATCTATAGGGGAAGACATCGCCGTCCGTCCGGAATTTGAAAGACGGTTCTTCTGGCAAGTGACCGGCGTGCAGTTCTGCAGCGCCTTCGCTTTCATCTGGGGTGTCTTTTCACTGCTCCTTTGGTTGCGCCGACCTGAGGACCGGATGTACGCCTATTTCGGGCTGTCCGCCTTCTGCTGGGTTCTGTTTACCGCCGAAGCCGTTGTGCGCTTCCCCCCGATACCGCCCGACTGGTGGACACTGCTCACGTACGGCGTAGGAGCGCACGGCAAGATCGTGTTTACGACGCTATTCGCGCTTTGTTATTCGGGCCTGCGCCGGCGCTGGGCTGAGCGCGCGCTATGGGTCTACTTCGCGCTCTCACTAGGTATCGCTTTCAGTGCAAGCGTCGGCGGCCTCGATAGCTGGCTGGCCGATAATTGGTGGTATACGATTTTCCCTCTCATGGCCGCCTATCTTGGCATGTTTATCTATGCCGCGTGGCGCGAGCCGACGGCGGAAAACGTGCTGGTCGCAATCGCTGCCGCCGTACACCCTATCGATGCCGTCAACTCGTACCTGCTACCGCATCCGTTTGGGTATCTGCGGCCGGACTTGTACGACTTCCTTCCGCTCAACGTGATACTCGTCTGGATCCTGATTGACCGGTTCACCCGCGCCCTCAAGGAATCACAGAAGCTCAACGCCGAGCTAGAGCAGCGAGTGGCGCAAAAGCACGCCGAGCTCGAACAGAACTTCCGCCAGATGCGGCAGATGGAGCGGCAACAGACTATTGTCGAGGAACGCCAGCGGATCATGAGTGACATGCATGATGGCATCGGTGGGCAGCTCATCTCCACGCTTAGCTTGGTCGAGCACGGCGAGTTATCGTCGAAGGAGGTGGCGGCGGCGCTGCGCGAATGCGTGGAAGACCTGCGGCTCACCATCGATTCCCTGGAGCCGACCGACAACGACCTGCTCACGGTGCTCGGCAACCTGCGCTATCGTCTCGACGCGCGCCTCAAGGCCGCCGGCATCAACCTCGATTGGCAGGTTAAGGACGTTCCCCAACTTGCCTGCCTAACGCCGCAGAACGTGCTGCACATTCTGCGGATCCTTCAGGAGGCGTTCACCAACGTCCTCAAGCACGCCAGCGCCAATACGGTGAGCGTCGAGACCGGCGTCGACGAGCCGGGCGCGCACGCCTACATACGTGTGCGCGACAACGGTAAGGGCTTCCACGGCGATCACGCCGGACACGGCCTCGCCAACATGCGGCAACGCGCTAAGACCATCGGTGGACAGCTGGACATCGAGCAGTCGCCGGCGGGGACTACGCTCGAGTTATTGCTGCCCATCGCGTGACGGCGCGGCTCACACGCAAGCAGTCGCCCACTGCGCCGTAGGCGTCCCCGCGCCACAGTTCCGACGGGCCAGGCGCGAGCGGGAGGCGCGATAACGTGGACCAGGTCTCGGAGGCGCGCCCGCCCCAACCTTGCCCTCTCGACCGGCCATCCCGCTTTCATGGGATGCGCGAACGCCTTCGCGGGATTTCGCCTATCCGCACGTCCTCCTAAGCTTCGAACCGTCGAGCGAGCAAACCCGCTCAACATCATTCATAGGAGACCGTCATGGCAGGGACAAACCAAGATTTCGACACGCGCTCGAAAAAGCAATGCTTGTGGAGCCGGGCGCCAGCGACCGGCACGACGTTCGAAGGGCTGCTCTTCGGCGTTGTCGGGTTGTTTATGATCGCCACCGTCGCTTCGCTGCTCTATCACGGCGAGATAGCCAACGCCGACAGGTCGCACGACCCAACCGTGGCTACACCATTGCTTCACACCGTCGTCGCATCGGCGGGTGCCGATACCCATAGGCCGGCCGAAGCGACCATCGAATGATGGTGAAGGCCGGCTCGGGCCCCATCCGTACAAGTGTTAGGGGGCAGTTGGCACGACCGAGCGGCTTACCGGTGACGGAGTTAACGTCGGCTTTCGCGGTTTCGAATGGCCGTTTTTGGGACAGACGAAGGACAGCAACGGGTCGAAAGCGCCGGTTCGCTGCGTCGCCGGCAACGGCTGCAATCCGTCTAAGCGGTCGCTTAGTGACCGTCGACCAACGACAAGTGATTGCCCAACTCTGCCGGATGCAGCCGCGATCTGACATGGGCGGTCAGATCAAATCTTGGTTGAGACAACTCATGTAAATCAATAGCGCACTGCGACCCGAAACAGGTTAGTGAGTTATCCAGAACTCGCGCGACCCCCGGCGGCACCCAAGCTTGCAGAAATCCAGTAATTCCGTTAAACTGCAATTATGAAGGCTACCCTTACCCTTACCAACCGCGGCGTGGTGACGCTCCCCGCGAAGCTTCGCCGAGCGTTGGGCCTCAGGGCCGACGACCAGCTCATCGCCGAGACGACGCCGGAAGGATTGCTTTTGCGTCCGGCGGTGACCTTGCCAGTCGAGATCTACACCGAGAAGCGAATCCGCGAATTCGACGAGGCCGAGGCCGAACTGGCCAAAGTCCTGAAGCACCGGAGCCGCCCGAAGAAAACGGCCCGATAATCGCCGGCGGATGCGCATCTTTCTCGATGCCAATGTGCTCTTTTCCGCGGCGAAATCCGACGGCGCGGTCCACCAGCTGCTGATGCTGCTCGAGAAGTCCGGCCACGAGTGCTGCGTGGATGGCTACGTGATCGAGGAAGCGCGCCGAAACCTCGTTGCCAAAGCGCCGGAGCGCCTTGTCGCTCTCGAGAGACTGTTGTCGCGCATGAAGACGGCGGGTGCGCAGCGCAGCGACACCGCGCTCGAAGCGTCATTGCCGTTACCGGCAAAAGACCGGCCGGTACTGGCAGCGGCCATCCGCCAGAGCTGCACCGCCCTGGTCACTGGCGATCGCACGCATTTCGGGGCTCTGTACGGCCGAACGATTCACGGCGTAACGATCCACTCGCCGCGGTCGCTGGCAGACGCGCTCCTGGTGTAGCGGGAAATCGCCGCAGCGTGGTTCTGCATGTCGTCGGGCCTCATCGATGTTCTTACCCTTCGGGCTATTCAGGAGTTGGCCGACACGCGGACGTTCGCGCGCGGCATGGCCTATTTCCATGCCGGCGCAGTTGGACTCCTCGACGGCGATGAGTACGAGGCTCGCTCCATCGTCCAGGGCACGCAGCGCTATCGCGTGCGGCTCGCCGCCACGCCGGATGGGGAGCTGGAATACGAGTGCGATTGCCCGGTCGGCGACGAAGGAAGCTTCTGCAAACACGCGGTGGCCCTCGCGTTGTCCTGGCTCGAGAACACTGGCGAGGAAGTCTTCGAGCCAAGCGAGAAGAAATCTACCAAGCCGCGGAAGAAGCGCAAGACCCAAGGGGAGCAGATTCGGGAATACCTGGACGCCCTGAGCGAAGGCGCGCTGCGTGAGTGGCTGATGGAGGCGGCGGACCGGGACCCGGGTATTCGCGACAAACTACTGTTTTCCGCGAAGGCCAAGGCGGGGAGTGACATTTCGTCGCTCAAGTCCGTCGTTCGCCAGGCCACCAAGGTATCCGGCTTCGTCGATTGGCGCGGAGTAGGCGACTACGCCAATCGTCTTGGCGATTTGGTGCAGATCCTCGACGAGCGAATTGGCGACGGCAATCCGAAATTGGTTGAGTTGATCGAGGACGCCATCGTGCAGGCCGAGGATGCCCTGGGGCAGATCGACGACTCAAACGGCGTGGTAATGCCGGTCATCATGCAATTGCGTGGAGTCCATGAGCGAGCATGCAACCACCTCGGGCCCGACCCAGTGGCGCTCGCTGAGCGACTATTCCGGTTCCAAACCACTGGCGACTGGGATACTTTCCACAGCGTTCTTCCGGGCTATGAGCGCGCCCTGGGCGAACCCGGCCTCGCCCGTTATCGGCAATTGGTGGAAGCCGCGTGGAAGCAACTCCCGCCGCTTGGCCCCAAAGCCTTCCGGACTCATTTCGACAGCGATCGCTATCGGGTCGAGCACGCGATGGAGGAGCTCACTGCGTTGTCGGGAGACGTCGACGGTCTGGTCACCGTCAAGTCGCGGAATCTTTCGAGCCCGCACGCATTTCTCGAGCTTGCCAAGCTCCTGCAGCGACATGGTCGCGACGACGATGCGCTCAAATGGGCCGAGAAAGGGATCGCGGCGTTTCACGACGAGCGGCTCGACGACCTGGTGAAGTTCTGCATCGCCGAACATCTCCGACGCGGTGACGCCGGTCGCGTGGAATCGCTCGCCTGGCAGCGGTTCGTGCGGCAGGCAGGCAGCGATGCGTACTTCGAACTCGTCGGAGTCGCCAAGCGAATCGGGCGTGCCGATGACCTCGCAGCAAAGGCGCTGAACCATTTATGGCAACTGGTTCGTGCCGAGGAAGCTCCGGGAGCGAAGCGACTCCCAAACTGGCAAGCCCCTCTTCGCAGTGCCTTGGTCGCCATTCACCTGCGCGAGAAGAATGCCGAGAGAACGTGGGAGACGTTTTGCGGCGGACCGGTCGACGTCCGGCTTTGGGACAAAGTCGCTGCAGTGCGCGGCAAGACCCACCACGAAGAGGCCGTCATGCTCTACAAGAAACTGCTGCCCCACGTTGTGGATGCCGGAACGCGCGGGGCGCAGTACGGCGAGGCATTCGAAATCGTCAAGGCGGTACAGGAGCTACGCGCCGCCCATAGCCAGGACGCCGTCTTCAAGGAGGAACTCGTCGAGGTGCGACTGACGTGGAAGGCCAAGCGAAACTTCATGAAGCTCTTGGCAACGTTGGACTGACAAATGTGGTGACGTGCGTCGTTTGGACCAAGACCGATGGTCCGCAATGCCGGAAATCGCAGGCAGTTATCCACAGATCGCCGAAAAATTTCAAATTCCGTTTGGTCACTTTTTGGTCACAGAAACCCGGAAACCCGCATCCAGCCTAGCGGTAACACGGTTTCGAATCCCGCCCTCTCCGCCAATGAAAAACGGGCCACGTGCCCGTTTTTTTGTTGGCTGAGGGTGGGTGAGAACCCGCTGGTTCGACCAGTGACGCGAGCCCAAGTCAATCCGGCGGCAAATCGTCTTGCCGTCGGAAGCGAGAGAACCGCGAGGAGCTGCTCGACTTCGGTCATGGCCAAGTATCAAAATTCGATGCCCAGAAGGATATACAGACGGCGCCATCGAACGACAAGGTGTCGCAATACAATCCGTCGGGGTAGTCTTGGCCGAAGTCGGCAACGTTCTTGCGTATGGGGAGACATCCTTGGGACTATTGGATCGCGACTGGTATTGGCAGCGACGGGCCCGCAGGAACAGCCCGGACGACGACTACCTGTTTCCGAACCACCACTGGCCCGGCCGGAGTAGCACCGTCTTGCCTACCGCATTGGCGGTCCTGGCCGTTCTGGCATTCCTTATCTTCGGTTTGCATCAAGGCTGGTTCGATCGAGACTGGCGTTCGCATGCGGACCAGGTCCAAGCCGAGACCGCCGCTCTGCGCGCGTGGGAATCGGGGCAGCAGCCGCGTGTCCCGCCACCGGATGTCGCGACACTGCGCGAAAAGCGACACGTCGATACCTTCTACGACAAGAATCGCGTGGCGATTGACATCACTTTGGTGGGATTGACGATCCTTTCTCCGTTCGTGCTTTTGGGCTTGTTGGTAGGCGTGTTCATACGCCGACTCCGCGGAGCTGCGCTGATCGGCTTGGTTCTCGGGCCGTAGCGGCGAGCGTCAGCGGAAGTTTGTATACGAGCGGCGCGTTGTTCCGATGGGGATTGCTGTATCCGGCGGACAGTATGGGCGGCGCCTTTCAGTTTTTCATGGTCATCATCGTCTCGTTCGCGATTGCAGCGATCGCCGGTGCAATTGCCGTTTTCGTTTTCGGCAAACCAGCAGCCGCGATTCCCTTGCGCGAGACCGAGAACCGACCATGACCGAGAGAATTCAAGTCGGCCTTCTCATGGCGCTTGCATGCGCCTTCCAGGTCTTCGCAATGGAACCTCCGAGGCCCACGCGTGTTGATATTCACCGTAGCGACGACCACGGCAGGAGTTGGCGGAAGCTTGGGAAGAATGCAATCCCCGGCCCGTTCTCTCCGGTCACGCGATAGATCCTGGGGGAATTTCATGGAAACGCGAAGACGCACAAGCGACGATTCGACTGCTCGGGCAGATTTACGAAGCGCAAGCCGCGAGTTTGGAGGTGCAGCGGAAGCTTCTTGACACTGTCATCGCGCAAGCCGCCCGCAATGAAGAGATTTCCAGGAAAGTCGGCGAGCGGACGACGCTGCTACAAGATCGCACGATGGACATGCTGGTATTGAACCGCCGAATCCTGTCGTACGGGTTACCGATTTTCGCAGTCGTCGCAATACTTTTCGTGTGGGCGGTCACGTTCGGCATCTTCCGATGATCGCGCTCGCGACTACGCCCAATGCGGGTATGGCACTCGCTATGCGTCGGGTTCGAAGCGTACGCAGCGGCGCCCGATTCATCTTGCCGGCGCTGCCGCGCCGTCTTTCGCTGCGGCGACCGCCTCGCGCGGCGCTCGCTTCGGCTTCTCGGCGTCGAGGCGCACCGGTACTTCGTCGCGGACGAGCGGCTGAAAGCGGTGCTCCGGTCGCAACAGGCCGCGCTCCCTCTGCAGGAACGCGAGCACGGTCGCGGCCGAATGCACCCAGTTGCGCGCACCCGATTCGGCGAAGCCCGGGCCGCCCGTCGCGCCGCGGCTGCCGAGCGCATGATCCTTCGAGTCCTTGCCCATCCAGAAGCCGAGCACGATGCCCTGGTCCGGATGATCGGGGGGGCCCGGGACAAACAACAGCAGCCACACGTCCGATGTCTTCCCGTCGGCATTCGTCGCCGTCCCGGTCTTGCCCGCGATCTCGCCGGCCTGCTCCAGGGGAAACGCCAGCGTGCGCTTCTTCCGCTCGTCCGGCTTCAGCTTCCAGATCGCGTCGCCCAGCGGATCCATGCCCGGGATGACGCCGGTTCGCAGCGACGCCGCCGTGCCGGTAGGACCGATGTCGAGCGGACTCTTCAGCAGTTCCTTCATCGCCGCAGCGACGGCGGGATGCATGACGTGCTCTTCCGGGCGAGGATTCTCGCCCTTGACGTCGCAGTCCTTCGCCGCCCCAAGCTCGTTGGTGTAGAGCAGCGACTTGCCTTCCCGGCACACGTCGTTCGCGAAGCGCGGCGTGACGCGAAAGCCGCCGTTCAGGAACGCGGCGGTCGACGCCATCGCGAGGGGATTGACGTCGGAAGCGCCGATCGCGGTCGTCGGATACGGCTGCAGCGGGTGCTTCGCATCTTTCTGCAGGCCGACGCGATAGGCGAGTTCGATGACGTTGCGAATTCCGGCGCGCGCCCCGGCGCGCATCGCCGCGGCGTTGCGCGATTCGCCGAGCGCGATCCGGCAGTTGATCTCCCCGCGATACTCGGGCTCCGAGCGCGAGTGGAAGTTCTCGATCTTCTTCACGCCACGTCCCCGACCGAGCGGTACGAAGACTGGCGCGTCGAGCACCGTGCAGCGCTCCAGCACGCTCGCGGCGATCGCTTCGGTGCTCGCCTGCGGTTCTGCGGCAACGACCTCCTTGGTGAGCCGCTCGACCAGCCCTCCATACGTGAAGATCTTGAAGGTCGAGCCCGGTTGCCGCCAGCCGGTCGCGATCACGTCGTACTTCAACTGCCTGAAGTCGACGTTGCCCACCTCGGCGAGAACGTCGCCGGTAAAGTCGACGGCGAACGCCCCGGCGCGCAACTGGTTGTTGTCCGCGTCGTCGGGGTGGCGGGCGACATAGGTGCGAATCGTGAGGTCGACCGCCTTCGCAAGCACGTCCTGCAGCGCATCGTCGCGCGTGATCGAGATCGTGAGCCCGCCCTTGTTGATCGGGAAGCGATCCTTGTAGAGGATGCGCACGCGCTCGAGGAAGTGATCGTGCGTGCCGCAGCCGATGCCCGGCGCGAGCACCTGCTTGCGCAGCGACTTCTCGACGGCGTCCGCGGCCCGCGCGTGCTCGACGTCCCCGATCACGCCCTGGTCCTGCATAAGGTCGAGCACGCGCATCGTGCCGCGCGCCGCTTCCGCCCAGTTCGCGTCGCGAACCTGCTCGGGCGCGCGTAGCGCCGGATCGGTCGCGGTGGCGCGATCCGGCAGCGCCGGCCGGTTGATCAGCGCCACGATGAACGCGACCTCGGGCAGCGCCAGCTCCTTCGCCGGCTTGCCGAAATACGCGCGGCTCGCCGCCTCGATTCCATACTGCCCGCGGCCGAAATACGGCATGTTGACGTACTTCACGAGCAAATCCTGACGCGTGAACGTGCGCTCGATCCGAAGCGCCATCACGATGTCGCCGATCTTCTCGAGCTCGGTGGACGGCCGGCCGGTCCCGCCGCGAAGGTGCTTCGCGATCTGCATCGTGAGGGTCGACGCGCCCGAGCGGCTCTCGTGCAGCACGCGCAGCGCGAGCGCGCGCATGATCGCCGCCTTGTCCACACCCTCGTGCGCGAAGAAATTCTTGTCTTCGGAGGCGAGGATGGCGCTCACGAACAGCGGCGGGATGTCCGCGACCTCCTCGATCAGGATGCGGTGCTCCGGCGACGAGATGCAGGCGACCGTCTTCAGGTCCTCGGTGACCAGCATCGATTGCTGCGCGAAATAGGCACGGTCGTGCAGCCGCTCGATCGACGTGCGGTCGATCTGCAGATAAGCGTCGATCTTGTCAGCGTAGCGCGAGTCGATCGCCTCGACGATCTCCTCGAACTCGACGTAGCCGACAACGGTCAGCGCCACCAGCACGCCCAGCGCGACGAAGAGGTGGCGGACGATTCTGCCGCCGAAGCGCACGACTGCCCACGGCAAGGTCAGGAAGATGTGCCTGAGCTTGCTGCCGCCGGCGTCGTCCATGGTGCCTTCGTCCCCTTCTATGCGCGCGGCTCGCGAAAGCCGATCGCCGAAACGGCGGGAGACAAGCAGACGCTATGCCAATCGCCGCGGGTCACGCGAATGTCGCCCGTGTCGTCTGGCATGACCGGCATTCCTCCCTTCACGCGCCACGGCATACCTCCCGTGCCGAGCGATGATTATGTCACCTCGCAAACGCGATTGGGCGATTGGGCGGCCCGAAGTCGCTACGCCTGGCTGTCGTTCGCAAGCGGCGCGCTTGAACTTGGACGCTCGATTTCATATTCTTCAGGGAATGCACGCACTCGAGATCTTCCATACGCCAGCGCCCGGAAAGCCGGAACCGGGCCCCGCGTACCTGCAGCCGACGCCCTTCCTGGACTGCGATCAGCCGGGCGTGCGCGCCCTTGCGCAAAGCGTTGCGGCCGGCGCCGGCGACGACATCGAGCGTGCGGTGAAGCTCTTCTACGCGGTGCGCGACGGTATCCGTTACGACCCGTTCTCGATGCGGCTCGTGCGCGAGGACTACGTCGCGAGCCGGATCCTCACGGCGGCGCGCGCCTACTGCATCCCCAAGGCGATTTTGCTCGCCGCTGCGGCGCGGGCGTGCGGCATTCCTGCCGCAATCGGCCTGTCGGATGTCGTGAACCATCTGACGACCGAAAAGCTGAAGGCCCGGATGGGCGGACAGACGCTGTTCATCCACCACGGCTACGCGGTGCTGTACCTCGACGGGCGCTGGGTCAAGGTGGCGCCGGCGTTCAACATCGAGCTCTGCCGCCGCTTCAACGTCCGGCCAACCGAGTTCGACGGCCGCAGCGACGCGGTCTTCCAGGAATACGACGCGCTCGACCGCCGGCACATGGAATACGTCAAGGACCGCGGCATCTGGTCGGATTTTCCGTTCGAGGGCGTGATGGCCGATTTCCGCGCGCTCTACCCCCCGTCGTTGTTCACGGGCGGAGACGAAGCCGGCGAGCGGTTCGAGGACGGCGTCGCCGTACGCTGAGGCCCCCGGGGCCGGGGCTTCAGAGTCTGGACCGGCGAAGTACCCGTCGGATGACGGATCGGAGCGGCGGTGACGCCGGTTCACGCCGCATCGGGTTGCATGCCGCGGCTGACGTTGTCGCCGTCCCCCGGCTGCAACGTCCAGAACATGAGCGACGACAGCGCCGTCAGCCCGCCGACCGCCAGGAACGTGTAGTGCAGCGCGTGAGTGACCGCTGCCTGCTCCGTTTGCGGGAGGTCGCCAAGGAACCACGCCGCGATCAGCGAGCCGCAGGCAAGGCCGAAGCTCAGCGACATCTGCTGGCAGGTGCTGGCGATGGACGTGGCCATGCTCGAATCAGTGGGCCCGATGTCCGCATAGGCCATCGAATTCATGCTCGAGAACTGCAGCGAGCTGAAGAGCCCCTGCGCGAGGCCCAGGAACACGATCACCGGCAGCGGCGTCGCCGGCGTCACCAACGAGAACGTGGAGATCGTCAAGCCGAGCATGACAGTATTCGTGATCAGGATCGGCCGGAAGCCGTAGCGCCGCAGGATTAGCGAGCTCAGGAACTTCATGCTCATCGCAGCGGCGGCCGGCGGCATCATCAGCAGACCCGCCTCCCACGCGGGCAGCCCGAGGCCGAGTTGATAGAGCAGCGGGAGCAGCAGTGGCATGCCACCGACGCCCAGCCGCGTGACGAACCCGCCCACGACCGATACCCGGAACGTGCGTACGGTGAATAGCGAGAGGCGCAGCAGCGGGTAAGCGAGCTGTCGCGCGTGCCATGCATAGGCCGCCAGAAGGCTCATCGAGAGCGCGAAGAGGATCCCTGCCGACGTCACGTCGATGGAGTGCTCGCCGAAGACTTCCAGCAGCCACGACAGCAGCGCCGTGCCACTACCGAACAGGACGAGACCGACGACATCCAGCGGTCGCGGCGCATCACCGCGATAATCGGGCATGTGGCGCTGGATAATCAGCAGCGCCGCGATTCCCATCGGCACGTTGACGAAGAAGATCTCGCGCCACGACAGCCAGTGCACGATCAGGCCCCCGACCGTCGGGCCGAGCAGAGGTCCGATCAGCGCAGGAATGATGACGAAGTTCATCGCCACCAGCAGCTCCGACTTCGGAAACGTGCGGATGATCGCCAGGCGACCGACCGGCGTCATCATCGCCGCGCCAAGGCCCTGCAGTATGCGCGCAGCCACCAGCATCGGGACGTTGATCGACAGGCCGCAGAGCACGGAGGCGAGCGTGAAGATCGCGACGGCCAGCGCGAAAACGCGGCGCGTGCCGTAGCGATCCGCGATCCAGCCGCTGACAGGGATCCCGATGGCGAGGCTCAGGATGTAGCTGGTGACAACGGCCTTCAGGCTGAGCGGCGCCACACCCAGCGCCGCCGCCATCGACGGAATGGCCGTGTTGACGATCGTGGAGTCGAGTTGCTCCATGAAAAGAGCGGTCGCGACGACCCACGGCAGATACCGCTTCACAGTCGCGGTAATGGACTCGGTTGTCGTTCCGACGGTCGGGGGCGGCATTGGTTCGGACGGTATGCGCCTTTGTCGCAGGCACATGACGCGAAGGTCGGGTGCGCCATGGATACCACGTGCTGCGGCGCCCACGCAATCGGCGCGGTCAGCGGAGTGTTGCCCGAAGGCGGACGCTTACAGTCGTCGTCGCGCCGCTGGACAACGTCCGCGTGAACGCCGATTCGGATCCGCAGCCAGCAAACAAAGGTAATATGCTTGCCGGCAACTGTAGGCATTGCGATCGTTCGCCGTTTGGATCCCGGGCGTAGCAGCCTGGTCCCGGTGGGGCTTGACGATGACAATATCCTGGTCCGTACCGTCGTCCCCGCTCATTGCAAGCGGCCTGTTGGTGCTTGCCATCTTTTCCGGCGGCGCGCTGGCGGGCGACACCGCGACTCCCGAGCCGCACTGGTCGGGGTTGCCGATATGGGGAGCGGAAGCCGAGGCAAGGGGCTATCAACTTCCGCTCCCGTTTGGCATCGGCGTCACCGCCTACTCCGCTCGGCAGCCGGTGAACATCCACGACCTGCAGCTAGGTCGCAACGGAAACGCCCCGGTGTCGGTCAAGAACTTCCTGCAAATCGATCGGGTAGACACGTCCCAGCAGAACATCTCGCTGAAGTTCGACGTCCTGGTCTTCCCGTTTCTCGATGTCTATGCCCTCCTCGGCTATACGACAGGAACGACCAAAGGACTTATCCAGGTTCCCGGCGACCCCATATTGGGCATCATCGAGCCAGCGGTATTGCAGCTCAATGCCTCGTTCAAGGGCCCGACTTATGGCGGAGGTGTGACGCTGCAGGGAGGGACTAAGGTCAGTGACTGGCGGGACCTCACCGTTTTCGTGGTGGCCGACGCGAACCGCACCCAAACCAAATTAACGTTCAAGAACGAAACGCTGATCGCCGACACGAAGCCGGTGGCTTCGATCTTCTCGGCCAGGGTGGGCTTGCATGGCACGGTCGGCGCGTCCACGGGCGCGGCGATCTGGACCGGTGCGATGTATCAGCACATTCAGCAAACGGTCGCGGGCAGCGTTGCCAACACGGACCTCCAATTCGTCGTCGTCCAGTCGGCGGCGAATCCCTGGAACACGCTGCTCGGCGGCCTCGTCGAGTTCGACAAGGATTTCGTCCTTCTGGTCGAAGGAGGGCTCGGCGCCCGAATGTCGATCCTCGCTGCAGCCGTGTACCGTTTCTGATCGAATGACTGCCCGCTTAACGTGATTTGTGCGGGACGATGTCGTTCGATGCGAGCCCTATCTGTTGGCGCAGAAAAACGTGCGCCGGGTCTCTTTCGCGGCTTGCGTGCCAAACCAGCTTGATGGGTACGGCCGCTGCCTTTGGCCGCGCCGCCAACGCCTCGAGCCCGAAGAAATCGTGAGCGACCTTCAGCATGCTCCGCGGGATCAGACCGAACAGATCCGATTGACTCGCCACCATGAAGACCTCGAGGATCTCCGAGACCTCAAGTACACAGTTCAGCTTCAACCGGGACCACTCCTGGATTCCCGGTAGCGTGCTCTCCCCTTCGACCCGCGGTCGCAGCGATACGAATTCTCCATTCTTCAGGTCCTCTGCCGAGCGCACCCGGCGCCGCGCCGGATGTCCGTGCCGGGCAACCGCCACGATCGCGTCCCCGAATAGCGTTACTTCGTGAAACTGGCCGCCGCCAGGAACCACCCAATCGACTGCCGCATCCACCCGGCCTTCGCGCATCGCCCGAACAAGCTCCACGGGACGCGACCTCGTACTGAATGCCAACTCGATCCCCGGCGCGGCGCTGGCCAGTCGTTCGCGAAGCCGCACCGCAATCATCGGCCCGAGCGGGTGCGGGATGCTGATGAAGAACTTTCGCGTCGACGTCCTGGGGTTGAAGGCCCGCGTCTCGATCACGGCGTCGCGAACCGAGCCAAGCGCGGCGCGCAGCTTCGCGTAGACCGTATCCGCCATCGGAGTCGGCACAACGCCCCTCGATCGGCGGATGAACAGCTCGTCGTTGAACAAGCCCCGCAGCCGTGTCATGGCATGGCTTACCGCCGGCTGCGTCATCGCCAACCGCTCCGCGGCACGCGACAGGCTGCGTTCCTCGTATGCCGCCTCGAACACGGGGAGCAGGTTCAAATCGACGCTTCTCAAGTTGAGCATGGTGCATATCATATATGCAATCTCTTCAGTAGTGTGCATATGCAATCGGCCTTAGGATGTCGTCTCAAGCGCGAACGCCGGCGCCCCAACGGATGGGGCGCGGCGAGCGATCTAACGGAGACCAAGGTGGCATTGCTCGAGTACAGGAATCTATGTCCGACGTCGGGACGCCTTCTCAGCGGCGACGAGCGGAAGGCGCTGCGCGCCCACGAGGGCGCCCCGCGCCGCTCGCGGGAGATTCAGTGCCGAGCCTGCGGCCGCACCCTGAAGCCGTGTTCCGACCCTGGGACCGGCCTGTTTCTCGTCTATCCAATGCACATGAGAAGCGACAGCCTATGAGCATGACCATTGCTCCGTAAGTCGCCATCAGCTCGAGAATTGCTTGCCTATCCCTTGGAACGCAGCAGTGGTCTTGATTTTCGTATCTGTGGGCGTAGGATTTTGATGACACGCGCACAGCGGCTCTGCTCATCGTGGGTACGTCGATCGCGCCGTGGGTGGCTGGGTTCTGGTCAACTATGGGCTATCAGTGGACTGCTCGCCGTTGCGAGCCTGCTACGCCTCTTCCCAGCAGTCCAAGCGGTCCTCCCGAATGATGAATTTGGCGCCCACACCCATGCTGAACGATTTCCGGAGCTATTCCGCCGTTGAACTGTACGGCCTGTTCCAGGAGATCTATTCGTCTTCGGATGGGATGAGCGAATTGCTGGAAGACAAGTACCCCGACGCCCGACGACTCGAAGAAGACGTCGAGGCCCTGTATCGCCTTCCTGGCACAGTCTCGCTGGTTGTTGAAGTTGACCGTAGGCCCGCAGGCTACCTAATCATTCGGCCACGAGCGCAGGCAAGGCTTCGGCACACGGCAGAGCTGAGCATGGGGGTCGCACCTGCTGCGCGAGGGAGAAGGCTGGGCAGTCTCATGCTTCAGGCTGCTCTCGATCGCGTCGCAGCGGAGGCTGCCATCGAAATCGTCTACCTCATGGTCCGTTCCGATAACGAGGCGGCGATTCGCCTGTACCGTAATGCCGGTTTTGAGCGACTGGCCGTTCTCGACCGAGACACGAAAATCGGCGACAGTTATCACGACGGTGTTCTGATGCGGAAATTCGTGCGGAACTAGGGTGCGCGAGAGGCTGCACGCCGCGCCGGGGCTTCCCGGTGCGGGGCCCGCGCAATCGGCGGCCTGACAGTTGTACCTAATCTAGGTACGATCGTACCGAAATCAGGTACAACTCATGGGCACCACCACCCTCCCTGTCGCGGACGCCCTTTTCGGCAAAACCCGACAGGCAGTGCTCGCCATGCTCTTCGGCAACCCCGGGCGCGCGTACTACACGCGCGAGGTCGTCCATGGAGCGAAGAGTGGCGCAAGCCAGGTGCAACGTGAGCTCGACCAGCTAACGCGCTCGGGCCTGGTGACGCGGGAGCGCCGGGCGAATCAGGTCTACTACCAAGCCAACGAAACGGCGTCCATCTTCCACGAGCTCGTTGTGCTTGTCGCGAAGACTTTTGCCATCGGCGACTTTCTTCGCATGGCGCTCGTCCCGTTCTCGACTCGCATCCACGTGGCCTGCATTTTCGGCTCCGTGGCGCGCGGCGAACATCACGCGACCAGCGACGTCGACGTGCTAATCGTGGGAGACGTGCTGCTTTCGGACCTCGACGGGCCGCTGCGCGACGTCGAGAAGCGACTCGCCCGGCCGATCTCGGCGACGGTGATGGACTTGAAGGAGTTCATCAAACGGAAAGAAGCGAAGGTTCATTTCCTGCGCACCGTACTGGCCGGCCCGAAGATCTTCCTGATCGGTGGCCCCCGCACAGCTCAAGGCGAGGGATGCTCAAGGCGCTCGATAGCCTGGTCAAGAGCGGCCAGTTTAAGGTCGAGCCGACCTCGAAATCCGAGGTAGGCGGATTCCTTGCGAACGCGAGTCAGTCGCTCGTGGATAACGAATACGACGGTGGCATCGCGAGATCATGGGGGCGGCGCTCCGTAAGCCGCGATCAGCTCGTGAATTGCTTGCCTGCCCTTGGGCGGCAGCAGTGGTCTTGATTTTCGTATCCGTGGGCGTAGGATTTTGATAACGCGCGCACAACGGCCCTGCTCATCGTGAGCCCGTTCATCGCGAGTGAGGTCCATCTTGAGGATCACGGCTTCGGTCAACAGCGGGAACGCAATGATTGGCGGGTTGGTTGTTGTTGCCGCCTCGTGTGTGTTCGCTACGGGAGCGGCCGCGTTCGAGTCCCAGATTTGGCCAGGCAGCTTGCCCTCCAAGTCTGCGACAATCTACGTGACATCGCCGGTAACGGTTGAAGGATCGGGCGACGCCGTGGCGGGCTGGGTTCTGATCAACTATGGTCTATCAGTCGACTGCTCGCCGCCGCGAGCCTGCTACGCCTCGTCCCAGCAGGTTTACAGTTACGCCTACTGTAGGACGAGAGCGATCCACGAGATGCAACGAACTTCTCTGGATTTGAATGGAAATGTCGTCGCGGAAACCGGCGAGCGCCTCACGTACATCCCGCCTCGCGGCACCGTGGACCGCGCGATCGTGCGTACTTTGTGCGATGCGTACGGGTTCTCCTCTCGAGGTCCGTGGCGGAGCCGCGACGGGGATCCCGATCCGGATGACTAAGTGTCGCCGGGCGCGCGTCCAGGCGGTCCCAATGGACGAACCGGGTTTGCAGCGCCATCGCCCGATTCATTAGCTTTGTCTCGGCGTGAGCGGAGTTGCCGCCATTCACCGCTGCCGCCTGATCGGGCAAGGTGTAGTCTTTCGCAGTGAACGCCGTCGCCGACAGCCGACCGGATGGCCGCCAGGCAGTGCCTCTGGCGCCGGAGCTGGACGTGGTGATCGAGGTCCCGCGCGGCAGCTTTCTCAAACGCGGGTCGACCGGCCACGTGGACTTCGTCTCGCCTCTGCCCTGCCCGTTCAACTACGGCTCGGTGCCGAGCTACGTAGGACTCGAGGGCGACTTGCTTGACGCGTTGGTGCTTGGACCGCGCCTCGCGCTGGGCGCGCAGATCCGGGTCAGGGCGTGGGGGGCTGTGACCCTGACCGATCGTGGCATGAGCGACGACAAGCTCGTCTGCAGCGATCATCCGTTAACCCAATCCGAGCGCCGCCGCGTGTTGCGCTTCTTCCGCTTCTACGCCAAGTGCAAGGGGCTGCTGAATGCCTGGCGACGCCGCCCGGGACGGAACGCATGCGAGGGCTGGTGCGAGGCCAGTCAGGCGCTTGCACGCGCCCAACCGCGAGGCGATGGGTGGGACGGCCCGCGCGTCGAATTCTGATTCGCCGGGTTGCCTATGCAGCGGAATGTGATGCGGTCTGACGGAGTGGCACGGTGAGCACGGAGCGCTTCGAAGCCTTGCGCCAGCGGATGCTCGCGGAAGTCGCTGCCGAGACAATCTACGTGAGTGCCCGGATCGGCAAGGCGGCGCTCGCCAAGCCGGTCATGGAGGCCATGGGCAACGTGCCGCGGCATGAGTTCGTGCCTATGGAGCTTCAACCCTATGCGTACCTCAACCGTCCGCTGCCGATCGGTTGCGACAAGACGATCTCGCAACCGTTCATCGTGGCGCTGATGACCGATCTGCTCGGCCTCGAAGCCAGCGATGCGGTCCTCGAAATCGGCACCGGACTCGGCTACCAGGCGGCGATCCTGGCGGAGCTCGCGCGCAAGGTGTACAGCGTGGAGATGATCGAAGAGCTGGCGCGGCAGGCGGAACAGCGCCTTGGCCGATTGGGCTACACGAACATCGAGCTCAAGCTCGGCAATGGCTATTACGGATGGCCCGAACACGCGCCGTTCGACAAGATCATCGTGACCGCGGCGCCCGACCTTATTCCCCCGCCGCTCATCGAGCAACTAAAACCCGGCGGCAGAATGGTGATTCCGGCTGGCCTGCCCGAGGCACAGCAACTAAACCTGCTCACCAAACAGAAGGACGGTAAGCTCTCGATAACCGAGGTCCTGCCGGTGCGCTTCTCCACGCTCGAGGGCGGCGATTCCAGCGAGTCTGGCGCTTCCTGATCCAATCTGTTCCCGCGCGGATGACACAACGAATCGACCGCTACGTGCGATCCATCTTGAGAAGGAGGCTGCGCCATGGATGAAATCGTCGCCGATGTCTTTATCTGGGCGTGGTTCTCCGAACCCCACGGTTACAATTTCAACGGCCATCTGGTTCGCTGCGCGGAAGGAAACCTTTGCATTGATCCGGTACAGCCCACCGACGCGTGCCTTGCCGACATCGTCCGGATGGGCGCTGCGAAAATTTTGCTCACCAATCGCAACCACTCGCGGGCCGCCAATCTGGTGCGCGGCCGCACCGGCGCCAGGACGCTCATTCACCCGGACGACGCCGCGCATGCGCGCAGCCAGGGCGCTGAAATCGACGGGGCGTTGAACGTGGGCGCGACGGTGGGTCCGTTCACGATCGTTGCCGTCCCCGGAAAATCACCCGGGGAAATCGCGCTGCACTGGCCGGAGAGGAAGCTCCTGATCGTGGGCGACGCGGTGATCGGCAATCCGCCCGGGCAGTGCGGCCTGCTGCGGGAAAAGGTGATGGATGATCCGGCGCGCCTCAAGCGAAGCGTGCGCAACCTGCTCAACCTGGATTTTGACATCCTGCTGTTTGGCGACGGGACGTCGATACTCCACGACGCGGACAAGCGGCTGAAGGAGCTCGTGGACAAATTTCCGAGCGAGTGACACGCTTGGCGCGAGCCTGTGCGATCAGTCATGAGCGCCCGCGTATGCCCTTTTTTGCGCCCTTCCGTGAGTAAAGCGACGTTACTGGCCAGAACTTGGGAGGGCTCGTACATGGCAGAGGTATGCGCTGTGCAGAATAGGTAGCAAAAATGCTAACTCCCACACGCGGAGGTGCCCGTTAGTCGTTCGAGCGAATTGGGGCCGTATTAGGGCCGACTCCGCGCGTTTCTGCACGCCGATCGCCGTTCGCATTTTTGCTAACGATGATCGATTCGGCGCTCACGCGTTGGCTGTCGGCGCGGCCCCACGGCGGACGAGCGGCGAGGCGGCGAGAATATACTCGCCATTGGCGCGACGATGCGGCGGACCGGTCTCTGGTAACGACTACGTAGTCATGCATCAACATCCGGCGAACCCGAAGGCAGTCGAATCCGGTTCCCCTCCAGCGGAGCAGCGCGCCCGCATGCCGGCACCGGCATTGCAAGTGACGCTTCTCTTCACCGACATCGAGGGAAGCACGGCACTCTGGGAGCGGGATGCGGCGCGCATGTCGCAAGCGCTTGCTCTCCACGATGCGCTGGCGCGCAGCAGCGTCGAGTCACACGGCGGAAGCGTAGTCAAGACGACCGGCGACGGCATCCATGCCGTCTTCGACGATGCGAATGCCGCCCTCGCGGCCACCTTGGACTTGCAACGAGCGCTCCACGATTCGGCCGTTGGCGGCGGTGCGCCCCTTCGCGTGCGCTGCGGGCTGCATCGAGGTGTGGTCGAACACCGCGACGGTGATTACTTTGGCAGTACCGTCAATCGTGCGGCGCGAATCATGTCCGCGGCGCACGGCGGTCAGATATTGCTGTCGCAGGCCGTGGCCGGTGGCGTACGCGACTGCCTTCCGGCGCAAGTGTCGCTGCGCGATCTCGGTCGCGTAAGGCTGCGCGACCTTTCGACGCCCGAATGCGTCTACCAGGTCGTTCATCCGCAGCTGCGCGCGGAGTTTCCGGCGCTGCGCTCCCTGGAAACGACGCCGAACAACCTTCCGCTGCAGCCGACGACGTTCATCGGCCGCGACAAGGAATTGACGGAGCTGAGGCGCCTCTTCGCCGCGGCGCGCCTGCTGACCCTCACCGGTTCCGGCGGTTGCGGCAAGACCCGCTTGAGCCTGCAGCTTGCCGCCGATTCGCTCGAGCGCTTTCCGGACGGCGCATGGCTGGTCGAGCTTGCGCCGCTTTCCGACCCCGGCCTCGTGCCGCGGACCGCGGCGACCGTGCTCGCGCTCGAGGAAGAACCGGGGAAGCCGATTACGACGACGCTCGTCGCGCATCTGAAAGACAAGCGGGCCGTGATACTGCTCGATAACTGCGAGCACTTGCTCGGCGCATGCGCCACGCTCGCCGAGTCCCTCGTGCGGCAGTGCCCGCAGCTGACCATCCTGGCGAGCAGCCGGGAGGCGCTCGGCATCGCCGGTGAGCAGACCTACCGCGTGCCGTCGCTATCGCTGCCCGACCCCAAGGAGACACCCACGCCGGCGTCGATCGCCTCGTTCGAGGCCTTGCAGCTCTTCGTCGATCGCTGCCTCAAGGTCGATGCGGACTTTCGGGTCACAAGCGAGAATGCTGCGACGCTCGTGTCCATCTGTCATCGGCTGGACGGGATCCCGCTCGCGATCGAGCTGGCGGCGGCACGGGTGCGATCGCTCTCCGTCGAGGAACTCAATCGCAGGCTGGATCATCGCTTCCGCCTCCTGACCGGAGGATCGCGCACGGCGGTCCCCCGCCAGCAGACGCTGCGCTCGCTGATCGACTGGAGTTACGACCTCTTGCGCGAGCCGGAGAAGCTTCTGTTGCAGCGGCTCTCGGTCTTTGCCGGAGGATGGACGCTCGAAGCGGCGGAGTGTGTCTGCGCCGGCGGCGACGTCGACGACGCCGCGGTGCTCGATCTCCTGACCTCGCTCATCGACAAGAGCCTCGTGACGATCGACCAGGGCGACGCTCGCTTTCGCTACCGGCTGCTCGAGACCGTGCGGCAGTACGCACGCGAACGGCTGTTGGAAAGCGGAGGCGCCGAGCCGATTCGTGAGCGCCATCGGGACTACTTCGTGGCACTGGCGGAAGAGGCGGACAACAAACTGCTCGGTGCCGAGCAGGCCGACTCGTTGCGGCTGCTCGAGGATGAGCACGACAACCTGCGCTCGGCGCTCGAGTGGAGCAACGTGGACGCGCCGGCGCAGCAGGATCTGCGCCTCTGCGCGGCGATGCACCGCTTCTGGTTCACGCGGGGGTATCTCGCCGAGGGACGGCGATGGTGCGCGCGCATCCTCGCCAAAGGCGGGCCTGCCACACCCACCCTGGAATATGCGAGGGCGGTCAACGCCGCCGGCAGCCTCGCGTGGCACCAGACCGACTTTGCCGCCGCACGGCCGCTGCTCGAGCAGGGCCTTGCGCTTTCGCGAGGCCTCGATGATCGCCTGGGCCTCGCGCGTTCTCTCAACAACCTGGGGTCGCTGGCGTTCGAGCAAGGCGACTATCCGGCGGCGCAAACGCTCTACGAGGAGAGTCTCGCTCTGTGGCGCGAGTTGGGGGACAAGCGCGGCGCGGCCGGATTGCTCGGCAATCTGGCGTTGGTCGCTTGGGAGCGTGGCGATCTTGTCGCCGCTCGGACCTTGGCGCAAGAGTCTCTGACGCTCGCACGCGAAGTGGCGGATCAAGGGCGTGTCGGGGACGCATTGAGCATTCTCGGCAACATCGCCTGCGATGAGGGCGATCTCGCCACGGCGCGCGCGCTCAATCAGGAGAGCCTCGTCATCGGCCGCGAGCTGGGAGACCGCGACTGCATTGCAACGGCTCTCTACAGCGTGGGGCTCGTCGCATTCTTGCGTGGCGAATATAAAGACACGCGTGCGCTTTTCCAGGAAGCGCTCGCGATCCGGCGAGAGCTGGGCGACCGACTGGGACTCGCCCGCGTGCTGGAGGGTGCAGCGGCGCTTGCTGCCGCTCAGGGTGATTCGCTCGCGCCCGCGCGCACGTGGGGCGCAGCGGAGCGACTGCGCGAGGAGCTAGGCTCGCCGATGTCACCCAACGAGCGTCCGCGCAATGATCGATACGCCGCCATGGCGCGCGCAGCGACCAGCGACGATGCATTCGAGCGGGCTTGGCGGCAAGGCCGCGAGATGCCGCTCGACGAAGTGATCGTCCTAGTGTTCAGCCAGGCTGAAGGCGGCGATCGTTCTAGTGCGAAGGTGCAAACAGCGGAAGGGTGAGAGCGCTGAATGAAAACCGCATGTAGAAAATCGTTGAATGCCACGAAGCGATTGGGGGCAACTGTGGGGGCAATCACAACAGTTTAGCGGCCTGTAGCCAGGCAATGTTAATGTCGCCCTCGCCGGATCCTTTTCGAACATGCCAAGAAATCTACCCCGCTGTGCCACGAAAATGGCGCTCGCCTTCGTCATCTACGCGATGGCGTCGATCGCGCACAGCCAGGTGTACAAATGCACAGATGGCGCCGGCAAGACGACCTACTCGGACGTGCCGTGTGGTTCTGGAAGCAAGCCGCTCAAGATTCCGGATGAGGCGAATCGAAGCAACACGAATCCGAACATGTGCGCACAATTGCTCGACGAGACGCAGAGGCTCGCCGCGGAGGCCGAGCGCAACGCGAAACGCGGCCGCGCGGAAAGTCCTCGTAGCCTGAACCACAGACGGGCGCTCACGAAACAGTACGAGACACGCTGTATCGGAATAGCCCGCTCGGAGCCAATTCCCAAATAGGGCGGCGAAGAATGGAGAATGCCGTGAAACCGTCGCAAGGTCCTCGCGGGGTGTTGGCCCCCGTCGTCACGCCGTTCACGTCCGACCTGCGCCCGGACGTGGCGCGGCTCGTGCGCCATTGCCGATGGTTGCTCGACAATGACGTGGGGCTGGCGGTATTCGGTACGAATTCCGAGGCGAACTCGCTGACGGTCGCCGAGAAGCTGGAGCTGCTCGATGCATTGGTCGAAGCAGGCCTGCCAGCCGCCCGAATGATGCCGGGAACCGGCACGTGCGCCCTTCCTGATACGGTTGAGCTCACGCGCCGCGCGGTGGCTCACGGCTGCGGCGGCGTGCTGATGCTGCCCCCGTTCTACTACAAGGGCGTGTCGGACGATGGCCTGTTCGCGAGCTTCGCGGAGGTGATCGAGGGGGTCGGCGATCCGCGGTTGCGCATCTACCTGTACCACATTCCACCGGTGTCGATGATTCCGATCAGCCTCCCGCTGATCGACCGTTTGCTCCGCCGTTATCCGGGCACGATTGCGGGCATCAAGGATAGCTCCGGCGACTGGAACAACACGCGCGCGATGCTCGAGCAATTCCAGCCGCGCGGCTTCGACGTTTTTGCCGGGAGCGAGACGTTCCTGCTTGCGACGCTGCGCGCGGGGGGCGCCGGCTGCATCAGCGCGACGGCCAACGTGAATCCGGCGGCGATTGCGACGCTGGGACGAGGCTGGCAAAAGCCGGACGCCGATGCACAGCAGGCCGCGCTCGACACGGTGCGGAGTGCATTTCAGCGTTTCCCGATGATTCCCGCGCTCAAGGCCGCCGTTGCGCACTTCTCGGGCGACAATGCCTGGGGGACTGTGCGGCCGCCGCTGGTTGCGCTCAGCGACAACCAGAAGGGCGAGCTGATCGCGTCGCTGAACACGTTGGGGTTCGCGATGCCAGGTCTTGCTCGTGAAGAGACGCACCCGCTCGCGCAGGCTCCTGCGTAAAAGACGCCCGCCCGCGGCACATTCAGCAGAACTCCAAGATAGTACTGATGCCTCAGATCAATTCCGGCCGATGCGATTTGAGCCAAGCGGTCGTGGCGGCGTAGAGAGCCTCCGCTTGTGCCAGGCATTCCGCAACCGTCGCCTCCGGGATCGGTTCGCCCGTGTACTCGGTCAGGTTCCGCTGCTTGCGCAGAGCATCCAGTCGAACGATCACTCGCGACTCCACGCCCAATGTCAGTTGCAGGGACTGAATCGCAGTCTGGTGATGCCCTGGCTTGCTGGTAGATGTGCGATAGCCGTGAGCGTGCAGACCGACGTCGGCAAGCATGCGGATCGCGGTATAGGCGCTGCCAAATCGCGTTTCGGAACTCACCGCCTTTACCTTGGCATCGACAATATGCCGGGAAGCGCCGCCAAGCAGGCGGCGGATCGTTTGCTTCGAAGGCGTGATCGCCTCAAGACTTACGCCGACCAAGTTCTGCAAGCTCATCTTCGCTGCCAATCAGGAAGATCTTGGGTTGAGCCACGATTTCTCTGACAAAGGGATCCCGCGAACGGAGCTTTGCCCTCCACTCGCGCGCCGAAAACACCTTGGGATTGATTTCTCGGCCGAGTTGTTGCTGGGCCGGGTGCAGTGCATCGACCACGGAGCCGAAGTCCGACTCACCGATGATCAGAAGATCGATGTCACTACCAGTGGTCTCTGCACCGCGCGCAATCGAGCCGAAGACGAACGCCACCTTGACCTCGTTGGCCAGCGGTGTGAGCGCTTCGATCAACACATCGGCGAGACCAACGGTCTTTCGAAGAATGCCTGCCAACTCCGGATAGATCTGGTGCGAGCGGTTCGCGAAGTACTGAACTTGATTACCCACACGCTCGCGATTGAGCAGGCCCGCCTCGTGCAATCGCGTCAGTTCCTTGTTGAGCGTCCCGGCCGCCGTGCCCGTCAGCCGTGCGATCTCGCGTACGTGCAGCCTTCGTTCGGGGCGCAGCAGCAGCAGCGACAGGACCTGCCGCCGGTAGGAAGCGGGGAACAGCAGCGACGAGGCATCCGCTCGATGGTCTGTAGCTTTCATAGCTACGATTGTAGCTCAAAAAGCCACGATAGGCAAGACGCTTCGAGGGTGAGTTCGATTCTGGCCGATTGATTTGACAAGCCGCGGATGCCGGTGCAACCCCGGTGTGATATCACGATATCTTTCGATCCGTGCGCGGAGAAATCCATGGCCCAGTTCATCGTTCGCGGCCTCGAAGAGGACGTCAAGACGCGCCTGAAACGCCGTGCCGAGCGCCATGGGCACAGCATGGAAGAGGAGGTGCGCGACATTCTTCGCAACGCCGCGAAGGACGAGAATCGCCCGCCCCCGAACCTGGGGTCGCGCATCGCTGCTCGCTTCGCGAAGACGGGGTTGACAAAGGATCTGCCGGAATTGCACGGCCAGGCGCCAAGACCAGCCGAGCTCGGCGAGTGATCATTCTCGACACGAACGTCCTTTCGGCGTTGATGCGCAAGGTCCCGGACGCCGATGTAGTCGTGTGGCTCGACCGACAGCCCGCGGAGTCGGTTTGGATCACCAGCATCACCCTCTTCGAAGCACGTCTCGGAATCGCTTTGCTTCCCGACGGGAAGCGGCGGAGAGCGCTTACATCGGCCTTTGGGCGCTTGCTCGACGAGGACCTCGAGAATCGCGTCCTGGACTTCGACACTGGGGCGGCCAATGAAGCCGCCGAATTAGCCGCACGGCGGCAAAGAGCGGGCAGGCCCATCGACATCCGCGACACCCGGATCGCGGGGATCGCGCTCGCTCGGCATGCGACGCTGGCTACACGAAATACGCGTCACTTCGCGGATCTCGAGATCAACGTGATCGATCCGTGGCGGGCGTCCGAGCCGTAGGCCGCCGCATCGAGGACGCGAGCGACCGCCTCGACGCCTTGCGTCAATGCGCCAGCGTGAGCGTTCGAAAAGTCGAGTCTGACCCTACTTTCTCGGCGCGTATCTACGTAAGTTGCGTACAATCACGCGATTGAGTTGGGGGAGAGCAATGAGAACTGCTGCAGGGGTCAAGGCCACGCGCCGGCCAGACGAGAACTGTTCGCGGAGCTGAGCGAGGGCATGGCAGCCCTTGCCGAGGCGAGGCAGGGCAAGCGGACGCTACGGACGCACGCCATCGAATACAAGCCGGCGCCAACAGTCACACCAAAGGAGCTGCTCCGCGTTCGGGAGGAACTCCAGGCGCCTCGTAATCGAGGCGCATGTACGCGATCCCCGCGGCGCGCGAAACCGAGTGGATGATCCGCACCTCGTCGGGGTCGATGCGCTCACGGGTGATGTGGTGGCCGTACAGCATCACCCGGGCTGCGGGCCGGCGGCTGCTGCCGCGAATCGGAACGGCGAGCTCGGGCTCGTCTGGCACGTCGTCCGGATCGGCCAGCGAAACCGGTCCCCGCGCCGTCGTACAAACCCACGGATGGTCGCATTCGAACTCGCGCTGCGCGCGTGAGGGCCAATGCAACGTTCGGTGCGTCACGAAGACATCGTTCGGCCTGCGACACAGGAGCGCTGCGCATTCGAGCCCGAGCGCGTTGGCAGTCTCGTCCACGATCGCGCGATCCACATCCGTCGCGGTGAGATCTTCGTCATCCACCAGTCGTTGCGCCAGCGCCTCGAGCTTCACCTTCGCGCGGTGCCATCGCGGCGCGAACAGCCGCTCCACGACGCCGTGCAACGGGTTGTGAATCAATGCGAGGATGCAGGCCACGAGCAACGAGATCGGCAGGGCGAGCGGCGCGAGCGCTTCGTGTCCCTCCATCGTGTCCTCGAGCCATGACGAGGGCAGATGCAACGCAGCGATGCACGCAAAGAAGATACCGGACAGCACCACCGCGCGCGTCACGGCGAAGCGCACGCTCATGACCTCGTGGTGAAGCGCGGTGTAGACGACCGCGGCCGGCAGGAACACGTTGCCGGCGTACATCAGGTTCAGCACCCAGTCGTTGCGGTAGATCCACCGGTCGAGTCCCGGCGCCAGGACCTGGAACAATCCGGTAGCCTCGTAGATGTCCGCGAGCAGGAATAAGGGTAGACCGATCAGGCCGCCCGCGACGATCCAGCGCATCCTTGCCCGCTGCTCGGGCAACCGCTGGAAATTGCGCACGAAGAACCAGACGGCGAGCAGATATACGACCCACGTGAACGCGTAGTAGACGAGATACGGCGCTTCGGTCCGCCACCCGAAGAAGAAATTGCAGAAGCTCAGCATTCCGCTGAAGAGCAGTACGGCAAAGACGCCCGCGAGCAGCGATCGCCGGTGCGACGAGCACCATCCAGGCGTCTGCTCGTCCGGAAAGAACATTGCGAAGGCGAGGAATCCTGTCAGCGCGAGCGCCTGGGCTGTCGCCTGGAGTATGTCGAACACGACGAGCCCGGCGACCGGAAGGTTCGCGTACCAAACGAAATACTGGCCGGAGTTGAACCACATGCCGTACAGGAAGAAGCCCCATGTCGACCACGTGGCCCGGTGCCAGATCAGGTACGCGCACAAGGCAATGAAGAACAGCGCGGACGCCTGCGCCATCAGCAGGGAAGCGGCATTCCAGCCGTCCAGTCGCTCGTGTTCGGGCTTGATGGCGACCTGGAGACGCTGGTTCGCGCCGCGCTGGACGAGCATCTCGATCGGGGTGCCGTGCGCGACATAGACGAACTTGTTGATCGCGCGTCGATCCGGCTGCACCGAGCCGAGATCGATTTGGTCATCCGGCCTCAGCCCGGCGTGATCGGCGGGGCCGTCTTGATCGACGGAAATTACCTTGCCGTTGTTGTCGGCTTCGAACCCGACGGTCGCGATCGGATACCACCGCATGACGCTCTTCGCACCGTCATGGAACAAGGGGCGGAATGTATCGGGACCGACGACTGCAACGGCGTACAGCGTCAGCGCGACGATGAGCGCCCTTTCCGTGCCCGAAGGCGTGCGTGGAGAGGTCGACTCGACCATGGTCGCATCCTGCCTCAAGGGATGCCGCGGCCTTGCAATGTAGCGTCCGCCCCTTTCGCGGTCAATCGGCATTCCCGCGGCGACCCGTGCCGCTACGAGATCGGCCACCAGCGCCTGCAATGTGCGAGCAGCCGAGAGCGCCCGCGCATGCCGTTTCTTGCGCCCTTCCGTGAGTGAAGCGAGGCTACGGGCCAGAACTTGGAAGGGCTCGGACATGGCGGAGGTAGCCGCTGCACCGGATGGGTAGCAAAGATGCTACCTCCCACCAGCAGCGGAGGTGCCCCATTGGTCGTTCGACCGAATTGGGATCGAATTAGGGCCGATGCCGCGCGTTTCTGTACGCCGATCGCCGTTCGCAATTTTGCTAAGCATGCTCGATCTGGACTCCCGCGATGGAACTAACGCGCTTCGCCAAGTCCCCAGGCCATGGAACGACTCGTCTCTCCTCGAAGAGCCAGTTAATGCTGCCCAAGGCGATCCGCGACGCTGATCAGTGGCAATCGGGACCGGCGAGAACCGCTTAGGGACAGAGGCGCGGTCTCGATCCCAACGAGACCGACGTCCGCCGAACGGCCGATTCCCCTGACATCGCCCGTTGCAGACAATGGCGCCAGCGGGCGCCGTCCCGACGCTTCATCGCGGGCAAGGCGCCATGCGCGCGGTCACAGCCGCGCGTTGCCATCTAATACACTTAGTGATATAAGACGTGGTTCTGCGTTTTCGGCTTCTAGAAGAGAATGAGCGAGCGAACGCAAGCGCTGCGGAGCTGGATGCACTGCGGAGCCTCGCAGATGATCTGCTGGCGCTTTCGTCGCAGCAGCTCAATGCCCATTTATCGAGCGGAGCACTGCAGGAGATTTGTCATGCGTAAGAAGCCCAAAGTGGCGAGCCGCGTCCTCAACGCCGTCCACGAGACCGCGCGCGATCTCCACGCGGCGGGATTCATCGACAAGCGCCGGATGCGCCAGTACGACGCGCTATGCCTCGTGCCCGTTCCCGATTATTCGAGCAGGAAGATTCGGGCCCTGCGAGGCCGCTATAAGCTGAGCCAGGCCGTGCTGGCGTCGGTCCGAACACCAGCCTCTCCACGGTCAGGCAATGGGAGATCGGCGACAAGCATCCGAGCGGTCCGTCGCTGAAGTTGCTCGATCTGTTGGACCGAAAAGGCCTTGAAGCGTTAATTTGAGTCAGCCTGATGCGGGAGAGCGTGACCGGGGCGTGGTATGCTCGCTCGAACGATCGTTCGATACCGCGCCGTGGCTCATTCCGATGACTTCCTCGCCCCCCTCAACGCCGAGCAGCGACTCGCGGTCGAGCACGGCACGGGTTCGCAGGGGCAAGACGGCGGACCGTTGCTGGTCATCGCGGGCGCCGGCTCCGGCAAGACCAACACGCTCGCCTACCGCGTCGCGCACGTTGTTCGCAGCGGCGCCGATCCGCAACGCATTCTCCTACTGACGTTTTCGCGCAGGGCGGCGGCGGAAATGGAGCGCCGGGCGGGACAGCTTCTCCATCGAGCGTTCGGCACATCGACGAGGCAGGCGCCCTCCGCCCTGCAATGGTCAGGCACGTTCCACAGCGTCGGGGCGCGGCTCCTCCGCGAATATGCCCCGCGGATCGGATTGCAGGAGTCCTTCACGATTCTCGATCGCGGCGACGCCGAAGACCTGATCGCGATCGTCCGGCACGAGCTCGGGCTCGACACCACGAAGCGCCGGTTCCCGACGAAGGCGACCTGTCTCGCGATCTATTCGCGCGTCGTCAACAGCGAAGCGGCGCTCGCCGCGGTTCTCGAGCACGACTATCCGTGGTGCGCCGCGTGGGAAGCCGAGCTGAAAGAACTCTTCGAAGGCTACGTCCGCGCGAAGCAGGTGCAGAACGTGCTCGACTACGACGACCTGCTGCAGTACTGGTCGTGCATGGTCGAGGAGCCTGCGCTGGCGCGGGCCATCGGCGAACGCTTCGATCACGTGCTCGTCGACGAATATCAGGACACCAACCGCTTGCAGGCCTCGATCCTGCGGGCGCTGAAGCCGGACGGCAGGGGCATGACAGTCGTTGGCGACGACGCGCAATCGATCTATTCGTTTCGCGCGGCAACGGTCCGCAACATCCTCGACTTTCCGGGGCAGTTCACGCCGCCCGCCCGGGTGGTGACGCTGGAGCGCAACTACCGCTCGACGCAGCCGATCCTCGACGCGTCCAATGCCGTGATCGGCCTCGCGCCGGAGCGCTTCACCAAGAACCTGTGGACCGATCGCGCTTCGTCCGGCATGCCGCAGCTCGTCGACGTGCGCGATGAAGCCGACCAGGCGAAGTGCGTGGCCGAGCGCGTGCTCGAGCAGCGTGAGCGGGGCCTCGCGCTCAAGTCGCAGGCCGTGCTGTTCCGCAGCTCGCGCCATAGCGCGCAGCTTGAGCTCGAGCTCGCCCGCCGCGACATCCCGTTCGTGAAGTACGGCGGACTCAAATTCCTCGAAGCGTCGCACGTGAAGGACGTGCTGTCGGTGCTGCGGTGGGCCGACAACCCGCGCAATCGCCTGGCCGGATTCCGCGCTGCGCGGCGCGTTCCCGGTATAGGGGCGGCCACCGCGACGCGCCTCCTCGACGCGATCAGCGCGACGGCGGACGTGATGCCAGCCATGGAGGCGTTCAAGGTCCCGCCGTCCGCGGAGGCAGATTGGAGCGCGTTCCTGAATGTGTTTCGTGGGCTCCGCAGCTCCGCGGCGGAGTGGCCGGCCGAGCTCGAGTGGGTCACGCGTTGGTACGAACCGCACCTGGCGCGCGTGTACGACGATGCGCCGGTGCGCCAGCGCGACCTGGTCCAGCTCCAGCAGATCGCGTCGACGTATCCCTCGCGCGAGCGCTTTCTCACCGAATTGGCGCTCGACCCGCCGGACGCGACGAGCGACGACGCCGGCGCGCCGTGGCTGGACGACGACTACCTCATCCTGTCGACGATCCACTCGGCCAAGGGGCAGGAGTGGAAGTCGGTGCAGATCCTGAACGTCGTCGACGGCTGCATTCCCTCCGACATGAGCACCGGAACGACCGAAGAGGTGGAGGAGGAGCGACGCCTTCTGTATGTGGCGATGACGCGGGCCAGGGACGAGCTGCGGCTCCTGGTGCCGCAGCGCTTCTACGTCCACCAGCAGGCGGCGGTCGGGAACCGTCACGTCTACGCTGCGCGCAGCCGGTTCATTCCCGACGCGCTGACGCCATTGTTCGAGTGCACGGCATGGCCCGTCGCGGTACACGCCGTCCAAGAGCCCAATGCAGCGATCGGTCCGGCCGCGCCGGTCGATCTCGGTGAGCGCATTCGCCTGCTTTGGCGATGAGGTATGGTCGTGGCGTTGCCAGAAAGTTCGTCACGATCAAGCCTGGAGCGGCTGACCCCCACCGGGCCAGCGATGCTGTTAGCGCAACTTGCTCAAGCGTGCGGCGATGCGGGTCTGCCAGCCCGGACCGGTTGCCCTCCACCGCTCGATGACGTCGACGGGCAGCCGGATGGAGATGAGCTTGCGGGGATTCGCCGACCGGGGCCGCCCGCCCTTGCTTACGACCGCCCGGGACAGGGCCCGCTCGGTGAGCTCGGGCAGCTCCTTGTACTCGTGAGGGCGGATCGGATGGGCGTCGACCTTGGCGAGGTCAGACTTCAAAGTACGGCGCGAGGCGCGCTTTTTCACGGTCGTTGGCCTTTCGCATGCTGAGTGCGGGGCGCGCTTCGTGGGGTCGAACGTGACGCGAATGGTTATCGCGGCTACAAAAACATTCGAATGCAAATGGCGACGTGCCGAGCAGTAATGGCGCGGCCGCAGAGCGATGCCGTCTGACGTGGCGTACAGCCGACACCAGCGATTCCGGCGAGTGTTCGCTCAGTCCTGATGCGAGAAAATCAGGACCGAATCACCGAACTCGTGGGTGCGGTAGTTCGACCCTTCCAGCGTTGCCTCGGCCCGAGCGAGCACGTCGTCGCGTTGAAACGCGCGCAGCACGTGATAGTGGCTCTCGTGGGGCGCGTGAGTTCCGGAAAGCATCGCATCCACGATGCGCAGGCGCGTGCCCGCGCCGATGCGCTGATCGGCGATGCCTTCTCCGGCACGGCCCCCGGAATGTACCAGGGCGCGAACGACCGTCGTCCCTACTGCCACGATGCGGCCGCCTCTAGTTTTTGCCCGACGAATGGCTGCAGCGGTGCTCGCCGGAACGCGGTAAGGCTCGTCGAACGGCAGGCGGGCATCGAGCGCGGGATCTCCGGTGGACGAGATGCCCGCCGCGAGGGTGATGGTGGCGAACTCCACTCCGCGGCCGCGTAGTGTGCGAAGGAATCGCCAGTCAAGCGCGAAGCCCGCCGAGGGCGCCTCGAAGGCCACCGGAAGGGCGGCAATCGGCGTCCATACGTCCCACAGTGCGAGAGTTCGGTCCAGGTAGGCATACTGAATCGGCCGGCCGTGCTGCGCTAGACCCGCCCAAAAGGTATCGACGGGACCGTCGAAGTTCAGCGCGACGAGCCGTGGGTGCCCGAGGACGCCGTCGACGGTTCCGACAAGGGGCCCGAGCGCGAGGCGATCACCGAGCGCGAGTCGCGGGGACGGTGGACGGTCTTCGGTGCGCGTACGCCAGTCACCGTCGCCGAACACCACGGCAGAGAACCGGAGGTCTTCGCGCGCGAGAGACGAACGACCGGCAAGCCGCACCTCGATCGGCGCCCCGTTTGGCAGGTGGACGCCGTGCAAGCTTGCGGGCAAGGTCGCCGCATCGTTCGCGATAACGAGATCGCCAGACTTCAGAGAATCCGCCAGGCTCGAGCGCGCGGCATGCACGATCGCGCCGTTCTGACCTATGACCAGGAGGCGTGCGTCTGGGGGTCGCTGAATCGGGCGGGGAGCGGCGATCACACGGCCTCCTTTACCAAGGCAGCCGAGATGGCGTCGGCGAGCTCGCGTGCGGCCGTGTCCGGCCGCTTGAGCGTCGCCGGATCGGCGCCGGGCACGGCGAGTGCGTGCAGCGGCGTGTCCATGTCGCCTGGGTCGAGCGACAGGAAACGCACACCCTCGGCAGCAAGCTCCTCGCCCCAGATGGCGCTCATGTGACGCAGCGCCGCCTTCGACGCGCCATAGGCGCCCCACTGCGCGTAGGCGTTGATCGCTGCATCGCTCGATATGTTGAGCACTACTGCGCCGCGGCCTTCGCGGGCAGAGGCGGTCAACGCGCCGAGCAGCGCCTTGGTGAGACGGAATGGCCCGAGAACGTTGGTCTCGAGCGCGAGCGCGAAGTCCTCGCACTCGGTGTCGGCGAGGAGCGCGAGTGGCGTCGGCCCGAGGCTGGAGGCGTTGTTGACGAGCACGTCGAGCCCGCCGAGGGCGGTGCTGATTTGGAGGGCGACGCGATGAATATCCTCCTTCCGCGCGACGTCGCCCACGATGCCATGCGTTCCTGGATGGTCACGAGCAATATGGTCGACGCGCTCGTGGGTGCGCGCAACGAAGGCGACCCGGGCACCGCGTCGGCATAGCTCGTGCACGAGCGCGAGGCCGAGGCCGGACGTGCCTCCGGTGATGGCGACTCTAAGTGGGTTCATGCGGTGGACTCTACAAGTTAAAGTGAGCTTGAAGTCAAGGGCCGAATGCGCTAAATTGCCTGAATGGATAACTTGCTGACGATTCAGGAGATTTCACGCCGGAGCGGCGTCGCCGCCTCGGCGCTTCGCTTCTACGAGGCGCGCGGCCTGATCAGATCCGAGCGCTCGGGCGCCGGCCACCGGCGCTTCCCGCGCGCAGTGCTCCGCCGCATAGCGTTCATCGTCTTCGCCCAGCGCGTGGGCTTGACTCTGGACGAGATCGGGGCCGAGCTCGCCAAGCTGCCGGCGCAGCGCACGCCGACCGGCCGCGACTGGGCGCGCCTTTCGAGCGCGTGGGCTTCACGCATCGACGAACGCATCGCCGAACTGCAGCGCCTCAAATCGGGACTCACCGAGTGCATCGGCTGCGGTTGCCTCTCGCTCGGGCGGTGCCAGTTCGCCAATCCGGCCGACCGCGCCGCGCGGAACGGACCGGGACCGCGTTACTGGATCGGCGATCGAATTCCAAAAGGGTGGGATGGAAGGGCTCGGCCGGTGTGACGGGCTCGGGCTTCATCACGCTCGCGACGACATCGGGGGAAGGCGCTTTACGCGCGGTCACTGGCGCGCCTTGCCAGCTAATACACTTAGTGATATACTCTTGCGTCGAGTCTTCAAGACCCGCCATTTCGTGCGCTGGATGCGGAAGACGCTCGATGCGCATAAATCCAGCGGGGCATTGCAGGAGATTTGTCATGCGTAAGAAGCTCAAAGGGGCCAGCCGCGTCCTCAACGCGGTCCACGATACCGCGCGCGACCTCCACACGGCGGGGTTCATCGACAAGCGCCGTATGCGCGAATACGCCGCGCTGTGCCTCGCGCCCGTTCCCGATTATTCGAGCAGGAAGATTCGGGCGCTGCGGGGCCGCTGCAAGCTGAGCCAGGCCGTGCTGGCGTCGGTCCTGAACACCAGCCTCTCCACGGTCAGGCAATGGGAGATCGGCGACAAGCATCCGAGCGGTCCTTCGCTGAAGCTGCTCGACCTGTTGGACCGAAAGGGCCTGGAAGCGTTGATTTGAGTCAGATCACCGGAACGCGCTCCGAACTGGGTCGGATCCTTGCGCGGTGGCGCGCGCGGAGCGCAACCGAAAACGTTCACATCAACCTTGCCGGGCAACAGGCAAACAGTCTGTTGCACGACGGTCACGCCTGGAAAGACTTCGCCCGCACGACGTTGGCTGGAACTCGCCGCGCGATGCGTTCCGCCCGTGCGGAGGGCGCTCCGATGCTCGTCCACGCGAGCTTCGCCTTCGTACATGCCGTCGAGCGGGGCAGCCGCCTGAACGAGCCGCTGCGCTCGTCGGTCGATGCGATCCTCGAATGCGAAGCGCTGGTCCTGTCCGGTCCGGTCCCCGCTTGCGTTGTGCGCGTCGGTTATTTGTACGGTCCAGAGAGCGCCGATCTACGCGCTTACCGCAACGCCTTTCGCCTCGGCCGGCCGTACTGGTCCGGTCCCGCCAGGGCCCTGCAGTATCACCTTCATCAGTTCGATGCCGCCGCGGCCTTGTTCGCCGCGGCCCGACCACGAAACGCGGGACGGATCTTCTACGCCACCGACGGTCGCGCGACTTCGTTCATGCAACTGATGGATGCGTTTGCACGTCGGGTTGGCCGGCGAACCCCATTGCACCTGCCGCTGTTCTCGAAACCTCTCGCCCACGTGATCATTCGCGAGGAACACATGCAGCAAGTGGCGCTCCCGATGCCGCCTCCGGCGCCGCTGCCGCGCGTGCCGGGATGGAAAGCGATGTTCCCCGACTACCGAAAAGGCCTCGATCAGATCATCGGAGCCTGGGGCTGAGGAAGAGTTACCCGCGCTTGGGTTGCGTGTCTGCAGACGTGGTGCCGTCGAGTGGCGTCAAGGTGATGGGAAACAAGTCGGGCGCGCCGCGGATCAGGCGCGCAACGCGGGCGGCCTCATCGGATCGATTGGCTCGCCGCCACAAGGAAGCCGCAAACATGGCGATGACCCCCTGCGTCACCTGCTTTTCGCGGGACACCTGCGCGAGCGCTTGTTCCGCTTCCTGCGCTGCCTGGGTGTACAAGCGCCGCGCCATCGCTTCATCGCCTTGACGCAGCGATGACTTGGCGGCCGACGCAAGCTTCTTGCTTCGGTAGTGATGGTCAAACCAGGTCATGGCCTTTTCCTGCAACCAATCAGCATGATACCGGATTGCGCGCACCCCCGTCTCGAGCGAAGCGTCGCGGATCCCGAGCGAGGTGTCCGGGCGGACATTGTTGCAGCGCCGCGACAATACGCTCGCAAGCGTTGCGATAACGCAACGAATCATTGACGCCTTGGTAGCACTCCTTCTATTGTGCATTGCGGTAATGAATCCCTGACCCAGGGTGATACGTAGAATACGGTGAATAGCTCAATCGTTCTTCGGACGGACCCGCCGGCGTGCTGCGACGATACGCAAGGCTTGTTGGAGCGGGCTATACCACTCGCGCTGGTTACCGTCAGCGGCCGGCGTCACGGCGCGGCAATGGAACCCACGCTGCCTCCAGCAAGGGATCCGAATCAGCTACCGCCGTCCACGGCCAATGCATTAGCCAGTGATCCCAGTCTTGTCGTACCGGTCATCGCATCGCCGGAAGAGGTCTTTCGCGCTCGGGAACTACGGGAACAACTCAAGGAAAAATACTTGAACCGCCCAAGCCAACCTTGCTCCGAGTGGTGTGTTGGGGCCGACTGAGCAACCCCGAGCTCATTACCTGGCGAGCGTGCGACGCGCGACCCAGTAGGTGGCGCCTTCCTCGCCGTAGCGCTCCGCGTGAGGCACATCGCGGTCGAGCGTGAAGGTGTCGCCGGGGACCAGGTGCCGGACATTGTCCCCCACGGTGAGCCACATCTCACCCTCAACAACGCGCGCGCTCAGCGCGAACGGGTGGATGTGTGTCTCGAGAACCGTCCGCGGGGCCCACCGTCGCTCCAAAACCTCGTCGAATCTCTCCGCTCGCGCATTTGCTTCGAAGGCCTCAAAGGTAACTCGATCCACTGCAACACTCCTAACGACGGCTCCGACGGGCCATTTTACGTCCCCACCCGAGGCGGACGTACGATCTTGCGTCCGGCTTCAGGGCTCGAGCTACCGCTTCATCCGCACGCGGATTTCGACCGTGGCACCCACGGCGACCGCATATCTCTCGATGGTGGTTAGCGTCGGACGCGTGCGCACGCCGCTCTCCAGACGCGGCACGACACTTTTGGTCGTCCACATCCTCGCGGCTATTTCCTCCTGCGTCTTCCCGCGGCGACCCGTGCAGCTACGAGATCGGCCACCAGCGCCTGCAATGTGCGATCAGTCGTGAGCGCCCGCGTAGACCGTTTCCTGCGCCCTTCCGTGAGTGAAGCAAGGTGACTGGCCAGAACTCGGGAGGGCTCGTACATGGCAGAGGTAGGCGCTGCGCCGGATGGATAGCAAAAATGCTACCTTCCACACGCGGGGGTGCCCATTAGTCGTTCGACCGAATTGGCGCCGAACCAGGGCCGATTCCACGCGTTTCCGTACGCCGAGCGCCGTTCGCATTTTTGCTAACCATGCTCGATCTGGCTAGTCCGACGTCGGCAAGCATGCGGATCGCCCGTATGGGCGGCTGGTCGTCCTGACCGGTGCGGGGGTGAGTGCCGATTCAGGCATCCCGGGCTACCGTGATGAAGACGTCGAGGCCGTCGACGATCCCGTCCAACGCGCTTGGCCTGTCGACCGATTGCGCGAGAGCTCGGCTCGGCGTATGCTGTCTTACTATCGTCTTACCTTCAAATCCGCACGCCATGGAAACGACTCGTCTCTCCTCGAAGGGCCAGCTGGTGCTGCCCAAGGCGATCCGCGACGCCGATCAGTGGAGCGAAGGTACCGAGTTCCTGGTCGAGCGGGTGGCCGAGGGCGTGCTGCTGCGGCCGCTACGGCCGGTGCCCACGACGCGACTGGAAGATGTCATCGGCAGTACCGGGTACCGCGGACCCGCGCGCTCGATCGCGGAGATGCAGCGCGCGATAGAGCGAGGCGTGAAGGCGCGCCGTGATCGCGGTCGATACTAACGTTCTCGTCCGCCTGCTCGCCAACGACAACGCCGCGCAGGCGGCGGGATCGACCGCCGTGTTCAGGGCCGCGCCGGTGTTCGTGGCAAAGACCGTCCTGCTGGAATCGGAGTGGGTGCTTCGTTACAGCTACGGCCTGCCGACCGCGGCGATCGCGCGCGCCTTTCTCGCCTTGCTTGGGCTGCCGACCGTCACGTTCGAGGACGCCCCTGCGGCGTATCGGGCGATGCGCATGCTTGAACGCGGGATCGATTTCGCCGATGCGCTGCATCTCGCCAGCAGTGTGGCCGCTGAGCGCTTCGTCACGTTCGACGCAAAACTGGCGAGGCGTGCGCGCAAGGATTCGCCGGTGCCCGTGGTGCTCGCCTGAGCGAGCGATCCGGATTGGCGCTCAATGCCGTGATTGACCTTCATGACTTCGCACGACGGTTTCGGCGCCTGTTCGTCCTGACCGGTGCGGGGGTGAGTGCCGATTCGGGCATCCCCGGCTACCGCGATGAAAATGGCAACTGGAAGCGGCGCGCGCCCGTGATGCTGCAGGACTTCCTCCGCTCCGAGGCAACGAGACAGCGCTACTGGGCGCGCAGCATGATCGGGTGGCCCGTCGTTGCGCGTGCGCAGCCCAACGCCGCCCACGCAGCACTCGCGTCTTTGGAGGCGATGCAGCGCCTTCACCTGCTGGTGACCCAGAACGTCGACGGGCTGCATCAGAGAGCCGGCAGCGCCGAAGTCGCCGAACTGCACGGCAACCTCGGTCGCGTGATCTGCCTCGAGTGCGGTGCGACCCAGGCACGCGAAACTGTTCAGCTCGCTTTAAAGGAGCGGAACCCCGCATTCTTCGACGCGGTGGCGGCAACGGCGCCGGACGGCGATGCCGATCTCGAGCATTGCGAACTGGACGAGTTCAGCGTGCCGCAGTGCGGACATTGCGGCGGCATGCTCAAGCCCGATGTCGTGTTCTTCGGCGAAGGCATCCCACGCGCTCGCGTCGACGCCGCGCGGGCTGCGCTGGAGGAAGCCGATGCCATGCTCGTCGTCGGCTCGTCGCTGATGGTGTACTCGGGTTACCGGTTGTGCGAGCACGCGCATGGGATCGGCAAGCCGATCGCCGCGATCAACCGCGGCCGCACGCGCGCCGATCACCTGTTCGCGCTGAAGGTCGAGCACGGATGCGGCGACGTGCTGACCGACCTGGTCGAGACACTCTCAGCGATCCCTTCGCCGGTCTGAGGCGTTCGCTCGGCGGTGGGACCGCCACCCTGGCGGAAAACTCGCAGGCACGGCGCGGGCGCCCAACACGCACGCGCCTCCAGTTCATTCGCGACGGCGCGTTCATTCCGCACCTTGCAATGTCTCCATAATGAGGCTATTATTCGTCTACATCTAGACACATAATAAGGAACGCAAAATGCCCGCCGTCAAGCTTCAGGTACCACGCAAGCAAGGACACAGGAAGAAGGTCGCGGCCAAGACAGTGCGTGCGAAACGAGCGTGTGCGACCGCCGCGCCGCGCCAGGCCGCGCCCAAGTCCGGAAGCGCCGCTGCCTACCATTCGACCAAGGGCGTCGACGATTACGTACGCCAGGTCGCGCGCGCGACACCTCTCGAGCTCGTGGAAATCGAGCGCCAAGGTGTCCTTGGCTCATTCATCAAGGATCTCTCCAGGCGCATGGAGATTCCGTCGTCGCGCATCTTTACAATCCTCGGAGTCCCCAAGGCGACCGCCGAGAAGAAAGCTGCCGCGGGGGAAAGGGTCGAAGGTCGTGGCGGCCAGGCGGCGATTGCGGTGGTCAAACTCCTTGGCATCGCTCAAGAGATCGTCGCAAGCAGCACCGCGGCTGAAGCGAAGACGTTCGATGCCACGAAGTGGCTTGGACAATGGATCGAGCGCCCGCAGCCTGCTCTGGGCGGTCGCAAGCCCGCTGATCTGCTGGACACACCTACAGGGGTCGAACTGGTTGCGCGGCTGCTTGGATCGCTCGAGAGCGGCGCCTATCAGTGAAGCTCTGGCGCATCGCGGCAGAAACCCGCGATTACGCAGCCACTGACTTGACCGGTGCAGGTGCGGCCAGGCATCCGGGCCGCTGGAACGACTACAAGGAAGCAGTCGTCTATTGCGCGCCAACGATTGCCATGGCGGTGTTGGAAACCGCAGCGCACATCGACGCTACGGGCCTGCCGTTGAATCGATACCTTGTCGAGATCGAAGTGCCCGATGTGACGTGGGCACGACGTCAGGAAGTTGACATTGCAAAGTTGCCTCGGACCTGGGCTGCCATTCCTGCGGGTCGCGCCAGCGTAAAGTTCGGCTCCGACTGGCTCGCGTCGCTGCGGTCGCCAATCCTGATGGTGCCTTCGGTAGTCATTCCGGAAGAGCGGGTCTCGCTGATCAACCCCGGGCACGCGGGCGCGCGCACGATCACGGCCAGGATCGCGCGGCCCTTCGAATACAACCGATTATTCCGATCCTAGACGTCGATGGCTCGATTGCTATCGGTGAACGTCGGCCTTCCGCGCAACATCGAGTGGAAGGGTCGCACGGTGCACACCGGGATCTGGAAGGATTCTGTGCGCGGCCGCTGCCGTGTGGGGCGGTTGAATCTTGACGGAGACGGTCAAGGCGACATGGCCGGACACGGGGGCGAGCAGCGAGCCGTGTTCGTCTACCAGATCGAATCGTATCGCTATTGGCAGGAGCAGCTGAAGAGGACCGACTTCGTCCACGGACAGTTCGGCGAGAACTTCACCGTCGAAGGACTGCCCGACGATGCCGTGTGCATCGGCGATCGGTATCAGATCGGCAGCGCGCTGTTCGAAGTCACGCAACCTCGCGTGACTTGCTATCGCGTCGGCATTCGGATGAACGAGCCGCGCATGCCGGCGCTGCTGACTTCGAGCGGACGGCCGGGTTTCTACTTCCGCGTGCTGCACGAAGGCGAAGTGGGCTCCGGCGACGAAATCGTGAAGGTGGTAGAGGGCAACGAGCGAATGACCGTCGCGGAGATCAACGCCCTCCTCTATTCGCCCGATCATGCGCGCGATCGCCTGGAGCGCGCCCTGCGGATCGAAGCGCTTTCGCCTGGATGGCGCTCGTCGTTTGCAGCGTTACTGCAGAACCAGACGAGCGGCAATGCGGGGCTCGTGCCGGAAGCGGCTGCGCATCCGGCCGCGCCCGGGTTTCGGCCGCTTACGGTGACGGCGATCGATCAGGAGTCCGCGGACGTCCTCTCACTGACGATGCAGACGCCGGACGGTCAGCCGCTGCCGACGGCGATGCCGGGCCAGTACGTGGTTGTGCGTCTTCAACCGGCCGGCGGCGGGCCGCCGTTCTTTCGCAGCTTTTCGCTTTCCGGCCCCCTCTCGAACGAGCGTTATCGAATCAGCGTGAAGATCGAACCGAATGGGGTTGCCGGAACTTACCTGCGGGAGCATGTGCGGGTGGGCGATGCTCTCGACGTCAGCTCGCCGCGCGGAAGCTTCATTCTCCAGCCGGGAGAGCGGCCGGTGCTGCTGCTCAGCGCGGGCATCGGGGCGACGCCCGTTCTGGCGATGCTGTACGCGCTGGCGGCGGCGCGCTCGACACGACAGGTTTTGTGGCTGCACGCAGCTCGCGATCGGGAGCATCATCCGTTCGCCGCCGAAGTTCGCCGCCTCTTGCTCGCGCTCACGCACGGCCGCAGCTACGTTTGTTACAGCAGGCCAGGCTCGCACGACAAGACGGGTGAGGATTTCGACGCGACCGGCCACCTGTCGCGATCGGTCTTCGACGAGGCCGGCGTTCCACGAGAGGCCGATGTCTACCTCTGCGGGCCGACTCGTTTCATGGCAGACATGAAAGACGCGCTCGCAACGTTGGGCGTTGCGCGGGAGCGGATTCACGTCGAAATCTTCAACGGCAGCGAGTCAATGACGCCTGGCGTCGTCGGCGCGGCGACACGAACTGCGCATCCGCCCGCGGACGAGGCCAACACCGGTCCGTTGGTCTCGTTCGCGCGCAGCAGCATCGCCGCACACTGGAAGGCGTCGGCCTATCAGAGCATCTTGGAACTGGCGGAAGCGTGCGACGTCCCGGTCCGTTGGTCGTGTCGGACCGGGGTCTGTCATAACTGCGAGAGCGGTCTGGTTTCGGGGACGGTCGTCTACGGACCGGAGCCACTCGAAAAACCCGCCGACGGCAACATTCTCGTTTGCTGCTCGCAACCGATTGGCGATGTCGTCATCGACTTGTGAAGCCTGAACGGATTCGAGAACATCGTTCGAAGGCCTTCGGGTCGACGCGTATATGCCCGCCGAGTGCGGGTCGATAATGGCGCCCCTCGGTCCAAACAACGCACGGCGCACGCGCCTGCGCTCACCCCGCCCAGCCGAGGTGGCCCAGGAAATCCCGCGTGCGTTCGGTGGTCGGCGCATCGAAAATCTGTGGGGGCGGCCCCTGCTCGACGATGCGGCCGGCGTCGAACACGGCGACCCAGTCGCCGACATGGCGCGCGAACGTCATCTCGTGCGTAACCACGACCATCGTCATGCCTTCTTCCGCGAGCTGCTTCATCACGTTGAGCACTTCGCCGATCGTCTCCGGATCCAAGGCCGACGTGGGCTCGTCGAACAGCATCACGTCGGGCTCCATGGCGAGCGCGCGGGCGATCGCGACGCGCTGCTGCTGCCCGCCGGAGAGTGCAGAAGGATAATTCGGCGCCTTGTCGGCGAGCCCGACCTTGCCGAGCATCGCCGTGGCGCGGCGCTGCGCCTCGGCGCGGTCCTTGCCCAGCACCGTGCGCGGGCCCTCGGCGACGTTTTCGATCGCGGTCAGATGCGGGAACAGTTCGAAGCTCTGGAACACCATCCCCATCCGTGTGCGTACCCCACGCAGAACACGCTCCTCGCGCGGCAGCGTCGTCCCCTCGAACTCGATTTCGCCGCCGTCGATCGTCTCCAGCCCGTTGGTGCAGCGTAGCAGCGTGGACTTGCCCGAGCCGGACGGCCCGATCAGGCAGACGACTTCGCCGGCGTGTACATCGAGGTCCACACCGTTGAGCGCCTGGAAATTGCCGTAGCGCTTGGCAACGCTGCGATAGCGGATGATCTTCGCGCTGCCCTCCTTTGCGCGCGCCGCCGGCACCTGTGCCCCGTTCATCGTCTCACTCGGTGACCGCGTATCGCCGCTGCAGCCAGTCGACGAGCTTCGCCTGCGGATAGCCGAGGAGCCAATAGATGGCCGCCATCGCGGTCAGCATCTCGAGCACACGGAACGTGTGCGCGCGGACCTGCATCGCGACGTACGCGAGCTCGGTCACCGCGATGACCGAGACGAGCGACGTGTCCTTGAACAGCGACACCCATGTACTCGCGAGCACCGGCAGGATCCGCCGCAGCGCCTGCGGCAGCACGACGCGGCGAAGCGCCTGCATCCGGCTCATCCCGAGCGCCATCGCCGCCTCGACCTGGCCGCGGCGGATCGAGTTGATCCCGGCGCGGAACGTTTCTGCGTTGTACGCGGTGACATTGAGCGCGAGCGCGGCGAGGCCGGTCGCGAGCGGCGACAGCGACAGGCCGGTGAGAATCGGCAGCACGTAGAACGCCCAGAACACGACAAGGATCAACGGCAGGTTGCGGAACAGTTCCACGTACGCCGTCGCCGCGGCGCGCACCGGCGCCCACGCGTAGAGCCGCAGCACCGCGACGACGATGCCGCACGGCACGGCGATCGCCATCGTCGCCACGGTGAGCAGGATCGTCGTGCCGGTCGCCGCGGCGAGCGCATCGCGATTCTGCCAGACGACGCTCCAGTCGAGGGTCATCGTTCACGAACGGCCGAGGTGCGCCACGCGGCGGTACAGCATGTCGACGCCCCGCGTGACCGGAAACAGCAGCACGAAGTAGACGAGCATCGCGAAGCTGAACACCTCGATCGGCTGGAAGCTCTGGCCGGCGAGCGTTTCCGATTGCCGCATCAGCTCGAGCACCGCGATCACCGAGGCGATCGCGGTGTCCTTGATCGTGACCGAGAGCAGCGAGCCGAACGCGGGAAGCATCCGCACAATCGCCTGCGGCAGGACGATCCGCCGCACGATCTGCGCCTGCGACATGCCGAGCGCAAGGGCGGCGCGCGTCTGACCCGGCCGCACCGACTCGACGCCGGCCCGAATGATTTCGGCCGCGTACGCCGCGAGATGCACGGTAAGGCCTATCAGCGCCGCGAAGAACGGCGGCATCGTGAGCCCGGTGAGGAGCGGCAGCGCGAAGAACGTCCACACCAGTACCACCAGCACCGGGATCGCCCGCATCGAGTCGATGTAGAGGATGACGATCGGCCGCAGCCAGCGCGGGCCGTAGAGCCGGGCAAGCGCGACGATCAGGCCCACGGCGAGACTCGTCACGCCCGAGAGCACCGAGAGCAGCAGCGTAACCGCAACGCCGGAGGCGAGGAAGCTCCAGTGTTCCGTGATGACCGAGAAATCGAATTCCATCTACTGCATTTTCTCGACGACCCGCGCTTCGTCCGCCTTCAGCTTCGGCTCCATCTCCTGCTCGACTGCGCGTGCCCACGCAAGGAACGCCGCCTGGTTCTTGTCGATCGCCATCCCGACCGGCGCCGCCTTTTCCGTGCTGTTCTGGCAGTTGTTGTCCTTCGGCAGCACGGCGAGCTGCTTCAGCTTGCGGCCCATCGCCACCCATGGCACGCGGTTGATCGGCGCGGCGTCCGCGCGCTTCGCGAGGATTTCCTCGACCGGCGCGGTGCCGGACCCGGCGACACCACGGAGTTGCGCCTTCGGAAAGCGCTCCTTGACCCAGCCCTCCTCGCCGCCGCCGGTGTAGTACGCGATCGTGATGTCGGGCTTGTTGAGGTCGTCGACCGTCTTCGCCCCCGCAAATTTCGGGTTCGCCGCGAGCCCGAACATGCACACGCTGGTGTTCGAATAGATGATGAAATCGACGACCTTCAGGCGTTCCGGCGTCTCGGCGAGCGGCGTGACCGAGATGTCGACCTGGTTCGATGCGAGCACCGGCACCTTCGTCTCGTGGCTGACCGGCACCGCTTCGAGCTTCACGCCGAGGCGCTTCGCGTACTCCTGCGCGAGCATCCATGCGGGGCCACTCCACTGCTCGCCCGAGCCCGATGTGTTCTCGACCAGCCACGGCGCGTTGGCGAGCACGCCGACGCGCAACGCGCCGGCCTTCTTGATTGCGTCCACGCGCGGGCTCGTCCCCGGCGCGGGGACAGCGACATCGGCGACGCTCGACGCCGCGAAAGCGAGGAGCGCGAGCGCAAAAACGGAACGGACTGCGAAACTCATCGTGACCTCCTCGTGAGATGCTGCGTTGGGGCGTCCCGAACGCGCAACGATTGACCCACTCCGGCTGGCAGAGTATTTCGGAGCTCGGCCGCAGTCAATCAGCAACCCGCTTACGGATGCACAACGTCCAATGGCACCCACGGCCCGGTGCCGCTCTTCGAGTACTTCTCGGGTCGAACAAGCGGATTGCTTCGGCGTGGAAAGACATCGCATATCGCATCGGCGTCGAGCTTGCCGACCTCGAGCTCGGGCCATCGCTCGGTCATCGTGTTCAAGTACCGCCACTGCTGCGTGACGGGCGACAGCGCCCACCAGGTGACGCCGGTCGCCATGAACTTGTCCTCGCGCCCGTCGCCAAAGAAATCGCAGCTGCCGAGCTCCTTCATGGGATCGGCCTTGAACACGTTGTCGGGCTCGACGATGATGGGGTTCGTGATGTTGTCGCCAAACCCGCAATAGCCGTTCTGCGCGATCGCGTCGCCGCGGTTGTCGTGCTTGAACACGTTGTTCCGGACCACCGCTTTGTCGGCGGGATTGCCGCGGATCTTGATGGCCGTGCCGGCCGTGTAGAGGATCGTGTTGCGCTCGATGATCATCGTCTCGCCCGCCGTTCCGCACTCCCAGTTGTGCGAGCTGTACCACTCGTTCTGATCGCCGTGCATGTCGATCTGATGGGTGTGCGTGCAATTGCATCGCCAACCGCACAACGCGAAAAGAAAGAATTCGGAGCAATGCAATCCTCCTCCCGTAAGAATCAGATTGTCGCGGGCCGTGTAACCGGAATAGTCGAGAGCCTTGTCATTCCTGCTGCCTCCCGCGATGCCGTGGCGGTTCTCGTCGAACACGTTGCGCTCGATCGTCGCGTAGCCGCCCGCCGCCACTTCGACCCCGTAGCCGTCGCCATCGTCGTGGCGGTTGTGGTGGAAGAAGTTGTCGCGGACGCGTACGGCGCCCGGGTTCGTATTGAACAGGCGGCCCCGCTCCGCCAGGGTCGCGTTGTCGACGACCTGGATCCCGAGCCCGCTCCAGTGAAATATCTCCATGTTGGAGATTTCGATATTGCGGATCGGATCGGCGCCGTCGGGCGGAGCGACGATGATGCCCTTCTCCTTGATGCTTTCTTCCCCGATGCCGCTCGTCGGTCCCTCGAGACGAAAGCCCGAGACGCGGACGTTGTCGCCGGCGACGACGAAGAGCGGCGAGTTGCCGCGGCGGTCGGTCACGAATATCCGCGGACCGAAACTTCGCGGTCCGCGCGCGCAGGCCGGCGATGCGATCAACGAGCGGCCGTCGCCGATCACGAGATCCGTGAACCCGGTGAGATCGAGATCGACGTCGCACAGCTCGATGATCTGGTTGCCGGGATCCCGCAGCGCGCCTACCAGCACGGCCACCGGCGCAACGGTGCTCGGGTCAATGACGACGCGCGGCGGAAATGTGACCGCCACCTGCGCGGTCACGGTCCTTTCCTGGTAGACGCCGCCCCGCGTCTGGCTGATGAGAAGCCGATACGTCGCGCTCGCCGGGGGCGTGACCGTTCGACTCCCGCTGTTGGCGACGGGGTCGCCGTTGAGCTTGACGTGCGCGGACGAGCATCCGGTGGCGGGAAAGTGGACGGACCACGAGACGTTCGTCGGTTGGCCGTATGCGACGCTCGTCGGATTGAAGCCGAATTGAATAGTCGCGTCGGTCAGACACGGCGACGGCTCGGTTCCCTCCCCCGAACCGTCGCCGATTGGCGCTGCGAGGATCGACTCCGCGACGGCGACCGCGCAAAAGAACAGCCCAAGCGTGACGAGTGCCTTCGGTGTTCGGCGTAGCGTTTGAGGCCACCGGGTGCCGTCCGGATCGTGACGATGTTTCATCGCGCCTCCTCGAACATCGGCCGGGAAAACGTATGGTACGCGCCATGACCGTCAGTGACGAACCCGCGCCGTACTTCACTGGTCCAAGATGTCGCCCCTTGTCACGAAGGGTCTCGATCCCAAGCTCGGACAGACCCGGAAAGTCCCGATCAACCGACACCAGAAAGGATCGCGATGGGCCTCTTCGATCGAATTTTCGGCGATGCGCCGCGCCAGCAGGCGCCGACGGCTTCGTCCGACGACGAGCAGGCGATCGCCCGCTATCGGTACATGCTCCGAACCGCATCGCCGGAGACGATCGAGCAGGCTCACACCGAGGCGTTCGCCCGCCTTACGCCGGAGCAGCGGCGCATGGTGCTCGAACAGTTGCGCGCCACGACGCCGGAAACCGAACGGACCGCCGCGACGCCCGTTCTTTCCGATCCGCAAGAGCTCGCACGCTACGCGACTCGCGCCGAGATCCGCCAACCCGGGACGCTCGAGCGCACGTTCGGCGCCATGCCGGGGGGCGTCGGCATGGGCGGCCTGCTGGCCGGCAGCTTGCTCGGCAGCATGGCGGGTACGGTGCTGGGGACGGCGATCGCGCAACAGTTCCTGGGACATCACGCGGGGATGGATTTCGGCGGGCTCGATCACCCGCATGCCACGGATCCGTTCATCGACGATACGGCTTCGTTCCACGACGCCGTCGACGATGGCGGCGGCCTCGACATGGGCGACACGTTCGACATCTAGCGCGTTCTCTTCCCGCCGCAATCGGTCACGCAGGGTTCGCCGCCAGGATCCTGTCGATCCAGTCGGCCAATGCGCCGGCCAGCGCCACCCTGACTTCCGCATCCGTGTGACCCGAGCGCGCGGGAACGTGGAAGGAGTGATCGGCATCCTCGAACATCCAGAACGTCGCGCGCGGGCCGAGCTTTCCGGCGAGTCTCTGCAGAAGCGTGAAGTCGGCGAAGTCGTCCCGCGATCCCTGGAAGAACAGCATCGGAATCTGCACCTGGAGCAGATGATCGCCTCGCGCTTCGCCCGGTTCCCCCGGCGGGTGCAGTGGGAATCCGAGGAACACGAGTCCGCGAACGCCCGGGAGCGGTGAGGCGGCTTGCGCCTGCGACGTCATGCGCCCGCCGAAGGACTTGCCGCCGGCGAACAGCGGCAGCTCGGGAACCAGGCGCGCTGCGGTCGCGACGGCGGCGCGTACGGCAGCCATCGCAACCTTCGGTGAGTCCGGCCGTTTGGACCCGCGCTCCAGGTACGGAAACTGGAAGCGGAAGGTCGCGATGGCGCGCTCGGCCAGGTGGTTTGCTATGCTCGCCATGAACGGATGCGCCATGCCCGCCCCCGCCCCGTGTGCCATGACGTAGCACGCGCGCGCCGAAGGTGGGGTCTGCAGCAGCCCGGAGACCAGCTGGCCGTAATCGACGGCGAACGTCACCGGCTGGGGATTCACACTCATTTCCATGGTTGCGTTACCGTCTGCGCACACGTCGGCGCTCCTCGAAACACGATTTGACAACGCGTTTTCGCAGTGGATGCACGGCGCGAAGAAGCCGGGACCGAAAGCCGAGGTTCGCGCTCCCGCCGTCATGCCGCGAATGCCGATGGCCCGGCGAGTTGTCGGACGCACTCCTACATCGACGCTGAAATCAGGGATTCGCGAAAAAAGCGCGGAATGCCTGTTCTCCCTTGGGCGTGAAGCCGATTACACGCGAATCCCTGGCTCGACTGGCCCAACCGAGCTCGTAGAAGCGCTGGAGCAGCGCCGTGCCAAGCGCGCCGCCGAGATGATGACGGCGTTCGCTCCAGTCAAGACACGGCTTGCAAAACGCGCGCCGCTGCGCGGCAGCCGCTGCCGGATCGATTCCAAACGAGGCGAACCATTGCCTTCCCATGCGCGTTACGTGCAATCCGTCGGCGCTCGATCTGAAGACGCGCCGGGCGCGCATGGACTCGTACGCCAACACTCCGAGCTCGCCGGCGAGATGGTCGTAGCAGATTCGGGCTTTGCGCAACGCGGGTTCGCGCGGGCCGGGGCGCAGTCGTACCGCACCGGTTCGGAAGGCGACACCCATCAGCGATTCAAGAAGCTCCGCGACATCGTGATCGGCGAGGCGGAAGTAGCGATGGCGACCCTGATTGTTGACGGCAATCAGCCCGGCATCGAGAAGCTTGGCCAGATGTGCGCTGATCGTCTGCTTGGTGACTCCCGCGATACCCGACAATTCCGTCGCCGTGAGCGCCCTGTCCCCCATAAGGGTGGTGAGAACCTCTGCCCGGGCGTGGTCGCCGATCAGCGCGGCAACGCGGGCAATGCTGGGGCCGTCTTTCATGGTTCGATCTTAGACGAACCATCGACGCGCCGCAAGGGGTTATCCTTCTACCCCTTCCAACACCGGGCCCGCAGATAATGATCACCTGCTTCATTCGCTACGAGATCGACCCCTTCCAACGCGACGCGTTCAAAACGTATTCGGAAGATTGGGGCAAAATCATTCCGCGGTGCGGGGGCCACCTGATCGGCTACTTCCTGCCGCACGAGGGAACGAACAACGTGGCGTGGGGCTTGATCGCCTTCGAATCGTTGGCCGCCTACGAAGCCTATCGGGCCCGTCTCAAGGCGGACACGCACGGACGCGAAAACCTTGCATTCGCGCAGGCGAAGCGATTCATCCTGCGCGAGGAGCGTAACTTTGTTGAAGTTGTCGAGGGCACATTCGGTGTTCCCGCACAGTTGACGGAGACGACGCCATGATCGCCGTGATCTTCGAAGTTGTCCCCCACCAAGGTCAGAAAGATGCCTACCTCGGCGCGGCTGCTTCGCTTCGCGACCACTTGAATCGCATCGACGGTTTCCTCTCGATCGAGCGATTCGAGAGCCTGACCGAACCGGGCAAGCTGCTTTCGTTGTCGTTCTGGCGCGACGAAAACGCGGTCGAGGCGTGGCGCAATCTCGAACAGCATCGCCAAGCTCAACAGGCCGGGAGACAGCGCTTGTTTGCCGACTACCGATTACGCGTGGCCAGCGTGATACGCGACTACGGCATGAACGACAGGACGGAAGCGCCCGAGGACTCGAAGACGATCCACGGATGATCGCGCGCAGGGTTCCGGCCGCGAGCGCGATCGAGGTCGCCAACACGATTCGGTCGCCGTCGACGTTATGCCGCGAATGCCGTTGGTCCGGCGAGTTGGCGGACGCCCTCCTACGTCACTTCTTTAGCGCGGCGCGCGCCATGGCGTCGACGATTCCCGGCGCGATCAACTTCAGCCACAGGCCTACTTTTGCCCGTGGGGTCATCACGAGCTCGCGTTTGCGTCTGCGCAATGCCGTGATGATCTGGCGCGCGCATTCCTCGACCGACATCGCACCTTCCTCCTTCAAACCGGACTTGCCCGCGGCCCTGCCGTCGGCGCCGTAGCCGTGAAGGCGGATGTTGGTTGCCACCACGCCCGGGAAGACGACGGTCACGTCCACGCCAGTCCCGGCAAGTTCGGAACGCAGCGCCTCGAAAAACCCGGCTTGGGCGAACTTTGTCGGCGAGTACGCGGTCCGCTCGGGCACGCCGACCTTGCCGGCGATGCTCGACACGCCGGCAACCAACCCTTTTGATTTCCGGAGCTCCGCAAGCGCGTATCGGGTGCACCAGACCGAGCCCATGAAGTTGACGCGCATCATGTCTTCGTACCATTTGAAATCATTGACGTCTTCCAGGCGGGCGTGACCTGAAACGCCGGCATTGTTGACGAGCACGTCGATGCCGCCGAAACGCTCGACCGTGCGTGCCATCAGCGCTTTGCATTCGGCTTCGACGCCCACGTCACAGCGCACTGCGACCGCCTCGGCACCGGCAGCCGCGCACTGCGCGACCACGCCCTCGAGGACATCCCGACGACGCGCCGCGAGGACAAGTCTGGGCTTCTCTGGCGAAAGTTGGCGGGCGAGTTCGGCCCCGATGCCTTCGGATGCACCGGTGATGACGATCACTTTGCCGGCAAAGGACATGGCAGGCGGCCTCGCTGGCACGGAAGCGATACGGTTGCAGCGTCATAATAGCAACGCCATCCGAGCGGCTCGGTCGTTGGATCGTTCCTGGCGAGCAAACCAATCGGCGCGAAGAATTCCTCCAAATCGGACGAACACATTCCGGCAACCACGATGGCACTGAACGCGGCATTGAAGCAACTCATTGAAACCAAGTTGGCGCATACGCACGCGCCGCAGTGGGTGCTGCCGATCACAGAGGTTCGTCGGGCATTCCGCAATCTGTGGACGCCCGCGATCACCGGTGGGCCGATCTCGCTACGTCGCATCGAGGACGTGACGATTCCCGGCGTGGATACCGCCATTCCGACCCGCGTCTACGCGCCGGACGGCCCGGAGCCCGGTCCGATCATGCTGTATTTCCATGGCGGAGGGTTCGTCAAGGGTGGAATCGAAGAAAGCGACGCATTCTGTCGCAACCTTGCCCGTGTCACCCGGCACGTGGTGCTTTCTATCGATTACCGTTTGGCGCCCGAGCACGGCTTTCCTGCGGCGCTCGATGATGCAGTGGCGGCAACCATCTGGGCAGGCACCCACGCCGTCGACCTCGGCGGTGCGCCGGGTCCCGTCGTCGTGTGCGGAGAAAGTGCAGGCGGGAATCTGGTCGCGGTCACCTGCCTGCGCTTGCGGTCCAACCCACACGTTGCAATCCGTTATCAGGTATTGCTGCAGCCGGTGGTCGACTTCACCCTGTCGTTTCCGTCCATCGCCATGCCGCCTACCGAATGCCTCGTGCCGCGCGAGGATCTGGCGTGGTATTACCGGACGTATTGCAGCGACCGGTGCGACCCGAAGGATCCGCGCGTCTCGCCAATCTACGCCCGGGATCTCGCTGGCCTTGCGCCGGCGCTGATCATCGCCGCCGAATACGACACGTTGCGCGACGAAGCGGAGGCGTATGCCGAACGGCTGAAGACTGCGCGCGTTGCAACCCGCTACATCTGCGCCGACGGCATGGTGCACGGTTTTCTGCAGATGCGCGGCCTCGTTCCGGACGCACAGATCGCAACCGAGGAAATCGCACGAGCCCTGAATTGACGGGCGCAGCCGCGCCCGAACCCGATTGCTGATGGCGCCGGATGATCCGCTCTGAGGACAACGGCAGAGGACGATCCGACTCAGCGGCAACATTCCCATGCGTCGACGAAGCTGCTAATCTATTCGGCGTTCAGCCGCGGCAAAAGAGCGTTTGCTTGCCCAGGCGCTCAACAAGAGGGAGCGCGGCGATGGAGTTTGAATTTGCGCCTCGCGTGTCATGCCCAATGACGCCCGCCCCTCGCTGACGGCGCTCGCCGCCCGTCCCCGGGTGCGTCGCGCCATCGCCTGGGTTGCCGGCATCCTCGTCGCCTTCAGCGCGATCGGCTTTCTGCTGGTGCCGCTGGTCGTCAAACCCGTTCTCGAGCACGCGTTATCGGACGCGCTCGCACGCGAAGTTAAGATCGAGCGCCTGACGGTCAATCCGTTTGCACTCTCGGTCACGCTCGCCAACGTCGCCATCGGCGAACGCGGCGAAGGTCCGCCGCTGCTGACGTTGAGCGAGTTTTACGCCAACGTGGAAACGGCGACCGTTTTCCGGTGGGCGCCGGTGGTGAGCGCGCTCAAGCTCACGCGCCCCGCGCTGCGCCTGGTGCGCAACGCGGACCAGAGCTACAACGTTTCCGATCTGGTCGAGCGGGCGCTTGCCGGGCCGCCCGGCCCGCCGCCGCGCTTTTCGATCAGCAACATCGAGGTCGCGGATGGGCGCATCGATTTCGACGATCGGCCCGACCGGCGGCAACACCAGCTCACGAACCTCGAGCTGGGCATCCCATTCCTGTCCAGCCTGCCGGCGCAGACGGAAATCAAGGTCGAGCCGTTCTTCTCGGCCCTGTTGAACGGACGCCGCGTTGCGGTGACCGGCGAGACGCGGCCATTCAAGGATACGCACGAAACGGTCCTGCATTGGGACGTGAGCGGCGTGCCGCTCCCCACTTACGTCGACTATGTCCCGATCGCGCTCCCGGTCAAGGTTCCGTCCGGCAACCTGGACGCCGAAATCACCTTGAGTTTTGTCGGGCGCGGACGCGACCCGCCGCAACTTACCGTCGCAGGAACGGCGCGCCTCGCCGATCTGGCGCTGACCGATCGCGGCGGCCGGCCGCTGCTGCGCGTGCCGTCTCTTTCCATCGCGCTCGATCGACTCGATCCGATCGGCGGCAATGTCGATGTGCGCTCGATTGTCGCCGACGGGATTCAACTCGAGCTGCTCCGCGCGCAGACGGGTGAGCTCAATCTTGCAACCCTTGCTTCCACGAACGCTCCGTCCGCAAGTCCCAGCGCCCCGTTCCGCTTCCACGTTGGCAACCTGGCGCTGATCCACGGCACTGTGCGCGTTACCGACGAAGCGGTCGCGCCGGCGTATGTCGCGACATTGAATGACGTCGCCGCGGACGTCGCTAATCTTGGTAACGCTGGGGACCAGAAGGCTACGATTGCGCTTTCATTTATCACCGACGCCGGCGAGCGCGTGACCCACCGCGGCACGCTTGCGCTCTCGCCCGTTGTGGCGGATGGTCGACTGGAAGTCACGGGACTAAAGCTCAAGCGCCTGTTTCCCTATTACGCCAGTGCGCTGAATCTGGCGGTCGACGACGGCGCCCTCGATCTCGCCACCGATTTGCGATTCAGCGCCGCCGGTGCGGCGCCGGGCCTCACGTTCGCCAACCTCGGCGCGACGATGAGCGAGCTCAGGATGCGCCTGCCCGACGAGAAGGAACCGTTGTGGCGGGTTCCCATGCTCGCCGTGCGCGGCGGGTCGGTCGACGTCGACAAGCGCGCGATCCATTTCGATTCGGTGGAAGGGCGCGGTGCAGCCGCCCTGGTTCGCCGCGGGACCGATGGTCGGATCAATTTCGCCCGGCTGATCCGTACGCCCGAGGGCGGCGCGAACGCCGGGAGCAGCGAAGAAACCTGGCGCGTCGAGGCGAGCAAGGTCGCGCTCGACGATTTTTCCGCGACGATCATCGACGAGACCGTCACGCCACCGGCACGCATCGCGCTCAGTCGCGTCGCCGTTGCCGCCGAAAAACTGTCGAATGGCGCTAAAGCCACGGGCCACGTGAGCGTCCAGGCCACGGTCAACAAGCGCGGCACGCTGTCGATGACCGGGCCTCTCACCACCGTACCGTTCGCGGGAAAGCTCAGCATCACGACAAAGAATATCGATCTCGTGCCTTTCCAGCCGTATATCACGCAGTCTGCGCGTGTCGTCTTCACCGGCGGCACGGCCTCCGCGAAGGGCACGCTCGACTTCGCGACGGGGAGTACGGGACGTGCCGCGTTCAAGGGAGAGCTCGTGCTCCAGGACGTTGCGGCACTCGATGAAACGAACGACGCCGATCTGCTCAAGTGGAAATCACTGACGCTTGGTGGCATCGATGCGCAGCTCGAGCCGCTCGCGGTGAGCGTAGGCGATATCGCGCTCGATGACTTCTACGCGCGACTCATCCTGAACGAGAACGGCGAGTTCAATTTGCAGCAGCTTGCGCGCGGCACACCTCCGGCCGCACCGCCGCCACCAACTCCGACGCCGACAGATTCGACGAAGACCGTCGAGCTAGCCACACCGCCCGGCACGGCCACGACCTGGCTCAGACTCGGCAAGGCGACGCTCACAGACGGCACGATCGACTTCACCGACCATTTCGTTCGCCCGAATTATTCAGCCAACCTCACCGGTCTTACGGGTAGCCTGTCCACGCTCGCTTTCGATCAACCGGCGGACATCGAGCTGCGCGGCAAGGTGCAGGAGACCGCGCCGGTGGAGATCGTGGGTCGAATCAACCCGCTGGCACAGAATCTCTTTCTTGACCTCAAGGCCGAGGCGACCGACATCGAGCTCGCGCCGTTGTCGCCCTACTCGGGCAAATACGTCGGCTACGGAATCGAGAAGGGAAAGCTCTCGCTGAAGGTCAAATATCTGATCGACAATCGCAAGCTGACTGCGGAGAACAGCATCGTCCTCAATCAGCTCACCTTCGGGAACAAGGTCGAGAGCCCCGATGCAACCAAGCTCCCCGTGTTGCTCGCCGTAGCCTTGCTCAAGGATCGCAACGGCGTCATCAACCTCGATCTTCCGGTCGGCGGCTCGCTTGACGACCCGCAGTTCTCGGTCGGTGGCATCGTCTTTCGCGCGCTCGTGAACCTGATCGTGAAGATCGTCACGTCTCCGTTCGCGCTATTGGGATCGATTGGGGGCCATGGCGAGGAACTCGCCTATGTCGAATTCGCGCCGGGTTCGGCGATGCTCGACCCGGTTGGTGACGGCAAGATCCAGTCGATTGCCAAAGCCCTTACCGATCGGCCGGCGCTCAAGCTCGACATTGCGGGCCGTATCGATCCCGCCGGCGACCGTGACGGGCTCAAACGCGTCACGCTCGATCACAAAGTTCGACAGCAGAAGTTCAATGATCTCGTCAAGCTCGGCGAGCCGCCGGTTTCGGTCGACGCCGTCCAGGTAGACGCGTCCGAATACGAGGCGTTACTGCAGCGGGTGTACAAGGCCGAAGACTTCACGAAGCCGCGCAACGCGATCGGCTTGGCAAAGGACTTGCCGCGCGAAGAGATGGAAACGCTGATTTTCGCCCACACGACGGTGAGCGACGAAGACCTGCACCTGCTTGCGGAGCATCGGGCGCAGGTCGTCAAGGACGGCCTGGTGGACAAGGCGCATGTGCCGGCGGAACGCGTGTTCCTGGTTGCGCCAAGGCTGGACGCGGAAGGCATCAAGGACAAAGGCAAAGCGACACGCGTCGATTTTGCGCTGCACTAGACGATGAATCCGTCACAGAGACAGTCTTCCTTGACAAGCAAAATCCGACCTGCTAAACGCTGCACTTCGGCCCGCCAAGAACAATGTCGCACCCGATCCTGTTAAAGAGTTCAAAGAATCAAGGAGGAGTCATGAAACGACGCGGATGGTGGATGCTGGTGATTCTGGCGGCGGTGACGGCTGCCGTTGCTACGCCTAACGCCAGCTTCGCACAGCAGAAGAAGCTGGTGCTCTGGACCCACTGGGATCAGAACCCCGACTTCAACAAGTGGTACGCGGAAAAAGGGAAGGAGTTCGCCAAGAAGTCCGGTTACGAGGTCGAGGTCGTCACCATCCCCTATCAGGGATACGAGGCCAAGTATCTGGCGGCCCTCATGGCGAAGAGCAGCGCGCCCGACATTTTCATGGGGATGACGCACCAGTGGTGCGGCCAGTACGATTTCTGCGACAAGATGCCCGCCGATCTCGCGAAGATCTACGACGAGAATCTGCCGAAGTACATGGTCGAGATCGGCAAGTGGAAAGGCGTGCGCTACGGGATCCCGATCGAGCACGGCAACTTCCAGCAGATGTACATCAACGTCGACATGTTCAAGAAGGCCGGCCTCAATCCGGACGATCCGCCCAAGACCTTCGACGTCTGGCTCGCGGACATGAAGAAGCTGACGATTCCCGATCCCAAGGGCGGCGAGCCGACGCAGGTCGGCTTTGCGATCCGCAGCAAGGGTGCTCCGGTGGGGATCACCGACAAGTTCCTGCCTTTTGCCCACGCCTGGGGCGCGCGGATGCTGAGCCCGGACATGGACAAGGCCACGGGCTACGCCAATAGTCCGCAGATGGTGGCCGCGCTCACGTTCTTCGGCGATCTGGTCCTGAAGGACAAGGTGGCGAGCCTGGCGTTCGGCAATCCCGAGGATGCCTTCGGCCAGAAGCGCGCCGCCGTCATCTTCCGCGAATCCTGGTTCTACGGCTGGCTCAGGAAGAACGCGCCCGACGTGAACTTCAAGGTGTACGCGCTGCCCTGCGAGAAGACCTGCCCGGGTGCGGGCGCCCTCTTCCCGTGGACGGACCTGGTTTACAAGAACAGCCCGAACAAGCAGGTGGCGTGGGAGTTCATGCGGTTCATCAGCAATCCCAAGGACGACATGGAGCACCACCGGCTTCAGGGAATACTCCCCGTTTGGACGGTGAACCTCGACACCGACTACGTGAAGTCGCGGCCCGACTACCAGTCCACCAAGGACATGCTCGCGCAGCCTGTGCCGCCAACCTACTTCCACCCGAAATCGAACGAGCTCGCGACCGCCTTCGGTGAAGCCGTCGTCGGCGTTCTGTTCGGCAAAGGGCAGCCGAAGCCGTTGCTGGACGAGGCCGCAGCCAAGATGGACCGCATCCTCAAGGACTAGTCCTGCCCGTACCGCCCGAGAAGCACCGCTGGTGACCTGACGCACGGGCACCAGCGGTGCGCGCACGTCGACACCATGCGCCAGTGGCTTCGCATCGCGTTCCCCAGGAATTACCTCGATCGCCGGAAACGTGCAGGGTTCCTGTTCGTCCTCCCGGCGCTGCTGTTCTTCGGTTCGGTTTTCCTGCTGCCGCTCGCGCAGTCGATCATGTATTCGTTCTACAAGATCGCCCCGGGCGGGGCGAAGGAGTTCGTCGGCCTGCGCCTGTATGAAAAGGTCCTCACCGACTCCGGGTTCTGGACCGCTGTCGGGAACACCGTCCAGCTGCTGCTCCTCTCGGTGCCCACGACGGTCGTCCTTGCGCTCGTCGTGGCGCTCGGCCTCAACCGGATCAGCAGTCTCAAGTGGCGCAACGTCTGGGCGTCGATGTACTTCCTGCCCTTCGCCACTTCGCTCGTCGCCGCCGCGCTCATCTGGCAATGGATCTACGACCCGGTCTACGGCTTTCTCAACTATGCACTGTCGTTCGTCGGCATTCCGCCGCAGAAGTGGCTGCAGAGTCTGGCGCAGGTGCTCCCGTCCATCGCCGCCGTAAGCGTCTGGGTCCGCATCGGCTTCGACACGATGATCTTCCTGGCCGCGCTCCAATCGATCCCGCAGGAGTATTACGAGGCGGCCAAAGTCGACGGCGCCAGTGCCGTCCAGCGCGTGCGGTACATCACGCTGCCGCTCCTCAACCCGCAGATCATCATGGTCTGCATTCTCGAGCTCATATTCAATTTCAAGATCTTCGATCAGGTGTACGCCACGACCCAGGGCGGGCCCGCCGGCGCGAGTCAGACCATCATCATGTTGCTCTACGACACGGCCTTCAGATTCTTCCGCTTCGGAGATGCCTCGGTCATCGCGGTCTTCGTCTTCGTCACGCTCATGGTCGTGACCTTGTTGCAATGGCGAATCTTCCGCAAACCCGTCGAGTACTGAAAGAGCCTCCGGTTTCCGTGACGACATGAACGCGATCGCGCCCTCGATCCAATCGGCTTCCCGCGAAACGCGCGCCAGCACGCGAGTGCGCGTCCGCTGGCTCATCATGCTCGCGGTCGCCTGCGGGGCGATCGCCGTCTTCTTCCCGTTTTTCTGGATGGCGGTCACGTCGCTGAAAACCGCCCCGGAGATCCAGCGCGTGCCGCTCCAGATCGCCCCCGACCACTGGCAGAACCTCGGCAATTACGTCGAAGTCCTCAAGCGCGAACCCTTTCTGCGCTACCTGCTCAACAGCACCATCGTCGCGTCGATCGCCGCCGTGAGCAGCGTGGTGGTCTCGTCGCTCGCGGGATTCGGATTTGCAAAGTATCAGTTCCCCGGACGCGACTTCTTCTTTCTCGCCGTCGTCGGCATCCTGATGGTCCCCTTCCAATCGGTCGTGGTACCGCTGTACGTCTGGATGAACGATCTGGGGCTGCTCGACACCTACGCGGGCATCGTGGCGCCGGATCTCGTCAGCGTCTTCGGCGTCTTCCTGATGCGGCAGGCGATCGAGACGATTCCCAACGACTACATCGACGCGGCGCGCATCGACGGCGCGAGCGAGCTGCGGATCTTCTTCCTGGTGATCCTGCCGTCGGTCAAGCCGGCCATCGCCACGTTGCTGATCATCAAGTTCCTGTGGAGCTGGAACGAGTTCTTCTGGCCGATGGTGGTGATCAACAGTCCCCAGATGAAAGTAATCACGATGGGGCTCATGAGCTTCACCAACATGTACTTCATCGAATACAACCTCCTCACGGCCGCCGCCGTGATCAGCATCCTCCCCATCCTCGTCATCTTCATCACGCTTCAGCGCTGGGTGGTCCAGGCCGTCGTGATGAGCGGCCTCAAGGGCTGAGCGTCGATGCAACCTTCAGTCGATGGCGCAATTGCGCCGGCGACATCCCGGCCAGCCTGCCGACCGCGCGGCTCATGTGCGCCTGGTCCGCGAAGCCCGATTCGTCGGCAATTTCACATAACGGCGAGCGTGAGAGCCGGATCGCGGCAATCGCCTGGTGCGTGCGCGCGATCAGTCTGAATGCAGCGGGCGTGAGCCCGAACACCTGGCCAAAGCCTCGGCTGATGCTCCCGGGATGGAGCCCCGTTCGATCGGCCCATTTGCGCACGGCCATTCCGGGATTGCTGCGCAGCTCCTGCGCGAGCAGATCCGGCCAGTCACTGGCCGCGTGCGGCTTGGCCACCATCTCGGTCGCGATCAGCCCCGCCGCAGCGGTCAGATCGCACTCGGCGGTGCGCATGACCGCATCCGGATCGGCGATTCGGCCGAGCAGCGGGCCGCTCCAGATGCCCGGCAGCGCAATGACCAGCACTTCGGCGCCCTCCCCGTCGAAACGATCGATATGGCTTTCGAAGGGCCCGTGGATCAGCACGTCGCCGGGCTCGACGCGATGACGCCCCGTGTCGCCGGCTTCGGCGTAGTGTCCGGAGAGCACGAGCGCCGCGAACGCTTCGGCATGCTTGTGCCGCGGCAGGACTTCGTTCGGGGCGTGGTGCGTACGGAACATGCGGGAAGTGCGTCGAGCTGACGGGCGAAGCGCGTAGTGGCGTTGCGGAGACGCATTTTATCCTCGCTCGCGTGAATTTGGTTCAAGACGACGGGACGACTCCGTTGCTAGGCTTTGGACTTCGGCGTTACCACGGAATCCGATGTGGCCCGTACTCTGTCGGCCTGGAACTTTCAGATTGCTCCGCTGCTGATGGCCTGCGCTGCATTCTCTGCGCCGCTCGCAGCCGAGACTCCCATCACCAGCGCTGCGGCCTTGCTCGCAGCGAATCGCGCCGCGGTCGGTGACGACGGCAAGCGGGGCACGTTCCATATGCACTTCGCGTATTCGGGACAGGGGCTGACCGGGGTGACCCGCAGCGTAAGCGACCGAGCGACCGGCGCCTATGTCGACCGCTACGACATCGGCCCGATGCGTGGCGCGTCGGGCTACGACGGCCGCATGCCCTGGATGCAGGACATCTCGGGCGCGTATACGCCGCAGGACGGCGGCGACCGCGTCGCGGTGGCCGTCAACGAAGCCTATCGAAACGCGAACCGGTGGTGGCGCGCCGATCGTGGCGCCGCCGCAATCGCCTTCAAGGGCCGCGAGACGATCGATGGTGTCGCGGCATATCACCTGGTCGTCAGTCCGCGCGATGGCAAAGCGTTCGATGCGTGGTTCGACGCGACGACGTTTCTGCTGATCCGCGTCGACGAGCAGCAGCAGTTCCTGATGATCACGACGCGCTACCGCGATTTCGCACGCCAGCACGGCATGACGGTGGCGCACACGGTGACCGTCGACAGCGGGACGGGCCCCGCCGGACTCCAGACGATGAAGCTGACGCGTTTCGACATCGCGCCCGCGCGTCTGCTGTCTGCCTATTCGCGCCCGATTGAAGCGCCCGCAGGCGCGGCCATCGACGGCGGCGCGGTCGAGACGACTGTGCCGATCCGCCTCGCGAACAACCACATCTACGTCGATGCGCTGGTCAACGGCAAGGGACCGTTCCCATTCATCGTCGACACCGGCGGGCACACGATCCTGACGCCCGCGACGGTCACCGCGCTCGGGCTCGAGTCGCAGGGCTCAGCGCCTTCGGCCGGCGCCGGCGAAAAGATCGAGACGAATGGTTATGCGAAGGTTCGCGAGATCGCCGTCGGCGGCATGCGAATGTACGACCAGACCGCGTTCACCCTTGACTTCGCGTCGAGGGAAACCGAGGGCTTCGAGGTTGGCGGCATGATCGGCTTCGAGTTCTTCCGCCGCTTCGCCGTGCGCATCGATTATGGCGCAGGCACGATGACGATCATCGACCCCGCCCGCTTCGATCCGAAGGATGCCGGTACGCCGATCCCCTTCCTTTTCTACGATCACGTACCGCAGGTCGAAGGCCGCTTCGGCGACTTGCCCGGGCGCTTCGCCATCGACACCGGATCGCGAAGCGAAGTCAGCCTGACCACACCCTTCGTCGAGCGCGCGCGCCTGCGCGACACCTATCCCGACGGCGTGCTCGTCGTCGACGGCTGGGGCGTCGGCGGGCCGGTGAAGTCGCACGTCGTGCGCGGCAAGTCGCTGACGCTGGGCACGGTGACCGTTGCCAATCCTGTAGCGAGCCTGTCGACGGCGAAGGCGGGTTCGTTCAGCGACGCGAATTACGAAGGCAACGTCGGCAGCGGCCTCCTCAAGCGCTTCGTCGTCACGTTCGATTACACGCGCCAGATGATGTACCTGAAGCCGATCGAACCGCCGCCCGTCGATGCCGGGACGTTCGACAAGTCCGGGATGTGGATCAATCTCGGCGAGCGCGGTTTCACGATTGCCGACGTTGCCGACGGCGGTGCGGCGAAGGAGGCGGGGCTCGCGGTCGGCGACATCATCACGGCCATCGACGGAGCGCCTGGGGCCTCGCTGACTCTCTCCGATGCGCGCGAGCTCTTCAGGATGCGCCCCGACGGAAGCGTCATCCGTCTCGACGTCGTACGATCGGGAACGCGCAGCACGATCGCCATCGTACTGCGCAGTCGGCTTTGAGCGCGGTTGCGTCAGCTGCTTTCGCAGGGGCGGTGACGCATAATGCCGCATGATCGTTCACGTCGTCGACGGCACCTACGAACTGTTCCGGCATTTCTACGGGTTGCGCCGCTTCAACAAGGGGAAGGACAGCCCGTTCGGCGCGGTGATCGGCGTGCTGCAGACCGTGCTGCAGATGCTCGAGAAGGGCGCCTCGCACGTCGGCGTCGCGACCGATCACGTCATCGAGTCGTTTCGCAACGATCTATGGGCGGATTACAAGACCGGCGACGGCATCGAGCCGGCGCTCTTCGCGCAGTTCCACCCGCTGGAGCAGGCGCTCGCCGCGATGGGCGTCGTCGTCTGGCCGATGGTCGAGCTCGAAGCCGACGACGCGCTGGCCTCGGCGGCACGGATCGCGTCCGAAGATCAGCGCGTCGAAAAGGTCTGCATCTGGACCGTCGACAAGGATCTGGCGCAGTCGGTCCGCGGCGACCGCGTCGTGCAGATGGACCGCCGCGCCGGGAAGATCATCGACGCGGACGGCGTTCGCCGGAAGTTCGGCGTGGAACCAGAGCTGATCCCCGATTTCCTTGCCCTCGTCGGCGACGCGGCCGACGGATATCCGGGCATTTCGGGGATTGGCGCGGTCACGGCGGCACGGCTCCTCACCCGCTACGGCGCGATCGAGAGCTTCCCGCCGGATTTGCTCGGCGAGCGCCGCGAGCTCGCGCTTCAGTTCAAGAGACTTGCAACGCTACGAACCGACGCGGCGCTCTTTCGCAACGTCGACGAACTGCGCTGGCTCGGGCCCACCAAGGCGTTTGCCTCGTGGACGGAACGGATGGTCGCGCCGCGCCTGCTCGCACGCTCTCTCAAGGCGCAGAAGGCGCTGGTCACGCGCTCTGAATGATCGCGAGCGTGTTGCCTTCGGTGTCCTTGAACCACGCCGCCTTCGCGCCGCCGGCGGTGATGACGCCGCTCCGGCTCTTCTCGCCGGGCATGTCGTAGTCCTCGAACGCGACGCCGCGCGCCTTCAAGTCGGCGACTTCGCGCTCGACGGCGTCGACCTGCCAGAATGCCTGGCTCGCGCGCGATGTGCCTGCGTTCGGCGTGGGATAGAGGAAACACGCGGACTTTTCGCCGAACTCGTACACCACGCCGCCCGCCACTTCCTGCTTCGGGCGAAAACCGAGCTTGCCTTCGTAGAACCGCCGGGCGCGGGTGATGTCCTTGGCGGGGATATACGCGTAGAGCGGAGAGGTTTGCAGCATCGTTCCCTCCATGCTGTCGAAGAAGTTGGGCGACGGGGTCGGTCGCGCCGCGTGCGGAACGCCGATCAGGCGGCGACCGGGGCCAGCGACAACTCGACGATGCTTCTGAAACCGCCCCAGAACATGCGCATTCCATCGAAGGGCAGGTTCTTGGGATCCATCATTTCCTTCATCCGCGGATCTGCCATCACCTTGGCGTTGACGCTGTCACGGTGCTCGCGCGATTTGTAAAGGATCCAGGATAAGACGACGGTCTCGTCGTCCTTGAGCTGCACGCTTTGCGGAAACGACGTGACCTTGCCGGGCTTCACGTCGTCGCCGCTGCATTCCCAATACTGTAGTGCGCCGTGTTCCATCCAGATCTTGCCGGCCTTCTCCGCCATCCGACGATAACGGTCGAGGTTGCCAAGCGGTACCGGTACGACAAATCCATCGACGTAGTGCGCCATAGGGCCTCCTTTGCGGTGGATAAAGGCTTCGACTTCGGCGGCTGCGCTCGGGTTCCAGCCGGAAACGGTCATCACGCGATGGGGATGAAATGACGCTCCGTACCGCGCGATAATGGGGTACAGAACGGCGCGAAGACTTGCTCGGCCGCCGCCGGTCCGACAGCGCGGCGGCAGCCGCCTGACTCCGCGCGTCCGACAAGCGCGCCGAAGGAATTGCCATGAGCGAAAGCCCGCTGACACCCCGCGAGGCCGAGGCGGTGGTCGAGGAGCGCATCGAGCGCTTCGGCCTGGGCGCGCTGCCTCGCGTCAGCGTCACCGCGCTCGCCGACGGCCAATGGCAGGTCCGCTGGGAACACCTCGAGCGCGTCGTCGCCCCGATGCCGCCGGAGGCGTGGCGCGCGTGGCTCGAGGAGAACGTCGGGTCGCTCGACGCCGGCGATCTTGAAACGACGGAAGCCTGAACCGGCGAATGCCCGCCGGGCGACGACGCTTGCCTAGAGGTGAGGCGCTGCCCAGGCCTTGAAATTGCCGAGGTCCAGCGCGCCGGAAATCCGCACGGCCTCCTTGCCGCCGCTGAAGATCGCGAGCGTCGGAATGCTCCGGATGTTGAGCCGCATCGCGAGCGCCTGGTTCTCGTCCGTATTGATCTTGACGAAGCGCGCGCGCGGCTCGAGCGCCTGCGCTGCCTGTTCGAATACCGGCGCCATGAAGCGACACGGACCGCACCACGGCGCCCAGAAGTCGACGATCACGGGCACATCCGAGTTCGCGATCTCGCGCTCGAACTCCGCTTCAGAAAGCGCAACTGGATGGCCGCCGAAGAGCGCGCGAGCGCAGCTGCCGCACGACGGAGCCTCGGCGATCCGGTTTTCCGGCACGCGGTTGACGGTATGACAGTGCGGGCAAACGACCCGGACCGTGTCGGCGGGCACTTCGATATCCATGCCATTCTCCAATTGCGGCTCTCGGTTCGCCGCTTTGCTGGCGCGCAGGATCGCAGACTCTCCACGGCGCGTATGTAACCGCGGTCACAGATCGCCCGATGCGGAGGGGTGGTCGCGGCAGGCGGCGCGCAGTCTCCTGCCGAATTCCACGTTCATGGTCGGGTTGCGGCGACACGCGTCGCGTCGTGCGCCGATCGAGCCACCACAGAAGCGGCAGCACGACGATGGATCCGGGCAGGAGCAGCAGGGCGAGATACAGCGCTTGCTTCACACCTATCCGGAACGGCCAGCACAACGGGCTTGGCGCGAGGTTCAGGAAACGCATGGGACCGGTCATCCTGCGTTCACATGTTGCATCATCAAGCCGTCATCACGAACACGGCGACGACAATCGATAGACCGATCAGCGCGCCCGTGACGAACTCGATCGCTCGCGGCGAGCGTGTTCTTCTGCGTCTGTTCATCGCTTGCCGTCCTCCACCGCCACGGCGGCCGGTGCCTCCCAGCCACCGCCCAACGCGCGGATCAGTGCCACGGTCGAAACTGCGCGCGCGCCTTTGATCTGGGTGTCGAGGCGCTGGACCGACAACAGGCTGCGCTGCGCGTCAATGACGTCGAGGTAGCCGGTCGCGCCGGCCCGATAACGGGACTGGGCGATCGCGAGCGCGCGCGTCGCGGACGCCGTGGCATCGCGCGTCGCCTGCCCTTGATCGTCGAGCGTGTGCACGTTGGCGAGGTTGTCCTCGACCTCGGCAAACGCGACGAGCACCTGCTGCCGATAGGTTGCGACCGCCTCCTCGAGCACGGCGTACGACCGGTCGAGGTTCGCCTGGTTGCGGCCGCCGTCGAGGAGCGGCATCGTCAGCATCGTCCCGACCAGCGGCCCGAGCAGCCACGTGCGGCTCGACCATTTGAAGAGATCGCCCAGGTCGGCGGATTCGAAGCCGCCGACCGCGGTGAGATTCAGCACCGGAAAGAACGCCGCCTTCGCGACGCCGATACGCGCGTTCGCCGCCGCCATCGTGCGGCTCGCCGCCGCGATGTCGGGTCGCCGTTCGAGCAGCGATGACGGCAGACCGGCGGGAATCGCCGGCATCGCGTTCGCGAGCGGCGCCGGCGCGAGCGAGAAGGCCGCCGGCGCCTTGCCGAGCAATAGCGCCAACGCGTGCTCGAGCTGAGCACGCTGGCGCTCGAGCGCGATCGCGTCGCTCCTCGTCGTCGCGAGCTCGGTCTTCGCGCGGGCCGGGTCGAGCTCGTTGATCTCGCCCAGGTCGAAGCGCCGCTGCAGCAGGCGGACGTTCTCCTCGCGCAACCTTACGGTGTCGCGCAGGAGGCCGAGCTCGGCGTCAGTCTCGCGCAATGCGAAGTAGGTCTGGGCAACGTCGGCCTGCAGCGCGAGCTGGACCGAATAGAACGTCGCTTGCGACGCTTCGTAGTCGCTGCGCGTCGCGGCGATCCGGTCCGAGATGCGGCCGAACAGATCGACTTCATAGCTCACGCTCAGCAGCCCTCGCCATGCGGTGAACGGGGCGACATCCTCGCCTTGTGGCAGGCCGAGCGACACGCCGGTGGGTTTTTCACGGCTCGGGCCGAAGCCGGCGTCGATGTGCGGGATGCGCTCCGACTTGGCCACGCCCACGAGCGCGCGCGCCTGCGTGACGCGCGCCGCCGCGGCCTTGAGGCTCTGGTTGGCGGCGATCGCTTCGGCCTCGAGCGCGTCGAGTGTCGGATCGTCGAACGTCTTCCACCACTCGCCGCGCGGCGCCGCCTCGGCGGGCTGCGCGGTCTTCCAGCTGCCGCGCTCGGCCGGAGTGAGCTCCTTCCACTGCGCCGGCGCGTCGACGACCGGCCGCTCGAGTGGCGGCGCGAGCGAACAGCCGGCAACGAGCACCGCGAAGGCGATTGCAATGTTGCGCATCATCGCGATATCCCTCTAATCCGCCGCTGCCGCAGCGGTTGACGTGCCGGCGCGTGCAGCGCGCGCCCTGCGCCGACGATGCAGCAGCACATAGAACACCGGGGTGAGGAAGAGCCCGAAGAACGTCACGCCGAGCATGCCGGCGAAGACCGCCACACCCATCGCATGCCGCATCTCGGATCCTGCACCGGTGGAGAAGACCAGCGGCACCACGCCCATGATGAAGGCGAACGACGTCATCAGGATCGGGCGCAGCCGGATGCGAGCCGCTTCGAGCGCGGCGCGGACCGGATCGTGCGCCGCCTCCTTCGATTCCAACCCGCGTGCGAACTCGACGATCAGGATCGCGTTCTTGCAGGCGAGCCCCATCAGCACGAACAGCGCGATCTGGGTGAAGATGTTGTTGTCGCCATGGGTCAGCCACACCCCCGTGATCGCGAACAACAGACACATCGGCACGATCAGGATGATCGCCAGCGGCAGCTTGAAGCTCTCGTATTGCGCCGCAAGCACGAGAAACACCAGCAGCACGCACAGCGGGTAGACCAGCACGGCGGTGTTGCCGGCGAGGATCTCCTGATAGGTGAGGTCGGTCCACTCGTAGGTGATTCCGCGCGGCAGCACCTGCTTCATGATCCGCTCGATCGCAGCCTGCGCCTGGCCGGAGCTGAAACCCGGCGCCGCGGCGCCATTGAGGTCCGCCGAAGGAAATGCGTTGTAGCGGATCGCCCGATCCGGCCCGAAGCTCGCGTCGACCTTCAGCAGCGAACCGAGCGGTACCAGGTCGCCCTTGGCGTTGCGGGTCTTGAGCAGCGCGATGTCCTCCGAACGCGAGCGGTACGGCGCGTCGGCCTGCACCACTACGCGATACGTCCGGCCGAAGCGGTTGAAGTCATTGACGTAGAGCGATCCGAGATTGATCTGCATCGTGTCGAACACGTCGGTCAGCGCGACGCCCATCCGCTTGGCCTTGGCGCGATCGACGTCCGCGAGCAGCTGCGGCACGTTGATCTGGAAGCTCGAGAAGACGCCCGCGAGCTCCGGCGTCTGGTACGCCTGCGTCTGTACCGCCTTCATCGCCTGGTACAGCGCCTCGTCGCCAAGCCCTGCCCGGTCTTCGATCTGCAGCTTGAAGCCGCCGATCGTCCCGAGGCCCATCACCGGTGGCGGCGGGAACACCGCGATGAACGCGTCCTGGATGCCGCCCATCCGCTTGTTGATTTCTCCGGCGATGGCACCGCCCGAAAGCTGCGGCGACTTGCGCTTCTCGAACTCGTCCAGGCCGAAGAACACGATCCCGGCATTGGCCGCATTCGTGAAACCGTTGATCGACAGGCCGGGGAACGCCACCGCGTCCTGCACGCCTGGCGTCTTCATCGCGACATCCGACATCCGCCGGATCACGTCCTCGGTACGATCGAGCGACGCGCCGTCGGGGAGTTGCGCAAAGCCGACCAGGTACTGCTTGTCCTGGCTGGGGATGAATCCATGCGGAACTGACTGAAACGCGAAGTAGGTCAACGCGATCAGCATCAGATACACGGCGAACGCGATGGCTCTGCGATTGAGCACACGCGCTACCGCACCCTGGTAGCCGTTCGCCGAACGCTTGAAGAAGCGATCGAAGCGCGTAAAGAACCAGCCGAACGTCCGGTCCATGAAGCGTGTGAGCGCATCCTTCGGCGCCTCGGCCGGACGCAGCAACAGCGCCGCGAGCGCGGGTGAGAGCGTCAACGAGTTGAACGCCGAAATCACCGTCGAGATCGCGATCGTCAGTGCAAACTGCCGATAGAACTCTCCGGTCAACCCGCTGATGAAAGCGATCGGCACGAACACGGCGCACAGCGTGAGCGCGATGGCGATGATCGGCCCGCTCACCTCGCGCATCGCGCGATACGTGGCCTCCTTGGTGTCAAAGCCCAGCTCGATGTTGCGCTCGACGTTCTCCACGACGACGATGGCATCGTCCACCACGATCCCGATGGCGAGCACCAAACCGAACAAGGTCAGCGTGTTGATCGAAAAACCGAAGAGCAGCAGGAATGCGAACGTGCCGATGATCGATACCGGCACCGCGGCGAGCGGAATGATCGACGCGCGCCAGGTCTGCAGGAACACGATCACGACCAGCACGACCAACAGGATCGCCACGACCAGCGTATGGATCACCGCGTCGATCGACTGCTTCACGAAGCGCGTCGGGTCGTAGACGATCTGGTAGTCGACGCCGTCGGGAAAGTCCTTTTTGATGTCGGCCATCGCCTTGCGCACGTCGTTGGACAGCGCAATGGCGTTCGATTCAGGCGCCTGGAAGATGGCGATCGCCACCGCCGGCTTGTTGTTGAGGAGGCTTCGCAGCGCGTATTCGCCCGCGCCGAGCTCGATGCGGGCGACGTCCTTCAGCCGCAGCACGCCGCCGTCGCCCGACGTGGCGACGATGATGTTGCCGAACTCCTCCTCGGTCGTGAGCCTGCCTTGAGCATTCACCGAAAGCTGGAATTCGGTGTCCTTCACCGCCGGCGGCGCACCGACCACGCCCGCGGCGACCTGTTTGTTCTGCTCGCGGATGGCCTGCACGACATCGGTGGCCGTGAGATTGCGCGACGACAGCTTCTGCGGATCGAGCCAGACGCGCATCGCATAGTCGCCGGCGCCGAACACCAGCACCTGCCCCATCCCGGGAATCCGCTGCAGCACGTCCTTGACGTTCAGCACCGCGTAGTTGCGCAGGTAGAGCTCGTCGTAGCGGCTGTCGGGCGAGACGATGTGCACGACCATCGTGAGGTCGGGCGAGCTCTTCTGCGTGATGACGCCGATCTGTCGCACCTCGTCGGGAAGCCGCGGCAACGCGCGCTGCACGCGGTTCTGCACCTGCGTTTCGGCGAGCTCGGGATCGGTGCCGATCTTGAACGTGACGGTGAGCGTCAGCACACCGTCGGTATTCGCCTGCGACGACATGTACAGCAGGTTCTCGACGCCGTTGATCTGTTCTTCGAGCGGCGCGGCGACGGTCTCCGCGATGACCTTCGGGTTGGCGCCGGGGTAGGTCGCGCGCACGACGACCGACGGCGGCACGACATCCGGATACTCGGAGACGGGCAGCCGCGTGATCGCGATCGCGCCGGCGAGAAAGATGACGATCGACAGCACGCCCGCGAAGATCGGGCGATCAATGAAAAAGCGCGAAATGTTCATGAACTCATCCCTTGGCCGCGACGCGCTCCGGCTGAGCGGGTGACGCGTGCGCTTCCATGGGCACCGTCTGCGGCGTCACCGGCGCGCCAGGTCGCACGCGCTGCAATCCGTTGACGACGATCACTTCCCCGGGCTTCAAGCCGCTTTCGATCACGCGCAGGCCATCGACGAGCCGGCCGATGTGGACTTCGCGGTATTCGGCCTTGTTCTCGCCGTTCACTACCAGGACAAAGCGCTTGCTTTGGTCGGTTCCGATCGCGCGGTCGTTCACCAGCACTGCCGTGCGCGGCCTCCCCGTGTCGCCGAGCCTGATGCGCGCAAACAATCCCGGCGTGAAGCGGCCGTCCTTGTTGTCGAGGATTGCACGCATGCGCACCGTGCCGGATTGCGGGTCGACGCGGTTGTCGACGAACTCGAGCACGCCCTGGTGCGGAAAGCCCTGCTCGTCGGCGAGTCCGACCGCGACGGTCAGTGCGCCCCCACGCGCCTTGCCGATGTACTTGAGATACGCGCCTTCGTCGGCCTCGAACGACGCGTAGATCGGGCTCGAGGAAACGACCGTCGTGAGGAGCGGCGAGTTCGGGGTTTCGCCCTGGACCAGGTTGCCGACGGTGATCTCGGCCTTGCCGACGCGGCCATTGATCGGCGCCGTCACTCGCGTGTAGGAGAGATTAAGTCTGGCGGTCTCGAGCGACGCCTGATTGGCGCGAATCTGCGCGTCGAGCTGTCGAACCCGCGCCGCCGCGTCGTCGTACTCGCGCTTCGAGGTCGCCTGATCGGCAAGCAGCTGCTCGTTACGCGCAAGCTCGGTCCGCGCGAGATCGAGTTGCGCGCGGGTGTTGGCGAGCGTCGCTTCGGCGCGCGCCACCTCGGCGGCAAACGGCCGCGGATCGATGACGAAGAGGAGGTCGCCCTTGCGCACCTGCGCGCCCGGCTTGAAGTCGACCGACTGGATATAGCCGTTGACGCGCGCGCGCACCTCGACCGATTCGACGGCTTCGATCCGCCCGGGAAACTCGTCGGTCTCGACGACGTCGCGCAGGACCGTGGCAGCGACGCTGACCGGCGGCGGCCCGGGCGGCGGGCCGCCCTGGGCGTCGGGCTTGCTGCAGGCGGCAAGCACCGCCAGGGCCGCCAGCGCGACAGTCATCCGAAGAATCTGCAGGGGTTGCGTAAGCATCGACAGTCCTTTCAGAGTCGCGAACACAAAACGTTCCGCTCCATGCAACGACAAGTCAGCACGCGGCATTCGACATCGGCCGCCGTTTGTTTCCGCTGACCCGCTCAAGCGGCCGTGACCCGCGGCCCGAGAAATGTGACGAGCGCCATCCAGGCTTCGTCGCTCCAGGTGTCCACGGGCGCTTCGATGCGCGGCAGGCGAGTCACCTGCGCCGTCACGCCGTTGGCGATCAGCTTCGCGCCATAGGCTTCGGCTTCGTCGCGCAGCGGGTCGTCCTCGGCCGTGAGGATCAGCGCCGGCGCGAGTCCCGTGACGCGGGAGCACGACGACGGTGCCGCATACGGGTGCAGCCGTTCGGCGGCGTTCGGCAGGTAGGCGCCGTAGCATGCATTGCATTCGCGCTGCGAGCGCGAGGTCTCCGCCGCGGTGTGTTGCATCGACGGCGAGGTGAGCGTCGGGTCGAGCATCGGCGCGATGAGTACTTGGGCGGCGAGCGCCGGTCCGCCGCGATCGCGGGCCATCATCGCGGCGACGGCCGCGAGGTTGCCCCCGGCCTCGACACCCGCAACGACCAGGCGCCTGGCGTCCCAGCGCGCCCGGCGCGCATTCACGGCCGCCCACGTGATCGCGGCATAGGCATCTTCGGCGGCGGCAGGGAAGGGACGCTCGCTCGCGAGCGTGTACGCCGGCGTGGCGACGGTGACGTCGAGGCGCGCGGCCATCGCCGCCGCCAGTGGAGCGATCGCGTCGAGACTGCCGTCGACAAAGCCGCCGGCGTGAAACAGCACGACGGCCGCCGACGATGCTCCTCGAGGCCGATAGATGCGGAGCGCCATGTCAGCCACACAGCCGCGATAACGCGGTGCCGCGGCCGACGCGGCGGCACACGCCGGGGTTGCGGGTGCGATTGCCTTCACTGCCAACCTTCACACAAGGTTGCTGGCGCACACGCGCCGCGCATACGGCGACGGTCTCGCACCACCCCGGGAGCGCGCCGTTGCGGGTGCTGCGGGCCCGCCGCCGTTCCTGTCTTCATCGCGGGCCAGACGCGTGTTGGCCACGCCCAACGCGGCGGCACTGGTCGAAAGGAACTTCGTGATGACCGTCTTGCTCAACATGTCCTCTCCTTGATCATGGATATTCCGAATGTCGCTCGAATTTCGCGATTGCTTTGCAGATGATTAAATCCCCGACGCGAATGCGCGGCGACCTCCTCCTGCTTTCTAGTCGAACGGACCCGCGCGAAATCGACAGCCTCGACCGTGTCGCCATTGCCGTCGAGTTCTGGCAACGAGGTTTGCGGATCGTATTCGTTCGCCAATCACCGACAAAGTAGCTAGAATTGAATTCACTATTCACCAATCTGAATTATTCATATGGATAGATTGCAAGCGATGGAAGTCTTCGTTCGCGTGGTCGATACCGGTGCATTCACGCGGGCCGCGGAAGTGCTGCACATGCCCAAGGCGACGGTGACAACGCTCGTACAGAATCTCGAGTCGCATCTTGGTGCAAAGCTGCTGCACCGGACCACCCGGCGGGTCAGCGTCACGCCCGACGGCGCGGCGTACTACGAGCGCTGCATTCGCATCCTGGCGGAAGTCGAGGACACCGAGAGCGCGCTCGGTCGCACGAAGTCGAGTCCGCGCGGACGCCTGCGCGTCGATGTCCCGGTGACGTTCGGTCGGCGCGTGCTCGTTCCGGCGCTGCCGGATTTCTTCACGCGCTATCCCGAGATCCAGCTCGAGGTCGGCTGCTCGGACCGGCCCGTAGATCTGATCGAGGAAGGCGTCGACTGCGTCGTGCGCGGCGGCGCCCAGCCCGATTCGACGCTCGTGGCGCGCCGCGTCGGCATGGTCGAGTTCGTGACCTGCGCGACGCCCGCGTACCTCGAACGCCACGGCATGCCGGCGCATCCCCACGATCTCATGCAGCATCGCTGCATCAATTACTTCTCCTCGAAAACAGGCCGAATCTTCGGCTGGGACTTCAGCAAGGACGGCGAGCGGATCGACCTTCAGCTCGACGGCTCCGTCGCGCTCAACGATGGCGAGGCGTATCTCGAAGCGGGGCTCGCCGGCCTAGGAGTCGTGCAGGCCGCCGCCTTCATGGTGAACGACGCGCTGGCCGGCGGCACGCTGGTCCGCGTGCTGGCCGACTGGGAGATCGAACCGTTGCCCGTATGGATCATGTATCCGCAGAATCGTCACCTTTCAGCAAAGGTGCGGGTGTTCGTCGAATGGATCGCGGACCTCTTCAGTGCGAGAGGCCCAACACCGACGAAGCGCGTCGCCGTGGGACAACGCGTCCGCGCGACAGCATCCACCGACCCCCTGCCTCATCTCTGAGCTCGACCGCACCCGGTGGGCTACGCCGGCGGTCCGGGCGCGATCTTCGACCGGACCTGCCGGGCGTGCTCGAGATTCTCGCCGCGATCCGTTTTCGCCTGCAGTCGATCGCGATCGGCGATGACCGTCAGCGCCGGCAGTCGATACACGGGAACGCCGTTTACGCATTCGCCGGTAAAGAAGCCGCGCTGTTGCGCCGACGCCGTCGTCACGTGGCTCGAGCGCGAACCGATCGTTTCTGCGGCCAATGCCACCGCGGCCAGCGTCAGGATGCCTGCAACCGTTGCCTTTGCACGCGACGTTGTCATGGGCGCACCTCCATGTCGATCCGTGATCGGTCCGGCGTATTGTTCCGCATCGTGGCGCGGCCGATCATCCAATCCGGGGCGCCGATGTCCTTCAGCATGTAATCGCTCATCCCGGCGATGGCTTCGAGCGCGTGCGCCTGGCGACGGCGTGCCTGGCGCGCACGACGGCGTGCGATCCACGCGCGGCCAGCCCCGCGCAATGCGTCCCACACCACGGCGAAGACGTCTTCGGTCACGTTACGGGCCAAACGGAAGGTGGATGCGTGGTTCATGGCTCACTCCGATGTCGACTTGACACTGGTAAGGCTACAAGCCCACACTGCGCAATGGAATCGATCATTTCTTTCGATCTTGGGCAGTTACACTTACCAGCATGCCACGATCGCCACGGCTGCCTCTGAACACGCTGCCGGCTTTCCGCGCCGTCGCCGAAGTGCAGAACCTGCGCGCTGCCGCCGATGTGCTGCACGTCACGCACAGTGCGGTGAGCCAGCAGATTCGCGGACTGGAAGAGCAGCTCGGCTTCGACCTCTTCGAGCGCCGGGGACGCCGCGTGGTGTTGAACGCGGCCGGCGAAGCGCTGCTGCGCAGCGTCCAGAGCGCGCTTGCTCACCTCGACGACGGCGTTCAGGCCGCCGCCGCCGCCAGCAGCGGCGCGGCGCAGCGGCTTCGCGTGACGGTGCTGCCTTCATTCGCACAACGCTGGTTGCTGCCGCGAATGGGCCGCTGGCGCGAGCGGCATCCGGGCCTGGCGCTGGAGATCGAGGCGTCGCATCGTCTGGTGGATCTCGCGCGCGAGGGCTTCCACGCCGCCGTGCGTCAGGGCGACGGACCGTGGGCCGGACTCGCTTCGGAGCGCCTGTTCGAAGCACCGGTGCCGATCGTCATAGTCGGATCGCCCTCGGCCGCGCGGCGGCTGCTCGGCGCGCAGCCGGAGGCACTGGCTCGCGAACCGCTTCTCGGCGACGCCGAGTTGTGGGACCGCTGGTTCGCGGCCGCGGGATATCGCACGCACGTCACGCCGGTGGCGTCGTTCAATGACGCCGGCCTGATGCTGCAGGCGGCGGAGCAAAGTCTCGGCCTCGCGCTGGGTCGCGAGTTGCTCGCGGCCGACGCGCTGCATGACGGGCGCCTCGTCAAGCTGTCGCCGCTCACGATCACCTACGAGCATGCGCAACCGTACCATCTCGTCTACCCCCAGGGTCTGCGCGACTGGCCCCCGCTCGCCTCGTTGCGCGAGTGGCTGCACGACGAGCTCGATCTGTCGCTGAAGGCATTGCACGCGCCCGCGCGAAAACGGCGGCGCTGAACGCATCGAACGCAGGCACCGCGCAAAAGCGATCGCAGCTAGTGCGCACCGGCCGCCGCATCGCTGGCCGCCGGCGCCGCCTTTACCGGTCGCGCGAGCCAGACGACCGCGATCAAGGCGAGGAACAGCAACGCCGAAGCGAAGAACACGTCATTGGCCGAGAGCATGAACGCTTGCTGATCGACGAGCCGGTTGACCATGCCGTAGCTCTGCTCAGGCGTGAGGCCGCTCGCCTGCATCGCGGCGAGTGCCTGCCTCGAGGTCTGATCCGCGCCGGTGAAGCGCTCGGCAAGCTGCGCATGGTGCAGCGTTGCGCGGTGATCCCAGAGCGTCGTCGCGATCGATGTGCCGAACGAGCCCGCGGTGATCCGTGCGAAATTGAAGAGCCCGGATGCCGCGGGAATCCGGTCTGGCGACAATCCCGACAGGCTCAGCGTGACCAGCGGAATGAAGAAGATCGCCAACGCCGCGCCCTGGATGATTGTCGGCACCATCAAGGTCTGGAAGTCGGCGGACGTATTGAAGTGCGAGCGCATCACGAGCACCAGCGCGAAGATCAGGAACGCGCCGGTGGCGAACAGCCGCGGATCGACCTTGTGCACGGTCCGGCCGACGGCCGGCGTGAGCAGGATCGCGAGCACGCCCACAGGTGCCAGCACCATGCCGGCCTGCGTCGCGGTATAGCCCATGTATTGCTGCAGCCACAGTGGCAGCAGCACGACGTTGCCGAAGAACGTGCCGTAGGCGAGCGACATCGCGAGCGAGCTGGTCCAGAAATTTCGTCGCGCGAACAATCGCAGGTCCACCACCGGATGCTGCTCGGTCAGCTCCCACACGACGAACAGCGCAAGGCCGACGACCGCCGCGATCGCGAGGATCACGATCTGCGTCGAGCCGAACCAGTCGAGATCCTTGCCCTTGTCGAGCATGATCTGCAGCGCACCGACCCACAGCACGAGCAACCCGAGCCCGACGCCGTCGATCGGCGAGCGGACCGTGGGCGTCTCGCGCTTGCGGTAGATGATCCAGCTGACGGCCGCCGCGGCGAGACCGACCGGGATATTGATGTAGAAGATCCACGGCCAGGACACGTTGTCGGTGATCCATCCGCCAAGCAGCGGTCCGACGACGGGCGCGACCAGCGTCGTGATCGCCCACACGGCAAGTGCACTGCCCGCGCGTTCCTTCGGGTAGCTCGACAAGAGCAGCGATTGCGACAGCGGAATCATCGGACCCGCCACTGCGCCCTGGATCACGCGAAACACGATCAGCGCGGGGAGTGACGGCGCAAGCCCGCAGAGGAACGAGGCGATCACGAACAGGACGACGGAAGCGACGAACAGTCGGACCTGCCCGTAGCGCTGCGCGAGCCATCCCGACAACGGCAGTGAAATCGCATTGGCGACGCCGAACGACGTAATGACCCACGTGCCCTGATCGGGCGACACGCCAAGATCCCCCGCGATCGCCGGGATCGACACGTTGGCGATCGACGTGTCGAGCACGTTCATGAACGTCGCGAGCGACAGCGCGATCGTGGCGGGCACGAGCGCCCCGTCCCTGAGCGGCGGCGGTGCCGCTGTCGCAGCGCGGTCCTTCGTATCGTTCACGGTTGCCATGAGGACTCGTCGCGCGATTGCCGTTACATCGAGCTCGCGGACGACACGGCGCTGCGCCTTGCCGCAGCGAGCCCTGCGGTCGTGAGGGGGTTTGGAGCCGTCGCTGTCGTCGTCGCCGCCGGCGATCGGGCAGCGCCCTCCTCGTTCGCAGCGATGATCGCCTTGACGCGCTGGTCAGCGACGCCCTCGGGCGTGCCGAATACGCCGGTCGCATACGCCGGCGCCGTCTGCGCAAGCTGCGGCAGCCGGTCGCCGCCACGTTCCCGGGTGTCGATTTCGACCTGCATCGACAAACCGATTTGCAACGGATGCGCAGAGAGCTCCTGCGGGTCGAGTGCGACGCGAACCGGGACGCGCTGGACGATCTTGATCCAGTTGCCGGTAGCGTTCTGCGCCGGCAGCAGCGCAAATGCCGAGCCGGTGCCTGCGCCGAAGCCCGCGACCTTGCCGTGGTAGGCCACTCTTCCGCCGTAGAGATCGGCGGTGAGCAGGACGGGTTGGCCAATGCGCATCCCGGCAAGCTGCGGCTCCTTGAAATTCGCGTCGACCCATACCTGGTCGAGTGGAACGATCGCCATCAGCGCGGCACCGGGGCTCACACGCTGTCCGAGCTGCACCGCGCGCTTGGCGACGAAGCCCGACACCGGCGCCGGCAATTCGGTCCGCGCGTAGGTCAGATAGGCGTCGCGCACGTTCGCTGCGGCGGCGAGGACCTCCGGATGATTGTCGACCGTCGTGCGATCGATCTGCGCGCGATTGGCTTCGAGCTGCTGTTGCGCGGCGATCAGCGCCGACTGCGCGCTGTCCAGAGCATCGTGCGCATGATGCAATTCCTCGGCGGAGACTGCGCCCGCGCTCGCGAGCCGCTCACGGCGGGCGAGGTCGTCCGCCGCCCGGGTGACATCGGACCGGCGCATCGCCACGGTCGCCTGCAGCTGGGCGCTGGTCGCGAACAGCCCGCGGACGTCGCGCACGGTCTTGCCGAGCTTCGCTTCGGCCTGATCGAGCGCGACCTTGGCATCGGTCGGATCGAGCTGGACCAGCGGCTGACCCGCCTTGACGAATTGCGTGTCGTCCGCGCCGATCGCAATGACGGTACCGGCGATCTGCGGCGTGATCTGCACAACGTTGCCGCTCACGTACGCATCGTCGGTCGATTGGACGTAGCGCATCGTCAGCGCCCAGTACGCGCCGTACCCGACGCCGAGCAGCGCGAATGCGCCGAGCACGAATGCGAGCCAGCGCTTGCGCCGGGCCTGCAGTCCGGAAGGGGCCAAAGTCCTGGTATCGGTGCTCATGCTTTTCCTTTGCTTGACGATTTCAGTCGTTGCCGACGTCGGCGGCCCGAACCGCAACGCCGAGCTCGATCCCCGACGCCGCGGCGTCGACGAACAGCCATTCACCCCCGATCACGATCAACGTCACGATGCCGAACGCGAGCGCGATCATCCCAAGGCGCAGGAACAGACGGCGCAGCCGGCGTGCCGGTTTCATGCGGCGACGGCTGAGGCTGGTGGGAGACGCATCCATTCGTGTCGTACTCCAGTGGATCGACGCGCTCATCGCGCATCTGCCGCGGCGAGTGGCAGGTTTGCTTCGTATCCGCCGCCCAACGCGCGCACGAGGCTGACCGACAGCCCGAGCTCGCGCGCCTGCAGATCGGCATCGAGGCTTTGCTGCACGAGCCACGGTTGTTCGGCGGACAGCACCTGCAGGTAGTTGCCGATGCCTTCGCGGTAACGCAGAAGCGCAAGGTCATACGCCTGCTGCGTCGTCGCGAGCGCCTGTTTCTGCTGGACGCGCTGCCCGTCGACGCTGCGAAACGAATCGAGTTGATCGACGACGTCGCGCAGGGCGTCCGCAAGCGTCTGGTTGTACTGTTCCACCGCGATGTCGTAGTCGGCGTCCCTGCCCGCCAGGTTTGCCCGGAGACGTCCGCCCTCGAAAATCGGCAGCGTGATCGCGGGCCCGGCGCCGAGCGTCCGGCTTGCGGCGGAGAGGAAACCGGCGCCGCCCAGGCTCTGCAGGCCGACGAAGGCCAGCAGATTCACGTTGGGATAGAACTCGGCTTTGGCCGAATCGATGGCCTTTCGCGCCGCCTCGACGCGCCAACGCTGCGCGACCAGGTCCGGACGGCGTCCGAGCAGCTCCGCGGGCACCGCCGACGGCAGCGCCACCGGCGTCAGCGCGGCTGCGGTCGGACGCGCGATCGAAAGTCCGCGATCCGGCCCTTGGCCAAGCAGCGCGGCCAGCTGATTGCGCGTGAGCTGGATTGTTTCCTGCAGCTGCAGGATCGCCTCGCGCGTCGCGGGCACCGCCGACTCCGCCTGCTTCAGCTCCAGGCGCGAGTCGATGCCGGCATCGTTGCGATCGCGGGTCAGCGCATAGATCTGCTCGCGCTCCGCCAGCGTTTTCTGCGCCACGTCGAGTTGCAGGTACGCCCGCTGCAACTGGACATACGCCTGCGCGATCGCGGTCGATAGCGCGAGGCGCGCGGCATGCAGGTCGACTTCCGCGGCCCTGGCCTCGCCCAGCACGCTTTCGTACGCCGAACGATTCTTGCCGAAGAAATCGATTTCCCAACCGAGCGTCGCCTGTAGCTGATTGACGGTATTCCACGTTCCTGCAGCCGGCGGCGGCGTCAAGCCTTGCTCCGGGAAGCGCTGGCGGATACTCGAAAAGCTCCCGTCGACTTGCGGATAAAGCGGCGCCTTCGCCACATCGGCTGCCGCGAGCGCCTTGCGCGTGCGCGCCTCGGCCACCTTGAGCGTCGGACTGCCCGCGAGGGCTTCGTCGATCAACGCGGCGAGCTGCGGATCGTCGAACGCCTTCCACCAATCGCTCGCGGGCCACGCGGCGTTCGAAACGGTCACGCTCTCGAGCGAGCGTTGCGCCTCGAGCGCGTTGGCATCGGTGAGCAACGCCGCGGGCGCGAGGCCGTTCATGCTGGCGCATCCGGCGAGGAAGGCGGTTGCTGCAAATGCGAGGGCGGCAATAACGATGCGTTGGGGCATTGCGGATCACCTCGTAGTGGAGGGATCGATCGCCGGGCGGCGATCTGGTTGCTCAAGCTATTGATGCCTAGGCAACTATTGGACCAAAAAAATTTTCAGCGGTTCTCGAGCAGCCGATTGAGCAGCCGTTCGAGCAGCCGTGCTTCATCCCTGCTGAACCCGCGGAGGAACTGCGCCTGGACGGTTTCCTTCGCGCTAAGCAACTGCGGATAGAGCGCTTTTCCCGCCGCGGTGAGCTCGAGGTTCGTCGCGCGGCGATCCTCCGGATTCGGCACGCGGCGAATCAATCCCTTCTCCTGCAGGCGGTCGATCATGCGCGTCATCGCACCCGGATCGTAGGAGATGCTCTTGCACAGCGAGGCCGCGGAATCGGCTTCCTTGTTCGCCACATACGCAAGCACGATGAGCTGCGGCGCCGAGATGTCGAACTTCGCGAGCTCGCGGTCCAGGGCGTCGATCATCTCGACGCGGACCCGGTTGACGAGGCGGATGATGCCGTGCTTCGACTGCACGGTCGGCGCATCGACAGGCGGAACGGCGGCGGCTCGCGGCGGGGTCATGGCTCGCAATGTACATGCCTAGGCAACTATTGTCAAGGCCGTTATTTGAAAGCTCGGGGAAGGCCCGGATCGGTCGCGCCCGTTCCACGGCCTGGGCGGGACGTCCATTCCGGTCGACGAAGGAGGCCGAACGTGATCACATGCGTCACCAGCAGCGCGGGCACCCAGAACGCAGGTATCCAATAGGCGGGGCCCATGAACGGAGTCGCACCGTACGTTTGGGCCAAGACGATTGCCAAAACGAGATCGAGCGTCCCTTCGACGTTGAAGATCCAAACGACGAGTCGCGCGCCCTTCATCCCCCTCGCCACCAGCGGAATCGCCGCCAGTGCGAGCAGCGCGGCGACAAGATCGCCGTACGCGGCGGGGTAGGCAAACTGCAGAGGGATGCCCGCATAGGTCGCCCCCGGCGACAGGAACATGAGGCCCAGGTGGCGGAATGAATGCAACAGCAGAATGGGGACAAGCACGGCTTTCGGTTCCAACTCGCGGAGTCTGGGAAAAAGATAGATCCTGGACGCAATCCAGAACACCAGAGTGCTGAACAGCATGTTGACGGTGAGAATGTTCATGGCGTTGCCCTTTCGAATGTCCGACGGCGGCGGTGACCGCCGTTATTAGGTGTAGATACACTATAAACGTCAAAAAAATGACGCCTCCGCTCGCGATTAGGAAATTCGCGACAGGCGTTCCATCGACGCACGCAGCACGTCGTGCAACCGCGCCACCCCGTCGGCGCCGATCCGCTTGCGTACCTCGTCCTGCGCGAAGCGCCATCGCGGCAGGGCACGGCGAAAGGCCTCCCGTCCCTTCGGCGTCAGCGTCACTGTACGGCTGCGCGCATCGGGGCCGTCCGCGATCGTGACCAGCCGTCGCTCGCTCAAGATGTCGAGATTGCGCGTAAGCGTGGTCCGATCCACGTCCATCCGCTCCGCAAGTGCGGTGACGGTGCGCGGCTCGGGTGAGTGAAGCATTCCCAACAGGGAAAATTGAGTGCATCGCAGCCCGGAGGGAGCGAGCAGCTCGTCGTAGCGCTGCGTCACCTTGCGCGTGATCCGTCGAAGGGCAAGGCACGTGCACTGCGTTGCGACCGACGCGATATCCGCAGGCGTCAACTCCGGAGGCGATTGAGTGCCAGGGGCTTGCATGGTGAGTTGCCGCGGGTCTTGTTCGATGGATCTCGGTTGCATTAGTGTATATACACTCATCTGCCGTGTCAAGAGCCGCAGCGACCTGGCCTTTCAGCCAAGCGCGCCGGACTTGCGCAAGGCGTCGACATCGTCGGCGGTGAAGCCCCAATCGGCGAGCGCAGCAACCGCCGACTTCGCGGGTTCCGGAGGCGGGCCGCGCACTTCGCCCGGCGTGCGACTGAAACGCGGCGCGGGCGCCGGTTGCACGACGCCGTCGACGTCGATGAACGTGCCGCGGGCGCGGTTGTGCGGGTGGGAAGCGGCCTCGACCGGATCGAGCACCGGGGCGAAACAGACGTCGGTTCCTTCGAGCAACCGGCACCATTCCTCGCGAGTACGCGTCGCGACGAGTGCCGCGAGCCGCGCCTTCATCGCCGGCCACTGCGCGTCGTTCCACTGCTTTGCAAACGCCGGATCGTTGGCGAGGCCGAGCTTCTCGACCAGCAACGCGTAGAACTGCGGCTCCAGTGCGCCGATCGATATCCATTTCCCGTCGGCGCAGCGGAACGAGTCGTAGAACGGCGCCGACGAATCGAGGACGTGCGCATGGCCGGGCCCTTTCCAGATGCCCGCCGCCTTGAACGCGTGGAAAATCGTCGTCAGCAGCGCCGAGCCGTCGGTGATTGCGGCATCGACGACCTGCCCCTTGCCCGACGTCCGCGCCTCGAGGATCGCGCTGACGATGCCGAGTGCAAGCACGAGTCCGCCGCCGCCCATGTCGCCGACCAGCGTCGGCGGCGCCCAGGGCTGGCCTCCGGGCGGCGCGCCGAGCGCGAGCGCGCCGGACAGCGCGAGGTAATTGATGTCGTGGCCGGCCGCATTAGCGAGCGGACCCGTCGGGCCCCAACCCGTCATGCGTCCGTAGACGAGGCGCGGGTTCCGTGCGAGGCAGACGTCGGGCCCGAGCCCGTTGCGTTCCATCACGCCGGGCCGGAAGCCTTCGATCAACGCATCCGCGGCGGCGATCAGGCGAAGCGCCGCGTCGACGCCTGCCGGCCGCTTGAGATCGAGCGCGACCGCGCGCTTCCCGCGATTGTGGAGCGCGTAGCGACCGAAGTTGAAGAACGAAACATCGCGCGTGTTCGCGTTCGGGACCTTGCGATCGATGACGAGCACGTCGGCGCCCAGGTCCGCCAGCACCATCCCGCAAAAAGGTCCCGGGCCGATGCCGGCGAATTCGACGACGCGCAAACCGCGCAGTGGGCCCATGGATTATTTCCCCGCTATGCAGTTCGTGGCGACGCGCGCGAGATGCCGGGCTCGAACGCGCTCTCGGTTGCAGGACGGCGCACGACGACGATATTAGGGCCTGTTAACGAGCCCTGGTGCCCGCCCGCTACTTGCGCAGCGCGTCGACGCCCCAGGGCCCGCCACCCGCGGCGGCAAGGTAGAGGAAGACGAAGCTGTACAGCGCGGCGAGCTCGCCGCGATTGAGCAGCGGCCATAAACCCTGTGGGGCGTGCGCATAGAAATAAGCCACCGCCATTTCGCCGGAGAGCAGGAACGCGACCGGGCGCGTGAACAGGCCAACGAGCACGAGCGCCCCGCCCACCAGCTCCATGATGCCGGCGATGCCGGAAAGCGAAAGGAGATCGACGGGCGTCGGCCGCGGCACGGGGAGACCGAGGATCTTCTGCAGGCCGTGCGAAACGAAGAGGAAGCCCGTGGCCGCGCGCAGCACGCTCAAGAGGCGCGGCGACCAACGGGCAAGGAATTCGTTCATGCGGGTAAGCGCCAACGATCGCTCCGATTGCGGATTCGCAATCGGGCAATGCTCGGTCAATCCCCGGATCGCGTCAACTGTCTCTCGTCCGTACATGCGCGAGAGATGCAGGACATCGCCAAGCGGATGCACCGCACGATGTTTATCTGTCGTCCGAAGGGCGGCGCGTCGTTCGGTCGAAAGTGTGATGCGTCCCGAATCCTACGGGCGCCGGTCCGCGAAGGGGGCACGTGTTGTTGTGTGGCACAGCCAGCGTCCAACCCTTTCCTCCGGGCGTTGTCGCGCTGACCGACTTCCGCCCGCGACGCGACGCTGACCTGGACCGAAGCATTGACGCTCATTGCCAAGACCCATGCGCCGGATGACGTGTACGAGGAGGCGCGGGCGCAGTTTTCCGAGCACGAGCCCAATGGCTGGAACCGGATCGCGATCGCTCCTTCGAGCGGGGCGCGGCACGTACCAGCCGGCGCCGCGCGCGCGCTTGAAGCAGGTCGGCGAGCACTGCGCAAGGCTGGCGCTCCGCGCGATGAAGGATGAAGCGCACATCATCCCTCACAATCGACGCCCGATAGCACCAAGACCGATCGGTGCGCCGCGCTACGGCGTCGCCAGGAATGGGCGCGACGCGGGGATTCAGTCCGACCGTGCGGTCTGGCACGTTCAATGCATGTGGCTGCTTCCCGAGCGCTCGATCGCGCCCGGACCACAAGCGTCTATATAGAGGAGGTGGCCATGTACTGGATGTTGCTGCCGCCGAGTGCCAACCTAGGGCGGCGCATTGAAGACTATTCGCTGCCGTGCAGCGGCACCTGGGGCGCCCTGTTCCATGCCGGCTGGGTCACTGTGGCACGCCTGCTTGCGCTAGACAGGCACTAAGGATCGACGGTCTCGGCAACGCCGGTCGGGCCACGGGGCCTTTCGAGATCCTTCAAGGCGTCGCACAACGCGCTCTGACATCTTCCCAGGTACGCAACGTTAAAGGCGCCGAAGGGCGAGTTCCATGTCCAGAATGAGCGAATGGGTTTTGATCGTCGTCCTTTTGATCGTTGCGGTGCTCTTCGCCATGCGCGATGCCCATGCTTGGACGTACGGAAACGGCAGCTTGTATCTCGGTTCGCCACGTTACGACATAATCCAACAATGCGAACCGGGCATTGCGAATCCGAATCGGAATCACGGCTGCACATTTAATATGTGCGTCATCAATCTCTTCTAACCTGCAAGTGTTCTTGGCATCCTCCTCCTCCTATGACCAAGAACATGCAGGCGCGCCCCCAGCGCGCCTGCATTTTTTTGACCGCTCGGCGTCGACGTGGTGAATGCGCTCGCGCTGGCCAAGCTGGTCGGCGGACCTTTTCACCCCGCACCTGCCTCGACGATTGCTTTAATCTTCGGTCCGGACATTGACCGCAGCGTTGGCAAAGTCGTTGAAACGCCGATCGTCTAGTTCGAGTTCAAGCTCCTCAATGCTGTCGAGGCGATCGAGCCTCAGGCGCCGTCGCAGGTCGCGGATTTTCGTATTCCAAACAAGTGTCTTCCGGGGCAGCGCAAAGCAAGCCCATGGAATAAGAAAGCGTGCATATCGGGAGTCGAAGGCTTTTGACACTCCGGCCTTGCAGCCCGATCACGCTCTTCGGGCGAGTGGACGCCCGATCGTCGGGCTGCTCTGTCGGCTGTAACAATCGAAAGGGGAATTGTCATTAGAATGTCGCCATTTTGTCATCGGAACTCGACCGAGGGCTGGATCGTTCCGGGTCTTGTCGGCTCGGGCTGAGCCTCTTGTTCTTGCTTACGCTCATGCGCATTGCGGGCGACGAAGATCCCGACGCGCCACCTGGTTCCGTACTCACATGTCACAATTACGCGCTACGGTGCCCGTGCTGGTGAATCGTAGTTGTCGGCGGGGACAGCGTTCCGGACCCGCGGAAGACTGGTGCTCGACCTGTTGATTGCCCATTTGTTGCAACCATGTGTCAGCTTATGATTGAACGCGCCGATCGATCCAGGACGCAATAGCTCTGAGCATTCTCTGGCGTCAGTCGCCCGAAACGTAGGCAGAGCGATGGAAAGGCGCATTGGATGCCACGTCGGAGACATCGGTCTACAGGGTTATCCACATAAATCGTGGATAACTCGGCCTTACGGCCTGATCAGATCCGTAGGGTGCCCGCGCTACGACGAGGCCGGAGTGGATACCATGTCGCCACCGCGCTTCAGCGCCCCGCGAATGGCAGTTATCAACGACTTCTCTTGCCTCCAGGAGAGAGAGTTTCAGGTGCGAGATAGGCGATCATGCGGAGGCGGAGCGCGGAACAGCGGGCGCTGTCGCCCAGGATTACAAGATACGGGGACTGGATCGCCCGGACTGTAATAATCGAAGCGCAAAGTCAGAACACCGTCGTCACTTAAGGAGTCGCTCATGGCCGAAGGCAAGAAGAAGAAGTTCGATCTAGGCAGGGACGGTGAGATTACCTGCCATGTCTCCGAGAATGGCAAGAGACTGCTGATCGAGTTCGACGTCGACAAGGAGGGTTTGACCAAGACGGGAGTTAACGGTCTCATCGATGCCTTGAAGAAGATCCGGGACAAGATGGTGCGGTAGTGTACGGAGCGAGCGACGATCGCTCGGTCTGTTGCGATCGTCACGGCTGAGTCAACCAGGCACTAGGTCGCGCTTCAGCGCCCCAGCTCCAGGTGACGCTGGCGGGTCTGCTACATCCGCACGCGCCGCTACGCACAGACAATTGCAGTTCCGTGACGAGTCGAGGCGCAGCGGTGCCGCTGTTGATATTCCCCGCAGTTGCCCGCGGCATCAATTGATCGCGTTGAAATCGATCACGTTGGTCAGGTCCCCGACGTTGGCGCGCACCCCTGGCAGGGGCTCCAGCTCGAAGCGGCGTGTGATGAACTTGAGGATCGACGTCGTGTCGTACATGGTGCTGTCGACGTGGCCCTTCTTCACCATCGGTCCGATCACTATCGTCGGGATGCGGCTGCCCGGCCCCCAGCGGTCAGCGACGGGTGGCGCGGCATGGTCCCAGAATCCTCCATTCTCATCGTACGTGATGATGATCAGCGTTGACTTCCAGATCGGGCTCGTCTGTATCTTCGCGACCACGTCGGCGATGTGCTCGTCGCCGGAGAGAACGTCGGTGTAGCCCGGGTGCTCGTTGTGGCTCCCCTGTGGCTTGTAGAACGCCACGGCGGGTAGCGTGTCGGCCTGGATCTGAGCGAGCAGATCGCTGTAGTCCTTCAGACGCCTGGTCCTTTCGGCGGTGCCGGGAGCGTATCTGCTGAAGTAGTTGAAGGGGTGATGGTGCGCCTGGAAGTTCGCCGCACCGGGTGCCGCGTTGTAGATGACCTTGCGCGCCGCGCCCGGCGGCTGCATGCCGTCGGCGAGCGCGGCGTTCCAGGACTCGGCATACCACGCCCACTCGATCCCCCTGGCCGAGAGCGTGTCTCCGATGGTCTTCTGGGTCTGCGGCAGGCGTGGGCGGCAACGCAACAAAAAGCCCGCACTCTGCGGCCTCTGCTGTGTTACGGCGAGTGTACCTCCGCTGCGTCAGTTCGGTTTACTGCTGGACTCCGCGCGCGTGGTGACCGCCGGCGGCGAGCTGAAGCGCGCCACGCCGAGCGCTTCGTAGATTTCGGCCGGGTAATAGAGGACGCCCTCCTTCATCACGGCGCTGATCTTGCGGATGGCGCCGATGTCCCGCGTCGGATCCTCGTCGACGAGAATCAGGTCCGCGTTTTTTCCGGGGCGATCACACCGACCATGTCCGATACGCGGGCGATCTTCGCCGCGTCCCGCGTCGCGACTTGCAGCACTTCGCCAGGGCTGATGCCGGCGATGGCATAGATCTCCAGTTCGCGATGCAGCGTGAAACCGGCGATGCTGTCGGTTCCCGCCACCAGCGGAACGCCCGCCGCGTGCAACCGTCGTACGAGCTCGAGCAACTTGTCGTACGACGCGCGGAAACGCTGGACGTTGGTTTCGTTGATGTTGATCGAATTGGTGAGCCACAGCCGCCGCAGCGTCGGCGGAACGTGACTCGCCACCATCCCGAACGTCGGATTCGGCGCGCCCTGCCGCTGCGTGAACATCTGCTCGTGGATGGCGATCGTCGGATCCACCGCGGCGCCGCGCGCGACCAGCAGCTTGAAAAACGCCTGCGCCTCGGCGGAGTCGAAGTCGACCTGATTGGCGTTGTCGCCGACCAGGTAGAACCGCAGCAGCGTCCGCGTGTCGTCGCCAGGCTTGACCAGAAAATTGAGCATCACCTGGTTGATGTGCTGGATCTCGTCGTAACCGGCACGCACGGCCTCCTCCGCACGCATGAAGGCGGGGATGTGTCCGCTCACGCGCATTCCGCGCGCGTGCGCGTAGGCGGCGACTGGTGCGACCCACTCCGGTCGAATCGAGTTGTAGAGCTTGATCTGGCGATAGCCTCGCTGCGCGTACCAGTCGACGGCTGCCTTGGCTTCGTCCACGTCCTTGACGACGATCCCGAGGCGAGCGGCGTAGGGGCTGTCGCCCTCGATGAAGCCGGCGGGCACGACCCGCGGCCCCACGAGTCGTCCGTTGTCGATGTCGGTCCGCAGCTCGTCCAGCGCCTTGTTGTCATTGCCCATGTCGCGCACCGTCGTCACGCCGCCGGCGATCTGCAGCATCGCGTTCCACGGCCATTCGTGCGTGTGCATGTCGAAGAGCCCCGGAAGCAGGTAGCGTCCCGTCCCGTCGACGATCGTCGCGGGTTCGCGCTCAGCGGCGCCCGCGGGAAAGATCGCTGCGATTCGGCCACGGTGCACATACACATCCAAGGGTCCGCGCATTGCCCCTGCCTCGGCATCGAACACGTTGACGTTGCGGATGAGGATCGGTCCCGCGAAACGGTGCGCGAGGCTCGCGGCGAGGCTCCCCAGCAGCTCGCGCTCGGATTCCTTTTGCAATTTCAGGAGCTCGTCGCTGCTGTCCTCCCAGCCGGACTCGATGGCGGCAAAGCCGGGTTCGACCTGTGCGAACAGCCGGTGCGTCGCATCGCTTCGCAGCCAGACGAAGGTGGGCGCGATATCGAGACCGGAGATTGCGTACAAGCTGAGCGACACCCGCTCGCCACGCGCGGCAATAGGCGTATCACGCAGCTTGCGGATCCGGAGCTGGCCGGCGGGCAGCGCAGGAAGCTGCCCGGTGGGTTGTGTCAGCAGCGAGCGGGCGATGACCGCCAGCGTTTCGTAACTGCCGTCCAGTGGCACGTACTGCCCGGCAGCATCCCCGATGTTCCGTTCGCCTTCGTCGGCCCGCGTCTTCCAGGTGGCCTTGCCGTCCGTACGATCGAAGAACTCGCTTACCGGTGCACCGAACTCCGACTTGCCGGTGGCGCGATAGTGTTCGAGCCGACCACTTGGATCGAGCGTCATCTCTTCGTGCACCTCGGGTCCGCGCCCGTTGTTGCTGTAGGCGTAGTCGACGGCGATCCGGCCGCCGCCGCCGATTGTCACCGTCTGCCTTCCCGTCACCTTGCCCAGGAAGCTGATCGTGTAGTTTTCCGTCGTCTGTCCACGTGCAGCGGATACGAGAAGAATGACGGAGAGCAAGCCCGCCGCGTACGGATTCATTGCGCACCTGCAAACGGAGATTGCGGGACTGGCATTGTAGCGGGCGAGACGAGCAAAGTCCGCCTGCCCCGCGACTGCGCGCAAGCGCATCAAATAGGCAAATGCCCTACGCGATTTGGAGGAAATGTCCGACTCATCGCCGAGGGGTCCCCACCGTATCGTACTTACTGGGTTTTGCTGATGGAGGAGAACATGAGAGCGTCGAATATTGCCCAGAGCGTGACAGCATTCGCAATCCTTTTCGCGCTTGCGGGGTGTTCTACCTGGCATAGCATGGACAAGACCGAAGGCACGGTCGCAGGGGGCGCCGGAGGCGCTGTCGCGGGCGCAGTTGTCGGCGGACCGGTGGGCGCGGTCGTGGGCGGCGTTGGCGGCGCTTATGCGGGCCACGAAGTAGCTGGAAAAGACGGGACCGCGGCGTCCTCGACGTCGTCTTCGTCAACAGCGTCGTCTCGTTACGACCCGGCCCTGGTCCGCGATGTTCAGCAAGCCCTGAACGACAAGGGGTACAACGCCGGCGCCGTTGACGGTCTGTGGGGCCCGGCGACCGAGGATGCTGTGCGGAGATTCCAGCAAGCGTCCAACTTGCCGCAAACGGGTGAGCTCGAACGCTCGACGCTCGCCGCACTGGGCGTTGCGGCGCAGTAGACGCGTAACTCCTGGAGGCGCGGCCCCGGCGAGAAGTGGGGCCGCCGCCATTTCGGCCTTGCGACGCCTCGCCATCGCAGCGGCAGGCGCCGTCGGCGGCCCTCATGGCGGAGACAGAGCGCTTCGGCTCGAGCCGGCGCGCGCGCGGGTTCGGCCTCGAACGGGCGCGGCCGCGGCAATTTGCCGCAGCGATGGCGTCGCTCGGCCGCGGCTCGATCCCGGGTAGTCCCTGCTCGTCGGCGCCCCCGCGCGCGGCGTGCCGGCGCGGCGTGATGCGTCGCCGCAACGAGTGCCGATCTTCGACCCGCGTTCGCCTTTTTTCCCGTGACATCCCTCGCCAAAACGGTTAGGATGGTGCAGTGCAGCAATTTGGCGAGGGGATTATGGAAATTGCAGGAAAGGTAGCGGTAATCACGGGTGCCGCAAGCGGCATCGGGCGGGCGGTCGCGGCAGAATTGGCGCGCCGCAACGTGCGCGCAATGGCGCTCGTCGACGTGGGCGAGAACATCGAAAGCGTCGCCGCCGAAGTCAATGCCGAAGCGGGCCGGAAGGTGGCCCATCCCTACCAGGGCGACACGACCGACGAGGCCTTTCGCGCGTCGGTTTTCGATTCGATCAGCAGCGAGTTCGACACCGTCACGATGTGCGTGCCGGCGGCCGGCATCACGCGCGACGATCTGGCGGTCCGCATCGACAAGATCACGGGCAAGGCCCGAATCTATCCTGTAGACCGATTCAAGCAGGTCATCGACGTGAACCTCGTCGCGCCCGTGTACTGGGCGCTCGAGATGATCGGACGCATTGCGGAGAATCGCGCCGCCTGCGGTCTCCGGCGATGGGAGCCGTCCGAGGGGATGCAGGGCGCCATCGTATTCATCGGCTCCGTGTCCTCGCAGGGCAACCGCGGCCAGATCTCTTACGCCAGCACCAAGGCGGGTCTCGAGGGTGCCGCCGCGACGATCATGAAGGAGGCGGTCTATTACGGCGTGCGCTGTGGAGTGATCCACCCCGGCTTCACCGACACGCCGATGGTGCGCGCGATGGGTGACGAGTACATCAACAAGAACATCCTGCCCTTCACGCAACTGAGCCGGCTGATTCGCCCCGACGAGATCGCCGATGCGATCTGCTTCATGCTCGCAAACTCCGCGGTGAGCGGCGAGCTGTGGGCCGATGCCGGCTGGCACGCTCCGGCGTAGCGCGGTTTTTCGACCACAGCAAAAATCGCCAACCTGATTACCCCTCCTCTCGCCTGACCGGGGCGAGCAGCGCCGCCGCTCGAGCCGGATGAGGGCTCGCGCCGACACTGACTGAAGGCTGACCGCAGGTCGGATTTGCGAACGCCTGCTCATGACAAAGCCTGTTCACGTTCGCCTGTCGGATCTGCGCGGTTTCCATCGGCTTGCCAACGAGGCCACGGTCGGATTGACCGACATCGTGGAAGCGTTGCACCACACCGTTACCCGGACGCCCGGCGTCCTGGGCAAGTCTCCCACCGGACGAACCACCGGGATCACGGGCTTGGTCTACAAGTCTGTGCGTGGCGTGACGCGCCTCGTCGGAGTCGGTATCGATGCCATGCTCGGCATGCTCGTTCCACTGCTCGCGGACAGACCGTCCTCGGAGGAACGCGAGGCGATTCTGGCGGCGCTCAATGGCGTGTTCGGAGACTACCTGGTCGCGTCCGGCAATCCCTTGGCGATCCCGATGCACGTGCGCAGGGCCGGCATTACAGTCGCGGTCAACCGGGATGCGTTGGCCGCTGCGTACCCCGATCCCCGGCGCAAGATCGTGGTGCTGGCCCATGGACTGTGCATGAACGATCGCCAGTGGGCTCGCAATGGACACGATCACGGTGCGGCGCTCGCACACGATCTCGGCTACGCGCCGGTCTATCTCCACTACAACACGGGCCGCCATATTTCCACGAACGGACGCGATTTCGGCGAGCTGATGGAAAGACTGGTGCGCGAATGGCCGTACGCGGTGGAACGGCTGGTCATCATCGGCCACAGCATGGGAGGGCTGGTGGCGCGCAGCGCCTGTCACTATGCTGCCAGCGCCGGCCATGCCTGGCCAGGGCGCCTCGACGACCTCGTCTTCCTCGGGGCGCCGCATCTTGGCGCGCCGCTGGAACGCGCGGGTGCGTGGGTGGATTTTCTGCTGGGGATCAGCCCCTACACCGCGCCGTTCGCACGCCTGGGAAAGGTCCGCAGTGCCGGCATCAAGGACCTGCGACACGGCTACTTGCGCGACGAGGACTGGCAGATGCCTCCGGCGGACACGGCGCACCGTGCCCGCGGGCCCCTTTCGCTGCCCGACGGCGTTCGCTGCTACGCGATAGCCGCGAGCAAGCAGGAACGCGCGAATCCGTCAGGGACCAGGATCCGCGGCGACGGGCTGGTACCGGTGAGCAGTGCTCTGGGCCGACACCGCGACGCGTCGCTGGACCTTGGACTTCCTGAAGCACAACGATGGGTAGGCTACGCAATGGGCCATCTGGACTTGCTGAGTCGCATCGACGTCTACGAACACGTCAGAGATTGGCTCACGGGGGCTCCGGGCCGCCGATGACGCTGGCGAGGCAACGACGGGTCTTGTGGGATCGCCACGGTGCGATTGAGCGGCTCGGTCCGGGGTACCCGTCATTCGGCGCCGGCAGATCGGCGCATGACGCTCCGCGCAATCGTTACCGCTTGAGCGCACGACACTCCATCGGCAGCAGTGCCTCCGGAATGTTCGTGAGATTCTTGCCCTGGACCGTCATCTGGTCCGGAACTTCCGCGTAGCCGCAAACCCACGCGACGGGCACGATGGGGGCGTCCTCCACGACCGCGGGACGTAAAGTGAGAATCCTCCCGCCGATGCTATTGTTGGCACGGTTGCCAAACGTGATGTGGATCGCGCCATTCTCCACCGCAACCGCGCTGACATAATTGGCGACGATCTTTTCGGCGGCGGGCAAGCCGGCTCTAGCGTTGTCGGCGGGGAACGCCTGCGTGAGCAACCAGGATGCGGCAATCGGTTGCTTGGCGATGTCGGCCAGCGGCAACGCCGTCTTGATCTGGTCGCGAACGATCCGATCGAGATACGACGGCAAGGCAAGCGTGGCGAGAATGGCGATGACCGCCACGACGGCCATCATCTCCAGCATCGTAAAACCGCGGTCTCGCGTCCTCATCGGTTCATTCCGTCCCGTTGCAAGCGGTGGCCCATGGTAAACCACCGTTAGAATTACAGGCTTGCCCTTCACGAGCCGCACCGTCCGCGCCCCTCGGGCCACACTATCGCTTCCCCGTTTCCCCCGCGCCCTCGAACCATGCCGATGAACCCTGCTGATGGCGGCTGTCTCTGCCGGTCGATTCGTTATCGAATCACAAGCCCACCGCTCGCCCGAGCCCTGTGCCACTGCCGATCGTGCCGCCTTGCCGCCGGCGCGCCCGCCGTGGCCTGGATCGTCGTCAATCGCGGCGACTTCGCCTTTGTCGCCGGCGAGCCGAATCGTTTCCACTCGTCGCCCGAGGTCATCAGGACCTTCTGCGGAAAATGCGGGACGCCGCTCACCTATCAGCACGACGACAGTCCCGACACGATCGATGTGACGACCGCTACGCTCGATCTGCCCGACGCATTTCCGCCGGCGAAGGAGATCTGGCTCGAGCACAAGCTCGCGTGGATGCCTGTCAATGAGCGCCTTCCCCACTTTCCCGGGACGTCCAAACCCTCCGGCGGTGCGGCCTGATCGCGTTGCTGCGCCGCTCCCCGAAAGGCATGGCAGAATCCATGGCTGCGACCCTTTGGGACCGGTGCCTGGCGACGATGCGTCGACCTGCCGGAGTAAGCCAAGCATCGATCCTTCTCCCCCGCCGTTCCCTTTCGCCTCGTGTTCGGATCGGAGCCCGGTTGGCAGAATCGCCCGGCTGGCGCGGCAGGAATCACGGGCAGACGGCCGGAGGTGCTCTCCAATGCGGTGACCCGACGGCGGCAACGCGCATTGATCCGCGCGGATCGATCGTTTGCATCGAGACACCGTTCGATGCGCTGGACGACGTTTTGAGCAGGACAGTCGAAAATGCTACGGAAGGGGAGATATGAAACGCATAGTCTTTGTAATCTTGCTGGCGGTCGCTACAACAAACTGTGCCTTTGCCGAAGTGAAAAGAGTTCAGTGGGGTATGGAGACGTGGTTAATGGGGCACCAGGATATGACGATTCAATTCAATGAATCAGGTTCTGTCTCCCTGTTGGCCGTCGAGGGCAACGTCATGGCGAGCCCGATGCCTTCGTTCGTCGTTGGCGACAACCTTGTTCGCCAATCCTTGCTCACTTTGGTCAATCCGGGCGCACGAGCTAACGATGGCAGCGTGTCGGTTGTCTCGCATCCGCCGGGAACGAACCATTCCGTCAATCAGCATCTGTTCTCGACGGACGTCAAGGTCACAGGCTCGGGACCGGTCGTTGTGCCGGTCAACTACCACTTCGACGCCCATCCGGTTAGTCTCCCAATGAAGCAATTGACCATGCACTTCTTCAACGCTTCCTATCGTGGGGTTGCCGATGGGGGTGGCTACTTTGCTACTGAGTTCCTTGACGGTATCGACGTCGAGGTTCAGTTGGTATTGACGTACGAAGTGACGACGCCGTAGCCGAAGAAGGTCCCCGGGAAAGACCCGCTCGTCCGGGCGTCGCCGACCCGAGCGTTGACGTCGACCCGTGACGTTCGCAGAATGGCGGCTGCCTACCAACAAGGAGATCGTCATGGTTGCGCTGTCGACGCTGTGGCTGCCGGTTCTGCTGTCCGCGGTGATCGTTTTTGTCGCAAGCTCGATCATACACATGGCGTTGCCATGGCACAGGAACGATTACGCCCAGATCCCGGACCAGGACAAGGTGATGGATGCGCTTCGTCCCTTTGGCATTGCGCCGGGCGATTACATGCTGCCGCGCTGCTCGAACATGGCAGAGATGAAAACGCCGGAGTTTCAGGGCAAGTTGAACAAGGGTCCGGTCATGATCCTGACGGTGATGCCGAACGGCCAGTGGACGATGGGGAAAAACCTGGTCCTGTGGTTCCTCTACTCGGTGGTGGTCGGGCTGTTCGCCGCATACGTCGCGAGCCACGCGCTGCCGCCAGGCGCGCCATACCCGCGTGTGTTCCAGGTGGTCGGCGCGACCGCCTTCATCGGCTATGCGGTGGCGCTGTGGCAGATGTCGATCTGGTATCGCCGCGCTTGGTCGACGACGATCAAGGCAACCGTCGACGGCCTGTTCTACGCGCTGCTCAGCGCAGGCGTGTTCGGCTGGCTGTGGCCGATCTAGCACTACGCTATAGCTCGTTTGATTGCGCGGGCGGCAGGACGCACGCACGCATCGCGCAAGGCCGCGCAATCGGCGTCTCGACTCCCGCTGCGCGGATCGAAGGAGGTGGTGCATGCTGCAGTTGCGCCCGAATTGCGAATGCTGCAACAGGGATCTCCCGGCAGATTCTTCCGATGCATTCATCTGCTCGTTCGAGTGCACGTTCTGCCGCGCGTGCGCGAACGACGTGCTCCATCTCCGGTGCCCGAATTGCCGCGGCGAGCTCCTGCTGAGACCGCGGCGGCCAGCGGAAATGCTGGCCAAGCATCCGCCTTCGAGCCAGCGCATCTACAATCCCGCGGGCTGCACGAAGACCGCGTGAGGGGGCGAGCGTCGTGCGTCCCCCGAACGGCGCCGCCGCGCGCCGGCTAATTCGGATTTTCGCCGTTCTGGGGCGGCAATGAGCTCCGGCGGCGCGGCCCCGCGCCGGTTAATTCCGTTATGGGCAATTAAGGAGCGGCGATGAGGCTGGCCGCGTACTTGCCGCGACGTGGCGTTGTCGCGCTGGCCGCCCTTACCGCCGCGTCGCCCGCCGCAGCCGCCGCCGGCACCGCGGATGCGGCACTGCCTGCGGTCGCCGGCGCCGGCCTTCCGCTGCTGTGGGGGCTGCCTTTTGCCGGAATGCTGCTGTCGATTGCGCTGGTGCCGCTCGCCTCCGCGCATTTCTGGCACGCGCATTACGGCAAGGTCACAGCTGGATGGGTGCTCGCGTTCCTGCTGCCGTTCACGCTCGTCTTCGGGCTGACCGCGACGATCCACGATCTCGCGCATGCGATCCTGCTCGAGTACGTGCCGTTCGTGGCGATCCTGTTCGCGCTCTTCACGATCGCCGGCGGCATCTGCCTGCGCGGCACACTCATCGGGACCCCGAGCCTCAACACCGCCATCCTGGCGCTGGGCGCCGCACTGGCGAGCGTCATGGGGACGACCGGCGCGGCGATGCTGCTGATCCGCCCGCTCCTGACCGCCAACGAAAATCGGCGGCACAAGGCGCACGCGGTCGTGTTCTTCATCATTCTGGTCGGCAACGTCGGCGGCGCGCTGTCGCCGCTCGGCGATCCTCCGCTCTTCATCGGCTTCCTCAAGGGCGTCGACTTCTTCTGGACGACGCGCGAGCTCGCGATGCCGACGGGATTGCTCGTCGCTCTTTTGCTTGCCGCGTTCTGGCTGCTCGACACCCGGCTTTATCGCAGCGAACCGCCGCGCACCGTCGCTCCGGGGGCCGGACCACGCTTCGCGATCGAAGGATCGATCAATTTTCTCCTGATCGCCGGCGTGATCGGTACGGTACTGATGTCGGGACTGTGGGATTCCGCCATCGCGTTCGATGTGTTCGGCGCGCACCTCGAGCTGCAGAATCTGTTGCGCGATGCGCTGCTGATCGGCTGGGCGCTGCTGTCCCTTGCGCTGACGCCGAAGGGCGTGCGCGAGCACAACGCCTTCCACTGGATGCCGATCGTCGAGGTGGCGAAGATCTTCGCGGGCATCTTCATCACGATCATCCCGGTAATCGCGATGCTCGGCGCGGGTCGCAACGGAGCGCTTGGACAGGCGATCGGCCTTGTCATCGATGCGTCGGGTGCGCCCCGCGACCAGGCGATCTTCTGGACGACCGGCCTGCTGTCGGCGTTTCTCGACAACGCCCCGACCTACCTCGTGTTTTTCAACCTTGCCGGCGGCGATGCGGCGGCACTGATGGGTCCGCTCCGGTTGACGCTCGCGGCGATCTCGATGGGCGCCGTCTATTTCGGCGCCCTCACCTATATCGGCAATGCCCCGAACTTCATGATCAAGGCGATCGCCGAGGACCGCGGCGTCGCCATGCCGAGCTTCTTCGGCTATTTCGGCTGGGCGGCGCTGGTGATGCTGCCGCTGCTCGCGACGATCACGGTGGTGTTCCTTTAGCGACCCCTCGTGCGTCAACCGATGACGAGGATGTGCACGCGAAACGGCCCGTGCGCGCCGAGCACGATCGTCTGCTCGATGTCGCCGGTGCGCGAAGGACCGGAGATCATGTTCACCGCGCGCGGCAGCATCCCTTTCTCGCGGCGGATCAGCGCGAACGCTTCCTCCATGCCCGAGATGACCCGGTCGGCGCGGACGACGGCGATGTGCGTGTCGGGCAGCAGCGTCGTCGCCGTCGGCGTGTCGGCGCCGGATAACACGACCAGCGTACCCGTCTCGGCAATCGCACAGAAGCTGCCGGTGATCCCGAGTCGATCGCCGCCCGTCGTCGGTCGCGCTTCGATCTCGAGGCCGGCGCCCTTCCAGTCGAGGTCGGCGAACTCCGGCCAGGAGACGCCGGCGTGGGATTTCTGGCCCGCGATTGCAGGCGGCAGGACGAGCGCATCGAGATAACGCACGACAGCGCCAGGGATCTCGCGCCGCTCGGCGATCCGCTCGACAGTGCTCTCCATGTCGGTCGCCCGCGCCATGAACTTGGCGACAAGGTCGGCCGGCATCGTCGGCCGCGGCCCGTGGGCATGGGCGGCGACGTAACTGTCGGCTGCAGAACCCGCGAGCAGCCGATCGTCGGTCTTCCCAAGCGACTTCCTCACCCGGCCGAGGATCGCGTCGCGCGCGGCGCGATTGCTGGCGAGATTCGTGGACATCGTCAACTCCCCTGCTTTCTCGCTTTCCTCACCACGGCACCGTCGCTGCTCTGCAGGTGCCGGCGCACGAACGCGTCGAGCCGTGCGACGCCGTCGCGAATGGCTTCCGGCGACGCCGCATAGGAGAAGCGGATGTGCTGGCCGTCGCCTGGCACGCGACGGCCAAAATGGATATCGGCGAGCACGGCGACGCCTGCCTCGATCAGCAGGCGCTTGCGGAGCGCCTCCGAGTCGGCGCAGCCGGTAATCGCGCAGGCTTCGGTGACATTGGGCCATGCGTAGAACGCGCCACCGGGGACTCTGCACGTGATCCCGGGCACCTTGTTCAACAGGCCGACGATCAAGTCGCGCCGCTCGAGGAAGCTCGCGCGCATCGCCGCAGCCGCATCCTGCGGGCCGGTCACCGCCTCGAGCGCCGCCCACTGCGAAATCTGCGACGCGCACGAGTCGGTGTTGGTGATCCAGCGCGTGAACACCGGCGCCAGTGCCCGGTTCGCGGCGAACCCGATCCGCCAGCCGGTCATCGCCCAGGTCTTCGACGCGCCGTCGCTGATGATCGTGCGCTCCAGCATTCCCGGCCGTGCGGCAAGCGTGTCGAACGTGCCCGCATACGCGAGCCGCGAATAGATCTCGTCGGCGTACACCCAGACCTGCGGATGCCGCTGCAGGATCTCGGCGATCGCGTCGAGATCGGCGCTCTGCAGCATGCCGCCCGTCGGATTGTGCGGCGTGTTGAGAATCAGGAGCCTGGTCGCCGGCGTGATCTTGGCATCGAGCTCGGCCGGATCGAACGCGAAGTCGCGTGCTTCGCGGAGGAAAATCGGGACGGGCACGGCACCATTGGCGTGAATCTGCGACTCGTAGATCGGAAACCCGGGCACTGGATAGATCACTTCGTCCCCGGCACCGTAATCGGTGACCGATGCAATCGTGTACGCAATGAAGGGCTTCGCCCCCGCACCCACGACGACGTCCTCGGGCGCGATGTCGAAACCGCGGCGCGCGCCCATGTCCTTCGCCGCCGCGGCACGCAGTTCGTCGATGCCCGCCGACGGCGTATAGCCGTGCTTGCCGGCCCGGATTGCTGCGATCGCCGCGTCCTGGACATTCGGCGGCGTCGGAAAATCCGGCTGGCCGATGCAGAACGACACGATGTCCTTGCCCTGCCGGACGAGCGCATTGACCTCGGCCAGAACGACGAATGCGTTCTCCGTGCCGAGCGATTCGGCGCGACGCGACAGCGGCGGAACGTTGACGTGCACGTTGTGCGCCGCGTTCATGAATGTGCCCCCACGCTTGCGGCCTCATTGGCCAATTCGACCGCTGCGCTGCCCCCAGAGGCAGCCCGCAGTTGCGCGATCTTCGACGGCCCGGCGGCGCTCATGTCCCGTTTTTCTCGCGATAGAGCTCGCGGAACGTCCGGCCGGCCGGCGCGGGCATGTCGCGGCCCTCGGTCCAGCCGCTGCCGAGCGGCAGGCGGTGGATCAAGCCATCGCGACCGCCCCAGACTTTCAACATCCGCACGCCGATCGCGGTCGCCAGCGCGTAGAGCGCGGGCCGCTGCGCGAACCACGACCAGATCTTGAGCCCGGCACGCTCGTATGCCGGCCGCAAGCCACCCTCGTAGGCCCGCTCGCGCAGCTTGCGCTGCAAGTCGGGCAGCGGGATCTTTACCGGACAGACGACACCGCACTGATTGCACATGGTCGAGGCGGCCGGAAGATCCTGCGCATTCTCGAGCCCGACGTACATCGGCGTGAGGATCGAACCGATCGGCCCCGGATACACCCAGCCGTACGAGTGGCCACCGACGTTCTGATAGACGGGGCAGTGGTTCATGCACGCGCCGCAGCGGATGCAGCGCAGCGCGTCGCGCACTTCGCTCCCCAGCACGGCGGTACGGCCGCTGTCGACGATGATGAAATACATGTGCTGGGCGCCGTGGAACTCGCCGTCGCCCTTCGTGCCGGTGAGGACATCCACGTAGTTCGAGATCGACTGCCCCGTCGACGAGCGCGGCAGGAGGCGCATCAACGTCGCGACATCCTCGAGCGTCGGCACGATCTTCTCGATGCCGGAGATCGCCACGTGCACCTTCGGCAGCGTGGTGGTCAGCGTCGCGTTGCCTTCGTTGGTGACGAGCACGACCGATCCGGTCTCGGCGACGAAGAAGTTGCCGCCGGAGATGCCCATGTCGGCCGTCAGGTAGTGTTGCCGCAGCACGCCGCGCGCTTCCTGCGTGAGCTCGTCGATCCCCGTCTTGAGCGGGGTGCCGTGCGCCTTGTGGAAGAGGTCGGCGACCTCCTCCTTCGACTTGTGCAACGCGGGTCCGATGATGTGCGATGGTGGTTCGTAGTTGTTGATCTGCAGGATGTATTCACCGAGATCGGTCTCGACCACCTGCATCCCTGCCGCCTCGATCGCGTGGTCGAGCGCCGACTCCTCCGAGACCATCGATTTCGATTTGATGATCTTCCTTACCGCATGCTTCGCGGCGATCTCGAGGACCAGCGCGTTGACGTCGGCCGGTGTCTCCGCCCAGAGGACCGTGGCACCGCGCGCCGCGGCGTTCCGCTCGAACCGCTCGAGCCAGACGTCGAGGTTATCGAGGGCGCGGTTGCGGATCGCCTTGCCTGCCTCGCGGGTCCCTTCGAAATCGTCGAGCTCGACGAGCGACGCCCGCCGCTTGGCGACGAACTTCCCCTGCATCTTCTTCAGGTTGAACTGGAGCCGCGCATCGTTCATCTTGATGTGCGCGGTCTCCTTGAAGTGCATCGACGCGACCTGCATCGTCTACTCCGGCGCCGGTCCCGCCAGGACTTCGGCGACGTGGAGCACTTTGGTCTTCGTGTCGCCGCGCCGGCGCAGGCGGCCCTCGATGTTCAGCATGCAACCCAAGTCGCCCAGGACGACCGCATCGGCTGCGGTGGCGACGATCGCCTCACATTTGTTGTCGGCGATGCGCGTCGAGATCTCGCCGTACTTGATCGAAAACGTTCCACCGAAGCCGCAGCAGACCTCGCATTCGGGCATCTCGGAGAGAATCAGCCCCGGCACCTTGACCAACAGCGCTCGCGGCTCGCGCTTGACGCCCATCTCGCGCAGCCCTGCGCAGGAATCGTGATAGGTCACCGTCCCGTTGAACCGACCCGGCACGCGCTCGAGCTTCAGCTGATCGACGAGGAATTGCGTCAGCTCGCGCGTCTTCGCGGCGAGCGCCTCGACGCGCGCGAGCATTGCTGAATCGTCGGCGAAGAGATCGGCATAATGCGTCCTGATCATCCCGCTACACGATCCAGACGGCGCGACCAGCCAGTCGCAATCCTCGAATTCGGCGACGACCTTCGCCGCCAGCGCCCTGGCGTCGGCGCGGTCGCCGGAGTTGTAGGCTGGCTGTCCGCAGCAGGTCTGCGTCGGTGGCACGAAGACCTCGGCGCCGCCCGCCTCGAGCAGCCTGATCGCGGCAAAGCCGATCGACGGCCGCATCAGGTCGACGAGACAGGTGACGAAGAAGCCGACGCGCATGACGGGTAGTCGAGAAGACCGGAACAGCTTGCCGGCGGCAAATGTTAACACGCCGCTTCGCGCGGGCACCCCTTCCGGCGTGACGGGCGCCGATCTGGCGGTCTAGAGAAATCCCGACTGGATCAGCGCCGTCGCGCACCAGCCCATCAGCTGCTGCGGAAAGATGCCGAAGAAGAGCAGCGCGAGGCCGTTCGCCGACAGCAGCGCGCGGTTGTCGCCGCGGGCGACGATCGGCGCCGTGTCGGTCGCGTCGTCGAAGTACATGAGCTTGACGATCCGCAGATAGTAGAAGGCGCCTACCAGCGACGCCATCACCGCAACGACGGCAAGCCACGTGAAGCCCGCGCTGACGGCCGCCTCGATCACCGTGAACTTGGCGTAGAAGCCGACCGTCGGCGGGATGCCGGCGAGCGAGAACATCGTGAGCAGCATCACGAAGGCCCACCATGGCGAGCGCTGGTTCAGCCCCTTGAAATCGCTGAGCCGGTCCGCCTCGAAGCCCTCGCGCGACAGCAGCATGACCATGCCGAAGGACACGAGGCTCGTCAGCGCGTAGGCGACGGCGTAGAACATCGCCGCGCTGTAGCCGTTGAGGTTCGCCGTGAGGAAGCCCATCAGCATGAAGCCCATGTTGGCGATCGTCGAGTACGCGAGCATCCGCTTGATGTTGGCCTGCGCGATGGCAATCACGTTGCCAAGGATCATCGACAGCAGGGACAGCACCATAAGCATCCCTTGCCAGTCGAACTCGAGCCCGCTCAGCGCGACGACGAGCAGGCGGAGCATGAACACGAACGCGGCGAGCTTCGGCGCCGTGCCGAGGAGCAGCGTGACCGCCGTCGGCGCGCCGTCGTAAACGTCCGGGACCCACATGTGGTATGGCACCGCCCCCAGCTTGAACGCAATCGCCGAGACGATGAACACGAGGCCGAACACCAGGATCACCCGGTTGCCCTGGCCCCCGAGCACGACCTCGCCGACGCGGGTGAGGTCGAGTGACCCGGTCGCGCCGTAGACCATCGACATCCCGTAGAGCAGCATCCCCGACGCGAGCGCGCCCAGGACGAAATACTTCATCGCCGCCTCGGATGCCCGGCGCGAGAGCCGGTGCATCGCCACCATCGCATAAAGCGACAGCGACTGCAGCTCGAGGCCCATGTACAGCGTCAGAAAGCTGGCCGCCGAAATCATCACCATCATGCCGAGCAGCGTAGTGAGCGCCAGCACGAACGTTTCGCCGCGGAACAGACCGCGATCGGCGAAATAGCCGCGCGCGTAGAACAGCGTCAGCGACACCGCGATGCACGTGAAGAATCGGAAGAGGTCCGACACCATGTCGTCGATGACGAGGCCGTTCATCGCCTGCACCGGTACGATGTCGGCGGTCCTGAAGATGATCCACGCCGCGGCGATGATCGTGAGCTGGGTGAGCCAGAAGCTCCAGTGCCGAAGGCGATCCGGCAGGAACACGTCGACCACCAGGATCGTGCAGGCGCCGCCCAGTAGGAGCGTCTCGGGCAGCACGGACATGAGGTTCAACGTCATCATTGCGGGCCCGTGCGCATCAGAGTTTGCTCCTGGCCACGTGTGTCAGCAGGTCGGCAACCGACGTGTGCATCACGTCGATGAACGGCTTGGGCCAGACGCCCATCCACAGCACGAGCGCGGCGACGCTCGCGAGCAGCCAGAACTCGCGGGGATTGAGGTCGGTGAGCTTCGCCACGTTGTCGTTGGCCACGGCGCCGTAGATGACGCGCTTGTACATCCACAGCGTATAGGCGGCACCCAGGATCATGATCGTCGCGGCGCCGAAGCCGAGCCAGAAGTTCACCTTCACCGAGGCGAGGATGACCATGAACTCGCCGACGAAGCCCGAGGTGGCCGGCAGTCCGGCGTTGGCCATCGAGAAGAGCATCATCAGCGCGGCGAACTTGGGCATCGTGTTGACGACGCCGCCGTAGTCGGAGATCAGATGCGTGTGCATGCGGTCGTACATCACGCCGACGCACAGGAACATCGCCGCCGACACGAACCCGTGCGAGATCATCTGCGCGAGCCCGCCCTCGACGCCCAGCTGGCTGAACAGGAAGAAGCCCAGCGTGACGAACCCCATGTGCGAGATCGACGAGTACGCGATCAGGCGCTTCATGTCGACCTGCATCAGCGCGACGAAGCCGATGTAGACGATCGCGATCAGCGACAGCGCGATCACGAAGCCGGACAGGTAGTGCGCGGCGTCTGGCACGATCGGCAGGATGAACCGGACGAAGCCGTACGCGCCGATCTTGAGCGTGATCGCCGCCAGGATCACCGACCCTCCCGTCGGCGCCTCGGGATGCGCGTCGGGCAGCCAGGTGTGCACCGGGAACATCGGCACCTTGACCGCGAAGGAGAGGAAAAACGCAACGAACAGCAGCACCTGCACGTTGAGCGATAGCGGCACCTGATACCACTCGAGGATCGAGAACGTCTCCGAGACGTTGTACAGATAGATCAGCGCCACCAGCATCAGCAGCGAGCCGAGCAACGTGTAGAGGAAGAACTTCAGTGCGGCGTAGACGCGGTTCGGGCCGCCCCACACGCCGATGATCAGGTACATCGGGATCAACATCGCCTCGAAGAACACGTAGAAGAGGACGCCGTCGAGCGCGGTGAAGGCGCCGTTGATGAGCCCCGACTGGATCAGGAACGCCGCCATGTATTGCGCGACCCGGACCTGAATCACTTCCCACGCGGACCAGACGACCAGCAGCGTCATCAGGCTGTTCAGCAGCACGAACAGCATCGAGATGCCGTCGACGCCAAGGTAATAGTGGACCTCGAAGCGCGGGATCCATTCGGTGCGCTCGACGAACTGCATCTCGGAGGTCGCCGAATTGAAGTGGATCCACAGCGGCAGCGTCACGAGTAGGCCGACGATGGCGCCGATGAGCGCAATCCATCGGGCGGTGGCCGCGTCGCGATCGCGGCCGACGGCCAGCACGGCGAGCCCGGCGGCGATCGGCACCCAGATGGCAAGCGAGAGATAGGGCATCGCTGCTTTCTTGTCGGGCTACCAGCGCACCCACCACGACAGCAGCGCAAAGAGGCCGATGATCATCGTGAATGCGTAGTGGTAGACGTAGCCCGATTGCATGTGCCGCAGCAATGCAGAGGTCCAACCGACGAGCTTCGCCGTACCGTTGACGAAGAAGCCATCGATGATCTTGGCCTCGCCGACGTCGCGCAGTGCGGCGCCGACGCGCCGCGCCCCGCCGGCGAAAAACCAGTCGTAGAACTTGTCGACGTAGTAGTTGTTGTAGAGGAACGCGTAGGCGGGGCCCGCCGCCTTGGCGAGCCGTTCCGGCAGCGCTGGATTGCCGAGGTAGAGGTACCACGCCGACACAATCCCGGCGAGTGCGAGCCAGAACGGAAGGCTCACGAGACCATGCTCGACAAATGCGGCGACGCCATGCCATTCCTCACGGAAGCCGTGGATCGCCGGATGGTCGGCCAGCATGACGATCGAGGCGCCGAAGAAGTCGCCGACGACCATCGGCTGGACGAACAGCCACCCGGCCGCGAGCGAGGGAATGGCGAGCAGGATGAGCGGCACGGTGACCACCGCCGGGCTCTCCTTCGGCGGCGCATGGTGGTCGTTGTGCCCGTCGTGCGCGTGCGCGCCCGCCGCCCCGTGCTCGCCGGCCCCGAAGCGCGGCTTGCCGTGGAATGCCATGAACAGCAGCCGGAACGTATAGAAGGCCGTCACGAAGACGCCCGCGACGACGGTGAAATATGCGTACGAGTGACCGGGCACGGTCGACGCGTGCACGGCCTCGATGATGGCGTCCTTGGAGAAGAAACCGGCGAAGGGCGGGATCCCGCACAGTGCGAGCGCGCCAACGACCATCGTCCAGTACGTGATCGGCATGTACTTGCGCAGCCCGCCCATGTTGCGGAGGTCCTGGTCGTGGTGCAGCGCGATGATCACCGATCCGGCGCCGAGGAACAGCAGCGCCTTGAAGAACGCGTGCGTCATCAGGTGGAAGATCCCGATCGAGTAGGCGGACACGCCGAGCGCGACCGTCATGTAGCCCAGCTGCGACAGCGTCGAATACGCGATGACGCGCTTGATGTCGTTCTGCACCATGCCGAGGATGCCGAGAAACAGTGCGCCGGTCGCACCGATGATCGTCACGAACGACAACGCCGTCGTCGAATGCTCGAACAGCGGGCTCATCCGCGCGACCATGAAGATGCCCGCCGTCACCATCGTCGCCGCGTGGATCAGCGCCGAGATCGGCGTCGGACCTTCCATCGAGTCGGGGAGCCACACGTGCAGCGGCACCTGCGCGCTCTTGCCCATCGCGCCGACGAAGAGGCAGATGCAGACGACGGTGAGAAGCGACCACTGCGCGGTCCCCCACAGATTGATCGTCGTCCCCGCGAGCTTGTCGGCGTCGCCGAACACGGCGGCATAGTCGAGCGTGCCGAAAAAGGCGAGGATCAGCCCGATCCCGAGCACGAAGCCGAAGTCGCCGACGCGATTGGCGATGAACGCCTTCAAGTTGGCGTAGATCGCCGTCGGCCGCTCGTACCAAAAGCCGATCAGCAGGTAGGAGACGAGGCCGACCGCCTCCCAGCCGAAGAAGAGCTGGAGGAAGTTGTTGCTCATCACCAGCATCAGCATCGAAAACGTGAAGAGCGAGATGTAGCTGAAAAAACGCGTGTAGCCGGGATCGTCGGCCATGTAGCCGATCGTGTAGATGTGGACCATCAGCGACACGAAGGTGACGACGAGCATCATCGTTGCGGACAGCGGGTCGATCAGGAACCCAATGGCAAGCTTCAGGGTCCCGGTCTGCAGCCACGTGTAGACGTCGCCGTTGAAGGAGTGGCCGGCGAGAACGTCGCGGAAGATCACATACGAGGCGACCATCGACACGCCGACGCCGAGGCAGCACAGCCAGTGCGAGACGCCGCGGCCGAGCTTCGCACCGAAGAGGCCGACGACGATCGCCGCGGCGAGCGGAGCGACCGGCACGAGCAGGTAGAGTTGCTGCATCGTCGTCATCAGATGCTCATCCCTTGAGCCGATCGAGATCTTCGACGTCGATCGAACCGACGTTGCGGAACAACAGCACCAGGATCGCGAGCCCGATCGCGGATTCGGCCGCGGCGACAGTCAGGATGAAGAACACGAACACCTGGCCGGCCATGTCGTCCAGATAGCTCGAGAACGCGATGAAATTGAGATTGACGGAGAGGAGCATCAGCTCGATCGCCATCAGCAGGATGATGACGTTCCTGCGGTTCAGGAAAATGCCGGCCATGCTGATCGCGAACAGGATCGCGCCCAGCACGAGGTAGTGCGACAGCGTAGGTGCGGAGGAAAACATTCGATGGACCCGTCGTTGCCGGCCGCGGCGCTTCGTGGCCGCAGCCGCAACGCCGCCTTTGTTGTCGTTTACTCTTTCTTTTCCGCCGGCATTGGCAGCACCCGCAGCCGGTCTTGTGCGCGGACCTTCACCTGCTTGCTCGGATCCTGATATTTCGTTTCCCTGCGCCGGCGATGCGTCAGCGCGATCGCGGCGATGATCGCCACGAGCAGCACCACGGCGGCGATCTCGAACGGGTAAACGTATACCGTGTACAGGAGGTCACCCAGCGCCCGCGTGTTGCTGCCGCCGGGCGGCGACGGGGCGACGCTGCCGGTGATGCCCGTAAGCCGGTTGCCGAGCAGCACCAGCGCCATCTCGACCAGAATCAGCACAAAGACCGTTGCGCCGACGGGAAGATAGCTCTTGAACTGCTTGCGTAGGCTGTCGAAATTGACGTCGAGCATCATGACGACGAACAGGAACAGCACCATCACCGCGCCGACGTAGACCAGCACCAGCACGATCGCCAGGAACTCCGCCCGAAGCATCAGCCAGTGCGCCGCCGCGGTGAAGAACGCGAGCACCAGCCACAGCGCCGCGTGCACCGGATTGCGCGCGGTGACCACGCGCAGCGCCGCGAACACGAGAATCGCGGCGAAGGCGTAAAAGAGGGCGCTCTGGACGCTCATCGGTACCTCGCATCCTCTTGTCTATCTTGCGCGATCTGCGCCTCGTACCGGTCGCCGACAGCGAGCAGCATTTCCTTCGTGTAATAGAGATCGCCGCGCTTTTCGCCGTGGTACTCGAGAATACGGGTCTCGACGATCGAATCGACCGGACAGCTTTCCTCGCAGAAGCCGCAGAAGATGCACTTGGTAAGGTCGATGTCGTAGCGCGTGGTCCGGCGCGTCCCGTCGGCGCGCTCCTCGGATTCGATCGTGATCGCGAGCGCCGGGCACACCGCCTCGCACAACTTGCACGCGATGCAGCGCTCCTCGCCGTTGGGATAGCGGCGCAACGCGTGCAGGCCCCGAAAGCGCGGGCTCTGCGGCGTCTTCTCTTCGGGAAACTGCACGGTGACCTTGCGCGAAAACATGAAGCGAAGCGTCAGCAGCAGTCCGCGCCCGAGTTCGACCAGGAGCCACGTATTGACGAATTGCCTGACGCGGTTGCTCATCGCCGTCACCGTCAATGGAACAGCCCGGCCCAGCGCGTCTGCATCATCGCGCCGAGAAACACGATCCACACCAGCGTGATCGGGATGAAGACCTTCCAGCCGAGCCGCATGATCTGGTCGTAGCGATAGCGAGGGAACGTCGCCCGGATCCACAGGAAGAAGAACAGCACGCCGGCCATCTTCACGAACAACCACGGCATGCCGTCACCGAGCGGCCGGAAGCCTGCGATCTCGACGTCGTTCAACTGCGGCCACGGCGACAGCCACCCGCCGAAGAACATCGTCGCGGCCAGCGCCGAGACGAGGATCATGTTCATGTATTCGGCGAGGAAGAACACGGCGAACGCGACGCCCGAGTATTCGACGTGGAAGCCGGCGACGATCTCGGTCTCGCCTTCGGCCATGTCGAAGGGATGGCGGTTGGTTTCGGCGACGCCGGCAATGACGTAGACGAGAAACAATGGAAAGAGCGGAATGAAATACCAGTAGGCGAGACCGCCTTCCTGCCCGCGCACGATGTCGGAGAGGTTGAGGCTGCCCGCCGCCATCAGCACGCCGACCAGCGCGAAGCCCATCGCGATTTCATAGGACACAATCTGCGCAGCCGAGCGGAGGCAACCCAGGAATGCATACTTGGAGTTCGACGCCCACCCGGCGAGGATGATGCCGTAGACACCCATCGACGTCATCGCCAGCACGTAGAGGAGACCGGCGTTGATGTCGGAGAGCGCCATGCCGTCGGCGAACGGGATGACCGCCCATGCGGCCAGCGCCGGCGCGATCGCCAGCACCGGCGCCGTGAAGAACAGATAGCGGTTCGCGCCCGACGGAAGAATGATCTCCTTGAAGACGAGCTTGAACACGTCCGCGAACGGCTGCAGCAGTCCCAACGGACCCACTCGGTTCGGGCCGATGCGCACCTGCATCCAGCCGATGATCTTGCGCTCGGCGAGCGTGAGATAGGCAACGGCCAGGATCAGTGGAATCGCGATTGCGATGATCTTCGCGAGCGTCCACGTCGTCAGCTTGACCGCCGGCCACGCCGATCCGAAGACGGACGCGAGCCATTCCATCAGAGCCGCTCCACGGTGATCGGTCCCGACAGGCCTTCGAGACCGCACGTCGAGGCATGCGCGCCGGCGATGCGGACCACACCGGCGGGAACGGTGGGGTCGACAACGGCCGTCAGCACCGCCTCGCCGCGCCCTTGGCGAATCTTCACGGCGCCGCCCTCGCCGACGCCGACCTGCGCGAGCGTGACTGCGTTCATCCGCGCCCGCGGCGGACGCGCATCGGCGGTCTGCTGCAGCGACGGCGCGCGGCGCGCGAGCGGATCGGCAAAATGGATCGGAATGTCTGCGACGCGCTCGAAGCCATGCGTCGAGACCGCGGGCCTGGTGATCGCGACCCGCGTGCCGTTCGCCAGTCCCGCGGCGATCGCATCGCCGGCGGGCAGCGTCGAGCGGACATCGTCGATCGATTCGAAGCTGAAATCAGCGAGGCCCAGGAGCGAGCCCAGAACGCGCAGCACCTTCCACGCAGGACGGGCATCGGCATACGGCTTGACCGCGCCGTTCCAGCGCTGCACACGCCCTTCGCAGCTTACGAACGTGCCGGCCGTTTCGGTGAACGGTCCGACGGGAAGCAGGACGTCGGCGTACTGCGTCCCGTGGCGGAACGGCGAGGCGACGACGACGAATTCGGCCTGATCGAGCGCCGCGCGTGCCGCCACCGGATTCGCGCAATCGAACTCGGGCTCGGCGTTGAGCACGATGTAGGCGCGGCAAGGATCGGTCAGCATCGACTGCGCGTTGTGGCCACCGGCTTGCGGCAACGCGCCGGCAACGTAGCCGCCGACGCTGTTCGCGGCCTCGGTCAGACACCCCAGCCTGGCACCGGTGATCGCGGCGAGCGCCTGCGCGAGCGCCATCAGTTGAGCGGCCTGCGGATGCTGCTCGGCACCGTTGCCGAGTAGGATGGCCTTGCGCTCGCCGGTGACGAGCGAAGCTGCGATCACCTGCGCCGCCGCCGTGGGCTCGATGCCCGCGAGCGCGTCGGGCACCGGCTTGCCGGCACCTACCGCGGCAGCGACGACCAGCTCCGCGAGCGCGAGCGGCAGCAACGACGGCGCGGTGACGAACGTGTGCGCGACCTTGATCAGCGAATCGTCGGCGACCGACTGCAGCAGCGAAACCTGCGCACCCTTCCGCGCCGCCTGACGCAGCCGCTGCGCGATCAGCGGGTGGTCCTTGCGCAGGAAGCTGCCGATGACGAGCACACGATCGAGCGCGTTCAGTTCGGCGACCGGCAGTCCCAGCCACGGAATGCCGGCGCCCTGCCCGTCGCCGCGAAAATCGGTTTGGCGCAGCCGGAAGTCGATGTTGTCGGAGCCGAGCCCGCGAGCGAGCCTGGCCGCAAGCGCCATTTCCTCGAGCGTCGAGTGCGGCGAAACGAGCGTCCCGAGCGCCGCACCGCCATGCTTCGCCGTGACATCCTTCAAGCCCTGCACGACCCGCTCGAGCGCCGCCTGCCAATCGACGGTCTTCCACTCGCCGCCGTCCCTGATCATTGGCGCGGCGAGGCGCTCGTCGCTCCCGAGCGCTTCGTACGAAAAACGATCCTTGTCCGAGATCCAGCACTCGTTGACGGTCTCGTTTTCGAGCGGCAGCACGCGCATCACCTTGTCGCCGATCACCTGGACGATCAGATTGGTGCCGAGCGAATCGTGCGGCGCCACCGACTTGCGCCGCGAGAGCTCCCAATTGCGCGCAGCGAAGCGGAACGGCTTCGACGTGAGCGCGCCCACCGGGCAAATGTCGATCATGTTGCCGGAGAGCTCCGAATCGACGGTGCGGCCGACGAACGTCACGATCTCTTCGTGCTCGCCGCGCCCGACCATGCCGAGCTCCATCACACCGGCGATCTCCTGGCCGAAGCGCACGCAGCGCGTGCACTGGATGCACCGCGTCATCTCCTCCGCGGCAACGAGCGGGCCGAGCTCCTTTCGCGCGACGACCCGCTTGGGCTCGATGTAGCGCGAGGCCGAGCCGCCGTAGCCGACCGCGAGATCCTGCAGCTGGCATTCGCCGCCCTGGTCGCAGATCGGGCAGTCGAGCGGATGATTGATGAGCAGGAACTCCATCACGCCCTGCTGCGCCTTTTTCGCCGCCGCCGATTCGGTCCACACCTTCATGCCGTTGGTGACCGGCGTCGCGCACGCGGGCAGCGGCTTTGGCGCCTTCTCGACCTCGACCAGGCACATCCGGCAGTTGGCGGCGATCGACAGCTTCTTGTGCCAGCAGAAGAACGGAACATAGATGCCAAGCTTGCGCGCGGCGTCCATCACCGTGCTGCCCGGCGGAACTTCCACGGGCTTGCCGTCGATTTCGAGATTCAGCATGGCTGGAACCGGGCGCGCCCCGGTGACCGAAGGGCCGCCCCGAGGTCGCCGTGCCCCCATGGGGGAAGCGATCGGCGATCGCCACGGGGGTACGTCACTCCGCCGCCCCAAGGTCGCGCCCGCCCCCTGGCGGGAGACGAGCGAAGCGAGTAACGGGGGGATCTCGCGCCCGCCGGGCCGCCCCAAGGGCGCGCCCGCCCCCTGGGGGGGGACGAGCAAAGCGAGTAACGGGGGGATCTCATCACAGGTAAGTCGGCGTCAGGCACCGCTTGTGATCGATGTGGTACTGGAATTCGTCGCGGAAGTGCTTGACGAAGCTCCTGACCGGCAGCGCCGCCGCGTCGCCCAGCGCGCAGATGGTTCGGCCGGCGATGTTGTCGGCGACCGAGTTCAGGAGATCGAGATCCTCGTTCCTGCCCTGTCCGCTCTCGATCCGGTCGATCACGCGCCACAGCCAGCCCGTCCCCTCCCGGCACGGCGTGCACTGGCCGCAGGATTCCTCGAAATAGAAGTACGAGAGCCGCAGCAGCGACTTCACCATGCAGCGCGTGTCGTCCAGCACGATGACGGCGCCCGACCCCAGCATCGAGCCGGCCTTGGCGAGCGAGTCGAAATCCATGTCGGTCGCCATCATGATGTCGCGCGGCAGCACCGGCGCCGATGAGCCGCCGGGGATGCAGGCCTTGAGCTTGCGGCCGTCGCGCATGCCGCCCGCCATCTCGAGCAGCGTCGTGAACGGCGTGCCGAGCTTGATTTCGAAGTTGCCCGGACGTGCGACGTCGCCCGACACCGAAAAGATCTTCGTCCCGCCGTTGTTCGGCCGGCCGAGCGCCAGGAATGCTTCGCCGCCGTTCCTGATGATCCAGGGGACCGCGGCGAAGGTCTCGGTGTTGTTGATCGTGGTCGGCTTGCCGTACAGGCCGTAGCTCGCCGGGAACGGTGGCTTGAACCGCGGCTGCCCGCGCTTGCCCTCGAGCGACTCGAGGAGCGCGGTCTCCTCGCCGCAGATGTACGCGCCATAGCCGTGGTGGTTGAACAGATGGAAATTCCAGCCCGAGCCCAGGATGTCGTTGCCGAGGAAGCCGGCGTCGTACGCCTCGGCGAGCGCCTCCTCGCAGCGCTCGTAGGTCTCCCAGATCTCGCCGTGGATGTAGTTGTAGGCACGTGCGCAGCCCATCGCATACGCGGCGATCGCGATCCCCTCGAACAGCGCGTGCGGGTTGTAGCGAAGGATATCGCGGTCCTTGAAGGTGCCGGGCTCGCCTTCGTCCGAATTGCAGACGAGGTACTTGTCGCCGGCGAACGGCTGCGGCATGAAGCTCCATTTGAGACCGGTCGGAAAGCCGGCGCCGCCGCGCCCGCGCAACGCCGACTTCTTGACCTCGGCGATCACCTGCGATGGCGGAATCTTCTCGCCCAAGATCTTCTTCAGCGCCTCGTAACCGCCGCGCGCGACGTAGTCGTCGAGGCGCCAGTTGGTCCCGGTCAGGCCGGCCATGAGGATGGCGTCGGGACCGAAATCGAGAACGCGGGCATTCATTCGTGTACCCCCACGCTTGCGGCGACGCAATTCGCGCGGCCTCCGCGGCGGACTCCTTGGCGCGCTGCAGCTGGGGGTCGGCCGCCGTCCGCGCGCGCAGACGCGCTCTTCGAGCCTTGGCTTCGCCCTGCTCGCGCAGACGTTCGGAACGGCCCGGCGGCGCTCATTTGGAGCCCCCCGCCTTCGCGACGCGTTCGCCGCCCGCGGACTTCAGTTCGGCAAGCAGCGCATCGAGCTTGTCGGCGTGCATGAAGCTGCACATCCGCTTGTTGTTGACGAGAAGCACCGGCGCATCGCCGCAGGCACCAAAGCACTCGCCCTCCTGCAGCGTGACGAGCCCGTCGGCCGACGTTTCGCCGAAGCCGATGCCGAGCTTCTCCTTAAGGTACTCGGCCGACTTGACCGCGTCCTGCAGCGCGCAGGGCAGGTTGGTGCAGATCGAAATCTTGTACCTGCCGACCGGTTTTACGTTGTACATCGTATAGAACGACGCAACCTCGTACACGGCGACGGGGGGCATCCCGAGGTAGGCGGCGACGAAATCCATCGTCTCGGTCGCGAGCCAGCCCTTCTCGTCCTGCGCGATCGCGAGTGCCGCCATCACCGCCGAGTGCTTGTGGCCCGGCGGGTATTTCGCGATCTCGCGATCTATTTTCTTCAATGCGTCCGCGGAAAGCATGCGCCGTATCCGGTCATCGATAGTAGTAGCCGGCGACGCGCCAGGTGTCGCGGTCCTCGAGCGCCCAGATGAGTTGTTCGGTCAGCTGCTTGCCGTTGGTGAATTTCGCGTCGAATTCGATGATGGCGTAGTCGCCGGCAGGTGCGCCCGGCAGCTCGTGGCTGCGCGCGAACTTGACGGCCGCTCGCGACTCTAGCTTGCCGAGCGGCTTGCGCACCTGACGCATTTCCGCCGTGAACTGGTCGCGCTTCACCGCCGACTGCAGCTGCTTCGAGGCCACGTCCCATGCCGCACCGGCCTTGCCCGCGTCGATCAGCTCCAGCCACTTCCTTCCCGCATCGATCGAGGCCTTGTCGTCGCCCTGCGTCGGCTGGGCTGCTGCCGGCTCGGCGGGCGGGGCTTGCGTGGGCGGTGACGCAGGCACCGCCGGAATCTGCGCGAGCGCCGCCGGGACGGGCGCAAGCAGCACGCAGAGGCCAACCACCAAAGCGAGCGGTCGTCTCATCGGTCGATCGATCCGAAGACGATGTCCTGCGTCGCGATGATCGCGACGATGTCGGCGATCATGTGGCCGCGCGACATTTCGTCCAGCGCAGCGAGATGCACGAAATCCGGCGGGCGCAGCTTGATCCGGTACGGCTTGTTCGCGCCGTCGGAAATCGCGTAGACGCCGAACTCGCCCTTCGGCGCCTCGATCGCGGCGTAGACTTCGCCCGGCGGCACGTGCATCCCCTCGGTGAAGAGCTTGAAATGATGGATCAGCTCTTCCATGTTCGTTTTCATCTCTTCGCGCGACGGCGGCGCCACCTTGTGGTTCGCCGTGATCACCGGCCCCGGATTTGCGCGCAGCCATTCGATGCATTGCTTGACGATCCGGTTCGCCTGGCGCATCTCCTCGACGCGGACCAGGTAACGATCGTAGCAATCGCCGTTGACGCCGACCGGGATGTCGAAATCCATCCGGTCGTAGACGGCGTAAGGCTGCTTTTTGCGCACGTCCCACGGCACGCCCGACCCGCGCAGCATCGGTCCCGTGAAGCCAAGCGCCACCGCGCGCTCGGCGGTGACAACGCCGATGTTGACTGTGCGCTGCTTCCAGATCCGGTTCTCGGTCAAGAGCGATTCGTAATCGTCGACGTTCCCGGGGAAACGATTCGCGAAATCCTCGATGAAGTCGAGCAACGAACCCTGACGGTTCTCGTTCAGCTTCGCGATCTCCCGCGCATTGCGCCGATGCGTCACCGTGTACTGGGGCATCCGGTCGGGCAGGTCGCGGTAAACGCCCCCCGGCCGGTAGTACGCCGCGTGCATCCGCGCGCCCGAGACTGCCTCGTAGACGTCGAACAGGTCCTCCCGCTCGCGGAACGTGTACAGGAAGGGCGTCATGGCGCCGACATCGAGCGCGTGCGCCCCGAGCCAGAGCAGATGGTTCAGGATCCGCGTGATTTCGTCGAACATCACGCGGAGGTACTGCGCCCGGATCGGGACCTCGATGTCCAGCAGCCGCTCGATCGCCAGGCAGTATGCATGCTCCATGCACATCATCGACACGTAGTCGATCCGATCCATGTACGGCAGCGACTGGATCCAGGTCCGCGTCTCGGCCAGCTTCTCGGTCGCGCGATGGAGGAGACCGATGTGCGGATCCGCGCGCTGGACGACTTCGCCGTCGAGCTCGAGCACGAGTCGCAGCACCCCGTGCGCCGCCGGATGCTGAGGGCCGAAGTTCATCGTGTAGTTGCGAATTTCAGCCATGAATTTCAGGCCTCGGCAAGCCTTTCATCGGTCCGCCGCGTAGGTATCTTCGCGAACGACGCGCGGCGTGATCTCGCGCGGCTCGATCGACACCGGCTGGTAGATGACGCGACCCTGCTCGGGGTCGTAGCGCACCTCGACGTATCCGGAGATCGGGAAATCCTTGCGGAACGGGTGCCCGACGAACCCATAGTCGGTGAGCAGCCGGCGCAGGTCCGGGTGCCCGGCGAACACGATGCCGAACAGGTCGAACGCCTCGCGCTCGAACCAGTTCGCCGCCGGCCAGATGTCGATGACGCTGCCGACGACCGGAAACGCGTCGTCGGGGACAAAGGTGCGGACGCGACACCGCCAGTTGTTGGCGAGCGACAGCAGGTGGTAGACGACGGCGAAGCGCGGCCCTTCGCAAGGCGCATTGCCATAGCTCGAATAATCGACGCCGCAGAGGTCGATCAGCATCTCGAAGCGGAGCTCGGGGCGATCGCGAAGCAGGCGCATCGCCGCATCGAGACGATCGGCGGGCACGATGGCGGTGACCTCGCCCAGCGCGACGGTGACGCTCGCAAGCGTGTCGCCGAGAACATCCGGCAGCGCCGCAGCGAGTCTTTCGGCACGGGTCGCCATCAGCGCGCGATCGTATTGGTGCGCCAGATCTTGTTCTGGAGCTGCAGGATGCCGTACAGCAGCGCCTCGGCGGTCGGCGGACACCCCGGCACGTAGATGTCGACCGGGACGATGCGGTCGCAGCCGCGAGTCACCGAGTACGAATAGTGGTAATAGCCCCCGCCGTTCGCGCAGGAGCCCATCGAGATCACCCAGCGCGGCTCGGGCATCTGGTCGTAGACCTTGCGCAAAGCCGGCGCCATCTTGTTGCACAGTGTCCCGGCGACGATCATCACATCGGATTGGCGCGGGCTCGGCCGGAACACGACGCCGAAGCGGTCGAGGTCGTAGCGCGAGGCGCCCGCGTGCATCATCTCGACGGCGCAGCACGCGAGACCGAACGTCATTGGCCACATCGAGCCGTTGCGCGCCCAGTTGATCAGCGCGTCAGCAGTGGTGGTGACGAAACCTTTTTCGAGGATGCCTTCAATGGCCATGGCTCCTCCTGTCACGTCGCGCGGCCTCCGCGCCGCCAAGCCAGATCGTTGTGCCGAGCGGTCGGCCGCCCGCGGCCGCTCGCGACTGCTCGCTTCCCCTCGGCGCTTCGCGCCCGGGGCTTGGGCTCGCCGCTCGAGCCGCTATTCCCACTCCAGCGCCCCTTTTTTCCACTCGTAGACGAAGCCGACGACGAGCACGGCGAGGAACACCATCATCGCAATGAAGCCGAACACGCCGATCTCCTGCAGCACGACGGCCCACGGAAAAAGGAAGGCGATCTCGAGATCGAACAGGATGAACAGGATCGCGACGAGGTAGTACCGGACGTCGAACTTCATCCGCGCGTCTTCGAAAGCCTCGAAGCCGCATTCGTAAGGCGACAGTTTTTCGGGATCGGGGTGGTTCGGGGACAGCACGGCGCCAACGGTGAGGAGAGCGACACCGACGGTCAGGCCGACCAGGATGAAAAGCAGGATAGGCAGGTACTGTTCCAGCATGGTCGTCGATTCAGGTGTCAGGAGTCAGGTAGCCGAGAAACGTCCGGCCGCGACCTTGCTGATTCCCAATGCCTGACCTCTGTTCCCTGTTGGTGGTGCCGACGGGGAGACTCGAACTCCCACGGCTTACGCCACTGCCCCCTCAAGACAGCGTGTCTACCAATTTCACCACGTCGGCTTCTTCAGCCATCAGCGTTCGGCTGTCAGCAGTAAGCAACAACCCGACCTACGGCGCCGGTGTTGCCGAAAGCTGATCGCTGACAGCTGACAGCGGTCACTTCGGTACCTCCCCCGACTTCGAACCAGCCGGCGCCTCGGCCGGCGCGCCGGCCGGTGTGGAGGGCGGTGCCGGCACGTCCGATGCCTTGGGAGCGGTCTTTTCGACAATCCCCTGCTGCATCACGCCCTGCGGCGCGCTGCGCGTCGTCGCGAACCAAGTGAGGCCGAGGCTCGTGAGGAAGAACAGCGCGGCGAGGACGGCCGTTGTGCGTGACAGGAAATTCGCCGAGCCCGCGGCCCCAAAGACGCTTCCCGACGCTCCGCTGCCAAATGCGGCGCCCATGTCGGCACCTTTGCCGTGCTGCAGCAGCACGAACCCGCAGATGCCGATCGCGACCAGCAAATGTGCCACCAGAATCAAGGTTTCCAGCATGCTCATCCGTTGCTCCCGCCGGTGTCGCCGTGCTAACCGGCCCGTAAGTCGTTGGCGCTCCGCTTAGGCACGCGCAATCGCCAGAAATTCCGCGGCCTTGAGCGACGCGCCCCCGATGAGCCCGCCGTCGATATCCGCCATTGCGAACAGCGCCGCTGCGTTGTCCGCCTTCACGCTGCCTCCGTACAGCAGCAACACGTCGTTCGCGCCCGTTTCCGCCAACCGCGCCCGCAGCGTCGCATGCACCTCTTGCGCCTGCTCGGGCGAGGCGGTTCGCCCCGTACCGATCGCCCATACCGGCTCGTAAGCGACGACGAGCCGCCGAGCGTCGTTGCCCACCTCTGCCAGCACCGCGTCGAGCTGTCGCAGCACCACGGCTTCGGTCAACCCGCCCTCGCGCTCGGCAAGCGTCTCGCCCACGCACGCAACCGGCGTCAGGTTGGCGGCGAGCGCGGCGCCGGCTTTCGCGGCGACGACCGCATCGGTGTCGCCGTAGTACTGCCGGCGCTCCGAGTGGCCGACGATCGCATACCGGCATCCGAACTCGACCAGCATTGCCGCGGATACTTCACCGGTGAATGCGCCTGCCGCGTGTTCGCTCACATCCTGCGCGCCCCAGGCGATCGGCGTCGACGACAATGCCGCCTGCGCCTGCATCAGATACGGATACGGCACGCAGACCGCAAGCTCACGTCCCGCCATTCCCGTCCAGTCTGCCGTCAACGCGCCAAGCAGCGCGGCGTTGGCGCCGAGCCCGCCGTTCATTTTCCAGTTGCCGACGACGAGTTTGCCGCGCATCGCGTGTTCGCCGGGATTCGGAGCCGAGCGCGGTTCAGCCCGGATTCCGGCGGCGCCTCAAAAAATCAGGAAATTATACCGCAGTGCGGAAATCGCGGGCAACGCGGTCAAGAAGCGCAGCCGGGCCGCGTGCGCGACCGCGGCAGAGGGAGAATCGCAAACGGCAATCAGACGCCGGCCAGCCGCCGCAGCCGGCGCAGCAGCAGCGGGAGGAACCAGACGGCGAGCGTCAACACGCCGAGCGTCGCCGCGACGGGCCGCTGGAAGAATGCGATCAGGTGGCCCTCGGACTTGATCATCGACGTGACGAAATTCTCTTCCAGCATCCCGCCGAGCACGACGCCCAGGATCGCGGGGGCGATGGGAAAGCCGTTTTCCTCCAGCACGAACGCAGCGATCCCGGCGATCAGCATCACGGTAACGTCGAAGGCGGTGTTGTTGATGGCGAACGATCCCACGACGCAGAAGAGCATGATCACCGGCATCAGCACCGTCCTCGGGACCTTGAGAATCTGCTTCGACACCTTGATGCACCACCAGCCGAGCGGGATCATGATCAGGTTGGCGATGATGAACAGCAGATAGACCGCGTAGATGTTCTGCGGATTCTTCGTGAACAGCGACGGGCCCGGATTCATGTTCTTCATGTAGAGGACCCCGATCACGATGGCCGTGATCGAATCGCCGGGAATGCCGAACACCAGCGCCGGGATCCACGCCCCGGCCAGCGCACTGTTGTTGGCGGAGCCCGATTCGACGATGCCTTCCACGTGGCCGGTGCCGAACTTTTCCGGCTCCTGCGAGAACTTCTTGCTGATCCCGTAGGACATCCATGCGGCGATATCGGCGCCCGCGCCCGGCAACGCGCCGACCAGCGTGCCCAACATGCTGCCGCGCAGGATCTGCAGCGGATATTTTTTTGTGAGCGCCCACATGCCCTTGAATACGTTGCCGAGCGGCTTGTCGATGATCTTCAGCGGAGGATTCATGTCGACCGCAAAGCGGATGATCTCCGAAATCGCGAACATGCCGATCATCATCGGAATCAGACCGATGCCGCCGAGCAGCTCGGTACTACCGAACGTGAAGCGCGGAAAGCCAGCGGGGTTGGAGAGTCCGACCGACGCGACGAGCAGCCCCAGCATCAACGACACGAAGCCCTTGAGCGGACGATCGGACGTCATGAACACCGCGCAGGTGAGGCCCAGCAGCACCAGCCAGAAATATTCGAACGAGCTGAACTTGAGCGCGAATTCCGCGAGCGCCGGCGCCGATAGCATGAGCACCGCAGTACCGAAAAGCCCGCCGAGCGCGGAAAAGACGAGGCCGGCACCAAGCGCGGTTTCCGCCTGCCCCTTCTTGGTCATTGCGTAGGCTTCGTCCGTATAGGCGGCCGACGCGGGCGTTCCCGGCATGCGCATCAGGCAGCCGGGGATGTCCCCGGAGAAGATGGCCATCGCGGTGGCGGTGACGATGGCGGCGATCGCCGGAATCGGCGCCATGAAGAAGGTCACCGGCACGAGCAGCGCCGTCGCCATTGTCGCCGTCAATCCCGGCACGGCACCGACAAAAAGCCCGAACAGCGAAGCCGCCAGCATCACGACGATGTTGTACGGATCGAGTACCAGCGAGAAGGCCTGCGCCCAGGGCCCGCTCATCGCATCCTGCCCGTTGTACGCTTCGTCACCACAGGATGGGCTGCAGCAGTCCCCACGGCAGCGGAACCCGTAGCAGCTTGTAGAACGCGGTATGAATGACCAGCGTCAGGACCAATGCAAGTGGCACGATCCAGCGCGCGCGTACGCCGAACACGGCGAAGAGCGCTGCGAGATAGATGGTGCCCGTCGGGATGAACCCGAGCCGGCCGACGGCCGCAATGTAGAACACGTTGACGCCAACCGTCAGCGCAAACGCGAGCAGATGCCGGCGCGATCGTGTCCACGGCTCGAAGGCGATCCATTGCGCGCGCTCGTGGCCATGGGTCCGGGCCGCGAAGCCCTTGACGATCAGCAGAACGGCACACACGCCGAGGCAGACCGCGATGACGCCGGGGAACATCGCCGGGCCGTACTGCTGCCCGGGGATTTTGGGGAAGCTCTGGACGTGGACCAGCAGGGCGGCGCTGAGCAGCATCAGCAGCGCGCCCCAGACCGCGTCGTTGAGCTTCATGGCGAGCGCACTACACCGTTCTGTCGTTCCCGCGCAGGCGGGAACCCAGTGTCGTCAATCGAACGACGCTGGATCCCCGCCTGAATCCGCGGGGATGACGCATCTGTTTCCAATCGCGGCCCGCGCGTCGCCGGGCCGCTCTTGGACAGATGCGTCACTTGACGATGCCGACCGCCTTCATCGTTGCGCCGAGATCGGCGTCGGACTTGGCCATGAACCTGGCGAAATCCTCCGGGGCCGCATAGATGACGCCGTAGCCCTGCTTGGCCATGAATTCGGTGTAGTCCTTGCTCGTGACGATCTTGCGGATCGCGGCGACGAGCTTGTCGCGCGCTTCGGGCGGGATGTTCTTCGGCGCGGCGATTCCCCGCCAGGCGGCCATCGTCCAGTTGCTTCCCGTCGCCGCTTTGAGTGTGGGGACGTTCGGATACAGCGCGGCCGGCGCATCGGCCATGACGACGAGGCTCTTCACCTTCCCCGCGTCGATCAGCGCGCGCGCTTCCGGCAGCGACACCGGCGCGATCTGCACGCCACCCGCGATCATGTCCTGCAGGCCCGGCGCAGCGCCATTGGACGGCACCCACGGCACGCTCGCCGGATCGACTTTCAAGTCCTGCAGCATTCCGGCGATCGCGAGATGCCAGATGCCGCCCTGCCCGGTGCCCGACGCCTTGAGCTTGCCCGGATTGGCCTTGATGGCCGCCACCAGGTCATTGATGGTCTTGTACGGCGCGTCGGCGGGAACCTCGACGCCGGCGGGATCGGCATTGACGAGACCGACGGGCGTATAGGACGCACCGTTCAGCTCGGTGAGCCCCTGCCAGTGCATCATGCCGATCTCGACGGTGATGATCCCGATCGTATAGCCATCGGGCGTGGCCTGCGCGATCGCGCTGTGCCCGACGACGCCGCTGCCGCCGGTGCGATTCACGACGTTGACGGGCTGGCCCAGTTCCTTCTCGAGCAGCGTGCCGATGATCCGCGCCGTGGCATCGGTGCCGCCGCCGGCACCCCACGGCACGATCAGCGTAATCGGACGCTCCGGATAGGCGGCTTCGACGGTGGTCGCGAACAGCAGTGCGCAAACCGCGACCGCGCGCACGCACGCTCGATAAAGTGGGGTCATGACTCCTCCTCGGGCTGCAGTATTGGGGCGATGGGGTCGACGGCGCCGTGGCCCGCAGCGGGTGCCCGGCGATGCGTGCGGAGTTTGGCAGCCGGCCCCGAACCGGTCAAGTGGTCTGACCAATCAGTGGTCAGCATTCGGCTATCAGCTGTCAGCAAACCCGCCGGGCTATCAGCCGATCCTGCACTCCCGCCGCACGAACGCCGCGAGCGCGACGAGCAGCCGCTCCAGATCGGCTTCGAGCTTCGCGTAGCCGCCGTTCGGGAGGAGCGTCTGCTCGTCCATGTAGAGGCGGCGGTTGATTTCGATCTGCAGGCTGTGCCGGTTTTCCGCCGGCCTGCCGTGACGGCGCACGATCTCCACGCCCTTGTACGGATCGTTGATCGCGACGGCATAGCCCATGCTTTCCAGAACGGCGGCAACGATCCGCGTGAAATCGGCCGCACACGTCGTGCCGTCGCGGTCACCCAGCACGAAATCGGCGCGCGCGCGGCCCGGGTCATCGGCATTCTTGTCGCCCACGGCCGGCATCGAGTGACAATCGAGGTGCCAGACGGCACCGAACGCTCGGTGCGCGGCGTCGAGCTCGGTTGCGAGCGCTGCGTGATAGGGCAGATAACAGCGCTCGATCCGCTGCTGCACTTCCGCGATCCCAAGCTTGCGCGCGTACATCGGCGCGCCGTTTCGCGCGACTCGCCACACGAGTCCGATGCCCTGCTCGGTCTTGCGCGACGTGGCGATCGGGCCCGGCCACGCTTCGGAAAGGAGCTCCGGATCGATGTCGGCAAGGCTGCGATTGGGATCGATATACGCGCGCGGGAATCTCGCCTCGATCAGCGTCGCCCCGCATCGCGGTGCGCTCTCGTACAACCGTGCGACGTGGGTATCCTCGGCCCGCCGCACTTCGGCGCGCGGCGGCGCATGCACGAAATCGTCCGGATAGTCCTCGCCCGAGTGCGGCGAGTCGAGGACGAGCGGGATCGGCGCGATCGTGGCCGCGTGACGACGACATGCGGCGTCGGACAGAGTCGCCATCGTGCCGGCGTTCAGCGCGCCTCGTTCAGATAGCACGCCGACCGCCGTCCCGCTGCAATCTCGATCAACGCCGGCGCAACGTCCCTGCACTTCGGCATCGCGTACGGGCAACGCGGATGGAAGTGGCAGCCCGACGGCGGGTCGAGCGGCGACGGGATCTCGCCCTTGATCGGCACGAACGTCCGCTTTTTCGGCTCGACCTTGCCCACCTCCGCGAGCAACGCCTGAGTATAGGGATGGTTCGGCGCGGCAAACAGCGCTTGCGCGGGCCCGGATTCGACGACGCGGCCGAGATACATGATGACGACCCGGTCGCTGATGTGCTCGACCACACCCAGATCGTGGCTGATGAACAGATACGTGAGGCTCAGCGCGGACCTCAGTTCCATGAACAGGTTCAGCACCTGCGCCTGGATCGACACGTCGAGCGCCGCGACCGATTCGTCACAGACCAGGAACTCGGGCTTGACGGCGAGCGCGCGGGCGATGCCAATCCGCGCGCGCTGCCCGCCCGAGAACTGGTGCGGGAATCGGCGCATCAGCGTCGGGTCGAGCCCGACGCGGTTCAACTGCAATCCGACGTATTCGACCTTCGCCTTCGCGCTGATGACGTGATGGGCGACGGGCGCCTCGCCGACGATGTCGACGACCCGCATGCGCGGGTTGAGCGACGCATACGGGTCCTGGAAGATCATTTGCATCATGAGCTGCTGCTGGCGCGCCTTGTCGGGAGAAAGCCGCGTGAGCAGCGCACCGCGCCAATAGCGCTCGCCTTCGGTGAGCGGAAGCAATCCGACCGCGAGGCGTCCCAGCGTCGACTTGCCGCAACCCGATTCGCCGACGAGGCCGACAACCTCCCCGGGGAGAATCGCGAGATCGACGCGGTCGACGGCGCGGACGATCTCTTCCTTGACGCTCGCCCCGAGCAGGTTCCCGATCCTTGCCGCGGTGTCGAGCGACTTGACAAAGCGCTTCGACACGCCCGCGAGCTCGAGCAGCGGCGCGCCCGCCTGTCCCGCGACCGTCTTGCGCACGAGCGGTGTCACGAGTTGGCTCCTCCACGCGCATGCCGTGCCGCCCACATGCCCTTCAACGCCGTCTCGAAGTCACGCGCGAAGCCGGCAGCATCGGTGAGCGCGGAAGCTGCCATCCGCGGCCGCAATTCGGCGCGCAATGCCGCCAATCGCTCGCGATCACTGGCGAGCGCGCAGGCGATCGAAACGTATTGAGACGGCGTCGACGCGACCAGATCGGCAAGCCCGAGCTGCGCGAGAATGCTCATGCCGCTCCGTGCGAACGGACGATCGGCGGCGAGGCTCACGACGGGCGCGCCCATCCACAGCGCGTCGCAGCTCGTTGTTCCGCCGGTATAGGGCCACGTATCGAGGGCGGCGTCGATGCGCGAATAAAGGCGCAGGTAGTCGGCAAGCGGGACACGGGAGACGAATTCGAAGCGATCGGGTGCCGCAGTGGCGCGCGCGAAGTGGCGGCGCAGCTCATCGACGCGGCCGGCATCGGGCGAGGTCAGCAGCAGCAGGCGGCTTCGCGGCGTGTTAGCGAGGATCTCCGACCACGCGTCAAGCATCGTCGGCGAGACCTTGCCCGGATTGTTGAGGCAGCCGAAGGTGACAACCCCGGTCGCTGCCGAGGGCAGCGGCGACACGTCCGGCGCCTCCGCGTAAGGCCGATAGCACCACATCGTGCGCGGCAGCCGCCATGGCGCTTCGAGGCCGGGCGCGCTCGGCTCGCCCTCGGGGTCGGCGTGAATGTCGGTGATCCGCCAATCGATCGTCGGCACGCCCGTTGGTCCGAGATATCCCAACCATGTCGCCTGGACCGGCGCCGGGCGCAGGAAGAAAAGCGGCAACCGGTTGTCGGCCGTATGCCCGTTGAGGTCGATCAGGATGTCGATGCCATCCTGCCGGATCCGTGCGGCGAGCGCGCGATCCGGCATTCCGGCGACCGGCAGGAAATGCTCGGCAAGCGCCTGGATCCGCGTCGTCACGTCGTCGCCGCGCGGCTGGTTGTAGTAGCAGAACACTTCGAACGCCGACCGATCGTGCGCTTCGAGGAGCGGCAGGAAGAAGGTCGCGACCGCATGCTTGCGCAAATCCGCCGACACGTAACCGACTCTGAGCCGCCGTCCCGCGAGCGGAACGTCGTCGCGCGGCGGCAACGGCGGCAGCAGCGGCGCGAAGTGGCGGCCGAAGGCGCGATGCTCGGCGGCGATTTCGTCCGCAGTCGTCGCGTCCGAGGTGTTCAACGTCAGCAGCAGATTGCTCCACACTTCGGGCCGGTTCGGCGCCAGCGCGAGCGAGCGGCGAAAAGCGTCGAGCGCACCGCCGGTGTCGCCCAGGTCTTTCTGGATGTTGCCGACGTTGCTCCACGCGCGGGCGTGGCCCGGATCGAGCGCGAGCGCGCGGCGGTACGACGCAAGCGCCTCGGCCGGTTGCCGCAACTCGCGATGGAGATTGCCGAGATTGTTGTGGACGGCGGCTGCGTCCGGATTGAGCGCGAGCGCGCGCCGATAGTGGGGCAACGCCGCCTGCGGATCGCCGGCGTCGAGCAACGCATTGCCGAGGTTGACGCGCGCGTCGAAGAAATCGGGATCGAGGGCGACGGCTTCGGTCAGCCGCACGATCGCCTCGGCGAGACGCCCCGATTGCCGGCAGGCGACGCCGAGGACGTTCTTCGCCGCGGCCGACGCGGGCCGCGACTGCGACCAGCGCGCGGCTGCGGTCAACGCGAGCTGGGGCCGGCCGGCCTCGAGCGCGAGGAGCGCGTAATCCTCGAGCGCTTCGGCGCAATCGGGATCGGCGGCGAGCGCCCGTTCGAGCAGCGCCGCGGCTTCGTCGCGCTTTCCCGCCGCCCGCGCCTGCTGCGCAGCCGCGAGGATCGGCGTCAAGTCCGCGTGCGGCGACGACGAGCCGAGCGTCGGTTCGCTGGCCATCAATGCGAGACCGCGGCGACCGGCACGGCCAATGGATGATGGCAACGCACTGCCTGCCCGCTTGCGGCGTTTCCGATCGGCCGCATCGCCGGCATCGCCAGGCACGCAGCCGTCGCGTAGCTGCAGCGATCGCGAAACGCGCATCCGGCGGGAATGTCGAGCGCCGGGGGCGCCATCCCGGGAATCTGCGCGAGTCGCGCGCCGCGTGGCGCCCGCGACGGCACCGAGTCCAGCAATCCGCGCGTGTATGGATGCCGCGGCCACGACAACACGTCGACGACGGTCCCCTGCTCGACGATGCGGCCGGCGTACATCACGCAGACGCGGTCGGCGAGACCCGCGACGACCGATAGGTCGTGGGTGATCCAGATCAGCGCCGCACCCGTCTCGCGTGTGAGCTTCTGCATCTCGAACAGGATCTGGCCCTGGATCGTCACGTCGAGCGCCGTCGTCGGCTCGTCGGCGATGACGAGGTCGGGGTTGTTGAGGAGCGCGATCGCGATGGCGACGCGCTGGCGCATGCCGCCGGAAAACTGGTGCGGGTAGGCTTCGAGCCGCTCGTCCGGCGACGGGATCCCGACCTTCACCAGCGCTTTGCGCGCGCGGGCGAGCGCGGTGGCGCGCGTTACCTTCTCGTGCGCGAGGATTGTCTCGACCATTTGCGCGTCGATCCGCAGCACCGGGTTCAGCGTCATCATCGGGTCCTGGAAGATCATCGCGATGCGGTTGCCGCGCAGTTGCCGCAGCTCCTCGGCCGAGCACCGCCGCAAATCGCGGCCGTCGAGCAGGATGCTGCCCTCGACGATGCGTCCCGGCGGGTCGATCAATCCCATGAGCGAATAGCCGGTCATCGATTTGCCCGACCCCGATTCGCCCACGAGGCCCACGACCTCGCCCTTGGCCACGGTGAACGAAACGTCGTCGACCGCCTTCACGACGCCGGCCCGGGTGAAGAAATGCGTGCGCAGGCCCTTGACGTCGAGCAGAGGCGCGCTCATCCGGGACTCCGCACGGCAGGGCAAGCCGCCCCGTCACTCATCGCTGCAGCCTCGGATTGAGCGCGTCGCGCAGCTGATCCGCGACGAGGTTGATGCTGACGATCGTGAGCAGGAGCGCGATGCCGGGAAAGAAGCTGATCCAGTACTTGCCCGACAGCAGATACTGGTAGCCGTTGGCGATCAGCAGACCGAGCGAGGGTTCGGTGATCGGCAGACCGAGACCGAGAAACGACAGCGTCGCTTCGAGCGTAATCGCCGCCGCCACCTGCACCGTCGCAACGACGATCATCGGCGGCAGACAGTTCGGCAACAGGTGGCGAAACACGATCCGCCAAGGCGAGAGCGCGAGGCACCGCGCCGCCTCGACATATTCCTTGCGCTTTTCCACCAGCGCTGCGCTGCGCACCGTGCGCGCGTAGTACGCCCACTGCACGGTGACGAGCGCGGCGATGACCTTGCCGGTACCCTGCCCCAGCACGGCGATCAGGATCAGCGCGATCAGAATCGCGGGAAAGGAGAGCTGAATGTCGACGATCCGCATGACGAGCGCTTCGGTCCGCCCGCCGAAATATGCCGCCGGGAGGCCCGCCGCGAGGCCGATTACGAGCGCCATGACGGTGGCGGCGAGGCCGACGGAAAGGCTGATCCGCAACCCGTAGAAGATCGCGGAGAGCATGTCGCGCCCCTGGTCGTCGGTGCCGAGCCAGAACGTGCCGCCGCTGGCCGTTTTCGATCCCGGTGGCAGCCGGCTGTCCATCACGTCGAGCTGCGCGAGGTCGTAGGGATTCTGCGGCGAGAGCAGCGGGGCGAACAGCGCGAGGAACAGAATCACGCCGAGAAGCACGAGCCCGAACACGGCGATCGGGTTGGCGCAGAAATCCGCGGCGAGCCGCCGGAACGGCGTCTCGACGGCACGCGCGGCCGTCGGCGTTGAGGCGGCGCTCGCCATGTCAGCCGCGGCCTCCATCAGCCATCGATCCCTGCGGTGCCGCGGCGCTCATCCCCTGCTTTCCGTCAATCGAACCCGCGGGTCGAGCGCCGAATAGAGCACGTCGACGGCGAGATTGATCACGATGAAGAACGTCACGATCACGAGCAGGTAGGCGACGATCACCGGCCGGTCGAGCACGCCGATCGAGTCGATCAGGAGCTTGCCCATTCCCGGCCACGCGAAAACGCTTTCGGTCACGATGGCAAAGGCGACCAGCGCGCCGAACTGCAGCCCGATGACGGTGACGATGGGAATCAGGATGTTGCGCAACACGTGGACGCCGATGACGCGGCCGTTCGTCAGCCCCTTGGCGCGGGCGAATTTCACGTAATCCTGGAGCAGCGCCTCGTGCGCGCCGGAGCGGGTAAGCCTGATCAGGAGCGCCACGTTGAAGAGCGCGAGATTGGTGGCCGGCATGATCAGGTGCTTCCAGCCGTCGACCGACAGGAACGACACCGGGATCAAGCCGAACAGCAGCGTCGTGGGCCCTCTTCCATTCGACGGCAGCCAGCCCAGCATCACCGAAAACACCATGATCAGCATCAGGCCGACCCAGAATGTCGGCAGCGAGAACCCGAGGATCGAACCCGCCATGATCGTTCGACCCGCGATCCCCTCCGGCTTCAAGCCCGCCCACAGACCGAGCGGGATGCCGACGATGATCGCGATCACCATTGCCGTCAGTGCGAGCTCCATTGTCGCGGGCATCCGCTCGAGGATCAGCCCGAGCGCGGAGGTGCTGTGCACGAACGAGCGGCCGAGATCGCCATGGGCGAGACCGTTCAGGAACGTGAAGTACTGCTCCCAGAGCGGCTTGTCGAGCCCGAGGGCGGCGATCGCGCGCTCGCGGTCGATCTGGTCCGCCTGCGGGTTGATCAGGATGTCGACCGGATTGCCGACCGCGTACACCCCGACGAACACCAGCAACGACATCACCAGCAGAACGACGACGCTCTGGAGGCTGCGGCGGATGATGTAGACGAGCATCAGCTGTCAGCGGTCAGCTTTCAGCTGTCGGCAACGGCGCGCCGTGCCGCCACGCGCGGCGTCCGGTGAAGCAGGTTGATGACAAATGCCAACTCTTGCCAGACTAGTGGTTGACGGGCCGGAACTGGAAGGCGAGCGTGTATTCGTCGGTGCGCGGCGTATACGCGACGTTGCGGGTCGTCGCCCAGATCGTGAACTGGAAATGGATCGGCATGAGCCCCAGGTCCTCCATCGCGAGCTTCGTGGCATTCTGCAGCATGATGCTGCGGTTCTCGTCGTTGACCTGTTGCAGCGCCTGCTCGATCAGATAGTCGACCTTCGGATTGCTGTAGCGGCCCCAGTTGACGGCGCCCAGACCCTTGTCGCGGTTGAACGTCGCGAGAAGCGAGCGCAGCGGGCTCGACGCCTCGCCGGTCGACGCGCCCCATCCGACCATGTGGAAGCTGAACTCCTGTTTCGACGCGCGCGCCGAGTATGGGCCCATCGGCGCGGTCTCGACCTTCGCGGTGATGCCGATCCGCGCGAGCATCTGTGCGACCGCCTGAACGATCTTCTCGTCGTTGACGTAGCGGCCGGAAGGGCCGTGGATCGTGAGGTTGAACCCGTCGGGATAGCCGGCCTCGGCCAAGAGCTTTTTCGCGCCCTCGACGTCGTAGGCGTCCGCTTTTAAGCCCGGCACGTGGCCGAACAGCTTTTCGCTGACGAGCTGGCCCGACGGAACAGCCTGCCCCTCCATCACGCGATCGGCAATCGCCGTCCGATTGATCGCCTTGGAGATCGCGCGGCGCACGCGGACGTCCAGCAGCGGATTCTTGTCGAGCGGCTTCCCGGCCTTGTCGGTGATGAACGGACTCGACCGGGGAAGGTGATCGAAATTGAAATAGATCACCCGATGCGAGATCTTCGAGGTCACCGTGAACTTGGGATCCGCCTTGATCCGCACGAGATCGGCCGTTGGCGGCTGCTCGATCGCCTCGACGTCGCCCGACAGCAGCGCGGCGACGCGCGCCGATTCGTTCTTGATGATCTTGAAGGTGACCTTCTCCCACGGCGACTTCTCGCCCCAGTAGTCGTCGTTGCGGACGAGCTCGATGCGGTCGCCCGAGCTGTACTTGACGAACTTGTAGCGGCCGCTGCCGATCGTCGCCTTGCCGGTGTTGAAGTCCTCGGTCGAAGCACCCGTGGCCGCCTTCTTCGACACGATGTAGATCGTCGACAGGTCGTTGGGCGCGAGCGGATACGGCGCGGCGTACTTGAAGCGGATCGTGTACGGATCGACAATCTCCTTCGCGACGATCGCTTTCGTGTACGCCGAGAACGGGCCGGGGCTGTTGGGCACGTTCGGCACGCGATCGATCGAGAACACGACGTCCTCGGCGGTAAGCTCGGTGCCGTCGGTGAACTTGACGCCTTTCCTCAGCTTGAACTCCCACGTCTTGTCGTCGATCGGCTTCCACGACGTCGCGAGCCCCGGAATCATCTTCGAGTCGGGGTCCATCTGCACGAGCTTGTCGAAGATGTGCTCGGCGATGTTGTTGTTCGGGAACAGGTTGAAGAAATGCGGATCGATCGACGTGACGTCGGCAGCGACCGCGATCTTGAGCTCGGCGCCGCGCGCGTGCAGCGCCAGGGCAAGCGCGGCGACGGCGAAGGCGGCAATGCACGCACGACGAAGCAGGGGGAGACGCATCGGAGGCCTCTTGGCAAGCGCGGCACGAAAGAAACGCCGTTGGAGCGACTGTTGTCGCGCCGCGGCGGAATACGTGGGGAATCTAGCGCGAAACCGCGTCGCGCGTCAAAACGGCGCGGCCTCGCGCGAGACGCGTCAGACCACCTTCACGCGAATATCGGGCAGCCCGTCGATGTGGGCGTCCATGACGTCGCCCGGAACGACCGGGCCGACGTTTTCCGGCGTCCCGGAGTAGATGATGTCGCCGGGCATCAGCTCGAAAGCCTTCGACAGGTTGGCGACCTGCTCGGCAACCGTCCAGATCATCTGGTCGAGGTTGGCGTTCTGCTTCACCTCGCCGTTGACCTTGAGCCAGATCGCGCCACGCGTGAAATGACCCGTCAGGGACGCCGGCTGCAGCGGGCCCAGCACCGCCGAGCGGTCGAAGCTCTTGCCGACTTCCCATGTTTTTTTTGATCCCCCATCGCGCGCTGCAGGTCGCGGCGCGTCATGTCGAGACCCACCGTATAGGCATAGACGAGATCGAGCGCGCGCTCCGGCGGGACGTCGCGTCCGCCTTTGGCGAGCGCGGCGTAGTTGCGGCCGATGCAATAAATGCGGCGCACCGGGAATTGCTGGTCGCCGGCGCCGCCGCGCCGCAGGCCGCGCAGGCGCAGCCCGGCGTGCCGTTCACCGTTGCGCAGACGATGATCCCCATCGCCGGCACAGGTCAGCCCAGCGCGGCGGCCGACTGCAACATCTGACGTCGACTACGTTGTCTCATCGTCTCCTCCTCCGCGGCGCTGTGTGCGAAAGCCTACTCGCAGCGCGGGGCGTTGTCGGCAATCATCGCCTCAAGCGTAGCGTAAAAGCCCTCGTCGGTGGCGATGTCGCGCTCGGCCAGCGCCGACGCCTGGGCCGCCGACAACGGCGCGCCCGACTCGGACCACGCCCGCGCCTCGACCAGCTCGCCGTGCTCGTAGCGCAATTCGGTGCGCGGATTGCCGTTCGCGTGCCACGACCGCTTGGTGCCATGCAACACGCCGGAGACGTAGGTGGTCTCGGACTTGTGCGGCGGATCGACCTTCGCGCGCGCCGGGTCGTACCACACGGCCACGGTGCCGACCTTCACGGCGTCGTCGTACGGAATGAGCGCGATGCGTGCACCGGTCGCCGCCCAGAAGATGAAGGTCCCCGTCCGCCGGCCCTTGGCGAACGCGCCGACGATGCGCAGGCGGCCGTCCGGCATCCGGAGCTCATAGAGGCCGTTGGGGGCGCCGTCGCGGCAGCCGCCGCTCGCGACGAGGGTTTCCGCACCGGCAAGCGGAGTGCAGAGCACGGCCGTAGCGAGCGCAATCGATGCGCCGCACGGCAAGACCACCTTGCTCAATGACGCTTCGCCCACCAGGCGCCGAGCTCGCCGACGATGCCGCGGCGAAACGCAAGCACGCAAACGACGAAGATGGCCCCGGTGACGATCGTCACCCATTCGCCGAACGGGGCGAGATAGTTCTCCAGCGCGATGACGACGAAGGCGCCGACGACGGGCCCGAAGATCGTCCCCATGCCGCCCAGGAGCACCATCAGCACGACCTCGCCCGACATCTGCCACTGGACGTCCGTCAGCGAGGCCAACTGGAACACGATCGCCTTGGTCGCGCCGGCGAGGCCCGCCAGCGTCGCCGACAGGACGAACGCCAGAAACTTGTAGCGATCGGCGTCGTAGCCGAGCGAGATTGCGCGCGGTTCGTTCTCCTTGATCGCCTTCAGGACCTGGCCGAACGGCGAATGCACCACGCGATGGATGCACAGGAACGCGCCGACGAAGATCGCGAGCACGACGTAGTAGATGACGAGCGGCTGCGAAAGGTCGAGGAGCCCGAACAGCCGGCCGCGCGGCACCGACTGGATCCCGTCCTCGCCATGAGTGAACGGCACCTGCAGGTAGAAGAAGTACATCATCTGCGCGATGGCGAGCGTGATCATCGCGAAGTAGATCCCCTGGCGGCGAATCGCGAGCGCGCCAACAATCATCCCCAGCACACAGGCAGTCGCAGTTCCCGCGAGGATCGCGAGCTCGGGCGGCAGGCCCCAGGCTTTCGCCGCGTGCGCGGACACGTAGCCGGCAGTGCCCAGGAACATCGCATGGCCGAACGACAGCAGGCCGCCGAAGCCGAGCAGCACGTTGAACGCGCAGGCGAAGAGCGCGAAGCACATCGCCTTCATCACGAACACCGGATAGAACCCGACGAGCGGCGCGACGGCGAGCAGCGCCGCCATCACGGCCGTGCCGACCGCAAACGCCCGTGCGGGGCCGGGCGCGACAGCGACTGCGGCGGAAAGCGGCGCGGCCATCTCAGCGCTCGCGCCCGAAGAGGCCCGCCGGCTTGATCAGCAGCACGATCACCATGATCACGAAGATCACCGTATTCGACGCTTCGGGATAGAACACCTTGGTCAGACCTTCGATGACGCCGAGCCCGAAACCGGTGAGGATCGAACCCATGATCGAACCCATGCCGCCGATGACGACGACGGCGAAGACGACGATGATCATGTCGGCGCCCATCAGCGGATTGACCTGGTAGATCGGCGCCGCCATTACCCCGGCCAGCGCCGCGAGGCCGACGCCGAACGCGTAGGTCAGCGTGATCATACGCGGCACGTTGATTCCGAAAGCCTGGACCAGCGCCGGATTCTCGGTCGCGGCGCGCAGGTACGAGCCGAGCTTGGTCCGCTCGATCACGTACCACGTGGAAAGGCACACGACAAGCGAGGCGACGATCACCCATGCCCGGTACTTGGGCAGGAACATGAAGCCGAGGTTGATGCCGCCGGACAGCTCCTCCGGGATTTGGTAGGGGAGCCCGGACGATCCGAATTCGTTGCGGAACAGCCCCTGGATCACAAGCGCCAGGCCGAACGTGAGAAGCAGTCCGTAGAGATGGTCGAGCTTGTACAGACGCGAGAGCATCGTGCGTTCGATGATGGCGCCGAAGACCCCCACCACGACGGGCGTCACGACGAGCGCCCACCAGTAACCCAGACCAAGCCGCGTCAACAGGAACCACGCGCAGAACGCGCCCATCATGTACTGCGCGCCGTGCGTGAAGTTGATGATGTTGAGGAGCCCGAAGATCACCGCGAGTCCCAGCGACAGCATCGCGTAGAACGAGCCGTTGATGAGCCCGATCAGCAGCTGGCCGAAGAGGGCCTGCGTCGGAACGCCGAAAATTTCGGTCATCGCGTCGAGTCGTTGTGCCGGACCCGGGTGCCGATCGTCTTCCCCGCGAAGGCGGGGACCCAGTTACCTTCAACGACGCTGGACCCCCGGGCTCCGGGCAGCATAACGATTCGCGGCCGCGTTGGGTCGCCCGGACCGTGCGCACGGTGACGCGCCCTCCGGGCCTTGGCTTCGCCCACCGCGCTTACGGCTGTATCCACGGGGACGACTCGGCTGTTTCCAATCGCGGCCCGTCCTGCGGCGAGCCGCTCTTGGACATCCGCGTCATTTCACCAGCGGGCATCCGCCGTCGGCGAGCGGCCGAAACGCCTGCTCGGCCGGAATCGTCGCGCGGATCTTGTACAGGTCCCATTCGCCCTTGGACTCGGCAGGCTTCTTCGCCTCGACCAGATACGCCGGATGGATCTTGCGCCCATCGACGCGAATCGATCCCTTGCCGAACAGCGGATCGTCGGTCGGCATTTCCTTCATTTTCGCGATCACCTTGGTGCCGTCGTCGCTCTTGAGCGCCTCGACCGCCTTCAGGTAATGCGTGACCGCCGAGTACACGCCGGCGTGGACCATCGTCGGATGAATCCCCTTGTCGCGTTCGGCAAAGCGCTTCGCGAACGCGCGCGTCTGATCGTTCATGTCCCAGTAGAAGGTAGACGTGAAGATCAGCCCTTGTGCGGTAGGCAGGCCGAGCGAATGAATGTCGGTGAGGAAGACCAGCAACCCGGCGAGGTTCTGCCCGCCCTTGACGATGCCGAACTCGGCCGCCTGCTTGATCGAGTTCGTCGTGTCGCCGCCGGCATTGGCGAGCCCGATGATCTTCGCCTTCGACGCCTGCGCCTGGAGCAGGAACGAGCTGAAGTCCTGCGTGTTGAGCGGCGCCTTGACGTCGCCAAGCACCTTGCCGCCATTCTTCGTGACGACTGCGGAAGTGTCGCGCTCGAGCGCGTGGCCGAACGCGTAGTCGGCCGTGATGAAAAACCACGTGTCCCCGCCGGTCTTGACGATCGCACTGCCGGTGCCGTTGGCCAGCATCCACGTGTCGTAGGTCCAGTGGATCGTGTTGGGCGAGCACGCCTTGCCGGTCAGGTCGGACGTCGCAGCGCCCGAAACGAGGAACGCCTTGCCCTTGTCCTTCGTAATCTGGTTGACGGCCAGCGCGACGCCGGAATTGGGAACGTCGACGATCACGTCCACCTTGTCGACGTCGTACCACTGGCGCGCGATGCCCGAACCGACATCCGGCTTGTTCTGGTGGTCGGCCGAGATGATCTCGACCTTGTAGCCGCGTTTCTCGATGCCGGAGTCCTCGACCGCCATCTTCGCCGCGACAACCGAGCCGGCGCCGGCGAGGTCGGTGTACAGGCTCGACATGTCGGAGAGCACGCCGATCTTGATCATGCCGTCCGAAACCTGCCCCTGCGCGGCGCCTGCGGAAAGCGCCGCGGCAACGGCGATGCCGACGAGCGTACGTTTGAATGCGTTCATGATTTCTCCTCTCGATGGTGGATGGATACGCCCTCGGCGGGCGCGGGTTCGTTATTGCTCAGACGCCCAGGTAGTCGTGCAGCTTGGCCATGTTCGCATCGAGCTCCGCGTTCGCGATCATGTCGACGACGCGTCCGTGGTCCATGACGTAATGCCGGTCGGCGACCGTTGCCGCGAACCGGAAGTTCTGTTCGACGAGCAGGATCGTGAAGCCCTGCGTTTTCAGCTCGGCGATCGTGCGGCCGATCTGCTGGACGATCACCGGTGCGAGGCCCTCGGTCGGCTCGTCGAGCAAAAGCAGCCGCGCGCCCGTGCGCAGAATGCGCCCGATCGCCAGCATCTGCTGCTCGCCACCCGAGAGCTTCGTCCCCTGACTCTTCAATCGCTCCTTGAGATTCGGAAAGAGCTCGTAGATCCGCGCGACGGACAGCCCGCCGGCGCGCACCACGGGCGGCAGCAGCAGGTTCTCCTCGACATTGAGCGAGGCGAAGATTCCGCGCTCCTCGGGACACCACGCGAGCCCCAGCCGCGCGATCCGGTTCGAGGCGAGCCGCACGATCTCCTCGCCGCCGAACGCAATGCTGCCTTCGCGCCGCGGCACCACGCCCATGATCGACTTCAGCGTCGTCGTCTTGCCCGCGCCGTTCCTTCCGAGCAGCGTGACGACTTCGCCGGCCGCGACATCGAAGGTCACGCCGTGCAGAACATGCGACTCGCCGTACCACGCGTTCAAGTCGCGCACGGCGAGGAGCGGCGCTCCACCCGCCGCCGGAGCGCCCACCGAAGCAGGAGCCACGCGTTCGTCAGGCATGCGCGGTCCCCAGGTACGCCTCGATCACGTCGGGGTGTTTCGAAACCTGCGCATAGTCGCCTTCGGCCAGCACCTCGCCGCGGGCGAGCACGGTGATCCGGTCGGAGAGCGTCGAGACGACGGACAGGTTGTGCTCGACCATCAGCACGGTGCGATCGGCCGCGACGCGCTTGATCAGCGCGGCGATCCGCTCGACGTCCTCATGGGTCATGCCGGCGGTCGGCTCGTCCAGCAGCATCATCTCGGGCTCGAGTGCGAGGGTCGTCGCGATTTCCAGCGCGCGCTTGCGCCCGTAGGCGAGCTCGCCCGCGTGCGTGCCGGTGAATTCGGTGAGCCCGACGGCGTCGATCAGCTCGCGCGCGCGGCCGTCGTGGCGCGTGAGCATCCGGTCGGAGCGCCAGAAATCGAACGAATGCCCGTGGTGCCGCTGGAGCGCGATGCGGACGTTCTCCAGCACCGTGAGGTTCGGGAACACCGCCGAGATCTGGAACGACCGCACGAGGCCCTTCCGCGCGATCGCCGCCGGCCGCGTGCCGGTGATCTCTTCACCCTTGTAGAAAATGTGGCCGCGCGTTGGCGTGAGGAAGTGGGTGAGGAGGTTGAAGCATGTCGTCTTGCCGGCGCCGTTGGGACCGATCAGCGCGTGGATCGTCCCGCGGCGAACGGTGAGGCTCACGTCCTTGACAGCGACGAAGCCCTTGAACTCCTTCGTGAGCGAGCGTGTTTCGAGTATCGTGTCGTCCGCCATTCCGGCGCGCCGGCGCGTCCGGCGCCAGGCCCTCCTCCCAAGCCATGGGCGGCCATTATGCGAAACACCCGGTCGAATGGCAACCGGGGGACCTTGCTGCAACGCCCGATTGCCCGCGGACAACGTACGCGTCGGCCGCATCGGTATGGCTGCCACTCCGGGCTCAGTACTCGATGCGGGCGAAATAGGTCTTGCGCGAGGCTTCCCGGGCTTCGCCGAGCGTGCGAATCCCGCGTTCGGCCAGCAAGGGAATCATGCGCAGGAAGACCTCGCCCGTCATGATCGCGTCGCCCAGCGCCGTGTGGCGGCCGATCGGATTGACTCCCATCCGCACCGCAATCGCTTCCAGGTTGTGGGCGTCAGCATCGGGCTCCAGCAAGGCAGACAACAGCAGCGTGTCGAGCACAGGCTGAGTAAAGCGCACCCCCGTCGCCGCTTCCTTGAGAAGCAGGAAGCGCATGTCGAAGGCCGCATTGTGGGCTACGAGCACGGTGTCCTCACAGAACTGGCCGAACGCAGGCAGCACCTGGTCGATCCGCGGCTGGTCGCGGAGCATCGACGTTTCGATCCCGGTGATCCGCGCGGCTTCTGCGCTCATGCCCCGGCCCGGGTCGATCAACTGCTCGAACACCTCATGCTCGAGCAAGCGCCCGTTTACAATCCGCACGGCGCCGATGGAAACGATCTCGTCACCTTCGGACGGGCGCAGGCCCGTCGTTTCCGAATCGAAGACCGTATAGCTCAGCGTCGAGAGGAGCCGGTTGTCCTGCTCTGGAGTCTGTCCCGCCTGGTGGAAAAGGTCGAAATCGTAGAACTCGGGACGGCTCTCACCTGCGGCCGGCGCGTTCCACGCAGCCTCCGCCGGGTTGGTCACCGGAATGGCGATGCGGAAGAATTCGCGGTGCGACGGCTTGTGGATCTGGTACCAGATTTCCGCGTTGTGCCGTTCGACGATCTGCTTCAGCGTCAATGGGCACGCTTCCCCACCCAGGTCCATCGAATCGGTCTGCCACGACATTGTCGTCTCCGAACCCAGTGGCGCGCCGGTCCAGATGAGGTCCAGGTGCGCGAGCGCTCCGGCAGGCTCCAGCGCGAAGCGGACTTCTCGGACGCCGAACTCCTCGCGGAGCCGGCTCGCGAGGTAGGTCATCCCCTGCAGCAGTGAATAGCTGTCGACGTTGAGCCAGATCGATCCGTCGACGGCTTCGGTCTTGGTCGGCAGTCCGAGCTTCGACTCGATGCGCCGCTGCGCCGCGGCGATCAGGTCCGCGCCGCGCATGTCCTCCAGCGGCCACTCGGTGCGCATCGAATCGGCGAACTCGCCGACGGTCTGGTCGAGCTTCGCGGAAAGGCGTTTCGCCTCGTCGCCGATGATCCCGATGAAGCGGCCCTGCGCTTCCTTGTCCATCTCGGGAAACGCCACGATCGTTTCGACCGCGGCGCGGACGCTGCCGAGCGATGCCCGCGTTCCCTGCGTCAATGTCTGCAGCAGCAGGTCGCGCCGGTTGCCGGTCTCGATGCGCCGCGTGATGTCCTCGAGGACCAGCACGAAACCGGTGATCCCTCCGGCCGCGTCCTCCCGCGTGGAGCCCCGGGGCGACGCCTGCACCGCGGCCATCTGCACGCGGACGAGCTGCCCGGCCGGCGCCGTTGCGACGAAGTTTGCCGCCGGTCGCGACGAGTCCCTGCCCTCGCGCGGCGAAATGCTTTCCAGCGCGTGGATGATGAGATTGCGGTCGAAGATCGCGAATATCGAACGTCCCAGTCCCACCAGGCTGTGACCACGTCCGCCGCCCGGCGGACCATCGAGCGGTTTGCGCAGCAGCTGCATCGCGCGCGCATTGTAGAGCAGGATCCGCCCTTCGTCGTTGCACACGACGACGCTCTGCGCGAGTTCCGACATCAGCGCAGCGAGGCGGTTCTTCTCTTCTTCAATGCGCGCGTTCGCCTCGCGTATCCGGCGATCGACGTCCTGCTGGAGCGCCTCCCGCGCCTGCGCAAAGTCGTTGACGTTCGCAGCAAGCCTCCTCATTTCCTTCGAGCCGCGCGGGCGCGCGCGGTGCGCGGAATTTGCGACCAGCATGAGGCGCACGTCCTCCGCAAGCTTGCGCGGCGCCGAGACGTAGAGACGGAACAGCGTCCGCAGCACGAACGCGAGCGGAGCGACCAGGAGCAGCGAGACCACAACGAGATGCGGCGCCCGGTCGCCGAGGATCCGGATCAGCGCCGCACGGTCCTGCTCGCCGATGTCCGCCCCGACGAGCAGCACGGCGGCAATGATCGCCGCCAGCACGAGGCCCCACGCGACGAGGAGCGCCAGGCCGATCCGGATTCGATCCGACATGTCTATTCGCCCAACATGCCTTGCACCTTGTCGATCAGGTCCTTCGTCGAAAACGGCTTGGTCATGTAGGCGTCGGCGCCGACGGCGAGGCCTTTCGTCACCTCGACGTCGCGCCCCTTCGCCGAGAGCATGATGATCTTGATGTCCTGCCACGCGGGATTCTCCCGCACCCTTTGGCACAGGTCGTAGCCGCTCATGCGCGGCATCATCACGTCGAGCAGGATCAGGTCAGGCCGGAACTCGGCCACGGCCGCCAGCGCGGTTTCGCCGTCGTTGACGACCTTGACCGCATGGCCCTTCTGCTTCATGAGGAATTCGAGCGAGACCACGATGTTGGGCTCGTCGTCGACGATCAGTATCTTCTTCCCCATCCCTCCTCCTCTGACATTACTGCGCCTCTCACCCACCGCGCCCGCTTGCGACCGCGATGCTCCCCACTTCTCCCTGCGTCGCAACGGGTAACTCGAACACGAAGGTAGCGCCGGCGCCCGGCTCGCTCTCAACCCAGAGCCGTCCGCCCAGATGCTCGATGATCTGCCGGCTGATCGGCAGCCCCAGCCCCGTGCCGTGCGGCTTCTCGGTCAACGTGTCGCCGGCCTGGCGGAACTTCTCGAAGATGATCCGCTGGTCCTCCCGCCGGATCCCCGGCCCGTTGTCCGCGACGGCGACACGAAGGTACGCACCGCGCAAGCGCAATTCGACGTGCACACGCCCTTCGCCGGCCTTGACGAACTTGGCGGCGTTGGACAGCAGGTTGATGAGCACCTGCACCAACCGGTCGCGGTCGCCGTTGACCTTCGGAACGTGATCGGGAAGCCGCGCGTCGAGCACGACGTCGCGCGCGCGGAACAGTTGCTGGGTTGCCTCGAGCGAGTCCGCAATGACCGCTTTGAGATCCACTTGCGATACCTGCCACTCGGCGCGGCCCGATTCGAGCTTCGCCAGATCGAGGACCTGGTTGATGAGCCGAGTCAGGCGCTCGCTTTCCTGGAGAACGATCGCCAGGAACTTGTGCCGCTCGCCGGCGTCGAGCCCAGGATTGTCGTGGAGGATCTCGGCAAAGGCGCGAATCGACGTCAGCGGCGTGCGCAGCTCGTGGGTGACCGTCGAGATGAAGTCGTCCTTGAGCCGATCGAGTTCCTGCAGTCGTTCGTTGGCGGCACGGAGCTCGTTCGTCGCGGCGACGAGCTCCTGCGATTTTCGCGTCAGCTCGTGGCTGTAGGCGATGACCTGCGAGGCCTCGTCGATCATCGACCGCACCTCGTCGGCCGACAAGGCGTCCTCGCGGACCGTCGAGGCAACCATGATCCGCGCCGATGCGCCGCCGATGGCGCCCGCGAGCGCAGTTTCGGCGAATTGCACGAGCCCGGCGTCAGCGGGGACTGCGGCCGGCGACACGACACCGCGCCGCGTCGCGTACTCGGCGAGCGCCGCCTCGGCCCGCGCGGAGCCCAGGAACCGCGCGAGCAGCGCCCTGAGGTCCGGCAACGACGCCGTTCCCTTCCAGAGATGGTCGTCGGCGGCCTCGCCGGCACGCCGGAATACGTCGACAAAGCGCGCAGCCTGCGCCTGCTCGGCGACGCTCTGACCGGTCAGCACCGATACGCTCACGTAGACGCCGACATTCGCGAGCATGCTCCACAGCATCGCATGCGTGATGTCGTTCAGCCCCTCGAGTCCGAACAGCGCGTAGGGCTTGAGCAGCGCGATGCCAAGCGGTCCGTCTTCCAGGAAGCCGATGGGCAGCCACCCCGATTTCGCGAAGGACGGCAGCAACAGCGTATACAACCACACGACAAAGCCGGCCGAGAGACCGGCGAGCGCGCCGGCTCGGGTTGCCCGTTTCCAATAGATGCCGCCGATGGTCGCCGGCGCGAACTGCGCGACCGCGGCAAACGAGATGAGGCCGATTGCCACGAGTGCATAGGCTTCTCCGGCGAGGCGGAAATAGAGATAGCCCAGCAGCACGACGCCGACAATCGCTCCGCGGCGGATGCCGAGCAGCAGACCGGTGAGGTTCTGCCGCTCGGAAAGCCGCATCCACTTCATGCGCAGCAGCACGGGCATCACCAGATCGTTGCATACCATCGTGGAGAGCGCGATTGTCTCGACGATCACCATCCCCGTGGCAGCGGAAAGCCCGCCGATGAAGACCAGCAGGGCGAGCGCTTCGTGCCGCTCGATCATCGGCAATGTGAGCACGAACGTATCCGGGTCGACCCCGGCCGCAGGAAAGTGCATGACCCCGCCGAACGCCACCGGCACCACGAACAGGTTCATCGCGAGCATGTACAGCGGGAACAGCCAGATCGCCTTGGCGATGTGGTTCTCGTTGACGTTCTCGACGACGGCGATCTGGAACTGGCGGGGGAGGAACATGATGGCGAGCATCGACAGCAGCGTGAGCCAGGCCCAGTTCGCATAGCTCCCCGCAGCGCCGCCAAGCGGCGCGAACAACGGTGCAAGCTTCGCGTGCGCGGCCGCGCGCTGGAAGATGTCGGCGAGGCCGTTGTAGATTCCGTAGGTGACGAACACGCCCACGGCGAGGAATGACACCAGCTTGACGATCGACTCGAACGCGATCGCTGCCACCATCCCCTCGTGTCGCTCGGACGCGTCGAGGTGCCGTGTTCCGAACAGGATCGCGAAGGTCGCGAGCAGCAGCGCCATCCAGAACGCCGTGTCCGAATGCACCGCCGCAGGCTCCCGCTGCGCTGGCATGACGACATCCGGATATTGGGCGAGGATCGTGTAGCTTTGCGAAATCGCCTTGAGCTGCAGCGCGATGTAGGGAACGATGCCGATCACGGCGATGATCGTCACGAGCCCCGCCAGCAGCGCGCTCTTGCCGTAGCGTGACGAAACGAAGTCGGCGAGCGACGTGATCCGGTTCGTCTTGCTGATGCGGACGATCTTGCGAATCACGAGCCACCACAGCGCCATCATCAGCGTGGGTCCGACGTAGATCGGCAGGAAGCCGACGCCGTCACCGGCAGCACGGCCGACGCTCCCGTAGAACGTCCACGCCGTCGCGTACACGCCGAGCGACAGCGAGTAGATGTAGGGATTGGCGATGATCGAGCGGCCGCGGTCGGCACGCTGGTCCCCGTAATAGGCGATCGCGAACAGCAGGCCGAGATAGGCGAGCGCGGCGGGAACGATCACCCAGCTGTGAAGCATCGCCGTCAGCCGCGATTCCGACGGTGGGACTCGGGCCGTTTCACGCTGACGGCAAACCGCGGCGCTAGCGCGAGCGCTCGACGACCAGTGCAGCGAGGCCGATCAGCAACGCCCACGCGCCGAAGATATAGAGGTAGAGCACGGGGATGCCCGCGACGCTCGCCGTCCTGTTGAACAACGCGAGCAGGGGATAGTTGAACAGCAGCGCGCCGAGCAGGAAAACGACGACCAGCCGCTGGCTCTTGATCGCAGATCGAAACATCGGTCGCCTCCTCGTGCCGGATGCCGCGTCCCATTGTTGGGCGCTGCCCCATATTAGGGCCTGTTCGCGCCGATAGCGAGTGTCGCTGCACCGCGGGATACCCCGGCTAGAGCCGGTAGGTCAAACGCAGTCGCTCCTGGAGCTGTTTCGCCTGGCGAAAGGCCTCCTTCAGCATCAGCTGATCGATCTCGTGGAGCGCGCCGGGATCGAGGCGATTGGGATTGCCGGGAACCGTCGGCCGGTCCTGCTGGCGCAGCCGCAAGAGCTGCAGGAACTGGAAGCCCTCGATCGTCGCGTCGACGTGCCGTCGCGCGACCTGCAGACGCTCGCCCGCACGCCGCAGCCGCGCGGCAGTGCCGGTGTCGGCGATACCGAGGGAAAGCGCGAAGATCCGCGCACAATCGACGAAGAGTCGCGTGCCCCGCGTCTTGAGATCGAGGGTACCCTTGATGCCGGGCTCGTCGTCGACAACGAAGGTCCGGATCAGACCGAGCGGCGGCTCGACGTCGAGCGCGTTCTGCACCATGAAGCGCAGGAACATCGGGCTCGCTTGCGTGTGGCCGAACAGCCAGGAGCGTAACGCGTCGCAGAGCGTCGTGTCGCCGTAGAGCGGCCGAAAATCGAAGACGATGTTGGCGTTGAGCAGCGCCTCGGGCGTCGGCTCGAGAATCCAGCCGAGAAATTTGTCCTTCCATTCGTCGATCGAGCGGCAGAGATCGGGGTTGCTCGCCATCACGTTACCCAGACAAAGGGGGAATCCGAGCGCGTCGAGGCCCGCGTTGACGTCGCGAGAGAACGCGAGGAGTCGCTCGCGAATGCGCGCTGCATCGGCCGCTTCACCGGCGGCGAACAGCAGCGCGTTGTCCTGGTCTGTCGCGAAGGTCTGCTCGCCTCGCCCCTCGCTGCCGAGGGCGAGCCAGCACCATTCGATGCCGGCCAAGTCGTGGCGCTGCAGCGAGAGCTCGATCGCGCGCCGCGACAGTGCGTCATTGAGCGAGGTAATCGTTCGCGTCAGCGTCTCTGCGCCGACCCCCTGCGCGAGCAGGTTCTGGCTCAGGCGGCGGATGTCCTCGCCCGCGCGTTGCAGCGCAGCGATCGTACCGGCATCGTGCAGCTGTTCGTTCACCTGACGCAACGAGACCCGCTGTAACGCGAACAGATCGCGCTCGTTGATCACCCCGCACAATCGGCCGTTGTCGACGACGGCGATCTGGCGGATGCCGCGCTCGGCCATCACGTGCATCGCTTCCGACGCAGTCGCCGACGCGGGCAGCGTAACGAGCGGCGCTGTCATCACGTCGGCCAGCGGAGCATCGAGCAGGCGCCCGGGAAGCACCACGCGACGCAGCAGGTCGACGAGGGTGAATATCCCGACCGGCGCCTCGTCCCGATCGAGTGCGATGATCGTTCGCACTCTTGCGTCGGCCATTCTCTGCGCCGCTTCGCGGAGCGTGACCGTCGCCGGACAGGCAATCGGGGCATGGCGCACCAGTTCCGCCAGTGTCCGCGTCAGCAGCTGCTGTTCGGCAGCCCGCTGGCTGTACTGGCCGTACAGGCTCTCGAGCGACTGCTTGAGCGTCTCGGTGATCGCCTGGGTGCAGTAGCGCTCGAACTCCGGCGACGCCTGTCGCAGCTTGAGAAAGTCGTCGCGCGCAAGCAAGTAGCACTGCGTATCCTTGAGCGCGGAGAAGACCTTGGTCGTCGTCCCCCCGGCCGAAAGCGCGCCCACCGGGAACAGCTCGCCCGGGCCAAGCATGCGGTCCGGATCAGCCTGCGCGTTATTGGGCCGACTGCCGACGAGCCCGCGCTGAACGATGTGGAGGTGGGTGACCGGCCCCGTATGCGCCGCCACGATCGTTGCGTCCTTTGCAAAATGCGTATGCAGGAGCCGCGGAACTAGGAACGCCATTGCGGCATCGCTCATCCGGCTGAACGGTGCGTAGCGACGAAGGAACTCCGTCGTTGCCTCGAGGGTGGAAGAGCGAACGGGCATCGAACTATGACGCGGCGTTGACCGCGATCGCTCGCCCGGAGCCTGGCGGCCATGCTGCGACGTGCGCGCGAGAGTAAGGCCAACAGGCTCCTAGCCTAAGCACTCGGCGCACCCAGCGCAAGCAAGAAGCCCGCGCGGACGCGGTGCCCGCGGCAGCGGCCGTGAAGCTGCGACGACAACGGCGCGATGCGAGCAGATCTTCCCGTCGCCACACGCACATTCGGTCTTTCCACGCTGCCCTGCGCAAGAAAAAAGCCGCCGGGGGCGCCGGCGGCCGGATATCAGAACCAGGGGCCTCGCCCTCAGTGGGCGGTCGCGACTTCGGCGCCCAGACCGGTTTCGGACCGGACCTCCTGAGCTCCGAACGCCTCCCGCTCCTTGTTGCCGCTGGCGCTCCTGTCGGTCACCGACGCAACGTAGGCGACGATCAGGGCCGCGGGCAGGACGACAAAGGTGGGGAAGTCGTACGGGAAAATGGCCGGCCCCATGTCGAGCACCTTGGTCCACACCGTCGGACCGATGATCAACAACCCGATCGACCCTAAGATCCCTGTGTAGCCGCCGAGGACCGCCCCGCGGGTGGTGAGCCCGCGCCAGAACACGGCCAGGACCAGGATGGGGAAGTTGGCGCAGGCGGCGATCGAGAACGTCAACGCGACGATATACGCGACGTTCTGCTTCTCGAACGCGATCCCCAGGATTACGGCCAGTATGCCCAGTCCGACGACACACAGCTTCGAAACCCATACCTCCTGGGCTTCCGTCGACTTGCCCTTCATGATCACGTTCGCGTAGATGTCGTGCGACAGCGCTGATGCGCCGGCGAGCGTGAGTCCTGACACCACGGCCAGGATCGTGGCGAAGGCGACGGCGGCGATGAACCCGAGGAAGAAGTCGCCGCCGAGCGCGTGCGACAGGTAGACCGCCGGCATGCTGCTCCCGCCCTTGAGGTTCAGGACGTTCTTGGTGACGTCGACGACGTACTCCGGATTGTTGGCGACGAGAACGATGGCGCCGAAGCCGATGATGAACGTCAGGACGTAGAAGTAGCCGATGAAGCACGTTCCGTAGAGCACGGACTTGCGTGCCGCCTTGGCATCCCCCACCGTAAAGAACCGCATCAGGATGTGCGGCAGACCGGCGGTCCCGAACATCAGCGTCAGGCCAAGCGAGATCGACTCGATCGGGTTGGATTTCGCCCCGATGGGCACCACGGACTTCATGATTTCCAGGTGCTTCGGGTGAAGATCGACCGCGTCGGAGAATAGCTTGTTGAAACTCCAGCCCTCGTGCGCCATCACCCCGATCGCCATCAGTGTGGCACCGCCAAGCAGCAGGCCGGCCTTGATGATCTGCACCCACGTGGTGGCCTTCATGCCGCCGAAGGTCACGTAGATGATGATCAGCGCCCCGATGATGACGATAGACACGCGGTAGGAGATCTGCGGCACCAGCGTGTGCAGCAATTGTCCGGCGCCGACCGCCTGCCCGATCAGGTACCAGATCACGACGATGAGCGAGCCGATGGCGGCCATCGTCCGGACCGGACCCTGCTGCAGCCGGAACGAGGCGACGTCGGCGTAGGTGAACTTGCCCAGGTTGCGCAACCGCTCCGCAATCAGGAACAGGATGACCGGCCAGCCGACGAGCCAGCCCACCGAGAAGATGAGGCCGTAGAACCCGTTGAAGTAGACCAGCGCGGCAATGCCCAGAAACGACGCCGCCGACATGTAATCGCCGGCAATGGCCATCCCGTTCTGGAGGCCCGTGATGCCGCGGCCCGCAGCATAGAAGTCCGTCGCGGTCTTGGTCCGCATCGCCGCCCAGTAAGTAATGACCAGGGTGATGGCGACGAAAATGAGGAACATCACGACCGCATGCCAGTTGACAGGCGGTTCCGCGGGCGTGCCGGCCGGTGCGGCGACGTCAGCGGCGCGGGCGAGTTCGACCGCCAGGAGCCCGGCCGAAGCCATCAGGGCGGTGAGAGCAGTCTTGATGGTTCTCATTTGGTCGCCTCCGTGATGATCTCGTGAATGAGCGGGTCGAAGGTGTTGTTGGCTCGATAGACATAAATGCCCGTCAACACGACCGACGCCACGATCACGCCGACGCCGATCAGCATTCCGACCGGGATCACGCTCGTGGCCGATATCGGCTGCGTGATGAAGCCCGGGGCGAAAGCGACCAGCAGGATGAACCCGAAATAGATCACCAGCACGAGGACGGTCAGAGTCCAGGCGAGGGTGTCGCGCTCTTTGATCAAACGGTGATATTTCGGATTGCTCTGGATCTTGCTCGCTGACAATTCAGACACGGGATCCTCCTTTTTCAACGGCTGGCAGACTGATTCGCGAGCTTCTCGCCGACGGCGAACTCGCTCTCGGTATTTGGCCCCCTATGCCTCCTCCTGCTTTTCCCGGCTCGCGAGATTCGGCACATTGAAAGAATTGAACCGCCATTGCCCGCCTGCGCCATCTCGCGCCGGCCGCTTCCTGGCAACCGCAAGCGGCATTGGCGCATTCATCCGGCGCCGCGTCGTTGACCTAGATCAACGAGGCCATAATGGCGGGAGAAACGACTTTTGACAACATGGGTTGCCAAGGGTCAGGACTGTCGTCAGCCGGACAGTTACGGCCGTTCACCTCGGGTTCGATCCGACCGGCCACGCCACGACGCGGCGTTGGCCCTGTCGCAGCGATCCGTCCGCATCCCGCCTAGAGTTCCCAGCGCGGCTTGCGCTTGTCGACGAACGCGCCGACACCTTCCTGTGCATCGGCCCCCAGCATGTTGCGCGTGATCTCGGCGCTCGCCACAGCGTAGGCATCTTCGAGCTTGCGCTCGAGCTGGTCGTAGAAGAAGCGCTTGCCGGCGGCGAGCACGGCCCGCGGCTTCTCGATCAGCGTTCTTGCGAGCGCGGCGACCTCGTCGTCGAGGCGATCCTCCGGAACCACGCGATTGACGAGTCCCCAGTCGAGCGCAGTTGCGGCATCGATGAACTCGCCGGTTATCAGCATCTCGAACGCGCGCTTTTGCGACACGTTGCGCGAGACCGGCACGCCGGGCGTCGCGCAGAACAGCCCGAAATTGATTCCCGACGTCGCGAACCGCGCCCCTTCTTCGGCGACCGCGAGGTCGCAGGCGGCGACGATCTGGCAGCCGGCGGCCGTCGCGATGCCGTGGACCCGGGCAATTACCGGCTGCGGCAGGCGCCGGATCGACAGCATGACCTCGCAGCAGCGGCGGAACAGGTCGGACAGGAACGGCTCGGTCGAGTTCGCGAGCATTTCCTTCAAGTCGTGCCCCGGGCAGAACGCGCGGCCGGCACCGCCGATCACGACGACGCGGACCGACGCGTCGGTCGCGATCGCGTCGAGCGTGGCCTTGAGCTCGGTCAGCATCGCGCCATTGATGGCGTTGAACTGCGCCGGGCGGTTCAGCGTGATCGTGGTGACGCCGCCTTCGTCCTGCCGCAGGACGAGCGGTTGCACTGCGGATTCGAGAGGGGCGTTCATCGGGGCCTCCGGTCTCATTCGATCGCGCTCGAGGACTTGGCCTTTTCGCGCAGCATGAATTTCTGGATCTTTCCGGTCGACGTCTTCGGCAGATCGCCGAACAGCACCTTCTTCGGGGCCTTGAACCGCGCGAGGTGTTGCTGGCAGTGCGCGATCAGCTCGGCCTCGGTCGTGGTGGCGCCCGGCTTCAGCTCGACGAACGCACAGGGCGTCTCGCCCCATTTGGGATCGGGCTGCGCGACGACCGCCGCCGCGAGCACCGCGGGGTGCCGGTACAGCGTGTCCTCGACTTCGAGCGAGCTGATGTTCTCGCCGCCCGAGATGATGATGTCCTTGCTGCGGTCCTTGATCTTCACGTAGCCGTCCGGCTGCATCACGGCCAGGTCGCCGGAATGGAACCAGCCGCCGACGAATGCTTCCTCGGTCGCCTTCGGATTCTTGAGATAGCCCTTCATCGTGATGTTGCCGCGGAACATGATCTCGCCCATCGTCTCGCCGTCCCACGGCACCGGCTCCATCGTATCGGGATCCATCACCGTCATGCCTTCCGCGACGGTGTAGCGGACGCCCTGGCGGCCGTTGCGCTCGGTCCGCGCACCGATGTCGAGACCGTCCCATTCGGCGTGCTTCGCACACACCGCCGCGGGCCCGTAGGTCTCGGTGAGACCGTAGACGTGCGTGATGTCGAAGCCCATCCGCTCCATCCCCTCGATCACCGCCGCCGGGGGCGCAGCGCCGGCGACGAAGCAGTGGACGACGTGATCGATGCCGGCCTTCATCTCGTCGGGCGCGTTGATCAGCAGCAGGTGGACGATCGGCGCACCGCAATAATGTGTGACCTTGTGCGTGCGGATCGCGTCCAGAATCAATTGGGCGTCGACCTTGCGCAGGCAGACGTTGACGCCGGCGTTGGCGGCCATCGTCCACGGGAAGCACCAGCCGTTGCAGTGGAACATCGGCAGCGTCCACAGATAGACGGCGTGCCGCGGCATCCCCCAGTCGATGATGTTGGACAGCGCGTTCAGGTACGCGCCGCGATGGTGATAGACGACGCCCTTCGGGTTGCCGGTCGTGCCGGAAGTGTAATTGAGCGAGATCGCGTTCCACTCGTCGGCCGGATGCACCCACCGGAAATCGGGGTTGCCCGCGGCGATGAAGGTTTCATAATCGGTCTTGCCCAGCCGCTTGCCGCCCGGCCCCAGCGGATCGTCGATGTCGAAGACGAGCGGCTTCGTCGCGCACAGCGCAAGCGCCTTTTCGACCGTCGGCGCGAACTCGGTGTCGGTGATCAGCACCTTGGCCCCGCCGTGCTCCAGCATGAACGCGATCGCCTCGGCGTCGAGCCGCGTGTTGAGCGTGTTGAGTACGCCGCCCGACATCGGCACGCCGAAATGCGCCTCGAACATCTCGGGCGTGTTGGCGGCCATCAGCGCGACGGTGTCGCCGACGCCGACACCGGCAGTGACGAGCGCCGAGGCGAGGCGGCGGCAGCGCGCGTAGCTCGCAGCCCACGTGTAGCGGCGGTCGCCGTGGACGACGGCGAGATGCAGTGGGTACGTGTAGGCGGTGCGGGCGATGAGCGACAGCGGCGAGAGCGGCGTGTAGTTGGCGGCGTTGCGGTCGAGATCGCGTTCGAACGGATTCGGGCTCTTCATGGCGGCCATGCGACGTGACGAAAGGGGCGGAACCCGAATGATACGTCCGCGCGGCCTCCGCGCCGTTCCGTCTTTGCGTTGCGCGTCGAGGTCGGCCGCCACCCGCGCTCGCAGACGCGCCCTTCGGGCCTTGGCTTCGCCCTGCTCGCACAGGTGTCCTCCGCGCCGTTCCGTCTTTGCGTTGCGCGTCGAGGTCGGCCGCCACCCGCGCTCGCGAGACGCGCCCTTCGGGCCTTGGCTCGCCCTGCTCGCGCAGGTGTCCTGCCGCTGCTTGCTGCGTCGGGCCGCATCTCGTATGCTGCCCCGGCGACGGCGACGCCGGCGGCATTCACGCGAAAAATCATGGGACATCGACTATCGAGGATCGTCACCAAGACCGGCGATGACGGCACGACCGGGCTCGGCGACGGCGCACGCGTCGCGAAGGATTCGGCGCGCGTCGTTGCGATCGGCGAGGTCGACGAGCTCAACTCGACGCTGGGCGTCCTCCTCGCCGAGGCGTTGCCGGCAAGCGTCCGCGATGCGCTCGTCGTGACCCAGCACGATCTGTTCGACTTGGGCGGCGAGCTGTCGATTCCGGGATCGTCGGCGATCACCGACGCGCACGTCCTGCGACTCGAGGAGGCGGTGACGCGGTTCAACGCCGATCTCGCGCCGTTGAAGGAATTCGTCCTGCCCGGAGGCGAGCGGCCCGCAGCGCTCGCGCACGTCGCGCGCACGGTTTGCCGCCGGGCCGAGCGCGCGGTCGTTCATCTCGCGACAAGCGACGCCGTGCATGAGCCGTTGCGCCGGTACCTGAACCGTCTCTCGGATCTGCTGTTCGTCCTCGCCCGCACGCTCAATCACGCGGCGGGCCGAGGCGACGTGCTCTGGCAAAGGGATCGGCGCCGCGGCGCCTGAACGCGCCCGTCGGCGCCTGTCCGCGATGGCCGAGTCGACCCCGTCTGCCCGGAGCGACGCGCTTGCCGGGCTGCTCGCACGCACGGCGCTGGCCGACCAGGCAGCGTTCGCCGAGCTCTACCGGCAAACCTCCGCGCATCTGTACGCGGTAGCGCTGCGTATTTTGAGGGAACCGGCCACGGCCGAGGAGACGTTGCAGGAGGCGTTCGTCAGCGTATGGCACCACGCGGGCAGCTATTCGCCAGCCAAGAGCCAACCCCAGACCTGGCTCGCGAGCATCGTCCGCAATCGCTGCCTCGACCGCCTGCGCCGGCGCGAGCCCGATACCGTGACGCTCACGCGCGATGACGACGACAACCCCGAGCTCGACCTGCCGGCCGAGGGGCGAACGCCCGTCGAGATGCTGCTCGCGGCCCGCCGAGGCGCAGTCGGTCCGCGAGTGCGTTGACGCGCTCGAAGGCGGCCAGAAGCAGGCGATCGCCCTGGCGTTCTACCAGGGACTCAGCCACGCCGAGGTCGCGCACCATCTCGGGCAGCCGTTAGGCACGATCAAATCGTGGGTCCGGCGCGGGCTCGCGCGCCTGAAAGCGTGCCTCGACCACGCAGGATTCGTCCTCTGACGGACCCGCCATGGATCTCTCCCGCCCCGATCGCGCCGCCCGCCTCGATGCGCTTGCCGCCCAATATGCGCTGGGGACGTTGTCGCCGCGCGCGCGACGGCGGCTCGCCCGCGTCGGCGAGCGCGACGCCACGGTTGCCGCCGCCCTGAAGGCGTGGGAATGGCGCCTCGCCGCGCTGGCGGAGGGCGTCCCCGGCATCACGCCTTCGCCGCGCGTCTGGGACGGGATCCGGGCGCGGCTGGATTTGGCCCGAAGCGTTCCGGCGTCATCGGCGCCCAAAGGGGCCACCCCGTGGTGGGCGAGCCTTGCGCTGTGGCGCGGCCTGGCTTTCGCCGGCTTTGCGCTGGCGTTCGCGCTGGGCGTGATGATGCTCGCCCCGCGGATCGAGCGAACGCAAGAGATGATCGTCGCCGTCCTTGCCGGCGCCGACGCGAAGCCCGTGCTTGTCGCCTCGGCAGATCGCAGCGGCCGCTACCTGACGATCAAGGCGCTCGTCCCCGTCTCCGTCGCCGCCGATCAGGCGCTGGAGCTATGGGCGCTGCCGGAGGGCAAGGCCCCGCTGTCGCTGGGTCTGATCCCCGCGTCGGGGATTGCGCGCGTTGCGCTGGGCGCACCGGCGGGGATCGCGTTCCAGAGCGTTCCGGCGCTCGCCGTCAGCCTCGAACCGGCCGGAGGCTCGCCCACAGGCAAGCCGACCGGGCCCATCCTGTATTCAGGCGGCGTGCAACAACTCTACTGACCCGAGTCGCAGGCACGAAACGGCGCCCCCTCACTCCGTTTTTCCGAGTTAAGCGCTCGCAGAAAAGGAAAGGGCCGGACGCGAACGTCCGGCCCTTCCGCGGTCGCCCGTCGATGGGTGCGCCGGGAACCGCTGGGGGAGGTTTCGAGGGCTACACGTCGTGGCCGTCGACCGTCGACGGGCACCGCCATTCGACCATCGTGCTGGCAGCGGCGGGCGCGACACGTGTCTGGGCGGGGACTGCCCGGGCAGCGCGCGCCGGCTGCCGCGTCGTCAACGCGCTGCGCGTGGTTTCCGGCGCGCTCCTGTGCTCACGGTACAGAACCACGTCGACGACCGCGGGGCTGATCGAAACTTCAGTCACGTGCGCGCTCGGTGTCGCCAGCGCCAGAGCCTCGGACGCTGCGGGCTCCAGATTCGCGGGCACGACGATGGCAAGACTCATCGTCAGCGCGGTCAGGGCGACGGCGGCAACCCCGAAAGCGATGCGGAGGGACGGGGCTTCGGTGCGATACGCGTTCATGGTGATCTCCTGGTTCAGTTTTCTTGTGGTTCGGGCGTTGGATGCGGCAAGTCGCAATTCCGGATTCAGGTTCCTTGCCCGGCCGTTCGCCTTTGTCAGGTTGGATCGTAGGCAGGCGCGATGAGACGCTCAAGACGCAAGCGACGAAGCGGTGAAATCGGGGTCTGAAAGCGGTCGCCGCGCGACGAGCCGCATGGGCCCGGACCGGCGAAGCCGGGTTTCGGCCGCCCCGGCCCGGTCGCACCCCGCGCGCCGGGCGCGCGGTTCGGCCTCCGCACCGCCAAGGAATGCGCACGACTGCGCTGTCGGCCTCCGAACGCGACTCGCGATGGCTCGCATCCCCCGGCCTTCAGCACGGGGCCCTGCTCGCCGCTCGCGCGTCCCCCTGTTCGCAGCCTCGCGCCGCTACCCTGGTTTGCGGACGGCCTGGTCGATTGCGCCGAGGACGGAGCGACCCTCGGCCGGTCGCACCCGCGCGCCGGGCGCGTGGTTCGGCCTCCGCACCGCCGAGGAATGCGCACGACCGCGCCGTCGGCCTCCGAACGCGACTCGCGATGGCTCGCATCCCCAGGCCTTCGGCACGGGGCCCCTGCTCGCCGCTCGCGCGTCCCCCTGTTCGCAGCCTCGCGCTGCTACCCTGGTTTGCGGACGGCCTGGTCGATTGCGCCGAAGACGGAGCGACCCTCGGCATCGACCATCTCGATGCGGATCCGATCGCCGAAGCGCATGAACGGCGTCGTCGCGACACCGGTGAGGATCGTCTCGACCATCCGCTGCTCGGCAATGCACGAATAGCCGACACCGCCGGCGGCGGCCGGCCGTCCGGGTCCGCCCGCTTCGGTGTTCGACACTGTGCCGGAACCGACGATGGTGCCGGCTTCGAGCTCGCGCGTCTTCGCGGCGTGCGCGATCAACGTGGGAAAGTCGAACGTCATGTCGACACCGGCGTTCGGCCGCCCGAACAGCGCGCCGTTGAGATGCGAAACGAGCGGCAGGTGCACCTTGCCGTCGTGCCATGCGGCGCCGAGCTCGTCGGGGGTGGCCGCCACCGGAGAGAATGACGAGGCCGGCTTCGACTGCAGGAAGCCGAAGCCCTTCGCAAGTTCCGCCGGAATGAGGTTGCGCAGGCTCACGTCGTTCGCGAGCATCAGCAATCGTATATGCCGGAGCGCGTCCGGGGCCGGTGTGCCCAACGGAACGTTGCCGATGATCACGGCGACCTCGGCTTCGAAGTCGATTCCCCAGGCCTCGTCGGCAAGCACGATGTCGTCGCCCGCGCCCAGCATGTTGTCGGACGCGCCCTGGTACATCAGCGGATCGGTCCAGAATTCCGGCGGCATCGGTGCGCCACGCGCGCGCCGGACGAGCGCCACGTGATTGACGTACGCGGATCCATCGACCCACTGATAGGCACGGGGCAACGGCGCCATCGCCGAGCGCGGATCGAACCGTTCGGCGTCGGAGAGCCGTCCCGCGGTGAGCTCGGCAAAAATCGCGGAGAGCGCCGGGGCGACCTTGTCCCAGTCGTCCAACGCCGCCTGCAGTGTGCGCGCGATCTCGGGAACGGCGACACAGCGCGCGAGATCGCGGGACACGACGACCAATTGTCCGTCGCACGTGCCGTTCCGGAGTGTCGCGAGCTTCATCGGCGCCGTTCCATGCTCAGCCGCGCCGCTTCAGCGCGTAGCCGTCGGGCTGATCCTCCATCTCCCAGCCCGCTGCATGCAATGCGCCGCGCAACCGGTCGGCCTCGGCCCATTGCTTTGCGCGGCGCGCGGCCGCCCGCGCCTCGGCGAGCGCCTTCACGTCGTCGGGTATCGCTTCCTCCTTGGGCGCCCACGTCGCAAGACCCAACCCGAACACGCGATCGAACGCAACGAGCGTCGCCCGTCGAACTGCGGGCGGCAAGTCGCCGCGCAGCACGTCCCACGCGAGCGCCAGTGCGCGCGGCGTGTTGAGGTCGTCGTTCACCTCGTTGTCAAAGCGCTCGATGCGCTGTGCGTCGGGTTCTGCGACAGCCGCGTCACGCAGCGCATAGACGCCCTGACGCATCCGGTCGAGCGCGACGGCCGCGGCATCCTGCGCGTCCCACGTGAAGTTGAGCTGGCTCCGGTAATGCGCGGTCAGGCACAGATAGCGATAGGCGAGCGGGTCAAGGCCGCGCTCGGTGAGCGACGCGAGGCGCAGGAACTCGCCGGCCGACTTCGCCATCTTCGCATCGTTCTGAAGCAGGAAATAGCCGTGCAGCCAGAAGTTCGCGAGCCGCGTCCCGACCCGCGCCTCGGTCTGCGCGATCTCGTTCGTGTGATGAACGGGAATATGGTCTTCGCCGCCGCAGTGGATGTCGAAGTAGTCGCCGAGATATTTCTGCGCCATCGCCGAGCATTCGATGTGCCAGCCGGGGAAACCCTTTCCCCACGGACTGTCCCATTCCATCTGCCGGCGCTCGCCCGGCGGCGAGAACTTCCACAAGGCGAAGTCGGTGATGTGCCGCTTTTCGCCCTGCTCCACGCGCTTGCCGGCTTCGAGGCCCTTGACGTCGAGCCGCGCGAGATGGCCGTAATCCTTCTGCTTGGCCGTGTCGAAGTAGATCCCGTCCCCCGTCCGATACGCGTAGCCGTTCCTTTCGATGTCGGCAATGAAGGCGATCTGCTCGGCGATGTGGTCGGTCGCCTTCGGCAGCACCGTCGGGGGCTCAATGTTGAGCGCCTTTATGTCGGCGAGGAACGCCTCGGTGTAGAGCTGCGCGATCTCCCACGCCGACTTGCCCGTCCGGCGGGCGCCCTTTTCCATCTTGTCCTCGCCTTCGTCGGCGTCCGAAACGAGATGGCCGACGTCGGTGATGTTCATCACGTGCCTCACGCGATAGCCGTTCCATTCGAGCACCCGCTTCAGCACGTCCTCGAACAGGAACGTCCGGAAGTTGCCGATGTGCTGGTAGTCGTAGACCGTCGGACCGCAGGTATAGAGGCCGACCTCGCCGTGCGGATGGAGCGGCGCGAACGGCCGCAATTTGCGTTCGTAGTTGTCGTAGAGGGTGAGCGGGTTTCGCATCGTCTCGGGGCCGCGTATTGCGAGCTACGGCGGGTCAGTCGGCAAGGCGCTTCAGATCGCTTTCGTCATGACGTAATCGTCCATCACGAAACCGTTCCCGATGTCGACGACGACGGCCTCGTGGATCGCAAATCCCCGTTTTTCGTAGGCACGGATCGCCTGGACGTTGTTCTTGTTGACGTTGAGGATCAGCATCGCCGCACCCGCGTCCCGCGCGAGACCCGCCACGCGTTCGATGAGCCGTCCGCCGAGCCCGTGCCGCTGATACGCGTGAAGCACGTAGAGCTTGTCGAGCTTCGCCTGTTCCGGATCATCGGTCACGTACCAGGCCGCGAATCCGGCGAGCTCGCCATCGACCTTCGCGAGCTCGAGGCCGCGATCGCGCCGCGCGAGAAAGCTGCCGAGCGCATCGAGCGCGTAGCCCCGTTCCAGCATGTAGTCGATCTGTTCCGTCGTGATGATGCCCGGGTAGTGCGCGCGCCAGATGATTCCGGCGAGCCGCTGGACTCCGGGTAGCTCGTCGGGCCGGGCGGGACCGATCGCAATCGGGGGAACCGTCATCACGGATGCGAGAGAGAATAACGGCAGGCGCGCCGAGCTTAGCACGGGACCGGCATCGCTGCCGCGTTGCGATCGGGAAGCGCGCAGGGTAGCGCCTCGCGCATGCACGGTAGAATCACGCCTGCGGCAAGCATCGCCCTCGTCGTTGCACCGCTGATCCACGCCCGCATCTCCGATGACCTGGCCTTCCGTCCTGCCGCCGCGTCCAGCGCTCTGGGCCGTGTTCGCGACGATCGCGATCCTGTGGTTCGTCAATCTCGACAGCCACAGCCTGTGGCATCCGGACGAGGGTCGCTACGCCGAGATTCCGCGCGAAATGGCGGTGAGCGGCGACTGGGTCACGCCACGCCTCGACGATTTCAAGTATTTCGAAAAGCCGCCGCTCCAGTATTGGCTGACCGCTGCCGCGTATCGCGCCTTCGGCGTCGACGAATGGACCGCGCGTCTGTGGCCGGCGCTTGCGGGCCTGCTGGCGGTGATCGCGATCGGTGGCGCTGGACTCGCCCTCGGCGGACCGGCACTCGCCGCCTTTGCTGCGCTGACCCTCGCAGGCACCTTGTGGCATGCGGCAATCGCGCAGATGGTGACGCTCGATTCCGGGCTTTCGTTTTTCCTGGCGCTCGCGTTTTCCGCGTTCGTGATCGCGCAAAGGCCCGAAGCGACCGCGGCCGGCGCCCGCGCGTGGATGTGGGTCGCGTGGGCGGCCATCGCCGGCGCGACGTTGTCGAAGGGACCGGTCGCGCTCGTGCTTCCGGCCGGCGCGCTCGTCGGCTATACGCTCATCACCCGCGACGTTGCCGTCTGGCGCCGGTTGCACGTCGCCTCGGGCGTGGCACTCTATCTCGCCATGACCGTGCCATGGTTCGTCGAGGTCGCGCGCCGCAACGACGAATTTCTGCAATTCTTCTTCATCCACGAACATCTGGCGCGCTTTCTCACCAAGGAAGCGAACCGCACGGGAGCCTGGTACTACTTCATTCCGCTCGCGATCGTCGGCAGCCTGCCATGGCTGGGCCTGCTCGCGTACGGCGCCAAGCGCGCCTGGCGCGACGGCGGACCGAACGCGCTCGGGTTCTCGTGGCAGCGGTTCGCGCTCGTCTGGGCCGCATTCGTCTTGCTGTTCTTCAGCGCGTCCGGGTCGAAGCTGCCGTCGTATATCCTGCCGATGTTCGCGCCGCTCGCGCTCGTCGCCGGCTCCCTCGTGGTCGCGCTCGAACCGCGGACGCTGTTCATCATCGCGTGGCCCGGCGCGATGGTCACCGCCGTAATCACCGCCGTGCTGCTCGTCGCGTATGACCGATTCGCCGCGCAGTTCGCGGGCGGCGCGCAACCGACGGACGTACTCCAGGCCTACGCGCCGTGGCTCGAGGCGGCGCTGCTCGTCGCGACGGCCGGCTCGGTTGCGTCGGTCATCGCCTTTCGCCGGGCTCGAGACCACGCGCCCGCGCGATTCTGGGGCGTTGCGGCGCTCTCCGTATCCGTGCTCGCCGCCGTGCAACTCGCGACGGCCGGGTTCGATGCGTTCAGCGCAACCCGCTCGACTTCGGCTATCCTGCGCGCGGCGCAGGCGTCGGCGCCGATCCCGCCGTCGGCCCCTTTCTACCAGATTGAGATGTACGACCAGACCGCTCCGTTCTACCTCGAACGCCCGACGACGCTCGTCAACTATCGCGACGAGCTGGCGCTCGGCATCGACGCCGAGCCCGGCAAGGCGATTCCATCTGTTGCGGCGTGGCTGCCGCAGTGGCGCTCGCTCGCGCAGGGATACGCGATGATGTCGCCGGAGCTCTACGATCGCCTCGCGGCCGAAGGCGTTCCGATGCGCGTGCTCGCGCGTGATTCGCGCCGCATTGTCGTCAGCCGGCACTGATTTGCCCATGACTCCATGAGCCTCGCCGCACTCGCCTTCCTCTTGACCGGCGTGCTGCTCAACGCCGGCGCGCAGCTGCTGCTCAAGGCCGGGACCAATGCGCTCGGCGTCATCACGCTCACGCGCGAGAACTGGATCGACATGCTGTTCCTGATGGCGGCCCAGTTGCCGTTCGCGCTGGGGGCGCTCTGCTACCTGCTGTCATTTTTCGTCTGGATCCTCGGGCTCTCGCGCGTGCCGGTCTCGGTCGCGTATCCGCTGCTGTCGGTCGGCTACATCATCAACGCGATCGCCGCGCACTATCTCTTCGGCGAGGCGGTGACGATGACGCGCTGGCTCGGCATCGGCTTCATCGTCGTGGGCGTCTTTCTGGTGGCGAGGAGCTGAAGCGCCGCATGACGACGACGAGCGATCTCCGCTATCTCAAGTTCGCAGGGCCCGTCCTCGACGAGGCGACGATCGCCTTTGTGGCCGACGTGCTGCGCTCGGGCCACATCGCGAGCGGCCCGTGGGTGCAGAAGTTCGAGGCTGCGCTGTCCGCGTTCTGCGGTGGCCGGCCGGTGAAGGTGCTCACCTCGGCGACCGCCGCCTGCGAGGTTGCGCTGCAGCTTTGCGGTATCGGCGCAGGCGACGAGGTGATCACGTGCGCCGAGAGCTTTTTCACCGTGCTCAACATGATCGTCAAGGTCGGCGCGACACCGGTGTTCGTCGACTGCGACCTCGTCACGCGCAACATCGATCTCGCCGCCGTCGAAGCGGCGATAACGCCGCGCACGAAGGCGATCATGCCCACGCACTGGCCCGGCACGCTCGTCGACCTGGACGCGCTTTACGCGCTCGCCCGCCGGCACAAGCTCCGCGTGATCGAGGATGCGGCGCTCGTTCTGGGGTCGCAGTGGAAGGGCCGCAACGTCGGCGCGGTGGGCGATCTCGTCACGTTCAGCTTCCATCCGAACAAGAACATCACGACGATCGAGGGCGGCGCGCTCGTCGTCAACGACGCGGCCGAGGCGAAGCGGGTCGACGCACTGCGCTTCCACGGCATCACGTATCTGGCGGACCGTACGCGCGACGTCTCCTACCCCGGCGGCAAGTTCAACCTGCCCGACGTCAACGCCCGTATCGGCGTTGCCCAGCTCGAGCGGTTGCCGGCGTTCCTCGCCGCTCGCCGCGCGCTGGTCGACCGCTACTTCGACCGCTTCATCGTCGAGCCCGCGTGCGTGCTGCCACCGCGGCCGCGACACGACGACGGGCAATCGTGGAACATGTGGAACATGCTGCTGCCGCTCGACCGCCTCGCAATCAGCCGGCGCGAATTCCGCGACGCGATGGAGTCCCGCGGGATCGGCACGGGTGTATCGTACGAGGCGCTGCATCTGTCCACGCTCGGCCGGCGCTACGGTGGCAGCGAAGGGGGCTTTCCCAACACGGAGCGTATCGCGCGCGAAACGGTCACGCTGCCGCTGCATGCGGGAATGAGCGCCGCCGACGTCGATCGCGTCTGCACCGCGGTGACGGAAGTCCTCGCCGCCGCCCGGGCATGACAACGACGATATGACGACGATGGCGCAGCCACAACTCTCCGTGGTGATCCCCGTCTACAACGAGGAAGGCGGGCTGCCCGCGCTCTTCGGGCGCCTCTATCCGGCGCTCGACGCGCTCGGCGTCGGTTACGAGGTGATCTTCGTCAACGACGGCAGCCGCGACAAGTCCGCGGCGTTGTTGCGCGCGCAGTGGGAGGCGCGTCCGGACGTTACGCGGGTCATCCTGTTCAACGCGAACTACGGTCAGCACCTCGCCATCGTCGCCGGCTTCGAGCGCTGCCGCGGCCAGCGCATCGTCACTCTCGACGCCGATCTGCAGAATCCGCCGGAGGAGATCGGCAAGCTGCTCGCCGCGATGGACGCCGGCCACGACTATGTCGGCGGCGTCCGCCGCACGCGCGAGGACTCGTGGTGGCGCCGCGTCGCCTCGGCGGCGATGAATCGGCTGCGCGAAAAGCTCACGCACATCAAGATGACCGATCAGGGGTGCATGTTGCGCGCCTACAGCCGCGGGATCGTCGAAGCGGTCGCGGCAAGTCGCGAGGTCAGCACTTATATTCCCGCGCTCGCGTATACGTTCGCGGCGAACCCGACCGAGGTCGACGTCGCACACGAGGAGCGAATCGCCGGCCGGTCGAAGTACTCGCTCTACAAGCTGATCCGGCTCAATTTCGATCTCGTGACCGGCTTCTCGCTCGTCCCGCTGCAGCTCTTCTCGATGTTCGGAATGCTCGTATCGGCGCTCGCCCTCGTGACCTACATCATCGTCATCGTCTACCGCTTGCTCTATTTCGACTGGCGGGCCGGATTCTCGCTGGGATTCTCGCTCTTGTGGGATCGTGACATCCTTGCGTTCTTCCTGATCGGCATGCTGCTCTTCGGGCTGGGCCTTCTCGGCGAGTACGTCGGGCGCATCTATCAGCAGGTGCGCGAGCGGCCGCGGTACACGGTGCGGGCCGTGCTCGAGGCGGTGGAGAGCCAAAGTCCTGAACCACAGAGGGCACAGAGCACACAGAGGTAGATCCGTCCCATGCGTTTCCGCTCCATGCCTTCGCGGCGCTCTCCGCATTTTCCGTGGTTCAGGATTCCGATCGGGCGTTCGGGATGACCCGCGCCGTCGTCTTCGCCTACCACAATGTCGGCGTCCGCTGCCTCAAGGTGCTCCTCGCGCACGGCGTCGACGTCCCGCTGGTCGTCACACATGCGGACGAGCCGGGCGAGGAGATCTGGTTCGACTCGGTGGCCGCCGCGGCGGCCGACTACGATATCCCGGCGATCCGTCCTGATGACTGCAACGCCCTGGACACGGTCGCGCGCATCGCGACGCTCGTGCCCGATTTCCTGTTCTCGTTCTACTACCGGCGGCTGCTGAAGCCGCCGCTGCTCGCGATTCCGTCCATGGGAGCCCTCAACATGCACGGATCGCTGCTGCCGCTCTATCGTGGCCGCGCGCCCGTGAACTGGGCCGTGCTGATGGGGGCGCGCGAGACCGGTGCGACGCTGCACTACATGACCGAGAAACCCGACAACGGCGACATCGTCGCGCAGACCGCCGTGCCGATCCTCGCCGATGACACGGCGCGCGAAGTGTTCGACAAGGTCACCGTCGCCGCCGAATTGACGCTCGACGGCGCCTTGCCGGCGCTGCTCGCGGGCGCGGCGCGGCGCACGCCGCAGGATCCGAAGCGCGCAACCTACTACGGCGGCCGGCGGCCCGAGGACGGGATCATCGACTGGAGCCGCGACGCCACGGCAATCCACGATCTCGTGCGGGCGGTTGCCCCGCCGTACCCCGGCGCGTTTACCGTCGTCGGCGGCGTCCGCGCGCGCGTGCTGCGGACCCGCGTCGCCGATTCCGACACGCCGCCGACGCTCACGCCGACGATCGGCGTGGAGCGCGGCCGTCTCCTCGCCCATTGCGGCGGCGGCGGCACGTTGCGGGTATACGCGCTCGAACTCGACGGCGCCCTCGCGACGTCGCACGACTTCACCGCGCTGTTCGGCCCCGCGCCGGTGCCGCTCGGCAGCGCGTCATGAGCGCCGCAGGGCCGTCCCAAGGCGCGAATTACTCCCCCTCGGGGGGCAGCGCAGCGGCGACAGCCGCAAGCGTGGGGGCACACCCATGAGCACCGAGTCGGAACGCTTCAAGCTCGACCCGCGCGGCCTGTCGAAGAACCGGACCGAGGCGCTCGCCGACGGCATCTTCGCCGTCGCGATGACGCTGCTCGTCCTCGACATCAAGTCACCGGAACAGCGCTGGTTCGACACCAACCGGGCGCTCGTCGACTATCTGCTCCAGCTCGAGCACAGCTTCGCGATGTACGCGATCAGCTTTTTCGTGCTCGGGATTTTTTGGATCGCCCATCACGCGCTGTTCCATTTCGTCCGGCACATGGACCGCCGTTCGCTCTGGCTCAATCTGATCTTCCTGCTCCTCGTCACGCTGGTGCCGTTTTCAACCGACCTCATCGGCGATCACGGGCACCTGACACTCCCGGTGTACGTCTACGGCGGAAACCTGCTCGCGCTGGGAGCTCTGCTGGTCATTCACCTCAACTATCTCGTCAGCCATCCCCATCTCGCGACGCCCGACCTGACCGACCGTGTTGCGTTGCAGATCCGCCGCGAAGTTCGCCTGTTCGCGCTGGTGCCGGTCATCTCGATTGCCGCATCGTTCTACAGCCCGCGACTCGGCATGTACCTCTATCTGCTGCTCGCGATCCCCACGTTCGGACCGAGCGGGCTCGATCGGCTCGATCGAGCGCCCGCAGCCCGGTCGGACACACGTTCGGAAGATTCATGAGAAGAATCCTGATTCTCGGCGTCAACGGTTTCATCGGCCACCATCTCTCCCGGCGCATTCTCGACGCCACGGATTGGGAAATCTACGGGATGGACATGCAGACGGACCGCATCGCGGACCTGCTGCCGGAGAAACGCTTTCGTTTTTTCGAAGGCGACATCACGATCAACAAGGAGTGGATCGAGTATCACATCAAGAAGTGCGACACCGTGCTGCCGCTGGTCGCGATCGCGACGCCGGCCACCTACGTGCGCGAACCGCTGCGCGTGTTCGAGCTCGATTTCGAGGCCAACCTGCCGATCGTGCGCCAGTGCGTCCGGCACCGGAAGCGGATCATCTTTCCGTCGACCTCCGAGGTCTACGGCATGTGCGCCGACGCCGAATTCGACGCCGAGCAATCGCCGCTGGTGCTGGGCCCGATCAACAAGCCGCGGTGGATCTACTCGTGCGCGAAGCAGCTGATGGACCGCGTCATCCACGCCTACGGGATGCAGGAAGGTCTCGATTACACGCTCTTCCGGCCGTTCAACTGGATCGGCGCCGGGCTCGACTCGATCAACACGCCGAAGGAAGGAAGCTCGAGGGTCGTCACGCAGTTTCTCGGCCACGTGGTTCGCGGCGAGCCGATCAAGCTCGTCGACGGGGGCACGCAGAAGCGCGCGTTCACCTACATCGACGACGGGATCGACGCGCTGATGAAGATCATCGCCAACGAGGGCGGAATCGCCACCGGCAAGATCTACAACGTCGGCAACCCGCGGAACAACTTCTCCGTCCGTGAGCTGGCCACGATGATGATCACGCTGGCACTCACGTATCCTGAATACCGCGACACCGCCGCACAGGTGAAGATCGTCGAGACGACCGCCGCCGCCTATTACGGCAAGGGCTACCAGGACGTGCAGAACCGCGTGCCGATGATCGCCAATACCTGCGCCGACCTCGACTGGAAACCGGTCGTGCCGATGGACGAGGCGCTCAAGCGCATCTTCGATGCCTACCGCGACCAGGTCGCCGAAGCCCGCAGCCTCGTGGAATGAGTGGCACCTCCGTGTTGCTGGCCCTCAAGGTCGACGTCGATACGCTGCGCGGCACGCGCGAAGGCGTCCCCAACCTCGTCGTGCAGCTCGCGAAGCACGGCGCCGGTGCGACGTTCCTCTTCTCGCTCGGGCCCGATCACACCGGCCGCGCGATCAAGCGTGTCTTCCGGCCCGGCTTCTTCGGCAAGGTGCGCCGCACGTCGGTCGTCCAGCATTACGGGGTGAGGACGTTGCTCTACGGCACGCTGCTGCCCGGCCCCGACATCGGCCGCCGCGCGGCGGACGTCATGCGCGGCGTCCGCGATGCCGGCTTCGAGACCGGCATTCACACGTACGACCATATCCGCTGGCAGGATGGCGTGGCCGACGCCGACGCCGCATGGACGCGCGCCGAGATGCAGCGCGCCTGCGACCGCTACACCGACATTTTCGGGACCGCGCCGCTGATGCACGGCGCCGCGGGCTGGCAGATGAACGTCCACGCGCTGCGGCTCACGCAACGCCTCGGCTTCGAATACTGCTCCGATGGCCGCGGGACGCATCCGCATCTTCCGGTCTGGAATGCCGAGCTGATTCGCTGCCCGCAGCTGCCCACGACATTGCCCACGCTGGACGAGCTCATCGGACGGGATGGCATCACCGAGGACAACGTCGCCGCGCACATCCTCGAGCTCACCAAGGAGCCAAACCCCGCCGGTCACGTCTACACGCTGCACGCCGAGCTCGAAGGGATGCGTCTCGCACCAGTGTTCGAGCAGCTCCTTGCCGGCTGGAAGGCGCAGGGCTGGACGCTGGGCTCGACGCGCGCGCTGTTCGATACGCTGCAGCCCCTCGCGTTGCCGCGCTGCGAAGTCGGCCCGGGCGAGATTCCCGGGCGCACCGGCACGCTCCTCGTGCAGGGGCCGGAATTCCTGGGTGACGTCGACCTCGCCATTGCGGCGTGAGTCACGCGCAGAACGCGACGACACACTTCGTTTCGAAAGGAGCCCTTCATGCTCGGCAAGAAAGTTGCGGATTTCGCGGCCCCTGCGACCGGCGGTTCGACGTTCAGGCTGTCTGCCCACAAAGGCCATCCCGTCGTGCTGTACTTCTACCCGAAGGACAACACGCCCGGTTGCACCACTGAGGGTGCGGATTTCCGCGATCGCTACAAGCAGTTCTCGAAGGCCGGTGCCGTCATCGCCGGCATTTCGCGCGACAGCCTCAAGTCGCACGAGGGCTTCAAGGCGAAGATGGAATTTCCCTTCGAACTCATCTCGGATGCCGACGAGAAGCTCTGCACGCAATTCGGCGTGATCAAGATGAAGAACATGTACGGCAAGCAGGTGCGCGGGATCGAGCGCTCGACGTTCCTGATCGGAGCCGATGGAAAGCTCGCCCGCGAATGGCGCGGCGTCAGGGTCGCCGGGCACGCCGACGAAGTGCTGGAGGCGCTAAGAGCGCTCTGAGGGCCATCCGACACGCGGGGAATCCAGGGGCTCTCGCGGAATGCCGCTACATACCGCCGGTCGGGTACGGCTCAGTTGCTGGCGTTGTGGAAGAACCAGCAGCCGATCTTCATCAGCCACCATTCCCATTTGGGCACCGCATAAAACGGAACGATCTCGGTCATGTCGGTATGCGTCGGCTTGCCTTGCACCATCTCGTAGGTGATCGCCGGCCGCTGATCCGTGCGAACATTACACGTCCAGTTGTCGCGATCCTTGACCATGCAATCGGTATATTTTCCCGAGGGCGCCTTCGACTCGCGAATCCAATAGACGACCTCGTTGCGACTCCTGCTTGCCCGGAATGCATGGCGCTCGGCGGCGACGAGCCTTCCCGTGCATTTCGTTCCTTGCCACACACCCTGGTCGCAACGGACCGTGTAGACCGTGCGCTCGCCCTGCAGCGTGATCCAGTCGCTGCCCCACAGGATGGCGGCGATGATGGCGACGAGCAGGTATCCGAGAAGCCACTTACGCATGCGGTGAATCCGTTCGACGAGCGGGGTGCGGGATTCTCGCACGCTCGCTAGATCCACGCCTCCCGGTGTGCACCACAGTTCGATCACCTGGAGCGCATTGCCGCGGCGTCGATGCCGTCGTCTGAAAAACACCACAACGGATCGCGGTTGGCCGCCGGCCTGACCACCATTGCTTGTACAAGACGGCGGCGCAGCGCTAGGATAGGGCCGCAATCGCCGTCCCCCTCATCACCGTACCGTACGCCGCCCAGGAGGCCCATGGTCGAGCGCAAGACCCGCCCCACCCCGCTCACGCTCGTTGCCCGCAAGTCCGTCAAACCCGCCGGCAAGCCCGGCCCGACCACCCGCCTCCAGTTGCCCAGCAAGCTCTTCGTGCTCGACACGAACGTGTTGATGCACGACCCCACAAGCCTCTTCCGGTTCGAAGAGCACGACATCTATCTGCCGATCCTCACGCTCGAGGAGCTCGACAGCAACAAGAAAGGCGTGAGCGAAGTCGCGCGCAACGCGCGGCAGGCATCGCGCTTTCTTGACGAGCTCGTGACAGCGATGCCGAACGGAATCGCCGAGGGCATCCCGCTCGACGCCAAGTCGGGCGGTGCGGCGAGCGGCAAGCTCTACCTGCAGACCGAAGTGATCACTACGGTGCTGCCGTCCTCGCTTGCGAACGGCAAGGCCGACAACCAGATCCTCGCGGTCGTCATGCATCTGCAACATTTGCACCCTAAGCGCCACGTGATCCTGGTGAGCAAGGACATCAACATGCGGATCAAGGCGCGGGCACTGGGGATCGCGGCCGAGGACTATTACAACGACAAGGTGCTCGAGGACACCGAGCTTCTCTATTCCGGAATGCAGGAGCTCCCCGGCGACTTCTGGGAACGGCACGGCAAGGCGATGGAGTCGTGGCAGCACGGCGGGCACACGTACTACCGGATCACCGGCCCGCTGGTGCCGTCGCTGCTCGTGAACGAGTTCATCTACCAGGAAGCGCAGGGCGAAGCGCCGCTCTACGCGCTGGTGAAGGAAGTCAACGGCCGGACCGCGGTGCTGCAGACGTTGAAGGATTACACGCATCAGAAGAACAACGTCTGGGGCATCACCGCGCGCAATCGCGAGCAGAACTTCGCGCTCAACCTGCTCATGAACCCGGAGGTCGATTTCGTCTCGCTGCTGGGCCAGGCGGGCACCGGCAAGACGCTCTTGACGCTCGCCGCGGGCCTGATGCTCACCCTCGAGTTCAAGGTCTATTCCGAGATCATCATGACCCGGGTAACGGTTCCCGTGGGCGAGGACATCGGCTTCCTCCCCGGGACCGAAGAGGAGAAGATGAACCCGTGGATGGGTGCGCTCGAAGACAACCTCGACGTGCTGAACAAGACCGACGACGAGGCCGGCGAATGGGGCCGCGCCGCGACGCGCGACCTGATCCGCTCGCGCATCAAGGTGAAGAGCCTGAACTTCATGCGCGGCCGCACGTTCATCAACAAGTACCTGATCATCGACGAGGCGCAGAACCTCACACCCAAGCAGATGAAGACGCTGGTGACGCGCGCCGGTCCCGGCACCAAGGTCGTCTGCCTCGGCAACATCGCGCAGATCGATACGCCCTACCTCACCGAAGGCAGCTCGGGGATCACCTACGTGGTCGATCGTTTCAAGAACTGGGCGCACTCGGGCCACGTGACGCTGCAGCGGGGCGAACGCTCGCGGCTCGCCGACCACGCGGCGGAGATTCTCTAGGAGAGCACGGTCCATTCCACCTTTCACCACTTCGAAGGCGGCTGAACCAGCGTAAACGACGCATCGAACAACGGCCGGCGCGGCGGCGCCGGCAGGTAGCGCGCGGCGATGGATGCGTAATGCGCGAGGCGCGGCCCCAGCACCGGATGCGTCGCGTGCTTGCCCGCCAACCGCTGTATCGCATGCAGCCGCTCGTAAGTCGGCGCCGCCGATCCGGCGGCGGCCTCCAGCAACCCCGCGAAGAAAAGGCCGAACGCCAAGTCCGACGGCTCGCCGCAGACCGCGGGCGCGCCAAGCGCACGCTCGACCGTCGCCGGATCCGTCCAGTCGATTCGCGGGCGGCGATCCGCGAGATCCGCAAGCCATGCATTGAATGCACGCCGCGCGAGATCCGGGCGGCCGCGAACGAACAGTTCTTCGCATGCGCGGGGGACGACGCTGTCGACGTAGCCCGCGCTCACCACCGCGAAACCGTCTGCTTCGTTGCAGTGGCGGCCCTCCGCCGCGAGTCGGGTGAAGACGTCCGCGGCAGCGGGGAGGTCGTCCTGCGCCAGCATGATCCCCGCGACCTGGGCTCGGGCCGGCCACACGAGCGCAACGGCTTCCAGGAACGACAACGCCGAGAAGCGCGAGATCTCTTGCGCAAGGCCGATCATGCCGCGGTACATCGCGATGGCGGTTGGGATGTCGCGCTCGTGATGGTGGGCGATCGCAGCACGCTGGTAATAAAGCCCAGGCAGGAAGAAAGGGGCCACGCGACCAAAGTCGGCGAGCGTGGTGCAGGCGGCGACCTTCACGAGGGTCGTAGCGGGATCCAGGACGTGCGCGCCGTGGCTTTCGGCGACTGCGGCGAACAGCGATTGTGCGAGCGGCTGTGCTTGCGCGTACCGCCCCGCATTCGTCAAATCGCGCAGAAGCCGGTAGGCATAACCCTGCCAGACTGGCGAACCGGAATCGCGCTGCGCGACGTGCGCGGCCATGTAATCGAGGTACGGTCCACGCATCCGCCCGTCCTCGAAATCGAGCACCAATGGCGCGCGCGAAGCCCAGAGCATCTGGCGCTCGCCGAAGGTGTGCACCTCGACGTGCGCCAGCCCTGCTGCCCTTGCGAGATCGCCGAGCGCTTGCGCAGACAACAGGAAGCCGTGGAATCCGGGGGAAAGGGCGGCGAGCAACGTGTGCGACAGGTTCTCGGGCCGCACGTAATCGACCGTCGGCGTCGTGAGCACGAGCACGCCCCCCGGCGTCAGGCGCTCGGCCAGCAGCGCAACGAACGCCGCCGGATCCGCCACGTGCTCGACGACCTCCGAGGCGTAGACGAGGTCGAAGCGGCGGCCGGCGAGCGGCTGGCAGTCCTGCAGAAGCTCGTGGTAGACCGGGATGTCGAGCAGTCGGGCACCCATCCGGCCGTACTTGGCCAGCTCGACGCCAACCGCGTCGCCGCGGCGCGTGCGCTTCCAGAAATCGACGGCGAAGCCGAAGCCGCAGCCGACATCGAGCAGCGTACGCAGCCGGTGGTCGGCGATCGCCAATAGCGGCCAGATCGTTTCCCAGACACCACCTCCTGTCTCGATGTAGAAGCGCCAGAATTCGTCGCGGTCCTGATTGAGATCGCTGAAGTCGTGGATGCCGGGCGGATCGTAGAACCCGCTGCCGCAGGCTGAGCAGCGCACTAGCGTCAGCAGCGGATGTGGCGACGCCATCCCGGGCACCGACAGGATCGGAGCATGCGGGCCGGGATTGCCGCAAACGGTGCACGGGATCGCACGCTCTGGCGCAGCGGCGAGCCACCGCACGCCTGCGGGCGTGAGCTCAACAGTCATCGGGGGTTAGGCATAGCTCGGTCGGGTTCGCCATTACCGCCTCCACCCGGAATCTCGAACAGTCGCGGCGGCCGCGAAAGATGTGGATTGTAGGCGGGATCCAGGGAGAGCGCCGCACGATGACGTTTACGCATATACGCGGCGTCTTCGACTCCTGCAGCAGTCGGTGGTGACGGCGTCGCCCGGAGGCGCAACGGACGCTCATCGGCAAACACAACGCCGGGATGCCAGACGTGTCGCAGTCCGCGCTCCGCAAGCCGCAGGCAAAGATCGATGTCGTGATAAGCCACCGCAAGATGGAGGACATCGAGCCCTTGCGCCGCATCCCATGTGGCGCGACGAACGGCAAGTCCCGACAGCGACACCGCGGACAGGTTCTGCACGACCTGATTGCGGCCGGCCATCCCGACGAATCCCTGGGGATCGCGCGCAAAGGCAGTCGCGGCAACGGCATCCGGGTCGAGGATGTAGCCGCCGCGCGCTGTCCGGCGCGTCGCGTCGAACGTCACGCCGCCGACACACCCGACGCCCGGTTGCACGGCGTGCGCTGCAAGCCGGGCGAGCCATCCAGCGTCCGCCGGTACCGCGTTGCCCGCAACGAACACGATGAGGTCGCCTCTCGCGGTGGCGACCGCTGCGTTGATCGCCTCTGCGCCTGCCTGCCCCAGACAGAGCGGCGCGTCGTCCAGCTCGAGCGCCGCCTCGCATTCCACCGCAACCGGGAGGACCTCGACGGCTGCCGCTCCCGCATGTGCGTGCCAGCGCGCGACCGCTTCGCCCGGAAGCATTGACGGTGGATCCAGCACGACGACGGAGATCTGCGGCAGCGTCGCGACGACGGGATCGGCCTGCAAGAACGCCCCGTAAACGACCCGCACGATGGCAACCTCGCACCCGGCACGGCGCGCGCGTTCGCGTACCGTGCGCTCTTGCGCCGCGCTCGCGTAATCCTTGCTCGCCATCGTACGAGCCGTGGAGCCGGCGACCGAGCGCCAGTGATACAGCACCTGCGCCAGATGGTGGATGCGCGCGGGTTCGACCCGCTCCGCGCAGCGAAGCAGGAGGTCCCAATCCTGTGCGCCTTCGAAACCCGTCCGGAAGCCGCCGACCGACCGCATGAGCTCGGTGCGATAGACGCCCAGATGGCTGACGAAGTTCTGGCTGCTGGCAAGCGCCGGATTCCAGTCCGGCTTGAAGTAGGGCTCGAAACGCTCGCCCTGCTCGTCCAACTTGTCCTCGTCCGTGTAAAGGATGTAGGTGCCCGGTTTATCGGCGAGCGCGAGCGCGACCTCACCCAGGGCGTGCGGCGGCAGTGCGTCGTCGTGGTCGAGCAGCGCCACATACGCGCCCGTTACGATCTCCAGCGCCGAATTGGACGCGGCCGAGATGTGACCGTTGACGGTGCGCCACACGACGTGAATGCGAGGATCGCGCGAGGCGTAGCGGGCCAGGGTCTCGCGCGACGCGGGATCGGTCGACGCGTCGTCGGCGATGCAAAGCTCCCAGTTGGGATACGTCTGCGCCAAAACGCTGTCCAGGCACAGAGCGAGCCAGCACGGCGACGAGTTGTACGCTGGCATCACGAGCGAGAGCAGCGGTGCGTCGGCTCGTCCGGCGATGGCATCCCGCAAGGGCGCGCGAGCTGCGGCGGACGCCTTCTCGGTCGTCGCGATCCAGATTCGGTACTTCGCCTGCGCATCGACACGGCGCAGCGCACCCTCGACGAGCTCAAGGTTGCGGGCAGCTTCGACAACGTCCGGGCGCAGCGCACAGGCGGCACTCATCAACTCGTACGCCCGTACCAGATCCTGGCTCTGAAAGAGGGTGACACCCAGCATATGCAGCGCGTCGAAATTGGAAGGCTCGCGCGCCAGCGCGCGCGCATAGAGATCTTCCGCGTCGGCAAGGCGCCCGTCCTGCTGCGCGGCGAGCGCCGCCGTGAGGAGCGAACTCACCTCGTCCGCCTTGTCCACCGCCCCATGGCAGTTCTTGTAGCGTAGGCCGCTGCCACAGGGGCACGGCGCGTTGCGCGACATGGGCGGCGCAAACAGCGTCACGCGCGAGCGCTCCCCGACCCCTGCCCAAGGTAACCGGCGAGCCCGGCATCGCGCGCGAACGCGACAAACGCGGCCCGGGCATGCGCATCGAGCCACGGGTGCGCGGCGATGTCGGCGAAGAACCGATGCAGCGCGACCTCGCCTTCGATCACGCCCGCGACACGCCGGCCGGCGAACGTATTCGCGTCGTGGAGTCGATAGCGATAAAGAGCCTCCGGGACGAACGCAAAGCGAGTCGCATAGGTCGCCGCAAGCAGGAAATCCCAGTCGTGGCAGACGGCCATTGGGGCGAAGCCGCCAATGTGCGAGAGCAGCGCACGCCGGAACACCAGATTGCCGGTGGACACGGCGACGTTGTAGCGGACGAGGGCATGCAGGAGCGTTGGTGCGCGCACCGCTTCATCGATCCGCTCGCGCAGCCCGCGCACGTAGTGGCCGTCGGCCGGTCGATCGTCATCGCCGATGAATTCGCAGGCCGAGAACGCGAGGTCGACTTCATCGCCGAGGGCACCGACGAGCCTCCCGAGACGCGTCGGCGCGAACGCGTCGTCGGAATTGAGGAGCGCGATAATGCCCCCGCGGGCACGCGCCATGCCTCGATTGAGCGTGCGATCGGCACCGGCATTCGTCTGCCGCAGCAACGTGACCGGGAATGGGGCATTGGTCGCAAAGGCCTCGACGATCCCGGCGCTGCCGTCGGTCGAACCGTCGTCTACGACGACCAGCTCGTCGGGGACGCGCGTCTGTGCCGCGAGCGACGCTAGCGCGCGCTCGAGATAACGCGCGTGGTTGTAGAGCGGCATGACCACTGCGACCTCGGTGCTTCCGAGCGATCGCAGTCCGCCGAATTTCGCCTCGCGGATTGCGCCGCTCGCCATGCCGGCAGCAAGGTCGTGCTCGATTGTCGCAAGCGACGGCCGGTCAGGCAGCGACTCGGCTTCGACGCGGCGCGCTGCGCGCAGCGCTTCGAGGTACCCCCGCCCGTGCATGGCATCGGGCTCGATATGATTGCCCTCGGCCCATTCGTTCCAGGCGTTGATGAAGAGCAGGCGCTCCTCGCCGTCGTGCCGCAGCCGCGTCTGCTGCAAAACGTTGGTTAGCCAGACGCCGAACGATGCCGGCGTCGAGCCCGTGACAATCATCGCGTCATCCTGTCGCCGCGCGGTGTTGTCCCACATCGGCGTCACGCCGCGGAATTGCGGAAACGGCGGGCGCGGGAGCATCAGGTAATGCGCGGCGAGATTCGCGTAACGGAATACGGTACCGCCAAACGTCGCACGCAGGCCTGCGATACGCGCGGTCACGTTCTCGGCAGCGTGCCCGATCGGCGGAAACTCGACCGCGGCATCGAACCCGAACGGTGTGGGATCGTCGTCGGCGCGGCGCTGCACCGCGCAGAGATACGGATCGTCGATGCCGGCGCTGCGGCACGCGTCCCGCCAGATCCGCACCATCGCAGAGACGTCGGGGATGTCGGCGATCTTGTATACAAGCAACAGCGGGCGGCCGTTGACCCGGAGGTAGCGACGATCTCGGAACAGCGGCAGCAACTCGGCAATGAAGGCGTGCGCATCGCCCGGCGCGTAGCGTTGGCGCATCAGCACCTCGTCGTTGCGCCCGTCCCAGCGCCGCGTCCAGTTCTCGTTGGCCCAGCAGACGCAGAAAGGAAAATCGGGTTCGCCGCTCGCGAGCACTTCGGCCAAGGGTCGCTCGAGCAGCTGCCGGCCACCGAACCAGTAATAGTAGTAGCAGAACGCGTCGATGCCGTGCGCACGCGCGAGCATCGCCTGCGCTTGGCGTACGCCGGAATCCGTGAGGTCGTAATAGCCGAGCTCACCCGGAACGTGGGGCTGCCAGTGTCCATCGAAATTCGCGCGCGCCTTGCGGACGTTGGTCCATTCGGTGAACCCTTCTCCCCACCATTCGTCGTTCTCGGCAATGCGATGGAACTGCGGCAGGTAGAACGCGATCAAGCGTACGGGTGCGCCTTCAATCGCAGTGATCGCAGCGCCAGTGTCCGCCGCCATCCGGGCCGCAAAGGCCTCGGCGTCACGCGCGATTTCGGCTTCGGCCGGCCGGCGGTCCAGCGCCGCCTGCACCAGTTCGCGATTGAACCGTGCCGACGGAACCGCCCGATCGATCGCGAGCGCGCGATCCAAAAGGTCCCGTGCCGTCTCGAAGTCGCCTTGCTGGTAGCGCACTACGCCGAGCATATGGAGTGCATCGAAGTTCGTCGGCTGCAACGCGAGCGCAGCCTCGTAAGAAGCCGCCGCGTCGGCGAAGCGGCCCCCTTGCTGCGCGGCCATCGCGCGCTCGAGATGCGTCCTCAGGAGGTCGACCTCCTGCTTGGGCGCCGCAATCGCGCCGTGGCAATTCTTGTAGCGCAGGCCGCTGCCGCACGGACAGGGTGCGTTGCGCGAAACGGGGGCTTGCACCGGTGCGGAGGGGCCCTAGTAAGACCCGGCGGCAGCGAAGCTCTCGAAGCGCGTATATTCCCCGAGAAACGTCAGGCGCACGGTGCCGATCGGCCCGTTGCGCTGCTTGCCGATAATGATTTCGGCCACGCCTTTTTCCTGCGTTTCCGGGTTGTAGACCTCGTCGCGATAGATGAACAGGATCACGTCTGCATCCTGTTCGATCGCGCCACTCTCGCGCAGATCCGACATCACCGGCCGCTTGTTTGGCCGCTGTTCGAGCGAGCGATTGAGCTGCGAGAGCGCCATCACCGGTACCTTGAGCTCCTTCGCCAGCGCCTTCATCGCACGTGAGATTTCGGAGATTTCGGTCGCGCGATTCTCGCCGGTGGTCGACGCCTGCATCAGCTGCAGATAGTCGACGATGACGAGCCCCAGCTTGCCGTAGGTCTTCATCAGCCGGCGCGCGCGCGAGCGCACCTCGATCGCGTTCAACGCGGGTGTTTCGTCGATCAGGATCGGCGCCTCGTTCAACCGTCCGAGCGCCGCCGTCAGCTTTTCCCAGTCCTCGCTCGCGAGGCGCCCGGTACGCAGCTTGTGCTGATCGAGGCGCCCGACCGAGCCGATCAGCCGCAGCGCCAGTTGCGACGCACCCATTTCCATCGAGAACACGGCGACCGGCATCCCGGCGGCGAGCGCGACGTGCTCGCCGATGTTGAGGGCAAGCGCGGTCTTGCCCATGCTCGGTCTTCCCGCGACGACGACGAGATCGCCGGGTTGCAGACCCGACGTCATCCGGTCGAGATCAGAGAAGCCGGTCGGCACGCCGGTGACGTCGGATGGATTGTCGCGGTTGTAAAGCGTCTCGATCCGCTCGACCACGCCGGCCAGCAACGTGCCGATTTCCTGATATTGCTGCGCGCCGCGCGAGCCCTGCTCCGCGATGTGCAGCACCTTCGCCTCGGCCTGGTCCAGCACTTCCTTCGCGCTTCGGCCGAGCGGGTTGTACGCGGCATCGGCAATGTCCCCAGCCGTGGCCGCGAGCTGGCGCAAGATCGAGCGGTCGCGGACGATCTGCGCGTAATGGCGGATGTTGGCGGCCGTCGGCACGCTGCCGACCAGCGCACCCAGATACGCGAGCCCGCCGACGTAATCGAGCTTCTGCACCGACGCGAGCGATTCCGACACGGTGACGACGTCGGCGGGCTTCGCCTCGGCGACGAGGCCAACGATGTGCTGGTAGATGAGCCGGTGCGCCTCGCTGTAGAAATCCGCTTCGGCCAGCACGTCGCCGACCTTGTCGACCGCGTCGTTGTCGAGCAGCAGCCCGCCCAGCACCGATTGCTCGGCCTCCAGCGAATGCGGCGGAAGCTTCAGCGCATCGAGTTGCGGATCATCGGGCATCGGAACCAATCGGAGTCCGGTCCCGGACGGGTTCGCTCCGGGTTCCGGGTCTGGCGGAAGTGCAATCTTAACAGGGCGGCCGCCATCGTCAGGCTTCGTGCACGTCCTGACCGAGACGCTGATTCGCGGGCACGGCCACGCCGATCAATTGCGGTTGCGGCAGACGCAGCTCCGCCATCAGCCGCATGAACGCGTCGCGCGAGCGGCCGGCTACGCGGAGGTTCGTGCGCTTCTCCGCGCCGATCGTCGACGACGTCCGCCCGTTGTAATCGTGCGCCGGGAAGACGATCGTCGCGTCGGGCAGCGCGAACAGCTTCTGCGTGATGCTGTCGTAGAGCGCGCCGGCGTCGCCGCCCTGGAAATCCGTGCGCCCGCAGCCGCCGATCAGCAGCGTATCCCCGGTGAACACGCAATCGCGCCAGAGATACGACGTCGAACCCGGTGTGTGGCCCGGTGTATGCAGAGCGCGGATCGCTTCGCCTCCGAACCGCAACTCCTCCCCGTCCTGGAGTTGCAGATCCGCGGCGACGATCCCGCAGGGCAGGGGCGCCGCCGCCTTCGCGCCGGTGCGCTCGCGCAACCGTCCGGCGCCGGTGATGTGATCAGCGTGCGCGTGCGTCTCGAGCAGATAGCGAAGCGTCAGGTTCTCGCGGGTGATGAGCGCCGAGTACGCATCGAACTCAACGTCGACGGGATCGATCATCACCGCGTCGCGCGTGCGCGGATCGACGAGCACGTACGTGTACGTCGAGGAGACAGGGTCGAACAGCTGGTGGCAATCCTGCATGCTGGCTCCCATCCTCAGCGCGGCCGCCCGCGCGACGGGCGCAATCTGTACTGACGACGATCATAGGCCGCGCGCCCGGACATCGCAATCGGCCATTGGACGTGCGGGCCGTTTGCTCATCCGTTCGGGATCATTGATCGGTCGCGCGCCGCGCTTGCGGAAACATCGTGCGAATCCGTGTGCCGCCGTGCGTGGCGGGCGCATCGATCTCGAGCGTGCCGTGGTGGCGGATGACGACTTCGCGCACGATGGCAAGCCCGAGGCCCGAGCCCTCGCCGGGCGTCCCCGGCATCCGGTAGAACCGCTCGAGGACCTTGTTTCGCTCCGCCGCCGGAATCCCCGGGCCCGTGTCCTCGACGCTCAGGAACGCGACGCCGTCGCGGCAACCCGTGTGCACCGTGACCGTGCCTCCGGCGGACGTATAGCGAAGCGCGTTGTCGATCAGGTTGTCGAGAAGCTCGGGCAGCAGCAGCGGATCGCCGGAAATTTCTGCAGCTTCGAGCGAAAACCCCAGATCGATCGTCAGCGCATGCGCCTTCGGCACCCATTCGCGCGCGGCCGCGCCGGCTATCGCCCGCAGGTCGACGATCTCGAAAGTCCGCCCATCGTCGGAGGCGCTCTCCGCCTTGGCGAGGGCGAGGAGCTGGTTGGCAAGCCGGCTCGCACGCACGGTCGCGCTGTGCATGCGCTCGACTTCGGTTCGCACGTCGCTCGAAAGCTCGCGGCGCAACAGGAGCTCGAGATGCATTTGCAGCCCGGCGAGCGGCGTACGCAGCTGATGCGCCGCATTGGCGAGAAATCGCTGCTGCATCGTGCTCGCCTCCCGCACCTGCGAAAGCAGCCGATTGAAGGCGCTGACGACCGGGGCGATTTCAATCGGTGCCGCGGTCTTCGGCAATGGCTGCAGATCACGCGGCTCGCGCCGCGCGAGCTCCGCGCGCAGATGGTCGAGCGGGCGCAGGCCGCGGGCGATGCCGAGCCACGCGAGTGCGATCGCCGCAACGGCAATCAGCAGCGTGGGAACAAGCTCGGCGACGAGAATCTCCGCGACCAGCTGATTCCGCTTGTGCAGCGTCTCGCCGACCTGCACGACGATGCCGTCGGCGGTGCGATGCGCCGCGATCCTGATCCTGTCACCCCGGTAGAGACCATCGAAGAAGATCTGCTGACCCAGGCCCACCTCCGGCGGCCCGGGCAGATCCGCGACACCGTCGATGACGACGTTGTCTGGCGTTCGAACCTGGAAGATCACCTTGTCGACCTGGTCGTAGACGAGTGCCTCGAACGCCTTTTCCGGCAGATCGACATGGGGCCCCGACGCATCGATACGAACGTTCTCGGCAATGTCGAGCGCCGGATCCAGGAGCGAGCGATCGTACGCCTCGTTCGCCGAGCGCACCGCGACCCAGTACGTGACGACCGTCGCGCCGGCGATCATCAGCAGCAGCGAGCTCACCAGAAACCGGAGCAGGCGGCGCCGGATGCTCGCCGGCATCCGGGCGTCGTCATTCATCACCGCTGGCCCACATGTAGCCGAATCCGCGCACCGTCCGGATGTGCACGCCCGCCGGCTCGATCTTGTTGCGCAGGCGCGAAACGTACACTTCGATCGCATTCGGCGACAGATGCTCGTCGAACGTATGAAGGCTCTCGGCGATCTGGTCCTTGCTGAGCACACGGTGAGGACGGGCGAGAAAGAGCTCGAGCAACGCCCATTCTCGCGGCGTCAGATCGATTGGCTTGTCGTGGACTCGCACGCGCTTCGCTGCCGAATCCACGGTAAGGCCACCGACCGACCAGGACGCGGGCGGCTTCGCAGCTCGCCGCAGCAGCGCGCGCACGCGCGCCTCGAACTCGGTCAGCGAGAACGGTTTGGTGAGGTAATCGTCGGCGCCGAGATCAAGGCCGTGCACCCGGTCCTCGACCGCGTCGCGCGCCGTCAGCACGAGCACGCTGGTCCCCACGCGGCGCGAGCGCAGGCGCCGCAGGACTTCGAAACCGTCGATGTCGGGCAGCCCGATGTCGAGAATCACGAGATCGAACTCATCGCTCGCGAGCACGGCGTCCGCCTGCTTGCCGGTCCGCGCGCGCAGGATGGCGTGCCCCGCATGAGTCAACGCGGCGGTCAGGCCATCGGCCAGCAGCGCATCATCCTCGACGACCAGGATGCGCAAGGGCGACCTCAGCGCGCTCCCGTGCGGCACGGCGCGGACCGGCATTGCAGCATGGGTGTGATGATCATCGTAGAGCGACCGGACTCGACGATTCGGCGACGCGTTTTCCCTCGCACAATATATCGCACCGGCGGGGGAATTCCGGAATCGGACAACGCAGGGGCGTTTCGCCGGCGCGCCCGCTGCCGGCTAGAACTGCGTCTTGAAGCCGACGGCGAAGCCGTGCGGAAGGATTTCGATCATGATCGGTACGTCGCGGCTGTGCGCGTACCAACCGGAGAGGCCGCCGATCGCCCAGCCCGCCAGGACGTCCGTCTGCCAGTGGGCCTGGTTCTTCACCCGCGCGGCGCCGACGTAGAGCGGCAGCAGCAACAGCGCGTAGGTCGCCGGATTGTCGGCTCCGTACTCGAGGACGTACGGCGTGACGAGCGCTGCCGCGACCGACGCTTCGCCGCTGGGGAAGCTGTGATTGTGCCCACCCTGGAACCAGAGGCAGGGATTGTTCTCCGTCGCCGGACGCACGCGGGTGAAGATGTACTTGCCGGCCTCCGCCGACAGGTCGCCGATGATCTCCGAATCGATCCCCTGCCACATCGTCTTGCCGAACCGCGATTCGGAGCCTTCCCACAGCGCACCGCCGACTTCGGCGATCGTCAGGCCGCCTACGATGCCGCGATAGACACTCGGGTTCCACACGCCGGAAGCGTCATAGCTCACCAGGTGATCGACGTGCGACCAGCCGCAGTTCTGCGCCGCGGCCGGAAACACGGCGAGATGAAAGGTGAGCGCCGCCCACAGCACGCACGATGAAACCCGCATCACGAGGCATGTCCGGATCCCGAATTCATCGACGATACGGCGGCCGCCTGTCGCGATGCCGACGACAACCTGTCAATTCGCTGACAGGATGCACGGGGGCAAGAAAAGGAAAAGCCCCGCCGGTGGCGGGGCTCTCTCATTGCGACACTTCGTGCGCGAGGCGCTCAGCTTCCCGTTGCGGTATCCCCGAGCACCTTTACGGTGATGTTCGCGGGCGCATCGGCGTGCACGGCGACGACCAGCGGATACTCGCCGACGTGCTTCAGCGGCCCCGCCGGCATCCGGATCGCCGCCTTTTCGACGGCGAACCCCTGAGCCTTCAGCGCCTCGACGATGTCGACGTTGGTCACCGAGCCGAACAGGCGTCCGTCGACGCCTGCCTTTTGCGTGATCTGGATCGTCAGGCCTTCGAGCTTCGCAACCTGCTCCTGTGCCGCTGCGAGCCTGGCGGCGGCGGCGGCTTCGAGCTCGGCGCGCTTCGCCTCGAGGAGCTTGATGTTCTCCGGCGTGGCGCGCTTGGCTTTCCCTTGCGGGATCAGGTAGTTGCGGGCAAAGCCCTGTTTGACCTTGACGACGTCGCCGAGATTGCCGACGTTGACGATCTTTTCCAGGAGGATGATCTGCATGGCAGGCTTCCGTCAGTGCAGATCGGTGTACGGAATCAGCGCGAGATAACGCGCGCGCTTGATCGCCGTACCGAGCTGGCGCTGGTACCGGGACTTGGTGCCGGTGATCCGCGCCGGCATGATCTTGCCGTTCTCCTGGATGAAATCCTTCAGGACGTCGACGTCCTTGTAGTCGATCTCCTTGACGCCTTCCGCGGTGAAGCGGCAGAACTTCTTGCGCTTGAAGAGCGCATTGCCGCGCTCGCGCTTCTTGCCATCCTTCTTCTTGCCGAACCTGCCTTGGGGACGGGGCATTTCAATTTCCTTCCATCGATTCGAATTCGTTCACATGCAGTGCGAGTGTGATGCCGGTCCGGTAACGTCGCGCGAGGAAGCCCTTGCAGCGCAGCGCCGATCCGGCCGGCATCTTCGAGAGCGCAACGGCCGTTTCGCCGAACGCCACCGCCGCCAGCTCGCAATCGACTTTGCGCTCGCCGCCGGCTTCAGGCTGGACCGACGCGTGCTTCAGCACGCATTCCAGCGCCGGGATTCCGGCCGGTGTATAGCGAAGGTCGCCGCGTTGGGCGAGCGTGGCATCGAGCGTAAGCCGGTTGGCGCCTCCCACTGCTCGCGATTGCTCGATTGGCGCCGGAATCAGGCCGGCGCCTCGGGTGTCGCGGGTACGGGCGCTGGCGGCGACGACTCGGCCGACGGGCGTGGGGCACGCTCGCCCCGATCCCCCCGATCACCGCGATCGCCCCGGTCACCGCGATCGCCGCGATCGCCGCGATCGCCGTCACGGGCGGGCCGCACCTTTTCTTCGCGCATCATCGGCGACGGCGCGAGGACCGCCTCTTTCTTCGCGACGATCAGGTGACGCAGCACAGCATCGTTGAACTTGAAGGCGTGCTCGAGCTCGGTCAGGGTCTCCTGGTCGACCTCGATGTTCATCAGCACGTAGTGCGCCTTGTGGACTTTGGCGATCGGGTAGGCGAGCTGGCGCCGACCCCAGTCCTCGAGACGGTGGATCCGGCCGTTCTTGCCGGTGATGCTGGTGCGATACCGCTCGACCATCGCGGGCACCTGCTCGCTCTGGTCGGGATGCACGATGAAGACGACTTCGTAGTGACGCATGCAGAACGCTCCTTATGGGCTGTGGGGCGACGCCTCAGTTGGATACTCCAGCTGTCTGAATTGCCGCCAATGGCCTCCCCGTCTGCCGCGGGTGAGGCAAGGGAATCAATAATTTTACCCGTTTTCGCCTTGCAAAACAAGGCGGTGAACGGATTTACTTCCGCCCCACCCGGCCGCACATCAACCGTGGTTGCCACCGGTCGCAGCGGGTCCGCTGGCCGCCGCACGGGCGACCGCCGCCAGCGCGGCGTCGCGCTGCGGCTTCGACATCGCAGCAAGCATCTTCACGCGCGCATAGAATCGGGGCAGATCGCCGCCCTCCGCGGCGAGCAGCGCCGCGAACTCCGGGACGCGATCGGCATAGAGACCGGCTGCGACGATGCTCGCGTTGTTGACGTTGGCGAACCAGCGGTCGAACAGCGGCATGCCGCCCCAGTCGGCCTTCATCCGCTCGTATTCGCCTTGCATCGCGGCGAATGCGGCCGCCTTGCCGGCGCGCTTTTCCGGATCCGGTGCGTCGCTTGCATAAAGTGTCGCGAGCCGATCGCGTGTTGTGCGCACCAGGCGCTGAAAGTCCGCGCGGAGCCGCTTCATCCGCGCGGCGTCGGCGGCATTTTGCTCGGCCCCGGGCTTACCCGTCTGTGCAGCCAGCCAGCGCGCAAGGCCCTCTTCCTCGACCGCCACCGCAAAGGACTCGTTGAAAGCCGTGTCATCCTTCGCGTAGACGACCTGGTGCGCGAGCTCGTGGAAGATGAGTCGCGCGACATCGGCATCGCGATACTGGATGAATGTCGAGAGCACCGGATCGTCGAAATAGCCGAGCGTCGAGTACGCAGGGACGCCGCCCACGTGCACGTCGAAGCCCTCCGCGCTGAGATGCGCAGCCTCGGCCCGGGCGTCGGCTTCGGCGAAATAGCCGCGATAGGCGACGCAGCCGGCGACTGGAAAGCACCATTGTCGCGGCGAGAGCGACAGCTCGGGCGCGGCAAACACGTTCCAGACGACGAAGGACCGGCCCAGATCGGCATACCGCGTGTAGCTGCGATTGTCGGGGAGCGCGAGCTCGCGGCTCGCGAATGCGCGGATCGCCTGCACGCGCTCGAGCTTCGCCTTCAGCGCTGCGTCGGACGTCGAATCGGCGACCTCCGAAATCGGCCGCGCGCGTGAAAGAAGATCGAGCTGGCCCGTGAAGCCCTGCCAGTAGAACTCGACGGCGGAGCAGCCTGCAAGACCGAGGCTGCACGCGAGCGCCACGATCGCGGGCCGCAGGGCACGGCAAATCGCGACGACGCGGGTTCGCGCGGAGCCAGGCAATCCCGTTGCACTCATGCCAGCGCCGCCCGTGTCCGGTCGCCGAGGAAACGCGAAAGCCGCGCGACGCCGTCCTCGAGCTTCGCCATTTCGATCGTGTACGCGAAACGCACATGCGCACTCGCACGATGCGCTCCGAAGTCGATCCCGGGCGTGATCGCGACCCCTGCGCCTTCGAGCACCTCGCGACAGAAGCGCTCGCTGTCGGCAGCGAAGCCCGAGCTGTCCGCATAGACGAAAAAGCCCCCCGTCGGCGTCACCGGGATGCCGAAACCCAGCTCGCGCAGCGCGGGGACCAGGAAATCGCGCCGTTCGCGGAACGCGCGGCGGCGTTCCTCGACGATCGCGAGCGTCTCCGGGGTAAAGCACGCAAGCGCCGCGCGCTGCGACAGCGTGGGCGGCGAGATGTAGAGGTTCTGCGCGAGCTTTTCCAGGTCGCGCACGTGGCGCTCGGGCGCGACGATCCAGCCCAGGCGCCAGCCGGTCATGTTGAAGTACTTGGAGAAGCTCGAAACGATGAAGAGGTCGTCCGCATTCGCCGCGGCCGTCGTCAACGCCGAGCGCGGCTCGCCGTCGTAGGAGAGGCCGAGATAGATTTCGTCGACGATGAGATGGCCGCCGCGCGCCGCCACCGCCGCCGCGATACGGTTCATTTCTTCAGCCGGCACCTGCGTGCCGGTCGGGTTCGACGGCGACGCGATCAACGCGCCCCGCGTGCGCGTCGTCCATGCGCGCGCAATCGATTCGGCGGTAAGCTGGTAGCGCGATTCGGGGCCGACGGGAATCCCGACGGGATCGCCCTCGAGCACGCGGACGAAATGGCGATTGCACGGGTAGCCGGGGTCGGAGAGGAGGATCGCATCGCCGCGGTCCACGACGAGCGCCATCACGAGCAAAAGCGCGGCCGACGAGCCGGCGGTGACGATCACGCGCTCGGGAGCGACGCGTACGCCGAAGCGTTCCGCGTAATGGCGTGCGATTGCGGCACGGAGCTCGGGCAGGCCGAGCGCGGACGTATAGTAGATGTCGCCGGCGTCGAGCCCGCGCACCGCAGCCGCGAGGACCGGCGCCGGCGTCGGAAAATCGGGCTCGCCGATCTCCATGTGGACGACGCTGCGGCCGGCGGCTTCGAGCGCTCGCGCGGCCGTCTGCACTTCCATCACGTGGAACGGCGCGATGGCAGCGACGCGCGCGGCAAGGGCGGAGCGGGACGCCATCGAAGGGGATAGACCGGAAGGGCGCAAAAAGCGTTATGGTAATGGTTGCGCCCCGCAGCAGTCACCTGCGGCGTCCTTGGATGGCCTCATGTCAACGCGTCGAAGATCGGCAATGCCATTCGGACCGCTTGAACGGCTCCGCGTTCCCGCGCAGGTTGCGCTCGCCGCCGTCGCAGTCATCACGACGGCCGCCAATGCCGACGTCTACAAATGCGCCGGCGACGGCGGCTCACCCGTTTACCAGGAAATGCCCTGCCCTCCCGGCAAGGAGTTGCGCAACTTCCAGACCAATCCTCCGGAAATCACCGTGCTTCCCGGCAATCGTCCCGGCGCGAATCCGACTGTCACGCCGACGAGCCGCGCGAAAGCGAACGAAACCGCCGAAAAAGCCCCGAAGGCCGCCCCTGCCGCCAAGGGCAAGGGCGACCCTTCGGAGCGCCAGCATGCCCGCGTTGGCATGACCGAAGCCGAAGTCTTGGCGAAGCTTGGCTCGCCCGACGTCATGAGCGGTAAGCCGAACGACAAGCAGCTGCGCTGGACGTGGCTTCCCACCGAGGGCGATCCGGGCATGGTGACGACGATGACGCTCACCGACGGGATCGTCACCGACGTGGAGCGCCGGACGGCAAGAAAATAGGGCGGGATGAGGGCGGCGCGTTGAGGGCCCTCGTCCAGCGCGTGCGCGAAGCCAGGGTCAGCGTCGATGGCAAGGTCGTCGGCGCGATCGGGCCCGGCCTGCTCGTCCTCGCCGGCATGGGCGCCGACGATACCGACGACGATCGCGACTGGCTTGCCCGGAAGATCGTCGCGCTGCGCATCTTCGACGACGCCGCGGCGGTGATGAACCGCTCGGTGGTCGCGATCGGCGGCGAGATTCTCGCGGTCAGCCAGTTCACGCTGTTCGCCTCGACAAAGAAAGGCAACCGGCCGTCGTGGTCGGCAGCAGCGCCGCCAGCGATCGCGGCGCCGAAATTCGAGGCCTTCGTAGACGCGCTCGCGCGCGAGCTGGGGAAGCCCGTGCAAGCGGGTGTCTTCGGCGCCGCCATGCAGGTCGAGCTCGTCAATGACGGCCCGGTGACGCTCTGGCTCGACTCGCGGCAGCGCGAGTAGCACCGGCCGGCCGCCACGGCGAGCCGAGCCCACCGCTGCGAGCACGTACCATTGCTCCGGATCAAGGGCCGGCGGCGGGAACCCCGTGATAATGAAATTCCATTGCGGCGAAGCCCATTCGATGCCGATCGCCTCTCTTTCCCGCTGGCGTGCCGGATTTTCCAGGCGCCTGGCCGCCCTTCCGCGCCCGTGGGTCACCCGTGCGCTCGTTGCCATCGCCATCGTCGCCGCCGGCGTCTTCGCGTTCCGCGACACGATCTTCGGCGCGCCGGTCGACGTGCGCGAGGTCGTGCGCAGCGGCATCGTGCAGACGGTCGTCGCCAGCGGCCGCGTGATGACGCCGCTGCGCGTGTCGGTCGGCGCGGTGATCACCGAACGCATCGCGCGCATCCCTGTTGACGAGGGTCAGTCCGTGCACGGCGGCGACGTGCTGATCCTGCTCGACGATCGCGACGAGCGCGCCGCCGTGGCACAGGCGCAGGCTGCGGTCGAGCAGGCGCAGGCAAAGCTCCGTCAGATGCGCGAAGTGGGCCTGCCCGCAGCGGAGCAAGCGTTGGTTCAGGCGGAGGCCAACCTGCGGCTGGCGCGCCAGCAGTACGAACGGAATCAGGACTTGACCGCGAAGGGCTTCATCAGCCAGTCGGCGCTGGACGACGCGAAGCGAAATCTGGACGTCGCGGAAAGCCAGCTCAGGGCGGCGCGTCTGCAGGTCGAGACGAATGCGCCGAGCGGCAGCGATTACGTGATGGCGCAGACTGCCCTCGCGCAGGCGCAAGCGGCGCTCGGCGCAGCCAACGTGCGCCTCGAGCAGACCGCCATCCGCGCGCCGGCCGCGGGCGTGCTGATTGCCCGCAACGTCGAGGCGGGCGACGTCGTGCAGCCCGGCAAGGAGCTCATGGTCCTCGCGCCTGCCGGAGAGACGCAGATCATTGTGCAGATCGACGAGAAGAATCTCTCGCAATTGAAGCTCGGGCAGAAGGCGCTCGCCTCGGCCGATGCGTACCCGGCCGAGCGGTTCGCCGCGGAGCTCTTCTACATCAATCCGGGAGTCGACGCCCTGCGCGGCTCGGTCGAGGTCAAGCTGCGCGTCCCCGAGCCGCCGCCGTACCTGCGTCAGGACATGACCGTGTCGGTGGACATCGAGATCGCGCGGCGCGCCGACACGTTGGTCGCGCCCGCCGATGCGGTGTTCGACGCGGCCAGCGCGAATCCGTGGGTCCTCGCGATCGTCGGCCACCGCGCGGTGAAGAAGCCCATCACCCTCGGGCTCAGGGGCCAGGGCGGTGTCGAAATCCGCGAAGGTGTCGCGGCAGGCGACCGGCTGATCGCAGGGGCGGGCAGCGTGCTATCGGGGCAGCGGGTGCGCACCGTCGCCGTCATCCCCAACGGTCGATGAACCCGCTGGGGTTCTTCGAATGGATCGTCGCGTTCCGCTTCATGCGCGAGGGCCTGACGCAGACGCTGCTCATCATTTTCGGTGTCGCGCTGGGCGCCGGTGTCATCATCTTCATGTCGGCGCTACTCGCCGGAATGCAGGCGAACATCATCCGTCGCACGCTCAACTACCAGGCGCCGATCCAGGTCCTCGCGCCGGATCAGGTTGCGCGGCCGCTGCGCGGCGGCGAGGCGGCCGCCGTTGCTGCGCAGGTCCAGCCACGTTCGCAGCAGCTCCGCTCGGTTGACCAGTGGCAGAAGGTCCGCGTCGAGGTCGCCCGGATTCCGGACGTGATCGGCGTAACCCCGGTCGTTACCGGCCCCGGCTTCGCGCAGCGCGGCGAGGCGACGAAGGCGGTCTCCCTCATCGGGATCGAGCCCGAGTCTTACTTCAAGGTGATTGCCTTGCCGGAGAAGATCGTCGCCGGTCGCGACGATGTGGGGCCGATCGACATCATCATCGGCGCGGAGCTCGCGAAGGACCTCGGCACGACCGTGGGCGACAAGCTCGTACTCGCCACGGCGGGCGGGATCAATTCGACGTTGACGGTGATCGGTATCTTCGATTTCGGCAACAAGGGCATCAACGAACGCAATGTCTACGTCGCGCTGCGCACCGCGCAGAACCTGCTTGACCTGGTCGGTGGCGCGACCAGTCTCGACGTCAAGATTCGCGACCCGTTCGCGGCGGAGATCATCGCGCGGGAAGTGCGCGACAGTGGCGATTTCCACGTCGACAGCTGGATCAGCACCAACGCCCAGTTCTTCAGCGCAATGGCGGCCCAGATTCTCGCCAACACGCTGATCCGGATCTTCGTGGGCCTCACCGTCGCGCTCGGCATCGCCAGCGTGCTCGTGGTGTCGGTGGTGCAGAAATCCAAGGAGATCGGCATCCTGCGGGCGATGGGGACGCGGCGCAGCCAGGTGCTGCGCCTGTTCCTCCTCCAGGGCGGATTCATGGGACTCGTGGGCTCGCTCGCCGGGTCGCTGCTCGCGTGGGGCTTCCTGCTGCTGTGGCGCGGTGTTGCGAAGAATCCGGACGGCACGCCACTGTTCATCGTTGTCATCGAGCCCTCGCTGTTCGTGCTCGCATGCATGGCGGCGACGCTCGTGGGCATCCTCGCGGCCGTGGTCCCGGCGCGGCGGGCGGCGGCGCTCGATCCGGCGGTGGCGATCCGTGGCTGAAGTGCTGCCGCGCGAAACATTGCGTCTCGTCGGCGTGCGCAAATCCTACGGCGTCGGGACGCCGGTCGAGGTCGAGGTCCTCCACGGCATCGACCTCGTGCTGCGGCAGGGCGAATTCGCGGCGTTGATCGGACCTTCGGGATCGGGGAAGACGACGTTGCTGAACCTCATCGGACTCCTCGACCGGCCCAACACGGGGCGGCTGGTCGTCGCGGAGCAGGAGGCGGACGCGCTGTCCGAGATCGAGGCCACCCGGTTGCGCGGGCGCGCCATCGGCTTCATCTTCCAGTACCACCACCTGCTGCCGGCGTTCACGGCGCTCGAAAACGTAATGCTGCCGATGCTCGCGGCGCGCGGCAGGGCGAACGACGAAATGCGTCAGGCCGCTGCGGCGTTGCTCGACCGGGTTGGCCTCAGCCGCTGGCGCGACCACAAGGCGTCCGACATTTCCGGCGGGCAGCAGCAGCGCGTGGCGATCGCGCGCGCGCTCGCGATGGATCCCGCGCTCGTGCTCGCCGACGAGCCGAGCGGCAACCTGGACACCGAGAATGCCGACGTCGTATTCGACTTGATGCGCGAGGTTAATGCATCGATCGGCACGGCGTTCCTGATCGTCACGCACGATCTGCGCCTCGCACAGCGCTGCGATCGCATCGTCGAGCTCGTCGACGGGCGCATCGTCGGCGACCGCCCCAACGCGAACGTCGTGCGCCGCGGGTAGCGGCAGGCCGGGAGCAGAGCGACCGGAACTCCGGCGCACGACCTCCAAGCGCAATTGGGGAGACGATGCGGGCGGCGCTCGTCAACGGTGGGCCGGTGACTATCGGGCTGAATTCGCGTCAGCGTGAGCAGGCCCGCCCCACGCCACCCGGGCGCTGCGATCGACGCTGTATCTTCCCGGGCCGAACGCCCATACCAGGAGCAGGCCGCCGATCATCGAAATGTTCTTGAGGAACATGATCTGGTTCGTCATGGCATCCGCGCCGGTCATCGTCCAGAAATTGTGGAAGAAGATCGAAGCGAGGACGGTGAACACGGCGAGCGCGAGCGCCGCCCAGCGCGCCCTCCAGCCGAGCATCAGCATCAGGCCGCCGCCAAGCTCGACCAGAATCGACAGCACCACGCCAGCCTCCGGCAGCGGCAGCCCCTTGCTCGCGATGTAACCGGCAGTACCCGCGAAACCGCCGATCTTGCCGAAACCCGAGACGACGAAGATCAGCGCCAGCAGCACGCGGCCCACGAGCGCCGCGACATCTTTTGATGGAGTCATGGCTTCCTCCGACAAATCAGGGGAGGTCGAACAGCAGCACCTCCGCGGCCACGCCGCGATCTAGTATGACCGCGAATTCGGCGGTGAGTTTCGCCGCGTCGCCGGCTCCGAGCGCGAGGCCGTTCACTGCAGCGCTGCCCCGCGCCACATGCGACTCCCGCGGCTAGAGCTTGTACGCCTGTTTGGCGAGGTCGTGCGCGAGCAGCGGCGCGAGCGCGAACGCTTCGTCCTCGCCGACCCTGTGCTCGACGACGAGGGTGGCGAGAAAGCGGCAGTCGATGCGCCGCGCGACGTCGTGGCGCGCCGGGATCGACAGGAACGCGCGGGTGTCGTCGTTGAAACCGACCGTGTTGTAGAACCCTGCCGTCTCGGTCGCCTGCTCGCGAAAGCGCAGCATGCCCTCCGGGCTGTCGTGGAACCACCAGGGCGGGCCGAGCTTCAGGATCGGATAGTGTCCGGCGAGCGGTGCGAGCTCGCGCGCGTACGTCGTTTCGTCCAGCGTAAACAGGATCAGCGTGAAATTGCGTTCGTTGCCGAAACGATCGAGGAGCGGCTTCAACGCGCGCACGTAATCGGTACGCGTCGGGATGTCGGCGCCCTTGTCGCGACCGTAGGCACGGAGGACCGCGGGGTTGTGATTGCGGAAGCTGCCCGGATGGATCTGCATCACCAGGTCATCGTCGATGCTCATCCGCGCCATCTCGGTCAGCACCTGGCCGCGGAACTGCTCGGCCTCGTCGGCGGTTGTGCTGCCGGCGAGCGCGCGATCGAGGAGCTGCTGGCAGCGTGCCTCCGGCAGGTCGCACGTTTGCGGCGTCGGGTGGCCATGATCGGTCGATGTCGCGCCCATCGTCTTGAAGAACGCGCGGCGGCTCCTGTGCGCGGCGAGATAGCCGCGCCACGTCGCCGTGTTCTCGCCAGTCAGGGCAGCAAGCGCATGCACGTTGTCGCTGAAGCCGTCGAACTCGGGGTCGACGACGGGATCGGGCCGGTACGCGGTGATGACGCGCCCTTTCCAGCCCGACACGCGGATCTTCGCGTGCTGCGCGAGCGGATCGAGCGGCGATTCGGTGGTCGCCAGCACCTCGATGTTGAACCGCTCGTAGAGCGCCCGCGGGCGGAATTCCGGTTGCGCGAGACAGGCATTGATGCGGTCGAAGCAGCGGTCGGCCGATTCCGGCGTCAGTCGCTCGCCGATGCCGAACACCGTCGCGAACGCGTGATCGAGCCACAGCCTCGTCGGCGTGCCGCGAAACACGTGGTAATGCGCGGCGAAAGTCCGCCAGATCTTGCGCGCATCCTGCTCCACGGTCCCGCCGTCCTTGCGCGGAATGCCGAGATCGTCGAGCGCGACGCCTTGGCTGTAGAGCATGCGGAACACGTAGTGGTCGGGCGTGATGAACAGCGCCGACGCATTCGCGAACGGCGCGTCGTCGGCGAACCATTGCGGATCGGTGTGGCCATGGGGGCTCACGATCGGGAGGTCCTTCACCGTTCCGTAGAGCGCTCGCGCGAGCTCGCGCGTCGTCGCATCGGCGGGAAACAGGCGATCGGGATTGAGAACGAGCGGGATCGGGGCCATGGATTCACTCCCGGGCGAGATGATCGGCGAGCGTTGCGCGGACGCCGTCGCGGAACAGCGCGACGACATTACGCGTGACCGCGGCGCGGAACGCGGCGTCGGCGGCGAGGTCGCCGAAGACCGGACGAAGATCGAGAAAGCCTGCGGCGACCGTGGCAGGATCGCGCCCCGACGTCGCCGCGATCGATGCAAACGTTGCCGCCAGCGGATCCGACACCGCAATGACGCCGCCGCGCTCGTCGACCCCGCTCGCATAGCGGATCCAGCCCGCGACCGCCAGCGCGAGATGCGCGAACGACGCGCCGGCAGCGATCCGGTCGCGCACGGTGCCGAGGAGCCGCTGCGGCAGCTTCTGCGAGCCGTCCATCGCGATCTGCTGCGTCCGGTGCGGCAACGCGGGATTGCGAAAGCGCGTGCGCAGTTGCGCGCAGTACGCGGCGAGATCCGTCGCCGGCGGCGCGACCAGCGTGGGCACGATCTCCTCGGTCATCTGCCGTTCGATCAGCGTTGCAAGCTGCGGGTCGGATGACGCCTGCCAGATGTAGTCGTGGCCGGCAAGAAAACCCAGATACGCGAGCGTCGAGTGGCTGCCGTTCAGGAGCCGCAGCTTCATCGTCTCGAACGGTTCGACGTCCGCGACGAATTGCGCGCCGTCGTCTTCCCATGCCGGGCGCGGCGCAACGAAGCGATCCTCGAGCACCCACTGGCGGAACGGCTCGAACACGACCGGCACGGCATCGGCGACCCCCAGCACTCGCGCCACCTCGGCGCTATCGGCATCCGTCGTCGCCGGGACGATGCGATCGACCATCGTCGACGGAAACGTGGCGTGCGCGCCGATCCATTCGGCGAGCGCCGGGGCGCGTGCCCGCGCGTACGCGCCGACGATGGCTTCCACCGTGCGACCATTGTGCGGAAGATTGTCGCAGCAGACGACGGTGATCGCGCCCGCCGCGGCTTTCCGGCGCGCGGCGAGTCCCGCGACGATGACGCCTGGCGCGCTCGCCGGCGATTCCGGATGCGCCAGATCGTGGACGACGTCGGGATGCGCGAAATTGAGCTGCCCCGTCGCCGGGTCGTGGCAATAGCCCTTCTCGGTAACGGTCAGCGTCAGAACCTTCACCGCGGGGTCGGCGATGCGGCCGAACACGCGGTCACGGTCGGTGCCGAGAAACAGCGCCTCGCGCACGGCGCCGATCACGGATGCACGCGACCCCGCCGCGCTTTTCTCGAGCGCCGAGTACAGGCCATCCTGCGCCGCGAGCGCTCGCGTCGCGCGGGGCGTCTTGAGACTTACACCGCAAATCCCCCAGTGCGGATCGCGCGCGAGCGCGCTGTCGGTGTAGACGGCCTGATGCGCGCGGTGGAACGCCCCGAGGCCCAGATGGACGATGCCGACCGAGACCGCGGCGACGTCATAGGCGGGACGCGCGACGGTTTCGGGAACGTCGCCCAGCGTCGCGAGCGACAGGGGTTTCATCGCGTGGCCCGGGAAGACTATGCTGCGCGCGGATGTTCCTTGACCCGGCTCACGAGCTGCGTCGGGTTGACGAAGCGCAGCGCGAGCAGCAGCCACACGAGCGTCACCGCCATGTAGATCATCGCCATCGCGTCGACCGACTGCGGCGCGCGCACGCCGGCGGCAAACACCGCGTAGTAGAGCGCCACGACCAGCGTCTGCGAGTCCGATCCCGCGGTCAGGAACGTAAGCTCGAACAGCGCAATCGTGCGTACCAGAACGAGCAGCGACGCCGCGAGGATGCCGGGGGCCAGCAGCGGCACGAGCACGTGCCAGAACATCCGCGCGGTGCTCGCGCCGAACACGCGCGCCGCCGATTCGAGATTGGGGTCGATCTGCTCGATGAACGGCGTCATCACCAGGATCACGAACGGCGCGGCGGGGATCAGGTTGGCGAGAATGACGCCGTAGATCGTCCCGGCAAGCTGAACCTTGTAGAGGACCGTCGCAAGCGGAATGCCATAGGTGATCGGCGGCACCATCAGTGGCAGCAGGAACAACAGCATCAGCGCGCGCTTGCCGGGAAAATCGCGGCGCGCCAGCGTATACGCCGCAGGCACGCCGATCACGAGCGCGAGGAACACGACCGCGAAGACGACCTCCACGGTGACCCAGAGGACGGAGCCCAGCTGAAACTCCTTCCATGCCGCCGTGTACCAGACCGTCGTCCAGCCCTCGGGGAGCCACGTGCCGAGCCAGCGCCGCGCAAACGACGAGGTCGCGACCGCGGCGATCATGAGGCCGATGTTGACGACGAACACGATCATCAGGCCCCACAGGAAGCTGCTCCATGCGGTGTCGAGCCAGCGCTTGTCGATGGTCGCGGATCTCATCGCCTGCGACCTCCATGGCGTCCTGGCGATGCGAACGACGGCGCGTCGGCCGCGCCGGCATTCGCCGGAGTCACATCCCCGCTACGCGGGACCCCCGCTCCTAGGCTCATTTGGCTACCCTTTGCCGCCGACCACCGGACCCCGATAGAAGAGGTTGCGCATCGTGAGCACGGCGGCGACGATGATGAGCTGGACTGCGCCCATGATCATCGCGATCGCCGAGGCGAGCGAATAGTCGTACTGCTCGAACGCCGCCTCGTACGCGGCGATCGAGATCACCCGCGTGGGGCCGGCCGGCGAGCCCAGCAGCACCGCGGAGGGGAACACCGAGAACGCCTGCACGAACGCGAGGCAGAAGCACATCGCGAGTCCCGGCGCCAGCAGCGGCAGGTAGATGTAGCGGAACTGCGCGCCGGGCGGGGCGCCAAGCGTCGCCGCCGCGCGCGCGAGCGCAGGGTCGATGCCGGTGATGTACGACAGGATCAGCAGGAAGGAGAACGGAAAGCCGGAGATCACAAGCGAGATCAGCACGCCCCAGTAATTGTGCGTGAGCCGGATCGGGCCGTCGTAGAGATGGAAGAACTGCAGGAACTGCGACAGCCAGCCCCTCGGCCCGAAGTACGTCAGCATGCCCTCGGCGATCAGCACGGTGCCGAGCGTGATCGGGACGACCAGGATCGTCGTGGTCGCGCGCTGATACGGCGATCTCGTCCGCATCTTGAACGCGATCGGCAGCGCGATGAAGACGTTGATCATCGTCGCCGGCAGCGCGAGCCGCAGCGTCGTCCAGATCGTCGGCCACAGGCGGTCGTCGCCTGCGAACTTGCGGTAGTTCTCGAACGTGAAGGCGTCTTTGGGCTCGAAGGACAGCAGCAGCCCGTAGAGGAACGGGTAAACGAACAGCAGCAGCATGAACGCTGCGGCCGGGACCACGAGCCACAGCGCGCGGTCGAACTGCGCGCGCGCGAGCGGCGGTGCAGCGGCGGCCATCGTCAGCCCGAGTAGACCAGCGCGCGTTCCGACGGCACGTGCAGACGGACGCTGTCGCCGACGACGACCGGAACATGGGTGCGCACGTGCAGGCGTGTTCCGTCGGTCGTGATCACATCGACCAGCGAATCGCGACCGCCGTATTCGACGACGTCAACGCGGCCTTCGAGCGTGTTCTGCCCGTCGGGCCCTTCGCCGACGATGATTTCGTCGGGCCGCAACGCGACGAACGCCGCCCCCTTGGCAAGCGGCTGCTTGCGCGTGCCATGGATCCGCACGCCGTTGCGCAAGAGCACGACGCGATTGCCATCCTCGCGCTCGACGCCGAACTCGACGACGTTGCGATAGCCCATGAAGCGCGCGACGTCGAGATTCGCCGGCTGCGCGTACACCTCCTGCGGCGTGGCCACCTGCTGCACGACGCCGTCCTGCATCACGACGATGCGGTCGGCGAGCGACAGCGCTTCGTCCTGGTCGTGGGTAACGTAGATCGTCGCGCGGTCGAGCTCGCGGTGGATGCGGCGGATCTCGGAGCGCGTCTCGATCCGGAGCTTGGCGTCGAGATTCGACAACGGCTCGTCCATCAGGATCAGCGGCGGCTCGATCACGATCGCGCGCGCGATCGCGACGCGCTGCTGCTGCCCGCCGGAAAGCTGTCCGGGCAGCTTGCCTTCCTGGCCGGTGAGCTGGACGAGTCTCAGCGCGCGATCGACGCGCGACGCGACCTCGCCGGCGGGGACGCCCTGCATCCGTAGCCCGAAGCCGACATTCTTCGCCACGCTCATGTGCGGGAACAGCGCGTAGTTCTGGAAGACCATGCCAAACCCGCGGCGCTCGGGCGGCAACGTGTCGATGCGCTGATCGTCGAGCCAGATGCTGCCGTCGGAGAGCGGCATCAGGCCGGCAATGCAGTTCAACGCCGTCGACTTGCCGCAGCCCGACGGTCCGAGCAGCGCGATGAACTCGCCGCGGCGGATCGTCAGCGTCATTTCGGACAGCGCGTTGAACGCCTTGCCGCCGGCGCCCGCGAAGCGGCGCGTGACGCCCTCGAGCCGGAGTTCGGAGAAGTCGTGCTTCATCGCTGAGTAATCGAGCAGCTGCGTTTCCGCGACCGTTCGCCGTCGTCCGTCGGCCGAGGACGCGCAGCCCGATTGCATTCCCAGGGACGCCGCGTTAAACCGGCGGTCGGCCGCCGGTTCAACGCGGCGAGTTGTCCCGTCGCGCCTTCCGCGAAACGGGATAACGTCACTTCTTGATCTTCGCCCCGACCTGCTCGTCCCAGATCCGGAACGCCTCGACCTGTTGTTTGGGTTCCAGCGACTGCGTATGCGGGAACTCGGTCAGCCACTTTTCGTACTCGGGACGGCCATACTCCTTGATCGCGTCCTGGCTCTCCTTCGGCGCCATCGACAGCGGCACGTTCTTCACCGCCGGACCGGGATAGAAATAGCCCTTGTCGTACGTGTAGGCCTGCGCTTCCGGGGTGAGCAGGAACGCCATCAGGTCGAGAACCGCCGCGATCTTCTCCGGCGGGACGCCCTTGGGGATCACCATGTAATGCGCGTCGTTGACCCACGTCATGCCCTTGAACGGCGCGACCTTGAAGTCCTTCGGCACGATCCCCAGCACACGCGGATTCAGGTCCCAGCCTGTCATCGTCACCGTCATGTCGCGCGAGCCCTCGCCCAGCTCTTTCATCACCGCGCCCGTCCCCGTCGGGTAGTACTCGATGCACGAGTTGAGTTCCTTGAGGTACGCCCACGTCTTTTCCCAGCCGTTGACCGGATCCTTCGGGTTCTTGTCGCCGAGAATGTACGGCAGCCCCATGATGAACGTGCGTCCCGGACCGGAGTTGGCAGGCCGGGCGTAGATCAGCCGATTGGGATTGGCCTTGCACCAGGCGAGCAGCTCGGCCGGCGTAGTCGGCACCTGCTTGACCTTGGCCGGGTTGTACTCGAGCAGCGGACCGGCGGGCATGAATACGACTTCGATCCCTTCATTCTGCGCGAGCTCCTGCATCTTCGCGGCGGCAGGCTGGTAGTTCGCCGTCAGATTCGGGAACTTCGCCGCATACTCCGGCAAGAGCTTGACGAGCAGACCCTGCTCGATGCCGGCGGCAAGGAAGTCGGTACCGGTCAGCACCATGTCGATGTCGCTGCGTCCCGCGCCCTGCATCGCCTTCAGCTTGCCCGGTAGCTCCGGAGCGGGCGCCTTGGTGAAGTTGAACTTGGAGACGACGTTCGGATGCTTCTTCGCGTAGAGCTCGATCGCGTCCTGGGTCAGCGCCAGGTCGCCCGCGACGTCGACGATGTTGATCGTCACGGGACTCTTCGGCATCGCGGGCATCTGCGCCGACGCTACGCCGAATGCTCCGGCACCGGCAAGCGCCGCAGCGGCGATGCCTGCAACGGTTGCCTTGAGCGCCATGCGGCGCGTCCCGATCTTCCGCCTCATCGAACCGTTCATGAAACCCCTCCTCGTTGTTTGACAACCTTCCGCCGCGCGCCGCGCGGCGTCCGACTTTCGGCAGGAACGGGATCGCGCCACGCGCGCACCATCGCCGTCCTTTCCGCTGTTGCGTCCCTATTAGGCCGCTACCCGGCTCCGTTTCGCGCCGGCCGGCGCGCGCGCGCCGGAATCGTCGTCGCGCTGGAACTCGCGCTCGACCCGCGCAAGATGCCGATGCATCGCCGTGCGCGCCGCCTCGGGATCGCGGCGGGCCACGGCGGCAAGAATCGCCGCGTGATCGCGCAACGTCTTCTCGGCGAGCTTGCGCGTATGGAAGTGTTGCTGCGTGCGCCGCCACATCTCGGCGCGCTGGTTCCACAGTTCGGCGACGACGAGCTCGAGCGACCCGTTGCCGGTGGCTTTGGCAAGACCGACGTGGAAATCGCGATCGGACGCCTCGCGCGCCGCAAAGTCGTCGAGCTCCGATTCCATCCGTTCGACGCAGCCGCGCAACGATGCCAAGTCCGCTGCGGTCGCCCTGCGTGCCGCCACCGCGACGATCTCGCCTTCGACGAGCTTGCGCGCCGCCAGGAGCTCGAAGGGCCCCGGACCGCGATCGGGATCCTCGCCGGTGCCACGCGTGCGCCCGGATCCCGGCTTTGCCGTCACGAAGATTCCGGTGCCCACGCGCACTTCGACCAGGCCCGCGATCTCGAGCGAGATGATGGCCTCGCGCACCGACGTGCGGGATACGCCGAGCAAGCTCGCGAGCTCACGTTCGGCCGGAAGCCGCGATCCCGTCGGGAACTCGCCGCCTTCGATCAGTGCAGCGATCTGGCCGGCGATCTGCCGGTAGAGCCGCAACGGCAGGACGGTATGCAGCGGCAATGTATCCCCCAATCGGCGAGCGCCGGATCGCCCGCGCATCTTGCAGCGCGGTTCAAGTCGATCGTACTGCCCGTCGCCGATGGGGTCAAGTGGCCCAGCCACCGGACCAACAGGCTGTCACCCACGGCGCGGAGCCTTCATCATCGCAGCTTTCGGTGGCGGTCGCACGCATCGCAGCCCTCTGCACTGCGGTGCTGCGCGCGCGTGCGTCGTTCAGCCGACCGCCGTCCGCGCTCGCAGGCCCGAGCTTCGCTCCTTGGCGTCACCCTGCTCGCGCAGCCGTCCTGCGACAAACGGCCGCAGGAAACACCGGGTCACGCGGCGACGTAATGGCCCGATTTGCCGCCCGTCTTCTCGAGCAACCGCACGCCCTCGATGCGCATCCCCCGGTCCACGGCCTTGCACATGTCATAGATCGTGAGAAGGCCGATCGCCGCTGCGGTGAGCGCCTCCATTTCGACGCCGGTGCGCGAGAAGGTTTCGGCGGTGACCTCGATAGAGATGGAGCTCGCCTCTGCATCCGTCGTGAATGCGACGGCGATTCGGGTGAGCGGCAGCGGATGCGCGAGCGGAATCAACAGCGGAGCCTGCTTCGCCGCCTGGATCGCGGCGATGCGGGCCACGCCGAGCACATCGCCCTTCTTCGCGGCGCCGGCCGCGATCAACGCCAACGTCGGCGCCTGCATGACGATGCGGCCGCCGGCGCGGGCAACGCGCCGGGTCACGTCCTTGCCGGCGACGTCGACCATCTGCGCCTGCCCGGCCGCATCGAAATGGGTAAAATACGGTGTTGGCGCGCTGCGCACCGGCGCGCGCGGCCGCGCGGCAGCGCGGCGCATTGCTTTCGGGGCTTTCGTCGTCCTGGCCCGCGTGCGCGCCACGGCGGCCTCCTCCGCTTGAACTTCGGATAATGCCGAGCATCTTAGCATCAGCATTCTGCCGCAACGTCGGGCCCTCTTGATGCGCTCTTGCATGCCCATACGCTCGTCACACGCCGCGACGGCGTGGCGACGGCTGATCGCCACGCTCGTTGCGGTCGCACTCGTCGGCCAGCCGCTCGCGCCGGCCGCCATTCCGTCCGCCCGTGCGCAATCGACGCCGGATCCGGGCGACGAATCGCAGGCGCTCTACGCTCCCGCCCAGACGCCCAAGCGCCCGCCGCCCGCGGCCCCTGCCGAAACCCTTCCTGCGGAGCGTTCGCCGTCGCTGCCCGACCTCGGTGACGAATCGCAGGCGCTCTACTCGCCCGCGCAGGAGCGCAGGCTGGGCGAATCGGTCGTGCGCCAGATACGGGCGGCGGGCGCCTATCTCGACGACCCCGAGGTCAACGACTACCTGAACGACATCGGCCATCGTCTCCTCGCGGCGAAGCCCGACAGTCCGTGGGATTTCCAGTTCTTCGCCGTTGCCGACCCCGGCATCAACGCCTTCGCGCTCCCCGGCGGCTTCGTCGGCGTCAACATGGGTCTCATCCTCATGACGCAGAACGAATCCGAGCTCGCGTCGGTCCTGGGACACGAAATCACGCACGTGACGCAGCACCACTTCACGCGCGCCATGGCGGGCCAACAACGCTCGATGCTGTATACGCTCGCCGCGCTGGCGGTCGCGGTCGCGGCCGCGAGCTCCAAGTCGGCGGCGGCGGGACAAGCGAGCAACGCCGCCATCGCCTCCGCTCAGGCGATCGCCATTCAGAGCCAGCTCAACTACACGCGCGAAAACGAGTACGAAGCCGACCGCATCGGCTTCCAGCGCATGGCGATTGCCGGATTCGACACGACCGCGATGGCCACGATGTTCCAGCGCCTCTTGAAATCGACCCGCTTCTCGGACAGCAACGCGCCGAGCTACCTGCGCACGCACCCGATCACTACGGAACGGATCGCCGACGCCCAGGCCCGCGCGGAAAAGGAACCGTATCGGCAGGTCCCCGACTCGCTCGACTTCCAGATGGTGCGCGCGCTTCTGCGGAGCTATCAAGGCACGCCGCGCGAAGCGGTCGTCTACTTCGATAGCGCAATCGCCGAGCACAAGTACAACAGCGAGGTCGCCGAGCGTTACGGGCTCGTCGCCTCGCTGCTGCGCGCCGGCGACTTGAAACGCGCGAAAGTCGAGCTCGCGGCGCTGGAAAAGATCGCGCCGCCGCATCCGATGATCGAAGCGATCGCCGGCCACGTCTTCATGGAGGCGGGCGATCTCGACGTCGCGATCGCGCGCTTTGGCGCGGCGCTCACGCGCTATCCGAACAAGATGCAGCTCGTCTACGACTATCCCGAGGCCCTGCTCAAGGCGAAGCGTCCGGGCGAAGCCGCAGCGTTCGTCGATCGCGAACTGGCGCGATTCCCCGAAGACGGCCGCTTGCACTTGATTGCCGCGCAGGCGTACGCAGAGCTCGGCAAGAAGATGCAGGAGCATCGCCACCAGGGCGAGTATTACGCATGGCAGGGTAACCTCAAGGCGGCGGTATTCCAGCTCGAGCTCGCATCGAAGGCCGGCGACGGCGATTTCTATCAAGCCTCGGTCGTCGAGACGCGCCTTCGCACGCTGCGTCGTGAGCTCGCCGAGCAGCAAGCCGCGGCGGCGAAACAGGGATAGCGGTCCTCCGCGTTTTCAAAGAGGGCAACGGCAACCGCTCACACGACGGTGATCCACCTCGTGGAACGCGAGTGGCTCGGAAGCTGGCTCAGAAGTCGACTCTGAAAACCACAGCGAACGGCCGCGGGACATCCTGCAAATGGTGGAAAAAACTCACGTCTACGAATGTGCTCTGCGCCTCGAACAGTTCGCGGATCTCCTCGCTGCCTTCGACCGGCTTGACGGCTCGACCGCCCGCCGGACGGCCACCCGGCATGCGCCGCCGCCCGGTGACACCGAGCGAAAGGTCCGAGAGCTCCGTGTCCCGGCTCATGTAGGCGCCGTATACCGCGATGGCCTCGATTTCGTACTTGTTCCGTGTCGCGGTCCGATTGAAGTGGGCGGCGAGTTCGGCAATGTGATCGAGCAGCATCTTGGCGCGCGTGCGCGGCAGCGGCTCGACAATGCGCGCCAGCGCATATTGCCGGAACTTGTCGGTGATGCCGTATTCGCTGCCGTGCGGCGCAACCGGCTGCAACAGACCCTTGCGCACCATCTCATCGACCATCGCCCGGCTTGCCGCCGCACTGACGCGAAAATCCTGGACCAGCGCGTCGAGGCGGACCGTGGCGCGATCGGGCGGAATGCCGTGTACGCGTGACAGCACACGCTCGGTCGCATCGCGCAACCGCAGCGCGTCGAGTCCGAAATAGAGACGCTTCGTGACCAACGTCACCGACTTCATCATCGGTCTCCCGCGGGTGTCTCACCGACGACAATAGCAGATATGCCGGTTTGCCAGTTGCGGTGCGGTCTGGACGTTGTAGCCGACGATGCCGGTGCCCCGGAAACGGCTGGCCGCAGAGCGGGCTCCGGATCGGTCCGCGGCAAACAGGGATAGCGGTCCATCCGCGTTTTCAAAGGGTTCCGCGCGAACGGCGCGGGCTGACTCCCCCACGCTCGCCTTCTGCGCATTCGCGTTGTCGACCGTTCGTCGGCTCGACGTTCAACCTGTCGTTTTTGACAGGTGCAAACGTCACATCACCAGGATTATCTTCACCGTCGGCCGCCACCGCGCGGTGAGACCGGCGCAGTCGGCGAACATTCCGGGGGGGAAGCCATGAAGATCCTGGTGATAGACGATCATCCACTGATCCAGGACGCGCTCTCGCAGCTGCTGCCGCAACTCGGCGAGGAGATCGTCGTCTGCGGCGCCGTCGACGCGGCGACGGCAACGCAGTTCCTCGACGACGAGCCCGATATCGATCTGGTGCTGCTCGACCTCGCGCTGCCGGGCACCCGCGGGATGGACCTTCTCGCCGACCTGATGCAGGACTATCCCGGTGTGCCGGTCGTCGTGCTCTCCGCCACACATGATCGGGCGACCGTGAATGCGGCGATGGCCGCCGGCGCGCGCGGCTTCATCGCGAAGACCGCCGATGCGCGCGAGCTGCTCGATGCGATTCGGCAAGTCCGCGACGGCGGCGACTACCTCACTCCCGACATTACGCTCGTCCCCGACGGTGACGGCGTACGCATCGCGCCGGATGCGCTCGGTCTCACCTCACGGCAGGCCGACGTGCTGCTGCTCATGATCCAGGGGAAGCCCAACAAGCTCATCTGCCGCGACCTTAAGCTTTCCGAAGGCACGGTCAAGGTCCATGTCAGCGCGATCCTCAAGGCGCTGCGCGTGCATTCGCGCACGCAGGCTGTCGCGATGCTCGCCCAGCGCGGCATCAGCGTCGAGACGCTGGCGGCACGCCGATAACCACGATGGCGGCCTCCGGGGCGATCGCTCCGCCGCTTCTCGAGCGCGCCCGCGCCGACCAGGTCGCCACGCTGTACGGTTCGTGGCACCGCACCACGGCGTCGATGGCGCTGGGCGCGTTCATCCTGTGCGTCGTGCTGTGGGATCGCGAGTCGGCCGCGGTGATGGGCGCATGGTTCGCGGCGATTCTCGCCAATCAGGCCTGGCGCGGCGCGCTTGCCCGGGCATATCGGCGCGCGGCGCCGCCGCTGACCGAGGCCCGTCGCTGGGGCAACCGCTGGGCGCTTGGCTCGACGATCGCCGGCGCGCTGTGGGGCGTTGCCGCCGTGGCGATGTTCCCCGCGTCACCGCCGCACCAGGCGCTGCTGATCGTCTGCGTGTTCAGCGTGATTCTCGGCGGGTTGAACCTCACCGCCGTCTACAAGCCGTCGTTCTACGGCTTCGCGCTCGCGGCGCTCGTGCCGCTGATCGCGCGTGTCGCGCTCGAAGGCGGAAGCGTTCATCTGTTCACCGCGATCGTCCTCTTCGTCGTGCTCGTGTTCGTGCTGGGCTTCGGGCGCCGGGTCAACGATCTGCTGACCCACTCGCTCGCGATCCGCTACGAGAACGTCGACCTGATCGACGAGCTGACGGCGCAGACGCGCGCCGCCGAATCCGCGCGCTCGGCCGCCGAGACGGCGAATCGCGCGAAGAGCCAGTTCCTCGCGGCGGCAAGCCATGACCTGCGCCAGCCGCTGCATGCGATGGGATTGTTCGCGGCCGCGCTCGCCGCAAAGGCACGCGACCCCGAAGTCAAGCCGCTGGTCGCGAGCATCCACGCGTCGGTCGATGCGCTGGAGACGCTGTTCGCCCAGCTCCTCGATCTGTCGCGTCTAGAGGCAGGCGCGCTCATCCCCGAGCGCGGCGAGGTTCCGCTCGACATGCTGTTCGATCGGCTGGCCGACGACTTTGCTCCGCAAGCCGCCGCGCACGGGTTGGCGTTCCGCGTCGTCCCGACGGCGGCGGTCGTCGAATCGGACCCGCTGCTGCTCGAGCGGATTCTGCGCAACCTCGTCGCCAATGCCTTGCGGTATACGCGCGCGGGCGGCGTTGTCCTCGGCGTGCGCCGCCGCACCGGCACCGTGCGCATCGATGTGATCGACACCGGTGTGGGCATCGCCGCGGCAGACCGCGGCCGGATCTTCGACGAATTCGTCCAGATCGCGCAAACCCCGCGTCATGCCGCGGGACGCGGAATGGGCCTCGGACTCGCGATCGTGCGGCGGCTGTGCACGCTGCTGGGACACCCGCTCGAAGTCGTGTCGACGCCGGGTCGCGGATCGCGCTTTTCGGTGACCGTGCCGCGAACGGCGCCCCGCCGAAGACACGCCGATCCGTGCTTGGCACCCACCGCCGGCGCGAGTGCGCCGGTGGCGACAACGGGTTTTCGCGGCCGCCGCGTCGTGGTCGTCGACGACGATCCTGCCGTCGTCTCCGCGATGCACGCGCTGTTCGCATCCTGGGGTGCGGAGGTCGTCGGCGGCGAGGATGCGTTCGCGGCGCTCGCGGCGCTCGGCACGCGACCGGCCGACGTGATCGTCGCCGACCTCAGGCTTGGCGACGGCGCCTCCGGCATCGATGCCGTCGAGCGCCTGCGCGACGCGCTCGGCAACTGCACGCCGGCGCTCGTCGTCTCCGGTGACACGAGCGAGGCCGCGCGCGCCGAGGCGCGTGCCGCAGGCATCACGCTGTTGTCGAAGCCCGTCGTCGCCGCAGTGCTCAAGGCGGCGGCCGAGAACGTGCTCACCGCTGCCGCACCCGCGCGCATTGCCCTCTGATCGGTAACCCAGGCAGGCGTCCGCGCGGGAACGATCGCGGGTGCCTCCAGTCTCTATAGAATTCACTCCCGGGGCATCGGCTGCGCGCAAGCGGCGGTTGGGCTTGCCGCAGCGATGTCGCCCGGCAGTCTCTCCGCGGGAGATCGAGTTGCATGAATGACCGGTTCACCGGATCCGGCGGCCGGAACGATGTCGTGGTCATCCCGCGCGTCTGGGCGGCGCTCGCGCTATCGATCCTCGTTCACGCGGCAACGCTCATCGTCGTGCTGCCGCGGCTTTCGGGGCCCGCGCCCCGGGAGGACGCAGGCGACACGGGCGAGCGCCTGGAAGTCGAGCTCGCGCAGCAGCAGGCCGCGGCGCCGGCGCCAACTGCCGTGCCGACGTCGTCCGCGCCCGCGCACGAGGCGCGCGCGATCATGCCGGCGAGCGGCCGCGCGCAAAGTGCACCGCCGCCCCGCGCAGCAATGCCGGTGCTGGCCGTCACGACGCCGCAGACGCCCGCGCTTCCGCCGTCGACAGCCGCGCCAGGCGTCGCTTCGCTGCAGCCGTCCCGTGCCGAAATCGCTTCGGTGCAGGCCGCTCCTGCCGTCGGCGGCGACCTGTCGTCGTTCATCGCCGCGCAACGCCGGGCGCGCGAGGAGCAGTCGATGCCGGCCGGAAGCGAGAACGCGCGCCGCGACCGCATCGTCGCGTCCAATGCGCCCGGCGAAAAAGGTCCGACCGACGACGAGCAAAGACGGCGCGGCGGCGGCATTTTCGAGATCACGCGGATGAACTTCGACGACGCCGAGTTTCTTTTCTTCGGCTGGAACAGCGATGCCCGCCGCGGCAAGACGCAGGCGTACGAAGTCCGTCTGGGCGACAACGGCGACATGCGGATCGCCGTCGTGCGTAGGATGATTGCAATCATCCGGGAGCACGAGCAGGGCAGTTTCCGCTGGCGATCATGGCGACTCGGCCGCATCGTCGTGCTGTCCGCGCGCCCCGAGGACAATGCGGGGCTGGAGGACTTCATGCTGCAGGAGTTCTTCGAGCATAGATCGGAAGCGTCGTCGCGCTGAGCTATCCAGCCCAGACGCGTTAGACTGCCCCGCGGCGCCACTCCTGTTCGACGCCAAGTTCCCACCGGCGATCGGCGGCCCTTTCTTTCACCATCGAGATGACGCGACTGGTCGCGGGACTGCTTGTCGCCGGTTCGGCAGGGACATGGGACGCACAGGCTTGCTCGATGCGCGCGTGGCGATGAGCGCGTTCTTCGTCGCGGCGCGGGCGGTCCACTACGCGTCGACGCTGCTGCTGTTCGGCGAACTGGTGTTCGCGTTCGCCGTGGCCCGGCATGTCGCGCCCGCCGCGCGCGGCGCAGCCGCGGGGCACCGCCGCAATCTCCACGGTCAGCTGGTCGTCATCGTCGGGCTTGCCATCGCGGCGAGCCTCGTGTCGGGAATCGCGTGGCTCGCTGCGGTGGCTGGTGTGATGAGCGGCCTGCCGCTCGACCAGGCGCTGAACCGGGAGACGCTCGCACTGGTGCAGGACACCGCGTTCGGCCGCGTGTGGACCGTCCGCCTGGTGCTTATAGCAGCGCTCTGCGGAGCGCTCGTGACGATAAGGCGATCGACGAGCGAGCGATTGCGCTCGCACCTGTCCGTCGGCGCGCTCGTGCTCGCGGCCGCATACGTCGCCGCCCTCGCCTTCGCCGGACACGCTGCCGGTGGACAAGACCGCGTTGTGCAGATCGTGTTCGATGGGTTGCATCTGCTCTCGGCGGGGGCGTGGATCGGTGCGCTGCCGGGGCTCGTCCTTTTTCTCGACGGCACGCGGCCGCTCGACGACGCCGTGCGCGTGACGCGGCGCTTTTCGACGCTTGCCCTGGGGAGCGTTGGTGTCCTCGTCGTGAGCGGACTGGTCAACGCGTGGTATCTCGTTGGCGACGCCGCGGCGCTTGTAGGCACCGACTACGGCCGGCTCCTGCTTGCAAAGCTCGCGCTGTTTGGCACGATGGCCACCCTAGCGATGGCAAATCGCTGGTACCTGATCCCGCGGATCACGGCCAACGACGGTGCCGCGCTACAGTCGCTGCGCCGGAATGCGATTCTGGAAACGGCGGGGGGAATCGCCGTGGTGACCGTCGTCGGCGCGCTCGGCATCACGGTCCCCGCAGCCCACGGGACTCCGATGTGGCCATTCTCTCGAACGCTGAGCTGGCAGGCTGCCGAGCAGGCAGCCTGGGTTGGAGCCGTGTTGGGTGCGGTTGGCGTGGTCGCTTTCGCCGCGGCCGTCACGGTGCTCGCTGGATTGCGCAGCCACCGGCCGGCCTACTGGCTCGCCGGGCTTGCCGCGATGGCGGCGGCGGCGCTGACGTGGATCTGGCTGCTCGCCGTGCCGGCGCATCCCACAACCTACGTTGCGTCGCCCGTGCGCTACGCCACGGACACGATCGTGCGCGGTGCCGGTCTTTACGCCCGACACTGCAGCGGATGCCATGGCGCAGCCGGTCGCCTCGACACGGCGTCCTCGTCCGCGCCGCCGCTCGCGTCAGCGCCTCGGATCGACTACGACAAGTATCGCTACCCCGGCGATCTGTATTGGGTGATCGCGCACGGGATCCCCGGAACGGCGATGCCGGAATTCGCACCGCGCCTTCCCGAAGATGACATCTGGGCATTGATCCAGTTTCTGCGTGCCCGGTCGGAATCGGATGCGGCGATGACCCTTACCGACCGTGTCGACCCGCGGCGCCCCATCGTGGCGCCCGACTTTACGTTCGAGGTTGCCGGGCAGCCACAACAATCATTGCGACAGCTCGCGGGTCGGCGTTCGACGCGAGGCGCAGCCCTCGTCGTCCTCTATACGCTGCCGGCGTCGCGGCAACGCCTGGCTCGCCTCGCGGCCGACCGCGACGCGTTCGCGCGGGCAGGCGCGCGCGTCATCGTCCTGCCGCTTGCGGCGTCGCCGACGTCGGCGGGCCGCAACGGAGAAGACGGCGAGGTGAGCCATGCCCTCGCGCGGCCGGACGTCGCCGCAACGTACGCGATGTTCGCGCGCCGACGCACCGACGCGGATTCCGACGCGCCTGCTCACGTGGAGCTCCTGATCGATCGCCAAGGCTACCTGCGGGCGCGCTGGATCGGCGTCCCGGATGCGGCGCCGAACCAGACGACCGACGTCCTCGGACAGATCGATGCGCTGAACCGTGAGCCGGATGAACCGGCGACGATGGCAGGGCATTGATTGCGCAAGCGCTGTCGGGCTCGGCCGCTTTTGCTGCACCGCGATACGCCGCCCGATTTGCGTCCCGCGGGCTCGCGGACCGGCACCTTTCGGTTTGCAGTTCCTATCCTTGACAGGATGAAATGCATTATTCTTGGAAGCAGAGGATCCGCCATGGAATGCGAGCTCCTGGTGGAGCCGCGGCTCGCCGCGGCTTGCGCGTTGCCATGGTCGGCGCTTCGGAAAATCCGAGATGAGGCTTAAAGCGTGAGCAGCAACCCCGTTGCACCCCATCCCGGCCGCCGCGGCCCGGGAGGGACGGCACGCGGCGCCCGGGGTGGTCCCTCCTGCAGTTCCTCATCGATCGCCGGCGAAATTCCGTCCGTTCAATCGGGGCTCCCGCTATGGTCCTAGCCGTCGTATTGGTGTTGCTGGTCGTGGGCTCCGTGCTGTTTCACTACCTGAGCCCGTGGTTCTTCACACCAATCGCCTCCAACTGGGACACGATCGACGAGACCGTAACGATCACGTTTTGGGTGACCGGTTTCGTCTTCGTCGTCGTCAACCTGTTCATGGCCTACTGTGTGTACCGTTACCGCAACCGGAAGGGAGCGCTGGCGCACTACGAGCCCGAGAACAAGAAGCTTGAAGTGTCGCTCATTCTGTTGACCTCCGTAGGCGTGGTCGCGATGCTGGCGCCGGGCTTGTTCGCTTGGGCGAAGTTCATCGACCCGCCGAAAGACGCTTCCCTCGTTGAGGTGATGGGCCGCCAGTGGTACTTCAACTACCGCTTTCCCGGGAAGGACGGCGTGCTGGGTACGGTCGACGCCCGGTACATTAGCGATGAGAACCCGTTTGGCATCAACCCCAACGACCCCCACGGGCAAGACGACATCCTCGTCGCGACCCCTGAGCTGCATCTGCCATTGGGCAAGCCGGTCAAAGTGGAGCTCCGCTCGATAGACGTTCTGCATGACTTCACGGTGCCGCAATTCCGGGCCAAGATGAATATGGTGCCGGGCCTCGTTACCTACCTTTGGTTCACCCCCGCCCGGACCGGGACTTTCGATGCCTTCTGTGAACAGTTGTGTGGCATTGCACATTTCGCCATGCGGGGCAAAGTCGTCGTGGACGAAGAGCCCACCTTTCAGGCATGGCTAACAAGCAATCCGACGTTTGCTCAAACGATGACTCACGCGGCCGGCGACGCTGCCGCGGGCCAGCAGCTCTTCACGGTGTGCGCCGGCTGTCACGGAGCGCAAGGCGAAGGCAACGCTGCGGTGAATGCACCGAAACTGAGTGGCCAGGGAAGCTGGTATCTGAAGCGGCAACTGAAGTATTTCAAGCAGGGCGTCCGCGGCACGGACGACAAGGATGTCTACGGAAAGATGATGGCGCCGATGGCAGCGACGCTCGTCGATGATGCCGCGATCGACAACGTCGTTGCCTATATCAAGACGCTCCCGGACAATCCTGCCCCGCCGACCCTTACGAGCAATGCGGTCCATGGCCAGGAGCTTTATGTGACCTGTGGCGCCTGTCACGGTGCCGACGGGCAAGGCATACAGGCGACCAACGCGCCGCGGTTGAAGGGCATGAGCGACTGGTATCTCGTCACTCAGCTGAAGAATTTCAAACAGGGAATTCGCGGCGCCCACCCACACGACATGTATGGTCCGCAGATGAGATCGATGGCCTCGATCCTCCACGACGAGAAGGCAACCGATGATCTCGTCGCCTACATCGGTACACTCAAGTAATCGAGCCTAGTGAAGACTAGCTAGAGGAAAAGTCAATGGCTTCCGTTCCGCACGAAGAGTCGCTGTACGTCCCCCCTGCCGAAGTCGCGGAGGTAGAGCTCTACCATGCGAAAACGTTCATTGGGAAGTACATCTGGAGCCAGGACGCCAAGGTCATCGCCGTCCAGTATGCGATCACGGCGATCGCGGTGGGGCTGGTTGCGCTGGTGTTGTCGGGAATCATGCGGCTGCAGCTGGGGTTCCCGCACGTGTTTTCGTTCATCACGCCGAGCAACTACCTGCAGTTCGTGACGATGCACGGCATGATCATGGTCATCTACCTGCTCACGGCGCTTTTCCTCGGAGGGTTCGGCAATTACCTCATTCCGCTGATGGTCGGGGCGCGCGACATGGTTTTCCCGTACGTCAACATGGTGAGCTACTGGGTGTATCTGTTCGCCGTGCTGTTGCTGATGGCGAGCTTTTTCGTACCCGGCGGGTCCACGGGTGCCGGCTGGACGCTGTACCCGCCGCAGGCGATCCTCCCCGGTACGCCGGGCGCGAACATGGGCATCATCCTGATGCTCCTTTCGCTCGCTTTCTTCATCATCGGATTCACGATGGGCGGCCTGAACTACGTGGTGACGGTGCTGCAGGCCCGTACCCGCGGAATGACGATGATGCGCTTGCCGCTGACGGTATGGGGCATCTTCATGGCGACCATCCTCGCTCTTCTGGCATTCCCCGCGCTGTTCGTCAGTGCCATCATGATGATGCTGGACCAGACGCTCGGGACGAGCTTCTTCATGCCCGCCCTCGTCTCGCAGGGGAAACACCTCGATTACAACGGCGGCAGCCCGATATTGTTCCAGCACTTGTTCTGGTTTTTCGGGCACCCCGAGGTCTACATCGTCGCCCTTCCGGCCTTCGGCATCGTCTCGGACCTGATCAGCGTTCACGCGAGGAAGAACATCTTCGGCTACCGGATGATGGTCTGGGCGATTCTGGCCATCGGCGGCCTGAGCTTCATCGTCTGGGCGCACCACATGTACGTGAGCGGGATGAACCCGTACTTCGGCTTCTTCTTCGCCACGACCACGCTGATCATCGCCGTCCCGACGGCGCTCAAGGTCTACAACTGGGTGCTGACGCTGTGGCGGGGCAACATCCACCTCACCGTCCCGATGCTGTTCGCCATCGGCTTCGTCTTCACATTCATCAACGGCGGGCTGACGGGCCTGTTTCTCGGGAACGTCCCCGTCGACATCCCGCTTTCCGGCACGATGTTCGTGGTCGCGCATTTCCATATGGTGATGGGGGTGTCACCGATACTGGTGGTGTTCGGAGCGATCTACCATTGGTATCCGAAGGTCACTGGGCGAATGCTGAACGACACCCTGGGCAAGTTTCATTTCTGGGTCACTTTCCTCGGCACGTACGCCATCTACTATCCGATGCATTACCTCGGCTTTTTGGGTGTGCCGCGTCGCTATTACGCGATCGAAAATGCTGAGCTCGTTCCTCAATCCGCGCATTCGCTGAACGAAGCGATTACCATCGCGGCGTTGATCGTCGGCGTCGTCCAGCTCGTATTCCTCTACAACCTGATCTGGAGTTATTTCAAGGGCAAGCCGGCGGGTAGCAACCCCTGGCGCGCCACGACGCTCGAGTGGCAAACACCCGAGACGCCACCCAAGCATGGCAACTTCGGCCCGACGCTGCCGGTCGTTTATCGCTGGGCCTACGACTACAGCGTGCCGGGCGCGGCCGAGGACTTCATCCCGCAGAACCAGCCGCCGAGCCGGAAAACCGGGGGCCTCGAGGCCGCACCGGACGCGTCGACGCCGCCGGCGCCCCGCGGATCGAAGGCTTGAGCCATGACCATGATGGCACCGCTGCTCGTCCTGGCCGCGCTCATGGCGATGGTCGTCTGGTGGCTGGTTCGGCAGACGCTCAACGTGAAGCCATGGATCGAGCGAAGCGCGATCGACAACATCGGCGGCGATGGCGGATTGTCGTTGCCGACGATAAAGGTCGGGCTCGGCGTCTTCCTAGGGGTTGCGACCTCGCTGTTCGCGTTGCTGATCAGCGCTTACTTCATGCGCAGGTTGGGCGAGGACTGGGCGAGGCTGACAATTCCGAAGGTGCTTTGGCTCAACACGGCGTTGCTGCTTCTGAGCAGCCTCGCCATGGAACGGACGCGCGCGGCGGCCCAATGGGGGCAGCGCGACGGCGTGCGAACGGGCCTCGTCGCTGCCGGCGCGGCGAGCTTCCTGTTCCTCGCCGGACAGCTCTGGGCATGGCAGCAACTGAACGCCTCGGGCTATTTCGCCGCGGGCAATCCGGCCAACGCCTTCTTTTATCTGCTGACCGCGCTCCACGGCCTGCATCTGCTGGGCGGCCTGTGGGTCTGGGGGAAGACCACCGTCAAGGTGTGGCGCGGCGTCGACGTCGGTGCGGTGCGCCTGAGCGTCGAGCTGTGCACGGTGTACTGGCACTATCTGCTGCTGGTCTGGCTGGTGCTGTTCGCGCTGCTGCTATCCACTTGAGAGGGGTCCAGGGTCATGACGCAACCTGCGCCGAGTAGTGCGGGAGGGACTCTCCCGCTGCCTGAGGGCCTGGAAGGCATCGTCGCCGACTGGTCGTCGGATCAGCGGGCGTTCAAGAACGTCCCGTGGGGGAAGGCGATGATGTGGATCTTCCTCCTGAGCGACACGTTCATCTTTAGCTCGTTCCTGATCTCGTACATGACGGTGCGCATCTCCACCACCGTCCCCTGGCCCAATCCCAGCGAGGTCTTCTCGCTCAGGATCGGCGGTCACGACGTTCCGCTTCTGCTGATCGCGATCATGACGTTCATCCTGATCAGCAGCAGCGGAACGATGGCGCTGGCCGTCAACTACGGCTACCGCAAGAATCGCGTCGTGACCTTCTGGCTGCTGCTGGCAACTGCCGCATTGGGCGCCACATTCGTCGGCATGCAGGCCTTCGAGTGGACCAAGCTGATCTTCGAGGAAGGCGTGCGTCCCTGGGGCAACCCGATGGGCGCCGCGCAGTTCGGCTCGAGCTTTTTCATGATCACGGGCTTCCACGGCACGCACGTGTCGATCGGCGTGATCTTCCTCATCATCGTCGCGATCAAGGTGCTCCGCGGCGACCTGGATCGCCAGCGACCGGGATTCCTGACGGGCAGGAAAGGGAACTACGAGATCGTCGAGACCATGGGCCTCTACTGGCACTTCGTCGATCTGGTGTGGGTATTCATCTTCGCAGTCTTCTATCTCTGGTAGGGAAGCCATGCCACACGCAGAGGTTCAGGAACATCCGGCCGCGGGCCACCCCCACGTCGCGGAGGGCGCGCAACATCACGAGGTCGGACAACAGCATCCGCTCGGAATCTACTTCAAGATCTGGGGGTTGCTGTTCGTTCTTTCCACCGCCTCGTATCTGGTCGACTACTTCCACTTCCAGGGCTACCTGCGCTGGTTCCTGATCCTCACGTTCATGTTGCTGAAGGCCGGGCTGATCGTCGCCGTCTTCATGCACATGCTGTGGGAACGGCTGGCCCTGATGTACGCGATCCTGGTGCCGCCGCTGCTGCTGCTGGTGCTATTGGGAATCGGGGCGCTCGAAGCCGACTACACGTTCCTCACCCGCGGCATCTTCTTCGGGCCGAACGCAACGGCGCCGGCAGCTCACGAGGCGCCAGCAAAAAGCCACTAGGCGTAATGGTTCGGGCCCGTCGCTCCTCCCGGACCGCCGGCGGCGGCGGTTATCGCACCTGCGTGGTCCCCCGCGAACAACGGGTCAGCGTCGCGAGCCCGGTCGAGGGGCGCGTCGCCAAGCCGGTACGATCGTCCGCTTCACGAATGACGGATCATCCGCGAATTGCCCTGCAGGGCGATCAGCCAATGCCGCGTCGATGATCCGGTGCCCGCCAGCTCCACCTGCGGGTGAGCGCGCAGGAGCTTTTCCAGCACCGCCTCCTGCTCCGGCGCGAGATCGACGAAGAAGATGTGCTTGCCCTCCTTCAGCGCCTTTTCGAAGCGGATGAAGTTGTGGTTGGGTTTCTGGATGCCGAGGAAACCACCCTCCCACGTGCAAAAGCCGAGCACGATGACGGCGAGGAAGATGAACGGTATCCAACCGGCGGCGGATTCCGTCCAGCCGGCAAAATAGGCGACGGCAAGGACCAGCGCGGCAGCGCAGATCCCGACTACGGCGCCCCGGATCGTCGAGTGCACGACATCGGTCTTCATGAAGGACTCGACCTCGTGGAGATGCCGGTGTTGATGCACCTCCGCCTCGTCGCGACTCAGCACGTGGATCTGCGGCGTGGCAATGCCTGCGGCCTCCAGTTGCTCTTCCAGGACTTCCAGCTCGTCCAGGCTGTTGCCGATGAAATAATGCCGCAGCATCTTCACGATTCGCTCCTCCTGATTTTTGTTACCCCGGCGAACTATACCCGAGCGGGATTTGCGCCTGTCCGCCGGGCGACGGAAATTCTATCCGTGTCGCGCTTGCCGCGGAAGCGGGGATACGCGTTTGCTGCTGCACCGGCGCGACACAGCAACGTGGGCAGCCGTTTGTCGCTCGCCGATATCTCCCTGCCGCCAACGCGGTCAGCTGGCGATCGCCCAAAAAAAGCCCGGCACGACGGCCGGGCATGTCGGTTTGCGGACCGCAACACCGGCCCGGAGAGCCGGCGCGCGGAGACCGACGAGGGGAAGGAGTGGTGCGCCTCTAGCCGGCGGTCCCGCCCTGGAAGTGCTCGCGCATCTTCTGGCGGAACGATTCCATCCGCGCCATCCGCTTTTGCAGCATGTCGCGGATGACTGCCTTCTGGTCGGTCGAGAACGTCGCATACAGGTTCAACCACTGCGTTCTGACCTGCTTGCGCAACGCCTGACCCTGCGCGTGTGCATCGTCAGCCGCCGCGGCGATGGCCGCCAGATCCGGTTCGGTCTTGGCAAGCTCCGCCGTCATCGCGTCCTTCACCTTCTGCATCAGCGCGCGGCCCTGTTCGTGGGCGGCCTTCGATTGCGCGACCGCCGCGTCGAACATCGTCTGCTGCGCCGTGTTGAGATTGAGGTTCGCCTTCGCGTGGGCGATCAGCGGACCGAACATCTCATCGCCGCCTCCCATGGGGCCGTGATGACCTCCCGGCCCGCCGGGCCCTGCGGACGGTTGGGCGGACGCAGCGCCGGCGAACGCGAATGCGAGCGCTGCGGCCGTCGCGGCGATGGCGCGACGCGGACTGAAACTTTTGGATCGGGACGAGTTGCCGAGCATGGTGTTTCCTTTCCTCATCAAGTGATCGAACGGGGGTGCCGCGTATGCCGCGAGCCTTCCGTTCGTTGGACACGATTGTCGCTCGGCGTTCCGCCGCGCGCCGGCTCCGATTGCAACCGGACGTTGCGCCCATGGTCCCGCGTTACAATCGGTTACAAACGCTGGCCCATTGCCGGTTCCCGCCACCGTCTAATGCCACATGGCCGCCAAGAATGCCCCGCCCCGCATTCTCGTCGTCGACGATGACGTACGCCTGCGCGACCTTCTTTCGCGCTACCTGACCGAGCAGGGGTTCCAGGTCGCAACACTCCCCGACACGCGCGACCTCGACAAAAAACTGCAGCGCGACCCGCCACATCTGGTCGTGCTGGACCTCATGCTGCCGGGCGAAGACGGTCTCGCCGCCTGCCGGCGCCTGCGCGGGGCCGGAGAAAACGTGCCGATCATCATGCTGACGGCGAAGGGCGAGGACGTCGACCGCATCGTCGGTCTCGAGATGGGCGCCGACGATTATCTCGCCAAGCCGTTCAATCCGCGCGAGCTGGTCGCCCGCATCCACGCCGTGCTGCGGCGGCAAACCGAACGTCTCGCGCCGGGCGCGCCGGCATCCGCCGGCAAGGCCGTGTTCGGACGCTTCGTCCTCGATCTCGCCGCGCGCACGCTCTCCGACGGCAAGGACACCGTCCATCTCACGACCGGCGAATTCTCGCTCGTCAAGGTGTTCGCGCAGCACCCGCGGCAGCCGCTCGCCCGCGAAAAGCTGATGCTCCTCGCGCGCGGCCGCGATCACGACGTGTTCGATCGCGCGATCGACGTGCAGGTGTCGCGCCTGCGCAAGCTGGTCGAGCCCGATCCCGCCAACCCGCGTTACATCCAGACGGTCTGGGGCTTCGGCTACGTCTACGTCCCGGGCGACGAGGCCGGCGAGACATCGGCCGCCGGAGAGGCGCCCTGATGCGACGCGGTCGCTCGACCGGTCACCCATAGAAACCGAACGTGACGCTGATTCCACGCTCGCTGTTCTGGCGTCTCGCGCTGCTGCTCCTCGCCGTCGTCGCGATCGCGCTCGCGGCGACGATCCTGTTCTTCCGCCACGACCGGGCGACGCTCCTCGCCCGCGCGTTCAGCGACACCAAGATCGTCCAGCTGCAGGCGGTACGCGCGGCACTCGAGTCCTCGGACGCCAACGAGCGTCGCGAGACGGTCGCCCGGATCGGCCGCGAGTACGGCGTGCGGATCATTCCGGAGCGCGAGCGGCCGTTGCTTGGCGCCGGCGCGCCGGTCCTGCCGGCAATGCAGGAGCTCGAAGCGCAACTGCGCGACCGCTTGGGCCCTGGAACCCAGGTGCGCGCCGCGCCGGGACGTGGATTGCTGTTCATCCGCGTCGACGCCGGGGACGCGGGCTACTGGATCGGATTTCCGCTCACGCCGCATGGCCCGGCAGAGGAAGAGCCCTCGCGCGCGGTCATCTGGAGCCTTTCGCTCGCCGCGGTACTGCTCGCCGCGGCATTCCTGTTCGCGCGTTATCTCGCCCGGCCGCTCAGGGAGTTGGCCGCCGCCGCCGAACGCGTCGGACGCGGCGAGACGCCGCCGCCGCTCCCCGAGCACGGGCCCTCCGAGATCGCCAACCTCAATCGCGGCTTCAATCGGATGACGGCGAGCCTGCACCAGCTCGAAGAGGACCGCGCGCTGCTGCTGGCCGGCGTCTCGCATGACCTGCGCACGCCGCTCGCGCGGCTGAGGCTCGGGCTCGAAATGGGCTCGCACGACAAGGCGATGCGCGCGGGCATGGTCGACGACATCGAGGAAATGGACAGGATCATCGGTCAGTTCCTCGATTTCGCGCGGAGCGATCACGAAGCGACGCTCGAGCCGCACGATCCCAATGAAATCGTCCGTGCGTGTGTCGAACGTTATGCACGCAACGGAGCCGCAGTGCGTTTCACGCCGGGAGCGGTGCCGCCCATCGCGCTGCGTCCGACGGCGCTTTCGCGCCTCGTCGCCAACCTGATCGACAACGCGCTCGCCTACGGCGGGCCGCCGGTCGAGGTTTCGACGTCACTCGCGGATCATCGCGTCGTACTGGACGTCGCCGACCGCGGTCCCGGCATCGCGCCCGATGAGGTCGAGCGGATGAAGCAGCCGTTCACGCGAGCGTCGGCGGCGCGCACCAATGCAAACGGCGCCGCCGGCGCGGGGCTTGGCCTCGCGATCGTCGACCGCATCGCGCGGATGCACGGCGGAACGTTCGACCTCATCGCGCGCGACGGCGGCGGCACGATCGCGCGGGCGCGGTTTCCGATCACACGGTAACGAACGGAAGCCCTACGACATGAGTGCGGGCTGATGAGCCTGGCGAATGAGCTCTTGCGCGTGTCGGGAAGCAACGCGACGGCATCGGCCGGCGTCCGGCAAACGGGCCGTCAGTCGCGTACGAGCAGCACCGTCGACAGCGCAGCGATGCCCTCGCCGCGCCCCGCGAACCCGAGCCGCTCGGTCGTGGTCGCCTTGACGCTGACCTGCTCGATCTCGCACGCGAGGTCGGCCGCAATGTTGGCGCGCATCGTCGACACGTGCGGAGCAAGCTTTGGCGCCTGCGCGATTACGGTCGTGTCGACGTTTTCGATCCGCCAACCTTCTCGTTTCATCAGGCCCGCGACGTGACGCAACAGCATCCGGCTGTCGGCGTCCTTCCAGCGCGAATCGCTGTCGGGAAAGTGCGCACCGAGATCGCCCAGTGCGAGCGCGCCCAGGATCGCATCGGCGATCGCGTGCAGCAGCACATCGGCGTCGGAATGGCCCGCGAGGCCGCGGTCATGTGGAATCGGCACGCCGCCGAGGACGAGCTTGCGTCCCGCGTCGAGCGCGTGGACGTCGAAGCCGTTGCCGATGCGAAATGTCATTGTCGCCATTGGTGTGCCCCCACGCTTGCGGCTGTCGCCGCTGCGCTGCCCCCCGAGGGGGAGTGATTCGCGCCTTGGGGCGGCCCGGCGGCGCTCATGTGTGCCCCCACGTTTGCGGCTGTCGCCGCTGCGCTGGCCCCCGAGGGGGAGTGATTCGCGCCTTGGGGCGGCCCGGCGGCGCTCACGCGATGGCTTCCTGCAATGCCAGAACCGCCGTCGCGAGCGCGAGGTCGGCCGGATACGTGACCTTGACGTTCTGCGCGCTGCCGGTCACGAGCCGCGGCGGCGCGCACACGCCGGTGATCGCGAGCGCTTCGACGGCCTGTGCTTCGTCGGTTGCGGCAAGCGCTCCCGGCAGCGCAAAGGCGGCACGCAGTACGCCGTAGCGGAACATCTGCGGCGTCTGCGCCTGCCACAACCCCGCCCGGTCCTCGGTACGTAGCACGCGCGCAGCCGTTGTCGCGTCGTCGCGCTTCAGCGTGTCGGCGACCGGGATCGCCAGCAGGCCCCCTGTTTCTTCGTGCGAAAGCTCGGCTACGAGTCGCAGGACGGCTTCGAGCGGTACGCACGGCCGCGCCGCGTCGTGGACGAGGATCCAGTCGTCGTCGCGGCAGCGACTTGCCAGTACCGCAAGTCCGTTGGCGACGGTTTCGGCGCGCGTTTCGCCGCCGCAGCGCAAGGCTTCGACATCGGGCCGCGCGCCGATCAGCGTATCGTAGAACGCGTCATCTGGCGCAAGCGCGACGACGATCGCGACCGGCGCGAGCGCGGCAACCAGCCGGTCGAGCGTGCGGGCGAGAAGTGGTCGGCCCGCCAGTTCGGCGTATTGTTTGGGCGCGGTGCCCCCGAAGCGGCTGCCGCCGCCGGCAGCCGGAACGAGCGCGAGCAGGCGTCCACCATCCCTCATGCGTGTGTCCCCACGCTTGCGGCCTCATTGGCCAAATCGGCCGCTGCGCTGCCCCCCGAGGCAGACTGCAGTTGCGCGGTCTCGGGCGGCCCGGCGGCGCTCATATCAGGAGCGCGATCCGCTCTTCATCGAGCGGCTTGAATCCGAGTCGCTCGTAGAAGCGCCACGCGCCCCCGTTGGCACGGTGGCACGCGGTGTCGATGCGCGTGATGCCGCGCGCACGAAGGTGCGAGGCGAGCGCCGAGAGCATCGCGCTGCCGACGCCGCGGCCCTGCCAACCGTCGCGGATCGTCACGTCGTCGAGCTTGGCGACGAGCGCACCGCGCGACGTCGAGATCGCATAACAGACGACGCAGGCGCCCACCGCGATGCGCCTGTCGGCGTTGCTCGCAACGGCGAGCCAGACGAAGCCCAACTCGGGCCGTACGAGAAAAAGGTCGAGCGCGCGCGAAAGTGCCTGCGCGCCGCCATCGCCATAGGCGAGACTCGATACGAGGTAGTGCGCGTCGGCGCCGAGGAAGCCCGCGAGCAGCGACTGCGCGTCGGCGCGGGTCGCCACCGTCATCACCTCGCAGACGACCGCCGTGGCGGCCGCCGAAACGAGGTTCGGCGCGTTCATCGGCATGCCCGGCATCGGCACGACGTCACGCCGCTCCGCTCGCACACAGCGGCTCGAGCACAGCGCGAATCCGCGCCGGGATCGGCACCGGGCGCTGTGTGGCGCGATCGACCCACACGTGGACGAAATGGCCGGTCGCTGCGGGCTCGTCGTCGCCCTGCCGAAAGATGCCGATCTCGTACCTCACCGACGACGTTCCGAGTTTCACCACGCGCAGCCCGGCGTCGACGGTTTCCGGAAACGTCAGCGGCTTCATGAACCGGCACATCGTCTCGACGACGTAGCCCACTTCCTGGCCGTTCTGGAGGTCGAGACCGCCCGCGCGGATCAGATGCTCGTTCACCGCGGTATCGAAGTACGAGTAGTAGGTGACGTTGTTGATGTGGCCGTAACTGTCGTTGTCCATCCAGCGCGTCGGGATTGCGAGAAAGCGGCGATACGCGGCGCGCGAGCCGGCGCGCTCTGCTTCAGCAGGGCCGGAAGTTGGCGCCGGATGTCTCAAGCCTGCACCCGGAAGCCGCCGACCATCCGCGCGTCGAGCAATTCGATCCAGTGCCGCACCGGGCAGCTCGCACCGTCGGCGAGATGGACGAGGCAACCGATGTTCGCCGTCGCGATGACTTCGGGCTCGCCCGATTCCAGCGCCGCAAGCTTGTTCGCCTTCAACTGTGCGGAGAGCTCCGACTGCAGGATCGAGTAAGTGCCGGCCGAGCCGCAGCAAAGGTGCGCGTCCGGGACATTCGTAAGCTCGAGTCCCAGCGCGTGCAGAATTTCCTCGACGCGACCCTTGAGCTTCATGCCGTGCTGCAGGGTGCACGGCGAATGGAAGGCGACCTTGCGCGAGCCCATGTCCATCGCGACTTTCGGCGCGATACGCGTCCACTCGGCCGCGACGACTTCGACCGGGTCGCGAGCGAGCTCGGCGATCTTTTTCGCCTTTGCCGCGTACCCGGCGTCGAGCCGCAGCAAGTGGCCGTAATCCTTGACCATGACGCCGCATCCACTCGCGGTGACGACGATGGCCTCGAACCCGCGGTCGATGTGCGGCCACCAGGCGTCGATGTTGCGCTTGACGATCGCGACGGCCTGCTCCCGCTCGCTCAGGTGATAGGGCAGCGCACCACAGCAGCCTCCGCCCGGAGTCCGGACGAGCGAAATCCCGACGCGATCGAGCACGCGCGCCATTGCGGCGTCGATGTTGGGCGCGAGCGAGCCCTGCACACAACCCTGGAGCGCGAGCATTTTTCGCGGATGGCGATCTGCGGGCCACGCGCCCGGCGCAACGCGGCCGGGGACCGCACGGGACAGCTCGCCAGGCAGCAGTGATTTCAGGACACGGCCGGCTGCGACCGCCGCGCCAAACAGCGGCCCGGACAGGAGCCCCGCGCGAATCGCCCAGCGCTTCCCCTGTTCGGCGGTCGAGCGTGGCACGCGCGTGTCGACGACGTGGCGTCCGATGTCGATCAGGCGTCCGAACTTGACGCCGGACGGGCATGTGGTTTCGCAACTGCGGCACGTGAGGCAACGATCGAGGTGCAACTGCGTCTTTGCCGTCGGTGCCGCGCCCTCGAGCACCTGCTTGATCAGGTAGATCCGGCCGCGCGGGCTGTCGAGATCGTCGCCCAGGAGCTGGTATGTGGGGCAGGTCGCCGTGCAAAAGCCGCAGTGAACGCATGCACGCAGAATCGAATCGGCTTCGCGGCCGTCGGGCGTATCGCGGATGAAATCGGCCAGTGCGGTCTGCACAGGATCCTTTCTCAGAACTCCGCGTACAGGCGGCTCCGATTCAGCACACCGGCCGGATCGAACGTCGTCTTGAGGCGGCGATGAAGCTCGCGCATCGTGTCCGTGAGCGGATGGAACGCGCCGGGCGTCTTGTCCGCTGCCCGATAGAGCGTCGCATGGCCGCCGTGGCTTGCCGCCCACGCCCGGACGCGCGCGGCATCGGCGCGCTCGCTGGCGGCAAGCCAGCGCAGCGCACCACCCCATTCGATCAGCTGCTCTCCGCCGAGGTCGGTGAACGGCGCCGTCGATTTCACCGCGAGGCGCCACAGCGGAACGCCGCTTTCGCGCGCCGCGATGAAGAAAGGCTGCGTCTGCTCGCGGACGCTGCGCCAGAACGCGCCACCGCGGTCGTTGCCCGGCAAGGCCTTGCCGCCGATTCTTTGCACCGCCGCTTCGACTGCCGACGTGGCTCCGGAGAGTCGCACGGCAAGGCGGCCCACATGATATGCGGTCGCCGTTACGGGCAGTGGCTTGCCGCCCCATTCGTTGGTCAGACGGATCGCCTCGTCGGCAGAGCATTCGAATACGCGCGTCGTTTCGGCCTTCGCGCTCGGCACGCACTTGAGCGAGACTTCGACGATGAGGCCGAGGGTTCCCAACGCACCGGTCATCAGCCGCGACACGTCGAAGCCGGCGACGTTCTTCATCACGCGCCCGCCGAATGCGAGATCGTCTCCCTTGCCATCGAGGATGCGCACGCCGAGAACCATGTCCCGGACCGCGCCCGCATACGGTCGGCGCGGCCCCGAAAGCCCCGCAGCGACGAACCCGCCGATCGTCGCCTCCTCGCCGTAACGCGGCGGCTCGCAGGCGAGCATCTGGCCGCATTCGCGCATCGTCCGCTCGACGTGCGCGAGTCGCGTCCCCGCACGCACGGTGATGACGAGCTCGGTTGGATCGTAGTCGACGATGCCGGCATAGGCGGTTGTATCGAGCACTTCACCTTTGAGCGCCTGGCCGTAGAAATCCTTCGTGCCTCCGCCGCGCAGGCGCAACGGCGCGTCCGCCGCCACGGCGGCACGGATGCGCGCCTGCCAACCGGCGATCACTGCATCGGTCATGGATCGGGCAGCCCGCCGGCGCTCATCGGTTCGGTCCGGCCATAGCGGCGAGCTTATCCCGATAGATGATCCGCGGCTCGTCGGCGTCGATGATCGCCGTTTCTTCGAGCGCTGCGCTCTCCCACTCGCGCAGGAACGCGTGCCCGAGCAGCGCCTGCAAATAATCTCCCGCAACACCGTCCGGCGCGACGCCGTAGGTTCGGAAGCGGAACGCGACCGGCGCATAGAACGCATCGGCGAGCGAGAACGCGCCGCACAGGTACGCACCGCCCTGCCCGAAGCGCTGCCGCCCCTCGGCCCAGATCTCGGTCACGCGCGCGATGTCGCCGGCAAGTGCCGTCGACCACGGCCGCACGTCGACGCGTTCGCGGATGCACATCGTCATTTCGTTGCGCAATGCCGAAAAGCCGGAATGCATTTCGGCGGCGACGCACCGCGCCCAGGCGCGTGCCACGTGATCGTCGGGCCACATCCCGGTGTGCCGCTCGGCCAGATATTCGGCGATCGCAAGCGAATCCCAGACGACGATCCCGTCGTGATGCAGGCACGGGACGCGCGCAGAGGGCGAAAACGCGCGGTTGCCCGGATCCGGCGCCGCCTCGCCGCGGAGCGCCACCATCGCTTCGCGAAACGGCGCGCACGAGATCTTGGCCGCGAGCCAGCCCCGCAGCGACCACGACGAGTAATTCTTGTTGCCGATGTAGAGTGTATACATTTCAGAGGTCAGAAGTCAGGAATCAGGAATCGGAAAAATCGCAAAAGCGTCAGCGTCGACCGGGATCTGATCCCTGATCCCTGATCCCTGATCCCTGATCCCTGATCCCTGATCCCTGATCCCTGATCCCTGATACCTGATACCCGATCCCTGATCCCCGATTCCTGTCACAGCGGCACTGTCTTCCCCGGATTCATGATGTTGTGCGGATCGAGCGCGCGCTTGATCGATCGCATCAGGTCGATCGACTCGCCGGCTTCGACGGCGAGCGCTTCGAGCTTGTGCACGCCGATGCCGTGCTCGCCGGTGCAGGTGCCTCCCATTGCGATCGCGCGAAGGCTCACGCGCTTGGCGAGCTCCTCCGCTGCCGCACGCTGCGCGGGATCCTTCGGGTCGAACAGCACGACGAGGTGAAAGTTGCCGTCGCCCACGTGCCCGACGATGGGCGCCACGAGCCCGCTCCGGTCGACGTCGGCTTTCGTCTCGAGCACGCAATCGGCAAGCCGGGAGATTGGCACGCAGGCGTCGGTCGCGAAGCCCTGCGTGCCGGGCTTCAGCGCCATCGCCGCATAGTAGGCGTTGTGCCGCGCCTTCCACAGGCGCGAGCGGTCTTCGGGCAGCGTCGCCCATTCGAACGCGCTGCCGCCGAATTCCTCAGTGATCGCCCGCATATCGGCCGCCTGCTCGGCGACGCCGGCCTCCGAGCCGTGGAACTCGAAGAACAGCGTCGGCGCGCTGGCGAAGCCTTCGAGCTTCGAATAACGGATGCACGCTTCCATCTGCACGTCGTCCAGCAACTCGATCCGCGCGACGGGAATGCCGTGTTGCATCGCGACGATGACCGTGTTGACGGCGCTCACGAGGTCCGGGAACTGGCAGACCGCTGCCGATACCGCCTGCGGCACGCCGTAGAGGCGGAGCTGGATCTCGGTGATGACGCCGAGCGTGCCCTCGGCGCCCACGAACAGTCGCGTCAGGTCGTAGCCGGCGCTCGACTTGCGCGCGCGGCCGCCAGTGCGGACGATCCGCCCATCCGCAGTTACGACGGTAAGCCCGAGCACGTTGTCGCGCATCGTGCCGTAGCGCACCGCATTCGTGCCCGACGCGCGCGTCGCCGCCATGCCGCCGATCGTCGCGTTCGCGCCGGGGTCGATCGGAAAGAACAATCCGCTGCCCTTGAGCTCGACGTTCAACTGCTCGCGGGTAACGCCGGCCTGGACGCGGCAGTCGAGGTCCTCGGCGTTCACCTCCAGGACGCGATCCATCTGTGACAGGTCGAGGCAGACGCCGCCGTAGAGCGCCGCGACGTGGCCTTCGAGCGACGTGCCCACGCCGAAGGCGATGACCGGTACGCGCGCCGCGTGGCAGAGGCGCACGATCGCCGCAACTTCCTCGTTCGTATGCGGGAACACCACGACGTCGGGCAATCCCGCGTCCGCCATTCCTTCGCCGTGGCTGTGCTGGTCGCGGATCGCGCGCGAAGTGACGGCGCGCGTGCCGTAGTCATCGGCGAGTCTCGTGACGAGATCGGCAACCGCGCGAGCGTCGGGCCGCGCACGGTGGAGCTCGGCATGGGTGGTCATGGCCAGGGCTTTCAGAATCGCGGGATTTCCGGGTGCGGGATGCGGCCCTCGTGCACGTGGAGCTTTCCGAACTCCGCGCAACGGTGCAGCGTCGGCACGCCCTTGCCGGGGTTGAGCAGCGAATGGGCGTCGAACGCGGCCTTGATGCCGAGAAAGCGCTCGAGCTCGCCAGGCTGGAATTGCACGCACATCCCTGCGAGCTTCTCCACGCCGACACCGTGTTCACCGGTAATCGTTCCGCCGACCTCGATGCACAACTCGAGAATCGCGGCGCCGAACGCTTCAGTGCGCTCGAGCTCACCCTCGATGTTCGCATCGAACAGGATCAGCGGATGCAGGTTGCCATCGCCGGCATGGAACACGTTGGCGCAGCGCAACCCGAATTCCTTCGACAGGGTCTCGATCCGTCCGAGGACGTACGCGAGCTTCTTGCGGGGAATCGTCCCGTCCATGCAGTAGTAATCGGGGCTGATGCGGCCAACCGCGGGAAAGGCCGCCTTGCGCCCGGACCAGAAGAGCTGCCGCTGCGCCTCGTCCTTCGACACGCGGACTTCGGTGGCGCCCGCATCGGTCAGCACCCGCCGGATCTCGGCCATGTCGGCAGCGACTTCCTCGGGCGTGCCGTCGGTCTCGACCAGCAGCACTGCCTTGGCATCGAGCGGATAGTTCGCGTGGACGAAGTCCTCGACCGCGCGTGTGGCCGGCTGGTCCATCATCTCGAGCCCGGCTGGCACGATGCCCGCGGTGATCACCGCGGACACGGCCGCACCCGCCTGCACGACATTGTCGAACGCGGCGAGGGCGACCTGCGCGTGCTGCGGTTTCGGTGTCAGCTTCACGGTGATTTCGGTGATCACGGCAAGCAGCCCTTCGGACCCGTTGATGAGCGCGAGCAGGTCATAGCCCGGGCTGTCCAGCGCGTCGCCGCCGAACTCGACCACCTCGCCGGTGATCAGCACCGCGCGCACGCGGTGGACGTTGTGAACCGTCAGTCCGTACTTCAGGCAGTGAACGCCGCCGGCGTTCTCGGCGACGTTGCCGCCGATCGTGCAGGCGATCTGCGACGACGGATCGGGCGCGTAGTAAAGACCGTACGGTGCAGCCGCTTCCGTGATCGACAGGTTGCGCACGCCGGGCTGGACGATCGCCGTTCTCGCGAGCGGGTCGACGGCGAGGATCCTCCGGAACTTGGCGAGCGACAGCAGCACGCCACGCTTGTCGGGCATCGCGCCGCCGGAGAGACTCGTCCCCGCGCCGCGGGCGACCACCGGCACCCGCGCCGCGTGGCAGCGCCTGAGGATCTCGACCACCTGGGCCTCGCTGTCGGGGATGGCGACGGCGGCGGGCAATTCGCGATAAACGGTCAGGCCGTCGCATTCGTACGGCCGTGTTTCTTCGGTCGTCGTCAGCAGCGCCGACGGCGGCAGGATCGCCGCAAGCTGGGCATGGACGGCGGGATCGAGCATCTCGGGGAGCCGGGTAAGCCAAGGCGCGGGAAGGCCCCGCGCTAGCAAGCCCGACAGGCTCCTGATATCGCTGATTATTCCACATCGCCGCCCATGCGGCACGTTGCTGGGGCCCGTTCAGACCATGCACACAGACAAAGCGGCAGCAAGCGGCGGAAGCAGACTCTTCGTCTTCCCCGCGAAGGCGGCGACCGAGTGGCGTTCAATAGAAGATGCTGGACTCCCGCTTTCCCGGGAATGACGACTCCGAGCACGCCCCCGCTAGCTTACGGTTTAATGTAAGCGTAGTGCTCCTTCGCCTGCAGATCGGCGATGCGCACGACGCCCGAGGGCGTGAAGCTCGGCCCGAGGATGAACTGCTCCTTCTTGAGGTTGCGGTTCTTGAGCGTGATTTCGCAAATCTCGAACTTGACGCCGCGCCCCTCCAAATCGTTGACCAGCGCGGCGAAATCCTGGTTGTTCGTCGTCTTGGCGCCTTCCATCAGGAAGTCCACGCCTTCGGCATGCGCGACGACGATGATCTTCGCCGTGGGATCGACGTCGAGGTGGTTGCGGACATTGCGCAGGCCCTTGGTGGCTTGCGCTAGACCACCGTCGAAGTGATAGACGACCTTGTCCTGCGCGCAGGCGCCGTACGCGACGGCGGCGAGCGCGAACGCGGCGAGGATCTTGAGGAACGGTATCTTCATGTGGAGCTCCTTCGCGATCGTGAAGCGGATTCGTGAGTCGTTGTCGCATCGCCAATACTACCTCACGACGATGCCCGCGCGCGCAGGCACAAACGAGAAGTTATACTGCCGCCGCCGACCCGGACCGGTCGCCGCGGAAATCGGGGAGCCACGCGTGCGCGACGTCGTCTATGCAAGGTGAACGCATGCCTGACGATCGCCCCCTCGCAGGGGTCAAGGTGTTGGAACTGGGAGCGTTGATCGCCGGGCCGTTTTGCGCGAAGCTCCTGGCCGAGTTCGGTGCCGAGGTGACAAAGCTCGAGCCGCCCGGCCTTGGCGATCCGCTGCGCAAATGGCGCTACCTCAAGGACGGCACGTCGCTGTGGTGGCACGTCCAGTCGCGCAACAAGAAGTCGGTGACGCTCGATTTGCGCAAGCCCGAGGGCCAGGCGATCGCGAGAGAGCTGGCCTCCGGCGCCGACGTCGTCGTCGAGAATTTCCGTCCCGGGACGATGGAAGGCTGGGGCATGGGCTACGATGCGCTCGCCGCGGCAAATCCCGGTCTCGTCATGGTGCGCATCTCCGGCTACGGCCAGAGCGGGCCGTATTGCGAGCGACCGGGTTTCGGCGTGATCGGCGAGGCGGTCGGCGGCCTGCGCTACGTCACGGGCACGCCCGATCGGCCGCCGTCGCGCGTGGGTGTGTCGATCGGCGATACGTTGTCTGCGCTCTACGGCGTCATCGGCGCGCTGATGGCGCTTGAGTCGCGGCGCAAGACCGGCCGCGGCCAGATCATCGACGTCGCGCTCTACGAATCGGTGTTCTCGGTGATGGAATCGCTGCTGCCGGAGTTCGACGTGTTCGGCGTCGTGCGCGAGCGCACCGGATCGATCCTGCCGGGAATCGCGCCGACATCGGCGTATCGCTGCAGCGACAAGAGCTACGTGCTGATCGCTGCGAACGGCGATTCGATCTTCAAACGATTGTGTGTCGCGATGGGACGCGACGACCTCGCGAGCGATCCATCGCTCACCCACAACGATGGGCGCGCCGCGAAGCAGCAGTGGCTCGACGGCGAGATCGAGGCATGGACGAGCGCACGCCCGGCCGCCGACGTCCTCGCGGCGATGGAAGCGGCGGAAGTCCCGGCGTCGAAAATCTATTCGATTGCCGATATCGTCGCCGATCCGCATTACGCCGCACGGGCGATGATCCGGCAGATCCGGCTCTCCGATGGGTCGACGCTCAAGGTCCCCGGTATCGTGCCGAAGCTCTCCGCAACGCCCGGCAATTTCGCTGGCGGCGGCCCGCGCCTGGGCGAGCACACCGACGAGGTTCTTCGGGGCCTGGGCTACGACGACGCGACGATTGACGAGTTCAGGCGGCGCGGGGTGATCTGACGCTGGACTCGCGCGGCGTCGAGGCGTCGCCGAGCTGCAACCACCCGATGAGCATCGCCTCGGTCGCGTTCAACACCCGCGCTCGCGCATGCGGCGCCGGAATCGTCCGCGCGAACGCGATGGCCCCGGCGCAGCTCGCGAACACCGCGATTGCAACCTCACGCGGCGAAAGACCGGGACGCTCCGGAAAGCGATGCGCGACACGGTTGAGCAACGCGCCGGTGCGCTCGCCCCACGCCCGCTGGAACTCCGGTCCGCCGCGCGTCACTTCCGGCAACAGCAGCGTCAATGGGCAGGCGTCCGCAAGATCGGGGTCGTCGACCTGGTGCAGGTAGCGATGGATCAGCGCCGCGACCCACGCTTGATCCTCGTTGATCGACGCCAGCGCGGCGAGGAGCCGGTCCATGCTGACGTCAAGACCGTAGAGCAAGGTTTCGCGCTCGAGCTCGTCCTTCGACGCGAAGTGCGCGTAGAAGCCGCCGACCGTGAGCCCCGCCCCTTTCATGACGGCGTCGATCGACGCCGCCTCCGGACCGCGGGTTTTCAGCAGCCGGTCGGAAGCGGCCAGAATCCGGGATCGCGTCTGCCCCTTGTGTTCCGTCGGATAACGTGCCATTACAATAATAATATTATAGTTACCATATTAATGCCAGCCGAGGGGCTGCAGGCGGTCTGCGTCTCCGACAATCCGCCGGCGCAGCGGCTGCTTCGCCGTTTCGCGCCGGCTGCACGCTGGCGCGACGAGGGCGACCATCTGGCCATCGAGTTTGCGTTATCGATCGAGCCGGTGGCGGTTGCTGCACTGGCGTAATTCAGACACATCGTCCGCCGTCGACTTCGAGGCAGGCGCCGGTAATGAACGCCGCCTCGTCGGAGGCGAAGAACACCGCGGCCGTCGCGATATCGGTCGGCAGCGACAAGCGGCCGAGCGGAATCGTCGCGACGAATTTCGCGCGCATCTCCGGCGTGTCCTCGCCCATGAAAGCGGCGAGCATTGCCGTCTCGCCCGCCACCGGGTTGATGACGTTGACGCGGATATTGTCTCTGGCGAGCTCGGCCGCCATCGACCGCGAGGTCGTGATCGCCGCGCCCTTGCTGCCGTTGTACCAGGTGAGTCCGGGACGTGGGCGCACGCCGGCGGTCGACGCGATCGTGATGAACACGCCATCGTGCTTCTTGCGGAAGTGCGGGACTGCGTGCTTCGCGGTGAGATAGAGGCTCTTCACGTTGACGCGGTAGATCCGGTCGAACTCGTCTTCGCTCACGTCGAGCATCGGCTGGTTGCGATGCGTGGTGCCGGCGTTGTTGACGACGACGTCGAGGTCGCCGAAGGCGTCGAGCGCGAATGCGACGAGCCGCGCCACGTCGGCGTCCTTCGACACGTCGGCCGGACAGAACCTTGCCCGCCCGCCCCCCGCCGCGATGTCGCGGACGACGCGCTCGCCGTTGCCGACATTGATGTCGTTGACGACGACTGCGGCGCCTTCCTGCGCATAGCGGCGGGCGATACCCTCGCCGAAGCCGGAGCCTGCGCCCGTAACGATCGCGATCTTGTTCGCGAGTCTCATGGTGCCTTGCCCGCTGCTGCGGCGGGTGACGTGCGGTCGATGTTGCGGAAGCCAACGCACGCGTCCTTGAGTCCCACGAATTCCGGCAGCGTTCGCATGGCGAGGCGCCAATGCCGCAACAGCCGCTGGCCCATCGAAAGCCGGGGGCTCGCGGGCACTTCGCCGACGTAGCGCTCGAGATCCACGTAGTAGGTGTCGGTCGGACCGAGATCCGCAAGGTCGAGCGGGTGGCTCGCCGCGCGTTCACGCAGCGAGCGGTCGACGCGCTGGTGAACCGGCTCCGTCATCAGCATGTATTCGGGGATCGGCACATCGTTCTTCAGCATCCTGTGGACGAGGATCACATCGACGCCGGCAAGCTCCGTGAAGTTCTTGACCCTTTGTACCGCCGCTTCGCCCAGGTGGCCGACGAGCTTGATCTTGAGGTTGCCCGCCTGCTGGCAGCCGTCGCAGACGCACAACGTATTGATCTTGAGATCGGAGGCCTTGGCATGGAACGCGCGATAGATCGCCGCCGCCTGCTCGGCGACGAAGGCGAGGCCGGGCTCCGTCCCAGGGGGCAGGCGAGATAGAAAAATGCCGCGTCGCCCTCGAGCTTTGCGAGTCTCAAGTGCTCTTCGGTTGCGTCGATCACCGCCTCCAGCAGCTGCGCGATGAGATCCTGCGCGTGCGCGAGGCTCGCGCGGTGGAACTTCATGAACCGCGTGTAGCCGGCGATGTCGGCGATCAGCAGGAACGTGGGTTGTATCGCCATCTCGAATGTGTCCCGCGGAGTGAGAGAGCGTGATACGCGCAATCGCGGCCGGCGGATGCGGCCCGCCGCATCAGCCGTGCAGCAGCACCACCGTCTTCAGCACGGTGAAGCCGTAGAGCGCCTCGAATCCCTTTTCCCGTCCGTAGCCCGAGGATTTCACCCCGCCGAACGGCAGCTCGACCCCGCCGCCGGCACCGTAATTGTTGACGAACACCTGCCCGCTGCGAATCGCGCGCGCGAGGCGCAATTGCCGCCCGCCATCGCGCGTCCACACGCCGGCGACGAGCCCGAAATCGGTCCCGTTGGCGATGCGGATGGCGTCGGCCTCGTCGGTGAACTGCATCGCCGCGAGCACGGGACCGAATACTTCCTCGCAGCCGAGCCGGCACGACGGTGCGACATCGCGCAGCAGATGCGGCTCGACGTAATAGCCGGTCGGCGGAGCGACCGCGACGATCTCGCCCTTCGCCACCGTGGCGAAGCCGTCGCGTTGCGCGTCCGCGAGGAAGCCGTGAACGCGCTCGAGTTGTCCGGCACGGATCAACGGCCCGCAATCCAGATCGGCGAGCGCCGGGCCGACTTTCAGCGCAGCGAAGCGTGCGCCGAGCTGCGCGAGCACTTCCTCGTAGCGCGATTGCTCGACCAAAAGCCGGCTGCCCGCCGAGCACGTCTGTCCGGCGTTTTGTACGATTGCGTTGACGATCACCGGCAGCGCGTGATCGAGATCGGCGTCGGCGAACACGATCTGCGGGCCCTTGCCGCCCAGCTCCAGCGTCACGGGACAATGCCGCTTCGCCGCCTCGCCCGCGACAAACGCTCCGGTCGGCGGCGAGCCCGTGAACGACAGATGATCGATTCCGCGATGCGCGGCCAGCGCCGCTCCGGCCTCGCCGCCGAGCCCGGTGACGATGTTGAGCGCGCCTTCGGGAAAGCCGACGCCCGCAGCGAGCTCCGCGACGCGCAACAACGAGAGGCACGCGTCCTCCGCCGGCTTGACCACGCACGCGTTGCCGGCCGCAAGCGCGCCCCCGACCGAGCGGCCGAAGATCTGCAACGGATAGTTCCAGGGGATGATGTGGCCGGTGACGCCGTGCGGCTCGCGCCAGGTCAGCACCGAGTAGCCCGCCGGATACGGAATCGTTTCGCCGGTGAGCTTGTCGCACGCGCCGCCGTAGAATTCAAAATAGCACGCGCAGGCAGCGACGTCGGCGCGTGCCTGCGCGAGCGGCTTGCCGCAATCGCGGGCCTCGATGACCGCCAGGTCATCGGCGTGATCGAGAATTGCGCGCGACAGCTTCGCAAGGAGCCGCCCTTTCTCGACGGGCGCGAGCCGCCCCCAGATGCCGTCGCGTGCGTGCCGCGCGGCACGCACGGCGCGGTCGACATCCTCGGCCGTGCCGAACGCGATCGCCGCAAACGGCTTGCCGTCGGATGGATCGATCATCGGCAGCGTCGCGCCGCTCGCCGGCGCAACCCAGCGGTTGGCGATGAAGTGCGCCGCCGGCGTCGTGACGGCCGAAACCGCTTCCGGTGCGTTCATTTCGTGGACGCCGGCTTGAATTTCCACGCCAGCGTGTACTCGTCGGTACGCGGCACGTAACTGATGCCATCACGCGTCGCCCACAGGTTGACCTGGAAATGCAGCGGAATCACGCCGACGTCGTTGATCGCGAGCTCGGTCGCGCGCTGCAGGTAGGCCTCGCGCTTCGCATCATCGACGGTCGCGAGCGCGTCCTCGGTCAGCGCATCGACCTTTGGATTCGAGTAACGGCCACGGTTAGCGTTGCCATAACCCTTGTCCCGGTTGTAGGTCATCAGCAGCGCCTTGAGCGACGATGACGCCTCGCCCGTCCCCGTGCTCCAGCCCACCAGCATGAAGCTGAACTTGAGCTCGGTCGCCTGCGTGAAGTAAGTCGACGACGGCATCGCGACGACCTTGGTGTCGATCCCCACGCGCGAGAGCATCTGCGCGACGGCCTGCGCGATCTTCGCGTCGTTTACATAGCGATTGTTCGGCGCGTGGATCGTGAGGCCGAAGCCCTCCGGATAGCCGGCTTCGGCGAGGAGCTTTTTCGCGCCCTCCGGATCGTACGACTCGACCTTGAGGTTCTTCGTCGCGCCGAACAGGAACTCGGGCACCAGCTGGCCGGACGGAATCGCCTCGCCCTCCATCACCTTGTCGACGATAGCGGCGCGGTTGATCGCCTTCGACATCGCGCGACGCACGCGCACGTCCTTCAGCGGATTCTTCTCGAGCGGCCTGCCCGCCTTGTCGGTGACAAACGGGGAAACATCGCGGCTGGAATCGAGATGGAGATAGATGAGACGGTCGGCGACGGTCTTCGATACCTGGAGCTTCCTGTCCTTGCGCAGCTGCGCCACGTCGGAGGTCGGCACGTTCTCGATCGCCTGGACGTCGCCTGAGAGGAGCGCCGCGACGCGCGAGGCGTCCTGCGGCAGGATCCGCAGCGTCACCTTCTCCCACGGCGTCCTGCCGCCCCAGTAGGCGTCGTTGCGCGCCAGCTCGATCCGGTCGCCCTTGGCGTAGCGCACGAGCTTGTACGGTCCGGTGCCGATGGCCGCCTTGCCGCTGTTGAAGTCCTCGGTGGTCGCTTTTGCGGCAGCCTTGGAGATCATCACGACCTGCGTCATGTCCGAGGGCATCAGCGGATACGGCGTCGCGGTCTTGAAGCGGATCGTATAAGGATCGACGACGACCATTTCCCGGATCTGCTTCGTGAATGCGCTGAACGGCGATGGACTGTTCGGAACCGTCGGCACGCGCTCGATCGACGCGACCACGTCGGCCGCGGTGAAATCGCTGCCGTCGTGGAACTTGACGCCCTTGCGCAACTTGAATTCCCAGGTCAGCGGGTCGACCGTCTTCCACTCGGTTGCGAGCCCCGGCTCGAGCTGCGACTTTTCGTTGCGCTGGACGAGATAGCCGAAGACGTGCGCCGCGACGTTGTTGTTCGGCGTGACGTTGTGGTAGTGCGGGTCCAGTGCGGTGACGTCGGCGCCAAGACCGATCGTCAGGTCGGCGGCATCGACCGGCAAAGCCGCGCCAGCGACAAGGGCAAGCAGGGCGCACAGGGAAAACAGGGCAGGCAGTTGCCGGCGCGGTGACATGAAATCCCCCAAACCATGGATGGCGATCTCTTCCTCGAAGAATAGCGCAACCCGCCGATTTGCAATAAAAAATACGGACGCCGCGACACCACTGCCCGCTGCGGCGAGCGAATCCGTATCCAGATGTAACACCGTCAACCGTGTCGTCGGGCATCGCGTTGACGGAACCAGGACGCCCGCCAACTCGTCGAACAGTGAGCGGGTCCACGTCGACACGTAACAGGAGGTTCATATGTCGCCCACCAAATCGCGCCACATCGCTCTTGCCGCCGCGCTCGCCGCCATTGTCGCGGGAGGTCTCGCCTTCGCGCCGGCCGCATCCGCGAACAACGTCGGTTGGAGTGTTTCCATCGGTGGCCCGGGCTTCGCCGTTTCAGCGGGTCAACCGTATTGGGGAGGCTATCGCGGATACGGGTACGGATACGGATATGCCTATCGGCCTGGCTACTACCGGCCGTATCGCCCGGCGGTCGTCTATCCCGCGCCGGTCTATGTCGCGCCGCGCCCGGTTTATGTCGCCCCGCGGCCGGTTTACGTGGCGCCGCCCGCGTATTACGGGTACGGCTACTGAGCGCGCTGGTAACGGATTCGATAGATCGCCCCGGCCGAGTCATCCGACACCAGCAATGAGCCGTCCGGCGCGACTGCCACGTCCGCCGGCCGGCCCCACGCCTCTTCACCCGAGAGCCAGCCCGTCGCGAAGGGTTCATAGCCGACGGCGTTGCGCCGCTCGTCGAGCTTCACGAGCGTAATGCGATAGCCGATCTTGTGCGTGCGGTTCCATGAGCCGTGCTCGGCGATGAAGATCTGATCGCGATACGCCGCGGGAAACTGCGCCCCGGTATAGAAACGCATTCCAAGCGGCGCGACGTGCGGGCCGAGCCGTTGCGCCGGCGGCGCGAACTCGCTGCACGCGCGCTTGTTGCCGAACTCCGGATCGGGGATCGTGCCGGCGTGGCAATACGGAAAGCCGAAATCGAGACCCGGCTTCGGCGCATGGTTGAGCGTGTCCGGCGGCAAATCGTCACCGAGCCAATCGCGGCCGTTGGTCGTGAACCACAGGTCGCTCGTCCGCGGGTCCCAATCGAAGCCGACCGAGTTGCGCTCGCCTCTCGCGTAGACTTCGAGCGCCGAGCCATCGGGATTCATCCGCACGATCGCCGCGTAACGGTCGCGATCGGGCTCGCAGATGTTGCATGGCGCGCCGACGTTGATGTAGAGCTTGCCGTCGGGACCGAACGCGATGTACTTGAGGCCGTGGTGCCGATCGCCCGGCAGCTTGTCGGTGACGACCGCGGGCTTCGGCGGATCGTCGAGGTGCCGCTCGATGCCGTCGAAACGCAGGATGCGATCGATCGCCGAAACATAAAGCGACCCGCCACGGAAGGCTACGCCGGCGGGCTCGCGCAAGCCCGACGCCACGACCCGAACGACCGCCTCGCCCCTCGCTCCGGCTGCCGGAAACGTTACGGCGTGAACCTGTCCTGCACCGGTCGAGCCGACGAACAGCGTGCCATCGGGGGCGAGCGCCATCGCACGCGCGTTCGGCACGCGGGCGACGACTTCGATCGTGAAGCCCGGCGGCAGCTTGATCGTGTCGACGGGCAACGGCCCCGGAGCGCCGATCACGGCACCGGGTGCTGCAGCGATCGCCGCCCCGGCTGCGAGCGCTGCGTTGATGAAGGCATTCGATACCCGGTCGCATCGCATGGGCGCTCCTTCGTCCCGGGGGTCGTCCCCCCGCATTTGACAGTCGCTTTCGCGCTCCCTATCCTGCTTTTTTCCCCGCTCCGCCCGTTTCAGGACGCGTGCAACGAATACGCGATGAATGCCCCCGCCACAATTGCCGCAGTGCGCGAAAATCAGGATACGGCGGCACCGGACCTTTTCGCCTGGCCGCTGATCCGCACGCTGGTCGCCTTCGACACGACGAGTCGTGACTCGAACCTCGCGCTGATCGATTGGGTGCGCGAGTATCTCGCCGCGCATGGTGTGGCGTCCACACTCACCTTCGACGACGAACGGCGCAGGGCGAACCTCTTCGCCACGCTCCCCGCGAGCGACGGGAGTGAACGCGAAGGGGGGATCGTGCTGTCCGGGCACACCGACGTCGTCCCGGTGGACGGTCAGCCGTGGAGCACGAACCCGTTCGAAGCGACCCGGATCGGCGACAAGGTCTACGGCCGCGGCGTCACCGACATGAAGAGCTTCTCGGCGACCGGCCTCGCGTTCGTCCCCGAATTCCTCCGGCGCGGCCTCGATCGGCCGCTCCATTTCGCGCTGTCCTACGACGAGGAAGTCGGCTGCATCGGCGTCCGCAGGCTCATCGCCGACATCGTGCGGCGCGGCGTGAAGCCGCAGGGCGTCATCGTCGGCGAGCCGACCGGCATGAAGCTCGTCGTCGCCCACAAGGGGAAGAAGAGCTGGCGCTGTCGCATCCGCGGTTTCGAGGCGCATTCGTCGCTCACGCCGCGCGGAGTCAATGCCGTGCAGATCGCCTGCGAGATCGTCACTTATCTCACCAGCATGGCGCGTGCATTTCGCGACCAGGGGCCGCATGACCTCGCGTATGACGTCCCCTACACGACGGTGCACACGGGCGTGATCCACGGCGGCACCGCGCTCAACATCGTGCCGCGCGATTGCTGGTTCGACTTCGAGTTCCGGCATCTTCCCGCAGACGACCCGGACGAATTGTTCGCCGAGGTGAAGGGCTACGCCGAACGCTTCGTTCCCGAGATGCGTCGCGTTGCCGCCGCTACGCACATCGAGTTCGATGCGCTCTCGGCCACGCCCGGCTTCGACACCGGCGATGCGAGCGCGATCGCCGAGCTCGGTCGGTCCTGCCTCGGCGAAGGGGGGCACGGCAAGGTGTCGTTCGGCACCGAGGCGGCACTCTTCGACGGCGCCGCGATCCCGTCGATCGTCTGCGGCCCCGGCCACATCGCGCAGGCGCATCAGCCGAACGAATGGGTGGCGGTCGAACAGCTCGCGCGTTGCCAGACGTTCATGCGCCGCCTCGCCGACCGGATCTGCAGGTCGTGACGGCGGCGGCATCTTGGACGCGCCCCGCGGCTTCGCAGCGATGATCGACGGCCCCGAGTGGCCTCTGCCAACGATCGAGGTCTCCTTCCCGGATCTCGGCCGCTGGGCTGCGGGCAACACCGGCATCCCTTACGTTTGGACCCATGCTTCGAACCGGGCCGGCCCGCACGTGCTGCTGCAGGCCCTGACGCACGGCAACGAGGTCTGCGGCGCAATCGCCCTCGACTGGCTGCTCGGCACGGGCTTCCGCCCGCTGCGCGGGACGCTCTCCGTGTGCTTCGCGAACGTCGGTGCGTACCGGACGTTCGACGCCGCCGACCCGTTCGCGTCGCGCTGCGTCGACGAGGACTTCAACCGGCTGTGGACCACCGACGTGCTCGACGGCCCCCGCAAGAGCGCCGATCTGGATCGCGCGCGCGAACTGCGGAGGCTCTACGACCGGATCGACTACCTGCTCGACCTCCACTCGATGACCGATTCCTGTCCGCCGCTCGCGATGGCGGGACGGCAGCGCAAAGGCGTCCTGCTTGCCCAGGCGCTCGGCGCCCCCGAATACATCGTCGTCGACGCGGGCCATGCAGCGGGACGGCGACTGCGCGATTACGCGTTCTTCGACGACGCCATGGACCCGCGCAATGCACTGCTGGTCGAATGCGGCCAGCACTGGGCGAGCGCCGCGCCCGAGGTCGCGAAGGACGCTGCGCTGCGCTTCCTGCGGCATTTCGGAATGGCCGACGCGGCGTTTCTCGACGCGCAGCTCGAACCGCTGCCGGCGCCCGCGCAGAAGGTGATCGAGGTCACCGCCGCGGTCACGATCGGCACCGACGATTTTGCCTTCGCGCTTCCCGTTCACGGCCTCGCGGTGATTGCCGAGAAGGGCACAGTGCTCGCGCGCGACGGCGACGCCGAGATCCGTACGCCCTACGCCGATTGCGTGCTGATCATGCCGACGCGCCGCCCGAAAAAGGGCGAAACTGCAGTGCGACTGGGGCGTTTCGTCAGCATGCTCGGGTAACGGCGCAAAAAAGGGAACACGGAGAGCACGGAGAAAGCGTCTGCCAGATTTCCTCCGCGATCTCCATGTCCTCCGCGGTTCAGCTTGTTTGATTGACGGAGCGCATCACCGGGCCGCGGCCACCGCCGCTTCCGCCGCGCGCACGAGCTCATAGCCGGCCACTGCGGCCCATTTGTCGTAGACGGGACGCGCCGCCGCCGCGAACGCGGCCTGACCGGATGGCGTGAGGCGCACGATCGACACGCCGCGTTTGTGGAGCAGGGCGAGCGCTTCGGCGTTCTCGGCGCGTGCAAGCACGGCAAGCTCGAACGCCGCCTGCTGTGCAGCGGCGCGGACGATCGCACGCTCCTCGTCGGTCCACCCCTCCCAGACGCCGCGATTGACGGCGAAAATCGCCGCTTCGGCCACGGCGCCCCAAAGCGTAACGTGCCTGATGCCGATGGCGTCGAGGCGCGCGGCGGCGAACGTTGCCGGTGCGCCCTCCTGCACATCGAGCTCGCCCGATTCAAATGCGGGCCGCGCGGCGGCGAACGACATGGCCTTCGGACGCGCCGCCAATCCCGCGTAGAAGTCGACGAGATACGGCGTCGACGCGATGCGCACGGCCCGCGCCGCCAAATCGTCGGGCGTGCGCACCGGTGCGAGCGCTGCGAGCTCGCGATGACCGAGCGGCGCGAACGCGAGGGGCATCGCGCCGCCGGCCTGTACTGCTGCGGCGAGCTTCTCCGCGATGACGCCCGTCACCAGGGCATCGAGCTGCTTTTCCTCCGGGGCGATCCAGGGCAATCCGACGACACCGAGCTCGCGCACCTGTACCGACCAATACAGCGTCGAGCCGATCGCGAGATCGGCGGCGCCGCTGCGAAGCGCGGTGAACTCGCGCGCCGGATCGCGCTCGGCGAGCGTCGCGCCGGGACGCAGCACGACGGCGAGCTTGCCGCCGGAGTTTTCGGTGACGAGCGCAGCCCAGCGTTCGCCCGCCTTGCCGAGCGCAAACGCCGTCCCCACCGCCGTCGAGAGCTTCCACTCCTTCGCGTTGGCGTCGTGGCTCTGCGCGACCGCGACGATGGGCGTCGCGGCACCGAGCGCGGCGAGTGCGAGCAACGCGATCCATCCTCGACGCTCGAAGAGGCAGGGAAGACACTCGATATCGCTCCGTCGCACGAGCGGAGTCTACGCGGCGCCGCCCGCGCGCGACAGCGGTGTCTACTGGCAGAGCGTTCCGCCCGTGGCGGCGAATGGATAGCGCACGATCGCCTTCGACTGCGTGACGGTTCCCGTTGCGATGCCGGTCACCGTGTAGTCGAAGCTGGCGTGGTTGCCGTCCGCGAACGTCAGGGTCGCCGAGCCGACCGGCTGGTTCGGCCCGAGGTCGCTCGTCCGGTAATTGTCGAATCGCGGCCCCGAGGTTCGCACCAGGTCGCCTTGATAGACATTGCTGGTGCCGGCGCGTTTCAGCAGCGCCGACAGCCACATGGGCGTGCCATCGACATCGTAGGTGTACCAGGTCGCGAACAGCGTGTTGCCCTGATGCGCGAAGTTGATGCCCCAACCCGACTCCGCCCCGCTCGCCGCCCACCAGAGGTCCTGGTAGTTGGCCGCGGCGCCGAAGTTGAGCGCGGTGGCGCTGAACGCGCAGATCGGCTGCGCGCCGGTGCCGAGATCGTAGCGCGCGATCGCCTTGGATTGCGTCGTCGTGTTGACGGTGTAGTCGAACGTTGCGTTGTTCGCATCCGAAAATGCGAGCGTGCCCATCCCTACATGCGTGGGCTTGCCCGCGCCGACGAAGCTCGCGAACGACGGGCCGCTGTCGACGTTGATGGGGCCGCGGTACGTGTTGCCGGTAATCCGGTCGGCAAGCATCGACAGCCACCAGGCTTTGCCCGCGGCGTCGTAGGTGTACCACGTGGCGAAGACCCGATCGCCCTGATGCGCGAAATTGATCCCCCACCCCGATTCCGTGCCGCCCGTCGCCCACCACAACCCTTGATAGTTGACGGCGGACAGGGCGGCGGTCGCGGCGTCCCGCGCGAAGTTCGTCGCGACATTCCGCCGCGTCGTTCCATCGCGGTAGAGCGCGTTGAGGCCGTCGGTCGGCAACGCCGCAAAAGTCAGTGCATCGACCCCGGCGTAGTCGACGGTGCCACCGTCGATGGGAAGGAACCCGTTGGGAACGACGTAGTCCGGCGTGACGAGCCCGAGGGCGGCGAAGCCGTCGGTGCCGATCAGCACGCGGGTGCCGGCAGTCGGACTCGGCATGCAGTTGTAATACCCGCACATTTCGCCAGGAAGATCGCGCACGAAGCTGTAGGTCTTCTTCTGTCCCGCATGCGTGGCCGTCAGCGTATGCCCCGCGAGCAGATTCTGGCCGTTCATCCCGAGCGACTCGTGCAGCACCACGTACTGCACGGTGCCGTCGGTGTTGGAATAGAGCTCGTCGATCACGTACGTGTGGTAGCTCGCGCAGGCCGGCAGCGAGAAGAGCGCCGCCGCAATCGCTGCCGGGACCCGGTGCCGAAGTGCCATGATGTTGCCCTCCTCCAGCGACCACCTCCCATCGACCGAATTCTGGACCGGAAGGCTCCCTCGGTAAACATTGCGGCTCCCGCAGCTATTCCCGCGCCGCGGAATAGATAGCGGGGAAGAACGGTTTGTCCAACGAAGACCACTATATCGGACCCGCGCACGCATGAATTCCGTACGATCGCACCGGCACGCTGCAATCTCCGGCCTTGCAGGAGCAGGTCTGGCGGTCGTCGCCACCACGGTATTCGCCGCGGCATTCGACGTCGACGCCGATCACCGCTCGATCTACTTTGCCGTCGCGCATCGCGACATATCCTACGTCCGCGGCCGCTTCCTGAAGCTCGACGCGACCGTGACGTTCGATCCGGCGGCGAAGACCGGCAGCGTCGTCGCCAATGTCGATGCGGGCTCGGTGGACACCGGCAACCGGACGCTCGACGACGTGCTCCGCTCGCCACAGTTTCTCGACACAGCGCAATATCCCGAAGTGCGCTATGTCGGCGACGATTTCGTGTTCGACGGCGACAGGCTGACGGCGATCGACGGCACGCTGTGGCTGCACGGCGTCCAGCGCCCGTTGCGTCTCGCGGTGGAGCGCTTCGTCTGCAAGGAAGTGCAGGCCGGGCTTTCCAAACGGTACACGTGCGGCGGCGCGTTCCGCGCGGCGTTCGATCGCTCGGCGTACGGACTCACCCGGTGGCTCCCGGATGTCGGCGACAAGGTCGAGCTCGAGATCAACATCGAGGCCACGCGCCGATAGCAGCGCCGACCGCGGGCGGCCTCCGTTCAGCTCGTGATCATTGCGCCGCCGAGTTGTCGACCGCAGCGTCGACTCGGCCCGGTCGCACCCCGCGCGCCGGGCGCGCAGTTCGGCCTCCGCACCACCAAGGAATGCGCGACACCGCGTTGTCGGCCTCCGAACGCGACTCGCAATGGCTCGCATCCCCTGGCCTCCGGCACGGGGCCCCTGCTTCGCCGCTCGCGCGTTCCCCTGCTTCCAGGCTCGCGCCGCGGCCTCCGTACTGCTCGTGATCATTGCGCCGCCGAGTTGTCGGCCGCAGCGTCGACTCGCCCCGGTCGCACCCCACGCGCCGGGCGCGCGGGGGCCCTGCTCGCAGGCTCGCGCCGCTAGTCGAGCGGGGAGCCGTCGCGCACGGGCACGTCGCGCCAGTAGCGCTGGTCGACTGCACGCTGCGCCTGCGGCAGGCGGGAGGCGCCGGGCGCGAACACGAAGGTGAGCGCGCCGTCGTAATCGGTGCGAAAGGTCGTGATTCCCGCTTCGTCGTAGCGGGCGACGACCTCCGGCCGCGGATGGCCGAAGCGATTGCGGTATCCCGGCGTGTAGACGGCGACGACCGACGCCGCGGCGGCAATGAACGCCGGCGTCGACGATGTCTTGCTGCCGTGATGAGGGACGAGGAGCACGTCGGACTTGAGCGCGGCTGCATCGTGCCGCACGAGCTCCAGCTCGCCGCGCGCTTCGAGATCGCCGGTCAGGAGCACGCTTCCCCATGCGGAGTCGACCCGCACGACGCACGACAGGTCGTTCGGCTTCGGGCGCAGCATCGCGTACTGCGCGGACGTCGGCTGCAGCACGGTGAAGCGCACGCCGTCCCAGTCCCAGCGCTGGCCCGCTTCGCAGCGCCGCACCTCGCCGCCTTCCTGCACGCGATGCACGACGATCGCATGATCCGGCGGCAGTGACGACGACAGCCAGCCGACCGGCACCGTCCGCAGCACCGAGAGTGCACCGCCGCTGTGGTCGGAATCCTGATGCGTGACGATCATCGCATCGAGCGCGCGGATGCCGGCGGCGCGCAGGAATGGCGCCACGATCCGGCCGCCGGCATCGGCGTCGTCGCTGAAGCGCGGCCCCGTGTCATAGAGCAGCGCATGCGCGTGGGTCTCGACGACGACGGCGAGGCCCTGCCCCACGTCGAGTACCGTCATGCGCGCCGTGCCCGGAGCGGGCGGCAGCGGCCGCACGACGAACAGCGGCAACAGTGCAACGAACCCGATCGCGCGACCCGGCACGCCGCGCGGGGCGGCAAGCCACGCGACGCCGAGCACGGCGACGGCGACGGCCCACGCGGTCGGCGCATGCTGCTGCCACACGGACGCTGGGGCAGTCGCCATCCAGGTAAGCGGCACCATCAGCGCGGCAAAGGCAAGATGCGCCGCCGCGAACAGCAGATCCACCGGACAGACGATCCCGAGAAGCGAAAGCGGGACGACGACGAACGTGACCGCGGGAATCGCCAGCGCATTGGCGATCGGCGAGACCAGCGACACCTGCTGGAACAGCGCGAGCGTCCCGGGGACGAGTCCGATCGTGACGAGCGTCTGCGCCCGCGCGGCGACGCGCATCGTGCGAATGATCCGTCCGACGTGCGAGGCCGGCGGCGGCGACGCCAGCCGACCGACGTGCGCGTACAGGAGCAGTCCGAGCGCGCCGAACGAAAGCCAGAAGCCCGCGGAAAATCCGGCCCACGGATCCCAGGCGAGCACGGCGGCGAGTGCCCACAGCCAGACGACCGCCGCCGTTCCGGGCCGCGCCAGCGCCAGCCCCGCCGCCGCCACGCCGAGCATCGGCAGCGTTCGCACCGCCGGCACCTGCGACCCCGCGAGCAGCACGTAGGCGGCGGCCGCGCTCACGCCGACGACCGCGGCAACCTTGTGGGCCGGAATGCGGGTCGTAAGAAGCGGACTGCGCCGCGCAAGCGCCAACGCGAGACCCCCGGCGATCGCCGCAAACACCGTGACATGCAAACCGGAGATCGAGATGAGATGCGTAATGCCGGTCCGGCTGAACACCTGCCACTGCGCTTCGGAAACCGCGCGCTCTTCGCCGATCGTGAGCGCGACGATCACGCCGGCGTACGGCGCGTCGGGGAGCGCGGCAAGGACGCGCTCGCGCACCGCCGCGCGCGCCCGCTGCACGTAATCGGAGGGACGGCCGGCAAACGCCGCGAGCCGCGCGTTCGCGTCATCGGTGCGCACGTAACCCGTTGCACGCAAGCCGTTCTCGAGCAGCCAGGCTTCGACGTCGAAGCCGTTCGGATTGACGGTGCCATGCGGGCGCTTCAAGCGAACGACAAGCCGCCAGCGCTCGCCGGCCGCAATCCCGGGCACCGTGTCGATCGGGCCGCCATTCTGCCATTGCGCGTACCACGCGAGCGAGAGCTTTCCCGGCACGACGGCGCCGGCCGTCTCGACACGCTCGACGGCGAACACGAAACGCGTGCTGCGCGGCGAAGCCTGCGGCAGGTCGTCGATCACGCCGACGAGCGCGATGTCCTCGCCCTCCCACATCGCCGGCAACTCATCGGCAAGCCGCACTCCTGCGCGCCACGCGGCATAGCCGAAGCCGAGCGCACCCGCGGCGACGAGCGCGAAAACGGTTGCGGCGATGCGCCCGAGCAGCACACGCCGGCGCAATGCAAGCACGCCGGCTGCAGCGGTCGCGGCGACGAATGCGCCGCCAAGCCAGGGCGCGACGGCGGGCAGCACCGGTTGCCATTGCAGCAGGACGACGCCGGCGGCGAACGCCATCAAGGCGAGCGGCAATGCGGGCACGCGGATCTCCGCTCGCGGGCTCTCGTTGTGGACGCACGATCGGGAAGGTCACGGCGGCCGAAAACGCGATCGACCACGCGTGCTCCGACTCTAGGCGGACGCGGGCGGGCGCGCCATCGACCTGACGGACGAGGTCGCGGCGTTACGCCTTACACTTGCGGCGGCGAAGCGGTCGCGAGCGGGAGTCAGCCCGACGTATCGCCGACGTACCACGAGAGCTCGATCAGGTTGCCGTCAGGGTCGCGCACGTAGACCGACTCGATGGGACCGAGCGCGCCCGTACGCATGATCGGTCCCTGTTCGACCGGGACGCCGCATGCGGCGAGGTGCGCAAGGATCGCCGGCACGGGCTCGGCGACGATGAGGCACAGGTCGACGGATCCCGGCGTCGGTCGTGCCGCGACCGCGGCGACACCACCGTCAGCCGCGCCGCCCGCCTGGCCGACGGGATGGAGGTTGATCTTCTGGCGCCCGAACGAGAGCGCCTTGCGCCCGGCGCCAAAAGTCACCTCGCGCATCCCCAGCACTTCGGTATAAAAGCGGATCGTCGCCGCGACGTCGCGGCAGGTCAGCACCAGATGGTCGACGCGCAGGATCGTCAGCACGCCATTCAAGCCTTGGGCGCCAGAACCATCTGCGTGCAGCGGAAGAGCGCGATCGTGCCGCCGTCGGCGTGGCGCGTCACCGTCGCGTCCCAGACCTGCGTCGTGCGTCCGAGATGCGCGGGCTTCGCGATGCAGGTAAGGGTGCCGTCGCGCGCCGTGCCAATGAAATTGCTCTTGAGCTCGATCGTCGTGAAGTTGCCGGCGCCCTCGGGCAGATGCGCAATGCAGCCGTAGCCGCACGCGGTGTCGGCGAGGGCGACGACGGTCGCCGCGTGCAGGAATCCGTTCGGCGCGAGGAGCTCCGGCCGGATGTCGAGCTCGGCGACGAGCAGACCCTGCTCGACCGCCATCACGCGAAAGCCGAAGAGCGACGGCAAGCGACCCTGGCCGCGCTCGTTCATCAGCTCGACGGTGATGCCGGGACGCAGCGTCATTGCCGGCGCGGGAGAATCTCTGAGCCCATCGGCAGTCGGTCCGTCCTGGTCACAACCGCTGCTCGACCCAGCCCGCGACCGAACGGAGCGCGGCGGGCAGCCCGGCGGGATCGGTGCCGCCCGCCTGCGCCATGTCGGCCCGGCCGCCCCCCTTGCCGCCGACCTGCTGCGCGACGTGGTTGACGAGCTCGCCCGCCTTCACTTTCGTCGTCAGATCCGGCGTGACGCCGGCGATCAGCGTGACCTTGCCGTCGGCGACGGCGGAAAGGACGATCGCCGCGCTCTTGAGCTTGTCCTTGAGCTTGTCCATCGTCTCGCGCAGGCCCTTGACGTCGGCGCCGTCGACGGTGGCCGCCAGCACTTTGGTGCCCTTGACGTCGACCGCGCTGCCGGCGAGATCGTCGCCCGCCGACGCCGCGAGCTTCGCCTTGAGCTTCGCAAGCTCGCGCTCGGTTGCCTTCGCGCTTTCGATCAGCTGGGCGATCTTCGCCTCGATTTCCGCTGCGGGTGTCTTCAGTGCCGCTGCGGCTGCGGCGATCTTCGCTTCCTGCGCCTGCACCCAACCGAGCGCGTTGTCGCCGGTGACGGCCTCGACACGGCGGATGCCGGCCGCGACGCCACCTTCCGCGACGATCTTGAAAAAGCCGATGTCGCCGGTCCGCGCGACGTGCGTGCCGCCGCAGAGCTCGCGCGAGGTGCCGATGTCGAGCACGCGCACTTCGTCGCCGTATTTTTCGCCGAAGAGCATCATCGCGCCCGCTTTCTGCGCCTCCTCGATCGGCATCACGCGCGCCTGCGTCGCCACGTTCTCCAGGATCTCGCGATTGACGATCGCCTCGACGCGGCGGATTTCGTCGTCGGTGAGCGGCGCGTTGTGCGCGAAGTCGAAGCGCGTCTTGTCCGGATCGACGAGCGAGCCTTTCTGCTGGACGTGGGCGCCCAGAACTTCGCGCAGCGCCTTGTGCATCAGGTGCGTCGCCGAGTGATTGCGCACCGTTCGCGCGCGCGCGGCCTGATCGACCTGTGCCGCGACGGTATCGCCGACCCTGAGCTCGCCGGTCTTCACCTCGCCGAGGTGGCCATAGACGTCGGCCTGGACTTTCTGCGTGTCGTGGACGGCGAAAAGCGTCAGACACGCGCCGCCCTTGCTGAGCTCGCCGCGATCGCCGACCTGACCGCCCGACTCCGCGTAGAACGGCGTTTCCGAGAGCACCACCACACCCGACTCGCCCGTGGAGAGCGACGGCACCGAAGCGCCTTCCTTGTAGAGCGCCGTCACGCGACCTTCGGCCGAGAGCGTGTCATGGCCGCGGAAGCGCGTCTTCTGGCCCGCATAGTCGAGCTGCGCGCCCATCTTGAATTGGCTCGCCGCTCGCGCCCGCTCGCGCTGCGCATCCATCGCGCGGTTGAATCCGGCTTCGTCGACGGTGACGTTGCGCTCGCGGCAGACGTCGGCAGTCAGGTCGAATGGGAAGCCGTACGTGTCGTAGAGCGTGAACGCCGTCTCGCCGTCGAGAACCTTGGCCCCTCCGGCGAGCGCCTGCTCCAGCATCTTCATCCCGTTTTCGATCGTCTCGCCGAAGCGCTCCTCTTCCTGCTTCAACACCTGCGCAACGCGTTTGGCTTCGCGCCTGAGCTCGGGATACGCGCTGCCCATCACCCGTTCGAGGTCAAAGACGAGCTTGTGGAAGAACGGCGATTTCTGTCCAAGCTGATAGCCGTGACGGATGGCGCGGCGAACGATCCGCCGCAGCACGTAGCCGCGCCCTTCGCTGCCGGGAATCACGCCGTCGACGATCAGGAACGCGCAGGCGCGGATGTGATCGGCGATCACGCGCAGGCTGGGCGACAGATAATCGGTGGCGCCCGTCTCGCGCACGGCCGCGCGGATCAAGTCCTGGAAAAGGTCGATCTCGTAGTTGCTGTGCACGTGCTGCAGCACCGCGGCGAGGCGCTCGAGCCCCATGCCCGTATCGACCGACGGCTTGGGCAGCGGATGCATCGTCCCCTTGTCGTCGCGGTTGAACTGCATGAAGACGAGATTCCAGATCTCGATGTAACGGTCGCCCTCGGACTCCGGCGATCCCGGCGGACCGCCCCAGACTTCGGGGCCGTGGTCGTAGAAGATTTCCGAGCACGGACCGCACGGGCCGGTATCCCCCATCATCCAGAAGTTGTCGCTCGAATATTTCGCGCCCAGGTTGTCGCCGATGCGAATGCAGCGCTCCGCCGGAACGCCGATGTCTTTCGTCCAGACGTCGTAGGCCTCGTCGTCGTCGATGTAGACGGTCGTCCACAGCTTGTCGGCGGGCAGTCCGTATTCTTTCGTCAAGAGCTCCCACGCATAGCGGATCGCGTCGCGCTTGAAGTAATCGCCGAAGCTGAAGTTGCCGAGCATCTCGAAGAAAGTGAGGTGCCGCGCGGTGTAGCCGACGTTCTCGAGGTCGTTGTGCTTGCCACCGGCACGCACGCAGCGTTGCGCCGTCGTCGCGCGAACGTACGGCCGCTGGTCGAGGCCGAGGAACACGTCCTTGAACTGGTTCATGCCGGCGTTGGCGAAGAGCAGCGTCGGATCGTCGCGCGGCACGAGCGGGGAGGACGGCACGATCGCGTGCCCGCGTGCGGCGAAGAACTCGAGGAAGCGGGTGCGGATGTCGGCAGTTTTCATGGGACGCGCGGCCCTTCGAAACCCGTCGGCTAATCAAAAGGTTGCATTTTACCGCGTTGCGCGAGCCGACGCGCCCGTTCCGCTCCGCTACTCCGCCGGCGGCTCCCGCATCAGCTTGAGGATCGCGGACAGCGCGAAGCCGCGGCGTTGCAGGAAACGGATCTGCCGCGACTTTTCCCGGTCGTTCGCCGGGAGCTTGCCGAATTTGCGCAGCCAGAGCGCGACGAGCGCTGCATCGTCATCGAGCTCTGCGGTCGCCAGCGCCGCCATCGCGGCATCGCCGGTGACGCCCTTCGACTTGAGCGCGTGCACGATCGCGCGCTTGCTGAAGCCGCCGCTCTTCTGGCGCACGACAGCCTTGGCGAAGCGCGCATCGGAGAGGTAACCCTGCGAAGCAAGGAGGTCCAGCACCACGTCGACGTCTTCGGCGGTCGTGGCCGCAGCACCGGGCGCCGCAAGCAGCTTGCTTCTCAACTCCGCACGCGAATACTCGCGCCGCGCGAGATAGCCGACCGCGCGCGCCTGCAGCGATTTCGGATGCCGGAGCGGCCGGCGCGCGTCGTCGGTCACTTGATTGCCGGCCCCGGGCAATCCCCCCCCGCGCCGGCATCGGGGCCTATTCGTCGATGAAGGGCTCGCCGCGCGCACGCAGCGCGCCGGGTGCCGGGACGCCGACCGCGGCGCGGATTTTCGCCTCGATCTCGTCGGCCATCTCGGGATGCTCGCGCAGGAATTCGCGGGTGTTGTCCTTTCCCTGCCCGATCTTTTCGCCGTTGTACGCGTACCACGCGCCGGATTTGTCGATGATGTCGTGGGCGACGCCTAGCTCGACGATCTCGCCATGCCGCGAGATGCCCTCGCCGTACAGGATGTCGAAAAGCGCCTCGCGGAACGGCGGCGAGACCTTGTTCTTCACGACCTTGACGCGCGTCTCGTTGCCGACGACCTCCTCGCCTTTCTTGATCGCGCCGATGCGGCGGATGTCGAGGCGCACCGACGCGTAGAACTTGAGCGCGTTGCCGCCGGTCGTCGTTTCCGGATTGCCGAACATCACGCCGATCTTCATCCGGATCTGGTTGATGAAGATGACGAGCGTGTTGGCGCGCTTGATGTTCGCGGTGAGCTTGCGCAACGCCTGGCTCATCAGCCGCGCCTGCAGGCCGGGGAGCTGGTCGCCCATTTCGCCTTCGATCTCGGCCTTGGGGACCAGCGCCGCGACGGAATCGATGACGATGATGTCGACGCCGCCCGAGCGCACCAGCATGTCGGCGATCTCCAGCGCCTGCTCGCCGGTGTCCGGCTGCGAGATCAGCAGGTCGCCGACGGCCACGCCGAGCTTGCCCGCGTAGACGGGGTCGAGCGCGTTTTCGGCATCGATGTACGCGGCGGTGCCGCCCGCCTTCTGCACCTGCGCGACCACCTGCAGGCAGAGCGTCGTCTTGCCCGACGATTCGGGCCCGTAGACCTCGACCACGCGGCCGCGCGGCAACCCGCCGACGCCGAGCGCGATGTCGAGCCCGAGCGAGCCGGTCGACACGACCTGCAGATCGTTCTGGATCTGCGCGTCGCCCATTTTCATGATCGACCCCTTGCCGAACTGCTTTTCGATCTGCGCCAGTGCAGCGGCGAGGGCCTTGTTCTTCTGGTCGTCCATCGTGTTGTCGAGCGGCATCGTGATTCTCCTCAGTATCGCGCAGGCTTCAGTGTGGCGCACGCCGGCGGGGAGCCGGGATGGCCCAATGATGTCATAGAACGATCGTTCGATGCAAGCCCCCAAACGGCCTAGGCGGCTCGGCCGGGCCAGAGCAGCCGTCAGGGCCAGCGGGCACGCTCGAGCAGGCCCTCGAGCGCGACGATCACGGCGGCCTCGCGGACTCCCGCGCGGTCGCCCGCGAAGTGCCGGGTCGCGATTTCGACGGCACCCCCGCCGCCACCCCAGGCAAAGCAGACCATCCCCACCGGCTTCTCCGGCGTTCCGCCTGCCGGCCCCGCCACCCCGCTCACGGCCACGGCCAGCTCGGCCGCGCTGCGCACGAGCGCACCTTCCACCATCTCGCGCACGGTCGCCTCGCTCACCGCGCCGTGGGCGATCAGCGTGGACTTGCGCACGCCCAGCATGTCCTGCTTGGCCTCGTCGGAGTAGGTGACGAAGCCCCGGTCGAACCAGACCGAGCTGCCGGCGACGTCGGTGATCGCAGCCGCGATCATTCCGGCCGTGCACGATTCGGCCGTCGCGACGCGCCATCCTCGTGTCGACAGCGCGGCACCGAGCGCGGCGGCCCTTTCGTAGCTTGCGGCGCTCATCCCGGCATCACTCGCATTCCCCCGGCCGACCGCGGTAGTGATACGCATACACTGTCGCGAACCCGAATTTCCGATAGATCGCGAGGGCCGGCGTGTTGTCGGCGCTGACCTGCAGATAGGCGACGTGCGCGCCATGCTGCCAGGCCCACGACAGCAGCGAAGCGCAGGCGAGCGTCGCATAGCCCCGCCCGCGCGCATCCTCGGCGGTGACGACGTCGAAGAGACCGGCTAGCGCGTCGTCGACCGCGACTTGTGCGGTGCACACGACGCGTCCGCCGGCGTGTACGGCGACGAAGCGCTTGCCGAGCGGCGAATTCGACAGGCGTTCGTAATGGGCGTCGCGCTGCTGTGCCGTCGATTCACGCAGTTCCCCCGCCGCGTCGACGAACGCGCGCGCATCCGGCGTCGTCACCATTGCGTCGTCGTCGGGCGCGGGCACGTCGGGTGCGGCCTCGAGCGTCAACGCCTGCACCAGCGTCGACTCGAACGCAACGTAGCCGCGCAGAGCGAGCGCATCCTCGAGATTCGAAGGCTGGTTGAAGGGCGTCATCCGGAAGAGCGGCGCGAGCCCGTGCTGGGCATAGAGCTTTTCGCAATGCGCGATCTTGTCGGCAAGCGGCAGCGTCGAGCCGAAATGCGCATTGACGCTGCGCGCGCGTTTCGCCTTTCCGGGCGAGATCCGCAGCAGCCAACCATCGTAGAAGAGCTGCCGCTGCGTCTGCAGCGCATTCAAACCCGCTTCCTCGATTCGCTTCAGATCGAAACGGCCGGCGGCGCTCATCTCCACCACTCCCACAACCGTCGCCCCAGTGCGAGCACGAGCAGCGTGTAGCCGGCGGCGACGAGGTCATCCAGCATCACGCCGAAGCCGTTCTTGAGCGCGGCGTCGAGCTGCCGGATCGGCGGCGGCTTCACGATGTCGAAGAGCCGGAAGAGCAGGAACGCAAGCGCGACGCTGACGCCGTCGGGGCTGACGAAAAACAGCACGAGAAGGAAGGCGACAACTTCGTCGCAGACGATCGCACCATGGTCGGGCATGCCGAGGTCGCGCCCGGTGATCGCAGCGGCCCAGATGCCGACGCCCAGAAACGCCGCGACGACAGCGAGATATACGGCATCGGGTACGTACGCGTGGAGGGCCATGGCGATCGGAATCGCGACGAGCGTCCCGAACGTCCCCGGCGCGACCGGCGCCAATCCCGCGCCGAACCCGAGCGCGACGAAATGCGCCGGACGAGCGAACAGGAAGCGCAACGACGGGACGGCGGCGCTCATCCGTCGCTCATCCGTCGTTCTTCTGGCCAAAATGATCGAACGCCCGCGGCAACACGGGCAGCGGCGCGCCGCGCTCGTCGCGGACGACAAGACCGCTTCCCGCGGCGATCGACCCGATCCGCGTGAGCGGCAAGCCGACGTCGGCAGCCATCGCCCTGATCCGCGGTGCGGCCGCAGGCGGCGCGGTGAAGCAGAGCTCGTAGTCGTCGCCGCCCGCGAGCAGGCACGCGAGTCCGATTGCGCGCCCTGGTCCCGCAAGCATCGCGGCCACTGGCGGCGAACGGGGTATCGACGCGAGCTCGACGACGGCGCCGACCGCCGATCGTTCCAGGATGTGGCCCAAGTCGCCGGTGAGGCCGTCCGATACATCGATCGCGGCACTCGCGACGCCGCGCAGCGCGAGGCCAAGCGCGATCCGCGGGACCGGTGTGTCGAGCCGGACACGGCATGCCGCCAGCACATCGACGGCGAGCACCACGCGGCCCGTGGTCGCGGCGACTGCAAGCGCCGCGTCGCCCAGCGGCCCCGAGACATAGATGTCATCGCCGGGCGCAGCACCGGCGCGCGTCAGCGCCTCGCCCGAGGCGACTTCGCCGAGGATCGTCACGCAGAGATTCATTGGACCGCGCGTCGTGTCGCCGCCGACCAGGTCCACGCCATGCTTTTCGGCTTCGGCATAAAAGCCGCGCGCGAATGCGGCGAGCCACGCGGGATCGCTTTCCGGCAGCGCACCGGCGAGCAGCGCCCAGCGCGGCGTCGCGCCCATCGCCGCGAGGTCGGAAAGATTCACCGCGAGCGTCTTGTGCCCGAGCTTCTCCGGATCCGCGCCCGCGAAGAAGTGGCGGCCTTCGACCAGCATGTCGACCGAGGCGACGATCTCGTGGCCCGCCGTCGGTGCGAGCAACGCTGCGTCGTCGCCGACACCCTGCACCACCGACGCCGAGCGCGGCGGGCGCGAGAAAAAGCGGTCGATCAGCTCGAATTCGTCCACGACCGTTCGCGTAGCGTGCGCCCGCGGGCCCGTGCGCGCCGGACGGCGATGGCGCCTAGGCCGCGCCGCCGGCAGCGCGTTCGACGGCAAGGGCACGAATCTCGTCAGCGCGCAGCGACGCCGCGAGCTTGTCCAGCACGCCGTTCACGTACTTGTGGCCGTCGGTGCCGCCATAGGATTTGGCAAGCTCGACCGCCTCGTTGATTGCGACGCGGTACGGAATCTCCAGCCGATGTTTGAGTTCCCAGGCGCCGATCACGAGGATCGCGCGCTCGACGGGGGAGAGCTCTGCCGCGCGCCGGTCGAGATGCGGCGAAAAGAGCAGGACCAGCGCGTCGTACTCGGAAACGACACCCGACCAGAGCTCGCCGAAATACGCCTCGTCAGTCTTCGGATATCCGGCGGCTTCGGTGAGCTGGGCGCGGATCGCGTCGGGCGAGTTGCCGGAGAGCTGACGTTGATAGAGCCCCTGCAGCACGAACTCGCGCGCGCGGCGGCGGGGGGTCGCCCTCATCGCTTCCACCTAAATCTCATCGATCGCGTCCAGCAGGTTCGCGAGCTCGAGTGCCGCCTGCGCCGCCTCGAAGCCTTTGGCGTCGGCGCGTGCATCGGCCTGCTCCTCGGTGTCCGTCGTCAGAATGCCGTTGCCGACAGGAATCCCGAATTCGAGCTGTACGCTTGCGACGCCGGACGCCGACTCGTTGGCGACGATCTCGAAGTGATAGGTGTCGCCGCGGATCACCGCGCCCAGCGCGACCAGCGCATCGCAATCGGCGGCCTGCGCGAGGCGCTGCAGCGCGAGCGGAGCCTCGAGTGCGCCCGGAACGCTCACCACGACGATGTCCTCCGCGGCTACCTTCGCTTCGGCCAGCGCGCGCAACGCGCCCGCGAGCAGGCGCTCGCCGATCGCGCCGTTGAAGCGCGACACGACGATGCCCACGCGGCGCCCCTCGCCGTTCACGTTGGGAGCAATGCGTTTGATCGCCATGGCGTCAGGATCCGGTCACGAGGCCTTGCGCTGCGGCGGTGCGTCGAGATGACCGGTGACTTCGAGATCGAACCCCGTCATGCTGGGCATCTTGCGCGGCTTCGCCATCAGCCGCATCTTGCGCACGTTCAAATCGCGCAGGATCTGCGCCCCGATCCCGTAATTGCGCAGATCGACTTTGGCCGACACGGCGGGCTCGTCGGCGAGCGCGCGCCGGCGCAGCTCCTGCGCGCTTTCCGGCCGGTGCAAGAGCACGATGACGCCGCGCCCCGCGTCGTTGATCGCGTCGAGCGCCGCGGGAATCGTCCACGAGTGCGACGTGCTCCCCGCATCGAGCAGATCCATCACCGACAGCGGCTCGTGCACGCGAACCAGCGTCTCGGTGTCGGGCGAAAGCGGCCCGCGAACGAGCACCAGGTGCGTTGCATCCGTGAGCTTGTCGCGATACACGACGAGGCGAAAGGCGCCATGAGGGGTGTTGAGCGGACGCTCGCCGATCCGCTCGACCAGCCGCTCGGTCCGGCTGCGGTAATGGATGAGGTCGGCGATCGCGCCGATCTTGAGCCCGTGCGTCCGCGCGAACTCGACGAGGTCGGGCAGCCGCGCCATCGTACCGTCGTCCTTCATGATCTCGCAGATCACCGCCGCCGGCGTCCTGCCGGCGAGGCGCGCCAGATCGCATCCGGCTTCCGTATGCCCGGCGCGCGCGAGCACGCCGCCCGCCTGCGCCATCACCGGGAAGATGTGACCCGGTTGCACGATGTCGGAGGGTTTTGCATCGGGCGCGATCGCGGAGAGCACGGTGCGCGCGCGATCGGCCGCCGAGATGCCCGTGGTCACGCCTTCGGCCGCCTCGATCGACACGGTAAAGTTCGTGCCCATCGACGAGCGGTTCGAAGCGACCATCGGCGGCAACTCGAGCGCTCGGCAGCGCTCCTCGGTCAACGTGAGGCAAACGAGGCCGCGCGCATGGCGCGCCATGAAATTGATCGCCTCGGGCGTCACGTACTCGGCGGCGAGCACGAGGTCGCCTTCGTTCTCGCGATCCTCCTCGTCGACCAGCACGACCATTCGCCCGGCCTTGAGGTCGGCGATGATGTCGGTGATGGGCGCAAGCGTCATGGGCGTTGGGTGAAGCGCAAGAAGCTACATTTTACCTGCGCCCGGCACGCGCCGATACCGTCGCCGGACACGTCGCCCGAGCAGTCCGTGACGGTGTCCGCAGACGCAGCCGTTTCGCGTACGCGTGCGCGACATGGCCCGTCTGGTGACGCGTGCGCTGGACCGGTTGTGGCACGGTGCGCTGGCCGAACACGATAGCGGTGGTGCGCGATGGGCCCGGACCACGATGAAGCCGGGGCAGCGGAGGCAAAATCTGGCGGGATCCGTGCCGGGCTGGCCGGGAGGGCGGGAGGAGGCTGCGGTCAGGGTAGAAATGCCGCTGTCTGCACGCGAATGCCGATGATCGTGGACCATTGGCTCGATGCACCATTGAACGGGTTTCCGTAGCTCACGTACGCTTCAAAGCGATCAGGGACGACGATATAGCGTATACCGACCTGGTACTTTCCCGGTCCCAGGTTCGCCGCGAAAGGCCTCAGCCAGCAACTGCACGTTCGTGACGATCTCGTACTGGATGGCAGCGGCCGCGAGCGCGAATGTTCCCGACCCGTACGTGTTGGCGGCGCCGAGATTGAGGTCGATCTCAAGATCGTTACTCGGATACCAGGACGCGAGAAGTTTCGCGTAGTACGCCTGGAATGCCGAGCTCCCGTGCGGCGCCCCGGTGTCTCGCGCGCCGCCGCCGACCGCGCCGAACGACCACGCCCCGTCGTCGCGCGGAAACAGCACGGTTTTCGCTTGCAGCTGAATGATGCTCGATTGCTCGCTCTCGTCGGGATGCGCACGCGCAGCGCCGATCGTGAGCTCGAGGTTGCCGGTGAAATTACACGCCGGCTGCGCCCAGTATTCGTGGCCCTCGTGCAGCGAATGAACCCAGGCTTCGAGCTGGCAGGTTTCGGCGCAACGACTGCCGCGTCGTCTGTCACCAGCGGTTGCGCTGCCTCGGACGACGAAGTGTAGACGATCGGCAATGCGGCGAGCAGCGACGCAAATCGCGATCGACGCGACGGGAAATGCATCGTGATGAGGTCCGCCTGCAAAGTGCGGGAGCTATGGGTTCGGGTCGCTGCGGGCCGGGCCTTGCGGTGTCGTGGCCGTCGATTCGCCACCTCGAACCGGAGGATCGGGCCACGCGACAAGAAGCGCTCTCAGCATGTCCGGGCTGGCGCAGCCCCTGAGCTGGTCCCGAAAAACGCGGTCGCTGAACATGTTCGCGGCGGTAGCGAGGAGCTGCAAATGGAGTTCGGTCGCCTGCTTCGGAACGACCAGCGCCAGAAAGATGGAAACCGGTTTGCGATCGGGCGCGTCGAAGGGAATTGCAACCCTGGTTCGCACCAACACGCCTGCCACGGCGTTGCACTGAGGCATGCGTGCGTGCGGAATCGCGACGCCATGACCTAAGCCCGTCGAGCCCAGGCGCTCGCGCGCATCCAGGCTGTCCAGAACCTCGGCGTCAGAAAGACCCAGACGCCGCGCAAGGAGCTCGGCGATCCGTTCGAGCAACCGCGGCTTGTCCGGCACGTCGACGTCCAGCTGGATGTCATCAGCCCTCAGCAGTGCGCCAACGGGATTCATTTCGGCAACCTCTTCATCTCCGGCACAGTCGTATTCCGCAATCCGCTACCCCGTCAGGGTGCGGCCACTTCGGGACCTTCGTCGTCGTCTTCGCTCGCCTGGTGAAGGTAGACGGCATTCGCGTTCTGATCGAAATCCACGAGCTCGGCGTATCGTCCCCAGGCGATCAGCGTCTGGAACAGCTTGGGGGGTTGATCGTAGGGGAGGAGCGTTCCCAGCTCGTCCAGAACGGTGTCGGCGTCGATGCGCCCGTCGGGCGCCGCCTCCAGGCGCGCGGTGAGCATTTGAAACAGCCGCAATTTCATGATCGCTTGCCGGAAGAACGTCTTGCGCACGGTTGCGGGCGCAGCGAGGAAATACCACCCCGCCTGCGTCATGATCACGTCGTCCTTTGGCGTATCGACCAAGCCCAGCATCTCCGCGGCCTTGACGATCGCAATCGTCTCGCCAAACTCCTTGCCAATCCGGGCGCTCAGATCGAAGACGTTGATCGTTTCCTGGCTGTCCTCCAGAATTTCGAGCAAGCCGACGATGGTTTCGACCGGTGCGCTCGGAATCGTTTCCACGCGGCCCGCGGGCGGTAGTGCCGGTTCCGCCGCACCTTCCGCCGGTGCAACGGGCCGCCCGATTCCGACGGTGGGTGGCGTCGCCGCGGGCTCGTCGGGCAGCACCAGCGCGGTGATCGCCGCATGGACTTGGTCGACGAGCGCCGCGAACTGCCGCGAGTTGACGTCGCGCGGGTACGGCAGCGGGTTGACGATAACATTGCGCACCCGGCCGGGATGTGACGAGATGATGACAATGCGCGTGGCAATGAATACGGCCTCGGAGATGTTGTGCGTCACCAGAAAGATGCTCTTAAGCCCGGCGTGCCCCGAGCCGCGCCACAGATCGACGACCTGGGTGCGCAGGTTCTCCGCCGTCAGCACGTCGAGTGCGCTGAACGGCTCGTCCATGCACAACACTTCGGGCTGCGCGACGAGCGCCCGCGCAAAACCGACGCGCTGGCGCATGCCGCCCGACAATTGCTTCGGGTACGCATTTTCGTAGCCGGTCAGACCGATGAGCTCGAGGGCCCGTTCGATTTCTTCCTGTTCCTGTGCCGGCTCGAGGCGACGCTGGATGAGCCCCACCTGCACGTTCTCCTGCACCGTGAGCCAGGGATAGAGAGCAAAGCTCTGGAACACGATCGCGAGGCGGTGGTTGACGCCATTGAGCGGCGACCCGTGACTGAGGGCCGCGCCTTGCGTCGGCTCGGTCAGGCCCGCCATGAGCCGCAGAATGGTGGACTTGCCGGACCCTGATTGGCCGAGCAGCGCCAGCATTTCGCCGTCCCGTACCTCGAGGTTGATGTCGTCGAGGACAGTCACCGGCGCGCCTCCGTCGGCGCCGACGTAGGACTTCGACGCGTGCCGCAGCTCGATCAGCGGCGCCGAGTCGGGCGCGCTTTCGCGCATACGCTCGGGAGGCGGTCTACCGGCGATGAGCGTTTCAGCGGGCATCGGGCACTCCGGGGTCAGCTATGGACGCGCGCTGCTGCGCACCGTTGCAAGCAGCGATTTGCATCGTCGCTCCGTCAGTCGAGCTTGAACTTGCGTTCGGCCAGATCATAGAGTCGGCGCCAGACGACACGGTTGATGATGACGACGAAGAGCGCCATCACGATGATGCTGAAATAGATCGCCGGCTGATCGCCTTTCTCGGTCACTTGCGCAATGTACGCACCGAGGCCGTCGGCAACAAGCTTGTCGTTTCCCCACGAGGCGACCTCCGCCACGATGCTCGCGTTCCAGGCGCCGCCGGTCGCCGTCACGGCACCGGTGACCCAGAAGGGAAATATCGCGGGAATGATCAGCGTCTTCCAGAGGCGCCAGCGGCGGAGGCCGAACAGCGTCGCGGCTTCGCGCAGATCGGTGGGGATCGCCATCGCACCGGCAATGACGTTGAACAGGATATACCACTGCGTCCCGAGCGCCATCAGGAACACGCTGCCAAGGTTGATCGGGATATGCGTCGCAATGAAGAACGCGACGATGAACGGAAAGGTCATGTTCACTGGGAACGACGCTGCGATCTGCGCCAGCGGCTGAGCGACACGCGCAACGCGTGGCCGCAGGCCGATCCAAACGCCAATCGGGGTCCAGATCAGCGTCGCAGCGATGCTCATCGCCACCACGCGAAGGAGTGTGAGGAAGCCGAGCCCCGCGATCCGGAGCATTTCCTTGCCGGTGATGTCGGTCCTGATTTCCTTGGCGATATCGATCGCGTCAAGGACGAGCCATACGACGCCGGCCGCGACGAGTCCCCATGTCGCCATGCGAAGCAACGTCTTTGCCGGCGCCGGGGTGTGTCCGGAGATCGCTTGCGTCAGGTCCGAAGCGAGCACCGATGCGCGCTGCGAGAAGGCTCCGAGCACGTGGCCGACGTGGTTGGAAAACCACTCGAGCACGTACGAACGCTGCAGCAGGTCCAGAACCCACGACGTCGGATTGTCCTTTCCCTCCGTTTGCTCGAGCTTGAACTTCTCCGCCCATGCAACCAGCGGACGCCACACGAGCTGATCGAGCACGACGATGGTGGTGATCATCGCCAAAATGGCGTAGACGGCGGCTTGCGTGTCGCCTGCTTCAACCGCAGCGGCCATGTACGACCCCAGTCCGGGCAGCTTGATGTTCTTGTTCAACACTGAAATGGCTTCGCTTTGCGCGACGAAGAACCAGCCGCCGCCAAAACTCATCATCGAGTTCCACATCAAGCCGATCGCGGACGATGGCACCTCGACCTTCGTGAAGCGTTGCCAGCGGTTCATGCGGTAGACGGATGCGGCCTCCTGGAGCTCGGCGGGAATGGTAATCAGCGAATGATAGAAGCCGAACGTCATGTTCCAGGCTTGCGACGTGAAGATGGCGAAGATGCTGGCGCACTCGACGCCCAGCAGGCTGCCCGGAAACAGCGCCAGGAAGCCGGTCACTGTGACTGAAAGAAATCCCAGCACGGGCACCGACTGCAGAATGTCCAGCAGCGGCAGCATGACCTTCCGCGCGTGAACGCTTTTGGCGGCAATATAACCATACGTAAAAGTAAACAGGAGCGCCGCAGCGAACGCGATGAACATCCGCAATACCGTGCGCGCGGTGTAGTAGGGAATGTACGCAACGTCGAGCGAGAGCGCCGGGGGATGCAATTCGTCGAAGCGCACGCGCATGTCGCCGCTCAGAACCACGAGCAGCCACAGCAGCACGAAGATGGCCAGGATGACGACCGCGTCGATCCAGCCGAAGCGCCAGCCGCGCTCGACCTGCTGCCCGGTTGTTTGGGGGTACGCCCGCGTCGTCATTGTTGGCTTTCTCCGCGGAATCTGCTCTCAGGTGGAGTGAGGCGGCCCGAGCAGGTGCCGGGCGCCATCGCGACGGCCAGCGGTAGCGAACCCTAACCGCACTGCTGGACCTCGATCGCGATGTGGACGATCTCGTCGTGGGCGGGGTTCCTCTGGCGCGAACGGTTGTTCGCCGAAAAGGCAGACGCTCTTGCTCCATGATCGCTCGCACGAACAGAATCCGGGTCTACGGACACCTTGCGGACGCGTTTTCGCGAGGCTTACACTTTCTTCCTGAATGCCCGAGATCGATGCTGATGACCGGGTAGTGTTCCATCGATACATCCTTACTCTGCAATGCCTAAGGTTCGCAATTGCCTGGAAGGGAGCCTGATTGAGAAGGCTTCGTCGCAAACGTTGTCAGGACGCTCGAGAATTGTGCAACGCGCGGCGCACGAGGCTACCCAACTGCGCAGCGCGGCGTGGCAACGGGTGTGCCGTATCTCGCCATCCGGCTGATTCTCGACGCGCAGTCTAATCGAAACACCGCCTTGCACCGCGCGATTGCTGCGACGTAGGGCAGCGCGGCGAAATACCGCCGCGCGCGTTAGCGGCACGAAAGACGACATTGGGATTCGTCTGGCCCGAACTGCTTTGGCTGCTGTTGGCCGTACCGGCGCTCGTCGGCGGGTACGTCCTCCTGTTGAGGCGAAGAAAGCGCGCAACCCTTCGATATCCGAGCTTAGAACTCGTCCGGCAGGCTATGATTCCGGGCCACCAGGTCCGGCGGCACATTCCACCTTTCCTGTTCTTGTTGGCGATGATCGTGACCATTGTCGCGATGGCGCGTCCGACCGCTCGCATCACCCTGCCCTACCTGCAGCAAACAATCATCCTCGCGGTAGACGTGTCTCTCAGCATGGGCGCGACCGATGTCGATCCCAATCGGATAACCGCAGCGCAGGCTGCGGCGAAGGCCTTCGTCGAAGAGCGCCCGCCGGACGTGCGAATCGGCCTGGTTGCGTTCGGCGGGAGCGCGATGCTCGTACAGTCGCCGACGGACAATCGCAAGGATCTCCTCGCCGCCATCGACCGGTTTCAGTTGCAGCGTAGCACGGCCACTGGTAGCGCCATCTACGTCGCCCTTGCGGCGCTCTTGCCCGGCGCCGGCATCGAGTCGGAATCGCTCGATCTTAAGGGCGGGCCATCGCGCAAATCGGTGCGCGATGCCATCCGGGATTCGACACCCCCGCGGCAAAGGCGAGAGTCCACGCCGGTTGTCGCGGGATCGTTCAAGACAGGCGCAATCATCCTCATGAGCGATGGCCGCAGAACGACGGGCCCGGATCCGCTCGATGCTGCCAAGATGGCCGCCGAGCGCGGTGTCCGGGTCTTCACGGTTGGATTCGGCACCAAAGAAGGCGCCATCATCGGAGGTGACGGCTGGTCTTTCTATGTGCGTCTCGACGAGGAAACGCTGCAGGCGATTGCCGACATCACCCGTGGCGCGTATTTCCACGCGGCCTCCGCGGAAGACCTCAAGAAGGTGTATCAGGACCTCAACGCACGACTCGTCCTGGAAAGAAAGGATCTCGAGATCACTTTCCTGTTTACTTCGGCGGCAGCGGCTTTGCTGCTTGCGTCCGCAGTGCTCTCGCTCCTCTGGTCCAATCCGATCCTGCGAGCAGGTTGAACGCGGAGCCGCGAGTTGGTGCCGTGGCTTGATCTGTGCGCCTGCTAGAACAGCGTGAGCGTCTGTCGCGTCAGCTCGCTGCCGGGGTCGGCATAGTCGGCGACAACACTGAAATGATGACGCGCAGGAATGAAGAGCGGTGTGGTCGCTCCAACGGGTCGGCACGACGGCCAGGCGTCCCACAGCAGGCGGGTCTGCCGCAGGAACTCCGGCGTTTCGTCCGCGCCGGCTGCGAGGAGCAGCGGCACAGTCGTCCGCGGCGCGAGATGGACCGGCGACAAGCGGACCGCCTCCGCATCGTCGAGCTTCAGATCAACGTTGTACGAGAACATCACCATCGGCTCGAGGTCGTGGACGCCCGAAAGGGACACGCCGCCCGCGAGCCGGGGCTCGGCAAGGCCCGCGGCGGCCCAATCCGTCGCGAACATCATCGCCACCAGATGGCCCCCTGCCGAATGGCCCGCGACGACGATCCGGTCGACACCCGCGCCGTGTGCGCCGCCTTCGCGGGCGAGCCACGCGAGCGCATGGCGGCACTCGTCGACGATCGCGGCCACCGTGACGTCCGGGCACAGGTCGTAGTTGACCACGGCGACCGCAATGTCCTGCGCAAGAAACGGCGGCGCGACGAACGAGAAATCGCTCTTGTCGAGCGCGCGCCAGTAGCCGCCGTGCAGGAAGACGAGCGTCCCGCGCGCCGGGCCCGCGGGCAGGAACAGGTCGAGCGTCTCCTTCGGTCCCCGGCCGTAGCGCAGATCGAGCCGCGGCGCGAAGCTCTCGCGCGCCTCTGCCGACGTCGCGGCGTAGCGCTCGAACCACTGCGGATGCTCGAGGACCGCCGCGCGAAGGTTGTAGCCGCGCTCGACGAATTCCGGCGTGTAGATGATGCCCGCCACGCGCACTACGCCGCGGGCGGCGCGATCACGATTGCGAGCGGCGACAGGCCTGCGATGGCGCCGTCGAGGCGGTCTCCGGCGACGACCGGCCCCACGCCGGATGGCGTTCCGGTGAACACGAGATCACCCGGCAGGAGCTCGTAGAAGCGCGACAGGAACGCGAGCGTGTGCGGGACGTCCCAGATCATGTCGGCGAGATCGCCTGTCTGCCGGCGCGTACCGTTGACGTCGAGCGTGATCGCGCCATGCGCGAGATGGCCGCTCGCCCCGGCGGGGTGGATCGGCGCGATCGGCGCCGCGCCGGCGAATGACTTGCCGATGTCCCACGGCCGCTTCTTCTCGCGCATCTCGTTCTGCAGGTCGCGCCGTGTCATGTCGAGGCCGACCGCGTAGCCGAAGACGAGCGAGAGCGCGCGCTCCGGCGTGACGCCGGCACCGCGGCCGCTGATTGCGACGACGAGCTCGATCTCGTGGTGCAGGCTCTTCGTCGCGAGCGGGTAGGCGACGCGGCCGACCGCCGGAGGCACGACCGGCACCACCGAATCGGCGGACTTGGTGAAAAAGAACGGCGGCTCCTTCGTGGCGTCGCCGCCCATCTCCTTCGCGTGCTCGGCGTAGTTGCGGCCGACGCAGTAGATGTGCCGCACGGGGAAGCGCTCGGCGCCGCCGTGCACCGGGATCGTCGGGAGGTCCCAGGCGGGGAAGACAGTCGTCATCGGTGTGGTTTATTTCTCGGCATCAGGCTGCCTCGAAGGCGCCGCCTCGGCGAACGCGGGCAGCGCAAGGCATGCGGCTTCGATGCGCGTGAGCGTCGGATAGGGCGTGAAGTCGAACGCGATGCGGCGCGCGTTGGCGAGCTGCGGCACGAGGCAGACGTCGGCGACCGTCGGCGCGTCGCCGTGGCAGAACCGGCCCGTCGCGTCTTCACGCGCGAGCCTTGTTTCGAGCGCCTCTAGGCCGACGTCGATCCAGTACTTGTACCAGCCGTTGCGCTGTTCATCGGTGGCGCCGAGCGTACCGGTCAGATAGTTCAGCACGCGCAGGTTGTCGATCGGATGAATGTCGCAGGCGATCGCGAGCGCGATCGCGCGCACGCGCGCGCGGCCGGCCGCGTCGGCAGGCAGCAACGGCGGCTGCGGGTACGTCTCGTCGAGCCACTCGACGATCGCGAGCGACTGCGTCAGCACGTCGCCGTCGTCGGTCACGAGCGAAGGCACGAGTCCCTGCGGATTGAGCGACAGGTACTCGTCGGCGCGCTGGTCGCCCTTGCGCAGATGGACGAAGAAACGTTCGGGCGCGAGCCCTTTGAGATTGAGCGCGATCCGCACGCGATACGCGGCCGACGAGCGGAAGTAGTCGTAGAGCTTCACGACCTGTTCTAGGAAAACGCCGAAATCCCCGTCTGCGCGCGGCCGAGGATCAGCGCGTGGATGTCGTGCGTGCCCTCGTAGGTGTTGACGGTCTCGAGGTTCAGCACGTGGCGGATCACGTGGAACTCGTCGACGATGCCGTTGCCGCCGTGCATGTCGCGCGCCATTCGCGCGATGTCGAGCGCCTTGCCGCACGAGTTGCGCTTCATGATCGACGTAATCTCCGGTGCCGCCTTCCCCTCGTCCTTCAGCCGGCCGAGCCGCAGGCAGCCCTGCAAGCCCAGCGCGATCTCGGTCTGCATGTCGGCCAGCTTCTTCTGGATCAGCTGGTTCGCCGCGAGCGGGCGGCCGAACTGCGTGCGATCGAGCGTGTACTGCCGCGCCGCGTGCCAGCAGAATTCCGCGGCGCCGAGCGCCCCCCACGCGATGCCGTAGCGTGCCGAATTGAGGCATCCGAACGGGCCGGCCAGCCCCTGGACGTTCGGCAACCGGTTCTCCTCCGGCACGAACACCTCGTCCATCACGACTTCGCCGGTGACCGACGTGCGCAGGCTGAACTTGCCCTCGATCGCAGGCGCGCTCAATCCCTTCATGCCCTTGTCCAGGATGAAGCCGCGAATCACGCCGTCGTCGGTCTTCGCCCAGACGACGAAAACGTCGGCGATCGGCGAATTGGAAATCCACATCTTCGCGCCGGAGAGCTTGTAGCCGCCCGGAGCGCTTTTCGCACGCGTCACCATGCTGCCGGGGTCGGAGCCGTGGTTGGGCTCGGTCAAGCCGAAGCAGCCGATCCACTCCCCGGTCGCGAGCTTCGGCAGGTATTTCTTCCGCTGTGCCTCCGACCCGTACGTGTAAATTGGAAACATCACGAGCGAGCTCTGCACGCTCATCATCGACCGATAGCCCGAATCGACGCGCTCGATTTCGCGGGCAATGAGGCCGTAGCAGACGTAGTTCAGTCCAGCGCCGCCGTAGTCGGACGGCAGCGTGGCCCCCAGCAGGCCCAGCGCGCCCATTTCGGGAAATACCGACGGGTCCGATTTTTCGTGGCGGAAGGCTTCGGTGACGCGCGGCAGCAGCTGTTCCTGCGCGTACGCATGCGCGGTGTCGCGCACCATCCGCTCCTCCTCGGTGAGCTGGTCGGCCAGCAGCAGCGGGTCGTCCCACGCGAAACGGGCCTTGACCTTGGCAACGGCGGAATCGGGGGCGTTCATGGAGAGCTCCGGGCGAGAAGAGGGATGCCGGAATCGCGTCGGCGAGGCCCGACCGTGGCAAATGATACCGATTTTACGGCGGGAGTCGCGGCTTTCCTTGAGGAGCATCAACGGGCAGCACCGCGGTCGCCTCGATTTCGATCCGCGCGGCGTCTTCCATCAGCGCCGTCACCTCGACCGCCGACATCGCCGGATAGTGGCGTCCCATGATCTCGCGGTAGGCGGCGCCCAATGCTTTCCCGCATCCGAGGTACTCGTGCTTGTCGACGACGTACCACGTCATCCGCGCGATGTGCTCGGGGCGCCCACCCGCCTCCGCCAGGATCGCAACAACGTTCGCAAGCGCCTGGCGTGCCTGGCCGACGAAATCGGTCGTCTCGAAGCGTTGCGCGGCATTCCAGCCGATCTGCCCGCCGATGAACACGATCCGGCCCTCGGTTGCGACTCCGTTGGCATACCCTTTGGGGGCGACCCAGCCAGGCGGTTGCAGGATTTGCATGTCGTCGCTCCCTTACGGGCGGGGGCCGGCGCGCTCGGTTTCCATCTGCCGCAGGCGGGAGCGCTGCAGCTTGCCGGTCTCCGTTCGTGGCAGCGACGCGATGAACTCGATCGCACGCGGGTACTTGTACGGCGCGATCGTCCGCTTGACGAAGTCTTGCAGTTCCGCCACGAGCGCCGGCTCGGGCTCGAACGCGGGCTTCAGAACCACGAACGCCTTGACGATCTGCCCGCGCTCCTCGTCCGGTGCGCCGATCACTCCGCACTCGGACACCGCGGGGTGCAAGAGCAGCGCACCCTCGACCTCGGGACTGCCGATGTTGTAGCCCGCGCTGATGATCATGTCGTCGGTGCGCGCGTGATAGACGAAGAACCCGTCGTCGTCGACGACGAACGCGTCGCCGGTGTAGTTCCAGCCGTCGCGGACGTAGTTCCGTTGCCGCTCGTCGGCGAGGTAACGACATCCGGTCGGCCCCTTGACCGCGAGCCGGCCGACCGTGCCCGCCGGCACCGGGTGTCCGTCGTCGTCCATGACGGCCGCGCGATAGCCGGGGACGACGGCGCCGATCGCGCCCGGTTTCGCGTGCGTCTCATCGCTGGAAATGAAAATGTGGAACATCTCGGTTGAACCGATGCCATCGATGATCTCGATGCCGGTCGCGCTCTTCCACAGCTCGCGCGTCACGGCCGGCAGCGGCTCACCGGCTGATACGCACTTGCGCAACGACGACAAGTCGTGCGCCTTCACGCCGCCAGCCATCGCGCGATACGACGTCGGCGCGGTGAACAGCACGGTCGCACGATGTTCCGCGATCGCCGGCAGCAGCACATCCGGTGAAGGGCGTTCGACCAGCAGCGTCGACGCACCGATCCGCAACGGGAACAGCAGCAGCCCGCCAAGGCCGAACGTGAACGCCAGAGGCGGGCTCCCCGTGAAGACGTCGTCCGCGCTCGCCCGCAGCATCGCCGGCGGCCAGCAGTCGCACGCTGCGATCAGGTCGCGGTGGAAGTGCATCGTTCCCTTGGGCTTTCCGGTGGTCCCGGACGTGAAAGCGATGAGCGCGGTGTCGTCCGCCGCCGTGTCGACCGCGGCGAACGTCGCCGCCTTCGTCGCCATTCTCGCCTCGAGCCCGTCCGGGGTCGCATCGCCAAAGAACATGACGTTGCCGAGCGTCGGGCATTGTGGGCGGGCGGCGTCGAGCTCGGCGGCGAGTCGGGCGTCGCACAACGCGTGCGAGATCTCGGCCTTGGTGACGACGTCGATGAGCTCCTTCGCCCGGAGCAGCGGCATCGTGCCGACGGCAATGCCCCCCGCCTTCAGCACGCCGAAGAAGCAGGCCGCGTAGAGCGGGTTGTTCGGCGCGCGCAGCAGCACGCGGTTGCCCGGAACGAGGCCGAGGTCCTCGATCAATACCTGCGCGATCCGGCTTGCGTTGGCGTCGAGATCCGCGTACGTCCAGCGCAGCCCGGCCGGGGAGCGGATCGCCGCGCGATCGCCCTGACCGCGCTCGAGCGCGCGCGTCAGCAATTCGGTGGCGGCGTTCAGACGCTCCGGGTATCGAAGCGTCGGCAACTCGTAGATGAATTCCGGCCAGCAGTCGCGCGGCGGCAGGTTGTCGCGCGCGAAAGTGTCGACATGCGCCGTGTAGGTCATTGGGTAACCTCCCCCAGGCTTGCCCACTGCGTGGGCAGCGCCTCCCCCCTCCCGAGGAGGGGGCGAGCGCGGCCTCCGCGCCGCCGTACGATTCGCGTTGCCGAGGGAGGTCGGCCGCCACCCGCGCTCGCAGACGCGCCCTTCGGGCCTTGGCTTCGCCCTGCTCGCGCAGGCGTTCCGGGCGGCCGCGCGGCGCTCATCGCGTCCTCCCGTTCGAGGATCCTGCGGGCGTGGCGGGGCGCAGGAGCTCCCGCGCGACGATCAGCTTCTGCACTTCGGTCGCGCCCTCGTAGATGCGCAGCGCGCGAATCTCGCGGTAGAGGCTTTCGACGACCTCGCCCCGGGCGACACCGCGAGCGCCAAAGAGCTGGACCGCGGCGTCGATCACCTGCTGCGCCGACTCGGTCGCCGCGATCTTCGCCATCGCCGCCGCGGCGGTCGCGCGAGTGCCCTTGACGTCACGCTGCCACGCGGCGCGGTAGGTGAGCAACGCCGCCGCGTCGATCGCCGCCGCCATTTCGCCGAGCCGTGCCTGCGTAAGCTGCAGGTCCCCGAGCGTTGCTCCGAACATTCTGCGCTCGCGCACGTGCCGCAGCGATTCGTCCAATGCGCGGCGCGCGAAGCCGACCGCGGCGGCCGCGACCGACGCGCGAAAAATGTCGAGCGTGCGCATTGCGAGCTTGAATCCCTCACCCTCGGCGCCGAGCAGCGCGTCGCCGGCCAACCGGCAACCGTCGAACTCGAGGCGTGCGAGCGGATGCGGCGCGATCACGTCGATCCGCTCGCCGATACGCAATCCCGGCGCATCCGCCGGAACGATGAAGGCGGAGATTCCGCGTGCGCCGGCCGTTTCGCCCGAGCGCGCGAACACGCAGTAGAAATCGGCGATGCCGCCGTTGGAGATCCACGTCTTGACGCCGTTCAGCACCCACCCGCTGCCGTCGCGCCGTGCGGACATCGTCATCGCCGCCACGTCCGATCCGGCGTCAGGCTCCGACAATGCGAACGCGGCGATCGCCTCACCCCGCGCGACCTTCGGCAGCCACCGCGCCTTTTGCTCGCCGGTGCCCGCGAGCGTGATCGCCCCGCTGCCCAGCCCCTGCATCGCGAATGCGAAGTCGGCGAGGCCGTCGTGCCACGCGAGCGTCTCGCGCGCTAGGCACAGTGCGCGCGAATCGACCGCCGGCAGCGCTCCGCCGTGTGCGGAAGGGACGCAATAGCGCAACCATCCGGCGGAACCAAGGCGCGCGACGAGGCCGCGGCATGCTGCATCGACGTCGTCGTGCACGATTGCATCGAGCGAGCTCCCGGCCCAGTGCAAGATGTCGACGGCGAGGCTGCGGTGTGCGTCGTCGAAAAACGGCCAGTCGAGGTGGGAAAGGTTCATTGCGGGTTGACGCCGAACAGCAGATCCTTCGCTCCGCTCAGGATGGCATTCGCCGCGCGTGCACGGCCAATGTCAATTGCCCTCGAACCGCGGCTTTTGTTTCGCGACGAACGCCTCGAAGGCGCGCCGGAAATCCCGCGTTTGCATGCAGATCGCCTGCGCCTCGGCCTCGGCTTCGATCGCGGCGTCGAGATCCATCGCCCACTCCTGATGCAGGAGCTTCTTCGTCACGCCGTGAGCGAACGTCGGGCCGTCGGCGAGCGCGCGCGCAAAGGCGTACGCGTCGGCGGCGAGCGCATCGGACGCCACGAGCCGGTTGAAGAATCCCCAGGCGGCGCCTTCGTCGGCGGTCATCACGCGGCCCGTGTAGAGGAGCTCGGCCGCGCGGCCCTGGCCGATCATCCGCGGCAGCAGCGTGCAGGCGCCCATGTCGCAGCCGGCAAGGCCGACACGGACGAACAGGAAGGCGGTCTTCGCCGCCGGCGTGCCGAAGTCGAAATCCGCTGCGAGCGCCACCATCGCGCCTGCACCCGCGCAGATGCCGTCGACGGCGGCGACGATCGGCTGCGGGCATGCGCGCATCGCCTTGACGAGGTCGCCGGTCATCCGCGTGAAGGCGAGCAGTTCGGGCATTGACATCTTCGTCAGCGGACCGATGATTTCATGCACGTCGCCGCCCGAGCAGAAGTTGCCGCCGGCGCCGGTAACGACGACGGCTTTGACGTCGCTCGCGTACGCCAGCGCGCGGAACAAGTCGCGCAGCTCCGCATACGCGTCGAACGTCAGCGGATTCTTCTTTGCCGGGCGATCGAGCGTGATCGTCGCTACTTTGCCATCGGCATCCACGCCCCAGCGGAAGTGCGTCGCCGCGTACCCGCAAAGCGGCTGCAAATGGTGCGCCATCGCTGTCACGTAGCCTCCCCTGCGCTATTCGCGTCGACGGTGCCGGGATCGCGCGCACGGATCGTGGTCTTGAGCCGGCCGAGCAATGCGTACAGACGGTCGCGTTCGGTGCTGCCGAAACCGGCGAGCAAGTCGACGACCCATTGCTCGTGCGCTGCTGCCATCGCGTCGAACGCGCGCCGGCCCTTCGCCGTCAGCCGCACCGCCTGCACGCGACGGTCGCCGGGCATCGGCCGCCGCTCGACGAGACGCTCCCTGACGAGCTGATCGGTGATGCCGGTGACGTTGCCGCCGGTCACCATCATCCGGCGCGACAGCTCGCCCATGCGCAGGCCCTCGGGATTGCGCTCGAGCTGCGCCATCAGATCGAAGCGCGGCAGCGTGGTCGAGAACCGTTCGCGCAGCCGCCCGCGGATGCGGCGTTCGATCAGCAGCGTGCACGTGAGAAGCCGCAGCCACAGGCGCAATGCCTCGTGGTGCTCGTCGTGCAGACGCGATTCGGGATCGCGGGTCGCAGCCGAGGTCGTCGCAGCGCTCATCAGGTAACCTCCCCCAGGCTTGCCCGCTGCGCGGGCAGCGCCTCCCCTCTCCCGAGGAGGGGGCGAGCGCGGCCTCCGCACCGGCGTGCGTTGCGCATCGCGGCTTGAGGTCGGCCGCCGCCCGCGCTCGCAGACGCGAGCTTCGCTCCTTGGCTGCGCCCTGCTCGCGCGGCCGTTCGGGGCGGCCCGGCGGCGCTCATCCATTCGCCTCGGGCTTTTCGTCCGCCATCTGCGCGACCCGCGCCAGATTGCGTTCGAGCTGCGCCTTGCCGGCCAGATATTGCGGCGGCCAATGCAGGTCACGGTAACCCTGTTGCGCCGCCGCGTGCAGCGTCCAGTACGGATCGGCGAGGTGCGGCCGCGCGAGCGCGCAGAGATCCGCGCGGCCCGCCATCACGATGCTGTTGACGTGATCGGGCTCGAAGATCGCGCCCACCGCCATCGCGGCGATGTCGACTTCGTTGCGGATCCGATCTGCGAACGGCGTCTGGTACATGCGCCCGTAGACCGGCGTCGCGGCGCGTGTCGTCTGTCCCGACGACACGTCGATCAGATCAGCGCCCGCCGCCTTGAATAGCTGCGCGATGACGACCGCATCGTCGCCGGTGTTGCCGCCCTCCGCCCAGTCGTGCGCCGAAATGCGCACCGACATCGGCTTGTCTTGCGGCCATACGGCGCGCAGCGCGCGAAAGACCTCGAGCGGATAGCGGCAGCGCTTCTCGAGCGCGCCGCCGTAGGCGTCGTCGCGGTGATTCGTCAGAGGGCAGATGAACGCGGACAGCAAATAGCCGTGCGCACAATGGAGCTCCAGCCAGTCGAAGCCGCATTCGGCGGCCCACCGTGCGGCGCGGACGAAATCGGCCTTGACGTGATCCATGTCGGTGGCCGTCATCGCCCGCGGCACCTGATTGCGCGGACCGTAGGGGATCGCCGAGGGCGCGATCAGCGGCCAGTTGCCTCCGGCGAGCGGCTCGTCTGCCTCTTCCCAGCCGAGCTGCGTGGAGCCCTTGGGTCCGGCGTGGCCGAGCTGCATTCCGATCTTCGCCGGCGTGTGCGCGTGCACGTAATCGACGATCCGCTTCCACGCGTCGCGATGTTCGGGCGCATACATCCCGGCACAGCCGGGCGAAATGCGGGCGTCGGCGGACACGCAGGTCATTTCGGTGAACACGAGGCCGGCGCCGCCGTGCGCGCGACTGCCCAGGTGCACCAGGTAATAGTCGTCGGGGAGCCCGTCCCGGCACGAGTACTGCGCCATCGGCGAGACGACGATGCGGTTCGCAAGCGTGAGACCGCGCAGCGTGAACGGCGTGAACATCGGCGGGACCGGCTTCGCCGCGACGTGCGCCCGCTCGGCAAACCAGGTCTCCATGCGCTCGACGAAGGCCGCGTCGCGCAGCCGCAGGTTCTCATGCGATATGCGCTGGCTCCTGGTGAGCAGACTGTAGGCGAACTGCGGCGCGTCGAACGCCGAGTACCGCGCGACATTCTCGAACCATTCAGTCGAGTTCCGCGCGGCGTTCTGGATCTTGCGCACCTCGACCGAGCGCTCGGCCTCGTAGATGGCCAGCGCGGCTGCGAGATCGGCGTGACCCAGAACCGCCTTCGCGAGCGTGATCCCGTCCTCGAGCGCGAGCTTCGTGCCGGAGCCGATCGAGAAGTGTGCGGTGTGGGCGGCATCTCCCGCCAGCACGACGGGGACGTGCCGTCCGTCGACGTCGATCCAATGCACCCAGGTGCGGCAGACGACGCGTGGAAACTTGATCCAGATCGCCGAGCCGCGCAGGTGCGTCGCGTTGCTCATCAGCCGCTGGCCGTCGAGATAGTCCGCGAAAAGCTTTTCGCATAAGGCGATGCCCTCCTGCTGGCTCATCCGTTCGATGCCGCACTTCTGCCACACCTCTTCCGGCGTCTCGACGATGAACGTCGACGTCTCGCCGTCGTACTGGTACGCGTGCGCCTGGAACCAGCCGTGCTCCGTTTCGGCAAATGCGAACGTGAACGCCTTGAACGGCTTCTTCGTCCCGAGCCACACGAAACGGCAGCGGCGGACGTCGACGTCCGGCGCGTACGTCGACATGTACCGCGTCCGGATCCGGCTGTTGATGCCGTCGGAGGCGAGCACGAGATCGGCGCCGAAGTCGCGTGCTGCCGCCACGTCGTCGGCGACATCGGTCTCGAACACCAGCTCGACGCCTAGGTCCTCGCAGCGCTTCTGGAGGATGTTGAGCAGGCGTTTCCGGCCGATCCCGCAGAAACCATGGCCGCCCGAGCTGATCGTGCGCCCCTTGAAATGGACGTCGATGTCGTCCCAGTGATTGAACGCGCCGGCGATCTCGCGCGCCGTCTCGGCGTCGGCGGCCTCGAGGTTCGAGAGCGTGTTGTCCGAGAAGACCACCCCCCAGCCGAAGGTGTCGTAGGGACGATTGCGCTCGACCACGCGGACCGCATGGCGCGGATCGGCTCTTTTTCACGAGCAGCGCGAAGTACAGCCCCGCCGGGCCGCCACCGATGCAGAGAACGCGCATGGTCTACAGGGTCCGTCTCGTGTGGCGACGATCGTCAGCCAACAATTTCATGTATGAATATATTAGATATAAATTAGATGGCGTCAAGCCCCGAGCCGGAGCCAAACACCGTCTTGGCGGCGATCGCTAGAAAAAATCAATCGGTCCAATGGCTTAGCCCGCCCGGCTGATTTCCTCGCGGCGCTGCCCGGCCCACGATCGAAGCGCGCGGACCGCTACGTCCGCGCGTTCCGGCAAAACGGAGGCGATCGATGCGAACCTCGGCGCGGGTCGACCGCGGAGTATCCGGCATCACCCTGATCGAGCTCGTGATCGCGCTCGCGATCGCGGGACTGCTCGTCGGGATCGCGATGCCCAACTACGGCGACTGGATCGCCGAATATCAGATGATGAACTTCGCGCGCGACCTTGCCGGGAACATGAACACGGCGCGCAGCGAGGCGATCAAGCGAGGCATTCGGGTGAACGTGTGCAAGTCGGCGAACCGCCGGCAGTGCGCGGCGGGCGGTGACTGGGCGCAGGGCTTCGTCGTCTATGTCGATGTCGATCACGATGGGCAGATCGACGCAGGCGAGTCGGCGTTGAGGGTCGGCGAGCCCGCTCCGCCCCGGATAACCGCGACGCGGCAACCGACCAATCGCCGATTACGTGTCCTACACAAGCATGGGCACCGCGCGATTGCTGAATGGAGGGTTGCAGATGGGCACGCTCACCGTGTGCCGCAGCGGGCAGAAAGCGGTCGATATCGTCTTCGCCCACAGCGGACGCGCGCGAATCCAGAAGACCGCTACGACGTGCCCTTGAACCGCACACGATGCGCCCGTCGCCGCCGCGGGACGACCCTCGCCTCGTGACGCCGATCAGGCGACCAAAACGGCCGCGGACCGCCTGTTCCCGACTTTGCGCCACCCGTCGGAAGGCATCGAAATTTCCGTTCCGCCGTCCGTTCCCGACTATCCGCCACTGGTCGGGAACGATTGCGGGCGGGCGGCCCGGCACCTAGCATAGCCTCACAGAACAGGGAGTTAGCGATGCGTATTTCGCGCTTTGCCGGACGGCCGTCCGTTGCAGGCTTCACGATGATCGAGCTGATGATTGTCGTCGCCGTCGTCGCGATCCTCGCGGCGGTCGCGGTGCCCGCCTACAGCGATTACGTAACGCGCAGCAAGATTACCGACGCGACGACAAAGCTGGGAGATTTCCGCACCCAGATGGAAAAGTATTTCATGGACAACCGCAGCTATCTCAATGGCGCTGCTTGCGGTGTCCCTAATCCGCCAGCGGGTGCATCGGACAATTTCCTGATCACGTGCGGCCCGCCGCCGCCCACCGCCACGACCTACACGATTACAGCGACGGGCATTGCCGCGCGTGGAATGGGCGGGTTCGTCTATACCGTGGACCAAGCCAACGCCAAGAACTCGACGGGTCCCGCCGGTTGGGCGCCCGGCGTCGGCTGCTGGGCACTCCGCAAGGACGGCTCCTGCTGATGTTCGCGTCGCGCACATCGGGCTTCACCCTGATCGAGCTGATGATCGGGCTGTCGATCGCAGCGATCCTCGCCGTGCTCGCGCTGCCCAGCTATTCGCTCTGGATCGCCGACAACCAGATCCGCAATGCCGCCGAATCGATCGCGAGCGGGCTTCGCTACGCGCAAGGCGAGGCGATCAAGCAGAACGCTACGGTCGAATTCATCCTCGATCCGACGACGGGTACCGGCGGGTGGACCGCGCAGGTGATCGACCGGGCGACGTGCGCAGTCGTGTCGCCGTTGCAGGTCGGAACGTTCCGCGAGGGCGCCGACAAGGCCGCGTTCACTGCGCTGCCCGCGGGGGCGACGACAGTGCAGTTCACAGGCCTGGGTGGCGTCGCGCTTGCCCCCTGTGACCTGAGCCCGACGCTCAATCGAGTCCAGATCACGTCGGCGACCGGAGCTGCGGGCACCCGGAACCTCGAAGTGCTGGTCGGAAACAACCGCACGGGCATCAAGATCTGCGATCCGAAATGGCCGGCGAACGATCCGAAGGGTTGTCCGCCGTAGGCGACTCGCAATGGCAAACAGAATGACCTTCCCCAGACTCAAACCCGCGTCGGCACTTCGCCGCGCGACACGCCAGCGCGGCAGCTTCCTGCTCGAAGCGCTGATCTCGGTGCTGATCGTCGCATTCGGAATCCTCGGACTGATCGGCCTGCAGGCGCGCGCGATCCAGAACGTCGACGACGCGCAGTACCGCGCGGAAGCCACCTACCTCGCCAACGCTTATCTGGGCCAGATGTGGGTTGCGGATCGGACCACGCTCAACGCGAATTTCGACGATGCCAGCGGCGGTCCCGCCTACGCTGAATTCAAGGCCTGGGTCGGACAGAGACTCCCCGGCGCAATTGGCAACGATCCGAAAGTGATTATCACGCCAAGCGGGATCACGCCCACCAGCTCGACCGTCCACATCACCGTGTTTTGGTTACCGCCGGGAGAACCCGCCGCCGCACCGCCTCACCAATACGATGTGGTCGCCACCGTCGGATCGAACTCATGACGGCGCCACGACAATCTCGCCGCGGCCGCCAGATCGGCGCCGGTCTGGTCGAGACGATGATCGGCATCCTGATCGGGATGATCGTCGTGCTCGTCGTCTACAACGTCTTCGCGCTCGCCGAGGGCTACAAGCGCACGGCGGTCGGCGCGGCCGACGCGCAGACAACCGGGCTTTACGCGCAATTCGTGCTCTCGCGCGAAATCTCGAATGGCGGCAACGGCCTTTCCGCCGCCGGTCGACAGTCTTGCCGGCGGCAACGGCGATCCCGGATGCACGTTCGGCGATGTGAACTGGTGGCCCACGCCCCTCTCCCGGCCGGCTTTTTCGCGGCTCCTGGTGCGCGCGCCATCCGCCCGGTGCCCGTGCTGATTCGCGACGGCGGCGGTCCGAACCAGTCGGACAGCCTCATCGTGACTTACAGCGCGGCGCCCCGCGTGATCTCGCCGATGCTCTTCATCGACAAATCGATGGCGGCGGGCGGCGACCGCTTCTACATCCAGAGTCCCAATGGCTTCCGCGTCAATGATCTCGTGGTCGCTGTCGACATGGGCTCCGGCAACTGCGAGCTGACGACCGTCACGGCGGTCGTCCCCGGAGATTCCTTGGGCGACGTGACCACTGGCATCGTCGGGCTCGACCATCCGGCGACAGCCAACCTGTATCCCCCAGGTGGCGCCATTGATGGCGCGCAGCTCCTCAACCTCAGGCCAGGCCGGGCAAGCGACACGCACGCTCTTCGACGTACGTATAGCGTCTACGGGCTTCCATGCGTTCCCAACGCCACGACCACCTGTCAGCTTTATACAACCGATCTTTTCGGCGCGGCGCCCGCGGTCCCGATTGCGCAGAACGTCGTGCTGATGAAGGCGCAATACGGCATCGATTGCGCCGGAACGGCGTTGTCATCTGGACGACAGCAACCGCGACCGACGTCTGCGGCGACGGCAAGCTCAATTCCTACACGCCGGACGACTTCATGCCCGTTGGCGCCAGCGGCGTCGGCTGCTGGGACGGAGACAATCTGGCTCGCATTCGCGCAATTCGCATCGGCATCGTCGTCCGCAGCGACGAGCCCGACCTCAAGGATCCGGCGCTTGTCGGCCAGACGGCGGTGCTGTTCGACTGCTCGACGCACAACGCCGCGTGCCAGGGCCGCACCGTTCTCAACAATGCGGTGCTCACGGACGGCTTCCGCTTTCGCACGTACGAGACGATCGTCCCGATGATCAACGCCATTTACAACGACGGTCAATGAATCCAATGCGTCCACCGGCACACCACACGCTATCGACACGCCGCCAGCGCGGCGTCGTCCTGTTCATTGCCCTGATCGCCATGGTGGTCCTGAGCCTCGCGGGCGTGGCGCTCATCCGCGCGGTCGACACGACGGGGTCCGTCGCCGGAAACATCGCCTTCCGCGAAGCGTCGGTGATCGCGGTGAATCGCGCGATCGAAAAGGCCGTTGACGCGCTCTACATCAGCAAGACGTTCAACCCCGAGTTCGACAATCCCGCCAACAACTACTACGCGAAGCTCCAGGCCGGCGAGAAGCCCAACGGCGCGCCCGCCGCGCTGGCCGGCACCTACTCGACGATGACCGGCGCCTATCCCTTCGGTGCCGCGGACATCTACCCGGCGACCAACGCCGAGGTCCGCTGGGTGATCGAGCGCGTCTGCAACTACAACCCGGGGGTAGTGCCCGAGCCACTGAATTTTGCCGCCAAGCTCCAGTATTGCGACGAGCTGGCGCCCAAGCTGTCGCAGGGGAAGACGACGATGAAAACTCGGCGGCGTCCAGCTTTCGCCGATTCCGCTCTACCGGGTGACGGTGCGCGTCGATCTCCCCGGAACCAATACGGCCACGCTTGCGCACGCCATGCTGCATTGACAAATAGATGCCGCTCTCAGGGAAGGCTGACATGAACACGAAAAATGCACGACGTCCGGCTCGCCGCTCACTGGTCGCGCTGGTAAGCGTCTCGCTGGTGTTCGGTCCTCTGGTCGAATCGGCATATGCGGGGCCCACGCCGCTTGCCGACGTGCCGATCGCGGCGAAGGTTGCCGCCAAGCCGAACATCGTCTACACGCTCGACGACTCCGGGAGCATGCAGTCCACTATCTGCCCGACTGGGTCATCTCGACGGTTGCGCCGCTATACTGCCGCAGCGGAAACAACACGGCCGCCTGCACTGCGGCAACAACCTGACCGGTTCCAGCAACTGCGCTGCGCACGTGAATCACGCTTCACCTCGCCACCGTTCTACGCGGCCGACTTCAATCACTTGGTGTACGACCCGAACGTCAACTACACGCCGCCGGTCAAGGCCGACGGCACGCCGCTGACGCACACGATCGGCATCGACACCGACGTCAACGGCAACCAGATCAACCTGGCCAAGGTGCAGTCCGATCCGTTCACCTCGCCCGCGACCCAAGCCAACCTCACGCCAAGGTGACCGTCCCGCTCTACTGCAACACGGACTGGCCGATATCAACAATCGCCAACGGGCCGCTAGCGATCGGCGATGTTGGCGACGCCAACGGCGAATACATGGCAGGGACCGGCGTCTGGTGTCGGATCAACGGCACAAAGTACGACGCTTCCGCGCATCTGGGGCGCCGGCCGTGGTCGACGACTATAACTATCCCTACCAGCCATCGGCGGCCGGGGTCACCGGCCCGCAATATTTCTATCGATTGCTCGCGAACAAGGTGCTTTGGTGCGACACCACTTCGCCCTACTGGCCGCGCACAACCACCGGCGCAACTTGTACGAAAACCTGCACGGCAGGCGTCATCATCAATTCGTCCCAGACCTGCAACGCGGGTGGCGCGACGACGGCCTGTTGCACCGCGATCGGAGCGCCCGCGGGGTGCGCGGGCGTCTCCACCTACAACCCAGCAGGATGTAGAGCCGCCGCGGGATTGAACCCACCGCTTTATTGCGGGCCATTCGGCACCGGCTCCGCACCTGAATGCCAGTCGTGCGCGTGCAACAACCTGCCGACCGGCACAAATGGGACGTGCAGCATAACGGGCGCGGGTTGTGGATGCGTCGGCGCTGGATGCGTGCCAACAAAGAACGGCAATCCCGCGTGCCCGGACCAGCCGACCGGTTGCACGTTGGGCGGGACGCTGGTAACGACATGCACGGCCCCGGCCGCAAGTGCGGCCTGTACCTCGCTCACATGGGACCCGGTAGCCGGCGTTTACAGCGGAACCCCCCCTTCGCTCATGCCCGCGACCACACTGCTGCAGGATTCGAACAACCTCGGCGTGGTGTGTCGGCACAACAACCTTGTCTATGCGGTGACGCGGCGCTCCCGCGGCAGGCGGCCCCTTTACCTACCCGCGACCGTATGTGACGCTGGCGGACAAGGCCAATGCGCTGAACGACGTCTACCCCGCGAACAAGACGGGGATCGCGCCGTACACGCAGCTCGGCAAGTTCAGCACGTCGACCACCGGCAGCTGCCCGACCGTCGGCACGACGCGTCAGCATTCCGCGCCACTACTACACGATCGACTCCGTCCAGTTCTGCAACGGCGTCGACGGCACGGTGAACGGCCAGTGGAAGGGATTCGGCACGGGCATGTGCAAGCCCGCCAACGATCTCACGACGTACAAGAACGTCAAGTACGGCCAGTTCCATCGCTTCGATTTCGTGAACGACGGCCGCACGTACCCGTACATCGACCAGGTCACTTCGCTGCCGATGTCGCGCACGTATGCGCAGGAAATCATCAATTACGCGAACTGGTACGCGTACTACCGCTTGCGCGCGCATGCCGCGAAGACGACGTCGTCGCTGGCGTTCAACCTGCTCGACGATACCTACCGCGTCGGCTTCCACACGCTGGGGACCGAGCCCGTCCCAACCGGGAGCGGTCTGGCCCCGACGTGGGTCGACGTCAACGATTTCAACCTTGCTCCAACGAAGCTGTGGTGGGGCGGGTTGAACCCGCCGTTTGCCAACGGGCTGTTCGGCGTTCCGACCGTAACCAACAACAAGACGCCCACGCTGTCCGCGATGTTGCGGATCGGCAACCTGTTCGAGACGGGCGGTGCGGGCGGACTTCCGGCAAGCGTCAATCCGCTGCCGGCAGGCGCGAAGGATCCGATCTCCATCAATCCCTCGAACGGCCAGCCGGTCAGCTGCCAGAGCAACTACCACATCCTGTTCACCGACGGCTTCACCAATCAGGTCTGCGCTGCCTGCGGTTGCCGGTGACGAGGACCAGAACATCCCGGCGACCCTCCCGGCGGACGTTCCTCCGCGACCCCGACAAGGTGCTGCCGGACCTGCGCGTTCCCAGCGTGGCCGAAGCCGTTCATCCAGGGGGCTGCCGGCTGTCGCCGACACGCTGTCCGACGTCGCGACCTATTACTGGGCCCGCGATCTGCGCCCGGCGCTGAAGAACGATGTGCCGAACTGGGAGGGCACGAGCCCGGGACCTCGACCCCAGCAAAGACGTCGCGTGGTGGCAGCACGTCCAGTTCTCGGCAATCTCCTTCGGCTCCGCGGGCCTGCTCGACGCCTCGGACCAGGCGACGACGTTCGCGGGACTCAAAGTCCGGCGCATTGAGCTGGGGGAACCTGACGACACCGAACAATCCGCCCAATCCGCCAAGCAACAAGGGCGCCGTCGCGGTGGACGACCTGTGGCACGCCACGGCGATGGCGCGCGGCACGCTTCGTTTACGCGACCTCGCCGCTCGAGGTCCAGATGGGCCTGTCGGGAATCCTCGCCGGCATCGCGAACCAGCCCAAGACGCGGGTCGGCGCCGCATTCTCGGGACAGGTTCTGAACGCAGCGAACAACATCATCTACGAGGCGACGATCGAGCAGGGCTGGGCCGGCGACCTGCTGAAGGTGCAGATCGATCCCACGAACGGCGACGAACTCGCGCAGCTCTGGAACGCGGCCAAGGCAGTGACCGACCAGATCGACCCGGTCAAGACGGGCGTTGCCGAGCCGTGGATGGACGAAGCCCACCGGCGCATCGTGAGCTGGAACGGGCCGACCAAGGTCGCGTTCCGCGCCACGCCCAGCGGGCAGCATGGCGAACGTGCTTTCGGATGCGCAGCTCAACACGCTGAGCGCGAATCGCGACGACGCAGAAGAAGATGATCGCCTACCTCCGGGGCGGCAACCTGGTCAATCCGCCGATCACGCCGGTACCGACCGTGATCGAGGGCACCAGGATCGGCCAGTTCCGCAAGCGCTACGGCGCGCTGGGCGACATCAGCAATGCGCAGCCGCTCGTCGTCACGCCGCCGATCAAGGCGATCTTCTACGACGGCAACGACCCGGGGTTTTCCGCATTCCAGGCATTGCAGGCTGCGCGCCCGGACCAGATCGTCGCTCGCGGCCAACGACGGCATGGTCCACGTGTTCGACGTGAACGACGGCCACGAGGTCTTCGCGTACGTGCCGAGCTCGCTGCTGCGCGCTGCGGGGGCGCCCGATTTCGCGGTGGATGCTTCGGGCAAGCCCACGGGTCTGCAGGCGCTGACGTTCCAGGACGGCGGCGTGCCGATCTACAAGCACCACTTCTACGTCGATTCGTCGCCGCGCACCGCCGACATCGACTTCAACAGCGCCGGCGTCAAGGGTGGCGCGCTCCGACTGGCACACGATCGTCGTCGGCGGCATGGGCAAGGGCGGCGACAGCTACTACGCGCTCGATCTGACCGACCCCGGCGTGGCAAACGAATCGGATGCCGCAGCGAAGCTCCTGTGGGAGTACCACGATCCGGACTGGAAATACACCTACGGCCGGCCGGTGATCGCGAAGACCTACGCCTTCGGCTGGACGGTCATCGTGACTTCCGGTTACAACAATGTCTCCGGAGAGGGCCGGATCTACTTCCTCGACCCCGTGACGGGGAAGCCCTTCGCGGCGAAGCCGTATATGAGCACCGGCGCGATCTCCTGCACCGGGCCCGATGGCTCCCCGCAGACGAGCGGTCTCGCGCAGATCAACGGGTTCACCAAGGACTTCCACAACCAGTTCGTCGAGCAGGTCTACGGCGGCGATCTCTGCGGAAACTTCTGGCGGTTCGACGTCAACGATCCGGATCCGGCGAAATGGACGGTCAACAAGTTCGCGATCCTGGACGACGGGGTCAACCCGCAGCCGGTCACGACCGCCCCGCAGATCGAGATCGACCTCAACAACGGCGTCGACCGCTACGTCTTCATCGGAACGGGGCGGCTGCTCGACCCCTCCGACCTGACCCAGCCGTTCCCGGCGCAGCAGCAGACGATGTACGCGATCCGCGACGGCTCGTTGACCAAGCCGCTGCCCGCTGCGAGCCTGCCGATCGGGCGCGCGGCAGCTGACCCCCGTCCCGGCGGGCGGGGTGAAGCTCGCAGGCACCACTGCATTTGGCTGGTTCCACGACCTTCCGACCGGTGCCAACGCCGAGCGCATCGTGTTCGACGTCGAAGCCGATGCGAATGCCGTCACCTACGTCGGCACGCAGGTGCAGAGCGACCCGTGCATCATCGCGTTGCCCGCCAATATCTACGCGCGCGAATTCACGACCGCCGAGTCGCTGATCAACGACCCGATCAACGGCTGGTTCTACCACGACGACAAGGGTGGCGTGGGCATGCAGGTCGTCGGCTTGACCGATCCGGTGACGGGCGAGGTCACGCTCGGCGGCTTGCTCACGCACGAGACTCGGGCGAGCACGAAACCCGTCAAGTTCAAGAATCCGGGATTCGGTAGCAGGAATCGCTTCTCGTGGCGTCTGCTTGGCGGGGAGTGACACCGACCGGCTCAAGCGCAGCGGCAGGTAACGCCCGGCGGCTACGACCGCCGGGAGTGCAGCGGCGGGCGAAGCGGCCCGCCGCGGCATTTCCGGACCGCGATCTCGCTTTCGGTGCGGCGCGCGCGACCGCGTTTCGACGCGCGTCAGAATACTTGTCAAGCCGTGTGGACCGACCTCACCTCCGCAGAAGCATTGCGCACGTCGCGACCCGCAGCCCTGACGACTGCGCGATTCGGCGCCGCATTGCTCGCCTCGGCCGTCGTCCACCTCACGACGCTCGCGGTCCTTGGCGACGCGATCGGCGGACCGCACCACGGCGCGTTCACGTGGTCGGCAGCGATCGACCGCCCGCTCGAAGTCGCGATTTCGCCACCGCGCGATCGCTGTTGAAACCGAGACGCGCGACGCGGTGGCATCTCCCGTACCGTCAGCAGCGTTGCGCGTCGCAACGCCGAAGGAATCGCCTGCGCCGGCGCACCCGCTGTCGCACGGCGACACCACGCCGGAACCGCTTCTCCGAGCCCGGCCCAGCGTGGCCGCGGCTTGACGCCGCACGTCACCGTCAACGACCGGGTTCCTCGGGCCGCTTCGGCGAAGCGCTCGATGACGAGACGCTTTGGGAGTTTCCCGGTGGAAGTCGACGCCGGCGGTCACCCTCCCCGGCAAGCTCGAAGTCCCCTATCCGCCGGCGGCGCTCGCGCGCGCATCGCGAAGATACCGTTCTCGTCTGGGCGGTCATCGACCCCGAGGGTGCGGTGGAACAGACGCACGTCGTCGAGGGAACGCCGGAGTTCGCCGCGGCGGTCGAGGCGGTGCTTTCGACGATGCATTTCATTCCGGCGCACGACCTCGGCCGGAACATCCGCTTCTACGTGACGCTCGAGTTCGACTTCCGGATCGAAGGCGCGGGCACGCCGAACGGCGCGGCGACGAGCCCGCTGACCTTTTCGCGGGCGTCGGAAGGCGGGTACGCTGATTCCGCACCGTTTACGAAATTCGTGAAGCCGTTGGCGTCGACTCGCCACGGTCGCATCCCCACGCGTTACCCCGCTGGGGCCCTGCTCCAGCTCGCGCCAGCTACCCCATCAGCGGCATGTGAAAGCCCGGCGCGGCGCTGCCGTCGTCGGGCCAGCGCGCCGTGATCGCCTTGCCGCGGGTGTAGAAGCGCACGCCATCCATGCCGTGGATGTGGAGGTCGCCGAACAGCGAATTTCTCCAGCCGCCGAACGAGTAGAACGCCATCGGCACCGGAATCGGCACGTTGATGCCGAGCATCCCGACGTCGACATCCTGCTGGAACCGCCGCGCCGCATGACCCGAGCGCGTGAAGAGCGCGGCGCCGTTGGCATACGGATTGGCGTTGATCAGCGCGATCGCCTGGGCCAGCGATTCCGTCCGCACGACGACGAGCACCGGCCCGAAGATCTCGTCGCGGTAGATCGTCATCTCCGGCGTGACACGGTCGAAGAGCGTCGGGCCGACGAAGAATCCATCCTCGTGACCGGCAATGCGCGGCTTGCGACCGTCGACGACGAGTGCCGCACCTTCCGCCACGCCGCGGTCGATGTAACCGGTGATACGGTCGCGGGCCGCGCAGGTAATGACCGGGCCCATGTCGGCGCCCGGCGCGTCGCCCGCGTCAACCTTGATGCGCCGCGCCCGCGCGCCGAGCTCGGCGACCAGCGCATCGCCCACGTCGCCCACGGCGACGACCGCAGAAATCGCCATGCAGCGCTCACCCGCCGAACCATACCCCGCACCGATGATCGCATCGGCGGCGAAGCCGATGTCGGCGTCCGGCAGCACCACGGCGTGGTTCTTCGCGCCGCCGAGCGCCTGCACGCGTTTGCCGTGCGCGGCGCCGGTCTCGTAGATGTGCTTGGCGACCGGCGTCGAGCCGACGAACGACACTGCCTTGATGCCCGGATGCGCGAGGATCGCATCGACGGCTTCCTTGTCGCCGTGGACGACGTTGAATACGCCGTCGGGGAGCCCCGCTTCGCGCAGCAGCTCGGCCATGCGCAGGCTCATCGTCGGGTCGCGCTCGGAGGGTTTCAGGATGAACGTGTTGCCGCACGCGAGCGCGATCGGGAACATCCACATCGGCACCATCGCGGGGAAATTGAACGGCGTGATGCCGGCGCACACGCCGACCGGCTGCCGCAGCGACCAGCTGTCGACGTCGGTGCCGACGCTGTCGCTGAACTCACCCTTCAGCAGATGCGGAATGCCGGACGCGAACTCCACGACCTCGATGCCGCGCGTGATCGAGCCCAGGGCGTCGCCGAGCGTCTTGCCATGCTCCTGCGTGACGATCTCCGCAAGATCCTTCTTTGCTGCCTCCATCAGCTCGCGAAAGCGCATCAGCACGCGGGCACGCCGCAGCGACGGCGACGCGCGCCATTCGGGCAATGCCGACGTCGCGGCCCTGACCGCCGCGTCGACATCGTCTTCGTCGGCGAAGGGCACGTGGCGAATCACTTCGCCGGTGGCGGGATTCGTCACTTCGCCGTAGCGCTTTGTGTGCGCAGGGACCGCGCGTCCGTCGATCCACAGCGGCAGCCGTGCAAGCGCGGAAAGATCCATCTGGCCTCCTCCGGCGCGGCGTTTATCCGCGTTGCCGTCCATCGACGCGCCCGGCTGCGGGGACCGCAGCCGATCGATCCGATGACGCCCCCTCCGGGGTCAGCCGATTATTGTACGCGCGTTACTGGCAAGCCACTCCCGGCGTTGCGAACGTGAAGCGCGTGAGCGGAATGGTCATCGTCCCCACCGTGAAGGACGCGTTGTTCGCGCCGGTGATCGTGAGCGTTGCCGTGCCGATCGGCGTTGCCGAGACGGTTGCCTTGTCGTAAGCCGCATCGGAGAACGACGGGCCCGTCGTCGTATAGACGTCCCCGCTGTACGTGCCCGATCCCGTCCCGTTCATCAGCGCCGAACCCCAGCGCGGTTTTCCGGCAGCGTCGTAGCTGTACCAGGTCACGAACAGCTTGCCGCTCTGGTCGTGGATGCCGAAGCCTGCCCCGCTTTGGCTCGGGTTCCACCACAGACCCGTCGAAACGGACCCCGGCGTCGCCCCGAATTGACACGTCGGCAGCGGCGTGCCGTCGCCGATGTCGTAGCGCTGCAGTAGCTTGGTCGTCGCGCCGATCTGCAGCTGCAGCGTACCGTCGGGGTTCGGAATAAGGCTTCCGGAGGTCACGTACTGAGAAGTCGAATTGCCCGGTTGGCCGGTGTTGGTCAGCACGTCGCCCGCGTAGATGCCGGCATCGGTCAGCCTTGCGAGCATCGATAGCCATTGGGGCGTGCCGTCTGCGCCGTAGACGTAGGCAAGCAGAAAGATCGTGTTGGACTGATGCGTCAGCGTGTAGCCCTGGCCGCTTTCGAGCGGCACCCAATACAGTCCGCTGTAATTCGGCGTCGCGCAGCTGATGACATTAACTCCGTCCTGCACGCCGAGAATGAGCTGTGACGCGCACGGGTAATCGACGATGGTGAACAGCGCCGAGCCATTGCAGTAGACGGTCGTCCCGCTCAACGTCGGCGCGGTGCACCCGACCGGCAGTGTCTGCGTATAGGTGGCGGCGCTGGCTGTAGGAGCGATACCGACAAACGTGAAGACAGCCACGGCTGCAGCAGCCGCAATCTTTCCAATCAACATTCCCTCGTCCTTCGTCGAATTGAGCCGTAGACGTCGCAAACAGGAGCAACGTTGACAGATCGCCGCATCCGCCTGCTGGTGGGCGGGTAGTCGGGGATCTTCGCCGCGGGATCGGCGAGCTACGGCTTTTTTGGAGCAGCCAAAAGAAAACTGCTCGGCGGATCAGTTCCCGCCATCGGTAAGAGTCTACACCATGTCCGCTCGCCCGTGAAGTGCCTCGCGCTCCGCGCTCACAAGCCGGTCGACGTAGCGCGCGACCAGGTCCACTTCGAGGTTGACCTTCGCTCCCGGGTGCAATGTCTTCAGCGTCGTCACTTCCAGTGTGTGCGGAATGAGATTCACGTGGAAGCGCGAACCCGCGACACCGTTCACCGTGAGGCTCACCCCCTGCACGGCGATCGAGCCCTTGACGGCGATGAAGCGGGCGAGGGCGCCCGGCGCGTCGACGACCAGGCGGAAGCTGCCGCTGCCGGAGGCGACTTCCTCGACCCGATCGAAGGCGACGACTTCGCCGACGCCATCGACGTGGCCGGTCATCAGATGGCCGCCCAGACGGTCGGCGAGCCGGAGCGCCTTCTCGAGATTGGCGTCGCTGCCGGCATCGAGACCCGCCGTGCACGCGAGCGTCTCGGCGGAGACGTCGAAGCCGAGCGTGGCGCCGCTTTTCGCACACACCGTCAGACAGCAGCCATTCACCGCGATGCTATCGCCGGGCGCGACGTCCGCGATATCGAGCGCGCCGGGCGCGATGACGAGGCGCAGCCCGTCGCCCTTCGGTGCGATGGCGGCGATCTTGCCGACGACTTCGACGATTCCCGTGAACATCATGCCTCCTTGCCTATCATGCGGGCGACGACACGCAGGTCACAGCCGACGCGGTCGATCGCGCGAATTGCCAGTGCAACGCGCGCGTCGAGGCTCGCGAGGCCCAAGCGGAAATGCCGCAATGCCGCGCGCAGGATCGCCGATGAGACACGGCGCGACGTAGAGCAGCAATTCGTCGACGAGCCCGGCTCCAATCAATGCGCCGTTGAGACCCGCCCCGCCTTCGACGTGCAGCTCATTGATGCCACGCGTGCCGAGCGCATGCATGAGCGCGGGAAGATCCACGCGGCCTTCGGCATCGGGAAGCTCGAGCACCTCGACGCCGGAAGGCCACGCCGGATTGCGGCCTCCCGCGGTCACGATCAATGTGTCCCCGCCAAGGAGCAGCCTGGCGGCCGGCGGGGTTTCGGCGCGACGGTCGACCACCACCCGTCGCGGCTGGCGCGCCGCGGCGACATGGCGCACGGTAAGTTGCGGGTCGTCATGGAGCACCGTCCCGATGCCGGTCATCACGGCGCATGCGCGCGCGCGAAAGCGATGCGCATCGACCCGCGCAGGCTCACCGGTGATCCATTGGCTCGTTCCGTCCGCAAGTGCGGTTCTTCCATCGAGGCTCGCCGCGACTTTCATCCGTACCCATGGACGCCCGCGCAACACGCGCGAAATGAAACCGGCATTGAGCTCGCGTGCGGCCTCCTCGCCAAGTCCAACCTCCACGGCGATGCCGGCGGCGCGCAGCCGCTGCGCACCGTGCCGTGCCCCGGGATCGGGATCGGCCATTGCCGCGACGACGCGGCTGACGCCGGCGGCCATGATCGCCTCGGTGCATGGCGGCGTGCGGCCCGTGTGATTGCACGGCTCGAGCGTGACGTACAGCGTTGCGCCACGCGGATCGTGCCCGCGCGCCTTGGCATCGATCAGCGCGTTGATTTCGGCGTGCGCTTCGCCGGCGCGCGCGTGAAAGCCTTCGCCGATCGCGAGGCCATCGCGGACGATGACGCAGCCGACGCGCGGATTCGGCGTCGTCGTGCAGAGGCCGCGCTCGGCGAGCGCGAGCGCCTGCGCCATGAACGCGTGATCGGCTTCGGAGAATTCGCTCATCGCGAGGGCAATCGCGCGCCGCGGGCGCGCCATCTATCGGCGAGCGCGCGCGAGGTGCGCGTCAGCGCTTCTTGAGCTTGCGCACCGCATCACGAAAATCCTCGACATCCTGAAAGCTGCGATAGACCGATGCGAAGCGGATGTATGCGACCTTGTCGAGCTTGTAGAGCTCCTGCATCACCATTTCACCGATTTGTCGCGAGGCGATCTCGCGCTCGCCCAGCGCCAGCACCTGCCCGACGATGCGATCGACCGCCTGATCGACGAACTCGGTCGGCACCGGGCGCTTGTGCAGCGCGCGCTGGAAGCCGTTGCGAAGCTTGCCGACGTCGAAATCCGAGCGCGTGCCGTTGGTCTTGACGACCTGCGGCAGCCGCAGCTCGACCGTTTCGTAGGTCGTGAAGCGCTTCTGGCACATCGCGCAGCGACGGCGGCGGCGGATCGAATCGCCGGGCTCGGAAACGCGCGAATCGATCACCTGCGTGTCGGCGCCGCCGCAGAATGGGCACTTCATTTCGGCTCTCGGCTATCGGCTGTCAGCTATCCGCAGCATCGTGCGTCGCCGTTGCTGACAGCTGATGGCTGATAGCTGACAGCTGTCATCCGTACACCGGGAACTTGCGGTTGAGCGCCGCGACGCTGGTGCGCACGCCGGCGTGCACCAGATCGTCGTGCGGCGCGTCGAGGACATCCGCGAGCAAGTGGCCGAGCTCCTCGCTTTCGATCTCGGTGTAGCCGCGGGTCGTGATCGCGGGACTGCCGATGCGGATGCCGGACGTGACGAACGGTTTTTCCGGATCGTTGGGAATCGCGTTCTTGTTGACGGTGATGTGGGCCTTCGCGAGCGCCGCTTCCGCGTCCTTGCCGGTGATTTTCTTCGCCCGGAGATCGACGAGGAAGAGGTGGCTGTCGGTGCCGCCGGAGACAATGCGCAGTCCGCGGTCCGAGAGCACGCGCGCCAGCACCCGGGCGTTCACGAGCACCTGTTCCTGATAGCGGCGGAAGTCCTTGCCGAGCGCTTCCCCAAAAGCGACGGCCTTCGCCGCGATGACGTGCATCAGCGGCCCGCCCTGGAGCCCGGGAAACACGGCCGAATTGACGGCCTTCTCGTGGGCGGCCGTCGTCAGCACGAATCCGCCGCGCGGCCCGCGCAACGTCTTGTGCGTGGTGCTGGTGACGAAATGCGCAATGCCGACCGGCGACGGATAGACGTCGGCCGCGATGAGCCCGGCGTAATGGGCCATGTCGACCATCAGCAAGGCGCCGACCCCGTCCGCAATTGCCCGAAAGCGCTCCCAGTCGATGACGCGCGAATACGCGGACGCGCCGGCGATGATGAGCTTCGGCTTGTGTTCGTGCGCGAGCCGTTCCGCCGCGTCGTAATCGATGAGCTCGGTTTCCGGATGGAGCCCGTAGGGCACGACCCGGAACCATTTGCCACTGATGTTGACCGGCGAGCCGTGCGTCAGATGCCCGCCGTGCGGCAGCGACATGCCGAGAATCGTGTCACCCGGCTTCAGCGCGGCGAAGAATACCGCCTGATTCGCCTGTGCACCGGAATGGGGCTGGACATTGGCCGCCTCTGCCCCGAACAGCTCCTTCACGCGGTCGATCGCCAGTTGCTCGGCGACGTCAACGAACTCGCAACCGCCGTAATAGCGTTTGCCCGGGTACCCTTCCGCGTATTTGTTCGTGAGCTGCGAGCCTTGCGCCGCCATCACCGCCTTGCTTGCGTAATTCTCCGAGGCGATGAGCTCGATGTGATCCTCCTGGCGCTGGTTCTCGGCGAGGATCGCCGCCCACAGCTCGGGGTCGGCTTGGGCGAGAGTCAGGGAACGGTGCGGCACGGGGCCATCCGAGGCGGGCAGAGGGAAGCGGGAGCGCGGGGACCACCCTTATTTTAGCATCCGCGACTCTCCTTCGACCCGTTTCGGCGCCGAATGAGCGGCGGCGGCCCCGGCAGCGGCAAAACCCTTATAATCCGCGAGCCGCGGCGGGGCACGGTTTCCGGAAGGGCGACGCGGTACCCCGAAAGACGCAGCCCTTAGAGCTGCCGACCCACGAGGAGGCGCCTTGAATCCCTTGCTCAACCTGTCCCGACTGATCGATGCCGTCACCGACCGCATCGGCCATTCGGTGTACTGGCTCGTCCTCGTCGCGGTGCTGATCAGCGCCGCCAACGCCACCGTCCGCAAGATCTTCAACTACAGCTCGAACTCGTTCCTCGAGATCCAGTGGTACCTGTTCTCGGTGATCTTCCTGTTTCTCGCGGGCTACACGCTCAAGAACAACGAGCACGTGCGCATCGACATCATCACCGGCCGCCTGTCGGCACGCGCCCGCGCATGGATCGACATCTTCGGCACGCTCTTCTTCCTGCTGCCGATGGCGATCCTGATCATGTACCTGTCGTGGCCCGTGTTCGTCGACGCCTATGAACGACACGAGGTGTCGACCAACGCCGGCGGGCTCATCATCTGGCCCGCGCGGCTCATGGTGCCGATCGGCTTCTTCCTGCTGATCGTCCAGGCCCTCTCGGAGCTGATCAAGCGCTTCGCTTTCCTCAAAGGGATGATCCCCGACCCGAGCGAAAAGCACGTCGAAAAGACGGCCGAGGAGCAGTTGGCCGAGGAGATCCTCCGGTCGCGCGGCGACCTCGCAATCGCCGAGGAGATCGAAGGGATCGGCGTCGGCAGGAAGGAAGAGCGATGAGCGCCGCTGCGCGGGGCCGAGGGGAACGCCCATGACCGCCTTCCTGATCGCGAACATCGCGCCACTGATGTTCGCCGCGCTGGTGGTCGTGCTGCTGATCGGCTATCCCGTTTCGTTCTCGCTCGCCGCCGTCGGCATCGGATTCGGTATTCTCGGCATCGAGCTCGGGCTGCTCGACACGTCGCTACTGCAGGCGCTGCCCGAGCGGATCTGGGGCGTGATGTCCAACGACACGCTGCTCGCGGTGCCGTTCTTCACCTTCATGGGGCTGATCCTCGAACGCAGCGGAATGGCCGAGGACCTGCTCGACACGATCGGCCAGCTGTTCGGCCCGATCCGCGGGGGGCTCGCCTACGCGGTGATCTTCGTCGGCGCGCTGCTCGCCGCGACCACGGGCGTCGTCGCCGCCTCGGTGATCTCGATGGGCCTCATTTCGCTGCCGATCATGCTGCGCTACGGCTACGACCGCCGGCTCGCCTCGGGCGTGATCGCGGCGTCGGGAACGCTCGCGCAGATCATCCCGCCGTCGCTCGTGCTGATCATCATGGCCGACCAGCTCGGCAAGTCCGTAGGCGACATGTATGCGGGTGCGTTCCTCCCCGGCCTGACGCTCGCGGCGTTGTACGCGATCTACGTGATCGGCACCTCGGTGCTGAAGCCGCATTGGGCGCCGGCGCTGCCGCTGGAGGCGCGGACGCTGCGCGAGCCCGATGGCGCGTCGGGCAACCGCTCGCTCCTGATTCTCACCGCCCTCGCGGCGGCCATCGCCGCGGCGTGGTGGTTCATCTACTACGACCGCTACAACCCGGACACCGCGACCGACGAGCGCATCGTCATCACCATGGCGGTGGCGGTGGGCGCCGCGTTCTTTGCGGCGGTCATCAGCAAGCTGCTGCGACTCAACCTGCTGTCGAGGATCGCCGAACGCGTCACGTTCGTGCTGATCCCGCCGCTCGCCCTGATCTTCCTCGTGCTGGGTACGATCTTCCTGGGCGTGGCCACGCCGACCGAAGGCGGCGCGATGGGCGCGTCCGGTGCGCTCATCATGGCGCTCGCGCGCCGGCGGCTTTCGATCTCGCTCCTCCGGCAGGCGATGAACACGACGGCGAAGCTGTCGACGTTCGTCGTCTTCATCCTGATCGGCGCGCGCGTGTTCAGCCTGACTTTCTACGGTGTCAACGGCCACGTCTGGGTCGAGCACCTGCTGACCGCGCTTCCCGGCGGTCAGCTGGGCTTCCTGATCGTCGTCAACATCCTGATCTTCGTGCTCGCCTTCTTCCTCGACTTCTTCGAGCTGTCGTTCATCATCATCCCGCTGATCGGACCGGTCGCGGACAAGCTCGGGATCGATCTCATCTGGTTCGGCGTGCTGCTGGCGGTGAACATGCAGACGTCGTTCATGCACCCGCCGTTCGGCTTCGCGCTCTTCTACCTGCGCAGCGTTGCGCCGGCGAAGGAGTACCTGGACCGGCTCACCGGCCGCAAGACCGCGCGGGGTGACCACCGGGCAGATCTACTGGGGCGCGGTCCCGTTCGTGCTGATCCAGGTCGTGATGGTCGCACTGATCATCGGGTTCCCGAACCTCGTCTCGGGCGGCCTCGCCACCAAGGCAAAGGTCGACATCCAGAACATCCGGATCGAGGTCCCGGCGGAGGAAGCTGCGCCTGGCGGCGGGCCGGGAATCAACGTCGAGCAGGAAGATGCGGCCAAGGCGCTCGAGAAGGAAATGGGCGGCGGCGAAAAGGCTCCGGAGAAGGCGCCCGAAGCAACCCCCGAAACGGCGCCCGAACCGAAGAAGTAGGTACGTGCGGTGGACGCGCGAAGGACCCCGGCGGCAGCGCGGCCACGAGCGCCCACAAAAGAAAAGCGCGCCGGGCGATGCAGGCCGGGCGCGCCTTGGCGCGGCGGAACGCGTCAGATCACTTCTTCTTTTCGGACATCCGCTGCGCGGCGATCATGAAGTTGTCGAACCGGTTCTCGGCGACCGCGAACCAGTCGACTTCGTTGCCGCGGAACTTCTTCCACGGTTCATAGATCTTCTTGAACTTCTCGTTCTTGGTCGCGATCTCGTCGTAGGTTTCCTGCGTCGCTTTGTAGCATGCCGCCATGATGTCGTTCGAGAACGGCAGCAGCTTGACGCCGTTCCCGAGGAGCCGCCTCAGGGCGTCGGGATTGAGCGCGTCGTACTTCGCCATCATGTCGACGTTCGCCTTGTGGCACGCCGCGTCGAGAATCGCCTGGTAGTCCTTCGGCAGGTCGGCGTACGCCTTGGTGTTGACGAACAGGTCGAGCTCGGGTCCGCCTTCCCACCAGCCGGGGTAGTAGTAGAACTTGGCGACCTTGTAGAAGCCGAGCTTCTCGTCGTCGTAGGGACCGACCCATTCGGCCGCGTCGATCGTGCCCTTCTCCAGCGCCGGATAGATGTCGCCCCCCGGGATCTGCTGCGGCACGACGCCAAGCTTGGTGAGCGGCAGACCGCCCGTTCCCCCGATGCGGAACTTGAGTCCCTTGAGGTCGGCGACCGTCTTGATCTCCTTGCGGAACCAGCCGCCCATCTGCGCGCCGGTGTTGCCGGCCGCGAAACTGACGATGTTGTAGTCCTTCAGGAAATCGTTGTAGAGCTGGCGGCCGCCGCCGTGGTACATCCACGCGTTTTGCTGCCGGTCGTTCATCCCGAAGGGAATCGCGCAACCGAACGCGAACGTCGGGTCCTTGCCGAAGAAGTAGTACGGCGCCGTGTGGCAGCACTGGACCGTCGCGTTCTGCACCGCGTCGACCACGCCGAACGGCGGCACGATCTCGCCGCCGGCGAAGACCTGGATCTGGAACTTGTTGTTGGTCGCCGCCGCGACGGTCTCGCTGATCGTTACCGCGCCGCCGTAGATCGTGTCGAGACTCTTGGGGAAGCTCGAGGCGAGGCGCCACTTGACCTCGGGCGCCGCTTGCGCGAACGCTGGCGCGGAACCGGCGGCGAGAATGCCCGCGAGCCCCGTATTCTTTAGGAACGAACGTCGCTGCATCTGGATCTCCTCTCTAGGATGGGATGTCGGCCGAGCCGACTGGTGCAAAGGTCCAAAGACTGGCGGAAGGTGGATGCCGACGGTGGTCCGTCGTTTGCCGTGGAATGGGACGCCTTTTTTTGTGAGCGATTCTAACCGAAAAGGACCCTTGCGCCAGTCCCGTCGGCGCCGCAGCGCCCTGCACGGTTTTGGAGCGCCAGCGCGAGCGGGGCACGAAGTCCGATATCAGGCGCTGAGCTTGCGCACTGCGGTGAATAGCGCCCAAGCCCAGCCGGCCTGCCGCTCGAGCGTCTGGGTGAACCGGATCAGGTAGCGCGCGTTGCCGGTATCGAGCTCCACCATTCCGCCCGGCACGAACTTGTCGTCCGGCCCGATCAGGCTCCGCTGCGACGACTGCCGATTGTCGCCGTGGGCGGGTAGATAGACGCCGAAAAAAGGTCGGTCGACACCGGTGCGCGCCGCCGCCGTCGGCGTGATCCAGTTGCGGAGCAGCACCCGGACCATTCGCCGCGCGACGATCTCGACACCGACCGTCACCTCGTCGACCTGTTGCCGCTGCATCCGGCGGACGATCGCGAGCAGCCATGTGTCGCCGTCCCGGATCGCGAGGATTTCGCCCAGTTTGGCCGGCGACTCCTTGATCGGCGCGGTGAGCCGGCAGCCGGTCTCGCTGCGCTCGGACATCCGCCAGGTCGTCCCGCGAATCCGCCGGGCAACCGACTCCGGGTTCACGCCTGGATTCACCATCTGCGTGACCTCGTCGTAGCTCGCGGCGACCGCGGGCGTGCGCGCGGCGTCGGGCAGCCGCTCGATCTCGGCGACCGCGCGGGTCAGCGCCTGCAGCCCGATCACGACACGCACGTCGGTGGCGGTGGCGAACCGCGCGGCGCGCGGGGCATGGGCGATCGCTTCGGGCCCGAACAGCGAGGCGAGCCGCATCAGCAGGAGTCGCTGCTCGCGCGACGGCAGCTCGCCGGGCTTCGGCAGATCGTCGTCCTGCTCCGGGAGCCAGCGCATCCGCTCGACGATGCGCCCATAGACAGGCGTCGCGTCGAGAAACAGCACGCGTCCACCCGCGTGCGGCCGGTCCTGGCGCCGCAGTCCCTGCGTGCCGGTGAGATCGACGAAGAAGCCCGCGCCGCTGCCGGGCGGCGGCGTTAGCGACAGGGAGGGCGACCAGTCTTCGAGTTGCTTCGCCACCCATTCGACCTGATCCGGCGTGAAGTTTCCGGAGTCGAGACGCATCAGCAGGAGCGTCTTCAGGTATTCCTGCTCGACGCACACGCCGGGGCGGGAGAACGCGCCCGCGCCCAGCACCAGCTGCTCGCGCTGCCAGCCGCGCATCCGCGCGAACTCGTAGAGCTCGTGGAATTCCCGCCATTGCGCCGGAATCCAGTGCCCATAGCGGAAGAGCCGGAACTTGCCGTCGATGCCCTTGAAGAACGCGAGCCGCACCAGTACCCACGGCAACACGGCGCGCCAGCGCTTGTTGTCGGCGCGGGGGTAGCCCGCCTTCAGCGCCGCGCTGTAGCCGGCCGTGAACGCCTTGACCAGGTCGAACACCGAGTGCCACAGGCGCGACTCGACCCCGGTGCTCTTCTGGTAGTTGGCCGTGTACTGCTGCGTGAGCTGGGCGACGATCGGCTCGAGCCGCGCATCGATCTTGAGCAGCGCCTCGACCTGGCCGGGGCCGACGTCGCTGCGCGCGCCGGGGAACTCCGCGACGAGCTCGAGCGCCTCCTTCTGGATCGACATCGGGTCGCTGGCCGGCAGCGCGGCAATCCAGCGCGCTGCGGCATGCGCGTTGCGCAGCGGATCGTTGAGTGTTCGAACCCAGTTCAACACCGGATCGAGCATGGGCGTGCGAACGCTGGGGCGCATCTAGTGCCCAGCGACCGTCATCCGGCCGATGAGGATCGAGCCCGTATGCCGCGAGCTGCGGCGATCGACGTCGGCGCCGATCGTGACGATGTCGCGGTACATGTCCTTCAGGTTCCCGGCGATCGTGATCTCCTCGACCGGGTAGGCGATCTCGCCGCCTTCGATCCAGAAGCCCGCCGCGCCGCGCGAAAAATCGCCTGTGACGGGATTGACACCTTGCCCGAGCTGCTCGGTCACGAGCAAGCCGCGCCCCATGCGACGAAGCAGCGCCGGCAGATCATCGTCGCCGTGCGAAACGACGAGGTTATGGCTGCCGCCGGCGTTGCCGGTCGTCGCCATGCCGAGCTTCCTCGCCGAGTAGGTGCCGAGAAAATAGCCGGCGACGACACCGTCTTTGACGACATCGCGGGGGACGGTGGCAACGCCATCGTTGTCGAATGGCGCGCTCCCGCGTCCGCGTGGAAGATGCGGCTCCTCGCGGATCGAAACCTCCGGCGCGAACACCGTCTGTCCGAGAGAGTCGAGCAGGAACGACGAGCGACGGTAGAGCGACCCACCCGAGACCGCGCCGACGAAAAATCCGATCAGGTCCGCCGCCTCGGGCGCTTCGAACAGCACCGGACATTCGCGGGTGGCGAGCTTCCGCGCGTGAAGCCGCCGCGCCGTGCGCTCGCCCGCAATCCGGCCCACCGCGGCCGCCGCCTCGAGATCGCCGGCCGCGCGGGCGGCCGTGTACCAGTAATCGCGCTGCATCGCTCCGCTGCCGTCGCCGGGGTCGCCGATCACCGAGCAATCGATGTGATGACGCGAGCTCTTGTAACCGCCCAGGAAGCCATGGGTGTTCGCGTAGACGAATTCGGATTCGTTGCGGGCAACCGTCGAGCCATCGGTGTTGGTGAGCCTGCGATCGACAGCAAGCGCCGCGGCTTCCGCTTCGCGCCCGAGCGCGATTGCGTCCTCGACCGAAAGATCCCACGGATGGTAGAGGTCGAGATCGGGAATCGTGTGCGCCAGCCGGTCCGGATCGGCGAGACCTGCGGCCGGATCCTCCGCGGTGTAGCGGGCGATGGCAAGCGCTTTAGCGACGGTCGCGTTCACCGCGTCCGCGGCAAAATCGGCGGTGCTCGCGTGGCCGCGCCGCTGGCCGATCAGCACCGTTACGCCGATCCCCTTGTCGCGGTTGTACGCGATGGTTTCGACCTCGCCGCGGCGGACGGTGACGCTCTGCCCGACCGCCTGCGACACCTCGGTTTCGGCCGCCGTGGCGCCGCCCGCCTTGGCAGCGGCAAGCACGGCTGCGCCGAGCCGTTCGAGCTCTCCGGTCGGCAGCGGGAAACGGTCCCTGTCAGCGCCGCGAGGGGCTTCCATCGACACGAATCGCGGTGGCGTTGCCGCGGCGGAATGAAGTGAGGTGGTCATCGACGGACTCTGTTGATTCCAGCCAAAGCAGCGGGTCCGCGCGACCCGCCCATGATCCGGAAGGGCGGACGGCGGCTGGGCGGCGTGCGCGAATAGTCCGTTATCATAACAAAGGGTTCGCCGCACTTTGCCGCAGCCCGGTCCCCTTCCCTCCGGATTTCCGCCAGAACGATGCCACGGCCCGACGAACTGCAGAACCAGCGCCGGCGACGCGATCGGGACGCGTCCACTGCGGCCGCTTCGGTGGCCGCTCCGGCAACCCCACCGCCCTCCAAGACCCGCCGCAAGGCCGAAATGCAGGCGCTGCAGGGGCTGGGCGAAGCGCTGGTCGAACTCGATCCCAAGCGGTTCGACGATCTCGCCGCCGAGGTCGAACTGCCGGAGCGACTCGTCGATGCGTTGCGCGAAGCGCGCGCGATCACGGCCTGGGGTGGGCGCAAGCGCCAGCTGCAGTACATCGGCAAGCTGATGCGCGACGTCGATCCGGCGCCGATCCGGCGGCGGCTCGAGCTGTGGTCGCAGGGTCACGCGATCGAAGCTCACCGGGAGCATGCGATCGAGCGGTGGCGCGAACGGCTGTTGACGGAGCCGGACGCGCTGGACGCGCTCGCCGCCGTCTATCCGGGGCTCGATCGGGCGCGGTTGCGCGCGCTGACCGCACGCGCCCGCGGCGAACGCGAGCGCGAGGCACCGCCGCACGCGTACCGTGAGCTCTTCCGCGAGCTGAAGGCGCTCGCGGGTGCCCGGCGATGACGACCGGCCGCCGGGTTATGAATCCCTCCACCGGCACCAACAGTCTCGGCCCCGGCATGAGCGCTTCCGATACGCTGCTGATCGGCCTCGTCTCGATATCGGATCGCGCGTCCGCCGGCGTCTACGAGGACAAGGGCATTCCAGGCCTCACCGAATGGTTCACCGCCGCGATGGCCTCGGCGTGGCGGATGGAAACGCGACTGATCCCGGACGAGCAGCCGGTGATCGAGCGCACGCTGATCGAGCTCACCGACGTCGTCGGCTGCCATCTGGTGTTGACGACCGGCGGCACCGGACCGGCACCCCGCGACGTCACGCCCGAGGCGACGCTCGCCGTCGCGCACAAGGTGCTGCCCGGCTTCGGCGAGCAAATGCGCCAGGTGAGCCTCAAATACGTGCCCACGGCGATCCTGTCGCGGCAGGTCGGCGCGGTGCGCGGGCATGCGCTGATCCTCAACCTGCCGGGTCAGCCGAAGGCGATCAAGGAAACGCTCGACGGCGTCTTCCCGGCCGTCCCATACTGCATCGATCTGATCGGTGGCCCGTACATCGAGACGAACGAAGACATCTGCAAGGCGTTTCGGCCGAAGTCAGCGCTGCGGCCGAAGTGACAGAGCACAAACGCACGTCGTCGGGCGCGGACTCCCGCACGAATCTCGGCATCGCGTTCGTCATCGCCTCGGCGGCGGCGTTCGGCGCAATGGCGATCCTTGCACGCGTCGCTTATGCGGCCGGCGTCGACGTCGTGACGCTGCTCGCCCTGCGCTTTGCGTTCGCGGCCGCGGCGATGCTCGTCATCGCGCGCTGGCGCGGCGTTGTCCTTCCGTCGGGGACGACGCTCGGGGCGCTGATCCTGCTGGGCGCGCTCGGATACGGTGGACAGGCGGCGAGCTTCTTCACCGCGCTCACGCTCGCGCCTGCCGGGCTCGTCGCGCTGCTGCTCTACCTGCATCCCGCCTTCGTTGCCGTGCTCGCCGCACTCTTCCTCCACGAGCGGATCAACGCGGCCAAGCTCGCTGCGCTGGCGATGGCGCTGGTCGGAACTGCGTTGACGATCGCGCCGGCGCAAGGCGATGGCTCGAGCACGACGATGAGCCCCGAACTCGCGACCGGCATCGGTTTCGCCATTGCCGCGGCGACGTTCTACGCCGTCTACATCATCGTCGGTTCGTGGCTCGGGCGGCGGGCCGGACCGCTGGCGATGAGCACCGTCGTGATCGTCAGCGCCGCCGTCGTCTTCGCCGTTGCGGCGACGATCCGTGGGCCACAGTGGCCCCACACGCCAGCCGGCTGGTCCGCCATCGTGGCGATCGCCCTCGTCTCGACGGTCGCCGCGATCACGCTGTATTTCGCGGGTCTCGAGCGCATCGGTCCGACGCGCGCCTCGACGCTGTCGACGATCGAGCCGCTGGTGACGGTGACCCTCGCCGCATTCGTGCTCGACGAAACGATCACGCTCGCGCAGGTCGCGGGCGGCGCGCTGATCCTCGCCGCCGTCGTCGTGCTGGCGGCGGCCGGTCGGCGACGGCAGACGTGACGCACGTCACGGCCTCTAGCCGTCGAGCAACAGCTCGGTGCGCGAGGCGGGATCCTGCTTGTAGAACCACATGAACTGCTTGTAGACCCGCGGGTACTCGTGGAACAGGAGCGTCGGGTCGGCGAAGAACACTTCGGAGAGCACGGCGAAGAACTCGGCTGGCGATTCGGCCGCGTAAGGGTCGATCGCCGTGTTTTCGCCGCGGTCGATCCGCGCCCGGAAATCCTCGAACGCGGTCGTGAGCGCCTTCTTCCAGACGTGCGGCGGCATCGTCGGGGGCAGTGGCGGGCAGCCATTGGCTACACCGTTTCGCATGTCGAGCTTGTGCGCGAATTCGTGAATGACGAGGTTCATCCCCGCCTCGTCCCAGTCGGCGGAGGCCTCGACGTCAGGCCACGACAGCACGACGGGCCCGCCCGGCATCGCCTCGCCGGCGAGCGGACCGTCGTTCGTGTGCACGACGCCCGCCTCGTCCTCCCACTCCCAGCCGGGAATGAACTCGTCGGGATAGACGATGATGTTCTCCCAGCCGTCGTAGTACGCCATGTCGAGGTTCAGCACCAGCACGCACGCCTCGATCGCGATGATCACCCGCTGCAGCGGCGTCACCTCGTGCCCGCGCGCGCCGACAATCGCCTTGGCGCTGAGGAACAAGACGACCTTCGTGCGCAACCGCGCGAGCTCGTTCTCGGTGTAGATCGCCATGAACGGCAGCGCCTCAAGCGCCTCGCGCCACAGCGGGTCCGGAATCGCGGCGCTTTTGAGCACCCGCTGCTGTCGCCACTTGCGCAGGGTGTCGAACACGCCTGCTCCTTTCACCCGCCGCCGATGTCGGGAAGTGGCAGCGTGTCGGCAGCGCTCGCGTTCTCCGCTCGGGCGCGGTCGTCCCCTTCCGCCCGGGCGTCGGCTTCGATCTCATACAGGAGCGTCGCATCCTCGGTCAGCAGGCGGTCCGTCTCGATGACGGGCAGCGCTTCGACGCCCCGCAGCTTGCGCTCGATCGAACGGGTGCGCACTTCGGCGTCGCCAAGCGTATTGCTCACCGAATCGAGCTGCTTCCTGGTCCGTGCGAGCAGATCGCCGAACCTGCCGAAATCGGTCTTCACCGCGCCCAGCAGCTTCCAGACTTCACCCGACCGCTGCTCGATCGCCAGCGTGCGGAATCCCATCTGCAGACTGTTCAGGATTGCCGCCAGCGTCGTCGGTCCGGCGAGCGTCACCTGCGATTCGCGTTGCACGATGTCGGCAAGGCCCGGACGCCTCAGCACTTCGGCGTACAGGCTTTCGACGGGCAGATAGAGGAGCGCGAAGTCCGTCGTGTGCGGCGGCTCGACGTACTTGTCGTGGATGTCCCGCGCCTGCTTCCTGATGCGATCCTCGAGCGCCTTGCCGAACGACTCGACGGCGGCAATGTCGGCACGGTCCTGCGCGTCCTGGAGTCGCTGAAAATCCTCCAGCGGGAATTTGGCGTCGATCGGCAGCCAGAAGGGTTCTCCGCCCTCGCCGCGACCGGGCAGCCGAATCGCGAATTCGACCCGTTCGCCTCTACCCGGGCGCGTCGCGACGTTCCGCTCGTACTGTGCGGGCGCCAGCATCTGCGCGAGCAGGTTTTCGAGCTGCACCTCGCCCCATGTTCCCCGGGTCTTGATGTTGGTGAGCACTTTCTTGAGGTCGCCCACGCCGGTCGCGAGCGACTGCATTTCGCCCAGGCCCTTGTGCACCTGCTCCAGCCGATCGGACACGAGCTTGAAGGAATCGCCCAACCGCTTTTCGAGCGTGCTTTGCAGTTTTTCGTCGACCGTTGCCCGCATCTGTTCCAGCTTCTGCGTGTTGTCGGCGCGCAGCGCTTCCAGCTTCTGCTCGACCGTCTGCCGGATCGCCTCCAGCCGTGTCTCGTTCGACTGCGTGAGCTGCGCGAGACTCGCGCGGAGCTCGGTCCGCGCGGTTTGCGCGGCGCTCGCCTGCTCGGTGCGGGCGTTGGCGAGATCCTGCCGTACGTCGCGTTCGAAATCGACGTTCTGCGCGGCAAGCATGTCGAGCCGCGCCTTGAGGTCGGCCGCCTCGCGCACGGCCCCGTCACGTGCCGCCACCAGCGTCGACAGGCGTCCGATGGCGATCGCCACGAGCGCGCCGATGACGGTGAGCGCGACAACGACGACGACGACGAGAACGGAAATGTCCGGCATGGCGTGCCGAGTTTACTATGGTGGATCGTCCGAGAGCGCGAGCGCGGCGAACGACGCAAGCCAGTGGCTCCCGGCGTAGCCGCCGGCGTCGATTGCGGGAAGCCCCGCCGCGAGATGCCGCGCGGCGGCCTCGCGCGCAAGGCCCGCACGCCGGTCATCGGCCGGCAGCGCATCGGCGATGCCGCGCCAGCACCAGGCGCGCGACAGATTGAGACCGTCGAGGTGCACGATTTGCGGATCGCCGCGGTCGCTGACCGGAACCGGCTTGAACAGCGTGGCCGGCGCGCTCGCCGCGAGTCCCGGCAAGAAGCCGTCGAGCCACGCCGCGAACTCGGAGCGCGGCAGCACGCGGCGCATGAGATCGGCTTCGATCAGCGCCGGCGACAGGAAGTCGCTGCCCGAGGGCTCCCACGCCGCCGGCGCATCGCGATCGGCGCCATACCATGCGCGCGCTTTGGTCACGATCATCGCTTCGAGCGCGGGCAGTCCCGCGCGCCGCGCATGATCGAGGGCGAACGCGAGACCGAACGCGCTGTTCGGATGGATGCCGTAGCGAATCGGAAAATCGGCCCTCGGTAGAAAGTCGAGATAGCGCGTGACGAACGCCGCCGCCAGCGGTGCGAGCGCGGCCGACCAGCGCCTCGCGTCATCGTCGTCGGACAACGCGAGCTCGTCGGCCAATTTGAGGAGCCATCCCCAGCCGTAGGTCCGCTCGAACGATCGCGCGCCGGGCCGCGTCAGGTAGGCACATTCGCCCGCGATCGAAGCCGGCGTCAGGTGACGATCCAGCACCGCGTCGATCGCATCGCGCCGCGACAAATGGCGATGCCGCCGCCGCACGTGGACCAGCAGCCAATGCATGTGCACGCACGAGTGCCAGTCGAAGCTGCCGTGGAACGCGGGATGAAGCAGGCGCGACGGCAGGTGATCGCCGTCGCCGTCCTGCACATGGTCCTGCTTGTTCGGGTATTCGCGGTCGACATTCGCGAGCGCGATGCCCGCGAAATGCTCGGCCTGCGTGCTGGTAAGCATCGGTAGGCATAATAATGAGCGTGGACGTTTTCGTCACCGGCGGCACCGGATACATGGGCCGGCACCTGATCGCGCAACTCGCAGCGCGTGGCCACCGCGTCCGGGCGCTGGTGCGCAGGTCGTCTGCGGGCAGGCTGCCGGGAATCGCCATCGTCGAGGGCGACGCGCTGCGCTCGGATGACGTGGCGGCGGCGCTGCGCCCCGGCGAAACGCTCGTGCACCTGGTCGGAACGCCCCATCCCAGTCCGGCAAAGGCCGCCGAATTCGAACGGGTCGATCTGACGTCGATCCGCGCGAGCGTTGGTGCCGCGAAACAGGTGGGCATTGCGCACCTCGTCTACGTGAGCGTCGCGCAACCGGCGCCGGCGATGCACGCGTATATCGCGGCACGCGCGGCCGGCGAAGCGGCAATCGCCGCGGCGCGACTCACTGCGACGATCCTCCGTCCGTGGTACGTGCTCGGGCCCGGTCATCGCTGGCCCATCGTGCTGATCCCGATCTACGCGCTCGCGAAGCTCATCCCGGCGACGCGCGACACCGCGCGGCGACTGGACCTCGTGAGCCGGGGCGAGATGACGACAGCGCTCGTCGCTGCGGTGGAATCGCCGCCGTCCCTCGCAACGCAGCGGATCGTCGACGTCCCGGCGATCAAACGGGCGACGCTCGGCCCGGGCCCGGGATCCTAGGCTGCCAGTGTCGAGGCAACCTGGCCCGCGAGGATGCGCCGGGCCACGTCGGCAGCGGGCTCGAAGGAGGTCAGGACCGGCACCGCGGGGCTTTTCGGCGGAGACGCGCCGGAACGATCGAACCAGATGGCAGCGATGCCGGCTGCAAGCGCGCCCTCGACGTCGTCCCCGAGCGAGTCGCCGATCATCACGGCGTCGCCGGGCGCGCAGCCGAGACGCGCGAGCGCAGCGCCGAAGATCCGCGGGTCCGGCTTGCTGGCGCCGATCTCCGCCGAGGTCACCAGTGCGGCGACGTACGGCGCAAGCTCGAAGGTCGCGAGCTTTTCGCTCTGCTCCGTGAGCGTGTTGTTCGTCACGACGGCAATTCGCACGTGCGCCGACAACGCTTGCAACAATTCGAGCGCGCCCGCGATGCGCCGCCGGTGCCCGAGGTAGAGCGCGCGATGAGTACGCGCCGCGGCGGCCGCAGCCGCATCGTCGACAGCACCCGCGTAGGCGAACAGCGCGCGGTAGCGTTCGACACGTGCGGCGTCGACGGCCAACGTACCGAGCGCTACGGCGTGATGGAACGCTTCGAGCAGGCGCGTGCCCTCGGCAACGAGGTCGTCGAGTGCGACCCGCTGCAGCGCGGCGAAGCGCTCGCGCACGCCGGCGACGGCGGCGCGATGGGCGTGCCGGTGGTCGACGAGCGTGTCGTCGAGATCGAAGAGGACCGCGCGAACCATCCGAAGTACCGCCTCGGCAGCGAGGCCGTCAGGCCGCTTCCCTCGCCGCCTTCTTCCGCTCGTGTTCTTTCAGGAACCGCTTGCGGATCCGGATCGAAGCGGGTGTCACCTCGACCAGCTCGTCGTCGGCGATGAACTCGACCGCGTACTCGAGCGTCAGCGCGATCGGCGGCGTCAGCGCGATTGCCTCGTCCTTGCCCGACGCGCGAACGTTGGTCAGTTGCTTGCCCTTGATCGGATTGACGACGAGATCGTTGTCGCGGCTGTGGATGCCGATGATCATCCCCTCGTAGAGCTTGTCGCCGGGGGAGACGAACATTCGCCCGCGCTCCTGCAGCTTCCACAGCGCGTAGGCGACCGCGTCGCCGGCCTCCTGCGAGACGAGCACGCCGTTGCGCCGTTCGGGAATCGTGCCCACGAGCGGCGCGTAACCGTCGAACACATGACTGATGAGTCCCGTGCCGCGGGTCAGGTTCATGAACTCGCCCTGGAACCCGATCAGCCCGCGGGCCGGAATCCGATATTCGAGCCGGACCCGCCCGCGGCTGTCCGATTCCATGTTGGTGAGCTCGCCGCGACGCGGCCCCAGCGCTTCCATCACCGCGCCCTGATGCTGCTCCTCGACGTCGACCGAAAGCGCCTCGAACGGCTCGCGCGTGACACCGTTCTCCTCGCGCAGCACGACGCGCGGCCGCGATACGGCGAGCTCGTAACCTTCGCGGCGCATGTTCTCGATCAGGATCGTGAGATGCAGCTCGCCGCGGCCCGAGACCAGGAACGAGTCGGTGTCGCCGGTTTCCTCGACGCGCAACGCGACGTTGGTCAGGATCTCCTTCGCCAGGCGATCGCGCAGGTTGCGCGACGTCACGTACTTGCCTTCGCGACCGGCAAGCGGCGACGTGTTGACCTGGAAGTACATCGACAGCGTCGGCTCGTCGACCGAGATCGGCGGCAGTGCCTCGGGTGATTCGACCGAAGCCAGCGTCGTGCCGATCGACAGCGCGTCGACGCCGGTGACGAGCACGATGTCGCCGGCCTGCGCTGAGTCGACCGGCACGCGTTCCATTCCCTCGAACGCGAACAGCTGCCCGATCTTTGCTTTCGGGGCCACGGCGTCTTGCGCGACGGGTCCATTCAGGATTGCGACCTCCTGCCCCGCCTGCATGCGGCCACGGCGGATGCGACCGATCCCCAGACGCCCGACGTAGCTCGAGTAGTCGAGCGCGCTCACCTGGAATTGCAGCGGCGCGTCGGGGTCGCCGACGGGCTTCGGCACGTGCGCAAGAATCGCCTCGAACAGCGGCCGCATGTCGGCCCCGTCGCGCGTCGTCTGCGCCTTGGCCGCGTCCACGTCCATCGTCGCCCAGCCATGGAGCGCCGACGCGTAGACGACCGGGAAGTCGAGCTGATCCTCGGTCGCGCCGAGCTTGTCGAAGAGCTCGAAGGTCTGGTTCACCACCCACTCGGCCCTCGCACCGGGCCGGTCCACCTTGTTGACGACGACGATCGGGGCGAGGCCCAGCTTCAAAGCTTTCAACGTGACAAAGCGCGTCTGCGGCATCGGCCCTTCGACCGCGTCGACCAGCAGCAGCACGCCGTCGACCATGCCGAGCACGCGCTCGACCTCACCGCCGAAGTCGGCATGTCCCGGCGTGTCGACGATGTTGATCTTCGTATCGTGGTAGCGGATCGAGCAGTTCTTGGCGAGGATCGTGATCCCGCGCTCCCGCTCGAGATCGTTGGTGTCCATCATTCGTTCGGCGACGTGGACGTGCTTCGCGAACGTCCCCGCCTGGACCAGCAGCTTGTCGACGAGCGTCGTCTTCCCATGATCGACGTGGGCGATGATCGCGATGTTGCGCAGAGCCTGGGCGCGGGCGGACATAGGTCAGGAGGAGTTCGCTGCGTTGCCCGCCGACGAGCCGGTCACGAAATTGCGGCGGCAAACTCTTAATTATAGCTTGATTGAACGGCTTTCCGCTAGAAATATTTCGCAAAATCCGAAACTTAGCCTATAATATCGTTCGGGCGGCCGTTCCGGTCACCGCCCGCCCACAAGGTGTGGGACGCACGCGGCTCAGCGATGCAAAGTCTGGGGCGCGCGCGACTTCAAGTCGCGCACAGCGTCCCGCTTATACATGTCTATGCTGCCTGGACCGGAAATCCCCTCGAGGGATGGGCCGCGCCAGGAGCTTCAATGACTGCAACGAGCTTTGCCGAGCTCGGACTGCGACCCGAATTGCTGCGGGCCGTGTCCGACGCCGGTTACACGACGCCCACGCCCATTCAGGCGCAGGCAATTCCCGTCATTCTCGCCGGCAAGGACGTCATGGGCGGCGCCCAAACCGGCACCGGCAAGACCGCGGGCTTTGCGCTGCCGATCCTGCAGAAACTCGCACCGCTCGCGAATTCGAGCCCTTCGCCGGCGCGCCACCCCGTCCGGGCGCTCATTCTCACGCCCACACGCGAGCTCGCGGTCCAGGTCGAGGAATCGTTTCGCACCTACGGCAAGCACACGAGCCTGCGCTCGACCGTCGTGTTTGGCGGTGTGGACATCAAGCAGCAGTTGGGTATCGTCCGCGGCGGCGTCGAGATCCTCGTCGCGACGCCGGGCCGGCTGCTCGACCACATCGAGCAAAAGAGTGTCTATCTGGGCCAGGTCGAGATCTTCGTCCTCGACGAGGCCGACCGGATGCTCGACATGGGCTTCATCCCCGACATCAAGCGGATCATGGCGCTGCTGCCGGCCACCGCGAAACGCCAGAACCTGCTTTTTTCGGCCACGTTTTCCGGCGAGATCAAGAAGCTCGCCGACCAGCTCCTCAACGCGCCGCAGCTGATCGAAGTCGCGAAGCGCAACACCGCAGCAGATACCGTCTCGCAGTACGCGTACAAGGTGCCGGCCGACGCGAAACGCGCGCTGCTCGAGCATCTGGTGCGCACCCGCAACCTTACTCAGGTGCTCTGCTTCGTGCGCACCAAGCACGGCACGGCGCGCCTCGCCCGCCAGCTCGAGAAGGACGGCCTCGTCACCGACGCGATCCACGGCGACAAGACGCAGGCCACAAGGATGGAAGCGCTCGACGCGTTCAAGGAGGGCAAGCTGCAGGTGCTCGTCGCGACCGACGTCGCTGCCCGCGGCCTCGACATCGACGACCTGCCGCTCGTCGTCAACTACGAGCTGCCGCACGTGCCGGAGGATTACATTCATCGAATCGGCCGCACGGGGCGCGCTGGGGCTTCCGGCGAGGCGATCTCGCTGGTCGCGCCGGAGGAAGAGCGTTATCTCGCCGAGATCGAGCGGCTGCTGAAGAAGAAAGTCGAGGTCGTTGCCGCCGCAGGCTTCGATCCGACCATTGCGCGCCCGGAGCGAAGCGAACGCGGAGGTCGCGCCGCGCACGGCGGACGCACCGAACACGCGCGGCGCCCGACCCGCGAGCCGGGGAAGCCCCACGCCGAACCGCGCACTGCGAGCGCGCGCACCGAAGCCACGCCCATGCCACGCCCCGATAGAGCGGCAACCACGGGTGCGAATTACGGCGACCGGCGTCGCGAGGAGCGCGAGCGTGCGTACGCACGAAATCCCGACCAGCCGATCGTGAAACCGCGCGCGCATGCGCACGACGCGCCGACGTTGCCCGTGCCGCTCCACCACGGCCGGAACCACTACGGCCACGGCAAGCCGGTACCGGCGCTGCTGATGAAGCGGAAGGTCTCGGAGCCCGAGAAGGTCTGATGCGGAAAGCGACGGGAGACGGCTCCCGTCAGCTTGTGGATTGCCGGTCGGAGGCTGCGCACCCATAATGTCCCGTCCGCGTGCGCCCGATCGGGCGCACCGAGCGCTCCACCTCCTGTCGCCAGCTAACCGCGCATGAGCCCCACGCTCGCCGTCGACGATCTTGCCGTCGAGTTCGCGACGACCGAGCGTGTCGTGACGGCGGTCCGTGGAGTCTCGTTCGCCGTCGGCCTCGGCGAAACCGTCGCCATCGTCGGCGAATCGGGATCGGGCAAGTCGGTCACTGCGCTGTCGATCATGCGCCTCACCGAGCACGGCGGCGGCCGGATCACCGCTGGCCGTCTCGACTTTTCGCGCCGCGACGGAACGCGCGTCGATCTCGCCCGCGCCGACGGCGCGACGATGCGCGCAATCCGCGGTGCCGAAATCGCGATGATCTTCCAGGAGCCGATGACGTCGTTGAACCCGGTGTTCACCGTCGGCGACCAGATCGGGGAATCGATCCGGTTGCACCAGGGGAGGGATCGGGCTGCGGCGCGCGCCGAGGCGCTGCGGATGTTGCAGCAGGTGCGCATCCCGGAAGCCGCACAAGTGCTTACCCGCTATCCGCATCAACTCTCGGGCGGCATGCGCCAGCGCGTAATGATCGCGATGGCGCTCTCCTGCCGGCCGAACCTGCTGATCGCCGACGAGCCGACCACCGCGCTCGACGTGACCGTGCAGGCGCAGATCCTCACGCTGATCCGGTTGCTGCAGGAAGAAATGCGGATGGCAGTGATTTTCATCACCCATGACATGGGGGTCGTCGCCGAAGTCGCCGATCGCGTCGTCGTGATGCGCGAAGGCGTCAAAGTCGAAGACGGTCCCGTCGAGCAAATCTTCGCCGTGCCACGCGAGCCCTACACCCGGGCGTTGCTCTCCGCAGTCCCGCGGCTGCATTCGATGCGCGGCACCGATCGGCCGGAAAAATATCGGCTGCCCTCCGACCACGCCGCGCCGTCACGTACGGAGACGACCACGACACCTCCGCGGCCGCCCATTGCCGGCGAGCCGATCCTCAAGGTCCGGGGGCTGACGACGCGCTTCGACGTCAAGAGCGGATTCTTCGGCCGCGCGACGCGCCGCGTCCATGCGGTCGAGCAGGTGAGCTTCGATCTTCGCGCCGGCGAAACGCTCGCGCTCGTCGGCGAGTCGGGATGCGGCAAATCGACGACGGGTCGCTCGCTCCTGCGCCTGGTCGACGTCGCCGGCGGCAGCATCGAGTTCGAAGGGCGCGACATCGCCAAGGTTCCCACTGCCGATGTGCGCCCGATCCGGCGCGACATCCAGATGGTGTTTCAGGATCCATTCGCCTCGCTCGATCCGCGCCTCACGATCGGCTTTTCGATTGCCGAACCGTTGTATGTGCATGGCGTCGCGAAGGGGCGTGACGCCGAGGAGCGCGTCGCCTGGCTTCTTCAGCACGTCGGGCTGTCGCCCGATTTCGCGCAGCGGTATCCGCATGAATTCTCGGGCGGCCAGAGGCAGCGGATTGCCGTCGCGCGCGCGCTCGCGTTGAATCCGAAGATCATCATCGCCGACGAGGCCGTATCGGCACTCGACGTTTCGATTCAGGCGCAGATCGTCAACCTGCTCCTCGACCTGCAATCCGAGTTCGGGCTTTCATACCTGTTCATCTCGCACGACATGGCGGTGGTCGAGCGCGTGAGCCACCGCGTGGCCGTGATGTTCCTCGGACAGATCGTCGAGATCGGGCCGCGGCGCGCGATTTTCGAGGACCCGCGGCATGCATACACGCGCAAGCTGATGGCTGCAGTCCCCATCGCCGACCCCGCGCAGCGGCGCCGGCAAACGGAGTTATCATCCGAGGAGATTCCAAGCCCGATCCGTACGGTCGGCGACGAGCCCGACGTGCGGCCGCTCGAGGAAGTTGCACCCGGCCACTTCGTCGCCCGCCACAGGATCGCCGGTCCCTATTGATGGCGCCTGTTGGACGACGTGTCAGGCGCCCTTTCCATTCATCTGCCAAGGAGAATTCGATGAAGACGCTGTTCCGATCCCTCGCCGCGCTCGCGTTCGCCGCGATGGCCGCCGGTCCGGCCCTCGCTGCCAAGGACGTCGTGCTGGCGGTCGCCTCGACATTCACCACGACCGATCCATACGATGCCAACGACACGCTGTCGCAGGCGATGGCCAAGTCGTTCTACGAGGGCCTCTACGGATTCGACAAGGACATGAAGCTTATCCCGGTGCTGGCCGAGAGCTACACAGTGAGCCCCGACGGCCTCGTGTACACGTTCAAATTGAGGAAAGGAATCAAGTTCCATGACGGCACCGACTTCAAGGCCGATGCCGTCAAGGCGAACTTCGACCGCGTGACGAACCCGGACAACAAGCTGAAGCGTTATGGGCTCTACAGCAACATCGCGAAGACCGACGCCGTCGACGACTATACGGCGCGCATCACGCTGAAGACGCCGTTCTCGGCGTTCATCAACAACCTCGCGCATCCGAGCGGCGTCATGATCAGCCCCGCCGCGCTCAAGCAATACGGCAGCAAGGACATCGCGTTCCATCCGGTGGGCACCGGCCCGTTCAAGTTCGTCGAGTGGAAGGCGACCGACTACTTGAAGGTCGCGAAGTTCGACGGCTACTGGAAGAAGGGCTACCCGAAAGTCGACACGATCACGTGGAAACCCGTCGTCGACAACAATACCCGTGCGGCGGTAATGCAGACGGGTGAAGCCCAATTTACTTATCCGGTGCCGTACGAGATGGCGGACGTGCTGAAGTCGAAGCCGGACCTCGAGGTGGTGGCCGCGCCGTCGATCATCGTCCGTTATCTGTCGATGAACGTGCTGCAGAAGCCGTTCGACAACCCGAAGGTGCGGCAGGCGATCAACTACGCGATCAACAAGGACGCCGTGGCGAAGGTCGCGTTTGGTGGTTACGCGACGCCTGCGGATGCCATCGTGCCGGAGGGCGTCGAATATTCGGCCAAGACCGGCGTGTGGCCGTACGACGTCGCGAAGGCCAAGCAGCTGCTCGCCGAGGCAGGCTACCCGAACGGCTTCGAGACGGAGCTCTGGTCGGCCTACAACCATTCGATCGCGCAGAAGGTCACGCAAGTGCTGCAACAGCAGCTGCAGCAGGTCGGCATCCGGACGAAGATCACGCTGCTCGAGGCCGGGCAGCGCGTCGAGAAGGTCGAGAGCTGGCAGGATCCGGCGAGCGCGCCGGTGCGCCTCTACTACGTCGGGTGGTCGTCGTCGACCGGCGAAGCCGACTGGGCACTGCGGCCGCTTCTCTACGGCGAATCGTGGCCACCCAAGCTCTTCAACACAGCCTACTACAAGAATCCGCAGGTCGATGCCGACATCAAGGGTGCGCTGCTCACGACGAACGGCGCCGAGAAAGCAACGCTCTACAAGGACGCGCAGGAGACGATCTACAAGGACGCGCCGTGGGCGCCGCTCGTCACCGAGAAGCTCCTGTCGGCGAAGAACAGGAAGCTCGTCGGTGTGTACACGATGCCCGACGGCTCGTTCAACTTCACCGAGGTCGATCTGAAATAGCGGTCATTCCCGCGAACGCGGGAATCCAGCGTCTTTCGCAAACGACACTGGGTCCCCACCTCCGCGGGGACGACGATCGTTTGCTGCCACCGACGGACGATTTCGTCGATGCTCCAGTACATCGCCAAGCGCCTCCTCGGCCTGCTGCCGACGCTGTTCACAGTTGGCGTGCTGATCTTCCTGTTCGTGCACCTTCTGCCCGGCGACCCGGCGCGGCTTGCGGCCGGCCCCGACGCAAGTCCCGAGACCGTTGACCTGGTGCGCAAGGATCTCGGGCTCGATCGCTCGCTGCCCGAACAGTTTTCGCGCTTCGTCCAGGGTGTCTTCCACTGGGACTTCGGCCGCTCGCTGCGGACCAAGCGCCCCGTCGCAACCGAGATCGGCGAGCGCTTCATGCCGACGTTCTGGCTCACCGTCGCAAGCATGGCGTGGTCGGTCGCCTTCGGGCTCGTCATCGGAATCCTGTCGGCCGTCTTTCGCAACCGCTGGCCGGATCGGGTCGGCATGACGCTCGCCGTGTCGGGCATATCGTTTCCGGCGTTCGCGCTCGGCATGGTGCTGATGCAGATCTTCTCGGTGCAGCTGGGCTGGCTCCCTACCGTCGGCGCCGATAGCGCTCGCCATTACATCCTCCCGTCGCTCACGCTCGGCGCGGCCGTCGCCGCGATCATGGCGCGCTTCACCCGCTCGTCGTTCGTCGACATCCTCGGCGACGATTACATCCGGACCGCGCGCGCGAAGGGGCTCACCGAATCGGCGGTCGTCGTCAAGCACGGGCTGCGCAATGCGCTGATTCCCGTCGTGACGATGATGGGGTTGCAGTTCGGCTTCCTGCTGGGCGGCTCGATCGTCGTCGAGGTCGTATTCAACTGGCCGGGGCTCGGCCGCCTGCTCGTCGACGCCGTCGACATGCGCGACTACCCGGTGATCCAGGCGCTCGTGCTGCTGTTCTCGCTCGAGTTCATCCTGATCAACCTGATTGTCGATGTGCTCTACGGGCTCATCAACCCGACGATCCGTTATCGGTGACGACCATGGAAGCCGGCTCCGACCTCGCCGCCGTCGCACCTTCGCCCGAGCCGCCGCCCGAGCCGGTCGCGCTTGCCTCCGCGGAGACGGTGCGTTCGCCGTGGTTCGAGTTCTGGCGCAAGTTCCGGCGTCAGCACGTTGCGCTCGCCGCGGGTGCGTTCGTCGTGCTGCTGGTCGCCGTCGCCGTCGCCGCACCGTGGATCGCCCCGTTCGACCCGGAGAATTTCTTCGATTACGACAACCTGAACAAGGGGCCGTCGACGCAATACTGGTTCGGCGTCGACCCGCTCGGCCGCGACATCTTCAGCCGCATCGTCTGGGGCGCGCGGATCTCGCTCGCCGCCGGTTTCATTTCGGTAGCCGTCGGCGCGATCGTCGGCACGCTGCTCGGGCTCGTCGCCGGTTACTTCGAAGGCTGGTGGGACCGGGTCATCATGCGTGTCTGCGACGTGCTGTTCGCATTCCCCGGGATCCTGCTCGCGATCGGCATCGTCGCGATCCTCGGCGGCGGCATCGTCAACGTCGTGATCGCCGTCGCCGTGTTCAGCGTGCCGACGTTCGCACGCCTCGTCCGCGGCAACACGCTGGCGCTGAAGCACCTCACCTACATCGAGGCGGCACGCAGCATCGGCGCCTCCAATGCGACGATCATCGGACGCCACATCTTTCCCGGCACCGTTTCCGCGGTCGTCGTCTATTTCTCGCTTCGCATCGGCACCTCGATCATCACGGCAGCGAGCCTGTCGTTCCTCGGCCTCGGCGCGCAGCCTCCCACGCCCGAGTGGGGCGCGATGCTCAACAGCGCACGCGCCGACATGATGATCGCTCCGCACGTCGCGCTCTTTCCGGCACTCGCGATTTTCGTCACCGTGCTCGCGTTCAATCTGCTGGGCGACGGCCTGCGCGACGCGCTCGACCCGAAGATCGAGCAGCGATGAGCACTTCCGTCGTCCCCGCGCAGGCGGGGACCCAGCGTCTTTCGTCCGGACGTCACTGGATTCGCGCTTCCACGGGAATGACGCCATGAGTACGGCGCCGCGCATCGGTGCGCTGCCGCCCGGCCCGCGCGGCACGCTCGCCGACGTTGCCGGCGTGACGGTCGGACATTGCACGCTCGACGCGGGGGACGTGCAAACCGGCGTCACCGTGGTCCGCCCCCATGCTGCCGATCCGTTTCTCGACAAGGTTCCCGGCGCCGTCGTCGTCATCAACGGCTTCGGCAAGAGCGTCGGGATCCTGCAGGTGAACGAACTCGGCGTGCTGGAGACGCCGATCGCGCTCACCAACACGTTTTCGGTAGGCGCGGTGGCGACTGCGCAGATACGTGCCGCGATCGCCGCGCATCCCGGCATCGCCCGCACAACGACGTCGGTGAACCCGCTCGTGTTCGAGTGCAGCGACGCGTTCCTGTCCGACATGCAGGCATTGTCCATCGGCGAAGCGCATTACGCGGACGCGCTCGCCTCGGCATCGCCTGATTTCCTGCGCGGCTCGGTCGGCGCCGGCCGCGGCATGACCTGCTTTGGGCTCAAGGGCGGCATCGGCACCGCATCTCGGATGGCCCGCATCGGCAGCGAAGACACGACGCTCGGCGCGCTGGTGCTCGCGAACTTTGGCCGTACGGAAAGCCTGACGCTCGCAGGGCGCCGGATCGGGCCTTCGGTCGCGCAGCGCATCGCAGCCAAGCCCGCGCAGCGCGACGACGGTTCGATCATCGTCGTGCTCGCGACCGACGCCCCGCTCGACCATCGCCAGCTGCGCCGCGTGGCGATGCGCGCGGCGGCAGGCATCGGGCGCACTGGGTCGTATTACGGGCACGGCAGCGGCGACATCGCACTCGCGTTTTCGACCGCTTACACGGTTCCGCACGCGCCAGCCGCGAGCGCGCTGTCGCACAGCGTGTTGGCGGAGCCGCTGCTCGAAGCGCTGTTCGACGCGGCCGCCGAGGCGACCGAAGCGGCAATCGTCGATGCGCTGTTCACCGCGACGACCGTCACCGGCTTCAAGGGCCACACGCGTTACGCACTCATCGACGTGGCGCCGGATTGGGCAGAGATCCCGCTTTGAGCGCCGCCCGGCCGCCCGGAACGCCCGCGCGAGCGGGGCGAAGCCAAGGCCCGAAGGGCGCGTCTGCGAGCGCGGGCGGCGGCCGACCACGACACGGAATGGCAAACGATTATGGATCGGAAGGCCGCGCTCGGCCCCCTCGGGGGGAGCGGCGCGAAGCGACGCTCGGGGGGGAACATTCGAGCGCCGCCGGGCCGCCCGGAACGCCCGCGCGAGCAGGGCAAACCCAAGGCCCGAAGGGCGCGTCTGCGAGCGCGGGCGGCGGCCGACCACGAGACGGAATGGCAAACGATTATGGATCGGAAGGCTGCGCTCGGCCCCCTCAGGCGGAGCGACGCGAAGCGACGCTCGGGGAGGAACATGCAAGCGCGCGGATCGTCGCGCATTGCCGCGCCGGCTTCGAGGCGGAGGCGGCGGCCGACCTCGCCCGGGTCGCGCGCGCCGCGGAGACCGGCATCGAAGTTGACGCCCTGTCCGGACGCGGCTTCGTCGTCGGCACGCCGCAGGCGTTCGATTCGCAACGCTGGCCGCGCGCACTCGAAGCGCTGCCGCCGGTCTTCGTGCGCGCGCTCTTCTTCGGCACGGGACCGCACGCGCTTTTCGAGCGCGCCACAACGAAGGGCCGGCCCGATCGCGTGGTCCCGCTTGTCGCGCTGGCCGACACGTTTCGCACGAGCTTCACGGTGCCGGGCGCACCCCACGGTGCGCGCGGCCACCTTTCATTCGGCGAACTGCGCCTCGAAACGCCCGACACGAACGACGGCAAGGAAGTCTCAGGGCTTTGTCGCGCGATCGAGCGAGCGCTGACAGACGCGCTGCGCGAAGGCGACGTGCTCATCGCCGAATCGGGTACCGCACGGAAGCGCCTTCCAGCATTGCATGTACTGTTCGTCGACGGCGCGAACGTTTACGTCGGCGCGAGCCTCGCGCCCTGGGGGAGCCGCTGGCCGATGGGGATCCCGCGTCTCAAAATGCCGCGCGGCGCACCGTCCCGTTCTGCCTTGAAGCTGGCCGAGGCGCTGCTCACGTTTCTCGGCGAGCGCGAACTCGACGTGCTGCACGCCGGGATGCGCGCCGTCGACCTGGGTGCCGCCCCCGGCGGATGGGCGTGGCAGCTCGCGCAGCGTGGATTGCGAGTCACCGCCGTCGACAACGGCCCGTTGAAAGGCGAGGTCGCCGACGATCCGCTCGTCACGCATCTGCGTACCGACGGCTACTCGTACGTCCCGCGCAAACCGGTCGATTGGCTGGTCTGCGATATCGTCGATTCGCCGTCCCGCATTGCGACGCTCGTCGCGCGCTGGCTAAGCCAGGGCTACGCGCAGCGCGCGATCTTCAACCTCAAGCTGCCGATGAGAAAACGCTACGACGAGGTGCTGCGCTGCGAGTCGATCATCCACGAGGCGCTGCAACGTTCACGCGTCAGGCACACGCTCGCGCTGCGCCAGCTCTACCACGACCGGGGAGAAGTCAGCGGATTTGTCGAACGGCTGAGGTGATCGATGGAGGCAAGACTCGTGAATCATCACGGTTGCGTCAAGCGTGCTTCGGCCGCCGCGAACATCGCCTTGAAGCGCGGATGGTCGCGAATGGGATCGAGATCCGGGTCGGTCCTGACCCAGTTGAGGACTTCGACCGACATCGTTTCGAATCTCGGGCCGAGGAGATCGAGCGCGGCATCGTATTCGTGCAAATCGACGATCAGTGTGCACGCGAAGTTGTAGCGCAGATTCGCATTGTCCGGATCGAGCAGCAGCGCGCGCTCGGCCCATTCCTTCGCACGCTCCGCCTCGCCCAGCGCAGCCAGCGCCCCGACGGCGAACCCCATCGCCGATCCATTGTCGGGCTCGGCGGCCACGATCTTCTCGCAGCGCTCGAGCGCCCGTCGCGCCGCTCGCCGTCCGCCCTCCTTGTCGCCGATCGTGTTGTAGCAGCTTACGAGCATCCCCGCCGACCGGAAGTCGGTTTCCACGATCGTGGCCGCCTTCTCGTAGTGGGGGATCGCCTTGTCGAACCGGCGTAGCACGTAATTCAACTGTCCCGCAGCCAGGTTCACGTCATAGGACTCGGGATCCAGACGAAGAGCAATCGCGATTTCGAGAAGCGCGTCGTCGAAGCGTGCATTTTGCCTCAGGACCTGCGATTTCGCGGCATGCGCCTCCGCCAGGTCGCCGTCGAGCTCGATGGCCCGTTCGGCAGCGGCAAGGCCATCGTCCCCTTCCCTCCCGAAGAAGAAGCGCAAGTTGATCTGCGCGGTGGCCATCATCGCCCAGGGCCGTGCGTAGTTCGGGTCGAGCTCGATCGCGCGGCGGCACAGCCGGATGATCGCTTCACTCCGGCGGACGTTGCCGAAGTTGCCGGTGATGTTGTATTGACGCGCCATCAGATAGAGCTTGTAGGCCTCGGGATTCGTCGTCCCGCGCCGCTCGATCGCCTTTTTTTCCTCGGGCAGGAGCTTCAGTTTCAGCGCGGCAACGATCGCCTGCGAGATTTCGTCCTGCAGCGCGAAGATGTCGTTCAGGTCGCGGTCGTAGCGCTCGGCCCAAACGTGCCCGCCCGTCGCACCGTCGACGAGCTGCGCGGTGATCCGGACGCGGCCGCCGGCCTTGCGCACGCTGCCTTCGAGCACGTGGCTCACCTTGAGCTGCCGCGCGACCTGCGGCACGTCGACGTGCTTGCCCTTGAACGTGAAGGCGGTGTTGCGCGCGGAAACCCAGAGCGCGGAGACCTTGCTCAAATCCGTGATGATGTCTTCGCTGATGCCGTCCGAGAAGTATTCCTGCTCCGGATCGCCGCTCATGTTGGCGAACGGCAGAACGCAGATGGACAGGCGGCGGGATGCTGCCGCCGGCTCCCCGCTTTCGTTGCCGCTGACGCGGTGCACGGCAAACACCCGCACCGGGCGTTCGATGTTCTTCACCGTGTGCAAACCCAGGTCCTCGAATGCGCACGGCGCCTTCCCCGCCACCTGGTCGCGTACCGTGAGCGAGACCGCGACGGCGCCGACCGGGGCGAGCGCCTGCAGCCGGGCGGCGACGTTGACGCCTTCGCCATAGATGTCGTCGCCTTCGACAATGACATCGCCGAGATTGATGCCGATCCGGTAGCGAATGCGCTTGGCAGCGACCTGCTCGGGTTCGGCCCCCTCCGTCGCCTCCTGGATCGCCAGCGCGCAATTGACGGCCGCGACCACGCTTCCGAACTCGACCAATGCGCCGTCGCCCATCAGCTTGACCAGGCGTCCGCCGTGCGCCGCGACGAGAGGGTCGAAGATCCGGCTCCGATTTCTCTTGAGCCGCTCGAGCGTCCCGGCCTCGTCGGCCTCCATCAGGCCGCTGTAGTCGGCGACGTCGGCTGAGAGTATCGCGGTCAGTCTGCGTTGCATGGCCCGGGGCTTCTCGATCGCACGGAATCGAGTATTGGACGTCCGTTCGCGCGCGTCAACCGTCGGATCAGTCGGCGATGATGCCTAACCGAACATACGTCGGACGCAGCAGCGCCGCGAGCGCCGGCAACCGGCGCCAGAACCAGAACGCCGCGGCCGTGCAAAGAAGGCCGTTGATGGCAAACGTCGCCGGCACGCCGATGCCCCTCGCCAACGCGCCGGCGGCGAGGTTGCCGACGGGCGCGGTTCCCAGGAATGCCAGCGTGTAGAAGCCGGCGACGCGCCCGCGCATCCGGTCGTCGACGACGGTCTGGATGATCGTGTTTGCGGACGCCGCCGCGAGGATCACGCCGCCACCGACGAGCGCCAGCAGGACAAGCGCGACCGGAAGCACGGTGAGATACGCAAACGACGCGAGCGCCACGCCGCTCACCGCCGCGGCGCGGGCGATCACGCGCCCGAGTCCGCGAATCGTGTGCCGGTTGGCGAGATACATCGCGCTCGCGAGCGCGCCCGCCCCCGCGGCCGAGAGCAGGAAACCCAGCGTGTGCGCGCCGCCGCCGAAGATCTGCGCCGCGTAGACGGGCATCAGCGACGCGTACGGTGTGATCGTCCACGCGGCGATCGCGACGAGGACGAGCAACGCGCGCACCGGCGCGAAGCCGAACGCATAGCGTGCACCCTCCTTCCAGCTCGCCCAGAAGCCGCCGGGCGCGGGCTCCGGCATCGTCGCATGGGGCCAGGAGAGCCGCGAGATCGCGACGATCACCGCGACGAACGACAGCGCATTGAGCGCGAAACAGACGGCTTCGCTCACCAAGGACAGCAGGACCCCCGCCACCGCCGGGCCGACGACGCGTGCGCCGTTGACGATGAACGAATTGAGCGCGATCGCGTTCGGCAGGTCTTCGCGGTCGTCGACGAGATGGACGTACAGCGACTGCCGCAGCGGGATATCGAATGCCGAGACGATCCCGAGCCACAGCGCGCATGCGATGAGCTGCCAGACTTCGAGATGACCGAGCGCGGTCAGCACGGTGAGCACGACGGCCTGCGCCAGCAGCAGCGACTGCGTCACGAACAATGCCCGGCGCCGGTTGACGCGGTCGGCGAGGACGCCGGCGAACGGGCCGAGCGCGAGGATCCCGACATTCGAGCAGAAGGCGATGACGCCGAGCAGCAACGCCGAACCCGTAAGCCGCCACGTGACCCAGCCCATCGCCACCTGCTGCAGCCAGGTGCCGATCAAAGACAGGCTCTGACCGACGAAAAAGCGCCGGAAATTGGCGTGCCGCAGCGCGCGAAAAGTGTGCGCAAACGACAACACGCTTCGCTACGCCGACAACCGCGCGAGTTGCACCTTGAGCTTGTCGTGTGTCGCGGCGAACCCGGCGAGCCGCGCGCGCTCCTGTTCCACAACGTCGGCCGGAGCCCGGGCGACGAAACGCTCGTTGCCGAGCTTCGCGTTCGCCTTCGCGATCTCGCCCTCGAGCCGCGCGATTTCCTTCGTGATCCGCTCGCGTTCGGCGGCGGGATCGATCCTGACGTCGAGCATGATGCGCAGCGTATCGACGATCTGGACCGGGGCGTCCGAATGCGGAAACTCCTCGACGATTTCCACCTCGGCAAGTCTTGCCAGCGCGGCGAGATAGGGCAGCAACGCGCCGGCACCACCTCCGGCGGCGTCGCCGGCGATCATCGCACCGACCCGCTCTCCCGGCGACAGGCCCATGTCGCTGCGCAGCGACCGGCACGAGTCGGTCAGCGCTTTCAGCGTGGCAATCTGCGTCGTTGCCCACAGGTCACGCGTTTGCATGTCCGCGATCGGGTACGGCTGCAACGATATCGTCTCGCCTTTCTTGCCAGCCAGCGGTGCCACCGATTGCCACAGCTCCTCGGTGACGAAGGGGATCAGCGGATGCGCGAGGCGCAGCACAACCTCGAGCACGCGCACGAGCGTGCGCCGCGTACCGCGCTGCGCTTGCGCATCGCCGCGGGCGAGGTCGACCTTCGCCAGCTCGACATACCAGTCGCAGTACTCGTTCCAGACGAATTCGTAGATCGCCTTGGCGGCGAGATCGAAGCGGTAGTCGGCGAGCTGCCGGTTGATCTCTTCCTCGGCGTCCTGCAGCGCCGCGACGATCCAGCGATCGGCGATCGACAGCGTCACCGGTTTCGTGTCGTCCAGGCCGCAATCCTTGTCGGCGACGTTCATCAGCACAAAGCGCGTCGCGTTCCAGAGCTTGTTGCAGAAGTTCCGATAGCCTTCGCAGCGGCTGAGATCGAAGTTGAGCGTGCGGCCGTAGGTGGCGAGGCTCGCGAAGGTGAACCGCAATGCGTCGGCGCCGAATGCGGGAATGCCGTTCGGGAATTGCTTGCGTGTGCGCTTCGCGAGCGATTCCACCTGCCGCGGATCCATCAGGTTGCTTGTGCGCTCGGCGACGAGCGCATCGAGCGTGGTGCCGTCGATGAGGTCGATCGGGTCGAGGATGTTGCCCTTCGACTTCGACATCTTCTGGCCTTCCTCGTCGCGCACGATCGCGTTGATGTAGACGGTGCGAAACGGAACCTCCCCGGTGAAATAGGTCGTCGTCATGATCATCCGCGCGACCCAGAAGAAGATGATGTCGAAGCCGGTGACGAGCACGTTCGAAGGTAGGAACGTGCGCAAATATTCGTTCGCGGCGTCGACGTCGGACCGCCCGGTCCAGCCCAGCGTCGAATGGCACCACAGCGCCGAGGAAAACCAGGTGTCGAGAACGTCGGGATCCTGGACGAAGCTCGCGGGTTCACGGCCCAGTTTCGCTCGCGCCTTCGCGCGCGCGCCCGCCTCGTCGTGAGCGACGTAGACGTTGCCCGCCTCGTCATACCACGCGGGAATCCGGTGGCCCCACCAGAGCTGGCGCGAGATGCACCAGTCCTGAATGTTCTCGATCCAGTGCAGGTACGTCGACAGCCATTCCTTCGGCACGAACTCGACCTTGCCGATTTCCCCGGTCCGCGGGCTTTTCAGGCCGTCGCCAACCGCGGCAAGACAAAGCTGCTGGATCGTCTTGCCCGGCCACAACGGATGCTTCGCCGGCGCCGGCGTCGTCATCGCGACGAACCATTGATCGGTCAGCATCGGCTCGACGATTTCACCGGTACGCACGCACCGCGGGATCACCATCTTGTGCGGCTTCACGCTGGCGACCTGCCCCTGCGCCTCGAGGTCGGCCAGCACGGCCTTGCGTGCGGCAAAGCGATCGAGACCGTGATACTTCGCCGGCACGTTGTCGTTGAGCGTGGCATCAAGGGCGAAGATCGGAATCGGCGCGAGGTTGTGCCGCTGCCCGATTGCCCAGTCGTTGAAGTCGTGCGCCGGCGTGATCTTCACGCACCCGGTGCCGAAGGTCTTGTCGACATACGCATCGGCGATCACGGGAATCGTGCGCCCGGCGAGCGGCAGCGTGACTTCCTTGCCGACGAGCTCACGGTAACGCTCGTCGTCGGGATTGACCGCCACGGCGACGTCGCCCAGCATCGTCTCGGGTCGCGTCGTCGCCACGACGACGTCGCCCTTGCCGTCGACGCGCGGATAACGAAGCTCCCAGATCTTTCCCTGCTCTTCGTCGTTTTCGACTTCGAGGTCGGACACCGCGGTGCCGAGCGTGGGGTCCCAGTTGACGAGCCGCTTGCCGCGATAGATGAGCCCGTCGTCGTGGAGCCGGACGAAAGTCTGCAGCACGGCGGCCGACAGGCCCTCGTCCATCGTGAAGCGCTCGCGCGACCAGTCGCCCGACGTCCCGAGGCGGCGCATCTGGTTCGTGATCGTCGAGCCGGATTCCTGCTTCCACTGCCAGACGCGCTCGATGAAGCCTTCGCGGCCGAGCTCGTGGCGTGAGCGGCCTTCCGCCTTCAGCTGGTTCTCGACGACGATTTGCGTTGCGATGCCGGCGTGATCGGTGCCGAGCTGCCAGAGCGTGTTATCGCCGCGCATCCGGTGCCAGCGGATCAGCACGTCCATCAGCGTGTGCTGGAACGCGTGGCCCATGTGCAGCGTGCCGGTGACGTTGGGCGGCGGAAGCTGGATGCAATACGCCGGCGCGCCCTTTTTCCACGACGGCTTGAAGTAGCCGCGCGACTCCCAGAGCGGGTACCACTTCGCTTCTATCGCGTGCGGGTCGAAGCTTTTGGCGAGTTCCATGACGCGCGAGACACGCCACGAGGCGGTCGGCCGTGCAAAAGCGGCAAATTATAGCGGAACGCGCTTCTCCGGCCGGGTCCGGAAAGGACGCGGGAGATCTATAGGGCTATTGTTTTGCCGCGGCAGGCGTCGGAACCGCCGCCCCGATCGACTCGGCGTCGGTCAACCGATAGAGAACGCCCGACGGATCGTCCTTCAGCACTGCGAACTTGCCGGCGACGACGATCGGCTCGAAGCCGTACTTGACCGGCGTCTTCGCCGTGACCTCGACCACGGCGTCGGGCCCGGCGGGCAGACAGAACGGGCAGTGCGGCGGCACCGCCGAGAGCAGGAAGCGCTTTTGCTTGTCACCCATATCGAGCGGGATGATGAAGCCCTGGACGCGGACGTCCTTCTTGTCGAGCACGAGGATCTCTTTCGAGAACTCGGCGACCATCTTCCCGTTTTGCTTGACCGGCTGCACCTGTGCAAGCGTTCGCCACGAGACCACACCCGAACGCTCCGGCAGCAGCGTCGCGCTGTAGTCGCCGGCAGCGGGCAGCCCGCTCTGCGGGATATCGGTCGTGACGGCTGCCGCGGGCGCTGCCAGGACTACGGCGGCGGCGAGCAGTGCAAAGGTTAATCGTTTCATCGGATCATCCATCGGCGAGCGTGGCGGAGACGTCGAGACCATACGCGCGCCATGCGGGAATCCACGTGGCCATTATACCCGCGCCAAGCGCGAGGGCGACCACACCCCATTCTTCGCGCCGCCACGTCCAGGCGCCGGTTTCGAGCGGAGTCGCCGCCGGAAGCCAGACGCCGACGTGCGCGGTGACGCCGTGGGCAACGGCGAGCCCCAACGCAAGTCCCAGCGCGGCGAGCATCACGCTTTCGAGCAACAGCACGGCGACGATCTTGCCGCGTGGCGCACCCAGCGCACGCATGATCGCCAGGTCGTAGCGACGCTCGTCCAATGCCTGGGTCAACGCGACGAAGAGCCCGATTGCCGAGGCGGCGATCAGCAGCAACGCGAAGCCGCGGATTACATCGGTGCCAACGCCGAACACGGTGAGAAGGCGGGCAGTCTCGTAGGCGGGCGACGCCGATTGCAACGCGGTAGCGGCGTTGATCATCCGCGGCAGACTCGTGACCTCGCGGCCGGCGGGCGGCGGCGAAGCGCCGGCAGTCTTCGCCTGATCGCCGTGTGCGGCGCTTCCCTTCTCGTCCTCGTCGTCATCGTCATGATGCTCGTGGACTTTCCAGACGCTGTCGATGCCGGTGACAACCAGGCGGTCGATCACCGTACCGGTCGGCGCCAGCACGCCGACGACGCGGTACGGCGCGTCGCTATGCTCGGCACCGCCCTCGGCGAGGCCGTGCGAGCCTTTGAGCGTGCCGCCGACGCCCAGGCCGGACACGCGCGCGACGTCGCTGCCCAGCACGACTTCCATCGGCGCGCTCCACAGCGTTCCATCTGCCGTCCGGGCGCCGTAGTGTTCGACGAACGCGGGCTCGGTGCCCACGATGCGGTAACCGCGAAAACTGTCGCCCAGCGCCAGCGAAATCACTTCGGCGATCAGCGGATTCTTGCGCAGCATCTCGATCGCCGCGAGCGGAATGTTCCCGGGCGGCACGTCGGCGTGGTAGATGCCCGCAAGGACGAGCTGGAGCGGGCTTCCCTTGGCACCCACGACGAGGTCGATCCCCTGAGCTTCGCGCCGCATCTGCGAGTCGAGCTCGCTCGTGAGCAGGATCACGAGCGTGATCGTCGCGACACCGACGGCGAGCAGCGCAACGTTCAGAAGTGTGGCCAGCGGTCGTCGGCGTGCGTAGGCGAACGCAAGGCGCAGGACATTCATGGGTGAGCCCCCACGCTTGCGGCTGGCGCCGCTGCGCTGTCCCCCGCGGCAGACTGCAGTTGCGCGGTGTTGGGCGGCCCGGCGGCGCTCATGCCGCAGTCGCGTGCGCCGCGTCGAACGGATGCAGCGGCAGCGCGTACGTATGCTGCAGCAGCGGTTTCACCCGCGCATCGTGCGAGGCGACGATCAGCGCTGCGTTGACGCTGAGCGCCTGCGCGCGCAGCAATTCGAGCGCCGCGGCGGCATGCGCATCGTCGAGGTTCGCCGTCGGCTCGTCGGCCAGCACGAGCGCGGGACGATTGACGACCGCACGCGCGATGGCGACGCGCTGCGCCTGGCCCTGCGACAGCTCGCGCGGATAGCGGCGCGCGAGATCGGCGACCTGCACCGCCTCCAGCAGCTCGCGCACGCGGACCGGATCGTCGGGCAGGCCCGCGAGATACTGCGCGAGGCGCAGATTGTCCCGCGCCGTGAGCGCGCCGACGAGATGCAGCCGCTGCGGGACGAGACCGACGGTCTGGCCGCGCCAGTGGTCGCGCTCGCTGCCGCGCAGCGTCGACAGATCGGTGCCGCCGACGATCACCGTGCCCGCGGTCGGCGTCGTGAGGCCCGCGAGGATGTGGAGCAGCGTCGTCTTGCCGCTGCCCGACGCGCCCGCAAGGAGCCAGTGATCGCCGGCTGCGACGCGCCACGAGGCAACGCGTAGAACAGGCGTTGCGCGGTAGCGATGTTCGACTCCCTGGAGCGAGAACATTCGGGAATTGTACGTTGGGCGTCGCCCACGATCCGTGCGCCGCCGCCCGCATTCGACGCACCCGGTACGCCAAGGTTCCCGGGCGCTCGCTCCGCCTTGCGTGCTACAGGTCCCGTCCCATGACGCGCGCGACGCCGCGGAGCTGCTCCATCAGCGCCGCGAATTCGGTGGGGGTCAGCGCCTGGTCCGCGTCGCACCACGCGTCCTTCGGATTCGGATGGATCTCGATCAACAAGCCGTCGGCACCTGCCGCGACGGCCGCGAGCGACAGCGCCGGCACCATCCACGCCTTGCCGCCGGCGTGCGACGGATCGACGATCACCGGCAGGTGCGTCTCGCGCTTCATCACCGGAATCGCCGTGACGTCGAGCACATTGCGGTACGCGGTCTCGAACGTGCGGATTCCGCGCTCGCAGAAGATGATGTTGTGGTTGCCGCCCGCAGCGATGTATTCGCCCGCCATCAGCCATTCGCTGATCGTCGCGCTCATCCCGCGCTTCAGAATCACCGGCGTCGTCACTTCGCCGACGGCTTTCAGCAGATCGAAATTCTGCATGTTGCGGGTGCCGATCTGGATCACGTCCACGCCGTGTTCCAGGAACGCGTCGAGCATCCGCACGTCCATGAGCTCGGTCACCACCGGCAGCCGGTGACGTCCGGCGGCATCCTTCAAGAGCTTCAACCCGTCGAGCCCCTTGCCCTGGAACGTGTAGGGCGACGTGCGCGGCTTGAACGCGCCGCCGCGCATCAGCCGGGCGCCGCCGGCGGCCACGCCATCGGCGGCGGCCGTCATCTGCGGCGCGGTCTCGACCGAGCACGGACCGGCGATCACCTGGACCGCGCTGCCGCCTATCGCAACCCCGCCCGCGGTGATCACGGTATTGGTCTTGTGCCACTCGCGCGCGACGAGCTTGTAAGGCTTCACGATGTGCATCGATTTCTCGACGCCGGGCATCGGATCGAACATCTCGGAATCGAGGACGCGCTCGTCGCCGACCGCGCCAATCAGCGTCCGCTCGGTGCCGCGCGAGACATGCACGTCGAGGCCGTGCGCGCGGATCTTGGCTTCGACGGCGGCGATCGCGGCCTCGTCGGCGTCGGGCTGCATCACGATGATCATGGCGAATCCTTCAAAGAAATCGGGCGGCCTTTGCTGGGCCGCCCGACGTTGGTGAAACCTTGACTGCTGCTACGGTCGAACGCGGCCCCGGGTCGGCGCCCAGAAATAGAACGCATACGCATAGGCGCGCGTCGCAATTACGCGAAGGAATGACGACATCGGTCGCAATACCAAGGGGACCACGGGGCGCAGTCTAGCACGGAGCCATGAGCGTTCGGCAAGACGCCGCCCGCACAGTTCCCTTATCGATTTCCTTCCCGCCACTTCTCGATTTCACGCTCGATCGCTTCGGCGACATACGCTCGAAGCAGCGTGCCCACGTGCTGGTTGATCGTCGCGACGAGATCGGCGCTCGCGCGATCGACGATCGGCTGCAATCTCGCCGTCAGCTGCTGCTGCAATCCCGTGTCCGTGAAGATGTCGATCCGCTGCAGGACTTGCATTCGGATCTCCTCGGCGAGCGCCGCCCAGCGCGTGGCATCGTCGGCGGGCTCCGCAGCGGGCACAGACGCGATCTCGAGGGGTTCTGCCGGCTCGGCGGGCGGAACGGGCAGGCCGCGGCCGGCGCCGTCATCGGCAGCGCCGGCGGAAAGACCGAGGAGCTCCTCGTCGAATGTCGCGTCGGCTGGCGGCGGCGACACCGGCGAGGGCCCGAGCATCGCTTCGAACGCATAGTCGCTCGTCGGCGGGGCCGGCGGTGCGGGAGCCGTGGCGGAGACTTTCGCGGCGAGCACCGCGGCCGCGCTCGCGGGAGCGGTTGCCGGCATCGGCATGGGCGCGTGCGCCGCGCCGGCATCGAGAGCGACCGGCTCTGGTATGACGGGCGTCGTCTCGGCGGCGGTTCGCAATGTCGCCGGAGGTACGACGGGCGTCGTCTCGGCGGCCGGTCGCAATGTCGCCGGAGGTACGACGGCGATCGAATCGGGCGCCGGCCCGGTAATGCTCGCCTCGCCGAACTCCGATTCGAGCCAACGCGAGACCTCGCCGCCCTCCTCGGCCAGAGGCTGGATCGATACGGCGTCGACATAGGCGACGGCGTCGGTCAGCTCCGGCACGTCGTCCGCGGCTTCCGGCCGACGTGACGACGGGAGCGCCGCACGCCCGGGTCGCGTGCCGTTGGCCGCCCCTTCCTGCACAGCGACCTCGACCTCTTCGGTCAGCAGGGGAATATCGTCCGCGGGCGCCTCGCGGGCGCGGTTCCGGCGCATCAGCGCATCGGCCTGCTCCAGCAATTCCCGCGCGGTAGGCATGCTACGTTCGTTCGGCCAGGTTGTGCGGACGGATCTCGTAGCCGCGCGCCTTGTAGAACTTCCACCGCTCGCGGCCCGCCGCAACCTCATTGTCATCCATCCCGACGACCTCGGCCAGGCGCTCGAACCGCGAGAAGAACGGCGGTGGCGAGGGGTGCAGATTGATCAATACGGTGGCGGGGCCATTGTGCGACAGCGCATCGTCGAGCCAAACCGGGGTGTCGGCGGCCACCGTGCTGTCGAGGCGGCAATGCGGAACGAAGCCGGTCGCGGGCCATTGCCAGAGGAAGCGGTCGAGATCTGCCGTCGTCGCCGGGTCGGGTGTCAGCACGCGTACGCTGCCGCACTGCGCCCAGGCTTTGACGACGAGTCGCGCGGTGACCTCGAAACGGTCGGCGCAATGCGTGTAGAAATCGATCGTCGTCATCGTTGCGACGTTGCGTTTCGTCTCAGGCCGCCGCCGCGGACTCCTGGGCCAGGAGCCAGGTCGTGAGCAGCGGTACCGGCCGGCCGGTGGCGCCCTTGTCCTTGCCCTCTTTCCAGGCGACGCCGGCAATGTCGAGATGCGCCCATTGGAACTTTTTCGCGAACCGGGAGAGGAAGCACGCCGCGGTGATGCTGCCGCCGGCGCGTCCGGAGATGTTCGCGAAATCGGCGAAATTGCTGTTGAGGCCTTCCTGGTAATCCTCCCAGAGCGGCAGTTGCCAGCCGCGGTCGTAGGCGTCGTCGCCGGCGGCGATCAGCGCGCGGGCGAGCGCATCGTTGTTGCTGAACACGCCGCACGCGACGTGGCCGAGGGCGATCACCATCGCGCCGGTCAAGGTCGCGATGTCGACGACGGCTTCGGGTTCGTAGCGCTCGGCATACGTGAGCGCGTCGGCCAGGATCAGCCGGCCCTCGGCATCGGTGTTGAGGATCTCGACCGTCTGTCCGGACATGCTGGTGACGACGTCGCCGGGCTTGGTCGCGCGGCCCGATGGCATGTTCTCGCACGCGGCGATCAATCCAATCACGTTGATCTTCGCTTTGAGCTCGGCGACCGCGCGGAGCGTCCCGAATACCGATGCCGCGCCGCACATGTCGAACTTCATCTGGTCCATGTCGAGGCCCGGCTTCAGCGAAATGCCACCGCTGTCGAACGTGATCCCCTTGCCGACGAGAACCAGCGGCTTTTGCTTCCGCGCGCTGCCATGGTATTCCATGACGATGAAACGAGGCGGCTCCTCGGTGCCCGCGGCGACCGACAGGAACGATCCCATGCGGAGCTCCTCGATCTCCTTGCGCTCGAGCACCGTCGCCTTGATGTCGGGAAATTCCTTCGCGAGCTCCAGCGCCTGTTCGCCCAGATACTTCGGCGTGCAGACGTTCCCCGGCAGGTTGCCCAGGTCGCGCGTAAGCTCCATCCCGTGGGCGATCGCAAGCCCGCGCGCCGCGGCGGCCTCGCCGTCGGTCAGGTCGGAGCGCTGCGGCACCGACAGCGTAAGCTTGCGCAGCGGCCGCCGCACCTCGGCCTTCTCGCTCTTCATCCTGTCGAAGCGGTAGACTGCCTCCATTGCGACGACCACCGCATGCTCGACGCGCCAGGCGACCTCGCGCCGCTTGACCTTCTCCTCGGTAAGGTAGATCACCGCCTCGTACGAGCCGGTCTCGTTCAGCAGCTTGACCGCCGATTTCACCGCCGAGCGGAACTCCCTGTCGCGGAAATCACGCTCCTTGCCGAGCCCGACCAGCAGCACCCGATCGGCGAGCGTGCCGCGCACGTTGTGGAGGAGAAGCGTGGCCCCGAGCTTGCCCTCCATGTCGCCGCGCCGGATGATCTCGCTGACATAACCGTTCGACGCGCGGTCGATCAGCTCGGCGGACAGCGAAAGCTTCCGGTTGTCGAACACACCGACGACGACGCACGCACTCCGCTGCTTCTCGGGGCTACCACTTTTTATGGTAAATTCCATGCCGTCCCCCGTCTCCCAGGTTCTGTTTCTTTGCCGTAGCACGGCCTCGGCGGCATTATTGGCAAAACAGGCCGAAAAAGTCAAAATTCTCCCGCTGTCATGATTTTTCGGCGCAGCCTGGTGCGGGAAATGACGGCGACCGCCGTCGGGCTGTTCGTCATCCTGCTGGGAATCCTGTTCACCAATCTGGTGCTGAAGCTGCTGGCGCGTGCCGCCGGCGGAGCCATTGCGCCCGACGGCGTTCTGGCCCTCCTGGGCTTCGGCGCCATGTTCTACCTCAATATCCTCCTGTCGGTCACCGTCTTCCTGACGGTGCTGCTGACGCTTTCCCGATGGTACCGGGACAGCGAGATGGTCGTCTGGTTTACCTCCGGGCAGAGCCTCGCGCAGTGCGTGCGGCCGATCCTGTGGTTTGCCGCGCCCTTTTTTGTCGCGATCGTCGCATTGTCGCTGTTCCTGTCGCCATGGGCCGAGCAGCGCCGGATCGAATTCGAACGCCAGCTCGAGTCGCGCGACGAGGTCGCGCTCATCACGCCCGGACTCTTCCGCGAATTCCGGCGCGCCAATCTCGTCGTCTTTGTCGAGAGCATCAACACGCTGAACGGAACGATCCGCAACATCTTCCTGCACTCGGTCGACGAAGGTAAGGACGTGACGACGGTCGCGCGCCAGGGGAAGCTCGAAGAGGCGCCGAACGGCGACCGCTTCATCGTGCTCGAAGACGGCCGTCGCTACGAAGGCAAGCCCGGCACCGCCGAATACCGCATCGTCGAGTTCGAGAAGCTCGGCCGCCGTATCGAGCCCGCCGAGATGCGCAACCTGCCGACATCGACCAAAGGGATCCCGACCGCGACGCTTCTCATCGCCAGCGGGCGCGTCGAGCGTGCCGAGCTCTTCTGGCGGATCTCGGTGCCGATTTCGGCGGTGGTGCTGACGCTCCTCGCAGTGCCCGTGTCGTACGTGAACCCGCGGATGGGCCGCTCGTTCAACCTGTTCGCGGCGGGCTTTCTCTACATGCTCTACAGCAACTGCCTCAACATCGTGCAGAGCTTCATCGCGCAGGGAAAGCTCGGCTTCTGGGAGGGGCTCGCGCTGCCGCACGTGATCGCCATCGGTATCGTCGCGCTCCTGTTCAGCCATCAGCTGGCGCTGTTCGCCCGCTTCCGGCGCCCGGCGAACGGCGCCGCCGCCGCATGAGCACTGCCGGGCCGCCCAAGACCGCGCAACTGCAGTCTGCCTCGGGGGGCAGCGCAGCGGCCGAGTTGGCCAATGAGGCCGCAAGCGTGGGGGCGCACAGGTGAAGACGCTGACGCGCTACATCGGCCGCGAGCTGCTGGCGGCGATCCTGTTCATCTTCGTCGCGCTGGTGATGCTGTTCGCGTTCTTCGACCTGATCCACGAGCTGGGCGACGTCGGACGCGGTGGCTACACACTCTCTTCCGCGCTGATCTTCGTCGCGCTGCAGCTCCCTTCGCGGATGTACGAGCTCTTTCCGGTCGCCGCGCTGATCGGCACGCTGTTCGCGATGGCGCAGCTCGTGGCGAATTCCGAATACACGGTGATGCGCGCGTCGGGAGCGTCGCTCCTGCAGACAGTGTGGGCGCTGATGCGGATCGGCATCCCGCTGGCGCTCGTCACGTTCCTCGCCGGCGAATACGTCGCGCCGCCGGCCGAGCGGCTCGCCCAGCAGATCCGCGCACCGGCGCAGAGCGAAGCGGCGCGCATCGTCGCGCAGCAGTTCACCTCGGGATTCTGGTTCAAGCAGGACCTGGCATTCGCCAACATCCGGAGCGTGCTCGCCGACATGACACTGCTCGGCGTGAGAATCTACGAATTCGATCGCGACCTGCGTCTCACCGCTGTCCGCGTGGCCGAATCGGGCACGTTCATGGGCAACGGCCAGTGGCGCCTTTCGAACGTCAAGACCACCGAGCTTTCCTTCGCGGGGGCAAAACTCACCGCGGCCGACACGTGGACGTGGGACACGGTGCTGAAGCCGTCGCTTCTCACCGTCTACCAGGTCGCACCCGAGCGCCTCGAGCTCAATACGCTCTACGACAACATCCGGGTGATGAGCGGGCAGAAGACGTCGCGCTTCGAGATCGCGTTCTGGAACAAGGTTTTCTATCCGGCGGCCGTCGTCGTCATGATGATCCTGGCGCTGCCGTTCGCCTACTTCCAGCGCCGAACCGGCGGCATCGGCCTGCGAATTTTCATCGGCACGATGCTGGGGCTCGCGTTCTTCCTCATCGGCCGCCTGTTCTCGTATCTCGGCGTGCTGAATGACTGGCCGGCGCTGTTTTCCGCGACCTTTCCGCTCGCGGCGTTCATCGGCGTCGCCATCGGCATGCTCTATTGGCTCGAGCGACGCTGAGCCACGCCTCTGGCCACAGGTTCACCGCATCAGCGACGTTCGAGACGGTAGATACGCGATTCGCCGTAGCCCTTGGCGAGCGCCAGGCGGCCGACGTACTCGAGCGCGTAGCGATCCTGGCCGGTGGCCGCGAGCGTCGCGGCGAACGCCTCGCTCACGTACACCATGCCCGGCGGCGTGACCGGCTCGATCCGGGCGGTCCGCGTGACGTCGGCCCCGAAAAAGCTGTCGCGGCCCATCACCGGATCGAACGCACGGAACACGGGGCCGGCATGGAGCGCGATGCGGATCTGGCTCGACGCGGGCAGCTTCGCGGCGGTCCAGTCGACGGCGAGCATCCTTTCCAGGAGCTGCAGCGCGAACCCGGCGGCGTCGCCCTGGGAGTCGAACACGAGATACATCCCGTCGCCCCAGGTCTTCGCCTCCAGCGGCTTGATCGGTGACGCCGCGATCGCATCGGCGCCGATCTCGAGAAACTGCGACTGGAAGAGCGGCGCGTACGCGTCGTGGAGCCGGCTGTAGCCGGCGAAGTCGGCGAACAGAAGCGACTTGATCGAGCGCAGCGAGTGGACGTGATCCCGGCGCAGCGCGGCCTCGCGAGAGATTAAGGGCGCAGCCGTGGCGCCTGCTCGAGCTTGCGTCGCGAGGGTCGATCCGTCGAGCTCCGCGCGAGCACGCAACGCGCATAAGTCGATGATCCGCGTCGGGCCGACCTGCCGCTGCCAGCGCTCGAAGGACGTGAGCGTGCCGCCGGCACGGCCCGGGGCCGCAGCGTCGACCACGCACAGAAGCACCGGAGTGGTCTGGAGCTGGGCGGCGCGCAGCATCGAAAAACCGTCGACGAGCTTCGCCGCATGCTCGTACAACACGTCGTCGTCGAGATACGCTTCTTCTGTAGCCATGATCACGCGCGCCGCGCGGGACAGCGCGTGGTCGAACCGCGCGACCCAGCCCTCACCGCCCGGCGCCACGCTGGTGCGCACAAAATCCTGCCGGTCAAACGGAAGCACGATGTTTATTTCGGCGCCGACGTCCTGCGCTTCCTCGATGCAGATCAGGTCGGCGCCGCACGCGGCCGACGTGTAGAGGATCGGCGCGTGCAGCCGCGCGAGCTCTTCGCGCAGTGCCGCCGCCACCGCCGGTTCCAGCGCGGCAGGGAAGCGTGGCTCGGCTCGATCCGGCGCGTCGATCATGTGCCCGGCGAACGCGAGCACCTCGGGGGCCGGGAGCACTTTCAATATATCGCGTGCTTCGGGGACGGCGCGCGCGAGGAGACTCACCTGCCGTCGCATCGAGGCGACGCTGCCTGCGCCGTCCGGAGCCTGCGCATACGCGGTCGCGTAATGTTCCGTCGCCCGATCGAGCTGCGAGAGCAGGAGCTCCGCCTCGCCCGCTGTCGCGTGATCCCAGCTGCTCCATGGCGAAGGCTTCGCCGCGAGTTCCGCAAGGATCGCTCGCGCCAGATCGCGCGCCGCAGCGCGCTCGCCCAGCAGCATCGACAGCGTCGCCGCGTTGATGCCGGGGAAGGGATCGTGCCGCAACGCATAGGCGGCGAGGTATTCGGCGCGCGCGCGGCCGGCGAGCTCCGCGGCGGCTGCACCGCCGCCCGACCGATCGAAGCGATCCTTCCAGAGCCGGCCGGAAAGGCTCAGGATCTCCGTCAACAGCGCGGGATCCTGCGCCGTCGCCCGTGCCCTGTCGAGCAGCGCCTGCGCCTCGTGCGTCGCGCCGGCGCGCGCGTACGCGAGGGCCCCGACGAAGATGAGCTCGGCGTCGCCGTCGAATTTCGGCGCGTTTTCGCGGAACGCGTCGCACGCATCCCACGGCGCGCCGCGCTCCAGGTGATTGCGAATGCGTGCGTACGCGGCGGTAACTTCAGTTTCGTCCATTCGCCCTCACGTCGTCCCCGACGCGGGAGCCAGCGTCGCTCGAAAGTGGAGCCACCGGACTCCGCGTGCGCGGGAATGACGACACTAATGGCGGGCCCGCTGTTCCTCGGCGATCGACTCGCGCAATCGGGTCGTGCTGATCAGGCGGCGCATGTCGGGGGGCAGCGCGTCGATGATGGCCGCGGCCTCCGACAGCTGCGCAGCCTTCTGCGCCGCTCCAGTAAGCGCGGCAGCGTAGAGCGCCTGCGCGTATTCGAGACGCTGCGTGGCGCTGTCGTTTCCGGCTCGCTGGTAGAGGGCGCGATGGAAATTCAGCACCGGCTCGATGATCCTCTGCGCCTCGTCCGTCTTGCCGAGCCGCGCGGTGATCATCGCCGCGAGCGTCTGCTCCGCGGCGGCGTCGCGTTCCTCGAACAATGTGCGCTTTGGAACCTTGCGCAACGCTTCCTGCGCCTTTTTTGTTTCGACTTCCGCTGCGGCGTAGTCCTTCAGCTCGTACGACGCGAACGCTTGCGTCCGGTAGGCGACGTCGAGCATCCGGTCCCGGTCGAGCTCCTGCTGCGGCCCGGGCGGCTTCAACTGCTCGATGCGCCGCGCCGATGCTCGCGCAGTATCGAGGACCTCGGCATAGTTTCCGGCGGCGAGCGGAAGCGCATAGGCGCCGAAGCCGATACCTGTCGTGGGAAAGCCGTAGTAGCGTAGCAATTCCGGGAGCATCGAGCGGGCAAACGAATCGACGGGCAGGTCCCGGGTGGCGATTTCGATCAGCCTTCCGTTGACCGCGAGCGTCGTCGCGGCGGCTTCACGGTTGCCGGCATCGGCTTGCTGCAACGTGAGGTAGCCGGCCGACATCGCCAGCGCCGAGGAGATGAAGCCGGCGGCCTTCGCGTGCGGCTCGACCGCGAGCGCCGCACGCCACTGCGCCTGGCTCTCTCGGACCTGCCCCAAATTAAACAGCGCGAACGCAGCCGTCATTCGGCTGCTCGCAAGGTTGTTCCATGCAATCTGGTTGCCGGGGTCGAGCACGAGGAATGCTTCCCAGTCGCGCCGGCCCTGCTCCGCCAGCTCCAATCCCTTGCGAGTGTGCAGATCGAGCATCTCCGCGCCGCCCAGCGATTCGACGAGCAAGGCGCGGGCACGCAGCGCGGGCATGTGGCCGGGGCGTTTTTCCAGCACCTGTCCGGCAACGCGTATCGCGTCCTCGCCAACGCGTCGGGTCTCTTCGGCTCGGCCGAGTGCTTGCAGGGCGTTGACCTCCCACGCGGACGCTTCGGCGTAGGCCGCTGCCGATGGAAGGTCGTCGAGCTTGAGGCCGTCGATACTGCGGAAGGCCTCGCGCGCCCCTTCCAGTGTCTTGACCGCAGCCTCCTCGTCGTTGGTGTTCTGCTGAGCGAAACCGAGATAGATGAGCGCGCCGCCGTAGGCCCGACGTACGGAGACGGACGGATTCGGACCGGTGGCCAACGGCTGCAGAACGCTCACCGCCCGCTCGGCGAGCTGTCGTGCTTCCGTACGCTTGTTCCGGCTGTCGAGGACGCGCGCCTGCGCCGTCAACCCGACGCCCAGTCCGATCGCCGTCGCTTCCGAAGCGTCGCCTGCGCGATGGAGCTTGTTCAGCGCGCCGAGCGCGTCGGACAGGGCCCGATCGGCTTCGTCGAGCTGGGACTGATAGCGAAGCACCATGCCGTAGCGCACGAGCGCGAGCGCGCGGTTGCGGTCGGTTTCGGCAGTACGAAGCTCCGGCGGAAGCGCGGCGTAATAATCGAGCGCACGCTTCGACAGCGCAGCGACGATGTCGAGCCGGCCGACCGGCTCGAGCTCGAGATAGAAATCGTCGAGGATGTAGACGATCAGTTTTTCGGCTTCGCCGCGCGCCGTCTCGGCCATTGCCCGCGTCTGCTGCGCTTTCAACTCGGCTTCCTGCGCGCGCTTCATGCTCACGTAGCCGAAGACGGCGCCGCCCAGGGCCGCCACGGCAAGCACCGCGCACACCGCCGCGATCTTGCGCGCGCGCACCAGCGCCGCGCGCGTGGCGCGCTCGCGCTCGCGTTGTGCCTCGAGCTTGCGCTCCGCTTCGTCGCGCGCCTCGCGCTCGTGGCGCAGGTCGCGGCTCGCGGCGACGACGCTGCAAAGCACGTCGTGGGTAAGCTCGACCCGGCGCAGGTCGAGTCTCTCTTCGATCCGCAGCAGCCGCCGGTTGACGAGCGCCGCCAATGCCCCCGTCGGCGCGCCCGCTGCCGCGAACGCCTTCACCACGCGCTCCTCGGCCAGGCTTTCGCGAAAGCCCGACTCGGTAAGCATCTCGTCTTCGATGAACTTGCGCACGCCGGCGGGCTGATCGGCCAGCGCTCGCTCGTAGAATTCGGAGAGGATCGTGTCGCGCGACCCCGCGAGCAAGCCGGCGGAGATCTCGGTGTCGCCCCGCGTGACGCGAGCGTTGTTGAGCTCGCGACAGACGAGACTCAGCAGCGATGGCTCGACCTCGGCGTTGCGCAGCTCCGAGCCGCCGCCGACGAACCGTACGATCGCCTCGGCCACCTCTTCGTTGACGAGCTTGCCGCCGGGCTTCATCACCGCATCGAGCGCCTGCGCACCCGTCATCCGCGCGAGCCGCATCCGGTTCTGCGTGATCGAGGGCATGACGCCCTTCACGCTTTCCAGATGGGCGAGATAGTCCTCGCGCAGCGCGATGATGATCCGATAGTCGCTTCGGGTGAAATCGAAGCGCTCGACGATGGACTCGTCGCCCTCCATCCGGGCTTCCAGCTCCTTCGGCGCGCGGTTCTCGACGAGATCGGCGAGGTCCTCGAGGAACTGCGCCGCGCGCTTGCGGCCGAAGTCGTCGTTTTGCGCGAGCGTGAAGATTTCCTCGAACTGGTCGAAGATCAGCAGCGGCAGGAGCGTCCTGCCGGTTTGATCGCGCAGGATGTCGCCGCGGTGGTGCAGGAACTCCCACAGCGACTCGCCCTCGACGGCAACGCCGGCCTGCGTCCACTGGCCGGAGCTTTGCGTCGCGCGAAAGATCGCCTGCTTGATCTGCTCGGACGGCGACGGTGACTCCGGCGAATAGTCGAGCCGCACGTAAACCGGGCAGTAGCCCTCGGGCCGCAGCCGCGGCACGATGCCTGCGCGCAGAATCGATGTCTTGCCGAGGCCCGATTGCCCGAAGAGGATCGTCAGCAGCTTGCGCTGCACGCGGCGCGCGAGCTCGGCGACCTCCTCCTCGCGCCCGTAGAAATAGCCGCGCGTCTCCTCGGTGAACGAGTCGAGACCGAGCCACGGGTGCTGGGCATCGACCGGGGGCGCCGCGGCCTTGTCCAATGCCAACGGTGCTTCGACGAGGCTCATCAAGAAGCCAACCGCAACCCGCTGCACGAGGCGTGCCTCATGGATGGCGGGTCGAGAACAGATCCTGCATGCGGCGCGCAAATTCCGGCGTGATTTCGCCACCGGGAAGCCGCGTGAAATGCACGGCCTTGAATCGTTCGGGAACCTGCGCATCACCGCCGCTCGTGTCGTCGATCACGACCGGCAGGATGAACAGGGCACCCTCGGCGATGTTGCGCGCGCGGTCGATCGCGTAGCTCCACTCGCGCCGGAAATAGCCTTCGAGCCGCCGCTCGGTCGTGGCCGAGACGATCGGAATGAAGTATGAGCAGCGGGCGACGTTGCGCTGGATCTTGCGATCGTAATCGTCGCCGCCCTCGAGGCGCTCGAGGTCGAACCACGTCCGCACGCCGGCAGCGTCGAGGCCCGATTTGAGCTTCTGGACGGCGGCGAGATCCTCGCGCGCGTAGCTGATGAACACCGCGTTGTCCGGCATCTCGCGCTCGGGCGGCAGAAACCGCTGCGGCGGCTTGCCGAGCTCGATCACCTCGGCCGACTTGTTGCGCGTCGTCCAGCGGCGGTGCAATTCGTCGACGAAATTCTCGGCGCCGCTGTAGACGCGGGTGCGCACGCTCACCTGCTGGAGAAAGCCCATCAGGCGTCCATCTTTTTCGGAGTGGTTGTCCGCCAGCACCTCGCCCACGTCGCGGGGATCGGAAAGGCGGTGGCGCTTGGCCATGCGCAGGAACAGTCGCGCGAGCCAGTTCGTGAAGCTGCTGCCGATGAACAGCAGATGGTTGTGCTCGAGCTCGTGGAAGAGCTTCTCCGGCGTGAGATGCTCGCTTTGCAGCGCACAGATGAATTCGAGCGTGTCCTCGTCCGACATCACGTACGTGGGCGACGCCGAAAGGCGGCCCAGCAGGTGGTAGACGACCGGGCGCTGCAGCCGGTCGCGCTCGGTCGCGAGATCGGCGACGCGGTTGGGCGAATACGCGATGACCTCGGTCGATTGCGCGCCGCCGAAGCGCTCGCCGTTGATCGCCTGCTCGAGCAGCGGGTCGAAGGTCGTCGTGACGAAAAGGTCGAAATCGTTGATCTGCGCAAGCTGCCGGAGCGCATGCGGCGGAGCGAAGTTCGCGTCGCGGAAGATGCTGCGCACGCGCGTGTAGGCCTCCTCGCGGCGGCCGTGCGAGCCCAGGAACCAGCACACGACGTCGTTCAGCGTGCACGGGTGCGGCAGCCGCGCGGTATCGACGTTGAGCTTGACGGCGAGCTTTTCGGCGACCCACTCGTAGAGCAGGCGCGGCCCGGTCTCCGTCTCCACCTTGAGGAGCTCCGGGCCGATAATGGGGATGACGCGCCGTTCTTCGATGAAGTTGAGGAGATCCTCCCACGCGTCGTCGTCGAGTGTGGCGAGAGAGTGCGGGAAGGGCAGCGGATCGCTCATGGGCTTGCCCCGAGACGGCGGGGGCGGTACCGGCTCGATGGTGGAGGCGACGGGTTCGCGCGAGGCACCAAAGTGTCCACGATTCCCCCATCCCGGTCAAACGCAGGGCCGCGCCGCGAACGCAATCGCCGCCCGAAAAAAATCCCGGCGAGCGGCCGGGATCTTCTGGGGGGACGAACCCCGTGGACTACAAGCGCGCTACGCCGCGACAGGGACGATGCGCGCGACTTTCCTTTTGTCCTTGCCCTTGGTCTCGAACTCGACCTTGCCGGTCACGAGCGCGAACAGCGTATGGTCCTTGCCGATGCCGACGTTGACGCCGGGATGGATGACCGTTCCGCGCTGGCGGACGATGATACTGCCGGCCGGGATCGTTTCGCCGCCGTAGGCCTTGACGCCGAGGCGCTTCGATTCCGAATCGCGGCCGTTGCGCGAGCTGCCGCCCGCTTTCTTGTGTGCCATGGTTCTCTCCGTCAGCCGACGATGCTGTCGATCTTGAGCTCGGTGTAGCCCTGCCGGTGCCCCTGGGTCCGGTGGTAATTCTTGCGCCGGCGCATCTTGAAGATCGTGACCTTGTCGCCGCGCCCATGCGCAATGACGGTCGCCTTGACCGCCGCACCGGCGACGACGGGCTGACCCAGACGGACGCTTTCTCCCTCCCCGATCATCAACACCTGATCGAGGACGACTTCCGCGCCGACGTCGGCGGTGATCTGTTCCACCTTGAGTTGTTCGCCGGGGGCAACCTTGTATTGCTTGCCGCCGGTCTTGATGACCGCGTACATGAATGGACTCCGCTCAATTGAGGGGCCGAGGTCTTTGCCGGAGAGCGAAACCCCGCATGCCTCGCCGCTCTTCCCGCGCCTGTCGTGGAAAGCTTTGAATTATAACCGATTAGCTTCGAGTCGGTCAAACTGATCGAATACGCCTTCTTCCCGCTGTGGAGGTGCAGGCGACCGCGTGGGGTACGACCGGCTGGACGTTTGCGCCAGCGCAATGGCCGCGCGCACGCTTCAGTTACAATCCCGCCCGATTCAAGCGACCTCGCGCCGCGCCCGGCGCGCCCCCAACATGATGCCCGCCGCCCGACGTGCCGCCCTCCTGACGCGCGCCGCCTCGCGGGCCCCAATCGCCGCCGTGCCAACCGAGCCCCTCCGAGCTGTTCTCGCCGCCGACCGTGCGGAGGTCGACAAGGTTCTGCGCGCGAGCCTCGATTCCGACGTCGCGCTGATCCGGCAGATCGCCGATTACATCATTGGCGGGGGCGGCAAGCGATTGCGCCCGGCGCTGGTTCTGTTTGCCGCGCGCGCCTGCGGATACCAGGGCGAGCGTCACTACACGCTGGCGGCGGTCGTCGAGATGATCCACACCGCGACGCTCCTCCACGACGACGTCGTCGACGAGTCGAAGCTGCGCCGCGGCCACGCCACCGCCAACGCCACGTTCGGCAACGCCCCGTCGGTGCTGGTCGGCGACTTTCTCTACTCGCGCGCGTTCCAGCTGATGGTCGACGTGGGCTCGATGCGCGTGATGGACATCGTCTCCCACGCGACCAACGTGATCGCCGAGGGCGAGGTGCTGCAGCTCATGAATTCGGGCAACCCGAACCTGGACGAGAGCGCCTATCTCGGCGTCATCCAGCGCAAGACGGCGAAGCTTTTCGAGGCCGCCGCGCAATTGGGCGCGGTGCTGGGTGATGCCACCGCGGAGCGCGAGTCCGCCCTCGCCCGTTACGGGATGCATCTCGGCACTGCATTCCAGCTGGTCGACGACGTCCTCGACTATTCCGGCGACCTCGCCGAGATCGGGAAGAACCTCGGCGACGACCTCGCGGAGGGCAAGATGACGATGCCGCTGATCCGCGCGGTCGCCGTTGGCAACCGGCACGACGCCGAGCTGATCCGCAGCGCAATCAGCGGCGGCGGGCTCACGGAGTTCGCGCCGGTCGTCGACGTTCTCAAGCGCACCGGCGCACTCGATTACAGCCGGTGGCGCGCGCAGGAGCACAGCGACGCCGCCGCGGCGGCGATCGCCGATCTGCCGGATTCGTCGGACCGCGAAAGTCTGCTAGAATTGGCGTCCTTTGCGGCGCGCCGGACGTACTGAGACTCGTGCCATGCCGCCGGTCCGTGACAGCAGCGCCGTACTCCCGCCGCGGATCGAGCATCACCGGTCGCCTGAGGCCATTCGGGGTGTAGCTTAGCCTGGTAGAGCGCTACGTTCGGGACGTAGAGGTCGGAGGTTCAAATCCTCTCACCCCGACCAGTTTCTTGTGACGCCGCAGCACACCGTGCCGCGGCGTTTTTTGTCACCCAGCCAAGGGAGCGCGAATGCGACGTTTCATCGCGGTTGCCGTGGGACTCGGGCTGTCTTCGTTCGCGATGGCGCAGGGTCTAACGCTTGCCGACGTCAAGGCGAAGAACGCAACGCAGCTCACCGGCGATGACATGAAGCAACTGCTGCCGGGCGCGAAGATCGTCAGCCGCACGACCGCCGGCAGCACGCGTTCCTGGGAAAACAAGCCGGACGGAACGCTCACCGCGTCCTCGGACAACAGAGGCAATCCGCAATACCACGGCGCCGCCACCGCGAGCGGTACGTGGCGACTGGGCGACAAAGGCGGTTATTGCGTCACCATCAACTGGCAGCGGATCGAGGAAAAGTGGTGCCGGTTGATCTTCAAGTTGGACGGCAAGTACTACGCCGTCAACAAGCTCGACGACGGCGCGCCGGCGTTCGAGCTCGAGATCTCGAAGTAGCGGGCACCCGGTCCCGACCGGATCGATCGGGCGCGACCAAACCCAGCGGGTCATCGCACCATCGGCAGTCTCAACCCCTTCTCGCGCGCCACCTCGATCGCCTTCGCATAGCCCGCATCCGCGTGGCGCATGACGCCCGCCGCGGGATCGTTCCACAGCACGCGCTCGATCCGCTTCGCCGCGGCATCGGTGCCGTCGCAGACGATGACGACGCCCGCATGCTGGGAATAGCCCATCCCCACGCCGCCGCCGTGATGGAATGACACCCACGTCGCGCCGCTCGCGGTGTTGAGGAGCGCGTTCAGCAGCGGCCAGTCGGACACCGCATCGGAGCCATCCGCCATCGCTTCGGTCTCGCGATTGGGCGAGGCGACGCTGCCGGTGTCGAGATGATCGCGGCCGATGACGATGGGCGCCTTGAGCTCGCCGGACTTCACCATTTCGTTGAACGCGAGGCCGGCGCGATGCCGCTCGCCAAGACCGAGCCAGCAGATGCGCGCCGGCAAACCCTGGAATGCAATCCGCTCGCGCGCCATGTCGAGCCAGCGCTGCACCTGGACATTTTCCGGGAAGAGTTCCTTGACCTTGCGATCGGTGCGATAGATGTCCTCGGGGTCGCCCGACAGTGCGACCCAGCGGAACGGTCCCTTCCCTTCGCAGAACAGCGGTCGAATGTACGCGGGGACGAACCCGGGGAACGCGAACGCATCGGCAACGCCTTCGTCGAGCGCGACCTGGCGGATGTTGTTGCCATAGTCGAACGTCGGCACGCCCTGGCGGTGGAACGCGAGCATCGCCTCGACGTGCGTCTTGATCGATGCTTTGGCCGCGGCAACAAGCCCCGGATGCTGCGCGGCATCGGTCTGTGCCGCTTTCCATTGCTCGACGCTCCAGCCCACAGGCAGGTAGCCATAAACGAGATCGTGCGCGGACGTCTGGTCAGTCAGCAAATCCGGGCGCACGTTGCGGCGGACGAGGTCGGGCAGGATCTCGGCGGCGTTCCCGAGTAGCCCGATCGAGATCGGCTTCCGCTTCTCGCATGCCTCGCGCACGAGCGCCAGCGCGTCATCGAGGTCCCTCGCCTGCCGGTCGAGATAGCGCGTCGACAAGCGCATGTCGATGCGCGACGGCTGGCATTCGATCGCCAGCATCGACGCGCCCGCCATCGTCGCCGCGAGCGGTTGCGCGCCACCCATCCCGCCCAGGCCCGCAGTGAGAATCCATTTGTCGGCGAGCACGCCGCCGTGATGCTGGCGCCCCGCTTCGGCGAACGTCTCGAAGGTCCCCTGCACGATGCCCTGGCTGCCGATGTAGATCCACGAGCCCGCCGTCATCTGCCCGAACATCATCAGACCCTTGCGATCGAGCTCGTTGAAGTGCTCCCACGTTGCCCATTTCGGGACGAGATTCGAGTTCGCAATCAGCACCCGCGGCGCGTCGGGATGAGTCCTGAACACACCGACGGGCTTGCCCGATTGGATCAGCAGCGATTCGTCGTCGTTCAATTCGCGCAACGCCGCGAGGATTGCGTCGAAGCATTCCCAGTTGCGCGCCGCACGCCCAATGCCGCCATAGACGACGAGCTCCTTCGGATTCTCGGCGACCTCCGGATCGAGATTGTTCTGGATCATCCGCAGCGGTGCTTCGGTGAGCCACGATTTCGCCGTCCGCTCGGTGCCCCGCGGTGCGCGGATCACGCGATCGGCGAAGCGGGTGCCGGCGCGTGCGGTAGCGAGTCGATTCGGATCGTCACGGTGCATGGAATCCTCCGCTGGAGCGTCCTCCGCTCTCGAGCGATGATTGTCGCGCAGCCGGCGTATGCCGTCACGCCGCAATGCGTCACGCAGGATCGAGCAGCGGCCCTGCGTAGGGAAGAAAGTCGCCGCGCTCGACGCGGATCCGGATCGCTTCCAAGTCCGGCGCGAACGCGCGGTCGCGGTCCCAGAAGGCGACGTCCGCGCGCACCATCGCCATCGCCGCGGCGAGCTTGGGCGACGTTGTCAATGGCCTGCGCAACTCGACACCCTGCGCCGCCGCGAGCAGCTCGATCGCGACGATGCGCGCGGTGTTCCCGGCCATCGGCGTCAACCTGCGCGCGGCGAATGTCGCCATGCTGACGTGATCCTCCTGATTCGCCGATGTCGGCAGCGAATCGACCGACGCCGGATGCGCGAGCGACTTGTTTTCCGACGCAAGCGCCGCTGCCGTCACCTGCGCGATCATGAAGCCGGAGTTGACGCCGCCCTCCGGGACCAGGAACGGCGGCAGGCCCGACAGGTTCGTGTCCATCAGGAGTGCGGTCCGCCGCTCGGAAAGCGCTCCGATCTCGGCGATCGCGAGTGCGACGTTGTCCGCCGCGAACGCGACAGGCTCGGCGTGGAAATTGCCGCCGGAGAGAATTTCGTCATGGTCCGCGAACACGAGTGGATTGTCGGAGACGGCGTTCGCCTCGGCGACCAGCACGTCGGCCGCGTGTCGCAGCTGATCGAGGCACGCGCCCATCACCTGCGGCTGGCAGCGCAGACTGTACGGATCCTGCACGCGAGGGCAGTCCTTGTGCGATTCGCGGATCTTGCTGCCGGCGAGAAGCCTTCGGCTGATCGCTGCCGCGTCGATCTGCCCGCGATGGCCGCGCACGTCCTGAATGCGCGCATCGAACGGCGTGTCGCTGCCGAGGCACGCATCGACGGTAAGTGCACCGGCGACGAACGCGGCGGCCATTGCGCGTTCGGCGGCGAACGATCCCGCAAGCGCGAGGGCCGTCGACACCTGCGTGCCGTTCAAGAGCGCCAGGCCTTCCTTCGGTCCGAGCACGACGGGCTTCAATCCCGCCTGCGCCAGCGCTTCGCGCGCAGGCAGCGTTCGTCCCGCGAGCTTCGCTTCGCCGTCGCCGATCAGGACCGCTGCAAGATGGGCAAGTGGAGCGAGGTCGCCCGACGCGCCGACGGATCCCTGCGCAGGAATGCACGGGACGACGCCGGCGTTGGCGAGCGCGACGAGCGCCTCGATCACGCTCCAGCGCACGCCCGAATAGCCGCGCGCGAGCGATGCCGCCTTGAGTGCGATCGTCAGCCGCACGACCGCATCGTCGAGCAGCGGGCCCGTGCCCGCCGAATGCGAGAGCACCAGCGCGCGCTGCAGCTCCGCGAGACGCGCGTCGTCGATCCGTGTACGCGCGAGGAGGCCGAAGCCGGTATTGACGCCGTAGACCGTGCGGCCCGCAGCGAGCACGCGATTTACCGTTTCCGCCGCCGCATCGACAGCGGCTTTCGATTCTCCGTTCACCGCGAGCATTTGCGGCGCCGTCCACAAGCTGCGCAAGTCGGCAAGCGACAGCCTGCCCGGATCGAGGGTGAGCGTGGTCATGGCAAAGTTACTGACAGGCGCGAAGGTGGTCCGCGCGGAGGCGGGGAACGTCTCCGGGAGCGAGTGAGATGCTAACGCACCGACATGATACGCAGCTCAATTCGCCACTATCACGTGCTTCGGGTTTTCCCCTCGTTCGCCGTCGACGGAAAGAAGTGGATGAACCGACCGGATACCGGATCGACTGCGTAGGTGCTCACGTGTAGCGCGCCCGGCACGAGGTTGGTCGGCGACGCACAAGCGCTGATTCGCATCGGTCCATCACCGTAGCCCCCGACAAGGCTTCCGGCCGGGACCACGTGTTTCTTCGCGCCAAACGGCGGTACGGTCATCGTGAAGCTGTCCATCGGCCCTTGCCAGCCGTATCCAGGTACATGAACGAGACCCAAGGACGCGTAGCGGCAAACCTCGACGCACATCGGATCGCCCGTCGTGTTCTCGATCTCGACGTGATAGTCGTAGCCTGCGGTGAGCCAGCGGCCGTAGACCGTCGCCTCGCGCGCGCGAATCCTGAATTGGGATCCACCGCCGGCTGCCGGGTCCATTGCCGCCACCTTCACGTAAACTGGTCGCTGATTGAGCACTGTCCCGTCTGGGGGGAATGTCCGAATCACGCAGCGCAGGCCATTGCTCGCGACGTCGACCGCGGGCGGACGCTGACCATTGCCCGAGCTACAGTCGACGTTGGTCTCCGGCGGCTGCAGAACGCCGTCCACGGCATAAATGCCCAGCGTTCCGACCGCATTGGCGCCGAGGTCTCCGTCTACATCGACGGTGTCGACGACATACGTCTTCCCCGGCTCGACTGTCATCGCGAACCAGCGGATTTCGGGATATGAGGAGAACCTCTGCTGCAGCGAGGTCCCGTCCGGCACCATGAGCCTGGCGCTGGGCAGTGCCGCGCTGATCTTGGTGACGAACGCGTCGCCGCCGCCGGCGGAGCTCGTCTGATAGGCGCCGGGTGTTGTCGGAAAACCAATGTCGGAAACGCCCGTTACATAGGCATTGCCGCTACCGTCAAGTGCGATACCGAACCCGATGCTGGCATAAGCGCCACGGAAGTCCAGAACAAAATCGACGGCATACACGAGTGCGCTGCCGGTTGAATCGAGTTTCCTGACAAAGGCATAGTCCGGCAGCATGAAATCGTGTGTGTTGCCCGTCACTTGCGCGTTGCCCGCGGCATCTACCGCGATGGCGAACGCCTGATCCGATCCGCTGCCGCCTAGATACGTCGAATAGACGAGCGCCGATCCCGTCGCGTTCAGCTTCGTTACGAAGGCATCGGCCGAAGATCCGTCCGACGCCGTTTGATAGGCGCCGGGGGTCGTCGGAAAGTTGCCGTAGGTGTAGCCCGTCAGGTAAGCATTGCCTCCGGCGTCCAGCGCAATGCCATAGGCGTAGTCGTCCTGTTTTCCCCCTAGGTACGTCGAATAGACGAGCGCACTGCCGGCTGCGTTCAGCTTCGTCAGGAACGCATCTGTTCCCCCGCCGAATGTCGTTTGGTCGCCACCCGGCGTGGTCGGGAAACCGCCGTCGTAGGTGTAACCGGTGACATAGGCATTGCCGCTCCCGTCAACGGCCATTCTGGTACCAGATCCGCCGTTCCCGACGTAGGTGGAATACGCGAGAGCGCTTCCCGTTGCATTCAGTTTGGCTACGATAACGCCGAAGCCTGTTGCCTGGAATGCCCCCGGAGTCGTCGGAAAGAAATCTCGGGCTTGACCGGTCACATACGCGTTGCCGCTGGCGTCCACGGCAACGGCATTGCCCTGGTCGTAGTCCGGCCCACCCAGATACGTTGAATACACCAGCGCGGAGCCGCTCGGGTTCAGCTTGGTGACGAACCCATCACTGAGTCCACCGAACGACGTCTGATAAGCCCCCAGAGTCGTCGGAAATCCGCCCGACGCAGCGCCTGTAATATATGCACAGCCGCTGGCATCGACGGCGATACCGTTGCCAACGCCCGGCCCGAGGTACGTGGAGTACTCGAGCGCGGTGCCCGTTGCGTTCAGCTTCGTCACGAAGACGTATGCGGATCCGACCGGCCCGGGAATCATGGGCTGATAGGCGCCCGGCGTCGTGGGAAAAGTACCGATTGTGTAGCCGGTCACGTATGCTTTGCCAGAGCCGTCGACGGCAATGGCCGAAACGTAATCAGCGGAGGGGCCTCCCAGATAGGTCGAATAGAGGAGCGTCACGAGCGTTGGATCGATGATCAGCGGTCGACTCGCGTCGTAACGCGCAATCTCGAAGCTGGCCCGATTCTTCCCGCGCAGCTTGTAGCCGCCGCCGACGATCCGCCGCGCACCGTCAATCTCCTGATACACAACGGGCCGGTGCTGCACGAGCTCCTGGCCCGCAGTGGTTAGCACGAGATTGCCGTCTGCATCAAGCGCGAGCTCTTTCGCGCCCTTGAACTCCAGCACGATGCACTTCGGATCGGCGCCGGGCGCAACGATGAAATCGTATTCGAGTTGTCGCTGCTTGCCGTAATAGACGAGATCGATGCCGGGATACACCGCAGCGTATTTGACCTTGGCGTAGTTGGGAATTGCGCTATGCCATTTCGTTGGATCGTCGCCGATGAAATAATTGCTGGTCCCCGGCAGCAGCTCGAGGCCGACAACTTGTGGCTGCGGATTGGCTCCCGCAAGCCGCATCCGGATCACCGCGTTCGACTGTGCCGAAGCCGTTACGCCCGGCAGACTCAGCACGGCCTCGGTCGGCGTCAGAAACAACCCGTAGCCGCTTCCGCGCGCGAGAAACTGCACGGACGGGTCCGCTTGTCCCTGATTGGCTTCGAACGACATCGGCAGCTTGCCGTAATCGGCCGTCACGCGCACGCGCGTGGCAGCGTCGATATCCGAGCCCGCTGCCGGCGATGCCGTAACCCCAATGCCCAAGACGCTCGCCGAGACAAGCAGCGCGAGCGCTTTGGGTATCGTGCGCCTCATTCTTCCTCCCCATCAACGGCGCTTCTGATGCGGGGGATCGTCGCATGCCGTGACGCGGGGCGCAACTCCGTGCGTCAACGTACCGCTGCATGCCTGCGGGTGCCGATCACCGCGACGTCAAATGCCCCCACGCGCGTACGAATGCACGAGCGGGAAGAACGGATACTGGATGTACGCGTTCGTCACTGGGTTGTACCACAGCTGGTGCGCGACGATCGACCCGGGTGCCCCGTTGTGGACGATGCGAATGCCTCCCCGGGTTGCGCCGCCGATGGCAACGCCGTTCGCTTTGACGATCTGGACGCTCGCGCCGGCGGCGAGAGTGAACGGATCGGATCCAATCAGTGACCCGGATTCGTCGAAGTAAAGGATCGATCCCTGGACGCCTCCGCTCGTCTGGGACGACGCCACGTTCGATATTGCAATGAAGTCGCTGTAGCCGTTGACCGACCAGCGGGCGGACGCCAGCGTCGTCAGCATGACGCGAACCGCGCAGTCGTGCGGTCCGGTCGGCGGAAAGGCGTTGTCATAGACGCGGAGCGTCACAGGTCGCGCGCCGCCCGAGGAGATGAATGTCTCGCGCCCCGATTGGAGGTCCGCATTCTCTGGTTGGATGGATGGAGTGTCGAACCAGCGGTGGGTCGTCGTGATGGGGGTCGTCCCGTCGGACTCGTACATGCCAGCCGCATTGGTGCATTCGTTGTCCGTGGATTCGCGCTTCCCGTTCGGGCTCCACACTTCGACCGCATACGACTGGTTCGGCTCGGCGCGAAAGACAAACCACGCCTCGAGGTTCGTCGGCGTCAGGTGGTCGATGTAAGTCGTTCCGTCCGCGAAGATCGGCCGGGCCGTCGCCGCCGTGTCGTTGCCGTAGAGTCCGGCGCTGCAAATGCCTGACACCAGCGTGCCTGCAATCGCTGCAAATGCAATCCGCCACCGTGTGCAGATCTTCATGGATTCTCCTTTCGGTGTTTGTCGGGTCATTGGCAAGGACCCGGAAAAATGTTGCTCCGGCATTCCGCGTGGCGCAATGCGGCGAACTGGTTTCCCGGGCGTAGGCGTCGGCCGTCCGTCGCGTGCCGAAAGTGTCGACCCTTCGCCCGCAGTGCCGTGCGTCGCCTTTATAATCGCCATGATGTCCACGCACGCCGCCACGCCCGACGCACCGCTCTCGGCGCACACGCCGATGATGCAGCAGTACTTTCGCGCCAAGGCGGAACATCCGGACAAGCTGCTCTTCTACCGGATGGGCGATTTCTACGAGCTGTTCTATGAAGACGCGAAGCGCGCGGCACGCCTGCTCGACATCACGCTGACGGCGCGGGGACAGTCGGCGGGCGCGGCGATCCCGATGGCTGGCGTGCCGTTCCACGCGGTCGACGGCTATCTCGCGCGGCTGATGAAGCTGGGCGAGTCGGTTGCGATCTGCGAGCAGATCGGCGATCCCGCGACGAGCAAGGGACCCGTCGAGCGCAAGGTGCTGCGCGTCGTTACGCCCGGGACGGTGACCGATGCCGGTCTGCTCGACGCGAAGCGCGACAGCCTGCTCGCCGCCGTGCATCCGGGGAAATATCGCGCGGGACTCGCGTGGCTCAATCTGGCGTCGGGGCGCTTTACGCTATCCGAAGTGCCGCCGTCGGAAGTCGCCTCGACACTGGAACGACTGGACGTTGCGGAGTTGCTGCTGCCGGAGGGCGCCGCATCGCCGCTCGCCGACGGTGCTGCTCCGACGCGTACGCTGCCGGCATGGCAGTTCGACGCCGCCGCGGCGACGCGCGCGCTCTCGAAACACTTCGGGACGCGCGACCTCGCCGCGTTTGGCGTCGATGACCGCGATCTTGCGGTCGGCGCCGCAGGCGCGCTGTTCGGCTACGCGGCGTCGACGCAGCAGTCGGCGCTGGCGCACATCCGGGAGCTCGAAGTCGAGATCGCGAGCGAGCATCTGCTGCTCGATGCCGCGACGCGACGCAATCTCGAGATCACCGAAACGCTGCGCGGCGAGGCGGCGCCGACGCTCCTGTCACTGCTCGATGGTTGTGGTACGGCGGCGGGGAGCAGGCTGCTCCGGCATTGGCTCACGCATCCACTGCGCTCGCAGGACGCCGCGGCGGCGCGACACGGCGCAGTCGCACAGTGGGTCGCCAATCCTGCGGCGCGGCGCGCGCTGTTTGCCGAGCTCGCATCGACTGTCGACGTCGAGCGTATCGCCGCGCGCATTGCACTCGCCTCGGCGCGGCCGCGCGACCTTGCGGGACTGCGCGAGACGCTCGCGCGCCTGCCGGCCATCCGCAACGTGGGGGACGCTGCCGACGCACCGCTTGTCACGACCCTCGCCGCCGATCTTGACATCGATCCGCAATGGAACGAGCTCCTCGCCCGCACCATTGCGCCCGAGCCGGCGGCGCAGGTCCGCGACGGCGGTGTCATCGCATCGGGCTACGATGCCGAGCTCGACGAGCTGCGCGCGATCGACGATCACTGCGGCGAGTTCCTGGTCGCGCTCGAGGCGCGCGAGCGCGAACGCACCGGCATCGTGAATCTCAAGGTCGAGTACAACCGCGTCCACGGCTTCTACATCGAGGTCACCAACGCCAACGCGCTGAAGGTGCCCGACGACTACCGCCGCCGGCAGACGCTCAAGAATGCCGAGCGGTACATCACGCCCGAGCTCAAGGCGTTCGAGGACAAGGCATTATCAGCGCAGGAGCGCGCGCTCGCCCGCGAAAAGGTCCTCTACGACGCGCTGCTCGTCGCGCTCGCACCCGCCATTCCGGCGCTGCAGCAAGCGGCGACGGCGCTCGCTGCACTTGACGTGCTCGCGACATTCGCCGAACGTGCCGATGCGCTCGACCTCACGCGCCCGAACTTCGTTCCCGCGACCGGAATCTCGATCCGGGGAGGACGCCATCCCGTTGTCGAGCGGCAGGTGGACGAGTTCATTCCCAACGATCTCGAGCTCAATCCCGAGCGCCGCCTGCTGATCATCACCGGCCCGAACATGGGGGGCAAGTCCACGTACATGCGGCAGACCGCCGTGATTGCCCTCCTCGCCTACTGCGGCTCGTTCGTTCCCGCGAAAAGCGCCGAGATCGGCCCGCTCGATGCGATCCACACGCGGATCGGTGCCGCCGACGACCTCGCCGGCGGGCGCTCGACGTTCATGGTCGAAATGACCGAAGCGGCGACGATCCTGCATCGCGCGACGCCGCAAAGCCTCGTGCTGATCGACGAGATCGGCCGCGGCACGTCGACGTTCGACGGGCTGGCGCTCGCGTGGGCGATCGCGCATCAGCTCGCGGAAAAGAATCGCAGCCTCGCGCTGTTCGCCACCCACTATTTCGAGTTGACGGCGTTGCCCGCGGAAATCGACGGCTGCGCCAACCTGCACTTCGACGCGGTCGAGCACGCCAACGGCATCGTGTTCCTCCACGCTGCCGAAGAAGGTCCGGCCAACCGCAGCTACGGAATCCAGGTGGCGAGACTCGCAGGCGTTCCCGCCGAGGCGATCCGGCGCGCAAAGGCATATCTCGCGCGGCTCGACAAGTTCAACGCCGGCGCGACGGCACAGGCGGATCTTTTCGCGCCGATCGGCGTGTCGACGGAAGGCCCTGAGCCATTCCCGACAGCGCCGATCGATGCCGACACGATCGCGACGCACCTCGCATCCCTCGACCCGGATGCGATGACGCCGCGCGACGCTCTGGCGGCGCTCTACGAGCTGAAAAAAATTCTGGGTCGGTAATTTACCCGATGGCACGCATCCAAGCGTGCTGACCCGGGTTGGAAAGCGTTGCATGGGCGGATGCATGGCGGCCCGCAGCGAGGCGCGAGACAGTACCCGAACGTACGGCGAGCGCCGAGCGAGGACACAGCAAAGCAGCCGGCCCGCGCAGCAGCTTTACAACTCGGTCAGTGATGATGCCCGCCATCGCCGTGCACGTGCCCGTGCTCGACTTCCTCGGCGGTCGCGGCGCGGACGTCGAGGATCCGGCAATCGAAGCGCAGACGCTTGCCCGCCCACGGATGATTGCCGTCGAGCACGACCTTGCCGTCGGCGATGTCGGTAACCGTGAAGACGACGCCGCTCCCGGGGTCGTCGCCGGGATTCGCATAAGTCTCGAACTGCATGCCGACTTCGACTTCGGGCGGCAGCCGGTCCGCGGTCTCGATCTTCACGAGCTCTGGATCGTAATCGCCGAATGCGTCCGCGGGTTCGACATCGACCGACACCGCGTCGCCGATCTTCTTCAGATTGAGCGCTTCCTCGAGCTTGGGCAGCATGCCGGAGTGCCCGCCGTGCAAATACGTGATGGGCTCGTCGGTCGACTCGAGCAACGTGCCTTCGGAATCGTAGAGCTCGAAGGTCAGCGTCACGACGGTGTTGGAGAAGATGTTCATCGGGGCTCCGGTAGCAAGGAAGGGGCCGCGTTGCGACGGCCGAGGCGCCGTCCGGATTGGCGAGCGAAAATGCGTGAGGGCGCCATTGTAGCCCAGGGGCAGAGACGCCTCGGCGCGTCGCTATAATCGGTCGATGCCTGCCGCGAGAGCGCCGCCCCGATCGAGCGAGGACACGCCGATATTTCCGGACATTCGCAGCGCCGCGTCGTTCCTCCGCAAGCACTGGCAGAAGGAAGCCTTGCTCGTCCGCGGCGCGCTCCAGGGTCTTGCCCGCATCGTCACGGCCAGGGAGCTCACCACGCTCGCGCTGCGTGACGACGTCGAGTCGCGGCTCGTCGTCCGTGATGGCGCGCGCTGGTCGCTCGCGTACGGACCGTTTCGACGCGCCGATTTTCGTGTGCTGCCCGCGCGCAACTGGTCGCTGCTGGTGCAGGGCGTGAACCTGCACTCGACCGCGGCCGACGCGCTCCTGCGGCGCTTTGCCTTCCTGCCGTTCGCTCGCCTCGACGACCTGATGGTGAGCCTCGCCGCGCCGGGCGGCGGCGTCGGACCGCATGTCGATTCCTACGACGTATTCCTGCTCCAGGGCACGGGGCGGCGACGCTGGAAATACGGGCGTCAGGCCGATCTCGGGCTGAAGCGCGGGTTGCCGCTCAAGATACTTCGCCGTTTCACGCCGGAACACGACCACCTGCTCGCGCCGGGCGACCTGCTCTATCTACCGCCGAACTACGCGCACGACGGCGTCGCCGTCGATCTGTGCACGACGTATTCGATCGGATTCCGCGCTCCCGCCGCAAACGAGCTCGCGGCCGCGTTTCTCGATTTCCTCCATGACCATCTCGACCTCCCCGGACGTTACGCCGATCCGGACCTCGCGCCGACACGCGAACCGGCGCGGATCGGCGAGACGATGCAGCGCCGCTGCGCGGCGATGCTGGGAGCCATTCGCTGGGACCGCGCCGCGGTGGCGCGCTTCCTCGGCTGCTGGCTGTCGGAGCCGAAGCCCACGGTGTTTTTCGATCGGCCGGCGCCGGTGCTGTCGCGCGCAGGCTTTCTCGCTCGGGCGCGCAAGCGCGGCGTGCGGCTGGACCCGCGCACGCAACTGCTCTACGATGACCGCTCCCTGTTCGTCAACGGCGCGACGCAGCGATGGCCTGTGGCGGGCGCGGCGGCGATGCGTGAGCTTGCAAACGCGCGCGCGCTTCCTCCGCGGACCGTCGCGGCCGCAACCCGCGAGGTCGCCGCGCTTCTACACGACTGGTATCGCCATGGCTATCTCCACTGAGACGCCGACCGACGCGGCGCCCGCACCGGCACCGCGACAGGAAACGCTCGCCACGGTCTCGGCACAGGTTGCGGCGCTCGACGAGCTCGTCGGTCTCGCCCGACATTCGATCCGCGTGTTCGACTACGATCTTTCCGAGATGGGATGGAACTCCGCCCCGCGCGCGGAGATGCTCGGCCAATTCCTGCGCGGCTCGCGGACCTCGAAGCTCGAGATCATCGTTCACGACACGCGCTGGATCGAAGCATCGTGCCCACGCCTCACCGCATTGCTGAAATCGTTCAGCGACCGGATCACGATCTACAAGACCGGTTCCGAAGCCAAGGGCGCGTCCGATCCGCTGGTGATCGTCGACGGGCGGCACTTCCTGCATCGCTTTCACATCGAGCAGCCGCGCGCGGCGCTGGCGATCGAAGAGCCGCACCTCGCGCGACCGCTCGTCAATCGATTCGACGAGATCTGGGCAACGGGTGAACCGGGTCTGACGGGGACGATCCTCGGAATCTGACGCTTGCCGGCATACGGACCCGCCATTGGTTGCGACGCACAATCCCTTTGAATCGACAGGTGTTTGTGTTAACATTCGCCGTCGATTGCCTTGTCGCTTCGGACCCGCCGTGAACGAAATGTGTCCCGAATGACGATGCCCGGATTGGCGGCAACCGATCCGTTCCAACTCTACCGATTACAAGGAAACGAACCATGAACAAGTCGCTCCTCCTCGTCGCTGCTGTCGCGGTCGCGCTCGCGGCCTGCAGCAAGCAAGAACCCGCCCCGGCGCCGAAACCCGCCGAACCCGCTGCCGCACCGGCGCCCGCGCCGGCACCGGCACCGTCGTCGGATGCGATGAAGCCCGCCGAGCCGCCGAAGGACGCGTCCGCGCCGGCGATGGCACCGGCAGCGCCGGCGATGGCGCCCGCCGACAAGGACAAGGAAAAGAAGTAAGCCTTCCGTCGTCGTGAAAAACGGGTCGGCCGATCGGCGGCCCGTTTTTTTGCGGCGGAAGCCTAAGCGTGCGCGAACGCGCGCGGAGGCAATCCGCGATATGGTTACAGGGGCGCGCCGATACGCTGTGCGACCTCGCGGTAGTGGTCGATCACCGTGCCGAGATCGCGGCGAAAACGGTCCTTGTCCATTTTTTCGCCGGTCTTCGCGTCCCAGAGCCGGCAGCCATCGGGCGTGAACTCGTCGCCCAGCACGAGCGGCGCCTCGGGATCCTCGGTCGGATGCCCGAACTCGAGCTTGTAGTCGACGAGATCCATCCCGGCATCGGCGAACAGCGGCTTCAGCACGCGGTTGACCTTGTGCGTGAGCTTGCGCATCTCCGCGATGTCCTCGGCGCTGGCCCAGCCCAGCACGCGAATGTGATCGTCGTTGCACAGCGGGTCGTGCAGCGCGTCGCTCTTGAAAAAGAACTCGAAGATGGGCTCGGGGAGTCGCGTGCCCTCGGCAATCCCGTAACGCTTCGCCATCGAACCCGCGCAGACGTTGCGCACGACGCACTCGACCGGAATCATCTTCAGCGCCTTCACCAGTGATTCGCGCTCGTTCAGCATGCGATCGAAGTGCGTGCGGACGCCCGCCGCGGCAAGCTTGCCCATCACGTAGGCATTGATCTTGTTGTTCGTCTCGCCCTTCTGTTCGAGCTTCGCGAGCTTGGCGCCGTCGAACGCCGAAACGTCGTCACGATAGTGCATGATGAGCCGATGGGGATCATCGGTCGCGTAGACCGTCTTCGCCTTTCCCTTGTAGAGTTCCTGCCGCTTTTCCATTCTTTCTCCTCGTTTCTCTTCAAAGTTCCCGCCAGTCGAAGCCATTTTCCTGACCGGCAATGCCGATCCATTCGGGCGCACAGCCAAGCGCGCCGGCAAGCGCGACACGCGCGAGCGTCGGCGTGTTGTTTTCCTTCGACAGGTGCGCCGCGATGATGTGGACCAAGTGCGACGTGTCGATGTGGGCGAGCAATTGTGCCGCATCTTCGTTGCAGAGGTGACCGAAGCGGCTGGCGATCCGCTGTTTCAGCGGATAGGGGTAGCTGCCGCTTTCGAGCAGGTCGACATCGTGGTTGCATTCGAGCACCAGCGCATCGCAGCCGGAAAGGGACGCTTCGACGTGAGGCGTCGACACGCCGAGATCGGTCAGCACGCCCAGGCGGCGGGCGCCGTCGCCGATCACGTATTGCACCGGCTCGCGCGCGTCGTGGGGAACGGCAAAGGGAGAGATCTCGAGCGCCCCGATTGCGAACGTGTCGTGGCTGTCGAAGCCGTAGACCTGCGCCATGCCTTCGAAGCGCTCCGACACCGCCGCGAGCGTTCCGAATGTCGCCCACACGGGAAGCGCATGACGCGCGGCGAACGCGGCGACGCCGCCCACGTGATCCTGGTGCTCGTGCGTCACGACGATCGCGGTCAGGTCGCTGGGAAGCAGGCCGTGACGCCCGAGGCGCGCCGCGGTGTCGCGGACGCCGAAGCCGCAGTCGATCAGGATCCGGGTCGTGCCGGCCTCGACGACGAGGCCGTTGCCTTCGCTGCCGCTGCCCAGGGAGGCGAAGCGCAAAGCGGCGCTCCGTGCGCTACTTGAGCTGGTCCTTGAGCAGCGAGAGGATCTTCTCGCCGTTTACGGTCTTGTCCGGCGCCCCGTTCGGATCCTGCACGGTGACGATGCTCCGCGGGTCTGCCTGGGCGACGGTGATCCGGTACTGCTCGGGCTTTTCGGACTTGTCCTTCCAGAACATCAGCTTCGAGAGTACGCCCTCTTTCTTTGCTTCGGCCTCGGGGTCCGCGTAGCGGACATAGTAGAAGCCCTTCGAACGGTCGCGATCGACGACGGTGAAGCCAACGCGGTCGAGCGCAAGGCCCACCCGGCGCCAGGCGCGGTCGAAGCCGTCGTCGACGATGAGCTGGCTCGCGCCGTCGGACGCCTTCTGCAGCAATGCATGCTCCGGTGCCGGCGCGCTGCCCGCGCCCGTGGCCTTCACGATCTGGGCCGCCTGTGTTTCGGGCGTTCCGAACCGCACCATCATTCGACCGAGCCACTCGGCGTCGAGGTCCGGATTCGACGGCATCAGGCCCCACGCGAAGCCCGACGGCGCTCCGTTGTTCTCGGTCTTCGTCGGGACTTGTTCCATGACGCGGCTCGAAATGTAGATCTCGACGATGCCGGGCTCCGTGCCCCGCTCGATCCGCGTGTGGTACTTCTCGCGCTTGTACGTCGTGTAGAACACGTCGAGATACTTGCCGATCGTGCTGCGGATGAAATCCTGCGGAATATCGGCGCGGTTTTCCGCCCAATCCGTTTCCATGACGCCGGCCGCCGGCTGCTCGTTCGCGAGCACGAAGCCGTTCTCGATCCAGAACTGGTGGGCGACGGTCCAGGCGTTCTCCGGCGTCGTCTTGACCACGAGCCAGCGCTCGTTGCCGCTCTTCATGATCTTCGCGTCGGCAACGCTGTTCTGCGCGATCGAGTCGCCGCCTTTCGGCCGCGTCGCGTCGCGCGCCGCGATCCCCGATGCGGTGGCCGAGTTGTAGCGATCGTCGTACTGCGGCGCCTTGAGCTCCGGCGGCAGCTCGAGCGCGGGTGCCGACGACGTGGACTTGTAGTCGATTTTCTTGCCGAGCGAGGTCGTCGACTCGCAGCCGGTGAGGACGAACGTGGCGAGCGTGATCGCGGCCAGCGCACACGCTGCGGGCGGGAGTTTCCTTTGGTCCATGCGCAACACCTTCGTGTTCAGGCGAGAGCGCCGGCCACGCGAAGTGCGTCGCGGACGGTCTCGTGGTGATGGGGGGAGAGCGGAACGAGCGGCAAGCGCAGCGCGTTCGCGATGAGACCCATCGCGGACAGCGCCCACTTGACGGGGATCGGGTTGGCCTCGACGAAGAGCCGGCGATGCAGCGGCAACAGCCGGTCGTTGCACCGGTGGGCGCGGGCGAGGTCGCCGTGAAGCGCGGCCGCGCACATCTCCGCCATGAGCTTGGGCGCGACGTTGGCGGTGACCGAGATCACGCCGTGACCGCCCATCAGCATCAGCGGCAATCCGGTGATGTCGTCGCCGCTGTAGACGGCAAAGTTCTGCCGGTCGGCGGCGCGAAGCGCAGCGATCAGCTCGCTGCCGCGACCCAGATCGGCGGTCGCGTCCTTGATGCCGACGATGCCCGGCACCTGCGCGAGCCGCAACGTGGTCTCGGTCGCGAGATCGGCGACGGTGCGGCCGGGCACGTTGTAGACGACCATCGGCAGATCCACGGCCTCGGCGATCGCCCGAAAATGGCGGTAGAGGCCCTCCTGCGTCGGCTTGTTGTAGTACGGGACGACCGAAAGACAGCTCGTTGCGCCGGCCTTTTTCGCGTAAGCGGTCAGCGCAATCGCCTCCTTCGTCGAGTTGGCCCCGGTGCCGGCGATGACCGGCAGACGCCCGCGCGCGGCGTCGACCGCCGTCTTGATGAGAAGGCAGTGCTCGTCGAAATCGACGGTCGGCGACTCGCCGGTGGTACCGACGATGACGATCCCGGCCGTGCCGTTGGCGACGTGGAAATCGATCAGCTTGGCGAGCGCAGCGAGATCGAGCGCTCCGCCGTCCTGCATCGGTGTCGCGATCGCGACGATGCTGCCGGTCAACATGGAGGAAACTGTGCCAAAATTGCGATTTTACCGCATTCGACCGGCCCCTACGCCTGCGGTTCGGTCCCGCCCGCGAACGGCGGTAGCGAGGGCGGCCACGCCCGCGCCGGGCCGATCGCCGCGAGCCGTTCCACGACGGCGTCGCGCCCGGCCAATTTGACGTGACCCTGCTCGAAGGCCACGACGGTGAGCTCGTCCCGCACGCGCTGCAGAAGCTCGTCCCGCGCCAGCAAAAAATCGGGATTTGCCGGACGGCCGTACGCTTCATTGCCGCGCGCGAACGTCTCGTAGAGCAGCACGCCGTCTGCGGCAAGCAAGGCTAAGAGATGCGGGAACAGCGGTCGGTGGAGGTAGTTGACGACGACGATCGCGTCGAAGCGCTCGCCCAGGAGCGGGTTCCCGCCAGCTTCGAGGTCGATTGCGCGCGTCTCGATGCCCGCGGTACCGGCGAACCCATCGAGCGTGGCGGCGTCGCGGTCGACGGCGAGTACGCGGCACCCGCGGGCAGCGAAGAGTCGCGCATGCCGGCCGCTGCCGCAGGCGACATCGAGGACCCGCGCGCCGGCGGGCACCAGCGGCGCAAAGCGGGTGATCCACGGCGATGGCGCGAGCGCGTCCGGCGGAGATGCGCTCGCGCCTGCATGCTGTGCTTCGACGCTTGCGGCTGGCGCCGCCGCGCTGGCCCCCGAGGCAGACTGCAGTTGCGCAGTCTTGGGCGGCCCGGCGGCGCTCATTGCCGCGTCCGTCGCGTCGCGCGAGCGCCAGCATCGCGCCCCATCTCGCGCGCCGCTTCGTGAGCGAGCCAGTCGACGAAGGCGGCCACATCGGCACGATCGACTGCGTGCGGCGCGACGAGCGCGTAATAGCCCCGCGCCGAGTCATAGCGCTTCGGAAACGGCGCGACGAGCCGGCCGTCGCGCAGAAGCGAGGCGACGAGTGGCACGCGGCCGAGCGCGACACCCTGACCGCCGACCGCCGCCTGGATCAGCTGATCGTAGAGCTTGAAGCGCAGCGACCCCGCCGGCTTCAGGCCGAGCTGTCCGTTCGACCCGAGCCACACGCTCCAATCGAGCCACGGCGTGCGGCCGTCGGGATCGTCGAGATGCAGGAGCACGTGGTGCGCGAGATCCGCCGGCCGTGCGAGCGGGGTCTTCCGCTGTCGCAGAAGCTTCGGGCTCGCCACGGGCATCAACCGCTCGCCGAAGAGGCGCACCGCTCCTTCGGGCACCTTCGCGTCCGGCAAATAGCGGATGGCGACGTCGACTTCGCCGCGCGACAGATCGACCGGACGATCGTCGGCCGAGATGTAGACGTCGGCGTCGGGATGGCGCGCGCGAAAGGTCGCGAGCCGCGGAATGATCCACAGCGACGCGAAGGACACCGTCGTCGACAACGTAAGCCCCGGCGCGCGCGTGCTACCGCGCGCCGTCTGCGCGGCGGCCGCGAGGCTCCTCAGCACGGCGGTGACGTCGCGATGGAACGCAGCGCCCGCCGCGGTGAGGACGAGCGCGCGATGCCGGCGCACGAACAGCGCCACGCCGAGCGCCTCCTCGAGAGCGGCCACCTGCCGCGACAGCGCCGACTGCGTGAGGAATAGCTCCTCGGCGGCGCGGGTGAACGACAACAGCCGTCCTGCGGCCTCGAACCCCCTCAGGAAGTCGAGCGAGGGCAATCGGCGCAGCGCGTCAAGCATGCGTTGGACTCATGCAACTCATTCGCAAAGACCGTTTGAGCGGCGTCGCCCGCGAGCTCACAATTCAATGCATCGCCATAGCAAATCCGGCGATCGTGCCCCGATCGGTGGCACGCCACGGTCGGGGCGTGACGAATGCATTTTACGCATAAAACTGGAGGTCTGACCATGGCCTGCGACGGTTACACCAAGGTATGGGAGCTTTCGTCCCGCGAGATCCTGCGCCTCGACGGCGCGCGCGGGACGGCGATTCGCGTGACGCGCGGCGCGCTGTGGCTTACGCTCGCAGACGACCCGCGTGACATCGTGCTGAGCGCCGGCGACACGTTCACGATCGACCGCGGCGGGCTTACGGTGATCGAAGCGCAGGGCGACGCCACCGTATGCGTGCTTGCGCGCTACGTCGACGCGGTGAAGGTCGGCGCCCGCCGCCCGGGTCTAGGCGCGCGCCTGGTGGAGTTGCTGCGCTCGGTGGGCGCCGCCGCCTTCGAGCGCCGGTCGGTGCCGTATTTCTAGCGACGCGAGCCTAAAGAGCAGGGGAATGTCACTCACCGAAATCGCCGGATCAGGATCGTCGCGACGATGAGCACCACCGACAGGACCGCGAGCCCCGAGCGATCGAGCGTCGGAATGCCGGAGCCGGAGGACGCCGCCGGAGGCGCAGCCGGGCCGATCGAGCCGGTCTGGCCGGCATAATTGGTGGGCGAGTTCGTGCCGACGGTGCTCGACCGACTCAACGAGCTGACACCGTCGCCGGGCAACGCCGCATAGGTGAGGATATCGACGCCGGCGTAGTTGAGCGTGCCGCCGCCGGGAAACAGGAACGGCGCGGGAACGATGTAGTCCGGCGTGACGATCCCGAGATTCGCAAATGCCTGTGTAGCGATCAGCACGCGCTTGCCGGCCGTCACGCCGTTCGGCAGATCGATCGGAGACGTGTATGTCCGGGTCGTCGCGCCCTGCGTGCTCGTCAGCGTGTGCGTGGCCAGCAAATTCTCGCCGTTGAATCCGAACGCCTCGTGCAGCTCGACGAATTGCACGCTGCCATCCGGGCTCGAGTAGAGCTCGTCGATCTGGAACGTATGGAACGTCGCCAGAGCGGGTCCGCTCGAGCCTGCAATCGCTGCTGCGGCTGCGAGGACGATGCCGAAGCGTGCCGCGATCGACCATTTTTCGTTGCGCATCCTGACTCTCCCTGGTGCCGGATTTCGCAGGAACCGTCGTTCTGTCGCGACTAACACAGCGGGGTCGCCGCCCATTCCCCCGGCCCGGAGATCGCACGGCGCTATGGCACAATCAGCCTACCGCTTTCGGGAGCGGTGCGGCCAGGGCAAGGCGATGGATCGAATTTCACCGGTGTTGGAGATAGCGCTGGGCACGATTCCGCTGCTCGCGACGCTGTTCATCCACGGCGCCGGCATGTATTTCGTGCAAACGCGGTTCGAGCAGCATGTGTTGCGCGCCCCCGCGACACGCCTTCGCAACGAACTGTTCTTTGGCGCGATGATCCTGACGATGCTGGCCACGCACCTGATCGAGATCTTCCTCTGGGCGGGAACGCTGCTGCTCGTCGATGCCATACCGTCGCTGCGCGACGCCTACTACTTCGTGGCGAGCACCTACACGACGCTGGGCTATGGCGAAGGGACACTCACCCGCGCGTGGCGGCTGCTGGGGCCGATGATCGCGATTTCGGGGCTGTTCGCGTTCGGCTGGACGACCGGCGTGCTCGTCAACCTCGTTTCGCAGACCTACCGGGAACGGACCAGAATTGCCGGCGGAAAGGGCATGAATCGCTGATCGCCCGCCGTCCCCGGGGCGCGCAGCGCGTCGCCGTGGTCAGCCTTTCGCGAACGCGATCTCGCCGCCGGTGGCCCCGACCTTCACCGTGTCGCCCGACACGTAAGCGCCGGAGAGAATTTCCTTCGCCAGCGGATTCTCGATCTGCTGCTGGATCGCGCGCTTCAACGGCCGCGCGCCGTACACCGGATCGAAGCCTGCTGCCGCGACGACCTTGAGCGCGGCATCCGATACGGCGAGCTTGATTTCGAGCTTCGCGAGCCGGGCTTCCAGCGCCTGGAGCTGGATCCGCGCGATGTCGGCGATCTGTGCTTCGCCGAGCGGCTGGAAGACGACGATCTCGTCGATCCGATTGACGAACTCGGGCCGGAAATGTCCCTTCACCTCGGCCAGAACCGCGATCTTGATCAGCGCCTGGTCGGCGCCTTCGTCCGCCATCTGCTGGATCCTGTGCGAGCCCAGGTTCGACGTCATCACGATCACCGTGTTCTTGAAGTCGACGGTGCGCCCCTGTCCGTCGGTCATCCGGCCGTCGTCCAACACCTGCAGCAGCACGTTGAACACGTCGGGGTGCGCCTTCTCCACCTCGTCGAGCAGGATCACGCTGTAGGGCTTGCGGCGAACGGCCTCGGTCAGGTAGCCGCCTTCCTCGTAGCCGACGTAGCCCGGCGGCGCGCCGATCAGCCGCGCGACCGAGTGCCGCTCCTGGAATTCGGACATGTCGATGCGGATCAGATGCTGTTCGCTGTCGAACATGAACTCGGCGAGCGCCTTGCAGAGCTCCGTCTTGCCCACACCCGTGGGGCCGAGGAACAGGAACGAGCCATAAGGGCGATTGGGGTCGGCGAGACCCGAGCGCGAGCGGCGGATCGCATCGGCGACGAGCCGCACCGCCTCGTCCTGGCCGACGACACGCTTGTGGAGCGCGTCTTCCATGTGCAGGAGCTTGTCGCGCTCGCCCTGCATCATCTTCGACACCGGGATCCCCGTCGCGCGCGAGACGACCTCGGCGATCTCCTCGGCACCGACCTGCGTGCGCAGCAGCTGCGGCTTTTTCTCCTGCGTCTTCTCCGCCTTCCTGTCGGCCTTCTTCAGCTGCGCCTCGAGCTGCGGCAACTGTCCATATTGCAGCTCGCTCATCTTCTGCCAGTCGCCCTTGCGCCGCGCCTCTTCCATCGCCAGCTTGACCTTGTCGATCTCTTCCTTGATGTGCTGCGTGCCGGCGACCTGCGCCTTCTCGGCCTGCCACACTTCGTCCAGATCGGCGTACTCGCGCTCGAGCTTGGCGATCTCCTGCTCGATCAGGTCAAGCCGTTTCTTCGACGCCTGGTCCTTTTCCTTCTTCACCGCCTCGCGCTCGATCTTCAACTGGATCATCCGGCGATCGAGCCGGTCCATCGCCTCCGGCTTGGAGTCGATCTCCATCTTGATCCGCGCCGCGGCCTCGTCGATCAGGTCGATTGCCTTGTCCGGCAGGAAGCGGTCGGTGATGTAGCGGTGCGAAAGCTCGGCCGCGGCGACAATCGCCGGGTCGGTGATTTCCACGCCGTGATGAATCTCGTAGCGCTCCTGCAACCCGCGCAGGATCGCGATCGTCGATTCGACGCTCGGCTCGTCGACCAGCACCTTCTGGAAGCGGCGCTCGAGCGCGGCGTCCTTCTCGACGTACTTGCGGTACTCGTCGAGCGTGGTTGCGCCGACGCAATGGAGCTCGCCGCGGGCGAGCGCAGGCTTCAGCATGTTGCCGGCATCGATCGCACCCTCGGCTTTGCCCGCGCCGACCATCGTATGCAATTCGTCGATGAAGACGATCGTCTTGCCGGCGTCGGCCGCGATGTCCTTCAGCACCGCCTTCAGGCGCTCCTCGAATTCGCCGCGGTACTTGGCGCCGGCGAGCAGCGCCGCCATGTCGAGCGAGAGCACGCGCTTGCCCTTGAGCGTCTCCGGCACTTCGCCGTTGACGATCCGCTGGGCGAGGCCCTCGACGATCGCGGTCTTGCCCACGCCGGGCTCGCCGATCAGCACCGGATTGTTCTTGGTGCGCCGCTGCAGGATCTGAATCGTGCGCCGAATTTCGTCGTCGCGGCCGATGACCGGATCGAGCTTGCCTTCGCGGGCGCGTTCGGTCAGGTCGATCGTGTACTTCTTGAGCGCCTCGCGTTGCCCTTCGGCTTCCTGCGTGTCGATCCCCGCACCGCCGCGCACGGCTTCGATCGCGCTCTCCAGCGCCTTGCGCGTGAGGCCGTTGTCCTTCAGCAGGCGGCCCGTGTCGCCCTTGTCGTCGGCGAGCGCCAGCAGAAAGAGCTCGCTCGCGATGAACTGGTCGCCGCGCTTGACCGCTTCCTTGTCGGTCAGGTTGAGCAGGTTGCCGAGCTCGCGCGAGACGGTGATTTCGCCGCCCTGGCCTTCGACCTTGGGAAGTCGCTCGATTGCCTTCCCGAGACTCGCCTTGACCCTGGGCACGGCGACGCCGGCCCGGGCGAGGAGGGATGCGGTGCCGCCGTCCTCCTGGTTCAGGAGCGCGGACAGCAGGTGCTGCGGCTCGATGAAGCCGTTGTCGTTGCCGAGCGCCATGCTCTGGGCGTCGGCCAGCGCCTGCTGGAACTTGGTCGTGAGCTTGTCGAAACGCATGATTATTCCCGGCTTAACACTACATCCGACATGGGGTCTTGGCCCGCAGATTCAAGCGCGCGCACGCTGCTCCATCGTTTGACTGTCGGCGTCGTCCAATACCCGGCCAGCGGCGCACTCGACGGCCAGGCGCCGCCGGCGCAATAATGGCCGGCCATGCGTGCATCCCGTCACACCGTGCCGCCGCAGACCCCCGCCGCCGCTTCGTGGCGCCGGCAATGGAGGTCCGCGAGCCCGCTCGCCCGCGATGTTATCGTGATCCTGGCGATCAAGGCGGCGGCGCTCGCGCTCATCTGGTTCGCATTCTTCCGGACGCCCGTGGCGCCGCAGATGACGATGGATCCGGGCCAGGTCGGCGATCGAATTGTCGCACCCGCGTTCGCGCCGAAAGCGCCGCATGCCGAACCTTGACGTCGTCGACCTGTCGCGGCTGCAGTTCGCCGCGACGGCGCTCTACCACTTCCTGTTCGTCCCGCTGACGCTAGGGCTTTCGTGGATCCTGGTCATCATGGAATCGGTCTACGTCATGACGGGCAAGGAAATCTACCGCGACATGACGCGGTTCTGGGGGAAGCTCTTCGGCATCAATTTCGTCATGGGTGTCGCGACCGGGCTCACCCTCGAGTTCCAGTTCGGCACCAATTGGGCTTACTACTCGCATTACGTCGGCGACATTTTTGGCGCGCCGCTGGCGATCGAGGGACTGATGGCGTTCTTCCTCGAGTCGACCTTCGTCGGCATGTTCTTTTTCGGCTGGAGCCGGCTCGGCAAGGTCGCCCATCTGCTGGTGACCTTCCTGGTCGCGCTGGGCTCGAACCTGTCCGCGGTGTGGATCCTCATCGCCAACGCGTGGATGCAGAACCCCGTCGGCGCCGAGTTCAACGCCGAGACGATGCGGATGGAGCTCACGAGCTTCTACGACCTGCTGTTCAACCCGGTCGCCGGCGCAAAGTTCGTGCACACCGTCGCGGCCGGCTATGTCGCGGCATCGCTGTTCGTCCTTGGCATCTCGTCGTTCTACCTGCTGCGGGGGCGCGACCCTTCGTTCGCCATCCGCTCGTTCGCCGTCGCCGCCGGATTCGGGCTCGCCTCCGCGATCTCGGTCATCGTGCTGGGCGACGAATCGGGTTACACGACGGGCGAGGTGCAGAAGGTGAAGCTCGCCGCGATCGAGGCCGAATGGGATACCGAGAAGCCGCCGGCGTCGTTCACCGTAATCGGCTTTCCTGACCAGGCGGCGGAGAAGACGCTCTTCGCGATCAAGATCCCGTGGCTGATGGGCGTGATCGCGACGCGCTCGTTCGACACGCCGGTCACGGGCATCAAGGACTTGAAGCGCGAGCACGAGACGCGCATCAGGAACGGAATGCTGGCCTACGCCGCGCTGCAGCGGATCAAGGCAGGCGACCGCTCGTCCGCCGCGATGGCCGAACTGACGAGGCTCAAGCCCGATCTCGGCTACGGTCTGCTGCTCAAGAAGTATGCGCCCAACGTCGTCGACGCCTCGGCGGAGCAGATCCGCGCCGCCGTCGACGACACGATCCCAAAGGTCGCGGCGCTGTTCTGGTCGTTCCGGATCATGGTCGGGCTCGGCCTGTGGTTCCTGTTCATCTTTACCGCAGCGTTCGTCGTGCTCGCGCGACGCAACCTCGCCGACAACCGCTGGCTCATGCACATCGCGTTGTGGAGCATTCCGTTGCCGTGGATCGCGGCCGAGCTGGGGTGGATCGTCGCCGAATACGGCCGCCAGCCGTGGTCGATCAGCGAGGTGCTGCCGACGCATCTCTCGGTATCTTCGGTCACGATCGGCCAGTTGTGGTTCAGCCTCGCCGGGTTCGTCGCGTTCTATACGGGGCTGCTCGTGGTCGAGCTCTATCTGATGTTCAAGTATGCGCGGCTGGGGCCTTCATCCCTCGGCACCGGCCGCTATCACTTCGAGTCCGGGCAGGCGACGCTCGCGGGGTCCGTATGATTTACGTGTTCGACTACGCCACGCTGAAGCTCATCTGGTGGCTTTTTGTCGGCGTGCTGCTGGTCGGCTTCGCGGTCATGGACGGCATGGATCTCGGCGTCGGCACGCTCCTGCCTTTCGTGGGCCGGAACGACGACGAGCGCCGCGTCGTGCTCAATACGATCGGTCCGCACTGGGAAGGCAACCAGGTGTGGTTCATCACCGCCGGCGGCGCCACGTTCGCGGCATGGCCGCTCGTCTACGCAACCGCGTTTTCCGGCTTTTACGTCGCGCTGATCCTGACGCTGTTCGCCCTTTTCCTGCGCCCGGTCGGCTTCGATTACCGCAGCAAGGTTGCCGATCCGCGCTGGCGCAGCGCGTGGGACTGGGGCCTCTTCGTGGGCGGGACCGTGCCGGCGCTCGTCTTCGGCGTCGCTTTCGGCAACCTCCTTCTGGGCGTCCCCTTCCATTTCGACTCCGACCTGCGCGTCTACTACACCGGATCGTTCCTCGCGCTCCTCAATCCGTTCGGGCTTCTCGCCGGCCTCGTGAGCGTCGCGATGCTGGCGATGCACGGCGCGATCTATCTCCAGTTGCGCACCGAAGGCGCCATACAGCGGCGCGCAATCGTTGCCGCACGTATCGCCGGGGCGCTCTTCATCGTCACGTTCGCCGCCGCCGGCCTCTGGATCGTGAACGGCATCGACGGCTATGCGATAACGGCAATGCCTGCGCGCGACGCCGCCTTCGTACCGCTCGCCAAGTCGGTCGTGCACGGACCTGCCGGCTGGTTGCACGCTCACGCACTTTTTCCGTGGACGATCGTGGCGCCAATAGCGGGCATCGGTGGCGCGTTGCTGGCACTCCTCGCTTCATCGCAGCACCGCACCATGCTCGCCTTCGTGCTGTCCTCGCTCGCGATCGGGAGCGTCGTGCTGACCGCGGGTTTCGCGCTGTTCCCGTTCATCATGCCGTCGTCCGCGGATCCGCGAAGCAGCCTTACCGTCTGGGACGCCGTCTCGAGCAGGCGCACCTTGCAGATCATGTTCTGGGCGGTCCTGATTTTCCTGCCGCTGATCCTCGCCTACACCGGCTGGATCTACCGCGTGATGCGCGGCAAGATCACCGAGCGCCAGGTGCGCGAGGGCGGCTCGGCGTTGTATTGACGGCCAACCGGAGACGCAACGATGTGGTATTTCGCGTGGATACTGGGCGTCGGCGCCGCGCTCGCGTTCGGCATCATCAACGTGATGTGGCTCGAGGCGTCGTACACGTTCGGCGAGCTCGACGAAGGCAAGATCCGCGAGCGCTTCGGCGAGGACACGACCGGCGGCGCCTAGAACCCATCCCAAAACAGGGATTTCGAAATAGGTTCTAGCTCGCCCGGGCTCAGACTCCGCTGCCGCCGGGCGAAGCGCGCGTTCTACTGACCGACGATCTGCGGCTTCAGCGAGCCGAGGATTCCGAGCAGATCGTTCTGCTCCTTGTCGGGCACCTTGAACTTGTTCAACGACCTTTGCAGGTCCTCGACCAGCGCGCCGAACTGCGCGTCGGTGATGTGCATCCCGCGGTGGGCCTCCGGCATGCTGCGCCCGGTATAAGTGCATGGACCGCCGGTGGCGTTGCAGATTTGCTCGACCAACAGCCGCTTCAGGCGCGGGATGTCGGTGCGGGCAAAGCGTTGATCCGGTTGTCGGCGGCGACGTTCGCCACGAAGTCGTCGACCACCGCGGTGATCGCGGGCTGTCCGCCGAGACGATCGTACAGCGATTTCTGCGGTGCCGGCGACATCGACTGGCACGCCGCGAGCGCGATCACGAGCAGGAACGGCAGGGCGAAGCGGGACAAGCGGGCGGACATGGATTCCTCCTTCAACATGGGACGCGGCCGGTGCGGCTGCACCTCGCTATACGCAGCGCGGGTGCTCCCGGACGCACGCACGACCCCTTGACCGACAGGGTGATAACATCCGTGGCGTCCCTCGAATCGTGTTTCGGCCCAAAGCGCACGATGCCCGCCGATCTCCCGTCGCCCGCCCCTTCCGACCCCAACGCCCCAACCACAAAGCCCGCTTCGCTGCGGCAGGTTGCCGGCGCCGTGTTCTGGAGCTTCTTCGGGGTGCGCAAAGGCCGGGACATGAAAGCGGACACAACGACGATCAGGCTGCATCACGTCATCATCGTCGGGCTCTTGTCCGGGCTCGTCTTCGTGCTGGCGCTGGTCGCGCTGGTCATGTTCATCACGCGCGGGACGTGAGCGCTTCGATCACCTTCTTTTGACGATGCACTGACGATGCGCCCTGCTGCATTGATCTTCGCCCTGGCCGCGGCAAGCGCGGGAGTCGCGCTCGCGCAATCCACGCCCGCCCCCAACCCAGCCGCGCCGAACCCCGCTCAGGCTGCGCCGACCCCCCCGCCCGTCACGGCGCCGCCAGGACCGATGTCGTCCGCCGCCGAATCGGTCTATGCGGCGGCGAAGCCCCGTCTGCTGCAGATTCGCACGTTGGTGGAAACCGCGGATCGGCAATCCTCGATCGGTTCCGGGCTCCTCGTTACCGCCGAGGGACTCGCGCTCACCAACTACCACGTGGTCTCGCAATACGCGCTCGAGCCTTCGACGTACCGTCTCGAGTACGCGGCTCCCGACGGCTCGCGCGGTCCGCTGAAACTGCAGGCGATCGACGTCGTCAACGATCTCGCCGTCGTGCAGCTGGACAAGCCGGCCGCGTCGTTTTTCGAGTTCGAGCCGCGCGCCCTCGCGGGCACGCTGCCCAAAGGCGAGCGGCTGTTCGCGATGGGCAATCCGCTCGACCTGGGCTTCACGATCGTCGAAGGCACGTACAACGGGCTTGTCGATTACAGCTACAACGAGCAGATCCATTTCTCGGGCGCCCTCAATCCCGGGATGAGCGGCGGGCCGACGGTGACGGTCGACGGACGGGTCGCCGGCATCAACGTCGCCAAGCAGACGCGCGGCGAGCTCGTGAGCTTCCTCGTTCCCGTGGAATACGCGGTGGCGCTGATCGAGCGTGCGCGCAAGAATGCGCCGCTGACGCCCGCCGATGCGCGCGCGGAGATCACCCGGCAGCTTACTGCCTGGCAGGCCGGGCTTTTCCAGGCGGTCGGCGACAAGGGATTCCGTCCCTCGACTTTCGGGCCGTATCGCGCTCCCGAGAGCGCTGTGCCCTGGCTCAACTGCTGGGCGCGCACCAACGCCGATGCGATCCCGAAGCCGCGCGCGCTGGTCGCGACGACCAATTGCAGCTCGCGCACGTCACTGTTTATCGCCGGCGACCTCCAGACCGGCCAGGTCGATTTCACGCACTCGCTCGTGAGAGGAGTGGATCTCAACGCGTTCCAGTTCGCGGCCTTCCTGTCGCGGCAGATGCAGCCCGTGTGGCTCGGCAGCTGGGGCAAGAAGCGCCTGACCCAGCAGCGTTGCCACGAAGACTTCGTGACGTTCGCGGCCGACGCCGATCGCCCGCTGCTGCGCGCGGTATGGTGTGCGAGGGCTTATCGCGAGTTCGACGGCCTCTACGACGTCTCGGTGAGCGCGGTGACCGAGGATCGCGACCGCGAGGCACTCGTGTCGCGCCTCAACATGCGCGGCATCACCTACGAGAATGCGCTCGCGCTCGGCCGCCGCTTCCTGGGCGCAATCGAATGGGCCCACGGCGGCGCGAAGACGGCGAACTCGAAATGATCTGGGTCGAGATCCTGTCCCGGCACCGCGACGTCGTTGCGCGGCATCGGTGCGAGGGCGCCGAGATCCACATCGGTCGCGCGTACGACAACGACGTGATCGTCGATGATCCCTACGTCGCCCCGCGACACCTGCGCATCTATCGCAGCGAGGATGGCACGCTCCTCGCCGAGGATCTCGGCAGCGCCAACGGGTTGTACGCCGACGACGGCGCAGAGCGGGAGCCGCGCATCGTGATCGACGGCGACCGGACGCTGCGCATCGGCCGCACGCATTTGCGCATTCGCGAGGCGAGCCACCAGGTTGCCGCCGAACGCACGGTGGTGCCCGCGGGAAGGCTCTGGCCGCGGGCACTCGGGCTCGCCGGTGCGGTAATTGCGCTGGAGCTTCTCTCCGTGTGGCTTGGTGAGACTGCGGAGCCGCAGATCTCGCGCTATCTGCTGCCGGTGCTGCTCCTGGCGGTGCTGACGCTGGCCTGGACTTCGACCTGGGCCGTGCTGTCGCGGATCTTTTCCGGGCAGGCGCGCTTCGAGCGCCATCTCGTCATCGCGCTCGCGATGCTGCTCGTGTTTTCCGTCTACGAGGAGCTCTGCGACATCGGCGCCTTTGCGCTGTCCTCGCGCGTGCTTGCCGACTATTCGTACATCGGCGCGTGGGCGCTGTTCGCGACGTTGTGCTTCCTGCACCTGCGCGAGATCGGACCGGGACATCTGAAGCTCAAGGCCGGCGTCGTCAGCGGCCTTGCTGCGGCGGTGATCGGCGCGCAGACGCTGGCCCAGTCCGAAATGCGCACGTGGATGACGCAGCAATCGTATCTGCATGATCTGAAGCCGCCGATGTTGCGCATTGCGCCGCCGCAAACCGATGCGGCATTTTTTGCGGATGCCGAGAGCCTGAAGGGGAAGCTCGACCGCGCGCGCAAGGAAGAGCCGCCCGCAAGTGATCTCTTCTCGGGTTTTGATTCCGACGAATAAGGATCTCCGAACCGCCGTCCAGGGAGAACCCGGCGTGCCCGAGCATCCAGCGATTACGACGTTTCTCTTCACCGATATCGAGGGCAGCAGCGCGCTCTGGGAACGTGAGCCCGCGCGAATGCGCGCCGCGTTGGCGCGCCACGACGCGATCGCCCGCACCGCGGTGGAAGACCATCGCGGCGAGGTCGTGAAGACGAGCGGCGACGGCATCCACGCGGCGTTCGGCGATCCGCTCGACGCCGTCCGCGCGGCACTCGAGCTGCAGCAGGCGCTTGCCGATCCAGCGGCGACCAGCGGCGTCGCCCTGCGGGTGCGCTGTGGCTTGCATGCGGGCGTGGTCGAACGTCGCGACAACGACTTCTTCGGCAGCGCGGTCAATCGCGCGGCGCGCATCATGGGCGCGGCGCACGGCGGACAAGTGTTGGTGTCACAGGCGGTAGCCGTTCTGATAAGCGAACGGTTGCCTACGCGGGTCGAGTTGCGCGACTTGGGGACGATCCGGCTGCGCGATCTCGCGCACCCCGAGCACGTCTATCAGCTCGTCGCCCCGCAACTGCGGCAGGATTTTCCGGCGTTGCGTTCGCTGGAAGCAACACCCAACAACCTGCCGCAGCAGGTCACGTCGTTCATCGGGCGCGAGCGCGAGCTCTCCGAAGCGAAGGAGCTGATCGGCAAGACGCGGCTCCTGACGCTGCTCGGTGTGGGAGGCCTCGGCAAGACGCGCCTTTCGCTGCAGCTTGCCGCAGACGTCATGGACGACTATCCGGACGGCGTGTGGTTCGTGGAGCTGGCCGCCATCGCCGACGCGCGAATGGTAGCGCAGGCAGCAGCGACCGTCCTCGGCGTCAAGGAGGAAGCGGGCCGCCCGGTCGGCGAGGCGCTGATGAGGGCGGTGAAGGACCGGCGGCTGCTGCTCGTACTCGACAATTGCGAGCACGTCGTCGATGCATGCGCCGAGCTCGCGAAGGACCTGCTGCAAGCGGGTCCGCAACTGAAGATCCTCGCATCGAGCCGGGAGCCGCTGCACGTCGCGGGCGAGACGAGCTATCCGATGCCGGCGCTTGCCGTCCCCGATAGCCGCCAGGCGGTCGCAGCCGAAACGCTGCTGCAGTTCGAGGCCGTGCACCTGTTCGCGGAGCGAGCCATGGCGGCGCAGCCGGCGTTTCGCATCACGGACAGAAATGCCACCGCCGTGGCTGAAATCTGTCGACACCTGGACGGTATCCCGTTGGCGATCGAGCTCGCCGCGGCGCGCCTGCGTGCCCTTCCGGTGGAAAAGATCGCGGAGCGTCTGAGCGATCGCTTCCGCTTATTGACAGGAGGCTACAAGACCGCGCTGCCGCGGCAGCAAACCTTGCGTGCGTTGATCGACTGGAGCTATGCCTTGCTCACCGAGCACGAGCGCGCATTGCTGCGACGGCTCGCGGTGTTCGCGGGCGGCTGGACGCTGGAGGCAGCGGAAGCAGTGGGTAACAGTGGCGAGATCGCCCAAGCCGACGTACTCGAGCTGTTGAGCCGCCTCGTCGAAAAATCGCTGGTCATCATGGAGGCCGAGCGCGAGCGCTACACGATGCTGGAAACCGTGCGCCAGTATGCGCAGGAACGGCTCGACGAGTCGGGCGAGGCCGACGAGACTCGCACGCGGCATCTTCACTTCTACCTCTCGCTGGCCGAAAAGGCGCGGCCGAAGTTCGTTAGTCCCGAGCAAGGAATGTGGCTAGCATACTTGGATCCCGAGCGAGAAAACCTCTTGGCGGCGCACGCATGGTGCGATCGCATAGAGAACGGCGCCGCGCTCGATTTCCGTCTCGTGCGTGCGTTGAAGACCTACCTGACGAATCGCAGTCTCATGGAGCTCGCGTACAGAGTCGCGCTGGAGGCGCTCGCGCGCCCGGGCGCACAGGCGCGAGACGCCGCCCGGAGCCGCGCTTGCTTTGACGCAGGGCAGACCTGCTGCTTCATGGGACGGTACGCGGAGGCACAGGCACTGCTTGAAGAGAGCCTGATCATCGCCAGGGAGCTCGGCGACACGCATCGCATCGCTGTGGTCCTTCAGCCCCTGGGGATGGCGGTTCTCGGGCTGGGGGACAGCGCTGCAGCACGCGGCCACCTGGAGGAAGCGCTCGCGCTGGCGCGAGCAGAAGGCGACAAGCGCGAGTTTGCCGCCGCGCTCAATGCGCTCGCACAGCTTCACCGCGCGGAAGGCGCGCTCGACCCGGCTGAGCCCCTATACGTACAGGTCCTCGCACTCGCCCGAGAACTCGGAGATCGCGAGAGCATCGCCATCGCTTTGCTCAATCTCGCGATGGTCTCGATCGGGCGCGACTCTAGCCCGCGTGCGCGCGATATGTTGCTCGAGGCGCTGGCGATTGCCGACGAAACCGGCTCGAAGCCCGTCGGCCAAAGCGTCTTGGAGGTTTCTTCTGGCCTAGCAGCAACGGGCGGCGAATGGGAACCGGCGGCGCGGTTCTTCGGAACTGCGGAAGAGCAGAATGCGCTGACTGGCATGTCGCGCGATCCGGCTGACGAAGCATTTCTGGCGCCACTGATAGCGAGGGCCCGCGAGGCTTTCGGCGAAGCGCAGTTCAGGATCGCGGAGGCCGCGGGACGCGCGACCTCCTTCGAGCACGCAATCACGGCGGCGCGCATTTGGCTCGCGCACCGCCGCTGAGCAATCGGTCGTCAATTGCCGTTCTTGATGAATGGATCCTTTACGCAGGCGATCGTCTCATCCTTCGTGTGAAATCTGAGGCCATACTCGTAGATCCGCGACGCTCCAGCCCTGTCGTTCTTGTCGTGGATTCTAAAATTTCTTTTGCACTTGTTGTGATTGGCAGATGAGTCGCTCTCCCCGTTGTCGTCATCCGTTGCGTCCGGGTCGCTGAATTGATCCGCATCGTCCGAATCCTTGAGGAATACGCCGTCCCCTCGCAGCGCGCAGAATCGCAAATTGCCTTGGAGTCTCCACACGATCCGGGAAGGATTGAGTTGGAGGAGCCGCAGCTCCGGGGGATCTACCTTGATGTTTTCGTCCTTGCAAGCTCCGTCGACTATCGTCGCCGATACTTTTACTACACATAGCTTCGGGTGGGCGCCGGTCCCGCCCGTCGTATCGCAGTCGGTCCATAGGAGCGTGGGTCCGCCTCTCTTTTGCATCTGGCCGCAGGCCAGCAATGCGACACTTGCAATAGCGACGGTAACCAAGACTTTCAGAGCCATGTTGTTCTCCCTTTGTTGAAATTCTCGTGTTGGATCGATCGCATTCCGTCACGTTGCTTGGGTCCGTCGCGACGACCGGAAATAGCCAGAGCGCTGCCGCGTCGACGAGACTCCCCCGCAAACTGTACACAACGAATCTGTAGTACGCAATGACGAACACTGGCACGTCCGCGGACGTCCGGGACTCCGCGCCGCGCCAATCAACCGGACTGCAGCCTCGCTGCGCGCTCGAGCTCTTCTTTCGTCGTGAGCGCATCCGGACACATCCGCAGCCATTCGCCGCGCGCATCGGTGACGATGCCGTGCCGCTCGAGCGATTCGGCCCAGGCCCGCGCTTCGGGGTTGCGAACGACGACGAATGCGCCGCGATCGCTCGTTCCTCCCTGCGCGACGACGCCATGCTCGGCGAGGAGTGCGACGAGGCGAGTCTGCAGCGACAACGAGTACTCGCGCAGCCGCGCGACGCCGACAGCCTGCGTGAACACCTGGCCCGCGCGCGCCTGGTAGAGCGGGAGCACCGCCGGCGTCGATTCGAGCCACGCGTCGCCGCCTGCAGCAAAGCGCGGCGGGTCGGGTCGCGCGTAGTCGAACGGCGAGGCCTTCGCGAACCAGCCGATGTCGAGCGTGCGCAATCCGGCGTCGAAATGGCGCGGATGCACGTAGAGAAAGCACGCTCCCGGCCCGCCGCGCAGGTATTTGTAGCTGCCGCCGACGGCGAAGTCCACGTCGAGCGCGGCAATATCGATCGGAAACACGCCGAGCGAGTGATAGACGTCGAGCAACACGCGGGCGCCGACAGCGTGCGCCTTGGCGACGGTAACCGGCAGCTCCGGAAGGATCTGGCCCGTCTGGAACATCACCTGCGAGACGACGACGAGGTCCGTCCCTGGCGTGATCGCCGCAAGCACATCTTCGGCTGCGAACGCGCCGTCGTCGCGTGCCTCGATGAAGGACAGCTGGAGACGGCCGCGTTGCGCATGCTCGCGCAGGATCAGATCGAGCGAATCGAATTCGCCGCGCGTGGCGACCACGCGAGGCATCTTGTCGTACGTGCTCAGGACGGCACGGAGCCCCTGCCCGGCGCTCGTCTTCGGCACGACGCAATCGTCGCGCGCCGCGCGGAGCAACCCGGCTAGACGCCGCCGAAACGCGCCCATCTCGTCGTTCCACGCGTCCCACGCGTCCCCCATTCGGCCGTACCAGGCGGCGACGCCTTCGCGGATATCGTCTTCCGTGGCGTCGAGCGGCCGTCCCAGCGAATGATTGGCGAGATAGATGCGATCGCGATTAGCGGCGAGCACGCGCGAGAACAGCGGTGCAAGGTGCGCCCGCACCGCATCCTCGGTGAGCGGGCCCGGACCCAGTGCCGCAACGGCGGTTTCGATGCGCTCGACCGAGTGCGCCGCGCTCATTCGCCGATCACCGTGCGCACGTCGATGAGCTCGGGAAAGAACGTGTGCTCGAGCGCGTGCTTGAGAAAGCCGACACCGGAAGAGCCGCCGGTGCCCGTCTTGTAGCCGATGATGCGCTCGACGGTCTTCAGATGACGGAAGCGCCAGAGCTGGAACGACTCCTCGACGTCGACCAGTTTTTCGGCCATCTCGTAGGCGTCCCACCACGTCTCCGGATCGTCGTAGATTGTCTTGAGCACCGGCACGAGGGCGGGATTGCGCACGTACGGCTGCGACCAGTCGCGCTCGATGCATTCGGCCGGCACCGGCAAGCCGCGCCGGGCGAGATGCCGCAGGTATTCGTCGTAGAGACTCGGTGTGTGCAGGAGTTGCGCCAACTCCGCATGCGTCGCCGCGTCGTGCCGGAACACGTCGAGTGCGGCCGCGTGCTTGTTGCCGAGCAGGAACTCGACCGCGCGGTACTGCGCCGACTGGAATCCCGACGCATGGCCGAGTGCGGGCCGGAACGCCTCGTACTCCGAAGGCGTCAGCGTCTCCAGCACCGCCCACTGCTCGAAGAGCTGCTTCTGGATCAGCTTGACCCGCGCGAGGATCTTGAAGCAGGCGTCGAGGCGGTCCGCGCGCACGAACCCGATCGCCGCTTTCAACTCGTGGATCATCAGCTTCAGCCACAGTTCGGACGTCTGGTGCTGGATGATGAACAGCATTTCGTCGTGCCGCGGCGGCGAGGTCGCGGTACCCGACCGTGGTGTCTGAGCGTTCAGCAGGTCTTCAAGCCGCAAATAGCCCGCATACGTCAGGCGATTCGCCAGATCGGTGACGATGCCGGGCTCGAGGTCGCGAGTGGTCATGGCGATGAGTAGGGCGATGAGTAGGGTCGGACTCGATTTTTCAGCGTCGTGGATGCGTTCGCGGATCGTAGTCCAAAAGATCGGGTCTGACCCAATTTTCAAGCCAGCTGCCGGATCACCTCGAGCGGCGGATGGCGGACGGTGCCACGCGTCCCGAGCCAGCCGGCGAGCGTGACTGTGATCGCGCCGGCACCGACGCCGTAGAGCCACACGAGCGCGTTGGGCGCGAACGGGATCTGGAACACGCGATCGGACAGGAAGTACCCGGTCGCAGTCGCGCCGGCGGCGGCGAGCAAGCCGGCGAGCACGCCGAGGACCAGGAATTCGGCGACCTGCGCCGTCGTCAACTGCGCTGTCGATGCGCCGAGCGTGCGCAGGATCGCTGCGTCGAACTTGCGTTCGTCCTGCGTGGCCGCAATCGCAGCCTGCAAAACCAGCAACCCGCCGAGCAGCGTGAACAGGAACACGAACTCGACCGCCTTCGCGACCTGCTCGATGATCGTCTGGACCTGGCGAATGATCTCGCCGACGTCGATCGCGAGGACGTTTGGGTACTGCTGGACAAGCGCAGCGAGCCAGACAGCGGATTGCGGGCCGGGCGGCACGCGGACCGCGCCCATCCACGTCTGCGGCATCCCGTCGAGCGCCCCCGGCGCGAACAGCGTGAAGAAATTGGGGCGGAAGCTGTCCCAGTCGACCTTGCGCAGGCTCGTGATCTTCGCAGTCACCGGCGTGCCGGCGATGTCCCAGGTCAGCGTATCGCCAAGCGCGAGCTTCAGCGATTCGGCGATGCCCTCCTCCATCGATATGCCGGCGTCGACGCCCGTCGCGCCGTCGAACCAGCGGCCGGACACGACACGGTTGGTCATCGGCAACGTCGCCGCGAACGACAGATTGAATTCGCGCTCGGCGAGCCGACGTGCGCGCGTGTCCGCGTACTGCGTCGTATCGAGCTGTCTGCCGTTCACTGCGGTGAGCCGGCCCCGGATCATCGGATAGAGAACGGTGTCGATGCCGGTTGCGGACTTCATCGCCGCGCGGACGCCGTCGACCTGGTCCGGCAGCACGTTGATGACGAACGTGTTCGGTGCATCCGGCGGCAGGCTCGCGCGCCAGTTCTGCATCAGGTCGCCGCGCACGACGGTGAGCAGCAGCAACGCCATCAGGCCCAGCGCCAGCGCCCCGATCTGCAGGCTCGAGGCCAACGGCCGCCGGCGCAGGTTCGCAAGCCCGAACCGCCACGTGACCCCGCGCTGCGGGAGCCGCTTCAACACCGCAATCAGCGTCCATGCGGATAGCGCTGCGACGGCGAGCAATCCGCCGATACCGCCGACCATGATCGCGCCTGTTTTCGTATCGTGCGCCTGCCAGCCGATCAGCAGCGCGATGACGCCCGCGCCCAGCAGGTACGCGAGGATGCCGCCCGGGCGTGGCCGCGGCAGGTCGCGCCGTAGCACGCGCAACGGCGGAACGCCGGCGAGCGCGACGAGCGGCGGCAATGCGAACCCGAGCAGCAGGAACACGCCGGTCGCGAACGCGGCGACCGCCGGCAACGGCGCCGGTGCCGGCAGATCACCCGCGGCGATCGTCCCAAGCAGCATCACGAGGAGCTGCTGGCCGAAAAGCGCGAGCACGATGCCCGCGATGCTCGCCGCGAAGCCCAGCATCGCGAACTGCAGCACGAACAGCACGAGCGTTTGCCGCCGCGATGCGCCGAAACAGCGGAGCATCGCCGCCGTATCCAGATGGCGGCGAAGGTAGCGCGACGCCGCGAGCGCGATCGCGACCGCAGCCAGCACGACGGCAACCAGTGCTGCGAGCCCGAGGAACTGCTCGGCGCGATCGAGCGTCTGGCGCACCTCGGGCCGCAGGTCGCGAACGTTTTCCATCCGCTGGCCCGGCTGCAACTGCGCCTGCAGCCATTTGAGATACGGATCGAGCAGGTCGCGCTGCGAAGGGTCGGCGACCAGCAGCCGGTATTGCGCGCGGTTGCCGGGTTGCAGCAGATTCGTCGCCGGCACGTCGTCGAGATTGATCAGCAGGCGCGGTCCGATAGCGAGGAGGCCGCTCGCAACTTCCGGCTCCTGCTGCACGATGGCGCCGACCTTGAGCGCGGCTTCACCGACGTTGATCGTGTCGCCCACCGCAACGCCGAGACGCGCGGCGAGGCGCGCGTCGGGCCACGCTTCGCCCCGCCGCGGAATGCCGGTCGCGCGCACGCCTTCCGGCGAATCTGCCGCAACCAGCAGGATCGCGCCGCGCAGCGGGTATCCCGACGCGACGGCCTTGACGTCCGCCAGCACCGCGCCCGCCGCGGGTGCGGCCCCCGTCCGCTGCACCATGCTGTTGAATTTCAGCGCCGGCGATGCGGCGAGACCGCGGCGTCGTGCCTCGGCCGCCAGCGAATCGGGCAATGGACGATCGCCGGACACGAGCACGTCGGCGCCGAGGAGCAGGTTCGCCTGCCGCGTCAGTGCCGTCTTCACGCGATCGGCGAAGAAGGCGACGGTGCCCACGCTCGCGACGGCGAGCGAGAGCGCTGCGATCAGCACCGTCAGCTCGCCGGCGCGCCAGTCGCGCGTCAGCATCCGCAACGCGAGGCGATACGAGTTCATCGGTGTGCCCCGACGCTTGCGGCATTCGCCGCTGCGCTGCCCCCCGAGGGGGACCAATTCGCGCCTTGGGGCGGCCCGGCGGCGCTCATGACTTCGGAGTTCCGGTCATGCGCCGATCCGTTCGTCGCCGACCAGCCGGCCGGCGGCGAGCGACAGGCGTCGCACGCAGCGTGAAGCGAGGCCGCTGTCGTGCGTGACGAGCACGAGCGTCGTGCCGCGCTCGCGATTGAGCCGAAACATCAGCTCCGCCACCTCCAGCCCGCTCGCATTGTCGAGGTTGCCGGTGGGCTCGTCGGCCATCAGCAGCTTCGGTTCGCCGGCGAAGGCCCGGGCGATCGCGACGCGCTGCTGCTCGCCGCCGGATAGCTGCTTCGGATAATGCGTCCGCCGCCTGGCGAGGCCGACGCGGTCGAGCCAGTCCGCAGCCTTCGCCACCGCATCGGCGGCACCCGCGAGCTCGAGCGGCAGCATCACGTTCTCGAGCGCGGTCAGCGCGGGCAGGAGCTGGAACGATTGGAAGACGAAACCGAGCAACCGCTGCCGCAGCGCCGCACGCTGATCCTCGTCCTCACCGGAGAGCGCGACGCCGTCGAGCCAGACATCGCCTTCGCTGGGCCGATCGAGACCGGCAAGAAGCCCCAACAGCGTCGTCTTGCCGGAGCCGGACGCACCGACGACCGCGATCGCCGACCCCGGATCGACGTCGAAGCTGACGTCGTCGAGGATCGTGAGCGGTGCGTCGCCGCTCGTCACGATCTTGGTGAGATTGCGCGCGCGCAGGATGGGTTCGGGCATCTGGAAAATCGTCGGGGCGGGCTCAAAGAAGACCGCGGGTGTGCAATCACGGCAGCCATCCCCCGGGACGGGGTCGAACACACGGACCGCAAATGAGACTGACCTGCGGAATTCAGATACGTTCGGGATTCCCCGACGGCATGGCTCCGTTCGCCGCGAACGAATAGCGTATGCGGTCGGTGTCCCAAGGCAGCCGCCAGTGATCCGGCGCTTCGTACGCGTGGGCACGATCGGGCAGTTTGAGCAGCGCTCCCGTGCGCGCGCCGATGTTCTTCACGCCGTGCCATACGTCCGGCGGCACGACGATCAGCATCACCGAGCGAATCACGTCGCCGACGATGTTGCTGCGGTCGAACGTCGCGACGATCACCGTCACGGCCGGCGCCGATGGTTGATCTGCCGCAGCGGGGACGGAATCGATCCGGGTCATGGCCGTGCATTCTACGCCGCCGCCCGCGACCGTCCGCGGCGGCCGCCGAACGGACCTCGAAGCTCTACAATGATCGCTACGCCACGTCCAAGACCGCCCCGAGCAATGCCCACAAGCCGCTTCGGCCTCCGCAACGCCACGATTCGCGAAGGCATTCTCGTCCTCGTCGCCGCATTCTGCGTCCTCTTTTCCGGCGCGCATCCAGCCGTTGCCGCCGCCAACTCACCGGTGCTGCTCGTCGTCGGCGATTCGATCTCGGCCGGCTACGGACTGCCTGCGGGCGCGGGCTGGGTCGATCTCCTCGCATCGCGCATCGAGAGCGGACGCTATCCGCTGCAAGTAGTGAACGCGAGCATCACCGGCGACACGACGGCGGGCGGGCGGGCGCGGCTCCCTGCGCTCGTTGCGCGTTACAGGCCGGCGATCGTCGTCATCGAGCTCGGCGGCAACGATGGATTGCGCGGGGGCAGCCTCGCCGCGACGCGCGAGAATCTCGACACGATGGTCGCCGATGCGCAGCACGCGGGGGCCAAGGCAGTGATTGTCGGGATGAAGCTGCCGCCGAACTACGGGCCGGCGTACACGCGCGAATTCGAGATGTTGTACACGACGGTCGCCAAAGCACGCAACGCGCCGTTCGTCCCTTACTTGTTCGAAGGCTTCGGCGAGCGCAACGAACTCTTCCAGCCGGATCGCATTCATCCGGTGGCCGCCGCGCAGGCGAAAATGCTGGACAACGTCTGGCCGGTTTTGAAGCCGTTGCTGGGTTCCGCGCGATGACCGCCGAAAGAACGGGAGTCGCGGAGACTGCACGCGCCGCGCGCAAGATCGGCGTGGAGGAGCTGCACGCGTATCCCGATCGCATCGACGTCCGCAGTCCGTCCGAGTACGCGGAGGACCATATCCCCGCCGCGGAGAACCATGCGGTGCTGGACGACGCCGAGCGCGCGCAGATCGGCACGCTCTACGCGAAGGAATCCGCCTTCATCGCCAAGCGGGCCGGCGCCGCGCTCGTCGCGCGCAACATCGCGGTGATGCTCGAAGGACCGTTCGCCTCGAAGCCGCGCGACTGGGCGCCCGTCGTCTACTGCTGGCGTGGCGGGCAACGCAGCCGCTCGCTCGCCCACATGCTGAACGAAATCGGCTGGCGCGCAGTCCAGCTCGACGGCGGCTACCGCGCTTATCGGCGGCACGTGCTCGCCACCCTCGAAACGCTGCCGGGGCAGCTGCATTTCGAAGTCATCTGCGGTCTCACGGGCTCCGGCAAGAGCCGGCTCCTCGACGCACTGGCCGCCGAAGGCGCGCAGGTCATCGATCTCGAAGCGCTGGCAAAGCATCGAGGTTCGCTGCTCGGTGATCTTCCGGACGAGGGCCAGCCGTCGCAAAAGTGGTTCGAGAGCCAGGTTGCGGCAGCGCTCGAGCGTCTCGATCCGGCGCGTCCCGTCTACGTCGAGTCGGAGAGCAAGAGGATCGGCACGGTGCAGGTTTCTGAAACGCTGCTCGCGGCGATCCGTGCCGGCGAATGCATCCGCGTCGACACGCCCCGGTCGCTGCGCATTGCGCTCCTGAAGAGCGAATATGCGCATTACCTCACCGATTCGGACGCGTTGACGACGCGGCTCGCCCATCTCGCGCCGCTCCACGGCAGGGCAACCATCGAGCGCTGGACCGCCGCCGCTGCGGCGGGAGACTGGGACACGCTCGTCGCCGAATTGCTGAGCCGCCATTACGATCCGACCTACAACCGCGCCATCGAACGCAATTTCCCACGGCTTGGCCAGGCGCTCGTCGTGACGCCGACGTCGATCGCAACGGAGGCCTTTCGGGTGCTCGCGCGCGAAGTCGACACCGAGGTTCGTGCGCGGCATCAGTCGCCCGCGCCGTTCTGCACGTGAGAGGCGACCATGAAGGAATTCAACTACCGGATCGTCAATGTCTTCGCCGAGTCGACGCTCGCAGGCAATCCGCTGTGCGTGTTCGAGGACGGTCGCGGTCTCGACGACGGGACGATGCAGGCGCTCGCCCTGCAGTTCAACCTGTCGGAGACGACGTTCGTGCTGCCGTCCGACGTGGCAACCGCCCGCGTGCGCATCTTCACGCCGGCCTTCGAGATGCCGTTCGCAGGACATCCGACGCTCGGCACCGCCCATGTCGTGCGCGCGCTGACCGGCGCCGGTGATGCAGTGACGCTCGAGATGCGCGCCGGCATCATCCCCGTCAGCGCGCGGGGCGATGTATGGACGCTCTCCGCGAACGCGCCGAAACATCGTGCCGTGACGGCGACGCACGGCGAGCTTGCGGCGATGCTTCGCCTGCGCGAAACGGACGTGGCGCCGGATCCGGCGTCGCCCCCGCTATGGGTGGATACCGGATCCGATCAGCTCGTGATTCCGCTGGCGACCAGGGATGCCGTTGCGCGTGCGACGCCGGTGGCCGATCTACTGCAGGCCCACGGCAGCAATGGGCCGCGCGCCCTCGCCTACGTTTGGAGCCGCGATCCCGCCCGCGGCGATGACGCCAGCGGTGCGCAGCCCGTCGTCGCGCGATTCTTCTTCCTGAAATACGGCGCCGTGGTCGAGGATCCCGGCACCGGCTCGGCGTGTGCGAACCTGGGCGGCTGGCTCATCGCGACGGGCGCACAGCTGCCACAGCGCCTGGCGATCGCGCAGGGCGACGCCGTCGGCCGACCGTGCCGGCTCACGCTCGAGGTCACTGCGGACCGGCGCATCCTAGTCTCCGGGCGCGTGGTCGAGCTCGGCCGCGGCACCGTCACGCTGTAGGACCTCGGACCCACAGCTCTGCTTGGTCGTTACGGCCTGTTACAGGTTGGTACCGCCGCGACGTCAACAGCCGTGTAGATTGCCGCGTTGAGGTCGGAAAGGCGGATCGGGTCTCGGCTCCGCCGACGACCCGTCAGCGCGGAAGGAAACCGGGATGAACATGCTGCACGCGCTCACCGCTGCCGCAGTGCTCGCGGCGTCTCCGGCGTTCGCGGCCGCGGACCCCGTGCTCGGCTACGACGACGCGCGGCATCTGCTCGCGCGCACGGGCTTCGGCCCGACCGACGCCGAGGTGCGCACGTACGCGTCGCTGCCGCGGAGCGAGGCGGTGGCAAAACTCCTCGCCGAAACGCGCACGACGACGGTGACGCCGCCGCCGGCTTCCGCGCTCGACACGTCGCCACTGCGTCCGCCGCGCGGCGAAAACATCTCCGAGGCCGAGCGCAAGGCATTTCGCGACCGGCAGATCCGCGAAAGCCTCGAACTCCGCGGCTGGTGGATGCGCGAAATGCTCGAAACAAAGTCGCCGCTGACCGAGCGGATGACGCTCTTCTGGCACAACCATTTCGTCTCGGCCCAACCGAAGGTGCGCTTCGCGCGGCTCATGTATCGGCAGAACGTCAGGCTCCGCGCGAATGCGCTCGGCAATTTCGGCGTGTTCCTGCACGCGATCGCCAAGGACCCGGCGATGGTTCTTTACCTCGATAGCATGCAGAACCGCAAGGGCGCGCCGAACGAGAATTTCGCGCGCGAGGTGATGGAGCTCTTCACGCTGGGCGAAGGCCACTACGGCGAGCAGGATGTCAAGGAAGCCGCACGGGCCTTCACCGGCTACAGCCTCGACCGCGAAACCGGGGCGTTCATGTTTCGTCCCTTCATCCATGACGACGGGACGAAGACGCTGCTGGGCAAGAGCGGCCGCTTCGACGGCGATGCCGTGCTCGACCTCCTGCTTGCACAACCGGCGACGGCGGAGTTCATCGTGACGAAGCTGTGGCGCGAGTTCGTCTCGCCCGACGCCGATCGCGCCGAAATCGCGCCGATCGCGCGCCGTTTTCGGGAGTCGAACTACGAGATCAAGGTCGCGCTCGCCGCGATCCTCACGAGCGACGCGTTCTACGCGCCGCGCAATCGCGGCGTGCTCGTGAAATCGCCGGTCGAGCTCGTGGTCGGAGCGCTCCATCAGTTCGGAATCGAGCCCGCCGAAGCGTTGCCGTTCGCAGTTGCCGCAGCCGGCATGGGCCAGAACCTGCTGTCGCCACCCAACGTGAAGGGCTGGCCGGGCGGCGACGTGTGGATCAATACGACGACGCTGCTCGCGCGCAAGCAATATCTCGATCGTCTGACGCGCGCCGACGACGTTGCAACGATCGCAGCGATCGCGATGGTCGCGCCGCTCGAAGGCGAGCGGATGGACATGGCGCGGGAAGATCCCCCACGGCAAGCGCTCGCGCCGCAGAGCGGCGGCGACGACTTGGCGCGGCAGCAGCGCTTTCGGCGGCGGATGGAACGCGGTCTTGCGAGCGCGCACCTCGACAGTGCCCGCTTCCTCGCCCAGTTCCCCGGCTCGACGCCGGAAGCGCGCGCACAGGGCGCGCAGCGACTGCTGCTCGCCACCGCGCCGCAACAGGTGCCCGACCGCAGCGTCGACTCGCTTGCGCTCGTGCGGGATCTGGTGCTGGACGCCGCCTATCAGCTGAAGTGAAGGGAGGCCCGCCCATGAACCGTCGCGCGTTCCTGCAGGCCGCGCTCGCTACCGCCGCGCTCGACGCTTCGGCGCACCGTCGGCGAGCGTTGCCTTTGCCTCGGCGCCGAACAGCGCACGGTACACGAATCTGCTCGTGCTGATCGAATTGAAGGGCGGCAACGACGGCCTCAACACGCTCGTCCCGTATACCGACCCCGCCTACTACGCGCTGCGCCCGAAGCTCGCAATCGCGCGTGACGCCGTCGTCCAGCTTTCCGATCGCATCGGGCTGCATCCGGCGCTCGCGCCGCTCGATCCGCTCTGGCGGGCACAAGAGCTCGCCGTGCTACAGGGCGTCGGCTATCCGGACCCCAATCTCTCGCATTTCCGCGGAATAGAGATCTGGGATACCGCATCGAAGAGCGACGAGTACCTGCAGGACGGCTGGCTGACGCGCACGTTTGCCGCCGCGCCGACGCCGCGCGCGTTTGCCGCCGATGGCGTGATCATCGGCAGCAACGACCTCGGTCCGCTTGCCGGTGGAGGTACGCGCGCGGTTGCGCTCGCGAACACCGATCAATTCCTGCGCCAGGCACGACTGGCGACACCCACGGGTCAGACGGGTAACCGCGCGTTCGCCCACATCCTCAAGGTCGAAGCCGACATCGTGCAGGCGGCCGCGCACTTGGACACGCGCTACGCATTCAAGACCGAATTTCCGCCGGGTGCGTTCGGCAACGCGATCCGCACCGCGTGCCAGGTGCTCGCGAATCCCGCAGGCGTTGCCGTCGTGCGCGTGACGCTGTCGGGCTTCGACACGCACGGCGGGCAGGCCCCCACGCAGGCGCGGCTCCTCGGGGATCTCGCACAGGGCGTCGTCGCGCTGAAGTCGGCGCTCACCGAACTCGACCGCTGGAACGACACGTTGGTGCTCACCTATGCCGAATTCGGCCGACGGCCGAAGGAGAACCTGTCGAACGGCACCGACCACGGCACGGCGAACGTGCATTTTGCGTTCGGCGGCCGCGTCGCCGGTGGCCTTTACGGCGAGCAACCGTCGCTCGAACGGCTCGGCGGCGACGGCAACATCGGCTATGCGATCGACTTTCGCAACGTCTACGCGACGGCACTCGAACGGTGGTGGGGAGTCCCCTCGACCGCGGTGCTGGGCGGAAAGTACCGGCCGGTGGCGTTTCTCAAGGCCTGAGCGTTTCGGTCGGTGCCGGCGGGCCAGGATCCGTCAACCGGGCGGAGCGCCCGCTCGATCCCACGCCACGAGAAATTCGCGCCAGTGCGGCGCGTCGGTCACTACGATCTTCTCGCGGGCGATCGACACCTCTTTTGCGTATTCGCCGGCGGTGAGCTCGCCGCGCAGCAACCGGAAGCGCAGATAGAGGAGATACGTGTTCATCACGTCGGTCTCGCAGTAGCGGCGAACGTCGTCGATCTTTCCCGCGCGGATCGCCGCATGCACGGCGCTGCCGTCCATGCCGAGCTTGCCCGGGAATCCGCACAACCGCGCCATCGCGTCGAGCCCGGCGTAAGCACGCGGCTGATACATCGCGAGCACGTCCATGAGATCGAGGTGGCGCGTGTGATAGCGGCCGAGATAGCTGTTGTACCGGAAGTCCTTGTCGTCGTCGCCCCAGTCCCAGTATTTCGCCGCGGTCACGCCGTGAATCAGCGCACGATGATTGAGCACGGGCAGATCGAAGCCCCCGCCGTTCCACGACACGAGCTGCGGCGTGTGGCGATCGATCAGATCGTAGAAGCGGCGGATCAGTTCGGGCTCGGGGTCCTCGGCCGTGCCCACGGAGGCGACCTTGAGGCCGCCGCCGTCGCGCAGCACGCAGGCGATCGCCACGATCTTCTGGTAGACGAGCGGCACGAAATCACCACCGGTCTGCGCGCGCCGCTGCTGCGTGATCCAGTCCTGCACCGCATCGTCCGAAAGCTCGGCGGGGACGCCATGCACTCGCCGCAGTCCAGCGAGGTCGGGAATCGTTTCGATGTCGAACGCGAGTATCGGTTTCATGCGCGCAGTCGCGATGAGGATGGCGAGCCGAGGGTCACCGTGGCGGCCGGTCAGTCGGGAAACACGCCGGTCGACAGATAACGGTCGCCGCGGTCGCACACGACGAACACGATCGTCGCTCGCTCGACTTCGCGCGCGATCTTGAGCGCGACGGCGCAGGCGCCGCCGGACGAAACGCCGCCGAAGATCCCCTCCTCGGCTGCGAGGCGCCGCGTCATCGCTTCGGCTTCGGCTTGCGAGACCTGCAGCACGCGATCGACACGCCGCCGATCGAAGATCTTCGGCAGATAGGCCTCCGGCCACTTCCGGATGCCGGGGATCTGCGAGCCTTCCTCCGGCTGCGCGCCGACGATCGTGATCGCCGGGTTCTTTTCCTTGAGGAAGCGCGAAACCCCCATGATCGTGCCCGTCGTTCCCATTGCCGAAACGAAATGCGTGACGGCGCCGTTCGTGTCGCGCCAGATCTCGGGGCCGGTGCCACGATAGTGCGCGAGCGGATTGTCGGGATTGGCGAACTGGTCGAGGATGACGCTCTTGCCGTCCGCGCGCATGCGCTCCGCGGTGTCGCGCGCATGCTCCATTCCGCCCGCTTTCGCCGTCAGCACCAGCTCGGCGCCGAACGCCCGCATCGACTGACGCCGCTCGAGTGACTGATTGTCGGGCATCACCAGGATCATCCGGTAGCCCTTGATCGCCGCGACCATCGCGAGCGCGATGCCGGTGTTTCCCGACGTCGCCTCGATCAACGTGTCGCCGGGCCTGATGTCGCCGCGTTTCTCGGCCTCGACGATCATCGACAGCGCCGGCCGATCCTTCACCGACCCGCCCGGATTGTTGCCTTCCAGCTTGCCGAGGATCACGTTCGACGTCGCGCCCGGCAGTCGCTGCAAGCGGACGAGCGGCGTGTTGCCGACGGTGGATTCGAGCGTGGGATACATGGCGAGTGAACGTCGGCCGCCATTGTAGCGGAGCCGATCGGCACCCCCGTTTGGTGCGCGAGCCGATCTGCCGCGGCGTTCGCGGACGCGCTCATGCAGCGACTCCCGCCCGCGCGCTGATGCAAACGCAAAGCCCCGCGACGCGCGCGGGGCTTGCGCATTTCGACGATCCGTTGCGGCTACTTCTTCGCCGCGTCCTCCTTCGTGTCCTTCGTGGCTTTCGAGCTTGCGGCCTTGTCGTCCTTCGCCTTGTCCTTTGTCTTGTCTTTGGCGGCTTTCGCCTCCTTGTCCTTGGCGGCTTTTTCGTCCTTCGCGGCCTTGTCCTTCGCGGCTTTTTCTTCCTTGGCCGCTTTGTCCTTCGCCGCTTTCTCTTCCTTGGCCGCTTTGTCCTTCGCCGCCTTCTCCTCCTTTGCCGCCTTGTCCTTTGCGGCTTTGTCTTCCTTGCCCTTGTCCTTCGCGGCCTTCGTGTCGTCCTTCATTGCATCGGACTTCGCGGCAGCGGGAGCGCCGGGCGCGGCAGGTGCCTTCGCCGCTTCGACCTTGGCCGGTGCGGCCGGCGGCCCGGGAGGTGCCTTGGTGGCTTCGACCTTCGCGGGAGCAGCGGGTGCGGTCGGTGCCGCCATCGGCGCCGCAGGGGCCTTCGCCGGTACCGGAGCGGACACGGGTGCAGCGGGTGCGGCCTTGCCCGCCCGCGCGCCGGACGGTCCACTCACGGAGATTTCACCCTTGAGCTTGCCGAATTCACCCTCCTTGATCCCTTTGACCTTCATGATGTCTTCGGGGGTCTTGAACGGTCCGTTCGCGTTCCGATAATCGATGATGGCCTGCGCCTTTACGGGACCGATTCCCGGCAGCGCGTCGAGCTCCTCCTTGGTGGCCGTGTTGATGTTGACGGCCGCGAGCGCGATCCCCGAGAAGAAGAGCGCGACGACCAGAAGAAGAAACCGTTTCATGAGTGACGCTCCGTAGGCGTAGTGGGCGGATACGTCGCCACCGCGGCCATGCAGATCGCCAGCGCGGCGGTGCAACGCGGCGTGGATGGTACGTGTTGCCCCGCAAGCGGGCAAGCGCCAAAGACGCATTTCGCCGTCGCCAAGCGGCGGGCCCGGGCCCCGGCCAGAGACCCGCCGGTTGCCGGAGCGGGAAAGAGCGCCGGCGCCGCAGCGCGACGCCGGCGTGCAGCGCGCGAACGCTACGGCTTGATGGCACCCGCGGTCGCGTCGCGCTTTGCCGGCACGACCTTCGCCGCGTCGGCGCGCGCGGTTTGGCGGACTCCCCCGCCGCCCTTCGCATCGCCCTTCGCGTCCTTGACCGTCGTGGGCCCCGTCACCGCGAGCTCGGGCTTCAACTTCTCGAAGCGCTTGGCGCCGATCCCTTTCACGTCCTTCAACTCGTCGACCGACTTGAACGGGCCGTGCGCCTTCCGATGGTCGAGAATGGCCTGCGCTTTTGCGGGACCGACGCCCGGCAGCGTGATCAGCTCATCCCGTGTCGCCGTGTTGATGTTGACCGTGGCGAGCGCGATGCCCGAGCACAGGATTAGCCCGAGCGCCAACAGCAGTCGTTGCATGATGTCCTCCGTCGTGGGTGCGTGGTGCGCGGCGGATCGAAGGTCAGGCGTTTGCGCGTGGCCCTCCGCCGCACGCATCCACGTTACGCGGAGGAAGGGGATGCCGAAATCAGCCGTTCGACATAGCGCGGCACGCCTTCGGCGACCGACAGCATCGGCGCGCGGTAGCCCGCGGCGCGCAGGCGGGTGAGGTCGGCCTGCGTATAGCTCTGGTATTTGCCGACGAGCGCCGGCGGAAACGGAACATAGGTGATCACGCCGTCGCCGACGAGATCGGCGAGCGCGAGCGGCTCGTTGCCGTCGGCCTTGCGGAGCGCGTTGATCGTCGCCGCGGCAACGTCGTTGTACGTCGTCGCCGCGCCGCTGCCGAGGTTGAATATTCCGCTCGTCTCGGGGCGGTCGAGGAAGTCGAGATTCACCTTGACCACGTCCTCGATCGAGACAAAATCGCGACGCTGCTCGCCCGCGGCGTAGCCCGCCGAACCTTCGAAGAGCCTGACGCGGCCCTCGGAGCGGTACTGGTTTACGAAATGCAGCACGACCGAGGCCATCCGTTCCTTGTGCTGCTCGCGCGGGCCGTAGACGTTGAAATAGCGGAATCCGGCGATCTGCGTGGTGCGCTCCGGCAGCACACGGCGCACGTACTGGTCGAACAGGAACTTCGAGTAGCCGTAGATGTTGAGCGGCGCCTCGCAGGCGCGCTCCTCGCGGAATTCGTGCCCGCCGCCGTAGACCGATGCGCTCGACGCGTAGAGGAGCGGCACGTCGTTGTCCTGGCACCATTCGAGGAGCGCAACCGAGTAGCGATAGTTGTTGCGCATCATGTACCGGCCGTCGGTCTCCATGGTATCGGAGCAGGCGCCCTGGTGCAGCACCGCGGCAATGTCGTCGTCGAAGTCGCCGTCGACGAGCTGCGCCAGAAAATCGTCCTTGTCGAGGTAGTCGGCGATCTCGCAGTCAACGAGGTTGCAGAACTTGTCGGCGTGCGCGAGATTGTCGACGGCGAGGATGTTGGTCTCGCCGCGATCGTTCAACGCCCGGACAAGATTGGCGCCGACAAAGCCCGCAGCGCCGGTGACGACGGTAAACATGTCTCAGGGATCAGAGGTCAGGTATCGGGATCAGACAAAAGCGCTACAGCTCCAGATCGATCTTTCCGACGTTGGTGACGACGAACGGCACGCGCGGCGCAACCGCGCAGAGAAGCTCGTAGCCGACCGTGGCCGCGGCGCTCGCGACATCGTCGACCGGCAAGCCCTCGCCCCAGAGCACGACCGGGCTGCCGACAGTCGCCTCCGGCACGTCGCTCAGATCGACGGTGATCATGTCCATCGATACCCGCCCCGCGATGCGCGCCTTCCTGCCGCAGACGAGGACCGGCGTGCCGTTGGGTGCATGGCGCGGGTAGCCGTCGGCGTAGCCGCACGCGACGACACCGATGCGGTGCGCGCGCGATGCCGTGTAGACGGCGCCGTAGCCGACGCTGTCGTTGGGCCGCAGATCCTGCACGGCGATGATCTCGGAGCGCAGCGTCATCGCCGGCTGCACCCCGATCATTTCGGCGGTGTCGTACGGAAACGGCGTGGCGCCGTAGAGCATGATCCCGGGCCGCACGATGTCGCCGCCGACCTCGTCGTAGCGCACGATTCCGGCCGAATTCGCAATTGAGCGCGGATACGGCAATCCCCTGCATGCCGCATCGAAAGCGGCGACCTGGTCCTTGACGCCGTCCTCCTCGTCGGCACGCGCGAGATGCGCCATCAGCCGCAGCGCCGCGACCGAATCGCAGTGCGTGAGCCGCTCGATGACGTCCGGCACGTCGGCAGCGCGGAAGCCCAGCCGGTTCATGCCGACATTGATCTTGACGAACACTTCGAGCGGACGCTCGAGATGCGCGTGCTCGAGCATGCGCAACTGCTCGGCGTGGTGAACGACGATGCCGAGGCGCTTGGCCGCGATCTCGGGCAACTCGTCGGCGGCGAAGAAACCCTCGAGCAGCAGGACCCGGCGTGTGTAATGCGATGCGCGCAGGCCGATCGCCCCGTCGAGCTCGAGGAGTGCGAGCCCGTCCGCATCGGCCAGCGCCGGCAGCACGCGGAGGAGTCCGTGCCCGTAAGCATTGGCCTTGACCACCGCCAGCACCTGCGCTTTCGGTGCGGACTCCCGTACGTGCGCCAGATTCGCGCGCAATGCCGAGAGATTCAACTGGGCGTACAACGGGCGGGCCATGGCGCACGGGCGGGATTCGGGTTCCGGTTCCGGACGTTTTGAGTTGATAGCGCTTCGTCGCGGATCGTCCGCGCCATGATCGCCGCGACTCCCCCGGCCCTCCCAATCGTGGTATAAAGCGCGGGCTGCGGCAGCCCAGAAGAATTATACCCAATGACCGCAGCAGTCCATCGCGCAGTTCGCGGCGATCCCGCGCGCTACGGAGGAGAATGAAGTCCGGCTTTTACACGATCATGGCGGCGCAGTTCTTCAGCTCCCTTGCGGACAACGCGCTGCTGATCGCTGCAATCGCCTTGCTGCGCGACCTCTCCGAGCCCGCGTGGATGACGCCGGCGCTCAAGATGTCGTTCGTCGTGTCCTACGTCGTGCTGGCGCCGCTGGTCGGCGCATTCGCCGATTCGATGCCCAAAGGGCGCGTGATGCTGCTGACCAACGGGCTCAAGGTCATCGGCTGCACGCTGATGCTGATCTCGCTCCATCCGCTCGCCGCCTACGCGGTCGTCGGCCTCGGCGCCGCGGCGTACTCGCCGGCCAAGTACGGAATCCTGACCGAGCTTCTGCCGCCGCATCAGCTCGTCGTCGCCAACGGCTGGATCGAGGGCACGACCGTCGGGTCGATCGTCCTCGGCACGGCGCTGGGCGGCACGCTGATCGGTCCCAGGGTGGCGACCGGATTGCTGGGCTTCGACATGCCGCTGATCGATACCGGCATCAGCACGCCGCCCGAAGCCGCAATCGCCGTCATCATGCTGGCCTACGTGATCGCTGCCGTCTTCAACTGGTTCATTCCGGACACCGGCGTTGATCACCGCATCGTCAACCGCAATCCGTTCTTCCTGATCCGCGAGTTCGCCCACTGCAACTCGCTTCTCTGGCGCGACAAGCTGGGCCAGATCTCGCTCGCGACGACGACGCTCTTCTGGGGCGCCGGCGCGACGCTGCAGTTCGTCGTCATCGAGTGGGCGTCGCGCGCGCTCGCTCTCGATCTCAAGGATTCCACCTACCTGATGGGCGTGGTCTCCCTCGGCATCGCGATCGGCGCAATCGTCGCGGCGCGCTTCGTGTCGCTGCGCGGCTCGCTCAAGGTGCTTCCGGTCGGTGTCGCCATGGGCCTGATCGTCATGGCGATGGTCTTCGTGAAGCAGTTGCCGCTGGCCGTCGTGTTGATGGTGGGCGTGGGTGCATGCGCAGGATTTTTCGTGGTCCCGATGAATGCGCTGCTGCAGCATCGCGGCCACGTGCTGATGGGTGCCGGCCATTCGATCGCGGTGCAGAACTTCAACGAGAACATCGGCATTCTCGTGATGGTGGGGCTTTACGCCGCGATGGTGAAAGCCGGCCTGTCCGTCTACGCCGCGATCGTCATGTTCGGGCTCTTCGTGCTGGCGATAATGGTGTTCGTCATCCTGCGCCACCGCGCCAATCAGGCGCAGCAGGACGCGCTGCACTTGATCGGAACAAGTCCGGCGCCCGCGGACCAGGGCGTGCGAAACAACTAGCGGCGCGAGGCTGCGAGCAGGGGCCCCGCGCGCGGGTAGCGCGTTGGGGATGCGACCGGGCCGAGTCGACGCGCGGCCGACACCTCGACATCACGGATTTCATCAGCGGAGCGAAGGCCGCGTGTCGAGCGACGCGACGCTCAGCCGGGATCAAAGCACGAGAGGCTTGTCCGGAAGCTCGTTGGGTCCGGCGCGGCCGTCGCGCGGATAGTGCTGCGCAAGCAACGCGTTGATCTCGGCGAGACCGACCGCGGCGCCGTCGGCGAAGCGACCGCGCCTGAACGCTTCTTCCATTTTGCGGCACACCGCTTCCCACGCGCCCGCCCCCACCCGCGCGTGGATGCCGCGGTCGGCGATGATCTCGACGGCGCGGTCGGCGAGAAGCACGTAGACCAGCACGCCGCAATTCTCTTCGGTGTCCCAAACGTGCGTGCCGCCGAAGACCTCCAGCGCGCGCTCGCGCGGCGCCAGGCGGCGCAGCACGCGCGCGAGCGGCAACGACGCCTCGACGATGAAGCGCACCTGGCCGCGGTGGCACTGTTCGCCCTCGGCGATCGCAGCCTCGATCGTTGCGAGCGAAGCGGCCGGAAACGCGCGGCGCGCGCTCCCGTGATCGGTCGCGAGATGCCGGAAGAAGCGGCCGGGCCGCTGCCATCGCAATGTCGACGCGTCGCGGGTCATCAGGGCCTGTTCACGCTATGGGCGCAAACGCGAACGGGTGGCATGGGGCGCCAATCAAGGCGGCCGACGAAGCGAAGACCGGGCGTCTTCGCGAGGAGGACAACACAGAGTGGCGCCGCAGGACGCCCGTTCCCTTCGGGTTGCTGCCGAAAACGCCCATCGCTGTGTTGCAAAGTCTTGCCGGGCAGCCGGCCCGCCTTCGCCTTTGCGCCTTGCGCTGCGCGTTTTCGGCGATGCAACGCGTTCGTGTCCATAGCGTGAACAGGCCCTAATCCCATCCGCCCGAAGCTCCGCCGCCACCGAAGCTTCCGCCACCACCGGACCAGCTCCCGCCGCCGCCGAACCCGCCGCCGCCGGACCAGCCGCCGCCGATCGGAAGCCCCATCCCGCCGCGGCGCCCCGCCAACGCCATGCCCGAGCCGGTGAAAATCATCACGACAAAGGCGACGATCGCGGCCAGCACAGCAATGGCGATCGAGCTTGCCACCAGCCACGCCGCGGCGCCGATGATCCCTGCGCCGACCGTCGAGCCGACGAGCCTGCCGAATATCGCGCGCAGCACGGTACCCACGATCGGCACGACGATGAACAGGATCAGCAGCATCGTGCCGAAATCGAACCCGTGCGAGGATCGATGGACGTTGCCCGCCTTGCGCTCCGGCAGCGGCTTGCCTTCGGCGACGACGTCGATGATCCGGTCGACGCCGGCGTTGATTCCCGCGGCGAACTTGCCTTCACGAAACAGCGGTGCGACGTTCTCGGCGATGATCCGGCGCGACGTGACGTCGGTCAGCGTCCCCTCGAAGCCGTAGCCCACCTCGATCCGCATCTTCTTGTCGTTCTTGGCGACGAGGAACAGCGCGCCGTTGTCCCTGCCCTTGCGGCCGATCTGCCATTTCTCAGCGACCCGGATCGAATAGGCTTCGATCGGCTCGGGCTGCGTCGTCGGCACGATCAGCACCGCGAGCTGATTGGTCGTGCGGGCCTCCCAGTCGGCGAGCTTCGCTTCGAGCGCCTGCTTCTCCGAGGGCGACAGCGTCTGCGTGAGATCGGTGACGTGAGCGCTCAACGGCGGGATCGGCAGCAGGCCGTCGGTGCCGGGTTCCCAGGCCTCTCCGCGCAGCGTCGTCGCCGACAGCGCAAGAATGATCGCCGCGAGTGCGGCGAACGCGCGTGCGGCGCGAGGTCCGGCCGGTGCAAGAAGGCTCACGGAGGTATACCGTTATCGACGACGACGAGGCGAGCCACTCGCGCACCCGGCGCGCCCAGCGTCAATGCACGTCGGATTCCGGCCCCCGGGTCAGTAGCCCTTCTTCATCAGATCGGCGCCGGGCTCCGGCACCGGCGCCGCCTTGGTATCGGCGGAAGCCGAAGTCTTTGCCGCCGGCGCGGGCTGCGCGCCGGGCGTCTTGCCGAAATCGACCTTCGGCGGCGCGCTGATCGCCGCCTCGTTCTCGACGGTGAAATTGGGTTTCGTGTCCATCTTGAACAGCATCGCCGTCAGGTTGGTCGGGAACGTGCGCACCGTCGTGTTGTACTCCTGGACCGTCTTGATGTAGCGATTGCGCGCGACGGCGATCCGGTTTTCGGTGCCCTCGAGCTGCGACTGCAGGTCGCGGAACAGCGCATCCGACTTCAATTGCGGATAGTTCTCGACCACCACCATGAGGCGCGACAACGCGCCCGGTCAGCTCGCCTTGCGCCTTGACGAATTTCTGGAACGCGACGGGATCGTTGACGAGCTCCGGCGTTGCCTTGATTCCGGCCACGTTCGCGCGCGCGTTCGTCACCTCGGTCAGCACCGTCTGTTCCTGCGCGGCGTAGCCCTTGACCGTGTTGACGAGGTTCGGCACGAGGTCGGTGCGGCGCTGATACTGGTTCAGCACCTCGGACCAGGCGGCCTTGATGCCCTCGTCCTGGCGCTGCAGGTCGTTGTAGCCGCAGCCGGCGAGCGCGAGCGTCGCGACGGCGGCGAGAAGGGCGGCGAGTCTGCGCATCATGGTTCCTCCGAAGGGATGGCGGGAACGGACTGGAAGATGTGGCCGGTAGTGTCGCGTCGCAAGAGCGGTGCGACGGACGGGGTCATTCGCGGGGCAGGAGGTCGCGGATCGCGTCGGCGCCCGCGGCCCGCAGCGCCCGCCTCGCGAGCAGCAGATCTTCCCATGCCTTCGCCTTGTCGGGCAAATTGCGCAGCAGATAGGCGGGGTGGTAGGTCACGACCAGCGGTACGCCGTGATAGCGGTGAACGCGACCACGCAGGCTCGCGATCGTCGCGTCGACGTCGAGCAGCGTCGTCGCGGCGCTCTTTCCCAGCGCGACGATGATCTTCGGCCGGATGAGCGCAATCTGGCGGTCGAGGTACGGGCGGCAGGCTTCCGCTTCGCGCGGTTCGGGCGTCCGGTTGCCGGGCGGGCGGCACTTGAGCACGTTCGCGATGTAGACGTTCGCGCCGCGCGCGAGCGCCAGCGCCGCCAGCATGTTGTCGAGGAGCCTGCCCGCCTGTCCGACGAATGGCTCGCCCTTCGCATCTTCCTCGGCGCCCGGCGCTTCGCCGACGAACAGCCACTCGGCGTGGATGTCGCCCACGCCCGGCACGCTCTTGTTGCGGTTGCGGCACAACCCGCACGCGGTGCACGCGTCGACGTCGGCAGCGAAATCGCGCCACTCGAGGGTCGCGATGCGCGCACTGCGGACATCGGCGGAAGGCGCCGCCGGCTCACCTGTCGTGCGCTCCAACCCGGCCGCGGCAGCGTCGATCGCCGGCGGATCGATCGTCGCCGCCGCGTCGGCGCCGGTACCAGATCGCCGCCGCCACACCGGCATGAGGCGGAGCTCGCTCAGGATATCGTCGCGGGTCGGCATCGGAACGAGGCGTGCGCCGTCGCCGTTTCAGCGATGCCGCGGCAGCGTCTCCGGCGCCAGCGAGCGGCGCATGACAAGCGCGTCCTCGCGCGGCGCTTCGGCGGTTCGACCCGGATAGTACTCGTCGCGCCGGCCAACGGCGGCGAAGCCTTCCGCCTCGTAGAGCGCGATCGCCGCGACGTTCGAGCGGCGGACTTCGAGGAAGAGCTGCTCGGCGTGGAGGCGCCGTGCATCGTCGATGAATCGCCGGAGCAGCTTGCGGCCGAGCCCCTGGCGGCGCGCGGCGGGGACGACCGAGAGATTGAGAATCTGCGCTTCGCCCGGCCCCAGCATCAGCACGCCGTATGCGACGATGCGGCCTTCGCGCTCGCCGACGCTCGCCGAATAGCCCGCGGCGAGTGCGTCGCGGAAGTTGCCGGGCGTCCAGGGCGCCGCGTGGATCTGCGCTTCGAGCGCCGCCACGTAGGCGATGTCGTTCTCGCGCAAGGGCCGCCACTCGGGCTCCGATCCGGGAAAAAAACGGGGAAGCGTCGCCATCGTGGATCCGTCACAGGCGAAGCCCGGCGTCGCGTTCGGCCGTCGTCAATGCGACCCGATGACGGACGTAGAGCGGCAGCGCGGCGGCGGCAGCGACGCCCTCGCCGACCGCGAGTCGCGGCGAGGCAAGCACGCCGACATCCTCCGCCGTCGGATGTACGAGCGCATCGATGCCGGAAGGCTGCAGTTTCTCCGCCAGCACTGGATAGGCGGCGAAGCCGTTGCCGGCGGCGCGCCAGGCGTGTTGCGCCGCGGCGACAGCAGCGGGCGGAAGTTCCACGTTCGCCGGCGGCAGCACGGCCGGTGCCGCGATCGCTTGCCATCGTGTGTCGTCATGGGCATATGCGGCGATGTAGACCTCGCGCATCCGCGCATCGAGGCAGGCGACGACTTTCGTCCAGCCGTGCAGGCGAAAGGCGGCCTGCGCAAGCGCCTCCAGCGTAGGGACGGCGATCACCGGAAGGTCCGCGCCCAGCGCAAGCCCCTGGATCACGCCGCAGCCGATTCGAATTCCGGTGAACGACCCGGGGCCCGCAGCGAAGGCGAGCCCGTCGAGCGCAGTGAGCGCAAGCCCGGCCTCGGCCAGCACCGAGCGCACCATGGGCAGCAGGCGTTCCGAGTGCGTGTGCCCGGCATGCTCTTCGCGCACGCGCCATGAACCGGCGTCGCCGACGGCGACGCTGCACCATTCCGTGGACGTCTCGATCGCGAGGATCCGCATGAATGAATTCTACTCGACCCGCGAGGAGATTCGGCTCCCAGCACGGGCGATCCGCAAAGCAACGACCACGTGCAGGGGCGACGTACAATACTCAGTTTCGCATCGATGACCCGTTCTGTGTCTAATCTTCCGGCGCACCTGCCCGTCGAAAACCCGGTCGTCGAAATCGCTTCGCTCGACCAGGAAGGGCGCGGCGTCACCCGGATCGAAGGGAAGGCGGTGTTCGTCGAAGGCGCGCTCCCCGGCGAGCGCGTGACGATCGTCCCGCTCAAGCGCAAGCCGACCTACGAGATCGCGCGCGTCCTGGAGATCTGCACGGCGAGTCCGGCGCGCGTGGACCCGCGCTGCCCGCATTTCGGCGTTTGCGGCGGCTGCTCGCTCCAGCATTTCGATGCCTCGGCGCAGGTCGCGGCGAAGCAGCGCGCACTCGAGGATGCATTGTGGCACCTGGGGCGGGTGCGTCCGGCGCAGCTCCTGCCGGCGATCTACGGTCCCGCGTGGGGCTACCGTCATCGCGCGCGGCTTTCGGTGCGCTACGTGGCGAAAAAAGGCGGCGTGCTGGTGGGCTTCCATGAGAGGAAGTCGAGCTACGTCGCCGACATGACCTCGTGTGCGATCCTGCCGCCGAAGGTCTCCGCGCTGCTGCCGTCGCTCCGCGCGCTGATCGGCACGCTGACCATTCGCGACCGGCTGCCGCAGATCGAGCTCGCGCTGGGCGATGGCACGCTCGCCGGCAACGATTCCGAGCCCGCCTGCGTCCTCGTGCTGCGCATCCTCGCGCCGCTCGCGCGCGCCGACGAGACTGCGCTGATCGCATACGCTGATCGCCATCGCGTCCAGTTCTATCTGCAGCCGGGTGGCCCGGAAACGGCCCGGCCGTTCCATCCGGCGGAGCCGCGACTCGCCTACGCGTTGCCGGAATTCGATCTCGTCTTTCCTTACGCACCCACCGAGTTCACGCAGGTCAACCCGGCAATCAACCGCGCGCTGGTGCGACGTGCGGTCGCCCTGCTCGACCCGCGGCCGGCTGACCGGGTCGTCGATTTCTTTTGTGGCCTCGGCAATTTTACGCTGCCGATTGCGCGGCGCGGAGCAACCGTTTCCGGCATCGAAGGCAGTCCGGCGCTCGTCCGCCGCGCCGAGGACAATGCACGACTGAACGGCCTTTCCGACCGCGCAACGTTCCACGTGGCCAACCTGTTCGAGGCGACCCCCGAAAGCATCGAGGCGATGGGTCCTCCCGACAAGGTCCTGCTCGATCCGCCGCGCGAAGGCGCGATCGCGCTCGTCAAGGCACTGCCGGGCGACGGAGCACCGCGCCGCATCGTCTACGTCTCGTGCAGCCCGGCGACGCTCGCCCGCGATGCCGCGGTGCTCGTCCGCGACCATGGCTACGCGCTTGCCGGCGCCGGCGTGATCAACATGTTTCCGCACACGGCGCACGTCGAATCGATCGCGCTGTTCGAGCGCTGAGGGATAGGCACAGCCCTCTAGAACGTATCTCAAAATCCCGGCGAGCGGCCCGAGAGCCTCATTTGCCAAATGAGGGCCCGCAGCGAGCCCCGAGATAGTACTTACGTACAACGAGGGGCGAGCCTCAGTTGCCAACTGAGCACGACAAAGCTATCGGGTCGCGCAGCCCATTTTGAGATCGTTCTAGTCGTCGATGTCGCCCTCGTCCATCCAAGCGAGCTGGATCGCCTCGAGGATCTTCTCGCCGCTGTGCTTCGGATCGTCGGCGAATCCCGGCAGCTCGAGCACCCATTGGCGAAGCTCGGTGAAGACCACGCGCTTCGGATCGACGTCCGGGTGAGCGGCGGCAAGCGCGATGGCGATCTCGCGAGTGTCGGTCCATTTCATCGTCGGCTCCGGGGCCATCGAGGCGCCGCTAGCGTTTCTCTTTGGCGTAGTTGATCGTATAACGCGGAATTTCGACGACGAGCTTCTCGTCATCGACGATCGCCTGGCAGGAAAGGCGGGACTGCGGCGTCAGCCCCCACGCGCGGTCGAGCAGGTCGTCCTCGTCCTCGGAGGACGGCGACAGCGAGTTCCCGCCCTCGCGAACGATGACGTGGCAGGTCGTGCAAGCGCACGACTTCTCGCACGCGTGCTCGATCTCGATGCCATGGTTCAACAGGTTGTCGCAGATCGACACGCCCTTCTCGGCGTCGAACGTCGCGCCGTCGGGGCAGATCTCGGGGTGCGGGAGGACGACGATCTGCGGCATGGCCAGGCGATGGGCGCGTCAGGTCAGCGCATCGACGCTGCGGCCGGTAAGGGCGCGCGCGACGCCGCGGTCCATCCGCCGCGCGGCGAATTCGACGGTCGCCTGGTTGAGCGCCGCGGTCGCGCTCGCGAGCGCGCGCTGGTCGGTGCCGTCGCGGCGCCGGACGACTTCGGCGATCGCAGCGTCGATCGCAGCGCGCTCCTCGACGGACAGGAGCTCGCCGTCCGCGGCGAGTGCATTGCCCGTCGCGGTCACGATCTGGTCGGCCTCGACCTGCGCTTCGGCAAGCGCGCGCGCCGTCATGTCGTCGGCGGCGTGCGCAAAGGATTCCTGCAGCATCCGTGCGATCTCGCCGTCGGATAGGCCGTAGGACGGCTTGACGACGATCGCTGCCTCGATACCCGCGGTCACCTCGCGCGCCGACACCGAAAGCAGCCCGTCGGCATCGACCTGAAAAGTGACGCGTATGCGCGCGGCGCCGGCCACCATCGGCGGAATGCCGCGCAGCTCGAAGCGCGCGAGCGAGCGGCAGTCGGCGACCTTTTCCCGTTCGCCCTGGACGACATGAATCGCGATCGCCGTCTGGCCGTCCTTGAACGTTGTGAACTCCTGCGCGCGGGTCACCGGAATCGTCGCGTTGCGGGGAACGATCTTTTCGGTGAGACCGCCCATCGTCTCGAGGCCGAGCGAGAGCGGAATCACGTCGAGCAGCAGCCAGTCGTCGTCCGCGCCCGCAGCAGCGCGATTACCGACGAGCACGTTGGCCTGGATGGCGGCGCCCAGCGCCACCACCTGGTCCGGATCGAGGTTGGTGAGCGGCGGCTGGCCAAAGAACTCGCCGACCGCCTTCTGGATCTGCGGCATCCTGGTTGCGCCGCCGACCATCACCACGCCCTTGATGTCAGCCGGCGTCAATCCCGCATCGTGCAGCGCGCGCTTGACCGGCGAGAGTGTCTTCCCGACGAGATGCGCGGTGATCGCGGTGAACGTGTCCACTTCCAGCGCGACGTCGACCTCGCCGCCTCCCGCAAGCGTCGCCACGATCGGTGCCGATGCGTGACTTGTCACGTTCTCCTTCGCCTCGCGCGCCTTCACCATCAGCAGGCGCGTGTCCTCCGGCGACAGCGGCGGCAGATTCGCGGCTTCGATGACCCAGCAATAGACGCGGTGATCGAAATCGTCGCCGCCGAGCGCCGAATCGCCGTTGGTCGCCAGCACTTCGAAGACGCCCTTCGACAAGCGCAGGATCGAGATGTCGAAAGTGCCTCCGCCGAGGTCGTACACGGCGTAGGTGCCTTCGGCGGCGTTGTCGAGACCGTACGCGATCGCCGCAGCGGTCGGCTCGTTCAGCAGGCGCAGCACCTTCAGTCCGGCGAGCCTGGCTGCGTCCTTGGTCGCCTGCCGCTGCGCCTCGTCGAAATACGCGGGGACGGTGACGACGGCGCCCGCAAGCTCGCCGCCGAGACTCGCTTCGGCACGAACGCGTAGCGCGCGCAGGATCTCGGCCGACACCTCGACCGGGCTCTTCACACCCGCCCGCGTCGCGATCCGGACCATTCCCGGCTCGTCGACGAAGCGGTACGGAAATCGCCGCGCGTCGCGGAGGTCGGCGAGCCCGCGGCCCATCAGCCGCTTCACCGACACGATCGTGTTCTGCGGGTCGCGCGCCTGCAGCGCCTGCGCCCTGTAGCCGACATCGACGCCGTTCTCGCCGTAACGGACGATCGACGGCAGCAGCGGATGGCCGTTCTCGTCGGGCAGCACGACCGGAATGCTGTTGCGCACGGTGGCGACGAGCGAATTCGTCGTCCCGAGGTCGATGCCCACAGCGAGGCGGCGCTCGTGCGGCGCCGGCGAAGCGTCGGGCTCGGCAATCTGAAGGAGCGCCATCAGTCGAGAATGTCGGCGTGCATGTCGGCGATGTCCGCGGTGAGTTTCGCGAGAAACCGGAACTCGCGCACGTGAACGCGCGCCGCGTCCCACGCGCCATCGCCGTCGAGCAGCACCGCGATCCGTTGCTCGACCGCCGCGCTATCGGCGCGTACTTCCACGAGAAGCGCCGCAAGCGCGTGCGCATCCCGGGCCGCGAGCGCTACGGCCGCAGCCTCGCGCCGGTCGAGCTGGCGCTCGAGGAAGTCGACGGGCAGCGCCGTCTCGTTTTCGGCAAAGGCATCGATGCCGTGGAGCGAGAGCAGGTATTGGGCCCTCGCCGCCGGGTCCTTCAGCGCGCGATACGCTTCGTTCACGCGCGCCGAGGACTGCAATGCGAGGCGCTGCTCGGCTTCGGTCGCCGTGGCATGGCGGTCCGGATGCACTTCGCTTTGCAGCGCCCGGTAGGCGCGATCGAGCAGCGCGGGATCGAACCGGAAGCGCGCGGGCAGGCCAAACAGCTCGAAATGATTGCGTGAGAAATCGATCACGGGCGTAGGAAAATCATCTTCGGCAAGGTCGCCCGTCCCGGCGAAGGTGGCGTACGCTGGGTTAGACGTTAAAGCTCTCTCCGCAACCGCAGGCATCCTTGACGTTCGGGTTGTTGAACTTGAAGCCCTCGTTCAATCCCTCGCGCGCGAAATCGAGCTCCATCCCGTCGATGTAGGGCAGGCTCTTCGGGTCAACGACGACGGTGATGCCGTGGCTTTCGAAGCGCAGGTCCTCGGGACGGATGTCGTCGGCGTATTCGAGCTTGTAGGCGAGACCGGAGCAGCCGGACGTGCGTACGCCAAGCCGCAGGCCAACGCCCTTTCCGCGCCGGCTCAGGTTTCTTGCGACGTGCTTCGCCGCGGTTTCGGTGAGTGTGATGCTCATCGCGCTTTCTAGGTCGTCGGAGGAAACAGGATCGTCAGTCCGCTGCCTGCGGCTGCACTACCGGGGCGCAGGCGTCGCCTTCTGCAGTCACGGCTTCGCCGGCGCCGTGCTTTTTCCGATAGTCGGCGACCGCGGCCTTGATCGCGTCCTCGGCGAGGATCGAACAGTGGATCTTCACCGGCGGCAACGCGAGCTCCTCGGCGATCTGCGTGTTCCGGATCGAAGTCGCCTCGTCGAGCGTCTTGCCCTTCACCCATTCGGTGACGAGCGAGGATGAGGCGATCGCGGAGCCGCAGCCGTAGGTCTTGAACTTCGCGTCCTCGATCCGGCCGTCCGGGCCGACGCGGATCTGCAGCTTCATCACGTCGCCGCAGGCCGGGGCGCCGACCATCCCGGTGCCCACGCCCTCGGCGTCCTTGGCGAAGGAGCCGACGTTGCGCGGGTTTTCGTAGTGGTCGAGTACCTTGTTGCTGTATGCCATGGTTCCACTCCAAGTTGGTACTGTTCACTTCGTCCGAATTAAGCGGCGACCTGGCGCCGCTTGAATTCGGACAGTTAGGCGTCGCCGCATGCAGTATCCGGCGACGTCTAACACTGGCGTGACCTCAATACCGGCAGCGGCGTTTGTCAGTGCGCCGCCCATACGACGGTATTGAGGTCCACGCCCTCTTTGTACATTTCCCACAGCGGACTCAACTCGCGTAGCTTCCCGACCTTGCGCTTGATCAAGTCCACGGTGTAATCGATCTCCTCTTCCGTCGTGAAGCGCCCGATGGTGAAGCGGATCGAGCTGTGCGCGAGCTCGTCGCTGCGGCCCAGCGCGCGCAACACGTACGAGGGCTCGAGCGAGGCCGACGTGCAGGCCGACCCGGAAGAAACCGCGACGTCCTTGATCGCCATGATCAGGCTCTCGCCCTCGACGAAGTTGAAGCTGGCGTTGAGATTGTGCGGGACGCGCCGCTCCATGTCGCCGTTGACGTAGATCTCCTCGATCTTGCTCAACCCCTTTGCCAGCCTGTCGCGCAGCATCCGGATCCGCTCGCCTTCGGTCGACATTTCCAGTTTCGCGAGCCGGAACGCCTCGCCCATCCCGACGATCTGGTGCGTGGGCAGCGTGCCCGAACGCATGCCGCGCTCGTGCCCGCCGCCGTGCATCTGGGCTTCGATCCGCACGCGCGGCTTGCGCCGCACGAACAGCGCCCCCACGCCCTTCGGCCCGTATGTCTTGTGCGCCGAGAACGACATCAGGTCGACCTTGAGCTTCGCGAGGTCGAGCGGCATCTTGCCTGTCGCCTGCGCCGCGTCGACGTGGAAGATGATCCCGCGCGCACGGCAAAGCTCGCCGAACGCCGCAATGTCCTGGATCACACCGATCTCGTTGTTGACCGCCATCACCGAGAAGACAATCGTATCCGGGCGCAGCGCCGCCTCGAGTTGCGCCAGATCAAGAAGCCCGTCCGGCTGCACACCAAGGTACGTGACTTCGAAGCCGTCGCGTTCGAGCTCGCGCATCGTGTCGAGCGTGGCCTTGTGCTCGGTGACGACCGTGACGAGATGCTTGCCCTTGTCCTTGTAGAAGTGCGCGGCACCCTTGAGCGCGAGGTTGATGGACTCGGTCGCCCCAGAGGTCCAGACGATTTCCCTCGGGTCGCAGTTGACGAGCGCAGCCACGTGCTCGCGCGCTTCCTCGACGGCCTTTTCCGCCGCCCAGCCGAACGAATGCGAACGCGAGGCCGGATTGCCGAACTGCCCCGTGAGAAAAGGAATCATCTTCTCCGCGACGCGCGGATCGACCGGCGTCGTCGCCGAGTAGTCGAGGTAGATCGGTAGCTTCATCGCCTCATTCCGTCGGGTTCAGGCGACCGGTGCCGGTTCGGGCTTGCGCGCCGATGAGGGCGGCTGGCGATGATCATGCAGCACCGTCGCCCCGGACTTGTCCTGCTCCGCGACGAGCTGGGCGAGCGTCACCGAGCGCAGATAGACGAAGATGTGCGCGTTCAGATTCGCCCACAGCTCGTGCGTCATGCACCGCTGCCCGTCGTCCTGGCAACTCTCGCGGCCGGCGCACTGTGTCGCGTCGATGGGTTCGTCGACGGCGAGAATCACGTCGGCCACCGACACGGTGTCGGCGGACCGCGCCAGGTGATAGCCGCCGCCGGGCCCGCGGACGCTTTCGACCAGCCCTGCCCTGCGCAGCTTGCCGAACAGTTGCTCGAGGTACGAAAGCGAAATCTTCTGCCGCTCCGACACGCCGGCGAGCGTCACCGGACCCTTGGTGCCGTGCAACGCCACGTCGATCATTGCCGTGACGGCGAATCTTCCTTTGGTGGTAAGACGCATAATCGATCACCTGTTCAGTTGAAGTCGGCGCCGCTGGCGCAGCGCGTCGACATGTCCCTCGATTTCGCCCCTCCGGATACAGTTTATTATACCCGAGTAGTTTAGTCAACTAAAAGCCGGACTAGTTCAGTCGACCTCTTCGACCTTCGCTCGCTGGCCTCACTCAGTCGATCATTTGGTTGAGCCGCTTGGGGTCGAACCCCTCGGCGGTTGCCCGGTCGTCGGCGCACTCGACGCCTTCCTGTTGCAACTGGGCAATGAGCCGCTCGAGCCGGGCATCGCTCTCAGCAACGTGATCGATCAGCCGATGAATGGCCTGGACCATCGGGTCGTTCATGTCCGACGAAATCGCGTACGCGGAAAATCCCATCTTGGCTGCATGGTCTTCGCGTCGTGCAGCCTCGTCGCCCACCAGGATCCGCGCCGGGATTCCAACGGCCGTCGCTCCCGCAGGAACGTCGCGGACTACGACGGCATTTGAGCCTATCTTGGCCCCATCTCCCACCAAAATCGGCCCAAGCACCTTGGCGCCTGCGCCGATGACCACACCCCGTCCGAGCGTGGGGTGACGCTTGCCCTTGTTCCACGACGTCCCACCCAGTGTAACGCCGTGGTACAGCGTGCAGTCGTCGTGGATCTCGGCAGTTTCGCCGATGACGATCCCCATCCCGTGGTCAATGAAGACACGCCGCCCGATTGTCGCGCCGGGATGGATTTCGATGCCCGTGAGCCATCGGCTCCAGTGCGAGAGCCATCGGGCAAGCCACCGCCACCCCCAGCGCCACAGACGGTTCGAAACGGCCCGGTGCCAGACTAGCGCATGAAGGCCGGGATAGCAGGTCAGAACCTCCCAGCGGCTCCGTGCCGCCGGGTCACGATCGAACACGACGGCGATGTCTTCACGCAAACGGGTGAACATGAAGCGATTCTCGCATTTCCGACTGCAGCGCTCAACTATTGAGCAGGCTCCGTCGTCTCAGCGCAGCAGGACCGCCGCCACGACGAGCCCTGCTGTCACCAACCCGAACAGGACCATATAGGCGATCGACATCACGAACGAGCGCGCCACGATGCCGAGCCACGAGCCGCCGTAGACCGCGCGCAGCGACCAGAACAGGTAGACAAACGCCCAGGCGACAAGCGCCGTGCGCAGCAGGGTCGCCGGAATGGCGATCGCCGCGACGGCATCGAAGAACAGGAACGCGTGGTTGTGCGCGGCAAACACGAGGTGCTCGCCGTAGAGGCGCGGGCGATGCGGATGGTGCCGCCGGCGGCCGAGATAGAGGATCTTCAGCAGCGCGGCGAATGCGGGCAGGAGCGCGAAAGCGGCGTACGGTCCGTAGCGCAACATGCCGCTCACCATCTGCTCGAGCCGATCGGCGGGTGACATCCGCCCGAAGCGCTCGATGCGATCCCGCAGCACCGGCAGCTGGTCTCCGATATCGCGCAGATCGAGCTCGTCATCGATCTTGACCCCTGGCGCGCGGTTCTTTCGAAGCGGCGACGCATCCGCTTCTTTCCCGGTCGCGCCGCCCTTGGCGCCCGGCGATCCTTCCGCCTCATCGGTCGCCGCCGGTTGCTCCGTCGAACCCCGCCCGATCGTCTGGACGCCCGAGCGATCCGTCGCGATTCGCAGCGCGGCGAACAGCAACAGGCTCGCGACCAGGAAAAGCCGCGCCGGGCGCACGTAGCGACGGCGGCGTCCGGCGAAATATTCCCGGGTGAGAAATCCCGGCCGGAACATGAGCGCGGCCAACGACTTCCACCACCGTCCGTCGAACGCCACGTAGCGGCCTGCCGCTTCGCGCATGAATTCGCGGAACGTCTGCAGCCGCAGCCGTGTCTCCTGGCCGCAGGCCGGGCAATACGCTCCGTGCGCCGCGGCGCCGCAATTGCGGCACGTCGGCTCGGCGGAAAGCGAAGGCTGCGGCTGCTCAGTCGTCACGCCGATCTCGCCGCTCAAGCAGCTGATCGATCCGCGCGAGAATTCCGCGGAGGATGTTGACCTCCTCCTTTTCGAGCGCCGCCCGGGAAAAAAGCCGCCGCAGCCGCGGCAGCAAACGCTTGGGCATCCGCGGATCGAGGATTCGCATCGCGGTGAGCGTTCTACTCGCGTGCGCGTAGAGTGCCGCGATCTCGTCGGCGGTTGCCGGCAGGAAGCGCGGCGCGCGCCACACGTCGCCGCCCACCGCCGCGGTCCGCAGCTCGTAGGCCGCCACCTGCACGGCGGCGGCGAGATTGAGCGACGGATAGCCGGGATGTGCCGGGATCGTCGCCACGATCGCGCATTGCGCGAGCTCGGCGTTCGACAGGCCCGACATTTCCGTCCCGAACACGAGCGCGACGTCGCCGTGCGCCGCATGCGCGAGCGCTTCGCCGGCGGCAGCGCGCACGGGCAGTACACGGCCCGCAAACGCGCGCGGCCGCGCCGAAAGACCGACCGTCAGCACGCATCCGGCGAGGGCGTCCGGGAGCGTGGCCACGACCCGCGCTGCGTCGAGCACGGCCGCGGCGCCCGATGCGAGCGCCGTCGCGTCGGGGTCGGGGAATCGCTTCGGGTTGACCAGCAAGAGCCGACCGACGCCCATTGTCCACATCGCGCGTGCCGCCGCGCCGATGTTGCCCGGATGGCTGGGGGCGACAAGGACGATGCGGATCCGGGAGAGGCGAGTCGACTCGGGAGTCATTGCCGGGAGGCTGCCGCCGCGTAGCGACGGCCGCAAGCCGCCCGCGGTTACAATACAATAGGCTTTTCGTTCTTTGCCCGCTGCGCATCCGCCGCTACGGCGGGATGGCGCGGCACAATCCGACCATGCATCCGACGCTCACCATCGCGGTCAAGGCGGCGCGCCGCGCCGGCAACGTCATCAACCGCGGCGCGCGCGACCTGGACCTCCTCACCGTGACGTCCAAGGGGCCGAAGGATTTCGTGAGCGAGGTGGACCGCGAGGCCGAAAGGCAGATCGTCGAAACGCTGCTCGGTGCGTATCCGGACCACGCGATTCTAGCAGAGGAAGGCACCGCCAAAGGCGCCAACGCCGACGCGGAGAACGTCTGGATCATCGATCCGCTCGACGGGACGACCAACTTCCTGCACGGCTTCCCGCAGTACTGCGTGTCGATCGCGCTGTCGCATCGCGGCCAGATCACGCAAGCGGTGATCTACGACCCGTGCCGCAACGATCTTTTCACCGCCACGCGCGGACGCGGCGCATTCCTGAACGACCGCCGGATGCGCGTGTCGCGGCGCCATCAGCTGCGCGACTGCCTGATCGGAACCGGCTTCCCCTTCCGCGACGGCAGCTACCTCGATACCTATCTCAAGATGATGAAGACAATGATCGAGCACACCGCGGGGCTGCGCCGGCCGGGGGCAGCGGCCCTCGATCTCGCCTATGTCGCCGCCGGCTTTTACGACGGCTTCTGGGAGGTGGGGCTCAATCCGTGGGACGTCGCGGCGGGGAGCCTTCTGGTCCAGGAGGCGGGCGGGCTCATCGGCGACCTGTCCGGCGAGAGCGACTATCTGCACGGCGGCCAGGTGATTGCGGCGAATCCGAAAATCTTCGCCCAGATGGTCTCGGCGCTTGCGCCTTACCGGGGGGAGCTGATCCGCGAGCGGCGGGCGGCACCGCTGGAGCCCGCCGCCTGAAGTTCGCCGCAAGCCTTTGACCGCCGGCCCGTCCGCAGCCGGTTGCACGATCCCGACAATCAGATACCATGCCGGGCCAAAGGTCTTCAAATTGCAAGGTCTGATGCCAGTGGCATTGAGCTTGCTCTCGCTGCTCACCGTCATCGCCGAGGGAGTCTTCGATGAAAAGCCGGTCCGGCATTGGCGAATCCGCCGAGCGAGCGCCGGCACGCCTTGCGCTTGCGCTAATGGGCGGACTTTTGCTCGCTCTCGCGATGCTGCCGGGTGCGCGAGCAGAAACCGTATATGCGCTGCGCGTACGTCTGCACCCGGACGTCGCGGCGCCGGGCACCTTGCCTCCACTGGCGCAGGCACGGCTGGAGGCGCTTGCCGGCACGACGCTGACGTTGACCGGCACCACGCGCGCCGGAGGTCTCGAGCTCGCCTTGGCCGAGCCGCGCGATTCCGCCGACCTGAAGCCGCTGCTGCGGGCGCTGCGCGAGGACCGCTCGGTGCTCTGGGCCGAGCCCGCGGTGCCGCGCGGGACGGCGCAGACGATGCGCAAGCGCAAGGCGGCCGGCCGGAACATCGACCCGAGACCCGGGCCCGCGAGCGACATGGGGAGCAAGCTGCTGGTGCGTCTCGCCGACGGCGCGGTGCCGGATTGGTCGACGTTGCTCTCGCGATTCACCGCCGCCCTCGGTGTGCCGGTCGCTGTGGAGCGCAGGATCGGCAACGTGTGGGTGCTGCGTCTCGCGCAGGCGCAAAGCGCTGACCGGCTCGCCGATCTCGCCGCGCAGCTGCAGACGGATTCGAGCGTCCGGTATGCCGACCCCGTGCTGCGCAAGTATCCGCGGTTCGTCCCCAATGATCCGATGTATCCGAAGCAATGGGCGCTCTTTGATCCAGTGGCGGGCGTCAATGCTTCACCGGCGTGGGACCTGCAGCTCGCGCGTCCGCCGGTCGGCACGACGGTCGCGGTGATCGATACCGGAATCCTGCAGCACGAGGACCTTGTCAACCGGATCGTCGGCGGCTACGACTTCATTTCGGACCCCGACAACGCGCGCGACGGCAACGGCCGCGACCCGAATCCGCGCGACGAGGGCGACTGGAAGGACGAAGGCGCGTGCGGCGGTTTTTCGGCGCGGCCGAGCTCGTGGCACGGAACGTTCGTCACCGGAATCATCGCCGCGGACGCGAACAACGGCATCGGAATAGCCGGCATGGATCTTTTCGCGCAGATCGTCCCGGTGCGCACGCTCGGTGCATGCGGCGGCACCGACGAGGACGTGTTCGAAGGCATGCTGTGGGCGTCCGGTGTGCCGATCGAAGGCGTCCCGCCCAATCCCTACCCCGCGAAAGTCATCAACATGAGCCTGGGCGGCTTCGGCGGCTGCGCGAACGCGATCCAGGAAGCGATCGACGACGCGCTGGCGCAAGGCGCGGTGATCGTCGTCGCCGCGGGAAACGATACCGACGATGCGTCGAACTTCTCCCCTTCGGGTTGCAGCGGCGTGATCACCGTCGGCGCGGTCGACCGGTCAGGCGAGCGCGCGTTCTACTCGAACTTCGGCCCTCGCGTCGACATCTCCGCGCCGGGCGGCGACGGCGATTTCACCGATTGGATCCTGTCGCTGTCGAACGACGGCACGACGGTGCCGGGCGCCGACGCCTACGCCTATGAAATCGGCACCAGCGCGGCCGCACCGCACGTCGCAGGTGCGGCGTCGATCATGCTCGCCCGCAATCCGACGCTGACGCCGGGACGTGTGCTGTCGATCCTGCAGGGCACGGCGCGCAATTTTCCGTCGACGTCGAGCTGCGCGATCGGCAGTCTGTGCGGTGCGGGGATGCTCGACGCGGGCCTCGCCGTTGCAAGCACGATTCCCGGTGGTCTCCTGCCACCCGCCGGAGCAACGGCGGTGATCGAGTACTACCGCTTCGACCTCGACCACTACTACATCACCGCCGACGCGGCCGAGATCGCGGCGATCGACGCCGACCCGGCTTCGCCGAACCAGCGCACCGGCCTCTTCTTCTTCGCGTGGACCGATCCGGCGTTCGCGCCGCCGGGCGCGCAACCGATGTGCAAATTCTACGGCAGCGCCGCGTTGCTGATCGATTCGTACTTCTTCACGGCATCGCCGAGCGAGTGCAGCTTCGTCGCCGCCAACTGGCCCGGAACGTGGACGCTCGTGAACCCGGCAGCGTTGTATGTTCTGCCCCCCGACGCCGATGGCACGTGCGCGTCGGGGACCCTGCCCGTTTTCCGCTTCGACAACAACCGCCGCGACTTCAACCAGCGGCACACGATCGACCTGACAGTCAAGCGCTCGATGATCAATCGTGCCTGGGTTCCGGACGGCGCCGGCAAGAACGGCGTCGCGTTCTGCTCGCCGATCTGACATCGACACCGGATAGCGACGGCCGGCGGAGCGATCCGTCGACCGTTCGTATCAGGGCCTCCGCGACGCCGCTACGGCGCGCCTTTGGTGTCGTGCGGCGCGGGTTCGGGCGCGGCAACGGCGCCCGGCATGCCGACCGCCCATTCCTTCAGCAACGCGTAACCGACCGCCAGCAGCACGGGCCCGAGAAAAACGCCGATGAAGCCGAACGCGAACGCGCCGCCCAGCACGCCCAGCAGCACCAGGATGAATGGCAGGTCGCTGCCGCGGCTGATGATCAGCGGCTTGATGAAATTGTCGACGCTCGACACGACGAGCGCGCCCCAGGCGAAGAGGAAGATTCCCCAGCCCGTATCGCCGTGAACGATGAGCCAGATGCCGGCGGGAATCCAGACCAGCGGCGGACCGATCGGCACCGGCGACAGGAAGAACGTCACCAGCCCCAGCAGCGGCGCCGCCTTGATTCCGGCGAGCCAGAGGCCGATTGCCATCAGGATGCCCTGCGCGAGCGCGGTCCCGAGGATGCCGAGGACTACGCCGCGGACGGTCGTTGCGGCGACGAAGGCGAGCGCGCGCCCACGCTCACCCGCGATGCGGCTCACGCCCGCCTGCACGCGCTCGACCAGCGCGTCGCCGTCGCGAAAGAAGAAGAACGCGATGAAGATCGACAACGCGAGCTGGAGAATTCCGCCGAGCACTGTCGCGCCACTTGCGACCAGAACCTTGCGTGCCGGTTCGAAGTACTTGCGCGCCTCATCGAGCAGCCGCGCAGTGTCGTGCGCGAACATTCCCCAGGTCGCCGCCGCGCGCTCGCCGATGAGCGGCAGCGCCGCGACCCAGCTCGGCGGTTCGGGCGGCCCCTCGCGGACCAGTTCCTGCACCTGGTCGGTGACGTTGGCGGCGTTGTCGGCGATCGTCACGCCGACGATCACGAACGGCGCCAGCACGGTCAGCGCAATCAGCAGCACCATCACCAGCGCGGCGATGGCCGGGCGGCCGCCGAACCAGTGCCGCGTGCGCACGAACAGCGGCCAGATCGTCGCGCAGAGGATGGCTGCCCAGACGATCGCCGTGAGAAACGGCTGCAGCACGAGGAAGCATCCGACGATGAGGATCGCGAGGACGGTGAGCGTCAGCGTGCGGTCGATGTGGAGGGCGGGTCTCATTGTTGGTCGTTTCCGGCGCGGCCGCGGCGTGTGCGCGCAGTTTGCCACAGCCACTCCGGCGGGGGGCGGTTTGTTCCCCGCCTCTTCCGGCGCCGCTGCCTCGACGTCCCCGCCCGGCAGCATTCGAGCCAGCAAACAGCCGAGCTCGCTAGCGCCGGTTCTGTTCGCCAGGATCCTTGCGCCGCAGGATCTCCGCCCGGAATTCGGCGAACTGCTTGCGCGTCTCGCTTTCGAGCATCGCGGTCCCGATGAGCGGCGGTATCCAGTGCCCCGCGATGAAGCGGCCGTGATTGGTGATCCGGGTCGCGTCGCCCAGGGCGACGAGGCGGGTCGTGAATGCCGACGCCTTCATGTCGCCGCGAATGAGCTTCGACCGAATCTCCTGGAGCGGCACGAATTCGATTTCGCGCACGTTGTCGAACGTGAGCTCGAACGGACCGAACGCGAGGCGGCTCGTCTGCGCAACCTCGATCTTGTCGTCACCCCGATGGACGATCCGGCTCTTCGCCACGTTGGTCACGAACTCGCCCATGTGATCGTAATCGGTCAGCACGTTCCAGGCCTCTTGCGGCGTCGCTTGCACGACCATGTCCACGTCGACTTCGATCGCTTCGCCGTCGCGCTGGATGGCGACGGCAATGTCCGCGGAATCGGCAGGATCGGCACGCACAGGGGTATTCATTGCCAGGGCAATTGCAAGGACGAGCGCGTAAGCCACGTTCGGCATGGGGGAGGAACAAAGACGGATTATCGCCCGTGCTGGCCTCTCGGCCGCGTCATTTCCTGGAGGTCGTCTCGATGTTCGACGCATTCGGTGCACGAGCGTTCCCGGACGCTGTCGCCATCTTCCAACGACGCCTTGTCCGAACGCCCCTCGCGTCGACGGACGGCGCGTTCCGCGACACGAGCTCCTCATGATCCGCCGCAATGATCCGCTGGACTTTCGCGCTGCCGTCTATGCCGGCATTGCGGCAGGTGCCCTCGCCACCCTCGTGCAACTGGCGCTGTGGTCGATCTTCACCGACGCGTTGCCGGCGATTCTTTTCCGCGATGCGCGTTTCGCCGCGGCGCTGCTGCTGGGCCGCGGCGTCTTGCCGCCGCCCGCGAGCTTCGACGCGTGGGTCATGCTCGTCGCCACGTTCGTGCACTTTGCGCTTTCCATCGCCTACGGACTGATGCTCGCTCCGGTCATCGTGCGTCTTTCGACCCGCTCGTCGCTCGTTGCCGGCGCCGCCGCCGGTCTCGCCTTGTATGCGATCAACATGCACGTCCTGACCGCGGTCTTCCCGTGGTTCGCTGAATCCCGCGACTGGATTGCCATGGTCACCCATCTGGCATTCGGACTGTTTGCAGCGGGCACGTATCGGTTGCTCGCGCATCGGCGCTTCGCGCGGACACGCCGCGAGCGTTGACCGACCCGTCCCGCAAGCGCACATTCCCGAGCACGTGTCCGGCCATCCGGAACGAGCGACGGCAGACGGTTCGGCTGCGAGGAGGGACGAATGGGGAAGCGCTTCTTGGTGACGCTATTGCCGGCACTGCACGGCGATTGCATCTGGATCGAGTACGGCGAGGAGGGCAGTACTCATCATGTGCTGATCGACGGCGGCCCGGTCGCCGCGTTTCCCGCGCTGCGTGCGCACATCGAGGCGATCCCGCAGGAGCGGCGCGAGGTCGAGCTCCTGGTCGTCACGCACATCGACGCCGACCACATCGACGGGATCGTCAAGCTGCTGCGGCACCCGGAAGTGGGGCTCAAGTATCGCGAAGTGTGGTTCAACGGCTGGCCGCAGCTCTCGCGTCCTTTGTCCAGTGTGTCGACGACGCGGGTCGATGGCGTCTTGGAACGCGGCCCGGTGAGCGGGGCATACCTCGACCTGTTGCTGATTCGCGGCGGGGCCGACTGCAACGACCGATTCCAGAGCGCTGCCGCGCTCGTTCCCGACGACGGCCCGCTGCCGCGGGCGCGTCTGCCCGGCGGACTGGAACTCACGCTCCTCTCGCCGACAGTCGAGAAGTTGAAGGCCCTGCGCAGCGCCTGGCTCAAGGCTTTTGACGTGCTTGGCGGCACCCCCGGCGACGAAGGATTCATCGGCACCCGTCTCGACAAGGACAAGCGCTTCCGCGATGACACCCCGATCCCGGCCCTCGCCGCCGGTTTGGACGAAGCAGCCGACGCAGCAACTGCGCTCGACGCCGCGGTCGCCAACGGCTCGAGCCTTGCGTTCGTGGCCGAGTATGCAGGACGGCGCTGTGCGTTCCTCGGTGACGCGCACGCGCCCGTAATCCAGCAGGCGCTCGGTCGTCTGGCGCGCGAGCGCGGAGAGGAGCCGCTGCGCCTCGACGCGGTGAAGGTTTCGCACCACGGCTCCGACGGCAACACCACGACGCTGCTGCTTCAGAAGATGATCTGCCACAACTTTCTGGTGTCGACCGATGGCAGCGTGTTCGAGCACCCCGACGAAGCCGCGATCGCCCGCATCGTCAAGCACGCCGCGCCGGCGCGTCTCTACTTCAACTATCGCTCGGACTTCAATCGTGGATGGGATGACGCCGACCGCAAGCAGCAATGGCGCTACGAAGCGGTCTACCCCTCGGAAGGGCGGTCCGGCATCGCGCTCGACCTGCTCGCCCTTTAGCGGGCCTGCATGACGAGCATCGAGGACGCCCAGGTACGGTCGCCGCGTTGCATCCGATGCATGGCGCGGCGGGTCTTCCATAGCGCGGTGTCGATGGCGCGCTCTTTGAAGAGCTTGCGGTAGAAGAGCCGCGCGTGAATGTCCGCGAAGTCGTCGCGTACACCCCAGCGGAAGCCCACTACCGCAGGAATGCCCTGCTGCACCGCTTCGAAGGCGAAGCCGGCGTTGGCACTGTTGCAGCTCGACAGGTACACGAGCTTGCTGCGGCGCAGATAGGGCGCGAGCTCGTTGATTCGAACGGCGACGGGCTCGGTTCCGCCGGAAACGATCAGCGACGCCAGCGCCGGGTTTTCGTTAGCGTGATACGAGTGCCCGGCGTAGTGCACCACGTCCCAGGGCTCTGACTCCCGCAGGGCATCGAGCAGTCGTTCTTTAGTCAGCGGCGCCGCGTCATCGGCTCCGACGACCCGTGGCTCGTCGAAGCCGAGCTGCCGCGAGACCCGGCTGAACAGCCGGCGCACTTCTTCGCACTCCTTGCGCAGGTGAGGAAGTGGCAAGAATCGGATCGGCGCCATGCCTTGGCCGAGCTCCACCGCGCCTGAGGCGTCGGAACACAGGATCAGACAACGCAAGGGCCTCGGCGGCCCTTCGAAAAGCTGGGCATCCACAGCGACGCCGCCGGCGATGCTGCGCACCAACGGCGCATGGATCATCCACGGCTCGGGCAGATTCTCGAGCGGCGTAAGGATGGCTTCGAGCGCGATCTCGTAATAGACGTCGGCGACCGCGAACGACACGCGGGTGTTCGCGATGCCTTCCGCCGTTTCGATGCCAGCGCTCAGCTGCTGCCGGAAGACGTCGTTCTGCTCGAGGAAGCAGTCAACGATATTCTTGCCGAGCTCACGCCAGATAGCCGGGAAGTCTTCCGGCTGCTCGTCGCGCAGCGACCGTGCGATCGTCTTAAGAAATCCAACGCTCGACTGCATGACGTTGAGACGGCCGTGGCGTTCGAAATCGAAACCGGTTCCGCGCAGCTCGTAGGTCCACCCGGTTGGATCGGCACGGATGACGACGTCCAGCCTGCGCACAGGTGGCACCGTCGCGAGCACCTGCTGCAGCAAGATGGCGGGCAGCTCCGCGTCGACGCCAAAGAGGATCGGAGACGAGGGGATGCGCGCCAGCCGCTGTTGCAGCGCATTCGTGATGGCTGGCGCGATGAGCGCGATCGGCGCCGGCGAGATCGCTCGCGCGTGCTCGCAGAACGCGATTCCGCCGTCGGACAGCGGGGGCGATGCCGGATCCGGCGCCAGCGAGAGCGCCGCGGCGATGAAGTCGAAGGGCATCTCGCGGTCGCGAATGATCCTGAGCGCCGATCTCTCGTTCTTTTGCTGGATCACCGTGATGTCGGGTGAGGACTCGAGCGTCCGAGTCAGCAAGTCGGAGAGATCCCGGTCCGAGTCGCCGATCACAAGCAGCACAGTCTTGCTCATCAGGCCGCTCCGACCGGGAAGCGCAGCAGGAATTCCGTGCGCCGATCCGGCATCGCCGTCGCTTCGAACGTGCCGTGGTGCGCCTGCATGAACTCGTCGATCAGCGGCTTTGCAATCGCCAGGTCGGCGCGCGTGCGCGACCATTCCCGCGCGGCTTCCTCGCCCTCGCTCGCAGGCGCCATGAATCCGCGCAGCCGCACCTCCACTGTGCCGTCGCGCGCCGCGAGCACCGCCTCCACCGGCGTCGTCTCGGGCGCGTAGCGCAAGAGCTCCGAGAGCAGCGTCTCGAAGATCGTGCCGATCTGAAAGTGATCGCCACGCACGGACGGAAGCGCGCCGTCACCTTCCACTGTCACGCGAACGCGGTCGGTTTCCGCGAGGCCGGCCGCGATCGCCTCCAGCTCGGCGCGCAGGCTCAGGTTGGACAGCTCCGACGGCTGCGGGCGCGCCTTGGGATTGAACATCGCGAGGTTCGAGTAGCCATGCCGCACCCGTGCCAACAGACGCAGAACCTTGTCGACGCTGCGGCGTTGGTCGCTCGAAACCGTGCTCCTGGCGATGGTCTGGAGCGGGTCTCCCGGGGGGTGCGTACGAACGAGGCTCTCGAGCTCGCAAATAGCGAGCGCGAGCGGCGAGCTCGTCTCCACCGCTACTTCGTAGGCGGCTCTTTCGAGCAGCTCCAACTCGACGGTGCGCCGCATCGCCAAGGTGTCGTGGGCGATGAAGATCGAGCCGGTGAGTCCCGCGGGAAAATCCTGGCGCGAGACGAAAACGGGAACGGTGCCTACGGCGTTGGCCGGCTGACCCTTATCGGCATCGCCCACGCGCCGCATCACGAACTCGCCGAGGTCGCCCGGTGCGCAACCGATCAGTCGGCTCCGCACGTTCGGATCCTCAAACAGCCCCGCGAAATCGCCGCTAATCTCATCGGGGGCTTCGAACCCGAGCAGCCGGGCGGCAGCGCCGTTGGTGCGCCGGATCCGCAACTCGGCGTCGGTAACGAAGACGGGATCGGCGGCGTGCTCGAAGCACTGGGTCAGGATATACAGCTCGCTGACGCGATGCATCAGCCCACCCACTTCTTGCGCGACCTCCTTGAGCGCCGCGCATTCATCGGCAGCGAAAGCGCTTTCGCGCGTGTCCTCGACGTTGATGATCCAGCGGACCTCCTTGCCGTCCCCGAAAATGGGCACGCACAGCTCCGAGCGAACCTCCGCGGACTCCACGCCACGACGGTAGTCCGGGTCCTTCAGCACATCCGCCACATTCTGCACGGCGCCGGCCCTCACCACGCGTCCGAGGATACCGACGTCGATAGGCTGGGTGTAGTCGTCGGGGAGCCGGATCCGCTTGCGCTCGATCCAGTCCTGCGCAAGCAGGTTCACGCTGCCGGCCGTTCGGTCGACGCGGAGGATGGAGACGTGGGCCCAGCCGAAATTCCACACCAGCTTGCGCGCGAGCGTCTCGCACGCATCGCGCACGGTGTTGCAACCGCTCAGTGCCTTCAGCAGATCAAGGCGTCCCGCCATCGACAATTTTTCCTCGAGGCTCAGCGCCTGAAGCACGGTGGCGTCGATGGGCAACTCCTCGAACACCTTCCGCTGCTCCTCCGTAAATCCGTCGACCGCGCGGCTCATGAGCGTGACGGAGCCGAGCACCTTTGCGCCGCTCCGCACGTCGCGGCGCAGGCTGCTTTTGATGCCGTCGCGAAGTAGCTCTTGCACCCCCGGGTCTCCGCGATAAGACCTCCACAAAGTCTGTTCCATCAATTTCTCGATGTCGGGAACGACCTTTGCGCCTTCGTCCATCAGCCAGGCCTGCTGCGCGGGACTCAGCGAATACCAGCGCTTTGTTCCGGTTGCCTCCTTGTGGCCATAGGTGAAAAACGCGTTCACGTGGGCGTTGTCGCTGCTGAAGCGCGACACGCTCATGCGGTCGAAGTCGAACGCGGTCTTCAATGCCACGGCGAGCCCCGTCAAAAGCGGCTCTGTTTCACTGACCTCGCGATTGAGATCGTGGATGCGGTTGGCAAGCTGTTGCTGTCCGACATCGCGGAAAAGCCCGAGGGCTCCGACGATCTCGCCGTGTCGGTTGGGTACGGGTAAACCGGTGATTTCCAGCAACACCGGTTTATTGTTGGCGCGACGCCCCTCCACGCAGTAGTTGCCGATCAAGCCGTGCCGCCGGTTGTCGAGCTGCCGACGAAGGATCGCGCGCGCGGTCTCGTCCGGGAACATCGATTCCAGTTTTAGGCCGGCGATGCTCTCAAGGCCGAACATCCGAAGCGCCGCAGGATTCGCGTACTGGACGTTTCGCTCGAGGTCGGTGACCACGACGCCGATGCGCGATCCCTCGAACACGCTCTGCCGCCCGTCGGCGAATTGCGCCAAACGGATCATTGTGGTGCTGAGCTCGCCGAGTTCGCTGAGATCGCGGTCCGTCGGCGCCGCGGGACCTGACGTCGTGATCCCCGTCATGATGACCTCTCCGGGATTTCCTGAATCGCCCAATTTGATTGTAGCTCACAATCTGGGTGAGTTGGTCAGCCGTCGCACGTCCAAGCCGTCGTGCCGCCAAGCGGTGGCGTTCGCCGGGGATCGAGCACGCAATCCGCGGCGCGTGACACCGGGCCGCATGTCAAGCCGGGAAAATGTAATCGACATAGATTTCCCCCGCGACGAAATTCCGCGGCAGCTTTTCCAGTTGTTCGTGGGCCTCCGGACTTGCCGGAGCCTTGCCATCGACCGCGATCCAGTCGCTGCGCACGAGCTTGTCACCCGTCTGCTCTTCCAGCGCTTCCATCAGCGCAATCCGCGGCACCTCGGTCTTCTTCTTGATGCTTCCATAAGTACGCTTGGCGCTGGGATAGCCGGTCTCGGTCGAGCACATCGCGACGCACGTGTCGGGCATCGCACCCACGGCCGGAATCGGCGTCGCGTTGGTGCTGCCGTGGTGACCCACCTTGTAGAAGTCGATGTTGCCGAGGATTTCGCGGGCGCGCTCCGAGATCCCCGGGTCCTTTCCCTTCACGCCGCGCCCGTAGAGCCAGTACGCCCAATTCCCCCACTGCGCATCGCCGACGAACAGCAATTTCTTGCCGCGGCAGGTGAACAGGACGACCAGGCTTTGGTTGTTCAGCGTGCCGTCGACGAGATCGGCGGCCGCCGCGAGCGCATCGGGCTGCACCGCGTGCAACGCCTTTTCCATCTCCCGGAATCCCGGCCACGGACGAAACGCGTCGGCGGGATAGTCGCTCGCGCTCGCCGGCCAATCGAGATCGAAAGGCCTGAAGCTGTTCGTGTCGGTCAGCCCCCTGACCGACACCGCCGCGAGATACTGTTCCGTCTTGTTGTCGCTGGCGGCGAAATCGCCTTCGGACGCCTTCGGCGACGGTCCGAGGATCTCGGCGGTGATCGCGCCTTGCAGCACCGGCGGGAGCGCGGGCGCGTCACCCGCTTCGTAGTAGTGGACCGGTGGATGGTTGCTGAAGCCGTTGGTGACGAGGTCCATCGCCTTTTCGTTGCCGGAGCCCGCGACACCGAAGCCGACGCCGAGCGCGTTCTCGACCTTCGCGAGCGCCTGCGTGGCGACGAGGTCCTCACCAGCGGCGAGCCGAAGCTGCAGTTGCAGACGGAGATGGTTCGAAAGCAGCGACAGCTGCGACTTGAAGGCCATCGCTTGCGCATCGCTCGGGTCCAGCCGATTCGTGATCCAGACGGCCCCGACCTCGAACTGCGCGAACTCGTCGTACTGGGTTGCGAAGCCGGAGAGATGATCGGCGTGGTAATGGGTGACGACGACGAGTGCCAGTTTGCGCTGGGTTACGGCGATCAGGTCGGCCACGCAGTCGGGCATGCTCTTGATGTTGCCCGCATGTACGCCGCAGTCGATGAGGATGTGCTGAGGTCCTGCGCTTGCGGTGGGGACCGTGAACAGGAAGAAATCGCCGAAACCGACGCGGTACATCCGCACGCGCAACGCGTTGTCGGCAGCCCCCGCTGCTGCACGCCTGGACGAAGACGACTTCGCCGGCTTGCGCGATGAGGCGGGTTGTTTCTTCGCGGGCGCCGCGCGCGTGCGCCGTGCGGGTCGTTTCTTCGCCGGTGCCGGCTGCGTACGTGGCTTCGGTTTGGATCTGGCGCCGCCGGTGGCCTTGCGCGATCGGGCGGGTTTCTTCTTCGCCGTCGTGCTCGCACGCCGTTTGGTCTTTGACTTCGTGCCGCTGGATTTGCGCGTTGCGGGTCGCGTCGCCATGATCATATCCCTTGATGGACGAGACCGAAATCGACCTGAAAATGCCGGTCGTCGTCGGTGTCGCCATTCATGAGCCCCATCGCCAACGTGTAGCTTCGCTGCCTGGCCTCGCGCTGCTTTCCTCGATCGCCGGCGAGAACCTTGTGGATCGCGAAACGGACTTTCGGCGGGCCGTAGCGGCCGTAAGCATCCCTTTCGGGCGCCGAGACGATGAGCGTCACGCCGCCACGAAGCGGAAACGATCCCGCCCGGGGAAAGGCGGGTTCGAAGGGAACCCAGCGCGTCTGCACCAGCTCGACCACCATGTCGATGCGCAGTCGGCCATCCGGCGTGACCCGGAACACCTGGTGGAATGACGGCGCGTAGGGCCGACCATCCGGCGAAACGGTCGGATCGGCATCGAACCCCAGCCGTGCCGCATTCCTCCACGCGTACTGGCGGAGGATTTCGCCATTGACGTCCTTCTGGGCCCGCGTCAATCCGCCGGGGTTTCCGAACACGAGCTCGCGCTTCTCCGCCTTTCCCGTCGCCGGATCGGTGAACTCGCCGACGACCGGCGGCAGCGCATCCTCGACCGGTCGCGCGGTCCACTCGGGCACGCGCGTCCAGCCGAGGGCGTCCTCCGAAAAGAACGTCGCGGATTCCGGGTAGATGCCGCGCGCTCGAAATCCCTGCATGAGCGCCTGTCGGATGCCCCGATCGTCTTCGGGCTTTAGATCGACGCTGGCCGTGATGAGCGCGCGCAGGTAGTCGCCGAACGTGATATCGACGGGGGGACAGTAGTCGAGTGCTCGGGCACAAAGTTGGAAGAACTCGTTCGCCGTCGTCGATGCGGTTTCGGCCAGCAGGTCGGCAAGCGAGGCAGGAAGCTCCGCCGGATCGATCTGGCCGCCGCCAGCGCGAAAAATTCGGAAGAGATCGGCCGCAGCGCGCAAGTACGTCGAGAAGTACGCATCGAACACGGCCGCGACCAGAATCGAGCCGCGGAAGTGAGGATCGTTGACCCGCGTCTGCATCGCAGTCGGATCCGGCGGCACACCGAGCGCTGAACGGAGGCCGCGACCCATGCCGGATGCCTCGCCGAACTGCTGCGCCAACTCGACCAGCGGATTGCGGGAACCCATCTCGCCGACGATGAGTGGTGGGGCGACGGTCCCGTGCCCGCCTCCCGCCGTTCGTCCGTCCACAGGAGCCGTGTCGGGCGTCAACTCGAACTTGTACAGCAACCCACCGGTCTTGCGGATCGTATCGAGCAGGGCCTCCTTGTGCGAAAAATGGAGGAACAGCGCAGTCAAATCGGCAAAGGCCTCGTGAAAGGCGAGCACGTCAGGATTCGTGGGCTCGGTGAAATACGTCCGGATGCCGTCGATCACCGCGTGCGTCACCTCGTGCGCGATGATGTCGTGCGAAAGACAGGTGAAGACGCGCTGGCCCGGCAGATTGTTGCCCTGGTTCGCTTCCGCCGCGCGGAAGTAACCGAACAGGATGCCCTGCGCCTCGCGGCTGTAGAACGCATTGGCCTGGACCATCGCGTGGGGAAAGAGCTTCAGCACCCAGATGTCGTCGAGCTTGCGATCGGCATCGGCATCGGCATCGACGCCGGCGCCTTTCTTGACGGCCACGGGGCGGTCGGCGCGCCGCCAATGGATCGTTCGGCCGAGCGCCGCCTCGAACTTCTCGACCGTTTCGGAAGCGACGGCGTACACCATTTGCTGATGGAAGCGCGGATCCGATTCCGACGGGTCCAAGCCGCCGCGCGCAAGGATCCGATAGTCGTTCAAGTCGACTGGCGGGTAATAACGCTGATTCGCCCCGTCGTAGTCGATGACGGCGAAGCGGCGCCCCGCCGGGCCCGGCTTGAGGTTTCGTTCCCAGCGGATGCGCACCGACATCACATTGCCGACGTAGTTGCCGGCACTCGGATCCAACGCGTAAACCTTGAGCGTCCGGGTCGAGGGCTCGGGAATCTTCATCCAGGGGGGCTGGCCCAAGACCGGGCGCGACGGGGCAACACGCGCGGGACGGCGCGACGACACTGGCGGCCGATCCTGTTTTGTCACTGCGCTCTTCGAAACGCGGAGGCCCTGCCTGTGCCCGGATGAACGATCGGAAGTCCTGTTGGCCATGGCCCACCTTTTCTGCCGGTCCGTGTCGATCCGGGCTCAGCGCTGTCGCGGAATTATCGGAACTCTGTCGCCGTCCCGCGTGCCCATTTCAAGCCCCGAGCAGCTCCGGGGCGTAGCGCCGCAGTCGCGAGTTCACCAACCCGCCACCGTGGCGCGTCAGGACGTCCATTTCGTCGTCGGACAGGGCTCGGAGGTTGGTATCGATCGCGGAGGCGAAGGCCGCATCGCCGGCCTGGGTCTCGCCCTCCTTGCTGTCGATCGAAAACCACAGCGGCTTCGGGCCGGCACCTGCCAGGTGGCGATGTTGCAGCCGGTCGAACTCCAACCCGCGGATCTGCTCCATCATGATTCCGAGGCTCGCTTTCAGGACGATCGCGCCGGAATCCGTCGGCCGTTCGTCGATCGCGAAGGGTTTCCCGCCGTCGCTGACGATCACATAGTCCAGCGCGGCGCGCGCGCGCACGACCGGATTGACGCCCATGTTGTCGTAGACGCCGCCGTCGGTCAGCGTGACGTACTCGACCGCACCCGCATGCGCGTAGACGTCGGCCGCGAGGCGCAGTGGCGGGAACACCGGCGGAAATGCGGACGACGCCGCGACCGCGTGGCTCACCTTGAAATCCGGCGCAGGAACGACACCAAGCTCATGGTCCCCCATCTCCGCGGCAAGCCCCCCACCAGCCACGAAGAAGAACATGTTGCCGGTCGCAAGATTGGTCGCGTTGAGATACAGCCGCGGGCCCGCTGCGAGATCCTTGAGCGTCGCGCCATGGAAGAGATCGCGGTCGTACGTGGCGGCGAGCTTGTCGAGGCGCGTTTCGAACGGGTCGAGCATTCCTCCAATGACAGAAGCCACGGCGATGGAGCGCGTGCGCAGGTACGTGTCCAGACGCTCGAGCTTGTCTGTCTGGCCCCAGTTGGCGGCGACGAAGGCACCCGCGATGCTGCCACCGCTGACGCAGCTCAACAGGTCGACCTTGTCGAGCAACCCAGCCGACTGAAGTTTGCGCATGACACCGAGATGGAAAGCCGCGGCTCGAAACCCTCCTCCCGACATCGCGAGGCCGATCCGCTTCTTCGCTCCACCGATTTCCATGACCATACGCGGCTCTCTCCTTCAGTGCCCGATGCGCGGAGCGCCGATTCGGCACGCCGTGCGCATGACCGGCCATCCAGTTCAATGGAAGCACGGCCACCCAGGTAGCGTGTAGTAGACAACTTCGCGCGGCTGGACGCAAGCCGAGAATTCACTCGTTTACGAGAGACGGTCGCGAGATCCGACCGACGGAGCTCAAGCATTCTCTCGGCCGCTGTTCCCCCGCAGACGGTCACCGCAACGTCGTGCATCGTTCGCGTGGGGACCTCGATTGGGCGCACTCCGGAAAGGCGCGATGCCCTCCGACCTCCCAGATGGCTACGGCGTCGCGTGCGGCCCCACCACCTCGCGCCGGAACTGCGCGAGCTTCGCCTTGACCCGCGTGGCGTTGTCGCTGCCCATCCGCATCAAGATCTTCTGCCCGGCCGATCGTTGCTCCAGGTCCGGGTCGGCGTATTCGTAGAGCACCTTGGGCTGAATCAACTTGATCGGTCCCTGCACAGCAGGTGCGGCCAGCATGTCGTCGATCGCCTCGACCAGCCGGTCGTTGAAATTGCCATTGGGGTATCCGAGCTCGCGATACGCCTGCTGAAACAGCGGGTAGAACCGCATGTAGAGCGCCGCCAAAGCCTTCGCATCGACGGATTCGGCCACTTGAACATACGGCGCATAGCGCGCAGCGTTGTCGGCACCGATCGATGCGCCGTCACCGCTCCCTGCCGTTGCGAACCGCCCGGGTACCGGCTTTACAGGCACGAGTCGGGTCGCAACCGAGCGGCGTGGAAGGTTGTCGACCGTTGCGACGATGCGGCGGATCACATCCTCGCGCCGGAGGATCTTGTCGAGTCCATTGCCCGGGGAAACTGCGGCGATCCCATCAAGCGCCGCCGCGTCACTCTCCTGCAGCGACGGCAGAGGCACCTGTCCCGCTTGCGGTGGGGCGTTCTCGATCGGATAGCGGACTCCGGGGGGTGCCTCCGTCGATGGCATCGCTCGCGTCGGTGCAGATTCGGTCGGAAGCAAGTCGGCTGGCGGTGGCGGGCGCCGCGACCAGAAGTAGAACGCTGCCGCGCCGGCAATGACGAGCGCCGCCACCATGATCGGCCAGATGGGCACCTTGCTCGACGCCGGGCTCAGGCGCTGCGGATCGCCTTCGAACAGCTGCGGCGGCTCGGGGCCGAGCACGGGTTCGGTCGGCAACCTGTCGGGGTGGACGTGCGCTTCGACCATGACAGACTCCTTCAACGGGTGGCAGGACTTCGACCGGGAAGTCGCGATTCAGTTGCCTCCCGTCCACGTTGGGGAATAGTCGGCCTCGTGAAATTCAGAGCGCACGCTCGGACTGCCGCGAACGCACCCGTCCGCTATATGGCCCCCAGTCCTCTGCTCTTGAGCGGGACGCTCACTCCCCTCCGGCAAAATAACGCAGCGCGCGAAGGCTTGGCAGCAGGAAATACGCGCCGCCCCGCACGGTCACGAATTGAGGCAGCCCCAAGACGCGCCGGCGCAAGCCCTTGCCCTGCGGCACCGTGAAATTGCTCGTGATCGGGCACCCCGGCGCGGGCTCGCGATTGCCGAGCAGTGGATCACTCTCGCCGGTCAATCCGGAGAATTTGGTGTTCGTCGTCCACGCGTTCTGCAGGAACTCGAATTGGCGCGAGATGTTCGCGTTGAGGCAGATGAAGTGCAATCCACGCTCCGGATCGTCCGGCGGCGCCGGCGTTACTGCATTCTCGGGCAGGAGCTCAGGCCCGTATTCGCGGCCGCGCCGCAGGATGCGATGAAAGCGCACCGGTGACATCAGATCGTCCCGGAATCCTCCAGGGCCAAAACCAAGCATGGTGATGAGCTTCGCGAGCCCGATCGGACGCCCGGGGAAATCGGTGTTGCGCGGATTCTGTCGCCGCACGTGCGCGCCAAAGGGGCAACGGGTTCCCATCGGATCCTGGCCGAACGTGAATTGATTCCGACGAATCTCGTCTGCATCCGGTCCGATTCCGGGGATCGGGTGTTCGTCGGCGGGCACCAGCGGGTCCCCTGCTCTCGTCCGGCCCACGAATGCAGCACCAAGTTTGTCGGCGTCCGCGGAATTTCCGCCCGCCTGCGTGTGGACGAACCGCCAGAAACTCCGAACGTCCTGCCGCAACTGACGCATCACCAGATAGGTTCCGTTGCGACCGAGATCCTTCTTCTCCGGAGCATCTTCCGCGGCGAGCAACCCCTCCGCACCGGCGGATGCGGCGTCGATCAAAGGCCGATCGGTATATTTGTCGTACTCGTTGGGATACCCGAGCACGAATTCCCCCAGCGCAACGATGTTGGTGTAATCGATCTGCGGCGGACGCACGTCGCGTTGCCGCGCCCAGTCGATTTGCGGCTGGCTGATGCCATCGGCGAAACCGAAGGGCTCGATCCCGTCGAGATCCGCCGTCCCCAGCCAGCGCTGCTCCTCGAACGCCGCGTGCCACGCGTTTGCCTTTGCTTCCTGCACCAGGCCTGCGAGCCGGCCCGGCTCGGCAAAGAACATCACCATCAGATGCGGCGCGTTCTTCGCGTATCCCCATTGCCATTCCGACGGGGCATTGTTCCCCACGTCACCGAGGCGCCGCGCCCGATTCTCCTCCGCCATTCCCGCCAGGAATTCCGCCGAGAAGCCCGATAGAACCGCGGGTGCCACGCCAAGTGCCTCAAGGCCACTGGCCGTGAAAGCAATCTGCATCGCGACGGCCGGAGGAGCCGTCACGGCGGCGGCACTGCTGACGCGGGCGTTGCGCAGCCAGGCACGCGCCGCGGCGACATCCTTGACAAGCAGGTGCACGTACGAGGCCTCCGTCATCTTCCCGTATCCGAAACGGACGAGGCCTTGCACATCGGCATAGTCGACTTCGCTCAGGTTCATAGGAGTGCGACCCAGTCGCGGGCTTCCTGTTCGCTCATCGACTTGGCTTCCAGGCCCTCGCGAACGCGCCGATTCCGCTCCAGATCGATCGCGGTGAGGCCAGGATAGGCCTTGTACCAGACCTGCGAGGGCAGCGTGTGCCGGCGCAGGAAGTTCCGATACTTCTGCTCATCCTCGCATCCGTCGCGCACGAGCCAGTTGGTGCGCGGATAACCGATGGCGTTGCAGAAGATGGCGTTGAGCCCGAAGCCCGCCTTGTTGATGAAGTCGTCCATGTAGCTCTCGACGGTGCCGTCATAATTGCTGAAGAACGTTCCCCGCTTCCTTCCGTCAAGCAGGACCCAGCGGGCAAAGTGAATCGACCGGATCCGCCCCAGGCGCCCGGGTCTGACGAGGTGCCGCGCAGCATAATCTACGGTCCAAAGAATACCGAGCAGCGTCACGAGCCGCACCAACCCCGGTTTGCGGCTTGCCATCGCATTGAATTGATTGGTGACTTCGCGATCCTCAAGGAGTGCCAGTGCATCGGAGTGTGCCGGGTCCACCCGTTCGCAGAGCTCGGGGTCGGCCTTCTCCAAGCGACGCAGCCGAACGATAAAGGGCGGTGCGCCGACGATGAGCAAAGGCAACGCAACGAGAAGGAGCAGCGGAACTCCGATCAGATGCAGCGCATTCCTGATCGACCAGCCGACCGGGGTGGGCGCATCGACGGACAGCGTAAGACGCCCCGCGGATTTCTCCGCCTCGACGAACTGCCGCAGCTTCGCCAGGACTTCGCGCGACGGCATGCCGGCGAGCGCAGGTGCGTGAATCCGCAGGTACTCATCGAGTGCGTTCTTCAGCACCGACTCGTCACGAATGCGGCGCACGGTCCGACCGCGGCAATTCACGTAGCTGGCGATGATCGGCGCATCGTGGCTTTTCATCCATCGAACGAGATCGGTATCGCCTGCGAATCCTTCGCAACAGGAGAAAATGGCGCGCAGTCCCTTCTCGGCCTTCAGCACCAGGTCGGCGAGAAAAGCATTCGAGTCACCGTCGATGTCGCCGAGGAACGCAAGGTAGACCGGATACGAGCGAACGGGTACATCGTAGATGCGGACGTCCTCCAGCGTCTTGTCGTCCAGGATGACGAAACGCGCAAAATGCAGCGCCTCGAATCGAGCGAATGGAATGAGCGTGTTGTCGGGACTCACGCGGCCCGGCCCCTCGTTCATCGAGTCGAGCAGCCGCCGAAGCTCCGATTCGCGCCGTGGATCGATCGGCGCAACGATCATGAAGGTGGACTGCGGGGTCATCGCTAATCGAAGACCTCATCCCCGTTCGGCTCGTAATGAGGCACGCCCGTCATCTCATGCCGCAGCTTCGAGAGCTCGGCGTACATCCGGTGCCGGGCGCGGCTTTGATTGCCCAGGGGGCGGTGCTCAGCAATGCAATGCCACGGGTTGTATGAAAGGCGCCTGGCAAAATCCATCTGTGCCTGCGAATTGAACGTCTGCCGCGGGATCCGCAGCGTCGCCACCGACACGCGCGGCGACAATCTTTCCGGCCAGAGCACCGCATTGTTCTCGGTCGGCATCAGATGCGCATCGGTTTGCAGTTGCAGGCGAATGTCGAACTCCACATCCTCTTTCGCCAGCGTCGCCACCATCGCGTCGCGCAGATAGTCGTCCGGCGGGCGCAGCGGGAGTCTGGGGATCGGGGTCCGCGTCGTTCTTTTCGGCCATACCGAATACTGCATCGCCCCGCCTTCGCCGAGCAGGTACGGCACGCAACTGAAATAGGGAGCCTCGAACGGGCTGCTCTGCGTCTTGATCCACAGCCCCTGCATGATGAAGTCGAGCACGTGCGAACGACGGAAGTTGAGGAAATAGAAGATCGATGCGTTCTTCACGCTCTCGATCTGCAGTTGCGCATTCGCATCGACGTCGGGCGTGACGAAGGTAGGCGTCGATACGCCGAACATGTCCAGCGTGAACTTCTCGTCGTCCATGAGCTTCGGGCCCAGGACCCCCATCAACTTGATGCTGATGCTCATGAACCCGACATCGTCGATATCGGGCGTCACGTAAGGACCGGGTCCGGAAAAGCGGACCCATGCGCGATAGGTGCGGGGCTGCGCGTAGATGCCGTGGCGGAGCTCCGCGGGCAGGCCGTCGTGGACGATGAACTCGCCGCGCACGATGCCGTGCGTCTTCGTATTTCCGCCGCGTTCGAAGCCTCCCGGCTTCCACAGCTTGCGCATCTGCGTCTGAAAGCTCGAGATGATCGAATCGACGTGGACCTCTTCGTTCGGAAGCGGCCTCTCCTCGGCGATCTTCAGTCCCTCCTTCAGTCGGTGCATGTTGATGAGGGCCGTCACCAACCTCGCGATCGGATCACGAAGCACCGCATCGAACCCCGGTCGGAAGAACGGATCGATCCGGCGCTCCATCTGCACCAGCAGCAGAGACGTATCGGCGACCCAGTTCAGGAATGCGGAGCCGGTGTCGGCCGGCGGGACTGGGCGGCTGGTGTTGGAGTCCACGATGCGGCGATCGGAAGTGACGTCTTCAACCGGGGGCGAAGTGAAGCCTGAAATGGCGAGGCGCGCGCGTCACGGTGAGGCGGCAGCCGCTAGCTGGCGTGTACGGGCGCTCAATCCATGACCGAACGAAATCTCCCTTGCAGATCCGATTCGACACGATTTGCGCCCCGGTGGACGGTCGCCGCCTTACGGGGGATTGACCGCGACCGGCGAGTTGTCAACGCCGCGACGACACGGCACTAGAACTGCAGCGCAAAATCGATGAGCCGCTTCTTCTTCCAGTACACCAAGCCCAGATAGCGTCCCGGTCCAATTAACCGAATTTCATCGCGAACCCAATTCGCGACCAGCGAAGTCTCCGAATAGTCCAGCACGATGCATTCCTTGCCGTCCATCCAGCTCGGCGCCTTGTAGACCTTCGCGATGATGGCGTTGAGGCCGAGCAGAAGGATCTTGTTCGTGAGCACGCCTCTCCTCGCGTCGAAGACCTTCCCCTGCCACGCGAAATGGTTGATCGCCTCGGCAATGTCGGCGGTGTAGGTCGTGCCGGGCGCGACAATGGCGGTGCCCTTTGCCTCGCCGTCGGGAATCTCGCCGCAAGGACTGTTGGCAAACAGTTCGTCGAGCTGCGCCTGCGACATCGTGAGCAGCCGTGGCACGTCGTAAGCCATTTGCGGTTCCCTCCCGATGTGGCGGCAGGCTGGAACAAGCCGCCTCGCTGTCGTAGCATACAACGCGCATGAGGTCTGTCAAGAACTGCATCCGACTGAATGTGTGAAGAACCTTGTCGAGTCCGCGAGTAAGCCGAAGAAATTGGCTGCTCGTGCTTTTGTAGGCCACTACTTGATATTCTCACCCAAGCAGTTCAGCATCCGGAACGTTTTCGAGCGGCGCCGCCAAGGGATCGAAAATGAAGATCGGGAAAGTGTTCCGCCCCACGCTGTTTCCGGTACTCGTCGTTCTGGTCCTCGCCTGCTGCGCCACGTTTCCGCTGACCACTTCGTGCGGACACGGCTCCGGACACGTCACGGACGAAGCCCTGTGCGTGGGCAGGGGCGCCGAAAGCTTTCCCGCGGCCGACGAGGACTATTTCCGCGACATGGACTACGGGGCAACCAGGGACCCCAAGCAAATTGCTGCTGCACTGGCCCCGTACGTGCCGGGGATCGCGCCCGAGGCAGCCGTGTCGGCCGTGGTGAAGGGTCGCAACAACTGGATCGTCTGGAGCGGTGGCAACGACCGTCTTTGGGACGTACTTTCCGTTCAGAGTGCCGGCATCCTCGATTTCCTCAAGATCCTGTCAAACCACCCGAGCCTCGACTACAGCCGCGATACGCGTTGGCGTTATCTGGGACTCGTCAACGAGCCGTGTTTCGAGAAGGGATCCGGACCGCGCAAGGACCGCTATGGCCTGTGGCTGGATGTTCGTCGTGACGATTGTCCAGCGGACCCGTTCGAAAACGAAGCCAAGTACCCTGGGGTCAAGATCGGCGCCCGCGGCAAGAATATGCCCGTGGGCTCCTATTACGGGTACGCCACCGGGATCGTGGGGCTCCGCCTCTTGCCGAATCCCGATTTTGACGAGGCGGCGGCGAAGCGATGGGATCCGGAGCGCTATTACACTGATCCGAGTTACTACAACGACAAGAACCTCGTGAAGCCGTATCGCGTCGGGATGTCGTGCGGGTTCTGCCACGTGGGACCGAACCCGAGCAATCCGCCAAAGGATCCGGAACATCCGAAGTGGGAAAACCTCAATTCCAACCCCGGCGCGCAATACTTCTGGGTCGATCGGATCTTCGTCTGGAAAGTGGACGAATCGAGCTTTGCCTACCAGCTCTTCCACACGTCGCGTCCAGGCGCGCTCGATACGTCGTTCGTGTCCACCGACTACATGAACAACCCGCGCACGATGAATTCGGTCTACAGCCTTGGCGCGCGGTTGGCGATCGCCCGACAATGGGGCGAGGAGAAGCTCGCAGGCGGAGAGCTCGATAACGAGCATCTCAACCGATTCGTTCCACCCGGGAGCCCGCTCGCCGGGTTCTATCAGGCGCCGAATACGGTATGGACGCCGCGGGTCCTCAAGGACGGCTCCGATTCCGTCGGCGCCCTGGGTGCCTTGAATCGCGTCTTCGTCAACATCGGGCTGTTCAGCGAGGAATGGCTGGAGCATTTCCGGCCGTTCATCGGCGGCACAAAGTTCACGCCGTTCGAGATCGCCGTCGCGCGAAGGAATTCGAGCTACTGGAACGCCACCGAAGTCCAGACTCCCGACGTCGCGCTCTTCTTCCTCGCAACGGCCAAACCCGACTATCTGAAGGATGCGCCGGGAGGCCGTGCGTACCTTTCCGCGGGCGCGGCGGAACTGGAACGCGGGAAGGTGGTGTTTGCCGAGCGCTGTGCTCGCTGCCACTCGAGCAAGCTGCCCGAGCAGGCTTCTCGCTTTTTTCGCGCGGGTATCTGCGCCGGACCCAATTACCTCAAATGCTGGAACGACTACTGGGCCTGGACCAAGACCGGCGAATTCAAGAGCGCGATGACCGCGATCACGTTATCGGAGAGTTTCCTCAAGGATAACTATCTGTCGACCGACCTGCGCGTACCCGTGACTCTGCTGGAGACCAACGCCTGCTCATCGCTCGCAACCAACGCGCTGGCAGGCGACATCTGGGATAACTTCTCATCGAGCACCTACAAGAGCTTGCCGTCGGTTGGAACGATTACGGTCCACCATCCGATCACCAGCGAGCCACGGAAATACGAAATGCCGGCCGGCGGCCGCGGATACATCCGTCCGCCGTCGCTCATCAGTCTCTGGTCATCGGCCCCGTTTCTGCTCAACAATTCGCTCGGAGACTTCTACTGGAGCGGATCGGTCGAGGATCGGATGAGATCCTTCGACGGTGGCATCGAGCAACTCCTGTGGCCCGCGAAACGACGAGGCGACCGAATGTACATGACCGCTTCCGGCAAGGCGCATCCCGGGGAGATCCACGTGACGTCTGCGACGTCGTACTTGCGCGTCCCGAAAGGCTACCTACCCGACTTCCTGCAGCCACTGGTCGGGCCGTTGAGCTATGCCCAGCCCTGGCTATTCAGCGAAGGCGGGATCGAGCTCGGCCCGATTCCGAAGGGGACGCCGATCAATCTCCTGTCCAACATCGATCTCGAGCAAAAGGGCAAAGTTATCGACGTGCTCACCAAAGCGACGCGCGATCTCAAGTCTCTCCCGCGCGGCGCAACTGACGATGAGGCGCGCAAGGCGTTTGCAGATCTCGTCGAGCCGCTCCTTGCAGTCAGCAAGTGTCCGGATTTCGTCGTCAACCGCGGCCACTATTTCGGCACCGACTATTTCGCCGAAGAAGCCGGCTTGAGCGACGCCGACAAGCGCGCCCTGATCGCATTTTTAAAGACGTTCTAAAGCGCTTGGGCGGCTCGGTCTCGGGCTCAACGGTGCGGATGGGGCCGGGCGCCAACGCTGCGAGTCACCACGTAGTGAGCTACCCTGACATGTGCGGCGCATGGTAATCCCCAGCGCGATCGCAGCCCTACAGGATCCCCGGCAACCATCATCGTGACCACGCCGCGCCACGTCCGACGTCTGCCCCCTGCAGGCACGATCCGACGCCGCGTCCTGCGGCTGGGCGCGGCTGGCCTCGCGGCTGCGGGCGCGCTGGCGAGCGGCTGCGCATCACGGTTCGACTTGCGGGACGAGGCAGCGCCCCAGGCAGCAGTGAATTGCACGGCTGCCGAGCGAGGCGACGCGTTCGATTACGTCGTCGTCGGCTCGGGGGCGGGCGGCGGCCCTCTGGCGGCGAATCTCGCTTTGGCCGGTTTTCGGGTGTTGCTGCTCGAGGCCGGCGGGGACGAGGAATTCTACGACTACGAAGTCCCGGCCTTCCACGCCCGCGCCTCCGAGGACCCGCGCATCGCCTGGAATTTCTTCGTGCGTCACTACGCGGATGACGCGCAACAGAACCGGGACGGCAAATTCCGCGCGGCGCAGAACGGCGTCCTCTACCCACGGTGCGCGACGCTCGGCGGGTGCACCGCGCACAACGCGATGATCCTGATCTATCCACACAACAGCGACTGGGATCACATCGCCGAAGTTACCGGCGACGCTTCCTGGGGCAGCGACAACATGCGCCGCTACTTCGAGCGCCTGGAACGCTGCGAATATCTTCCGCTGACTGATCCGGACAGCCGGCACGGCGCGAACGGATGGCTCACCACCAATGTCGCAAATCCGATGCTTGTCGTCCGCGATGGATTCGTGCAGACAATCGGCGTCGCCGCGCTATCGGAGTCCCTCAACGGAGGCGGAATTGCGACCGCATGGAGCCGGCTCAAGATCGGGCTCGACCCCAACGGCTGGCAGTTCGTCCAGCAGAATGCCGAAGGCGTCTGCCTGACGCCGCTCACCACGCATCGTGGCCGTCGCGTCGGCAGCCGCGAGTACATCAAAAGAGTTGAGCATTCCTGCGCCAAACGACTCGTCGTCAGGACCCACGCGCTCGCCACCCGGATTCTGCTCGATGGCGCAAATCGCGCCATCGGCGTCCAATACCTTCCCGGCGCGCACCTGTATCGCGCGGATCCCCTCGCCCGACAGGACGAGGCGACCGAGCCGACGAGCGTTCTCGCCACACGCGAAGTCATTCTCTGTGCAGGCGCCTTCAACACGCCGCAGATTCTGATGTTGTCCGGCATCGGACCCCGCGAACAACTCGAACGCCACGGAATCCCGGTGCGAATCGACTTGCCAGGCGTGGGCGAGAACATGCAGGACCGCTACGAGATTTCGGTGGTCACCAGGATGACGGGCGACTTTTCGCTGATGAAAGGGATGAAGCTTCGACCTCCGCTGCCCGGCGAAGAGCCCGACGACCCATTTCGCGAGTGGCTGGCCGGCAAGGGACCCTACACCACCAATGGCGCGGTGACATCGATGGTGAAGCGCTCCCTGCCCTCGCGTCCGGATCCGGACCTGTTCATTTTCGGCCTTCTCGGATCGTTCGAAGGCTACTTTCCCGGCTACTCGGGATACATTGCGCAGCAGAGCGATCTCTTCACCTGGGTCATTCTCAAAGCTCATACCCACAACACTTCGGGTCGGCTCACGCTGCGGTCGAACGATCCAAGAGACGTGCCGGAAATCAACTTCCACTACTTCCCGAGCGGAGAGGAAGCCGATGACGATCTGTCGGCCCTGGTGGAAGGCCTCGAGACTGCACGCCGCATCAACGGTCGATGCCGGAAAATCATCGCCGAAGAGATCCTTCCGGGCGGCGCCATGCAATCCCCTGAGCGGATTCGTACGTTCATCAAGGACAATGCGTGGGGACACCATGCGTGCGGCACGTGCCGGATGGGCCCGGCCGGCGATCGTATGGCGGTTGTGGATGCACGATTCAGGGTGTACGGGACGCGCGGCCTCCGGGTCGTCGATGCGTCGGTGTTTCCCAAAATCCCGGGTTTCTTTATCGTGTCTGCCGTGTACATGGTGAGCGAAAAGGCCCGTGACGTCATCGTGGAGGACGCGAATTCCCGATGATCGTCGCGGGTCTTGCCACAACGAGAGCCGCCTCTCGTTGCGCTTGCTTTTCCCGTTCCTGTCGATCGCCGCGCTTGCTGTGGCGGGCTGTGCCAGCCCCGCGCCGGACGACCTTGCGGCATGCGCCCGGATGACCGCGCATGGCATGCGTCCGGTCGCCGACCAGCGTACCGAGCGGTTTCTCGGCAAAGTGACCGAAAGCACGGCCCGTTGCCGGGGAGGCGACAGGGCGACGATGTTTGCAGGCGAGCCATGGGTCGACTGGCAGACCTATTGGTCGGCGGGCGGCGTAAAGAGCCGCGCACCCGCCTCGGCGCGGAGCCTCGGTCCCCTCGATCCAGACACTCGAGGCATCGATGGCGCGCTCATCGACCTCGAATATCAGCGGGTCGAGCTCCTCAAGTTCAATCTGTTCGACAACAGCGGCACCTATGCGGATTACGTGCGCGGGCGCAACGGCGTGCCCGGACCCGCGCTCAAGGTGTGGGACGCGATGCGGCTCCCGCCGCAGGATCCGGGCTATGCAAGAGTGGGAGGTGAAGGCACGCAGCTGTGCACGGGCGAGCTGATCCGCTTTCGGAGTCTCACCGGTATCTGCAATGACATTCGCAACCCGCTCATGGGTTCGACCGGCCAGCCGTTCGCACGCAACGTGGAGTTCGACTCCACCTTTCCCGAGCTGGGCAACGACGTGCTTGCCAGAAACCGCCACGGTGGACGTCTGGGCCTGCTGCAGCCCGATCCTCAGGTGATCAGTCGCAAGCTGTTCACGCGGGCGCAATCCGAGCCGGACAAGTGCAATGAGGGTCGCGGTCTGCCGGGGCACTCCGTCGACGCCAACTGCGACTACAAGAAGGCACCCTTCTTCAATGTGCTCGCCGCCTTCTGGGTCCAGTTCATGACGCACGACTGGTTCTCGCATCTGCGCGACGGGCACAACCAGCCAGAATTGATGACCATCGGTTGCACCCGCGAGCGGATCGACAACGTCGAGAGGCCGCTCACGCCGGAAGCCGCTTCGCGCCTGGGATGTCGCGCCGGAGATCGCATTGACAAGAGCTATGTCGCGCAGGACGGCGATCCGCCGACGTTCACCGACGGAGGCCTCACGTACGCGGCCCGCGCCTTCAGGACGACGGACAACACCGTCACCGCGTGGTGGGACGCCTCTCAACTCTATGGTTACGACGAAGCTTCGCGCAAGCGCGTCAAGCGTGAACCCACCGACCGGGCCAAGCTGCTGTTAATACCCGTCGACCGGCGGACGGGCGCCGGCGATCGCCTCGGCTACCTGCCGCAGTTCGATGCAGCCGATCCCATCAATCCTGATTGGTCGGGGCAGGAAGCGACGGCCTTCCCCGACAACTGGTCGATTGGCATGAGCTTTTTCCACAATGTCTTCGCGCGCGAGCACAACCTCTTCGTCGTTGCGTTCCGCGCCAAAGCCGCGGCGACGCCGGACGACGACTGCGGATTGCGAGACCCCCAACGTCCGGGCGCGATCATCCGGTATCGGGACGTTACCGCGGACGAACTGTTCGAAGTCGCGCGGCTGGTCATAGCGGCGGAGATCGCCAAGATTCACACGATCGAATGGACGCCGCAGCTCCTCTACGACGAACCGCTCTACCTCGCGATGAACTCGAACTGGAGCGGGCTCCTCGCCGAGGACGATGCAGTTGCCGCTGCGGCGGAGCGTCTGCTGGGAGAGTTCGCGAGCTCCAGCGACGCTAGCACGCGGAACGCGTGGTCTTCGGTGCTCTCGTCCGGGTCGGGAATTGTCGGCCTGGGCAACCAACGCATCGCCAGCCCGCTGCAGTTCGGACGTGATGCCAACCGCGTGGATCTGTGGAGCTTGGACAACGCGGACGACGTCAATGGCGGGACCCACCATTTTGGCTCGCCGTTTGCCTTTCCCGAGGAATTCACCACCGTCTACCGCCTGCATGCGATGGTTCCCGATCTCATCGAGTACCGGAGCCTTGGCCGCCCCAACGTCATCCGCAACAAGATCCCGGTCGTGGAGACTCTGCGCGGCAACGCGACAGCCGCCATGCGGCAGGCGGGGCTTGCGAACTGGGCGCTCTCGATGGGACGACAGCGGCTGGGACTGCTCACGCTCGGGAATCATCCGCAGTTCCTGCAGAACCTCCCGATGCCCCGCCTGCATTCGGCCACCGGCAGGATCGACGTCGCGGCGCTCGATATCGTCCGTGATCGGGAGCACGGCATACCGCGCTACAACGAGTTCCGCCGGCAGTATGGACTGAAGCAGCTCGCGACGTTTGACGACTTCGTCGACCAGCGGTTGGCCGCCGAGTCAGCCGAGCGCCGGGAACAGGAACGACTGGTGGGTGTAATTCGCGAAGTCTATGGCCAGCACCGGTGCGATGCCTCCAAGGTGATCACGGCGGCACAGCGGAACGCCGACGGGAGCGAGATAAGCGATTGCTTCTCGCAACCCGACGGGAGCCTCGTCGACAACATCGAGGATGTCGACACGATCGTCGGCGTGCTTGCGGAATCGGTGCGGCCCCACGGTTTCGTCATCTCCGAAACCCAGCTCCAGGTCTTCATCCTGAACGCCTCGAGACGGCTATTCAGCGATCGCTTTTTCACCTCGAGCTTCCGGCCCGAGTTCTATACCCGCTTCGGCATCGAATGGATCACCAACAATGGGCCGGACGGGAAACACATGGAAAGAGGCCGCCCGAATGGCCACCAAGTCGAGGTCGCGCCGCTCAAACGCGTTTTGCAGAGAACGATACCCGAACTCGCACCGGAACTGGATTCCGTCATCAACACGTTCGATCCGTGGGCAAGAAGCCGCGGCGAGTATTACGACCTCAGCTGGTCACCGCGACCGGGCGCCGAGTCGGATCCGTCGTTCAAGTGACGTTCGGAGCGACGGCCGAAGCGATAGGCTGGAAGATCAACCGGCCTATCGCCGCGGCCGCGAGATCAAGACGGCGGCGCGCCTTCGCGGACACGCCTCTGGTTTTCAGCCGTTCCCATCAGTTAGTGTCATGACTCTCGATACCGTAGCGATCGTAGCCTTTGTAGCTGTACTCGTTGACGTGGTTACGATGCGGATCGCCGTAGCCATAATACGGGTTGTTGTCTCGGTAGTAGTACCCGCGATCCGGGTAGTAGTAGTACGTATAGGTGCGGTCCGAGTCGGATGAGTACGTATAGCTGCGGTCTGGATAATAGCCTTGGCGATAATAAGCGTCGTGATCAGCGGCAGCGGTCGTCGCCGATCCGCAAAGCGCCGCGGTCGCGAGCGCGGCGAGCATAACTTTCAGTCTCATGTCATCCTCCATCAAAAACGATGGGTCGTTTAGCGTAGACCGCACCGGGGCGGGGCTGTTCCCGTAGGGAGCGCCCTACATGCCGTGTCGGCGCTGCAACAGCTGGGCGGGTGGCCGGACGTGGAGATGGTGCGCCGGTACGGACACCTGTCACCGGGCCAGCTTGGCCAAGCAGCTGGAACCAATGATCGCGTGCTCGGTGGAGTGGTACAAACACGGCATAATCAGGACAGGGTGTGCCGCAGGAAACAGGAGCCGACATGTCTATCATCGAAGACCATGCCAGACCTTCGCTGGTCAGAACGTGGGCATCAAGGAGGTGAGCGATAGAATCTGGCTCGAAGTCGTCGAACTTGGCTTGTTGCTGGATGACGCTCGCCCGGCCCGCGATACGGTCGCGGTGAAGCTGACAAAGCGTCACCTTCATGCATTACGACCTGGGGGTTCCAACCCAACCCGGTATAATCCGCGGTTCGCGGAGAGTTGGCCGAGTGGTCGAAGGCGCCTGACTCGAAATCAGGTTTAGGGCAACCTAACGGGGGTTCGAATCCCTCACTCTCCGCCACGTACCCATTTCCAGTACCTTCCGATAGCGTCCAAGGAAAGCCACCAAGCGGTGGCTTTTTTCATTCATATACAACATCTTGCATCGTAATTCGTCGTCCAGACAGGTCCGATAGTGGTTCGCGGCGTATCATGTGATCCGGGATTATTTTGGGGGATGGATGGGGGATGGGAATGTACAAATCCCGCGGGGGGATTCGAACGCCACCCATCCCCATCCATCGCCGATTTGAATTGGAGGAGACGATGCCGCGCCAACTGCATCTGCTAACAGCGCGTCAATGTGAAACGGTCGGTGACGGGAAACACACCCATGGCGGTGGGTGTCGCTGATCGTGCGCGTGGACAGCCGGGCATGGGTGTTCAGGTACACCGGCCCGATGGACGCCGACGCGAAATGGGTCTCGGCAACCTTGAAGGTCGGCCTCAGGACCGCGCGGATCGCGCCGAGAGATTCGTGGGGAGGTGCATCGACGCATTGATCTGCTCGCTCATCGTGCGCGCTCCGATATGCCGCAAGAGCCTACCGCAACCGTCACACAACGGAACCATTCGCCAAACAGACGACCCTGCGCCGCCTGTTGTATGCCTACCACGAAAATACGTCCAACCGGTGTTCACAGACAAACACGCGAAGCAATGGCTCGCCAGCGTCGTGCAGACATCCGGCGACGATTCTGACAAGCCCATTTCCTCGATCGAGGCCGGCGAGTTGCTTGACGTGTTGCAACCACTTTACGTGGAATTGCCGGAGACCGCCCGTCGGATACGGCAGCGCCTCGATACGGTGTTCGACCATGCGGTGTTACGCAAGCTCGCTCCTACCAACCCCGCAAAAAGCATCGTTCGGGCATTGCGCCAAAAGCGCGAGAAAGGGCATTTCCGCGCGCTTCCCTACGAAGAGGTTCACGTTCTTGTGGCGAAGATCGCGATCTTCCAGGCACCGCCGCGCGGGCGCTCGAATTTGCGATGCTGACGGCTGGACGTACCTCGGAGGTACTCGACATGCAGTGGAGCGAGATATCTTCGTCGGGCGACGTATGGACCGTCCCGGCGGTACGAATGAAGGCGGGCGCTGCACACACGGTGTATCTGTCAAAGCCGGCGCGTGCGGTCCTCGCCAAGGTAAGAGGATTTTCGAAGCGGTGGGTATTCAAGTCGCCGGTCGACGATTCGCCGCTTTCGAACATGGCGATGCTCACTCTTCTGCGTCGGATAGGCGCGGACAAGAACACGACCGTACATGGGCTGTGTCGCGCTTCATTCTCAACCTGGGCTAATGAGACGAATGCGGCGCGTCGCGAAGCGATTGAGGCGTGTCTCGCGCATCGGGAGGCCGACCGTGTTGCCGCCGCGTATAACCGCGCCGAATTCGCTCAGGAACGGCGGGTGCTACTCGCCAAATGGGCGGAGTTTATCGACGTCGAGCCGCCCAAAGCGCGGCGCGGCGCGGCATGAACTCTCGATGGGCCAGGGGAGCTCGGACGCATTGTGCGGGCGTCAATGAGGCCGAGAGTCAATTCGTGATAGCAGGTGCGCTTCGGATCCCGTTGTAACGGGCTCTCCCCTGTCCGGGTACCTGCATGTCACTTGAGTAACACCGATTAATTCCGCGGCGTTCTCGTCGCTAAGATTTCAAGCGCGTTCGCGGAAAAATACCACGGGGTTGTGGGGTGCAATTTGCAGCAGTTCTAATAGCGCGTGCAAGCACAACGTGGTGAATGAACGGGGAGACTGCATGAACTGCCAATACATCTCACTGCGGAGCGTCTAATGACTGTCTACTATGACCCGCACCAAGTACACGAAGGCGCATTCCCCGCGATCCTCGCGATCGGCGACTCGTGGTTCTGGTATCCGAAGGTCAGCAATCTTCTCGCGGAAGTGAGTGCGGCGGTAAAGCCTGAGTATTCCAACATCATGGCGCTCGGATACCTCGGCGCAAAGCTTGAGGAGTATGTGCACGGCAAGTATGCAGCCGCATTCGCTCGGGAGCTCAAACCGGGCAATCTGCAGTATTACTCCGCCGTGATGATCAGCGGAGGAGGAAACGACGCCGTCGACTGGGGACTCTGTCTCAAGGACGACTGCACGTCAGAAACGACCCCCACCGGTTGTCTTGATCCTGCCAAGCTCTCCGCGAACATGAATGACCTCGCCGGATGGCTCCTCGCAATGATCTCCGAGATCCACATCGCCTCCGACAACGCCAATCTCCGGCGTCCGGATATCTTCATTCACTGTTACGACTATGCACCTCCGAATGGCAAAGGCTTTGAGGTGCCGCTCTTTGGGATACCGCTTGCCGGGCCCTGGCTCAAGCCGGCGATGGACACGCGACACGTGCCGGATGACTATCCGATGCGCAAAGAGATTGTGAAGCTCCTCATCAACGCACTTGCGGCGGCATTTGGAGAATTTGAGTCACCGTCGGATCGCGTGCATGTCATCCAGTCACCGGGCACGCTCGACCCGGATTCCGATTGGGACAATGAACTGCATCCCAACGGTGAGGGCTTTCGCAAGCTCGTCCATGGTCCGTGGCTCGACATGCTCCGGCGGACCGGGTTTGCATCTTAGTTGACCAACGAGAATCGGGCCCCGCCATTCGTTGGTGTTTCAGCAGATCCGCTGTAGCGGGGTGGGCGCAGTCCAAGTTTCTGAAGTGTCACCCAGCCGATGCGTCGTCGTGTCACGCACGAAGGGAATCGGCCGTGAACGCCTACACGACCTGCGGTCCGGTCACGCGTTCGCTAGCTGTGTTCAGGTGGACGACGCCGCCGCGACGGCCAAGTCAGGAGCCCGGTTTCGGCCGGCCAGGAACGTCTCATAGTCCGGGCAGGCGTCGCTCAATCTCAATCGCATTTGGTCGCGCGAGAGCGCTGTTGAAAGTTTTCCGGCTAGTCACCCATAATATAATCAAATAGTTACATATTACTGGTCTTGACAGACGCGGTATAATCCCATTGTCGAGTTCTAGACGTTGCGCCCTCCGACTAGGGGGTGGAGAACGTCCAGATCCTAGAGGCCCGCCGTGCGGGGCTTTTGCACGTCTGGTGGGCGGACTCCATTCTCGTGCCCATCAGCACATCAGCACTCATCTGAGCGACGCGCCCCGTATTGAAGATTGCTTGTCCAGGGAACGCCCCGATTAGGTAGCTGCGTTCCGATCGTGGTTTCCGAAGCCCGCCTCCGCGCGGGCTTTTTTTCGTCCGCGCCATCCCCTCGCTGCGCGTGACAAGTCACTGCGTTCCACAACGTAGTTCCGCACCTGTAGTGCAGTCAACCCGTAGGAGACATCAAATGCCCGACAAGAAGTTGCTGCGTTTGCCAGAGGTCTTAGGCTGTATTGGTCTCAGCCGCTCGACGCTGTATCAGATGATCAAGGCCAAGGACTTTCCATCACAAGTGCGCTTGGGACCTAGAGCCGTAGCGTGGGACTCCGAGCAGGTGCAGGCGTGGATCGCAGACAGGATCGCGCGCGCAACACCCGATCAAGGCATGGGCTCGATCCACGCTGCGACGTTATGACCCCCGGTATCGAGGGAGCGTTTCGCGTTGTGATTGTCGCAGCCCGTCTATACGCACCCGCAATGGTAGAGGAGGACGGTCAAGTCCACTGCTTCGCGAGCGGTAACTGCCCACGGGACGATGGCGGCTAGCGCGTCATCCATACGCCCAGCGTTCTCACGCGGAGGAGAGAAATGTTCGCGCACAAGAAATAGGGAGACAACCATGGCCCTTGGCCAGCCCCTCACCTCAAACACTACAGCCCGCAAGAAGTTGCCAAGCTACTCGGCGTATCCGTACGCACGATCCTGCGGCAGATCAAAGCGGGCGAACTGCCCGCCTCGCGCATTGGCCGGTTGCTACGAATATCGGACCGCTCGTTACGCGCGTTCTTGGCCGAACGGCGGGTCGCTTGAGGCAGGTATCGCATCTGTCGCCGTCTGTCGCTTTATGTCATTGATTTTAGATTAGATGGGAATACTAATAGCAACAAATCGTTCCATCTCTTTTGAGGTAATATACCCAAATGATCACTTCTGACACCCCCCGTCACCCCCTGTCCGCTCCTGTCGCATCGCCCGGGCTCCCAGACCCCGCTGCCGCCGGAGGGACCCCGGTGGCAAACCCCACTGCGCCGACGCTGGCAGACGCCCTTGCCATGCTTGCCGGCAGGACGTCGATCGACGAGGGCCGGCGGAAAACGTCGGCCGCCGCCATCCTCACCCTCGCTCGCCTGCTTGATCGCTTGCCCAGCGCGCTCCCGGCATTGCTTCCTGCGCTGGGGCCATTGATGGCGACGCTGACGCCGGCAACTACTGGGCGGTCCGCGAAGACGCTCGCCAACACGAAGTCGCTGGTCAAGTCAGCGCTGACTCACCTTGGCCTGCACCGCCGGGTCCGCGCGGATGGCGCGCCTCTCGCGCCGGAGTGGGCGTTGCTCTACCGGCAGCTCCCGGACAACCACTTCCGCAACGGCTTGTCGCGCTTCATCCATTACATCAACCATCTCGAGCTCGCCCCCCACCAAGTCAGTCAAGCACTCTTGAACCAGTTCGTCGCTGATCTGGAGGCGAGTGGTGAAGTGGCCCACGTCGCCCGTCGCCATCGAGACACGACGGTCCTGTGGAATCGCGCGGTACGCTTGCTACCCGGTTGGCCCCGAACCT
>CAVTFT010000016.1:0-89556 GCA_963734085.1 uncultured beta proteobacterium | reverse complement strand
TGTGCGACGAGGAACTCGCATCGCCGCCGAGTCGGCGGCGGATGGTGCGCCGATCACGCGGTAGCCGTCCCCCGGCGAACGGGTCGATCAGCGCCGCTGCCGTCACACACCGGACGATTGCGGCGTTCACCGGCCGCCGTCGGGCTTCGCCCAGATCGTGATTTCGTAGAGCGACTCGATCCCCGGCTCCTCGTGGTGGCCGTAACCGTTGCGCTCGAGGATCCGGAACAGCGGCTGCGGCATGCAGTCGATGACCAGGCGCAACGTGTCGCCCTCGCCGAAGTCGGCGATGGTCTCCAGAACGCGCTCGATCGGCTCGGGAGGCTGCATGCCGCGGACGTCGAGCGTGAGGTGACGCGGCATCAGCGTGCTCCTGCTCCGACGAAAGACGGACCATGTCGTTTCATGGCGCCATTGTTCGTTACCGTCGCGCGGACGCTCCTTGATCCGCATCAAGAAGGCGCGTGAAGCGGTACCGCTGGCGAGCGACGGATCTGGATGCGCTACGACGGGGGCGCCGTTGCCGTTCCACGAGCGGCCTCAACGCAGTGCGTGCGCGACGTTGAGCGCTGCCGCGAAGACCAACACCGCGCCGGCCTGATGCGCCGCGGCGAGCGGCACGGGCACGACGAAAAGCAATGTCGCGATGCCGAGCGCGATCTGCAGCGCAACAAGGGCGAGAAGCAGGTGGCTGCCGATGCGGGCGCGAACGGGCAACCCCTGCGTCGATCTCTGCTTCCACCACAGGAAAGGCACGAGTGCCGCCAGGACCCACGCGATCGCGCGATGATCGAACTGGACCGTGGCCATGTTCCAGAAGAAGTTCTTCCATAGCGGCTCGAGCATGAAGATCTCGGGCGGCACGAGTGCACCATTCATGAGCGGAAACGTGTTGTAGGCGAAGCCGGCCCGGATCCCGGCGACGAAACCGCCCGACAACGCCATGACGAAGACGAGCGTGGCAATTGCGAAGGCAAGCGTCCGGGTCGCGCGCTGCGCCGGGGCCGCAAGCGCCGCGCGCCGCGGGTCCGCGAGCGACAGCCCGACCCAGAGCATCGCCGCGAGAATCGCGAGCGCGATCCCGAGATGCGCGGTCAGCCGAAACTGCGAGACGCGCGGATCGTCGACGAGACCGCTCTTCACCATGTACCAGCCGATCGCGCCCTGCAGCCCACCCAGTGCGAAGATGCCGGCGAGCTTCCAGCCGTAACGCTCCGGAATGCGCCGGCGCGCGGCGAACCACAGCAGCGGAACGAGGAACACGACACCGATCGCGCGGCCGAGCAAGCGGTGGAAATACTCCCACCAGAAGATGCCCTTGAACTCGGCGAGTGTCATCGCATGATTGACGAGCCGGTACTCGGGCGTGAGCTGGTACCTGGCGAACGTCTCCTGCCACGCTCCGTCGGTGAGCGGAGGCACTGTGCCGATGATCGGCTGCCATTCGACGATCGACAACCCGGAATGCGTGAGGCGTGTGACACCGCCGACGACGACCATCGCGAACACCAGCGCGCAACACGCGAACAGCCATGCCGCAATCGGGCGGTACCCCGCGGCGCGCAACGATGGCGTCACGCGCGCGCGCGACGCGGTGGACGGCGAAGCGGGAATCTGCATCGCGCGCATTTTGCCACGGCTAAGGACGCGGGCGGCATCAAGCAGGGATCGGGCTCAAGGCCGCACGACGATCTTCCCCCGGCCGTGGCCGGTTTCCATCGCCCGCTGCGCGTCGGCGACATCCTCCAGTGCGATCGTCTGCTCGACGTGGGCTCGCAGCACGCCGTCGCGCGCAAGCTGCGCAAGCCGATTGCAGATCGCGGGACCGCTCCGGAGCGCCAGCGGAATCGCGCGCTGCCGCGACGTTAACCGCGCGAACACTGCACTCACCGCGGTGCTGACGACGGCTCCGGCATCCCCGCCGGTGTTGATGTAGCAGCCGGTCTCCGTCAGCACGGATTTCGCGGCGGCGAACGACGACGCGCACGCGGCGTCGAACACGACGTCGAAGCGGTCGCCGCGGCGCGTGAAATCGTCGCGCGCATAGTCGATCACCTCGTCGGCGCCCAGACTGCGGACGAACTCGGCGTTGCCGGCGCTGCACACGGCGACGACATATGCGCCGACGTGTTTGGCGATCTGCACGGCGAAGTGGCCGACGCCGCCGGCGGCGCCGGTGATCAGCGCCCGCTGGCCGGACGCAAGCGCGGCTTCATCGGTCAGCGCCTGCAACGCCATCCCGCCGGCCGTGGGCAGCGCGGCCGCGTGCTCGTCGTCGAGGTTTTCCGGAATCGGAACGATGCGATCAAGCGCGACGACGATGTAGTCGGCCAGTGCCCCTTCGCGTCCGAACGGAAGCAGCGATCCGAACACGCGCTCGCCGAGATGCCGCGACGTTGCACCGCCGCCGACACCGACGATCTCGCCGGCGAAATCGGCCCCCATCCCGCGCGGCGGCGCACGGAACATCGGCAGCAGGCGCACGTGCCCGGCGCGGATCTTCCAGTCGAGCGGATTCAAGCTCGCGACGCGGACGCGCACTTTGGCTTCGCCACCCGCCGGCACCGGCTCGGGCAGGTCCGCGACGTAGAGCACATCCGCCGGGCCGTAGCGATCGTAGCGCAGCGCGCGCATCGGCGCCGTCAATGCATGTCAAGCGCGTGCTGCTTCAACGCATCGAGCGGGATCACCGCGAGCGTCTCCTCGTGCGTCGCCGCGAGCACGACCGGCGGCGCGAGACCCGCTTCGAACGCCTGCCGCCACGTCGCCGCGCAGACGCACCAGCGATCGCCGGGATTCAATCCCGGAAATCCGAATTCGGGGACTGGCGTGACGAGGTCGTTGCCTTGCGCGCGCGCGAAAGCGAGAAACTCGGCGGTCACCTGCGTGCACACGACGTGCAGGCCGAGGTCCTCCGGACCGGTGTTGCAGCAGCCGTCGCGATAGAAGCCGGTGCGCGGGGACGTCGAGCACGGCGCGAGCGTCCCGCCGAGCACGTTCTTGTCTTCGAAGGGCATCGATGCTCCCGCGCAGTCCGCGATGCCCGACAATTTACTCCACGCCGCGCTGCGTTGGCGCGGGAGGACGGCCGAGGGCGTGCGCTACGCGCGATTGCGCGCGTGCGGCATCACTTCCTCGAAGCGGCGACGCTCGCCGAGCACTCGATTCGCGTAGGCCTGCGTGTCGTCGTCCGGCGAGCCGTTGTAGAGCTGCAGGCCGGCCACTTCGCCGCCGCCGCGCCGGATTGCGTCCTTCAGGATGCGCGCGCCGATCGCGATGTTCGCGTGCGGCTGGAGAAACGTGGGGGCACCCGTCTCGGCGACCTTGTCCATGTGAAAGCGCGGGATGATCTGCATCAGACCGATAGCGCCCTGCTCGCTTTCGGCGATCGGATTGAAGCGCGACTCGACGGCGATCACCGCCAGAATGAGCAGCGGATCGACGCCGTTGCGCCGGCCCTCGCGGAACGCGGCGCGGACCATCTCGCGCGCCGACTCGCGGGCAACGCGGTAGCGGCGCGCGACGGCGCCGGCGAGCGATTCGGCCGCGGGCGTCAGATCCTCGGCCGCGCTGTGCGCGGGAATCGAAGGTGCGGATTGCGGGGAAAGCGACGCCTGGACGACGGCGGCGGATGGGGCCGGCGTCGGCGCCCGGGTGTTCAGGGCCGGCGCCGCAGCGGCCGTCACGGCTGCCATCAGTGCGCCCGCCAAGGCGAGATACATCGCGGGGCTGTGTTCATCTTGCCGTCGACATCGATCGCGCGATGCGGCGGGTGATGCAGGTCGTGGCTTTTTCATCGGGGTCTCCGTGTGCGGGTCCCGGCCGCCAGGCCGGGGCCGCCTTGGTCGCGGCGATCCCGAAACGGACGGAGCCCTTAAGTCACTCGAGCAGCCTACCTCCCATGACGCCTGGTAGTACTATCTTGTTTACTTACAATCACTTGATTAAGCAAACCCGGACCAAATCCGAAGGCACAGGACCGCGTTTGCTGCACTGCAGCAGCCCGCACTATACACGGCCCATACGGCCTGTCAATCTGACGCACGGCCAAGCTGCCATGGATCGAATGGGGATTGAGACCCCGATCCGAACGACGGGTTCGGCTGCGGGCTGCGTTTCAGCACCCGAAAGCACGCGGGGCGGCTCGGTGGATCACGCCTTTGCGGCGCTGGCTGAACGAAGTGTGCCCTCACATATCGCATGTGCCGGGTCCGCCGCCGGCAGCTTCGCACATACACTGCCCATTTCGGCGCGGAGCTTCCGGACCGCTTCGTTGTGGCGATTGTCCTTGTTCCAGGCCGCGAGGTTCGTGCCCATCCGCTGGAGCGAGCGGCGGTTGCGCTCGTAGAACGTGTCGGGCGACGGTTCCAGCTCGCCGATGACCTCCGCCGCGGCGCGCTCGATCCGCTCGGCGTCCTTAGGCGTGAGCTCGATCATCAGCGAGACGTAGCGCACGCCCCACTGCAGCCGCGTCGCGGGACCCTGCGCCGAGGCGTAGGCCTTTCCGGCCCAGTCAACCGCAGCGGCCTTGTCGCCGCGCACCTTGGCGTTGAGCGCGAGGCCGAGCATATAGTAATAGGGCGTATTCGACCGCGCGATTTCGGTCTTCAGCAGCGCATCGGACTCGTCGAGCAGTTCTGCGTCGGCCAGCGTTTCCGCCGCCTGGCTCACGACCGCCGCCCGCGCATACGGATCGCGTGCTGCTTCAACCGCGCGCGCACTTTCATCGCGGACGCGTTTTTGCAGCGCTTCGGGAAATTTTCCCTTCGGCGCATCGAGCTTGGCGAGCGCGACTTGCGCCGATACGGTCGTCAATCGGTCGAGCGGCGATAAGCTCGGGTCCGCCGCGAGCCGTTCGAGCGCCGCGTTCCAGGCCTGCGTGAGCTGCGCCCGGCGCGGCGTGCCCGGCAGCGTGAACTTGCCGGCAATGTCGTCGGCGTAATAGACGACGACGTCGAAATTCTCGCGCCCGAGCCTGGGATCGGCGAGCACCTGGAGCAGCATCTCGACGACCGCCTTGTCGTCACGTGACTTTGCGCCTTTCGCCTTCGCTGCCGCGGCGAGCGCTTGCAGCGAGAGACGCGTGGCGAGCTGCGGCTGATCGGCCGGGCACGCCTTGGCGAGGCGCTGCAGCGTATCGGGCAACTTGCCGTCATCCGCGAGTTGCTTCTCATCGGTGGCCCACGAGTAATACGCGAGCATCCGCCAGTCGTCCGGCGAGACGCTCGCATTGTCGCCCGCCTTGCCGGTAGCGAGCGCCGCGGCGAGCGTCTCCTTGATCGGCCGCGCACCGTTCATCCCGAGCGCCAGCACCTGCATGTACTGATCGGCGTCGGCTTCGCCGGGGAGCCGGGTGATCTCCTTTCCGTCGGGCGTGAACAGCACCATCGTCGGATAAGCGCTCACCTTGAAGCGCGCGCCCAGCTTTTGCGCGCTCGGCGCGTCGCCGTCGACGTAGATCGGCACGAAGAAGCGCGACCGCTCGATGAAGTCCTGGCGGTTGAAGATCGTCGCCTTGACCTCGTTGCAAGGCGGACACCACACGGCGCCCCAGTAGAGGAACAGCGGCTTGCCGTCGGCCTTGGCTTTCGCGAACGCGGCATCGACATCGCTCGTCTGCCAGGCGACGCCGTGCTCGACGGCATCGTTCGGCGCTTCGGCTTTGGCGGAGGGCTGCACGGTCGCGGCTGGTGCCGCGGAGTCGGGGGTCTTCGAGCACGCACCGGCAACGACGGCGCAAGCGAGCGCAAGCGAGAGCGATGGGCGTTTCATTGGCGTACGCGGCCCGGGCAAACGACGGAACCGAATTCTACGCGCGTCGACGCGAGCGCGCAGCCGGCCCGCTCGTCCACGCTCTGTGGCGATTCGTGGCCCGCAAGAAACGACGAGGGCGGGCCGGCTCGCGCCGCCCGCCCTCGTGGCGGAACGATCGATCAGCGTTCGCGAAGCTTGCGGCTTGCGGCCAGCGCGACCAGACCGAGCGCCAGCAGCGCGAGGCTGCCCGGCTCAGGGCCGGGGCGCACCTGCTCGAGGCTGCCGATCGTCATGTCGTCGAAGCCGAAGAAGTCTGTGCCTGCGGCTGTGTTGCCGAAGGTGATCGCGGTGAACGTCAGCGTCTCGATGATGCCGAAGTAGAGCACGCTGCCGCCGAGACCGTTGATCGTGCTCGGAATGTTGATCACCTGGGCGCCGCCCCCTGCGAGGGTCAATGTGACCTGACCGCCGAAGTCGCCGATGTCGACACCGTAGAAGCCGAAGGCGGCCACCGGGTCGCTGAACGTGACCGTGAAGCCCTCGCCGCTTTCCCAGTACTGGTTGCCGGAGATCGGATACCGGCCGAAGCCGTTCGTGCCGGCCGGCACGTTGGCGATGTTGCCGCCGCCACCCAGAGTCGCGGTGCCTGCGCCGGGGAAATTGATCGCCAGCGGTGCCCCGGTCCCGTTCGCGAACCCCTCGAAATTTTCGGTGCCGACACCGATCAGGCTCGCGAGAAACGCCGTGCGTGCCGCGTCGGCATTTGGATGCGCGGGCAGGCGAACGGCTTCGCCCATCCCCAGATCCTCGCCGAAGAACGTCAATAGCGCCGCATGCGCCGGCGCCGCGCCGAACAGCACCGCAGCGAACAGCGTGGCGATCCATCGTGCTGGCTTCATTTTGCGTCTCCCCACAGGCACCATGCCTTGCCGCGGGGAAAAAGCACGTTCTGCGCCAAATCACGAAAACACTGCAAGTTCAAAGACTTCGCATTAAGCCCTCGTGCCGGTTTGTAAAACGCGCCGACAGTGCGCTCCTTCGCGCAGCGGGCACGCGAGGACCAGCCTATGACCCATGCGAACCGAAACGACACGGCGCGGCCGCTGTTGCAGTTGCCCGTGCGACCGCATCCGACCGCCCGGCGCAACGATCGGCTCAGCGACCCGTCTCAGATCGGCGAACCTCGATCACCGGAACCTGCGCGGATAGGCGCGCGAGCAACGCCGGATCGAGCGCCGCGCCCTCCGGAGCGGCGGCGACGACGGCTTCGTTCGCGCATCCGGTCGGGCGAAACGCCTGCAGGATCCAGCGCTCGACCCCGCGCACCGCGAGCTCGCGCGCGAGGCGCTCCATCATGTCGGCGGGGGTGAGCGCCGGGTGCACGGTCGTGCGCACTTCGTAGGCGATGCCCGCGTTGCGAACGAGGTCGAGGCTCGCGAGCGCGGTGAGGCCGCTGCCGGGCGCGCCGGTGATCGTTGCGTAATCCGCGACCGGCGCCTTGACGTCGATGCCGACCCAATCGACCTTGGGCAGCACGCGCGCGAGCCGTCGCGGGTACGCGCCGCTCGTATGGAGCCCGATGTCGAATCCCAGTGCGCGAACGGCATCGATTGCGGCACCGAGCTCCGCGTGCGCCGTGGGCTCGCCTCCCGAGAAGACCACCGCGTCGAGCAGTCCTCTGCGACCTGCGAGCCAGGCGAGGATCCGCGGAAAGTCGCGCTCGTCCTCACCGCGCGGCGGGATCAGGTGCGGATTGTGGCAATAGCCGCAGCGCCACGGACAACCCTGGCAGAAGACGACCGCGGCAAGCGCGTCGGGATAGTCGGTCGACGTGAACGGAACGAAGCCGCCGACGCGCAACATTGCCGGCGCCGTGCCGGCGTGCGAACTTGCAGTCTCGGACGTCCCATCGAGCATCACGACCTCGGGCGACGACGCATCGACTAGAGATGCGTCTGCGCCTGCTCCTCGCGGAAAAAGCTGCGCTCGCAATGCTCACCCTTCTTGCCGATGTTGAACGACGCGACGGGCCGGTGGTAGCCCATCACGCGCGTCCACACCTCGCAACGCTGGCGCTCGTCGTCGGTCAGCGTAACCGCGGTCAGATGCTTCGTTTCGGTCATCGTATTCATCGTCGTCTCCCTGGGAAAGCAACAGCAGGTCCCTCACGCTCGTTCGGGATGACACTGCCGTGGTCGGATGGGGTCATGCGGTAAGCCTGCCTCGTTTTTCCGCGAGTTTTTCCTCGTCGCACTTCGGGCAGAACTCGTGCTCGCCCGCGAGATATCCGTGCTTCGGACAGATCGAGAACGTCGGCGTGATCGTGATGTACGGAAGACGGAAGCGCTCGAGCGACCGCCGCACCAGCGCCTTGCACGCCGCGGGCGAGGACAGCCGCTCGCTCATGTAGAGGTGCAGCACCGTGCCGCCCGTGTATTTGGTCTGCAGCTCCTCCTGCCGGGTGAGCGCCTCGAACGGGTCGTCGGTGAAGCCCACGGGCAGTTGCGACGAATTCGTGTAGTACGGCATCTCGGGCGTGCCCGCCTGAAGGATATCCGGCCAGCGCTTGCGATCCTCCTTCGCGAAGCGGTACGTCGTCCCTTCGGCGGGCGTCGCCTCGAGGTTGTACATGTGGCCGGTCTCCTCCTGGAATGCAACGATCCGCGCGCGCAGATGATCGAGCAGCCGCACGGCGAATGCATGGCCATACGGCGTCGTGATGTCGTCGTTGCCGCCGGTGAAGTTGCGCACCATCTCGTTGATGCCGTTGACGCCGATCGTCGAGAAGTGGTTGCGCAGCGTGCCGAGATAACGCTTCGTGTAGGGAAAGAGCCCCTGATCGATCAGGCGCTGGATCACCTTGCGCTTGACTTCGAGGCTGTCCCTGGCAAAGGAGAGGAGCTCGTCGATGCGCTCGTAGAGACCGATCTCGTCGGCAGCAAAGAGATAGCCCAGCCGCGCGCAGTTGATCGTGACAACGCCGACCGAGCCCGTCTGCTCGGCCGAGCCGAAGAGTCCGTTGCCGCGCTTCAGGAGCTCGCGCAGGTCGAGCTGCAGCCGGCAGCACATCGACCGGATCATGTTGGGCTTCAGTTCCGAGTTCAGGAAATTCTGGAAATACGGCAGCCCGTACTTGGCCGTCATCGCAAATAGCGCCTCGCAGTTCGGATGGTCCCAGTCGAAATCCGGCGTGATGTTGTAGGTCGGGATCGGAAACGTGAACACGCGTCCCTTGGCATCACCCTCGGTCATCACCTCGATGTACGCGCGGTTGATCATGTCCATCTCGGGCTGCAGCTCGCCGTAAGAGAACGGCATCTCGCAGCCGGCGATCACCGGGATCTGCTCGCGCAGGTCCTCGGGACATACCCAGTCGAACGTCAGGTTCGTGAACGGTGTCTGCGTACCCCAGCGCGATGGCACGTTGAGGTTGTAGATCAATTCCTGGATGCATTGCTTCACGGCGTCGTAGCTCATTGCATCGCTGCGGATGAACGGCGCCATGTAGGTGTCGAACGACGAGAATGCCTGCGCGCCCGCCCATTCGTTCTGCAGCGTGCCCAGGAAGTTGACGATCTGCCCGATCGCGCTCGACATGTGCTTCGGCGGCCCCGCCTCGACCTTGCCCGGAACGCCGTTCAGCCCCTCGTGCAGCAGTTGCCGCAGCGACCAGCCGGCGCAATAGCCGGCGAGCATGTCGAGGTCGTGGATGTGGACGTCGCCGTCGCGGTGGGCGCGGCCGATCTCCGGCGCGTAGACGTGCGACAACCAGTAATTCGCGACCACCTTGCCCGACACGTTGAGAATCAGCCCGCCGAGGGAATAGCCCTGATTCGCGTTGGCGTTGACGCGCCAATCTTTCTGCTCCAGATATTCGTCGACCGACGCCGCGACATCGACGAGCGTCCGGTGATCGGCGCGAAGGCGCGCGTGGCGGTCGCGATAGACGATGTACGCGCGCGCCGTGTGGAACCAGCCCGCGGCGGCGAGCGTGTGCTCGACGCTGTCCTGGATCGTCTCGATGTCGGGAACGCCGCCGGTATGGCGATGCGCGAGTGCGCGGCCCACCGCCTGGGCAAGCGCCTGAGCTTCGTTCGCGTCGAACTCGCCGGTCGCGGCTCCGGCACGGGCGATCGCGGAGGCGATCTTCGCCAGTTCGAACGGAACGCACGCACCGTCCCGCTTGATGACCTGCGCCGGAAGCGCGGGCGCCGCGGATTGCGTCGGCAACGGGTCCTTCGCGGACGCAACGATGTCAGCCGGCATGGGCTTTTCCTCCTGCGGCGGTCGGTGCTCCGTCGGCTCCTGCCACCTCGGGTGCCGACCGCAAGATGTTGTGTGTTTGGGGAGGCTAGGCGCAAGATCTGGTATAAGCAACTGGCCCGGGCCAGGAGTTGGCGATTTCTTGATCCGCGTCAAGAAAAGGCGCGATGCCGGGGCCCCGAATCGTATTTCCGGGCAGTGAGTTAGCGGAACTTGCTCAGGTGATTTCAGGCTCGATGGACCCGTTGCGGCGCGTGTAGAATCCGATGTCATGTCGATTCGCCACGCCATCTTCCTGGTCCTCGCCGCGGGCGTCGCGACCGCGCAAATCGCTGCAGCACAAGTGACCGTCACCGATGCCTGGGTCCGCGGCACGGTGGCCGGCCAGACGACGACAGGCGCTTTCATGCAGCTCAAGGCCGCAGCCGATGCATCGCTGGTGAGCGCGGCATCCCCGGTCGCGAGCATCGTCGAGCTCCACGAAATGAAAATGGACGGCGGCATGATGAAAATGAACGCCATTGCGCGGCTGCCGCTGCCGGCCGGCAAGGCGGTCGACCTGAAGCCCGGCAGCTATCACGTGATGCTGATGGGGCTCACGGCGCCGCTTCGCGCAGGCGACGTCGTGCCGCTCACGCTTACGTTCGAGGACAAGACCGGCAAGAAGACGGCCATCGAGGTCAAGGCACCCGTGAAAGCGTTGACGGCCGGCGCAATGACGCCGAAGTAGCGGCAATCGCCGTGCGCACCGCGGAGAGGGCTACGGTTCAACTTCCCGCTGCGCCCTTCCCGACCCGTCGCAGTCGAATCTGCGGCCGATGCTGCAGAGCAGCAGCCGATTCGCGTTGACAGTGCCGGTTCAACCCTGTTCAATTGGCCTGACCACCTGACCAGAATTCCGGAGTCGCCGCCGACGGCTGCGGCCAGGTGATGATCCGAATCCCCATAGGAGGCCCCAGATGCAGGATCCGATTCGCGCAATCATGCGCTGCCTTGCCGCGCTCGCGCTGGCCGCGTCGTTTGCTGCCTTCGCGCAGCAACCGATCACGCTGCACGGCGCCGTGCAATTCGACGACAGCCACCCGTTCAACAAGGCGCTGCTGAAGTTCCAGGAGTTGACCGCCAAGTACTACGGCAAGCCGATCAACTTCGTTCTCCACCGCAACAGCGAGCTGGGCCTCGAGAAGGACTACTTCGCCTACATGAGCCAGGGCATCTCGGTCGACTACGCGATCGTGTCGCCGGCGCACATGTCGACTTTCGCCAAAGCCGCGCCTCTGCTCGACATGCCGTTCCTGTTCCGCAACCTCGACCACTGGAACAAGGTCCTCGACTCGGATGCCTTCCAGCCGATCGTCGACGACGTGAGCAAGAAGGCGGACGTGATGATCATCGGCTACGCCGGCGGCGGCACGCGCAACATCATCGCCAACAAGCCCGTGCACAACATGGCCGAGCTCAGGGGCCTGTCGATGCGCGTGATGGGCGCTCCGATCCAGACGCAGATGTTCACCGCGATCGGCGCGAAGCCCTCGGTGATCGCCTACAACGAGGTCTACAACGCAATCCAGACCGGCGTGATCCAGGGGGCGGAAAACGAGGCAGCGGGCCTCAATGCGATGAAGTTCTACGAGGTCGGGCCGTACATCTCGCAGACCCAGCACGCGATCACGGTGCGACCGCTCTGCTTTTCCGGCAAGACTTTCCGCAAGCTGCCGCCCGATCTCCAGGCCGCCATCCTGAAGGCCGGCATCGAAGCCGGAAAACTCGGCCGCGACCTCGAATCATCCGCCGACGCGGCGCTGCTCCAGCAGCTCGAGAAGGAAGGAAAGCTGCACCTCGTCGTGTTCACCGAGCGACCGAAGCTGCTCGAGCTCGCCGAGCCCGTGAAACAGGCCTATGCGAAGGAGATCGACGCGACGGCGATCCTGAACAAGGTCAACGCGATCAAGTAGCGACGTGGCCGGCACTCGCGCGGACATCGTGTTCCGCGGCGCCGGCCCTTTCTTTGCCCAGGGCCGATAGCCTCGACATCCGGACCATTGCGTGCGCTCGCTCAACGCCTTTATCTACCGCGCCCTGCGTGCCCTGCTCACGCTGCTGATCGCCGTGATGATCGTCCCTGTCACGTTGCAGATCTTTTCGCGTTTCATCGACTTCATTCCGCGCTACATCTGGACCGAGGAGGCGGCCCGCTTCTGTCTCATCTGGTTGATCATGCTGGGCGCGACCATCGCCGTGCGCGACGGGACGCACTTCGATGTCGACGTGTTGCCTGCGCCGAACACCGCCCGCGGCAAGGCCATCGCGCGGATCGTCGTCCACGGCGCGATGTTCCTGGTCGCGCTGATCTTCATCGGGTTCGGCTGGCGGTTCGCGCTCTTTGGCTGGGAACAGAACTCGGAAATGACCGGGATCAACATGCTGTCGATTCACGCCGCGTGGCCGTTGGCGGGCATCTGCTGGGTCCTGTTCCTCGCGGAGAAGATCCTCGATGACGCGAAGCTGTACGTCGAAGGCCGCGATGGGACCGCTTGAAGTCGGGCTGATCCTGTTTGGCGTCTTCGCGGCGTTCCTCATCGTGCGCGTTCCCGTCGCGTTCGCGCTCGGGCTCGCCTGCATCCCGGTCTTCTTCATCGACGACCGGCTGACACCGTTCCTGCTGCTGAACGAGATGCTGAAGTCGTACAACTCGTTCCTGCTGCTCGCAATCCCGTTCTTCATGCTGGCGGCCAACCTGATGAACTCGGCCGGCATCACCGACAAGCTCATCAACCTCTCGCGGGCGCTGGTCGGTCATCTCCCCGGGGGTCTGGGTCACGTCAGCGTGCTGGTGTCGATGCTCTTTGCCGGCATCTCCGGTTCGTCGACGGCAGAAGCCGCTGGGGTGGGCGGCGTGCTGATCCCGGCGATGAAGAGGCAGGGCTACGACACGCCGTTCACCGTGTCGCTCGTGGCCTGCGCCGCGGTGATGGGCGTAATCATTCCGCCGTCGATCCTGATGGTGGTGTGGGGCGGCGTGATCTCGGTGTCGATCGGCGGGCTGTTCGTCGCTGGCGTTGTCCCTGGCGTAATGATGGGCGCTTCGCTGATGGTCGCGGTCTACCTGTATGCGAAACGTCGCGGCTATCCGGTTTATCCCCGGACCAGGTGGCGGCAGTTTCTGAAGGTCTGTGCCGCTGCGGTACTCCCGATCCTCACGCCCGGCATCATCGTCGGCGGCATCGTCGGCGGGCTGTTCACGCCGACCGAGGCGTCGGTGGTCGCAGTCCTCTATGCGATGTCGCTGGGTGTCGTCGTCTACCGCACGCTCGAATTCAAAGAGCTCAAGCGAACCATGTACGACTCGGCGCGCTTTGCCGGCATTGCGTTGTTCTGCATCGGAACGGCCTCGGCGTTCGGCTGGCTACTCGCCTATTTCCACATCCCGCAGCTCGTCGTCAACGCGGTCGCGTCGTGGGGCGGCGGCATCACCAGCGTCGGCTTCATCACCGCCGCCGCGTTCCTGTTCATCGGCTGCTTCATCGATGCCATTCCCGCGATCATCATCGTGGGCACGATCCTCTCGCCGCTCGCCGCCAAGGTCGGCATGCACCCGATCCATTTCGCGATCATCGGCGTGATCTCGATCGCGTACGGGCTCGTGACACCACCCTACGGGCTCTGTCTGATGATCGCGTGCTCGATCGGCGGCATCAAGATCAAGGAGGCCATACGCGACACGGCAATCCTGTTCATCCCGATGCTATCGGTGCTGGTGATCGTGATCCTGTTTCCGGACGTGATCCTGTGGCTCCCCAGGAAGCTGTTGCCCGCGTTCGTGAAATAGTGTGCAATTTCGGCTCTTGCCGAAGATTCCGGTGGATCCGCGCTCGCCATGTTCAAGTTCACGCCGCTCTGCGCCGGCTTCGGGCTGGAAACCTGGAACGTCGATCTCGCGGAGCCACAGCCGGACGACGCATTCGCCGAGCTCGAGGCCGCGTTCTTTCGCGGTCAGGTGCTGGTGCTGCGCGCGCAGAAGCTTTCACCGGAGCAGTTCGTCGCGTTCGCGCGCCGGTTCGGGCCGCCCGAGCCCCATGTGATCGACCAGTTCCACCATCCGGCCGATCCGAACATCCTCATTCTGTCGAACGTCGTCGTCGACGACGTGCCGCAGGGGCTCGCCGATGCCGGCACGTACTTCCACACCGACTACTCGTATCTCGCCGTTCCCGCGCGCGCGACGACGCTCTACTCGATCGAAGTCCCGAGCGTCGGCGGCAATACGCTGTTCGCCAACCAATATGCCGCCTACGACGACCTGCCGGACGCCATGAAGCGACGCATCACGCCGCTCGTCGGCATCCACCATTACGGCAACCGCAACGACCAGGACGAGGCGAGCCGCACCGTCGCCTCGGTGCTGACCGACGAGCAGAAGGCGAAGATGCCGCTGATCACGCACCCGATCGTGCGCACGCATCCGGTCACTGGCCGCAAGGCGCTCTATGCGGTGTCGGGCAGCTCTTTCGGCATCGTCAGCATGCCGGAAGACGAAGCGCGCGGGTTGCTCGACGAGCTGGCCGCGCACGCAACGCAGGAGAAGTACCGCTACAGCCTCGCCTACGGCGTGGGCGACGTCGTGATCTGGGACAACGCGTCGCTGCTGCACTCGGCCACGCTCGTCGATCCCGACGATCCGCGGACGCTGTGGCGGATTACGATCAAAGAACCGGCGCTGGCGGCGGCGGAGGTCCTGGCGCCGACGTTCGTTCCGAGCCGGATGTAGGCTGGGGTAGCGGCCACCTCCGCCTTTCCATCCCGGCCCAGCGCTCCATTCGGACCGGCCGGTACATACCGGTCATCGCCGATCCGCTCGCGCCCGAGCGGATATTTCGATGACCCCCGCGGTCAAACCTGCCTCGACGCTGCGAGCCCATGGCAACCCCGGATCCTGGAGTAAGCTGATCCGGTGGCGATGCTTCTGCGGTTCGCCGAGGAGTACGAATGAGATATGTTCTTGCCACCTGTATTGCGACAGCCCTGACCGTCTTCACGTCCGCCGTTGCCGCATTTGATTCCTCCATCCCGGCGACCGGATTGCCGAGCGCGTCGCAATTCAGCGCCAGCTTGCTGCCGGAGCAGGAGGGCGTCGTGTCTTGGAAGACGTTGGCGCAGGTCGAGCCGGTTAAGCGCGACGGGCGCGTGGTGCCGGAGTTTTCCAGGGAGATCCTCGGTCTCGACAAGCGCCAGATCCGGATACAGGGATTCATCCTGCCGATGGATCTCGGCGACAAGCAGAAGCATTTCCTGATTTCGGCCGTGCCGCCGCACTGCCCGTTCTGCCTGCCGGCGGGTCCGGACGCCGTCGTCGAGGTGCTGGCGAGGAAGCCCGTCACCTACGGTTTCGAGCCTGTGGTCCTCGAAGGCAAGCTTGCCGTGCTGAAGGACGATCCCAACGGCTTGCTCTATCGAATGACCGAGGCCGAGTCGATCGCTTCGCACTAGCGGCCCGTTCCAATCGACTCCTGGCTTGCGTATTCTTCGCCGTTTGCGCGTCGAGGAAGCGGATAGAGCATTGCGAGGAAGTACGCCGAGCAACTCAGCGACACGATCCAGAAGCTCGTCGGCCAGTCGGTGACGTACGCCAGCGCGATGCCGAGCCACGTCTCTGCCAGCGCGAGAAGTACGGCGACGCCGATACCCCCGGCGACCCGAGACGTAAGACGCAGGGCCGTTGCCGCCGGGCCGACCATCAGCGCAAACACGAGCAGCACGCCGACGACCTGCGCCGCCTCGGCAACCGCAATCGCCACGACGGCGAGAAACAGCACCGAGACGAGTCGCAGCGAGACACCCTTGGCCTCGGCGAGCTCGGGTGCGAGCGTCGCGAAGAGTAGCGGGCGCGACATGACGCCGAGCGCGCCGATGCTGATCACGCTCAAGCCGAGCAGCGCCCGGATGGTCTCGACGCTGACGCCGAGAACGTTGCCAAACAGGATCGCGGTCGCCTGAGTGGCATGCGTCGTATAGAAATACAGGAACAGTACGCCGAGACCGAGTGCGAGCGACAGGATGATGCCGACGGCGACATCGCGGCCGCGCAACCGTTCGCCGAGGAGTCCCATCGCGATCCCCGCCGCGAGCGTGAAAGCGAGAAGGCCCCAGAGCGGGCCTACGCCGACAAGAACGGAGCCCGCCGCGCCGGCGAAGCCGACGTGCGACAGCGCGTGGCCTGCGAAGGTCAGATTGCGCAGCACCAGGAAAAAGCCGACGGCGCCCGCGACGATCGCGACGGCGCCGCCCGCCACGAAGGCGTTGCGCATGAATTCGTATTCAAGCATCGTGGCGGTGAGCGTCGGCTTCCACCGCGCCGTAGCCTGAAACGACCACGACTCGGCCGTTCACGCGCAACACGTCGATCGCCGTCCCGTATAGCCGGGACAGCACGTCTCCCGTGATGACCTCGTCCACCGTGCCGATCGCAGCGCTGCCGTGTCCGAGATAGAGCACGCGGTCCATTGCGCCGAGCAGCGGGTTCAACTCGTGCGCGGTGAACAGCACCGTAATGCCTTCGCGTTGCTGGACTTGCCGCACCAGCGTGACGACGCTCTCCTGAAAACGCAGGTCGAGGCTGATCAGCGGTTCGTCGAGCAGAAGCAGCTTCGGCTTGCCGAGCAGCGCCTGCGCGAGGAGCAGCCGTTGCAGCTCGCCTCCCGAAAGCTCGCACAGAGGTCGCCCGGCAAGCCCCTGCGCTTCAACGGTCGCAATGACGCGGTCGACCTCATCGTCGCCGTTGCGACCCGCGAGAGGAAGCCCCCAGCGCTCGCCTCGAAGCGCGCTCGCCACGAAATCGCGGCTACGCAACCGAAGGTCGGAGACGCTAGCGCGGTTCTGAGGCAGGTAGCCGGCGTCGCGATTGCCGCGCACCGGTGCCGCGTCAAGAACCCGCAGTTTGCCCGCCGCCGGCTGCACGAGCCCCAGCAGTGCGTGGAGGAGGGTCGTCTTGCCCGCGCCATTGGGACCGAACACGCCGATGAACTCGCCGGTCCTTATCGCCGCAGTGACATCGGAGAGCACGATGCGCTCCCCGCGCACGAGCGTCACGTGGTCGAGCTCGATCGCGTGCTCGCTCATTGGCGTTGCCCTGGGACGCTCATCTTCCGCCAAGCGCGCGATCGAGCGCATCGAGCTGAGAGAGCATCCACGCCTGGTAGGTCTTTCCTTCGGGTTCGGTCTCGGTAATCGCGACGACCGGAACTCCGACCTCGGTCGCGATGGTCCGCATGCGCTCAGCCAGCGCCTGGCTGGTCTGGGTGTTGTAGAGAAGGACCTTGACCGCATGCGTTCGCAGATCCCTTTCGAAGGCCGCGATCGCCGCCGCGCCGGGCTCGGTGCCATTCATCACCGCAAGCTGAAACCGTCCGTTGCGCATCGTGAGCCCCAGGCTCGCCGCCATGTAGTCGAAGAGCGGCTCTGTGGCTGTGACGGGCGTCCCCGCGTATTTCTTGCGCAAAGCGGCGATCTTTTCGCGGAGCGGCCGCATCGACGATTCGAAGGCGGCGAGGCGCTCGCCGTACTCCGCGCGATGCGCCGGGTCGAGCTCCGTCAACTTTGCCGCGAGCGTCGTCGCCAGCGTCGCTACCGTCGCGATTTCGTACCAGATGTGCGGATTGGCGCCCGCTTTCTTGCCGACGAGTCTGGCAACCTCGATCGTCGCGCGCGAAGGCGACCTCGACGCGGACAGAAGCTTCACCGCCCACGGGTCGTAGTCGGCGCCGTTGTAGATGACGAGCCCCGCATCGGCAATTGCCCGCGCCGTTGCCGCACTCGCTTCGAATTCGTGCGGATCCTGGGTTGGATTGGTCAGGATGCTCGTGACCGCGACGTTGGCGCCGCCAATCTGGGCCGCGATATCGCCGTATACGTTCTCGGCCGCGACGACCTTGATCGGCGCAGCGTTTGCCGCGGAAATGCCGACGGCGAGCGCGACCAGCGCACTGCCGATGAGTTTACGCATGGGCGCCTCCCCTTCTGCGGGGGCGTTACGCTTGACCGGCGCCAAGCTAATCCGGGTGCTTCATGCCGCAGTACTTGCCGTAGGCGATGCCTTTGCACGCCTTCTGCAACTCGGCGTCGCAAATCTCTTCGTCCGTGCCGGACTCCTGGCACTTCGCCGCGGCATCATGGGCGGCGGCAATGATCCGGTGGCGCCTGACATCTTCCTTGGTGTGGGCGGCCTCGAGCGCCGGATCGACCTTGGAGGCTGCGGGTTTCGCCAGCGCCTTGGTCGCCGCGGCATCCGCCGCGATCGCCGAAATCGGGACGGCAAAGAACATCACCAACGCAACGAGCAGTGCCTTCATCGCGAGTCTCCTTGAGTTCAAGATTAGGCTCGGCGCGCGAGCGTCGCCGAGATGTTCGCCTGCGCCGCGCGCCAACTGGGCAGCAACGCCGCAAGCAGCGCCGTGAAAAGCGACGGCACGAGCAGCCAGAGCTCTTCGCCCGAAAACGCCCAGGCGTTGATGGGAATGCTCTCCTGCCGCACCATCCACCATGCGAGAACGGCCGCCAGGCCGTGGGCCAGCAACAACCCCAGCACGCCGCCGAGCACGGCCAATATCAGCGCTTCGAGCAGCAGCATCAGCGCGATGCTCGAAGGGCGCGCCCCGAGGGTTCGCAGCACGGCGATGTCGTACGCGCGCTCGTTGAGGGCGTGGTAGAGCGCAATGAAGAGCGACAGCGCTGCGGTGGCCAGCACGACGCCACCGAAGGCGCGGATGACGTCGGCACCGACTCCGATCATCTTGAAGAGCCTAGCCGTTTCATACGCCGGCGACGCCGCCTGCATGTTGGTCTCGGCGTTGATCTTGCGCGGCAGCGTGACGGCGGCCAGCGGTGTCGCGTACTGCACCAGGAGCACCGTGACCTGGCGCTCCGCCTCGATGACCTCCTTCTCCTCGGGATCGGTGATGTTGCCCTCGTGCACGAACCACACGCTTTCGGTATTGACGAGGACGAGGCGATCGAGAACCGTACCGGTCGGTTTGAGAACGCCGACGATGGTGTACACCGAATCGCCGTGCACCGGCCCGCCTTCGGCCAATCCGTGGGAGCCGACAAAACGATCGCCGACGCCGAGCTTCGTATGGGCCGCGACGGTCGCACCCAGCACCGCCTGCATCCTGTCGTTCCAAACGCGCCCCGACGCCAGCGTGCCGTGGTAGAGATCGATGTAGTCCGGGGTCGTGCCGACGATCCAGAAGCCGCGAAAGCTGTCGGCGATAGAAAGCGGAACCACACGCCGGATCAGCGGGTTCTTCGCGAGCTCCTGCGCCGACTTGAGCGAGATGTTGCCGGTCGGCACATCGAGGTGAAAGATCCCGGCGAGCATCAGCTGAATCGGACTGCCCTTGGCGCCGACGACGAGGTCGATCCCCTGGGCATCGCGGTTGAGGCTCTCGCCGATCTGGCCGTTCACGATCAGCACGAACCCGATCGTGCCGACGCCGAGGGCGAGAAGCAGAACGTTGAGCAGCGTCCCGAGCGGCCGCGCGCGGAGGTAGCTCCAGGCGAGCTGAAAAAGATTCATGCGGTGGCCACCACCGGCCGGCGCGGCAGCGCCAGTTGCCGCGGAATCTTCGCCTTGAGCCGGGTGTCGTGCGTCGCGATGACGAGCGACACCGCGTGCTGCCGCGTGGCGGTCAGCAGCAGATCGGCCACCGCGGCGCAGGCCTCGTCGTCGAGGTTCGACGTCGGCTCGTCCGCGAGCAGGAGCTTGGGCCGATTCACCAGCGCCCGGGCGATCGCCACCCGCTGCTGCTGCCCGACCGACAGTTGATGCGGATAGGCATCGACGCGGTCGTCGACGCCCAGCGCCTTCAGCATGACGTGGGCAGCCGCGCGGTCCACCGCGAGCCCGGCGATGCTTTGCGCAACCAGCAGGTTTTGCATCGCCGTCAGCGTCGGCAGCAAATGGAACTGCTGCAGGACAATGCCGATATGGCGTCCGCGGAAGCGGTCCCGCGCGTGCGGAGAGAGCGCCGACAGATCCTGCCCGTCGACTTCGACCGAGCCGCTCGTGGGCAGCAAGAGTCCGGCGATGAGGTGCAGGAGCGTCGTCTTCCCGCAGCCCGAGGGTCCGACGACCAGGACGTTGCTCTCCGGGTCCAGGACGAATTCATCGAGCCGCAGCACATCGTCACCGCCGTTGTAGCCGAACCGGAGCTGCCGGAGACGTATCATCGCACGGCCTGGAAGTCGCGCTTTCTGCAATCCGAGCAGCGCCCGTAGAGCGTGACGTCGTGGTGCTCGACCGTGAATCCGCGTGGCGCCAGGCGGCGCATGTTTCCGGGACAACCGACGACGTCGTACACGCGCTGGCAGGTCGTGCACTGGAAGTGATGGTGATGCGGGGTGCGCGCCATCTCGTAGCGTGGACTGTCACCGGGCAGGTTGATGACCCGCACGACACCTTCGGCGACCAGAAGCTTGAGATTGCGGTAGACAGTCGCAAGCCCGAGCGAGTTCACGGTCTTTCGGGCCCGGACCAGTAGCTCGCCCGGCGACATGGGGCGCTCGCCGGCTTCGATGGCGGCCTTGATGGCGTCGCGTTGGCGCGTCGCGCGCTCCCGTGAGGCTGGAGGTGTCCGTCCCATCCCGCCATTGTACGACAGTATGATAATGAGAAATCACTATCATTATGACCGCGACCCAACTATACTTGCCGCCCGCGCCGGCGATCCTGCCAGGCGCCCGACACCGACAATGCCGCGCCGCCTCCTGGTATTGGCTCTTGTGTTCTTGCTGCTCGGCATGCAGCGGGAGGCGCAGTGGCATGCGCTCGAACATTTCGGCGAGTGGCTGCACGGGCCGCACGAGCGGGCGCTGCTGTCGCCGCACGATGACGGTCCCTGCGCGATCTGCGCGCTGTTCGCCGGCGGCGCCACCGCCGCGCCGAGCGGCAACACGACGCCGCCGGCATACGTTGCCGGCGCAACGGCGCTTGGCTTCGACAGCTCCTCCGCGACGGCCCGCGCGCCGTCGTTCTACATGAGCCGCGCTCCGCCGCCTCTCTAGCGCAGCGGCTCGCCGCTGCCGAATCTCTTGCATCCGAGCCGCAGGCAACTGCCTGCAGTGGAGCGATTCGCGTCGGGAGGCCCGCTTGTTCAGCGGCAAGTTCGCCGCCGGTGGCGCTTCGGCGCGTATTCGGAGAACAGCATGCAATCCCCGCCACTCCTGCGGGCGATCGCGCTGGGTTTCGCGGTCTCTATCGCGACCCCGCGGGCGCTCGCCGCGACCATTACGAGCATCGTGCGCAACATTTCCGGCGTCGCGCTTCCGGGCGTGGTCGTCACCCTAACGAAGGAGGGCGGAACCCGGGTTGCCGCCGCGACGACCGACGTCGCCGGCCAGGCCACCTTCAACGAAGTCGCCGCCGGTACCTACCAGGTCGCCGCGGCCGGGGGGGGAATCGCCGATGTCAGCAAGTCGGTGCACGTCGCGCAGCAGGATGCGGTCAGCGTCGAACTCGTCGCGGCACCCGTCCAGGCGCTGGGCACGGTCAACATCAGCGCGGGTCGTCTCAAGGAAGCGCGGATCGCGCTTTCCCCGAAGGTCGGAACGACGATCTACAGCATCGACGAGCAATACATCGACAACCTGCCGGCGGGCGCCGACACCCCGTTCAACGACGTGCTGCTGCATCTTCCCGGCGTCGCGCAGGACTCCAAGGCGTCCGGCTCGCTGCACGTTCGCGACGAGCATGCGAACGTCCAATTCCGGATCAACGGCATCCAGTTGCCCGAGGGCATCACCGGATTTGGACAGTCGGTGGACACGCGTTTCGCCGACAGGATCGACTTCCTCACGGGAGCACTGCCCGCGCAGTATGGCCTGCGCACGGCCGGCATCGTCGAGGTCGAAACGAAGGACGGCGCGTTCCAATCGGGGGGCAAAGTCGGCGTGTTCGGTGGCGGCTACGACACGATCCAGCCAAGTGTCGAGTTTTCGGGGGCGAAGGATGGCTTCAGCTATTACGTCACGGGCACCTATCTCAGCGACTCGCTCGGCATCGAAAACCCGACGGCCGCCCGCGACGCAATCCACGACCGCACCCAGCAGGGCAAGGGGTTCGGATACTTTGCATACACGCCGGACGAGCAGACGCGCGTCGCGCTGATGCTCGGCAGCTACAACGGGAAGTTCCAGATACCGAACAACCCGGGGCAGGACTGCGCGTTTTCGCTCGCCGGTGTCTGCGACATCGATACCGGATTCAACGCGCTGCCCTCGGCGCAACTCGACGAAAACCAGCGCGAGCAGAATCAATATGCGGTCGTCGCATTCCAGTGGACCGGCGAGCGCTTCGATTACCAGGCCGCGCTGTTCTATCAATACTCGAAGGTCCATTACACGCCGGACCCCAACGGCGGGGACCTGATATACCTCGGCGTGTCCTCCGACACGTTGCGCTCCAATTCCGCGGGCGGATTTCAGTTTGACGCCTCGTATCGTTACAACGCGGAGCACACGCCGCGCTTCGGCGCCGCGTACACGCGGCAATTCACCCGGAGCGACAACACGGTCGGCGTGTTTCCCACCGACGACATGGGCAACCCCACGAGCAATGTTCCCGAGTACATCGTCGACAATTCGAGCAAGACCGGCAACCTGACGAGCTTCTACGTGCAGGACGAGTGGCGGCTCGCGCCGTCGTTCACGCTCAACTACGGCCTGCGCTTCGACCATGTCGCGGCCTTCACGAACGAGCACCAGTGGAGTCCGCGCGTGAACGCGTTGTGGAAGATGACCGCCGCTACCTCCCTGCACGCGGCGTACGCACGCTATTTCACGCCGCCGCCACAGGAGCTCGTTTTGCAGACATCGATCGATCTCTACACGAACACGACCAACGCGCCCGAAGTTCCGGTGTCCGATCCGGTCAAGGCCGAACGTACGAACTACTATGATGTCGGCATCACGCACACGTTCGCACCGGGGCTGACCGTCGGAGTGGACGGCTACTACAAGGACATCACCAACCTGCTGGATGAAGGCCAGTTCGGCCAGGCGCTGATTCTGACGCCGTTCAACTACGCGAGCGGCTACGCCGAAGGCATCGAGCTGTCGTGCACCTACATTTCCGGGCCGTGGAGCGCATACGCGAACTTCGCCGCCGCCAGGGCCAAGGGCAAGAACATCGTTTCCGGGCAGTCGCTGTTTGCCGTCGACGAGCTCGCGTACATCGCCGACCACTTCATCTATCTCGATCACGACCAGCGCTATTCGCTGACGGCGGGAGTGACGCGGCGCTTTGGCGCCACGCGCGCCTCCGTGGACCTGCTCTACGGCAGCGGTCTGCGCAACACGCCGGATGGTGCCCCGCCCAATTCCGGCAAGTTGCCGAGCTATACCCAGGTCAACCTGGGGCTGACTCACGAATGGGCGGCGACGCCGCTCGGGACGGTCGAGGGACGTCTCGCGATCATCAACCTGTTTGACCGCATCTACCTGCTGCGCGATGGGTCCGGCGTCGGCGTGGGCGCGCCCCAGTACGCGCAGCGGCTTACGTTCTATGGCGGGCTCTCCGTGCGATTCTGAAGGGGTACTTCCGGTTTATCTCGAGCGCGTTCTCTCCCGACCGCTTCGTCAACTTGACACGATCGGCGTCGGATGTACGATGTGATCGCCGCGTTTACAAACGCCCGCTCGCGTCGCCCGAAGCGCGTGAATCCGCACCACTGCGTGCGCGCGGAGGGCGGGGCGACCTCGGGACCCCAGATGCAGATGTTGGTGAAGCGCTGGCTGGCGGGACCTTTGCTGCTCTTGGCGAGCAGCGGGGCAGGTGCGTGCCCGCTTTGTCTGGACGCGCAGGAGCTTGTCTACCGTCAGCGCGCCGTAGTGGCATCGCTCAACGAAAGCGGCAAACAACTCAATGTGGTCGAGGTGATCCGGGGCGACGATTCTCCTGGAGCAGCAATCGACGGGACAGCGGTGAATCGCCTCGATTCCGGCGCCGCCGTGAAGGGGAAGCCGCTGCTGCTGATGCGCGCCAACACGTGGCAATCGTGGGCCAATCTGGGGCCCGTCGGCGCCGCGGACGCGGGCTGGCTGCGCGAGCTCGCGGCGGCCAAGCGCACGACCGACATGACGGAAGCCGAATGGCAGGCGCACGTCGCCTTCATGCTGCCCTACCTCGAGAACGCCGAAGCGATGGTGGCCGAGATTGCTTACGGCGAACTCGCGAGCGCACCCTACTCGGCGCTGCGGACGTTGAAAGGCCGCCTCGATCTGCAGGCAATCAGGCAATGGATCGGCGACCCACAGCTCGCAAAGCGGCAAAGACTGTACACGCTGCTATTGGGCATCGCGGGGGATGCAACCGATGCCGCGGCGATCGAGCAACGGCTCGATGCCGCGTGGATTGCCAGGGACACGACGAATCTCGGACCGATGCTCGCCGCCGACCTGGAGTTGCGTGGTCCGTCGCGGATGGCCTGGATCGACGCCCGGTACATCGGCGATCGCGATCGGACCGTGCAAGAGCTCCAGGCGGCGTTGCTTGCGTTGAGCGTGCAAGGCGGAGCGAACGCGACGATTCCGCGCGCACGCGTGATCGAGTCCTACCGCAGATTCATCGACGTTCACAAGCCTTTCGCCGGTTTTGTCGCGCAGGACCTTGCGGCGTGGAACGACTGGGATGCCGTACCGGAATACATCGCGCTGATGCGCTCCGACATCGCGCAGCATCCCGCCTCGCGCTACGCGATGTGGAGCTATCTGAAGGAGAGCCCGCGGGCCGACGCCAGGGCCGCGATCGACGCTTTGGCCATCACCGGCAAATGAGCGGCGACCGCAATGCCGGTCCATCTCACTGCAGTGACAGCTTGCGCGCGAAGTAGGTGAATTCGCGCGCCGTCATCGCGGCTTTTTCGGCGAGCGTCGCTCCGGAGCCGTGTCCGCCCTCGATGACCTCGTAGAAGAGGTAGGGCACCTCCATCGCCGCCAGCCTGGCGGCGAATTTGCGTGCGTGCTGGGGCCCGACTCGATCGTCTTTCGTCGTCGTCCAGATCAATGCCTCGGGATACTTAACGCCGGGCTGGATGTTGTTGTAGGGCGATATGGACGCGAGGAACGCCCGCTCATCGGGATTCGAGACGGTCCCGTACTCGCCCACCCAGGAGCTGCCGGCGGCGATGTGCTCGTAGCCCAGCATGTCGAGCAGCGGCACCTGCATGTCGACCGCGCCCCAAAGCTCGGGATGCTGGATGAACTGCACTCCCATCAACAGTCCGCCGTTGGAGCCTCCCATGATTCCGAGGCGAGCCGGGCTCGTGATTCCGCGCGCGATCAGGTCCTTCGCCACCGCGGTGAAGTCGTCGAAGACGCGTTGGCGATGCGTCTTGAGTCCGGCTTCGTGCCACGCCGGGCCGAACTCGCCTCCGCCGCGTATATTCGCAAGCACGAAGGCGCCGCCCCTCTCCAGCCACAATTTGCCGGTTGCAGGCGCGTAATAGGGTGTTTCGGAGACGAGAAAGCCGCCATAAGCGGTGAGGATCGTCGGCGTGCTGCCATCGAGCTTCATGTTCATCGGGTGGACGATGAAGTACGGTACGCGGGTCCCGTCGCTGGACGTGGCCTCGAACTGCTCGACCACGTCATGGGATGCGTCGAACCTCGCCGGCAGCGTCTTGACGATTGCGAGCGCGCCGGTCCCGACGTCGGCGAGCCACAGGCTCGAGGGGGTCAGGAATCCTGTGACGCTCACGAAGGCGCGGTCGCTGTGGAGATCCGCATCGACAATGTGCACGGAGGCATTGTCGGGCAGTGCGAGCCGACGGCGCGACCAGTTGCCCAGTGCGTCAGGCGTATACACATAGGCGCGTCCTTTGACGTTGTCGAGCACGACGACCAGCAGCCGGTCGCGGGTCGCGGCCACCTGCGCCAACGCTTCGCGCGGTCCCGGCGCATAGATCAGCACCGGCCGCAAGTGGTCCGGTGTTGCGATCGCCGCAGCGAGATCGATCGCCACGAGAGATCCCTGCGGGTAGGTCGTGCCATCCGCAGTTGCCCAGTCCTCCCGGAGGCTCACAATGAGCTTGCCGGCGACGAGTGCCTGGATGCGAACCTTCGACGGCAGCGCCAGCTTCGCTGTACCCTTTGGTCCGACGAGGAAGTAGCTCGCCTCGAAGAAAGAGATCGAACGCCGGATGATGACGGCGCGATGCCCGGCGCCGTCATTCAACGTCACCGGGCTCACCCCGACGTCGGTCTTCGTGCCGCGGAACACCTCGACCGCAGCCGACAGCGATTGCCCGCGCGTGATGCGCTTCACGACAAACGGATAGCCGGAGCTGGTGAGCTCGCCGGGGGCCCATTCGCGCGCGACCAGCAGCGTCCGGCCGTCCTGCCAGGCCGAGTCTTGCTTGCCGCGGGGCAGCGAAAAGCCGTCTTTGACGAAGCGCGACGATCGCAGGTCGAACTCGCGCAGCGTCACCGCGTCCTCGCCGCCGTCCGACAATCCGATCATGCAGTCGCGTTCCGCCGGCTCCTCGCAATCCGCGCCGGACCAGAACCAGTTGGCTTTCTCCTCCTTCGAAAGCGAATCCAAGTCCAAGACGGTCGTCCACGACGGCGCCGACTTCCGATAGTTCGCGCTGGTCGTCCGGCGCCAGATTCCGCGGACGTGGTCGGCGTCCTGCCAGAAGTTGAGAATCTGTCCGCCGATGATCGAGGGTTCCGGAATCCTGTCCTTGGCCTCCGCGATGGCGAGCGCTTCCTTGAAGAGACCCGGATACCGAGGGTCCTTGTCCAGTACCGCGGCCGTCTTGGCGTTCTCGGCCCTCACCCATTCCATCGCCCGCACTCCGTCGACCTGCTCGAGCCAGGCGAACGGATCATCCGCAGCGGCCGATCCCGCATCGGCACCGGCGGCAGCCCCTGTCGAGCACATGAAAATGGCGCCCGCAATCGCAATTACCAGACAAGCCGCGCGCATCTGGAATATCCTTTCATGCCAAGGGTTCACTGTCGCAACAGCGATCCCCAAGCTCCTCCGGCCCGGCACGGACATCCTCCATCCGAGAATGGCTATATCGCTTGAGTCCTGACGCGTCAATGATATACAGGCGGGCAGCGCGCCTGCTGCTGGTCGCGTTTTCGTGGTACGCGCTCGCACCGCTGCCGTGGGCGGTGTCGGGTTTTGCGCACGCTGCGCATCATCATGCGGGACACGACGGCGACTCGCCCGACGTTTACGAGGACGAGGATGCCGGACATGGCTCGACGGCCGCCGACATTCCCGGCAGCCCGCTCCACCCCGAAGATCACGACTGCTTCGACTGCCAGGTCCTCAAGTACCTCGCGCGCTGCATTCTTCCCGATCTGGCGGCGCCTACGGTACCGGCGCTGGGCGCGGCGCCGACTGATCCGATCCCTTTCGCGCCATCGCCGCCCGTTGTCTGCGTCATACCAACCCCACCGATCCGCGCCCCTCCCGTCGCCACGGGCTAGCCAGTCCGCCACCTCGCGCGTGTCGACGCATCCGCCCGATCGCGCGACGATCAATTGTCCACGCACGCTCGCAACTGCGCCACCCGGTGGGGCAGCCGTCGTGCTGGGCTCGAACGACCGGGGGTTGCATGATCATCTCGTCAATCGCAACTGCATGGCCGCCTCGCGCGGAGTCGCCACGAACGATCGCTCCCGCATCGCGCTCGCGAAGAAGGCGAAGCGGCGATTGGAGCGTCAGCGGCGCGACCGTTCCGTGGGTACAGGTACTCGCCTTCGTCGCTTGCCTCTTCGCAGCCGATACTGCTGCGGCGCACGGATTCGTCGGCAAGCGGTTCTTTCCTGCGACACTCGTTACCGACGATCCGTTCGTCGCCGACGAGCTGTCGTTGCCGACGATCTCCTATTTCAAGACGCCGGCCAGCGGCGACGAGCCGGCAACGCGCGAAACCGCATTTTCTGTTGACGTGTCCAAGCGAATCACCGAGAACTTCGGCATCGAATTCGGCGCGAGCTATCTGCAGCTGCGTCCGGATCAGGGCGAGACCCAGCGCGGATGGGACAACCTGTCGCTTGGCTTCAAGTACAAGCTCTACCAGAACGATCCGCACGAATCGATCGTATCCGTGGGGCTCGACTGGGACATCGGCAATTCCGGATCGAAACGGGTCGGCGCCGAGTCGTTCAGCACGTTCACGCCGACGCTGCTGTTCGGCAAAGGCTTCGGCGACCTCCCCGATGACATGAAGTATCTCCGGCCGCTCGCCGTCACCGGCACCGTCGGCATCGGCATCCCTTCGCGCACGAGCACGAGCACCGTGAACGACGACGGCGACGTAGTCGTCGAGCAGAATCCCAACACGCTGCAGTGGGGCTTCGCGCTCGAATACAGCCTGCCTTACCTCAATGCCAACGTCGAGGGCACCGGATGGAGTCCCGTATTCAACCAGCTCATTCCGGTGGTCGAATTCCCGATGACGACGGCGCTCAATCGTGGCGCCAGCGGAACCACGGGAACGGTGAACCCGGGCATCATCTGGGCCGGCCGCTATTTGCAGATCGCGGCGGAGGCGCAGATTCCCGTCAACAAGGCGACGGGCAGCCAGGTCGGCTGGGTCGTGCAGCTGCATTTCTTTCTCGACGATCTGTTTCCATCGACGATCGGCCAGCCAATCTTTCGCAATTGAAATGAAGCTCCTCCGGCTCCTGACCTGGGCGGCTGTTTGGGCGGCCGGCGTCCCGTCGCCGGTATACGCGCATGCCTTCCTCGACCACGCGACGCCGGCGGTCGGGAGCACGATTCACGGGCCGCCCGCCCGCGTCGAACTGTGGTTCACCGAGGAGCTCGAGCCCGCATTCAGCACCGTTCGCGTGCTCGACCAGGCGAATCAACGGCGGGACAAAGGCGATGTGAAGGTCGATCCACGCGACGCCACGGCGTTGCAGGTGTCGCTGCCGGTGCTTGCGCCCGGCCGCTATCGGGTCGAATGGCGCGTGCTGTCCGTCGACACGCACGTCACGGAAGGCGACTTCACGTTCGTGATCGCGCCGTGAGCCGCGATCTGCCGGACGCCGCGGCGCGTGCCGGAGCACGGCTCCGACGTCGATTGCGATGAACGCGCTTCTCGTCCTGTCGCGTGCGCTCAATTTCGGCGCCGCGCTGTTGCTGTTCGGCGGGTTTGTGCTCGCGCTGGCGGTGGTGGATCCGGCGACGCGCGCAGGCGAACCCGTCGCGACCGCTATTCGCGAACGCGTCGGGCGATTTCTGCGCATCGCGGCATGGTGGGCATTGGGCGTGGCCCTCCTTTCCGGTCTCGTGTGGCTCATCGTCGAAGCCGCGCTGATAAGCCGCCGGCCGATCGCAGAAGCGACTGGCGGCGATACGCTTGGGCTGGTCCTGACGGGGACCGTGTTCGGTCGCGTCTGGATCGCACGTTTTGTCCTGATCGTCGCGCTCGGCATGCTGCTCGTTGCAGGTGGCTCGATGACGCGCGAGCCACCGCAGCGAACCCGGACATGGGTTGCGCTTGGTGTCGCCGCGGGCTTGCTCGCATCGCTGGCGCTCGTTGGACACCTCGCCGCGGAGCGCGGCCCGGAACGTTACGTCCGGATTGCCGTCGACCTCGCGCACCTGGTCGCCGCGGGCGCGTGGCTCGGCGCGCTTCCGGGTCTCGCCGTGCTCCTCGGCATCGCGTTGCGCACATCGAACGCGGTCGCAGTCGGAGTTGCTGCACGTGCGGCGCGAAGGTTCTCGACGCTCGGCGTCGCGTCCGTCGGCGCGCTGCTGGTTTCGGGGGTTGCCAACGCGTGGTTCCTGGTCGGCAGCGTGCCCGCGCTCGTCGGCACGCCGTACGGCTGGCTTCTGCTTGCCAAGATTGCGCTGTTCGCGATGATGGCGGCGCTCGCCGCGATCAATCGCCAGCGTCTTACTCCACGTGTCGACACCGGCGATGTTTCGGCACTGCGAATGCTTGCCCGCAACGCGGCCCTCGAAACGGTGGCGGGCGTCGGGGTCGTGGCGATCGTCGGTGCATTGGGAGTCGCGGTGCCGGCCGCTCACCAGTCTCCGGTGTGGCCCTTCGCGTTTACGCTGAGCCTGGAACCCGCCGAATCGTCGCCGGCGGTGCGCTGGACGCTCGGTACCTGCATAGTCATGCTCGGCGTGATCGCCGTCGCGTACCTGCGGCGGCGGAGGCAACGGACGGCGCCGCAGCTCGCGATCGCGTGCGGAGCCGCGACCATCGTCGCGCTCCTGGCCGCTTCGCTGTTGACGGTACCCGCGTATCCGACGACCTATGCGCCGTCGCCCGTCAAGTACGCGACCACGGCGACCGCCGCTGGTGCCCTCACCTATGCCGCCGACTGCGCGCTGTGCCATGGCCTGCGCGGTCGCGGCGACGGACCTTTGGCCGCAAGGCTCGCGATCAAGCCGGCCGACCTCGTCCTGCACGAGGCGCACCACCGCGCGGGCGAACTCTTCTGGCGGATCGCCCACGGCATTCCCGACACGCCGATGCCGGCGTTTTCGCCGCAGCTCGACGATGCTGAGATCTGGGCGCTGGTTCAGTACCTGCGCACGCTGTCGGAGGCCGATACCACGTGCGCGCTGACAGGCGATATCCTGCCCTTTGTTCCCGTCGCGGCACCGGACTTCACGTTCGAAGACGCGCCCCATGCGCAGGAGACGCTGAAGCAACTGCGCGGGCGCGAAGTGCTGCTGGTGTTCGCATCGATGCCCGAATCGCTGCCCCGACTGCGCGCGATCGAAGCCGGGCGGCGCGAGCTCGAAGGCGCCGGGATTCGCGTTGTCGTGGTCTCGACAGGTGTCGAGGCGGCGGCGGCCGACCCCGCCGTGTCGGGCATGCCCGCACAAGCCGTCGTCGGCCCCGACGTGCCGGCCGCGTACGCGATGTTCGCGTGTTCCGGTGCGGGCGAGGCTACGCGATCCCCGTCACGTCACGTCGAGTGGCTCATTGATCGCAGCGGCTACTTGCGGGCGCGCTGGCTGGGATCAAATGCGGGCGCGAATCGCAGCAGCGAAATCGTCGCCGGTGTGCACAGGCTTCGCCAAGAGCCCCCGCGGCCCCCCGCGCCGGAGGAACACGGCCACTGACGGCGGACGAATCCCGTTCGTTGCGTCAGGCGCGGACGGATACGAGCGCGCGGCGACGGGCCGCGAGCATCGCGCTCACGAATGCCGTCAGCACTACGGCCACCACACCTGCGCCGAACCAGAGCTCGCGTCCTTCGGTCCACGCGTCGACTGCGGGGACGATGATCTTCGCCACGGTCAGGACACCGACCGAGAGGCTGATGCCCGCCACCGTCAACGCCATCACGCGTGAAGCGATCACGGCTGTGCGGTCCGCCTGCCGGATCAGCCGGTTGATCCAGAGTCCGTTCGCGCCGTCGACGGTGAGCATTCCCAGCACGAAGAGCCCGGCGACAAACAGCGCGTGCGAAAGCCCGCCGAACCGCCCCGCGGCAAGCGCGAACAGCGCTGCCTGCGACACCGTGTCGAACGACAGCGCGAACAGCATGCCCACGGCGGTGACGGCCCATGCGCGCCGGATGTTGAGAAAGCGTCCGAGGAGACGCGCGCGGAGCCCGGCAGGCGCGACAACCGAGCGCGGATCGGCGACGAGCACGGCGCGCACGTTGAGGACGGCGAGACCGAAGAGAAAAACGACCGAGACGGACGCGCCGGTCATTTCGAGCCAGCCCGGCGTCTGCCAACCCGATGCCAGCGAGCCCGCGACGAGCGCGACGAAGACGACGACGATCCCGTGACCGAGCGAGAACAGCGCGCCCGCCGTCTTCGAGAGACCTGGATTCTCGCGTGCGTTATAGCGCGTCAGGCCGTCGATCGTCGCCAGGTGGTCGGCGTCGAAGCCGTGGCGGATGCCGAGAACGAAGGCGAGCGTGCAGAGCGCTGCCCAGGTGGCGGGAAGTTGATCCATCGTGCAATCGATCCGGGGATTTGCCGCAGTAGGCAGACTCTGCCACGAGTTCCTACGCGACCGCAAGGGCCGCGACATGATCTGGGTCAAAGTCGCGACGCGGAGGCCGCTATGACCGGGGGATCAGGTGCATGTGGCCGCGGTGGCGGTGCGCGGCGGCGCCGGCGTGCGCGTCGCCCGTCTCGACCGTCACGAGGTTGACGTGACCGTGCCGGACGCCGCGCTCGGCCTGGATGGCGTTCGCAAAGGCGCGCACCGCCGCGGTCGGCCCGTTGAGGATCACGCTTTCGAGGCAGTGCTCGTGATCGAGATGGACATGCATCGCCGAGACGACCAGATCGTGGTGCGCATGCTGCGCCTCGGTCAGCCGCTCGGAGAGCTCGCGCTCGTGGTGGTTGTAGATGTACGACAGGTTCGCCACGCAATGCGAGCGCGCCTCGTAGGCGACGCGATTCGTCTCGACCTCGCGGCGCAGGAGGTCGCGCATCGCCTCCGAGCGGCTCGAGTACCCGCGCTTCGCGATCAGCGCATCGAATTCCTTGGCGAGCTTTTCGTCGATCGACATCGTGATGCGTTCCATGGTCGTCCCCCGGAGGATTTCAAGGCGCTAAGCCTCGGCCAGCAGCAGTCCAATCATCGCTTCCGCCTGCCTGAGATAGCCACCGCCGAACAGGTTCAGGTGATTCAGCACGTGATAGAGATTGTAGAGCGTGCGGCGGATCGGGTATCCGGCGTCGATCGGCCAGGCTTCGCGATACGCGGCGTGGAAATCGGCGCCGAAGCCGCCGAAGAGCTCGGTCATCGCGAGATCGGCCTCGCGGTCGCCGTAATAGACCGCTGGATCGAAGATCACGGGCTCGCCCGTTGCGAGCCGCGCCGCGTTGCCCGACCACAGATCGCCGTGGACGAGCGACGGCGGCGGCGCATGTCCCGCGAGCAATCCCGGAATCGCGGCAAGGAGTCGCTCGCCGTCGCGCTGCAATCGCCCGCGGTGACCGTGGTCCACAGCAAGCGCCAGCTGCGGCGCGATCCGCCGGTCACAAAAAAACGTCGCCCAGTCGTCGGCCGTCGCATTCTGCTGCGGCGTCGTCCCGATCGTGTTGTCGCGATGCCAGCCGAATTCGGGTCCGGTGACGCGATGCAGTTGGGCAAGCGCGCGACCGAGCGCGGCATCGCGCCCCCCGCCGGCAAAGTCGAGCCATTCGAGCACGAGGAATGCGCCGTCGTCCGCCGCGCCGCACGCAACGGGTGTCGGCACCCGCACAGCGGCCGCCCGCGCCAGCGCGCCGAGACCGTCGGCTTCCGCGTCGAGCATCGCCCGCCGCGCGACGCCGTTGACTTTGACGAAATAGCGCGCGCCGTCCGCGTCGAACCGCCATGTATCGTTGAGCGAGCTGCCGCCACACGCTGTCCAGCGCGGCGTTTGCAACGCGATGTCGCGGCGGGCGGACGCGATCGCCGCCGCGGCGGCAGTCTGCCAGGCGGCGCCCCGCCCTTGCATATGGGTCAATGCCGCAGCGCGTCGATGCCGCGAGCGATGCCGCCCAACGTCAGCGGGTACATCCGCGGACCGATCGCATCGAGGACGATTTGCGTCGAGCGCGTGTATTCCCAGGCACGCGGCGGCTCGGGATTCCACCAGATGACGCGGCGGAAGTGCCCGGCGAGGCGCGTAAGCCAAAGTATGCCGGGTTCCTCGTTCGCGTACTCGACGCTGCCGCCCGGCTGCAGGAGCTCGTAGGGGCTCATCGCGGCGTCGCCGACCAAGATGAGCTTCCAGTCCGGGCCGTACTTGTGCAGCACGTCCCACGTCGCGACGCGATCGAAGCGCCGCCGCGCATTGTCACGCCAGACGTGGTCGTAGACGCAGTTGTGGAAATAGAAGTATTCGAGATGGCGGAATTCGGTTCTGGCCGCGGAGAAGAGCTCCTCGCAATCACGCACGTGCGGATCCATCGAGCCGCCGACGTCGAGGAACAGCAGCACCTTGACGCGATTGCGCCGCTCGGGGACGAGATGCAGGTCGAGATAGCCTGCGTTCCTCGCCGTGCCTTCGATCGTGCCGTCCATGTCGAGCTCTTCCGGCACGCCTTCGCGCGCAAAGCGTCGGAGCTTGCGGAGCGCGACCTTGATGTTGCGGGTGTTGAGCTCGACGTCGCCGTCGAGGTTGCGGAAGCTGCGCTCGTCCCACACCTTGACGCCGCTGCGGTTACCGCTGCCCGCCTGACCGACGCGGATGCCCTCGGGATTGAAGCCGTACGCGCCGAAGGGACTCGTCCCGCCGGTGCCGATCCACTTGCGCCCGCCGGCGTGGCGCGCCCGCTGCTCCAGGAGGCGCTGCTTCAGCGTCTCCATCAGCTTGTCCCAGCCGCCGAGCGCCTCGATCTTCGCCTTGTCCGCATCCGACAAGAGCCGCTCGAACTCCTTGCGCAGCCATTCCGCGGGAATTTCCGCGCGGATGTCGAAGATCGCGTCGACGCCCTTGAAATAGGTCGAGAACGCGAGATCGTAGCGATCGTAATGCGCCTCGTCCTTGATCAGCGCGGCGCGCGCGAGATGATAGAAGTCATCGAGCGACAGCGAGACGACGCGTGCTTCGAGCGCCTCCAGCAACGTCAGGAACTCGCGCGTCGAGACCGGCAGCCGCGCCGATTTGAGATGAAGGAAGAAATCGATCAGCATCGAGGCCGCTCGAGCATCCAGACGAGGTTGCGCTTCACGGTCGGCCACTCGCTGTCGAGGATGCTGAAGACGACGGTATCGCGCCGCGTGCCGTCCGGCAGGAGCTGATGATTGCGCAGGATGCCATCCTGCTTTGCTCCCAACCGTTCGATCGCCGCGCGCGACGCGAAATTGAAATAGTGCGTGCGGAACTCGACCGCGATGCACTGCAGGACCTCGAAGGCATGGGTCAGCAGCAGCAGCTTGCATTCGGTGTTGATCGGGGTTCGCTGCACCCGCTTCGCGTACCACGTGTGGCCGATCTCGAGCCGCCGGTGCGCGGCCTCGACGTTGAAATAGCGGGTCGCGCCGACGATGTCACCGGTCGCGTTGGCACGAACGACGAAGGGCATCGCGCCCAGGCGTTCGCGCATGGCGAGCGCCGCGTCGAGCCACGCGGCCGTTTTTTCGGGTGCGGGAACGCTCGTGTACCAGAGCTGCCACAGCTCGCCGTCGGCCGCCGCGGCGCGGACCGCCGCTTCGTGCTCGCGGGCAAGCGGCTCGAGCGTCGCATGACGACCCTTCAGCACGACCGGCAGGACGAAGCGAATGGCGGGGTCGGACTCGATATTCGTTTGGTCCGAGGACGTTGGCTTCATCGGTTCGGGAAATTCGAGTCCGACCCCGCTTATCGGCGCGCCATGAACGCCACCCGCTCGAACAGGTGGACGTCCTGCTCGTTCTTCAGAAGCGCGCCGTGCAGCGGCGGAATCACCACCTTCTTGTCCGTGCTGCGCAACGCCTCGGGTGGAATGTCCTCGGCGAGCAGCAGCTTCAGCCAGTCGAGCAGCTCGGAGGTCGACGGCTTCTTCTTGAGTCCGGGCACGTCGCGCAGATCGAAGAACACTTCCAGCGCTTCGGCGAGCAGCGCCTTCTTCAAGCCCGGGAAATGTACGTCGACGATCCGCGTCATCGTCTCGCGGTCGGGGAAACGGATGTAGTGGAAGAAGCAGCGGCGCAGGAACGCGTCCGGCAGCTCCTTTTCGTTGTTCGACGTGATGACGACGAGCGGCCGGTGCCGCGCGACGATCGTTCGCTGCGTCTCGTAGACGTAGAACTCCATCCGGTCGAGCTCGCGCAGCAGGTCGTTCGGAAACTCGATGTCCGCCTTGTCGATCTCGTCGATCAGCACGACGGCCGGCGTTGCCGTCTCGAACGCCTCCCACAGGACGCCGCGCTTGATGTAGTGCGCGATGTCGCCGACGTGCTCGTCGCCCAGTTGCGAGTCGCGCAGGCGCGACACGGCGTCGTACTCGTAGAGACCCTGCTGCGCCTTGGTCGTCGACTTGATGTGCCATTGCAGGAGCGGGCGCGAAAGCGCGCGCGCGACCTCCTCGGCCAGCATCGTCTTGCCGGTGCCGGGCTCGCCCTTGACGAGCAGCGGCCGCTCGAGCGCGATCGCCGCGTTGACGGCCAGCATCAGATCCGGTGTGGCGATGTAGGTATCGGTGCCTTCGAAGCGCATGAGTTCGTTGACCGCGGTGGGATAGGCGAATGGTAGCTGAAATCACGAATACAGCCATTGCAGCAGCCAGAGCGACCCCATCCCGAGCCCGAGGGTCGCGAGCGTGCTGCGCGTGGCGAATGCTGCCGCGCCCGCGGCCAGCGCGGCGATCACTCTTGGATCGGTCCACGCAGCGGCGGCCGCCGGCGGACCGGTGACGATCATGGGCACGATCAGCGCGGTCAGCATCGCTGCCGGCACGAACCTGAGCGCGCGCGCAAGCAGTGGCGGCAGCGCACGCTGCGCGAATACGGCGATGAACGAAAGGCGCGACAGGTAATTCAGCAACCCGACGGCGACGATCACGGCCCAGAGCTTCAGCGTGGCGTCCATCGCTCCCGCGCGAAGTCATAGATCGTGCCGGCGGCGATGCCGAGAACACCGGCGACGATCAGGTTGAGGCGCATAGGAAGCCCGGAGAGCGCCAGCACGGCGACGCCGGCGGTGGCCGCCGCGACGACATTCGGCGCGTTGCGCAGGAGCGGCGCCAGCAGCGCAAGGAAGCACAACGGCACCGCGAACTCGAGCGACCAGCTCGCCGGGATGAGATTGCCAGCGAAAAACCCGACGACGTTGGTGACCTGCCAGAAGCTCCACAGCGCCGCGCCGGCGCCGAGAAAATGCGTCGCGGCGGCGTGCGGCGTGGCCCCTGCGTGAAAGCGCCGGATCGACGCCGCGAATGCCTGGTCGGTCAACAGGAAGGCAATCGTCTTCTGCCAGCGCGGCGACAGCGGTTTCACGTAGGGCGCCATCGCCGCGCTGTACATGAGAAAGCGCAGCCCGAGGACGAAGCAGGTCACGATGATGACGGCGAGCGGCGCACCGGCCGCGAGGAGCTGCGCGGCGAGGATCTGCGCCGCTCCGGAAAAGATGATCGTGCTCATGCCGATCGCGCCGAGCCAGTTCGCGCCCGCAGCCGCCGCGCCGACGCCGCAGACGAGGCCGAACGGGATCAGTCCGACGCAGGCGGGGAGCATTTCGGCAAAGCCTTCGCGGAATTCGCGGGTCGCGGCGAGACGGCGCATTGAAACCGGGGTCGGACTCGAGTTTTCGATGAGCCTAGCCGCAAAGTCGGGGAGAAGTCGAGTCCGACCCGGGCTTCTCAACACGGCGCGCAGCGCAGCCGGAGTAAAATCGCGTGGCCGACCACATCGCGGCCCGGCAAGAATAATCCCCCGGAAAAAGGACCTCATGGATCTCCCCGTCAATCATTTCAAGCGCGCCATCGCCGCGGGGCGCACGCCCGTCGGCACCTGGCTTTCGAGCGCGTCGCCCTCGACCGCCGAGGCGTTGGGCTGCGCGGGATTCGACTTCCTCGTCGTCGACACCGAGCACACGCCGCTCGACGTGCCGCAGATGATCGAGGTCCTGCGGACGATCGCCGGGACGCCGGCGCAGGCGATCGTGCGCCCGCCGTGGAACGACATGGTGATGATCAAGCGCGCGCTCGACGCCGGCGCGCAGACGCTGCTGCTGCCGTTCGTCCAGAATGCCGACGAGGCCAAGCGCGCCGTCGCCCATACCCGCTACCCGACGGAAGGCGTGCGCGGCGTCGCCGGCACGCACCGCGCGAGCCGCTTCGGCACGATTCCGAATTACCTGAAAGTCGCCGGCAGCGAGCTGTGCGTCATCGTTCAGATCGAGACGTTGACCGCGCTTTCGAACCTCGAAGCGATTGCCGCGGTCCCCGGCATCGATTCGATTTTCGTCGGGCCGAACGATCTTGCCGCATCGATGGGCCACGTGGGCGACATGGGCAACGCCGCGGTGCAGGCGAAAGTTGCGTTCGCGGCGAAGGAGTGCCGGCGCCTTGGCAAGCCCTGCGGCATCGTCGGCGGCAACCCCGAGATCGTCGCCCAGTTCCTCGACTACGGCTACTCGTGGGTCGCGGTCGCCTCCGACATGGCGATGATGGTGAGCCGCGCGCAGGAATTCCTGACCAAGGTGCGGGCTGCGACGGGTTGATGTTCGGCAGCGGGCCGCGGGTTTTCTTGTACGATGGCGCCATGACGCCCCCGGATTCTTCGAGCGCACCCGCGTTCACCTGCGTTCTCGACGCCAAGGCGAGCCTCGGCGAGTGCCCGGTGTGGTCGGTAGCCGAGCAGGTTCTCTACTGGGTCGACATCAATGCGCCCGCGCTCAACCGTTTCGATCCGGCAACCAGCCGCAACACCGCGATGCCGATGCCCGAAGCAATCGGCTGCTTCGCGCTGCGGGCGCGCGGCGGCTTCGTCGTCGCGCTGCGCGGCGGGATCTGGCTCGCGCGAGGCGACGGCACGCTCGAGCGCAAGATCGCTGAACCGCCGTACGACCCCGCGCATCACCGTTTCAACGACGGCCGCTGCGACCGTCAGGGCCGCTTTTTCGCCGGCACGATGAACGAGAAGCGCGACGCGAATACCGGCGCGCTGATCCGGCTCGATCCGGACTTTCGCGTGACCCGTGTGCTCGATGACATGATGATTTCCAACGGGCTCGCGTGGAGCCGCGACGGCCGCACGATGTACCACGCCGACACGCCGACGCTCACGATCGATGCATACGACTACGATGTCGCAACCGGCCTGCCCGGAAACCGGCGTGCGTTCGCGCGCTTCACCCACGAGACCGACCGGCCCGACGGTGGTGCGATCGACAGCGAAGATTGCTACTGGACCGCGTTCTACCGCGGCGGCAAGGTGCTGCGTCTCTCCCCCGTGGGTGAAATCCTGGCGACATTTGCGCTTCCCGCGCTGTGTCCGACGATGTGCGCATTCGGCGGCCCCGATCTCGGAACGCTCTACGTGACGAGCGCGCGCCAGCGCCGCTCCGACGACGAGCTCGCGCGACTGCCGCAATCCGGCGGGATCTTCGCGATCCGGGTCGGCGTGCCCGGAATCGCGGAACCCGCGTTCGCCGGGTAGGACCTGTTAACAGGCCCTGACGTCGAGAGCATCAGTGCATTTCGATTCCGCCGCCTTTCTCAGGCTCGACGCGCCGCAAAGCCTCGGCACGTCGGCGTCGGGAGCGGCGTTTGCGACGTCGACCGGGGACATCCTCGAGGTATCGTGCCACGGTCCCGGCATCTTCCGGCTGCGGGCAGGCCCGAACACCCGGCCCGATTACGGTCTTGTGAAGGCACGCACCAAGGCGTGCAGCGTCGCTCGCGGCGACGACGGCTCTTACACGTTCACCGCGGGCGACACGACGCTTGAAATCGCCGCGGCGCCATTGCGGTTCCGACTCCTGCATCGCAACGCGCCGGTGCTCTCCTCGATCACCGACGAGCATTTCCGCGGCTTTACCCGACTCCCCACGTTCGGCCGCGTGCGGCAGGGCGGGCAGTGGACGGCTGCGTTCGCACTTGCGTCGAGCGAGGCTGTCTACGGGCTCGGCGAAAAGTTCGGCCCGCTCGACAAGCGCGGCCAGCTGATCCATTCGCAGGTCGTCGACGCGCTGGGCGTCAACACGGGCGCGTCGTACAAGAACGTTCCTTTCGCCTGGAGCCCGGGCACGGGCCGCGGCGCATGGGGCGTGCTCGTGCATACGCCGGGCATGGTCACGCACGGGGTGGGCCATCCCGACTGGTCGCATCGCTCGTACGCAGTGTTGGTCGACGACGAAGCGCTCGACCTGTTTCTGTTCGCCGCCGACACGCCTGCAGGCATCCTCGATCACTACACGGGGCTTACCGGGCGCGCGCCAGCGGTGCCACTGTGGGGCCTGGGACTCTGGGTTTCGCGCGCGTTCTACAACACGCCAGAGGAAGCCGCTGCAGTGGCGGCGAAACTGCGCGAGCGGCGAATCCCGTGCGACGTGCTGACGCTGGATGGACGCGCGGCATGGCGAGTCGACACGCGCTTCGATTTCGAGTGGGACGAGGAACGCTATCCGGATCCGTATACGGCGCTCGCGCGGATCAAGAAACATGGCCTGCGCGTGTGCGTCTGGGAATATCCGTACGTCTCCATCCATTCGCCGCTCTTCCAGGAGCTCGCGGCGCATCGATTCCTGCTCACCACGCCGGACGGCGATCCGTACGTCTTCGGCTGGGACACCGCGCCCGCCACCAGCCCCTTCGGCAACGTGCTGACGCCATTGCCGGAGTCCGGCATCGTCGATTTCACGCACCCGGCGGCGTATGCGTGGTGGCGCGACGCCCACGAAAAACTGTTCGCGCAGGGTGTCGATGCGATCAAGGCCGACTTCGGCGAGCACGTTCCGGACGACGCCGTCGCGTTCAACGGCGACCGCGGCCGCCGGCTGCACAACGTCTATCCGCTGCTCTACCACCAGTGCGTGTTCGAGGCGACGGCCCGGTTCCAGCGCAAGGAGAGCGCGCCACCGATGCTGTGGAGCCGCGCCGGCTGGACCGGAAGCCAGCGCCACCCGATCCAGTGGGGCGGCAATCCACAGAGCGATTGGGAGGGGCTCGCGGCGTCGATTCGCGGCGGACTTTCCTGGGGCATGAGCGGCGGCCCGTATCACGCGACCGACGTCGGCGGCTTCTACGGCGCCGCACAGCCCTCGCCGGAGCTCTACGTGCGGTGGCTGCAGGCGGCGGTGTTCAGCTCGCATGTGCAGCTGCACGGGATCGGCGAGCGCGAGCCGTGGGCATTCGGCGCGGAGGCCGAGGCGATCGCCCGCAAGTGGCTTGCGTTCCGTTACCGGCTGCTGCCTTACCTGCAGCACGTGATCGCCGGTGCGACCGCGACCGGCATGCCGGTGATGCGCGCGATGCCGCTCGCGTTCCCCGGCGATGCGCTCACGCGCGCCTGCGACACGCAATTCATGTGCGGCGACGCGCTGCTCGTCGCGCCGATCGTTGAACCCGGCAGCGAAGTCGTGATCGCGCTGCCGCCGGGCGCATGGTACGACCTGAACTCGCGCCAACGGGTTGCGGGTGCCTGCGTCGTCCGCTACAACGCTTCACTCGACCAGTTCCCCGTGTTCGGACGCGAAGGCTATGCGCTGCCGCTCGGTCGCGCCGTCCAGCATACCGGCGAGATCGACCTCGAGCGGCCGCTCGAGCAGCTCTGGGTGTTCGGCAAGCCCGCGCAACCGCTCGACGGATTCGCTCAAGTCGCGATCGGCGCCGTCGCGGACGGCAAGTTCGTGATCCGCGCTGCCGAAGGCATCAAGGTCGAGCGCTTCGGTGATGCAGCCGGCATCGGTGTTGCGGCGCTCGACGTCGATAAACCCGGATGACGAGCGGTTCCGGCTCACGGCCCACAGTGGCGATCACCGCGGGCGAACCCGCCGGCATCGGCCCGGAGCTTCTGGCGATGCTCGCGGTGCGGCATCGCGAGCAGCCGTTTGCTGCGCGCCTCGTCGTCATCGGCGATCGCGAGCTCCTCGCCCGGCGCGCGGCGCGGATCGGCGCTGCCGCGCACTACGCCGACTTCGATGCGGCATCGTTCGGCCCCCCCGCCGCGATGATCGAGGTCTGGCACCAGCCGGTCGCCGCACCCGTGCGGCCCGGACATCCCGATCCCACCAATGCGCAGAGCGTGCGCACGATGCTGCTCCAGGCGGCGGATGCGTGCGCGACCGGAGCCTTTGACGCGCTCGTCACCGCGCCCGTGCAGAAGAGCGTGCTGCAGGACGCCGGCATCGCGTTCTCGGGACACACCGAGTTCTTCGCCGAGCGCACGCACACGCCGCGCGTCGTGATGCTGCTCATCGGCGGCGGACTGCGCGTTGCGCTCGTCACCACGCACCTGCCGCTCGCCGCGGTCCCCGCCGCGATCACGCGCGACGCGGTCGAGGCGACAATCGTCATCCTCGCGCGGGGACTTGCGACGCAGTTCGGCATCGCCGCGCCGAGGATCGCGGTCTGCGGTCTCAACCCGCACGCCGGAGAGGGCGGACATCTCGGACGCGAGGAGATCGACGTCATCGCGCCGGCGATCGCCGCGGCGCGCGCGCAAGCCATCGCCGTCGACGGCCCCGTGCCGGCCGATACCGTGTTTGCGCCGGCCATCGCGAAGCGTTTCGACGCCGTCGTCGCGATGTACCACGACCAGGGACTGCCTGTGCTCAAGGCGGCGAGCTTCGGCCACGGCGTCAACGTCACGCTCGGCCTGCCGTTCATCCGCACGTCGGTCGATCACGGTACCGCGCTCGACCTCGCCGCCGATGCCGCCGCCGCGCGGCGCGCCGACCCGGGAAGCCTGTATGCGGCCGTCGAACTCGCAATCGAGCTTGCATCCCGCCGATGAGCGCCGCCGGGCCGCGCGAGCAGGCTTGAGGGAGATAACCCCGTGACGGGCCACGCGCCGCGGCGCCGCTTCGGCCAGAATTTTCTCGTCGACCGGAACTACGTCGCGAAGATCATTGCTGCCATCGATCCGCAGCAAGGCGACAACATCGTCGAGATCGGGCCGGGACAAGCCGCGCTCACGCGCCTGCTGATCGAGCGCGCCGGACGGATCAAGGCGATCGAGATCGACCGCGATCTTGCGGCGCGCCTTGCCACGGAGTTCCCCGAGGACAAGCTCGCGCTCCACGTCGCCGATGCGCTCGAATTCGATTTCGCGACGTTGGGACCGGCGTTGCGCGTCGTCGGCAACCTGCCGTACAACATCAGCACGCCGCTGTTGTTCCACCTCGTCGCGTTCGAACCGCAACTCACCGATCTCCACGTGATGCTGCAACGCGAAGTCGTCGCGCGGATGACCGCGCCGCCGGCAACGCCCGATTACGGCCGGCTCTCGGTGATGCTGCAGGCAAGGTTCCGCGTGACCCGGCTCTTCGTGGTGCCGCCGGGCGCGTTCGTTCCCGCGCCGAAGATCGACTCCGCCGTCGTGCGCATGGTGCCGCTGCGCGAGGCGAAGCCGGCGATCGTCGACGAAGCGCTCTTCGCGCGTGCCGTCGCCGCGGCGTTCGGCCAGCGGCGAAAGACGATGCGCAATGCGCTGTCGAGCCTTTGCAGTACCGAGGCGCTGACGGCAGCCGGGATCGACCCCGGCGCACGTGGCGAGACGCTGGCGGTCGCCGATTTCGTTCGGCTCGCGAACACCTTGGCGGTGCGCTAGGAGCCTGTCGGGCTTACTGTCGCGCATGCGACGGAGGCGAGTTGGGCGCAGTTCAAGGCGCGCGCCCGATGGCATACCGGGAGTATGACGAGGGCGCGCAACACAGAAATGCGCCCAAATCGCCCCGTCCCTCTGGGTTGCTGCCAAAAAGTGCGTCGTTGCGAGTCTCGCGCATATTCCCGATATGCGCTTCGCCTCGCTGCCCACGCATCCATCGCTTTTTGGCCCAGCAACGCATACGTGAAAGTAAGCCCGACAGGCTCCTAACCCCAGTCGCGATCCGGCCGCCGCACGGGGTGATCGATCCGCACGGTCTTTTGCCGTGACGTTTCGCCCCGCACGAGCGTGACTGCCCGCAGCGGCACGCCGAAGGCATCGGCAACAAAGCGCAGGAGCTCCGCGTTCGCCTTGCCGTCAGCGGGGGGCGCCGCGAGCCGGATCTTCAATCTCGTTTGGGTGCCGTCACCGTGGGTACCCGCGACTTCGGTGCGCTTCGCGCCGGGCTGCACGTGCAGCGACAGCGCGACGCCATCCGCCTCCTCCCGTCGCCACGCAACGGCAGTCATCGCGGCGCGCGTCAGCGAAACAGCGTCACGACCGCGGCCTCGAGCCAGTGCACCGGCAGCATCAGGACGAGTTGCGCGACGACGATCAGGATCAACGGCGACAGGTCGAGCGTCCCGCCGAGAGGGGGAATGACGCGCCGGATCGGCGCGAGGAAGCGGAACGTCAGCGCATTCAGCAGGCCGGACAGCGGACCGTCGGGGGCGAACCAGGACAGGATCGCCTGGATCACCACCGCGATGATCAGGATCCAGATCAGCGCCTTGATGAGCTCGACGACGGCGAGGAGCGCGAGCGTCGGCAGAGTCGCCGCGGCGAGCCCGAACGGCCCCATCAGCGCGCCGAGCGCGGCGAGCCATGCGAACTGCGTCAACCAGGCGAGCGCGAGCGTCGACCAGTCGACGCCGCGGAAGCCGGGCAACACTCGGCGCAGCGGCTTTACCGCCCAATCGGTGAGCGCGGTCACCGCCTGCCCGAACGGATTGCGGAACGGCGCGCGCTGCCATTGCATCGCGAAGCGCAGCAGGAACGCGTAGGTGAGGAGGCCGAACGCGGTGTCGAGCAGAAACTTGAGCGCCTGATCCACGTCAGTCGTCCTTGCCGAGCGCGTCGCCAAGCTCGCGCGCGCGAAACGCCGCGGCCTTGACCGCGCCGACGATCTTCGCCTTGACGGCGTCGCCTTCGAGCATGGAAAGCGCGCGCTCCGTCGTGCCGCCCTTCGACGTCACTTGCGCGCGCAGCGTCGCGGGCTCCTCGGCAGCGGCCTGCGCGAGCGCAACGGCGCCCTCGAAGGTTGCGTACGTGAGCTTGCGCGCATCCTCCGGCGCGAACCCGAGCTCGCGCGCGGCCTGCTCCAGCGCCTCGAGAAAATAGAAAACATACGCCGGACCGCTGCCCGATACCCCGGTGACGGCGTCGAGCATCGCCTCGTCCGCTACCCAGACGACGTCGCCGCCTGCCTCGAGCACGCCCGCGGCGAGCGCACGGCCGGATGCATCGACACCCGCCGCAGCGTAGGCCCCGCTGATTCCCTTGCCGATCAGCGCGGGCGTGTTCGGCATCGCCCGCACGACGCGAGAGAATCCGCCGAGCCAGCGCGACAGATCGTCGAGACGGATGCCCGCGGCGATCGTCAGGACGACGGCCGATGCCGTCAGATGCGGGGCGACCGCGCGCGCGGCTTCGCGCATCTGCTGCGGTTTCACCGCGAAGACGACGAGCACGGCGTCTGCGAGCGCACCCGCGCCGCACTCGGCGGCGATACCGATACCCGCAAAGCGCGTCGCGAGCTTCGCGCGCTGCTCCGCCGACGGCTCGACGACGCGGACGTCCGCGGCCGCGCGGTCGCGCGCGAGCATCCCGCCGATGAGGGCGCTCGCCATGTTGCCGCCGCCGATGAACGTGATCGTCACAGGTCCCCCCGAGCGTCGCTTCGCACCGCTTCCCCCCGAGGGGGGCTAGCGCCTTGGGGCGGCCCGGCGGCGCTCATAGGTCCCCCCGAGCGTCGCTTTGCGCCGCTTCCCGCCGAGCGGGACGAGCGCGGCCTCCGCGCCAGGGTGCGTTGCGCGTTGCGACTCGAGGTCGGCCGCCGCCCGCGCTCGCAGACGCGCGGCCTCCATGTAGCGTCGAAACAGTTCCACGTCGGCGCGTCGGCCGCCGCCACGTGTTCGCGGACGCGCCCTTCGGGCCTTGGCTTCGCCCCGCTCGCACGGGCGTCCTCGCTCCTTGGCTGCGCCCTGCTCGCGCGGGCGTTCGGGGCGGCTCGGCGGCGCTCATGGGCCCCCCCGAGCGTCGCTTCGCGCCGCTTCCCCCCGATGGGGGCGAGCGCCTTGGGGCGGCCCGGCGGCGCTCATGGGCTCGGCATCGCCTGCGCGACCTCGCGTGCGCCGAACAGCGCGGTCCCGACGCGTACGAGAGTCGCGCCCTCGGCGATCGCCTCCTCCAGGTCGGCGGACATCCCCATCGAAAGCGTATCGACCGGAAGGCCCGCCGCTCGGCATTGGTCGAGCAGCACGTGGAGGATCCGATATTGGGCGCGTCGGGTCGCGACGACGGGCGTCGCCGCGGCGATCCCCATCAGGCCGCGCAGCGCGAGGCGGGGCAGCGAGGCGACGCTCCGAGCGAGCGCAAGCGCATCCTCGGGTGGCACGCCGCTTTTCTGGGATTCGCCGCTGACATTGACCTGGATGCAGACGTTTAGAAGCGGCGCCCCGGCGGGCCGTGCCGCGGATAGCCGCTCGGCGACCTTCGCCCGATCGATCGTGTGCACCCACGCGAACCGCTCGGCCGCGGTTTTGGTCTTGTTGCTCTGCAGCGGCCCGATCAGGTGCCATTCCACGTCAGTCAAGTCGGTTAGCGCGTCCATTTTCGCCGCCGCTTCCTGCACGTAGTTCTCGCCGAACGCGCGCTGGCCGAGGCCATAGAGCGCGCGGATTGCGGCCGGCGGAAAGGTCTTGCTGACCGCGAGCAGCCGCACCGTGTCCGCCGGGCGGCCCGCGGCCCGGGCCGCGCTTTCGATGCGCGCCCTCACGTCTTGCCACGCCTTCCCGTAGTGGAACATAATCGAATGACGCCGGCATGAGGATGCGGTCACTGGTACGCGAATTGCATGCGTCTTCGCGTTGCGCCGCTTTTCATAAGGTTCGGCAGCGCCGGAACAGGGATTATAGATGGACATCACCGAACTTCTGGCTTTCGCGGTCAAGAACAAGGCCTCCGACCTGCACCTGTCGGCCGGCCTGCCGCCGATGATCCGGGTCCACGGCGATATCCGCCGGATCAACCTGCCGCCGATGGAGCACGAGGACGTCCACGCCATGGTGTACGACATCATGAGCGACGCCCAGCGCAAGGCTTACGAGGAAAACCTCGAGTGCGACTTCAGCTTCGCGGTGCCGAACCTCGCGCGCTTCCGCGTCAACGCGTTCGTCCAGATGCGCGGCGCCGCGGCGGCGTTCCGGACGATCCCGTCGAAAGTGCTGTCGCTCGAGGAACTGGCGGCGCCGCGGGTCTTCGCCGACATGACCAACCGGCCGCGCGGGCTGATCCTCGTCACCGGTCCTACGGGTTCCGGCAAGTCGACCACGCTCGCCGCGATGGTCAACCACGTGAACGAGGAGAATTACGGCCACATCCTGACGATCGAGGATCCGATCGAGTTCATGCACGAATCGAAGAAGTGCCTCATCAACCAGCGCGAGCTGGGGCCGCATACGCTGTCGTTCCCCAACGCGCTGCGGAGCGCGCTGCGCGAGGATCCCGACTACATCCTCGTCGGCGAAATGCGCGATCTCGAGACGATACGGCTGGCGCTGACCGCCGCCGAAACCGGCCACCTCGTGTTCGCGACGCTGCACACGAGCTCGGCGGCGAAGACGATCGACCGGATCATCGACGTGTTCCCCGCGGCGGAAAAGGACATGGTCCGCGCGATGCTGTCCGAATCGCTCGTGTCGGTGATTTCGCAAACGCTGCTGAAGACCAAGGACGGGCAGGGACGGATCGCCGCGCACGAGATCATGATCGGCACGCCGGCCATCCGCAACTTGATCCGCGAGAACAAGGTCGCGCAGATGTACTCGGCGATCCAGACGAGCCAGGCGGCGGGCATGCAGACGCTCGATCAGTGCCTGCAGGAAATGGTTCGCCGCAACCAGGTGAACATCGCCGAAGCGCGGCAGCGCGCCGTCAACAAGGACCTGTTCATGGGCGGCTAGGTGAACGACCCCACGCTCGCTGCGCTCGCTGCCCCCGGTGGGGCCGCACCAGTCCCTTGGGACGGCCCGGCGGGAGGAACGACCCCCACGCTCGCTGCGCTCGCTGCCCCCGGTGGGGGCGCACCAGTCCCTTGGGACGGCCCGGCGGGACTGGCCGCCGCTGAAGGAGGTTTCGCATGGAACGAGAACGCGCCACCAAGTTCATCCACGAGCTGCTCGAGCTGCTGGTGAAGCAGAAGGGCTCCGACCTCTTCATCACCGCCGGGTTCCCGCCGGCGCTCAAGGTCGACGGCAAGATCCAGCCGGTGTCGAAGACCGCGCTCACGCCGCAGCACACGATCGAGCTCGTGCGCAGCGTGATGAACGACAAACAGGCCGCCGAGTTCGAGGCGTCCAAGGAGTGCAATTTCGCGATTGCGCCGCCGGGCGTCGGCCGCTTCCGCACCAACGCCTTCATCCAGCAGGGTCGCGTCGGCATGGTGCTGCGGACGATCATGACCGAAATCCCGAAGTTCGAGGAGCTGGGCCTCCCGCCCGTGCTGAAGGACGTCATCATGTCGAAGCGCGGCATCATGCTGTTCATCGGCGCGACCGGCTGCGGCAAGTCGACGTCGATGGCAGCGCTGCTCGGCTACCGCAACGAGAACAGCTACGGCCACATCATCACGATCGAGGACCCGATCGAGTTCGTCCACGAGCACAGGAACTGCATCGTCACGCAGCGCGAGGTCGGTGTCGACACCGAAAACTGGGACATCGCGCTGCGGAACTCCATGCGCCAGGCGCCCGACGTCATCCTGATCGGCGAAGTGCGGGAACGGCAGACGATGGACTACGCGGTCGCCTTCGCCGAGACGGGCCACCTGCTGCTCGCGACGCTGCACGCGAACAGCACCAATCAGGCGCTCGATCGGATCATCAATTTCTTCCCCGAGGAGCGGCGCGCGCAGCTGCTGATGGACCTGTCGCTCAACGTCCGCGCCTTCATCGCGCAGCGGCTGATCCCGCGTCGCGACGGCCGCGGCCGGGTGCCGGCGGTCGAAGTGATGCTGAACTCGCCGCTCGTCTCCGACCTGATCTTCAAGGGCGATGTCTCGGGCATCAAGGACATCATGAAGAAGTCGCGCGAGCTCGGCATGCAGACGTTCGACCAGTCGCTGTTCGACCTCTACGAGGCGGGCCTCATCAGCTACGAAGACGCGCTGCGCAACGCCGACTCGCTGAACGACCTGCGGCTCGAGATCAAGCTGCACGGCAAGGAAGCGAAGAACCGCAACATCTTCTCCGGGATCGGCAACCTCGACATGGTGCCGGAGGGCACGCAGGGGACGGTCTAGCGGTCCCAGTGCCGGGCGTTCGTCGCGCACCGCGCGGCGTCGGGGCGCTGTGTTAGGCTATCGTCTCAGCCTCGCGCTCCGCAAATGTCCGGCCTCGACTCGTCGATTCCGACGCCTACCGCGATCAAGCTGCACCAGGCCTCGAAGGTGCTCGAGATCGCCTTCTCGGACGGCCGCGAGTTCCGGCTGCCGTACGAATTCCTGCGCGTCCATTCGCCGTCTGCCGAAGTGCGCGGTCATGGCCCCGGCCAGGAAGTGCTGCAGGTCGGCAAGCGCGACGTGACGATCAAGGAAGTCGAGCCGATCGGCCATTACGCGATCCGCCCGTCGTTTTCCGACGGCCACGACACCGGCATCTACTCGTGGGATTACCTCTACGAGCTGGGCGAGCGGCAGGAAGCGTTGTGGCAACGTTATCTCGAGCGGATGACGGCGGCTGGCGCAAGCCGCGACGCGAAGTGAGCCTCATGACCGACAAGACCCACTTCGGTTTCGAGGAAGTCTCGCCCGAGGACAAGGCGCGCCGCGTGCGGGGCGTCTTCGATTCGGTCGCGGGCAAGTACGACCTGATGAACGATCTCATGTCGGCGGGCCTCCACCGGCTGTGGAAGCGCTTTGCCGTCAACGCGACCGGCGTACGCGCCGGGATGCGCGTGCTCGATCTTGCGGGCGGGACGGGCGACCTCGCGCGCCTTTTCGCCGACCGCGTCGGGGCGACGGGCCAGGTCGTGCTCACCGACATCAACGGCGCGATGCTCGCCGCCGGTCGCGACAAGCTGCTGAACGCCGGGCTGTCACTTCCGGCGGTGCAGTGCGACGCTGAAAAGCTGCCGTTTCCGACCGCGTCCTTCGATTGTGTCGGCATCGCGTTCGGTCTGCGCAACGTCACGCGCAAGGAAGCCGCGTTGGCCGAGATGCGACGGGTGTTGAAGCCGGGCGGAGTCGCTGCGGTTCTCGAATTCTCGCGGGTCTGGGAGCCGCTCGCGCCAGCGTACGACTGGTACAGCTTCAACGTGATCCCGCGGATCGGCAGGCTCGTCGCCGGCGATGACGCGAGCTACCGCTATCTTGCCGAATCGATCCGCGTGCACCCGGACCAGGCGGCGCTGAAGGCGATGATGGACGCGGCCGGATTCGACGCGGTCGACGTACACAACCTCGCTGCCGGCGTCGTGGCACTCCACCTCGGCCGCGTCTACTGACGACCCTCTGCGAATTCGACTGCGATGCGATTGAATCCTGCCGACATCCCCGAGGCGATCGCGAATCGCGTCCTCGAACGCGAAGCGTGGGCGCGGCAACGCCTCGCAGCGCACGTCAGCCGCGTCTTCGTGATCGTCGTCGGGCCGGTGGCGACAGCGCTCGCCGTCGAGGCGTCGGGGATGGTTCAGTCGGTGCCGCTCGCCGGCCACGCCCCGGATCTCACGCTCAAGCTGTCGCCGCTCGATCTGCCGGCGTTCCTCTCCGACCCGACGCGCTGGGAGCGCTATGTCACGAGCGAAGGCGACCCGGCGCTCGCGACGACGTTGCGGGAGCTTGCGCAAACGCTCCCCTGGTTCGTCGAGCAGGCGTTTGCGACGGCGCTCGGACCTATCGTCGGCCAGCGCATCGCCGACGCGGGGCGCACGCTCCTCTCCTTTCCCGCGTACGCCGCCGAGCGGATCGGCGACAGCGTCGCGAGCTACGCGCGCGACGAAGCGGGACTCGTCGCGCGAGGTGACGAAGCGCGGACGTTCGTCGAGCAGGTCGCGGCACTCGCGCCGCGCGTCGACGCGCTTGCCCAGCGCATCGCCGCCGCCGAGGCGCGGGTCAAGCGCTCGCGCAAGCGCTGACCGCGGCGCGTTAGCACCATGCCCGGAAAGAGCAGCGTCGGCCGCTGAAGGCGACCGCGGTTGGCTACGTCGCGTAGTCGAGCACAGCGAAAAAGTGGCAGGCGGTTCCCGCGACCACGAACAGGTGCCAGACGAAGTGCGCATAGCGCAAACGCGAGTCGAACACGAAGAATACGACGCCCAGCATGTACGCGAGCCCGCCCGCGGCGAGCAGGACGACACCCTGCGTGGCGATGCGTTCGATCAGCGGTCCCGCCGCAAATGCGGTGATCCAGCCCATCGCCAGATACAGGCCGGTCGACAGGACCGGGTGCGAGATCCGATCGGTTGCCTTCAGCGCGACGCCGATGACCGCGAGCGCCCAGACCAGGCCGACGACCGACCAGCTCGACGACGCGCCGAGCGCGAACGGCGTGTAACTTCCGGCGATGAAGAGGTAAATTGCACCGTGATCGAGCTTGCGGAAGAACCGCTTCGCGCGCTCGTGCGGCAACGCGTGGTAGAGCATCGACGCCATGTACAGCAACACCATCGTCGCGGCGAAAATGCTCGCGCCGACGATGCTGACGGTATTGCCGTTGCGCGCCGCGGCGGCGATCAGGAACGGCACGGCGACGGCCGCCGCGATCAGCGCCATCGCGTGGCTGACCGAATTGGCGAGCTCCTCGCCTAGCGTTTGTGGGCGTTCGCACATGATTCGCTCGTGCCGGCGCTTAAGCATACGGCGTGCCAAGAACCGACATGCCGGCGGACCCCGAACGCAAGCGAAGGTTTTTTGTCGTGCGGCGGCGACGGATGCACGAGGAATTTGCGCCGCAGGGGAGGCTGTCCGCACCGCCTCAGCGGGCGTCGGGCATCTCCCACGGCAGGCTGCGCGTCAGCAGGACGTTCAGCAGGTTGTCCTCGAAATTGACGTTGTTGGTGAGCTGGTCGTGGCGCTCGCACAGGAAGAACCAGTAGGCGACGGGCAGAAAGCTCTCCTCGCTCTGCGGCGCCATCGGGTCGAGCGTCTCGCGCGCGAGCAGCGAGGGTTTGGTCACGCGCCCATCCCCGGGCTCGAGCATGATCTCGTTGTAGCGCACACCCGGTACCGGATGACGGATGTCGTCCGGGTAGAGCCGCACGACCGGACGACCGGCTTCGTCCTCGATGGCAAGGCGCGCCGGCGTCAGCGTGCAATCGCCGCCGAACAGCACGTAGCGGATCGGCGTCGCCGGCTCGGACGTCGACAGCATCCACATGAACCGCCGCCCGCGCTCGAGGCGAAAGTCGAAAAAGCGTTGCAATGCGGCAGCGTGCGCGTCGGCCGCCACACTCTGTCCCGCGCGGATGCGTGCATCGACCGCGGGATCGAAGATCGACCAGCCGAACCGGCGCCACGTTGCGCCGTCGAACAGATCGACGTCCTGCCCGCGCCCGTCGGTGCCGATGAGCCAGGTGACCAGCGGATGCGGAAAGAGCTGATAGCCGGAGGGCATCGTCGCCAGCACCTCCGGCGGAATCCGGCCGAAGCCGACGGGCTCGCCGGTGATGAACGCGTGCAGTGAGCCGGCGGAACCCATGTTCGGCGTGCCAAGCAGGATCAGCTTGCGCACGCGCGACGTGCCGTAGAGCGTGACCAGCTCTTCGCTGCCGCCTTCCAGCACGTCGACCGTGCCGTAGCGCAGGTAATAGCGTGCAATGAGGCCGCCCATGCTGTGCGCGACGATGTCGACGCGCAGATCGGGATCACCGTAGTCGCGCCGGATCGTCTCGATCAGCGCATCGAGCTCGCGCGCATGGATGACGTTGTCCTGGCGCCAGTCATACGGAAAAACATAGTAGCGCCGCACGCCGTCGCGCACCGGCGTGCCCGGAACGCCGCGGACGTAGCCGCCGTAACGCTCGAACGTCTCGACGATCGGTCGGTAAATGTTGTGCCCAAGCACCTCGTCGGCCAGTGCGAAGGCTTCGAGGTTGTCGGGACGCACCGCGAGCGTCGCCGGGTCGAACGACAGGGCGAGACTCTCATAGTCGCTCCACAGCACGGCGTTCCACGGTCCCGGCCAGACCTCGGTGCCGGTGTCGCGGGCGCGAAGCCTAGATCCGAAGAGACCGGGAATCAGGATGACCGGCGTCGCGTCCCCCGGCCCGGTTCCGACGCGGTAGAGCCAGGTGAGATCGGGGCGCATCGGTGCCGCGCAGCCGAGGAGGGCCACGCACGCTGCGAGCGCAACGAGAAACGCCGGTGTGGACGGACGCATCGTCTGGGGCCTGGGGACGCTTGTCGGCGCAGCGCCGATCCAGCTTACGGCGAGCGCTTATCGATGCGGCCCATGACCGCGACGAGCGCCGGAAAGAGCAGCAGATAGCCCACTGCGAAGGCGACGGTCGGCAGCGCCCATTCCATCGGTGTGAACAGCGCAGGCGCGATCAGCGCTGCGAGCGCGAGCGCCGAGCCGACGAACGCCCAGCGGATCCGATGGGCCGTCACGACACGGCGGAAGATCCACGCCGCCACCCAGAGAAAGGGCACGAGCACCAGGAGCAGCGTCGACATCGCCGTCAGCCCGGAATTGATTGCGCCATGCGGAAGCACCAGCGGTGAATGAATGGCGATGAGCGACCAGGCCGCCGACGCGAGCCAGGTCGCGATCAGCGGCAGGAACAGGGCGGCGAACGTTTTCACGACGTCACGCCGACCGCGCGCGCGAGACGCAGTGCTTCGCCTTCGTCCGCGACGACGTCGAACGCCGAGCGCAGCGCCTCGGTGATCCGCGCCGGCACGCCCGAGCGGAAGTTCACGAACACCCAGAGTGTCTCGGCGCGGGCCAGAATCTCCTCGTCCCGCGCACGGTAGAAAAGATACTTGCGTCGCGACGTGCTCCGGCTGAAATCGGCGACCCAGGTGAAAAGCGAGATCGCGTCGCCGGCGAAGGCCGGGCGGAGATAGTCGATCGCGTGGGAGCGCACGAACCAGCCTGCGCCGCCCGCCACGTAGCGCGCGAGCGGCCAGCCCTGCGCCGCCGAATGCTCGGTCGCGATCTCCTGCATCCAGCGGACATACTCGATGTTGTTGACGTGGCCGATCTCGTCGATGGCTTCCGCCGGGACATTGAACAAGCGGACGAAGATCCGGGGCATGGCGGATTATGGCACCGGGCGTCCTCCCGCCAATCCCTTACAATCGGCCGGATGCGCCTCCTGCGCCTCGTAAAGATCTGGCTCGTCTCGCTCAAGTACGGTCTCGACGAGTTCCTGACCGGCCATGAGCGCTTTCGCGCCGTGCGGCCGCTCGCGCGCGCGCTCACGTTCTGGCGCGACACGTCGGCGCCGCGCGCAGAGCGCCTGCGTCTGGCACTCGAAGACCTCGGCCCGATCTTCGTCAAGTTCGGCCAGATGCTGTCCACGCGCCGCGATTTGATTCCGCTCGACATCGCCGACGAGCTCGCGAAGCTGCAGGACCGCGTTCCGCCGTTCCCGTCCGTGCAAGTCATCGCGATGCTGGAACGCGTCTACCGACAGCCTGTCGACCGGGTGTTCAAGTCGTTCGAACGGGAGCCGGTGGCAAGCGCGTCGGTCGCGCAGGTGCATCTCGCGGAGCTGCCGGACGGCACACCGGTCGCAGTCAAGGTGCTGCGACCGAACATCTCGCACGTGATCGCGCACGACATCTCGCTGATGCAGGTCGGCGCGATGCTGGTCGAGAAGCTGTGGTCGGACGGCAAGCGGCTGAAGCCGCGCGAAGTCGTCGCCGAGTTCGAAAAGACGATCCGCGACGAGCTCGACCTGTCGCGCGAGGCGGCCAATTGCTCGCAGCTGCGGCGCAACTTCCACCACTCGCCGCTATTGCTCGTCCCCGAGGTGCATTGGGATTACAGCGGCAGCGACGTCATGGTGATGGAGCGGATGGAGGGCATTCCGATCGCGCAGGTCGAGCGGCTCACCGAGGCCGGCGTCGACCTGAAACGCCTGTCGCGCGCCGGGGTGGAGCTTTTTTTCACGCAGGTGTTCCGCGACGGCTATTTCCATGCCGACATGCATCCGGGCAACATCTTTGTCGCGACCGACCGCGCGAACTTCGGCAAGTACATCGCCCTCGATTTCGGGATCATGGGCACGCTGTCCGAGCGCGACAAGAGCTACCTCGCGCAGAACTTCCTGGCCTTTTTCCGCCGCGATTACCACCGCGTCGCGACCGCGCACATCGAGTCGGGCTGGGTGCCGCCGGAGACGCGCGTCGACGAGCTCGAGGCCGAGATCCGGGTCGTGCTGGAGCCCGCGTTCGACCGGCCGCTGTCGCAGATCTCGCTCGGCCGCGTGCTGATGCAGCTCTTCCGCGCGTCGCGCCGCTTCAACGTGGAAATCCAGCCGCAGCTCGTGCTCCTGCAAAAGACGCTGCTCAACATCGAGGGTCTCGGCCGGATGCTCGATCCCGAGCTCGACCTGTGGACGACCGCCAAGCCGTTCCTCGAGCGCTGGATGGAAAACCAGATCGGCCCGGCGGCGCTGAAGCGCAGGCTCTTCTCGGAGGCGCCCTATATCGTGAGCGCGCTCCCTGAGCTGCCGCGCCTGATTCACCAATGGCTGTTGACGAAGCCGCCGTCGATCGACGACGCTGCGCGCGAGCTCGCAAGCGCGCAACGGACCCGCAACGTGCTGCTCGCGGTCATTGCGATGCTGCTCGTGGTCGCCATCGCTCTGCTTCTCTGGCGCCCGATCTAGCTGTCAGTGGTCGTGGACCGTCTCGTCGCGTCGCTGCTCGCGCCGCGCGCTGGCGAGCGTCCACGAGCCCAGCACGACGATCGCCACGCCGGCGGCGAACATGCAGAGCGTCGCCTCGCGGTTCGCGGCAAAGCCCAGCGCCACCGGTGAGACAACGGCCCATGCGCCCAGCACGATGCTCGCAGCGGCTTCCCATCGTGCCGGCGTATCGAGGTCGACCGCCGCCAGCATCACGATGATCGCGCCGAGAATCAGTGCATTCCACGTCGCCGGCGGCAATTCCTCGGCGAATCCGAGGATCCACGGCGACAGCGCGATCCAGATCCCGAGCGCGAGGCTCGCCACATCCTGCCATCGGAGTTTGGTCATCCTGCCCCTCCACGCACGAAAGCTCGCGAGTAAAGTGTTTGACCGCAGCGCCGGGCCTGCCGTTCCAGAGCGGCTCGCGCTGCTACCTGGCGGCACCCCCGTAACGCGAGAGCAAGAGGATGCCCGTGACCGCGTCGCCCGCGGGCGCGACGGGCTTCGCGCCGATGCCGGCGAGCGGCGCGCGCTTGAGGAACGTGTTGGCCTCGCCTGTAATCAGGCGGACGAGATCCTCGAGCGCGGGCTCGCCGAGCGCGTCAGGGCGGAACTCGAGCGTCACCGTCTCCAGGCGATCGACGTTGCGCAGCATCGCCGTCACCACCATCCGCCGGTAATCGGGCACGAAGCGCACCGACGCCGTCACCGCCGGCATGACGCTGAAGACGCCGCAGCGGACCGCCCGCGTCTCGTCCTGCTCGACCTGGTACTGAAAATCGAGTTGCGCGGCGCGCAGCCGCTCGCCCATTGCGGCGGCCGCGCCGAGCCGCGTCTTCACCCGGATCGGCGCGTCCCCCGCCAGCCGGTAGAAGAGCTCGACGCGCTCGACTAAGTCCATGCCGAGAAATTCGCTGCGACGATAGGCGACGAAGCCGCGGTCGTAGCGCGGCTTGATGATCGTCAGCACCGGCTCGATCGTGAAGCGGTGGGCGACGACGGGCCGGATCACTTCGAGGTGGCCCTGCGCCTCGTCGAGCCAGCGAAAGGCCGCGACCAGGCGACGATCGGTGTCCTTGAGCGCGTCGCCCAACGGCCGCCGGTTCGCCTGGTCGGCGTTGCGCACGGTGTCTGAACGCTCGCGCAGCGATTCGAGCAGCGAAGGCTTTGGTGGCGACGCGGTCATGGCCACGGACTGTACTCGGTGCATCGGGCACTCGCACTCCGTCGAACGGCCGACCCGGCGCCAGCGCCGACACAACGCGGGCACGCAAAGTTTCACGCGCCGCGAGCAGCAGCGCCGACGCGCTCCACGTCGGGACCGCGGCGCGACCGCAGCGCAAAGGGCAACGAAAACAGGGTTTTGCTATACAATCCGCCGTCTTTCTCCCGCCGCCCGCCCGCTGGTCCGCCCGATGGCGCTCCTTGCAATCGAGAACGTAACGCGCCGTTTCGGCGATTTCACGGCGGTCGACGGCGTCAGCCTGGCCATCGATGCCGGCGAGTTCTTCACGCTGCTCGGGCCCTCCGGCTGCGGCAAGACGACACTGTTGCGGATGATCGCGGGCTTCCTCACCCCCGATGCCGGCCGGATCCTGTTGAACGGCGAGGACCTGGCTGACCGGCCGCCCGAGGCCCGCCCCGTCCGGACGGTCTTCCAGAGCTACGCGCTGTTTCCGCACATGACGGTGGAAGGGAACGTCGCTTTCCCGCTGCAGATGGCGAAGACGCCCGCGGCGCAGATTCCGGCGAAGATCGAGGCGGCGCTCGAGGACGTGCGCCTGACCGGGTTCGGGAAGCGCTATCCGCACGAGCTCTCAGGGGGCCAGAAGCAGCGCGTCGCAATTGCCCGGGCGCTCGTCACCCACCCCACCGTGCTGCTCCTCGACGAGCCGCTCGCGGCGCTCGACGCGAAGCTCCGCGAGGACATGCAGCTCGAGTTGATCAACCTGCAGAAGGAAGTCGGCATCACGTTCGTCTACGTGACGCACGACCAGACGGAAGCACTCGCGCTCTCCCACCGGATCGCCGTGATGAACAAGGGCAAGGTCGAGCAGTCGGGCGAGCCCTCGAAGATCTACGGTTTCCCGACGACCCGCTTCGTCGCCGATTTCATCGGCCATTGCAACCTGCTGTCAGGGCCGGTTACCGCAAACGGTGGAGGCATCGTCACCGTGGATGTCGCCGGATTGGGGCCGGTGCGCGTCGCCGCGGAGACTGCGCTGTCGACCGGCCGCTCCGCGACCGTCGCGCTGCGTCCCGAAAAGATCAGGATCGCGGCCGCCGCGCCGGCCGACACGCCGGACAACCACTACCGCGGCACGGTGTCCGATCTCCTCTACATGGGCGACGTCACCGTCTACAAGGTCGACACCCCCGGCGGTCAGAAGATCGAAGCGCTGCTCGCCAATTCCGCGTCCGGCCGCACCAAGTTTTTCGAGGTGGGCGACGCGGTCGAAATGACCTGGCCGGTCGCCGCCGGGCACTTCATTCCCGAATGACACGCAGGACGCACCGGTTCCCGCGCTGGGGCAAGTGGCTGGTGAGCGGCCCGCCGCTTCTCTACCTGCTCGTGTTCTTCGCCGCGCCGACGCTGATCATGGTGCTGGCCTCGTTTCGCACGCCGGGCGACTTCGGCGGCCTCGCGCCGCTCGTCGATCCTGCCGGCAAGCTCGATCTCAACCTCGACAGCTACGCACGCTTCTTCACCGAGTCGGTCTACGCCGAGATCTTCCTGAAGTCGGTCGGGTATGCGTTGGCGACGACGCTCTTCTGCCTCGCGCTCGCCTATCCGCTGGCGGTGCTGATCGCCCGGGCCGGGAAACAGTACCGGAATCTGCTGCTCCTCCTCGTGATCCTTCCGTTCTGGAGCAATTTCCTGATCCGCATCTACGCGTGGATGATCATCCTCGGCCCGCAGGCGGCGCTTGCGCGCGGCGTCAACGGCGTCCTCGCCGCGTTCGGGCACGAGGCGGTGCCGCTGCTGTTCAGCTCGTTCGCGGTGCTCGTCTGCCTGGTCTACGTGCACCTGCCGTTCATGGTGCTGCCGCTCTACGCGAATCTGGAAAAGCACGACCAGTCGCTGCTCGACGCGGCGCAGGACCTCGGCGCGAACCGCTGGCAGCGCTTCTGGCGGATCACCTTCCCGTTGTCGCTGCCGGGCGTTTACGCCGGCGCCGCGCTGGTGTTCATTCCGGCGCTCGGCATCTTTGCGATCCCCGACATCCTCGGGGGTCCGGACGACAGCCTGATCGGCAACGTGATCAAGCAGCAGTTTCTCGAGACGCGCGACTGGCCGTTCGGCAGCGTGCTGTCGATCGTGCTGACCGTCGCCGCGCTCGTGCTCGCGGCGCTGGCGGCGTGGGTCGGCCGGCGCAATCTCGTGACGCCGTCGAGCGTCGAGGCCTCCCGTGCGTAGGCGCCCGTACGGGCTCTGGCTCGCAGCGGCGGCGGGCTACGCGTTCCTCTACATCCCGCTCGTCATCGTCGTCGTCTACTCGTTCAACGACTCGCGCTTGAATGCCGAATGGGTCGGCTTCACGCTCGGCTGGTACGACAAGCTCTTCCACGACGATGACATGCTGGTGGCCGCGGGCAACTCGCTCGCGATCGGGCTCGTGGCGAGCGCCGTGTCGACGGTGCTGGGGACGATGGCCGGCGTGGCGCTCTACCGGCACCGGATGCGGCTCCTGTCCGGCCTCGTGCTCGCGCCGATCGCAATCCCCGAGATCCTGATGGGCGTCTCGCTGCTGATCTTTTTCGTGCTGCTCAATTTCACGCTGGGGCTGGTCTCGGTCGCGCTCGCGCACATCACCTTTTGCATCGGCTTCGTCGCGATCGTCGTCCGCGCGCGCCTCGCCGGCATGGACGAGGACCTGATCGAGGCCGCGCGCGACTGCGGCGCGACGCCGTGGAACGCCTTCCGCTACGTGACGCTGCCGCTGATCATGCCGGGCGTGATCGCCGGCGCGCTGATGGCGTTCACGCTGTCGATCGACGACTTCGTGATCACCTTCTTCACTGCCGGCGCGGGGACCGTCACGCTGCCGCTGCAGATCTACTCGATGATCAAGATCGCGGTGACCCCGGAGGTCAACGCGGTGTCAACGCTCTTGATGCTGTTGACGTTAGCGCTCATCATCATCGCCTCCAGGCTCTCGCCCAGCCTTCTGCAAACCGAACGGGAGTGACCCATGAAACGACTTGTGCTCTTGCTCGCTTCGCTCGTCATCGCCGCACCGGCGGCAGCCGCCAAGGACCAGCTGCACTTCTACAACTGGAACAACTACATCGCGCCGGAAACGGTCAAGCGCTTCGAGGACCTCTGCAAATGCGAGGTCGTCCAGACCTACTACTCGGACAACGAGGAACTGCTCGCGAAGCTCGCCGCCGGCGCCAAGGGCTACGACGTCATGGTGCCGACGTCCAACGCCGTCGAGGCGCTGATCAAGGGCGGCCAGCTGATGCCGATCGACAAGGCGAAGCTGCCGAACCTGAAGAACATCAACCCGATCTACATGAACACGCCGTTCGACCCGGGCAACAAGTATTCGGTGCCCTATGCGATGTCGACGACGATCATTGGATACAACGACGTGAAGATCAGAGAGTTGGGGCTGCCCACCGACACATGGGCCGTGGTTTTCGATCCGAAGTACCTCGAGAAGATCAAGGGCCGCATCACCGTGCTCGACAGCGCGAACGAGCTCTTCGCCGCCGCGCTCAAGTATCTCGGCTACTCGGCGAACGACGTCGACCCGAAGCACTGGAACGAGGCGGTGGCCGTCATCAAGAAAGCGAAGCCCTACTGGGCCGCGTTCAACGCGTCGTCGTACATCAAGGAGCTCACCGTCGGCAACATCTGGCTCGTCCATGGCTATTCGAACGACATCTTCCAGGCGAACCAGGACGCGCAGGCGGCCGGACGGCCATTCCACATCCTGCAGGGCATGCCGAAGGAAGGCGCCGTGCTCGCCGTCGACAACATGGTGATCCAGAAGGGCGCGCCGCGGCCCGATCTCGCGCTGATGTTCATGAACTATCTGCTCGAGGGCAAGAATTCCGCGGAGCTCACCAACCTGATCGGCTCGGGCAATCCGAACGTGGAGGCGATCAAGTACATCAAGCCGGAGCTCCTCAAGAATCCCGCGATCTTCCCGGACAAGGCCGTGGAGGCGAAGCTCGAGCAGCTGAAGGACCTGACCGGCCCGCAACGGCGGCTGCGCAGCAAATTGTGGACGGAGATCAAGGCCGGGCGCTGATCACGGATTTGCCGCTTCAACGTCCGCCGCGCGGTGGGCGTTTTGCTTCTTCTGCCGCCGCTCGCCCCATGAGGATCGGTGCCGACGCCTCTCTCTCCTTGCGCGCCCTTGAAGGCGATCCCGCCGACATGGTTGCGCTGCAGGCGGTGCTCGAAGCCGCGCCGGACTATTTCGAGGCGATTTACGGAGGCCCGCCCGGTCCGGCAGAAGCGCAGAGCACATTCACCGCGCTTCCTTCCGGCCGCGATTACGACGACCAGCGCGTCTGGGCGCTCCGTTCCGGCGAGACGATGATCGGCGTGGCCGACGTCATCCGCGGCTGGAACGCACCGGAGAAAGCGGTCATCGGCCTGTTGCTGATCGCGCAACCGTGGCAGCGCCGCGGCCTCGGTCGCGCCTTCCTGCCGTTGATCGAAGACGCGATTCGCACGTGGCCCGAGATCACGACGCTGCGCATCGGCGTCCTCGCGAGCAATCCCGGCGCGCTCGCGTTCTGGCGGCGCTCGGGTTACCGCGAAACCGGCGAGATCAAGCCCGCGACGCCGCCCTTCGTCGCGGAGACCATCGTGCTGGAGAAGCCGCTCGCGCGCCGCGTGCAGACGGAGTAGATTCGGGCCGCGGTGATCTCCGGCGATCGATCGTCGACCGCATACGATGCCCGCGCACCGTTCGCTGCTCCCGCATTTCCTCGCCGCCCTTTACGGGCTCGCGATCGTCTACGCCAGCCTGCAGCCCTTCGCGCCGTGGATCGCGCCCGCGCCGGAAACGCCGTTCTTCCTCTGGGCACCGTGGCCGACGTACGGGACACGGTTCGACGTGATCGCCAACGTGATCGCCTACCTTCCGTTCGGATTTTTCGTCGCGCTCGTTCCGCGCCGGCGGCCTCCGCCGGGACGGATGGCGCTTGCCGTCGCCGTCGGCGCCACGATGTCCTTCGCGATGGAAACCCTGCAGATGTACCTGCCGCCGCGTGATGCGAGCATCGTCGACTTCCTGTCGAACACGGCGGGCGCCGCTGCCGGAGGCGCGCTCGGGATCGCCTTCGCGCGCTCGGCGGCGGCGAAGCGAACGATAGCATCGCTGCGCGAGCGCTGGTTCCTGCCGGGGCGGACGGGCGATCTGGGTCTTGCGCTGCTCGTGATCTGGCTCGCAGTCCAGGTGAACCCCGGCATTCCGCTGTTCGCGACGACGTTCGACGCCCCGGCTCCGGTCGAAGGCGCCGCGCGCGCGTCGCTGTCCGACAATGACGTCGCTGCCGCGTTGCTCGAGGGCGCGCACAGCGGCTTCCAGCTGCTGGGCGTCGGGCTGTTCCTCGCGCTCCTCGTCCGCGACCGGCGTTTCGCCGGTGGCGCGATCCTGCTCATGATCGGCATTGCGCTCGTGATCAAGGGCGTGGCGGCGACGCTGCTGCTCAAGCCGGCGGTGTGGGCGCACTGGCTCTCGCCCGGCGTTTCGACCGGCGTCGCCGGCGGCGCACTGCTGCTGCTCGCGGCGATCTGGCTGCCGCGGCCCGTGCAGGTCGCCGTCGCGACGGTCGCGCTGCTGTCGTCGCTGCTCGCCGCGCTGCTCGCGCCCGACCTCCTGTTCGCGCGCGCGCCGCTCACTTCGTTCTCGTGGTCCTACGGCCATCTCCTCAACTTCAACGGCCTCACGCACGTCGTGCTGCTCGCGTGGCCCGTCGTTGCGAGCGCCTACCTTTTTGCGCTCGCCGGCCGACCGCGCTGGGGCGGCCCGGCATGACGGCGCCGGGGCCGCGGTCGAATCTGCTATCGTGGCCGCCATGATTCCGCCGGCCGTCGACGACGCGATCGACCTGACGCGCGTCCGCCGCGCGCTCGTGATCAAGTTGCGGCATCACGGCGACGTGCTGCTCGCCTCGCCCGTGTTCACCGTGCTGAAGCGCGCGGCCCCGCACGCGGACGTCGATGCGCTAATCTATCGCGAGACGGCGCCGATGCTCGAGCGGCACCCGGCGATCGACATCGTGCACACGATCGACCGCGACCGTGCGTCGCGCGGACGAGTCGCGCGGCTGGCGGACGAGTGGCGGCTGTGGCGTGCGCTGCGCGCGCGCCATTACGATCTCGTCGTCCATCTGACCGATCACCCGCGCGGCGCGTGGCTCGCGCGTCTCACCGGCGCGCGCTATGGGGTCGCTCCCGAACGGGCGAGGAGCGCGCGATTCTGGCGCGCGTGCTTCAGCCACCGGTACCCGCTGCCCCAATCGACGCCGCGCCATACGGTCGAGACGAATCTCGACGCGCTGCGCCGCGTCGGCATCTGGCCCGACGACGCCGACAAGGCGCTGGTCTTCGTGCCCGGTGCTGCAGCCGAGGCGCGGGTGGCGTCAGTTCTCGCGGCGAACGGGCTCCCACGCGGCCGTTTCGTCGTCGTCCACCCCGGGTCGCGCTGGCTGTTCAAATGCTGGCCCGCGGCGCCGACGGCCGCGCTCATCGATCGTCTCACCGCCGACGGCTGGCCGGTGGTCTTGACCGGCGCACCGGATCCCGCCGAAGCGCCGCTGATCCAGGCGATCAAGACATCGACACGCGCGGCCGTCGTCGATCTCGCGGGCCAGCTCACGCTGCCGGAGTTGGGCGCGCTGATCACCTCGGCGCGCATTTTCATCGGCTGCGACACTGCGCCGATGCACATCGCTTCCGCGGTCGGCACGCCGGTCGTCGCCTGGTTCGGACCGAGCGGTGAACATGCGTGGGGGCCGTGGCGGGTCCCGCACCGCGTCGCGGCCTCCGCCGTTCATTCCTGCCGCCCGTGCGGCCAGAACGGCTGCGGCGGCAGCAACCATTCCGATTGCCTGCTGACGCTGCCGCTCGCCGCCGTTGCCGCCGCCGTCGCGGACCTCCTCGCCGAAACTGCAGACGCCGCGCCGCGATGAGGCTTGGCATCGTGCGCCAGCGCTACACGCCGTTCGGCGGCGCGGAGCGCTTTGTCGAGCGCGCGATCGATGCGCTCGCCGATCGCGGTGTCCGGGTCAGCATCTACACGCGCGAATGGCCGCGGGAGCGCGATGCTCGCATCGAAGCCGTGATCTGCAATCCGTTCTACGTCGGGAACCTCTGGCGCGATGTCGGCTTCGCCAAGGCGGTGCACACGGCGCTCGCGCGCGACCGGCCCACCCTCGTGCAGACGCACGAACGGATCGAGGGCTGCGACATCTTTCGTGCCGGCGACGGCGTGCACCGCGCGTTTCTGGATTCCCGCATTCGCGCGGGCGGACGGCGCGAGCGGCTCGCCATCGCGGCGAATCCGCATCATCGCTACCTCCTCGCGGCCGAGGCGCGGATGTTCGCGGACCCGACGCTCAAGGCCGTGATCTGCAACTCGGAGATGGTGAAGGACGACATCCGCACGCATTTCGCGGTGGCCGCCGACAAGCTCCACGTCATCTACAACGCCGTCGACCCGCGGCAGTTCGGACCGGACGTGCGCGGGAATCGCGCATCGATGCGCGAGCGTCTCGGCCTTTCCGCCGGCGACGTCGCCTTCCTGCTCGTCGGGTCGGGTTATGCGCGCAAGGGCGTTCCGGCGGCGCTGCGAGCGCTCGCGCGGCTCCCGTCTTCCGCGTGGCTCGTCGTCGTGGGCCGCGACAAACACCCGCGACGCTATGCGGCGTTGGCGCAGCGTGCAGGCGTCACCGGGCGTGTGATCTTCGCCGGGCCGCAGCTCGATCCGCGTCCCTACTACGGCGCCGCCGATGCGTTCGTCCTGCCCTCGCTCTACGATCCGCTGCCCAACGCAGCACTCGAGGCGCTCGCCTGCGGGCTTCCCGTGGTGACGAGCCGGCGCTGCGGCGCAGCCGAGCTGGTCGTCGCGCACGGCGCGGGCTCGGTCTGCGATCCCGACGACGATAAGGCGCTCGCGACGCACATGGACCGTCTGCTCGACGCGACCGAGCGCGCGAACGTCGCGGCGCACGCGCGCGCCGCGGTTGCTACGCTGACGCCCGGCGCGATGACGGCCGCGCTCCTCGAACTCTACGCGTCGCTCGGCGCGGGACCCAGGCTATAATTCACGCTTCTTCGACCGGCGCCGCGCGGCATCGGCCCGCCAGCGCGGTGCCCTTGCCCGAACCCGAACCCGGCACCGCGCTTCTCCCTTTCCCATGTGCGGCATCACCGGATATTTCTGCGACGATCCGCGGGCGCGCGCCGCGTTGCCGGCGATGACCGCGGCGCTCGCGCATCGCGGGCCCGATGCCGACGGGTTTCACTACGATGGCCCCGTCGGGCTCGGCCATCGTCGCCTCGCCGTAATCGATATCGCCGGCAGCGCCCAGCCGTTGTTCTCCGCCGACGGCGCAATTGCCGTCGTCTTCAACGGCGAAATCTACAACTTCCGCGCGTTGCGGCGCGAATTGCAGGCGGCGGGCCACGTGTTCGCGACGCAAGGCGACGGCGAGGTGCTCGTTTACGGCTGGCGCGAGTGGGGCGCGCGGATGCTCGACCGGCTCGCCGGAATGTTCGCCTTCGCGCTGTGGGACCGCGGCCGCCGCGAGCTCTTTCTCGCCCGCGACCATCTGGGCGTGAAGCCGCTCTACTACGCGTGGCACGACGGCACGCTCGCGTTCGGCTCGGAACTGAAGGCGCTGCGGCCGTTTCCCGGTTTGCCGCACGCGCTCGACCTGGACGCGCTCGCGCTCTATCTCGAATGCCAGTACATCCCGGCGCCGCGAACGATCTATCGCGCGATCCGCAAGCTGCCGGCCGGACACTTTCTGTCGCTCGCCGAAGGCAACCTCAGCGAAGGCGTCTACTGGCGTCCGTCGTATATTCCCAAGCGCGACGTCGCCGGCGCTGCCGCGATCGACGCGCTCGACGGCGAGCTTTCGCGCTCGGTCGAATCGATGCTGGTCGCCGACGTGCCGCTCGGCGCATTCGTGAGCGGCGGCGTGGACTCGGGACTGATCGCTGCGCTCGCCACGCGCCTGTCCGGCCGCGCGCTTGACACGTTCAACCTGGGCTTCACGGGTCACGATGTCGGCAGCGAGCACGAAGAAGCGGCGCGCGTCGCGCGGCACATCGGCAGCCGCCATCATTGCCTGATGCTCTCGCCGTCCGAAGTGCTGCCCGCGCTCGACCGCTGGGTCGACGTGTTCGACGAGCCGTTCGGCGACCAGGCCGCGCTGCCGACGATGCTGCTCGCCCAATACGCGCGCCGCGAAGTGACCGTCGTGCTGACCGGCGAGGGCGCCGACGAGGTGTTCGGCGGGTACTCGAATTACGTGAAGCGCGTGCGCGAAGAGCGATTGACGCGCATGCTCGCCAAGCGCGGCTCACCCGTGCCCTGGCTCGCCCGTCGGCTGCCGCCGCGCCTCGCCCGCGACCGCATTCTCAAGGCGGCCGCCGAGCCGCTGGCCCGGCGCTACACGACGATCCCCAACATTTTCGATGCGCTGTTGCGCGGCGAATATTTCACCGCTGCGTTTACCGCCGCCGCGCGCGCGCGGATCGCCGACTCCGCGCAGGCCTTCTACGAGGAATGCGATTCGCCGTCTTATCTCGATCATCTGCTCAACATCGACGCACGGCTCTGGCTTCCCGACGACCTCCTCGCCAAGGTCGATCGCGCGACGATGGCGTTTTCGCTCGAAGCGCGCGTGCCCTATCTCGACCACGACTTCTACGGCTGGTGCGCGCGACTCGATCCGTCGCTCAAGGTCGACGGCGCAGAACGCAAGGTGCTGCTGAAGGAGCTGGCGCAACGCTATCTGCCGACCGACATCGTCCAGCGCGAGAAGCAGGGCTTCATGATGCCGCTTACGCGCTGGCTCGGCCACGAGCTCAGAGCCGACATCGAAATAGCGCTTGGCCCCGACGGACTGGCGCGTCGCGGCCTCGTTCGCACCGAAGCGCTCGGCAAGCTCGTCGCCGAGCACGCGTCGGGCCGCAAGAATCACGCGATGCGGCTCTGGGTGCTGCTGATCCTCGAGCGCTGGCTCGCGCGCTACGAGCCGGAATTCGTCCTGTAGATGAAATTGCTTTCGGTCGTGCATACCGAGAACTCCTGCGGCTGGGGCGGCCAGGAGATCCGCATTCTCACCGAGGCACGCGGCTTTCTCGATCGCGGCCATCGCGTCACGCTGATCGCGCCGGCTGAGGCCCCGATCGCGCCGGCCGCCGAGCGAATGGCGATTCCGGTCGTGCGTCTCGACATCCGCAAGAAGCGTTTGGCGCCGCTGCTCGCGCTGCGCCGCTGGCTCGCCGACCACCGCGCCGAAATCGACGTCGTCAACACCCACAGCTCGACCGACAGCTGGCTCGCCGCGCTCGCCTGCACGAGCCTTCGCGGAGCACCGCCGATCGTGCGCACGCGTCACGTCTCGACGACGATCCGCAATCGGCCGACGACGCGCTGGCTCTACACCCGCGCGACCGCGCACATCGTCACCGCCGGCGAAGCGCTGAAACGCCAGCTCGCCCGCGACAACGCGATCCCTCTCGCGCACATGACGTCGATTCCCACCGGCATCGACCTCGCCCGTTTCGTTCCCGGCGACGCGATTGCCGCGCGCGCCCGCCTCGGGCTGCCCGAACGCCCGACGCTCGGCATCGTCGCGACGCTCCGCGACTGGAAAGGTCACGACGCGCTGTTCGAGGCGCTTGCCCGCGATCGCGCCGGCTGGCGCGAATGGAATGTGATCGTCGTCGGCGACGGCCCGCATCGACCGAAGCTCGATCGCCACCTGGCCGCGCTCGATCTCGCCGACCGGATCAGGTTCGTGGGCCAGCAGGACGACGTCGTGCCCTGGCTCCAGGCGCTCGATCTTTTCGTGCTGCCGTCGTGGGGCGAGGAAGGCGTCCCGCAGGCGATCATGCAGGCAATGGCGTGCGGCATTGCCGTGGTCTCGACGACGACGGGCGCGATCACCGAAGCGGTCGACGACCGCGTGACAGGCCTGATCGTGGCGCCGCGCGACGTCGCGGCGCTCGGTGCGGCGCTTGCGACGCTGCGCGACGATCCTGCGCTGCGCGGCCGCTTCGGCGCTGCGGGCCGCGCGCGCGCGCTCGCCGATTTCGGCGTTGCCCGGATGCTCGACCGCATGGAAGCGGTGTTTCGCGCAGTGCGTGGCGGAAACTGACCATGTGCGGGATTGCCGGCTACTTCGGCCAACGCATCGTCGACCCCGCCGCTGCGCTGCGGATGATGGCTGCGCTGCGAAAGCGCGGTCCCGACGCCGAGCACGTGCGGTTCTGGACGGCGGACCTCGCCGCCACGGATGGCCCCGCGCCGAACGCGCTCCTGCACACGCGGCTGTCGATCATCGATCCACGCCCCGCGGCCGACCAGCCGATGGGGAACGAAGCGGGCGACGTCTGGATCGCCTACAACGGCGAGGTCTACGACTGGGCCGCCGACGCCGCGACGCTGAAAGCCGCCGGCTACCGCTTCCGCACGCACTCCGACACCGAGTTCATTCTTCACGCCTACGCGCACTGGGGGATCGGATTCGTCGAGCGGTTGCGCGGAATGTTCGCGCTCGCGATTCTCGACTTGCGCAACCGTACGCTTTACGTCATCCGCGATCGACTTGGACTAAAACCGGTCGTCTACGCGCATCGCCACGACGGCTTCGCGTTCGCGTCGACGACGCGTGCGCTCCTGCCGTGGCTGCCGCGCGAGGCGCGCATGTTCTCGCCCGAAGGCCTCGATGCGTATCTCGCCCATCGGACGGTTCCGGCCCCGCGCACGATATTCGCCAACGTGTCGCGGTTGCCGCCGGCGCACTGGCTGCGCTACGACCTCGCCACGGGAGCGCTCACGCAAAACGAATACTGGCGGCCGGAGCCGTCGTCCGAGCCGTGGCTCGCCACACTCGATGCAGCGATCCGGATGCGCACGGTGGCCGACCGGCCGCTCGGGCTCTTTCTGTCGTCGGGAATCGACTCGAGCGCGATCGCCTGCCGCCTCGCGGCGATGGGGTTCAACCGGCTCGCGAGCTTTACCGCCGCGTTTCCCGGCACCCCGTACGACGAGTCGGCGCTGGCGCGCGCGAGCGCGGATCGACTTGGCCTTCCGAATCTGGCAGTGACGATTCCGTCGGCAATCGCCGACGACTTCGCGCGTCTCATTGCCGATCTCGACGAACCGTTTGCCGACCCTTCCAGCGTTCCGACGTGGTATCTCGCGCGCGAAACGACACGGCACGTCAAGGTGGTACTGGGCGGCGACGGTGGCGACGAGCTCTTCGGCGGCTACAAGCGATACGCGAAGCACCTGCGCACGCGTTGGCGCCGCGGCCTCGTGCTGCCGTGGCTTGCAGCACCCGCGGGCATCGGCGGACGCAGCGGGCAAAGGCTCGTCGAGGAACTGCGGCTCGATTGGCGCGCCGCGTACGCGTTGCGCTTCTCCGGGTTCACGCCGGGCGAGCGCGCGTATCTCGCGCCCGATCGAACGCCACCCGCGCACTACTGGCGAATGCCCGACGCGACGCGCGCGGAGCTCTCGACGCTGCTCGAAATCGATCGGCTCAATTACCTGCCCGACTACATTCTGCGCAAGGCCGATCTGTGCACGATGGCGCACGGGCTCGAGCTGCGCGCGCCGTTCCTCGATCACCGCTTCGTCGCCGCCGTCGCCGGTCTCCCCGCTTCGACACGATTCACGACGCCGCCGCGCAAGCTGCTCGCGCCCGCGATGGCCGCTCTCGGCGACCTCGATCCCTTCAAGCGGAAGAAGCGCGGCTTCAATCCTCCGCTCGCGGGCTGGCTCGAAGGCGACCTCGCGCCGCGACTGCCCGATATGGGCGGCCGGCTCGCGCGCGTTTCCGCCGGCATGCTCGACGGCGCGCGCGTCGACGCATTCGTGGCCGCGTGGCAAGGCGGGATGACGGGACTCGCCGAGCAGGTGCTGCAGCTCGTGATCCTCGACGAGTCGCTCGCGCAGCTTTCGTCGCTCGCGGCAACGCAATAGCCGATGCGCAGCCGTTCGCTATCGCGCCCCGTCGTGCTCGCGCTCGCCGCAGCGCGCATGGCCGCGGACGCGTGGCCGGGACGAAGGCGCGTAGCGCCCGCGGCGCCACGGCGCATCCTGATTGCGCACCATCTGCTGCTGGGCGACACGATCATGCTGACCCCGCTCATCGCCAAATGCCGCGCCCGCTGGCCGGCCGCCGAGATCGTGATGACCTGTCCCGCTCCTCTCGTCGGCTTGTACGCGGGGCGACCCTACGGCGTGCACGCGCTTCGTTACGATCCGCGCGAGGTCGCAACGCTCGGTCCGCTCGTGTCCGCTGCGGGCTTCGATCTCGCGCTCGTGCCGGGAGACAATCGGCTGTCGTGGCTTGCCCGGTCGCTCGATGCGCGCTGGATCGTCGCGTTCGAGGGCGACACGCCGGCGTACAAGAATTGGCCGATCGACGAATTCCGGCGCTACCCCGATACGCCGACGGCGTGGGGCGATCTCGTTGCCGGCCTCGTCGACGGCCCGCCACCTCCACCCTATCGCGCATCCGACTGGCCCGCACCGGATGCCGCGCCGTTCGACGCCCCCGCCACACCGTACGCCGTGCTTCACGTCGGCGCCGGATCGCAACTGCGGCTGTGGCCCGAGGAACGCTGGCGCGAAATCGGACGGCGCCTTGTCGCGCAAGGCTACGCCGTCGTGCTGTCGGCCGGGCCCGGCGAGCACGCTCTGCTCGATCCGATCGATAAAGCCTCCGCGTGGCCGCGCTTTCCCGGCACGCTGACGCTCGCGCAGCTGTGGCGCCTCATTGCCGGCGCGGCGATCACCGTCTGCCCCGATACCGGTGTCGCGCATCTCGCGCGCCTGACCGGCACGCCGACGGTCGCACTGTACGGTCCGGGCTCGGCCGTGCTGTTCGGCGCCGGCGGTTTCTTTGCGGCGAGCCCCTATACCGCGGTGACGATTCCCGACTTTCCGTGTCGTGACCAGCGTATCGCGATGAAGCGCGAGGTCGCGTGGATCCGCGACTGCAAGCGCGTTCTCGGCAGCGGTCCCGGGCAGTGCCCGGAAGCGCGATGCATGCTCGCGTTGAGCGTCGACGCGGTCTGGCAGGCTATCGTCGATCGCATCGCGGCTGTCGCCTGACCGGCGATTCTCCGCCACCATGAACGCAGCGGCTGGCCGCGACATCGCGCGACGCTCAGGTATCATGGCGGCCGGCGGCGGACTGCGCGGGGGAGCGGCGGCGTCGACTTCGAGATCCCCCGGTGCATTGCCGACGATGTCCGCGCCGATCCTCTCCCGCAATCCTTATTACGCCCGTCTTCGCGCTGTCGCGCTCGCCGCTGCTTGCCTGTTCGTCGTCACGCTGGCATTCCATCATGGCGTGACACTTCGCGTCGTCTCGCTCGCGACCGCCGCGCTGTTTGCATTCGCAGGCGGCGGTTGGCGTGACGTTCCGCAGTTGCCACTGCGCTACGCGTGGCTCGCATGGGCGAGCGTCGCGGCGCTGTCAGTCGTCTTCGCGCTCGATCGCCGCGTGTCACTGATCGAGTTCCGCCATGAAATCCTCTACGGCTTCGCCATGTTCGCCACGTGGTTCACGCTCGCCCGGCACGCCGACGGCGGACGATGGCTCGGCCGCACGCTCGTCGCGACCGCAGCGGCGGTGCTCGTGCTCGGAACCGCGATGATCCTTTCGGGCCATCCCTATTTCGAGCTCGGCGCCTACGGCGACGTCGGCTCGCTGTCGACCTGGCTCGTGACCGTGCTGCCGCTGCTCTTGCTCTTGTCGCTGCGCGCGCCGCCGCGCTCGCTCGCCCGGGCCGGCACCGTCATGCTTGCGGCCGGCTGTCTCGCCGCCGGGTTTCTCACGCTGAACCGAATTTTCGGCTTGGCGGCCGCTGCCGAGATCATCGTGTTTTCGCTGCTGACGATCCGCAGCTGGCGCACGTCCCGGCGCAGCGCGTGGATGATCGGCATTGGCGTGCTCGCCAGCGGCCTCGCGCTCGCCTCCATCCCGCTCGCCACCGAAACGCGCATCGCGCTCAGCGCACCAGGAACGGACCTCGGCGAATTCCTGTCGGGCGATCCCCGGCCCGAGCTCTGGCGCTTCGCGCTCGCGCACATCGCCGAGCATCCGTGGCTCGGCAGCGGCCTCGGCAAGTGGACGTCGCGCGCGCTGTTCGCCGACGAATTCCACGACGTGCTTCGGCTGCACGCCCACAACGTCTTTCTCAATCGTGCCCTTGAGACCGGGCTGCCCGGTCTCGCGGCGTTCGTGATCCTGATTGCGTCGGTCGTCGTCGCGTTCCTGCGGATGGTAAGGAGCGGCGCACCGCGCGCCGTCGATACCGGCGCCGCCGGACTCGCACTCGTCACCGGCGTGATCCTCAAGAATCTGACCGACGATTTTTTCGTCGGCCAGAACGCGCTGCTGTTCTGGTCGCTGACCGGCGCGGCGCTCGGCGTCGCCGCGCGACGCACCGTCGCGCAGGTTGCAGCGCCGATCAGCGCCGGCAGCACGGGCCGCGGCGTATAATTTGCGCGGGGATTCCGCCCCGCATCGGCGGTTCGTCACGGCACGCCGCTTCCCGCTGCGCGGAGGCCGCGGCCGCCAACAATGGGAGACATCCCGCTCACGCTCCTCACTGCCACCGTCTGGGCCTACTGGCTCGGCGTCGGGAGGATGATCGTCCGGGTAAGGCGGGCGGCGCGGCGCAGCGGCAGCCCCGCACCCGAACGGCGGGTCGAGCGGCGCTTCATGTGGATGATCTGGGTGCCGCTGGTCGCCGCGTGGGTCGTATTGCCGTACCTGGCACTGACCAGGACCGATGGAATCGTCGCGCTTCCGGCGTTCGCGGCGCAGAACGCCGCGTACGCCACGCTGCGCTGGGTTGCAGCCGCGGTAGGCGCCGGATGCCTCGCCGCAACGATCCGCTGCTGGCGGCGAATGGGCAGGAACTGGCGGATGGACGTGAGCGCAGCCACGAACACCGACCTCATCACCGATGGGCCCTTCCGCCGCATCCGCCATCCGATCTATGCGTTTTCGATCCTGCTGATGCTGTGCTCCGTCGCGATCGTGCCCACGCTGCCGATGCTCGCCGTCGCCATTGTCCACATCGTGCTGATGAACTGGAAGGCAAAGAGCGAAGAACGGCATCTCGCGGCCTGTCATGGCGACGCCTACCGGCGCTACGTCGAGCGGACCGGGCGCTTCTTCCCACGTCCTGGCCTTTGAGCCGGCCCTGCCCTGCCGGCCGGGAGCTTCGCGTGCCGACCGGCGCGGCAAAGCGACGGCGAATCAGCAGATTCCTGCAAGCCGCAGCGTTGGCTGGGATCCTTGCGTTGCCGCAACTCACGCGCGCGGCCGGCGAGTATCCGCCGGCAACGGATGCGGCGGCGGCAACGACGGTAGACAATCTTCTCGCGGCGCGGATTCTCGCGCTCGATCCGACGCGAGTCTCCGCGCAGGACGTCCGCGACGTGCTGTCGCGCGCGCCGGCGCCGCGGATCATTCTGCTCTCCGGCAGCCTGCCGTTCGTCACGATGGAGCCGTTCGCGCGGTTTCTCGTTGCCATGGGCTATCCCGAGGAAAGCGTGCGCAATCCCGCGAACGGCGACTGGTCGTACAGCGGCTACACGGACAGCACCGACCTCGCCGGGACGCTGGCGTGGTATTACGAGCGCGATGGCATGATGCCGATGCTGATCGGCCACAGCAGGGGCGGAATGCTCGCGCTGCGCACGCTCCACGAGCTCGCCGGAGCCTTCGGCCCGACGATTCACGTGCACAACCCCATCACCGGCGAAACGCTTGCGCGCTCCGACATCACCGACCCCGAGGACGGCCGCGTGCGGCCGGTCGTCGGCCTCAAGGTCCCTTACGTCGCCGCGCTCGCGACGGGAAAGCTGCCGCGAGTATTGCTGGGCGAGTGGGCGATGCTCGGCAAATTGCGCGTCGTACCGGACACCGTCGACGAGTTCACCGGTTTCCTCATCGCATGGGATCCGATCGCCGGCACTTTCCCGGGCGCCGAACCGTACGCGGCCTCGGGCACCGCCCACGTGCGCACCGTGACACTCCCGTCCAGCTACAGCCACATCGGGCTCCCGCGCACGCTCGAGCTCGCCGCAAATCCTGTTACGCGGGCGTGGATCGACGCGTATGCACCGGGATCGACTGTGACAATGCCGGCGGACGACCCCGGGACCGACACGACCAACCTGCTGCACGCGGCAGACATCTGGTATTCCGTGAAGAAGCATTGGTGCCTCGAGGCGCAGCGGCTCGTGCGCTCGCGGCTTCCCGCCCATGAAACGTCGCGAGAATCGCCAACTCGGCAACCATGAAGGGGAAACTCAACCTGTTCCAGGCGACGATGCTGCGCTGGCGGGATCTTCATCCCTACAATGCCGTCCATGTCGTGCGCATCGATGTGCCGCTCGATGGCGCCCGCCTGCGCGCCGACATCGAGCAGGAACTCGCGCGCCAAGGCTTGACCGGTTTCGTTCTCGACGTCGCCCGTCGCCGCTACGAATACGCGGGCGGCGCGGCCCACGTCGATCTGCGGCGCGTCGCGGCCGGTTCCGATCCTCTCGCGACCACACAGGCCGAAATCGAACGCGAGCTCAACGCGCCGTTTAAGCGCGAAGGCCGCATCGAGCCCTTCCGGTTTTTCGCCGTCGACACGGGTGCGTCGTTCTACCTCGGGCTCGCCTACGATCACGTCGTTGCGGGCGGCGATTCCATCGTCATGCTGCTGAAGCGCATCGTCGATCGCCATTGCGGTCACGAAGCCGCGCCGGCCGAGCCGCCCGAGCGCTATCCGCCGACCTACGGCCGCCTGTTCCGCCGGCAAGCCGGCTTCGCATTGCGCGGTCTTTCGAGCTTGCGCGCGACGGCCGCGAGCTTGCGCAAATCCGTGCGGCCACGATTTCCGGGCGGTCGGGATCCGCGCAATGCCGTAGCTCTATTTCGCGTGGACGCACACGCCTTCGCGCGCTTCGGCGGCACCGCGAAGGCGTGGGGCGTCACGCGCAACGATCTCCTGATCGCGATCCTGCTCGCGGCACTCTCGCCGTTCATCGGCGAAGTGCGGCGCGGGCAACGACGCCACGAGATTGCCATCGCGTCGATCGTCAACGTCCGCAGGGATCTGCTGCCGAGCAACGACGCGACCTTCGGCCAGTTCCTGAGCTCCTTTCGCCTCTCGCATCCGGTACCCGTCGCAATTCCGCTGCGCCAGCTCGCGCAGGACATCCACGCCGAAACCGAGCGCATCAAGCGCGGCAAGCTTTACTTGCAAACGCTGCTCGTGATCGCGATCGGCGGCGTCATCTGGCGGTTCCTCACGCCCGCACGCCGCGCCGTCTTCCACGCGAAAAGCTATCCGGTGTGGGTCGGAATCACGCCACTCGATGTCAATGCGCTGTGGCACCGGGCAGACGGGAATGCGCCGTCTCCGGAGTACTTGAGAGTCGTTCCCACGGGCCCGCTCGCGCCGCTGGTCGTGGCCGCCACGACCGACGGCGCGGGTCTCGCGCTCGGTCTTTCTTTTCGCCTCGCGGCGTTCAGCCGCGAGGACATCGCTAGAATAGGCGCCGATATCCTCGAGCGGATCGCGAACCTCGCCCCATGACCTGGCCGAAAATCGCCCTCGTCGCCCTCGTCTGCGCTGCGCTCGCCGCAGGAGGCAGCGGTTGCGCAACCCGTCCTTCGGCGCCAGGCGACGCGGCGGCTGTTGCCGCGCCGACGCCCGGCAGTGTGCTCCGCTCGCTTCCCATCGATCATGCGCTCGGCGCGCGGATCCTCGCGCTCGATCCCGAGCGGATTTCCGAAGACGACGTGCGCAACACGCTCGCCAAGGGCCCGACGCCGCGCATCATGCTGTTGCATGGCGGGATCTATCCGGTGCATCTCGCGATGGTCTCGTTCGGCCGCTTCCTCGTGGGGATGGGGTATCCGGAGAAACGGATCCGCGATCCGGGTGACGCGGACTGGTCGTACAGCCCCTATGAAAACAGCGAGCATCTTGCGGGGCTCGTCGCGTGGCACTACGAGCGCGACGGCATGCCGCCGATGCTGATCGGGCACAGCCAGGGAGGGATCCAGGCCGTCAAGGTCCTCGACGAACTCGCCGGCCAGTTCACCACGTCGATTCCCGTCTGGAATCCGCTCACCGATGCGGCCGAGGACCGAGTGACGATCGTTGACCCCCTCACCGGTCGCGAGCGGCCGGTGGTGGGGGCCACCACGCTGTCGTACGCGTCCGCCGTCGGCGCGGGCGGCGCGGCGTTGCTCCTGCCGAACCAGTGGACGATGATCGGGCGGCTGTGGAAGATTCCGGACACGGTCGTCGATTTCACTGGCTACGAGATCGGGCTCGATCTCATCGCATGGACAGTGGGGTCTGGAGGCGGTAGCGCTTTCCAGCCGAACGGCAGCGCCAACGTACGCAACATGGTGCTGCCCGCCGGCTACAACCACGTCACCATTCCGGTGGTCCAGCCGCTGGCGGAGGACCCCGCCGTGCGAGAGTGGATCAACGCCTACCACCCGGGCGACAAGGCGACGGACCCGCCGTCTGGCCTGGAGGGCTACGCGGTGCTGTGGGCCGCCGACGTCTGGTACGACGTGAAAAGGCACTGGTGCCTCGAGGCGCAGAAGCTCGTGCGCGCCCGGATGGCCGCCGCGACCTCCACGCTGCCGGAACGGGCCGACCGCGGAAAACCGGGCCCATAGCACCCGAAGCTGGCCGGTGACAGACGGGTTAAAATAGCAGCTTTGCCCGTGCGCCGGCCGCGCCGGGCGTCCTTCCCCGACGTGAAGCAGCGTTCCTCATGCCAGGCGCCTTGACAGGAAAGGTCGCGCTCGTCACCGGTGCCGCGCGCGGGATCGGCCGCGCGATCGCACGGAAGCTCGCCGCCGAGGGCTGCGACATCGCGGCCAATTACTACAACAGCGGCGACGAGGCGGCCGCGCTGTGCGCCGAGATCCGCGCGCTCGGGCGGCGCGCCCACGCGATCCAGGCGAGCGTCGGCATTCCCGAGAGCGTCGACGAGATGTACACGGAATTCCGCAAGCATTTCGACCGCCTCGACATCCTGGTCAGCAACGCCGCGTCGGGCGTGCTGAAGCCGACGACGGAAATGACGCTGAAGCACTGGCGCTGGTGCATGGAGACCAACGCGCTGGCGTTGAACCTCCTCGCGCAGCGCGGCCTCGCGCTGATGAAGGACGGCGGGCGCGTGATCGCGCTCTCGAGCCTCGGCGCGGCGCGGGCAATGCCGGGCTACGGCTTCATCGGAGCGTCGAAAGCAGCGCTCGAGGCGCTCGCGCGCGCGCTCGCCCAGGAGCTCGGACCCCGCGGCATCCGGGTCAACACGGTGAGCGCCGGGGTCGTCGACACCGATGCGCTCGCCTACTTTCCCAACCGCGAGGAGCTGCTCGCGAACTTCGCGCAACGTACGCCGGCGGGACCGGTGCTGACGCCCGAAGACGTCGCCGGCGCAGTCTACCTCCTTTGCCTCCCGGAAGCGGCGATGATCAACGGCCACACGCTGATCGTCGACGGCGGCTTCGCGATCTCGGGCTGACGCCGCACATGGAAATGGACGCGGGCATCGCCGGCAAGGCCGCGATCGTCACCGGTGGCAGCCGCGGCATCGGCCGCGCGATCGTGCTGCTGCTCGCGGCCGAAGGCGCCGACGTCACGTTCTTCTATCGCGACAACCGCGAAGCTGCCGACGAAGTGCTCGCCGCGGGCCGCGCTGCCGGCACGAAGGTGACCGCCCTGCAGGTCGACATCCGCGATTTTGCGGCGTGCGCCGCCGCCGTCGAGGGCGTTGTCGAGCGTTGCGGGCGCATCGACATCCTCGTCAACAACGCCGGCGTGATCCGCGACAACCCGCTCGCCGCGTTCGACGACGACGACGTGCGCGTCGTTCTCGACACCAACGTGACCGGCGTCTTCAACGTGACGCGCGCCGTTGCGCCGCACATGATCAGCAAGCGTGCGGGCCGGATCGTCAACGTGAGCTCGGTCGCCGGCGAAAAGGGCGGGCGCGGGCAGACCAACTACGCGGCGAGCAAGGGCGCGATCAACGCGTTCACGCGCGCGCTCGCGGTCGAGCTCGCGCCGCGCAAGATCAACGTGAACAGCGTCGCCCCCGGCGTGATCGAGACCGAGATGTCGGCCGACGTGCGCGACATGGCCGGCGACGAGGTGCGCGCGCGGATCCTCTTCAAGCGGTACGGCACGCCCGAGGAGGTGGCGTATGCCGTGTGGTTTCTCGCTTCCGCGTACGCGAGCTACGTGACCGGACAGATTTTCGCCGTCGACGGCGGCTTCAAGATGGAGTGACGAACATGGCGCAAGCGACAATCACCAAAGAAGAGATCAATGCGGTGTTCCCCACGGTCGCCGAAACGATGGCCGATGCGCTCGGCTGCGACGTCGCCGACGTGAAGCCCGACGCTTCGCTGATCGAGGACCTGGGCGCGGAGTCGATCGATTTTCTCGACATGGTCTTTCGTCTGGAGCGAGCGTTCAAGGTCAAGATCCCGCGCGGCAAGATCGTCGAGAATGCCCGCGGTGCGCTCTCCGAGGCGGAGTTCGAACAAAAGGGTCTCGTGACCGACGTCGGCCTGGTGCAGCTGAAGGCGTACCTGTCCGAGGTGCCGGCCGAGCGCTTCCGCACGCCGATGAAAGCCAAGGACATCCCACGGCTCTTCACGCCGGAGACGTTCTGCAAGCTCGTCATCGCCGCACAGCGGGAAACCAAGGCGGCCGGCTGATGCGCCTGCCGGGTTCCGTGCGGCGCCGGGATCGGCATGGATGATCACTTCGCGGCGTTCTCGTTCGTCGACCGGATCACCGAGCTCGTGCCGGCGATCCGCGCGCGGGGACGTTTTGCCGTGCCTGCCGACGTCGCGAATTTTCCATCGTGCCTGGTCGCCGAGGCGGTGGGCCAGCTCGCAGCGTGGGTCGCGATGGCGCACATCGGCTATCGCGGGCGTCCGGTCGCCGCGCTGGCGCAAGAAACGCGATTCCTGCGCGACGTGTATCCGGGCGACGTGCTGGAGCTCGAAGTCGAGATCGACAGCTGCGATGATGAAGCCGTTGCGTACCGGGGCGCAGCGGACGTCGGCGGTGCGCGCGTGATCGAGCTCAACCATTGCCTGGGGCCGATGCTGCCGGTCGCCGAATTCGATTCGCCGGAGGAACTCGCCACCCGGTTCGATTTGCTGTGCGGCGCGGGTGCTGCGCCTGGACGGTTTCACGGCATTGCCGCGCCGCGTGTCGTGCCGCAGCCGATCAACGGCAACCGCGCGACGGCTGCGCTGTACGTGCCGGAGCACGCGCCGTTCTTCAACGACCACTTCCCGCGGCGGCCGGTATTTCCCGCAACGTTGCTGCTGAACGAGCAGATCGCCCTCGCGATGACGTTGGCCAGAGAGGCGCCGCACTGGCCCCGCGGGGCAGTGCTGTCGCCGTTGCGCATGACGAACGTCAAGGTGCGTGCCTTCACGCCGCCGGGGCAGGTGCTCGAAATCGGGGCCGAGCTCGCAGCCCCCGGAGGCAACACCGCCGTTGCATCGCTGTCCGCGCGCGCGGAGGGGAAGATGATTGCAACGTCGCGGGTCGAGATCGGCCCGCACGCCGGAAGCGAAAAATGAGTATCCGTCGCCGCGTTGCGATCACCGGCATCGGCCTCGTCACGCCCGTTGGCAACGGCGTCGCCGCCACGTGGGATGCGCTCCTCGCGGGCCGCAGCGGCGGCGCGCCGATCACCGTGTTCGACGCGAGCGGATTTCCGGTGCGCATCGCCGCCGAAGTGAAAGGCCTCCGCGACGACGCCGTCGGTGATCGCAAGCTCCTCAAGTTCGCCAATCGCTCGCACCGCTTTGCGCTCGTCGCGGCCGAGGAGGCGATTCGCGACGCCGGCATCCGGCCGACCGCCGACACCGCAAGTCGCTGGAGTTGCGCGGTGGGCACCGGGATGATGGGCGTGGATTTCGACGATCTGGCCGCCGTGCATCGGCACAGCGCGAAGGAAGGCGAGCTCGTCGCATCCCGCCTCCTCACCGACGCGAGCGCGACCGATCCGATGGTGTTCTGCCGCAGTCAATCGACGGCCGGGCTGTCGCTCATCACGCGCCGCTACGGCATCCGCGGCTACGCGACGTCGGTGCACACCGCGTGCGCATCGGGCGGGCAGGCGCTCGGCACCGCATTGAAGCTGATCCGCCGCGGCGCGGCCGACTGCGCGCTCGCCGGCGGCTTCGATTCGATGGTGAGCCCGATCGGCCTGGCAGGCTTTTGCCTTCTGTCCGCGGTTTCGCCGGACAACGACACGCCGGAACGCGCAAGTCGCCCGTTCGACGCGACGCGCAACGGGTTCCTGCTGGGCGAAGGCGCGGGATTTCTTGTGCTGGAGGAATGGAAAGCGGCACGGCGCCGCGGCGCGCGCATCTACGCCGAGCTCGCCGGCGACGGCAACTCGCTCTCCTCATACCGGATCACCGATTCGCCGCCCGACGGCGACGGGCCGATCCAGGCGATGCGCCAGGCGCTCGCCGACGCGGGTGCTTCGACCGGCGACGTCGATTACATCAACGCGCACGGCACGTCGACGCCGATGAACGATCGCAGCGAAAGCGCGGCGATCCACGCGGTGTTCGGTGCCGGTGCGAAACGCGTGGCCGTGAGCTCGACCAAGAGCTCGATGGGCCACCTGATCGCTGCAGCGGGCGCGGTCGAGGTCGCCGTCTGCGCGCTCGCGATCCATCACGGCACGATGCCGGTCAACGCGAACCTGCGTGAGCCCGATCCCGACTGCGATCTCGACATCGTGACCGGCACGCCGCGTGCGCAGCGGATCGGCGTCGCGATCTCCAATTCGTTCGGCTTCGGTGGGTCGAACAGCTGTGTGGCGCTGCGCCATCCGGACGACGTCCGGATCGGCGCGTAGCGGTTCATGGCCCCGCCTCGCATCGTCGTCACCGGGACCGGCGCCGTCTGCGCGTCGGGACGCGATCCGGCAGCGATTCTCGACGCCATTACCGCCGGGCGCTCGGCGATCGCGCCGATCAACGGCTGGGACACCGCCGGATGGCCGACGCGCACCGTCGCCGAAATCGCCGAGCTCAATCCGCGCGACATGGTTGACGACCGCAAGCTGCACAAGCTCATCCGGCGCACCGATCTCTTCGGCCTGTTTGCCGCGGCCCGCGCGATCGATGGCGCGGGTTTGCTGGCGCACCGCGAGAGCCTCGAGCCCGCGGAATCCGCCGCGTGGAGCGACCGCACCGGCGTCTACGTGGGGTCGGGCGGAGGCACTTACGGCAGCCAGTACGATTTCTTTCCGCTGCTGACGACGGCGAACGGCGACATGCCGACGTTCGGCCGCGAGCTTGCCAACACCGTGAACCCGATGTGGCTCCTGCGCACGCTCCCCAACAACGTGCTCGGCCATATCGGCATCAAGTATGGCTTCAAGGGTTCCAACGCGTGCATCACTAACCACAGCATCAGCGGTGCGCTCGCAGTCATCGAGGCGGCGGAGGCGTTGCGCCAGGGCGAAGCGGATCGGATCGTCGCGGTCGGCCACGACGCCGCCATCGATCCGCAGACGATGCTCTATTACGGACGCGTCGGACTGCTCGCCCGCGATGCGCTGCGGCCATTCGATGCGCGCCGCGACGGCAGCCTGTTCGGCGAGGGCGCGGCAGCGCTGGCCATCGAGACGGAAGCCTCCGCCGCCGCGCGCGGCGCGACGATCCTGGGCGACGTCCTGGGCGGCGGCTGCGCGACCGAAGGCGAGGGTCTGCTCGCGATTCGCGAGGACGGCGACGGCGTCGCCCGCGCGATCGCGCTGGCGCTCGACGATGCGCGCGTCCGGCCGGGCGAAATCGGCATGATTGTCGCGCACGGCAACGGCACGCCGCAATCGGACGCCTCCGAAGCCGTCGCGATTCGCACGGTGTTCGGGGCGACGCCGCCGCCGGTCACCGCATTCAAGTGGGCGTTCGGGCACCTGCTGGCCGCGGCGGGCACCATCGACACGGTGCTTGCATTGGCTGCGCTCGCCCGCCGCATCGTCCCGGGCATTGCGACGTTCGCCGAGCGCGATCCCCAATGCCCGGATCTGCCCGTCTCGGCGGCGCCGCAGGTACCGACGAGTCCCGTCGCGCTCATCGTGTCGCGCGGCTTCGCCGGGACCAACGCGGCAATCGTCGTCCGCGTCGCGTAACCGGCGATGACGGAAGCGACCGCCCTGCCTTCCCGCTGCGGCATCGATACCGTTGCGATCGCACGCATCGAGCGGCTGCTGCGCGAGACGCCGCATTCCGGGCTGCTCGAGATTTTCTCGGCCGAGGAGCTGACGCACGCCGGCGACGGCCCGGGCCGCGCCGCGAGCCTCGCCGCGCGCTTCGCGGCAAAGGAGGCCTGCGTCAAGCTCTTTCCGCGCGAAGCCGCGCTATGGCAGGTCGAGCCGCAGGATTTTTCCGTGACCCGCGATGCCTACGGCGCACCTCAGGTCGTCTGTTCGCCGCGCGCGGCCGCCGTGCTCGCGCGGCATCGCATCGGCAGGATTGCGCTGTCGATCACACACGACGCCGGAAGTGCCTCGGCGGTCGCGCTGGCCGAGCCCGCGATCACCGACGTTCCGCTCGCCGGCCGGATCCTCTACGCGCTGCTGCCGTTCCGCCGCAGCGTGATTCTCGCGAACCTCGAGCGTGTCTATGGTGACACGGTCCCGCGCGCCGAGATCGTCCGTCTCGCCCAAGCCCATTACGGCCATCTGTGGCGGCTCACCGGCGAGTTCTTCCGGTTCCGCTGGATGTCGCTCGCACGCAAGGCCGCGCTCGTGCGTGTCGAGAACCTCGAGGCCGTGCTCGCCGCGCTGGCGCAGGGCAAGGGTGCCCTCGTGCTGACCGGCCATTTCGGCAACTGGGAGGTCGCGACGATCGCCGGGATCGGCAACTATCCGGGACGGCGCGGCCAGTTCCATTTCGTGCGGCGCGCGATCAAGCCGCGCTGGCTCGACGCGCTCGTCACACGGCGGTTCAACAAGGCCGGCTTCGGCGTGATTCCGAAGCGCGGCTCGCTCGACTTCATCCTCGAACGCCTCGCGGCCGGCGACCTGATCGTGTTTCCATTCGACCAGCACGCGGGGCCGCCCGACGGCATCGAAGTCGATTTCTTCGGCCATCCCGCGTGGACGTTCAAGAGCCTTGCGATCATCGCGCTCGCCACCGGTGCGCCGGTCGTGCCGGCCGCGAGCTGGCGCGAAGCAAACGGGCACCACGTGCTGCGCTTCGAGCCAGCGCTCGCGCCGATCGAATGCGCCGACACCGGTGAAGCGATCCGCAGGACCACGCGGGCCTACAATCAGGCGCTCGAGCAGCTGATCCTGCGGCGCCCCGAGCAATGGTACTGGGTGCACCGGCGCTGGAAATCCGTTGCACGGCGAGCGGCGGCCGCGCGGCGGCCGCGCGGTGCCGAGCACGCCTGAAGCCGCCAGCCGGCACGACCTTCGTCTCATGCCAGAAATCATCGCGAGCATGTTCGCGCCCAAGTTCCTCTTCCTCTACGCCTATGTGGCGGCGGCGGTCTACGTGCATTTCCGCGGTCACGTCCGGCATCGTTTCCTGCGGCAGCTCTCCGACCATTCGACGGTGACTGCGCCGTACAGCGTGCTGATGTACGCGTTCTCCGCGGTTCCCAATCGACCGTACATTGATCTCGGACAGTTTCCCCAGCTTGCCCCGCTCGCGAACAACTGGCAGGTGATCCGCGACGAGGCGCAGGCGCTGATCGCCAACGGACACCTCCGTGCCGCCGCAACCAACAACGACATCGGCTTTCATTCGTTCTTCCAGACGGGCTGGAAGCGCTTCTACGTGAAGTGGTACGACAAGCCGTTGCCCTCGGCTGACGCGCTGTGCCCGCGGACGGTCGCGCTCGTGCAATCGGTTCCGAGCGTCAACGCGGCGCTGTTCGCGCTGCTTCCGCCGGGCGGCAAGCTCGGCGGGCATCGCGACCCGTTTGCCGGATCGTTGCGCTATCACCTCGGTCTCGTCACGCCGAATTCGTCCGCGTGCAAGCTCATCGTCGACGGCGAGCCCTACGTCTGGCACGACGGCGAGGCCGTGCTCTTCGACGAAACGTTCATCCACACGGCCGAGAATCGCACCGACATGCCGCGGGTCATCCTGTTCTGCGACGTCGAGCGACCGTTGTCGAACCGTGCAGTGACGGCGATCAATCGGTGGATGCGCAACACGCTGATGCGGGCGGCGCAGACGGCGAACGTCGAAGGCGAGAAGGTGGGGCTCCTCAACCGGATCTTTTCCGTCGTCTACGAAGTGCGCCTTTTCGGCAAGCGGATCAAGGCGAGGAACCGGCTCGCCTATTACACGCTCAAGTGGCTCATGTTCGGCGGGCTGTTCGGCGTCGTGTTCTTCGCGCTCTGAGGTCGCACCTCAGCCACTACCTGCACGGACGTCCTCCGCGCCGCCAACGATACGTGACCCATTGCGCGAGGCGGCCCAGTTTCGCAAGATGAACGGAGCGGCGCGGCTGTTCCCTCGCCGCCTCATGACGGCCTAACGCTTACTTCTTGGCCTTCTGTGGATTGTCGTCTGGATTGATGTACGTGATGTCGAATGGCCCCTCGCCATGGATCTGAAGAACCGTCGCCGTGCTCGTGTAGGCGTAATGATGGGCCGTGGCCGGCAGGTGGTGGAAGCCACCCACATTCAGTCGATGCGCTTGCGCCTTGTCCATCGTGTCGCCCGAACCAATGTTGAATGCGCCCGAGATCACCGTGAGATTTTCCGCCTGCGAATGCCAGTGTGGCGCGATCTTGTAGCCGGTCGGCATCTTCAGCCTGACTACATAGGCTCCCGGTTTGAACGGGTCCCCATAAAGCACGGCAATCTTCGCGCCCTTGGGCAGGACCGGCGGCGCGTCACCCCATTTGATGTCGCCCTGATTGATGAAGGTCATGTCGCCCATGGCCTCGGCGGCCATGACTGTCGACGGGAGTGCCCAGGCAGCGATGACTAACGTCAACACACCGACTGTGCGTGCAACTGATTTCATGACAACCTCCATCGGTTGAATTGAGAAGCGACTCTGTCATTGACGCGTCTGTCCGAAACTCGCGACCGTATCTATGCCGGCACCGGGCGCGATGTCGTCAAGGCCAAGTTTGCCGTCTCGCTGTCGGCATTGTCGATTTGCGCGGTTACCGTGACACCGTTGCGCAGCGTTTGCAGAACGACACAGCAGCCTTCTGCAGCACCAACGAGCGTTTGCAGCCGTTCGGGCTCGACCTCGCCCTCGGGCTGCAAGCGCACGCTGCAGCGCATCTTCTGGAACCCGACCGGAACGGAGCGCTCGACCAGCAGACATCCGCGCACGTCGCAGTCCGCCTCAACCTTGACCTCGACGGATTGAAGCGGAACACCCAGATGATCGGCGAGCATTCGCAGCGTCGAGTCGAAGCAGGCGGCGAGTGCGGCGGACAGCAGGTCGCCCGGATTGGGGAAATCGTGGTCGCCACCGACGGCGCGGTGAATGCCGAAGCACAGCGGCGCGCCTGCGTTATTGGCAGGAATGACCGCGCCGTGAAACGGATCCCCGCCGCATCCGTTGATCGTCTGCGCGCCGTCGCGGATCCAGGCGTCCGCCGGGACGCGGCGGTATCGCTCGCGCAGCGGGTTTTGCCGTTGCTGAACGAGCTTCGCTGTGGTCCTGGCCATGGTTACCTCCATGTCTTGAGTGGTTGCGACAGTGGCAGAGTGCCATGGCATGACGGCCGCGTCATGAGGCGACGGCCCCATGCGAGCTCCGCGGCAATGCAGCGCGCTGGGCAAGCATGGGTCGCAGGCCCCAGTCGCAACAATGATTCGCTATTCGCGACCGAGCCCCGCCTTGCGCGCGATCACGATGGCCTGCGCACGATGCTGGGCATCGAGCTTGGAGAAGATGTGGTTGACGTGATTGCGGACCGTCTTTTCGGCGATGTGCCGGCGATCGGCGATCTGGGCGTTGGTGAGCCCGCGGGCGATGTCATCGAGGATTTCTCTTTCGCGACTCGTCAGCGTCGCAAGCTCGCGCGCTTCGGCAGCACCGGTCTGCTCATCGAGGCCAAGGAAGTCGTTCAGCTCCTTCTTGAAGACGAGCCATGCCGGCTCGTCGGCGCGCAGGATGTGGTTGCGGCCCTCGAGCGGCACGAAGCGCGCATCCGGCAGCGCTGCGGCGAGGCGTCGGCCCGCCTCGAAGGGCACCATCGCATCACCGCGCACGTGAAACACCAGCGCCGGCGCGACAACTTTCGCGGCTTCGGCCCGGACGTCGAACGCGTTGAACGCGTTCCACAGGCGGCAAGCCATCGCCGGAGACGCACTGCGGCGCTGGAGTTCGCCGATCCATTTCTGCTGGCGCTCACCGGCATCAGGCATCAGCAGGCCGGCGAACACCTCGCGAAACGCCCCCACTTTCCTGCCCCAGCCGAGCTCGATCATTTGTGCGAACGTCTGCGCCTGGCGAGCCAGCTTCTCGCCGGCGTCCACGAAGGCACCGTGCAGGTAACTGTCGTAGAGCACGAGTCGGCTGACTCGCTCGGGATGGCGTGCTGCATAGGCGACGGCGATCGCGCCACCCTGGCACAGACCGAGCAGCGGAAAGCGCGAGAGTCCCAGCGCATCGACGACAGCATTCAGATCGGAGACCAGCGCGTCGAGGGAGACGTCAGCGGGATCCCGGTCGGACAGGCCGGAGCCCCGCGGGTCGTAGCGAACGAGCATCCGTCGATCGGCCAGGAACTCCGACCAGTGTTGCCAGACGGGATTGACCCAGTCGAGCTCGAGGTGGGTAAACCAGTTGTTGACGCGCACGAGGGGCGGCCCCTCGCCGGCGGTCGCGAAGGCGATCCGCACGCCGTCCCTTCCCGCGCAGAAGCGAATTTGTTGTCTCATCTGCGGTTACGGTCCCTGCTTGGCTGATGCCCATTCTCCAACGCCAAACAGCGTAACGGCAAACGCCCCGATCGCCAAAGCCCGCCGGATGAGCGGATCGGAGCGGCGTTGACGCCAGCTCACGCCACATCGGGTTGCATGCCGCGGCGGACGTTGTCGCCGTCCCCCGGCCGCAACGTCCAGAACACGAGCGACGACAGCGCCGTCAGCCCGCCGACGGTCACGAACGTGCAGTGCAGCTTGCCGGGCACTTGGGCATTTTGGGGGTTTGAGACAAATTGTGATTGCTCAAAGAAGATAGCGCCTGTTCCCCAAGAACGACTTCTCCCGAGGTCAAACGTAGCGACAAATCGTTGGCGGTCACTGCACGTTCTGCACTGCGCTTTGAGGCAATCGATCGGCTCCACCCTGTCTAAATGACCCCGCCGATGACATTGATGCTCATCGCGAGCACGGCGATGTTGAAAACGAAGCTGAGGATGCTGTGGGCCAGCGTCGTGCGCCGCATCTGCGCGGTCGTGACCGACCTGCGACGTCATGCCCAGGACGAAGCGATTGATAGCCCGACGTGAAGCGCCTTCGGCCAGAAGTCCAACGACTTGACGCAGCCTCCGAGTGACCCGAGCGCGAGTAGTAGACGACGGCAACATCGCGGTTGGCCTCGCCTAGCGGCGCGTAAGGGATGCTCGGGACGTAGGTCTGGTCCTTCACCGCCGTAACGGTCCGCCGAAGGCGGCCCCCGACAAGGAGAACGCGTTCCTTCGTGGCTCGATTCCGAGCACGACCAAATCCGGACTCAATCTTGACGCTTTCCTGTCCCTAAACGGAAGCGGCGGGCCTACGCTTGCGCGGACACGTCTTTAAACGCGTCACCGCAAGGAACTGACCATGCTGCCAGAAGCGTCCCCGGTTGTACTTCGGCGCGAAGCCGAAGAAGCAGTGAGCCTGTCCGGCAAAGTGGCGCTGGTGACCGGCTCGACGAGCGGCATCGGGCTCGGCATCGCGCGCGCCCTCGCGGCCGCCGGATCGCACGTGGTGCTGAACGGCTTCGGCGACAAGGCACTGATCGACGAGCTCGTCGTCGAGTTCAGGTCCGAATACAAGGTGAAGGTCGACTACAGCGCGACCGACATGTCGAGGCCCGCGGAAGTTGCGGCGATGGTGGCGCAGGCCGCGCGCGATATCGGGGGCGTGGACATCCTCGTGAACAATGCTGGCATTCAGCACGTCGCGCCGGTCGAGGACTTTCCGGTCGAGAAGTGGGATGCGGTCATCGCGATCAACCTCTCGGCCGCGTTTCACGCCATCCGCGCGGCCCTGCCGCACATGAAGGCGCGAAACTGTGGACGGATCATCAACATCGCCTCGACCCACGGCTTGGTGGCGTCGGCACAGAAGGCGGCTTACGTCGCGGCGAAGCACGGCATCCTCGGGCTGACGAAGGTCGTCGCGCTCGAGACCGCAACCACCGGCATCACCTGCAACGCGATTTGTCCCGGCTGGGTACTTACGCCGCTCGTGCAGAAGCAGATCGACGATCGCGCCGCCCGGGAAAAGCTTACCCCGGACGCGGCAAAGATCAGGCTCCTCGGCGAGAAGCAACCCTCGCTCGAGTTCGCGACGCCGGAGCAGATCGGCGCGGCGGCGCTTTTCCTGTGCTCGCAGGCCGCGGCCCAGATCCGCGGCATCGCGCTGCCGGTCGACGGAGGCTGGACCGCCCAATGAAGACCATCTTACTGAAGGACGCCGCGGCGCTGATACCCGACGGCGCGAGCGTGATGATCGGCGGGTTCATGGGCGTGGGCACGCCCGAGCGCCTGGTGGACGAGCTCGTGCGCCAGGGCAAGCGCAACCTGACGGTGATCGCCAACGACAACGCGCTCCCCGGCATCGGCATCGGCAAGCTGATCAGCGCCGGCGCGGTGAAGAAGACGATCGCCAGCCACATCGGCCTCAATCCCGAAACGCAGAAGAAGATGCTGGCCGGCGAGCTCGAGGTCGACCTCGTGCCGCAGGGCACGCTGATCGAGCGCATCCGCGCCGGCGGTTTCGGGCTCGGCGGCGTGCTGACGCCCACTGGCGTGGGCACCGTCGTGGAGAAAGGAAAGCAACGCATCGAGGTCGAGGGCAAGCCCTATCTGCTCGAGACCGCGCTGCGCGCCGATTTCGCGCTGGTGCAAGCGTTTCTCGCCGACTACATCGGCAATCTCTACTACGCGCTGACGGCGCGCAACTTCAACCCGGTGATCGCCATGGCGGCCGATACGGTAATCGTGGAAGCCGACAACATCGTGCCCGTCGGCGTGATCTCCCCCGACAACGTCGTAACGCCGGCGCCCGTCGTCGACTACATCATCTCGCACGCCTGACCTATGGACGCCCAGACAATCATCGCGAAGCGAATCGCGCAGGAGCTGCGCGACGGCATGCTCGTCAACCTCGGCATCGGCATCCCGACGCTCGTCTCGAAGTTCGTGCCGTCCGGCGTGTGCGTGTACTTCCAGTCGGAGAACGGCCTGATCGGCACCGGCGCGCCGCCCGCGGAAGGCATGCACCATCCCATGCTCACCGACGCCGGCGGAAAGCCGGTCGGCGCGCTGCCCGGTGCCAGCACCTTCGATAGCGCGATGTCGTTCGGCCTGATCCGCGGCGGGCACCTCGACATGACGGTGCTCGGTGCGCTGCAGGTTGATGCCGCGGGGCATCTCGCCAACTGGATGATCCCGGGCAAGATGGTGCCGGGTATGGGCGGCGCCATGGACCTTGTGTCCGGGGCGAAGCGCGTGATCGTCGCCATGCAGCACACGGCGAAGGGCCAGCCCAAGATCGTAAAGCAGTGCTCGCTGCCGCTCACTTCCGTGCGGCCGGTGGATCTCGTCGTCACCGAGCTTGCGGTGATCGGCTTCCCCGGCGGGCGCGCCACGCTGCTCGAGACCGCACCGGGCGTGACGGTGGAGCAGGTGCGCGAAGCTACGGAAGCCGAGCTCGCGGT
>CAVTFT010000015.1:0-141027 GCA_963734085.1 uncultured beta proteobacterium | reverse complement strand
GGCTGCGACCAGGCCGACGCCTTGGCCCTGCACAATGAGTGAACCGGAATAGACGCAATAAGTCTCGTCTCCACCCGCCCGTGAAAGCGGGCGCGATCCTTCGGCAACGGTCTTGCGTACTGGGACGGACTCTCCCGTCAGCAGCGATTCGTCGGCGCTGAGATTCGTTGCTTCGATGACCACGGCGTCTGCCGGTACCCGATCACCCTCGCCCAGCACCACGACATCACCGACTACGACCTCACGTCCCGGAATGCGTTTTCGTTCGCCATCCCGGAGCACGAGCGCGCGCGGACTCGAAAGGTCGCGTAGCGCGTCGAGCGCGCGCTCGGTCTTGCGCTCCTGATAGAGCGTTATGCCCATTACCACCACGACGAAGGCAAGCAACACCAGCGCTTCCTGCAAGTCGCCAAAGACGAGGTAAACGAGGGCGCAACCGACCAGCAGAAGGAACATCGGTTGACGGACCACGTCCCATGCAATCGCCAAGACACTTCTTGGCTTAGCGGACGGGAGTTCGTTCGGGCCGTCGCGTTGCAGCCGTGCCAGTGCCTGCGCCTCGCTGAGTCCTAGATGCCGGTCTGATACCTGGATTGGCAAGTTCATTGTCTCTGGGATCCGTGCGAGCCGGCAGCGGTAGGGAACACTTCCCCTCATACCGTATGGCACAAGTGCCACCCCGTGTCTTTGCGCTCAGTTAAGCATTAGCTAAGAAACGGGCCCTACTCTCACGTCCGTGAATAGGCAAGCGGAAGCTTATTAATGGCCGACAGATGAGAGCGACCTGGAGTTGACGCGCTCACGAACCGGATGTGGCTAGAACCATAGGAGCAGCCCATGGACCGAGATACCAAACGTTGGATTTTCGATATAACCGCATGGATTGTCGGTCTCCTGGCGATCATCATGCTGATCGCGGACGCAGCAGCGAGCGACCGCATAGCGGCACGCCCTGCCAACACCGAAATCCAGACTGAATGTGCAAGTTGTGCCGTTTTATTGCCTGGAGACGGAGCTCGCTCATGAGGAGCGGAAGGCTACCCTTGGCAAGCGTCACCGCGCTCATGCTCGGGGCACTGACGAGTGTGTCGATTGCGCAAACACCCGCCTCGCTCGCGACAATGTACGAAACTTCCGCGCAGAGTGAAGTACCGAGTTTCACCGGTTTGTCCGCCGTACGCGGCAAGCAGCTCTTTCAATCGACTCACGGCGAGAACTGGAGCTGCGCTTCGTGCCACACGGACAATCCTCTTGGAGACGGTAAGCATGCCAAGACCGGCAAACCCATCGCCGCGCTGGCGCCCGCGGCCAACCCGTCGCGGTTCACGAATGTCGACAAGGTTGAAAAGTGGTTCCGCCGCAACTGCAACGACGTGCTGGGCCGCGCGTGCACGGCGCAGGAGAAGGGTGACGTGCTTGCGTATCTGATGTCGCTGAAGCCTTAGGAGGCTCGATGAACGACAATTCCAGTCGTCGGCTGTTCGACTGCACTGCCTGGACGGCCAGCTTGCTCTCGTTGGTATTGTTGATCGCGGATGCGGCAGCTGCTGAGCGCAACATGACACAAGCGACCAATACACAGTGGCGCAGCGAATGTGGCAGTTGCCACGTCCCCTACCCCCCGCAACTGCTTCCGGTGAGATCGTGGCGGGCCATCATGGCGCAGCTCGACCGGCACTTTGGTAGCGACGCCACTTTGGATCCCAAGTCGTTTGCCGAGATCAGCGCTTACCTGGAGACGAACGCAGGTCGCGACCCGCGAGTGGCCAAGGACCCGCCGGTGCTCCGGATTACGGAAACCGGTTGGTTCGGCCGCGAGCACTCGGAGCTAGCCGCCACAGTCTTCATACGCTCCAAGGTGAAGAGGTCCGATTGCGCCGCCTGTCACCGCGACGCAGCCAACGGGGCATTCGGCGAACACACGCTTCAACTTCCGCAGTAGCACGAGACCAATGAAACCGATGGGAATTCTCGTCTGGGACTTGCCAACCCGCCTGTTTCACTGGCTGCTTGCCGCATCGTTCGCAGGCGCATTCCTCACTGCAGAGTCCGAGCGCTACCGGGACGTGCACGTCCTACTCGGGTACACGGTACTCGCGCTGCTCGCCTTTCGCCTGCTGTGGGCATTTGCCGGATCCCGTTATGCGAGATTGAGCTCGTTTGCATTCGGGCCGACGGCCGTGATGGAGTACCTCAAGTCCTTGCTCAGGCGCCGTCCTATCCATTACACCGGTCACAATCCCGCCGGAAGCTGGGCGATCTACGCGATCGTCGTTCTGGGCCTTATTGCCGGCGTTAGTGGCTATGCGACCTACAACGACATGGGTGGACATTGGATTGAGTCGCTGCACGAGGGAGCTTCCAACGTTATGCTGGCGGTGGTGATCGTTCACATTGCCGGCGTTATTATCAGCAGCATCTTGCACCGGGAAAATCTGGTGCGAGGCATGGTAACGGGCTACAAGGCGGGCGAGCCAAGGCAAGCTATCGACAACATGCGGTGGGTCGCCGCCGTCGTGCTCGCTTGCGCAGTCGCGGTACTCTGGACTGGCGCCGTCTACGCCCCGGAGCTGTTCGCGGCAGCGCCGTCGATGGAGCCGCTGACGCATCGAGGTGACCGAGTCCATTCGGAGCAGGATGATTAGCCCGCTGGAACATGCGTATCCTGATCGTTGAAGATGATCCATTGCTGGGTGACGCCCTCAAGGCCGGGATGGAGCAGCGCGGGTTCCAGCCGGATTGGGTCAAGGATGGCGTTGCCGCCGAGATGGCGCTGCGCACCAGTTCTTTTGCGGCGGTCGTGCTCGATCTCGGGCTTCCGCGGCTCGATGGGCTGGAGTTGCTGCGCCGGGAACGCGCGAAGGGAAACAGAGCTCCCGTACTTGTTCTCACGGCGCGGGACGCCATCGACGATCGCGTCAAAGGCTTCGACACCGGCGCCGATGACTACGTTGTCAAACCGGTGGACCTTGACGAGCTGGCAGCGCGTTTGCGCGCGCTGGTTCGCCGTTCGCGGGGCGAACCCGCTCCCGTGTTGCAGATCAGCGGTCTTCGCCTCGACCCTGCGGCGCGCACCGTAACGTACCATGGACGTGTCGTCGACCTGCAGGCGCGGGAGTTCAACCTGCTTCAGGAGCTCATGCTCAACGCCGGGCGCGTGCTGTCGCGGGAGCAGCTTGAGGAGCGTCTCTACCCGTGGGGCGAAGAGGTCGAGAGCAACGCGGTCGAGGTGCACGTCCATCACCTGCGCAGAAAGCTCGCGCCCGCGTTGATCAGAACCGTACGCGGCGTCGGCTACGTGTTGCCGCGTGAGCCGGCGCATGGCTGAGGCTCGTGCACGGCGCTCGATTCGCCGCGAGTTGCTGATCATTCTGCTTGCCTCGGTCGCGCTCACCTGGGTGGCCACCACAGTCGTCAGTTATCTGGATGCGCAGCACGAGATCGACGAGCTCCTCGATGCGCATCTCGCACAGTCCGCATCGCTGCTGATCGCCCAAGTGGGCCACGAGATGGAGGAGATCGATGTTGAGCACTCGCCACAACTACATCCCTATGCCCATCGTGTCGCGTTCCAGTTCTGGGAAGCCGGCTCCCTTTTGCGCCTTCACTCGGCCAATGCGCCCACTTCGAGGCTGTCTTCACACGATGAGGGATTCAGCGACTCCGTGGTCGACGGCACGCGGTGGCGTGTGTTCAGCGGGTGGGACGCGGAGCACCGTCTTCTGGTTCAGGTTGGTGAGCAGCAGGATTCGCGCGCCCACATCGCGGCGACGATCGCGAAGAACATGCTGGTGCCGTTGATCGTCGCTTTACCTGTACTTGGTTTACTCATCGGGTTGGGCATCAACCGAGCGACGCGGCCGCTGCGATCATTGAATGAAGAGATCGCCAACCGCGCCCCCGACAACCTCGCTTTCGTCGAGATTGCGGGGGCTCCCGTCGAAGTTGTCCCGCTCGTCGCCAGCCTCAACCGCTTGTTCGAGCGCGTACAAGCTTCGATGAATAACGAACGGCAATTCACTGCCGATGCGGCTCACGAGCTTCGCACTCCGCTCGCGGCGCTTCGCGCCCAGGCTCAGGTGGCACGCGGATCAACGAATGATGCTGAGCGAGAGCATGCGCTGGACAATGTCGTCGCGGGCTGCGACCGAGCGTCGCACCTGGTCGACCAATTGCTGACGCTCGCGCGGCTGGAACCGGAAACGTTTCACGCACAGCGCGAGAGTTGCGACCTGCGTGGCGTGGCGCAAGGTGCAATCGCGGAACTCGCGCCCACCGCTCTCGGCAAGAACATCGACATCGAGTTGCAAACGGGACCGTCGATCATCGTTCCTGGCGATGCCAGGCTGCTAGGCATTCTGCTTCGCAATCTGATCGACAATGCCGTCCGTTACAGTCCCGCGGACACGGTAGTACGAGTAGCCGTTGACCAGAAGGCGGGACAGCCATTCCTGGCCGTACTCGACCAAGGTCCAGGGGTTGCACCAGCGGAGCGCGACAAGCTCGGCCGGCGGTTCCATCGCCTCGCCGGTGCGGATGCGGTGGGAACCGGACTTGGTCTTTCCATCGCCAAACGGATCGCCACGCTCCACGCTGCATCGATGACCTTCAGCGAGACGATGGCCGGTAAGGGCCTGCAGGTTGTGGTGTCATTCCCGCAACAGCGCACTTAGCGGTCATCGACAAAGCCATGCTATCAAGGTTGGGTGCGTCCGCCAGCAGCTATTGGTTCGGCCTCCTAAGCCACAAGCCCGCATCATTTGGCTTGCCGCAAAGGAAACCAGCGCGGCAGCATTGAGGTGAGCACGCCGTCCTTGAGGACGATGTGATGGTAGAGCGCGGCGAGAGCGTGGAGGCCCGCAACCCATAGGATCGCGTCGCCAATCCACGTGTGCACCGTCGCGATGGTTGCTCCCGCGTCGTGTGAAAGTGCCAAGAGCGGCGGAATCTCGACACCCGCGAGAAGCGTCACCGGATGACCCTCCAGCCACGCGCCGGTGATCGCGCTCAGCGGAAGGGAAAAAAGTAGCAGATATAGCGCGTAGTGCGTCACCTTCGCCGCGACGTCCATCCAGCGCGGAACCTGAGGAAGGTCCGGGTGGACATCGACCGTCCGCCACAGCACGCGTATCACAACGAGCGCGAATACGCACATCCCCAGCGTCTCGTGGAGCTGGCGATCGAAATCGCGGGCGGACGAATACACGCGCTGCTCGGAACCTCCCGGACCGTAACTGTACGCAGCGACGACGAGGACTGCCGTGACCCAGTGGAGGACCTGAGCGACACGCCCGTAGCGCACGAAAGAGCGTTGCTTCAATTCGTTCCCCGTTGACGAACTCATGATATGGGCCACTCCGCCACGGACCCCGTTGGGTGAGGCAACCTACTCCGTTTCCCCTTAGTCATTGATGATTGCGGGGGTGCGCCAGCCGATCTGCCGTGTCGCAGCGTCAACTTTTAGCCGCGCGATGGCTCCCTGCGGCAACCGAACGTCGAAATCGTAGTGGGGAGGCACGCCATTCGTTGTATCGAGTTCCGCCACGAGCACGTCGCCCGGGATCGCCGCCGTCACCATCGCCGCCGCATATAGAAGCGGTATGGACCCTGCCGCGAGCGGGGCGGCCTCGCGCGACACAGTCCGAAGCGTCGCAGCATCAACGTCCAGCTTCTCCAGCCCGCCGTCGGGGAAGCGGACATCGACATGGTAGTGGGTGGCCTTGTCGCCTGAAGTGTCAAGTTCGATAGCAACGACTTTGCCTACATAACGCGACTCCATTTGGGCAGCAACCTTGCGAAGTTCCAGCGACCGACCGTCAGGCGACGGATTCGCGGCGAAGGCGGTAGAAGAGACGGCAAACAAGGTGAATGCAAGTGTGCGAATCAGCATGGCAGAACCTCCGGTTCAATGCGTGCCGCAGTTAGAAGCACCATGCCTCCCGCGCACGCAACGGCCGCATGCTGCGCTTGCGCGCTTAACTACTCCTTAACAGTTGGCGGGTCCGCGAACTTGCCTAGGCTAGCACCGGCTTTGGAAAATGCTCCTCCGCCCCACAGGAGGAGCTCATGGCCACAACATGCACACGAGGCATTACCGTCGATGCCGAGGGTTTTCGCACCATCAACAAGGAATACCGTGGCGAGCGTATATTCGCGCGTCTGGGGTTGGTATGTCAGGAGCAGGCGGAGCGTCGGCTTGCAAGGAATTGGAGCGTCTCGAGTGGGAACTGGAGCGAAGAGCGCACGCCCGTCCCCTGTTCTCCGACTGCGCCAAACGGTTCCTGCTCGAATCCAAGTACAAACGGACTCAGGCCGATATCGCGTGGCATCTGAGATTGCTATCGCGTTATGTTGGTGATCTCGAGATTCGCAAAGTACACGACGAAACGTTGCGGCCCCTCATAGAGGCACGCTTGGCCGATGGGGTGAGCGCAACAACGATCAACCGGACGCTGGAAGTCGCGCGTACCATCCTGCACCGTGCCGCGCGTGCCTATCGCGATCGAGACGGCTTCCCATGGCTGGAAACGGCCCCTCCGCTCATCACGATGCTACGCGAGTCGCCTCGTCTTCCGCATCCGATCAATTGGGATGAGCAAGAGCGAATCTTCCGTCGGTTGCCCGACCACCTCGCCCGCATGGCGCTCTTTGCCGTTAACACTGGTTTACGTGATGCTAATCTGTGTGGCTTACGGTGGTCGTGGGAGGTGCCGATCGCCGAACTCGGTCGCAGCGTGTTCGTAGTTCCGGCGGAGGCGTTCAAATCGCGGCGCGCGCACGTGGTGATCTTGAATGACGCGGCGTGGTCGATTATCGAGACGCAAAGAGGAAAGCATCCCGTATGGGTGTTCTCCTATCGAGGCGAACGCGTCGAACGCATGAACAATACGGCGTGGCAGCGCGCCCGTCGCGAAGCGAACCTGGCCGACGTTCGGGTTCACGATCTGAGGCACACCTTTGCGACCCGACTGCGGGCCGCGGGCGTAGCGGAAGAAGATCGCGCGGCACTGCTCGGCCACGCCACACGAACGATGCCCGAGCACTACGCCAGCGCGGACGTCGGACGGCTCATCGGGCTCGCGAATCGAGTGCTCGATCGCGTCGGAACTATGACGATTCTGCGCGTCGCAAGTGGCTGATGCGTAGCGAGAAAGAAACGACGCGCGACCCTAACCTGTGGATAAAGGGTCGCGCAAAAGTCGCGCAGACGAGCCAAGCATCTGGTTTTGAGGTGCTAAGCCTTTGAAAGATGGCGCGCCCGGCAGGATTTGAACCCACGACCCCTGGTTCGTAGGCCGCCCGAATCAATACCAACGATACTGCCAAGCCACCCCGAAAGTATTGAAGCTGCTGCCGGTGCGTGTGGATACGCCAGTGTTGGCATAGAGCTTGACGGAATTGTTTCGGTCCACCGGCAAGGCGAGTGTCAGCCCGGCCCGCGAGTTCGACTGCCTGTCGGCGTCCGGCGTGCCATTGAGACTGGTCTGCCCGCCGGTGTAGTAAGTCCCGTCGAGCGCGACCCATACGCCGGATGCGAAGCCGTAGATTACGTGCGCCTGCACCGAGTAGAGCGGATCCTGCGAGCGGGTCTGGCCCCCAGAAAATTCGTGTTGTCGCTGAAAAAAGTCACCGCCCGGAATAAGCTCCAGTGTCCAGGCGTCTACTGCCTTGGAGACCCCCAGTTCGGTCTTGAACGCCCAGCGGTTGGTGCCGATATTGACGAGCTTGCTCGGGTCGTACTGGCCCCACGGCGCCCATACGTACAGGCTCGCGCCGATGATGAGGTCCTGCCGGTAATCCGCGTAACTCTTTGAGCGAAAGCGCCGGCGCGCCGTAGAAATTGACCGACAGCATGAAATCGCGGATCGCCGAACCCGTAAATCTTGCGCTCGTGGGGTTGACCGGCAAACTCCGCGCTGCCCGAAAGCCACCCGTAGGGCACCACGATGTCGAATTTGCCGGACTTGCCCCAAAGGTCCATCGAGCGCGCGTAGGCGAGCGTCGCGCCGTTGACGCGGATGTCGGCGTTCGTGAGGGCACCGTCGGATCGAGGCGTCGCGCCCCTGGAGTATACGAATATCCTGCCGACCAGGAAGTTGAGGCCGACCGGCGTATTCGAGTAGGACCTTGGCTCGAGATCCTGCGCGGCCGCGCTCGCCGCGACCGCCGCGAAGGCACAGCCCGACGACCGCTTCGGCGCCAGAACGGGTCAGCGCCGATACGGCCTGCATACCAGCGATCAACGTCCGCAGCAGATCGCGCACGACGGATCCAACCGCAACGATGTTCGGCGAAGCATCGCGCATCGCCGCTGCGTCTAGCCGCAGGCGCCGCCGAGGAGCCCGGCCTTGATTTCCGGGTTCGGCGGATCGCTACCCAGCCAGATCGACAGGAAGGCTTTGGCGAAATCGTCGCCCTTGATCGTCCTTTCACCGCGCCGTTCACATTCACCTGGATTCCCGCGCCCGGCTTGTGAATGAACGTCAGCCGCTGCCCGGATTTCACATCGGCCATCCAGCCGTTGAGCATCGCGATGCGCTCCTTCAGCGCCGGCAAGCTGCGCCTTGGAATTCTTCTCGAAGCCCTCGTCCCATCCCTTGCGGAGATCGTCGGCGCCGACGTTGCGCACGAACTGGAGGATCAAGTTCGCTCGGGGTACTCGATCCCAGCATCGCGTTCGGGTCGCTCGATGTCTTCGCGACGTAGAGCGCGGCAACGTAGACATTGACCTTGAAAGGTCGCCTGGCGCAAGCCGAGACCGTTCAGCGTCAGATTGCTGCCTTCGACCTGGGCCTGGTCGGGAAAGTTGACGCCCTTGCATTCCTTGCCGTGCGCGACACCCGCGCCCAACGCCGCGACTGCGAATGCCGAGATCAGAATTCGTTTTATATGTGATTGCATCTTGTCTCCTCAGGTCTTGTCATGAGCGTTGCAACGATCGGCAGAACAGCCGCCCCTCTTAGCCGCAGGCGTCACTTGCCCGCCGCGATCTCCTCCGGCGTGCGCACCCGATAGAACGGCTTGGCGATCTCCACCAGCGGCCGTCCGCTGTCGTTGGGCTTCAGTCCATAGCGCAAAAGCGCGACGATGTCGGCGCTCACGCGCGGATCGTCATGGAAGTAGCTGTGGCCGATGAAGCCGGAGACGTCCGTCACCTGAACCACGTCGAAGAGCGCCGCCTTTCGGGCTTCGGCGATGTCCTTCGGCGAAAACATCGCGGCATTGACCCGCCCGAAGCGCGCCAGGCTGCCGAAGAGCCATCCCGATGTGGCGAGGGCTTTGTCGTCGGGCGAGACGTACATCGTCAGGTGAAAGCCGGGCGTGGGCCTGATGACGACTTCCGGGTCCGGCGCGCTGCCGTAGGGCAGGTCGGGGTCCGACAGCACCTTGAAGATCTTGGTGGGCGCCACGTCGGCGTCGATGTCGGGCGCAGCGAGGATCACGTTGCCGATCTTGAAGCGCTCGCCGACCGTCTTCCGGCCGATGTACGCCTCCACGCTGAGCTCGGAGAGCGCGGTGGCGAGGACATCGGTACCCCGGCTGTGAGCGATGCAGATGCAGCCTCTCGAAGTCCCGGGGTATCGGCAACCATCCGCAGCGCCTTGCGCAAGTGCTCGACCGCGAACTCGCTCGATTCGCGATCGACGTCGTAGCCGAAGAACGCGCCCTTCGAGCCGCCTGCCGGCCAGGTGAAGATCGCGCACACGAATTCGCGACCGAGAAAGTGGCAGAGCTCGCCCATCGGTGAGCGCCGCGTCCTGGAACGTGTTGGCGTACCCGTGGACGAACAGGACCACTTCCTTGCGCGGCGAAGCGGCGAGTCGGCGCGCGAGCTCGTCCTGGAACGATTTCTCGGCCTGCGCGTGCGCGTCGAGATCGCGCGCGCGCGCGTCAGCCCCGCCGGCGTCACGGTGATCTGGTAGGGAATCGGCGGGAAGCGGCCAAGCTCGGTGGTGGCGCCGAGCTTGGTATCGATCTCGGGCGAGCGCTCCACGGCGGTGCTCTGCTTGACCAGCGTCTCCCAGGTGACGTTGTCGCCGAACTCCACCGTCGTGATCCCGAACGCCATCGACCGCGAGCGGTTGGAGGTATACGGGACAGGATCATCCGGCTTCTGGGGCGGCGTACGGTCCGTGAGATAGAGAAGCTCGAGCGGCGGCGTACGCCGGTTTGCCGGCAGATCGCCGAACAGAGGCTTCGCATTGCGCGCCCGTGTAGAGGTTGGGCGACGGCATCATCGGGTTCGTGTGTCGCGCAGCCGGCAACGAACAGCGCGGCCGGTACAAGAATCAACCATCGGTGGATGCATCGCGAGGTGTGCCGGGAAATTGCGTCGTCATGGATCTCACTCCCTTTTTAATCGACCAATTCAGGATCGGGTGCGGTGGCAGGCGCCCACCAGCATCACGTGGGTGCTATTCGTTGCAACCGGGATGGTCAGGCGCACGACCATCATCGATCACCCGGCATTTCGCGGCCTCTGGACTGAGCGAGGCCGACGAACTGCGACACGACCACGGCGGTGTAGAACAGTCCGAACAAGGCGCCGAGCAGACTCAACGTCGTCGCCGGTGCGCGCACCGGCGTCACGTCCGCGTAACCGATCGTCAGCATCTGCGCGAAGCTGTAATGTGAAAACAGGGCGAGGCGACCGTGCCAATCGGCGAGAAGCGCGGAGACGTCCGGGCTAAAGGTGTAGGTCGCCGGCGCGAGCAAGTACGCGATCATGTTCACGCGCGTCCAGGCGTCACCGGCAATGAGGTAGCCGCAGATCGCGCCGAGCACGTTCTCGGCGCCGGCCGTCTGGCGGAACAACTCGCGCAGGATCACCCAAACCGCGAACCAGAGATACAGCGCCGTCAGTACGTCGGCGCCCAGCGACACCGTGTGATCAAGGCTCGCGGCGAGAAGGCGCCGGCCCCAGCCGATCGTGACGATGAGTGCGAGAATTATCGCCATTGCGGCTCGTTCGCGCTTGTGTTCGAAGACAACGACAAAGAGGACGACGCCGAGCACCGTTCGCGATGCATCGGAAAGCAATCCCCCGGCTCCTGGGCGCGCGTCGAACGACTGAATCGCAAGCGAGACGAGCAGCAGCGCCAGCAGCAGCGCGAACCTGTGCCGGCGTGATGCCAACGGGACCCTTGTGCGCATCCGTCCTCGCAGAGGCTTCGTCAAAATGCCTTGTTGTAGTAGGCGCCGAAGAAGATTACGCCGGCGTTGTTGTATGAGCCGACGAGGTCGCCGCGGCCGCCCAGGGCGACGGGCTTCGAGTGCACTGTCGGTCTTCAGCGTCCCGCCGTAGAGGTATTCGGCGCCGACAGGCCCCAGAACGATGTCTTGCTCAGCTGCTGCTGTCCGCCCACGCCGAAACGCCACGCCGAGTTGATCGGCAGGAGCGGCGAGATCTGCGAGCTGCTCTGCTGGAAGCCCGAGTCGTACGCGATCCCGAAGTTGAGCAGCCACGGATCGCTGAGTCGATACTGCGCCCCTCCGGCAAGATGCCAGGTGTCCTTGAACGGAATGTCCGTCGTGAGGCTGGTCGGATTGGTCGAGTCGTCGATGCCGATCTCGACCTGGCCGAACTTGGACCACTGCTGCCAGCCGTAGCTGCCGAGCAACGCCCAGCGGTCGTCCATCTGGGTGAAGAGGCTCACCATCGCTGGTCTGCGGGTATCTCGATCCCGATCGCGAGGCTCGAGTTCAGCAACCCAGCCTTGCCAGCGCCGCGCTCACACCCGGAGCGAGCCCCGTGAACTCCAGCGGTGTTTGAAGTTCAGGTTCACCTGCGAACTCCACGTTAGTCCGAGCCGCGTTGCCGGGGTGAATTCGTAGAGAAGCCCCAGATTGGCGCCCCAGCCCCAGGTCTCGTCCTTCATCTTGAGCCGGCCGTCGCCGAAGGCCGGATCGATGTTGTTGATGGCGACGTTGGTCTTGTAGACGCCGTACATCGCATTGAGCGACGCGCCGAGCGAAAGCTTGTCGTTGACCTTCCAGGCCACCGTAGGCAGCAAGGACAAGCCGACGATCCACGTCTGCTGAACGTAATAGCGCCCGGCCCAGTCGTTGTTGTAATTGAGCACGCCGCCGACGTTGCCCGCAAGCGCGAATCCGACCTTCACGTCCGGCGACACGGTGTAGCTCGCGAACGCACCGCCGCCGGAAACCAGCCATCGTGGCCGACGGCGTAACCCCCATCGTCGCTGCCAAGCCCTGGCGACGTTCCGGAGCCAATCGAGAACTTCGTGTTGCTCCAGAACAGCTGGCCCGACACCAGGAACTGATTGCCCGCAAGGCGCGTCATGCCGGCCGGATTCGTAAACACGGTGGAGACGTCCTGCGCGCGGGCGTTGTAGCCCGCCGAGGCAGTCCCACGTCGGCGGTGCCCAGCTCGTAGGCCATCATTCCGCCGGCCAAGGCGGGACCTGACAGCGCCCCGGTGAGAGCTAGCGAAGCGGTGAGCACTGCACGTTCGGGCGCTGACCGGCGTGTACCTTTGCTGAACATCGTTGGTCTCCGTTTCATCTGGATCTGCGGATCAGAAGGGAGAAGCCGCCGCAAAGGAGGAGTGCCGGCAATCCCAATCAGTGCTCGTTTCATCGAATCCCCCTCACTGCCGAGCCGGCTCGACCCTTCGTAGTTGACGTAGCCGAATTCGTTGCTGCGCGAGGCCACGTATCGATCGCCCGGCTTGTACACGGTAACTTCGAACGGTGTGCCGTCAGATGTTGGTAACGAGGCGTCCGTCGTGAATCTCGTACTGAACGTCGCCAGCGTGGAACAGCTCGCCCGCCTCCCGAAGCGCCATCTCCGACGGCCTTCCGTCGACCGCGGTCACCAGCCGCCGCCCCGTTGCGCCGTAGAGGATCTCGAAGCGCTGTCCGGTGACGGTGTTGCGCACGTTGACCGTCTTGCCGATGACGAACTCCCTGAGCTGCGCATCGGTGAGCGCCGCCGCTCCCTGCTGCTTCAGATCGGCCACCGTCATGCCGGGCTTGGTGGCCTTGCGCGCCTCGGCGCTCGGCGTGTACCAGATCGGCGAACTCCACGCGCGCTCCTGGATTGCCGGCGGAAACCTGCGCCGGGCGGCGGCAACTGTCCGAGCTTCGCCGCCTGGATCGTGCTCCAGCGCGGAGTCGGGATCTCAGCACGCGGGCGTAATAGAACGCGTCGAGGCCCGGATCGAAATCGGGTCGGTCCACACGGCTTTAAGCTCCGACCGCGCCGATGCTGTTCGTGTAGGTGCCCCTCTCGACGGCGACCGTTGCCGACCGGCGGCACCTTGCCCGTCCGCCCGCGACCTTGCGGTCGCCGCCCATGCGACGTCGTAGACCTTCTCGAGCTCGCCGCTCGCTCACAGCCCTTGACGATCTGGATGCGGTCGAGGTTGCCGCTCGTCGGGATCCTTCACCGCCCAGACGACGAACGTCGGCGCTTTGCCCTCCGGCGCCGGCAGGTCGGCGCCCATCGGCACGCCCCTCGCATAGGCGGTCTTCACCCAGTCCTTCTGCTTCAGCAATCCGGCATCGAGCGCCCAGCCGCCGAAGAAGCGCACGGGGATGCGCACGCCGCTGCGTGGAATAGGTCTCCTTGCGCTTCATCGCGGCGAAGATCGCCTCGCGCGTGTTCTCCTCGGCCCACACCGCGCTCAATCCCGCGGGGGTGACCCACAGGCTGTTGAGGCCCAGCACCGTCGCCCCGTCAACGCGCTTCTCGGCCGTGTCGCTCGACGGTCCCATGCACGCCGAAGAAGTTCTTCCTGGCGGTAGGGCACGGTCCGACGTGCGAGTCGGATCCGCTCACGACGCCGAACTTGTACGGGTTGTATCCTCGCGCCTGCTCCATCGCGACGCCATCCTTGTACGCCTGCCGCACGTAGCTGCCGTAGTCCTGCGGCGGGCCACCCTTCGCCCCCAGGATGTGCCAGACGAAGACCTCGTAGTTCGGCGAACCCGTCGTTGGGCGAAAGCCCCGGCGTCGTCTCCGACTGCGCCCTTGACCTGCTTCACCTCCGTCAACGGTTCGTTGCGCAGCCGCGCCTCGGCATAAGCCTTGTCGATCGGCCGGCCCTTGTCGTCCACCTCTGTCGGGAACATGATGCCGTCGCTCAGGTTCGCGTTGTGCGAGATCGCCAGCACTTCGTTGCCAGCGGCCCGCTGCTTGTCCATCCAGCTCCAGAGCTCGCGCGGGTCGGTGGAGTCGACGGCCGTGAACGGCACCGCCGGCACCTTTTTCGAGTCGAGGAAGAAGATGTTGCGGTGGAGGTTCTTGGCATTGGGCGTGGCCGTCCACTCGTAGGCGGCGAACGTGGTGAACTTGCCGGGCTGATAGTACTTGTCGGCGATGTCGACGATCCGCTTCCAGACGGGGGCGACCACCGCCGGGTCGGTGAACTCCTTGACCTGTACCCCCTTGGCGATGGTGACGTTGAGCGCCTTGAACACGACCATCGGATCTTCGCGCGCCCCGACCCTCAGCGCGCCGCTCAGGAGCGGCGAGTTCTGCCGCAACGGCGAGTTCGGATCCATCGCTTCCTGAATCATGCCCATGTACTCCGCGTGCTCCGTCGCAGCGCCCCAGTCGAGCGGCTTGGTGATCCTCACCTGGTAGCCACCCGGATGGGTCACGGACTTGCCAAGCGCGTACTGATAGAACGTTTCGGGCGTGTTGGCGCTGTCACCGAACGCGAACGCGTCGAACGACCAGCTCGTATGCAAGTGCGTCTCGCCGTAATAGACGTTGCGCTCCGGATTTCTCTGCGCGAACGCCGGCCAGGCCGCTAAGAGCGCGAGAACGCACGACGCGATGGAAACGACTCTGTACATGACTGCTCTCCTCTCCCTCGGAATGCACGGGGCTGCTGGGGTTACCGCCCGCTTCTGCCTCACATCGGTGTCAGGTCCAGAACCCCGCGAGGCGCTCGACGAACCAGAACGCCGCCAAAGTGCCGATGACATAGCTCGCCGCGGGCAACGCATGCTGCGCAAGCGTTCGCGGCAGCGGAAGCCGCTTCACGAGCGCGAGCAGCCCAAGCACCACGGCGATGAACAGCAGCTGGCCGAGCTCGACGCCGCCGTTGAAGGCGAAGAGCGCGAGCGGCACTTCGTTCTGCGGCAGGCCGATCTCACTCAGCGCGCCGGCGAACCCGAATCCGTGCAGCAGGCCGAACGAGAACGCGACGACCCACGGCCACCGCGCCGTCAGGCTCGGCCGGCCGCGCCGCGCGTGAAGAATTTCCCCGGCAAGCAGAAGGATGCTGAGCGCGATCGTGGCTTCGACCGGCGGCCCGGGCACGTGGACGACGCCAAGCGTCGCAAGCGCGAGCGTGATCGAATGGGCGATCGTGAAGGCCGTGATCGTCCAGCAGGAGCACTCGTGTGCTGCGCACGATCAACATCAGCGCGAAGACGAACAGCAGATGGTCGTAGCCGAACAGGATGTGCTCGACGCCGTGCAGCAGGAAGGCGCCGGCGACCGCGAGCGGTCCGGTTCGCGCGGCGATCTCGATCCACGGCTTGGAGGGATGGATCAGCGTCGTCGCGTGCTCGCTGTCCTGCAGCTGTACGCGCACCAGCACGTCGGTGATCGTCGCCTGCAGTCCCGCGAATTCGATCCGCTTGCCAGTAAGTCCGCCGGGCGCTTCGATCACGCGCCGCTCGACCAGCGAATCGGGCAGCTCCTGCGTGTGCGGACCGGTGACATTGCGCACGCCTTCCGGCAGCGTGAGATCGACCGGCAAGCGCATGCCGGAGAGCACGGGGGTACGCCAGACGAGCTCGTAGCGCTCCGGCGACGTCTGCCGGATTTCGAGATAGGCCGGGCGCGATTCGTGCGCCACGGCATTCGTCGCGCAAACCAGCAACGCGACGACGAGCGCCAGGAGCGGCCTTAGCCTGCTCGCGATACAGGGGAGGATGCGACGACGCTTCATTGCGCGGTGCCCGCGGCGGCACCGCTGGGGTCTTGTTGCAAGTACGCGACGATCGCAATCCGCGACGCCGGGTGCTGCGAAACGTCGGATCTCATGAGCGCGCGGTACTCGGGCACCGCGTCCCAGTATTGCCATGCGGCCAAGTCCTGGGCAACGAACCCCGCGAGTGCCTTGTGTTCCTTCATGAAGGCGCGGTAGGAGCGGATCACCCGCTCGCGCGGGACCGCGGCGTTCGCGTTGCCATGGACGGAAAGGGCGAGCAGCGCCGCCTCGAGCTCCGCCGTGGTCCGATGGCGGTCGTGGATATACTTCGCGTCGATCCACGCCATCCGCGAAGCGCCACGCAGTTCCAGATCGGCGGCCAGCATCGGGCCGAGGTTCCCGGCATCCTTCGACTTCCACGCCGTCGCGAGCCGCTTTTCGTAACGCACCGCGTCCCCTTCATCGCCGGCGATGCCGAGCAGCAGCGTGTACAGGGCCTGCCGCTTCGCCAGTTGCGGATCGTCGGCCCAGCGGCGTACCGTCGGCGCATCGAGCCGCGGCTTCAGCGTGCGTAGTGCCGCATAGGGGGCGCTCGCCAGCTCGCCATAGGCGATGTCGGCCACCAGTGGGTCCGGGTCCTCGAGCAAAGGCAGCAGCGCAGCGACCTGGGCCTGCCAATCGGTCTCGCTCATGTCGCTCGCGCGCTTGCCCGCCGCGAGCCCGCGCAGCCAGTCGGCGCGCGAGACGTCGATCGCACCGAAGCTAACCCAGGCCGCCCATTCGTTCTGCCGCAACAGCAGCAGCGCCTTGCTGCCGGTAGCGCTCGAAGCGTCGAGCCTGAACACTTCGTCGGCCTCGATGATGCTGCCGGCGACCGGCTTGCCCCGAATCACCTCGACGACGCGAAATCGCTTGCCGTCGGTCTCCGGCAACGCGAGCGCCGAGCGGTCCGCGTAAACGAGATACTGCGCGGTGATGGCCGGCGCGAAGGCGAGACAAAGCGGGCACGCTGCCGCGCCCAGGCTCGTAAGCAAGAGCAGCGCACCGACGAGCCAACGCTGCGCAGGAATCTCCATTAGCGTGCGCTGGTCTTCTCGACGGCGGTCGCGGCTGCCAGGCGGCCGCTCGCCTCGGGCAGTACCACCTCGTAGCGCGCGCGCATCGCTTGATAGGTCTGGCGCTTCGCCTCGGCGCGGCGCTCGGCAATCCATTCCTGCTTGACCTCCGGCTCGACCTCCTCGAAGGCGGGGATGCGCTTTGGCGCGACCGAATCGATCCAGACGAGGTGCCATCCGTACCCGGACTCGATCGGCCCCTGCCACGAGCCGGATTCGAGCCCGAACAGCGACTGCGCGAACGCAGAGCCGAAGACGCTCGCCAGTTGATCGAACAAGCGATCCGCGTAGTCGTCCTGGAACATGAACCGGTCGCCAAGTCCGGCCGCGATGGGCGAATCGCGGGGCGCGCCGCGAAGCTTCTCGACCGACCGTGCCGCGTCCTCGCGCGCGCGCGTGCCGCGGCGATCGGGCGAGAAATAGACGTGGTGAAACGAAACCCGTGGCGCAGATGCGAAACGCTCGGCGTTCTTCGCGAACCACGCCCGGAGTTCATCACGAGCGGGTTCATCGATGCCGGAAACATCTTCGGTCAGGAACTCCATTTTCTGCGCCAGTCGACGCTTGACGATGGTGTCGTTCTTGTCGAGACCCAGCGCGAGGGCTTCGCGGAAGAAGATCTCCTCGTGGATCTTCATCTCCACGAGGTTTTGCATCTGCTCCGGGGTCGGCGGGGATCGTCCCTGTGCGACCCATGCCACCGCCATCTGCCGAATGTCGTCGTCCGTGAGCCTGATCGCATTGGACGACGCGGGGTCTACCGACGCAGGATTGAGCGCACGGAATACGACGAAGACCGCGAGCCCGGCAAGCAGGAAGTGCAGCAGCGGCTCGCGCAGCCACCGCTGTAGCATCGCGAACGAGGGTCGCCGCTTCATGCAAATCCCAAGATCACGAGGACGGCCATGATCGCGACACCGATCAGAATGCCGTAGGCCACGTTGCGCAGGCTCGTGCGGGTGGCGCCGCTCATGTTTCCTCCGTCAAATGCATGCCCGCTTAACGCGTCGGCACAGTGAGCCGTCACGGAATCATCCCGCATTCGAACATCTTGTTGACGATCGGTGCCGCCACTTTGTTGAAGAACGCCTGGCGCATCTGAGGATCCTGCTTCAGCGCGTTGATCGCGCGCTGTTCCATCTCCGGCTTCGGCTTGCCCTGACCCTGCGCTCTTTCCTGCCACAACTGCTCGCAACTCGAGCTCTGGTACTTCTGGATCACCGTGCTCGCGACCATGTCCATGATCGGGTACTGCGCGAAGGCGATGCCCGCCGCGAGCAGTGTCGGAACCACAACGAAGGGAAGCCAGCGTTTCATGTGTTCTCCTTTCACTTTTCGACGCGACGACGGCGACAGTGCGCCAATCAACTGCAACTGCATTCGAATGTCCCCTCGATCGACTTTGCCCGCTCACGGGGACGCTTCCTGGGTACGGCCGATCGCGGCGGCGATCGCCGCCAGCAGCGTCGCCTCGTCGATGGGCTTGGCCAGATAGGATTTCGCGCCAAGCGAGAGCGCGCGCGACCGTGCTTCCGGGGTGTCGTCGCCCGTGATGACGATGACGGGAGTGCTTCGCCCGCCTTCGGAGAGTCGCATCTGTACGTCGAATCCGCTCGTCTGGGGCATATGCAGGTCGAGCACGACGCAGTCCCGCTCGCTCGTTGCAACCACGCTCAGGAACGCTGCTCCCGATGCATAGGTGTCGACCTCGAGTCCGGCCGACCGAAGCAGGCGACGCAGCCCCCTGAGGACGAAAGGATCGTCGTCGACGACTGCGACGCGTACCGTCTTGTTGATCATTTGCCGGCAGCCTAGGCCAGGCCGGCCGCCAGCGAAATTGAACCTTAGTTCAATGGCGGGTCGACGCACCCGCCGAGCGGGTACGGCAAGAGCGCGATCAGCCCCTGCGGTTCGAGGGGGTCTTGATGCCCCCGCGTTCGGCGAGCCGTATCAGCGCTGCAAACGTCCCTGCTTGCATCTTCCGCATGATGCGCGCGCGATGCACCTTGATCGTCTGCTCGACGGTGCCGAGATCCGCCGCGATCTGCTTGTTCAACCTGCCGGATACGAGATGCGTAAGCACTTCGTGCTCGCGCGGTGTCAGCGTCCCGATCCGCCGCTCGATTTCCGTCATTTCCCGACGCGTCTCACGCAGCGTCTCGCACCGCTCGATGGCGTGGCGCACCGCGCGGAGCAATTCCTCGTCGCTGACGGGCTTGGTCAGGAAGTCCATCGCGCCTTGCTTCATGGCCTGCACGGTGGTTGGGACGTCACCGCGCCCGCTCAAAAAGACGATGGGAAGGACGCTGCCACAATCGGTCAGGGCCTGCTGCATCGCAAGTCCGTCGAGTCCCGGCATCGCGAGGTCGAGGATCACGCAACCCGTGACGTCGCGATCGTGCCGCTCCAGGAAATCATGCGCCGACGAGAATGCCTCGGCGCGAAGCCCAGTGGAGCGAAGGAGCCGGCAGACGCCCTTTCGCACCGACGGGTCATCGTCCACGACGAAGACGGTCGCCGTACCGCTCGTCATTTCGCGTCTGTGGCAAGCGGCAGCGTGAAGCGGAATGTCGCCCCGGGGTCCGCGTTGTTTTCCGCCCATAACCTACCGTGGTGCGCGGAAATGATGGTACGGCACACCGAGAGGCCCAATCCCATGCCATGCTCCTTCGAGGTTACGAAGGGCTCGAAGATCCTTTCCAGGTCGGCGGGCGGTACGCCTTCGCCGCGATCGGACACCGAGACTTCGACATTGGCGCCGTCCGGACATCGCGTCGTGATGAACAGCTCACGATGTTCGGCTCGCTCCATTGCATCGCATGCATTCACCACCAGGTTGAGCAACACCTGCTGCAGCTGGATCCGGTCCCCCACGATCAAAGGAACGTCCGCGGCGAGCTCGGCCGTGACCTTGACATCGCGATTCATGAGGTCGTTGCGCGTCAGGCGCAACACATCGTCCACGACGTTACCGATTTCGAGCCACCCGTGCTGAACTTCGCCCTTCTTGAGCAACAGCCGCAGGCGCCGGATGACCTCGCCCGCCCGTTTGTCGTCCTCGACGATATCGGCAAGGATCTCGCGCACCTCGTCGAGGTCCACGTCGTCGCCCGCGAGGAAGCGTTGCGCTGCCTGGGCATTGCTGAGGATGCCCATCAGCGGCTGGTTGATCTCGTGCGCGAGAGAGCCGGACAGCACCCCGAGGGTTGCCACTCGCGACAGGTGGGCGAGCTCGTTGCGCTGCTGCGCCGCCTGCTGTTCGAGCCGCCAGCGCGCGGTGACATCGAGCGCGACACCACGCAACAGCGCTGAGGCGCCCGAGGCATCGCTCCCGATCTGGCCGCGCACGGCGATCCAGCGCAAATCGCTCGCCGGCAGGTTGACCCTCACCTCCTTCTCGAATGCACCCCGGCTACGTAAGGCAGCCTGAAGCGCCGTCCGCAGCGTGTCGCGATCGTCCGGATGCACGAAGGTCAGAAATCGCTCGAGGTCGACGGGCCCGGAATCTGCGATGCCGAACAGGGCTCGCCCCTGCGTACTGAGCCATATCTCCGGATGGCCGGCGTCCAACGACCAGAAGGCCAACCTCGCGGCTCGGGCTGCAAGGTCCATACGCTGCTCGCTCTCGTGCACTTCGCGCGCAAGCTGGCCCGAACGAATCACGTGCCATCCAAGCTCACAACCCATTGCCGCGACGACGACGAGAAAGCACGCCGTAAGCGGCGTTGGCGCACGAACGGACCCTGTGAAGATCAGAACCCCCATCACGATCGCGATGGTGAGGAACACAAGAAGCGCCCCTCCGATGAGTACGGCACGCCGACGGCATTCCGGGCCACCGCGGCGCCACAGCGCGATGGTCGCGTCGGCCACATAGGCGATCAGCAAGAGGTTGCTGATCTGGGCGAACGCGATCCAGGGATTGACGTGACCGATCGGGACCGACACCACGGCTCCTCCTGCGAGCGGCAACCGCTCGATCCCCGTAATCTCGCGCAGCACGAGCGTTTCGCCGGTCGTGAAGTTCGCGACCAAGGCCACGAGGCGGAATGCCGCCGCTGCATACGCGAGCCAAGCCCTTCCGGTCCCGAAGTAAACTTGCACAAATGCCAGGATCGCAAGAACGACGACGGTGAGCGGCACTTGTGCCCACCTTGCGGCACTGGCGTATTGCTGTGCGGTCTGCGTCCGCATTACAGTCAGTTCAAACACGCCGAACGCCGCGACGGAAACTGCGAGCACACAGAACAGAAGAAACTGGAGTTGCGAGCGCTGCCGGGTCCAAATGAACAGATGGATGAGGCCGAGCCCGAGGCTCCACGATGCCATGACTATCCATGTGACTTCGATCCAGCTCATCGATTTGTTCGCCGCACGGAGATCCCTGAGAGCTGATTATCGCGATCAGCGTCGAATTGGCAGCGAGTTGCCGCTGTCCGGTTCAGCCCTCTGGACCGTACCGGTGCGTCGATGGGCTCACTTGCCGATCGCCTTCTGCCGTCGCCCACCGTGCCAGGTCCATGTTAGCAACAACGCCACCGCTGCATGAAGCGCGACGGCCGGCCACAGCAGAAAACCGTGCGCATGTCCAAGCGTGCCGAGGTACGCGAGTCTCAGGGACGTGCATCGAGACTCGTGGGAGCAATGGCGGCGCAGGAAGGCGCGTAGCATACAAAGACGCTTGTTACACCGTCAACCGGTACAGGAGTCCTGCGCGCGCAGGCCGACACCGCACCGCCCAACAGTACCGAGTCAAGCCGCTCGCTTTTGCGCACCTTATCGGGTTTTCACTGGAATCGATTAGGGCGCCCTTGGGGTCGTATGCTGACGTCGAAAGCCCCCTCTTTCCCGGCCATTTCGGGTATCAATTAGCGACAGCGTCATCCATCGTTTTCACATCGTGCAAGGGAGCTTGCACCCCTGATTGCCCATCGCGGGCGATGAAGGCAAGCACGTAAGCTAGCCGCGTAGATTGGGCAAGCCTCAGAGAGCCGCGGGTCTTCGGACCTGTAGAGCCATAGGTCAACCCGTATTGCTTCGTGCGCGTCCGTCAAGGCGTCCGGAACCATCCGGTGACGACCGCTTTCGGGATGCCAGCTTTTTAGCGCGGCCGGCAGCTTGTGGCCGAACCGAGCCATCCGCGAGACCGGCTACAGCCGGCCGCGGCTGACCATCGGGTTTGGGAAAGGCAAACGATCAGAGGACGTTCGCGTCGGAGCCATAATCGCCACGCTCCCCGACCGCCTATACTCGCCCCGTCAACATTGGCGGACGCTTCGAATGGACAACATCATCGCAAGTCATGGGCTTCAGCTCCGCTCGCTGATCAGGCGGAGCGGCGAGCTCGAACTCTCGGTCGTCGCGCTGGAAACCCCGCTTCCCCAAGCGGACGAGGTTGTCGTCCGGGTCGAAGCAACTCCGATCAATCCTTCGGATTTGGGACTCCTGTTCGGCGCTGCCGATATGAGCACTGCGACAGCTTCTGGCACCGCCGCCAAACCGATCGTAACGGCGCGCATCCCCGAAAGTCGAATGAAGAGCATGGCCGGCCGCCTTGATCAGTCGCTGCCCGTCGGCAACGAGGGAGCCGGCGTAGTCGTCGCAGCCGGCTCGTCCGGCGCGGCGCAGGCGCTACTGGGCAAGACCGTGGCGCTTTTCGGCGGCGCCATGTACTCGCAGTACCGCTGCGTCAAGGTGGGGCAATGCCTGATCCTGCCGGAGGGCACTGCGCCGGCCGATGGCGCGTCATGCTTCGTCAACCCGCTCACCGCGCTGGGCATGGTCGAGACCATGCGCCGCGAAGGTCACGCGGCGCTGGTACACACCGCGGCGGCCTCCAACCTCGGCCAGATGCTCAACCGGATCTGCATCGCTGAAAACATTGGGTTGGTGAACGTCGTGCGCACGCAGGAGCAGCAGGATTTACTGAAAACAATGGGCGCCCGCCACGTGTGCAACATCGGCAGTCCGACATTCATGCAGGATCTCACGGATGCCATCATAGCTACCGGAGCGACGCTGGCCTTCGACGCAATCGGCGGTGGCGCGCTGGCCGGACAGATACTCACCTGCATGGAGGCCGCGCTAACCCGATCGGCGACGGAGTACAGCCGGTACGGGTCGGCGACGCACAAGCAGCTATACATCTACGGGGCGCTCGACCTCACGCCGACGGTGCTTTCGCGCAACTTCGGCTTTGCCTGGAGCATCGGCGGCTGGCTGCTTTGGCCATTCCTGCAGAAGATCGGGCCCGCGGCCGCGGAGAAGCTGCGACAGCGGATCGTTGCCGAATTGAAGACGACCTTCGCCAGCCACTACACCAAGGTGATTTCGCTTGCCGAGGCGCTGCGGCTGGACGAGATCGCGGTGTACGGCAAGCGGGCGACGGGCACAAAATACCTGATCGATCCGAACAAGGGAATCACCGGACGTGCAGCAGCGGCCCGCGCGTGAACCGGCCGGGCTGGCGCACTACGATCGACTCGATTGGCGATGACCGCGTTGGAGCAGGTTGGACGGCCGTGATGCAGGACCGCTCATGGCGACAGCCGCGATTGCCGGTGTTCACCGATAGCCGCCCTTCGACCGCCGAGGTTCTTGACGCCAACGGCGGGTAACGGGCGCCGCCACGAACTCACACTACCCGCCTGCAGCCGTTCAGAGCATCGGTGCGGCTCGAACTTGGACGATAGCGAGCGTAGCCATTTCGTAACTTCGGTTGCCTCTTTGCAACTGCTCTGAGGCTGCGCGTACCTGCTCTTGAAACTTGACGTGTGTTGCGAGAGCTTGATTTAGAAAAGCTCCGTAACCGCGGTACAAATTAGGAATCCATTGGTCGCCAACTTGCCTGGTCTTGTCGCGACTTTCCAAAATGCTCCTCCGTCCCATTCAGGAGGAGTTCATGGCCACAACATGCACACGAGGCATTACCGTCGATGCCGAGGGTTTTCGCACCATCAACAAGGAATACCGTGGCGAGCGTATATTCGCGCGTCTGGGGTTGGTATGTCAGGAGCAGGCGGAGCGTCGGCTTTCGCAGGAATTGGAGCGTCTCGAGTGGGAACTGGAGCGAAGAGCGCACGCCCGTCCCCTGTTCTCCGACTGCGCCAAACGGTTCCTACTCGAATCCAAGTACAAACGGACTCAGGCCGATATCGCGTGGCATCTGAGATTGCTATCGCGTTATGTTGGTGATCTCGAGATTCGCAAAGTACACGACGAAACGTTGCGGCCCCTCATAGAGGCACGCTTGGCCGATGGGGTGAGCGCAACAACGATCAACCGGACGCTGGAAGTCGCGCGTACCATCCTGCACCGTGCCGCGCGTGCCTATCGCGATCGAGACGGCTTCCCATGGCTGGAAACGGCCCCTCCGCTCATCACGATGCTACGCGAGTCGCCTCGTCTTCCGCATCCGATCAATTGGGATGAGCAAGAGCGAATCTTCCGTCGGTTGCCCGACCACCTCGCCCGCATGGCGCTCTTTGCCGTTAACACTGGTTTACGTGATGCTAATCTGTGTGGCTTACGGTGGTCGTGGGAGGTGCCGATCGCCGAACTCGGTCGCAGCGTGTTCGTAGTTCCGGCGGAGGCGTTCAAATCGCGGCGCGCGCACGTGGTGATCTTGAATGACGCGGCGTGGTCGATTATCGAGACGCAAAGAGGAAAGCATCCCGTATGGGTGTTCTCCTATCGAGGCGAACGCGTCGAACGCATGAACAATACGGCGTGGCAGCGCGCCCGTCGCGAAGCGAACCTGGCCGACGTTCGGGTTCACGATCTGAGGCACACCTTTGCGACCCGACTGCGGGCCGCGGGCGTAGCGGAAGAAGATCGCGCGGCACTGCTCGGCCACGCCACACGAACGATGCCCGAGCACTACGCCAGCGCGGACGTCGGACGGCTCATCGGGCTCGCGAATCGAGTGCTCGATCGCGTCGGAACTATGACGATTCTGCGCGTCGCAAGTGGCTGATGCGTAGCGAGAAAGAAACGACGCGCGACCCTAACCTGTGGATAAAGGGTCGCGCAAAAGTCGCGCAGACGAGCCAAGCATCTGGTTTTGAGGTGCTAAGCCATTGAATAGTGGCGCGCCCGGCAGGATTTGAACCCACGACCCCCTGGTTCGTAGCCAGGTACTCTAATCCAACTGAGCTACGGGCGCGAATCGCAAATTATAGCAGCCTACGCTGACGGACTGCCACCGTCGACTCCACTACGAGCCCCGTCCACCTCCGGCGGCCGACGCGAGTCGCGCAACTTCCGGCGCAGCGCAATCGCTCTCGCGAGCCATGCGACACCGAACCACGCCGCCAGTATCGCGATCGGCCACGCGACCGCGGCTGGCCAGATGGCCGCGACAATCGCAAGCGCAATCGCGCCGAGGCTCACCTTGATCAGCAGCCCCGATTCGGCCGGTCCAAGCAGCCGTCGATTGGTGAGCGCGGCGCCGAGCGCGCTACCCACGCTCACGGCCCCGGCCGCGGCGCGGCCCGCGCTGCCGGACAATGCGTGCCGCGCTCCACCCGCATCCGAATCCTGCACGCGCCGCACGCGATTGCGGCGCGTCAGCACCACCTCGGTCGCGCGCGCGAGATCGGCCTCGAACTGCGCGGCCATCCGCTCGCCGAAGGCGACGTCCTCGACCGCCACATCGAGCTCGTAGTTGCCGAGCCAGCTCGCGATGTTGAGATTCGTCGATCCGATCCGCGACCAGAACCGATCGGCGACGGCCGACTTCGCATGCAGCATCGTGCCGTTCCATTCGAATACGCGCACGCCGGACTCGAGCAACGGGCGAAAACCGGCCCGCGACAGCGGCGACAGCGCCGGGATGTCGCTCGCGCCGGGGACCAGCAGCCGAACGTCAACCTCATCGCGTGCGGCCGCCGCAAGCGCCTGCACGTACGCCGACGTGCCGACAAAATACGCGTCGGTGAGCCAGAGTGTCTGGCGGGCGAGCGACGCAATCACGAGGTCGAGACGATAGGTGCCCGTGGCATTGGGCGATCCGGCGACCACGCGCAGGCGCGTCTCGCCCGTCACGCCAACCGGCTCCGAACCCGCGACCTCCGCGGGCAACGGCGTCCCGCCACAGGCTTGCCAGACCTGCGCGAATGCGCGAACGAGCTCGACGACCGCGGGCCCGCATATCTCGATGCCGGCGTCGCGCCACGGCTCCATCCCGCGCGCCGGATTGCCCAGCCACTTGGCGCTGATCCCGATGCCGGTGACGAAACCGATACGCCCATCGACCACGAGCGTCTTGCGATGATCGCGCGAAAGCCACCCCAGCGGACTGTCAAAGCGCAGCGGATTGAAGGCCCGAACCTCGCCACCAGCGGCGATCAGCGGCGGCCACAGCGCGCGCGCGCCGAACGCGCCGACCCAGTCGTAAATCGCGTGCACGCGCACGCCCGCGCGCGCCCTCGCGGCGAGTGCGCTGGCGAATTCGCGTCCCACATCGTCGTTGGCGAAGACGTAGCTTTCGATCAGTATCGACCGTTCGGCGCCGCGGATCGCCGCGAGCCACGCCGGAAAATTCTCCGCGGCGTCGCACAGCAGCCGCACCGCGTTGCCATCGATCGGATCCGAGCCCGCGGCGCGCGCAAAGGCCCGATCCGCACGCGTGAGTGGCGACGCATGGTCCCGGGGAAGCGGGTCGTTCAATGCAAGCTCCGGCGCTCTGACGGTGTGCAACGGCACCGGATGACTTATAGGCAAAACCCGGGCGCCGCACAAGCGCCCTGCCCCTGCTCTGCCCGAAGGAAGCGCCATCGTGGCGGATCGTAACCAGGCCGCAGCGCAACCCCTCCCTAACCACCGACGATCGGACCCAGCAACGCTTCCAGCGTCGCGATTTGCTCGGCCATTTGCATCGCAAGGCCGCGCGCGTGCTCACCCAAATGGGGATCCGCGGCGAGCGCCTCGTCGGCGAGGACCAGGAGATCGCGGGCGAAGGTCAGGACTTCGCGCAGCGGCGCTCCGAATTCGCCGCGCTCGACGAAGTGGCGCGCTTCGGCGAGTGCATCGACGAGCGCCGCCGAAATGCCGGCAAGCTCCGTGGACACGAAACTCACAGTGGGCGAATGCGGCGGGTCGGCCACCGCACGAGATCTTCGAAGCTCATTGCTTCCCGGTCGGCGCTGGGTCTCGTGCCGGCGCCGAGGCGGAGTCGCTTGGCGTCGACTTCTTCTCCTTCTCCTTCTCCTTCTCCCTCTCCTTCTTCTCTTTCTCCCTCTCCTTCTCCGCCGGCGATGGCTTCGGCTTCACCTTGGACGGATCGGAAGCGTTCACGCTGGGCGGGCCGAAGTCGCTGACCAACGGCCGCTCCTTCGGCTCTGCACGTTCCGCGCGCTCGCGCGCCGCCGCTGCCGCCGCCTCCTGCTTTTCCCGCTTAGTCGGCCAATCCTTCTTGGCCGCCGGCTCGCCTTTCGCGGCAGCCTTTTCTTCCGGCGGATTCTTGTCGCTGTCGTCGGCCTGCGCCGACGCCGGGCCGAATGCGAACGCGCAGGCGCAAAGCGCAATGGTCAGCTTGCTCATGACGTGGTCTCCTCCAACGTTGAACAGCTCTTTGTGCATGCAGCGGCCGGACCTCGTGCGAGTTATTGCCAGCGCCCCGCTGCACCCCAAGGAATAACCGCGAGCGACGAATTGTTCGTTCGTTACGACAGGCTGACCGCAACGGGGGTCGAGATGAGTCGAATGTGGCGCAGATTCAGGATGGTCGTAGCGATGGCCCTCGCGTTCGCCGTGGGCAGCCTGCCCGCGTGCGGCACGATGGGCAGCGGCGGGATGAAGTACTTCGTGGAGCCGGCCTTCACAACGGTGGCGACATAGCCGCTGTGTATCCATCCAACTCGACAGTGAAAGTCGCTCCGCGGGTCCCGCCGGCGAGGGTCGAAGTCGGATTCGTGCCCCCCCGGTCTCGTGTCCGCGCTGGCCTCGATTGAAATTCCAGAGCTATGCTGGAGGCAAGACCGCATTTCGCAGCACGCTCATTCTAGTTAGCAATCGATGCCGTTGAGGCTTGGGCATTGCCTTCGGTCCCGTCAGGGAGTGCCATCTGCCTCTGGAGAACACATCAACATAACCGCCTTCAGCCAGCGTGAATGGCGCGTCAAGCACGCCCATGTGATCCATCTTCATGCTGCCTTTCTTATGGTATTCCTCGAACCATTCCGGCAGGACAAAGTCCTGTACCCTCACGCCGTCAATCTTGTAGTAGTTTTCCTGGACCGGATCGCAGACCTCGAGAGCGAAGAATCCTACTCTGCGTCGGCCCTTGAAGCGGAAGGGGCCGTTGGCGTAGAGGTTCACGTTAGGGTCAGCGATCATCTCCAGGAGTTCGTGCGAGAGCGTCGAAGTGTAATCACCCGCATCCTCTATGTCGTCTTTGGCATAGATGTAACCGACCGGTTTGCCGCCTTCGATGTGAAAACCAAGGTCACCGCCCTTGCTGTGATCTCTAACCACCATTTTCATATCGAATTTCGTCGCCTCGAATCTGAGGTTTGCGCCCCAACCCCAGGCTGGTTCAAAGTCTCTGGTAATTTGTTTCTGTAGCGCGCGGAGGTTGCGCTTCACGTCCGCGTCAGAAACAGTTCGAGAACGATTCACGATTGATATGGTCGGATTCATGGTTGTTTTCTTCTGAACGCTGGTTTGCGGTGACCCGAGCCTAGTTACGAGGCAGCGCGGTTGCGGCGCCGCTGTTTATCGGCAGCGGCGGAACAGCAACGTCAGCATTTTTCTGTTGCCACCATGGGATGCGCCACCCGGAACATACGGCCTGGCGCGCTCCCTCGAAAACATACTAGGCCAACATACGACCGCGCTCAAGGTCGCAAATGGTCGCGACCGGCCGCGAATCCGACTGACTGTCGGGCGAATTTTCTTTTGAGGAACACCCTGCGGCGCTGCCTTATGTCGAAGCGCCGGGCGGGATCGGATGGGACTGGCCGGGACCGGAAAATGGCGATATGGCGGAGACGCAGGGATTCGAACCCTGGATACACCTTTTTGGGCGTATGCTCCCTTAGCAGGGGAGTGCCTTCGACCACTCGGCCACGTCTCCGGAACGGCTGTGATTGTAGAGGTTGCGCACGTGTCCGGTCAAACGCGCAACGGCGGCAAACCGCGCGCTACGCTTCCTCCGGCGCCTTGTCCAGCTCGAACGCGCGATGCAGCACGCGCACGGCGAGTTCGAGGTACTTTTCATCGATCACGACCGAGATCTTGATTTCGGACGTCGAGATCATCTGGATGTTGATCGCCTCGTCGGCGAGCGTGCGGAACATCTTGCTCGCGATGCCGGTATGCGAGCGCATGCCGATGCCGACCACCGACACCTTGCAGATCCGGTTGTCGCCGATGATCTCGCGCGCCTTGAAGATCTTGCCGCGCTCGCGCGCGAGCACGTCGAGCGCCTTCTGGTATTCGGTCCGGTTCACGGTGAACGAGAAGTCGGTGTGGCCGGACGCGCCGATGTTCTGCACGATCATGTCAACGTCGATGTTGGCATCGGCGATGGGACCCAGGATCGCATGCGCGACACCCGGCTTGTCCTCGACACCCATGACCGAGATCTTGGCTTCGTCGCGCGTGAACGCGATGCCGGAAATGATCGCCTGTTCCATGTCTTCGTCTTCCTCGAACGTGATGAGCGTGCCCGGCGACGTCGCCTCCGGGTCCTCGAACGACGACAGCACGCGGAGCTTCACCTTGTACTTGCCGGCGAACTCGACCGAGCGGATCTGCAGCACCTTCGAGCCCAGGCTCGCCATTTCGAGCATTTCCTCGAAGGTGACGGTGTCGAGCCGTCGCGCCTCGGGCACGATTCGCGGATCTGTGGTGTAGACGCCGTCGACGTCGGTGTAGATCTGGCATTCGTCTGCGGTCAGCGCCGCGGCGAGCGCCACACCCGACGTGTCCGAGCCGCCGCGCCCGAGCGTCGTGATGTTGCCCTCGGCGTCCACCCCCTGGAAGCCCGCGACGATGACGATCGTACCTTCCGTCAGATCGGCGCGCATCCGTTCCTCGTCGATCGAGAGGATGCGCGCTTTGGTGAATGCATTGTCCGTGAGCATCCCCACCTGTCCACCGGTATAGCTCCGCGCCTTGAGGCCCATCTCGCGCAGGGCGATGGCGAGGAGCCCGATCGTGACCTGCTCGCCCGTCGCGGCGACCACGTCCAACTCGCGCGGATCCGGGTTGGGCGACAGCTCCTTCGCGAGTGCGAGCAACCGATTGGTCTCGCCCGCCATAGCCGACACCACGACGACGAGCTGGTGGCCTTCGCGATGAAAGCGGGCGACGCGGCGGGCGACGTTCTTGATCCGGTCGATGCTGCCGACCGAGGTGCCGCCGTATTTCTGGACGATCAGGGCCATGGACGATGATGCGCGAATGATTATGCGGCACGCGCGGTGCGCGCGCCAAGCGTTCAGCCGATCGCGCGGAAAGCGAGTGTCGCGTTGGTGCCGCCGAAGCCGAACGAATTGGACAACGCGCCGCGAATCTTCATCGGCCGCGCGGTGAGCGGGACGAAATCGAGGTCGCACTGCGGATCAGGGTCGACCAGGTTTGCCGTCGGCGGCGCGATCTGGTCGCGCAGCGCGAGCGCCGTAAATACGGCCTCGATACCGCCGGCTGCGCCCAACAGATGTCCCGTCATCGACTTGGTCGAGCTGACCGCGATCGCCTTTGCGCGATCGCCGAACGCGCGCTTCACGGCGATGCACTCGGCGAGGTCGCCCAGCGGCGTCGACGTCCCGTGCGCGTTGATGTAATCGATCTCGAGGGCGTTCATCTGCGCGTTCTTCAACGCGTTCGTCATGCTGCGCGCAGCGCCGCGGCCATCCTCGGGCGGTGCGGTGATGTGATGCGCGTCGGCGCTCATCCCGTAACCGGCAAGCTCGCAGTAGATGCGCGCGCCGCGCGCCTTCGCATGGTCGTATTCTTCGAGCACGAGCACGCCGGCGCCCTCCCCCAGCACGAAGCCGTCGCGACCCGTGTCCCACGGCCGCGAAGCGGTGGCCGGATCGTCGTTGCGCGTGGACAGCGCGCGCGCCGCGCAGAAGCCGCCGACGCCGAGCGCGCTCACCGTGGCCTCGGTACCGCCAGCGACCATGACGTCGGCGTCGCCGTATTCGATCAGCCGCGCGGCGTCGCCGATGCTGTGGTTCGCGGTCGAGCACGCGCTGACGATCGCAAGGTTGGGGCCTTGGAAGCCATAGTGGATCGACGCCAGGCCCGCCACCATGTTGATGATCGTGCCGGGCACGAAGAACGGCGAGATCTTGCGCACGCCGCCGTCCTGAAACGCCATCTGCATCGACTCGATCAGCGGCAGCCCGCCGATCCCCGAACCGATGCAGACGCCGACGCGCTCCTTGTCGCCGGCATACGCTTCGAGGCCGGCGTCTTTCACGGCCTCCGTCGTCGCGACGAGCCCGTAATGGATAAAGGTGTCGTAGCGCCGCGCTTCCTTGGCCGACAGGTGCGCGCCGACATCGAAATGCTTGACCTCCGCCGCGATCCTTGTCGGGAACGACGACGCGTCGAAGCGCGTGATGGGGCCGACACCGGAGCGCGCATGCAGGATCGCATCCCACGCGGCGGCGACGCCGATGCCGACCGGCGAAACGATCCCCAATCCGGTGACGACGACGCGGCGACGGCTCATTCTTGGGGCGGCCCTGCTGTGGTCATGTCGAAATGCGGGACTCGGGAAGGAATCGGCGGAACGGCCGGGACCGTGGGGGGCCGCCTCTCGGGGCGCCGCCGCGTCAGGCGCGGCGCGTTGCGACTGCCGGCGGCACACATCGAGCGCCGGTCCCGGCGCCCGCCGCACGGCCCTTTATTTCTTGACGTGCGAAGCGATGTAGTCGATCGCCTGCTGCACCGTCGTGATCTTCTCGGCCTCCTCGTCGGGAATCTCGGTCTCGAACTCCTCTTCGAGCGCCATCACGAGCTCGACGGTGTCGAGCGAGTCGGCACCCAGGTCGTCGACGAACGACGATTCGTTCTTGATTTCGGCCTCGGCAACGCCGAGTTGCTCGGCGACGATCTTCTTGACCCGTTGTTCAACGTTTTCCATGCGTCTCCTCCCGAAACGGGGATGGTGAGATTCAAAACCTACGGATTTTACCAGAAGCGGGCGACCCCTCTCCACCTGCTGCCGGGGACGGTCCCCGAGGCTCGCCAGCGGATCATCCCGCAGGCCGAATTGCGTCGTACCGCTCGCATCGACGCTCAATTTCCGCTTACGTCATGTACATTCCGCCGTTGACGTGCAGCGTCGCGCCGGTGATGTAGCCCGCCTGCGGCGACGCGAGGAACGCCACGGCATCGGCGATGTCCTCGGGTGATCCCAACCGTCCGAGCGGAATCCGCTCCAGCAACTTTTCGCGCTGCGCGTCCCCCAGCGCCTTTGTCATGTCGGTGTCGATGAACCCCGGCGCGACGCAGTTGACGGTGATGTTGCGGCTGCCGACTTCCTGCGCGAGCGACTTGGTGAAGCCGATCAACGCGGCCTTGGCCGCCGCGTAATTGGCCTGGCCCGGATTGCCCGAAGAGCCCACGACCGAGCCGATCTGGATGATCCGGCCGTGGCGTGCCTTCATCATTCCACGGAGCACCGCCTTCGCGAGTCGAAACGTCGGCTTGAGGTTGGTCGCCATGATCGCGTCCCACTCGTCGTCCTTCATCCGCAGCAGCAGGTTGTCGCGCGTAATGCCCGCGTTGTTGACGAGGATCGTTACCGCGCCGAAGCGCGTCTCGATGTCGGCGAGCGCGGCCTCGACCGCGGTGCCATCGCTGACATCGAGCCGGATGCCGGTCCCGGCGTTGCCGATCTCGTGCAGATACGCAGTGATTTTCGCGGCGCCTTCGTCGGTCGTCGCGGTGCCGACCACCTTCGCGCCCGCGGCCGCGAGCGCTTTGGCGATCGCCTGTCCGATGCCGCGCGTCGCACCGGTCACGAGCGCAATTTGTCCGTCCAGACTTGCGTTCCCCATTGAGGCTCCCATCAGCTCGCGAGCGCCGCGCGCGTGATCTCGATGTCGGCGCCGGCATCGAGCGCGAAACTCCTGAGTCCGCGGTCGATCCGCTTGGTCATTCCGGTCAGCACGCGCCCGGGCCCGCACTCGACCACGTGCGTAACGCCGCGCGCGCCCATCGCCTGGATCGTCTCGACCCAGCGCACCGGGCTCGCCGCCTGCCGGGCGAGAGCGGCGCGAATCGCCTCGGGCGTCGATTTTTCTTCGACGTCGACGTTGTGCAGCACGGGCGTTGCCGGCGACTGCAGCGTGACGGTGGCAAGCATTGCCGCGAGTCTTTCGGCGGCAGGTTTCATGAGCGAGCTGTGGAACGGCGCGGAAACCGGAAGAAGGATTCCACGCTTCGCGCCGCGCGCCGTTGCTGCGGCAATGGCGCGCTCGACCGCTTCGCGATGACCGGCGATCACGATCTGCTCCGGCGTGTTGAAGTTGACCGGCTCGACCACTTGTCCCTGCGCCGAGTCCGCGCAGATCGCGGATACCGCCGTCGCATCGAGGCCAAGGATCGCTGCCATCGCGCCGACGCCGGCCGGCACCGCATCCTGCATCGCCTGCGCGCGAAAGCGCACGAGCGGCACGGCGTCCCTGAACGCCAGCGCCCCCGCCGCGACGAGCGCCGAGTATTCGCCGAGGCTGTGGCCTGCGACAATCGCCGGCGCCGCGCCACCTGCTGCCTGCCAGGCGCGCCAGACCGCAATCCCGGCCGTCAACATCACCGGCTGTGTATTGACGGTGCGATTCAGGTGGTCCTCGGGCCCATCGCTCACGAGCGTCCACAGATCGTCGCCGAGCACCTCCGACCCTTCGGTGAAGGTCGCGCGAACGATCGGATGCTCGTCGAATCCGGCCATCATCCCGACCGATTGCGACCCCTGCCCCGGAAAGACGAACGCGAGTTTCAATTGCCGCTCCTGCATCACCAGTTCAGGAACACCGCGCCCCACGTGAACCCGCCACCCACACCGAGCAGCAGCACGCGCTCGCCCTCGGTGATGCGGCCGTCGCGCACCGCTTCGTCGAGCGCAAGCGGTATCGAGGCGGCCGACGTGTTCGCGTGGCGCTCGACCGTCGTCACGACCTTCTCCATCGGCACGCCTAGTTTTTTCGCCGTCGCGTCGATGATCCGGATATTGGCCTGGTGCGGGATCAGCCAGTCGATGGCGTCGGGACCGACACGGTTGGCCGCGAGCGCTTCGTGCGCGACTTCGGCCAGCACGCGAACGGCGAACTTGAATACGGCGCCGCCATTCATCTTCACGAACGGCGAGCCGGTGACGCTGCCTTCGGCCAGCGTCCCGGGCACGCAAAGAAGTTCGCGGTAGCTCCCGTCCGCGTGCAAATGCGCCGACAGGATTCCGGGGACGCGCGAGGGAACCAGCACGACGGCGCCCGCGCCATCGCCGAACAGCACGCAGGTGCCGCGATCGTTCCAGTCGAGGATTCGCGAATAGATCTCGGCGCCGGCGACGAGTGCATTGCGCGCCATGCCCGAGGCGACCATCCGGTCGGCGACGGCGAGCGCGTAGACGAAACCGCTGCACACCGCCTGGACGTCGAACGCGGGCCCGCCTTTGGCGCCGAGCTTCGCCTGCAGGATGCATGCCGTGGAGGGAAACACCATGTCGGGCGTCGTCGTCGCGACGACGATGAGATCGACCTCTGCCGGTGCGATGCCCGCGGCCGCGAGCGCCGCGCGCGCCGCATGTTCCGACAGGTCGCTCGTCTGCTCGGCCGGCGCGGCGATCCGGCGCTCGCGAATCCCCGTGCGCGCGCGGATCCACGCGTCGCTCGTGTCGACCCGTTTGGCGAGATCGTGATTGGTGAGGATGTGCGCAGGCAGGTAGCTGCCGGTCCCCACAATCCGGCTATGCATCGGGAACCGCGGCCGCGGGTGTCGACTCGCCATCAAGTCGTGCCGGCGCTTTCCGCGATGGCATCGCGGCCATTCGCTGGGCGATCCGGTCCTGTACGCCGTGCGCGACTTCAGCGTGGGCCTTGGCAATCGCGTGCTTGAACGCGAGTACGTCGGCGCCGCCATGGCTCTTGACGACGACGCCCATCAGCCCGATCAGCGTCGCACCGTTGTAGCGGCGCGGATCGACCTTGCGCTTGAACGCCATGAGCACCGGGTACGCGACGAGCGCCGCGAGGCGGGTCATCGGATTGCGAGTGAATTCGGCCTTCAGGAAATCGTAGAGCATCGTCACGACGCCTTCGGTGACCTTGAGCGCAACGTTGCCGACAAAGCCGTCGCAAACGACGACGTCGGTGGTCCCCTTGTAGATGTCCGTGCCCTCGACGTTGCCGAAGAAATTGAGGTCCGACCCCTTGAGAAGCTCCGCCGTGGCCTTGACGACGTCGTTGCCCTTGATGTCTTCCTCGCCGATATTGAGCAGGCCCACCGTGGGGCGCTCGACGCCTTCGACGGCCGCCGCAAGCGCCGTTCCCATCACGGCGAACTGGACCAGCTGCTCCGGCGTGCAATTGACGTTGGCGCCGAGGTCGAGCATCGTCGTGGTGCCTGTCCGCGTCGGCAGCTGCGAAGCGATCGCCGGCCGATCGATTCCCGGCAACGTCTTCAGCACGAACCGCGAGATCGCCATCAGAGCCCCGGTGTTGCCAGCCGAGACGCACGCCTGCGCCGTCCCGTCCTTGACGAGATTGATCGCGACGCGCATCGACGAATCCTTTTTCTTGCGCAGCGCGTCGGCGGGCGGCTCCTGCATCTCGACCACCTCGCTCGCAGCGTGAATCACGAGGCGTGCAGAAGCCGAAGACTTCTGCTTCGCGAGCGCCGCCTTGATCGGCGCCTCGAGGCCGACCGCGATGATTCGCGCGTCGGGCGTTTCCTCGAGGAAGCGGAGCGCCGCGGGCACTGTGACGGCGGGACCGTGGTCGCCCCCCATCGCATCGACGGCTACCGTGACCGGCATGTCGGGATCGGAATGATGGCCCTGGGAAGGCACGCGCGTAGGCGCGCGCCCGGCACAGAAGCCGGCAGTTTACCTGTCTCGGATGCGGCGCGTGAGGGCCGGGCGCCGCGTCTCATGCGCCGCAAGCGGCAGCACGCGTCGACGTTACTCGTCGCCCTTCGTCTTGACGACTTTCTTGCCGCGGTAAAAACCGGTCGGGCTGATGTGATGGCGCAGATGCGCCTCGCCGGTCACCGGTTCCACCGCGAGCGGCGGCTTGGCGAGGAAATCGTGCGCGCGGTGCATGCCGCGCTTGGACGGTGACTTCTTGTTCTGCTGGACAGCCATGACGTTCTCCTATCGGTCGATTGTTTCCGTTCGTTCGCGTGGTTCAGCCTTTGGGCTTTTTGGGCAGCTCGGACTTGAGGCCGGCGAGCACGTCGAACGCCGACGATGCCGCCGCCACTCCTGCATCGCCCATCGCCGCGGTGCGCGCCGTGCAATCGTCGCGATCGCAATGCGGCGCGAACGGCAACGTCAACAGCAGTTCATCCTCGACCAGAGCCATCGGGTCCTGGGGCGTCGCGGCCAGGATGACCTCGTGGACGTCGTTCTGATCGAGCTGCGCAAGATCGCCCTCGTCGCGCGCGAGCAGCAGCAACGTACGCTGCGCGACGGGCCAGGAAAACGTCCGCAGGCACCGCTGGCATTCGAGCGGGACGGCGCCCTCGAGGCTCACCTCGATCGCGGGACGCCCGAGGGCGTCCGCGGCGCCGGCGATCCGCCATGCGATCGGCGCTTCGCCTTCGGCCAGACGGTCGGCGACCCGCGGCAGCGCCGATGCATCCAGTGCTCCCGCGAGGGCCGCCCCTCGCCGGGCGACCCCGAAAGCATCGAAGGTGCCGGCAACCCGCGCCGCAGGTCGATGCCGCCCAGCCATGTTGCGCCCTCCGGGCGTGCCGAAAACATTGGATAATAGCGTCAACCGGCGGACATGTCAAAAAAATGCCCGAAAAAACAATGACGAACCCGATTCCACCGGCATCCGGACGGCCCCCGGCCATGCCGACGCTGGTGCTGGCGTCGACCTCGCCTTACCGCCGCGAACTGCTCGGACGGCTGGGCCTTCCCTTCGTCACCGTCGCCCCCGTTGCGGACGAGGCGCCGCTCGCGGGGGAAGCGCCGCGCGAGACCGCGCTGCGCCTCGCCGAAGCCAAGGCCCGCAGCGTCGCCTCGGCGTACCCCGCGGCGCTCATCATCGGCTCCGATCAGGTTGCCGACTGCGATGGCGCAGCGGTGGGAAAACCGGGCGATTTCGACGGCGCGGTCGCCATGCTGACGAGGTTGTCGGGCAAGACGGTGGTGTTCCACACGGGCCTCGCGTTGCTCGAGACCGCGACGGGGCGGTGCCGGACGACGCTCGTCGACGTGCGCAGCACGTTTCGTGCGCTCGGACGCGCCGACATCGAAGCGTATCTGCGTCGCGAAACGCCGTACGATTGCGCCGGCGCCGTGAAGGCGGAAGGGCTCGGGATCGTGCTGTTCGAAAGCATCGAGAGCGACGACCCGACGGCGCTGATCGGCCTGCCGCTGATCCGGCTCGCGAGCCTGCTGCGCGACGCCGGTGTTGCGGTGCTCGTCCCGCGAACCTGAAGCGACCTGCCGAGTTCCATGCGCGGCCGGCTGTTCCTCGTTCCGAACCTGCTCGGCCTCGTGCCGCCAGAGGACGTTCTGCCGGCGCGAACCATCGCCACGACGCGCCGCCTGGCCCATTTTGTCGTCGAGACCGCCAAGCCGGCGCGGCATTTCCTGAAGTCGCTTGCACCGGTGTTGCCCCTGCGTGAGATCGCCATCGCCGAAATCGGCGAGCGGCCCGATGCCGAGCGCTGCGCTGAGCTGCTCTCGCCCACGCGTGCCGGTCACGACGTCGGGCTCCTGTCCGACGCCGGGTGCCCGGGCGTTGCCGACCCCGGCGCGCTTCTCGTCGCCGCCGCGCATCGCGAGGGCGTCACCGTCGTGCCACTCGTCGGTCCTTCGTCGATCCTGCTCGCGTTGATGGCCTCCGGGATGAATGGACAGGGGTTCGCGTTTCACGGTTACCTCCCGGTCAAGTCCGAGGCGCGCGCCGATGCGATCCGCCGCATTGACGCCGAATCGCAGCAGACTGGGTACGCCCAGCTCTTCATCGAGACGCCTTATCGGAACGCGGCTTTGCTGCAATCGCTGGTCGCCACGTGCAAGCCGGCGACGCGGCTGTGCGTCGCTGCCGATCTGACGCTGCCGACCGAAACCGTGGCAACGAGGACGATCCGCGAGTGGCGCGGCGCCGATTTCACGCGCTACGCAAAGCGGCCGGCGATGTACGTGCTGCAGGCGTAACGACCCTCATTCCCGCGTCGAGCAGTTGCGGGCGAGAATCCAGCGTCGTTCGACAAGAGTCACTGGGCCCCCGGCTCGGCGGGGACGATGATCAGGCCTTCGTATCCGCGATATAGCTCTTCAGCATCTGGTTCTCGAAGCCCTGCTCTTCGAGCACCGCCTTGGCGACGTCGTGGAACGACACGACGCCCAGCAGCGTCCCGCCGTCCAGCACTGGCACGTAACGCGCGTGCCGTTCGAGCATCGTCCGCCGGAGATCGTTGACGTCGAGGTGCGGCGTCGCGGTGAGCGGGCTCCGCTCGGTGATCGTGCCGATCTTGACGTCGCCGAGGGTGCCGCCACGGTCCGAAAGCGCCCTCAGCACCTCGGCAAACGTCACGATCCCGGCCATCCGTCCGTGGTCCATCACGACCAGCGAGCCGATGTCGCGTTGCGCCATGACCTTGACTGCATCCAGGACCGGCGCGTCCGGCGGCGTCGTGAAGAGCGCGCTTCCCTTGATGCGCAGGATTTCGCTGACGAGCATGATTCCTCCTCGGGGCCGCTTCTGCGCGCGTAGCCGTCGCCGATCAGGTTACTCCCGCGACCGGACGCCGCGCAATGGGTCGGGCCGCCGCTGTCCCGCAGGCTCGAAGCGCCAGTCTTTGGCCGTCAGCGGTGTCAGCGATAGACGTAGTCCGGCAGCCACATCGCGATCTGCGGGAACACGTAGACCAGGAACATGGTGATGAAGACCATGGCCAGAAACGGCAGCGCCCCGGCGAAGATCTGATTGAGCGTCACGTGCTTCGGCGCGACCCCCTTCAGGTAGTAGCAGGCCATCGCCATCGGCGGCGTCAGGAACGACGTCTGGATGTTGAGCGCGACCATCACACCGAAGAACACCGGGTCGATGTCGAAGTGGTGCAGCAGCGGCAAGAAAATCGGCACGAAGATGATGATGATCTCGGTCCATTCGAGCGGCCATCCCAGCAGGAAGATGATGAACTGGGTAAGCAGCATGAAGGTGACCGGCGTCATGTTGAGGCCGAGGATGAAGTTCTCGATCACGGCCTGTCCGCCGAGATATGAAAACACCGACGAGAACGACCACGAACCAACGAAAAGCCAGCACACCATCGCTGCGGTTCGACCCGTCAGAAACACCGCCTCCTTCAAGCGTGCCAGACTGAATTGCCCATAGCCGATCGCAAGCACGATCGACCCGAAGGCGCCGAAGGCGGCGGCCTCGTTGGGCGTGGCGAGCCCGAACAGGATCGCACCCAGCACGGCGAGGATCAGGAACGCCAGCGGGAAGAAAGACGTGATGAGCAGTACCACAATCTGCCGGAACGGAATCTCGGTTTCCTCCTTCGGCAGCTTGGGGGCGAGCTTCGGGTTCAGCATCGCGCGTACGATCACGTACGCCATGTACAAGCTGGCGAGCAGGAAGCCTGGCAGGAATGCGCCAGCGTACAGGCGCACGACCGACGTACTGGCCATCGCGCCGTACAGAATCAGCATGATCGAAGGCGGGATCAGGATCCCCAGGCAGCCGCCCGCGGCCACGACACCCGCGGAAAGCTTGGTGTCGTAGCCTGCCTTCAGCATCGCGGGAAACGCGAGTAAACCCATCAATGTGACCACCGCGCCAACGATTCCCGTGGCCGTGGCGAACAGCGCGCACGTGGCAAGCGTCGCAACCGCAAGCGAAGCCGGGATGTGCTTCGCCGACACCTGCAGGCTGCGGAACAATCGATCGAGGATGTTCGAGCGCTCGACCATGTACCCCATGAACAGAAAAAGCGGCACAGCGATCAGCACATCGTTCGACATCACCCCGAAGGCGCGCTGGACGAGGAGCTGGAAGACGTTGTCGCCCATCGCGTAGTAGCCGAAGAACACGGCGAGCGCGATCAGCGTGAAGGCGATCGGAAAACCGAGGAAGATCGTGAAGATGAACAGGCACAGCATCAGCACGCCGACTTGGGGATCGGTCATTGCTTTTCCCCGTGGTGCTCAACGTCCTGAAGAATTTCAGCCGCGGTCTTGCCAGCCTCGGCCTCTTCCAGGATCACCTTTTCGAGTTCCTCGACGTCACGCCGGCGCTGCGGCGTCTTGCCGGTCCTGAGCGCGACGACGCAGCGAATGACTTCAACCGTCCCCTGCAACAGCATGAAGATCGCCGCCAGCGGAATGATCGCCTTGAAGGGATAGATCGCAGGGCCCGTCGGGCTCGACGCGCTGTGCTCGTTCTGCAGCCATGAGATGTGGAAGAATTCCCAGCCGGAATACAGGAGCGCCAGCATCGCAGGGAAGAAGAACAGGACCAGGCAAGCCAGCTCGATCGAGGCTCTCACCTTGAACGACAGCATCCTCGAAATGAAGTCACCGCGCACGTGTCCGTCCTGCGACAGCGTGTAGGCTCCCGCCATCATGAACAGCGTGCCGTACAGGATGTACTCGGTGTCGTAGGCCCACCCGGTAGGCGCGCTGAACACGTAGCGCATCACGACGTCGTAGCAGACGACCGCGGTAAGGATGAGGATGCACCACGCGAAAGTCTTGCCGACCCACGTGCTCAGGTCATCGATCGCCAACAGATAGCGCTGCATGGACTCTCCCTAGCCGCAATCCGCCCGTCGCGGGCATACCCTCGCCGGCGCAAAACGGCGGCGCGCCGTGCGCCGAGTCCGCCTCGGCCTGTGCCAGACACGGCTTCGCCGCCCGTGATGATCGACAAGCGGCGCCGATCACCTCGCGGCGGCGAAGGCCAATGTCCGGTCGAACCTCAGGCCCGGTTCAGACCGAGGAAGTGCTTGGACGCGAGCTCGCGCGGCGATTCGAACTGAGCCTTGTAACCAACGACGGTCTTGGCCCAAGCCTTCTGCGAGTCGATGACCCGCCCGAAGAACTTGTTCTCCTGCGAGATCCTCGCCAGGATCCTGTCCCACGCGGCGAGCTGCGCCTGCAGCACCGACGTCGGCGTTTCGTAGACCTTGACGCCCATCTTCTCGATCTTGACCAGGTCCTCGGGATAGCGTTTCTGCCATTTCCAGGACATGTCGGCCGACGCAGCTTCGGCGGAATACCTGAGAATCGCCTGCAACTCCTTGGGCAGCGCGTTGTATTTGGCCTTATTGAAGATGATTTCGAAGCACTCCATGTCCTGGTGGAAGCTCTGAACCATGTAGACCTTCGAGACGTCGGGGAACCCCAGTGCGAGGTCGGACGACGGGTTGTTGAATTCCGCCGCGTCCAGCACGCCCCGATCCATCGATGGAACGATGTCCGCGCCGCCGATAATCGTGACTGCCGCCCCCAGTTCGTTCATCAGGTCAGCCGCCAGCCCGACGGTACGGTACTTGAGCTTCTGAAACTGCGCGACGTCGGTGATCGGCTTCTTGAACCAGCCAAGGGGCTGTGTCGGCATCGGACCCGTAAGCCACCCAACGACGTTGACCTTGAGGATGTCGTTGATGAGCTCGTTGTACATCTTTTCGCCGTCGCCGTAATAAAACCAGCCGAGGAGGTCGTTGGCGCTCCACCCGAAGGACGGCGCCGTTCCGAACAGCGAAAAGGCCTTGTTCTTGCCGTACCAGTAGGCGCAGACGCCGTGACCGCCGTCGAGCACGCCCGTGCTGACGGCATCCTGCATTCCGAACGCACCGACGACTGCGCCGGCAGGCAGGACATCGAGCCTCATCCGGTTGCCGGACATTTCGTTGACCCTGCGCGCGTAGTCCTGCGCGTACTCGTGGAAGATGTCCTTCGCGGGCCACGTGCTCTGAAAGCGCCAGACGATCGGCGCCTGTGATTTCGCGATCATCGGGAAGCCGAGGGTGGCGCTGCCGGCGGCCACACCGGTGGCGGCTTTCAGGAACTTGCGGCGGGAACCTTGCTTGCGGGGTTCGGCTTTCGCCGGAACGAGCGACTTGCGCGTCATGCGTCCTCCTCCATGGTCATATTGGCGTCGTTACGCCGTACCGGGAATTGCAGTTGGAATGGACCCGGAACCTGCTCTTTTGGTGGGCCGTCGCGAACGATGCAGCCGGCGCGCCCCACTCGTTACGGACAGTGTATACCCGCCTTCTCCGCAACGTCCACGGCGCCGACCCCGCCGGAACAGCTCTTCGGGCGCACCTGTTGTGAACAGGGCGGCCGGACGGGGGCCGCGTCAGGGCGTGAGCGTCCGTCGCTCGCGCAATGCCTGGGCGAGCGTGCCGCTGTCCACGTACTCGAGCTCGCCGCCGACAGGAACGCCCCGGGCGAGGCGGCTCACCTTGAGCCCACGGGCGGCCAGGAGCTCGCCGATGTAGTGCGCCGTCGCCTCGCCTTCGTTGGTGAAGTTGGTCGCCAGCACGACCTCCTGTACCACGCCGTCGGCGGCGCGCTCGATCAGCCGGTCCAGACGGATCTCCTTCGGGCCAATGCCGTCGAGCGGCGAAAGCCGCCCCATCAGCACGAAATAGAGGCCGGAGTACGCCTGCGTGTTCTCGACCATCAGCAGGTCGGCGGGCGTTTCGACGACGCACAAGAGTGCCGCATCGCGCTTCGCCGACCGGCACAGCGCGCAAACGACGTCTTCGGTGAACGTGTTGCAGCGCTCGCAGTGCCGAACGGTTCTGGCGGCATGTTCGAGTGCGTTGGCAAGGCGCACCGCACCCTCGCGGTCATGCTGCAGCAGATGCAGCGCCATTCGCTGTGCCGCCTTCGGTCCGACGCCGGGCAGACAGCGCAGCGCGCGCGCCAGATCGTCGAGACCGGACGCCGGCGCAATAGCCGGCACCACCCGTGCGGCGGGAGTGCGGTCGGTCATTGCAGCGGGCGCCAGTAAGTGGCTTTGCGCTAGAACGGCAACTTGAAGCCCGGAGGCATCGGCATCCCCATCGTCAGGCCGGCCATCTTCTCCTGCGTCGTCATCTCGACCCGGCGCACCGCGTCGTTGACCGCGGCGGCAACGAGATCCTCGAGCATGTCCTTGTCCTCGGCCAGGAGCGTGGGATCGATCGTCACCCGCTTCACGTCGTGCTTGCACGTCATGACGATCTTCACGAGGCCGGCACCCGCCTGGCCCTCGACCTCGATGCTCGCGAGCTCGTCCTGCGCCTTCTTCAGATTGTCCTGCATCTGCTGCGCCTGTTTCATCAGACCGGCGAGCTGGTTTTTCATCATCGTGCGACTCCTTGTCCGCCGCAGCGTCGCGCCGCGGCAACGAATTTACGAGACCGGCTTGATCGAATCGGGTTTGATTCTCGCATCGAAGCGCTCGAGCACGTCGCGGACGAACGGCTCGCTGCGAAACGCAGCCTCGTTCTTCGCCTTCTGTTCCGCTCGCGCCCTGCTTTCCTGTGCGGCAAGCGACGATTCGGCGGCGGCGCCGACCTCGAAGGCGAGCAGCAGCTTGCGCCCGGTCGCCTGGTCGAGCGCGACTTTGAGCTTGTCCGAATAGGCCTTGTCGGCGAGATGCTTGTGCGCGACCGGCAGCGCCAGCGTGAGCACGTTGCCCTTGATCGACTTCAACTCGGTCTGCGCTGCGAGCTGCGCGGCGATCGGCGGCAGCTTGAGTCCCCCGACGAACGCCGGCCAGTCGGCGACATCCTCGGGCAGCACGGCATTCGGCACGGGGCTCCCGGCGACCGTGGCGACACTTGCGGGCGATGCGTCCGCCGCGGCAACCGCGGCGCGTGCTTTCGCTGCGCCGCTGCGCCCGGACGCCGGTACCACGTCGCCGCTCGGCCCCGCCGGCGGCACGCCACTGCCCGGCGCGAAAGCGAGCAGCCGCAGCAGCGTCATCGAGAAGCCCGTCGCCTCGTCGGGCGCCAGCGCAAGATCGGCGCGGCCCTGCACGCAGATCTGATAGGCGAGCTGCACGTCTTCGGGCGTCATCTGCGCGGCGAACCCGGCAATGCGCTCGGCGTCGGCATCGGCCGGACCGGCGGCCGGCACCGTCTGGACGATCGCAATCCGGTGGAAGAGCGACGCGAGCTCGTCCAGCGCATTCGCAAACGCGATGCTGCGCGCCGCCATCGCGTCGGCCTCCGCCAGCAGCGCCGGTCCGTTGGCGGCGTTGCGCGCCGCGACGATCCGATAAACGTACTCCTTGTCGACGGCGCCCAGCATCGTACGCACGGCCGGCTCGCGCACGTCGCCCCCGCCGTAGGCGATCGCCTGGTCCAGCAGCGACAGCGCGTCGCGCATCGAGCCCTGCGCTGCCTTCGCGATCAACGCCAGCGCGCTCGGGTCGGCGGCGATCTTCTCGGCATCGAGAATCGCGGCCAGCCGTTCCGCGATCAGTGCCGGCGGCAGCTGCTTCAGATTGAACTGCAGGCAACGCGACAGCACGGTCACTGGGATTTTCTGCGGATCGGTGGTCGCCAGCACGAACTTGACGTGCTCGGGCGGCTCCTCGAGCGTTTTCAGCATCGCATTGAACGCCGACTTCGACAGCATGTGCACTTCGTCGATAAGGTAAACCTTGTAGCGGCCGACCGTCGGCGCGTAGCGCGCGTTGTCGAGGATCTCGCGCATGTTGTCGACCTGCGTGTTCGACGCGGCGTCGAGCTCGAGCAGGTCGACGAAACGCCCCGCGTCGATGTCGAGGCACGCCGCGCACGTGCCGCATGGCGTCGCCGTGACGCCGTTGGTGAGGCAGTTGAGGCTCTTCGCCAGAATCCGCGCGATCGTCGTCTTGCCCACGCCCCGCGTGCCGGTGAGCAGGTACGCATGGTGCAGCCGCCCACGGGAAAGTGCGTTGCTGAGCGCGGTGACGACGTGCTCCTGTCCCGCGATCTCGGCGAATGTCTTCGGCCGCCACTTGCGGGCGAGAACCTGATAGCTCATAGCATCGGCCGAAGCTGCATTCGAAGCTCAGGTCTATTTGCCGTCAGATCGGCCGGAGACAGGGCGCGAGCCCATGAGAGCGCGCAACGTACATGGACGTACGTGAGCGATCGAGTGGGCGAGCAGCGCAGTATCAGGTCGATCCGACGAGCAAAGAGAAGGTGGCGAGCCGTTCCCCCGGCACTTGCGGGGAATCGCTGTGGCTGCTTCCTTCCGGACCTGACCAGGTTCACGACGCCGCAATGCGGGGCGACCCGCCGTTGATCGGTGCGGGCAAGCGCAAGAAAGGAATTATCGGCCATCCGATCGTCGGCAGCAAGCGCGCGGCCAACGGAACCGGGACGCGGCGGGGCTGTCGCTATAATCGGCCGGATCGCCTGCTGACGTCTTCGCCACCATAGAGTGCGACCGTTGCGCCGCGTCGTCTTCATCGCCGCCGGGATTGCGGCAGTGGCCGCGCTCGCGTTCGCGCTGCTCGTTCCGCTTCCTGTCAGCCCTCCGCCGCCGTCGCCCGCGGCACCCGTCAAGGCCGACGAGCTTGTCGTGTTCGTCCGTCCGGGCCCGATCGTCTATTTCCCCGGTCCGGATGGCGCCTTCGTGGGTTTCGACGCCGATCTCGTGCGATTGTTCGCGCAGGAAAGGAAAACGCCCGTCCGTTTCGTGCCGGCGGACTCTGCAGCGGAGGTGTTCGCGGCGATCGAGCGCGGCGAAGCGCACCTGGGCGTCGGCGGCTTGCTGCGCCCTCCTCCGCCGCGTCCGCCGCTCGGCGTCGTCGGGATAGAGGCGCGCCTTGCCACGGCCGCCGCGAGTGCTGCGCCGCCGGTCCTGTGGACGATCGGTTATCTCGCCGCCGAGCCCGTGCTGATCTACAACTCGGATGGCTTCAAGCCCGCCAGTTGGGACGATCTCGACGGCGAGACTGTCGCGTATATCGACTCCTTCGGCATCGAACCGGAAATCGACCGTCTGCGCGCCGCGCATCCGGAAATCACGTGGCGGCCGATCGCGCTCCCGTCGGCCTCCGAGCTCATCGCGCAGGTCTCCGACGGCACGCTGTCCTACGCGATCGTCGGCTCGCTTGCCGCCGCCGTCGCACGTAACATCTACCTCGAATTCGACGTCGCGTTTCCGGTCGGCGGCCGGCGCGATATCGCCTGGGCGGTCTCGCCGCGCGATCCGAAGCTCGCGCAGGAGCTGGACCGATTCCTCGTGCGTGCGAAACGCAACGGGACGCTCGAGCGCCTCGTCGAACGCTACGTTCCCGAGGCGCGCCAGTTCCTGCGCATCGATGCCGTCGGGCTGCAGGAAAAGATGCGCACGCTGCTGCCGCAATACCGGCCGCTCTTCCGCGACACGCAGGCAAAAACGGGGCTCGATTGGCGGCTGCTCGCGGCGATCGCCTACCAGGAATCGAAATGGGATTCGTCGGCGCAGAGCGAGACGGGCGTGCGCGGCTTCATGCAACTCACCGAGGACACGGCAAAGCTCCTCGGCGTCACCGACCTGCTCGACCCGACGCAAAACGTGCTCGCCGCCGCCCGCTACCTGAAAAGCCTCAAGGACAAGTTGCCGGAGCGGATCTCCGAACCCGACCGGACGTGGCTCGCGCTCGCCTCCTACAACATCGGCATAGGCCATCTCGAGGACGCACGCATCCTCGCGCAGAAGCAGGGTCTCAATCCCGATCATTGGAGCGATGTGAAAAAGGCACTGCCGCTGCTCGCGCAGCCCGAATACCACGAGCAGGCGAAGCTCGGCTATGCGCGCGGCGGAATGCCCGTCGCGTTCGTCGACCGCGTCCGCGGCTATTACGATGTCCTGCTCGCCCACGAGGCGGCGTCGCAGCCGCGCCTTCGCCTGTTCGTCGATGTTCCGGCCGATCCGCCGGCAGCCGCTGCGACTGTCGACGCGACGCTTCCGAAAAATTGATCGGGGCCGCGGTAGAATGGCGGGGTGATTTCGAAGACGTTGCTGCTCCTCGCCTGCCTGTGGCTTGCCGTTTCCGGCGCGCGGGCCGATGCACCACCGACGGTGTCGCTCGAGGCGCTCACTTCGCCCGAGCTCGCAAGCGCGATCCGCTCGGGAAAGACGACGATCATCGTGCCGATCGGCGGCACCGAGCAAAACGGCGCGCACATGGTGCTGGGCAAGCACAACCGGCGCGTCAAGATCCTTGCCGACAGGATCGCCGCGGCGCTCGGCAACGCGCTGGTGGCCCCCGTGATCGCCTACGTGCCCGAGGGCAGCGTCGACCCGCCGAGCGCGCACATGCGTTTCCCCGGGACCATCACCGTGCCCGACGACGTCTTCGAGAAGCTGCTCGAATCGGCAGCGCGAAGCTTCCGGCTCGCGGGCTTTCGCGATGTCGTGTTTCTTGGCGATCACGGCGGCTATCAAAAGGACCTGCAGATCGTCGCGCTAAGGCTCAACAAAGCCTGGGCTTCCACATCGGCGCGGGCGCATGCGATCGTCGAGTATTACCAGGTCACGGAAACGATCTATCCCCAGGGGCTGAAAGCGCAGGGCTACCGCGACGACGAGATCGGCACGCACGCCGGCCTCGCCGACACTTCGCTCGCGCTCGCCGTCGATCCCGCGCTCGTGCGTACCGACAAGCTCAAGGCAGCCACGCCGCCGTCGCGCACCGAAGGCACGTATGGTGATCCGCGTCGCGCCACGGCCGCGCTCGGGCAGCCGGGCGTCGATGCGATCGTCACGCGGACCGTCGAGGCGATCCGCAGGGCCACCGCGCGCCAGTGATGCCGGGCCCGCAGCTTTCGACCCTTCGTTAACGCAATCTCTCCAGCATCAGGACCAATCGTGACGCACCGACGCGTAAGTCCCGCCCTTCCGCTCTCCATTGTGTGCGCTCTCGCGTTCTGCGCGCTCGTCTGGGGACAGGGGGCATCGCCCGGCGGCGCACGCGCGGTCGCGACGGTGCCGGGAATGCCCGCGGTGCCGGACCCGTCGAACCTCTACAGCGAAACGACCGCCGGCAAGGTTCGTCCCGACGTCGCGGCCGACTTGAAGCGCGTCTACGTGCCGAACCTGCAATCAAACGACGTCTACGTGATCGATCCGGATACGTTCCTGGTCGTCGACAAATTCCGCGTCGGCCTGAACCCGCAGCATGTGGTGCCGTCGTGGGACATGCGCACGCTGTGGGTCGCGAACAACGCCGAGAACACGAAGGTCGGCAGCCTTACGCCGATCGACCCGCGAACGGGCCAGCCTGGCAAGCCGATCGCCGTCGACGATCCGTACAACATGTATTTCTCGCCGGACGGAAAATCGGCGATCGTCGTTGCCGAGGCGCACAAGCGGCTCGATTTCCGCGATCCCGTCACGATGGCGCTCCAGTATTCGCTGGACGTGCCGCGGTGCGGCGGGATCAACCACGCCGATTTCGCGATCGACGGACGCTTCGCGATCTTCACCTGCGAGTTCACCGGAACGGTCGCCAAGATCGATCTCGTGAACCGCAAGGTCCTGGGTTACGTCCAGTTGATCAAGCCGGGCGTGCCCACGCAGATCGCCAAGGGGATCGACGGCCGTGACGAGACCATCTGCACGACATGGAAGGGGATGCCGCAGGACATCCGCGTCTCGCCCGACGGCAGCGTGTATTTCGTCGCCGACATGATGTCCGACGGCGTCTTCGTCGTCGCCGGCGAGAGCTTTCGCCAGATCGGCTTCATTCCGACGGGCAAGGGTACGCACGGCCTCTATCCCAGCCGCGACGGGAAGAAGCTCTACGTCGCCAACCGCGGCTCGAACAAGATCCACGGGACGCCCAAGGGCAAGGGCAGCGTTTCGGTGATCGACTTCGCGACGCGTCAGGTCGACGCGACGTGGCCGATCCCCGGCGGCGGCAGCCCCGACATGGGCAACGTCAGCGCCGACGGCAAGTGGCTGTGGCTTTCGGGTCGCTTCGACAACGTCGTCTACGTCTTCGATACCGCGACGGGCGACGTCAGGCAGCTCCCGGTCGGCAGGGAGCCACATGGGCTCGCCGTGTGGCCGCTACCCGGGCGCTATTCGCTCGGACATACGGGCAACACGCGCTGAAATACCGTCATTCCCGCGAACGCGGGAATCCAGGGTCTCATGTACGAACGTCGCTGGGTCCCCGCCTCCGCGGGGACGACGAAAAGCTCAGCGCGCCGCCGTGATCACCTTCGTCCCGCCCATATAAGGATGCAGAACGGCGGGAACGTCGATGCCGCCGTCGGCGCGCTGGAAGTTCTCCATCACGGCGACGAGCGTGCGGCCGACCGCGAGGCCCGACCCGTTCAACGTGTGAACGAGCTCCGGCTTGCCCTGCGCGTTGCGAAACCGCGCCTGCATGCGCCGCGCCTGGAACGCCTCGCAGTTCGAGCACGACGAGATTTCCCGGTACGTGCTCTGCGCGGGCAGCCACACTTCGAGATCGTAGGTCTTGGCGGCGGCGAAGCCGATGTCGCCGGTGCACAACGCCACAACGCGGTAGGGCAGCTCGAGCCGCTGCAGGATCGTTTCCGCGTGCCGCGTCATTTCCTCGAGCGCGGCATACGACGTGTCCGGATGCACGATCTGCACCATCTCGACTTTGTCGAACTGGTGCTGGCGGATCATTCCGCGCGTGTCCTTGCCGTAGCTTCCCGCCTCCGAGCGGAAACACGGCGAATGCGCGGTCAGCTTGATCGGCAGCGCTTCGGCGGCCAGGATCTCGCCGCGGACGGTGTTGGTGAGCGTGATCTCGGCAGTGGAGATGAGATACAGCGCCTCGGCCCCGCTCTCCGCGCCGCCCTTCTTGACCGAGAACATGTCCGCTTCGAATTTCGGAAGCTGCGTCGTCCCGATCAGCGTCTCGGCGTTGACGATGTACGGCGTGTAGCACTCGGTGTAGCCGTGCTCGCGCGTCTGCGTGTCGAGCATGAACTGCGCTAGCGCGCGATGAAGGTGCGCGAGGCCGCCGCGCAGCAATGAAAATCGCGCGCCCGAGAGCTTGGCCGCCGTCGCGAAATCGAGCAGGCCAAGCGCTTCGCCGATGTCGGTATGGTCCTTGATCGGAAAGTCGAAGACCCGCGGAGTGCCCCAGCGGCGAATCTCGACGTTATCGTTCGGCGACGCGCCGGCGGGTGTCGAGGGATGCGTGAGATTCGGCAGGTCGAGCAGGAAATCTCGAAGCTCGCGCTGGATCCGATCGAGCTCGGCTTCGAGCCGTTTCGTTGTGTCGCCGATGCCGGCCACCTCGGTCAGCAGCGCCCCCGCGTCTTCGCCCTTGCCTTTCGCCACGCCGATCTGCTTCGACAACGCGTTGCGCCGCGCCTGCAAGTCCTGCGTGCGGACCTGGATGTCCTTGCGCTCGCGTTCGAGCGCCTCGAACCGCTCCGAAGCGAGCGTGATGCCGCGCTTGGCGAGTCCGGCGGCCACCAGCGGAAGATCGTTGCGCAAGAGATTGATGTCGAGCATCGGGCGATTCTAGCAAACGAGTGCAGTCACGATTTCTCGTCGCGCGCTTGATGATCCCTGGCGCGAAGCTCGCGCAGCTTGTCCCGAATCTTCGCCTCGAGTCCGCGATCGGTCGGCTCGTACCAGTTGATCTCGGGCACGCCGTCCGGAAGATAGCGCTCTCCCGCGGCGTACGCGCCCTCCTCGTCGTGCGCGTAGCGATAGCCCTTGCCGTAATCGAGCTCCTTCATGAGCTTGGTCGGCGCGTTGCGCAGCCGCAGCGGCACCGGGCGGGAGCCGTCACCAGCGATGAAGGCGCGGGCGGCGCCATAGGCCGCGTAGACCGCATTCGATTTCGGCGCGCACGCGAGATAGAGAACGGCTTCGGCCAGCGCGAGCTCGCCCTCGGGTGTGCCGAGTCGTTCGTAGGTCTCGACGGCGGCGAGAGCGAGCGAGAGCGCGCGCGGATCGGCGAGGCCGATGTCCTCGGAGGCCATCCGGATCATCCGGCGGCCGACGTAGAGCGGGTCGGCGCCTCCGTCGAGCATCCGGCACATCCAGTAGAGCGCCGCGTCGGGATGGGACCCGCGCACCGCTTTGTGCAATGCGGAGATCTGGTCGTAGAAGGCCTCGCCGCCCTTGTCGAAGCGGCGCAGGCTCCTCGCGATCGTTGCTTCGACGAACGCGACGTCGATCGGCGCCTTGCGCCCCTCGCCCGCCGCGGTCGCCACATACTCGACCAGATTGATGACGCGGCGGCCGTCGCCATCCGCATAGCCGATCAGCGCTTCGCGCGCCGCGGGTTCGAGGGTGAGTCCCGGCGCGCCGGCGGCGAGCGCGCGATCGACCAGCCGCCCGAGCTCGTCCGGCGACAGCGGCTCCAGCACATACACGGCCGCACGCGACAGCAGCGCGCCGTTGACCTCGAAGGATGGATTTTCGGTCGTCGCGCCGATGAAGGTCACGAGTCCCTGCTCGACGAACGGCAGGAACGCGTCCTGCTGCGCCTTGTTGAAGCGGTGCACCTCGTCGACGAACAGAATCGTGTGCCGTCCGGATTGCGCGAGGATCGCTTCGGCGCGCGCGATCGCATCGCGGATGTCCTTCACACCCGACAGCACGGCGGAGCGCGCGGTGAACTCGGCGTTGAACGCGTCGGCCATCAGCCGCGCGATCGTCGTCTTGCCGGAGCCGGGCGGTCCCCAAAGGATCATCGAGTGCGGCTTGCCCGATGCGAACGCGACGGCGAGCGGCTTCCCCGGCGCGAGCAGGTGCCGCTGCCCGATCACTTCGTCGATCGTCTTCGGGCGCAGGCGGTCGGCCAGCGGCGCGGCCGGATTGGCGGTGGCGAAAAGATCGGTCAAGGGAATGGAACTTTGCCGCCCGGTGGCGGGTCCTGCGTTGACCCGCCGAAACGACGCGGCGTACATTGGACGCCTGCCGTCGAATTATCCAACATTTCCCGAGGCATGCATGGCCGTTGCAAGAACGCTGTTGGTGCTCGCAATCGTCGCCGCGGCGGCGGTCGTCGCGTCCGGGTTCGGTGCACGTTTCGGCGTCTGGACGTTCGGCGTCGGTTTCGGAGTGCTTCGCTGGGGCGTCTATGCGAGCTTTGCGCTCGCCGCGCTTGCGTTGGTCGCGCTCGTGGTCCCCAAATGGCGCACGAACCGCGTCGCGAGCCTCGCCGCGGCGCTGGTGATCGGGCTCGTGGCCGGCGCCGTTCCCGCCTGGTGGTTCCAGAAAGGGATCTCGCTGCCGCCGATCAACGACATCACGACCGATACCGCCGATCCCCCGACGTTCGTGGCGATCGCCCCGTTGCGCGCGGGCTCGCGGGTTCCAACGGCGTATCCCGGCGATGCGTTCGCAACGCAACAGCATGCAGCCTATCCGGACATCAAGCCGGTGGAAGTCGAGGCGTGGCCGCCCACCGCGTTCGCGAGAGCGCTCGATACCGCGAAGCGGATGGGGTGGGCCATCGTAGCCGCCGATCCCGTCGCGGGCCGGATCGAAGCGACCGCAACGACGCCGTGGTTCGGCTTCAAGGACGACGTCGTGATCCGCATCACGCCGGAACCGGGCGGCAGCCGACTCGACATCCGCTCGGTATCGCGGGTCGGCCAGGGCGACCTCGGTGCCAACGCCGTGCGAATCCGGTCTTACGTTGAGTTGCTGAACAAAGGCTCGGCGTGATCCGCGACAACCCGGTCAAAGCGGCGCTCGCCGCCGGCGGTTCGTCGTTCGGCACGATGATCTTCGAGTTCTTTTCGCCGGGCATGCCGCAGCTGTGCCGCAATGCCGGCGCCGAGTTCGTCCTGTTCGACATGGAGCACACGGGGCTCGGCTTCGAAACGCTGAAAAACCAGGTCGCGCTCTGCCGCGGCTTGAGCATCGTCCCGTTCGCGCGGGTGCCGCGTGGCGAATACCCTTTTATCGCGCGTGCCCTCGACGTGGGCGTATTCGGCGTGATGGCGCCGATGGTCGGAACGGCGGAAGAGGCGAGGCATATCGTCGCCTGCACGCGCTATCCGCCTGCGGGGCGGCGCGGCGCGGCGTTCGGCTTCGCTCACGACGACTACGAAGGCGGCGACGTCGAGAGCAAGATCGCCGCGCTCAATGCCCGAACGATGGTGATTGCGCAGATCGAGACCGACGAAGGGCTCGCCAACGTCGACGCAATCGCCGCGGTTCCAGGCGTCGATGCGCTGTGGATCGGGCAGTCCGACCTGACCAACTTCCTCGGGATTCCCGGCCGCTTCACGCACCCCGCGTTTCTCGCCGCCATCGACCGCGTCCTCGCCGCGTGCAACACTCACGGCAAGGCGCCGGCGTTCCTCGTGCCCGACGACAGCTGGGCGCGCGACTACGCGGCAAAGGGCTTCCGCCTGCTCGCTTACGGCATCGATCAGCTGCTGTTCCAGAGCGCGCTCGCACACGGGCTCGGCGTGTTGCGCGACGCCCGCAACGCAAAGGACTGATCAGACGTGGCCCGGAAATTCCGCGTCGGGCTGACGCGCGACATCCTCGATTCGCGCGGGGAACCGGCGTTCGGCAAGAAGGCGCTCGCGATCCTCGATGCTGCAGCGGACATCGAATGGGAATATCTCCCCGAAGTCGTGTCCGAGATCAACGCCCATCACGCGGCGCACTACGACGCCGTCTACGTCAACATCCCCCGGGTTCCGGCCATCGCGGTCATCCGTCCCGACTGCCGCCTGCGCGTGGTCGCACGTCACGGTGTCGGCTACGACTCCGTCGACGTTGCGGCAATGACGAGGGCCGGCGTGATCGTGACGCACACGCCTTCCTCGATGCCGCGGCCCGTGGCCACGATCGCGTTGACGTTCGTGCTGGCGCTCGCCGGCAAGCTCTTGCGCAAGGATCGGCTCACGCGCACGGGCCGCTGGAACGAGCGGATGGAGCACATGGGCGTCGGACTCACCGGCCGCACGCTGGGCGTGGTTGGCGCCGGCCGCATCGGCAAGGAACTCCTGCGGATGGCGCGCAGCTTCGACCTGCAATTGCTCGCCGCCGATCCGTACGTCAACGAGATCGAGCTCCGCTACCTCGGGGCGCGCAGGGTCGGCCTCGATGCATTGCTCTCGGCCGCCGACTTCGTCGTCGTCTGCTGCCTCCTGAACGACGAGACGCGTCACCTCATCGGCGCGCGCGAGCTCGCGCAGATGAAGCCCTGCGCCTATTTCATCAATGTCGCGCGGGGACCGATCGTCGACGAAGCAGCGTTGATCGAGGCACTGCGTGAACATCGCATTGCCGGCGCGGCGCTCGACGTATTCGAGCAGGAACCGATCGCGCCCGACAATCCGCTGCTCATGATGGACGACGTCATCCTGACGCCGCACTCGCTGTGCTGGACCGACGAGTGCTTTCACAACATGGCGGCGACGGGTTTGCAAAGCATCGTCGACGTGCTCGCGGGCCGCGTGCCGGAGTTCGTCGTCGATCGGACGGTGCTCGACCATCCGCGCGTCCGTAGCGTTCTTGCGCAATGAGGCGGGGCGGCGGTGCAGCACTGATCCGGGCGATCATCGCTGCCTCGACGCTCGCGGCGACGCTGCCCGCGTGTGCGTTCGACCTCCAGGGGCATCGGGGCGCGCGCGGGCTGCGGCCGGAAAACACGCTCGCGGCATTCTCGCTCGCGCTGTCGATCGGCGTGACCACGCTCGAAACCGACCTCGCCGTGACGAAGGACAACATCCTTGTCATCTCGCACGATCCCTATCTCAATCCCGATCTCGCTCGCGATGAGCAAGGCCGATGGCTGACCGCGAAAGGGCCGCCGATCCACGCGCTGACGCTCGCCGAATTGCAACGCTACGACATCGGCCGACTCAATCCTGACAGCCGCTACGCGAAACAGTTTCCCGAACAGCGGGCCGAGGACGGCCAGCGCTTCCCCACGCTCGCGCAAGTATTTGCGCTCGTGAAGGCCCGCAGCCGGCCTTCGCGCCTCAATGTCGAGACCAAGATCACGCCCGATAATGCCGGGGAGATGGTGGATGCTGCGACATTCGCGCGGCTCACCGTCGAGGCGATCCGCAGCGCCGGGCTCGAAGGCGAAGTAACGATCCAGTCGTTCGACTGGCGCACGCTCATCGAGGCGAAAAAGCTCGCGCCGGTGATCGAGACCGTCTGTCTTACGATCGAATCGCCGAACGACGACACCGTGCAGCGCCGATCGGGCCGGCCCTCGCCCTGGCACGCCGGCCTCGATCTCAATGCCTACGACGGCTCGCTGCCGCGGCTCGTCAAGGCGGCCGGCTGCAGCACCTGGTCACCTTACTTTCGCAACGTGACGCTCGCCGATGTGTCGGAATCCCATGCGTTGGGCGTGCGCGTGCTGCCCTGGACCATCAACGACCCCGCCGACATGGCGCGCCTGATCGACATCAACGTCGACGGGCTCATCACCGATTATCCGGACCGCGCGCGCAAGGTGATGGCGGACAAGGGCATTCCGCTGCCCTGACGCGGCCTTCTGCGCGGTGCGCTTCGGCTGCCGGCGGGCGCTTCCTTTGCTTCTCCGTCCTCTTTGGACGTCGAATAATCTTACAATCGGATTGCACGCAAACGCGCAAGGCTGTCTATGTCATTGATTTACATGGCCTGGCACGCGATAAGCTTCTTTTAGCGGCGGCTATTCGTCGGAGTGGGGTGATGTATGAAGATCAGGCTAATGACGATTCTTGTTGCCATTATGCTAATCGGGTCAGTAACTGCCCATGCCACACCAGTGCTTTTTGATATCGATTTTGGTGCGGACGGATCAGGAACCTTTACGATCGATGACTCGCTATTGGCCGGTATTCCCGCGTCAGGGGTCTATTTCAGTCCGGCAGGGGCCGTAGATTCGTTCCAGGCTACGGTAGCAGGAATACTCTTCGATACATTTTTCAATGGCGGTGAACAATTTGCGGCCCATGATGGCCTGATAAGCGGCGTCACAGGTATCACCGGTACGGCATACAGCTCTTCTACAAGTCCGGGAGCCATTCTCCAGCTAAACACTTGTAGCGGGTTGCCGTGCGCCACCACGGTCACCTTTGCGTCCGGCGGCATGTTGAGCGTTTCTTACTCAATCAGTCCAGCCGCAAATGCGCCGGAACCCGGCAGCCTCGCTCTTCTCGGCCTCGGTCTCGCGGGTCTTGCAGCCTCGCTTCGACGCAAGCACTGATCAGGATCCGCTTCAAGAACGCCCCGCCTGTGCGGGGCTCTTGCTTGCGCGCCCGGACGGCTCCGCCGCGGATACCAAACCCAGCGGATCGCGCTCCATGGGTTTCCGACGGAAATGAGGGTGCGAACAGGTCACTCTCCGACCACGTCCGCGCCCTTCGGCGGCACGAACTTGAACTGGCCGGCATCGAGCGTCGCGTTGCGCTCAAACGTTCCGAACTCGAGCCGCGTCACGTTGCCGAACGTGTCCTTCAACTCCATTACGCGCGGCAGGTTGTCCTTGAACCCGAGGCGGACGCGTTCGAATCCGGTGTCGGCGGCCTTGGGCTTCGCATCGACCCATTCGAGGCCGTCGACGCCGCCGACGGCGGCGGTGAGCTCGAAGTTGCGCTCCAGCGCATTGTCCCCGGAGAGCAGCGCAGCGGGACTCGAGCCGAGCGCGCCATCGAGCTTGCGCACGATCACCTGATTGAGATCACGGTCGTAGATCCACAGCTTGTCGCCATCGCCAACGATCAGCTGTTCGTACGGTTTTTCGTAGACCCAGCGGAACTTGCCCGGCCGCTGGAACGTGAACGTGCCGGTCGTTTCCGTCGTGCCGCGCTGGCTCGTGACGACCTGGCGGAAGGTTGCCTTGCCGGTCTTCGCGCCGGAAAGAAACAATTTGAGCTGATCGAGGCCCGACGCGTCGGCTGCGCCGACGACGCCGACCAGCAGCGCCGCCAGCGCTGCCGTCGCCACCCACGGCAGGTGCCGTTGCCCGCGCGGATCAACGCGCATCCCGCGCCCCGGCCGGCACCAGCACGTCTCTGTTCCCGTTCGATTGCATCGGCGAGACCAGGCCCGCCCGCTCCATCTGCTCGATCAGCCGCGCCGCGCGGTTGTAGCCGATCCGCAGATGCCGCTGGACGAGCGAGATCGACGGCCGGCGCGTCTGCAGCACGATCGCGACCGCCTGGTCGTACATCGGGTCGGATTCGGCGTCGCCCCCTTCGATCGCGACGCCCTCCTCGCCATTGCCGTTCGCGGTGCCTTCGAGAATTCCGTCGAGGTACTGCGGCCCGCCTTGCGTCTTCAGGTGCTCGACCACGTGATGCACTTCGGCGTCCGACACGAACGCGCCGTGCACGCGCAGCGGGTAACCGACCCCCGGCGGCTGGAACAGCATGTCGCCCTGACCCAGCAGCGTCTCGGCGCCCATGTGATCGAGGATCGTCCTCGAGTCGACCCGGCTCGCGACCTGGAATGCGATCCGCGACGGAATGTTCGCTTTGATGAGGCCCGTGATGACGTCGACCGACGGGCGCTGCGTGGCGAGAATGAGATGGATGCCGGCCGCACGCGCCTTCTGTGCAATCCGGGCGATCAGCTCCTCGATCTTCTTGCCGGTCATCATCATCAGGTCGGCGAGCTCGTCGATGACGACGACGATGTAGGGCATCTCCTCGATCGGCTCCGGCGTGTCCGGCGTCAACGTAAAGGGATTCGTCAGCGGCCGGCCGGCCTTCTTCGCCTCGATGACCTTCCCGTTGTAGCCGGAGAGGTTGCGCACGCCCAGGGTCGACATCAGCTTGTAGCGGCGCTCCATCTCGCCCACGCACCAGTTGAGCGCGTTGCCGGCGAGCTTCATGTCGGTGACGACCGGCGCCAGCAGATGCGGAATGCCCTCGTAAACGGAGAGCTCCAGCATCTTCGGATCGACGAAGATCAGCCGCACCTGCTTCGGCTCGGCTTTGTAGAGGAGCGACAGGATCATCGCATTGACGGCGACCGACTTGCCCGAGCCCGTCGTGCCGGCGACGAGCAGGTGCGGCATCCGCGCGAGATCCGCGATGACGGGCTTGCCCGCGATGTCCTTGCCGAGCGCCAGCGTGAGCGGGCTCGTCGTGTCGTTGTACGTCGCCGACGACAGGATCTCGACGAGCTTGACGATCTGCCGCTTCGGGTTCGGCAACTCGAGTCCCATGCACGACTTGCCGGGGATCGTCTCGACGACGCGGATCGACACGACCGACAGCGCGCGCGCGAGGTCCTTCATCAGGTTGACGATCTGCGCGCCCTTGACGCCGACGGCAGGCTCGATCTCGAAGCGCGTGATCACGGGGCCCGGGTAGGCGGCGAGCACGCGCACGGCGACGCCGAAATCGGCGAGCTTGCGCTCGATCAGACGCGACGTGAATTCGAGCGTCTCGGCGCTCACCGCCTCCTGCGGCGCGGGCGCCTCATCGAGCAGCGCCAGCGGCGGCAGCGGCGAGTCGGGCATGTCGACGAAGAGCGGCCGCTGCTTTTCGCGCACCGCGCGTTCCGATCGCGGCACTTCGATCTGCGGCGGCACCACGACGACGGGCTCGTGCACGACCTCCTCGTGCTTCAGCTGCACCATGGCTTCGCGCTCGGCGACCGCCTGCGCGCCGAGCTCGCGGTCCTTGCGCTCGTCGGCCCTGCGTCGCAACCAGGCAACGGCCGTTTCGATCGCCGCGCCGATGCGCTCCATCAGCTTCAGCCATGACATGCCCGAAAAGAGCGACCAGCCGACCGCGAAGAGCGCGATCAGGAGCAACGTCGCGCCATTGAAGCCCATGAGCCGCGCGAGCGAGCCCCCGATGATGTCGCCGAGCACGCCGCCCGGTCGCTCCGGCAGCGTGGCGGGCAGCCGGGGGAACCGCAGCGCCTCGAGTGCGGCGCTGGTGGCGAGCACCAGCGCGAAGCCGAGAATGCCTAGACCCAGCGGATGATCGCTCGCCCGCTCGGGATGTCCGATCCGCCGGTAGCCGGCGATGACGAGCGCCAGGCCCGCGACGACCCACCACCATGCCGAGACGCCGAAAAGGTAGAAGAGAAGATCGGCGAGCCATGCGCCCGCCATCCCGCCCTTGTTCGCGATCGGCGCACCGATGCCGGACGTCGACCACGCCGGATCGTCGCGCGTGTAGGTGGTGAGGACGAGCGCAAGCCATGCGAACGCGGCGACGACAATGAGCCACCACGACTCGCGCACCAGCCGTGCGAAGCGCGGCGACAACGTCGTCTCTGCGGCTGCAGGACGCGACGCGACGCGCGCGCGCCGGCGCGAAGGCACCGCCTCTTTTTTATTAAAAAACATCAGCTTGTTGAGGATACTTCATGCGGTGCATTATACACCGGATCGGCGCCGGCGAAAGGGATCGCGCGGGCTAAAGGACGACGGGTTGGGCCGCCGGGAGGCGCCCCCACATCAAGTAGAATCGGCCGACTTACAAAGCGAGAATCGCATGTCCGTCAAACACGCCCGCCTGCTGATCCTGGGATCCGGCCCTGCCGGCTACACGGCGGCAGTATACGCCGCACGCGCGAACCTGAAGCCCGTCCTCATCACCGGTCTCGCGCAGGGCGGCCAGCTGATGACGACGACCGACGTCGACAACTGGCCCGCCGACGCGATGGGCGTCCAGGGCCCGGACCTGATGGCGCGCTTCCAGCAGCACGCCGAGCGCTTCGAGACCGAGCTGATCTTCGACCAGATCCACACGGCCAGGCTCGGCGAAAAGCCGTTGCGGCTCGTCGGCGACAACGGCGAATACACGTGCGATGCGCTGATCATCGCGACGGGTGCTTCCGCCCGCTATCTCGGCCTGCCCTCGGAGGACATCTATGCCGGCAAGGGCGTGTCGGCCTGCGCGACCTGCGACGGCTTTTTCTATAAGGGACAGGACGTCGCGGTCGTCGGCGGCGGCAACACCGCAGTCGAGGAAGCGCTCTACCTGTCGAACATCGCGAAGACGGTCACCGTGATCCATCGCCGCGACAAGTTCCGCGCCGAGGCGATCCTGGTTGACCGTTTGCTCGCGAAAACGAAGGATGGCGGCAACGCCCGCATCCTGTGGAACCACACGCTCGACGAGATCGTTGGTGATGCATCGGGCGTCACCGGAGCGCGGGTCAAGGACGTGAAGACGGCGGCAACGGCGCATCTCCCGGTCACCGGGGTCTTCATCGCGATCGGCCACACGCCGAACACCGGGATCTTCGAAGGCCAGCTCGACATGGCCGGCGGCTACATCAAGATCAGGAGCGGCATCGCCGGCAACGCCACGGCCACAAACGTGCCCGGCGTTTTCGCGGCCGGCGACGTCGCCGACCACGTCTATCGCCAGGCGGTAACTTCGGCAGGCACCGGCTGCATGGCGGCGCTCGACGCCGAGGCGTATCTCGAGGGCCTGTAATCGCACTTGCGATGGCCAAGCTGTCCGACTTGAGGAAGCTCGTGGACCTGGCGCGCGCCAAGGCGCCTGCCGAAGCCCCCGCGCGTCCGCCGAACCTGCCGAAGGCGCGTCACGCGACCCCTCGGCACGCGATTGCCGCGGCGAAACATCGCGATGGCGACGTTGACCTCGCGAGTGCTTTCGCCGACGTGCAGAAGCTCTCGCCGTCAACGCGCGCGCAGCACGTCGCGCGACGACCGGAGCCGATTCCCCATCAGCGTATCGCCGACGACGCCGACGCACTCGCCGCGTCGAAATACGGCGCAGAGCCTTCGCCTCATACGTGGGAGATCGGACAGGAGCACGAGGCGTTTCAGACGTTCCTGCGCCGCGGACTCGGCAGCGACATCCTGTCCAAGCTCCGGCGCGGTCACTGGGCCGTGCAAGGCGAGATCGATCTCCACGGCCACACGACCGACGAGGCGCACGACGCACTCGCCGATTTCCTGGACGATGCGCGCCAGCACGGTTATCGCTGCGTCCGCGTGATCCACGGCAAAGGCCTCACCTCGCCCAACCGCGAGCCGGTGCTGAAGGGAAAGGTCAGGCAGTGGCTTTCGCGCTGGGACGACGTCCTTGCGTACTGCGAAGCGCCGCGGCACGCGGGCGGTGGCGGCGCGGTGCTGATCCTGCTGCGCGGGAAATAGGTCGCGAACGCGGCGATCAGGCGCCGCCCTTGCCCGTGTCTCGACGACGCAGGAAGTTCATCGCCTTCAGGCTCATCACCACTTCGTCGTTCTGGTTCAGCGCCTCGACGAAGCTCCTGATGAGGCCACGATCGGGCTTCGAGCGCGAAATGCCCGCGTCGACCACCGTGACGCGAACGTGGAGCGCGTCGCCCGGCCGCACGGGCTTTTGCCAGCGCAACTCGTCGATCCCGGGGGACACCAGCGCCGCCACATGCGACAGGTAGCGTTCGACCAGGACGCGCATCACGAGTCCGGTCGTGTGCCAGCCGCTCGCAATCAGGCCGCCGAACGGACCGCGCGCCGCGGCGACCGGATCGGTGTGCATCGGCTGCGGATCGTAGCGCGACGCGAACTCGATGATCGCAGCTTCGGTGACCGCGATCGGACCGTAGACGCACACCGACCCGGGCGCATAGTCCTCGAAATAGCGCTCCTGCACCGGAACCGGCAGATCGTGCGGGGTCATGCGTGGTCACAGCACGCGATGGGCGAGCGCCGGCAGCGATTCGCGCACTTCGGCCAGGCGCGCCGGATCGACGTCGCCGACGACGATGCCGGGTCCGTCCTCGCGCTCCGCGATGATCCTGCCCCAGGGGTCGATCAGGATCGAGTGCCCGTAGGTGCGCCGCCCGTTGGCGTGGATCCCCCCTTGGGCCGCGGCGAGCACGTAGCACAGATTTTCGACGGCGCGTGCGCGAAGCAGCAGGTGCCAGTGCGCAACCCCGGTGGTCGCCGTAAACGCGGACGGCACGAGGATCAGCGCGAGATCGGAAAGACTGCGGTAGAGCTCCGGAAAACGCACGTCGTAGCAAATGGAGAGGCCGACCCGCCCGCACGGCAGATCGATCGCCACCGGCGTCGTCCCCGCCTCGATCGTCCGGCCTTCGTCGTAGTGCTCGTCGCCGCGCGCGAAGGCGAAGAGATGGATCTTGTCGTAGCGCGCGATGCGCGCGCCGTCCGGGCCGTAGGCGAGACACGCGCTCCGCACGCGAGTCGGATCGTCGCACGCGAGGGGAACGCTGCCGCCGACAAGAAAAATGCTGTGCTCGCGGGCTGCGCGCGCCAGGAACGCCTGCTGCACGCCGTTGCCGTCGGCTTCGCGCGCGATGACCTTGTCGGTCGTCTTCGTGCCGAAGATCCCGAAGTATTCAGGCAGGACGACAAGACGCGCGCCTTGTGCGGCCGCTGCGGCGATCAGTGGTGCTGCCTGGTCGAGATTGGCCGCAATATCGCCGCCCGACACCATCTGCACCGCGGCGACGCGAAACGGCGTGGCGTTGCGACCGGAAGCAGCGATACGCGCCGGCTGCTCTTCCAGCGCCTGCTCCTTCATCTCGGCGTGCCCTCGGCCGGAGAACCGGGCGTCCCCGGTGCAACGCTCACCATCGCGGTGCCGCTGCGCGTGACGACGGGATCCGACCAGCCACCGGTCACTGTGTACTGGTAGCTGAACATCTGCTCGATCGGATCGCGCATCACCTTCTGCGCGAGGAGCGAGCCGGCGCCGACCGCGGCACCGATGATCGGATTGGCGAGAAACAGCAGCGCAGCGCCGGCCGACACGCCGCCGGAGAGCGAAGGCTGGACGCGCACCGCAAGCCGCTGCGTCTCCTTCGCGAGGTCGGCGTCGCCGGAGATGTTGACCTTCGCCGCCGGGCCGACAAGCGCGAGATTATCGGTGCTCATCACGCCGTTGGCGACGCGCACGCTGCCCGTGATGTCGTCGAAGGCGAAGCCCTCGCTGAACACGTCGCGAAAATCGAGCGAAATCCGCCGCGGCAGCGATTGCAGCGACAACACGCCGAGAAGCTTGCCGAAGCCGGGCTCGATCTTCAGGAAGCGGCCGGGCCCCACGACGATGCGCAGCGTGCCGGTGAGCGTCGGATAGTCGAATTCGCTGGGCGCGCCGGCCCAGGCGAGCTGGCCGTCGATTCGCGTCGGCGCGCCCTGCAGCGCGTCGGGGTACCCGAAACGCGCGAGGAAGGCGCCGGCGTCCTGCGCGTCGAGCGCGACGTCGAGCTTCGTCTGCTGCTGGCGCGCTTGGGTACGCCAGGCGCCATTGGCCTCGATGCGCCCGTTGTCGTTGGCGACCACCAGCTTTTCGATCCGCCACTCGGCGCCCTGCGGTTTCGCCACGAGCTCGAGCCGTCCAAGATCGCGTCCCTTCGAGAAAAACGTATCGGCGGCGATGTCGAGCTCGGGCCAGGGGTTCGCGTCACCGCTCGAAGCCTTGGTCTCGTCCCCCTTGTTGTCACTGCCGGCTTGCGCGCTCGACTCGCTCGGACCCGGCATCGCAAAGCGCACGAGACGCGCGACGACGCGCCCGTTCGGCATGCTCGTCCCCGGCGCCGACCAGACTGCCGTGCCGGTGACCTCGCGTCCGCGCAGATCGAGCTTCCAGTCGCGCTCCGACTCCCGGGCGACGACCTTGAACTCGTTGAACCGGCGCCCGAACACATCAAGGGCGCCGACATCGAGATCGACGCCGGCGAGCGGGGGAATCGCATCGGCAGCGGCACTTACGGCGGCCTTCTCGCGCTCCCGCAGCGCTAGCCAGTCGTCGACGTTGAGATGGGGCAGCTCGCCGCGCACCCAGACGCCGGAACGCTCGGCCCGTGCTGCGTCCGGACGGTCCGCGGCGCGCCCGAGCGAGAGCAGGACGCGATCCACGGTGGCGCCGCTTTTCGCGAGCTGCCGATGCACGGCGACCTGCGCGATACGGCCGTAGGTCATGTCCAGATGGTCTTCACCCTCCGGCGCCGTGTCGCCGCGGCGCTCGATGCGCAGCGGCATGGCGTCGCCCGCCGCCTTGCCGAGCGGCGCCGGCAAGTCGACGATGACGCCCTTCATCGGGCTTTCGAGCACCCACGCCGATTGCCCGGGCCGCACGTTGACGGCGATCGTCCAGTCGGCCGTCCCCGAGAGTCGATCGAAATACGCCGCCGTGTACTGGCGCCGCAACAATCCCAGATTCGCCGTGCCGTTGCCGCCGACCCGAACGCGGCCTTCGGTACTCGCGATCGAGAGCTTCGCGGGTCCGCCCATCACGTCGATCGCGAGATCGCGCGAGCGCAGGCTGTTCTCGGTGAACGTGACTTCGCCGTTGATCTGCGTGAACGCGGGTGCGTCCGGAAGGCGCAATTCGCCGTTCGCGAACAGGAACGCGCCGGTGACCTTGTTGGCTTCGGGCTTCTTCAACGGCAGCGCAAGCTTGGCCGTGAGACGGCCGTTCCCCGCGCCGGTGGCGCCATCGGTGAAATGACCGATCATCCCGGCGACCGGGCTGTCCTCGACGAAGCGCAGGAAATCGGGAATCGGCCCGGTCGCGCTGCCTTCGATCGAGAGCTGTGGATTCGGACTGCGAAGCTCGGGGATCACCGCGCGCGTGCGGCCGAGCTCAACCCCGAGCGTGTGGCCGCGCGAAGCGTCGACGCTCATTCCGGCGGAATCGAAACGAACGTCGGCATCGATGTCTTCGAGCGCGGGCCAGCCACGCGCATACGCGAGCGTCACGCCCTTGGCCTTGGCGGTGACGACGAACTGCCCGCTTTTCGCATCGGTGAACGGAAACGCCGCGAGATTGCCCGCAAGCTTCATCCGCACATCCGTCGCTATTCCCTTGCTCAACGCCGCATGCAACCAATCGCGCACGGCGGCATGCACCGCAAGCGGCAGGTAGCGATAGGCCTGCTCGGGATCGGCACGCGCGAGTTGCGCGACGACGTCGACCTCGCCCGGACCCTGCGGGTCGGAGCGATAGGTCCCGGCCAGGCTGCCCGCACAATGGGCGTTGGCGAAGTCGAGCGAGCGGACGTCGACCCGCGTGCGATCGCCCTTGCGCTCCCAGTGGACCGCCCCCTGCAGCGTGTCGAGCGCAATCGGCTCGGCAAACACGCGCGGAAATTCGACGCTGGCGCCACGTGTCGCGAGCTTCAACTCGCCGCCTGCCAACGTCGCCTCGAAGCTTCCGGTGAGGCCGCTTGCCCCGGGAAACGGGTCCTGCGCGACGACGCCGAGCTTGTCGAATGCCGCCGATGCGGTCAGTGCCGACGGCGTGTCGAGCGGCCCTTCCCAGCGCATTCGCCCCTGCGAAAGCGTGCCGCGCGGCGCGAAACGCGCAAGGTCGGCACGCAGCTTCTCCGGCAGCGGCAAATGCGCCGCGAGATCGCGCAGCGGATCGAGCTGCAGGCGGTCGAATTCCACGCGGCCGTTCGCGGGAGCGTCCGAGGTCGCATCGCGGAGCGCCGCGGTGAACGTCGTCGGGTCGAGCCTCTGGCCGGTCGGCGTCACGAACGCGAGCTCATTGGTGAAGAACTCGTGCTGCGGCGCTGCGTTGCGCCAGCCGGCACGGCCCGACAGGTGCGCGAGGCCGAGCTCCGGCAGCTTCTCGCCGAGCTTCGCCTTGACGTCGGCGAGCTCGAGATCGGCAATGATCTCGCGCGCCTCGCCGCCCGCGAACTGAAACCAGACGCGCATCGCCCCCTTGCCGCTCGCGATTGCCGGCGGCAACGGAAGCCATTCGCGCCACGCGGCGACGTCGGCGTAGTCGAGCCGTACATACAGCCGGCCCTGGGCATTCTGCCACGTCCTCGGCATGGCACCGCGGATCTCGCCGCGCAGATCGAGCGGCGCGGCCAGCTCCGGCGGTGGCGTCCCTTTGAGACCGAAGCGATGGTAGCCGAGCTGGCTTTCCAGCCGGAACTGGACGCGATCCAGCACGAGCTGCGGCGCGTTGCGCAGATCGTCGTTCCAGGTGACGAGTGCGTCGCGAACCACGATCTGGCGCTGGCGCAGGATCCAGTCGGTCACCCCCGTATCGTCGGCCGCGCGGTCGGGATCGATTTCAATTCCGGCAACGTGGAGCAGCCCGGCCCGATCGCGGCGGACCGACAGCCGTGGGCGGTCGATCGTGAGCTGTTTCAGGCGCAGCTCGAGGAGCGGTAGCGACGTCCACGCGACGATCAGATCGACTTCCGGCAGGTCGAGCAGCGACACGTCGCGGTTGCCGTCGCGGACGCGAAATCCCTCGATGACGATCTTCGGGTTCCAGCCGTCCCAGCCGGTCGACAGCGCGGCAATTTCCACGGGCTGACCGAGCTCCCGCGACAGCGCTTCGGTCATCGCGTCGCGGTAGGCGTCGACGCGCGGGAACACGACAAAGCGCACGACGAGGAGCGCCAGCGCAAAGAGTCCGAAGCCCGCCACGACGACAATGCCGGCAATGCGGGCAAGGCGACCGAGCACACGGCGAAACGCTGCAGTGGCGCGGGAGGGGGCGCGCGCGGAAGGCATAATAGACCTGCTCTCACTCATTGTAGCGGATACCCCCCGGGCGCCGGGTACGCAAGCCCTGCGCGAACCCCCGGCGGTCGTCCGCCGATCATCGCCTTGTCCCGCCGCCATCAACCGCAGCCCTCAGCCAGCGATCTCGCGGGCGCGCTCACCTACAGCCGTTACGCGACACAAATCCTCGCCGCTTACCCGGACGAGCGCGCGCTGCTCGACGCCACCCTCGATGCGCCTTATGCGTGGGGATCGGCGCGCGGAGAGCTCTCCCGCGAGATCGCTGCCGGCGATCCCGCCCGCCTCGCCGCGACGCTGCGCGCGCTGCGTCGACGCGTCTATCTCCACACGCTCGCCCGTGACCTCACCGGCCGTGCGGAGCTCGCCGAGGTCTGCATTAACATGACGACGCTCGCGGAAGCGGCGACGCGCGCCGCCGTCGCGCTGCACCACGCGATACTCGCTGCGCTGCACGGCGAGCCGCGCGACGAGCATGGCGGCGCGCAGCAGCTCGTCGTCATCGGCATGGGCAAGCTGGGTGGCGCCGAGCTCAACGTCTCGTCGGACGTCGACTTGGTCTTCGCCTATCCGGAAAGCGGCGAGACCGACGGTGCGCGATCGATCTCGAACCGCGAGTTCTTCGACCGCCTCGGCCGGCGCGTCATCGCGGCACTGAACGATGTGACCGCCGACGGGTTCGTCTTTCGCGTCGACATGCGGCTGCGGCCGTATGGCGAGTCCGGTCCGCTCTCCGTTCCCTTCGCGGCGCTCGAACAGTATCTCGTCACGCAGGGACGTGCGTGGGAACGCTACGCGTGGCTCAAGGCCCGGGCGCTGACCGGCGAGCGGCACGACGAGCTCTACGCCTTGATCACGCCGTTCGTGTTCAGGAAGTACCTCGATTACGACGCCTACGAGGGCTTGCGCGACATCCACCGCCAGATCAGGGAGCAGGTCAAGCGGCGCGATTACGCTCCCGACATCAAGCTCGGCCCGGGCGGGATTCGCGAAATCGAGTTCATCGTGCAGGCGCTGCAGCTGGTGCGCGGCGGCCGTGAAACGCCGCTGCGCGTTCGCGGCACGCAGCGCGCGCTGGACGCAATCGCCACCCGCGGACTGCTTCCCGAGTCCGCCGTCGCAGCGCTGCGCACCGCTTACGTCTTCCTGCGCAACGTCGAGCACCGGCTGCAGTATCGCGACGACCGCCAGACGCAAACGTTGCCGGCGGATCTCGCCGAACGGGCCGCGCTGGCCGAGGCCGCAGGGTTCGCCACGGCGCCTGCGTTCGACGCAGCCCTCGCCGTCCATCGCGACGCCGTGACTACGCAGTTTGCGGCCGCTTTTGGCGACGCCGACGCCGCCGGCACCGGCGCATCGAACCTCCCGCCCGCGGCGCCTTCCGCGGCCCACGGTGGCATCGACCTTTCGAAGCTCGCCGCCGTCTGGCGCGGCGACGCAAGCCCCGACACGGCGCGCGAGCGGCTCGCCGCCATCGGCTATGCGGATCCCGAGCAACTCGTCGCCGATCTCGCGCGGTTTCGCGCAAGCAGCCGCTACGTGCAGCTCCCCGCGTTGTCGCGCCAACGCGTCGACGCGCTGATCCCGCAACTGCTCGTGGTCGCGGCGACCGAGCGGGTGCCCGGGGCCGACGCCCAGGTCGTGCTGCGCCGACTTGCCGGCCTGCTCGAAACGATCAGTCGGCGCAGCGCCTATCTCGCGCTGCTGACCGAGCATCCGCCGGTCTTGCCGCGCCTCGCGCAGCTGATGGGCGCGTCCGCATGGGCAGCCGATTATCTGACGCGCCATCCGCTGCTCTTGGACGAGCTGCTCGACGCGCGGGTACTGCTCGCCGAGCCCGATTGGCAGGCGTGGGAAGGCGAACTTGGGCGGTTGCAGAACGACAGTGCAGGCGATGCGGAGCTTGCGATGGACACGTTGCGCCATTTCCAGCACGCGCAGACGTTCCGCCTCCTCGCGCAGGACCTGGCCGGCCTTCTCACCGTCGAACGGCTGGCCGACCACCTGTCAATGCTGGCCGATCTCGTCATCGCGGCCACGCTGAACGCGGCGTGGACGCACTTGTGCGGAACCGCGGCGCCGCCGCCCAAGTTCGCCGTCATCGGCTACGGCAAGCTCGGCGGGAAGGAATTGGGCTACGCGTCGGACCTCGATCTCGTGTTCATCCACGACGATCCCGACGAGAGCGCCGCCGAACGGTACGCGCGCCTCGCGCAGCGGATCATCAGCTGGCTCACGACGACGACCGCCGCCGGTTCGCTCTACGAAACCGACGTGCGGCTGCGTCCCGACGGCGCGGCCGGCCTGATGGTGTCGTCGCTCGCGTCGTTCCGACGCTACCAGCGCGAGCAGGCGTGGACCTGGGAACATCAGGCGCTGACCCGCGCGCGCTTTGTGGCCGGCGATACGACGATCGGCGCGGCCTTCGAAGCCGAGCGCGAAGCGATCCTGCAGCTGCCGCGCGATCGCGCCAAGCTCCGGCAGGACGTCGTCGACATGCGGCGCCGGATGGCGGCCGGCCATCCGAACCGGACCGCGCTCTTCGACGTGAAGCATGATGAGGGCGGCATGGTCGATGTCGAGTTCACCGTCCAGTTCCTGGTTCTCGCGTACGCGGGCGAGCATCCGGAGCTCACGCGCAACGTCGGCAACATCGCGCTGCTGCGAACGGCCGCGCTGCTTTCGCTCGTGCCGACGACGATCGCGCAGGGTGCCGCCGACGCGTACCGCGACTACCGGCGAGCGCAGCACCAGATCCGTCTTACCGGCGCGACGCACGCGCGGGTCGAACCCGAGACGCAAGCGCTGCCGCGCGCGGCGGTGCGCGCGCTATGGACGCACGTGTTCGGCGGGCCGTGGACGTGATCCCGCCCTGCTCCGGTCAAGCGCACGCCAGGCTCCGGCGCCGCAGGCTGCGTGCGAGGATCGGGTAAAATTCGAGTTTTGGCCGAGGGAGCTCCGCCATGTCGATGGCAGACCGCGACGGTTGGATCTGGTACGACGGCAAGATGGTGCCGTGGCGCGAGGCCAACACCCACGTGCTCACGCATACGCTCCACTACGGCCTCGGCGTGTTCGAGGGCGTGCGCGCGTACAAGACCGTCGCCGGCCCGGCGATCTTCCGGCTGCGCGACCACACGGACCGCCTCTATCGGTCGGCGCAGATCTTCGGCATGAAGATCCCGTACTCGAAGGACGAGATCGATGCGGCGCAGCAGGCCTGCGTCCGCGACAACAAGCTCGACGCCTGCTATATCCGCCCGATCGCCTTCTACGGCTCGCACGCGATGGGCGTCGCGGCGAAATCCAACCCCGTGCGGGTCGCGATCGCGGCGTGGCCGTGGGGCGCCTATCTCGGCGCCGACGGGCTCGAGAAGGGTATTCGCGTCAAGACCTCGTCGTTCACGCATCACCACCCGAACATCACGATGTGCAACGCCAAGGCCGTCTGCAACTACGCGGTGTCGATCCTCGCGAACCAGGAAGCCACGCACGACGGCTACGAGGAGGCGATGCTGCTCGACCCCCAGGGCTACGTTTGCCAGGGGTCGGGCGAGAACGTGTTCATCGTCCGCGGCGGCAAGTTGCACACGCCGGATCTCTCCGGTGGCGCGTTGAACGGCATCACGCGCGACACGATCATCACGTTCGCGGGCGAGCTCGGCATTCCCGTCGTCGAGCGGCGGATCACGCGCGATGAAGTCTACCTCGCCGACGAAGCGTTCTTCACCGGCACCGCCGCCGAGGTGACGCCGATCCGCGAATACGACAACCGCGTCATCGGTGAGGGCCGCCGCGGTCCGCTGACGACCAAGCTCCAGGCGCTCTTTTTCGACACCGTCAACGGCCGCAACCCGGCGAAGAGGGCCTGGCTCGTGCCGGTATAGGGGTGCCACAATGGTCGTCAACGATGTCGCTGCGGTCGAGGTCGAGGGAAAGGACCTTCCCGTGTACTGCCCGAATCCGCGGATGCCGCTGTGGTCGTCGCATCCGCGGGTCTTCCTGCCGATCGAAGAGACCGGCGAGGCGATGTGCCCTTATTGCGGCACGCGGTATCGGCTGAAGGGCGGCCCGCGAACGGGAGCCGCTCACTAAAGGGATCCGTCGGGACCGGTTGTGGCGGCCGAAGATTTCGATTGATGGAACGCATCCTCATCGTCGCACCTTCGTGGGTTGGCGACGCGATCCTGTCCGAGCCGCTGCTGGCGCTGGTGCGTGACCCGTACGAGGAACCAATCGTCGACGTGCTCGCGCCCGCGTGGTGCGCGCCGGTCTACGCACGCATGCGCGGCATCGGCCGCATCATCGAAACCACGGCCGGACACGGCCGCTTCGACTGGCGCGGGCGCCGCTCGCTCGCGCGGATCGTGTCCGCCAACGGCTACACGCGCGCGATTTTGCTGCCGAATTCGTGGAAGTCGGCGCTCATCCCGTGGCTCGCCGGCATCCCGCGCCGGACCGGCTACGTCGGCGAGATGCGATGGGTGCTTTTGAACGACATCCGGCGCCTCGACAAGAAAGGCTTGCCGCGACTCGTCGACCGCTTCGCGGCGCTTGCCGCGAAGCCGCGCGAGCTCGTGCCGATGCCGCCGCGTCCGGTGCTCGTGCCCGACGCGACCAATCGCGCGTCCGCAGTGCGCAAGCTGCGCCTGCGCACCGAGGGGCGCATCGCGATCCTTTGCCCGGGCGCCGAATTCGGGCCGGCGAAGCGCTGGCCGCCAACGCATTTCGCCGATCTCGCCGCGAAGTTCCTTGCCGAAGGCATGCAGGTGTGGCTCGTCGGATCGCCCAACGACAAGCTCGCGGCGGAATCGGTGTTGCAGGCCTCCGGCGAATCGGCGCCGCGTATCCGCGATCTCACCGGGCACACCGACCTCGGCACGGCGATCGATCTTCTATCGCTCGGTTCGGTCGTCGTCAGCAACGATTCCGGGTTGATGCACGCCGCCGCCGCCGTCGGCGTGCCCATGGTGGCATTGTTCGGCTCGTCGTCGCCGGTCTACACGCCACCGCTCTCCTCGGGCGCGAAGATCGCGAAAATCGAGATCGCGTGCAGCCCCTGTTTCAAGCGCGAATGCCCGCTCGGCCACTTCAAGTGCATGCGCGATCTCGATCCGTCCGCGGTGTATGATCTCGCGCGCTCGGCGCTTACGCCCGAGTCCGCCGACGCCGCGTCGCCGCACTGATTCGCCACACTCCCGTCGCGAACGTTCATGGCCAAGGTCCGCACACCGCCGATCTACACGACGCCCGCCGACGTCGCGCTCGCCTTCTATCAGGCCTTCGAGGCGCGCGATCTCGACGCGATGATGGCGACCTGGGCCGACGACGAGGACATCGTCTGCGTGCACCCGGGGGGCCCCCGGATGGTTGGTTACGACGCCGTCCGCGCGGGCTGGGAACAGCTGTTCGCCGGCGATACGCGCCTAGCATTCCGGCTGGACCAGATCGTCGTCATCGAGACCGTCGGCCTCGCGATGCAAAGCGTCGTCGAGCACATCACGTTGAGCGGCGACGGCACACCGCGCGGCGCTGCCATCTGCACCAACGTCTTTCTGCGCACGCCGTCGGGGTGGCGGATCGTCATGCATCACGCCTCGCCCGCACCGGCGATGCCCAGTCCCGAGGCGAAAGGGCCGTTGCACTAGCTACGTGCCGCCGGCCCCGTCGGCTTGACAACGCAAAGCGCAGTTGCTACGGTTCCCGAGGGGCTGCAGAAGCGCGAATCAACGTCGGGTCTTGCGTCACGTAACAAGAGCGCGCTGCAAGTGTTGGGAGACTCGTTTTCGCGTTGTCTGGAGCCCGACCCGTGCAGCGGCACGTCATTTCTGCACGACGTAGAACGTGTAACGCCTCGGCCGCAGGCACGAAGGCCCGCGCGTGCACGTAGCCGACACGCTTGGCGTCGGCATCGCCCCGGCGACCGGGGCCGCGACGAATTGGCCGTCGCTGATCGAATCCGTGCTCACCGTCGCGGCGATCGCGGCGCTTCTCCCGTTGTTCGACGGTCTTTCCGCCAATGATGCCGGGCGCGGCCGGCGCTTCGCCGAGACCGCCATCGAAATCGGCGGGTTGCCCGAGCGGATCCTTCCGCAGCTGTGCGCGGGCCTCTCCGCGCGCGCCGAGCCGATCGTGCGCGACCGTTTGTGCCGGCGGACCGAATCGACGCGCGCGGAAATATCGGCGGCGGTCATGCCGGTCGCGCTCGTCGAAGCGTACGCCAAGGCCGAGCGCGCCTTCCGCCGCCCGCTGATCGACGCGGAAAAGCGGCGCGCGGAGCTTCGTCTGCAGCAACGCGAAGGACTGGGCGACCTGCTTGCGTTGGGCGACGCGATCGAAGCGATCGACGCCGAGACCCGGCCCTACATCGAACGCTACACATTAGGCGGGACCGACGGCGCGGCCCCCCTGCCGCTCGCCTGCGCTTTCGATAGGGTGCGGGCCGCCATCGCGCATCCCGATGCGCGTGCGGCCGAACGCAGCGAAGTCGCCTCGGCCAACGCGTTGCTGCTGTTCGGCGCGGCGCTCGACGGCCATGGCGCGACGCCGGCGCTCGCCGGCGCTGCGCTGCTGCCCGCGACGTCATCCGTCGCAAGCCGCGACTGCGGCACCGTTTCGCTCGCCGATGCGCTGGCCGGCGCAGCGCTGCTGATGGCCGAAGCGCGTCAGGCGGAGACGCGTGCGGCGAAGAACGATGCGATGCGCGAGTTGCTGCATACGGCGGGCTGGCAGTGGGCGGCGTGGATGCTCGCGGGGCTCGCGCTCGTCAAGCTGAGCCGGCGAGGAAATCGCGCGCTGCCTGGCGTGGCCCTTGCCCTCGCGGTCTGGGCGCTGGCCGCATGGGTCGGCCGTGTGCCGTGGCCGTTCGGGGCGGACCGCGCGTTCGAGCCGGCGCGGCCATCGAGTGCGCTTATGAGTGCGCCTTCGCCCTTCGCCCTGTGGCTCCTCGGCGCGGCGGTGCTCGCGCTCATCGCCGCCCCGTGGCTTCGATCGCGACTGCCGTCGGGCCCGCAAACCATTGCCTCGCGCGTCGGCTATCCGGGTCTGGTGCTCGCCACCGGCGTCGGATGGCTGTTGCTGCTCGATCTGTCGGCCAACGGGCATTTCGGCAATCGCTATCTTGCCCTCTATCACCAGGGACATCTGTGGCTTGGCATGCTGATGCTCACCGTCGTCGCTTTCCTGCGACAGTGGCTTGGTCGCGCGCTCGCCTCGATGCTCGCGCTGATCGATGCGGTCGCGGCAGCCATCCGCCGGCGCATCGGTTCCGTCGTCGCGACCATCGCTGTCGTCGTTCTGATGCTCGCTCTCGTCGGCGCGGTGGGCGCTTTGCTCACGAACATGCCGCAAGTCACCTCCGAGGTCGGCCGGCTGTGGCTCATCGTCGGCGCGGCCTGGTTCTTCTTCCTGCGCGGCGACCCGCTGGCGCAGCGGCTCGCCCAAAGCGGCACATCGCTTCGCTCGCTCGTACGTTACGTGTGGCCGTTGCTGTGCGTGGTGTTCGTGCTGATCGGCGTGCAGGTGATCACCCGCGACATGGGACCGCTCCTCATCGCGTGCTACGGCGCCGGCGCTTTCGTCGCCGCATCGATTGCGATGTGGTGGCACCAGCGAAGCGGCGCGTACCGCGCGGCGTTCGCACTCGCGACGGCGCTGTTCGTCGCCTGGATTCTCGCGACCACCGGCGCACTCTTCGAAGTGGGCACGTTCGACGATGTCACCGCCGGCCGCCTCGAGAACCTCGCCGCGCCGCTCGCCTCGGCCAACGATCAGCTCGCGCTCGTCACCTGGTTCCAGCGCGGCGCGCCGCCCGGAGGGTTCGGGCTCGGCGCGATCCCCTGGTGCGGCCACGAGAGCAGCACCGGCTGTCCCGGCGTGCCGGCGCAGATTCAGAGCGACTACACGCTCACTGCACTGGTCGGTGCGTTTGGCTGGACTGCGGCGTGGGCGGTAACCATCGGTTGTGCGCTGTGGCTGCACCGGCTCATTCGGCATCATGGCCGCGTCACCCGCGGCGAGCCGCGCCTTATCGCCGGCGCGGACCGCGTCGTCAACGACGATCAGGCGCTGCTCTCCTGGCTCGGAGTCGCGTGGGTCGTGCTTGCGCTCTGCCAGCTTGCGGTAACGGTGGCCGGCAATCTCGCGGTGCTGCCGCTCACCGGAGTGACGTTTCCGTTCGTGAGCTTCGGCATGACCTCGCTCGTCGTCAACATGGCGCTGCTCGGGCTCGTCATCAATGTCAACGTGCCGCCGCGCCCCGCTCATGGCTGAAAGGCGCACGACGCTGTTGCAGTTTGCGATCGTGGCCAGCGGTGCGGTCGTTCCCGTGCTGCTGCTGGTGCTGCTCGTCGTCGGCGTGCTGCGGCCGGTCGATTCGACCGCTCCGGGCGTCCGGGAAGGCGATCGCCACGTGAGCGTGCGCGAAGTCGCCGCACTCAAGACGTTCGAGCGGGCGATCGTGCGGCGCGACGCGGTCACCGTGGGACCGCCTACGGCGCTGCTGTTGCTCGATCGCGTTCCGCAGTGCCGCGCGCAATGGAATGGACGCGGCGGGCTACTGCAACGGCTTCGCAGCGCGCTCGCGCGTGCGGGCGCGGCGCCGCCGTCGCCGGCGGAGCGGCTCGCGGCGCAGCTTGCCGAGCTCGACCATGCGCTGCTCGATTTCAGCACCGGCGCCAACCGGCGGGTGAGCGCCGCGGTGGGCTTCGATTCGGCGCGCTGGTTCGAGGCGGTTGGTGCGGCATTGCAACTGCCGATCGAGGCGCCCGACTACCCGGGGCACGCGTTCACCGTGCAATGCGCGGATATCGCGGCCGCCGCCGCGCTGCTCGCACGCTCGAACGGGCGCATGTTGGACGCGCTCTCGTGGCGGGGCACCGAAGTGGCGCGGGTCACTTCCCGCTGGTCGCCCGAGCAGTTCGTCGAGATCTCCGCGCGGCAGATCGCGCGGACCAACCCCTGGCGCGGATTGCCCGGCTGCATCTTTCTCGGCAACGCGATGCCGGGCGCGACGAATCGCTGTGCCCGCCTACTACGTGACAGGTCCGCACGCGCCGGATTCGTTGTGCACCCGCCCGGAGATGTTTGTCGCCACCGACGATCGGGACGAGGCCCCGCCACCCACGGGCATTGCCGGCGAACCCACGCCCGATCTTGCCGCGAACGACGAGCGCTGGAAGGTGCCCCCTTCGCTCGACGTGATGCTGGCTCCGCTCGCCACGCTGCGCCGACCGTCGGGATCGCTCTACCGCATGTACACCGACGCGGAAGAGTTCGGCGACGACGCGCCCGCCGGCTATCGCTACGGGCCGAATCGCATCGCTGTCGGCGGCACGCCGATCGACGTCGGCTTTTCCGTCGACATCACGATCGAACCGTCGGTGCAGGCGCTCGCGCAGAAGACCGTGGCCTGCTACACCGGACGCCAGGATGTCTGCCGCGCGCTCGGCATTTCGCGCGCCGAGGATGCCGGGCTGGCCGTTGGCCATCGCATGCTCGAACGGGCCGTCGTCCGCATGGCGGCCGTCGCCGTGATCGATGTGGCCACCGGCCGCATCGAAGCACTGGCCGGCGCGCTCTCGCCGTGTACACGGCAGGAATACGACGGACCCGGTCGCGGCGCGGGTTGCGACAAGCGCCTTCCGTACACGCCTCGCTACCGCCCCGATGCGCTGCTCAATGCCGCGGTGTTTCACGATGCGATGCCGGCGTCGGTGATCAAGCCGATCATGGCCGCGGAGTTCCTGACCGATCCCGAGGTTGGCGCGCGCTGGCTTGCGGCCGAGCGCGCGGCGATGGCAAATCCCGATATTCCAGCGCAGGACAGTTTGCGCGGTCAGCTGATGCGCTCGAACTCCGCGCGCTTTCTCGATCGCATGTTTTGCGCCGATCAGGCGTTCGCGCATTGCGAGCGGCCATGGCGAGTCCAGGCGATGGCCGCGGCGTTCGGCTGGAACAGCGATTGCTCGACGCCGCACGAGGACTGCGGCAAGCGCGATCTGCTGTTTGGTCGCGCGCTCGACGCGGGAACTCTCGCCGGCGGCGTCGCCCCGCTCGCAACGCTGGTTCCCTATGGTCGTTTGCTCGCCGAGCCGCTCGGTGGCAAGCTCGATGCGCCGTTTCGATTGCGGCCGGCGACCGTGCTCGACAGCGCGAAGGTGCGCACGTGTGCAGCGGGGGCCGACGCGCAGCGGCCGAGCAGCGACGACTGGGAAAAGTGCGGCGGCGGCGTCGTGGTCGACGTCGTGGCCGAGGGCTGGGGGCAGGGTCAGGCCCGCGCCAGCGCACTCGGCGTAGCGGGCATGATGGCTTCGCTCGCCGCGGCCGCGAACGGCCAGCTCGAGGTGCGCAAGCCGCATCTGGTGGCCGGCTTGCGCGGCGTCGCCGGCGACGGCGGGAGCACGCTCGAGACTGCGGTGAGCCGCTTCGGACTCGCCGACGCGGAGCCGAATCGCGTATCGCATGATGCCGCCGAAGTGATCCTGAGCGGGCTCTCGTTCAGCCATCGTGCCGGAACGGCGCGGCTCGCCTGCGAGCAGGTGTTCGACGCGCGCGCCTGCCGGAACATCGACTGGATCGCCGGCAAGACCGGCACGCCCACGTTTCCGAACGACGAGCGTTCGCTCGACGAATTGTGGCGACTCTGCGCGCGCGGCGGCGCAAGAACGAAGAGCGAGCACGCCGCGTGCGGGCCGCTGCGCCCCTACAAATGGTACGCCGCGGCCTATCGCACGGACCCGGGTGACCCGCGCTGGACGAAGGTCGTCGGCGTGCTCACCGAAAGGAACTGGCTCCGCGAGACCGGTCGCATCCACGGCGCCGGCGACCATGGCCCGAACCCTGCTGCCGAGATCGCGATGCAGGTGATCGGACGCCACAACGGATTCCTGCCATGAGGCGCCCGATCGATCGTCCCCGCGCAGAGGCGCCGGCGACGTCGGCCGGGCAACGCGGGACGCGAATCGCGGAAGCACCGCTCGTGTGGACCTTCGACGGTCCGTTCGCCACATGCCTCGCCGACATGGAGGACGCGCTCCGGCGCGCGATCGTGCAGATCGGCGATGTGTCGAGGATCGCGTTGTTGATCGAGCTGTCGCTCCCCGCGCTGCGGGCGCGGGTGGCAGAAGGCGATGCCATTCAGCCGGCGTGGGGGCGCTTCCTCGACGCGCTCACCTGGCGTTACGGATTGCCTGCCGCGCCTCGCCTCCGCCATCGCAAGACTCAGGGCCCCCTGGCCACGCTGGTCATCGCCTATCGGAGCTGAACCATGTCATTCAAGCGCTGGATCCTGAACAAGTTGTACGGCGTCACCACGCGCACCGATCTGCCGCGGAGTCCCGTGCTGCATCCAGTCCCCGCCGACGGGCCCGCGGTCATCCGTCGCGACGCGCGCCGCCACCCGCCGCGCGCCACCGAATCACCAGGGCCGGCAGCGCCGCATCTCGGTCCCTACGCGCCGCTGATCGCCGCCGTCCGCGAGGAGCTCGAAGGATTCGCGGCAAGCTATCTCGGGCTCCATCTCGCCATAGCCGAGCGCGACCGTTACCTGCTGACCTCGATCGACGTACGCGCGACCGATTCCGGCGATGCCGCGGAGCTGCTGCGGCGGTTCACGCGGGAATTCAAGCCCGAGCAGATCAAGCAGTATCTCGCGAAGGAAGTGATCGGCAGCCTGCCCAACGCGAGCGCCATCGACCTGTCGCAATTTGCCGGCCTCAACGTCGCGCGCGACGACGAAAGCGATGCGGATGATGACGACTACGGCGAGCTGCTCGCGGAGCTTTCGAGCACAAAGTCGGCGCCCGCGCTGCGCCCCTACGAAGTAAGTCTCATCGGTCGCTGGTCCGAGCGGGGAATCGCCGCCGCGCGCGCCGCGCAAGCGGATGCGCTGCGTACGCCGCTTGCCGGGAGCAGCACCGAAATCGCCATCGCCGATGCCGACGGCAACCGGCACCTCGTGCTGCAGGCGTTGACGCCGGGCCGTCGCTACGCGATCGGCAAGGGCGAGGACTGCGACGTCGTCGTGAACGGCGTCTACGCAAGCCGCCGCCATTGTGAAATGTGGCTCGACCACGGCAGATGCTGGGTGACCGATGCCGGTTCGACCAACGGCATTCGCGTCGAGCGCGGAGCCTCGGTGCTCGGACGCAGTACCTCGCGCGCGCCAGGTGCGGGCGACGCAGCCGTGGTCGAGGTTCCGTCCGGCGCCTGCATCGTGCTCTCCGCACATGCCGAAGGCGGGCCCGCCGACTACCCACGGCTGACGCTCGGCGCCGGACGTGTGGCGCTTGCTTCCGCGACACCGATCGCCCCGGCCGCGGCGTCACCGTCGACGCCGTCAACGCCCGTCCTGGCCGCGCGATCACGCGCAAGCGACCTGCTGATCGTCGTGGCGAACATGGCTTCGGGCGCGCGCACTGTCGAGCTTCGCCCGACCAGTCTGCCGATCTCGGTCGGACGCTCGCGCAGCCAGACGCTGGTGATCGACTGGGCGCACGAGGGCGTCTCGGGACATCACGTCGGGATCACCGAGATCGACGAAACCGGCGTAACGGTCGCGGTCCACGGGGACAACGGTGTCACCGTGGGCGAAGCATCGTACCCGCCGGGTGCGCGGCTGCGCTGGAAGGTCGGCGAGTCGATGGTGCTGGGTCGCGTCATCGGCCGCGAGCCGGAATGCCGACTCACGCTGTCGCGGCTCTCCTGACGCCTGCGGCGACGCACGCGCGACGGCATACGGAATCGCAGATGGAACTCGCCACCCCGCACGAACCCGCGTTCCGGCGCGCCGATCGGGCGCCGCGCGAGCGTTCCGGCATCTCGGGACACGCCGTGCGCACGATGCCCTGGGTTCGCCTCGAAACTGCAGCGGCGAGCGCCAGGGGCAGGCAGCGGCAGGTCAACGAGGATTGGCACAGCGCGTTGGAGGGTGCTGCGCCCATCTTTGTCGTCGCCGACGGCGTGGGCGGCGGCGCCATGGCGGCGCAGGCGAGCCGTGAATTGGTCTCTCGATTGCACGCGACACTGGACGGCCGGCGGATCGATGCGCCGGCCATTCGCGCGGCACTGCTGTGCGCCGATCGCGAGGTTGGGCGCAGCATCGCCCGCACCACCGCTGCCGCGGGTGCCGCGACGGTCGCCTTGTGCGCGGGGACCGGAAGATTGCTTTCGAGATGGCTCGTCGCGTGGGTCGGCGACTGTCGCGTCTATCGCGTGAGCGCCGCGCCCGGCCTGCCCGCGCAACTGTTGACCATCGACGATACCTATCGGCATCTCCGCGAAGCGCCGCCACCCGGCGGGTCGCGCGACGATCCGGCGCGCATGGTCGGCAACGGCGCGGTATCACTGCCCAATGTCCTGCAGGTCGCGCTCGCGCGCGGCGAAATGCTCGTCATTTGCACCGACGGCGTCCACAAGCACGTCGAGCCGCAGGACTTGAGCAGCGTGCTGCACGGATCCGCATCGCTCGCGCGTCGCTGCGGCAGGCTGCTTGCGCTCGCCCGCGCGCGCGGCAGCCGCGATGATGCAACGGTGCTGGTCGTGCGCCGGGAGCCGCGCCGCGCACGCCTTGCGTGGCTGGTCGCGGGTGGAGTGCTCGCCGCGACGCTCGGCGCGCTCTCTTTCATGGCGCTCGCAGGTCCGCAATGACGCCCGAGCAGATCGAGCGCGTCTTCGGTCGTGGCCGCCTGAAAATGGCGACCGGCGAGCATGTCGAAGTCTTCCGCGAAGCGGTCGCGCGCGGCGAACGGCGCCGTTACACGAAGCGCTTCCTCAACACCCGCGAGGGCGACTTCGGGCAGTGGACCGAGCGCGAGTGGCGAATCCTCGCGCGCCTGATCGGACACGGGATTGCCTGCGTGCCCGAGGTCGTCCAGTTCGATCGCGGGCGGCAAAGCGGAGTGCAACTCGTCCAGACCTATGACGCGGGCGTGACGGTCGACCAGTGGGCGACGCTGCTGCCGGTGAGTCGCGACGGGCGCGTCCGCCGCCACGTGTTCGAGGATTGCGCGCACTGGTGGGCGCTCGCCCATCACTGCCTCAACGCGTTGAAAGTCATCCACGCGCTGGAAGTCGTGCATCTCGACATCAAGGGCGACAACGTCTGCATTCCGTACGCGCCGGCGAGCTTCGATCCGGATTCCTCCGAGCTGCGCCTGCAGCCGGTTTTTCCCCAGCTCGCGCTGATCGACTTCGCGTTTGCGCTGATCTCGCGCGAGAGCCTGACCTCGCCGCTGCCGATCGGCTGGCAACGCGACTACGACTACCAGTCGCCGCGCCTCCTTGCTGCGCTCGAAGCGGGACGCAACGGCGATTTGCAGCAGACGCGCGAGCTCGACTGGCGCTGCGACATGTACAGTCTTGCGGCGATGCTGAAGCGCTATCTGCCGGAAGAAGCGTTCGAGCAGCAACCTTCGCTCGCCGCGGGATGGACCACCCAAGGCTACGACGCGGCGAAGGCATTGATCCTGCGTATCCGCGACTGCCACGATGGCGAGCTTCCGGCGGAACGACCGCACACGGCGCTGATCGACGAGACCGGCGCGCGGATGCGCGAGCACGCGGCCGCGCTGTCGCTCGAACGCGGGTGGACGCTCGCCCGCGAGGCGAGCGTGGCGGCGGCGTCGCCTTCGCCCCTCACGCCCGTGACGCTTCTCGCGCCGCCGACGCGCATTGCGTCGCCGATGGTGACCCGTTCCGGGCGGATCACCGCGGTGACGGTAATCGCGAGCCCGGGGCAATCGCACGCGGATTCGCCGCGCGGCATCGCGGCGCCGCCCGCCGCGGTACGACTGCCCTCGGCGCGCGCTGCCCGCGCCCGAGTCGGACTGATCGCCCTGATCGCGCTTTGCGCGCTCGGGGCGGCGCTCGCGTACTTCGCCTATCGCGGGCACGCGCCGGGCCATGACCTGCAAACGCTCGCCGAATCCGCCCGCGCCGCTGCGAATCGCGCCGCGGACATGATGCTGCGGATTCGTCCCGCGAAACGAAAATGACCGGGACGCCGTCGGAACCCCGGCCGCCGTTGCACCCGCCGCAACGACCGAGGAATCCGCTGCGTTGGGTCCAGCGCCCGCTGCTTCGGCGTTACCCGGTTCCATCTCTCCGGCACCAGTGGCGGCCGAGGCTGCAGCGCCCGGCGAGCGCTCCGCCGCAAGGAGTGCGGCGCCGCGACACGGCGCGTCTGTCGTGGTTGCAACGTCGACTCCGGATGCAGCGAGCGCGCCGGCAGCGCCGTCGATTGAAGCGACGCGCGATCGGGTCGCGGTGCCGCGGCCGCAGGAACGCACGGCGCAAGCGTCCCCATCGCTTTCGGCGGCCCGCAAGTCGGCAGTCATCGCACCGCCAAAGCCGACGCCTTCGGCGTCGCAACCTGCGAGCAGGGCCCTCACCTCACCTTCGACCAAGGCGACCGTCACGGCGGACGCTCAACATCGCCCGTCGCCGCCGCCACGCCGGGCGCATGCGTGGTGGGCGAGCCTCGAGCCGCCAGCGTGGTTGCGGACCGGCAATCCTCCCGACCCGCCGGGAATGAAAGCGCAGGAACCGCAACGGCAGCTTGCGATGTCATCGACCGAGACGCCGGCTTCGGGATCGAGATCCGCTGCAACCAGCGCGGAGCGCACCGAAGCAACGTCAGTGCAGTCCGGTCGACCGTCGACACCGGCGGCGGCGACGCCAGCTCCCACGGCGGGGGTTCTTCTCGCCGCCGACCCGCGTGCGGTGCCCGATCCGCCGATCGCGCCCGCTCAAACTGCGACTGCAACGCCGTCGCCGCGCGACGATCGGGCCCAAGCGACGCAGCCGACGCCACGCGGCGGGCGATCGGCCGTGCCAATCGAGGATCGCAGCGATGCACTCGCGCTCGCACTTGCCCGGCCCGCGCCGCCGTCCGAGCCGCGCGGGCGAGTTGCGGACGCCGACGCGCGACCACCGGACGACTTTGCTGCGCAGGGACGCCGGACACTGCTCGACACCGTTCCGCGAATCGCGGCGCGGGCCGAGCCACAAATCGCGCATGTGCTGTGGATGGCGGCGGGTGCGCAGCATCCGAGCCAGGAACCTGCGCTCGCTGCGGCGGCGCGGGCAACCCGGATTGCCGACGATGCGTTGCTCGGCCAGCGCACTGTGGTACCCGGTGAAGCGCGGCGCCTCAACGACGAAGCGCGCGCAGCCTATGCGCTACGTCGCAACGTGCCGGAGACGTTCGACCTCCAATTGCGCGCGTTCGGTGCGAACCCGCGGGATCCGGAAATCGCCGGCAACCTGGCTTCACTCTATTTGCGGACGGTGCCGCCTCAGCCCGAGCTCGCGCGCCAGCTCGCGCTGTTCGCGCTTGCTGCGCGCGGCCCGCAGTTCCACTCTGCCCGGATGGAAGACTGGTACACGTACGCGATCGCCAGCGCGCTCACGGGCCGCGAAGCGGACGCGACGAACGCGCTGTTCGTGACGCTCGCGCTCTCGGCGGACGTGGACCGGCGCTGCGCCGCGGCGTTGAGCGCGCTCGCGCTTCACGGCGCGCGGCTCAGGAAACCGGTCGAGGCGATGCTCTACCGGGTCCATGCGCAGGGCCGCGATTCGGACGCGCCGTCATGCGCGTGGCCGCCGGGCGCGTCGGCGCTCTCGCGCCTGCAGTGACGCGCGTACCGCTTACGCGCCCCTAGCCGGTCCCGCCGACGGTGAGTCCGTCGATTTTCAGCGTCGGCTGCCCGACGCCGACCGGCACGCTCTGACCGTCCTTGCCGCACGTGCCGATCCCCGAATCGAGCTCGAGATCGTTGCCGACCATCGACACGCGGGTCAAGGCATCGGGACCGTTGCCGATCAGCGTCGCGCCCTTGACCGGGTACGCGAGCTTCCCGTGCTCGATCTTCCACGCTTCGGCCGCGGAGAACACGAACTTGCCGCTCGTGATGTCGACCTGTCCGCCGCCGAAGTTGACCGCGTAGAGCCCGTCGTCGACGGAGGCGAGGATCTCGGCCGGATCATGCGTGCCCGCGAGCATGATCGTGTTCGTCATCCGCGGCATCGGCAGGTAGGCGAACGATTCGCGCCGGCCGTTGCCTGTCGGCGCAACCCCCATCAGCTTCGCGTTCTGCCGATCCTGCATGTAGCCCGTGAGGACGCCGTCCTCGATCAGCACGTTGCGCTGCGTCGGGTTGCCTTCGTCGTCGATGTTGAGCGAGCCGCGACGACGTTCGATCGTGCCGTCGTCGACGACGGTGATGCCCTTCGCGGCGACACGCTGGCCGACGCGTCCCGAGAACGCGCTCGTTCCCTTGCGGTTGAAATCGCCCTCGAGACCATGTCCGATCGCCTCGTGCAGCAGGATGCCCGGCCAGCCGTGGCCGAGCACGACGGTCATCGTCCCGGCGGGGGCGTCGCGCGCTCCGAGGTTCAGCAACGCCTGATCGACCGCCTGCGCGGCGTAGCGCTCGATCACCTCGTCGGTGAAATAGCCGTAGTCGACGCGGCCGCCGCCTCCCGCGTAACCCTGTTCGCGCCGGCCGTCGGCTTCGACGATCACCGACAGCGAAACGCGCACCAGCGGTCGCACGTCGGCGGCGAGCATGCCGTCGCTCCGCGCAACGAGGACCGCTTCGTACTCGCCGGCGATCGAGGCCACGACCTGGGTGACGCGCGGATCGCGCACGCGCGCCAACTGCTCCATCCGCTCGAGCAGCGAGACTTTTGCGTCATCGGGCAGGGACAGCACCGGATCCCTGGGCGTGTACAGCGCGTGCGCGGCGCCGACGCGGCCCACCGGGGCATGCGCCGATTGTCCCTGCCGTGCGATTGCGCGCGTCGCAAGCGCGGCTTCCTCGAGCGCCGCGAGCGTGATGTCGTCCGAATACGCGAACGCCTGCCGGTCGCCGCGCACGGCGCGGATCCCGACGCCGCGGTCGATCGAAAACGAGCCGGACTTGACGATCCCTTCCTCGAGGCTCCAGCTTTCGCTCCGCGCGTACTGGAAATAAAGGTCGGCGAAGTCGACGTCGTGGGTGTGGATCGACGCGAGGACGCGCGAGAGATGCGCGTCGTCGAGGCCGGCGGGCGCAAGCAACAGGCAGCGCGCCTCGTCGATGAGCGCGCCGGTGACGACGGGAATGGAAAGATCGGTCACGGAAATCCTTCGATGCGGATCCGAAAGCCAGCGGTTCCGCTGTGCAGAAAACCGTATTGTCGGCGCTTCCACCATGCCACGGCAAGCGGCAACGTTCGCCGCAACGGCGATTGGCCGCGCGGATAGCAGGGGCTTAGAGTTCCAGATCAGTTTGCCGCGGCGCCTCGCCCGAGATAAGTCGCCGCAACGCGCGGGTTCGCGGCCAGCATTGCGCTTGCGCCCTCCATCGCGAGCTCGCCCGATTCGAGCACATAGCCGTAGTCGGACACTTGCAGCGCGGCGCGCGCATTCTGTTCCACCAGCAGAATCGACACGCCGGTCGAACGCAGCGCCGCGATGATGTTGAAGATTTCGCGCACGATCAGCGGCGCGAGGCCCAGCGACGGCTCGTCCAGCATCAGCAGCTTCGGCTTGCCCATCAGCGCGCGGCCCATCGCCAGCATCTGCCGCTCGCCGCCCGACAGTGTGCCGGCGAGTTGATCGCGCCGCTCAGACAGCCGGGGAAAACGGTGATAAACCTCCGCGAGCGTCGATTTCCGGTCCCGGTCGCCTCGGCGCGCGCGCTGGAACGCGCCGAGCTCCAGATTGTCGGCAACGCTCATTGCGGCGAAGAGCTCGCGCCGTTCGGGCACGAGGATGAGGCCGCGGGCGACGCGCTCCTCGACGGAAAGCCTGGCCGCCGGGGTGCCGAGACAGTCGATTTCGCCACGCGACGGGAGGAGCCCCATGATCGCGCCGAGCAGCGTCGTCTTGCCGGCGCCGTTCGGTCCGATGACGCTGACGATCGTGCCGGGCGCAACCGCGAGCGAGACGTCGTGCACCGCCTCGACCTTGCCGTAGGCGACGGTGAGACGGCGGACGACGAGCAATGCGGCAGCGGCAGGCGAAGACATCTCACACCCCGCCCAGATACGCTTCGAGGACTGCCGGGTTGCGCTGGATCTCCTGGGGCACGCCTTCGGCCAGCTTCTCGCCGAAATCCATCACGACGAGCCGGTCGGCGAGCCCCATCACGAAATCCATGTCGTGCTCGACCAGCAGCACCGTCATCCCTTCCGCTTTCAGTTGCCGCAGCAGTGACGCGAGCTGCTGCTTCTCGAGATAACGCAACCCGGCTGCAGGCTCGTCCAGCAACAGGAGCGCCGGGTCGGCGGCGAGCGCGCGGGCGATCTCGACAATCCGCTGCCGGCCGAGCGGCAGGCTCGCTGCCGCCTCGTGCAGATGCGGCGCCAGGCCAACCCGCGCGATTGCGCGGCTCGCTTCGGCCTTCGTTCTCGCCTCCTCGGCCCGGTCGAGCTTGAGCGCGGCGCGAAAGACGCCCGTCTTGCCACGGAGATAGGCGCCGAGCGCGACATTGTCAAGCACACTCATTCGCGGCACCAGCTTCACGTGCTGAAACGTGCGGCCGATTCCGCGGCGCGCGACGTCGTACGGCGTGGAGCCAATGATCGAGTCGCCGCGAAAGACGACATCGCCCGAGGAGATCGCGAGCGCGCCGGAGATCAGATTGAACATCGTGCTCTTCCCGGCGCCGTTCGGTCCGATCAGGCCGAGAATCTCTCCCGGCGCGATGGCAAACGACAAACCGTTCACGGCCACGAGCCCGCCGAAGAGCTTGCGCGCCGCCTTCACCTCGAGCAGCATCCCGGAAGGCGGCGGCTTTGCGCGGGACGGGAGCGGTGCGGCGTCGCCGACCGGTTCCGGCACGTCCGCCGGCAGCCAATGCGCGAGCCACGGCCAGATGCCTTCGCGCGCCCGCTGCAGCACCAGCACCATCAGCACGCCGAAGACGACGATCTCGAAGTTGCCGCTGCGGCCGAGCACGAGCGGCAGCCAATCCTGCAACAACTGCTTTGCAAGCGTAATGACCGTGGCGCCGATGACGGCGCCCCACACGCTGCCGGCGCCGCCGACCACCGCCATGAACAAGTACTCGATGCCCTGCCCAAGGTTGAACGGCGTCGGATTCACGAACCGCTGCAGATGCGCGTAGAGCCAGCCGGAGATGGACGCGAGCAACGCCGCATAGACGAACACGACGATCTTCAACCGCGCGCCGTCGACGCCGAACGACTCGGCCATCTCGAGCTGGCCGCGCAGCGCGCGGATCGCGCGCCCGGGCCGCGAGTCAAGCAGGTTCGCCGTCGCCCACAGTGCGACGAGCGCAATGCCCCAGATGAGAAAGTAATAATGGCGCTCGTTGCGGAGCTCGAGGCCGAAGAAATCGAGCGCGGGGATGCCGGTCAATCCGGTGTGCCCGCCGAGAAGCTCGAGGTTGCCGAACAGGAAAGAGAGGCTCGTCCCCCACGCGATCGTTGCGAGCGGCAGATAGTGGCCTTTCATCCGCAACGTGATGAAACCGAGTGCCAGTGCCAGCACAAGAGTCAGCACCAGGCCGGCGAGAAGATTGATCCACGGCGACACCGCGAAGCGAAGCCAGAGGATCGCGGTCGTGTACGCACCGATGCCGACGAACGCCGCCTGCCCGAACGACGTCTGCCCCGCGACGCCGGTCAGCACGACCAGCCCGAGCGCGACGATGCTGTAGAGCCCGACGTAGTTGCCGAGCGTCACCCAGAACTGCGGCGCGGCGAGCGGCACACCGACCAGCACCGCGATGAAGACGGCATAGCCGAGCGCACCGAGCGGAAGTTTGCGCGGGCGCGTCACGTCGCGGCCTCGCTGCTGCCGCGACGCTCGATATTCGAAGCGTCGGCCGCGGGCGCCGATTCGCCCCGGTCGCATCCCCAGGCGCTACCCGCGCGCGGTTCGGCCTCCCCGCCGCCGCGGCAGGCGCGCGCCGCGCTGTCGGCCTCCGAACGCGACTCGCGATGGCTCGCATCCCCTCGCCTTCGGCGCGGGACCGCTGCTCGCCGCTCGCGCGTTCCCCCTGCTCCCAGGCTCACGTCACGGCCTCCCTCGCGATCGCGACACGCGATGTTCCGAGCGTCGGCCGCTTGCGCCGATTCGCCCCGGTCGCATCCCCACGCGCTACCCGCGCGCGGTTCGTCCTCCGCGCCGCCGCGGCAGGCGCGCGCCGCGCTGTCGGCCTCCGAACGCGACTCGCGATGGCTCGCATCCCCTCGCCTTCGGCGCGGGACCCCTGCTCGCCGCTCGCGCGTTCCCCCTGCTCCCAGGCTCACGTCGCTACTCCTCTTCCTCATGGTGATGCGTGGTCAGGCTGCGCCACAGCAGCACGGGGATGATCAGCGTGAACACGATCACTTCCTTGAACCCGCTCGCCCAGTACGACGCGAACGCCTCGAGCAGCCCGACCAGCAGCGCGCCTGCCGCGGCGACCGGATAGCTGACAAGCCCGCCGATGATCGCACCGACGAAGCCCTTGAGGCTCACGAGAAAGCCGGAATCGTAATAGACGGTCGCGATCGGCCCGATCAGCACGCCGGAGAACGCGCACAACAGCGCAGCGAGCGTGAACGTGAGCGCACCGGCCAGATTGGGCGATACGCCGCACAACCGCGCGCCCACGCGGTTCAACGCAGTGGCGCGCAGCGCCTTGCCGTACAGCGTGCGGCCGAAGAAAATGTACAGCGCCGCAATCAGCGCGACGCTCGTGAAGACGACGAGCAGGCTCTGCACGCTGACGTTGATTCCGCCCGCCTGAAACGATTCCGACGAGAACGCCGGCGTGCGCGAGCCTTCGGCGCCGAAAAACCAGAGCCCGAGGCCCGTGAGCGCGAAGTGAACGGCGACCGAGACGATCAGCAGCACGAGTACGCTTGCCTCCGCGATCGGCTGGTAGGCGACACGGTAGAGAAGCGGTCCGAGCGGCGTCACCAGCGCGAGGGTCAGCAGGATCTGCGCCCAGAAGGGCAGCTCCGCGGTGGCGAGCCACCACGACACCGCGGCGATCACGAGCGGAAGCCCCGTCCAGCGCGCCAGCCGGCCCGGAATGCGGCCGGGTTCGCCGCGCCGCAGGCATCCATACGCTTCCATTGCGCCCGCCAGAATCGCCATCCCCGTGAGCAAGCCGATCGTGCCGGGTGGCGTCGCCTGCTGGAGCCCGGCGAGTGTCAGCGTGCCGTACGCGACGAATTCGCCGGACGGAACCCAGATTACGCGCGTGACGGTGAAGACCAGGACCAGAGCCAGCGCGAGCAGTGCATAGATGGCGCCGTTGGTGATGCCGTCCTGCGTCAGCAGCGCGAAGATCGTCGGGTCCATCGGATCGCGGAAGGTCGGCGGCCCACAAAAAAGGCCGGCTGCGAGCAGTCCCGCAACCGGCCCCGATTTGCTACAGGTTTATTTCGCGAGCACCCACTTGCCGTCGTCGATCTTGATCATCGTTCGCGCGCGGTTGTCGAGCCCGTTGTGGTCCTGCGCGGTCATCGTGAAGACACCGTGGGTCGCCACGACTTCCTTTTCGCCCTCGAGCGCGTCGCGCAGCGCAGCCCGGAATTCCTTCGTGCCGGGCTTGGCCTTCTGCAGCGCCGTCGGCACCGCGTGGGCGAGGAGAATGTACGCGTCCCACGCGTGCCCGCCGAACGTGGAGCGCGATCCCTTCCCGTATTTGGTTTCGTACTTGGTGATGTACTCGGCCGCCGACTTCTTCAGCGGGTTGGAGTCCGGCAGCTGCTCGAACACGAGCATCGGGCCGATCGGCAGCACCGTGCCGTTGCCATCCTTGCCGACCACGCGCAGGAAGTCGGGATTGGCCACCCCGTGCGTCTGATAGATCTTGCCCTTGTAGTTGCGCGCGACCAGCTCCTTCTGCGGCGTCGCGCCCGGCGTGCCGGCGGCGGCGATCAGGATCGCGTCGGGATTGGCCGCGACGAGCTTCAGCACCTGCCCGGTGACCGACGCGTCGGTTCGGTTGTACTTTTCCTCCGCCACGATCTTGATCCCGGCCGTCTTGGCCGAGTTGCGCATCTCGGCGAGCCAGCCGTCGCCGTAGCCGTCGGCGAAGCCGATGAAGCCCATCGTCTTCACGCCGTTCGCCTTCATGTGCACGGCGATCGCGTCGGCCATCAGCGCGTCGCTCTGCGGCGTCTTGAACACCCATTTGGTCCTGGGATTCGCCGGGTCGACGATCCGTGACGACGCGGCCATCGAGATCATCGGCGTCTCCGCGTCGGCCACGACGTCGACCATGGCGAGCGAGTTCGGGGTGATCGTGGAGCCGACGACGACGTCGACCTTGTCTTCGGAAATCAGCTTCTTCGTGTTGGTGACGGCCTTTGTCGTGTCGGAGGCGTCGTCGAGGATGATCCAGTTGACCTTCTGCCCCGCGATGGTCGTGGGCAGAAGCTCGAAGGTGTTTCTCTCCGGGATGCCGAGCGATGCCGCGGGGCCGGTCGCCGACAGCGTGACCCCGACGTTGATGTCGGCCCATGCTGGCGCGACAATGATGTACGCTGCGGCAAGCGCCGGCAGCAGTTTGCGGACGTCCATGGAATCTCCTCCGTGCCTCGATGATTGGGCGGGTGTTGGGCGGCCTTGCGAGGTTCCTGCGGCCGTCTCGAATTCGCGCCCGACATTGCCCCGGGCGGGTCAAGCCGTTCGGATTCTGGCAAACCGCTACCCGCCGGTCAACGCCGGCGCTTGATCTCCGACAAGGAAATCGTCGACTCGAGCGGCTTTCCCGCGTGATGCGGCGCTATTTCTTCACCGCGTCGCGGATCTCGCGCAGCAGGAGGACCTCCTCGGGCGGAGCCGGCGGAGCTTTCGGCGGCTCCTCGCGGCGCACGCGGTTGATCGCCCGCACCATCAGGAAAATGATGAACGCGAGAATCACGAAGTTGATCGCTACGGTGACGAAATTGCCCCATGCGAACAGCGGCACGCCGGCTTTCGTCAGGGCTTCATAGGTCATCGGCCCCGCGTAACCCGGCGGCGGGCTCCCCAGCATGACGAACATGTTGGAAAAGTCGAGCCCGCCGGTGACGCGGCCGATCACCGGCATCACGAGGTCCTTGACGAACGAATCGACGATCTTGCCGAACGCGCCGCCAATGATCACCCCGACAGCCAGATCAACGACGCTGCCCTTGACCGCGAATTCGCGGAACTCGCCCATGAACGACATCGCAACGTCTCCTTTTCGAGCCATGAAGCTCGCGCCCCCGGGGCGCGACGCTGTCACACGGCTGCTTCGCCCGATTCCCCGGTGCGAATGCGCACGACCTGCTCGACCGCGGTGACGAAGATCTTGCCGTCGCCGATCTTGCCGGTGCGCGCCGCCTTGACGATCGCTTCGATCGCGCGGTCGACCTCCTTGTCGGCGAGAATCAATTCCACCTTGACCTTCGGCAGGAAATCGACGACGTATTCGGCGCCGCGATAGAGTTCCGTGTGGCCCTTCTGTCGGCCGAAGCCCTTGACTTCGGTCACCGTGAGACCGGTGACGCCCATTTCGGACAGCGCTTCGCGCACTTCGTCCAGCTTGAACGGCTTGATGATCGCTTCGATTTTTTTCATGGCGGGCGCTACCGGATGGACGAGCTGGAAGAATGGGATAGCTTACACCATGAACCCGGCCGCGCGGAGTGGTACACACGGGCGTCATCCATCTGCGCGATTCACGCTAGCCGTGCGCCGACGGATCGGCATCGATGTCGTTCCATTCCGACCAGGCCGACGTGATCGGATACCGCCAGTCCTTGCCGAACCCGCGCGGCGTGATCCGTATTCCCACTGCGGCCTGCCGCCGCTTGTATTCGTTGACCTTGATGAGCCGCACGACACGGCGCACGTGCTCGGGCTCGTAGCCCATCGCGACGATCTCGGCCGGGCTTTTGTCCTGTTCGACGTAGGCTTCGAGAATGCCGTCCAGCGCGTCGTACGGCGGCAGCGAATCCTGGTCGACCTGGTCGGGCTTCAACTCCGCCGATGGCGCGCGGGTGATGATCCGTTCGGGAATCACGCGGCCGAGGCTGTTCCGGTAATGACACAAGCGGTAGACCATCGTCTTGCTGATGTCCTTCAGCACGCCGAAGCCGCCGGCCATGTCGCCGTAGAGCGTTGCATAGCCGACGGCCATCTCCGACTTGTTGCCCGTCGTGAGGACGATCGAGCCGAACTTGTTCGACAGCGCCATCAGCAGCGTGCCGCGAATGCGCGCCTGGATGTTTTCCTCGGCGGCGTCGGGAGGTGCATCGCGGAACTGGGCGGCGAGCGTGTCGAGGAAGGCCCCGAACACCGGCTCGATTGGCAGCTCGTCGTAGCGCACGCCGACAATCCCCGCCATCGTCTGCGCGTCTTCGATACTGATCGCGCGCGTGTACGGCGACGGCAGCATTACCGTGCGCACTCGATCGCGCCCCAGCGCGTCGACGGCGACGGCCAGCACCAGCGCCGAGTCGACGCCGCCGGAGAGTCCGATCAGCACGCCCGGAAAGCGGTTCTTGCCGACGTAATCGCGCACCCCCATCACCAGCGCTTCGTAGACGTGCGCTTCGAGGCGTTCGTCGAGCGAGCCGCGCACCAGCTTCGGCACGCCGTCTTCGAGGGTGACGAGCGCGAGCGTCTCGTGCCACGCCGGAAGCTGCTGGATCACTTCGCCGCGCGCATCGACGACGAACGAGGCGCCATCGAAGACGAGCTCGTCCTGCCCGCCGACGCGGTTGACGTACACGATCGGGAGCCCCGTTTCGCGCGCCCGCGCGCCGACGTGCTGGCGGCGCAGCGACTGCTGCTTCGTGTGATACGGCGAACCGTTGGCGACGATGACGATCCTGGCGCCGGCCGCTTTCGCTTGCGCCGCCGGCGCGGGGAACCAGATGTCCTCGCAAATGATGATGCCGCATGCGACGCCGTCGACGTCGACGATGCACGGTGCGGTGCCCGGCTCGAAGTAACGCTCCTCGTCGAAGACCGTGTAATTCGGGAGATATTGCTTGCGATAGACCTGGGCGACGCGTCGATCACGCAACACCGCGAGCGCGTTGTAGCACGTGCCCCCTTCACGGTCGGGGAAGCCGACGACCACGGGTGTAGCCCGCACGCGCTGCGCCATCGCCGCAAGCTCGCGCGCGCAGGCATCAATGAACGCCGGCCGCAGCAGCAGGTCTTCGGGAGGATAGCCGGGGAGCGAGAGCTCCGGTGTAACGACGAGCCGCGCGCCGGCGCGCTCCGCTTCGGCAACCGCTGCCAGAATGGCGTTTCCGTTGCCGCTCAAATCGCCGATGACCTGGTTCAGCTGCGCAACCGCGATTTGCATTGTGTCATTTTAACATCTTCGATTCGATCGCCTTCGGGTGCTTGCGTTCGCGCAGCGCAATCGCGAAAATCGCTCCTGCGCGATGAAAGAGCTCCCTGTCCCGCACTCCCCTGTGCTCCCCGAACCTGCGCTCGTTGTTCGCGACGACGTTCCGTTGACCGCAGTGCCCGCTTCGCAGTGGGACGCCCTGGCCATACGCCAGCCGATGCTCTCGCATGCGTTCCTGTCGGCGCTGCACGAGACCGGCTGCGCCGTCGCCGCGACCGGATGGCGGCCGCACTATCTGACGGCGTGGCGCGGCGCGAAGCTCGTCGGTGCGCTGCCGCTATACGCGAAAACACACTCGCAGGGCGAATACGTGTTCGACTGGGCGTGGGCCGATGCTTTTCGCCGTTATGGCCAGCGCTACTACCCGAAACTTGTCGCGGCGATACCGTTCACGCCGACGCCGGGCCCGCGCCTGCTCGCGCCCGACGAAAGCGTGCGGCTCGCCTTGCTTCGCCACGCATTGGCGATGGTGAAGGCACCGCGCGAGGCCGGTACCGCGATGCATTCGTCGCTGCACGTGCTCTTCCCGACGGCAAGCGACGCCGTCACGTGCGCGCATGCCGGAATGATCGTTCGTCACGGTGTTCAGTTCCATTGGGGAAACTCCGGCTATCGCGATTTCGCCGACTTTCTCGCTGCGCTGAGCCATGACAAACGGAAGAAGATGAAGCAGGAGCGGCGCAGGCTAGCGGAGGCCGGCGTTGGTTTCGTGCGCAAGGTCGGCCGCGAAATCACTGCCGCCGACTGGGCGTTCTTCTATCGCTGCTACGAGAACACCTATCGGGCGCATCACTCGACGCCGTACCTGTCCGCCGAGTTCTTCGAGCGCATAGGCGCGACGATGCCCGAGCACCTGCTGCTGGTGCTGGGACATCGCGGCGGGCGACGGCTGTGCGCAGCGCTCGACGTCTTCGATGCAGCGACGCTCTGGGGCCGCTACTGGGGCACGGCGGAATACGTTCCCGGCCTCCATTTCGAAGCCTGCTACTACCAGGCGATCGAATTCTGCATCGAACGCTCGATCGTGCACTTCGAGGGCGGCGCGCAGGGCGTCCACAAGCTCGCGCGCGGCTTCCTGCCCGTCACGACGTACTCCGCCCATGCCATTGCCGATCTCGGTTTCGCCCGCGCGATTGCCGACTTCTGCGCGCGCGAGCGGACCGACGTCGCGCATGCCGTAGGCGAACTCGAGGACGCGAGCCCGTTTCGGCGGGCGCCCGACGACAGGACACCGGAGACGGGAGTTGGATAGGAAAGGCTCGATCCCCGCTGCCCGGGTGCGACGCATGGGCGTTGACGGGCGGGCTATACTGCGCGGGCACGCGCACGCACGGTTGGGCCGTCTTTCCTGTTTCGCTGCTGCCTGATCTCCGATATGAACGATTCGATCCTGCTCGCGCGCGACGGTCTCGTCGCGACGCTGACGTTGAATCGCCCCGTCGCGCTCAACACGCTCGACGGGGCGATGATGGATGCGTTGGTCGCGCACACGACGGCGCTTGCGGCGGATCCGACGCTGCGCTGCGTCGTCGTGACGGGCGCCGGCAAGCATTTCATGGCGGGCGGCGATCTCAACACGTTCGCCGAATCGCTGCCGCATCCGCCGGCCGAACGAAAGGCGTCGTTCACGCGCCTGATCGAACGCTTGCACGCCGCGATCGAAAACCTCCGCCGGATGCCCGCGCCGATCGTCGCAAGCGTCCACGGCGCGGTTGCCGGGTTCGGATTGTCGCTGCTGTGCGCTTGTGACCTCGCGCTTGCCGCCGAAGATGCGTATTTCACGTCGGCGTACCGCAACATCGGGCTCACGCCGGATGGCGGCTGCACCTATGCGCTGCCCCGTTTGGTCGGTGTCAGGAAGGCGATGGAGATCGTGCTCCTCGGCGAGCGCTTCGACGCGCGCGAGGCGCTGCGACTCGGGATCGTCAATCGCGTCGTCCCCGCCGCGGAGCTCGAAGCTGCGACGGCGGCAATGGTTCAGGCGCTCGTGTCCGGCCCCGCGCGGGCGCTCGCCAACGGCAAGCGGCTCGTCAACCAGTCGATCGGCAATACGCTGTCGACGCAGTTGCGGGCAGAGGCCGAGAGTTTCGGCGAATGCGCGGCGAGCGCCGATTTCGCCGAGGGCATCGGCGCGTTCCTCGGGAAACGCAAGCCGCAATTCGGCCGCGATTGACGGCGGAAGCGCAGAGCATGGCCGACCTCAAAGGCAAGACGCTGTTCATTTCTGGCGGCTCGCGCGGGATCGGCCTGGCGATTGCGCTGCGCGCGGCGCGTGACGGCGCCAACGTCGCGATCGCGGCGAAGACCGCCCTGCCGAATCCGAAGCTTCCCGGAACGATCTACACGGCAGCTGACGACATCCGCAACGCCGGCGGCAATGCGCTGCCGCTCGTCTGCGACATCCGCGATGAAGCGGCGGTGCTGGCGGCGGTCGCGGCAACGGCGAAGGAATTCGGCGGCATCGACATTCTCGTCAACAATGCGAGCGCGATCAGCCTGACGGGGACGGCGGCCACACCGATGAAGCGGCTCGATCTGATGTTCGGCGTGAACGTCCGCGGCACATTCCTTTGCGCGCAGGCGTGCCTGCCGCATCTCCGGAAGTCCGCGGCAGGCGGCCGCAATCCTCACATTCTCACGTTGTCGCCGCCACTCAATCTCGACGCGAAGTGGTTCCGCGATCACGTCGCCTACACGATGGCGAAATACGGGATGAGCATGTGCGTTCTCGGAATGGCCGAGGAATTCCGCGCCGACGGGATCGCGGTCAACGCGCTGTGGCCCCGCTCGGTGATCGCGACCGCGGCGATCGCGATGATCCCCGGCGCCGGCGCGCAGACGGACCGGATGCGCCGTCCGGAAATCATGGCGGACGCCGCGCATGCGGTGCTCGTGCGCGACGCGCGGACGACCACGGGCAACTTTTTCATCGACGACGAGGTGCTCGCCGCGGCGGGCATCACCGACCTCGATCGCTACGCCGTCAAGCCCGGCGCGCCGCTGCTGCCCGATCTGTTCCTGTAGACGCCGACGCGCGGCGTGAACGGTCAGCGATTGCCGATGTCGTCGTCGGCGATCACCGGTTCGATTGCGCGTGGCGCTTCGTTGCCGCGCGTTTCGTCCGCCGGCGTGCCCTGACGATGGGCCCCGCGTCGGTTTCGATTGCGATTGCGACTGCCCGGCTTGCCCTGCCCGCCGCCGGCGTTAGGACCCGGTGGTCCCTTGTGCCGGTTTGCTCCGTGTGCGCGCGGCTCGCCCTTGGGCCGCGGCCCGTTGGTGCCTGGAAGGCCCTCCGGCACGGCGCCGGGGATCGTCAGCGTTGTCGTGACGTAGGGCGATGCCGGCCGATGGTGGCCGCCGGGCCCACCATGCGCAGGCTTGCCGTAGGGTCGGCCCTGCGCGCCGTGACCACGTCCTCCGCCGAAACCCCGATCCTGACCCTGACCATGGCGCGGTCCGCCCTTGCCGTGGGGCCGCCGCTGCGGTCGGCCCTGGCCCTTGCCGAAAAAGCTTCCGACGGTTCGATTGCCATGCGTCGGATCGCCGAACGCGCTGTTTCCCGGTTCGATGGCGTCGGGGTTGGGTGGTTCGTCGTCGCCAGTTTGCGGCGGAGCGCTGAAGGGCGCCGGCCTGCGGTCGGGGCCACGGTCACGCGGACCTGCGCCGTGCGGGCGCGGCCCCTTGCCCTGCGGCCGCCCGCGCTGCCCCTGCCGCTGTGGCCCCGCCGGCTGCATGCCTGCCGCTGCGAGCACGACGCCGACCTCTTCCGGCGTGAGCTCCTGCGTCTGCCCTCGCTTCACGCGCGAAGGCATCGCAATGGTGCCGTAGCGCGTGCGGATCAGGCGGCTCACGGTGAGCCCGAGTGCCTCGAACAGGCGCCGGACCTCGCGATTGCGACCTTCCTTGAGCACGACGTGATACCAGTGGTTCGTCCCTTCGCCGCCGCCGTCCTCGAGCTTCTCGATCTTCGCCGGACCGTCATCGAGCTCGACGCCCGTCGTGAGCGCGGCCTGCTGCTCGGGCGTGAGCGTCCCGACTACGCGGACCGCATATTCGCGCTCGACCTCGTAGCGCGGGTGCATCATCTTGTTCGCGAGCTCGCCCGAGTTGGTGAATAGCAGCAGGCCCTCGGTGTTGAAATCGAGCCGCCCGATCGCGATCCACTTGCCGTTGCCGATGTTGGGAAGCTTCTCGAACACCGTCGGGCGACCTTCGGGGTCGTCGCGCGTGACGATCTCGCCGGCTGGCTTGTGGTACATCAGGATGCGTGCGCGCGGCTCGGCGAAGCGCACTTTGACGAGCTCGCCGTTGATCCGCACTTCGTCGCCCGGGCCGACCTTCTGCCCGACTTCCGCGGGCTCGCGGTTTACGGTGATGCGGCCCGCGAGGATCATCTCCTCCATCGCCCGGCGCGAGCCGAATCCGCACGAGGCCAGCACCTTGTGCAGGCGCTGCGGCTCGGTGAAGACCTCGTCAGTGGAGGATTTGTGACGCGGCGGAGTGAGGCTCTCCGTGATGTGCTGCAGCGCCAGGCTCGGCTGGTGCATCGGTCCCGTCGGTGGACGGTGCCAGGATCGGGCTCGCGAGCGCGAGTTCCGCTTCGGCGGCTTTGGTGGGTGCATCGGGGGTCTCCAGCAGGTGGGACGCGTCGAGCTCGGCCAGCGGAGGGAGCTCCGACAACGAGCGCAGGCCGAGATCGTCGAGGAAGGTCTTGGTGGTCGCATAGAGCGCCGGGCGGCCCGGCGTCTCGCGATGGCCGACCACTTCGACCCATTGGCGGTCCACGAGCGCAGTGATGACGCTGGTGGACACGGCGACGCCGCGGATGGCTTCGATGTCGCCGCGGGTCACGGGTTGCTGATAGGCGATGATCGCCAGTGTTTCCATCACCGCCCGCGAGTAGCGCGGCGGCTTTTCCGGGGAGAGCCGGTCGAGATAACTCTGGATTGCGGGCTTGCCCTGGAAGCGCCAGCCCGAGGCGATCTGGACGAGCTCGACGCTCTTGGCCGCCCAGTCATCGCGCAACTCGTCCAACAGCTTGCGCACGACGTCGGCGTCGAGCGGCGGCTCGAAGAGCTTCGCGAGCTGGGCGAGCGCAACCGGCTCTCCGGCGGTGAGCAGCGCCGCCTCGAGAATGCTCTTGATATCCTTCAGATCGTCCATGAAAAGAAGTCGGTGAATTCCTGTTTCAAGTTCGTTGCCCGGGCGGTGCCGGCAGCGCCGGGAGCGGCCCAAACGGTGTCATGCTTCGAGCACGAAGCCCGGACTCACGGTCAGCTGCACGTAGATCGGGGCGTAGGGCTCGGCTTGCGCGATGGCGACCAACCGCTCGCGCGCGAGCTCGAGCAGCGCGAGGAACGTGACCACCAGGTGCGGCACGTCGGCGTGCGCCGCGAACAGCGTAGTGAACTCGGCATGACGCGACGGCGCCAGGATCTTCAGCATCCGGCTCATCTCGGCGCGCACCGAAAGCTGCTCGCGCGTAACGAGATGATGCCGGTTGATGCGCGCGCGCGCAATCAGGCCGGCCCACGCCGTCCGCAGGTCCTCCGGCGCGACGTCCGGGAGACGGGCCGTCGCCAGCCGGTCGAACCAGACGCGTACCGTCGCGAAGTCGCGGTCCGCGAGCGGCAGCGCGTCGATCTCGCGCGCCGCCTGTTTCATCCGCTCGTACTCGAGGAGGCGGCGGACGAGCTCTGCCCGCGGGTCCTCGGGCTCCGCGCCCGGCGGTGCCGGCGGCTTGGGCAGCAGGAGCCGCGACTTGATCTCGATTAACACCGCGGCCATCAGCAGGTACTCGGCGGCGAGCTCCAATTGCGTGCGCCGCATCATCTCGACATAGCCCAGATACTGGCGCGTCAATTCCGCCATCGGGATTTCGAGCACGTTGATGTTTTGCTTGCGGATGAGATAGAGGAGCAGGTCGAGCGGACCCTCGAACGCGTCGAGGAAGACCTCGAGCGCCTCCGGCGGGATGTAGAGGTCCTGCGGCAGCTCGAACAGCGGCTCGCCGTGGATGCGCGCGACCGCCGCCCCGCCCTGGCGGGCGAGGTCGACGACGCTGTCGCCGACTTCGGCCATCACGTGTGGCCTCCGTAATGCCGAAACGCTCGGACCACCGCGGGATCGGCCGCCACAATCGCGCGGCGACGCACCCTTCGGGCCTTGGCTTGCTGACGCTCGCCCGCCGCGCTCATGTGTAGTCGAGCCCCATTGCACCGCGCACGTCGCGCATCGTCTCCTCGGCCAGCTTGCGCGCGCGCTCGCACCCGTCGGCGACGATGTTGCGCACGAGCTGCGGATCGTCGAGAAAGCGTTGCGCGCGCTCGCGCAGCGGCGTCTGCTCGGCAATGATCGCGTCGATCACGGGCTGCTTGCAATCGAGGCAGCCGATGCCGGCCGTCGTGCAGCCCTTCCACGCCCAGTCGCGACGCGCCTGGTCGGAGTAGATCTGGTGCAGGCCCCAGACGGGACAGCGCTCCGGGTTGCCCTTGTCCGACCGGTGCACCCGTGCCGGGTCGGTTTGCATCTTGCGGACCTTCTTCGTGACCTCGGCCGGCTCCTCGCGCATCAGGATCGTGTTGCCGAGCGACTTCGACATTTTCTGGCCATCGAGCCCGGGCACCTTCGGCGTTGCCGTCAACAGCGGTTCCGGCTCGGGCAGGATCACGCGCCGCGATCCTTCGAGATAGCCGAACAGACGTTCGCGATCACCGAGCGCGAGATTCTGGGTGTCGTTCAGCATCTCGCGTGCGGCGTCGAGCGCCTCGGCGTCGCCGCGCTCCTGGAACGCGGTGCGGAGCTCCGCGTAGCGCCGGGCCTTTTTTGCACCCAGTTTTTTCACCGCGGCCCTGGCCTTGTCCTCGAAGCCGGGCTCGCGGCCGTAGATGTGGTTGAAGCGCCGGGCGATCTCGCGCACGAGCTCGACGTGGCTCACCTGGTCCTCGCCCACCGGCACCATGTTCGCGCGGTAGATCAGGATGTCGGCGCCCTGCATCACCGGATAGCCGAGAAAACCGTAGTTCGAGAGGTCGCGATCGGCGAGCTTCTGCTGCTGGTCCTTGTAGGTCGGCACCCGCTCGAGCCAGCCGACCGGCGTGATCATCCCGAGAAGGAGCGAGAGCTCGGCGTGCTCGGGCACGCGCGACTGGATGAAGATCGTCGCCCGCGACGGATTGATGCCCGCCGCCAGCCAGTTGACGAACATGTCCCACACCGTGTCGGAGATCACTCCGGTCTCGTCGTGGTGCGTGGTCAGCACATGCCAGTCGGCGGCGAAGAACAGGCATTCGTACTCTTCCTGCAGCCGCACCCAGTTCTTGAGGGCGCCGTGATAGTGGCCGATGTGCATTCGGCCGGTCGGGCGCATCCCCGACAACACGCGGTCAGCAAACATTCGAGTCGAGGTCTGGGGTCGGGACGCCGGTCACAGGCCGACGAGCGTCGCGACGAGAGCTTCGGCGACGCGGTAAATCGGCCACATCAGCTGCCCCAGGATTCCTGTCACGAGCAGCAGAATGACGACCATAAAACCGTAGGGTTCGAGGCGTGCGTAGCTCATCGCCAGGTTCCGCGGCAGGAGGCTGACCGCGAGGCGACCGCCATCGAGGGGCAGGATCGGTAGCAAGTTCAAAGCCATCAGCATCAGATTAATGCCCACGCCCCAGTCGGCCATTGCGCGCAGGCCGCCGCTCGCGAAGACGGCGTCGGGCGAAGAATCCTTGAGCAGCAACGCCCAACCAATCGCCATCACGAAATTGGCGAACGGGCCGGCGCCGGCCACCCAGAACATGTCCCGCTTGGGATTGCGCAGGTTGCCGAAATTCACCGGCACCGGCTTCGCCCACCCGAAGATGAAGGCGGGGCCCCCGAAAAATTTCGCCAGCAGCAGCAACATCCCCGGGACCAGAATCGTCCCCACGGGGTCGATATGCTTGATCGGATTCAGCGTCACGCGGCCCAGCATCCACGCCGTCTGGTCGCCGAACATCCGGGCGACGTAGCCGTGCGCCGCCTCGTGCACCGTGATCGCCAGGATGATGGGGATCGCGGCGAGCACGACCTCCGCGAGCGACGAAAAATCCATGAATCCCGCATTTTACCCGAGTCGGCCAGCACGCGCCCGAGCGGGGCTTCAGGCGGCTTCGGGCCGCGGCAACCCCAGCCGCGCCGGGTCGCCGCCGCCCAGGCGGACGATCACGGCGGGATCAACCGCCAGATCCACGACCGTCGTCGGCTGCGCCGCACAGGGGCCGGCGTCGATCACGAGATCGATCTGCTGCTCCAGAGTGCCCCGGATTGTGTCGGCATCGTTGAGCGGGGCCGCGGCACCGGGCAGGATCAGCGTCGACGACAGGATCGGTTCGCCCACCTCGGCGAGCAGCGCCTGGACGACCGGATGGTCCGGCACGCGCACGCCCACGGTGCTTCGTCTCGGATGCTGCAGTCGCCGCGGCACCTCGCGCGTCGCCGGCAACAGAAACGTATACCGACCGGGCGTGCCTTGGCGGACGATCCGGAACTGCCGATTGTCGAGCCGGGCGAAATGGCCGATCCCCGACAAGTCGCGCAAGACGAGCGTCAGGTGATGCGCGTCGCCGACGCCGCGGATCAGCCGAATGCGTTTTGCCGCTGCCGCGTCCCCCAAGCGACAGCCAAGTGCGTAGCTCGAGTCGGTTGGATAGGCGATCACGCCGCCGTCGCGCAGGATCGCCGCCGCCTGCCGAATCAGGCGCGGTTGCGGATTGACGGGATGGACCTGAAAGAGCTGGGCCATGATCGGTCACGCCCGCGGCCGCCTCCGCGACGCCCGGGCTCGGGAGTGCTACTCCGGCGCTATAATTACCTGGAATTCTAACCGACGGCCGTTTCGCATCCTATTGGCTACATGGTGCCGGCGTGAATCTGCAGCAACTCCGCTATCTTTGCGCGATCGTCGATCATGGCCTCAACGTGTCCGACGCGGCCGAAGCATTGCACACGTCGCAGCCTGGCATCAGCAAGCAAGTCCGGCAGCTCGAAGATGAAATTGGCGTGCGGGTCTTCGTTCGCCAGGGCAAACGTCTCGCCTCACTCACGCCCGCGGGCGAAGCGGTCGTCGCCACCGCTCGCCGCGCGCTGAAGGAGCTCGGCAACCTCAAAGCGGTCGGCGCCGAATTCAGGAGCGAAGACGAAGGCACGCTCGCGATCGCGACGACACATACGCAGGCGCGCTACGTGCTCCCGCCGGTGCTGCGCGATTTCGTCGCGCGCTATCCCAAGGTCAAGCTCGAGCTGCACCAAGGCAACCCGGTCCAGGTGGCCGAGGCGACGGTGCGCGGCACCGCCGACGTCGGCATCGCGACCGAGGCGCTCGCGAGCTTTTCCGAGCTCGTCACGCTGCCGTGCTACCAGTGGAATCGCTGCGTGCTGGTCCCGCGCGGGCATCCGCTCGCCGAGGTGCGGCCGCTGACGCTCGAGGCGCTCGCCCGTCATCCGATCGTCACCTACGATTTCACGTTCACAGGACGCTCGCAGATCAATGCAGCGTTCGACGCCAAGGGATTGACGCCGAACGTCGTGTTGACGGCGCTCGACTCGGACGTGATCAAGACCTACGTCGAGATGGGGATGGGTGTGGGCATCATCGCCCAGATGGCGTGGGATCCCGGGCGCGACACGAACCTCGAAAAGCTCGAGGCTGCGCACCTGTTCGCCCCGTCGATGACGCGCATCGCGCTGCGGCGCGGTGTCCTGTTGCGCGGCTACGTCTACGATTTCATCGCGCGCTTCGCGCCGGCATTGGATCGCGCGGCCGTCGACGCGGCGCTCGCCGATACGCCGGATTCCGGTCATTCGTGACGGCGGAAAACGAGGGCTCCGGCGCTCCGCTCGCGCGGCCGACGAGCGCGCCGAGGCGCACCTGGTCGCTCGCGGCGCTGCTCGCCTCGCTGTCGATGCTGGCGCCGTTCGCGATCGACGCCTACCTGCCGGCGTTTCCGGCGATCGGGCGGGAATTCAACGCGGCGCCGCTCGCCGTCCAGCAGACGCTGTCTGCGTACCTCGTGTCCTACGCGGCCATGATGCTTTGGCACGGCGCGCTGTCGGACGCGCTCGGTCGGCGGCCGATCGTGTTGGGCGGGCTCGTCATCTACGCGTTCGCGACGCTCGGCTGTGCGGTTTCCGGAAACATCGAGTCGCTGTGGCTGTTCCGCATTCTGCAAGGCGTGTCCGCCGGCACCGGCCTCGCCGTCGGGCGGGCGATCGTTCGCGATCGCTTCCACGGTCCGGAAGCGCAGCGTCTCATGTCGCAGATGACGCTCGTGTTCGGCATCGCCCCCGCGGTCGCGCCGGTCCTGGGCGGCGCGATGCTGAATTTCTTCGGATGGCGCGCGATTTTCTGGATGCTGCTCTTGCTCGTTGCATGCCTTTTCGGCTGGGCCGCCGCGAGCTTGCCCGAAACGCTGCCTCGGTCCGCGCGGCAGCCGCTGCATCCCCGGGTGCTGTGGCGCAACTATCGAACGGTGCTGCTGCGCGTCGACTTCGCGTTGCTCGCGTCGATCCTCGCGCTCAATTTCGCCGGTTTCTTCATCTACATCGCGGGAGCGCCCGGGTTCCTGATCGACCTCCTCGGCGTCACGACGTGGGGCTTCGCCTGGCTGTTCGTGCCGATGATCGGCGGCATCATGCTGGGCGCGGTGCTGTCGGGACGCTTCGCCGGTCGCCGCTCGCCGCAGCAAACGATACGCGTGGGCTTCGCGCTCATCTTCGCCGGGGTCGCGCTCAACCTGGCGACGTGCTGGGCGCTGCCGCCGGGGGTAATCTGGAACGTGTTCCCGGTCTTCGTCTTCTGCATCGGCACGAGCCTCGTGATGCCGTCGGCGACGCTACTGATGCTGGACCTCTTCCCGACGATGCGCGGCATGGCGTCATCGCTGCAGGGATTCGTGCACTTTTCTCTTTCCGCCGTCGTTGCGGGGACGATCGCCCCGTTTCTCGTGCGCTCGCTCAAGACGCTCTCGCTCGGGATGCTGGCGGCAGCAATGGCGAGCTTTGCGCTATGGCTCGTCTATCAGCGGCGGGCGCGCTCCCACCTCAAGGAATGGCAGCCATGATCATGCGATTCTTGCACCGCGCGCTTTTGGTCCTGGCGCTTGCTCTGCTGCCGTCGGTGACGGCGCACGCAGTAACGGAACTGCCGTCGGTTCCATTGACGATCGGCAAGCACAAGCTCGTAGCCGAAGTCGCCGCGACGCCGGACCAGCGTTCGACCGGATTGATGCACCGCTTCAGCCTCAAGCCGGACCATGGCATGATCTTTGTGTTCGAGCACGCGGAGCCGCAGGGCTTCTGGATGAAGAACACGTTCATCCCGTTGTCGATCGCCTTCATCGGCAGCGATGGCCGCATCGTCAACATCGACGACATGGCGCCGCAGGACGAGCGTACGCACTGGTCGAGCGGCCCGGCACAGTACGCGCTGGAGATGCGCAAAGGATGGTTCGCGGAGCGCGGCATCGTCGCCGGCGATCGGGTGGAGGGGTTGCCAAGGCCGAAACCCTGAGCCCCCGCATCACGGAGGGGCGCTCCAACAGCAAGCGGTACCGGTTATGATCAGTAAGCTCGGCGTTCACAAACCGGCAGGAAGCGATCGCGAAAGGAACGCGCCTCGACTTGATCCCGCCCTACTGTGCTGGGTTCATCCGTTGAATCATGCTTTGACCTTAAGCCGGCGACACAGCGTCATCATCGTTTCGCGCCGGCAGTGGACTGAGGTGTTCTGACGTCACAAGGTTACGCGACACTCACCGGTTTACCTGGCTCCAAGGTGTCTACAAACCGCGGCGCGTTTCATCCTGCCTTGGAAGCACCCAGGGTAGATACAACGACTTCTTGTCCAGTCAACGCCTAGCCCGGTCGGTAGCGGCTTCACCTGACCCGGCGGCATGTTCAAGGAACTCCTTCAGGCAGAATTCTCCGATACCGTCGGTGGCCCACATCGCCATTGCGCTTGTCGGAAGGTAGAAAGAGCGTATGCATGCGGAAATGCAGGTGTTACGTGAGTGGTTTGGGACCGGTGCGTGGTGCGTCGATTTTGCTCGCCTGGTGGGCTCAGCGCTTCTCTTGGGAGGATGGATCGAGCTGCCAAGCCGCGGCACTCAAGTGTCGCTCCGAGTGAACGGGCGCCCGGTCGATTGGATTACACGGGACGTGCGTTTGCCGAATCTTGGTACAGCGTTTCCGTTTCTCTCAGATCCTGAGCTAGGCGGATTCCGCGCTCGAATCATGCTCACGGACGACGAACTGGGTTGTCCAGACGCCATTGCCCAGTGCGTCGACGAACATGATGCAGAACCGCTGTGGCCAAATCAGAGTGTCTGGGTACCGCTGCCTGGTGCGGCGGACAGAGAGTTGCCTCTCCCCGACGCCGCTCGCGTCGCGCGCATTTCGGGAAGTGACAGCGTCGACTTATTTCGCTTGGAAGGTAGTTCCATGGCGCGAAAGTTGCGCGAGGTATGCCGGCGGCATGGTGTGAGTCTCGAAAGTGGCCAGCGTATCTTGGATTGGGGCGTCGGCTGTGGGCGTCTCGCGCGCTTCCTTTCGGGCATGGATGGTGTTCACTACGTTGGCGTAGACGTTGACTCCGAAAATGTCTCGTGGTGTCAAAAACAGCTCGATAAAGGAGAGTACCACGTCATTCCTTTGCTACCGCGTATGCAAGTTCCGAGTGGAGCATTCGACGTAGTAGTCGGAATGTCCGTCGTCACACACCTGCGTGAAGCAGCACATCTCGAGTGGCTCAAGGAACTCGCGCGAGTAGTCAGGCGGAATGGACTCGTGCTGCTGTCGATCCATGGCGAGCAGGCCGCGAGTCGCGGGTTACGTGGGTCAAAGTCCATCAATCAATATCGAGAAGCCGGGTTTGTATTCAGCAAGCAAAGCCATCCGCTCGATGCCATTCTGAATGATGCGGAATACTATGGGTCCTCATTCCATCATCCCACCTACGTAAGGAACAACTGGTCGGCGTGGTTCGATGTTGCGGACATCATTCCCGCGACCATCGGCAACCATCAGGATCTTGTTGTCCTGCGGAAGAACGACACGAACTCGATCTAACTGCACTCACCGGTCCGTCGCGATAACGGATCGCGAATGCAGGGAGCGTCCGTGCACCCGACTCGACGGTGAAACGCGCGCCCCTCCCTCCGTCGATCAGCTCCGCGCCCGCGGCGATCACGCGTTCTCGGACAGCCACGCTCGGAGCTCCTCGATCGAGTGGACGGTTGCGAGCGACACTTCGCGCGCAAGCTCGCTCGCCGGATGCGCGCCATAGGTGACCGCAATCGCCGACGCGCCGGCCTGCCGCGCAAGCACCAGGTCGTGCGTCGTGTCGCCGATCATCAGCGTTTCGCCGGGGCCGGCCTCAAGGAACTCCATCAGGTCCAACAGCATCTCGGGACTGGGCTTCGGCGCGCTTTCATCGGCGCAGCGCGTGGCGGCAAACATGTGCGCAATGTCCTGCCGGGCCATCGCATGCGCAAGCCCGGCGCGGGTCTTGCCCGTCGCCACAGCCAGCAGGAATCCGGCGGCGGCGAGCTCGTCCAGCATTTCGCGCACGCCGGCGAAGAGCGGAATCTCGGGATCGCGCGCAAAGTAGTGATCGCGATAACGTGCCGCGAGATCGCCGTAGCGCTCACGCGGCAACGATGGCGCGACCAGGCGCATCGCGTCGGCGAGCCCAAGTCCGATCACGTGGCGCGCCGATTGCTCGTCGGGCACGGGCTCGCCCAGGTCGCGGCAGGCCTGCTGCAGCGCGTCCGCGATGATCGCCGTCGAATCGGCCAGCGTGCCGTCCCAGTCGAAGACGAGCAGGCGAAAGCGCCGACGCGGGATTCCGGCGTTTCGCTCAGCCATCCACGCGTCCCTCGTCCGTCGCGTCGAGGCGTGCAACGAAGCGCGCGAGATCGGCCGCGAGCGGCGATTCGACGACGATCGAATCCCCTCCGATGGGATGCGTGAACACGATACGGTGCGCATGCAGGAACATCCGCTTCAATCCCTGCTTCGCCAAGGCCTTGTTCCAGGTGAAATCGCCGTATTTGTCGTCGCCGGCAAGCGGGTAGCCGAGATGGGTGAGATGCACGCGAATCTGGTGCGTGCGACCCGTTTCGAGCTCGGCTTCGAGCAGCGCGGCCGGTGGCTCGGCTTTTGACCAGACCTTGACGCGACGAAAGATCGTGCACGCCGCGCGGCCTTCGCGATCGACGCGCGTGCGCCGCTCGCCCTCTTGCGTCACGTAGGTTTCGAGCGCGAGCCGGACCTTCCGCACCGGATCGCCCCAGCGCCCGCGCACCAGAACGTAATAGCGCTTGTCGACCTGCCCCTCGCGCAGCTGCGCATGCAGTCCGACGAGCGCAGCGCGCTTTTTCGCAATCAGCAGCACGCCCGACGTATCGCGATCGAGCCGGTGGACGAGCTCGAGGAATTTCGCCTCGGGCCTCGCGTGGCGCAGCCGTTCGATCACGCCGAAGCTGATTCCGCTGCCGCCATGGACCGCGAGCCCCGCCGGCTTGTCGAGCGCGATCAGCGCATCGTCCTCGAACAGGATCGGCGGAATCGTGACCTGGCCTGGCGCGGCTGGCCGCTTGCCGCGCGTGGGCGCCGCGGCGCGGATCGGGGGGATGCGCAGCAGGTCCCCCGCCGCCAGGCGCGCGTCGGGGCCGACGCGACGCCGGTTGACGCGGACTTCGCCGCTCCGGAGGATCCGGTAGATGTGGCTTTTCGGAACGCCCTTGAGGATCTTCTGCAGGAAGTTGTCGACCCGCTGCCCGTCGCCGTCTTCCCCCACCGCAAGCCGGTTGACGGCATCCTTGCTTAAATCATTCATTCGCTTATACTTATGGCCTGCAACACGCTTTGGCCCCGGCGCGATCCAACCCGAAACGATCCGATCGTCGCCATCAAGCGGGCGGTCCCGTCATCCTGTGATGACCCGGCTGCTCCGGCCCAGGCGAGGGGCCCCGCAGTGCGGGGCGGGTTCGGCCGTGCCGCACAACGAAAGTGGCGCAGCCGCCGGTTAAATCCATTCACCGTCCGGGCGTTGCGCCCCGGAAAAGTAAGGATGTTAAAGGAAGAGCGCAGTCTCCGCACCCGGCTTGCGGCCGGTTCGAAGCGGCGCATTGCGCGGCGCACTTAGCGATGAATTCTGCTGCCGGCCGCCGGCTGTTCGCGACAACCGTCGCGGCGAAGGCCACCGGCAACGACCGCCTGAACGCGACAAGAAAGACAACCGCGACAACGAGACTGCCCGCCTCGAGTGCTTCGAGGCCGATGCCATGATCACGCTCACCAGCGTCCATCCTGATCCTGCTCTCGTCCGCCCGCAGCCACCGCTGCCGGCACGGCTGTCCTCGCGCGCGTCCGCCGCCCGATAGCGTCACGCCGCGCGCCAGCGCGGTCTTGTTCGAGCCCCGCCAGCCCGGCCGGTTCTGCGCCGGGATGAATCCATGAAACGCATGCTGTTCAACGCCACCCAGGCCGAAGAGCTCCGGGTGGCCATCGTCGATGGCCAGAAGCTGATCGACCTCGACATCGAGTCGGCGAGCAAGGAGCAACGCAAGAGCAACATCTACAAGGCGGTCGTGACCCGCGTCGAGCCGAGCCTCGAAGCGTGCTTCGTCGACTACGGCACGGACCGGCACGGGTTTCTCCCGTTCAAGGAAGTCGCGCGCCAATACCTGAAAGGTGGACGCGGCGGCAACGGCGCGGACGACGCTGACGGCGACGGTGGCGGCGGACGCGGCCGCATCCAGGACCAGCTCCGCGAAGGGATGGAGCTGATCGTCCAGGTCGACAAGGACGAGCGCGGCAACAAAGGTGCGGCGCTCACGACCTACATCTCGCTTGCCGGCCGCTACCTCGTGCTGATGCCGAACAATCCGCGCGGCGGCGGCGTCTCGCGCCGCATCGAGGGCGAGGATCGCAACGAGCTGCGCGATGCGATCGCCGACCTCGACATTCCCAACGGGATGAGCGTGATCGCCCGCACGGCAGGGATCGGCCGCACCGCCGAAGAGCTGCAATGGGACCTGAATTACCTGATGCAGCTGTGGCGCGCCGTGGAAGACGCGGCCAAGATGCAATCGGGCGCCTACCTCATCTACCAGGAATCGAGTCTCGTCATTCGCGCGATCCGCGACTACTTCCATCCCGACATCGGCGAGCTCCTGATCGACACCGAAGCGATCTACGAGCAGGCGCAGCAGTTCATGAGCCACGTGATGCCGGGCAACGTCAACCGCGTCAAGCTCTACAAGGACGACGTCCCGCTGTTCTCGCGCTTCCAGATCGAGCACCAGATCGAGACGGCTTACGCACGCCAGGTGCCGCTGCCTTCCGGCGGCGCGATCGTGATCGACCACACCGAGGCGCTGGTCTCGATCGACGTCAACTCGGCACGCGCGACCAAGGCCGGCGACATCGAGACGACGGCGTTCAATACGAACCTCGAGGCGGCCGAGGAAATCGCGCGCCAGCTGCGGCTGCGCGACCTGGGCGGCCTCATCGTCATCGACTTCATCGACATGGAGAGCGCCAAGAATCAGCGCGAGGTCGAGGTGCGGTTGAAGGAGGCGCTGCGCTACGATCGCGCGCGCGTCCAGTTGGGCAAGATCTCGCGCTTCGGGCTGATGGAGCTTTCGCGCCAGCGTCTGCGCCCGGCGCTCGCCGAATCGGCGTACATCGCGTGCCCGCGCTGCCACGGCATCGGTCACATCCGCGGCACCGAATCGTCGGCGCTGCACATCCTGCGCATCCTGCAGGAAGAATCGATGAAGGAGAACACCGCGCAGGTCGTTGCCCAGGTACCGGTCGACGTCGCCACGTTCCTGTTGAACGAAAAGCGCACCGAAGTGCTGTCGATCGAGACGCGCTTCCGGGTGAACGTGCTGCTCGTGCCGAACCGTCATCTCGAAACGCCGAACTACACGGTGCAGCGCCTGCGCCACGACGATCTCAACCAGGCCGAGCCGTTGCCGCTCTCGTTCAATCTCGTCACGCAGCCGGAGGAACCCGATCTTGCGCAGCAGATGAAAGAAGAGGCCAAGGAGCCGCGGCAGGAAGCGGTCGTCAAGGGCATTACGCCGGCTCAGCCGGCGCCGATTCGCGTCGAAGCGCCCGCGCCGCTGCCGGTCGCGTCCGGATCGTCGGGCGGAGGCTGGCTTGCGCGCGTGCTCGCATGGTTCCGTCAGGAGCCCGCGATTCCGGCACCGGCCACGCGCGCCGAGCGGCCACATGAAGCTCGCGCGGAGCGCCGCGACGGCCGCGACCGCGGCGGCGAGCGCGAGCACCGCGGCAGCCAGCGCGGTCAGGACCGGCGCGAGGGGCGCGACCGCGACGCGCGACGCGGCGAAGGCCGCGACCGCGGCGGCCGCGGCGAACAGCGTCCGCAGGGCGGACCGCGCGATCAACAACAGTCTCGCGGCGGCGCGCAGCAGCCTGCCGGCCAGCGCCGCGATGGCCCGCGCGAAGGACAACCGCCGCGCGAGCCGCGTCCACCGCGGGAGCCGCGCGAACCCCGCGAAGCACGCGGCGCCCAACCCGGCCGCGAGCCGCGGGAAGGACAACCGCAACGCGAGCCGCGCCCGCCGCGCGAGCCGCGTGCGCAAGGACCCGTCGCCGACGACGCGATGCTGCCGGCGATCGAAGCGGCCGAGCCGGGTATGGCCCGACCGGTCGAGGCTGGTGGGCCGCGGGGCGAATCCCAGGAAGGTCAGCGCGGACGCCGCGATCGCCGGCGCCGCGGCAATCGCGGGGAGCCGCGTCCCGAGCGCACGGATCGGAGCAGCGGGACCAAAGCCGCGGAGAATGTGCCGGCAGACACCGGGCCCGCCGCACACAACGAAGCGCCGGAGGCAAAGGCGTTGCCGCCGGTGACCCACGAAGCGCCGCACGCCGCGGAGCCGGAGTTCGTACCGCCGCCCGCGCTTGCGCAGCCCGCGCCGGCGTCGACCGCGACGGGCGACCACGCACGCCACGTCACGACGGCCGAAGCGACGATCGCACCGTCTCCGAATGCGGAGCCCTCGCCTGCGCCTCGGCCGGCTGTGGCGCCGCGACCTATTCCCGAGCTTCCTCCGGTATCGTTGACGCTGCCGCCCGAATCGGGACTCGAGCTCGTCGAGACGCGTTTCAAGCCGGCACCGATGCCTGAAGAGGAATCACCACAACCCGCCGGCCCGCGTCGCGCGCGTCCGCCGAAAGTACAGATCGCCGAGGAGCCGCTGCAAATGGTCGAGACGCACAAGGATCAGCAGCCCCCGGCCGGCTGACGTCCGCGAGGACTGCGACATTCGAGGGCGGGCCGCGTGCCCGCCTTCTTTTTCTGTGCGCGCCGCGGATGAAGCGGGCCGCACCGCTATCGCTGCCGCAATCGCTCGATCAGTCTGCCACTCGCCGCCTCGACCAGATCGAGCACGCGTTCGAATCCCTCCTGCCCGCCGTAGTAGGGATCCGGAACCTCGTGCACGCCGAGCTCGGGAGCGAGATCGAGGAAAAGCCCGAGGTGACCCGTGAATTCGCCGGGGCGCAGTTCTTCCAACTCCCGCAAGATCGCGCGATCCATGGCGAGGATCCAGCCGAAGCGCGCGAAGTCGGTGGCCTCGACCCGGCGCGCGCGCAATTTGGTGAGATCGTAGCCGCGGCGCTGCGCGGCCTGGATGGCACGGCGATCCGGCGGCGACCCGACGTGCCAATCGCCGAGGCCGGCCGAATCCGCGACGATGCGATCGGCCATCCCGACTTGTTCCAGCGCGGCGCGGAACACGCCCTCCGCGGTCGGCGAGCGACAGATGTTGCCGAGACAGACAAAAAGTACCGCGGCGGCGGGGTCGGAATTGCGATCGGCAGCGGCCATTGCCCCGAGAGTAACGTGCCCCGGCGGCGTGATGCAACCAACCGCCGGCCGGGTATCATCCGTGCGAGCTTGGGGGCGCTCCCCCGTGCTCCCGCGGCCGCCTCAGCTCGCGCGCATCGCCAACACCGAGGAAACACGATGATTGTCACGCTCCTCCGTCGCCTGCCGGTGCTCCTGGCTATCGTTGCCGCGATTGCGCTCACGTCCGCCGTCGTCCACGCCGCCGATCCGAACAAGGTGCTGCGCATTGCCTCACCGGACATCACAAGCCTGGATCCGCAACAGGGAACCGACCTCTACTCGACCCGCGTTGCCACGCAGATCTTCGAGGCGCTTTATCAGTTCGATTATTTCGCGACCCCGGCCAAGGTAATCCCGGACACCGCCGAGGCGATGCCAGTGATCACCGACGGCGGCAAGACCTGGACGATCAAGATACAAAAGGGCATCTACTTCGCCGCCGATCCCGCATTCAAGGGCAAGAAGCGCGAGCTTACGGCGGCGGACTATGTCTACTCGTTCAAGCGAACGATCGATCCCAATCTGCGCACCGGTGGTGACGCTGCGCTGACCGATCTCATCGTCGGCGCGCGTGCCGTTGTCGATGCGGCACGCAAGCCCGGCGCGAAGCTCGATTACGACGCTCCGATCGAAGGCTTGCGCGCGTTCGATCGCTACACGCTGCAGATCAGGCTCGCGAGCCCCGATTACACGCTGCTCGAACGGCTCGCTGGATTGCCGATGATGGCTGTTGTGCGGGAGGCAGTGGAGGCCGCGGGTGCCGATGTGATGACCCGCCCCGTGGGCACCGGACCGTATCGGCTCAAGGAATGGCGCAAGGCGTCGCGCGTCGTGCTCGAAGCGAATCCCGATTACCGCGCGCTACGCTATCCGGAGAGCAGCGACCCGCAGCATCGCGCGCTGATCGAGCGCATGAAGGGCAAGACGCTGCCGCAGATCGGCCGCATCGAAATCAGCATCATCGACGAGCCCCAGCCGCAGCTGCTCGCGTTCCTGCAGGGCGATCTCGACTGGATCGCGCTGGGCGGCGACTACGTCACCCGCGTACTTGCCCACGGAAAGCTCAAGCCCGAGCTCGCCGCCAAAGGCATCCAGCATTTGCGCTTCGGTGCGCCGTCACTGACGTTCACCTATTTCAACATGGATGACCCGATCGTCGGCGGCTATTCGACAGCGCAGGTGGCACTGCGGCGCGCGATCGCGATGGGCTACAACGTCGACGAAATGATCCGCGTGCTGTTCGCCGGCAATGCGCTGCCGGCGAACCAGCTGCTGCCGCCCGGCGTCAACGGCCACGATCCGAGCCTGCCGCCGAAGTCGCTCTACGATCCGGCGGGAGCACGCGCGCTCCTCGATCGCTTCGGCTACAAGGACGTCGACGGCGACGGCTATCGCGAAACGCCGGACGGCAAGCCGCTGACCGTCGTCCGGGGCACGCTGCCCGAATCGTGGTATCGCGAGATGGACACGCTGTGGAAAAAGAACATGGAGGCGATCGGCATCCGGATGCAGGTGAACCAGCAGACGTTCGCGGAGCTACTGAACCTGAGCCGTGCCGGAAAGCTGCCGATGTTCAACCTGGGTATCCGCTCGCTCGAGCCCTCCGGCTACCAGATCCTGCAGACGCTGTGGGGCAAGGAAACGCGCGACACCAATCCGTCCGGCTTCAAGCGCCCGGACTACGACGCCGCTTACGAGCAATTCCTGCGCACGCCGGCGGGGCCGGAGCGCATTGCGCTTGCACGCAAGATGTCCGACATCTCGCAGGCGTACATGCCGATGATGCTGCACACCTACGCCGTCGGCAACGTCCTGCATTACCCCTGGGTCGTGGGCTACTGGCCGTCGCAGTTCGGCTTTTCGTGGAAATACGTCGACATCGACCCGGCGAAGCGCGCAGCCGCGCCGAAATGAACGTTAGGTCTCCACCGGCAACGCGACGCCGAACATCGCTTCCTTGATCTGATAGAGCTTGTCGCGAAGTTGGGCGGCCTTCTCGAACTCGAGGTTCTTCGCGGCGTCGAGCATTTCCTTCTCGAGGCGCTTCAACTCCTTTTCCATGTCCTTCTCGGCCATCGCCTCGTATTTCGCCTTGGTCTGCGCGGCCTTCAACTGCTTCCTGCCTTCGTCGGCGTCGTACATGCCGTCGATCAGATCCTTGATCCGTTTCTGCACGCCGATGGGCGTGATCCCCATCTTGTCGTTCCAGGCGACCTGCTTCGCGCGACGGCGGGTGGTCTCCGCAATGGCCTTCTTCATCGACTCGGTCATCGTGTCGGCGTAGAGGATCGCCATACCGTTGATGTGCCGCGCCGCGCGGCCGATCGTCTGGATCAGCGAGCGCTCGGCGCGCAGGAACCCTTCCTTGTCGGCGTCGAGAATCGCGACCAGCGATACTTCGGGAATGTCGAGACCTTCGCGCAGCAGGTTGATCCCGACCAGCACGTCGAACTCGCCGAGGCGCAGGTCGCGGATGATCTCGACCCGCTCGACCGTGTCGATGTCCGAGTGCAGATAGCGGACCTTGACCCCATGCTCGTTCAGATAATCGGTGAGGTCTTCGGCCATCCGCTTGGTGAGCGTCGTCACCAGCACCCGCTCGTGCCGCTCCTCGCGTAGCTTGATCTCGGACAGCAGATCGTCGACCTGCGTCTGCGCGGGCCGGACGTCGAGCGCCGGATCGACGAGACCCGTCGGCCGCACCACCTGCTCGACCACCTGCCCGGCGTGCGTCCGCTCATAGTCGGCGGGGGTCGCCGACACGAAGATCGTCTGCGGCAGGAGCCGCTCGAACTCGTCGAAGCGCAGCGGCCGGTTGTCGAGCGCCGACGGCAGACGGAAGCCGTAATTGACGAGATTCTCCTTGCGCGCGCGGTCGCCGCGATACATGCCGCCGGTCTGCGGGATCGTCACGTGCGACTCGTCGATGAACATCAACGATTTCGACGGCAGGTAGTCGATCAGCGTCGGCGGCGGCTCGCCGGCCTGGCGTCCGGACAGATGGCGCGAGTAGTTCTCGATCCCCTTGCAGAAGCCGATCTCGGTCATCATCTCGAGATCGAAACGCGTGCGCTGCTCGATCCGCTGCGCCTCGACGAGTTTCGTCTGCCCGACGAAGAATTCCTTCTGCTGGGCGAGCTCGATCTTGATCGCCTCGATGGCGTCGACTACCTTCTGCCGCCCGGTCACGTAATGGCTCGACGGGAACACGGTGAAGCGGCCGATCCGCTGCTTGATGTGACCGGTCAGCGGGTCGAACAGCTGCAGCGTCTCCACCTCGTCATCGAACAGCGAAAGGCGCAACGCGTTCTCCGCGTGCTCGGCCGGGAAGATGTCGAGCACATCGCCGCGAACGCGGAACGTGCCGCGGCGAAAATCGGTCTCGTTGCGCGTGTACTGCATCTCGGTCAGCCGCTTGATTGCGTCGCGCTGGCTCAACCGGTCACCGTCCTTCACGTGCAGGATCATGCTGTGGTATTCGGACGGGTCGCCGATCCCGTAGATCGCCGACACCGTCGCCACGATCACGCAGTCGGGCCGCTCGAGGATCGCCTTGGTCGCCGAGAGCCGCATCTGCTCGATGTGCTCGTTGATCGACGAATCCTTCTCGATGTAGAGATCGCGCGACGGGACGTAGGCTTCGGGCTGGTAGTAGTCGTAATAGCTGACGAAGTACTCGACCGCGTTGTTCGGAAAGAACTCGCGGAACTCGGAGTAGAGCTGTGCGGCGAGCGTCTTGTTCGGCGCCAGCACCAGTGCCGGACGGCCGGTGCGGGCGATGACGTTGGCCATCGTGTACGTCTTGCCCGAGCCGGTGACGCCGAGCAGCGTCTGGAACGCGAGGCCGTCGTCGAGTCCCTCGACCAGCTTGTCGATTGCTTCGGGCTGGTCGCCCGACGGCTCGAACGGCTTGAAGAGTTCGTAGGGGCTGTTCGGAAACGTGACGAGCATGGGTGCGGGATCGACGGGCGCGCGGGCGAACCGGTTATTGTAACGCCGGACCCGTTTCCGCTGCGAGGGCTTCGGCCGGCGGACCGGAATTCGCCGCGAACTGCAGCGCGGCGAGCCGCGCGTAGAGCGGATTCCCGTCGACCAGCTCGTCGTGCGTACCCACCGCCACGATGCGGCCACGGTCCATCACCGCGATGCGGTCGGCGTGACGGACCGTCGCGAGCCGATGGGCGATGATCAGCACGGTGCGCCGCGCCATCAGCCGCTCGAGCGCGAGCTGGACGACACGTTCGCTTTCGGCGTCGAGCGCGCTCGTCGCTTCGTCGAGCAGCAGGATCGGCCGGTCGGCGAGAATCGCGCGGGCGATCGCGAGCCGCTGCCGCTGCCCGCCGGAAAGCCGCACGCCGCGCTCGCCGAGAGGGCTCGCATACCCCTGCGGCAACTGCGCGATGAACTCCTCGGCATAGGCCGCCTCGCACGCGGACCGAACCTCCGTTTCACTGGCGCCGGGGCGGCCGTAGCGGACGTTCTCCAGCACGCTTGCGGCAAAGATCACCGGCTCCTGCGGCACGACTGCGAGGCGGCCGCGCAACGCGCGGGGGTCCGCGCTGCGCACGTCGACACCGTCGACGCGCACGTGGCCCGATTGCGGATCGTAGAAGCGCAGCAGCAGCTGGAATACCGTCGTCTTGCCGGCGCCCGACGGTCCGACGAGCGCGACGTTCTCGCCCGCGCGGACGTCGAGCGAGAACGCGTCGAGCGCCGGCGTGTCGGGCCGCGATGGATAACGGAACGTGACCGCATCGAACGTCACGGTGCCGGGCGAGGGCGACGGGAGGGGGACGGGATGCGCCGGCGCCTGTATTTCGGGGACCACCGCGAGCAATTCGAACAAGCGCTCGGTCGCGCCTGCTGCGCGCTGCAGGTCGCCCAGCACTTCGCTGATCGTGCCCACGGCGGCGGCGACGATCACCGCATAGAACACGAACGCTGAGAGCTGGCCGGCGCTGATCCGGCCGGCGACGACGTCGTGGCCGCCGATCCACAGGATGATGCCGACGGCGCCGAAGACCAGCACAATCACCGTCGCGACCAGCGCCGCGCGCTGGCGGATGCGCTCCCGTGCCGTTTCGAACGCTGCTTCCACGCGCTCGCCGAAGCGCAGCCGATCCTCGCCTTCGTGGCCGTAGGCCTGCACCGTCCGGACCTCGTGCAGCGCCTCGTCGACGTACGCACCGACGTCGCCGATGCGGTCCTGGCTTGCGCGGGCGAGCTTGCGCACGCGGCGGCCGAACAGGATGATCGGTACCACGACCACCGGCACGCCGGCCAGCACGAGCAGCGTCAGCTTGGTGCTGGTGATCGCCAGCATCACCAGGCCGCCGATCAGCAGCAGCAGGTTGCGGATCGCCATCGACGCGCTCGAACCGATTACCGTTTCCAGGATCGCCGTGTCGTTGGTCAGGCGCGAAATGACTTCGCCGGTGCGCGTCATCTCGAAAAAGCCGGGCGGGAGCTTGAGCAAGTGGTCGAAGACCGCGCGACGGAGGTCCGCGGTCACGCGCTCGCCGATCCACGAGACAAAGTAGAAGCGCGTGTACGTCGCAATCGCCATCACGAGGACGACGACCAACATCAGCGCAAGCGTGCGATCGAGCTCCCCTGCGTTTCCGGTGCCGAAGCCGCGATCGATGACGCCTTTGAGGCCCTGGCCCACGGCCAGCACGGCAGCGGCCGCGACGACCAGCGCCATCGCCGCGTAGACCACCTGTCGCCGGTAGGGCCGGAGATAACCGCCGATGCGCAGCAGCGCCTTCAGCGCGGTGATCGGCGGCAGCTTCGCTGGTGTGTCGGACGTCATTTCGGAATGCGGATTTGCGGACGATCGGCGCGGGCGGACGGACAACGCAGTCGCATCGACACCGACGAATCGCGCGCGGGAGCGGGCACGTTAGCCTCCACCGCCAGCGTTGTCGAGATCGGGGATGCACCAGTTCGGGCCGCGGCCGATCCGCCACGAAAACAGCACGCCCCTTGCCCTGTCCCTTTCACCTTGCCCATGTGGGGCTTGCGCGCATCCGATGCAAGGTCCCGGCGCCGGCATCCTCGGTGGGTCCAGCCCTCGAGCACGCGTTGTGACGGGCATTGCGCCGAGCACGCCGCGCGGTCACGGTATAATCGCCGCTTCGCAAAATGCCCGACGCGACGAACATGAACGCTCCGCTGACCAACACGCTGCTTGCCACGGTCGAGCTCGCGCCGAAGGACCCCATCATGGGCGTGACCGAGGCGTTCAACGCGGACAAGAGTCCGAAGAAGGCGAACCTCGGCGTCGGCGTCTATTACGACGATACCGGGAAGATCCCGCTGCTCGAGTGCGTGAAGCGCGCCGAACGGGAAATGACCGATACGGCCGCGCCCCGCGGCTATCTGCCGATCGACGGTATCGCGAGCTACGACCGCGCCGTCCAGGCGCTGGTGCTCGGTCCGGACAGCGCCGCCGCGAAAGCGGGACGCGCAGTGACGGTCCAGGCGCTGGGAGGCACCGGCGGACTCAAGATCGGCGCCGACTTTCCTGCGCCGCTTCGCGCCCGGCGCGCAGATCTGGATCAGCGATCCGAGCTGGGAGAACCATCGCGCGCTGTTCGAAGGCGCGGGATTCACCGTCAACAGTTACCCGTATTTCGACGCGGCCACGCGCGGTCTCGATTTCGACGCGATGGTTGCCGCGCTCGAACGCCTTCCTGCCGGCGCGATCGTCGTGCTGCATGCGTGCTGCCATAACCCGACGGGTGTCGATCCGTCGGCGGTGCAGTGGACAAAGATCGTCGAGATCGTGCGCGCGCGCGGCCTCGTGCCGTTCGTCGACATCGCCTACCAGGGTTTTGGCGACGGCATCGACGCTGACGGAGCAGTCGTGCGGAGCTTCGCCGCCACGCCGGGCCCGCTGCTGATTTCGAATTCGTTCTCGAAGTCGTTTTCGCTGTACGGCGAGCGCATCGGCGCCCTCACCGTCGTCGCTGCGGACGAGGGCGAGGCGGCGCGCGTGCTGTCGCAGCTGAAGCGCCTGATCCGCGCCAACTACTCGACGCCGCCGACACACGGCGGGCAGATTGTGGCTACCGTGCTCAATTCGCCCGAGTTGCGCGCGCTGTGGGAAGCCGAGCTCGCGACGATGCGCAATCGGATCAAGCTGATGCGCGCGATGCTCGTGGAGCGGCTGCACGAACGCCTTCCCGAGTCCGATTTCCGCTACATGCTGCGCCAGCGCGGCATGTTTTCGTACACGGGACTCACGAAGGCGCAGGTGCAGCGGCTGCGCGAGGAATTCTCGATCTACGCGATCGACACCGGGCGCATCTGTGTAGCCGCGCTCAATTCGCGCAACGTCGACGACGTCGCCGCTGCGATTGCGGCGGTCGTCGCTTGAGCGCCCCGATTTTGACAGGAGTCGCTATTCCGTTATAATTCAGGGCTGTCCAACGCGGGAATAGCTCAGTTGGTAGAGCGCAACCTTGCCAAGGTTGAGGTCGCGAGTTCGAGACTCGTTTCCCGCTCCAGATCTGCGAGGGAGAGCCCGCCGACAATGAGGCTCTCCCTTTTCGTTTGAGTTTTTCGTTTGGTCGGCCGGCGCGGCGCGCCGGGCGCACATCCCGTGGCGGGATGGCAGAGTGGTCATGCAGCGGCCTGCAAAGCCGTCTACGCCGGTTCGATTCCGACTCCCGCCTCCAATCAGCCTTGTGAAACCCGCTTCGCGCGGGTTTTTTGTCGCCGTTTTCATAGTGTAGTACCGTCCTTTGACATCCGGGTATGGCCGACTATACTGGTGGTAACAGGTGGTGGTAAGGGCGCGTTTTATGATTTTGGTGGTAATGAATTCCGGATTTGGTGGTAACGTACTCCGGGACTGAGGGTGATCGAGTGGCCGCCAAGCTTCTAACTGATAGGGCTGTACAGAACGCGAAACCCAAATCGAAGCCGTATCGGCTCGCCGATGGCGACAGTCTTTATCTGTTGGTGTCGCCGACGGGCTCAAAGTCGTGGCAGCTTCGCTATCGACACAACGGAGTGCCGCAGACGGCTTCGCTGGGAAAATTGGAGCTGGTGGGACTCGCAGAGGCCCGCAAAAAGGCATTGGCGGCGCGTCGGAGTGCCGCCGAGGGCGAGCACCTGACCCGTGAGAAGCGCGTCGCCAAGGCACGGAAAGCCGCTGCAGCTTCCAACAGATTCGATTCCCTGGCACGTGCATGGCTGAAGCGTGAGGCAAAGCGGAAGGGATGGACGCCTGATTACGTGATCGAGGCAACCGGCAGCGTCGAAAGACACCTGCAAAAGTTGAACGGCTTGCCGGTCGAACAGATCACGGCAGCGATAACCTCACCGGTGCTGCGCAAGATCGAAGCGAAGGCGCCGGCGATGGAGGAGAAGGTGCATCGTCGTTTGTACGCGATCATGGATTACGCCGTCGAGGTCGGAGCTTTACGTCAGAATCCGCTGCCCCGTCGCCGTGCCCGGAAGAGCAATGCGAAGCACTTCCCCGCGGTAGTCGACCTGCCCGGGATCGGCGCCATCCTTCGTAAGGCCGCCGCGTCTGACCCATGCCGAGGTATCCAACGGGCTCATGTGCTGCTCGCGTTCACGGCGCAACGAGTTTCCGAGGTTGTCGGCGCGAGATGGGACGAGTTCGATCTGACGGCGCAAACGTGGGCAATTCCACGGGTCCGCATGAAGAAAAAAGATTCGGAACGGGGCCCTCACTTGGTCCCGCTACCGGCAAAACTCGCAGCACAGCTACACCAGTGGCAGGCCGATGACAATTCCACGGGCGAGTTTGTTTGTCCCGCCCCCCGCAATCAAGCAAAGTCCGTAACGCCCGAGGCCTGCGAAAAGCACTACCGGGACGCCCTCGGTCTAGGCGGGAAACACTCGCCACATAGTTGGCGGTCCGCGTTCAAGACAGTTTGCAGTGAAGCGGGGAAGGAAAAGGACGTAGTCGAGTCGCAGTTAGATCACCAGACCGGGAACAAAGTCGAGTCAGCCTACGACCGAGCAAAACGGTTGGACCTGCGGCGTGAGCTGATGACGTGGTACGAGGCGACGCTGATCGCTGCGAGGGATGGCGCGCGAGTTTTACCGCTGAAAGGCACGCATAAACGCGTATAGATATCCGCGCCCAGCCCGGATGGGGGACCATGGCGCGCCCTACCCGGCTGGCGCGGAGTCTCGAGTCTCTTCCGAACGGCCTGTGCGGGCTTGTAGTGTATTGGATTACAGTGTAATCTTGCGGATGACAGCGGACAATGATTCGTGGATTCAAGCACAAGGGGCTCGAACGCTTCTTTCGGCGCGGCGATCACCGGGGCATTCCGGCGCAAAGCGCGGCGAGAATCGAGCGCGTCCTTGATCGCCTGGACGCGGCGATGCGGCCTGACGACATGAACCTGCCGGGTTATCGCTTCCATAGCCTCAAGGGCGACCGCGTCGGGACATACGCCGTGACCGTGACCGGCAATTGGCGAATCACGTTCGCTTTCGAGGGGGAAGACGCCACCCGAGTTGACTTAGAGGACTATCACTGATGCGAAGCCTACGAAACCCGGGCCGGCGCCCCACGCATCCCGGCGCGTTGCTGCGCGAGGATGTATTGCCAGCGCTGAACATGACGCAAACCGAGCTCGCCCGACGCCTGGGCGTATCACGCCTGAGCGTGTCTGAATTGTTGTTGGAAAAGCGCGCCCTGTCGCCGGAGATGGCGGCCCGGGTCGCCAAGTTCCTGCACACGACGGCGGAGAGTTGGTTGCGCATGCAGGCGGCGGTAGATCTGTGGGAGCTCGAGCAGCACCCAGAGCGGCTCGCCACCGTACAACCGATCGACAAGCGAGTGCTGCGCGCGGCGTAAGGGACGCAGACGATTTGCCGCGCCTCACCGTCGGCGCGAATACCGGGCACCCTGCTCGATCGAGCATCCTGCGATTCGCCGCGCCGCGCCGTCATTCTCGCCTTCGCGTTTTCCCGATGCGGTGGCCTTTGCCATCCGTCCTTGCTCCACTCCAACCGGCTTCGATCCGGTCGGAGAGCCAGCGGTGCACGTCGTTCTCAATCCAACCGACTGCACGCGGACCCAGCGACACCGGCGCCGGGAACGTCCCGGATTTGACTCGCGCGTAGATCGTGCTGCGCGACAGCCCGGTGCGGGCTTCGACTTGTTTGCGCCGCAGAATGCAGTAAGGTGGTTGGCTCGCATCGGCCATCGTCGTCTCCTCGTGGATGTGGGCGGAAGACCTCATCGTTTCATATGGCTCCGCACCCGTCCGCCGGAAAACGTAAGCAGCGGCCGACGGTTTTCGCCCGGGGCGGGCATTTCGTGGATCCCGACGGGCGCGAACCGTCGGTTAATGCTCGCCCCTGAATGCCGGTTACCCACCGCGGCGCGCGCTCGCGTGCGAGAGGGGCGCCGCCCGCGCGCCGCCGTGGATAACCACCGGTCAGGGGAGGTTCTTGTTGGATGCCACTCGCCTGCTCACTCATGCCGCGCCGCGAATTGCAGCCGAAAACGATTCTTCTTAATCGTCGTTTTTCCCTTGAGCGGGTCTCGCAGTCGGACTACCGTTGCCACAGTTCGCTTGGCTGAGCTTCAGCCCGCTGATGGCGTAACCATCGCCCTTTAAGCCGGATCGGCCTCCTCGAGACAGCCGGCGAGCCACTAGGCTGGAGGTTTCGTACTCACCAGCGGTCGGAAATCGGCCACAGCGTTAGCATCGCCGTCGTTGCGACGGTGTTGTCCGTAGCGCTTGCGTGCGGTCGCGGCTGTCTACCGTCCTCGGTAGCGGCCCCACGGCGCAAGCATCGTTGGTCCCTGGTCCGGTCGATGTGCATTGCACACGCCCGGACAACGTCGCGTTCCATGCCAAAACTCGGCAAGGGCAACGCGCGACTCCCTGCGCCAAGTTTGGTCGGCGCAATCGTCATCCCCTGCGCCAATCCACCTGTACCAGTAGCGTCGTTACTAACGGCGGAGCCGGTAGTGACGACGCGCCGATCCTCCGTCCCAACAAGGAGCTATGTGGCGCTGGCGCAAGTGATGGCCCCAAGTGATGGGCTCTCTGACCCATCGTCGTCGTCGTAGAGCCGCGCAATACGGCTCGTCCTCTGCCCGCACCTCGCGGGCGTCAAGAAGCGCCGCAACGGCGCGCCCACGAGCCTTGGGTCAAGGGTTCAAATCGATGGAGCGACTTCCTACAGGAAGCGCCCTCGACGCCAAGAGCGGGTGCAGCCGCGGCAAGCAGCAAAAACAACTGCACACAGCGGGAGTGGTGTCCCCGACGTCCCTTGTAAATCTCACCTCGCTTAAGCGCGGTGAGACGGACAGACACACTAAGCAGACCGAACAGACACCGGCAGCAAAGAAGACAACCGACCATTTCGAGGAGTCGATGAAAGACTTGAACTATGAATTGAAGCAACTCTGCAAACACAATCGCGACGGGAGCTATGCCACCCAGGCTAACCGGGAACGCATCCTGGCGCTCATCGCCAACCAGCTACAGGAAATGGGCTATGTGAACATGCGTGCCCAGAGCCTGAAAGCCAGGCACGTCGAGGCGCTGGTGCAGCGCTGGCTGGCCGAAGGATTATCCGCCGGGACGCTCAAAAACCGGATGACCACCCTGCGCTGGTGGGCAGAGAAGATCGGCAAGCCCAACGTCGTTGCCAAGAGCAACGAAGCGTATGGCATTCCCGACCGGCGCTACGTGACCACTGTCAGCAAGGCGCGCCAGCTGACTTCCGGCGATCTCGCCCAGGTTTCCGATCCGTACACGCGTATGTCGCTCCGGCTGCAAGCGGCGTTCGGGCTCCGGCGCAAGGAGTCCATCAAGATTCAACCGGCGTGGGCGGATCGCGGCGACATGCTCATGCTCAAGGCCAGTTGGGGCAAAGGCAAGCGCGCCCGCGAGATCCCGATCCGCAATGCTGAGCAACGCCGCGTCCTGGATGAGGTGAAGCGCTTTGCCAGCAAGGGTGGTCTGATACCGGTCGAGATGAGTTATGTGGAGCAGCTGCGCCGCTTCGAGTATCAGTGCGACCGGGCGGGCATTCACCGAGTGCACGGCCACCGCCATCAGTACGCCCAGGAGCGCTACCGTGAGCTCACCGGGTGGTCGGCACCGGCTGCGGGTGGACCGCGATCGAGGGAGCTTACGCGCGAGCAAAAGAAGATAGATCGAGAGGCGCGGTTAACGATCAGTAGCGAGCTCGGCCATGAGCGCGAGCAAGTCACGGCGATTTATTGTGGAAGGTAGGACGTTCCGGCTGGACTTGCTTGACGCGTCGGAAAAGGAACGGCTGGGATACGCATCGATCCAAAGCTTCTTCATCCTTTTGAAGAATGAGCGCCCTCTCGGCTTGAGTCAGCAGATCACAGTTGACCTCGATCGGCCTTCAAATCAGCCAAAAACTGCTGCATGGCAAAGTCACCGACTGCAGTCATTCGGTGGCGCTATCGACCTCCAGCTGCTGGTCAAGTGGACGTCAAAAATGGCTGCAACATCGCGACACCGGCCATTCAGTATCGGTTCGTCAATGGGCGCGTTCGGCCACAAGCAGGCATTGAAAATACCCAATACCCTTACCTTTCGACGGCCGGTCTCGCGCACCAAAGCTGCCCTTGCCCGCACGGCAATTGCAGGCGAGGAAGCTGCCTAACAAGTTGACGTAGCTCGGTTGCGACCACAGACGCACCAAAGCGGGCAGTTCCTTCTAGAACTGGAAATTAGCTGCCAATTTCCATCTCGCCCGATCTCATGAATTCCAGGAAGTCCCTCCCTCGGTACCGCAGGGTCTGTTGGATACTTAGCAACGTCGCATAGTCTCGTGTTCCGTTCGGGGAACTCGTGTTGATGACATTCCGCAGTCGTGTGAAAGCGCGAACGGCATGTTCGGCGTTGTTGTTATTCCAAGCACGCCATCGTAAGACAGAAACGTAAAGAGCTTGTCCCTGTTCTTTTCGATGCGCTTCTGGAGCGCTCGTCCGACTTCGGTTGCGCAATTCTTTCCGGCGACGTGTTCAATGAATTCTTCGGCGGATCGTCGGTGCTTGCCCAGGTGTCGTGCCTTCTTTCCGTACCGGTCGACCAGTTTCGACAATTTCGCGGAGCAGCGCGCCGAATCGGCCGGCGATGGCCTTCAGTTCTTCGTCGATGGGTTCTTGTGCAAATCCTCGTTGATGTCACGCATGAGGTGGATAAGGCACTTTTGCTGGGGACACTCCACCGAGTCGTACGCTGCGTAGAAGTCGGAAACGAGCACGCCTTTGAAGCCATCAAGTAGGGTTTCAAGAATGGCCGTTCCCTCGATTCAGCATAGACGTACGCGACGTTCGTCATGTTCGCGAAGACCCACACGTAATGGCCCCCGCCTATGACGACGCCCTTGGTCTCGTCAGCGTGGATCAGGGCGCCTGTCACGATTTGCCGCAGGTGCCTTGATAGGTTGGAGCGAAGTTTTCGGCCATCTGCGCCTTGACTTGGCCCACAATGCTCCTTGTTAGCTTCAAGTCGAACAACAGGGAGGTGTGCTCTGCAGCCTTTTGATAGGAAAGGCGCATCTCGATTACGAGGTAGGTCAGAAAGGCGCGAAGATTCGGACCGTATAGCGGGCGCCGCTGATATACAGTCATTTCAGCGCGACATTCGCTACACGGATATTGAGCGTAACGGTACCTCAATGTCCACCGCTTGACCCCTTTGCGAGAAAACTTCAGGTCGTAAACGACGTTAGACCTTCTTGGCGGATATTTCCAAAGTTTGGTCCCCGAGCACTTGGGGCACTTCGCCGACAGTCTTCACAGTGATTTCCTTCTCAACCGCGGAAATCTTCCGGTAATGGCGTTCGGATTTCTGGACGATCCGCTGTACGGCCTTGTCCGTTCGCACGAAAACCTTGGATCTCTGATAGTTCCAGTACGCGGCGTTGTTGATCTTTGCGAATTCTGGCAGAGCAGAGTCAAATTTTCCAAACGTTCGCTGGAACCCTACTTCGAGAGATTTGACGTTGACCGAGTCGGGTGCTGAAGAGCTCCCGGCGCAGATCTGTACCAATGCTGCGGCTACGACGCCAGCCGCTCGACAGTCGTCCATGTTGTACGTAATAAGCTGGTTCTTGAAGTCACCCGTAACAGAGAGTTCCCATGCCTTGCGCAGCATCACCGCAGCAGCCCCGGATGCATGTGCCCATGCCCAAGTGAACCCGAGCTGCCGGCCGATTTCCTTGAGACCGTTCGAATACGTCGGAAAATAGATGCTCCCGTATATGCATGCGACAAGATTGACGGAGGTTTCGATCAGTCGATCAACGAGCTTCATGTCGTCGGGCGGTAACACGTGCCGCCTCTTCATCTGCCGGAGAAATCGGGTTTCGTAGGCACCGTAATGCACTAGCCGTGCATTTTCAATTGACTTGAGCGTCTGGAGGCAGTTCTCCCACATCCCACGCTCGCCCTCCAGCCCGTCTGCCCAGAACGTTCGCTCGACCGTTCTGCCTTCGGCTTCGAACCGAAGTCCGACAAGGTAGAACAAATCATTGTCTGGCATTCCCTCAACGTCGATGAAGGTCGCGACTCCATCAATTTCCAGAGTTGGCGCCCCGACGACATGGATCATGCCCTTCTTGATTGCTAGAGCCCTGAGTTTGCTGTCATGCCCGGCACTGTGCCGGGTGCGGGCGGCGTCGACGGATTTGGCAGAGCGTTCGGCGTCCGGTTTAGTGCGCTTTCGCCGCCTCGGTCGGTACCCGTAAGACAACTGCGAGATCGTCAGGATGCCCCTGGCGAGAGCCTTTGTTTGATCCTTGGGGGTCATCCCGGAAAGGAGGCTCAAATCGTCGCGCTTGATGGCGAGGTCGCGGCATTTCGACCGGAAGTCGCAAACGGAGCAATGTCTGTTCAGGCGGAGCGGTGGTTCTTGGCCGCTGGATAGGAGATCACGTATTGCGCGGAGAGTACGATTGACCGGCGCAGCGTACTCGGAAACTCGGACATTCCTGCGCCGAAATCTGTCGCCATAAACCAGCGTGCCGGCTTGGAGACACATCCCGGCAGACTTTGATAGGGCGAGGCCGCCGAAACACACGAGGAGGCTCTCCGAGAGTTCCGGTTTGTTCCACGGCGAAAAGAGTACGGGAACGACAAGCCCGCCCGCAGACGAATTCCGCGCACGCCGATCCACCGATACGTCTTTCAAGTGGGAAAGGTCATAAACGACTGTGTCGCAATCAACCCAGACCGCGGCCAGGAGGTCTTCACGGTCCTTTGTATGCAAGAAGCTAGCGGGCTTCGCTCTCTCACCTTCGCCTCGAAGAGTCCGTATCGCCCGTGTTTTGTACGCCGAGGATATGCGAGCCTCCAGCTCCGAAAAGTAGGTTTCCGTTTTGGGCTCGGCTATCGACAAGAAATGAGCTTTCCTCGGACATTTTAGAAACGCCGAAAATATAGTGGTGTTGATCGAGTCGTTCGTTTCCATGGCAGTCCCCATGCGAAGAATCGATGGAGCCGACTATAGCCTCTAAGGTCGCGTTTGACTTCCCGCAATTTTTCGAAGGAATCTTCATTGAGAATTATTCTGGTCCCGCCGCCCGATGATGGTAGGACTGGCCATGAGAGTCGGGAACGTTGATTCGCTACGGAAAGGACGAAGTCCGTAGTCTTGCTTGCAGGGATAATATTAGAGCTGCTACAAATACGAGAACGAGACGCTGGAAATTGCACCACCAGTTGCGCTTCCCAACGTCCGCTTGGGCTGGTGAAAGCGGCCCGAGGACAATATTCGACTCGTATGTCCGGAGTGGGTCGAACGCGCCCATTGACGAACCGCGACTGAACGGCCGGTGTCGGGTCGAATTCCGATCAGGACACGTCTAGCAAGTTCACTAAGTGGTAAGAGTGGTGGTAAGGGTACGGTCTGGCTCGTAAGATGGCCCTGTAGCCCCGAGAATCGGCATCGTTCGATTCCGACTCCCGCCTGTTTCCCGATTGCAAGCCGGCTCGAGGGCGTGGGCGCGGACGCCGGCTACCGTTCCGCCCGAACCGGGACGCTTCTTGTCGACACGCCCCCGGAGGGACAGGCCTTTGATTGGCGACTTCTCATCGCCAAATGACTCGGAGTTCCGCGAGGCGACCGCTCTTCGCTCGCCGGAGTACCGGGCGCGCGCCCACTCGCCGATACGAGATCGCAGTAGCGGAACGGATACGAATCGGCGCAAGCACACCCGTCCCTAGCCTGCTACTCGTCTCGGCTACCACGTGCTGCGCGTCTTGCCCTCGTTTGCGGTCGATGTAAGGAAGTAAAGAAATCGTTCGCTTACCGGATCGAATGCGTACGTGCTCACGTGCAGTGCGCCGGGGATCAGATTCGTCGGCATAGCGCAGGCATTGACGCGCAGCGTGCCTTCCCCGTTTCCCCCGACTAGGCTGCCATTCGGGATCACCTGCTTCACTGCCCCGAACGCCGGCACCGTCATCTGGAAAGACGCAATCGACCCCGACCACCCCGGCCCCGTCGTATAAGTGAGCCCCGAGGCCGGGTAGCGCGCTACCTCCACGCACATAGCATCACCCGTCGTGTTCTCCACCTCGACGTGATAGGCGTAGCCGTTGGTGACCCAGCGGCCGTAGATCGTGCTCTCCCGCGCCCGGATCTTGAACTGCGCCCCGCCACCCAGCAGCACCGGATCCGCCCGCGTCACCTTCACGTACACCGGCCGCTTGTTCTGCTGCATCCCTGCCGTCGGCAATGCCGTGCGCAGCACGCAGCGAATCCCGTCACTTGCCACATCCACCGCCGGCGGCCGCGGACCATTGGCCCCCGTGCAGTCCACACTCGCCTCCGGCGGTGCCGACACCCCGTCCGGCGCGAACACTCCCAGCGTGCCCATCGCGTTGGCGGTGAGCTCGCCGCTCGGATCCACCGCGTCGATCACATATGTCTTGCCCGGCTCCACCGTCATTGCGAACCAGCGCGTTTCCGGGTAGCCCACAAAAACCTGCTTCTCGGATGTGCCGTCTGGCACCAATATTCTTCTAGGTGTTTTGACCGTTGCGCTCACGTCATTCGAAAAGCCACTTTCTGTATGCGAGACGTCGTAATCCGTCGCAGCAAAGTGATAAGTCACTCCTTCCGCCAGACCGGAAACCGTGTAGGAGGTAGTGCTACCTACGTCGACACTTGACGGATAGTTTCCAGCTGCCGGGCCGTAATAAACCTTGTAGCCGGCCGGCGCTGGACCGGTTGGGGGATCCCAGGCCAAGTTGACGCTGCCCGCGAGAGCGCGCGCTGCGACCAGGAGCAGGAAGAAAAACAGACCGATCGATCGCGCTGCAGTGGCTAGCGCACTTAACCCGTTACGCGTAGCTACTTCGGCCATCGTGCCTCCCTCGAACAATGGCCACCAAGAGGCACTGGCTCCATTCTTGGCAACCAGGCTGCCTTGCCCCCGCAGGGATTTAGGCCCTCGGCTTTGCGCCCCATCCATGTGGTTTGCCGTTTTGACAACCCGGCAGTAATGGCAACACCAATTACTGTAAAAGCGCCGCGTGAGGGCACGCGAACATGTACATGACAATAACATGGAAATCGCGAAATGACAAATGCATAATTTTAGACTGCACCTGCCAAATCCCGAGGGTCGCCAAATCGCGCCCGCAGGCCGGCCAGATGGGCGTAGGAGGGCGGTACCCTTTCGCGAGGAAACCCCCTCAATCGATGCCGCCACCGATTGGGCCGCCAGACCCGTAAGCTCCCCCTCCCGGTAGACAGCGAGAACTGGACTTTTCTGAGTCAGCGGCGGCGAAGATCGAGGAAGCGCGGCGCAGTCATGACCCGCAGCCGGACGAGCTGGCGCTGATAATCGTTCTACGGATTGTGCCGCCTGCAAGCGCAAGCCAACCACCCAGTGAAGGCGGCGCTATACCCCGGCGCGAGGATCGAGCCGCTACCCGAGCCGGTCGGGCGGCCGCCAACCCAAGGCGAGGCGGATGAGTTGCTGCATCACGGCACCCCGGTCCGCAAGGTCGGGGCGCTTCCTTTTGTGCTGAACAGTCGCTCCGCGCTCAGCGGCGGCTTTCAGATTGAAACGTCGCAGATATTTACATTTCGAAGCGCTCATCAAGGCGGGTAATCGGCTAAGCCATTGAGAAAGCCCAAGTCCGGAAAGGTCTGGTACGAGTCGTGCTCGACCTTAATTGCGTGCCGCTCATAGCGGCGATTAAAGAACACATCGTATGGGACAACAGAACGCTTCGCTCGCAAGAATCGTGTCACGTCGCCGACCGCATCCGAACCATCACAGCGAATGGCGCTCGAGGCGCAATCACCGTAGCAGGACATTGGTCCCCGATGAGCAGGAGGCCAAGTTCAAAAAGACGATTGCTGCTTTCCTGGACGAGCAGAGCAAGCGGGAGGACACGGCGCGTTGAACATCACATGGAGAGACATCGCCGGAAGATCACCGCGCGAGAAGGCGCCGGCGTGGCTTGGGGAGGCGGATATGGACGGCAACTTGATCCTGTTGACGATCTTGGTCGCCTGCGTGCTTGGTGTTCTGTTCGTGCTGATCCTAATGCGAATGGCCGGCGACCAGGACCGCATCGCGCGCCGCGCAGAAAAAGAGCTCGCCTCCTTTTCCGATGTCACGACTACGCGGCTCGGGCGAATGAGCAGTCGGGCGACTTCCTTCCAGGCTGAGAGGCGCGCTACGCCGCCGAGCGGCACGAGCTCGAGGCGAGGGTACAGCGAATGGGAAAGTTGAGGGGAAAGATCACCGCTCGCTGGAGCATTGGCGAGCGCGTCGCGACACGCAACGGTTTCATCGCTGAAATCGTGAGTCTTACCAAGGACGAGCGGGTGCTGATCCGGTATCTGAGCATGCCACCCGGCCCAGGGGAGACAGAGCTTCCAGTCAGAATGCTACGGCCAGCGACGGCGCACGATCTTGATCAGGCGGGGATCAAATAGACGCACGTGCGCCGACGTGTGACCGCCGGCCGCGATGATACGCAGCACGGCGCCCCTGATCTTTCTCCAGGGTCCGGTTGAAGGCGCTCCCTGTTTCAGTTGTTCGATTTCAAATGCCAGAAGTCTGGGCAATGAAGCGTCAGAGCGGGAAATCACGGTTCCGGCGACCCGCGCAGGCCACAACGAATGGGAGATCCATGCATTTCTTCAAAATGCGAGCGGAGCCGACCGCCACCGCCACCAATGCCAGCGATATTGGGGCGCTAACGTGGACGTGTGGGTTAACGACAGGGATCGCAGCAACGCAGAGACAAAGGGCACGCGCGTACATCATGCATCAGGGGTGGATCGTACTGAAGGTCGATCCCGCTCTAGAACCCACCCGAGCAAATTGCGCAGTTGGATGCAGTCGAGCGGGCAATTCACGATCGCGCACTTCGCGAAGGAATCTACGCATATTTTGTGGGATGGCCGAAAGAACCTCGTTCGAAGCGCCTGCGGAACTGAGACCTGCGCCACGCCGGCCGCGATGACCGCGGCAAGGCGCCCCGCGGCTCCGGTCGTGGGGCGCTTTTTTTCGGTCCTCGCGGGAGTTGGACAACCCGTCGTTCACAAACTGTTAGACCAGCTGGCATGTCCGGTTGTCAGCCGCGACCACCAATTGAGGTGCTGCTGTGAAATCCTCCTCGCATGTGAAAGACGAAGTGGAGAAAGATCACCGGTCGCTGGAGGATCGGCGAGCGCGTCGCGACACCCAACGGTTTCATCGCCGAAATCGTGAGCCTCACGCCAGAGCGGGCGCTGATCCGGTATCTGAGCATGCCACTCAGTCCAGGGGAGACAGAGCTTCCAGTAAGAATGCTACGGCGAGCGACGGCACACGATCTTGATCTGGCGGGGATCAATTAGAGCATGAGCATCGAAACACTTGCGACTGTGCTGATGCTGGTTGGAGTCGTCCTTGGCATGGCACAGATAATCGGAATAGCGATTGCCCTCTCTGGAGAAGGCATAAACAACGGGGCAAGGCGAAGTCCCGCCCACAAGGACACCGTGTCGCGCGACTCCTTTTAGGGCGCCCCGCAAGCGGCGCCCCGGATACGCGATCGCTTAGTTAGGAAGCCCAAGGCCGGGTCGGCGTAACATCGGAGCCTGCCTAGCCCCTGCCTAGCCCGCTGCACTCTCCCACGGTCCTGACGCTCTTTCCGTTTCGCTTCCGCGATCCGGTGACGCACAAGTTTCGGTGACGGCGCACTGGCCCGCCGAGGGGCATCACCTTGCTCGCCTGAATACTTGCGCGATTTAGTGGGAGATCCTCTTCGGGTCGAAGTTGCCCACGATCAAAGCCGCCCACTCGGCTCCAAGGTAGTGTCAAAAACGTGCGATTCTGCGGTGCGGATGGGAGGTTCGGATGCGCTTCCTGTTGCTGCTCTCGCTCGTTTTTAGCATCGTCTTTGGGCTTGTTCTCGTCTCGCGCACGCCGACGCTGGACGTCGAAGCCTGCGCGTATCAGACCGCCGATGGTTTCTACCTCACGGTCCCGCGCGATCCCGATTTCGGCTGTGCCTCCCGGGTCTATGTGAACCCGGCTAACTACGCGATGTGGCGGTGAGATGCTTCCGCTCTCGCTGATCGAACTGGCACACCGCAGCCGGGAGATCATCGGATACAGTAGTATTCTCCTTGGCATCGCGCGCATGCAAGTTCAGCCTTAGTCAACTTGTTCGCGCCGGTTATGCATAGGAGCCTCCATTGGACCAATACGTTGAGTCGAGCTTGCGCGAGGCGAGTGCCGCGCTAAACGCACTTCTACGCAACGACGCTGCCCTCGCGGCCATAGAACAGGCTGCAGCCGTGCTGATCGAAGTGTTCCACAGAAAGGGGCGTGTCTACGCTTGCGGAAACGGCGGTTCCATGTGCGACGCCATGCACTTCGCCGAAGAACTCACCGGCCGCTACCGTCGGGATCGAGCCGCTTTGGCGGCCACGGCAATTAGCGATGCAGGCACCTTACGTGCGTCGGTAACGACCTCGGCTATGAGCATGTCTTTTCGCGCTACATCGAGGCGCACGGCCGCAGTGGCGATTGTCTTGTTGCGCTAAGTACGAGCGGCACCAGCAAGAACATCATTCGCGCTGCCGAGGCCGCCAACGCCATTGGTATGAGCCTCATCATTCTCAGCGGCGTCCCAGCGAAGTGCTCGGTGCCCTCAGCACGGTTTACATATGCACCCCTGGCGGAGCGTTCGCCGATCGAGTGCAGGAACTGCACATCAAGGTCCTGCACATCCTCATCGAGCTGGTCGAACGTCACTTTTTCCCCCAAAACTACGATGGCGCATAACCCCTTCATCAAGCGAACGTTGAACACTGCTTTTCGTAAGACTCGCCGTCCAAATTGGTCGCGGTACAATGGAACCGGATTCAAGTCGAATATCGCGGCGAAGGCTTTTGTTCCTCCCCTGGTAGCGTCCGGGGTCCCTTCTTCCGGCGGCGTCGCCCATCGACGGCGCAACTGGCGCGGATAATCCGTTCGACGGATTGTGTGCGGCCTTCCGGGGCTGAAAAATCAAGGTTAGCGGAGCCCGTTGCGGGTTCGGGATCGTCTTCCACAGTCGCTCGACGAACACGTTGTCGCTCCAGCAACCCTTGCCGTCCATGCTGATCCGGATCGTCGTGGTCCTCGCAACACGTCGATGAATTCAGCGGCGGTGAATTGGCTGCCCTGATCGGTGTTCATGATCTCCGGCGCGCCGTAGCGCGCGATCGCCTCCTCCAGCGCTTCGACCGCAGCGTCCGCGGTCATGCTGATCGACACCCGCCAAGCCAGCACCCTGCGGGTTGCCCAGTCGACGACCGCGGTCAGGTAGACGAAGCCGCGGCGCATCGGGATGTAGGTCATGTCCATCGCCCAGACCTGATTCGGCCGGTCGATGGTCAGTCCGCGCAGCAGATACGGAAAGACCGGGTGCTCGCGATGCCGGCCGCTGGTCCGCGGTCGCTGATAGAGCGCTTCGATGCCCATCTTGCGCATCAGCGTCGCCACATGCTTGCGGCCGACCTCGAATGCCTTCGCGCTTGAGCAGATCGCGCAGCATGCGGCTGCCGGCGAACGGATGCTCGAGGTGCAGTTCGTCGATGCGCCGCATCAGCGCCAAGTCCGCGTCCGAGGTCGGCTGCGGCAGGTAGTACACCGTCGAGCGCGCAGATCCAGCAGCTGCGCCTGGCGCACGATCGGCAAGCTCGTGCGTCGCATCGATCATCGCTTTGCGCTCGCATCGCCGATGCGACCGAGCGCGCCGGCCAAAAAATCGTTCTCCAGCGCCAACTGCCCGATCTTGGCGTGCAGCGTCTTGACGTCCGGCCCGGCGTCGCGCTTCTCCGCCGCCGTGGCGAATACCTCCGCGGCGCGCTCCAGCAGCTCCGCCGCCACTGCCCGATCTGGTTCGGATGGACCTTGTACTGCTCGGCCAGCTCGACCAGGGTCTTTTCACCCCGAATCGCAGCCAGTGCCACCGTCGCCTTGAACTTCGCTGAATGGTTCCTGCGCGGTCGTTTCATGCGTCTGCTCCTCGGCGACAACGTCGCCTATTAGAGCAGAGCTACCACTTAGCCGCCTGTCCGACTATCGCGGAGCCACTTCTGACACCTGCGAGGACACGCGCATATCCTGGAGCGGTGGGAGGCACATTCAGATCGACTGGGCTCCACGCTGAGCGCCGAACCGCAGCAGGTCGAACAGTCAACAGCGAGGTCCACTTTGGGGAGCGCCCATCCAGACCGCTTTAGGTGACATGCTGTACGACCGCTCTTGCCCTATTCTGTTGCAAGGATCCCCAGCGAGTCAAGTTGTTTGTTGGGTGGCCAGTTGAAGGCGGCATGGCAGATGCTCAGGTGCCGGCTCTAGGGCGACGGTAGACGAAGGAACAGACTGGCGTCTTTGCAAACGACCTGTTGCGCAACGAGATGTGCGCGGCCACGATATAAGCCGCCCAAGGAGCCCCATTTGAATATCGCGTAGCGCGCAACGGTGATCGCTGGGTCGAGGATGCTCGCCAACAGAATAGCCGGGTTCGTCTCTCGTTCGGTCTGACCTCGTCTCGCTATCGCGTGGAGCATCACCTCTTTGGTAGTTGATGGGGCTAGCGTTGCCGGCGAGCGTGCTGGTGCACGGGTGCCGCTGCCAAGCCGCGCATCGTAATGTTCGTCGGCGCGCGATGATAAACGCTTAACCGATCGAAGCAGTGGTGCAGCACCGCGCCCGCTCGCCAGCGTCGGCGCTCACGATCAAATGTTGCTGGTGCAATTTCATTTTCCACGTCCGCTGCACCGTAGCTCGTGCCCCGGCTCGCAAGTCGGGCGCTTCCCTTTGTGCTGAACAATCGCTCCGCGCTCAGCGGCGGCCTTCTCGATAGCAACGTCGAAGATATTTACATTTCGAAGAGCGCTCATCAACGCTGTTATCGGCTAAGCCATTGAGAAAGCCAAGTCCCGGGAAAGGTCTGGTGCGAATCGTGCTCGAACCTCATTGCCTGCCGCTCATAGCGGCATAAAGAACACATCGTATGGGACAACAGAACGCTTCGCTCGCAAAAATCATGTCACGTCGCCGACCGCATCCAACCATCACAGCGAATGGCGCTCGAGGCGCAATCACCGTAGCAGGACATTGTCCCCGATGCGCAGGAGGCCGAGTTCAAAAAGACGATTGCTGCTTTCCTGGACGAGCAGAGCAAGCGCGAGGCACGGCGCGTTGAACATCACATGGAGCGTCGGCGAGCGCGTCGCGACCCCCAACGGTTTCGTCGCGGTAATCGGGCCTCACTGAAGACCGAGCGCTGACCGCTATCTGAGCAGCAAGCTGGCCCAGACGAAATAGAGCTTCCACTCCGAATGCTGCGGCCAGCGACGGCGCACGATCTCTTTCTGCGGGATCAAATTGGATGGACCCGCGCCGGCGACGTCTCCTAGCCCACCGCGCTGCCGATCGTCGCTCCCGGCTCACTTTTGCGCCTAGCGCTCTTTCCTCAATACCGCACTGGCAGATCTTTTTCCATCGCAGCAATCTCTTGCCCTAGAGCCCAGCAAAGTTTCCCTGGCCGGCGCGTGGCATGAGATGTGCTTGGACCTCTAGCTGAGCTCTAAGTGAGAGCTTCATCAATGCCAATACTGGCATTCCTGCTGCTTGCCACCTGCGTGATCGTGAATGGTGTCGCTCATGTCATCGACACGCCAGCCGCAACCAACTCGCAATCTGATTGTGCACTTGCTCGCGCTGCGGTTCTTCTTCAAGCTCAGTCTTCTCTAAGAAAGCATGAGCGTCGAAATGCTTACTCTGCTGATATTCGAGTCATCCTTCACTAGCCAATCCTAACAGCGATCGACCCTCAAAATGTCAACACGCTACAACCACCCACTCCGATACAGCGAATGAAAGCATCGAAACCAATATCCGCCAGCCCGAACCGTGCAACCCGTAGCGACGGTAACTGCATGCGAATCAAGAAAGATCACCCTCCTGGAGCATCGGCGATCGCGTCGCGACACGCAACGGTTTCATCGCTGAAATCGTGAGTCTTACCAAGGACGAGCGGGTGCTCATCCGTTATCTGAGCATGCCACCCGGTCCAGCGAGAGACAGAGCTTCCGCTCAGAATGCTACGGCCAGCGACGGCGCACGATCTCTTTCTGGCGGGGATCAAATAGACGGACGTGCGCCGACATGTCCTGGCCTAACCGCGCTGCCCATCGTCGCTCCCGAGTGCCAGCAGCAGCCCCCAAAGCTGCGTGGCTGGCATTTCTTCAGAAAAGGCAGTCTCGTGGCGGCGCGTGACTCTCAAACAAGAGCCGCGCCGAAGCGGGGCCGATGTCGGTGCGGAATGGCTTACCGTCTGCGCCGACGCGAGAAGCCGAACCCGACGAGGCCGATACCGAGAAGCGCGAGCGTGGCAGGTTCAGGGGCGCCCGGTACAGTCGCGACTTTCTGAGGCGTCCGCAAACCAAAGTATCCCGTTTCCAGCGTGTCTGGGTCGGTGGGAAGCGACACGCGGTGCTCTCGCGGTTGGTGGTCCGGGAGCTTCGAAGGAAATCCCAGCCTCCGAAGCGCCTCCCGGTTCAGGTCATCACGGGTTGACGCGACCAGGCTGGCGGGGAGATGGAAGTCCTATTGGCAGCACCTCGCATCGGTTCAACCAAACCAACGTCATGGCGCGCCGCCAAGGATATTTCGCTCAAGGGAATAGCTCCTTCGGCCGAACCACCGCGGTTCCGAGCCTTCCGACGACAATGCCGGCTGCTTTGTTGGCCCACTTCACCGCATCGCGCAAACTGTTCCCGGCAGCCAGCATGACACCGAGGGTTGCGATCACCGTGTCGCCAGCACCGGTCACGTCGAAGACCTCTTTGGCGACCGCAGGAACGCGGACTACCTCATTCTCCAGGAACAAGGTCATGCCCTCCTCGCTGCGTGTGACCAGCAGCGCAACAAGACCGAGCGATCGACGCAGGCTCTCGGCGCGCGCTTCAAAATCGGCCTCACTCTTCCAGCTGCCGACGACCTCGCGAAACTCGCTGCGGTTGGGCGTGAGCAACGTGGCACCGGCATATTTGTCGTAGTCGTCGCCCTTGGGATCGACCAATATCAGTTTACCTGCCGCTCGCGCTGCGCCGATCATTCGATCGACATGGGCGAGCGCTCCCTTCGCATAGTCCGACAAGATCACCGCCCCTACCTGTGCCAAGCGTGATTCGAACTCGAGCTAGTTTGACTTCCAGCGCATCGCGCGCGGGCGCGTCCTCGAAGTCGATGCGCAACAACTGCTGCTGGCGCGCGATGACACGCAGCTTGACGGTTGTTCTTAGGGTGCTGTCGCGGATCAGCTGCGCCCTTACGCCATCCTCGCCCAGCAGCCGAGCCAGCGTCTCCCCCGGCTCGTCTTGCCCCACTACCGCAAGGAAGTCTACGGCCGCGCCCAGTGCCGCGGCGTTGCGTGCCACGTTGGCAGCACCACCCGGTCGCTCCTCCATCCGTCCGATGCGCACGACCTGAACTGGCGCTTCGGACGAAATCCGGCTTACCTCACCGAACCAGTAGCGGTCCAGCATCGCATCGCCAGCGACCAGCACGCGCGCGCCCGCAAGATCAGTCAGAGACGTGGTCATTGTGGCCGAGCTCCTCCAACATCGAATTCTTCGTCCGCGTTCAGCGTTTGCGATTCAGAGCGTGTTTTGATCCTCTCGACGAGGCCGAGCTGTCCTCGCCCGCGCCCCTCTCACAGCGAACGGGACGAAGCGTGTGTGCTACAAAGTGTAGTAACGATCACCAGATCCGTCGACTGACTTTACAGTCGCCCGTCCTCCGGAAAACGCTGCTCGTCCAAGCTGCTGAAGCAGGGGAACTTCAAGACCCGGGAACACATCTTGCTGGCAGTTTGCTGACAGCAGAGCCGAAAGGCTCGTATAACACAAACACAGCTCAGGGATGCCAATGATCGATGCTCGATCCTTCCGGAAATACTGAAGGACCTGGCTATTTCACACGGTCTCTAGTTTGTCGGTTGCAAGGGTGCACCGGCAGCCACGCAAGTGGCGGTCCCAGCATGGAGTTCTGCGTGCTCAGTCGATACACGTCGCCGGTCCTGGGATTCTTGGTCCTGTTCATGCTCGGGTCATCGGTACTCGGTGTTCCCTCTGCACGTGCCCAGGATTTGCAGCCGCCCACGATCATCGGCCAATCGCCATCCCCGGGCGTGAATGGCCAACCCGTCAACTCCAATGTGACCGTTACTTTCAGTGAGCCGATTCAACCGGCTTCGGTTGCCTTCGTCCTGAGGGATTCCGCGAACACCGTCGTGCCGGCCAATCTGAGCTACGACGCATCGAGTTACACAGTAACGCTCGACCCCGTTGCGGACCTGATTGCGTCGCGAACGTATACGGCCACGGTAAGCGGGGCCATGGATCTAGCCGGCAACTCCATGAGTACGCCAGCTGTCTGGTCCTTTTCGACCGGTCAGCCCGGCTTTCAGGAATCCGTAGTCTTTAGCGGGCTCGATAGCCCGACCGCATTTCAGTTCGCGCCGGACGGACGCGTTTTCGTAGCGCAAAAGAGCGGGTTGATCGTTGTCTTTGACAACCTCAGCGGCAGCACACCCACTGTTTTTGCCGACCTGCGAACGAAGGTCCACAACTTTGGCAACCGCGGCTTGCTGGGTATGGCGCTCGATCCAGGCTTCCCGGCGGTGCCGTATGTCTACGTTTTCTACACGTATGACGCCCCGATTGGAGGCGCAGCTCCGACGTGGGGAACCCCGGGCGCGTCTACCGATGGCTGCTCCGTACCGGCGGGTGCTTGCGTAGTGAGCGGCCGGCTTTCCCGTCTCGAGGCAAGCGGGAGCGTCATGACCGGCGTGGAGCAGGTGCTTGTCGAGGACTGGTATCAGCGATATCCGGACCAGTCGGTCGGCAACCTGGCGTTCGGCCCCGACGACACCTTGTATGCAGCAGCCGGCGATGGAGCCAGCTCGACATTCGCGGATTACGGCCAGACCGATAGTCCGAGCCCCGACCCCCCGAACGAGGGGGGCGCGTTGCGGAGTCAGGACCTTCGCACACCGGCGGACCCGGTAACGCTGGATGGATCCATCATTCGCATCAATCCGGACACGGGCCAGCCGGTTCGACAGACCACCTCGATGATCGTCGGGGCGCCCACCGTCGACGCCAATGGCGTCAAGAGTTATCCGGTAACGTCGTTCTTCCAGGGTTCACAGCCGACAATCGTCCGGGTTTTGGAGCCCACCAATCCGGCACCCGGACGGCCGCGTCGATTTCTATACGTATTGCCGGTCGAAGCCGGCGTCACGAACTTGTCCTCCAACTGGGGCGACGGATTGGAGGAGTTGCGCCTGCTCGACGTCCCCAATCGCTTCAACCTCACCCTCATTGCTCCCGCCTTCAATTACGAACCTTGGTATGGCGATAACGCCACGGATCAAGCACATTGGATGGAGAGTTTCATCATCCGGGATCTTGTGCCGTTCGGCGACAGCTTCGCATCGGCCGGAGAGATTCCGCAGCGCTTTGTGCTCGGCTTCAGCAAGTCGGGAAACGGTGCTCTCTTCCTGATCTTGCGGCATCCCAACGTGTTCAGTGCGGCTGCCGCGTGGGACGCGCCCGCGCAGCTTACCGACATGTCGGCATTTTCCGCGCTGCCTTTGAACTTCGGTACCGCAGGCAAATTTCGATCTTTACGAAATTCCCACGCTGGTGATCGACCAGCGCACAGGCGTTTACCTTGAGGAATCGCTTGTGGGTCAGCGGAGACGACAGCGCCTGGACTGCGGATATGATGCAACTGCACAGCCAGCTGACGTCCGCATCGATTCCGCACACTTGGGTGCAAGGTGGCTTCCGCCAGCACAGTTGGGGCAGCGGTTGGTTGGACGGGGCCGTCACGGCGCTCGATGCCAATGCCACGCCGGTCGCACCGGTAGATGTCAATGAACAGCGCATTGTCGCCTATGGCCTCAGGAGTCCGCGCCTGACCTTCCGCCCTGGTACGCAGGAGATCTGGGTCGCAGACAAGGGTTGGAACGGTTCGGAGGAAATTGACCGTATCGCCGACGCCACCGACGGAATTGTCGAGAACTTCGGTTGGCCGTGTTACGAGGGCAGCGCCACCACAGCGTACTCCGGTTCGAGCATCTGCGCGCTGCTGTATTCCCAGATGGCGGCGACGACTGCTCCTTATTACGCGTATGGTCACAACGAGAAGGTCGCAGTGGGCGACGAGGGTGGCGTAGGAAGCGGAGCTATCTCCGGCCTGGCCTTCTACGAGTCCGGCAGCTATCCAGCCAGCTATCAAGGAGCCCTCTTCTTTTCAGATTACTTGCGGAACCACATCTGGGTGATGTTCAAGGGAGCGAACGGCCTCCCGGATCCAGCCAATCGCGCAACCTTCCTGCTCGGCGCAGCGAGTCCCGTGGATCTGAAGACGGGACCGGGCGGCGATCTGTTCTATGCGGATTTGAATGGCGGGACGATTCGGCGAATCACTTACCCGGGTGGCACGGCCGACACGACGCCGCCGGTGCGCAGCAACGGGGCGCCGAGCGGAGCGCTGGCGGCCGGGACCACGCAGGCGACGCTGAGTCTCAGCACGGACGAGACGGCGACCTGCCGCTATGCCACAACGGCGGGGGTGGCGTACGGGTCGATGCCGAACACCTTCACCACCACGGGCGGGA
>CAVTFT010000014.1:0-355395 GCA_963734085.1 uncultured beta proteobacterium | reverse complement strand
GCGAGAGGCGCCGGAGGCGCGGCCAACAGCTGCCATGCCTTGCGTGCGAGCCGCGGCCAGTCGCGCGGCGCCGGCAGACCGTGCGTGACAATCCGGTTCCGGGTCAGCATGGCCACGCGCCGACCCGAAGCGGCGTAGCGGCGCGCGCGCCTAGCGATTCGGTGCGACAGCGGATGCGGGACGACGACGATCGGCGCATCGAGCTCGAGGGCCGCTGATTCGCCCGTGGCGAGCGTCGCCTGCAGCGTGACCGCATACTTTCCCGGCGGCAGCGTGACGACCACATCGAAGCCACTCGTGACAGCGAGCGGGTGCGCGCGGTACGCCGCCGCGACGTCGGACCGCGGCAGACCGAATCGACAATCGTGGAGCGTTCCGTCCAGCGCGATCGCTAGACTCGTCAGAGCTGAGTCCGGATGGAACGCCCATCCCGATATGCACATCGGTCCGGTGAATACCGGCGTCGGTCCCGGTGTGTCGACATGTCCGTTGAGTGTTGCTCCCGAAGATACCGCAGCTTGTCCTTGCCCGGCGCCCGGCGCATTGCGGCTTGCTGTGACCTCGGCGAGACGCTCGCGCAGGCTGAGCGCTTCCTTGCGTTCCATCGCGAGCTCCTGCGCGAGACGGTCCCGATCACGGGTCATCGCGGCTTCCCGTGCATCGCGCGCCACGTGGGCCATGCGCGATGTTTCGGCCTGGCGCGCGAGTTCACCGATGCCGTCGCGCGCAATCCCGATCTCGCGCTGCTGAGCAAGCACGGCGTTGCGTGCCTCGGCGATCTTGCCCTCGAGATCCCCGATCGTATTGCGGCCGCTCTCGATCTCGACTTCGAGTCGGCGATTCTCGACCCGAAGGTCGAACCCGGCCGAGCCGCCTTCCAGCGACGTACGGATCGCCGCTATCCCCGAGCGCAGTTCCGTTGCGAGATCAATGAATTCCTCGCGCGAGAGCGCCAGCCTGTCGACCCGGGCGCGCAATGTCGCAACGGCGTCGCCACGACCGTGCCCGGCGGCAGCGATGTAGGGATCGATCTTCCGGCGCGCGGTCATCCATTCCTGTCCCGCCTCGCGCGCGAGCGATTGCGCGAACTCGAGCTCGATGCCGAGCCAGCGCGGGATCGTTGCATCGATGGCCGGCGAGGCGCTTTCGGCAAGAGCCTCGACGGCTCGCTGCGGATCCGCACCTTGCGGCAACGCGGCGAGTACCGCGTAGGCGTTACTCAATGCAAGCGCGGGCGCAGAGTCGACCGTCGGTGCAACCATGCCCGCCGTCTGTCCCGTGCAGCCCGCACGGTTCAGATCTGGACGCACGAGTGCGTGCGCCGCCAGCAATTGCTCGGGCGACGGATCGACCGGAAAGTGTGCATCGGTGCGGATGCGATCGAATGCCGTTTCAACGTTTGCGAGCAGTTGCTCGTAACACACGACGGCACGGGGAGTGCCGCGCGAACCACGCTCGGCCGCGGTGACGTGTGACAGCCATAGCGCGAGCGATTTTTCGACGGCGAATCCGTCGCGCTCCGCGAGCGAACGCGCGACGCTGGCCGGGTGACGAAGCATCAGCACGCAGGACAGATCGAATCCGGCCTGCGCCAGCACCGGCCGCCAGAACGGCAGCAACAAGCAGGCGCGCGGGTCTTTCGCGAGCGCGGGTCCGCCACCGCCGAATTCGGCCGTTGCCAGGCGGCGCGCGTCATCGTGCAAAGCGACAATTGCCGGCAGGTTCTCCCAGCCTCGCGGGAGCCGGGCCACGCTGTGCCAGCGCACACCGAGTCGCGCCAGCAGCAGGTCGTTGAAGCGCACGAACGGTAACGACTCCCAGTGGCCCTCCGGATTGTGGGCATTCGGCGGAAGCAGCGTCGCCCCCGGATGGAGGCCGGCCTTGACGAGGGCTCCCGCGAGCGCGGAGGTTCCGCTACGATGCATACCCAGCACAAGAAGAAGCGAAACGGACATCTGCGAGGATCCCGGGATTCAGGCGTGGAGGGGCTCAAGTCGTACGGTGCGCGCAAAGGGGCAACCTTTGCGCCGGTTCATGCAAAGGAAAACCCGCGAAACATGCGGGCCTCGGCGAATTTTGGAGACACGCGCGCAGCACCGCGTCCACTGCGCCACCCGAGCGGTCCCGCCGATGCGAGACGCGCCGCGGCAAGCCCGCGGCCGAAGGACTCCCGGCGCATTGCCGATGCCGCGCTCACGTCGTCAGATTATAACCCGGCCGGAATGCGGTATCCGCACCGGGTGCAGGAAATCACGGGCGACTCCGGCTCCGAGCAGCACGTCGCGCGAGGCGTCGGGCGAGTCGCCCGTACCACGAGCGTGTCAAGCCGGCGAGCTCCATGGCATCGACTTCGCCGCGGGCGCGCAGCACGGCCAACTCGGATTCCAGGGCGGTGATTCGGCCATCGAGCAATGCGCCCCGCTCGCGCGCGCTGCGCTCGAGCAGCAGCAGCCTGTCGCGGTCCGCTCCGACGGCCCCCGCAACGTCCTGCGCCTGACGCAGTGCGGGCACGAGCCCATCCCGTTCCTTGCGCAAGGTCAAAGTTTCTTCGTCGAGACGGACGACATCGTTACGCAATGTCGCCTCGCGCTGCTCGCGTTCGGCCATGTCGCGCGATGAAGCCTCGAGGCTCGCGGCGAGACGCTCGATTTCGCGCTGCCTGCTTTCGGCAATGGAACGCGTGCGCGCAATCTCGTCGTCCAGAAGTTCGATGTGGGCGCGTGCCGCTTCGAGCTGCTGTTCCTGCAGCTCCGCGTTTGCTCGGGCGGCCTCGAGCTCCGCCACCACCGCCTCGATGTTCGCCCTCGCTGCCGCGATCTCGTCCAGATGCGCCTGCGCCGATTCGCGCGCGCTGTCGAGCTGCTGGGCGAGGGAAGCGATCGTCACTCGTTCGTCGGCAAGGTCGCGCTCGGCGCCTGCGGCAAGCGCGCGGAGCGCGGTTTCGGTGTCGTCGCGGCTGGCATGCTGCCGGTGCGCCTCGGCAACCTGCGCTGCCAGCTTCGCAAGGTCGTCACGCGCACGCACGATCTCGTCTTCGAGGAGCGGCACGACGCGTGCGAGCCAAGGGTTGTCGGCGCCGCCTCGTTCTGCGCGCGCCGTCCGTTCGGCCAGCGACGGCAGCGCGGCTAGCTCCCGCGCGCACAGCTTCAGCGCCCGATGGAGGTCCTTGACGGTGTCGGGTACTCGGGGATCGGCATACATGGTTACCTCGTCGATCCTCGCATGGCGCAAAGCCGGGTCGACCAGCTGCGCGCAGCGTTCGGCGAGCCCGGCCTTGACATCAGGCGGCACCGCCAATCCGAGCTGTGCCGCGACGCGTTCGAGCTCGTTCGCCGGGGCTTCGATGAAGGTGTCGTAGTCGACGACGACCGCCCGCCGCCCCCGGATCCCCGCCAATGCCGCACGCATGTGCGACAGCCAGAGAAGGCAGCTCTTCTCGGTCGCAAAGCCGTCGCGCTGTTCGAGCGAGCGCGCGACGTTCAACGGATTGCGCAGCACAAGCACGTAGGCATCGGTCGCGCCGTGTTTGGCAAACAGCTGCTGCCAGAACGGCAGGAACCGGCACATTCGCGGGTCCTTGAGGCCCCAGAGCGCGGTCTCTCCAAATTCTTCGGCGAGGAATTTCTGCGCGGCGGCGATAAGCGGACCCGTGTGCGCCGCCAGGTCCGCGTACGGCGGCAACTCGATGCAATCCCAGACCTTGCCGGACAGGCGCAACAGTTCGTCGTTGATTCGCACGACCTCGGTGAGCTCGAAGCGGTGCCGACCGTTTCCCTCGTTGTCGTGGAGGAACCGCCGCCCGAGATTGACGCCGAGCAGGTCGAGCGCACCGGCAAGGACGCCTGCGCCGCTGCGATGAACCCCGAGCACGACGATGACACGTGATTTGTCGTGCATTTCAGCTGATGTCCTGCAGGCTCGGAGCGATGTCGAAGTCCACCGCTCCCGTCGCGACGGTGCGCGCCGGGACCTTGACCCGAAACATCGCCGCGTCGAGCCGTCGGTCCAGATGTCCGAGGCCGTCCATGGTGCCCCCAAGTACGCCGGCATTCAAAAAATATGTATCGGCGTTCAGCATGCAGCGAAACCGAAACGCGACTCGGAGGCGGCGTCCGGCCGCGACCTGGACGAGGGCCTCGCCCTGCGGGGCACTCGCACCGCCCCCGAGGGCGACGCCGGTGATGGTCTTGATCAACATCCCGAACGTCACCGCGTTCGCGGATCGCATGAAGCGGACCGTGTAGGTGAACACATATTCGTCGCCGTGGACGAGAACGTTGACGCGCCGTCCGTCTGTTGTCTCGAGGTGAGGATCGTCGATCTCAGCGCCGCGGTTTTCGTAGGCGATGGTGCTCTGAGGCACGAGCCGCGGATCGTAATCCGCGTCGTCCGAGCCGACGCTCGCTTCCGAATGCGCAGTCAGCCCCCCCGGCTGCTGCGCCGCCATGCCGGCACTCTCGACGATAGCCCGGCGGACGGAGGCGACTCGATCCGCCGTCGCGTAGAGAAGTTTCTGGTACAGGCCCACGACTTCCTTCGGCCGGCCAGCGCGAATGAGTTCGCCCTGGTCGAGGAGGAGTGCACGGTCGCACAGTTCGATGACTGCAGCCGCGACGTGCGAGACGAACAGGATCGACGTCCCGCGTTCACGCAGCTCGTGAATGCGGGCGAAGCATTTGCGCTGGAACGCCTCGTCGCCGACCGACAGCGTCTCGTCGACGATCAGGAGCTCGGGGTCGGAGTGGATCGCTACGGCGAAGGCGAGTCGCGCGAGCATGCCCGATGAATAGGTCTTGACCGGTTGCTCGACGAATTCGCCGATGTCGGCGTACGCGACGATCTCGGCGTAGCGGCGGTTCATCGCCTCGCGCGAGAATCCGAGCACGGATCCGTTGAGGAAGATGTTCTCGCGTCCCGTGTACTCGGGATTGAAACCGCTCCCGAGCTCGAGCAGCGCGGCTACGCGGCCGTGCACGGTGACCGTGCCCGTGGTCGGCGTCAGCGTTCCCGCAATGAGCTGCAGCAACGTCGATTTGCCCGAGCCGTTGCGGCCTATGATGCCGACCGTCTCGCCGCGCTTCACCTCGAACGACAGGTTGGTGACGGCCCAGAATTTCTGGAAGAACTGCCGGCGCCCCCGAAAGATCGACTGCAGCAACCGATCGCGAGGTTTTGCGTAGATCTCGTAGCATTTGCCGAGTCCACGTGCTGAGATAGCGACCTCGCCCGTCCGAACAACAGGAGCGGGAGCAGTGGTTTCGACGGCCGCGTGCATGCGCAACTATACCGTGTCCAAGGAGTCTGTCGGACATGCTGTCGCGCATGCATCGGCGGCGAGTTGGCGTGATTCGAGGTGTGCGCCCGACGGCATATCGGCAGTATGACGAGGGCGCGAAATCCAGAAATGCGTCTAGCGCGTCCTGCCCTTCCGGGCTGCTGCCAAGAGAAGCGCAACTGCATCGTTGCAAGACTTGCAAGCCCACAGGCTCCTCAGGGCGGCCCTCATGAGCGGCCGCTATAATCGCATCCGATGCCAGGCCCGCGCTTTCCGACGACGTTGCCTTCTTTCCTGAGAACGGCGATCGCACAACGCGAGCTCGTCGTCGAGCTCGTGAAGAGCGACATCGCCGGTCGCTACCGTGGCTCGATGCTGGGAATCCTCTGGTCGTTCGCCTCGCCGCTGCTGCTGCTGGCGGCGTTTACCTTCGTGTTCGGAACCGTATTCAGAACGCGCTGGGGCGGTGCCGTGACGAGCCAGGGCGACTTCGCGCTGGTGCTGTTTCCCGGCATCCTGCTGCACGCCTTCCTCGCCGAGTCGTTCAATCGCGCGCCGAACCTCGTCACCGCCGTGCCGAACTACGTCAAGAAGGTGCTGTTTCCACTCGATCTTCTGCCGCTCGTCGCCGTCATCACGTCCGGGTTCCACGCGCTCATCGGGTTTTTCGTGCTGATGGTGGCACTGATGTTCGCACACGGAACGCTGCCGCTGACGGCGATCGTGTTTCCCGCCATCGTTGCGCCGTATCTGGTTCTGGTTCTCGGCGTCACCTGGTTCCTCGCGGCGCTCGGCGTCTATCTCCGCGACATTGCGCAGGTGATCGGGCTCGTCACGATGCTGCTCATGTTTCTGTCGCCGGTGTTCTACCCGGCGAGCGCGCTGCCCGAGGCGTACCGTGGCTGGCTCGCACTCAACCCCCTGACGCTCCCGCTCGAAGCCACGCGCGGTGCATTAATCTGGGGGCAGTGGCCCGACTGGACCGCACTCGGCGTCTACACGATCGCTGCGGTTGTCGTCGCCGGCGCGGGCTACTGGTGGTTCCAGAAGAGCCGGAAGGGCTTTGCCGACGTGCTGTAAGCGATGTCACCGCCCCGGAAGCAAGGTCAGGCGATCGCATACCGCGCCGCGAGCTCCGCGATCCGCTTGCGCGACGCCGTATGCCATTCGGCGAGCATGATCAGCGCGAACAGGAGCCGTTCCCGCGTCACTCCTGCCGCGACGTCGGCCGCGACGACCGATACGAGCTCCGCCGCATCGATGCCCGGCAAGGCGCCCGCGCCGAAATACGCGGCAGCGCCGCCGTGCGTGTCGAGCCACTCGCGAATCCACGTTCGCATCGGCAGCACGAAGCCCTGTTTCCTCCGGTGTCGAGTGCGCTCGGGCAGCCACCGCCGTGCGATCCTGCGCAACGCGACCTTGCTCTCTTCGCCAGCCATCCGCTCCGCCGGCGGAAGCGCGAGCGCTGCAGCGACGAGATCCGGTTGCAGGAACGGCGCGCGGCCTTCGAGGCTTACCGCCATCGCCATCCGGTCGTACTTGACGAGGAGATCGTCGGGCAGCCACGTCGCGAGGTCGGTCGCCGTGGCCCGCTGCAGCGGATCGTGCGCGCCAGCGAGCCAGCTTCCGAGCGAAGCCTCCCACGCATCGGGCGTTGCAGGCGCGCGAGGCGCGAGCCGCGCGCGGGCGGCAGCGTCGGTCAGCAGCGGAAATCCAGACGGCGTTTCGGGCGGCGCATCGCCGAGCAGCGCCGCGCACTCGTCACCGCCGGTGAGCACCCGCTTCAGCGTCGCGAGCGTGCCGGGCTCCGGCGCAAACGGCTGGTAATACGCGTATCCCGCGAAGATTTCGTCGGCACCCTCGCCGGACAGCACGACCGTCGCATGCCGGCGTGCCTCGCGTGCGAGCCAATAGACGGGGAGCAGCGCCTGATCGCCGAGCGGCTCGTCGAGTGCCGCCGCCACCGCCGGCAGCAGCGCCGAGAAGCACGTCTCGTCGAAGACGAAATGATGATGGCGGCTGCCGATCGCTTTGGCGAGCTCGCGGGCGTAGTCGCTTTCGTCGTGCTCGGCGCTGCGAAACCCCATCGAGAAGGTGAGCACGCCGGGCATATGGCGCGCCGCCACGGCCGCCACGACCGAGCTGTCGAGTCCGCCGGACAGGAACACGCCAACCGGAACATCGGCGACGAGGCGCGACACCACCGCGCGCTCGACCAGTCCGCCGAGGGTTTCGTCGGCGAGCGGGGTAGGGGGGCGCAATGGCGGAACGTAATATCGGTGGCGTTTCGGCTCGGGTGTCGCAAGCGCGATTTCGACGCGCTCGCCGGGCAGCACGCGGCGGACGGCGCGAAGAATCGTCGTATCGCCGGGAACGTAATGGAGGGCGAGAAAGCGCGCTACCGACGACGGGTCGTGCGCGTCGCCGACCCAGGGCAGCGCGGCCAGGGTGGCGAGGTCGGAGCTGTACGCGAAGCGGTCAGCGCGGAAGGCGTAGAAAAGCGGCTTTTCGCCGAAGCGATCGCGCGCGAGATGCAGGACGCGCGCATCGCGATCGAGGATCGCCAATGCGTACATGCCGTCGATGCGCTCGAGGAGCCCGACGATTCCCCAGCGGTCGTAGCCCTGTGCGAGCACCTCGGTGTCGCTCGCCGTGGCGAACGTCGCTCCAGCGCGTTCGAGCTCGCCGCGCAACGCACGATAGTTGTAGATCTCGCCATTCTGGAACGCTAGCACGCGCCCGTTGCGCGCAGCGAGCGGTTGCCATCCTGTTTCGAGGTCGATTACGGAGAGCCGGCGCATGCCCATCGCGATCCCAGGCTCGACGTGGACGCCTTCGCCATCGGGGCCGCGCGTGCGCATCGCGTCGAGCATCGCGTGCAGGGTGCCCTCGGTGTTCCGCGCATGCGGATCGATCAGTCCGGCGATGCCGCACATGGACGGAATTCGCGGGCTAACGAGGCCGCCGCGCCACCACGAAATACCCGGCGGCGAGAACCTCGCGGCCGACGAGGCCAAGGTCCTCGTCGAGAGCCGCGGCGTCGTGTCTCAGCTCCGCCAGCCATCGCTCGATGCGCTCGCGCCACGGTCCCGGCTTGAGAGTCATCAGCGCTTGCTCGAACTGCATGATCAGCCCCTGGGAAGGATTTTGATAAGGCTGCACGCCGATCTCTTCGATCTCGAATCCAACCATGAGGCGGCGGAGCGCCGATGCCGTCATGTTGAAGTAATGGTCCGGATCGCCGTGCAGCGGTTCGAGGAATGCCGTATCGATCAGGACCCGTCCTCCTGGCTTCAGCACGCGATGAATTTCGCGCACGCTGTGCGCGGGGTCCGGCAAGTGCTCGAACACCGCCTGGCTGACGACGCTGTCGAAAATGGCGTCGCGAAAGGGAAGATCCGCGCAAGTGTTGACGACGTCGACGTAGGGAAACTGGATTGCATCCAGATTGACGACGTGGGGACGCAACCGGTCCGGTGATTGGATTCCGGAGCCGAAATCCAGCACCAGTCCGCGCGCCTCCTCGATGAGGCGAGCTGCCCACGCGCCGTAAGGATGCGTCGCGCGCGGCTCGAGCAGCCGCACGCAGGGGAGCGTCGACGGCGGATGAAAATGCGGGACTCCGTCGATGATCGGGAGGGGGCGACCGTCGGCGAACGCCTCTGTCGCGTCAGCGGCGATACGGACAGCCGCCGCCGTTCCGGGCTCCTGCAGGATTCCGTCACAGGCGAAGGCTCGTGGGCGCTGCGCGGGCGGCTTCCACGCCTCGGCGACCCGGTAGTCCCGTTCCACGAGCGTCGTGCGAGGACCGGGACGGTACACCGCGCTCACGCTGACCCTGATCTTGCAACGCTCGGGGATTCTCCGGGGCAAGACAAGATCGCCGAAAAAGCCGCCGTTCAATGCGCGCGGATGCGAAGGGAACGCCGCGGCCACGTCGAAGCGTCTGGTACCGAGCATGCCGACGGTCGGCGCGCCGTCTATAGCGATCTCGATCGACCGTCCAACCGGGTTGCCGTCAGGCAGGTGCCAGCCGCTAAACCGGGTCACGCGATCGAGCGTGTCTCCAGAAGGGGTGTCGAGGCTGTATCGGCCCAGATCGTGCTCGTCAGTCATGGAGAAGGCAAAGGCGCGAGCCACGTCATGGATGCACAGCGTGTGTTGTGGGGACGATGCCCACAATTATGCACGACGGGGACAGGCCGGCGGGGCCCGATCAGGGTAGGGGACCCAAGAAAGCAATGCTGCTATGCCGTCTCCGGCTCTCCCTGCCAGAGCATGTCGTAGCCCAGCTCCTTGCTGTCGGTGCAGTATTGCGCGAGCGCGCCGAACTTCGCCTTGAAGGTCGCGTCGGCGTGCGACTTCTCGTGCTCGTCGAACGAGCGCCAGTAGGTCACGATCGCCAGATGGTCGTCGTCGGTGCGCGATGCGGACAGCGATCCTTCCTCCGACACGAATCCCGAAAACCGGAACACCTGCCCGGCGATGAAGCCGCCCTTGTCGCCACCGTAGGTGTCCTTGACGACGTTGCACATTTCGCCCAACGCAAGCTCGACGTCGTCCATGCTGGCGCCGGGTTTCAGCTTCAGCGTGTTGAACAGGAGCTTCGCACCGAACGGGATGGTGACTGGGGTGAACATGGGAAATCCTCGTCGTCGTTCGAATGGCAGCGTCCCGCCCGTGGTCGAGCCGCCAAATAAAAGGGGCGGACCACATATTCTAGCCGGCCATTGCACGGCGGAGGCACTAGGACCGGGCGGGTACCGATTTGTTGCTGGCAGGAACCGCCTACGCGGCTTTCTTGTTCTTGGAAGCCCCTCAGGTACGCGTTCTCGTATACGGCAGAAGACGCTCGAGCTCCGCCTTGACGACCCGGCAGCACTCGCAGGACCGCGCCTCCAATCCCGGGCGATCGAGCACGATGATCGTGCCCGCCGGTAACGAATGAGGCCCGCGTCCTGAAACTTGCCGGCCGCCTCGGTGACGCCTTCGCGCCGCACGCCCAGCATGTTCGCGATCAACTCCTGCGTCATGGAGAGTTCGTTCGAAGGCAGGCGATCCAGGCTCAGCAGCAGCCACCGGCACGGTTGCTGGTCGACCGAATGATGCCGGTTGCAAACCGCCGTCTGCGCCATTTGATCAGCGCCTGGGTGTAACGCAGCAACAGATTGTGCACCGGGCCGAAGCGGCGGAACTCGTCCTTGAGGAACTGGCCTTTCAGCCGGAAGCCCTTCCCTGCGCTTTGCACGATGGCACGGCTTGGCGTCGTCTCGCCGCCCATGAACAGCGATATGCCCAGGATGCCCTGGTTGCCGACGATGGCAATTTCACCCGATGGGCCATCCGTCATCACGTACAGCAGCGAAACGATGGAAGTCGTCGGGAAGTACACGTAACGCAACCGGGCGCCGGGTTCATAGAGAACCTCCCCGAGCGTCATGGGTATAGGTTCCAGATTCGGCGCGAGCCGCTCGTAGTCGCTGGACGGCAGCGCTTCCAGAAGGTGGCTTTGACGTGGATTCTGGCGTGCAGGCGCAGCGAGGCGCGACTTGTCGGTCATGGAGGGGGACGACGCCTTTCCGGCGCGGCGGCCCGCTCCAACGGTGTCGCGCGATAGGTTAAACCTTCGCAGAGCGCCGTTATTACGCACCGCACAAGGACGGTAGCCCGCCCTTCGAATCTCGGCGGCAGGCTCACCTGCCGGGCTGCTGGCGTTATGTGCGGTACCGCACTGACCGCCTATGAAGAATTGTTCTACAGTTTGATGCCGATGGCCAGCTTTCGGGTGGGGACGGAAGTCTGCTACGCCTCGGCGACACGAGTTTTCTCGAATAACAAATCGACCGCAAATAGGGCGCAAATGGCAAGCACGTCTCCTCTCGACCCAACTCCCTCCGATCATGCGCATGCCGGGTGTCTCCGATGCCCTCTGTTGGCATGGTGCCGACCCGCCGGCCTGGATCGTGCGCAGATGGAGCAGCTCGACGACTTGACGCTGCATCGGCGGCCGCTGAAGCGTGGCGAATTCCTCCACCACGCGGGAAGCGCGCTCTATTCCCTGTATCTGATACGCACCGGGTCCGTCAAGTCACGGATCGCGCACACGGACGGACGAGAGCAGATCCCCGGCTTTGCGTTTCCCGGCGATATGATCGGCGCCGAGGCGATCGACGGTCGCACGCATCTATGCGACGTGATCGCGCTGGAGGACAGCACCGTCTGCGCAATCCACTGTGACGACCTCGAACGGCTGAGTCGCGGCATTCCCGCACTGCAACACCATTTCCACGGCGTGATGGGTCGCGAGATCGCGCGCCACGATGCCCACCTTCTCCTGCTTGGCAGCATGTGCGCAGAAGAACGCGTTGCACTGTTTCTCCTTCATCTTTCCCGACGATATGCAGCGCGTGGCTATTCGCTGACCCGATTCGTGTTGCCCATGACACGGGCGGAGATCGGGAGTTATCTCGGTCTGAAACTCGAGACGGTCAGTCGGACTTTGGCCAGCTTCCGCAAGTCCGACTTGGTTGGAGCGCACGGCAAAGCCATCGAAATCCGGGATTTCAACGGCTTGCGCGACGTGATTGGAAAGCGCGATTCGCACCCGCACGCTTCGGCTTCGAGGGTCTCCCCACCGACGATGAACCGCGCTGTGGCCTGATCCCGCGTTCAATCAAATCGGCGGGTTGACCTAGTCCCGCCTAGGCAGACCAGTCCTCTTCCAGTTCCACCGGAGCGAGGCCGTCACGTTCGACCGCCTCCTTGGTCCTTCGGCCCTGCTCCTCTTCTCTCGTGGCCACGCTCATCAGCGCAAACACGAGCATCCCCGCATACGCTCCCAGCACGAACATTCCAACTGCCCACCAGATCGACACCATCATATGAGACAACTTCGGCCCAGCCGAACTGCAGCAATCGTTAAACCTGTACCTGAATAGGCCCACACCTATATCTGATTGGGCTCGCTGCAGTCTGTACGGTTCCGTACAAAATGGGCGATGCGGTCCGTCAGGTTGGGCGCGCAGGATTTCGCACGCTACGATTTTGTCGGCCGATGTCCGACGCGGCAGGTCGAATCGAACATCCACGCTCCGATCGTGTGGGCGATCACAATGCGCGGGCAGCCGTCCTGCGTTTTTTCACCAAGGATCAATCCAAGTTCAGATGCCGTCCTACGCGCTGAAGGTACTTCGTCTATCGGATGCCGCCCGAGCTGATTGCGCAGGCGCGCCTGCACCACGCGTGCCGGGCTGCTTCACGTCGACCAACACAGCACCGTCACCCAATGCGCAGAAAGATCCAGAAATTCGAAGTACGAAGCTCTGCATGCGGTGCGCGCCGCACTTGGTCGACGGACGACGTAAACTGCGCACATGACCCCGGCGTTTCTGGGCTTGTTTGCGGTCGCCACGCTCGCCACCGCAGCGCCTGTCGCGATTCCCCCGGATCCAACTGCACTCACCCAGGCGATGCGTGGCCACCGCGTCGTGTTGCTGGGCGAGGTACACGACAATACCGCTCAGCACGCGCTGCGCGCCGCGGCCTTGCGGCAACTGGTCGTGCAAGGGGCCCGCCCGGCCATAGCGTTCGAGCAGTTTGACACCGATCGCCAAGCCGATATCGATCGCGCTCGGCGCGAGCGGCCGAGGGATGCCGATTACCTTATTGCGCAAGCCAAGGGGCGCGATGACTGGCGCTGGGAATCCTATCGTCCGTTCGTGGCCTTGGCGCTCGAATACGATCTCCCGATCGTCGCGGTGAACCTGTCGCGCGACAAGGCGATGAAGGTGGCGATCGACGGCTGGCCAGCGCTCTTCGATCCGGCGACCCGCGATGAGCTTAGGCTCGACGCGCTACCCGCCGAGTTCCGGCGCAAGCATGAGGATGCCATTGCGATCGGCCATTGCAACCTACTCCCGACCGATGCACTGCCGGCGCGCGCACGCGCGCAGATGGCACGCGACCTCGTCATGGCGCGGTCAATCCGTCCTTACCTAACCCGAGGCGTGGTGCTCCTGGCAGGCAACGGACATGTGCGCCACGACATCGGAGTTCCATTCTGGTTGACCCAGGACGAACGGAAGAGCGTCATCAGCATTGGCCTCCTGGAACGCGACGACGATGGTTCGAATGCTGAGTCCGCCGCGGACTTTGATGCCTATGTAATCACCGAACGCGCCCAGCGAGCCGATCCCTGCAAGGAACTGGCACAGCGCCTTGGACCAGCCAGTGACAGCGAGTCACGGGCACCGAGGCCAACGCATTGACAATCGCCTGACGCCTGTGACGGTCCCATCAATAAAGTCGGATCGCCACGTCGAAGTACCAGGTTCGGCGGATCTCGATCACGTCGTACTCGCGGGCCAGGCCCGGCGGGAAAACCTCGTAAGGCGTCTGGCTGCGCACCACGCGTCGTATCGCTTCGTCGAGCGCCGCCACGCCGCTGGATAGAACGAAGGTCACCGACTCCACCGAGCCGTCGCTACGAATGGCCACCCACACGACGGGATCGGTGTGAGGCTGCTTCGCCGCTTCGCGAACCATGTCGAACGTCATGTTCAGCTGGATCTTCCGGGCCCAGGCTTCTGCGTACAGGATGAGTTCCGCGTTGGGGTCAGTGCGACCGAAGAGCCTGTATCGACGTGGGCTGCTCCATGGAGGGGGCAGCGCGCGTGACGCGCCTGCTGAAGCCGTTGCTGCTTCACGCCGGGCAGCTTCCTCGTCCAGCTGTCGTCCCATCGCCCGACGCGCTGCTTCCCGTCTTGCCTCAACCTGTTCGGCCCCGGCCCGAGCGGCCTCGACCCGTGCGGCCTCAGCCCGTTCAGCTTCAACGCGGGCAGCCTCGACCCGTGCGGCCTCAGCCCGTTCAGCTTCAACGCGTGCGGCCTCGACCCGTGCGGCCTCAGCTCGTTGAGCTTCAACGCGTGCAGCCTCAACGCGTGCAGCCTCGACCCGTGCGGCCTCAGCCCGCTCTGCCTCGACTCGTGCCGCCTCGACCCGTTCGGCCTCAACGCGTGCAGCCTCGACGCGTGCGGCCTCAACGCGTGCGGCCTCAACGCGTGCGGCCTCAACGCGCGCGGCCTCAACGCGTGCGGCCTCAGCCCGTTCAGCTTCAACGCGTGCGGCCTCGACCCGTGCGGACTCAGCCCGTGCAGCCTCTTGCAGCTGGGTCGCCTCCCGTTCTGTGTCCTGGCGTTCGGCCTCCGGCCGCGCATTCTCGACCTGCGCAGATTCGTGACGGGCGGCGTCCCGCGGTGTGGCCTCCAGCTGCTCCGGCTCCCGTTGCTCCTCGTGCTTGGAAGGATCGGGTTTGGCCAATTCAACGGCTCGCTCCGACGCCACTTGGTCGACTCGCGCGCGTGGTGCATCGCCAGCGTCTCGACGCGACGGCATTGGGGTCTCCGGGCTCGAGGCGCTTGGCGCTGCCGCGATAAGGGGCGATGGCATCGCTGGAGCGGCGGGCACGACCCACGTGGCCTCGTCGGTCGGCGCCACGGCGATCACGGCCGGCGCAGGGATCGACCGGGGTGCCTTGTCGCCGGGCCGATCAGCGCGCCAAGGTATTTGCGCAGGGGCCGCACCGGTCGCGGCGTCTGTCCTTGGATTGGGCTCTGCCTTCGGATCGGGCTTCGGCACGATCGCTGCTGCAGTCCGCTGCCGGGTCGGCGCACGGGGCGCGGATGGCGTCGGCCTCATCCTACTGACAACAGGCTGATCGATCCACGCCTGCTGTTTCGGCTCCGGGACCGGCGTGACCGCCGGCGCCGCGGGTGTGACCTGCGCCGGATCCAATACGACGCGCAGATCGGGGACCTCGATCCGTCGATCCTGCCAGAGGAAGCCGAAGCCCGGAAGCCACCATCCCTGGCCACCGAAAGTCAGGCTCAATAGCCACGCGTGGATCAGCAGCGAGAGCAGCAGCGCAGACGTCAGTCGCCTGCGCTCAGGGATCATGCGTGGGCTGTCGGCGCGTCGCGGGAACGTGCAACTCAAGCGTGCTCCGCTGTACCTGCTCGGGCATTGCTGGCGCGGTACAGGATAGCATCATGTCCTGTGCGCCTCTCGACCCGACAGCGCACCGGTCATGACCTTGCCAACGCACCTCCGAGACATTCGTGAACCGCATCCGGTCCACATCCACACCCGTCAGCGACGTCCGCGAAGGTCCGATTATTGGCGCACGACAGGCAGCAGCGTGGCATGACGCGCAAGTCGAATTGCTACCGTTTTAAGTCGCGGAAGCCGGCGGCGCGGGCGAGGTCAGCCTTCACATCGTCGCGACTGCGCTCGTAGACGATCTCGCGTCCCATGGCGTTGCCGACGTAGGCCAAGCCGTTGCGCGTCGGCATCAAGTCGCAGCGCACGTTGTGGACCCCCTCGCCGAGCACGATCTTGATCACGTCGAGACGCTTGTTCAGGACGACGACTTCGAGCGTTTGACCGCTGCTGGTGACACGGACTTGAATTTTTTCGTCATTCATCGGAAACCCGCTTCGTGCTCCCTTGATCCATCATTATCGACGATTGGCTCCAGCACCATCCCGACCGGCAACCGAGCCCTTCGGCGGCGTGCTGAGTTCTCCGAACTTCGAATGACGCCCTGGAATTCGCAAGTCAGAGGAACAGTAAACGCCGGAAAGTCGCACCAATTCTTTGAAAAGCTGGGTGGGCCCGGCTGGATTCGAACCAGCGACCAAAGGATTATGAGTCCTCTGCTCTAACCGTCTGAGCTACGGGCCCGCGATCTCGCGATTGAAAATGCGCCGATTCCGGTGGTCGCGCGCCGCTTCGCGTGCGGGTCGCACCCGAGTATAGCCGACCGGCCGCGCGATCCTCGCCGTTCATCGTGCGCAAGCGCGCGCGGGAAAGGCCGTCGTAGCGGCGTCCTGCTACAATCGTCACCGGCAACGGCGCCGGGAGGCGGCACGTTTGATACACGCGTGCCCGCGAGCGCTGAAGCGGAAGGGGGAACGCAACCGAAAGGATGCCGTCCGGCCCTCGCCCGCATGCCGTATCGTCGGCGCCGCGCAATCCCATGATCAGCCTGCACCACTACCTGCGTCCGCTGCTGATGCCGGCCTCCGTGGCATTGGTGGGCGCGACGGGCAGGCCCGGCTCGACGGGTCGGGTGGTCTTCGAAAATCTGCTCGACGGTGACTTCAAGGGCGACCTTCATCTCGTCAATCCGCACCATCGCCGGGTGCTGGGCAAGCGCTGCCACGCGTCGTTGCCGGCAATCGGCAAACCTGTCGATCTCGCGTTGATCGCGGTGCCCTGTGCCGCGGTGCCCGGCGTGCTCGACGACGGCGCGCGCGCGGGCGTCAAGGCGGCCGTTCTGTTTTCGGCGCCTCCCGTCGACGAAGGCGACGCGCGACGCTGGGAACGCGACCTGATCGCGACGGCGAGAAAACGACGCATCCGGCTCCTGGGCCCGCATGCATTCGGCGTGATCCGTACCGACGTCGGGCTCAACGCGACGATGGGCGCCGCGATCGCCCGCCCCGGACGACTTGCACTGATCGCGCAGTCGGGCGCGGTCTGCACGGCGATGCTCAACTTCGCCACACCGCTCGGCATCGGCTTTTCCACGGTCGTCGCACTCGGCGGCGCGTACGACGTCGGCTTCGGCGAGTTGCTCGATGCGCTGTTGCGCGATCCCGGAACCGACGGCATCCTGCTCTACGTCGAAACCGTGCGCGACGCGCGCGGGTTTGTCTCGGCGTTGCGTGCGGCGGCGCGCACCAAGCCGGTCGTCGTGTTGCGTGCGGGCCGGTCGGGCGAGCGTGGCAGCGTAGAGCCGGAGGCGCCGCAACCCGACGCGGTGTTCGATGCCGCAATGAAGCGCGCGGGCGCGGTGCGGGCGATGACGTATACGCAGCTCTTTTCCGCGGCGCGGATTCTCGCGATGGGCAAGATCCCGCGAAGCGACCATCTGGCGATCGTCACCAACGGTCACGGTCCGGGCACGCTTGCCGCCGACACCGCGGCCGATCGCGGCGTGCCGCTCGCCGTGCTGACGTCCGCAACGCAGGCGGCGCTTGCGAAGGTTCTCCCTGCGCATCTTTCCTGCGCGAATCCGGTCAACATCCGCGGCGACGCTCCACCCGAGCGTCTGGCTGCGGCCGTCGCAGCGACGCTCGCCGATCCCAATGTCGATGCCGTCCTCGCGCTTCACGTCGATCGGCCGCTGACCGGCGCGACCGACGCGGCGCGCGCCGTGGCGGCGGTTGCCCGAAGCGCCTCGAAGCCGGTGCTCGGCGCGTGGCTTGGCGCCATCGAGCGGCGCAACGTTCGCGACGCTCTGGAAGCGGGCGGCGTCCCCGATTTCTACACGCCGGAGAACGCGGTCGAGGCATTCTCGTTCCTCGCCGCGTATCGACGCAACCAGGCGTGGCTGCTCGAAGTGCCGCCGCCGCAACCCGAGCCGCATCCGCTCGACATCACGATGACCGAGCGGATCCGCGACGAGGCCGCGCATGCGAACCGGACGGTGTTGACCGACCTGCAGACGCAGCAGTTGCTCGCCGTGTTCGGGCTGCCCGTGACACCGGCCGAGGCCGCCGACACGCTGAAGGAAGCACTTGGCATCGCGCGAAAGCTGGGCTATCCGGTGACGCTCAAACTCGATGCGCCCGGACTTCCGGCGAAGTCGCCGCTGCCGCTCGCACGCACGAATCTGCGCGACGGCAGGATGCTGACGCGCGCCTACGGCGAGATGCAGCACGGCGTGCAGCGCGCCTTCCGCCGCAAGGACGTCCACGCCGGCGTGATCGTGCGCAAGGAGCGGCGTCTTGCCGACAGCCACGACGTCGCGATCGCCGTGCATACCGATGGCGTGTTCGGGCCGGTGATCACTTTCGGCAACAGCGGCGCTGCCGCGCTCGCCGACAGTGAGCGTGTCGTGCTGCTGCCGCCGCTCAACTACCGGCTGGCGCTCGACGCGATCAGCGGCACGCGGACCGCCGACACGCTGCGCGCGGGGCGCGAGGCGACGTCCGCGTTCGAGCCGCTGGTGCACGTCCTGCTGCAGGTCTCGAGCCTCGTCTGCGCGCTGCCGTGGGTGCGCACGCTGACGCTCGACCCGTTGCGTGTCGCCGAGGGCGCGACGGTGATCGCCGGCGCGCGCGTCGTCATCGATCCGAAGCGCAAGTTCGCGGCGACGGGCTACCGCCACATGGCGATCCACCCGTACCCGATGGAGCTGGTCGCCGACGTTCACCTGAAGGACGGTACGCCGCTGCACGTGCGCCCGATCCGCCCCGAGGATGCCGACCTCGAGCGCGCGTTCGTCAACGGCCTGTCGGAGCAGAGCCGCTATTTCCGCTTCTTTTACCGGCTGCACGAGCTTACGCCAGCGATGCTGGCGCGGTTTACGCAGGTCGATTACGACCGCGAGCTCGCGCTGGTCGCGATCGACGACGCCGATGGTCGATCGAAGTTCGTCGGCGTTGCGCGCTATATCGCCAATCCGGATCGCGAAAGCGCCGAGTTCGCGATTGTCGTCGCCGATGCATGGCACGGCCGCGGCGTCGGGTGGATCCTGATGCAGCGCCTGATCGAGTACGCGAAGCGACGCGGGCTGTCGCGCCTCGAAGGCGCAGTGCTGCGGAGCAACGCCAACATGCGGCACTTCACCGAAGCACTCGGCTTCGTGACGCACGACGATCCGAACGAGCCCGAGCAGGTGAACATGGTGCTCGACCTCACCTGACATGCATCCGTTCCCGTTACACTGCTGACATAACCCAATGTCCCCATGAAGATCCTCGTAGCGGTCGACGGTTCACCTCCATCGCTCGCCGCCCTTGCGTTGCTCGCCGACCGGATCGGCTGGTTTCGCGCCGCGCCGGCGCTGACGCTGCTCCACGCACATCCGCCGATCCCTTACAAGGCAGCGGCGGCGTGGGCGGGCCACGAAGCCGTCGCAAAATACTACGACGAGGAAAGCGACGCGGCGCTCGCGCCCGCGCGCAAGCTGCTCGATGCACGTCGAATCGCCTACACCGTGGAAAAATGCGTTGGCGACCCGGCGACGGAGATCGTGAAAATCGGGTCCGCGAAAGCGTTCGACCTCATCGTGATGGGCACGCACGGTCACACCGCGCTTGCAAACCTCGTCATGGGATCCGTGGCAACGCGGGTGCTCGCCGCAGGCAAGGTGCCGGTGCTGTTCATGAAGTGAGGCGAACGCGACCGCCATGCGCCCACGATCGCAACGGGCCCCGGCGCAGCCCCGCCAGTGACCGCAAGACTGCCGCTCCTGCGCAGTGGCCGATGTCAGCGATCGCTTCCGAGTTTGCGCGGCAACTGGGCAAAAAAAAGCCACGTCCGAAGACGTGGCATCGCAATACAGGGAGTCGTCCCAAAATCTGCCGGCTCCGCCGGAATGTTGCGTGCTTCGAGGCTCCTCAGTGCGTCGGTGCGTCGGTCGCGCGCCGCCGCGACGCGACGATCATGGCCAAGATCCCCACCCCGATTAGAGCAAGCGGCGCTGGCTCCGGCACTTGCTTTGCACAGCAACGGCGCGGCGGCAGGCCCGTGATGAAATCCTGGTGATCATCGTTGTGCAGGAGTGCGATGTCGTAGGTGTCGGTGAAGTTGTGGAGATTGGTGAGCAGATCCTGGGCCGCCTGGACCGTGTCCGCGTGGCCGTTGGCGTTGGTCACCCTGAAGTCGCCGGCACCCAGATCGAGGTCGCCGTCGTAGAGGATTTCCCAGATCGCAAGCTGGAACGCCGCGGAATTCTTCGTGCTGTCCAGTGCGGTGGCATAACCCTCGTTGAAAAGCTGGCCCAGCATCGTGAAGGTCGCGTCGTTGGGAATCGAGGCGGTGTAGTCGTAGGCGGGGAGGTGATTGAAGCTGAAGGTCTGGGTAAGTTCGGCGCACCAGAACTGGAGCGGATCACCGTTCCACGTGCCGACGAAGCCGCCGGCCGCGGGAGAGCCCGTATGGCTGGGAGGGTAGTGGAGACCGAAGGTCTGCGAGCCATTCGCGTAGCCGGTTCCGATCAAAGCGCCAGCGTTTGCGATCGGGACGACGGACGTCGCGGCTGCGAAGACTCCCGCAATAACGGCTCTCCGCGCCAACGCCTTGTGGTTCATTTTTTCTCTCCCTGAGGGTGCCAGGCTTGCGGCCAGCCTTAGCTTTCAAGGAGCGAATGAGCAACTTCCGTTCCTGCTGAGTCCGTTAAAAATATATCAATGCATTGAATGGGTTGCGAGCGCTATCAGCGGTATCCTACAACGACTGTAAGAGTCTCCGACACGCGCGGCCGGACCGCGCGGCCGCCACCACCTAGTGGCGGACGCGCCTTTCGGGCCAGAACTTCCCCGCGATCTCGCCGGCGTTCGACCAGCCGTTACGTGTTACTCGCCTTCGAGGAAGCTGCGCAGCTTTTCGGAGCGGGAGGGATGCCGCAGCTTGCGCAGCGCCTTCGCCTCGATCTGCCGGATGCGCTCGCGCGTGACGTCGAACTGCTTGCCGACTTCTTCGAGCGTGTGGTCGGTGTTCATCTCGATGCCGAAGCGCATCCGCAGCACCTTCGCCTCGCGCGGGGTGAGCGTGTCGAGGATGTCCTTGCAGACGTCGCGCAGGCTCGCGTTGACGGCGGCGTCCGACGGCGATACCGTGGCCAGATCCTCGATGAAATCGCCGAGATGCGAGTCGTCGTCGTCGCCGATCGGCGTCTCCATCGAGATCGGCTCCTTGCTGATCTTCAGGATCTTGCGGATCTTCTCCTCGGGCATCTCCATCTTCTCGGCGAGCAGCGCCGGATCGGGCTCCTGCCCGGTTTCCTGCAGGATCTGCCGCGAGATCCGGTTCATCTTGTTGATCGTCTCGATCATGTGCACCGGGATGCGGATCGTGCGCGCCTGGTCGGCGATGGAGCGCGTGATCGCCTGGCGGATCCACCACGTGGCGTACGTCGAGAACTTGTAGCCGCGGCGGTATTCGAACTTGTCCACCGCCTTCATCAGGCCGATGTTGCCTTCCTGGATCAGGTCGAGGAACTGCAGGCCGCGGTTCGTGTATTTCTTCGCGATCGAGATCACGAGGCGGAGATTCGCCTCGGTCATCTCGCGCTTGGCCTTGCGCGCCTTGGCCTCGCCCGTCGACATCTGCTTGTTGATCTCCTTCAGGTCCTTCAAGGGGATCATCACCCGCGCCTGCAGGTTGAGGAGCTTCTGCTGCTGCTCGACGATCGCCTGCCGGTACTTGGCGAGGTGCTCGCTCCACGGATGATGCGCGGCGACCTCGCGGTCGATCCAGCGCAGCGACGTTTCGTTGTTCGGGAAAGTCTTGATGAAATCCGGTCGCGGCATCCCGCCCTTGTTGACGACCAGATCCTGGATCTTGCGCTCGATCTGGCGAATGCTGTCGACTTCGCTGCGCACCGAATCGCACAGCCGCTCGACCTGGCGCGCGGCGAACCGGATCTGCATCAGCTCGGCCGAGATCTTCTTCTGCAGGTCGAGATACTTCGGCGCCTTGTGGCCTTCCTTGGTCAGCACGACCAGCATCCGCGCGAAGAGTTTGCGGATCGTCGCGAAGCGCTCCAGCGCGGCAACCTTCAAGCGCTCGAGGTTTTCCGCGGCGATCGCGCCCGCGTCGCCTTCGTCCTCTTCTTCCTCGATGTCCTCGTCGTTGTCCTCGAGGGCGTCCAATTCCTCGTTGAAATCCATCAGGCCGTCGACGAGGTCGTCGATCTTCAGCTCGTCCTTTTCGATCCTGCCTGCGAGCTCGAGGATCTGCGCGACCGTCATCGGGCAGGCCGAGATGGCCATGATCATGTGCTTGAGGCCTTCCTCGATCCGCTTCGCGATCTCGATCTCGCCTTCGCGGGTGAGGAGCTCGACCGAGCCCATCTCGCGCATGTACATGCGGACGGGGTCGGTCGTGCGGCCGAATTCGGAATCGAGCGTCGAGACCGCAGCCTCGGCGGCTTCCTCGACGTCCTCGGCCGGCGCAGTCGGCGCGGCGTCGGACATGAGCAGCGTTTCGGCGTCCGGGGCCTCGTCGTAGACCTGGATCCCCATGTCGCCGATCATGCTGATGATGCCCTCGATCTGTTCAGCATCGAGGACATCGTCGGGCAGGTGGTCGTTGATCTCGGCGAAGGTGAGGAAGCCGCGCTCCTTGCCGAGGACGATCAGGCTCTTCAGGCGGCGCTTGCGCGCCTCGACGTCGGCGGGCGTCAGCACGCGCGGCGCGATTTCGGCGTGCCGGCCGTTCTTGCCCTTCCGATTCGCGTCTTCGGCGCGCTTGCCGGCGATCTTTGCCGCAATCTCGCCCGCGGTGGGCTTGTGCCCCGGCGCTGCCGTGGCGAGCGCCGCGCCCTTCGCACCCTTGACGGCGGGAACGGGTACCGGCGCCGGCCTGGCGGGAAGCTTGGCCTGCGTCTTGATCGGGAGCTTGTTATTCGCCGCCGGGGTCTTCGCGAGCGCCTTTCCCTTTGTGGGGGATTTCGCGACTTTGGCCTTGGGTAGCGGCTTCTTTGCGGGGACCTTCCTTTTCGCCGCCGATGTTGCGCCCCTGGACTTCGCCTTGACCGCCGGCCGCTTTGCCTTCGCCGCCGGCCGCACCGATTTCTTCGGCGTCGACTTCTTGCGTGCCGGGCGCGCCGATGCCTTCGCCTTGCCGTTCAGCTTCCTTTTCGCGGCAGGCTTGCGCGGTTTTGCTTTCGCACGTGACTTGCGAGCGGGCTTCGCGGGCTTTTTGGCCATGGGGATCCTGGAGTTTCGGGTACCGTTGGTCCCAATATCGGGGCGATCGAGAAAACCTCAAATTATATCATCTGGTTATCCGTCACTGGGAACCGTGACGGATAACTGACCGAATTGAAGCATCGCGCGGCGACGCTTCAATTCGGTCCGGGCCGAAAAATGCCCCGGCCTTTTTGCATTCCGATGCATGGGCGGCGAGCGCCACGCAGGGGACCGCCGAGCGAGGCGGCTCACGACCGCGTTCCTGGCGCCGCCGGGGGATCGCTCCCCGCCGGTCCGCGACGCACCATTTCGAGCTGCCGCAGTCGTTCGATCTCTTCGGGAGTCGTTCGTGCTGCGGTTTCGGCCTCGGCCGCGTCCGCAACCGGCTTGCCTGCGCGTTGCGCCTGCTGCCAATAACGGCCGACCCCCGCCTTCAGGTGTTCGGCCGCCTGTTCGGCCGTAATCCCGTGATCCTCGGCCGTCACGAGCGCGTCGGCGAGGATCCGCTCGTGGGGGCTGCCGACGAAGTGCTGAACGACGCCCGCCGTAGTGAGTGGCGGCTCACTGCGGGTGCAGAACTCCGCCAAGGCGGCCAGCGCCGCACCCTCGGCCGTGCCGTCGTCGCCCTGCGGCAGGGCAACGGTCCGTGCGAGACCGGGTTGGAGCAGCAATCCCTGAATCAGTTCGCGGATCAACGACGGTGCGCGCCGGGCGCCCGTTCTTCCCCGGAGCGGCCGCCGCTGCGGCCCGCTGTCGTCGTCGCCGGCGCCACCCTCCCGCGGGCGCCGCTCGCCGGCTCCGGCCGACCGCAGCAGCGTGCGAAGCTCGGTTTCCGGCAGGCCCGTCAGATCGGAGAGTCGCCGCCGCAACAGCGCCGAGAGGATCGGTGCGGTGAGCTGGGCAAGATACGGGCGCGCCGCCGCGACGAGCGCCGCGCGTCCTTCGGCGGTTGCGGGCGGATGGCGTGCCGACAGCTCGGTGAGCAGGAACTCCGACAGCGGCGTTGCGCGGCCAATCAGCGCCTCGAACGCCGCCTTGCCGCGCTTGCGCACGTAATCGTCGGGGTCCTCGCCGTCCGGCAGGAACAGGAAGACGGCGTTCTTGCCGTCGGCCAGCGCTGGCAGCGCGTTTTCCAGCGCCCGCCACGCCGCCTTGCGCCCCGCGTTGTCGCCGTCGAAACAGAAGACGACGGTGTCGGTGAGACGGAAGAGCTTTTGCACGTGTACGGGCGTGGTCGCCGTTCCGAGCGTCGCAACGGCATAGTCGACGCCGTGCTGGGCCAGGGCGACGACGTCCATGTACCCCTCGACGACGATGACCTTGCCCGCCTCGCGAATCGCATTTCGTGCGAGAAAGAGCCCGTAGAGCTCGCGGCCCTTCGAAAACAGCGGCGTCTCCGGCGAGTTCAGGTACTTGGGCTCGCCATCGCCCAGCACCCGGCCGCCGAACCCGATCACCTGGCCGCGGCTGTCGTGGATCGGGAACATGATCCGGTCGCGAAACCGGTCGTAGCGCTTGCCCGCATCCGCAGCGATGACGAGGCCCGCGGTTTCGAGCTCCGCGGCGTCGTAGTCGTCGACCGCGGCAGCGAGCGGCTGCCAGGCGTCTGGCGCGTAGCCGATCCCGAATTGCGCGGCGACGGCGCCGGTGAGCCCGCGGCCTTTCAGGTAGTCGATGGCGCGCGGCGCGTCCTTCAACTGCGCGCGATAGAACTTTGCGGCCATGAGCAGCAGCGACGAGAGATCCAGCGCCTGTTCGCGCCGCTCCGCTTCCCCCGGACGCGTTTCGACGCGCGGAACTTCGAGGCCGGCATCGCGGGCGAGCTCTTCGACCGCGTCCGGAAAAGCCTTGCCGCCGTATTCCATCAGGAAGCCGATCGCGGTCCCGTGCGCCCCGCAACCGAAGCAGTGATAGAACTGTTTCGACTGACTGACGGTGAACGACGGCGTCTTTTCGCTATGAAAAGGACAGCAGGCGACGTAATTGGCGCCGGCCCTCTTCAGGGGAACGTAGCGGTCGACGATGTCGACGATATCGATCCGGGAGAGCAGCGTCTGAATGAAATCGTTTGGAATCATTGACTTAACGCTGCTCTTCCGTGGCGAGGCATCGCGGCCGGTCCGCGGTTTCAGCGGACCGGCCGGACGCGCCACACGGCAGGGAACGGTTCAATTATAGGCAAGCCCGGCGGCAGCGAAAGGCCATCTGCGCAAGCAGGGCGAAGCCATGGCCCGGCGCTCAACCGGCGAGCCTGGCCTTGACCTTGGCGGAAACGGCGGCGAGGTCGGCGCGACCCGCGAGCTTCCCCTTGAGGGCGGCCATCACCTTGCCGATTCCCGCCATGCCCGAGGCTCCGGTCGCGGCGATCGCTGAGCCGATTTCCGCGTCGATCTCGGTCTCCGAGAGCTGCGCCGGCATGTAGGCGGTCAGCAGCGCGACCTCGGCACGCTCCTTGTTCGCGAGGTCCTCGCGATGACCGGCGACGAACTGCGTGATCGAGTCCTTGCGCTGCTTCAGCATCTTGTCGATCACCGCGAGGACGTCGGTGTCGGTCAGTCCGATCCGCTCGTCGACCTCGCGCTGCTTGATCGCGGCGAGCAGCATCCGGATCGTCGACAGCCGCGGCGCGTCGTGCGCGCGCATCGCGTCCTTCATGTCTTCGGTGATGCGGGCCTTGAGGGTCATCATGTCTCCAAGAGCAAAAAGGGGCGAATCGCTTCGCCCCTTCGATACGCGCGACAGGCGTCGCTCAATAGAGCTTCGGCGGCAGTTGCTGGCTGCGCAGGCGCTTGTAATGGCGTTTCACCGCGGCGGCGAGCTTGCGCTTGCGCTCGGCGGTCGGCTTTTCGTAGAACTCGCGGGCGCGGAGTTCCGTGAGAAGGCCGGTCTTCTCTATGGTGCGCTTGAAGCGGCGGAGCGCCACTTCGAAGGGCTCGTTGTCGCGGACGCGAACGCTGGGCATGAAACGAATTCCTTTGGTTACAGGGGCTTGCGGTAACCGTTAACTATAGCAGCACGAGCGCTTCCCCGCAAGCCCAACTAGGGCCTGTTCACGCTATGGACACAAACGCGTTGCACCGCCGAAAGCGCTCAGCGCAAGGCGCAAAGGCGAAGGCGGGCCGGCTGCCCGGCAAGACTTTGCAACACAGCGATGGGCGTTTTCGGCAGCAACCCGAAGGGAACGGGCGTCCTGGGGCTCACTCTGTGTTGTCCTCCTCGCGAAGACGCCCGGTCTTCGCTTCGTCGGCCGCCTTGATTGGCGCCCCATGCCGGCCGTTCGCGTTTGCGCCCATAGCGTGAACAGGCCCACAATCGGAGCGCGTCGACGCTGTCGTCTTCAAGGGTCGGATGGCCCCGATTCGAGCCACCGGCCGCCCGAACGCGATCGGCGCTTCCCCATGCGTGTCCTCGGCATCGAAACCTCCTGCGACGAAACCGGCATTGCCGTCTACGACACGGCGCGCGGCCTCATTGCGCATGCGCTGCATTCCCAGGTGGCGATGCACGAGGCGTACGGCGGTGTCGTCCCGGAACTCGCTTCGCGCGATCACATTCAGCGCGTCGTCCCGCTCGCGCAGCGGGTCCTCGCGGAGGCCGGCTCGACGCTCGCCGATCTCGACGGCATCGCCTACACGCAGGGACCGGGCCTCGCCGGAGCGCTCCTGGTCGGCGCGAGTGTTGCGAATGCGCTCGGCTACGCGCTCGGGAAACCGGTCATCGGCGTTCACCACCTCGAGGGACATCTGCTCTCGCCGCTTCTCGCCGATCCCAAGCCCGCGTTCCCGTTCGTCGCGCTGCTCGTTTCGGGCGGGCACAGCCAGCTCTTCGACGTCGAAGGCGTCGGCCGCTATCGGTTGCTCGGCGACACGCTGGACGATGCGGCCGGGGAGGCGTTCGACAAGACGGCGAAGCTCCTGGGCTTGCCCTACCCGGGCGGGCCCGCGCTCGCCCAACTGGCGGAAGGCGGGCGCGACGGCGCGGTGTCGTTGCCGCGGCCGATGCTCGCGAGCGGCGATCTCGATTTCAGCTTTTCCGGACTGAAGACCGCCGTGCTCACCGTCGTCCGGCGCACGGAGGCCGGTGCTGTGCTCGATGCGGCGGACAAGGCCGATATCGCCCGCGAGTTCCAGCATGCGGTCGTCGACGTCCTCGTCGCCAAGTCGCTTGCAGCGCTCGGAGCGACCGGACATGCGTCGCTCGTCGTGGCCGGCGGCGTCGGCGCCAATCGAGAACTGAGGTCGCAATTGCTGTCGGCCGTCGGGAAGCGCGGCGCCGCGGTGTATTTTCCCGATCTCGAGTTCTGCACCGACAACGGGGCGATGATCGCACTGGTCGGTGCGCTGCGACTCGCGGATGCGGCGATCGACGGCTTCGGTTTCGCCGTCCATCCTCGTTGGGAGCTCGGCTCGCTCGCTGTTCCGCGCGCGCAGTCGGCGTGACGTTGCGGCGCGAAGGCTAACGACCGATCGTCCGCTCGCGGCCCTCGATCAGCTGCCGGATGTTGGTGCGATGGCGCCAGAAAAGAAGCGCCGAGATCGGGACCCATATCCAGGCGGCCAGCGTGCTTCCGAACGCGAAAAACGCACCGATCGGCGCCAGTGCCGCCACGGTTAGCGCGGCAAGCGAGCTGATCTTGAACCCGAAGGCCATGACCAGCCAGACGACGGCGAGGGCGAGTCCCAGCGGCCACGAGAATGCGAGCAGGATTCCGGCGGCGGTCGCCACCCCCTTGCCGCCGGCGAACCGGTGAAACACTGGGAACAGATGCCCGACGAAGACGGCGAGCGCGACCGCGGGCACGACCCAGTCGGCAACGCCGAACGACGGCCCGAGCGTTTGCGCGACGAAGACGGCGAACCACCCCTTCGCGCCGTCGCCGACGAGCGTCAGCGCGGCCGCCGCCTTGTGACCGGTACGCAGCACGTTCGTCGCCCCCGGATTGCCGGAGCCGTAGCTGTGCGGATCGGGCAATCCGAAAAGCTTGCTCGTCACGACGGCGAACGACACCGAGCCGAGCAGATACGCGGCGACGACGAAAGCGAGCGAAGCGAGCATCGCGGGGGCGAATGAAACTGTCGGTTAGAATGCGCGGAAAGTTTAACGCATGGACACGATCTTCATTCACGATCTCCGCATCGACACGCGCATCGGCGTCTGGGACTGGGAGCAGAAGCTGCCGCAGACGCTGCGGCTCGACGTCGAGCTCGGGCTCGCGTCGGACCGGGTGTTCCGCTCGGGCGATTTCGCCGATGCGCTCGATTACTCCGCGGTCGTTGCGCGGCTGCAGGCGTTCGCGGCCGCCCATCCGCACAAGCTGCTCGAGCCATTCGCGCAGGCGATCGCCGACATCGTCCTGTCCGAATTCGGCGCGCCATGGGTCAAGGTTCGCGTCGCCAAGCTTGCTGCAATGAAGGGCGTGAGGGAGATTGGTATCACGATCGAGCGCGGGAAAGCGCGCTAGCTCACGCGCGCGGCCGTCACTTCGTCGTAGCCACGTCGACCGACACCGGGTTCAGCACCCGAATCAAGTCGACCGGCGACATCGCGACGAGATAACCGCGCCTGCCGCCGTTGATATAGAGACGAGGTAGAGCGGCGATGCTGCGCTCCATGTAGACCGACATCGCGCGGCGCGTCCCGAACGGGCTCGTGCCGCCCACCTGGTATCCGGAATACGGGTCGGCAACCGCCGGGGCGCAGGGCGCTATCGTCTTTACGCCGAGGAAGCGCGCCAGGTTCTTGGTCGAGACCTCGCAATCGCCGTGCATCAGGACGATGAGCGGTTCCTTCGCGTTGTCTTCCATGATCAGCGTCTTGGTCACCGCGTGTTCGGACAGGCCGAGCGCGTGCCGACACCTCGGTGCCCCGGCGCTCCTTGCGCCCTCCGCACGGGTGTAGCGGCACGTTGAGTCCGAGCTGTCGGGCGCTACTCGATCGCGCGGCGACGCGCCCTTCGGGCCTTGGCTCGGCCTTGCGGCCTCGCCCGCCGCGCTCCTCGTACTCGTACGGATGGTCGGTGAACGCGACGCCGTGCTCGCGCAGCACGCGGACGGCGGTGCTGACCGGCGGCCTGTCCTTCGCCATTGCCGCGTCAGCCGCGCGGATGGTGCTGCGCGTGGAGCTGCTTCAGCCGCTCGCGCGCGACGTGCGTGTAGATCGTCGTCGTCGTGATGTCGGCGTGGCCGAGGAGCAACTGCACGACGCGCAGATCGGCGCCGTGGTTGAGGAGATGGGTCGCAAAGGCGTGGCGCAGCACGTGCGGCGACAGGCTCGCCGCCGGGATGCCGGACTTGACCGCATAGCGCTTCAGCAGCGACCAGAACGCCTGCCGCGTGAGCGGCCCCTGTCTCGCCGTGACGAACAGCGCATCGCTGCCGGTTCCGCCGAGCGCCGCGCGCGACGATGCGAGATAACGCTTGACCCAGGCGATCGCCTCCTCGCCGAGCGGCACGAGCCGCTCCTTGCTGCCCTTGCCGACCACCCGCACGACGCCCATGTCGAGTGACACCTGCGCGAGCGTGAGGCCGACGAGCTCGGACACGCGGAGCCCCGTCGCATAGAGCGTTTCCAGCATCGCCCGGTCGCGCAGGCCGAGCGTCGTGTCGGGGTTGGGCGCTGCGAGCAGCGCTTCGACCTGCGCTTCGCTCAGATTCTTCGGCAGCCGCCGCGGCAGCTTCGGCGCGCGGATGCGGGCCGTGGGATCGGCCCGCATCGTGGCCTGCTGCATCTGCAATCCGTAGAATCGGCGCAGCGACGACAGCCGGCGCGAGATCGACGTTGCCTTCGCCTTCGCGCGGTACTGGTCGGCGAGCCAGGCTTCGACGTCGCCGCGGTGCGCGGCGAGAAGCGCAATGCCGTGCGCTTCGAGCCACGCGGACCACTGCGTCAGGTCGCGCCGATAGCTCGCGAGCGAGGTCGCGGCCAGACCATCCTGCAGCCACACCTGGTCGCAGAACGCATCGATCAGCGCGGTGGACGAGGCGGCCATCTTCGGTTGAGCAGGGCTTCAGGCGCCGAAGCGGTAGCCTTCGTGCGTCAAGAGCCAGCGCTTGATCGCGATCGGGTCGCCGGCGGTCACTCCCATGAAGCCGCCGAGCGAGCCGTGTGTGCCGACGACCCGATGGCACGGGATGATGACGGCAATGGGATTCGCGCCGCACGCGCCGCCGACGGCGCGCGGCGCCGTGTGCAACGCGCGCGCGAGCTCGCCGTAGGTGCGCGACTCGCCGACCGGTATCGTTTGCAGCGACTGCCAGACGCGGCGGCGAAAGTCGCTGCCGTCGGGCGCGATCGGCACCGCGAACCGGAATTGCGGATCGTCGAGCCAGCGGCGGAGCTCCCGCACCGCGCGCTCCGCGATCGCGTCGGCCGGATCCTTCGCGCGTTCGGTCTTCGGCAGGTAGACGACACCCGTCACCGCACGGCCGTTCGTGCGGATGCCGAGGACGGCGAAGGGTGTGCGCATCTTCGCCGTGTATCCGGATGTGTCGGTCATCGTCACGCTTTCATTGTCGCGCAGCCCTTCAGCCCATCCGCATCTGCTTCGGCAGCGCGGTCACGAGCTCGGGGAAGAACCAGATCGCGAGCACCGCCACGACCATCAACCCGAACATCGGCAACGCGTTCCTGGCGATCCACGTGATCTCCTTCCCGGTCATTCCCTGCAGCACGAACAGGTTGAAGCCGACGGGTGGGGTGATCTGCGCCATCTCGACGACCAGCACGACGAAGATCCCGAACCACAGGAGATCGATGCCGCCCGACTCCACGGTCGGCAGAATCACGCCCATCGTCAGCACGACCATCGAGATGCCGTCCAGGAAGCACCCGAGCACCATGTAGAACGCCGTCAGCGCGACGACGAGCGTGAACGGGGCGAGGCCGAGCCCGCCGATCCATGTCGCGAGATGCCGCGGGAGCCCGATATAACCCATCGCGAGCGTCAGGAACGCGGCGCCGGCCAGGATCAGCGCGATCATGCAATAGAGTCGGGTCGCGCCCATGATGCTCGCCGCGAACGTGTGCCGATCGAGGGTGCGCTGCGCGGCGGAGATCGCGAGCGCGCCGACGACGCCGAACGCCGCCGCCTCCGTCGCGGTGGCGATCCCCGCGTAGATCGAGCCCAGCACGAGCCCGATCAGCAGCACGACGGGAATGAGGTGGCGCGACGCGCGCAGCTTTTGCGCGAGCGTCGTGCGCTCCGTCGCGGCCGGAATCGCGGCTGGATGGAGCGATGCCCAGACGACGATGTAGCCGGAGAACAGCAGCGCGAGCAGGATCCCCGGGATCACACCGGCGATGAAGAGCTGTGCTATCGACACATTCGCCGCGACGCCGTAGACGATCATGATGATCGACGGCGGAATCAGCAGCCCGAGCGTGCCCGCGCCCGCGAGCGTCCCGATCGTGATCTCCTCGGGGTAGCCGCGCGCCTTGAGCTCCGGGAGCGTCATCCTGCCGATCGTCGCGCAGGTCGCTGCCGAGCTTCCCGAGACTGCCGCGAAGATCGTGCAGCCGATGACGTTGGTGTGCAGCAGGCGCCCCGGCAGGCGCTCGAGCCACGGCGCGAGCCCGCGGAACATGTCCTCGGAGAGCCGCGTGCGGAACAGGATCTCGCCCATCCAGACGAAGAGCGGCAGCGCGGTCAGCGTCCACGACGCGGACGAACCCCAGATCGTCACGGCCATCGCATCGCCGGCGGGCCGGGACGAGAAGAGCGCCATGCCGATCCAGGCGACGCCGGAAAGCGCGAGCCCGATCCACACGCCGCTTCCGAGCAGCGCGAACAGGGCGACGATGAGGAGGGCGGTGATCAGTGCATCCATTGCGCGGACGGCGACGCACTACTCATGGTGCGCGATCGCCTCGGCCGGAAGGCGTCGCCGGCGGCCCTGCCATTCGAGCACGAGCTCGTCGGCGAGCGCGAGTGCCAGCACGATCGCGCCGGCAGCCATCGCGAGCTGGGGAATCCACAGCGGCGTCGCGTCGCTCGCCGTGGACACATCGTTGAATTGCCAGGAGTCGAACGCAAGACGCGTGCTGTAGTACGCGAGCAATGCCGCAAGGAGCGTGCCGATCGCAAGCGAGACGAGCTCGAGCGCATGCCGCGGTGTCGGCGAGAGGCGCGCGAGAATCAGCGTCACGCGGATGTGCTCGCCGCGCTTCAATGTGTGCGCGAGCGCCAGGAATCCGCAGCCGGCCGTGCAATACCCGGCGTAGGCGTCGGTGCCGGCCATGTGAAACGCGAACAGGCGACCGGCGATGCCGGTGAGCACCATCGCCAACGTACCGACCAATAACGACGCTGCCAGGTACGCGGCGGCGTCGAACGTGGCGTCGAGCAACCGCCGCATCACATTGCGCGGTAGGCGTCGACCACCTTGCGGCCGTCGGGCGCGGTCTTGCGCAGCCACTCGGCCAGCATATAGTTGCCGACCTTGCGCAGGTCGGCGTTGAGCTGCTCGCCGGGGACGACGATCGTCATGCCCTTGGCCTTCAGCTGGTCGACGTACCAGCCGTTCTTTTCCTCGGAGGCTTTCCAGCCGCGCGCTTCGGCATCCGCGGCGGCCTTGTACACCGCGGCCTGCGTCGCCTTGTCGAGTGCGTCGAACGCCTTCTGGTTGACGATGACGGCGTTCTTCGGCAACCACGCCTTCGTATCGTAGAAGTTCTTGATGTGCTCGTAGCTCTTCGAGTCGTAGCCCGTGGCCCCCGACGACATGTACGAATCGATAACGCCGGTGGCGAGCGCCTGCGACACTTCGGCCGCCTGCACGGTCATCGCCTGCGCGCCGACGAGCTCGGCGATTTTCGCCGTGGCCGGGCTGTATGCTCGCCACTTCAGCCCCTTCATGTCGGCCACGCTCGTCAACGTCCGGTTGGTGAAGATCCCCTGCGGCGGCCACGGCACGGCGAACAGGATCCTCATGCCCTGCTTCGCGAGCCGATCGTCGAGCGGCTTCTTCGACGCCTTGTACAGTTTCATGGCCTCCGCGTACGAGGTCGCGAGGAACGGCACGCCGTCGACGCCGTAGAGCGGGTCCTCGTTTTCGAAGTTGACGAGAAGGATCTCACCGATCTGCGCCTGGCCTCCCTGAACCGCGCGCTTGATCTCCGGTGCCTTGAACAGCGACGCGTTCGAATGCACGGTAATCCTGAGCTTGCCGCCCGTCGCCTGTTCGACGTCCTTCGCGAATTGCAGGATGTTCTCGGTATGGAAGTTGGTCGCCGGGTAGGCGGTCGGCATGTCCCATTGCGTCTGGGCGGCGGCGGGCAGCGCGAGCGCCGCCGCAGCCAACGCCATTGCCACGGCGACGAGAGAAAAACGGGTCATCGGGAATCTCCGGAGGAGCGAGGCGAGCGTGTCGCCGCGATGCGTCTATGATAGCGGCGCCGGGTCGGTTGCGGCCAGCTATCCCGTCTTCTATTTTCCGACATCTTCCACCTGAATGTGGCAATTCTGGATCGACCGCGGCGGCACGTTCACCGACATCGTCGCGCGCCGTCCCGACGGATCGCTCCTCACGCGGAAGCTCCTCTCCGAGAACCCGGAACGCTATCGCGATGCCGCGGTCCACGGCATTCGCGAGCTGCTCGGGCTCGCCGCTGACGCGTCGATCCCGGCGGGGGCGATTGACGCAGTGAAGATGGGCACGACGGTCGCGACCAATGCGCTCCTCGAACGCAGGGGTGAGCGGACTGCGCTGCTGGTCACCCGCGGCTTCGCCGATGCGCTCAGGATCGGCTATCAGAACCGGCCGAAGCTCTTCGTACGCCGGATCGAGCTGCCGACGCTGCTCTACGAGCGCGTGATCGAAGTCGACGAGCGGATCGGTGCGCACGGCGACATCGTGCGGCCGCTCGACGTCGCCGACGCACGCCGCGCGCTCGACGCGGCCCGTGCCGCGGGCATCGACGCCGTCGCGATCGTGCTGATGCATGGCTACCGCTTTCCGCAACACGAGCGGGCGCTCGCTGCGCTCGCGCGCGAGATCGGCTTTGCGCAGGTGTCGGTCAGCCACGAGGTGAGCCCGCTGATGAAGCTCGTCTCGCGTGGCGACACGACCGTCGTCGACGCCTATCTGTCGCCGATTCTGCGGCGGTATGTGGGCCAGGTCGAACGCGAGCTTGGCGACAGCAAGCCGCGGCTGCAATTCATGCAGTCGAACGGGGGGCTAACCGATGCCCACCGCTTCCAGGGCAAGGATGCGATCCTGTCCGGTCCGGCCGGCGGTGTCGTCGGCGCGGTCGAGGTCGCGCGACTCGCGGGCTTTCTGGCGATCATCGGCTTCGACATGGGCGGAACGTCGACCGACGTCACCCACTACGCGGGCGAATACGAGCGAGCGTTCGTCACCGAGGTTGCCGGCGTGCGACTGCGGGCGCCGATGATGCGAATCCACACGGTCGCCGCGGGTGGCGGATCGATCTGCACGTTCGATGGTTCGCGCTTCCGCGTGGGGCCGGAATCGGCGGGCGCGAATCCGGGGCCGGCATCGTACCGGCGCGGCGGACCGCTGACGGTGACCGACTGCAACGTGATGGTCGGCAAGCTCGATCCCACGCTCTTCCCGAAAGTGTTCGGCAGGAACGGCGACGAGCCTCTCGACGCTGCCATCGTGCGCGCGAAGTTTGCGGCGCTAGCCGCCGACGTCGGCGCACGAACCGGGCACCCACGGACCCCGGAGGAAGTCGCCGACGGCTTCCTCAAGATTGCCGTCGCGAATATGGCGAATGCGATCAAGCACATTTCGGTCGAGCGCGGCTACGACGTCACCGAATACACGCTGTGCTGCTTCGGAGGTGCCGGCGGGCAGCACGCCTGCCAGGTCGCCGACGCGCTCGGCATGACGCGCGTGCTGCTGCATCCGTTTGCCGGCGTGCTGTCGGCATACGGGATGGGGCTCGCCGACGTGCGCGCATTGCGGCAGCAGGCGGTCGAGGCGCGGCTCACTGCGGCGACGCTCGCCGAAGTGCAGCCGGTCGCAGCGGCGCTGGAGACGAAAGCGCGCGACGACGTCGCTGCGCAGGGCATCGGACGCGAGCGCATCGCGGCCACACGCACGCTGCATCTCAAGTACGAAGGCACCGACACGACGCTCGAGACCGCCGCGGTCGGCGAGATCCCGGCGATCGTCGCCGAATTCGAGCGCAAGTATCGGCAGCAGTACGGATTCCTGATGCCGGACAAGCCGCTCGTCGTCGAGGCGATCGCGGTCGAGGCCGTCGGCAAAGGGCACGCGGCCACCGGTGCGCCGCTCTCGTTTTCACCGCGCGCGGGTCCGCTCGTCTCGATGCGGACAACCCGGATCTACACCGACGGTGCGCTGCGCGATGCTGCCGTCTACGACCGTGACGCGCTGCGGCCGGGCGACGCCATTCCCGGGCCGGCGGTGATCCGCGAGGACAACGCGACGACGATCGTCGAGCCCGGTTGGCGCGCGAGCTTCACCGTCCGTGGCGACGTCGTGCTCGATCGCGTCGAAGCATTGCGCCGGACGCACGCGATCGGGACCAGCGCCGATCCCGTGCTGCTCGAAGTCTTCAACAACCTGTTCATGGCGATCGCCGAACAGATGGGCGTCACGCTCGCCAACACCGCGTACTCGGTGAACATCAAGGAGCGGCTCGACTTTTCGTGCGCGCTGTTCGACGGCGACGGCAATCTGATCGCCAACGCACCGCACATGCCGGTGCATTTGGGCTCGATGGGCGAAAGCGTGAAAACGATCATCGAGCGCCGCTGGGAGACGATGCGCCCCGGCGACGTGTATGTATTGAACGCACCGTACAACGGCGGGACGCACCTGCCGGACGTCACGGTGATCGCGCCGGTGTTCCTCGCGCCGTCGACCGCTTTCGGTGTCGATGTGGACGCTTTGTTCGGCCAGGGGCTGCATCCACGCTCGCGGGGCGGGGCTGCGCAGCGGGCTGAATTCTATGTCGCCTCGCGCGGCCACCATGCGGACATCGGCGGGATCACGCCGGGTTCGATGCCCTCCGGTTCGACCCATGTCGACGAGGAGGGCGTGCTCCTCGACAACGTTGAGCTCGTTGCGCAAGGACGATTCCTCGAAGCCGAAATCCGCGCGATCCTCGGGGGAGGCCGCTACCCCTCGCGCAACGTCGATCAGAACATCGCCGATCTGCGCGCACAGGTCGCCGCGTGCGCGCGAGGCGCACTCGAGCTTTCAAAAATGGTCGCGCATTTCGGCCTGCCGGTGGTTCGCGCCTACATGCGGCACGTGCAGGACAACGCCGAGGAGGCGGTGCGCCGCGTGCTCGACGTGCTGACCGACGGTCATTTCGAGTACGAGATGGATAGCGGCGCGACGATCGCCGTGACCATCGCGATCGACAAGGCGGGCCGCTCGGCGACGATCGACTTCACCGGGACGAGTCCGCAGCAGCCGACCAACTTCAATGCGCCGTCCGCTGTCTGCAAGGCTGCGGTGCTCTATGTGTTCCGCACGCTTGTCGACGACGAGATCCCGATGAATGCCGGGTGCCTGAAGCCGCTCCGGATCGTGATTCCCGAAGGGTCGATGCTCGCGCCGCGCTATCCGGCCGCAGTCGTGGCGGGCAACGTCGAGACGTCGCAGGTGGTGACCGACGCGCTGTACGGCGCGCTCGGCGTGCTGGCAGCCTCGCAGGGGACGATGAACAACTTCACGTTCGGCGATGACGTATACCAATACTACGAGACGATCGCCGGCGGCGCCGGCGCCGGCCCGGACTTCGACGGCGCGAGCGCAGTGCAGACGCACATGACCAATTCGCGGCTCACCGATCCCGAGGTCCTCGAATGGCGCTTTCCGGTGCGCCTCGAATCGTTCGCGATCCGCAGAGGGAGCGGCGGCGTCGGGCGTCATCGCGGCGGCGACGGTGCGGTGCGGCGTGTGCGCTTCCTCGCGCCGATGACGGCGGCGATGCTCGCGAACCACCGGCGCGTCGCGCCGTTCGGCGTCGCGGGCGGCGGGGCAGGCGCCGTCGGCCGCAACTGGGTCGAGCGCGCCCACGGGCAGCGCGAGGAATTCGGCGCGACGTCCACCGTCTCGATGGAGGCCGGTGATCTGTTCGTCATCGAGACGCCGGGCGGCGGCGGCTTCGGGGCCGAGTGAGCGAGGCGGGCGAGCGCCAGCGAGCCAAGGCCCGAAGGGCGCGTCGCCGAGCGACCGAGCGCAGCCGACAAAGCGGCATACCGCGCCGCGTAGAACGTGCGGAGGCCGCGGTGTGAGCGGCGGGCGAGCGCCAGCGAGCCAACGGACGCCTGCGCGAGCAGGGCGAAGCCAAGGAGCGAAGCTCGCGTCTGCGAGCGCGGGTGGCGGGCGACCCCGAGGCGTAACGAGCGGCATCGTCCGCGCGGAGCCCACACCGAAGGGCGCGTCGCCGAGCGACCGAGCGCGGCCGACAACCGTGCGCAAAATCACTCACTGGCGCGGAGGGCGCCGTGACGCACGGGGCGCGGTCGCGCGTGGCTCGCCGCGGGGGCATAATCGCCGGCATTTCCCCGGAGGAACGATCATGGCCGGAATCTACGATTTCGAGGTCGCCGACATCCACGGCAAGAAGGTGAAGCTCGACGTCTACAAGGGCAAGGTGCTGCTCGTCGTCAACACCGCGAGCAAGTGCGGCTTCACGCCGCAATACAAGGGTCTCGAGGCACTGTACGAAAAGCTCCATGGCAAGGGTCTCGAGATCCTGGGCTTTCCGTGCAACCAGTTCGGCGCGCAGGAGCCCGGAAGCGAAGGGGAGATCGAATCGTTCTGCGAGCTGAACTACGGGGTCACGTTCCCGCTGTTCGCAAAAATCGACGTCAACGGCGACACCACGGCGCCGCTGTACAGGCACCTCAAGAAGGCAAAGCCCGGGCTGCTGGGCTCCGAAGCGATCAAGTGGAACTTCACCAAGTTCCTCGTCGATCGCAACGGCAAGGTGGTCGAGCGTTACGCGCCGAACACCGAGCCTTCGAGCATCGCCGGCGATATCGAGAAGTTGCTATAAGTGCGCTGGCAGGGCTCCCTCGCCGTCGCGCTGCTGACGGTCTTGCTGTCGGCGGTTTCGTCGCGTGCCGCGACCGCGCAGGCCGACGCAAGCAAGGTGCTGCGGGTCGTCTTCCCGGTCGCCGAAACCGGATTCGATCCGCAGGCATGGGTCGACGCGTACTCGGATTACATCAACACGGCGATCTTCGATCCGCTTTATCGATACGACTACCTCGCGCGGCCCTACAGGATCATACCGAATACGGCCGCCGCGCTGCCCGAGATCTCGCCCGACGGCCTCACGTGGACGATCCGGATCAAGCCCGGCATCTTTTTCGCTGCCGACCCCGCGTTCAAGGGAAAGAAGCGCGAGCTGGTCGCAGCGGACTACGTCTATTCGTGGAAGCGCATCGTTGACCCGAAGGTCCGCTCCGCCAACCTGCAGGTGTTCGATCAGCTATTCGTCGGCGCCGACGCCATCGTCGCGAGAGCGAAGGAAACGGGCAAGTTCGACTATGACGTGCCGATCGAGGGCCTGCAGGCGCTCGATCGCTACACGCTGCGAGTCAAGCTCACGCACCCGGCGTACAGTCTGCTGTCCGACCTCACGACGACTCCCACGGCTGCGGTTGCGCGCGAGGTGATCGACGCGTACGGCGACGCGAGCACCTGGACGATGGCGCATCCGGTCGGCACGGGTCCCTACCGGCTGAAGGATTGGCGCCGCGGCCAGAAGGTCGTGCTCGAAGCGAACACGGACTATCGCGTGACCCTGTTTCCCGAGAGCCCCGATCCGACGGACCGTGAGATCGTGGTGGCGATGAAAGGCAAGCGGCTGCCGGTGATCGGGCGCATCGAGATCAGCATCGTCGAAGAAAGCAATCCGCGCCTGCTCGCCTTCGAGAAGGGCAATTTCGACTACCTCACGGTCCCGGGCGACCTCGTCGCGAACGTGACGGACCTCGGCAACGGGCTGCAGCCCCGCTTCGAGAAAGCCGGCGTGAAGCTCGCGCGCGGCGTTCAGCCCGCCATCAACTACACGTATTTCAGCATGGAGGACCCTGTCGTCGGCGGCTACACGCAGGACCGGATTGCGCTGCGCCGTGCGTTCGGGATGGCCTACAACTGCGAGGACGAGGTCCGCATCCTCTGGCAGAGGCAGGCGGAATGCGCGACGCAGCCGATTCCGCCCGGCGTCACCGGATACGATCCGAAGTTCGAAGGCCATGTCCGCTACGACGTTGCTGGCGCGAAGGCGCTGCTCGACAGGTTCGGGTACATCGACCGCGACGGCGACGGCTGGCGCGATCTTCCCGACGGCAAGCCCCTCGTGATCTCGATGGGAACGACCACCGACGCGCGCGGCCGCCAGTACGAGGAGATGTGGCAGCGCAGCTTGAGCGCGATCGGCGTGAAGGTGCAATTCATCAAGCGGAAATGGCCGGAGCTCCTCAAGATGGGCCTCGCTGGACAGCTGCAGATGTGGTATCTCGGCAACATCAGCACGACGACGGACGGCTACGGCTTCCTCGGCCTTCTCTACGGCGGCCACGCCGGGTTGTCGAACCTGTCGCGTTTCAAGCAGCCCGATTTCGACCGCCTCTACGACCGCTCGCGCAGCATGCCCGACGGCCTCGAGCGGACCAGGACATTCCGCGAGATGTCTGCCATCGTGTCGGCCTACGCACCGTGGTATTTCGACACCTACCGTTACGAGAACGTCATTCGCTACCCATGGATCATCGGCTACAAGCACAACGTCTTCCAGCAGCATCCGTGGCAGTACTACGACATCGACATGAAGATGCCGCGTCGGCCCGTCGCACAATGACGGGTCCCCGCGTCGTCGCGCTCATCGCGGTCGCGCTGCTGGCGGGGATCGCGCCGGCGGCGCCGGCCGCCGACATGGCGAAAGTCCTGCACGTCGCGTTCGTCGCGCCGGAGAACGGGTTCGATCCGCAGGCTGCGAGCGACCTCTACTCCGTGTACGTCAACCGCGAGATCTTCGATCCGCTCTACAAGTACGATTACCTTGCGCGCCCGTACAAGGTCGTGCCCAACACCGCCGCGGCGCTGCCCGAGATTTCCGCCGACGGCTTGACGTGGACGATCAGGGTGAAGCCGGGCATCTACTTCTCGGAGGATCCCGCGTTCAAGGGCAGGAAGCGCGAGCTCACCGCCGAGGACTACGTCTATTCGTTCAAGCGGCTGATCGATCCGAAGCTGCGCTCGAACAATGCGCAGATTCTCGACGATCGGCTCGTCGGCGCGAAGGCCGCGATCGACGCGGCGACGAAGTCCGGCGCCTTCGATTACGACGCGCGCTTCGATGGGGCACAGGCCATCGATCGCTACACGCTCCGGCTGAAGCTGGTGTTTCCCGCCTACGATCTGCTCGCGGATCTTACGTCCCCCGCAACGGCTGCGGTCGCGCGCGAAGTGGTGAAGGCGTACGGTGATCCAAGCGGCTGGGTCATGGAGAACCCGGTCGGCACCGGGCCCTACCGGCTGAAGGAATGGCGCCGCGGCCAGAGGATCGTGCTCGAAGCGAGCCCGACGTTCCGCGACGAAAAGTATCCCGACAGCGCGCAGCCCGACGATCGCGCGCTCATCGCTACAATGCGCGGCAAGAAAGTCCCGGTGATCGGCCGCGTCGAGATCGGCATCATCGAGGAGTCGAACCCGCGGCTGCTCGCGTTCGAAAAGGGCGAGCTCGATTACATCACCGTCCCGACCGACCTCGTGCCGAAAGTCATGAACGGCGACAAGCTGAAGCCCGAGTTCGCCGACAAGGGGGTGATCCTCGGGCGCGGGGTGCAGCCAACGGTCGTTTACACCTATTTCAACATGGAAGACCCCGTCGTCGGCGGCTATGGCAACGACAAGATCGCGCTGCGCCGCGCGATCAGCATGGCGTACAACACCAGTGACGAAATCCATGTGATCCGCCTCGACCAGGCGATGCCGGCCACACAGCCGATCCCGCCCAACGTCATCGGCCACGACCCTGACTTCAAAGGCGGCGCACGCTACGACGTCGCCGGCGCCAAGGCGCTGCTCGACAAGTTCGGTTACGTCGATCGCGACGGCGACGGCTGGCGCGACCTGCCCGATGGCAAGCCGCTGAAGCTCGTGCTCGCGTCCGACCCGTCGGCGATCTACCGGCAATTCGACGAGCTGTGGAAGAAGAGCATGGACGCGGTAGGCATCCGGATCGAATTCACCAAGCAGAAATTTCCCGATACGCTGAAGCAGAGCCGCGCGGGCCAGCTCATGATGTGGGGCCTCGGCAACACCAATACGAACGACAACGGCAGCAGCTTCCTCGACCTCCTCTACGGTCCGCACAAGGGGGTGTCGAACCTCGGGCGCTTCGATCTGCCCGAGTACAACGCGCTCTACGACCGCGCGAAGAAGCTGCCCAACGGCCCGGAGCGCGTGCGGCTCTATCGCGAGATGTCGGCGCTCGTCGTGGCGTACGCGCCGTGGGTGCTGCACACGTACCGCATCGAGAACATCGTCGTGCATCCATGGGTGCGGGGCTACAAGTACAACACGTTCGACTCGCATCCGTGGATGTATCTCGATCTCGACCTTGCGCAGCGGCGGGGCGGGGGCACTTAGGCATGGACTGATGCCGCAATCGCCATCGCGTCGGGTCTGGCTCCTCCCGCTCGTCGCGTGCGCTGTCGGCTTGTCGAACGCCAGCGCAGCGCCGGCCGCCGACATGACGAAGACGCTCCGCGTGATGTTCCCGATCGCGGAGACCGGCTTCGATCCGGCGCCGTCGCAGGACTACTACTCGAACAACGTGAATCGCCAGATCTTCGATGCGCTCTACGAGCCGGACTATCTCGCGCGCCCCTACCGCTGGGTGCCCAATACCGCCGTGGCGTTGCCCGAGATCTCGAAGGACGGAATGACGTGGACGATCCGCATCAGGCGAGGAATCCACTTCGCCGACGATCCGGCGTTCAAGGGTGCGAAGCGGGAGCTGATCGCGCAGGACTACGTCTATTCGTGGAAGCGGCTCGTCGACCCGAAGGTCCGCTCCCCGAATGCGTATTTCGTCGCGGGCAAGCTCGTCGGCCTCGATTCTGCGGTCGACAAGGCGAAGGCGACGGGGAAGTTCGATTACGACGCCGAGATCGAGGGCCTCCGCGCGACCGACCGCTACACGATCCAGCTGAAGCTCACCGAGCCGGATTACACGCTGTTCGGGTTCCTCACGCAGACCGCGATGGCTGCCGTGGCGCGCGAGGTCGTCGAAGCCTACGGTGACGCGAGCACGTGGGTGATGGCGAACCCCGTGGGCACCGGCCCGTACCGGCTCAAGGAATGGCGGCGGGGACAGAAGATCACGCTCGAGGCGAACGCGAATTACCGCGAAGAGCACTTCCCGGCTGCTCCGCCGGATGCGGACGCCGCGACCAACGCAGTTGCAAGCCAGATGAAAGGCAAGCGCCTGCCGCAGATCGGTCGCATCGAGATCTCGATCATCGAGGAGTCGAATCCGCAGCTCCTCGCCTTCAATTCGGGCGAGCTCGATTACGCCAACGTGCCTGCGGACCTGGTGGCGAAGGTCCTCGACGGGAACAACCGCCTGCTGCCGCCCTATGCGAAAGAAGGCGTGACCCTGCATCGCGCGGTCCAGCCGGCGCTGCAGTTCACGTATTTCAACATGGAGGACCCGGTCGTCGGCGGTTACGCCGCCGAGCGGATCGGCCTTCGCCGCGCGATCATCATGGGCTTCAACACGCCCGATCTGATCAAGGTCTGGTACCAGAATCAGGCCACGCCCGCGACGCAACCGGTGCCGCCCGACGTCAGCGGCCACATCGCAGGCCTCGATGTCCACGCGCCCTACGATCCGCCGACGGCGCGAGCGCTGCTCGACAAGCTCGGCTACAAGGACCGCGACGGCGACGGCTACCGCGAATTGCCCGACGGCAGGCCGCTCACGCTGATGATGGGCTCGCAGCCGACGGGCCGCGAACGCGAGCGCGACGAGTTGTGGAAGAAAAGCATGGATTCAATCGGCATCCGGGTCGACTTCGTCAAGCAGAAGTGGCCGGACCTGCTCAAGATGTCGCGCGCGGGCAAGCTCCAGTTCTGGCAGGTCGGCTGGATCACGACGGCCGGCGACGGCGACGCGTTCATGCAGCTCCTCTACGGCCCGAATGCCGCGCAGTCGAACCTCGGTCGCTTCCGTAACGCCGAGTACGACGAGCTGTACGTGAAGAGCAAGCGCGTTCCGCCCGGTCGCGAGCGCGAGGAGCTCTACGCGAAGATGGACCGGATCGCCGCGGTCTACGACCCGATGGATCTCGGCGTCTATCGCATCGAGAACACGCTCGCGCGGCCTTGGCTCTTGGGCTACAAGAAGAACATCTATGTCGAGCATGGGTGGAAGTACTACGACATCGATCTCGCACGGCTCAGGCCGGGGAAGTAGCCGGCTGTCCGCGGCAGGGGACAGGTTCATGCAACGTCAGCGAGCAGCGAGCTTCTTGATCGTCGCCGGTCTCGTCGTCGGCTGCCAGGGTGCATTTGCGGCCGATCGTGCGGGTGCCATCGGTACCGATGCACGTCCCGGCTCCGTAATCCGTTCCCGACGGCGCGCTGGGGGATGCCGTGCGCCTCGGCCTGTCGATCGTAAACGCGACGCAGAGCACGGCGAAGGCGTACGTCGGCAACGGCCTCAATTGCGCGAGTTGCCATCTCAACGGTGGCACGGTGCCGTACGCTGCGCCGCTGGCCGGATTGTGGGGGGTGTTCCCCGAATATGTGGCGCGGAGCGCCCGGGTGGAAACGCTCGAAGACCGGATCAACGATTGCTTCGTTCGCTCGATGAACGGACGGCCGCTTCCGGTTGACGGCAGCGAGATGCGCGCGTTGCTCGCCTATACGGCGTGGCTCTCCACCGGTGTCCCGACCGGCTCGAGTGTCCTTGGACGCGGTTTCGTCGAGCTGGAGGCCCCGCAGAGTGCGCCGGACGCCGCGCGGGGCAAGCGTGCCTACGCGCAGCAATGCGCAGCGTGCCACGGCGGGGACGGCGCGGGTCTCAGGAGCGCAGACGGGACCTTTGCGATGCCGCCGCTGTGGGGCCCGCAGTCGTTCAATACCGGCGCAGGAATGGCGCGGGTGTCGGTCGCCGCGGCGTTCGTCCACGCCAAGATGCCGCTCGGACGCGGCAACTCGCTCACGGTGCAGGACGCATGGGACGTCGCGGCGTTCTTCACGGCGGAGCCGCGTCCCGGGTTTGCCGGCAGCGCCAACGATTGGCCTCGTGGTGGCAAGCCCAGCGATGCGCGAAACTGAACCGTTCAGCCGTTGCAATGGCGCGACAGACGGTTGCCCGTGGGCGCCGAAATGCGGTGCGGCGCATTGCCGCAGGCCGGGCGACCGCGTAGCATGGCAAACACAATAACGCGAGCCTCAGGCAATCCCATGATCAATGCACACCACGACAATCCGTTCACGACCGCAATCGCGGCCGGGATGGTCGCGTGCATCCGCGGCAGCCGAATGATCGGATGGCTGCCGGGCATGGCGGATCGCCAAGCCTCGCTCGAGGCGATCCTCATCGACTGCGGCGTCTCGCGGTAACCGCCTGGCCGGATATCCCGCCAGGCAGCAGGCGGGAAAAACGGTCCCCTCGCAACACCCGCCTGTTTTTGCGTTCTTGCCGCACCGTGCGGCACGTTCCGGCTTTGCCGGTGACGACGGAAGAGAAACAGGCATCAGCATGATTACCTATTTCCGACACACTTTCGGCCGCGTCTTCGACGGTCTCTGGCGGAACCCGGACTTCCTGAAGCTCTGGGGGTCGCTGACGATCACGTCGTTCGGCGCGCAGATCACGAACCTCGCGCTGCCGCTGACGGCCGCGGTGCTGCTGCACGCGACGCCGTGGCAGATGGGCGTGCTGGTCGCGCTGGAGACGCTGCCGTTCGCGCTCGTGAGTCTGCACGCGGGCGTGCTGATCGATCGCGTGCGCAAGCTGCCGATCGTGATCGCCGCGGATATCGGGCGCGGCGCCGCGCTGCTGGCGATTCCCATCGCCGCGTACTTCGACGCGCTGTCGATGAACATCCTGTTCGCCGTCGGCTTTTTCTGCGGCGTGCAGAACGTCGTCGGCGGCGCGGCCTATCAGGTACTGCTCGCGCAGCTCGCCGGCCGCGCGCGGCTGGTCGAGGCGAACGCGAAGGTCATCCTCGGCGAGACATCGTCGGCGCTGATCGGTCCGGGGCTCGCGGGCGGACTGATCCAGCTCCTGACCGCTCCGTTCGCGATCCTGCTCGACGCGCTCGCGTTCTTCGCTTCCGCGCTGATGCTGCGGCGGGTGCGTGCGCCGCACGACGTCGTGAATCCCGGTCCCAAAGCGACTGTCGGGGCGGAGATCCGCGAGGGCCTGAAGCTCGTCCGGCACAATCGGACGCTGCAGGCGCTCGCGTGGCTCGCCGGGCTGTGGCAGATCCTCCACCACATGCAGATCGCGGTGCTGATCCTGTTCGCGACACGCGATCTCGGCCTGTCTCCCGGGGCCATCGGACTGACGTACATGTTTGGCGGGGTCGGCTGTGTGCTCGCCGCGGCGTCAGCGGAGCGGCTGTCCGCGCGGCTGGGGGTCGGACCGGTCATCGTCCACGGGCTGATCCTGACGGCGCTCGGCTGGCAGGCGTTCGGGCTCGTTTCGGGACCCGTGTGGGTCGCAACACTGGCATTGGGCTGCGCGATGCTCGTGTTCGACTTCGGCGCGATTCTCTACGCGATCAATTACCTGTCGCTGCGACAGGCGATCACGCCCGATCGGCTCCTCGGCCGGATGACGGCGACGATGCGCTTCCTCACGGTGGCGGCGGCGCCGCTCGGGTCGCTCGCCGGCGGCGCGCTCGCGACGGCGGTGGGTCTGCGCACGACGCTCCTCACCGTGGGCGTGCTCGGGCTCGCGCTGACAGCGGGCGCGATCGCCTGGTCCCCGGTGCGACGTCATCACAAGCTGCCGGCGGTGGCGAGCGACTGATGGGTGGGCCCCCATTCACGGGAGTATCGGCGCTTCTGCCGCCATTGGCCGTCGTCGCGCTCTGCGCCGGCTGCGACGCCGTCACGACGGTCGGCGTGCGTGCGGGCGTCGTGAGCTTCGAGACACAGTGCGAGCAAAAACTGCCGAAGACGACGGTCGACGTCGTCACGACGCCGATCGTCTACGCGACCAATCGCGATCGCTCGTACACCGAGCTCACGCCGATGAGCGGCGAGACGGGATCGACGGTTCTTGCGCTTGGGCTGACGACAGCCGAAATCTCCCACCAGGCCTCGCTTGAGACCGCCGGCATCGAAGACACGAAGAGCGGCCGCATCTGCTTGCGCCCGGCGATCCGGGTCGAACTCGCGATGACGCCGATGACGGTCTACGTGAGCCGCGAAGTGACTGACGATCCGTGCCGCGCCGCGACGATCCTCGAGCACGAAATGAAGCACGTCGCCGTTTACCGGCAACGGCTCGGTGAAATCGGGGACGAGGTGCGCACTGCACTCGTCAAGACCTACGACAATCGAATCTTCTATTTCAGCACTCGCGCCGAAGGGCAGCGACAAATGGAGCAGGCGCTGACCGGGCGGCTGAGCGAGCTGCTCAACGATGACGCGCGGCAGATCAAGGAGCGGCAGCGGGCCGTCGACTCGCCGGAGGAATACGCGCGAGTCGCCGCGGCCTGCGGCGGGATTCAATTCGCTCGGTAACGGGACGGGCGGTTCCGGTCAGCGCTCGTTGCGCTGAAACGCGTAGATCGGCGGCAGGCGCAGGATCCGCGTGAGCTCGTCGAGCGCGCGGCGCGATTCGTCGATGAGCGCCGGATCGCCCAGGTCCTCGGGCGCGAGGCGGTCGCGGTAATGAGCCCGTATCCACGCGTCGAGCTCCGCGGCGAGTGTGTCGTCGAGCATCACGCGCGCGCCGATCGCACTCCGTTCGTCTGCCGTCAGCGGGACCGAGAGCCGCAGGCACGCCGGTCCGCCGCCGTTTCGCATGCTCTGGCGCAGATCGAACGTCAGCACTTCGGCAATCGGGCCGCCGCTTGCCAGCAAACGATCCATATACGCGCTGACCCGCTGATGCGACCGGCACTCGGCGGGCGCGACGAGCAAGAGCCTGCCGTCCGGCCGCGGCAGGAGTTGGCCGTTGAACAAGTACGTCGCGACGGCATCGGCGACGCTCACTTCCGCGGCGGCCACGACGATCGGCGTGAACGCCGGCCCGACTTTGGCGGCGAGCTCTGCGAGCACCCTTTCCTGATTCGAGTAAGCATGCTCGTGGCAGAAGAGAACGGTGCCGCAGCCGACCGCGATCACGTCGTTGTGGAAGACGCCGGCGTCGATGGCCTGCGGGTTCTGCTGCGCGAACACGGTGTGCGCGGGATCGAGACCGTGGCGCCGCGCGATCGCGACGGAAGCCTCGCGGGTCTGCCGGGCCGGGAACTGCCGCGGCGCGGGCGCACTTGTGTCGTAGGCCGCACGCCCGTAGACGAACATCTCGGCGCCGCGCGCATCCGCCTTCGCGGACAGGCGCACATGATTTGCCGCGCCTTCGTCGCCGACTTGCGGCGCCGCCGGCAACGGATCGTGGACGGCGAAACGGGCGGCGTCGGCGAAGATCGCGCGCAGCACGCGGGTGGTCGTCGGTGCTTCGAGCGCGCGGTGGAAATGGCTGACGAGGTTCGCCGGTGTGAAATGGACACGGCCATCAGGGGTGTCGACGGACGGGCTCACTGTCGCGGCGTTGGCGGCCCACATCGCCGCCGCCGACGAGCACGCGGCGAGAATCTGCGGCGCGTCGATCGCGGCGCGCCGGATGATGTCGGCGTCGCTGCCGATGAATCCGAGCGCGCGCAGGGCGAAGACATCCGGCCGCTCGTGCGGCGGCAGGACGGCCTGCGCAAATCCCCGCGCCGCCAGCGCGCGCATCTTGGCCAACCCCTGCAGCGCGGCGTCGCGCGGATTGGCGATCTGCCGCGCGTTCCTTTCGGCCGCAAGATTGCCGCGTGCGAGCCCCGCGTAGTTGTGCGTCGGCCCGGGGATCCCGTCGAAGTTGATCATCGGTCGCGCGGAGACAGTGGCACCGCGCGTACCGTGTCACCTTCGCGGACGCCGAGCTGCGCGGCGGCGTAGGGGAGGAGCGGCAGGCGGTCGACGCGCGCGGGCGCGTGGACGAGGGCCGCCCGGAAATCCTCGAATCGGCGATTGACGATGAGCCACAGCACCTCGTCGGTGAGGCTGTCGGGGACCGGATCGCCCTCGCCCAGCGTGATGGGCAGCACGGCGCTTTGCCGCACCGCGTGGATGTTGTCGCGGAAGCATTCAAGCGTGGGACCCGCATCGAAGATGTCGACGTAGCCTTCGTAGCGGAAGCCCTCCTGCTCGAGCAGCGCGCGCGCCGGTTGCGTATCGTCGTGAACGGCGCCGATCACCGCGCGTGCAGATTCGGGCAGCAGGTTCGCGTACACCGGATGCCGCGGCATCAGCTCCGCGACGAACGCTTTCTGGCCGATCCCCGTCAGGTAATCGGCGGTTGTGTACTCCATCGCGAAAAAGTGCCGACCGAGCCCTTCCCAAAACGGGCTCTTGCCCCCGGCGTCGAGCTTGCCGCGCAGCTCGGCGATCACCTTCGGCGCGAAGCGCTCGGCGAACTCAGCGATGAACAGCAGCCGGCTCTTCGCGAGCAGCGGTCCGTTCTTGCCGTGGCGGAAGGCCGAATCGAGAAACAGCGAGCAAAGCTCGGTGTGCCCCGTATGGTCGTTGGCGAGAAAGAGCGTTGGCGCGACCGTGTAGACGTCGAGCGCGCGAGACGCGTGGACGATGGTGCCGACATGGTAGTTGTACCACGGTTCGGTCAAGCCGACCGCGGCCTCGATCGCGGCGATGCCGACGACGCGTGCGTCGGCGGAGTCGACGAGCACGAACACGTAGCACGTTTCGGCGCGCGTCGCGGTGTTCGCAAACGATGCGAGCGAGCGCTCGATCCGCGAGGAGAGGCGCTCGCGATCCGCGGGGAGCGTCGTGAGGCCGTGGCCGGTGCGCTCGGACAGCGCGAGCACTGCCGGCAGGTCGTCCCGCGCGATCGGCCGGACGAAGAACATCGGATCAGCTCAGTGCGCGATTGAGCGCGACCTCGAGGCGCGCCAGCCCCTCGAGGATCTCGTCGAGGCTGATCACGAGCGACGGGGCGATTCGCACGACGTCGGGGCCGGCGACCAGCACGATCACGCCTGCTTCGTAGCCTGCGTTGACGACCGCCATCGACTTGCCCTTCCACGGCGAATCAAGCTCGGCGCCGATCCACACGCCTTCGCCACGCAGATCGGCGAACACGTGGCGGCGGGCATTGATCGCCTTCAGGCCCTCCATGAACAGCGCATGGCGCGCTTTCACGCCGTCCAGCACCTCGGTCGTGTTGATCACGTCGAACACGGCGCCGGCGACCGCGCAGGCGAGCGGGTTGCCGCCGTAGGTCGTGCCGTGCACGCCGACCGAAAATGCGCTCGCGACTTCGGCCGTCGTCAGCATCGCGCCGACGGGGAACCCGCCGCCCAGCCCCTTCGCGCTCGTCATGATGTCGGGCACGATGCCCTTCTGCATGTAGGAGAAGAGCGTGCCGGTGCGGCCCATCCCGCTCTGGATCTCGTCCAGGATCAGCAACGCTCGATGCCCGTCGCACAAGCGCCGTGCCGCCTGCAGGAACTCGGGCGTCCCCGGCACCATGCCACCTTCGCCCTGCATCGGCTCCAAGATTACTGCGCAGATGTCGTCGCCGCCTTCGTCGCGGAACGCGGCTTCGAGCGCGGCGACGTCGTTGTACGGGACGTGCGTGAAACCCGCGGGATTGGGCCCGAAGCCTGTCGCGTATTTCGCCTGTCCGCCGGCGGTCACTGTGAGCAGTGTGCGGCCGTGGAACGAATTCAGCGTCGAAATGACGCGGATCTTGTCGGGTCCGTAGCGATCGTGCGCGTAGCGGCGCGCGAGCTTCAGCGCCGCTTCGTTCGCTTCGGCGCCGGAGTTGCAGAAGAACGCGCGCTCGGCAAACGTCGCGTCGGTGAGCCGCTTTGCGAGCCGCAGCGCCGGCTCGTTGGTCATCCAGTTCGAGACGTGCCAGATCTTTCGCGTCTGCTCCTCGATCGCCTTCACCATCGCCGGATGGCAGTGGCCGAGCGCGGTCACCGCGACGCCGGCGGCGAAATCGATGTACATCCGGCCTTCCTGGTCCCACACGCGCGAGCCCTCACCGCGGACGGGGACGAACGGCGCCGGCGCGAAGCATGGCACCATCACCTGATCGAACGTCGCGCGCGTGACGGGCAGGCTCGCCGTCGTGTGCGCGCCCGTCGCGAGCTCGCGCCGCGACGTCGCGGCCACGACGGCCTTGGCGGAAGAGGAGAGTGGCGGAGACATTGCGGCGGGGGCGAAAGGCCCCGGCTTATGCGGGGATCGGCACTGCAGCGACGACCTGGATCTCGACCTTGTACGCGGGCAGCGCGAGCTTCGCCTGCACGGTGGCGCGCGCCGGCGTGTGCCCTGGCACGACCCAGCGCTCCCAGACGGCGTTCATCGCCGCGAAATCGGCCATGTCAGGGAGATAGATCGTTGCCGACAGAATCTTCGTCTTGTCCGATCCGGCTTCGACCAGCAGCTCGTCGATCTTCGAGAGCACCTGCTGAACCTGTCCCGAGATGTCGGCCTTCGGATCGTCGGGGACCTGGCCGGCGAGGTACGCCGTCCCCGATGCCCGATTGATGACGAGATCGGACAGGCGCTTGCCGACGTTGCGGCGTTCGATGGTCAAGATGCTATCCTGCAGTTAGGGCCTGTTAACGCTATGGGCACGAACGCGTTGCACGGCCGAAAACGCCCAGCGCAAGGCGCGAAGGCGAAGGCGGGTCTGGCACCCGGCGAGACTTTGCAATGCAGCGATGGGCGTTTTCGGCAGCAACCCGAAGGGAACGGGCGCCCTGGGGCGCCACTCTTCGTTGTTCTCCTCGCGAAGACGCCCGGTCTTCGCTTCGTCGGCCGCCTTGATTGGCGCCCCATGCCACCCGTTCGCGTTTGCGTCCATAGCGTTAACAGGCCCTAGCGCGCCCGGCGGGCGCTGACGGTGAATTGTAAGCGAAATGACCTCCCGGCTCGCGCTCTTCCTCGCCGCGGTGTTCCTGCTGGCCGGCGTCGCTGTCGGCGCATTCGGCGCGCACGCGGCACGCGGAGGGCTCGCGCCCGACGCGATGGCCGTCTACCAGACCGCCGTTCAATATCATTTCTGGCACGCGCTGGGATTGCTCGGTGTCGGCATTCTTCTTTTGCAGAAGCCCGACAACGCTGTGCTCGCCGTCGCGGCGTGGCTGCTTGTCGCCGGAATTGTTCTGTTCTCCGGCAGCCTGTACGCGCTCGCGCTCACCGGCATTCGCGGCTTCTCGTACGCGACGCCCTTCGGCGGCGTCGCGCTGCTCGCGGCATGGGCGACGCTCGCGTGGGCGGCGTGGCGGTGGTAACCGTCATTTCCCGCGCCGGCGGGAATCCGGACCGGCGTTGAGTTTCGCCGCGAAAAGCGCCGACACTGGGCCACCGTCTCCGCGGGGGCGACGAGCCTAATCGTCGGCCTCTACTACGGAAGGTGATGTTCGATGTGGCGGACCAACGGCCGACCTCCATCGCTCGGCGACGCGCGGCCTCCGCACCATTAGCACTTGCTCGCTGCGCCTCGGGGTCGGCCGCCACCCGCGCTCGCAGACGCGCCCTTCGGGCCTTGGCTTTGCCCTGCTCGCATGGGCGTCCTCGTGCCTTGGCTCGCTGTCGCTCGCACGCCTCGCTCAGTTGTCGGCCTCTTCCACGGTAGGCGATGTTCGATCGCCGGACCAACGGCCGACCTCCATCGCTCGGCGACGCGCGGCCTCCGCACCATTAGCACTTGCTCGCTGCGCCTCGGGGTCGGCCGCCACCCGCGCTCGCAGACGCGCCCTTCGGGCCTTGGCTTTGCCCTGCTCGCACGGGCGTCCTCGTGCCTTGGCTCGCTTCGCTCGCCCGGCTCGCTCAGTCGTCGGCCTCTTCCACAGTCGATGATCTTCGTCGCGCCGGACCAACGGCCGACCTCCATCGCTCGGCGACGCGCCCTTCGGGCCTTGGCTCGCTGTCGCTCGCCCGCCTCGCTCAGTCGACCTTCGCCCCGGACTCCTTCACCACCTTCGCCCACTTCGCGGTCTCGGCCTGGATGTGCTTTGCGAAGTCCTCGGGTGTTCCACCCGCGGCGTTCGCGCCGAGCGCCAGCAACTTCTCCTTCGCTTCGGGTGACGCGAGCCATTTGCCGATTTCGGCGTTGAGCTTGGCGACGATTGCCGGCGGCGTCCCGGCGGGCGCCAGCACGCCGAACCACGATGACGCTTCGAACCCGGGCAGGCCGGCTTCGGCCATCGTCGGCACATCGGGCAACGCGGCCGCGCGCGTCGCCGAGGTCACGGCGAGCGCCTTCAGCTTGCCCGCCTTGATCTGCGGCAGCGACGGCGGCAGGTTGTCGAACATCAACTGCACCTGACCGCCGAGGAGATCCTGCATCGCCGGTGCACTGCCCTTGTACGGAATGTGCGTGATTTGCACGCCGGCCATCACCTTGAAAAGTTCGCCCGAAAGATGGATCGACGTGCCGTTGCCCGACGAGGCGAAGTTGAGCTTGCCGGGGTTCGCTTTCGCGTAGGAGATGAGCTCGGCGACGGAGTTCACCGGCACGGACGGATTCACGACGAGCACGTTCGGGACGCCGGCGACGAGAATCACCGGCACGAAGTCCTTGACGTGATCGTAGGGCATCTTCGCGTACAGGCTCGCGTTGATCGCGTGCGTGCCGACGGTGCCCATTTCGAGCGTGTAGCCGTCGGGCGCCGATTTCGCGACGAGCTCCGAGCCGATGTTGCCGCCGGCGCCCGGCCGGTTGTCGACGATGACCTGCTGGCCCCAGGCCTCGGTGAGCTTCTGCGCGACGTTGCGCGCCAGGATGTCGGTGGCGCCGCCCGGCGGGAACGGGACGACGAGGCGGATCGGTTTCGTCGGGTAAGCCTGTGCCCAGGCGCCCGAGGCAAGCAGCACAAGCAATGCTCCGACAATCCATCGTTGCACAGAGACGATCATCACGTTCTCCTGTGGGCTGGTGCGCTGCCGATGTCAATCGACTTTGGCACCAGAGGCTTTCACGATCCGCGCATATTTCGGGATCTCGGTCGCGATGAACGCGGCAAACTGGGCCGGTGTGGTTGGCGCCGGTTCCGCGCCTTGCGCATTGAGCCGCTCGCGCATTTCCGGCGAGTTCAGGATTCCTGTCACTTCCGCGTTCCACTTGGCGATCACCTCGGTCGGCGTGCCCGCGGGCGCGAACAGCCCGAACCATGTCGAAATGTCGAACCCCGGCAGTCCGGCTTCGGCCATCGTCGGGAGCTCCGGCACGAGCTTCGAGCGTGCCGCGGTCGTCACCGCAAGCGCGCGCAGCTTGCCCGCTTTCACCTGCGGCATCGCGCTTGCGAGGTTGTCGAACATCAGCTGCGTGTCACCCGCAAGCAATGCCTGCATCGCGGGCGCCGCGCCCTTGTATGGAATATGGACGATGTCGGTCCCGGTATCGACCTTGAAGAGCTCGCCGGCGAGGTGGCCGGCGCTGCCGTTGCTGCCCGAGCCGAACGACAGCTTGTTCGGGTTCGCCTTCGCATATGCGATCAATTCGCGCACCGAATGCACGGGCAGCGACGGATTCACGACCAGCACGTTCGGCGTGATCGCGACGAGCGTGATCGGCGCGAAATCCTTGACCGCGTCGTAGGGCATTTTCGCGTACAGGCTGGGATTGACCGCGTGTGTGGACAGCGCGCCCATCAGGATCGTGTAACCGTCAGGTGGCGATTTCGCGACGAGATCGGCGCCGATGTTGCCGCCGGCGCCGGGCCGGTTGTCGACGACGACGCTCTGCCCCCATGCTTCGGTGAGCTTTTGCGCGATCGCGCGGCCTGTGACGTCGAGCGGGCCACCCGGCGGAAACGGAACGACAAGCTTCAGCGGACGGGTCGGATACGCGCCCGGGGGCACCTGCGCAGTGGCGAGCGATACGCCGAGCACAGCGACTTGCATCAGCGCGACGGCGACGAACCATCGGCCGGGATCGTCCCCTTTTTCGCGGCACGTGGGATGCGAAGGTCCGGTCGGGGTGCGCATGTCGGGAATTTTCAGGCGGTGAATCCCCGACGATTCTAGCAAGGCCGGCCCCATTCGACCGCCATGTGCCGAGGCCGGCGTTTGCCGCTCGCGCCGGAGGCGGCGCATAATCCGCCTTCTTTCAATCGGGGCGACGGGGCGTTTCAAAGCTCGCGCGTTCCCACCTTTCCATGAACAAGACGGTTCTGGGTGTGCTCGCCGTGGTCGTCGTCGCCGCGGCGGCCGGTGGCGGTTACTGGATGGGCCAGCAGCGCTCGCCAGCGGGCGATTCGCTGCGCGCGGCGGACTCCGCCGCAGCCGCGCCAAAGGGGGCAGGCAGCCCGCCGGCGCAGGTCGCGGTGGAGGCCGTCAAAGTGGCGACCGCCGCGATGCCGCAAACCATCACCGCCGTGGGCAGCCTGCGTTCGGACGAATCGATCACGGTTCGCCCCGAGGTCGCCGGCCGCATCAGCGCGATCCAGTTCCACGAGGGAGAGCGGGTCTCGAAAGGGACGACGCTGGTCAAGCTCGATCCGTCGATCAACGAGGCCGACGTGCAGCAGGCGCGGGCGAACTTGAAGCTCGCGCAATCGAAATTCGAGCGCGCGGTCGATCTCGCGAAGAGCAACTTCATCTCGGGACAGGCGAAGGACGAGGCCGAGAACAACCTGCGCGTCGCCGAAGCGGCGCTGCAGTTGGCCGAGGCAAAGCTCGCCAAGACCGAGATCAAGGCGCCGTTCTCGGGAATCATCGGCCTGCGCGTCGTGTCGATCGGCGATTACGTGAAGGAAGGCTCCGACGTCGTGAACCTCGAGTCGATCGATCCGCTGAAGGTCGATTTCCGCGTCCCCGAGATCTATCTGAAGCAGGTGCAGGTCGGGCAGACGCTGCAGATTTCGCTCGACGCGCTGCCCGGCAGGACCTATGACGGCAAGGTCTTCGCGATCAACCCGCTGGTCGACGCACCCGGACGCGCGATCGTGATCCGCGCGATCGTCCACAACCCCGACACGGCGCTGCGGCCGGGCATGTTCGCGCGGGTGCGTCTCATCACCAAGGAGGAGCGGGAGGCGCTCGTGGTGCCGGAGCAGGCGCTCGTGCCGCAGGGCGAGGACCAGTACGTGTATCGCGTGGTCGACGGCAAGGCGGTGCGCACGCGGGTCGACGTCGGCCAGCGTCGCGACGCCCGCGTCGAGATCGTCAAGGGGCTTGCTGCCGGCGACACCGTCGTCACCGCGGGACAATTGAAGCTGCGCGATGGAGCGCTCGTGAGCATCGCCGAGCTTCGGGGTACCGCCGACGCGCCGGCCAGGGCCGATACCGGCGGCAGTATTGTGCCGGCAAAAGCGGAATCGGTACCGGTGCCAGCGAAGGCCGAAAGCGCGACGCCGCCGCGCCCGCCGCGTTCCTGAAGCGCATAACCCGCGATGCAACTGCCCGAGATCTGCATCAAGCGGCCCGTGTTCGCAACGGTGCTGTCGCTGATCGTTCTGCTGGTCGGCCTGATCTCGTATACCCGTCTGCCCGTGCGCGAGTATCCGCGCATCGACGATCCGGTCGTGAGCGTGACCACCGTCTATCGCGGGGCGTCGGCCGAAGTGGTCGAATCGCAGGTCACGAAGCCGCTCGAGGATTCGCTCGCCGGCATCGAGGGCGTCGAGGTGATGACCTCGCAAAGCCGTTCGGAGAGGAGCCTCATCAACGTCCGGTTCACGCTGAAGCGCGATCCGGATTCCGCCGCCGCCGACGTCCGCGACAAGGTGGCGCGCGCCCGCGGCAAGCTGCCCGACACGATCGACGAGCCGATCATCGCCAAGGTCGAAGCCGACGCCAACCCGATCATCTACATCGCCGTGCAGGCCGGATCGCAGACCACGCTGGAAGCGTCCGACTACGTCAAACGCTACGTGCAGCCGCGGCTCTCCGTGCTGCCGGGCGCGGCCGACGTGCGCATCTTCGGCGAGCGGCAGGTGTCGATGCGCATCAACCTCGACCGCACGCGGCTCGCGGGCTACAAGCTGACGGTGCAGGACGTCGAGGACGCGATCCGCCGCCAGAACGCCGAAATCCCGGCGGGACGCATCGAGTCGCAGGCGCGCGAGTTCACCGTCGTCGCCGAGACCGACGTACGCACGTCCGAGCAGTTCAACAACATCATCGTCGCCAACGTCGGCAGCTATCCGGTGCGCATCCGCGACATCGGCAGCGCCGAGATCGGGCCGGTCGAGGAGCGCGTCATCTCGCGGTTCAACGGCCAGCCGTCACTCAACATCGGTGTGATCAAGCAGGCGGTGGCCAACCCGCTGGAGCTGTCGAACGAGGTGCGGGCGGAGGTGGACAAGATGAACGAAGCCATGCCGCCCGGCATGAAGCTCGTCGTCGCGTACGACACGTCGGTGTTCATCGACCGCTCCATCGCCAACGTGTTCCACTCGATCGGCGAGGCGATCCTGCTCGTCGTGCTGGTGATCTTTTTCTTCCTCCGGAGCTTGCGCGCCACGGTGATCCCGATCGTCACGATACCGGTGTCGCTGATCGGCGCGTTTGCGCTGATGTACGTGCTGGGTTTCACCGTCAACACGCTCACGCTCCTGTCGATGGTGCTGGCGATCGGGCTCGTCGTCGACGACGCGATCGTGATGCTGGAGAACATCTTCCGGCACATCGAGGCGGGAATGCCGCGCCGGGAGGCGGCGATTCGGGGCGCGCGCGAGATCGGCTTCGCGATCGTGGCGATGACGCTGACGCTCGCCTCGGTGTTCGCGCCGCTCGCCTTCGCCACCGGCCGCACCGGACGGCTGTTCATCGAGTTCGCGCTGACGCTGGCCGGCGCCGTGCTGGTCTCGGGCTTTGTCGCGCTGACGCTGTCGCCGATGATGTGCTCGCTCCTGCTTCGCCATCAGGAACGGCACTCGTCGATCTACAACGTAATCGAGGGCTGGATCAATGGCCTCACGCGCGGCTATCGCGCCGCACTCGGCGTCGTGCTGCAGCACCGCGGCTATGTCGTGCTCGCCTGGACCATCGTGCTAGGGCTCGGCGTGCTTTTCTTCAGCCTGCTCAAGTCCGAGCTCGCGCCGATCGAGGATCGCGGGATCGTCTTTACGATCGTCACGGCGCCGCAGGGCTCGACGCCGCAATACACGGCGGACCAGATCAGGCCGATCGAGGAGATGTACGCGCAGATTCCCGAGGCCGCCGCCTACACCGCGATCTCCGGGTTTCCCACCGTCGTCGACGGCAACGCGATTCTGCGGCTCAAACCGTGGGAAGAGCGGGACAAGAAGCAGCAGCAGATCACCGACGAGGTGCGGCCGAAGGTGATGGGGATTCCCGGCGCACTCGCCTTTCCCATCAATCCGCCGTCGCTCGGGCAGTGGTTCCGCTCGACGCCGATCGAATACGTCGTGATGGCGCAGGTGCCGTATCCCGAGCTGCAGCGGATCGTCGACCGTTTTCTCGAGGAGGTGCGCAAGGAGCCCCGGATCCAGAACCTGCAGATCGACCTGCGGCTCAACACGCCGGAAGTCCGCGTCACGATCAACCGCGACAAGCTCTCCGATATTGGCATCCCGGTCGAAACCGTTGGTCGCACGCTGGAGACGATGCTGGGCGGCCGCCAGGTCACGCGTTTCAAGCGGGAGGGCGAGCAGTATGACGTGATCGTGCAGGTCACGCCGGTCGACCGGTCGACGCCGGCCGACATCAGCGACGCCTACGTGCGCGCCCGCGACGGCGGCATGGTGCAACTGTCCAATCTCGTCACCGTCAAGGAAGGGGTCGCGCCGCAGTCGCTCAACCACTTCAACCGCCTGCGCGCGGTGAAGGTCACCGGAACGCTGGTCCCCGACTACTCGATCAAGGAGGCGCTGGACGCGATGGACGCCGCGGCGAAGGTCGCGCTGCCACCCACGGCGCTAACCGATCTCGACAACCAGTCGCGCGAGTTCCGCAACTCTAAGAACGAGATCTACTTCACGTTCGTCCTCGCGCTCGCGTTCATCTACCTCGTGCTCTCGGCGCAGTTCGAGAGCTTCGTGCATCCGTTCGTGATCATGCTGTCGGTGCCGCTATCGATGACCGGTGCGCTGTTCGTGCTCTGGCTCGCCGGCGGGACGCTCAACATCTACAGCCAGGTCGGCCTCGTGACGCTGGTCGGCCTCATCACCAAGCACGGCATCTTGATCGTGGAGTTCTCCAACCAGTTGCGCGCGAAGGGTGAGAAGCTCTACGACGCGGTGATCGATTCGGCCACGCTACGCCTGCGCCCCATCCTGATGACCACCGGCGCCATGGTGCTGGGCGCCGTGCCGCTGGCACTTGCGCACGGTGCGGGTGCCGAGTCGCGGATCCAGATCGGCTGGGTCATCGTCGGCGGAATGACATTCGGCACGCTGCTCACGCTGTTCGTTGTTCCCACCGCGTACACGCTGCTCGCGGGCCGGAAGGTTCGGCTGCCCCACGGCGAGGTGCCGGCGGCGCCAATTCCACACCCGGGCGCTGCGGATTAGCGGCGCGAGCTCGGAAGCAGGGGATCCGCGCGGGTAGCGCTTGGCGAGGCGACCGGAGCGAGCGGATCGTCACGAGCGGAACGGGCGCCGCGGCGTAGCGGAACGGAGGTCGCGGCGCGCCCTGCGACGTTTGGACGCAAGGGGCGACGTCGTACTTTGGTCGGGCAACCCCATTGCCGCCGATTTGCAATAGAATCATCATCGAAAGACGGCAACATGACCGTTTCGTTTTTTCACCGAGGAGAAATCATGTCGTACACGCTATCGGGCCTGCGGCGCTTCGCGCTGGCGGCGGCCCTGTTCGGTTTTGCCGCGTCGGCGCAGGCCGTCGTCGAGATCCAGTGGTGGCACTCGATGACGGGCAAGCTCGGCGACAAGGTCAACGAGATCGCACAGAAATTCAACGCCTCGCAGTCCGACTACAAGGTCACGCCCGTCTTCAAGGGCCAGTACGACGAATCGATGGCAGCGGCGATCGCCGCCTACCGTGCCGGGAACCCGCCGCAGATCGTCCAGATCTTCGAGGTCGGGACGGCGACGATGATGGCCGCCCAGGGCGCGATCAAGCCCGTCTACCAGCTGATGGCGGAGGCGGGGGAGAAGTTCGATCCGAAGGCGTATCTCGGCGCCGTGTACGGCTACTATTCGGACACGCAGGGCAGGCTGCTGTCGATGCCGTTCAACAGCAGCTCGCAGGTTCTCTACATCAACGACGATGCGTTCAAGAAGGCCGGCCTCGATCCCGCCAATCCGCCGAAAACGTGGCCGGAAGTCGGACAGGCGGCGGAGAAGCTCAAGGCGTCGGGGGCTCCCTGCGCCTTCACGACCGGCTGGCAATCGTGGGTGCAGCTCGAAAGCTTCAGCGCCTGGCACAACGTGCCGATCGCCACCAAGGAGAACGGCTTCGGCGGTCTCGACACGCGCCTCGAGTGGAACGAGCCGCTGAAGGTCAAGCACATCCAGACGCTCGGCGACTGGGCGAAGAAGGGGTTGTTCACCTACGCCGGCCGCAAGGACGAGCCGCTCGCCAAGTTCACGAGCGGCGAATGCGCGATGATCACGACGTCGAGCGGCTCGTACGCGAACATCAAGGCCAACGCCAAGTTCAACTGGCGCGTCGCCCGGCTCCCGTACTGGCCTGACGTCAAAGGCGCGCCGCAGAACACGATCATCGGCGGCGCGACGCTGTGGGTGCTGAACAAGCAGAAGGATCCGGCGACCTACAAGGGGATCGCCAAGTTCTTCACATTCCTGTCGTCGCCGGAAATCCAGGCCGACTGGCACCAGTCGACCGGCTACGTGCCGATCACGATCGCCGCGTACGAGCTCACCAAGAGCCAGGGCTTCTACGAAAAGAATCCGGGCACCGACATCGCGATCGGCGAGCTCAACAACAAGCCGCCCACGGCGAACTCCAAGGGTGTGCGCCTCGGCAACTTCGTCGAGATCCGCAACATCAACGACGAGGAGCTGGAGCAGGTCTGGAACGGGCAGAAAACCGCCAAGCAGGCGCTCGATGAAGCGGTGAAGCGCGGCAACGAGCAGCTGGAGAAGTTCCAGAAGGCCAACAAGTAGCGGCGGTACGGGCGCGCCGTCTGGCCCTAAGCGAGCCGGCGCCTCAGCCGACACGTTGCGATGGAGACCGAACCCGGGATTCGTGGCGGGGTTGCGGCGCCCGCCCGCACCCCCATCTTCGATCTCGCAGCCCTCCGCTCGACAATCGCCCGGCGCGTGTTGCGCCGGCGCGATGCTGCGCCCGAGCCCGCCGCCGAAGACCGCGCGGTCTTTCGCTCGAGTTGGCTGCCGTACGCGCTGGTCGCGCCGCAGATCGCGATCACGCTGGTGTTCTTCTTCTGGCCGGCCATGCAGGCGCTCTACTGGTCGGTGCTGGTGCAGGACGCTTTCGGCGCGCATACCGAATTCGTCTGGTTCGACAATTTCGAGGCGCTGTTCAACGATCCGCTGTACCTGCGCTCGTTCCGGGTCACGGCGGTCTTCTCGGCGCTGGTCGCCATCATCGGGATGTCGTTCGCGCTGCTGCTCGCGGTGTTCGCCGATCGCATCGCACGTGGCGCTTCGGTCTACAAGACGCTGCTGATCTGGCCGTACGCCGTTGCCGCGGCGGTCGCGGGCGTGCTTTGGCTCTTCCTGCTCTCGCCGTCGATCGGGATCGTCACGTTCGCGCTGCGGAAGCTCGGCATCGACTGGAACTATTTCCTCAACGACGGCCAGGCGCTGACGCTGATCATCGTCGCCGCGGTGTGGAAGCAGATCAGCTACAACTTCCTGTTCTTCCTGGCCGGCCTGCAGTCGATTCCGAAATCGATGATCGAGGCCGCGGCGATCGACGGCGCGGGGCCGATGCGCCGCTTCTGGACGATCGTGTTCCCGCTCCTGTCGCCGACGACGTTCTTCCTGCTCGTCGTCAACGTCGTCTACGCGTTCTTCGACACGTTCGCGATCGTCGACGCAACGACGCAGGGCGGCCCGGGACAGGCGACGCAGATCCTCGTGTTCAAGGTCTACCAGGCCGGGATGCAGACGCTCGATCTCAGCGGATCAGCGACGCAGTCGGTGATCCTGATGCTGATCGTGATCGCGCTCACCGTCGCGCAGTTCCGCTACGTCGAGCGCAAGGTGCACTACTGATGGATCCCGAATGATCGAGCGCCGGCCGTGGCTCGCAGTCTTCCGCCATCTCATCCTGATCGGCGGCGTCGCCATCGTCACGTTCCCCATTTATATGGCGTTCGTCGCCTCGACGCTCTCGCTCGACGAAGTGCTGCAAGTGCCGATGCAGCTCGTCCCGGGAACCCACCTGGTCGAGAACTACCGCGCCGTCCTCGCCCACGGCAGCGAGCGCGGCTCGAGCGCACCGGTCGGGCCGATGATGTGGAACAGCCTCGTAATGGCGCTCACGATCGCAATCGGCAAGATCGCCATCTCGATCATCTCGGCGTTTGCGATCGTCTATTTCCGCTTTCCGCTGCGCAAGACGTTCTTCTGGATGATTTTCGTCACGCTGATGCTGCCGGTCGAGGTCCGCATTTTCCCGACGTACAAGGTTGCCTCCGACCTCGGCCTCATCAATACTTACGCGGGATTGACGTTGCCGCTGATCGCGTCGGCGACCGCGACGTTCCTCTTCCGCCAGTTCTTCCTGACGGTGCCGCGCGAGCTCGCCGAGGCGGCCCGCATCGACGGCGCTGGGCCGCTGCGGTTCTTCTGGGACGTCGTGCTGCCGCTGTCGCGGACCAACATCGCCGCGCTCTTCGTCATCATGTTCATCTACGGCTGGAACCAGTATCTGTGGCCGCTGCTGGTCACGACCGAGGAGTCGATGTACACGACGGTGATCGGCATCAAGCGGATGATCACCGGCGGCGACGCCGCGACCGAATGGAACCTCGTGATGGCCACCGCGCTGCTCGCGATGCTGCCGCCGGTGGCCGTCGTGGTGCTGATGCAGAAGTGGTTCGTCAAGGGCCTGGTCGACACGGAAAAGTGACCGATGGCCAAGGTCGAATTCCACAGCGTCTCGAAGAGCTTCGGCACGGTGACCGTCGTGCACGGGATCGACATGAACGTCGCCGACGGCGAGTTCATCGTCATCGTCGGCCCGTCGGGCTGCGGCAAGTCGACCGTGCTGCGGATGGTCGCCGGGCTCGAGGCGATCACCGGCGGCGAGATCGTCATCGGCGAGCGCGTCGTCAACGACCTCGAGCCGAAGGACCGGGACATCGCGATGGTGTTCCAGAATTATGCGCTCTACCCGCACATGAGCGTATTCGACAACATGGCGTACGGGCTCAAGATCCGCGGCATGGCGAAGGCGGAGATCACCGAGCGCGTCGGACGGGCCGCCGACATCCTGGAGCTCGAGCCGCTCCTTGCGCGCCGGCCGCGCCAGCTCTCGGGCGGCCAGCGCCAGCGCGTCGCGATGGGGCGGGCGATCGTGCGCGAGCCGGCGGTGTTCCTGTTCGACGAGCCGCTGTCGAACCTCGACGCGAAGCTCCGCGTGCAGATGCGCTTCGAGATCCAGAAGCTCCATCGGCGGCTCAAGACGACGAGCCTGTATGTGACGCACGACCAGGTCGAGGCGATGACGCTCGCGCAGCGGATGCTCGTGATCAACGCCGGCCGCGCCGAGCAGATCGGCACGCCGATGGAGGTCTACGAGAACCCCGCCACGCAATTCGTCGCCGGCTTCATCGGCTCGCCGTCGATGAATTTCCTCGCAGGCCGCTCCGAAGGCGGCGGCAGGATCGCGCTCGACCACGGTGGCGGAGTCCGGCACGCGAGCGGCACCGCGGAGGCCGGCCGCGCCGTGACCGTCGGCATCCGTCCCGAGCACCTCGAGCCGGCCAGCGCCGCCGCGGCGCTTTTTTCAGCGACGGTCGAGATGGTCGAGCAACTCGGCGCCGACACGCTCGCGCATCTTTCGCGCGGCAAGGATCTGCTGACGGCGCGATTGCCGCACGGGACCCATCTGCAGGTCGGATCGACGCTGCATCTCACCGCCGATCCTTCGCGCGTGTACCTGTTCGATAGCGCCACCGGCGCAAGGGTGCGCTGACATGTCGACCGACATCGCGAAGAACTGGCCGTATCCACGGCTCATCGCCCATCGCGGCGCGGGCAAGCTCGCGCCCGAGAACACGTTGACCGCAATGCGCGTCGGGCATGCGCATGGCTATCGGATGGTCGAGTTCGACGTGAAGCTCTCTGCCGACAACCTCGCCTTCCTGCTGCACGACGCGACGCTCGAACGGACGACGACGGGCCACGGTCGAGCCGACGCACTGCCCTGGCGCGAGCTGTCGCGCCTCGATGCCGGTGGCTGGCACTCGGCCAAGTACTCCGGCGAGCCGATGCCCACGCTTGCCGCGGTTGCCCGCTGGGCTCGCGCGCATGGCGTGGCATGCAACATCGAGATCAAGCCCACACCCGGACGCGAGCACGAAACGGGCGCGGCGGTGGCAATCGATGCCAACACGCTTTGGCGCGAAGCGGACGTGCCGCCGCTGCTCTCGTCGTTTTCGGAGGAGGCGTTGACCGCCGCCTGCGATGCCGTACCGGCGCTGCCGCGAGCCCTGTTGGTGGACAAGCTGCCGGCGGATTGGCAGGATTGTCTGGCACGCCTCAAATGCGTCGCGCTCGATGCCAACCACAAGGCGCTCTCGGCCGATATCGTCAAGCACGCGCACCGCGCCGGGTATCGCGTGCTGACTTATACGGCGAACGATCCCGAACGCGTCGAAGAACTTGGGGCGTGGGGCGTGGACTGCATCATCACCGACGCCGTCGATCACATCGCCGCGGATTCAATGCCGCCCGCGGCGCCGCTCTGAAAGATCTCACGCCGGTTGTGGCGACCGCCGCTCGATCTCGCGCTCGTCGATCGGCAGGTTGATGAGACCGGCGACGACGCCCAGCGCGATCGCCAGGTACCAGACGATGTCGTAGCTTCCCGTCGTGTCGTAGAGCTTCCCGCCGAGCCAGGCGCCGAGGAAGCTGCCGATCTGATGGCTGAAGAACGTCACGCCGGAGAGCATCGCAAGATAACGCACGCCAAAGATCTGCGCGACGATGCCGTTCGTGGGCGGTACCGTCGAGAGCCAAAGCAGGCCGAGCGCGATCGCGAATGCGTAGACCGTCCACGCCGACAGCGGCAGGAAGAAGAACAGCGCGAACACGATGGCGCGCGCGAAATAGATCGCCGAGAGAATATAGCGCTTGGGCATCCGGCTTCCCAGCCATCCGGTCGACCACGTGCCGGCGATGTTGAAGAGGCCGATCAAGGCGAGCGCGGTCACCGCGACGTGCGGCGGCAGCCCGTGGTCCGCGAGGTACGCGGGGAGGTGCACGCCGACGAAGACGACCTGGAAGCCGCAAACGAAAAAGCCGATCGTGAGCAGCATGTAGCCGCGATGACCGAGCGCCTCGCGCATCGCCGCGCCCGCCGACTGGTGGAACGCATGCGAGGTGCCGAGATGCTTTTCGTAGACTGCCGCGGTGAGCGGGATCATCAGCAGTCCCACGGCCGCGAGCACGAGCAACGCGCCGTACCAGCCGAGATGCGACAGCAGCCATTGCGTCACCGGCAGCATCGCGAACTGCCCGAACGAGCCCGCGGCCGCTGAGACGCCGAGCGCCATGCTGCGCTTCTCCGGCGGGTATTTGCGGCCGAGCACGCCGGCAACCACCGAGAACGACAGGCCCGCGAGGCCAATGCCGATCAGCACGCCGGCCGTCAGCACCATCAGCAGCGGGCTTGTCGCGTGCGCCATCGTTGCGAGCCCCGCGATGTAGAACAGCGCGCAGACGAGCACCACCTTGTGCGTGCCGAAGCGGTCGGCGAACATTCCGGCGAATGGCGTGGCCGCGCCCCACATCAGGTTCTGCACGGCGAGGGCCAGCGCGAAAGTCTCGCGGCCCCAGTGGAGGTCGGCGCTCATCGGCTGCAGGAAGAGTCCGAAGCCGTGGCGGATCCCCATCGACAGCGTGAGGATCAGACCACTCGCGACGAGGACTACAGTCGGAGTGCGCCAGTCGGCGCGGGCAGCGTGGGACATGAGGGGCGTCGGTATCAGCCGTGATGGCGCGCAGGGGACGGATGCAGGGATTCGAGCTCGGCAAGCGTGGCGATCAGCATGTCGAGGCGTTCCGGGCCGAGGACTTTCGCCACCCGCGCCTGCGCGCGCCTCCAGTGCGGCTCGGCGGCGCGCAGCGCAGCGGTCCCGGTGCGAGTGAGCGCGACTTCACGCGTTCGGGCGTCGGTTCCGGGAACGATGCGGACGAGGCCTCGCGCAACGAGCGGGTCGAGATTGCGTGACAGCGCGGTTCGGTCGAGCAGCGTCGCTTTCGCGAGCGCCGTGATCCGCAATGGCCCCTCGCGCGACAGCGTGCGGAGCAGCGAGAACTGGGTGACGCGCAGCTCGGCCGGCGCCATCACGTCGTCGTAGAGCTGGGTCAGCGCGCGGCTTGCGCGCCGTAGCCGGCCGCAGGCGCAGGCGGCGGGCACCGCAGGCTTATGGAGTCCGGACATCGTCGGCTCATTACGGGCATATGCACGCGAATAGGAGTATATGCACCTTTCAGCTTGCCGTCAACACACGCCCCGCAGGTCTTAGCGAGCCGGCTTCTGCAGCCAGAACTTGTACATCCCGGCGAACGTATCCGGAAACTCCACCTCGAAGGCGTCCCAGTGACCGAGATCGGTCTGCGTCCTGTCGTCGCCGAAGCGCACTGCGTATTGCCGTGCGATGTCGCTGGCGACGGAAAATCCGACGAAGTCGAGGCCGGCATCGCGAAGCATGTCCCCGATTTGCGGCACCGTGAACCGGTGCTCCTGCACGTGAAACAGCAGATCGCGACATTCGCTCATCGAGTGAAAATCGCCCGACGCGATCAGACCCGCGAATCGATCGCCCGCATCGATCAGTTCCTCGCGACAGCGGCGAATGTCCGCGGCATTCGGGGCGTGACCCCGCGCCGCGATGAACGCTCGGGCGGCGATTACGGTTTGCCGGGCGCGCTCGCTGTAGAGGCCGAGATGCAGAAACCCGCCGGGCCTGAGCAGCGGCAGCAGCTCACGCAATCCCGCAACCGGATCTGCCAGGTGATGCAGCACGCCCACCGACACGATGACGTCGAAGGTCCGGTCAATCGAGCGCAGCTTCATGATGTCGGCCTGGGCATACTCGATGTTCGACACGCCGATCTCGCGCGTCTTGCGTTTCGCGTAGGACAGGCTCGACAGGCTCAAGTCGACGGCGAGGATCCGCGCTTCCGGGAATTGTTGTGCGGCGGCGATCGATTCCAGGCCGGTGCCGCATCCGGCAATCAGCATCTCGATATCGCCACTCTTGGCGAGCGGGCGAAACGACGCGAACGGAAGGTGCTTGCGCAGGAAATCGTCGAACCCGGGCGCCTTGCCGGCCGGCGGCAGCTTCATCCACCTCGGGTAGGGGTTCTCCTCGTATTGCTGGCGTACCAGGCTCGAGACGCCCGCGTCGACTGCAGTAAGCCTCGGCATCGCGTCACGATGGCGACGCTCTTCCTGCGGCTCGGCGATCTGTTGCACCAGCAGCGCCGCTACCGGTTCCGGCTGGGGCTGATCGAGGAGGGCTTCGGCGCCGGGACACGACAGCAACGGCAAATACGAGGCAACGGCGACGATCCACAGCGGCGGGACCGCTTTCCCGGAGTCCAGAGCGGCGACGAGTTGATCGCGCAGCGACGTTGCCCGGGCGCTTTCTTCGTCGGTGCAGGAGAAGACGTATTCGTTGATGAAACATTGCCGCGCGAGCGCGCAGTAGAAAGTCAACGTATCGGCCGAAGCATTGCCGGCGCCGTCCGGCGCGGTGGCGGCGTCCAGCAACGCCTGCCTGACCATGATGAGGCAACGCTCCAATGCGACGTCGCCAACGGGCGTGTTCTCGAGCGCGGCACGAAGCAATGGATCGTTCGCGAGCGCCGCGAGTCCCGAACGCCCGAAGAGCTCTGCAGCGGCAAGCCGTCCGGGCCACGCGCTCGTCGCGCGCTCGATGCACTGCCTTATCTCCGGTTCGGCCTTGACGAGACTGCCGGCGACGTTCGTGAGCTCCGATCTGCCAGCCCATGCTTCCGCCAAGGCTCGGGCAACCAGGCGCCGGATGCCGGCATCCGTCGAGACGAGCACGCCGCGCTTGATGCAGCGGACGAAGTTCGTCTTGAACTCGGGCGTCTCGGCCAGCTCGAGCGCGCGCCTGTAGCTCGCGATGGCGGCGCTGAACAGGCCGAGGGCACTCAAAGCCGTGCCGAGATTGTTGTGCGGATCGGCGAAGTCGGGTCTCGCCGCAATCGCCTTGCGGTAGCTGTCGGCCGCCTGGTCCCACCGGCCCTGGGCCTGGAAAACGAGACCCAGGTTGTTGTACGCCTCGGCGAAGTCCGGCTTCAGCGCAACGGCCTTGCGGTAGCTCGCGATCGCATCGTCCGGTCGACCCAAGTCTCTGAGCGCGTTCGCCAGGTTGTAATGGGCTGCGACGAAGTCCGGCTTCAGCGCAATCGTCTTGCGGTAGCTCGCGACCGCTTCGTCCAGTTGGCCAAGCGTCTTGAGCGCGCTCGCCAGGTTGTAATGCGCAGCGACGAGATCGGGCCGCAACGAAAGGGCCTTGCGATAGCTTGCGACGGCTTCGCCGAGCTTGCCCTGCTCGTGCAGCGTCGCTGCCAGGCTGACGTGTGCGTCGGCAAAGTCGGGCTCGCTGGCGAGCGCATTGCGATAGCTCGCGACCGCCTCGTCGAGCCGGCCCTGCGCGCGCAGCGCATTGCCGAGGTCGTGGCAATGCTTCGGATCGGTGAAAACGCCGGTCAAGGGTGTGTGCTACGCCCAGTCTTTCGCGCGCGCGACGGCCTTCTCCCAACCGGCACGCAATTCACCCGCACGATCGCGCGACATCGCAGGCTCGAACCGGCGGTCCACCTGCCAGTTCGACGCGACGTCGGCGGCGTCCTTCCAGTAGCCGACCGCGAGTCCCGCAAGATAGCCCGCGCCGAGCGCGGTCGTCTCCAGCACCCGCGGCCGGGCGACGGGCACGCCGAGGAGGTCGGCCTGGAACTGCATCAGCAGGTTGTTGGCCGCGGCCCCGCCGTCGACGCGCAATTCGGTGAGCGTCATCGCGGCGTCTCGCTCCATCGCGGCCAGCACGTCGGCGCTCTGGAATGCGATCGCTTCGAGCGCCGCGCGCGCGACGTGGCCGGCGGTCGCCCCGCGCGTGAGACCGAACATCGCGCCGCGCGCGTACGCATCCCAGTGCGGGGCACCGAGTCCCGCGAACGCCGGGACGAGATAGACGCCGCCGTTGTCGGGAACGCTCGTCGCAAGCGCCTCGATTTCCGCCGCGGAACGGACGACGCGAAGGCCGTCGCGGAGCCACTGCACGACGGCGCCGCCGATGAACACGCTGCCTTCGAGCGCGTAGACGAGCCCGGCGTCGCGCTCCCAGGCTACGGTCGACACCAGGTTGTTGGTCGAGGCGACCGAATCGCTTCCGGTATTGAGCAGCAGGAAGCAGCCGGTCCCGTAGGTGTTCTTGGCGAGGCCGCGCTCATGACATGCCTGGCCGAACAACGCCGCCTGCTGATCGCCCGCGATCCCGGCGATCGGAATGGCGACGCCGTCGATTCTAGTTTCGGCGCAGACGCCCGACGAACGCACGACTTGCGGCAGCACTTCGCGCGGAATGTCGAGCAAGCGCAACAACTCGTCGTCCCACGCTGCGGTGTGCGTATTCCAGAGCAGCGTCCGGCTGGCGTTGGAAGGATCCGTGACGTGAGCTGCGCCGTGGGTGAGCTTCCAGATGAGCCACGTGTCGATCGTTCCGAACGCGAGCTCGCCGCGCAACGCCCGCTCGCGCGCCTCGGGGACGTGATCGAGCAGCCACTTCAACTTGGTCCCCGAGAAATAGGCATCGAGGACGAGGCCCGTCTTGCGGGCAATGAGCTCGGCGTGACCGGCGGCGCGCAACTCGTCGCAGAGCCCCGCGGTCCGGCGGTCCTGCCACACGATCGCGTTGGCGACCGGCCGACCCGTGGCGCGATCCCAAAGCACCGTCGTCTCGCGCTGATTCGCGATGCCGATCGCAGCGATGTCCTTCGCGCCGATCCCGGCTTTCGCGAGTGCTTCGTGCAGCACGCCTGATTGCGTCGCCCAGATTTCCGTCGCGTCGTGCTCGACCCAGCCCGGCTGCGGAAAAATCTGCCGGAACTCCGATTGTGCGACGGCGCGCACCGTGCCGGCGTGGTCGAACACGAGCGCACGGGAGCTGGTGGTGCCCTGGTCGAGGGCGAGGATGAACGGCATCGACAGTCTTCGTTGCTCGATGGTTGGGCCCCGCCTCCGCGGGGACGACGCATCCGTTTCCAATCGCAGGCCGCACGGTGTCCTGCTCTTGGACGGATGCGTCGGTTGCGGCACCCGTGCGCCGCGGCTTAGAATGCAGGCGGTTGCGGCGGCGCTTCGGCTGCCGTCATTGTAGCCACATCCGGGGAGCCGGCCGGACCTCGCTCCGGACCGGATCGCCGCCCCTCGGATCAGCCGTTTCACCGCTCACCCCATGCCGCTTCCGCCCTGTCCCGTGCCGCGCCAGCGGCTGCATACGCGCCGAATCACCTACGAGGGCTGGCAGCGCGAGGATGGCCTGTTCGACATCGATGCGCATCTGCACGATGTCAAGGACCACGATTTCGAATTGCTGACAGGCGTGCGGCCCGCGCGCGAAGCGGTACACGACATGTGGGTCCGCGTGACAATCGACGGCAAGTGCGATGTGCACGCCATCGAAGTCAAGACCGACGGCATGCCGTATCCGGGCGCCTGCGATCGGATCGAGCCCGCCTACGCGAAGCTCGTCGGAGCGAACCTCCTCGCCGGCTTTCGCAAGCGTCTCCACGAAACGATGGGCGGCATCAAGGGCTGCACCCACGTGACCGAGCTGCTCGGATCGCTCCCCACCGCTGCCGTGCAGACGTTCGCGGGTCTCAGACGCGAGGACGAGGGCGAAGGGAAGCCGTTCCAGCTCGACCACTGCCACGCGCTCGCGACCACGACCGACACGGTCCGCCGCTACTATCCGAAGTGGTACGTCGGGACTTAAGGAGCATTCGTGAAAATCCACGAGTACCAGGGCAAGGAGATCTTTCGCAAGTTCGGCATGCCCACGCCCCGTGGCATCCCGGCGTTCAGCGTCGACGAGGCTGTGAAAGCGGCGCAATCGCTCGGCGGGCCCGTGTGGGTCGTGAAAGCGCAGATTCACGCCGGCGGACGCGGCAAGGGCGGCGGCGTCAAGCTCGCGCGCTCGGTGGACGAGGTGCGCGACCTCGCGCGAAAGATCCTCGGCATGCAGCTCGTCACGCACCAGACCGGTCCCGGCGGCCAGAAGGTGCGCCGGCTCCTGATCGAGGAGGGCGCCAACATCAGCAAGGAGCTCTACGTCGGCATGGTCGTCGACCGCGGCACGCAGCGCGTCTGCCTGATGGCGAGCTCCGAAGGCGGTATGGACATCGAGGAGGTCGCCGCAAAGACGCCGGAGAAGATCCACAAGGTGTTCATCGATCCGGTGAAGGGGTTGACCGAGGCCGAGGCCGACGAGGTCGCGCGGAAGATCGGCATTTCCGAGGCGAGCCGCGCGCAGGGTCGCGCCGTGCTGCAGTCGCTCTATCGCGCGTTCGACGAGACCGACGCTTCGCTCGCCGAGATCAATCCGCTGATCGTCACCGGCGACGGCCGCGTGATCGCGCTCGACGCGAAGCTCAATTTTGATTCGAACGGACTCTTCCGCCATCCCGAGATCGTCGAGATGCGCGATCTCGACGAGGAAGACCCGGCCGAGGTCGAGGCGTCGAAGTTTGATCTTTCCTACATCTCGCTCGACGGCAACATCGGCTGCCTCGTCAACGGCGCCGGGCTCGCGATGGCGACGATGGACACGATCAAGCTGTTCGGCGCGTCGCCCGCGAACTTCCTCGACGTCGGCGGCGGCGCGACGACCGAGAAGGTCACCGAAGCCTTCAAGATCATGCTCGGCAATCCGAAGGTGAAGGGGATCCTCGTCAACATCTTCGGCGGCATCATGCGCTGCGACACGATCGCCAACGGCATCGTCGCGGCGGCGAAGGAGACGCATCTCGCGGTGCCGCTGGTCGTGCGGATGAAAGGAACGAACGAAGACCTCGGCAAGCAGATCCTCAAGGATTCAGGCCTGCCGATCATCAGCGCCGACAACATGGCGGACGCGGCGCAGAAGATCGTCGCCGCCGTGGCAGGGAAGTAGGTCGTGGGAGAACGCGTTTAGTTTGTCGTCCCCGCGGAGGCGGGGACCCAGTGTCTTTGAATTGAATGGACAAGGCATTTTGCGTTTACATGCTTGCCAGTGGAAGGAACGGGACGCTTTACGTCGGGGTGACCTCCAATCTGGGTCAACGCGTGTGGCAGCATAAAGAAGGTCTGGTCGGTGGATTTACCAAAGAACACGCCGTGAAGATGCTGGTATGGTTTGAGCAGCACGAATCAGCCGAAGCTGCGATCACGCGCGAGAAGCAGATCAAGAAATGGAACAGAGCTTGGAAGGTTCGAATGGTCGAAGAAACCAATCCTTATTGGCACGATCTTTACCCGAGTATCGTCGGATAAAGACACTGGGTTCCCGCCTTCGCGGGAACGACGAACACGAGGGTTTCCGCGAACGACGGCACTGGAAAGCGCGAATGAGCATCCTGATCAACAAGGACACCAAAGTCATCACGCAGGGCATCACCGGCAAGACCGGCCAGTTCCACACGCGGATGTGCCGCGACTACGCGAACGGCAGGAACTGCTACGTTGCCGGGGTCAACCCGAAAAAGGCCGGCGAGGATTTCGAGGGGATCCCGATCTACGCGACCGTCCGGGAAGCGAAGGCGGCGACGGGCGCGACGGTCAGCGTGATCTACGTGCCGCCGCCTTTTGCCGCCGCGGCGATCGACGAGGCCGTCGACGCGGGGCTCGAACTCGTCGTCTGCATCACCGAGGGCATTCCGGTGCGCGACATGATTCGCACGCGCTACCGGATGCAGGGAAAGAAGTCGTTGCTGCTAGGGCCCAATTGCCCGGGCGTGATCACCCCCGACGAGCTGAAGATCGGCATCATGCCGGGGCACATCCATCGCAAGGGTCGTATCGGCGTCGTGTCGCGCTCAGGGACGCTCACTTACGAAGCGGTCGGCCAGCTGACCGATCTCGGCCTCGGCCAGTCGACGGCGGTCGGGATTGGCGGCGATCCGGTGAACGGCCTCAAGCACATCGACTTGCTGAAGCTCTTCAACGACGATCCCGGCACCGATGCAGTCGTCATGATCGGCGAGATCGGCGGCAGCGACGAGGAGACCGCGGCGCAGTGGGCGAAGGAGCACATGAAGAAGCCGATCGTCGGGTTCATCGCGGGGGTCACGGCGCCGCCGGGAAAGCGGATGGGCCACGCCGGCGCGATCATTTCCGGCGGCAAGGGCACAGCAAACGAGAAGCTCGCGGTGATGGAAGCATCGGGCATCAAGGTCACGCGCAACCCCGCGGAGATGGGGAAGCTTCTGAAGTCGGTGTTGTAGCGGCAAGATCGTCGTCCGCGTCCAGACGAGTGGCTCTCGTCGTCAGGACGCCGGATCACCGCATCCGCGAGAACGACGACACAGGAGGGAAACCGCTTGGACGTGTTCACGCCGCAATTCTGGGTTGCGGCGCTCGAAATTGTCGTCATCAACATCCTGTTGTCGGGCGACAACGCGGTGGTCATCGCACTCGCGTGCCGCAATCTGCCGAAGAAGCAGCGCCGGCTCGGCATCTTCTACGGCGTGATCGGCGCCGTCATTCTGCGGATCATCCTGACGTTCTTCGCCGTGCAGCTGCTGATGCTTCCGTACCTGCAGCTCGTCGGCGCGGTGCTCCTCGTCTGGATCGGCATCAAGCTGATCGCGGAGGAGGACGGTGACGAGCATCAGGTGCAAGCGAGCGACCGGCTCATCGCGGCCGTCAAGACGGTCATCGTCGCCGACCTCGTGATGAGCCTCGACAACGTGATCGGTGTGGCGGGTGCGGCGAAGGGCAGCCTGCTGCTGCTCGTCTTCGGGCTTGTAGTCAGCATTCCGCTCGTCGTGATAGGCGCCCAGATCATCATGAAGCTGATCGAGCGCTTTCCATGGCTGGTGGTCGCCGGCGGCGGATTGCTGGGCTACATCGCCGGCGAGATCGCAACCGCCGACGCGGCCGTGAAGCCCTGGATCGACGCGCACGCCGCGCAGCTCCACTGGATCGCGCCGGCGGTCGGCGTGGCGGTCGTCGTCGCAGTGGGCGTGTGGCTGACCCATCGGCCCCACAAGGACTCGGCGCCGACATGACCCGCCTTCGGCCAGCCTTGCGCCGCCCCTCGCATCTATCGCGCCGGGCCGTTACACTCGCGGGCGAATCGGCCGGGCTCGCGGCCGAGATCCAACCCGACAATCACCAATGACCGAACGCGCCTCGCTCGATTGCGCCACCTTGTCCCATCCGGGGATGGTCCGTTCGCACAACGAGGACTCGGTCTTCGTCGACGGCGAGGCGGGAATCGCCGTGCTGGCGGACGGGATGGGCGGCTACAACGCGGGTGAAGTCGCGAGCGGCATCGCCGTCAACGTCATCGGCAACGGGATGCTGCCGGAGCTGCGGTCGGGGCGCGAGCTGTCGAAAGTCGACGTCACCAGCGGTCTCACCCACGCAGCGCTGCTTCTGCAACAGCAGATCGCCGCCGCCAACAAGGGCATTTACGAAGCGGCGCAGTCGCGGCCGGAATGCGCGGGCATGGGCACGACGATCGTCAGCGCCATCTTCTGCGGCAACCGCGTCAGCATCGGCCATATCGGCGACTCGCGCTGCTATCGTCTGCGCGGCGAAAAGTTCGAGCAGCTGACCCACGACCACTCACTGCTGCAGGAGCAGATCGACAGCGGACAGCTCACGCAGGAACAGGCGAAATATTCGCTCAACAAGAACCTCGTGACGCGCGCGCTCGGCATCGAGGCCATCGTTCCGGCCGACATCGTCGAATATCGCGTCGAGCCCAACGACATCTACCTGCTCAACTCCGATGGCCTGACCGACATGGTCGAGCCGGACGTGATCCACACGATCATCGACGAAAAGCGCTCCGATCTCGCGCTGGCCGCAGGCGAGCTGATCGAAATCGCGAACCAGAACGGCGGCCGCGACAACATCTCCGTGGTCCTGGTCAGGGTTCCGCCCGAGTTCCTGCCGACGGCCGGATGGGCGCAGCGCTGGCTCGCGAAAAAGAAAGAGAAAGGCAATTCCTAGGCACCGTGGGCAAGCTCGTTCTCTTTCTCGCCGACGGCTCGACGCTCGACATCCGCCTCGAACGCGAACGGATCACGATCGGGCGCCGCGCCGACAACGACGTCTGCCTGCCCTACCCGGCGGTCAGCGGCGAGCATGCGGCCGTCGTGACGATCCTGGCCGACTCTTTTCTCGAAGACCTCGGCAGCACCAACGGCACGCTCGTCAACGGCAAGCCGATCGCGAAGCACTTTCTGCGCGATCGCGACCAGATCGACATCGGCCGCCAGAAGATCGTCTATCTCGCCGACGAAATGGCGCAGGTCGATCTGACCGAAAGGTCCCTCGGGCGACTCGACAATCAACTCTTCGGCGAACGCGTTGCGCCGGCGAAGAGCGTGGCGGACTTCGACGTGCCGTCGTCAAGATCGTCGGCGGCCGAGCCAATCGCGCGCGGACGAACGGCGCAGTCGCCGCCTGCTGAGGAGAAGCGCCAGTCCCCCAATCCGGACGAGCGGGTCGGTCAGGGCGCGGCGCCGAGAATGGATTCCGGCGGATCGATGTCCGATATCGACCGTTTCGTCGCCGCCGAGGTCGGCAACGGCACCGACGCGGAGCGCGCTGCGTCCTCCCGCTTCGCCGAACCCGCGCCCGCGCCCGAAGTCGTCAGCTCGCCTCCGGCGAAGGTTCCGGTGATTCGCGTACTGACCGGACCCAGCGCCGGTCGCCAGGTGGCGCTCGACAAGGCCGAGACATCCGTGGGCCGCGTCGGCGTTCAGGTCGCTGCCGTTCGCCGAACCGACGACGGGCTGCGCCTCGTGCCGGTCGAGGGCGTCGAACCTCCGAGCGTCAACGGCGAGGCGGTCGGCGCCGAAGGGCAGACGCTGCGAACGGGCGACACGCTGGAAATCGCGGGAGTTCAACTCGAGATCGCGGAAGCGCCCGCCGCGGGCGTTCGGTAGCTATCGTATCGGGGGAGCAGGCGTATCATTTAACCGTTTCGTGGTCGAGTGGATCCTCATGAATCGGAACCTGATCTCGGTAGACCCTCAGATTCAAGGCGGAACTCCCGTATTTGCCGGTACGCGCGTACCGGTGAAGAATCTGTTTGACTATCTCGAGGCTGGAGAGTCGCTGAACCAATTCCTGGACGACTTTCCGTCTGTCGACCGGGGGAGTGCGGTTGCCGTGCTCGAGCAACCGCGTGAGTCATAAGTATCCGTTGTGAAGGTTAAGGAGCTGATCAGTTTGCTCGAAGCGGGCGGTTGGTTTCAGGTTCGAATGAAAGGGAGCCATCGGCAATTCCACCACCCGAGTAAGCCAGGTACGGTCACGGTGTCAGGAAAGCCGAGCATTGATATTCCGCCGGGGACGCTTGCCAGCGCCCTGAAGCAGGCGGGGCTGAAGAGACAGGAACACTGATGCGTTATCTCGTCGTGGTCGAAAAAGGCCCCACCTCCTTTGGCGCGTACGTGCCTGATCTTCCGGGGTGTATCGCAGTTGGCGAAACGCGCGAAGAAGTGTTGGCGTCTATCCATGAAGCCATCGAATTTCACCTTGAAGGTCTCAAGCAGGATGGCACGCCAATCCCTCCACCGACCTCCTCCAGCGAAGTGGTCGAAGTGATCGCCTGATCCCGTTGCATCGTCCCCGCGAAGGCGGGGACCCAGTGTCTTTGACTGGCGCCAAAGAGAGCCACCGCGCGATCGGGCAGCGTGATGTGACACCTACCGTCACCGGGTGACGCGCAGCGTCACCTCGTGTCCCGTGAAATGTCCGATGCTGTTTTCTACGACGTGTCGACCCGCGAATCGGCCTCACCGAATCCTCGACCGCCGGTCCGAAAAAATCGCTGGTAAACCCTTTAAAATCAATTTATTGCTCAAGGTCCGTCGATTTTGGAAAGACCGACGAAAACACTGGCATACACCTTGCTCAATTGGGCTCAGCATCGCTGGATGCGTTGGGCACGGGTGTCATCAAACAACCTCATGGAGATTTAAATGAAGCGTATTCAACGAGGCTTTACGTTGATCGAACTGATGATCGTGGTCGCGATCATCGGCATCTTGGCGGCCATCGCGCTGCCGGCTTACCAGGACTATGTCGTTCGTTCCCGCGTGTCGGAAGCGCTGACGATTGCCGACTCCCTGAAGACGCTGGTGGGGGAGAACGCAGCCAACGGCAAGGCGTTCAATTCCGGATTTGCCGGCTACCCGGCGACGGATAACATGGCGGCGATGGCTGGTCGGCGATATCGCCGGCTACTGGCGTCGATCACGGTCACCACTTCGGCCAAGGCCGGCGCCGGCACCGTGATTTTCGTCCCGTGCGACGGCGTACCCGGTTGGTGCCTGCGTGAACGCTGGCCGCGGGCACGCCCCCGGCGAACCCGATCCAGTGGGACTGCACGACAGCGGCGCTCTCGCTGCCCGAAGTATCGTCCGGCGCAATGTCGTCCGTAATGAAGACGGAAACGTTGCCTGACAGGCTCGACCGATGCAGCGAAAGGCGGGGCGAGCGATCGCCCCGCTTTTTTTGCCTTGGGGACTGGAAGCGAGGGAGACAGATCATGGATCGCGTGCAGAAGGGCTTCACGCTGATCGAGCTCATGATCGTTGTCGCCATCATTGGCATTCTTGCGGCCATCGCTTTGCCTGCTTATCAAGACTACGTCGTCCGGTCGCGGGTTTCAGAAGCGCTGACGATTGTGGATTCGGTGAAGACGCTGGTCGGAGAGAACGCGATGAGCGGCAAGGTGTTCAACTCGGGGTTTGCGGGGTACCCGGTGTCGGACAACATGGCGCCCATGCTCGCGGGAGACATTTCGGCGGTCAACGGTGCAATCACCGTCACCACCTCGGTCAAGGCTGGTGCCGGAACCGTTATCTTCGTCCCGTTTGACGGCCCGGTTGGCGGGGTGAATCTGGTTCTAGGTACTGCCCCCGACCAATCCGATCCAGTGGGACTGCACGATAGCTGGCGCCGGTGGCACGTTGCTGGCGAAGTATCGGCCCGCGCAATGCCGTTGACAGATTGAGAGCTCGAGCAATAAGGGCCCCGCTTCGGCGGGGCCTTTTTCTTCAGTGCCTTCCGCTGCTTCCGAATCCGTTCGCCCCGCGCGCGCTTTGCGCGAAATCCTCGACCACTTCGAACGCCGCCCTGACGACGGGGACGATGACGAGCTGCGCGAGCCGCTCCATCGGCTGCAACGCGTAGTGGTGCTCGCCGCGGTTCCAGCAGCTCACCAGCAGCGGGCCCTGATAGTCGGAGTCGATGAGGCCGACCAGGTTGCCGAGCACGATGCCGTGCTTGTGGCCGAGGCCCGAACGCGGAAGGATGACCGCCGCGAGCCCCGGGTCGTCGATGTGGATCGCCACCCCCGTCGGGACGAGCTCGACCTGTCCCGGTGCGAGCGTCAGCGGTGCGTCGATGCACGCGCGCAGGTCCATGCCGGCGGCGCCGGGTGTCGCGTACGCGGGCAGGTGAGGGCGGATGCGCTCGTCGAGGACTCTCAGGGCAATCGTTACGGACATCGATTTTGATCCTCTACCGTTTGCGCCAATAGCCCGGCCGTCGACGGCCGTGCGCGAACGCAAGCACCTGCACGGTCTCGCCGGACACGCGGTATACGACGGAAAAGGGAAAACGCCGGAGTACGAAACGCCGCGAGCCCGACAGATACGATGGCCAATGATCGGGACCTGCGCTTATCTGCCCGATTGCGCGATCGACCTCAGCTAGAAACGCAACGGCAGCTGCTGGGTTGCGTTCGAAGTACCAACTGTAAGCGCGCTGCAGGTCAACGCGGGCTTCCGGGTGGACGCGAACGGCGAGATCGGCCATCAGGGCCGCAGAATGGCGCGTCGCACCTCAGCCCATGGGACCGTCTGCACCCGGCCCTCGTCCAGATCCTTCACCCGCCGGGCGATCTCCTTGGCCCATTCCGCTTCGGCATCCGGATCGACGGTTTCATCGAGGCTTTCGATCAGAGAGGCCGCAAGGGCTGCCCGCGCTTCGGGAGGCAAGCTCAGGGCTTCATCCAGGAGTTTCGAGGGATCAGCGCTCATGTAAGAATGAGTTTAGCACCGTTGAGTGAGGAGCACTTTTTCGGTCTGCGCCCGTTGGCTCACGCTGTGGCAACAACAATGGAAATGGACTGTGGGCCGGCTTCTCCTTGCTCGATAGCTTCGGCCAGAACTCGCAGCGCAAGCGCCTCGGCACGAGCCATCGCTTCCTCGGTAGAGGAGCCGTAAGCCAGTACGCCGGGCAGTTGCGGTACTTCAGCCACCCAGCGGCCATCCTCTTCGAGCGCGCATTTGATTTCGAGTGTCATTTGCCGGACCCCTCCGTCTTCGGCAGGTATTTTGCCGCGAAGTTGGTCGACGAGTTCATTGCTGACAACGCCGCCGCGCTTGGCAAACGGCCGGAATCCAAAACGTCCGCGCGCACGCGCCGTCATCGTTTGCCCAACCGCTTCGCAATCTCCCCCACCAGCGTACGCGCGAGCGCGAGCTTGTCCATCTTCGGCAGCGGATGCTCTCCGGCGGCGTCGAAGAGGATCACTTCGTTGTCGTCGCTGCCGAACGCGTCCTGGGCGCGGTTGGCGACGATCAGCGGCACGTTCTTCCGCCGGCGTTTTTCATCCGCGTGCTTCGGGATGTCGTGGCTCTCGGCGGCGAAGCCGACGCAGTACGGCGCGTCCTTGCGCGCGGCGACCGTGGCAAGGATGTCGACCGTCGGCTTGAGCGCGATCGTCAGCGGCGCGTCCTGCTTCTTGATCTTGGTCGCGGAGACCTTGTCAGGCGTGTAGTCGGCGACCGCGGCGACGGCGATGAAGACGTCGCACGAATCGACCCGTTCGAGGACCGCGTCCGCCATCTCCGCGGCGCTTTGCACGTCGATGCGCGCGACGCTGGCGGGCGCCGCAAGCGTCGTCGGGCCCGCGACGAGCGTCACCGCAGCACCGGCCTCTGCGGCGGCTTGCGCGAGCGCGAACCCCATCTTCCCCGAGCTCGTGTTCGTGATGCCGCGTACCGGGTCGATCGCTTCGAACGTCGGACCTGCGGTGAGCAGCACGCGCTTGCCCGCGAGGACTTTGGGCTGCGCCCATGCGACGACGGCGTCGAAGATCTCCTGCGGTTCCAGCATCCGGCCTTCGCCCGTCTCGCCGCACGCCTGATCGCCGACGCCGGGCCCGAGAACGATCACGCCATCGGCAACGAGTCGCGCGACGTTGCGCTGCGTCGCGGCATTGCCCCACATCTGATGATTCATCGCCGGCGCGACGAAGAGCGGGCAATCGCGGGCGAGCGTCAATGTCGACAGCAGATCGTCGGCGTGGCCGTTCGCTGCCTTGGCCAGGAAATCCGCGGAGGCCGGCGCGACGACGATCGCGTCGGCACCGCGCGAGAGATCGATGTGCCCCATCCCGTTGGCGGCGCCCGAGGCCCACAGATCGGTCAGCACGGGGTTGCCCGACAGCGCCTGCAGCGTGATCGGCGCGATGAAGCGGCATGCGCCCGGCGTCATCACGACGTTCACCGTGATCTCCGCCTTGACGAACAGGCGCGCGAGCTCGGCCGCCTTGTACGCGGCGATCCCGCCCGTCAGGCCCAGTACGATCCGGGACAGCGGCTTCGTTCGTGTGGTCATCATCCCTGTGGCCGATACGCTTCGGCGACGCGCGAAGTTTACACTGCCCTCGACGGTCCGCGCGGCGCAGTCGCGATACGGTACTTCGGAACGACATTCCATACGATGAAGGCACGCTCGATGCGCATCCGCGATTGGCCCACCGGCGAACGCCCGCGCGAACGGTTGCTTGCGCACGGGGCCGCGGCGTTGTCCGACGCGGAGCTCCTCGCCTTGCTCGTGCGCACGGGCATCAGCGGAAAGAGCGCGCTCGATCTCGCCCGCGACCTGATCGCACGATTCGGCGGGCTCGCCGGTCTCTTCGCGGCGCCCGCGGCGGAAGTTGCGGCCGTGCGCGGGTTTGGCGCTGCACGCTACGCCGTGCTCGCGAGCGTCGTCGAGCTGGCGCGGCGGTCGCTTGCGGAAGAGGCCGCGGCGCGTGACGCGCTCGCTTCGCCGCAGGCGGTGCGCGACTATTTGCGACTCTCGCTTGGCGGGCGTCCGTACGAAGTGTTCGTCGGTTTGTTTCTCGACAGCCAGAACCGCGTGCTCGCATCCGAGGAACTGTTTCGCGGGACGCTCGCGCAGACGAGCGTCTATCCGCGCGAAGTCGTGAAAGCGGCGCTCGCCCGCAATGCGGCGGCGATGATCTTCGCGCATTTTGTTGCGCGGAACAAAATGCGCGTTTTGTGCCCGGGATCGTTTTGTTGCGGTGACGATCGGGGTCATTGATTTCGTAGAGCAATTGGCCGGCTGAGGACACATAACGGCGCCAGATGGCAGAGCATACGGTCTCCTTCCACCTCGTAGACAGGAGATTGTTATGCTGGAACGACACTTTGCTCTGCCTCGGACGGCCGACCGCATTCGCGCACTATGGCTGGGCCCGTCCATTGACCATTACGTCAAGTGGCTCGACGAGCGACGAGCAGCGACGGCCACCATCAAGCGGCACGTTCAGTCGTTGGTTCAGTTCAATGACTTCGCTGTCGCGCGCGGCGCAAGCGCGTTGGAGGACCTACCCGCCCAGATCGACGCGTTCGTTCATCATTGGATGAGTACGCGGGGCGCCTGGTGCCGAACGCAACAAGACAGAGCCGCCGTCCACGCGAACGCACGCGTCCCGGTCGAACAGATGCTCCGGCTGGTCCTTCCCGATTTTGTCGGAAGCGTCCGTCGGGTGGTCTTGCCGTTCCGGGACCGTGCTCCAGGCTTCTTCCCCTACCTGAGCGAGGAACGGGGGCTACGGCAGACGACGATTCACAGCTACGTGCACAACCTCAGGGTATTCGAGGCCTACCTTGAGCGCGCAGGCGTCAGCGATCTGCCGGCGATCTCGCCACCGCTGATCAGCACGTTCTTAACGGAGCGCGCACAGCGCCTGGGTGCGCTTGGTATGCAAGGTTGCACCGGCACTCTGCGTGTGTTTCTGCGCTACGTCCATCGGCAAGACATCATTCCGACAGACCTCAGCCGGTCGGTAACTCGGGGACGAGGCTACAAGCAGGCTTCCATCCCCCGTGCGATTGCGTGGGCCGACGTGCAGCGGGTCTTGGACGGCGTGGATCGCCGCTCGGCAATAGGCAAGCGTGACTACGCACTGCTGCTCCTGCTCGTGAGCTACGGCCTTCGCGCGCGCGAGATCGCCGCAATGCAACTGGACGACCTCGACTGGAAGCAGGCACAACTTCGAGTGCCGACGCGCAAGGGCGGACACTCGACCGTCTACCCGCTGTCGGCAACGGTCGGCGATGCCATCATCGAGTACCTTCGCGCTGGCCGCCCCGAAGTGGACGATCGCCATCTCTTCCTGGTCACGAAGACACCTTACTCGCCGATGTCCCACTGGACCGTTTCCAGTCAGGTGGCTTCGCGCTTGCACGCCGTCGGTATCAAGGTCCCGCGAGCCGGTTCCCACACCTTGCGCCACACCTGCGTGCAGCGTCTGGTGGACGCCGATGTGTCATTCAAGGTCATCGGGGACTTCGTTGGCCATCGCCGCGAGGAATCGACGCTGGTCTACGCCAAGGTCGCCTTGCACCGGCTGCGCCAGCTCGTCCTTGGCGATGCCGAGGAGGCGCTATGAGAACGGCATGGGATGGATTCCATAGTCCGCTGGCGGGCCAGATCGAGCAGTACTTGGCCACCAAGCGGGCCCTGGGCTGCAAGTTCGCCTCCGAGGATCGCATGCTGCGCCTGCTGGACCGGTTCCTGGTCGAACAGCGCATCGGCAGCATGGACGACATCACCGGCGAGTGTTTGGAGCAATTCCTGGCCTCACGCGAGCGCGTCAATCCCAGGAGTTACAACCACCTGCTGGGTGTGGTGCGAAGGCTCTTCGACTGGAGCGTCAGCCAGCAGGCAATACCGACCTCGCCGCTGCAACTACGGCCACGGCGGGAGACCGCTCGGCGCTTGCCATTCCTGTTCGAGCCCGCCGTCATCAAGCGCTTGTTGGCCGAAGCCGCACTGCTGCCAGACAACCCTCGCAGCCGCATGCGCGGGCCGACCTACGAGACCATCTTCGCCCTGCTCGCCGGGCTGGGGCTACGCATCGGCGAGGTCTCGCGCTTGCAGTATGGCGACGTCGATCTGGAGCGCGACGTTCTGCAGATCCGCGACAGCAAGTTCGGCAAGAGCCGGCTGGTGCCCTTCGGCCCGCGGCTAGCAGCTCGCGTTCGCGCCTATCTTCAACTTCGCGAGCGCATGGACTGGCCCTGCGCCGACAGTGCGCCGCTGTTCTCGTGGAATGGCAGGAGCCCAGTGAGCACCAACACTATCCGCAATACGTTCCGCGATGACTTGCTGCCATGCCTGGCACTCGCTGTGCCGGCCGGGACCTCCGGTCCACGCGTGCACGGGCTGCGGCACACCTTCGCCGTTCGCACCTTGCTGCGCTGGTACCGTGAGGGGGTGGCACCCGCCACCAAGCTCAATCACCTCTCGACGTTCCTTGGGCATGTCAACCCGGCGAGTACGGCTGTCTACCTAACCATCACGAGCGAACTGTTGCAGGAGGCCAATCGCCGCTTCGCGTCGTTTGCGCCGACGCTGGGGGAGGTACCGTCATGACGGCCCCTACCTTCGGCTCCCTCGTCTACAGCTTCTTCCTCGACTACCTGCCGCAGCAGAAGGGCCTGCGGCCTGGCTCGATTGGCAGCTACCGCGACGCGATGCGGCTGTTCCTGACGTTCGCGTCCGCACAGACCAAGCGTGGGGTCAGCCAGTTGAGCTTCGATGACCTTGGCTTCGAGCGCGTGCTCGGCTTCCTTCGGGAGCTTGAGCAGACGCGTCACAATGGCATCTCAACTCGCAACCAGCGCCTGGCCGCATTGCACACGTTCTACGAGTACGTGGGGCGCCGAGTGCCCGAGATGCTTCACGTGTGCGGGCAAGTAGCCGCCATTCCCGTGAAGCGATCGGCCTTGCCGGAGACGCGCTTCATGGCGCGCGACGAGGTTCAGACGCTGTTCGACCACTTGCCCGATCGCGGCCGGCTTGCGTTACGCGACCGTACACTCCTGCTGTTCCTCTACAACACCGGTGCTCGGGTCGGGGAGGTCGCGGGCCTGCGGGTTGAACAACTCGTCCTGACCGCTCAACCCCAGGTTCGGCTGCTGGGCAAGGGTGGCAAGTGGCGAACCTGCCCGCTATGGGAGCAGACGGCCAGCGCGCTGCGCCAGCTCCTCGCCGAGCGATGTGCCAGCGATCCGCAGGCTGCGGTGTTCACCGCCGCGACGGGCGAGCCCCTGACGCGCTTCGGGATCTACAAGCGCGTACGCCAGCACGCCGCCGTCCTCGAGCAGGCGCCATCAGTGCCACAGCGACGGCGGATTACGCCTCATGTGGTCCGGCACACAACGGCCGTCCACCTGCTCGAATCCGGCGTCGAGGTTAACGTGATCCGAGGCTGGCTGGGGCATGTGAGTCTGAACACCACCAACCGGTATGCCGAAATCACAGTACGGATGAAGGAGGAAGCCTTGAAGCTGTGTGAACCACCGACATCGACGGCTGCTCGGCCTCGCAAACCGGGATGGCATGACGACGCAGCACTCATGAGTTGGCTGGCATCGCTTTAGACGCCACTTCGGTGCCGCGATCATGGCCCACAGCGATGCGCGCGGCACCGGCCAAGCTCAACAAGCAACCATCTATCCGAAGTCGTGGCATCCATCAACCGCATGGCCTTCGAACCCCGTTATGTGACCGCGACGACGCAACATTGCCGTGAAATCAAAGAACCAAGCCGCCAGGGCCACAAAACGATCCCGGGCACAAAACGCGCATAACCACCCGTCCGGTGTTGCGGAACCCTCGCGCGCGGACGAACTGCTGACGCAGGCGCTGAAACAGGCGCTCGCGCTGGTCGACATCCGCACGCTTGACCATTTTGTCGTCGCCGGCGGCCGCCTTACGTCGTTCGCGGAGCGGGGACTGCTCTAGCGCATACGCGAGCGCCAAAGGTCATCTGGCTGCCGTTGCACGCGACAGCTGTTCTGCACAACAGCATGACACGTCGGTCGGCATGATCAGCGGACCGGCGGCACCGTTTCCCTCGACTCCCGCCGCTGGCGGAGCGGCGCCGACCCATCGCTCTTTCAGTGCGTCCGCTAGCGACCTTCGCCGAGGCAGAATGGCACAGTTGTTGCTGACAACTTTACAGCGCGAGCCACCGCTGGTGGCGGTTCGCGCTCGCAACGACAACAAACGCAGGGAGCGGTCCGACGTGAGCGGGATTCATCTGCCGTGCGAGAACGGGTACTCGGCTTGCGAGCTTCGCTATTCGACTGGCGAATTCGCGGGGTCGTTGCGCAAACCGCCTTCGTGCACCACATGGGTCGCCTTGCGGGATGGCCCTACCCTCCGCGTCATCCTCTTCCAACTCCTCGCCATAGCGACCCTCTGCGGCTTGGCTACGCTTGCGCATGCCTTTGTGCCGTTCTCCGGCGCGACGGCGATCGCTGCAGGCTCCGGCAGCCAGCACACTGTGCGGTCGCGGGCGGCGGCGCCAAATGCTGGGGGGACAACACTTTGGCCAGTTGGGCGACGGTTCACGACCACGACGGCGCTGACTCCCGTTCAGGTGAGCGGTCTAACCACCGGTATCACGACCGTCGCCGTCGCCACCGGCGTCGTGGCCGTTGCCGTCGGCGATTATCACTCCTGCGCAATTGTCACCGGCGGAGCCGTCAAATGCTGGGGAAACAACGGCGGCGGCCAGCTCGGGGACGGCAGCCTTCTGCAGCGGCTCACGCCGGTTGCCGTGAGCGGGCTCGCGAGTGGCGTCATTGCCATCGCCGCCGGCGGCGCACACACGTGCGCGCTTACCAGCGGCGGCGGTGTGAAGTGCTGGGGCGTCAACAACAATGGCCAGCTCGGCGATAACACGACGACCCAGCGATCGACGCCGGTCAACGTCTCCGGACTTTCTAGCGGGGTAGTTGCCATCACGGCCGGTGAATTCCATACGTGTGCAGTGACGAGTGCCGGACTTGTCAAATGCTGGGGATTCAACAGCAACGGTCAGCTCGGCGACAACACGAATACGCAACGACCGGCGCCGGTCGCCGTCAGCGGCATCGCAAGTGGTGCCACCGCAGTGGCTGCCGGATACACCCATACCTGCGCGCTAGTGAGCGGAGGCGTCAAGTGCTGGGGCCTCAACAGCAACGGACAGCTCGGCGACAGCACGCAGACCCAACGTCTCACGCCGGTCGACGTCACCGGTCTGACCAGTGGCGTGGCGTCCATCACGGCGGGCGCATCGCACGCGTGCGCGCGCCTGACCGGAAGCGGCGTGCAGTGCTGGGGCCTGAATCAATACGGCGAGCTGGGCGATGGGACGTTCGCGGATCGATGGGCGCCGGTGAGTGTCCCGAGCCTGACGAGCGGCATCACGTCGATCGTCGCAGGCGCGCGGCACACGTGCGCACTGATCATCCGGCGGTTCCGTCGTCTGCTGGGGTGACGACTCGGTCGGGCAGCTTGGCGACAACGGCACGAGCCGGCGGTTGACTACCGGTTCTCGTGAGCTGGCCAGGCTGCAGTGAAGCAGATGTCCGCGGGCGGATCGCACACCTGTGCTGTCGTCGGAGGCAGCGTCAAGTGCTGGGGCGCGAACGACAGCGGCCAGCTGGGGACAACTCGACGACGCAGCGGCTCGCCGCCGTCGATGTCAGCGGCCTTGGCAGCGGCGTTGCGACGATCGTCACCGGCGCCAGCCACTCCTGCGCGTTGACGACCGGCGGCGGCGTCAAGTGCTGGGGTGCGAACGCCACCGGCCAGCTCGGCGACACGACGACCGTGCAGCGATTGACGCCGGTGGATGTTAGCGGGTTGACGAGCGGTGTGAAAGCCATTGCGGCTGGCGACAATCATACGTGCGCGATCACCAACGCCGGAGGTGTCAAGTGCTGGGGGATGAACAGCACCGGTCAGATCGGCGACAGCACCACCGCACAGCGAAATGCGCCGGTCGACGTCACCGGCTTGAGCAGCGGAGTGACCGCAGTCGACGCCGGTGCGTCGCATACGTGTGCGCTGACGACCGGCGGCGGGGTGAAGTGCTGGGGTGGAAACACTTTCGGCCAGATCGGCGACAACACGACGGCGCAACGCACGGCCCCTGTCGACGTCAGCGGTCTGACGAGCGGCGCCAACGCCATCGCCGTGGGCCAATACCACAGCTGCGCGCTCGTCGGTGGCGGCGTGAAGTGCTGGGGCTGGAACGGCTATGGGCAAATCGGCGACAACTCGACGACGCAGCGACCAGTTCCGGTCGCCGTGAGCGGACTTGCGAGCTGGTGTGGCGGGAATCGCCGCCGGTAACGGCCATACTTGCGCAGCAATCACCGGCGGTGGCCTCAAGTGCTGGGGCGACAACACGTACGGGCAGGTCGGCGACGGAACCTCCGCGAACACTCGTCTCACGCCGACCGATGTTCAGGGCGTTGCGAGCGCAGCATCGGTCGTCGCGGGCGGGCTGCACACGTGCGTGCGGATTGGCAACGGCCTGGTTTGCTGGGGTGCGAACGGCAACGGCCAGCTCGGCGACAATTCCGTAATGCAACGGAGCCTTCCCGTGGACGTCGTCGGCTTGACGGCGATGGCATTGATCAGCGGCGGTGGAACACATACGTGCTCGCGGACGGTTGGAGGCGGCATTCGCTGCTGGGGCGGCAACGCTGCCGGCCAGCTCGGCGACGGTACGCAGATCAATGCGGATGTCCCGGTTACCGCGAGCGGGCTCGCAAACGGCGCAACCGGCGTCGCATCCGGAAACAACCACAGCTGCGCGCTGGTTGCCGGCGGCGGCAAGTGCTGGGGCGACAACTCGCAAGGTCAACTCGGCGATGGGACGAAGCTCCAGCGCCTGACGCCGGTCGACGTTTCCGGGTTGGGAACGACCGCGGTAATCGCCGCAAGCGTGGGTGGTGACCATACCTGCGCAGTGACAAGCGGTGGCGGTGCCCTGTGCTGGGGTAGGAACGACGCCGGTCAGCTTGGGGACGGGTCGAACACGCAGCGTTTGACCCCCGTGTCCGTCAGCGGCTTGACCAGCGGCACGACATCGGTCGCCGCCGGCCAGTTTCACTCGTGCGCGCTGACGAGCGGCGGCGGCGTCAAGTGCTGGGGATTCAATATCAACGGCCCGGTCGGGGACGGGACGACGTCGCCGCGGCTTACGCCCGTCGACGTCAGCGGCCTGACCAGCGGCGTTGCAGCCATCACTACCGGGCTTACGCATAGCTGCGCTGTAACGACCGTTGGCGGTGCCAAATGTTGGGGCCTCAATACCAACGGACAGCTTGGCGACGGCTCGAACACGCAGCGTCTCGCGCCTGTCAATGTGAGCGGTTTGTCCAGCGGGGTTGCCGCGATTTCCGCCGGCTTGTCCCACACCTGTGCGCTGACGACCGGCGGCGGCGTCAAGTGCTGGGGGCTCAACACGTACGGACAGCTCGGCGACGGCACGACGACGCAACGGCTGACGCCGGTCGATGTCAGCGGTCTCACCAACGGCGTCCTTGCGATTGCGGCGGGACAGAATCATACGTGCGCGCTGGTCAGTGGCGTCGGCGTGAAGTGCTGGGGCCAGAACAACGAGGGCGAGCTGGGCGATGGAACCATGGGAACGCGCCCGTTCCCCGCAAGCGTGCTCGTCGTCGGTCCCGCCACGCAGCTTGCGATCACCGCCGTCAACGGTGGCAGCGCCGTCACGGCGGGCACCGGATTCAACGTCATCGTCGAGAGTCGCGACGTGGGCGCGACGCCGGCGCCCGTGATCGCGGCTTCCGGTATGAGCCTGGGGCTCGTCGGCACCGGCGCCTTGGGCGGCACTTCGAGCTGCACGCTTACGGCGGGCACCACCACCTGCACGGCAAATGGCGTGACGATCGATACGGCGCAGATCGGCGCGTCGCTCAGCGCCAACCGCACCAGCGGCGATGCGCTCACCAGCGGTCTCAGCGCGCCGTTCAACGTGATCGCAACCGTGCCTGCCGCGCCGACGGGCATCACCGCGGCGCTGGTTCCGGGCGGCATCACGGTGACATTCACCCCACCCGTGAATACCGGGGGCACACCGATCACGAGCTACACGGTGACGTGCAATCCCGGATCGATCACCGCGGTCGGAAGCGCGAGCCCGATCACTGTCACGGGGCTCGTCAGCGGCACGCCGTACACATGCAACGTGAAGGCGACGAACTCGGTCGGGACAGGCGCCGCCAGCTCGCCGTCCAATATGGTCTTCTATGTGGTTGTCCCGCCCGCGAGACTGCTGGTACCGGACGGCACGTCGCTCAAGCAATCGTTCGGTCCGTATCCCGATACGAAGTGGTTCGCGATCGGCGTCGAGCCGGGCAAGACGTACGTGATCGAAACAGCGGACGTCGACGGCGACCTTGCGGCGAATGCCATCGGAACCCTGGGAATCTACGACGTCGACGGGACCTCGGGACCGCCCGAGGCGAGCGTCGACTGCACGGCGGCGAACGGACCGCGGCCGCCGGCGGTCGACGTCGCGGGCGACGGCATCCGCTGCGTGCTTCGGACGGAGCTACCGACGGCGGGGATGCAGCAGAATAAGCGGCCGGTGTATGTGAAAGTGACGCGGATGTCGGCGGGCGAGGCGTCACAGTTCAAGATCCGGGCGCGTGAGGCGACCATCTACGGCCGCTGGCTGACGGCGGGCTACGACTATCACGTCGAAGTCGAGAACACGACGGCCGACGCGATGTGCGTCGAAGTGGCGCGCTACCCGGCCTCGGGGCTCACTTATACCGCGGGGCCGGGGTGGTCGGGGTCAATCGATGCAATCACGATGACCGTCCCGCCTTTCGGAGCGGTGAAGACCGTCGCTTTGAAAGGAAGCAGCGTCGGACCCGACACCGAAGGCACGTTCCGCGTCGGCGCGTGCTCGTCACCGGTGAATCTGATTCCGGGGGCGCTGCACGTGAGCAGCTTCGCCTTCGACACGCTGGCCAATCGGTTCGTCTATTTCTTCACCACGACCGCGAACGAGGGCAAGACGCGGAGCACGTGGTAGCGGGATTGACGGATCAGCAGATGGTTGCAATAGTGCAGGCACGATGAAAGATCTCGCTCGATACTCGGAAAGGACCGAATCATGAAGGCACGAAGCGTTGCGACGTGGACGATGGCGGTGGTGCTCGCCGGGCTGGCCCTGGCGTCGGGGTGGTCCAGGCGCAGCGGGTGGGTCCGGCGGCCAACACGACGGCGGCCAACGCGCGGGTGATCGTGCCCGACGGCAGCTCGCTGATGCAGGCGGTGGGGAGCCCGGCCGAGGCGCGCTGGTTCGTGTTCGGGGTGGAGCCGGGGAAGACCTACGCGGTGGAGGTGGTCGATCCGGACGAGCGACCTGGCGGCGAACACGATTGGCAGCGTGGCGTTGTCCGATCGGCGGCGGCGGCGGCGCCGCCGGAGACGAATTCCGACTGCACGCTGAACACGCGGGCGCCGGCGCTGGAGGTGGCGAGCGACGGAACCGCTGCGTGCTGCAGACCTTGCCGCCGTCGCTCGGGGAACGCGCAGAACAAGCGGGGCGTGTACGTGGCGGTGACGGCGGTGGCGGGGCCGAGCTTCCAGATCCGGGTGCGGGAGAGCACGATCTACAGCCGCTGGACGACCAATGGCTATGATTTTCATGTCGAGCTGCAGAACACGACGGCCGACTCGATTTGCGTCCAGGTTGCGCTGTACCCGGGGTCGGGTGATGCGTACGGGGTAAGCTGGAGTGGTGGTTTGTTCACGTCGGTGCCGCTGACGATTCCGCCGTTCGGCGCGGTCAAGACGGTGGTCAACAACGGCACCGTGGTGGGCACGGGCGGTCCGCCCGACAGCCTGCGCGGCACGATGCGGGTCGGGGCGTGCAACAACCCGGTCAATTTCGTGCCGGGGGCGGTGCACGTCAGCACGTTTGCCTACAACCCGCTGACCGACAAGTTCCTGTACTTCTTCGTCAACACCGCCAACAACGGCGCCACGTCGAACAGCTGGTGATTGCCGCATCGCTGGCACCGGATGCGAGCTCAGCAGACCAGCCCCACTGCCGCGGAGGGATAGGCATAACCGCTTGAATCGGGGGCTGAATTCGCGCTATAATCCTCCGCTTTGCGCCAACGCAGTCCCCAATACGAAGGAGCGAGCCATGGCTCGAGTCTGCCAGGTCACCGGAAAGGCCCCGATGGTGGGCCACAACGTCTCGCACGCGAACAACAAGACGAAGCGACGCTTTCTCCCCAACCTCCAGCAACGCCGGTTCTGGGTCGAGAGCGAGAATCGCTGGGTCAGCCTGCGCTTGACCAACGCCGCGTTGCGGACGATCGACAAGAACGGCATCGATTCGGTGCTGGCAACGCTGCGCGCCCGCGGCGAGCACGTCTGACGGCGGCTGTTGCCCCGCCCACGGAAGGACTTCCATCATGCGCGAAAAGATCAAGCTCGAATCGTCGGCCGGCACGGGCCACTTCTATACGACGATGAAGAACAAAAAGAACATGCCGGAAAAGATGGAGATCAAGAAGTTCGATCCCGTCGCCCGCAAGCACGTCATGTACAAGGAGACGAAGCTCAAGTAGTCGCGAGAGAGGCGGGCGAGGCCACAGGGCCGAGCCCAGGCGCGAAGCGCGCGTCGCCGAACGAGCGACCGCGGCCGACAACACGAAAGTGGAGTTGACGCGGCGGTGCGGAGGCCGTTCGTGAGAGAGGCGGGCGGGGCCACAGGGCCGAGCCCAGGCGCGAAGCGCGCGTCGCCGAACGAGCGACCGCGGCCGACAACACGAAAGTGGAGTTGACGCGGCGGTGCGGAGGCCGTTCGAGAGGCGGGCGGGGCCACAGGGCCGAGCCCAGGCGCGAAGCGCGCGTCGCCGAACGAGCGACCGCGGCCGACAACACGAGAGTGGAGTTTACGCGGCGGTGCGGAGGCCGTTCGAGAGGCGGGCGAGGCCACAGGGCCGAGCCCAGGCGCGAAGCGCGCGTCGCCGAACGAGCGACCGCGGCCGACAACACGAAAGTGAAGTTGACGCGGCGGTGCGGAGGCCGTTCGAGAGGCGGGCGAGGCCCTCTGGCCGAGCCCAGGCGCGAAGCGCGCGCTCCGTCACTCGTCCAACTGAAGCCCCTCCCGCCGCAACCGCACCCGGAGCCGTTCGAGCTCCTCGACCAGATCGGCAACGAGTCCCGCGAGCTCGGGATTCGCGTCGAAACGGCGCTCTATGGTGCAGAGATAGCGAGCCCGCAGCAGGTCACGGCTCGTGAACGACCAGCGCGATGGGTCCGGGTCCGCGGCGTCGAGCAGCACACCGGCGCGGACATGCTCGATGATCCATTCGTGGGTCACGCTGCAATTGCCGGCAAGCTCTTCGAGGCCGATCAGCGCATCGTCCAGCAGCAGCGCGTCGTGCTCGTGCGTCGTCATGTCGAGGCTCCTGGATCGTGGCGCGGATCGAAGGCGAGCTCGCGCGCCATCGCCTGATACAGCTCGCGCGCCTTCGGTGTTTTGGCCGAAGGCAGAACGACCTCCAGCACGAGATAGAGGTCCCCCGGCTCACCCGCGGGAATGCCGCGTCCTTTGAGGCGAAGCTTGCGTCCGGTCTGCGAGCCTTCGGGCACGCGCACGTCGACCTCGCCATCGGGCAGCGCCGTCCGGACCGTCGCGCCGAGCGCCACCTCCCACGGCGCGACGCGCAAGGTCGCGTAGACGTCACGCCCTTCGACGCGGTAGCGGGAGTGGGGATTGAAATGCACTTCGAGGTACAGATCGCCAGGCTCGCCGCCACCTGCACCGGGACTTCCCTGCCGCGCGAGGCGAATGACCTGACCTTCGTGGACGCCCTTCGGAATCCGCACGTCGAGGCTGTGTTCAGCGAGGGTCAGGCGCCCCTCGTCATCGACGCGCGGAACGCGCAGGGTCACGACACGAGCCCCGCCCCGATACGCGTCTTCCAGGTCGAGCAGGATCTTGGCGTGGTGATCCTCGCCACGGGCACGGAAACGAGCACCGCGCCCCGCCTGGCGCCCGAACAATTCGGCGAAGAAATCGCTGAAGTCGGCATGTTCTCCGCCGAAGACGCCGGGCCCGGAAAACTCGAAGCCGGCATCCCAATCGGGCGGCGGCCGGAATTCTTCACCCGCGTGGTGGCTCCGCCCCAGCTGATCGTACGCCGCGCGCTTCTCCGGATCCGAGAGGACGGCGTAGGCCTCGTTCACGTCCTTCATCCGCGCCTCGGCGTTGGCCTCCTTGGACACGTCGGGGTGATACTTGCGCGCGAGCTTGCGGAACGCCTTCTTGATTTCCTCGGCGGTGGCCTCGCGCGCGACGCCCAGCGTTTGATAGTAGTCCTTGAATTCCAAAGAAGCGCTCCTTCAGCCGACGCTGCCTTGCGTCGCATCGTTCCCGCGCAGAGCCTGCCCCCGAGGGGGTAATCGGGGGCGGAGAACCCAGTGTCTTGCGCTGAAAGACTCCCCGACCTCCTCCACGGGATTTCTCTTCAGCGGCGTTACGTAAGTTGGTTCCCCGGAAGCTCCGTGTCAAGCGGCTCGACTCGCTACACACGGCCGGCCGATGCATTCGCGGGATCCGCCAACAAAAAGGCCCGCCGGATGCGGGCCCTTTCTGTCCGGACGAGACGTCCGTCAGGCGTAGCGCTTCAACTGCAGCGAGAACTGCGCCAGCGGGGCGATTCCCGACGTCTCGGCGCGATGGCACCAGTCCTGCAGCCGCGCCAGCAATTGCTCGCTCGACTCGGTCGACCGTTCCCACAGCGCGTTCAATTCCTGGCGCATTGCGTAGATGGTCGAGAGCGCCTTGCTCGTCTCGAGCGCCTTGGCAAGCGTCGCCCGTTCGGGCTCGCGCAACGCATCGACGCCGTCGCCCGACAGCCAGCGCTTCAGCCGGCGCATGCTCGGAACATGGGCGAGCTCGCTGCGGCCGACCCGGGCGCGCAACGCCTTCAACTCGACCGCGCAAGTCTCCTTCAACGTCCGCGCATAGGTCGTCGCGACCGCATACCGGTGCGTGATCACCGCCTGCAACGTGGCGAGGTCGGGCGCCGCCTTGCCGGTGCGCACGACGCGGAGCTTCGGGGCGACTTTGCGCACCGTCGCAAGGCGCAGCGTGGCGAGAATCCGGATGTACGTCCAGCCGAGGTCGAATTCGTACCAGCGCGACGAGAGCTTCGCCGACGAGCCGTACGCGTGATGGTTGTTGTGCAATTCCTCGCCGCCGATGATGATGCCCCACGGCACGATGTTCGTCGACGCGTCGGCCGAGGCGAAATTGCGGTAACCCCACCAGTGGCCGATGCCGTTGACGATGCCCGCGGCCATGATCGGGATCCACGCCATCTGCACCGCCCAGATCGTGGCGCCCAGCGCACCGAACAGCACGAGGTTGATGACGAGCATCAGGCCGACGCCTTCCCACGAATAGCGCGTGTAGAGGTTGCGCTCGATCCAGTCGTCGGGAGTGCCCTTGCCGTAGCGCTCGAGGGTTTCCCGGTTCTTCGCTTCGTCGCGATAGAGCTCGGCCCCACGGAGGAGCACCGTGCGGATGCCGCGCGTCTGCGGGCTGTGCGGGTCTTCGTCGGTTTCCACGCGCGCGTGGTGCTTGCGGTGGATCGCCGTCCATTCCTTCGTGACCATTCCGGTCGTGAGCCAGAGCCAGAAGCGGAAGAAGTGGCTGACGACCGGATGGAGGTCGAGCGCGCGGTGTGCCGAATGGCGATGGAGGTAGATCGTCACGGCGGCGATCGTGACGTGCGTCAGCGAAAACGCGACGACGATGTAACCCCACCACGGCAGCGGCATCAGACCCTGCGCGGCGAAGGAGAGGAAATCGAAGAACATGGGGTTCCCGGGAACGGCTCCGGCATCGGACCATCCGAGGCTTGGTGGAGCGAGGGCGCATTATACCCTGTGAAATGGGCTCCGCTTTGCGCTAAAGCAAGCAATTTTTCACAAAAAAAGAGGGGGTTGGCCGAAAATCCGCCGAGTTGTACCGTACGTCAGCGCGGCGAATCCTCGGGCTCGCGATGGCCGGCTGCGGGCAGCTCCGCCGTGGTGGCCGGATTGACGATCCGCATCTCCCGTTGCGGGTAGGGAATCCTGATGCCGTTGGCCTGGAAGGCCCGCCAGATCGCGCGGTTGATCGTGCTTCTGACATTGAGCTGGCCCTGCTCCGGATCCCTGATCCACACGCCGAGCTCGAGGTCGATGCCGCTGTCGGCGAAGCGCACGATGAACGCCGCGGGAGGATTCGGCGCCTTCAGCACCCGAGGTTCGATCGCGGCGGCCTCCGCCATCAGCTTCAGCGCGAGATCGACGTCGCTGTCGTAGCTCACCTGCACGGGGATGCCGACGCGGATGTCCTTCGACGTATACGAATGGTTGAGGACCGTCGTCGTCACCAGCGTGTCGTTGGGGACGATCGCTTCGACGCCGTCGAGGCTCCTCACGACCACGTAGCGCGAGGTCACTGCGGTGACGACGCCGTGCCGATTGTCGACGGTGATCATGTCGCCGAGTCGAATCGAGCGGTCGAGCAGGATCGTGAACCCCGAGATGTAGTTGCTCGCGAGCTTCTGCAGGCCGAGGCCGATGCCCACGCCCAGCGCGCCGCCGAACACGGTGAGCAGCGTGAGGTCGACGCCGACGGCCTGGAGCGCGAAGAGCAGGCCGAAAACCAGCAGCAGCGCACGGATCGCCTTCGCGAGGACCGCGCGAACGTTGCTGTCGAGATTCGGAGCACGTGCGAGCCGCTGCTCGAAGACGCCCGACAGCCACAGCGTGGCCGCGATGGTCACCACGACGACCACCGCTCCCTTGAGGATTTCAAAGACCGAGACGTGCTTGCTGCCGAGCGGGATCTGCAGGGCGTCGAGCTCACTGCGCAGACCGGGCATGATTCCGCTGAAATAGAGAAGCACGGGCACCCAGATCGCAAACGAGACCACGCGCTCGGAAACGGGAAGCCACGCGGGTCTCCCGAACAGCCCGCGCAGCGCGTACACGACGAGGCGGATCAGCGCGAGCGCAGCGGTCAGCGGCAGCGCGATCGAAATGAAGAACGGCGGCTGCCAATGCCGGAACACCGCGTCGGCGACGAGCAGCAGCACGAACGTCGTCACCGGCAGCAGCACCCGGTTCACACTGCCGAGGCCGGCCCTGACGACGGTGGCGCTGGACTCGGACTTGAGACTCACCCGCCGATCGAGCAGCCAGCCTGCGGCAACGCAGACAGCGACCAGTCCTAAGTCCAACCATCCCGCCGGTGTCGCCAGCGCGGATTCGTAATGGCTTAAATCGACTGGAGTGAGCACCGCGAAAGTCTACCGGAATTCGCGAGCGGTAAGCTTCCGCGGCATTCGCGCTTACGCTCTTTCGAGTACTGCGGCAAAGAACCCGTCGCACCCGTGCCGATGGGGAAGAAGCTTCAACATCGGGCCGGTATCGAGCGCGATGCCCGCGCGCGCGAGCTCCGCAGCGGCGTCGCCGGGCGCGAACTGCGGATGCGCGCCGAGGAACGCGGCGACGACCGCCTCGTTCTCGTCCGGCAGTACGCTGCACGTCGCGTAGACAAGCCGGCCTCCCGGTTTCACGAGCGTCGCCGCTGCCGCGAGAATCGTCTGTTGTTTGCGCGCGAGCTCGGCGACTGCAGTCTCTGCTTGTCGCCACTTGAGATCGGGATTTCTTCGCAGCGTGCCGAAGCCGGTGCATGGCGCATCGACGAGCACGCGATCGATCTTGCCGGCGAGGCGCTTGATCTTCGCGTCGCGCTCGCTTGCAAGAAGCTGCGGATGTACGTTCGAGAGTCCCGAGCGCGCCAGACGTGGCTTGAGGTTGGCGAGCCGCTTTGCCATGATGTCGAACGCGTAGAGCCGGCCGTGCGAGCGCATCAGCGCGCCGAGGAGCAGCGTCTTGCCACCCGCTCCGGCGCAGAAATCGACGACCATGTCGGTGCGCTTCGGCGCGACGAGGTAGCCGACGAGCTGGCTGCTTTCGTCCTGCACCTCGAGCGAGCCGTCCAGCAGCAGCGGATGTCGCGCGAGCGCCGGGCGTCCCGGCACGCGCAGTCCCAGCGGCGAGTAGGGGGTCGGCTTCGCCTCGATCCCCGACGCGGCCAACGCGCCACGCGCGGCGTCGCGATTCGTCTTCGCCGGGTTTACGCGGAGGTCGAGCGGCGCCGGCGCCTGCCACGCGCGAGCGAGCGCCGCACGCTCGTCGTCCCCATACGCTTCACCGAGACGCGTCCACAGCCAGTCGGGGAGATCGGCGGCGACGGCAGGATCGAGCGCCGTCGCGAGGCGCGACTTGAAGGCGCGCAGCCAGAGCGCGTCGGACTCCTTCAGCAGGCCTTCCAGCTCGCGCACGCTGCGTCCGAGCTCGCGCGTCGTCACGGCGAGCGCGAGGCGCCACGGGTCCGTCGTCTCCGCAAGCGCTTCCAGCGAGCGGCGCCGCCGCAGGTACGCATACGCGCCGTCGGCGACGAACGCGCGGTCCTGCTGCCCCATTTCGGGATGCCGGCGAAAGAAGTGATGCAACAGCTTATCCGCGGGCGCGGCGAGCGGCCGGATGTCGGCAATCGCGGCGGCGAGGCGTTGCAGCAGGTTCGCCCGCAGCCCTGTACGGCTCCCCCCGAGCGTCGCTTCGCGCCGCCCCGCCCGAGGCGGCCGAGCGCGTCCTCCGGATCCATCGTCGCTTGGCATTTGGTCCTGTGGTCGGCCGCCGCCCGCGCTCGCAGACGCGCCCTTCGGCGTGGCCTCCGGACTTTCGGGTTCGTCTCGTTGCACCTCGGGGTCCGCCACCGCCCGCGCTCGCAGACGCGCCCTGCGGGCCTTGGCTTCGCCCTGCTCGCGCGGGTGTCCTCGTTTTCGCCCTGCTCGCGCAGGCGTTCCGGGCGGCCCGGCGGTGCTCATCGTTGCGCAAGCGCTTCGTCGACGCGAATGGAATCCAGTAGCGCCTCGAAAGTCGCGCGCGGACCGATATAGCGGATCTTGACGGGAATGTAATGCAGCGCCGGTGCGAGCCAGGCATACCCTTCGAGGCGGCCATCCTCGCTCCTGTGATGCCAGCGTTCGGTGTCGATCTCGCCTTCGCCCCAGGCGATTCGCTCCTCGCCGTCGCGCGTGACGGTGTAGCGATTGACGCGGCGCGTTGTCGCGAGGCTGAACGTCACTTCGGTGGTCGAGGGCGGCGTGAAGTAGTACTGCCACATGATCGACAACGCATCGAACGTCGGCAGCTCGAGCGCAGTGGTGTTCTGGTCCTGCAGCGTGACCATCCCGGCTTCCCAGTCGAATTGCGCGGCCTCGCGCCGGTGGCGGCTCGTGCGCTCGAACGAAAACTCGAGCGGCTGCAGCCCCGCCGTCGTGATGAACCCGCGACTCTCGAGCTTCGCTTCCCCCGGGAAGAACAGCGCGAGCAGGCCGGACAGCTTGCCGATCGTCGATATCCGGTATTCGTTGCCGTGATGCTCGAAGCGGTAGACCGCATTGCCGATCTCGAAGCCGTGCGTTCCCAGAAATCCCCGGTAGACGAGGTCGACCCGCGGCGGCAGCGTGTCCGGAGCATGTTCCGGCGCGCTCGATGCCGATGCGACATCCGCAACGTCGACCGGAACGGCCGGAGGCTCCGGTCCGGCAGCGATCGCCTCGGGTGTCGGATCGATCAGCGCGGGCGTCTCGTCACGCGCGACGGGCGCGGCGTCGGGCGGCGTTGCCGGCGGCGCCACCGGAGCCGTCACGCGTCGCGCCTTTGCTTTCGGCTTCGCCGTCGCCACCACCGCGGGTTTCGGCGGCGGTGGCAGCTCGGTGATCGTCGCCTGCAGCGGCGGTGTGTCGGGCGGCGCCGCCGGCTCGATGCGCATCACCGACAACGCAAGATGCAACGCAATCGATGCCGCCAGCGCGATCGCGAATCCCCTGCGCATCGTCCATTGTCGCCGCAGTGCAACGCGCAGCGGCGACCTGCCGGCATCGTGCGCGGCGCGGGGCGTCGTCGGCGGTGATCTCACGTCGGTGTCCGGTCAGCGGGGTGTCGGGACTTCCAGCGTTGCGCTCGGAATCGATCCGCCCTTAACGTCGATACGCCGGCCGGCGATGACGAGGCGCTTCTCGCAGAATGCGCGGACGGCGGCCGGCAGCAGGCGGTGTTCGACCTCGAGAACGCGGGCGGCGAGCGTGGCCTCGTCGTCGTCGTCGTGCACGGCGACCGCGCCTTGGGCGATGATGGGCCCGTGGTCGACGTCGGCAGTGACGAAATGCACGGTGCAGCCGTGGATGCGGACGCCGTCGGCGAGCGCGCGGCGATGCGTGTGCAACCCCGCGTACGCCGGCAGCAGCGAGGGATGAATGTTGATCATCCTTCCCGCGTAGCGGTGCACGAAGTCCGGGCCGAGGATCCGCATGAATCCGGCGAGCACGACGAGATCGGGTTCGCTCGCATCGATCGCGGTGGCGAGCGCATGGTCGAAGGCGTGGCGATCGGCGTGCGCGCGATGGTCGAGGACGCGAGTCGCGATGCCGCTTGCGGCGGCGATCGCGAGACCCGCCGCGTCGGCGCGGTTGGCGATGACCATCGCGATGTGTCCGCCGAGCGCGGCGCGGCGCTCGGCGTCGATCAGCGCCGCGAGATTCGACCCGCGACCGGAGATCAGCACGGTGACGCGGGGGGTTGTCATCGCGAGGCGCGCTCTGCGTGCGCTCGGGTTCAGACGACCGTAGTTGCCGGCACGCCTTTCGCGCGCGGCACGACGACGCCGATCCGGTAGACGGACTCGCCCGCCGCCGCGAGCAGCCGCTGCGCGCGCTCCGCGTCTTCGGCTGCGACGACGACGACCATGCCGATGCCGCAGTTGAAGACGCGATGCATTTCAGCGTCGGCGACATTGCCCCGCTGTTGCAGCCAGTCGAAGATCGGGGGCCGCGGCCACGACCCGCGGTCGAGCCGCGCCGCGCAGGCGTCGGGAAACATCCGGTGCGTGTTCTCGATGAGACCGCCGCCGGTGATGTGCGCCATTCCCTTCACGTCGACCTCGCGCAGCAGCGACAGCACCGCCTTTACGTAAATCCGCGTCGGCGCGAGCAGCATCTCGCCCAGCGTGCGCGTGCTATCGATTCCCGCGGCTCCCGCGCGGAGATCGGCGCCGGAAACGTCGAGGATCCGACGGATCAGCGAAAAGCCGTTCGAATGCGGGCCGCTCGACGCGAGACCGATGAGGACGTCGCCTTCGATGATTCTCCGGCCGTCGATCGCCTTCGATTTCTCGACGACGCCGACGGCGAACCCCGCGAGGTCGTACTCGCCCGGAACGAACGCGTTCGGATGCTCGGCCGTCTCGCCGCCGATCAGCGCGCAGCCCGCCTGCGCGCAGCCCTCCGCGATGCCCTTGACCACGGCGGCGGCGACGTCGACATCGAGGCGTTCGCACACGTAGTAATCGAGGAAAAACAGCGGCTCGGCGCCCTGCACGAGGATGTCGTTGACGCTCATCGCGACGAGATCGATGCCGATCGTGTCGTGCCGGTTCAAGGCGAAGGCGAGCTTCAGCTTCGTGCCGACCCCATCGGTGCCCGACACCAGCACCGGCTCGCGGTAGCGCTTCGGCAATTCGACGAGCGCGCCGAAGCCGCCGATGCCGGCGAGCACTTCCGGCCGCAGCGTCCTCTTCGCATAAGGCTTGATTCGTTCGACCAATGCATCGCCGGCGTCGATGTCGACGCCCGCGTCGCGGTAGGAAAGCGGAGGGGCCTGAACAGGGGGCGTCATTGCGCGGAGTCGGTACCGGCGATCGTCCGTCCGGCATTGAGCGGATCGCGGGCGCCGCGTTAAAGTGCGGAACGCTCGACGATTTTACCGGAAATGCGCGATTGCCGGGCTGCGCTCCGCGTGGCCGCTCCGCTACGTTGTCGTCACCGAACCGATGCAACAACTCGTTTTCGAACTCGCTGCCCCTGAACCGCCGTCGTTCGGCAATTTCGTTGCCGGACGCAATGGGGAGCTCGTGGCGACGCTGTCGCGCATCGCGGCCGGCGCGGGCGGCGAAACAGGAGTGCTGATCTGGGGAGCGGCAGGCGCAGGGAAAACGCACTTGCTGCGTGCGGCGGTCGCCGCGGCAGCCGCGCGCGGGGCACGCGCGTCCTGGATCGCGACGCCGGGAGAATTGCTCGCGACGGATCCCGAAACGCTCGCCCGGCATTCGCTCGTCGCCGTCGACGCAATCGATGATGCGTCGGCGGACGCGCAGGCGCGCCTGTTCACGCTGTTCAACGCGTTGAAGACGAGCGGCGGGCAGCTTGTAGCTGCAAGCCGCGCGGCCCCAGCGGCGCTTCCGCTGCGCGAAGACCTCCGGACCCGATTGGGTTGGGGCCTCGTCCACGAGGTCCTGTCGCTTACCGACGCGGAAAAGGCGGCCGCGCTCGCGGCCCATGCGCTGGCTCGGGGATTCAGCCTGTCGGCGGACGTGATTGGCTATCTGCTCGCGCACGGACGCCGCGACATGACGACGTTGATGGGGGCGTTGGCGGCACTCGACCGGCATTCGCTCGCGACTAAGCGGCCGATCACCGTCCCGCTGCTGCGCGAGTGGCTGCAGCGGGAGGTGCCATTCGAGCCTCGTGGCGGCGATCCCGGCTGAGCGGCCGGAATACCACTTGCGCTGCGAGGAACTTCGATGGCCGGCCCGGTCGCCGGGAGAGGCCCGTCCAGGCGCAATAGATTATTATTATCAAAGAGTTGCAGGTTTAACTCGGCGATGACCCTGATCTCGGATGTGTCAACCGCGCTGCAACAAGGGACGTTAATGGGCACGACACGCGACCAGAGTGTCATTCAACCCAAAATGAGGAAAAGCGAATGTCCAAGCTCCTGATGGCGATGATCGCCGGCGTCTTTGCGCTGACGGCTCATGCCCAAGCCCCGGCCCCAGCGCCGGCCACCCCAGCCAAGCCCGCTGCTGCAGCGGCTCCCGCGATGACTCCGGTGTCGGCGACGACCGCGACGAAGTCGGCCGATTCAACCGCGCCCAAATCGACCAAGAGCACGAAATCAAAGAAGAAGTCGAAGAAAAAGCCGGCGACGACGCCCACCGACCAGGCGCCAGCCAAGTAGCATGCGACCCGCGCGGCGAAGCGGCCTCTCGCTCCGTTGCGCATTGCCTTTTCAGCGGTGAGTCTCTACAATCAGCCGGCTCTAGGGCTCTTCGGGCGGCAGCCGGGTAGTCGACACCGAAATCAAGCAATCTTCAACCATTGAGGAATCACAAATGAACAAACTGATCGTTGCATTGATCGCCAGCGCGTTCGCCACGGCGGCCGCTGCACAGGGCGTGGGTGAAACGCCGAAGGACAAGTCGAAGCAGAGTACAGTCGAACAGGCGACCCAAGCGGGCACGACGAACTCGCAACAACAGAGAGCGCAGCAGAGCAAGGAAGTGCAAAAGCTGAAGACCGAGAAGGGCACGCCGAAGGACCTGACGGGAAAGACGGAGAAGCAGAAGGCGACGGCTGCTGCGACGCAGGCCGGCACCGAGGGTTCGGAGGCGCAGCGGAAAGCACAGCAAGAAGCCGAGATGAAAGCGAAATCGCAAAAAGGAACGCCGAAGTCGCTGACGACGACGAAGGAAAAGCAGCAGGCCGTCGGGACGGAAACGAAGAAGTCGGCGACGCCGTAAGGCCATCGTCGCACCACGCAGAAAGGCAGGGGCCGCAAGTCCCCTGCCTTTTTTCTTTCGTGCGCGCCGCTACCGAGCCTGCTGCGGCGTGGCCGCCTGTCCATGCAGCTTGATATGCAACTTGAATGCGTGCGAACTTCGGGACTGCCGCCGTGCATCCCAGTCCTCCAGAAAGTCCGAAACCGCCGTGGGAATTGCCCTACGTGCACCTTTCACGCGACGGACGAATTCCCGGAACGAAACCGGCACGATCGAAATCAAATTTGCTGTACTGACTTGCGGTCGGCGATCATGCGCCGCACGCTGCGTACGCGACGGACGGCGGGGCAGCCCGTACCGGCGCCGACGAGGAGTGCTGCCAGAAGTCGGGTCGAAGCGCCGACAACTGAATGCAGGTGGCAGGCTCGAGGATTTTCCGGGTCTTGTGCCCGGCTTCAAGTTGGAGGAAATGCAAATGAAGAAGCTCTTGATTGCTGTGATCGCTGGCAGCATTTCGGCGACAGCGGCGGCGGCATGGAATCCATTCCAGATGCTCGAGACCCCGTCGGACAAGGCGAAGCAGCAGATCGTCAAGGAGGCCGCCGTCTATCCGCAGGAGGGCGCGACGTCGGGACGCACGGCAAACAAGCTGGCGATGGAGGGCAACACGCCGCCCGTCCTCGCGACAACCCAGGAAAAGCATGAAGCCGCCGCTGCGACCCTCGTCTACCCGCAAGAGGGTGCGACGTCCGGCAAGCAGGCGGTAAAGAATCGGGCGGAAAGAGGTGTGCCGCCTCCGCTCGCGACGACGACCGAGAAGCAGCAGGCTGTTGCGTCCGTGACGGGGGCGAACGCCGGGGCGTAGGCTGGCTTTCCGGCGATAATGAAGGCAGGGGCAGAAAAACCCCTGCCTTTTTGTATGCGGTCGAGAGGAAAGGCTGAATGCGCGAACTCGAAATCCCCCGTCCCGCCGCGACCGTGGCGACGATTGTCGCCCGCGAGGGGCGCTTCCTGCTGGTCGAGGAGGAAACGCCTGCGGGGATCCGCATCAACCAGCCCGCGGGCCATCTCGAGTCGGGAGAGTCGCTTGCCGCGGGCGCGGCGCGCGAGGCGCTCGAGGAAACGGGCTACCACGTCACGCCGACGGCATTCGTCGGCATCTATCGATGGCAGACCCCCGACACGCGCGCCACGTTCATCCGGTTCGCGTTCGCCGCCGAAGTCGTCGGACACGACGCCGATCGTCCGCTCGACGAGGGCATCCTGCGCGTCCTGTGGCTTCCCTACGACGAACTGGTGGCGCTGCGGGCACAACATCGGAGCCCGCTCGTCCTGCGCTGCGTCGACGACTATCGGGCCGGGTGCCGGCATCCGCTCGATCTCGTGACGGAACTCTGATGCCGCGCAAGTTACGCGTCGTGGTCGGCATGTCGGGCGGCGTCGATTCGTCAGTCGCGGCCTGGCTCCTGAAGCAGCAAGGCTTCGAGGTCGTCGGCCTTTTCATGAAGAACTGGGAGGACGACGACACCGACGGGTACTGCACGTCGCGCGCGGATCTCGTCGACGCGGCGTCGGTCGCCGATGTCATCGGTATCGAGCTCGAGGCGGTCAACTTCGCCGCGGAATATAAGGAGCGGGTCTTTGCCCATTTCCTGCGCGAATACGAAGCGGGGCGCACGCCGAATCCCGACGTGCTCTGCAACAGCGAGATCAAGTTCCGCGCGTTCCTCGATCACGCCCGCTCGCTCGGCGCCGACCGCATCGCGACCGGCCACTATGCGCGTTTGCGGCGCGCGGGCGATCGCGTCGAATTGCTGAAGGCGGCCGATGCGACCAAGGATCAGAGCTACTTCCTGCATCAGCTGACCCAGGAGCAGCTTGCGCCGGTGCTCTTCCCGCTCGGCGAAACGCCGAAGCGCAAGGTGCGCGCAATCGCCAAGCGCGAAGGCATCCCGACGTGGGCGAAGAAGGATTCGACCGGCATCTGCTTCATCGGCGAGCGTCCGTTCCGCGATTTTCTGGCGAAGTACCTGCCGCGTACACCAGGGCCAATTGAGACGCCCGAAGGCCGTATCCTGGGCCGGCATCATGGCCTCGCGTATTACACGCTCGGCCAGCGGCAGGGACTAGGCGTCGGCGGCACGAGGGACGGGACCGATGCGCCGTGGTTCGTCGCCGGAAAGGACGCCGCACGCAATGCGCTGATCGTCGTGCAGGGCCACGACAACGCGCTTCTGTACTGTCCAGTGGTCGACGCGCAACAGATGCACTGGATCGCGGGAACCGTGCCGGACGCGTCGGTCCTTGCGCACGTCGGCGCGAAGACGCGATACCGGATGCCCGATGCCGCGTGCCGCGTCGCGCTTTTCGCCGGCGCGCGCGTGCGCGCGACTTTCGCCACGCCGCAGTGGGCGCCGACGCCGGGACAGTATCTCGTGCTCTACGACGGCGAGGTCTGTCTCGGCGGCGGGGCGATCGTCGCAGGCGATGCCGAGGTGCAGGTGCACGCCGCGGCCGCTCGCGCCGAAGCGCTCTGATGCCGGCGCCCGCCATGGCGATCCGACGCGCCCGGGAGACGATCGGTCGCGTCTTCTTCCAGCGCTGCTTCTATCTTTTCGTCGCGGTGCTCCTGCTCGTGGCGGGGGCGCCACTCGTCGAACCGACGCCCTCCGGCCGGGTCGTGCTCAACATCGTCAACCTACTGATCGTCATCGCCGCCGTCGCGGCGGTCGGGCGCACGCTGCTGTCGTTCGTGATTGCGCTGCTGCTCGCCGCACCGACGCTCGCGTTCCAGTGGCTCGCGTTCAACAACGCGGGCGGCGATGCGCTTGTGTGGTCGTGGAGCTTCGGCGCCGCGCTCTATGCGGCGACGCTCGCCTACCTGCTCTCCTACGTGTTCCGGCGCGACGTGATGACCGGAGACAAGCTGTGGGGCGCAGCGGCGGCGTACCTGATGCTCGGCGTGCTTTGGGCCTATCTCTACGCGCTCGTCGAGCACTTCTATCCGTTGTCGTTCGCGATCGGCGGAACGGCGGCCGAGTTCGCGATGCCCGAGTTCATCTACTTCAGCTTTACGGTGCTGACGAGCACGGGCTTTGGCGACCTGACGCCGCTGACGCGACAAGCGCGGTCGGTGTGTATCGTGGAGCAAATCGTCGGCGCGCTTTTCCTCGCCATCCTGATCGCGCGCCTGGCCGGCGTCTATCCGCCGCGACGGAGCGAGGCGGGCGAGCGATAGCGAGCCAAGGCCCGAAGGGCGCGTCGCCGAGCGATGGAGGTCGACCGTTGGTCAGGCATTCGACTAGCGTCCATGGCGGAAGAGGCCGACGACGGAGCGAGGCGGGCGAGTGATAGCGAGACAAGGACGTTTCCGCGAGCAGGGCGAAGCCAAGGAGCGCAGCTCGCGTCGGCGAGCAAGGGCGGCGGCCGACGGCACGCCGCAACGAGTCAATCAATCGGAGCCGCGCGATGGCTCCGGGTCGCTTTAGAACGGAATATCGTCGTCCAAGTCGTCAGAAGTTCCCTTCTTGGCGCCGCCGCCCTTCGATGCAGAGCTGCCCGCGGCCGGCGCGCTGCTTGCCCGCGAACCCGCACCGCTCGCGCCGCCACTGAATTCGACGTCGCCGCCTCCCCCGCCGCCACCGCCTTCGCGCGAGCCCAGCAACTGCATTTCCTCGGCGATGATCTCGGTGGTGTAGCGGTCCTGGCCTTCCTTGTCCTGCCACTTGCGGGTCTTGAGCCGCCCTTCGACGTAAACGGGGCGGCCCTTCTTCAGATACTCACCGGCGATTTCGGCGAGGCGATCGTAAAAGACGACACGATGCCATTCCGTCTCTTCGCGCTTTTCGCCGCTCGCCTTGTCCTTCCATTGCCTGGAGGTCGCGATCGTGATGTTGCAGATCGCTGCGCCGCTCGTCGAATACCGCGTTTCCGGATCGCGGCCGAGGTTGCCGACCAGGATCACCTTGTTGACCGAAGCCATTTACGTTTCTCCCATCGAATAACGATCGTAAACCGGCGGCGCCGTCATCGTCGCACCGACGGCGAGCCACAGGGCGGTCAGCACGAGGCAGAAGCCGAACACCGCAGCCGGTCCGTAGTGCTGCGACAGAAAGCCGCCTGCCGCGGCGCCGACGAAGGCACCGAAAAACTGGACACTCGAATAGACACCGACCGCGGTGCCTTTGACCGCCGGCGGCGCGAACTTGGAAATGAGTGACGGCAGCGTCGCCTCGAGCAGATTGAACGCCGTGAAGAAAAAGACGAGCGCAGCGATCGTCAGCGCGAGCGACGCGCCCGCGACGGCGAGTAGCGCCTGTCCTGCGAACAGGATCGCAATGGCACCGAGGAATATCGGCTTGCCGCGGCCCGGACGATCGGCGTTGAGCATTCCCGGCAGCATCAGCACGACGGAGACGACGAGCACGGACAGGTAGACGATCCAGTGGCGCTCGCTCGGCACGCCGTTATCGCGCAGCATGAACGGGACCTGGACGAAGAGCGCCATCAGCGCGGCGTGCAGCGCGAAGATGCCGTAGTTGAGGCGGAGGAGCTCCGCGTCGGCGAACACCCGTCGCCACTGGCCGGCCGTGTCCGGCGGCCGGGCGACGAACTCGGCCTGCGGCACCGCCTTCAGGAGGAGGCCGATCGCGCCGATCGCGAGCACGCCGGTCATGACGAAAATTCCCGGCACGCCGATGATTTCGGTGAGCACCGGGCCGGCGATGAGCGATAGCGCGAAGGTCGCACCGATGGTCATCCCGATCGCCGCCATCGCACGCGTGCGCACCTGGTCGCGAGTGAGGTCCGCAGTGAGGGCGATCACGGCGGCTGAAATGGCGCCCGCACCTTGCACCGTGCGCCCGACAATCGTCCAGAGGATCGTCGGTGCCCAAGCGGCGACGAAACTGCCGAGCGCGAACACGACGAGCCCCGCGACGATGATCGGCTTCCTTCCCCAGCGGTCCGACGCCCAGCCGAATGGGATCTGCAGAATGGACTGTGTCAGGCCGTAGGCCCCGAGCGCGAGGCCGACCAGCGTGTGGTTGCGGCCGCCGGGAAGCCTCTCGGCGTAGATCGCGAGCACCGGCAGGACGATGAACATCCCGAGCATCCGCAACCCGAAGATGCCGGCAAGGCCGATGGTGGCGCGCCGTTCGACGAGCGTCATCCGCACTTTCGGCGGATGCGGCGGCGCGGCGGCGGAAGCGGGTGCGGAGTCGTGCGCCATGGGGGAAAAGCCAGGAGAAAAAACGGCTTAGAAACGGCTGCGAATTGGCGGTATAGTAGCAGGTTGCCCCGCCCCCGGGATCGTGCAGAGGGCCTAAGCCGAAGGTCGTGCTTCGCCTTCCGCTCGTCCGCGCGGGGCCGCACCGGACCACGTCAAGACAGCATGGAATACATCCGCATCCGCGGCGCGCGCACGCACAACCTCAAGAACGTCAATCTCGATCTGCCGCGGCATCGGCTGATCGTCGTCACCGGGCTGTCGGGCTCGGGCAAGAGCTCGCTCGCCTTCGACACGCTGTACGCCGAAGGGCAGCGGCGCTATGTCGAATCGCTGTCGGCCTACGCCCGGCAATTCCTGCAGTTGATGGAAAAGCCCGACGTCGACCTGATCGAGGGGCTGTCGCCCGCGATCTCGATCGAGCAGAAGGCGACGTCGCACAACCCGCGCTCGACGGTGGGCACCGTGACCGAGATCCACGATTACCTGCGGCTCCTCTACGCCCGCGTCGGCGATCCGTATTGCCCGGATCATCCCGAGCAGCGTCTCGCCGCGATGACGATCTCGCAGATGGTCGACGCCACGCTCGCCTTTCCCGAGGACACGAAGTTGATGATCCTCGCGCCGGTCGTCGTCAACCGCAAGGGCGAGCAGCTGGAGCTCATGGTCGAGCTCCGTGCCAAGGGTTTCGTCCGCGTGCGCGTCGACGGCAAGGTCTGCGAAATCGACGCCGTGCCGAAGCTCGCCAAGAATACAAAGCACACGATCGAGGTCGTCGTCGACCGGCTGCGCGTGCACGCCGACATGAAGCAGCGGCTCGCCGAATCCTACGAGACGGCGTTGCGCAACGGCGATGGCCGTGCGATCGCGGTCGAGATCGATACCGGAAACGAACATCTGTTCTCGGCGAAATTCGCGTGCCCGATCTGCAACTATTCGCTCTCCGAGCTCGAGCCGCGGCTCTTCTCGTTCAACAATCCGATGGGGGCATGCCCGCGCTGCGACGGCCTGGGGTCGATCAGCTTTTTCGATCCCAAGCGGGTCGTCGCGTTCCCGCAGCTCTCGCTCGCGTCGGGGGCGATCAAGGGCTGGGACCGCCGCAACCAGTTCTATTTCCAGATGCTGCAGGGCCTTGCGAAACATGCGGGTTTTGACCTCGAGCGGCCGTTTTCGCGTCTTCCCGAGCGCGTTCAGCAGCTCGTGCTCTACGGCAGCGGCGAGGACAAGATCCCGTTCACGTATCTGTCGGAGCGCGGCAAGCCGATGGTCCGCGAGCACACGTTCGAAGGGATCATCCCGAACCTCGAGCGCCGGTACCGCGAGACCGATTCGCTGATGGTCCGCGAGGAGCTCGCCAAGTACCTCAATTCGAAGCCGTGCCCCGAATGCGGCGGCACGAGGCTGCGACGCGAGGCGCGCCACGTGAAGGTCGGCACCGGCGCCGATGCGCGCGCGATCTTCGAGGTCTCGGGCCTGCCGTTGAAGGATGCGTCGGAATATTTCGGCCGCCTCTCGCTGGACGGGCAGAAGCAGGCGATCGCCGAGAAGATCATCAAGGAAATCGTGAGCCGCCTCGCGTTCTTGAACAACGTCGGCCTCGAGTACCTGTCGCTCGACCGCTCCGCGGAGACGCTCTCCGGCGGCGAGGCGCAGCGGATCCGGCTCGCCTCGCAGATCGGCTCGGGGCTGACCGGCGTGATGTACGTGCTGGACGAGCCGTCGATCGGTCTGCACCAGCGCGACAACGATCGCCTGCTGTCGACGTTGAAGCATCTGCGCGATTTGGGCAACAGCGTGATCGTCGTCGAGCACGACCACGACGCGATCTGCGCGGCCGACTACATCGTCGACATGGGGCCGGGCGCGGGCGAGCACGGCGGGCAGGTCGTCGCGCAGGGCACGCCCGAGGAAATCCGGATGGCGCCGCATTCGCTGACGGGCCAGTATCTCGCCGGTCACCGCCAGATTCCGATGCCCTCGCGGCGGCTCCGCGTCGACCTCGCGCGCGTGCTGACGATTACCGGCGCGGCCGGCAACAACCTGCGCGAGGTGACGCTCAACCTGCCGGTCGGACTCTTCGTCTGCGTGACCGGCGTGTCGGGCTCCGGCAAGTCGACGCTGATCAACGACACGCTCTACCACGCGATCGCCCGCCACCTCTACGGCAGCACGACCGAGCCGGCACCGTTCCGCGAGATGCGCGGCATCGAGTTCTTCGACAAGGTGATCAGCGTCGACCAGAGCCCGATCGGCCGCACGCCGCGCTCGAATCCGGCGACGTACACGGGGCTGTTCACGCCGATCCGCGAGTTGTTTGCGCAGGTGAAGGAGTCGCGGGAGCGCGGCTACGGTCCCGGGCGATTCTCGTTCAACGTAAAGGGCGGGCGCTGCGAAGCATGCCAGGGTGACGGCCTGATCAAGGTCGAGATGCACTTCCTGCCCGACGTCTACGTGCCGTGCGACGTCTGCCACGGCCAGCGCTACAACCGCGAGACGCTGGAGATCCGCTACAAGGATCGCAACATCCACGAAGTCCTCGCGATGACGGTCGAGCAGGCCTACGCGTTCTTCGAGCCCGTGCCTTCGGTTGCGCGCAAGCTTGCGACGCTGCTCGACGTCGGGCTCGGCTACATCACGCTCGGCCAGTCGGCAACGACGTTGTCCGGCGGCGAGGCGCAGCGGGTGAAGCTCGCACTCGAACTGTCGAAGCGCGACACGGGGCGCACGCTCTACATCCTGGACGAGCCGACGACCGGCCTTCACTTCCACGACATCGAGATGCTGTTGACCGTGCTGCACCGGCTGCGCGATCACGGCAACACCGTCGTTGTGATCGAGCACAATCTCGACGTCGTCAAGACCGCGGACTGGATCATCGATCTCGGACCGGAGGGCGGCGGCGGCGGCGGGACGGTGGTCGCCGAGGGCCCGCCCGAGGAGATCGCCAAGGTCGCGGCGAGCCACACCGGACGGTATCTGAAGCCGGTGCTCGATGCGCACGCGGCGCGACGGGGGCGCGATGCGGCGCCGAGCGCCGCGTCATCACGGAACGGGCGCGCTCCACGCAGCCGCAAGGCGTCCGGCGATCTGCTCGGATGAAGCCGCCGTCGCGGCTGATCCTTCGTCGGCCGCAGCCATCCCGTTTCAGCGACGAGGCCGACGCCGTCACCACGTTGTTCCTCGCTGCGCGCCGCGCAACGCTGCCGGGGCTCGCCGAACCGCATTCGGACGAGGAGACGTTCGAGTGGATGCGCAACGTCGTCTTTCCGCGCCATTCGGTCTGGCTCGCGGTGCTGCGCGACGAGATCGTCGGTTTCGCCGCGCGCGATGGCGCATGGCTCACGCAACTGTGGGTCAAGCCCGGATGGACGGGACACGGGATCGGGCAACAACTGCTCGACGCCACGATCGACGAGGCCGCGAAGGTCACTGCGACGCTTCGCTGTTACACGTTCCAGCGCAACGCCGGGGCGCGCCGCTTCTACGAGCGCAATGGATTCGTCGTCAAGACGCTCGGAGACGGCAGCGGCAACGAAGAGCACGAGCCGGACGTCTGCTACGAGCGGTCGTTGCGAACTTGAACGCGGCGAACCGACACACCCGTCGGCTGGAATCGTCGAATGAGCATGGATTATTTCGTTGACGCCGACATCGCGGTCGCCTCGACGCTAGAAAGCGCGTTCTATCACGACGAGGCCGCGTGGGCGCTCGTGCGCGAGCGCGTGTTCGCGCGAAGCTGGCACTGGATCGGCGATCTTGCCGACGTGGCGGCGCCCAATTCGCTCGCACCGCGCGAGCTCCTGCGCCGACTGCTCGGCGAGCCGGTGCTGCTTGCGCGCGATCGGGCGGGCACGCTTCGTTGCCTGTCCAACGTCTGCACGCACCGCGGCAACATTCTGGTGAGCGAAGCCGGCCGAGCCGAACAGATCCGCTGTCGGTACCACTCGCGGCGCTTCGATCTTTCCGGCCGGATGATGTTCATGCCGGAGTTCGAGCAAGCAAGGAATTTTCCGTCGCCGGCAGACGACCTGCCGCATCTTCCCTTCGGAACCTGGGCGGGCCAGGCGTTCGCGGCGCTCGACCCCGCCGCGCCGCTTTCCGCTTTTCTCGGCGACCTGACGGCGCGAACGGAATGGCTGCCAGTCGAAGCGTTTCGGCAGGAGCCGAAGCGCGATCGCGACTACGTCGTCGCTGCGCACTGGGCGCTGTACGTGGAGAATTACCTCGAGGGCTTCCACATCCCGTTCGTGCACGCGGGACTGAATGAGGTCGTCGACTGCGGAAGCTATGCGAGCGAGCTCTTCCGGTACTCGAACCTGCAGGTTGCGCTGGCCAAGCCGGGCGAAGCCGCGTTCGAACCGCCGCCGACCTCGGTCGATCACCGGCGGCGGATCGCGGCGTACTACTGGTGGGTCTTTCCGAATCTGATGCTCAATTTCTATCCGTGGGGGCTCTCGATCAACCGGGTCGAGCCCGAGGCGATCGACCGCACGCGCATCGTGTTCCGCAGCTATGTTTTCGACGCGGACAAGCTCGACGCCGGTGCCGGAGCCGGCCTCGATCGCGTGGAAATGGAGGACGAGGCGATCGTGGAAGCGGTCCAACGCGGCGTGCGCTCGCGCTTTTACCGGCGCGGCCGCTTCTCGCCAACGCGCGAGCGCGGTGTCCACCACTTCCAGCGGCTGCTGTGCGAATTCGTGCGAGGCTGCCCGTCCGAGGAGCAAGCGGCCCGCGATTGACGACGGCGGCATGCGACCGACCGCACGTTGACCGCGCGCGCACCAGCGCGGTGCGAAGGTGTGGATTTCACCCCACACTTCAATACTGAAAGAGGCCATAGACCCGCACGGTGAATGGGTTCACAATCGCGGGTCCCCGCGACCGACGCGGGTGCAAAAGCATCATCCTCGGTATCGCATCTTGTCGCACAACCGCGCTGGGTTTGGCGCTTGTGCGATGTCTTCATTGCACTTCATCGCATGGGAGTCACGAAATGTGTCTGCACAAGTGGTTCCATTCCGGCATGGCCGCGTTTGCGACCTTGCTGTTCACGGCAGCGTCGGCGCTGGCGCAGACGAAGCCCAACATCGTCGTCATCATGGGCGACGACATCGGCATGTGGAACATCGGCGCCTACCATCGCGGCATGATGGCGGGACGGACGCCGAACCTCGACAAGATCGCCAAGGAAGGCATGCTGTTCACCGACTATTACGCCGAGGCGAGCTGCACGGCGGGTCGCGCGAACTTCATCACCGGCGAGCTGCCCATCCGCACGGGAATGACGACGGTCGGCCAGGCGGGCGCCAAGATCGGCATCCCGGCTGAGGCGGTAACGATTGCGACGGTGCTGAAGAGCATGGGCTACGCCACCGGCCAGTTCGGCAAGAACCACCTCGGCGACCTGAACGAGTTCCTGCCGACGGTCCACGGCTTCGACGAATTCTTCGGCTATCTGTACCACCTCGATGCGATGGAGGACCCGGCGCATCCCAATTACCCGCAGAACCTGCTGAACGTCGTCGGCCCGCGCAACATGGTGCACAGCTGGGCCACGAACGTCGACGATCCGACGGTGATGCCGCGCTGGGGCAAGATCGGCAAGCAGAAGATCGAGGACGCCGGCCCGCTCTATCCAAAGCGGATGGAAACGGTGGACGACGAGATTCGCGATCTCGCGATCAATTTCATGGACAAGGCGAAGAAGGACGGCAAGCCATTCTTCGTCTGGCTCAACCCGACGCGCATGCACATCGTCACGCACCTCTCGCCGAAGTATGAGGCGCTGCGCAATGCGGAGAACGGCTGGTCGGAAGAGGAAGCCGGCATGGCTCAGCTCGACGACGACGTCGGCCTGGTGATGAAGAAGCTGAAGGACATGGGGGTGGACGACAACACCATCGTCGTCTTCACCACCGACAACGGCACCGAGGTCTTCACTTGGCCGGATGGCGGTCAGACGCCGTTTGCGCAAAGCAAGGGCACTGTCCTCGAGGGCGGCTTCCGCGTACCCGCGATGATTCGTTGGCCCGGCCATGTGCCGGCAGACACTGTGCAGAACGGCATCTTCTCCGGCCTGGACTGGCTGCCGACCTTCGTGGCTGCCGCCGGCAATCCGAACATCGCCGAAGAACTGCTGAAGGGCAAGGCGATCGGCGACCGGACCTACAAGAACCATCTCGATGGCTACAACCAGATGGCCGCCATCACCGGCAAAGGGCCGTCCGCACGCCACGAGATCTTTTACCTCGGCGAAAGCACGGTCGGCGCGGTGCGCATCGACGACTACAAGTTCCGCTTCATCGACCAGCCCGCCGGCTGGCTGGGTGAAAAGACCCATCCGGACGTGCCCTACATCACCAACCTGCGCCTGGATCCGTTCGAGCGCACGGGCTGGCCCGGCAATGGGACGAAAGACGGGGCGCAGCAATACTTCGACTGGTTCAAGTATCAATTTTGGCGCTTCGTGTTCGTCCAGCAGCTAATGGCGAAGGAAATCCAGACCTTCCTCGATTTCCCGCCGATGCAGCGAGGTGCCAGTTTCAATCTCGACGCACTCAAGGCTGAGATGGCGAAACGAATGGCTGAGGCGGAGGCGGCGAGCAAGGGCACCGGTCAGTAGCAGAGATGAGGTTCGCGGCGGGCGGTCCGCGAAGGCCGCCTGCTTTTTCGAGTAGATCACCGACGCAAGCGACTGGACGGGGAAATCGGCGAAACGGGCACTCCGACACGGGTGCGCCGTTTGTCCTTCCATTGAACCCAGGTGGACGTGCAGCCCAGCCCAACCCATCGGCTTCAAGGCTTCGCGGGCATGACTGGGACGTCGTGACGTCGAAATAGAAATTCGGCAGTGCGCGGCCGACCAGGAATCGCATGCCGGCGTAACGGTTTTCCGTCGAGCCTCGCTTTACCACGATTTCCTTGTCCTCGGTGCCATCGATCTGCTCCGGCTTCAGCTCGCGAAGCCATTCTAGCGGGTGCGCAGGTGTCACATCGCAGTTGACTCAAATCAACTCGTTGTTTCCGGAATGCCCATAATCTCGCGAATTATCGCCTTCGGTCTGCCGCGGTGACAGCGCCTATTCGTATGCTTGGCTGTCGAGGCTGCGCCGGTTCCACTCACAAGGAGAGTTCGATGAGAAACGTGCTGTTGATACTGGCGATGCTGATCTTTGCGGGAAGCGGGTGGGCGGCCGACACCGCCGGCCCCGTGCCGGACGCGACCCTCAGCGGAAAGGCTCTGGAAGTGAAGGACGTCGACACCTATACCTACCTGCGCCTCGAGACGAAGGACGGCGAGATGTGGGCGGCGGTGAACAAGTCGCCGGTAAAGGTCGGTTCCGACGTCACAATCCGAAACGCGATCGTCATGACGAACTTCGAGAGCAAGACGCTCAACAGGAAGTTCGACCGGATCGTGTTCGGGACCCTGGCGACATCAGGCGGCAGCCCGACGGCTGCCGGCGGCAACATGGCCGCAATGCATGCTGGCATGACCAAGCCGGCGGAAGTCGAAAACATCAAGGTCACCAAAGCCACCGGGCCCGATGGGCGCACGGTGGCGGAAGTCATGGCCGGAATGACCGGACTGAAGGGCAAGTCCGTCGCAGTTCGCGGAAAGGTCGTGAAGTTCACGCCCGGTGTGATGGGCAAGAACTGGATCCATCTGCGCGACGGTTCGGGCTCCGCCACCGACGGCAGCAACGACATCCTCGTGACGACGCTCGATGAGACGACAGTCGGAGACGTGGTGCTCGTGAAGGGCGTCGTGCAGACCGACCGCGACTTCGGATCGGGCTATTCGTACAAGGTGCTGATCGAAGAGGCCAAGCTTTCGAAGTAGCGGCCAATCGCGCGCGTCCGCGTCAGTCCTTGCGTCCTGGCGCCACCGCGAAGACGGCGACCGGCTCCGCCTTGCCTCTTATGGCAACCGGGCCGAGCGCCTCGACAGTGATGTCGCCCGGGAGCGTCGTGCGCGTCGCGCCGTCGATCAGGATCATGCGCCCGACGGTCTTGGTGTGCGTTTCGAGGCGCGCGGCAAGGTTCACGGTGTCGCCGATGCACGTGTAGGTCGCGCGCTTGCTGGTCCCGGTGTAGCCGGCGACCATCTCACCCGAGGCGATGCCCACGCCAATGCGGATCGCCGGTTTGCCGCCGGCGGTGCGCTCGGCATCGAAGAGCTCGACCAGCTCGACCATCTCGAGCGCCGTGCGGACCGCGCTCGCCCCCGGATCGGGCAACGGCAGCGGCGCGCCGAAGATCGCCATCAACCCGTCGCCCGCGATCTGGCTCACGATGCCGCCGTGGCCGCTGATCGCGTCGAACATCAGCGTGTAGTACGTGTTGAGGAGCTCGATGGTCTCCTCGGGCGGCTGCGATTCGACCAATGGCGTGAAATCGCGGATGTCGGAAAAAAGCACGGAACCCCTTACGCGCTTGCCGCCAAGTGCGAACCCCGACTCCTGCAGGTCCTGCGCCACTTCCGGCGTCGCAAACCGGCGCACGAGGTCCTTCTGCTGGTCGCGCAGCCGCTTCTTCTCGAGACTCGCGCCGATTCGCGCCTTGAGCAGCACGACGTTCACGGGCTTCGTGAGGTAATCCTCGGCGCCGAGCTCGATCGAGTGCACGACATTGTCGAGCCCTTCGAGCGACGACGTGACGATGACCGGCAGGTCGCGCAGCGCGAGGTCGCGTCCGAGCTGCTCCAGCACCTCGAAGCCGTTCATCTCCGGCATCTCGAGGTCGAGGAGCAGCAGGTCGAACGGTTCGCGCCGCAGCATCTCGAGCGCCATCCGGCCGTTCTCGGCGGAGGCGACCCGGTGGCCCATCAGCTCCAGGTTGCGCGTCAGCAAGAGCCGATTGACCTTGTTGTCGTCGACGACGAGGAGCCGCGCGCCGCTCATGGTTGCCTCACTCACGATGGAGCTCCGTCAGCGCTTGGGCCACTCGCGTGTACTCGTCGGCGAGCGCGTCGAGCGGTGCGCTGCCGGAAGCCCGGACCGAATCCAATCCCTCCAACTCGAGTTTCCTCGCCATTGCGCCGAGTGCCGTCGCGCCGAACGTGTTGCTGTTCGACTTGAGCGAGTGCGCGGTGCGCCGAAAGCGCTCCGCATCGCCGTTAACCTGCGCTTGGCGAAGGTCGGCCAGCATCCGCGGCGCCTCGGTTTTGAACGTCGCGACGAGCTCGCGCACGAATTCGACGCCCGCGGTCGCCTCGAGCTCGCGGAACGTCGCAAGATCGATTGCCTCGGCGCTCATCGCGGCGCTCCCGCGCGGGCGGGCACGCGCGACAGCGCCTCGACCAGCCGCTCGACGCGGATCGGCTTCGTGAGATAGTCGTCCATGCCGGCGGCAAGGCACATGTCGCGGTCGCCCTGCATCGCGTTCGCCGTCATCGCCACGATGCGCGGGCGCTCGTGCGGCTGCCAGCGCGCGCAGATCTGCCGCGAGGCATCGAGCCCGTCGAGCTCCGGCATCTGCACGTCCATCAGCACGACGTCGTAGACCTGCCGCTGCACGGAATCGACGGCTTCGATGCCGTTCGACGCGAGGTCGGCGCGGTAGCCCATCTGCTGGAGGATCCGCAGCGCGAGCTTCTGGTTCACCACGTTGTCCTCCGCGAGCAGGATCCGCAGCGGGTGCCGCGCCGCCATCTCGGGGTCGATCCGCGCGCCAGCCACACTCACCGGCGCCGCTTTCGGCGCAGTCTCGTGCGCGAGAAGCGAGACCAAGGTGTCGTGAAGCTGCGACTGCCGGACGGGCTTGCCGAGGAACGCCGCGAACAGGCCCTCGTCGGCACCGGCTTCGCGCCGGCCGAGCGAGCTGAACAGCACGAGCGGCAAGGTCTGCCGGCGTTCGCGGATCGCGCGCGCGAGCGCGACGCCGTCCATTTCCGGCATGTGCATGTCGAGGACCGCGAGATCGAACGCCTCGCCGCCGTCGAGCCAGCGCAGCGCTTCGTGCGCCGATGCCGTGGCGTGCGACAGCATCCCCCATTTCGCGGTCTGCAGATCGAGCACGCGCCGGTTGGTCGCATTGTCGTCGACGACGAGCAGCCGCTTGCCCGCAAGCGCGGGCTGCACGCCGAGGTACTCGCGCTGGCGTGCGGCCGGCAGCTCGCCGACCGGGACGACGACGCTGAAGAAGAACGTCGAGCCCCGGCCCGGACCGTCGCTCTGCGCCCACATCCGGCCGCCCATCAGCTCAGCCAGACGCCGGCTGATCGCAAGCCCGAGGCCGGTGCCGCCGTACCTGCGCGTCGTCGACGAATCCGCCTGCGAGAACGACTGGAAGAGACGGCTCATCGCCTCGGTCGACAGGCCGATGCCGGTGTCGCGCACGGCGAACGTGATTTCCGACTTCGCGTCGGCGTGCGGCTGCGCGGAAACGGTGAGCACGACCTCGCCCTGTTCCGTGAACTTGACTGCGTTCGAAAGCAGGTTGAGCAGGATCTGCCGCAACCGCGTGACATCGCCGACGATCGCGGCCGGCACGTCGCCTTCGAACTCGTAGGCGGTGTCGAGGCTCTTCTCGACCGCGTGCGCGGTGACGAGGTCGAGCGCCGACTCGACACATTCGCGCAGGTCGAGCGGCTGCGCCTCGATGTCCATGCGGCCCGCCTCGATCTTCGAGAAGTCGAGCACGTCGTTGATGATCGTGAGCAGCGCGTCGCCGGAATCGCGGATCGTGTTGACGTAGTCGCGCTGCTCGCCGTCGAGCGTCGTGTCGAGCAGGAGCCCGCTCATGCCGATCACCGCGTTCATCGGCGTGCGGATCTCGTGGCTCATTGTCGCGAGGAACGAGCTCTTGGCCTCGTTCGCGGCCTCGGCGGCAGCGCGGGCTTCCTGCGTCTGCTTGAACAGCCGGGCGTTCTGGATCGCGATCACGGCCTGGTCGGCAAACGTGCGGAGCAGCGCCGTTTCCTTGTCGCTGAACGGCCGAGGTGGTTGGCGGAAGACGCACAGCGACCCGATACCCTTGCCCTCCCACATCATCGGACTGTAGATCGCCGAATAGTTGCCGAGGAATCCCATGGCCAGGCGCGCGATCTTGTGCGAACCGGCGATCGCCGCGGCGTCGGCCACCTGGACGGTGCGTCGTTCGCGAATGGCCTGCCCCGTGAAGGTCTCCTCCATCGGATGCGCGTCGAGCGCGTGGAAACCTTCGGAGGCCGAGCCGCGCCATTCGCCGACGCGCACGCGGTTGTCGTCGCCGACGAGGAATATGCCGAGCTGCTCGCTCGCAAACAGCCGTTGGCAGCTGTCGAGGATCTTCTCGAACACCGGCGCGGTATCGGCCACCGAGCTGCTGATGACTTTCAGGACTTCGGCCGTTGCCGTCTGGCGATCGAGTGCGTCCTTCGTCTCGTTGAACAGGCGAGAGTTCTGGATCGCGATCACCGCCTGGTCGGCGAAGGTCTTGAGCAGCGCCGCCTCGGTGTCCGTGAACGGGCGCATGTTGTGCCGGGCGACCTCGATGGCGCCGCTCGTGCCGGCTTCCAGGATGATGGGCGCCATCGCTAGCGAGTAGTTGGTGCCGAGCCGCTGGGCCATGCGGCGTACGCCGATGGGAACGCCCTCGTCGGCCAGCGCGTTGGCGACGCGGGCCACCTTTCCGCTCTGGATCGCGACCTGCGCGATCGATCCCTCGAACGGGATCGGAAACGCCTTGAAACGCTGCTCGCTGTTCGGTCCGCGCGCCGCCACCAGGTGCACCTGGCCATCGTCGCCGATCATGTAGGCGCTGATGCGGTCGGCCTCGAACAGGCGTTCGCAGCTGGCCAGGATGCGATCGAACACCGGCTGCGTGTCGGCCACGGATTGACTGATCACCTGCAGGACCTCGGCGGTCGCCGTCTGTCTCTCGAGCGCCTCCTTGGTTTCGTTGAACAGCCGCACATTCTCGATCGCGATTACCGCCTGGTCGGCGAAGGTCTGCAGCAGCGCCAGCTGCTCGTCGCGGAACGCGCCCGGCGCCTCGCGGCACACGCCGATCGAACCGATGACCTGGCCTTCGCGCAGCATCGGCACGGCGAAGGTGGCGCGGTAGCCCGCGCCGCGCGCCTCGTTCTTCAGGGCGTACTCCGGATCGTCGAGGACGTCGGGAATCTGGACCGGTGCCCGCTCGAGGACGGCGCGCGCGAGGATCGAGCCGCGCCCCGGCTTCATCGGAAAGGCGCTGCGCATCGCCCGCGTGGCTTCGGTCGACGCGCCATGAAACGCCGCCATGTGCACGAGCCCGCCGTCGAAGCGCGTCACCGCACCGATGTTCGCGTTGCACAAGGTCATCGCTCGTTCTGCGATCGCCTCGAACACCGGCTGCACGTCGGTTGGCGATTCGCTGATCACCTTCAGCACTTCGGCCGTCGCTATCTGGTGCTCGAGCGCCTCCTGCGTTTCGTTGAACAGCCGCGCGTTCTCGATTGCGACCGTCGCTTGCAGCGAGAGGCCCGTCAGGAACTCGAGCTCGGTGTCGTCGAACGGACGTCCGCCGGTGCGCCACACCGCCATCGCGCCCTTGACAGCCTTGCCCGCCAGGAACGGCGCCACCATCAGTCGCTCGTCGGTCTGGCGATCGGTGCCCGGGATCTGCACCGCCCGTGGATCGGAACCCGTGTCGTTGATGAATTCGGCGCGGCCCGCCGCGAGCAGGCCGCCGATGATGCCGATGCCCGACTCGATCTCGGTCGCCTTGATCGCCTCCGCAACGCCGCCGATCGCGACGATCGCACGAAACGTCCGGCCGGCCGGGTCAGGAAGGAAGATCGCGCTGTTGTCGGCGTGCAGCAAATCCTTTGCGTGGCGCGCGATCCGGTCCATCACCGCGCCGAGGTCGAGCGTGGCCGAGATATCGCGGCCGACCTCGGCCAGCGCGGCCGTCTCGCGGCTGCGACGCTGCGTCTCGTCGAACAGGCGCGCGTTTTCGAGCGCGATGCTCATGCTGTTGGCAAGCATCTGCAGCAGCCGCACGTCCGACTCGTCGAATGCGTTCTCGTGCTGCCCGTAAGTCCCGATCATGCCGAACGCCTCGTCGCCCTTGAGGATCGGCACGCCCAGATAGCTTCTGGCCAGGTCGTCGCTGGCCGGATCGCCGACTTGCTGCGAGCCGAGCTGCGCGGCACGCGCCTTGAAATTCTCGTTGATGAGGAGCGGCTCCCGCGTGCAAATGACTTCCCCGGTCAGGCCGACCCCGAGAGGAAACGGCTCAACCGGAAAGCGCTCGCCGTGCTCGATGTAATACGGCATGGTGACCAGATTGGTCGCCCTGTCGTGGAGCGCCATGCACATGTTGCCCGTGTGGAAGATCTCGGCGATCTTGTCCCCGACCAGGTCGATGATCGCCTGGAAATCGAGCTCGGCCGCGAGCCCTTGCTGCACGCTGTTGATGATCGCAAGCTCGGCGGCGCGCTCGCACTCCGCCGCGAAGCTCTGTGCGTTCTGCAGAGCCACGCTGAGGCTGGCCGCGACGGTGGCAATGAGATTGACGTCGGACTCGGAAAACGCATTCGACGCCCACTTCCCCAGCGCGATCACACCGGTGGCTTCGCCGCCGCCCATCACCGGAGCGTAAACGCCAGACACCTCGTCGGCAAATCCGCCGAAGAGATTGAAGGAATCCGTCTCGACCATCATCCGGTCGAACTCCTCCCTGTCGCGCAGGAGGACGGGCGAGCCCGTCTGGAGCACCTGTCCGCTGATGCCGCGCGGCGGCATCGGAGGATGGGAGAAGCGCTTGCCTCGATCCACCACATAGGGCATGGAAATCAGGTTCTTCGCGCGGTCGTACAGGAAGATGCATGTGAAATCGGCGCTGAAGGTCTCGCGCAGCTTGTCGCCCACCAGGTCGATGATGCCCTGCAGCTCGAGCTTCGACGCCAGCCCCTGCTGGATGCTGTTGATCACCGCCAGCTCGGCGGCGCGCTGCTCGCTCTCCTTGAACAGCCGCTGCGTCTCGTCGAACAGCCGCGCGTTCTCGAGCGCGACACCCATGCTCGCGGCGACGGTGGTCAGGAGTCGCACTTCCGCCTCGCCGTAGGCGTTCTCGCGCCAGTCCCACAAGTTGATGATCCCGAGCGCCCGATCGCCGCCGAGAATCGGAACGTAAATCGATGACTTGCTCTCTTGGTGACCGGGAAGAGGCCGGCCAGGAGTCGCTGAAATTTCCAATAGGCTGTTCAGGACCAGCGGCTGCCGCGTTTCAACAATCTTCGACCAGATTCCGCCCGGCGTCGGGGGCGCCGGCGGATGATGCAGCCGGATGCCGCGCTCGTAGTCGTACAGGTAGTGAATAAGATTGGCCTTCGCGTCGTACCAGCGGATGCCGATCTCGCCGGTATGAAAGACCTCGCGGAGCTTGTCGCCGACCAGGTCAATGATGGCCTGGAAGTCGAGCTCGGCGGCCATGCCTCCCTGGATGCTGTTGATTACCGCCAGCTCGGCGTTGCGTTGCTCGGTCTCCTTGAGCAGCCGCTGCGTCTCGTCGAAGAGCCGCGCGTTCTCGAGTGCCACGCTCATGCTGCTCGCCAGCGTCTGCAGCAGGCGCACGTCCGAATCGCTGAACGCGCGCTCGTGCTCGAAATCAGCCAGCACGATCAGCCCGCGCACCTGATCGCCAGCGATCAACGGTACCAGGACCTCGGATTTCTGGACGCGCGCACCGGCCAGCATATAACTGCCGTAGCGTGCCATTGCCTGCGTCATGTCGTCGTTGATGACCAGGGTTTCGCGCGTGCGCAGGACGTGGGCGCCGAATCCGGTGTCCTCGAGCGGCGTGGGCGCGACGGTGAGCCGCTGGCCCTGCATGGTCAGGTAAGGATGGTGAATCAGGCCCGCTGCGGGATCAATGATGCGGATGCCCACGTCCGCCTGATGGAAGATCTCGCGGATCTTGTCGCCGACGGCATCGTAGATCCCTTGCATGTTCAGTTCGGCGGCGAGCGCCTGCTGGACGCTGTTGATAATCGCCAGTTCGGCGGCGCGCTGCTCGCTCTCCTTGAACAGCCGCTGCGTCTCGTCGAACAGGCGGGCGTTCTCCAGCGCGACGCCCATGCTCGCGGTAACCGTCGTAGCAGGCGCACCTCGGCCTCGCCGAATGCGTTCTGGCGCTCGTAGTTCTCGATGACGATCGATGCCGAGAACGCGGTCGCCGCCGAGGATGGGAACCGCAATCTACGATTGGCTTTGGTCGGTGCCAGCGTGGTTTGGAACCCGTAGCGCCGCATCTTCGGCAGGGTTGTTCACGACGAAAGGTTGACGCGTCTGCATCAGTTTCAAATGCACCCGGCGAAGGTTGCCTCGGTGGCGTACTCGTACGCACGCCGTGTTCGTACAGGTACAGGATAATGGACTCAGGTTCGTCTTCGCATCGTTCCAGCGGATGCCGATGTCGCCTGTTTGGAACACCTCGCGCATCTTGTCGCCGACCAGGATCGACGATCGCCTGGAAATCGAGCTCGGCGGCGATGCCCTGCTGGATCGCCTTGATGACCGCCAGCTCGGCGTTGCGCTGCTCGGTCTCCTTGAACAGCCGCTGCGTCTCGTCGAACAGGCGGGCGTTCTCCAGCGCGACGCCCATGCTCGCGGCAACTGTGCTCAACAGGCGCACGTCGGCTTCGCCGAAGGCGTTTTCGTGCTCGTAGTCCTCGATGATGATCACGCCGAGTACGCGGTCGCCGCCCACGATGGGAACGAAGACACATGGAGAGGCCGGTCGGTGCCTGGGACCGCCCTGATTCCGTCGCCTCGGCCATTGCAGCGCGACTGTTGAGACGATAGGCCGTGCGTCGCCTCCATCCGGGCGCCTGCGGTCCCCTGTCCGCGCGAGCGGGTGCGGCTCGACGGGGAATTCGCACGTCCGTGCTCGTAGATCGTACAGGTAATGGACGAGCGCGGTCTTGCGATCGCGCCAGCGGATGCCGATGTTGCTCGGTGCGCAGCACTTCGCGCAGCTTGTCGCCGACGAGGTCGACGATGCCCTGGAAATCGAGCTGACCCTGCCATCCCCTGCTGGATGCTGTTGATGACCGCCAGCTCGGCGTTGCGCTGCTCCGTCTCCTTCAGCAACCGCTGCGTCTCGTCGAACAGGCGCGCGTTCTCCAGCGCCACGCTCATGCTGTTCGCGAGCGTCTGCAGCAGGCGCACGTCGGAATCGCTGAAGGCGTGCTCGCGATCCATGTCCAGCAGATTGAGAAGTCCCCGCGCGCGGCCACCCACAATCAACGGAACAAAGACGCTCGATTTCTCCAGCGCGGGTCCGAGGATGCGCGAGCCATACTTCACGATCGCGTCCGGCATGTCCTCGTTGATGACCAGCGTTTCGCGCGTGCGCAGCACGTGCGCCGAAATTCCCGTGTCGCCCAAGGATTCCGACGCGACGTCCAAGCCGTCGCCCGTCCTTGAAGAAGTACGGGAAATGGATCAGATTCGTGTCCGGATCGTAGATCCGAATGCCGATGTCGGCGCGGTGGAAGATTTCGCGGATCTTGTCGCCGACCGCGTCGTAGATGCCCTGGATGTCGCGCCTGGCAGCAAGCGCCGCCTGCACGCTTTCGATGACGGCAAGTTGGGCTGCGAGCCGCGCCACCGTGTCGTCGGGCGCCCCGCGTCTTGAAGTGCGCCGGCTTGCCTTGGTTGGCGCGGGCTTCGCCGCCTTGCGGGTCGACGGGCGTCGCTTCGCAGTGCCCGCGGGCTTTTTCGTCGTCCTGCGTGTGGTCGCCGTACGCTTCGCGGCCGGGCGCGATTTCGCGGCAGGCGCCCGCTTCGCCGTCTTTCGCCTTTTTGCGCTGCCAGCCATCGCCGCTAGCCCGTCCGGGTTGCGCTACGCCGCCAGCCAGGCCGCGAGGTCGCGCTTCAGCTTCATCATGTCGGCCTCGCGCGTGTACATCATGTGGCCGGCATCGTAGTAGTGATGCTCGACGCGCGCGAGCACGTCCGCCGGCACGTCGAGCTGCGCGAGCGACCAGTCGGTTGCGCTGTAGGGCGTGCCGAGATCGTAGCGGCCGCTCGCGACCAGCACGCGCAGATGCGGATTGCGCCGCAACGCGCGCGACAGGTCGGGGCTCGTGCAGGCGAAGCTGTTGCCCTTCTCCTCGCCGCGGTTCCAGTTCCACTGCTTGTGCGCGTCCCACGACAGCACCTCGTAGCGCGCCTGCGTGTCGACGCCGAGGCACTCGCTCATGTACGCATGCGCGGCCATCGTGTAGGGCGCGACGATCGCTTCGATGCCGGGATCGAATTCCCAGTCGCGCGAGCGGCTCGCCGCCATCGGGCCGGTGACGCGAGCCTCGAGGCGGCCGACGATCAGCCCGCGGTCCCGCAACAGCTCGACGAAGAATGTCTGGTCGCTGATGCGGAGGTTCTTTTCGTCGACGAGTGCCGGCGCGAGCCCCTGTGAGCTGCGCGACGCGGTTCACGATGCGGCGCCGCGTCGCCTTGGTGAGCCGGGCTCCGGCGTGCAGCGCGGCCAGGTACTCCTCGGCGACGAACTCTTCCGCCTCGGCGCGCGCCGTCGCGGGCGACTCGGCCAGGGCGCCCTTGAGTTTCCGTGGTATTGCGCGACACAGGCAAACGCGGGAAGGAACAGCCCGTAGGGCAGGTCGTTGCGCGGCGCGAAGTGGATGCTCTGCAGGTCCATCGCGCACGAGACGAGCACGAGCCCCGACAGCGCGACGCCGGTGTCCTGCAGCTTGTCGGCCATCGCCGCCGCGCGCGTCGTCCCGTAGCTCTCGCCCGCGACATAGACCGGCGAGCTCCAGCGGCGATGGCGGCCCAGCCACGTGCGGATGCATTCGGTGAGCGCCTCGACGTCACCGTCGACGGAGAGCATCTTCTTGCGCGCTTCCTCGCTTGCGGTGATCGAATAGCCGGTATGCGGCGGATCGACGAACACGAGGTCGAAATGCTCGAACCACGACTCCTGGTTGTCGGTCACCGTGTACGGCGGCGGCGGCATCGTGCCGTCCTCGCGGATGACGACGCGCTTGGGTCCGAGCGCACCCAGATGCAGCCAGATCGACGCGGAGCCCGGACCGCCGTTGAACACGAAGCACACGGGCCGCGTCGCGGGCTCTGCAGCATCGAGGAAATACGCGGTCGTGAACACCGCCGCTTCCGTCTCGCCCCGCTTGTCGTCCACGCCGCCGGCGACGACCGGCACGAATTCGGCAACCGCTCGGTAGTCGAGCGTGCGCCCGTTCAACACGATGCTCCCCTTGCTCTTGCACGGATCGCGGGCGAGCAGCTTGTCGACTTTCTTGCGCAGCCGCTTCTTTGCTTGCTCGGTCGGTGGGACGGGTGCAGGTTTGCTCATGAGGCGGAGGTCTCCGGAGGCGTATCCGAGCTGCGTGCTCGGCGGGTTGAGCGCGGCGGCGGCTCACGCGTTTTGCGTCTATCGCCCACCGCGACGGATTTTCGACGGCGCGGGCCGGAGTATTTCGGGATTGCGCGCTGCGGTCAACCCGAGCTCGGATTCGGCACGCCCGCGCGCAGATTGCGTGGTCGCCGGCCGTCAGCCAGCGGGTCGGCCGGGGCGTCGCCGATTACAAACTACGCAACGGGCACGCTCGCAGTATCAAGAAATGCCCGGCGAGCGAGACCTTTGCTTCGCTGCGACCGACCGCAGGTGAACGGTGATGGCCGTCGACGACGTTACTGCGGCGGAATCCGCAGCACCTGACCCGGATAGATCAGATCGGGGCTTTTCAGCATCGGCTTGTTCGCTTCGAAAATTTGCGTGTACCTGTTCGGGTCTCCGTAGAACTGCTTGGAGATCTTCGACAGGTTGTCGCCCTTGACGACCGTGTAGTACTGCGCCTCCGGCGCGCTCTGATCGACCGTCATCATATCGTTGACCGCCTCGACGCCCTGTACGTTGCCGCAACAGAGCACGATCTTCTCCTTGGTCGCCTGGTTATCGGCAACGCCATACACCGTCGCGGTAGCGCCATCGAAGGTTACGGTGAGTGCGGTCGCTTTGAGGCCCTGCGCTTCGATGTACGCGAGGATGGCGTCCGCTGCCGCATCGTTGGCGGCCTTCGTTTTGGCCTCGGACGACGGGTCGGCCTGTGCCGCGACCATCGCCGCCTGCGCTGCACCCTTGCCGAACAGCTTTTCGCCTGCTTCCTTGATGAAACTGAGCAATCCCATGGTTCTGCCTCGTTGTCTCAACGTTGGACCGGTTGCGCACTCGCGGCGGCGCGTGAGCGCGACGAAACTACTACACCGCCGCCGGGAGGGCGCGATCCGGATAAGCGGCCAAGCGATGCTATCTGGCCTGAGCACCGCCCATCATCTGTTTGATCAGACCCACGATCACCATGACAATCGCTCCGCCGACGCCGCCGCCCGCGATCTGGCCGACTACGGCGCCAATGTCGAGTCCGCCGCTTGCCGCCGCGCCGCTCAGCGCCGGAACCAACATGCCGAGCAACTGCCCGCCGAGCCCCCCGCCGACGATCCCGGCAATCGAGTTGCCGAGTGTTCCGAGACTGTATTGCTTGAGCAGGCCCCCCGCGATGTTGCCACCGACGGCGCCGCTGATGAGCTCAATGATAAGTGGTATCAGATTCATGTCGCCTCCTCACGAAGTGGTCACGATGGCCTCGGAGCGAGCGGCAGCACGATCTAAGCACGGTCGATGTTTCCGCATCGTTCCGACAGCGCGGTCCCGCGGACGCATAGCTGAGATTGTCGAGCCGTGGTACGGCCCCAGCGAACGCTCCGATGATCGGAGCACTCCTTCAGTATGCTACATCGTTGTCGTAGACAATAGCAAATGAAGAATTCGTGACGTTGCGGGCTTCGCGGTAAGGTCCGATCATCGACCTGTTCCGCGCCTTACGGCACGGCCCCGCTGAGTGCGCGGATGGGTCAATGCGTTTGTGGCTGCATCGAGGGATCCGCGTCGCACTGTGCCTATTGAGGATCGACCGTCGGCACAGGGTTTTCGTAGTCGGACCCGCGATCCACGGGCTCGCGACGCTCGACGTCCGGCGCCGCGGCAACCGTGATCGCGGCGAGAATTCCCTGGAGCAGCGCGGTGGGTGTCGGTGGACACCCCGGGATCTCGACGTCGACGGGAATCACGTTGGCGACCCTTCCGAGAGAGGCGTAACTCTCACCGAAGATACCGCCGGTGCAGCCGCAATCACCCACGGCGACAACGAGCTTCGGCTCCGGGGTCGCGTCGTACGTGCGCTTCAGCGCGATCGCCATGTGCTTCGTGACCGGACCCGTGACGAGCAGCATGTCGGCGTGGCGCGGGCTCGCGACGAACTTGATTCCGAGTCCTTCGATGTTGTAGTACGGATTGCCGAGCGCATGGATCTCGAGCTCGCAGCCGTTGCACGAGCCGGCGTCGACCTGGCGGATCGTCAGCGCGCGCCCGAGCGTGGTCAGCACCTGCTGCTGCAACCGGGCAACGACCACCATGTCATCGGCGGGCGCGGGCGGCGGCTCGGTCTTGATGCCGGTCTTGGCGATCTGGCGCAGGATGTACAACATTTCAGAGATCGTGCCCGCTGTAGGAGAGGTTGAATGATTTGTTGATCAGAGGAAAGTCGGGGACGATGTTGCCGATCACCGCGTGCTCGAGCACCGGCCAGTTCGACCACGACGGGTCGTGCGGATGGCAACGGCGGATCGATCCGCGGGCTCCGCTTTCGAGTGCGACGAGAATCGGCCCGCGCCAGCCCTCGACGTAGCCCAGTCCGAGCTTCAACGCCGGAATTTCCGGCAGCGGGATGCGGATCTCGCCGTCGGGCAGCGCATCGACGATCGTTCGGATGAGACGGAGCGATTCCAGCACTTCGTCGAAGCGCACCGCGACGCGTGCCGCGACGTCGCCGTCGGTGCGCGTTGCCATCCGCACGGCGAGCGCATCGTAGGGGAGCACGGGAAAGTCGCAGCGCAGGTCGAAAGCCTGACCGCTCGCGCGGCCCGCCATCCCGGCGAGACCCAGCTGGCGCGCGAGCTCCGGGCTCACGCGCCCGCATGTGCGGAAGCGATCCTGCAGCCCTGCGTGCTCGTCGTAGATGCCGCGCACGATCGCAACCTCGCGCTCGAGCCGTGCGCATTCGTCGCGCATCGTCGCAGCATGCTCGCGCGCCAAGTCCCGGTCGACGCCGCCCGGCACGATGCAATCCATCAGCAGTCGGTGACCGAACGCCGCGCCGTTCGTCCGCAACGTTTCTTCCTTGAGCCGCGAGAATTGCGCGAGCCCGAACGCGAAGCCGCCGTCGTTGCCGAGATAACCGAGATCGCCCAGGTGATTGGCGAGGCGTTCCCGCTCGAGCAACAGCGCGCGCAGCCACGCGGCGCGCGGTGGCGGAGTCACCCCCGCGATCGCCTCGGCCGCTTGCGCATAGGCCCATGCATACGCGACCGTGCTGTCGCCGGACACGCGTCCGGCCAGCCGATAGCCGTCGGCGAGCGCGAATGACTCGAACCGCTTTTCGATCGCCTTGTGCACATAGGACAGCCGCTCCTCGAGCCGCAGCACCTTTTCGCCGACGACCTGGAAGCGGAAGTGGCCGGGCTCGATGATGCCGGCATGCACCGGCCCGACGGGTATCTCGTGCACACCATCGCCGTCGACGCGGACGAACGGGTATTCCTCCTGCCCCGGCTCCCATTTCGGCGACGGTACAAAATCGCGCCGCAACGGATACTGGTCGATCGGCCAGCTCGCCATCCACGTCCACGGCCGCTGATCGTCGGCGTCGCAGGCGACACCCAGCAAGTCGAACACCGCGCGCTGCATTCGATTCGCCGCGGGAAAGATCGCCGCGACGTCGGGATAGTGCGCGTCGCCTTCCGGCAGCGTGTGTTCGAGGAGCGTAAGTCCATCGCGATCCGCCAGGACGACCCGCACGCAGAAGCCGCGCGCGCGATCGCGCTCGTCGCTCCCCCACAATGCGACGAGCCGTCCGCCTTGTTCCCACGCGAGGCGGCACGCCGGCAGGAGCTGCCCCGAGCTTGTCGGGACCCGCTGCGCCGGCATGGCGCCCGGCAGCGGCGCCGCAGCGAGACCGAGGGGAGCAACGTTCACGGGAATCGACCTTAGCCGATGAGCCGCGCCGCCTGGCGGTACCAGTCGGCGAGGGCCGGCGGTATCCACAGGCCGAGCATCAGCACGAGCGCCATGTGCACGAACACCGGGATCATCGCCGGGCGCTCGGGCAATCGCTTGCCGGACGTTTCGCCGAACACCATCGGCTGCACTTTCGAGAATACCGCAGCAAAGGCGAGCCCCAGCGCCGCGAGCAGAAAGGGCGTCGCCCACGGCTGGTCGCGCATCGCCGTGGTGAGGATCAGGAACTCGCTCGCGAATACGCCGAACGGCGGCATGCCGAGAATCGCCAGCGCGCCGATGAGGAGCCCCCACCCGATGATCGGGCTGATCGTGACGAGACCGCGGATCTCGTCCATGATCTGCGTCCCGGTCTTCTGCACCGCGTGGCCCACGGCGAAAAAGATCGCCGACTTGGTGAGCGAATGCACGGTCATGTGCAGCAGGCCCGCGAAGTTCGCGATCGGGCCGCCCATCCCGAATGCGAACGTGATGATCCCCATGTGCTCGATCGACGAGTAGGCGAACAGCCGCTTGATGTCGCGTTGCCGCGACAGCAGGAACGCCGCGACGACGACCGACAGCAGGCCGAAGCCCATCATCAGCTCTTTAGCGATCGACGTGTGGAGCGAGCCTTCGACCAGCACTTTGCAGCGGACCACTGCGTACAACGCGACGTTCAGCAGCAGGCCGGACAGCACGGCCGACACCGGCGTCGGTCCCTCGGCGTGGGCGTCGGGCAGCCAGTTGTGCAGCGGCACCAGGCCGACCTTGGTGCCGTAGCCGACCAGCATGAACACGAATGCGAGCGAAAGCACCGTCGGCTCGAGGCCGGCCTTGACCGCATTCAACTCGGTCCACAGGAGCGCGCCGCCCTCGGCGCCGAGCAGCTTTTCGGCGGCGAAGAAGAGCAGGATGGTGCCGAACAGCGCCTGCGCGATTCCGACGCCGCAGAGGATGAAGTATTTCCACGCCGCTTCGAGGCTCGCCGGCGTCCGGTACAGCGACACCAGCAGCACCGTCGTCAGCGTTGCGGCCTCCATCGCCACCCACAGGATCCCCATGTTGTTGGTGAGCAACGCCAGCAGCATCGTGAAATTGAAGAGCTGGTACATGCTGTGATAGAGGCGCAGCTGCGCGGCATGGAGCCGGCCGTGGTGCTGCTCGATCCGCATGTACGGGCGCGAGAACAGCGACGTCGTGAAGCCGACGAACGCCGTCAGCGCGACGAGGAATACGTTGAACGGATCGACGAAGAACAGCTTGTCCAAAACGAGCATCGGCCCATTGGCGATCACGCGCGCGGTCAGCGCGCCGGCGGCGATGAACGTAGCGAGGCTCGCCGCGACGTTGACATTCGGCGCCCCATCGCGGTGGCCGATGAGCGCCAGCAAAGCGGCACCGGCGAGCGGGATCCCGAGGACGGCGAGGATCTCGATCACCGGTAGCCACCTTGTGCGCGCGTGTCAATCGTCACTCGATCTCCTCGCTCTCTTTGAGCTTCTCGAGGTGCTTGAGATCGAGACTGTCGAACTGCTCGCGGATCTGGAAGAAGAACACGCCGAGGATCAGCATCCCGACCAGCACGTCGAGCGCGATCCCGAGCTCGACCACCATCGGCATTCCGTAGGTCGCCGACGTCGCGGCAAAGAAGAGGCCGTTTTCCATCGACAGGAAGCCGATCACCTGCGGAATGGCCTTGCGTCTCGTGATCATCATGAGGAACGACAGCATCACGCTCGCCATCGCGATGCCCAGCGTCGAGCGCGTGACCGTGTTCGCGAGCTGCGAGATCGGCAGCGCCAGGTTGAACGCGAAGACGACGAGCACGATGCCGAGCAGCATCGTCGTCGGGATGTTGATCAGCCCCTCGAACTCCCAGCGCACGTCGAGGCGCCGAATCAGTCGGTAGAGGATCCACGGCAGCAGCGCAACCTTCAGCAGCAGCGTAAGCGCCGTCGACCAGTAGATATGCGTCTGCCCGGTGCCGTAGGCGACGACGGCGGTCGATGCCGCGAGCGCCAGTCCCTGCATCGCGAAGAGGTCGATCAGCGACAGCACGCGGCGCTGCGCCAGCATCGCGAACGACAGCAGCAGCAGGACCGCCGCGAAGAGGTTGATGAGCTGCGCGTACAGCGGGAGGTGCGCCATAGCGTTAGCAGGCCCTAGCTGCCGAGGAGCAGATTCACGAGCATCGCCAGCACCGCGAGCAGGAACGCGGTGCCGAGGAACTCGGGCGCGCGAAAGATCCGCATCTTCGCCGATAGCGTCTCGATCAGCGCGAGCACGAATCCGCCGATCGCGAGCTTTCCGATCAGCACCGGCGCGGCGCCGAGGATCACGAGCCAGTCGCCGCCCGGCGCGATGCCGAACGGGAAGAACAGCGCAAGGCCGATGCACGAGTAGTTGTAGAGCTTCAACGCCGACGCCCACTCGATCAGCGCCAGATGGCGCGCCGAATATTCAAGCAGCATCGCCTCGTGGATCATCGTGAGCTCGAGGTGCGTCGCCGGATTGTCGACGGGGATGCGGGCGTTTTCGGCGAGCGACACCATCGTGAACGCGACGCCGGCGAAAGCGAGGCTCGGGAAGATCGCGAGCTCGCGATGCGCGAGCGTGTCGACGATCGTCGGCAGCGACGTCGACCCGGAGATCAGCGACGCCGTGAACAGCACCATCAGCAGCGCGGGCTCGGCCAGGAAGCCGACGAACATCTCGCGGCGCGCGCCGAGCGAGCCGAACGACGTGCCGATGTCCATCGCCGCGAGCGCAATGAACACGCGCGCCAGCGCAAACAGTCCCACGAGGGCGATGGTGTCGGCCGCGCGCGCGAAGGGCAGGTCGGTCGCGAGCGACGGCACGATGGCCGCCGCGCAGCACATCGCCCCGAACACGACGTACGGCGTGAAGCGGAACAGCGGCGATGCGTTCTCGGCCACGACGGCGTCTTTCATGAACAGCTTGCGGATCGTCCGGTAGGGCAGCAGCAACGACGGTGCGCTCCTGTTCGCGAGCCAGGCGCGACACTGGTTGACCCAGCCGACGAGCAGCGGCGCAAGGAGCAGCGCGACGACGAACTGAACGAGCTGCGACAGGAGGCCGGAGACGGTCATCGGGCCCCCGCGGCGCTCATCGGACGAAATACAGCAGCGCCAGCAGCGTGACGAAGCTGTACGTGAGATAGATCGAGATCCGCCCCTGCTGGATCCGGCCGACGAGTCGGGCGAGGACGTCGGCAGCCCGTGCTACCGGCAGGTACAGCCAGTGCCAAAGCGGATCGCTCGCCTTGAGCGAATAGCGCGGCTCGTGATCGAACGGTGACGGGAGGTGCCGCTCGATGCGGAAGAAAGGCTCGAACACCTGGCGGACGGGTTGGCCGAAACCTTCGGCCGTGTCCTGCATCCGCGGCGTCTGCATCGGGAAACCGCAATCCCACGGGGGCGCCCGGCGCACGCGGCCGTGGTAGTAGCGGTGAACGATCTGGATCGTCAGCAGGAGCGTACCGACGATCACCGCGAGCACGATCAACGGGCTGTAGCTCGAGCGGTCGGCGCTGATGGGCGCGAGCAGCAGCCAGTTGCCGCTGCCGGCGTGGAGCGCGCTCGAGTTGACGAGCATGGCGTTGATTGGATCGAGCCACGCAATCACGTTGGCGGGAAAGAGCCCGAGCGCGATGCAGCCCGCGGCGAGTGCGGTCAGCGCGATGCGCTCGAACGTGCCGGCATCGCGCGCATAGGCGAGGTTCGGCTCGCGCGGCCGACCGAGAAAGATCACGCCGTAGAACTTGACCATCACGTAGGCGGCGAGTGCCACGGCGAGCACCAGCGCGGCGGCGGCAACCGGCACCAGCATGTTGATGAACGATTGCGGCAGGCTCGGCGTGAACAGGAACGCCTGCAGCAGCAGCCATTCGGAGACGAAGCCGTTCAACGGCGGCAATCCGGCAATCGCCAGCGTGCCGACGAGCGCGAGCCACGCGACCCACGGCATGCGATGGATGAGTCCGCCCAGCTTGCCGAGGCTCCTCTCGCGCGTCGCATGCAGCACCGAGCCCGTCGCGAGGAAGAGCAGGCTCTTGAACACCGCGTGATTGAGCGTGTGGTACAGCACGGCGGTCAGCGCGATCGCGGCGAGCAGCGTCTTGCCGTAGGCCTTGAACAGGATCGTGAGGCCGATGCCGGCGACGATGATGCCGATGTTCTCGATCGACGAATACGCGAGCAGCCGCTTCATGTCGGTCTGCGCCGCCGCGTAGATGACGCCGAAGAGCGCCGTGACGAGCCCGAGCGCCAGCGCCACCGCGCCCCACCACCAGATCTGGACATTGAGGAGGTCGAAGGTGACCCGCAGCAGGCCGTAGATCGCCGTCTTCAGCATCACGCCGCTCATCAGCGCGGAGACGGGCGAGGGCGCGGCGGGATGCGCTTCCGGCAGCCAGACGTGCAGCGGCAACAAGCCCGCCTTGGCGCCGAATCCCGCGAGCGCCAGCACGAACGCCGCGGTGGGCCACGCGCCCGTGAGGATCAGCGAGCGCATCGAGCCGAACGTGTAATCGCCGCTGCCGCCCTGCAGCACGCCGAAGCAGAGCAGGATCGCGATCGCGCCGACGTGCGCGATCAGCAGGTACAGAAATCCCGCGCGGCGGATTTCCGGAATCCGGTGGTCGCTCGTGACCAAGAAGAACGAAGCGAGCGCCATCGACTCCCACGCGACCATGAACAGATAAGCGTCGTCGGCGACGAGCACGAGAGCCATCGCCGCCAGGAACACGTGGTACTGAAAGCACTGCAGACCGGGTGCCGTGCCGACGCCGGAGCGGAAATAGCCGGCGGAGAAGACGGAGATCGCCGCGGCGGTCGCGCCGAGCAGCACCAGGAAGAACGCCGACAGCGCGTCGAGGCGCACGTGGAACGGCAGATCGGGCAGTCCGAGCGGGAGCACCTTCGACTGCGACACGGCGGTCAACGTGCACGCCGCGACGGCGAGCGCCACACCGACCGCAGCGCCGAGCGGAAACAGCCCTCGGCTGATGAAGCGGATCGCGCGGGGCCGGATCAAGCCGGCGGCGCCGATCGCGAGCCAGGCGACAATCGCAGCAAGAACGAGCTGGAGGCTCACTTCACCCGCATGCCCGGCTGCGCGCCGCTGTCGGGCGAGAGCAGGAAGATGCCCGGACCTTCGCCGGACGCGGCGAGCACCATTCCCTCGGAGAGCCCGAACTTCATCTTGCGCGGCGCGAGGTTCGCAACCATCGGCGTCAGGCGACCGATCAGTTGTGCCGGGTCGTAGGCAGATTTGATTCCGGCGAAGACCGTGCGAGGCCGATCTTCGCCGACGTCGAGCGTGAGCTTCAGCAGCTTGTCGGCGCCATTGACGGGCTCGGCATTGACGATGCGCGCGATGCGCAAGTCGATCTTCGCAAACTCGTCGATCGTAATCTGCGGCGCGTCCGCGCCGGACACCAATTCTCCGTGCCCGCTTGCGGGAGAGGGGGAAGGGGCGGAGGCTGGAGAGGAGGTCGGACCTTCGAGCAGCGTGTCGATCTGTTTCGGGTCGACGCGAGTCATCAGATGGGTGTAGGCATTGATGCGATGCCCGTAGGAGAGCCGCTGGGGGATGTCCGCCCACATCTGCGGTGGCAGATTGAGAAAGGCCTCGGCGCGCGCCGCGAGTGCAGGCAGCACCGGCTTCAGCAGAACGGTAAGGATCCGGAAATCCTCGATGCAGTCGGAGCAGACCTCGATGACGCGCTTCTCCTTCCCCGGTTGCTTTGCAAGCTCCCACGGCTTCGCGTTGTCGAAATACTGGTTGGACTTGTCTGCGAGCACCATGATCTCGCGCAGCGCCTTGCCGAACTCCCGCCGGGCGTAGTGCTGCCCGATGGTTTCGGCGAGCTTGTCGAGTGTGATCGAATGGCGCGCCTCGAACGACTGACCCTGCGCGAGGCGGTTGCCACGGCTTGCGATGAACCGCGCCGCGCGGCTTGCGATATTCACGTACTTGCCGATGAGATCGCTGTTGACGCGAGCGACGAAGTCGTCGGGGTTGAAGTCGATGTCCTCGACCTTGTCGTTCAATTTGGCAGCAATGTAATAGCGGAGCCATTCGGCGTCGAGGCCGAGGTCGAGGTAGTAGTCGGGGCTGATGCCGGTGCCGCGCGACTTCGACATCTTCTCGCCCAGCGCGGTGAGAAAGCCGTGGACGAACACGTTGGTCGGCACCTTGTACGGCGCGCCGGCGAACTTCATCATCGCCGGCCAGAACAGCGTGTGGAAATACACGATGTCCTTGCCGATGAAGTGGTACTGGTCGACGGCAGGATCCTGCAGGAACTGCGCGAAGTCCACCCCTTTTGCCGCGAGGTGCGCCTTGAGGCTCGCGAGATAGCCGACCGGGGCGTCGAGCCAGACGTAGAAAAACTTGCCCGGCGCGTCGGGAATCGGAATGCCGAAGTACGGCGGGTCGCGCGAGATGTCCCAGTCGGCGAGCTTGTCGCCACCGCCGTCGCCGCCGAGCCATTCCTTGATCTTGTTCAGCACCTCGGGCTGCAGCGACTGGCCGGGCGCCGGCGCGGTGGTCCATTCCCTCAAGAACACGACGATCTCCGGCGCCGAGAGCCGAAAGAACAGATGCTCGGACGTTCGCAGCTCCGGCTTCGCGCCGGTCAGCGTCGAATACGGATCGATGAGATCGGTCGGCGCGTAGGTCGAGCTGCAGTTCTCGCAGGCGTCGCCGTACTGGTCCTTCGTGCCGCACTTCGGGCACGTGCCCTTGATGTAGCGGTCGGGCAGGAACATCGCCTTGACCGGATCGTAGAATTGCTCGACCGGCTTGGCGTAGATCAGCCCCTTTGCCTTGAGCCGCCGGTAGATGTCCTGCGAGAGCTCGACGTTCTCCGGCGAATCGGTCGAATGCCAGTGGTCGAAGCTCAGGTGAAATCCGGCGAGGTGCTTCGGCCGCGTCGCCGCGATCTTCGCCACGAGCGCCTGCGGCGTGATCCCCTCGGCGTCGGCGCGCAGCATGACCGCCGCGCCGTGCGTGTCGTCGGCGCCGACGAAGTCGACCTCGTTGCCCTGCATCCGCTGGAAGCGCACCCAGATGTCGGCCTGGATGTACTCCATGATGTGGCCGATGTGGAACAGGCCGTTCGCGTACGGCAGCGCCGTCGTCACGAACAGCTTGCGGCGTGTTGCGGCCGGCGCATTCCCGGGGGCGGGCATCGCGGAAAACCTTGTATTGAGCAGGGAAAAGTCGAATTCTAGCAAAGCGACCTTGCGCAGCCTTCGATCGGCCGGACTTTGCTAAAATCGAACGCTTTCCCGCATGTCCAAATAGCCCGACGGAGCATCCATGGCCATCACCGAGGCCGACATCCAGACCCGCCTGCGGGCGCTGACCGATCCCAACACGGGCAAGGACTTCGTAAGCGGCAAGGCGGTCAAGAAGATCAGGATCGACGGCAGCGACATCGCCGTCGATATCCAGCTCGGCTATCCGGCAAAGACACAGCACGAGATCCTGAAAAAGCTGATCGTCGATGCGATCGCCGCCATCCCAGGCGCGGGGCGCGTCAGCGTCGACATGACGCAGAAAGTCACGTCGCACTCGGTGCAGCGGGGCGTCAAGCTGATCCCGGGCGTCAAGAACATCATTGCGGTGGCGAGCGGCAAGGGGGGTGTCGGCAAGTCGACTACCGCGGTTAATCTCGCGCTCGCACTTGCGGCCGAAGGCGCAAAGGTAGGAGTGCTCGATGCCGACATCTACGGGCCGTCGCAGCCGATGATGCTGGGGATCGCCGGGCGGCCCGAGTCGACCGACGGCAAGACGCTCGAGCCGCTCGAAGCCTATGGGCTGCAGGCGATGTCGATCGGCTTCCTGATCGACGTCGACACGCCGATGGTCTGGCGCGGACCGATGGTGACGCAGGCGCTGGAGCAGCTGCTGAAGGACACCAACTGGCGCGACCTCGACTATCTCGTCGTCGACATGCCGCCCGGCACCGGCGACATCCAGCTCACGCTCGCGCAGAAGGTGCCGGTCACCGGCGCCGTGATCGTCACCACGCCGCAGGACATCGCGCTGATCGACGCGCGCAAGGGCCTCAAGATGTTCGAGAAGGTCGGCGTGCCGATCGTCGGCATCGTCGAGAACATGAGCATGCACGTCTGCTCGAAGTGCGGGCACGCCGAGCCGATTTTCGGCGAGGGCGGCGGCGAGAAGATGTGCGCCGACTACAAGGTGCCGTTCCTGGGCGGGCTCCCGCTCGACATCCGGATCCGCGAGCAGACCGACGCCGGACGCCCGACCGTCATTGCCGATCCCGACGGCAGGATCGCGCAGATCTACCGCGAGATCGCGCGCAAGACCGCGGTGTTCGTCGCGCAAAAGGCCGAAGATTTTTCGGCGAAGTTCCCGAGTATCGTCATCCAGAATACCTGACTAACGTTTGAAGTCACGGCGACGGGCTCACCGCGTTGAACGCGGCGCCGCGGGCGCCGGTTAACGCGCCAAGCCCGTCACCCTTCTGGAACGAAGAACCGAGCGCGCTGTGCATGTCGTGCCTGACCTGATGCGGGGAGTGTCGCGCTCCGAGGTAAGCAGGCGAGGGGGAGTGCTTTGATCAAGTCCGACAAGTGGATTCGCCGCATGGCGGCCGAGCACCGGATGATCGAGCCGTTCGAGCCGGGCCAGGTGCGCGCGGCGAACGGCCACAAGATCGTCTCGTACGGAACGTCGAGCTACGGCTACGACATCCGCTGCTCCGACGAATTCAAGATCTTCACCAACATCAACTCGACGATCGTCGATCCCAAAGCGTTCGACGCCGGCTCGTTCGTCGATTTCAAAGGGCCGGTGTGCATCATTCCGCCCAACTCGTTCGCGCTCGCGCGGACGATCGAGTACTTCCGGATTCCTCGCAACGTCCTCACGATCTGCCTCGGAAAAAGCACCTATGCGCGCTGTGGAATCATCGTCAACGTCACGCCGTTCGAGCCGGAGTGGGAAGGGTTCGTCACGCTGGAGTTCTCGAACACGACGCCGCTGCCAGCGAAGATCTACGCGAACGAAGGCGTGGCGCAGGTGATCTTTTTCGAGTCCGACGAGGTTTGCGAGACGTCGTACAAGGACCGCGGCGGCAAGTACCAGGGGCAGCAGGGCGTCACGCTCCCGAAGATCTGACGGCGGCGCGAAGCTGGAAGCCGCGACCGCGCGCGTGGGGTGCGACCGGGGCGAGTCGACGCAAAGCGGCCGACAGCTCGGCGGGGCGAAGCATAAGGACGGATCGGAGGCCGCCGGGCCAGAGCTTGCGGTCCTGCCGAAGCCGCGCCGGCAGGCACGGGGAGACTCGCGGTGACTGCGTTTTCCGAATCGAAGGTTGCCTCGATCGCGATCGTCGCATTCTGCCAGGTCGCGGCGATGGCGCTCTGGTTCTCCGCGTCGGCGGTCATTCCGGCGCTCGCGGCCGAGTTCCATCTTTCGAATTTTTCCAAGGCGGCGCTCACGAGCGGCGTGCAGGCGGGGTTCGTGATCGGCTGCCTCGCGAGCGCGCTGCTGGGCCTCGCGGACCGCCTCGATCCGCGCCGCTTCTTCGCGGCGGCGGCGGCGATCGGCGCACTCGCCAACGCGCTGCTGCTCGTCGTCGACCCGGCGTCGCTCGTCGCGCTGGCGCTGCGCGTGGTGACCGGCGCATGCATGGCCGGCGTCTATCCGGTCGGAATGAAGCTTGCCTCGACGTGGGCGAAAGGCGACATGGGGCTGATGGTGGGCATTTTGGTCGGCGCGCTGACGCTGGGCTCGGCATCGCCGCATCTGTTCAACGCACTCGGCGGCATCGACTGGCGCGTGCCGCTGGTGATGGCGTCGGTGAGCGCGCTGTTCGCGGCTGCATTCATCGGCCTCGCCGGCATCGGCCCCAACCGGACGAGCGCGCCGCGCTTCGATCCGCACTACGTGCTCGCCGCATGGCGCGACGTGCCGTTGCGGCTCGCCAACTTCGGCTATCTCGGGCACATGTGGGAGCTCTACGCGATGTGGGCGTGGATCGGCGTGTTCCTCGACGCGAGCTTCGCGCTGACGCTCCCGCCCGGGACGGCGCCGACCGCGGCCAAGCTCGCCGCGTTCGTCACCGTGGGCTCCGGCGCCATCGGCTGCGTGGGCGCCGGATTTCTCGCCGACCGGCTCGGCCGGACGACGCTCACCATCGTCGCCATGGCCGTCAGCGGCAGCTGTGCAGCGTCGATCGGATGGCTCTACGGCGGCCCGACGTGGGCGCTCATGGCCGTCTGCGTGGTCTGGGGGATCAGCATCGTTGCCGATTCGGCGCAGTTTTCCGCGTCGATCGCCGAGCTGTCCGACAAGGCCTACGTCGGCACGATGCTGACGCTGCAGACAGCGCTGGGCTTCACGCTGACGCTCATCACCATCCACCTGATGCCCTACTGGGTCGACACGATGGGCTGGCGTCACGCGTTCGTGCCGCTGGCGATCGGGCCGGCGCTCGGCGTCTTCGCGATGGCGCGCCTGCGGGCGCACCCCCGGTCGGTCCAGCTCGCCGGCGGCCGCCGCTAGGCGTGTGAATATTACGTATGGCACGGCCGCTTTTGCCGGCGTAACATCCTCCGCTCGACCCGCGACGAGGGAGCACGGGCCGCTCTTGAAGGCAAACCGAGGAGGGAAGTTTCCATGGCGTATCACCTCGAAGGACGGTTACTGGAAGTCTGCAACTGCCGCGTGCTTTGCCCGTGCTGGATCGGCGAGGATCCCGACTTCGGCACCTGCGACACGATCGTCGCGTGGCGCTTCGACAAGGGAACGATCAACGGCGTCGACGTTTCCGACCGCACGATCGCGCTGATCGCGCACGTGCCCGGCAACATCCTGCAGGGCAACTGGAGGGCCGCGGTCTATCTCGACGAACGCGTGACGCCGCAACAGGAAGAGGCAATTCTCGCTGTCTACACGGGCAAGCTGGGCGGACCCGTCGGCGAGCTCGTCAAGCTCGTCGGCGAGGTGGTTTCGGTGGAGAAGGTCCCGGTCACGTTCACCGTTCAGGGCGGCCGCGGAACGATCAAGCTCGGCGATGCGGGATACGCCGAGCTCGAGCCGTTCACCAATGCGACGGGCGCCACGACGACGCTGATGGACACCGTCTTCTCGACGGTTCCCGGCGCGCCGGTGTTCGTCGGCAAGTCGCCGCGATACAGATCGAAGAACGCGAAGCTCGGCATCGATCTCGACATCAAGGGGCACAACGCGCTGCAGAGCACGTTCGTGTTCGACGCCTGACGTGAATCGCGGATTCGGCCTGGCGGTCCTCGCCGCCGCGCCGACCCGCCGACGCAGTCGGGGATGACAACGCCGACCACCACCACGGCGGCCGTCCGGCCGCCGGTGCCCGCGAGCGAACGCCGCAGCCTTTTCTGGACGCTCCTCTCGCTCCTCGCGCTTGCGTCCTGGGGCCTGCTGTGGCTGTGGAGCGCGAGTCCGTATGGGCGCTATCTCGAGCATGGCGGCTGGGTCGAGGCGGGGGCGTTCGCCGCGCTCTGCCGCGCGGTCCCGCAGGGCGACGTCGTGGTCCCCGCGGTGCTCCATGCCGCCGCCTGGGTGCTGATGATCGCGGCGATGATGCTGCCGACGGCGTTTCCGCTGCTGGCGATGTTCCGGCGGATCACCGGCGGGCGGCCGGACACCGGCCGGCTGGCGGCGCTCGTCGTGCTGGGTTTCTTCGCCGCCTGGTTCGCGTTCGGCCTCTTCGCTCATCTCGCGGATGCCGCGCTCCAATGGGCGGCGTCCCGTTACGCCTGGTTCGTCGCCAACGGCTGGGTCGTCGGCGCCGCCGTGCTGGCGGGTGCGGGCCTCTTCCAGTGGAGCGCGCTCAAGTACCGCTGTCTCGAGGCGTGCCGGACGCCTTTCACGTTCGTCGCCGCCCGCTGGCACGGGCGGACGCCGGCGCGCGACGCGCTCGCGATCGGCTGGGACCACGGTCTGTTCTGCGTGGGCTGCTGCTGGGCGCTGATGCTCGTCATGTTCGTCGTCGGCATCGGCAGCGTGGGCTGGATGCTGGCGCTCGCTGCCGCGATGGCGATCGAGAAGAACCTGCCGTGGGGGCGACGGCTGCGCACGCCGCTCGGCGTGGGGCTTCTCGGCTGGGCCGGCGCGATCGCGCTGGCGCACGTGTGAGGGGGGAGCGTCAGCCGAGACGGCTGCGTTGCCCCAACGCGCCCGTCGGGCCGGTGTCGCAGGACTGCAACGGCTCGTCGCCGGCGCCAGGCGCTTTTCATAGCCATGGGCGGCGAATGGTCCCATAATTCGCGCCTTTCCAGCTTGCCGGTGGGACGATCCCCGCGGCGGCCCGGGTCGGGTGCCGGCCCGCTACCCGCGCGAACCGCTCCCCTGAGGATTCGCGCTCCATGAAATTCCGCTTTCCGGTTGTCATCATCGACGAGGACTTCCGCTCCGAGAACGCCTCGGGCCTCGGCATCCGCGCGCTCGCCGCGGCGATCGAGAAGGAGGGCATGGAGGTGCTGGGCGTCACGAGCTACGGCGACCTGTCGCAGTTCGCGCAGCAACAGTCCCGCGCCTCCGCGTTCATCCTGTCGATCGACGACGAGGAGTTCACGCCGGGCCCGGAGCTCGACCCGGCGGTGCTCAACCTGCGCAAGTTCATCGAGGAAATCCGCTTCAAGAATTCGGAAATCCCGATCTACCTGTACGGCGAAACGCGGACCTCGCGCCACATCCCCAACGACATCCTGCGCGAGCTCCACGGCTTCATCCACATGTTCGAGGACACGCCGGAGTTCGTCGCGCGGCACATCATCCGCGAGGCGAAGGCGTATCTCGATTCGCTGGCGCCGCCGTTCTTCCGCGCGCTCCTCGAGTACGCGCAGGACGGCTCGTATTCGTGGCACTGCCCGGGCCATTCCGGCGGTGTCGCGTTCCTGAAAAGCCCGGTTGGGCAGATGTTCCACCAGTTCTTCGGCGAGAACATGCTGCGCGCGGACGTCTGCAATTCAGTCGACGAGCTGGGCCAACTGCTCGACCACTCTGGTCCCGTCGCCGCCGCCGAGCGCAACGCGGCGCGGATCTTCAATGCCGACCATTGCTTCTTCGTCACCAACGGCACGTCGACGTCGAACAAGATGGTGTGGCACGCCAACGTGGCGCCGAACGACATCGTCGTCGTCGACCGCAACTGCCACGTGTCGATCCTGCATGCCATCACGATGACGGGCGCGATACCCGTGTTCCTGCCGCCGACGCGCAACCATCTCGGCATCATCGGCCCGATTCCGCTCGACGAGTTCCGGCCCGAGCGCATCGGCAAGCGGATCGAAGCGAACCCGTTCGCGCGCACGGCTGCGAACAAGAAGCCCCGAATCCTGTCGATCACGCAGAGCACCTACGACGGCGTCGCCTACAACGTCGAGATGCTGAAACAGACGCTGAACGGCAGCATCGACGTGCTGCATTTCGATGAGGCCTGGTTGCCGCACGCGGCGTTCCACGATTTCTACAAGGACATGCATGCGATCGGCAAGGATCGGCCGCGCAGCAAGGACTCGCTGATATTCGCGACGCACTCGACGCACAAGCTGCTCGCGGGGATCTCGCAGGCGTCGCAGATCATCGTCCAGGAGTCCGAGACGAGAAAGCTCGACCGCCACATCTTCAACGAGGCGTACCTGATGCATACGTCGACCTCGCCGCAGTACGCGATCATCGCGTCGTGCGACGTGTCGGCGGCGATGATGGAGCCGCCGGGCGGCACCGCGCTGGTCGAGGAGTCGATCATCGAGGCGCTCGACTTCCGGCGCGCGATGCGCAAGGTCGACGAGGAATGGGGCAAGGACTGGTGGTTCAAGGTCTGGGGCCCCGAGCGGCTCGCGCCGGAAGGCATGGGCAAGCGCGACGACTGGCTGCTCCGCGCGAACGAGAAGTGGCACGGCTTCGGGAATCTGGCGCCGGGATTCAACATCCTCGACCCGATCAAGGCCACGGTGATCACGCCGGGCCTGGACGTGTCGGGCAAGTTCGCGAAGACCGGCATCCCCGCGTCGATCGTGACGCGATTTCTCGCCGAGCACGGCGTGATCGTCGAAAAGACCGGGCTCTATTCGTTCTTCATCATGTTCACGATCGGCATCACCAAGGGCCGCTGGAACACGCTGGTGACCGCGCTGCAGCAGTTCAAGGACGACTACGACAAGAACCAGCCGCTGTGGAAGATCCTGCCGGAATTCGTCGCGAAGCACCCGCAGTACGAGCGCGTCGGCCTGCGCGACCTCTGCCAGCAGATCCACGACATGTACAAGGCGAACGACGTCGCGCGGGTGACGACCGAGATGTACCTGTCCGACATGCAGCCGGCGATGAAGCCGTCCGACGCGTTCGCGTGCATGGCGCACCGCGAAATCGAGCGCGTCGAGATCGACCACCTCGAAGGCCGCGTGACGAGCGTATTGCTGACGCCGTATCCGCCGGGGATCCCGCTGCTCATTCCCGGTGAACGCTTCAACCGGACGATCGTCGAGTATCTCAAGTTCGCGCGCACGTTCAACGCGCAATTTCCCGGTTTCGACACCGACATCCACGGCCTCGTCGAAGAGATGGACGGCGGTAAGCTCCGCTACTTCATGGATTGCGTGCGGCAGCGGTAGCGGCGCGAGGCTGGGAGCAGGAGGAACGCGCGAACGGCGAGCAGGGGCCCCAAGCGTGCTTGGGGATGGGAGCAATCGGGAGCGCGTTCGGAGGCCGACACCGGGGCATCACGATTTGCTGGCCAGCGCGGAGGCCGAACCGCGCGCGAAGCGCGCGGGGTGCGACCGGGCCGAGTCGACGCTGCGGCCGACCACTCGGCTAATGAATTTGATCAATGGACAGGAGGCCGTGTGACCTCGGCCGCGATCCTCCTCAAGCGTCTCGCGCCCTTTCTTGCCTGGCCCCGCATCACGCCGGCATCGCTGCGCGCCGACCTGATCGCCGGCATCACCGTCTCGCTGGTCGCGATCCCGCAGTCGCTCGCCTACGCGCAGCTCGCCGGCGTGCCGCCCTTCTACGGGCTTTACGCGGCCTTCATTCCGGCGATGGTCGGCGCGCTCTTCGGCTCATCGGCGATCCTGTCGACGGGGCCGGTCGCGATGACGTCGCTCCTGACGGCCGCGAGCGTGGGGGTGCTCGTGCCCCAGGCGACGGACCAGTTCTATGCCTACGTGACGATGCTTGCTCTCCTTTCGGGATTGTTCCAGCTCGGATTCGGGCTCGCGCGCGCGGGTGTGCTGCTGTCGCTCGTCTCGCACCCGGTGCTGATGGGATTCATCAACGCGGCGGCATTGATCATTGCCCTGTCGCAGCTGCCGGCGCTGATGGGCATCTCGACGCGGCAGTCGCAGCACCTGCTCGTCGACACCTGGAACGTCGTGTCCCGCCCGGATCTGCTGCACGAGATGTCGCTCGCCTTCGGTGCGGTCGCGATCGTCCTTCTGATCGTGTTCCGGAAATTCGCGCCGCGACTGCCCGGCGTGCTGATCACCGTCGCACTCGCGACCTGGGTGAGCTACGCGCTCGGCTTCGCGGGGCGCGGCGGTCGCGTCGTCGGCGACGTTCCGACCGGGCTGCCCGGTTTCGCTGTCCCGGACCTCGATTGGGCGGCGATCCGGGCGTTGCTGCCGGCAGCGTTCGTGCTCGCGCTGATCAGTTTCATGGAGGCGATGTCGAGCTGCAAGGTCATCGCCATCAGGAAGCGGGTGCCCTGGGACGAGAATCAGGAGCTCGTCGGGCAGGGGCTCGCGAAAGTCGCGGCGGCGTTTTGCCAATCGATGCCGGTCAGCGGATCGTTCTCCAGGTCGGCTTTGAACCTCGCCTCGAATGCGAAGACCGGGGCGTCATCGCTCTTCGCCGCCGGGTCGGTGCTGGTGACGCTGCTGTTCTTCACGCCCTATCTCCATCACCTGCCGAAGCCCGTCCTCGCCGCGATGATCGTGCTGGCGGTGCTGAACCTGGTCGACGTGCGCGCGATGCGACAGGCCTGGCTCGCGAGCAAGGACGACGGCTTCGCCGCCACCGCGACGTTTCTGGTCACGCTCGCGTTCGCACCCAACATCCAGAACGGCGTTCTCGCCGGCATCATCATTTCGCTCGCCGCCTTCCTCTATCGCCGCATGCGGCCGCGGGTCGCGATCGTCAGCCTGCATCCGGACGGGACGCTCCGCGACGCCGAGCGCTTCGACCTGCCGCCGCTGCACGAGCGCATCGGCGCGCTGCGCTTCGACGCATCGCTGTATTTCGCCAACGCGTCGTTCTTCGAGGACGCGGTGCTGCGGCTCGAGCGCGACCGGCCGGACATCACGTACATCCTCGTGGCGGCGCACAGCATCAACGACATCGACGCATCGGGCGTCGAAACGCTGCGCAACCTCGCGATACGCCTGCGCCAGAGCGGTGTCACGCTGGTCTTGAGCGGCGTCAAGCGGCAGGTCCAGGACGTCCTCGAGCGCACCGGCGCAATCGATCTGCTGGGACGCGCGAACCTGTACAGCTCGGATCAGGCGGCGATCGCCGATCTTCGTACGCGCGCCGGGGGCGAGCGCGAGTGAGTCCACGCGCGGGAGCCGCTCGGTGGCGGCGTGAAGGGCAGGGTGCTCCGCCGCCGTTACGCGGCGACGCGCGCGGTTTCGGCGGGGGGTGCAGCGACGCTCGCCCGAGCTGGCTTTTCGGCGTGTTCGCCGGCGGTTGACACCATCAGCGACGCCAGCACGCAGGACGCCATCCGGACTTCCATCGAATCGGTGCGCGCAGGCACGACGATCGGGATCTTCGCGCCCAGCACGAGGCCCGCGGCCAGGCCGCCGGTAAGCGCGGTCAAGGTGCGCAATACCATCGCGGCCGCTTCCATCGTCGGCGCGATGATCACGTCGGGGCGGCCCGCGACCTCCGATTTGACGCCGTTCGCGCGCGCGGCATCCGCGGAAAGGGCGCTGTCCGGCGTCAGCGGACCATCGATCACCGCGCCGCGGAAGGCGCCCTGCTTGGCCATCGCCTTCAGTGCCGCGGCGTCTCCAGTGGACGGGAACGCCGGTGTCACGCAATCCATCGCCGCGACCAGCGCGACGTTCGGCGCCACCACACCTAACGCAACCGCGAGATCGATCGTATTGGCGACGATGTCCTTTTTCGCGGCGAGGTTCGGCGCGATGTTGAGCAGTGCATCGGCGAGCAGCATGCCTTGCGGCCGACCGGGGACGTCTAGGAAATACGCATGCGACAGCCGGCGATCGGTGCGCAGGCCGGACTCCGGCGCGGCGACGGGCGCGAGCAGATCGCCGTCGCTCATGCTGCCCTTGATCAGCGCCGCAACCCTGCCTTCGCGCGCCAATTCGACGGCGCGCAGGCCGGTGGCGCGTGGCTCGTCGGCCGTGTCGACGATCGTCAGCCGCGAGATGTCGAGGCCGGCCTTGGCGGCAGCGTCGCGAATGCGGCTTTCCGGGCCCACCAGCAGCGGCGCGAGGTAGCCGGCGAAGGCGCCCGAAAGCGCGAGCTGAAGCGAATCGCGGTCGCACGGGTAGGCGATCGCCGCCGGCAGCGGCGAGCGCATCCGGATCCTTTCGACGAGACGCTGGAACTGCGGACGATTGGCCATGACCGGAGCGTGGCAAGCGGGTATGTCCTTGTCAACACCCCGCCGATGGGAGGCCGACGGTGGGCCTTGCGCGGCCGACGGGCGGGGCAAATGCCCGCTCGACCCCGGTGCGTGGTCAGGAAACGCTGCCGAACGCCTTGTCGATGGCGCCCTCCGGGGCTTTCAGGCCGGCAAGGCGGCAGCCTTGCGCGACCGGTCCCCCGGGGAAGATTTCGTAGAGGTGGCGGAGACCCCCCTTGACGTGGAACTTCTCGTTCAGCGCGTCGTGCAGATCGCGCTTGTTGATCGACGGCGTATCGGCGTGCCGGGCAAAGTATTCCTGCAGCGCTCGCACCGTTTGCCAGTGCTCTTCGGTCAACGCGAGATTTTCGTCTCGGGCGACCCTGAGGGCGTCGTCCGGTGTCCATTCGCCCGGGGCGTGCGGAAAAGGATTTTCAGCCATGGCTCGATCCTCCTGGCGCAAGGCGAGACGGGGCTCGCCGACGTAGCGAGAAGTGTGACCTGGAGGACATCCGGCCGCAAGCGCTCGCGCTGACTCGATGCTTGCGACCGGGGATCGATCACCACGCCCGCACCGGGTGGGACGGGAGCCGCGGGTGGGCGTCCTGCAGCGGGCGTCCGGCGATCTTTTCCCACGCCGACTTGCTCCGGCATTCCTCGTCCGTCATCTCGGCCGGACCGGCAACGATGACCGGAGCGCCCTCGCCATAGGTCACGAGCGCGCATTCTCTCGGCATGTACCGGTAGTCCCGCGCCTTCGCGCTCTCAATCAGCATCCAGGGTTTGCCGAGCTCGTCGTAGTACGCAATGAACAGGCCGGACGGAAAGAAGGCCTCGTACGTCGACCTCTGCTTGAGCCAGGGCAGGATCTCCTTTTCGTCGCTCTTCACCGTGCAGCTCGCCAGCAGCACGCACGCGGCGACGGGCCAGACGGTTCGCAATGGGTATCGTTGCCCGGGCATCGCCGTTGTCCGATAGCGCCTCGCGGCGACCGCTAGACCTTGCCCTTCCACGGGACGACGAGGCGCTCGACGTAGCGCATCAGCAGGTCGAACAGGTAGGCGATCGCGCCGATCACGACGATCCCCATGATCACGATGTCGGTGCGCAGGAAGTTCGAGGCGTTCAGCACCATCTGCCCGAGGCCGTGCGTCGCGGCGACCATCTCGGCGGCGACGAGCGTGGTCCAGCCGAACCCGATCGAGATGCGCATCGCCGTGAGGATCTCGGGCATTGCGCCGGGAATGATCACGTGCGCGATCACCTGCCATTTCGACGCGCCCATCGAATAGGCGGCATGGATCTGCTCCTGCGATACGGAGCGGACGCCGGCGCGCGCGCTCATCGCAAGCGGCGCGAAGCAGGCGAGGTAGATGAGCAGCACCTTCGAGAGCTCGTCGATGCCGAACCAGATGATGATCAGCGGCAGGTAGGCGAGTGGCGGCAACGGCCGGTAGAACTCGATCGGCGGGTCGAAGACGCCGCGTGCGATCCGGGAGACGCCCATTGCGATGCCGATGGGGATCGCCGTCGCGCAGGCGAGCGCGAACGCGGTGAAGACGCGGAACATCGACCAGCCGAAGTGCGTGGCGAGCGGCGCGTCGGTGAGCTCACCCAGCGCCGACTCGTAGAGCCGCGTAAAGACGATCTCCGGCGTGGGCAGGAACAGCGGCGGCATCCACGCGAAGTGGCTCGCGAGCCACCACAACGCGAAGAGGCCCGCCATCGTGATCACGCTGATGAGCGTGCTCCGGCCTTCGCCGGGCGTCGAATAGCTGGAGGTCTTCGGCTGCGGGCCGTTGCTCGCCATCGACATCATTCCGCCACGGCCGGTCGAGCGCCGGAGTCACGATGCAGGATCACTGCGAGGACCTCTTCCCGCACCCGGATGAAATCGGGCGACGACTTCACCGCGCGCGCATCGCGCGTGTCGATGAAGCGGCGACCGAAGTCGAGGGCGTACCGGTGCGAGATCCTGCCGGGTTGCGAGGTCATCACGACCAAATGGGTTGCGAGAAAAAGCGCCTCTTCGACCGAGTGCGTGATGAAAAAGCACATCTTCCCGGTCGCGTGCCAGATGTCGAGGATGATCTCCTGGATCGCCTCTCGCGTGAACGCATCGAGCGCGCCCAGCGGCTCGTCCATCAGCATGAGCTCGGGGTCGGAGGCGAGCGCGCGGGCGATACCGACGCGCTGCTGCATGCCGCCCGACAATTCGTAGATCGCGCGCGAAGCGAAATCCTCGAGGCCGACGAGCGCGAGCTTTTCCCGCGCCACGCGCCGCCGTAGAACCGGAGCGAACCCGCGCATCCGCAGACCAAATTCGACGTTCTCGACGACGTTGAGCCACGGCATCAGCGCGTGCTTCTGGAACACGACGCCGCGGTCGGCCCCCGGCCCGGTCACCGCCTTGCCATCGAGCAGGATCGTGCCCTCGCTCGGCGGAAGGAAGCCGGCGATGCACGAGAGCAGCGTCGTCTTGCCGCAGCCGGAGGCGCCGATCGCGACGACGAAATCGCCATCGCGCATCGTGAGATTGACGTTCGAAAGCGCGTCGACGGGGCCGGTTTTCGTGGCGTAGCGAACGCCAAGATTGCGGATGTCGAGCAAAGGCACGCGCGCCCTGTGGATCCCGGCTGGAACTCGAATGCGGCTCGCGCGCGGGTCCTGCGCAAGCCGCGCCTGGAGGTGTTGCCTACTTCATCGCCTCGGTGACCCATTTGGTGGTCACCGATTTGCTGTAATCCGGAGCGACCGCCTGCAGCCGGCCCTGCTCGCGCAGGAAATTCGCCTGCTGCGTGAGCGCCTTGGCGGCGGCCCCGTTCGCGCCGCCGCCGAGCCAGGCGGACGACGCCTGCTCCTTGAGGCTCGGGAAACCGTAGAGCGACATCGCGTCGGCCACGTCCTCGGGCTTGCCGCCCGACCACTTCGCGACGGCGGCCACCTTGTCCTTGTCGGTCGTCCAGCCCTTCGGGTTGCTGCGGTAATCGGCGTCCGCCTTGGCGAGCGCCTTGACCAGCGCGACCATGAACGCCGGATTTTCCTCGGCGAACTTGCGCGACACGATCAGGCCGTCGAACGTGCACGCGCCCTGCTTGCAAATCTCGCCCGATGTCGTCAGCACCTTGCCGGTCTTCTTCACCGTGGAGAGCACCGGATCCCAGATGAACGTCGCGTCCAAGTCGCCGCGGCTCCACGCGGCGGCGATCTCGGGCGGGCGCATGTTGAGGATCTGCACTTCCGACGGCTTGACCCCCGCTTTCTGCAGCGCGTAGAGGAGCTGGAAGTGCGACGTCGATACGAACGGCGTGCCGACCTTCTTGCCTTTGAGGTCGGCAATCGTATTGACGCCGCTGCCGTTGCGTGCGACCAGCGCCTCCGCCGCGGCGATGTCCTCGAGGATCCAGAAGAGCTCCACGTCCATGCCCTGGCTGATCGCCGTGGCGATTCCCGTCGATCCGACTTCGCCCAGCTGAACGTCACGCGACGCCATCGCCCGGATGACGTCGCCGCCGCCGCCGAATTGCCGCCAGTTGATCTTGAAGCCGGTCGCTTTCTCGACTTCCTGCGTCTGCTGCACCCAACGCCATGGATTCATCATGTCCTGGTAGGCGAACGTGACCGTCTTTTGCGCCCAGGCCGGCAATGCGGCGGCCAGCAGCAACGTCAGACCAGCGAACAAACGCTTCATGGTATCCCCCGTTTCGCGTCCAGATGCGTCAGATCGTCGCGAGTGTCTTGCGCAGGATCTCCGCGATCGTGTCGATGTGCTGCTTCTCCGCGATCAGCGCCGGCGCAATGATCGCCGAATCGCCGGTCGTCTTGAGGTGCAGGCCGTTGTCGAAGAGCTTCTTCTGGAACGTGTGGCCGCGCGATCCGGGGCCGCCGGCCGGATGGACATCGATCGTCCCGAACATCCCGTAGCCGCGGATGTCGGCGACGACCGGCACATCCTTGAGCGAGAACAGTGCGTCCAGGAAATACGGCGACAACTCGCGGCCGCGCTGGAACAGACCTTCCTTCCGGTAGATGTCGAGCGTCGCGAGTCCCGCGGCGCACGGACCCGGGTGGCCCGAATACGTGTAACCGTGGAAGAACTCGATCGCGCCCTCGGGCGCCGCCGCCATGATCGTATCGTGGATGCGCTCGGAAATCGCGACCGCGCCCATCGGCTGCGCGCCGTTGGTGAGGCCCTTCGCCATTGTCATGATGTCGGGTGTCACGCCGAAGCTCTGCGCGGCGAACGCTTCGCCGGTGCGTCCGAAACCGCAGATCACCTCGTCGAAGACCAGCAGGATCCCGTGTGCGTCGCAGATCTCGCGCAGGCGCTTCAGGTAACCCTTCGGTGGCACGAGGCAACCCGTCGATCCGGCGATCGGCTCGACGAAGCACGCGGCGATGTTCTCCGCGCCATAGAGATTGACCAGACGCGCCAGGTCCTCGGCGAGCTCGACGCCGTGCGCACCCTCGCCGCGGGTGAAAAAGTTTTCCTTGATGTGCGTATGCCGCATGTGCGCGATCCCCGGCAACCCCGGTCCGAACTTGCGCCGGTTGTTGACGAGACCGGAGAGCGCAACGCCGCCGAAATTGACGCCGTGGTACGCCCGCTCGCGCGAGATGAAAGCGTTGCGGCCGCTCTGGCCGCGCGCCTGGTGGTAGGCGAGCGCGACCTTCATCGCCGTCTCGACGGCCTCCGAGCCCGAATTCGTGAAAAACACCCGGTTCAGGTCGCCAGGCGTGAGCTCGGCGATGCGCGTGGCAAGCTCGAACTGCTTTGGGTGCCCGCGCAGGAACGGCGGGACGAAATCGAGCTCGCGCATCTGGTTGCCGACGGCTTCGGCGATTTCCCTGCGGCCGTGACCGGCGTTGGCGCAGAAGAGACCCGACGAGGCATCGATGATCTTGTCGCCGCGATCGTTCCAGTAATACATCCCTTCGGCGCGGACGACCATCTTCGGATCGGCCTTGAAATCGCGGTTCGGCGTGAAGGGCATCCAGTATTCGTCGAGCGAAATCCGCTTGGTCGCGGCCTGGTCGTGAATGGTGAGTTCGGCATGGCCCATCGTGATCTCCGGAGGCTGCGCGGCGCGAGTCGCTGCGGCGCAGCAAAAAGATATGCTGGCAGGAAACCTAATGCTACACCCTTTGCGGCCTGCCGCGCTCGCGTCGACGGCAGGCCGTCAAGGGTGCGCATTCATTCGTTCTCAACCTGCGGCGTGCGCTCGACCTGGTGCAACGTGATCACGAGGCCGATCGTCGCGAGCAGCAGGTACAGCGGCCCGAACAGCCAGAAGACGAGCGGAACGGCAACGAAGAACGCGCGCGTGCCGACCGAGTAATAGTGCCCGGCGCGCGCGAGCCGGTGTGCGACGTGGCGCGGGGAGAGGCCCGGATGCGTTTCGGCGTCCGGGACGTTGATCATGAACAGCACGTGGTTCAGCAGCCGGATCGTCATCGCGAACGCAAAGAACGCGACGATGAACGTCGTGAGCAGGCACATGACCTTGGCGATCCACGCCTGCGGCGCGGCCGACCCCCCGATGTTCACCGCGTGCCACGTCTGGGAAAGGGTTTCGGCCTGGCCGGACAGCGTCAGCGTCCCGAGAATCAGCAGCACCGAGGTCGACGCCATGAACGAGGCCGCCATCACGAAGTTGCGCAGCGACTGCACCGCCATCACGTCCTTGTTGCGGTGGGCCATGACGTCGTAGACCCAGAGCGTCCGCGCCGTCGCATTGACGCCGTGGATCGTGTAGTGGGGATCGCGCCGGGCACGCATCCAGAGAAATACGTAATAACCGACGATGAGCGCGGCACTGGCGGTGAATGCCACCAAGTCCGTACCGATGCTGTCGAGCCAGGTTTGCATGCCGGTCATCCCGCAGTTGTCGCGCGCGCATTATCATAGCGATTCCGCCGCGGCTTGGCGGCCCCGGCATCCAGGGGCGGAAAGCCGGCAGCGAAGCCTTCCACTCGAACGACACCAGGAGCGAACCCCATGCGCATCGGCGTCCCCAAGGAAATCAAGGTGCTCGAAAACCGGGTCGGCCTCACCCCCGGCAGCGTCCGGGAGGCGATCGCGCACGGACACGACGTTCTGGTCGAGCACAACGCGGGACAGGGGATCGGCATGGACGACGAAGCGTACCGGAAAGCGGGCGCGCGCGTCGTGGATACGGCGGAGGAAGTGTTCAAGGCCGCCGAGATGATCGTCAAGGTCAAGGAGCCGCAGGCGCCTGAACGGCGAATGCTCGGCAAGGGCCAGATCCTGTTCACGTATCTGCATCTCGCTCCGGATCCGGAGCAGGCGAAGGATCTGATCGCGAGCGGGGCCGTCTGCATCGCCTACGAAACGGTCACCTCGTCCGCGGGCGGGCTGCCGCTGCTTGCGCCGATGTCGGAAGTCGCCGGTCGCATGGCCGTGCAGGCCGGCGCGTACTATCTCGAGAAACCGCACGGCGGCATTGGCATGCTGCTGGGCGGTGTGCCCGGTGTCGATCCGGCGAAAGTCGTGATCCTCGGCGGCGGCGTCGTCGGCTCGCACGCGTGCCACATCGCGCTCGGCATGGGCGCGGAAGTGTGGGTGCTCGACCGCAATGTCGATGTGCTGCGTGCGCTGTGGCGCCAGTTCGGACGGCCGCTCAACACGGTATTTTCGACGCAGGATGCGATCGAGCACCATGTGACCACCGCCGATCTCGTCATCGGCGGCGTGCTGATTCCCGGTGCGTCGGCGCCGAAGCTCGTCTCCGCGGCGCTCGTCTCGCGGATGAAGCCCGGGTCCGTGATCGTCGACGTCGCCATCGATCAAGGCGGTTGCTTCGAGACATCGCATCCGACCACGCATGCCGATCCGGTGTATGTCGTCGACGGCGTCACGCACTACTGCGTCGCCAACATGCCGGGCGGCGTGCCGCGGACGTCGACCTTCGCACTCAACAACGCGACGTTGCCGTTCGTGCTGGCGCTCGCCGACCATGGCTGGAAGAAGGCGCTGGCGGCGGATCCGCATCTCAAGAACGGGCTTAACATCGCGTTCGGCAAAGTGACCTGCCAACCGGTTGCCGAGGCGCTCGGTTACGCGTTCGTCGCGCCCGAAAAGGTCATCGAGTGAGCGAAGCGGGCGAGCGCAGCGAGCCAAGGCCCGAAGGGCGCGTCGCTGAGCGATCGAGCGCGGCCGACAGTACGGCATATCGGACAACGTTGTACGTGCGGAGGCCGCGGAGTGAGCGAACCGGAGTAATCAGATGAACACGATGAGCGAGTCGAAGAATCTGGCCGTGACGGGCCGCCAGAAGATGACGCCGTCGGAGGCGTTCGTCGAGACGCTCGTCGCGCAAGGCGTTACGCACGTCTTCGGGATCGTCGGCTCGGCGTACATGGACGCGCTCGACCTGTTCCCGCTCGCCGGCATCCGCTTCATCTCCGTCGCGCACGAGCAGGGCGGCGGCCACATGGCGGACGGCTACGCTCGCGTGTCGGGCCGGCACGGCGTCTGCATTGCGCAGAACGGCCCCGGCATCACCAATTTCGTCACGTCGACCGCGGCCGCGTTCTGGGCGCATTCGCCGGTCGTCGTCGTGACGCCGGAAACGGGGAGCGCCACGATCGGTCTCGGCGGCTTCCAGGAAACCGAGCAGTTGCCGATCTTCTCGAAGATCACCAAGTACCAGGCGCACGTCAACAATCGCGCGCGGATGGCGGAGCTCGCGAGCCGTGCGTTCGACCGCGCTCGCCTGGAGCTTGGGCCGACGCAGCTCAACATCCCGCGCGACTTCTTCTACGGCGACATCGAATGCGAGATTCCGGCGCCCATCGCAATCGAGCGCGGCGCCGGCGGCGAAGCGAGCCTCGCCGCGGCCGCCGATCTGCTCGCGCACGCGAAGTTTCCGGTGATCGTCTGCGGCGGTGGGGTCGTGATGGGTGCGGCCGAGGCCAACGCGATCGCGCTCGCCGAGCTCCTGCAGGCGCCGGTCGCGGTCAGCTATCTGCACAACGACGCGTTCCCGGCGACGCATCCGTTGTGGGTCGGCCCGCTCGGCTACCAGGGGAGCAAGGCGGCGATGAAGCTGATCGCCAGGGCCGACGTGGTCTTGGCGCTCGGCACACGTCTCGGGCCGTTCGGCACGCTGCCGCAATACGGGATCGACTACTGGCCGCCGCAGGCGAAGATCATCCAGGTCGATGCCGACGCGAAGATGCTGGGTCTCGTGAAGCCGATCTCGGTGGGCATCTGCGGCGATGCCAAGGCGGCCGCGCACGCGCTGTTCGAGCGGCTCACCCGCAAGACGATGGCGTGCATCGCGAACGCGCCCGCGCGCCTCGCCGACGTGAACAGGGAGAAGGTGGCGTGGGAGGCCGAGCTCGACGGCTGGACGCACGAAAAGGACAAGTGGTCGCTCGAGGTGGCGAAGGATTCGCGCCACATGCACCCGCGCCAGATGCTGCGCGAGCTCGAGCGGGCGATGCCCGCGGACGCGATGGTCTCGACCGACATCGGCAACATCTGCTCGGTAGCCAATTCCTACCTGCGCTTCGACCGTCCGCGCTCGATGTTCGCGGCGATGAGCTTCGGCAATTGCGGCTACGCCTTCCCGACGATCATCGGCGCCAAGGTTGCAGCGCCCGACCGGCCGGCGATCGCGTACGTCGGCGACGGCGCGTGGGGGATGAGCTTCGGCGAGCTGCAGACGTGCGTGCGCGAGAACATTCCAGTGACGGCGATCGTCTTCAACAACGGCCAGTGGGGCGCCGAGAAAAAGAATCACGTGGACTTCTACGACCAGCGTTTCGTCGGAGTGAACCTCGACCGCCAGCCGTCGTGGGCCGGCGTCGCGAAGGCGATGGGCGCGCAAGGCACGACGATCGACACGCTCGCCGACGTCGGTCCGGCGTTGTGTGCTGCGACGAAGGCACAGGCGGAAGGCGCGACCACGGTGCTCGAAATGATGGTCACGCGCGAACTGTCCGACCCGTTCCGCCGCGATGCGCTCGCCCTTCCGACGCGTCATCTCGCCAAATACAAGGCGACGGCGGCGAAGCGCGCGCCCGGTCGATAGCCGTGAATGCGCCCGCGGCGGGGTCGCCGCAGTCCGTCGTCGCCGCGTTGGTCACCCGTGCGCGCGCCGCGCAGCGCGCGTTCGAGACGTGGACCCAGGCGCAGGTCGACGAGGCGGTGACGGCCGCCGGCTGGGCGATCGTCGAGCCGTCCCGCAACCGCGCGCTCGCGGAGCGCTCGGTGCGCGATACGGGACTGGGCGACGTCGCCGACAAGATCGCGAAGAACCGCCGCAAGACGATCGGCCTCTTGCGCGATCTGCAAGACGCGAAGTCGGTCGGCGTCATCGTCGACGATCGCGAGCGCGGACTGATCGAGATCGCCCGGCCCGTCGGTGTCGTCGCCGCGATTACGCCGTCGACGAACCCGGCGGCCACGCCTGCCAACAACATCCTGAACGCATTGAAAGGGCGCAACGCGATCATCGTGGCGCCTTCGCCGAAGGGCGCCTCGACGCTCGCGCTGCTGCTCGAATTCATGAACGCCGAGCTCGATCGCGTCGGCGCACCGCGCGACCTGGTCTCGGCGCTCCCGCCGCCGGTCACGCGCGAGCTCACCCAGGAATTGATGCGACGGGCCGACCTCGTCGTTGCGACGGGTTCGCAGAACAACGTCCGCGCCGCGTATTCGAGCGGTACACCGGCGATCGGTGTGGGCGCAGGGAATGTCGCGGCAATCGTCGACGAGACCGCCGACGTTCAGGACGCCGCGGCGAAGATCGCGCGCTCGAAAACCTTCGATCATGCGACGTCGTGCTCCTCCGAGAACAGCGTGATCGCATTGACGGCGGTCCACGACGCCGTCGTCGCCGCGCTGGTGGCGGAAGGGGGTGTGCTGCTCACGCCTGCCGAGGCGCGGCAGCTCGAGACGGCAATGTTCCCCGCGGGCCGACTCGCCCCGGAGGTCGTTGCGCAACCGGCTGGCGCGATCGCCGCGCTTGCCGCGTTGTCGCGGCCGGAGACGAAGGCGGCGAAGTTCCTGATCGTGGCCGAGTCCGGCGTCGGGCCGGAGCATCCCTTTTCCGGCGAAAAGCTCTCGCCGGTGCTGGCGCTCTACCGCGTCGCGGACTTTGCCGCCGCCGCATCGCTCGCTGAGCGCTTGCTGCGCCATCAAGGCGCGGGACATTCGGTGGGCCTGCACACGCGCGTCCCCGAACGGGCGACGGCGCTCGGTCTCACGCTGCCGGTCTGCCGCGTCATCGTCAACCAGGCGCATTGCTTTGCGACCGGCGGCAGCTTCGACAACGCGCTGCCGTTCTCGCTGTCGATGGGCTGCGGGACGTGGGGCCGCAACAGCATTTCCGACAACCTCAACTATCGGCACTTTCTCAACATCACGCGCGTCGTTCATCCGCTTCCGGCCGCCCGCGTGCACGAGCCGACCGACGAGGAGCTCTTCGGCGCGTATCGCCGAAAGCACCATCTGTGAAGCGCGACGGCGGATGACGACGATCCGCGACGCTATCGACCGGAACGCCGACGCCCGACCGGACGCACCGTTCCTGTTTGCGCCGGAGCCGGGCACGACGATCAGCCGCGCCGCACTGCGCGACACCGCGCGCGATCTTGCTGCCGAGCTCGCCACCTGCGGCATTCATCCCGGCGACGTCGTGTCGTACATGTTGCCGAACGGCATAGCCGCCGCGAGCGTTTTCCTGGGCGCGATGTACGGCGGCTACGTCGTCTCGCCGGTGAGCCTCATCGCGCAGGATGCGCTGATCGAGCATGCACTCGCCCATTCGGAAACGCGGATCGTCTTTGCGGCGGCGGAGTTTGTCGATCGACTGCGCGCGATCGTTGCGCGTGCGGGAAAGAGCGTCATCGTCCGGGCGACGGCGACCGATGACCTCGGTTTGACCGACACCGGCGCGCGCGCACCCGGGGCCGTGCCCACGGCGGGATCGCCGGCGTTGCTGATGTACACGTCCGGCACGACCGGCACGCCCAAGGGCGCATTGCTCACGCACGCGAACCTGATCCACGCCGGCCGGAGCGTTGCCGCTGCCCATGCGCTCACAGCCGCAGACCGTGTGCTGTCGTCACTGCCGCTCTACCACGTCAACGGCCAGTGCATCGCGACCATCTCGCCGCTGGTATCGGGGGGCAGCATCGTGATGCCGCACCGCTTCAGCGTCTCGCAGTGGTGGCCGCAGGTCGAGCGCTACCGTCCGACGTGGTTGAACGTCGTGCCGACGATCATCGCCTATCTGCTGAATGGACCCGAGCTCACGCCCGCGCAGGCAGAGGCCTGCAAGGGGATCCGCTTCGCGCGCTCGGCCTCGGCGCCGCTGCCGCCCGCGCAGCACCGCGCGTTCGAAGCGCGATTCGGCATTTCGGTGCTGGAGGCGATGGGACTCACCGAATCCGCATCGGTCGCGTTCGCGAACCCGCTCGCGGCAGACCTGCGCAAGCTCGGCTCGCCAGGCCTGCCGCTCGGCATGGAGGCGCGCATCGTCGCGCCCGACGGCACCGTGCTCGGCGTTGGCGAATGCGGCGAGATCGAGTTGCGCGGCGACAACGTGATGCAGCGCTACCACAAGGATCCTGATGCCACCGCGCGGACGCTGCGGCCCGGCGGCTGGCTCGCGACCGGCGATCTCGGCTATCGCGACGCTGACGGCTTTTATTTCATCACCGGCCGCATGAAGGAGCTGATCATCAAGGGCGGCGAGAACATCGCGCCGCGCGAAATCGATGAAGCGCTGCTTGCGCACCCGGCCGTGCTGGAAGCCGCTGCGGTGGGGATTCCCGATCCCGAATACGGCCAGGACATCCTCGCCTGCGTCGTGCTGAAGCCGGGCTGCCCGTGCACGGAGGCCGAGCTGCACGCGCATTGCCTCGTCCGGCTGGGGCGCTACAAGACGCCGAAAGCCTTTCGCTTCGTCGCCGAGCTGCCGAAGGGACCCTCGGGGAAAGTGCAGCGGCTGAAGCTCGCGAGTGACGTCGCGTAGGACATCGCCGGTACCGCATGCATGGCGGTATCATCCCCTTCATGACCACGCTCTCGGTCCGCGTATGGCGCGGCGACGCGCAGGGCAACTACGTGGCCTATGCGGTGCCGCGCGTCCCGGCGCAGACAGTGCTCGACGTCGTCACCCACATTCAGCGGCGGATCGATCCGACGCTCGCGTATCGCTATGCCTGCCGCGTCGGCATGTGCGGCTCCTGTGCGATGACTGTCAACGGCCGTGCGCGCTGGACCTGCCGGACGCACGTCGAAACGGTCGCCGCCGACGGCGCGCTGACGATCGGGCCGTTAGCGCACCTTCCCGTCGTCCGCGATCTCGTCACCGACATGCGCGAGTTCTTCGACAAATGGGCGCGGGCGAAGGGACAGTTCGCGCCGACGGCGACGCGCCGCGACGATTTCGCGCGGATCGCGCCGGACTCCACGGCCCGCCATGCCGTGGACGCGGCGATCGAATGCATCGGTTGCGGGATCTGCTACGCGAGCTGCGACGTCGTCGGCTGGAATCCCGCCTATCTCGGTCCGGCGGCGTTGAACCGCGCGTGGACGCTTCACAACGATCCGCGCGATGGCGCGCGCGCGGAGCGACTCGCGGCGGTCGCGGGTGATGCGGGATGCCATGCGTGCCACACGCACCAGAGCTGCACCGAGCGCTGCCCCAAGAAGCTCGCGCCGACGGCATCGATCGCAGGACTCAAGCGCGAGGTCGCGCGGGCGCTCGTCGCGGGTGCGCTGCCATGAGCGCCGCCGGGCCGCCCCAAGCCGCGCAACTGCAGTCTGCCTCGGGGGGCAGCGCAGCGGCGCAAGCCGCAAGCGTGGGGGCACACCAATGACGGCGATGCGCACCCAATCGTGGCTGTGGCTCGCGCAACGGGCGAGCGCCGCGGTGCTCGCGTTCTGCGTCGTCGTCCATCTGGCGACGATGATCGTCGCGGTTCGCGGCGGATTGACGGCGGCGGAGATCCTGTCGCGCACGCGGGGAAGCCTCGCATGGGCGGCGTTCTATGGCGTGTTCGTGCTGGCCGTCGCGATCCACGCGCCGATCGGCTTGCGCACCGTCGTCGCGGAGATGCGGGGCGGGCACCATCGTGCAGTCGATGGCATCGCGCTTGTCTTCGGCGTCCTCGTCGTCGTGCTGGGCGCGCGCGCCGTCGTCGCGGTCACCGGATCATGAGCGACCCGGCAATCTTCCGCGGAAGCTGGCGCAACCGCAGCCACGCCGGCTGGTGGGCGTTTGCCGTGCATCGCATCTCGGGCGTCGCGCTGGCACTCTTCCTGCCGCTGCATTTCTGGGTGCTGTCGCAGGCGCTCGGTGGCGCCGCGGCGCTCGATGCCGTGCTCGCATGGACGGAGCAGCCCCTGGTCAAACTGAGCGAAATCGGAATCGTGTTGCTCGTTGCGGTGCACCTGACCGGCGGGCTGCGGCTCTTCGTCGTCGAATTCGGCGGCTGGCGCGCCTCGTGGCAGCCGGCCGCGATCGCCATGGCGGGCGGCGTTGCGACGCTCTTCGCGCTCGTCTTCGCGCTCAATCTCGCATGAATTCATCGGTCACGATTTCCCCGGCACGGATCGAAGAGGTCGCGCGCGACCTCTATCTGCGCGCGTTGACGGAACTGCCGCCCGACATCAAGCGCGGCTTCGACGCGCTCGCTGCGCGCGAGACCGGCGCAACGGCCAAGGCCGTGCTCGGCACAATGATCGAGAACATCGCGGTGGCAGAACGGGAAGGCAACCTGCTCTGCCAGGATACCGGGATCCCGATCTACAACGTGACGATCGGCCGCGGCATCGATGTCGACGGCGTCGCGCTGAAGGCGGCGATCCGCAAAGGCTGCGAGCGCGCAACGCGCGAGCGTCCGCTGCGCTCGTCGATCGTCCATCCGCTGACGCGAAAAAACGAGCACACATCCTGCGGGATCGGCGTGCCGGTGATCCACATCGACTATTCCGACGCGTTCGAAGGTCTGAAGATCGAGATGATCCCGAAAGGCAGCGGCTCGGAGAACAACTCGTGGCTCAAGATGGCGATTCCGGCAGAGGGTATCGACGCGATCAAGACGTTCGTCGTCGACTGCGTGCTCGCGGCCGGCGGCAAGACGTGCCCGCCGACGATCGTCGGCGTCGGCGTTGGCGGCACCGCGGACCTCTGCGTCCATCTCGCCAAGGTCGCCGCGACGCGTCCGCTCGGCACGCATGCGGCGGATCCCGAGGCGGCAACGCTGGAGAAGCAGCTGTCGGAAGCGGTGAACATGCTGGGCATCGGGCCGCAGGGCCTCGGCGGCGACGCGACGGCCTTCGCGGTGCACGTCGAGCTCGCCGCGACGCACATCACGATGAATCCCGTCGCGGTGAACATGCAGTGCCATTCGGCGCGACGGGCGAGCGCGATGCTGACTGCTGCCGGGACCGATTACGGGTTTTGAAGAACGGCGATGTTCATCGGTCATCTGGGATTGGCGTTTGCGGCGAAGAAGGTGGCGCCGAAGCCCTCGCTCGGCACGTTGATGCTCGCGTCGCAACTCGTCGACGGCGTGTGGCCGGTGTTCCTGCTCCTCGGCTGGGAGAAGGTCGAGATCGTCCCCGACATCACCGCGGTCACGCCGCTCTTGTTCGTGTCGTACCCCTACACGCACAGCCTCGTCGCCGGCGCGGTGTGGGCGACGCTCTTCGCCGGCGGCTATTACGCGCTCCGCCGCGACCGCGTCGGCGCGCTGTGGCTCGCCGCGCTGGTGCTGTCGCACTGGGTGCTGGACTTCGTGTCGCATCGGCCGGATCTCCCGTTGTGGCCAGGCGGCCCCAAAGTCGGACTGGGGCTCTGGTATTCGGTGCCCGCGACGCTCGCTGTCGAGTTCGCGCTGTACTGCGGAGGCGTGTGGCTCTACGCGACGGTGACGCGGGCGCGCGACCGCCTCGGCAGCTGGCTCCTGTGGCTGTTCGTCGCCACACTCACCGCGATCTACCTGTCGGCGGTTTTCGGTCCACCGCCGCCTTCGGTGCAGGTGCTCGCGTGGAGCGGTCTTCTAGGCTGGCTCTTCGTCGCGTGGGCGTACTGGATCGATCGCCACCGCGCGCCCGCGGCTTCCTGAGGCGAACGGGCGATGGTGCATTGCACGTTCACGACTCCCGTTTCCGAAGCGCAGGTGCGCGCGCTCGTCGTCGACGATACGGTCACGCTCGACGGCACGCTCTACGGGCTGCGCGACGCGACGCAGATCGCGATGTTCGATCGCGCTCGGACCACGCGCTTCGACCTCGCTGGCCATGCGGTGATCCACACAGCGCCGAACGTCGCGAAGGTCGCGCCGTCGGCCGCGCACCCGGCGGGCTATGCGCCGCTCACCGTCGGCACGACGACCAGCATGCGGATGGAGCGCTTCACGCGGCCGTTGATGTCGCGCTATGGCGTGCGCATTGTCATCGGCAAGGGCGGGCTCGGTGCGGATTCGTTGGCCGCGTTCCGCGAGCTGGGCGGCGTCTATCTGGCGATCGTCGGCGGCGCCGCAGCGCTCGAAACGACATGGGTCGAGGCGATCGAGGATGTCGATCTCGACGATCTCAATCCCGAAAGCCTGTGGCAGTTCCGCGTCCGCGGCTTCGGGCCGCTGCGCGTCGCGATGGACAGCCGCGGCGGCAGTCTTTACGCCGCGGTGGATGCGCAGGCGCAGGCGAAGCGAGCGGCGGCGCTTGCCGCGCTGGGCGTCCGGACGCCGCGCTGACGCGGCCCCGGCTATAGCGTAAACGTCAGCTCGGACAGCAACACGCTGGGGAGCCGCATCGAAGCAAGCTGGCGCTCGTGATAGGTGTCGCTCGCGAGCAGCAACTCCGTTTCCGTCGTCAGCGCCTCGAGATTCGGGCCGAGCATCCGGAAGAGCGTGTCGTCGAACCGCAGCACGTCGATTGGCGCGACGATCTTCCCGTTCTCGACCCAGAACGTCGCGAAGCGCGTCATCCCCGTCAACCGGCACGCGGGCCGATCCGAGTAGTTGAGGTAATGGAGGTTGCCGACGTAAAGGCCGGTGCCGAGTGCGGCGAGCGCGTCCTTTGCGGCGAGTGCGCCGCCGGCCATCGCGACCGACTCCGGCGCCTCCTGGCCGTTGGCGCCGTTGGTTTCGAGCGCAAACTCGCGCGCGGTGCGCGGCGATACGAGCGCGCCAACGAGCGCTCCCGCCTCGATCAGCGGCACGCGCGCCGGCCGCGCGAAGCCTTCACCCTGGAACGAAGGCGCCACGCCCAGGGCGGTGGCTTCGGCGATCGTCACGCGCGGATCGAGCTTCGCACCTTCATCCGTCCCGTTGCGCATCCGTGTCAGGCTCGACTGCTTCGTCTCGAGCGCCCGCGCGGAAAATCCGCCCCAGCACAACATCGAGACGATGTCCTCGACCGCCGCCGGCGTGAGGAACGCGCGGTACTTGCCGGGCGCGAGCTTCTTCGCCGGCCGCGCTATGTGGGCGAGTTCGTCGCGTGCATCGCCCATCTTCGTGGCCAGCGCGTTCCTGTCCCAGGCGAAGCCCGACAGGCTCGACTTCACCGCCTTGTCGGCGCGATGGTAGAGGCTCCAGTTGAGGTTGAACGCTGTCGCCTCGTGCCAGTTGCGCTGGCCGCGCGAATTGGCAAAGCCGCGATAGACGGGTCCGCCCGCGTACAGTCCGACGAAATCCTGCCCATCCGCGGCCGCAAGCACGGCGTCGATGATTTCCTCGGCGGGTGGCAACGGCGAGCCGCGCACATCCCGCGACGAACGGACTTCGGTCGCAACGAGCAGGTGCGGGTCGTCGGCCAGGTCGGGCAGCGTGTCGCGCAGCCGCGCAACCGCCGTCTGCAGCTGCGCGCGGTCGGTCTCCGGATGACCGCCGAGCGACACGCGCTGCGTCGCATGGCGCGCGCCGCCGACGAGCTCGATGTCGAGATAGTGCTGCGTCACGCTGCCGGGCTGGCGCACGCGACCGCCGTTCATGCGGACGAAATCCGACGTTTCGCCGGCGAACCAGGCGAGGCAGGTCTCTTCTCCGGCGACGAGGCCGTCGAGCATCGCGGCGAGATCGTGGAAATACGTCTCCATCGTTTCTGGCGCTGCTCTCGGATCGAGCAACCATCAGGCGGCCTCCGAGCGGTAGTCGGTGCGCGTCGCGCTGCTCCGTCGGCCGCGAGCAATCGCTCGCGGAGCGGCCCTTCAGGCCTTCGCCCACCCGAAACACGTCGACGTCCGTAAACACGCACGCCGGCGCCGCGTGGCCGACGCGGATCGCCTGCGACGGCTCGCCCTTGCCGCAATGCGGTGTCCCCAGCACCTGCATCGTGCCGGCATTGCCGACCCGCGCGAGGCTCCGCCAGAAGTTCGCGCTGATGCCGCGGTAATTGGGATTCTTGACCACCGCGCCGAGCGTTCCTTTTTCGATCAGGCGGCCGCGCTCGCAGCCGAACTGGAACTTGTTGCGCGAGTCGTCGATCGACCACGAGCAATTGGTCTCCATCAGCACGCCGTGCTCGATGCCCGCGATCATCTCGGCGAGCGTCGCGTCGCCGGGCTCGAGGTTCAGGTTCGCCATCCGGTCGATCGGCGGCCGGTTCCAGCCGTCGGCGCGCGAGTTCGACGTCCCGGGCAGCCCCGCGCGCGCCTGCGAAATCGCGCCGCCGAGAGGTCGCTGCAGGATGCCGTTCTCGATCACGTGCACTTTCTCGGCCTTCGAGCCCTCGTCATCCCAGCCGTAGCTCGCGAGCTCCTCCGCGCGGGTCGGGTCGAACGTGACGTTCAACAGATCGGAACCGTAGCGATAGGTGCCGAACATGTCGGGTGTGACGAAGGTCGTGCCGGCGTAGTTGCGCTCGTCGCCGAGGATGCGGTCGAGCTCGAGCGGATGGCCGATCGACTCGTGGATCTGCAGGATCATCTGGTCGGGCAAGAGCAGCACGTCCATCGTGCCGCTCGGGCAGTTCGGCGCGGTGACGAGCTCGAGTGCCTCGGAGGCCAGCCGCCGGCCGGCGCCGACGAAGCCGAAGCGCGCGAGGATTTCGTCGCCGCCCTGCTGGCATATGCCGCGATAGCCGTTCAGCGTGCGGGTCTGCGTGTCGCCGTTCGCGTGCGCGGTGACCGAGATCCCCGGGAACAGGAAGCGGTAACGCTGGATGACATCGCCGCCTCCGCTGGTGACCAGGCGATGCGTTGCCGTGCACACGTCGATGCTCGCGTCCCAGTCGACGATCCGCGGATCGATCGCCGCGTCCTGCGACTCCCGCATCAGCAGCTCGAACCACTCGCGGCGCGAGCGCATCGGGGCTTCGAGCGAGGGCGACGCATACTCGCCGCGAGGTGCCGGGCGCGGCAGGCTCCGCGCGTCGAACAGCGCCCGCTTCGCGGTAGCGCGCGCCCACGATGCAGCGCGCGCAAACGCCGCCTCGATGCCCGCGGGCGACGTATCGCCGGTGGCCGCGTAGCCGTAGCCGCCGTCCGCGTAGACGGTCGCCATCGCGCCGCGGTCGCTGCACGCGAACGGAGGCAGGGCGACGTTCTTGCGCACGGTGTAGGACTCGCTCGTCTCATCGACGATACGCAGCGACCAGAAGTCGGCGCCGCCGGCGAGCGAGGCAAGGTCGGGGAGGGTCAGGCGGTCGGCATCGGGCATTCGGGTCTGCTCGAGGGTTGACGCCGGGCACCGGGATCGCCGGCGCGGCGCGAAAAGGGGCGGATTATAACCGGCGGTCGCGGTCTAGCGCGAACCGCGGCAACGCCGGGTAATGGTTCAACTACCAGTACCCAACGCCGGGCCCCCATCTCCCCGGAGTGACGGAGTTGCCGACGCGCGGCTCTTACTGGACCCGGGTCGACCGGATCCGGTCGAGCTTCGCCGCGTAGAGATCGCGATCGTTGCGCGTCGTGCTGTATTGCCACGCGAGGGCGAGCTCTTTCCTTGCCTTTTCCGATCTCGCCGAGTCCCACGTAGGCGGCCGCGAGCCAGAAGTGAAATTCGTGGTAGTAGGGAGCGCGATCGACTTCCTTGGCAATGAGATCCCTTGCCTGCCGGTAGTCGCCGTCGCGCAACGCTTTCATGCCACAGACCAAATAGCTGAAGGGTGGATTGGGCTCCAGTTGATCGAGCTTCTGCGGCCAGGACCTTCGCTTCGTTCGTGCGCCCCATCGCTCCGAGCACGTGCACCAGGTTCGACATGATCGCGCGTATTGGCGGGCTCGCGTTCGAGGGCATAGGCAAGCACCTGTTCCGCCTCCGGCAGATTGCCGTGACGCTGGTAGACGACTCCCAGCGTGTTGTAAGCGCTGAAAAACCGCGGCGCCTCGCCGATCGCCGCGCGGGCCCACCAGTAGGCATCGTCGACATGCCCTTCGGTCAACGCCTCGGCGGCGCGGTTGTTCATATACATCGCAACGATGGTCGCTTCGCTGATGGGTCGCGTGCTGAACCCTCCGGCGAGCTCGGGCGGAACGAAATCGACGGTCATCAGGTCGTTCCTGCGTCCGGGTCCCGACCTCGGTCACTTTGTCGCCGAGGGTGAGATTGACGTGTCCGATGAAGAACTGGATACCGGCACTCCGGCTCACAGTTTCGTCGGTGGTGACGACCTGGTAGCGGACGGGAAGGTCCAGCTCCTTGGCGAGCGCGGCAGTCATGATGACGAGCGACAGGCAATTGCCGGAACGCGCCGCGAACGCCTGCGCGGCATTGCGAGTCATCGCCGAATCGTACTCGAGCTTCAACTGGTCGCTCTGCGAGGTCGCCTGGACCAGGCCCAGCCCGCGTGCCGCTGCCTTTCAGCAACGGCGCGATGTCGACGTTGAGGTAGCGCCTCATCTCGTCGCTCGAGCGCGAACACGTCACTGGCACTGATGCGCTCGGACGGGGGCGCCGAACAGCCGCATCGTTGAACAGGCCAGGGGGCGCCGGCGGTGCGGGTGCCGTCGCGCACGCGACGAGCGTCGCGGAAAGGAGGCGAGACCGCAAACCTCTCGAGTCGACCCTCTGCCTTGCCCCCGCGCCGCGGCTTCGCGGAACCGGCCCCCGAGGTCGGAGCAGTTCGCCGCCGCAGCGGGCGGCCCGTTGCGGCGCTCATGGGTCATCTCCTCTCCCGCGTGGCTGGCGCCGGGTTCGGGACCGCACCCTTGGCTTGCGTCCGTCCCGTGCCGCGCGGGCACCTACCGCGGACGGAAACATGACTCCGCCGCTCCGGCGGACGGACCATTCTCTGCCAACCGAGCCGCAAATGGCAGACCGCCACCGGTCATGCGTTACGCGTGAGATCCGGCTTCCCCGCGCAGTTGCGGGCCGCCACGGGGGACGGCGCCCGCCGATCCGGGGTCGGTCAGAGCAGAGTCGAGAGCGCCGGGCCGACAATGCGGACGATCCGCCAGTCCGACAGCACCTCGCGCCCAGCGCCCGGTAGAAGTCTATCGCCGGAGCATTCCAGTCGAGCACCGCCCATTCGAAGCGGCCGCAGCCGCGGGCGACGGCGAGCGCGGCGAGCGTGCGCAGCAGCGCCTGCGCGCAGCCTTGGCGCCGATACTCCGGACGGACGAAAAGGTCCTCGAGCCAAAGGCCGGGGCGGCCGAGGAACGTCGAGAAATTGTGGAAAAACAATGCGAAAGCCGCCGGATCGACCGCCTTTCCAGGCAACCAGCACCTCGGCCGCCGGGCGGAGGCCGAAGAGTGCGGCGTCGAGATCCGCCTCCGTCGCGACGCACAGATTGGCGAGTCGTTCGTAGTCGGCCAGCGCGCGGATCATCGCGTGAATCGCGCCGACGTCCTCGCTGCCGCGCCTGCCGGATCTCGAACGCCGCGGTCACCGTAGTGCGTTCATCCCGATGAGCCTTTCACGCCCACCAGGGAGGAATCCAAGCGGCATTCCCGTCACAAGCTCCACGGAAAAACGGGCGATCGATCGGAAGCCAACCCCTGGCGCAAATGGGGCCATGATTCTCGCGCATGTACGGTGCCCCGTTCGGACTGTCAACCATGCTCGCCAGCGGAGGCTGTTGCTGCGCCGCACCACCAAGCCTATGCGGACGAGCAGGCTGCCGGATACTTGACAATTATGCCGCCCGAGGATTGTGCAACGCACATGAGCAGCAATTGGCAAAATTGCAACAATCCGGATGCCCGCGTTGTAAAGACCGAGCATTTTCGTTGCCGGCCAATTCCGGGGCGGGGTAATGTGCACTTGCTTGCGGCAACGCGAACGTCTCTCGTTTCTCGTCGCCGCATCAATTTTTCTCTGGGGGAACCTCATGAACAGGATGCACAGAAAAAAGCTGTCGCTGGCGGTCATGAACGCGCTGAACGCCGGTGTCGTCGTCGGCCTGGCAGCGCCGATGGCCTATGCGCAGCAGACGCCACCCGCCGAGCCGGCAAAAATCGAGAAGATCGAGGTTACCGGTTCGCGTATTCCGTTGCAGACCCTCGAAAGCGAGAGTCCGGTAAACGTCATCACCGCGCAGGACATCAAATATACCGGTATCACGAACACTTCGGCCATTATCAATCAGCTGCCCGCGGCCTTCGCGGACATTGGGAACATGGAGGCCAACGGCGCGTCGGGGACGTCCACGGTAAACCTGCGCAATCTCGGCTCGAGCCGCACGCTGGTGCTCATCAACGGCCGCCGGCTTCCGGCCGGGGACGTGAACGTTTATGCAACCGACCTCAACGCGATTCCGGCGCCGCTGATCCAGCGCGTGGACGTGCTGACCGGCGGCGCATCGGCGGTCTACGGTTCGGATGCGGTCGCGGGGGTCGTGAACTTCATCATGAACGACCACTTCGAGGGCGTCGAGTTCTCGTGGAATGGCAACGGCTACAACCACCACCAGCAAAATACCGCGGGCGTTGGCTCGGCGGTCGCGGACAGCGGGCAGTTAAACCCAGCCCAATACGTCGTGCCGGGCGACGTGGGTCTCGATGGGCGGACCCAGGACTTCAGCATGACGCTCGGCAGCAACTTCGCCGGCGGCAAGGGCAATGCGACGGTCTATTTCGAATACAAGAAGGCAGACGCAGTGACGCAAGCGACGCGCGATTTCAGCGCCTGCTCGATTGCCCCGAACGACGATGGGACGGGGTATATCTGTCTGGGTTCCTCGACGAGCTATCCCGGCCGTTTCCAGGCGATATTGCCCACCGGAAAAACGAGCCCGAGCTATACGATTGCCGACAAGGCCGGCAACGTCCGCCCGTATAACGGTGTAACTGACGCGTTCAACTACGGGCCCTACAACTATTTTCAGGTGCCCGAGGAGCGTTACATCGCTCAAGCGTACGCGCACTACGATATCGACAAGGGCGTGCTGGGGTTCCTGCCGGCCGTGCGGGTGTACAGCGAGTTCCAGTTCATGGACGACACCACGACGCTGCAGATCGCGCCGAGCGGCGCGTTCTTCGGCAACGGGCCGGCTACCATCCCACTCTATGCCGAGAATCCGCTCCTGTCCCAGTCGTTCAAGGACGCCTTCGGCATCACGCCCGGCAACCCCGGGACGATGCTCGTCGGCCGCCGCAACATCGAAGGGGGCGGACGCCAGGACCAGCCCCGGCACACGGATTACCGGTTCGTCATTGGCGGGAAAGGCAGCGTCTTCGACGACAAGTGGGATTACAACGTCTGGTGGCAGTCGGGCAGGGTCGTCTACGCGGACACGTATCTGAACGACATGGGCATCACGCGTGTCCTGAACGCCACGGACGTCATCACGGATCCTAAAACCGGCCAGCCGGCGTGCCGCGTCACCGTCAACGGCACCGATCCGAACTGCGTACCGTGGAACATTTTCCAGCTTGGGGGCGTGACGCCGGCGGCGCTCAACTATCTGCAGATTCCGGGAAACCAGACCGGCCAGACCTCGCAGAGCGTAATCGGCGTGAACGTCGACTCCGACCTGGGTGAGGCCTACGGGTGGCGGCTTCCGTGGGCGAGGAACGGCATCGGCGTCGCGTTCGGGTACGAGCGGCGGACCGAGAAGCTCAGTCTGGAAACCGATACGTTCTTCTCGGTCCCCGAAGCGACGGGGCAGGGCGGGCCCACCATCGGCTTGAGCGGCCAGTACACGGTACAAGAGTTCTACGCCGAGGCGCGCGTGCCGATCATCGAGAAGCAGCCCTTCGCCGAGGTGCTCAACGTGAACGGGAGCTACCGGTACTCGAACTACAGCACCGACCACACGACCAACACCTACGGTCTTGGCTTCGAATGGGCGCCCGTCAAGGAGGGCCGCTTGCGCGGAACGTACCAACAAGCGGTGCGCGCGGCGAACATCGTCGAGCTGTTCACGGCACAGGGGATCAACCTGTTCGACATGGATGTCGACCCCTGCGGGCCGAAGGGGAGCGCGACGCTCGAGCAGTGCCTGCGGACGGGGCTCAAGCCCGGCCAATTCCGGACTGACATCCTCGACAACCCGGCGAACCAGTACAACTATCTCCAAGGCGGAAATGCGGCCCTGAACCCCGAAAAGTCGAAGAGCTACACCGTAGGCGCAGTGCTGCAGCCGCTTCCGAATCTCAGTGGCACGATCGACTACTGGCACATCAACGTCGACAACGTCGTCGGCAGAGTCGGCGCGAACCTGGCACTCAACCAGTGTCTCGACAACGGCACGTTCTGCGACCTGGTTCACCGCGACCCCACGCTGGGCACGCTCTGGTTGAGCGGCGGCTTCATCACGAACCTGAACCAGAACCTCGGCAGCTACAAGACGGACGGCATCGACGTCACCGTCAACTACAACTTGCCCATCGATCAGTACGGGAGCCTCGGATTCAACTTCATCGGGACCTGGCTGAACCAGTTCATCGTCCAGCCGCTTCCGGGAGGGCCGTCCTACGACTGCGCCGGCCTGTATGGCAACACTTGTTTCGGGCCGCTGCCGACCTGGCGTTCCAAGCTGTTCGCGCTCTGGAACACGCCGTGGAACTGGAACTTCGGCGTGACGTGGCGCTACATGAGTTCGGCGGACATCGATTCGAGTTCCTCGAATCCGCAGCTTTCGGGTGATTTTGCCCCGGTCGACGGGTCGGTCGGAGCGAAGAACTACTTCGACTTGGTGGCGCAATGGGCCATCACCAAGAACTTCACGGTGCGGGGCGGCGTGAACAACGTGTTCGACGAGGATCCGCCCATCACTTCCGTAGGGCAACTTCCGTTCTACAACGGCAATACCTTTCCGCAAGCCTACGATACCCTCGGCCGGAACTTCTTCCTGAATGTGACGGCGAAGTTCTGAATTGTCGGGATCTGATAGCACTGACGGCGAGCTTCGGCTCGCCGTTTTTCTTGGGCGGGAAGCGATCGAAAGTCCTCCGAGAGGTCAGTCCCGGTCACACACGAGGACCCACGCGGCCGCCTCCTGCCCGATCGTTCCCATGTGCAGCTTCTCTCGAATGCGGACGGACAGTCCGCCCGCGGCAATCAGACTCACCATCCTGTCGAGACCCCGCTCGTCGATCGCCGCCGCGAGCATCGAGGACATGCGGCCGGTGTAGGCGTTAGCTTCCCGGCCCATGACATCGGCCCAATTCGCCACCTCCGCTGGATCGTAGGCGCCCATCCGGCGGTGCATGCGGCTGACGTCGGCCACCAACCGTTGCACAACGCCTCCGGCCACCTGGTCGCCGTGCCGGCGCAATACCCTTTCCACGGCCTTTACCGCCTTCGCAAGCTTCGCCTGCGCGCGCTGCAGATCGGGGTCGCCCATCCGCCCCAACGTCGACGCGATGCCGATCCTGAAGACGTCTTTGACGGCCGCCAGGATTCCGGAGGATTGCATGGCAAGAATCGCCTGGAGATTCGTGGCGTTTTCCCGATGCATGGCGCCCCCCTTCAGGTGGAGGATTGCGGCAAGCATGCCGCCTCTCGCCACAAGGCGCGCGGCTTCGGCGACGGCTTCGATCCCGGCGTACTCGATGCCGAACTGGCTCGAAACGACATCGAAAGATCGATCTCCGAAGGGGGTGCGTCTTGCATCCGACGCAACGGCCAGGACCGATGTAAACCGCGTCCTGAGGTCTTTCAGCGCCGCGATCGAGGTATCGACTCCGACGACGAGAGGTGTGCGTCCCTCGCTCGGGGCTGTCGCATTCAGGGCGAAGCCGGTCACCGCGCCGTTGCCGCAGGCAAGATCGAGTACTCGCCCGCGCGGCGTGCGTGACAGTGCATCGGTGAAGAAGCTGGTCCAGAAGCGCCTGAGCACTTCCTCCTGGGGCCGCCACCCTTGTGGGCGGTTGCCTCGCGGGTAAGGCGCCAATACTCGTTCCAGGCGCCTTTGGCCGGCGTTACGTCGCCGTCCTCGGCTGACATGTGGAGTCGCGGCGGCATCCGATACCGATTTCGTGCTTGCGCACGTTACGGCTCGAACCCGCCAGTGCCGCCAGCGAACGCCGCGATGCCTGCCGCAAGCAGGGTGACCATCGCCCGCTCGGGCGGAGTGAGCTGCGGACGCCAGATGTCGAGGCCCGCAGCTCGTCGCTCTCGTTCCAGGCTTCGTGCTCGATCTGCTGGCCGAGCGCCGTCAGCGTCCGCGCGTGGCTCGGGTCGATCTCGAGGATCCGCTTCCATAGCCGGTCGGCCTCGTCCTCTTGTCCGATTTGGGCCGCCCGTACCGCGGCCGCTTCGAGAGCGTCGATCTCGGGTGGTCCGCCTTGAGGGTTCTGCATGATGCCTTTCTCGTTGTCATCGTGCGCCGAAGCGCGCTGCGAGTTCGGCGTCGATCCGGCGAACAACGCCGGCCCAATCACCGTCCGCGGATTGCCGGAACAGGCGCGCCGTCGGATACCACGGGCTGTCCTCGCGATCCAGCATCCAGCGCCAGTCGTGGGGGTTCCATGGCAGCAGTATCCACACCGCCTTGCCCATCGCGCCGGCCAGGTTCGCCACGCTGGTGTCGATGGTCACGACGATGTCCATCAGCTCGACGAGCGCCGCGGTATCGCCGAAGTCCGTCAGCTGATCGCCGAAGTGAATGAGATCGGCACGCGCTTGCAGCAGTGCAGCGTCGGTCTCGCGCACTTCCTTCTGCAGGCTCACCCACGCGGCCCAGTCGCGGACCAGCGGCAGCATTTCCGACAGCGCCATGCTGCGCCGGTCGTTTTTGAGCGCCGCGCTTCCGCCCCACACCAGTCCCACGCGCGGTTTGTCCGCGCTCGGAAGCTTTGCCCGCCACGCGGCGACACGCGCGGGATCGCTACGAATATAGGGAACACTCGCCGGAACGTTGCGCAGGTCGGTCTTGAACGCGAGCGGCAGGCTCATCAGCGGGCAGTGATAGTCGAATGCCGGCAACGGGGCGCCTTTGGGCAGCGCCTGTGTCACGCCGTCCAGGCGGGCGAGCAGCGGCAGGAGTGGCGGCTGCGCTTCCAGCACGACCCTCGCACCCAGCGCGGCGACCTCTTTGGCATAGCGACAGAAGAGCAGCGTATCACCCAGCCCCATTTCGCTGTGCAACAGGATCGTGCGACCTTCCAACGGCTGACCGCCGAGCCACAAGGGCGGCGAAAAATCGCGCCTGGTCCTCTCGCGGTTCATGAGCTTCCAGCGCCATTCGTATTCCTTCCAGCCGAACGCAAAGTCGCCGAGGAGCAGACGGCAATCTGCCAGATTCCAGTGCGCGGAAGCGTGATCAGGGTTGAGCGCAACGGCTCGCTCGTAGGCTTCCACCGCCTCTGCGTGGCGATGCAGATCGCGCAACGCATTGCCGCGATGGTAATGGGCGTCGGCGTAGTCCGGCTTGAGAGCGATGGCGCGATCGAGGCTCATCAGGGCTTCGGCGGGACGCGCGAGATCATGCAGCAAGTTGCCACGATTGTTGTGGGCTTCCGCGTAATCGGGCTGGAGCGCGATCGCGCGCTCATAGCTCGCCAAGGCCTCGGCTACGCGCTGCAGATGACCGAGCGCAACGCCCCGATTGTTGTAGGCGTTGGCGTATTGGGGCCGCAGTGCGATGGCGCGTTCATGGCTTGCCAGCGCCTCCGCATAGCGCTGGAGGCCCCCCAGCGCGACACCGCGATTGTTGTGCGCTTCTGCGTAATCGGGCTTCAACGCGATGGCGCGGTCATAACTTTCCAGTGCCTCGGCGAGACGGTCGAGCTGACCGAGTGCGACGCCCCGATTGTAATGTGCGTCGACGAAATCGGGCCTGAGGGCAACGGCGCGATCGTAGCTTTTCAACGCCTCGGCGGGTCGCTCGAGCTCGCCGAGCGCGACGCCTCGATTGTAATGTGCGTCGGCGATGGTGGGGTTGGCTGCCACCGCCCTCGACAGCCGGTCGATGGCTTCCTGCGGGCGTCCCATTCGTCCGGCGATTATCCCCGACAGGTACAACGCGTCGAAATAATCCTCCTTGACGTCGAGTGCCAATCGGCACAGCCGCTCCGCCTCGTCAAGTTCGCCTCGTTGGTAAGCGGCGAACGCGCGCTGTACGGTTTGCGGCAGGGAGAGTGCTTCGGCGCCGAGTAAGGGTGGCATGGAGGCGGAAGAGCGCATGCGTTCAACTGTGCGCAGCGGCGGTCGCGATCAATCCATTGTGCCCGGTTCGACGGCGTCCACCCGTCAGAGCCGCCGCAGCTCGAGTCGGTCGATCAGCGCTGCCGGTCGCAGCTTGCCCCATTCGCTGCGAAAGGCTTCGCGAAAAGCAGGATCGTCGGGGAGGTCGCCGACCGAGGCACGCGAAACTATGCTTCCTTCCTGTGCGTCCTTGTTGGCGAGTTCAGCCGCGGTCGCCGGCCTGATACGGGCCGCACTGCCCATCCACGCGAGCAGCGTATTGACGTAGCTCGCGGTCAGATTTCGAAAATCCTCGTAGTAGCAGATGCGAACCTCGTAATGCCGCGTCAGATTGTCCAGTCCGGTGAGCAGCGCTCGCAGCAGCGCCGCGATGCCGGCGACGTCCGCGCCGTTGCCGGATACCCGCCGTACCGATGCCGCCCAGTCGGTCGCGTCCCGCAGAATGAACACGACGTTGGGTGCACGGAACGCGCCGGCGATCAGCAGCGCGGCATTATTGCATTCTGCGCGAAGCTTGATGACCGCGTATGGCAGCAACCGTGTCGTACGCGCGATGACGCTCGGGAGCGCTGGGTCGTGCGGGTCATGGAGGGCGACCTGCGTGAAGTAGTCCGGCTCCGAGACCGTGCGCACCCCGGCCGCCTGGAATGCCTTGTGCAGGAGTGTCGAGCCGCAACGGCCCACCGAGAATATGAGCGTCGGCGACGCCCCCGGATCGGGAAGCGCGTCGAACGGCACCTTGATTACGCTGCGCGCGTCCCGTCGCTGCGCCTGATAGAAAAACGTTGCCCTCGCGATGTCGGGCGTCGACACGCAGAAGAGTTTGCGCTCGTCGAAATCGAAACAATACGGGCTCACGTCCGGATCGAACATCCGCGACCGCTCCACGGGCCGCCCGGCGTCCAGAACGAAATCGGTGGCCCCCGAAATCGACGTGCGATTCGAGTTGCGCAGGCGAACGGCGTGTTCGGTGAGGCTTTGCGCTTCAGGGGCGCAGTCAGTGGCGGCGACGGTGCCTAGATTTCCCAGGCGGGCTTCGTGCCGCTGTAGGCGTCGATCGCGTCGAACATGGCGGCGACCAGCCGGCGCTCCTCTTCGGTGAGCTCCGGGCGCCAGGTCTCGAACAGCAGGATGATGCGGGTTCGGTCGCTGCCGTTCCAGGCTTCGTGCTCGATCGTGTCGTCGAACACCCAGGCCTTGCCCTCGACCGGCGTGCGCACTCGTTGCCGACGCGGAAGCCGCAGTCCGGCGGGACGATCAGCGGCAGGTGGCAGATCAGGCGAGTGTTGACGAGCCCGGTGTGCGGGGGAATCCGCGCGCGCGGGCGCAATGCGGAAAACAGGATCGACGGCGAGCGGTTCCTGATCAATCCTCGCGGAACATCGGCGAGTGCGTTCATCGTTCTTGGACAACGCGCGGCGTTCTCGGGCACGAGCTCGCCGTCTTTCCACAGGTAGAAGGCACTCCAATCCGGATTGCCCTCCATGCCGGCGAGATCCTTTTGCGGCCTGCCCGGAACGGGCTGGACGTAGGGCTTGAATTCCGCCGCATCCTTCAGGACCTCTTCCAGCTCGGCGCGGATTTCCGCCGCCGCGCGTTCGACGCGGTCGAGCCACGGAAAGGCCGTCCCGGTCGTAGAACTGAACCTGCGGAAGCTCGGGGAAATTGTAGACGCGCGGCTGCTGAAAATAGATCTGCTTCCGGCCGAGCAGAATATCGAGCGAATGCCTGAACCGGGCGGCGGACCGTCCGTCGACGAGACCCTGCCTCGCGAGTCGGTCGAGGAGAAAGGCCTCGAACTGCCCGGCGTAGCGCGTGCACATCGCCTGGGCGCGCGAGAGCTCGTCGCGCAGCGTAGCCGGCATCTCGCTCGCGGGTGGGGCGATCCGAACCGCGAACTGGTAAAACGAAGACGCGCCGCGCTCGTCGCCAAGCTCGGCCAGCTGGTCCCCCTTGAGGATCAGTGCGTGCAGGTTGCGCGGCTCGAGGGAGAGCGCCTTGTCGACGGCGGCCATGGCAGCCGCCTTGTCGTTGAGTCGGCGACAGGCGTAGTTGAGGCCGATGCAGACCGAGACGTCGGCCGCACCCGCGGCGACGATCCGCTCGAACGACTCGCGTGCCGTGCGCGCGTCGCCCCGGCGCAGGGCGTCGGCGCCGGACTGCGCGAGCGCGCGCGCGTCGATGGGGGACTGGACATGGGTGAGGACGATTCGTTGAGCTGCCGGGCGGCGTCGCTTTCGGCGCCGCTCGCGAATGAAAGCATAGCAAACTCATCCGTCCTCCCGGTGCTCGTGCGGCCGCGGCGCCAGGGCCTCCGAACCCCGTCCACTGGGAACGGCGCGGGACCCAGTGTAGGATTCGCGTTGCGTTCCATTCGACGGCGAGGCGACCCGTGCTTCTGAAAATCAAGAACCTTATGACCGCGGCCGAAGTCGCGCGGCTCGTGGCGCTCGCGCGCGAAATCCGCTTCGTCGACGGCCGGGCGTCGAATCCGGCGAACCAGACGAAGGACAATCTGCAGGCGGATCAGGGCGATCCGAAATACGTCGAATCGGTGCAGATCGTCAACGCCGCGCTCGCGCGCTCGCGCGAATTCATGGACTTCGCGATGCCCAAGCACGTCGCGCCGCCGCTCCTGTGCCGCTACGAGCCGGGAATGAAATACGGCGGCCATGCGGACGCGGCGCTGATCCAAGTCGGCAACGCTCGGCTTCGCTCCGACCTTTCCTGCACGGTCTTCGTCAACGATCCTTCCACCTACGAAGGCGGCGAGCTGTCGATCGAGGTCGGCAATCTGGCGATTCCGATCAAGGGCGCCGCCGGCGAGGCCATCGTCTACCCGTCGACGACGCTGCACGAAGTCGTGCCGGTGCGATCCGGCCAGCGCCTGGTGTCGATCACCTTCATCGAGAGCTACATCGCCGACGAGCACCGGCGAACGCAGGTCTACGAGCTCAACGAAATCGCCGCGCTCGAAGGGCTGACGATGAAATGGGAAAGCCGCGTCCGGCTCGATGTCGTGCGGCAGAACCTGATGCGGATGTGGTCGACGACCTAGACTTCGCCGCTCCCGCGAGAGCGGAGCCCAATGGCTTGGTCGTTGAGCCGAAATCAACGCCCCCGGGTTCCCGCGTTCGCGGGAACGACGTTGACGTCACTCACGATTTCGGCGATGCCGCCGTCCGCCCGCGCAAGGCGCTCGAGCCACTCCAGTCCCTTGCGGATCTCGTCGCGGTTGTCGCGCCGGGAGTCGCGCAGGACTTCCGCACGCACGCTGGGGTGTAGCCGTATTCGGGTGCCTTTGAATAGCGCGTCGAGCACCGGGCTGCGACCCACCGCCGCCAGATAGCGCGCGTCACGGGGCAGCTCGAAATGCCCGACGATCCGGCTCATGCCGTCGGCGACGTTCGCGAGGAACTCTTCGAAATCCAGCGCGATCACGCGGCCCGCGAATTGCTCCACCGCATCGCGCTGTGTCCAGGTTTCGGCGAGCCAGCTCATCGCCACCAATTCGCCGATCGACAGCGTGTGCAACGGCGCGACGGGAGCGTCGATGCGCGCCTGCAGCCGCCGGATGCGCCCCGGTCCATGCCCGCGCAGATCGATTGGCGAATTCTCTCCCGCCAGGAGCGTAGCGAGGTACGGCTCAGCGCGCACGTTCATGTAGATCGCGCGCGATCGTTGGTTACCGGCGAGAATCGGCGGATAGACGCCCGGCGCTGCTCGTCGCCTTGACGACGACAGAACGCGTCCGGTCGTAGCCGCGACCCCACAACCGCATGAACAGCGACAGCGCGAGATCGAAGTGCGCTTCACTCAAGCAGGTCGTCGGGCAGGCCGAGGACATCGTACGGACGTCCGCGAGCGTGCGCAGCGGCAGCGGCTCGCGCAGCGACAGCACCTCTCCGCGTTTCGTCGAGCAAGCGGCTTACGAGCGTCGAGCCCACGTGGCCGGTGTGAAAGATGAAATGGACGGGGCGGCCGCGGGTCACGCGGCGCGACGCATCGGCGACGCGACCGAACGGCAGCCAGGCGCCCTGGTGTCCGGGCGGAGGATGCGGTCGTCGAGAAAACTTGCGGCGCGATAGGCCGCCACGTCGAAGCGCACGAGCAAGACCACCTCACGGACGAGGTCAAGCTTCTGCGGGTAGGCGTCGGGCGACGCGGGCAATCGCGCGAGCAGTTCATCGGCGATTGGGGGATGTTCTGTCGTCAAACGCGATCCTCCAGCTCATGCGTTCGCTGGCTGGCTGCGCGGGACTCCCACGCCGGGGGGGCGGACCCTCGACGGCAGCGCTGCGGCAAATACCCGGCTGGAACGCCGCTCCGCGGGAGCGGTCGAATAAAAGGGCTACGATGGCTGTTGACATCATAGCTCGCGGCGAACGAGAGGAGGCGCCCATGAATCTGAAGACGCTCTTGGTGTTGTCGATTGCGGCGCTCGCCGTGACGAGCGCTCGGCGCGCAGAATCCGGCATCGCGGCCCCGGCGACGAGCGAGGGGCTGGTCGCGGTGCAGTCGCGCACGCTGGACGAGGTCTATGTGCGCCCGAATGCCGACCTGTCCGCGCTACCAGAAAATTATCGTCGACCCGGGCCAAGCCTCGCTGAAGAAGAATTGGCTCAAGGACATCAATGCACAGCGCGACGTGTCGCGCTGGCTCACGCCACGCGACGCACAGCAAATCACCGACGAAGCCGCGGCGAGTCTCGGGCCGGTGGTCGCCGAAGTGTTCAAGGCGCAGGGCTACGAGATTCGTGTCGCACCGGGGCCGGGCGTGCTTCGGCTCTGACGCTCCAGCGTGACCGATCTCTTCGTCAACGCGCCGTACATGGCCTCACCGGGAATTCAGAGGGCAAACGTCAGGGATGCAGGGCAGGCAACGCTCCACCTCGATGTCCGCGACTCGGTCACCGGCACGCTCCTCGCGCGCATCGTCGATCGCAGCACCGCGCAGGAGATCCGGGCGCCCGCAAGCGCAGCCGGCCAGCTGCCGTAGAACCGCGGCAAACGCCGTGACGAACCTGTTCTGGTTCGAGGCGTTGTATCGGCAGTGGGCGGGCTACTGCGCGAAGGCGCTCGGGAGCGACGCCAGACCGGCTGAGACCGCTGAGGCGCGACCCCGGAGCGCGCATGCGCGGCGGCCATCTCGCCACAGGCGTCGGCGCGCGCGACGCAGATGCGTCACTTTATCCGGGAGACCTTGATGAGCCCGGTCCGGCCCTGGATGGTGAGGTTGTAGCTCGCCAGGAACCCGGTTTCGATCGTCACCTTCGTCTCCTCGCCCGCCGGCAGGTAGGGCGATCTCGGTTGCTGTCCGCGTCCAGCTGCCGCCAGATCTGCCCGTTGTCGAGGATGAAGATGGCTTTGCCCCGCGCCGTCTTCGCGAACTCGACGACCGTCGCCGTGATCTCGCTCAACCCTTCGGGCTCTTCGGCGCGGGCTTGCCGAATTCTTCCGGCTTCTGCGGAGGCTTCTCCGGCCGTGACAAGCCGAACCACTCGAGGAGGCTCTTCTCCTCTCCTTCGCCTGCGGCGCCGGTGCGGCGAGTGCGCTCTTCGCGCGAGGCGCCGCGGCGTCGTAGCACTTCAAGCGCTCCGCCGCGTCCGCAACGTCCGCGCACTTCGCGATTTCCTCCAGCACGTCGCGGCTGGCATCGGCGTGCGCAAGGCCGGCCGCGAGTGCCGTGCCAGGAGCACAACGAGGATCGGCGCGGAGGCGTGGCCCACTTGCGAGCGGTGCGGCTTACTTGACCAGCGGAATGGCATTTGCGATGTCGTAGTCCTGCATCGCGCGGATCTTCGCCTCGAGTTGCAGATAGCGCGCTGCCTTTCGCGGTGGAAGCGCCCGCATCAGCTTGTTGGACATCGTTCGGCGGGACTTGATTTCGACTTCGTCGGCGGCGAGCAACTCGGCGCTGAAAGATTCTTCGCATAGCGATCGGACATCGGCTTGTCCTGCGCGACGAAATCCTCGACGGCGCGGTTCATCCGCCGGTTGGTCGACGTCGAGGTCGCGCTGATAGGCGTCGTAGATCGGCCAGAATTTCTTCGCCTCGGCGTCGTGTGAGCTGCATCGTCGCTGCGACCAGCGCCTTCTTGTCGGCCCTGACCGCCGCGCGCAGCGCTTGCAGGTCCATTCCGTCGGCGGGCTTGCCCTGCGACCAGACTGGCGTTGCCGCGATCATGACAAGGATCGCAACGCGGATGCCAGGTTCTTCTTCATTGAGGACTCCCCGGGGCGCGCGAATAGTGCAAAGCGTCTAATTGCGCGCTGGACAATTGTGAATAAGACGCGATATCATAGCAGGCTTTTTTGATCGACCCGGGCCCCGCCTTGTCGCGGGGTCGATGCTTTTCTGACCGCGGCATTTTCTGCTGCTCGTGTCGTTCGAGGCTTCGTTGCCCGGCGACCGGGTGCGCGACCCCGTCAACCGCTGTCGCGGTTCGTGCAACGCAACAAACGGCGGGCTCGCTCGCGCTGGAATTTGCGCGTGCCGACCGCGGCGCGACAACGTCGCGGCGCAATGCAGCATTTGGTTGAAATCAGAAGCGAGCGACGAGCGACAGGCGGCGGCTCGCGGACGAACCGCTTTCGCGGCCGGAGCCGTACATAGCAGGTGACCGTTACAGATTTTTGCTTTTTGCCATGGACGCCATTAGCATCTGCCCCCTGCGCCGAGGAAAGGCCGCCTGCGAGAGAGCCTGTGCGGCTGACGACGGGGCCGCTTTTTTGGCTGCTCGGGTCATTGCGACCCGGCCCCCGGGTCCACCCATTCCAATCGAATCACCTCTGCCTGGAGACACCATGTTGAAGATGACCCGTTGGGCCGCACTGGCCGCGGCCCTGCTTATCGCCGCTCCGGCGGTCGTTCCGCTCGCGCTTGCGCAGGGACAACCTCCGGCGCCCGCGGCGCCTGCCGCCGCGCCGGCCGAGTCCGCAGCACCCGCGCCCAAGGCCGCATCGTCGGGCGTTACGAAGGAGGTCGTCGACAATCCGTACGGCCTCGAGGCGCTGTGGAAGGGCGGCGATATCGTCGCGCGCTTCACGCTCGGCATCCTGGCGATCATGTCGATGGGCAGCTGGTACATCATCATCACCAAGGTCTACGAGCAGTACCGGATGGGCCGCCACGCGAAGCAGGCGGACAAGGACGTTCTGGAAGGCGCCGTCCGTGCGCCAGGGCACCGAAGGATTGAAGAAGAGCAGCCCGTATCGCTTCATCGCTGAAACGGGCCTGGAGGCGAGCTCGAAGCACACCGGGCTCCTCGGCAACGTCGACATGAACACCTGGATCTCGATGTCGATCCAGCGCGCGATCGACAACGTCCAGAGCCGCACGCAGGACGGCCTTGCGTTCCTCGCGACCGTCGGCTCGACCGCGCCGTTCGTGGGGCTGTTCGGCACGGTCTGGGGCATCTACCACGCGCTGACCGCGATCGGGATCGCCGGCCAGGCATCGATCGACAAGGTCGCGGGACCTGTCGGCGAGGCGCTGATCATGACGGCCTTCGGCCTTGCGGTCGCGGTGCCGGCGGTGCTCGGCTACAACTGGCTCGTCCGACGCAACAAGACGGCGATGGAATACGTGCGCGGCTTCGGCGCCGACCTGCACGCCGTGCTGCTGTCCGCGCCGAAGTCACCCGCGAAGGCGTAGATCATGGCGATGAACGTCGGTCCCGGAAACGGCGGCGAGGACGAGGTCGTCTCGACGATCAACACGACGCCGCTCGTCGACGTGATGCTGGTGCTGCTCATCATCTTCCTCATCACGATTCCCGTCGTCACGACGTCGATCCCCGTCCAGCTGCCGAAGGAACGCAACGAGATCCGCGAAAGCAAGCCGGAAAACATCGTCATCTCCGTCGACGAGAACGGCCGCATCTACTGGAACGACCTCAAGCTCCAGAATACGGCGGCGCTGATCGACCGGCTGAAGAAGATCGCGGTGCTGACGCCGCAGCCCGAAGTGCAGATCCGCGGCGACGGCCGCGCGCGCTACGACGGCGTCGGGCGCGTCATCTACGCGGTCCAGCGGGCGGGGATCGCCAAGGTCGGCTTCATCACCGAGCCGCCGGTGCGCGGCGGCTGACGATCCCGCGGCCAACTCCACGAGGAAACTGAACATGGCAATGAACGTAGGCTCTCCGGGCGGATCGGCCGATCCGGACGTCATGATCGACATCAACACCACGCCGCTGATCGACGTGATGCTCGTGCTGCTGGTGATGCTGATCATCACGATTCCGATCCAGCTCCATGCGGTGAACCTCAACATGCCGGTCGGCAACCCGCCGCCGCCGCTGGTGCTTCCGGAAGTCGTGAAGATCGACGTCGATCCTGCGAGCAAGATCTACTGGAACGGCGAGATCGTCCCGGACCGCGCCGCGCTGGAAGACAGGATCAAGGCGGCGGCCGAGCAATCGGTGCAACCCGAGATTCATCTTCGCCCGGACAAGGACGCGCGCTACGACGTGGTCGCCGAGGTGATGGCGTCGGCGCAGCGGCTCGGCTTGACCAAGATCGGCGTCGTCGGCAGCGAGCAGTTCATCGACGAATAGCCGGAGGCCCGAACGCCAGGGCGCGAACTGGAGTCAAATCGACATGGATTTCGCACGGCAGCAAAGAGACCCGACGAAGCACATGCTCGGGATCGGGTTCGTTGTCCTTGTGCATGTGCTCGTCATCTGGGCGCTCCTGAGCGGGCTTGGACGCACCGTCGTCGAGGTGATCAAGAAGCCGCTGAACGCAACGATCGTCGAGGAATTGAAGGCGCCGCCGCCGCCCCCGCCGCCGCCGAAAAAGATCGTCGAGGCGCCGAAGGTGAAGCCGCCGCCGGAAGTCTACGTTCCGCCGCCCGACGTTCCGCCGCCGGTGACGCAGGAAGCGCCGGTCATCACGGCGGTAACGCCGACGCCGCCCGTCGAGCAGCACGTCATTGCACCGCCGGCCCCGCGCGCCGCCCGCCCCGCCGAAGCCCGCAGTCCGGCGCGGCATCCAGGCCGCAGCGCATCGGCGGCGATTACCCCGAATATCCGAAGGCGGCGCTGAAGGAAACATCGAGCGGGGCCGCGTCGTCGCCCGCCTGAATATCGACGAAAAGGGCAATGTGACCGACGTCATCGTGACCTACGCGGAGCCGCCGAAATATTTCGATCGCGCAGTGATCACGGCGCTCAAGACGTGGAAGTTCCGCGCCGAAGGCGAGAAATACGTCGGAGAAGTCGAAGTGAACTTCTCGCTCAAGGATTAGCGGAGAAAGCCGCGCGTCGATACGAAACGGCCGCCCGGGAGGCGGCCGTTCGTTTTCCGGAAGGCGATTTCAGCCGCGGCGCAGCGCCCAGACCATCGCCGTCCAGCTGCCGATGCCCAGCATCACCACGCCGGTCGCGATCTGGGAGAGCGAGACTGGATGCCCCGTGACGATCCGCAGATATTCGCGGAGGAGGTCCGAGTAAGCGTCCGGCAGCGCCAGCGCGATCCCGATGCCGGCCGCCGCCCACAACGCAGCCAAGGCGGGCTTGCGCCACGGCGGCAGCGACAGCGCCGCAGGGAGTCTCGCCATCACCCGGGCGGTGAAGCCGTCGTCGGGCAGATACGCGGCGCGATGGACGAGTCCGTCATCGCGCAACGCGCGGTCGAGCCAGTCGCCGTTGTCGTCTGTGGAGGGCAGCGATCGATCGTCCATGGCGTTCTGTCTACTCCGGCGCCCAGGCCCCGAGTCGGGCCTTCAGCTTCTGCTTGGCGCGCAGGATGTGCGTCTTCACCGTGCCCACCGGGCAATCGAGCACGTACGCAGCTTCCTCGTGCGACAGGTCATTATGGTAGCACTGGACGATCGCGGCGCGCTCTGCGTCGGAGAGAACCGCCATCGCGCGCTCCAGGTCGACCTTCAGCGCTGCGCCCCGGGCGTGGTCGCCGCCCTGGGCGTCATGATCCAGTGCGTCGCTGTCGTCGTCCTCGGCGAGATTCGCGTCGCGGTCGCCCAGGAGCTCCTCCTTGCGCTTGCGCGCGTCGGCCAGGAATGCGTTGGTCGCAATCCGATAGAGCCAGGTCGGGAACTGCGCTTCCTGGCGGAACGACTTCAGATTGCGGTAGGCGAGCATGAACGTGTCCTGCGCGAGGTCGTCGGCGAGCGCGTGATTTCCGGCGGTGAGGCGGCGCAGCGTGGCGCGCACCGCCGACTGGTGCCGCCGTACGAGCTCCGAGAACGCGTGCCGGTCATCGTGGACGACGACGCGGGCAATGAGCGCTGCATCGGTAACCGCCGGTGACGCCATCGGCGCGCGCAGTCACGCGCTTCCATTCGGTCCTGCGGCCCCGCCCGCAGGCGGGTTCGAGGATGCGGCTGCGGCGCTGTTGGCGGCGCGAGCGACCTGCCGGTCCTCGAACCACCAGAGCACGATGTAGCCGATCCCGACGAACAGCAGCACGAGTCCGAGACCGTTGGGCGTGCCGTCGTCGAGCATCGAATAGAAGGTGAGCCCGAGACCGACGCCGCCCAGAATGACGCCCTTGCGCAGATCGGACGAAACCGCGCGGCGACGAATTGCTTCGCCTGCTCGTAGAGCGGGGCCATGGACGGAGAACCCGACATTGCCGCGGGTGTGCTGCCCGCGAGTGCGCCAAGCGCCTCGGCCGGCGGCACGACGCCCTTTTCGGCCAGCTTCAGCATCGTCTCGTTCAGCATCCGGTTCTTGCGCATCCGGTACCAGAGGATCAAGGCGAGCACGAGCACCGGGGAGAGGAAGACGATCGCGACGACCGCGATGACCATTCCGGCGAACTCGGGCTCGTTGTGGATGAAATCGCTGAACGAATCGTACTCGCGGTCGTCGCCGAAGACGCCCACGGTGACGCCCTTCCGGTGCTTTCCCGGACCGACACCCAACGGGGGCGGGGACACCACCTTGTCGGGGTCGCCCTCGGCGTCGGACTCCGCGGTGGCGGACTTTTCGACGGTGATGGTCTTCTTGCCGCTCCCGTCCGTCTCGACCTTGATGGTCGCTTGCGCGCCGCTCGCGTCCTTCGCGCGGGTCGAGTTACCGGGCGCTGCCGGCGGCTTCGGCGCAGCGGGTGCGATCGCCGGCGCCGATGCGGCCGGCGGCTTCGAGTCCTGGGCATGGACGGTCGGCATCCGCGGCCCGAGCGAGAACGCGAGGGCCACTGCGAGGGCGGTGCCGAGGACGATTCGGCGCATGAGCCGCGAGGGTATCGCGGCGGTGGCAGGGCCAGACGGTGACATGAAATCTCCGGGACGCAGGGGTTCGCTCGATTGGATGCCGCGCGCCGCCCTTTCGGATTCAGCGTCGTTTTGAGCCCGATCGCCGGGCGGGGCCCGGCGGAAGTGCATGCTATTATTCCCGAAAATCGCCCATGACCGCGAAAAGGACGTTCTACGCGCGGATTCATGCGGTTTCGCCGCACGGGACGCTGGGCTGTTCTCGACCGACTGGAAACAGGGACGGGCGCCATCCACTTGCAGCCGAAAACGCATCTCTTATGCCATCGGCCCGGGCCGGCGGGCCCGGGCTGGATTGCCCGTGTGCTTCTTCTTGCCGTCGCGACGTGGCTTTTCGCGCTCGCATCGCCCGTCTCCCGTGCTGCCGACGAGACCGTAACGCTCAATTTCGTCAATGCGGATATCGACGCCGTCGTGAAGGCCGTGGCCGAAATCACCGGCCGGAATTTCGTCGTCGATCCCCGGGTCAAGGGCACGATCAACATCATTTCCGCGCGCCCCGTACCCAAGAGCCTCGTCTATCCGACGCTGCTTTCCGCGCTGCGGCTGCAGGGGTTCGCGGCCGTGGAGAGCGAAGGGGTCGTGAAGATCGTCCCCGAGGCCGACGCGAAGCAGCAGGGCGGGGCCGTCACCAGCGGGCCGGTGCGGGAAGGAGGCGACCGCCTGGTCACCCAGGTCGTCACGCTGCGCTACGAATCGGCGGCGCAGCTCGTCAACGTGCTGCGGCCGCTGATCACGCCGAACAACACGATCGCCGCCTACCCGAACGCGAACGCGCTTGTCATCACCGACTACGCGGACAACGTGAAGCGCATCGACCGCATCATCGCCTCGCTCGATCTGCCGCCGGGGAGCGAGCCCGTCCTCGTGCCGCTCCGCTATGCGTCCGCGCTCGACGTCGTCACGCTGCTGAACCGGCTGATCGCCGAGACGCCCCCGGGCGCTGCCGCGGGCGCCGGCGCCGATGTCCAGCAGCGGGTCGTCGTCATCGCCGACCCGAGATCGAACAGCATCCTCGTGCGCGCCGACAACCCGGGGCGCGTCGCCCGCGTCCGCCAGCTGATCGAGCAACTCGACACGCCGGGGCGGCCCGCCGGCAACATGTTCATCGTCTACCTGAAGAACGCCGAAGCCGCACGCGTCGCGCAGACGTTGCGCTCGATGCTGACCGGCAGCGAAGGCGGGGCGCCGGCGCCTCCGGGGTTCTCTTCGGCGACCACCGTGACCGCGTCGATGACCGCAGCGGCCACGCCGGTCGCGACAACGGCACCCGGCAGCGCAGCGGCGCCCACCGCGACGGCAGCGAGCTCGCAATCGTTCTCCGCCGCCGGCGTGACGATCACCGCCGACACCGCGAACAACGCGCTCGTCATCATGGCGCCCGAGCCCATCTACAACAACCTGCGGGCGATCATCGAAAAGCTCGACGTGCGCCGCGCGCAGGTCTTTGTCGAGGCGCTGATCTGCGAGGTGTCGGCCGACAAGGCCGCCGAGTTCGGCATCCAGTGGCAGGCGCTGTCAGGCTACAACTCGACGCAGACGCGCGTCATCGGCGGCACCAATTTCACGCCGCGCGGCAGCGGCAACAACATCATCGATGTCGCGATCAATCCCGGATCGGTCGGGCAAGGGCTTGCCCTCGGCGTGATGAAGGGCACGGTGACCATTCCGGGCCTGGGCACGATCACCAACCTCGCGTTCCTCGCGCGCGCGCTCGAAACGGAGGTCGGCGCTAACATCCTGTCGACGCCGACGCTGCTGACGCTCGACAACGAGGAGGCGCGGATCCTGGTCGGCCAGAACATTCCGCTCCTCACCGGTAGCTACGCGACGACGGGCAACACCAGCACGGTGACGCCGTTCCAGACGTTCGAGCGCAAGGACATCGGCCTGATGCTGCGCGTGAAGCCACAGATCACCGAAGGCGGTACGGTCCGACTCCTGGTTTATCAGGAGGTCTCGCGGATCGATCCCACGCTGTCGAGCGCGCAGAGCGTCGTGCTGAACAAGCGCGTGCTCGAGTCCTCGGTCGTGATCGACGACAGCCAGATCGTCGTGCTTGGCGGACTGATCGACGATCAAATGACCTCCGGCAGCGACAGCGTGCCGCTGCTGGGCCAGATCCCGATCGCAGGGGCGCTCTTCCGCTACGACGCCCGGCACCGGGTCAAGACCAACCTGCTCGTGTTTCTCAAGCCGACGGTCGTGCGCACGACGGCCGACGGCCGCGCATTGACGTCGGAGCGCTACGATTTCCTGATGGGCGAGCAGCAGCGCTCGACGCCGCCCGAGCGCGTCTTCTGGCGCGATCCCACGCAACCGCAACTGCCCCCTGAAGGCGTGATGCCCGGCACACCGGCATCGGTGCCCCCGCCGCCTCCCGCGCCGGCGCCGACGAGCGGCGGATTCTGGAGCACGCCGGAGCCTGCCGCGCCGGGCGCCCCGGGCACGAAGCCCTAGCCGATCGGCCCAGCAGGCCCGTCCCCCATGGCCGCCACGCCCGTTGCCGCATCCCGTGGAGCCTACGCGCAGCGGATCAGCTATGCGTTCGCGAAGGCGCAGGGCGTGCTCGTCCTGGGTGACGAGGGCGATGCCGTCGTCGTCCTGACGCGGCCCGACGCGACCGGCGACGGCATCGCGGAGTTGAAACGCGTGCTGCAGCGTCCGCTCGTCACGCGCGCCGTCGATGCCGAGCGCTTTGCCGCCGAGCTCGCCCGCGCGTACAACGTCGCGGGAGGCGGCGTTGCGCAGCTCTCGCAGGACCTCTCGCGCGAAACCGATCTCGCCCGGCTGATGCAGGACCTGCCGCCGGCCGAGGATCTGCTCGACAGCGGCGCGCAGGCCCCGGTGATCCGGATGATCAACGCGCTGCTGCTGCAGGCGCTGCGCGAGCGCGCGTCCGATCTGCACTTCGAACCCTACGAGGGACGCTCGGTCGTGCGCTTTCGCGTCGACGGCGTGCTGCACGACGTGATCGAGCCGCCGCGCGCACTGCATGCCGCGCTCGTATCGCGTTTGAAGATCATGGCGAGCCTCGACATCGCGGAGAAGCGGCTGCCGCAGGACGGCCGCATCGCGCTGAAGCTCGGCGACAAGCAGGTCGACGTCCGCATCTCGACGCTGCCGACGGGACCCGGCGAGCGCGTCGTGCTGCGCCTTCTCGACAAGGACGCGGCGCAGCTCGATCTCGAGGCGCTCGGGATGGGCACGAAAGTGCGCGCCGCGATCGATCGGCTGATCCGCGAGCCGCACGGCATCGTGCTCGTCACCGGCCCGACGGGCTCGGGCAAGACAACGACGCTCTACGCCGCGCTCTCCCGGCTGCCGCGCGGCACGCTCAACATGATGACGGTCGAGGACCCGATCGAGTACGCGCTGGACGGCGTCGGCCAGACGCAGGTCAATCCGAAGATCGAGCTCGACTTCGCGCGCGCGCTCCGCTCGATCCTGCGGCAGGATCCCGACATCATCATGATCGGCGAGATCCGCGATCTCGAGACGGCGCAGATCGCCGTGCAGGCCTCCCTCACCGGCCACCTCGTGCTCGCGACGTTGCATACGAACGACGCCGCGAGCGCGGTCACGCGGTTGTCCGACATGGGCGTCGAGCCGTATCTGCTCGCGTCGTCGCTCTTGGGTGTGCTCGCGCAGCGCCTTGTGCGCACGCTCTGCCCGGCCTGTCGCGCGACCGCAGCGGCGACCGCGGGCGAGGCGGCCCTCCTTGCCGAGCTCGGGCTGCCGCCGGCAACGTCGCTCTCGTCACCCACCGGCTGCGAGCGATGCAACCGGACCGGCTATCGCGGGCGTACCGGTGTCTACGAGCTCATCGTCATCGACGAAGCGATGCGGCGGCTGATCCACGATCGTGCGCCGGAGCATGCGCTGCGCGCCGCGGCCGTGGCCGCCGGCATGACTCCGCTGCGGCGAGACGGCGCGCGCTGGCTTGCCGACGGGACGACGTCGCTCGCCGAGCTCGTCCGCGTCACGCGCGAGGCGTGAAGCGGCGGAAGCGGCCGATCCGATGCCCGAATTCCGCTACGAGGCGGTCGACGCGCGCGGCAAGCCTCGGCGCGGCCTGATCGCCGCCGAGTCGTCGCGGCAGGTGCGCGACCAGCTGCGCGGCGAAGGCCTGTTCCCGACGGCGATCGATGCCGCCAACAGCGCCGATGCGCAGGGCGCAATCGACCGGACGCGGCTCCCGCCGGCGCTGGTGTCGCTCACCACACGCCTCCTCGCGACGCTGACGCGCTCCGGCATGCCGGTCGATCAGGCGCTCGCCGCCGTGGCCGAGCAAGCCGATGATGCGCGCGCGGCGAAGGTCTACACGATGCTGCGCTCGCAGGTCGCGGCAGGAGAAACGCTCGCGGTTGCGCTCGCGCGCTGGCCACGCACGTTTTCCGATCTCTATCGCGGGCTCGCCGCCGTCGGCGCGGAAACGGGGCGTCTTCCCGACGTGCTGACGCGACTCGCCGATTATCTCGAGGCGCGGCAGGTGCTGAAGCAGAAGTTCACGCTGGCGTTGATCTATCCGGCGCTCGTCACGGTGATCGCGCTCGCGGTGATCGCAGTGTTGCTGATCTATGTCGTCCCGCAGGTCGTCTCCGTCTATCAGCAGAGCCGGCAGACGCTGCCGTGGCTCACGCAGGCGCTGATCGCCGTCAGCGCGTTCTTCCGCGCGACCGGATGGTTCTGGGTTGCGGGGATCGTGGCGTTCGTCGCGGCGTTTGCCGTAGCCAACCGGCGCCTCGCCTTCCGCGTGTGGTGGCACGCTTCGCTCCTGCGGTTGCCCGTCGCGGGGCGTCTCGTCACGGCGGTCGACACCGCGCGCTTCGCGAGCACGCTGTCGATTCTCACGGGCAGCGGCGCGCCGCTCCTGCGCGCGCTCGATGCGGCGCGCGACGTCGTCTGGTCCCTCCCGCTGAAGCGCGCCGCGGACGCGTCGGCCGTGCTGGTCCGCGAGGGTGTCTCGCTCGCGCGGGCGCTGAAAGAGCAGCGCGTGTTTCCCCCGGTGCTGATCCATCTCGTTGCCAACGGCGAGGCGAGCGGGCAGCTTGCGCCGATGCTCGCCCGCGCGGCCGACGAGCTGGAGCGCGAGGCCGAGCGACGCCTCACCTGGGTAGCGGCGCTGATCCAGCCGGCGCTGATCGTCGCGATGGGCGCGATCGTGCTGGTGCTCGTGCTGGCGGTGATGCTGCCGATCGTTTCGATGAATCAGTTGATCCGCTAGGCTGCCTGCGGCGACGCTTGCGGCTGCGACCCGCGATTCGATGCATAATGGGCGGATGCGCAGTCTCTTCCTCGGCTTGGAACGGCACGCGGATTTCCTCCCCGCACGTCGGGGGTTTGTCGTGCTCGCCACTGCACTTTGCATGCCCTTGGCCGCGCTTGCGGCGGGCGAGACGCGTCCATTGCCGTTCGATTTCGATCCGGCCCGCGACACGGCGCAGGATCTCGAAACGGCGCTGCGGATCGCGAAAGCCGCACGCCGCCACGTGCTGATCGAAGTCGGCAGCGATACCTGCGTGCCGTGCCGTGCCTTGGATCGGTTCTTCACGGCGAACTCGGAGCTGAAACAGCTGCGCGACAGGAACTACGTGTGGCTCAAGGTCAACTCTTCGAAGGAGAATGCGAACGACGCGTTCCTGCGCCGCTTTCCTCCTGTCACCGGTTATCCCCACCTCTTCGTCCTGGACGCCAACGGTCGGCTCCTGCACGCGCAGAACATCGAGGCACTCGAGGGCGGGAAGGACTACGATGCCGCAGCGATGCGCGCGTTCCTCGTCAAGTGGGCGCCGGACAAGTAGGGTCAGAGAGCCGCATTTTTCTGCTGCCGCGCGAGCGCCCATGCAACGTGCTCGCGCACCAACGGTGACGGATCGTCCGCCCGCGCCTCGAGCGCGGCGATGATGGCGGAATCGTGCGGCGCGTTGCCGAGCGCGACCGCCAGGTTGCGCGACCAGCGTTCGTAGCCGATCCGCCGGATCGCGCTGCCCGTCATCCGCGCTTCGAACTCGCGTTGCGTCCACGAGAAGAGGGCAACGAGATCCGCGTCGTCGAGCCCGTTGCGGACCGCGAAATCCGGCTCGGGCGACGTCTGCGCGTACTTGTTCCACGGGCAGACGAGCTGGCAGTCGTCGCAGCCGTAGATGCGGTTGCCGATCAGGGAGCGGAGATCCTCGGGAATGCTGCCGGCGTGCTCGATCGTGAGATACGAGATGCAGCGCCGCGCGTCGAGCTCGTAGGGCGCGATGATCGCGTGCGTGGGACAAACGTCGATGCACGCGGTGCAGCTTCCGCAATGTGCGGATTGCGGCGCCGTCGCCGGCAGCGGCAGGTCGGTGTAGATCTCGCCCAGGAAGAACCACGAGCCCATTTCGCGCGTGAGGAGCAGCGTGTGCTTGCCGCGCCAACCGATGCCCGCTCGGGCCGCGAGCGCGACTTCGAGCACCGGCGCACTGTCGGTGAACACGCGGCAACCGACGTCGCCAATCGAAGCGCGAAGGCGATCGGCAAGGCGCGCAAGCCTCGTGCGCAGCACCTTGTGATAGTCGCGGCCGAGTGCGTAACGCGCAACGAACGCCTTCGTCGTATCGGCGAGCACTTCGTCGCTCGATCGCGCGTCACGCGGCAGATAATTCATCCGGGCGGTGATGACGGACGCCGTACCGGGCACGAGCGTCGCCGGACGCGTCGCGAGTCACGCCGTGGCGTGCCATATAATCCATCGTCCCGTGCCGCCCGGCCGCGAGCCAGTCGATGAGGCGCGTTTCCTCCGCCGCGAGATCAATGCCGGTGATGCCGATCTGCTGGAAGCCGAGTTCGCGTCCCCACTGTACGATGTCGGCAGCGAGCGCGCGCCAGTCGCGGTCGACGCGCGATGGCGAGCATTGTTCCGTCCCGATCATGCTGGAGAAGCGTACACCACGCGTTGCCCGGACGTTGGCGTGATCGGGATGCGCGCGGCGACCCTTGATCTTGCTGATGCGGCCGGGACGGAGGCCGCGGGCGCGCGCCTCGCGCCGGAATTGCGCGGCGGGATGGTGATCACCGTTGCCGGTGAGCTCGGCGCCGGAAAGACGACGCTCGTGCGCGGTTGCCTGCGTGCGCTTGGCTGGGAAGGGCGGGTGAAGAGTCCGACGTACACGCTGGTTGAATATTATCCGTTTTCGAGCTTATACTTTTATCACTTTGATTTTTATCGGTTCGCCGATCCGAGCGAATGGGAAACGGCGGGTCTCGCCGACTGCTTCCGCAACGATGCCGCTTGCGTGGTCGAATGGCCCGAGCGGGTAGGAAGTCTGCTGCCGCTGCCCGACCTTGCGCTGACGCTTTCGCATCGGCCGGACGCGAATGCCGCCGGGCGCCGCCTGCGTCTCGAAGCCCATACGGAGGGCGGTGAGCGATGTCTGGCGGCGATGACCGCAACATCCGTCGGCCGGCGCGCATAGCCTCGATCTCGCTTTCGCGCCGCCGCGCGTTGGGCTGGTTTCTCCTCCCCGCCGCGCAATTCGCCGTCCCGTCGGCATGGGCGATCGCCGCGCGAATCGCATCGACGCGGCTTTGGCCGGCGCAGGAATATACGCGCGTCATTCTCGAGAGTCCCGCACCGATTCCGCACCGGTTGATCGTCCTCCCGCGATCAACGCCGCGCGTCGTGCTCGACCTCGATGGCGTCGAGCTCTCGCCGGAAGCTCGAGCTCCTGCCCTTCCGGCTTGCAGTCCTCCGATCCCGTACATCGCGGCAATCCGAGCTCGGCCGGGCGGCGATCCGACACGCTGCGCATCGTGTTCGACCTCAAGACGGAAACGCGGCCGCAGCTCTTCGCGCTCCTTCCCGTCGCCGGGTTCGGGCATCGCGTCGTGCTCGACCTGTATCCACTGACGCCCGTCGATCCATTGATGGCGCTCCTCGACGAGAAAAGAATCTCGTCCTGGGGTTGCGACGCGAAAGTCCTCCACCGCGGCGCCGGCACAGTCCGGGCGAATCGAAACCGCAAGCGAAAAAGCCGATCGCCGCAGGATCATCGTCGCCGCTCGATCCGGGCCATGGCGGCGAAGATCCCGGGCGCGATCGGCCAGCGTGGCACCTACGAGAAAAACGTCGCGCTTGCGATTGCCCGAAAGCTCAAAGCGAGGATCGATGCCGAGCCGGGGATGCGCGCAGCGATTACGCGCGACGACGACTACTTCGTGCCGCTCGCGACGCGCGTGCGGAAGGCACAGGCGGTCGCAGGCGGACCTGTTCGTATCGATCCACGCCGATGCATTCCGCGAGCGGACGGCGCGCGGGTCGTCGGTGTTTGCATTGTCGGAACACGGTGCCACCAGCGCCGCGGCGAAATGGCTCGCGCAAAAGGAAAACGCGGCCGACCTGATCGGCGGCGTCAATCTCGATGCGCGCGATCCGGTGCTCGCGCGGACACTCCTCGATCTCTCGCAGACCGCGCAGATCAGCGACAGCCTCAAGGTCGGCCGGCAGGTCCTCTACGGCATCGGCACCGTGAATCCGCTGCACAAGGCCGCCGTCGAGCAGGCCGGGTTCGCGGTGCTGAAGGCGCCCGACATCCCGTCGATCCTGGTCGAGACCGCGTTCATCTCGAATCCCGACGAGGAATTGAAGCTCCGCAGCGACCGGCACCAGGCGCAGTTCGCCGCGTCGATCCACGACGGCATCAAGCGATACTTTGCGACCAACCCTCCGCTCGCGCGGTCGAAGAATGGCAGCGCTTGAGATCGTCCGTCCTCCCCGCGAATAAGGCCGCGAGCGCGGCGGGCGGAGCCAAGGCCCGAAGGGCGCGTCGCCGCGCGAGTGGCCCGGCCGACGTCTCGGACCTGGTACGTTGAGAGCGGCGTGGAGGCCGGGGTCCCCAGTGTCGTTCGAACGGAATTAGACGACGCTGGATTCCCGCCTCCGCGGCATTGACGATCGGCAGCTAGAACTCGTATTCGACCTGCAGCCGGAAATTGGTGTCTGGCGACGCCTGCGTCACGCCGAAGAGCACGGCGGCGTTCCAGACGATCGCCTGCCTGCTGCCGAGCGGGAACTTGCCGAAGGCCGCCGGACCGAGCCGGTGCTCCTGCTCGCTCGAAGGCAGCAGGTGGTTCCAGCGGCCCATGTCGCCGAAGCCCTGCGCGCCGAACTCGAACGCGGGCATCCACCGGTATTTCACCTGCCACTGATAACCGAAAAAGGTGCCGTTGTCCTCGACCGCGCGCGAGATGTTCGTCCACAGCGGGTTGAAGTTGAGCTGCGCGCGGTCGAATTCGGTCTGGAACAGCGGTCCGAAGAGGAACTCGTTCCCTTCGCTGCGATCGTGCGGGAACTCGAGCTCGGTGATGAAGCCGACGTCGATCGGGTATTTTCCGGTTTCGGTCAGCTGGAACTTGTTCTCGAATTCGACGGCGTCGAAGCGCGATCTCGCGCCTTCGCGCTCGCCCTTGAGCTCGATCTCGGTGAACCACCATTCCCTTGCCCCGTAACCGATGGCGAGGCTCGCCGCCTGCAGCGTCGGCTCGTTCTTTTTCGTCGCGAAGCCGTACAAGAGCTCGAGCTCGCGCTCGCCATACACGACGGCAGGAACGAAAACGTGATCGTTGGGGTCCGCGAATGCGGCGCCAGCAGGCGCCATGAGGAGAAGTGCGACCAGGCGGAACTTCAGGATGGAGCTCCCTTGCGCGCGGACGACGCGCCGCCCTTGTTGATCCACTTCATCCCGGCGGCGATCGCCACGAGCACGAACACGTAGAAGAGCATCTGCATGCCGGCCGGACGCGCTTCATAGCCGACGAGGCTGTGCAGCAGCGTGCCGACGATCGAGGTCTGCGGCAGCAATCCCGACGTGTCCCAGAGCGGCGTCGCGAGGCTCGGCAGCAGGTCGGCCTGGATCAGGAAACGCGCCGCCTGCGAGGCCATGCCCGCGGCGAGGAACAGGACGAGCACGCCCGTCGCCGTGAAGAACCAGCGCAGCGGAATCCGCAGCAGTCCCGCATAGAGGAGGTATCCCACTGCCACGCCCGCGGCGATGCCGGCCAGTCCACCGCCGAGCATCGACAGCGACGCGCCGCCCTCGGACGCGGCGATCCCGTACAGGAACAGCACGGCTTCCGAGCCTTCGCGCAGCACGGCGAGCCCGACGACGATCAGCAGCACCGAGCATTCGCGCCGGCCGTCGCGGATTTCGTTGCCGACGTGGCGGGCGCTCTTCGCGAGCGCTGCGCCGTGCGAGGCCATCCAGAGGTTGTGCCAGGCGAGCATGACGACTGCGAGCCCAAGCACCGTTGCGTTGAAGAGCTCCTGGCCGGCACCGCCCGCCATCTCGGCGATGCGTTCGGTGCCGAGCGCGACGATCCCCGCCCCCGCGAGGCCGGCGAGAATGCCCGCAGCGAGCCAGCGCGCACGACCGGGCACCGCGCGGGTCGCCGCGGCGACGATGCCGATGATGAGCGCGGCCTCGAGCACTTCGCGAAAGACGATGATGGCGGTGGCGAACATGGCGGCTCGCAGTTGTTACTTGGCGATGATCGTGCCTTTGGCGGTCTTCTCGTTGTATTCGCCGACGTACTCGTAGCTTCCCGGCTTGAGGGGGCCGATGAAGATCGTCACCGTCGCCCTGCCGGCGATCACCTTCTCGCGGTTGAGCGCGTGGCTGTCGAATTCCTCCGGCGTGGCGTCGCGGTTTTCGACGACGAGCTTGACCTTCCTGCCGGCCGGCACGACGAGCTCGGCGGGCTCGAACCTGTGGTTTTCGATCACGAGCTTGAACTCGTCGTCGGCGGCGCGGGCCGGCGCGGCCAGCAGGAGGCAGAGGAGGGCAGGTGCGAGCAGGCGCGGGATCATCGTGGCGCTTCTTCGGGTGGTGGCCGGGGAACGGGGCCGATCAGTACGAATGATAATGATTCGCATTTGTGTTTGCAAGCCCCTTTTTGCGACACCCGGGAGACGGCTCCCCGCAGGGCATACGGAGGGGGCTTGCGGAAGCCGCCGCGGCGGCGGCGCGTCGCCTCCGGCTGCCGCGCTCCGCTTGCGACGACATCGGCGGTTCAAACGCCGCCGCAGCATCCGCCCAGGGGCTTTGCCGGAGCGGTCACCGCCAGTCTGCCTATTTCGGCTTGAGCTCCGCCGGATCGAACGCGAGCGCCTGCGCGCGCAGCGTGGCTTCGAGCGCGTCGACGTTGTCGGCCCGCACCCGATGACGATCGTGGCAGGCGGCGTCGAGCAGCCAGTCGTTGATCGACGGCGCGAAGTGATAGAGGTCGGTGTAGAGGTCGAGGTTGTGCGTGACTTGCGCGACACCCTGCAGGTCGATGACGTGGACGTTGCCGAGGTCGCGCGTCGCCTCGAAAACGTAGCGCTTGAACGCGAGCGTCACGTCGAGCTGGCGGCGCTGGACGTAGTCGCCCCAGACGATGATCGAGTAGGGCGGCCAGACGAGGTCGAACTCGGTTTGCGGGTAGCCTTCGAGGAGGGGAAGGATGTTCCGGGCGAAGCTCACGCGCATCGCTGCGATCTCGAGCGTGGGTTGGGGGAACTGCGCATTGAGATCGCGCGGGTCGAGGTGACAGAGCACTTCGCTTCGCGCAAAGCGCTTCTGATCGGCCACCACCACGGCGCGGCCGCGTCGGTGCGGAACCGCTCGGACGCGTCGGCTTCGACGATCCGCCACGACCTCACGAGCACCCCCCACGACAACAGATACGGGAAATCGTTGAACGGATTGCGGTCGTAGAGGTAGGTCGGCAACGGACCGGCGAGCGGGTGCCTCGCGCCCGGCGCACCGCCGAATCCCGTGAAGTCGAGGAACACGATCGCGCGCTTCAGCGGCCGCGCGGCGAGTGCCGTGCGCAGGATCAGTCCCTGCTCGTAGCCGGTCAGCGCCGGCATCGCGACGTTGAGTCCGACGCCGCCGCACGCGCGGCCGATCGTGTCGTTGCGCGTGTTCTCGACGATCGACGAGCCGGTGAGCAGCGTGTCGTACGCGGCGTTCTTCGCGAGCCCCGGCGCGATGTAGCGATGAAGCGATGTGTAATAGCGCGGCGGATAACGCGTGGCGACCCGGAATTGCTGAAACGGGTCGACGTACGCGTTGAACGCCCCTGCGGCGACGAGAATCGCGGCGGCAACGCAAAGGGCGAGCGCGAACCAGCGGCGCGCAGCGGGTGCGCTCGTTGCCGGAGACGGGATCGGCTCGACCGTCACGTCAGAAATTGAAATAGAGGAACGGCGTCACGCGCGCGAGCTGCAGCACGCAGAGCGGGAGCGCCAGCGCGGTGAGCGCGCCGTTGGCGAGCGTGGGCTCGAAGCGCTGCACCAGCACATTGGAGTTGGCGCGGCGCCAGACGATGGCGAGGCCGATCGCCGCCGGGACGAGCGTCCACGACGGCGGTACGCTCAGCATGCCGGCGAGCGTCGCCTCGACGCTATCGAGCCACGCGAGCGTCTGCGCCGCCGGCGCGGCGTTGATGCCGGCCATCGCCCGGAGCATCGAGAACGCGTCGTCCGCCGACGTCGCGCGGAAGAAGACCCAGGACACCGTCACGAACAGGAACGTGAGCGCCCAGGCGAACGGTCGCGGCAGGGTTACGCCTCTTCGCTGCCATGCACGGCAGATGATCATCGCCAGAGCGTGAAGGAAGCCCCAGAGCACGAACGTCCACGCGGCGCCGTGCCAGAGGCCGCCCAGCAGGAAGGTCGCGAGCACGTTGGTTGCGGTCCGCCATTCGCCGTGGCGGTTGCCGCCGAGCGGTATGTACAGGTATTCGCGCAGGAAGCGGGACAGCGTCATGTGCCAGCGCTGCCAGAACTCGCGGATATCGGTCGCGCGGTACGGCGAATCGAAATTGATCGGCATCCGGATGTTGAACATGCGCGCGGCGCCGAGGGCCATGTCGGTGTAGCCGGAGAAGTCGAAATAGATCTGCATCGTGTACGCGAGCAGCGCCACCCACGCGGCCGGCGTCGACAGCGTGGCCGGCGCGCCGAAACCCGCATCGGCGATCGGCGCGAACGTGTCGGCGAGCAGCACTTTTTTCGCGAGCCCGATCGTCAGCAGGAACAGACCGGACGCCAGGTTCGAAGCCTGCGGCCGCTTGTTCGTGCGCTCCGCGAACTGCGGCATCATCTCGCTGTGATGGAGTATCGGTCCGGCGAGCAGGTGCGGAAAGAACGTGACGAACAGCGCATAGTTGACGAGCACCGGCTCGCGCGCCTTGCGCCGATAGACATCGACCAGATAGGCGATCTGCGTGAACGTGAAAAAGCTGATGCCAAGCGGCAACGCGAGATGCAGGAGCGGCGGCGTCTCGCGCATCAGGCGCGCGACGTTGGCGACAAAGAAGTCGGCGTACTTGAAAACGCCGAGGACCGCGAGATTCGCGGCAATGCCGAACGCCAGGACCGGGCGGCCGGCGCCGCGTTGCAACGCACGCGCGACCACGAAATTGACCGCGATGCTGCCGAGAATGAGCGGCAGGTGCCACGGATTCCACCAGCCGTAGAAGACGAGCGACGCCACGGTGAGCCACGCCTGCGCAGCGAGCGGGCGCCTTCCCAGCGCGAAGAAGACGATGAGCGCGGCCGGCAGGAACCAGAGCAGGTAGTCGTAGCTGTTGAAGAGCATCGCGGACGGGCGCTTCCCGGCGGCCCGAGACCGCGGCGCGGCGCGCGGCGCATATGGTAACCCGCGCAACCGGCGTACTCCGGCGAGAGGCGGCCGACCGCCATGCCGCAATGCGGCCGCCCTGCGTCTGGCCTGCTAGAATCGCCGGCGGTGATCCGCTTTTTCATCCTCTTCCTGGTGCTGCAGACCCTGCTGTTCGGGGCGGAACTGACGCCCTGGGCACAACAGTATTTCGTTGTTCCGTGGACCAATGCGCTTGCCTTGGGAAGCGCGTGGCTCGTGACGCTGTTCGATGCCAATGTCGTCGCTACGGGCAAGATCCTGCGCAGCACCGCCAACGGTTTTGCGGTGTCGATCGAAGCGGGCTGCAACGGTGTCGAGGCGACGATCGTGCTGGTGGCCGCGATCCTCGCGTTCCCGGCGTCGTGGAAGCGCCGTCTTCTCGGCCTCGCGGTGGGGATCTTCGCGGTCCAGAGCCTGAACGTGATCCGCGTGATCAGTCTCTTCTACCTCGGCCAGTGGAACATCGACGCATTCGAGTGGGCGCACCTCTACGTCTGGCAGGCGTTGATCATGCTCGACGTGCTCGTCGTGTGGTTGATCTGGGTGCGGACGCTGCCGCACGGCGGCCCGGCCATGGCTGCGGGGTAACGGCAGTGAGAAGCCCGCTCGCGCGCTTCGTCGTCAAGGTGCTCGCCTGGCTGCCGCTGGCGTTCATCGTCTGGTACTTCGGCGCACCGGTCCTGCTCTGGCCGGTGAAGCTGCTGCTCGACGCCGTGACCCGCGTAGGTTTCTCCGACCTCGTGACCGGCATCGAGCAGAACGCGGCGAGCTTCACGTTCGCAACTTCGTTGCAGCCCGGTGAGGCGACCGCGGCGGCGGCGCACATTACCGTCGACGTCGATGGCCTGCTCTACACGTTCGGGATGCCGCTCTTTGCGGCGCTCGTCCTCGCGGCCCGCGAGCCGCGATGGCTGCGCACGCTGGCAATCGGCTACGCCGTGCTCGTTCCCGTCGCCACATGGGGCGTCTTCGCGGATTTCCTGAAGAACATTGCAATCACGTCGGGACCGCTCGTGGCGTCACAGACGGGCTTCGTCGCCTGGCAGCGCGAGGCGATTGCATTCGCGTTCCAGTTCGGTTCGCTGATCCTTCCGACCGTCGTCCCCGCGGTCACCTGGGTCCTCACCCATCGCGCCTTGCTGGAACGGCTGCGCGGCGAATGGGGACGGCAAGTCCCGATCTCGCGGATCGGGCACTGAAGGGAGGTCCCGATGTCCGAACAGCTCTGGCAAGCGATCGAAACGGGCGATTCCGCGCGCGTGCGGAAACTTCTCGCCGCCGGCGCAGATTGCAATGCCCGCGACGCCGACGGCGCCACTGTGCTGATGCGGGCGGCGCATGCCGGTCGGCTCGAGGTCGTGCAGGCGTTGCTCGATGCCGGCGCGGACGTGAACGCAACCGACGCTCTGGGCTGGGGCGCGTTGATGAAAGCGGCGTACAACGACGTGCATGACCGCGGATTCCCGGAGGTCGCGCAGGCGTTGATCGACGCGGGCGCCGATGTCGAGGCGCGCATCGGCTACGGCATCCGTCCGCTGATGCTCGCGGCGGGCTACGGCGAAGCGGCGGTCGTCGAAGCGTTGCTCAAGGCCGGTGCCGACGTGCTCGCGCGCAATGACGGCGGCCTGACGGCGCTGATGATGGCAAAGGAAAAATTCTACGTCGACGTGATCAATCTGTTGCACGAGGCCGAGCGCGAGGCGGGCGTGGGCGAGGGGAGCTGCTCGACCAAGAATGCGCCCGGCTCAAACGTCGTCACGTTCCTGAAGCCGACCGCGCGCGGAGCCGGAAAAACCTGAGCGACGAAGACCACGAGACTCCCTGAGGTTCTCTTCGCGCTCTCCGTGTCCTCCGTCGTGCAGGAAATCCGGCAGCCGCTTCCTCAGACGACAGCGCTGACCGTGTGGCCCGCCGCCTCCAGCGCGGCGATTGCAGTATTGCGCTGCGCCGCGGGAATCAGCACGTAGTCGGTATCGAAAGTCGCGAGGGCGAAGAGCGAAACGTGCGCGGCGGCGAGCGGGCCGGTGACGCTCGCGAGAATGCCGGTCTGATCGAGCGGTAGCGGGCCCTCGAAGCGCAACGCGCGCCAGCCGCGACTTGCCGCGACGTCGCCCGGCACCGCGGCTTCCGGGCACACCACCGAGAGCTCATCGGGCGTTCGCGTGATCGACCAGTAAGGCGATCTCATCGCCCACGCGGGAAGCGCGGCGTCGGGCGCCAGGCGACAGATCGCCACCGCTTCGGACATCAGCACCAAGCGGTGCCGGCGGCCACGCATCATCGCGGGCTCGCCGCCTTGCGCTCGCGCTCGCGTTCGCGCAACACGCGCCGCTGCACCTTGCCGGTCGTCGTCATCGGCAATGCGTCGATGAACTCGATTTCCTTCGGGTACTCGTACGGGGCGAGAAACTTGCGCACGTGCGCGCGGATGTCTTCCTCGAGTTTCTCGGATGGCGTCTCGCCCGCCGCCAGCACGATGAACGCCTTGACGACGTTGCCGCGCGTCTCGTCGGGCGAAGGCACGACGGCGGCGTTGGCGACCGCGGGATGCCGGACGAGGCAATTCTCGATCTCGGAAGGTCCGATCCGATAGCCCGCCGCCTTGAACATGTCGTCGGCGCGGCCCTGGTACCAGAGATAGCCGTCGGCGTCGCGCCGCGCGAGGTCGCCGGTGCGGCACCAGTCGCCGGAAAATTTCTTCGCGGTGCCTTCGGGGTTGCCGAAGTAGCCGAGAAAGAAAACCGGGTCAGGCGTGCCGTCGGGCGCGATCCGGTTGACGGCGATTTCGCCGATGTCGCTGTCCGGCACTTCATTCCCGTCGTCGTCGATCGCGGCGATCCGGTGACCGGGATAGGGGCGCCCCATCGAGCCCGGCTTGGCCGGCCACAGCGCCTGCGAGTTGCCGACGATGTAGTTCATCTCGGTCTGGCCGAACATCTCGTTGATCGTGACATCCAGCGCCTCGCGCGCCCAGTCGAACACCGTCGTGCCGACCGCTTCGCCTGCGCTCATGATCGTGCGGAGATCAAGGTCGAAGTGCTCGCGCGGCCGGGGCACCGCCTTCATCATCATCTTGAGCGCCGTCGGGAACAGGAACGTGTTGCGGATTCCGTATTTCTCGATCAGCGCGAACGCGCGTTCGGGGTCGAACCTTCCGCGATAGCCGACGATCGGCTGGCCGAAGTAGAGCGCCGGCAGCAGCGCGTCCATGAGGCCGCCGGTCCACGCCCAATCGGCCGGCGACCAGAAGAGGTCGCGTTCCTGCGGATACCCGTCGTGCGAATGCGTGAAGCCGGGCAGGTTGCCGATGAGGCACTGCTGCGGCATCAGCGCGCCCTTCGGCGGCCCCGTGGTACCGCTCGTGTAGACCAGGATTGCGGGGTCGGTGGCGTTCGTCGCGACCGCTGCAAAGCGCGATGATGCTTTCGCGAGCACCGTCTCGTAGGGCGCAATCCAGGCCGCGCGTGCGCCGGCGACGCCGATCACGTGCGCGACGCCCGCACATCGCTCGCGGATCGGCGCGAGGTTCGGCAGCGACTGCGGATCGACGAGCGCGACCTTCGCGCCAGAATGGTTGAGCCGGTATTCGAGCGCGTCGGGACCAAACAGGAACGACAGCGGCACGCTGACCGCGCCCATCTGATAGACGGCGATGTGCGCGACGACGGTCTCCGGCCGTTGCGGGAGGACGAGGGCGACCCGGTCGCCGCGCGCGACGCCCATCGCGGCCAGCGCGTTCGACAACCGGTTCGCCTGCTGCTGCAGGTCCCAGAACGTGCAGGCGGCATTCGCCCCGGTCTCGTCTTCCCAGTACAGCGCAAAGCGCGCGCGATCGGAGGCCCAGCGGCCGCAGCACGCGTGCGCAATGTTGAAGCGGGCGGGGACGTCCCAGCGGTGCGCGCGATGGATCGCGGCGTAGCGATCGTCGGACATTCGGGAGAGTTCAGCGTCCCGTCGCGGCAGTCCCGGTCAGCAGGCCGGGAAGCTCCTGCGGCTCGACTGCGGTCCATACCCAGTCCGGCTGCTGTTCGAGCAGACGGCCGAAACGGATCGTGTTGGCCGAGCGCGCCGTCAGGACCTTGAAGCGCTTGGCCGGCTGGTATTCGACCGCGGGAACGATCAACGACTGCACCACGGGATCGGTCTCGCGCTTGCGCAGCGACAGGAACAGGCCGCCGAAGCTGCGGCCGTTGATCGTGGTGGCTTCGCCGTTCACCGAGTAGTCGGCGTCGACTGACTTGCGCTGCTCGACCAGCTCGACGCCGACCAGCGTGTTCGCGACGACCTGCAGCCCGATCTCGGCGCGGTCGGTGGTGAGGCGCTTCATCCGCCGCACGATCCCGAGCGCCCACATCCTCTGCCCATGGGGTCGGATCGCGGCCAACGTGCCGAGCGTCACTGCATTGGCGACACTCATCGGCGCGAGCAGGCGGAATCCGGTCTGGCTTACGTCCTTGACCTCCCACGGGCCGCCGGGCGCCGCATAGGTCGCGAGCCGGCGTTGTGCCTGCTCCAGGCGGCGGTCGGCTTCGTTGCGTGCGCGGCCGAATACCGCGAGCTCCATCGTGCCGCCGAAGCTCGTGCCGGTGTCGGGCGATGGCGTCGGCAAACGCTCCTCTTCGCGCAAAAAGGTGGCGATCTTGGCGAAGCCGACGATCGCGTCGACGGTACCGACCGCCGACGTGCGCTCGCCGCGGCGCGCGAACGGCTTGAATTCGGGATCCACCTGTGAAGCGAGCTTGGTCACGAGCGTCAGCTGTTCGCTGCGGCGTGCGGTCTTCTCCGACAGCGGCTGGCCCTTGATCTTCTGTTCGAGCACCGCGACGTTTTGCATCAGCAACGCGTGCAGCGGCCGCGTGTCGAGAAACAGCACGCGCCCTTCGAGCGGCGACGGCGCACGGCGCTTGAGGCCTCCCCGGCTGCCGAGGTCGACGTAGAAGGAGGCCACCGACGAGGGTTCAAGCGTGAGCCGCAGCGGCTGGCACCACTCGTCGAGCTCGGACGTCACCCACTCCAGATGCTTCGGCGTCATGTTGCCCGCGTTGACGAGCTGCAGCACGAGTGCGACCAGGTACTCGTGCTCGATCGTCGTCGTGCCACCGCCGGCGTCGACGACGAGCGAAATGCGCTCGATCTGCCGCGAGCACGCGAGGGTGAACAGCGTATGCAGCTCCGCCCATTTTGCCGGAATCCATTGCTCGTAGCGGAACAGCCGGATCTTGGCGTCGAGACCGAGGTGCGTGATTTCGCGGGCGACGAGCTCCGGCAGCAGGCCCTGCCATTTGTTGCTCTGCGCGTGGCTCGAGACCTCGCGCGCGAACGCGCCATAGCACATGAGGAAGCCTTGCGTCAGGTCGAACAGCGCCTGCCAGAGCTGACTTTCGATGCGTGACGACCGGCTCGCGTGCTCGATGTACTGCGAGGTCAGCGTCTTGCGCAGCGTCTTCGTCTGCGCGTCGATGCGAAATACCGCCTCGAGCCCGGAAGGTGTGCGGCGGCTCTCGCGTTCGGAGAGCCGACCGAGCTCGGCCAGAACCTCGTGTTGCAGCGCGAGCGGGTCGTTCTCGGGGAACGACGCGATCCAGCGCTCGGCGGCTTTGGCGTCCGCGAGCGGATCCTTGGTGTTTTTTCCGATTCCGAACATTCGTGAGCTGGGAAACGAGGCGTTTGCAGGTCGTCCGCAAGAAGTGCGCCCGCCGGCAGCGCGCATTCCGGTCGGGCGGCGCCCGCTCCGTCAGAGCACGTACCCCGGGGGTCGCGCGCCGCCGAAAACTGCGGCAATTCCGCAAGGTGCACGCCCGGCGCGCCCGGCGTTCGATGATGACCCAAAGGACTTGGGCGGGCAATAGGCTTACCACTGCTTGGCACGCATCGTGCATCGTACGGGACGTGCTGCACAGATGCGCATCGCGCACAGGTGCGCTCCTGCAGCACGGATTCCCTCGGACCCAGATACACGCCGAAGTGCGAATCAGCTATATACTTGTGCAGCACAGCTTGCACGCCGAATGTGACGCAAAACGATAGGGAACGACGACGATGGGCATCCTGATCAAGGCACCGACACGACGGCGCGAATCGCCGGTCGACATGACCGAAGCGCACGAGCCCCCGGCGGACACGCGCGGCACCGCTCACATCCGCGAAGTCGTGCGGATCACCGGGCTGCGCCGCGAGCAGCTCTACATGTGGCAACGGCGGTACGGTTTCCCCGCGCCGCTGCGCGACGGTTTCGGCGACCGCGTGTATCCGGCCGATCAGGTCGCCCGACTGAAGCTCATCAAACAGCTGTTGTCCGAAGGCTGGCGCGCGGGCGCCGTGGTGCCACTCGCCGAATCGGCGCTCCAGTCGATGCTGGGGTTGACGATCGAGGCGCCGACGCCGCTGCCCGACGAGATCGACAACGCGGTCAAGTTGCTGGGGCAGCACCGGATCGGCGAGCTGCAGAACCACCTGTCGAAGTTGCTGGTGGGGCAGGGGCTGCGCAAGTTTCTGGAGACCACGCTGATCCCGTTGAACGAGGCGGTGCACGAGCGCGTGGTCCGCGGCGACATGCAGAACTTCCAGGAGCTGCGCTTCGCCGATCTCGCGCAACGGCTGTTGCGCGATGTGACGCGGCTCGTCCGTCCGACGCGCGATGCGCGGCAGATCCTGCTTGCGACGCCGCCCAACGATCCCAACCAGCTGGGTCTCGCGATTCTCGAGCTCCTGCTCTTCACCGAAGGCGTCAATTGCCTGACGCTCGGCGCCGGTGTGCCTGCGCAGGAGATCGCCGGCGCGGCCGAGGCCTACAAGGCGGCGCTCGTCGTGTTGCTGTTCGACCGCGGCATCTCGGGCAAGATCGCCGGGCAGGAGATCCGGTCGCTGCGCGGTGAATTGCCGCCCGCGATGCCGTTGATCGTGAGCGGGCGCGCGGTGAACCTGCTCGCCAAGCCGATCGCCGACGTGCGTACCGCCGCCGATTTCAGCTCGATCATGCAGACGATGCGCGAGCTCGGCGTGATGCCCCAGACGTCCGTGACGATGCTGGGCCTCATCCCCGACGCGTCGACGAGGGCATAGTTGCGTTAGCACAGTCGCGCCGGGCCGGACGCCTACAATAGGCGCGATGGCCCCGCTGCGCGATGCCGGCAGTCTCGATTCCCGCCGCGGCCGGCGCGTTCCGCGCTGGCTGTGGCATGCGATCGGGCTCACGCTCGCAGCGCTCCTGGGCTATGCGATCTGGCGCGGCTACCAGAACCCGGATTTTCTACTCGACCTGACCGGATTGCGGCTCTGTTGACCGCGTTTGCGCGGACGCCGGTCCCGCACGCCGGCGGGTTCATGGCTCGCCGAGGAAATCCTCGAGCTTGCGGCGTTGCCGTTTGGTCGGCCGGCCGGGGAAGCGCGGTTGTACCGCGGCCGCGGCGCGCCGGCGCAGCGTCTCTTCCTCGCGCAGCCGCGCGCTCTCCTCGGTTTCGAGATAGAGCTTCGCCGCTTCCGCCGCACCGCCGCGGCGATCGGAAAGTGCAGTCACGACAACTTCCCGCACGATACCCTGCGTGCGGATCGTGACGGCGTCGCCGACGCGCACCGCGTGCGCAGGCTTGACGCGCTCCCCGGCGCATCGGGTCTGCCCCGCATCGATCGCCTGCGCGGCCAGGCTGCGCGTGCGATAGAACCGCGCCGTCCACAGCCATTTGTCGAAGCGGACGCGGCCGCCGTCTGCCGCGGCAATCTCTGCCGTTTTTCGTTCAGCTTTCGACATCGCCGGCGAGCCGCGCGTACGCGCGCATCCACGCAGCGGTCGCGCCTGCCTCCGGGTAACCCTCGGCGTCGAGCGCCTGCGCGACCCGGGCGCGGTCTTCGGGACTGCGGTTCTGCGACAGCTTGAACTTGGCGTCGATGCGCTTGACCTTCATCCGGAAGCCGACGATCGCATTGACCAGCGCGTCCAGCCGGTCGCGCTCGAGCCCCGGCCGCCAGGGCGACCTGCGAGGGGATTCGAAGCGATGGATCATCACATCGAGGATCGCACGCGTCTCCGCGGGATCGCGCGCGAGCTCGAGCGTGCCGTGCGCATGGACGACTGCGTAGTTCCAGGTCGGAACAGAGGCCGCGGGCTCGGCGTACCACGACGGCGATACGTACGCGTGCGGGCCGTGGAAGATCGCGATCGACTCGGCGCCCGCCGCATTCCTCGCGTGCGGATTCGCGCGCGCGAAATGACCGAGCAGCGTGCCATGCGGCTCGCAGTCGGCGACATAGATCAGCGGCACGTGGGTGACGAGTGGTTCGGGCGCGACCGCCGTCACCAGGGTTGCGAACGCGTGGTCGTGCAACAGACGCGCGATCGCCACGCGGTCGGGGGCGGCGAAATGCGCCGGGATGTAGAGGCTCACGGCCGTGACGTCATCGCATTCAATGCCGGACCGGATCCGGCGGAGGACTGCCGCGCGCGGCCGCGCTGACGCTGTCCGCGGCAAATAGCGCGCGCGCCTCGTCGGCGACGAACGTGTAGCTGCGATTGCAGAATTCGCAGGTGACGCCGATCAATCCCTGCTCGGCGAGGATGCTTTCGACCTCGGTGCGGCCGATCATTCGCAGCGCATTGGCCACGCGTTCCGCCGAGCAGCTGCAGGCGAAGCGGACGGGCCGCAGCCGGAAGAGGCGGAGGTCGTCGGCGGGAAACACGCCACGGAGCAGCGCCTCGGCGCTCCTGGGATCGGTGAGGTCCGAAGGCTCGATCGCGTCCAGATGCGCGGCCGCATCCGCCCACGTCGCGTCGTCGTCGGAGGTCGCGCCGGGCAGCCGCTGCAGCAGCAGGCCGCGCACGCGAGTCGCATCGGTCGCGAGCACCATCCGGCTCACGATCTGCTCCGAAGTCGTGAGGTAATGCTCGACCAGCGCCGCGATCGAGGTCGCCGCGAGGGCGACGATGCCCTGATAGAGCGGACCGCCATCCTTCGGGTCGAGCGTGATCGCGAGCCGGCCGTGGTCCGGGCCGCCAGCGAGCTCGGCCAGCGACGCGTCCGGTGACAAGGCGTTCGCCGCGTCGTTCCACTGTGCAGTGGCGCGAAGCGTGAGCATTGCGTCGCACTCGACGACGAGCAATCGCACGGGGCCGTCGCCCTGCAGCTGGACGATCAGCGCACCCTTGAACTTGAGCGTCGACGCGAGCAGCGTGGCGGCGGCGAGAAGCTCCGCCAGCGCACGCTTGAGCGCCGGCGGATACGGATGGCAGCCGAGGATGTCGCGGCATGCGTCGTCGAGGCTCACGACCGCGCCGCGCACGGCGGAGCGCTCGAACACGAAGCGCGCGAGGGTGTCGGAGAGGAGGGCGGACGCGGCCACGCGCGAGCGGTCCTTCAGCGCTTCGCCGCGATCGTGTAGAGCGTCATCGGCAAGCCGGAGTTCTTGTCGAACGTCGCGCCGGCCTCGATGCCGACGCGAGCAACGGCCGCCGCCGTCTTGAGCCGCTTATATTGCGCGTACATCGCACCCAGCGCGAACTCGCGGCCGGAGCCGACCGCCCAGTACTGCGTGTATTCAAAGACCTCGCGCATCGAGTACACGCCGAAGATGCCGTGCTCGTTCGCCACCAGCGCGGTCACCTGCGTGGATTCGTACGGGTCGTCCTCCTCTTCCTTCGGGTTGAGGAAGTGCTGCTCCTTCAGGATCGGATGCAGCTTGCGGAACGTCTCGAAGATCTGCGCCTTGTTCGAAAAATCGAGGTCGGTGTGCTTCGCGAGCAGACTTTCGAACACGAGCTGGTGCGCGGCGCTGCCGCATAGCCCGATGTAGCTTCCCTTGTAGCGGACGATCTTGTCGGGGGCCCTGTCGAACTGGGCGGACAGTCGCGTGTCGCCGAAGGTCGTCAGCGAATCGGCGGCGATGGCGATTTCGTCGTTCTTGCGAACGGCAACGAGCGTGGTCATGGCTGGCGGGTTCCGGGGAGCCCCGGCGACGCCATGCTGGCGCGAGGCCGATGTAAAAGCCCCCGCCCGGGGAACCGTAAATTATACCCCGTGCGATACGCTTTCACCCCAGGCGGCAGGCGCCGGGAGCATCGGCACCGGCGGCAAGCGCGCCGGGTCCCACGACCGGATCGCCCATTGCCAGAACTCGGCAACGGATGCCGGCAACGCAGAGCCCTCGGGCAGGAGCTGTTCGAGAAAGCGCCACGCCGCGAAGAGCGCGGGCAACGGATCGTGGGCGAGGGGCGCGGCATGCGTTTGCTTCGACAGCTTCTCGCCGGCGGCGTTGAGCGCGATCGGCACGTGCAGGTACGACGGCGTCGCGTAGTCGAGTTGCTGCTGGAGGAAGATCTGCCGCGCCGTCGACGCAAGGAGATCAGCGCCGCGGACGACGTTTGTCACGCCTTGCAGCGCGTCGTCGACGACGACGGCAAGCTGATAGGCGAACAGCCGGTCGGCTCGGCGCACCACGAAGTCGCCGACATCGCGCGCGAGATTCTGCGCCTGGACACCCTGCAAACGATCGCGCCACTCGATGCGCGCATCGCCCACCCGCACGCGCGAGGCGCGATGCGTGCGCGTCGCGCGCTCGACGGGAATTCCGTCGCGGCAGGTGCCGGGATACACGTGCTCGCCGCCGGCACCCAGCGCTGCGGTGTCGAGCTCCGCCCGCGTGCACGCGCATTCGTAGATGAGCCCTGCTGCGTCCAGCCGCTCGAGCGCCGCATCGTAGATTGCGGTGCGCTCCGACTGGCGGACGACGGGCCCGTCCCACAGGCAGCCGTAGCGCTCGAGGGCAGCGAGAATTGCGCCCTCGGTGCCGCGGCGCGAGCGCGGCACGTCGACGTCCTCGATGCGCACGATCCACTCGCCGCCCGCGGCGCGCGCATCGCAGCAGCTCGCGAGCGCCGCGATCAGCGAGCCGAAATGCAGAGGACCGGTTGGAGAGGGAGCGAAGCGGCCGCGTTGCCGCGACGGCAACGACGGCGCCGCCGCGGTCGCGGTCACCGTGCGCTGGTCGGCAACAACCCGGCCCCGAACGCCGTTGCGGCGGGGACGTACTGCCAGTTCCGATTCATCGTGCCGAGGACGCCGGTCGGATATTCCGGGCGGCCGAGGCTGCCGTTGTAACGGCCGAGCGCGCGGTAGAGATCGCCATTCTCGATGTCGAGATAATGACGCAGGATCACGCAACCGTAGCGCAGGTTCGTGCGCAGATGGAAGAGGTTGTGATTGTCACCGCTGCCGATGAGCCCGGTCCAGAACGGCATCACCTGCATGTAGCCGCGCGCCCCGGCCGTCGAGATCGCGTACTTGCGGAACGCGCTTTCGTACTGGATCACCCCCAGGACGAGCTGCGGATCGAGCCCCGCGCGCGTCGCTTCGTAATGCACGGTGGTGAGGAAATCCTCGCGCGCACGCGCGTCGGCGATCTTCGCCGCGAGTCGCCGCGACATCTGGTCGAGCCACGGACGGAGCTCGGCGCGGTTGAGATAATCGGACGGCACCGGGCGATCCGAGATCGATTGCGAGAGCACCGTGACGACCGACGGCGCGAGCTGCTCCTCGATCTGCGCACCGGCGTGCGCCGGCAGCGGGGCAAGCGCGAGCGCGGCCACCCCGGCCGTGCCGGCGCCGCGCAACAAAGTGCCGAAAAACGTCATGCCGCGAGCTTTCCTCGAATCCACGCGCCGATCTCTCCGACCCCCACCGTCGTCGGTCCCGCGTCGGGCGCCGGCCCGCGCCGGGCCTGGTATTCGACGCTGCCGTCCTTGAGTCCCCGGTCGCCGATCGTGATCCGGTGGGGAATGCCGATCAGCTCCAGGTCTGCAAACATCACGCCAGGACGCTCGCCGCGGTCGTCGAGCAGCACGTCGATGCCGGCCGCTTGAAGCTCGTCGTGGAGCTTGTCGGCCAGCGATTTTACAGCTTCGCTGCGCTCGTAGCCTATCGGGGCGATCGCCACGGCGAACGGGGCGAGCGGATCGGGCCACATGATGCCCCGCGCGTCGTGGTTCTGCTCGATCGCGGCGGCGACGACACGGGTGATGCCGATGCCGTAGCAGCCCATCTCGATCAGCCGCGCCTGGCCCGCTGCATCGAGGTAGGTCGCGTCCATGTCCTTCGAATACCGCGTGCCCAGCGCGAACACGTGGCCCACTTCGATGCCGCGCAGGATTTCGAGCGTGCCCTTGCCGTCGGGTGACGGGTCGCCCGCGACGACGTTGCGCAAATCCGCGACGAGATCGGGCTCGCGGCAGTCGCGGCCGAAGTTGACGCCGCGCAAGTGGAAGTCGGCCTCGTTCGCGCCGCAGACGAAGTCGGCCATCACTGCAACCGACCGGTCCACGATCAGCGGCAGGTCCTTCGGGATGCCGACCGGGCCGAGGTAGCCGGGGCGGCAACCGGTCGCGGCGACGATCTCCGCTTCGCTTGCCCAGCGGAACTTCGAAAGGCCGGCGACCTTGCTCGTCTTCACTTCGTTCAGCGCGTGATCACCGCGGATCAGCAGCATGTAGATCCGCGCGGGCCGATCCTCGACGTCGACTGCGAGCATGATGCATTTCACCGTTCGCGAAAGCGGCAGGCCGAGAAGCGCCGCCACTTCTTCGCACGTCTCCTGGCCCGGCGTGGGCACTTTTTGCATCGGCTCGGACGGCGGCGGCCGCGACGGCGCCGGCGCGAGCGCCTCCGCGAGCTCGACGTTCGCCGCGTAATCGGACGCGGGGCACCACGCGATCGCGTCCTCTCCGGAATCGGCGAGCACCTGGAACTCGTGCGACGCGCTGCCGCCGATCTGGCCGGTATCCGCGGCGACGGCGCGGAACTTCAGGTCCATCCGGGTGAAGATGCGCGCGTACGCGTCGTACATCGCCTGATACGACTTCAGCATCGATTCCCGGTCGACGTCGAACGAATACGCGTCCTTCATCACGAACTCGCGCGAGCGCATCACGCCGAAGCGCGGGCGCACCTCGTCGCGGAACTTGGTCTGGATGTGATAGAAGTTGACCGGCAGCTGCTTGTAGCTCCGCAGGTCCTTCCGTGCGATGTCGGTGATGACCTCCTCGGAGGTTGGCTGGACGATGAAGTCACGCTCGTGGCGGTCCTTGAGCCGCAGGAGCTCCGGCCCGTACTTGCCCCAGCGCCCCGTCTCCTGCCAGAGCTCGGCCGGCTGCACGACGGGCATCAACAACTCGATCGCGCCGGCGCGATTCATCTCCTCGCGGACGATCGCCTCGACCTTGCGCAGCACGCGCAGTCCGAGCGGCAGCCAAGTGTAGATCCCGGCGGCAAGCCGCCTGATCATCCCGGCGCGCAGCATCAGCCGATGGCTTGCGACCTCGGCATCGGCCGGCGCTTCTTTCAGCGTGGGCAGGTAATAGCGGGAGACGCGCATGGTAATAGGGTGTGCCCCCACGCTTGCGGCTGCGCCGCTGCGCTGCCGCCCGAGGCGGAGCGCAGTCGCGCGCCTCGGGGCGGCCCGGCGGCGCGAATGGTTTTTGCTGGAAAGCGCGAATTCTACCGCGAACGCGATATTCCCCCGCCGAAGGACGCGTCGCCGCGTGATTGAGCCGTCGGCCGTTGGTCCCGGCGCATCGTCCATACGCGAGGGGTCGCAGACGCCGACAACAAGCCGAGAGCGCCGTTTTGGGCGCCCTCGGCAGGCGGGGCGATGACGTCCCGCGTGTACCGGAAGCCCGCGCTCGAGCTGCCCGCGGGCCGCCGGGAATGGCCGCTACCGTACGACGATCACCGGCAGCTTCGTGTGCGTCAGCACCTTCTGCGTCTCGCTGCCGAGCAGCAGCGCCGACACGCCGCGCCGGCCGTGCGACGCCATCACGATGCCGTCGCATTTGTGCTTCTTCGCCGCGGCGAGGATCGCTTCCCACGGCGCGGGCGCGATCGAATACGTCGTCTTGCATTCGACGCCCGCCGCGGTCGCCTTGGCCGCGACGCCGTCGAGGATCTTCTGCGCGTCCTCGGCGGCGAGCTTTGCATATTCCCGGCGGGTCACCGGTTCGTAGACGACGCCGTCGGCGTAGGCAGGCATCGGGTAATCGGGCGCCGCATAGAACGCCGTCAGCTTCGCGCCGACGGCCTGGGCGAGGCCGATGGCGTGAGTCAATGCCTTGTCAGAGAGCTTCGAGCCATCCGTTGCGACCAGCAGATTCTTGTACATCTCCGCTCCTGGAGTGGGGGTATCACGTTCATTTTCGGCTTCCATCTTCGCTCCCGCGTTGACCGAAATCAATGGCCTTTGCGCGCGATCAAGCGCAGGGCACGCCGCGATTGACCCGATATGCCCGTCACCTTAGATTCCGCCGGATGCGCAGTGAACCCGCCCCTGCCGAAGCGTCCGCGCCGAGTCCGTCGCACGGAACGGCAACGGCCGCAGCGGCGATGACGCCCGATGACGGTCGCTGCTACCATTGCGGGACACCCAATCCCGAGCCTCCGCGCTGGACCGCGGTGCTCCACGGCGCGCCGCGCGCGTTCTGCTGCGCGGGCTGTCGCGCCATCGCGCAGACGATCGAAGTCGCCGGGCTCGACGCGTTCTACGACCGCCGCAGCGCTCCCGCGGATCGCCCGGGACCTTCGCGTGAGGATGCTGACGACGAATGGTCGCAGTGGGACGACGCGGCAGGGCAGGGCGGCCTCGTCCGCACGGCGCCCGGCGGTCATTGCGAGGTGTCGCTGCTGCTCGAAGGCATTCACTGCGGCGCGTGCATCTGGCTGATCGAGACGTGGCTCTCGCGCCAGCCGGGCGTCGTCCAGGCGAGCGTCAACTTCGCGACCCGGCGCGCCCGCGTCGTCTGGGATCCCGCGGTCGCGAGGCTCTCGCAGCTCCTGCGCGCGATCGTCGTGATCGGCTATCACGCGTACCCTTACGACCCGGCGCGGCGCGAGGACCTCGTGCAGCGCGAGTCGCGGGGCATGCTCCTGCGCCTCGCCGTGGCGCTGCTCGCGATGATGCAGGTGATGATGTTCGCGGTGCCGACCTACATCTCGATCGAGGGTGTCGAGCCGCTGCACCGCCTCCTGCTCGAGTGGGCGAGCCTCACGCTGACGCTGCCGGCGATCCTTTATTCGGCGGCACCGTTTTTCCGCGGCGCCTTTCGCGATCTCCGGATCAGGCGCCCGGGGATGGACGTGCCGGTCGCCCTCGGGCTCGCGGCAGCGTTCGGCGCGAGCACATGGGCGACTATCCACGGCGGAGGCATCGTCTACTACGATTCGGTGACGATGTTCATCGCGCTGCTGCTCCTCGCGCGCTACATCGAGCTGATCGCGCGAAAGCGTGCAGGCGATGCGGTCGAGGCGGTGGCGCGGGCGCGGCCGGCGACCGCCGAGCGTCTCGTCGCGTGGCCGGAGCTGCGCGATGTCGAGACCGTCGGCGCCGCATCGCTCGCTGAGGGCGACGTCGTGCTCGTGCGTCCCGGAGGAACGATTCCCGCGGACGGCGACATCGTCGAAGGGCGGGGCGGCGTCGAGGAAGCGGTGCTGACCGGCGAATCGCGTCCGCGTACCGTCGGGCCCGGCGCTTCGGTGCTCGCGGGGAGCGTCGCGCGCGACGGCGCGCTTGTCGTTCGCGTGCGCGCCGCGGGCGAGGCGACGCGGCTCGCCGCGGTCTTGCGGCTGGTCGAGCGCGCCGCGAGCGAGCGGCCGCGCGTTGCGCGCGTCGCCGATCGCGTGGCCACGTGGTTCGTCGGTACACTGCTGCTCCTGGCCGCCGTCATCGCGGTGGCCTGGTGGCTGCACGAGCCTTCGCGCGCGCTGGCGGTGACCTTTGCCGTGCTGGTCGTGTCCTGTCCGTGCGCGCTGTCGCTCGCGACGCCGGCGGCGCTCGCTGCGGCCGCCGGTGCGCTCGCGCGGCGGCAGGTCGTCGTCGCACGCGCGGATGCGCTGGAGACGCTCGCGCGCGCGACGCACGTGGTGTTCGACAAGACCGGGACGCTGACGCAGGGCCGCATCACGCTGCAGGGCGTCACGCTGCACGGCCGCACGACGCGCGAGCAGGCTCTCGCACTCGCCGCAGCGCTCGAAGCGCAGTCGGAGCATCCGCTTGCGCGCGCCTTTCGCGCCGCTGGGCCGCCCGAGACCGCGCAGCTGCGGTCTGCCGCGGGGGGCAGCGCAGCGGCGGCAGCCGCAAGCGTGGGGGCACACATTCGCACCGCCGGCGCCGGATTCGAGCTGCCTCGTGTCGACCAGTTGCGAACGGTGCCGGGTCGTGGCGTCGAGGGCGTGGTCGCCGGCCGGATCGTGCGGCTCGGACGGCCGGACTTCGTCGCGGCCCTGGCGGGGCGCTCGCGCCTTGCAATCACCGCGCACGTCGATGCCGCCGCCACGCAAGTCGCGCTCGGCGACGACCAGGGCTCACTCGCGCTGTTCGCGCTCGGCGATGCGGTTCGCCCCGGCGCGAAGCGTCTCGTCGAGCTGCTCCGCGCGCGCGGCGTCGTGCCGATGCTGCTGTCGGGCGATCGTGCCGAAACGGTCGCGGCGCTCGCGGCTGCGCTCGGCATCGACCATGCGCGCGGCGATGCGCTGCCCGAGGACAAGCGCACCGCCGTGGCGGCGCTGCAGGCACAAGGCGCCGTCGTTGCGATGGTCGGCGACGGCATCAACGACGCGCCCTCGCTCGCGCAGGCGCAGGTGTCGGTGACCCTCGGCAGCGCGACGCCGCTCGCGCAGTGGACTGCCGATGTCGTGGTGCTGTGCGACGATTTGCCGCGGATCGCCGAGGCCATCGTGCACGCACGCCGGACGATGCGCGTCGTCCGCGAGAACCTGGGCTGGGCGTTCGCTTACAACGCGATCGCCATTCCCGCGGCAGCGCTCGGCTTTGTGACACCGCTCGCCGCGGCGCTCGGGATGTCGATGTCGTCGCTCGTCGTCGTCGCCAATGCATTGCGCGTCGCGCGGATCGCGGGATTCGACAAGCGCGCGGTTCCCGCGCCCGCCGTGTGCTCGGTCGACGTGCATGATGCCGCGCGCATATGACGGAATCCGCATGGAGATCCTCGTCCTGCTGATCCCGTTGTCGGTCGTGCTGGCGCTCCTCATCGGTGCGGGCTTCTGGTGGTCGGTGAAAAGCGGTCAGTTCGACGATCTCGAAGGTCCCGCGCATCGGATCCTCGCCGACGACGACACGAGCGACGTGATTCCGCACGAGGACGCTCGCTCCATGTCGCAGGGCAGTTTGACTTCGATCAAGCCCGACGAGCAGGGCCGCCGGTAGCATTCCCGCCTTGATTCTCGTCAGGGATGCCGGTCCCGCACGGATTTCGGCAGGCAAGAGGCAACCGCCGGTGCATCGCGATTCGTGGTCGCGCCGGCGGTACGTACGCGTAGGTTGCGCGGGGATTTTAGGAGCGGAAACGATGAATGCCACGGCCACTGCGGCGACGTTCAACTACAAGGTGGTGCGCCAGTTCTCGATCATGACGGTCGTCTGGGGCATCGTCGGCATGCTGGTCGGCGTGATCATCGCGGCCCAGCTCCTGTGGCCCGAGCTCAACTTCGACATCCCCTGGCTGTCCTACGGTCGCCTGCGGCCGCTCCACACCAACGCAGTGATCTTCGCCTTCGGCGGCTCGGCGCTGTTCGCGACATCGTATTACGTCGTGCAGCGCACGTGCCAGGTGCGGCTCTTCTCGGGCGCGCTCGCGTCGTTCACGTTCTGGGGCTGGCAGGCGGTCATCGTGCTGGCTGCGGTGACATTGCCGCTGGGCTTCACCTCAGGCAAGGAATACGCCGAGCTCGAATGGCCGATCGACATCCTGATCACGCTGGTGTGGGTCGCCTACGCCGTCGTGTTCTTCGGCACGATCATGCTGCGCAAGACGCCGCACATCTACGTCGCCAACTGGTTCTTCGGCGCGTACATTCTGACGGTGGCGGTGCTCCACCTCGTCAACAGCGCGGAGATTCCCGTCTCGTTCTGGCCGATGAAGTCGTATTCGGCCTACGCCGGCGTCCAGGACGCAATGGTCCAGTGGTGGTACGGGCACAACGCCGTGGGTTTCTTCCTCACCGCGGGCTTCCTCGGGATGATGTATTACTTCGTGCCCAAGCAGGCGGGCCGGCCGATCTATTCGTATCGGCTGTCGGTGGTCCACTTCTGGGCGCTGATCTTCACCTACATGTGGGCGGGTCCGCACCACCTGCACTACACGGCGCTTCCCGACTGGACGCAGTCGCTCGGGATGCTCTTTTCGCTGATCCTGCTCGCGCCGTCGTGGGGCGGCATGATCAACGGCATCATGACGCTGTCGGGCGCGTGGCACAAGCTGCGCGACGACCCGATCCTCAAGTTCCTCATCGTGTCGCTCTCCTTCTACGGGATGAGCACGTTCGAGGGACCGATGATGTCGATCAAGACCGTCAACGCGCTGTCGCACTACACCGACTGGACGATCGGCCACGTGCATTCGGGCGCGCTCGGCTGGGTGGCCTTCATTTCGATCGGCTGCATGTATTACCTGATCCCGCGCATGTTCGGGAAGGTCGAGATGTGGTCGGTGCGGCTCATCACGCTGCATTTCTGGATCGCGACGATCGGCGTCGTCCTCTATATCGCGGCGATGTGGATCGCCGGGGTGATGCAGGGCCTGATGTGGCGCGCGGTCAACGCCGACGGCACGCTCACCTACGCGTTCGTCGAAAGCGTGAAGGCGACCTACCCGTTCTACGCCATCCGGTTGCTCGGCGGGACGCTGTTCTTCGCCGGGATGCTGATCATGGCGTGGAACGTGATCCGGACGGTCGCGGGCGGCAAGGCGGTCGAGGCACCGATCCCGGCGCTCGTACCGGCGCACGCGTAAGGGGCGGACGATGAAGCTCAATCAGGAAGCAATCGAGAAGAACGTCGGCTGGATGATCGTGTTCGTCGTCCTGCTGGTGAGCGTCGGCGGGCTGGTCGAGATCGTGCCGCTCTATTTCCAGAAATCGACGACGGAGCCGGTCAAGGGCATCACGCCGTACACGCCGCTGCAACTGACCGGCCGCGACATCTACCTGCGCGAAGGGTGCTACAACTGCCATTCGCAGATGATCCGGCCGTTCCGCGCCGAGACCGAGCGCTACGGCCACTATTCGGTCGCCGGCGAGTTCGTCTACGACCATCCGTTCCAGTGGGGCAGCAAGCGCACCGGGCCGGACCTCGCGCGGGTCGGCGGCCGCTATTCGGACGACTGGCATCGCGTGCATCTCAACAATCCGCGCGACGTAGTGCCCGAGTCGAACATGCCGGGCTATCCATGGCTCGCGAAGAGCGCCGCGGACGCCGACGGCATCCAGGCGAAGATGACTGCGCTGCGCCGCGTCGGCGTGCCGTACAGCGACGCCGAGATCGCCAAGGCGCCGGACGAGCTCAAGGGCAAGAGCGAGCAGGACGCGCTCGTCGCCTATCTGCAGAACATGGGCCTCGCGCTCCGGAACGAGAGGTGAGCGATGAGCATCTACAGCATGATCAGTAGCGTCGCGACCGTGCTCACGTTCCTCGCGTTTCTGGGCATCGTGGCGTGGGCGTACAGCAGGCGTCGCCACGCCGCCTTCGCGGAGGCAGCGAACGCGCCGTTCGCGCTGCCTGACGACGGCGACGGCGTGCGCGGAATCGGCAATCGTGCGGAGCGGGGGTCATGAGCGATTTCACATCGGGTTTCTGGAGCTGGTACGTCATCGTCGCGACGCTTGTCTCGATCGGTTATTGCGCGTGGCTGCTCGTGGTCACGAGCAAGGCGAAAGTCAAGCCGGGAGCGCCTGCGCTGCCGACCGCCGCCGGCCCGGGCGGAAAGCAGGTCGAGCTGATGGGGCACACGTGGGACGGCGATCTTGCCGAGTACAACAACCCGCTGCCGCGGTGGTGGATGTGGCTTTTCTGGATCACCATCGTGTTTTCGCTCGGTTATCTCATCGCGTATCCGGGTCTCGGCAGCGTGAAGGGGGTGCTCGGGTGGACGTCGACCGGCGCATGGGCGAAAGAACGCGCCGAGACCGACGCCCGGCTGAAGCCGCTCTACGACAAGTACGAGAAGATGGACCTGTCCGCGATCGCCGCCGACGACCAAGGTCGCGCGATGGGCGAGCGGATCTTTCTCAACAACTGTGCGCCGTGTCACGGCTCGGATGCCCGCGGCTCGCGCGGCTTTCCCAACCTTACCGACAGGGACTGGCTCTACGGCGGCGAGCCGGCGACGATCGTCACGTCGATCACCGGCGGCCGCATGGGCGTCATGCCGGCGCTGGGTCCTTCGCTCGGCGAGGACGGCGTGAAAAACGTCGCCGCCTACGTGCGCTCGCTGTCGGGCCTCGCGCACGACAATCTCAAGGCGCAGCTCGGCAAGCCGCTGTTCGAGCAGAACTGTGCCGCGTGCCATGGCATGGACGGCAAGGGCAACCAGGCCGTCGGCGCGCCGAACCTCACCGACCAGATCTGGCTCTACGGCAGCTCGGAAGCGACGATCGCCGAGGGCATCAACAAGGGCCGCCACCTCGACGGCAACGCCGAGCACACGCCGATGCCGAGCTTCAAGGACCAGCTCAAGCCGGCGCAGATCAATCTCGTCGGCGCGTACGTCTGGAGCCTGTCGAACAAGCCCGGCGCCAGGTGATGGACGGTTCCGCTACGGGCATGGAAATTTCCGTGGCCGCAGTGCGCATCGCTGGCCGGCGCGTCGCAGGCGCCCGAAATTTGTTTGTGCGATCGCACTCCGCTCGCGCCATTCCCCTCCCGTGAACGCCAACGAACCCGCGTTCTCGCCCCCGCCCGCGCTGCAGCCTGCAGCTGCGCCTGCTTCGGTCGAGGAGATCTCGCTCCTCGAGATCCGCAGGAAGATCTACGTGCGCGCCGTCCACGGCTGGTTCGCGCAGTGGCGCTGGGCGCTCGTGTTTGGCACGCAGCTCATCTTCTACGCAATGCCGTGGCTCACGTGGAACGGCCGTCAGGCGGTGCTCTTCGAGATCACCGCGCGCAAGTTCTACATCTTCGGACTCGTGCTGTGGCCGCAGGACGTGATCTATCTGACGGCGCTGCTGGTCATCGCCGCGTATTCGCTGTTCCTGTTCACGGCGATCGCCGGCCGCCTCTGGTGCGGGTATGCGTGCCCGCAGACCGTGTACACGAACATCTTCCTCTGGATCGAGCGCAAGATCGAAGGCGAGCGCACTGCCCGGATGCAGCTCGATCGCGCGGGCCTTTCGCTGCGCAAGCTCGGCGTCAAGACGGCAAAGCACGGGACGTGGCTCGCGCTCGGGCTGTGGACCGGCTACACGTTCGTCGGCTATTTCTCGCCGATCCGCGACCTCGGGATCCGCGCGATCGCCTTCGAGCTCGGTCCGTGGGAGATATTCTGGATCCTGTTCTACGGCTTCGCGACGTACGGCAACGCGGGTTTCATGCGCGAGCAGGTGTGCAAGTACATGTGCCCCTACGCGCGCTTCCAGTCGGCGATGTTCGATCGCGACACGCTGATCATCGCCTACGATCGCGAGCGGGGCGAGCCGCGCGGCCCGCGCAGCCGCAAGGCGGATCCGAAAGCGGGCGGCCTCGGCGATTGCGTCGACTGCAACATCTGCGTCCAGGTGTGTCCGACCGGGATCGACATCCGCAAGGGGCTGCAGTACGAGTGCATCGGCTGCGCCGCGTGCATCGACGGCTGCGACCAGGTGATGGACAAGATGGGCTATCCCAAGGGGCTCATTCGTTATGCGTCCGAGAACGCGCTCGAGCGCCACTACGATCACCGCGCGATGTGGAAACGGATGCTGCGCCCGCGCACGCTCATCTACACGAGCCTGCTCGCGGCCATCATCGTCGCGACCGGCGTGTCGCTGGCGCTGCGCAATCCGCTCAAGGTCGACGTGATCCGCGATCGCGGCGCGCTAGCCCGCGAGGCGACCCCCGGCGTCATCGAAAACGTCTACCGGCTGCAGATCATGAACACCGGCGAGCAGGGCAGGCAATTCACGATCGCCGCTGAAGGTCTGGCGGGGCTCAAGGTCGTCGGCGTCGACCAGCCCGTGGCGGTCGACGGCGCCGCGACGCGTCTCGTCCCCTTGCGCGTGCAGGCACCTGCCGAGGGCGAAGACCAGGACGCCGAGCACGGCGAAGGTCACGGCGATCGCCGCGAGCACGCTCGCTCGGCGTCGCATCGGATCGATTTCGTCATCCAGGCCACCGACGATCCCGGGCTCGCGCGGCGTGAGAAGTCGACCTTCCTCTTTCCGCGGTGACTCGCTACCATGACCGACCTCGCCATGCGCTCGCAGACGGCAGACCCCAAACCGTGGTTCCGGCAACTTTGGCCGTGGCTCCTGATCGCCGGGCCCGCAATCGTCGTCGTGGCCGCGCTCGCCACCGCCTGGATCGCCGCATCGACCGACGACGGCGTCATCGCCGACGACTATTACAAGCGCGGCCTGATGATCAACAAGGAGCTCGATCGCACGGCGCGCGCCGAAGCGATGCGACTGGGCGCCGTCGTGCGTGTCAGCCCGGACGGTGATGTCCGGCTCGACATGAGCGGCTTCGCCGAGGGCGCGGCGCCATCCGCCGTGACGCTGACGCTCGCGCATCCGACGCGCGCCGGACAGGACCACGTGCTGACGCTGAAACGGGGACGCGACGGGACGTACACCGGGACGTTCGCCGCGCCGGTGCAGGGGCGCTGGCTGATCACGCTCGAGACGGGCACGTGGCGGCTCGCGAGCGCCATGACCCACGGCGAGCTCGCCGAAGTAAGGATCGGCGCCGCACGCGCCGTCGATTGACAGCCGCCGCGGCGTCGACGGACGAAAAACGCGATCAGGGACAGAAGGAGGTGACGATGGAGACCACCGGAAATCTCGCGCAGCGGCTGATGTGGGTGATCTGGCCGTCGTTTCTCGTCGCGGCGATTGCCGAAGCGCTTTTTTTCACCGTGTTCGATCCGTTCGACCTGCACTTCTTCGGCGCGACGCTCGACCTGTCGCGCCAGGCGATCTACACGATGGGCTTTTTCGGATTCTGGGGGCTCGGCGTCGCGTCCTCCGCGCTCACCGTGTTCCTCGAGCGCTCGCCGTGGGAGGTGAACCGGTGCCCGCTCGATCCGCCGGACCGGCCGGAAGGCTGCCCGAAGCGCGACGATCCCGCGGCGTGTTGCGGGCCGGGCGAGGTCGCTTCGCGATGATGCGGCGATGGATGGTGCGCGGGTGACGGCGCAGGCGCCCGCCTGCCGCCCGAGCTCAGCCGCGCTGCCCGACGATCTGCTTCAACGCGGTGGGATCGAGGAGCTTGACCGCGCGACCCTGGACCTGGATCAGGCCCTCTTCCTGGAACCGCGAGAAAAGACGGCTCACCGTCTCGAGCTTGAGGCCGAGATAACTGCCGATTTCCTCGCGCGTCATCCGCAGGACGTACTCGGTCGACGAATAGCCGCGGCGCTTGTAGCGGTCGGCGAGCGAGAGCAGGAACACGGCAAGCCGTTCCTCGGCGCGCATGCTGCCGAGCAGCAGCATCGCGTTCTGGTCGCGCGCGATTTCCTTCGACAGCAACCGGTGCAGGTTGTGTTGCAGCGGCGGGATGCTCCGCGCGAGGTCCTCGATGCGCTCGAAGGGGAGCACGCAGACGTCCGTATCCTCGAGCGCAATGGCCTGGCAGCCGTGACGGTCGGTGCCGATGCCGTCGAGACCGACGATGTCGCCCAGCATGTGATAGCCCGACACCTGCTCGCGGCCGTCCTCGGCGAGCACCGTCGTCTTGAGCGAGCCGATCCGGATTGCGTAGAGCGCCGTGAACGATTCGCCGGCGCGGTAGAGCGTTTCACCCTTCCGGAGCTTGATCCGTGCACCGAGCGCCGCATCGACATGCTTCAGATCCTCGGGTTCGAGCCCCATCGGCAGGCACAGCTCGCGCATGCTGCAGGTGGAGCAGTGGACCTTGAGATCGCGGATCGAGATCACGGAAGCAGCCGTCGCGCCAGCCGGCGAACGGGGCGAAGTCTGCGAAGCCTCGGAGGCGGGCGCGGGCATGGGTTTCGCAGTCATCGCGGTCTGCGGCATGGCGGGGAATGGGGCGGGCACGGGCGGTCGTTGACTTGGATCAAGATCCCGCAGTCTACACGCGAATTCAACTATTTGGCAGCACCGCGGTAATGGCCATCTCGCCGCTGATCGGTGCGTGGCTTGCCGGCATCCTGGGCGGCGCGCACTGCCTCGCGATGTGCGGCGGGTTCGTCGCCGCCCTTTCCGGCGCCGGGCAGCCGACGCCCGAAATGCCGGTGCTCCCGGCACGCATGCTCGCGCGCCGGCAGCTCGCCTACAACCTCGGCCGCATCACGACCTACGCGATGCTGGGGGCGGTCCTCGGAAGCGTCGGTGCGCTCGGACTGTCGGCGGCCGAATGGCTTCCGCTGCAACGCGCGCTTGTACGTCATTGCGAACCTGTTCCTGCTCGCGCTCGCGGTCGCGATCCTGTGGCGACGCGACGCGCTCGCGATGGTGCAGCGCATGGGCGCGGCGATGTTCGCCAAGGCGCTCCCGGCGATGCGCGTTTTGCGCACGCACGAAGGCAGCGCGGCGAGGTTCGGGCTGGGGATGGTCTGGGGGCTCGTGCCCTGCGCGCTCACCTACAGCGTGCTGCCGATTGCGGCGTTCGCTGGCGGCGCGCTCGAGGGCGGCGCCGTCATGCTGGCTTTCGGGCTGGGTACGCTCCCCAATCTGCTCGCCGCGGCATGGGTCGTGACGCGGGCGCGGCAGTGGCTCGGTTCCAGGATCGTTCGCTACGGCGCCGCGGCACTGCTCGCCGCTTTCGCCGGTCTCGGCGTCTGGCGCGCCGTATACGGTCCGCTCTCGTCGATGCACGGCGCATTCTGCTTTTAGACGTCCGCTGTGCGGAACGGCTGATCGCGGCGAGTCGATGCTCGATTCGCGGCCATGCGAGAATCGCCGGCCATGACCGAAACCGTCGTCGAAGTTCCGGATCCGCGCATATTCCCGGACGCTGGGTCCGTCGCGCCCGAGGCGGCGAGCCTCCACGCGCTCGCCGGGGCGAGTCTCGCCGCCGACACGGGACTGCGCGCCGACGCATCCGATCGCGAGCTGCGGCGAGCACTCGCGCGCCGCCTCGAAGGCGACGGGGGGACGCTTGCGGCATTGATCGACAGCGCCCCGTCGGTCGCGATTGCGCGGCATCTGTGGCGACAACTCGATGCTGTCTGGCGCGAAATGACGATCGATCGAGCGGCCGGTCTCGCGGTGACCGTATTCGCCATTCCGCTGGTCGTTGTCGCGGGCGTCGAGGCGGCAAATGGCGAGACGACGTTGCCGGGCGTGCTCGAAACGCCGCAGCGACTGGCGGAAATTCTCAAGGAGCACCACGCCCTCGCCGGCAACCGGAGCTTCGCGCTCGCCGACGCGCTGTGCGCAGCGGACGCGATCGACCTCGCGCGGCTGCCGGAGCTCTTTGCCTGGCAACGACTTCCCGAAGGGTCCGACTTCGACGCCGCGTTGCCCCGACGTGCGCTTGCGCCCGCGCCCTTGGTGCTCGTCGCCGGCCGCGAAGGCGTTCACCTGCGCTTTCTCGTGGGGTCCGCCGTGGCGAACCCGGGTGTCGATCTGCTGGTCGACTCCGGCGTCGGTGCGTGGGGATTGCCGCTCTCGCGCGAAGTCCCGCGCCAGCTCGCCGCCCCCGGGGCGACGGTACTGGCGTTACCGCGTGCTCCGAATCGTCCGCTGCCTGCCGTCTGGCAGGGTCGAATGGCGCAGCGCGAAGTCGGTGCCCAGGTTTTTGCGAGCAATGCGATCCGCAGGCTGCGCGCGTCGGTGGGCGAGCCCGCGGCCGTGATCAGCGCCCATCGCGCGGCGGACGCGCCGCAACGAGGCGAACTGCGGCTGTCGCTCTCCTCGCCGTTCGAGCCGCGCGACGCCGAAGGATTCCGGTGTCCGCTGCATCCTCTGGACCGTGTCGGCGACGTCGTCACGATGCTCTCGGGCCTTCTCGCGGATTGCCGGGTTACGGACATCCGGATCCTTCCCGGCGTGCACGCGGATCGCGATCCGACAACCGGCCTGCCGTTGCTGTTCAAGCCCGAGACGATTCCGCCGGCGACGACGGCTGCCGTTCACTGACCGAGGAGCCCACGGCGGCCGCGTTCAGGTGCGCGCGATCCCGGGTACCGCGAGCGCCGACTCGCGCTTTCTGACACGCCCGGCGCCGCTGATGTGCTCGCTGACCACGGGGTCGCCGAAATAGTCGACGCTGCCGGCGCCCGATATGCTGACATCGAGCGTCTTGGCCGCGTTGACGACGACTTTCCCCGCGCCGCTGACCGACACCCTCGCGTTATCGGTCAGCAGATTCGGCGCCCGGTAGTCGCCGGCGCCCGAAATGGAGACCTTCTGTTCGCCCGCGCGCCCCGCAAGCTCGGCTTTCATCGCGCCCGAACCCGAAACGACGAGCTCCTTCGCATCGAGGCCGGCAATGGCGAGCGACGCCGCCCCGGACACGTTGATCGCCAATGCGTTGGCCTTCATCGCGTTGGCTTTGAGCTTGACTGCGCCCGCGGCGCGGACGCCGTCGAGCGCCCGGAACGTCACGGTGACCTTCGCCGGGCGCGGTCCGCCGCCGAACAGACTGCCGAGGAAGCCGCGCGAGTCTTCGTTCGTGATCGTCAGCGTGCCGTCGCGGACTTCGGTGCGCACGTTCGGCAACTGTTTCGCCGGAGCTTCGATGGTGATCGCTTCGGCCGTCCCCTGCACCAGCGTGACCTCGGCGAGCCCGTCGACGCCAAGCCGCGAGAACGCCGGCAGCGCCCGCACCTCCGAGACGACCTCGCCTCCGCCGCCAGCGCGAGTCCGGCTCCCGAACGCGCGGTCGACGACGTACCACGCCGCGGCAACAGCGACGGCGATCGCAATCAAAAGGACGAGAGGGAGCAGCAATCGTTTCATTCGGGGCGTGCGCGGCGTAGAGCGTCCCTATTGGATGCGGGCGGGACGTCCTGTGGATTCATCTGCGGTCGGGGTCCGCGGCAAGGTCGGCAAGATAGCGCCGGGCGTGCAGCACGTATTGATCGGCGCTGCGGCGGAGCCAGGCGACTTCGTCGTCGGTGACCGGCCGCACGACGCGTCCGGGGCTGCCGACGACGAGCGATCGATCGGGAATCACCTTGCCCTCGGGGATCAGCGCGTTGGCGCCGATCAGGCAGTCGCGCCCGATCACCGCGCGGTTGAGGATGACGGCCTTGATCCCGATCAGCGTCCCGGCACCGATCGTGCAGCCGTGCAGCATCGCCTGGTGGCCCACCGACACGAACGGCGCGATCGTGAGGGGCACGCCCTCGTCGACGTGCAGCACCGCGCCGTCCTGGATGTTGGAGCGCTCGCCGATGGCGATCGTGTCGTTGTCGCCGCGGATTACCGCGTTGAACCAGACCGACGATTCCGTTTCGAGAACGACCGAGCCGATGATCGCCGCGGTCGGCGCGACATAGTGATGCGCTCCGCGAAAGAGGACGCGGCGCTCGCCCAGCCTGTAGAGCATGAAGGTACTCCTCGTGCAGCAAGCAACGGACCGTCACGGCGCCCGCGGAAAGCGGATGTCGCCGTACCACGCATCGACGCTCGCACCGGCATTTTCGGTATCCGTCATCACGCCGACGGCAGCGAACTTGATGGGCGGAAGCGCCCCGTATAATCGCACTTTCGGTCCATCGTCTCCTTCATGAGCCCGCCGGGCCGCCCCAAGGGCGAATACCGGAGTGCGCAGCACGAAGGTGGTCCACAATGAGCGCGCCGGGCCGCCCAAGGGCGAATACCGGAGTGCGCAGCACGAAGGTAGTCCACAATGAGCCTCGATCGCGTCCCCGCCGGCAAGGACATTCCGAACGACTGCAACGTCATCATCGAGATCCCGATGCGCGCGGACCCGATCAAGTACGAGGTCGACAAGGAAACCGGCGCCGTCTTCGTCGACCGCTTCATGGCGACGGCGATGCACTACCCCTGCAACTACGGCTACATCCCGCGCACATTGTCCGACGACGGCGACCCCTGCGACGTTCTCGTCCTGTCGCCGATGCCGCTTATCACCGGCGTGGTCGTCCGCTGCCGACCAATCGGCATGCTGAAGATGGACGATGAACACGGCGGGGACGCCAAGATTCTGGCGGTGCCGGTCGACGAGCTGTCCTCGCTCTACCGGGACATCCAGTCACCGCGCGACCTGCCCGACCTCTCGACGCGACAGATCGCACATTTCTTCGAGCACTACAAGGATCTCGAGCCGGGCAAGTGGGTGCGCGTCTCGACTTGGGTCGGCGCCGAGGAAGCGAAGAAGGAAATCACCGACGGCGTCGCGCGCTACGCGGCCACGAGCCCGAAGCCTGCGTTCTAGGGGCGCTCAACGATCTTTGTGCCGGCAATCCGGTCGTGCAGGAACCGGCGTTCGGGATCGACGAGCGCCCAGAGGTAATTAACCGCGACGAGGGGAAGCGCCAGCGCGCCGAGGCCGACCGGCCGGAGCGCGACGTAGGCGACGAGCGCCGCAGCCGGTCCGATCCATCCGGCGAAATAGCGGGTCAGCGCGATCTTGCCGGTAACGGGTTCCCCGTCGGCGCGCACGAGCGCGATCCGCCAGGTCTTCATTGCCAGCGTGCGGCGGCCGCTTGTCCATGACCAGCCGAAATAGAGCGCTCCGGCGGCGAACACGAGGGCGAAGGAAACGACGCGCGCCGGCAGGACGGGGACGCGCAGCGACGGTGCGGTGGCCGGCGCCGAAAGGGGAAGCGTCAGGAAGCCGACGATGAGGATCAGCGCCGCAAGGAGCAATGCGTCGTAGGCGAGCGCGGCCAGCCGGCGCGCGAGCGAAGCCCGGGCACCGGTCACGTCGACGGCTTCGACGCGCTGCCTTCCCCCACGGCGCCGGCAGCGAGGGGCGTCGCGGCGGGACTCACTTTGCCTGCGGCGATTGGGGCGATGGGCCCGCCTGCGGTAGTTGCGGAGGCGGCGTCATCGGTGGCGCGGGCCGGAACGTTCGGCCAGGCGTCGCGGCTGAGCCGCGTGGAGCCGCGGGAACAGGCTTGGCCGCGAGCTCGCGTCTGGTCTCCGGCGGTAGGCTCTGGTACTGCTCCCACTTTTGCCGGTATTCCTGTTTCTTTTCGGGTGGCAGCGTCTGCAGCGTCTTGTATTGTTCGCGCGCGACGGCCCGCTGCTGCGGCGTCAATTCCACCCAATGCCGCATCTGTTGCTGCAAACGCTGCTGCTCGCTGTCCGACATCTTTGGATAGCGCTGCGCGATGCCGCGCCACTTCTGCTTGCGCTGCGCGTCGAGCTTGTCCCAGTCGGGCGCAAGCGGGGCGAGGATCTGCTTCTCGCTCGGCGGCAACTCCGTCCAGGAGGGCGAACGCAGCGCTACCGGCTGCGCGAGCGCGCTCGCCGCGAAACCCGCGGCGAACGCGAACGTCAGAAAAAGGTCAAGGCTCAGTCTTCGTCGGACGCGCGCTTCAGCCAATTCTGGAATCCCCGGTCCAGGTATGCGTCGATCGGCAGGTCGGAGGACAGGATCGCGGCATCCATATCCTCGATGTCGTGGAGCTGCTGATACGCCTGCCATTGCTGGAACCCGAATCCCGCCGCCACGATGACAGCGATACCCAGCCACAGCCGTCCGCTCGCCCAGAAGCTGCGGCCCCCGCCCGTCGTGCCACTTCCCGCGCCGGCGTGGGCGCTCGCCAACTGCGACTCGGCTACCCGCTGCGGATCGGCGAGCCGCGCGAGCGCTGCCTGCCGGGCGAGCTGCAGCCGGTAGGCGGTGCCGGCCTTGAGGCCCGCCGCGCCGCGATCGAGGCAAGTGACTATTTTTTTGGCGAAATCGGGATCTTCGGTGCTCATTGTCATACCCCCACGCTTGCGGCTAACGCCGCGGCGCAGCGCCCAAAGGCGGACCGCAGTCTCGCGCCTTGGGGCGGCCCCGCGGCGCTCATAGCGACACCCCTTTGGCCTTCAGCATCGCGGCCAGCGCGTGAACGGCGCGCGAACAGTGGGTCTTGACGCTCCCTTCGGAGCAACCCATTGCCGCCGCCGTTTCCGCCACGTCGAGTTCTTCCCAGTAACGCAGCAAAAAGGCTTCCCGTTGACGCGCGGGCAGGCGCGAAAGCGCCTCCTCGACGATGCCCACAATCTGCACTTGTTCGAGCTGGGCGGCCGGGTCGGCCGTCGCGTTCGAGTCCGATTTCGCCGGCAATGTTTCCAGCGGGTCGAAATCCTCGTCTTTTTCGTCACCTTTCCCCAGCGAGGACAGCACGGTTGTCCATGTCAAACGGACCTTTCGCCGGCGAAAATGATCATGGATCGTGTTCTGAAGTATCCGCTGGAACAGCATCGGCAGCTCGGCCGCCGGCTTTCCGGAATATTTCTCCGTCAGCTTCAGCATCGCGTCCTGCACGACGTCAAGCGCCGAATCCTCGTCGCGAACCGCGAACATCGCCTGCTTGAAGGCGCGTCGCTCGACTTCCGCGAGAAATGCCGAAATTTCCTGTAGGGTGGCCAGTTGGGGGTCCGTCCGCGCGTCGCGCGCCATTATAGGGCCGGGGCGGCAGCCGGCCTTTGTGCATTGCAACCGGCTTGACCGTCGCCCATACTAAAGGTAAGGTTGTGGCGTCGGCTGGAAGCAGTCGATGTTGTAGTGCAATAACGGCCGTTTGCGCTCCCTCCGAAGGTGCCACAAGCGTCATCGGAGAATCCCTCGGAGTGCGGCCGGAGTGGTCACTATCGCGGCTTTCTACCCGATTCAAGCCTTGGTGGGCGCGTCCATCCCTTTGCGCGCCATGATGTTTGTTAAGCCCTGCGCGTCCTTCGCCGCCGGGCTTGTCGTCCACCAACTCGCTTAAGGCGACTGCCATGCAACTCACGGGTGCCGAAATCGTCATCCGCTGCCTCCAGGAAGAAGGCGTCGAGTACGTCTTCGGCTATCCGGGCGGTGCGGTTCTCAACATCTACGACGAATTCTTCAAACAGGACAAGGTCAAGCACGTGCTCGTTCGCCATGAGCAAGGCGCGGCCCATGCAGCCGACGGCTACTCGCGGTCGAGCCAGAAGGTCGGTGTCTGTCTGGTGACCTCGGGGCCGGGCGTCACCAACGCGGTGACGGGCATTGCGACGGCGTACATGGACTCGATCCCGATGGTCGTGATCACCGGGCAGGTGCCGACCCATGCGATCGGCCAGGATGCGTTCCAGGAATGCGACACCGTCGGCATTACGCGGCCGTGCGTCAAGCACAACTTCCTGATTAAAAATGTCGCCGAGCTCGCGGTCACCATCAAGAAGGCGTTCTATCTCGCCGCCACCGGGCGGCCCGGCCCGGTCCTGGTCGACATCCCGAAGGACGTCACGCAGGCGAAGACTGAATTTTCCTACCCGAAGACTATCGCGCTGCGCTCGTACAACCCGGTGACCAAGGGCCATGGCGGGCAGATCAAGAAGGCGGTCCAGCTCCTGCTCGAGGCGAAGCGGCCGATGATCTACAGCGGCGGCGGCGTCGTGCTGAACAACGCCGCGACGCAGCTCACGCGTCTCGTGCGGTTGCTGGGCTACCCGTGCACGAACACGCTGATGGGGCTGGGCGGCTTCCCCGGCACCGACCCGCAGTTCACCGGCATGCTGGGCATGCACGGAACCTACGAATCGAACATGGCGATGCAGCACTGCGACGTGCTGATCGCGATCGGCGCGCGCTTCGACGACCGCGTCATCGGCAATCCGACGCATTTCTTCCGCAGTGACCGCAAGATCATCCACATCGACATCGATCCGTCGTCGATCAGTAAGCGGGTGAAGGTCGACGTGCCGATCGTCGGGTACGTGGGCGACGTGCTCGACGAAATGATCAAGCTGATCGAGTCCTCGCCGCAGCGGCCGGACCCCGCTGCGCTGAAGGCCTGGTGGGCCGAGATCAAGGACTGGCAGCGCAAGGATTGCTTGAGGTACGACACCAAGAGCGATCTCATCAAGCCGCAATACGTGGTGCAGAAGCTCTACGAGTTGACGAAGGGCGACGCGTTCATCACGTCCGACGTCGGTCAGCACCAGATGTGGGTGGCGCAGTACTACAAGTTCGACAGGCCGCGCCGGTGGATCAACTCCGGCGGGCTCGGCACGATGGGCTTCGGGCTCCCCGCGGCGATCGGTGTCAAGCTCGTGAATCCCGATGCGAACGTCGTCTGCGTCACCGGTGAAGCGTCGATTCAGATGTGCATTCAGGAGCTGTCGACGTGCAAGCAGTATCACCTGCCGATCAAGATCGTTAACCTCAACAACCGCTATATGGGAATGGTGCGGCAGTGGCAGGAATTCTTTTACGGCAACCGCTATGCGGAGTCGTACATGGACGCGCTGCCCGATTTCGTGAAGCTCGCCGAAGCCTACGGCCACGTCGGGCTCAAGATCGAAAAGCCGGGTGACGTCGAAGGCGCGCTGAAGGAAGCGTTCAAGCTCAAGGACCGTCTCGTGTTCATGGATTTCATCACCGATCAAACCGAGAACGTGTTTCCGATGATCGCGGCAGGCAAGGGGCTGACCGAGATGATTTTTGCCGAGGAATTGTGAGCGCCGCCGGGCCGTCCCAAGGCGCGAACTGCACCCCCTCGGGGGGCAGCGAAGCCGCGGCAGCGGCGAGCGTGGGGGCACATATATGAGGCACATCCTCTCCATCCTGGTCGAGAACGAAGCCGGCGCGCTGTCGCGGATTTCGGGGCTCTTCTCCGCGCGCGGCTACAACATCGAGTCGCTGACGGTGGCGCCGACCGAGGACACGACGATGTCGCGGATGACGATCGTCACCGTCGGCTCCGACGACGTGATCGAGCAAATCACGAAGCAGCTGAACAAGCTGGTCGACGTGGTCAAGGTCGTGGACCTCACCGAGGGCAACCACATCGAGCGCGAGCTGATGCTGGTCAAGGTGCGCGCCGCGGGCAAGGACCGCGAGGAGATGAAGCGCCTCGCGGACATCTTCCGCGGCAGCATCCTCGACGTCACCGACAAGAGCTACACGATCGAGCTCACGGGAACCGGCTCGAAGCTCGACGCGTTCCTGCAGGCGATCGAACCCGGGGTGATCCTCGAGACGGTGCGCACCGGGGCATCGGGGATCGGCCGCGGCGAGCGGATACTGCGGGTTTAGATCGTCTTCCCGCGGAGGCGGGGACCCAGGGTTGTCAAGAAGTGCTGGATTCCCGCCAGCGCGGGAATGACGAATGAAAAGGAAACCATCATGAAGGTCTACTACGAAAAGGACGCCGACCTCTCGCTCATCAAGGGCAAGAAGGTCACGATCGTCGGCTACGGCTCGCAGGGGCACGCGCACGCGCAGAATCTCAACGATTCCGGCGTCAAGGTCACCGTCGGGCTGCGCAAGGGCGGCGCTTCATGGGACAAGGCGAAGAAGGCCGGTCTCAAGGTCGCCGAAGTCGCCGATGCGGTGAAGACGGCCGACGTCGTGATGATGCTGATGCCCGACGAGCATATCGCGGCGACGTACAAGTCCGAGGTCGAGCCGCACATCAGGAAAGGCGCCACGCTTGCCTTCGCGCACGGCTTCAACATCCACTACGGGCAGGTCGCGCCGCGCGCCGACCTCGACGTCGTGATGGTCGCGCCGAAAGCACCGGGGCACACGGTGCGCTCGACCTACGTCGCCGGGGGCGGTGTGCCGATGCTGATTGCAGTCCATCAGGACGCGTCGAAGAAGGCGCGCGACGTCGCGCTGTCGTACGCGGCAGCCATCGGCGGCGCCCGCGCCGGCGTCATCGAGACCAATTTCCGCGAAGAGACCGAGACCGATCTCTTCGGCGAACAGACGGTGCTGTGCGGGGGCCTGGTCGAGCTGATCAAGGCCGGCTACGAGACGCTGACCGAGGCCGGATATGCGCCGGAAATGGCATACTTCGAATGCCTGCACGAAGTGAAGCTCATCGTCGACCTGATCTACGAGGGCGGCATCGCCAACATGAATTACTCGATCTCGAACAACGCCGAGTATGGCGAATACGTCACCGGGCCGAAGATCATCACCGACGAAGTGAAATGGGCGATGCGCGAGGCGCTGGAGCGCATCCAGAGCGGCGAATACGCGCGCGACTTCATCCTCGAGAACCGTGCCGGCGCACCGACGCTGCTTTCGCACCGACGACTCACCGCGGAGCATCCGATCGAGCAGGTGGGTGGCAAGCTCCGCGCGATGATGCCGTGGATCAGGAAAAACAAGCTCGTCGACCAGTCGCGGAACTGATTTTCCGTTCCACGCCCGCGACAGGCGCGCGCCAGAGGGCCGGATGGCTGTGAGGGAGATTGCGATGCGGACGATGAACAGACAGCGGGGATGGCTCGGGATGGTCGTGATGCTGATCGCGCTCGTCATCGTCGTGATCCTGGCCAAGGACGCCCTCAAGTCCTACGGCCTGTCGGGGACGGCGCCCGCCGACGCCGCGCAACAGGGCGAACGGACGCGGCTGCCGCCGGCGGCCGTCGATGCATCGGGTCTCACCGGCCAGTCGACGCCGTCGTTCCAGGCGCCGATGGAGCGCGCGCGAGGGGTCGAGGCCACGGTGCAGCGACAAGCCGACGATGCGCGCAGACAGATCGATGGTCAGACGCGCTAGGCTCGATGCGGGCTGGCGCGGGCGCGAAGCCGATCGACCCGGATGAAGGCGCCGTTGCGTCCGCGCGTCGGCAGTCGACGATGGTTCAACGTCGATCGGATCGTCGTCCTGCGCGCGGCGCTGGTCGTCATTGGGCTCCTTTTCCTCTATCTCGTCGTGCGGGTCGCGATCCATGCCTTCGGCGGCGGCGGCGAGCGCCTGGCGAAGCGCATCGAGCATGCCATCGACAACGATGCCTTGCCCGCGGGGGCGCCGGGCGCGGGTGCCACGAAGCCTGTCACCGTCACGAAATGACGCGAGCGGCCGCCTGTCGACGATCTCCCGCGCGCGACCCGCGCATGCGAATGCGCTTGCGCCTCCGTTGACGATGTCCGCGTCAACGTACCCGCATCCGATCGTTGCGCGCGAGGGCTGGCTGTTCGTCGCCATCGCGCTCGTGCTCGCGCTTGCGCTCTCCGCGTTGCGACTCGCTTGGCTCGCGGGACTCGCGTGGCTGCTTTTCGCATTCGTCGTGCAGTTCTTTCGCGATCCGCCGCGCGCGGTTCCGCCGCAGCCGAATGCGGTGCTCTCGCCGGCCGACGGCAGAATCGTGACCGTGGGCACGGCCCGCGATCCCTATCTCGATCGGGACGCGCTCAAGATCAGCGTCTTCATGAACGTGTTCAACGTCCACTCCAATCGCTCGCCGGTGGACGGCACCGTGGCCAACCTCTGGTATCACCGCGGCAGCTTCATCAATGCCGCGCTCGACAAGGCGTCGCAGGACAACGAGCGCAACGCGCTGCACCTCCGCACGGCGGGCGGCGTCGACGTCATATGCGTGCAGATCGCCGGTCTCATCGCGCGCCGCATCCTGTGCTACGTGAAGCCCGGCGCAACGCTTGAGCGCGGCCAACGCTACGGCTTCATCCGCTTCGGCTCGCGCGTCGACGTGTACCTGCCGCCGACTGCGGCGCCGAAGGTCGCCGTGGGGGACCGCGTGTACGCGACCGAGACGATCGTCGCCGAGTTGCCTGCGGCCTGAGCGCGCCCGAGCGGCGCTCGCTGTTGCGCGTCGCGGCGGTTGTGCTACCTTTGCGCCGCCATGGCGGACTTCGACACCCAACGCGTGCTGCGCAAGAACCGGATCCGCCGGCGCGGCATCTATCTGCTGCCGAACCTGTTCACGACCGCGGCGCTGTTCGCCGGGTTCTACGCGATCGTGCAGGCGATGAACCTGCGCTTCGATCAGGCCGCGGCGGCGATTTTCGTTGCGATGGTCCTCGACGGTCTGGACGGACGCGTCGCGCGACTCACCCGCACGCAGAGCGCCTTCGGTGCCGAATACGACAGCCTATCCGACATGGTCGCCTTCGGCGCGGCGCCTGCGCTCATCGTCTACGAGTGGGCGTTGAAGGGCATGGGCAAGCTCGGCTGGATCGCCGCCTTTGTCTACGTCGCCGGCGCCGCGCTGCGTCTCGCGCGTTTCAACACGATGCTCGAGGTCGCCGACAAACGCTGGTTCACCGGGATCCCGAGTCCCGCAGCGGCGGCGCTCGTTGCCGGGTTCGTCTGGATCATCGACGACGCGAACATCGACCCGGCCGGTCTCAAGTGGTGGGCGTGGGCGGTCACCGTGTTCGCGGGACTCACGATGGTGAGCAACGTCAAGTACTACAGCTTCAAGACGATCAACCTCAAGAAGAGCGTGCCGTTCCTCGCGATCTTCGTGTTCGTGCTCGCCATTGCATTGCTTTCCTATCAGCCCGCGATCGTGCTTTTCGCCGGGTTCGTCGGCTATGCGCTGTCCGGCTACGTCGGCCTCGCCTGGACGAGGATGCACCGCCGTGCGGGGAAGCCACAACGACCGGGGTAGCGATCGGGACAGGGCTCCCGAGACTTTTCGCAAGGTCTTGCTTTGGCAGTGGAATTGCGGGTATAGTCGATCGCAATGAACCGCATCCGCACTGCCGGCCGCTCTGCGCTCCCCGCGCCGACCTCCCTCACGGGCGGCCCGCTGCTTCTGCTGCGCCCCGCGCGCAGATAACGACACCCCTTTTCCCGCATTGCCCGTGCCTGTCGGCCCCGAAGCCGGCAGGAAACCCTTCACAGGATTGCACGCTCCGGAGAGCGGACCATGGCCGACCACCTGATCATATTCGACACGACGTTGCGCGACGGGGAGCAGAGCCCTGGCGCATCGATGACCAAGGATGAAAAGATGCGCATCGCGAAACAGCTCGAGCGACTGCGCGTCGACATCATCGAAGCCGGTTTCCCCGCGTCGTCGAACGGCGACTTCGAGGCGGTGCGCGCGATTGCCGGCGCCATTCACGACAGCACGGTTTGCGGCCTCGCGCGGGCGAACGAGAACGACATCCGGCGCTGCGGCGAAGCGATCAAGCCCGCCCGGTCTGGGCGCGTGCACACGTTCATCGCGTCCTCGCCCATCCACATGCAGATGAAGCTCAGGATGACCCCCGAGCAGGTGCTCGATCAGGCCGTGAAGTCGATCGGCTGGGCGCGCGAATACACGGACAACGTCGAATTCTCGCCCGAGGACGCGGGCCGCTCGGAGCCGGATTTCCTGTGCCGGCTGCTCGAAGCGGTGATCGCCGTCGGCGCCCGGACCGTCAACATTCCCGACACGGTCGGCTACACGATGCCGTGGCAATTCGGCGCGCTCATCAAGTCGCTGCGCGAGCGCATTCCGAATTCGGACCAGGCGGTGTGGTCGGTCCACTGCCACAACGACCTCGGGCTCGCGGTTGCGAATTCGCTGTCGGCGGTGATGAATGGGGCGCGGCAGATCGAGTGCACGATCAATGGGCTGGGCGAGCGCGCCGGCAACGCGTCGCTCGAGGAAATCGTGATGGCGGTCAAGACGCGCAAGGACGTGTTCGCGTGCACGACGCGCATCGAGACGACGCAGATCGTCGCGGCATCGAAGCTGGTGTCGGGCATCACCGGGTTCCCCGTGCAGCCGAACAAGGCGATCGTCGGCGCCAATGCGTTCGCGCACGAGTCCGGGATCCATCAGGACGGCGTGCTGAAGCACCGCGAGACCTACGAGATCATGCGCGCCGAGGACGTGGGCTGGAACGCCAACAAGCTCTCGCTCGGCAAGCTCTCCGGCCGCAACGCGTTCAAGACCAGGCTCGCCGAGCTCGGCATCGATCTCGGCAGCGACGAGGCGGTGAACCACGCGTTCGCGCGCTTCAAGGAGCTCGCCGACAAGAAAGGCCAGGTGTTCGACGAGGATCTGCAGGCGCTGGTCTCCGGCGAATCCGTCACGCCGGAGAAGGAGCATTTCCGGCTCGCGACGCTGAAGGTCGTGTCCGAGACGGGCGCGCTGCCGCACGCGCGGGTGGCCATCGTCGCCGGCGACGCGGACCTTCACGCCGAGACGAACGGCGACGGCCCGGTCGACGCGGTGTTCAAGGCGATCGAGCGGATGGTCCAGTCGAACGCGAAGATGCTGCTCTACTCGGTCAACGCGATCACGACTGGCACCGATGCGCAGGGCGAGGTGACCGTGCGGCTCGAACGTGACGGGCGCATCGTCAACGGCAATGGCGCCGACACCGACATCATCGTCGCGTCGGCCAAGGCCTATTTGAACGCGCTCAACAAGCTGCATACGAAACAGGAGCGGCTCAATCCGCAACTCGCGGCGTGAGCCTGGGAGCAGGGGCCACGCGCGCGGGTAGCGCGTGGGGATGCGACCGGGGCGAATCGACGCTACGGCCGACTGCTCGAATGCTGCGATCTTCACGTACGGTGCGGAGGCCGCCGCTTGATTTCGGGAGCGGCCCGTGCGCACGCAGCGCGTGCATGGACGGAATCGCGGCAGTCCGGCGCGGTCGGAAAGGGTGCACTTGTCCGTCTCTTGCGCGTCGGCAGATTCCGGTAAAATCGGACTCTCGAATCGCCGTCCACATCTGCCGCGACCGTTCGATTCCCCGCCGCGGTCCCCGAATCAGGAAGACAGCAAGGACTCGCCGATGAGCACGCCTTCTTTCGGTCCCGGTATCGAGATCACGGGCCGCGTCACTCCCGAGTACGCGCAGATCCTGACCCCCGAGGCCGTCGCCTTCGCCGCCAAACTGCAGCGCGCGTTCGGCGACCGGCGCGTGAAGCTGCTCGCGCGCCGCGCGCAGCGGCAAATCGAGTTCGATGCCGGCAAGCTGCCCGACTTCCTCGCCGAGACGCACGCGATCCGCGAAGGCGACTGGACGTGCGCGCCGGTGCCGGCCGACATCTCCGACCGCCGCGTCGAGATCACGGGGCCGGTCGACCGCAAGATGATCATCAACGCGCTCAATTCGGGCGCCAGCGTCTTCATGGCCGATTTCGAGGACGCCAACACGCCCAGGTGGGACAACAATATCCAGGGCCACATCAACCTGCGCGATGCGATCCGGCGCCGGATCGACTTCACGTCGCCGGAAGGCAAGGCCTACAAGCTTAACGAGAAGACGGCGGTGCTGTTCGTGCGGCCGCGCGGCTGGCATCTGCCGGAAAAACACGTGCGGATCGACGGCGCGCCGATTTCGGGCGGCATCTTCGACTTCGCGCTCTACTTCTTCCACAACGCGAAGGAGCTCGTCGCCCGCGGCACCGGTCCGTACTTCTATCTGCCCAAGCTCGAAAGCCATCTCGAGGCGCGGCTGTGGAACGACATTTTCGTGATGGCCGAGAACGACCTCGGCGTCCCGCGCGGATCGATCAAGGCGACGGTGCTGATCGAGACGATCGTCGCCGCCTACGAGATGGACGAGATCCTCTACGAACTGCGCGAGCACTCGGCCGGGCTCAACTGCGGGCGCTGGGACTACATCTTCTCGTGCATCAAGAAGTTCCGGAACAACAAGGACTTCTGTCTCGCCGATCGCGCGCTCGTCACGATGACGACGCACTTTCTGCGCAGCTACGCCGAGCTTCTCATCAAGACCTGCCACCGGCGCAACATCCATGCGATGGGCGGGATGGCAGCGCAGATCCCGGTCAAGAACGACGAAGCGGCCAACGCCGAGGCGTTCGCGAAAGTGAAAGCCGACAAGGAGCGCGAGGCGACCTACGGCCATGATGGAACATGGGTCGCGCATCCGGGCCTCGTGCCCGTCGCCAAGGAGGCGTTCGATCGGCTGATGCCGGGTCCGAATCAGATCGCGACCAAGAAGCGCGACGACGTGAAGGCGGGCGCGGCCGATCTGGTCAAGTTCGAGCCGGAGACTCCGATCACTGAAAAGGGATTGCGCCTCAACATCAACGTCGCGATCCAGTACATCGGCGCCTGGCTCGCGGGGCAGGGTGCCGTACCGATCTTCAATCTGATGGAAGACGCGGCGACGGCCGAGATTTCGCGCTCGCAGGTATGGCAATGGATCCGCTCGCCCAAGGGCAAGCTCGACGACGGCCGCAAGATCACGAAGGACATGGTCGCCGCGATGATCCCCGAGGAGATGCGCAGGATCCGCGAAATCCTCGGCGACGCATTCGGCGCCGGTCGCTACGACGACGCCGCAAAGATCCTTGCCGACCTCGTCAACAACGATACCTTCATCGAGTTTCTGACGCTTCCCGCCTACGAGCGGATCGATTAGGGGCGCGAGCCGGGACCGGGCATCGCGCGGGGGCCAGCAATCTCCGTCGCGGGTGACGCCGGCGCCCGCCGGCCCGCGATCAGCGTGATCTGCGTCAAAGCGGCTGAGAGTCGGCCGGCGTAGCTTGAACGCAAGGGGCCCCAAGCTCGGGGCGGCGATTAGCTAGGGCTATCGTCCGGATTTGAACAATCAATTGGACGTATGGGTCGGCCATGCGCAGAATCCCGCCATCGGCAACGTCCCCAGCACCGAGCCGGTCGATCTTCCGCTCCCGCGCAAGAGAGCGGGCACCACAGCGTTCACCATGTCAGGAGATGCACGATGAAGGCACTTAAAGGCACCAAGACTCACGACAACCTCAAGGCCGCGTTCGCGGGCGAATCGCAGGCGAACCGCCGGTATCTTTACTTCGCCAACAAGGCCGACGTCGAGGGCCAGAACGATATCGCCGCGGTATTTCGCTCGACGGCCGAGGGTGAGACCGGCCACGCGCATGGTCACCTCGATTACCTCGCGCAAGTCGGCGATCCCGCAACGGACCTGCCGATCGGCCCATCCCGCTCAAACCTGAAAGCCGCGATCGCCGGCGAAACGCACGAGTACACCGACATGTATCCCGGCATGGCCAAAGCCGCTCGCGGCGAGGGCTTCGACGAAATCGCCGACTGGTTCGAGACGCTCGCCAAGGCCGAGCGGTCGCACGCCAACCGTTTCCAGAAGGCGCTGGACGCGCTGACCGATTGACCGCCGCTTGCGTGGCGCGCAGCGCGGAGCCGCTCCGGGCGCGCCGCGTTGCGCAGCTCCACGCCGCGACGGTGCGCCGCGTTTCCGCAACGAACGGCGGATCGTCGTCGCGGATCGCCAACCCAGTCCGTGTCTTGCCTGCCAATCCCTCATGACAATCCGCGAAGGCAATCTGCAGGCGCCCACTCGCCACCCCGTCGACTGGCGGGGCCCGGACTTCTACGACGAGACCGCGCTTCATGCCGAGATGGAGCGCATCTTCGACATCTGCCATGGCTGCCGCCGGTGTGTCGGCCTCTGCCAGGCTTTTCCGACGCTGTTCGACCTCGTCGACGAAGGCAAGACGATGGAAGTCGACGGCGTCGCGAAGGCGGATTACGTGAAGGTCGTCGACCAGTGCTATCTCTGCGACCTCTGCTACATGACGAAGTGCCCGTACGTGCCGCCGCATCCGTGGAACGTCGATTTCCCGCACGTGATGCTCCGCGCGAAGGCGGTCAAGTTCCGCAAGGGCGGCACGAGCTTCCGCGACCGCTTGCTCACCAGCACCGATCAGGTCGGCAGGCTCGCGACGATTCCCGTCGTCGTCCAGCTGGTCAACAAGGCGAATTCCACGCCGGCCGCGCGCAAGGTGATCGACAAGGTGCTGGGTGTCGCCGCCGAGCCGAGGCTCCCGCCGTATGCGAAGGTACCGTTTCGAAAGCGCGCGGAGCCGTCGGTCGCCTGGCCCGTCCGCGACGGTGCGCGCACGCCGGGCAAGGTCGCGATCTTCTCGACGTGCTATATCAATTACAACGAGCCCGGCATCGGCCACGACCTGATCCGGATCCTTGCGCATAACGAGATCCCGTACCGGGTCGTCGCGAAGGAGGCGTGCTGCGGGATGCCGAAGCTCGAGCTGGGCGATCTCGAGGCGGTCGAGAAGCTGAAGAACGTCAACATCCCGGTCCTTGCCGCGCTCGCGCGCGATGGTTACGCGATCGTTACGGCGGTGCCGTCATGCACGCTGATGTTCAAGCAGGAGTTGCCCTTGCTCTTTCCCGAGGACGAGGACGTGCAGGCGGTGGCAGACGCGATGTTCGATCCATTCGAATATCTGCTGCTGCGTGACCGCGACGGGCTCCTGAAGAAGGATTTCACGCGGCCGCTCGGCAATGTCAGCTACCATATCCCATGCCACGCGCGGGTTCAGAACATCGGCCAGAAGACGCGCGAGGTGCTCGAATGGATTCCGGGTTCGCGCGTGACGACGGTCGAGCGCTGCGCAGGCCACGATGGCACCTATGGCGTCAAGCGCGAGTTCTACGCGGCGTCGATGAAGATCGGTAAACCGGTGTTCCGGCAGATGGCGCAAGCCGAACCGGACTACGTCAGCTCCGACTGTCCGATTGCCGGACGGCGGATCCTGCAGGGCATCGACGAATTGGGCGAGTCGCACCATGCTCGCAAAGAGCATCCGCTGACGCTGCTGCGGATTGCCTACGGATTGTAAAAAGGAGAAGACGATATGGCCCACGAAGGCTATCATGAGCCCGTCGCCAAGCTGTCCGCCGCGACTCTGGATTTCCATCGCGCCGTGGAATCGCTGATCGAGGAGCTGGAGGCGATCGACTGGTACAACCAGCGCGTCGAAGCGTGTACCGATCCGGAATTGAAAGGCATTCTCGCGCACAACCGCGACGAAGAGATCGAGCACGCGTCGATGGCGCTCGAGTGGATCCGGCGGGTGAACCCAGTGTTCGATCGCGAGCTTCGAGAGAAGCTGTTCAAGGAGGGCCCCATCACGGACCATCGCGGATGATTGCCATGCCCGTGATCCGGCGCGAATCTCTGCTGACGCTCGAAGCCTACGCCAAAGAGCGGCCCGCATTCCGCGCGCAGGTGCTCGCGCACAAGAAGCCCCGCACCGTCCACCTGGGCGAGCACGTCACGCTGCTGTTCGAGGACGAGCTCACGATCCGTTATCAGATCCAGGAGATGCTGCGGATCGAAAAGACGTTCGAGGAAGAGGGCATTCGCGACGAGCTCGATGTCTACAATCCGCTCGTCCCGGACGGCACGAATTTCAAGGCGACGATGCTGATCGAATACGACGACGTCGAGGAGCGCCGCGCCGCGCTCGTCCGGCTCAAGGGCATCGAGGCACGCACGTACGTCCAGGTGGAAGGCAGTCCGAAGGTCTACGCGGTCGCCGATGAGGACCTCGAGCGCGAGAACGAGGAAAAGACGTCATCGGTCCATTTCCTCCGTTTCGAGCTCGCCGCTCAAATGATCGCGGCGCTGAAAGGCGGCGCCGCGCTCGGGATCGGTGTCGATCATCCGGAGTACACGGTCGCCGTCCCGGCCGTGGCCGCCGAGACGCGCGCGGCGCTCATCGCCGATTTGCGCTAGCGGATCGGAGGCCCGGGCCGTTTCAATCGATAGCGATAGTCGACCGACGGTGCGCCGCGCAGTGTCGTGACGATGTTGCGGGTGCGGCGCACGAAGCCCAGCGCTTCGACGAGACAACGCGAAGGAACGTTGCGGAAATCGATGTCGGCGCGGACCTCGGCGGCGTCGTAGCTGCGCCAGAGGTGCTCGACGACGGCGGTGCACGCCTCGCGCGCGATGCCCTGGCGCGCGAACGCCGTGAACACGTAGTAGGCGAGGAAGACGACGCGATCGGGGCGGACCGTCGCCTCGACCAGGCCCGCGTACACGTTGTCGCTCGTGCGTCGCACCGCCCAGTTGAGCCAGAGCTCGCCGCCCGCCGCGTACGGATTGGCGATGCGTTCGAAGCGCAGCCTGAGATCGTCGACGCTCACCGGCGGCTCCGCGTTGATCCAGCGGTAGAGTGCCGGGTCGGCGAATCCTTCGAACATCAGCGGCGCGTGCGCAGGCGTCAGCGGCTCGAGGGCGAGGCGAGGCGTGGCGAGCGTCCCGCCGACGAAAAGCAGCGGCGCTTTCACGGCATCCCGAAACGTTCGGACCAGCGCTCGCGCGTGATCGACCACAGGCAGAATTCTTCCTCCGGTCCGCCGCGGTGCGGTTTGTACTCGCGCCGAACAAGCGTCATCCCGCATTTTTCCATCACCCGTCCGGACGCTGGATTGCGCGTGAGGTGGGTCGCGTGCAGCTCGTCGATCTCGAGACGGGCAAAAACGACCGCGAGGATCGCGCGGCCCGCGGCCGTCGCGTAGCCCAGCCGCCAGAATGGCCGGCCTATCCAGTAGCCGAAGGAATCGACGGCGCCTGGGCTCGCATTGACGCCGATTGCGCCGACCAGCAGCCCGTCGCCGGCGCGCGTGACCGCGTAGTTCCAGCGGATTCCGGCCGCGCGCTCGGCAGCGTGCCCGGCGATCCATTCCTGGGCGATCTCCACCGTGTACGGATGGGGGATTACGGCCGTCATCTGCGCCACGTCCCAGTCGCCGCAAAGCAGGGCGAGGCGCGGGGCGTCGGCCGCGGTGAACGGCCGCAGCATGACGGGCAACGACGTGATCCGCTCGGGCAGCGACAAGGGCGGCGCGGTTCTCTAATCGCGGAAATTGCCGTACTGCAGCGGAAAGTCGGTGATCGACTTCTTGACGAGGGCGATCGCCGCCTGCAGGTCGTCGCGCTTGCCGCCGGAAACGCGAACGGCATCGCCCTGGATCGACGCCTGGACCTTCATCTTGCTGTCCTTCATGAGCTTGACGATCTTCTTCGCGAGGTCCTGCTCCACGCCGACGCGGATCGTCACCGGCTGCTTCACCTTGTTGCCCGAGACCTTTTCGACGTTGCCGTACTTGAGCGCGCGGATGTCGACGCCGCGTCGGGTGAGCTTGCCGGTGACGATGTCGGTGACCTGCTTCAGCTTGAAGTCATCGTCGGCGAAGAGCGTCAGCTCCTTGTCGGCGTGCAGGACGCGGGCGTCCGAGCCCTTGAAGTCGAAGCGCGTGGAAAGCTCCTTGTTGGCCTGGTCCACGGCGTTGCGGACTTCGACCTGGTTCACTTCGGAGACGATATCGAACGAGGGCATCGTGGGAGTTTGGCCGAGCGGGGAGACGTCTACCACGGGAGTCTACCGCCAACCGACGCAATGCGGAATCGTCTCAGGTTCAGCCGAGCTCGTCGATCGAGCGCGGCCAGCTTTTCTTGAGCAGCCGTGAAAGCGAGCGGTCGGCCAGGATTGCGCCGCCCGTCTGGCAGCGCGCGCAGTAGTTGCATTCGTTCTCGGCATAGACGATCCGCTGCACCGGCGCGCCGCAGACGGGACACGGCTTGCCGTAGCGGCCGTGCACCGCCATTTCCGGCCGGAAAGCCGTGACACCTTCGGGAAACGCGTCGCCCGTCTGCGCGCGAAGTCGCTCGGTCCATTCGATCAGCACCGCGCGCGTGGCGTCGAACAATCGGGTGGCTTCGTTCCCGTCCAGCTTCGCCGTCAGCGCGAGTGGTGACAATCGCGCGCGGTGCAGGATTTCGTCGGAGTAAGCGTTGCCGATGCCGGCGAAGAGTCGCGGATCGGTCAGCGCGCGCTTCAACGTGTGATTTTCACTGCGCAACCGGAGCGAGAACGTGGCTGCGTCGCAAGCCAGACATTCGAGGCCGCCGCGATCGAACGCGGCCAGCGCCGCTTCGCCGCGCACGCAATGGAGGGCGGCGCGGCGCTTGGTGCCGGCTTCGGTGAAGACGAGGCGCCCCGTCGGAAAATCGAAGACGGCGAGGGTGATCCGCGCCGGCGGCTTTGCCTCGCGCGCGAGCCAGCGCAGGCGGCCTGCAACCATCAGGTGCAGCACGAGGAAGAGCTCGTCGTCCAATGCCAGAACGAGCCGTTTTCCGAGCCGGCGTACGTCGTGCACGAGCTTGCCTTCGGCCTCGCCGAGCGGCGGCACCGCGGTGCGCAGCACGAACGGATTCGCAATCAGCACGCGTTTGAGCGGCGTCCCGCGGACGCGGGTTGCCAAGGCATCGCGATAGAGCGTGAGATCGGGAAGCTCGGGCAAGAATGTTCCGCGGCGAGCGCAAGCGCATCAGGACGGCGACGTCCCATCGGCGACGAACCGGCCGAGCGCCGCTTCGACCGCGGAGAGCGGCAGGCTCCAATCGAGAAAGCGATGCTGGCGGAAAATCCGCAGCGACGGATACCATGGCGAGCGCTCGGCGGAAAGGCGCCAGCGCCAGCTCGTGTGGTAGCGGTCGAGCATCCACACCGGCTTGCCCATCGCGCCGGCGACGTGCGCTACCGCCGTGTCGACGGAGATCACGAGGTCGAGCTCGCCGATGATCGCGGCCGTGTCGCCGAAGTCGCGGATCTCGGCGGAAAAATCGGTGATGCGCGGGGCGAGCGCGCCAAACGGAGCGCAGCTCCCCAGCGTGCCGACCTGCAGGCTCACGAACGAAGCGCCGGGTGTCGCCAAGACCGGCGAAAGCAGCGCGGGCGGCACCGACTTGTGCCGCGACAAGGTTCCGCGATCGCCGCGCGCGGCCCACACGAGTCCGATGCGCGGCTTCGCGAGTGCGGCGAGGCGCTCTCGCCACTGCGCGACGCGGGCGGAGGGCGCGGCGACGTAGGGCATCGGCCCGGGCAGCGTCGCTGGCGTGACGCCTTGTAGGAACGCGAGGGAGGGCAGCGAAACGCGCGCCACCGGCGTCGCGGCGAGCGTGTCCACGAGTGCTGCGTCCTTCAGCAGGTGGTCGCAGCCGGCGACCGTCGCAAGCAGCGGGGCGAGCGGCGCCCAGTAGCCGTCGGCGACAAGCGCCACTTCGCGCACGCGCGCTCGCGCGCCCGGCAGGAAGCGTACGAACTGGATCACATCCGACAGGCTGCCCTCGCATAACACCAGCAGCGTGCCGTGGAGCTTTGCGCCGCTCCAGACGGGCATTTGCGGAAACCGCTGCGCGCGGCCGTAGCGGCCGTCGGGACGCTCCTCGTGGGCGCGAAAGCCCTCGGAATAGTTGCCGCGGGCGAGCAGCGACGTCGCCACGCCGACGCGGGCATCGTTGTCATCGGGGTCCTGCGCCAACGCCTGCCGATAGGCGGCCTCGGCCGCGCCGGGATCGCCGGACCACGCGCGGATCCGTCCGAGCGTGCACCAGTACACGGCCGCGTCCGGCTTTTCGCTGCGCATCGCTTCGAGTGTCTGTCGTGCGTGGTCGAGGTTGCCTTCGATTGCCTCGGTCAGCGCCTGCCCTGTTCGTGCGGCGACATGAGATGGATCGATGGTGAGTGCCCGGCCGAACGCATTGCGCGCCCGCGCGGTTTCGCCGCGCCGGTTGAACACGCTGCCGAGATGTGCCGCAGCATCGGCGAGCTTCGGATCGAGGGCGAGTGCGCGCTCGAAGGCGATGATCGCATCGGTGCGATCGCCGACGCGGTCGAACGCGATGCCGAGATGGTAGTGGGCGACGGCATTCGCAGGATCCAGCTGGATGGCGCGCTCGAGGTGGAAGATCGCATCCTGCGCGCGGCCGGCGCGCGCCAGTGCCTGGCCGAGCGAGCAGCGCGCGCCGGCACTCGCCGGCAACAATGCGGCCAGCTTCTCGAAGCGTTCGACGGCGAGCGCGGGCCGCCGGGCCTCGAGTGCCGCCGCACCGGCGGCTTCGAGCGCGACGGCGTCGGTCGGGTGCGCGGCGAGGTGCGCCGCGAAGGCAGCTTCGGCTTCGGCGTAGCGGCCGGCGTGTTGCAGACGGAACGCGAAAGCAAGTGCCGGCCGATCGGTCGACGCGGAAGTCTTGCCGGTAGGCATCGTGCGATGACGCGGGTTCAGCCGCCGAAGCCGATCTTCTCGTGCGTGCCGTCGCAGAACGGTTTGCTCTGCGAGTGGCCGCAGCGACAGAGCCAGGTCTCTTCGCTCGCGCTGGTGCGACCGTCGACGCCTTCGACGGTCAGCGGACCCTTGCATTCGAGCGGGCCGTTCGGCTGCGGCGCGATCGTCACCCTTCCCGGCTTCGAAGCGCCGGGCGCGGCGTCGGCGGGGAGCGTGCCGGGATGGCGGAAGCCGATCTTCTTGTGTGTTCCGTCGCAAAACGGCTTGTTCTGCGATGCGCCGCACCGGCACAGGAACGCTTGCGTCTCGCGGCGCGTGCCTTGCGGCGTGCAAACTTCGACGATGAAGTCGCCCTCGAAGACGTTCGGGCCGTCGGGACGGCATTTGACGCGCGTCGGCGTTGCGGGCGTCACCGTTTCGCCTCCCGCCGCGCCGCTCGCGACGACGAGCGTGTCGTCGGCGCGGTAGAGCGAAAGCGCGCCGCTCGGGCAGCGGGCAATCGTTGCCGCCAGCGCGACGATGCTTGCCGCGTCGGGAGCGACCCAGGGCCGCGCGTCCGGCCGGAACACCGCGGGCAAGCCACGCACGCATTCCTGCGCGTGGATGCACAGTCCCTGGTCCCAGGTGACGACCGCGTCCTTGCCCGCGTAACGATGCACCTTCGATTCGCTCATTGCGCACTCCGTTGCTTGGCGCAGAACATCGCTCGGCTAGAATAGCGCATTTTCCACTGCCCCTTCAGGCGCTCCTCCATGTCGCACATCCTGCAGGACGTTCCCGTCGGCCAGAAGGTGGGCATCGCCTTCTCCGGCGGCCTCGACACGAGCGCGGCCCTCCACTGGATGCGTGCGAAGGGCGCGATCCCGTATGCGTATACCGCGCATCTCGGACAGCCGGACGAGCCCGACTACGACGACATTCCGCGCCGCGCGAAGGCATACGGCGCGGAGGCCGCGCGCCTCGTCGATTGCCGCGCCGCGCTCGTCGCCGAGGGGATCGCGGCGCTGCAGGCGGGCGCGTTCCACATCGCGACCGCGGGGTTGACGTACTTCAATACGACGCCGATCGGCCGCGCGGTCACCGGCACGATGCTCGTCGTCGCGATGCGCGAGGACGACGTCCACATCTGGGGCGACGGGAGTACCTACAAGGGCAACGACATCGAGCGCTTCTACCGTTACGGTCTCCTCGCCAACCCGAGCTTGCGCATCTACAAGCCGTGGCTGGACGCTGCGTTCATCGAAGAGCTGGGCGGGCGCAAGGAGATGTCGGAGTACATGAACCGCGCCGGATTCGGCTACCGGATGACCGTCGAGAAAGCGTATTCGACCGATTCCAATCTGCTGGGCGCGACGCACGAGGCGAAGGACCTCGAGTTCCTCGACAAGGGGATGAAGATTGTCGCGCCGATCATGGGTGTCGCGTCCTGGCGCGACGATGTGACGATCGAGCCGGAAAAGGTGACCGTCCGCTTCGACGAGGGACGGCCGGTCGCGCTGAACGGCATCGGCTTCGGCGATCCGGTCGCGCTGATGCAGGAAGCAAACGCGATCGGTGGCCGGCATGGTCTCGGCATGAGCGATCAGATCGAGAACCGGATCATCGAGGCGAAGAGCCGCGGCGTCTACGAGGCCCCGGGGATGGCGCTGCTCCACATCGCCTACGAGCGGCTCGTCACCGGCATCCACAACGAGGACACGATCGAGCAGTACCGGGGAAGCGGTCGCCGCCTCGGACGCCTGCTCTATCAGGGACGCTGGTTCGATCCGCAGGCGATGATGCTCCGCGAGACGGCGCAACGCTGGGTCGCGCGGGCGATCACCGGCGAAGTTACGCTGGAATTGCGCCGCGGCAACGACTATTCGATCCTCGACACGACGAGCCCGAATCTCACCTACAAGCCCGAACGGCTGACGATGGAGAAAGGCGCGTCGTCATTCACGCCGGCCGACCGCATCGGCCAGCTCACGATGCGCAACCTCGACATCGCCGACACGCGCGAGAAGCTCATCACATACATGAAGACGGGGTTGCTGCGTCCGTCGGACGACTCGCCGCTGCCGCGGCTGACCGACGGCGACAAGGAGCGCTAGTCGATCTTCAATCCGACCTTCCTGATCACCGGCGCCCAGGTCTCGGTCTCGCGCCGGATCAGGTTGCCGAGGTTCTCGGGGGTTCCGCCGATCAGGTCGAAGCCCTGCGCGTTCATCTTCGCGACGACATCGGGGTCTTTGAGAATCACGTTGATCTCGGCGTTCTGCTTCGCGATCACCGGCTTTGGCGTGCCGGCGGGAACCATGATGCCGTTCCAGGCGAGCGCCTCGAAGCCGGGATACCCCGATTCGGCAATCGTCGGCAGATCGGGCAGAAGCGGAAAGCGCTTCGCCGTGGTCACCGCAATCGCGCGCAGCTTGCCGGCCTCGATCTGGGCTTTCAGCGGCTGCATCACCGCGAACATCATCTGCGTCTCGCCCTGGATCGTCGCCGTGACGGCCGGCGGCGAGCCATTGAACGGCACGTGCAGCGCGTCGAAGCCGGCCATTGCCTTCAGGAGCTCCATGTTGAGGTGCGACGAGCTGCCGTTACCCACCGACGCGTAGGCGAGCTTGCCCGGATTCGCCTTGGCGTAGGCAACGAGCTCCTGCAGCGTCTTCACCGGCAACTGCGCGTTGACCGCGAGCACGTTGGGCTGACTCGAGGTGATGATCACTGGCGCGAGATCCTTCTGCACGTCGTACGGGAGCTTCGAGAGCAGCGGGCCGAACGCGAGCGGCCCGTTGAAGCCCAATAGCATCGTGTAGCCGTCGGGCGCGGCCTTCGCGACCTCCGCCGTCGCGACGGTGCCGCCGGCCGCTGGCTTGTTTTCGACGATGACGGGCTGGCCGAGACGGTCCTTGAGCTTGTCGCCGATCACGCGCGCGAGCACATCGAGCGAGCTCCCGGGCCCTGCGGCAACGACGAACTTGATCGGCTTGTCGGGCCAGGCTTGCGCGTGCACCAATAGCGACAACCCTGCGAGCAAGAGCGCCGCGGCTGCCCGCAACATGTTACGCCGGCGCATGGCACACCGCCTCGATGTTGTGTCCATCGGGATCGAACACGAACGCGCCGTAATAGTTCGCGTGATAGTGCGGCCGCAGGCCCGGCGGGCCGTTGTCGCGGCCGCCCGCACCCATCGCCGCCTGGTAGAACGCGTCGACCTGCGCGCGAGAGTCGGCGCGGAAGGCGACGTGGGTAGACGGTCCGCCGGGCGCGGCCTTGCCAATCCAGAAATCGGGCTTCGGCGGAACACCGAAGCCGGCGGCATCGTCGAACTCCACAATGACGGCGTAATGGAGCGGCGCGAGCGCCGCACGATAGAACGCCGTGCTCTTCGCGACGTCAGAAACCGCAACGCCGGTGTGATCGATCATCGTTACTCCTTAAGGGGACGATCAGGGGTTGACCCGACCGCAGACGAGATACTCGAGCAGCGCCTTCTGCGCGTGCAGCCGATTTTCCGCCTCGTCCCATACGACGCTCTGCGGCCCGTCGATGACTTCGGCCGTGACTTCCTCGCCGCGGTGCGCGGGAAGGCAATGCATGAAGAGCGCATCGGGCGCAGCGGCGCGCATCATCGCAGCGTCGACGCACCACGCGGCGAAATCGCGCTTGCGCGCCTCGTTCTCGGCTTCGAATCCCATGCTGGTCCACACGTCGGTCGTCACGAGATCCGCGCCGCGGCAGGCGTCGGTCGGAGCGGCGAACGCCTCGAAGCGCCCCGCGTCACAAGCGCTGCGTCCGGGATCGACGGCGTAGCCCGGCGGCGTCGAGATGCGCACGCGGAAGTCGAGCACGGTCGCGGCCTGCAGCCACGTGTAGAGCATGTTGTTGGCGTCACCGATCCAGGCGACCGTGCGACCGCGAATCGCGCCGCGGTGCTCGACGTACGTGTAGATGTCGGCGAGGATCTGGCACGGATGGTATTCGTTGGTGAGCCCGTTGATCACCGGCACCCGCGAATGCGCGGCGAAGCGCTCGATGATCGTCTGCTCGAACGTGCGGATCATCACGACGTCGACCATCCGCGAGATCACGCGCGCGACGTCCTCGATCGGCTCGCCGCGCGAGAGCTGCGTGTCGCCGCGATTGAGGTTGATCGCGATTCCGCCGAGTTGATTCATCCCCGCTTCGAACGAGACGCGCGTGCGCGTCGATGCTTTTCGAACACCATCGCGAGCGTGCGGTCGCGCAGCGGCTGATAGAGCTCGTAGCGCTTGAACCGGTCCTTGATCCAGCGCGTACGCGCGAACAGGTGGTCGAATTCCTGCTGCGTGAAATCGCGAAACTGGAGGAAGTGCTTGGGCGGCGCGGGGGGCATGACGGGCCGAAGAATTGCGTCGGAATCCTGTCGAATCAACATTTTAGCATGCGTTTACGGCCACATTTATCCCCGGGGTTCCGCCTTGACCGGTGTCAAGGACCTCCCGGCGTCTTCCGCGTACGCTCTGCCGAATCCTGCCTTCGCGGGATCGCGAGCCATGCGCCCATGACGGAAACCGCTGTCGTTGCCGACACCACCCCGCTGCGCGGATTGCCGCAGCTCATGATCCGTGGCCGACCGCTGCTGCCGATCGTGCAGGGCGGGATGGGCGTCGGCATTTCCGCCCATCGACTCGCCGGCGCCGTCGCGCGGCTCGGCGGGGTCGGCACGATCGCGAGCGTCGACCTGCGCCGCCATCACGCGGACTTGATCGCCGCGAGCGCACATGCGGACAAGGCCACCGTCGATGCCGCGAACGTGACCGCGCTCGACCGCGAGATTCGCGCGGCCAGGGCGATCGCGTGCGGCAACGGCATGATCGCGGTCAACGTGATGCGCGCGGTCTCCGAATACGCGGCGTACGTGCGGCAGTCGTGCGAGAGCGGCGCCGACGCGATCGTCGTCGGTGCCGGGCTGCCGCTCGACCTGCCGGAGCTCGCAGCACCCTATCCCGACGTCGCGCTGATTCCGATCCTGTCGGATGCGCGCGGCATCCAGCTCGTCGTCAAGAAATGGGCGCGCAAGGGCCGTCTCCCCGATGCGATCGTCATCGAGCATCCCAAATACGCCGGCGGTCATCTCGGCGCGGCGAAAATAGCGGATCTCGCTGACCCGCGCTTCGATTTCGAGCGCGTGCTTCCCGACGTGCTCGCATTCTTCCGCGCCGAAGGGATCGCCCACGGTGCGATTCCGCTGATCCCCGCGGGTGGCATCAACACGCACGAGCGGATCCGCGAGCTGATCGCGATGGGCGCCTCCGCCGTACAGATCGGAACCCCGTTTGCGGTTACGGAGGAAGGCGACGCCGACGTCGCGTTCAAGCGCGTGCTGGCAGAGGCGAAGCCACAGGATATCGTCGAGTTCATGAGTGTGGCCGGGCTGCCCGCGCGCGCAGTGCGCACGCCGTGGCTCGAGACCTATCTCAAGTACCTGCCGAAGCTGCAGGCGGCCGCGCACAAGAAGCCACGCTGCACCCTCAAGTTCGACTGTCTCTTCCAGTGCGGGCTGCGCGACGGCATCGCGAAGATCGGTCAGTTCTGCATCGACAAGCAGCTCGCCGAGGCACTCAAGGGCAACGTCGCGAAGGGTCTCTTCTTTCGCGGCGCGGCGACGCTTCCGTTCGGCGGCGAGATCCGCCCGGTGCGCGACCTTGTCGACTATCTACTGACAGGATTGCGGCCGGCAACCGCGGCGGCGACGTAGGGCGCGAGGACGGCGTCGTCCCCGTTCAGCGCAATGCGGCGATCGACGGCGCTTCGCCGGCACTCTCGGCGCTGACCGCCGCGTCCGGCCCGGACAGTACGCGCAGGTCGACTTTACCGTCCCGCCATGCGCGCTCGAGATCGCGCTCGACGTCCGCGAGCGTTGCCGGATCCGCCGCAGACACGCCACGAATTCCGTAGGCGCGGTTGCGGCCGTGGATCTTCGCCATGTAGAGCGCCATGTCGGCGAGACTGATGGCGCGCTCCCAAGGCAGCGGCACGTCGTAGGGCGGGAGCGGCATCGGCACATAGCCGACCGACGCGGTGATCGCGATCTTGGCACCTTCGTGCAGGAACGGCGCCACCGCGACCGCGTCCATGATCCGCACGGCGATCTCGTCCAGCGTTTCGGCGTGCGTGGCTGCGACGAAAACCAGGAACTCCTCGCCGCCCCAGCGCACGATCATGTCGGTCTCGCGCAAGGTATCGCGCAACCTGCGGGCGACTGCGACCAGCACCGCGTCGCCGGCGGCGTGCCCGTAGCGATCGTTGGTCTCCTTGAAATGGTCGAGATCGATCAGCAGCAGCGCCTGGATCGTCCTACCGTCGCCGCGGCGGCGTTCCGCCTGCGCCTTGCGATCACCGATGAAGTCCTGGAAGTAGCGGCGGTTGTACAGCGCCGTCAGCGGGTCGCGGCTGCTCTGGAAGGAAAGCTCGCGATTCTTCTCGCCGAGCAGCCGGTTGGTCGTGCGGAGCTTGCGATACAGGACGGCGACGACGACGAACGAAACAGCGAACACGCCGGCAAGGAGCCACCAGACGCGCTCCTGCAGTGCGCGGGCGTTGAGCTCGGCCGACTTGACGTCGTTCTCGCGATTCAGGAGCTCGATTTCGCGCCGGCGCTTTTCTGCCTCGTATTTTTCCTGCATTTCGAGCACGGTCCGCTGATGCGACGCGAGCGCAATCTCGTCGTTCAGCTTTTGCTCGCGATGATAGAGCGCGAGCGCCGCCTTGTATTCGCCGGCCCGCTCGAGATACTGGCCGTACTCGCCGAGTAGCGATGCGATCTCCGCCGTCGCGCCCGAGCGCTCGTACTCGGCGAGGGCCTCGTCGGTGAAATGCTTTCCTTCCTGCGTGCGGCCCTGCCCGAACAACGCGAATCCGAGGTTCGCCTTGCTGGTCGCGACCAGCCCGGGATCCCCGAGCGCCTTCGCGATGTCGAGCGATCGACGCGAAAGGTCCATGGCATCGCGGAAATCGCGACGGCGCAACCGGATGTCGGATAGATTGATGAGCGCACGGCATTCGGCGATCGGCGAGCGGTCGTTACGCGCGATCGCGAGCGCCTCCTCCATCGCCGCGAGCTCGCGCTCGGGCCGCTCGAGCAGCTCGAGTGCCGCCGATTCCGCCATCCGCGCATTGGCCATCGCGTACGGGCTGCCCGCCGATTCGCCGTACTTGAACGCCTCGAGGCTCGCGGCGCGCGCCTTGTCGCCCTGCTTCAGCGCGTAATAGAGGACCGAGAGCTGATAGAGCGCGCTCGAGCGGCGATAGGGATTGCCGGCCTGCTCGGCGAGCAATAGCGCCTCCTGCAGGCTGTCCTGCGCTTCGTCGCGCTGACCGCGGCTGCGCGCCGTGGCGCCGATCGCCATCAGTGCCGTGTGCTCGAGGAACGGGTCCCGCGACTCGCGCAACAGCTCGCGGGCCTGTTTCGCCAGCGAAAGGGCGAGCGCGGAATCGCCCGCCGACGCCTGGACGTTGCTGCGGATCAACAGCGCGCTTGCGAGCACCTGCGGCAGCCCGCGCACGCGGGCATCGGTTTCGAGCCTCGACGCGAGCGAGAGCGCCTCGGCGTTGCGGCCGGCGGTGGCCAACGCCTGCCCTTGCATCACGTCGACCGCAAAGCGCGCTCCCGACCCGGGCTCGGCATTCGCGCGCGGCGCCAAGGGAGCGAGGGCGGCGAGCGCCCGTTCGGGATGTCCCGCCACGTAGGTCTCGATTTCCCCGATCCTTCCCATCAGCTCGTCGGCGGCGGCCGCGGGCACGACCGCGGCGGTCAACAGGACGAGCAGCGTCAGCGCCACGCCGTGGCGAGTGGCGACGTCCTTGGCGACTCGCACGGACAACCTGCGGTGCGCGAAACGCGGCGATCGCCGACGCAAGCCGGCAAGATTGGACATGGCGTGGCGGTTCTGTTGAGGGAGCGAGGTGTGCACGAGGCCCTCGGAGAGCCTAAGCAATCGCCATGCCCACGATGTTCCCATTTCCACTGCACCCCCGGCGACGCTGCAAAAAAATGGGCGCCCACCGGCGCCCATTCGTACCGAACCAGCTTCAGCGATTCAAGCCAGCGCCTTGATCGCCTGAGCGAGGCGCGACTTCGTTCGCGATGCGGTGTTCTTGTGGACGATCTTCTTGTCGGCGATGCGGTCGATCACGGCCTGCGATGCCTTGAGCTCCGTCATCGCGGCAGCCTTGTCGCCGGTGGCGATCGCCTTGCGCACGTTTTTCACCGCGGTGCGCAGCGTCGAGCGCAGACCGGCGTTGCGCTTGTTGGTTGCGGCCGCCTGGCGGGCACGCTTGCGGGCTTGGGCACTGTTGGCCATGAGTCGAAATCCTTGGGCTTCTGGAGGAATGGAAAAAGACCAAGCATAATAGCAGCTTACGACAGGGCGCGCAAGGTCGCCCGCGCCTCGCCACGCCGACCGAATGTCTCTTTCACGCCCGCGTTCTTCCTCACCCCCGACCGCTGCCCGCGCACGAGTCCGCGTGCGCGCGTCGCGGGACGCACGCCGTTGAATCTGCTGCGCGCGCTGACCACGATCAGCGGCATGACGCTGCTGTCGCGGATCAGCGGGCTCGCCCGCGAGAGCCTCAAGGCTGCGGCGTTCGGCGCAGGCCTGCAGATGGACGCCTTCGAGGCGGCGTTCCGGCTGCCGAACATCCTGCGCCGGCTTTTCGCGGAGGGCGCGTTTTCACAGGCGTTCGTGCCGATTTTCGCCGAGTACCGGCGCCAGCGCGGCGAGGCGGAAACGAAGGCGCTGGCCGGACGGGTGGCCACACTGCTCGCGGCCGGGCTCCTTCTCGTGTCGATCGCGGGCGTGCTTGCGGCGCCGTGGCTCGTCTACGTGCTGGCGGCCGGGTTCAGCGCGACGCCGGGGAAGGTCGAGCTGACCGCGACGATGATCCGGATCGTGTTTCCCTACATCCTGTTCGTGTCGCTCGTGTCGCTCGCGGGCGGCATTCTCAATGTCCATCACCGGTTCGCGATCCCCGCGTTCACGCCGGTCCTGCTCAACGTGGCGATCATCGGCGCGGCGCTGTTCCTCGCGCCGTACTGCCATCCGCCCATCGTCGCGCTGGCGTGGGGTGTCGCCATCGGCGGCGTCGCGCAACTCGCGCTGCAGATCCGGCCGTTGTGGAAGATCGGAATGCTGCCGCGCTGGAACTTCGATTGGCGCGACGAGGGCGTGCGCCGCGTACTGATGGCCATGGGACCGGCCGTGATCGGCGTGTCTGCCGCGCAGATTTCCGCACTCATCAACACGCAGCTCGCCGCAGCACTCGGCAATGGCCGGATTTCGTGGATCACCTACGCGGACCGGCTGATGGAGTTTCCGAGCGCGCTGCTGGGGGTTGCGCTGGGCACGGTGCTGCTGCCATCGCTCGCGCGGCACCACGCGGACGCTAACCCGGAGCAATACTCGGCGTTGCTCGATTGGGGTCTGCGGCTCGCGTTCCTTCTCGCGCTGCCGGCCGCCGTCGCGCTGTGGGTGCTCGGCGTGCCGCTGATCGCGACGCTCTACAAATATGGCCACTTCTCGGTGCACGACGTGTTCGAGACGCGCGCGGCGCTGCTGGGCTACAGCGTCGGCCTGCTCGGCCTCATCGTGGTCAAGATCCTCGCGCCGGGCTTCTATGCGCGGCAGATCATGAAGACGCCGGTGAAGATCGCGTTCGTCACCGTGCTCGTCGCGCAGACGCTCGCGGTGATCCTGATGCAACGGCTCGACCAGGCCGGCCTCACGCTGGCGACGTCGATTGGCGCGTGCCTCAATGCCGTGCTGCTGTTCGGTGCGTTACGTCGTCGCGGCATCTATACGCCGCAGGCGGGTTGGCTCGTGTTCGTGTCGAAGCTCGCGGTCGCGCTCTTCGCGCTCTTCGCGCTCCTGACCTTGATCGCCGGTCCGACGGCGTTATGGCTCGAGGCGACGCTGTGGACCAAGGTCGGGCGTCTCGCGTGGGTGTGCGCCGCCGGCGCAGCAGCTTATTTCGGCGCGCTTTGGCTCCTGGGATTCCGGTTCGCGGACTTCAACCGGCGCGAGGGCGAGGCCGCGCCGGAGCCGCCGTTGCTGCCGCCCGAGAACGGCGTTTAGAATCCGACGGACTGCCGAATCTCAGGCGTTGCCGCCCGGCTTGCGATAGGGACAGCGCGGCTTTACGCACTCGGCATAAAGATAGAGTGCGTGCTCGGCGATCTCGAAGCCGCGGTCGTGCGCCACCTTGTTCTGCCGCTTCTCGATCTCGGCGTCGTAGAACTCCTCGACGCGCCCGCATTGCAGACACACGAGATGATCGTGGTGCCGGCCCTCGTTCAGCTCGAACACCGCCTTGCCCGACTCGAAATGGTGGCGTGTCAGAAGGCCGGCCTGCTCGAACTGGGTCAGCACGCGATAGACAGTCGCGAGCCCGATGTCGAGCCCTTCGGCGAGGAGCTGCCGATAGACGTCTTCGGCGGTCAGGTGCCGGACCTTCGAGGCTTCGAACAGGTTGATGATCTTGAGCCGCGGCACGGTGGCCTTGAGGCCCGCATGCTTGAGGTCGTGCGTGGTCATCGTGGTGCGCTCCGGAAGGTGGCGGCGGTTTCGAGGCCGCGGCAAAGGGACCCCAAAGAGGTCGGAGGTCGCGACACACGTAGCTATAATAGCGATTCCCCCAGGAAATTCACAGGCACGTGCGTCCCCATTCCAAGACCCCGCCCCGTGCTTCGCGCGCCGTTGCTTCGCTCATCTGTACGGCGATCGGGCTCGCGGCGTCGCTCGTCGCCGGGTGTTCGACGATCGACACGTACGCGCCGACGCTGCGCTCGTTCGGCGTCTACAAGCTCGACGTCAACCAGGGCAATTTCCTGTCGCAGGACATGGTGGACAAGCTCCGGGTCGGGCAGACGAAGCAGCAGGTGCGGCTGATCCTCGGCACGCCGCTGATCGCGAGCGTCTTCCGCGACGATCGCTGGGACTACACGTACGAGTTCTTAAGGCAGGGGCGGGTCATCGAGCATCGCAACTTCTCCGTCTATTTCGCCGACGACAAGCTCGCGCGCTGGGAAGGCGATGAGATGCCGCCGTCGGCCGCCGATCTCAACCGGCAGGCGGCGGCGCTCACCTCCGGCGAGGCCAAGTGGCTGGACCAACGCCCCTGGTGGGAAAAGATGCTCGACGTGTTCCGCCAGTGAGCGCCGACTGGCGCGGGCCGCAACAATGACACCGACGAGGATCGCCATCGCCGGCGCCGGTGGCCGGATGGGGCAGGCGCTGATCGAAGCGACGCTCGCCGATCCCGCGCTAACGCTCACCGCCGCGCTCGACGTGGCCGGAAGTCCCGCCGTGGGCCGCGATGCCGGCGAGCGCTTCGGACGAACCACGGGCGTGATCGCTGCGAGCGACATCGACGCTGCCGTGCGCGCTGCGGATGTGCTGATCGACTTCACGCGGCCCGAAGGCACGCTTGCGCATCTCGCCGCCTGCGCGCGGCACGGGGTCGGCGCCGTTGTGGGGACCACGGGGCTTTCCGCCGTGCAGCAGGCGACGCTCGCCGACTTCGCGCGCGCGATCACTATCGTCTTCGCGCCGAACATGAGTATCGGCGTCAACGTGCTCGCGGCTCTGGTCGAGACGGCGGCGCGGCGCCTCGGGGAAGGCTACGACATCGAGGTCGTCGAGATCCACCATCGGCACAAGGTCGACGCGCCGTCGGGAACTGCGCTCCTCCTGGGCGAGGCCGCGGCGCGCGGCGCCGGCAGCAAACTCGCCGAGTGCGCGGTCTATGCGCGCGAAGGCGTGACCGGCGAGCGCAAGTCCGGCACGATCGGGTTCGCGGCGCTGCGCGGTGGTGATGTCGTCGGCGAGCACACGGTGATCTTCGCCGGCGTCGGCGAGCGCATCGAGCTCGCGCACAAGGCGGCTTCGCGGCAGAATTTCGCGGCGGGCGCGTTGCGCGCTGCACGTTACGTCGCCGACCGGCGCGCCGCCGGCAAGCCGGGACTCGCGGACATGCGCGACGTGCTGGGGCTCGCGGGGTAGCCGGCGCCCGCTGGACGCTGCCACGAGGCTACTGACGCGGAATGTCGGCCGGTCCATTCAACCTCGACGGCAAGATCGCGCTCGTCACCGGCGGCGGGTCCGGGCTTGGTCTCGCGATCGCACGCGGCCTGGCCGACGCCGGGGCACGGGTCACGATCAACGGCCGCAACCGGGCGAAACTCGACGCTGCTGCAGCGACGCTTGCGGAAGACGCCATCAACGTGCGCGTGCTGCCGTTCGACGTGACTGACGAGGCGGCGGTTACGGCTGGCGTCGCGACGCTCGCGCGCGATCTCGGTCCCGTCGACATCCTCGTCAACAACGCGGCAATCAACCAGCGCCAGCTGCTCGAGCAGTTCTCGCTGGCCGACTGGCGTGCGCTGCAGGCGGCCAATCTCGACGGTCCGTTCCTTGTCACGCGCGAAGTGCTGCCGGCGATGAAAGCGCGTCGCCGCGGCAAGATCATCAACATCTGCTCGCTCGCGTCCGATCTCGGGCGGCCGAATATCGTCGCGTACGCCGCGAGCAAGGGCGGCCTCAGGATGATGACGCGCGCGCTCGCGGTCGAGCTCGCGCCGCACAACGTCCAGGTCAACGGCATCGCGCCGGGTTTCTTCAAGACCGAGATGAACACGGCGCTCATCAACGATGCGGAATTCTCGGCGTGGGTCGCGCGCCGCACGCCGGCGGGCCGCTGGGGCGAGCCGGCCGAGGTCGCCGGCGCCGCCGTATTCCTCGCATCAGGCGCAGCCGACTACGTGACCGGCCATCTCCTGTACGTCGACGGGGGCTTTTCGGCCGCGTACTAGCCCGCAGTGCAGCGCTGGGCGAGCACGGATCGCAGGCCCCCGGGTAGCGCCGCGCGCGCTGCACCGGTATAATTGGAAGCCTCAAAGCGGGAACGGCTGCGGGCAACGCGGACGTTCCCGCTTCGCACGTCCGGACCCCGGCGAACCGCCCTGCGAACGCCGCGTCCAAACCGATCGCGATCCGTCATGTCCGCCTCGACCGCCGTCAAGACCGCCCCCGCCCCGCTGCCCGGGGTCGAATCCGCAATGCCGGCGATTCTCGCGCTTGCCGACGGCACGGTGTTTCGGGGCACAGCGATCGGCGCCGCCGGCCACGCCGTCGGCGAAGTCGTGTTCAACACGGCGATGACGGGCTACGAGGAGATCCTCACCGATCCGTCGTACGCCGGGCAGATCGTCACGCTCACATACCCGCACGTCGGCAACGTCGGCGTGAATCCCGAGGACGTCGAGTCGCGCCGGCCCTACGCTGCCGGGCTCGTGATCCGGGATCTGCCGCGGCTCGTCTCGAGCTTCCGGTCGACCGGTGATTTGCGCGCGTATCTCGCCGCCAACAAGATCGTCGGCATCGCCGACATCGACACGCGCAAGCTCACGCGGATCCTGCGCGAGCGTGGTGCGCAGAACGGCTGCCTCTACGCGGCGGCGACGATCGGCGACGTCGATGTCGACGCGGCGATCGGGCGGGCGAAAGCCGCGCCGTCGATGGCGGGTCTCGATCTCGCGAAAGTCGTGACGTGCACCGCGCCGTACGAATGGACGGCCAGCACGTGGACGCTGGGCGAAGGGTACACGCACCAGAACAAGCCGCGCTTTCACGTCGTCGCCTACGACTACGGGATCAAGCACAACATTCTGCGGATGCTCGCCGTGCGCGGCTGCCGCCTGACCGTGGTCCCTGCACAGACGCCGGCCGATGCGGTCCTCGCGCTCGATCCCGACGGTGTCTTCCTGTCGAACGGTCCCGGCGATCCTGAGCCCTGCGACTATGCGATCCGCGCGATCCGCTCGATCGTCGACGCCGGCGTGCCGACGTTCGGCATCTGCCTCGGGCAACAGTTGCTGGGCCTCGCCTCGGGCGCGAAGACGATGAAGATGAAATTCGGCCACCACGGCGCGAACCACCCGGTGCTCGACTGCGACACCGGGCACGTGCTGATCACGAGCCAGAATCACGGCTTTGCCGTCGACCCGGCGACGCTTCCCGCGACCGCGCGCATCACGCACGTGTCCCTGTTCGACGGCACGCTGCAGGGCTTCACCCGGACCGACAAGCCGGCGTTCTGCTTCCAGGGCCATCCCGAGGCGAGCCCGGGTCCGCACGATCTCGGGTATCTGTTCGACCGCTTCATCAAGTTGATGGAGAGCCGCAAGGCTGAGTAGACCACATGAAGTCGGTCCTGAATTTCTTCGTCGCGGCCCGCTAGCGAATGCCCAAGCGCACCGACATCAAGTCGATCCTCATCATCGGCGCGGGCCCGATCATCATCGGCCAGGCGTGCGAGTTCGACTATTCGGGCGCGCAGGCGTGCAAGGCGCTGCGCGAGGAGGGCTATCGCGTCATTCTGGTGAACTCGAATCCGGCGACGATCATGACCGACCCGGAGATGGCCGATGTGACCTACATCGAGCCGATCACCTGGCAGATGATCGCGAAGATCATCGAGCGCGAGCGGCCAGACGCGCTCCTGCCGACGATGGGCGGGCAGACGGCGTTGAATTGCGCGCTCGACCTTGCGCGCGAGGGCGTGCTGAACAAGTTCGACGTCGAGCTGATCGGCGCGTCGAAGAAGGCGATCGACAAGGCCGAGGACCGCGAGAAGTTCAAGGCGGCGATGACCCGTATCGGACTCGAGAGCGCGCGCTCGGGCATCGCCCACGATCTCGAGCAGGCGCTCGACGTGCAGGCGGACATCGGCTTCCCGGCCGTGATCCGGCCGTCGTTCACGCTGGGCGGCACCGGCGGCGGCATCGCCTACAACAAGGACGAGTTCGTCGACATGTGCAAGCGCGGGCTCGACCTCTCGCCCACGCGCGAGCTGCTGATCGAGGAGTCGCTCGTCGGCTGGAAAGAATTCGAGATGGAGGTCGTCCGCGACAAGAAGGACAACTGCATCATCGTCTGCTCGATCGAGAACGTCGACCCGATGGGTGTGCACACCGGCGACTCGATCACCGTCGCGCCGGCGCAGACGCTGACCGACAAGGAATACCAGATCATGCGCGACGCGGCGATCGCGGTGCTGCGCGAGATCGGTGTGGACACCGGCGGGTCGAACGTGCAGTTCGCGGTCAATCCGGCCGATGGCCGACTGATCGTGATCGAGATGAATCCCCGCGTGTCGCGCTCGTCCGCGCTAGCCTCCAAGGCGACCGGGTTTCCGATCGCCAAGGTCGCGGCCAAGCTTGCCGTGGGCTACACGCTGGACGAATTACGCAACGACATCACGGGCGGCGCCACGCCGGCGTCCTTCGAGCCGACGATCGATTACGTCGTGACCAAGGTGCCCAGGTTCGCGTTCGAGAAATTCAAGCAGGCCGACGACCGGCTGACCACGCAGATGAAATCGGTCGGCGAGGTGATGGCGATCGGACGCACGTTCCAGGAGTCGCTGCAGAAGGCGCTGCGCGGCCTCGAAACGGGCGTCGACGGCTTCAATCTCAAGACCGTCGACCCGGACAAGATCGGCGACGAGCTCGCGTATCCGCGCGCCGAGCGCCTCTGGTATGTCGCCGATGCGTTCGGCGTCGGCGTGTCGCTGGAGGAGGTCTACCAGCACACGCGGATCGATCCGTGGTTCCTGTCGCAGATCAAGGAGATCGTCGATACCGAACTCGCGGTGGAAAAACGCACGCTCGGGGATCTCACCCGCGACGAGTTGCGCAGGCTGAAGCGGATGGGGTTTTCCGACCGCCGCCTCGCCTACCTGTTGCGGGTGAAGGAAGGGGATGTCCGCGCGCGCCGGCACGAATTCGGGTTACGTCCCGTCTACAAGCGCGTCGACACGTGCGCCGCCGAGTTCGCGACGCAGACCGCGTATCTGTACTCGACCTACGAGGACGAATGCGAGGCCGCGCCGACCGAGCGGACAAAAGTCATCGTCCTGGGCGGCGGTCCGAACCGGATCGGACAGGGGATCGAGTTCGATTACTGCTGTGTGCACGCGGCGATGGCGCTCCGCAGCGATGGCTACGAGACGATCATGGTCAACTGCAATCCGGAGACCGTCTCGACCGACTACGACACGTCGGACCGGCTCTACTTCGAGCCGCTGACGCTGGAAGACGTGCTGGAGATTGTCCACATCGAGAAGCCGTACGGCGTCATCATCCAGTACGGCGGGCAGACGCCGTTGAAACTCGCCCGCGATCTCGAGGCTGCCGGCGTGCCGATCATCGGCACCACGCCCGACATGATCGACATGGCCGAGGATCGCGAGCGCTTTCAGCAGATGCTGCACCGGCTGAAGCTAAAGCAGCCCCCGAACCGAACCGCGCGCACCGAGGCCGGTGCGATCAAGGCCGCCGAGGAGATCGGCTATCCGCTGGTCGTGCGGCCTTCGTACGTGCTGGGCGGCCGGGCGATGGAGATCGTCCACGAGCAGCGCGACCTCGAGCGTTACATGCGCGAGGCGGTCAAGGTGAGTAACGACAGCCCGGTGCTGCTCGATCGCTTCCTGAACGACGCGATCGAGGTCGACGTCGACGCGCTCTGCGACGGCACCGACGTCGTGATCGGCGGCATCATGGAACACATCGAGCAGGCGGGCGTTCATTCCGGCGACTCGGCCTGCTCGCTGCCGCCGTATTCGCTGTCGCGGGCGACACAGGACGAAATGCGCCGCCAGACGGTGGCGATGGCGCATGCGCTCAACGTCGTCGGCCTGATGAACGTGCAGTTCGCGATCCAGACGAACGCGCACGACGGTGCCGTGGTCTACGTGCTCGAGGTCAATCCGCGCGCGTCGCGGACGGTGCCGTTCGTCTCGAAGGCGACGGGGCGGCCGCTCGCCAAGATCGCCGCGCGCTGCATGGTCGGGCAGTCGCTCGCGGTCCAGCGCGTGAAAGGCGAGATCGTGCCACCGTACTTTTCCGTCAAGGAAGCCGTTTTTCCCTTCATCAAGTTTCCCGGCGTCGACACGATCCTCGGTCCGGAGATGAAATCGACCGGCGAAGTGATGGGCGTCGGTGAATCGTTCGCCGAGGCGTTCCTGAAGTCGCAGCTCGCCGCCGGCGTGAAGCTGCCGACGAAGGGCAAGGTCTTCATCAGCCTGAAGGATGCCGACAAGCCGCGCGCGATCGAGCTCGCGAAGATCCTGGTCGAAATCGGCTTCACGCTCGTCGCCACACGCGGGACGGCAGCCGCGCTCGCCGCTGCGAACGTCCCGGTCACGCCGGTCAACAAGGTGCACGAAGGGCGGCCGCACATCGTCGACATGATGAAAAACGACGAGATCAAGCTCGTCGTCAACACGGTCGAGGAGAAGCGCTCGGCGATCCAGGACAGCTACCATATCCGGCGCGAGGCGCTGACCGATCAGATCCCGACCTACACGACGCTCGCCGGCGCGCGCGCGGCGGCGCAGGGCGTGGCGGGGATGCGCGAGCTCGTACCCTATGCGATGCAGGCGCTGCACAAGCGCCTGCACTGAGGCTCAACCGATGAAGAAATTTCCGATGACCGTCGAGGGCGCCCGCCGCCTCAAGGCGGAGCTGCAAAAGCTCAAGACGGTCGACCGCCCGGCGGTGAGCCGCGCGCTCGGCGAAGCACGCTCGCACGGCGACCTCTCCGAGAACGCCGACTACGATGCGGCGAAGGAGCGTCAGGGCTTCATCGAGGGCCGCATCGCCGAGATCGAGCACAAGCTCGCCGGCGCGCAGGTCATCGATCCGTCGCATCTCGAATCCGCTGATGGCCGCGTCGTTTTCGGCGCGACCGTCGACCTCGAGGATGCCAAGACGGGTGAACGCGTCACCTACCAGATCGTCGGCGAGGACGAGGCCGATCTCAAACACGGGAAGATCTCGGTCAGTTCCCCGTTCGCCCGCGCGCTGATCGGCAAGAGCAAAGGCGACACGGCCGAGGTCGACGCGCCCGGCGGCATTCGCGAGTTCGAGGTGCTCGCGGTCCGTTACGCTTGAGGGGACGGTTGGGCGCGGCGCGCGTTGACGAGCGCGATCCCTGCGAGTACGACACCCGCGGCGAGCGCAAATCCGGGCGTCAGCGGCTCGCCGAGTACGAGCGTCCCGGCGGCGACGCCGAATAGCGGTGCGAGGAACGAGAACACGGCGAGACGCCCGGCGAGATAGCGCGTGAGCAGCCAGAACCACGCGAGGTAACTCGCGAACGCGACGACGATCGACTGGAAAGCGAGGCTTGCCACGGCCAGCGGCGTCCACGCGGAGACGCCGCCTTCGCCGAGCGCAACCGAGGCGAGCGGCAATAACGCCGCCGAAACCGCGAGCTGATAGAAGAGCACCTTCGTCGCGCTGCTCCGCGCAAGGGGCGTTGCCCGAATCAGCACGGTCGTCGCGGCCCAGAGGAGCGCGGCCATCACTCCGCACGCATCACCGAGGAGTGTCGCGCCGCCGCCGCCAATGCCGTCGGCGAACGCCACGACGATGCCGGCGAACGCGAGCACGACGCCTGCCCATTGGCTCGGCGCGAGGCGCTCTCCCGGCACGAACAGCGACAACCCGAGCGCGGTGAAGCACGGCGCGGTGTAGAGGAACACGATCATCCGGGCGGCGGTCGTATGGCCCAGCCCGGCATAGATCAGCGCGAACTCCGCGGCGAACGCGGTGCCCGCCAGGAGTCCCGTTCCGATCGTGCCGTCGCGGCCGGAGAGCGGAATGCGCTGCCAGCGTGCCCAGGCGATGAGGAGGAGCGTTGCAATGGCCGAGCGCAACGCCGCTTGCAGGACCAGGGGGACGACGGGCGCCGCAAGCTTGATCGCAACCTGCTGAAACCCCCACACCGCCGTGAGCGCCACCATCGTCGCGCCCGCGACGCCGTCGAGCGGACGGCGCGCGTCCTCCTGCGGCATCGTCACGCCTCGCCGCCGCCGCAACGCGACGCTGCGTCCGGCGTGACGTCAGCGCGATGAGCGGCGGCGACGGCCATTCGTTGCCGGACTGCGGCTTCCCGGCAATGCTTCGCCGACACGGCGCTTGGGACGCGGCCCGCCCGGGGGCCGCGTCTCAGCCGACGCCTTGCCAAATCCCGATCCGCGCGACGCGAACGATCCCGCAGGCGCTCGTGTGCCGCGATGCGCGTAAGCCGACGGCGCGGTGCGCGTTCGGCGTCGCGCTTGCGCATCGGTGTCGTCCCACATCGCCGCGGTGACGCTGCGTGGGCCCTTGTGGGAGCGTGGCTTCGCCGCCGGGTCGTCGGCCCGCGATTTACCGTGCGCTCCGAACGTCGCGGTGCCGCCGCGGTGTTTTCGTCCCGTCGGCGACTCGGAGTTGCGCGACCGCGGCCCGGATGGCATCGGTCGCGACGGCGTGCGCGGTAGCGGCGTCCGCGGGCGCCGGACCTGCGGCGCTTTTTTCGCTGCCGATTTAGCGGGCGTCACCTCCGCCGGCGGCTTCTGCCGCCAGATCACCAGCAGCTTGCCGATGTGCTGGACCGACGCCGCGGCGAGCTCGGCGCAAATCAGCAGCAGCGCCGCCTCGCGCGCCTCCCGGTCGTCGTTGCTTACCCGAATCTTGATGAGCTCATGCGCGTTGAGACTGACGTCGATTTCGTGCAGCACCGACGGCGTGAGCCCGTGCTGGCCGATGGAGACGACCGGGCGCAGCGCGTGCGCACGGGCGCGCAATGCGCGTCGCTCGGCGGGTGTTAGAGTTGGCATCGGGCGGGTCTCGACTGGGAATATCCGCCATTCTACGCGGCGCGAATTACGACTCTGCGCCATCACGCGTATTTCCGACATGGCCCCCAAGAGCGCGAAAAAGCACAAGTTCGGCAAGGCGTGGATGAACGAGCACGTCAACGATCATTGGGTCAGGGAGGCCACACGTCTCGGCTATCGCTCGCGCGCCGCGTTCAAGCTGATCGAGCTCGCGCAAAAGGACAGGCTCCTGCGGCCCGGCCTGCGTGTGGTCGACCTCGGCGCGGCGCCGGGAAGCTGGTCGCAGGTGTTGCACGAACGGCTGGGCCCCGCGGCGACCATCGTGGCGATCGATATCCTGCCGATGGCGCCGATCCGCGGCGTGGCGTTCGTCCAGGCCGACTTTCGCGCCGACGAGGGCCTCGCCGCCGTCGAAGCCGCGCTCGGGGGGCAGCCCGTGGACCTTGTCGTTTCGGACCTCGCCCCCAACCTTTCGGGTGTCGCGACGGCCGATCAGGCGCGGTCTATTCATCTGGGCGAGCTGGCGCTCGAATTCGCGCAGAAATGGCTGCAACCCGGCGGGGATGCGGTCGTCAAAGCGTTTCAAGGCGAGGGATTCCAGGAGTTCGTCCGTGCGATGCAACAGCATTTCGCGAAGGTCCACGTCCGCAAGCCCGAGGCTTCGCGCGGCCGCAGCCGCGAGGTCTATCTCGTTGGAAAGGGGCGGAATCGCTGAGAATGCGCGAACTTTGCGCAAGATCACGCGTTTGTGCGATGGGCGCAGCGGCCGCGCTGGCCGCGGGAGTCGCGAAAGGCTAAAATGTTCATTTTGGCATCTGCGTTCCGGGTCGTCGGCGCGCAGGTCCGTCAAGGGCCCGCGGCCGCCCGAAAGCGCCGCCAGGAGTGCTACTTGAACAACCTGCTCAAGAATGTCGGCATCTGGCTCGTGATCCTGCTGGTCGTCGTGACCGTGGTCAGGCAGTTCGATTCGCGGCAGGCGCCGAAGGATACGGTGCCGTATTCCGAGTTCATGGACAAGGCCAAGGCCGGCAACGTCGATAAAGCGACGGTCGAAGGCCGGCGCATCGTGTGGGAGAGCGCCGACAAGAAGCGCTTCATCACCTACGCGCCGAACGACATCTGGATGGTCGGCGACCTCGTCAAGTACGGTGTCAAGGTCGATGCCAAGCCGGACGAGGAGCAAAGCTTCCTCGCACAGGTGTTCATCTCGTGGTTCCCGATGCTGCTGCTGATCGGCGTGTGGATCTTCTTCATGCGCCAGATGCAGGGCGGCGGGCGCGGCGGCGCGTTCAGCTTCGGCAAGAGCAAGGCCAAGATGCTGGACGAGTCGAACAACACGATCACCTTTGCCGACGTCGCCGGCTGCGACGAGGCCAAAGAGGAAGTCTCCGAGCTGGTCGAGTTCCTCCGTGACCCGACCAAATTCCAGAAGCTCGGCGGACGCATTCCGCGCGGCGTGCTGATGGTCGGCTCGCCGGGCACCGGCAAGACGCTGCTCGCCAAAGCGATTGCCGGCGAAGCGAAAGTGCCGTTCTTCTCGATCTCGGGCTCCGATTTCGTCGAGATGTTCGTGGGCGTCGGTGCGGCGCGCGTGCGCGACATGTTCGAGCAGGCGAAGAAGAACGCGCCGTGCATCGTGTTCATCGACGAAATCGACGCCGTCGGCCGCCAGCGCGGCGCCGGGCTGGGCGGCGGCAACGACGAGCGCGAGCAGACGCTGAATCAGCTGCTGGTCGAGATGGACGGCTTCGAAGGCAACGCCGGCGTGATCGTGATCGCGGCGACCAACCGGCCCGACGTGCTCGATCCGGCGCTGATGCGGCCGGGCCGCTTCGATCGCCAGGTCGTCGTGCCGCTTCCCGACATCCGCGGGCGCGAGCAGATCCTGCTCGTCCACATGCGCAAGGTCCCGATGGCGACCGACGTCAAGGCGGAAATCATCGCCCGCGGCACCCCCGGTTTTTCCGGCGCCGATCTCGCCAATCTCGTCAACGAGGCGGCGCTCTTCGCCGCGCGCCGCAACAAGCGGCTCGTCGACATGGACGACTTCGAGATGGCGAAGGACAAGATCGTGATGGGCGCCGAGCGGCGCTCGATCGTGATGCCCGAGGAAGAACGGCGCAACACCGCGTATCACGAGTCGGGCCACGCGATCGTCGCGCGCCTCCTGCCCAAGACCGATCCGGTGCACAAGGTGACGATCATCCCGCGCGGCCGCGCGCTGGGCGTGACGATGCAATTGCCCGAGCACGACCGCTACAGCATGGACCGCAACCACATGCTGAACATGATCGCGGTGCTGTTCGGCGGACGCATCTCCGAAGAGATCTTCATGAACCAGATGACGACCGGCGCATCGAACGACTTCGAGCGGGCGACCGAGCTCGCCCGCAACATGGTGACGCGCTACGGGATGTCCGACCTGCTGGGGCCGATGGTCTACGGCGAGAACGAAGGCGAAGTGTTCCTCGGCCGCTCGATCACGACGCACAAGAACGTGTCCGAAGAGACGATGCGCAAGGTCGACAGCGAGATCCGCAAGATCATCGATCAGCAATATGCGGTTGCGCGCAAGCTGATCGAGGACAACCGCGACAAGGTCGAGGCGATGGCGAAGGCGCTGCTCGAGCTCGAAACGATCGACGCCGACCAGATCGGCGACATCATGGCCGGCCTGCCGCCGCGGCCGCCGAAGCCGCCGGGGTCGAGCACCGGCCCGGCGACGCCGGGCACGACCATCGGACCGGAGACGGCGCCGACGGCAAATCCGGCATAGAAAAACTCCAGTGGAAACGGGGCGCGCGGCGCCCCGTTTTCTTGTGTGAAGCTCCGCTGCGGCAAGCACACGTTCGACCTCTCCCGTCCGCTCGTGATGGGGATCGTCAACGTCACGCCGGACTCGTTCTACGACGGCGGCCGCAACCTCGATCCACGGCAAGCAGAGGACCGCGCACGACAGATGGTCGCCGACGGTGCCGATCTCATCGACGTCGGCGGCGAATCGACCCGTCCGGGAGCGGCGGAAGTGCCCGCGGACGAAGAGCTCGGGCGAGTGATCCCGCTCGTCGAAGCGCTTGCGGCGGACGGCATCGCCGTCTCGATCGATACGCGCAAGCCGGCGGTGATGCGCGCGGCGATGGGCGTGGGCGCCGCGATGGTCAACGACATCACGGCGCTGGCGGCGGCAGGCGCCGTCGAAGCCGTTGCCGCGAGCCGCGCCGCGGTCTGTCTGATGCACATGCAGGGCGAGCCGCGGACGATGCAGCTCTCGCCGCGCTACACCGACGTCGTCGCCGAGGTGCGTGAATTTCTCGTCGCGCGGGCGCGGGCGTGCGAGGCCGCCGGCATCGCGCACGACCGGATCGTCATCGATCCCGGCTTTGGCTTCGGCAAGACGCTGGCGCATAATCTCGCCTTGTTGCGCGCACTCCCCGAGTTGGCCGCAACGGGCTACCCCGTGCTCGCAGGAATGTCGCGCAAGTCGTCGCTCGGGAAGATCACGGGCCGCCCGGCGGGCGACCGGCTAGCGGCGAGTCTCGCGGCGGCGCTGGCAGCGATCGCGCGTGGTGCGTCGCTCGTGCGCGTTCACGACGTGCGCGAGACCGTCGACGCGCTAAAGGTGTGGCTCGCAGTGGCGCGCGATGACGGAGAGGCAGTCTCTTGATGCGAACAACACGAACGAAAGAGCGGTGATGATCATGACGCGGGAATTCTTCGGCACCGATGGTGTGCGCGGGCGCGTCGGCGATCCGCCGATCACACCGGAGCTCGTCTTGAAGCTCGGCTGGGCGGCGGGGCGCGTGCTCGCCGCCGAAACGGACCACTCCGGCGCCCGTCCGTCGGTGCTGATCGGCAAGGACACGCGGCTTTCCGGTTATCTGCTCGAGGCGGCGCTCGAGGCGGGGCTTTCCGCAGCGGGCGTCGACGTCTATCTGTCCGGCCCGCTGCCCACGCCCGCGGTCGCGTACCTCACCCGCGCACTGCGGCTTTCGGCGGGCATCGTGATCAGCGCGTCGCACAACCCGTTCGACGACAACGGGATCAAATTCTTCTCGGGAGCGGGCGTCAAGCTGCCCGACGCGGTCGAGCATGCGATCGAGCGCACGATGGGCGAGGCGCTGACGTGCGTATCGTCGGCGGAGCTCGGCCGCGCGCGGCGGATCGACGACGCCGCGGGCCGTTACATCGAGTTCTGCAAGAGCACGTTTCCCAACGAGCTCGATCTCAAGGGATGGCGGATCGTCGTCGACTGCGCGAACGGCGCCGGTTATCACGTTGCTCCGCCGGTGTTCCACGAGCTGGGCGCGGAAGTGATTCCCATCGGCAACGAGCCCAACGGCACCAACATCAATGACGGCGTCGGGTCGACGCACCCGCAGCATCTGCGGCAGGCAGTGATCGAGCATCAGGCCGATATCGGCCTCGCGCTCGACGGCGACGGCGACCGTCTGCTCGTCGTCGATCGCGACGGCCGCATCTACGACGGCGACCAGCTCCTCTACGTGATCGTGATGGATTACCGGCGGCGCGGCGCATTCAGCGGCGGCGTGGTCGGCACGCTGATGACGAACCTCGGGTTCGAGCAGGCGCTCGCGCGCGAAGGCATCGCACTCGAACGGGCGCCGGTCGGCGACCGTTACGTCCTCGAACGGATGAAGGAGAAGGGCTGGCGGCTCGGCGGCGAGAACTCGGGCCACCTGCTGTGCCTCGACAAGCACACGACGGGCGACGCGATCGTCTCGGCGCTCGCGGTCCTCCGCGCGCTGGTCGAGGCGAAGATCACTCTCGAGGTCGCGAGCGCGCCGGTCACGCTGTTTCCGCAGCGCTTGATCAACGTCCGGATGCCGAAGGGCTTCGACTGGAACGGCAGCGCCGCGATTCGCGCCGCGGAAGCCGATGCGCGCGCGGCGCTCGGCAACGCAGGACGAATCCTGCTCCGACCTTCGGGTACCGAGCCCGTGCTGCGCGTGATGGTGGAAGCCATCGATCGGGGCACCGCCGACGCCTGCGCGCAGCGCGTGGCGAACTCGATCACCGCGACCCTCGAAAAGGCCGGCTGATCGTTTGGCGCGAGCGACGGCAGCGCCCGTCGCTATAATGCGCGGATGGTTGCAGTACTGCACGCCGCGCCCGAAACGGGAGCGCCGCAAGCAGTCGCGGCGTGGCTCGACGGCTTGCGCGGCACCTATCCCGAGACCGATCTCCGCACCCTCGAATCCGCGGTCGCCTACGCGCGCGAGCGCTGCGGCGACGCGCGCGGTCGGGACGGCGAGCGGCTCGTCGACCGCGCAAGCGGCACGGCGATGATTCTCGCGGCGTTGCGTCTCGATGCCGCAACGGTCGAGGCGGGACTGCTGATCGGCCTTCCCGCGGGCAAGGCCTTCGACCCGGAAGACGTGACGACGCGCTTCGGCACCGACGTGGCGACGATCGTCGCCGGCGTCGCGCGCATGGACGAAATCCGCGCGCTGCCCGCGACCGGCGATGCCGACGACCGCGCGGCGCAAGCCGAGCGATTGCGCAAGATGCTGCTCGCGATGGTCGACGACATCCGCGTCGTACTGGTGAAGCTCGCCGAGCGGACGCAGGCGCTGCGTTACCTGGTGTCGGCAGCGAAGGAGCAGGCCGAGACGCGCGAGCGCACCGCGCGCGAGGTGCACGACCTCTTCGCGCCGCTCGCCAATCGGCTGGGCGTCTGGCAGTTGAAGTGGGAGCTCGAGGATCTGAGCTTGCGCGTGCTTGAGCCCGACACGTACAAGGCGATCGCGAAAATGCTGGACGAGCGGCGGCAGGATCGCGAACGCTACATCGACGACGTCGTCGCGCTGCTGCGGCGTGAGCTCGCGGCGGCCGGCGTCAGGGCCGACGTGACGGGACGCCCGAAGCACATCACGAGCATCTGGAACAAGATGCGGCGCAAGCAGGCGGGCATCGAGGCGCTCTACGACATCCGCGCCGTGCGGGTCCTGGTCGACGACGTCAAGGACTGCTACGCCGCGCTTGGCATCGTCCATCACCTGTGGACGCCGCTGCCGGGCGAGTTCGACGACTACATCGCGAAGCCCAAGTCCAACAGCTACCGCTCGCTGCACACGGCCGTGATGGGGGCGGAAGGCAAGGCGCTCGAGGTGCAGATCCGCACGTTCGAGATGCACCAGCATTCGGAGTACGGCGTCGCCGCGCACTGGCGCTACAAGGAGTCCGGCCAGAAGGGCATTCGCCGCGATCCCGCGTTCGAGGACCGGATCGCGTGGCTGCGCCAGGTGCTCGACTGGAAGGACGCCGTCGCCGATGCGTCGGAGTGGCTGACCGCGTTCAAGAGCAGTCTCTTCACCGACACGATCTATGTGCTGACGCCGCAGGGCAAGGTCGTCGACCTGCCGCGCGGGGCGACGCCGGTGGACTTCGCCTACGCCGTGCACACGAGCCTCGGCCATCGCTGCCGCGGCGCGCGCGTCGACGGCGCGATGGTCCCGCTCAACTACGTGCTGAAGAACGGGCAGCGCATCGAGATCGTCGCGACGAAGCAGGGCGGGCCCTCAGTTGGCCCATCTCGCGACTGGCTCAATCCCGAGCTGGGCTACGTGACGAGCCATCGCGCGCGCACCAAGGTGCGGCAGTGGTTCAAGGCGCAGCAGCAGGAAGAGACGCTGGCGCACGGGCGCGCGGTCGTCGAGCGCGAGCTCGCGCGCGCGGGCGCAACTGCCGTCAATCTCGATGCCGTCGCCGTCAAGGCCGGGCTGGAAAAGGCCGACGAGCTCTTCGCGGCGGTCGGTCGCGAGGAGCTCAACACGCGAGCGATCCAGACGGCGATCAAGGCAGTCATCGCGCCCGACGCCGCTCGCGTTGCCGAGGCCGAGCCCGGAGTCCTGCGGCGGAGCAAGGCAGCCGGCGCCGGCAGCGGCATTCTCGTCGTAGGTGTGGACCGGCTGATGACGGTGCTCGCGCGCTGCTGCAAGCCCGCGCCGCCCGACCCAATCGTCGGGTTCGTCACCCGCGGCAAGGGCGTCACGATCCACCGCCAGAGTTGCGCCAACGTCGCGCGGATGCGTGCGAGGGAGCCCGAGCGCCTGATCACCGCGGACTGGGGCTTGCCGCGCGACGAGGTGTTCCCGGTCGACGTCGTGCTCGAAGCCGCGGACCGCCAGGGACTGCTGCGCGACGTCAGCGAAATCTTTTCCCGCGAGCGCATCAACGTCACCGCGGCGAACACGCTGACGCGCGACATGCGCACGCGAATGGCATTCACGCTGGAAGTGAAGAGCCTCGACGCTCTCGCGCGTGCGCTTGCGCTGGTCCGCGACGTGCCCGGCGTCGTCGCGGCGACGCGCCGCTGAGCAGTTGATCCGCTCCCGGTTACGTCATCGCCCGCAGCGCGGCGATCGCCTGCGGGTAGAGCTCCACAAGTGACTGCGGCGAATCCACTTCGAGGCCGAGATCGCGGACGAGGCCGTCGTCCAGTCCGTAGATCCATGCATGAAGGTTAAGCGACTGGCCACGCTTCCAGGCATCCTGCACGATCGTCGTGCGCGCGACGTGCGTCACCTGTTCGACGACGTTCAACTCGCACAACCGGTTCTTGCGCGCGTCATCGTCCGGCAATGCGGCGAGGATCGCGGCGTGCTTCGTGGCGACATCCTGCACGTGGCGCAGCCAGTTGTCGATGAGTCCCAGCGGCTTTCCCTCGAACGCGGCGCGCACGCCACCGCAACCGTAGTGGCCGACCACGATGACGTGCTCGACTTTCAGCGCTTCGACTGCGTACTGCAACACAGAGAGGCAGTTGAGGTCAGTGTGCACGACCACGTTGGCCACGTTGCGATGGACGAAGAGCTCGCCGGGTGCGAGATCGGTGATGTCGTTTGCGGGCACGCGGCTGTCCGAGCATCCGATCCAGAGGTAACGCGGCGCCTGCTGCTCCGCCAGTTCGGCGAAGAAATTCGGATGGTGGACGCGCAAACGCGCGGCCCACGCGCGGTTGCGTTCGAGCAGGTGTTTGAGCGATGACATGGCGGACCGGGTGGACGGGCGGGCGCGATCATCATACCGGTGCGAGCAGACGCACCGCGAGCCCGACGGCGCCGCAGCCAAGGATCACCGGGATCACGCCGGCGTTGAAGCGGAAGAGCGCCGCCGAGGCCGCGACGCCCAGCCCCAAGGCGAGCGGGTCGATGCCGGCCAGCGCCGCGCCCGCGTCGAGCCCGTGCGGCCAGAACACGTGCCACGCGAAAAAGACCGCGAGATTGACGATGACGCCGACGACGGCGGCGGTGATCGCGGAGAGCGGCGCCGTGAATTTGAGCTGGCCGTGCGTGGTCTCGACGAGCGGCCCGCCCGCGAGAATGAACAGAAACGAAGGCAGGAACGTGAAGAACGTCGCGACGCACGCGCCTGCGATCCCGGCGAGCGCGAGCGAATCCGGCCCGAACAGCGCCCGCGTCCAGCCGCCGACGAAGCCGACGAACGCGACGACCATGATCAGCGGTCCGGGCGTCGTCTCGCCCAATGCCAGGCCGTCGATCATCTGCGTGGGCGCGAGCCAGCCGTAGGTCTCCACTGCACCCTGATAGACGTAAGGCAGCACCGCGTAGGCGCCGCCGAAGGTCAGAAGTGCAGCCTTGGTGAAGAACCAGCCCATCCTGGGCAGCGTTGCGCCCGGACCGTAGCTCGCGACCAGCATCGCCAGCGTGAACAGCCAGAGCACCACGCATACCCCCACGGCGAGCGCGAGCCGCGACCAGCGGAAGAGCGCATGCGGAGGCGTCGGCGTTTCATCATCGATCACTGCCGGCGCATGCGCGCCTTGCGTTCCGCCGTGACCGCCGCCGACGGCGAATTCGCCGGGGGCGATGCGTCCGCCGAAATAGCCGATCACGCCCGCCGCAAGGACGATCGCGGGAAACGGCACGTGGAAGGCGAAGATCGCGACGAATGCCGCGGCGGCAATCACCCACAGCGTCGGACGTTTGAGCGCGCGCGAGCCGATCCGCCACGCCGCGTGCAGCACGATGGCGACGACCGCCGGCTTGATCCCGTAGAGGACGCCGGCAACCGCGGGCACCTCGCCATACGCCATGTACAGCCAGGAAAGCGCGACGAGGATGACGAGCGAGGGCAGGACGAACAACGCACCGGCGACTACCCCGCCCCACGTCCGGTGCATGAGCCAGCCGATGTACGTGGCAAGCTGCTGCGCTTCGGGCCCCGGCAGCACCATGCAGTAGTTGAGCGCGTGCAGGAATCGCTGCTCGGAGATCCAGCGTTTTGCGTCGACGAGATCGTGGTGCATGATCGCGATCTGTCCCGCCGGCCCGCCGAAGGAGACGAAGCCGAGCTTCAGCCAGTAGCGAAACGCTTCGGCGCGCGTGGGGGCCGCAGGCGCGGCGACGTCACTCATGCGTACGCGATGAGGCTCGCCGGATACCGGCCCGGTGCGCCGGCGTGCGCGTCGCGTCGCCATCCGTACCGCAACGGCGGGTCAGATCAATCCTTCGAAGAGCTGGACGTCGACGCTCGCGCCGGCGGCGACGTTGCCGGTGTCAGCGGAAAGCACGATGAAGCAATTCGCCTGCGACATCGACGACAGGATGCCCGAGCCCTGATCGCCGGTGGTGCGCACCGTCCATCCGCCGCTGCCGTCGCGGGCGAGGATGCCGCGCTGGAATTCGGTGCGTCCCGGGACCTTCCTGATCGGCGCTGCGAGCGGCACCTTGAACGTCGGCAATGGCGCGTCCTCGCGGCGTCCTTGCAGGATTCTGAGCGCGTCCTGGACGAACTCGTAGAAGGTCACCATCACCGACACAGGATTGCCGGGCAGGCCGAAAAAGTGCGCGTCGCCCAGTCGGCCGTAGGCGAGCGGACGGCCCGGCTTCATCGCGATCTTCCAGAAGACGACCTCGCCCAGCTTGTCCATCAGCTGCTTCACGAAATCGGCTTCGCCCACCGACACGCCACCCGACGTGATCACGACATCCGCACACGCGGCCGCGCTCGCGAACGCGCGCTCGAGCTCCTCGGGTACGTCGGGCACCACGCCCATGTCGAGCGTGTCGCAGGCGAGGCGCGAGAGCATGCCGTGCAACGTGTAGCGGTTGCTGTCGTAGATTTCGCCGGCAGCGAGCGGCGTTCCGATCGACTTGAGCTCGTCGCCGGTCGAGAAGTACGCGACGCGCAGCTTGCGATAGACGGTGACTTCGCCGATCCCGAGCGAGGCGAGCATCCCGAGCTCCGCGGGATGAACGAGCTGCCCGGCGCGGAACACGACCTGTCCGCGTTTGAGATCCTCGCCGGCGAAGCGGCGGTTCTGTCCCGGCTTGCCGACGGCGCCGGCGGCGACGCGCACGCGCCCGCCGTCTTCGCTCGCGCGTTCCTGCATCACGATGCTATCCGCACCCTTCGGCATCACCGCGCCGGTGAAGATGCGCACGCACTCGCCAGGCCCGACAACGGCCGTCGAGGGCTTGCCGGCGAACGATTCGCCGACGCGCTTCAGGATCGTTTCGCCGCCGGGCGCGAGATCCTCGAAGCGCACCGCGTAGCCGTCCATCGCCGAGTTGTCGTGGCCCGGAACGTCGTGCGGCGAGACGACGTCCTCGGCCAGCACGCGGGAGAGCGCGTTGCGGATGTGCAGTCGCTCCGTCGCGGTGACCGGCGTCAGGAACGTCCGGATCAGCGTGCGCGCCCGATCGACCGGCAGCGAATTCGGGTCGTAGTCGTCGGCGCAGGACGCTTCGCGGAGGGTCTTGGGGGCGTTCATGGCATCGCAGAGCGAGATCGACGGACGATTCTAAACCGCCGGCGCCGTCAGCCGCGACTCGCTGCGGCGAGCTCGTCGACGGTGTTGATGTTGCGGAAGGCTTCGGCTTCGTCGTCGAACGGGACTTCGATGACGTTGAGCGTCGCGTACCACGCATCGATCTTGCGCCCACCGGCCCCGAGGAACGCGGCGAGATGCGGCAGCACGTCGCGCGCAACCAGCGCAAACACGGGATGCGGCTGGTCGAAGGTCTTCGCGACCGCGAGCTGCGCATCGTCCGCCGCTTGCGCCGCGGCGAGGCGCGCGACGAGGTCGTTCGGCAGGAACGGTGAATCGCAGGGGACGGTGACCACGAACTCGCGCGCGGCGCGCGTCATTCCGGCGTGCAGACCGGCGAGCGGTCCGGCGAAGCCGCCGACGGCATCGGGCACGACCGGCGCGCCGAACCCGGCGTAGCGCTCGAGATTCTGGTTGGCGTTGATCAGCACGTCGGCGACCTGCGGCGCGAGCCGCTCGAGCACGTGCGCGACGAGCGGTCGGCCATCGAGCAGCACGAGTCCCTTGTCGACGCCGCCCATCCGCCGCCCCTGGCCTCCCGCGAGGACGAGGCCGGTGATCTGGTGCGGGGCGATCATGCTCCCGGCCTGAACCGCTCGGCGCCGGTGAAGAGCAGAAAGTGCTTGCCGGTCGCGCGCCCGAGCATCGTCATACCGACCTTTTGCGCGATCTCGAAGCCCATCTGCGTCAAGCCGGAGCGGGAAACGAGAAACGGGATCCCCATCTGCGCGGCCTTGATCACCATTTCGGACGTGAGGCGGCCCGTCGTGTAGAAGATCTTGTCACGGCCCTCGATCCGGTCGAGCCACATCTGCCCGGCGATCGCGTCGACGGCGTTGTGGCGGCCGACGTCCTCGACGAACATCAGGATCTCGGAGCTCGCGGGCTCGTTGGTCGCGAGCGCGCAGCCGTGCACGGCACCCGCCTGCTTGTAGATCGTCTCGTGCAGCCGCACGCGGTCCTGGAGCGCGTAGAGCGTTGCCTGCGTCAGCGTCGCGCCCGCAGGCAGGCGCACGGCATCGATCTCTTCCATCAGATCGCCGAATACCGTGCCCTGGCCGCAGCCGGACGTCTTGGTCCGCTTCTGCGTCTTCGCCTCGAGATCGGCGAGGCCGTTGCGCGTGGCGACGACGACCGCGTTGACGTCCCAGTCGACCTGCACCGACACGATGTCCTCGATCCGGTCGATCAGGCGCTGGTTGCGCAGGTAACCGATGGCGAGCGCCTCGGGCGCGGCGCCCAGCGTCATCAGCGTCAGCACTTCCTGCTTGTCGACGTAGAGCGTCAGCGGGTGCTCGCCGGCGATCGGCGTCTCGCGGATTGCGCCGGTCTCGTCCACCGCGTGCACGTTGAACGTCGACGGCCGGGCGGCGTTCGTCAGTACCGGACGATACGGGACGTCAGGCGCATTCATTTGCGAGCTGGGCCCGTTGCCGCACGCAGCCACGTCAGCAGCGGCTTCACGTCGCGAAAATAGCCCGCGATCGCGCGCGGCAGGTCCTTCGGAGCCTTCTTCCTGAGGTCCACTTCGACGATGCCGAAAAAATGCTTGAGCTTGATCGCGTCGATGTGCGGCAGGTCGGCGGAAAACCCCTTGGGTGGACGCGCGAGCGCTTCTTCTTCCGCGAGCCCGCCGTAGGTCTTCTTGAACCCGGGGTCGCGCAGCACGCGCGTGAGTGCCTGCGGATGCGCGGCAATGTGGCGACGGATCGCGAGCAGGATCGGCGGATGGGGGTTGTAGATCCCGCCGCCGGCCATGAGCTTGCCGTCGTGGTCGATGTGGAAGTAATAGCCAGGGGCCTGCCCGCGCTTCGAGCGATCGCCGAGGGCGGCGCTGAAGTGCGTCTTGTACGGCGTCTTGTCCTTGGCGAAGCGGGTGTCGCGATAGATCCGAAACATCGCCTTTTTCGGATCCACGGTCCCTATATCGCGATCGAAGGCCCGCACGCGCACGCCGAGATCGCCGATGAGCTCCTCGAACTCCTGCCGCAGGATGTCGTAGGCGGGCTTGTTCCACACGAACCACGGGCGGTTGTTGTTCCGCGCGAGGCCGTCGAGAAACTCGATCAGGGCGTTGACGTGCATGGCACTGCGTTCGCGGCGAGCCGTGAGGAGCAGCGCGCGCTACCCGCCGATGTAGCTCATCTCGACTTTCGGCGTGCGCACGGTGTTCGCCGTGCGGATCTCCGAATAGCGGTCGGTGCGCTGCTGCCAGATCGCCGCGATCGCTTTGCCGATCTGCCGGTCGTCGAAACCGCCGCGCACCAGCGCCCGTAGGTCGTAGCCGTCGCCGGCGAACAGGCACGTGTAGAGCTTGCCGTCGGTGGCCAGGCGCACCCGCGTGCAGTCGCGGCAGAACGCCTGCGTCACCGACGCGATCACGCCGACTTCGCCGCTGCCGTCGCGATAGCGCCACCGCTGCGCGACCTCGCCTTCGTAATTCGGATCGATGGGAGCGAGCGGGAATTCGGCAGCGATCGTCCGCACGACTTCAGCGGCGGGTACGACATCGTCCATTCGCCAGGCGTTGGTCGCGCCGACGTCCATGAACTCGATGAAGCGCACGATGTGGCCGGTGCCCTTGAAATGCCGCGCCAGCGGGACGATGCTCGCTTCGTTCATTCCGCGCTTGACCACCATGTTGATCTTGATCGGCGCGAGGCCCGCGGCCGCCGCCGCAGCGATGCCTTCCAGCACCTTGGCGACCGGGAAACCGGCGTCGTTCATTGCCCGGAACGTCGCGTCGTCGAGCGAATCGAGGCTCACCGTCACGCGGGTCAGCCCGGCGTCGGCGAGGCTCTTCGCCTTTTTCGCAAGCAGCGCGCCGTTGGTCGTGAGCGTGAGGTCGACGCCGCCGATTTGCGCCAGCATCTCGATCAGCCGCTCGATGTTCCGGCGCAACAGCGGCTCGCCGCCGGTCAGCCGGATCTTCGTTACGCCCCGGTCGACAAAAATCCGTGCGACGCGGGTGATCTCCTCGAACGTCAACAGGTCGGCATGCGGCAGGAAGTGGTAATCGGCATCGAAGACGTCGCGCGGCATGCAATAGACGCAGCGGAAGTTGCAGCGGTCGGTGACCGAGATCCGCAGGTCGTGCATCCGCCGCCCTCGCGTGTCCGCGACCGGTGCGGCGGCTTCGCCCGGCGCCAACGCTGCGCCTCGCACGAACGCATCGAGCGTCGCACGCCGCGCGTCGGGGGGCGCGGCGGCGCGGACATCGGTGAGCGGAATGATCGTGGCCATGCGAGCCGAAGGCGTCACGGGAACAACCGACAATCGAACATGTTAGCAGAGCGCCGGCCGTGGTGTATCATCACTCGGGATGCATGCACTCAGTTTCGCCTCGGGCCCGCAATTCAAATGCCCATGACCGCCTTGCGGTTACCCGTCTCCGTGATCTTCCAGCGCACGCCGCTCGTGAACAAATGGGCAAGCGAACGCTGGGAGCCCCTCGCGGTCCTGCCGGTGTTGGACGATAGCGCCGCCGCCGCCGTGCCGACAAGAATTGGGGACGATGCCCGCGGGACGCAATGGCGTTTCGACGGCCACGCGCTCGAGCTGCATCGCTCGGAAGGCGAGGGCTACTACCTCAACATCACCGCACCGGAGCCGAAGGTATTCGTGATGTGGGATCTGTGTGACGACGGCCGCGATCCGCCGGTGCTGCCCATCGTCATCACCGTCAGCTATAACCAGGCCGCGCGGATGCTCGACGGCGGGCAGCGGGTGGACGCCGTGCCGCTGCCCGCCGCGGTCCTCGCGTGGATGCAGCCGTTCGTCGCGGAAAATTACAAACCCGAGCCGAGAAAAAAAGTCCGGCGCAACGATCCGTTTGCCGACGACGCGCACCGCGAGCGCGGACCGCGCGAATGAACCTGCACGTTTCGAACGTTCGATGACTGCCGAGGGGAAAGGAACGCCGGAAGGCTTTTCACTGAAGCGCTGGTCGCGGGTGAAACGCGAGGCCGCGCGCGCGGCCGTGCAACTGCCGCCCGGTCCTCCGTCCCCGGTCGCGTCGCCTGTTCCGGCGGTCGCGGCGAACGCACCACAGGCTGCGGCTGCTGCGCCTTCCCCCGTTCCGGAGCTGCCGCCGGTCGAATCGCTGACGATCGATTCGGACTTCACGGCGTTCCTGCAATCGAAGGTCGACGAGGCGCTGAAACGCAAGGCGCTGAAGAAGCTGTTCGGCGATCCACGCTTCAACGTGATGGACGGGCTCGACGTCTACATCGACGATTATTCGAAGCCCGATCCGCTCGAGCCCGAAGTCGCGCGCCAGCTCGCGCAGGCGCGCGCGATCCTCGACGCGCGGCCGACGCGGATCAACGCGCAGGGGATCCTCGAAGACGTGCCGCCTGCGGAAGGCGAGTCGCCCGTCGCTAGGGTCGCGCAGGATGGCGCACCGGCAGAACCGCCGATCGCGGGACCGGCGGCATCGCCTGTTCCGGGAGCGCGCCAGGTCGGCGCGGTGTCATCCGCACCCGCAATCGAACAGATCGCGTCCGGCGAAGCCGCGCCCGACGGCGATCCGAACGACCCCGTCGGTCCGCGATGAGTCTTGCCGACAAGAAGCTGCATCTGTGCTCGTGCAACGGGACGATGCCGCTCGACGCCGCGGCGCTCGCGCGCGTGCTCGAGCTCGCTCCCGCACCCGCGGTGGCGACGATGCTCTGCCAGAAGGAGCTCGCCCGGTTCGCGGGAAACGCGGCCGGCGATGCCGTCGTGGCATGCACCCAGGAGGCGCGGCTCTTCGGCGACGTCGCCGAGGAGGGCGGCAAGACCCAGACGATCCGCTTCGTCAACATTCGCGAAACGGGCGGCTGGTCGGCGGAAGCCAGAGCCGCGACGCCCAAGATCGCCGCGCTGCTCGCACTCGCCGGGTTGCCTGAACCTGACCCGGTGCCGCGCGTCACGTATCGCTCGCAGGGCCGGCTGCTGATCGCCGGTCCCGCCGAGGCCGCGCTGCATTGGGCGAAGTCGCTGTCCCCGCGTCTCGCGGTTACCGTCCTCGTCACCGGCCGCGCGACCGGCGCCGAGCTGCCGGCCGAGCGCGCGTTTCCCGTCTATTCGGGGCGGCTCACCGGGCTCACCGGCTGGCTCGGCGAGTTCGACGCGGCGTGGGCGCAGGAAAATCCGATCGATCTCGATCTGTGCACGCGCTGCAACGCGTGCGTCAGGGCGTGCCCCGAGCATGCGATCGACTTTTCGTATCAGATCGATCTCGATCGCTGCCGCGCCCATCGCCAGTGCGTCGCCGCGTGCGGCGCCACGGCGGCGATCGACTTCGACCGGCACGACGCCGCGCGCTCGGAGCGCTTCGATCTCGTGCTCGACCTCGAGCGCACACCGCACTTCCGCATGCACCAGCCTCCGCAAGGCTATTTCGCGCCCGGGACGGACGCCGTTGCCCAGGCACAGGCGGTCGCCGAGCTCGCGCTCTACACCGGCGAGTTCGAGAAGCCGAAATACTTCGCGTACAAGGCGTCGATCTGCGCGCACAGCCGGTCCGAGAAACCGGGCTGCAACCAGTGCATCGACGTCTGCTCGACCGCGGCGGTCGCCGCCGACGGCGATCACGTCAAGGTCGAGCCGCATCTGTGCATGGGCTGCGGCGCCTGCGCGACCGTGTGTCCGTCGGGCGCGATGACGTATGCCTACCCGTCGGTCCCGGATCTCGGCCGCCGCTTGCGCGCCCTGCTGTCAACTTATGCGAAAGCGGGCGGGCGCGACGCATGCGTGCTGCTTCATGCCGAGGACGGGCGCAATGCGATCGCGAGTCTCGCGCGCCGTGGGCGCGGCCTTCCGGCGCGCGTGGTTCCGCTGGAGGTCCACCACGTCGCGTCGGTCGGCCTCGACGTTTGGCTCGCGGCGCTCGCGCACGGTGCCTCGCAGGTGGCAGTGCTCGCGACCGGCAGCGAAGCCCCGCAATACCGCGAGGCGCTGGCGAAGCAAATGGCGATCGCCGACACGATCGCGCAGGCGCTGGGGTTTCAGGGCGAGCACTTCCGCGTCTTCGACGGCGCCGACGCGACGGCACTCGATACCGCGCTCTGGTCGTGGCATTCCGCGCTCGGCGTGCGCGTCGCCGCGACGTTCGCCTTCACCGCCGACAAGCGGACGACCGCGGCGTTTGCAATCGAGCACCTCGCGCAGCACGCGCCTACGCCGCAGCGCGAGATCGCGTTGCCGCAAGGCGCGCCGTTCGGCACGATCGCCGTCGACCGCGGGACCTGCACGATGTGCCTCGCCTGCGTCGGGTCGTGTCCCGAGGGCGCGCTCCTCGATAACGTCGAATTGCCGCAGCTTCGCTTCATCGAGAGCAAATGCGTCCAATGCGGCCTGTGCGCGACGACGTGTCCCGAGCACTCGATCACGCTGATGCCCAGGCTTTCGCTTGGTCGCGAAGCGAAGGACCCGCGCGTGCTGAACGAAGCTGCCGTCGCGACCTGCATTTCCTGCGGCAAGCCGCTCGGCACGGAGAAGATGGTCGCTGCGATGCTCGCGAAGCTCGCCGGCCATTCGATGTTTGCCGCGCCGGGCGCGCTCGACCGGCTCAGGATGTGCGGCGACTGCCGCGTCGTCGATCTCATCAAGAACGAAGGCGGCATCGATATTCGCGATGTCTGACGCGCAGATCCTCGTCCAGCACCGCCTTGCGCCGGAAGACCAGGCGCGCGCCGAGTTCTACGCCTTGCTGTCCCGGCTTTATGCCGACGCTCCCGACGCGCCGCTGCTGGCGGCGATCGCCAGCGCGCCGCCCCTCGGTCCCGCCGCCGGCGACGACGGCGGTGGAGTCGGTCTTGCCGCGGCGTGGGAGGCTCTGCGCGCGGCGAGCGGAACGGCCGGCCCGGAGGCTGCCGCCGACGAATTCATGGCGCTCTTCGTCGGCGTCGGCCGCAGCGAGGTGAACCTCTACGCATCGCATTACCTAGCGCCGCAATCGGGCCGCCCGCTGGCGGAGCTCCGCGCGACGCTCGCGCGGCTCGGTCTCGCCCGCCGGTCGGAAAAGAGCGAGTTCGAAGATCATCTCGCCATCGTGCTCGAAACGATGCGGATGCTGGTCGCCGGGCACGATGATCGTCGCCCCGCGGAGATTGCCGACCAGCAGGCTTTTTTCGACCGCCATGTCGCCTCGTGGGCGTTCGATTGCTGCATTGCAATACGGGAATCCGCTATTGCCAACTACTATGTCCGGGTAGCAGAATTCACAAGTTGCTTCCTGGCGCTCGAACGTGACTCGTTCGCCATCGAATGATTACACCAACGTCACGGGTCTTCATGGAGTGTGCATGCGCCCCCCGACGCATGACGATCGTCCTGTCACCCCCATTCCTGTATCCGATACCGTGTCTGCCGTCGCAAGACAACGGATATCGCGCTACCGCACGGATTCATGACTATTACCGCACTGCAAGGCTCTAGGAGGAGGAAGGATCATGCTGCTGACCAAAAAGAGTGACATCGCTGCAGCCGGTCCGCGTCTTCGCCGCCTGACGGGAGCGCCGCTCCCGACCATGGATCGGCGAACGTTCTTGAAACGCTCGGGCCTCGTCGCAGGGGCCGGGGCGTTCGCAAGCCAGCTGCCCTACGACGCGATCGGCAAGGCCGAAGCGGCGAAGGAGGGCGGGGCCGTCCAGACCGAGGTGAAGCGCACCGTCTGCACGCACTGCTCGGTCGGCTGCTCGGTCGACGCGACCGTCGAGAACGGCGTTTGGACGCGGCAGAATCCGGTGTTCGATTCGCCGCTGAACCTCGGCGCGCACTGCGCCAAGGGCGCCTCGGTCCGCGAGCACGGCATGCACGAGAACTCGATGCGGTTGAAGTCGCCGATGAAGCTCGTCAACGGCAAGTACCAGAAGATCAGCTGGGAAACGGCGATCAACGAAATCGGCGACCGGTTGCTTGCGCTCAAGAAGGAATCCGGTCCCGACGCCGTGTTCTGGGTCGGCAGCTCGAAGCACAGCAACGAGCAGTCGTACCTGATGCGCAAGTTCGTGTCGTTCTGGGGCACCAACAACTGCGACCACCAGGCGCGGATCTGCCACTCGACGACGGTCGCGGGCGTAGCCAACACCTGGGGCTACGGTGCGATGACCAACTCGTACAACGACATGCAGAACACCAAGTGCGCGATGTACATCGGCAGCAACGCGGCCGAGGCGCACCCGGTGTCGCTGCTGCACATGCTGCATGCGAAGGAGAACGGGGCGAAGATGATCGTCTGTGACCCGCGCTTCACGCGGACCGCGGCGAAAGCCGACGAGTACGTCCGCCTGCGCTCGGGCAGCGACGTCGCGTTCATGTTCGGCATGCTCTACCACATCTTCAAGAACGGCTGGGAGGACAAGCAGTACATCCACGACCGCGTCTACGGCATGGAGAAGGTCCGCGACGAGGTGATGACCAAGTGGACGCCTGACAAGGTAACGGAGGTGACGGGCGTTCCCGAGGCGGAGGTCTACAAGGTCGCCGAGATGATGGCGAAGAACAAGCCGTCGACCGTCGTCTGGTGCATGGGGCAGACGCAGCACACGATCGGCAATGCGATGGTCCGTGCGACGTGCATCGTGCAGCTTGCGCTCGGCAACGTCGGTGTCTCCGGCGGTGGCACCAACATCTTCCGCGGCCACGACAACGTCCAGGGCGCGACCGACGTTGGCCCGAACCCGGATTCGTTGCCCGGCTACTACGGCGTGGCGGCCGGCTCGTGGAAACACTGGGCAGGCGTGTGGGGCGTGGACTACGAATTCCTGAAGAAGCAGTTCGCCGAAGGCATGATGGAAAAGCCCGGCATCACGGTGTCGCGCTGGATCGACGGCGTGCTGGAGCAGAACGACAAGATCGACCAGGGTCCGAACCTGCGTGCGCTGATCTACTGGGGGCACGCCCCCAACAGCCAGACGCGCGGTATGGAAATGCAGGCCGCGATGCAGGCGCTCGACATGCTGGTCGTCATCGATCCGTATCCATCCGCGACTGCGGCGATGGCGGCGATGCCGCCCTCCGAGAAGGCTCTGAAGATTCTCGCCGACGCCGGCAAGAAGCCCAATCCCAATCGCGCGGTCTACCTGCTGCCCGCGTGTACGCAGTTCGAGACGATCGGCTCGGTGACGGCGTCGAACCGCTCGCTGCAGTGGCGCGAGCGCGTGATCAGCCCTATGTTCGAGTCGCAGACCGACCACGCGATCATGCTGGCGTTCGCGAAGAAGTTCGGCTGGGACAAGGAATTCACGAAGAACTACAAGATCGTGAAGCCCGATCCCGACAAGATGGAAGAGCCCGAGATCGAATCGGTGCTGCGTGAAATCAACAAGGGCACGTGGACGATCGGCTATACCGGGCAGTCGCCTGAGCGCCTGAAGCTGCACATGAAGAATCAGGCGACCTTCGACGTGAAGTCGCTACGGGCGAAGGGCGGCCCCTGCGATGGCGACTACTACGGCTTGCCGTGGCCCTGCTACGGAACGCCCGAGCTCAAGCACCCGGGCTCGCCGAACCTTTATGAAGAGGACCGGCACGTCATGGACGGCGGCGGCTGCTTCCGCGCCAACTTCGGCGTCGAGCGCGACGGTGTCAACCTGCTCGCCGAAGACGGCTCGTATCCGAAAGGCTCGGAGCTCACCACGGGATACCCGGAGTTCGACCACGTCCTGCTGAAGAAGCTCGGCTGGTGGGATGACCTCACCGAGGCGGAAAAGAAGGCGGCCGAGGGCAAGAACTGGAAGACCGACCTCTCGGGCGGGATCCAGCGCGTGACGATGAAACACGGGTGCCATCCGTTCGGCAACGCGAAGGCGCGCGCGGTCGTATGGAACTTCCCCGACGCCATCCCTCAGCACCGCGAGCCGCTGTATTCGCCGCGGCCGGACCTCGTCGCCAAGTACCCTACGCACGACGACAAGAAGGCATTCTGGCGGCTGCCCACGCTGTACAAGACGGTGCAGCAGGACAACATCGCCAAGGACGTCGCAAAGAACTTCCCGCTGATTCTCACCAGCGGCCGCCTGGTCGAGTACGAAGGCGGCGGCGAGGAAACGCGGTCGAATCCGTGGCTCGCCGAGCTGCAGCAGGAGAACTTCGTCGAGATCAATCCGAAGGACGCCAACGATCGCGGGGTCAAGGACGGCGAGTACGTCTGGGTGAAATCGCCGACCGGGGCGCAGATCAAGGTCAAGGCGATGGTGACCGAACGTGTCGGCCCGGGGACGACGTTCATTCCGTTCCACTTCTCCGGATGGTGGATGGGCAAGGACATGCTCGAGTACTACCCGGAAGGGGCGCATCCGTTCGTCCGCGCCGAGGCCGTCAATACGGCGACCACCTATGGCTACGACTCGGTGACGATGATGCAGGAAACGAAGACGACGCTCTGCCAGGTCGCCAAGCTCGCTTGACGCGCACGGATCCGGAGAGGAGGCAACCATGGCCCGAATGAAGTTTCTGTGCGACGCCGAGCGCTGCATCGAATGCAATGCCTGCGTCACCGCGTGCAAGCAGGAGCACGACGTTCCGTGGGGCGTGAACCGCCGCCGCGTCGTCACGATCAACGATGGCGTGCCCGGCGAACGCTCTGTGTCGGTCGCGTGCATGCATTGCTCGGACGCGCCCTGCATCGCCGTCTGTCCCGTCGACTGCATCTACCATTCCGAAGACGGCGTCGTGCTGCACGACAAGGACCTGTGCATCGGCTGCGGCTACTGCTTCTACGCCTGTCCGTTTGGCGCGCCGCAGTTCCCCCAAGCCGGCGCGTTCGGCGTGCGCGGCAAGATGGACAAGTGCACGTTCTGCGCGGGCGGACCGGAGCCCAACAACTCCGAAGCCGAATTCAAGAAATACGGCCGCAACCGTCTTGCCGAGGGCAAGCTTCCCGTTTGCGCCGAGATGTGCTCGACCAAGGCGCTGCTGGGCGGCGATGGCGACGTGCTGGCCGAGATCTATCGCCAGCGGGTCACCGTGCGCGGCAAGGGCAGCGAGGTCTGGGGCTGGGCAACAGCCTACGGTCGTCCCGAGGCACCCAAGCAACCCGCGGGACCTGCACCCGCGCCAGGAGGCAAATCATGATCAACGAGCGCAAACGTGCATTCCTGACGGCGGCGGGCGCCTCGCTCGCGGCGGCGGCCGGTGCCGGGCTCGTCGGCTGCAGCGAACGTCCGCAGGTCATCGAATTCAAGCAGGGCACTTACCAGGGCAAGCCGGATCAGCCGCCTTATGCGGAGGCTCCATGGAATGGCAACAAGCGCGAATGGGAGCTCGCGCTTGCAACCCGCGCCCAGAGCCAGAACGAATACAAGCGAATCCGTTGACGGTCGCGAAGGAGCCATGGTGAGCCGATCCATTTTGCGGGCGGCGGGTGCACTCGCCTCCGCGCTGTGCTTTGCGGCGGGGATAGCGTCAGCGCAGGCGCCGGCAGTGAGTCCGAAGGAAGCCGAACAGGCAAAGGCCGAGCAGAACCGGGAAGTCCTGCAGCCGCTCAACAACGCACCGGTGTGGAAGGAAATCCGCTCGGGCGAGCCGCAGATCACGACAGTCACCGGGCGCGAAACGAACAACCTGATCCAGACGCAGGGGCAGACGTGGCGGGCGGCTCGCGTGCCACTCGTGTTCGGCGGGGGCATGCTGTTCGCGCTGGCGCTCGTCGGGCTCGGCGTGTTCTATGTGCTGCGCGGCGAAATGGCGGTTGAGCACCGTCCGGGCGATCGCTACATCGAGCGCTTCTCGCCGGCCGATCGCTATGCGCATTGGCTGGTCGCGATCACCTGGGTTACGCTGGCGATCACCGGGCTCATCCTGTCGCTCGGCAAATCGGTGCTGCTGCCGCTGATCGGCTATACGCTCTTCTCGTGGCTCGCGATCTTGGCCAAGAACATCCACAATTTCATCGGGCCGATCCTGATCATCGGCGTGCCGTGGCTGTTCCTGCGCTTCATCCGCGACAACGGCATCGGTGCCGACGACGTGCGCTGGTTCATCAACATCGTCGGCTATTTCAAGGGCCATGAACACCCGTCGGGACGCTTCAATGCCGGCGAGAAGCTCGTGTTCTGGTTCGTGCTCGTCATTTTCTCGATCACGTTGATCGTCACCGGCTTGATCCTCGTATTCCCGAACTTCAACCAGACGCGCTCGACGATGCAAGTCACCAACGTCATCCACATGACCGCCGCGTACCTCTCGATCGCGCTTGCGTGCGTGCACACCTATCTCGGCACGATCGGCATGGAAGGCGCGTACCGCGCGATGCGTTACGGCTACGTCGATGAGAGCTGGGCGAAGCATCACCATCTGCGTTGGTACGAGCAGATCGTGGCGGGCAAGTCGCCGCAGAAGTTCGTGAAGCCGGAGGTGGTGCCGCCGGAAGCCGCGCCGCCGCGACCGGCCGCGATGCGTCGGGCCTAGAGAACCTGGAGAGAAGAAGATGACGACACTGCGCGCGCTCGTTGCCGCCTTACTTGTGATTGCCGCGTTCGGCCTTGCGATCGCCAAGCTGCCGCCGCCCGCGCCGCCGACCGACGCGCAGAAGGCCGCAGCCGAGGAGAAGAAAGCGAAGGACGCGGCCGCCGCGGAAGCCGAGAAGGCCGCGCTTGCGAGAGCCCAGGATCGCGCCGCCGCCCACTATTTCGCCGACATGAAGGCCAAGGGCAAGGCCGCGCCGGCGCCGCAAATGCAACCGACGTCAATGGCGGCCGCACCTGCCGCGAAAGCAGCGCCTGCAAAGGCAGGCGCGCCTGCACCAGCGCCCGCGCCCGCGAAGAAGTAACACGACGTCTCGCTCCGCGCTCGGCGGATACGAAACGGGGCTGCGGCCCCGTTTCTTTTTTGGCGCGACGCCCGCTGCAGCGGTGATCCGCGGACCACCGGTTCAGCGCTTGAGCGGCCCGACACATAGGTGACAGAACGTACCGGACACATAGGTAACACTTTCCGCCTTCAAGCGGGAGGTGTCTATGCCGTGGAAGGAGCGTTCGGTGATGGACGAGCGCCTGCGCTTCGTGGCCAAGTTGCTCGACGGCGAAGCGATGACTGAGGTCTGCCGGGAGTTCGGCATCTCGCGCAAGACCGGGTACAAGGTATTCCAGCGCTACAAGGACAGCGGGGTTGAGGCACTGTGCGACCGCTCCCGCCGCCCGGTGCGTTACGCCAATCAGCTGCCGTCCCAGATCGAGAGCCTGATCGTCACCCTCAAGCGGGAGAAGCCCCATTGGGGCGCGCGCAAGATCCGCGAGCTGCTGGTTCGTCGATTGGACGGCGACGTGCGAATTCCGGCCAAAAGCACTATCCACGCCGTTTTACATCGGCAAGGTCTGGTCAAGGGCATCCTGCGTCCGCCTCTCTTAACCACCACGCTTGGCGGCAGCATTGCCACGCTTTGTTTCAGACTCCGATCGCCGCTTGATTGGGATTTCGCTACCCACAGGGCAAGGATGCCCCGGCACTGACCGCGATGCGACGGCTCTCGGCTCAGTATCCGCGGTATGGCTATCGCAGGATTCGCATCTTCTTGCGGCGGGAGGGTTTGCCCATGGGTATCAATCGTGCGCGTCGACTGTGGCGTCAGGCCGGCCTTGGTCTGCCGCGCAAGCGACCGCGTCGCCGGATCGCTGCGAGCCGACCCCGTCCGCTGCCGCCGCGGGCCGCCAACCACGTCTGGGCTTACGACTTCGTGTTCGATTCCCGCGCCAATGGCCAGCAGCTCAAGTGTCTTACCGTAGTCGACGAATTCACGCATGAGTGCCTGGCGATCGACGTGGCGGGCAGCATCCGCTCAGGACGAGTGATCGACGTGCTGACCCGCCTGATGAGTGTGCATGGCGCTCCGGTCTACTTGCGTTCCGACAGCGGTCCCGAATTCGTGAGCAACGCGATCCTGCGATGGCTCACCGACGCCCGCATCGAGACTGCCATCATCGACCCCGGCAAGCCCTGGCAGAACGGCACCAACGAATCGTTCAACGGCAAGTTTCGCGACGAGTGTCTGAGCGTCGAGTGGTTCCGCACCCGACGTGAGGCTCAGGTCATCATCGAGGCTTGGCGCCGGCATTTCAACGCAGTGCGGCCGCACTCCAGTCTTGCCTACTTGACCCCGCACGAATTCAAACTGCACCATCCCATTCACGATCATCCCAACCGAGCCATTTCCAAGGAATGATTGGCTCGAAATTCCGGACTCAGGTCAGTAGGAATAGAGTTCTCCACAATTATTGAAATTCGTGGAGTCGGGCCTCTCCAGAGGATCAGAAGTTATTTTAGTCGGCTCTTTCAGATTTGATGAATCTCTCCGAGGATTGGCCCCGCGGTACCCGGCCGCAAAACTGCTTCCCACCAAGGTCCTAATGCTGTCATAGAATAGAAAGGCTTCGCAAAAACTTTCAAGATTCATGAGTTTGTACACATCAAACTTCATTGGATCCGACAGAATGCTGCAAGCATTGATTATTGTGGCGTTATCGAGATAGGCGATAGATCCGCCTTGCTCAGTATCCGTACGCATTTCGCCTCCTCAACATTGAGATGCGTGGCAATTCGGAATGTCGTCTGCCACCTCCAGGACTCCCCCAGTTTTTGACCATCGCTCAGGTTTGGGGGCTGGGCGGCGATGTAGCGCATAGTGAATTTTCACTATGAGGGGTTCGGCTCTTGCAATGTGATGTGCGAAGGGGCTTCGAGAGTGCGAAACTGCTGTCCTTCCACGCAGACGGGGCAAGCGGTATGTAAAGGTTGGCCATATTCCCTTGGTACTCGCAACCCTTAGAGCGTTCGGTTGCGGGTTCGCGGTCGTCGAGCCGTCCGCTTCCGTGATGAGCCGATCCGCACGCCTCCATCGCCACCTTGCACGACGGCAGTTGTATTGGGGCCGCTGGTTTGCCGCGCATGGCCACACCGCTCTGCTGATCGCTGCCGAATTTGTCGTGCCGTTCCGGAAAGGTGGCAAGAATGACACCGCGGATGCGGAGGCCATCGCCATCGCTGCTCGGCAACCAACGATGCGCTTCGTTCCGATCAAGACCGTCGATCAGCAGGCCCTTCTGGCTTGGCACAGTGTGCGCGAGGGCTGGAAGGAAGAACGCACCGCGCTGCTGAACCGGGTGCGGGGGCTGCTCGCCGAATTCGGTATCGTCATCGGGCGCTCTTCGGATCGGCTCCTGACGACACTGCCTGAGCTGACCGAAGACTCGAGGCTTCCCGACGCAATGCGCGCCATGCTGCTGGAGGCCCGCGAGCAATTCGCCGCGCTGCATGCCCGTCTGGCGCGCTGTGACGCGCAGATCGCGGCTCATGTCAGAAACAGCCCGGCGGCACAGCGCGCGAGTGAACTACTTGGCGTTGGCCCGGTCACCGCAAGCGCGCTGGCGGCGACGGTTCCCGACGCCAGGGTCTTCAAGAGCGGCCGCCAGTTTGGCGCCTGGCTGGGCCTCGTGCCACGACAGCACAGCTCCGGCGGCAAGACCCGACTGGGACGGATCAGCTTGCGTGGCAATGTCTATCTGCGCACCCTGCTGATTCAAGGTGCCCGCAGTACGCTGCAGGCGGCCATCAATGCGGAACCATTACGGGCCAACCATTTACAGCACTGGATCATCGCGCTCTATGGTCGCAAGGGCTATTACAAAACTTTGATTGCCATCGCCAACAAGCATGCCCGCATCCTCTGGGCCATGCTCGCCAAGGATGAACATTACGATGCCGCGGCTCGGCAGCGGCACCCCGTGCACCAGCCGCCGCTCGCCGGCAACGCCTAAACCTCATCAACTACCCAGAGGAGCTGCTCCACGCGATAGCGAGACGAGGTCAGACCGAACGAGAGAAGAGCCCGGCTATTCTGTTGGCGAGCATTCCACCTGGCACCGGCGATCACCGTTGCCGCGCTACGCCGATATTCAAATGGGGATCTCTCGGGCGGCTTATATCGTGGCCCGCGCACATCATCGTTGCGCAACAAGGCCGTTTGCAAAGACGCAGTCTGTTCCTTCGTCTACCGTCGCCACCATAGCCAGCACCTTACAACTGTCATGCCGCCTTCAACTGGTCCACCCCAACCAAATACAACTTGACTCGCTGCGGGAAGTCCTTGCAAACAGAATAGGCCCACAAGCTGACACTCACACGCGCTCATCATAGGTGCTCCGAGTACGTTCCATTGGCGGATTACCACTTGCTCATGGCTTCTGCCATGCCGCAAGGCTTTTCGCGAGCCGGGCGGCATCCGGCGAGCCAAGCCGCTGCAGTTGCTCATAACCTTCGGTTGCAACACGCACGGCCTGCTCCCGCTCACCCTTTCGAAAGAGGATCTCGCTGAGGTTTGCATACGAGCTCGCGGAAGTCGAGAAATCGTCGATTTTCCGACAAAGCTCGATGTGCAGCTCATACGTAGGCATAGCGTGCGCGCGGTCACCTTGTGCTTCGTAGGTCACTCCAAGATACGCCAGCGCGCGCGCAAGTTCGGCCCCCATGCCCAGCGTGCGAAACTCGTGGACCGCAACGTGAAGGAACTTGAGAGCCTCCTCACGATTGCCAAGCTCGAACTGCGTGATGCCGATGTTTGCCGTGCTCAGCGCGAACCCGACTCTGTCGCCGGTGCGACGCGCCGACTCTCGACGCTGCATATGCAATGCGACTGCCCGCTCCTTATCGCCGGCTCTGGCATGAGCTTCGGCTAGATTGCCAAGCGTGATTCCCTCCAGGTCATCGAGATGATTCTCTTTCGCGATGGCAAGCGCTTCATTCAACAGTGCGATAGCCTCGTCGGTGCGGCCCGTTTGAGTTTTGACCGCACCGAGACTGCCATAGGCGTTCACGATGCTGGCGGATGGTTGATCTGCCGTGCCAGTACGAGGGACTCCTTGAACTGGGTTTCCGCTGAGGTGAAATCACCGCTAGAGAGCGCCGCGGAACCAAGGTAGCCAAGCATATTCAGGCGGGCGTACGCGTCCTTGTCGGTCGTGGCGACGCCGGCGCGCTGGAGCAGCGCGCTTTCGAACAAACGCGATGGGTCGGACGGGCTCTCTCCCGTCGCGAGTTTCGATTGCGAACTTTCGTCTATGCTCCCGCCTGCTTTCAGTTGGTAGATAGTTGCGTGTTGCGGAACTCTGGTGCCTTTCGCGTTGCGCAGAATGAGTGTTCGGACGATCTCCGCTCCGGAGAATGCGTTCTTCGGCAGATGCACAGGCGCGCTGTCGACATTCGAGATGGATCGCGCGGCCTGGAGAGTATCCGCGACCGCCGAAATCACCCACATGTTTGGCGCACCATTCGCTAGGCGGTCTTCGACGATGATGTATTTGCCGTCCCAGTCCATCGGTGATCCCACGTCAGAGCGACGCAAATTGAACCAACCTTTCTGCGCCTGACCGCTTCTGTGCCAGCCCAAAGGCGAGTGTGGCCCAGCGGTCCAGCATCCCTTCTACGGCTATTTCGGCGCCGAGCTTCATTTCGCCCAGCAGCGGGGCGTGGACGGGTCGCCTCACCGCAAACGCCAAGTCCTGGTAGATTCCTGCCAAGTCGTGGCCCACGCTGGCCTGGAAGCGCCAGCCTGCTTCCGAGCCGCCAACCCCGAACGCATACAAGTCTCTGATCGTCGTCTTCCCGCCCACCTGGAAGCTTCTGGCCTCGCTCAGCTCCCCCACCAGCTTGGCAAAACCCGGGCTGACCGATCCCGAGACCTTGGCGGACAGGTCGTGCTGGGACTTGTATTCTTCCTGCCGCACGGACTCCCTTGGCCGCATGTCGACGACGACCGGCCGAGGGGTCGAGGAATTCGGGTCCGGGTCCGATAAGAAGGCCACGCTGAAGTCCGCCGCCACGAACTTGCAGCCAAAATCCGGTACGAATGAAATAGTCACGACCGCGGTGACCAGATCGAACCCGTCGCGTCTATGCTGCTCCACTTGCTTGGCCGAGAGGGCGAACTCCTTCACCTCGAACGGCCGGAGCGTTGGCTGACCGACCATGATTCGATTCTTCTTGCCGAAGGCGGTGCGCAAGATTTCGGCATCGTATTCGGTCGACTTCTCGAGGCCTGAAGGCAGTGGCTCGAGCACCAGCTCTACATTCCTCGTCGCATTCATTTCCAATCACCCGATAGCATGAATGGCGCCCAAATATATGCTTCGGAGTCTCCGTGTCGCTGTAGGAGCGCCAGCTGAGCGTGCCGGAGCGCCGCCGGCTTGTCGATTCTGCGCGTGTCGCGAAAGGTCGCTAGCAGATCGCTGTAGAAGGCTACGACGAACTCGCGTGTTACCTGTGCGTCGACGGGCCACAGGGTCGAGATGATGGACGACGCGCCCGCCAAGAAGAACGCGCGCAGGATTCCGAGTTGCTCGTCGCCATGCACCAGCCGCCCGACGCCCGATTGGCAGGCGCTCAGGAACACCAGTTCCGCTTGCAGGCGCATCCGAATGATCTGGTCTGAACTGAGCACTGCGTCGTCCGGCAGTGCCCCTGAGCCGGCGTGTCGCTTGATCACTAAGCCCGACTTCTTGGGATCGAGCGGATCGTAATATCCGTGACACGAGAAGTGGACCACATCGCACTCGCTGCATTCCGTGGCGATTCGATCTGTCGTCAGATCGCCGATGGCTAAGCGAGATCCGGGGAAAAGAGCCGCCACGTCCCGAGCTTCGTCTTCGAATTCCACGCCTAGCGCGCAGGCGGTGCTCAATTGGCTAGAATCGCCACTCCTCGATTGACAGAGCGGCAGCAGGCTCGCTGCTGGCAGGTATACGACGGCATGGGACCGCAGTAGCGGCGCGCCTCGCAATGGCAACGCATGGATGGGAATGCCGTGGAGGCCGCCGTGGGGGATCAGATAAACGATGTCGCCGGCTTGCACATACTCGCCGATCGGTTCGACGAGCTCATTTGCAAAACTGGTCCACGTCTGCGGGCCTCGTCCGCGATAGCGGATCACCTGGCGCTCGAAATCATCGCGCCACATTGCGAGCCGGCCCTCGTCGATGTCCAGCTTGACGCAGCACGGCACGTCCCAATCCGGACGAACGATGAACAGTAGCACGCCATCCGGTTGCACAAAATAGTCGACCAGCAGCATCGGCACTCGCTGCTCGGCCAGGGTTCCCTTGAGCTCTCGGAAGCGGATCGGCATTCCGGATCGCATGCCGACGTAGCGCGGATCGATGCGTCCGAGGGCGTCGAGCTCCTGGTTTGATCGCTATGGGACAACTTTTCGCGGAATCGATCAAGCCCCGCCTTTTAGTACGCCGTCCGCACACGCCGACGCCGCCGGCAGTCGCGGCGCGAGCATTCGACGGTTCGACTACAACGTCGCTCCTCCGCAAACAGCGCAAACGGGAGGCGGCGGAAGGTGGCGTGCGGTTCGATACGTTCGGGCCGGCCAGCGGCGATGAAACGTCTTGCATCCGATCCCGTGAAAAGCGCGCCGTTATGGTAGGATACACCATATGGCAGCCAAAGCCACACGAGCGACCTTGCTCTTCCACGAAAAGTTCGTGCGCGGCGACGGCGCCATCATCGAGGCGATCATCTGGCGCCTGCCGCGGGCGACGGCGGATCGGCGCCACGGCCTGAAGTATCGTCTTTATTTCGGGCGCGGCGGCCAATGCCTCGTGCGCTACGACAACGAATCGGGGAAGGGCGACCACCGGCACGTCGGGGGCCGGGAAGAGCCGTATCGATTCGTCTCCGTGGCGAAGCTGCGGCGGGACTTCGAGGCGGACATCGAGAAGTACGGAGGCGGGCATGAAGAGGAAGATTGAAGTTACGATCGCTGATCTCGCGGGCGCGCTGGATCGCTTCGAGCAGGCGTGGCAGCGGGGTGTTGCGGGAAGAACGCGGACGGCCGAGGTGCGGCTCACCTTCGAAAGCCTTTCCGTGTTGCTCCGGAATCTCACTCCGGCGCGCTGGACGCTGCTCGAGGCCGTCAAGCGGTCTGGACCGATGTCGATCAACGAACTCGCGCGGCTACTCGCGCGCAACTACAAGAACGTGCACACGGACGTGACCCGGCTGGCCGAACTCGGCTTGATCCAACGCCTTGCCGATCAGCGGATCGCGGTGGCCTGGGACACGATCAGCGCCGAGATGAGACTCGCCGCGTGACGGTACGCTGCGGGCGATGCCCCCTTCAGGGCGGCGGACCGGCCGCGCGGGGGCGGGCGACAGTCGCAACGCTTTACGCATTCCGTTGCGAGTCGAGGCATCGATACTATGTAACGCACCTCTATCAAGCTTTGGACCACCTTCGCCAAATTCGCTGTAAGCGGCCATTCGACGCTACGATCGACCCAGCCCGGTCGTGCAAGAGCCTAGATTCAACGCACAATTGGAGACGTTCGCCAAATTGACTGCGCGCTGCAATTGACTGCGCGCTGCGACTGACGGGAGGCAAGCCACCTCGTGGAGTTGGGTCGGTTGGGTGACCGGCAACCCGGCGCCGCTGCTGCGTATGACCGAGCTGATCCGCTTCGTGTTTGACGGCAGCATTGACACCCTCGGTCCATGACGTGCCGCGCCTGGGACCGGACCAGAGCAGCGGCGCGTTCGCCAGCGAGGTCGATTCGAGCACGAGCAGCGGCAGTACGACCCCGTTCAGCGCGGCGACCGACATAGCCATCGCTCAGTTCCCATTAGTCGGCTCGATCGCCTGGTCGAAGCGCAGCCCGCTCGAACCTTCGCCGCGTCCGACGCTGCGCCGGTACGCAGTCCAGACGTGCGTCGAGCCGTCGATCCAGCGCGCCAGGCGCCGCCGCACCGTCACGTGCACGCCTTCGCGCGGCACCTCTTCGTCGTATAGCAGCAGCGGCTGTGCTACGTTGAGCACCTGCCCGAGCGCGGGGTGAAACTTGGCCGAACCGTCGGGCTGCAGCACCGCGCCGCGCCGCAGCCGCGAGACGATGCGGCCGCTGGCCGGGTCGGCGAGTTGCACCGGCAGCAACGGGATCCAGTTCGGCGGCACCGTCGATGCGAGCAGGTAGCGCGGCGGCGCGTTCGGATCGCCCGGGGTCGCCGCAGGCGATGATGTGCCGGCCGATGGTGCGACCAGCGCATCGCGGCAGATCGCCTGCTCGATCGGGCTCTCGATCGTGCGCTCGATCGCCCACGCGAGGTTGCCCATCTCGTCGCGCATCATCAGCACGTCTTCGAGCGGCGTCGCGTCGAGCACGCGGCCCGACGCCGGCGGCATGAAGAAAAGGTTGGACGCGGGTCGCGCGATCGGGTCGGTGCCGGCGCGGCGCAGGTACGCGTGCTGCCACATCGACCAGTTCGCGGCCGGCAGCGCGCGGTCGCCGATCGGGCGCAGCAGCGAGCGCACGCCGAAGCTGTCGGTGACGACCAGCGAATTCACGCTCGTCACCGACCCGACCGCCAAGGTCAACGGCACAACGAACCAGTCGTTGCCGTAGCCGCTCGCGTACTCGATCATCATCAACTGCGCCAGGTCGGTAGGCCCGACCGGCACCAGCCCGTACGCGAGCAGCGCGTCCTCCATCTCCCAGAAGCGCGGCGCCGGGCCGCCGCGGAACGTGACCGGCGCGGGCACCGTCGTCTCGGTCAGCGTCGTGAACGCGTGATCGGTGTCGGTGCCCATATTGATCTCGGCGTTCAGGTCGAAGGCGTTCCATTCGAAGCGACCGTCGTCGAATTCGCTGACCGACAGCGTGACCTCGTCGGTGGGCTGTGCGGACATTCGCGCTGACACCGTCAACGCGTATTCGATGCGCTGCGCATCCCACGCATCGTCGGCCGCAGTCGCCGGCTCGCTGAACAACGCGTCGTACCATGCGAGCCACGCTAGCGCGGTCTGCTGCACTTCGGCGCGATCGCCGGGCGCGATATTCAGCACCGGGTCGAGCAGCAGTTGCGCGAGCGCGTTCGCGTCGCGGAAGGTCGGGGCCAGGCGCCGCGCATCGGGCGCGCGGCCGAGCATCGACCGGGCGAAGCGCGCGGTGCCGTCGTCCACGCTGTCGCCCGCCTCGGTCGGCGCCGCCTGGAGCGCGAATTTCGCGATCAACGCGGCGCGATAGCTCCGCGACAGCGGCTGCGGCTCGAGCATGCGCAGGAAGTGCAGCCCGGCCTCGACTGCGTTGGCGAGCATGTGCGGATCGCTCGCATCGACCGCACGCATGCGGCGCCGCTCGACCAGCGCTTCGAGTGGCGCAACGCGCGGGTCGTAGGCTGGCGCCTGCGTTCGCGTGTTCGGCGGCAGCGTGCCGAGATGGCAGCGCGACAGCGGCGCGGACGTCGCGCGCACGCGCGCCATCACCGGCGAGCCCGCATCCTCGGCCTGGAACTCGCCGATCTGCCACTGGCGCGCTATGAACCAGAGTGGATCGAACACGCGCGCGCTTGTGCTCGTGCTCATCTGCGCGTCGCGGCAGCGCGGCTCGAGCCGGTTCCAACTCGTGATCGACGAAGTGATGGGTCCGGACGGCGGCGGTGGCTGATCCGGCGGCGGGGATGGCGGGGGTTGCGGCGGGTGCGGCGGGGGTGGCGGGGGTGGCGGGTGCGGCGGGGGTGCGTGCGGCGGCGCCGTTTCATCCGGCGGGATCGGCGAGATCGGCACGCGCGGCGCTGCCCCGGCGAGCGGAGTGTGCGGCGGCGCGGGCGGGGGAGAGGGTCGCGACGATTCGTTCATCATCGTCCTCGATGGCCGGTCAGCGCGTCAGCGGGTTGAAGTCGGTGGAAACCGCGTCGTCCTTCGCGTTGAATGCGAGGTACAGGCCCGGCAGGTATTGCGAAGCGTCGGTGAGCGATTCGGCATCGACGGCGCGCAGCTTCGCCAGGTCGAGCGTCTCGAGCAGCACGCGGTACAGGCTGCCCACGGTCCAGGCCTGATCCGGCTGCGGCGGCACCGCGAGCAGGATGCACTGCGGTGCGCAGGCGTCGGGCGGGTTGAACTGGAACGTCAGCGCGGTCGTCTCGGTCGCGCTCGGCACGACCTCAGTCCACTCGTCTACCCAGAGGCCGGCGAGCGCCTGCGTCGTATCGAGCGCGGTCGGCGGGCATTGCACGACGAGCGACAGCTTGCCCGCGGCAACGCCTTGCCCCGCCGCCGGCGGCAGCCCGACCCAACGTTCGCCGGCGACGAACGGCAGTTGCGCGACCTTCAGGTTCAGCCGATCGCCGGTCGCCAGCACCTCGGCGCCGCGCAGGCACGCCGCGAGTTTCGCGATCGGGTCGCGCACCCTCGCGCTGCGTGCGAACCAGGTGTGAGACGCAAGAACATCGCCGCCCTGCGTCGACGTGCTCGCGGCTAGCGCATTCTTCAGTTCGGTGGCCGCGGCGGCACTGCAGCTGAAGCGTGGCAGCGTCACGAACGCGCTGCCGAAGACCGCACGAATGCGCTCTTCCAGCTGGCGCCGGCGCGCGCGCGGATCGCTCGCCGCCGTGACGGCGCGCAGCGCGGCGCTTTGGTCGAGCCGCGTCTGCGCGCTCTTCGCCAGCGCCGATGCCTGCGCGAGCAGCGTCGCGCGCGTCGGTGCATCGTCGCCGCCGGCGAGCAGCGGAATCGCCGATGCGAGGCCGAAGGCGCCGAGCTTCGGCAGCGCCGCACGCAGCGCATCGGCCGTCGCAGCCGCGCCTTTCGCGACGAGCGTGTCCAGCGCGCCCTGCGCGCTCGTCAACGCGGCCTCGGCTTTCTTCGTGCGCGCTTCGAGTTCGGTCAGGTCGACCGCGCCGGCCGCTGCGCGCGACGGCGGGTTCAGGTCTTCGGCATCGGCGCCGCGCGCATTGCCGAGCAGCGCGCGCGCCGCCCGCGCCTGCTCCAGCAGGTCGGCGAGCGTCGTCTCGGCCGCGGCGAGATCGGCCGGCCGCGCCATGTGCAAACGCAGGCCGGGTGCGCCGCCGAAGCCGTTGGTCATCGCGCGCGCCTGGTACAACACGCGCTGTTCGATGTCGCTCGGCGCGGCGCCGCTCGGCGGCGCGACACCTGACGTCGCGTCGAAGCCGTAGACGACATCGAGCGGCGCAAGCGCGAGATCGCTAAACTTGAACGTGTTCACCGCGACGACCGCACCATCGGCATCGACCCGCTCGACCGTGCAGCGCACCTTTCGCGGGTCGCCGAGCTGCGTAGCGGCCCAGGCGTTGAGCATCGGTTCAGCGGTGGCGCGCGGCGACGTGGACGCGGCCGCCCAACCAGTCGTCGCGGCTGCCTCACCGCTGAACAGCAGCAGCAGCCGATACGTCAACGCGATGCCGCTGCGCGGTGTGCGCATCACCTCGAGTTCGGGCGCGGGCGCGCCGCCACTTGCGACCGCGGACAACGTCGCCGCGAGGCGCAGTGTATTGCCGCGCGCCATCTGGTAAGCGGTCTCCGCCGTCAGCGCATCGCTAACGGCATCGATCGCGTCGCCGAGCGCATCGAGTTCCTTGCCGATCGCGGTCAGTTCGGCCGAAGTCGGCTGCTTCAACACCGTGGTCACGCTGGTCGGCGCGTCGGCCCATTTGCGCTGAAGCACGAGGCCGTCGACGACGTTGTTCGCGGCGATCGAGTCGGCCGCCAGATCGGTCTGCTCGAGCTTGCCGGCGACCAGCGGCGCGAGGTTGCGCAGTGCGAGTACGAAGCGATCGAGGCCGCTCTCGTGCAGCCCGCGCTCGAAGCGATAGCCGAGCAGCGCGCCGAGCGGCTGGCCCTGACGCACGCCGTCGAGCAATTGCGCTGCCATGCGCGCCCGTCGCGACGACAGTTCGATCGCGAACGGCCCGCCCGGCTGCGCGGTGTTGCCGGCGCCCAGATGCGCATTGCGCAGCAGGGCCGCGGCGGCGGCATGGGTCAGCGAGGGTGCGTGAATGAAGCCGCCGTCTACGGCGTTCGCGAACAGCGGCGCGGCTTCGCCAGCGGGCGGTGTCACCGGCGCCGTGGCCGGTGCCGGCCGCAGGTTCTCGACCCAGCCGTAGCCGCCGGCGTACAGGCCCTTCGGCGATGCCGCGCGCATCGTTGCGAGGCGCTTGGTCGCGAACGAAGTGATCCACGCATCGAGCCGATGCGTCGACAGGTCGAGCGTGCCCTGCGTCAACCACTGCAGCGTCTCGCTGTCGAGCCCCTGGAGATGCGCGAGGCTGCGCCGCGTGTCGCCGAGTGCCGCCACCGCCGGCGCATCGAAGGTCGTCAGCCCTTCGATGAAGGCGCGGATCGTCTGGGTGCCGGTAATGGGTGCCACCGTCAGCTCGAGCTGGCGCCGCCAGGTCGTCGACGGCGCGGCGCCGGTCACGAGATCGATCAGCTCGGCATCGCGCAGCATGGCCGCGAGATCGGCGCCCGGCGCGCTCACCGCGATCTGCGCCGCGGCGGTCGCGATCTCGCGCAGCAGCGCATGGCGCAGCAACGCCTGCAGCAGGCTGGTCGCGTTGTCGGTGGCAGCCGGATCGGGGCGCGCAGCGATCAACGCGTCGATCGTTGGCAGCGCGAGCAACGCGGCGATGTAGTTTGGCTCGAGCATCCGCCACGGCGACACTTCGCCGTTCTGGATCAGCGGCGACGCGACGCGCCAAGTCATGTCGGCATAGGCCGCGCGCGCGAGCCGCGGTCGCCACGCGATGCCGAGCCTGGCGAGCAGCTTCGAAGCGATCGCATCCTGTGCGGCGATGAAGCCGTTCGCCGCGAGATTTTCGCCGATGAAGGCGCGCAGATGCTGCAGATAGTGGCGGCCGAGCACGCCGCGCGCGAAGTAGCTGTTCGATTGCGCATCGGCGCGCATCACGTCGGCGAGATCGGCATCCGGATCGGGCGGATCGTGGCGCGCGCCGACCCGTGGCACGTCGGCCAGGTGCGTGCGCCAGACCTGGTCGCGCAGGCCGAGCAGCAGCGTGCGCAGCGCGGCGTCGCGCGCGAGCGCGGGCGCCTCGGCCGCGCGCGGCTGCCACAGGTCGAGCGACGTGACCGGCAGCACGCCGTACGGCTGATGCCCGCAGCGCAGCGGCGGGAACGGGCCGGCGCTGCGCACGTGATTGACGAAATGATCGCGCGCCCAACTCACGTGATCCGGTGTGAGCCCGGTGCCGTCGAAGCCGATCATGTTGACGAGGAAGTTGCCCCAGCCGCATTGCCACAGCGCGCTGTTCATGCTGCGCAGATCGAGCTCGTGCGACGCGCCGGCATGTTCGACGTGCGCGAGCCCCGCGGCGATGCGGTCGTCGGGCAAGCCGAGCGCGGCGCCCAGCCGCAACGCGTTCGCACTCGCGTCGAAGCCGCGGGGGTCGACGCTGACCTCGGCCGCGAACGAGCGCGCGTGGCCGGGATCGTCGGAGCTGTAGCCGGCGCGCCGGTCGGCGGTGTTGTTGGTTGGCGTGCCGAGCGGCAGGAACTGCAAGCCGTCGGTGTAGTGATGCGCATCGAGCAGCTGCGCGAGCTGCGCCGCGGTGTCGGCTGCGCTGGTCGCGGCGGCGCTGCCGAACACGACCAGGCTGTCCAGACCCGCCGCGAGCAGGGCGGCCGGAATCTGGATGCGCAATGCCATACCGGCCGTTTCGGCGGCATCGAAATCGACCATCCATTGCATACCGGCATCGATCGCGAGTTCCTCGTTGCTCGCGTTCGTCGGCGCGGCCTTCGGATCGGGGCCGACCGCGAGCGGGCGCACGATGTCGCGGCCGCTCGCCGCGAGCACCGTCTGGCCGCCCGATTGCACGACCGCGATCCAGCGATCGGGCAGCAGCCGCGCCAGCGCGGCTCGCCGCCAGGCCGCGTTCTGGCCGTCATCGACGACCGCAACTGCCGGGAACTGCGGCGCGACCGCAAGCGTCGTCGCCGGCGCGCTCGGCCGCTGCGCCGCATTGGTCGGCATTAGGCTACGCGCGATCCAGGCGGCGCGCGCTGCGCCGAAGCGCGTCGCGAACTGATCCCAGGCGGTGGATCGCGCGGCGGCATCGCTGCCGGCGAGCCAGTCCTGCTGCCAGTAGTGCACGCCCCAGTCGCGCTCGTCGGGGGTCAGCTCGATCTCGTGCGAATCGAGGTGGACCTTGTCGGGATAGACGCGCACGCGCAACTCGCTGCTGCCGTCCGGTTGCGCGAAGAAGCGCGTCTCGAGCCGCACCGGCAGCAGCGCGAGCGGCTGGTCGCTGGCGCACAGCGTGTTCTGAAGCAACGGCGGCAGTTGCGCGGCCGGCTCGTTCGCCTGCGGCAAGGTCAGGCGGCTCTTGAACAGCGCTGACGTGAGCGCGCGATGTACAGGCGCACTCATGATGTCTTCGCGATGAATTGCGATGCATGGATGGCGATGCGCACCGGCAACTGGCGCGTGATGCCGGCCATGTGCGCCGAATTGCGGCCCCACTGCAGCGGCGGCGACACGGGCAGCCCGCCGGGCGGGCCGCTGTCGAGCGCGAGATGGGTCGCGCCGGCTGCAACCTGCGTGCCGTCGTCCAGGCCGAAGCGCGGCTCGGTCGGGTGCTCCTGGATCACGATGTAGTGGCCGGCCGAACCGTCGGCGCCGGTTGCCGCACCGGTGCTGAAGTCGAAGCCGAAGAAGGAAATGTCGGGCTGCAGCGTGCCGTGGAACGCCGGTTGCACTTCATCGTCCGGATCGGCGCTCGGCGCGCGCACGCCGTTCTGCACGCGCGCCGGCGTCGCATAGATCACCGCGTTCGGGTAACGGCGCAGCAGCGCGCTGCGCATCAGCATCACGAACTGCTCGCGCGCCGGCGCGGTCTGTGCATCGCCGAGCGCGCGCTCCTTCCACAGGTGCAGCGGGTTGATGTCGGGGCGCGCGGCGGGCGCGGCGGACACGTCCCAGAACTGGTCAAAGCAGGTGCCGCGCTGATCGGTCGGGAAGCCGCGCCACAGCATCTCGCTCGCCATCTCGACGTTGAGCCCGACCATGTAGGATTCGACGAAGCGGCGGTTCGTCTTCAGGCCGAACACCGCATCGGCCGGCACGGTCTCGATGCCGGGCAGCAGCAGTTGCTGCGACAGGTCGCGCAGCGGTTCGTACATCGGTTGCGTGAACTTAGGCGCCGCCATCACGGTGTCGATGCCGACCGTCGCGCTGGCCGGCGTGTCGACCGGCGCGAGCGCGTTCGCACCGGTCGTGATCGTGGCGCGCGCGAACGCGATCAGCGCGAGCCGCGGCTGCAGCTTCGCGATCACCGTGTCGCGCACGGTGTTCATCGCGAGCGAGGCCGGCGGCCCGAACAGGATGCCCAGCCGGCCCGGGTCGATGCGTTGCAGGTGCTCGCTCGCCGCGGCGCGGAAGTTGCGCGTCGTCGCGTTGTCGGGCACGTGCTGGGGCGGCAGCGCGGCCACCGTCACCGGCTGGCCCTCGGCCACGATCTGGAACTGCGGCCGGCTCGGCGCCGCGCTGATGAGCGCGTCGTTCACCTGCCCGTACCCGAGGATCGCGGCCGAACCGCTCGGCCGGCTCTGACTGATCGCACTGACAGTTGCGAGATCGAAGGCGGGCGCCGCGAGGAACGCGCCCTGCCCGATGCTCAGCGTACCGACCCAGCTCACGCCCGCGGTACGCGTGAAACCCAGCGCCGCGGCCCGCCGCGTCAGCGGCCCTTGGGCGCGGCCGACGATGCGCATCGCGACGCTGGTTGCATGCAGCGGCAGCGCGGTGCTCGCTATCCGCGCGACCACCGTGCGCGACGCGGTCTCGCTGCCGACGACCGAGCGGATCCGCCCGAACGCCGGCGCCGTCAGCCGCAGCACGCTGTCGGGCGCGAGCGGCGCGAAGTGGCGCGCGTGTAGCCGCGTGCCGACCGCGAGGCTGAGCTGCAACTGGCGCACGCGCTGGTTCGCCTGCTGCAGTTGCGCAGCCTGCTCCCACGCCGCGGACATCAGCGCCTCCTGGTGTTCCTGCACGACGCGAGTGCCGAACGCGGCGTACGCGCGCGTGCGCGGATCGAGGTTGAGTTGGTCCAGCCACGCGGCGCCGCCCGGCGCCACGATCGCGCGCGCCGCATACCAGCGGCCGTACAGCGGCGGCGCGAGGATCGGATCGGCCTGAGGGGCGACAACTGCGCTCTGTCCCGGCGTGTTGACGATCGCCGCGAGCGCGCTCTGGAAAAGCGCCTGCGTGCCGCTCGGCCACCCCGGCGGCACGTTGTCGTCGCGATCGATCGGCTCGAGCGCGCCCTCGAGGCCGAGCGTCATGCCGGGTGCGGCCGCGACGGGCAGCGCGAACCCCGGCGTGCTGATGTCGAGCGGCCGCTGGCCCAGTCCGGCGGTCACCGGCTGCGGCTTCAGCTTGCGCGCGAGCGATTCGAAATCGCCGCCGACGCCGGTGCGGAATTCCCAGTGATGCAGCAGCGGCAACAGCACCTGCGCCGGCGGACTGATCGCCAGCGACCACGCCGGCGCGAGCGCATTCGCGGCAATGAGATCGGCATCGGTTACCGGCAGTCCCAGCGCGCTCTTGCGGCCGAGCTCGAACGTGGGAACGACGCAGGCGATGTAGTCGGTGCTGGGCGCGAGCAGCCGCGGGCACAGCAGCCGCGACAACGACAGTTGCGGCGCGCCGCCGAGCGCGCCACCGACCGACGCGGCACCGTTGTCGGGCGCGGCCGCCTGCGCATGCACCCAGGCCCAGCTTTCGCGCAGGTCGGGCAGCTCAGCGGCGGGATTCGCGGGCGTGGCGATCAGCAGCGTCGCGAGCGGCGAATCAGGCGTGCTGCCGAGCGTCACGCCGTCCTGCTTGCGCACGATGATCAGGCACAGCCACGGCCGCAGCCGCGCGCGCGCTTCGGCGCGCGCCGGAGTGAAGAGCCACGGGAAGTCGGGCCGGTCGAACTCGATGCACGGGAAATAGTTCGGTTCGAAGTCGTCGCTGCCAGGGCGCGGGTCCATCCGAACGATCTGGTTCGCGTCGATGCCGACGACATCGGCCGGCCCGCGCAGACGCACCGAGATCGGCAGCGCCGGCGCACCGTTGATCGCGAGGGCCGCCGTCAGGTCGGCCACCGCGCTCTGCGCAGGGCCTAGGGTATCGACGGTCGAGATCGCCGCCGCGGCGCCCTGCCGCACCCAGGGCAGGAAGCTCAGATTGGCGTCGGGGGAGGTGGTTGGCATGGGGTGATGGGGCAAATCAATCCGTCAGCTCGTGCGCAGGCACGATCTGCCAGGTGGCTGCCCTGCGGTTCATCGTGTCGAGCGCGGCCAGGTTTTCGGTCCAGGTCTTCACCGTGGGGTCGAGCGCGGCCGGCAGTCCGTCGGCGATCGGCACGATGCGCCAGTCCGGTGCTTGCAACACGGCGCCGGCTTGCGCATCGGCGGCCCTGAAGCGCGCCAGCCCGGCGGTCCGGATCGGTGCCCTCGCGGCGGCCCCGCTCTTGCTCAGCGCGAACAGTTGATCGGCGCGCAAAGTGAAGCTCGGTCGACGGGGTCCGTGGTCGGGCGGCGGCGGCGGCGCGGCCAGATCGTCGATCACGATCTGCTCGTACTGCAGCGGCGCGGCGACGAGTTGGCCGGCATCGAAGCTGACCGCCGTGTCGCCGAAGATCAGCCCCGCGTCCATCGTCTCGAACGATGGCGCCGCCAGCTTCTCGTCGTCGCTCAGCTCGAAGTACTGGGCCGGTGCGAACTGGTCCTGCACGGTGTCGGTGTGCTGGTTCGCTCCGTTCAAGGTGGCCGCGAGCTGGAAGCGCCGCGCGCCGCTGACCGGCGCGCCACTGAAGATTTCGATGTCGCGGCTCGTGTTCAGCGGCACGATCTGTTGTTTGACCAGCAAGCGACCGAGCGGGTCGAGCACGAGCTGGCCGCTGTCGGGCGGCAAGGCCCGGAGGGACACGCCCTGGGTGTGGCCCGGCACGCGTTGCGCGGTCCAGCTCTGCGGGCTGGCCAGGGCTTGCTGGAGTTGCGCGAGCACGTCGATGGCCGGCGGCGGCGGCGGTGCTTCGCCGTCGACCAGGGTCTTGTCGAAGCGCACTGTAAAGTCGCACCAGAAGATCGAGAACGATGCCTTGCCACTGACGCGCAGCGGTCGTGGCCCTTCGAGCTCGCCGTCGACGCTCACCATGAAGAGATTGCTCGAGCCGTGCTTGAGCTGAACCTTGGCGTTGAAGTCGGCGAGGAAATGCAGCGGCGCGATCTGGATCAGCACGTCGTAGCCGATGTCGCCCTCGACGCTGAAGCCGTAGGCCGCCGCGTACAGGTGCGCGTGGGCGCCGAACTGCACGGTGTTGGAGGTGATCGCGAAGTAGGAGTCGCAGGTCAGCCGCGGGTTATCCCCGGAGCTCAGCGCGATGCCCACGCGCTGCAGCACAGGCAGCCCTTCGGGTGGCGCGAAGTGGGAGTTCAAGCCGCCGACCGCGAGAACGAAGCCCGAACCCGGCCCTGAACTCCAGCGCGCGCGCAGCGCCATCGCGCCGGTCAGCGCGAACTTGTGCGCCAGACGCGAGTCGACGAGCACGGCGTCAATCGCCACGGTGCCCTGGTCAAAGTCGATCACGCCCATCGAGTCGAGGATCAGGCGCACCAGGTCGTTGTCGGGCGACGGCAGCAACGCGCTGATGCGTCCGAGCACGAGCAGCCGCGTGCGGGTGCCGAACTCGAGGATGAGTGCGAGATCGAGCAGCACCAGGGGCGGCGTGGACCAGCCGATGCGCACCAGCAGCCCGAGCAGGTAGCTGCCCTGCTTGGCGGGGAAGGCTGCGGCCAGCGTGGCGATGAGGGTAGGCGCGTTGCCGATGGGGTCACGCGGGAAGAGCAGGGTGCCCAGCGTGTCGTTCTTCAGGCCGGCGCGCAGCACGTCTTCGTCGAAGGTGCGGTGGATAGCCACCATGCCGCCAATGCCGTTCAGCGTGAAGCCCATGCCGAGCTGGATCGGCTGGAAGCCTTCGGCGGTGATGAACACGATCATCGAGTAGCCCCGACTGCCGTCGGGCATCTTCGTGGCGATCAGGCCAAACGCCGTGAGCGTCAGCCGTTCGTGCAGCGACAGCTGCAGCACGCCCGCGTAGATCTGCTGCACCGGATCATGGAACAGGAAGCCGCCGCCCGTCACCACGCCGCCGGCATCCACAGACAACCCAATGCCCGACGGCGGCTTGAATCCGAAGCCCACATCGATCGGACCGAGATTGCCGGTGGGTGGATCGGGAAAGGTCATGCCCAGCGTGAAGCCGACCCCGTCGGCGAGTGCGGTGACGGGGCCGATGCTGCCGCGAATCGTCGCGCCGACGGCGATGGCGATCCCTTGCGCGTTCGGATGCAGGCCGATCGTGATGCCCTGTAGCGCGATGGGACCGAAGCTGACGCTGACCGGAACGTTGACCTCGAGACCGCCGCTGCCGGTGAAATGAAAGCCACTCACGCTCGAGACACGCATGCCGAGCGATAGATCGGCCGATACGCCGTCACCGATCAGGCTGCCGATGAACGAGTCGCTGTCATCGGACTTGATCACGATGCGCAGGCGATCGAGTTGGAACTCCGCGAATGCTTCGAGCTGAGAGCCCGTGACGACAGCGCCGGCCGATGCGATCAACGTACGCATCGAGACGTGGCTGCCGTCGAGCGTGCCGATGAGCACGCGTTCGGGCTGGTCGGTCCCGGGTGGAATCTTCAGCTGCACCCGCACTTTCGACGGCGCCGCGGCGGCCGTCCCGGTGGCGAATCCGGCTTCGAGCACCGGCGCACGGCCGGGTGCCAGCGTCAGCGCGATGCCCTGCGCGAAGTCGGCATCGGCGACGATCGCGAGCGACAAGGAGTCGTCGTCGGCGATGGTGGTCGATGCGCTGTAGTCGACGAACGGAAGCACACCGAGGGCGAGTCCGCGGTCGGCGGTCGCCGCGCGAATCACCAGGAGGACACCGGCCTGGCTTCCCTTGGGGACACCGAATCCTTGATCGAGATCGAGGCGAATGCCCGGCTCCGCCGGCAACGGCGTCGTGGCGCCGGCATTGATGAAGGCCAGCTGCGCTGCGTCCGGCGGGAAGTACGTGTACTGCAGACCGAAGCCTTCGAGCACCCCTGCGAAATCGCCGAGCAGCTGCCGGACCTCCGGCGCGCTGGTGCTCCAGTCGTACGTCTCGCGCAGGCCGCGCAGCGGATCGGTCAACAGCGTCCCGATCCGGCTCCAGTCGACCTGCCGGCGCACATAGGGCTGACGAAGCCCGACCCCCGCTGCGTTGACGACCCGCACGATCCCGACGAGCTTCAGCACGCGTCCGATGCGGAAGCGATGGCGAAGGAGGTACTCGACCACGCAGTAGTCGAGAAGGTCCCGGCCGATGGTCTGCTTGAACGACGCCACGTCGACTGTGCCCGGAAAGGCGCTGTCGGGTTGGTTGTGGATCGCTTCGATCGCATCGACCAGCTTCGCGATCGCAGAGAGCAGCATTTCGGTCGTGACGGCGTCGTCGTCGGCATCGAGCGCGGCCACGAGGTCGGCGCCGGCGGTCGCGAGATCGGCAAGCGGCGCGGGAATCGACGATGCGGTCCACCCGAGCCGGGCGAGGAGGGCGACGAAGTCGTCGGGCGCCTGCGCCGCCTCGATCAACGGCGCGAGCACGAGCGCCATCTCGTCGACAAGGCCGCGAATCGCGTCGAGGCTGCTCATAGCGTCAGCAACACCTTGTGGACTTTCTCGGCCAGGAGATGCGCCTTCGCGATCGCGCCCATTGAGGGCGTCTCCCGCATGCCCGCGACGACGATCGCGTATTGCATCTTGTTGCGCTTGCCGGCCGGCGGCGCGGTCTTCTCCTCCGTCTCCACGTAGACGAATTCGGACAGGATGTCCTGCTCCGCGCCGAGAGAGTTCTGGAGGATGCCGATCTTGTTGAACTGCTTCGTCACGTTCGCGAGGCTCTTGATGCCGTGACTCGCATTGCCGACCAGATAGCTCGGGATGCTGTGGGTACCGCCGTCCGCGAGGTTGTTGCGGATGGTGGTGCAGGCATCGATGCCCGTGGCGCCCGCGATGTTCGGGATCGCGAGGCCGTCGTTGATCAACGCGATCATGTACGCCGCCAGGGCCGCGGCCGAACCCGGCACCCAGGAACGCTTGTCGTCGTAGCGGCCGGTGGAGACGACCTTCCAGCGGTCGTCGACGTCGATCATCTCGGGGTCCGTCAGCTTGCGCGGCAACGGCGGGTCGGTCGCCTTGTCCTTCTTCGGAGGAATCGTTTCGAACTCGGCCGAGGTGAGCAGATGCATGCCGCCATCGGGATGCTCCGCAAGCCCGTAGGCGCGCTGCACGGCCTTCATGTACGGCACGCCGATCTCGCTGATGCAGGTCGTGGCCGCCACGTTGTCGGACATCAGGCCGGTCAACCAGTAGCGCTCCGCGAACGAGAGCGGCGGATCGGCATTCCAGGCGAGCTCGTGACCCCCGAGCTTGTCGGCCGCCTTGTTGTGATTCGCGGGAAGGTGTTGCGTGTCGGGGTCGGGGCCGGCGAAGTTCACCGGGCTCTTCGTGAAGTCGAAGATCTTCGAGATCAGCGGTGGAACCGCCGCGATCCGGTTGCCCTTGTTGCTGGCGGGCGCCTTGCCCTTCCTCCACAGCGTCGCGTTCGCATAGAGCGCATCGAACTCCGCGGGGGTCGTGACGATCTGCGGCGAGAGTCCGAGGATATTGCGCACGTCGGTTCGCAACTGCACGGCGGCCAGCATCATCGCGATCTTGGCCGTGCTGCCGATCCGGAACGGCTCACCGCCGTTGACGAGCCGGATGTTGGGAGACGTCTTGTTGCCGGTGAAGTCGATAATGCCGAAGCCCACGTCCTTCAGGTTCGTGTCGCTGGCGATCGGATCCATCGCGTTCTCGAATGCGAATGTCTGCAACGTCACCGGCCGCTTGAGCCGCGTGGTCTTGCGATCGCGCAGGATGACGATGCAATCCGCGATCTTGTCGAGCTGCGCGCTGGTGAGGGTGGCCATCGAATTTGCTCAGGCGTCGGCCAGCTCATGGGCCGGCACGATCTGCCAGGTGGCTGCCCTGCGGTTCATCGTGTCGAGCGCGGCCAGGTGTTCGGTCCAGGTCTTCACCGTGGGGTCGAGCGCGGCCTGCGATCGTCGGCTGCGTGGCGGCGGATCCGACCGGGGTGCGCGCGACCGCGTCGCCGATCTGCAGGCTCACGGTGGCCGCGTTCTTCAGCACCACCCAGACGGTGACCGACGAAGCGGTCACCCGGCGCAGAATCGGCCCTGCCAGGATCAGCGGCAGCGCCTGGAGTCGATCGACCAGGCTGTCCATCGCTCAGCGCTTCTTCTGACGAAGATGCCTGTCGCCGCGGGCTAGGTACCGTGAACTGCCCGACGCCGCGAGCACGACGAAGGGGGCAAGGGCGGCCACGCGAATCTGCCGGAGAAGGTTCATTTGAAGCCCCAATCCTTCGACTGGAATCACCGGGCGAATATCTCACAAGGGCTTGCCTAGAGATACCCCCACAAACCGTCCCTTCGCATTCGACAAAGACTTCCCGCGGTGCGACAGAGGACAGATTGCTTCTCTAGTAGCGCCGGCCTCCCATATCCCCTATGGTCTCGGGGATCGGCGCTGTCATGGCGATGGTGGCGCGCGCAAGTTGACCAATCGCTCCACGCCTCCAACAACTCACCGCCTGAGAGCAGTCGCTCGTGAGTGACCGGTCATGGCCCGTTCAGCGACGTAAGCGAGGGTCCGCTTTCCTGCGACGCGGGGACGGCGGCGGCGCCGATTGGGGCCGGAGGCGTTTGGCAATTGGGCTGGAACCCCTCATACCGGCAACTCGCAACATTCAGAGCGTTTGGTTGCGGGCGCCTCCGGTGCGCACCCCATTGCGCACACAATTCGAACCTAGATCCTCGTCCCAACAGGGTCACCATCTCGCTAACCGATCCTGAATAAATGACGTGCTCTGCCCAAGATCCCTCCATCTCGTGCCATCGGATGCAGTCTGTCTCAATTGCGCCAAGTTTGGACGTCTGCGATTTCCTTAAGCTGACGGCTGTTCCCGGCATTCCTCAGACCCTTGCAGTCGTCTGGTCGGGCTGTTCGATCAAATTGAAGGCGCAACTCCTCTGCCGCCCGCCTCGACAACAGCCAGCCGAGCGGAGCCGGGATGCCGCGGTCGATCATTTGCACGCGACTGTCGAAGTCGAACCGATTGAAGTCAATCCCCCGGTCCAATTCGGCATGAAGCCGCTCCAGGCTGTATTCGGCTTGTGCATTTCGCACGTTGATAAGTGTCTGCAAGGGACTCGCCATCTCTCCAACACCCGAAGAAGCGGCATCGGCAATCTCGCGATCGCAGGTCAAGCGAGCCTCCGAGGACAAGATAGTCTTGTCTGCCCGGTATGCCACCATATCGCAGGTCTGAGCGTTGCCGATATGAAGCGCAATGACCGAAAACTGCGTACTGCCGTCCTTGGTGATGAACTCCTGCTCGCGTTGCGGGTAAAGGGCTTTGAAGATTTCCATCAGCATTGCGATGCCTGAGTGGTCAAAGTACCCTCCGTCAGGAACGAGCCATGTCAGACTTGGTTTTCTAAGCGCGTCGCCCCTCGTCCGCGGATAAGCGTAACGCGCAATCAAACCTTGGCCCACAGGAGACCAGTATGGCAACCTTCCGTGACCGGCTCATGGAGTCGGTAGAGTTGGCGTTCGAGAGCATGGAGATATCGTGAGTGGGACTCGCTCTGGCACAAATTCGATCTGGCGAATTTCTGGGTCTGCCTTCCGGCGGGTCCGGTCGGCATGCTGTGGTTCGAGCACCCTCTGACCGCCGATCACCCGTGGTCGATCTTCTGGATAATGTGCCCGAACTTCTTTGCGATCACGCGCTATAACCGCAGCCGGCTGTGCGCGGCGGCGGTATTTCAACTCGCGCAGGCGATCAGGGCGGCGCGCCAATGAGGCTCCCGTTGCGCTTCTACGTCGGTTTGGCAGCCACGATGCACGAGCCCGCGCTCGCGGTCGTCGCGGCGGACGGGACGCCACTTTACGCCGAAGGTGTGGAGCGGGCGCTGCAATCGAAGCGCGCGTTCGGTATTCCGGCCGACGATCCGATTCGCGTCCCCCGGCTCCTCGAACAACTCTGCGGTCCCGACGCCGAGCTCGTGCTCGCGGTCTCGTGGAGCGACACCTATTTGCACAGGCTCAACACGCTACTCCAAGCGGTCGAGTGGTCCCCCGCTGCGCTGACCAAGCCCCTCACACGCGTCGCGTGGCCTCTGCCGCACGCGCTGGCGCTATCGCTCGCACTGCGCAACAGCATCGAGCAGGCCGGCTTGATGATCGCCTCGTCGCCGCGACTCGCGAACCCGATATCGCTGCGCCGCTACGACCATCACCTAACGCACGCGGCGAACGCCGCTTGGACAAGCCCGTTCGACGAATGTGTGGTTGCCGTCGTCGATGGGTACGGCGAAGACACTTCGACAGGATTCTTCCAGCTGCGGCATGGGCGGCTCACGCGCATCGATGATGGCTCGTCGCCCTCGGCAACGTCGGGCTCGCCCGAAAGCCTCGGCATGTTCTATGCGCGGCTCTGCGCGATGTGCGGGTTCGATCCGCTCGAAGGCGAGGAGTGGAAGGTGATGGGGCTCGCCGCCTGCGGCAGGTTCTCGCCGCAGTGGTACGACCTGCTGCGTCCAATGATCAGCGTTGACGATCTTAGACTCGGCAGCGGCTATTCGCCGGAGGAGCGAGATCGTGCCTTCGTGCAGATCGACGCGCTGCTCACGCAGAGCGGTTCTTCGCATTCCGACCGCGCTGACATCGCGTTCACCGGACAGCGAGTGTTCGAGGAAGCGCTGCTGCAACTGCTGTGTAATCTGCATCGGCGAGAGCTCTCTGCGAACCTCGCGTTCGCCGGCGGCTGCGCACTCAATTCAATGTGTAACGGCCGCATCGTCGAGCACGCCGGATTCACGCGCCTCCACGTGCCGTCAGCGCCCGCCGACGATGGGAACGCACTAGGCGCTGCCCTCGCGGCCTGCGCCGAAGATCGCGGCGGACTCGCATGCGTCGAGAGCCGTGGAACGCCGTACCTCGGCTCGGAGATCTCAGCCGAAGTGCTGGACCGGCTCGTCGTGCTGGGTCGCGTGTCGCGACTTCTTCATCTGCCCGGGGCGATCGCCGAACACACAGCACGCCTGCTCACCAACGGCGCGATCGTCGGCTGGGTCCAGGGACGGGCCGAGTTCGGTCCGCGTGCGCTCGGCCATCGGTCGATCCTCGCGGATCCGCGCTCACCCGACATCAAGGATCGCATCAACCAGCGGGTGAAGTTTCGCGAGGCGTTCCGGCCCTTCGCACCCGCGATCCTTGACGAGTTCGGCGACGCCTATTTCGAGGGCTACCGGCCATCGCGCTACATGGAGTGCACGTTGAGGTTTCGCGACGGCATGAAAGCCCGCGTGCCGGGTGTCGTCCATGTGGACGGGACAGGTCGCGTACAATCAGTACGCCACGAATGGGATCCGCTCTTCCACGCGCTCGTCACCCATTTTCACGCGCTGTCCGGCGTGCCGGTACTATTGAACACGAGTCTGAACATCATGGGACGGCCCATGGTGCACTCGCTCGAGGACTGCCTCGGCCTGTTCTACACGACAGGGCTCGACGCACTCGCCGTCGGCGACTTCCTACTCGAGAAATGACCCGCGGCCTGCGGCGGATCCTCTTCGTCACACCCTGCACGCATTCGTCTGGCGAGGCGATCACGGCGCTTCACATCGCGCAAGATCTGGCGTCCCGCGGGATTGACTGCTGGTTCGCGGCATCAGCTGGTGTCGCGCGTCTGCTCGGTCCGGCATTCGACGGCCGCGTTGTCGTGCTCGGCGAGTCGCGGGCCGAGAACCAGGCGCGGTGGTGGGAGGCCATTAAGAGCGTAGCGCCCAGCGCGATCGTCTTCGCCGACTATCCGCTGATGTTCTTCGCGAGCGGCACGGTTCCGCTCGCCGACGCGCGTTGGGTCGACGGGCTCCAGGCGTTCGGCGGAGCGCTCCTGACGCTCGATCACCTGGGCTACGCACAACGACGGCAAGCCGTCTATTTCGGACCGCCGCACCTGACGTTCGGCGTCGAGGTCACCGTGGACCTTCCGGAACGGATGGAGGTTCTATTGCCTTGCCCGACCCACGAGCCTGGCCCCGTCCGAAACCGGAAGGGTGTGCCGGTCCGCTATTGGGAGCCGGTTCGCGCGCCGCCGGAGGAGCGTATTGGGGAGATCCGGCGCCGATATCTTGGCGAAAGCGATGGCATCCTCGTGTTCCACTCGGCGCCAGCTTGGGCGTCGCGGATAGCCGCGCAGCTCGGGCTGCCGCATTACCGGTACGTCCCGTCGCTGCTGCAGCGTTACCTCGCCGGGCACGGCCCCGTCACCGTCGTGTCGGTCAACGATGGCTCGCTGCCGGCGCCGGCGCCGGATCGCGGAGTGCGCTTCGTCCACTTTCCGGCGCTCGCGCCACCCGACTACGAACTGCTCCTCGGCGCGGCCGATCTAATGATGACAGACAACGCGGTCTCGGCGAGCCTCGGCAAGGCGGCTTGCGCTCTGACCCCGTGCGCGGTCTTCCGCAATACCCTCGAGCTTGCACCGTTGCTGGACAGGGCACGCGATGACCCTGTGGCCGCGCTCGCCATCGCGATAGAGAACGAGCGACCCGGCGCAATCTTTCCTTACGACGTGTTTCCGGTCTGGGACGCGCGAGCGCTTGGCAACCTCGGATTCGACTACGCAGGCAGCTATGGCCAGACGTTCGCCCGCCTCGAAGCGTTCGGCGGCGAAACGACGCGAACCGCACTCGCGGCGTTGCTTTTCGATGCCGGGACGCGGTCGGAGCTGCGCGCCGCGCAGCGGCGGTACGTGACGGCGCTCGCGGCGCTGCCGACAGCGGCGGATGCGATCGTAGCAGGTATGGCCGGCGGCGTGACAAGCGGTGCCAGAGGCGCATGATCAATAAAAAGAAACGGCTCGACGTTCTGATCGTTGCGCCGGTCAATGAAGGGTCCGGAGAAACGGTGACCGCGCGCTATCTGGCCCGCGAGCTCACGGCGGAGGACCATCGCGTCGTGTTCCTCGCGGCGCCGTTCGCAACCGGTTTCCTCACGGACGAATTCGGCGATCACGTGCTGCCGCTTCGCCTTGACGGCCCGGCCAATGTCGCGCTGTGGCGGAAGACGCTTCGCGACCTGAGCCCCCACGCGGTGGTGTTCGCCGACTACCCGCTGATGTTCTGGCGGAGCGGAATGGTGCCGCTGGCGCGCGAGCCGGGTTGGAAGGAAAGCCTGGACGATCTCGACACGTGCCTCGTCACGCTCGACCATTTCGGATTCGCGCAGCGCGAGATGGGCATGTTCTTCGGACCGCCGCATCTAGTGACCGAGTTTCACTGGTTCGACGCGATCCCGGAACGCATGCAGATCATGCTTCCCTGCCCAATGCACGAGCCGCTGCCCGTAACGGGCCGCAAGGGTCGCCCCTTCCGCTACTGGAAGACGCCGCTGACTATTGGCCACGACGAGCGCGCGGCCGTGCGCCGGCGGTATCTGCGCAGCGCGGACGACTTTCTGATCTTTCACTTGGTATCGAATTGGGCGTGGAAATCCGAGCAACGGCTCGGCCACCATTTATATGCCAACCTGTCCGAGCTCCTTGCGCTGTACTTTGGTAACCTTGACCACCGCGTGACGGTGGTGTCAGTGAACAGTGGCGACCTGCTCGCGCCATCGCCGCATCCGCGAGTAGACATCGTCAACCTTTCGACCCTCAGCCCACCCGAGATGGATCGGTTGATGTTCAGCGCCGATCTCGTTTTGACGGAGAATCAGATCTCGATCTCGCTTGGCAAGGCGGTGTGCGGGCTCCAGGCATCGGCCGTGTTCCGAAACGGGTACGGCATCCTTGAGTTGTTGGACCGCGCGACCGGCCGGCTTCGCGAGATTGTGCTCGCGATCGAGAATCTCCGGCCCGGATCGATCTATCCTTTCGAGGTCTATCCGACTGGAATGAGCGACATCCTGGAAGAGATCGTCCTTTACCGCAACAGCTCGCTCCCTGCCGCGTTCGAGCGGCTCGAAATTTTCGGAGGAGACGACACGGAACGCGCATTGGCGCGCCTGCTTACCGACGCGCGGACACGTTCCGCGCTGCAGGCGCGCCAGAGCGTGTACGTCGACCGCCTGGCGAAACTCCCGGGCGGCGCCGCCGTGCTGGCGGAACTAGTCGCCGACACGGAGTCCAGACAATGACCGCGTGTAGCGCAGTGATCTTGGCCGCGGGGCGCGGGGCGCGGATGGGACGGCTGGGCAACAGCTACGCCAAGCCGCTGGTACCGATCGGCGACGCCCCAGTCGTCGGGCATCACCTGCGCATGTTGCGCGATCTCGGCGTCCGCGACGTCCTGATGGTGGTCGGCCACCGCGCCGCGGACGTCGTGCGCGAATTCGGAGACGGCACTGGGTACGGTGTCCGGATCCGGTATTTCGAGCAGTCGTCGCAGCTCGGGATCGCGCATGCGGTGGGACGCGTGCGCTCCGAAGTCGCGGGACCGTTCCTCCTTCTTCTTGGCGACTACTTCTTCTGGGCGGAGCGGCCACAACGGCTGCTTGCGCGACTTGAGGAGGGCGCTTCGGCGATCGCCGTGAAGCGCGAGCGCGATCCGAGCCTGATTGCGTCCGCCTGCGAGATACGCACCGACGGAAGCTTGCGGGTTACGACCGTTATCGAAAAGCCGCATCGACCGACCGGCGATCTCAAGGGCTGTGGGCTCTACGCCCTGCAGCCGGCGATCTTCGACTTCATCGCCGTGACGCCGCGCACCGCACTGCGGGACGAGTACGAGCTGTCCCACTCCCTTGACTTGCTCGTGCGGGGAGGCCATCATCTTTTCGCCGAGGACGTGGGCCTTTGGGACTGCAACCTGACCGTTCCGGTCGACATCCTCGACTGCAACTTGGAATGGCTGCGGCGCGTCGCACGACGCGACTACGTGAGCGCCGACGCGGTGATCGAGTCGGATGTTGTCATGGATCGCGTCGTCGTCGGCCCCGGTGCACGCGTGGCGCGCCATGCCAGGTTGGAGGAGTCAGTGGTGATGCCCGGCGCGAGCGTTTCGGAGCACGCGGCGCTGCGTCGTGCGTTAGTGACCGCAGAGGCGACGTACGGCCCGCTTTGAGGCTGCGGAGGCGACGCGTGCTGCAGGAACGGTTTGAACGAACCATTTAAGGAAAAGAACATGACGACGCTCGTTGATGTGTTCCGCACGATCGACTGGGTGAGCATCCTTTCCACGGTTCAGGATAAGGACTCCCTTCAATTGATGGGCCGCCTCACGGCTGCCCAGCGAGCGGGGCTCGAAGCGCAGGTTGCGCAGATGAAGCAGCTGGAAGACGCTATCAACGTACGAGCCAAGCAGCTGAAGTAGCGCTGCTGCGTCGGTACGCCGAATCGCCCCCGGCGATCGGTGTGACCTCGCGCAGAATCGATTCACGCCGTTAGGTCACCGCCGGGCGCGCTTGCGCGCGGCGGGTGTTCGCGTGCGGCCGGCGCGATTCACACCCACCGGGATACGACTATGACGCTAAAGGAATTCCTAGTGCGAGTCTCAATCGATCCGGATCGGATGGCTCGCTTCGTGGCGGATCCCAACACCGAGCTTTGTAGCAGCGGCGTCGCGGAGTGCGATCGGTTGCTTCTCGAGGCGGGAGACGCCGCGGCTCTCCAGACAACGCTCCTGACGGATCACGAAAATTCGGCGTGAATGCGGGTCGCACGCATCGCGGCATGCGGCTGTTTTCCGAAGACCTGGTGATTGCGGGCACGGGAATCCGGATCACCGGGCAGCTAACGCTTGAAGCAGTCGCATGGATGCGCCGCGCGGACCGTCTCTTCTATGGCGTCACCGACCCGGTCGCCGAAGCGGTCGTCCGCACGCTCAACGCTGATGCGGAGTCTCTGTTCCGACTTTATGCCGACGGCAAACCACGCGCGCAGACCTACACGGAGATGGTCGACGAGATCATGGCGAGTGTTCGGCAGGGACGCATGACTGTCGCAGTCTTCTATGGTCATCCAGGTGTTTTCGCGTTTCCGCCGCACGAGGCCGTCCGCGTCGCGCGGGCCGAGGGATATCGCGCGCGCATGCTGGCCGCCGTATCCGCGGAGGACTGCCTGTTCGCTGACCTCGGCGTTGATCCGGCCGAGAACGGCTGCCTGTCGCTGGAGGCCACCGACTTCCTCCTCCATGAGCGCGTGATCGACACGTCGGCCCAACTCGTCCTGTGGCAGGTTGGCGTGCTCGGCGAGCCAGCCTACCGGCAGCATGGCTATGACGCGTCGTTGCTTCCGGCACTGGTTGAGAAGCTCTCGGTCTACTATCCCGCCGATCATCCGGTCGTCGTCTACGAAGCCGCGATGCTCGTCGGCTGCGAGCCGCGGGTCGCGCGCGTTGCATTGGGATCGTTGAGCCGGATCGCGATGACGCCGATCTCGACGCTGTACCTGCCGCCTGCGTGCCCTGCGAAACTGGACGTCGCCTACATGACGCGCGTGATTTTCCCTTCGGGGCGTTGATACCCGTCGACGCGACGCACCTCTCGCGTCGAATGATGATCATGTAGCCGGCCTCCTCGCCGCGGTTAAGCGGCGGGGTTAATGTCAAGTTGGGAAATGGACTTTGACCCGAAGGGGCCGGCTACATGATCATCACTCAACGGCAACGCGGACTGGGACCGGGCACACGCACCGACCATCACTGAATAACCCTGCGCGTACCTCGTCAGTCCATACCTTGAAGCTGGTCAGCGTGTTGGGGCCGAACGTACTGCTGATCGCGACGTCCGATGCGTCGCGGCCTCGGGCGATGCCGCTCGTGGATACGATCCGTAACCAGCTCGGCTCGATCGACTGCTTAGTCAACAATGCGGGCGTCACATCGTTACGCCACGGCGACATGCTCGAGCTCACCGTGGAAAGCTTCGACCGCTGCGTAGACGTGAACTTGCGTGGAACATTCTTGGGATTAGCCCGGACGCCCGACCCGGGTCGCGAGGCTCGTCGCCATGCTCGGTTTCGGGCCCGGAGGCTTCCGCGACGACCTGATGTCCCCGGTGCGCTTTCATCGCATCCTGCGCCGCGGCCGCGAATACGGGCCTGAGCTGTCGCCCCAGAACGCGCTCGCGCCGGCACCGCCTGACGATCCAGAGCGGGGCTTGCACTTCATTTGCCTCAACGCGAACATCTCGCGGCAATTCGAGTTCCTGCAGAATGCGTGGACGACGAACACCAAGTTTTCCCGCTTGACCGGGGAGAGCGATCCGCTGATCGGCAATCGCGAGCCGCTACCAGGCTGCCCGATTACCGCTGATTTCAAGATACCCAAAGAGGGCGGCTTGCGGCGCCGCATATCCAGCCTGCCCCAATTCGTCACCGTGCGCGGCGGTGCGTATTTTTTCCTTCCCAGCCTGCGCGCTTTGAGCTATTTCGCCGCCAACGGAAATACGCGGGCCTAGCTCGGGTGCCTGCAGCTGTTGACGCAGTTCCGGGCGCTCGCCACGTGAGCGGCTGGACTCGGAAACTTCCTTGAGCATGGGATCAGCCACCTTCTGACGATGCTGAAGCACCCGCGTGAGTCAGTCATCTGGACCATGGCCCTCAACCGACAACTCGCCGCGGGGCGTGCGCAGTTTGCTTCGGAAAACCGTGAAACCCGGCGGCTGCATGTGTACAAGCAGGCCGGCAGCGCGCATGAGCCCACCCGCCAATAGCTGCTGCCGTCGCCGGCGGGGTATATTTGCGTTGACGTCCGCCCCTAGATATTAGCTGCAGGCCTGGGTCCTGGCGGATCATCCCTCGGGCTTTGTCGGGGCCGGATTTACCGAGTCTCCCGCTGGCCCCGGCGGGCGTCGGGATGGCACGCGGTCTAGGAGTGGAGCGCCGGGTCCTCGGCGCGGGGCGACGTGTTCAAGTTGGAGGAGCGTTCGCCGGGAGAGTGGGGCTGGGACGGGAGGTGACCATGGACTCGAAGGACACGGGACAAGGTGCGGCGCCGAGCGCCGGACGTGGCTGGGATGGCCAGATCGCGCACCTCCTCGAGAATTGGCACATGCGCGTCTATGCGGCGCAGTCTGCCCAGTACGCGTCGGCGGACCTGTTTCGACTGCTCAGCGATATCGTAGGCGTGCCCGCAGTTGTCTTTGCGAGCATCGTCGGGACGGTGATGTTCGCGGACCGCGCGACTGACAGGCCGAAAGCGTTGGCGGTTGGCGCTGTCAGCATCGTCGCAGCAGTGCTCGCCGCGCTCCAGACCTTCCTTCGTTTCTCCGAGCGCGCGGCGCAGCATGCGACCGCCACCGATTGGTATTCGGCGATCCCGCGCGACATCGAGGAGACGCTGCACCTCCCGGTCGAGTCCCGAGGCAAGGCCGAGGACTGTCTCGACCGGGTCCGCAAGGAGATGAACCGCGTCACGCAAGATGCGCCCGAGCTCAGCGTCCGCATGTGGAAGCGCGGGGCCAAGCGTTTTGGCGCGAAGGAGCCGCTGGAGCTTCAATGAGCGCGCAAGCGGCGGGTCCCAACGTCAGGGGAACGGATCCGAGCTTGCGCCGGCGCCGGTTTCCAGTGCCGCAAGAGTGCATGCATGAGAGAGCGGTTCGCCTCGTGAGAGAGAATCGTTCCGATCAACCCACACGCGTGACGATTTCTCCATGAGTGACGGCAAATTCGTGACCACGGTGGCGATCACTGCGGAGGTCAGGAACCGGATCGTGCAGACCAAAGCCACCTGTCCGTTCATTGGGACCGCAGTGTCCACGGGCGATCTTTCGGTGCGCAACGACCCCGCCAATCCACTGGCCAGCGTTGATGAGGTCAGGGAATTGGGCAACACGGGCGGCGGCGATCTGGGGGAGGTGCTGCAGCTGTTCGCAACGGGCAACCATTTGTTGATGCGCGGCAGCTCCGGCAAACTCGATACGAAAACGCCGGCCGGACTGTTCTCGCTCGAATTTCCCGGCTCGCAAGGATCGCATCCGGGGCATAGCGGCATCCTGCAGGGCGATCCACGGACGTTGGCCTCCGGCAGGCTCAGTCGCGTCGATTTCGACCGACTTACCCGACGCGCCACGGCTGGCCTTGTCACGCGTTCTGACATTGCGCGCTTTATTGGAGAGAATCTCCACCGAGATCCCAACGCCAAGGTGTTTGGCGCCGTGACGGCAGCCTTGTTGCTGAGCGATCTCGATTCCTTCGTCGGTAGCATCGGCCCGGCGCTCGTGAAGAGGCTCGGCGCATCCGAGGCAAGAGCCGCCGATGCCCATCGGGATCTCGAGGCGAAGCTCACCAAATTGCTCGGCGAGGACAATCTCGTGGGCGCCGCCGGCGAATTCGGCCTGTTGTTCGCCTTTCTCGCCAACAAGCCCGATGCCACGGAAATCGATGGTGAACCGGCAATCGCCGTGAGCGACCTCCAGGCGATGTTCGTGGACAAGCGATTTCCAGAAGGCTGGAGGAACTGGAGGAAGTCTCGCGCCGACTGGGTCAAGAACACGACCGCACTGGTTCTCGGCGCGGGCGCCGAACTCCTTCGCCTCCGCAACGAACGCCCCTGAGCGCTTCGCCCGCCCGCGCCTTGCAGTCGCGAATAGTCGGCGCGAATTGCATCGGTAGGCGTCGCCTCGCCGCAAGAGCGGCCACGCTCGCGGCTGACGGCTATCTTGGGCCACGGCGTTTCAGTGGCCAACGTCTCGACGGAGTACTTCCCATGATCAAGCAGCCGCTCAAAGCGCTCATCCTGATTTTTCTGTGGGGGGCGCTGCTGGAGGATGCGACCATCTTCCTCATGTCATGGTTTGCGCCCGAGGTCTGGTTCCGGCTGTTTCACCATGCCGCGCCCGCCAGCCTGGATGTCGCCTTCCTGCGCCGCTCCGGCGGCCAGTGGGCGGCGTTCGCGCTCGCGCAAGCCATCGCGCTGTGGCGCTGGCGGAAACAGCCGATCTGGCTGCCGATCGTCGCCGGCGCGCGCGTCTCCGATTTGTTCACGGATATTCGTACATCCTGGCCGTGCCGTCGCTGACAACGCTGGGCTGGTGCGTGCTGATACCACCGCCGCTTCTCAACTTCATCGGCGTGGTGATCCTGCTGCGCGGCTATCGGCAGGCGAGGGTACCTGCGTCGCCCGACGCGTGATCGAGTGCAGCGTGATCATCGAGTTCGCCCCATTGCTCGCCTTCGAGTCACGTTCTCCATTGCCGATACGCACCGAAACCGTCCAATCGAATGCGCGGCGTGGCTGTACGGCGCAGTCGCATGACGGGCTGCCCACGGTGCGTGGCCGTACAGCCGACGCGCCCAAGTGATGTGGCGTGATCCCGCCCGTCAGCGAGAATGACGATTCAGGGTCCGACGGCGTCTGCGAGGCCGGTCTCCGGACTTATACTCCGAAAGAAGGCCCGCGCCCGCCGAACGGTTGTCTAGCGAAAAGGCGAATCCGTGCCAGCGAAGCATTCGGTAGTGATCCTCGGCGGCGGCGTCGGCGGACTCAGCGCGGCGCATGAGCTGGCCGAACGCGGATTCGCGGTGACGGTGTACGAGCGCAACGCCGTGTTCGGCGGCAAGGCTCGCAGCCTGTCGGTCGCCGGCAGCGGCGCCGCCGGACGCAAGGACCTTCCGGGAGAACACGGTTTCCGCTTTTTCCCGGGGTTCTACAAGCATGTGACCGACACCATGAGTCGAATCCCTTTCGGCTCGAGTGGCGCCAACTGCCGCGACAATCTGGTGCTCGCCACGCGGATCCTCCTCGCTCGCCAAGGCAAGATCGATCCAGTCTGGGTCGCTCGATTCCCGGAGACCTTGGATGATTTCCGGACCGCGTTCCTCGCGCTGTTCGACAATCTGGACATTCCGCACGACGAGATCACGTTCTTCGTCACGCGGCTGCTGGCGCTGGCAACAAGTTGCGAGGAGCGCTACCAGGAAGAATATGAGCAGATCGCGTTCTGGAACTTCATCGAGGCGGACGGGCGATCCGTGAACTATCGCAAATACCTCGGGCAGGGACTGACCCGCTCGCTTGTTGCCATGCGCGCCGAGGAGAGCAGCACGCGTACCGTGGGTCGCATCCTGTTGCAGCTTTTCTACGGGCTCCTCGTTCCGGGACGCACGTTCGATCGACTGCTGAACGGGCCGACCAACGACGTGTGGATCGATCCCTGGTGCAAGCACTTGACGGACCGGCTTGGTGTGTCACTCGTGCCGAACGCTGCCGTGCATTCGTTCAATCTGGCGGGCAACCGGCTTCGCAGCATCTCGGTCGAACGCAACGGGCAACTCGAAGAAGTGGTCGCGGATTTCCATGTCGCGGCGATGCCAGTGGAGATCATGCAGGGATTGGTCACGTCCGAGCTGATCCGGGCGGCACCATCGCTCGCGCGACTCGGCGAGCTTCGTACCGAGTGGATGAACGGCATCCAGTTCTACCTCGAGACCGATGAACCGCTCACCAACGGGCACGCGATCTATCTCGACTCGAGCTGGGCACTCACGTCAATCTCGCAGCGACAGTTTTGGCGCGGCTACGACCTATCGGAGTATGGCGATGGGCGGGTGGGCGGAATCCTCTCCGTCGACATCTCGAACTGGACGGCGCCCGGAAATTTCAACGGGAAGGCGGCGATGGCGGCGAATTCGCGCGAGGAGATCAAGGACGAAGTCTGGGCGCAGCTGAAGGCGGCGCTCAACGGCCCCGGGCCGATGCAGCTCGAGGATCGCAATCTCGTGGACTGGTTCCTCGATCCGGACATCCGGCTGCCCAATCCGGGCACCGTAACGAACCTCGAGCCGCTGCTGATCAATCGTGTTGGATCCCTCGCGGCTCGCCCGGAGGCGTACACAGAGATCGGCAACCTGTTCCTGGCCGCCGACTACGTGCGTACCCACACCGACCTTGCCACGATGGAGGCGGCGAACGAAGCGGCGCGGCGGGCGACGAACGCCATCCTCGCCGTGTCCGGCATCGCTGCGTCGCCATGCGATCTATGGGAGTTCGACATCCCTATCGCCATGCGCAACGCGCAATTGCTGGACCAAGTGCGCTTCCGGATGGGCCTGCCCAACCTCATCCTCGCGGTGGAGTGACGCGGAAACGCATTCGCGACGTTGTCTGCGGTGTCGATCCGCCACGCTTGTGCCCTCGAGATCGGCACGCGCTGAAACGTACGAACCAGAGGTCGTTCAAATCAGCCCGGCGTCAATCATCAACGTGCTGGGCCCTGAAATCCAGATCATCGGCGAGTCGGCGCGCAGCGCCGTCAACCTCCTCCACTTTTGAACTGATCCGAAATTCCGGGAGGACGTCAGAGGGCGGGGGCGGCGATGCATTGGCGGTCCTGCTGCACGGGTATACCCTCAACCGGCAGAGTCTCCTGGCGATGCCGGGAGACGCTTAAGCTCGCGGAAGGGTTGGGCGACGCGCAAGGCGGCATCGCACCGGCGAATTGCCTCATACTGCGAATTCGCCACCCACAGGTCGGAGAGGATCTTGCGCTCGCTACTCGATCACTGTCCACGTGACCTTGCGGCTCGGCTTTGCTTCGAGGCGCCCGAACCTGGTGTGGCACTGGTCGCACTCGTAGGTGTCGCTGATGTAATCAGCAAACACCTTCGACGTCCCGTAGCCGCGTAGCCCCGGATGCTCGTAGATGATTGTCGATGCACCGTCGATCAGCGCACGACATTGGTCGCACGGTTCCATGTTGCTCCCACTCCCCACTGGGCACATGATCAGACGGCGCGCACTGACGAAATCACCGGCAGCGGCGCTGCTCTCCGCAAGGTTTTTGAGTGCTTCGATTACGAAGTACTGGCTACGACTGGTCCGCGCTGCATCAAGCATCTCGCGCCAAGTTGTGTCCGCGTTGCCCTTGGCCCAATACTCTGCGTTCCCCAGCTGGACAAGAGCATTTGCCACATTTCTATTCGCCACCCTCGCGTACCGAACGCTCTCGCGGAAATCATTTATCGCTTGATCGGTGAGGCCAAGGGTCAGCGCTGCATCGGCGCGCACGCGGTAGTACGACGATAGCGCAGCAGGTGTCTTGTCACTTGGCGGCTCATTCAGTCGCGCCAAGATTGCCGTCCGATACGCTTCATCCGGTTTCTGTTGGTCAAGGATCGCGGTAATGTCGGCGATCGTGCGCGGGGGGGGCACGAATCCGGCGCTGCCAAAGTCCGCAGTAACCTTCCGCGCCTCCTCCATCGACATGGGTGGCGGCCCGGACTCGCAGGCGGCCAATAAGAGAGCGAGTGGCCCAACAAGAAACGATGGTCGCATAACTCCCCCGTCACGCGGCATCAATATCGGCGACTATCCACCTTTGCGGGCCACCAAGGTGTTAATTGTACGGCGCATGGCCCTGATGATCTGATCCGAATGAGGCAATCAGGTGCCGGAGTGAGTCCGCTATACGCCAGCTGCGCTATTCGTGTCCGCTTTCGGACAGACTTGGACTAAGGCCGCTCCTGGCCTATGCCGTTGAAATACTCGATGTTGGGTCGAGGTTCTAGTCTGTCTGATCGCAGATCGCGAGTCTCGGTAACGGGTCGGCGGGTATCGAGGAAGTAGATTCGTCCCCGATGTTGCTTTATATGGCTATCGGTACCACTTCCGGTGCCGCAAACATCAGTCGCTTCGCCATTCGTCGTAGGTTTTGCGCAATGGCTGCGAGCAGGAACTCATCGCGCGCACCGCTCGGCCCCCGGAGGCGTAAGCGGTCTAGCTTAAGAATGCGCTTGAGGTGAGCGAAGAGCATCTCGACCTTCTTGCGGTCCTTGCGCGATTGCTTGTAGCCATCGGTCTTGGCCTTGTCCTGCCCCTTACTGATCTGGTCGTGGTCGTTGAAGACCGTGACGACCTTGTTCCGGAACCAGGTGTGCGAGCCTTGGCCGACGAGCTCGGAGTTACGAAACAGGTCGAAGTAATCAGCTGGGTTACGGAGCCCCTTGGCCAGGAATTCGAGCTTGTCCGGGATATCGTCGATCCCCAGAGCGGCGTCGAGGCCAGTGATGCCCAGAGTGTCGAAGGCATTGGCTCTCCCGCCGGTGATCTCGGCGATCAGGTAAAAGTTGTCCTTGCCGATCCGCGCTGCGAACTCGTGCATGGCCGACGCCAACAGCCGACTCGCCCCCGGGTCCATGTGCTTGACGGTGTCCACGCGGTAGCCATCCAGGTCGGCGAACGCCATCCAGTACTTGTAGACATCGAGCTGGCGCATAAACGCCTCGGATGGCTGGTAGGCATCGACAGTCCCCACCCCCTGGTGCACGTCCTTCAGGTCGAAGAAATCGCCTTCGCGATACTCGGGATCGAAATCGAAGTTGCTGATGTGACCCTTGCGGGTAAACGTCGCCGGGTCCTGGAACTCGACCGGCCAGATCGCGTCATCAGGCCCGGGAAAGGCCGCAGGTTTTGACGGGTCGGTCCGGACGAAGGGAAGGCTGGCACTTCCGTGGCTGTTGTTGAACCCACCAACGTCGTAGAGGCTGCCGTCCCATCTCGGGTCGAGAAACTGGTGGCCGCTCTGGTCTGTGTTGAGGTAGCGGTTTGCGTTGTAGGTGAAGACGTCGCCGGTGTGGTTGAGGATGATATCGAGGATTACTCGCATGCCTTGGGCGTGCGCGGTGTCCACCAACTGCTTGAGCTCATCGGCTGTGCCAAACCGAGGGTTGACTTGAAGGTAATCCTGGATCCCATAGCCGTGGTAGGTCTCCTGAAAGGCGACTTGCTTGAAAATAGGGCTAAGCCAGATGGCCGTCACGCCCATCCGTCTGAGGTAACCGAGTTTGCTGGTTACGCCGGCAAGCGTGCCACCCACGTAGCGGCCGCCGGCGTCGCGCCAGCGGGCGGCGTCAGCCTCAGTCCGTACCGCGTTGAGGGCATCAGCGGGTCGAAAGAGTGGGGTCGTGCCCGTGCCGATGACGTTGCCATTCAGGTCGCGGTATCCCTTTTCCTTGTCATCCGAGAAACGATCGACCAGCAAGAAATACAGCACCTGGTCTTCCCAGGCGGTCGGCGAGGGGAAGAAGCGCTTCGCTGTCAGCAGAGAAGCAACGTCGATTTCCGCAACCTGCTCACTTATCGCGAGCAGGCTTGCGCCATAAATATGCAAATCCCGTCGATCCGCAGTCGGCTCTGTTCCGAAGATTACCGCTGGAGCGCCAAGCCGCGGATTGTGAACGTGTCGTTCGATGACGCGGCTTAATCCCCAGAAGCCAAGCGGGCATACGCGGTCGGCGGGGCTGGCTGTCGGCGCACATCCGGCACATCTCCCCTCCTTCAATGCAAGCAGCGCGTTTTCGCAGATCGGCGCCCTGTCCGCGGGCGGCGGATATTCATAGACAAATTCGAGCGGAACGATTGCGTCCGGTCGCATGCTGACGATCTGGAGATGCTGACTCTTCCGCAAGGCGTCTGCCGTTGGCGAGGCCCCGATATAGTCCAGCACGAGCTTTCGATAAAGAAAGTTCCCCTCAGCCGCGAGCCGACCGAGCCAGGCAGCGTTCTCACGCGTGAGCAAGCCCTGCGTATGGACTTTCGACTTTGTTGCAAGCTCGGCTAGGAGGTTGCTGATACTGGATAACTGCGCCTGCAGATCGTCAAGCGAAGACACATACGCGCTGTTGGTAGAGGCCGCCAGAAAGGCCGTGTGTCCGTCCGCGGTGTGATTGAGAACCACGCTGGCATCAAAGCTCCGGCGGTGCCCAAGCGCGGATAGGTCCTGGCGCACAACAGACTCCACCCTGAGCTCAACGGATCGTCCTGTTCTCTTCCCCTTTGTCAATTCCGGTTTTTGCTTTACTCTCGCTTCCAAGAGTGCAGTTTGCAGGACCCGCCCCCCATGCATTACCAGAACACGCGCTCGAAACATGCCGACACGTGCGGGGCGAAAAGGAAATGTGCAAGTCGTACTGCGCCCCTCGCGAGGTAGCTGCATAAACCGAATCTGCGGATCGTCCTTCTGATCCAACTCGGTGAATATGACTTGCAACTGAAAACTTTCAGCCGAGGCCCAATCTAGTGCGCTTTCATCGAAGGGCTTGTCGGCTTGCAGGGTGGCAAGCCCTCGCGGTCCAATAAAGATGTCCAGCCTGTAACGCTGATCCAATGCCAGCGCGGCATCCGTGAAGGGTATCCAGTCGCCGCTAGCTTGGCGCAGGACTTCTCCCTGAATGAAGCGATCCGCCTCGACCACGGATTCCGCCTCGATTCGAATCGCCGAATCCGTGCCTGATTGCGTCGCGGCACGAGGTGAATACCCCAATGGCAGGCCAAGCGGTGCAAAGTCCCAAACGCCACCTCCCCAGCGGCCGGCTGTCCGATTTGCCACCAGATCTAATTTGCGAAGGTCGGATACGCGCCCCCGCGAACTTGCCTTAATAGGCAGCTGCGGAAGCCGCATTCTTGCTCCGACGCCGGCTGATGCCGCCCTCTGGAGATACATCAGCGCAGTGGCATCATCTCTTTCACGATCCCAAGTTAGTCGGTTCCATCGCTGCTGGAGCAACTGCCCTGCTCTAAGGATGGTAGCGCCCTCTGGAATGGAAAACGCTGAGAAGTCCTGAACCAGCAAGTCTGGATTCAAGACGCCCGATGCTTGAGATAGCGCCTGACCAATGCGCCTTGCGGTATGGTCGATGCGAAGCTGCTCCAATACCTCTCGTCGCGCCAACACCAAAGGAGGGAAGAATCCGCGAGGATTCACCTTAAATCGAAAAGAGCGCGCACGGGCGACGTGACGTTCTCGGCCACAGGCAGCCGAATAGAGCGCTACGTCGAGAGGCGCGTTGTGAGCCATCTCTGCGATCAGGGTATTAAACCAGGACATACGTCGGTCACTCGCGACGTAGGCCCATGCCGCCGCGCCAGCCTGATACTGATCTCTCAGTCGCATAAGCGCGTCGCGGTCGCTGGCGAAATCAGGTGCACGATCTGCGACAACTAGAATCGCACTGGCCTTCTTGATTGGCAGAAGTGCGCTTGATTTTTGTGCGTCCGTTTGAGGAAGCAGCAGAATGTCGCAAATCGTACCGGGCTTGTTTATGTCAGCCAGGTCATAGAAGTGGCGGTAGCGTCCTTTTGGCAGCTCGGACCTAAGATGGCGGGCCGCGCGGGAATCGGGAATCCCGATCAGTAACGGCCAATTCCATTGGAGCCGAAGGGCACCAGTGGGCAAATTGACGAAAACGCCGACGGCATCCAGCGCCGGATGGCTGAGAAGCGGACACAGCCCGACTGCATTTGCCGGTGCATTTCTCGCATCGATGCTAAATCGAATTGCGGGCGCGACGCCCGAGAATGATTCTTTCCAACGGCTGGCCCAAAGCCGTATTTCCCTGACCTGTTGTCGCGGCGGGCGCTGCGACAATCCCGTTAAGAACTCCGCGACCGCGCTGACCTTGAAAGTGATCGTCAGAATTGGATAAGGCGAAGTGTTGCTACTCCAAGAGAACCTTGAATTCTTCGCCTTGTCGGTAGGCTTGGGAACAAGCCCTGATTCCCACTTCGGGTGGAAAGCTCCAACGGCAGCCATCGCACGTGCAATGTCAGAAATCCGAAGCCGGCGAAACGGATCTTCCTTTGGGGCACGTCTTCCTGAGAACATGTGCGCAGCGAGACGAAGTAAAGGTCAGGTCAGGTATGGTGGTGTGTTGGCTAGCGCGGGTCACCTAACTTGGCGATCTGCTATTCGCAGCTGCTAGCTGCCGACCAAATTCAGCATCCTTAGAGCTTATCCGTAAATAAAGGAGTACACTGTTCTTCCGTCCGCGCCGGTGCGCGGGACGGAGGAAGGCGATGGCGAAAGCGAGACTTGAGTCATGGGTGGTGTCGGATGCATTTTGGGAACGGGTCGAGCCGCTGATCCCGCAGCGGCCGGGCCGGCCGATGCGGCGGAAGTTTGCCCGCAAGCCTGGCGGCGGGCGCAAGCCCAAAGAGGCACGCGTGGTATTCGAGGCCATCGTGTACGTATTGCGCACCGGCTGCCAATGGAAGGCGTTGCCGCGCGAACGATTCGGCAGCGCCAGTGCCATCCATCAGCGGTTTCTGGAATGGGAAAAGGCTGGCTTCTTCGTCGCGTTGTGGCAGGCCGGACTCGCTGAGTACGACGAGATGGAGGGTATTGCTTGGCGATGGCAGAGCATCGACGGGGCATTGCTGAAGGCACCGCTGGCACAAGAGTCGGTGGGGCCGAACCCCACCGACCGGGGAAAAAAATGGAAGCAAGCGGATGTTGCTGGTCGACGCCCGTGGTGTCCCGCTGTCGATCATCGTGACCGCGGCTAACCGTAACGATGTTACCCAATTGGCGGCGACCCTGGACGCCATCATCGCTCCACGTCCGACGGTGGCGCCACGCGCTCGACAGCATCTGTGCGCGGATGCCGGTTTCGTCGGAGTCGCCGCCGAGCAGGACATGCTCGACCGTGACTACACCCCCCACGTGCGGCCACGCGGCGAGGAGCGCCCGCAACGCGCTCAAAGCAAACGCCCGCGGCGCTGGGTGGTCGAAGTCGCCCACTCCTGGTTCACCCGTTTCCGCAAACTGCTCGTTCGCTACGAGAAGCTGCATCGCTCCTACCTGGCCCTGACCATGCTTGCCGCCACCATCATCAGCTTTCGGCACGTGCCAGCGAAGATAAATATTATTTACGGATAACTTCTTAGGGTTGGTCGTCGCGGTCAAACAAGGCCGCTGTTGTACCCGGTAGGACGACTTCAAAGCGCAGGCGCACTTTGGCGGCGCGCAGAGAAATGCGAGCGCGAATTCGCGCAGCCTCGTCCATCTGTCTACTAACCTGTCTACTATATATAGAACCCATCTCAAAATCATTGAATTATGAAATGGGACATGCTGCGATTGAGTGACGACCCAACGGAAACGCATTCGGGAGCGAATTTGAGATAGGTTCTAGTGTCTCGTGCTCTGCCAAGCCAATGTGCCACGCGTTTCTGAGTACTGCCCAGTTTCGACCACTACTGGTGCGCGTCGATGCTCGATATTCTTTTCCTTGCCACTTCGAAAAACGTTGTCGAGTTGACGGCACCAAAGCAAAGACCCCACTGTAGCCGGCGTGAGGTAACCATTCGCTCGGCATCGTTCGTATCCGACCCCTAGGGAGCTCCAGTGTGGCAGACCATGCTAAGCGTGATCTGAAATGTGCAAGGTGAAATGCGGTCGCGATTATCGGCTCAGTATGGCACGAGCGTTTGAATACAGTCTCCCGCTTCATAGGTAAAGCCGTCGACTTTTTTCTTTTGGTCCGATCGAACCAGTTTCTTGGTCTTGGTACCTAGCGCCGCCATCAATGCGGCCTTTGGAATATCGGGCCATTGGTCGACATGAAAGGTAGACGCCATGGCAGCGAAGTCGTTGGGCAATATGGTTTCGACGAACGTCTTCGGCGTGGCGTTGTGGCTCCCGTGATGACCCACTTTGTAAAACGCAGTCTGCTTTAGGAGTGCTTGCCATTCCGGAACTGCAAGCGCTGCATTCCAGGTGCCCCATTGCGCATCTCCGGGAAACAGCAAGTGCGCTTTGCCAACGGTTATGACTATCATCAAACTTGTTCCATTGACAGCCTTGTCCAAAGCGACAGCAACACCGCTTTCCAGATCGTCACTGAATCCTTCAATTGTCGCTCTGTCGGCCGGGCTCAGGCTTTGCCCAGGAACTTCGCTAGCGTACGGTGTATAGCGCCAATCAGGCCCCAATGGTTCGGGGACCGCGCCTTCGGCATCCAGTCCCGCGTTCAAGGCAAGGTAGCTTCCTCCCTTTGGCGGATCCATGTCTCGGATGACAGCCTCGTCGCGGGAGGGACCCAAGATATAGAACTGGACTCCCCGAATTTGTTCGACCAGGACCGGGTCGGTCGCGGTGTTCTCCTCCGGAAGAAAACGCCGCTTTGGATTCCCAGCGAAGCCGTTATGCAGCGTGTTCATCGCGGCTTCATTCGCCAGCGAATTGCCGACCATCTCAACGATCGGTTGCAGCGATGCCGCCGCGCCGGGCGACGCCAGAACACGCGCCTGAAGCGCAGTCGTTAATGCCGCGGCGAGCTTGGTTTGGGATTCGCGAATCTTTTTAGCTTTCGGGTCCTTGGGGTCTTCTGTCCAGGGCATCCAGACCTCACCAACTTCTACCGCGCCCCAAGCAGCATTTGCAAAACCAGAAACATGGTCTCGATGGCGATGGGTTGCAACTACTAAGTCGATATGGGCCGTGTCACCATCGGTGCAGTCCTGGATGATTTGTTTGGCCACGTCGCCAATCGCAGTCCCGTTCGCCTTGATTGAGCCACAATCAAAGAGGACCCGATACGGGCGTGGTTTGGATGGAATTTGGACCAAGAATGCATCGCCAAATCCTACGTTGTACATTCGTACTGAAATAGCGCGTTCCGCATTGGCGGCAACCTTCCCAACGGTGCCCGCGTTGGATCGCTTGGCACGTTTCGTGGCTGGTGTGCTGGGAGGCTTCTTCGTAGGCTTCTTCGTTGCCATGGTTAGAATCCTTCATGCAATGAACGCAGATTCATACGGCGAAGCATTCGGTCGCTATGGTCACCACCCAATCCGTATGCCTCGGACAGGTCCGTTGCATCACATAGCTGGACGTATCGCTTCTGCCGCTCAATTCTTGCTTCTGCGGCAACCTTGGCAGCTGGGTCGAGGCCCGGATGCGGAAGCGGCTTCGCGATAACGTAGCGTACGGTGCCATTTGCAGCTGCCACGACCGTAGTACCTCCGCGCAACGGCAATCCACCCAGGGCGTCGTCACTTGACCGCTCTGTTTGAGTAAATTGGACGATAAATTCAATGAGCAATTGGCCGCTCGGCGCCACACGAAAGGATGTGTGGAAACCGGAAACTTCAATTGGCAAGTTGTCTCGCAAGCTAAGCTGGCGTCGATACGATTCCGCGTAGCGATGCAGTTCTATAAAAATCTGTCGGTTGGGGCTCGGGGTTAACGGAGTTCCACCGGTACCGATACCTTCGGTGGTTTCGACCGGTGAGTCCGAAGCGTTGGGGTCCTCCTCATACTTGCTTTTCCGGCCCGACACGGACGTCTCCGAGCGCCGGGGCCTCTCCCTACTCACACGAGTCGCGGCCGTCACAAACTCGCGCAGCAACACCGTGGAGTCGACGTCTTCGATGGGCGGAAAATCCGGTGATGCGTCCTCCCACAAGAGCGACTCTTCCGCCAAAGACCCTACCTGGGACGCGTACACGCCGCGAACACGAAACGCCTCAATGAGTGCAGCCCGCGTTCCCCACTCATCGTTAGGAGAGAGTTCGTAGTCGGCCGTCACCAGCGCTCGCAAGTAGTCCCCAAAGGTGATGTCGACCGGAGGAAGGTAATCGAAGGCTCTGATACACATGCTAAGCAGCTGCTGCGCGGTCTTAGCCGCCTCGGCCGCGATGCGGCCAACGAGGTCCGGCAGCAGATCCCCTTCCGGCAATCGGCCAGTTCCTCCGGTGGCAATTCGAATGAGGTCACGGGTACGCCGCTCGTACGTTCCAAAGAAGGCATCGAACACAGCAGACACGAGAATCGAGCCACGCGTGTGCGGTTCAAATTGCGTCTGGTAGGCACGCGGGTCTGGATTATCGATGGCTGTTCGCAGCGGCTTTCCGGTACCCGTCGCATAGCCGAATTGAGTTGCGAGCTCGACCAGCAATGAGCGCGACCGAATGTCGGTATGGCTCTGTTGAATCTGCTCACGGACCAGGTCACGGAACGAGAACTTCTGAAAGAGCGCAACAATGTCAGAAAATCCTTCGTGAAAAGCAAGAACATCTTCGTTGCTGGGTTCCAGAAAGTAGGGACGCAGCCGGTCCACGATGGCGTGGGTCACTTCGTGGGCAATGATGTCATAGGAAAGACAAGTAAAGATGGTTTGGTTCGGGACATTTCTGCCAGGGTTGTCCGGATCAGCGCGGAAGTACCCGAACAGTACGGCATGTAGCTTCCGGTCGTAAAAGGCGTTCGCGCCGTAAAAAGCGTGCGGGAAAATGCGAAGTCTTGGCGCATTTTTTCCACGACTAAGGTTGAGGCGCCTACCGAGGGCTCGATCGAAGTTTTCGAGCGTGCACATCGCAACGGCATACACCATCTGTTGATGAAATCTCGGGTCCGATTCGCTCGGCTCCATTCCGCCGCGCATCAATACATCCGGACTGTCGAGATTCAGAGGGGGGTAGAACCGCTTGTGTGCACCGTCATAGTCGACGACTTCAAGGCGCTCACCTTGAGGGCCGGGCGTTAGTCGCTCGTTCTCGATGGCAAGTGAGAGTTCGCGACCCGCAGCTCGGCCGAGCATCGGGTCGATCGCATAAATCTTTAGAGGACGTGTCTGGGGACGTTCGTAGCCGTCGATGTCGCTTGGATTCATGGCCCACACTCCAAAGTATTCGTGGTCACGAGTGGTTCAAGAGCAGCCTGTACCAGAACGCGCACACGTGCCGCCGGTATTGCGCCTCCTCTACTTGGGGACAGCCGCCGCTGCTTTGACGGGGTTTTCGACCACTTTTTCGATCGGTTGGGTTTCTTTCATTGCGTAGTACGCGCTCGACTTACCGGCGACAGGCATCTTGGCAATAGCAAGATATAACGGTCGATCAGTGGCGGCTAGCACCAGGTTCGCAAGAGCTAACGAGGGAAAGGTAATGGTTATCTCTGAGCCATCGTTGGTCATTGATATGGCGGTCGGAAGGATCTTCGTCTTACTCGACAGACTAGTAGCGGCCGCCGTAGACGGCAGCTTATTAGGATCCTTTGGCGCGTCTTTGACGAGCAAGGCGGCCTGAAGATGTTTTAGGGCCAGGCCCTTACCGCCATGAAGAACGACGACCGTCTGCTTCTTATCATCTGAGTACATCACGAGCTGGTCTTGGTCAGGCAAACTTGGATCGAAGCTATGCGTTAGTTCGATGTGCACCTTCGAATAGCGCGACTCATTCTGAATTTCTATAAGCCTCGCAATGAGGCGTTGCAGCGTAACTTGTTGATGAAGTGTGAGTTCGTTGGTCGTGCCCAAACACTTGCCTACCAACTGGTAATCTCCGCGGTCGACTGCCTGTAATAAGTTGAGATTCGCGAGTTCTGGACCAGATAGGTTTGGGGAGGAAGTCGTAGTAGGTTGTGGCAATCCGGGCCAATCCGACTCATTGCAAGCTGAGGTCACTTGTCGCTGCAAGTATTGCGCAACGGTCTTCTGCACCTTGTCAGCGAGGTACGGTGGATTGACGCGTGAGGGCAACTCCGAAGCGTCTTCGGTTGATAGGAACGTTGCATGTGTGATCGCCTGCAGAGATGTAATTCTTGCTTTGTCTTTGTCTTCTCCTGAACTGTCCCAACGGGAGAGCACCACGAGAGAGATATTGTAAGTGCGTGGCACCAGTGCTAGGCCCGCGGACCCCGTATTCTCTGCTCCGAGGCGAACACGTACTGTGTTATCGCTCACGCGCCCAACGGTTACAAGGCTGTTCTTGTCAAGCCCAACAATACTGTTTGTCTGCGCAGTACCACCCGATATGCCCGCATTTACACCGACATTGGCAACTACTCCTGAAAGTGCTAACGCAGCTTGTCTCATGGCCTCAATGCTACGGCCAACACTTGACGTCTCAAGGGCATCCGTGATGATCAAGGGATAGACAACAACCGGAGATGGTTCCCCAATGTTTGCGTGAACCTTGTTGGCGGCGTCCTGTGCCTCCTTCCAATTCGCCGGCAGAAGGCTAAGGTCGAGGTACGCGTCGTAGCTAACGTCGCGCTGCTTGGGCTGCAAATTGACCTGGAACGTGATGAGATTCGCCTGATAGTTCTCGAGGATAATCCCCGTGCTAATCTGATTGTCCAGAATCTGCGCCTGTTGAAAAATTGCCGATCCCGCGGTCAGCAACGTGCTCGCGTCGACACCAACCGTCATGGGTCCTGTCGTCAGACTCGGCACAAGTGACGAAGGGGTCAGAGGCGTCGACGCCAGTCCAGACGAAGACGGCACGGCTCCCGGGCCTTGTGTGCGTGTGCCAGTCGTCTGGCTGCTGCCATCGGCGGCGGTCGTCGTTGTCGAACTCTGTGTATTTACTGGCAAGCCCAATCCCAAGGCTGCAGAAAACGTCGAGAGGAATTGAGAGACTTGTACCTGAGTTGTCTGGGCGACCATTTGCCGCGCCTGCTCAATTGTCAAATTGTTCTTTGGTGACAACTTATCGGCGATATCAGCCCATGCAATGGCCGGATAGACCGATACATAAATGTTGGCGGCATCCTCTGCGTATGGCGGATTAGCGTGATGAACGAGCGGTTGGGACTGGCAGCCCACGATCAAGAACACGGTCACGACTGTTACAACCCGCTTTATCCGTCCGAAAGTTTCCATGGTTTCTATCCTCCCCTCAGGTGCATTGACCCGGTCCAGAGCCACGGCGGTGCCGCAAGCGACTCGCCCCAACGGCCGGCAACGATTGGTATCGCACTAACTCCTGAACGGCAAAACCAATACCGATAGGAGAGCCTAGTCGTGCTTCGGATACATCGACGCCGCAAACGCATAGTCGCGCGGGTCAATGTCTAGGCCGCCGATGATCGGCTTTCCATCCTTGGTCAGGTTCCCCGGAATCTGGTAACACATGATTGAGTGCGCATCGACTTTCGTGCCTAGCAGCGACGACTGTTCGATTGGCGTGAGAACCTGAGCGCGTACCTCGTCGGGCGTCCACCCTTGGGTCGCGCCAAAGTATGCGATTGCCTTGGCCTCATCGATCTTCTTGACCAATTCGAGGCGCATGTGTTCGTGGGGGAAGCCCAGCGTGTGGCCGGTTTCGTGCCGCACAACGCGGTGAAATTCGCTCTCTGGAGTATCCATAGTGAACTGCTCGAGATTCATCGTGGGCTCGGTAGCAGGAATGCTCAGGATGTCCGTTCCAAGATAGGACCAATACCCAGCCATCTCCGGCGGATCACTTGCCCGAGAAATTCGAACCTGAGGGTCCACAGAACTTTCAGTGAATTGCACATTGGCCGTTTCGGCCCATGCGTTCATATGCAACAGGATCCGCGCTCGAAGATCCGCTGGAGGATTGTCAAGAAAGCCAACGCTCAACTTGACTCCGTCGGTATGCCACCGTTTACCCACCAGAATAGCGATGCGCTCTCTCGGTGGATTGAACCCGAGGGCGTGGGCGACAATGGCCGCGTTGGGATGGTTGCTCGGGTTGATGCTCACTGCCCGTTCTGCCGCAGCTACCAAGAGATGACGAGGAAGCGCGCGCGGTGTGCAAACGAGAGAGACGGTCATAGCCATACTCCTTGTCAGTTGTCGCAGGTAGGCGCGAACAATGCGGAGTGCGTTTCGCGGCGTTGAGGTGCAATCTAGATAATCATCGCGTCACCGCGTACCTCGTGCGCTGCAAGTTATTCTCATTCCTTTGCTATCAAAGTGCTGCGTATGCATGGTGCTCTCCTAATGGTCAATGCCTTTTCTTCACACCTGGCGTGTCGCTATGCGATTCAGGCGCGCACAAACCCGGAAGCGCCATCCAGGTCAGGCAGCAGCAGTGCCCACTCTTCGTAGATGGCGCCCTCGGGTGATTTCCAACGCAGGACCCACATGTCCGGGCGCCGAGACACGAGTTCGCTGTACTCGCCGTGGCCACCCGTCAATGCGAACCCGTGTTGTGCTTCCTTTGGCAAGCCGACAAATCGAATGGAGGGATCCCAGTCGGACAGATGTGCGTGAGTAATCGCCAAGGCTTCATCCAGATACCGATGTACGTTAACGATGGAGCCCCTTCGCGGTCAGGCGGCGGCGCCCAATCCGGACCGGATGGCGTAGCGCAGGCGTCCGCTAGGCTCGAAGACAAGGGCGATGCCATCGGGGCGCTTGGTGTTGCCGCGGCCGCGCTCAAATATCACCTGAGTACTGACGAATACCTGCGGCCTCTCGGCAGAGCTGTTCTTGAGCGCGATTTCCAGCGGATACAGGTCGAACGCCACACCATTCGGTACGCCGAGCGCCTTGGCGTTCTCCGCAACGAAGGCGCGTACGCGGCGCTGGTTTTCCTGGCGGGCGGCATCGTCTGGGTCGGGCAACCCGGCTAGAGGCTGCCCGGAGGACTTCATGGACTTCCCGTCGACCGCCGGCCAGCGCAGCGCGTCATCCGAAAAGAACGGCGTGTTGCTAGGCACGATACCGCGCCGCCGGAAGGCCTGCATCAGCGCGTCGCGAACGCCGTCGTCATCGCCCGGCGAGGCATCGTAATCAACCGTAATGCAGGCGCGGAGAAAATCGCCGAACGTCACCGGACCCACGGGACAGTAATCCAGCGCGCGGACGCAGATGGTGAACATGCGCGCCGCGATCGCCTCCGCCTCGATGAACAGGCGCTCCGCCAGGGTGTCCGGCATGTCGCCGTCGATGCGTCCGCCACCGACGCGATAAATGGCGAACAGATCACGCGTACGGCGGACGTAGATCGAGAAAAAGGCGTCGAAGAACGCCGCGACAAGGAACGCGCCGCGCTCGTGTGGCTCGTTGGCCCGGTTGAATGCCGCGGGGTCGGGCGCGCTGCCGAGCGCATTACGAATTCCGCCGTCCATGCCCAGTCCCTCGCCAAAGCCCTGACCCATGACAAGCAGCGGATTGCCGGCAGCGAGTTCTGCCTGCAGCAGCGGTCGCTCGACGGCGGACGCGACGTCAGCATCCAGGCGGGATCGATAGATCGCACCGGCCGTGTGCCGGATCGTATCCAGCACCGCTTCACGATAGGAAAAGTGCAACAGTAGCGCGGACATATCGCATAGGCCCTCTTGCAAGGCATAGACATCGCGAAACCGCGGATCGTCGGGAGCCTCCATTAGGTCGGGCCGCAGTCCCGCCAGCACGGCATGCAGAGTCGTATGCACGATGGCATCGTGCGAAAGGCAGGTAAACACCGTCTGCCCCGGGACGGTCCTTCCTATTGCCTCGCTCCCGGCGCGAAAATAGCCGAAAAGGAGCTTGCCAGGAGGCTCCGTCCATGCATTTGTCGATTGGCACGCATGTGGATAGACATGGAGGCGCAGCGGCTTGGCGCCAGTGGCCGTGCGCAATCGAACCACGCGTCCCAGCGCACTTTCCACACGGCGAAGCGTCTCGCTCACCACGGCGTAGACCATTTGCTGGTGAAAGTGCGGATCTGACTCACTGGGTTCCGCACCGCCGCGCAAAACCAGCAGAGGGTCGTCCAAGTCGACCGGATCGTAGAAGCACTTTCGGGTGGCATCGTAGTCGACGACCGCGATGCGCTCGCCGACGGGACCGGGTCGCAACTTCTCGTAGCGCACGGGTATGGTGATCACATTGCCGGGCGCGCGTCCCAAGCTGGGATCGAATGCATACGCCTTCAGGGCACGAAACGCCGGCGGCTCCGCCGTCGACGGCAGTGGCGTTGGCGGTTCGAGTGGCAGGGCTTCCGGCAGAGCGAAAAGGTCCGCGCCGTCCGCCGCAATCGGCGCGATCGTGCGGACGGGCGACCCACTGCCCGGCGCCGGCTTGCCACGCGCGTTGTTTGGCGCCATCGTCATGCCCCGCCGAGTCACGCTCACAGGAAGTAGTCCACGTAGCAGGAGCCGATCTCTAGGCGCCCGCTCGACGGCTGTGGCAGATTCCCCGGTGCGTCAGGCGCGGGCGGCACGTCGATTTCGCCCACCTTCGCGGCAATCTGGTCGCTACGTACTAGCGCGCAGTTCTTTCTGGCAAGCGCATCCAGCAGCGGCCCTCGCGGCACCTCGGATTGATTGGCGACGCTGCCAAAAGTATCCGACTGCGTCGAGCACAGGGCGGTGATGCCCTCACCCATGGCTTCGACCGCGGCGATCGGCGTGGCATTGGTGCTGCCATGGTGGCCGACCTTGTAGAACTGCAGGTTGCGAAGGATTGCTGCCCCTTGTGCACTCAACGGCAGGCCCTGTCCCGTCTTCGACGGTGTCGCGGTGTCGAACAGCCAGGACTCCCAGTTCCCCGCCTGCGCGTCGCCGGCGAACAGCAACTTCCTGCCATTGAACGTGAACAGGACAACCAGGCTCTGGTTGTTGAGGAACGCGTCGAGCTGCTTGGCTGCCGTAAGCAGCATGGCGGGCTGGGCCGCGGCGATCGCCTTCTCGAGCGCATCCGCGTGACGCCGCGTGAAGTCCGGCCGGACACCCTGGCGCCGCGGCGCCCATTCGCGGAAGGCAGACAACGGATAGGCCGCGGCATCACGCTTCCACTCCGCGGCGAAGGGTGCGAACTGTCGCGCCTCGCCACCTCCCCCCGCCGAAGCCGCTAGGTACTGACCGACGCCCTTCTTCAGGTCGGTCAACTTCATGAACGCTGCCTCGTCGGCCGGCGGCGGACCTAGGATCGTCGCACCAAGCCCTGCCGCCACGAGATCGGGCGGCAACGTCGCCTCTTGGCCCTTGTAGTAGTAGCTGGGCGTGACGCCAAGGCCCTTCTTCAATAACTCGAGCGAAGCGCGATTGGAACCCCCACCAGGACCCTCCTTCAGCGATACCCCGGTTGCATTCTCCAGCATGCCCAGGATTTCCATGCTCACGGAATCGTTGGCTCCCGCAAGGGCGAGATGCTGGTGCACGTCGAGCGCCAATGCCTCGAGGTCCGCCTGAAACTTCACGATCTCGGCTTGGTACTCGGTTTCCCAATACGGCATCCACACGGCGCCGACCTGGAACTGCCTGAATTCGGCGGCGCAACGACTAAAACCGATAATGTGATCCATGTGGCGATGCGTGACGATGATGAGCGCAAGGCGGCGGCCGGTTTCCGCTGCCATGTGCGCGACCGCGCCTTTGATGGTGTGGATGTCGCCCTTGCCGGTCTTCCCGGTCGTGACGCCGCAGTCGATAAGAATGTGTTGCGGCCCCTGTGCGGACGGGACGGTCATCAGGAAGAAGTCACCGAAGCCGACCCGGTACATCCGCACCCGCAGCCCGGTAACATCTCCGGCGCCCGCGGCACTACGGGATCCGCGGGTTTCCTCGGGCGCCGTCCTGCTCCGGGCGCGCCGTGACGCGGCCGGCTTCGAGGCGGCAGGCTTAGGGGCGACCCTGCGAGACGTGGTTTTCGCGGCGCCCCGGGCGCCGGACTTGGGGCTGGCAACCATGTTTAGAGCCCTCCGTGAACCATTGCGAAGTCCACCTGGAAGCGATTCGGATCGCTTCCCTCCACCAGTCCCAGGTGCTGGCAGTGCAATCGCTGCCGTTGCTCGCGCTGTTTCCCTTCGATCCCTGCGAGATTCTTGCTGATCACGTAGCGGATCGCCGCGCCGCACTTGGGATCACGCCGCACCTCGGCGACGCTCGGTCTCGAAATGATCAGCGTGGCGCCGCCGCGGAAGGGGAAATTGCCCAAACCCGGCGCGTGCTCGTCGAAATTCGCAGGACGGCTTTGCACGATCTCGACCACCATGTCGGTACGCAGGCTGCCGTCCGCATTGATCCGGAACACCGGATGAAAGGACGGAATCTCGACCTCGATCCCAGGCTCCAGGCCAAGTTTGCGGCGCTGCGCGGGATTGTCCACGTAGCGCTGCAGCGCCCGCCGGTTCTGGTCCTGCTGCCCGGGTGTAAGACCGTTGGGATCACCGAACTCAAGGCCCGCTACCCGATCGAGGCGCAGCTCGTCCGCACGCGGCCACGCGATCGCGCCTTCGGAAAAGAAGCTGGCGCTCTCGGGTACGATGCCGCGCAGGCGGAAGGCCTGCATAAGCGCGTCGCGCAGACCGATCGGATCGGACGGATGCAGGTCGGCGTCGGCGGTAACGACCGCGCGCAGGAAATCGCCGAATGTGATATCGACCGGTGGACAATAGTCAAGTGCCCGCACGCACACGGTGAAGAACAGCTGCGCCGTTTCGCTCGCCTCCCCCGCGAGCCGGTCGGCAAGGGGACCGGGCACGTCGGTCAGCGAGCCGCCGCCCCCCGCCCTGAAAATGCGGAACAAATCGTCAGTGCGCCGCAGATAGATGCTGAAATAGGCATCGAATACCGCAGCGACGAGAATCGATCCACGGCGGTGGGGCTCGCGGAAATGCCGAATGTCGTCCGAGTTCGGTGGCGTGCCCAGTGCCGAGCGCAGTCCCCTGCGCAAACCGGTCGCTTCACCGAACTGCTGCGCCAGTTCCACCAGGGGATTGCGCATGCTGATCTGCGCTGTGAGCAATGGCTGTTGCGGTGGCGGGGCGCCGGCGGCCGGCTTGACCTCGCGGGAGGCACCCTGGTCGTAGGCCGACATCGCCGCGTCAGGCTGCAGCTGGTAGCGGTACAGCGCGCCGCCGGTGCGCTGGATGGTATCAAGCAGCACCTCTCGGTGGCTAAAGTGCCGAAACAGCGCAACCAAATCGGCGAACGCCTCATGGAACGCCGGCACGTCGGGATTCGAGCTCTCGGTAAAGTGCCCGCGGATTCCGTCGATGATGGCGTGTGTGGTCTCGTGCACGACGATGTCGTGCGAGAGGCAGGTAAACACGGTCTGCCCCGGCAGGTTGCGTCCCGGGTCGTCGGCGTCGGCGCGAAAATAGCCGAACAGGATGCCATGCGCCTGCGGACTGTAAAAAGCATTGGCCGAAACCATCGCGTGCGGAAAGATGTTGAGCTGGTAGATGTTTTCATCCGAGCCTGCGCGCCGCCAGTGGATGCGCCGCCCCAGCGCCGCCTCAAAGTGCGCGACCGTGTCGGTGACAATGGCGTAGACCATCTGCTGATGAAAGCGCGGATTAGATTCGACCGGATCGAGGCCGCCACGGATCAGGATGCGGGGATCGTCGAGGTCGACCGGTGCGTAGTAGGTCTTGTTGGCGCCGTCGTAGTCGATTACGGCGATGCCGTTCCAAGCGTACCCGTCGCGCACCACTGGCCCGGCGTCGAGTTCCTGGTAGCGCACCGCTATCGACATTTCGTTGCCGAGCAGGCGTCCCTGGCTGGGATCGAACGCGTAGGCCTTGAGCGGGCGAATCAGCGGTGGCTCGAGTTCGGAGGTGGCCATATCAGGGGTCGGGCGCGGCATGGGTTGGCCTTTCATTAGGTTCGCGTCGTGAGAGTTGTCACACGGTCCGGCGGCGCCGGAAAGTCCGGGGTGGGGCGCCGCCATCTACCCCTCAGTCGCAATCTCTTTGCTAATCGTCGCCGCGGTAGAGCGACACAACGACGCTATTCATCGGCGTCTGCACTTCAGGGCAAACCGCAAGCATTGTGTTTCGCCCGGCGACCGACATCGCTGCAACGTCTGACTGCGCCGCGGGTCTATGAGCTGTCTCTGACCGTCGGGCAAGCCAGGATCGTCGTTGTAGGCTGCGTCGTAGCTTCCGGGTGCCGCTGGCGGGCGAGCCGGGATTTGAGATACCCATCTGGTCTCCCCTTGACGCAATGGGCGAATCTGCATGGACGATTTCAGTTCGTCCAGTAGACTACAGGTTACGCATACTTGCATTGAGGCGTCAAGAGATTGCCGCCGCCGGAGCTTGGTCACCGCTTGCAGAGACCTGCCACGAAGCAACGGAAGCCGACGTTCTACCCTGAGCGGTTGAAGCCGAACAACCGTCCGATTCGAGAGAACGAAGCGAGGCACCCCGCGCCGTCCAGCTACTCGCGCACTGAAGATCTTCGCGCAGCGCCGCCGCACCGCCGACGTGGTGTGGCCGAACGCTGGTGAGGCGAGCCCTGCGCCGATGAATAGACCAGCGGTCCGCGGGCGGTCGCCGCACCTGCCACGGTCGCTCGCACGCGATGACGTGCTGAGACTTCACAACGTGGAATGGTTGAAATCGTCTGGCCCGGATTCTGGGAGTGATTCGAGATGACCGCGCGCTCCCTGGGGCAGGCGGTCGTCCCGACCTTCGAGCCCAGCGATGCTCCGCCCGATTGCAGTTGTCGTGGGTTATGGATGGTGAGAGCAATAGTAGTCGGCATCGACACCAATACCGAATTCAGATGTTTCCGGTATGCCCTTGAGGCGGGGTCACTCGTGGGGCTACGGAGGATCGAAATTCGGTGGGGTTTTCCGTATGCCCGCTGCCAGCCCCCTATTGGAGCCATTCGCCGTCCGGCCCCTTCGTCGGTGTTACGGGTTCAGGACTCTCGTCACGAATGATGCAGCCGCCGTGCGGACTGAACTCGAATGACGAGTCCGGGTCCCATCCGGCCTCCGGGAGCGGCACGTTGGTCGCGAGCGAGACTTGAAGAATTGCCGCCAAGTCTCCGGCAGCGAGTAGCCGCTGGGCCGACTCCGGGACATGTCGCCCGAATTTCTCGTGGTAGGCGATGACGAGCTGGGCCAGCAGCGAGGGTTCAGCTCTCATCGGACTTCTCCCGCTGTAACGGACCGAAGGGAGATGCGGGCTCGACCTCGCCGTTCCGAATAGGCGGCAGGTACTCGCCACCCATGTGGGAGGGGTGCAGACCTCCCCAAGCCTCGCGCATCGCCTCATCGAGGACTGCTGCATCAAGCCCACCGGGAATCGGGGCGTTCCACTCCACCAGAGCGCGAACCAGTTGCCGTCGGGCCTCGCCAGCAATGCTCGACGGCAATGGAATCTGCAGATCGTCCGCCCAGAAGTAATTGCGTGGCCGGTAGGCGAGATCAATGCCGGGGACTTCGCGTACTTGTACGACAGACTTTCCGTTCATCGTCGACTCCCAAGTCAACGCCTCCTGTTAGCAGCCTTGTTTTGCGTCGCGGCAATGGAGGCAAAATCACGACGTTTGGCGGGTTTCAGCCGCCAGTTGCTTTTGGACGGAGGAACGCGAGGTCAGGCATGTCCATCGACGTTCGCGTGTTCGAGCGCGCACGCGACAAAGGAGTCTTGCTCGAAAAACCACTCGCCCTCGGTAAACAGAAGCGGTGCCTCGGCAGCCGCCACGAATACTGGCTCCGCAACAATTTTCGGCAGGACCCAACGCCGTATCTTCCCGGACCTAACTACCTCCGCCATTGCTTCCAATCGAGAATTGATGGCAATGACCTTGTAGTTCTGCCCGTTGAAGATTCGACTGAGACAGCGAGTGCGCGCCTCCCGATTGCAAGTCTCGAGTGGCAATTTCTGGATTTCGGCGGCGGCGAGAAACATGTCCTCGACGGTGACGGAAGCCGCATTCACTCGCGCGATCAGATCGGCTGTGGCTTGATCAATGACGTTCCTGACGAAGCCCGCCTCGTCGGCAATAACAGGAACTGCGGGTGCTTGTGCTACTGGCCTGCGGTCCATCGTCGACTCCTGCGTCAACGCCTCGTTTAGCGCCTTGTTTTGCGTCGCGGCAAGTGAGGCTAAATTGCGACGTCCGACCTCCTTCCGTTAGCTCGTCGCGCGGGCTTCCGGCATGGAGCAGTCCAACACCAGTAACGACATGACCAACAAAAAACCCGCCGGCCAACAGCCAAAGCGGGTTCGAGCATCAAAACCGCTTAGCTGGATTTATTACACGCCCGCAAGCTGAACAAATCGGCGTGAACTACAGGGGAATCTTCGCACCGATGGAGATGTTCGTCAACCGGGCCGTAGATGGCACCAGCAGCTTACATGGCGCTCAGGTATGCCTTGCCCTCTTCCCCGGGGTTCGGCAATCCGGCTACTCGCCACGCTATGAGGCAGTAGCCGAAGAGATCATTCACCTGCTGCCGTTCGATACCCGCGTCATGGCAGACGCGGTGCATGGCGGGTGCGACCCCAAGTTTCGCGTAATGTTCGCGCATAGCGCGGACAACCTTCCAATGCGCTTCGGTGAGCGAGCCGATGCCGACGTCCTGCGCAATCTCTTCCGCGAGCGACTCTGACCAAGAGGAAAAGTCACGGACAAGGCCGTCTTCGTCAAAGAGTTCCGGTGTCAGGTTCATAGTTGTAGGAAGCATATAGACGAAGGCCACTTCGCGCAAAAGCAATGACGGGAAGCGACCCTTATCGGTCTGTCATGGCTGTCTGCTTTCGGGCGAGCCAGACTTCTTGGCGCAGGCCGTCCGCGCGAAATCGGTTTGCAAGACACGCGTTGATACAGCATCCGAAGCATTTCGTCACTGAGCGGTTGTATTGCGCGGGCGCGACACCACCCATGGATGGCCCCCCACGATCGGTAGGCGCGAGAGAAGGCGCTCAGTACAACCCCCTTTCGGTCATTCGTTGACAGCATCGCGTCGCGCGGCGTACCGTCGATGCAATCGATTGCAGGAATCGAAGGGAGGAAGGCAGTGGCCACGATTCTGAAGCGCGCATCGCGCACGCCGGCGACCGGCGCCGCGGATACGCGCGAAACGGTCGAGCGGATGTTGCGCGACATCGAGGCACGCGGCGAGCCCGCGGTGCGAGAATACGCCGAGCGGCTCGACGGCTGGACCGGCGACTTCGTCGTCGGTGCCGAAGCGATCGCCGACGCCGGATCGAGCCTGCCCGCCCGTCTGCGCGAAGACATCGCGTTCGCGCACCGGCAGGTACACGTGTTCGCGACGCGCCAGCGCGAGAGCCTGCACGAGTTCGAGGCAGAACTCCATCCGGGGCTCGTGACCGGCCAGCGCCTCATTCCGGTAAACGTAGCCGGCTGCTACGTTCCGAGTGGGCGCTATGCGCATATCGCGTCGGCGATCATGAGCATCACGACCGCCAAGGCCGCCGGCGTGCCGTTCGTCGTCGCGTGCTCGCCGTCGTTCCAGCGCCGGGGCATCCACCCGGTGGTGCTGCACGCGATGGCCGTCGCCGGCGCCGATGCGATCCTGACGCTCGGTGGCGTGCAGGCGATCGCGGCACTGGCCTTCGGCCTCATCACCGGCAAGCCCGCCGACGTGATCGCCGGGCCGGGCAACAAGTACGTCGCAGAAGCGAAGCGCATCCTCTATGGGCGAGTCGGCATCGATGTGTTCGCGGGTCCGAGCGAGATCTGCGTGATCGCCGACGACACGGCCGACCCCGACGTCGTCGCAGCGGACCTCGTAGGTCAGGCGGAGCACGGCGTCGAGTCGCCGGCGTGGCTGGTATCGACCTCTGCTGCGCTGGCGCAGGCGGTACTGGAGCGTGTGCCCGGCTGATCGTCGCGCTGCCGAAGGACGCCGCCGCGGCTGCCGGCGCGGCATGGCGCGACTACGGCGAGATCGTGGTCGCGGGCGACCGCGAGGAGGCCGCGCGGATCAGCGACGATTACGCACCCGAGCATCTCGAGGTCCACGCGGCCGATCTCGACTGGTGGCTTGGGCGGCTGACCAACTACGGTTCGCTCTTCCTCGGCGAGGAGACGACCGTCGCTTATGGCGACAAGACGTCGGGCCCCAACCACATTCTGCCGACGATGAAGGCCGCGCGCTATTCCGGCGGCCTTTCGGTCGGCAAGTTCATCAAGACGGTCACCTGGCAGCGCATGACGCGCGACGCCACGCGCGAAATCGCCGCGGTCACCGCCCGCATCTCGCGGCAAGAAGGCATGGAGGCGCACGCGCGCACCGCCGACCTGCGGCTGCCAAATACCTGCCGTCGGAATCGTTCGACACCGCGGTCTGATGGGCGCCATGCCTCTCGCAGAGCTGTTCTCGCTCCGTGGCCGCGTCGCGCTCGTCACCGGCGCGAGTTCGGGCATCGGCCGCGCGCTCGCTGCGACGCTGGCCGACGCCGGCGCCGCGGTCTGTCTGCTCGCGCGCCGGGAGGCGGAGCTCGCCGCGCTCGCCAAGGAGATCATCGCGCGCGGGGGTCGTGCCGCGGCGATCCCATGCGACCTCGCCGATCGGGCTTCGCTGCCCGCGGCAGTCGAGCGGGCCGCCGCGTCGTTAGGTCCGCCGGACATCCTCGTGAATGCGGCGGGAATCAATCCGCGCCGCCCGATCGATGCGGTCACCGACCGCGACTGGGACGCGACACTGGAGATCAATCTCGCCGCGCCGTTCTTCCTCGCGCGAGCGTCGCGCCGGCGATGTGCGCGCGCGGCTGGGGACGCATCATCAATATCGCCTCGCTCCAGTCGGTGCGCGCGTTCGCCGACGGCGCGCCCTATGGCGCGTCCAAGGGCGGCGTGATGCAGCTGACGCGCGCGCTGGCGCAGGCGTGGTCCCGCCACGGCGTCAATTGCAACGCGATCGCGCCGGGATTCTTTCCCACCGAACTGACCGCGCCGCTGTTCGCCGACCCGCACGCGCCGGGGCGATGGCCGCGCAAACGATGATCGGCCGCAACGGCGTCCTCGACGACCTGCGCGGCACACTCGTCTATCTCGCGAGCCGCGCGTCCGACTACGTCACCGGCCAGACGCTGTTCGTCGACGGCGGCTTCACCGCGGGATGACTGGCACGATGAAGGCGCTCGTCTACACCGCTCCGAACGAGGTCACGTTCCGCGACGAACCGGACCCGATCGCCGGCAGCGGCGACGTGATGCTCGACGTCGAGGCCGCCGGCATCTGCGGCTCGGACATGCACGCCTACCACGGCCGCGATCCGCGCCGCATTCCGCCGCTGATCCTCGGCCACGAGCTCGCGGCCCGCGTCATCGACGGGCCGGCGGCCGGCAAGCGGGTCACGGTCAATCCGCTCATCACCTGCGGGCGCTGCGACTACTGCGTCACCGGGCGCGACAACCTGTGCGCGCACCGCACGATGATCGGCATGACGCGCCCCGGTGGATTTGCCGAGCGGATCGCGGTCCCGGAACGCACGCTGATCGAGATCCCCGAGGCGATGTCCGCGCGCGCCGCCGCGCTGACCGAGCCGGCCGCGACGGCGCTGCACGCGCTCAACCTCGCGATGCGCGCGCTGGCGCGCCCGCTGCCCGAGGTGCGGCTGCTGGTCATCGGCGGCGGCGCTGTCGGGCTGCTGTCGGCGCTGCTCGCCCGCTCGTACGGCTGCCGCGACGTCGCACTGGCCGAGACCAATCCGCTGCGCCGCGCGGCCGCCAAGGCGGCGGGCGATCTGCGTGTGCTCTCGGCGGACGAGCCGCGAGCCGCAGCGGGAACGCCGTCGATCTCGTCATCGACGCGGTCGGCGCCAAGGCGACGCGCAACGCCGCCCTCGCCGCCGTCAGGCCGGGCGGCGTCGTCGTCCACATCGGCCTGCTCGACTGGGCGAGCGAAATCGACATGCGCAAGCTGACGCTCGCCGAGATCACGCTGATCGGCACCTACACGTATTCGACCGCCGACCTGCGCGCGACCGTCGCGGCGCTTCATGCCGGCGCGTTCGGCGCGCTCGATTGGGTCGAGGAGCGCGCGCTCGCGACGGCGCCGCGGCGTTCGCCGACCTCGACGCCGGGCGCAGCGGCGCCGCCAAGATCCTGCTGCGGCCGCATTGAGGTGACGCATGATGCCGCGGCCGACGCGACCCGCCGCCCTGTGCTGACGCGATGGCTGTTCGGCATCGCGCTGTGCCTGCTCACCCTCTATGCGCTCAACATCGCGCTGGGATGCTGGCGGTCAAGGCCGGCGTGGCGATGTGGCGCTTGGGCGACGTCGGCGAGTTCCTGCTGGTACTGTCGTGCATGGCGTTTTTCGTCGCCGGACTGATCGCCGACGAGAAGCGGCGGAAACGAGCCCCGACGGAGAGGGTGAATCCAACGCAACAAAAGGAGGAGCGCAATGAGCAAGCGAAAAAGAGAATTGGCCGCGGCCTCGGAGCAGCGCCGGCGCTTTCTGGAGGTGACGGGCGCTACGGCTTCACCACGGCCGTGCTGGCGGCGACGGGCGGCTACCTGTGGTCGGATGCCGAGGTTGCGCTGGCCGCCGACGACGAGGCGGCGCGCGAGAAGGCGGCGAAGCACACGATGATCTTCGCCACCGAGTACAAGGACGACGCGTACAAGACCTACCCGATCATGCAGACGCAGTTCAAGGACAACCTGCAGGCGCTGTGCAAGGGCGCGGTGTACGTGAAGCTGTACCCGGCGGGGCAGCTCGGCATCGGCAGCGCGCTCGCGCAGAAGGTCCAGGCCGGCACCGTGCAGGGCGGCTCGGTCTCGCTGTCGAACTTCTCGCCGTTCGCGCCGATCGTCGACGTCATCAACATTCCGTTCTGGTGCGGCGAGAACCAGCGCTTCGCCAACCTCGTCACGTCGGCGGTCTGGAACGACGAGATCACGCCCAAGGTCACGGTCAAGGGCTACAAGCCGATGTTCTACTTCACCGTCGACCCGCGCACGGTAGCCACGCGCAAGGGGCTCGGCAAGACCATCAAGACGCCCGACGACATGCGCGGACTCAAGATGCGCGTGCCGTCGTCGAAGCTGCTGCAGCAGTTCTACCGGCTGACCGGCGCCAATCCGACGGTGGTCGCCTGGGGCGAGACGCCGTCGGCGCTCAAGCAGGGCGTCGCCGACGCGCTCGATCCGTCGGTCGGCGCGCTGTACACGTTCGGCTTCATCGACATCATCGAATCGATCACGCTGGTCGACTCGGTGCCCGATGCGCAGATGTTCGCCGCCAACTACGCCTGGTTCCAGTCGCTGCCCAAGGACCTGCAGAGTACGTTCGAGGAGGCGAGCGAAAAGACGCAGGGCGAGAGCTTCGCGCAGATCCCGCTCGCGCGGAAGGCCTCGATGGACGCGCTCGGCAAGGCCGGCGTCAAGTTCTACAAGCCGACGCAGGCCGAGCACGACAAGTGGGTCGAGGCCGCCGGCGAGCAGCGCCCCGAGTGGAACGACATCAAGAAGGAGCTCGCGGGGTCGATCGCCAACTTCGACAAGCTCAAGACGGCGGCGAACACCAAGGGCAAGTTCACCGTCAACGACTACCAGGGCTGACCTCCCGCCATCGATGCAGCTGGCCGGGACGCCCGCATCGTCCCGGCGGAGGAGCTCGCATGCGCGCTTTCCTGCAGCGGATCGATCGCAACGGCGAGCGATACCTGATGCTCGTGCTCTACTGCTTCATCGTGTTCGTCATCGTCACCGAGGTCGTGCGCCGCTTCGTGCTCGACTTCTCGTCGCTGTGGGGCGAGGAGGCGGCGCGCTTCGCGTTCATCTATCTCGGCTGGATCGGCGCGTCGTACGCGGTCAAGCAGCGCGCGCACATCCGCTTCGACTTCCTGACGCCGCGCGCTGCCGCCGCGCGCGGCCGGCTGCGTGTTCCTGTTTTCGGAGCTTGCCACGCTGGTGTTCGCCTGCTTCGCGCTGTACTGGTCGCTGCAGACGCTGATGACGATGATCCGCTTCGACGCGCTGTCGCCGGCGCTGCGCATCCCGCAGGCGTGGTTCGCGGCGGCGGTGCCGCTGGGCTTCGCGATGATGGTCGTGCGGGTCATCCAGTCGGCGCTGCGCGACATGCGCAACTCCGCGCCGGCCGCGACCCGTACACCGGCACGCTGCTGTTCGACTGACCGGCGGAACGGGCGTAACGGACCCGCGGCGCATGGCGCTCACGCTCGGCCTCCTGCTTCATCGTCGCGCTGCTGGTGCTGGCCGTGCCGTTCTGGGTCGCGATCGGGCTCGGCACGGTCGCGCTGCTGCTCGGCACCGGCGCGTTGCCGCTGTCGCTGCTCGGCGAGGCGCTGTTCCAGGGCGTCGACTCGTTCGCGCTGATCGCCATCCCGCTGTTCGTGCTCACCGGCGACGTGATGGTGCGCTCCGGCTCGCCAACAAGCTGCTCGACTTCGCCGAGGCGACCACGGGCAGCATGCGCACCGGCTTCGGCACGTCGACGGCGCTCGGCTGCGGGTTCTTCGCCTGCATCTCCGGCTCCGACGCCGCCGACGCCGCCGCCATCGGCCGCATCACGATGGACCGCCTGGTCGAGCGCGGCTACCCCAAGCCCTACGCCTGCGCGCTGGTCGCCTCGGGCGCCTGCACCGGCATCCTGATCCCGCCGTCGATCGCGTACATCATCATCGGGCTGGTGCTCGGGCTCTCGTCGACGACGCTGTTCGTGGCCGCGGTGATCCCCGGCGTCATGGTGCTGCTCAGCGTGGTGGTCACCAACATCGTGGTCAACCGCCTGCGCGGCTACGAGAATTCGCAGCGAGCGCTTTTCGTTGCGCCGCTGGCTCGCCGCGCTCAACGACGCCAAGTTCGCGCTGGCGATTCCCGCGATCATCCTCGGCGGCATCTACTCGGGCGTGTTCACGCCGACCGAGTCGGCGGCCGTGGCCGTCGCGGTGGCGCTGATCGTCGGCATGCTGCAGCGGACGATCGGCTGGCGCGACTTCCCGGCGATGCTGGAGACCTCCGCGCGCGTCAACGGCGTCATCCTGCCGATCATCGCCGTGGCGATCCTGTTCGCGCAGGCGCTGACCGTGCTCGACGTGCCGCAGACGCTGGTCCCGTGCTGACGTCGATGACCGCGAACCGCAACGCCGCTCATCGCGATCATGCTGGCGATCTTCATCATCGCCGGCATGTTCATGGAGACCACGCCCAACATCGTGATCCTCGCGCCGCTGCTGGCGCCGGTCGCGCAGAAGATCGGCATGGATCCGATCCACTTCTGCGTGTTCATGATCACCTCGCTCGGCCTCGGCTTCATCACGCCGCCGATGGGCCTCAACCTGTTCGTGATGTCGGGACTGACCGGCGTGCCGATCACCGCGATCGCGCGCCGCGCGGTGCCGTTCGTGGTCACGATGATCGTCGTGTCGGTCGCGGTCGGGTACGTCCCGTCGCTGTCGCTGGCGCTGCTGCATCGGTAGGCGATCAATGCCAGGCGAGAAGTCACCTGGCTGCAG
>CAVTFT010000013.1:0-225928 GCA_963734085.1 uncultured beta proteobacterium | reverse complement strand
GACTATTCCCACCACGGAGTGGGATGCGGTAACAGACCTGAAGGGTCTGTCGCTCAGGGTCGAGCTCGACCCGCTCGAGGATGGTCGACAGGAAGTCCTTGAGCTCGTGCCGCTCGTAGAGCTCCATCTCGTCGGCCATGTGGCCCAGCATCGTTTTGACTTGGGCATCCGTGACGTCCGCCAATGCTTGAGCCGACTCGTCTTCCTTTTCCCACCCGATGATGCATCGCTCTATCGCAGTACGCTGATCCTCAAGGTCATCGACCTTGCGCAAGACAGAGGCACGGGACTTTAGCTCGATAGCCATGTCAAGCAGCCGGCTGCTGCGCTCATCGAGTTTCGCGATCTCCGACCGCGCCGCGGCGATTTCCTCCGCGTGAGTGACCGCGAATTTCTCACGCAGCGACTTGACGGCTGCAGCAACGAACTGCGGCGACTGCAAATCCCGCGCGACGGTTTCGATCACGGTACGGTCAACGCGCGCTGCGAGCATGCTCCGATTCCCTATCGCTGCTCTCGCGCGATAGAACTCCGACCGGGACGTACGATTGCCGTGCCACGGCTCACCAGCGGGCGTTTTGAGAAGCCCGGTGAGCAAGTACGTCGCGCCGCTTTGCCGAGTATCGCTGCGGCTGGCATGCTCGATTTGCTGTAGGACCGTCTCGGCGATCGCATCGCTGACGAGTGGCGGGTGCGTGTCGCGTTGGATGACCCATTCGCTGCGGGGTCGGCGCTTCACGCCACCTTTGTAGCCCTCGGAGCCAAACTCGTTGTGTACGTTCCACACCGTGTGCCCGGCATAGGTGAGAGCATTCCACTCCATGCCGATGAGCGAGGTCGCTGGCCAGCTGATTTTGAGCTGCCGCTGCAGCGCAGTTCGGGAAATACCCTCAGCGCGCAGGCGTAGATACTCAGCGACGATGGGGGCATCGGCGTTGGGCTGGAGTTTCGACTTGGTAACCTGGGCGCCTTCACGGATCGCACCGGTTTCGATGCTGGCCAACCGGTAGCCCCGCGGCGCTCGACCGCCGGCGCGAAAGCCCTGGCGCACGTTTTCCGCCATGCCTGCGAGCCCCTTGCGCTTGCTCGTAAGGCTGTGCCACTGGTCGATGCCCATCATGAACGACTTGATCACCACGGCGGTGATCGGGTCCTCGTCCGGGACCGACTTATAGACGACGCGCACGCCGTGCCTGTCGGCGTCGCGCTCGAACATGACGTTGATGAATGGCCGCCGGGCAAGTCGGCTGGTGTCGAGCAACAGCACGGTGTCCCAGGCACGGCCGCGCTGCCGGATATCGGTAACTAAGCGCTGGAGTCCCGGGCGGTTCTCGTCAGCGCCAGATTCGACGACATCGGTGTATTCACCGACCACGACCAGCCCCCGCTGACTGGCCAGTGCTGTGAGTTCACGCCGCTGTGCATCGATCGATACGTCCGACCGGTCCTTGCTCGAGCGGAGGTAGAGAACCGCTTGGTTCGACGCTTTGGAGACCATTTTCTCGCCGCCAACGGAGGAAAAGAGGTACGAAGAATTCTACGCCGATGGTTCCGTCAGGCAGCCCCTTGGAAGGAAGCACCGTCAGCGGCGGGGTTGAACGTTTGGCCATCGGTCAGTGAAGGAGATGAATATCGCGGTTTGTCAGTCGTGCATCACGCGCTGGCGTGGCGGGATCTCAGCGACCTACGTAGACGGCGACGATCTGTTCGCGGCCGTGGCCCATCTCGCGGCTGATGACCTCCCTGGCCTCACGGTCGACGGCTTTCTGCTTCGCCGTGAGCTGCTTCGACGTCGGGCCGCCCCGCGCCGGGCACGCCCAGCCGGTTAATTCCTTGTAGCGCGCCTGGGCGTAGAAGTGCCGGTGCCCGTGAAAGGCGTGAATACCGATCCGCGCGCACTCGGCGCGGAAATGCTGCAGATAATCGCGGTAGGTCGTATAGCCTGGCGCCACCAGACTCTTGCCCTTGGCGAGCGCCTTGGCCTCGTCGACGAGCTGCCGCTGTTCCGAGGTGCGGATGGGAATCTCGCGCTCCCGCCCGCCCTTGGTCCAGGAATCCTTGAGCGCGAGCGAGTTGCCCCGATCCGCCCACTTGGGGACGATCTTGATCGACTCCTCTCGGCGTAGGCCGAAGGCGGCCTGCAGGCGCAGCGAGATGCGGATGCATTGGGTACGGATCTGTTCGAGTTGGTCCATGACGAGCTCCTTGGCTTTGGATAGGTTGGTGACGTAGACCCGATCCGGGATGCCGTAGGCGGCATTGGTGCGGGCGATGATGTTTTCCTTGCCGATCTTCTCGGCCCACCAGCGCAGTGCCGACATCCGGTTCTTGATCGTCCCCGGCGAGAGCTTCTCGGCGAGCCAGCGCTCGACCAGCTTCTCGACGTGCTTGGGTTTCAGGCTGTGGGCGTTCATGTGCCGGAACCCCATTTCGTCGAGCTGATCCGCAATGAGATCGAGGATGTGCTCCCGATCCGCCTGGGTGGCGTAACTGCCGTCACGGTTATGGCGGCAGAGCTGCTTCAAGTCGTAGTTCAAATCGCGCATCGGGTCCCTCCGTTCGTTTCCTTTCATCAGTCGTCCTAAAATCGTCGTAGGGCGTTTGCTTCTGCTGCCGTGGTGTGTATGCATGTCCGGTAAGTGTTTCTGCTCGCCTGGGGCGCCAGTGGCAGCCGCAGGGGGAACTTCTGAGCACGGGACACCACTCCCGTTGTGCGCGGTTGGTTTGCTGCTCGCCGGCGCCGCGCGGCGCCTACTCGGCGTCGCGATGAGCGCTCCCCGGGGAGCGCTTCCATCGCGAGAGTCATTGACCCAAGACTCACGGAGCGCCGTTAAGGCGCGACCTTGCGATCCGTTACGCGAATCATTCGGCGGGAGGCATTGCACCTCCCGGCTGCTGGCGTGATGGCCGCTCTAGGCGGCCATCACGTACGGCGGAGCCCCTGTTCACGCGAAGCGACGCCCTTGAAAAGCGCGCCAACCGTGGTATGCGCGCGTACGTCACTAGCGGTACCCCTAGTGGACGACGCGCGCGGGAGCGCAATCGCAGCACGCACCGCCGGTCGGCGGCGATCTCGGGGTAGGGCTCGGGGACGGCGGGCGACGCCTGCGTTCTCTGCAGGCGTCACCGCCTACGGTGGCAACGCTCAGGGACAGCGGGGCGACGCGATAGTCCCCGTCGTCTGACGAGGACGCGCGATTGCGACATCGCAGCCGCGCACGAATACCGCGTCAATTCCCGCTACCCTGAGGTTGCACCCGGCGTAGCGATCCCGCGTCGAGCGCAGGACCGCTACGCTGCTCCAGACGCGTTAGCGTCCGCGACCGAAGCGACAAGACACATCGCTCGGTCTCTCTCGAAAAACCCGGCGCTCGCGTCAGGCGCGAAACACCGGGCCACCCCTCGCGGGATGTCTTGGCGGGCCGCCTCGAGGACGGCCGACTACTCCACCGCCTCAGGGGCGGCGAACTACTCTCCTGCCGTCTTGGGGACGGCCGGTGCTAGTCTCCGGCGTCTCGCGACGCCCGCGCAGCCATGAGACTCACTGCGCCTTTCATACCCGACACGCCTTGACGGCGCGCACGAAGCAATACGGGTTGACTTCGCGCTCTACGGGGTCCGAAGACCCAACTGTCTGAGGCTTGCCCAATCTACGCGGCTAGCTAGCGTGCTTGCTTTCGTCGCCCGCGATGGGCGACCAGGGATACAAGCTCCCCGCACAAAGTGGGGATCATCATCGAGCCGATCGCCCTTCGAGGTCCAGTCGAAATGGTTGGAAAAAGAGGGGGGCTTTCGGCATTAGCACGGCCCCATCGTGCGTCTCCCAATGTTGGTTGACAACCCGAAAAGCGGTCCAAAAAGGGGGGATTAACCGGGCACGCAATCGGATGTCTGGAACGAGACTTGCTAATGGACCGCGAGACGCTAGACTCGTCCGATGCCCTATCTTCTTGAGTCCGGCAAGTTGCGGCTCACGCCCGACGAAGCAATTACCTATCGAGCTGCCGCCGCCCGTCTGTATGAGGCCTGCGAGATGCATCTCGACCTCACGCAGCCAATCAGCCTGGACGACTGGATCGCGCTTCGAATAACGCATGCGGCTCTCGCTGGAGATGTCAGTTTGCTGGACGATGTGATTGACACCGTGGAGTCGGCAATTCTATCGCGCCGACATTCGAACTAACGCCGTCGCTTGGCCGGGTTGTGTCGACGTCGGTGATCGGCCGATCGGCAGCGCATCAGGATCACAGAAGAACCAGATGTGCGGGGTCATCGATGCTGAACCGCCCTGGATTTCTCGGAGACTGTTGACGTTGAGTCAGGCTGCGAGAGCCAACTCTTCCTGCTGGCGATAGTGCGCCAGCGAAGGGACTTGACGCGCGTTCGCTTATAAGCGAAGATAATTGTAATGGAGCTACTCCATTACCTCGGCCCAAAGCGGGAGGACGTCTATCAGGAGTGGCTCGACGGCCTGCGCGATACACGTGCTCGGGTTGCCATCCAGCGTCGGGTGGACAGAGTAGCGAGCGGAAATTTCGGCGATCACAAGTTCTGCCGGGACGGCGTGTGGGAGTTGCGAATCGATTTCGGGCCCGGCTTTCGCGTTTATTACGCCTTGGCAGGAGAAACGATCATCTTGCTGCTCAGCGGAAGCGACAAGAGCGACCAGCGTGCGGAAATCGATCGAGCGGTGGGCTATTGGAAGGACTGGCAACGGAGAAAATGATGCGAGCGAAATCTCGTTCTCACGAAGAGGCGACCATCGAGAGCTTCCGGCGCGATCCGGGCTTCGCGGCCGAATACCTCAACGCGATTCTGGAGGACGGCGATCAGCAAGAGCTTATGACCGCTCTTCGGTACATGGCGAAAGCCTTCGGGGGCGTTTCGCGCCTGGCCGAAGAAGCCGAGCTCAACGCGACCACGCTGTACCGGACGCTCTCCCCCCGAGGAAATCCCGAACTCAAGAGCCTCAGGGCCTTGCTCAAGGCGATGGGGATGCGCCTGGCCGTGGAACCCCTGGAAACCTCGAAATCGCACTAAGCCGACGCAGCGTCCGGCTGCGAAGCCGGGCGCTACGTTACCGCCGCCCAGCTACGCGCCTCGATGGTGGGAATAGCATCGAATCCCCTTGGGGACGCCAAAAATTTCAAGCAGTTGGGCCGATAGGCCGATCCGGAAATTGCAGTTACTCCCAAGACTGCTTCCAAAATCGGGCCGGACGAGCCTGATCCTCCGCTGGTTGTTCCGCTAGGACTCCGAGCAAGGCAAGATGGCTGTTCTAGTCAAGCACGAACTCTACGATCTATGCCGGGGCGCGCGGTAGCGCTTGCACGCTTTTCGCGCCGCGACGTTCGCGTTGACCGTTCCGTCGACCGAGCGAACCTCGGCGCGCCGGCGTACTTGCTGTTCGCCGCCGTGGCGTTTTGGCTGCCGTGTGCCTGCGCGAGCGCCGACATTCCTCTCGACTCGCAGTCGTCGTTGCAGAACATTCGCGCGTTGATCGGCGACGCCGCATGCGACAACGACGCGCAATGCCGGACCATCGCCGTCGGTTCGAAGGCCTGCGGTGGCCCGGAATACTATCTCGCGTGGTCGACAAAGCGCACCGATCCGATCGCGCTAGTCAACGCGGCGAACGATACCGTTGCGCCACCCGGCGCGCGCCGGTCTCAACTGCGGTCGAACTGCATGGTCGTGACGGACCCCGGCGCGTTCTGCGCGCCCGGTGGCACCGGAGGAAGTCGTGTATGCCGGTTGCGCAACGCGCGCCAAGGCTCCGTCGACTGATACGCCAGGCGTCGAGCGGGTCGCAGCGAGGCGCGCGCCGAGAAACGAAGAAAGGCCCGGCAGGTCACCCTGCCGGGCCTCGGATTGCAACACCGTTGGCCGATCGGTCTACGGTGAAGGCGGCAACGGGAGGAGCAGGGCCTGACTTGCCCCGGACACGTTGTCGGGAGCGAGCGCCATCACACCCAGTGCCGGCGACAACACAAGTTCAGCCGCATCGACGGTCACCGTCGCCGAGCCCGCACCGTTCGGCACCACCGTCGGGGCCGCGGTGAAGGCGATGGCCGGCGTGAACGCGTTGAAGGAGCCGGTTCCGGGCATCTTTGCGCCGGATCCATCGGTGCCGAAGTAAAACATCTGATACTTGAAGCGGGGGGTGCCCGCGGTCAGGCCCAAGCCATCGCTGGGGGTCGTACCTCCTCTGGGAACGGGAAGCTGCAACGTGGAGTTGTCGGTCGGCTGCGTGACGGTGAACAAGAGGCTGCCGTTGGCGTTGATGATGCAGTTCGCATCAGTCGGGAAGAGCGCCGTCACGTACTGGTTTGCGAGGCTGGCGGAGAACGCCGAGCCATTGATGCCGATCAGGACCTTGTTCGGCGTGAATCCCGGTCCGCCGCTGGTGTCGATGCAGATGTCTATCTCCTGGAACGCCAGCGTGGTCGAGGTACGGTTGTGCGTGTTGACGCCGAAGAACACGTTCGTCCCCGACAGCCTCGTGCCCACCGCCCGAATGTCGTCCTGCACGACGCTTTGCGGCGCCGGCTGGTACAAGCCCAACGTATAGAAGCCCGGAGTGGCGGCAATGGCGCCACCCGCGTTGGTGAAGTTGAGCGTGTTACCAGTAAGGCTTGCCGCCAGGTTCGAACGGCTGTGCGCGACCAGGTAGTACGGCACCGAGAGCGCGACATTGCCGTTGAGACGCGAGTTAGACGGCGTGAGTTGGACGTAGCCGCCGATGTCCTGGAACGCCGTGCCGCCTCCGACCGAGCTCGCGGCCACATTCAACGTTACCGGGAACGTCGCATTGGCATTCCCGCCGACGACCACGGAGGCTGGCGTCGCCACGGTGACGCTGCCGGGTCCGCTGACCTTGGTCACGCCGATGTTGAACTGGACCGCCTTCGGACCGGCGTTGTGCAACGTCACCATCTTCGTCGCGCTGAAGTCGTTCAGAAGGTCCGCGAACCCGAACGACAGGCTTTCGTCCGGCGCGCGCACGACGGCCTGCGTCGCCGCCGCGAACTGCGCCTGCACGAGTCCCGAGCCTTCGTTGCGAGTCAGGTAGTCCTTCATCAGCGTCGGGCTCGCGGTCTGGACCACGGCAGCGCGCAGATCCGCAACCGGCCAAGTCGGATTCGCCTGCTTGACGAGCGCCGCGACACCAGCGATGTGGGGCGTCGCCATCGAGGTGCCAGACAGGATTTCGAAGCCGTTGCCGGTCCCCGATGCCGTCGACACCGTCGCCACGCCGGGGGCGGTGACGCCGGGCCTCAGCACGCTGTCACCGATGCGCGGGCCGGCGGACGAGAAGCTCGCGATCTTCTCGAAGCCGGGGTTCGGGGATATACCGGCGGAGGTGGCCGTCGCGTTCGCCGGCGCGGGCCCGCCGATCGGGCCGCTCAACGTCGGACCGTCCGCCTGCGCGACGCCGAAGAACGGGATCGTGACGGGCTCGTAGATGTTGCCCGCGTTCGGATCGGATGCGCCACCCGGGATCGGGCCCTCGTACGGCGGAAGGCCGGGAGACGAGTTGATCATCGCCGCTGCGGCGGCGCCGAAATGCTGGGCCGCTCCGGCGCGGAACACGCGCGCGCAGGTGCCACGCACCGTCACCACCATCTTCCCGGCGAGGCTCACACCGGTCTTTGCCGGATCGTACTCGTCCGGATTGCAACCGAGCGACACGGTCCCGTCGCCGTTGCGCAGCACATGAATCGGATAGGTGGTGCCGTCGGTGAACGTTGCACCGTTGGCGTTCAGGACCGCAATTGTCGCTCCGCCGGAAAGCGCCAAATTGGCCATAGGAAGCCCCGCCAGCGCATCCGTCGCCGCGACGGAGATCGCGCCTTCGTAAACCGCAGGTGCGCTGGTGATGTAAGGCGTCGGCCCCGCGTTGCCCGAAGCGGCAACGACGATGATGCCTGCAGCCGCAGCGTTCGCGACTGCCGTTTGCTCGGCCAGGTCCCCGTGGTCGACGACGCCAAAATTCGATCCGAGCGACATGCTGATCACGTCGACGCCATGGTCCACCGCCCAGTCGATCGCGTCGGCAACGACATCGGTCGATCCGTTGCAGCCGAAGACGCGGACTGCGTAGATGTCCGCCTGTGGCGCCACTCCCGGACCGATCCGGAATGCACCCGGTGCGTAGGCGGCTGCATTGTATGGGCCCGCGAACGTCGTGCCGTCCGCTTTGACGCCGAAGCCTGCGGCGGTGCCTGACACGTGGCTGCCGTGGCCCACGTTGCCGCTCGTGAATTCGCAGTCAAGGGGATTCGGATCCGGATGGGGGATCGGCTGGTAGGTCGGGTTGCTCGGGTTGGCGTCGTAGTCGTCGCCGACCAAGTCGGTGCCGCCTTTGACCTTCGGCGCGACCGGCCCGAACAGGGAAGGATTGGCCGGCATCGTGTCGGTCGCCTTGGCCGCCTGGTACGCGGCGACGGTGCCCGGGCCGCCGAAGTTGGCGTGTGTGTAGTCGATGCCGGTATCGAGGATCGCAATCTTGATGCCTTGCCCTTGGTAGTGTGCCGGACCCTGCCACACGAGCGGCGCGCCGATAAGCGGTACGCTGGTGGCGTTGACGCGGTCGTACACGCCTACCGCCTTTACCGAGACGACGCCCGGAAGCTTGCGCAGCTCCTCTATGCGGTCCTGCGGTATCAACACTTTGATGCCATTCAACGCTGCGCGGAGGTCAGCGAGGACCTGTCCGCCGCGGCGCTCGATCTCGGGCTTCAGTCGGGCGTGATCGGCCGCGCGCGCGGCCCTGATCACGGCCCGCTCCGATTCGCTGAGGGTTCTACCAACGCGGCTCTGCACGTCGGCAATCGAGTCCCCGGAGAGGAGGACGATGACCTTTCTCAGCGGATTGTGGGGCGCGCGATGCCCGACCGGCGGCACTGAAGACGCGTCTCGAATCTGCTGGATGCCGGGCGCCTGTGCCTGTGCGCCGAGTGCCAACCCGAGCATTGCCGCCGCGAAAATCGGTGCGCTTCGCGAAAAAGATCTCATGAGCCCTCTCCTTGTTGCTGTCGATACGCTGCGATGCCCTTGCCCGCGGTGCCGCACTCGCCGCTATACAACTTCAGACGCCATCGCGCAACCGCGGCAGCGAGCGCGCGCGATCGGGTCGCCCGCTACCGGCGCTCTCCGGACGGCGTAATCGTCCTGATCGAAGAATTTCGCGGCGCGCTGCGACGGCGGACGACGCCGTTCAGGCGCGGCGACGCCGCAACGTAAGCGCGACCAGTCCGCACGCCAACGCCACCAACGTCGCCGATCCCGGCTCCGGGGCCGCCGACACGGAGACGTCGTCGAAGTCCCAGAACGCCGGGGTATTCGCGAACGTGAACGCGAGCTGCGTTGTGGCCGCGGTCGCCTGAAGGAGGAAAGAATAATGCGTATAGCCGAACGCCGGGCTATCGGTCAGCGCGAGTTCAGCCGCTCCGCCGTTCCAGTTGAACGAGAAGGCGTTCGGCGCGGACGCCCCCAACACGTCCGCTTCGGCTTGCAGCCAGAAGTCAATGCTATACACCGTGCCGGGTGTGGTCACCAACATCTGGCTGATCATGCTGGCACCGGGATTCCCGAAGAAGGCTGCGAACGACCCCGAATGGGGTTGCAGGACGTCGACGCCGTCGAATACCGGGTCGATGGATGTGGACCAGTCGCTGAAGTCGCCCGTCTCGAATCCGCCGTTGACGACGATGTTGGCGGCATGTGCGGCCACGCTCACGAAGATTGCGGCCGCGAACAAGCCGCGGGCCAACGACGCTGCAATTCGCATGAAACCTCCCCAAGAGTTTGCGAACGTCCCCAATCAATGCGCCCGGAGCTTCTGCGGCACCAAGCGCGAGTAGCGAGGCTCTGGAGCATGAAGCATGCCGTTTTGCGAACATGCAAAGAATCAAGTGATTACGTCAGGCAGCGGTGAGCAGCTGTAAAGTATTCCAACATTCGCCCCGCCTGCGAGGTGCCGCGTGGTTTAGGCGCTGGGTCCCCGAGACCGCGGCGGGCACTCGGCCCGGCGGTGCCATCGTGTTTGGTTCATGCGAGAGCCGGTTCGCTTAGCTGCCAGCTCCCAACGACCGTCTTCTTTTCATATGGGGCGGCACCACGGTCGGGCCGCACGCGACGTTTTCGGCCAAGATGCCACGCAACAGTCGTTCCTCCGCAACTCTTTGCAAAAGATCAAGGCGTTGGCTTAGGGCCGTCATGGCAGCCTGTAAGCTGCATCGACATGGCGCCGTCGCGGCGGCACCGCAGCGCGTACGCCGGCGGGCTCTTGAGCTACGGCACCAGGATCGCGGGGATGTATAAGCAAGCAGGCATCTGTTGTGGTCGCATCCCGAAAGGGGCGAAACCCGCCGAGACGCCGATGCTGCAGCCGACGACATTCGAGCTCGTCGTCAATCTCCAGACCGCAAAGACGCTGCGACTCTCGATTCCGCAGTCGATCTTGTTGCGCGCGGACGAAGTGATCCAGTGATGCCACTGCATTCGCCGGGAAGCGGGAGGTTGCGGAAGCCGCGGGTCGGCTGTCGTTGCGTGCGACCCGTGCCTCCGATAGTCTCGACGACCATGTTCATCTCGGACAGCCTGGCCCACCCTCCTGGCTGGTCGCGCCGGTCGGCGCGCCACGCCACGTAGATCAAATGGCCACCCTTTCGCTTGACACGGCGAAGGCGACCGGGACTCGTGCCGCGCACCGCGGCCGACTCTTCCGCAAGTATCTGCTGCTGATCCTGACGCTCGTGACGGGCGCGCTGCTCGCGTCGGGCGCCATCAGCCTCTATTTCACGTATCAGGAGAACAAGGCCGCGCTCGCGAGTCTCCAGCACGAAAAGGCGCTTGCCGCCGCATCGCGAATCGAGCAATACATGCGCCAGATCGAGCAGCAGCTTGCCTACGCGGCGCTGCCGCAACTCGGCGCCGGCGACGTGGAGCTTCGCCGCATCGAGTTTCTGAAGCTCCTGCGCCAGGCGCCGGAGGTCACCGACATCGCCCAGCTCGACGCCGCCGGCCGCGAGCAGATCGCCGTCTCGCGCCTCGGGATGGACATCGTGGGTTCGGGCAAGGACCGCTCGCAGGAGCCCGCCTTTCGCAACGCGAAGCGGGGCAAGTCGTGGTTTGGGCCGGTGTATTTCCGCAAGGAGACCGAACCGTACATGACGATCGCGATCCGCTCCGCAGGTGACAGCGGGCCCGTGACGCTCGCCGAGGTCAACCTCAAGTTCATTTGGGACGTCGTTTCGCGCATCAAGATCGGCGACAAGGGCAAGGCTTATGTCGTCGACAGCAGCGGGTTTCTCGTTGCGGACCCGGACATCGGTCTCGTGCTGCGCAAGACGGACCTGTCGCCGCTCGCTCACGTCAAAGCGGCTGCCGGCGGAGCGAAGTTCGAGGAGGCGATGCTCTCGACCGACCTCGCCGGGACGGAGGTGCTGACGGCGATGGCGCCGATCGAGCCGCTCGGCTGGAACGTGTTCGTCGAGCAGCCGGTGGCCGAAGTCTACGAGAGGCTGAACGCCTCGATCGTGCGCACCGGTCTGCTTCTGCTGGCGGGCCTCGTGATTTCGGCGCTCGCGGCGCTGGCGCTCGCACGCGGCATGGTGCGTCCGATACGCGTCCTCGACGAGGGCGCGCAGCGCATCGGCGCAGGCGACCTCGACCAGAAGATCGAAGTCCACACCGGTGACGAGCTGGAAGGCCTCGCCGACCAGTTCAACCGGATGACGGCGCAGCTCCGCGAGTCGTACGCCGGACTCGAGCGGAAGGTGGAGGAGCGCACGCGGGAGCTCACGAATTCGCTCCAGCAGCAGACGGCGATCAGCGAAATCCTGCGCGTCATCTCGAGCTCGCCGACCGACGTGCAGCCGGTGCTCGATGCGGTGGCCGAACGCGCGGCCAACCTCTGCAATTCGCCGTTCGCGCGCGTATTGCTGGTCGAGGGCGAAACACTGCGCCCGGCGGCATTCTATTCGCAGGAGAGCAGGGAGGGTCTGGAGCCTATTCGGCCCACGGCATTGAAGAGATCATCGATCAACGGCCGGGCGGTACTCGATCGCGAGACGATCCATGTCGCCGACGTGCTGCAACTGTTCGACAGCGAGTTCCCGGATGCGCGCGAAAACGCCGTCGCCCAGGGCGTGCGCGCGGCACTCGCGGTTCCGCTTGTTCGCGAAGACATCGCCTACGGGAGCATCTTCATTTTCCGGCGCCAGCGCGGACTTTTTTCTCCCGACCAGGTCGCGCTGCTGCAGACGTTCGCACGGCAGGCGGCGATTGCAATCGACAACGTGCGCCTCTTCAACGAGACGAAGGAGGCGCTGGAACGGCAGACCGCCACCGCCGAAGTACTCAAGATCATCAGCCGCTCGACGTTCGAGTTGGAGCCCGTGCTTCAGACCCTCGTCGAAAACGCGACCCGACTGTGCGATGCGCCGCATGGCTTCCTGTTCCGCTCCGACGGCGACGTCTACCGGCTTGCGGTCGATTACAACGCGCCGCCCGCGTTCAAGGCGTGGCGCCTGGAACACCCGATCCGGCTCGATCGCAGCACCGTGACGGGACGGGCGGCGATGGAGCGTCGACACGTGCAAATTCTCGATGCCCGGGCCGACCCCGAATACCGCTCACGCGAGTCTCTGGAGTTGGGTGGAGTGCGCACCATGCTCGGAGTCCCACTGCTTCGCGAAGGCGAGCCGATCGGCGTGATCGGGATGTGGCGGAACGAGGTGCGTCCGTTCACCGAAAAGCAGATCGAGCTCGTGACGACGTTTGCGAACCAGGCGGTGATCGCCATCGAGAACGTGCGCCTGTTCAATGAGACAAGAGAGGCGCTCGAGCAACAGACCGCAATCAGCGAGGTCCTGCGCGTCATCTCAAGCTCACCCGGGGACGTACAGCCCATGCTGGGTGCCGTCGCCGAACGCGCGCTGAAGCTCTGCGATGCCGCGGAGTCGACCATCGTGCTGATCGAGGGCGAACGCCTGCGCCAGGCGGCGAAGTTCGGCAGCACGGCCTCGCTCGAGGTGGGCGAGTACATGCCGCTGACGCGCGGCTCGGTGACCGGACGCGCTGTTATCGATCGCACAGTGATGCACATGGCGGATCTCGCCATGGCGTCGGAGTCGGAGTTCCCCATCGGGCGCGAGCTCCAACGACGCATCGGGCACCATGCGGTCCTGTCCGTGCCGCTGATGAGCAAGGACCGTGCGATTGGGGCGATCGCCCTCTGGCGCATGGAGGCACGACCGTTCACCGACAAGCAGCTCGCGCTGGTCAAGACCTTCGCCGACCAGGCCGCAATCGCCATCGAGAATGTGCGGCTGTTCAACGAGACGAAGGAATCGCTTGAGCGGCAAACTGCGACCAGCGAAATTCTGCGCGTAATTTCCGGTTCACCGACCGACACCCAGCCCGTCTTCGATTCCATCGCCGAGCGAGCAGCGATACTCTGCGGCGCGATCATCGGCATCGTGACCAGATTTGACGGGGAGTCTATCCACTTGGTTGCGGTTCATGGAGTATCTCGGGATGGTACCGAAGCGCTGCGCGCGTCGTATCCGATCAAGCCGGGAAGAGCGCGACTCTCAGCACGCATCATTCAGGATCGAGTGCCCGTGCAAATAGCCGACGTGTTCACTGATCCAGATTACGGAACCAAGGATGTCGCTCGAAAAGTGGGATTTCAGAGCATCTTGGGTGTGCCGATGCTACGGGATAATCGAGTCATCGGGACGATCACCGTCGGCCGCGAGTCGGCAGGCGTGTTTCCCGAGAAACAGGTGGATTTGCTCAAGACCTTTGCCGATCAAGCCGTGATTGCCATTGACAATGTGCGCCTGTTCAACGAAACGAAGGAAGCCCTCGAGCAGCAGACAGCCATCGCGGAGATCCTGCGCGTGATCTCGAGCTCGCCCACCGACGTGCAGCCGGTTCTCGATGCCATCGCCGAGCGTGCGGCTCGCCTTTGCGACGCGGCCTCTGCGTCAATGTATCTGACGGAGGGAAATATGCTGCGGCACCTCGCGTCGAAGGGTCCGTCCCCGGATCAGGGGAGCCACATCGATGCGTTGCCGATCAACAACGATTCGGTTTCCGGCCGCGCGTTGCTCCAGCGGAAGACGATCCAGGTGAGCGACATGCAGGCGGAGGGCGCGGATTACCCGCTCAGCCTGGAAATCGCGCAGCGTTACGGTCACCGCACAGTCGTCGTGGTGCCGTTGTTTCGCGAGGGTAAGCCCTTCGGCACGATATTGCTGCGACGCCAGGAAGTGCGTCCGTTCAACGAACGGGAGGTCACGCTGCTGCAGACCTTCGGCGACCAGACGGCAATCGCGCTCGAGAACGTGCGCCTGTTCAACGAGACGAAGGAAGCACTCGATCAGCAGCGCGCGTCGGGCGAAGTCCTCGCCGCGATCAGCAGCTCGATCGCCGACACGAAGCCGGTGTTCGACACGATCCTGCAGAGCTGCCAGCGACTCTTCGCGGGGGAGACGGTCGGCATTACGCTTGTCCGGGAAGACGGCATGCTCGATGTGGGCGCCAACGCTGGCCCGGGCTTCGACGAGCTCAAGAAGATCTTCCCGCAGCCGCTGACGCGCGACACCGCATCCGGCATGGCGGTCCTTGAACGCAAGGTCATGGTGTATCCCGACATCGACGTCGACATGCCAGTCAAGTCGCGTGATGGCTGCCGTTCGATCGGCACGCAGTCGATGGCTTTTGCGCCAATGCTGTTCGAAGGTCGCGCCATCGGCACGCTATGGGTCGGCCGCCCGTTCAAGGGATCGTTCAGCGAAAAGCAATTGACCTTGCTCAAGACCTTCGCCGACCAGGCGGTGATTGCGATCCAGAATGCGCGGCTGTTCAACGAGACGAAGGAGGCGCTCGACCAGCAACGCGCGTCAGGCGAAGTGCTCGCGGCGATCAGCAGCTCGATCGCCGACACGACACCGGTCTTCGCGACCATCATCGACCGCTGCGAGCGGCTGTTCGCCGGCATGCTCGTGCAGATCAACCTCGTCGCCGAGGACGGCCTTGTGCACCTCGCCGGCTATCACGGCCCGGGCCGGGAGAAGATCGAGCCGATCTTCCCGTTCCCGATCGACCTCACCAGCGCAACTGGGACCGCGATCCTGCACCGCTCCGTAGGACACTACCCCGACGTCGACCATGGCCCGGACGTTCCGGAGCGCGCCCGCAAGGGCTGGCAGGCGCTCGGTGTCAAGGCCGCCATCGTTGCCCCGATGCTGTGGGAGGGACGGGGTGTCGGTTCCATTCTGGTGGGGCGCGACTCCACTGGCATGTTCTCCGAGAAGGACATCGCGCTCCTCAAGACCTTTGCCAACCAAGCGGTCATCGCGATCCAGAACGCACGCCTGTTCAACGAGACGAAGGAAGCACTCGAACAGCAGCGTGCTTCCGGCGAGGTCCTCGCCGCGATCAGCAGCTCGATTGCCGACACCAATCCGGTGTTCGACAAGATTCTCGAAAGCTGCGAGCGGCTGTTCGCCGGCACCGTCATCAGCGTCAACGTCGTCGGCGAGGACGGTCTGATTCGCATCGCCGCCCACCACGGGGCGGGCCATGACGAAATCCTCAAGCAAGGGGCCCTGCCTATCGATGAGCGGACCGCCACGGGCGTGTGCATCGCGGAGCGGCGGGTCCTGCACTTTGCCGATGTGGAGAACGACAGGACAGTGCCCACCGTTACTCGCGAACACACCCGCATCACCGGCAACCGAGCCCTGATCGTCGCGCCGATGCTCTGGGAGGGCAGGGCGCTCGGTTCCATTGTCGTTGGACGCGACGTCGCCGGTCCGTTCTCGGAGAAGGAAATCGCACTGCTCAAAACCTTCGCCGATCAGGCGGTGATCGCGATCCAGAATGCGCGCCTCTTCCGCGAGATCGAGGACAAGAGCCGGCAGCTCGAGGTCGCGAACAAGCACAAGTCCGAATTCCTGGCCAACATGTCGCACGAGCTGCGCACGCCGTTGAACGCGATCATCGGCTTCTCCGAGGTGCTGCTCGAGAAGCTATTCGGCGATCTCAACGAAAAGCAGGACGACTATCTCAAGGACATCCATTCGTCGGGCCGGCATCTGCTGACGCTGATCAACGATATCCTCGACCTTGCAAAAGTGGAGGCCGGACGCATGGAGCTCGAGGCGTCCGCCTTCGATCTGGCGTCCGCTCTTTCGAATGCGATGACGCTGGTGCGCGAACGCGCGCAGCGGCACGGCATCACGCTCGGACAGCACGTGGATCCCTCGCTTGGCGAGATCACCGCCGACGAGCGCAAGTTCAAGCAGATCCTCGTCAACCTGCTGTCGAATGCCGTCAAGTTCACGCCCGACGGCGGACGCATCGACGTGACCGCGAGACACGAGGACAATAGCGCGATCGTCGCCGTCCGCGACACGGGCATCGGCATCGCCGTGGAAGACCAGGCCGCCGTGTTCGAGGAGTTCCGCCAGGTTGGGCGCAGCTACACGAACAAGCAGGAAGGCACAGGGCTGGGGCTTGCGCTGACGAAGAAATTCGTCGAGCTGCACGGCGGACACATCTGGCTCGAGAGCGCGCCGGGCAAGGGCTCGACATTCACTTTCACCATTCCGATAAAACGATGAGCCTGATCCTGATCGTCGAGGACAACGAAAAGAACCTGAAGCTCGTGCGTGACGTGCTGCAGGTGAAGGGCTACGCCACGATCGAGGCCGGCAACGCCGAGGACGGGATCAACCTCGCCTCTGCGCGCAAGCCGGATCTCATCCTGATGGACATCCAGTTGCCCGGGATGAACGGCATCGACGCGCTCAGGATCCTGCGCGCGAATCCCGAGACGGCGGACATCCCGGTTGTCGCGGTCACCGCGTCGGTCATGCAGCAGGACCGCAACAAGATCACCGAAGCCGGGTTCAACGGCTACGTCGGCAAGCCGATCAACCTGAAGGAGTTTCTTGACGCCGTGCGCAATGCGCTCGAAGGGCGACGGTGATGAACGCGGTCGAGCCGGCGGGCGCCCCGGTTAAGGTGCTTGTCGTCGACGACACGCCGAACAACGTCAAGCTTCTGGCCGACGTGCTCGGCGTCAAGGGGTTTGCAGTGACGACCGCGGCTTCGGGCGAGGAGGCGCTTGCAAAGCTCGCCTCCGATCGGCCGGACCTTGTTCTGCTCGATGTCATGATGCCGGGTTTGTCGGGGTACGAAGTCTGCAGGCGGATTCGAAGCAAAGCGGAAACAGCATTGCTTCCGGTGGTGCTCGTCACCGCGCTCGATCCCGAGCACGAGCGGATCAAGGGCATCGAGGCGGGCGCGGACGACTTCCTGTCGAAGCCGATCAATCAGGGTGAGCTCTTTGCGCGGGTCCGCTCGCTGCTGCGGGTGAAGGCGCTCCAGGACGAGGTCCGGCGCCAGGCCGATGCGCTCAGGGAATGGAACGCGAAGCTCGAGGAGCGCGTGGCGGAGCAGGTCGCGCAACTCGACCGCCTGGGCCAGCTCAAGCGTTTCTTCTCGCCGACGGTCGCCGACGCGATCGTCACGACGGGCGAGAAATCGATCCTCGAACCGCACCGTCGCGAGATCTGCTACGTGGTCGTCGATCTCCGCGGTTTCACCGCCTTCACCGACGCCGCGGAGCCGGAGGAAGTGCAGGCGATGCTGCACGAGTTTCATGCCGCGATGGGGGCGCTCGTGACCGAGCACGAGGGAACCGTCGACCGCTTCGCCGGCGACGGCATCCTGATCTTCTTCAACGACCCGTTCCCGCTTTCCGAGCCGGCGCGACGCGCGGCCGGTATGGCATTGGCGATGCAGGAGCGCTTTCTGCCGCTGCGGACGCGCTGGGAAAAGAAGGGATACGACCTCGATCTCGGCATCGGCATCGCGTTCGGCTTTGCGACGCTCGGCGCGTTCGGATTCGAACAGCGTTTCGACTATACGGCGATCGGCGGCATCGTCAATCTGGCCGCGCGGCTGTGCGGCGAGGCGCAGGGCGGCGAGATCCTGATCGACCGGCGCACGCGTGCGGCGCTCGACGATGGCGCGCAGATCGTCCCCGTGGGCCCGCTGACGCTCAAGGGGTACGCGCAGCCCGTTCCCGCTTTCCGTCTCGTCACTCTCTCCTCGCCATGAACACGACCGCACTTGCTGCCGCCATCGCCCGGCAATGGGATGCCGAAATCGTCCCGCGACTCGTCGATTACATCCGCATTCCCGCAAAGTCGCCGCACTTCGACCACGACTGGAAAAAGAACGGTCATATCGAGAAGGTGATCGGCCTCGCCGAAACCTGGGCGAAGGCGCAGCCCGTGCGCGGGCTCGCCGTCGAAATCGTTCGCCTGGGCGGGCGCACGCCGTTGCTTTATTTCGACGTGCCGGCGACCAGCACGGCGAAAACCGCGCCGACGGTGCTGCTCTACGGCCATCTCGACAAGCAGCCGGAGATGATCGGCTGGCGCGCCGATGCCGGCCCCTGGACGCCGCTGCTCGAGGACGGCCGGCTCTACGGCCGCGGCGGCGCCGACGACGGTTACGCGGTGTTCGCCTCGCTCGCGGCGATCGGCGCGCTCGACGCGCAGGGCATTCCGCATGCGCGCTGCGCCGGCATGATCGAGACCTGCGAGGAAAGCGGCAGCTACGATCTGCCCGCGTACCTCGAAGCGCTGGCGCCGCGCCTGGGCGTGGTCGATTTCGTGGTGGGACTCGACTCGGGCTGCGGCGATTACGATCGGCTGTGGGCGACGACGTCGCTGCGCGGCATTGCCGCGGGCACGCTGACGGTCGACGTGCTGACCGAAGGCGTGCACTCGGGCGATGCGAGCGGCGTGGTGCCGTCGTCGTTTCGCATCGCGCGCGGGTTGCTCGACCGTCTCGAGGATTCGGCGAGCGGCCGGATCCTGCCGACCGAATTTCATTCGCCGATCCCCGACGAGCGCGCCGCCCAGGCGCGCGCTGCGGCGGACATCCTCGGCGACATCGTATTCCGCAAATATCCGTTTGCCGCAAGCACGAAGCCGATGGTCGCCGGACGCGCCGAAGCGCTGCTGAACCGCACGTGGCGGCCCGCGCTGTCGATCATCGGTGCAGACGGCCTGCCTGCGATTGCCGACGCCGGCAATGTGCTCCGGCCGCGGACCTCGCTCAAGCTTTCGCTGCGGTTGCCGCCGGTATTGGATGGCGAGCGGGCGACGCAAGACCTGAAGCGACTGCTCGAAGCCGATCCGCCGCACGGCGCCACCGTACATTTCGAGCCGGACCAGGGTGCGACCGGGTGGAACGCGCCGGCGACTGCGCCGTGGCTCGCGACGGCGCTGGACGAAGCGTCGCGCACGTTCTACGGCAAGCCGGTCGCGGCAATGGGCGAGGGCGGCACAATCCCGTTCATGGCGATGCTGGGCAAGCACTTTCCCGAAGCCCAGTTCCTGATCACCGGCGTCCTCGGACCGAAGTCGAACGCCCATGGTCCAAACGAGTTCCTGCATGTGCCGTATGCGCAGAAACTGACCGCGTGCGTCGCGCAGATCATCGCAGCGCACGCGGCGCGCTAGAAGGCGACGGCCGCTTCCGAAATTCGCGCCTCGATCGCCGGATGCGGATCGGTCGGGAAAAAGAGGCGGTCCTTTCGAACCGCCCCTGGGTACTGCGGTAACGCGCGTGATCTCGTAAAGTGCACTTACCGCTACTTCTGCACCTTGAGGTGGCTCTTGACCGACTTCACGCCTTCCGTATTACGCGCGATCGTCATCGCCTGGTCCGCCTCGGCCTGATTCTCCACCGTGCCGGTCATCCAGACGACGCCGTTGTTGTCGGTGTCGACGCTGATGTGTTTCAGGGTTCCCGGGTGCTCCGCCGCAAGCTGGGTCTTGATCTTCGTCGTAATGGTCGAATCCTTGACGAACGTAGCAGGATTCGGGCGGTCCGCATCCGAGTCCGCGTAGGCCGCCACAGGCGCCAGCGCCGCGCCCAGCACAAAACAGGTTGTTGCGAGTATGTACTTCATGCCCATCTCCTGACGTGGTTGGTCATGGGCACCCATGCTAGCGATCCGCCATTTGCCTGTACGTCAGTCGTGGCCGCTTTGCGTTGTAGGACGGAGCGAAGCATAGGCGTGATCTGTTGGCACATTCGCGCTGCCTTCCGCTACCCGAGCACCCGCACGTCGTGCCGCCCGCGGGCGAGCGCCTTGATCAGCAGCCGGCAGATGTCGACGTCGAATACCGGTCGGGGCAGCGCCTCGACGAGGCGCCCGAGCTCGCCTTCATCGCTTGCAGTGCCGAGCCAGCACCAGTCGCGGATCACGTGGACGTCGGTGCGCTCGGAAAAAAGCGCGCGCTCGCGGATCGCGGCGAGCCCGCGGTAGGGCCACGGCGGTATCGCGTAGGGCGCAAGCGCTGCGGCGAGCCGCGCGTGATGGGCTTCCGGCGATTCTTCGCCGATGCACGCGCCCGCACAGCGACGGACCTGCCGCGCAAAGCACGGGCCGACGCGTTTTTCGAGACCCAGCATCTTCCAGCACAGCCTGTGCTCGGCGGCGAGATGGCGAAGCATCTCGCGCGCCTGCCGCTTCGACGTGAATGGCCCATAGTGTCCGGCGAGAGTGCCGGCCTCGACGCCTGCGGCGGCGACATAGCGTGGCGGACCCGGATCCGCCGGCAATTCGAGTACTCCGGATTCGGCCTTGCGGCGCAACGCGTGGTTGTGCGCCGGCAGCATCGACTTCACGAGCGCGGCCTCGCGCAGCAGCGCCCCGATCTCTCCCGCGGTTTCCTCGAATTCGATGCGTCGTATTTCCGCCGACAATCGCAAATCGGTCGACGAGCGGTAATCGGACGAGAAATGGGCGCCGACGCGCTCGCGCAGGTTGCGGCTCTTGCCGATGTAGAGCGGCAGCGCGTTCAAGCCGTAGAAGAGATAGACACCCGGCGCTTCCGGGAGGCTGTCGATCGCATCGGGAGCGAGTTGCGGCGGCAGGCTGGGTGTCTTGAGCACCCGTTTTGTGGCGACTTCGATCGTCTCGGGCGCGAGATCGCGATAGAGCGTCTGGACGAATGCCCATAACGCGCGGGCGTCGCCTAATGCGCGATGGCGATCGGAGACCTCGAGCGCATGCCGCACGATCACGCTGTCGAGATTGTGGCGCTCGGCTTCCTGAAACAGCCGGCGCGACAGTCGCACCGTGCAAAGCACGCGCGCCGAAAACGAGCGCTCGAGTCGCGCAAAGGCGTGCTTCAGGAAACCGTAATCGAAGCGCGCATTGTGGGCGACGAACAAGGCGTTGGCGGTAATCTCGGCCACGCGGTCGGCGACGGCGGCGAATGGCGGCGCGTCGCGGACCATCGCATTGGTGATGCCGGTCAGCGCCTGGATCGAAGGCGGGATCGCGACGCCCGGATTCACGAGCGTGCTCCACTCGGTGACGCACGGCGGCGCAACACCTACCGGGTCGGCTTCGACGCGGACGACGCCGATTTCGGTGATGGCATCCTTGGCCGCCGTCGTCCCGGTCGTTTCCAGGTCGACGAAGGCGAGGGCGGGGGCAAAAAGGCGCATTGAGCGGCTCATGGGCGCGGCAGCAGCGCCCGTCCCGGTACTTGGAGGGGCTTGACTGCCGAACGTTCGTTCGCTATCGTAGCACCATGTCGAACGATCGTTCCTATCTGGCGCTGCTGCAAGATTACTACGCGGAGCATCGGGCGCTGCCCTCGTACGCGTCGATCGGGCAGTTGCTGGGGCTCAAATCGAAGTCGTCGGTTGCGGCGATGGTCGCTCGCCTGAAGCTTGCCGGGTTCATCGATTCGACGCCCGACCGGCGGCTTGCGCCGACCAAGCGCTTTTTCGAACGGCCGCTCGCGGAATCCCCGGTCCATGCAGGGCTCCCCAATGCGGTCGACGACGCGCCGGCCGATGCGCTGACGATCGACGACTACCTGATCGAGCATCCGTCGCAAACGGTGCTGATCCGCGTCAAAGGCGACTCGATGATGGACGCGGGTATTCTGGACGGCGATCTTGTCGTCGTCGAGAAAACCGCGGCAGCCAAGCGCGGCGACATCGTCATCGCAATCGTCGACGGCCAGTTCACGCTGAAGACGCTCGACCTCGAGCGCGGCCGCTTCATCCTCAAGCCCGAAAACAAGGCCTATCCGATCATTCGCCCCGAAGGCGATCTCGAGATTTTCGGCGTGATGGTCGGGCTCGTGCGCAAGGTCTGATCGTTCATCGGTTCGCCTCGCGGTGTGCCGGCGGATCGTCCTTTAGCCTTATGATCGCGCGATGGCCGCGCGCCCGAAGCTCGCGATCGTCCTGTCCGGCGGCGGCGCGCGCGCGGCCTACCAAGCCGGCGTCCTTTCTGCGATTGCCGGCTGGCTACCCGCTGGCGCGCCCACGCCGTTCACAATCGTCTGCGGCACGTCGGCGGGTGCGATCAATGCCGTGGCGATCGCCGCGGGTGCCCGAGATTTCCTCGCCGCAACGACGCGGCTCACCGAGCTATGGTCCGGGGTCCGCGCGCAGGACGTCTATCGCACCGATGCATGGCACCTCGTCGGGTCGGGAGTGCGCTGGCTCGTCTCGTTCATCCCGGCGTGGCGGCATCGCCGGCCGGCGAGCCTGCTCGACAACGCGCCGCTCGCGGCATTTCTCGAACGCGCGCTTCCGTTCGCCGATGTGCAGGCGGCCCTCGACACCGGCGTGCTGGATTCGCTCGCGATCACCGCGACCAGCTATCGCAGCGGCATGGCGGTGACGTTTTGCCAGACCCGTCCCGGCGTGGAATTGTGGCAACGCTCGCAACGAATCGGCGTTCCGGCGGTGATCGGCGTGCCGCATCTGTTCGCGTCGAGCGCGATTCCGTTCGTGTTTCCGCCGGCGGCGGTCGATGGCGAATATTTCGGCGACGGCGCGCTCCGGCAGGTCGCACCGACGGGGCCCGCGCTGCATCTCGGCGCCGATCGGATCCTGGTGATCGGCGTCGCGCGCACGACGGTTCATCCCGACGCCGGCAGCAGCCCGACGCCCCCGTCGATGGCGCAGATCGGGGGCCAGGTGCTGGCGAGCATCTTCACCGACGCGCTCGGCACCGACTTGGAGAAGGTCCGCCTCGTCAACACTGCGGTACGGCAGATTCCGTCCGACCGCCTGGCAGCAAGTCCGATTCCGCTGCGCGATGTCGCTCTTGCGCTCGTCACGCCGAGCGTGCCGCTGGAAGAGATTGCGCTTGCACACGGGGCCCTGCTGCCTTGGACGATCCGGGGCCTGCTCCGCGCAGTCGGCGGCATGCACCGCGGCGGCGGGACGCTGCTCTCGTACTTGTTGTTCGCGCCCGGTTTCTGCAAGGCATTGCTCGAGCTCGGCCGCGCCGACGCAGAGGCGAACCGCGCCGACATCGAATCCATTCTGCGCGGCGCGCCGTGCGCGGTCCTCGACAGCGCTCAGAGCCTCGTGACCTCGACCAGGCAATCGTAGAACGTCGCGGCGCGACCGAGGTCCGTCAGCGCCTGGCTCGTGACCGCGTTGGCATTGGCGCCGTCGCCTGACAGCTTCTTCCACCAGATCGACGGTGCGACGACGACGCCCGGCCGGGCGCGGTCGGTGACGCGGGCGCGCGCAGTGAAGCTGCCGCGATCGTTGTGGATGCGCACGAGGTCGTCGTCACCGATCCCGCGCGGCGCGGCGTCCGCCGGGTTGACGTCGAGCCTCGGCGCCTTTTCAGCGGACGTGAACCGCGGCATGTTCGCGAACGACGAGTTGAGGAAGTTGCGCGCGGGCGGTGACAGAAACGCGAGCGGATAGCGCCGGGCGAGCAGCGGATTGCTCGCGACCGACTCCCGCGGCGGGATGAACGCCGGCAGCGGATCCTGCCCCCGCGCCGCGAGCTTCGCCGAGTAGAACTCGCACCTCCCCGACGGCGTCGGAAATCCGCCGTGCGCGAACGGCGCGTAGGATTCCGGCACCGCCAGCCGCTGAAAGCCTTTCGCCTTCAGCGTATCCCAGTCCATGCCCGCGGCGCGCGGGTCCGCCCACTTGTACGCCTGCCGCGCGAGATCGTCGTCGCTGTCGCGAAAACAGGGCTCATCGAAGCCCATCCGCGCGGCCAGCAGCCGGAACACTTCGGTATTGGGCTTGGCTTCGCCGAGCGGCGCGATCGCCGCGTTGTTCGCGAGCGCGTACAGGTGGCCGTACGAGAGGTGGATGTCGGTATGTTCGAGCTGGGTTGTCGCCGGAAGCAGGATATCGGCGTAGTCGGCGGTATCGGTCTGAAAGAGGTCGTGGACCACGCAGAAGAGGTCTTCGCGCGCAAAACCGGCGGCGACCTTCGCCGACTCGGGTGCGACGGCCACGGGATTCGAGTTGTAGACGTAGATTGCGCGGATCGGCGGATCGGCGTCGAAGAGCGCGTCGCCGATCGTGCTCATGTTGATCGTGCGTGGCGCACCAAGGATCAGGTCGGGGCGCTCCAGCGCGGCGACGTCGACCGGATAGGTGCCGGACGACGACAGCAGCGCGCCGCCCGCGGGATCGCGCCACGCGCCGGTCAGCGCCGGCAGGCATGCGACCGCGCGCACCGCATTGCCGCCGCCGGCGTGACGCTGCATGCCGTAATTGAGGCGGATCGCCGCCGGCTTAATCGTGCCGTAATCGCGCGCGAGCTTCGCGACCTGTTCGGCCTCGATTCCGCAGATCGCGGCGACGCGCTCCGGCGGATATTCGCACGCGCGCGCGGCCAGCGCATCGAAGCCCACCGTGTACCGGTCGACGTAGTCGCGATCGACGAGACCTTCGGCAATCAGCACGTGCATCATCCCCAGCGCCAGCGCCGCGTCGGTCCCCGGGAGGAGCGCGACGTGCTCGTGACACTTGTCGGCGGTCGCGCTGCGGTACGGGTCGATCGCGACGAGCTTCGCGCCGCGCCGCTTCGCTTCCTGCGCGCGCGTCCAGAAATGCAGATTCGAGACGATCGGGTTGCTGCCCCAGATCAGGATCAGCCTGCTGTTCTCGAACTGTTCGACGTCGGTGCCGACCGCCGCGCCGATCACCGCGACCCAGCCGGCCTTGCCCGCGGTCGCGCAGATCGTCCGGTCGAGCAACGACGCGCCAAGCCGGTGGAAGAAGCGCCGATCCATCGAGCCGTATTGCAGGAGCCCCATCGTGCCCGCGTACGAGTAGGGGACGATCGCCTGCGGGCCGTCCGCCGATGCCGCAATCGCGCCGAACTGTTCCGCGATCGTGCAGAGCGCGTCGTCCCAGGTGATCGGTTCGAAGCGGCCCTCGCCCTTTTTTCCGACGCGGCGCATCGGATGGAGGACGCGTTGGTCCGAATACGTGCGCTCGAGATAGTGCGCGACCTTCGTGCACAGTGCGCCGCCGGTCGGCGGATGATCGGCTGCGCCCCGGATCTCGACCGCACGGCCGCCCGCCACCGTAACGAGCATCGCGCACGTGTCCGGGCAATCGTGCGGGCAGGCGGCGCGAACGATACGGGAAGCGGAGTCGTTGGGCATCGGCCGGGCGGGTGGGTGTCCAGGCGGGATGGACGGCGTCGCCGCGACCCGCGAAAAACCGCATTCTACTTCGCTCTCGATACCGCGCCGACAGAGCTCCGCGGTATGCTCGAAGCGTATGGCGGCAAATCACTTGCAGCCCCTGCGTCGCGTTGCGTTTCCGGATGGCGCGACGGTCCCGGCGTTGGGGCAGGGTACGTGGACGATGGGCGAACGAAAGACGCTCGCAGCGCGCGAAGCGGCGGCGCTGACGCTGGGCGTCGATCTCGGCATGACGCTGATCGACACCGCCGAGATGTACGGCGATGGTGGTGCGGAGAAAGTCGTTGCCCGCGCGATCGAAGGCTGTCGCGATCGGGTGTTTGTAGTGAGCAAGGTGTATCCGCACAACGCCGGACGCAAAAGCGCCGTTTCTGCCTGCGAGCGCAGTCTCGCGCGCCTCCGGATCGAGCGGCTGGATCTGTATTTGCTGCATTGGCGCGGCCGCATCCCGCTCGCGGAGACCGTCGAGGCGTTCGAGCGATTGCGCACCGACGGCAAGATCGCGCGCTGGGGCGTATCGAACTTCGACGTCGACGACATGCGCGAGCTCTACGCGATCGCCGGCGGGCGCCGCTGCGCGACGAACCAGGTGCTCTACCATCTGGGCGAGCGCGGCATCGAGTGGGCGCTCATGGCCTGGATGCGCGAGCACGCGCTGCCGTTGATCGCGTATTCGCCGCTGGGGAAGGGCACACTGCTCAGGAATCGCAAGCTCGCGGGAATCGCCAGGGCGCTGGGCGTATCGGCGCCCGCGATCGCTCTCGCCTGGCTGTTGCGGCAGCCGGGCGTGATCGCGATTCCCGAATCCGCCGACCCGGATCACGTGCGCGCCAATCGCGGCGCGGCGGAGCTTGCGCTCGACGACGCAGCATGGGTACGCGTCGAAGCGGCATTTCCACCCCCCGCAGGTCCCAAGCCTCTATCCATTCTCTGAGCGGGCAGAAACAGCGTCGCACGATGCTCTTGCGGCGCGTGCTGTTCTGTACATCGACGGCTGCCGACTGGCTCGCGAGACGCAAACTCGCGGAATAACAATGCGCTAGGAAAGACCAGCCACGGCGATCGGATACTTGGCACGGTTGCTGCTTTGAGTAGGGTGACCCCGCAGCGGAACGCCGCGGAGCAACCGAGGAGGCAGCCGTGGAATACACGTATTACGACTACCTTGAACTGCCGCCGGGCGCGAGCACGGCGCGGATCGAAGCGGCGTATGCGCAACTGCTCGAACGTTTCGGCTACGGCGACATCGAGACGGACCAGGATCTCGGCAGCCTCGTGCGGATGATTCACGCGGCGTACGAAGTGCTCTCGAATACGGACGCGCGCCGTCGTTACGACGCACAGCTCGACCAGGAAGCGGCGATGGCCGACGCCGAGCTCAAGGCGGCGCTCGACCAGCAGTCGAAGTGGATGCCGCGTCATTCGCAGGATGTGCCCGCGCCGCTGCAGAACGTGCTGCGCGCGCTCGCCGCCTGATCCAGCCCGGACCAGATTTCACGGTCGCCGGGATATTCATACTGCAAACAGCGATGCGGTCGGCGGCCGTCTTTTTCTCGAAACGCCACGCGCTCCGTGCGGGTCAGGGCTCGCGCGGCGCGGATGCGAAATCGCGTCGCTCGTCGGTCGCAATTCCACGCGCCGATCGCCGTGCCGCATTGCGGCCTGCACGCGCCGCGCTGCCCGCCGCACGCGTCCGGGCGCGCGTCGCGCACCGCCCGCAGATGCGTGCACGGCCGACGCTGCTCATTCCGCGCGGCTTCCTGCCGCTGCGCATCCACTGATCGCGGCGCGGCATGGGCGCGAGCACAGCGCCCATCTTGCCGCGCCGGCCGCTCTGCTCATTCCTCCTGTCGCGTGATCGTCGCGTGATCGTCGCGTGATCGTCGCGTGATCGTCGCGTGATCGTCGCGTGATCGTCGCGCGGGCCGCGCTCGTGTCACCGATCTCCCGGCAGCAAGTGACGCACCCTGTCGCGCCGAAGCGCGCCAACGGCTCGGGCACGCCCGCGTGCCATCGCGGCATCGAAACGCGGATCCTGGCAAAGATCTTGCTGTAGCGTTGGTACGTGCAATCACTTGCACCTTGCGCCACAAGCGCAGCGCCATCAAGGAGGATTCGACGTGGAAAAGTGCATGAGCTGCCAATACTACGACCGCAAGCACGCGAAGCCCTCCGCGGGTGGAGCACCGCAGTGGGGTCAGTGCCGACGATCCGCGCCGATGTTGAATCCGGTCAATGCGAAGTCGTACATGATCGAAGGCGTCTGGCCGACGGTTCGCGATGACGACTGGTGCGGCGAATGGAAGATGCTGGCGCGCCGCGTCGACGGCCGCGTCGCCGAAGCGCTCAATGCGCCGCTCATCAGCGCGCAATCAGTGTCGCCGCCGCCGCGCGTCAGCAAGCTGACGACGATGACGCCGGCCGCCGCCCCGACCATTACTCCAGTGGCGCCGTCGACGGCGACGGCGGGACGTTCGGGCAACGACTGACGCGAGGGCAATCGGCTACGCACCCTCGACGGCGACCATGCTCATGCGGGCCGCGCCGGTGCGCTTGGCGCGCGCGGCCGCATATTCCGGCGACGCGTAGAAACGCCGGATCGCCGCACCGTCCGGAAATTCGAGCACGACGATGCGATGGGGTCGCCATTCACCCTCCAGAACCGTCAGCGCGCCCCCGCGCACGAGATAGCGGCCGCCGTATTTCTCGACCGCCGGCTTTGCGAGCGTCTTGTATTCCTCGTAACGCGCGGAATCGGTGACTTCGCAGTCGACCAGAATGTAGGCGGGCATTGCATCGTCCTCCGCTGCGGTTGACGGGGTGGAATCGCCGGCCACGCCGCACGGCTGTCCGGATTCGCGAAAGCTGTTAGAGTTTGCGGCCTGCGGGAGGAGAAGGCAAACCGACGATGCCCGCGACGCATCGATCCGATGCCTCGGCTACCCGATCCCCTTCAGAACGCATTGGCAACCGGTGCGATCGTCGTCACGCCCAACCGGCGGATGGCGCGGCACCTGGTCGCGCTCCACGACGCAGCACAACTGGCCGCCGGACGCACGGCGTGGCCGGGGGCGCGAGCGTTGCCCTGGGACGCGTGGCTCCAAAACCTCTGGCAGGACGCGCTCGCAGCCGGCGTCACCGGCGACCTGCTGCGGCTGCAATCGCCGCTGCACGCGAGCCACCTCTGGAATCGAATCGTCGATGCGCACGCGGCGCCGTTGGTCGACGCGCGCGGCGCGGCGCGCCTCGCCGCCGATGCATGGAAGCTCGCGCATGCGTGGGGCGGCGGCGGCGAGAGCTGGCGCGGATGGGCCGGCACCGCGCGGAACGGCGACGACGATCCGGCGTCCTTCGCCCGCTGGGCCGACGGTTACGCGGCACACCTTGCGCGCGTGGCGGCGATCGACAGCGCGCAGCTGCCCGATCGGCTCGCTGCGTGGGCCGCGCGCGTTCGCGCGTGGCACGGTGCGTACATCGTCCTTGCGGGCTTCGTCGAGCTGTCGGCGCAACAGCTGCGCCTCATCGCCGCGCTCGGCGCCACCGGCGCCCGTATCGAGCGCCTGGACACGCTGCCGGAGGTGCCCGGGCAGACCTGGTGCGCGGCGGGCATCACGCCACGTGACGAAATCGTTCGTGCGCTGTCGTGGGCGCGCGCACAAGCGCTCGCGGATCCCGGCGCGACGATCGGCGTCGCCGTTCTCGATCTCGCGTCGCGACGCGCCGAAGTACGCGCGCTCGCCGACGACATCCTGTGCCCGGCACTGCAATGGCCCGGGCACGAGGGCGCCGCGCGGCCGTACAATCTGTCGCTCGGCAGCGCGCTCTCCGACGTGCCTCTGGTTGCCGCCGCAGCCGACCTGATCGGACTCGCGAGTGCGCCGCTGCCGCTCGCGCGTGCCGCGGCGCTGTTGCGTTCGCCGTACGTCGCCGGCCCGCCTGATGCGTGGATGCGAAGCTCGCGTCTCGAGGCCGATTGGCTGGAGCAGGGCCGCCGCACGCTGTCGCTGGCCGAAATCACGGCGGCGCTGGCGGCGATCGACCGATCGCTTGCGAGCCGCTGGCGTCACGCGCATGCGACGCAACGGCTGCCGGCGAGCGCGTCGCCCCGGCAATGGGCGCAAGCGTGGCGGGCGTGGCTCGATGCTGCAGGATGGCCGGGCGAGCGCACGCTTTCCAGCACCGAACATCAGGCGCGCCGCGCGTTTGACGATACACTCGCGCAGTTTGCGTCGCTTGGCTCGGTCGCGGCGCGTCTTACGCGCGATGACGCGCTCGCCGCGCTGCGCGAGCATCTCGCCGCCGAAGTGTTCCAGCCCCAGTCATCTGCAGCGCCGATCCAGATCCTCGGCGTTCTCGAGGCCGCAGGAATCCCGTTCGACGCACTGTGGATCGCCGGGCTCGCGGCCGAAACATGGCCGCCGCCGCCCCGGCCCAATCCACTGCTGCCGCTCTCATGGCAGCGCGAGCGCGATGTCCCGCGCGCGACGGCCGCACGCGAACTCGCCTACGCACGGGCGCTGACGGCGCAGTTCACGCGTGCCGCGGTGGAGGTCGTGTTCTCCTACGCGAAGAACGCCGACGACCATCCGTGCTCCCCATCGTCGCTGCTGCCCGACCGATCTCTGCCTGACGAAGCGATCGCTGCGCCGGGCGCGGAGACTGCTCATCGGCAGTTCGCCGTCGCGCCTGGGCAGGACCAGGTCGTCGATGATCGCGCGCCCGCGCTGCCCGCGGGAAGCCGCGCTCCCGGCGGCGCGCGGTTGATCGAGGCGCAGAGCGACTGTCCGTTCAAGGCCGTCGCCGGCTGTCGGCTGGGCGTCGAACCATGGCCCGAACCGATCGACGGCCTGTCGCCGATCGAGCGCGGCATGCTGCTGCACGCGACGCTCGCCGCATTCTGGCGTGACGTCGCGGACCAGCAGACTCTCGCGGCGCTCGGCGCCGATGCACTGGCCGTGCGGATTCATAGCGCGGTGGCGCTCGCGCTGCAAACGCTCCCCACGGCGCGCCTGCGCGCGCTGTCGCCGTTGGTGGCGGCGGGCGAGTCCACGCGCCTGACACGCGTCGTCAATGCCTGGATCGCCGCATACGAGCGCTCGAGGCCGCCATTTCACGTTCACGAAATCGAAGTCTCCGCCGGTCTGACGCTGCAGGGCCTTGCGTTTCGCCTGCGCCTCGACCGGGTCGACGCTCTGGCCGGTGGCGGCACGGCCATCATCGATTACAAGTCGGGCCGAACGACAGGGCCGGACGCATGGTTCGATCCGCGTCCGCAGGCGCCGCAACTCGCACTCTATGCGCTGGCGCGGCGCGCCGCGGTGCCCACGCAACTCGTGCGCGCCGTGGCGTACGCGCAATTGAAACCGGGCGAAATCCGGGTCCAGGGCCTCGCCGCGGATGTCGGCGCATGGCCGGGCCTCAGACTGCCGGCGAGTCTCAATCGCGCCGGTCTCGCCGATTGGGCCGCCGTCCTGACGCGTTGGACCGAGTTGATCGGCGGCCTCGCCGCCGAGATCGCCGCCGGCGAGGCAGCGGTCGCGCCGCGCGACATCCGAACGACGTGCAAGCAGTGCGGCCGGCAGGCGCTGTGCCGAATCGGCGCACGGCGGCGCGACGAAGAAAGCGGAGACGACAGTGCGTGAATCGATCGGCCCTCCGAATGACGAGGCGGACGACGCCGCTGCCCGCGCCCGTGCGCTCGACGTCACGCGCTCGTTTCTCGTGCAGGCCCCGGCAGGTTCCGGCAAGACCGGACTCCTGATCCAGCGCTTCCTCGCGCTCCTCGCGCGCGTCGATCGGCCCGAGCGCATCGTCGCGATCACCTTCACCCGCAAGGCGGCAGGCGAGATGCGCGAACGCATCATCGCTGCGCTGCGCGCGGCTGACGCACATCTGCCTTGCACATCGGCGCATGAGGCGCGCACACGCGAGCTCGCGCAGGCAGCTCTGGCGCAGGACGCGCGCCACGGCTGGCAGTTGCTGCCGCAACCGGCGCGGCTTGCCGTCTTCACCATCGACGCGTTGTGCGCGGGGCTCGCGCAGCAGGCGCCGCTCGCGACGCGACTTGGCGCTGCGCCGAGGTACGAAGAGTACGCCGACGCGCTGTACGTCGAGGCGGCGCGCGGGGCCCTTGCCGCCGCCGCCGGAGACGACCCGCATTGGCAATGCGTGCTCGCGCATCTCGACAACGATGCTGCGGCGACGGTGCGGTTTCTCGCGGGCCTGCTCGGCAAGCGCGACCAATGGCTGCGCGAGCTCGATTACGGTGACCCGCAGCGCTTCCGGGCGACGCTCGAAGCCACGCTCGCCGCGGAAATTGCGGGTGAGCAGGGCGAGATCGTCGCTGCCTTTCCCGTGGCGCTCGCCCGCGCACTGATTCCGCACCAGCGCCATGCGGCCGCGCATTTCATCGCCGATGCAAAGACCGCGGATCGAGGTCGGCGACTCGCGTCGTGTGCGGACGCCGGCGGGCTGCCTCCGGCAACAGCCGATGCGCAGGACGACTGGCGAGCGCTCGCCTCTTGGCTGCTCGTCGCCGACAAGCCGCGGTTTCGCGCAGCCGTCAGGACGAGCGACGGCTTCCCTGCCAAGGGCACGGGCCGCGGAGCGATGGAACGCGGGCAACGCAGCGCGGACATGACCGCACTGTTACGCGCGCTCGGCGCGGTCCCCGGGCTCGCAACGATGCTCGACCTCGCCCGTCGCCTTCCGCCGCCGCGCTACGCGGACGAGGCGTGGACCCTCGTTGCCGCGCTCCTTGCAGTCCTGCCGCGCCTCGCCGCCCATCTCGCGCTCACGTTTCGTAACCGCGGCACCGTCGATTTCACGCAAGGCACCATCGCCGCGCTCGAGGCGCTTGGCAATGCGGATGCGCCATCGGACCTGCTGCTTGCGCTCGACATGCGAATCGAGCACCTGTTGGTCGACGAATTCCAGGACACGTCGTATACGCAGCTCGCGCTGCTGCGGCAGCTCACCGCGGGCTGGCAGCAGGGCGACGGGCGGACGCTGTTCGCCGTTGGCGACCCGATGCAATCGATCTACCGGTTTCGCGAGGCCGAAGTGCGGGTATTCGTCGACGCGCAGCAGGAGGGGAGGGTCGCCGACGTGCCGGTTGAAAGCCTCGCCTTGTCGCGCAATTTCCGCGCGCAGGCGGGGCTGGTCGCGTGGGTGAACCGCGTATTTCCGCGCGTCATGGGCCCTCGCAGCGACCCGTGGCGGGGCGCCGTCGCTTTCGCGCCGGCAGCGCCGGTCGCGTCCGAGCTGCCGTCGGAAGCGGCCACGCTCGATCTCACCCGCGATGCGGAAGCCGAGGCTGTCGCCGTCGTAGCGCGCATCCACGCCGCCCGCGCCGAAGGGTCGCACTCCATTGCCGTGCTCGTGCGTGCCCGCGCGCATCTCGATCGCGTGCTGCCGGCGTTGCGCGAGGCGAACATCGAGTTTACGGCGATCGACCTCGATGCGCTTGCGGAACGTCAGGCGGTTCTGGACCTGGTGTCGCTCACGCACGCACTGGAGCAGCCGGCCGATCGCTTCGCCTGGCTTGCCGTGCTCCGCGCGCCGTGGTGCGGACTCACGCTGCCCGACCTTTTCGCGGTCGCCGCAGCGGCCGACGCGTCGCCGTCGAATTCGATCGCGACGTTACTGGATCGTCCCGAAACTGTCGCGGCAATGACCGCCGACGGGCAGGCGCGTTTTGCGAAGCTCGCGCAGTGCCTGCGTCCGACGCTTGGCGCGCGCGGTCGGGCAACGCTTGCTGCGCGCGTGCGCGGCGCGTGGCTTGCGCTCGGCGGCCCCGCGACGCTGCGCGAGCCGGCGGATCTCGCCGCGGCCGAGCGCTACCTGGCGCTCGTGGCCGAACACGAGACCGCGGGCGAGATCCACGATTGGGCCGAATTCATGACGGCGCTCGACGCGCTGCGCGCCGAGCCGGACGCCGTTCCCGCCAGCTCCGTGCAGGTGATGACGCTCCATCGCGCCAAGGGTCTCGAGTTCGACACCGTCATCATCGCCGGTCTCGCGCGCATCCCGACGCGAAGCGACTCTGCGCTGTTGCGCTGGCGGCGCAGGCGCCGCGGGTTACTGCTTGCGCCGATGCGTGCGACAGGCGGTGAGGACGATCCCGTCTACGATTACCTCGGGTTTCTCGAAGCGGAGGAAGAGAGCGCCGAGCTCGCGCGCCTGCTCTACGTCGGCTGCACGCGCGCGAAGCGCCGGCTGCATCTGCAGGCCGCGCTGGCCGTGAGCGTCGAGCGTCCGATGCCGCCGGCGTGGAAACCGCCGCCGGCCGGGTCATCGCTCGCGCGGCTCTGGGAAGCGCTCGGTGATTCGATTCCGTCGCCGGCGGCGAGCGCGCCCGGTGTGCTTTCGCCCTCCACGTCACCACGATTGCTGACGCGTCTCCCGTCGGCGTGGAGCGTGCCGGTCCCCGGTTCGGGTGTCCCCGCCGGCGCAGTGGCCGCTGCCCCGGCGGAAGCGCTTCCCTTCGACTGGGCGCGCGAGACGGCGAAACACGTCGGTGTCATCGCACACCGCGTGCTCGTCGACGTCGCGCGCGAGGGCGCCGCAGCATGGAATGCGCAACGGATTGCAGAGGCCGGTCCGCGAATCCGCGCGGCGCTCGCTGCGGAGGGCGTCGACGAACACGATCTCGACGCGGCCGCCGCGCAGGTCGAGGCGGCCGTGCGCAACGTGCTCGACGACGCGCGCGGCCGTTGGCTCTTTGCTCCGGATCACGGCGAAGCCGCAAGCGAATGGGCGCTCGCGGGCGAGGAGGGCGGCGCCATCGCCCACGTGTCGCTCGACCGCACGTTCGTCACCGCAGGCGTGCGCTGGATCGTCGACTTCAAGACCGGCACGCACCAGGGCGCCGACGTCGATGCGTTCCTCGATCGCGAAGTCGAGCGGTACCGCAGCCAGCTCGAGCGTTACGGCCGGTTCGTCGCTGCGCTCGATGACCGGCCGATCCGGCTGGGGCTGTATTACCCGTTGCTGCGCGGGTGGCGCGAATGGAGCTACCGCTAGCGGCGCTGCAGAGCGAGCAAAAATCCGCTAAAATTCATCGTTTTGGGACAGGCTCGTGCGGGTTTTTCGAGGCTTGCCGGCGGCAGCGGATCAGGGTGTCGCGCTGACGATCGGCAATTTCGACGGCGTCCATCGCGGCCATCAGGCGATGCTCTCCCGGCTCACCGAAGCCGCGGAGGATCTCGCGCTGCCTCCCGCCGTGATGACGTTCGAGCCGCATCCGCGCGAGTTCTTCGCCCACGAATCGGCGCCGCCGCGGCTGTCCACGCTGCGCGCCAAGCTGGAACGCTTCGCCGAGCTGGGTGTGGATCGCGTGTACGTCGTGCGCTTCGATGTCAAGCTCGCCTCGCTCACGCCCGACGTGTTCATCGACGACGTGCTCGTCCGTCGCATCGGCACACGCTGGCTGCTGGTCGGCGAGGATTTCCGCTTCGGCAAGGGGCGCAGCGGCGACTTGAGCACGTTGCGCGCCGCCGCGCGGGTGTTCAGCGTCGAAACGATGCGCACGGTGGCGGTCGAAGGCGAGCGCGCGTCGTCGAGCGCGGTCCGCCGTGCGCTGGCCGAAGGGAATCTCGCGCACGTCGACGCGCTGCTCGGCCGGCCCTTCGCAATCGGCGGACGGGTCGCGCATGGAACCAAGCTCGGGCGCAATCTGGGCTTTCCCACGGCGAACCTGCGGCTGCAGCGCAAGCCGCCGGTCTCCGGTGTCTTCGCCGTGCGCGTCCACGGCCTCGACGCTTTGCCCCATTCGGGTGTGGCGAGCGTCGGCGTGCGTCCGACCGTCGGCACCGGAGGCGCGCCTCTGCTCGAGGTGTTCATCCTCGATTTCGACGCCGCCATCTACGGGCGCCGCGTCGTCGTCGAATTTCTGCACAAGCTCCGCGACGAGGAGCGGTATCCGGATCTCGACTCGCTTGCGCGCCAGATCGAGAGCGACGTCGCGCAGGCGCGCGGCTTTTTCACCCGTCACGCGCCGGCAGCGCCCAGTGCCGCCGGGCGCTGATCCCTCGTGTCGTAGCGACCCAACACCATCTTCCCACATGCCCGACGATCCGAAAACCGATTACAAGAAGACGCTGAATCTGCCGGACACGTCGTTTCCGATGCGCGGCGATCTGGCCCGGCGCGAGCCCGGCTGGGTGAAGGAATGGCAGGAGCGCAACGTCTACGAGGCGATCCGCGCGGCGTCGCGCGGGCGTCCGCGCTTCGTGCTGCACGACGGTCCGCCGTACGCGAACGCCGACATCCATATCGGGCATGCGCTCAACAAGATCCTGAAGGACATCGTCGTCAAGAGCCGGACGATGGCGGGGTTCGATGCGCCGTATGTCCCCGGCTGGGACTGCCACGGGATGCCGATCGAGGTGCAGATCGAGAAGACGCACGGCAAGCATTTGCCGGCGGCCGAAACACAGCGGCTCGCGCGTGCCTATGCGACCGAGCAGATCGCGCGCCAGAAGGCGCAGTTCCGGCGGCTGGGTGTGCTGGGCGACTGGGATCACCCGTACACGACGATGGCCTACAAGAGCGAGGCCGACGAGATTCGCACGCTCGGCAAGATCCTCGAAAAGGGATATCTCTATCGGGGCCTGAAGCCTGTGAACTGGTGCTTCGACTGCGGCAGCGCGCTCGCGGAAGCCGAGGTCGAGTACGAAGACCGGCAGGATATCGCGGTCGACGTCGGCTTCCCGCTGACTGATCCCGAGGAACGCGCGAAGCTCGCGCGCGCGTTCGGGTTGACTCAAGCGCCCGAAGGCCCGATCGGCACGGTCATCTGGACGACCACGCCGTGGACGATTCCGTCGAATCAGGCGTTGAACGCGCATCCGGACTTCACCTATGCGCTCGTGAAAACGCCACGTGGCCACCTGGTGCTCGCGCAAGACCTGGTCGAATCGTCGTTGCAGCGTTTCAAGCTTGAAGGAAGCGTCGTGGCGACCGCCAAAGGAAGCGCGCTCGAGCACATTGCCTTCCGGCATCCGTTCTACGATCGCGCATCGCCCGTGTACCTCGGCGAGTGCGTAACGCTCGAGCAGGGTACCGGGATGGTCCACAGCTCGCCGGCGTACGGTGTCGACGACTTCATCTCCTGCCGCCGTTACGGGATGAAGGACGAGGACATCCTGAATCCGGTGCAGGGCGACGGGAAATTCGCGCCGGACCTGCCGTACTTCGGCGGGCAATCGGTCTGGGACGCGAATCCGAAGATCGTCGAAAAGATCCGCGAGTCCGGGCAGCTCTTCCACTCCGAGAAGATCACGCACAGCTACATGTACTGCTGGCGGCACAAGACGCCGGTGATCTACCGGGCGACGACGCAATGGTTCGCCGGGATGGACGACGTGCCGGGCTACCGCGGCGTCAAGCCCGCCGAGACGCTCCGCGCGACGGCGCTCCGTGGCGTCGAAAACACGCGCTTCTATCCGAGCTGGGGCAAGTCGCGCCTCTACGCGATGATCGCCAATCGTCCCGACTGGACCTTGTCGCGCCAGCGCACCTGGGGTGTGCCGCTGCCGCTGTTCGTCGACAGGGAAACCGAGGCGCTCCATCCGGACACCCCGGCGCTGCTGGAGCTCGCGGCGAGCAAGGTCGAGCGCGGCGGCATCGAAACGTGGTTCGAGGCGACGCACGAGGATTTCGGCGTCGATCCGGCAAGGTACCGCAAGCTCACCGACACGCTCGATGTCTGGTTCGACTCGGGTTCGACCCACCAGACGGTGCTGGGCGGCCCCGAGGGCGCGAAAACGGGCGCCGGCTCGCACGCGAAGGACACCGGCTTTCCGGCCGACCTCTACCTCGAAGGGTCCGATCAGCATCGCGGCTGGTTCCATTCCTCGTTGCTCGTCTCTTGTATGCGGAACGGCGTGCCGCCGTACAAGGCGCTGCTGACGCACGGCTTCACCGTCGACGGCGAAGGCCGCAAGATGTCGAAGTCGAAGGGGAACGTCGTCGCGCCGCAGAAGGTCTCCGACACGCTGGGCGCGGAGATCCTGCGGTTGTGGACCGGTGCCACCGACTACTCCGGCGATCTTTCGATTTCCGACGAGATCCTGAAACGCGTCGTCGAGGGTTACCGGCGCATGCGCAACACGCTGCGCTTCCTGCTCGCGAACACCAGCGATTTCGATCCCGCCAAGGACGCGATTCCGGTGGGCGAGCTGATCGAGCTCGATCGCTACGCGCTCGCCCAGATGCGTGCACTGGCAGACGCCTGTCGCGCCGATTACGATCGCTACGAATTCCACGTCGTCGTGCAACGGCTGCAGACGTATTGCTCCGAGGATCTCGGCGGCTTTTATCTCGACGTCCTCAAGGACCGGCTGTACACGGCCGCGACAAAGAGCCGCGCACGGCGATCGGCGCAGACGGCGCTCTGTCACATCCGGGATGCGCTTCTCGAGCTGATGGCGCCGATCCTGTCGTTCACCGCCGAGGAAGCGTGGCGGATCGTGCATCCGGAGGAGCCGACGATCTTCGTGCGCACGTTCGCCGACAGGCTGCCCGAAGTTCCTGACGCCGTCGCGCTCCTCACCAAGTGGCCGCGCATTCTCGCCGTACGCGCAGCCGTGTTGAAGGAACTCGAAGCCTTGCGGCAGGAAGGTCGAATCGGCTCGTCGCTGCAGGCCGAGGCGACGATCTCGGCACCCGACACCGAATACACGGCGCTCGCGACGCTGGGCGACGACCTTCGCTTCGTGCTGATCACGTCGGCCGCGCGGATCGAGCGCGCCGAGACCGGTGGCGCGCTGTCGATTGCCGTCAATCCAAGCGCCGCCGAGAAATGCGAGCGCTGCTGGCATTACCGCACCGACGTGGGCGCCGATCCCGCGCATCCGGCGCTCTGCGGCCGGTGTCTGACCAACCTGTTCGGGGCCGGCGAGCCACGGCGCTTTGCCTGACGAGGCCGTGTTGATCTCGCCCGCTCGTCCGCTTTGGTTGCGCTGGCTTCTGGTCAGCGCCGTCGTCATCGCCGCCGACGCCGCGTCGAAAGCGGCGATGGTCGCGGCGTTCCGCCCGGGCGAGGAGCGCGCGTTCACGAACTTTTTCAGCCTGGTGCTGACGTACAACACGGGCGCCGCGTTCAGCTTCGGTGCGGATGCCGGGGGATGGCAGCGCTGGGCCTTCGCGATGATTGCTGTCGTCGCTTCGGTGCTGATCGTCTGGCTCCTGCGACGAGGCGGCGATGCGATCTACTGCCTTGGCCTCGCGCTGATCCTGGGCGGCGCGCTCGGCAATCTCTGGGACCGGCTGACGCTGGGCAAGGTCGTGGACTTCCTGCTGTTTCACTACGATCGCTGGGCGTACCCGGCGTTCAACGTCGCCGACAGCGCGATCACCGTCGGCGCAGCGTTGCTGATCCTCGACAGCTTCCGAGGCCGGCGGGTGCGCGACGAGCCGGAACGGGCGGAGAAAGAGGCGTGACGATGGACGTGCTGCTCGCCAATCCGCGCGGCTTCTGTGCCGGCGTCGACCGCGCGATCGCGATCGTCCTGCAGGCGCTCGCGCAATTCGGCGCGCCGATCTACGTGCGCCACGAGGTCGTCCACAACAAGTTCGTCGTCGACGACCTCAAGGCGAAGGGTGCGGTGTTCGTCGACGAGCTGGACGAAGTGCCCGCCGGCGGCACCGTCGTGTTCTCGGCGCACGGGGTGGCGAAAGCGGTCCGCGCCGAGGCTGCCGCCCGCGGGCTTACCGTGTTCGACGCCACGTGTCCGCTCGTCACCAAGGTCCATACCGAGGTCGCGAGGATGCGCGACCACGGCCGCGAAATCGTGATGATTGGTCACCGCGGCCACCCCGAAGTCGAGGGCACGATGGGCCAGTGCGCTGGCGGCATCCATCTCGTCGAGTCGGTGACCGACGTCGCGCGGCTCGTCGTCGGCGACCCGGCGAACCTTGCGTACGTCACGCAGACGACGCTGTCGGTCGATGACGCGGCCGACGTCATCGCTGCGTTGCGGGAGCGTTTTCCGCGCATCGTCGGTCCGAAGAATGACGACATCTGCTACGCGACGCAAAACCGGCAGGATGCGGTGAAGTTCATGGCGCCGCAGGTCGACGTCATGATCGTCGTTGGCAGCCCCAACAGCTCCAATTCGAACCGGCTGCGCGAGGTCGCGGCGAAACGCGGCGTCCCCGCGTACATGGTCGACCGTGCGGACCAGCTGCGCAGCGAGTGGATTGCCGGCAAGGCCCGCGTCGGCGTGACCGCAGGCGCCTCCGCACCGGAGGTGCTGGTTCGCGAAGTGCTCGCGCGCCTGAAGTCGCTTGGAGCAGCCAGCGTGCGCGAGCTTCCCGGCGCGTCCGAGCACATCGTGTTTCCGCTGCCCAAGGGCCTTTCCGCACCGCACGCGACGTCGGGGTGATCGGCGGCCTATCCCGGTGGCGCGCGGGGCTCGGTGCGAAACGACATCAGGACAGCGCCGAATGCGGCGATCGCAACCGCCGCCGCGCCGGTCGCAACCCACGCGTGCCGGCCCGACTCCGTCAGCGCCCGGACGATCGCCTCGGCGAAATAGAAGGTGAGGAGCAGTGCCGTCCACTGTCGCGCCCGAAGCCGCCCGCGCGCGAGTGCGGGCCACAGGAGCGCTAGCGGCAGCGCCTTCAAGGCGAGCCACGAGCCGCCGGGCCGCAGCGGCGCGAGCGCGATTTCCCAGAGGACCTCGACCAGCACGAGCGCACCGACGAGCGAAACTGCGGCCCGGTGCCACCGTGCCGCGGCCGATTGCAGCGGAGGCTGCACGCGCGAGCCGATCGTGATCCCTGTTTCCAGCCGCAACGCCGGGATCGCGGCGCGGTCAGCCGACGGGCGCGAAATCGTAGAGCTCGAACCCGGGTCCCTGTTCGACGAGCTTCAACAACACCGCGAACCCGGTCTCGGCGCCACGGCGAAGCGAGACGCCTTGTTCGACCTGGAACGAGCCCGCCGGCACCAGCATCTGCGGCGGCGGCGCTTCGGGACCCGACGCGCTGCGATCCTCGGGCAGCACGACAACCGGCGCGAGGCTCCCCTCCGGCGCATCCTCGGCGGCGGCGGCGGCCGCCTCCGGACTGTCCGACAAGAGCTCGCAGCCGAATTCGAGCCCGCTGCCTTTGAGCGTGTTGCGGAACCAGCGCACCATCGCGACCTGCAATCCGCTCCGGCCCTCGACGCGCAAGGCGATCAGGTCGCCGATGCGCAGCGCCGTCGGGTTGGGGTCGACCTGGCGCAGCGCGTAACCCGCCGGCGTGTGGTTGATCACCTGGCAGCCGGTCATCGGCGGCAGGCCGGTGGGCGCCTGCGTCACGCCCGCATGCATGCCGCGGCTGTATTGCCAGACGCCGGAGAGTCCCGCGCACATCACGACGCGTGCGCGTGACGGCAGCCGGTTGAACTGCCGCGCCGGCGGAATCGCCCACTGCCGAAGGAGGCGCTTCAGCAGCGTCACGTATTGGAGCCGTGACGACGGGTCGCGGCCGATGCCCGCCGGAACGTCGCCGCCCGCTTCGAGCGCGCGCAACTGCTCCTGGATCTGGAAGGCCAGGTCGAAGGTCAGCAGGAAGATCTTGCTGCCGTCGATCGAGCCGCCTTTGTTGGCCGAGAACGGCGGGAAATCGTGGCCGACCGGAATGATCGCGACCGCCTTCGCCATCCGGTGCACCGGCGCGACGTCGGTCAGCTTCGCCCAGTGACAGAACTCCTGCAGATAACGGACGACCGTGCTGAGCTGACCCGGGAGGAAACCGTACGGATTCGCGAGCGCGAGCAGGAGCGCCTGCAGGTAGACGCGCTCTGGCGTCATCTCCGGCTGGTCGTGCGCGATCGCGTGCTGGTGCAACGCGCGCTCGCGCGAGAACGCATAGATCGAATGCGCGTCCAGCCACGTCTTCGGCGGAACCGGCGAATACGACAGATAGCTGTTGGTGAGGATGCGCGCCGTGCATTGCAGCGTACGGTGGATCAGCGCGACGAGCAGCCGATTTCCGCCGATCAGGATGCGCCTCTCGCCTTCGTGGACGAGCAGTCGCTTGTAGGCGACCGACAGCTCGTGGGCGAGGCCGAGCGCCGCCTTGGCCGCCTCGAGCGGCTCACCGGACAGCGGGTGCGACGCCTTGGAAAACTGCTTTTCGAGCAGCGGCCACAGCGTGGTGGCCGTGGTCCAGTAACGCTCGGCGAGCTCGAGCCGCCGTGAATCGCTCATCGTGACGCGATTGATCGCCGCGAGCGAGTCGCCGATCACCCCCGCCGCGTCCACGGGATCGCGGGTGAGCTGGTCGTCGAGCCAGGGAAAAACCTTGGCCGGGCGCGTTTCCGGCGGATTGGCCGGGCGCGGATCCAGAGGGGGCAGGCTGAGCGTTAAGGGCATCGTGGCAGCGGGCGAGGCGATGACGATTTTAAGCGATGGAGCCCGTTTATACCCGGCAACGTCTGACCGGACAAGCAAGTTTCCCGCCACGAAGCCCCGCGGCGATGCCCCGCGACTCCGCGACCCGGCGCGGTTACTCGGCGAGGAAGCGGACCACGGGATCGATCTGGTCGGCGGCGAGCAGCGCCGGCGCGTGGCCGATACCTTCGAATTCGATGACGGCGGGTCCGGGTCCCCGGACGGCCATTTGCGCCGCGGTGGCCGCCGACAGCAGGTCCGATTGCGCACCGCGGAGGACGAGCGTCGGGCAGCGGATCGCATCCCAAAGCCCCCAAAGATCGGGAGGGGCCGCGGCGGCCGTTCGGAACGGCACGGCAATGCCTGGATCGTAGGCGAGGCCCCAGCGGCCGTCGGCACGCTGCCGTACGTTGGTCCGTGTCAGGTGGTCCCATTGGGCGTCGGTGAGCGGGCCAAAGGCGGCCGAGACCGTGCGAACGTATTGTGCGATTTCGTCGTAGCCTGCGAAAGTCGGGTCGAGTCCTAGGTAACCGCGGATCCGTTCGAGCGCCGCCGGTTCGATCGCCGGTCCGACGTCGTTGACCACGAGGCGCGAGATCGGATTGCCGGGCTGGGCCGCCATCGTGATGCCGAGCAGGCCGCCCATCGATGTGCCGACCCAGCCGACGCGCTCGGCGCCGCTTCGCGCAAGGAGCGCGGTCAGCGTCGTCAAATACGTCGGGAACACGTAATCGTGCGGATCCGCGAGCCAGTCGCTCTTGCCGCGGCCAGGCATGTCGACCGCAATGACTCGATGCGTCGCCGCGAGCGCACTCGCGAGCGCGTCGAAGTCGCGGCCGTTGCGGCCAACACCGTGCACGCAGACGACGACGCGATCGTTCGCTGGATCGCCCCAGTCGTAGTAGACGACGCGATGAAAGCCGTGCGGCGACAGGCTCTGCAAATGACACTCGCGTCGTTCGTTCGGCATATGTCGGAGCACATTGTCCGGAGAGGCGGATCAATCGTCGGGGAAATTCCGCGCGGCGTCAACGCGCGGTACGTCTGGCCAGCGCGCGGCATTCCATGGAAAATGAAGGCTGTTGAACCGACGAAGGAGGCGAAGCATGATCCGCATGATCCACCGCGCCGCGGCTGCTGTGGCGGCGTTGGCAGGCGCAGCGGCCGCGCTGTCGGCCTGCGCGCCGGACGCGATGAACAACATCCAGGCGACCGGCTACAACGCCTTCCTGAACAAGATCGCGACGGCGTGCAGCCCGCTGCTGATCGGGTCGCGCGACATGAGCTACAAGATCCTGCACAACGACAGCAGCGACGACAGCAACTACAACTACTTCCTCGATCTCACCTCGCAGCTCTATTACGGCAAGGCGTCGCCCGAGGTGTACCGCAGCGGCATCTCGGGGTTCCTGGGCGGCGGCGCCGACACCAATCGTTCGCTCGACTGCATCATGGCGAACCTTACGTCGACGCGCGCCTCGACCGGTGGCGCGCCGCCGCCGCCAAAGCTGATCTACTGATTCGCGAAGGCGCGTCAGCGCGGCGCGCGCAGCGTCCGGTCGAGGATCAGCAGCATCGCCGCGGTCGCGCCCCAGATGTAGCGATCGCCGTAGGGAATCGCCCAGAAATCGCGGCGCAGAGCGCCCAGCATCCGGAAATGGCGCTGCTGGTGCGCCGGGTCGAGCACGAAGGCGAGCGGCACTTCGAACACGTCGGCGACTTCCACCGGATCGGGTGCGAGCGCAAACGGCGGCTCCACCCAGCCCACGACGGGCGTCACGCGATATCCGGTCACCGTCTCGTAATCGGAGAGATGGCCCAGGACCGACACCTGAGTGGAAGGCAATCCGACTTCCTCGGTGGCCTCGCGGAGCGCCGCCGCGTCCGCGGACGGATCATCGAGCTCGACGCGCCCGCCGGGAAAGCTGATCTGTCCGGGATGATCGGGCAGCGCGTCGCTGCGCTGCGTGAGCAGCACCTGCAGGCCTTCGGGACGATTGACGAGCGGCACCAGCACCGCGGCGGGCCTGGGCGTCCCTTCCCGGCCGGGCAGGCGGAAGCCATCGGAAAGATTTTTCGCCGATGGCGGGGCAGGGCGGGAGAGCGCCTCCACGAGCCAATCGCGTTGGTCCGATGGTGAGAGGCGGAACAGCGGAAGCGGCATTGCGATGGCACGGCCCCGAGGGCGAACCGCGAGCGCAATTATACCGCCGCTCCCGGCCGTGCCGCGGCGTGTTGCGAGGCAGTGGCAAAGTCACCGCCGCGGAAGCGAATTTCAGAGCATCAGCTTGCCGCCGATGACGACGAGCAGCGAGGCGAGGCCGGAGCGAAGCATCGTCTCCGGAACGCGCGCCGACAGTATGCTGCCGAGCCAGATTCCGGGCAGCGATCCCAGCAACAGCGAACCAAGGAGCGTCCAGTCCACGGTGCCAAGGTGAGCGTGCCCGAGACCTGCCACCAGCGTGAGGGGCACCGCGTGTGCTATGTCGCTGCCGACGATGTCCACGGTTCGAAGTCGCGGATAGAGAAAGAAGAGCGCGGCGACACCCAGCGCGCCGGCGCCCACCGACGACAGCGTCACCAGCACGCCCAGTACGAGTCCGACCGCGACGGTGAGGGCGCCGATCCACGGCGCGCGCGACGCGTCGGCGGCCGCGCGCCCCCAGCGCTGCAGACGATTCTTGCCGAGGATCGCAAGCGCCGTCAGGATCAGCGCCACGCCCAGCGTCTCGGTGACGATTTTCGAGAGCGCGGCGTGATCGATTTGAACGGCACCGAGAACGGCTATCGTCAGCAGCGCACCGGAAATGCTGCCGGCCGCGAGCCGCGCGACGATATCCCATCGCACGTGACCGCGGCGCGCATGGACGGCGCCGCCGCCCGCCTTGGTGACGGCAGCGTACAGCAAGTCGGTTCCCACCGCAGTCGCCGGACTCACGCCGAACAGCACGACGAGGAGCGGCGTCATCAGCGAGCCGCCGCCGACACCGGTCAGGCCGACGATGGCGCCGACGACAAAGCCGGAGAGCGTGTAGGCGAGGTCGATCACGACTGGGCTCCACGCTAACGCACCATGCCCGCCGCAATCGTGTTGTTCGTGGTCTCGTCGATCAGGATGAAGCTTCCCGTCGCCCGGTTTTCCGCGTACCGATCGGCGAAAACCGGTCCCGCGAGCTCGAGCGTCACCTGGCCGATGTCGTTCCGCGCAAGCCGCGCCGGCGCCGGCTCGCGTGCCTGTGTCGAGGTGTTCCACAGGTGATCGATGTGCGCGACGCGGGCGCGCACTTCGCGCGTCGTATGCCGCAGCAGGTACGTGCGCCGCGGGTCGAGCGGAAGGTCGCCGAGCCAGCACAGCGTCGCGGCGACGACGCGGGTAGCGGTAGGCGCTTCCGACTCGCCTACCAGCATGTCGCCGCGCGAGACATCGAGCTCGTCGCCCAGGATCAACGTGACCGCCGCATGCAGACCCGCGCGCGTGACCGGCCCCTCGAAAGTGTGGATGCTGCGCACGGTCGTCGCGATCCCCGACGGCAGAGTCGCGACGCGGTCGCCGACGGCAATTGACCCCGACTCGATGCGGCCCATGTAGCCGCGTGGCATCGCTGCCGTCGGACGGGCGACGTATTGGATGGGGAAGCGGAACGGTGTACGGGCGAGCGTCTGCGGCACTTCGGCCGTCTCGAGAGTCGAGAGCAGCGTGGGGCCGTCGTACCAGCCGAGGCGATTGCCGCGATCGACGACCATGTCGCCTTCGAGCGCCGAAATCGGCACGAAACGGCTGTGGTCGATGCCCGTGCGCTGCGCAAAGTCCCGGAAGTCCGTGACGATCGCGTTGAATGCATCCTGCCGCCAGTCGACCAGATCCATCTTGTTGACGGCGACGACCAGATGCGAAATACCGAGAAGATGCGCGAGCGTCGCGTGCCGGCGCGTCTGCGTGACGATTCCGTGACGCGCGTCGACGAGCAGGATCGCGAGCTGCGCCGTCGAGGCGGCGGTCACCATGTTGCGCGTGTACTGCTCGTGGCCGGGCGCGTCGGCGATGATGAACTTGCGCAGCGCAGTGGCGAAATAGCGGTACGCCACGTCGATGGTGATGCCCTGCTCGCGCTCGGCGACGAGGCCGTCGGTCAGGAGCGAAAGGTCGAGCGCCTGGCCTCTGTGCTGCGACGTCCGCTCGATGGCAGCGAGCTGGTCGGCGAGGATCGCCTTGGTGTCGTAGAGGAGGCGCCCGATCAGCGTGCTCTTGCCGTCGTCGACGCTGCCCGCGGTGAGAAACCGCAGCACGCCATGGTCGAGAACGTCCGGATCCTCGATCATCGACATCAGAAGTAGCCTTCCTTCTTGCGCAGCTCCATCGACGCATCGTGCGTCTGGTCGTCGAGGCGGGTGGCGCCGCGCTCGGTGAGCGTCGTGGCGGCGGTCTCGATGATGATCGCTTCTACCGTCGCGGCGGTCGACGCGACCGGTGCCGTGCAGGAGACGTCGCCCACCGTGCGGAAACGCACCGAAACATTCGCGACGGTCTCGCCGTCGCGTGGCGGCGTCAGCGGCGTCACCGCTACCAGCGCCGCGTCGCGGCGGACGACCGGTCGCGTGTGCGCGAAGTAGATCGACGGGACCTCGAGCCGCTCGCGGCCGATGTACTGCCACACATCGAGCTCGGTCCAGTTGGAGATCGGGAAGACGCGGACGTTCTCTCCCGGATGCGTGCGCGCGTTATAGATGTTCCACAGCTCCGGCCGCTGGTCCTTGGGATCCCACTGGCCGAAGGCGTTGCGGAACGAGAAGATCCGCTCCTTCGCCCGCGCCTTTTCCTCGTCGCGGCGCGCACCGCCGATGCAGGCGTCGAAACCGAGTTCGGTGATCGCATCGAGAAGCGTCACCGATTGGTGGGCGTTGCGACTCTCGTCCGCGTGCTTCAGCACGACGCGGCCCGACGCGATCGAGTCCTCGACCGAACGAACGATCAATCGCTCGCCCAGCTCGGCCGCGCGATGATCGCGAAAGGCGACGACCTCGGGAAAATTGTGCCCGGTGTCGATGTGGAGCAGCGGGAACGGAAAGCGGCCGGGCCGAAACGCCTTTTCCGCGAGACGCAGCAGCACCAGCGAATCCTTGCCGCCGGAGAAGAGGAGTGCGGGGTGACGGCACTGGCCCGCGACCTCGCGCAGGATATGAATCGCTTCGGATTCGAGCCAGCCGAGGTGATCGGCATCAGCCGGCCCGAGCGGGTCGATCGCCTCCGCCGCATGCGCCCGTTCAAGCGCGGCTTCGCTCACGAGGTCACCGCGATCGCGGATCGTGTCGCGGCCTTTGCGACGATCGGAATCTGCCGCCGGTGCAGCCCGCATTCCTTGTGCTCCGGCGCTTCCCACCACCAGCGGCCGGCGCGGACATCCTCGCCCGGCGCGACGGCGCGCGTGCAGGGCGCGCAGCCGATCGACGGGTAGCCGCGGTCGTGCAGCACGTTGTACGGCACGTCGTGGGCGCGAAGGTAGTGCCAGACGTCGTCGTGACTCCAGTCGGCGAGCGGATTGAACTTCGGCAGCCCGTGCACGGCGTCGTATTCCTCGATCGCGGTTTCCGAGCGCGTGACCGATTGCGCGCGGCGCAAGCCCGTGATCCACGCGCCCTTGGCCACCAGCGCGCGTCGCAACGGCTCGGTCTTGCGCACGGCGCAGCAACCCTTGCGCAGCTCGACACTCGCATAGAACGCGTTGACGCCGTTCTCGCGGACGAAGCCCTGCAACAGCCGTGAATCGGGCGCGTAGATGTCGATCGGCAGCCCGTAGCGCTCGCGCGTGCGGTCGATCAGCGCGTGCGTCTCTTCGGGCAGCCGCCCGGTGTCGAGCGTGAAAACGCGGATCGGCAGCCCGTGCTTCGCGATCAGGTCGATCACGACCATGTCTTCGGCGCCGAAGCTCGACGCGAACACCGCGGGCGCGTGCCGGTGCACGATTTCGCGCAGCAGCGCGACAGCTGCGTCGACGCGGGTCTCGAGCGCGGTCGCGTTCGGTTCCGTCGCTGCTGCCGCCGCTCGGCGGCGGAACCACGGTTGCGGTGTGCGCGAAGTCGACGCGTACACCCCAGCGAAATCGTCGAGGCTCGCAAGCGCGGCCGCCGCATCGCGGTCGGCACGAAGCGCGAACGCGTCGAAGCCACATTCCGCCAGTGCAAACAGCTGGTCGCGCAGCACGTCGCCGATCGCGCGAAGCTCGCCCGTGTAACCATAGCGATCGCGCAGCAGACGGGCGATCGAATAGGCGCGACCGTCGGTGAATTTCGGGAAGTCGACGGCGACGACCGCCAGCGCTGCGAGGTCCTCTGCGACCGTGCCGGGATCGTCAGTCGGCGCGAGCCATACACCGACGTCGCCGCGGGCGAGGAGGGCGGCACGCTCGGCGCGCCACAAGGCAAGCGGGACGATCGCCGGCACGGCGCGCACCTCGGCAAGCGAGGTTGCCTCGCGCACGAGCGCAAAGCGGTCGGCGGCGAGCGCCCGGTCCTTAATGAGTTGCGGCATACACGCGCTCCTTGAACGGTTCGAGGCCGACGCGGCGCACCGTGTCGATGAAGCGCTCGTCGGGATGGCGGCGCTCGACGTAGACATCGATGAGGCGAGCGATGACGTCCGGCATTTCCGCGGCCGCGAACGAAGGGCCGATCACCTTGCCGAGCGAGGCGTCGTTGCCCTGCGCGCCGCCGACCGACACCTGATACCACTCGTCGCCGTTCTTATCGACGCCGAGGATGCCGATGTGGCCGACGTGATGATGGCCGCAGGCGTTCATGCAGCCGGAGATGTTGAGCTCGAGGCTCGCCCAGGTCGTGCACGTAATCGAGATCGTCGAACCGGCGCGCAATCGCTTCGGCGATCGGGATGGACTTGGCGTTCGCAAGCGAGCAGAAGTCGCCGCCGGGGCAGCAGACGATGTCGGTCAGAAGCCCGATGTTGGGCGTCGCGAGCCCGAGCGCCTTCAGCTTCGTCCACAGCACATGGAGGTCCGACTGGACGACGTCGGCGAAGACCAGGTTCTGCTCGTGCGTGACGCGGACCTCGCCTGCGCTGTACCGATCGGCGAGCGCGGCAATCGCCTCCATCTCGCTCGCGGTAACGTCGCCCGGCGGGGTTCCCGCGCGCTTCAGCGACAGCGTGACGATCGCGTAGCCGCGGCGCTTGTGCGCGCGCACGTTGCGCTCGACCCAGCGGGCGAACGGGCGGCTGTCGGCAACAGCGGCGCGGTGCGCGACGCTGTCGCGCGTGAACTCGCGGTAGGGCGGATCTCCGAAGTGCGCGGCGAGCCGGGCGATCTCCTCGCGCGGCACCGTGCCCGGACCGCCGCGGAGCTCTTCCCATTCGGCCTCGACCTGACGCGCGAACTCCGCCGGCGTCAATTCCTTGACCAGAATCTTGATCCGCGCCTTGTAGATGTTGTCGCGCCGGCCGTACCGGTTGTAGACGCGCAGGATCGCGTCGAAATAGTTGAGCAGCTCGGCTGCCGGAAGGAAATCTCGGATCACGTGCCCGATCATCGGCGTGCGGCCCTGGCCGCCACCGACGATGATCCGGAAGCCCGTCCTGCCGGCTGCGTTGCGCACCGCCTGCGCGCCGATGTCGTGGACCAGCCCCGCCGTGCGGTCGACCGTCGCGCCGGTGACCGCGATCTTGAACTTGCGCGGCAGGAACGCGAACTCCGGGTGCAGCGTCGACCACTGGCGGATCAGCTCGGACCAGGGGCGCGGATCGATGATCTCGTCGCCCGCGACGCCCGCGAGCGGATCGCTCGTGATGTTGCGCACGCAATTGCCGGACGTCTGGATTGCGTGCATGCCGACCGTCGCGAGCAGCGCGAGGATGTCGGGCACTTGCTCCAGACGTGGCCAGTTGAACTGAAGGTTCTGGCGCGTGGTGAAGTGGCCGTATCCCCTGTCATACTGGCGCGCGACCTGCGCGAGCGTGCGCAGTTGCGAAGTCGAGAGGAGCCCGTACGGAATGGCGATCCGCAGCATCGGCGCGTGCTTCTGGATGTACAGGCCGTTCTGCAGCCGCAGCGGCCTGAACTCGTCCTCGGTCAGCTCGCCTTCAAGGAAGCGCCTCGTCTGGTCGCGGAACTGCGCGACCCGGCGTTGGACCAGCGCATCGTCGAATTCGTCGTAACGGTACATGCAGCCTCGCTTATGAACGAGAGGCAGAGTACTGGTCGCGCGCTATAATCGGAAAGAATATCGAGTCATGAAGTACGTCCGAACGGCTATATCCATCGATGACTGATCGCAAGGACAAACCGCAGCCAGCGCATCGACCTTTCGCGCCGGGGATCATCCTGTTCGCGCACGGGGCGCGCGATCCGCGCTGGGCCGAGCCGTTCGTGCGCGTCGCCGAGCGCGTGCGAAGCGCCGCGCCGGATCGGTCGATCGAGCTCGCCTATCTGGAATTTCTGGAGCCCAATCTCCGCGAGGCCGCGCGCCGTCTCGCGGCCGGCGGGGCGACCGCGATTCGCGTCGTGCCGCTGTTTTTCGGGCGCGGAGGGCATCTGCGCGACGCCGTGCCCAAGCTGATCGCGGAGACCGCGCGGGAAATGCCCGGGGTGGCGCTCGAGTTGGGCGACGCCGCTGGCGAGGATGCCGCCGTGATCGAGGCGATCGCCGCGTTTTGTCTGCGGGCCGCGGGCAAACCCGGACTGTAAGTTTTACCGCTTTATGGGCGGAACGCGGCAGAACCTACCCCGGGCCGGAATCCGATCGAGGGCCGCCGCCGCCGGGAAGCCCAAGGCGCTAGTGCGACCTGCCCGAAATCCGCTGGTCGTGTGACGTGGTGTGGAGGGCGAGCCGCGCGACGGCCGCGACCGCGCCGAGCACGAAGGCCCACAAGAGCAGGAGCCCGAACGCGTGGAGGCCGATCAGCACCGCGCCTTCGGCAGGGCGGAGAAAGCCGGGTCTCACCAGCAGATCAATGCCGGATTGCGCGAAATCGGCGTACACCGCATACAGGGAAAGCCAGCAGAAGGCGCTGAACACCACCGCAGTAATTGCTGTGTAGTTGATTTCACCTTTCGCCGTCGGTTTCATGAGTGCCTCGCTCGTAGGTAGCAGGCGGTCGAACCGGCACCAGAGCCCCGGTCCTTGCCGTTTGGCGCCAATCGCCGCCAAATGGGCACCCTGATCGCAGCACGAAACGTGCCCAACTCACATTTTCCGGACGACCGGCGATCTCGACGGCCGAGCAACCATGCCCCTACAAGGCTCAGTTGCCCACCGCCTGCAGGGGGGCGCCGACATTTCCTCCCACGCGGCGAGGGCGTCCGAGGCGTACATGAGCGAAGGTCCGCCGCCCATGTAGACGGCCATCCCGAGCGCTTCCTCGACCTCCGCACGGGTGGCGCCCAGCTTGACGAGCGCCTCGACGTGGAATTCGATGCAGGCGTCGCAGTACGCTGCGATGCCCAAGGCCAACGCGATCAATTCCTTGGTCTTGCGGTCGAGCGCACCGTCGCGCGTAGCTGCCAGGGCGAGGGTCCCGAAGGCGCGGGTGACATCCGGGATGTCGGCCCGCAATCGTCGCAGCGACGCTGAAACCGACTGTGTCTTCTCGCGATAACTCTTTGCCATGCGACCTCGCGTATCCGGCAGCTGTCATGGCCCGCCCGCCAAGCGTGCCGCGTCGGGGGCGCCACCGGGACTGGCCCCATTTTGCATACAGGAGGAGGCCGGGTCTGTAACTCCGATCACAGTGGCCGGTCCGTCGAGGAAACTACTTACCGCCTGCATCGCCACAATTTTACATAATACAAATTATGCGACATTCGCACACGGCAAACGATGGGTCCGTCCATGGAAGAATCCCGTGGCGTCGTTCGACCCTTCGGGAACCCTGACGCCCCGAACCATCCAACATCAGGAGGCGCCGTAATTTCCGCGTGCCGGCGGTCCGCGCGGCGCCATCGCGCAGTTCGTTGCCGACCATCCCACTTTGTGACGCTCAGAGGAGAAACATCGTGCCGCTCGCGCAAAAAATCAGCCCCTTCCTGTGGTTCGACAGCCAGGCCGAGGACGCCGCCAGGTACTACACCTCGATCTTTCGCAACGCGCACATCGTCGCCGTCAACCGGTATACCGAAGCCGGCAAGGAGATTCACGGCCGTCCGCCCGGGTCGGCGATGACCGTTGCGTTCGAGCTCGAGGGTCAGCCGTTCACCGCGCTCAATGGCGGTCCGGTCTTCAAGTTCAACGAAGCCATCTCGTTCGTCATCCATTGCGACACGCAGGCCGAGATTGATTATTACTGGGAAAAGCTCAGGGCTGGCGGCCCCGAAGAGGCGCAGCAATGCGGCTGGCTCAAAGACAGGTTCGGCGTCTCGTGGCAAGTCGTCCCCACGGTGCTGCCCGACCTTTTCAAAGACGCCGCCTCGCCGGCGGCGCAACGGGCGATGGAGACGATGCTGCAGATGAAGAAGCTCGACATCGCCAGGCTCAGGGCCGCCTACGACGGCTGACCCCCGCGAGCCGGAGTCCGCCTGAGAGGGCCTCTAGCCGCGCAGCATTTGCAGCGCCTGCTCGACGCGCTCGGCAGCAATTATTATAGTGTTATCAATGGGCTGCTTCGGCTTATTAAGACTCGGGATGAGGAATTGGCGGAACCCGAGCTTCGCCGCTTCGCGAATCCGGTCCTGACCGCGTTGCACCGGGCGGATCTCGCCCGCGAGCCCCACCTCGCCGAAGACCAGCGTCTTCGCGGGCAGCGGACGGCCGGTGAGCGATGAATGGATCGCGACCAGGATGGGAAGGTCCGCGGCCGGCTCGTTGATCCGCACGCCCCCGACCGCGTTGACGAAGACGTCGTAACCGGTGGTCTCCACGCCGCCGTGGCGGTGCAGGACGGCGAGCAGCTGCGCAAGCCGCTGCGGGTCGAGACCGACGGAAAGCCGGCGCGGGTTTCCGCCCTGGACCGGGTCGACGAGCGCCTGGATCTCGACCAGCAACGGACGCGTGCCTTCGAGCGTCGCGACGATCGCCGTCCCGGGCACCGCCTGCGCGTGCTGCGACAGGAACATCGCCGACGGATTGGCGACCCCTTTCAGGCCGCGCTCGGTCATCGCGAAGACGCCGAGCTCGTTGGCGGCGCCGTAGCGGTTCTTGATCGCCCGGACGAGACGGAAGCTCGAATGCGGGTCGCCCTCGAAATAGAGGACCGTGTCGACGATGTGCTCGAGCACCCGCGGGCCGGCGATTGCGCCTTCCTTGGTCACGTGGCCGACGAAGATCACGACGATGCCGCGCTGCTTCGCGAGCCGTGTGAGCCGCGCAGCGCACTCGCGCACCTGGGCGACGCTGCCTGGCGCCGAGGTCAGCGCCTCGGTGTACGCGGTCTGGATCGAGTCGATGACGACGACTTCGGGAGCCGTCGCGCCGATCGTCGCCATGATCGCCTCGAGCTGGACTTCGGCGAGCAGCGACACCGGTGCGTTGACGAGCCCCAGCCGTTGCGCGCGCAACGCGACCTGCTCGGCCGATTCCTCGCCGGTGACGTAAAGAGCGGACTTGGCTGCGCCAATCGCGGCCATCGCCTGCAGCAGCAGCGTCGACTTGCCGATTCCGGGGTCGCCGCCCAGCAGGATGACGCCACCCGGGACGAGCCCTCCGCCCAGCACGCGGTCGAATTCCTCGACGCCGGTCGGAAAGCGCGGGCTTCCCCTGGCCTCGATGCTTGCAAGCGGCCGCACGGCGGACGCCTTGCCGGCAACGGTCTGGAACCGCGTTGGCGCCGGGGCAGCGACCGTTTCGACGAGCGTATTCCACGTGCCGCAGTGCGGGCACTGGCCCTGCCACTTCGGGCTCTGGCCGCCGCATTCGGTGCAGCTGAAAACGGTCCGGGATTTCGCCACGGGCTAACGCGCGGCGCGCTAACGCAATTCGTCGGGCGTGACGACCGCCGTGCCGAGCTTGCCCACGACGACGCCGGCGGCCTGATTCGCGAGGCGCACCGCAGCGGACAGGTCTGCGCCGGCGCCCATCAGCACGCCGAGTGCGGCGATCACCGTGTCGCCGGCGCCTGAGACATCGTAGACCTCGCGCGCGACCGCCGGGATGTGGTCGGCGCCTTGCGCGGTATAGAGGCTCATCCCCTCCTCGGAGCGCGTGACGAGCAGCGCGTCGAGGTTGAGCTCGGCGCGCAGCGTCTGCGCCTTCACGGCCATCTCGTATTCATCGCGCCAGCGGCCCGCGATCTCGCGGAATTCGCTGCGGTTGGGCGTCACCAGCGTCGCCCCACGATACTTCGTCCAGTCCTCCCCTTTCGGATCGACCAGCACCGGCTTGCCGGCGCCGCGCGCGCGCTCGATCATCGTCGCGATGTGGGCGAGCCCGCCCTTGCCGTAGTCGGACAGCACGACGACGTCGGAGTCAGCGAGCAGGCGCTCGTAGTCGGCCAGCTTGCCGGCCAGCACCTCGTGCGACGGCGCGGTCTCGAAATCGATCCGCAGCAACTGTTGTTGGCGGCCGATCACGCGGAGCTTCACCGTCGTCGCGAGCGCCGGGTCGCGGTGGAATAACGTGCGCACGGCATCGGCGACGAGCAGCCGCTCGAGCGCCGCGCCGGCTTCGTCGGCGCCGGTCACCGACAGCAGCGTCACCTGCGCGCCGAGCGCCGAAGCGTTGCGCGCGACGTTCGCCGCCCCGCCGGGGCGCTCTTCGCTGCGGGCGATCTTGACGACGGGGACTGGCGCCTCCGGCGAGATCCGCTCGACGTCGCCGAACCAGTAGCGATCGAGCATGACGTCGCCGACGATGAGGGCGCGCGTGCGCGCGACCCGGTCCGCCCACGTCGAGAACTGCGAGCGCTCGTCTCTCATCCTAGGAGCCTGTCGGGTTTACTGTCGCGCATGCGACGGGAGCGAGTTGGGCGCAGGTCAAGGCGCGCGCCCGAAGGCATACCGGGAGTATGGCGAGGGCGCGCAACACAGAAATGCGCCCAAGTCGCCTCGTCCCTCCGGGTTGCTGCCAAAAAACGCGTCTGCGTCGTTGCGAGTCTGGCGCATATTCCCGATATGCGCTGCGCCTCGCGCCTAGCATCCATCGTTTTTTGGCCCAGCAACGCATACGTGAGAGCAAGCCCGACAGGCTCCTACCGCCGTCCGATCGCAAAATATTCGAGACCTGCCGCGCGTACCATCGCTGGCTCGTACAGGTTGCGTCCATCGAAGACGAGCGGCTGCACGAGCGCGCGCCGGATCGCATCGAAATCGGGGCTCCGGAATTCCTTCCACTCGGTAACCACGACCAGCGCATCGGCGCCGGGAAGCGCGGCCATCGGCGACGCGGCGTACGAAAGCGCGGCGACGGCGCCGAATGCACGCTTCGCCTCGGGCATGGCAACGGGGTCGTAGGCGACGACTTTCGCCCCGCGCGCCGCGAGGGCGGCGACGATCGTGCGCGACGGTGCTTCGCGCATGTCGTCGGTATTGGCCTTGAACGCGAGCCCCCACAGCGCGAACGTCCGGCCGGCAAGATCTTCGCCGACGCGCGCAACGATCTTGTCGACGAGACGGAGCTTCTGCGCTTCGTTCGCCGCCTCGACGGCCTCGATGATCTTCAGCGGTCGACGGTGCTCCCTCGCCGTGTGCCGCAGCGCCTTGACGTCCTTCGGGAAGCAGCTGCCGCCGTAGCCCACCCCCGGATACAGGAACTGGTAGCCGATGCGCGGATCGGAGCCGATGCCCTGGCGCACGTGCTCGATGTCGGCGCCGAGGTCGTCGGCGAGGTTCGCGAGTTCGTTCATGAACGAGATGCGCGTGGCCAGCATCGCGTTGGCCGCATATTTGGTGAGCTCGGCCGACCGCACGTCCATCACCAGCAGCCGCTCGTGATTGCGCATGAACGGCGCGTAGACCGCTCGCATCGCGGCGATCGCGCGCAGGTCGTCGGCGCCAATGACGACCCGGTCGGGTTTCATGAAGTCGTCGACCGCCGCGCCCTCCTTCAGGAATTCCGGATTGGAGACGACGGCGAACGGAATGGTCGCGGCGCGAGACTTGAGCTCTTCGGCGATCGCCGCGCGCACGCGGTCGGCCGTGCCGACCGGCACTGTCGACTTGTCGACGACGACCTTGAACTCGGCCATCCGTGTGCCGATCGCGCGGGCGGCGGTCAGCACGTACTGCATGTCCGCGGAGCCGTCCTCGTCGGGTGGCGTGCCGACGGCGATGAACTGCAATGCGCCGTGCGCGACCGCCGCGTCGATGTCGGTGGTGAAACGAAGCCGGCCCGCAGCGACGTTGCGCCGGATCAGCGGCTCGAGGCCCGGTTCGTGGATCGGCACGCCGCCCTGTTTCAGGATGTCGATCTTCGCGGCGTCGACGTCGAGGCAGAGCACGTCGTTGCCGACTTCGGCCATGCACGTTCCGGTGACGAGCCCGACATAGCCCGTCCCGATCATCGTGATCTTCACGCGATCCCCAGCGTCGCATTGATCGACGCGAGCGCCACGACCGGATCGGACGCTTGCGTGATCGGGCGTCCGATGACGAGGTAATCGGCGCCGTTGGCGATCGCCGCCTCGGGCGTGATGATCCGCGCCTGGTCGTCCTTGGCGCTGCCGGCGGGCCTGATGCCGGGCGTGACGAGCTTGAACGACGGGCCCAGGGCCGAACGCAACGCCGGCGCTTCGACTGCCGAGCAGACGACGCCATCGAGGCCACAGGCGGACGCGAGTCGAGCGAGCTTCAGTGCCTGCTCACCCGCCGGGGCGGCAACGCCGGTCGCATGGAGATCGGCGTCGGCGAGGCTCGTCAGTACCGTGACGGCGATCAGCAGGGGTCGCGCCCTCCCCTCTTCCCGCGCGGTGGTCGCGACGGCTTCGCGCGCGGACTTGAGCATCGCGCTGCCGCCCGCCGCGTGGACATTGAGCATCCAGACGCCGAGCCGCGTCGCCGCCGCACAAGCCTGCGCCACGGTGTTCGGGATGTCGTGGAATTTGAGGTCGAGGAAAACGCGGAACCCGCGCTCGATCATCCAGCGTACCGGTTCCGGTCCCGCGATCACGAAGAGCTCCTTGCCGACCTTGAGCGCGCAGGCGGCCGGGTCGAGGCGATCGGCCAGCGCCAGCGCATGCATCGGGTTGGCGAAATCGAGCGCGACGATCACGCGCGGGTCAGGCTGTTTCATGATCCACCAGGGACATTAACCACGAATAAGCACGGTTCCGATTTCTTGCCATCGTCACGCTCACACATACCCGTCGGGCGTTTCGGTGCGGCGCGGCGAGTAGGTCTCCCACTTGGCACAGCCGGGGCAGCGCCAGTAATACTGCTTCGCGCGAAAGCCGCACTGGTCGCACTTGTACATGCCGAGGCGCTTGATGTGCGCGCCGACGAGTCCCTTGACCAGTTCGAGGTCATGACGCCGATCGGCCGGCGCCGACAGGAGCTGGGCCTCGAGGAGGCGATCGAGGCCCAGCAGCGTCGGATTGCGCGCGAGCTCGTCCTTGATGAGCTCGCCGGCCGCGGCCGCGCCTTCCTCGGCGAGCGTCAGCGCGAACACGACGTTCAGCAGGTCGAGCGAAGGATACTGTTCCTGATACGCGCGCAGCACGCGCAACCCCTGGCCGACGTTGCCCGTCTTCCGGTATGCGTCGGCGAGCCGATCGGCAACGAGCGCGAGGAAGGCGGGGTTCTGCGTTTCGATCCGCTGCCATGCGGCGATGGCGCCTGGCAGATCGCCCTGTTGCGCTTCGATGTCTCCCTGGAGCATGGTCGCCCGCGCGCAGGCGCGATATTCGGCGTGCGCTTCGTCGACATGCTTGCGCGCACCGGCAAAATCGGAATTGAGGAGGGCCGCCTGCGCGAGCTCGCAGCAATAGTGCGCGATCTCCTTGAAGTACGGCTGCTTCGCCAGCGCTTCCATCCGCCGGGTGACGGCAATCGCCTTGCGCCAATCCTTTTCCTGCTCGTAGATCGACAGCAGGAAACCGAGCGAGGGATGCTCGAACGGCGAGCCCTCGAGCTTGGTGAAAAGCTCCTCTGCGCGATCGAGGAGGCCTGCCCGGTGGAAGTCCTGCGCGAGCTCGAACACCGCGGCCTGCCGCTTGTCCGCCGGCAGGTCGGGGCGATCGAGCAGGTTCTGATGCATCCGAATCGCCCGATCGATTTCGCCCTGCCGCCGAAAGAGGCTCCCCAATGCGAAGTGCAGATCGACAGTCTGCGGGTCGACCTTGACCACTTCGATGAACGATTCGATCGCCTTGTCCGGCTGCTCGTTCAGCAGAAAATTGAGGCCGCGGAAATACGAGAGCGGCAACGCACGCGATTCACGCAGCAAATGGCTGATGTCGATGCGTGCGGCGATCCATCCCAGCGCGAAAAAGACCGCGGGGATCGGCAGCAGCCACCACAGCTCGAAATCCGGAGACACGTGAAGGGCGACGTCGTGGTCAGGACGAAGCGCGTCCGGACCGGCGCGGCGCGTCAGGCATGATCGGCGGGGCGATCGCCCTTGTTGTGGGCCGCGGGCCGCACCTCGCGCGGGCGCTCGGCGCGACGCATCCGGTTCAACTCGCGTTTCAGCCGCACGGTGCGCATCGCGCCAGCGGCGAGCCCCGCGGCGACGCCGACCGCGAACGCGATCAGCACGACGAAGATCAGCGGCGCCTGCCAGCTCCACCACTGGTAGAACTTGAGCGTCACCAGATCGGAGTTCTGCAGCGACAGGAACAGGAGCGCAAGGAACAGCACCGCGCCGACGACCCAGCGCAGGATTTGCATCAGCGGCTCCGCAGCAACGTAGGTCGGGCGCTTCGGGCCTTACGGCTTCGCCGCGGCCTCCGAGCCGTCGTGCTCATTTCGTTACTCCACGGGGTCGGCCGCCGCCCGCGCTCGGGGACGCGCCCCGCGGGCCTTGGCTTCGCCCCCCTCGCGCACGCGTCCCCCTCATGGCGGCCTCCGCGCTGTCCGTGCTTCTCGTTACGCGGCTGCGTCGGCCGCGCGCAATCGCTCGCGGACGCGCCCTTCGGGCCTGGGCTTCGCCCCGCTCGCTCATGCGTCCTTGAAATCGACCCGCTCGCGCAATTCCTTGCCGGCCTTGAAGTGCGGGACATGCTTCTCCGGCACTTGCACCTTGTCGCCCGATTTGGGATTGCGCCCGGTCCGCGGCGGTCGGTAATTCAGGCCGAAGCTGCCGAACCCGCGAATCTCGATGCGCTCGCCCTTCGCCAGGCTTTCGGCCATGGCGTCGAGGATCATCTTGACGGCGAGCTCGGCGTCCTTCGCGACCAGCTGCGGGAACTGGGCCGCGAGGCGGTCGATCAGCTCCGATTTGGTCATCACGCGTTTTCCGGCTACTCGTTGGTCTTGTTGTCCATCTTCGCGCGAAGGAGCGCGCCGAGGTTCGTCGTGCCGGTGGTCGCGCCCGCAGCGTCCGCCTTCACGTTCTGTATCGCCTCGGTTTCCTCGGCGTGATCCTTGGCCTTGATCGAAAGGTTGATCGCGCGGTTCTTCCGATCGATGTTGATGATCATCGCCGTCACCGCGTCGCCTTCCTTGAGATGCGTTCGGATGTCCTCGACGCGGTCGCGGGCGACCTCGGAGGCGCGGAGATAACCTTCGACCTCGCCGTCGAGTGCGATCACCGCGCCCTTGCCGTCGAGCGACTTCACCGTGCCCTTCACCACATTGCCCTTGTCGTGCGTGGCGACGTAGTTCGAGAACGGGTCGCCGTCGAGCTGCTTGATGCCAAGCGAGATCCGCTCGCGCTCGACGTCGATCGCGAGCACGACTGCTTCGACTTCCGCGCCCTTCTTGTAGTCGCGCACCGCGGCCTCGCCGGGGAGCGACCACGAGAGATCGGACAGGTGGACGAGCCCGTCGATGCCGCCGGGAAGCCCCACGAACACGCCGAAGTCGGTGATCGACTTGATCTGGCCCTTCACGCGGTCGCCCTTCTTGTGGTTGGCGGCGAACTCGTCCCACGGGTTCGGCATGCACTGCTTCATGCCGAGCGAAATGCGGCGGCGGTCCTCGTCGATCTCGAGGATCATCACCTCGACCTCGTCGCCCAGCTGCACGACCTTGGTCGGATGGATGTTCTTGTTGGTCCAGTCCATCTCGGACACGTGGACCAGGCCTTCGATGCCGGACTCGATCTCGACGAACGCGCCGTAATCGGTGATGTTGGTGACCTTGCCGAAGAGCCGCGTCCCCGTCGGATAGCGACGTCCCAGGCCGACCCACGGGTCTTCGCCCAGCTGCTTCATGCCGAGCGAGACGCGGTTCTTCTCCTGGTCGAACTTGAGGATCTTCGCCGTCACCTCGTCGCCTACGGCAAGCACTTCGGACGGGTGCTTGACTCGCCGCCATGCGAGATCGGTGATATGGAGCAGGCCGTCGATGCCGCCCAGGTCGACGAACGCACCGTAGTCGGTGATGTTCTTGACGATGCCCTTGACGATCGCGCCTTCCTGCAGCGTCGACAGGAGCTTCTCGCGCTCCTCGCCCAGGCTCGCCTCGAGCACGGCGCGACGCGAGACGACGACGTTGTTGCGCTTGCGATCGAGCTTGATGACCTTGAACTCGAGCGCCTTGTTCTCGTAGGGCGAGGTGTCCTTGACCGGCCGGATGTCGACGAGCGATCCGGGCAGGAACGCGCGGATGCCGTTGACCATCACGGTAAGCCCGCCCTTCACCTTGCCGGTGACCTGGCCGGTGACGATCGTGCCCTGCTCCATCGCGGCTTCGAGATCGTGCCAGGCCTTGAGCCGCTTCGCCTTGTCGCGCGAGAGCTTGGTCTCGCCGTAGCCGTCTTCGAGGCTCTCGATGGCGACGGTGACGAAATCACCGGGCTTGACTTCGACTTCGCCGCGATCGTTCTTGAATTCCTCGATCGGGATGAAGCTTTCGGATTTGAGGCCGGCGTTGACGACGACGATGTTGTAGTCGACGCGGACGACTTCGGCGGTGATGAGCTCGCCCTGGCGCATTTCCTGCCGGGTGAGGGATTCTTCGAACAGTGCGGCGAAATTTTCCGGTTGGGTAGTGGACATGCTTTGCGTGGCAATAGCCATTGGGGTTGGATCCTTCTGTCGGTCGTCACCGCCTCGTTACGAGAACCCTGTGTCTCGTTTAAAGCGGGCTGGTTGTCGATATCCGCCCGGCACGCGCCGGCCAAAGCGCTTCCGAACGACCTCTTGCACTGGCCCCGCAGGTGGAAAACCTCCTGCCGGGACGTCTAACCTGCGCTCGACGCCTTGACCTGGTACTGGTCGATCACAAAACGGATCGCGGCGTCGATCGTCATGTTCGTCGTATCCAGGACCGTGGCATCGGCTGCGGGCTTGAGCGGGGCTGCCGCCCGACTCGCGTCACGCGCGTCGCGCTCCCGGATATCGCGCAAAAGACCATCCAGTGTAACGGAGATTCCTTTTTCGATCAACTGCTTATGCCGGCGGCGCGCCCGCTCCTCGGCGCTCGCCGTGACGAAGACCTTCACCAAGGCTTCGGGAAACACCACGGTGCCCATGTCGCGGCCATCGGCAACGAGCCCGGGCGAGCGCCGAAAAGCGCGCTGCCGGGCCACGAGCGCGCCGCGCACGGCCGGGTGGACGGCAACCTGGGAAGCGGCCGCGCTGACTGCCTCGCTCCGGATCGCCTCGGTCACATCGCGCCCGTCGACCAGGATGGTGCCATCGCGAAAGACCGCGTCGAGGCCGGCAGCGAGCCGGGCTAGACGAGCCTCCGCGTCGACGGGGACGCCCGCATCGAGCGCTTTCAGCGCGACGAGGCGATAGAGTGATCCGCTGTCCAGGAGATGGAATCCGAGCGCGCGAGCGACGCCTGCGGCGACCGTGCCCTTGCCCGAGGCGGCAGGGCCGTCGACGGCAATGACGGGAACGGGCGGCATCGGCAGGCGGTTACGCGGGCTCGCGGTCGCGCGCGATCGCACGGAACGACGCGAAATATTCCGGAAACGTCTTGCGGACGCAATCGGGATCGTTGATGCGGACTGCGACGCCGCCGAGCGCCGCGAGCGAAAAGCACATCGCCATCCGATGGTCGTCATAGGTGTCGATCGTCGCCGCTTTCAACGCAACCGGAGGGACGATCCTGAGCTCGTCGGCGCCTGCCTCGACGTTCGCCCCGAGCTTCGCGAGCTCCGTCGCCATCGCCGCGATGCGGTCGGTCTCCTTCACTCGCCAGCTCGCGATGCCGGTGAGCTGCGATGGCCCTCGTGCGAACAGCGCGACGATCGCGAGCGTCATCGCGGCATCGGGAATCGCCACGCAGTCGACGACCGCGCCGGTGAGCGCGCGGCCCGCGCGCGCCTCGATCCAGTCGTCGCCGTACCGCACGTCCGCACCCATCCGCGCGAGAACGTCGGCGAACGTGACGTCGCCCTGGATCGACTGGCGGCCCACGCCGGTCACGCGGACCGGTCCGCCGCCGATGACACCGGCGGCGAGAAAGTAGGACGCGGCGGACGCGTCGCCTTCGACGTGAAGCGTCCCGGGAGACACGTAGCGCGCGCCGCCGGGCACGCGGAACGCGCGCCATTCGACTTGCTCGACGGCAACGCCGAAACGCGCCATCAGGTTCAACGTGATCGCGACGTACGGGCGGGAAATGAGCTCGCCCGCGACATCGACCGTCACCGCATGCCGCGTCCGCGCCGTGATTTGCGGCAGCGCCATCAGCACCGCCGAGAGGAACTGGCTCGACACGTCGCCGCGCACCGACACGCGATCGGGCGCAGCCTTCGCGCCGGTGCCGCTACGGCCAATCGCCAGCGGCGGGAAGCCTTCATGGCCGAGGTAGCGAATGTCGGCACCCAATGCGCGCAGCGTGTCGACCAGATCGCCGATGGGGCGCTCATGCATCCGTGGCGCGCCTGACAGCTCGTAATCGCCGCCTTCGAGCGCCAAGACCGCGGTCAAGGGCCGGAACGCCGTCCCCGCGTTCCCCAGGTGTATCCGTCCGGCTTGTTGTGGAAACGCGCCGCCGGCGCCGTGGACAATGCATTCGCCCGTGGTTCCGGTCGCATCGATGCGAACGCCAAGCGCGCCCAATGCCTCGCGCAAGCGGTGCACGTCGTCGGCATCGAGCAGGCCGGTAAGGCGCGTGTCGCCCCGGGCCAGGGCGGAGAGCAGCAAGGTCCGGTTGGAGATCGACTTCGAGCCCGGCAGCGCCACCGTGCCTTTCGCGTGGTCGATCGGCGCGAGATCGAGGAACGCCGGTGCTGAAGCGGCGGCACCCGTCATTGATGTGCCCCCACCGGCCCGGCTTCGCGCATCACCGCTCGCGCGGCTCATCCGCGGCCGCGGAGTTCGCCGCCGCGCTGCGCTGCGCTTCCCACGCCCGGCGAGCCGCCCGCGCGCGGGCGAATACCGCTTCGAGCGCCGCGCCGTCACTGGCAGTCAACAGGGCACCGACGCGATCGAGTTGCGCACGAAACGCCGCGACTTCGGCGAGCAGTGCCGCGCGGTTCGCAAGCGCGATGTCGCGCCACATTTCGGACGAGCTCGCGGCGATGCGCGTGAAATCGCGAAAGCCGCTTGCGGCGAAGCGGAAAAGCTCCTCCGCATCTGCGCGTGCAGCGATCTCGTCCACGAGCGCGAAGGCGAGCAGGTGCGGCAGGTGTGAGATCGCCGCGAAGATCCGGTCGTGCGCGGCGGCATCGAGCGTGCGCACGCGCGCGCCGCACGTCTGCCAGGCCGCCGCGACCGTTGCAATGGCGAGCGGGTCGGTTTCGGCGAGCGGCGTCAGCACGACGTTGCGGTCGGCGTAAAGCGTCGAGAACGCCGCCGCGGCCCCCGAATGCTCGGTTCCGGCGACGGGATGGCCCGGGACGAAGCGCGGCAGCACGGGACCGAGCGTTGCGCGCGCCGCGGCGATCACATCCTGCTTTGTGCTGCCCGCATCGGTGACGATCGTGTGCGGCCCGAGGTGCGGCGCCATCGTGCGGAGCAGCGCCGGATACTGCGCGACCGGCGCGGCCAGCAACACGAAATCGGCGGCGGTAACCTCGGCCGCCCAGTCGCCGTCGAGCGGCACAAAGCGATCGACGATGCCGAGGTTCACGGCTTCCTCGAGATTCAGGCGGCTGCGGCCGATGCCGACCACCGTGCCGGCACAGCCCGCCGCCTTCTGCGCGAGCGCGAACGAGCCGCCGATCAGGCCCACGCCGACGACGACGAGCTTGTCGATCCGATGCGGCGCGGTCGTCATGGACGGGCGGAACGCGGGCGCTCGATCATCCAGCAAGCGCCGCCGCGAGCGCATCGAGGAAGCGGCGGTTCTCCGCGGGCACCCCGATGGTGACGCGCAGCCATTCGGGCAGCGCGTAGTTGGCGACGGGCCGCACGATGACACCCTGCGCGAGCAACCGCTGATAGACGCGGCCCGCGTCACCGACCTGCACGAGCATGAAATTGGCGTGCGAAGGGAGCCACGTGAGTCCGAGCGCGGCAAAGCCTGCTTCGAGCGCGCGCATGCCCTCGCGATTGAGACGCCGGCTTTCGTCGACGTACGCGGTGTCGCCGAGCGCGGCGACCGCCGCCGCCTGCGCAAGTCCGTTGACGTTGAACGGCTGCCGGACGCGGTTCAGCATGTCGGCGACCTTCGGATGCATGATGCCGTAGCCCACGCGCAGCGCGGCGAGACCGTAGGCTTTCGAAAACGTCCGCGTCACGACCAGGTTCGGATGGCGGCCGATCCACTCGGCGCTCGCGGTCTGCTCCGTGGGATCGAGATATTCGTGATACGCCTCGTCGAGCACGACGATCACGTCGTCGCCCACGCCGTCGAGAAACGCCTCGATCGCGGCCGGCGGCAACCACGTGCCGGTCGGATTGTTGGGGTTTGCGACGAAGACCACACGCGTCGCCGCGTTGATGGCGGCGCGCATCGCCGGCAGGTCGTGGCCGAAGTGGCGCGCCGCGACTTCGATGCCCGCGGCGCCGCGTGCCTGCGTGGCGAGCGGATACACGGCGAACGCATGACGCGAGTAGACGGCATGGTCGCCCGGCCGCAGGAACGCCTGCGTCACGAGCTCGAGCACGTCGTTCGAGCCGTTCCCCAGGACGATCTGGTCGGCTGCGACGCGGTGGCGAGTCGCGAGCGCGGCCTTGAGCTCATAGCCGTTGCCGTCGGGGTAGCGCGAAACATCGTCGACGGCAGCGGCGATCGCCGTGCGCACTGCCGGCCCGGGGCCGCGCGGATTCTCGTTCGATGCGAGCTTCACGATGTCGCGCTCGGCCAAACCGAACTCACGCGCGAGCTCGGCAATCGGTTTGCCGGGAAGATACGGCGCGATCTTCCGGACGTATTCGGGCGCCTGCATCGAAGGATCGCGATGGTGCACGGCGGTGGCGGGAACGTTCATGGGACAATCTTAATAAACTGCAGCAGGATATGATCCTAACAGTTTGAGAAATGGAGCTTTTTCGCGAAGCTCCGCAAGTGCCGAAGCGACCGGCGGATCCTCCTGGTGACCGACCAAGTCGACGAAGAACAGGTATTCCCAGAGCCCCGTACGCGCGGGCCGCGATTCGAGGCGCGACATGCTGACGCCGTGCTTGGCGATCGGCTCGAGCAGCCCATAGACCGCGCCCGGACGATTCGGCGCCGACATCACGAGCGAGGTCTCGTCGCGGCCGGACGGCGGCACCGACTGGCCGCCCAGCACCCAGAACCGGGTCGTGTTGTTGGGCTCGTCCTCGATGTGCGGGACGAGCACGCCGAGCCCGTAGATTGCCGCGGCGATCTCGCCGGCGATCGCGGCCGCGCCCGCCTCGGCCGCCGCCATGCGGGCGGCTTCTGCGTTGCTGGCGACGGCAACGCGGGTGGCCTGCGGCAAATGCCGGGCGAGCCATTGCACGCACTGGGCGAGCGACTGCGCGTGCGAGTAGACGCGCGTCACGTCCTCGATCGCGGCGGCATTGGACAGCAGATTCTGGCGAATCCGCAGCCGGATCTCGCCGCAGATGATGAGCGGTGTCTGGCACATGAGATCGAGCGTGCGGCCCACGGCGCCCTCGGTCGAGTTCTCGACCGGGACCACCGCATAGTCGGCCTGACCGGCCTCCGCGGCGCGAAAGACCTCGTCGATCGTCGCGCAGGGCTCGGGCTGAACGAAGCGCCCGAAGTGCTTGGCGACCGCCGCGTGCGAAAACGTTCCGGCGGGACCCAGATACGCGATGCGCAGCGGTTGCTCGAGCGCGAGACACGCGGACATCACCTGGCGGAAGACACCCGCAACCGCTTCGTCCGACAACGGTCCGCGGTTTTCCGCCTGCAGCCGCGAGAGGACCTGGGCTTCGCGTTCGGGTCGGTAGGCGGCGCCGCCCGCCTTCAGTGCGCCGATCGCCTGTGCGTGCGCGGCGCGTGCATTGACCGCCGCGAGCAGCTCCTGGTCGATCTTGTCGATCGCGGCGCGATGCAGCGCAAGCTCGCGGTCGTCGGAGGGCGGGGCTTCGGGCATGGGATGCTGCACGGGTCGATCGCGGCGGACCGCGAACGTCGCGTCACTCCTCGTCGTCCTCGCGCTCGACCACGCGCTCGAGACCGGCGAGCTTCTCGCCCTCGCCGAGGTTGATGAGCGTGACACCCTGCGTCGAGCGGCTCATTTCGCGGATCGACTTGACGCGCGTGCGGATCAGCACGCCGCCGGTGGAGATCAGCATCACCTCGTCGTCGGGCCGGACCAGCGCGGCGGCGACGACGGTGCCGTTGCGCGCGGTCTGCTGGATCGCGATCATGCCCTTCGTGCCGCGGCCATGGCGCGTGTACTCGACGATCGGCGTGCGCTTGCCGTAACCGTTCTCGGTGGCGGTCAGCACCGACTGATCCTCGTCCTCGGCGACCAGCATCGAGATCACGCGCTGGTCGCGGTCGAGCATCATTCCACGCACGCCGTGGGCCACGCGACCCATCGGGCGCACGTCGTTTTCATCGAAGCGGACGGCCTTCCCGCCGGACGAGAACAGCATCACGTCGTGCGTGCCGTCGGTCAGCGCGGCGCCGACCAGCGCATCGCCGTCGGTGAGGTCGACGGCGATGATGCCCGACGTGCGCGGCCGCGAGAACTCGGAGAGCGGCGTCTTCTTGACCGTGCCGAATGCCGTCGCCATGAAGACGAATTGCGTTTCCGTGAACTCCTTGACCGGCAGGATCGCGGTGATCTTCTCGTTCTCGGTGAGCGGCACCAAGTTGACGATGGGCTTGCCGCGCGCCGAGCGCGTCCCCTGCGGCACGTTGTAGACCTTGAGCCAGTAGACGCGGCCGCGATTGGAGAAGCAAAGGATGTAGTCGTGGGTGTTGGCGATGAACAGGCGATCGATGAAATCGTCTTCCTTGGTCGCCGTCGCCTGCTTGCCGCGCCCGCCCCGCTTTTGCGCCCGATACTCGTCGAGCGGCTGCGCCTTCATGTAGCCGCCGTGCGACAGCGTAACCACCATGTCCGCCGGCGCGATCAGGTCCTCGAGCGACAAATCGGCGCCCTGCGCGACGATCTCCGAGCGACGCGCGTCGCCGAACTGGTCGCGGATCGCGGCGAGCTCGTCGTGGATTAACGTCGTGACGCGCGCCGGCTTCGCAAGGATGTCGATCAGGTCGACGATCTCGGCCATCACATCGCGGTATTCGCCGAAGATCTTGTCCTGTTCGAGGCCGGTCAGCCGCTGCAGCCGCAATTCGAGAATCGCCTGCGCCTGCGCGTCGGAGAGCTTGTAGCCGTTCGCCCGCTCCTGCCAGCCGAACTCGAGCGGCAGCCCTTCCGGTCTTGCCGAGTCCGCGGCAGCGCGCCTAAGCATCTCCTCGACCAGCGGCGAACGCCAGGTCTTGCCCATCAGCGCGATCTTCGCGTCGGATGGCGCCGGCGCAGCCTTGATGAGCGCGATGATCTCGTCGACGTTCGACAGCGCGACGGCGAGACCTTCCAGGATGTGACCCCGCTCGCGCGCCTTGCGCAGTTCGTAGCGCGTGCGGCGGACGATGACCTCGCGCCGGTGCTGAAGGAAGAACTCGAGGAACTGCTTCAGGTTGAGAAGGCGGGGCTGGCCGTCGACCAGCGCCACCATGTTCATCCCGAAGCTGTCCTGCAGCTGGGTTAGCTTGAACAGGTTGTTCTGGACGATCTCGGCGACTTCGCCGCGCTTCAACTCGATCACCACGCGCATGCCGGACTTGTCGGACTCGTCGCGGAGGTCCGAGATGCCGTCGAGCTTCTTGTCCCGAACGAGCTCGCCGATGCGGATCAGCAGATTCGCCTTGTTGATCTGGTAGGGAATCTCGTCGACGATGATTGCCTGCCGCTCGCCCTTGCCGATATCCTCGACGTGGGTCCGCGCGCGGATCACCACCCGCCCGCGCCCCGTCCGGTAGCCTTCACGAACGCCTTCGGTGCCGTAGATGATCCCCGCGGTCGGAAAATCCGGCGCCGGAACGATCTCGATCAGCTCGTCGACCGTGATCGCCGGATTCGCGAGCAGTGCTAAGCACGCGTTGACGACTTCGGTCAGGTTGTGCGGCGGAATGTTGGTCGCCATGCCGACCGCGATCCCCGACGACCCGTTGACGAGCAGGTTCGGAAGCCGCGACGGCAGCACCGTCGGTTCCTGCTCCTTGCCGTCGTAGTTCGGGACGAAATCGACGGTTTCCTTGTCGATGTCGGCGGTGAGCTCGTTCGCGATCTTCTGCAGCCGGCACTCGGTGTAGCGCATCGCCGCGGCGTTGTCGCCGTCGACCGACCCGAAATTGCCCTGCCCGTCGATCAGCGGATAGCGCAGCGAGAATTCCTGCGCCATCCGGACCAGCGTGTCGTAGATCGCCATGTCGCCATGAGGATGGTATTTCCCCATCACGTCGCCCACGACGCGCGCGCACTTGACGTACGGGCGGTTGAAAACGATGTTGGCCTCGTGCATCGCGAACAACACGCGCCGATGGACCGGTTTCAGCCCGTCGCGGACGTCCGGCAGCGCCCGCCCGACGATCACGCTCATCGCGTAGTCCAGGTAGGAATGCCGCATTTCGGCTTCCAGGCTTACCGGCAGGGTCTCTTTGGCAAACTGCTCCATGGGCGGGGTTTTCTTTCTTGAACGGCGTTACTTGACGCTGGTGGGCGGATTCCGGGCAGTTGCGGGCAACTCATCGGCAGCCGGAGCGTGGCTCAAGGCTGCATTGCCGAACCACGACGGCGCCTTCGACGACCGGAGATCGATGCCGGAGGGTCTTGAAAATGCATCATTTTATCACGTCGTTGCATTGCCGCGACACTCGCGCGCCGGCTGTTGCCCAAAGTCCACTTTCTTTTGCACCGCCCAAGACCCCTGTGCTATAGTTTTTGTGGAAATAATCGATTCGGCGCGTCACCGCCCTCGGCGGCTCCTCGGGGCGACGCGGGAAATTTCCGGGTTTGCAAAAAAACTTCTTCAATACCAAAGCCAAAAGGGGTGAAACAATGACTCGTCGTCTCGTTACCGGCGTCCTCGTCGGTCTGGTTGCCGCGATGTTTTCCGCCGGCGCAGCCGCCGAACCGGGGAATGAAAAGGGCGGTTATGTCACGTCCAGCACGCTTCCACCCGACAAGAACATCGTCCGGAACAGCAATTTCGGCGACCCGAAGATCGGCAATCTCTGCATCCGCACGGGTTACTGGGCGCCGAGCATGGCGATCATCGAATGCGATCCCGACCTCGTTCCGAAGCCGCCGCCGGCCCCGCCGCCGGCCGTAGCGCCGCCGCCCCCGCCGCCGCCGCCGCCCCCGCCGCCGCCGCAAGTGCAGAAGATCACGCTGGCGTCGAAGGCGCTGTTCGATTTCGACAAGGCGGTGTTGAAGCCCGAAGGCAAGGCCGCGATCGACAGCGAGATCATCACGAAGCTCGCCGGCGTCCAGAAGCTAGAGCTGGTGCTCGTCACCGGTCACACGGACCCGATCGGCACGCAGGCCTACAACCAGAAGCTCTCGGAGCGCCGCGCTGACGCGGTCCGCGACTACCTGGTGTCGAAGGGCATCGCCAAGGACAAGATCGAAACCCTCGGCATGGGCAAGACGCAGCCGGTTCCTGGTGTCGTGTGCAAGCAGAAGAATCTGAAAGAGCAGATCGCCTGCTACGCGCCGGATCGCCGCGTCGAAGTCGAAGTCAAGGGCGAGGCGATGAAGAGGTAACGTTCGCCGCCGGACAGAAAAAGCCCCGCCGTCGCGCGGGGCTTTTTTTCGGCGCGAGAAAGCCGCGCTTCACCGCTGCGTACCGGCCTAGGGTGAACGCGCCTGTCGGGACCCCACCAAAACGCATAGACTGGCGACAACCCTCATGCGACCCGTCGATCTTCGTCTCGACGCCGGCTGGATCGTCCCCGTCGAACCAGCGTGCGCACTCATCGATCATGCGTTGATCGCCGACGCCGGGCGCATTGTCGCGATCGTGCCGGCAACGGAAGCGGAGCGCGACTTTGCGGCGCGCAAGCATGTCGTTCTGCCGGGACACGTGCTGCTGCCGGGGCTCGTCAACGCGCACACACATGCGGCGATGACCCTCTTTCGCGGCATCGCCGACGACGTGCCGCTCGACGTCTGGCTCGAGCGGCACATCTGGCCGCGCGAGACGCGCTTCGTCGCCCCGGATTTCGTCTACGACGGGGCAAGGCTGGCAGCCGCAGAGATGCTGCGCGGCGGCGTCACGTGCTGCAACGACATGTATTTCTTTCCCGACGCCAGCGCGCGGGCGTTCGTCGAAGTCGGGATCCGGGCGATGCTCGGCGCGCCGATCCTCGATTTCCCCACGCCTTATGCGGCCGATCCCGACGGCTATCTGCAGCGCGGGCTCGCCGCGCGCGATACGTGGAAGCACGAGCCCCGGCTCACGTTCTCGCTCGCGCCGCATGCGCCCTACACCGTCGCCGACGCAACGTGGGAGCGCATCGTCATGTATGCGCGGCAGCTCGATCTGCCGATCCAGACGCACCTCGCGGAAACGGCGCAGGAGATCGCGGAAAGCCGCGAGCGCTACCACCAGACGCCGCTTGCCCGCCTGCATGCGCTGGGCGCGACGGGTCCCGGCTTCATCGCGATCCACGGCGTCCACCTCGGCCCAGACGACATCGAGCTCCTCGCCCTGCACGGCGGTCATGTGGTCCACTGCCCGGCGTCCAACATGAAGCTCGGCAGCGGCATCGCACCGATCGGCATCGTCCTCGGTCGTGGCATCAACGTGGCGCTCGGCACCGACGGCGCCGCGTCGAACAACCGGCTCGACCTCTTCGGCGAAATGCGCCTTGCCGCGTTGCTCGCCAAGGTCGCGACCGGCGATGCGGCGGCGCTTCCGGCGGCACAGGTCCTCGCTTGCGCGACGCTGGGGGGCGCGCGTGCCCTCGGCCTCGACCGCGAGATCGGATCGCTCGTGCCGGGCAAGGCCGCAGACGTCGTGGCCGTCGAACTTTCCGGCCTCGACGCCACGCCCTGCTACGATCCGATCTCGCACGTCGTGCACGCGATCGGTCGCGAGGTGGTGACCGATGTGTGGATCCATGGGCAGCACGTCGTCGCGGGCCGCACTTTGACGACGGCGGACGAAGCGGCTATCGTGGCTCGCGCCCGCTTCTGGCAGGAACGATTGCAATGACGTCCACGACTGCGTCCTCCGTAAATGTCGATCCGGGCGAGCTCGCCAAGTTCGGCGCGCTCGCACATCACTGGTGGGATCCGGAGAGCACGATGTTCGGGCCGCTGCACCGGATCAATCCGCTGCGCATCGGCTGGATCGAGCGTGTGCTGGGCGGGTTTGCCGGCAAGAAGATCGTCGACGTCGGTTGCGGCGGTGGAATCCTCTCCGAAGCGATGGCGGCACGCGGCGCGGAAGTGCTCGGCATCGACCTGGGCGACAAGGCACTCGGTGTCGCGCGGCTGCACAAGCTGGAATCGGGCGCGACCGTCGATTATCGACTCGTCGCCGCGGAGGCGCTCGCCGCCGAAATGCCGGGTGCGTTCGACGCCGTCACCTGCATGGAATTGCTGGAGCACGTGCCCGATCCGGGCGCGCTCATCGCGGCGTGCGCCGCGCTCGCGAAGCCCGCCGGCATCGTTGCGATCTCGACGATCAATCGCAATCCCAAGGCCTATGCCCTCGCGATCCTCGGCGCCGAGTACGTGCTTCGCATGCTGCCGCGCGGCACGCACGATTACGCGAAATTCCTGACGCCGGCAGAAGTTGCCCGCTTTGCGCGCCGCGCCGCTCTCGCACCCATCGAGGTCACCGGCCTCACCTACAACCCGCTCACCCGCACGTTCAGGCTCGGGCCGGATACCGACGTCAACTATCTGATGGCGTTCTCCCGCGTCGCCGATGCCTGACACGCACGTGGCGGAAAAGCGCCTGCCGCGAGCGCTGCCCGTCGACGCGGTGCTGTTCGATCTCGACGGCACGCTCGTCGATACGGCGCCGGATCTCGGCGCCGCGCTGAACCGCGTCCGCGCGGACCGCGGTTTGGCGCCCGTACCGCTCGAACGGTTGCGCCCGTTCGCCTCGCACGGCGCGCGGGGGCTCCTCGGTGAAGGCATGGGCCTCGCGCCAGGCGATCCCGCCTACGTCGAAGCGCGTGACGCTTTCCTCGTGCACTACGAAGCGGCGCTGTGCGTGCAATCGGCGCTGTTCGCGAGCGCCGGCGACCTCCTCGACGCGATCGAAGCGCGCGCGCTGCCGTGGGGCATCGTCACCAACAAGGCCGCGCGCTATACGGGGCCGTTGCTGCTGCAATTGCGCCTCGCGTCGCGCGCCCGCGCGGTCGTCTGCGGCGATACGACACCGTTCGCCAAGCCGCATCCGGCGCCGCTCCTCGACGCGGCGAAGCGCCTGGGCGTCGCGCCGGAGCGCTGCGTCTACGTCGGCGATGCCGAGCGCGACGTCAGTGCCGGAATCGCCGCGCGGATGCACACGATCGTCGCGCGTTACGGTTATCTTCGCGTGGACGAGACGCCGGAGGCGTGGCCCGCCGACGGCATCATCGACGCACCCGAAGAGCTGCTCGCGTGGCTGCCGGCGCCGCCGCCGGCATGAACTGCGAGGCTCGTTAACCCGGACAGGCGCCCGCGTTCACGAACAGCCATTCCGCGGCCCTGCCGTCGCGCGTGCCGGTGACGCGGACCGATTGGCTCGCGAGCAGCGGCTTCACGACCGCCGTCAACACGTCGTCGATGCCGGCGAGCGCAATCCCGTTCGCCACTGCCATCCGGTCCCCGGCCTTCATCCCGAGCATCACGGCGAAACCGCTTTCGTCACGCACCGCGAGCCCGCCCGCGGTCGGCACGAGCAGCGCTTTCCAGCTATCGGGCTGCGACGCGATGCCGGTCAGGAGCTCGGCGTTGAGACGATAGACGGGCCCCTTGTAGCCCGCGGGGGCCGTGCATCCCGGTCGCGCCGCCGCGACGCGCGCGCGCTCGGCCGCAGCCGCCGGCGCTGCCGCAACGACGGGCGGCGCACGCAACACGATCTCGCGCACGTCGCCATGATCGCGGATGCGAACGCCGTCGGGCCGCACGCTCTCCAGCCTGACGTCCTTTGCGATCTCCTGCCCCGACTTCACGAGCACCGGTCCGCGATCGGGAAAGCGGAACAGCGCGTAACCCTGGCCGTCGCGTTCTGCGAAGACGCCGAGCAGCCGCGCATCGCCGCCGAGCGTTCTTGCCGCAGGCTCCCCAGCGCTCGCCGCCGCTGCCGAAGGGCGGCCGAACAGCGGCGCGGAAACGATCGCCTCGGTCCAGTGCTCGGGCGTCACCGGTGGCGGCACCGGCACGCTGACGGGACCCCATATGCGCCAGCCCCAGTAGGCGAGGACGATCGCGAGCACGCCGCCGGCCGCCACTGTCGCGAGCCACGAAGCGACTCGCCACGGCCGCGGCGGTGGTGGCGACGCCGCGAGTCGCTCAGCCGGATTCATCTCCGTCGTCACGCCGCAAAGCGTGCGCCGATCCGTGCGCCGGAACGCGGCTGGCGCTTGGCTATAATCGATCGATCTCGCGCTTCGTCCGCCGTATAGCCCACGTGAATCCCCGCCTTTCCCGCTTGCAGCCCTACCCGTTCGAGCGGCTGCGGCAATGGTTCGCCGATGTAACGCCGAATCCGGCGTTGAAGCCAATCAATCTTTCGATCGGCGAGCCCAAGCATCCGACGCCGCGCCTGATTCTCGACGCGATGGCGGAGGGCGCCGCCGGCGTCGCGAATTATCCCACGACGATCGGGACGCCCGCGCTCCGCGAGGCGATCGCGGGTTGGCTCGATCGCCGGCATGGCCTCGGCCTCGATCCCGCCACGCAGGTCCTACCGGTGCTGGGGAGCCGCGAGGCGCTGTTCGCGTTCGGGCAGACGGCGATCGACGCGAGCCGCGTCGGCGCCACCGTGGTGATGCCGAATCCGTTCTATCAGATCTACGAAGGCAGCGCGCTCCTCGCCGGCGCGGAGCCGTATTGCGTCAACGCGCTGGCCGAGAACGGCTACGCGCCGGCGTGGCGCGACGTGCCGGACGCCGTGTGGGCGCGCACGCAGCTCGTCTATGTCTGCTCGCCAGACAACCCGACCGGTCGCGTTACGACCGCGGACGAATGGCGGCTGCTGTTCGAGCTTTCCGATCGCCACGGCTTCGTCGTCGCTGCCGACGAGTGCTACTCGGAAATCTACTTCGACGAAGCGCGCCCCCCCGTCGGTGCGCTTGCCGTCGCGCGCGAGCTCGGCCGCGAGGGCTTCCCGCGCCTTGTGTCCATCGGCAGCCTTTCCAAGCGGTCGAACGCACCGGGTCTGAGATCGGGCTACATCGCCGGCGATGCGGCACTGATCAAGGCCTTCCTGCACTACCGCACCTACCATGGCTCGGCGATGTCGCCTGCGGTCGCGGCGGCGAGCATCGCCGCCTGGAACGACGAAGCGCACGTCCGCGCAAATCGGGCCAACTACGCTGCCAAGTTCGCCGCGCTCCAGCCGCGGCTCGCGCCGGTGCTGCCCTGCGCAATGCCGGACGCCGCGTTCTACCTGTGGGCGCAAACGCCGATCGACGATGCGCTCTTCGCCAAGCGGCTCCTCGCCGAAACGGCGGTCACCGTGCTTCCGGGGAGCTATCTCGCCCGCGATGCGCACGGAACGAACCCGGGACGCGGCCGGATCCGCATTGCGTTGGTCGCCGCCGAAGAGGAGTGCACGGAAGCCGTGGCCCGGGTCGAGGCGTTCGTGCGGACGCTGTAGTCCCCACGGAGCCACCGCGCCGCGGCCCGTCGCCGCCTGCCGCAGTTCGTCGCGGCGGACCCTGCGACGGCGGCCCCATCCGTAGAATTCACCCATGGCTACCCTCGCTCCTCCCGAGCCCCGGAACTGGCTTGCAGCGCTCGCCGGCGGCTTTCGCATCTCCTGGCTCACGGTCCTGCTGATCGCGGCGATCAACACCGGCGTTGCCGCGCTGCTCTACACCGAGGAGACGCGTCCATTCTGGCACCCCTTCATCACCGCCCAGTCGTTCGGCCTTGCCATCGCGTACGCGGTCAACGTGGCGCGCCCCTGGAGGAGTGCGCATCCGTTCCGGCGGTTGATCGGCGCGGTCGCCGCAGGCACGGCGCTCGGGCTCGTGCTGGTGCTCGTCATCAAGGGCTACCTGATCGCCGACCCCGAGTACGGGCTCGGCCACCTCCACGGACACGGCTCGCCCGGCCAGTTCATCGGCACGGCGATCTCGGCGTTCATCATGGGGCTCTGCGCGAGCCTGTTCTTCATGCTGAAGTTCCGCGAAGCGTGGGCCCGTGCCCAGATGCTCAAGGCGGAAGCGGACCGGAGCAAGCTGTCGCGGCAGGCAGTCGAGGCGGAGCTCAAGATGATGCAAGCCCAGATCGAGCCGCACTTCCTCTTCAACACGCTCGCTTCGCTCGAATATCTGATCGAGACCGATCCGCCGCAGGCCGCAAGGCTGCTTACCCACCTTCTCTCGTACCTGCGCGCGGCACTGCCTCAGCTGCGGACCGCGAGCGCGACGCTGGGCCAGGAGCTCGCCCTCGCCGAAGCCTATCTCAGCGTGCTGCGAATGCGGATGGGCAAGCGCCTGGCGTCTGAAATCGTCGTACCGGAAGAGCTGCGTGCGCATTCGTTTCCGCCGGCGTTGCTCATCACGATCGTCGAGAACGCCGTCACGCACGGCATCGAGCCGCAGGCTGCGGGCGGGTCGATCCGGATCGAGGCGTTTCGCGCCGGAGAACGCCTCGTCGTCAGCGTCACCGACACCGGCCGCGGCCTTGCCGGCGGCGCGATCCATCCGGGCAACGGCGTCGGCCTCGCCAATCTCCGGGAGCGGCTGGCGGCGCTGTTCGGGTCGCAGGGCCGGTTCACGCTGGAGGAGGTCGCTCCGCACGGCGCGCGTGCGACAATCGAAGTTCCATTCGCCGCCTAAGCGCTGACGATGCCCACCGCCCTCATCGCCGAAGACGAGCCGATGTTGCGGGCGCAGCTGAAATCGCGGCTCGCGGACGCATGGCCGGAGCTCGAGATCGTCGCCGAGGCGGGCAACGGCGACGAGGCATTGTCGCTCGCGGGCGAGCACAAGCCCGACATCGCGTTCCTCGATATCCGGATGCCGGTGCGCTCGGGCCTCGACGTCGCGCGCGAGCTCGACGGCAGCTGCCATGTCGTATTCGTCACCGCCTACGATGAATATGCCGTCGCGGCCTTCGACGAGGGGGCGATCGACTACGTGCTGAAGCCGCCGGCGCCCGAGCGCATCGCCAAGGTCGTCGCCCGCCTGAAGGCGCGGCTCGCCGAGGCGCCGCTCGATCTCACGGCCCTGCTCGCGAAGCTCGCGGCGCGCGACGGCGGACCGCTCAAGTGGATTCGCGCGTCGCTCGGAGCGTCGATGCGGATGATCGCCGTCGACGACATCCTCTATTTCCAGGCCGGCGACAAGTACACGCGTGTGGTCACGCGGGACGGCGAGGCGCTGATCAGGAAGCCGATCAAGGAGCTCCACGACGAGCTCGATCCCGATGCCTTCTGGCAGATCCATCGCGGGACGATCGTCAACCTGCGCGCCGTCGCCCGCGTCGAGCGGGACTGGCGCGGAGAGCCCGTCATCCTGCTCACCGACCGCGACGAAAAGCTCCCGGTCAGCCGCACGTTCGCGCATCGCTTCAAGTCGATGTAGTCCCCGGCCGGCCGCGTACGCCCGGCGTCGTTCCCTCGCTCGGATCACCACAGGGTCGCGGCCAGGTGCCGCGCCGGGGTAAAATGGTCGTTTTTAGTCCCCGCCCGTAACGCAAGCGGCATGACCGACCTGCAGCAGACGATCGATACCGCCTGGGAGGCACGCGCTTCACTCGCGCCGGGCTCGGCATCTGCCGCGGTGCGCGACGCGGTGACGCACGTCATCGCCGAGCTCGACGCCGGCCGGTTGCGGGTCGCCGAAAAGGTTGGCGGTGCCTGGACCGTCCAGCAATGGATAAAGAAGGCGGTGCTGTTGTCGTTCCGGCTCGCCGACAATGCGGCGATGCGCTTTGCGCCGCGCGCCGGCAGCGCGGAGCCGTTCGCGTTCTACGACAAGGTCCCGACGAAATTTGCCGGGTTGTCCGACGCTGCGCTCGCGGCCACCGGCGTGCGGGTCGTGCCGCCGGCCGTCGTGCGCCGCGGCGCGTATGTCGCTCCCGACGTGGTGCTGATGCCGTCGTTCGTCAACATCGGCGCCTATGTCGACAGCGGCACGATGGTCGACACGTGGGCGACTGTCGGCTCGTGCGCCCAGATCGGCAGAAACGTGCACCTCTCCGGTGGCGTCGGCATCGGCGGCGTGCTCGAGCCGCTGCAGGCGAGTCCGACGATCATCGAAGACAACTGCTTCATCGGCGCGCGCTCCGAGGTCGTCGAAGGCGTGATCGTCGAGGAGAACGCAGTGCTCGGGATGGGCGTGTTCATCGGCCAGAGCACCAAGATCTACGACCGCGCGACTGGGGCAGTGAGCTACGGTCGCGTGCCGGCAGGGTCCGTCGTCGTGGCCGGCAGCCTGCCCTCCGGCGAAGGCGCGTGCCATTTGTACTGCGCCGTCATCGTCAAGCGAGTCGACGCGAAGACCCGTGCGAAGACGGGCATCAACGAGCTTCTGCGCGCGTGACGTGGAAGACGCCGCATTGACGACCATGCCGGTGACGATCAAGTCCGCCGAGGACATCGAGCAAATGCGCGTCGCCGGACGCCTCGCGGCGGAGCTCCTCGACTGGCTCACGCCGCGCGTGCAGCCCGGAGTGACTACCGGCGAGCTGGATCGCCTCGCGCACGACTACCAGGTCAACGTCCAGCATGTGATTCCCGCGACGCTCAACTATCAGCCTTCGGGCCATGCGCCCTACCCCGCGTCGATCTGCACGTCGGTCAATCACGTCGTCTGCCACGGTATCCCCGGCGACAAGAAATTGAAACCCGGCGACATCGTCAACATCGACGTGACCGTGATCAAGGACGGCTGGCATGGCGACACGAGCCGGATGTTCTATATCGGCACGCCGTCGATCCAGGCAAAGCGGCTGGTCGAGACGACGCACGAGGCGATGTGGCGCGGCATCCGCGCGGTGCGGCCCGGCGTGCACCTGGGCGACATCGGCCACACGATCCAGAAGTTCGCCGAAGGCCAGCATTTTTCGGTCGTGCGCGAGTTCTGCGGACATGGTATCGGCCGCGCCTTCCATGAAGAACCGCAGGTGCTGCACTACGGCCGGCCCGGCACCGGACTGGTGCTGCAACCGGGAATGATCTTCACGATCGAGCCGATGATCAACGCCGGCCGCGCCGCGATCCGGAGCCTCGCCGACGGCTGGACGATTGTCACGGCCGACCACTCGCTGTCGGCGCAATGGGAGCACACGGTGCTGGTGACGCCCGAGAGCCACGAGGTGCTGACGGTCTCGCCCGGAATGCCGCCTCCGGCCGCCTGAAGCGTCCTCGAATGGGAACCGCGGTCTCCATTGCGGCGCGCGTCCCCGACCGGACTGCGGATCTCGTCCGCGATTGCCGAGAGACGCTGCGCGCCGGTCGCACGGTCCTCGCGCTGGATTTTCAGGCACGTCCCGACACGTCGCGCCTGCTCCGTCAGCAGGCGCGGCTCGTCGACCAGGCGCTGGCTATCGCGTGGTCGCGGCTCGGCGCGCCGGAGTACGCAGCGCTCGTCGCCGTCGGCGGCTACGGCCGCGGCGAGCTGTTCCCGCATTCCGACGTCGATGTGCTGATCCTGCACGCGCGTCCGCTCGACGCCGCCGGAACCGCATTCGTCGAGCGGTTCGTCGGCGTGCTGTGGGATATCGGCCTCGAAGTCGGCCACAGTGTGCGCACCGCCGCCGAATGCGAAGCCGAGATGGTCGGCGACATCACGATCAGGACGAACCTGCTCGAGCATCGCCTGATCGGCGGCTCGCGTGCCGAATATCGCGCGTTCCGCAGCGCCTTCGCGGCCGCCATGGACGCGCGCCACTTCTACGAAGAAAAGCTGCTCGAGCAGCAGCAGCGCCATCTCAAACACCATGACACCGCCTACAACCTCGAGCCGAACCTGAAGGAGAGCCCGGGCGGACTGCGCGATCTGCAGACGGTGCTCTGGATCGCTCGTGCGGCCGGCCTCGGCCGCTCATGGCGCGAGATCGCCAAGGCGGGCCTGCTCACGACGCAGGAAGCGCGCACGGTATCGCGGCAGGAGCGATTCATCGGCGAGCTGCGCGTCAGGCTCCATTACCTCGCGGGCCGCCGCGAGGACCGGCTCGTCTTCGACCAGCAGAACGCGCTCGCCCGCGAGCTCGCGCTGGTCGACACGCAGGCCAAGCGGGCGAGCGAGCAACTGATGCAGCGCTACTATCGCGCCGCGAAACTCGTTCGCCAGTTGAACGTGATCCTGCTGCAGAACCTGCACGCGCGCCTGTTCCCCGTCCCGGCCGAGCCGGTCGCCCTCGACGACGAGTTCGTCGCCGTCGACGAGCTCCTGGAGCTCCGGGACGAGACGCTGTTCGAACGACGTCCGCAGGCGATGCTCGACGCATTCCTCACGATGCAGCGCCATCGGGAATTGAAAGGCATGTCGGCGCGCACGCTGCGCGCGCTCTGGCGCAACCGGCATCGGATCGACGCGCGCTTCCGCCGCGATCCCGGCAATCGCGCGCGTTTCCTGCAGATCTTCCGCGAACGAAGCGGCGTCACGCACGAGTTGCGGCGGATGAACCAGTACGGGATCCTCGGCAATTGCCTGCCGGCGTTCGGCCGGATCGTCGGCCAGATGCAGCACGACCTCTTCCATGTCTACACGGTCGACGAGCATATCCTGATGGTGATCCGCAATTTGCGCCGCTTCACGGAAGCGCAACATGCGCACGAGTACCCGCTTTGCTCGCGGCTCATCACCGATTTCGAGCGCAGGGAGGTTCTCTACCTCGCAGGACTGTTCCACGACATCGCCAAGGGCCGCGGCGGCGACCATTCGGCGCTGGGAGGGCGCGAGGCACGCCGGTTCTGCCGCGCCCACGGCGTTCCCGCCGAGGACACGGAGCTCATCGCGTGGCTGGTCGCACAGCACCTGACGATGTCGGCCACGGCGCAGAAGCAGGACGTCACCGATCCGGATGTCGTCGCCGCGTTTGCCCGTAAAGTCGGAACCGAGCGCCGCCTGGTCGCGCTGTACCTCCTCACCGTCGCCGATATCCGCGGCACGAGCCCGAAGGTGTGGAATGCCTGGAAGGCGCGGCTGCTCGAGGACCTGTTTCATGCAACGCGGGCGCGACTGGCGGGGGCGATGGTCCCGGTCACGCTCGCCGACAGCCTGCAACAACGCCAGAGCGAAGCGCAGCGCCTGTTGCGTTTGTACGCGGTACCCGACGGCGCCGAGCGCGCGCTGTGGTCGCGTCTGGACAACGTCTATTTCCAGCGTCACTCGGCCGACGAGATCGCGTGGCACGCCCGGCAACTCTATTGGCGGATCGCGCGAGCGGAACCGGTCGTGCGCGCACGGCTGTCGCGCGGCGAAGCCGGCTTGCAGGTGATGGTCTATCTACCCGATCAGAAGAACCTGTTCGCGCGGATCTGCGGCTATTTCGGGCGCCGCGGATTGTCGATCATGGAGGCGAAGATCCACACGACGCGCCACGGCTATGCGCTCGATACGTTCGCGATCCTCGACCCCGCGAACCCGGACACGTCGTACCGCGACACGATCCAGCAAGTCGAATTCGAGCTGAAGGAGCTGCTGGAGAAGCACCCGCCGCTGGAGGAGCCGGTCGCCGGTCGCGTGAGTCGCAGGCTCAAGCACTTCCCGCTGTCGCCATCGGTGCAGATCTCTCCCGACGACAAGGGAACGCATTACATCCTCGAGGTCGTCGCCGGCGACCGCCCGGGCCTGCTCGCGCAGATCGCCTACACGCTCGCGCGCGCGAACGTCAACGTCACGAGCGCCAAGATCAACACGCTGGGCGAGCGCGCCGAGGACGTCTTCCTGATCGACGGCGCGCGCCTGCACGACGAGCAGGCGCTTTTGAAGCTCGAAACCTCGCTCTACGATCAGCTGCGGGTGTAGCGACGCGAGCGGCGAGCAGGGGCCCAAGGCCGTAGGCAAGGGGATGCGAGCAGTCGCGAGTCGGCGCTGGCGGCCGAGAGATCGGCGCCCCGATCAGTCGTGGCAGGACGGGGGCCGCGCTGCTGCTGGGTTACTCCTCCGCTGCGGCGGCCTCGGGAAACAGGATGTCGGTATAGCCGAACTGGCGGAAGTCGCGCATCCGCATCGGATAGAGGATCCCGAGCAGATGGTCGCATTCGTGCTGGACGACCCGCGCGTGGAAGCCGGTCGCGTCGCGCCGGATCGGCTGCCCGTGCGGGTCGAAGCCTTCGTAGCGAATTCGCGTGTACCTCGGCACGACGCCGCGCAATCCCGGCACGGACAGACAGCCTTCCCAGCCCTCCTCCATCTCGTCGGAAAGTGGCGTCAGCACCGGGTTGACGAGCTCGGTGTAGGGCACGGGCTCCGCATCGGGGTAGCGCGGATTCTCGGCAAACCCGAAGATGACGACCTGCAGGGGCACGCCGATCTGCGGCGCCGCGAGGCCGGCGCCGTTTTCGGCGGCCATCGTGTCCCGCAGGTCGGCGAGCAGCGAATCGAGCGCAGCCGTGGCGAAAGCGTCGACCGGCGACGACCGTTGCCACAGCCGAGGGTCGCCCATCCGCAGCACGCTTCGGATCATGACTCCGCCTCATCGCCCGGACTTGTTCTCGATGCACTCCGGCATTCGCCCTTGGGACGGCCCGGCGGGCTGCTACCTTCGTGCTCGCACTCCGGTATTCGCCCTTGGGACGGCCCGGCGGGCTCAACGGACTACCTTCGTGCTCCGCACTCCGGTATTCGCCCTTGGGACGGCCCGGCGGGCTCATGGCGCTACGTGCTCCAGCAGAGCGCGGACCCGGTCCATCGCCGTCTCCAGCACGCGCGCAATGCCTTCCATCGAGATCTGCACGGTGGAGTCGCCCCGCCCGGCGGCGTGATTAACGACGACAGCGATCGCCGCATAGGGAAGATCGAGCTCGCGCGCGAGCACCGCTTCCGGCATTCCCGTCATTCCGACCATCGTCGCGCCGTCGCGGTCCAGCCGGTCGATCTCGGCGACGGTCTCGAGCCGCGGTCCGGAGACGGCCGCATAGACCCCACCGTCGGTCAGCGCAATTCCGGCGCGCTTGGCCGCCACCAGACACTGTTGCCGCAGCCCCGGCATATACGGCTCCGTGAAGTCGACGTGGACGACTCGCCGATCGCCGCCGTCGAAAAAGCTCGACGCACGGTCGTGCGTGTAATCGATGAGCTGGTGGGGCAACACGAGCTCGCCCGGCACCACGGCGCGGATTCCCCCGACCGACGCAACCGCCACGACGGCGGTCGCGCCGCGATCCTTGAGCGCCCAGAGGTTGGCCCGGTAATTCACCTTGTGCGGCGGGATGGTGTGGCCGTGACCGTGCCGGGCCAGGAAAATCGCCTCGCGGCCGGCGATCTGCCCGAAGAGCAGCGCAGAAGACGGTTCGCCGTAGGGGGTGCGCACGACTTCGCGGTGGGCGACTGCAAGCGTCGAGAGCCGGGTGAGACCGCTGCCACCGATGATTGCGAGCATGGAACTTGCTTGGGAACGGGATTCGGGGCAGAGTGCCAGTGATCGGGACCGGTTTGCGGCCCGCAACCGAGCCGATTTGCCGCCTATCGGCCCGCGGCTGGCTCGGCGCTGGAACTCCCCGTCAATTCATGACATTATCATGGAAACCTGCGGCGCCGGCTGAAAACGCCGGCGCGACACGATTGTAGCCCGGGGACGCCCCATGTATCTCGACCGACTGTTCAGACTGATGGCGGAGAAGCAGGCTTCCGACCTGTTCATCTCCTGCGGCGCGCCGATCAACATCAAGATCAACGGCGTCGTCGCGCCGATCTCGACGCAGCCGATGGACCTCGAGACGGTGCGGCGCATCGCCTATGAGCTGATGTCGAAGGAGCAGGCGCGCGAGTTCGAGAACGAGCTCGAGATGAACCTGTCCCATCTGGACCGCGCGGTCGGCAATTTCCGGATCAACATCTTCCGCCAGCGCGGCACGATCTCGATGGTGATCCGCTTCGTGCGGAGCCACATCCCCTCGTTCGAGGAGTTGCGGCTGCCGCCGGTACTGCTCGATATCGTTCTGGAAAAGCGCGGCCTCGTGCTGATCGCCGGGGCGACGGGTTCGGGCAAGTCGACCACGCTGGCGGCGATGATCGATCACCGCAATTCCAACAAGTCGGGCCACATCCTGACGATCGAGGATCCGATCGAGTACCTGTTCGAGCACAAGCAAAGCATCGTCAACCAGCGCGAGCTGCACATCGACACGCAGAACTATCAGACTGCGCTGCAGAACGGGCTGCGCGAAGCACCCGATCTCATCATGATCGGCGAGATCCGTGACCGTGAGACGATGCAGCAGGCGCTGCTGCACACGCTGACGGGCCACCTGTGCCTGTCGACGATCCATGCCAACAACAGCTATCACGCGCTGTCGCGGATCATCAACCTGTTTCCGTACGATGCGCGTTCCGGCGTGCTGTCGGATCTCTCGATCGGCCTCCGCGCCATCGTGTCGCAACGACTCGTCCGCAACAAGGAGGGCGAGCTGCAGCCCGCCGTCGAAATCCTGCTCAACACCTCGCTCATTGCCGAGCTCATCAAGAACGGCGAGATCGTGCAGGTCAAGGAAGCGATGGAGCAGTCGCTCTACCCGGGGTCGCAAACCTTCGAGCAGGCGCTGTGCCGGATGCACCTCGACGGCCAGATCGGCTACGACGAGGCGATGATCGCGTCGGATTCGCCGACGAACCTCGCCTGGCTCATCAACCAGAATTCGCCGACGGCACGCGTCGATGCGATGGCGCAGCAGACCGCCGACGCCGCGCCGCGGCGCCCGCAGAGCGATTTCACCACGCTGCAGATCGACGCGGAGATGTTGGACCGCCCGCATTGAACGTCCCGCGGTAACTGCGGTTCGCGAAGCCGCTGCGCGTCCGGCGCACCGCGTCTTTGCTACCATTCGGCACATGAGTGTTGCCGCGCGCCCCGCCGTTCCCCACGCCGTCGACCCCACGCTCGAACTCGCGCGGACGCTGATTGCGAGGCCGTCGCTCACCCCGGCTGACGACGGTTGTCAGGTGCTGATCGCCAAGCGGCTCGCGCCACTCGGCTTCATCTGCGAATCACTGATGTCCAATGGCGTCACCAACCTGTGGGCGCGGCGCGGATCCACGCGCCCGCTCGTCTGTTTCGCAGGCCATACCGACGTCGTTCCGCCGGGGCCGCTCGAAGGCTGGCAATCCGATCCGTTCACGCCGACCGAGCGCGATGGCTTCCTCTATGGACGCGGCGCGGCCGATATGAAGGGCTCGGTCGCTGCGTTCGTCACGGCCATCGAAGCCTTCATCGCCGCGCATCCGCGCTCATCCGGGTCCATCGCGCTCATCGTCACGTCCGACGAGGAAGGACCCTCCGTCGACGGCACCGTCAAGGTCGTCGACAAGCTCGCCGCGGCGGGCGAGAGGATCGACTACTGCATCGTCGGCGAGCCGTCGTCGCAGACGATCCTGGGCGACATGATCAAGAACGGCCGCCGCGGCACGCTGTCGGCGACGCTGACGGTCAAGGGTGTGCAGGGGCACGTCGCGTATCCGCATCTCGCGCAAAACCCGATCCATCTCGCGGCGCCGGCCTTAGCCGAGCTCGCGGCGACACGCTGGGATGACGGCGACGCGTTCTTCCCGCCGACAACCTGGCAGGCCTCGAACATTCATGCCGGGGCAGGAGCGAACAACGTCATCCCGGGCACGCTCGAAGTCATGTTCAACTTCCGGCACGGCACGGCTTCGTCGCGCGAATCGCTGCAGCAACGCGTCGAGGCCATTCTCGCGAAGCACGGCCTCGACTACGCGCTGGTCTGGACGGGCTCGGGCAAACCCTATTTCACGCCGCCGGGAAAACTTGTCGACGTCGTGACCACTGCCGTGCGGGACGTGTGCGGCATCACGCCCGAGCTCTCGTGCACAGGAGGCACGTCCGATGGCCGTTTCATCGCGGAAATCTGCCGCGAAATCGTCGAGCTCGGACCCGTGAACGCATCGATCCACAAGCTGAACGAGCGCGTCAGCATTGCCGACCTGGCCCGGCTCGCCGCCCTCTATCGTCGCATCCTCGAACAGCTCCTCCTGCCTTCGGAGCGGCCATGAGCGCCGCACGGCCGCCCGAAGGCGCGAATTGGTCCCCCTCGGGGGGCAGCGCAGCGGCGACGGCCGCAAGCGTGGGGGCACACTGATGAGCACACCCGCCCACGATCTCGAAACGCTGCGCGACTGGCTGCGCTACTCTGTCACGCGTTTCGGCGAGACGAGGCTCGCCTTCGGCCACGGCACGACCAACGCCTACGACGAGGCCGCCTATCTGCTGCTGCACGCGCTGCATCTGCCGCAGGACCGGCTCGAGCCGTTTCTCGACGCGAAGCTCACGCAACCCGAGCGGCTGCAGCTCGCGCAGCTCCTCGAGCGCCGGATCGATCAGCGCGTGCCCGCCGCCTATCTCACCCACGAGGCCTGGCTCGGCGATTTCCGCTTCTACGTCGACGAGCGCGTGATCATCCCGCGATCGTTCATCGCGGAGCTCCTTCCCGACAGCCTGACGCCGTTCGTCGGCGAGCCCGAAGGCGTGGCGTCGGCGCTCGACCTCTGCACGGGCTCCGGTTGTCTCGCGATCCTGCTCGCGCACTCGTATCCGGAAGCCGATATCGACGCCGTCGACGTTTCCTCCGACGCACTTGCCGTCGCGCAGCGCAACGTCTCCGACTACGGGCTCGCCGATCGGATCAACCTCATCCGCTCCGATCTGTTCTCGAACCTGCCGGAGAAAAGTTATGACCTCATCATCAGCAATCCGCCTTATGTGACGGCCATGGCGATGGAAGAGCTGCCCGCGGAGTACCGCCACGAACCGGAGCTGGCTTTGGCCGGCGGCGACGACGGCCTCGACGCGGTGCGCACGATCGTGAAGGAGACACCGCGATTCTTAAGCCCCGGGGGAACGCTGGTCGTCGAAATCGGCCACAACCGTGCCGCGGCCGAGCTCGCGTTCCCTCGCCTGCCCTTCGTGTGGCTCTCTACCGCCGCCTCTCCCGACAGCGTGTTCCTGCTGAAACGCGAGGACCTGGTCGCGGGGCGCTGACGCGGTCCCCGCACAGCCCGTGCGGCCGGCTACCCGGAGATCGCGAAGAACTTCCTGATGCGGCGCACGAGCTCGGCGGTGAGATTCGACGCCTGCCGCGCGCGCGCCTCGGTCGACAGCGCCTGCAATCGTGCGTCGTTCTCCGCCTGCCGTGCGACCACGACGCGGGACATCGCCTCGACCAGCTCCGGTCGCGCCTTGAGGATCGCATCGAATCCCGCCTTGTCGAGGCGATAGCACAGTACTTCGTTCTGCGCGACGATCGTCGCGCCGCGCGCCTGGCCGGTGAGGAGTCCCATTTCGCCGAAATACGCGGGGGCTTCGAGCGTCGCGAGGCGGTCGCGCGCACCGGTGCCGCCGCTGCTGTCGTCGAATACGGTGACACGTCCGCGGGCGAGGATGTAGAGCGAATCCGCCGCTTCTCCCTGGCGTGCGATGACGTCGCCGGTGACGTAAGGATAATCCGCGAGCTCGCTTGCGAGTGCGCGCCGTTCACCCTCCGTCAGCGCCGCGAACAGCTCGATGCGCGCCAGCGTTTCGTCGCGCGCCGCAATCGCGCGCTCGTGCAGGTCTTCCGCGTCGGCGGACTTGCCGCGAATCAGCACCCGCCGCGGGAACGGGACTTCCATGCGATGCCGCGCAAGTGTCGCCTGGATATGCAGGCGCACCTGCGAGTCGGTCCACAGGTCGTGCAGCAGGTCGGTCAGCCGGTAGCGAGCCGTAAAGTGGATCGCGCTGTCGCCGAACCCGGTGCAGATGACGCTCGCGTGCGGCGTCGTCGCCACGTTGCGGATTTCCGCCCGCGCGAGCGCCGCCTCGACGACGGCGATGACTCGCGACGGCGGCACGTCGTAGGCCACCGAAAACTCGATCTCGCGCCGCCAGTGGATCCGGTCGTCGCCGCGGCGCGACAGCACCGTCACGCGATTCTTCATCAGCTGCACGTTGGGAATGATCACCGTCTCGCCGTTGTTGGTCGCCACGGCCGTGCAGCGCCAGCGGATGCCAACCACCTGCCCCGTCACGCCTTCCATCTTGATCCAGTCGCCGATCCGGCACGTGTTGTCGAGCTGCAGCGCGATGCCGCCCCACAGGTTCTCGAGCGGCTCGCGCAGCGACAGCGCGATGCCGCCGGAGACGATCGCCGAGGTCGTGATGATGCTCGCCAGATTGACGCCGACGGCGTTCATCCGGTAGAGGCCGAAGACGATGAGTACGACCACGATCAGTACGTCGGCGAGAATTCGCGGTACCGCGAGCCGGTGAAACACCGCGTGGAACACGAACATCACGGCGACCCGCGCGAAGCCGATCGCAACCACCAGCAGCAACGCCTCGCGCAGGACGTGGACGAGCGTGGCGTCGTGAAGGTCGGTTCCAAACTCGAACAGCACGACGAGCCCGGAGAGTCCCATCGCCATCAGCGCCGCCATCGCGACCATGTTGCGGCGGAGGTCGCGTCGCAGCCAGAGCGTCACGAGCGCCAGCGCGAGCCCTGCAGCGGTAAACTGCGCGGTGTCGACGATGAGCTGATACGTGGGCATGGTGAGCGGGAGGGGAAGACCCTGGTCGAGTGCCGGCGATTATAGGGCCTCCCCACGCGCTCACCGAAAGAGGCCCTAGAATGGACCTTGCGCGCGGGCGGCTGCCGGCAGCGCCTTGTCCAGGAGAACCCGTGTCAGCACCATCCCGAACCGGCGGCGAAATTCTCGTCGCCAACCTCCTGGCGCAAGAATCGTCCCACGCGTTCTGCGTTCCGGGCGAAAGCTATCTCGCGGTGCTCGATGCTCTTTACGGCGCACGCGACACGCTGTCGCTCGTCGTCTGCCGCCAGGAGGGCGGCGCCGCGTACATGGCGGAGGCATACGGCAAGCTCACCGGGCGGCCCGGCATCGCTTTCGTTACGCGCGGCCCCGGCGCGTCGAACGCGGCGATCGGCATCCATACCGCCGCGCAGGATTCGACGCCACTGATCGTTTTCGTCGGACAGGTCGGCAGCGATTTCGTCGATCGCGAAGCGTTCCAGGAAATCGATTATCGGCGGATGTACGGCAGCGTCGCCAAATGGGCGGCACAGATCGATCGCGCCGACCGGATCCCCGAATACGTAGCGCACGCCTATCGGACCGCGATGTCCGGCCGTCCGGGACCCGTCGTGCTCGCGTTGCCCGAAGACATGCTCGCTGCTCGCGCGAGTTGCCTCGACGCGCCCCGTGTCGAGCCGGTGGAGGCGTCACCCGGCGCCAATCAAATCGCTGCGGCGCAGGAGCTGCTCGCGAGGGCAAGGCGGCCACTCGCGCTGGTCGGCGGCAGCCGCTGGGACGAGAATGCCTGGACTGCGCTGCAGTCATTCGCCGAAGCCTATCGGCTGCCGGTCGCCTGCAGCTTTCGCCACCAGCATCTGTTCGACAACCGCCACGCCAATTATGCGGGCGACGTCGGCATCGGCATCAATCCGAAGCTTGCCGCGCGGCTGCGCGACGCCGATGTCTTGGTCGTGATCGGCGAGCGGATGGGGGAAATCACGACGCAGGGGTACACGCTGCTCGAGGCCCCGGCACCGGCGCAGACGCTGATCCACGTGCATCCGGGGGCCGATGCGCTGGGACAGGTCTATCAGCCTGCGCTCGCAATCGCGGCGACGCCGGGCGCGTTTCTCGCCGCCATGAACCGCGGGCCGCAACCACGGCTCGACGCCGGCCCGTTGCCGGCCGCCGCGCATGCCGATTACGAAGCGTGGCGGGCGCCGCGGCCGGTCCCCGGCCCACTCGACCTTTGGCAGATCGTGCGCTGGCTCGATGAGCGACTGGGGGACGATGCAATCCTCGCCAACGGTGCGGGCAACTACGCGACGTGGCTGCAGCGCGTCTATCGTTATCGCCGCTTTCGCACCCAGCTTGGCCCTTACTCGGGCGCGATGGGCTACGGCGTGCCTGCGGCCATCGCGGCGAAGCTCCTCCATCCGGAGCGCGTCGTCGTCTCCTGGAATGGCGACGGCTGCTTCCTGATGAACGGCCAGGAGCTCGCGACGGCGGTCCAGTATGGGCTCGGCATCATCTTCGTCGTCGTCGACAACGGCATGTACGGGACGATCCGGATGCATCAGGAGCGCACGTATCCGGCGCGCGTGTACGGCACGGATCTTCTCAATCCCGATTTCGCGGCGCTCGCCAGGGCTTACGGCGCCGCAGCGGAAACGGTCGCGTGCACGTCGGACTTCGCGCCGGCGTTCGAGCGCGCGCTGGCAGCGAACAAGCCCGCGCTGCTGCATCTCAAGCTCGACCCGCAGGCGCTGACGATGAACGCCTCGCTCGACGAGTTGCGGGCGCAGGGGCTCGCGGCGCGCCACTGATCGCCTTCACGGCAAGCGCCAAGATAAGAGCCACGCGCCGTCGCAGCGCGTGGCGCCCGGTGCGGCAACGATGGAGCACGGCCCGGGCGGGCCGCACCCATACGCATCGCGTGTGTACGCGCCGCGTTGCGGCGGTCAACCCTGCGGCACGACGCGCGTGTCCGGACCGCTTCCCTGCACGTACACTTTCTGCCCGGGCCGCAACTGCGTGTCGATCGGCTGCGTGATCGCGATCAGGACGCCGCTGTTCAGGCGCACGATCACCTGTTGCGCAGGCTGCGGTTTGTCGAAATATTGCTTTTGCGCGTAGTTGCCGCCCACCGCGCCGACGATCGCGCCGGCAGCGATCGCGACTTCGCGGCCGGTGCCGCCGCCAATGAGACTGCCCAGGCCCGCCCCCGCGACACCGCCAAGGATCGCGCCCAAGCCCATATCGTGATTGGTCTTGACCTCGGTCGGATTGATCTGCTCGATGACTCCGGAGCGAATCTCCATTTCGCCGGGCCCGGGACCCGGCGACGCACATGCGCCGGCCATCAAAGCAAGGGCCGAAGCCGCCAACACCACCACGAACTGTCTCATGGTCCTGATCCTTTTCCGTCGATTCAATCCGGCCTTGCAAGCCGACACGGGTCTCTCGAGGCAGATCACCGTTGCCGCGGACGTCTGCCGGACCCGATTATCGCCGATCGCAGGCACATGTGCGATTCCCGCCCACGCGCCTTCGCCGCCGCGAGCGTCACTCGCGCACGAGGGCTGCCCGCGCCCGGGCAAGCTCGCGGCGTTTGGCGGCGTCGATCTGCGGATAGGCGAGGTCGAGCCGTTCCAGCGCGTCGACGATCGCCGCGGCGACGACGAGGCGCGTATACCACTTGTTGTTGGCCGGAACGACGAACCACGGCGCGTGCTTTGTCGCCGTTGCGCGAATCGCTTCGTCGTACGCCCTCATGTAATCGTTCCAGTGCCCTCTTTCCTTGACGTCGGCCGTCGAGAACTTCCAGTTCTTCTCCGGCTGGTCGAGGCGGTCGAGGAATCGCCGTTTCTGTTCCTTGCGCGAGACGTTGAGGAAGAACTTGAGGATGACCACGCCGTTACGCGCAAGGTAGCGCTCGAACGCGGCGATGTCGGAGAGGCGCTCGTCCCAGATGTGCCTGGTCACGAGCGGAGCGGGCAGTCGCTGCGCTCGCAGAAGCTCCGGATGGACGCGAACGACAAGGACTTCCTCGTAGTACGACCGGTTGAAAATGCCGATCCGGCCGCGCTCCGGCAGGCAGCGCATCGTACGCCAGAGGAAATCGTGATCGAGCTCTTCGGGCGAGGGCTGCTTGAACGAAAACACCTGGCAGCCCTGCGGATTGACGCCGGACATCACGTGCTTGATCGTGCTGTCCTTGCCCGCGGCGTCCATCGCCTGGAAGACGAGGAGGACCGCGCGGCGATCCTGCGCATAGAGCTTCTCCTGCTCCTCGGCGAGCCACTCCACGCCTTGCGCGAGCAGTTCCTTCGCCTGCGGCTTCTGCTCGGAACCGAGGCCGCCGGTATCGCCGGCATCGAAGTCCTTGAGGCGGAATCCCTTGCCGCGATCGATTCGATAAGGCTCGATGAAGTCGCGGAAGCGTTCGATGATTTCCTTGCGGGGCACGTTCGACCTCCCTTCGGTGCGTTGCCGATGGAAAGTGTAGCGCGCTCCCGGACGTCGCGCTCAGGGCGAAGCCGACGCGACGATGTGCGCCCAGGCGTCGGTCGACGTCACGGCGAGCAGGCGGCGGAAGAACGCGATCGCGGCGTCGAGATGCCGGCGTGCGCTCGCCGTCATCGGCGTACCGAGGTCGAAGCGCTCGCCGCGGAGCGCGAGCACGAAAGCGTCGGGCGCTGGTCGCCCGAACGCGCTTTCGCAGGCTGCGAGCAACGCCGCGGGGCTCATCGCGTGCGAGCTCCACGTACGATCGCGTGCCGGCACGACGCGATCGAAGCCGAAGGGCGGCGGCGCCGTGAGGCTCGCGTCGACGAACAGCACGGCGTCCCGGCCCAAGAGATCGGTCGCATGCTCGGGCGAGAGCTGAAAATCGGTCTCGATCTCGACCGCGTGCGGGACGCCGGGCAGCAGCGCCTCGGCCCGTTCGGCAAACGAGGGGCCAAGCGCGTCGTCGCCGCGACTCGGATTGCCCCATGCAAGGACTAGTATCCTGCTCATCGACGGAACCCGCTCATCGGTCGCGCCGGATGCTCCCGTCCGCGTCGCGAACGAGCGCATCCACCCGCCGCCCCTCGACGTCGACGATCTCAACCTCGAGCGGCATCTGCCCCAGCGCATGCGTTGCACAGGACAGGCACGGGTCGTAGGCGCGGATCGCCACCTCGACGTGATTCAAAAGCGCCTCGGTGACCTCCACGCCGTCGAGATACTGCAGCGCGACGCGGCGCACGGCTTCGTTCATCGCCTGATTGTTGTGCGTCGTCGACACGATCAGGTTGGCGCGCACGATCAGGTCGTTTTCGTCGACGCGATAATGATGGATCAGCGTGCCGCGCGGCGCTTCGATGACGCCGACGCCACGAAGCGCCGGGGTGCCCTCGACCCGAAGCTCGCCGGCAAGGAGAGCCGGATCGCCCAGGAGCTCGCGCAGACTCTCCGCGGCGTACAGCATTTCAATCATCCGCGCCCAGTGATAGGCGAGATTGGCTTGCGTTGCATTGCCGCCGTCGAAGGCCTTGAAGGCGATCCGCTCGGCATCCGCTTCGGGCGTCGGAATGAAGTCGCAGTTGTTGACCCGCGCCAGCGGTCCGACGCGATACCAGCCCCGCTCCGGTCCGAGCGCGGTGAAATACGGGAACTTCATGTACGACCAGCTTTTGGTCTCCTCGAAGATGTAGTCCCAGTAGCTCTCGTAGCCGGCGTGGTCGAAGATCGTCGCGCCGCGCTCGTCACGTGCCCGCAGTCCCCCGTGATAGAAGTCGAGCGCGCCGTCGCCGCGAACGAGGGAGAGGAACGACGAGCGAAAGGCACCGAATCCGTTATAGGTGTCCTTTCGTTCCATATACAGACGCTTCACGAGCAGGACGGCCTCGCGCGCCCACGCCACGGTCTGCTCGATATCCTCGAGCAGGTAGTTGCGCTCCGCAAGCGTCAGATGCTTGTTGACCCCGCCCGGCACCGCGCACGAGCCATGGACGCGCTTGCCCGAGGTTACGCGGATCACTTCCTGGCCATACTTGCGCAGCAGAATCCCCTTCCGTGCGATATCCGGGTAAGCGGCAGCGACCGCGAAGATGTTGCGGTCCTTCGGATTCGCGCCGAACCCGAACAGGAGATCGGGCGAACAGAGATGGAAAAAATGCAGCGCGTGCGACTGCAGGATCTGCCCGTAGTGGAGAAGGCGGCGCATCCGCTCCGCCGTCGGCGTCAGTGCGGTCGCACCGACGATCATGTCCATCGCCTTCGACGCCGCCAGATGATGCGAGACCGGGCAGATGCCGCACAGACGCTGGACCAGCATCGGCACTTCCCAGTACGGGCGGCCCTGGACGAATTTTTCGAAGCCGCGAAACTCGACGATGTGGAGGCGCGCCTGCGCGACGTGATTCTCGCCGTCGAGCAGCAGCGTCACCTTGCCGTGGCCCTCGACGCGGCTCAACGGGTCGATGACGACGCGCCGCAGATCGGCGGTGGTGCGCGCGGTCTCTAGCGATTGAGTCATGGCGAGGGCATCAGTCGTAACGGATAAGCGCAGGCGCGAGCTGCGGTGTGCGCCCCGCGACCAGGTCGGTCAGGAGTTGCGCGAAGGCGGCGGCCGGCGGCGGGCACCCCGGCAGGTAATAATCGACGCGCACGACCTCGTAGATCGGGCGCACCTGGTCGAACGGCAGCGGCAGCTCGGGATCGTTCGGAATCGTCCTGCCGGCGGTGCCGGGCTCGTACCGGTAGACCTCCTGGAAGCAGTCCCACAGGTCGAGGTGGTTGCGCAGCGCCGGTACGCCTCCGGTGATCGCGCAGGCGCCTACGGCAACGAGGACCCGGCAGTTCTTGCGAAATTCGCGCAGCACGTGGACGTTCTCGGCATTGCACACGCCGCCTTCGACAAGGCCCACGTCGCACGGGCCGCAGCGCTTGATGTCGGTCAGCGGCGAGCGGTCGAACTCGACCACCCGCGCGAGGTCGAGCAACGCCAGGTCGATGTCGAGCAACGACATGTGGCAGCCGAAGCAGCCCGCAAGCGACGCCGTCGCGATGCGCAGCTTGCGCTCAGTCATCGCCCGGCTCCTCCCGATGTTCTTCCATCCCTGCGGCCACGCTGCGCGGCACAATTTCGGCGAGCGCCACCTCGCTGATCGGATGCCCGTCATAGACACGCTCGCCGATCGGCACCCGATACGCCTCGCGCTTGACCAGGATCGCGCCCACCGGGCACACGCGGGCGGCGGCGTCATCGAGCGAGAGGTCGGTGTCGCCGAGACGTCCAGACGCCGCATTGACGAGGAGGCGCGAGTGGATGCCGCGCCCGCCGATCGCGAAGACGTCCTTGCCGTCGACGTCGCGGCTCGCACGCACGCAAAGGGCGCACAGAATGCAGCGATTGCGGTCGAGCACGAAGTCTTTGTGCGAGGCGTCGAGATCGCGCGGCGGGTAGAAGTGATCGAAGCGCAACGCCGTGACTTCGAGGAAATAGCCAACCGCCTGCAGCTGGCAGTTGCCGGTCTTTTCGCACGCAGGACAGATATGGTTGCCTTCCACAAACAACATCTCGACCAGCGCGCGCCGGTCGTCGTTCAATGCCGGCGTAGCGTTGGCGACGACGACGCCGGCGCGCGCCGGCGTCGTGCAGGCCGCAACCGGGTGCCCGTCCACGAGCACCGTGCACAATTTGCAGCTCCCGTGCGGCGCGTACCCGGGCCGGTGGCACAGATGCGGAATGTAGACACCGGCCGCAGCGGCCGCATCGATAATCGACTGGCCCTCGCGGAAGGCGATGGTCCTGCCGTCGAGCGTGAACGTCGATCCGGTCACTGGGTGACCTCCCCCAGACTCGCCCACTGCGTGGGCAGCGCCTCCCCCCTCCCGAGGAGGGCGAGCGCCTTCGGGCGGCCGGGCGGCGCTCATGTCGCTTCGTCCACGTGCGCAAACGCATCGTCGCGGCCGGTGATCTGGCGGGCGGTCGCGAGCGCGCGGTCCAGGTCGAAGGCCGGCGCGAAATCGAGCACTTTCAGCCTTCGTTCATAGACGTCCGGAAATTTTTCCATCGTCTCGACGACCGGCTTCGCCGCGGTGTGGCCGAGACCGCAATGGCTCATCGTCAGCATGATGTGCATCAGGCGCTGCATTTGCGCGAGGTCGTAGGCGCTCCCCTTGCCCGCTGCGAGCTTGTCCATGTGATTGCGCAAGAGCGACGTGCCGACGCGACAGGGCGTGCAAAAGCCGCAGCTCTCCTCGGCAAAGAAATGCGTGAAGTTGCGTGCGACCTCGAACATGTCGCGATCGCGCCCGAACACCATGAACGCCCCCGCCGTCGGCACGTCCTCGAACGCGAGGCGCCGATCGAATTCGCGCCACGGAACGCAGGTGCCCGACGGACCGCCCACCTGCACGGCGAGCGCCTTCGCGCCGCCGCAGTCGTCGAGGACGTCGCGCACGGTCACGCCGAACGGATATTCGTAGACGCCCGGGCGCGCGCAATCTCCGGACACCGAGAGGAGCTTCGTGCCCGTCGATTCACGCGTGCCCGTCGCGGCAAACGATGCCCCGCCATCGACGGTGATCCTTGCCGCGCAGGCGAAGGTTTCGACGTTGTTCACGACCGACGGCCGTCCCTGATAGCCGTGCGTGTCCGGATAGGGCGGCCGGTTGCGCGGTCGACCCGGCTGGCCTTCGAGCGATTCGATCAGCGCGGATTCCTCGCCGCAGATGTACGCGCCGGCGCCCAGGCGGATCTCGATGTTGAAATCGAAGCCGGCTTCGCCGAGGATCCGCTCGCCCAGCAGGTTATCGTCGCGCCGGCATTGCAGCGTTCGCTCCAGCGCGTCGGCGAGATACAGATACTCGCCGCGCAGATAGAGGAGCCCGCTCCGTGCGCCGACGACCCGCGCCGCGACCGTCATCCCGTCGAAAACGAGATCGGCATAACCTTGAAGCAGCACGCGGTCCTTGAACGTGCCTGGCTCGCCCTCGTCGGCGTTGCAGATCACATAATGGGCGTCGCCCGCCGCACGCCGGCACGACGCCCACTTGACCGCTGCCTTGAAGCCGGCGCCGCCGCGGCCACGCAATCCCGAGACGTCGAGTTCTGCCAGCACCCTTTCCGCGCCCAGCTCGACCGCGCGCCTGACGGCGAGCCCGCGCGCCGGCGGCTTGCCGAGCAGGTCATCGGTGCGACGGACGTTCTGCGCAACGTCGAAGAGCATCCGCGGCCAGTCGGCGAGCGGCTTGCCGTTGCGGATCAGGCCGGCGACGAGGTCCAGGCGTGTCCGGTCGAGACACGGCAGCGCATGGCCGTTGACGAGCGCTGCGGGCCCCTGGTCGCCCATGCCGATATCCGACGTGCTTCCGACATAGACGAGGCCGTCTTCCGAAACCTTGCCCGGTTCGAGCCACATCCGCTCGCACAGATACGCCATCATCTCGGCCTTGCCCTGCATCCGGTCGACGATGTTGTCCGAGAACAGGATCTCGTAGGCGCCGTGCGAGCGCGTGTGCAGCAGATGGTAGAACGTCGCTACGGCCTCTACGCGCACGCGCGGTATACGCAGCGCCTGCGCGACGGCGTTGATCGTCGAGGGGTCGAGCGCACCCTGCCCGGCCTGGATGTCGCGCAGGATTTGCACGAGGCGTGTTGGATCGCTCCCGTGACGGGCGACGCGGTCGTTGATGGTCGGCGCGGAGTTCATCGGAACCGGCGAGCCGCTTCCGGCGGCCCGTCGCTATCGATATGATCGGCGGATTGCGATGGTCGCCCGTTGACGCACGTCAACGGGCCGGGATTCGCGGGCGATACGCGCCCGGAACGCCGGCACAGCGCTTGATCGTGCCCGGGTGACGCCTCTGTGGCGCTACCTTGCCGCGGAGAGCTGCGCGATCAACCGCTCGTACTCGGGATTTTCGGGATCGAGATCGTGCAGCGTCCTCGCGTAGCGGAGCGCGCTCGCTTTGTCGCCCGCCTGCGCGGTGAAATACGCGAGTCCGGTCAACACATCGCGATCGTAGGGATGGCGCTTTTGCGCGGCGGCGAGGAGCTTCCGCGCCTCGTCGTTTCGCTTGGCATCGTTGAGCGCCACGGCGTAGACGTACGCGAACCGCGCATCGTCGGGTGCGAGCCGCGCTGCCTCGTGCAGCGCCTTCAGCGCTTCGGGCTTTCTTTTCTGCCGCACGTAGGTGAGCCCCAGCGCGTATTGGAGCGGTGCCGATTGCGGATTGCGGACCGCCCCCTCCCGCAGCACAGCTTCGGCCTCTGCGTCGGCACCCCGTACCCGGTAGAGGTCGGCCAGATTCGCATACGCCGCGACGAACGTCGGATCGACCTCGATCGCCTTGCGGTATTCGGCGATCGCCCCGCCGGCATCGCCGCGCGCCGCGTACAGATTGCCGAGTCCGACCCGGCCCTCCGGGCGATCGGCGGTGTACAAAAAAGCGGCGATCTGCTCGACCAGCACCGCGTCGAACCGTGGCCGCTCGGCCGGAGTCAACTCGCGCTCGGCTGGACCGGCGAGCGCGCGCGCCGCGGCCATCCGCACGCTGCGCACGCGATCATCCAGCATCCTGGCGAGATACTGGTGCCGCAACGGCGGCTCGGTGTTCGCGAGCGCCTCGACGGCGGCGGTTCGGACCAGCGGGTCCGGATCGTTGAGCGAGCGCGTGACCGCATCGAGCGTCGCCTGCGTCAGCATGCGGCCGAGGCGGTCGAGCGCGCTCGCCCGGGCGATCGCCGGCTGCGTCCGGTCATCGATGACTATGAGCAGCGCACCACGCGCGCCGGGCGCACCGACCGAACCCGCGCGCAGCGCTTCGGCAAACTTCTGGAAACCGTGCGGCGGCTTGCCGGTCCACTTCGCGATCGCATCGGCCGCCCACTGCGCCGACTGCTTGGCGTGACAGCCGTTGCACGCGTTCGGCGTGCCGAGCTTGACCGACAGGTCCGGGCGCGGAATGCGCATCGAATGGTCGTGGCGCGGATCGACGACCATGTACGTCGTCGTCGGCATGTGACAGGACGCACAGGCGGCGCCGGCGCTCGCATCCTTGTGATGCGTGTGCGCCGCGCTGTCGTATTTCGCCGGCGCGTGGCATCCCGCACAGACGGCGTTGCCGGGCGAGCGGAGCTTGAGCGAGTGGGGGTCGTGACAATCCGAGCACGTGACGCCCTGCGCGTACATCGCGCTCTGCGCAAACGAACCCCAGTTGTAGACCTCGTCGCGCATCTGGCCGTCGTTCCAGTAAAGGCCGTCGTCGAGAAGCGAGAGCCGGTGCGAATCGAGCAACGGCGCGCCGTGGACGTAGTCGTCGCTGAACCGTCCCGCGCGGGTGTGGCAGCGCGCGCACATGTCGATCTCGCGCGCGGATTGTCGCGGCGCGCTGCGGCGCGCATTGCCTGTGCTCGCATCGGCGGTCCAGGTCACGCCCTTGCGCTCGTCCAGGGCCAGCGCGAGCCCCTTGTCGGTCGCATAGGTCTTCGGGTCGCCTTCCTTCCGCGCCCACGCGACGTGGCGGGAACCCGGGCCATGGCAGGCTTCGCACGCGACATCCAGCTCCGACCACGTCGTCTTGAAGGTTCCCGCCGCAGCGTCGAAATTCTTGCGCAGATTGGTCGAGTGGCATTCGGCGCACTGGTAGTTCCAGTTCTGGTCGATCCCGGTCCAGTGCAGCGGATTGCCGGCCTTGAGATTCTGCCCGGGATAAAGATGGAACCAGCGCTGCCCGCCGGCGGCCTTCGGCCGCGAGTCCCACGCGATGCCGAACGCCTGCATCCGCCCGCCCGGGAACTCGATCAGATACTGCTGCAACGGATGCACGCCGAACGTGTACTTGATCTCAAAGTCGGCATTCCTGCCATCTGGTCCGTCGGTGTTGACGTAAAACCTGCCGTCGCGCCTGAAAAAGGTCGACGTCGTGCCGGCGTAGACGAATTTCTCGCCACCGAAATTGCCGAGCACCGACTTGTCGTGGGCGACTTGCATTGCGAGATCGTGATCCGAGCCCTGCCAGGCCGCGTGTTCCTTCGCATGGCATTCGGCGCAGGCCTTGCCGCCGACATAGGTCGCGGCAGGAGCCGGTTCTGCGGCGACGGGCGCCGCCGTGGCGCGTGCGTCGTACCAGCGATACGCGAACCATCCGGCTGCGGCGACGAGTACAGCGAGCGCGACGAGCACGACGTAGCGCGGTTTCATTCTTTCGGGTGATGAATGACCGGGACCGCGGGCCGCAGCTCGCGGTGGTGGCGTTGCCGCCTGTTGCCTGCCGGTCGTTCAGCCGACCGACGCGTCCGTCATTGTATAGGAAGCCCGCGACCGGGCGCGCCATCGCGCGGCGCTCCCGAAGATTGCGCGCTGCGGCAGCGGAGCATCGGTGCTATGCGACGACGAGTGTCCCGTTCATCGTTTCGTGGCCCGAACCGCAGAAGATGTCGCAGAGGAAGGTGAATGTGCCGACCTTGTCCGGCGTGAACTCGAGCCTGGTGACCTTGCCCGGTTCGATGTCGGCCCGTACGCCGAAATCCGGCAGGCTGAATCCCATCAGCACATCGGCCGTGGTGAGCTCGAACACCACCGCCTCGCCTTTGGTGAGCATGATCCGGTTCGGGGTGTAGGTAAACCTGCGCGCCACGACCTTGACGACCTTTGCCTTCGACGCCGCGTTAGCGCCGAGGGCGCCCACGCCGGCGGCGAGCAGCAGCGATCCGACAATCACGGTCAAACGTCTTCTCGGCATGTTCATCGCGTCACCCCTCTTGTACCGGCAGCTCGGTCAGCTTGAAGTCACGATCCTTCGCCTCGGCCTCGATGTCGCGAAAGCCGAGACCGCGATAGGGTTGCGCCGGATCCCACGGCAACGGCGTGCGCTGCGGCTGCGACCCCGCGACCGGGAGCGGAAACATCAGCGATTTCGCGGCGTGATGGCCGATGTGGCCGGTCATCTTGTGGTGCTCCTGATGAATGTGCCCGTAGAACACCGTCACGTGCTGCATTGGCAGCAGCAGGTCGATGGCCCTCTGCCCGTCGCGTGTCGCCCAATCCCATTGCGGATAGAGGTCGAACAGCGGGCGATGCGTCAGCACGACGATGTTGGCGTCGTTCGGCTGGCCCTTGAGATCGGCGGCGAGCCACGCGAGCTGCTCGTCGCCCAACTGGGCGCGCGGATCCGAAACGTTGTCGAGCGCGATGAAATGCACGCCCTTGTGGTCGAACGTGTAATGGGTCTTGCCGAAGAATTCCTGGAACGCTTCGCCGCGGTCGAGCGAAGCATCGTGCTCGCCCGGCATGAAGCGAACGTCCTTCACCTTGAGCTCGCTGACGATTTCGCGGAACTGCGTCATCCGCCGCCGGCGCTCCTTCGGGTCGTCGGTCGTGTGCGTCAGATCGCCGGTGAAGACGATGAAATCCGGCGGCTCCGACAGGCCATTGACGGCGGCGACTGCCTTCTTGAGCGTCCCCTTGGCGTCGGGGTTCGGCGGGCCTTCGAAGCCCCAGTGGGCGTCGGAAAGCTGAACGAAGTAGAAGTCGCTGCCATCGGTGCCCTTCAGCATCGTGGCCTCGTCGGTGCCACGCGCAATGCCGAGACCGGACGCGTAGACGACGCCGCCCAACCCGGCCAGTTTCAGGAATTCGCGTCGATCGATCCGCTGCGTCATGCTGCCTCCATGGAGATTGGAAACCGGGGCCTCTCTACGACGCCTTACCGACGGCGTTCCACGGTTATTCCGATCGGCGCGCACCGGGAATAAATCCGCTTCACGAGGGGTAGCTCACGATCGCCTGAATGCGGCGGGAATAGAATGGCCGCAGCGGCGGTACGTCGACAGGAGGATGGAGCATCCCCGTGTCCGATCATTCGCGCTTCGAAAGACTGGTCCTGCCGCATCTCGACGCGGCGTACAACCTCGCGCGCTGGCTCACCCGCGACGCGCACGATGCCGAGGATGTGGTCCAGGACGCGTGCGTGCGGGCGCTCAAGTACGAAGCTTCCCTGCACGGCAGCGACGGCCGCGCCTGGTTCCTCACGATCGTCCGCCACGCGTTCTACGACTGGTGCGAGCGCAATCGGCCCGCGGAGATCGTGCGCGACGACGGCGCGGCCATCGATGCGGCCGCCGATATCGCGGCACCGGGACCCGAGGAGGCGGCGCTGCGCAAAGACGCGTCGCAACGGCTGGCAGACGCGGTGGCGCAACTGCCGCCCGGATTTCGTGAAGTCGTGATCCTGCGGGAAATGGAGGAGCTTTCCTACAAGGACATCGCCCGTGTCGTCGACATCCCCATCGGGACCGTGATGTCCAGGCTGGCGCGTGCCCGCAGCCTGCTCCAACGCTCGCCGCTCCTGCGCGCAATCGCCGGACGGGCCGCCGGAGGTGAAACGTGAACTGCCATCAAGCGCTGCCCCTGATCGCGGCCTACGTCGACGGCGAAGTGGACCGGCTGCAGCGTCTGTCGATCGAAAACCATCTTCGCGCGTGCGCCGACTGCGCGGCCGAGCGCGAGAGCCTGCTTTCGCTGCGCGCCCGGATCCGCGCCGAGGTTCCCTATTTCACTGCGCCGCCGACGCTGCGCAAGCGGCTCGAGACCGCCCTCGAGGTCACGCCCGCCGTGCCGGGCCCGAGGCCGCGACCGGCCGGCAATCGCTGGCGCTGGCTTTCCGCCGGCGCGCTCGGCGGTTGCATGGCGACGGTCCTCGCGTGGTTCGTCGGCACTGCGGTCATCGACTGGCGCGCGAACGACGATCTCGCCGGCGAGGCCGTCGCCTCGCACGTGCGCGCGACGCTCGGTAATCACCTGGTCGAGATCGCGTCGTCCGACCAGCATACGGTGAAGCCGTGGCTGTCGGCGCGCCTCGATTATTCGCCGCCGGTCCGCGATCTGGCGAACGAAGGCTTCACGCTCGTCGGCGGTCGGCTCGACGGTCTCGATCGCCGGCCGGTGGCCGTCCTCGTTTATCGTTACCGCCAGCACACGATCGACGTCTTCGTCCGGCCGCTTTCGGCGTCCCGGCTCACGCCACGCGCAGTGCGCGGCTTCAATGTCGCACAGGCGACGGGCGCCGACATGGACTGGATCGCGGTCTCCGATGTGAGCGCCGACGTGCTGTCGTCGTTCGTCGCCCGACTTGCGATGGCCTCGACCGGACCATGAGTCCTCGAAACGACACGATCATCCACCGGCTGATGATCGCGTCTTTTCGGCGCGTCGGTTCGCTGGACGTCGGCCTTTGGGTGTCGATCAACAGACGATCTTCCACCGCCGCGCCACGAGCAGCCTGAGCTTCTTGCACTCCGCTTCGGCGAGCTCCTCCGCTTGCGTGCGCAGCAGCGCTTCGACGTCGTCGAGCGCGGCCCGCGTGCGCGCCGCCTCGAGCTGGGTCTTGAGCACGTAGAAGAGCGGCGAATACTCCCCTCGCAGTTCGCTCATCACCGGAAACGACATCCGGTGAATCGCCGAGGGTCCGAGGCGCTGCAGCGCGTCGCGGTGCTCGGCCGTGCCGTAGCCCTTGTGCGCCGCAAAGCCGTAGCCGGGATATTCGCGATCGAGCGCCTCCATCATCCGGTCGCGCTCCGTCTTGGCGATGATCGACGCGCTTGCGATCGTGAAGTTGATGCCGTCGCCCTTGTTGAAGGGGTTCTGCGGGACGTCGATGCCGGGCACGGTGCGCGCGTCGACCAGCAGATGCTGTGGCCGGCGCGGCAATGCTTCGACCGCGCGCCGCATCGCGAGGAGCCCCGCGTGATAGATGTTGAAGCGGTCGATCTCCGCGACCGAGGCAATCCCGACGCCGAGTCCCGAGGCCTTGGCGCGTATCTCCAGCGCGAGGACGGTCCGGGTTTGGGGATCGAGCCGCTTGGAATCGTCGACGCCGGCGATCTCGGTCTCCGGCGGAAACATCACTGCGGCGGCGACGACCGGACCCGCGAGCGGGCCCATGCCCACCTCGTCGACCCCCGCGATGTCGCGCACGCCGGTCTTCCACAGCAGGAGCTCGAAGTGGCGCATCGCCTCGAGACGCAGCCGCTCGTCGCGCTCGCGCTCGAAGCGTTTCTTCAGCACTTCGTAAACGCGGCGCGCTCCGTGCCGCGGATCGCGCTGCAGCCGGGTCAGGATTCGCGGCGAAACCGGCGCCGATTTCTCGAGATAGCGCTGCCGGATTGCTTCGATCGAAAGTTCTTCCACGCCACGCGTCATTCGGCAAAGCTCTCCGGGGGACTGCCGCATGCGGCCGCCCGCCAGCAGGCGGCCCGTTTCATTTTATGCGATCCGCGATGGTCGGGAGCCAGGAAAATGAAACTGCCGGCGATCCCGTGCCTGCCCCGGCGATCGCCGACGCGATTTCGGCGCTTCGACCCGGGAGGCGAGAAGCCCAGGCGAACGCGTGCAGCCAGTCCTTCTATCCCGGGCCCGTCAGCTTGCGAAACGCGCTCCAGTGGCGCAGCGCGTCCTTTTGCTGCCCCCGCGCCTCGCACAGGCGGGCGAGATTGAAGTGCGCGTCGGCGAGATCCGGTGCAGCCTTGAGCGCCGCGCGATAGCTGTCGGCGGCGTCCTGCGGCTTTCCCTGGTCCTCCTGCAGAATCGCCAGATTGAAGAATAGCGTCGCGTCGGCGCCGCAATGGCGAAGGCCATCGCGATACACGCCCTCGGCGGGGCTCAACTTTCCACGCTCGTGCAAGAGCCGCCCCAGGTTGACGTAAGCGTCGCGGTCCCCGGCATCGGCGTCGAGTGCGCGCCGATACGCGTCGCATGCCTCGTCGGGCTGCGTCGCCTCGAGTGCCAGCGCACGCTCGAACCAATGCGGTGCGGAGTCGGCAGGATGCGCCGGCGACGGCGCGAAGAACGCGAGCTGCCCTCCCGGCGAGGCCACCTGGAACTGGAGCACGTACTGGCCGTTGTCGGGCCGCCACTGCGTCTGCCCTTCGCTGACGACCACGGCGTCGCCGACCGCCTCGATGCGCAGTCCCGCGAGCGGCATCTGCTCCGGCAGTTTCGCGCGCAGCCGCCGCAGCGAACGCAGGATCCGCGCCGGCGGAATCTTGGCCTCCGACAATCCCTGCGCCGTACGCAACAGCACCAGATCCTGGAACGTGAACCGGAATTCGCGGCGAGGCCCGCGCGTGGGAGCGACGAACCCCGCTTCGATCAATCCGCTCACCACGGCGCGGGGAAGTCCGAGCAGCTTTTCGACGTCGCGGAGCGAATAACCTTCAGTCACGACGTTACAATCGCCTCCGCGCCCTTAGAAGTTATCCGTAAATAATATTTATCTTCGCTGGCACGTGCCGAAAGCTGATGATGGCGGCGGCAAGCATGGTCAGGGCCAGGTAGGAGCGATGCAGCTTCTCGTAGCGAACGAGCAGTTTGCGGAAACGGGTGAACCAGGAGTGGGCGACTTCGACCACCCAGCGCCGCGGGCGTTTGCCTTGAGCGCGTTGCGGGCGCTCCTCGCCGCGTGGCCGCACGTGGGGGGTGTAGTCACGGTCGAGCATGTCCTGCTCGGCGGCGACTCCGACGAAACCGGCATCCGCGCACAGATGCTGTCGAGCGCGTGGCGCCACCGTCGGACGTGGAGCGATGATGGCGTCCAGGGTCGCCGCCAATTGGGTAACATCGTTACGGTTAGCCGCGGTCACGATGATCGACAGCGGGACACCACGGGCGTCGACCAGCAACATCCGCTTGCTTCCATTTTTTTCCCCGGTCGGTGGGGTTCGGCCCCACCGACTCTTGTGCCAGCGGTGCCTTCAGCAATGCCCCGTCGATGCTCTGCCATCGCCAAGCAATACCCTCCATCTCGTCGTACTCAGCGAGTCCGGCCTGCCACAACGCGACGAAGAAGCCAGCCTTTTCCCATTCCAGAAACCGCTGATGGATGGCACTGGCGCTGCCGAATCGTTCGCGCGGCAACGCCTTCCATTGGCAGCCGGTGCGCAATACGTACACGATGGCCTCGAATACCACGCGTGCCTCTTTGGGCTTGCGCCCGCCGCCAGGCTTGCGGGCAAACTTCCGCCGCATCGGCCGGCCCGGCCGCTGCGGGATCAGCGGCTCGACCCGTTCCCAAAATGCATCCGACACCACCCATGACTCAAGTCTCGCTTTCGCCATCGCCTTCCTCCGTCCCGCGCACCGGCGCGGACGGAAGAACAGTGTACTCCTTTATTTACGGATAAGCTCTTAGCGCCGCCGACGAAATTCGTCGCACCCGGTTGGCGGGCGCTCTCGGTCGCGCAGCGACGCGCCCTTCGGGCCTTGGCTCGGCTTACGCCTCGCCCGCCGCGCTCACTCGCTACCGCTTGCCGACCTTGCGTCGGGCCTCCGGTTCGGGCGCGATCTTCCTCGGCGGCTTGCGTTGCGCGGCCCTGAGCTCGGTAGGCGCGGGCTCCGCCGCCGGAACCGGCTTTGCCGCTCCGCGCTTCCCCGCCGTCCTTTCGAGACTCGCGCGGAGCGCCTCCATCAGGTCGATGACCTGCGCGCCGGTTTCCGGAGCGCTGGGCGAGATCGCGATCTCCTCGCCTTCGACCTTCTTTTGCACCGCGGCTTCGATGCGCTTCTTGACTTCGTCTTCGTACTGGGTCGGATCGAACGTCTTCGACGAAATCTGGCCGATCAGCTGCTTCGCCAGCGCGAGCTCGCTGTCGCGCACCGGCGCCTCCTCGATGCCGACCTCGGCGATCGTGCGTACCTCCGGCGCATACAGCAGCTGTTGCATCACGAGGCCGCCGGCGATTGCGCGGAGCTGGACGATGTACTGCTTGCCGCGAGCGGCGTAGCGTCCCACCGCGGTCTTCCCCGTCTGGCGCATGCTCTCCGCGAGCAACGCGTACGGTTTCGCGCCGCCCTTGTCGGGGCCGAGGAAATACGCCTTGTCGTAATAGATCGGGTCGATGCTCTCAACGGGGACGAACTCGCTGATCTCGATCGTCTGCGTGCCCTTTTCCTCGAGCTCCTTCAGCTCCTCCGGCGTGAAGGTCACGTATTGATCCTTGGCGAACTCGTAACCCCTGACCATGTCGGCGCGCTCGACGACGACGCCTTCACGGGCACACAGATACTGCTGCTTCAGCCGCGAACCGCAGCCGCGATGCAGCAGGTTGAACGACACGCCCGCCTGCGCCTGGGTCGCCGTGTAAAGCTTGACCGGAATGGAGACCATGCCGAAGGTGACGGTCACTGAAGCCAATGCGCGAGCGGCCATAGGGGGCCTCACGGTCGGTTGGGCGGAAAGCGCCGCCCGGGGTCGCTATCGTGCCAAAATGGCGCGCAATCTTCAACCGCGCGCCTTATATGGACGTTGCGTAACGTTTTCGAGTGTCTCATTTCCGGTCTCCAACGCACGCTGAACCAACCCCATGGCGCTCGAGCGATATCGGCAAAAGCGCGATTTCCGGGTGACGCCCGAGCCGCCGGGCAAGGTCGCCGCGCGCCGTTCACGGAACCTCACCTTCGTCGTCCAGAAGCATGCGGCCACCCGCCTCCACTACGATTTTCGCCTCGAGTTGAATGGCGTGCTCCTGAGCTGGGCCGTGCCGAAGGGACCGAGCCTCGACCCCAACGACAAGCGCCTCGCGATGCACGTCGAGGATCACCCGCTCGAATACGGCGAATTCGAAGGTGTCATTCCGCCGAAGCAATACGGTGCCGGAACGGTCATGCTATGGGACCGCGGCACGTGGACGCCGAAGACCGATCCGGAGCAAGCGTACGCGAAGGGTCATCTCAAGTTCGAGCTGCACGGCGAGAAGTTGACAGGCGTCTGGAATCTCGTGAAGAGCAGGAGCGGCAAGTACGGCGGCGACAGCTGGCTCCTGTTCAAGGAAGCCGACGACTTTGCCCGCCTCGGCGCGCAGGCGCAGATCACGGACGACCGGCCCGACAGTGTCGTCACCGGCCGCAGCATCGACGAGATCGCCGCGCAAAAGGATCGGGTGTGGAATTCGAACCAATCGGTCGCGGCCAACGTCAAAGGTGGCGCGATCCGCAAGCGCAAGTCGAAGTCCGCGACGGCCACGGCCAAGCTCAAAGGCGCGACAAAAGCGCCGCTGCCGGAGTCCATCGACGCGCAACTGGCGACGCTCGTGAAATCGCCGCCGACGGGCCAGAACTGGGTTCACGAAATCAAGTACGACGGCTACCGGATGCTGTGCCGAATCGTCGACGGTGACGTGCGCATGATCTCGCGCAATGGCAAGGACTGGACCGGGAATTTTCCGGCGATCGTGCGCGCTCTTGCTCGCCTCCCCGTCGAAGCGGCCTGGCTCGACGGCGAAGCGGTCGTCGTCGACGACAAGGGGCGGACGAGCTTCCAGGCGCTGCAGAACGCGCTCTCCGGCGCGGGCACGACGGCACCCAGCTATTTCGCGTTCGATCTTCTCTATCTCGACGGCGTCGACCTGCGCGGCGTCGCGCTCGCCGAACGCAAGCGCCTGCTCTTGAACCTGCTGTGGGACATGCCGGCGACGGTCAGATACAGCGAGCATTTTGCGGCGCCGGGCGCGGCGTTCCTCGAGAACGCGTGCGCGCTTGGCCTCGAGGGGATGGTCTCGAAGCGCGCGGACCTCCCCTATCAGGCGGGCCGTGGACCGGCATGGCAGAAGACCAAATGCGCGCGATGGCAGGAAATGGTGATCGGCGGCTTCACCGATCCGGAAGGCTCGCGCGAAGGCTTCGGCGCGCTGCTGCTCGGCGTCTACGAGCCGGACGGGCGACTGAGCTATTCGGGCAAGGTGGGGACCGGCTTTACTGCCACGTCGCTCGCGAGCCTGCGCCGCGCGCTCGCGCCCCTCGAGCAAAAGGAAAGCCCGTTCCACAATCCGCCGCGGGGTGCCGAAGCCCGGCGCGCGCACTGGGTCAAGCCGGAGCTCGTCGCCGAGGTCTCGTTCACCGAATGGACCGACGACGGAACCTTGCGCCATCCGTCGTTCCAGGGACTTCGCGCGGACAAGCCGGCCGCCGCCGTCGTGCGCGAGCGCGAGGCGAATACGAGCGACGGTGACACCCGCGAGGAAGCCGTGGCGCGAACGCCGGCACGATTGGCGGCGACCGCCAAAGCGAAGGACGCGATTGCCGGCGTAACGCTGACGAACCCCGACAAAGTTCTCTATCCCGAAGCACGTCTCACCAAGCGCGATCTCGCGCTGTACTACGCGGCCGTCGGCGAATGGATGTTGCCGCACCTGCGCGACCGGCCGCTGACGCTCGTCCGCTGCCCGAACGGCTGGGACAAGAAGTGCTTCTACCAGAAGAACGCCGACGACAGCATTCCCGAGGCGATCTCGCGCGTGCGGATCGACGATGCCGACGGCGGCCATTCGCTCTACACGATGGCGAATTCGGTGACCGCCATCGTCGCGTTGCTCCAGATGGGCGTCCTCGAGATTCACCCGTGGGGGTCGCGGGCCGGCAAGCTCGCGTATCCCGACCGGATCATTTTCGACCTCGATCCGGACGAAGAGCTGCCATGGGCGGACGTGAAGCAGGCGGTGCTGGTGGTGAAGACGCTGATCGAAAGCATCGGGCTTGCCGCTTTCCTCAAGACCACCGGAGGAAAGGGATTGCATGTCGTCGTGCCGATCGAACCCACGGTGCATTGGGACCATGTCAAAGGCTTCACCAAGGCCGTCGCCGAGCTTCTCGAGCGCACCTTTCCCGACCGCTTCACCGCCAAGCTGCTCAAGGTCTCGCGCCATGGCCGGATCTTCATCGACTACCTGCGCAACGCCGAGGGCGCCACCGCGGTCGCCGCGTATTCGCTGCGCGCCAAGGCCGGTGCGCCGGTGTCCACGCCGATCCAGTGGGACGAGCTCGGCAAGGACCTGCGCTTTGCGCATTTCAATGCGCGCAACGTTCCGGGAAGGCTCGCGAAGATGAAAACCGATCCGTGGCGGAAACTTGCCGAGCAGGCGGCGGCGCTCACCCCTGCCGTCATGGCGAAGGTCGGCTACAAGGCGCGCTGACGCGCATTCCCGGAGGGGAACCCATGCAATTGCTGACGGGTACGAGCGGCTATTCGTACAAGGAATGGCTGGGTCACTTCTACCCGGAAAAGCTCGCTGCGAGCGAGATGCTCCACTATTACGCCCAGCAATTTGCGACCGTCGAGATCAACAACACGTTCTACCGGATGCCGGCCTCGGCGATGCTCGCGCAATGGGCGGAACAGGTCCCGGATCATTTCACGTTCACGCTGAAGGCGCCACGCCGCATCACCCACGAGCAGCGCCTGCGCGAGTCCGAATCGAGCGTTGGCGCATTCGTGGAGCGTGCGTCGGTCCTCGGCAACAAGCTCGGCGCGCTGCTGTTTCAACTGCCGCCCTTCCTCAAGAAGGATCTACCGCGCCTGCAGGCGTTTCTCGAGCTGTTGCCCGCCGGTGCGCGCATCGCCTTCGAGTTCCGCCACGATTCGTGGCAGGACGACGAGGTGTACGAGGCGCTTCGCCGCCGCGGCGCCATGCTCTGCGTGACCGACACCGACGAAGGCGACACGCCGTTCGTCGTCACGTCCGACTGGGGCTACGTGCGCCTGCGCCGGACCCACTACGACGACGCCGACCTCGGCGGCTGGGCCGCGCGTATCGCCGCAAAGGACGTGGACCGGACGTACGTGTACTTCATGCACGAGGACGAAGCGCTCGGAACGCGGTTCGCGCGTCGGCTGAACGAGCTGTGGGCGGCGCGTGGCGCTGCCGCACGATCCTAGGTTCACCATCGGTTCGCGCCAGCCGGCCCGCCCGCGGCACCGGCTCACGTCCATTCATCGTAGACTGCGGACTGGCACGATTCAGCGCCGACGAAAAGCATGAAACCCGGCGCTAACTTTGAAGGAGGATGACATGACCGCAACAATTCGTATCGGCACCGTGCTGTCGATCGCCGCGCTCGCGTGGATCGCAGCGGCAGGATGGGCGCAGGAACGCTATCCCTCGCGTCCTGTCGAGATCGTCGTGCCGTGGGGCCCGGGCGGCGGCGCCGACCAGCTCGCGCGCCTCACGGCGACGCTGGTCGAGCCCATGCTGAAGACATCGTTCCCGGTGGTCAACGCGCCGGGCGCGACCGGCGCGACGGGCATGGCGAAGCTGCTCTCGGAGCCCGCTGACGGCTACGCGATGGCGGTGTACATCGCCGACACGAACGCGTTGCTCGCCGGCCCGTCGCCGCGCTGGTCGTTATCGGACATCCAGCCGGTGGCCGTGATGATCCAGGGCCCGTCGTTCCTCTTCGTCGCCGAGAACAGCCGCTTCAAGACCTGGGCGGATTTCGAGAAGGAAGCCCGCGCCAACCCCAAGACGCTGAAGGTCGCCACGCTCGGCTTCGGCAGCGTCGACGACATGACGCTCTCCTATCTCGCCGCCAAGGGCATTCAGGTCGTCGAAGTCCCCTACGCCAAGCCGAGCGAGCGTTACGTCTCGGTGATCGGCGGACATGTCGATGCGCTCTACGAGCAGGCGGGCGACGTGCGCCAGTTCGTGGACAGCAAGCAGATCCGGCCGATCATCCTTTTCGGCAAGGAGCGCCTGCCCGCGTTCAAGGACATTCCCGCGTCGTACGAGCTGGGCTACAAGGTCGCGCTGCCGCAGTTCCGCTCGTTCGTCGTCAAGGCCGGCACGCCGCCGGATCGCGTCAAGATCCTGGCCGACGCAATGGCGAAAGCGGCGGCAACGCCCGAATACAAGAAGTTCCTGGCCGAGCAGTACGCCGATCCGTTGAGCTTCGTCGACGCGCAGGCCTCGATCCCGTTCCTCAAGGCCCAACTCGAGGACATGAAGGCGGCGATGACGGCGACGAAGTGATGCGACAGGGCGGCAGGGCAGCATCCAGGCTTCGTGGAGCGATCCCGTACCTGGCGCTGCTGTGCGGTGCCGCGTACCTCTACGCCAACGCCGGACAGTTCGCGCACGTCGCAAGACCCGGCGAGCTCGGCCCGGACGTCTGGCCACGGGCAATTCTCGCCTTGCTGATCGTCGTCTGCGCCGGCGCGACGTTGCGCGCGCTGCTCGTCGCCCCGCGGACGGGCGAAGCGCCCCGTTCGGGCGACATCGCAGGTGACGTCACGACGAGTGCCGCGGACAACGCACCGGCTGCGCCGGAGGACAGGTCAGCCGCGGATAGGTATCGGCTGGTCGCGGGGATCGGCTTGTCGGCAGCCTACGTGGCGAGCCTCGAGTGGGTCGGATTCTTCGTCGCGACCATGCTCTACCTCGGTCTGTTCATGATCCTCGGACGCTACCGGCGCATCGGCGTGATCGCATCGACCAGCATCCTCGGCAGCCTCGTGTTCGTCTTCGTGTTCATGAAGATCGTCTATGTCTCGCTGCCGCTGGGCGTCGGACCGTTCCAGGCGCTTTCGGTCGCCATCCTGGCGGCGCTGGGCGTTCGCTGACGGCGGCAGCGCATGCTCGACGTCCTCCAGCAACTCGCGCTCGGATTCCTGCACCTCCTCGTCCCGGCCAACGCCGCCGCGTTGGTGATTGGTCTGATTGTCGGCATGCTGGTGGCGGTGCTCCCGGGGCTGACGCTGGTGATGGGCGTCGTGCTGGCGCTTCCGTTCACGTACGGCATGGGGATTACGCCCGCGATCGTCCTCCTCACCGCGATGTACCTGTCGGGAACGTACGGCGGCGCGTTCACCTCGATCCTGTTCCGCATCCCCGGGGAGCCGCTCGACGTCCCGCTGCTGTGGGACGGCTACACGATGGCTCGCCGCGGCGAGCCCGCGCTGGCGCTGGGGTGGACGCTGCTCGCCGCACTGTGGGGCGGATTGATCACCGCGGTGTCGGCGGTCGCGCTGGCGGTCCCGTTCGCCAAGTTCGCACTGCGCTTCGACGCGCCCGAGTATTTCGCCGTGGTGCTGTTCGGCCTCTCCGGCGTCGTCGCGCTCGGCCAGACGTCGATGGCGAACGCGCTGGTGAGCCTTTGCATCGGGCTGCTGCTCGCGACCGTCGGCGTCGACCAGACCTACGGCGCGAGCCGTTTCACGTTCGGCGTTCCGATCCTGATGGACGGCATCGAATACCTCACCGTCATGGTCGGCGCGTACGGGCTGGGCGAGGTTCTGACCCGCATGGAACAGGGCTTCGGCAGTGTGCCGATGGATCCGGGCAAGCGCATCGCGACGCGGCTGCCCGGTTGGCGGGAAATCTGGAGTCTGCGATCAACGATCAGCCGCAGCTCGCTGATCGGCCTCCTGTGCGGCATCGTGCCCGGGGCCGGGGCGACGGTCGGCTCGTTCGTCGCCTACGGCACCGAGGCGCAATACGGGGCGCGGCGAGACCAACTCGGCAGCGGCATACCGGAAGGCATCGTCGCGCCGCAGGTCGCCTCGACCGCAACGGTCGGGGGCCACATGGTGCCGCTGCTCGCACTCGGCATTCCGGGCAGCGGCGCCACCGCCGTGATCCTGGGCGCGTTCCTCCTCCACGGCGTTCAGCCCGGGCCGCAGATCTTCACGACTGCGCCGGACATGGTCTACACGATCTTCGCATCGATGTTCGCCGCGGTGATCGGGATGTGCGTGCTGGGCTACTTCGCGATCAAGCCGCTGGTGCGCGTGCTCCACCTCCCCGAGGCGATCACGTCCGCCTTCGTCGCGCTCTTCTGCTTCGTGGGCGCGTACAGCGCGCGCAACAGTGTCACCGACCTATGGATGATCGTCGCCTTCGGCGTCGTGGGCTACCTGTTCGAGAAGTTCCGGTTTCCGATCGCACCGATGGTGCTGGGCTGCATTCTCGGCCCCGTCGCCGAGACGTCGTTCATGACCAGCATGATCGCCTACCAGAACGACTGGACGGTGTTCTTCACCCGGCCGATCAGTGGCACCGTCATGGTCTTCACGCTCCTCGCGCTCGCCTGGCCGCTGCTGCACGCGATCCGCCGTCGCATGCGGGAAAAGCCTGCCGTCGTGCCCGCGGACAAGGGAGTCGAGGTGTGAAGTCTTCGAGTTCGGCCTGCGTGCGTCTACGCTAACGCCGATCCGTGCTTGCCCGCGCGATCAACGATTCTTTGGCGAGCGATTGAAAAGCGCGCGAGGCTACGATCATCCGATCGCGCGCGTAGGCCTCGTGGTTACGCTCGACACTGCCAAGGCGATAGACGTAATTCACCATCATCCCCGCGGATTGACGGATACCCGCTGCGGACGTGTCTCCCAGCCAGTTGAGCCGCTCCAGACGCGCGCCGTTGACGAGATGAAAGCGCGCGACCGCGTCGGCGGGCTCCTGGTCCTGCTTCGCGTGCAAGAGATAGTGCGCGCAAAGCGGGGCGAGTCGTTGCTGCAGTGAACTCGACAGCGTCCTGTCGTCGAACCAGCTCGGCGACTCGAGCTCCGCCAGCAGCGCGCCGACGTCGGCGTGCGCCCGGACGCCGTCCGGCGCCTGCGCGAGATTCGCGAGCCAGGCGCGAAAGCCGGGGACCGGCGACAGCGTCGCGAACAACTTGAGGCGCGGCAGCTCCCGTCCCAGGTCGTCGACGACCTGCTTGATGAGAAAATTGCCGAAGGACACGCCGCGCAATCCCTGCTGGCAGTTGGTGATCGAATAGAACATCGCGCAGTTCGCGGACTCCGGATCGAGGACCGGCGACTCCGGATCGAGCAGCGGCTGGACCCGGGCGCTCATGCCGCGGGTCAGCGCCACTTCGATGAAGATCAGCGGCTCGTCGGGCAGCGCCGGGTGAAAGAAGGCATAGCAGCGGCGATCGGCGGCGAGCCGGCGGCGCAGATCGTGCCAGCCCTCGATCTGATGGACCGCCTCGTATTCGATCAGCTTTTCCAGGACCAGCGCGGAGGTCCGCCAGTCGATCCGCTGGAGAGTCAGGAAGCCGCGGTTGAACCAGGAGCGAAGCAGGTGGGCGAGATCGGCTTCGATGCCGCGCCATTGCTCTCTTGCGCCGAGATCGCGCAGGACCTGACGGCGCATCTCGACCAGCACGCCGGTGCCTCCGAGGGCCATGTTGAGTCGGCGAAAGAGCTCCTGCCGGGGCGGCTCGACCGCCTGCTGGAGGAGGATCAGGTTGGCCTGCGACGGCTCGTCGCGATAGCCGTCGGCGAATCGCTCGACGGCCTCGGGATCGGGCGAGAATTCGTCGACCAGCAAGTCGAAGAACACGGCGGCAGCCGGTCCCTCGAGCGCCTGATACGCAGCGAGCGCCTCACGCGCGAAGCGCGCGCCCGAAACCTCGCCGCGTTCGGACATCAGCGCGTGGCACAGCGAGATGGCGCGACGGGCGTCACGCACCGCGCCGCGGGAAGGTGCGTTGGCGGACGCCCCGGTACCAGCGCCAAACAGGCGACGGAAGGAGAACGATCGCTTCATGCCTGTGCCTGCCTCACGCGGGTTCGCCGCCGCGCAACGTTGGCGCATCGCACCAGGCGGCGTGCATTTCGGCGATGACGTCCGCCGGGCGGTCCTGATAACGCGGCGAGAAGTGGAACGGCACGACCGCCCTGGCGCCCACGCGGCGCGCGATCCGGCCCGCGTGAGTGGCCGTCAGGTGATTCTTGCGCGTCGCGTGCGCCGCGTCCTCGTCGAGAAACACGCTTTCGATGAACAGCACGTCGACGCCCGCAAGCAATCCCGAAAGCGCCTCGACGTTGGCCTCGGTGTAGCGGAGGTCGGTCACATAGCCGATGCGCTGGCCCGGAACGACGTCGAGGACGAGGTGGCGGAGCTCGCTTACCTTCCGCGTCATTGCGTGCTCGCCGTCGCGATCGCGCCAGTACACTGCAATCGGCGTCGTCTCGGGTGCGCCCGTCAGGACCGCGTGCTTGAGCTCGCGCAGCCACGGGCCCGACGACACGCCGAGCGCGATGAGGCGGTCCTTCGCGACGTTGACGTGCGCCTTCTCTTCTATCGCGTAGGCGAGACAGGGCACGTCGTGATCGACGAAGCGCCCGCGAACGCGAAACGTCGCCTCATCGTGAATGACGTCGCCGGTTGCCGCGAACGACGAAGCGGATTCACGCTCGAACGCGCTACGGCTCGAAAATCGCGCGCGCAGCCCATGTCCGTCGATGCCGATTTCGCATACGTCGATCACCAGCTCGTCGTAGCGATGGACGACGTTCCACGTGTACGCGCGGAGCTTGTGCTCGACCTGCGCGACGAACCCAGGACCGCCGAACAGGGCGACGCCCGGCTTGCGGCCGAGCACGACGCGGAGCAGGTGATCGAAGCCCGCGAAGTGGTCCATGTGCGCGTGGGTGACGAAGACGTGCGACAGCCGCATCAGCTTGCGCGGCGGCAGGCCAGTGATATCGCCGAGATCGAACAGCAGCGCCCGCCGTTCGTCGCGGAAATCGACGTACAGCCCGGGATCGCCGAAGGCGTCGTTGACAAGACGCGGCTCGAAGAGGTAACGCACCGTCGTCCTCGAAGAGACATTAGGCTGGCTCATCGCCTCCCGCAAGCGCCCGATCAGCTGGGCGCGCGTTGCCGAACGGCGTGGAGCGCGGCCAGTTGCTCGAGAAACCCACGTTGTCCGGCCAGTATCTTCTCTTTCGCCGCCGCGATCGTGAACCAGGCGCCGCGATCGACTTCCGGGAAGTCCTGCTCGTTGCCCGAGCGCGGCGGCCATTCCATCCGGAACGAATTGCTGGTGATCGCGGAAGCGTCGATGTCGCCGCTGACGGCCCAGGCGTGCACGAGCTTGCCGCTCGGCTGTTTCAGCGGCGTCAGCAAAACGAATTCTCCGCTGACGCTGGATCCGGTTTCCTCGAGAAATTCGCGTTGCGCCGTCACGAGCGCATCGGCGCCCTCCTCCAGCTCGCCCTTGGGAATCGACCACGCGCCGACATCCTTCTTCTGCCAGTAGGGGCCGCCCGGATGGACGAGGAAGACCTCCAGCATTCCACCGCGAATGCGGTAAAGCAGGATGCCCGCGCTGACAGACCTTCCCATCGAGTGTGGATATCGTCCTCAGAGCCGGTTAGCTCACCGACAGCTGCCTGACCGGGCGGACTTCGATGCTGCCCACGCGCGCCGGAGGAATCTTCGACGCCAGCTGGATCGCTTCGTTCAAGTCCCTCGCATCGACGAGGTAAAAGCCCGCGAGCTGCTCCTTTGTCTCGGCGAAAGGGCCGTCCGTCACCGACACCTTGCCGTTACGGACCCGCACCGTCGTGGCCGTTTGCACGGATTGCAGCGCCTCCGCGGCGACGGAATGACCGCTCTTAATGAGGCCCTCGCTGTAGGCCATGCAGTCGCTGTCGGGAACGCTCTCCAGGTCCTTCTCGTCGAGGTATACAAGGCATAGATACTTCATGGCTCGCTCCTGAGGGTGGCTCTACGCAAGGATACCGGTCCCAGCCTGGTTAGACCGGCAAGGGTTTGGAGGGCTCGCTTCACGGCGTTCGGCGTTCGCGATGCCAGGAGCTCGAGGCTCGCCGCCCGGTGGCGGTAAATGAAAAGCAGCAGCGCGAGCAGGGTTCCGCCGGGCATCACGATCTCCAGCACGAGATAAGGCCCCACGCGATACCAGAAACTGACGATTGATGCCAAACCACGGACGACTGTCTGCATTTTCGGCTCCTGCCTGTCCAGAGACGACCCCAAGATCCATGGGTCTTCACTAGCTAGTCGATCGGGCGGGCTCGAAATCGACAGGGGCCGGGGTTGCTCGCTGGGGCGGCTATCTCCTTGTTTGGGGGGTCAGGCGGGCAGTTCGGCCAGACGGCGTTCGAGAAACCGCCGCTCCGGCTCCTGACGGGTGAGCGCAAGGGCGCGCTGGTACGACACGCGGGCCTCCACGACCTTGCCGAGCCTTCGCGACAGATCCGCGCGGGCTGCGTGCGCGAGGTAGTAATCCTGCAAATCGCCGCGAGCGAGGATCGCGTCGACGAGCTCGACCCCGGCCGCCGGGCCGTCGCGCATTGCCACCGCCACCGCGCGGTTCAGCTCGATGACGGGCGACGGACTCATCCGCAGCAGCACGTCGTAGAGGCCGACAACCTCGTCCCAGTCCGTAGCGTCGGCCGTGGCCGCGTTGGCGTGCACCGCCGCGATCGCCGCCTGAAGCGAGTACGGACCAAAGCGCCTCGAGCTAAGTGCCCTTTCGACCAGCGCGGTTCCCTCGGTGATCTGTTCGCGATTCCAGAGCGAGCGTTCCTGGTCGGAAAGGAGGACGAGCTCGCCCGAAGGCGACGTGCGCGCGTCACGGCGCGACTCCTGCAGCAGCATCAGCGCGAGGAGCCCGACGGCTTCGGGCTCGGGCAGCAATTCAACCAGCAGGCGTCCGAGGCGGATCGCCTCGCCCGACAAATCGACCCGCGTAAGCGAAGGCCCCGAGGACGCCGAATACCCTTCGTTGAAGACGAGATAGACCACGAGCAGCACGCTGTCGAGCCGCTCCGGCAATTCCTCCGGCGTCGGCACTTGATACGGGATCCGCGCGTCGCGGATCTTCGCCTTGGCGCGCACGATGCGCTGGGCGAGCGTCGGTGGAGCGCTCAGGAACGCCTGGGCGATCTCTTCGGTCGTGAGGTCGCAGATTTCGCGCAGCGTGAGCGCGATCTGCGCGTCCGCTGCAAGCGCCGGGTGGCAGCACGTGAAGATCAGCCGCAGCCGATCGTCCTCGATACTGTCGGGGTCCCAGGCCGGGGACTCGTCGGGAATGGCTTCGACCTGCTCGGCCACGTCATCCATCGAGTCCATCGAGTCGAACCGGGCGTGCCGGCGGATGCCGTCGATGGCCTTGAAGCGCCCTGCCGAGACCAGCCAGGCCCGCGGGTTTGCCGGAACGCCGTCGCGCGGCCATTGTTCGAGCGCGGCCCGGAACGCATCGTGCAGCGCTTCCTCGGCGAGATCGAAATCGCCGAGCAGGCGGATCAGCGTAGCGAAGACCCGACGCGATTCGGTCCGGTAGATGACCTCCACCGTTTTGCGCGCGCGGTTCGACGAATCGTCGCTCACCGGCAGGGCTCCGATATCGGGTGCGGGTTGCGCTTCATGCGATTCGATCGCGCAAATTCAGTCGAGGCAGTAGTTTATGCTACTGAGACTGCCCGTTGGCGGACGGGAGGCCCGTCATGATCGGACGCGTATTCGCGGTCGCTGTCGTCGCGTGTCTGGCGTCGTGCGCGACTGTGCAGCCTGCGCGCGAATTCGAGGCGAGCGTCCGTCCGGACCTGAAGCCCCGCCTCGCCTCGATCGCCGATGCGCACGGCGTGGCGCGGCCGATCGCCGCATCGCGCGACGATCGCGGCGTCCAAAGCGATTTCTTCGAAGGCATCGTGGCGCTGCACGTCGCCTCGGACGCCGATCTGCAGGCGTATCTCGCGCGCTTCGGCGGGACGGTCGTGCGCGACAACGCGCTTCCGGAATTGCCGCCCGATTTCGGCATCCAGCTCACGCCCGAGCAGCGCAAGGCGACGACGTACTGCATACGCATCGATCCCGCCCGTGTGGACCGCTCGACGATCGGCGCGAACGCGCTCGCTGCAGGCGTCCGCGGTCACGTCGAATTCTCGTCGGAGCTCGCGTTGCTGACGTTCGCCGCGATGGTGAACGCGCGCACGGCCGGATTCAAGGCCGTCGGCCTCATGAACAACGGCAAGGGCCTCGCCGGTACCGGCTCGCTCGTCGGCGACGTGCTGCTGATCAAGACGGGCGACGGCGGCGACATCAAGGATTCCATCAAGCTCGCCGTCGCGCTCGGTGCCGATGTCGTGTCGGTCAGCTGGGGCGACAGCTGCGACGTCATCTGCCGCATGGGCGATCGCGACGACGCGACGTTCGACGACCGCTACAAACTGGGCAACCGTCCGATCTTCGTCAGCTCCGCCGGCAACGACAGCCAATACGTCGGCGATCCGCACTTCGTCCATCCCTGCATCGAGGACCACGTCATCTGCGTCGGGGCGCTCAACGACCCGCCGAACGACAGCACGATGGCTTCGCTCTCGAATTACGGCGAAGGCGTCGACGTGTTCGCACCGTTGAACATTCCGGTGATGTCCTTCCCGCCGGACAAGGATGCGGCCGGCAATCCGACGCCGTTCGGCCCCGAGCAGCCGCAGGTGTTCTCCGGCACCAGCGCTTCGGCGCCGTTCGTCGCCGGCATCGCGGCGATGATGAAAGCGATCAATCCGAATCTCAACAGCGACGACGTCGCGGCGATCCTCGTCGCGACCGCGCATCCGGGCGTCGCTCCGGCGACGCACATCGTCGACGCGCTCGCCGCCGTCCGCGCGGCGGCGCAAGGCATTCCGATCGTCAACGACCGTTTCGAGCCCAACGATATCGATACGTCGGCGACGGACCTCGGCAATTCATCGACGTACCTCGCGCCGAACCTCAACATCGGCGGCGGCGATCGCGACTATTTTCGGTTCGTCGTTCCCGGCGCGTCGACCGCGACGATCCTGCTGCGGTATCCGCGCGGGCTCGGCGACCTGTCGATTCTCGATTTCTCCGCCGACAGCACCCGCTGCGCAGCGCCTGTCGCGTTGTCCGGTGTGCCGTTCCCGGGTGGCTTCGGCCGCACCCTCCAATATCGGATGGCCGGCGGGTCGCATGTACTCGGCCTGGACGCGGCAAGCGTGAACGCGTACCACCTGAACATCGGCTTCGAAACGACCGCGATCGCCGCCGACGCGTACGAGCCCGACGATACGCCCGCGCAGGCAAAGTCGCTGCACTCGATCCTGTACACGCCGCATGCCGGCGGAGTTCCAACGCTCGGTTTTTCGCCACGCGTGCGCATCGAAGCGACGATCCATTCGCCGACCGACGTCGACTACTACATCGTCCAAGGTGCGGAGGTCACGCTGAAGGAGCAGGTGCTGCTGAACGCCGCACCCGCGCTCAAGGTGTATTCGAACGAATCACCGGTTACCGTGCAGGTGTTTCGACTGACGCCGGCGCGCACTGCCGGCTCGCTGGTCGCCTCGCTTGCGGCGCCCGGCTGTGCCACGGACGCGCTCGCCGTGACGCCCGAGTCCGGCGTCGACTACCTGGTTCGCATCTCCGGCACGCCGGGCGCGTACGTGCTGTCCAACGATGTCGCCGGCAGTGGCCGCCGGCTGCCCCAGCTCGTGCACGACGGCATCTATCGCGTGCTTCATCCCGGCGAGCCCGTCGAGCATTCGCTGCCCTACGTCGAGGAAACGTACGTGCTGCCCGGCGACCGCGAATACGACGCGATGCGCTCGAATGATTCGCGCGTGCATCTGAAGCTCCTCGATGCGCGCGGAGCGCTGGTCGCGGAAGGGATTCCGGATGAGCGCGGCGAGCGTGTCGATCTGCGCGAGACCAGCGCCGGAAGCGTCTACATATTGCAGGTCTCGCGGCGCGACCGCCACGGGGACGCTCCTGCCGTCGCGCTGCAATGGGAGCCCGCGGCTGCGCTGCGGACGAGCGCGAATCTGATCACGACGTCTCGGCCGCGATTGCAGGGGAATAGCGCACATCGAGACAGCGTGCTGCGCGAGGACATGCGCCTCGATGCGGCTTGGCGAAGTGCGGTTGCGAGCGGGCGCGTGAAGGCGCGTTTCGCCGCCGTTCTGAATGGCCGCCTGATGGAGCAAGGCGCGTTGACCGCAAAGATCACGTTTGTCGACGCAGGGGGCAAGAGCCTGGGCACCCTCGTTCTACCGCGCGTTTCATCGTTCGAGCACGCTCGTACGGCGGAACGCATGCGGACGGAAGTCGACGACGACGTTGCGCGCGACACCGCGACGTTCTGGATCGATGTCGCCTTCAAGGGGCGCGGCGGTCGTGCCGGTCGCGGTCTCGTCGACGCGTTCGACGACGAGTTGGTGCTGGTGCTGACCGAATATGCGAGGTGAGGCGTCCGCCAGTCAGCCAAACGACAGTCAACACTTCAAAGAAAACAGCCTGCATTGCGAGGCATCCAGGGAAATAGGATTTCGACCTAGAAGCCCTGAGTATCGGCGAAATGCCCAAGATCCCTATTCGACTTCGTAGTTGGCGTAGCCAAACTCGTTGCTGCGCGCCGCCACGTACTTGTCGCCGAGCTTGTACACCGTAACCTCGAACGGCGTGCCCAGGACCGTGGTCACGATCTTCCCGCCGCGAATCTCGTAGTGCGCCGGGGAACCGAACTCGCCAATGTGCAGCACGTCACCGATCTCGCCGGCCGGGGGCGGCTTGCCATCGACGCTGACAATCAGTCGCCGATCGTCCGACCCGTAGAGAATCTCGAAGCGCTGCCCCGTCACGGTATTGCGGACCTTGAAGGTCTTTCCGATGATGAGCGCCTTCAACTGCGCATCGTCCAGCGCTGCGGCACCTCTTTGCCGCAGGTCGGCGACCGTCGTTCCAGGCTTCGCGCTCTTACGCGCTTCCTCGCTCGGCGAATACCAGATCGGCGAAGTCCACGCCCGGTCCTGGACCATCACGGGGACGTTGCTCGGCGGCGCTGCTTCGAGCTTTTTCGCGTCATACGTTGTCCAGCGCGGCGTCGGGATCTGCAGCACGCGAGCATAGTAGAACGCGAATTGGCTGGGGTCGAAGTCCGGGTCCGTCCAGACGGTCTTCAACTCGACCGCCCCGATGGTGTTGGTGTAGGTCGCGTTCTTGACATCGACCGTACTACCCACCGGCGGCAGCTTAGCCTCGCCGCGGCGAACCAATGCATCGGAGATTTGCCCCCCGCCCTGCGCCTTCCGGTTCGACCAAGCGACAGTGTAAATCTTCTCAAAGATCTGCCCGTTCCGCGTCCACCCTTTGACGATCTGGATGCGATCGAGATTGGCGTCGTCGGGATCCTTGACGGCCCAGACGATGAACGTGGGCGCCTTCGACTTCGAAGCTGGCAGGTCGCCGCCCATGGGAACGCCGTTTGAATAGCCGGTCTTGACCCAGTCCTTGTTCTGCAGAACGTTCGGCGCGAAGTCCCAGCCTCCAAAGAAGCGCACCTTGATCCGTTCGCCGCTGGTGCCGAAAGTCTCCTTGCGCTGCATCGCGGCGAAGATGGCCTCGCGCGTGTTCTCCTCGGCCCACACGCCGCCCACACCGGAAGTCGAGAGCCTGTCCACCGTCATGCCCGAAGTCTTCTCGCCGCTCAACCGCGCTTGTGGCGTAGCGTCGAGCAAGCCATGACCTCCGAAGTAGTTCGATTGGGTGTAGGACGCCGCCGTGCTGTGCGTATCGCTTGCGCCGACCACGCCGAACTTGTAAGGGTTGTAGCCGCGCGTGTCCTGCATCGCCAGGCCGTTCTGGTACGCCTCGCGGATGTAGCTGCCGTGCAACCTGGGCGCGCGATCGGCGCCCCCGAGGAGATATTCCAGGATTTCGTGTCCGGCGAACTCGTCGTTGGGCGACAGCGCAGGGTGCGTTTCCGATGCACCTTTGAGCTGCTGGATCTCGGACAGCGGCTCGTTGTTCACCCGCGCTTGCGCCCAGGCCATGTCGATCGGCCGGCCCTTGCTGTCGACTTCGAGCGGAAACATGACGCCGTCGGAGAGGTTGGAGTTGTGCGAGATCGCCAGCAGCTCGTTCCCCGCCTTGCGCTGACCATCCATCCAGTTCCACAGATCTTCCGGGTGGTCCGAGTCCAGCGAGGTGAACGGCAACGACGGAACCTTCGCAGAGTCCTTGAAGATAATGTTGCGGTGCAGGTTGCGATTGTCGGGAGTCGACGTCCATTCGTAAGCGGCGAACGTCGTGAACTTGCCCGGCTGGTTGTACTTGTCGGCAATTTCGACGATCTGCTTCCAGACGCTACCCGCGACTTCGGGGCTGGTGAGCTCCTTGATCGGTTCGTTTTTGATGAGAGACGTGCCGAGGAACAGGTAGATCTTCTGGATATCGTCCCTGCTCTTGACCCGTAGGTTCTCGGCGATCGGCAGCTTGCTCAAGTCCGACTGGGGGTCGTTGGCGAGCCTGACGACGCCCATGTATTCCGCATGGTCCGTCACGGCCTCGAAGTCGAGCGGCCGTTTCATTTGGACCATGTAGCCTCCGGGATGCCGGATCGGCTTTCCCAGCGCGTATTGATACGCTTCTTCCGGTCCGGCCCGCGTGTTGCCGAAGACGTACGCGTCGAACGACCAGGCGGTATGGACGTGGGTTTCCCCGAAAAAAACATCGCGCAGCGGGTTCTTCTCCGCGTGGGCGAGCAGCGTCGAACCGTAAAGGCCCACACCGAGTACTATGGCGACAAGCAGGTGAATACTGGATTCATTTCGATTTCCCGCGTGCAACGAGCCGCTGTCCATAAAGGCCCCCAACGCATCATCACAGAACATCTACCGCATATTGTCATCAGCCTACCGCGTTCTTGCAATCGCCTAGAGATCGGCCGCAAGCGTCCCATCGCCGCCGCGTGGCTATCGGACGCGCAGCCCGCCCTTCCGTTCGTCGAGAAACCATGAAGCTGACGCGGCAAAGGTTTGCCGTGTGGAGTGCTGCCCGGCTGGCGTGCGCGTCACTCTACATCGGGGCACAGGCCAAATCGCTCTTCACCGATATCGCCGCCGATCGCCGCACCCCATCGGTTGATCTGCTCTAGCTGCGCTCAACATGGGCGAGCTGTGCAGGGGAAAGTCCTCGTCTCGTTCAGCGCAACGCCGGCATGACGAACACGAATCCGCTGATGACGATCGCGTTGGCAATGTCGATCAGGAACGCGCCCACTACCGGAACGAGAATGAACGCCTGTGGCGCAGCGCCGTAGCGGGAGCAGATTGCCTGCAGGTTCGCGATTGCCGTCGGCGTCGCCCCGAGGCCGAATCCGCATTGGCCGGCCACCAGCACCGCCGCTTCGTAGTCTCCGCCCATCACGCGAAACGTGATGAGCGATGTATACAGCGCGACGCCGACCGCTTGAAACGCGAGAATAACGAGCATCGGGACTGCGATCGACGCAAGCTCCCAGAGGCGCAGGCTCATCAGCGCCAGCGCGAGAAACAGCGAAAGCGCAACGACGCCCGCAAGGGACAGCGCCCATCCGTCGATTTCGTGCAACTTGGCGAACGCGAGGGCGTTCCGCAGCACCGCGCCGACGAACAGCGTCCAGACGAACGTCGGCAGCGCGAATACCGGGTTTTCCGTCCACGCCGAAAGGAGGGACCCCGCCGCGACGCTGGCTGCGATCAGCCCGATCGTGACCGTCAGTCGCTCCGCCGAGAACGGTCCTTGGGCTGCCGCCGCGTCGTGTGCGAGTGCCTCGGCAGCCGGTACCCCAAGCGGAGCGCCGCGCGCCTGCAGCCGGCGAATCAGACGCATCGCCACGGGTCCGCCAATGATCCCGCCCATGATGAGACCGAACGTCGCCGACGCCAGGCCCACGACCGGCGCCTCCGTCAATCCGAACACCTCGGAAAAGCGATGTCCCCATGCTGCGCCGGTGCCGTGCCCGCCCGCCATCGTCACCGAGCCGGCAATCAACCCGATCAACGGGTCGACGCCCATGACCTTCGCCGCGCCGACGCCGATGAGGTTTTCGACGACGAGCATTCCCACAACGCAGGCAACGAAAAGCAGCAGCGGCCACCCGCCCCGTGCGAGCATGCGCGCGTCGGCCCCGAGGCCGATCGTCGCGAAGAACGCCAGCATGAGCTCCGGCTGCAGCGACGTATCGAACGAAATTCGCACATCCGTCGCGTGCAGAGCGGCGACGAGCAACGCGGCAACGAGGCCGCCGACGACGGGTTCAGGGATCGCGTACTTCCGGAGGAACCCAATGCGTTCGATCAGGCGACGTCCGATGATCAACACGAACGCGGCCACCGCGAGGGTCGAAGGCGCGTTAAGGCTCAAATCCATATTCTCTGCTCAAGGCCGCGCCCTTGACGTGAATGTTCGGAGCAATTGTCCTCGCTTGCGGCGCGCACATCGCGCCGTCGCCTGCCGGTGCCGGTATTCGCGCTTCGCGCCGCAGGGCGTGGTACCGCCAGCAACACCCGGCGTCGGGGAGCGCGCCGGTCGCGCTCCCCCGTCAATTCAACCGAAGAACTCGACGCGCCCGGTTTCGAGGTCGTACATCGCTCCGGCAATCTTGATTGCACCGGACGTTTCGAGGTCAGCGAGCACGGCACTCCGGCGATGAATATCAACCATCGTCAACTCGACGTTCTTGCGCGCCACCGCGTCGACAAAGCCATAATTCTTGGCGGAACGCTCGCCCTGATACTGGGTTGCCTCCACGGCGGGGCGTATCTTGGCGAGCAATCCGGTGAGATTGCCAAGTTGCGCGTTGTCGATCGCACCCTTGATCGCACCGCAGCCGGTGTGGCCCATCACGAGCACGACCTTCGCGCCGGCCAGCTTGCATGCAAATTCCATGCTCCCGAGGATATCGTCATTGACGATGTTGCCTGCCACGCGGGCGTTGAACGTGTCGCCGATCCCGAGATCCAGGATCGTCTCGGCGGGCGCGCGCGAGTCGATGCAACTCAGGATGACTGCGGCGGGATACTGACCCTTGGCGCTTGCTTTCTGTTGCGCCAGGTAGTTGTGCGGGGACTCCTTGCCAAGCCGAAAACGCTCATTGCCCTTCTTCATGAGCGCGATGATGTCGTCGGGTGTCAGTTTTTCCCGCTGCGCCTTCGTGAGCGCCGCCGCGTACGCGAGGTGCCAGCCGGGGGTCAGACTCGCTGCGGTTGCGGCAGTCGCGATGCCGGCTATCCTGAGGAAGCTGCGGCGGGGCAAAGAGTTTTCCCGGGATATCGACAGAACGTTGCGAGGCATGTTCGAGACCTCCTTCGCGCAAGTTCGCGATGTGTCGGTGCGACAAGTCTAAGCGATCGAATTCGCGCCGCAAAGTGGCTCGCCCGCGGCGGCGTGAGCTGCGTTTCATATTGATACAATGACGAGTTGGCGGAAGGGTTTTTAACGCACAGCGCGATCCGAAGAGTTACTGCGATGTCGGCGCGACAGGGTTTCACCCCGAGGTCTCCCGACCGGTTAGTCTGGTTATCACTCGTTCCGGTCGCGTTCGCGCTGGCCGGTTGCGCGACCTATCCGATGATGCCGACTCCGGTGCTGTACACCGGAAAGCAGGCCAAACCACTCTTCACCGATATCGCCGCCGACCGGCGGACGCCATCGCTCGATTTGCTCTACGTGACCGATCGCGCTCCCCCTGCCAGCGCCGACGATGCGCACCCCTATACCGCGAGTCGTTCGCGCTACCTGGCGTTCGGGTCGACGACGGTCGAATTTGGCAATGGCGTTTCGTGGGACACCCTCGTCGCACAAAGCACGGTGGCGGAGCGCAAGGTCCCGATCGACCTCAAGCTGGGGCCGACGACCGAGCTTGGGCGCTTTCCGCGCGTACCCTACGAGATCGCGCGCGCTCCGGACGGCGTCTCGCGGGCCCCGGACGTCGTGGCGGCCCACGAAGCGGCGAAGCGGAGACTCCAGACTGAGATCCAACGCCGACTCGCGCTCGCGCCGCGCAAAGAGGTCGTGCTGTTCGTGCACGGTTACGCCAATACGTTCGAAGACGCGGCGCTCAACATGGGCGAGTTGTGCCACTTCCTCGGCCGGGAATTCGTTTGTGCCGTTTTCAGCTGGCCCGCGGCCGCCGGCAAGATCGCCTTTCTCGGCTACGACGTCGATCGCGAGTCGGGCGAGTTCGCCACGGAGGACCTGAAGAAGACGATCCGCATGATCGCCGATACGCCGGGCCTCGAGAAGCTTCACCTCGTCGCCCACAGCCGTGGGACCGATCTGCTTACGAGTGCGGTTTCCGATCTCAGCGTCGAGGCCTACATCACGCAGACCACCCTCGCCGAGCGCTTCAAGATCGGGAACATCGTGCTCGTCGCGCCCGACCTGGATATCGACGTGGCGCCCACGAAGATGTGGAAAACGGGCTCCGACCCGGACCTGCCCTATGGCAAGGCGCCGAACCCGGGGGGCGTGTTCTCGTCGCCGGCGTTCCACATCACCGTGTACGTTTCTCCGAATGACAGGGCGCTCGCCGCCTCCGGTTGGGTGTTGGGAAGCATCGCCCGGCTCGGACGCATCGACGCGACCACGCTGCCGCCGGAGGACGTCGAACACTCTCGCCTGCTGGGGTCATTCGACGTGATCGAGGTCACGGGGACGAGGTGCTTCATTTGCCACAGCTACTTCGTGTCCGACCCACGCGTCAGCTCGGACCTGATCGCGCTGCTGCGCTACGGGTCGAAGCCCAACGAGCCCGGTCGGCCGCTGATCGCAGTCGAGGCGCCGTTCTGGCGCGTGCCGACAGGTGGCGATTCCAGCGCTCCACAGTAAGGGGAGCCGGCGCCAGGCCCGCTTCACGGCGCGGGAGTGTCGAGCACGAAGTCCGCGCCGAACTGCATCGGATAGCGGTTCCCGGAATCAGGGCACGAACGCGAGGAACAGGAATGCCGCGAAGAGCACGAGATGGACGGCGCCCTGCATCATGTGAGTGCGACCGCTGCCCAGGGTGACCGTGCTGACGATGAAGGTGACCGCCAACAGCACGAGATCCTTCGCCTCCAGTCCAAGGACCAGCGGCAAGTTCAACGTGACCGCGGCGACCACGACCACCGGAATGGTGAGGCCGATGCAAGCCAGCGCAGACCCGATCGCGAGATTCATGCTGGTCTGGAGACGATCCGCCCGTGCGGCGCGCACGGCGGCCCACGTTTCGGGCAACAGCACAAGCAGCGCGATCGCGATTCCGACCACCGCTCTGGGCGCGCCCGCGACCTCGACCGCGCGTTCGATCGTCGGCGAGAGCATCTTGGCGAGGCCAACGACAGCTACCAGCGAAACAACGAGCAAGCCGAAGCTCGTCCACGTCGCGCGGATCGTCGGCGGCTCGGCGTGCACATCGAGATTGTCAGGGTCTGCGATCGGGATGAAATAGTCCCGATGGCGTACGGTTTGAATGAAGACGAAGATCGCCCAAAGCGCGACTGAGGTGACCGCCACGAAACCGAGCTGCGCGGTGCTATAGGTACCACCAGGGGTACTCGTCGTGAACACCGGAAGCACGAGGGTGAGCGCCGACATCACGATCAGCGCTGCGAGCCCCGCACCGGCCCCCTCGGCGCGGAAGGATTGTTCGCGATGCGCGAGGCCGCCCATCAGCACGCATAGGCCCACGACACCGGTGCAGATGATCATCACCGCCGCATAGATCGTGTCGCGCGGCAGGACAGCCATGTCATCGCCACCCGCGACCATCATCGACAGGATGAGCGACGTCTCGATCACGGTCACGGCCAGCGCGAGGACCAACGTTCCGAAGGGCTCCCCGACGCGATGCGCGATGACTTCGGCGTGGTGGACCGCGGCGATCACCGCGCCGATGAGTCCGATGCCGCACAGCACCGCGAGCATCGAACCGACGCCGGCCACGCCGGCAACCACCAGCACGCCGATGGAGAATGCGGGGACTAGCCAAGTCCAGGCAGGCATGATCCACCCCCGTTCAAATCAGCGCGCCCCGAAGCTGCACGCGGACCGGGACCATCGGCTTGGCCGAGCGGGCAAATAAATGTTGGCGCGAATGCTGCAACGTGCAGGTATGCGAGTGCCGCCACCGAATGCAGAGGCGGCAAGTCGCACCAGCCGAGACACTTGTTAGACTATCATGCCGAGCTGGTCCAGGCAGCCATGGGCGAGTCATTTGCCGGGACATCAATGCTTGATTCTGATCCAGTTCGCGGTCCGTCCCGCGCTCGAGGAACCTCTGCATCGTATGACACCTTCCAACGCGGGTGCGCCTGCCGCTAAGACATCGGGCGCGCACTTCGGCCGCTACATCGTTATCGGATTTTTCACGGTCGCGCCGCTGTGGGTGACATGGTTGGTCGTGGATTTCGTGTTCAGCCTTCTGGCGCGAACCGGCGCCCCCGTGCTGCGCGGCGTAGCTGTGCTCCGCAGTAATTCAAGTAGCACAAGATTTTGTCGGTTTCACGACGCTGACTATGGCCTCACCGGGACTAACGCGAGCGAATATTCGTGATGCAACCCGCCCATTACCGCGCGCGCGAGCACGAGCGCACCCGCCGCCAATCCATGTCGGGACGTAGATTTCGGAGCCTTCACAGATTCCTTCGGAGGATCCGGCACGCCAGGACCCAACGCGCTGTGCGGACGCCCCTGATTGTAATGAGTCGCCCACTCTCGCAGAATCGAACGCAGATGTGCTTCAGACATCGGAATCATCCAATCGAGGCATTCTCTTCGTATTGTCCCGATCAAGCGTTCACAGATTGAATTCGCCTTCGGACTCGCAATAGGTGATCGCAATACTTCGATACCCAACGCCCTGATCGAGTCATCAAGATGCTTGGCGAAGATCTTGTCTCGGTCATGAATAAGGTACTGATGCCCACCTTCGTCCCCGACGACCGCCCGCAACTGCTGCAACGTCCAGTCTGCGCTCGGGTTCGCTGTCACACTGACGTGAGCCAGCCGACGCGTGCCGTGCTCGATGACAACAAACACGTACAACATCCGAAACGTGGCCGTGACAGCCACGAAGAAGTCGCACGCGAGAATCGCCGTGGCATGGTTCTTCAGGAAGGTGGACCAGCGCTGATCGCCACGCGGCTGGCCTGGCGGTCGCTTCGGCATGTACTTGCCGACCGTTCTCGGCGAGACCCGGATCCCGAGCTTAACCAATAGCTCATTGGCAATCCGCTCTTCGCCCCACAACGGGTTCTCTGCGGCCATCCGGCGAATCAGGCTGCGTAGTTCTGGCGGAATCGGTGGCCGCCCTGCCCTGCACTTCCAGCGCCACAAGATCCGCCAGCCCAGTCGGTGCCAGCGAACGATGGTCGCCGGCCGGACGTTGACCACCGCAGCGCGCCAATCGAAGAGCCTGGTGAACAATGCGAAACTGACGCGAGTCGCGTAATCCATGCGTCGGGGCTTGATACCACGCTCAATATAACTCGCGAGCTGCTTGCGAAGAACCAGGTTCTCAGCGCGGATCGCTCTGGACGAGCGTAAGAACGAAACGACCAGCCTCAGGACCTCCGAGGCTACCCCGACGATCGCTCGCGCCAGCTGCAGCATGTGTTCATCATGCCAGACTCAGCCCGCGTCTGCAGGCGTCGGACACGGCAGCCGCCGCCGCGCGAATTATTGCGGACCACAGTCAGTTCAAGACGGTGATGACCGGACGCTTACGCTATACCAGCGCGTCGAGGATGAGATTCGACGAGCGGTTCTGCGTCGATTTCCCTACTCCCTGTTTTACGTGATCGAACAGGATCTCGTCCTCGTGCTAGCGTGCATGCACCAGCATCAGAAGCCCAAGACGCGCGAAGAGTTGCTCGGATCCTGAGTCGCAGGACCTGTCGATGGCGAAATCCTCGTACTGCGAATTCGCCACCGACAGGTGCAACGGCCGGTTGGGGTCGATCCGCGCCCGTCAATGATCAGGCCAGTTCGCGGTCCGACTCGACAGTCGCTGACCGGCCATGACCCGACATTGGCCCGCCCTCCTCAAAGCGGGCGTTGCCGCGATTCCGTGGGAATCATCGACTCGACGGATCGAGCTTGCGTCGACGCAGATTGGACATGGGCGTGAGCGGCTCCGCTGCCAGTCGAACCGGTGTCCGCGGCTCGGCCAACTCTATCCAGCAACCAGTCAGCACCGGGGTAGGTCTGCCGCGCGATGACGTATTTGTCTGCGAAGGCTCCCCATTTCTTGCCGCTGCAAAAGGCGTCGCGGAATCCCTCTGCATCTACTACGCGCCGGCCACCAATGGTGTTGACGCCTCGGGCGAACAGAGGATCGGGGAGACACCCGGCAGTGGGACCGACGATCGCAAAGTGACGTGAATTCTGACAAGCAGCGAGCACGGCGTCCAGCGTGTCGTTGAGCATCACCGTGCAGGTGCTTACCACTTTGTCGCACGACGCCAAGTCGGCGGGGTCGAGCGTCACGCGAAAATTCTCATGCTCGCCTTCGAGCTCCGGCCTGAGTTCCAAGACTGTAAGCCGTGCACCAGCGTCGCGGATGCGCGGAACGAGTGGCTGGAAGAATCCGATCATGCCGATATGCTCGCCACGTTGCGGTTCGATTTCGCCGATTGAATTCTTCGCGGCCGGCGGTGTCCAGCCCGCGCGGGAAAAGAGCTGCTGCGACAGTGCGTTGATTGTCGCAAAGCCGAGTGCCTTGGCGATGGAATTCGACCCGGCATAGCCGCGCGCAAGCGCCACGGCCTCTACGCCGGCAAGCGCGCCGGCGTCGGGGCGAGCACGCATCAACGGTTCGACCGCACCGAGCCGGACGTAGGAGAATCCAACCGATCCATCTTCCAGTTCGACGGCGCAGAATTCAGCATCCTTTTCGTCAGCCTCCGCGGCGGGCGGCAGATGCAGCGCACGCACGCGTGGGCAACCGAGCGCTGCCGTCACGCGCTCGGCAAGTGCCACATAGAGTTCCGCGATCGCCGCCATCGACAGGGTCCGGCTCACGCCTGTCCAGTTTGCCCGCGTGGGACGACCGTGTGCGACGTCAGGTCGCCGTCGACGGAGAGGTCCTTTCTGGGTGAGCGAAGCGCGCCGGGAAAATAGATGGCGGTCAGGCTCTTCGTCCGCACCGGCGAATCCAGGTCGTTTCCCCCATAGCGGCGCCAGTCGCGCACCCAGAAGATGTCGTCGGCCAACTCGAGCATGCCGATCGTTTCGCGGTCACCGATCAATACGCCTTGGACCCGCAGGCCAAGGCTTGTCTTGGCCAGCACGGTCGCCGCAGCGGTCGCGGGTGTGGCGCCAAATTCTCCATCCGAGGCGATGAGCAGATCGGCGAGCTGCCAGCGCTCTTCCGCAAGCCGGGTGAGGACCCGTTCGAGTGGGCCACAAACGTCTGTTCCGCCGCGAAAACCCTGGGCGAGGAACTGCGCCAGCCCGGCTACGCTCGGCGCGTCCAGGGTCAGCTCCATTTCCACGACTTCGTCCGGACCGCCGAAGGCGAATACGTGACAGGCGCGTCGCTGCGCGTGCGCGGTCCGCATCGCTTCCAGCACGACCGCTTTCGCTACGGCCTCGGCGCCACCCTGCATCGAGCCGGACGTGTCGACGCAGATCAGCATCGGCCCGGCTTCCATGCGCCGGTCTGGCCTGCGCTGCGGGCTGGGTCGGGTGACGGGCACCGGCTCGTGAACGATCTGGTGCATGCGCTCGTCGTCCTCGTAAGTGAGGAGGCTGCGCTCTGCATGGTGCGCGTGCCAGACGAGGCGAAGGTGCCGGTGGGTCAACAGCATGGTCTCCGAAGGCAGCATGCGCGCGATGCGGCCGGAACGGTAGACGCCGCGCGTTTCCCCGGGCATCTCTGGAACGCGGGTGAGCCGAAGGCGGGCACGCGGCGCAGTGGACTGTTCCTGCGCCGGCAGCTCGACCTGATTCGACTCGTCTGCATCCTCGGAAGGTTGCGCGCGGCCAAGGTGCCGGAGCAGGGCCGTCATCTCCGGCAGGGTATTGATAAGGCGCCGAATGCGCACGATCTCCTGCCATTCGTCACTCTCGAGCAGACCGCGCAACTGGCCCCAGTTCGTGTTCTTGAGCAGCCCCCCCGCCGCTCCGAAGACCTCCACCAGCTCTTCCAGCAGCCCGCGGCGCTCCTGCCAATCTTCGACAAATGCGGCGATGGCCCTTGCCCTTGCGGCGTCCCCGGCATCGCCGCGGTCAGCATAATCGACGATCCGATCGAGATGCCAGAGCATCGAGCTCAACACCTGGTCAGTGAGGTCGCTGCACTCGCGACACAGGTCCCGCAGATCCAGCTGCAAGAATGCCGCGTGCAGTGCAGCGGCCAGCGCCGGATCGGGCCAATGCACACTTGCCGGATCTGGGGTACCGCCCGCGAGCAGTGCCTCGCGCAGGCCCTGCAGCGCGCACAGCCTGGGCTCGAGCGATCCCTGCGAGTTGATCAGGCTCCCCAGCCAGAGGCTGCGCGGCAGGCACTCGAGCGATGAGAGCCGCACCTCGCGCTGCTCGAACAGCAGCGGCCTCATCTCGCGTTCTCGTCGGTTCACAGGTCGAGAAGCTCGTGCGCGACCGGCTCCGGTCTCGTCCCGGGATCGTCCGGCAGGCGTGGCAGCGCCGCGAACGCGGAACGCGAGCTCAAAGCGCGCTCCGCGAGCCCGGCGAGTGCAGACTGCGTTGCTTCGAGGTTGGCGGCAGCGCTCGCAGCGAATTCGCGATCGAGCCACAGGCTGTTTGCGGAGTAGGCGGCGAGCTCGGCCCGTCGCGCCCTGAGCTCTTCCGCGTAACCGGCGATGCATGCCAAAAGGTCGTCGATCTGGCGCAAACGGGCGCCGATGTGCGTCTCGCCATAGCGGCGGCGGCGCGTGTAGTGCATGCGGGCAACCTGGGACGCGCCCTTGGCGTCGTGCATGCGTCCGTCCAGATCCGTGGAGAACTTGAGTCGCCCCGAGGCATCGTAATCGAGATCTTCGGCGTCCTGCTCCAACGCGGCCTGCGCCTCAAATGCCTCCACCACCCGCGTTAGCCGCGGCGGCGAAAGGGCCTCGCGCACGCCGAGCCTGGTCAACAGCCAGTCGTGGACGGCAGCCTGACCTTCAACATCGTGCGCCGTGCACCAGGGCAACAGCCACAGATCCCACAGGCAAAGCTCCGAGCGCGCCTCCGTGGCCGCCGCCGACTTCAGAAGCCACACGATCTTCAGCCAGCGCCGGTCTGAAACATAGATCGCTGCGCCGGCGAGATATTGGCGGAGCTCGGCGAGCAGGTTTGCCGTTTCCTCGGTGACTCTCACTTTGCCAGCTGCTTGGGTGATGGCGTCGCGCTCGTGCCGGGCGAGCGCGCCACCAGTCTCCGGTCCGCGATGGGCTTCGAGTGCCAGCAATTCCCGGAAGCCATCGGCACTCACCGGCGCTACCGGGAGGCGCATGAGGAAGCGGTCGAAAAAGGCTTCCGCCACCTCGCCCTCCGGCACTTCGTTGGTCGCACCGATGACGCTGATCAGCGGGCAGTCCTGGCGACTCGTGCCGTTGTCGAATTTGCGTTCGTTGAGAAGCGTGAGCAGGGCGTTGAGTATGGCGCTGTTCGCCTTGAATACCTCGTCAATGAAGGCGATCGAGGCCTGCGGCAGGTAGCCGGCCGTTTGACGCTCATAGCGATCCTGCTCCAGGGCGCTGATCGACAGCGGGCCGAACAGTTCTTCGGGTACCGAGAAGCGCGTCAGCAGGCGCTCGAAGTACAGCGCATCCTCGAACGCGAGGTGCAATCGTCGCGCGAGCTCGCTCTTCGCAGTGCCGGGCGGCCCGATGAGTAGCGTATGCTCTCCCGAGAGCGCAGTGAGAAACGCGAGCCGCACCTGCCGACGGCGCTCCACCAGGCCATATTCCAGGTCGTCGAGAATGTCCGCCAGCCGATTCCGGATGAAACGGGAATGCATGGTCATCGAGACATGATACCTGCGCTAACCGATGATCCTTCTGTGCCGGAATGCATGCGGTGCGTGAGACACGACTGAGGACGAAATCAGTAGGAGCCAGAACAAGAGCGCGGCAAGGTGCGTCGCGAGCATCATCGCAACGAGCAATACCAGTTTGACAAGGATGAACACCCCCGCCACTTCCCGCCAGAGGTCAGGGTGATGCCACAAATCGATCCCATACAGAACAAACCCGGTAAGCAGCATGAGTACGATACCGGTGGCGTGGGGACTGCCGTGACCAAGGACGCCGACAGCAGCGTCCACCACGCCCGCCAAGTGCAAGGATCGCAGGGCAATACTCAGCCAACGCCGCCGTGAAGAATCTCTGTTGCTGCCCATGATCCGACGTGAAGTTGCGATACCTGGAGTGAAGCATATAGCCTAACTGCCCTAGGCGCGTCCTGGCGCAGGTTCCGCTGACGTTCGCGTGGCCCAACGGACGGCATAGCCCACGAATTTCGGGAGGAAGCGGCCGCAAATGAAGGAGCAACCCGCTGCGCATTGCGATGCTTGCGGGGCGCGTGGCGCCGATCTCGGCGCACGCCGGCGAGACGGTTTCGCGCTGCGCCGCAAAGCCCAGCAACGTCTCCTCTTCTTGAGCGCGAAAGTCAGCAAAGGGCGCGCGCCTAGCGGAACCAGTCATCTGCCAGCAGGGATAAAACCCAACTCGGGGGCGTAGTATGCTCGCAGTTCCATTCACCACCGACACGATCTGGTGATTGCCGAGGTGATTAGGCAGGCGGCTGCATTCCGTGGGTCTTGGCACCAAGGATAGGAGGCGACATGCGTTTCCACCGCATAGCCGCAACGATGATTGCGTACAGTCTTGCCGTGAACTCGGCGGCGGCTGCTTCATCGGCGATTGCCGTACGTGTTGGCGACGGAACGCTCAATGGTTCATTCTTGGCGCCTTACAACAATGCATGGTTCTACAGCGTGAAGCTTCCAGACGGTCGCGTGCTTCCGGAAGGAGTTTGGAGCGACCACATGCAGTGGACCACTGTGAATGGGAAGCAGGCAATGCTGCGCGTACAAGGCGTGAGCTTCATCACTGGAGCGTCGAACGTCATCATCAACGTCTTCGATTCGAAAACGCTGGCGCCGATTTCATCGGAAGCGCACAACATCGACGGAACAGTCTTTAAGCGCACTTTTGACGGCACACATGTCACTTCGGTCTTGCTTTCAGGCGCCAAGGACTCCAAAGCGCCCGAAGGGGCGACTACACGATGAGATTTTGGCTCACAAAAGCCGCGCCCTATATCATCAAGCTCGTCATGACCGACGAGGCGCATGGCCGCGTACTGTCATGGGACATGATTTGACTATGGCGAACGCTTGCATCGGACTCGATTGATCGGCGAACCAACGCATACAGCCGACGGCGCTGGTGGTGTGCCGTGGCTGATAAACCGTGGCGAATGGCAGCTTGGAGAGGACCGACCGGCGGCTTCACGCCCTGAGGTAGTCCGTCCAGCGTTTTGTGTAGTTAGATTGACGTGTTTCAGCAGGGGAGAACCGCGCTGCCGCAATGTGTTGAGATAGGTTGACTCGTCGTAGGGTGTGCGGGCTTGCCAGCAACGGTAAAGGATGCGGATCCACTTGAAAGCCAGCGCGCGTACCGCCGCTTGATGGGAACTGCCCTTGTCGCGTTGCTGCCGATAGTAGACGCCGGCCCAGAAGGACTTGTTGATCGTCTGGCCCGCCCATTCCACAAAGGTCTGTCGGACAAATTTCGGGCACTGCCATCGCCAGTGCACCCAGTGCTTCTTGCCGCTGCGTTCGGTGACAGGTGCAATGCCGGAATACTTCTGGAGTTCATCGGCGCTCATGAAACGCTCGCGTTGTTCGCCAAAGGCGGCGAGCAGACGTGGCGCCAGGTGGGGACCGGCGCCCGGTAACGGGCTGAATAGGGTGTAGTCCGGAAGGGTGGCGGCCACGGCGGCGATCTGTCGGTCAAAGCGATCGATGGCGTGGAGGGTGACGCGCAGTTGCTCGACCAGCACCAACACCTGCAACCGATACGGCGCTATCACCCCTGGGTCATCCGTAAGCGGCCTGGCCGTCCGGATCGAGTCAAGGCGGGCGTCGATGACCTTAGGCCGCCGCCCGTTGTGGGCGTAGAAGAATGCCGTCAAGCTGGTTTTGCGGGCGCGCTTGACCTGAGCGAGGGTTGGCCAGCGAGTCAGGAAGTCGCAGAACAGGATCGTATCGCGCTGCTCGAACCAGTCTAGCGCTTGCGGATAGTATTGCTTGAGGGCATTGCCCAAGCGGTTGGTAACCCGGGTCTTGTCATCGACCAGCTCGCGTCGCTGCTCGGTCAGGCTGAGCAGCGTGCGCATCGCCACGCTTTGCGGCTTGAGCGGGGTGAATCGCTCTGGGTGGCGGAGCAGCAGATCGAGCGCCAGTTCGGCATCGGTAGGATCGTCCTTAGCGCCACTGGGCTTGAACGCTTCGCGGTACCTGGCCAGGGTCGCAGGATTGATCGGGAAGAGCACGAAGAAGTCATACTTCTGCAGCGCATAGACGAGCGGTCCCTTGGCCAATTCCAGCGCCACGGCAATGGGACCACCGAAGCGTTGATGCAACGACTTCGCCCATTGATCAATGCTGCCCACCTGATGGGCAATGCGGTCGAACTCACGCTGCTTACTGTCTGCGGCCTGGAGGCAAACATCGTGCTTTGCGTCCGCCCAATCGATGCCGATATGGGCGGTGAAAGGACGATCGGATAGAGGCTTCACGCGGCACCTCCTGCAGTGATAGATTGGCGACCAGGCACATGCGAGCTTGCGTTCTACGAAGGCAATATAGTGAGCCGGTGCGACGGCGAACCCTGAGTATTCGTTGACGAACGCAGGCGCACCCGCGGACTCGAAGCTAAAGCCGTAAACGTCGAACGATTGGGTCGACTTATTCGTAGTCCGCGGGCGCATGTCCCGCCTTCACTGGCAGCTACCTGCCAGCCGTGACCAGTATCACGGAAAGCGGGACGGAGTATCTATACTGGGTCGATGACCGCCAGTCTCCCGTGCCGGCCGAATGGCCGCACCCAAGCCGGGTGCAGCCGTTCAGCGATTAGTCGTGGGGCGCGGGCCCTCGCCGGCTTGTGGCGAAGCAACGCCAGAGCGGTATCTTTACGGCATGGCGGTTCGCGTGGAGTGCTACGCCGGATATCGCGGTGATCAGGAGCCGCTTGCGTTCTGGCTGGGCAAGCGCCGGCTCGCCGTGCGCGCCGTGGTCGATCGCTGGTTCGCTCCGACGCAGCGCTGATTCAAGGTCGACGCCGATGACGGCCACCTGTACGTCCTTCGCCAGGACGAAGCGAGTGGGGACTGGGAGTTTGCCGCCTATGGGGCCGTGGCCGGCTAAGTAGGCCGGTTCGTAAATTCGGCAACGTATGAGGTCAGGCGGCAAGAGGCAAGGAGGCAGGCTCGACCGCAAACTTTCTGGTCAGCCTTGCGAGGTCGGCTCGGGTGAATCGCCAGTCGAAGGGCGTAGCCATGCGCTCGTAGTACTCCTGGAAGCGCAGCAGTCGGTCCTCGACCTCCTCGATGCAGGAGAAGTCATTGGGGGTGAGGGCTTTGCGCTGGACGATGGAGAAGTAGATCTCGATTTGGTTGAGCCAACTGGCGTGAACCGGACCGTGGACAGGGACCAAGTTGGGAAAGGGCTTGGGTCAGGCGTCGCACGCAGGGCTGCCCGCGATGCGACGAGCCATTATCCATGATCCAGAATACGCGGCGTGCGTCACGGTAGGGCGGCTGAGTCATGACTTGGGTGACGAGGCGAGCGAACTGATCGATGCCGGTAGATTGCTCGCAACGGCCGAAGACCTTGGCGCGGTGTACGTCGAGCGCCGCCAAGTAGGCCCACGCCCCGGCGCGGGTGTACTCGTGTTCGATGCGGGCGGCACCGTGGGGACGGGGTGGCAAGGTGGGATGTTTGCGGACGCGGGCTTGAATGCTGGTTTTCTCGTCGGTGGAGAGTACGAACTCGTCACCGCGCAGGCGTTTGCCTTGCCACTGCTTGGCATACAAATCGAGGATGCGCCCGGCCTTGAGGGCGAACTCCGGATCGCGCGGAAAGATCCAGGTGCGGTGCTGCCAGGGGCGAATGGCGTCTTCGTGCAACCAGCGCCAAACCGTCGTCTCGCTGATGCGCGCGACGATGCCGCAATGCTGCGCTTCGCGCACGATGTCGGCGCAACTGAAACGCGACAGCGGCAGTCCCCGCGTGGCGGGGAGCTCACAGGCGAGAGCCTTAATTTGCACGACCAGCTCTGGGGGGAAAGACCCGGGGGCGGCCCGGGTGCGGGCGCTCTTCGAGCCCGGATAGTCGTTCACGGAAGAACCGTTTGCGCCACAGGCTCACCACATCGCGTCCGATCGAGAGCGCGGCGGCGATCTCGTCGTTGGCGCGGCCCTCGGCGGCGAACAGGATCATCTTGGCGCGCAGCACCTCGAAATATGGCAACGTATACTTCCGCGATCGGTCTTCCAGGATTTCGCGTTCCTGTCGCGAGAGGCGGATCGTGAATGGACTCTCTCTTGGCATGTGGGCGGCCCTCCTCCGGGGGAACAGTAGCCGACATGCGAACACTTGGCAATAATAATATGTTGCCATATTTATTTAAATACAGTACCAAGGCTCCCTGCGGTCGACCCCGCGATCGATTTGAGTTGAGGTCGCCCAGGTCGATCCTCGCCAGCGGTCGCCTTGAGACGGTCGATCATCACCCACGCGCCGTCGCGCGCGTGCCAAACGCGGCCTCTCAGTTCGTGTCTGGCGGCGCATTGCGCGGATAACCTCCGCGGGTCGATACTCGTCGCTCCCTTCCACCTCCCAAACTGCGATGATGGATCAACAACAAGCGTCCGCGCCGGGAACATGCGACTTCCATCATGCCCACCTGTTCGCGTCCGACCTCGATGCTGCGATTGCCTTCTATCGGCGCTGGTTCGGCGCCGAGGTTGCATGGGACGGGATCTTTGCCGGATCGCGCAACGTCTTTCTGCGGATCGGTAGCGGAAGACTACACTTCTACGCCCAGCCGCCGCGCGACCACGGCCGCAACGCCGTGCATCATCTCGGCATTCGGGTCCGGGAACTGGAAGCACTGGTCGACCGCATGCGCGAGGGCGGCGTGAAGATCACGAGCGCGATTCGCCGCCATCTCGAGGGGACTTATCTTATGCTCGAGGCGCCGGACGGCGTACTCCTCGAATTGTTCGAGCCCGACCCCGCCGGCCTGCCCGACGCGGCCGTTCGATACTTTGCGGATTGATATGACTCAACGGCTCATTCGCGTTTCCGGAAAATAGGACACCCCAATGCCGTGCGCTTCGAACACGTTCTCGGCAACGACACGCGCAATGATCGCACACTCTGCGGCGAGGCCGCCGTCACGCGACGGCGGTGGCCGCGCTGGCCGTCGCTCGACCTCGTGAATGCACCGACGTCGATCACTACGTCGGCCATCTACGTCAGTTCGGGCGTCTGCGATATGAAGTACTCGCGCGCGTAACCCCCCAGCCGTAGCACTTCCCGCTTCATCTGCATGAACATCCGCTTGCGCTCGCCGTCGGCCTCGTCGCAGAAGAGCGTTTCGTACCGGCGACCGGAAGTGCTTCCCGCGCGAAGGTCTGCAATGCCGCGTCTGCGAACGTTCGGATTGACGGGGCGAGTGTCGCTGGCGGGACAACTGCGGTCGTAGAGCATTCCGCTTCATAGAAGCAGTCACTGGACCGCTCTTGTCGGCCAAGATGAGACGGTCGAGTCACGTGCCGAAATCGTTCCAGCGATCCCATCTAGAACTGCCCGAGCGAGGCACGTTCAGCTAGAAGGGAACTTGCAAACCTCTTCTTTCGAAGGAAAATGAAAACGCCGACGGCCCAGTCCTTGAAGGCACGGATACAGCGATCAACGGCGAGTTGTACAACCCCTCATAATTACGCGGACATCGATGGAGTTCGACGGAGCAATTGTCGCGACCTTTTGATCCTTAGAGAGCAACCAGGCAAGATAAGGGCGAGATAAACATGAAACGGAAAAAAGGACCCTTGGCGCCGGAGTCCTCCGGCGAAGTCATCGCTGACGTTAAAGAAGCAGCTAAGCTCGAACAGTATTGGCATTCGGCCGGACGAGCCAAACAGCGCAAACCGCCCAAGAACTACAAATACGTGGAAGAGATCGCCCATCTCCAGTTCGAGCTCATCAAGCTACAGGAATGGGTGCGTCTCCAGGGTCTCAAAGTGCTGGTCATCTTCGAGGGACGCGATGCGGCGGGCAAAGGCGGCGTGATCAAACGCATAACGGAGAGCCTGAATCCGCGAGTCTGTCGTGTCGTCGCCCTAGGCACTCCGACCGAGCGGGAGAGTGGCCAATGGTACTTTCAGCGCTACGTTGCGCATTTGCCAAACCGCGGGGAGATCGTGCTATTTGATCGCAGTTGGTATAACCGCGCCGGCATAGAACGGGTTATGGGTTTTTGCACAGATGCGGAATACAAGGAATTCTTGCGTGCCGCGCCACTCTTCGAAGAAATGCTGGTTCGTTCCGGGATCTATTTGATCAAGTATTGGTTCTCGGTCAACGACGAAGAGCAGGAAAGGCGCTTCCAGCAACGCATGCGTAGCCCTACGAAGCGATGGAAACTCAGCCCGATGGACATCGAGTCGAGAAAGCACTGGGTCGAGTATTCAATGGCAAAAGATGCCATGTTCGCCAAGACGGATACCAAACTCACGCCCTGGTTCGTTGTGGACGCCGACAACAAAAAGAAGGCGCGCCTCAATTGCATCGCCCACCTGCTACAGCAAATCCACTACTCGGACTTGACTCCCGTCGAAATTGAGCTACCACAACGTCAGCTGGATCCCGGGTACAAAAGACCGCGAATATCAAAGCAGCGTTTCGTTCCGAAAGTGTATTGACTACCCGGGCTTACACTCCGGCCTGCTGGACGGCCGAGTGATCGACCCGAAACAATTTTGCTAATTGCATGACTGTTCTCGGCCAGAAGTCGACGTTTTTTGACCTGAGTCAGAAGAGTGCCTGCAATTAGTCGTCGACACACCGATTCGATGTGCGATACGCCTTGACAGGAACCTGCGAATGGCGTCGACTGAAGGTGGCCGGCCCGCCCTGCACTTCCAGCGCCACACGATCCGCCACCCCATTCGATGCCACCGAACGATGGTCGCCGGTCGCACGTTGACCACCGCAGCGCGCCAATCGAACAGTCTGGTGAACAGTGCGAGGCTGACGCGAGTCGCGTGATCGACGCGTCGAGATTTGATACCACGCTCGACATACCGCCCGAGCTGTCGGCGAAGGACCAGATTCTCAGCGCGGATCACGCTGGACGAGCGCAAGAATAAAACGCCCATCCTCAGGACGTCCGAGGCTACCCCGACGATCGCTCGCACCAGCTGCAGCATCTGCCCATCATGCCAGAGTCGGCCCGCGTTTCCAGGTGCGGGACGCTTATATGCCCGCGGCGCGAATTATTGCGGACCACACCCGCGAATTAGCGCGATCAGGTCGTCGGCCGACGGCAGCAGCGCTGCATCGCCTTCGGCGAGGATGCTCTCTGCTAGCGCGCGCTTGTCCTGGTGCAGCTCGATGATTCGCTCCTCCACGGTGCCCTTCGTCACCAATCGATAGACCGTCACCGGCCGCGTTTGGCCGATGCGGTGCGCGCGGCCCATCGCCTGATCTTCGGCTGCAGGATTCCACCACGGGTCGGTAATCAGCACATAGTCGGCTGCGGTCAGATTGAGACCGAAGCCGCCCGCCTTCAGGCTGATGAGGAATAGATCACCCTGGCCTGCCTGGAACGCGGCGACTCGACGGGTGCGCTCCGCGGCTGGCGTGGCGCCATCGAGGTACTGATACGCGATTCCTGCCACGTCCAGCGGCTCGCGCAGCAGCGTCAAGAAATCGACGAACTGGCTGAAGACGAGCGCCTTGTGACCGTTCACGGCGAGCTCGGCCGCGAGATTGGTGAACGCTTGCACTTTCGCGCCAATGACGCCGAGCTCGGGACTCACAAGACGCGGATCACAGGCTGCGCGGCGCAGTCGGGTAAGTTGCGCAAGAATGTTGAGCCGCGCCTGGCCTGCGGGTTCGGTCGACAGCGCGCGGTCGGCGTTCGCGACTGCCTGCCGTCGTAGCGCCTCATAGTGCGCGGCCTCCGTTGCAACGGGCGCCACCGCGATGGTCAGCTCCGTTCGCGCCGGCAGCTCCTGCAATACCTGAGCTTTGGTCCTACGCAACACGAAGGGGCCGATCAATCGCTTGAGCAAATGTTGCGCGTCGCGATCGCGGTCGCGTTCAATCGGTGTCGCGAAACGCTCGGTGAATCGCGTCGACGTGCCCAGGAGCCCCGGGTTGACGAAACGCATGATCGACCACAGCTCGGCCAGCCGATTCTCGACGGGCGTGCCTGAAAGCGCGAGCCGAAACCCTGCGTCGAGATCGAACACCGCGAGTGAGCGCTTGGCCGCCGCGTTCTTGATCGCCTGCGCTTCATCGGCGATCACCGTATGCCACGATCGCGCGCCGAAGCGCTCCTGCGCCTGCTGCAACAGCGTGTAAGACACCACGATGACGTCCATTGGACCGGCGTTGGTGATCAGTGCATCGCGCTCGCTCTCGCCATAGATCACGACGTTGAGCGTGGGTGCGAAGCGACGCGATTCAGCGAGCCAATTGCCGCACACCGATGTCGGCGCAATTACCAGCGCAGCGCCATCGTTGCCGCGCGCGAGCAGCACGGCGAGTCCCTGCAACGTCTTGCCCAATCCCATGTCATCGGCCAGACAACCGCCGAGACCTGCACTCGCAAGACGCATCGCCCAACGGTAGCCGTCTTCCTGATAGGCGCGGAGTTCGGCCTGCAGCATCGCGGGCACCGCTGGCATTTCGCTTTGCGCGATGTGCAGGCGATCGATGACCGCGCGAAATTCTGCGTCTGACTCGACTTGCGCATCCTGCAGCACATCATCGAGCCATGCCGCCGTCAATTGCGGAACTCGCGCGCCGCCGCCGTCGGCCTCGACAACGGCCGCGAGATCGGCGAGTTTCGCTTTGAGCGAATGCGTGAGCGCGACATAGACGCCCTCACCCATCGGTACGAAACGGCTGCGCGCGCGGCCAGCGTCCAGTAGCGCCTGGAAATCGAGCACCACGTTCTCGTCGACAACGGCACGTCCGTGCAGGCGAAACCAGTCGCGCTCGCGCTTCACCACGATTCCAAGTTGCCGCGCATCGGCGGTGAGCACGCGCACTTGCTTTCCCTTGGGCCAATCGACCGCCATCGCCGCCGACAACTTGGGCAACGTTTCGACCGTTGACAGTGCGTTCTCGGGATCGGCAATCAGCCATTCGTATCCGCCGGCACTGTGCAAGTCTTCGAGAAATGGCAACGCGTCGAGAACTGCTTCGACATTCGCGCGTTCCGCCGCGAGATCGCGGCTCGTGCCGACGGTTTCGCCGCCGATTGCCGCCATCAGCCGAGCCCGTCCGTTGCCGGGTGCCAAACGCGGTCCGTCCGCACCCAACGGCGCGACGACAAGACGTAGCGTCAGCTCATCGCCGATCGGAGAGAGCTCCGCGCGAAGCCGTGTCTCGGCCGGTACTTCCCGTGCAGCCTGCGCATGATCGGCATGCACCTGAAAATGACTGGCAAGCGCACGCAGTGCTTGCTGGAGCTCGTCCTGCGCACTCGCCGGCACGGAGAAGCGTCCCGAGACCAACTGCGCAGCCCGTCGTTGCGCCGTCGTGAGCCGGATAACGCGCAGCCGCTGCGGCGTGTCCTGCACGAGCGTGATCGCTTTGAGCGCCTCCATCTCACGCTGGTGCGCGGCGTCGCTGTAGTAATACTCTTCGGAATCCGCGTCCACACGTACGGACGGGGTGACTCGCATGACATAGCGATCGGCGTTCTTCACGACCTCGACTTCCGGCGTGCCTTCGATCACGTCGACGAGTTGATCTGGCGCATCGGCCAGCACGACGGCCGGATGGCCGACGAGCGCCATGATCGCCGACGATCGGTCGATCTCCCAGCGGCGTGTATAAGCGCGGTCCTGACGAAGCGCTCGCGCGACCTTGGCATCCCACGGCGGCAAACGTTCGTTGCCTGCGATCTTGGCAAGGTTCAACGATTTGGGTTTCGTCCACCCGCGCGGACCACGCTTCTGCTCGAGAGGTTCGATCGATTCGACGGACCCGCCTTTGCCGATCCGAATCGACCAGACAACCCGTGATGATTCCGCGCCCGTCTTCGCCTCGGGCTGGCCGGCGCCGAGTGCCTGCAGTGCCACCAGCACGTCACGCCATTGCTCGCGCGGACCCGAGACGAAGAAGCCGGCCACCGGCTCGTCGCCGCGCAAAACCGCTTGCGCCGCGTCGACCTGCGTCACGAGCCAATCGAAACGGCAACGCTTCAGAACCTCGCGAAGAGCGCCGGCGTACTCGCTCAGCGCATCGCGGCTCGCGCGCTTCGCATCGTTCAAGCCCAGCGCATCGCGTCCGAGCCAGGCTGAAAGCAGCAGGGCCCATAAAGCGTCGATTCCGACGTACGCCAATGAATGCGATTTCAAGTCGAACGCCCTGCGATCGAGCTTGACGTCGCCGAGGCGGGCACCGATCGCATGCACCCATCGACCCCATCCTTCATTCGGGTCCGGATTTCGCTTGCCGGCCTCGCCAAGGCAGAACTTACGCGCCAGCTCGAGGTGCCTGGGCGTTTGCTGCGCAAGCAGCGCAAACGGATAAAGCCAGGCCACGCTGACGGGAAAGATGCGCTTACGCGCGCCGATCTCGACCTGTTGACGCTTGAACGCAGCATCGAAAGCAACCTGCGCTTCGCTCCACCGACCGGCCTGCGCCAGCATGCACGCGCGCAGCGCCTCGGCCGCGCCACTCCTGAGCGTTTCAAGCGCATGCTGCGCACGCGATTGCTCACCACGATGCACGAGCAACTCTGCGAGCGCGAGACGCATGTGCTGCGGCATGCTGTCTCGCTCGCTGTCGAGTTTCGCAAGCGCCCATTCGCTGACAGGCATCATCTCGGCGCGCCACGCGAGGCACATGTCAGAGACGACCGCAAATGCGAGCGCCCAACGCCATTCCGGCGTGATTCGTTCGAACAACGCTGCATCGAACGCGGGTAGCGCAGCTGTCCAGAGGATCTCGTTCCAGTCCAGTGAGCGCTGGATCAAGCCGCGCATGCGCTCGATCTCCTTGGCGGACGTTCCCGAAAACAGTTCGAGCCGAACCAGCGCGACGGTCGCCGCCGTGTCATACAGCGGCCAGTGGTAACCAACAGGCGCGGACCCATACCTGTCAAGCCTGCGCAGCGCATCGCGCAGCGTTGCAGCAGGCATCTCATCGAGCAACTCGCGGTACAAACGTCCACGAACTTCGTCCTGCAGGCGAAAATATCCGTCGCGCCCGGGCATCTCGTTGAGCGAGCCACGCTGGCGCAAGTCGGCGAGCGCGCGTTTGACGTCATCCTGCGTGAACGCGCGGCCGTCGCTGCGCTTCAGACCGAGGAGCGGCAGAAGGCTGTAGATCGTGGTACGCGGCCGATACGTCCATAAGAGCGCCATCGCCTTCGCGACTTCATGCGTATCTGTTGAAGCCGTACCCGCCGCAGGGCTCGCTGGCGGCACCTCAAGCCCGGGGAACAGCGACGGTGTGGCCGGATCATTCATCGTTGTGGTTCCAGTTCGGCTCGCTTCGCTACGATCGGTATGGAGCACAACGTCGGAAATGTTCGTCCAAGGCTGCATCCCACTCGAGCTTGCCCATCAGATCGAGGACCCTTCTTTGGTCGCGACGCGCGATGCCATGTCGCGCTATTTCCCGACCCACGGGTTGAAGCAGTGCGCCCCACAGCGTTCCAAGTCATCCGTGTTCCGGGTGACGACGGTGAGGTCATGCTGCAGGCCTGTGGCCGCGATCAGGCTATCGATGACCGGCAACGGCTGACCCCGCGCTTCCGATGCACCGACGATGCCTCCCCAGCGAGCAGCGACGCTTGAATCGATCACCAGCAGCCGGTCGCGAAACCGATCCGCGAGTTCGCGACGTACCCATTGCTCGAGCTTGGCTCGCTTGGCCGAATCGGGTAGCTTGGCGATACCCTTTTCCAGTTCTCCGACGGTGATGACGCTCAGGAACAGTTCGTCTTCGTTGCGTTCGCGTATCCAGCTAACGACCGACGCCTTCGGTCTTGGTCGGATCAGCTCGGAAATGACACAGGTGTCGAGAAGCCAGCTCACAAGTCCACTCGTCTGCCCGTATCGCGGCTACGCGCGAGATCAAGCGCTGCGCCACCCAGCGGCGACTTGCGGAAGAAATCGACGAGCGTGCCCTTCGATTTGTGAGTCAGCCGAGCATATTCGTCCGCGGCGACCACCACCACTGCGTCGTCGCCTCTCAGCGTAATGACTTGCGGCCCTTCGTCCGAAGCTTTCCTCACCACCTCGGACAGCCGATTCTTTGCGTCTTGAAGTTGCCATTTGGTCATGATCATTCCAACTCCCTCTTATAGCTAGACAGGCTAGCTATTATCGTCGGGATGTAAGTGCCCGTCAAGAAGTTGGTTCGCCCGACCATCGCCCGACCGCGTCGAGAGAAACTGGCGGGAAAACACATGCATGACCTCCTTCTTGATGGAGATCATTGCCCGGAAGATGCAACGGGATGAGCCCTCCCCCTTGGGCGCCCGTGGCACCGATGACTGCGATGATCTTTTTCTCCGACATACGCCACCTTCCTCTCAAGTGGTGGAGGAGAGAGCTGGCCCCGTCTGATTGGACAGAAATCGAGGCTGGATAGGTGATGAACTGCGCTGCAAGAGTTTTCCACGGCGGCGCGCGCGTGGCGCAAGCCACGCACACGAGCGCGCGACGCGGTGGGAAACTCGACGGACGAACGAAACGCTCAACGCGGTTGCACGGCGCGAAGTGGGAGGCACCCAAGGGCTTGCGGCGCGCGTCGACGTGCTTGTGGGCCGTTCTGGCTGCCCAACCTTGGTGCATGGTCTGCTCACGCGGCGACTTTCATCGGAGCTGCCGCGAAATACGCGGCGTCAGGCGTCATTGCGTCCAGCGACTGATGGCTGCGGATGCGATTGTAAAAGTCGAAGTAAGTCGCCAGCCGCCGGTTCGCTTCAGCAATCGAGCCATAGGCGTGCAGATACACCTCTTCGTACTTCACGCTGCGCCACAGCCGCTCGACGAAGACATTGTCGACCCAGCGCCCTTTGCCGTCCATGCTGATACGCACGCCGGCGTCCTGGAGGACGTCGGTGAAGTCGGCACTGGTGAACTGGGTGATCGGTGTTGAAGATCTCCGGCGTGCCGTGGCGTGCCAAGGCCTCGTGCAGCGCTTCGACACAGAAATCAGCGGTGAGCGTATTGGAGGTTCGCCAGGCCAGTACCCGCCGGCTCGCCCAATCCATGATCGCCACCAGATACAGAAAGCCCTTCGCCATTGGCAAGTAGGTGATGTCTGCCGCCCACACCTGGTTGGCGCGCTCGATGACGAGGTTTCTGAGCAAGTACGGATAGATCCGATGCTCCGCACCGCGGCCCGGTGCGCTCGTCTTCGGCGCACGGTAGACGGCGCTGATGCCCATCTTGTGCATCAGCGTGCCGACATGCTTGCGGCCGGCCGCGAAGCCATCCCGATTCAGCAGATCGCGCAACTTGCGCGCACCCAGAAACGGCCACTTCAGGTGCAATTCGTCGAGCCGCCGCATCAGCACCAAGTCGGTCTCCGATGTCCGCAACGGCGCATAGTACGCCGTCGATCGTGCCAGCCCCAGCAGCTGGCATTGCCGCACCACCGGCAACGGGTGTTCGGGATTGATCATCGCTTTGCGCTCCCCAATCCCGTTTTGTTGAGCGCTCCTTCCAAAAAATCGCACTCCATCGTCAGCTGCCCGATCTTCGCCTGCAACGCGCGAATCGTGGCCGCCGAATCGGGCGCCGGCGCCTCACCACCGAACACGTTCACGACGCGCTCGAGCAACTGGCTCTTCCACTGCGTAATCTGGTTCGGATGGACTTCGAACCGTTCGGCAAGCTCGGCCAGCGTTTTATCGCCGCGGACCGCAGCCAAGGCCACCTTCGCCTTGAACGCCGCGGAATGGTTCCTTCGGGGTCGCTTCATGACTTCTGCTCCTCTCCAAAACACCTCACACGGGAGCAGTTCTACCACTTATCGCCCTGTCCAGTTTTCCGGAGCCAGCTCTGAGTCTCATTTACCAAATAACCCGACAGCGATCAAGAAACCCGGTTCCCCAACCTGAGCCTCGAAACGCTACCACCTATTGCACCGGCGAGCGCGGTAGCCGTCAGCTCGGCGCGCGGCGCTCGAAGCGCCGCAACGAGATGCTACGCACCCGTGCCAACGAGCGGGTACGGCGAGCTACGAATGTAGCGCCGCCACGGCCAAAGCTAGTCTTCGTAGACGAGCCCGTCTTTCCGAACGACCGACGCTGAATACGTAGTTGGGCGTCCATCGGACACCGTCGTCGCGCTGTCCACTATGTGGCGGCGCTTGTGGGGACCCGCTGTCGCGATCAGTCGTACCTGATCGCCTGGCTCCGCGGTAGATCGACATTGCGCCGCGAACGGATCGGTGGATGAGACTTTTCCGCCGTTCCAAGCATTACCAAGACGCACGATCTGAGCTACTTCAACCTCGCTGCCTGACGTCACTCAGTCCCCTCCAAGGGACTCCCGACCAGTGTCGCGATCGCGTCGAGCGCCTCCGCCTCGTCCGGGCCCTCGGTCTCGATGACGACTCGGCTCCCTTGTCCCGCCGCCAGCATCATTACGCCCATCAAGCTCTTGGCATTGACCTTGCGCCCGCGGCGCATCAACGACACTTCGCATTGGTACGTAGCGGCCAGCTGAGCGAGTTTCCCGGACGCCGGCGCGTCGAGTCCCGTTTTGTTAACGACCTCCACCTCGCGTTGCGGCATGGGTCAGATCCTTCCCTGATGTCGGTCCGGTCGCCCGGTAGCTGCTCGATTTGCATATGGCTCAGAGACGACTTAACATTAACTTTTGATGGTTAAAACGTCAATATCAATGGGTAATCCATGATCACCGCGGCTCAGCTCCGGGCTGCTCGCGCCCTCGTGCGCATGGACCAGAAGGAATTGGCAGTCGCATCTGGCCTTTCGCTCCCCACGATTCAGCGCATGGAGGCAAGCGAGGGAGTCATTCGGGGCAACGTCGATTCCCTGATGAAGCTGATTGCCGCACTCGAGGCGGCCGGCGTCGAGCTCATCAACGAGGGGGCCGCCAGCAACGACGGCGGACGCGGCATTCGGTTGAAGGCGCGCTGATCTCGTGCCGCAGACTTCGCACTTTCCCTTTGGCTTCATGAGCAGGCGACGCGGGTCATGGCGATAGCCGTCGTGCTGTGGTGCGTCCTGATGCTGCTGGCCACGGCACCGGCAGCCGTCGCGGGGGCGCGTCGCGCCCCGACAACGACGTTCGTCTACGCAGTCGCGCTCATCGCGTCGATCATCGCGCTCGGTACGGCGGTGTGGAGTCTCGTCAACGACGCCGTGTTGCCGCAGATCGTGCGCCTGCCGATCGGCTTGCCTTGGCTCGGGGCGCATTTCCGCCTCGATCCGCTGGCCGCGGTGTTTCTGATTGTTGTCAACCTCGGCGGCGTAACGGCGAGCCTGTACGGTCTCGGCTACGGTCGGCACGAAACGGAACCGGGCCGAGTGTTGCCGTTCTTTCCCGCCTTTCTCGCCGGCATGAATCTGGTCGTGCTGGCTGATGACGCCTTCACGTTCCTTCTGACTTGGGAGTTCATGTCGCTCACGTCGTGGGCGCTGGTCATGGCGCACCATCGTGAACCCGACAATGCGCGGGCCGGTTACATCTACCTCTTGATGGCGAGCTTCGGCACGCTTTCACTGCTCCTGGGCTTCGGGCTCCTTGCCGGACCCGCGGGCGGCTACACGTTCGATTCGATCCGCAATACGCAGCTCTCCACGACGATTGCTTCGGCGGTGCTCGGGCTGACGTTGCTCGGCGCCGGCTCGAAAGCGGGACTCGTGCCGCTGCACGTCTGGTTACCGCTCGCGCATCCCGCCGCACCAAGCCATGTTTCCGCCCTCATGAGCGGCGTCATGACCAAGGTCGCTGTTTACGGCTTCGTGCGCATCGTTTTCGATCTGATGGGCTCGCCCGCGTGGTGGTCCGGGGGTGTCGTGCTCCTATTCGGCGGTGCGAGCGCAGTTCTGGGCGTCCTGCATGCGCTGATGGAGCACGACCTCAAGCGCCTGCTCGCCTATCACACGGTCGAGAACATCGGGATCATTTTCATCGGCCTCGGTCTTGGGTTGGCATTTGCTGCCAACGGCATGAACGGTGCTGCTGCGCTTGCCCTCACCGCCGCGCTGTTTCACGTCTTCAATCATTCGGTGTTCAAGAGCCTGCTCTTCTTCGGTTCGGGCGCCGTCCTGACGTCGACCGCCGAGCGCAACATGGAGCGCCTCGGCGGATTGATCCACCGGATGCCTTACACCGCGTTTGCCTTCCTCGTCGGGTCCGCGGCGATCTCCGCGCTGCCGCCTTTCAATGGCTTCGTTTCGGAGTGGCTCACGTTTCAGGCAATCCTGCTGAGCCCGCAGCTGCCGCAGTGGGTGCTGAAGTTTCTCGTGCCCGCCGTGGGCGGCCTGCTCGCGCTCTCCGCGGCGTTGGCTGCCGCGTGCTTCGTCAAGGCTTTCGGGATCACGTTTCTTGGCCGGGCGCGGACGAACGTCGCGCAGGACGCGCGGGAGACCGATCGCCTGTCGTTGGCGGCGATGTTCACTCTGGTCGTGCTTTGCCTCGCGGCGGGCATTCTGCCCGGCTTCTTCATCGATGCGCTCGCTCCCGCCGTCCAGAGCCTCGTCAATGCGCAGATGCCGAGGCAGACCACGTTCGCGTGGCTGACGATCGTTCCCATCGCCGAAAGCCGTAGCTCCTACAACGGCCTCTTGTTGTTCGTTCTCATCGCGGTCGCGGCGAGCCTCGCCGCCTACGTCATCCACCGCTTCGCGTCGCATGCGGTCCGGCGCTCGGCTCCGTGGGACTGCGGATTCCCCGACGCGAGCCCGGTGACGCAATACACCGCGGGCAGCTTCGCGCAGCCGATTCGACGCGTGTTCGGGACCGTGGTGTTTCGTGCGCGCGAAGAGATCGACATGCCACGACCCGGGGACCTTCGCCCCGCGCAATTGCATGTCCACCTGCACGACCTTCTGTGGGATGTCCTGTATGTACCCATAACCAGGACCGTCAGCGTTACTGCCGACGTTCTCAACCGGGTGCAGTTCCTGACGATCCGGGGCTACCTCACGCTGGTGTCCGGTGCGCTGGTGGCACTGCTGGTAATTCTGGCCATATGGCAGTAGCTCTGGACATCCTGGTTCAACTTGCCCAGTTGCTGCTGGTCCTGTTGCTGGCGCCGTTGCTCACCGGATATGTGCGCAAGATCAAGGCCCGCCTTCTGCGCCGTCGGGGACCGGATCTCATTCAGCCCTACCGTGACCTGCACAAGCTGCTGCGCAAGGAAGTCGTGCTGGCAGAGAACGCGTCGTGGGTGTTTCGTGCGGCGCCGTACCTCATTTTCGCCACGACCTGGGTGGCGGCGTCGCTGGTGCCGACCTTCGCCACGGGCCTCGCCTTCAGTCCGGCCGCGGACCTGATCGCGATCGTGGCCCTCCTGGGCAGCGCACGCTTCATGCTGGCGCTTGCGGGGCTCGACGTCGGCACAAGCTTCGGCGGGATTGGCTCGAGCCGGGAAATGATGATCGCCTCGCTGGCCGAGCCAGCGCTGTTGATGATCGCTTTCACGCTCTCGCTTCTGGCCGGCTCGACCCAGCTCTCGTCGGTGGCGACATACATGACGGGCCCCGCCGTAGGGCTGCGCGTGTCGCTGGCGATGGCGCTCGTCGCCCTGGTGATGGTCGCCGTCGCCGAGAGCGCGCGCATTCCGATCGACAATCCGGCCACGCACCTGGAGCTCACGATGGTGCACGAAGCGATGATCCTCGAATATTCGGGCCGCCACCTCGCGGTGATCGAAGTGGCTGCCTCGCTCAAGCTCCTGCTCTATCTCTCGATCATCGGCTGCGTGTTCGCGCCGTGGGGTGTCGCCGTAGCCGGTCAAGGGTTTGCAGCCTATGCCGCCAGCCTGCCGGTTTACGTGCTCAAGCTCGCCGCCGGCGGATTCCTCCTTGCCGTGTTCGAGACGGTGATTGCCAAGATGCGGGTTTTCCGGGTATCCGAATTCCTGGGCGCCGCCCTCATGCTGGGCCTGCTCGCTGCCCTGCTCCTGTTCGTTTCGCGCGGGGCCTGATGGATCGCTTCGCCCTCGACGTTGCGCATCTGTTCGCTGGCAGCCTGGTGCTGGTGAGCTTCATGCTGCTCTACCAGGACCGCATGTTCAGCCTGCTCAATATCTTCGCCCTGCACGCCTTTGTGGTCTCGGTGTCGGTTGCCTGGCAGGCGCATATCCAGAACGCACCCCATCTGTATATCACCGCCGCGATCGCACTGGTCGTCAAAGCGATCGTCATCCCGGTCGTGCTGCACCGGATCATCGTGCGGCTCGGCATTCATCGCAACGTCGAGACGGTGGTCGGCATCGGGCAGACGATGCTGGGCGGCATCGGCCTGGTCGCTCTGTCGATCATGGTCATGCTGCCGATCACCACGGCCGAGGGGACGCTGGTGCGCGAGGACCTCGCCTTTGCGCTTTCGGTCATCCTGCTCGGTCTTCTGATGATGGTGTCGAGGCGCAACGCCGTGGGCCAGGTAATCGGCTTCATGTCAATTGAGAACGGCCTCATTCTCGCCGCGACCGGCGCCAAGGGCATGCCGCTGGTGGTCGAGATCAGCGTCGCCTTTTCGATCCTCATCGCGTTGATCGTGATCGGCATCTTCCTGTTCCGGATTCGCGAGCGCTTCGATTCCGTGGACGTGCACGCGCTCGACCGCGTCCGCGTGGAACGGCCATGAACGATCCCGGCGCGCTCGTCGTCGATGCGATCCTGCTGATCCCGGCGGTGGCCGCGGTGCTGCTTGCGTTCCTGCCCGACGACCGGACGACCGCCAGGCTCAACGTCCTCGGCACGCTGCTGACGCTCGTTTGTGCGCTGGCGTTGTTCTTTCTGCGGCCGGAGCCCGGCCTGTTCCTGATCGTCGACGACGTCAACGTCGTGTTCATCGTGCTCAACACGTTCGTGGGCTTCACCACCAGCGTCTTCAGCGCCAGCTACATCGCGCACGAGCTCGAGACCGGGCGCCTCACGCACGCGTACCTGCGCTTCTATCACGCGATGTATCAGACGCTGATGTTCGCGATGAACCTGGCGCTGCTCGCGAACAACGTGGGTCTGATGTGGGTGGCGGTCGAGCTGGCGACGCTGACCACCGTCTTGATGGTCGGTATCTACCGCACCCACGAGGCCCTCGAAGCGGCGTGGAAGTATTTCATTCTGGGCAGCGTCGGCATCGCGCTGGCGCTCTTCGGCACGATCCTCGTCTATCTCGCCGCGAGCTCGGTACTCGGCGAAGGTCTGGAGGCGATGGCCTGGAGCGTGCTCGTGCAGCGCGCCGCCAGCTTCGATCCCGCGCTGCTCAACCTCGCGTTCGTGTTCCTGCTTCTGGGCTACGGCACCAAGGTCGGCCTGGCGCCCTTGCACGCTTGGCTTCCCGATGCGCACGCCGAGGGCCCGACGCCGATTTCCGCGGTGCTGTCCGGCTTGCTGCTCAACGTCGCGCTGTTCGCGGTGCTGCGCTTCAAGATGGTGATGGCCGCGAACTCGAATGCGCTGGCGCCCGGGCCGCTGATGGTCACGCTGGGGCTCATTTCGGTCGTGTTCGCGGCCTTCATGCTGTATCGGCGCGACGACATCAAGCGGATGTTCGCCTACTCGTCCATCGAGCACATGGGCATCATCAGCTTCGCCTTCGGCATGGGCGGCCCGCTCGCGAACTTCGCGGGACTGCTGCATATGATCATGCACAGCCTGACCAAGTCCGCGATCTTTTTTTCCGTCGGCCACATCGCGCAGGTCAAGGGGACGCAGAAGATGGCCGATATCCACGGCCTCACCGTTTCCCACCCCGTCCTCGGATGGGGCCTCGTTCTCGGCGTGATCACGATCGTGGGCCTGCCGCCGACCGGCATCTTTCTGAGCGAGTTCCTCGTCCTCACCTCGACCTTCGCGCGCGCGCCGGCGCTGGCCGTGATACTGGGCCTCGGCATTCTGATCGCCCTGGGTGCGCTCCTATATCGGCTGAACGGCCTCGCTTTCGGGGCTCCACACGGCAGCGATGCGCCCGGCCACGCGTCGTACGTGCCGATGTTCACGCATCTCGCGCTGGCGCTGGCCGCGGGCATCTTTCTGCCGCCGCTCTTGGTTTCGTGGTTCCAGCACGTCGCGGAGCTGCTGGGCTAGGTGTCGATCGATGACTGAGATCACACCTGCATCGGCGAAGCTGCGCGATATGGTTCGAGGTGGCCAGCAAGTGGACCATCACGCGCCGTGGCCGCGCGCGATCGTGAGCCACGAGGCTTGGGGACAGGCGACGCGTCTCTTGTCCGGGGGGCATTGGTCTCTGGTCGGTCTGTGGGCCGAGCGCGCGCACGTGCACATGGCGCTCGACGATCACGGCGAGATCGGCGTCCTGAGCGTCGTCGCCGAAGACGGGCGCTTCCCGTCCGTCGGGCAGGTGCATCCACCGGCGATTCGTCTCGAACGCGCAATACGCGACCTTTGGGGATTCGAAGCTGAAGGCCTCGCGGACACGCGTCCCTGGCTTGATCACGGACGGTGGCCGCCGTCGCCCCGTTCTGGCGCCAACGCGCCGGAAGCTCGTCGCAGCGTCGGCGCTTACGTCTTCCTGCCCTCGGAAGGCGAAAGCCTGCATCAGATCCCGGTGGGGCCCGTCCATGCGGGCATCATCGAACCGGGACATTTCCGCTTCACGGCGAACGGCGAGGCGGTGGTGCGGCTCGAAGCTCGCCTCGGCTACGCGCACAAGGGTATCGAACGGTTGATGGAGCACGCGTCTCTCGACCGTGCCGCGGCGCTCGCCGGACGCGTCTCGGGCGACAGTACGGTTGGCTATGCGCTGGCTTTCGCCCGGGCAGTCGAGTCGGCGCTCGGAATCGACACTCCGCAACGCGCCGTGTGGCTACGGGCGCTCATGGCCGAGCTGGAACGACTTGCGAATCATCTCGGCGACATCGGCGCTATCTGCAACGACGCCGCCTTCGCCATGATGCACGCGCAATGCGGGCACTTGCGCGAGCAAGTGCTCCGCGTGGCGGATCGGTGCTTTGGTCACCGCCTGATGATGGATCGCGTCGTGCCTGGAGGGGTGCAACGTGATCTGCCGAGCGACGGCCAAACGCGCATTCAATCGCTGCTAGCGGACATTCGCCGGCGCTTCCCGGAACTCATTGAGCTCTACGACAACACGGCGTCCCTGCAGGACCGTACCGTCGGGACGGGCATCTTGTCACCGGCGCTCGCCCGGCAGTACGGCTGCGGGGGCTACGTCGGTCGCGCGTCCGGCCGCGGCGTCGATGCGCGACGAACGCCCGGGTATCCACCGTACGACCGACTGCGCTTCGAAGTGCCGGTGCGGGAGGACGGCGACGTGGACGCCCGGGTCTGGATCCGCATCCGCGAAGTGGAACAGAGCGTTGCCTTGATCGGGCAAATCCTCGAACAGCTTCCCGCGAAACCGATCTCCCATCCCCTCGCCCTGTCGTCGGCCGGGCAGTCGCGCGAGGGAATGGCGCTGGTCGAGGGCTTTCGCGGCGACGTGCTCGTGTGGGTAAGGATTGGCGCCAACGGCAGCGTCGAACGCTGCCACTTGCGCGACCCGTCGTGGTTCCAGTGGCCGCTACTCGAGGCGGCGATCGAAGGCAACATCGTCGCCGACTTTCCCCTCTGCAACAAGTCTTTCAACTGCTCGTACTCGGGCCATGATCTGTAGCGAGCGCGCGCATGCGTAGGATGCTCTTCAAGAGCCTAGTCCACGGTCCGCTGACCGAAGCGGCGCCTGCCGCCGACGACGCCGCGCTCGCAGAGCTCGCCCAACAAGTCGATCGCGCCGCGCGACTGCGCCTGGGCCGCACACTCTCCCTGCGCGAAGTAGATGCGGGATCCTGCAACGGCTGCGAGCTCGAGATCCATGCGCTCAACAACGTCGTCTACGATCTCGAGCGCTTCGGCCTGCGCTTCGTCGCCTCGCCGCGGCACGCCGATGTCCTGCTCGTGACTGGACCCGTCACGACGAACATGCGTGAAGCGCTCGAGCGCACCTACCAGGCGACACCGGCACCCAAATGGGTCGTGGCCGTCGGCGATTGCGCGAGCGATGGAGGTGTTTTCTCGGGCAGCTACGCCTGCGTCGGCGGCATATCCGCCGTGCTCCCTGTCGATCTGCACATTCGCGGCTGCCCGCCCTCGCCGCTCGCGCTGCTCAAAGGCCTGCTGGCATTGCTCGAAACCGTGCAGGCGGACGCGCCCACGTCTCGCGGCAAATCCTGAGGGCCGTTTCAACCTGCGTCACGCAACCTACGTAGCCAGCTGCCTGATTTTCGCCGCGAGCACGCGGCGCATGATCTTTCCCGAGCGGGTCTTGGGCATCTCGGGAACGATGATGACTGGCGCGGCCGCGCGATGGCACCGATCTCGGAAACCAGGGACGCCGAGACCACTACAGCCGGCAGCAGTATTATGTCCAGGACCCATGGATTGCCAACAAACACGCCCCGTCCGAAGCGACCTCGGAGTCGGTCGCGCAACGGTTGCTATTGAGCGAGCGAAAGCCTAGATTTTCCTATCGCGCAGCAAGCGCGAAAGAAAGGGCGATCATGGATCTACTCGCGGAACGTGTGGATGTTCGGGCAGCAACCATCGACGACCGGCCCGGTGCCCTCGCGGCGGTGCTGGCCACGCTGCGCGATGCGGGTGCAGACCTGCAATTCATCATCGCCCGGCGCGCCCCGCAAGATCCCGGCAAGGGCGTCGTTTTCGTGACGCCGCTGCAGGCCGACAGGGAAATCCGTATGGCCGCGCAAGTCGGTTTCAACGTTACCCAGAGCCTTCACTCGGTTCGGGTCATGGGCCGGGACCGGCCGGGCATCGCCGCGGAGTTGACGCAGAAGCTCGCCGAGGGCGGTATCAACCTCCGCGGATTCTCCGCCTCTGTGCTCGGCACACAATTTGTGGCCCATGTGGCGGTGGATTCGCTGCAGGATGCGAACAAGGCAATGGAAATCCTGCAGAAGGCGTGAGACGTCCTCTCGAGCCGCGTGGCGGCGTTGGCGAAGCCGGAATGGTTTGCCAAGTCGCGCGCTTAGTCGAAGCGCATGACGCGTCGCTGAAGAGATGGCGAAGGCGCGAGAGCCGCCAACCAGCTGGATCACTGATCGGCGGTTAAGACTTAGCCGAGTTCGAGCGGCCTGGGCGTGCCTGCATGTGCATTCTTGCAATTGGGCCGAGCAGACGAAAGCCCCGTGCCTTTTGTAGACACCAACGGGCCTTATTAATCCACGACTTGCGGCTGATCGCTCCATCGAGTTTGCACAGCAATGCCCATTGATGCACAGGAAAGTCACGCAAAAGTCACGCCGTATTGTCCAATTATTCGGTCGACGCCAGTCACACCGCTTCCTGGCAATAGTAGTTGAGCATCCCGCCGAGTCTCTGCTTGCGGCGGATCATCCCAACTCCTTGTACAGAACGCGGGACCACCCGGATCAGCCGATTGTCCAGCCCCTGATGATTTCGCTCCCCGTGGTAATGCGCCATGTATTCGGCCACAGCACGGCGTAACGACGCCTGGCCGATGAAGATCATCCGATTCAGGCATTCGTACTTGATCGAGCGAACAAATCGCTCCGCGTATGCATTCAGGTTCGGTGATCGTGGTAGTAGCCGGATGACGTTCGTCCCACTGTCCCGGATCAGCCGCCGGAATTGATCCGTGTACTTGGTATCCCGATCCAGAATGAGGTACCCCTTCCCGCGCATGGCCCCGCTTTCCGAATCGGTCAGATTGCGCCCGGCTTGCAGCATCCACGCTGCATCCGGTTTCGTCGTGATTCCTACGATGTCCACCACTCGATCGGCAAGACTGATCACGAACAGCAGATAGTGGGTCACCAGTCCTCTCGTCGTCCAGACTTCCGCAGTCAGGAAGTCACTGGCTGCCAGTACCTTCCAATGCGCCTTAAGAAAAGTCGACCAGGTCGTTCGCTTGCTCCGCTCCGGGGACGGCTCGATGCCGCTGCGCTTCAACACGTTGGCTATCGTCCCGCGTCCGACCTGGTGGCCCAGGTTGCCCAGCGCCCCTTGAATCCGGGTGTATCCCCAACCCGGATTGTCCTGGGCCATGCGCACAATCAGAGCGGAGATCCTCTGCATGATCCCTGGCCGTCCAGGCCTGCGCCGGTGCACGAAATTCCATTTCTCGGCGATCAATCGTTGGTGCCAGCGCAGCAGAGTATCCGGAGAAACGATCGTCTCCAGTTCCAGCAGTGCCTTGCGTCCCACTGCCTTGGCTTTCCTCGCCAGCAGCGCTCGCTCGGCGTCGGTGAACCGGATATGCTTTCCGCGCAGCCGGTCTTTGAGTAGCCGGTTCTCGGCCTGAAGGAATTCGATGACGATCAGTTGATGGCGATGAACCCAACCAGCCGCGATCATCAGCAGAAACGACAGTAGAGGTGGCACGGAACCCATGCCACCAGTCTATCGCACGCCTCGGCTGAATTGTTGGACACTACGCGCTTGACCGGCAATTCGCCACTCACAGGTTCTTTCCATCCCAGATCGAATAATTGCGGAGCACAATGCCCAGAGTCTAACGCAGCCGTCGGCTGAATAAGTGGACAGTACGCCGTCAGGCCCTGCGAAAAAAGCGCGTCTCCAAGAGAATTTGCGCGTCCCGAAACTCGACGTATTGCACGGGATGCGCAGCGGAGAATTCGTACCGGCGACCAGTCGTCGGGCCCGGTACCAAAATCCGGGTCGTTTCCAGGTAACGCAACGCGATCGAGCCGGCACCGACGGCAGCACGTGTCGACGCCGGTTGGGTACCTCGTGCGGCTCTATTCGAAACGGCCGTCGCCTCGCGTGCGATCGTCTCGCTCGACCGATTGCGTGATTGAGTCGAAGACGGCCTCATAGATAGCGCCGGCGCGGGCCTCGCGGCCGAAGACCCGGTGCTCCTCAATTCGGTTCGTTGGTTACCGCAACATCCCATCGGTGTCTCCTAGTGCGCCGGTTAACCGGCGAGTATGAATGCGAATGTCCAAAGGCCGCTCGCCCGGATCAGTGGAGGGATAATGGCTAATCATGATTCCTACTCGGACTCGCCTCTTCCGGCATGGCCTGCATGATGACCTTCTCATGGCTACTTCGCTCGAGCAGGCAGGCCGCGCCGGAGAGCGCGAGCCAAGCAAACAGCCAGCCGAGTGGTTGAACGCTCACCCACAAAGCCGCCGCTGCTGCTACCCACAGGCTTAGACAATTGAAGCAATCCATCCACCTGCCGGCGAAGCCGTCGCCCAGGCGTCTGCGCAATCGAACGATCAAATCGGCCGGACCATCCTCGCGTGCCAGTAAATGGGTGATACGCCAAGTTGCGAGTACGGCCAGGATGAATCTCGGCCAAAATCCCAGGTTGTCAATCATGGCTCGGAACCGCACCTGCAATCTTTGTAGAGAACGGATGCGTGGTCGCGTGTGATTTCTATCTCCTCAAATCATTGCAGATACAAAACGGGAAGAAATCATCGATTTGATGACGGCCGCCGGATAGGCTTGGGCAGATGGACTTATCGCGCACCTGGAGCCAAATGATGAAGCCACAGCACTCGCCTGGGATGTCCTGGCCCGTGACGGGATCCTTGTGCGCTCGGTCCAGCGTCAGCCCAGGTTCGCCCGGGTTGCAAACGGCGTCCAGCCGGCGGAGATCGAGGATAGCCAGAATGCCGGGCGCGAACGGCGGGATGACGCCGGCCGGCGGATTGGCGGTCGCACAGCGTGTGCCCGGTTGGCCAACGCGGGACCCACCCACGAACGGTGGCCCCCAGGGGGGGGCGCCAGGCCCAGGAATGGGTATCGGGAACCATGCGCCACCATCCTTCTTGATCCACAATTGATAGCCGTCGAAGTTGTCGCTCGGTGGTGCAAAGTTTCCCTCTTCGATGTATTCGTCAAAGGCGATGCCATGAAGTTGCGCTGGCCAAGCCACGTTGCAATCGCCCCCGCCCACTGCGAACTGACCGAGGTTGATCGTCGAACACGGCGGCACGGGAAATATCTGCGTGATCCGGCCGTGGATGTCCTTGTTGTCGAACCAGGCCTGCTGTAGATCGTGCTTGATGCCACCGCCGACATCCTCGACGGTCAGGCGCAGTGTGTACTTGCCGCTCTGGCAGTTGCTAAGGGGCAGCGGCGTCGAAGTCCATGACGCAGGCGCGGGGCATGGCGGCTCCGACGGCACGATCGGAAACGACTGTGGCACTTGCGTTGACCAATAGGCGTCCTGCAGCCAATCGGCGACCGGCGCGCACAGCCCAGGTGGGAAGTGCCATTCTCGCCATGTGCTGGTTAAGGCATCTTCAAATATTCTGTTGAGTCCCGCGTCGATTTGCAGCGGCGTGTTGTAATTGACTTGCCAGAACTGGACGTAACCCGGCAAGTTGGGATTCACTTGGAAATCCGGGTGATAACTCAGTGTATATCTCTTGATCTCCTTGCCATCGCAGCCCCCGACCGACGCGCTGCCGAAGATTCGTAGCGCGGTCCCGAACGAACGGACCACTCCGGCGCCGTCCACCAACTGTGCCGTAGGGTCGAACAGACCGGGCGGGTCTGCAGCCTCTATCCCTTCGATGCCACGTATCCAAACAAGATTGCGCTGCAATACGAACTCGATCGTGCAGCAGTGCGGTGCGCCGCCCTGCGTCGAGAATACGCAGATCCGAATCTCCACCAGTCCAGGCGCTACGAATGGGAAGGTCGCGAGATAGCCGAGTGTGCCGTTGATCACGCCGCACGGACCCTGGGCCGCGTTGCCAGGGTAGTGGACGCCATTGTTCTGCCATGGGCCGATGCCGCTTTGTCGCCACTCGATCGTGTAGTGGCTGCAAAAGGCGCCAGTGGCCGTGCCGCGAATCTCGACCCCTCGCAAGATTCCAACGGCAGGAAATTCTTGCTCCTCAACGCAGTCATGGGGGGCGGTCAGTTCACACGTCAGTGGACGGAAGCAATCCCGCAGGCACCGACGGTAGAAGCGCAGGCAACGGAGTACGTCGATCAAGCTCCGCGCGTGGGCGAGGCAGCAACCGAAACGGATGCCGCATAAGCACCAGCAGCGGCAGAACCAAAAGAACGGCTCCGTTTGGTGGGCTTCGAATGCCTGCCGGCCAAGCAGCGCAGGAGCGGTTTCGACGGTCAGCAGGCGCTCGAAGACCGCTGCGGCTTCCTCTTCGCCTTCGAGGCAATCGATTCTTCCTTCCAATACTTCTTCGGGAATACCGGTCGGGAACTCGACCGAGGCGAGCTGATTTGTCAGGAAGGGCTTGTAGGCGACGGCAAGCGCGTTGACGAGCGCCTGAAAATCTTCGCGTTCGTCGGCGGTGAGCGGACTATGGACCGGTATGTCCAGAGCCTGGCGTACGCATCTCCAGTACTGATGGAGATAGTAGACGAACAGCCTGAAGTTGCGCGGGCGGCGGCACACCAGCCAGCCGAAGATAATGCAACAACGAATATGCCGTAGGCACCAGCGCCAACGATCAATAGGTCCTAGGAGTTCACGGGCTTCAGGCGGCAACAGGCGGACTGCGACTTGCTCGGTAAGGAATTTCTCGAAGATCTGGTTCGCCTGTGCGAGCTCGTCGTCGCAATTGGGAGGGCTGGCCCCCTCTTCCTTTTCCAGGCGTGCAGGGTCCTTAGCGCGCGCCAACTCCTCCTCCAGAATTGGCTGATAAACGCTCAGCAGCGCCTGTAGCGCAAACTGAAGGTCGGCGTCCTGATTTTCAGGTGCTGTCGCGGGGCCGAGTGACTCAGGCGGTTGCTTCGGGGGTTGGTTACCGGCCATGGCATCCTCCCATAAATGAATGTAACGGTCATTCTGCAAAGGCTCTGAATGGTCCAGCCGTCGCGGCAGGACTGCTGGGAAGAAAAGCATGCGCCAAAATTAAGTAGACTACAATATTTATTGGTTCCAGCGGCGGCGCGGCGCCTGGCGGCGAGTTGCGGCCGACAAACGCGAACATTTGCCCGACTAAGTGCTCGGGCGGTGTGGTCCGCAATAATTACCTTTTGACTATGAGGCGGCTTCGTGACGCCGACTACGCGCCCGCGGGGACTGCCGCGAGAGAATATTCATGATGCAACCGCCAAGCACCGATCGCGCGAGCACGACCGCACCCGCTGCCAATTGATGTCGGGATTCGGATTTCGGGACTACCACAGCGCCCGGCGGAGGATCGGGTACGCCAGGTCCCAACATGCTATGCGGTCTGCCACGGTTGTAATGTTCGACCCACGATTTCAGAATTGACCGCAGGTGTCGTCAAATGCAACGACAACTCCTTTGGACCGCCGACCCATCATAACCTCGCAGCATCGCCAAGGTGGCCTGCCGGGTGAGAATCACCAATGTCGGCGGCTGACTACGACCCTCAGCAGGCCTCGCGGCCCCTAGAAAGCAGACGCTCAACATTTGATATGAGTGGCTGACGGAGGTCGCAGACGCATGGAGGCCCGCTCGATAGAGGAAGCCGCCCCATTTACACGACGGCTCCGACTTGATGCGGTTAATTCAGTCGGGAAACAGTACGTCGAAGAGCGCCTTGGCTTTGGGCGACAGGTTCTTGGGATCCGGGCGCAGTAGATCCTCGTCGGGTACCAATACCTTGGCATAGAACGCCTCGTAGACCCGTTTCACGACGCCTGGCGCCACCATCTCCCGGTCGTACCCAGGCGCAAAACCAAGCAGCTTGTACCCGGCACGCTCCAAGGCGAGCTGCATATTGGGTATCTTCAATGTCGCGAGGCCGTAAATGAAGCCCGCCCCCATCGCCCGGGCCAGGTTCTCGCCAAACTCCATCGCGCGCACTGCCAATTTCGCACCTCGATGCTGCGGGGCGATAGCCCCAAACCGGGCATAGATTGCCAGCGCGTCCTGCTCTCGCTCCCATGAACCGATGCCCGCCAGTTCGTCACCGCGTTTGATGAGGATCACGAGAAGGTCTTTCTCGGTTTCGCCATCAAGACACGCCTTGTCGGTGTAGAAGTCTTCGCGCAGATAGCAACTGGCAGCGCCGACGGAAATGTCTGGGTGCCAATCGGAAATGCTGGCAATGAGTGAAGGGACTTCGGAACGCTTCAGCCGCCCGCCGCGGTAGCCTTCAGGCAACGCTAGCATTGTCAATATGTCGTCATCGCTGGGCCAGTTCATGCTCTGCCTCCAACTGCAAAATGGAAGGATACGGGACAGGAAATCGAAGCCTCGGAAGCGCATTCCGGTTCAGGCTATCACGGTATGAACTGACCGAGGTGACGCAGAGATGGGGAGTTCGCAGCAGGGTCGCCTAGGGTCTGCCTTCATGCCCCAGGCACGCTGGCTTGCCTGCATTGCGTGCAGGGAGGCACGTAGTTATTCGACACCGCGCAATGACGGCAATAGAGTGCGATCCGCTACGACTGTGGCCGGTCGCCGGCATTGACGCGATTCGACCGAGCGACCGCTGAATGACGTACCGCAGCCGGTCATGCGTCAAGGGCCTCTGTGGATCGTGGAGCCGCCGCTCAGCACGGGCGAGCAGATGAGCGTGAACGACCCACTCCAGCCGTTGCGCGTGTCGGAGACCAGACATTTAACGGCGATCGCTCGAGGCGCTCGTCTACTGGATCACTTCGTCCGCGCGCGCCAATACAGACTGCGGAATGTTGAGCCCAAGCGTCTTCGCAGTCTTCATGTTGATGATTAGCTCGAACCTCGTCGGCTGCTCGACGGGCAGGTCGGCGGGCTTGGCGCCCTTGAGTATCTTGTCGACGAAGCTTGCGAGCCGGAAATAAAGATCGGGATAGTTCACTCCGTAGGCGATCAATCCACCCGCTTCGACGAACTCGCGTGCAGGATAAGCCGCGGGCAGCTTGTTGCGCGCCGCCAAGCCGACAATCGTCAGTTGGAGCGATTGAGTAAGACCATCCGCCCCAATGATAAGAGCGTCGACATGTTCCCGGACGGCCCGCTCGAATGCGACGCCCAGATCGTTCTGAGTTCGCACGTCGAGGAGCTCGGCCCGGAAGCCGAGGGAACGGGCCGCCATCATCGTTTCCTCCCATTCGGGTTGGGCGGCCGGATTGCCCATGTTGTGAAGCAACCCGACTCGCGAGAGACTTGGAACAAGCTCTCTCAGGAGCTCGATCCGTTTCGCCGTCAACTCAGTACTGAACGTAACCACCCCCGTAATGTTGCCGCCCGGGCGCGCAAAGCTCGCCACGATGGCACGCGGGTCGCCCATCGTGGCCATTACCACTGGCGTTGTTGCGGTTGCCGCTTTGGCGGCCCTCGTGGCAGGGGTTCCCCTGGCCACGATCAGATCGACCTTGAGCCGCACCAATTCGGGCGCGAGATCCGAGAACCGTTCGGCGCGACCATCCGCCGATCGGTATTCGATGATCAGGTTTCGCCCTTGGACGTAGCCCAGCTCCTGCAGGCCCCTGCGCAGGGCGTCGAGATTCCCGGCGTTCTGTTCGACAGGTATCGCCTCAAGAATGCCGATTCGGAAAACCTTCCCGGGGTGCTGCGCGCGCGTGACAAGCGGTGCGGCAAGCAGAGCGCCTGCAGCGCCGACGAACGTTCGGCGATCCATCACTGAATCACCTCGTCCGCGCGCACCAGAAGTGATTGCGGAATCGTGAGGCCGAGTACCTTCGCGGATGTGAGATTGATGGCAAGTTGGATCTTGGTCGGTTGCTCGACTGGAAGATCCGCCGGCTTCGTTCCTCGGAGCACTTTGTCGACGTAACGTGCGACGCCTTTGTAGTAGTCCCGGTAACTCAGGCCGTAGCTGATGAGGCCGCCTGCCTCCACGTACTCGCGGAAGCCATAGACTCCAGGGAGGGTCCATTCGTTTGCCAGCGACACGATGCGTTGCATCTCATTTAGAAAGTAAGCATCGACCATTAGGACAAACCCCTCGATACGCCGCTTCTTCATGCTCCCGAATTGGAGATCCAAGTCCGCTGGAGTGTGCGCTTCACTGCGTACGGCATTTAAACGAATACGCTCCGCCGCCTGTTGGGCCTGGGTCCACCAGTACTCATCGTCGACGCTTTCCGGGTTAGCCACCACAGCAACGGTGCGGACGTTGGGATTTATCGTCGTAATAATCTCGAACCACTTGGGGATCAATTCTTCGAACAGCGTGGACATGCCGGTAACGTTTGCGCCAGGTCGCGCGAGGCTTGCTACAAGCCCAGCTCCGACCGGGTCGCCATTCACTGACATGACCACCGGAATGGTCGTGGTGGCGCCTTTTGCTGCGCGCGTCGACGGGATGCAAGTCCCGACGATCGCGGCCGGGTTGCGCTTGACCAAAGACGCGGCCAGCTGCGGAAATTCGTAGGCTGGAGACCAGTGCACGTCGATGACAATGTTCTTGCCGTCGATCCACCCCAGGTCCCGAAGACCCTCCTTGAATGCACGGAGAAAAACGCCCCGGTCTGCCTCCGACCCTTGGGATAGATAGTCAACACGCGGAATTCTTGGCTGTTGCGCTATCGACGCACAAGGCGCCGCGAGTGCGCTTCCTCCCAGCGCCAGAAGAACTCTGCGACGTGTAACCATGCTTTGCTCCGACGAATGAGAGCGATCCCGGGCGGCGTAACGAGTTCGGTATTCCAGTCTAGCAAACGTCGTTGGCTCAAGAAATGAGCTGTCTTGGCCGGCGTATTGGCGGCCAGTGTCTGCTTTGGGCGGACCGTGCCCTACGGCTGCTCATGGCCGCGAGCTGAGATTCCCCCAAGTCCCCCGATAGCTGCCCTTGGAGTTGTCAGCCCCTGGCGCGAACGGCAGCTAACGGGCGCCGTTGCGAATTCACACTACCGGCCAACTGCAGCCCCACGGCAAAGCCGCCGACAGCGGTCGTTCGATTGCGCCGAAGACAGCTGACCATGGCCGCAGGGGCAAGACGTTTCCGACCAAACATCACGTCGTGGCATCTGATCCGGTTAGGCGTGACGGCGGCGTGAGCGGCACGCCGACGTGTAATTTACAAACTGTTAGATCTGCCGGCGTGTCCGGGCGTCGGTCCGCAACACAGATTGCGGCTCCGTGGTGCGATCCTCATCGCATGCGGAAGGCTCGCTTCGTCATTGGTGATCGCATTGCGACAACCAACGGTTTCATTGCTGAGATCGTGAGTGTGTGGCGAGAGCGCGCGGTGATTCGCTATCTGAGCACGCCTCCCGGTCCAGGGGAGACGGAGCTCCCGCTGCGAATGTTTCGGCCGGCGACTGCGGACGATCTCCTTCTGGTGGGGATCAAATGACCGTCCAATCATTCGGGACTCTGCTGATTGTGGTCGGAATCAGCCTAGCTATCGTACTGGGCATCCTAATAGCGTTGGGAGTCATCCCGCTCTTCGGTGACTACAAAAGGATGACGAAGGGTCCTGCGCGCAAGGATGCGCAGCGGCGCCCGGACCTGTCCTAGCCTACTCGAGTTCCCGATCGTCGATCCTGACGCGCGTTCTGAGCGATCGCTGCATATCGTCGTTCACAAATTGTTGATGGCATGTCCGGTTGTCAGCCGCGACACCGACTGAGTCCGTGTTGTGGAATCCTCATCGCTGGCCGACGCGCACGGCACGGTATGTGCCGCGGTGCGTCTAGCTAGAGCTTTAGCGGAGACCAGCGAATGCCGATACTTGGCATCATTCTGCTGCTCGCCACCGGCGCGGTGATCGGTGGGCTGGTATCGCTCATGTTCGTCGAGGTACGCCAGCCGCAACGTTTGATCGTGGGGGCGCTGGCGCTTGCCGTTCTGTTGCTAGCGCCAATTCTTTTCTAGGCGACGGGGAGCATGAACGTCGAAGCACTTGGGACTCCGCTTCTGGTCGTTATCGTGTTACTCGCAGTCTTCGCATTCGGCTTTTCGTCGGTCTTCGTCATTTGGAGTTCGTTCTTCGCGAAACATGTTCCGGTTAGTTTGGAAAGGCTCGCGGCGCTTGCATTCATCGTAGGGCTCGCATTGCTGGCCATCGCGGTGGCCTTTTTCCCGAAAACCTAACGCCGGTTTCGGCCACGAACGACGCGCCGCGATCTCGAGTTACGGCCGCCGCAGCGACGCTGGCTCCAGGCTGTTGTAATCAATCCATGCCGGGGCGCGTAATCGTGATGTCGGTAAAGGGGTCGAGGCTCTTTTGCGCGTGGCGTGCTGCACGATCCTGATCGCCGGCCATTCGCAACAAGACCAGCACGACTAGAAGGCAAAGCACCCAGACGACGACGCCAAGCAATATCCAGCCCCAATCCATAAGACGCCCCCCGGCAGCACGATCAGCCGAAAAGCGTCATCCCCTCCTCTTTGTCGCTCGCGCCGCCGAACCGTATTGAATAGCATTTTTCGCGCCGTCGATTCCCGCCGAAACCTATTCAAAGGGTTGCGCCAGCGGCAACCCGCGCAGAGATGCAGGCTGTAAATTGATCCGACGGTCCGAGACTCCGGATCAAGTCGGCAAGCCGGCGCGGGCAGTAACATTCACACCATGCCCGGCCCGCTGCATGCCCCGACGGTCCTAATGCTCTACCCGTTTCGCTTCCGTGATCCGGTGACACGCAAATGGGTGAAGGCGCGCTATGTCGCCGAGCGCCACGAGGCGCGTTATAGCGAGTGGGAGATCATCGCGCCGCCGGAATTGCGCCTGCGGTTCCTCTCTGGCCCGCGATGACCGCAGCACGGCGCCCCTGATCTTCTCCACAGTCGGTCGGGGCGCTTTTCATTCTCCGCGAGTGCGGTCGAATTCCCTTGCTATTCAGTGTAAATGCGTTCATACGTGAGATGCTCCCGCGAATCCTCGCGCGGAAGAACTCCTCGGCCAGCGATAGAGCGAGCACGATCTCTTTCTGGCGGGGATCAAATAGAGGAAGGAGTATGAGCATCAAAACGTTTGGGACACTGCTGATTCTGGTCGGAGTCGTCCTTGGCATGGCGCTGATAATCCGAATAGCGATTGCCCCCTCTGACAAAGGTCGGTAAACAACTGGGCAAGGGAAAGGAAGCAAGTGAAGCGGCGTAGCGGGCAACGCTCGGCGCTCGAACGGCGGGTGTGGCAGTTGATCGACGACATACGCGAGGCACTGCGCCTGGGCGAGCCCGGGGCCGTCGACGCGATCGACCAGCTAGAAATGGGTGCCCGCGCGCTCCGCCGCGAACAACAAGGTCTTGTGGAAGACGCCGACCGTCACCGCGAGGCCGACGACGAGGGATAGCCTCCCCGCGATGACTGCAGCACGCGCCCCGGCTCGCAAGGTCGGGGCGCTCTTTGGGGCAATCCGGCTTACCATTGCCTATGCGGACCGCTCGGGGAAGATCATCGGCCTCGCGTTGCTGGCCATCGCCATAGCTTTTATCCCGAAAGCCTGACGCCCGTTAAGCCTACCCGCCGTCGCGATCGTCGATCGTAGCGCGTTCTACTGTGGTGTTCCCGCGCGTGACCTCCACAGAGCGCGTCGTTCAATCCGTGGCGACGCGACTAAGCTACATGGCCGGCGTGCTCACCTGTCGTGCCGGGACTTGATCTGGCGATCGGTGTCAGATCGTCGTTGACCTTGACGGCCGAATTCGGCCGAGGCTGTGCAAGAACGCTCGCAGATATTTCGAGTTGAGCGATGATGGCGGACCTGACGACCTTGGAGGGTCAGTGTGGACCCTTTCGCTGTCCTGTGACCGGTAAGAGGCGGTTACGCAGTTTAGGTGGCGTATGAGGCCGAGGGCGCCAATGTTTCGGACGAAATACGAGCCCGGCTGGCTCAAGCGCTCATCGCTCGCATCATTTCACCGATGCCCAGGATGCGCATCACGCGCTTCAGGTTGTAGGCAAGGACGTGCAGACTCATCTCGGTGCGCACGCGCGGCAGCGATTTCATCAGGAAGTGGGTCCACCCCATCCAGGACTTGATCGTTCCGAACGGATGCTCGACCGTTTGTCGTCGTACTCGCATCATCTCGGGTTGCCGATCCAGCCGCAGCTGCATCGCCTCGAGAACAGCTTCATGTTCCCAACGCGCAATGCGCCGATAGTCGCCCGTCGTGCATTGCGCCTTGAGCGCACACCTGGGGCAAGCCGAGGACCAGTACTTGTGCAAGGTCAGGCCATTCTCGATGGTGGTAAAGCGCTTGATGGCCCGTTGCCCCGCGGGGCACCGGTACTCATCGTCGGCGGCGATGTAGATGAAATCCTGCTTGTCGAAGCGACCCTCGGCCTTGCTGTTGGAGGTCATCGACTTGGGCACCAGCGGTGTGATCCCGGCCTCGTCGCATTGCCGGATCTGCTCGCTCTTGAAGTAGCCGCGGTCGGCCACCACGGTTAGATCGTCGATCCCCGTGGCCGCGCGCGCCTGTTCGGCCATCGGGGTCAGCTGTTCGCGATCGATGCCCGCGGTGACGACTTCGTGCGCCACGATCAGATGGTTCTTGGTGTCCACCGCCGTCTGCACGTTGTAGCCGACGATGCCACCATCGCGACTCTTCATCGAACGGGCATCAGGGTCGGTCAGCGACAGCTGTTGATCAGGGCTGGCGAGCATCCGCGCTTCGAGTACCTTGAGCTGCTGCATCCGCTCCTTCAGCGCCGCAATCTTCTCTTGCAGCCGGCCCTTCTTCAGCTCCGCCACTTCGGGCTCGGCCCGGTCGGCCGTGTCCATCGCGGCAAGGTACCGCACGATGCTCTCCTCGATCTGCGCCATCCGCCGCTGCATCTTGGCCGGGGTGAAGTTCTTATCGCGGTTGTTCACCGCCTTGAACTTGCTGCCATCGATGGCCACGATCGCCTCAGTGAACAGATTGAGCTGGCGGCACAGCACGATGAACTGGCGACATACCTTGCGGATCGCCCGCCCATTGTCCTTGCGGAAGTTGGCAATGGTCTTGAAGTCCGGCATCAGCCGTCCTTCGCGGACGCATGCCGGAATGTCCGCTCATGGCGAGCACCGATGTCTCAGTGCGGCCAGGACCGGTCACTCACGGCGTCGCTCCAATTCGGGCAGGCAGTGCGCGGTTAAGGCTCGGTTGCGAAAGTGATCTGCGCCTTGCAGAATGCAGTTCCAGCAGAATTCGGGCTCTCGCCCACAATGGCTGCGAAGCGTGACCGCGACGACTTGCTACAAGACGGCGTGTCAGACGGCGCGCCGACGTTCTTGTTCACGGACATCGAGGGCAGCACTCGGCTCTGGGAGACCGAGCCCGCCCGCATGGGCGAGGCCCTCGCGCGCCACGATGCGTTGTGCCGCTCGGTCGTGGAAGCGAACGGCGGACAGCTCGTGAAGATGATCGGCGATGGCATGCACGCGGTGTTCGAGGACCCCGCCCGCGCCGTCGCGTCCGCGGTGAAGCTGCAACGGGGGATGACGCAGATCGGAGGCGACTGCGGCATCGCATTCAGGATGCGGTGCGGCCTGCACGCCGGCGTCTCGGAGATGCGCGCAGGCGACTACTTCGGTAGCGCCGTCAACCGCGCGGCGCGCATCGCCGGCGCTGCGCACGGCGGGCAGATCCTGCTGTCGCAGGCCGTCGTCGACCTCGCCCGCTCGCGTTTCGGCGACGGCATCGATGTCCTGCACCTCGGACGCGTACGCCTGCGCGATCTTTCGACGCCCGTCGACATCTGGCAGGTGACCTGTTCCGACCTGCCGAACACTTTTCCTGCGCTGCGCTCGCTCGACACGACGCCGAACAACCTGCCGCTTCAGGTGACGAGCTTCGTCGGCCGAGAGCGGGAGATCGCGGAAGTCCGTAACCTGTTCGGCATTGCGCGCCTGCTCACGCTCACGGGATCGGGCGGATGCGGCAAGACACGCCTCGCGCTCCACGTCGCGGGGGACATGCTCGACGCGTACCCGGATGGTGTCTGGCTCGTGGAGCTTGCCGCACTGGCGGATGCCGCCACCGTACCGCAAGCCGTCGCGACGGTCCTCGGCCTGCGCGAGGAACCGGCCAAGACGCTGACGAAATCCATCACCGAGCACCTGCGCACCCGGCGCGTGCTGCTCGTTCTTGACAATGCCGAGCACTTGTTGCCCGCGTGCGCCGCGCTTGCCGACGTCATCGTGCACCAATGTCCGGAAGTGTCGCTGCTGGTGAGCAGCCGCGAAGCGCTCGGGATCGCGGGTGAGTCCACGTATCGCGTACCGTCGTTGTCCACGCCCGATCCGCGACACGATACGTCGCTCGACGCGGTCGCGCGCTACGAGTCGGCCCGTCTGTTCATCGAGCGCGCTCGCGCGCAGGCGCCGCGCTTCGCGGTGACCGAGCAGAACGCGCCCGCGCTGGCGTCGGTCTGCGCCCGACTCGACGGCATTCCGCTGGCGCTCGAGCTTGCGGCAGCACGCGTGCGCGCGCTTTCCATCGAGGAAGTGAACGCGCGCCTGGACGAGCGCTTTCGCCTGCTCACCGGCGGCTCGAGAACGGCGCTGCCGCGCCAGCAGACGCTGCGCTCCCTCATCGACTGGAGCTACGACCTGCTGCGCGCGCCGGAGCAAACGTTGTTCCGGCGCCTGGCGGTGTTCGTGGGCGGGTTCACGCTCGACGCCGCGGAGCAGGTGTGCCGCGGCGACGGCGTCGACGACGCCATGATGCTCGACCTCGTGACGTCGCTGGTCGACAAGAGCCTCGTGGCTGCGGAGACACGGGGCGACGCAACCCGCTACCGTCTGCTCGAGACCATCCGGCAATACGCGCGCGAGCGCCTGCTGGAGCACGGCATTGCCATGATGTGGCGCGACCGACATCTCGCCTATTTCGCAGCGCTCGGCGCGCAAGCCGAGCCGCACCTGTCCGGGCGCGAGCAGCGCTTCTGGCTGGATCGCGTGGAGATCGAATACGACAACGTGCGCGCGGCGCTTGCGTGGGCTTCCGCCGCCGATGGGGACACGCACGCGGGATTGCACCTCGCCGCGTCGATCTGGCGCTTCTGGTACGTGCGCGGACTGTTCAGCGAGGGCCGCCGCTGGCTCACGACCTTCCTCGCGGACGCGCGCGAGCCGGATGCCGCGCGGGCCAAGGCGCTCAACGGCGCGGGTACGCTGGCGTGGCAGCAGACTGACCACGCGACCGCGCGCGCGCTCTACGACGAAGCGCTCGCGATCTGGCGCGCGCTCGGCGATCGCCAGTGGATCGCGCGCACGCTGTCGAATCTGGGCAACGTCGCGCACGGCGAATGCGACTATCCGGCATCGCGCGGGCTGTACGAGCAGAGCCTCGCGCTACGGCGCGAGCTGGACGACCGCCAGGGCATCGCCGACGCGCTCAACAACCTGGGTTCGCTGGCCTACGACCGCGGGGACTATGAGGGCGCGACGACGCTCTATCGGGAATGCCTCGCCATCCGGCGCGAGCTCGGCGACCGGTGGAACATGGCGATCCTGTTCAACAATCTCGGTGCGGTCGCCGATGCACAGGAAGACTACGCGTCCGCGCGACCGCTGTTCGTCGAGTGCCTCGAGATCTTCCGCGACCTTGGTGACCGCTGGGGAGTGCCCGCGGCGCTCAACAACCTCGGCGAGCTTGCGTACGTGCAAGGCGACCTTGAGAACGCGCGTGCGTTGTACCAGGAGAGCCTCGACATTCGGCGCGAGATCGGCGATCGGCGTGGGATCACGCAGCAGCTCAACAATCTCGCCAAGGTCGCGCTCGCACGCAACGATCCGGACGGCGCTGACGCGCTGCACCGAGAGAGCCTTGCGCTGCTGCGCGAGCTCGCGGACCTGCGCGGGATGGCGGAAGCGCTCGAAGGCGTGGCGCGGGGCGCGCTCGCGCGCGCGCGGGCCGAACGCGCCGCATGTATCTTCGGGAGCGCAGAGCGGCTGCGCGCGGAGATCGACTATCCGCTGCGGCCCAAGGACCGCGCCGCGTACGACGCATCGATCGCTTCGCTTCGAGCGCTCTTCCCGGATGCCGCATCGCTCGAGGAGGCCTTGCGCAAGGGTCGCGCGATGTCGACGGAGCAGGCCATCGCGTACGCGCTCGAGCGTTGAACGATCTTCAGTGCTGCTCGGGCACCGGGAATGGCGGGACCGACGCGAACTCGGGACGACAAGAGAGACGATTTCTTCAAGCAATTGGGGCTGTAGCTCGCGGTATCGGTTGATGCAAGCGTCGTGTCCCTGCGAGTGCACTCCACAGCCCCCATTTCCGTGGATCTATGTGGAATGGTCGGCTCGCCGCGGTCGCACTACCATGCCAGTCGGTCGACCAGCAATGCGATCGAGCGACAAAAATCTGCTTTCGCGTTTCCATGCGGCTGCTTTGCGAAAACCGGAACGGCGGGAACGGGTCGTCTGCAGCTGTTCAGAGCGGCGGTGCGGCTCGAACTTGGACGATAGCGAGCGTAGCCATTTCGTAACTTCGTTTGCCTCCTTGCAACTGCTCTGAGGCTGCGCGTAGCTGCTCTTGAAACTGGGCGTGTTTTGCAAGAGCCTGATTCAACATGCGCTTCCAACTGGGCGCCGGATTAGGAATCCATTGGTCGAAAACTTGCCTGGTCTTGTCGCTGCTTTCCAAAATGCCCCTCCCCCTTACCGGAGGAGGAGCTCATGGGCACGACACGCACACCAGGCATCACCGTCGATACGGAGGGTTTCCGTACCATTAACAAAGAGCACCGTGGCGAATGTATATTCGCACGCTTGGGCTTAGTATGTCAGGAGCAAGCAGAGCGTCGTCTTGCACAGGAGTTGGAGCGCCTCGACTGGGAACTGGAGCGAAGGGCGCACGCCCGTCCCCTGTTCTCTGACTGCGCCAAACGGTTCCTACTCGAATCCAAGTACAAACGGACTCAGGCCGATATCGCGTGGCATCTGCGATTGCTATCGCGTTATGTTGGTGATCTAGAGATTCGCAAGGTACACGACGAAACGTTGCGACCCCTCATAGAGGAACGCTTGGCCGATGGGGTGAGCGCAACAACGATCAACCGGACGCTGGAAGTTGCGCGTACCATCCTGCACCGCGCCGCGCGCGCCTATCGCGATGGAGACGGCTTCCCATGGCTGGAAACGGCCCCTCCGCTTATCACGATGCTACGCGAGTCGCCTCGTCTTCCGCATCCAATCAATTGGGATGAGCAAGAGCGACTCTTCCGTCGGTTACCGGACCACCTGGCCCGCATGGCGCTCTTTGCCGTCAACACCGGTTTACGTGATGCTAATCTGTGTGGCTTACGGTGGTCGTGGGAGGTGCCGATCGCCGAACTCGGTCGCAGCGTGTTCGTAGTTCCGGCGGAAGCGTTCAAATCGCGGCGCGCGCACGTGGTGATCTTGAATGACGTGGCGTGGTCGATTATCGAGATGCAAAGAGGAAAGCATGCCGTATGGGTGTTCGCCTATCGAGGCGAACGCGTCGAACGCATGAACAATACGGCGTGGCAGCGCGCTCGTCGCGAAGCGAAGCTGCCGGACGTTCAAGTTCACGATCTGAGGCACACCTTTGCGACCCGACTGCGGGCCGCGGGCGTATCGGAAGAAGATCGCGCGGCGCTGCTCGGCCACGCCACGCGAACGATGCCCGAGCACTACGCCAGTGCCGATGTCGGGCGCCTCGTAAACCTTGCGAATCGAGTGCTCGATCGCGTCGGAACTATGACGATTCTGCGCGTCGCAAATGGCTGATGCGTAGCGAGAAAGAAACGATGGGCGACCCTAACCTGTGGATAAAGGGTCGCGCAAAAGTCGCGCAGACAGGCCAAGCATCTGGTTTTGAGGTGCTAAGCCTTTGAAAAATGGCGCGCCCGGCAGGATGAAGATGGGCACTGGCGCGAAGTCTTGTCGATCCCTTGATGTTTGAGCGCTTCGCGGCTCCTCGAATCGGGCAAAGATGGGCGCTGGACTGAAAGTTTTTCGATGCTCCGAATGGCGGCAGGCGACCCAACTCGGACGGCCGGCCGACTCTAGAGCAGACATCTGCCACCCAGCTGGGCGCGGCCCGGGCCGTCAGCTCGAGTAAGTTGTTGAGAGACTCAGAATGGCACTTTGTTGGCCTTCTCAAATCTCGCCGATACGTTGCCAGAAAGATCGATATTATCTGGATCAAGGATCATGACAGGCGCTCCAGCCTGCAAGTTGAACTTGGCTAGGTCCATCCAGATCACGTTCGGCGTTGTCGTAAGTTCGAAGAAATATCGACGGTCCGTAAGATCGATGGCGGTGCGGTACTCGGTGTTGTAAAGCGTGCCTGGCGCATTGTTCGGCGCACCAAAAGGTACGGAGGCATTGCGGGCGATTGCGAGGATTCCCGCGATTGCCTCACGCTCGGATTTTGGCTCGGGCAGCATCTGCAGAAAATAGCTCGAGCGGACGAAGCGATCGCGCGGATCGACATTGCCTGGAAGGGGCGTCTGGCGCGTCGCATTGGTAAAGTCAAAGCGGGCAAGGTTCGCCAGTTGCTCATCGTAGGTCGGATCGTTGGTCATCACGCGAAACTCACGACCATGATGAAACAACGGCTTTCCATTGATGTATTCGATGATGGCAGAGTCGCCGGTGGCATCCTCGATCCCGAGGTGAACGGTCGCTTTGTGGCCGTGCACCGAAACCATTACGGGCTGCATTCCGTTCATCAACTCCAGAGCTTCGACAACGGTCGCGGCATTATCCAGAAGATACTGGCCCCATAACCCGGCTTGCACGCCAACCTTGGCTTCATCGCGCGGTCCGAAATTGGTCGCGTTTAGATAAAGCATGTGGATCGCGAAGCCCTTCTCGTTGACGCCGTCCGCAGTGCCGACGCCATAGATAGTCGTGACGACGCTCCCATATCGGGAAGTCCAGCGCGCCGGGTTGTCTGTCACGACGACTTGCGCGCCTACGCGGCTGCCGTCGCGCTTCATGCCCCTCGGAAAGACGGTGAGGACCGGCTCGGTAGACTCGGGCCAATCCATCGTACGACCAACGACTACTGCTAGCTTGTTGTCGTTCCACAGCACGCGCGTGCAGGCCAGCGCGGCTTGGATTGGTGCCAATATGATCGAAGCGCAGATAATCGCAATCAGCTGAGCGTGCTGGTGAATGTTCCTTGTCATCTAATAATTCCCATGGTCTTTGCGACGTCCGAGCATGGAATTCTAGGCTTGGCCGTCCGCTTTGTGGAAAATTCTCGATGGGCTGCTACTGGCCGCGTCCGGCCGTTCGCGTCGAGTGGGGCACCATCGCGTTTGGCCAAAGCGGTGTATCCATGCTGAACGACGTGGCTTGATGCAAGATTAGCGAAAGCAGGTGCGTTCTCCTGCTTCCGCTTCAATCTACACCCGCGCGATGTCAAGACGGAAAGCACCCCGAAATGCCGTGCTTTTCGGCTTGCATCCCCCATTTCGTCGTACCGACCCTTGAAGTGGCGCACCGGCAGTGCAATACTCGAGTCGCTATCGGTGAGCATCGTGCTCACACAGCCTTCATGTCGACTGGTCATCCAGCCAGCATGAAGTCCAGTACCTCGGTATTGGCGTTGCGCTCGTTACGCGCCCTTGAAGTGATCGGAAGCGATTCCGATCTTGTCGCGCAAGCGACTTAGGTTGTGCGCTCGGTCTAGCGCCCGAGCATAGCTGGCGTTGTCGGATCGCAAGGTCTGGCGGTGCCATGTGATGGGCCTTCGGCCATGCCTCGTGCATGGACCCGACGGTGCGTCACGCAGCAAGGCCCTCAGTTCGCAAGGACCGGGGGCCTTTTCTTTTTCCCGCGTGGCAACCAGTGTGATGATCGAGCCCGTCGAGCAGTCGAGAGGCGGGGCTCATAGAGCAATGGTCGTCCTCGTGACGGTCAGATGGACAGTCGCTGTTCTGTCAGGAGACATCCCGAGAGGGGTGGCCAGGTGTTCACGCCAGACGTAAGCACCCGGTTCTTCAAGAGCGGCCACGCAGCGTTGTCAGTTGCCTCGGTCGCGGACGCGAAAGCGTTCTTAGCGACGCAGCGGTCCTGCGCTTGACGCAGGATCGATACGTCTAGGTGCAACCTCAGAGTAGTGGGAGCGACGCGGCTGTCCGTGCGCGTGCTATTTGCTTCGCGCGTCCTCGTCGAAACGACGGGGACCATTGCGCCACCCGCTGCCTTGAGCGTTGCCACCTAAGTTGCGGTGGCGCCTGCAGAGAACCGCGGGCGCCACCGGCCTTCACCCGAGCCTACCCCGAGAAACGCCGCCAACAGGCGGTGCGTGCTGCGCAAGGCCTTCGCGCCGCTCGTGTGTCGCGAGCCTCAAGCTCGCCCCGCACGACGTGGCGTGAGGCCGTAGCCGCGCCCGCATCGTGCCCTGCGCGCGTCGTTACTGCACGGCGCAAGCCGGCAGTGACGTACGCGCGCATACCACAGTCGGCGCGGCTTTCAAGGGGGTTCCTTCGCGTGATGAAGGTTCGGAACCCACGTGATGGCCTCGAGGCGAGTCCATCACGTCTTCTGCCGCGACGAGTGCAACGCTCGGCGCCGAATGATTCGCGTAACGGATCACAAGCCGCGCCTTAACGGCGCTCCGTGAGTCCTGGGTTAATGACTCTCGCGCTGCGCGCTTCCCCGGGGAAGCGCCATCGCGACGCCAAGAAAGCGCCGTGCGGGCGCAGGGCGAGCAGCAAACCAACCGCACAAACGGAGGGGTGTCCTCCGTCGCTCGCATGTATCCACTGGGGCCGCTACGGCGTCTTCAGGCGAGCAGTAACACTTACCTGAATGGTTTGACACCAGGCAGCAAAGAACGGCGCCCTGGCGCCTTTGTACAACGTTCGATGAAGGGAAAGCAAGCATGCGCAGGAAACGAATCAAGGCCCACAACGGCAGGCCGGTAAAGGACGCCACGCCGGTACTAGACCCGTCAGTCGAGAAGTTGGCGGCGGTGCTCGAAGAAATCGCGGCCATGGATGCGCTGCCGCTCGCCTCCTCGCCACCACCCCGCAGAAGGAGGCGCCGATGCGCGACTTGAACGACGACGTTCCAAGGGTGGCGTTGGAATAACTTGCCGTGGCGAGCGAGCGGCGCCAGCGTAACAGCGCGTCCGGCGGGCAGAGCCCGCCGGCCTCTGTTAAGCTCTTCGTGTCGCTACCCGAGGATGCGTTGGTTGCGGGCGAACTCGAACTCGTCCAAACCCATCTCACGCGACTCTTCGATCGGGTATTTCCACCAGAGGATCGATTCCGACACTGGCAACGGAGGCGATCAACCATGGCCGTAGCGCTGTATGCGCGGGTGTCCACCTCCCGCCAAGCCGAAAACGATCTGTCGATTCCCGATCAGCTGCGACAGCTGCGCGAATACTGCAAAGCGCGCAGCCTCGCGATTACCTGCGAGTACGTGGAACCTGGTGCCAGTGCCACCGATGACCGGCGCGCCGTATTCCAGCAGATGATCGCCGATGCGACGCAGCCGCCCGCCCCTTTCGACGCGATCCTGGTGCACTCGCGCTCGCGTTTCTTCCGCGACCTCTTCGAATTCCTGAAGTACGAGCGGTTGCTGAAGCGCAGTGGCGTGAAAGTCATCTCGATCACCCAGGAGACGACCGACGACGCCGCCGGTGAGATGGCAAGCAAGCTCTTCAGCCTCTTTGACGAGTACCAGAGCAAGGAAAACGCCAAGCATACGCAGCGTGCCATGCAAGAGAACGCGCGCCAGGGCTACTGGAACGGTTCGGTACCCCCCTTTGGCTACCGCGCGATGGCAACCGATGCGGTGGGCAACCGCGGCCGGCGGAAGCGCCGGCTCGAGATCGATCCGCTGGAAGCGGAGAGTGTGCGCGAGATCTACCGCCTCTACCTTCAGGGCCACGATGGCAACGTGCTGGGGATGAAGGCGATCGCCACCTATTTGAACGGCCAGGGCCTCACCATGCGGGGACGCCCATGGCGGATCCAGAAGATCAACCGGTTGCTATCCGACGCGCTCTATGCCGGATGCTTCTACTTCAACCGCCGCAATTCCAAGACGCGTAAGGAGCGGCCCCAGCCGGAATGGATCGCCGTCGCCGTCCCCGCGATCATCGATGCCGGCACCTTCGAGCGGGCGGCGAAGCGGCGGGCAAGCTGTAATCCGAAGACGGTGCCGCCGCGCGTGGTGTCATCGCCGGCGCCGCTCGTTGGCCTGCTCAAATGCGGCCATTGCGGTGCCGGTATGACGCAGGATGTCCGGCAAAAGCGGCCGCTATCGCTACTACAAATGCACCACACGCCTCGCCAAAAGCGGGGACGCCTGCACCGCAAAGAATCTCCCGCGCGAGCAGACCGACGCAAGGGTGCTCGATGCGCTCTCCGAGCGCGTATTCACATCGGAGCGCGTCTCACTCATGCTCAACGAACTGTTGCGTCACCAACGGCAAGCCAAAACGGCCGAAGATGCGCGGCTGATCACTCTGGCCAAAGAGCTCGAACGCGCCTCGATCGGACTGGACCGCCTTTATCAGGCCGTCGAGGAAGGCGCGGTATCGATCGACGAGACGCTGCGCACGCGCACCCAAAAGCTCAAGGCGCGTCGCTGCGAAATATTAACGGAGATGGCGAAGCTCAAAGACCGTCAGGCGCTCGCCGTACGCCGCGTGAATGCCGACACCGTCAACGCCTTCTGTCTGGCGCTCAAGGAGCGATTCGCCGATCCGACGTCCGGCCTCGGCAAAGCATACTTGCGGCTGCTCGTCGATGAGATCCGACTGGACGGCGACGAGCTCGTCGTTCGGGGCAGTCACCGCCGGGTAGCGGACGCCATCGGTTTCATGCAAAAAAGAAAGCTGGGTGAAGTGCCCAGCTTCGTTAATGACTGGCGCGCCCGGCAGGATTTGAACCCACGACCCTCTGGTTCGGTTCGTAGGGCCGGTGACGAGCATTTTAGTATTTAATATCAATCACTTACGACGCATGTTCAACACCAAGTCTAACCACGTTTAGCCGTGCTTAGCCACGCTTAGCCTCATTGCGTTACAAGATCACTACGCTGAGTCAGAAATCATTGATCGAGCTCTAGCCACGCTCTACCCACGCGCTGTTTGAATAACTAGGTTGTCCCAGGCGCAGCAAGACCCTTTCGCGACATCTGGTTGCTAGGTCTTGCGCCGGCTCTTGCCGTTCGTGCCGATCAGTTGTTTTAACCTTTCCCCAGCTTCCCGCTTACCGATCCCACGAAGCGCGGCCAGCTTCGCTAGTTGCTCATTGTGGGGACGAGCCGATTCACTCTCCCAGTTGTAGATCGATTGGGCACTGACGCCCAATAGCGTGGCCAATTCGGTTTGGGAAAGGCCGAGTCGATTGCGCTGGGATCGCAATCCCTTCGCGACGAATCGCACCCGCTTTGCGGTCGGACCGGAAGACACCGCCGGCGGTGCGCCGAGAACCTTGCGCGAAAGCAGTGCTACCTGACGCTGGAGTTGCGCGACTTGGCGCTTCAGCACTGCAATGTCCCGGCGATGTTGCGCGGTGGCCTTCTTGGTCGTATCGACCTGGCTGCGACTTTCTCTACGAGAAAGCCTTGAAATTTCCTCGCGTAGTACGGCTCCAATGTTCGGCATGTGTGTCCTGAGTTGGATGAACCCAGCGCACTGTACCAAACCCCCTCTGAACCCCCGATGTTCACCGTAGCGAGATATGCGCCCAGCCGCTTAGTGGCGCGACCGTAAAGTCAGATCACGACCCTTCTCGGCCATCCAAGCTTCTCTGAAGCGGCCGGTCACGACGAACGCAGCGAGCGTCGCGGCTGACGATTGCACCACCACGTCGGCTTAGGGCAATCGCGCGGAGCGACATGCGCCAAGCGCGTCGCCGATCGTCTTCAATGCGGCGATAAAGTCGGCGAGCATCCGGCTATCTTGCTGCAGCGAACCGCGGTCCGTGCTGTCGGACAGTGGCGGAGCCGGAGGCAGATCGATGCCCACGAGGAGGTAAAAACCACGCGCTAGATCGAACAGCTCCACGATTGGCGGATATCTGGATAGCAACACCCGCAATTTGGCGGGAGTAATCCTTCCCGCAGTACCGGCCAAAATCGCACGCAAGCTCTCGCGAAGCTCAGCAAGACCTTTAATCTGCACGCACAGCAAATCTCTCAGGAACGGCTGCAATATTGTAGGTGAGGTCATGGTCAGGCAGGGACGCAGATCAACTGCGGCCCGAGCAAACTGCTGGAGGGACGTCGGCGAAGGATTCGACAAATTTGTGATTATCTCTATGAGCGGCTTCAATAGACTCAGCACGCGCAACTGACACGTCATGACCGCAAGAAATGCGGCCGCCTGCGCCTGGACGTTCGCCACCGACGTAAGATCTGGCGTGTCCCGGGCAAAAGTAGGAAAGCCGACAAGGGCATGCCCCGACGGTAACGCGATCTTTGCGGGACCGGAATCGGACAATCGTCTGGGCATCGCAGTTGTTTCTCTTGACCGGAGAATTGAAAACAAAGGTGTATCTAGCGGACGATGGTGACCGTGATTTGGGCCGTCCTGGAGGCTTTTCTGCCAAACAGCGCAGTGGCCGTAATCGTCGCGATCCCCGGTGCTCCTCCGACGGAACGTGCTCGGAACGTTGCGCTGGTCGCGCCGGCGGGAATCTGCACTAGGCTATCCAGCCCGATGTCGATTACGGAAGAGTCACTCGAGTTCAGATTGAAGCTCACCACGTCTCCCGCGTTGCCTGGCGCAGGGCCTGTCAGCGTGAGACGAAAATCCCAAGCTCCATGGCCAAACAATGTGATCGAACTGGCGAAGCTGTTGGTTCCATCGACTGCGACGAGCAGCGAATCGAAGTCCGGCTGCTCGTCAAGGACTAGCACATTGGCCTGGTAGGCAATGCGCTGAAGATTCGTTTCCTCGCCGAAGACGGCTGCATCGATGATCACGTACAACTCGTCGCCCGGGAGGCCGTTGGCCGGCAGGAGGCCGCCAACCGTTGGCCCCAGGACCGTCTCTGCGCCGTCCGCCGCGAATACAGCGTCCTCCTCGTCGGTACTGTGAATGGACGCGAGGGCGGCAACCGTCGCAGAACCGATGAGCGTAACCGCCTTGGGAAGTGCGTGACGAAGGCGAACTCGCACGATCCCCCGGTTGATATTGCCTTGCTCACCGTGCACCTCAAAGATTGCGGTGCCTGCGAAAATCAATAAGCGATTGCCGACGGCCACTGCCCCTTCGGGCGGCGGGTACGCTTGAACGCCCGATACAATTCCCACGTCCAAGCCCTCGGGGAACGCAACCTCGTCGGGGTGATCAGCGTCGCGATCGATCAGGAACGATCGGTAGTCTTCATGCGGAGAGGCCACTGGGTGCTCCTGGCGGGCCTTGCTACTGGTCTCCCGGCGCCTTCAGCAGCGCCCAGGATTGATAGGCAAGGCGATTGATCTGACAAAAAATGTCGTCGCCGGTCCTTTCTGCACTGGCGTCGGTAAAGAACCACAAGTCTTTCGTCGGATTGCCCTGGGGAAGCACCGGGTCCGTCAGGTCAGTCTTTGCATTGTCGACTGCGGCACCAAAGGTGGTGTCACCCAGATAGTTTGTTTGGGAGGTCAGCCCCACATTGCCGAACGCGGCAAACGATGCCGCGCCGATCAGGGCACCGCCATTAACCGTCCCTTGTACGCTTGACATGACTCCACACCAACTCGTCCGGATTCAGGTCGGGCGCGTAGCCAGGCAGGAAGTGCAAGGTCAACTTGCCGTCGGTCGCAGCCACGTAATCGCGCACGATCGCCTTCTTGTGCGCCGGCAAGCTATCGAGCACCAGATGGACCGGCCGCCTGCGTACTTCATCATCTGTTGCAGCAACGCGATGAACAGCTCGGCGTTGAGCGCGCCGTCGTAGGTGCAGAACCAGAACGCGCCATTGGCATTGACCGCCGAAGCGGCACTGAACGACTGCCGCTGCCCGGGCCGAGGCACCACCGGCGTTTGACCCCGTACTCCCCAGGTCTTGCCATGGACCGTGTCGGCGCGGAAACCGGACTCATCCCAGAAGAAGATGTCAGCGCCTTGCGTCTTGGCTTGTTTGGCTATGGAAGGATAGGTTTCCCGTTGCCAACGCTCGATGGCTTCGGGATCGCGCTGATAGGCGCGCTGCATTCACGTCGCGCCCATTGGTGACGTAGTGGAGCCGTAGGTTAAGTGTGACTGTTCGTCGCCCCGTCGCCCCATCGATCTCCGCGTCTTGACTGTCCTCGTTGCGGCCGTCTTCGAGCCCATGGTTGTCGCCATCCTGGCCGAACCGCACGGCGCCAGCGTTTATTACCAATGACTTGGCGGTGCCACCTCCGGGTCCGATGATCGTTGCGTCGGACACCTTGACCTCGATGGTTCGTGAGTACGCCGTTTCAAGGCGGGAACTGTCGATGTCTCGAACAAGAGCAGAGTTATCAAAAGCCATCCGGATTCCCCGTCAGTAGTCGGCTGCCCTTCGATTTGGCGGACGCAGCCTCATGGACACGCCGCCTTACGCGTCTTACCGGCGCGACACGGCTCTTATTCCCGGCCGCATGAAAGGATAAAGGCGGTCCAACGCTACGACGGGTCATCACGGGCAGCGCAGCACGTCTTGACTTGCCCGGACCGCCGGGCATGCTGCCCGAAACTCACACTGATCTTGTCGTACAGGGCGTAGAAGCGGAAGCCCGGTTCTGCCTTCGCTTTCGCGTGCAACGCCATCTGTAGCTTCTGAACACTCACCGGAGTTGCTAGGTTGCCCAATCTCCACGTCCTCGCTACTTCCTGCGTTCGTCTTGAACTGAGGTCCCTTCCCTCCACCGGCGTTACCCGGCTTCAGCGGTATTACGAACCTCTCCGTCACCCCAGAGCGCCCGGGCTGTCCGTCACCGGCCTCCGGTTGGTCGTCCCCGACCACGCCTTGGGGCTTCCCGTGTTGCCTGCGCTTTCCTTGTGTACATGCTGCCGCCACTACCCCGGCGCAGCGACTGGGTTTGTTGCTTCGCTCATTCACCCCGTCGTGTCAGCCTTCCCCGGTATGGCAGCCGGGTCGGCCTACGCATCGACCTTTTCGAGGCTTGTATGCTTTCTTCGGTGGTCGCGGTTGTTGTGCGACCGATGGTGTTTTCGGCTGCCTTCTGCAACAGTGAAGAGGCCGGGGTGGAGGGGCCTCTGGTTGCATCTGCCCTCTGTGCAGGGACAGACTCCGGAAGAACTCCCCCACCCACACCGCCAAGCGTCGATGAGGAATCTAGCGGCAGATGACCGCCGATTTGACCGCAAGCTCACGCCGGTGTGTCCCACCCCAGCATCGAATATTTGACACCCCCGGAGACCCCCCATGCAAACTGAAACCCGTCCCCTCCATATCGGTGCCGATGTCGCAAAGGACGAAATCGTGGTGGCCTGTGAAGAGCAACACTTCGCTCCTCACGGGATCGCCAATCGACGTCCTGCCCTGGCGACCTTCTTGAAAGCCGTGCCTCCAGGCAGCCAGATCGGCATGGAATCCACTGGCAGTCATCATGAGCTGTTTGCCACGCTCGCTCACAAGATGGGCTTCGTGGTCTTCGTGCTCAACCCCAAGGACACTCGCCACTACGCAAAGGCCATGGGCCCGCGCGGCAAGACCGACCGCGTGGATGCAAAGTTAATCGCTCGCTTCGTCGACCGCGAGCACGCCAAGCTGCACCCCTGGATACCTCCCACCCCGGAGCAGCGTCAGCTTGCCCGACTACTCAAGCGACGCGCGAAACTCAGCACCATCAAGGCAGCGCTCGCCCAATCACTCCACGGCCTCGCCGGGTTCTCGGCCGAGCTGAAAGCCCTGAGGGAACGCGTCCAACGCGTGATCGTATGCATCGACGCTAAAATCCAAGCCCTCATCGGGGCCTCCACCGAGCGCCAACAAGCCTACACGCGTCTGCTGAGCATCCCCAGCGTGGGCTCGGTCGTGGGCAGCGGCATACTCGTTCACCTCGAGCGATTGCCCTTTCGCGATGCGGATGCCTTCGTTGCGTTCAGCGGGCTCGATCCCCGCCCTGATGACTCGGGGCATCGCCACGGTCGACGCCGACTCTCCAAACGCGGGCCCAGCGAGCTGCGCCGGCTGCTGTACGTTGCTGCCATGTCCGCTGCGCGCACCGAGGCCTGGAAGCCCATCTACAAACACTACCTGGCCCAGGGCTTACCCACGACGGCCGCACTGGTCATCCTCGCTCGTCGCATCGCGCGGACCGCATGGTCAATGTATACCCACAAGACCACCTTCGACGCGCAACGGCTCACAAAGCAACCGTCGAGGCGCAGTCTTGCAGGAGTGAGCCGGTAGGGAGCCGGCCCGGTAGGGCTTCCCCAGGGCGCAGCGCTGGAGAGCTCCCGTATCCGGGCGAAGGGATGGCCGACGTGATGACGCAGTACTGCCACTGAGAGATTGTGGAGGTAACGAACAACGGCGAGGTGTCGCGATTACAACGATGCCTAGCGACGGGCGGAGGTGGTCCGTCGAACTTGCAAACTCTGCGACGACGGAGAGATCCGACATCTACGAGGGGGCGGGGATCGGCTGCGCGCTCGCCGCAGCAAGGGAGCAAAATTCTTAATCGCTGGGTGCTTGACAAAAACCATAGAATCTTCCGGCTGGAGCGGTTGCCGGGTGGGATTCGCACCCACTGGAAAGCGCCGCCTTACCACGGCGCGCGCCAAGAGCGGACATACCTGCCCGGCGTGAACATCCAGCCACCGCGACCTGACACGGAATTTGCGCCACTCTAATGAGCAAGAAAGCGCGCAGACGCCCCTCGCCACAAAATGAAGAAGGCCGGACCCGAATGCGGTCCGGCCTTCGCAACCCTCACGAACGTCGTGCGATAAGGATTACGGCGTCAGTTTGCTGATGCGCGTGGACCAGTTGCCCAGCGCTCCCCGCGTGCCGCCGCAGGTCGGGTCCGCCAAATAGGTCGCGTAGCTACAGGTCTGCGCAGCATACTCGGACGCGATCCAGATCGAGTTCCCGTCCACTGCGGCCGCACCATAATCGCCCCAGCGCGGACGGCCGGAACCATAGATCTGGTAGTTGGTGAAGCCGTCCCACGGTCCGGCGCCGGCGGCGGCGACCTGAACATCGCCCATGCCGACCTTCGCATCCAATCCCGCAAAGGCAGCGCTGGGGTAGTCATTGTCGCCCGTAAGCGTGAACGCGATGACGCCGCGCCCGCTCTCCGTCACGGCAACTGCGGGATAGGTGAGGTCGGTATGCGCGATGCCTGCCTGTCCTTGCAAGTCGAGCTTCACCGAGTGCGGGTTGATCACGTAGTACGCGATCCCGGCGCGGTCCTGACCACCGACTTCCACAGCCGTGTCCAGCGCGCCCCACAACTTGCCGTTCGCGTAGGACACCTGCTGCATCCGTGAGTCGTTGGAATTCAGGCCGCCGAAGGTTATGTTGTTATGGCTGTTTATCCCGGCGATCGCCAAGTTGCAAGTCGTCATCGGGGGGAAGTTGTAGACCGTCAGATCCGCAATGCAATCGCCCAGCGGGTGATTGCCTGCCTTCTGCTTGGCGAGCGGCGGGACCGCATAGGTGTCGACAGCGATCGTCGCCAGCCCGAGCGTCGGCGACGGCGTCGCCGTGTTGAGCGAGGACGTGTTGCCCATGACCCACATCAGAATGCTGTTACTGGTGCCGTCGTCGGAAAACACGGCCCTCGAGCTCAGGAAGTATTCCGTGCCGCCGTGCGCGCCGTCGAACTGGTTGCCAGGGGTCTGCGCCGGCCATACGGTGAAGCCCCCGCCATCCGGCCCGGCGCCCAGCGTGTTGAAGAGCACGACGCTGCCGACGCCGCCGGTCAACGCGTTATAGCCGATGCCGTAAATCTGGGCCCCGTAGAAGCCCGGCCCGGAGAAGGCGAACTCGTTGGTCGTCAGATAGATTCCGTTGGCATCGGCGCCAATGTGCGGATAGTCGCCGAGACAGAATCCGGAATTGCAGTGGTGATTCGGGGTCCCTTGCGTGCCGTTGTTCTGCACCGGCAGCGTGTAGATCGTCCAGCTGCCGGTCGGATCACCCGTGTCGCTCACCGCGATGTCGAGATGGTTGTTCCCATTCAAAGCGGCTGTGAGGCCCACGTGGTCGAGCGTCAGCGCCACGTGCACGAAACGCCCGATCACCTGGTCGTAGATACAACTCGGATCGGTGATGGAGGGGCCACGCTCTCCGGCATGAGGACCCGAGCGGACGATGGCCGCCGGATAGCCGTAGAACGTGTTGAGGTCGACGACGCCGGTCGCCGGGGTGCCATTGGTGTGATACACGCGCAGGACATCGTTGACGGTCTCGAGCACGTACCCGTTGCCCACACACAGCCCCTGATCGGGCGGTTCGACGGAGAACTGGTTACCGCCGTTGGCGAAACGCTGATTGAAGAAGTTGAGGCCCTCGAGGGTCAAGTTCAGCACGGGATTCGACTTGGGCTTCTTGTTCGACGAAATGGGCTTGCCCTTCCCGGTCTTTGCGCCGGGAAGCGTGCGGTTGACGCCGGCCTCGTCATTGGTCCCCGAGCCGCTATCGGTGTCGCCGTTCAAGGCGGCATCGATCTCGTCGGCTTTGGTCGTGGTGTCGGTTCCCACCGACACCGATGGAAACGAGCTGGTACCGACCCGCTGCAACGTTAGCGTGACCGGGCCCGTTGCCGAGGCGCTGCCGGCGAGAGGTAGAGCGATGAGCGGTGTCAATAGGAGCGTTGTTGCGATCACATGAAACGATTTCATGATTTTTCCTCCGGTTCACAAGATCCCCCGAAGCGAACACTGCTCGGCGCGATGCGAACCCGGATGGGATCTCGCGCAAGCCGCTCGCCATGACTGCCTTGTGGGCACGGGGGGGTTACAAGGAATTGAATTACAAAGCGACCGAATCAAAGCGCCAGGACGAGGGACGGGTGCGTGGTTGCGCTACCGCCATGCGTCGACGCGCCACCCTCGCTTGCAATCGCAAACGGGGGAGGAGCATACGACTACGCCTAGAAAACCGCAAGCGCCTGCGGATGCAATTGCCGTGCGTTCCCTCGATCGAGCACTCCAACGATCCCCTTCGACGCGAATCCGCGTTGTGGGAAGCGTCGACTGCTCCATCGGCCAAGATGGGCATGTATGGTTCTTGCTCGAAACGATCGGAATCGCTGCCGGAGCTCAAATACAGCGAGTGTGCTCCGTACCGACTGGGACGGCGCTGTTCTTCCCACTGTACAACACCTTGTGGATCAATTTTGCATCCGACCCGCCCCTCACGCCCCAGATCTGTGCGGGTCTCGCCCGAAGCGATGTAGAGTCCCTAGGCAAGATCACGGTCACTGCCCTTGTGATCCGCAATAACTCAGTTAGCACAGTGCGGGCGCCAGCGAATATTCGTGATGCAAGCCGCCCAGTATCGATTTGATGCGCAGCACCAAGCGCCCGCCCATTCGATGCCGGGATAGCTGAGCCGGAGGGCGCGCCACCTCTAAAGGAGGGTCGGGGACGCCCGGACCGAGCGCCATGTGTGGGCGTCCGTGGTTGTAATGATCCACCCAGGACTTTAGGATCCATCGCAAGTGGGATTGCGATAACGGAATCAACCAATCCAAGCACTCGCGTCGAATCGTTCCGATCACGCGCTCGCAGATCGCGTTGGCCTTGGGGCTATGCGGCGGTGACTTGAGCACGGTCAACCCGAGATTCCTGATCGATTCGTCCAAGCTTCTCGCAAAGATCCTGTCGCGATCGTGGAGTAGATATCGATAAGCGTTCCCGCAGCCGATCGCCTCCCGCAGCTGTTGCAGCGTCCAGTCCGCGGTCGGATGTTGGGTGACGTTGAAGTGCACCAGCCGACGCGAGCCGTGCTCGATCAGAACCAAGACATATAACAGTCGGAATGTCGCCGTGACCGCGACGAAGAAGTCGCAGGCGACGATCGCCTTGGCGTGGTTGCGCAGGAAAGTCGACCAACGCTGATCACCGCGCGGGCGACCCAGCGGTGGCTTTGGCATGTACTTGCGCACGGTACGCGGTGAGACCCGGATCCCGAGCTTGACCAATAGCTCATTGGCAATTCTCTCCTCGCCCCACAGCGGATTCTCGGTGGCCACGCGCCGTATGAGTTGCCGCAGTTCGAGAGGAATCGGCGGACGGCCCAGTCGCGACTTGCAGCGCCAGAATAGTCGCCAGCCTGCTCGGTGCCAGCGCAGCATGGTTTCCGGACGGATGACCACTTAGGCAAGAGCGCCAATCGCACAACTGCGACAGCAAGGCCAGGCTCGCGCGCGTCGCGGCATCGATGCGCCGGGGCTTCATGCCCCGCTCCTTGAAGAGCGCCAGCTGACGACGCAGCACCAAGTTCTCGGCTTCGATGGCTCGCCGGGCTCTGACCGAGAGCGCGATCAGCCCGGCCAGGTCGGCCAGCAACCGAAGGACGATGTGAAGCAGAACGATCACGCTACGATGATGCCACAGCCGGCCAATAGCCGCGTCACCAGCTCAGGTCGAGCGGAATCGAGTTTTTGCGGAGCACAGCCCGAGCTGTCGGCGAAGGACCAGATTCTCAGCGCGGATCGCGCTGGACGAGCGCAAGAATAAAACGCCCAGCCTCAGGACGTCCGAGGCTACCCCGACGATCGCTCACGCCAGCTGCAGCATCTGCTCATCATGCCAGAGTCGGCCGGCGTTTGCAGGCGCTGGACGCCTATGTGCCCGCGGCGCGAATTATTGCGGACCACAACAGGCATTGCCGCGGCCTATTTCCTGACGCCGATCTCGGCGTAGCTATCAATTCGCACCCCACAAGGCATTCCGGCGCGCGTTCACTTTCGGAACTAGCGATTGCCCGGGGGTCGACCGTTCTGATCAGTCAATACTTTCCGCCGGGAAATCAGTCAATACTTTCCGCCGGGAAGTCTGCAATGGAGTGGCTGCGGTCATTCGGCTGGCGCGAGTGACTAGCGGCCATCGACCCAAGGAGCCGTATCGGCATCATCGCGCATGGGACCTTGTTGATCGGATTGTTCTCCGCTGCGATGTGGCGCTTACTGGGCGCGGGCGCCGTGGCGCGCGGATTCGACTGCAAGTTCAGGGCGCCGTTCCGGGCGGGTGATGACGTTCAAATCCAGCTCAAAATCATCGAGCTGGTGCCCAAGATTCGCAAAATTGTCATCGAAAAGCGGGCTTACGTTGGCACGACCGTTCTGGTAACGAGCATCATCGAAGCGCTGATCGAGGGCTGCGTCCCTGCAGCACTTCTCGGCAAGCCCAGGCTAACGCGAACGACATCACTATTACCAAACGTCGCGACTACCTGGCGAGGGTTACTCGTGACCCTCATCTTCGCGATCATTCGAGTCTTCGTGGTGACGCCCTCGATACTCCTCGCCCTGGTGCGGTTCCGGGCGGTATTCGCGGCGCTCCTCGCGATGTTCGATTGCGCGCTCTTCGCGGTGCTCGCCGCAACAGTCGCGCTTATGGTCCTTGCAGCACTCCTTGTGGCGATCTTCGCAGGGGCGATGTTCGCAGCACTTCTCGCAGCATTCCCGGCAGCAGCAGAGAGTCCAGGCAACGACCTCAACTTCGACTGTTGGCTTTGCCGGGTCGTCGCTTTCAATCACCAGTTCGCAGCCATGCGGCTCGCATTCCGTCGCGTGGTAGCGAATCACGACGTTCAGGCACGCTCCAGGGTGTAGCGTATTCGGGAACGGATTGTGAACGAGTCGCCAATGACGATTTTTGTGCTCCAATCCGCACTCAGTTACATGCAGATCGCAATCGCCGGTGTTGCAAACAGTGATGGTGCGGAAGGCTTTATGGCCACACTTCACGCCGCCGAAATAGGCGCTGCCCGTGATCACGATCTTGCCCGAGGGGGCATTACCGGACACATCGATAGTGTGCGGACCTAATGGATCATCGCTGGCTACGTTTATGGTCGCCGACGCCGGACCGAAGCTTGTGGGCTGGAAGCGTATTGGAATTTGCAGCTCGCCTCCGGCTTCGATCGTAAGCGGGTAAGACAAGACCAATGGGATCAAGAACGCAGTGGACGAGGACGTGATGCTCGAGATCGTCAGCGTGCAACGGCCGCTATTGTTCAGAATAAGCATCTCGTCTTTAAAAGACCCGACGCAACATTTCCCAAAGTTGCCGCTATTAGCAATTGCGAGCGCCAGTCGTGGAGTCGGTGCCAAACCAGAAACGGCGACGTTGCGCACGCCGGCCGGATCGTTGCTGAACAAGGTAAAAGTGGCAGCCTTTGCGCCAAAAGTCGCGGGCTGGAACCGGAGGGTCACCAGAGTCGATTCGCCCGAGCCCACGAGTAGCGGAGCGGAAAACTGCGACGCCAGAAATTCGGGGGAGGAAGAGCTTATGCCAAAGACTGTCAGCGCACACGTGCCACTGCTATTGATTGTCAGCTCTGTGTCCGCAAACGAACCCAGGCACACGTTGCCGATAAAGCCGCTGTCGGCGATGGAGGTCACGAGTCTCGGCGTGCCTTTCATGCCGGTGATCGAGAGGTCGACAAAGGGCGCGTTCGGATCGTTACTGATGATTCGGATAGTAGCGATTTCCAAGACTCCGACCAGGGTCGGCGAAAACGCCACAGTGAACTCGATGTCCTCTCCAGTGGGAAGGACCAGTGGTGTTGCAGGATTGGCGAGCACCGAAAAATTGATGGATCCCATCAGGCGTTGAACGCTAGTGATGACAAGATCCTTCGCGCCGACGTTATACACGGTGAGCGTCAGATATTGCGGCCCAGAGCAGACAGTACCGAATGCCAATCCATCTTCGAGATTGAGCGCAATGGAGGGCCCCGCGGGCTTCACGAAGGAAAAGACACCGCGTCCGAAGGTTGCGGCGCGCAGCTCGCCGTTGTGATAGGCCAAATCGAAAACAGGCGCGCGAGGAAGATGGATGTCGTCGAGGACGGACCAGTTCGCGCCAGCGTCGACAGATCGGAGTACGCCGAAGTCGGTACCGGCGTAGATGACAGTGGGTATCTCGTTGCCATCAAGGGTCACGGCGTTGAACGGGAGGTCGAGCGGCGGGGATATATCCTGCCAGGTTGAACCTCCGATTGTGGTGCGAAAGACGTGCCCACCCTGGAAGCCGCTGAATCCGCTCAGCACAGCGTAGATGGTGGTTGGATCGGTGGGATCGAACGCGACGCGGGTCACGTTTCGGCCCGGCAGGTTTTGGGTGATGTCTGTGAAGGTGAAGCCGGCTGCCACCAGTGCGTTGGTCGATACGAAAACTTGTCCGCCGACAGCCACCCCCACGTTGTTGCCATTGGCCGGTGCCACGTCCACGCTATTGGCGGGGCCTGGAAGCGGAAAATGATTCGGCCAGGTTGCGCCACCGTCTGTGCTTTGCCAAAGGTTCTGTTTGCTGCTTGCATACACCACATTCCCCGTACTGGGATCGCCGGCGACGGCGGCCAGGTAGATTCCTTGTTCAGGAGGTGTGAACGGTGGCGTGATCCCCGCATAGGAATTTCCGTCCGTCGTTGAGCCAAAGATATTTGAGTTGCTCCTGGCGTAGACCTGTGTTGGGAGTTGCCCGTCGTGCGCGACGTCGAAACCATCGCCGCCCAAGCCAGCATTCCACGCAGGGCTGGGCGCGCCCGCTGTGGTAGCTACGCCGTTGTCCTGGAGCGCGCCAAGTGTGACGCTCGCAGTTGCGTCGGGTTTGACATCGAGGTTGTAGAACAGACCGGTTTGCAGCCCTCCACTGTTGCGCGGACTGAAGTTGAAGCCATCGCTGGACATGAAAATTCCGCCGTCGTTACCGCAATAAACCCTCGTGGGCGAGCCGGACTGCTTGGCGAATCCCCAGGTGTGGGTATCAGCGTGCATGGTAGGCAGGGAAGGACCGAAGCTTGCGCCCGCATCGGTAGATCGGACTTGCGCGAGCGTGCCGAAATAAATCGTGTCGGCGATACCGTCGCCCGGCGAGTCGGGATGAACTGCCATATGAAATGCGTATCCGCCGTAGGTGGTAGAACTCGTTCCGGTGGCCGCTTGTGCAGTCCATGTGGCGCCCTGGTCCTGACTGAGAAATATTCCGACGGTGTCGGGTGTAGCGAACACATTAGGGGTGCCGACCATAGATACGTAGATCACACGGATTCCACCGGGATTGGGGGGCGAGGTCGGCGGAGCGAGGGCGACCACGACCTTTCCGAATCCGGTGTAGCTGCCAGCGGTCATCTTTGTTGCGACAGCCGGAGTAGTCGTATTCAGGATCGTCGTCCAGCTTAGTCCGCCATTCGTGGACTGCACGACGCCCACGCCGGAAATCCCCGCGTACAGGATTCGCGCCGCGGCAGGCGAGGTTTGGTCCAACACCAGCGTATTAACAACTCCCGCGGGAGTCGGCCCCTGAGTCCAATTCAGGCCGCCGTCGGTGGAGCGGAAGAATCCGGAGTTGGAGGCGAGGTAAACGATCTGATGGTTGGCCGGATCTACAATGACGACATTGATGTTCTGATTGAAGAAGATATTCGCATTGCTCGGGCTGCTGGATGGATAGCCCGAGCCGAGACGGACCCAGCTTGCGCCGGCGTCGGTAGACTTGAACAGCCCGGCGCCCGGCTGGGTGGCATTGCGGGAAAACTGAGAGCCTTCGCGACTGCTCGTACCGGCATAGATGATGCTGGTGTCACTGGGATCGATGGCGATAGCGGCGGGCTCGCCGATACCGAGCGATGGAGCATGATCGAAGATCGGAGTCCACGTCGTTCCGCCATCGCGTGTGCGCCATACTCCTCCCCACGCCGTGCCGATGTACATCACCTTCGTATTGTTCGGATTGACGGCAATGGAGGTAACTTGGCCATTGACCTCGGTACCGGCTTTCAGGGGGCTGGGACCTATGGGTTCCCAGACCGTTCCATTGAGACTCATCGGGGTTGCTCCTTCTGCTTTTCGTCTTCATCCGATTCGGCCGGTTTGTTCTCGGAAGCGGCCAGCGGATTGGCCGGTACCGTCTGGTCCATAGGGGACTTCACGACAGCGCCGGGAAGCTGATTCCACTGCTCGCGCGCTTGGGCGTATAACTCGGGCGTTGGCGGGAGGCCGCCGCGAAAGCGGCGTTCCTCGATTTCTATATGCGAGGCGTTGCCTTTGTCATGCTCGAATTTGCGGCCCCCTTCGTGACCGCGCTCAGACTCGCGATCGGATCCGCTTGGTTCATGGGGACGTTTAGTGGCCATCGATTTGCTCCTTTTCAACCCTCGACCGGCTCGCGCGAAAACACGGGCCGGCCTTATCCCGCATGGCGCCGAGCCGCTCATCGCTCGTCTGCGCATGCAGCACACGGCCGAGAAAGATGAATCCCGCCTCGTCGACAAGGCGTGACAACTCTGCAGTTTCCATGGCTTGTGCCTCGGGTACAGGCAATTACAGTCGTGTAGACCCGCGCCGCGATCGCAAATCGAAGTCGCGCGCCCGAGCCGCAACAGCCACAGACGACAACATCTGCAGAAACATTGACTAATTAATGAGGTAACTGCGCTCGGGGCGAGCGGCTACCGAATTACCGGCCCGGGGCAATCAGTCCCTGCGTTGCCGCCGCAGGTGGCGTCTAAGCACTAGGTAGCAAATGCCGGCAATTGGAACAGCGAATAAGAGCAACTCGAAGCTCCCAGAGCCACCGTCCGGGGCCAAGCCAAAGATTTTTTCGATGAAGTCCATCTTGACCTCCCGTGGGGCAGTTGTGGGGTACATACGGTATTCTTCAGAGGGGTCGCTGTCAAGTCGCACCCAACTTGTGATAGGGCTGGTCTGCGCGCTGCCGTTTCCACTCGTGGTGCTCTCTTGCAAGAGTTCGCCTCTAACATGCGTTCAGCGCGCGGATACTGCCACGCTGCCGCAGTTCAGACAGTGCGGTCTCGACGCGCGTATGCTGGAAGCGTGCTAGTGAACTGAAGCCGCGCAAGAAGCGACCCGAAGAAATTGCGGATATGCGCTACAGCGGCAAATGGGGACACTACGATCCAAAGGACCCGACCAAGAGCAGCTGGAAAGTAAGGCAGGCGAACCGCTATCTCGAAGAGCTCAAGTATAGGCGAGGTATGACGCCGGTGATATGGGGTGTGTGGCTCACGTTCGTAGCAGTCATGGTGGCGATCCTGGCGATGCCGTGATGTTCGAAAACTCTGCTCACTGCTATGCAGCCGCTCGCTCATAGTAATTGAGCAATCCTCCAAGCCGAGCACGACGAATCACCGGTCCTCCTCGATACTTGGCGGAGGCGTCCGGCATGATCAGCACATTGCCCACGCCTTGGTGATTGCGCTCTTGGTGAAAATGGGCACCATATTCTCGCAGCGCACGGCGCAGCATTCCCTGCCCGATCGGAATCAACCTCGATAGGCATTCGTCGCGGACCCCGCGCACCCATCTTTCGGCATGGGCATTCAGATTCGGAGATCGCGGCGGCAGCCGAATCACTGCGATGCCCTCTCGCTTCAGAAAGTCTCGGAATGCTTGGCAATACTTCGTGTCACGGTCCAGGATGATGTATCGCTTGTCGAGCAGAATCCCATCGATTCCATCCGTCAGCTGTCTGGCCATCTGCAGCATCCACTGCGTGTCCGGATGTGTCGTGATGCCAGCGATGCACACCCTGCGTGTCGCCAATTCCATGACGAAGAGTACGTAATAGGTCACCAGCCCAGACCAGCTCCACACCTCGACCGTGAAGAAGTCCGATGCTGCCAACACCTTCCAGTGCGATTTCAAGAACACTGACCAGGACATTCCCTTTCCGCGCTCCGGGGCGGGCTCGATGCCGTGGTCCTTCAGAATCCTGCCAATCGTGCCCCGGCCCAGCTTGTAGCCGAGATTCGCCATCGCCCCCTGGATCCGCGTGTAGCCCCAACCCCCATTCTCCCGGGCCATACGCACCACCAGCGCAACCAGTTCTCCACGGATTCGTGGCCGACCAGGGCTGCGTTTCTCAACCAAAGTCCACTTCCGCGCCACCAGCTCGCGGTGCCAGCGAAACAATGTCTCGGGCGTAACGATCGTGCCAAGCTCGTGCAGCACCTTGCGCCCAAGCGCCCTCGCCTTCTCGGCCAGTTGTCGACGCTCGGCGTCAGTGAAGATGATGCGCTGTCCACCGAGGCGTGCGCGAAGCATGCGGTTCTCGGCTTTCAGATAGTCGATCGTCGCCGCCTGTTGGCGCTGCAGCCACCCGGCTACTACCATTAGCAGGAATTGCAGAAGAGTTGTCGAGGCAGCCATCGAGCAGAATGTTGGCTGCTGATCCTCGCAACGTCAACCGTAACAGCGAAGTCGCGCGGGGCTACGTACGTTCGGCCGAGTTTTAGAACACTACGCGCGTAATCCATGCGTCGGGGCTTGATACCACGCTCAATATAACTCGCGAGCTGCTTGCGAAGAACCAGGTTCTCAGCGCGGATCGCTCTGGACGAGCGTAAGAACGAAACGACCAGCCTCAGGACCTCCGAGGCTACCCCGACGATCGCTCGCGCCAGCTGCAGCATGTGTTCATCATGCCAGACTCAGCCCGCGTCTGCAGGCGTCGGACACGGCAGCCGCCGCCGCGCGAATTATTGCGGACCACAGGCCAATCGCCGCGAGCAAGAGCGGACGTTCAACGTTCATGCCTGCGTACCTTGGACGATCGCCCGCCGCCGCGTCAGGGAGTCGGAACGACAGTGTTGAAGACTCCGTTTGCGCCATACGCCGGCCTGAACCACGTGTTGCCGTTCAGGTAGAAGGTGGCGCCGTCCTTGTTGATCATGAATTTGGTCACGAGCTACACCTCGCCGTCACGCTCCAGCCAAGCAATCGTCTCGCTCATTGCCTGCTCTGTCGTGACATTGCGACCATCTGCGTAGGCAGCTTCGTACCAGTCCTTGCCGAGCATCTGGCGCGGCTTCTTTCGCAGTTCCTCGAGGACCGCAACGTCGATGAAATTTCGGAGCCCACCCATCCGGTCGAGCGTTGCGTCGAAGACAGACTGCAGGCGCACCGCGCGTTCCCACTCACTGTTTGCCGCAGCGAGAAGCGCGGCCAGATCGATGCTGAGTATTGCCCGGAATTGGGAATCTAACTCGCGGGAAACGCGAATTGATTCGACGAGCGGTTGTGTCGCACGATCTAATCTGCCGCGCGCAATCGATACGCGGACAATTTGTTCCAGAAGGACGTGCGACCGTTCGCGATTGTCAGAATCGTGTCCCGCTAGCGCCTCGTCGAGGTAGGCGGCGGCCGCGTCGAAATCGCATTGCATCCGGCAGATCAAGGCTTTGGTCTGGAGGGCAATGCTCAGGTGTGCTGGGCCGAGGCGTCTGGCGACTGTCAGCTGTTTCTCGGCGTACTCCAAGGCATCGGTAAGATCTCCGCAGTATAGTCGCGCCCACGCGAGGTGGTTCAGGCACAAGGCGATCAGATCCTCGTCGTCATGTTCGCCGGCGATGGTGAGCGCCTCCTTGAGTGGTTCAATCGCATCGGGGACTCTGCCGGACAGGCGCTGAACCACCCCAAGCGAAAGCAGCGCGCGAGCTTTGCTTATTGAACGGTCGGCGCCGGGTCGAGCAAGTGCCTCGGTGCAGACCTGGCGGCCAAGCACGAATAGTCCGCGATTGTGCCAGTACATGCAAATGTTGAATGCGAGTTGCAACCCTCGATCAGTACCATCCGGATCATGGTCACACCATGCGTGTGCAGCCAGCAGGTTCGACAGCTCACGGTCGACACGCGCTAGCCAGCTTTTCGCCTCGCGAGCGTAGAGATTGGGACGAGCACGTTCGGAGAAGGCGAGAAAATAGGCGAGATGCCGACTCCTGGCAGCATCCGTAGAACCGGATTCGACCAGGCGATCCTGCGCGTACTGCCGCACGGTTTCCAACATGCCGTAGCGCAGCTCGGCCGGTGCGCTGCGCTCGACGACCACGAGCGACAGGTCGACGAGTCGCTCGAGTCGCTCGAGGGCTTCGCCTTCGTCGCCACGTTCGCCCACAACGGCGGCGGCAGCTTCCAGCGTCCAGCCCCCGGCAAACACCGAAAGACATTGCAACCATCGTTGCTCGTCCAGCGTGAGGTGCTCGTAACTCCACTGCAGCGTAGCAAGTAGCGTCTGATGTCGTGACATGGCCCGCGCGCGGCCGGCAAGCAGGGTAAACCGGTCTGCAAGCCTGCCGCGAATCTGATCGATGGAAAGGATCTTCAGCTTCGCAGCGGCGAGCTCGAGCGCCAGCGGTATGCCGTCGAGGCGCCGGCAGATCTCGGCTACAGCCCCGACGTTTGCGTCATCGAGGCGAAACTGCGACACCACATCGGTCGCGCGCTCGACGAAGAGCTGGACTGATTCGGCGTCCTGCACAGCTTCGATGCTCTCATCTCCGGCCGCCGGCATCGCCAGCGATCGGACCGCGAACATGCGCTCGCCGGCGATGCCAAGTCCTTCGCGGCTGGTCACAAGAATGTGCAAGCGCGGTGCCGCACGGAGCAGCCGCTCCGCAAGCGCGACACATGCGTCGAGCAGGTGCTCGCAGTTGTCCAACACGAGCAACGCACGGCGAGTGGCGAGGTGTCGTACCAGTGTCTCTTCAATCGTCTTGTCCGGTTCCTCGCGCACGTCAAAGGCGGTTGCTACGGACAATGCGACACGGCCGGGTTCCGCGATCGGCGCCAAGTCAACGAAACACACGTCGCCGTCGAAGGACGGTAGTAACAGCTCGGCGAGGCGGATCGCAAGGCGAGTCTTGCCACAGCCGCCGATGCCAGTCAGCGTCAGCAGCCTGACACGCTCGAGAATCTGTGCGCACTCAGCGAGGGCGTCTTCGCGGCCAATGAAACTTGTCAGGGGGCGCGGCAGTTTGTGCTTGGGCGCTGCGGGCACCGTAGAAGTACCCGAGGCGTGCCCTTCGAGCTGCAGGGCGAACCGGTAGCCACGGCCCGGAACAGTAGCGATCGCGTCCTGGCCAAGGATCTTGCGCAAGGCCGAGACATGCACCTGCAGGTTGTTCTCCTCGACGACGAGCTTCGGCCAAACACGGGCCAGCAGCTCATCCTTACTGACGAGTTCACCCGCGCGCTCGACCAGCGCCACCAGCAGGTCGAACGCTCGCGGGCCCACAGCCACGGCCTGGCCCTCGACGAGTAGGCGCTGTTGCCCGGGCTGCAGTTCGCAGTGGCCAAAGCGATAGCTTGCCGGACCTGCGCCGTTGCTCATGGCACCGCCCGTTTCCCCTGGTGAATCCCACGGGACAGTGTATTACGGGGCGGCCACGCGAGATACGTAGGCACATGAGAGCTCGGGCACAAACTGAAGCGTCTTGGACTGCATGGGCCCTCGAACATCGGCAATTGGTGAGCCTATTGCCGGTCGGCGCGGCGATCGCCGTGTGCCGCGGCCACCCATTCGCGCATGCAGCGTTCGCGATCTGAGACGTAGGTCTGCCCAGCACAGGCACGCTCGGCTGCCGCGAGCTCCGCAATCGGCTTTCCCCGGCTCTGAAACAGCATGGTGGTCCCGATCAGGATTCCGAGGGCGATGAGCGTTGCGGCGGCGGAAGTGATAACCGTCCCGAGGCCACTATGGCGAGGAAAGGTTGGGTTGGCGCGCATGTTGATCCCCCCTTGGGTTGGGCGGCGCGGCACGTTGCCGACCGCATGCGGCGAACCTTGCCTTCGGCGGGGATCTTCAGTCCTTGAGCCGACCTTAAACGTTCTGAAACTCGGCGTTCGAACGCGCCCTAAGTGCCAGAGCGACGAGATGGCACCAGCGGTAGCGTCACTGGTGTCAGGTCTGGCATTGCTGACCGCCACAACCCGACTGGGGTCACCTCGGCGGACGAGCTGACGGTGCTGCCCGGTGGTGCGCCAGGCGGAAGCTGAGGCTCCCATCGCGTGATAGGCGCGATCACCGCTGACGTGACCGCGAGAATCGGTGACGGCCCGCTCTTGGCCGGTCAGCGTCGATCGCAGTATGCTGCAAAGCTGACTTGCGAAGCGGTGTGTCAAGGACGTGATAAGGACGGCAATGGGGTCGAAGCGTGCTGGGATGAGTGAGGCTTTCATTACTCCGTAGGTTGCCCAGTCGTCAGTCCCTTTCGAAAATGCTCCTCCGCACCACAGGAGGAGCTCATGGCCACGACACGTACGCCTGGTATCACTGTCCTTGCCGACGGCAGACGATTCATCGATAAGCGATATCTCGGAGTTCGGATCGGCATGCGCGTCGGTGCCGTGACACAAGAACAGGCCGAGGAACGACTGCATAGCGAAATAGCGCGAGTGGAGTCCGATCTCGCCCGAAAGAAGCACGCACGCCCGACTTTTACCGATTGCGCCGCGCGTTACATCGAACAGTCACGCGTTAAGCGGAGCATCGACGTCATCAAATGGCACGTCGCGCTGCTTCAGTCTCACATTGGGGATCTCGAACCGCGGCAAGTCCACGATCAGACGCTGGAACCGTTCATCAACGCGCGGCTTGCCGCTGGCGCGAGTGCGACGACGATCAACCGCAGCTTGGAAGTCGTGCGGACAATCTTGAACCGAGCCGCGCGTTCGTATCGCGATGTGGACGGGCGGCCCTGGCTTGAGGGGCTGCCCCCGCTCATCACGATGCTGCCGGAGAATCCGCGCTCCCCCTACCCGATCACCTGGGAGGAGCAGGACGCGCTGTTCCGCAGGCTACCGGCGCACCTCGCCCGCATGGCGCTATTCGCCATCAATACGGGGCTGCGCGACAGCAACGTGTGCGGCTTACAGTGGGAGTGGGAAGTCCGCGTACCCGAGCTCGGGCGAAGCGTGTTCGTCATTCCGCCGGAGGCCTTTAAGACGAAACGACCACACGTGGCGATCCTCAATGACGTCGCGTGGTCGATCATCAAGTCACAGCGAGGGAAGCATCCGATCTGGGTATTCCCGTACCACGGTCGGCGCATTAACAAGATGAACAACAACGGCTGGCAGCAGGCACGATATGAAGCGCGCTTACCACTGGTTCGCGTTCACGACCTACGGCACTCGTTCGCGTGTCGCCTGCGCGCCGCCGGCGTCTCCGCCGAAGACCGTGAAGCGCTTCTTGGCCACGCCAATCACTCGATGGCGGGTCATTACGCGAGCGCCGACGTGGGCCGACTCTTGCAACAGGCGAATCTCGTGGTTAATCGAGGCGGCACGCAGACCGTGTTACGCGTCGCGGACAGTCAGTCGAAGCGGACTGTGGAAGTCCAACACCAACGAGGAGGACCTGGTTTTGCGCGCCAAGTGCATGACTCGGAACGCCTCAGACGGGACCAGTGGATAACTGGTTCCACAGAGGTCCCACAGCAGGGAGGAGGACCTGGTTTTCAGTGCCAAGTCCTTGATTTTTGGCGCGCCCGGCAGGATTTGAACCCACGACCCCCTGGTTCGTCAGGAAAGTCACGCAAAAGTCACGCACCGAAGTTCCAAGATCCGCGCGGCACTCGCATCCGGAATTGCCCGGTTCCTCACGGTCTCGAGCCAGAATTCGAGTGAGTCGCGGCGAATTCGCAGTCCCGGTCGTCGCCTTGCTGCGACGACCCTCACGTATGCCCTCACGCGCCGATGGCCACTTGACGGAAAACGCCGATCCACAGGTTCTTTCCATCCCAGATCGAATAGTTGCGGAGCACAAGCGCAAAATACCTCTCACCTGCCTTCGAGGACCCCGAAGCAACCGCCTCTACCGCCTGCCTCACGGTACGCAAACGCAGACGCAAACGGATCGGACTTTTCGAGCGCAAACGGCTGCTCAAACCGACGACGCCGAGCCGCTTGACAAGTGTAGCCCACGACGTCTAGGCTACATTAGCCCAAATCTGCGTCCGCAAGTCCCAAGGGAGCGCGTATGGCTGATGTCGACGTCACCTCCACCTCGACGAACACCGTCGACGTCGTCGGGCTCAACGACATCAAGGCCGGCATCACGCTGGGCTTGGTTCAGCCCTTCAAGACGGAGGGCGTCAACACCTACGAGATCAAGCCGCTCGAGATTAAGCCGCTCACGACGACGAGCACGAACACGTACGATGTCAAGCCACTGACGACCACCAATACCAACACGTACGACGTCAAGCCGCTGAAGACGGACAGCAGTCTCGCCGTCGATCTAAAGCCTGCTGTTGTGGACCTGTGCCTGACGATGAACGTCGGCAAGGTACCGAGCGTCTGTATCCGGCAGCCGTACCGTCACAAGGTCGGATTCACGCTGTACGGCGTCGAGATGTGGGCGTTCAGCTTCTCGGGCGAGCAGGAAACCGTCATCGAGGAAATGGCTCCGCGGCCGCAGGTCGCGGTGAGCGGCCCCGGCGCTGCATGGCCTCCCGCCCGGCCGGCGCTGCCTGCGAAGGCGGAGCCCCACGAAGCGCACGGCAGCGGGTTGCGTATCCGCATCGGCCCCTGACGAGTCATGCAATGGCGGAAGCCGCACGGCTGCTGTTCGTAGGCGCGTCCGAAAACGAGCCCATCCAGCTTTCAGGTCCGCCGCGCCGCCTTGCAGGCCAGGTGCGGCTGCGCAATCCGCAGCAGTTTAGCGTGGTGCTGCGCGACGCGGGCTTTTCGGATCGATCCGGCCGCCTGGTGCACGTGCCCGAGCGCCACACCTTCGCGCCGATCGTGCTACGAGCTGCCGAGGAGCGCGCGATTCCGCTGGTGATCGGCATCGACCCCAGCACGTCGCCCGGCGAATATCACGTCGACCTCGACGTCATGGGTCAGGTGCATGCGGCAGTGCTCAACGTCGCCGAAACCGTCGCGCTGCGTGTCGAGCCCAAGCGCATCATCGTGATGAGCGACCTCGCCCGGCCGTGGCGCACACTGATAGTCGTCACGAATGAAGGCAACGTGCCCTTGCCGATCAATCCCATTGCGGACGTCGATTTGCGCGACGACGTTGCGAACGTGCGCGATCTGCGCGGCGTGATCGCGCCACTGCTGGGGGACGTTCCCAGCAATCTAGACGATTTCGTGGCCGTGCTGCTTGCAGTCCTGCCGCCCCAGGGTCCCGTCCTCGGACGGCTGTCCGTGCGCACGCACGGCGCGCCGCTCGAGCTCGCGCCCGGACATTCCGCGAAGCTTGGGCTCGAGGTCAAGTTGGCCCAGGAGCTGCCTCCCAACGGTCGCTACCGCGGGCGAGTCCCCGTGCTGACCAAGGATCTTGAATTCGTCGTGATCTCACCCGCCGGTCCCGCGCGCGACGCGCCCCCACGCGCGGTCGCACACCAGCAGCCCGCCAGCGGCGGCACTCATCGCTCGGCCGGAAAATCCTCCGGACGGCGCAAGAAGGAAGGAGGTCACAGGTGAAGACTTATGCAACCGATGCGCCGGCCGACTGGATGAGCATGACCGCTTCCGATCTGCTGGACCGCTATCTTCCGGCGGGATGGCGCGACCGCAGCTACGGCGATCTACTCCGCGCGTCGCCTAATGACTGGCTTGGATGGATGTATCCGCAGTATCCGCAGTATCCGCAGTACGCCGGCGGCGCGCCTTACCCCGGCGCTCCGTACCTCGGCGCACCTCAATACGGAGGTCCGCAGCAGTACGCCGGAGCGCCGATGACCGCGCCGCCCATGCATGCGTTCCACGAGGTGCGTCAGGGTCGGCCGCATCCACACGGTTGCCGCTGTCCCGCCTGCTGCGAGCGCGAGTGCCGTCACTGCGGACGCGACCCGTGCGAATGCTTGTGCTGCATCGGCGAGGTCGATTTCGTCGTCTATGCACGCGTGGGCGAGCAGCGCGTGATCCCGATCGTCGTGGAAAACGAGCGGCGGCGCGAAAAGGACATCACGGTCGAGCTGAGCCCGTGGCGCATGCGCGGCGGCGGCGTGGCACCAGTCGACACGGTGACCGTAGAGCCGAAGACCTTCAAGCTGCCGCCGTGCGGCGAGAAGGAAGTCGTCATTGTGGCGCGCGTGCGCGAGCCCGCGGCCGTCACGTCGGCGCCCGGCACGTCGAACGGGAACATCGCGGGGGTGCCGGAGCACGAGACGCAGCGCGAGCTCAAGGACGTCGACGGCTGCGTGGTCGTCACCGCCGACCTGACACTCGTCGGTTGCGACCATCGTCCAATCCGCATCGCGATCGCGATCCTGCCGCGCGACTGCGATCCGTTCAGGGTGATCTGTGGCTGCGGGTGCTGCTGACCACCACGCCGCCGACCGCGCCGCCGAGGCCGCGGCATGGGCGGGGAAATGGTCCGCGTGGTACGCGCAGTACGTGGCGCGTGCGGCCGAGCAATCGGAACGGACCGGCCAGCTGTATCACGACGTGGCAGACGCGATGTCGCACGGCTCGCTCGCGCCGAACGCGCTGCAGGACATGCTCGCCGCGTTCTATCAGGCGCGCGGAAGCGCGTATTCGGAACGGCTCGCCGAGCTGACGATGCGGTTCTTCTCACGCCTGGTCGAAACCGCGGCGGCGTATTCAAAGGAAATGACGGAAGCGGTTATGCCCGGCGTCCCCGCCGCGCCGTCGCTTCCGAAACTGGATCCCACCGACGCGAACGCCTGGTTTCGCCAGCTGACCGAGTACAGCCACAGTCTGAGCGCGCATATCGCGACGTCGTACAAGGCGTTCCTGGATCGCGTCGCTGGAGGGCAGATCGCCACGGACAGCCTGAAAACAGTGGCGTCGGAATATCTTGAGCGGCGCTTCCCGGAATATCTGCAGCAGCTGGGACGTCTGTACTTCGACTTGCTCTCCGACCTCAACGATCTGCGAGCAGCCGGCGAGCAGGACTTCCTGTCGGGCACGCTCGCCACCGCGGGGCGCTCGAACGCGGCGGTGGCGATGGCGCTCAATCTCACCGGCCCGCCGGGCAGCGTCGCGTCCGCGACGTTTTCCATCGCGAACACGCGTGTGGAACCCGCGACGATTCGCTACCGATTCACCGAGGTGCGCCGCGCCGACGGCATCGGTCCGTCGTTCGCGCCACGGTTTTCGTTGACGCCCGCGCAGCTCGAGCTCGCCCCGCTCGAGGAGGCGAGCCTCGAGCTCGCGCTTGCGCTCGACGAAACGGACTACGCGCCGAACGCGCTGTACGTCGGCGCGCTGCACATTACCGGCCACGGCGAGCCACGGCTCGAGGTTCCGTTACGAATCACACTTGTCCCCAGCGCACCGGCGTCGGGTGATCAATACGCATAAGGTCAGCGTCCATGCCGCGGGGAAACGGACTGCCCGTTCCGGGCAAGGCGGACCCGATCGCCATCATCGGCATGCGGGGTCGTTTTCCGGGTGCCGAGGACCTCGATAGCTACTGGGCGAACCTGGCGGGTGGCGTCGAATCGATCACGATCCTCGGCGACGACGATGTGCGCGCCGCGGGCGTGCCCGACGACGTGGCGCAGCTGCCCGGGTATGTGAAGGCGGCGCCGGTCCTCGGCCGGGTCGACGAATTCGACGCGGAGTTCTTCGGCTTCTCGGCGCGTGATGCGTCGCTGACGGACCCGCAGCACCGACTGTTCCTGGAAACCAGCTGGGAAGCGCTCGAGGACGCTGGCTACGATCCGGGCGCCTATCCGGGTGCCATCGGCATGTTCGGCGGGTGCGAGCAAAGCACTTATCTCTACCAGCTGTACCTCAATCGCGAAACACTCGGCTATCTCGACGGCATGCAGCTGATGGTCACGAACGACAAGGACCATCTGTGCACGCAGGTTTCCTACCGGCTCAATCTCAGAGGACCAAGCGTCGTCGTCCAGACCACGTGCTCGACGTCCCTGGTCGCAGTGTCGCTGGCCTGCGACAGCCTGCAGGCGAAGCGCTGCGACATGGCGCTGGCGGGCGGTGTGACGGTTCGCGTACCGCAACGCGGTGGTTACTTCTATACGCCGGGCTCCATTCTTTCGCCGGACGGTCATTGCCGCCCGTTCGACGCGGAAGCGCAAGGCACGATCGTGGGGAGCGGCGTCGGCGTCGTCGTATTGAAGCGCCTGTCCCGCGCGCTCGCGGACGGCGACAACGTCCGCGCGGTGATCCTGGGTGTGGGCATCAACAACGACGGCAGCGATAAAGCGGGCTACACAGCGCCAAGCTTCCAGGGCCAGGCCAGCGCGATTCGCGCCGCACAGGCCGCGGCCGGCGTGTCGCCGGAATCGATCGGGTACATCGAGGCGCACGGCACCGGCACGATCCTCGGTGATCCCATCGAGCTTTCGGCGTTGATCGAAGTCTTCAAGGAGCGCACCGACCGGCGCGCGTTCTGCGCGATCGGCTCGGTCAAGTCGAACTTCGGCCACCTGTCCTGCGCGGCCGGCGTCGCCGGCCTCATCAAGACCGTCCTCGTGCTCGAACACGGCGCGGTGCCGCCGACGGTCCACTACCGCGCACCGAACCCGGCAATCGACTTCGCAGCAAGCCCGTTCTACGTCACGACGCATCTGCAACCGTGGGAGCGTAACGGCGTGCCGCGCCGCGCGGGCGTGAGCTCGTTCGGCGTCGGCGGCACCAATGCGCACCTTGTTGTCGAGGAGGCGCCTGCGCATCGCTCTCCTTCGGCGCACCGGCCGCTGCAGCTTGTCACGCTGTCGGCGCGCAGCCTCACGAGCCTCGACCAGGTAGACGAGCGCCTGGCCGCGCACCTCGAAACGCATCCGGGCCTCGATCTGGCCGACGTCGCGTTCACGCTGCACGTTGGCCGACGCGCGTTCCGCCACCGCCGCGCGCTCGTCGTGCCGTCCGGCGACGTCGCAGGCGCAATCGCCGCGCTGCGCGATGCGGCGCAGTCGGCTGCGGCCGTTGCCGGACCCGCGCGGCCGATCGTGTTCATGTTTCCAGGTCAGGGCTCGCAGCACCCGGGCATGGCGGAGCGGCTGTATGCGACCGAGCCCGTCGTGCGCGGCGCGATCGACCACTGTGCCGAAGTCCTCGCGCCGCTGGTGGGCCAGGACCTGCGGCGTTTGCTGTTCCCGCGTGCGCGCGATCGCAAGCGGGCGGCGGATCAGCTGCTGCATACCGAGTGGGCGCAGCCGGCGCTGTTCACTGTGGAATACGCAGTCGGCGCGCTGTGGCGCTCGTGGGGCGTGCAGCCTGCCGCGATGATCGGACACAGCGTCGGCGAGTACGTGGCGGCTACATTCGCCGGCGTGATGTCGCTCGACGACGCGCTGCGCCTGATTGCGCGCCGCGGCCAGCTGATCGCCTCGATGCCGCGAGGCTCGATGCTGTCGGTGATGGCGGACGCTGACACGCTTGTGCGGTTCGTCGATGGCGAGGTGTCGCTCGCCGCGGTGAACGCGCCCGGATACGCGGTGCTGTCCGGCCCGCATGCGGCGATCGACCGCGTGGAAGCCACGCTTGCCGCGGACAAGGTGGCCACGCGGCGCCTGCACACGTCGCATGCCTTCCACTCGTCGATGATGGAGCCGATCCTCGGTGAGTTCGAGGCGCACGTCGCCGGTGTGCGCCTGTCCGCGCCAACGCTTCCCTTCGTGTCGACAAAGACGGGTCGATGGGCCGATGCCGCCGTCACGCACGCGCGCTACTGGAGCGATCAGCTGCGCTCGACGGTTCGATTCGCCGATGCACTGCGCGCGGTGACGGCCGTCGGCAGCCCCATCGAAAAGCATCCGGTGTTCCTGGAGGTCGGCCCGGGCCGCGCGCTGACGACGTTCTCGGGTCTCACTGTCAGCAACGACGGACCCGCGCCGCATAGCATCGCATCGCTACCGGGCGCCGACGACGAGCGGCCCGACACCGAGGTCCTGTTCAATGCGCTCGGAGCGCTGTGGGCGGGCGGCGTCGACGTCGACTGGACCGGATTTCACAACGGCGAGCGCCGCAAGCGCGTTGCGTTGCCGACCTATCCCTTCGAGCGGCGTAGCTACTGGATCGGGCTGCTTCCCGACGCGCGGCACGAGCAGCGCGACACCGCGTCGTGGTTCTACCGGCCGGGCTGGGAGGACGTGTCTGCGCTGCCTGATGCAAGCGCCGAGGCGTTGTCGGATCGCTTGGTTCTCCTCTTCGACGACGGCAAGGGACTGGCCGATGCAATCGTACAGTGCCTGAAGACGCTCGGGACGAAGAGCGTGATCGTGCGCCGCGGCAGCGCATTCGCGCGCACGGATGAAGGGACGTACGTCATCGATCCCCGCCAAAGCGACCATTTCGCCCAGCTCGCCGCCGACGTGTGCCGCAGCGAGACACGGCTAGGCGGAGTCATCGATTGCTGGAACGCGATGCCTCCGGCTCATACGGACCTCGATGTCGCCGCGGTAGAGACGTGTCTTGCGCCGATGCGCCTCGCATCCGCCCTCAGTGGCCGGACGACAATGCGGCCGTTGCCCATGCTGCTGATCGCGCGCGGAACGGCGAAGATCACGGCCGGTGAAGCGCTCGACCCGGCTCGCGCGCTCGGCTTCGGAGTGGCGAAAGTGATTCCCCAGGAGCATCCTGGGCTGCGCCTTGCGCACGTGGACGTCGATGCGCATGCCCGCGTGGCCGATCAGATTCTCGCAGAGCTCGCGGCCGGCGCGCCGGAGCCCGTCGTCGCGCTGCGCGACGGCCTGCGCAAGATCGCGAGCTACGAGCAGGTCGTCATCGATTCAATCGGCGCGCCGCTCGGCATCCCGGAGCGCCCGGTAGTGTTCGTGACGGGCGGCCTCGGTCACATCGGGCTCAATCTCGCCGAGCACATGTTCGCCCGCCTCGGCGCACGGCTCGTGCTGCTGGGACGCGCCAGCCTTCCGGAGCCAGCGCAGTGGGCGGCAAAGGCCGAAGATCCGCAGGTGCCATCGAATGTGCGTGCGCTGCTCAAGCGCCTGGCGCACCTGCATGCCGAGCGCGACGACGTCATGATCGTCAACGCGGACCTCAACCGTCGCGAGCAGCTCGCGTCCGCGGTCGACGTGGCGATCGAGCGCTTCGGCCGCATCGACGTCATCGTGCACGGCGCCGGCCGCATCGATTCCGGGGCCTTTGCGTCGGCCGCAGACACGGGCCCATCGGTGGTCGAGGCCCAGTTCTCGCCAAAGCTGCGCGGGTTGTTCCATCTCATCGAGCTCATGCGCGGCCGCGAGCCGAAGCGATGGATCCTGCACTCCTCGATCTCCAGCGTCCTCGGCGGACTAGGGCTTGCGGCTTACGCCGGCGTGAATGCGGTGCTCGACGCGGTGGCAATGCAGGGGGGTGACGGGTGGCTCAGCGTCGGCTGGGATGCTTGGGACAACGCCCTCGAGGCGCACAGCGAAGGCATGCCTGTCCCGATCTATCCGCCGGAAGGCGCTGACGCATTCCTGCGGCTGCTGAGTGCCGATTTCGGTCCGCACGCGCTGGTGGTGTGCAACGACCTGAACGCGCGGCTGCGCGCGTGGGTGCGTCACGAGGACAACCACGCGCCGCGCAAGGGTGCCGGAGCGACGCGTCATCCGCGTCCGAACCTGTCGACGCCCTTCGAGGAACCGCGCACAGACACTGAGGGGCAGCTCGCGGAGATCTGGGGCGAGCAGCTCGGCGTGGATGCCGTCGGCATACACGATCGCTTTCTGGACCTCGGTGGGCATTCGCTGCTGGCGGTGCAAGTGGCGTCGGAGATCCGCGACGCGTTCCAGATCGAGCTGCCCGTGCTGCGCTTGTTCCAGGCGCCCACGGTCGCCCAGCTCGCGGAGATCATCGATCAGGCGAAGGCAAGCGGCGGTGGCGGCGCGATGCCGGCGCGTGTGGAAAAAGTCAAACCGCCCGCGGCGACAACCGAGCCGAACGAGGGCGACCCCACGCCCGCTGCGGCCGCGAAGGCGAGCTTCCGCGAGTTCTACGACAGCATCACGCGGCGCCTCGAGCAGTCGGGGGTCGGCGACGCATCGTTCTTCCTCAACTACGGCTACGTGAGCCTGGGCAATGGAGACGAGGCGCGCTTCGAGGTGCCGGACGGCGTGTTCAATCCGAGCTCGGTGCGTTTGGCCTACGAACTTGTCGGCCCCATGGACCTGCGTGGCCGGCGCGTACTCGATGTCGGATGCGGCCGGGGCGGCACGGTTGCGTTGCTCGCGGACAAGTTCGACGCGGAGGCGACCGGCGTCGACCTGGCCCCGGGGGCGATCGCCTTCTGCCGGCGCACGCATCTGGATGCCAGGGTGTGCTTCGAGGTCGGCGATGCGGAGCACCTGCCGGTCGAGGACCAGTCGTTCGATGTCGTGACGAACATCGAGTCGTCGCATACGTATCCGAACCTTCGTGCGTTCTTCGCGGAAGTGAAGCGCGTGCTGAAGAGCGACGGCGCTTTTCTGTACACGGACCTGCTTCCGGTGCAGCGGTGGGCCGAGGTGCGTGTCCTGCTCACTTCGCTGCGCTTCAAGCTCGTCGACGATCGGGCCATCACGCCCAACGTGCTCGCATCCTGCGACGCCGTGGCGGCGACGCGGGCGCAGGCATTCGGCGGCGCCGACGCTGCCATCGACAACTTCCTAGCGGTGCCCGGATCCACGGTGTACGAGCAGATGCGCTCGGCGGCATGGGAGTACCGCATCGTGCGCGCGAGGCGCGCATGATACGCATCGATGTCGCGTTCGTTCGCGTCGAGCCGGGCGCCGCGACAGACCCAATGACGATGGCCGATCTAGCGCCCGCCGAGCACGAGCTCGTCCATCGACTCGGCATGGCGGCCGACCGCGACCGCCGCGCAACCGCGCATGCCGCCGCGCGCCGCGAGCTCGGGCGCAGGTTCGGCGTGCATCCAAGCCGGGCGCCGCTAGCGATGTCGCCCTCGGGCCAGCCGGTCGTCGACGGGACCCGCGTCGGCGTGAGCTGGTCGCACAGCGGACAATGGGTGGTGCTGGCAATCGCGCAGAACGGCGCGGTCGGTGTGGACATCGAGCGGCGTCCCCGGGAGACACCCGAGCGCGCGCTGCGGATGCTCGGGCTCGCGTCGTTGGAGGAATTCGTCGCGCGCGAAGCGGCAGGAAAGGCCACGGGCAGAGGGCTCGGCGAATCGTGCCCAGCTGGCGTCATCGCGGAGCCTCTGCGCGCGCCAGCCGGCTACGTCGCCGCAGTCGCCACACTTGGCGGCCCGGTGTCGATCCGTTGCGACGACATTGCGTGCGTGCAGCCGGACCGCGCGCGCTCAGTGCGCATCGAACCCACGGACATGAATTTCTGGGGCTTCCCAGAAGGCGTGTCGTGGGCCGGCCCGCGATTGTCTGTGCTCCGCAGTAATTCAAGTAGCACAAGATTTTGTCGGTTTCACGACGCTGACTATGGCCTCACCGGGACTAACGCGAGCGAATATTCGTGATGCAACCCGCCCATTACCGCGCGCGCGAGCACGAGCGCACCCGCCGCCAATCCATGTCGGGACGTAGATTTCGGAGCCTTCACAGATTCCTTCGGAGGATCCGGCACGCCAGGACCCAACGCGCTGTGCGGACGCCCCTGATTGTAATGAGTCGCCCACTCTCGCAGAATCGAACGCAGATGTGCTTCAGACATCGGAATCATCCAATCGAGGCATTCTCTTCGTATTGTCCCGATCAAGCGTTCACAGATTGAATTCGCCTTCGGACTCGCAATAGGTGATCGCAATACTTCGATACCCAACGCCCTGATCGAGTCATCAAGATGCTTGGCGAAGATCTTGTCTCGGTCATGAATAAGGTACTGATGCCCACCTTCGTCCCCGACGACCGCCCGCAACTGCTGCAACGTCCAGTCTGCGCTCGGGTTCGCTGTCACACTGACGTGAGTCAGCCGACGCGTGCCGTGCTCGATGACAACAAACACGTACAGCATCCGAAACGTGGCCGTGACAGCCACGAAGAAGTCGCACGCGAGAATCGCCGTGGCATGGTTCTTCAGGAAGGTGGACCAGCGCTGATCGCCACGCGGCTGGCCTGGCGGTCGCTTCGGCATGTACTTGCCGACCGTTCTCGGCGAGACCCGGATCCCGAGCTTAACCAATAGCTCATTGGCAATCCGCTCTTCGCCCCACAACGGGTTCTCTGCGGCCATCCGGCGAATCAGGCTGCGTAGTTCTGGCGGAATCGGTGGCCGCCCTGCCCTGCACTTCCAGCGCCACAAGATCCGCCAGCCCAGTCGGTGCCAGCGAACGATGGTCGCCGGCCGGACGTTGACCACCGCAGCGCGCCAATCGAAGAGCCTGGTGAACAATGCGAAACTGACGCGAGTCGCGTAATCCATGCGTCGGGGCTTGATACCACGCTCAATATAACTCGCGAGCTGCTTGCGAAGCACCAGGTTCTCAGCGCGGATCGCTCTGGACGAGCGTAAGAACGAAACGACCAGCCTCAGGACCTCCGAGGCTACTCCGACGATCGCTCGCGCCAGCTGCAGCATGTGTTCATCATGCCAGACTCAGCCCGCGTCTGCAGGCGTCGGACACGGCAGCAGCCGCCGCGCGAATTATTGCGGAGCACAAACCTCAGAACAATCCGGGCGAGGGCAATCACGCCTCATCATGCCACGGACGGCCGTGGACTCGTCAACCCGAATCCCGCAGACCCAGAGCGGAATCCCAGATCCTATTATTGCGGACCACAAGACACTCAGCAAACGCGCCAGGCGCTGCTGGGAGGCCTGAACGCGTTGCTTCGAGGCTCGGCGAAACGCCACGACTGGCGCTGACGAGTTTTGCCCGCACCCGCGGCGCCGGTCCTTGTCGCGTGACTTGCGGGTGCTAGTCAGGGAATTGATTCGGCGATGAACTTGGCGATGCGCAGATCGCTGAGGTACCCCGCGATAGAATGCGGATCTTCATGACCGTTTTCGATATCAGAATAGTTCTCGATACCCGGGCCGAAATTGGCCGTAGTCAATTCCGGTCGCAATGCTACGAAATCTTCCGGGTCAGCGCCATTGACCCAGCGCCGCACGTTATCCGGCTTGACTCGCGGCTTTGCAAAGCCCTTGCGGATGCTGTCAATGCCAAGCGGCGAACCCAACGTTACGAGCAGTGGTGAGTTGCGTGGCCGACCGTTTTTTGCAAAGTCACGCAGTATTGAATAAGCGACAATAGTGCCAAGCGAGTGCGAAACGACTATCGCCGGTTCGTCATCCTCGAACAGCGGACGCACGAGGCTATTGACTTCGTCATGCGCGTGCTTGCTGCGGATATAAGCGTGGGCCTGCCCCAGCACACGCAACGCGACTGTGCCGTGGGCGGGGGAAACAGTTTCAATTAACCGCGCGATTGCCTTGACCCATTTCTTGTTTGGACCGGCGCCCATGGGAACCGCAGTCTTGGCTTCTTCCGCCCCGATTTGCGCTTCGGTTACGCCGATGCGCAGAGCCATTTCCTTAAGCGCATCAACGGCGAAATCATCAAAGTCCGCGGACGCCTCTTCCGCACCGAGCGCGATCGCGCGGCCTTTCATGTTGACCGAACTTAGCCGCTCGAGCGTGTCGCCATAGAACGCCGCGTCAATGCGAGAAAGGCGTCCTAGCGGATCGGGGCCATGGCTCGCATAAGTAGCGCGCAGGCTCTTGAGCCACTCATCAAGTATCTTAGGGGAACTCTTGCCCTGCTGATTGATACCGTGAACAAGGATCATGCGCATGCGTTTCTGTCCGTGTCATTGCACTGCCATAAGTGGTGCGGGCTCACCCTCACCGACGACGATATGAGCGAGCGCGAGCAACGCCTCGCGACCTTGGGGCTGAGCAATAGTGAACATCCCGGGCGCAAGATATTCCATCGCTGCGAGCGCCCGCTCGCGCCAATCCGATGCGCTTTCGTCATAGCTCGCCGTCGCGACAGCGCTCCATGCCTGCCGCATCCACGGTATCCGACCCGCAATCGGATGCTTCGCGAATCCGGGAGTGGCTTCATAACTGAAGCTTTGCCCCCGCTCTTCCTCCGTACGTGGCACGCGGGCAGCGACCGCTGGTATGTCTGCGTAAAGGCGGCCGTCGTCGTCCATGATGGTGCCGCCGCCATACAGAACGATATCAAGTGGGACTGGTTGGCGGTTCATGGCGTAGAAGGCCGCAATCGATCGCAGACTGTCAACGTCCCGGATTACGTCATAGAACTGTGCCGCGATGCAACCGAGCGTGATGACATGGTGCTTGCCGATGCGTAGCTCCATCGCTGTATTGATAATCAGATCTCGGCTTAGCAGGCCGGAATACATCCGAGCTAATAGTTGGATCGCGTCGAGGTCTTCGTGTCGATAGGCATCGAGTCTGCGGTGAAACAGGCTGAGCGAAAGCTCATCGATAATGTGTAGCGCAGCCACAAACCCGTCGACCGCGCAGACCGCGACAATGCGACCGTCCGCCAGCGTTACAAGGGTATCGCTCCAGCTGAGCGTGCTGGCATTTTTGGCTTTCAGATCGACACGGAACCAGTTCGGGTGTCCTTTCACGAGCGACACCACTTTCACGAGCGACACCACACCGAGTGAGGCCTCGACGTCGGCGACATCGGCACCAGTGACGCAAATACCACAGCCGGTTTCAAAAGGATCGCGCACAGTGGCGTTGCCGACTTCATTGACGAAGGCCTTCTCGCTGGCCTTACGGGCCCTGACGAGCGCCTCGGCCTGAGATTGCGCCCTTGCTGAGGCCGTGTGCTGTATCAACTTCGGCCTGCCAACCGAGCGAGGATGCGGCTCCGCTCCCTCCGATGGTTCGTCGGCAGCTTCCCCTCTGCCATCTGGCGAATGGGGACCACCCGGGCGATGCCGACCAGGCGGGCCTGTCATCGTGACGTAGGTTCGATCGGTGTAGAAACCGGGCCTCGGACGTGGAATCATCCGCACGCCGTATTTGCTAGCCTCGAGCTCGACATTGGCATCGAGGTATCGGGCGAGCGATTGGCTGGTGACAACTTTGTCCCCGTCGATCTCCTCAAAGCAGCTTTCATGTGCTTCGCCTTCCAGCGCCTCAAGCAGGACTTCGGTGAACAAGCAGAAATCCTTTTTGTCGCCTTCGGCCTTGATCATGAATGCCTGCTTGCCAACATCGACGGCGAAGAACTGGTCGAGTTCGTAAGGTCGCTGTTCTTCGTCTGGTGTGTCGAGCACGGCGCTGCCGTCGAGGTCGATGAACTTGAGCGAGTACTCCTGACAGGCGTCACCGATGACCGAAACCTGCTTTGGTCCGTAGTACTCCAGCGTGCGCTGGAGTGAGGAAACCTTGATTGCTTCGGTCTTACGCTTATGCCAGTTTGTCAGTATCCAGTACTGGTCACCGACTGCCGACGCAGCTCCGTGGCCAGCAAAGAAGATCACAAGCCTCTTGAGCTCGGTCCGATTGGTAATGTCTTCGATTGCTGCGACAACTCTGTCACGCAGCAGTTCTGTGGTGATTTCCGGTAGGTCGACATCTTGGATAAGGAGCGTCGAATAGCCTTGAGCCCTAGCCCAGGCCGCCATCCGCGCGGACGCCGTAATGACGCCGGGGAGTTCATCGAGTCCGCCACCTGGCTTAGAGACGCCAATGGAAATGAAAATCCGGTCGCTTCCTTTTGGCATGGCCAGCCTCCGATTTGGCACCGGCAACGCAACGCTCCTGCACTTCGCATCTTGCCTACGCACGAACGCATTGTCGAGTCGGAATCAGTCCGAGAAGGGCCTGTCCTCCGCAAATAATCGCGCTGCCGCAATTCCCACCCTCGTTGGCGAACGATCACGCGCTCGCGCTCACCGGCGCAATGGAATACTCATGATGCAAGCCCCCCAGAACCGATTTCGCGAGTACGAGCGCACCCGCCGCCAGTCGATGGCGGGATTCGGACTTCGGGACTACCACTGCGCCCCGCGGCGGATCCGGTATCCGCTACTGCTTCACGATGGTCACCACCATCTGCATGGCCGCAGGGACGAGCGCCGCATTGTTCGCGGCGATCGAGCCGTCTGGCAGCGGCAGCGTGTCCTCGAGGCCAGTTCGAGTATCGTAACCGCGTGTGGCCGCCAGAGTAACGAACCTCCAGGCCAATCAACCACGGCGGCAACGTCGCGATGAGTTCCATCAGCTTGTCTCGCCGAACGGTCTTGCACAATACCGTGCGCCTGCCGCATCCACACCGTGCATCGTGAACACCGACTTTGCGAGATCAACGCCGACAGTAGTAACCTCTCTCATCACTTCCCCTCCTGGTCTAGATTGAACCGACGAAATTCAATCTTGGCACCTCGTTGCGGTTTCCGGGACGGGGAAGTCCCTATTAATGACATGGACTCCCCCTCGCCTCCGGCGGGAAACTGAGCCGGTGTTGGTGGCATTGAGCCGCTGGCGTTCAGAGGAGGCTATGACATGAAAGTTGTGCGCATCGGTCTTGATATTGCCAAGTCAGTTTTTCAAGTACACGGCGTGGATGTGCATGGCAAAGCAGTCTTGCGGAAGACGCTGTCGCGGGGCGAGGTGCTGAAATACTTTGTTCAGTGCCCGCCGTGCGTGGTCGGCATCGAGGCGTGCGCCGGTGCCCACTACTGGGCGCGCGAGCTGGTGCGACTGGGTCACGATGCGCGATTGATGGCGGGGCAATTTGTCGCGCACTACCGCAAGAGCGGCAAGAACGACGCCAACGACGCCGAGGCGATCTGCGAAGCGGCCGGGCGGCCGAACATGCGCTATGTGCCGATCAAGAGTGAGGAGGCGCAGGCCGTACTCACGGTTCATCGGGCGCGCACGCTGTTGGTATCCGAACGGACGGCACTGTCCAACCAAGTACGCGGGTTGCTGGGCGAGTTTGGGATCGTGTTTGCCCAGGGAATGAGTACATTGGAGAAGATACTGGTACGTATCGGTGGTGGCGACTTCGCTTTGCCCATCGTGGCACGGGAAACAGTAGGCGAACTGCATGATCGACTGCGCACACTCGACCTTAGTATTGCGCTCTATGACCGTCGCATCGCCCACTTGGCGCGACAAAGTGAGCCCGCACAACGACTGATGCGGATCGCAGGCGTAGGCCCGGTCACGGCGACGGCGATGGTGGCGAGCGTGGGTAACGCCCATGCGTTCGCCAATGCGCGTCATTTCGCGGCATGGCTAGGGCTCACGCCTCGCCAAAATTCGAGCGGAGGCAAGACGAAACTCGGGGCAATCACCAAGCGCGGAGATGTACATTTGCGCACGTTGCTCATTCACGGCACGCGCTCGGTGCTGCTGCGGGCGCGCGATGGCGACGTGATGGGTCGCTGGGCGTTGAAGCTCAAGGCTCGTAGGGGCGCCAATGTGGCCGCTGTCGCGCTGGCGGCCAAGCACGCTCGTATTATCTGGGCCATGCTGGCCCGCGGCACGGAGTATCGCGTGCCGGCTTGAGTGAAACAGAATCTGTTGTTAATGGAGGATTCCCGCCGAAGATTGCTAGTACAGACGAGGTGATGGAAGAACGGGTCAGACCGACGTGGGAAAAGCCTGATAACGAGAAAGGTCGATGCTAGGCCGCCCTATTTATGAGGTCCCACGGACGCATGTCATCAGGGCCGCAGCCGACGGGCTGCAAAGTAGGCCGGATAGATTGTTGCAGTCAGTCCTCTCGACCCTCACCAACTCCGTCTTGCAAATGAGGGGGAGTCCATAGATATTCGTTAGGGCCGCACGAGTACGCACCCGCTGATCATGCACTTTCGAACCTACGTTCTATTACCTGCGCACAGCGCCACGACAAGACGGACTTCCCTCCAGGACAAAATCCCAGAAAAGTCCAGTTCTCGCTGTCTACCGGAAGGGGGAGCTTACGCCGCAACCCCAAGTTCGGCTGTGTACGCATCGCCCAGCAGGTCGCTCACGCCTTTGGTATCGACCTTGACAAGGACGTCGTTCGCCGCGTGCTGGCGAGGCACTATCGCCCAGGCAACTCCGGAAGCAACGGCCCCTCTTGGCTTACGTTCATCGGGCACCTGAAGGATAGCCTGTGGAGCGTCGACCTCTTCCGCTGCGAATCTGTCCTTCTGCGTAGTCACTGGGTGCTGGTGGTCATGGACGTCTTCACCCGCCGCATCATCGGTTTTGGCGTCGAGTGTCCACTCATCGACGGCGTCTCGATGTGTTGGATGTTCAATCGCGCCATCGGTGGAAAGCCCCTACCAAAACACCTCAGCACCGATCATGACCCGCTATTCCGCTTCCACCGCTGGCTCGCCAACCTGCGTGTGCTCGAGATCGACGAGATCAAGTCGGTTCCGTATGCGCCGGTCTCTCATCCCTTCGTCGAGCGCCTGATCGGGACGATCCGGCGCGAGTACCTGGACCGAATGTTTTTCTGGAACGCGGGCGACCTGGCGCGAAAGTTGGACGCTTTCGCGGATTATTACAACGCCCAACGCGTTCATCGCGCGCTCGCCGGATCCACACCGGCGCAGCGCGCCGGCGCACTCTGCCCCGCTCCCGCTGCACTGGATCACTACCGTTGGCAGCAGTGCTGCCGGGGTCTGTTTCAGATCCCGATCGCTGCCTGACTACGATTTCGCCATGGTCGGGCGCGTAGCCAATGGGCCCGTCACCCTTGTGTATCGACATACCCTTTCTCCTGGAGTTGCCTCGCAAGGGCCTTGTCGGCGGAATCGATATGGCGTAGCAGCCACTCGTTCAGGAAGCTCGTGATAAGCATCATGCTCGATTCGCTAAGGTTCGTCGCCAGACTTCTCGCATCCTGCAGCAACGTGCGATGCATCTGTTTGTGGATCGCCCCATCGTCGATGCCGTAACGATCCATTAACGCCTCCTCGGCGGCGAAATGCGACTCCGCGAACGCGATTATGGCCCCGAATGAAGCGCGGACGCGCTGGCTATCTTCGCCGGCCGCGAGATCGGTGGCCAACTTGCCGATCAGGGCGGCAAGCTGCCGATGCTGTACGTCCGCAACACCGATCCCGGTGTCGTGAGCTTCACTCCAGGCGACGAACCCTCGCCCGGAAGCTGCAATGTCCAGTTTCTGAGCATCGGCAAAGCTGAAGCAGTTCCCTCCCGCCACCTTGCTTGCGTACATTGCGGCGTCGGCTGACCGGAAGAGCGTATCGACGGTCTGACCGTCCTGCGGATAGAAAGCAATGCCAAGGCTGACCCCAACTGAACGGCGTTCACTGCCCACATCAATCGGCTCTGCAAGTGCCACGATAACGCGGCCGGCGACCAAAGCCGCGTGCGAAGGCTCAACAACCCCGGGAAGAATCACCACGAATTCGTCACCACCCATCCGGGCTGCAGTATCCACCTCGCGGCAGCAGGAGCGCAGCCGCTCCGCAGCGATTTGTAGCACCGCGTCGCCAGTCTCATGCCCGAAGGTATCGTTCACGATCTTGAAGTCGTCAAGATCGCACGCCAACAAAGCGAATCCCCGGCCGCTTCGGCGCGAGGCCATAATGGTCTGACGCATCCGATCGAACAATAGTGCCCGGTTCGGTAGTCCGGTCAGCGCGTCGTTGAATGCGAGATAGTTGAGCTGCGTATCGGCACGTGCCTTCTCGGTGATGTCGGTGAGCACTGCTACCAACATCTTAGGTTCGGGCCGGCTGGCGACCGCAGCAACCATTTCCAGGACGACGATCGAACCGTCTTTCCGCACCGCATTGAACGTGATCGCACTACTGCTGCCGGGATTCGCGATCGTCTGGCGGAAACTTTGCTCGACCTTTGGCCAATCTGCAGCCGCGACGACATCTCGCAGCGGCACCCCTGCATCCAAGTCGGCGTCGGAATAGCCGAGCAAGGTTGCACATCGCTCGTTAATGCAAAGGATCGTTTCGCCGCGGATTGCACAAACCGCAACGAGATTGCGACCAACGAGTACGTCGGTCGCAATGCTCTGGAGCGACGTCCCGGTGACGCTCATCGTGCCAATCCTAGGCACATTAATGTGCCAATCTGATCTCTGTGGCCCCGTATTGTCGGATGGCCGAGGCGCTCAAGCGCTCGAACGGAAGCAACCCAATGGAAGCGGCGAAGCTCGATGAGAACCCACTCTGTTTTTCCGCTTCTTAGTCCTTGAGCAGAGTTTGGCTTCGCATCTGCGCGAGTTTGCCACTTTGAACTGGGCGCTCGCTCGGTTCAAGCCAAGTCACATCACGATTCCTTGCTTGGCGGTTATCGACACCGTTCGAGCAAACAACAAGTAATGATAATAATTCCTATGGCGACACGACTCTGATCAGGATCAATCTTTCAGACGTTACCGCGCGTACGAAGCGAGGAGCGCTCTGCTACCACACCCCGGGCACATCGCTTGTTTGCTGGCAAATGCACCCAGACGGGACGGCGTTCTCGGTGAACGCCGTCCTGCGCCGCCGTCTCGTTCTGGTTCGGTCCGTGCCTTGGCTGTCCGCAGCCGCCTCCGCGGTGTGACGACGGCACACTTCGCGCGAATCGGACGAGCCAAACTGCGCGCGATTCCCGTTCACTGATTCATCAAATCCCCAGATCCCCAGATCCTCTAGGGTGCACCTCGGCCGTCTACCTCCGAGGTGCTAGCGCATGGCGCGATAAGCGCCCCATCCTTACGCGCGTTGGATGGCCGCCTTCGCAGCCATTGCGAGCTGCGTTCTCAGAAATCCAAGCGCGGGATCGCGGTCGCGCCCGGTGGGCCAGATCACTTTGATCGGTATCGGCGCAATCCTCGGGATGGCATTCACCACCCGAAGATCGAACGTGCCGCGGGCCACCCGTTCCATGCTGTGAGGCACTACGGCCAGCAAGTTGGATTGGCTTGCGACCATGAGGATTTCCACAAACTCGGAGACTTCCTACGCGACCCGTAGTCTTAGGCGCTGCCATTCGCGCAACGCCGGCACGGGGTGTTCGCCTTCAACACGGGCGCGAAGGCTGACGAACTCGGCAGACTGAAGGACTTGCGTCGACGCCCTTTGTTTGAGCAAGGGATGGCCACGCCTGGCCATGGCGACCAGACCATCGTTGAACACGATGGTTTCGCCGAGCTTATCCCCCGCCGGAAGCAGCCAATCAACGGCCGCATCGACCCGACCTTCCCTCAGTCCGCGCCCCAGGTCGACAGGTCGCGACCGAGTGCTGAACGCAACCTGCACTCGCGGCGCGGTTCGTGCGAGCCGCTCGCGCAGCCGCACCGCAATCAGCGGCCCCAACGGATGTGGAATCGTCACGAAGAACTGGCGCTGCGACGTCCTGGGGTCGAAGCCACGCGTCTCGGCCACGGCCTCGCGTACGGAACCGAGCGCGCCCCGTAGCTTTGTATACACGAGGTCCGCCACAGGCGTCGGCAGCATTCCGCGTGATCGCCGGATAAACAGGTCGTCTTTGAAGAGGCCGCGAAGGCGGTTCATAGCGTGGCTCACCGCCGGCTGCGTCATGGCCAACCTCTCAGCGGCGCGGGAAAGGCTGCGCTCCTCGTACGCGGCCTCGAAGACGGGAAGCAAGTTCAGATCGACGCTTCTGAGATTGAGCATGGTGCATATCATATATGCAATATCTTCAGTAGTGTGAATATCCTCCAACCCCTAAGATGGGCCTGTAGTGCGGAGCTGGAACGGCACGGCCAGAACTAGCGGCACGTGATGCAAATCCCCGCTCACCCAACGGAGGAAATGAATGGCGTTGATGGACTATCAGAAGCTATGCCCCAAGTCGGGGCACGCTCTTACGCGCGACGAGCAAGAGGCGCTGCGCGCGCGCGAGCGCACGACCGGTGGGACACGCACCATCCGGTGCGAGACCTGTGGCCGCACGCTCGAGTTATGCTTGGATCCGGGAACGGGGCGGTCGCTGGTCTATCCCATGCACCTGCGAAGCGAATGCCGAGGCTCGCTAGACCAGAGGGATCGCCCGAGATGAAGCTCTTCAAATGTCATGCGGTCGTGTCGCGTGAGGAAGGTGCGCGCAGCCACCTCGTCAGGACGTACGTGACGATGGCAAGCACGTGGCAAGAGGCGCGGGCACGCATCCGGGACCAGGAGCTATGTGCGGAATTCGTGACTATCCCGGTCGAGATATCAGGCGCGCTGATGATCGACGTTAAGTTGATAAGTGAACGCGAATTTGCGGCCTTGCGCTCCGCCTGCGAGTGGAACGAGGACCAGCTTTGCGACAGACATGGACCGCTCGGGCATGGCGGAAGAGGGTAATCCCGCCTCCAGGCGGCGGACTCCCCGTAGGGAGAACGTCCGGTATGCGGGACAAGTCGCCTAATCGGTGCCATCGAACGATGGTCGACGGCCTGACGATGACGACCGCATCGCGCCAATCGAAGAGCCTGGAAAACAGCGCCAGGGTGACGCGAGTCGCGCAGTCGACACGTCTGGGTTTGATGCTGCGCTGGAGATACCGCGCCGGCTGTTTGCGCAGAACCAGATTCTCAGCTCGGATCGCGCCGGACGAGCGCATGAACAACGCGAGCAGACTCAGCAGGTCCGAGACGACACCGACCATTGCTCGCGCCAACTGCAGCATGCGCTCATCCATGCCAGAGTCGGCCCGCGCTTGCAGGCGTCAGCCACCGACGTGCCCGCGGCGCCAATTATTGCGGACCACAAACGCACCCAAATTCGCAAGTCCCGCAGTGGTTGAACCACGGTGATGCGGAGGGCGACGACCTTTTAGCGGCAGCAAATATTCAGCGATCATCAGTTGCCGCTTTGCAGGCCCGGCGATGCCGACTGCTAATGCTGCAAGCAAGCGCGCGCCGTAACTGCCTGCCAAAAAATCCGTCAGAGGTTTAACGGGAACCGCGCCCTTTCGATGCTGCGACGGCTTTCGCCTTCCTGGTGACGGCCGATCTCCGAACCGCCCGGCGCGCTGACAGCGAAATACCCTCGACGCTCGCCTTCTGATAGAGAGCGACCACCGAGCGTCCGATTTCCTGCGCGATCGTCTTCCCTGGGGCACCGGTCTTGGCTAGACGCCGGATGGCAGCGAAATCCTTCGCGGTCCAAACTGCGCCGTGATTACTGGGTGCCTTCTTGCGGGCCATCGGACTCTCTCCTCGTTGAGTATCGGAACATTTGGACGCGTCACCTCTGCCGACGCGCTGTGAGCATACCGCGAACGCACTCCGGATTGTCGCCGGCAAGTAGCGAGTTTTCTGCCGCGATCACCTCTTGCATTGATGTCATTCGCGCCCGAGTTCGACATTATTGCCCAAAATTCAACGTCACGGCCGCTGCGGCTTCCCCCTTCCGCTACCCTCCTCCGCTCGCCCCTGTGATGTCCGTGGCCCCATTCAACAGCCCCGCCCATAGAAGCTATCGAGCTCATGCCACCTTCGATTGAATAATTGCGCACGACAGAGGTGATGCGCCTCACCGATTTGCTGGACGCTTCGATTCTCTTGCCATAGCCCCGGCAAAACTTCGCGTCGGGACTGTTTTCGGTACCGCGTTGGCCGCGCATCATTTCTCGCCCCTTCTTGTACCGACATGTAGCCCTCGTACTCCCTCGGCTACAACTTAGCACCGCATTCCGGCGCGCTTGTCAAAGTTCGTTCGGTCCACGCGTCCCTTCGCTCTGGGATTCTCCAAGGAGAAACAACGCGTGCTGGCTGTCAGTCTCGTCGTGCCGCTGGAGCATGTCAAAACGCTCCGCGCGCTTACCCAGTGCACGCTCCGGGCACAGGGCGTCGAGCAGCGTGTGAACCTTTTCGCGTGCCTCCTGCTTCGCGGTAGCGATCTCGGCCGGCTCGTTCGGCAAGTCCCAATCGTTGAACTGCGGCGGGCGCAGGTCGATGGCGAGCGCCGTCACTTTGCGCAAGGATTGCTTGAGCGCGCTCAATCCCGCTTGCAGCACGAACGCGCCCGCCCCCTTCGGCGCGGCGGGGGTGCGCTCCCAGACGCAAAGAAAGGCGACGCCGGTATCAAGCCCCGTCCCAAAGCGAGCGGGAAACTGATCGAGGAGTGCGCGGACCCGCATGATGTCGCTATCGGATACTTCGTCTGCGGTCGAGAGAAGCTCGTAGGCGGAGCAAAATCTGGGTGGGCTATAGGCCATCCCGGAGGCAACCGCCATTCGCTCGCCTTTGGGGCCGCGTAGCGTAGCACGCCACGCGTGCGGGTAGACGGCGGCGGGGCGCTCGACTTCTTGGCGTTGCAGTTCGAGGGTGACGGCTCCCAGCGGCGTAGGCAGTGTGCTGGTGCGCACCGGATAGCGATCATCCGTCCCGACGGGGTAATCGGGGTCGCTGTACCACCCGTTCTTGCGCGCCGTGGTAAAGAAGTCGAGCAACGGCCGCGCCGCATGGCAGGCACGAATCTCCGGCCACAGCAACTCGGCGAGCGCCCGCACCTGGGACGCCCGCAGGACCCATTCGCAAAACTCCTGGTGCGGCACGCCGCAGCTCTCCATGAGGGCGAAACGCGCACGCTGCTTTGGACCCTCCATCGCAGGGTAGCTGCAGATGTCCGCGCGCAAGACGGTTCGTATCGAGGGAATGAACACGTGCAGCAGCGCCAGCGTGTCGATCGTGGTCGGGAGGCCGTTCAGCAGGACGGTGGTCTTCAGCAGCTCGCCGAATTGCGATTGGTCGAGCTCGCAGAAAGGGCGCCGACCGAGGAATTGCTGGGTGCCTTCGAACCGCGTATCGCGAAGTGCCGTGGCCGGCAGCGCCAGCATTTCGGCGATGAAGCTGCGGATCGATGGCGGCCCCTCGTATTGGGTCGGTGCATTCGCGTAGCGCTGGTAGATCTCGTCGTTTTGCCAGCGCTCGGTCAAATGAACACGGACCTCATCAATCAGCGCGGCGCTCAGTTGTGGCATGTGGCGTCTCCGTGGGCTCCGTATCAATACGCCGAAAGATTACATTCCGTGGGTTAGCGAAGCGTTGCCCGCGCTTCTCCTTTTCGAGGGCCGCTCGTGCTTGCCAAATCGGTCTTGGCCGGCTTGCATCGCGAGTAATTGATGTGCGTCAGAAACCAGATGGAACCTTGCGCGACGCGGTCTCGCGCCGGGCTAGCGCCGATCTACTTCCGATAGGCCGCGATCCAGTCGGTCGCGATCTCGCGTTGCGCTTCCGCTAACGGCACTTTGCCATCGCAGGCGAGCCGACAAGCTTCGCTTCCGAGCTTGTCCTTGCGATCGGCGTTCCATTCGCCGAAGCGCGGTTGCGGCCCAGGTTGGCCGGGTCCTGCGGCGCGCCGGCAAGACACAGCGGCACCAGGTGGTCTTCCTCAAAGTTGCGGATGTCCGAGAGCGGATAGCCATACTTGCTCATCTGTAGCTTCTTGAGCGAATTGGTGAAGCCTTTCGCTGGGCGGTACGGCCGGGTCCAGCCTTTGGCGTG
>CAVTFT010000012.1:0-133605 GCA_963734085.1 uncultured beta proteobacterium | reverse complement strand
ATGTATAGACGCGAACTACGTATAGTTGGCAGCATGGTATTCAGTACGGCCCCAGCGCCAGCGGGCAAAGGGGCCGTGCGTGGTCTATACATAGTTACAGTCCCTGAAGGAACTGCATCAGGGCGTCGGGCGGGCGATAGCGGCGCATCTTGGTGTCGGGTAGTTGCAGCCGCGCCAGTGCCTTATCCTTCATTGCCAGATCGGCCTCGACGTATCGGTGCGTGGTGGTCACGCTCTCGTGGCCCAGGCATAGCGCGATCACGCTGAAGTCCACGCCAGACTGCAGCAGGTGCATTGCGGTCGTATGCCGAATGCAATGCGGCGAGATGCTCCGTTTGGTGAGACTGTGGTGCGTCTTGGCCGCGCGGGTCACGGCGATGTCCAGACGCTGATTGACATTGGCGCGCGTCATCGCTTGACCGATGCGGTTCGGCAGCAAGGCTGCGCCGCCAGCGAGCGTTGGATTGTGGCGCAGCCAGGCACGGACCTCCTGAACCGTGGTCTTCCACAAGGGCACCGAACGCTGCTTACGGCCCTTGCCGCGAAGATGGACGCACGCTGGACGGTCGAGCACGACATCGGCCACCCGCACGCCGATGATCTCCGAGACCCGACCCCCGGTGTTGTAGAGCATGGCCAACAGCAGATGGTCGCGCTGCGACGTCCAGCTGCTGCCCGGCTCTCCCAGCACCGCCAGCATCTCCTCGCGCGACAGGAAGCCGAGCATCGGACGCTCGAAGCGCTTCATCGGCACGCCCAGCGCCCGCTCGATGACGTGCAACGACGACACGTCGCGCCTCGCCGCGAACTTGAGGAACGCACGTAGCGCCGTCAGTCTCAGGTTGCGGCTGCGCACCGTGTTGTGCCGCTTCTGCTCCAGGTGGTCCAGGAACGCTAGGATCAGGTCGGGCTCGATATCGGCCAAGCGCAACGCCGTGGGCGCCTTGCGCAGTCGCTGGTGTGCGAAGTCCAAGAACAGCATCAAGGCGTCGCGATAGGAAGCGATGGTTTGGGGGCTCAAGGCACGCTGCGTGACCAAATACTCGGTGAAGAACTTCTGGACCAGGGATGGGAACGAAGGGGGCCGTGGCGCAGCGACGTTAGGCATGGGGCACCTCCGGTGTTTGCATGAACGACTCGAACTTGGCCATTGCCACCGCCATCAACTCGGGCACGCCGGTGAGATACCAGTAAGTGTCGGTTACCTTCGCATGACCCACGTAGGTAGACAGTGCCAGCATTGCCTGATCGATGTTCGCACCCTGCAAATGCCAGAGCATGACGCGACGAACGATGAAGGCGTGCCTAAGATCGTGGATGCGCGGGCCAGCGTGAGCGCCGCGGTTGACCCAGCCCAACGGGTCGCGCAGGCTGATGAAGACCCGGTGCACTTGGCGCAGACTCAAACGATGCCCCAGACGCTTGCCCCGCGTACCCACGAAGAACGGCGTCTCATCCGTCACCTCGATGTAACGATTGCGCGCACGCCGATATCGCAGCAACGCCTGCACGGCGCTCGGGTGCAGTGGCACTTGGCGGGACTTGGCGAACTTGGTCTGCCGAACGGTCAGCATGCCCAGCTTGAGGTCGGCATCGGCGTCTCGCAGATGCACCGCTTCGGAGACCCGAAGGCCGGTCGAGGCGAGCAGACCGAACAGGGCTTCGTAGGTCGCCCCGCGCAAACCCGGCTTGGGGCCAAGACGGCGCGCCGCGGCCAGCAGGTCGACGATCTCCTGCTCGCTGTAGATATGCGGGGCCAGTCGCTGGCCGATCCGGCCGAAGGTGGAATCGTCGGGCACCTCGGTGCGCGGTTCAAACTGCCGCAGGTAGCGGGCCAACGGCCGCAGTAGCTTCAGCCGTCGTGCCCAGGTTGCGGGCTCATCGCTGTGCCACTGGTCGCGCCGCGCCCACTCCGCCATCACCTCGACCGTCAGCGGTCCTTGGTGACCAAGACCATCGACGTAGCGCGCGAAGCTCATCACCGCCAAGCCTGTACTGCGCAATTGGAAACCCAGTCGGCGGCGTTCGCTGAGGTAGTTCGCGGCGTGCGCTTGCATCGTGATGGGCGCGCTCATGCTGCACACCCCGGCCAAGCCAGCGCGACCGCCGCCAAGTTCCTGCTGTCGAGCTTGGCATAGATCAGCGTGGTGTTCAGCGAGCGGTGGCGCAGGACATCGGCCACCTCTTTGAGCGAACTGCCACCCTCCAGCAAGCGGCTGGCGATGGTGTGGCGCAACAGGTGGGCTCGGGTGTACGGCAGACCTGCCCGAGCATAGGCTTGGCGAATCGCCTTGCGCACGAGATCAGGGCTGATCGGTTGGTCACGCGGGGCGACGTGGCGCACGAACACCGCCCGATTGGTGGTCTGCGGGCGTTCGAGCTTCAGATAATCGACAAGGGCGCGGCCGGTGGCCGCCGGCAAAGGCAGAATGTCTTCGCGGCGGCTCTTCGTTCCGCGCAGCGTGACGGTGCCGGCTCGCCAGTCAATGTCGTCGAGCCCGAGCTTGGCGATTTCGCAGCTGCGCAAGCCGAGGTCCAGCGCACAGCGCACGATGGCGACGGCGCGGCGAGCCGATGGGCCGTCGTGGCCGAGTGCGCCCAGCAAGCGTTCGACCTCGGCGCCGTTGAGGGCCTTCGGCAACGACGCCAGTTGCCAGTTGGCCGGATAGCACAGCGCGCCGATCAGGCCGTGTACCTGATCGCCACAGGTGGCGCGGAAGCGGAAATAGCCGCGCAACGCCGAGGTTAAACTGCCGGCGCTGGCCGGGCTGCTATACAGCTCGCTCTGGCGCGCGAAGAACCTGCGTATGGCTTCGGGCTTGATCGTCGCGATGACAACGGGCCGATCGGCGAACAGCTCAAGCAGGAGGCGGCGCACCGTGCGCAGGAATAGGCTGCGCGTCTTCGGCGCGAGCCCGCGAACGTGGTTCATGTGATCGTCGAAGTGGCGCAACTCCTCATCCACCGGCGACGTCCCTACCGGTGGTTCGGCGATGACGCCCTTGGCACGCAGCACGACGAGCCAATGCCCGAGCGCTGCACGCAGGTCGCGGCGATCTACACGAACGGGTTTCGCGCAGTTGCAGCGAGGCAGGCGGTCATCGAGAAAACGCCGAACCGCCTCTTCGTCGATCTGGGGAATGTTCAGCCGACATCGGTTCGTCCAGCGCTCGAAGTGAGCAAGGCAACTGAGGTAGCTACCAACGGTGTGAGAAGCGTAGCGGCCTTCGGTCAAGTGCTGCGTGAACGCATCAACGTAGGGCGCAAATTGACCCGCGAGAAACCGGGCCGTCGGATTGCGGTGAAGTCGTCGCGTCGATTCCATAACGGTCTCCTGAAGTGAACGTGCCACTTCAGAACACCGTCGAGCGTCTCCCGAAGTGGAAGCGCCACTAGAGAACACCGCCAAAACTATGTCTAGTTCAGCGTCGACTTACCTCGCCGCAAGCCAGGCGGGGCGGTACTCGCGACGGTCGAGCATCCGCCAACTATACGTAGTTCGCGTCTATACATAGAGACGGCAACGTATAGCTATACGTTGCCGTCTGTTATGGTATCTCCCCGTCTGAAGCGGTCAGCCAGTCGGCTCCCGTCAACGACGACTGATGACCGGTCACCGCCACTGCCTCGCGCCAGCCGAACGGCCGCACGCAGTCTGTTGCTGACGATCAAGCACGGGCCCTTGACGGGCAGCTCGTGTCGGTCGGCGACATTCAAGCCGGGGTGCCGGCGCCGCCAATGGCCGAGCACCCGAAAAATCGCACGTGCAACTACTCATTTTGCGGTGGACAGCGACCGTCGCCCGGGGCGACAGTGCGCAGCATGCCGTCCATGACGGGCGGCGCCCGTTTGGTTTGTTGCAGTACGTTGGCCCCGTCCGGCCGGAATGACGCTCCTTGCGCGTCGCCCTTTGCCGAGCAATCGGCGCCGAATGCCGTCCTGCCTCTGAAAGACGGCGGGCCCTCCCGGGCCTGAGGTTAAGTCGAAGTCGCGCTGCGGCGGTTCTGCGTCATCGCGGAAGTGTGCTGTGCTGGCGCGACCGCAACCGGCATTGCGCCGCGCGGTAGCAAGCCCCGGCATTGGGACTGCCGGTGACGTTCGTTGGTGCGAACGCTGCCGGGTCCCCTGTGACCTGCGCCAGCTCCCGCCGAGCGTGTGCTGCAGCCCTGTGCTGTCGCCACAATCGGCGTGGGTCCCTGCGCCAACATCCTTGGCCCAGCGCGCGTCGTTACTAGTGGCGGAGCCGGTAGTGACGACGCGCCGATCCCTCGTCGCAACAGAGGGTTAGGTAGCGCTGGCGCAAGTGATGTCCCCACGTGATGGGCTCCCTGACCCATCATCGTCGTTGTTGAGCCGCGCAATACGGCTCGTCCTCTGCCCGCACCCCGCGGGCGTCAAGAAGCGCCGCGACGGCTCACCCACGAGCCTTGGGTCAAGGGTTCACATCGATGGAGCGACTTCCTCCAGGAAACACCGTCGACGCCAAGAGCGGGTGCAGCCGCGGCCAGCAGCAAGAACACTGCACACAACGGGAGTGGTGTCCCCGACGTCCCTTGTAAATCTCGCCCCGCCGAGGCGTGATGAGACGGACAGAAACACTGAGCAGACCGATCAGACACCAGTAGCAGAGAGGGAACCGACCATTTCGAGGAGACGATGCAGGACTTGAACTACGAACTGAAGCAACTCTGTGCCCGCAACCGCGACGGGAGCTTTGCCACCCAACACGACCGGGAACGCATCCTGACGCTCATCGCCAACCAGCTGCGGGAAATGGGCTTCGTGAACATGCACGTGCAGAGCCTGAAGCCCAAGCACGTCGAGAAACTGGTGGAACGCTGGAAGGCGGAAGGGTTAAGCACCGGCACCCTCAAAAACCGGATGGCCGAACTGCGCTGGTGGGCAGAGAAGAACGGCAAGGCCAACGTCGTCGCCAAGAGCAACGACGCCTACGGCATCGCCGATCGGCGCTACGTCACCAACGTCAGCAAAGCCCGGCAACTGACCTCCGGCGATCTTGCCCAGGTCACCGATCCGTACACGCGCATGTCGCTCAGGCTGCAGGCTACGTTTGGGCTGCGGCGCAAAGAGTCCATCAAGATTCAGCCGGCGTGGGCGGACCGTGGCGACACGCTAATGATCAAGGCCAGTTGGGGCAAAGGCCGGCGCGCCCGCGAGATCCCGATCCGCAATGCCTTGCAACGCCAAGTCCTGGATGAGGCGAAGCGCTTTGCCGGCAAGGGCAGTCTGATTCCGGCCGAGCTGAGTTACGTGGAGCAACTGCACCGCTTCGAGTACCAGTGCGACTCAGGCCGGCATCCACCGGGTGCATGGCCACCGCCATCAGTACGCGCAAGAGCGATACCGTGAGCTCACGGGATGGTCCGCTCCAGCGGTCGGCGGACCGCAATCGAAAGAGCTTACGCGCGAGCAGAAGTTGATCGATCGCGAGGCGCGACTCACCATCAGCCGCGAGCTCGGGCACGAGCGCGAGCAGGTCACGGCCATCTACTGTGGTCGCTAACGCGACCCGGCATGACCTTGGCGATGCGCCGCATCGGGTAGTCAATCGCAGTCGACACGGCGCCCGCGTTGTGCCGCGGGGCGACTCCTCCGCACCTCGCCCGTTGACCCGCGTTCACTCGTCTGACATAGTCGAAACCAGATCCATTCCATACCAATTGACCAGCACCACGTGCGATGCCCGTCCACGCGATCAGCTGGGCCGCCCTGGACTCCTTAAATGAGAGGGACCTGTGGGATCGAAGATCGACATAGACGGCCTCAGCGAACCGGAGTTGATCGACCTCAACAACCGCATCGTCGAGAGGTTGCGTTTCTTGCATCAGGCGCGCGCTCATTCGCGGATGCTTGAATTTTCCGTTGGCGAGAGGGTTTCGTTCCATCCGGAGGGAAGTGAACCACTTCTCGGCGTACTGACCCGATACAACAAGAAAACGGTCACCGTCATCACGGAGCAAGGTCAACGCTGGAACGTCTCCCCCAATCTGCTGAGGAAGGTCAAGGACGTCGGAAGCTCTCGCGATGGCCATCCGAATGTGACCGAGCTCCGCAGAAAATGAAAAAGCCTGCGCAGCCCGACCTTGCGGGCGAGCGCACGCCCCGATACGAGCCTTTCTCTTTCGAATCACGGTGGCGGCGCGCCGCTAGTGGTGTCTTATCCGCTGGAACGTCTGCGCCGTGAATCGATACGACCCTGACCAGGCGCCGAACCCTGAACATTGGCTCGCGCTCGATGAACAGGAACGAGTCCGCCTCGCCGAAGAACATCATCGCCGAGCGCGCACGAAGCTGCCGAATCTGCAGGCTCACGCGCTGTTTCATGCGATCGTCGAGAATCAGCTTGCCGAGAACCTCGAGCCCGCTGTTCGAGCGATGGCTCGCCTCACGGCCGAAGGTCTGACCCGGCACGAATCCGTGCACGCGATCGCTTCCGTTGTCGCCGAACACATTTATGACCTGTCCAACGGCAAGGCCGATGCCGGCGATTCGCAGGCGATTTACAGCGCAGCCGTCGAGCGGCTCACCGCAAGGAATTGGCGTGGCTGAACTTTCCCGCGAGTTGCGCCTTTGACGGGACTTTCGTCAGAATGAATTACCTGGGGGCGCCGCTCACGCGCATGCGCAACCGACGAAGGACAAAATGATCGCTCGTCCCCAATCCCCGAGCGCCAGGTCAGCTCCGATATCGTCCGCGACGAGCCGGCGATCCGGGTGGTAAGATTGGTGGTAATGGCACGATTGATTCGACTGAACGGCAAAGTTTCCTAGGGAAAATTAGCCGAGTTCGATTCTCGCCACCTCCACCAACCCCAAGGACGACGGCCCCGGCGCGGGGCCGTTTTCCTTTCCGTTGCGTAGTGCAGACGAATGTTTGGCCGCGCGGGGAGGCCCGGCTATACGGACGGGTGTCAAGCGTTGATATTCAGCGCGGCCATGGCGTAGACTGTCATTCGAGTTTCAGAACGCGCCACATTGGCTTGAGTCAAGGTGGGGTAGGTGTTCCTCATGCAATTGCACAATATCGCAATGCGCATGCTGCCAGAGGACCACAAACTATGCCCTCGATTTATCGCCCGAAACACTCGGTCATCGCACCCGAAGCCGATGTTGCCCGTGGTGCGCACATCGACACGGAGGCGCGCCGGCCACAGAGCACCGACTCGGACGACCAAACGAGTTGGGTTGGGCGACGCAAAGCCCAGCCGGTAGAGGTGCTTCTGCCGGCGACTCGACGCTGGCTGGACGCGCTGCCGAAAGAAATTCGACCGCGTGCATTGGCAGAGCAGTTTCCGCGCCTGGCCAATCTTATTGCCGTCAACTGGAACAGCCCTCACGACTGCAGCGCGTTCATTTCCTCTCTCTTGGTTGATCAAAGAGGCGGGCGCCGCGGTTTTCCCGGTGATGTCTCGCAGGACATCCAAAATCTGCGCATGTACTACACGAGACTGCATCCCATCGTTGACTGGGAGCGGTGAAGCCGACATGAATAGATACTGTCGGCACTGGAATCATTCAATCGGCAAGCCGTAGAGCGCACATCGGCCGCTGTTGTTGGCGTCAGTCGCCGCCGTCCCCGACCTGGTTTTCTGACCGGGGGCAATTCCCAGGGTCCCTTTACGGGTGAGGAGCGATCGATGTCGATGCGCTAGGCACGTCTTTGCACGTAGAAGTTATACATGCCAAGAAAAGTGCTCGGATTTTCCACTTCGAATTGCGTCCAGCAGTTCAAGTCGGCTCGCGCGAGTTCGCCCGGATATCGCAGCGAGTACCGCTGCTGCACGGCCGAATCCACATTGAACTTCAGGAAGTCGAGTTCAAGCTCTGCAAGCGACTCCTTGATCTGACGCAATGTGAAGCGGTGTTCCTTGGCATGGAACAGGAGATCACGGCAGCCACTCGTGTCGTAGAAATCCTCCAGGGCTGTCAGGCTTCTGAACGGATGCCACCGGTCGACCAGTTGCAAATCTAGTCGGAACTGACGAATCCCTTCCGGTGTCGCCGCATAGCCTTGAGCGACGATGAGGTCTTGAGCGGCGGCGATGTCCCGCCGGGCAAGCTCGCTATAAAGACCGATATGCATGACGCCGCCAGGGCGCAATAGGGATCGAAGAACGCGCCAACCTGCCATCGGATCCCCAAGATGGTGCAGCACGCCGACGCATTCGATGAAATCGAAGGTCTTGCGGATGGATTCCAGCCTCAGAATGTCAGCCTGTGCGTATTCGATGTTCACAATGCCCAGCTCTCGCGTCTTTCGCTTCGCGTAAGCGAGGCTCGCTGCACTGAGATCGACCGCCAGAATCCTCGCCGCTGGAAACCTTTGCGCCGTCTGGATCGACTGCTGTCCGGTACCGCAACCGGCTATGAGCACATCGATGTTGTCATCTTGACGCGCGAAGCGAGGGGATTCGAGACCGAGTTCGCTTGCCAGGAAGGCACCAAAAGGGACGGCGCCGTCGATCGAAGGTGATCTGACCCATCTCGGATACGGATTTTCCTCGTATTGGCTCCCCACCGATCTGGAGGTCTCATCGTCGATCAGGGTCAACTGTTTCAGACCGGCGCGGTAGCCATTTTCCTGAATAGTTTCTCTCACTTGTTGCGAGAACAGACCCGCTAACGGGGGCGCCGTCATGACACCCGCCAGCCGTTGGCAGTCGGGAAGCGAAGACAATGGGGAATAGCAGGCAAATGCGGCGACCCATACGCCAGGCACGAGCTTCGCTTCAGTGATGCGCCTGGAGATTGCGTCGCGAAGCCAGGCGACGCCCTCGCTTTCTTCGGTCGCACAGTTATAGATGTATTCGTTGATGTAGCACTGACGCGCAATGGCGCACCAGAAACGCAGTAGCAACGAATCGGCTTGGTCGGGCGATTGCGACGCCAGGACATCAAGAAGGAGGGCTCGCCTGGCCAATGTCAGGAAGTGCTCGAACTCCAGCCCGGCCGCCGGCGTGTTCTCGAGCACGGCGCTAAGCAGATCATCGCTAGCCAATGCAGCAAGGCCCTCCGTTCCGAATAGATCCTCTTTCGATAGCGGCGCTGGCCACGATGCGGCGGCTCGTTCAATACATTGCCCGGCCGCGCGATTGGACTTGATCAATGCCAGGCTTGCAGGAACGAGTTGACCGGTGCGACACCACGGATCGGAGAGCGCGCGAATCAGGTATTGCCGTACTGACGCATTGCTGTAACTCGTGCTCATTTTGACCAGACGCACGAACAGCGCCTTCGCGGCGGGCGTCTCGTTGGCTCGCAAGGAACGGATGCAGGCCTTCATCGCGTCCGCCAACATCCCGTCGGCAATGAGTGCCGATGCGAGATCGTTGAGCGCATCGATCTTGCGCCTGGCCCGCGCCTCTGCTGCCACGATGGAGGTCCTTACCGTCCCGGAAAGAATCAGCCTACTATCCCTCGAGCCCTCGCGTAAATGTTGCCGTGGCCGATATCCGATGTTTGGGACCGCAATCCGGACTGCTACGGTAGCGAACCGGGTGCAGTGCCGTGCCGGGCTGGCGTCGTTTCTTCTTCTTTTTCGGCCCGCAGCTCTTCCCGCGCTTCAGAGAAAGCGCCGGCTGGGCTAGGATGGCGGGATGAGCGCGGAAGGAAGCGTACTGGTCGCAGGCGTCGGCCCGGGTTTGGGAATCGCCGTGGCCAGGCGTTTCGCTCGCGACGGGTATCGCGTCGCGATGTTAGCGCGTAGTGCAGATCGCCTTGCTGCCATGGCCACGCACGCTAAAGATCGGCTCGTCGGGTTGACTTGCGACCTGACCGATGCTGGGGAGGTCAGCGCTGCCTTCAACGAGACCGAGCGGCGTCTGGGGCCGCTCGCATGCGCGGTCTTCAACGCGGGGGCGTATCGGCCCGGGTCGATCCTGGACATTGCGCCAGCCGACTTCGAACAGTGCTGGCGGGTTGGCGCGTTTGCCGGTTTTCTGGTCGGGCAGGCGGCAGCGCGGCGAATGGTGGCGCATGGATCCGGCACCATTCTGTTCACAGGCGCCACTGCATCACTCCGCGGCGCGGCCAATTTCGCCAACCTCGCATCGCCAAAGTTTGCCTTGCGCGCCGTGGCGCAAAGCATGGCGCGCGAGCTCGGCCCCCGCGGCATTCACGTTGCTCACATCATCATCGACGGCCGGATCGGTGGGGATGACGACGGTAGCCCGCCTGACAGCCGGCTCGCGCCCGCTGCGATTGCCGAGGTCTATCTCGATCTCCACCGCCAGCACCGCTCGGCCTGGTCGCAGGAAATCGACCTGCGACCTTGGGCCGAACGCTTCTAACGGAGTTCACTGGAAGCAAGGCGAAGGCGCGCCAGGCGCGTTGAGCTGAATCGGCACAGCGAGAAGCTATTCGACGAACAGCAGCGCCGGGCACTCCAGATAGCTCTTCAGCGCCTGCACGAACTCCGCGGCGTGCTGCCCGTCGATCACCCGATGGTCGAACGAAGACGACAGGTTCATCAAGCGCCGTGGCACGATCGCGTTCGTCTGCACGACCGGCCGCTCGACGATCCGGTTGACGCCCACGATCGCCACTTCGGGCGCGTTGATTACCGGCGTGGTGACGACGCCGCCGAGGGCGCCGAGGCTCGTGATCGTGATCGTCGATCCCGACAGCTCGTCGCGCGTAGCCTTGCCCGTGCGCGCCGCGTCGGCCAGCCGCACGACCTCGGCTGCGCTCGCCCACAGATCGCGCGCCTCGGCATGGCGCACCACCGGCACCATCAGCCCGGCGTCGGTCTGCGTCGCGATGCCGATGTTCACGGCGTCGAAGTGCGTCACGATGCCGCGCTCGTCGTCGAACCGCGCATTCATCTGCGGAAACGCGGGAACGGCAAGCGCGATCGCCCGCATCAGGAACGGTAGGACGGTGAGCCGGCCGCGCGCCGCGGCGAAGCGGTCGTTGAGCGTTGAACGCAAAGCCTCGAGCTCGGTGACGTCGACCTCCTCGACGTAGGTGAAGTGAGGGATGCGCAGCGACGCCTGCATGTGCAGCGCGATCTGCCGGCGCATTCCGATCACCGGGACCGCGTGTTCGCCGTCGCGCTCGGCATAGCGCTGCACGACGGGAGGTTTCGCGCCGCGACCTGCCGCGTGGCGCACGACGTCGTCGTGCAGGATCCGTCCGTCCGGTCCGGTGCCGCGGACTTGGGAGAGCTCCACGTCCAGCTCGCGCGCGTGGTGACGCACCGAGGGCGACGCGAGCGGCTTCTCGTGCGGCACGGAGGGCGACGTGACCGTGGCGGCAGGCCCGGCAGCGACTTGCGCCGTCGACGCCGCCGACGCCGTCGACGCCGCCGAAGCGATGGTGTGTCCATCGTTCGCGGCGCTGCTCGCCGCCGTCGTCTCCAGACGAGCCAGCTCGCTGCCCACCGCGAGCTTGTCCCCGGCGTGGCCCGCGGCTGCGATCACCGTGCCTGCGACCGGGGACGGGACCTCGACCGTCGCCTTGTCGGTCATCACATCGGCGAGCGGCTGATCCGCGACCACGGTGTCGCCCGGCCGCACCAGCCACTCTACGAGCTCGACCTCGGCGATGCCTTCGCCGATGTCCGGCACCTTCACCACGTGGATTGCCATCTCAGGACTCCATCGCGTGCCGGAACGCCTTGCCGACTCGATCCGGGCCCGGAAAGTAGGCCCATTCCTGCGCGTGCGGATACGGCGTGTCCCATCCGGTCACCCGCTCGATCGGCGCTTCGAGGTGAAAGAAGCAGTGCTCCTGCACCAGCGCCGCCAGCTCGGCACCGAAGCCGCTGGTGCGCGTGGCTTCATGGACGATCACGCAGCGGCCCGTCTTGTTCACGGACGCGACGACCGTGTCGAGATCGAGCGGCCACAGGCTGCGCAGGTCGATGATCTCGGCGTCCACACCCGTTTCGCGGGCCGCGGCTTCGCAGACCCAGACCATCGTGCCGTAAGTGAGCACGGTTAGGGCGCTTCCCGGCCGGCGGACCGCGGCCGATTCGAGCGGCACCGTGTAATGGTTCTCGGGCACCTCCGCGAGCGGATGGCCGGACCAGGAGACGAGCGGTCGCTCGTGATGACCGTCGAACGGGCCGTTGTAGATGCGCTTCGGCTCGAGGAAGATGACCGGATCGTCGCACTCGATCGAGGCGATCAGCAGCCCCTTGGCGTCGTGCGGATTGGACGGCATCACGGTGCGCAGACCGCAGACGTGGGTGAACAGCGCCTCCGGGCTCTGGCTGTGCGTTTGCCCGCCGTAGATGCCGCCGCCGCAGGGCATGCGGATCGTGATCGGCGCGGTGAAATCGCCCGCGGAGCGATAACGCAGGCGCGCCGCGCCCGACACGATCTGGTCATAGCCCGGATACATGTAGTCGGCGAACTGGATCTCTGCGACCGGACGAAGCCCGTACGCGCCCATCCCGATCGCGGCGCCGATGATGCCTCCCTCGGCGATCGGCGAGTCGAATACGCGCGCCGCGCCGTACTTGGCCTGCAGCCCGTCGGTGCAACGGAACACGCCGCCGAAATAGCCGACGTCCTCGCCAAACACCACCACGTTGGGATCGTGGCCGAGCATGACATCGAGCGCCGAGCGGATCGCCTGGACCATCGTCATCGTGGCCATGGTCAGGCTCCGAGCTGTTCGCGCTGCCGGCGCAGATGCGCGGGCATGTCCTTGTAGACGCCCTCGAACATCGTCGACGCGTCGTGGACGTGACCCGAGGCGAGCGTCCCGTAGCTTTGCGCGACCTTCTGCGCCGAGATGACCTCCTCCTCGGCTTCCTTTTGCGCACGGACATGCTGTTCGTCGGACCACGCGCCAATCTGGATCAGGTGTTTCTGCAATCGCGCGACCGGATCGCCGAGCGGAAACCGTGCCCAATCGTTCGCGGGTCGGTATTTGGACGGATCGTCCGCCGTGGAGTGCGCCCCGGCGCGGTACGTGACCCATTCGATCAGCGTGGGGCCGAACCCGCGGCGCGCCCGCTCGGCCGCCCAGTGCGAAACCGACAGGACCGCGAGGAAGTCGTTGCCGTCCGCGCGCAAAGAGACGATGCCATTGCCCCATCCGCGCGCGGCGAAGGTTGCAACTTCCCCGCCCGCGATGCCCTGGAACGAAGAGATCGCCCACTGATTGTTGACGATGTTGAGGATCACCGGCGCGCGATACACGGCGGCGAAGGTGAGCGCGCTGTGGAAATCGGGCTCGGCTGTCGAGCCGTCGCCGATCCAGTCCGAGACGATGCGCGTGTCGCCCTTGATCGCCGAGGCCATCGCCCAGCCGACCGCCTGGATGTATTGCACGCCGAGATTGCCCGCGACCGAGAAGAACCCGTGGCGCTTCGACGTGTACATCACCGGCATCTGCCGTCCGAGGACCGGATCGCGGTCATTGGAGAAGAGCTGGCACATCATGTCGACGAGCGGATAGCCGCGCGCGATCAGGAATCCCTGCTGGCGGTAGGTGGGAAAGCACATGTCGTCGGGCGCGAGCGCCATTGCCTGGCCGATGCCGACGGCTTCCTCGCCCAGGCACTGCATGTAGAACGAGATCTTCTTCTGCCGTTGCGCGGTGAGCATCCGCGCGTCGAACACGCGAGTCTTGAGCATCGTGCGCAGGCCGGTGCGCAGCAGCTCGGGGTCCGCGTGCGGATCCCACGGGCCGACCGCGCGCCCGTCGTCGTCCTGCACCCGGATCAGCGCGTCCGCCATGTCGCGGGTTTGCGATGGCCTCGAATCGATCGGAGGCTGGCGCACGGCGCCTGCGGGGGAGACCTGCAGGTACGAGAAGTCGGTCTCCTGTCCCGGACGCGCCGACGGCTCCGGCACGTGCAGCTTGAGCGGCGGGTACGAGGTCATCCGTGAGTCTCCGGGTCCGCTTGTCTCGGACTTGATCGCCATGGCGGCTTGCCTGTTCCCAGGCTGCGGCTCGGTTCGACGCTTTGGTCGCAGTCGATCGCAATCTAGCATATCGACAAACCTGCTTTGACGATCGGCATCTTGCGCCGGCGAAGGGAGCGGACGGCCGAGCTCACGCCGCTACAAGCCGTCCGATTGGCGATTACTGTGAAGGTACGGCGAGGCTCGCGGGCTTACACCAGCTGCAGCTTGACCGTCGGTATCCGCTGCAACGCGCGATCCGCCGGCCGGATCGGCTTGATCGCTTCGAGCACGGCGACCATTTCGACGACGACATTGCGCAGCTGCTGCACTTTCTGCAGCACCGCTTCTGCGGAGAGTCCCTCGTTTTCCGACCGCCGGACGAGGAGCGTGACCGACGGCTCCCAGTCGCCGCGATAGCCGTAGTCGGCGCGCGAGTAGAACGGCTGCGAGAAGTAGCCGAAGCTGTTCATGAAGAAGCGGTGGCAATGCGTCGGATCCTCGTCGGCGTCGTCGCTCGATCCGTAGGGTGTGCAGAGGGTGAGCCGCGCGCCCGGCTCGGCGATCCTGTGCAGCTCCTGCATCAGCGCGAGCGTGTCGCCGATGTGCTCCAGCACGTGCGACATCCGAAGCTCCGACGCGGCGTTGTCGGGAAACGGCAGCGGCTGCGTTCGGCAGCGATCGAGATCGGCCACGACGTCGACGCCCGGAAGCGCCGCGATATCGACGTTGGTCCATCCTTCGAGCGGCGAACGGCCGCAGCCGAGATTGAGGCGCAGACCCATCCACAGTCCCCTGGTGCCATGACGACGTGCGATCGTAGTCGCACGGCGCGCGCGCGGCAACGTAGGATTCAGCCCCTGGCAGGACGCAGGTTGGTCAACGACGGGCGCAGCCGCGCCTCGCCGGATAGGCGCATTCCGGACCCCATCGACGCAGGGAGCGGCCGAGACTGCCCGTCGTCTCGCCCGAAGCGCAACGCAACGGGTCGCGCGCCGCCGAAACCGGGCTACGTCGTCGGCTTCGCCTTGCGGCCGGGCGCTGCGGGCGGAATGTAGCCCGATACGCGGCACAGCCAGCCCTCGATCCGCTTGCCGTTTTCGAAGCGGGTCAGGCTGCAGGTGACGATTGCGCCCGTCGCGGCCAGGCCAACGACGCCCTGGCGCACCGTAGCGAGCGACATACCCGTCTCTTTGGCGATCTCGGAATCGAGTCGCTGACCGTGTTTCTTGAGGCACTGCAGGATTTCAATCAAGGCAGCATCCTTGGAAAGGGGAGTTATTCTAACAGATTCCGGCCCGCGCCGTCTCCCCGCCTGCTACCCCATCGCGGCGGTCCCATAGCAGTTGAGCAGGACCTTCCGTTTCGGCAATTCCTACAACTGTTTTCTGTCCAATGAGGTGACGCGGGGGGACGAATCTCCTACCATTCGGCGGCTGTTCCTACCTGGTGCGTGGCGCAAGCGCCTCCAAAAGTCACGGCGCCGTTGATGGCCGGTTCAGCGCGAAACCGACGGCCAAACATGGCGTTGTGAATACACGCGACCGCATGCAGGAAATGTTTCGCTCGGGCGTGGCCCGCTCGACGCGCAGCGTAGCGGGCGACGGAATGGTTATTGCTCTGGTACTTTGTACGCGACGCCGGGCACGCGGGCGCGTAGGGCTGGCAAGTGCGTGGTACGCTCCACGATGCACGCCGCCAGGTCGCGCTGGGTTTGCGTGGCAAACGCGTCCGGAAATGCTGTCAACCGTTGGAGGGCACCATGCGCCCCGACGATGCCGATAAAACAGGAGATTCACGACCTCCTGCCCCAACCACCACGGGCCAGGCTGCGGAGCGAGCGCCGTCTCCGGCGGCGAGCGTGCCGGGCACAACCGCCGATTCCGAGGCTGGCGCCAGCGCGGGGACCCCTGCGACCGAACAACAAGCCCAGTTCATCGACAGCCTCGTGGACTTCACGCGGCAGCACAAGGCCGACCAGTGGTCGGGGACGCTCTCGACCTTTCTCGAGACGATCATCCGTGCCGATCCGTCGCGCGCGACGCGCAGCAGTCACCAATACGTGTGGGACATGCTGCGCTGGCAAGGGAAGGAGGACGAAAACGGCGTGCTGCGCTGTGCGCTGCTGTCGAGCGAGCTGTTCGGCATCGACGATCCGATCGCGCGCGTCGTCGATTACTTCAAGGCAGCCGCGGCGGGTTCCGAGGTCGGGCGGCGGCTTTTGCTGCTGCTCGGGCCGCCTTCGGGCGGCAAGTCCACACTGGTGATCCTGCTGAAGCGCGGACTGGAGGAGTACAGCTATACCGACGCCGGCGCGCTATACGCGGTGGCCGGCTGCCCCGTGCATGAATCGCCGCTGCACCTGATTCCCCATTCGCTGCGTGCGGGTTTCCGGCAGACCTATGGCACCGACATCGAGGGCGACGTGTGTCCTTACTGCCGCGTGCGGGTCGAGAAGGAATTCGGCGGCGACTTCATGCGCATGCCGGTCGAGCGCATATTTATCTCCGAAGCAGGGCGGGTCGGCGTCGGAACGTATGCGCCGCACGATCCGACGACGGCGGACGTGGCCGATCTGGTGGGCTCGGTCGATTTGTCCAAGGTCGCGCAGTTCGGCGACGAAGGCGACCCGCGCGCCTGGTCGTGGTCGGGATCCGTCTACGCTGCGAGCCGCGGCGTGCTCGAGATGATTGAGATCCTCAAGGTCAAGCGCGAGTTCCTCTATCTGCTGCTGACGCTGACGCAGGAGAAGAACGTCAAGGTGTCGCGCTTTCCACTGATCCATGTCGACGAGACGATCGTTGCCCATACGAACCTCGCCGAGTTCCGCAAGTTCCTGCAGGAGCGCGAGAACGAGGCGCTCCTCGACCGGATGGTCGTGATCCAGGTCCCGTACACGCTCGACTACCGGGCCGAGGCCAGGATCTACCGCAAGCTCATTTCCGGCGCCGAGGCGGCGTTTCAGGAAGTGCACCTCGATCCACACGTGCTGCACACCGCCGCCGTGTTCGCGATCCTGACCCGGCTCCACGAAAGCGACGACAAGGGCACCGATTTCAGCAAGCGCGTGCGCCTGCAGGCGGGCGAGGCGGTCGACGGCATCGGCCGTCTCGACGTCGAGCGGCTGCGCGAGCGCTTCGCCGACGAAGGCCTCGCCGGCATCTCGCCGCGGTTCGTGATCAACGCGCTGTCGGCGGCGATCATCAAGTCCAACGCGAGGAGCCTGACGACGATGGACGTGCTGCTCGCGTTGAAGGACGCGATCGAGAGCGATGCGCGGATCGACCCCAAGGAGAAACGGCGCTGGATCGACTTCCTCGTCGTCGCGCGCAAGGACTTCTACAACCGCTGGGTGAAGGAGGACGTGCACAAGGCGCTGTTCGTTTCCTTCGAACAGGAAGCGCAAGAGCTGCTCGACAAGTACGTCGACGAGGTCGAGGCGTCACTCGACAACCACAAGGTGCGCGATCCGATCACGAGCGAAGAGCGCGATCCCGACGAGCGGATGCTGCGCGCGGTCGAGGAGAAGATCCACATCTCCGACTCGGGCAAGCACTCGTTCCGGCAGGAAGTCGTGCGCAAGGCGATGGGCGCATACAAGCGTGGCGAGAAGTTCACGCTCGACAGCCATGCACCGCTGCACGACGCGATCGAGCAGTACCTGTTCGAGCAGCGACGCAACGTGCTGCGGCTCGTGAGCTCGACGACCCGGCCGGAGGAAGAGACGAAGCAGAAGATCTCGGTGGTCGCGAAGCGGCTTGTCGACGAGTACGGCTACGACGAGCACAGCGCAAAAGAAGCACTGAACTACGTGACCACGCTGCTCGCCCAGGAGTGACGATGGTAGGGCGCGAACGCCGGCGGCCGCCATCGCGGCACCGAAGCCATGAAGAGCCGGATCCGTTTCTCGACTGAATCGCCGTGGTACGACCTGTTCTCGCGCGGAGAGCGCGACTGGCTGCGCCACAATCAGAAGGTCCGGCAGGCGGTTCGCGAACAGGTCGTTGACCTCCTCGCCGGGGGCGACTTCATCACCCAGCCGGACGCTCGCACCGTGCGGGTGCCGATCCGCCTGCTCGAGCACGCGCGCTTTCGGCTCGCCGAACCATCTTCGCAGACCGGCGCAGGGCAGGGTCCTGCGAAGCCTGGCGATACGCTGCGACCCGCCGACGCCGGCGTCGAGCGCGGCCCGGGCGAAGGCGGGGGCGGCAACGAGGACGGCGACTTCAAGCTGGTCCTAGAGTTCAAGGTCGACGACATCGTCGACTGGCTGACCGAAGAGCTCGAGCTTCCCGATCTACGGCCGACGTCCGGCACGGCGGTCGAGGAGACCGAGATTGTTCGCGAAGGCTCTGGCCGGCGCGGCATCCGGGCGCGTCTCGATCGTCGCCGGACGTTGAAGCAGGCACTGATGCGGCGCGCGATCCAGCCGGAACCTGCGCCCTTCGTCGACGACGACCTGCGCTTCCACCAGCTCCGGCACCGGCGGCGGCAGGCGAGCGACGCCGTCGTCGTCTTCGCGCTCGACGTGTCGATGAGCATGACCGCGGTCGAGCGCAAGCTCGCGAAGACCTTCTTCTTTTTCGCGCTTTCCGGGCTGCGCCGTCAATACCATCGTGTTGACGTCCGCTTCGTTGCGCACACGACGGAGGCGTGGGAGTTTCCGGAGCACAAGTTCTTCGAAGTCTCCGGCAGCGGCGGCACCTCCGCTTCGTCCGCGTTCCAGCTGACGCGCGAGCTGCTGGCCAAGCACTACGAGCCGAGCCAGTACAACGCCTATCTGTTCTACGCTTCCGACGGCGAGAACGCCATCGACGATCGCCAGCTCGCGGGGGACGCACTGCGCGCGCTGTGCGAGCGGCTCAATTACATCGGCTACATCGAAACTCGTCTTGGGCCGGCCCGCTACACGCAGACGGACATGCGCACACTTCTGGCCGAACTGCCCGATAGCGGCGCGCGCATCAGCAGTCACGCGGTATCGGACATTCACGACGTGTGGGAGGCAATCCGCCACTTCTTCGTGCAGCAGGCCGACGAGGCGGACTGATGCCGACGATGCCGACCGCCGACCTCGCCGAGTGCGCGGCGTGCGTCGAGGCGCAGGCACAAGCGCTCGGGTTGACGCATCACGGCGTCGATTTCGAGCTCGTGCCGGAACGGTTCATGATGGAGACCGCCGTCTACGGCCTGCCGGTGCGGATGCCGCACTGGTCCTTTGGCGTTCGCTACATCCACCAGCTCGTCCAGCGCCACATGGGACACTCGCGGATCTTCGAGGTGATGTTCCCGGGCGAGCCGTGCAAGGCGTACCTCGTCGACGCCAATTCGCCCGCGGAAAACGTGCTCGTCGTCGCGCATGTGCTGGGCCACGCCGACTTCGCCTATCGCAACGCGCTTTTCCAGCGGTCGATGGCGATGGCGGGCGGACGCATCCTCGAACAGGCCGCGGCGCGCGCGCACCGGATCGAGACGGCGCTCGCCCTGCACGGGCAGGAGCGCGTCGAGGCGGTGCTCGACGCCGCGCTCGCGCTCGAAGCGCACATCGACGTCAACCGCGCATTGCATCGTGCGCCGTATGGCGGGCGTCCCGCGGCGGCTCCGCCGGTCAAGAGCGACGATCCGTTCCGGCGCCGCTGGCAGACGCTGCCCGGCGAGCAGGCCCCGGCAGCGACCGCCGAAGCGACGCGCGACGCGATCCCGCCACAACCCGAATACGATCTTCTCTGGTTCATCGCGCACTACGGCCCGGAGCTCGAAGGCTGGGAACGCGACGTGTTTCTCGCGGTGCGCGAGGAGTCGTTCTATTTCTATCCGGTGTTCGCGTGCCAGATCATGAACGAGGGATGGGCGTCGTACTGGCACGCGCGACTGCTCCGCGAGACCGATCGGCTGCCGCCGGATCTGTACGTGTCGGCGATCAAGGCGCATTCGGACGTCGTGCGGCCGTTCGCGGCCGGGCGCACCGCGGCGCTGTCGGTCAATCCTTATCATCTCGGCTTCTCGATGTGGGAACGGATCGTCGCCAAGCAGGGCCTCGAAGCGGCGCGCCGCATCTGCGCCGAAGAAGACGATTTCGGCTTTGTGCGCAATCACCTCGACCCCGCGCTTGCCGAGGAGCTCGACCTGTTCGTCTACGAGGCGGACGCCGACGGCGGGATCACCGTGGCTTCGCGCGACATCCATGCGGTGCGCGAGGCGATCGTCGCGCCGCGGTTCAACTTCGGGGCGCCGCGCGTGGCCGCGGCGCGCGTCGACGTCGACGGCAGCCTGACGCTCGTGCACGACCACGCGAGCGACGGCCGCGGCCTCGACGTCCAGCGCGCCGAACGCGTGCTCGAATACATCGTGCGCGTCTGGCGCCGCCCGGTCACGCTGCACACGGTCGACGAGCACGGCACGGATCGCGTGCTGATGGCAAGGCCGCACTGATCCACGGGAGGGTCCGGCGGTCGGCGTATCATCTATGCGCCGTTCTCGCCATGACCGAAATACCCCCTCCGTCCGGACTCGCGCGCGGTCTCACGCATTACGGGGATCCCGCCTTCGCGCTGTTCCTGCGCCGCTCGTTCGCGCGGTCGATGGGCTATTCGAGCGCGATGCTCTCCCGGCCCACCGTCGGCATCGCGAATTCGGCGAGCGACCTCAACAATTGCCATCGGCACCTGCCCGAGCTGATCGAGGCGGTCAAGCGCGGCGTGCTCGCGGCCGGCGGCCTGCCGCTCGTCTTCCCGACGATCTCGCTGGGCGAGGTGTTCCTTCATCCGACGAGCCTCGTCTACCGGAACCTGATGGCGATGGACGTCGAGGAGATGTGTCGCGCGCAGCCGCTCGACGCGGTGGTGCTCGTCGGTGGCTGCGACAAGACGGTTCCCGCGCAACTGATGGGCGCGGCCTCCGCCGGCGTGCCTGCAATCCAGCTCGTCGCCGGGCCCATGCTGACGGGCCGCCACGACGGCGAGAAGCTCGGCGCGTGCACCGATTGCCGCCGTTTCTGGGCAAGGTTCCGCAGCGGCGAGCTCGATCGGGTCGCGATCGACGGCATCGAGACGCGGCTCGCGACGACTGCCGGCACGTGTGCGGTGATGGGGACGGCCAGCACGATGGCGTGTCTTGCCGAAGCGCTGGGCATGATCCTGCCGGGGACCGCCGCGATTCCCGCAGTCCACGCCGACCGTTTGCGCGCCGCCGAAGCAACGGGTCAGGTCGCCGTCACGCTCGCTGCGTCGCGCCTCACGCCCGGGCGCATCATCACCGCGGCTGCGATTGAAAATGCGCTTCGTGTGCTGCTCGCGATCGGCGGCTCGACCAACGCGGTGATCCATCTCACGGCCATCGCGGGCCGGCTCGGCATCCCGGTTTCGCTCCGTCGCCTGAACGAGCTCTCCGATACGACGCCGGTGCTGGTCGATCTGAAGCCGACGGGCGCGCATTACATGGAGGATTTTTTCGCGGCCGGCGGCATGAGCGTCGTGCTTTCGGAACTTGCGCCGCTGCTTGATCTCGACTGCATGACGGTGACGGGCGAGACGCTTCGCGCGCGCCTCGCGGCGCCGCTTGCGTGGGTCGACCGTGCGGTGATCCGGCCGCTCGCCGAACCGGTCCACCCGGCGGGCGGACTCGTTGCGCTGTTCGGCTCCCTTGCGCCGAACGGTGCGATCGTGAAGCGCTCGGCCGCCGACCCGAAGCTGTTCGAGCGCAGCGGGCGCGCCGTCGTGTTCAGCTCGCCCGCGGATCTCGCGCAACGGATCGACGATCCGGCGCTCGACGTCGGCGCCGACGATTTCCTCGTGATGCAGAATTCCGGGCCGAAGAGCGGCTACGGCATGCCCGAGTCCGGCTATTTGCCCATCCCGGCGAAGCTCGCGAAGGCGGGTGTCAAGGACATGGTGCGCATCTCGGACGCGCGGATGAGCGGCACCGCGTACGGGACGATCGTCCTGCACGTGAGCCCCGAGGCCGCGGTCGGCGGGCCGCTCGCGCACGTGCGGAACGGCGACCGGATTCACCTGAGTGTCGCAGAAAGGCGCCTCGATCTCGAAGTGGATCCTGCCGTGCTCGCGCGACGGAAAGAAGCGTGGCGGCCGCCGGCGGCGCCGGCGCGCGGCTATCAGCGGCTGTATGTCGATCACGTGACGCAGGCAGAGCAGGGCTGCGACTTTGATTTTCTGATGTCCGGTCCGACGCTCGCCGCGGCGAGTGAAAAGGAGGGCGGCGCGTCGCTGCCGGGACTCTACCCGCCGAATGCGGAGACGCTCGCCCGATACAAGGACGCCGGCGGCGGTCACGCTGCGCCGGCTTCGGCCACGCAATCAGGGGAGAAGAAGAAGTGACGATGAGATGCACACTGGTGGGCTCGCGCTATTTCGGCGCCAAGGTGTTCGAGATATTGCGCAAGGAGCGCGGCGGCCTCTTCGACATCGTGCGCGTCGTCGCGCCGGCTGCAGACGACCGTCTGGCGCTCGCGGCGCAGGCTGACGGCATCCCCGTCCACGTGCTCGAAGATCCGAAGATCGTTCCCGGCGACGCGATCGCCGAAGGGACCGACCTCGTCGTCGCGGCCCACACGCACGCACGCGTGAGCAACGATGCGCTTGCCCGTTCCCGCCTCGGTGGCATCGGCTATCATCCATCGCTCCTGCCGCGCCATCGCGGCATCGCCGCCGTCGAATGGACGATCCTGGAGCGCGATCCGATCGCCGGCGGAACGGTCTATCACCTGGCGGAGCGCTGGGACGCGGGCGCGATCGCCGCGCAGGACTGGTGCTTCGTCGCCAGGGGCGAGTCGGCGCGCGAGCTGTGGGAGCGCGCGCTCGCGCCGATGGGCCTGCGCCTGCTCTGCCAGGTGGTGCGGCATGCCGCGCAACATGGCGAGTTGCCGGCCGGTGCGCAGGACGAGCGCTTCGCGACCAAAGCACCGATCATTCGCAGCAGAGTTTCGCTGACCGAGGAACGAACTGCCATGTTGACCTCGCTCGTGGTGACCATCATCGGGGCCGATCGCCCCGGCATAGTGAGCCTCCTTTCCGACCGCGCGCGGAGCTTTGGCGCCAACTGGGCCGGCAGCCGGATGGCGAGCCTCGCCGGGCAGTTCGCCGGCATCGTCCATTTCGAAGTGGCCGCGGAAAACGCCGAGCCGCTCGCAGCCGCGCTGCGCGCGCTGGAATCCCAGGGCCTCGCGGTCGTGATCGCCCGGAGCGAAGCACCGCCGGTGCCGCCCGGCCGGCGGATGGTCAAGCTCGAGCTCGTCGGGCAGGACCGCCCGGGGATCGTTCGTGATCTCTCCGCGAGCCTCGCCAAGCGCGGTGTCAGCATCGAGGAGCTCCACACCGAGATCGTGAGCGCCGCGATGTCCGCGGAGCACCTGTTCAAGGTCAAGGCGCTGCTCGTCGTCCCCGAGTCGCTCGGGAACGACGCATTGCGGAGCGAGCTCGAGGCGCTGGCCAACGAGATGATGGTCGACATCGCGCTCGGGGAGCACACGGAGAGCCTCGCGACGCACGTGTAGGACGGCAAAGGATGCCGCGCCCTCGGTTCGCCCTACGCGGAAATGGGCGGAAGGCCGACGGCTCGCGGGCCGCGGTGACCGTAGCGTTGATCAGGTCCCATGGCTTAAGGAGCCGCGCAATGGCCTGCATCGCTGCCGGCGCTTTCGATGACTTCGCCAATGCCAAGGCTGCGGCGGAGGATCTGCAGACGAGCGGATTCGTGCCGGAGGAGGTCGAGATCACGTCGAACCCGGCGAATCGCGACGGGGTCCCGGGTATATCGGTGCGGTACGAGCTGACGGCGATGCCCGGCACGCTGGAACGGCTCCTCACGAACCTCCTCGCGTGGAACGCGCGCCGCGGCGACGATCGTCGCGAGCGTGACGAGGTGCGTCGCGGGGGCGTGCGGGTCGCGGTACCCGTCGGCAGCGACGCCGAGAGAGTTCTCGCGCAGAACATCCTGCGCACGCATCGCGGCCTCGACGTCGACTACGTCGCTGGCGGAGCACCGCTCTACTGAAACCCGCTTCGCGCGGTCTGCAGCACAGCAACGCGGTTCACGGCGGGACCTCGATCCGCGCCGAATCCGACACGAGGCTACGCTGCGAGGCCAAGCCGAGCGAGCAGCGGTCGCCACGCGCTCGCGTCGCGCGCCTGCTCGCCCGGCAGCTCGGCATCGTAATGAATTGCGAAGGCGCGCTCGTCCGGCGCAAGCGGTTCGCGCGTGCGCAACTGGCTTTCGAGCACGGGAATATCGGCTTCGGACGCGTCGGTTCCCTCGTGCTTCCGCGCGGCGACGCGCTGCCGTAACGTCGCCTCGGAGGCGTCGAACGCAACAATCGCAAACGGAATCCCGAGCTCGAAGGCGAGATCGCGAAAGAGGTCGCGCTGCCAGCGCCTGAGAAACGCGCCGTCCACGATCACGACGGAACCGGCGTTCGCGATCACGCGCGCGAGCGTGAGGGCGCGGGAGTAAGTCGCTTCGGTCATCTGCGCCGTGTAGAGCCCGCTTTCGATTCCGGAACCGCTTGCCGACCCGGCGGCGATTCCGCGCAGCCGCTTGCGCTCGACGTCGGTGCGAACCCGGATGGCGGCCGCCTGCTCGAGCAACGCCTGCGTCGCCGTGGTCTTGCCGGAGCCGGACAAACCGTGCGTGATCACGATCGCGGGGCGTGGCGCGGAGGCATCGGCGCGGGCGAGGGCGAGGTAGCCTTCGTATTCGGCGATGAGCGCGGTTCTCGCGGCGCCCGCTTCGAGCTGGGCGCTCCGCAGGCGGGCGACCATCGCGCGGACCATCGCCCGGTAGACGAGATAGAAGCGCAGCACCGCGAGCCCTTCGTAATCGCCGGTAATTTCGAGCCAGCGGTTCAGGAATCGGTAGGCGAGGTCGGGGCGCCTGCGGTCATGCATGTCCATCACCGCGAAAGCGACCTCGCTCATCACGTCGATCCAGCGCAGGTGATCGTTGAACTCGATGCAGTCGAAGATCGCGACTCCGCCGTCGATGATCGCGATATTGCCGAGGTGCAGGTCGCCGTGGCATTCACGGACGAAACCGTTGCGCCGGCGCGCTTCGAACACCGGCGCCTGCACGGCATGTTCGCGCTGCGTCCAGCCGGAGAGCGCGTCGACCACCGCGCGCTCGGCGTCGTCCCCGAGGAGCGGGCGCACCTGATCGAAATTGTCGTTCGCCCGCCGAAGGATCTCGGCAGGCAGCGCATAGGGACCGTCGGCGCCGGCGACGTCGATCCGTCCATGGAACCCGGCGACCTCCGCCGCCAGGCGATCGATGTGCGCGCGCTCGAGCTCTCCGCGCGCGAGCATCCGGCTTGCGAGCGCAGACTGCGGGAACTCACGCATCTTTACCGCGTATTCGAGCGCGGTCCCGCTGCCACCGACGAGCGGACGCTCGAGGCTGCCGGTAATCGTCACCACGTCGAGATAGATCGCCGGGGCAAGGCGGCGATTCAGCCGCAGCTCCTGTTCGCAGAAAAAGCGGCGCGCCGCGAGCGTGGTGAAATCGAGGAATCCGAGCGCGACCGGCTTCTTGATCTTGTACGCGTAGCGACCGGTCAGGAATACGTACGAGATATGCGTCTCGATCACCTCGACCCGGTCGACGCCTTCGCCGAAGGCGGCCGCATTCTGAAGTGCGGCGACGAGGCGCGCCTGGTCGGCCGCAGCGTCAGTGTGATCCGTTCGCATGATCGATGGGTCGCGCTCCGCGGCGACCGGCGCTTCATTGTCCGCGCCGCGTCGCGGTGACGGCGACCGGATGGGTCACCGCTGATTTTCTGCCGTTTTGTCGCACTCGCGCGGGCGTGCAGCGAGCGGGAGGCGATGCCCTTGATCTGCGTCAACGGCTCTCATCGCAGACAGTCTAGCCTGAGCGTGCGAGGCCGCACCGCGGGTGACCGGGCGCTCGCACGAATGGAGCTCTTTGCCATGACGAGGCCGACCTCGCAGCAAGTCCAGGAATTGAAGCGTGCGCTTCTTGCGCAGCGCAAGGAGCTGCTTGCCGATGCGCAGGAGGAGCTGATCCGCTGGGGCCAGCATCCGATCGGCGAGCTCGCGGGCGACGTACCCGACGTTGGCGACGAGTCCGTCGCGACGATGGTGACCGACCTCGATCACGCGATCGTTGCCCGCCACGTCGAGGCCGTACGCGACATCGATGCGGCGCTCCGGCGGATCAAGGAACATCGGTACGCGGTCTGCGCCGATTGCGGCGACGACATCGAGCTGCGGCGGCTGCAGGCGTTTCCGACGGCGAAGCGCTGCGTCGACTGCCAAAGTCTGCACGAGCGGACGTACGTGCACCGCGCGATGCCGACGCTGTGACCGGCTCGTCGCGGCTCTCACAAGAGTCGCGGCAGGGACTTGCCCATCCGCCACGGTGCTATCGACGCAGGGGCTTGACATCGCGTTATGATTCGATAATACTGGAAATATGGAAACTAACAGTGCGGTTGCGGCGCTGGGCGCGTTGGCGCAGGAAACGCGGCTTGCGATCTACCGCCTGCTCGTCGAACGCGGACCGGATGGATTGCCGGCGGGTGAGATCGCCGAGCGCTTGAAGCTCGCGCCGGCTACGCTGTCGTTCCATCTGAAGGAGCTCGCGCACGCGGGGCTGATCGCCGCCCGCCAGGACGGTCGTTTCATCTGGTACCGCGCCGACTTCGGCGCCATGAACGGGCTCGTCGCCTATCTCACCGAAAACTGCTGCCGGGCAAGCGCGGTGTGCGACACCGCGTGCGCGCCGGCGCGTCCGCCGCGACCGGTCGCTGTCTCGATCAAGAGTCCACGCAAAAGGAGATCCGCATGAAGCGCTTTCATGTTCACGTCGGCGTCCGCAATCTGGACGACAGCATTCGCTTCTACACCGGGCTGTTCGGCGCCGAGCCGACGGTGCGCAAGGACGATTACGCGAAATGGATGATCGACGATCCGCGGATCAATTTCGCGATCTCGCAACGCGACGGTCCCGTCGGCGTCAATCATCTCGGGCTGCAGGCTGATTCGGCCGACGAGCTTGCCGATATCCGCAGGCATTTCGCGGCTGCGGCCGCAGACGTGGCGGACGAGCCGAACGCAAGCTGCTGCTATGCGGAGTCCGACAAGCACTGGGTCGCCGATCCGCAGGGCATCGCGTGGGAGGGCTATCACACGCTGGGCGAGATTCGCTACTTCGATCGCGACGCCGGCGAAGCTCGGGCGGCGACAGCATGTTGCGCACCGGCGCAAACAGCCACGTCGAGCTGCTGCGGCACGACGGAAGCCGCCGGGGCGACGACGGCCGTACGCGGCTGTTGCTCATGAAGGCCGCGCAGCGATGATGCGCGCGTCGCGGCCGTGGAACGTGCTGTTCCTTTGCACCGGCAACTCGGCGCGCAGCATCCTGGCCGAGGTGCTGTTGAATCGGCTTGGGAATGGTCGCTTCAAGGGCTACAGCGCGGGAAGCATGCCGACCGGACGGGTCAATCCCTTCGCGCTCGAATTCCTGCGCGCGCAGGGTCTGCCGGTCGACGGGCTTGCGAGCAAGAGCTGGGACGAGTTCGCGCACTCGGGCGCACCGGCGATGGATTTCGTGATCACCGTTTGCGATAACGCTGCCGGCGAAGCCTGTCCGGTGTGGCCGGGGCAGCCGGTTATCGCGCATTGGGGCGTGCCCGATCCCGCCGCCGTCGAAGGGAGCGACGAAGCAAAACGCGCCGCGGTACGCAAGGCGTTTTTGACGTTGCGCCATCGCGTCGGCCTGCTCACGTCGCTGCCGGTCGCGAAACTCGAGCGCGCGGCGCTGACGCGCGAAGTGCGGGGCATTGGCGAGGCGGTGCCGTAGCGATGGCCGAGACCCGCGCAATCGGCGCGTTCGAGCGCAACCTCAGCTGGTGGGTCGCCGGCTGCATCGTCGCCGGCATCCTCGGCGGGCAATGGCTTCCGGCCTTCTTCACGTTCGTGGGCGGCGTGAAGGTTGCCGAGATCAATCTCCCTGTCGCGGTTCTCGTCTGGCTGATGATCGTGCCGATGCTGCTGAAGATCGATTTCGGCACGCTCACCGAGGTCGGGCGGCATGCGAAAGGCATCGGCGTGACGCTCGCCATCAACTGGGCGGTGAAGCCGTTTTCGATGGCGCTTTTGGGCTTCGTCTTCGTGCGTCACGTGTTCGCGCGCTGGCTGCCGGCGGGTGAGCTTGATTCGTACATCGCCGGGCTGATTCTGCTCGCTGCGGCGCCGTGCACGGCAATGGTGTTCGTCTGGAGCAACCTGTCCGACGGCGAGCCCCGGTTCACGCTGTCGCAGGTTGCCTTGAATGACGTCGTGATGCTGTTCGCGTTCGCGCCGTTGGTCGGCCTGCTGCTCGGCCTGTCGAGCATCAAGGTTCCGTGGGACACGCTGGCGCTGTCGGTCGTGCTCTACATCGTGGTCCCCGTGGTCGCGAGCCAGATCCTGCGTCGAGTCCTGCTTCGGCGGGGCGGCGAACGGCGGCTCGCGCGGGTGCTCGCCGGGCTCCACCCCGTTTCGCTGGGCGCGCTCCTTGCCACACTCGTCGTGCTGTTCGGGTTCCAGGGCCAGCAGATTCTGCGGCAGCCGTTGATCATCGCGATGCTGGCCGTGCCGATCGTAATTCAGGTGTACTTCAATGCCGGCCTTGCCTACTGGCTCAACCGGCGGCTGGGCGTCGCCTATAGCGTTGCATGTCCATCGGCGCTGATCGGCGCCAGCAACTTTTTCGAGCTTGCCGTGGCGACGGCGATCAGCCTCTACGGGCTCGATTCGGGCGCCGCGCTCGCGACTGTCGTGGGCGTCCTGATCGAAGTGCCCGTCATGTTGTCGGTCGTGAAACTGGCCGCCGTGAGCCGCGGCTGGTACGAAAACAGCCGCGCGGCCTGACGCCGGCAAGAGACCCCCGCCGCGATCCGGTTAGAAGCCGACCAGCCCCGGGCCAGCAGCTGGCACTTGCATCCTGCGCCGGGGCTTGGCAGATTGCGGCTGATGTTCCTGCGCACCCTGCTTCGAATCGTTGCGCGCGCGCTGGCGCCTGGCGTTCTCGCACTCTCCGTGCTTGGCGTCGCGCCTGCCGGAGCAGCCGCCGCCGACGGGCCGCTCGTTGCGGCCGCGGCAGACCTGCAGTTCGCGCTGACCGAGATCGCTGCCGCGTTCGAGCGCGAATCCGGCAGCGCAGTGCGCATCGTCTATGGGTCGTCCGGCAATTTCCGCCGCCAGATCGCGGAGGGTGGGCCGTTCGAGCTCTTCCTGTCCGCCGACGAAGCGTACGTGCTCGCGCTCGCCAGGGAAGGCTACGCGGTCGATGACGGCGTCCCGTACGCGATCGGCCGGCTCGCGCTCGTCGTGCCGGAAGGGTCGGCGCTGAAGCTCGACCCGACATTGCGCGACGTCGGCGCCGCCGTGCGCCGATGGCCGCCTGCGCAAGTTCGCGATCGCAAATCCGGAGCACGCGCCGTACGGTCGCGCGGCGCAGGAAGCGTTGTCCTCCGCCGGCGTGTGGAAGTCGGTACGCGGCCGCCTCGTGCTCGGCGAAAACGTCGCGCAGGCAGCGCAATTCGCGACGTCGGGCTCGGCGCAGGGCGGCATCGTCGCGCTTTCACTCGCGCTCGCGCCCGGCGCGCTGGGGTCGGCACAGCACGTCCTGATTCCCGACACGTTGCACAAGCCACTGGTGCAGCGGATGGCGCTGACGAAGCGGGCGCGCGAAGGCGCGCGCGAGTTCTATCGCTACCTCCAGCAGCCGGCGGCGCGCGCGGTGTTCCGGCGTTACGGCTTCACACTTCCCGGCGAGTGACCAGTTGGACGCGACCGCGCTCCTGCTCTCGCTCAAGCTTGCCGCGCTCACGGTCGCGATCCTCGTACCGGTCGGGATCATCGTCGCGCGCCTCCTCGCTGCGCACGAGTTCACCGGGAAGCCGCTTTGTCGAAGCGACCTTTGCGCTTCCGCTCGTGCTGCCGCCCACGGTGCTGGGCTACTACCTTCTGGTCGCGATGGGCGGTCGCTCGCCGCTCGGCCGATGGTACGAAGCAGCGGTCGGCCATCCGCTGGTGTTCACGTTCGACGGGCTGCTCGTCGCCTCGATCATCTTCAACCTGCCGTTCGCGATCCAGCCGCTGCAGCGTGCATTCGAAGCGATTCCCGACGACCTTCGGCACGCCGCCGCGTGCTGCGGCCTTACGCAGCGCGCAGAGTCTGTGGCGGATCGAGTTGCCGCTCGCCTGGACCGGCCTCCTCACCGCCGCAGTGCTGACGTTCGCGCACACGCTGGGCGAGTTCGGCGTCGTGCTGATGGTCGGCGGCAGCATTCCCGGCGAGACGAAGACGATCGCGCTCGCGATCTACGACCGCGTGCAGGGATTCGACATGGTGGGCGCCGGTCTGATGTCGGCGGTGCTGCTGCTGCTGTCGATCGCAGCGATCGGCGTCACGTTCCTTTCGTCGTCGCGGCGGCGGGCGCGTCATGGACCGGCCCGCTGACCACTTGCGCGTGGAGCTTGTGCAGGAGCGGCCGATCCCGCTCGCCGTGGCGCTCGACTGCGCGCGCGGCGAGGTGCTCGCGCTGGTCGGGCCGTCGGGCAGCGGCAAGTCGACGATCCTGCGCACGATCGCCGGAATCTACACGCCGGCGCGAGGCCGGGTCGATGTCGGCGGCGAGGCGTGGCTCGACACGGCGGCGGGCATCCGGCGCGTGGCGCGGGAGCGCTCGGTGGGATTCGTGTTCCAGAACTACGCGCTGTTTCCGCATCTCTCGGCGATCGACAACGTGATCCAGGCGATGGGGCACGTGCCGTCCGACGCAGCGGCACGAGCGCGCGCGGAGCTTGCTCGAACGGACGAACCTCGGTGGTCTCGAGGCGCGGCGCCCCGCGCAATTGTCCGGCGGCCAGCAGCAGCGGGTTGCAGTCGCTCGCGCGCTCGCCCGCGACCCGAAGGTGCTGCTGCTCGACGAGCCGTTCTCCGCCGTCGACCAGGTGACGCGCGAAAAGCTCTACGAGGAGCTCGCGACGTTGCGCGCCGATCTCAACATCCCGGTGATCCTCGTCACGCATGCGCTGCACGAAGCATCGATGCTCGCCGACCGGATGTCGATCCTGCACCACGGCAGGACGCTGCAGACCGACACGGCGCAGGCGGTGCTGACGCGGCCGTCGAGCCCTCTCGTCGCGCGGCTCGTCGGGATCAAGAACATTTTCCAGGCCGAGATCGCCGGCCATGATCGCGAGCGCGCCCTCACGCACATTCGCTGGTTCGGCATGACATTCGAAGCGCGCCTCGCCGCACAGTTCGCCGTCGGCGCGCGCGTGGCCTGGTGCGTTCCATCGTCGCACATCGTGCTGCACCGACGCGACCGGCCGTCGCGCGGCGAGCACGAGAACCCGGTTGCGGGGACGATCAACCGCTGCATCGCGCTGGGCGAGACGACGGCGCTGTCGCTTGCGGTCGCCGCGGGCGAGCGCGCCGACATTCACTTTTCGGTACCGACGCACACGGCCCAGCGCAACGGCATTGCAATCGGCGCCAACGCAAGCGTGTCGCTGCTCGCGGACGGCATCCACCTGATGCCGGCCGACGGCGCGGCGGCGGCCCCGTAGCGCGTCACGTCATTGCCAGCGATAAATATAGGAAATCCCGACCACGGAGACGTTGTAGTTGGGCGCCGTCTCGTTGGTTCGCATCACAGTTGCAAGCGTCCCGTACTGCATCCCGTCGTACACGTAGTCGGTGACGTCGAGCTTTGCCACGAGTAGAGCGCGGATCGCCGACTGCTTGTCGATCGCGTACTGGCCGCCGATCTGCGGTGCTGCGCAAAGTCGCATCCGCCGCTCGAGTTCGCTTGCACTCGCGATGCGGTTATTTTCCTTTGAGCGAAGCGTAGTACGCACCTAGATTTTCCATGTCCGTCTCGCTCAGCTTGCTCGCGAACGACTTCATGATGCCATTGCTGCGTTTGCCGGACTTGTAATCCTTTAGCGCGTGCTCGATGTCTTCCTCACTCTTGCCGGCGAGCGCGGGAGAAGATCCCTTACCCTCGCCGTTCGCGCCATGGCAGCCGGCGCACGGCGCCGCTTTTTCCTTGCCCGCGGCGATGTCACCCCTTGCGTGAGAAGTGATGGCGATGCCTGACAATGACAGAGCAGCGACGATCGGGAGAAGAAAACGTTTCATTTCGGGACTCCTTCTTCGGGTGGGGACGTGGTCGCCGCCGAACCACGCGGCGGCGTCGGGTTGCAAACGCGTGTGCGCGCCTAGTACTCAACCAACTTTACGTGGAGCTCCGTTGCTCGGCGTTCCTGCTGCCTTCGCCGCATGCGCTCGAAGCTCGTCTTTACTCCCCTTTCAATCGACGCTGGGCACCTCCGCGCCGTTTTCTCTCTGCAGAACCGGAGGTGGGGTCGGCGAAAACCAGAGCTGCCACATGGTGGTCACCCACATGAAGGCAAAGCTCAGGGCCATCAGACCGCCGGCCGCCATCACCAAGAGCGCGAAGGGATGGTAGACCTTCGTGACGTACCAGGAAAGGATGTCGACGACCAACGCCACGAACGGGATCGCGACGACAGTGCACTTGAACCAGACCGGCCGCACGTAGGCATGGCTATACATCAGGCCCATGATGAAGAACACGAATGTGAGCCCGAACAGGTGGATATGGGAGACGCGCACCAGCGTGAACACGTCGGTCCCGGTATCCCGCTCCGCCACCTTCTTGAGGTTGTCGTAACCATTCAGATTCGGCAGGTGCGGGTTGCTGCCGTCGTGGCAGGTCATGCAACGGTGGTCGAGGATCGGCTTGATGTCGGTCGCGTACTTCACCTCGGTGCTACCTTGCTGCACCCAATCGACGAGGAGCTGGCTTTCGTAGGGCGGCAGCATCGTCGACATCGGTCCGCGCAGCGCCGATTCCAGGCGCGAGCCCTTGCCGGTGCCCGAGTACGCCACGACGATGTCGTTGTAAGACAGGAGCAGCGGGTTGCCCCCGGCGCGGCCGGCATACGTGTGGTACAGGTTGAGCGCCGCGAACACGTACGCAAGGCCCATGACGAGCAGCGCCATCGTATAGAGCACCCGCTGGCTGTACGGGAGCTCCGAGTAATGGCGATAGAGACGGTGCAGCGGCACGGCGGTGTTGGCGGATTTCACGATGGCTAATTCCTCATTTGCGATCACTTCGGCGGAACGATCACGTACACGACGGCACGCGCCTGCTGCCGTCCGTAGTAGGCGGCAAGGTTCTCCACGTCCGATTCCGTCAGCACGGCCGACATCGCCGCCATCTCCTTGCTCTGGCGGTCGCCCTTGCGATAGGCGTCCAGCACCTTCGCCAGGTAGTCGATGCGCTGTGCCGCGAGCGCAGGCAGGCGCGGGTCGGTGCTGTTACCGTTGGTGCCGTGGCAGCGATCGCAACGTTGCGCCCATTCCGCCGTGCTCAACGGCTTGCGCTGGCCGGAGGCTTGTAGCGCAGCGTAATAGGCGGCGATGTTGCGCGCGGCCGCATCATCGACGGACGCGGCGATGCCCTTCATCGTCTCATCCGCACGCGAGCCGTCCTTATAGGCCTTCAGCGCAGCCGCGAGGTATTGCGCGTCCTGCCCGGCAAGAGCAGGGGTCTCCGCATTCGCGGGGCCGCCCTTTTCGCCGTGGCAACCGACGCAGGCGGCGGCCGCAGTCTTGCCCGCCCCGATGTCCGCCCCCTTCTGGATTGTCCCCGGTGCGGGCTTCTGCGCGGCGTAGAACTGCGCGACGTTGGCGACGTCCGCGTCGCTCAGCGTCGCCGCGATCGGTTTCATCATTTCGTTCTTGCGCTGGCCCGCCTTGTAGGCTTTCATGGCCGCAGCGAAGTACTTCGGATCGAGGCCGGCAAGGCTCGGGATGCCGGCGGTCTTGCTTATGCCCGTCTCGCCGTGACAGCCCGAGCATGCGGCCGCTGCCGCCTTGCCTGCCTGCAGAGGTTCCGGCCGCGGCTTGGCGCTCGCCGCGGCGGGCTGCGGCGGATCGAGACTCGCGTAGTACGCCGCGACCTTGAGCAGCGCTTCGTCGCTCAGGATGGACTTGGCGGCGGCGCCCATCGTTTTTTCACCGCGTGCGCCGGTCTTGTACGCCCGCAGCTCGATCCACAGATACGCCGGCCGCTGCCCCGCGATGTGCGGGACCCCTTCAGTCGTGCTGATGCCGTTGATACCGTGACAGGTCACGCAGGAGGTTTCGGCGACGCGCTTGCCTTCGGCGACGTCGGCCGCGTTGGCGTACAGGGGCCGAAGATCGTCGCTCCGGCCGGATTCGACGGTCGTTGTCGCGCTTCGCAGGTCCCCGCCGGACATCGCGCCCGCGACAAACATTGACCCCAGGACCAGAGCGAGTCTTGCACTTCGTTTCACTCGTATCTCCTTTGCCACGAAAAACGCGCAGAAACTCCGGAACTAGGCCGTCCTTCGTCGCCGGCGACATCCACGGTGGGAAGAGCCGCACCAGGATCGTGAGCAGGACGAATGGCGCCGCCAGCGTGAGCGCGGCCGCAAGTCCGCCCTCCCTGCCCCAGAAATGCAGCCGATACGTGAGCAGTCCCCTGCCGGTCTTCGCGATCTCCTGTCCGCCGATCACCACGTTCCAGCGCATCATCAGCACCGCGAGCAGCACCGCCACCGCGCAGGCCGTGACGCCGGCGATGAGCGCCCGTCCGGTGGTTCGCCGCCAGATCATGTAAGTGAGGATCGCGATCGGCAGCGCCGATCCGATGCCGATCTGCAGGACGAAGAAGGGAATGAGCAGCGGACCCTTGACGAATTCCATGATCGAGTCGATTCCTTCCCGCCCCCGGTAGACGAGGCTCGCGAACTCGACGCCCTCGACCACCAGCGTGACCATCATGAAGCCCCAGAGCGTGTACACCATGCCCTTGAGGCAGGGGAGGTCGACCGCGGTCCTGCGCAGCTTGCAGGACACGACGTAGACCACGACCACGAGTGCCGTGCCGGAGATGATCGCCGAGAAGAGGAAGATCAGCGGCATCAGATCCGACGACCACCACTCGCGCGACTTGAGCGAGCCGAACACGAACCCGACGTACCCGTGCAGTCCGTGCGCCGCGGGGATGCCGATGACCGCCAGCGCGAAGATCCATTTGCGGTCCCAGCGCATCGCGTTCTCGGAAAGATCGTCGGAGCCGAGCGAGAGCACGCGGTAGAACCAGCGCAACAGTCCTTTGTCGCGCTGCGCCTCGCGCACGATCTGGGGTCGGAACACGAACCAGTTCTCGAGCAGCAGCAGGATGAAGTAGAAGGACGCCGCGTAGCCGAAGATCGCGAAGGCGGACGTCGTGTGCGGCGTGATCATCGCGTTGAACGCCCGCTCCGGATGCCCCAGGTGCAGCAGTAGCGGCAGCGGAACGGCCACCATCGCGCACAGCGCGGTCAGCAGCGCGAGGTGCGCCACGGGCCGAAAGCGCTGCATGCCGAAGACCTGGTACAGGCTGGAAATGGTAAAGGCGCCCGCCACCAGGCCCGTGAGATACGGGTAGACGGCCACCAGCACCGTCCACGGGATCATCGTCTCGTTGGGGTAGACGTAGCCGGTGAACGCTGAGGCGTCGACGACCGTTTCCATCACAGCACGTCCTTGTCGAGGCCCACGTAGAACACATTGGGGGCGTTGCCCGACTCCGGCTTCAGCACCGTGACGCGGTTGTCGCGCACGAACTTGCTGATCGCGCTCTGCTTGTCGTAGAGGTCCCCGAAGATGCGCGCGCTCACTGGACAAACCTCGACGCACGCCGGCTGCAGGCCTCTGGTGATGCGGTGATAGCACCAGTTGCACTTGTCGGTGACGCCCTTCTGCTCGTTGAAGTAACGTACGCCATAGGGACAGGCCTGCACGCAGTACTGGCAGCCGATGCAATACGTGTGGTCGATGAGGACTACGCCGTCGGCGGTCTTGTACGTGGCGCCGGTTGGACATACCTGCACGCATGCGGGATGGGTGCACTGGTTGCAAAGCTTCGGAACGAAGAACGCCTTCTCGACCTTGGCGTCTTGGTAACGATTGGCGAATCGGTAGTGCCTCTCCGACCCGGAAGCGGCGATGTTCACCGGATCGCTCTGGCTATCGACGCGTGCCTTCCGTTCGCCCTCGAGGTACACGTAGCGCTCGACCCACGTGCGGAAATGATGGGCGTCCTGCGGCACGTCGTTCTCGGTCTTGCAGGCTTCCACGCAGCGCAGGCAGCCGATGCAGCGGGTCGCATCGACTCCGAACGCCCACCGGTGCTTCGACCAATCGTAGTTCGCCGGGGGTGAAGGCGGTGTCGCGGAAGGGGCGGATTCGGCCTTGGCGTCGGGTGTGAGCACCTTGGCCGACATCGCTGCGGCGCCTGCGCACGCCACGGTGCCTCCGAGCCCACGCAGAAAATTGCGCCGCGCGGCGCTGTACCGCTCTTCGCCGCCATTTCCGGATCCGCTCATCGGATGTCGAGCCTCGCGTAGTAGTCAGCCAACGCTTCGATATCGGGCGGGCGCAAGGCCTTGGCGATGCCGGCCATCGTTTCGCTCTTGCGCGTGCCGTCCTTGTACGCGCTGAGCGCAGCGATGATGTAGTTTTTGTGCTGGCCGGCAAGGTTCGGCCACGCGGGATTCGGGCTCACGCCGCCGTCGCCATGACATCCCGCGCATGCGGCGGTGTTGGCTTTGGCCGCACCGCTTCCCTTGGCCTCGCTCCGAGCGGCCGTCTTGGCTTTCAGGCCCCCGAAATAGGTGGCGAGGTCGCGCATGTCGGCCTCGCTCAGCGCACTGGTCGCAGCGGCCATCGTGGCGTTGCTGCGTGCGCCCGTCCGGTACGCTTTTAGAGCCTCGAGCAGGTAGGCATCGTGCTGGCCCGCGAGATTCGGCCATGCGCCATTGCCGCTCACGCCTTCGCTGCCATGGCAGGGTGCGCATGCGGTGGCCTTGCCTGCCGGACCGGCGCCCGTCGCCGGAGCGACCGTCGTCTTCATGAGCTTCGGCGAGTGGGGGTTGTGACACGCCGTGCATTGCTGCGTCCCCGCGTGCTCGTCAACCACGACTTGCGGCTGGTCCGCCGGCCTGCCCGCCATCTTCTCGTGACAGAGCGGGCAGAGCTGCCGGGTGTCCGAAGGTATCGCGAGTTTTCCGTTGGCCGGATGATCGACGCCCGTCGACACCGGCACATACGCGCCGCCGGCGTCGCGGCCGCCGGCGACGCCGTGACAGACTTCGCATTGCACGACCTTGCCTGCATCGGGGCTGTGGTGGACGCCCTTCGACCACTCCGCGTAGCGTTCGGGATGACACGCTTCGCAGTAGGTGGCGCCCATGTGCAGCGGCTTCATCGAGGCGATCTGCTGCACCGAATCGCCGCGATAGTGACCATAGCGGTAGAAGGAATCGACCGTGAAGAACTCCTTCGCCGCGTATGCCACGGCGGCGAAGCCGACCAGAAGCACGACGAGCCGAACAATATGCTTGGGCATGAATTTTGGCCGTCCGACGTTCCTTGCCCGCCTGGGCGAATCGCGTTCAGCACCGAGTCAGCCGCTATTTCGGCGCGAATGACCGAGCGAGTTGCTCAACTGCTGCCCATGGCGGCGGCCGCGCGCATCAGTGCGCATATTCGAACCTGGCTTCGATGGTATCGGCTGCTCCGGTGCGCTTGATGTGCACGGCGACCTCGTACGGGCCGCTGCCGCCCATCGCGAAATAGTTGCCGTAGCTCGACGTCTCGCCGAGCGTGACCGCCTCCAGCGTCTTTTCCGGGCCGGCCGCCGCCGCAGTCGAAACGCGCGCGCGTACCGCCGCGTCCGGAATGCGTTTCCCGCTGTTCGCATCGAACAGCGCGATGGTCACGTAGTAGTGGTCGGGACCCATCGGCGGCGTGCCGTAGAGCTTCTCCGGATAGTCTTTGCGATTACGCCGGATCACGTCTGCGGAGATCGCGCCGAAATAGACGGTCGTGCCGTCGACCACGCGATAATCCTGGCCGCCTGTGGTCGGAGGCCGCTTGGCGGAAACCACCACTACCGGATTCATCATGAAGACGATCGCGCTGCGCAGCTCGGCATCGGTGAGATCGGCCTGGCCGCCACGTGCGGGCATGCCGCCATGGCCTTTGATCGCGGAGCTGACGACGATGTCGAGACCTTGTTTCAGGCGCGGGACCCAGGCGGCCCGATCCCCGATCTTCGGCGCGCCGCCCTCGCCGGTCTGGTGGCACTTCGCGCAGCGCTCCTGAACGATCTGCTCGCCACTGCGTTCGACGGGCCGGCTCGTCCTGCTGATCGGCTCGGTCCAGTGACCGCCCGATTGATTCACCATGTAGGTGATCGCGCGCTCGATCTCGGTATCGGTGAGACTGGGGTTGCCGCCGTGCGGCGGCATCTGGCGAATGCCTTCGAGCGCGGTCTTCGTGAGGCTGGTCAGACCCTGCGACGCGCGCTTCCCCCACGCCTGCTTGTCGCCGATCTTGGGGGCACCTTTGGCACCCGTGCCGTGGCACGAGATGCACAGCGACTCGACGACTTCCTTGCCGGTTCGCTCCTTGCCCTGCGCGCCGCTCGCGTCGGCGCCGACCAGCGCGACGAACGCAACGGCGGCGACGAACGCAGCCCGTTCGCGCCCTGTGCTCGACGACTGATGTTGCGCGGTTCGCATTGCGGCGCGCATGCGCTTTCCCTCCGGCCGCGCTTCCGTTTCTTGACTGCGGCGATCAATAGGACGCCTTTTCACTTCCGGCGGTCTTGACCTGCGTCAAATTGGCGCACGCGCCATGCATTACGTGCTGCGTGATGCGTAGTGTCGGAACGCGGATCTGCGAAGTGAGAATCAATGCATCTTGCTGCGAATCCAGGCGTCCGCGATTGCGACGTCGAGTTCATGCGACTCATTGACGCAGGTCAACAGTCGTAGTGATGAAAATCGCTTTTTCAATCGAATCAAGGATGTATTTTTACAACAGCGGCAGCGAGCGGACACATCTCTTATTGACCCGCATGTTCGTCCCGCACTCAAAATACGGGAACGCCGCAAGAGCGTTTTCTGCGGGCGCGCGAGACGCAATGAATCGGTGCGTGCGATCGCGAGCCGGAGAACAACAAGTCTGACACGCGGCCGGTGACGATCCGGCGCGGTGGAAGCAGATTCGCGCGGGCGTTCTTTCCGCGCACCGATGACCGGCGGCCCTTGGCCGCGCAGCTCGCGGCGATCGGGCACTTGCCCCGCGTGCGGGTCGAACCGAGGGGATACACATGCGTATCAAGTCCTTCATCGCCGCCGCGGGAGCACTCGCGCTGTTCGCGGCGTTCCTGGCGACGCCGGCGTTCGCGCAGCAGCAGGAGGCCGCTTCGACGGTGCCCGTCTGCGTCCAGTGCCACGAGCAGCAAAACAGCTCGATCCTGCTCACGGGTCACGGCGCGGCCAACGACGCGCACGGCAGTGCGTGCCAGAGTTGTCACGGCGACGCGACGGCGCACCTGCAGGATCCGATGAAGAGCAAACCTGCGAACGTCCTTGGTTCGAAGACGGCGACCGCGGCCGAGAAGTCGGCGGTGTGCCTCGCCTGCCATGGTGGACAGCGGCATCTCGAGAACTGGTCGGTCGCCAAGCACCGCAAGGTCGACGTCACGTGCGTCAACTGCCACGAGATGCACGGTCCACAGTCGGCGAGCAACAACAAGGAGATCAGGGCCGCGCAGTTCGCAGCCGCTCCGTACACCACGACGGTACGCCAGCTGGCTTACAAGCGCTGCGTCGAGTGCCACCGCGACGTGCGCGCCGAGATCGTCAAGCCCTCGCACCACCCGATCATCGAAGGCAAGGTCGGGTGCCAGGACTGCCACGACCCGCACGGCGCGCTCGTGAAGGCGAGCCTGCGCAACGACTCGGTGGTCGACCTGTGCGTGAGCTGCCACGCCGACAAGCGCGGCCCGTGGATCCACGAGCACCCGCCGGTGGAAGAAAACTGCACCATCTGCCACACGCCGCACGGCTCCGCGCACAAGGCCCTGCTCGCGCAGAAACCGCCGGCGCTGTGCGCCGACTGCCACGCGAACGGCCACACGCACGGCATCTACGACGGACGCGGGACGCTGCCAGGCACGCTGCCGTCGAACGTCCGCTTCGTGGCCAGCGGCTGCGTCGATTGCCATCGGCAGATCCACGGCAGCAACGCGCCGTCGTCCGCCTTCGGCGAATACTTCCTCCGCTGAGACCAGGAGACGATCATGAGAGTCAAGCTCATTGCCATAGTCGTGGCCGGTCTTTTTGCGCAGCCCGCGCTCGCCGACGAGAACTTCATGTGGGGCGGATCCGCCGAGGTCGGCGGCCGCGGCACGAACATCGACGGTGCCAACCGCAACGGCGCGTATGGCAACACCGCACCGCTTTCGGCCACCAATCCGGTGACGCCATTCACCGGCCCGTCCGACGACGCCAAGGCACAGGAATACCAGAACATCAACAGCGCGCCGATCGGCGTGATCGACGCTCGCGGCAGCAACCGCAACTACTACCTCCGCGCCTTCGGCGAGGAGTTCGGCCGCGATGACCAGTTCATCAATGTCGTGGGCGGCGCGTTCAACTCCTGGAAGGCGGCGATCTACAACAACGACATCCCGCACAACTACTCGTTCAACGCGCTGACGCCGCTCACCAACGTCGGCAGCACGCTGCTCGGGTTCTCCTCGCCCAGCGGCACCTACCCGCCCGCGAGGAACCCGAACGCCTGGGGCACGTGGAACTACGGCACTCAGCGCAACACCACGGGCGGGAACTTCGAAGTATCGCTGAAGTCGCCGTGGTTCATCCGCGCCGACTACAACGAGGTCAGGACGAACGGCATCAAGCCTTCGAGCGGCGTGCTCGGAACGGGCTCGGGCAACGGCTTCATCGAGTTCGGCGTCCCGGCCGATTACAAGACGCAGAACACGATCATCGAGGGCGGGTACAACACGAAGCAGTACGGGCTCAAGCTCGCGTACATCCAATCGAAGTTCACCGACAGCAACGATTTCATGCAGTGGCCGAACTTCTACATGCGCAACGGGCTGGACACCACGTTGCTGCCGCCGGACAACGACCTCAAGAAGTGGACCATCAACGGCTACATCAAGCAGCTGCCGTGGGATTCAGCGATCATCGCCCGGTATACCCAGAGCAAGCTGACGAACAGCATCGGCCTCACCGCGGCACCCTGGACCTCGAGCCTCAAGCCGACGAGCAATGTCGTCAGCGCGCAGGGGAACCCTCCCGGCGTGGGTTATCTCTTGACGCAGCCGTTCGACTCCGCGACAAACCAGAACCTGACGAACTTCGACGGCAACAACAAGAGGACGACCGCCAACGTCGCCTGGAACGCGAGCCCGATGGCGCAGCTCGACACGCGGGTCTACTACGACTACTACGACCTGAAGAACGATTCGACGACCGTCTCGTACCGGCAAGGGAGCCAGGGCAGCAACTGCGCGACCCCGCCCGTGACCAGCGCCACGTGCTTCACGATCCCGGCACTGACCGAGGAGAACGGCGAAGCCTTCTTCTACACCAAGAATGCGGCCGGGTTCGACGCGTCGTGGGCGTTCGACCGCGCCAACAAGCTGCTCGGCGGATTCGACTGGGACCGCATCAAGCGTGAATGGGATCTCAACGGGCAGGAGGTGCCCAAGTCCGACGACTACCGCTACTGGATCGAGTACAAGAACAGCGGCTGGAACAACCTGAGCGGCTGGATCAAGTACGAGTTCCTGCAGCAGCGGTCCGACCTCGTCAACTCGAATGCGGCGACGAGTGTCGATGCCTACTACGCGCCCTACAACGTCAACAACTTCGACCGCAACAAGGTCAAGCTGTGGGCCGACTGGACGCCGGCGCCGCTGTGGCTCGTCGGCCTCGGCGCGACGTGGGCGGACACCGACTACAAGGACAACTTCTACGGTCGCACCAAGGACAAGAGCCAGCAGTACGACGCGACAGTGGCTTGGGGTGACGAGCGGCTGAAGATCACCGGCATCGGCAACTGGGGCAAGATCGAGTACAACCAGACCTACCTGAACGGGAACTATCCGCCACCGACGCCGAACGCCTCCGGCAATTTCACCTGGGGCACGCAGAACACGCAGGACGGCTGGATGGCCGCCGCGCTGGTCGACTGGGCGGCGACCGACAAGCTGATGCTGACGGCGTCGTACACCTACCAGAAGACCACCGGGGGCGTCGACTTCTCGTCCGGCAATACGCAGGCCGGCGGGGGCTTCAACGGCGGCCCGCTCGTCAATTACGTCACCGACAACACGAAGCTGCAGCGCTTCCAGCTCAAGGGCACCTACAACATCAACAACCACTGGGCCGTGAACGCCGGGTATGCCTACGAGAAATACGACTACGGCGACGGCCAGATGGCGGGCTACGCCAGCTACTACCCGTACTTCATGAACCTGAACACGGCGGCCGTCGGATCGAACTACTCGTGGTTGACGGGCGCGTTCGCCAATCCGAGCTACACGACGAACCTGGTCTGGGTGACGGCGACGTACAAGTTCGACCCGCCGCCACAGGTGTATGTCGCGCCGCAGGTGGCACAGGCACCCAAGCCGGCCGCGCCGCCACCGCCACCGCCCCCGCCACCGCCGCCACCGCCGCAGGTGCAGAAGATCACGCTCGACTCGCAGGCGCTGTTCGATTTCGACAAGGCGGTGCTGAAGCCCGAGGGGAAGGCCGCGATCGACAGCCAGGTCGTCGCGAAGCTCGCGCAGTTCCAGAAGCTCGAGGTCGTGCTGGTCACCGGGCACACCGATCCGATCGGCACCGAGCAGTACAACCAGAAGCTGTCGGAACGTCGCGCCGAAGTGGTGCGCGACTATCTGGTCTTCAAGGGCATCCCGAAGGACAAGATCGAGGCGATCGGAGTCGGCGAGAAGCAGCCCGTCGCGGGCGTCGTCTGCAATCAGAAGAACCTCAAGGAGAGGATCGCCTGCTTCCAACCCGACCGCCGCGTCGAAGTTCAGGCCAAGGGCGAGACGAGCCGCTAGCGTTGTCATGAGGCGATCTGTGCCGACCGCGTCCCCGGGACGCGGTTTTTTTTGTTCGCCGCGCGCCGGATGGGCGCGACGGGGCCGGAACGGCATGGTTTTTCTCTCGCCTTCGGTGTGCCGCCCGTGCTCGCGGCGGGCGCGAAAAGACCTTGGCGACCAGTCCGAAAGTCGCAAGTGCCTGCTTTCTTGACCCAAGTCAAAAGCCCTCAACGCAAGAAGTGTTTTTCATTGAAAATCAATGACGTATTTTTGCAACAGTGACCGAATGTCGCACCTCATTTCCTTGACCCGCATGTAGCACACACGTTAAAAAGTTCCCAACGCCGTGCAAAGAATTCTCGGAAAAAGCGGCGACGGGCGAGACGCGATCCGGATCCGGCGATCCAGTGCGCGTTGACCTGATTCGATTTCGCGTGGGCCTTCTTTCCGCGCGCGACCACCGGCGGCCTCTGGCCGCGGACCCAGCGAGAGTGGGGACGCTTGTCCGCACCGCGGGTCGTACCGAGACGAAAGGGGTTCACATGCGAATCAAGTCCATCCTCGCCGCGTACGGGGTTCTCGCGCTCTTCGCGGCGCTCCTGGCGTTCCCTGCAAGCGCCCAGCAGCCCTCGGGCCCCGTCGCGCCTGTTTGCGCGAACTGCCACGAGAAAGAGTGGAAGTCGATCGACCTCTCGCAGCATGGCGCTAAGAACGATGCGAGCGGCAGCATGTGCCAGGCGTGCCACGGCGACGCAAGCGAGCACCTGAAGGATCCGATGAAGGCCAAGCCCGCCCATGTCTTTGGCCCGGGCCACACGGCGGACGAGCGAACCGCGGTCTGCCTCGCCTGCCACTCGAGCAACCGCAATCTCGCGTTCTGGACTTCGGGCAAGCACCAGCTGAACCAGGTGACGTGCGCGAACTGCCACAGCATCCACGGGGAAAGACTCCTCCCGAGCTACAGCCCGAACAACCCGCCGAACAAAGAGCCCTCGATCAACAAGTTCACGACGACGTTCCTGCCCAACCAGGCGGAGATCTGCTGGCAGTGTCACCAGCCGATCCGGGCGGCGAACTTCAAGCCGTCGCACCATCCGATCATCGAGGGCAAGGTCAAGTGCACCGACTGCCACAACCCGCACGGCGCGATCACGCCGGCGATGCTGAAGCAGCCGACGATCAATGACCAGTGCTACTCGTGCCACGCCGACAAGCGCGGCCCGTACCTGAACAACCACCCGCCGGTCGAAGAGAACTGCGTGACCTGCCACAACCCGCACGGTTCGGTCCACGCGCGGCTCCTGAACGAGTCGGCGCCGAACCTCTGCCAGGACTGCCACGACGGGTCGCGGCACCCCGGCACGGTTTACGGCGCGTCCGGAGGCTTCAACTGCGCGGCCGGCGACACCGCGGTTAGCGGGGGTATCCAGGTTTGCCCGCCGAGTCGCACCGGGCAGCCCAACCCGAGTGTGAACAACCGTCTTGTGTCGCGCGCGTGCTTGAACTGCCACAGCAACATCCATGGCAGCAACGCGCCCGCCAACCGCGGCAAGTTCTTCTTGCGATAAGGTCGGGAGACAATCATGAGGAAAACGCTTCTTTCCACCCTCATCGCCAGCTTGTTCGCGACTGCGCCAGCATTCGCGCAGAGCGACAACGATCCGATTCGTGTCCAGGGCACGGCGACCGTCGAGGGCTTCTCCAACAACGAGAGCGCGTTCGACAAGGCGAAGCTCAACGAGTACCAGGACCTCGGCAACGGCGCGCTGACGAACATTGGCGTGCAGGGTCGCAACAGCAGGACGTGGTTCCAGGGCTACGGCGAGAACTTCGGCCGCAGCGACCAGTACATGTTCCTGCGCGGCGGCATGTACGACGTGTTCAAGGCGGGGATGTATCTGAACGACATCCCGCACCAGTTCTCGACGAACGCGTTCTCGCCGTACGTCGGCATCGGCGGCAACGTGGTGACGGCGACGTTCCCCTTGGCGACGCTGCCCAACCCGCAGCCGCCGAACACGTGGACTCAGTTCATGCTGGGCTACGACCGGCGCGACGTCGGCGGCTACGCCGAGTGGCAGAAGAACAGCCCGTGGTACTTCCGCGTCGACGGCAACCAGGTGACCTTCAGCGGCACCAAGCCCGGCTCCGGATCCAACGGTACGAGCCCGGGCAACGGCTATACCGACCTCGCCATCCCGACCAACACGCAGACCAGCAACTGGGGCGCCGAAGGGGGGTACCAGTCGGGCAAGGCGACGCTGTCGCTGCGCTGGGACTACAGCAAATTCGACAACGGCAGCAACACGCTGCAGTGGACGAACCCGTTCTTCGGCGGCAACCAGCTGGACACGACGTACCTCGCGCCGGACAACACGTTCAACAAGTTCACGGCCACCGGCAATTACCGCGACCTGCCGTGGAATTCGGTGATCTCGGCGCGCTACACGTGGGCAAAGACGACGAGCGACGTGTCGCTCCCGCAGTTTGCGCTGAACGGCGCGCCGCCGACCGCGTACCAGCCGACGCTGCCCGACACCGGCACGTTCAACGGCGAGAACATCAACCAGTCGTTCGCGCTCGCGTGGACGGCGCACCCGATCGGATCGGTGGACACGCGCGTCTACTACTACTGGACCAAGCTGCAGAACAATTCGGACGTGGTCGAGTTCGGCAATGCGCCGACGACGCCGCTCCCGAGCGGGCTCGGCTGCGGCAACTTCGTGGTGGCCGGCGTGCCGACGCAGGTCGTCGGCAACTGCGACCAAGAGCTCTACAACTATACGAAGAACAATGTCGGCTTCGACGTCTGGTGGAGGTTCGCGCGCGGCAACCGGCTCGGGGGCGGCTGGGATTACCTCGACATCGACCAGACGCGCGTCGACTACGACAAGTCGCATTACAACAAGCTGTGGGCCGAGTACAAGAACACGATGCTCGACACCTTGTCGGCGCGGGTCAAGTACTGGTACCTGAAGCGCGACTCGACGCTGAACTACAGCAACGACCCGCTTCCCAACGGCGGTGCGAACAACCCGAACTACCTGCTGCCGTTCACGTCGGCGTTCGACCTGCAGAGCAACACGACCAATGCGGTCAAGCTCGTACTCGACTGGTCCGCGACGACGAACGTTGGCGTCTCGTTCGAAGGCAACTGGGCCAAGATCGACTACGACGACGTGACGTACGGCCGCACCACCAACGACAAGCAGGGCTACTTCCTGAGCGGGTATTGGAACGCCTCGGAGCGTTGGAAGCTCAACGCGTTCGGCGACTGGGAGCAAACGAAGTACCCGTCGAACCACCGCTACATCGGCACGGTGGCGGGCGGACCGAACCCGCCTTCGGGTTACTGCACGGCGGCGAACCCGAACTGCTACAGCCCGTTCGCCCCGGCGAACCCCAATAACTCCTACAACTGGAATTCGCAGACCAAGGATACGACGTGGATGATCGGCCTCGGCGCCGACTGGCAGGCGACGGACGCATTCAAGCTGGGCGGGTCGTACCTGTACGTGAAGAACGAGGGCAACGCGACCTTCGGCTCGCAGGACAATGCCGCCACTTCGCCGATACCGCTCAACATCGACAACTTCGACAACTCCAAGCAGCAGTATTTCAACCTCAAGGCGAACTGGGCCTACAACCGGAACTGGTCGATCGTCGGCGGCTACTCGTACATGAAGTACAGCCACGACGACATCGCCACGAACGGCTACACCTACGTGCTGCCGTACGTGTCGGTGGTAGGCGGCAAGATCGTCCCGACACCGGCGACCAGCACGTCGCTCAGCTACCTGAACGGCTACGACGCGTTTACGGACGGCCACGCCAACATCTTCTGGGTGGGCGTGACGTACAAGTTCGACGCGCCGCCGCTGCCGGTTGCGCCGATGATGGTTGCGGAAACGCCAAAGGCTGCACCGCCTCCGCCGCCACCGCCGCCGCCCCCGCCGCCACCACCGCCGCAGGTGCAGAAGATCACGCTGGACACGAAGGCGCTGTTCGACTTCGACAAGGCGGTGCTCAAGCCTGAGGGAAAGGCCGCGATCGACAGCGCAGTGGTCGCGAAGATCGCGCAGATCCAGAAACTCGAGGTCGTGCTGGTGACCGGGCACACCGATCCCATCGGCAGCGATCAGTACAACCAGAAGCTGTCGGAGCGTCGTGCCGATGCGGTGCGCGAGTACCTGGTCAGCAAGGGCGTGCCGAAAGACAAGATCGAGACGATCGGGATGGGCGAGAAGCAGCCGATCCCGGGGGTTGTCTGCGAGCAGAAGAACCTGAAGGAACGGATCGCCTGCCTGCAGCCCGACCGTCGCGTCGAGGTCGAGGCCAAGGGCGAGGGCGTCAAGAAGTAACTGGCGCTTCAGAAAAGGAAGCCCCGCTGTCGCGCGGGGCTTTTTTTTGGCGGTTTGGTATCGTAGCCGTGCCTGGAACGAAGGGGCCGCCCGATGAAGGTCACGATTCTCGACGATTACTTCGACACGATCCGGACCCTTCAATGCTTTCGGAAGCTCGACGGACATGACGTCACGATCTGGAACGATCACGTCCAGGACGTCGACGCGCTCGCCGACCGGCTGCGCGATACCGAAGCGCTGGTGCTGATCCGCGAGCGCACGGAAATCCGCGCCCCGCTGCTCGAGCGGCTTCCGAAGCTCCGCCTGATCAGCCAGCGCAGTGTCTACCCACACATCGACATCGACGCCTGTACGCGCCGCGGCGTGATCGTGTCGTCGAGCCAACATGCAGGAACGCCCTCGTACGCCGCGGCGGAGCTGACCTGGGGACTCGTCCTCGCGGCGGCGCGGGCGATTCCGCAGCAGATGGCCGCGCTCAAGGCCGGCAAATGGCAGATCGGCGTCGGCGCGACGCTGCGCGGCAAGACGCTCGGGATCTACGGCTACGGCAGGATCGGCAGCGTCGTCGCCGGCTACGGGCGGGCGTTCGGCATGAACGTGCGGGTGTGGGCGCGCGAAGCATCGCTCGCCCGCGCGCGGGCCGATGGCTATTCCGCCGCCCAAAGCAAGGCCGCGTTCTTCGAAGCGTGCGACGTCGTGTCGCTGCACATGCGCCTCGTCAAGGAAACGCGCGGCATCGTCACCGTGGGCGATTTGGCCAGGATGAAGGCGACGGCGCTCATCGTCAACACGAGCCGCGCGCAGTTGATCGAGCCCGGCGCATTGGTCGACGCGCTGCGCGCGGGACGGCCCGGGATGGCGGCGGTGGACGTGTTCGAGGACGAGCCGCTGCGCGACACGCGCGATCCGCTTCTCACGATGGACAACGTCGTCTGCACGCCGCATATCGGCTACGTGTCGCGCGATGAGTACGAAATCCAGTTCTCCGACATCTTCGATCAGATCACCGCGTATGCGGCCGGGACGCCGATCAACGTGGTGAACCCGGACGTGCTGCGAAACCGGACGTAGAGCGCTATCATGTCCAGCCTCTTGTCGGCATGCGCTCGCGCGTGCCTCAGTCCTACAACCTACTTCGCTCGAGGTGACGCCCATGGGTCCCAAAGTCCTCGCTGAATTCATCGGTACGTTCTGGCTCGTGCTCGGCGGTTGCGGAAGCGCGGTGCTGGCCGCCGCGTTTCCCGGCGTCGGCATCGGGCTTCTCGGCGTGTCGCTCGCGTTCGGGCTCACCGTGCTCACGGGCGCGTATGCGCTCGGTCCCATCTCGGGAGGACATTTCAATCCGGCGGTCTCGATCGGTCTATGGGCGGGCGGCCGCTTTCCGGGCAGCCAGCTCCTGCCTTATATCGTGGCCCAGGTCATCGGCGCCGTCGTCGGTGCCGGCGTGCTCTATCTGATCGCCAGCGGCAAGGCGGACTTCAGCCTCGCGGGTGGATTCGCCGCCAACGGCTACGGCGAGCATTCGCCCGGCAAATATTCGCTGCTGGCTGGCATCGTTTCCGAGGTCGTTATGACGTTCATGTTCCTGATCGTCATTCTCGGCACCACGCACCACCGCGCGCCGGTCGGCTTCGCGGGGATGGCGATCGGTCTCGCGCTGACGCTGATCCATCTCGTCAGCATTCCGGTGACCAATACGTCGGTCAATCCCGCGCGCAGTACCGGCCCCGCGGTCTTCGTCGGCGGCTGGGCGCTCGAGCAGCTCTGGGTGTTCTGGGTCGCGCCGATCGTCGGCGCGGCGATCGCCGGGTTCGTCTACAAGGCGCTGCTCGAAGGCGAGCGCGTGGAACCGCCGGTGGCCGGGCGCAAGGAATAGGCGCGCGTCGACACTCGCATCGGCGCGGATCCTACAACCCGAGGGCGCGCGCGGCCTGGTAGAAGACGAAGCTCGACGCCCACGCGAGCGCGAGCGGCCAGGCGATCGCGAGTGCGGTGAAGCGCAGGCTCTTGGCTTCGTTGTGCAACGTCGCGACGGCGGACAGGCACGGCGTATAGACGAGCGTGAAAATCATGAAGCTCGTCGCGCTGACCCAATCGAGCCGCGCGGCGACGACGCCTGCGAGCTGATCGGAGCCAGCGCCCATCACGACCGCCATGCCGCCCAGCACGATCTCCTTCGCGACGAAGCCGAAGATGAGGGTGATCGACATCACCGGGTCGATCCCGAGCGGGCTGAATATCGGCGAGAGCCACGCGGCGAGGTGACCCGCCGGCGTTTGCGGGCCGGCGGTCGCGGCACCGGCCGGCAGATGCGTCAACACCCAGATCAGCAGCACGCCGGCGACGATGAAGCCGGTGGCGCGACGCAGGAAATGCGAGGTCGCGCGCCATGCTTCGGCGGCGACCATCGACAGGGTTGGCAGCCGGTAAGGCGGCAACTCCATCAGCATCGGCTCGCGGCTCGCATAGCGGCGGCGCCACAGCGCGGCGGTCAGGAACGCGGCGCCGAAGCTCGCGACGTAGAGCGAGAAGAGCACGATCGGCGCCGCGACCGGGCTGAAGATCGCCGTGGTCATGAACAGGAACACCTGAAGCCGCGCCGAGCACAGCGAGAACGGAATGACCAGCATCGACAGCAGACGCGCAGCGCGGTTGCGCAACACACGCGTTGCCATCAGTGCCGGCACGTTGCAGCCGAATCCCATCAGCTGCATGACGAAGGCCCGGCCGTCGAGCCCGAGGCGGCCCATCAACGCATCCATCAGCCACGCGGCACGCGACAGGTAACCCGAATCCTCGATTAGCGCCATCGCGGCGAAGAACACGGCGAGCAGCGGCACGAACGTGAGCACCGTGCCCACGCCGTCGATCAGCCCGTCCTGAACGAAGCTCGCGACCAGCGGCGGCGAATGCGCGAACAGCGGAGCGACGACGCCCGCCTTCAGCGCATCGAGCAGCCATTTCGTCGCGTCCTGCAGCGGCACGCCGATGCCGAACACCGCCTGGAACAGCGCGAACATCACGACGAAGAACAGCGGCACGCCGAGCCAGCGATGCAAGAGCGCCCGATCGATCCTGGCGGTGATGCCGGCGGGCAGCGTCAGCGGCACGTGCACGTGCGCGGCGGAAAGGCGCGCAGCCTCGCGCTCTCGCGTGACGCGCTCCGGAAGGGCGGAAAGAACGGCGACAACCGGCGCGGCGTGCGCGGCGAGCAGGTCGTCCAGCGCGCGTTTGGCGGCCGCCATGCCCTGGTCGTACTTGGCGGCGACCGCGACGACCGGCGCACCGATCGCTGCAGCGAGTCCCGCCGCGTCGAGCGCGATCCCGAGCTTCGTTGCCTCGTCGGCCATGTTGACCGCAAGCAGCATCGGCACGCCCGTCGCCTTCATCGCGAGGACGAGCGGCAGCTGGAGCTCGATGCGCGAGGCGTTGACGACGACGACGATCGCATCGAGCGCGACCGTCGACAGAAACGTGCGCACCAGCGCCTCGTCCTCGGAATGGCCGTCGAGCGAGTAGATGCCGGGCAGATCGGCGAGGCGCGCCATTTCGCCGCCGGTGACGACGCGCGCCGTCGTGATGTCGACGGTCATGCCGGGCCAGTTGGCCACGCGCGCCGATGCGCCCGTCAGGCGATTGAAAAATGTCGACTTGCCGGTGTTCGGCGGTCCGACCACCGCCACCGTTCGCGTGCGCTGGGGGCCCTTCTCCGTCGCGCGCCGCCGGTCAGCAGCGGCGTCCGGTGCGCAGCATTGCATGGACGTGGTCGAGCAGGATCGCGCGCGCGTCGGCGCGGCGGATCATCAGTTCCGCCGGCCCGATCGCCAGGTGCAGCGGGCCTCCGAACGGCGCGCGGCGCAGCACCGCGACACGCTTGCCGGGGATGAGACCGAGCGCCGCCATCCGCTCGCCGGCCATGCCGGTCGCGTTGACGGACACGATCGCGGCCGAGTGGTGCGGCGCGAGTCGGTCGAGGGAGAGATTCATCGCGGCTTTCGTCTTTTTGCTAATGGTTCTCATTATCCGCCGACGGCAAGCCCCGCGCGGGACGGCTTTGCATCCGCTTGATCCGGATCAAATCGCGGCGTGGGCGACGCCAGAAAAGGGGCGGAAACGACGTCCCGGCGCTGCGTTCTCGACGCGGAATCGCAGCAGATTCAATCGTGGCTCACGTTTGCCGGCGTGGAACCAGCGCGATGCGGATGGCCGGTCGCCGCGATGCGGCCACCGGGCGGCGCGGTTCGCCGATCCCGCAAGGACTCATCGGCCGGAATATACCGGCCGTTTTTTTGCGGCAGGGGCTGCGGCCACCGACACGCTGTCCGCGGTCGGCTCGCGGCATGTGCGCTCGATCGCCTTGACCTGCCGCGTGAAAGCCTCGGCGTCCTTCTGGCGTCCGTCCTTCTGCGCAACCGACGCTGCACCGCAAAGCGCTTCGACGTCGCCGGGGCTGACGGCGAGCGCCTTGTCGAATGCGTCCTTGGCCTGAGAGAGGTGCCCGAGTTCTGCGTTAAGCGTGCCCGCCTGGATCAGGCTCGTCACGTCGCGCGTGTTCAGATCCGCCGCGCGCTCGAACGCGACAAGGGCCTTGGCCGGTTGCGCGAGTGCGAGATTGACCTGTCCGAGCGTTTGCCACGACTGGGCATCGTCGGGCGCAAGCCGTACCGCTTTCGTCACGGCATCGAGCGCATCGTCGAACTGGCGCAACGCAGCGTACCCAGCGCCGAGCTCTTTCCATGCCTCGGGATTGCCGGGCTGCTTGCGCGTCCATTCCACCGCGTAGAGGACGAGCACGTGAAAGTTGCCGGCCTCCTTGAATTCGCGCACCTTGCCGGCGAAGTCGTCGCTCGACATCTCAGCCCGCTCCGGACCGCCCGCAACCTTGGCCGCCGATTTCGCCCCGCTCACCGGCGCCGGGGGCGCGGGCCTGCTGGCGGGAGCGTTCCGCGTCACCGCGATGGGTGCCTGCGCGGGAGCGCTCTCCCACCGCATGGAGACGACGCCGGTGACCAGGACGAGCAACCCTATGATGCCGGCGACGAGGATCACGCGTTTGCGATCGGCGAGGAGACGTGCCGCGCCGGTTCGCTTGGGGTCAGGGCCTTTGCTGTGTTGCGCACGGACGCTTCGCCCCACCCGGTCGGCGCGCTGCGTCCGTTTCGCGACGCGCAGCGACGCGGCCCGCGCGCGAAGATAGGCGGGCTTCGCCGCCGCAGCATCGCCGCCGTTCTGGGCAACGGCCCGAACCCACAGCGGTTGCTCGAGATGACCCGCTTCGAACTCCCGCGTCGCCTCTTCGAGCAACGGGTCGGCGCGTTCCACCTGGACCGCGTCTTTCGCGTTGACGCCGGGCGACGACGGGTTGCCGGCAGCAGTCGCCGTGCCCGTGGGCTCCATCCGGGCGTCGTTCGTCGCGGCTGGGCCGGACGATGACGGACCGCCCGCGGCGGGCAGCGCATTCGCGGGTCGCGGATCGGCGCTTCCCGTCGGCGCGTCGTCGAGGCTCAGGTCCGACAGCTTGGTCCCGGCTGCATAATTGGCCATCCTTCGCGCTAAGCAAGCTTCATACCAAGGAGCGCTTTCCGGATGCTTTGCGTGGTGCTGGAATCGCCGTGTCGCATCCGAAGGCCGGAGGTCGAACCGCCGTCGGGTCATCAAATCCATTCGAAGCTGGATGGCATCGGGGCATGCGCGAGGATCGCAACGCACGCGCCTCGCAGACTGTATGCATGTCGCGTCATGGACGCCATTGAGCAGATGAATCAATCGCGCCACGCGCGACCTGGGGATGAGCTGCGATCCGCTGACGAGAAACCATGGTTATGTCGTGGCTGAAAGGTTTCGCTGACCTGGGCGATACTTCGTCTCATTGCATCTCCGGTCATGCAGATCGCCGCTTCGAATTCGCTGCAAATCGATCCCGCGCGTCGCGCCGGGCATCGCATTGCAACGCCCCGCCCGACAACCAGCCTTCTTCGCCGTCAACCTCGGTCGCGCGCCGCGATCGCGGACCGGGCGTGATTGGACCCGAGATGGACGTGCGCGCGATCGACTATGACGCCCTGGCGCTGCGCGAGCTGCCGGACTGCGTCACCGTCATGACCCGGCAAGGCGAGGTGCTGCACTGGAACAAGGGCGCGGAGGCCGTCTTCGGCTACAGCGCGAACGAGTCGATCGGACGGCGGATCGACGAATTGATCGTCCCGCCGGATCGGCGCGATGAACACGATCGGCAGCTTGCCGAAACCCTCGCCAACGGCGGTGCGACGTTCGAATCGCTGCGCCGGAGGAAGGACGGCACGCTCGTGTACGTCGACGTCTCGTGGAAGCTCGTGGAGCTCCCGGGCCATGAGGCCCCGCTCGTTCTTTCCAGCAACAAGGATGTGACCGCACTGCGGGTCCTGCGCGATACCAAACAGGTCGAGGGCAGGTATCGCGACGTGCTCGAATCGACGCCAGACGGCATCGTCATGGTGAATCCCACCGGCCATATCGTGTTCACCAACAGCCATGCGCAAGAGCTTTTCGGCTACGGGCGTGGAGAGCTGCACGGCAAGCCGATCGAAATGCTGTTGCCGCAGCGGTTCCGCGCGGCTCATTTCGGGCATCGTGCGAAGTATTTCGAGGAGCCGCGAACACGGGCGATGGGCGCCGGGCTCGAATTGTACGGATTGCGCAAGGACGGCGCGGAATTCCCCGTGGAAATCAGCCTGAGCCCGATGCAGATGGACGAAACGGCGCTCGTCATGAGCGCCATTCGCGACATCAGTGACCGCAAGCATATCGAGCGTGAGCTCCGCGACAAGAACGTTGCGCTGGAGGAGGCGAGCCGGGCCAAGGATCGGTTCCTCGCCAGCATGAGCCACGAGTTGCGCACACCGCTGAACGCGATCATCGGTTTCACCGGGACGCTGCTGATGGGACTGCCGGGTCCGCTGACGCCGGACCAGGACAGGCAATTGCGCACGGTCCAGAGGAGCGCGAAGCACCTGCTGTCGCTCATCAGCGATCTGCTCGACGTCGCCAAGATCGAGGCGGGCAAGATGAAACTGGTGCGCGAGCCGACCGATTGCAGGCACGTCGTCGAAGACGTCGCCGCGACGCTGCGCCCCGAGGCGGAAAAAAAGGGCCTCGCGCTCACGGTCATGCTCCCCGACGAGCCGGTGAGCGTACATACGGACCGGCGAGCGCTCTCCCAGATCGTCATCAATCTCGTGCAGAACGCGATCAAGTTCACCGAGCACGGCAGCGTTCGGATCGAAGTGGCGCGGCGCATCGCGGCGGCCGGGAACGGGAAAGTGGCGGCCATCAGCGTCGCCGACACCGGTCTCGGCATTCGGCCCACGGACCAGGCGAAGCTGTTCGAGGCGTTTGCGCGGGTCGAAGGTCCCGATCGGCGGCAGCTCGAAGGCACCGGGCTCGGCTTGCACCTGAGCCGACAACTGGCCGAGCTCATGGGCGCGCGAATCACGCTCCAGAGCGATTACGGCAGCGGCAGCACATTCACGCTCGAATTGAGCGAGGCATGACGTGGCGGCCGCGCGAATCCTGATCATCGAAGACGACCCGGCAAGTCTCGAGCTCGCGAAGTATCTGCTCGACTCCGCCGGGTACGCGACGCTTACGGCCACCGATGGCGCCGCGGGTCTGGCGCTCGCGCTCAGCACCCAGCCCGATCTCGTGATCTGCGACCTGCAGATGCCGGTGATGACGGGGTACGAAGTCGTGGAGCGGCTGCGGGGTGGCTCGACCTGGCGTCGCGTTCCGCTGGTGGCCGTGAGCGCGTTCTCGATGCCGGGAGACCGCGAAGCCGCGCTCACGGCCGGATTCGATGCATATTTCTCGAAGCCGATCGTTCCGGAGAACTTCGTTCACGACATCGAAAGCCTCCTTCCGCGCGCAGCGAAGGTCGGCGGTCCGCCGCTTTCCGGCTGACCCGGTTCGCGCGCCATGGCAAGAGTCCTCGTCGTCGACGACAACGCCGCGAATCGCGATCTCGTCGTGACGCTCCTCAAGTACCAGGGGCATGAGGCGCTCGAGGCCGCCGACGGCGCCGAGGCGCTCGCGGTGGTCAGGGAGCAACGGCCGCAGCTCGTCATTTCGGACGTCCTGATGCCGACGATGGACGGCTACGAGTTCGTCCGCCAGCTGCGGGCGGATCCGGCGCTCGCGCCCACCGAGGTCATCTTCTACTCCGCGCACTACCGCGAGCGCGAAGCGCGCAACCTCGCCAAGGCCTGCGGCGTTTCGCGCGTGCTGGTCAAGCCCTGCGAGCCGCAGGACATTCTCGCGGCAATCGAACAGGGGCTCTTGCACGGCCCCGAGCCGGTCACGCCGCCCGTCGCCGGGGAGTTCGATCGCGAGCACCTGCGGCTGATGACCGACAAGCTGACCGAAAAGGCAGAAGAGCTCGTCGCCACCAACGGACGGCTCGCGGCACTGACCGACATCAATCTCCAGCTCGCCTCGGAGCTCGAGCCGCACGTGCTGCTGGAGAAGGTCTGCCGCTCGGCGCGCGATCTGCTCGGCGCCAAGTACGCGATCCTCTGCGTGCGGGAGAAGCAGCTCGAGGACACGACCTTCTTCACCACCAGCGGGATCGGCCCGGCGTTCGCCGCCGTCATGAAAGCCCCGCGCGTCGACGGCGGTCCGCTCGGGCCGGGCCTGTACGAGCGCCGCTCGCGCCGCTTCGCGAATCCGGGCGGCGACCCGATCGCCGCCGGATTGCCGCCCGGTTTTCCACGGATGCGCACAGGTCTCGCCGCGCCGGTGGCCTCGTTGAAGTCCGTCTACGGCTGGATCTGCCTCGCCGACAAGTTGGGCGCGGACGCGTTCAACGAGGAGGACGAGCGGCTGTTGACGATCCTTGCCGCGCAGGTCGGCCGCATCTACGAGAACGGCACGCTGTACGCAGAGGTGCGGCGACAGGCTGCGCGCCTGCAGAACGAAGTCACCGAACGCAAGCAGGCAGAGGTCCGGATCCAGCGTCTGAACCGGGTCTACGCCATGCTCTCCGGCATCAACGCGCTGATCGTCCGGATCCGGGATCGCGACGAATTGTTCAGACAGGCGTGCCGTCTCGCGATCGAGCATGGCCGCTTCCAGCTCGCGTGGGTCGGGAAGGTCGATCGAAGCGAGAGGGCGATCGTGCCCGCGGCGTGGGCGGGCGAGGAAGAATCCTTCGCCCGGCTCACCCGGTTTCCGCTGGACGGCGCAGACGGGACGGATCCCGACCTCATCGCGGCGTCGATCAGGTCGTGCGAGCCGGTCGCCATCGACGTCGATGCGCAGACGACGGGCTTGCGCTATCGCGACGAAATGCTGGCCCGCGACTTCCATTCGGCCGCGGGCCTGCCGCTCTCGGTCGCAGGCGAGGTCGTCGGCTATCTGGCGTTCTATACGGACGAGACAGGGTTCTTCGACGACGAGGAAATGCGCCTGCTCACCGAGCTTGCGGGCGACATCTCGTTCGCCCTCGATCACATCGAAAAGGAGGAACGCCTCGACTACCTCGCCCGCTACGATTCGCTGACGGGCCTCGCCAATCGATCGCTGTTTCAGGAGCGGCTCGCGCAATACGTCAACGCGGCCACTCATGGTGAACGCAGGCTCGCCGTTGTCGTCGCCGACGTCGAGCGCTTCAAGACGGTTAACGACACGCTCGGTCGCCATGCCGGCGACGAGGTGCTGAAGCAACTCGGGAAGCGCTTTGTGGGCTGCGTCGGCAACGCGAACGAGATCGCCCGGATCGGCGGCGACCAGTTCGCCGCGGTGATGCCCGACGTGGCCGACGAGGACGACGTGATCCGGACGATCGAGCGCTGGCGGAGCGAATCGTTCGGCGCGCCGTTCGCGGCGGACGGCAGCGACCTGCGGCTTTCGGCCAAGGCGGGGATCGCGCTCCTTCCCGACGACGGCGCCGACGCCGCGACGCTGCTGGGCAAGGCGGAGGCTGCGCTCAACAAGGCGAAGACGACCGGCGACCCGTATCTCTTCTATGCGCAGCAGATGACCGACCGCGTTGCCGAGAAGCTGACGCTGGAAAGCCGGCTGCGGCGGGCGCTCGAAGCGGACGAATTCGTCCTGCACTACCAGACGAAAGTGGATATCGAGACGCGGCGCATCGTGGGCGTCGAGGCGTTGATCCGGTGGCAGAGCCCCGAGCTCGGGCTCGTGCTGCCGGCGAAATTCATCCCGGTGATGGAAGAAACCGGAATGATCCTCGATGCCGGCGCGTGGGCGCTCAAGCGGGCGGCGCAGGATCGCGCGCGCTGGCGCGAGCAGCGAGCGGATGCGCCGCGGATCGCCGTCAACATCTCGGCGATCCAGCTGCGCAAGCCGGACTTCGTCGCCACCGTCGAACGGGCGCTCGGCGCATTCCCGGCAGACCCGGGCATCGACCTCGAAGTCACCGAGAGCCTGATCATGCAGGACGTCGAGGGGAACATCGCAAAGCTGGAGGCGCTGCGCAATCGCGGCCTGACGATCGCCATCGATGATTTCGGCACCGGCTATTCCTCTCTCGCCTATCTCGCGAAACTGCCGGTCGAGATGCTCAAGATCGACGGCTCGTTCGTCGGTGCGATGCTCGACAGCCCCGACGCGATGACGCTCGTCTCGACGATGATCTCGCTCGCGCACTCGCTCGAGCTCGTCGTGGTCGCCGAATGCGTCGAGCAGGAGGAACAGGCGAAGATCCTGCGCCTGCTCCGCTGCAATCAGATGCAGGGCTATCTGATCGGCAGGCCGCTTCCCTTCGAGGCGATCTCGGCGCTGCTTGCCGGCGCCAACGCGAGCGCCTAGCGGCGCGACAACGCGCGCAAGGCGGCTCGGCGCAAGTCACCGCACCCCGCCGCCGGCTGGTCGCTACAATGGCGGCTTTTTGCGATCGTTGCGTTGGCGGGAGCGCGTCTGCCGCAACTGCTCGGCCGATCCGTCGCTCGATCCTGCGGGCGGCGTTCATCGCATTTGCCGGAGGTTTCAGATGAATTCTCTTTCGTGCGCGGATATTCTTGCGGGCCGCGCGCCCGAGGACGCGGCCGTTACCGTCAAGGGCTGGGTGCGAACGCGGCGCGACTCGAAGGCCGGCATTTCGTTCGTCCACGTGTCCGACGGCTCGTGCTTCCATCCGGTTCAGGTCGTGGCCCCCAATACGCTTTCCAACTACACCGATCAAATCCTGCACCTGACGGCAGGATGCGCGGTGGAAGCCACGGGGACCGTCGTACCTTCGCCGGCGAAGGGGCAGCCCTTCGAGCTCCAGGCCAGCGCCGTCAAGGTGGTCGGATGGGTCGAGGACCCGGATTCCTACCCGATTCAACCGAAGCCGCACACGCTCGAGTTCCTGCGCGAGGTCGCGCATCTGCGGCCGCGGACCAACGTCATCGCGGCCGTGACGCGCGTTCGCCACACGATCGCGCAGTCGATCCACCGGTTCTTCCACGAGAACGGTTTTTTCTGGGTCAACACGCCGATCATCACGTCCTCCGATGCGGAAGGCGCCGGCGCGCTCTTCCGCGTGTCGACGCTCGACCTGATGAATCTCCCGCGCACCGGCGAGGGACGCGTCGACTTCATGCAGGATTTCTTCGGGCGCGAGACCTTCCTCACCGTCTCGGGGCAGTTGAACGTCGAGGCCTACTGCATGGCGCTGTCGAAGGTCTACACGTTCGGCCCGACCTTCCGCGCGGAGAACTCGAACACCAGCCGGCACCTCGCCGAGTTCTGGATGATCGAGCCCGAGATCGCGTTCGCGAATCTCGCCGACAACGCGACGCTCGCCGAGGCGCTGGTGAAGCACGTCTTTAGAACGGTCCTCGGCGAGCGGGGCGACGACATGGCCTTCTTCGAGGAGCGCATCGAGAAGGGCGTGATCGCCAAGCTCAAGGGGATCGTCGACTCGGAGTTCGTGCGGATGGATTACTCCGAAGCCATCGGCATTCTGGAGCAGGCGAAGCAGACGTTCGAGTTCCCGGTCAAATGGGGGATCGATCTGCAATCCGAGCACGAGCGCTACCTGTCGGAAAAGCACGTCGGCAAGCCGGTGATCCTGATGAACTACCCGAAGGAGATCAAGGCGTTCTACATGCGGCAGAACGACGACGGCAGGACGGTCGCCGCGATGGATGTGCTGGTGCCCGGAATCGGCGAAATCATCGGCGGCAGCCAGCGCGAAGAACGGCTCGACGTGCTCGACGCACGGATGGCCGAGTCGGGTCTCGACAAGGCGCATTACGACTGGTATCGCGACCTCCGCCGCTACGGCACGGTGCCGCACGCGGGTTTCGGCCTCGGTTTCGAGCGCACGGTGGCGTACGCGACCGGGCTTGCCAACGTGCGCGATGTGATCCCGTTCCCGCGGACGCCGGGGAACGCGCGCTACTGATCGTCGAGCGTATTCAACCGCGCCCGCAATCGATGCGCTGACCGGTCAAGGGGCGATTCATTGCCCCACGAGCATGTAGAGTTGCCACAGGTCCTTGTGGCTCATGTGCAGCATCGGGTGCACGGCCAGAAGCCCCGTCTTGCCGATGCTCTGCTCGAGATAGCGCATCTCGGTGAACTTCGCCCGGGTCTCTTCGTCGACGGGCACCTCGAAACCGTTCTCGCGCATCATCAGGATGCCCTTGGCGCGGAGTGCAAGCTCGGTGTGAAGCCGAAGATAGCAGAGGAGATCCGCGACGACGGGGCCTTCGAACCTGTGTTTCAGCGTATCGAGATACTTTCCGGTCGGCGAATCGGAGAAGCGCCCGGCGCTGATCGACTCCAGCATCCGCGCGTCCGCATCGAAACCCTGACCCAGCCAGGCGGACACCGCCCGTTCGCTGCGGTGAAAGACGGCGAACAGGAGCGGCGGCAGTACGACCAGAACGGCGATCGTCGAGAGTTTCGGCGAGCCCCACATGTGATTGAACGCCGCGTGCAACGCGACGGCGAGCGCGAAGCCCGGGAGAAACGCCACGAACGCGATCCGCGGCTTCAGTTCCAGGATCACGAGCCCCATCATGGCGAAGATCGCCGTTGTGCCCCCATGCATGATCGCCGTGCCGAAGCCGCGCACGACCCAGGTGCCGATGCCGGCATCGGGAATCAGCAGCTGGTAGTAGACATTCTCGACAATCGCAAAGCCGGTGCCGACGGCAAAGCCGAAGATCGCCGCGTCGACGAGAAAGCCGATCCGATGCATGCGGATCAACGCAACGATGACGAGCCCCTTGCCGAGCTCCTCGACGACCGGACCGAGATAGCGTTTGTAGCTTTCGACGTCGAGCGTGGTGACGCGAAGGAGGAAACCGTTGGCGGCGTAGCAGAGCCCCGCCACGAGCAGCCCGCACGCGACGACGGCGACGACCGCGCGCATCGACACGAGCTTGTAGCTGTCGAGATAGACGAGCGCAATGAGGAAGCACAGCACCGGTGCGACGCCCACCAGCACGTGAACGACGATATCAGTAGGCATCGCGCGTAGCGGTCAATTTGCGCCTACATGATCTTGAGCGAGATCATCCACTCGGTGCCGGCCTTCTGGGAGCCCTGATAGCCGACGGCAGCGCCGACCGAAAGCGTCATGTCGTACCAATGAAAAACGGTGAAGCGCAAGTCGGCTTGTGTGCCGAGGCTCGTGTAGCTCTTTCGCAACGACGCGTTCGTCGGTTCGGTCCACAGGCCGGCCGCGAAAAGCGACGGACGGAGCCACGTCAGGTAGAAGCCCGGTGTTCCGACGGATTCGAAAATCACCGGCGGGGGGTTCAGCTCCACGAGCTCCTTCACGAAGTGGAGCCCGCTCACTTCGTCGATCCCGAATCCGGGCAGCGAATAATACTCGCGGTAGCGCTTGATCGATTTGTCGTCGACGTAGTTGTTGCCGAAGGCGCCGAAATAGAAATTGGCGAGCGTCGGGTTGTGTGCGCCATCGGCAATGCCGCCCGCGGTGCGCAGCCAGACCGATGAATTGGGAAACGGCAGCGCGATGCCGTAGTCGATGTTGCCCCGGAGTTGCGGGCTGGTCGCTCCAAGGGTCTCGTTCCCCGTGTAGATGATCGACCAAGCGAGCCCCTTTTCGTCGTCCACCGCTCCAAGCGAACGACGGACGTCCGTGTAGCGAAGGCCCGCTTCGGCAGTCAGAAGCCGGGTGAAGGTCGTCTCGACGTTCTGCGCCGTCGGCAGCGTGTCGATCCGGTCGTACCACGCGATGTCGAAGACGGCCTCCAGCCTGCGCGGCTCGTCCCAGATCAGCAGCCAATCGTAACCGAGCTTGGCGGCGTAGCCCTTGCGGCTGCGCTTCGTTGGGCCGAACAAGTCGTAGAAATCCGACCGGTTCCACGATAACGCAGCCCTCCAGCCGAGGTAGCTGCCGAAAATGTCGACGTGGCCGCGCTCGTCGGGGGCAAGGCTGTTGCTCGGTGTATAGGCAGCAGTGATGCCCAGTTTCGCAAATCCGAGCGGATCCTCGAAGTTCAGGTGGTAACCGATCCCCGCCGTGTTCTTGTACCCCTGCAGCACTGGAAACGCGTTCGCGAGGCTCATGTCGCGGTACGGGATCCACGGACCCTTCGCGGTGATCAGCTTCCGCTCGTCGACCGTGTCCGGAGACGGGACCTGCCACGTCTTGACGATCGGATATTTTTCCGCGACCTCGGCGCCCAGAAACGTGATCGCGCTCACATCCTCGATCGGATGCGGGTCGATGACGGCGGGAACGAATCCTGCGCCCGTGTAGGCGAGCACCACCAACCGGCCGTCGGCAAGCGGCACCGGACGAAAGAATCCGAGCTCCGCATTCGAGACCGCGACGACGTCGCCGGTTGCGACTTCGTAGCGGAAAATGTTGGACACCCCGGTGTAATAGCTGCTGCCGTAAAGGTAACGTCCGTCCTTCGAAAACACGAAGCTCTCCGGAACAGACTGCCCGAAGCGGAATTCGGAGAGCGGCTTTGCGTCGCCGGCAAGGAGCTTGTCGATTTCCCACACGCGCAGGAACTGGTCGCCGTTGACTTCGCCCATCGATGCCGAGAGCAGCCGGCCGTCCGGCGAGATGTCGAGGTCGGACGGCACGTATTCGTACGGAAATGCGCGTACCTCGAACCATTCGGTATAGGGATACGGAAGCCGCACCAGCGTCGCGAGGCCGTTGTCGTGGCGCACGCCCCAAAGCGACCGATCCGACCGGATTGAAGACGATCTCGCCGATTCTCGCGTTCTCGAACAGCATGCGTTCCTCGCCGGTCTTGACGTCGACCGCCATCAGGTCGCGCAACGCGAGATTGTCGTTGGTGTAGAACGACCGTCCCGCTTTTCGGGTCAAAGGCGACCGAAGCCACGCGGTAGAGCATCGCCCGCTTGATGTCGGCGAGTCGCCGGTGGCTGCCGTCGCGCGTGTCGAGCGCGCCGACGTGCTCGACCACGCCGGGGTAGCGGAACGCAGCATAGATGACACCGCTTGCCTCGTCGTAATACATCCGCGATATCGAGCCGATCGCGCCCGCGGCGAGCGTGCGGTAGGGCGTGACCGGGTTCTTGCGGACCTCTTCGAGATTGCGGCGCTGAAAATCATGCTCGAAGGCGATCCAGTCGTTCCAGGCCTGGTCCAGAGGGATGCCGAACACGTGCCGGAACTGGTCGGCGTAATCGCGCTCGCTCCCTTCGTCGCGCCGGATCCAGGCGACGACCTTTTCGGGCGAATAGACGTAAGCGAGCCAGGTGAAGAACCGCGTGCCGTAGAGATAGGCATTTGCCACGTACTGGAAATCGACGCGAGTGCCGCGCGAGACCAGTCCCAGCGGATCGTAGAAATGGGCGTCGTCGCGCACCATCGCGCGGAACACCATTTCGTCGTAACCACCTTGCGCGCGGCCCAGACCGCCGCCCATCCAGGTCTCCATGAAGACCGCGCCACCCTCGATGTACCAACGCGGCGCAGTGAAGCGGGGGATCGTGAGGTAGCCGTAGAAGAGCGTCTCGGGATCCTGCGGTTGGGGAAGAACCTTGCCGAAGAAGAAGCGGCGCCACCGCCGGTCCTCGTCGTTGGCGAGATCGCCCTGCACGACGTGGATCAGCTCGTGGTTCATCAGCGAGTACAGGCGTTCGCTCGCGGGATAGGTCTCGAACGCATGCGACTGCGGGGCGATGTCGAAGACCAGCCGGCTGTGCGGAGCGACTCCGGCGGACGCGTTGCCGTAGTCGGCGAAGTCCTTCAGAAGGACGGTGGTGGGCTCGGAAGGCACCCACCCGAACGTCCGCCGCTGCCATTCGAGCGAGTTGGTGAAGGTTCGCACCGCATACGGCGCGAGGTACGCCAGCGGATCGAAGTAGATGAGCTTGAGATCCTTTGTCTCGACGTACGATATTCCGAGGGGATTTCCCTGCGCTGCGGCCGTAAACGGAGCCAACGCGAACAGCAGGCACAAGACGCGGGCGCGCATGCAAGCTCCTCCCTGAGCCGCATCGGACGGCCGAAGCATACGGACCCGGCGACAAAAAGAAAACCGCCGGCGTCTGCCGGCGGTTTCGTTGCAGCTTGGGGGCTCGGATTACTTGACTTGGCCCGCCGCGTTTCCTGCCGCGCTCGCTGCGGCATTCCCGGCTGCGTTGCCGGCTGCCTTTCCTGCCGCGCTGCCGGCCGCATTGCCCGCTGCGTTACCGGCCGCATTGCCCGCTGCGTTACCAGCGGCATTGCCCGCCGCGTTGCCCGCCGCGTTACCGGCCGCATTGCCCGCCGCGTTACCGGCCGCATTGCCCGCCGCGTTACCGGCCGGCATTGCCCGCCGCGTTACCGCGCATTGCCCGCCGCGTTACCGCCGCATTGCCCGCCGCGTTACCGGCCGCGTTGCCCGCCGCGTTACCGGCCGCATTGCCTGCCGCGTTACCGGCCGCATTGCCCGCCGCATTGCCCGCCGCGTTACCGGCGGCATTGCCCGCCGCGTTACCAGCGGCATTGCCCGCCGCGTTGCCGGCCGCGTTACCCGCTGCGCCGCCGGCCGCCGCATTCGTCTGCAGCAACGGCGTACCCGCCTGATCGCCGACCTTGACGCCGCCGGTCACCTGCTCGGCCCGATACCGCTGCGCCGGAACGATCGTGCCGCTGACGTCCTTGCCGCCGGGCGGGAAATCGATGGTGGAGAACACCGCGACGACCGCCGCCGCTGCGACGGCAATTCCGGCGCCGATCCAGATCTTGCGACTGCGTTGCTGCTCGCTCATGTTCGTACCCCTGAAGAATGGCCCTGGTTGGAAGACCCGATGGACCGTTGCCGATCTCCCCGGGTTTGTGACCCGGGCTTCCTTGGACGCTAGGCCAATTACACGCGACGGCAAGAAAAGTTGGCCGACCCGACCCTGAGTTGCATACTCCGGCACGCGCGCCATCACCGCGGCGACGAGGCCCTCCGAGGGGAATCCCTTCGGGACGTGGGCCAGGCCGTCGAAGAGAAGCCGCATTTCGTCAAATCGCGCCCGCGCCTCGGGATCACCGGCCAGCACGCGATCCAGCGCCTGCTCTTCGTCCGCGGTGGCCTCGCCGTCGAGGACCGCGTGCATCAGTTCGTTGAGTTCATTGGGATTCATCGTGGGTTCCTACCGCAGATCCTCCAACATATCGCGCAGGCGCTGCCGGGCCTCGAACAGGCGGGACTTCACGGTCTTGTCGTCGATGTCGAGAATCTGTCCGATCTCTTGGTAACTGCATTCCGAGAAGTGACGAAGCGACAGCACCACCCGGTCGTTGATCGACATCCGCATCAGCGCGCTTCGGATCCGGCTCGAGAGCTCCGCCTCGGCGACCTTCCGCTCGGGGTTGGCACGCTCCGAATCGGGAATGTCGATCTCATCGTCCAGCGCTTCCACTCTCCCGTTCTGGCGGGCCAGGTTGAGGGCTTCGTTGACCGCGATTCGGTAGATCCAGCTGAAAAACCTGTACTGCGGGTCATATTCGTCGAGCCGTTCAGCGACCTTGAGAAACACATCCTGCGTAACGTCGTTCGCATCCTCGGCCCGGCGCAGAATCCAGAACGCTGCGTTGTAGATCGGACGGTGGTAACGGATCACCAGCTCGGTGAAGGCTCCCCGCTCGCCGTGCCGATAGCGCTCGATCGCCGCTCGGTCGGCGTCTTCGTCCACAATTACACGCGGCGGCTCGGAAAGTTGGCGCACAGCACTCAAAAAGCCCGCCGGGGCTACCGGGCGGGCTCGATCTCGAAGAGCTGGTCGAAACCAGAATAACCGAAGATGTCCAGCAGATGACGGTTGACGCCCAAGAGCCGCAGCTTGCCGCCCGACGCGAGCAGCCGCTTCTGCGTCTTGAGGAGGACGCCCAGGCCGGCGCTGGAAATGTATTCGAGGCCGTTGCAGTCGAGCGTGACCGTCCCCTCGACCCTGTCGAGGAACGTCTGGGCCGCTGGAGACTGCGCAGCGTCGAGGCGGCCGGTCAAGACGACCACATTGGAAGTAGGGCCATAGTCAATCCCCAGCATCCGATCCCCCCGTGCTCGCCGCGTGTTCCGGCCCCGGCGATTTGCCTGTCGTCTTCCGCAACGTGATCCGGCTCTGCCGCGTTTCCTTCGAATACTCGTATTCGACCGAGTCGAGAAGCCGCCGGATCAGGTGCAGGCCAAGTCCTCCGGGGCGCCGCTCCTCGATCGGCTTTCCGATCTCGACGTCGGGCGCCTGGGTCACGTCGAATGGATCGACATCATAGTCCGTTAACGTGACTTCGACGCCGCCTTCGATGCCGGTCATCTCGATGCGCACTTCGGCGTCGCTTGCGGGACTGTATTTCACCATGTTCGTGAACAGCTCTTCCACCGCCAGATCGATCGTCGGGAGCAAGGCGGGATCGATGCCGTTCCGCGCGAACACTTCCGCCGTGAAGCCGAAAATCGCGGCGAGCGCGTCGAAGCTGCGCTCGAACATCCGGCACGCAGACGCGCTCGCTGGCGGTGTGGCGCTCATGCTTCGCGCTTCACGAGCACGGCCGTCATGTCGTCCTCTTGCGGCGCACCGCGCGCGAACGCGGCGACCGCCGTCTGCAGGACGCCGAGGAGGCCGGCCATCGGCTTGTCGTGATGGCTCGCGACGATGTCTTGGACGCGCGTCTCCCCGAACTCTGCGCCGTCCGCATCGTGATATTCATAGAAGCCGTCGGAAAGCAGGACGAGGATATCGCCGGGGAGCATGTCAAGCATCAGCGCCGGCCTCAGGTTCGTCACCGGCATCGCCCCCAGCGGGAAGCTCGTGGGTTTGTAGCGCACACACGTGCCGGTCGCCGCCTGGTAGTGAAAGATCGGACCCTGGCCGCCGCTGTGAAAGCGCATCCGATGCGTCGACGGATCGAGGAGCCCGATGAACGCCGTGATGAAGCGGTCAGCGGGCAGCGTCTCGGCAAGGCGGTTGTTGACGTGCAGGAATGCGGATTCCAGATCGGCGCCCAATCGAAACGCGATGCGGAGCATCGCTTGCATTTGCGTCACCGACAGCGCCGGCGCAATGCCGTGGCCCGTGGCATCGCCCAACACGATCAGGAGCCCCTGCTCGGTGAGCGACAGGTCGAACGTGTCGCCGCCGGTCAGCTCCGCCGGTCGCGACGTTCCGTACACGTCGTATCCGGGAACCGCCGGCATCGTCGCGGGCAGCGTGCTCATCTGGACCTCGCGGGCCATTTCGAGCGCCTGCCGCATCTTCTCGCCTTCGATCAGCGCCCCGGTCATCCGCACCCGCTGCAGCGCGACGGCGCACTGTGCGGCAAGCGCGGTGGCAAGCACTTCATCGTCCGCGTCGAAGACGCCGCCCTTCTTGTTCAGCACCTGCATCACGCCAACGAGGACATCCTTGTGGTCGATCAGTGGCAGCGTCAGCATGCAGCGCGTTCGGTAGCCGGACGCCTTGTCCACACCCGGATCGAAACGCGGATCCGCGTAGCAATCGGGCACGTTGATGAGCTGCCGGCTGTGTGCGCAGGCGCCGGCCAGGCCGACGCCGAACGGTACCCGTATCGGTTTGATGCCCGTAGCGACTTCGAGCACGAGTTCGTCGGTTGCCGGATCGTGCAGCCAGACCGACCCGCGCTCGGCATCGAGGACCTGCTTCGCCGCGGCGACGACTTCGCCCAGCATCGTCATCAGGTCGAATGGGGCGGCCAGCGCTCGCGTCACCCCGAGAATCGCCTCGAGGTCCTCCGTCGACAGCCGGCGTTGGCGCGTCCGGACGTTCATGTGGGCGCCAATGTAGCAGAGGTTCGCCGGCGGACGTGCGGCACCAGTCGGCGACGAGCGCCCGAGAGCCTCAGTCGGCAAAAATGAGGACCCGCGGCGCCCGGAGATCGTGCAGAGGTACAGCGAGGGGGTCAGCCTCAGTTGCGAACTAAGCGCGACAAAGCGATCGGGCCATGCCGCCCGTTTGGAGATTGGTTCTAGAAGCCCATCCGCATCCGGCGGCCGCAGAGCTTCTTCGCGTCGAGATCTTCGGGAAGCAGGTGGTCGCGACCGGCGAGTTGTGCCGTGCCGAACGCATCGAGCAGCAGCTTGCGCATGTCGCGCGGCGGAATCGCCGCCAACCGCTCAAGCACGCTCTCCGAGGGTTCGGGCGGGAACGGCCAGCGATGCGCCTCGAGGATCTCGCGATAGACGGACAGCGCGATCTTGCGCGAGCCTTCGGCGTCCGGCCGTTCGATCGCGTAGACGTTCATCCGGTTCAGGATCGGATCGGGGATCGTCGTGTCGTCGTTGGCGGTTGCGACCCACAGAATGTGCGACGCGTCCATGTCGAGGTCGATGAACTCGTCCTTGAAATGAATGGCGGTATCGCGCTCGAGCAGGCCGTACAGCGCGCCCATCGGGTCGTAGCGATGATCGCCGCCGGCCTTGTCGACTTCGTCCAGCACCAGCACGGGGTTGGCGTACTCGCCCTCGACCAGCGTCTGCGCAACCTTGCCGGGGCGCGCGTTGTGCCACTGCGCGGACGCGCCCGTCAGCACCCAGCCTGCGGTGAGCGAGCTCATCGAAACGAACTCGTACCCGGTGCCGAGCGCGTGCGCGAGCTTTTTCGCGAAATACGTCTTGCCGAGTCCGGGCTCGCCCAGTAGCAGGATCGGCGTGAACTGCACCGCCTCGTTGCCGGCGATCGCCAGCGCGAGGAATTTCTTCAAGTCGTCGACGACGTTGGTGAAATTCGGCGACGCCTCGTAGAGCTCGTCGACGGCGGCGGTGCGCGACGGCTTCACGATGTAGCGCGACCCGCCGAGGTCGCGCATCCGGTCGTACCATCCCTTGAGGCTCTCGTTGCGGCGCGCGGCGCTGTCCTCGAGGGCGCGATCGACCTCGGCCACCGAATAGATCGGTTGCAGATCGGCGAGCGGGATGACAGGGTCCATGGCTACCTCCGGTGGCGTCACTGCAGCACATAGCGTGCCAAACTGGCATGGCCGTGCGCAAGGCGCGGGCCCCCGAATCGTCCAGCGTGACTCGCCGGCGTCGCGCGCGTACGACAACCCGCCAGCATCGCGCAGCGCGGGAGGGTCACCGCGCTGCACTGCACCATCCCGGAGCACGACGGGCGGATTTTGCGCCATCCAGGGCAGTTTTTGCGCACGCCTCGATAGCCGATATCGAGCGCTCAGCGTAAATAGGCGAGCAACGGCGAACCCGCCTGCCGCCTGACGAGGACGCTTTCCGCCTCCCGCATCTCACGGGGCGCGAGCTGCTGCAACCACTGAATTTCTCCGGCGACGAGCGCTGCCACAGCCAGGCCGTCGCGATAGACGATCCGGTTGCCGGTGACCGCGGCGACTCTTGAGCCCGGCACGAGGTTTCCGATCAGATTCAGCGGATCGGCGGCGCTGACCGAGATCCACGTTGCCGACGGCGGCGTACGTCGCGTCTCGCGCAACAGGCCCAGCGCTTCGGGCAATGCGAACTGTTCGCCGGGGATGCCGGCGACGAAGCGCCCGCCGCGGATCTCGCCGCGCGCTTCCAGCCGCCGCAGCACGCGCAGCAGCTCGCGCCATGGAGGAAGCCAAGCCGACTCGCGCTCGAGGATGCGCCAGAACACGACCCCGTAACGCCGCAACAACGTGTCGGCGATGTGTTCGACGATTTCGTGTTCGGCTTCGTACGGCGCGCCTGTGGTCGCGAGTCTCGGCGCGGGTCGGCGGACGAGCGCCCAGCGTCCCGCGTCCTCGATGCCGAAGAGCGCGGTGCGACGGCGCCGTTTGCCTTCCGCCAGCGGTTTGCGTCGATCGGACGGCGTCAGCAATGCACGCAATCCGGCGAAGCTGTCGGAGTGCACAAGCCCCAGCACGACCAGCTCGGCGAGCGCATCCTCGACCTGCGTGCGCAACATTCCCGTCGCCTCGACGATCTCGTCGTAAAAGCAGGCGCCGTGAGCCGCCAGATAGTCGGAGACGGCTTGGCCGCGGGGACTCGCCGGCGAGGGCTCCGGCGGCGCCGGCACCGCGCGATTCCATAGCCCGAGATTGCGCCTCGGCAACAGCGCGACCGGCGTAGTGCGGATCGGGCCGGCGTTTCTCGCGGCGACACGGGCTGGTGCGGTGAGGCGCGTCCACACGGCACGTCCCGCGAGGCACAGATCGTCGAGCCAGGTGAAGTCGTAGTTTTCGAGCCGCGCCGGCAGGATCTCGGCTTCCCACGCCGCCGCGGGCGCCTCGAAGCCCTCGAGCTGCGTGATCAAGGCCGCCAACGCGTCGGGACCTTCGCGCCGCTCGCTGGGAACGACGTGCTGCCAACGACAAAGAAAGCGCATGAAATCCTGCGTCGAGACCGGCTCGATCTCCTGGCGCAGCCGATTGACGGTATAGCGATGAATGCGTGCGAGCAATGCACGGTCGCACCACTCGGTCTCCCTCGCGCCGGGCGTGAACGCGCCACGCATCGCAAAGCCTTCCGCAGCAAGCTTCGCGAGCGCCGCGTCGACGTCCGCAGGCGGCGACCCCAGCGAATCGGCGAGCGCGTTGGCCGTGACCGGGCCCAGGCCTTCGAGGCGGCTGCGGACGATCTCGACCAGCGCTTCTTCAGCGGACCATGTCCGCGCGGCAAATTCGGCGGGCGCGGCGATTGGCGGCGAAACATGCGCGCTCGGGAACACCGAGAAGAACTGAGGCAGCCGTTCCGCAGCGACCCACAGGCTCTTTTCGCCTGCGACGGCTGACCGGGTCGAGGCGGGAGGTTGCATCGTCAGCCGCGTGACGCGTTTCGCGTCCGTCAACTCGACGAGGAACGATTGCCATTGATCGCTGCGCGCGATTTCCTCGTCGGTGACAAACGCGAGCCCGAGCAGTCCGTCATGCAACTCGTCGGCGCTGGTGGCGCTGGGCCATGCCTCGGTGCGCACGCGTTCGATCGCGTCGGGATCGAGTCGGCCCAGACCCGCGGCGGTTTCTTCGTCGAGCCAGCGGCGGCTCATCACCGCCCGCGTCCGCCGCTCTTCCAGCGGCGCGTCGTCGAGGAAGGCGTAGGGCCGCGCGCCCAGAATCTCGAGCGAAAGCGGCGAGGGCTCGGTCAAGTCGCAGTGCAGGACGCGAATCTCGCCCGATTCGATCGCACGGAGCAGTTGCTCCAGCCCCTCGATGTCCATCGCTTCGTACAGACAATCGTGAACGGTCTGATTGACGAGCGGATGATCGGGAATCTCGCGCTCGCCGACCAGATTTTCGGCGCAGGCGATCTGATCGGGAAACACCGCCGCGAGGAGGTCTTCGGCGGCCATCCGCTGCAGCTGCGGCGGAACCTTCTTGCCGGAGCGAAAGCGCGGCAGCGCGAGCGACGTCGTTGCCGTCCAGCGCCACCGCGCAGCGAACATCGGCGCAGCGAGCATCGCCTGCACCAGCAGCGGCCGCACGCTGTTCGAGTGGAGATAGCGCGCCACCTCGTCGAGCGGAAAGCTGTGGCTGGTCGATAGCGACAGCACGATCGCATCCTCGGTGGCCGCCGCCTGCAGCTCGAAATTGAATTTGCGGCAGAAACGCTTGCGCAGCGCGAGGCCCCAGGCGCGATTGATCCGGCTGCCGAACGGGGAATGAATGACGAGCTGCATCCCGCCGGATTCGTCGAAGAAGCGCTCGAAGACAACCGTCTTCTGCGTGGGCAGCGTCCCCAGCGCCGCGCGCGCGGCGGCCAGGTATTCGATCAGTTGCTCCGCCGGCGACGTGCCGAGGCGGAGCTCGTGCGTCAACGCTTCGAGCGCGCGCGTGTCGTCGAGCCGTGCTTCGACGTCTTCGCGCAGCCGTGATACCGCGAAAGAGAGCTCGTCGGTTCGGCCCGGTGCTTCGCCGAGCCAGAACGGAATGTTCGGCGGCTGGCCGTGGGCGTCCTCGACGCGGAGCCGCCCGGCCTCGACGCGCAGGATGCGGTACGACGTGTTGCCGAGCTGGAAGATGTCGCCGGCGAGGCTTTCGATCGCGAAATCCTCGTTGACCGTCCCGACGAGCTGGCCCGGAGGCTCGAGCACGACGTCATAGTCGGCGGTGTCGGGAATCGCGCCACCCGAAGTGATCGCCGTGAGCCGGGCGCCGCGCCGGCCGCGCAGCACGCCATTCACCGCGTCACGGTGCAGGTACGCGGCGCGATGGCCGCGCCGGGTGCTGAACCCTTCCGCGAGCATGCGCACCACCGCGAGATACTCGTCGCGCGTCAATGCGGCGTAGGGGAAGGCCCGGGTGAAGGCGCCGAACAACGCGTCCTCGCTCCATTCGCGTGCCGCCACCTCGGCTGTGATCTGCTGGGCGAGGACATCGAGCGGCTTCGCCGGGATCACGACGCGATCGAGCTCGCCGCGCCGTACGGCATCGAGCAGCGCCGTGCACTCGACGAGCTCGTCGCGCGACAACGGGAAGAGCCGCGCCTTTGGTTCCCCGGCGACCGTGTGGTTCGCGCGTCCCGCGCGCTGCAGGAAGGTCGCGATCGAGCGCGGCGTGCCGAGCTGGCAGACAAGCTCAACGTCGCCGATGTCGATGCCGAGCTCGAGTGAAGCCGTGGCCACGAGCGCGCGCAGGTCGCCGCGCTTCAACCGCTGCTCGGCGTCCTGCCGTCGCTCCTTGGCGAGGCTTCCATGGTGCGCGGTGACCACGTCCTTGCCGATCAGCTCGGACAGATGCCGCGCCACGCGTTCGGCCATCCGCCGCGTGTTGACGAAGACGAGCGTGGTGCGATGTTCGCGCGCGAGCTCCGCGAGTCGCGTATAGACCTGTTGCCAGACATCGCCCGACATGACGGTTTCGAGCGGCGACGGTGGGAGCTCGAGCCCGAGATCGCGCTCGCGCACGTGTCCGGTATCGACGATCGTGCAGCTTGAAGTCGCAACGCGAGTGCCGACCAGGAAGCGCGCCACTTCCTCGATCGGCTTTTGTGTGGCGGACAAGCCGATGCGCACCGGCGCTGTTGCCGTCAATGCGGCAAGGCGCTCGAGCGACAGCGCGAGATGGCTGCCGCGCTTGTTCGGCGCGAGCGCATGGATTTCGTCGACGATCACCGTGCGTGTGGTCGAGAGCATCCTGCGCCCGGAATCGGAGCCGAGCAGCACGTAGAGCGACTCCGGCGTCGTGACGACGATGTGCGGCGGCCGGCGGCGCATGCTCGCCCGCTCGCTCTGCGGCGTGTCGCCGGTGCGCACCAGCGTGCGGATCTGAACGTCCGGCTGGCCCAGCGCTGCGAGCTCGGCGCGGATGCCCGCGAGTGGCGCCTCCAGATTGCGCTGGATGTCGTTCGAGAGCGCCTTCAGTGGCGAGACGTAGACGACGCAGGTTTCGTCGGGTAATGCGCCTTCGACGCCGCGACGCACGAGTGCGTCGATCGCCGCGAGGAACGCCGCGAGCGTCTTCCCCGAGCCGGTGGGCGCCGCGACGAGGACGTGCCGGCCCGCCTGGATCGCGGGCCACGCGTGCGTCTGCGCCTCGGTGGGGGCGGCAAAGGTCTTGCGAAACCAGGCGTCGACGGCGGGGTGAAACGATGCAGGTGGCGGCATCTTTCTAACATAGCCGCGCGGGGCGCGTGTTGCAACCACACGCGGTACGCGGACAACTCGTTCAGTACCGCCCGTGCTGCTTGTAGATGTAGTTGGACAGCTCGACCTGCTGCATCGACAGCCGCCGCTGGATCTGGTGGACGACGCGGATGATCGCGCGCATCACGCGGTAGACGATCTGCGGATGCGTGGCCAGCAGCGATTCGAGCTTTTCGCGCTCGAGCGTGAGGACGCGTGCATCGCCCAGCGCCACTTTCGACGCATAGAGCTCGGTGCCGTCCATGAAACCCATCTCGCCGACGAAATCGCCGGCATGGAGCGTGTTGATGGTGATCGCGTTGTCGCTGCCGACGTTTTTCACGACGCCGAGCACGCCCGACAGGATCACGTAGAGGTGGTTGTCGACGGTGCCTTCGCGGGCCAGCACGTCGCCTTGCTTCAGGTCGTGCAGCGTCACCAGGGCCGCAAGCACGCGGCATTGCTCGTCGGTGAGCTCTGCGGCAAGCTTGGTCGAGCGCAGTGCGTCGAGTCTGGCTTTATCGGTCATGTCGGTTCGCTCCGGTTAGGCGGTTCGATGGCGCGGGGAGTGGGAGTGGAAGTCGGCGCGGCTGGCGCCGCCGCTTCGGCCTTTGCCGCGTTCGTTGGCGCGGCGACGCCGACCGCCGGCGCGGACAACGCATCCACCGCGTGCATCCGGTCGGCGCGCGCGACGTAGGCATCGACCAGCGTGTTGGCGATCCGGTCGAACACCGGGCTCGCGAGCTTGCCCACCACCGAATGATCGAAGTCGTAGCGCAAATCGAATTCGATGCGGCAACCTTCCGCGGTGAGCGGCGTCAGGTGCCACTCGCCGTGGAAACGGCGAAAGGGGCCGCGTTCGAGCTGGATGGCCATCCACGCCGGCCGCCGCTTCGGGTTGCGGGTGCGAATCCCGAAGCGCACGCCGTGGACATCGATCTCGATGTCGGCGACGACGACCGAATCGTCGCGCTCGACGATCGTCGCCGCGGCGCACCACGGAAGGAAATCCGGATAATGCTCCGCCGCTTCGATCAGGTCGAACATCTCTGCGGCCGAATGGCTCACCAGGACCGATTTGCGCAGCTCCATGGCGCCTATTGTAAAGGCCGCGGGCGACCCCGGCTTCAGTCGCGCGCGTCGTCCCGGCGCATCCAGATCGCGTCCTCCTGGTCCTGCTCGGCGAGCCGCGTTTCGACCTCGTAGAGAGTGCGATCGACCTCGGGCAGCAGCACGTCCGACAGCGCTCGCGCCCGCCGCACGGCGCGGTGGTATTCCTGCTGCAGCCGTTCGAGGTTGCCGGCGACGGCGGCGAGCGGAACGGCTTCCGCGATGAGACGGCTCCACGCGCGGCGGCACGCCTCGGCCTCCGGCGAGTGATCGACGGCAGGCGCGCCGTCGGTTGGCGTTCCCACCCATTCCGCAACCACCAGCCGCACGCCCATCAACGACCGCATCGCGTTTCGAATTTCGGTGTTGGAGATGTCCGCGGGCGGATAGACCTGCATCCCCTCGACGCCATGCCGCGCGACGGCGGCCTGCAAGGCGACGACCGCCTGTTCCCACGAGGTTGCGAACGCGCGCTGGCGCTCGGTGTAGCGCGCGAGCTCGCGCAGCATTTCGCCGGCGAGGAGCAGGCATTTTTCATCGAGGAAGACGTAGCCCTCGTGCATCGCCCGCCGCTCGTCGCGTAGCTCGAGCGCGATGCTGCGGGTGGGGGTGATGTCCATCGTCGCCGCGATCAGGCGCGCGCCTTAAGCGGCGTCGAGATGCGCCGCGATCTGCGCGTCGGACAGGCGCGTGAGCTCGGCGCGCGGCAATGTCGCGAGCAACTTCCAGCCGGCGCTCATGCTCTGCTCGAGCGAGCGCGGGCCGGACTGATTGACGAGCGTCTGCTCGAACGCGGCGCCGAATGCGAGGTAGCGCCGGTCGGTCTCGGCCAAGCCTTCCTCGCCGACGACGCTCGCGAGCACGCGTGCCTGCACGGCGCGCGCATAGGCCGCGTAGAGCTGCGCCGAAAGCGCCGGATGGTCGGGGTGCGTGTACTTCCCGCCGGTACCGTCCTTCGCGAGGCGCGACAGGCTGGGCAGCACGTTGACCGGCGGGTAGATGCCGCGGCGGTCGAGGTCGCGCGACAGCACGATCTGGCCTTCGGTGATGTAGCCGGTGAGATCGGGAATCGGATGACCGATGTCGTCGGCGGGCATCGTCAGAATCGACAGTTGCGTGAGCGTTCCCTCGACGCCGCGAAGACAGCCCGCGCGCTCGAACAGCGTCGCCAGGTCCGAATACATGTAGCCGGGGAACCCCTTGCGGCTCGGTATCTCCCCTTTGCTGGACGACACTTCGCGCAGCGCTTCGGCGTAGTTCGTCATGTCGGTGAGGATCGCGAGCACGTGTTTGCCTTCTACGAACGCGAGGTATTCGGCCGCGGTGAGTGCGTAGCGCGGGGTCAAGAGCCGCTGCGTCGAGCTGTCCGAGGCGAGGTTCAGGAACAGCGCCGTGCGCGCGAGCGCGCCGCCTTGCTCGAGGCTCGCGCGGAAGAACTCGGCGCTGTCGTACGGAACGCCGATCCCGGCGAAGACGATCGCGAAATCGCTGCCGGCGTTTGGCGCGGGCCGCGCGCTGCCGGGACGTGCGTCGGCGGAAATGTCGCCGCGCAGCCGCGCATGGCCGGCGATCTCGACGGCGAGGCGGTCGTGCGGCAAGCCGCCTCCGGAAAAGAGCGGGAGCTTTTGCCCGCGCACCAGGCTGTTCATCAGGTCGAGCGTCGTGATGCCCGTCTCGATGAAATCGCGCGGCGACGCCCGCGCAACCGGATTGATCGGCAGGCCGTCGATCGGATAGCGCGCGCGTGCCGCAACGGGCGGACCGCCGTCGATCACCTGGCCGACGCCGTTGAACACGCGTCCGAGGATCGACGGCGAAAGCGCGAACGACAACGGCTCGCCGATGAAGCGCACGACGGTATCGGCGAGCGAGAGCCCGGACGTCGACTCGAGGACCTCGATCGTCATGACGTCGTCGTCCTGGGCCGCGATGCGGCCGAGCCGCGGGCGACCATCGGTACCGCGCACTTCGACCGCGTCGCCCAGGCCGGCGTCGACGGTGCGCCTGAGGAAGAGCAGCGGCCCTTGCAGCCTCGTCGCCGCGCCTTCAACCGTGAGCCGCATGGCGCTCCTCGTGTATGAATGGCCCCCCACGCGTGCGGCTGCCGCCGCTGCGCTGCCCCCTGAGGCAGAGTCCAGTTGCGCGGTCTTGGGCGGCCCGGCGGCGCTCATGGCGTCCTCGGGGCGAGCAGGCCGAACTCGCGCTCCATCGCGGCTTCAAGTACCGGGAACTTCGCGAGCTCGTCGTCGCCGATCTCCTCGCCCATCCGCTGCAGCGCCCGGACGCACGCCATGCCTGCGATCCGGTCCGGGGCGACGTCTGAAGCCACGGCACGTTCGCAGAGGTCGATGAAACGGCCGAGGAGCCGCATCATCGCGCTCTGTCGCGCGGGACTGCAGACGCGGTCGACCTCTGACAGCGCCGACTGTCGCAGGAACGCTTCGTTGACGACGGCGGCGCAGAGCAGCGTCAGTTGCTGGCGCGCGGGCAGCGCGTCCTTGCCGATGATCCGCGCCATCCGCTCGAGCCGCGCCTCGTCGTCGCAGAGCGCGAGGAAACGGTGGCGCAGCGCGAGCCACTGGCTGTTGCCCTGCTCGGTCCACCACGGCGCGAACGTGGCCGCGCCTTCCGCGTACGACTGGAGCGGATGGATCGCCGGGTAGAAGCGCGCCTGCGCGCGTTTCACGTCGAGCGCCCAGAACGCCTTGACGTAACGCTTGGTGTGGCTCGTCACCGGCTCGGAAAAGTCCCCGGAAGGCGGGCTGATCGCGCCGATCACCGTCACCGATCCGACGCCGCCCGCAAGCGGCTCGACGATGGCCGCGCGCTCGTAGAAATCAGCGATCCGCGACGACAGGTACGCCGGGTAGCCGCCTTCGCCGGGAAGCTCGCCGAAACGGCCCGACACTTCGCGCAGCGCCTCCGCCCAGCGCGACGTCGAGTCGGCCATCAGCGCGACGTGGAGGCCCTGATCACGGAAGTACTCGGCGACGGTGATCGCCGAATAGATGGACGCCTCGCGCGCGGCGACCGGCATGTTCGACGTGTTGGCGATGATCACCGTGCGCTCCATCAGCGGCGCGCCGGTCCGGGGGTCGGTGAGTCGCGGGAACTCGTCCAGCACGCCCGCCATCTCGTTGCCGCGCTCGCCGCAGCCGAGGTAGACGATCACGTCGGCATTGCAGCCTTTGGCGAGCGCTTCGAGGAGCACCGTCTTGCCGGTCCCGAAGCCGCCGGGAACCGCGGCCTTGCCGCCCAGCGCCACCGGGAACAGGCAATCGATGATGCGCTGCCCGGTGACGAGCGGCGTGAGCGAGGGCAGCCGTCGCGCGACGGGGCGCGGCACACGCACCGGCCATTCGTGCCGCATCGAGAGTTCGCGCTCAGCACCGTCGGCCATGCGGATCACACACAACGTCGCGTCTTCACGATGATCGCCGGCGGCGACCACGCTTGATATCCGCCCGCCAACGTCGGGCGGCGCGAGGATCGCCTGCGCGCGCGTTGTCGCGCCGACGGCGTGACCGAGGATGGCGCCGGGGGCGAGCGCATCGCCCGGCTTGACGCTCGGCGTGAAGGTGAAGGTGCGCGCCTCCGCACGGCGCAATCCCGGCTGGACGAACGACGTGCCGGTCCCCGACAACGGTCGCAGCAGTCCGTCGAAGATGTTTCCGAGCAGACCGGGGCCCAGCGGAATCGCGAGCGGGCGCCCCGTCCCGACGATTACCGTGCCCGGGCGAAAGCCCGTCGTATCCTCGTAGACCTGGACGACGATCTCGCTGCGATCGATGCGCACGACCTCGCCCAGCAGCGCGCTCGGGCCGACGCGAACGGCCTCGCGCAGCGCAAACGGACCGTCCGCGATCGCGCGCAGCACCGGGCCGCTGATCCAGCGGATCGTCGCGCGGCTCATGGGTGTGCCCCCGCGCTTGCGGCTGTCGCCGCTGCGCTGCCCCCCGAGGGGGAGCAGTTCGCGCCTTGGGGCGGCCCGGCGGCGCTCACCCCGTCTCCGCTTCGTCGAGAAGCTGCAGGAGCGACGCACCGATTTCCGCGCGGTCGGCGAGGATACCGTCGAGCGTGCTGTCGACCACGTTGCCGTCGGCGACGATCTTGAGTCCCGCGCGGATCGACTCGTCCGCCGCGAAAGTCGGCGCCACGGGCTGCGTCGTTGCGAGCTCCCGCACGAACGCGTCGCGCTCGGCGGCGGGCCAGTCGCGCGCGTGGACGATTCGCCACGCGCCATTCGACAGTGCCGCACGCGCGCTTGTCACGACGCATGCGACCCACACGGCGCGGCTGGCCGAATCGCGCCAGCGCGCAGCCAGCGCCTCGGGGAGCTTTTGCCAGCCGGCGACGAGGAGCGCCGCCGCCAGTTGCTGGCGGGCGACGCGCTGCCGCGTTTGCAGATTCGCGCGCGCCGCGCCGACGCGCGCGTCCCTGCGCTCGCGTTCCTCGGCGAACGCGGTGCGCATCCGCACGCGCGCCTGCGCATGCGCGTCACGCAGCAGCGCGGCCGCACGCGCCCGCGCGTCGCCCAGGAGGGACGCGCACTTGGCGGCACGGTCGGCCTCGACCAGATCGAGCAGCGCTTGCACTTGGGCCTCGAGTGTCATTCGTGTACCCCCACGCTTGCGGCTGTCGCCGCAGCGCTGCCCCCTGAGGGGGAGCAATTCACGCCTTGGGACGGCCCGGCGGCGCTCATGATCGCTAGAGCCCGAGCTGACGCCGCAACCGCGCGCCGACGTCGGGAACCGGAACGCGCCCGAGGAGATCGGGAACGATCAGCGTTAGGGGCGTGATTGCCGCGAGCGCGGAGCGTAGCGCCCGATCGCCGATCCGTGCGGCGACCGCGGCCGAAACGAGGACCAGCGATGCGTCGGCACGCGCAGCGGCGAGGGCCGCGGTCTCGGTGCCGTGCGCCGGCACGTGCACGCGAAGTCCGGCAAGGCGATAGCCGGCGGCGCTTACTTCGTCGCCGAGATAGACGAGCGTAGTCATCGCTGGCAACGTTCCCGGTCACACCAGCCGATTGAGAATCAGAATGGAGACGATGAGCCCGTAGATCGCAATCCCTTCGGCCAGGCCGACGAAGATCAGAAGCCGTGCGAACAGCTCCGGCTTTTCCGCGAGGGCGCCTATGGCGGCCGTGCCGACCTTCGCCACGGCGAAGCCGGCGCCGAGCGAAGACATGCCGGTCGCGAGCGCGGCACCGAGCAGGCCCCAGCTCCACGCCTCCGCGCTGATGCCGATCGCCGGGCCCGAGACCGCGGCAAGCGCGGACGGCGCGGCGACGAAGAGCGCGGTGGCGGCGAGGCTCGATATTGCGGCGAGGACGACGAGCGCGGCCACGAACTTGTTTGAGGATTTCATCAGCCATTCTCCTGCGGCATGGAAGGCGGCGCCGGGAGCGGATGGAAAATCCGTCCTTCGGCGGTCAGGAAGCGGGTAAAGAATTCGAACAGGACGAGGCGCGTCGTCTGGATCGACACGACGAGCGTTTCGAGCGCGAGGACGACGACGTTCCCGACGACGAGCACCAGCGCGGCCAGCAACGAATTGCCGGTTGCGTCCATCAGCGCGACGATCGCGGAGGACAGCCCGGCGTGGGCCAGCGCGAACGCGCCGACGCGAGCGAATGACAGCGTGTTGATCAGGATCTGGATGAGCCGTTCGATAAGCTCGCCCGCCGCCGCCAGCATCGCTCGGGCGCGATGCGCGTGGAGCGCGCGGCCGGCGCAATAGAGGGCCGCGCCACCGGCGGCGACAGCGAAGCCCGAGGCGTCGACGAACCCGGCAAGGATGCCGAGATAGGCGATGATGTAACCGGCATCGGTCGTAAGCCACAGCGGGAGCTGGCCGCGCCACCACGCTTCGAGCGCCGTAAGCGCGAGGCCGACGGTAAGCAGCGCCGCGCCGCCGGCGAGCGGCGCCACCAGGATCGCAAGCGGGTTGTCGAGTGGCGCAATCCACAGCGCAGCGAAGGCGTGCACGCTGAACACGCTGCCGAACAGCGTGCCGAACACCGCAGCTGCGAGTCCTCCGGCGATGAACAGGCGCGCGACCGGAAAGCGCCGCCTCATCGCAAAGCCGACCGCAGCGATCACGAGACCCTGGCCCACGTCGCCGAACATGTACCCGAACATCAGCGGCACGGCAACGGCCAGCAGCACACTCGGATCCGCTTCGGTACGCGACGGCATCCCGACCGCGCGGCTGAAGATTTCGAACGGACGCGCCCAGGCGGGGTTGGCGAGCAGCAGCGGCGCCCTGGTCCCCGGGGCCGGCGTCGGAAAGTGCAGCAATGCCCGCGCGCCCGAACGTTCCAGCGCGAGCGCGAGCGTGGCACCCGCGAGATCGCTGGTCCAGCCGGTGATCCAGCAAAAGAGATCGCCCGATTCCAGCGCGCGGACGTTGCGGATCACCCATTGCAGACGATTCGCATCGCCGAGCGTGGTGTACAGGTCGTGCTTCGCGTGCAATGCCTCGAGCGCGGTGCGCAGGCTCGATTCTTCGCGCGCGAGCGCCTCGAGGCGCGGCGTGACGTAGCGTTCGGTCCCGGCCGCATCGACGCGGAGCCACGGCGGCGCATCGTACAGGCGTCCCTTGTGGATCGCCGCTTGCTGCGCGAGCGCGTTCACGTCGCCTGCTGCGCCCACGGCGAGGGTGGCGAGCGCGCACGGCACCGTGCCGTCGAAGTCGATTGCTCGCACGAGCACGCCGGGGGGCAGCTCGGGCTCGCTGTCCGCCGGGAAGACGGCGAGGCGGACGTGCACGACCGGGCCCGCGCCCGCGAGGCGCGCAAAGTCGAGCGCGGATTCGCCGACCGCCGCGAGCACGCGGCGCCATAGCAGAATTTCCGAGCGCTCGTCCGCACAACGCTGCAACTGCGCGATCACGGGCTCGGCGTCCGCGGCCCATGCGCGAAGGTGCGCGAGGCTCCGCGCAAGGCTTGTCGCGGGAGGCCCCGGAAACGGCGAAGCGCGAAATTCGGTGCGCGGCCAGTAGGCGCGATAACGCAGCGAAAGCTCCGCAAATTGCGACAGTTGCGGGCGCAGGTCGGCGAGCTCCGCGGGCAGGACCGCGCTCGCGCGTGCCTCGAGCTCGACTGCGCCCGTCGTCGCCAGCGCCTCGAGCACGAGCGTCGCGTCGTCGCGCGCGGCAAGGATCTCGAACCAGCGTGCCGGTTGCGGCCGGATCATGCGGCACCCGCGAGCGGAAGTCCGGGAAACGCGGCGCGCCGCACGAGCTCGCCGCGCAGCCGCTCGAGATCGAGCGCGATCTGCGCGAGGAAAATGAACGCCGCCGCGGGGTCGTGCATTGCACGGCGGAACAGCAGGGCAAGGCGCGCCTGCAGCGCGCGGCGGAGCGCGACGCCGTCGCCAAGCGAAGGATCGCGCAGCGCGCGCCAGTGCGAGGCGAGCTCGCGTTCGAGCGCGCGCATGAGCCCTAGGGGCGAATACCGAAGCGCGGAGCGCGAAGGCACTCCGCCAAGCGAACCTTCGTCGTCCGCGCGCCGCGGCAGCCGTCGCTGCCACTCGTCGCGCCACGCGCGAGCCGCACGATCGGGATCGGCCCACGCGGCGGCAAGGGGCGCCAGCGGACCGCCGACGGGCGCGGCACCGGCGTTTCCCGTTTCGGGTCCGCTGAGATCGCGATAGATCGGATCGTCGCGCATCCAGGGCAGAAAGGCACCGCCGCGCGCAAGATGCTGGAGCGCCGGCAGATCGGCGGCGACGGCGCTCCAGCGGACTGCAGCCTGCCATTCGTCGGGCATCCATGAAGCCACTTCGAAGACGAGATCGCGAAAGCGATCGCGCAGCGACGCTTCGATCCGATGCGGCGTCGCGGTCGCGTCGATGCCGGTGATCCAGTGCCGGAACGCCGACGCGCGTGCGGCATCGATCAGCGCAGGAAGCTCGCGCGCGTGCTCGACCCGTCGCCATGCGGCGTCGTCGGGACGCGCACCGTAGCGTGCCCACAGCCGCGCCTGCGCGTATTCGAGACTGCCGATCGCCGTCATGCGGCCGAACCCGTAAGCCGAGCGGCGAGGGTGGTGACGGCAGCATCGATCCGCGCGATGAGGTCGGCGTCGAGCCCGTGCGGGACGGCGGCTTCGGCAGCCGCCGCGTCGAGCGCGGCGACCTCCGCCGCCGTGCGGCGCTCGAACGCGCCGCGCACCGCGCGAATCCGCGCCTCGGTGCGCAACGCCACCGCGCGCGCGGCGGCACGGGCCTCCTCGATCGTCGCGATCGCGGCCTGATCGGTCGCGGCAACGGCGAGGCGCGCCGCCTGCTCGGCGTCGAGAACGCGCGCGATCGCAGCCTCCACTGCGTCGTGAGGGGGGAGCCGGTCGGTGATCGTCGTCACGATGCTCTTCGTGCGCTCGGCGCAGCTCAAACGCCGCCGCATCGCGCCCGCCGCGCGGACGCGACCTCCTTTCCGTGGATGATGCAACCGGCCCTCCATCGGCGGATTGATCTGCGTCAGCCCGCGGGGCAATACCGCGGTGTGCCGATCGCTGCGCCAAGCGCGGATCCGTCCTTGCCGAGCACCCGGCGCTCGGGCCACCGCGGAACTGTTACGGCACCCGTTACACGCGCCATGCTCGGATACCTGTGCTTTTCACTCGGAAAACGCATTGCGCAAACGCGCGCATCGCTGTTGATCCACATCAACCGGCATCCGATGCAACGAGTTCTAAATACGTTCGTTGCGATGAATCCTTGGGTGTCCCGCGTGAAGGTTCGCACGAGAGACGAGGCCCGTCGGTGAGGAGGGGCGAAATGTTCGAAACCTATTATGAGCTGATGCGCCGGCAGGGAATTTCGCGCCGGAGCTTTCTCAAGTTCTGCAGCCTGACCGCCGCGTCGCTCGGGCTCGGTGACGCCGGCGCGCAGCAGATCGCGCAGGCGATGCAGACGAAGCCGCGCACGCCCGTCGTCTGGCTGCACGGACTCGAATGCACGTGCTGCAGCGAGTCGTTCATCCGCTCCGCGCATCCGCTCGCGAAGGACGTCGTGCTGTCGATGCTCTCGCTCGACTACGACGACACGCTGATGGCGGCCGCGGGCCATCAGGCCGAAGAGCAACTCGAGCAGACGATCACCAAGTACAAGGGCAATTACATCCTGGCGTGCGAGGGCAATCCGCCGCTCGCCGACGACGGCGTCTACTGCATCCCGGGCGGAAAGCCGTTTGTCGAGAAGCTCCGCCGCGTCGCGAAGGATGCGAAGGCGATCGTGTCGTGGGGGAGTTGCGCATCATGGGGGTGCGTGCAGGCGGCGAAGCCCAATCCGACGCAGGCGACGCCGATTCACAAGGTGATCACCGACAAGCCGATCATCAAGGTGCCGGGATGTCCGCCGATCGCCGAAGTGATGACCGGCGTGGTCACGTACATCCTGACGTTCGACCGGCTGCCCGACCTCGACGCGCAGGGTCGCCCGAAGATGTTCTACAGCCAGCGCGTGCACGACAAGTGCTACCGCCGGCCCAACTTCGACGCAGGCCAGTTCGTCGAGCACTTCGACGACGCCGGCGCGCGGATGGGTTACTGCCTGTACAAGGTCGGCTGCAAAGGGCCCGTGACTTACAACGCCTGCTCGGCGACGCGGTGGAACGAAGGCCTGTCGTTCCCGATCCAGTCGGGCCACGGCTGCATCGGCTGCTCCGAGGATGCGTTCTGGGACAAGGGCTCGTTCTACGATCATCTGACGACGGTCAAGGTGCCGGGCATCGCCGGTGCCGAAGGGACCGCCGACAGGATCGGCCTCACCGTGCTCGCTGCCGCGGGCGCGGCCGTCGCGGCACACGCGGCGGTGAGCGCGATCAAGCAGGCGCGCAGCAAGACGAGCAACGACAAGTCGAGCGAGGTGAAGGAGTAAATCATGGCCATCTATCAAACGCAGGGCTTCACGCTCGACAACAGCGGTAAGCGCGTCGTCGTCGATCCGATCACGCGGATCGAGGGCCATCTGCGCATCGAGGTCAACGTCGACAAGAACAACGTGATCCGCAATGCGGTCTCCACGGGCACGATGTGGCGCGGACTCGAGGTGATCCTCAAGGGCCGCGACCCGCGCGACGCGTGGGCGTTCGTCGAGCGGATCTGCGGCGTGTGCACCGGCGTGCACGCGCTCGCTTCGGTGCGCACGGTCGAGGACGCGCTCGGCATCAAGATCCCGAAGAACGCGAACACGATCCGCAATCTGATGCACTCGACGCTGTACGCGCAGGACCATCTGGTCCACTTCTACCACCTGCACGCGCTCGACTGGGTCGACGTCGTCTCGGCGCTGAAAGCCGACCCGAAGAAGACCTCCGAGATCCAGCAGAGCATCTCCAGCCACCCGAACTCGTCGCCGGCTTACTTCCGCGACGTGCAGAACCGGCTGAAGAAGTTCGTCGAGAGCGGACAGCTGGGAATCTTCAGCAATGCGTACTGGGGCCACCCGGCGTACAAGCTGCCGCCCGAAGTGAACCTGCTCGCGACGACGCACTATCTCGAGGCGCTGGACTTCCAGAAGGAGATCGTCAAGATCCAGACGATCTTCGGCGGCAAGAATCCGCACCCGAACTGGCTCGTCGGCGGCGTGCCGAGCCCGATCAACGTCGACGGCACCGGCGCGGTCGGCGCGGTCAACATGGCCACGCTGAACATGGTGGGCGACATCTGCAGCCGCACCGCCACGTTCATCGACGAGGTCTACATCCCGGATCTGCTCGCAGTCGCCGGCTTCTACAAGGACTGGGCGCAATGGGGTGGCGGGCTCTCGGGCAAGAACGTCATGTCGTACGGCGAGTTTCCGGAGATTCCCAACGACTACACCAACGCGAGCCTGGCGCTGCCTTCGGGCGTGATCCTCAACGGCGATCTTTCCAAGGTCTACGACGTTGACCTCAAGGATCCCGAGCAGGTCCAGGAATGGGTCACGCACTCGTGGTACAAGTACGCCGACGAGAGCAAGGGGCTGCACCCGTTCGACGGGACGACCGACCCGAACTTCGTGCTCGGCAAGGAAACGAAAGGCACCCGCACCAACGTCGAGAACTTCGACGAGAGCGCGAAATACTCGTGGGTCAAGGCGCCGCGGTGGAAGGGCAACGCCGTCGAAGTCGGACCGTTGGCACGGTATATCGTCGCCTATGCGCGCGGCCGCAAAGACATCAAGGAGCAGGTCGACGCGACGCTGAAGGCGCTCGACGTACCCATCACGGCGCTATTCTCCACGCTCGGCCGCACGGCAGCGCGCGGGCTCGAGTGCCAGTGGGCGGCGCGCAAGATGAAGCAATATCACGAAGAGCTCATCGCCAACATCAAGGCCGGCGATCTCGCGACCGCCAACGTCGAGAAGTGGGAGCCGTCGACGTGGCCGGTGGAGGCCAAGGGGGCCGGTCCCTGCGAAGCCCCGCGCGGCGCGCTCGCGCACTGGATCAAGATCAAGAACACCAAGATCGATCTCTACCAGTGCGTGGTGCCGACGACATGGAACGCGGGCCCGCGCGACGCCAAGGGCCAGATCGGCGCGTACGAAGCGGCGCTGCTCAACACGCCGATGGCGAAGCCCGAGCAGCCGGTCGAAATCCTGCGCACGATCCACAGCTTCGACCCGTGCCTTGCCTGCGCGACGCACGTGATGAGCCCCGAAGGCGAAGAGCTCGTGTCGGTCAAGGTGCGTTGAGGAGATCGCCATGCGAGTCGAGTCTGTATCCGGCCGGGTGTTGAGCGGTCCGTTCGAGCCGGTGTACGTCTACGAGGCGCCGGTCCGGCTTTGGCACTGGGTGACGATGCTCGCGATCTTCGTCCTCGCGGCTACGGGCTACCTTATTGGCAGCCCCCTGCCGGCGATCGGAGGCGAAGCCTACGACAGCTTCTACTTCGGCTGGATCCGGATGATCCACGAGAGCGCGGGAATGATCCTCGCGGTCGCGTTTGCTGTCCGGATCTATTGGGCGCTCATGGGCAACCATCACGCGCGGAGCATTTTCTACGTGCCGTTCTGGAGCGGCGCGTGGTGGCGCGGCTTCTGGAGCCAGGTCGCGTACTACCTGTTCCTCAAGAAGGAGTCCGATCTTTGGGTTGGCCACAATCCGGTGGCGCAGGCGGCGATGTTCTTCATGTTCACGTTGGGCACGCTGTTCCTGATCGTCACCGGCCTCGCCCTCTACGCCGAGCAATGGGGCTGGGGATTGCCGTGGATGAGCTGGTTCGGTTGGGTGTTCGTCGTCTTCGGCGATCCGCAGATGGTGCGCACGCTCCATCATCTCGCGATGTGGTATCTGCTGCTGTTCGTGTTCATCCATACGTACATGGTGTTCCGCGAGGACATCATGAGTGGCGAGTCGATCATCAGCACGATGGTCAACGGACTGCGGCTGTTCAAGCGCGAGCCGAATGGTTGAAAGACCGGGCTCAGGGGGCGATGAGGGGAGACCGGGCCGGTCGCGAGGCGCCGACCCGGCAGCGATGCTGACTCGCAACGAAAGCACTCGCTGGAAGGGCGCCGGTCGGGGACGGCCGGCGCGCCTCGCCCTGGCGTCGCGCAAGCCGCCGCATCCGGGCGAGTTCCTCGCGACGCGCTTCATGAAGCCGCTCGCGATCACGCAGACCGAATTGGCCGAGGCGCTCGACGTTTCGCGCCGCCGCGTCAACGAGCTGATCAACGGCCGTCGCGCGATCACCCCGGACACCGCGGTGCGGCTCGCGATGTATTTCGGCAACGATGCGGCGTTCTGGATGCACCTGCAGGTGGCGTGGGACATGCATGCGGCGGTGCGCGACGTCGTTGCGCGAACGCCGCGCAAGCGCAGTGCGCGAGGCGTGTAAGTCTTACCCGCGCTTTTTGGGGCCCCTGAGTCGAGCCCGGCGCCTGCGCGCCGCGAGACGCGAGCTTCCGCGACAATCGTGGCGCAAACGGCTACGAGGTCGTCAAAGCTGCGCCTCGTGTCTGCGCGGGCTGATCGTCAGCACCTTCGTTCTCGCTTCGGCCTCGGCCTGCGCGTTCGCCTGTTCGCGCAGCCGTTGCTCGCGGCGAATCCTGGCAAATGTCTTGCGCAGGTCGGTTTCGACGCTAGGGGTGTAACGGAATCCAGGGTCGAGGATCGATTTCATGGGCCTCTCCGTGCCCGGCGTCTCCGATGGCGGACGACGTCGCATCGCGTCGCCCGCCAATGTGCGCGCTGGACAGTTTGCCGCTACCTCACTTCTGCCCCGTGTTGCCCGACGAATAGGTCGAGCTCTGTCCCGCACCCATCGAGCTTTGCGGGGCGCCCATCGTCGAGGTGTCCTTCTTGCCCATCGCGTGCTCGTGCGCCGCCTTTGCGTCCTTCTGGCAGCTCTCTTTCATGGTGCCGGTCTTGGCATTGCAGGCCTCCAGCGCTGCCTTGTAATCGGCGTCGGCCCTGGCCTTGGCATCTGGAGTCGCCGCGCCGGTCATCTTCGACGTATCGGCTTGCGGCTGAGTTGCGGTGGATGGCGTTTGCGCCTGAACACCCATGGCGAACGCACCGATGACCACTGCGTACATCACTTCGCGCATCGAAAGCTTCATGGAAGATCTCCCGCTCAATGGAAGAAACGCCTCTCACCTGTCGCCGGCGGGCCGTCCAATGCCCGCCGATCAGTGTGGCTGACGCAACGGCCATGCCCAAATCCTTTCCCCTTTCACTACAGGGAGTTGGCGAGTCGTCGCCGACGAATTCCCCGGCAACGCCGGAAATTTTTTCCGTACCGCGTGGAGCGAATTCCACGTCCCCGTCGCTGCCCTGTGGAGCCAATGGGGTCGCGAAGCGCGTTCCGCGCGCGCTCCAGGACGGCGATCAACGCTCGAAGCAACGGGCACGTCGGCGAAGCGACGAAAGGCACCTAGCGTCCGCGAGCCACCCCCGGCTTCGCTTGACCTAACGCAATACGCGGGCTCGTCGCGGCGGTAGGCTTCGTACTGTTACGACGGACGTTACAAAAGGGCGATGGAAGACCGCTGCGAAGCGCTCGTGCTGGGAATCGGCAACGTGCTGTGGGCCGACGAGGGATTCGGCGTGCGTGCGGTCGAGGCATTGCATGCGACGTACGCGTTCCCCTCGGCCGTCGTGCTGAAGGACGGCGGAACGCTCGGCCTCAACCTCTACGATGCCGTCGCCACATCGCGGCGCGTGCTGGTGTTCGACGCGATCGACGTTCGCCGCGAGCCGGGCGCGCTCATCGTCCTGCGCGACGCCGAGGTGCCCGCATGGGGGCGCACGAAGCTCTCGCCGCACCAGAACGGCTTCAACGACGTTCTCGCGCTCGCGCAGCTCAACGGCTGCGCGCCGGAAACGATCGTCGCCGTCGGCGTCCAGCCGCAGGAGCTTTCCGACTTCGGCGGCAGCCTCACCGAGATCGTCAGGAAACGCCTTCCCGACGCCGTGGCGCTCGCCGCACGCGAGCTGGCACTGTGGGGATATCCGGGGAAGCAGCGGCGCGCCGGAACCCGTTTCGAGCCGCTCAACGCTCGCTCTCTCGCGCTCGACGCCTACGAGTCGGGACGGCCGTCGGCGGCGGAGGCGTGCCGCGTCGGCGACCCGCGCGTGCTCGCGCGGGGAGACCCGGGGAGACGCTGACATGTGCGTCGGCATACCGATGCAAGTCGTCGGCGCAGACGGCGGCGCGACGATCTGCGCAGGCCGCGGCCGGCGCGAGCGGATCGACGTCGCACTGGTCGGCGATCAACCGGTCGGCGCGTGGATTCTCGCCTACCAGGGCTCCGCGGTGCGCACGCTGACGCAGCAAGAAGCCGTGCAGACCGACGCCGCGCTCGATGCGCTCGAGGCAGCGCTCGCCGGTGTTTCGAACGTCGACGACTACTTCGCGGATCTCGTGGGACGCGTGCCGCAGTTGCCGCTGCACCTCAGGACGAAGACGCCATGACGATTCCCGTTGCCGCGACGGCCGCCGACGCGCGTGCCCATCCGCTGCTCACGCAGCTCTTCACGAAGCACGGCGCAGTCGAGGTCGACGCGACGAACTTCGACACGTATACGCGACGGGCCGGCCACACGCTGCTGCTGTTCGCCGAGGATCCGGTGCGATACCGGGAAACGCTCGACCTCGCGGTGATCGTGCCCGAGCTCGCGAAGGCGTTTGCGGGCCGCTTCGGCGTCGGCGTCCTGCTGCCGGATGCAGCGCGGGCGTTTCACGCGCGCTACGGATTCCGCCGCTGGCCGGCGGTCGTCATGCTGAAGGACGGCGAGTACGTCGGAGCGATCGACGGTCTGCGCGACTGGGACGAGTACGGCAAGGAAATCGCCCGGCTGCTTGCCGCGGCGCCGACGCGCCCGCCTGCGATCGGCATCGCCGTCAGGGGCGCAACAGAAGGTTCCGGCGCCTGCGGCGCATGAATTTCGCGAGCGAAAGGATTCCACCATGTCCGATTTTCCGCTGCCGGTACGCATGATCGGCCCCGGATCGCAGCCGGAAGAGCAGGAGCTGGAGTACCTACCGCTGCCGCACGAGATGAGTACGTTCCGGATGCCCGATGTCCCGGAGCGCGCCGACACGGCGGCGCTGCGCGCCTCGCGCGATCTGCTGGCGGCGTTTTCCGCCGCGATGGAGCGCTGGAATCCCGCCGCGAGCGGCGACGGACCGCGCTTCGATCTTTCCGGGATGCCAGCCGACGCGCTGGCGGTCACGAACCAGATGCTGGGGGAAGGCGAGGTCGGCATCACGATCGAGGGAAGGCCGTCGTTTCGCATCCAGGAAAGCGTCTTCACCGGCATCTGGCGCGTCTGCGCGTTCGACGCCTGCGGCGAGACGATCGGCGACTGGCTCGAAGCGGCGGCATTGCCGCGCGTGGTGACCGATGTGGCGCGGCAGGGCTCGCTCCCGCGGATCGCGGCAACGCCGGCGCCTTCGGGCGCGATGAATTCGCCGGCGCTCTTGGTCGAGATCGACGCGCAGATGCGCGAGCCTCAACCGAGCGGCCGCGCGCACGTCATCAATCTGACGCTGTTCCCGCTGACACCCGATGACCATCAGGTGCTCGGCAGCGCGCTGCCGGTCGGGCCGGTGGCGATGATTTCGCGTGGCTTCGGCAATTGCCGCATCACGTCGACCGGCGCCCGCGACGTCTGGCGCGTCCAGTATTTCAACAGCATGAACACGCTGATCCTCGACACGATCGAGATCGTCGCCGTGCCGGAAGTGGCGCTCGCCGCGGTGGAAGACCTCGACGACAGCCGCACGCGGTTGGCCGAGCTCGTGGAGTGGATGAGCGAGTCGTGTGCGGAATGAGTTGCTGTCGCGGCACCGGTACCGACATGACGAAATTCGAAAGCTTCGGCGACGCCGCGAGAATCGGGCCCGGCACGAGAATGGAATGCAAGATCTGCTGGTACGTCTACGACCCGGCGGAGGGCGACGTCGTCTGGCAGATTGCGCCCGGGACTCCCTTTGCCCATCTGCCGCCGCACTGGACCTGCCCGAACTGCTCGGCCACGAAGGACCAGTTCCTCGTGGTGGCCGACAACTAGGGTCGAAGATGAACGTCGTCCCGGACCCTGCTCTGCTTTCCGATCCCAGCGCGCGGCTGACCGACGTCTTCCGTGCCGTTGCGCAGCGGATGACCGGGCTTGGGTTCGTCAATCCGGCGCTCGACGTGGAGGCTGTCGGCTTCGCCCCGTGGGAAGCGCGCTGGCTCGGCGTAATGCTGACGCCGTGGTTCATGAATCTCACGCTGACGCCGCGCGATCCTGCCGCCTGGCGGTCGCTCGCCCCGGGGGAAAAGCGCCGTTACCGGTTCCCTGCCGGTGATTACGAGTTCGTCGGCGCGCGCGACGACGTTATCGGCGAGTATCAGGTGTGCTCGCTGTTTTCGCCGCTGCTGGAGTTCGACGATCAGGAAACGGCGCGGCTCGTCGCCGTGCTCGCGCGCGAAGCGCTGTTCGATCCGGCGAATGCGGAAGTGGAGGAAATGCCGGTGGCGAACCTTTCGCCGGATGCACAACCGGCGCCGGGACCGCTCGCGCGACTCAAGGACAACCTGGACGCCCCGCTGTCGAAGCGCGATTTCCTGCGCGGGCGCCTCGGGGGCGATCGTGACCCTCGAGGGTGACATCGTCGTGCGGCTCGCCTGGGACGGACAGCGCGTGCGCGACGTCCGCATCCGGTCGACGCGCCCCTTCGCGGCGGGCCGCGTGCTGGGTGGCAAGACCGGCGCCGAAGCGGCGGCGATGGTGCCGCTGCTCTACTCGATCTGCGGCCGTGCTCAAGGTGCCGCCGCGGCTGCGGCGATCGAAGCGGCGGAGGGCATCGAGGCTGCGTCCGACGCAATTGCCACGCGCGAATTGACGGTCATGCTGGAGACGATTGCCGAATACCTGTGGCGCATCCTGATCGACTGGCCGGAAGCGATGGGACGCTCTCGCCAGGCGTCGCCCGTTGCCGCCGCGCGCCGCCAGATCGCCGCAGCCGCGACATCCGGCGCGAGCTCGACTGCGGGGCTCGCAGCGGCACTCGCCGACGTCGCCGAGCTCCACGTCTATGGCGAAGCGCCCGCCGCATTTCTCGACCGTAACGACGTCGATGCGCTCGACCGCTGGTCGCGGAGCGTGGCGACCCTTCCGGCCACGCTCCTGCGCGAGCTGATCGACACCGCGCCGACGCTCGGCGCGAGCGACGTCCCGCTGATGCCCGTGCCGCGGCGCGATGCGCTCATCGCCGCGGTGCTGCCGGCGATGCGCGCGACGCCGGCCTTCGAGCGGGCGCCGGAATGGGACGGCGCGCCGGCCGAAACGGGTGCGCTCGCACGCACGCACGCCCATCCTCTCGTCGCGGCGCTGCGGGCGCGCTGGGGCAATTCCGTGCCGACGCGAATGGCGGCGCGGCTCGTCGAATTGGCGCTCTTGCTCCGCGCGCTCTCCGGTGCAGGCACCGATGGCGAGGCCACGCGCTGGGTCGGAGCCTTCGCGCCAAACGCGGGCGAAGGCGTGGCAGCAGTGGAAACCGCGCGCGGCCTGCTCCTGCATCGCGCGTGCATCGATCAGGGCCGCATCGCGAGCTACCAGATCGTTGCGCCGACCGAGTGGAATTTTCATCGTGACGGCCCGTTGACGCGCGGGCTCGCGGGGCTGCCCGCCGCCGACGAAGCCACGCTCAGGCGGCACGCGGGGCTCGCCGTGCAGGCGCTCGATCCCTGCGTCGCCTTTGCCGTCGAGGTTGCGCATGCATGAGATGGCGCTCGCCGAAGGCATGCTCGAGATCGTCGAGGACGCCGCGCGCGCGAATGGTGCGTCGCGTGTCGCGTCCGTCTGCCTCGAGCTGGGCGCGCTGTCGCACGTCGAGCCGGAGGCGCTTCGCTTCTGCTTCGACGCGGTGACGCGCGGCGGCCCGGCGGCTAGAGCGCGGCTCGACATCGTCACGACGCCCGGTGAAGCGTGGTGCATGCCGTGCGGCACGCGCGTTGCCATCGCGGCACTCGGCGAGGCCTGTCCGCGTTGCGGCAGCTATCAGGTCGAGGTCATCTCCGGCGAGGACATGCGGGTACGGGAAATCGAGATTGCGTGATTGCCGGAGCAAACGCGTCCGGCGCCAACTGACAGAAAGAAGAGCCATGTGCACAACCTGCGGCTGCGGTCACGGTGAGACACGGATCGACGGCGCGTCCGTCGACGATTCTGCGCGTGCGCATGCCGAGGCGGCACTGCACGCGCATTCGCACGAAGCTCCGCGTGGAGAGGCGGAGCCCGCCGGCGCGCACGGCCACCGCCACGCCGACGGCACGTGGCATCGGCATGCTCACGACGGCCACCCGCATGACCATGGCCTCGGCGCCGCCGGCGGGCTTGCCGCCGCGCATGCGCCCGGGCTCGCGCCGTCGCGCGTCGTGCAGATCGAGCAGGACATCCTCGCGAAGAACGATGCGTTCGCGGCGGCGAACCGGCGAACGCTGCGCGACCGCGGCGTCTTCGCGCTCAACCTCGTCTCGAGTCCGGGCTCCGGCAAGACGACGCTCCTCGTGCGCACGATCGAGGCGCTCAAAGGCCGCGTTCCGGTTTCGGTGATCGAGGGCGACCAGCAGACCTCGCTCGACGCCGACCGCATCCGCGCGACCGGCGCTCCGGCCGTGCAGATCAACACCGGCAGGGGCTGCCACCTCGACGCGCACATGGTGGGCCATGCGCTGACGACGCTGCAGCCGGTCGACGGCAGCCTGCTGCTGATCGAAAACGTCGGCAATCTCGTCTGTCCTGCCGCATTCGATCTGGGCGAAGCGCACAAGGTCGTGATCCTCTCGGTCACCGAAGGCGAGGACAAGCCGCTCAAGTATCCGGACATGTTCCACGCGGCCGACCTCCTCGTCCTGAACAAGATCGATCTCCTGCCGTACGTGCAGTTCGACGCGGACGCGGCGATCGGGTATGCGCGCCGCGTGCGTCCGGGTCTCGACGCGCTGCGGGTCTCGGCCACGACGGGTGCGGGCTTCGACGCGTGGATTGCGTGGCTGATCGACGGTGTTGCGCAAGCGAAGGCCGCGCGCGACGCGGACAACGCAGCGCTGCGGCTGCGCGTTGCCGAGCTCGAGACCGAAGTCGCGGCGCAGCGCGCGTCTAGCGACTTGCAACGGACCTCCGCGTAACTCGCTCCGACCGATGGATGCCACCGTCACCGTTGCCGAATCGCGCGTACGCCGGCGCCTTCGCGTGCGCGGCATCGTCCAGGGCGTGGGCTTCCGGCCGTTCGTCTATCGGCTCGCGTCCGAGCTCGCGCTCGACGGCTGGGTGGGCAACGATGCGGCGGGCGTCACGATCGAGGTGCAGGGCGACGAACAACGGATCGTCCGCCTGGCGCGCCGCCTGCGCGACGAAGCGCCCGCGCTCGCCCGCGTCGAGGCGATCGACGTCGTCGATTGCGCGCCGCTGCCCGACGGCACGGGCTTCGCGATCCGCGAGAGCGGCGGTGGCCGCCCCGCAACGGCGATTCCACCGGACAGCGCGATCTGCGACGATTGCCTCGCGGAGCTCTTCGATCCTGCCGACCGCCGCTACCGTTACGCGTTCGTCAACTGCACGAATTGCGGCCCGCGTTACACGATCACGCGAAGATTGCCTTACGACCGGCCTATGACGAGCATGGCGGCGTTCGGGCAATGTCCGCAGTGTCTCGCCGAATATCGGTCGCCGCGCGACCGCCGCTTCCACGCCGAGCCGAACGCATGTCCCGCATGCGGGCCGCGACTCGGGCTGCTCGATGCCATCGGCGTGGAGATGCGCGACGGCGATCCGGTCGCGCAAACCGTGGCACGGATCGCGCACGGCGAAATCATCGCGATCAAGGGCCTGGGGGGCTTCCACCTCGCGTGCGACGCGCGCAACGCCGATGCAGTGGCGCGCCTGCGCGAGCGCAAGGGGCGCGAGGAGAAGCCGTTTGCCGTGATGGTCGCAAGCGCCGTGTCGTTGCGGCGCTGGACGGAGGTCGCGCCGGCCGAGCGCGCGCTGCTCGAATCGCCCGAACGCCCGATCGTGCTGCTGCGCAAGCGAGGCGATGTCGATGCCGCACTTTCCGGCGTCGCGCCCGGCCTCGCGTGGCTGGGCGCGATGCTCCCGTATACGCCGTTGCAGTACCTGCTGTTTCACGAGGCCGCCGGTCGACCTGCGGGCACAAGCTGGCTTTCCCTGCCGCAGGAGCTCGTGCTCGTGATGACGAGCGCCAATCCGGGCGGGGAGCCGCTCGTCACCCGCAACGACGAAGCGCAGGAGAGGCTCGCCGGCATCGCCGACGCGTTCCTCGTCCACGATCGCGACATCGTCATCCGCTGCGACGACAGCGTCGTGCGCGCGGCGCCCGGCAATGCGAAGCGCTTCCAGTTCGTCCGCCGCGCCCGCGGCTACACGCCGCGCGCGATCCGGCTTGCCGCCGAGGGACCGTCGGTCGTGGCGCTGGGCGGATATTTCAAGAACACGATATGCGTGACGCGCGGCGACCAGGCGTTCGTGTCGCAACACATCGGCGACCTCGACAACGCGCCGACGGCGACGATGCTGATCGAAACGATCGACCATCTGGTGTCGATCCTCGGCATCGAGCCTGCGATCGTCGCGCACGACTTGCACGAGGATTTCTTCAGCACGCGTTACGCGGCACGGCTCGCGACGCGCTGGGGGGTTCCGGCACGGGGCGTCCAGCATCACCACGCGCATATCGCCGCAGTTCTGGCCGAGCATCGCCGCGCCGGTCCGGTGCTGGGGCTCGCGCTCGACGGCGTCGGTCTCGGCACCGATGGAACGGCGTGGGGCGGCGAGCTGCTGCACGTCGACGGCGCGCGCAGCGTGCGCCTCGGCCGGCTCGCGCCGCTGCGGCTTCCCGGCGGCGATCGCGCGGCACGAGAGCCCTGGCGGATGGCGGCGGCAGCGCTCGCTCGCGCCAATGACGGCGCCACCATCGCATCGCGGTTCGCCGACGAGCCGGCGGCAGGTGCCGTCGCGTCGATGCTCGCGCGCGGCTTCAACGCGCCGGAAACGAGCAGCATGGGCCGCTGGTTCGACGCCGCCGCAGGGCTCCTCGGTGTAAGGCGGCGAATGGCGTTCGAGGGGCAGGCGGCGATGCTGCTCGAAGGCTTAGCCGAGCGCCATGGCGCGGTCGCGCCCGACTGCTCGCTCTACACGATCAATGCGGCGAACGAGCTCGACCTCACCGCGCTCGCGTTGCGCCTCGCCGACGAGCGCGACGCGGGCTACGGCGCCGCGCTGTTCCATGCGACGCTGGTGCGCGCGCTCGCCGACTGGGTCACGCACGCCGCGGAAACGCTCGATCTCACGACGGTCGCGTGCGGCGGCGGATGCTTCCTCAACGCCGTTCTCTCGCGCACGCTCGCGTCGACGCTCGCCGCGCGCAATCTCACGGTGCTGGAAGCCCGTGACGTACCGCCGAACGACGGCGGGCTCTCCCTCGGGCAGGCGTGGGTTGCCCTGGCGGCGGCGAGTCGAGATCGTCGAGAGGAGGCCTGACGATGTGCCTCGCGATTCCGGCCCGCGTGGTCGACCTCCCGGCGCCCGATATCGCGCTCGTCGACGTGGACGGCGTGAAAAAGCGGATCTCGCTTGCGCTCGTCGACGGCGTTGCGCGCGGCGACTATGTGATCGTCCACGTCGGCTATGCGCTGACGCGGCTCGACCCCGAGGAAGCGGAACGAACGCTGCAGACGTTCGCCGAGGCAGGACTCCTGAGCGAGGCTCGTGAGCGAAGCGAGCCAAGGAGCGAAGCTCGCGTCGCCGAGCGATGGAGCTCGGCCGTTGGTCCGGCGCCCCGAGCTCCGCCTGCAGCGGAAGAGGCCGATCTCGATGGAGCAGCGTCATGAAGTACATCGACGAATTCCGCGACGGCGATCTCGCGCGCACCCTCGCGCGGGCGATTGCACGAGAAGCTCTTGCCGATCGCAGCTACAATCTCATGGAATTCTGCGGCGGCCACACGCATGCCATTTCGCGCTACGGGCTGAAGGACCTGCTGCCCGGGAATGTCAACATGATCCACGGCCCGGGCTGCCCGGTCTGCGTATTGCCGATCGGGCGCATCGACAATGCGATCGACCTCGCCGCGCGACCGGGCCTGATTCTCTGCACCTACGCCGACACGATGCGCGTACCCGCGTCGAAGGGACGCTCGCTCCTGAAGGCGAAGGCGGCCGGCGCCGACATCCGGATGGTGTACTCGTGCGCCGACGCGGTGCGCATCGCCCGCGAGATTCCCGGGCGCGAAGTCGTGTTCTTCGCGATCGGCTTCGAGACGACGACGCCGCCGACCGCGGTCGCGATCCTCGAAGCAGCCGCCTCGGGACTCGCGAATTTCAGCGTCTTCTGCAACCACGTGCTCACGCCTTCGGCGATTGCGAACATCCTCGAGTCGAAGGAAGTGCGCGAGCTCGGCACCGTGCCGCTCGACGGCTTCATCGGCCCCGCGCACGTGTCGACGGTGATCGGCAGCGCGCCCTACGAGTATTTCGCCGAGGAATACGAGAAGCCCGTCGTCATCGCCGGGTTCGAGCCGCTCGACGTGATGCAGGCGATCCTGATGCTCGTGCGGCAATTGAACGAGGGCCGCGCGGAAGTCGAGAACGAGTTCACGCGCGCGGTGACCCGTGACGGCAACGGCAAGGCGAAATCGCTCGTGGCCGAAGTGTTCGAGCTGCGCCGCACGTTCGAGTGGCGGGGTCTGGGCGAGATCCCGTACAGCGCGCTGCGGATCAGGGACAAGTACCGCGCGTTCGACGCCGAGACGCGCTACGGCATCACTTATCGGTCGGTGCCGGACAACAAGGCCTGCGAATGCGGCGCGATCCTGCGCGGCGTAAAAAAGCCGACCGACTGCAAGGTCTTCGGCACCGTCTGCACGCCCGAGAATCCAATCGGGTCGTGCATGGTTTCCTCGGAAGGCGCGTGCGCCGCGCACTACACGTACGGGCGGTTCAAGGACGCCGCCGCCAAGGCGCCCAGCGAGCCCGTCGCGGAGGACGCATGAGCGCGCGTTGCGGAGGCAATGCGCAATGAGTGGCGTGGTGCGCGACGGCTACGTACGGCCCGTCGATTTCCGCCACGGTCGCGTCGACATGACGCACGGCAGCGGCGGCCGCGCGATGGCCCAGCTCGTCGACGAGCTGTTCCTGCGTGCGTTCGACAACGAATGGCTCGCGCAGCGCAACGACCAGGCGCGCTTCGCGGTGGCGGCCGGGCGCATGGTCGTGTCGACCGACAGCCACGTCGTTTCGCCGCTGTTCTTTCCGGGCGGCGACATCGGCTGCCTGTCGGTGCACGGGACGATCAACGACGTCGCGATGGCGGGTGCCGTGCCGCTCCATCTCGCCGCCGGCTTCATTCTCGAGGAAGGCTTCCCGCTTGCGGATCTGAAGCGCATCGTCGAATCGATGGCCGCGGCGGCTAAAGACGCAGGCGTTCCGGTCGTCACCGGCGACACTAAGGTCGTCGAGCAGGGGAAGGGCGACGGCGTGTTCATCACGACCACCGGGATGGGCATCGTTCCCGCGGGCGTCGACATCTCGGGCGATCGCGCGCGGCCCGGCGACGCGATCCTCGTCAGCGGAACGATCGGCGACCATGGCGTTGCGATCATGTCGCTGCGCGAGAACCTGACCTTCGAGACCACGATCCGCTCGGACACCGCGGCACTGCACCGTCTCGTCGCAGCGATGGTCGCCGCGGTGCCCGGGATCCATTGCCTGCGCGATCCGACGCGCGGCGGACTCGCGACGACGCTAAACGAGCTTGCCGGCCAGTCGGGCTGCGGAATGGTGATCGACGAGCGGCGGATTCCGGTGCAACCGCAAGTTGCCGCCGCGTGCGAGTTTCTGGGCCTCGATCCGCTCTACGTTGCCAACGAAGGCAAGCTGGTCGCGATCTGCGCGCCTGACGATGCCGAACGGCTCCTCGCCGCGATGCGCATGCATCCGCAGGGACGCGACGCTGCGATCGTCGGCGAGGTGATCGCCGACCCGCACCATTTCGTGCAGATGGACACGAGCTTCGGTGGCCGGCGTGTCGTCGACTGGCTGACGGGCGAGCAGCTGCCTCGCATTTGCTGATGCGAATCCTGCTGCTCGCACATTCGTTCAACAGCCTGACGCAACGGGTCTACACGGAGCTCGTTGCGGCCAGCCATGAAATCTCGGTCGAATTCGACGTCAGGGACAGCGTGACCGAGGAAGCGGTTGCGCTCTTTCGCCCGGAGCTGATCGTCGCACCGTTCCTGAAGCGCCGGATTCCGGAGTCGATCTGGCGTCGCCATCGCTGCCTCGTCATCCATCCCGGCATCGTCGGCGACCGCGGGCCGTCCGCGCTCGACTGGGCGATCGCCGACGGCGAGACGGAATGGGGCGTGACGGTGCTCGAAGCGAACGGCGAAATGGACGCCGGCGACGTGTGGGCGAGCGTCGCTTTCCCGATGCGCGATGCCGCCAAGAGCAGCCTGTACCGCAACGAAGTGACCGAGGCCGCCGTCGTGGCATTGAACCTCGCGCTCACGCGGATCGAACGCGGCGAGAAGCCCATGCCGCTCGATGATTCGCGTCCCGGCGTGCGCGGGCGACTGCGCCCGCCGATGCAGCAGTCTGATCGCGCGATCGATTGGCGCGCCGATCCCACCGCGACCGTATTGCGCAAGATCCGCGCGGCGGACGGCGCGCCGGGCGTCCGTGACGAGATTCTGGACGAGCAAGTCTATCTCTACGATGCGCATCCGGAAGGCGCGATCCAAGGGCACGCGGGCGAGGTCATCGCCCAGCGCGACGGCGCGATCCTCCGCGCGACAGTCGATGGCGCAGTCTGGATCACGCACCTGAAGCGCGCGACCGGGGATGGCCCGCAGTTCAAGCTGCCGGCGGCGAGGGTGTTGGGCGACCGGCTTTTCGGCGTCCCCGAGATGCCGCTCGCGCCGGAGGCGATTGTCGCGCATCCGACCTGGCGGCCGATCCGCTACGAGGAAGCGGGTGCCGTCGGCTACCTCCACTTCCCGTTCTACAACGGCGCGATGGGTACCGCTGCATGCGAGCGGCTCCGGCAAGCTTACCTGTATGCCAAGACGCGGCCGACGCGGGTGATCGTGCTCATGGGCGGACCGGACTTCTGGTCGAACGGCATCGACTTGAACCTGATCGAAGCGTCCGCGCATGCTGCCGACGAATCGTGGCGCAACATCAATGCGATCGACGATCTGGTCCGCGAGATCGTCGCCACCGAGCATCAGCTGACGATCGCGGCGATGCAGGGCAACGCCGGTGCCGGCGGCGTATTCGTCGCTCTCGCCGCCGACCGCGTCTATGCGCGTGATGGCGTGATCCTCAATCCGCACTACAAGGCGATGGGGAACCTGTACGGCTCCGAGTATTGGACGTACCTGCTCCCGCGGCGCGTCGCGCCCGATCGGGTGCAAGCGATCACGCAAGGGCGGCAGCCGGTCGCGGCGAGCGGCGCGACGGCGATGGGCCTGATCGACGGCCATTTCGGCCGGACGCCGGCCCTGTTCCGGACGGAGATCGCCGTGCGCGCGCACGCGCTTGCCGCCGATCCTGCGTTCGCGCATCTCGTCACCGAGCGCAATACGCGCCGCAGAGCCGACGAGGCGGCGAAGCCGCTCGACACCTACCGCGCCGAGGAGCTCGCGCAGATGAAGCAGAATTTCTTCGGATTCGACCCCAGCTATCACGTCGCGCGCTACCACTTCGTATTCAAGGTGCCAAGGTCGCGGACCCCGCTGTGGCTCGCCCGTCACCGGAGTCGCGTCACCCGCGCCGTCCAAGCGTGAACGGCACGGACGGCGGCCCGGAGCGATGCTAAGCTTGCGCTATGTCAAGCTGCCCCCCGACGCCACGTGGAAAGATGGAGCCCGCGTGCGCCGGACCGCGGGCGCCTGGAATGTCCATGCGCGCGGGCAGCGCACCCTTTGGGGAGCCAAGATGAAGTCAGTCGTGATGGCAGCGGTGATCGGCGCGGGTCTGGTGGCGGCGGGAAGCGCTAACGCGCAGGATGGCGCAGCGCTGGCGCAGAAGGACGGATGCATGACGTGCCACGCAGTCGACACCAAGAAGATGGGCCCGTCGTTCAAGGACGCCGCCGCCAAGCTCAAGGGCAAGTCGGAGGCCGACGTCGTCGCCACGATCAAGGCGGCCAAGCCGCACGCATCGTCGAAGGCGCCGGATGCCGATCTGGCGGTGATCGGCAAGTGGATTCAGTCGCTCTAGGCGCCGTTTCACCGAGTCGGAAGCCCCGGCGCCGACGATCAGCGCATCCACCAGAGCGTCGGGGCGAGCGCTCGCTGGCGGCACCGCCTGGCCGCGTCGCTGTCAACTGGGAACCCTTCGATGCGTTAGAATCTGTCGTCGCCGGCCGCGTCGAGTGCGACGGCAGTGGCGGCGGTCGCCCCGGACACACGCGATCGGGCATTCAACCAGTTAGGAGCGAAAAAGATGAAATCGTTCGTGATTGCGGCCGTCGCGGCCGCGGGGCTCGCGGCCGCTGGCGCCGCGAACGCGCAGGAAGCGCTCGCCAAGAGCAGCGGCTGCATGAATTGCCACGACATCAACACCAAGAAGATCGGCCCGGCGTTCAAGGAAGTCGCCGCCAAGTACAAGGGCAAGGCCGACGCCGAGGCGATGCTCGTCGCCAAGCTCTCGGAGCACAAGGGTCACCCGGAAGTGAAAGCCAAGGGCGACGACCTGAAGTCGCTGGTCAAGTGGGTCCTCTCGCAGTAACGAAGAGGTTGCCTGCCCGCAAAAAAGCCGGCCCCCGCCGGCTTTTTTGTCATGGACGCTGACGCGCCTTCAGCACACGACGCGAGGCTGCGCCCCGCTGTCGGCGCCGGGGCAGAGCGCGCGCGAGCCGACTCGCACCCGACGGATTTTGCAGCGGCACAGTCCGTCGACCCGCCTGCGTTGCTCGCGAGCCTGCGGCAGCTCATGCGCCTGCGCACCGTCGCGATCGCCGGACAGGCTGCGGCGGTCGCGATCGCTATCGCCCTCGGCATCGCGCTTCGCGTGCTCCCCGTTGTCGCGATCATCGGCGTGCTCGTCGCCGCGAACGTGCTTACCGCTGCGCGGTTGCGGCGCGGAGCGCCGACGACGCATTACGAAGTCGCGGGCCATCTCGCGCTCGATCTCGTAGCGTTCAGCGCGCTCTTGCTCCTCTCCGGCGGTATAGCGAACCCGTTCGCGCTCCTCTACCTGCTGCACGTCGTCCTGATTGCGCTGCTGCTGCCGTGGCGGCTCGCGGTCGCCGGGACGCTCGTCGTCGTGGGCAGCTTCGCGCTTTCGTTCGGCTTCGCCGCGCCGCTCACGCTGGCTTCGGGCGCGCCGCTGTCCGGCACGCTGATGGCGGCCGGCCTGTGGATCAGCTTCGCGCTGACGGCCGCCGTGACCGCATGGTTTGTCGGCAGCGTCGTCGCGACGTTACGCGAGCACGACCGGCTGCTGCGCGAGGCGGCGCGACGGGCGGCCAACGACGAAGCCGTGCTGCGGATCGGCACGCTCGCTGCCGGTGCCGCACACGAGCTGGGGACGCCGCTGACGACGATGGCGGTGCTGGTCGACGAAATGCGGCGCGACGCCGACTCGCCGGCGCGCGAACGCGACGCCGCGATCCTGGCCGCGCAGATCAAGGCCTGCAACCAGGCGCTCGCCAATCTTGGCGCGGCGGCGGGACATACATGCGCAATCGGCGGCGGCCGAGCGCCGCTCGATCGCTTTCTCGCGGCCGTCATCGAGCGATTCCGTGCGCTCCGGCCGGACCAGGTGCTCGAAGTCCGCTGGCACGGGGTGACCCCGGGGCCTGCGATCTTCACCGACCAGTCGCTGCAGCAGGCAATTCTGATCCTGCTCAACAACGCCGCGGACGCTTCGCCGCATCATGTCGATGTCGACGGCCGATGGGACGCGGACTGGCTCATGGTTGCGGTGAGCGACCGCGGGAGCGGCGTTTCCGCGGGTAATCTCCAAAAGCTCGGCCGGACATTCTTCACGACCAAGCAACCGGGAAAGGGCACGGGGCTGGGCCTGGTTCTCGCGGCATCGACGATCGCCCGGCTGGGGGGCACGATCGGCTGGTCGAACCGGCCCGGCGGCGGGCTTTCCGCAGAGATCAGGCTGCCGTTGCGCGGCCTCGAGGTGCAAACGGCATGATGACGAACCCCACGACTGAGGACAGCGACGATCGCGCGAGCCTGCTCCTGGTCGACGACGACCGCGCGCTCTGCGAGGTCCTCTCCCGCGCGCTCGAATCGCGCGGCTTCGCCGTGACCGTCGCGCACGCGGTGGACGATGCGCTGCAGGCGATCGACGGCAATGCGCCGGAATATGCAATCGTCGACCTCAAGCTTCCCGATCAATCGGGCCTCAAACTCGTGTCGCGGCTGAAGGACGCCGATCCGCACACCAAGATCGTTGTGCTGACGGGCCACGGCAGCATCCCGACCGCGATCGAGGCGATCAAGCTCGGGGCCACCTATTACCTCGTCAAGCCGACGGATGCCGACACGGTCGTCGCGGCGTTCGGTCGCGACGAGGGCGATGACACGCTGCCGGTCGAAGGCAAGCCGATGTCGATCGAGCGCGTCGAGTGGGAACATATCCAGCGCGTGCTGCACGACAACGACGGCAACGTCTCGGCCACCGCACGCGCGCTGTCGATGCATCGGCGCACGCTGCAGCGCAAGCTCGGGAAGCGTCCGGCGAAAGCCTGATATCGCCTCGGCGCGTCGGTCACCCGCCGGAAACGACGCCGGCCTGTCTCAGCTCATCGACTGCGCGTCGCGCGAGCGCCGCGTGACCCGCCGCGTTCGGATGGATCGCGTCCTGTTTGAGCTTGTCGTCCGACAGCACGGCGGCCAGCGCCCGTTCGATCAAGATGACTTGCCGCCGCTGCGCCAGCTCCCGATAGAACGCGGCGGGTGACAATCCCGTCAGCGCGCCGATCGCCGTCGGTTGCGGCGCGGCCATCAGTGCGACGCGTGTGCCGTGCGAGCGGGCAGTCTCGATCACCGCGTCGAGGTTCGCGACGATCTGCGGTTCCGGAATGTGGCGCAGCAGATCGTTGCCCCCCAGCTCGATCACGACCAGTGCCGGCGCGTGCAGGTCGAGGAGCGACGGCAATCGCTCGCGGCCGCCGGCGGTGATGTCGCCGTTGACACCTGCGGCGACGACGCGCCACCCGGTCTCGCCGGCGAGTCGCGCCGGCCAGGCTTCGCTGCTGTCGATCCCGTAACCCGCGGTGATGCTGTCGCCGACGACCAGCACGATGCTGCCGCGCGGCAGCGGAGCGTCGTGCGCGGTTCCGCAGGCCGCGACGAAGAGTGCCGCGGCGATGATGAAAACCCGGATGTGCCGAGCGCGGCGCTTGCCGGCCTCGTGCAAGCATTCGAAACAGTTTGGGTGAATTTCAGTGCTCAACGATCGACGCGACGATGACGAGGACGAGGACGGGGCCCTAGCGTCCTGCGACGTCCGATGCGCCGGCCGTTGCCGACGCATCGGCTGCGGTTTCGTCAGCCCTTCTTCGCGTCGAGATCGAGCTCGGGCCACTTGCGCCCGTGGCACGCCGGGTTCGCGCAGAAGTTGCCGCCCTCGTTGCCCCACTTAATGGGGCCGTGGCACATCGCGCAGGAGCTGTCGATCTTCGAGCGGTGGTCGTGCATCCAGTTCGGCGCCTCGTGGCTGTCCGGCGGCGTCATGCCGGGCGCGACCGTAGACGCGACCGAGCGCTGGCCGTTTTCCCGCTCGACCTGCGGCAGCGCGTGGCAGAGCGTGCACTGCAGGCGGACGGCCTCGCCCTTCTCGTTCATGTGCTTGCCGTCATGGCAGCGGAAGCAGCCGGGAGAATCGAAATGCCCGACGTTGTTCGGGAAGTCCTTCCAGGTGAGCGGCTTGCCGTTGCGTTCGCCGGAGAACGACGTCAGCATGAGGATCTGCTGCATCGTGTCGGCGAACTTCTTCTCGGCGTCCTTCGACTTCGCGGGGACATCCTTCGGCGCTTCCGCGGCGATGATCTGTGCGAACTTCGCCCCGCGCTCCTTGTCCGGGCCTCCGATGCCAGCGGATTTCTCGATGATCGCATCCGAGCGCGCCTTGATCGATGGTAGGACGCTCCGGTCGATGCGCCCTTCCTCCATCGCATCGTCGACGAGTCTCGCCGGATTGGTGAACGGATGGCCCGATGCGTTGTGGCAGTCGATGCAGTCGATCCGCCGCTTCTCCATCTTTTCCGCCTGCGCGCGCGTCACGCCGGCGGTGGGGTCGAAGTACGTCGCCTTCACCTTGCCGTCGTTGCCACGGATTTCCACCAGCGCGATCTTCTGCTTCTGCGGATCGAGCGCGACGTACTCGACGTCCTGCGCGATGTGCCAATGGATGCCCTTGGCGACGGCGCCGCCGGGCCGGAGCTGCGGAGTGATGTCCTTGTCGCCGCTGGCGAGTGCGGGCCCCGCCCCGGTGTGCATCTGCAGCGTCGTGCGCCCCTGCGTGCTCTTCGGATCCGATCCGAAGCGATACTTGTAGCGGATCGTGTCGTCGTGCCGCGACTCGGGCCAGTGGCACGCTTCGCACGATTCCCGCGCCGGACGCAGGCTGTGGGTCGTGATCGGCCGCTCGTAGCCGACGATCATCCCCCAGAGCTCATTGATGTGCGTCGGCTTGATCGCCATCAGCTGCAGCGTCGAGAGCCGGCCCATGTGACATTCGACGCAGTTCACGCGCGCATGGAACGCCGCGGCGTGGGCGACCGGCTCCTCGGGGTGCACCGCGTGGCAAACGTTGGTGCAGAACGCGTTGCTGTTGCTGTACTCCCAGGCGACGATGCCGCCGGCGCCCAGGACCGCGAGCGCGATCAGGCCCACGACAACCGTGGTGATCGCGCCCATCATCAGCGTACGGCGTCCCAGCCTGATCTTCATCGTCCCCTCCTCGCGTGGTGCCGCGCGCTCGCGTCCGCCACGCGTCCGTCGCTTCGACAAGACTCGGGCGCCGCGGCGTATTCGGCCCCGGCGCCCGAAAGCCTAGAGCACACTATAGACGATCAGGATGATCGCGACGATACCGAGCGCGAGCGCGGTCCCGCCGACGACCCAGCCGAACCATTGCGACTCAGCCGTGGGCGGCGGCGCTTCCTTCGCCGTGAGCCGGCCCTCGCGTACGAGCCGGTCGTATTCGACGGCGCGCTCGGCCTTGAGCTCGTGTTCGGAAATGCGCCCGGTGAAGATCACGGTGTCCATTGGAAACTTCGCCGGCCGGACGTGACCGTTGAAGAAATGGAACGTGAAGATGAACCCGACCGCGAGCAGGGCTTCCTCGCCGTGAACCAGGGCGGCGATGTTGAACATCCAGCCGGGCAGGATCTTCGAAAACCCCACCGGGAACCAGAGGAGGAGTCCCGAGCCGCCGATGATGAACATCCCCCAGAACACCGCCCAGTAGTCGAACTTCTCCCAGTAGGTCCAGCGGTCGAACGACGGCTGCGGGCCGCGGCCGACGAACCACTTGAAGTTGCGCCAGATGTCGATGACGTCCTGCGGCTGCGGGACCATCGAGTCCGGACCCCAGAAGATCGACAGGAGCCGCTTGCCCGCGATCGCGCGAGAGAAGACGAGCGTGACGTGGCTCACGAAGACGACGATCATCACGAAGGCGCAGAGGCGGTGGATCAGGCCCGCGCCATCGAAGCCGCCGAGCATCCGCGCCAGCGTCGCCGCCCACGGCTGGTTCGAATAGATGAGCGGCAGGCCCGACAGCGCGCAGCCGACGAAGGTCAGCATGAGCGCCGCATGCATCACGCGCTCGATCGCCGTGAAGCGCCGGTAGTAACGCTGGCCGAGGGTCGCGCCGCGCGCGGTGCCCCCGGCCGGAGCCGCGGCGTTCGCGGTGGCTGTGTTCATCAGTGGCCTCCCTTGCCGCCGCTGCGCCCGAACTTTACGCGCAACTCGCGGTAGAGCCAGAACAGGGTGTGGATGCCGAAGAACGCGAACACCCCGACCAGCAGGATCTCCATGAACTTCGCGGCGTAGTAAAAGAGCGGATCGCGCGCCTTGTCGTGCCGGTTCGCGTGCGGATCGAAGCTCGCGAAGTTCGGGCCGGCGGCGACGTGGCATTGCTGGCACGTCGCGAGCCGGTTCTGCTTCGACACCTTCGACGCAGGATTCGACGCGGGCAGCACCTCGTGCGCGCCGTGGCACGACGCGCAGGTCGCCATCCGCGAGAAGCCGAGCGCCGTCACCTGGCCATGGAACGTGTCGCGGTACGACGTCAGCGACTCGGCGTGGCAGGTGCCGCACTCCTTGATCACCTCGGTCTGGAAGGTCGGCGCCTCGTGCTGCTGGATCGCGTGCGCGCTGTGGCAGTCGGAGCATCCGGGTGCCGCCAGCACGCCTTGCTCCCGCATCTTGCCGTGCATGCCCTTCAGATACGCGGTGCGCTCGGGCGCGTGGCACGAGCCGCAGGTATCGGGGATCTTCGCCCGACTTGTCCGGCTTCCCTCCTCGCTCTTGGCGAGGATGTTGTGCGCGCCGTGGCAGTTCGTGCACGTCGGCGCCGAGCCCTGCGCGGCGCTCTTGAGCGCCTTGCCGTGGATGCTGTCGTGGAACTTGCCGGCGACGCTGCCGCTCGGGAGCTTGCCTTTGGCCATCGTGGCGTCGTTGCCGTGGCAGCGGGAGCATGTGGCTTCGATGTTGGCGTGGTTCGTCCGTGACGCCGGATTCTTCGCCTGCAGGATGTCGTGCGTCCCGTGGCAGTCGGTGCAGGTTGCCGCGACCTCGTTGCCGTCCTTGCGCGCCTTGCCGTGGACGGTCGCCGCGTATTCCTTGACCGGTTGCTCGTGGCAGGTCGCGCAGTTGACGGGCTTGAGCTTTTCCGCGTGCGGGATCTTCTGCGCCGAAACGTCGGCATGGCACGCGGTGCACTCGAGCTTGAGGCTGCCGTGCACCGATGACGCGAACTTCGCCGCGTCGACGGCAATCGACTTGCCGGCCGCGTTCTTCGCGTCGGTGGCCCCGTGGCACGCGAGGCAGGTTTCGTTGACGTTCGGCGCAGGGGCCGCTGCAGCGGCGGGCTTGGCCCAGGTCAACGACGCAAATCCGATGCACAGAATCGCGCAAAGGGTCCGTAAGGTGGCGACGGGCATCATCCGTGTTCGGGCAGCGGAGGTGTTTCGCATCGGCCGAAATGGGTGGCCGATTTGTTGTTACTGCCCGGAACGTATCGTCGCATCGACCCTGGGCGGGCGTGTTGACGTGGATCAATCGGTACGGGAGGACGATCGCAATGCGCCGTCGGGACGCAGGCTCCGGCGAGCGATGCCGCGCTTCGGACGGTTCGCGTTCCGCTGCGCGGCGCCGGGCAGCAGTCCTAGAATCGCACGATGCGGAGATTCCTCGTGCGTGCGTCGGCGACCGCGGCGCTGTCGCTGATGACGATGCCGGTCGCGGCGGCGCCATCCGCCGCGGGAACCGATACGCTACGAGGCGTGTATAGCCGAGTACATTACGCGCTGGTACGGCGACGTGTTCCAGTTCGGCGTTGTCGGCTACACGTCGCAGAACCCTTGGGCCCTTCGGACAAGGGCGGCTCGCGGCTCGGGCCCGGGGCAGGACCCGATCAGCGAGGGCGGGGAGTTACACCCGGCGGCGGTACTCACCGGTGCGCGTGTCGATTTCGATCCTGTCGCCGGTGGAGACGAACAGCGGCACCTGCACCTGGAATCCGTTCGCGAGCTTCGCAGGTTTCATCACTTTTCCCGACGTGTCGCCTTTGACGGCGGGCTCCGTGTAGGTCACTTCGCGGACGACCGACGTCGGGAGCTCGACCGAAATAGCCTTGCCCTCGTAGAACGTGAGCTCGCATTCGAGGCCATCGGCGAGATAGTGGATTGCATCGCCCATGTTCTCGGCTTCGACTTCGTGCTGGTGGAACTCGCTGTCCATGAACACGTAAAGCGGGTCGGCGAAGTACGAGTACGTGACCTCCTTGCGCTCGAGCTGGATCACGTCGAACTTTTCGTCGGCGCGATAGATCGTCTCCGTGCCCGAACCGGACAGGAGGTTCTTGAGCTTCATCTTGACGACCGACGCGTTGCGGCCGGACTTGGTGAACTCGGCCTTCTGGACCACCATCGGGTCCTTCCCGACCATGATCACGTTGCCGGCGCGGATTTCCTGGGCGATTTTCATCATGCCACCTGAGTTGCGTAAGGGATTGATTTGGAAAGCTTTCAATTATAGCGCATTTCGCGCCGCATTGACCAGTCCACCCGCAAGATCGGGCAGGCGCGCGAGCTCCTTCGCCCAGTGCCTGCCATGCACGTTGAGTTGGGGGCGCACGGCGGCCCATTCCAGCCACGTTGCGCCAATGTCATCCGCTGCGGGGGCGCCGTTCCACGACTCGAAAAATCGGCGCACCGCCGCCGCGGCAGCCCCATCGAGTCCGACCGTGTAACGGTCGAGGAAGGCGTCGAGCTTGCGCCAATGCGCGCCTTCCGCCTGTGGGTAGACATGCCACGCGAGGGGCGACGCGGCCCATTGCGCGCGGACGAACGAATCCTCGCCGCGCACCAGGTTGACGTCGCAGGCCCAGAGCAGCCGGTCGTAATCGTCCTGCGCCAGGAACGGGATGGCGTGGAGCGTAAGGCGCCCGCGCGTGACCGGGTGGCCGGCGTGCGGCAGATCGCCGCCGGTCCAGGCATCGATCCCGCCGGCGGCGGCCCCTTCGGCGACGATGCAGGTCACGATGTCCTCGCCATCGGCCCACGCGTCGAAAAGCGCAGGCAGTGCCGGGTTCGGGTAGCAGAACAGCGAAACGCGCAACTCGCCGGGCGCGCGTGGCGGCACCGCCAGCGACGTCCAGAATGTCCGCCGCGAGCGATCATCGTGCTGAAAGAGCTCACGGGTCTCGATCAATCCGTACTCCCGCAGAAGACCGCCGCTCGCCGGGGTGAACCCCGGAAACCAGAACCGCCGGGTCAGGGGGAGGCGCGGATGCGGCGACGGGAGACCGTGCGTGCCGTCGACCCACGTCTCGGCCGACAGGTATTCGAGCACGAACCAGACGGGCGCGCGCGCGCATTCCGCCATCGCCGTCGCGTATGCGTCCGGGAGCCCGCAACCGAACGCCTCGATGACGACGTCCGCTGGGGTGTCCGGCGCCGTCGATTCGCTCCACCGTCGAATCGCCACGCCGGCCACGCGCTGCGCGGTGCCCGACGGATTCACGCCGGAGGCCATGCGCGCGAGCGCGCCGAGATCGTCGATCGACAGTGTGACGTCAAGACCGTGCTCGGCGACGAGTTGCCGCGCGAGGCGCCAGCAGACACCGACGTCGCCGAAGTTGTCGACGACCTTGCAGAAGATTTGCCAGCGGGCGGTCATGAGCGAGCGTGATGATCGGATCGGCGGGTCCGGAAAAGTGCGGGGCGCGCACAAATTATCGCTCCGTCCACGTTTGCGTCACGGCCGCGCCGGCCGGCGCCGGCGTTCGCGCGCCGCGTCGCGTTGCAATTTTTACAAGGCCCGGAACCGATCGTTCGCGCGCGCGGTCTTTTCCGACAGGCGTGCCCCGTGAATCGCCTGCACGGACCCGGGCCGGCGTAGCATAGGGCGCGAGCCACCCGCATTCGCCGTCGTGTCGCAGCAAGCCGGGGATCGGATATGGACAACAAAAAACCGTTGCTGGGCGAGCAGGACCTCTATCTCTTTCGGGAGGGCACGCACAGTCGGCTCTATGCCGAAATGGGCTGCCAGCTCGGCCCGAACGGCGCGACGTTTCGCGTATGGGCGCCGAACGCGTCGAGCGTGGCGGTGATCGGCGCATGGAACGGGTGGGACGCCGGCGCGCATCCCCTCGTGCCGCGGCCCGACGGCTCCGGCATCTGGGAGGGAACGGTCGCCGCGGTCACGCGCGGCGACGGGTACAAATTCCGGATCGTGAGCGCCGCCGGCCAGGCGATGGACAAGGCCGACCCGTTCGCGCTGTTCGCCGAGGTGCCGCCGTCGACTGCGTCGCGCGCGTGGACGCTCAAGTACGATTGGGGCGATGCCGCGTGGATGAACACGCGCGCTGCGCGCAACGCGCTCGATGCGCCGATCTCCATTTACGAGCTCCATCTCGGTTCGTGGCGCCGCGACAACAACCGGTTGCCGACTTATCGCGACATCGCACAACCCCTGGCCGATTACGTGCGTGATCATGGGTTCACGCATGTCGAGCTGCTGCCGGTGACCGAGCATCCGTTCTACGGCTCGTGGGGCTATCAGACGACCGGCTACTTCGCGCCGACCGCACGCTACGGCACGCCGCAGGACTTCATGTATCTCGTCGACGTGCTGCACCGGCAGGGGATCGGCGTGATCCTCGACTGGGTGCCGTCGCATTTTCCGACCGACGGTCACGGGCTTTCCTATTTCGATGGGACGCACCTGTACGAGCACGCCGACCCGCGCCAGGGGTTTCATCCGGAATGGAACAGCTCGATCTTCAATTACGATCGCCACGAAGTCCGCGCGTTCCTGCTGTCGAGCGCGCTGTTCTGGCTCGACAAGTATCACGTCGACGGGCTGCGCGTGGACGCCGTCGCGTCGATGCTCTATCTCGACTACGGGCGCAAAGCGGGCGAATGGATTCCCAACGTTCATGGTGGCAAGGAGAACCTGGGTGCGATCCAGTTCCTGCGGCACTTGAACGAGTCCGTCTACCGCGATCATCCCGGCACGCAGGTGATCGCCGAGGAGTCGACGTCGTGGCCGATGGTGTCGCGGCCCGTGTATCTGGGTGGGCTGGGTTTCGGCATGAAATGGAACATGGGCTGGATGCACGACACGCTCGATTACATGCGCCAGCAGCCGATCTTCCGCAAGTACCACCATGACCGGCTGACGTTCTCGATCTGGTATGCTTTTTTCGAGAACTTCGTGCTCGCGCTGTCGCATGACGAAGTCGTGCACGGCAAGGGCTCGCTGATCGGCAAGATGCCCGGCGATTCGTGGCAGCAATTCGCCAATTTGCGCCTGCTCTATGGTTACATGTGGGGTCATCCGGGCAAGAAGCTGCTGTTCATGGGCGGCGAGTTCGGGCAGCGCCGCGAATGGGCGCACGAAGGCAGTCTCGAGTGGGACGTGCTCCGCTATCCCGAGCACAGCGGCATGCAGCGCTGGATCGGCGACCTGAACGCGTTACTGCGCACGGAGCCGGCACTCCACGAGCGCGACTTCGACCAGGGCGGATTCGAGTGGGTCGATTGCCACGATGCCGACGCGAGCGTGCTTACTTTCCTGCGCCGGCCGCGTGCCGGCCCGCCGGTCCTCGTCGTGTGCAATTTCACGCCGATTCCGCGTCCGAACTACACCGTCGGCGTTCCGGAGGGTGGGTTCTGGCGCGAGGTGCTGAACAGCGACGCGCCGATCTACGGCGGCAGCGGCATCGGCAACTTCGGCGGCGTCGAGTCGGCGCCGGTCGCAGCACAGGGTCGGTTTCATTCGGTGGTGCTGACGCTGCCGCCGTTGGCGACGGTGTTCTTCAAGCCCGGCGCGCGGTGATCCAATGCCGCGACAAAAGAAGAACACGGCGGCGCCGCAGGAATTATCTGTCGACGGGCGCGCGCGTGTCGTGATCGAGAACATCGCGCCCGCCGTCGACGGTGGCCGCTTCGCGATCAAGCGCGTCGAGGGCGAACGGGTCGAGGTCGAGGCCGATTGCTTCGCCGACGGGCATGACAGCCTTTCGTGCGTCCTTCTCTATCGCCGCGACGACGAAGCGGCCTGGCGCGAGACGCCGATGACCGCGCTACCGAACGATCGCTGGCGCGGGGCGTTCACGGTCACCGCGATAGGGCGCTATCGCTACACGGTGATGGCATGGGTCGACGCCTTCCTGTCGTGGCGCCACGACTTCGCGCGCCGCGTCGACGCCGAGGATCTCCGCATTGCCGCACTGAGCGGCGCAGCGCTGATCGAGGCCGCTGCGCAACGCGCTTCGGGCGAGGATCGGCGGGTGCTCGCCAAGTGGGCGGCGCGGTTGCGCGAGAGCGAAGCCGCGCCCGATCTGCGCGCGCTCGCGCAGGACGAGGATCTCGCGGCCGCCACGGCGCGGCATCCGGATCGCAGTATCGCGACGACGTTTACGGTGGAGTTCCCCGTCGTCGTCGACCGCACCCGTGCGCGCTTTTCCTCGTGGTACGAGATGTTCCCACGCTCCTGCGGCGCTGACGCACGCACGCACGGAACGTTCCGCGACTGCGAAGCCCGGTTGCCGTACGTCGCGCAAATGGGCTTCGACGTGCTGTACCTGCCGCCGATTCATCCGATCGGCCGCGACCGGCGCAAGGGCCGCAACAATTCGCTCGCCACCACCGCAGAGGACGTCGGCAGCCCGTGGGCGATCGGCGCCGCCGAGGGCGGCCACACTGCGCTCCATCCGCAGCTCGGCAGCCTCGAGGACTTTCGCCGTCTGGTCGCAAGCGCGCGTGCGTCGGGCCTCGAAATGGCGCTCGACATTGCGTTCCAGTGCGCACCGGATCACCCGTGGGTGAAGGCGCATCCGTCGTGGTTTCGCTGGCGCCCGGACAAGACAGTGCAGTACGCGGAGAACCCGCCGAAGAAATACCAGGACATCTATCCGTTCCATTTCGAATCGGCGGACTGGACCGACCTGTGGGGCGAGCTCGAAGCCGTGTTCGCGTTCTGGATCGGCGAAGGCGTGCGCATCTTCCGCGTCGACAACCCGCATACGAAACCGTTTCCTTTCTGGGAATGGGTGATCGAGCGAATCAAGCGCACGCATCCGGACGTCATCTTCCTGTCCGAAGCGTTCACGCGTCCGAAGGTGATGCATCGCCTCGCGAAACTCGGCTTCACGCAATCGTATACCTACTTCACGTGGCGCAACACGAAAGCGGAGCTCATCGCCTACTTCACCGAACTCACGCACGGCGCCGGGCGCGATTACTTCCGCCCCAATTGCTGGCCCAACACGCCGGACATCCTGCCCGAGTATCTGCAGTACGGCGGGCGCGCGGCGTTCATGGCGCGGCTCGTGCTTGCCGCGACGCTGTCGGCCAACTACGGGATCTACGGGCCGGCGTTCGAGCTCCTCGAACGCACGCCGCGCGAGCCGGGCACCGAAGAGTATCTCGACAGCGAGAAATACGAGCTCAGGCAGTGGGACCTCGATCGCGCCGACAGCCTCGCCCCCTTCGTCGCCCGCGTCAACGCCGCGCGGCGCGACAATCCGGCGTTGCAGCACGACGGCCGGCTTTCCTTCTTCCCGATCGATAATGACGAAATGATCTGCTACGGCAAGGTCGATCCGGAAGGCGAGAACGCGGTGCTCGTCATCGTCAATCTCGATCCGCACCATACGCAGTCGGGCTGGGTGACGCTCGATCCGGTCGTGCTCGGCCTCGAGCTCGACCGCGCATTCCAGGTTCACGACGTGCTGACCGGCGCGCGCTTCCTGTGGAGCGGCGCGCGCAATTTCGTGCAGCTCGACCCGGCGCGAGCGCCCGCGCATGTGTTCCGGTTGCGCCGGCGCGTGCGCACCGAGCGCGATTTCGATTATTTTCTCTGATACGCCGATGGCTGCACGCCTCCCCGCGGCAACGAGCGCAAACCTCCGCGCAGCGACGACTATTCCTGTCCCGGCGGCGACGATGCCCCCCGTCGCGGCGGCTGCCGACGATGCGCGCTGGTACAAGGACGCCGTCGTCTATCAACTGCATATCAAGGCGTTCTTCGATTCGAACGACGACGGGATCGGCGATTTCCGCGGACTCACCGACAAGCTCGATTACGTCAAGGATCTCGGCGTCAACACGATCTGGCTGCTGCCTTTCTATCCGTCGCCGCTCCGCGACGACGGCTACGACGTCGCCGATTACACCAACGTGCACCCGTCATACGGGACGCGCGCCGACTTCCATTTGTTCGTCCGCGAGGCGCATCGCCGCGAGCTGCGCGTCATCACCGAGCTCGTCGTCAACCACACGTCCGATCAGCACCCGTGGTTCCAGGCGGCGCGCAGGGCCCCGAAGGGCTCGGCGAAGCGCGACTATTACGTCTGGAGCGACGACCCGAACAAATACGCCGGCACCCGCGTCATCTTCACCGACAGCGAGAAGTCGAACTGGGCGTGGGACGACGTCGCCAAGGCGTTCTACTGGCATCGCTTCTTCAGCCACCAGCCCGACCTCAACTTCGACAATCCGCAGGTGCGAAAGGCGATCTTCCGCGTCATGCGCTTCTGGCTCGACATGGGCGTCGACGGGTTCCGGCTCGACGCGATTCCCTATCTCTGCGAGCGCGAGGGCACGAACAACGAGAACCTGCCCGAAACGCACGCGGTGCTGAAGGAGCTCCGCGCGATGGTCGACGCGCATTATCCAAACCGGCTGCTGCTCGCCGAGGCGAACCAGTGGCCCGAGGACGTGCGCGAATACTTCGGCGACGGCGACGAATGCCACATGGCGTACCACTTTCCGCTGATGCCGCGGATGTACATGGCGATCGCGCAGGAGGACCGGCACCCGATCACCGAGATCATGGGGCAGACGCCCGATATTCCGGAGTCCTGCCAGTGGGCAATCTTCCTGCGTAATCATGACGAGCTGACGCTCGAGATGGTGACGAGCAAGGAACGCGACTACATGTACCAGATGTACGCGACCGATCCGCGGGCCCGGGTCAACGTCGGCATCAGGCGGCGATTGGCGCCGCTGCTCGAGAACGACACCGGCCGGATCAAGCTGATGACGAGTCTGCTGCTGTCGATGCCCGGCTCGCCGATCCTCTATTACGGCGACGAGATCGGAATGGGCGACAACATCTACCTCGGCGACCGCGACGGCGTGCGCACGCCGATGCAATGGCGGCCGGAGCGCAACGCGGGCTTCTCGCGCGCGGACCCGCAGCGGCTCTACCTGCAGCCGATCATGGACGCGATCTACGGTTACGAGGCGGTCAACGTCGAGGCGCAGGTCCGCGAGCCCGCGTCGCTCCTAAACTGGACGCGCCGGATGCTCGCGGTGCGCAAGGGGTTTCGTGCGTTCGGCCGCGGCCGGCTCACGTTCCTCCGGCCCGGCAACCGGAAGGTCCTTGCCTATCTGCGCGAATATGGCGACGAAATCATCCTGTGCGTCGCGAACCTCGCGCGCTCGGCGCAGCCGGTCGAGCTCGACCTCGTGCGCTACAAGGGACGCGTGCCCGTCGAGCTGATGGGGCGCACGGCGTTTCCGCCGGTCGGTGATCTGCCGTACCTGCTGACGCTCGCCGGCCATGGCTTTCTGTGGTTCCGGCTCGCTGCCGGCGAAGAGGTTCCCGCGTGGCACGAGGAGCGGCTCCCGCGCGAAGAGCTGCCGATGCTCGTCCTGTTCGACGGGTGGGCAAGCCTCTTCCGCGACCGCGTCGTCCCGTGGCGGATCGCGATGTCGGAAAAGGTCCGCGCGCAGCTCGAGCGCGAAGCGTTGCCAGCGTTCGTCGCGGGGCGACGGTGGTACGCGGCGAAGGGCGTTCCGGTCGGCGCGGTGACGCTCGTCGATCATGTCGAATGGGAGCGCGGAGAGCAAAGCTGGCTCGTCGCGCTGGCGCGGGTCGAGCGCGACAAGGGCGAAGCGGAGACCTATTTCCTCCCGCTGACGCTCGCATGGGAAGACGCGGACGAGGACAAGCTGCGCACGCTCGGGCCGGCCACGGTCGCCAAGGTGCGGCAGCAGGCGCAAGTCGGGATCCTCGCCGACGCCTTCGGCGACGACGCGTTCTGCCGCGCGCTCGTCGCGGCCATCGGCGCCGACTTGCAGCTGAAGTCGGCGCACGGGACGCTGCTGTTCAAGCCGTCGCGCGCCTTCGCCGAAATCGCGGGCGCCGGTTACGAAGCGCTGCGCGCCGCCGCACCGGGCGCGCAGAGCAGCAACACGATCGTGGCGCTGGGCGAGCGCCTGTTCCTCAAGGCATATCGTCGCTTGCAGGCCGGGCTCAATCCCGAAGTCGAAATCGGTCGCTTTCTTACCGACGTCGCGCGCTTTCCGGCGAGCATCCCGGTGGCGGGCAGCGTCGAATATGTCGCCGAGGACGGCCGCAGGACGACGCTCGCCCTGTTGCAAGCCTATGTCGCGAACCAGGGCGACGGGTGGGAATACACGCTCAATTATCTGGACCGCGTGTTCGAGCAGTCGCCGGCACAGAACGAACCGCCGGGAACCGGCGTCGACCTGCACGGCGGTTACCTCGCACTCATTCGCACGCTCGGCAAGCGCACTGCCGAGCTGCACGCCGCGTTCGCACGAAAGACCGGGGACCCCGCGTTCGACCCCGAGCCCATCCTGGCCGCGGATGTTGCCGCCTGGACACAGCGCGTGCACGCGGATGCTGCCGCGGCGCTCGACCGCCTCGAGCGGCGGCGCGCAGCGCTACCGGAAGGGGTGCAGGCGAGCGCGAACCTCCTTGTCGCGCGACGCAAGGAGATCCTCGCCCGGATCGACGCGCATGGCGCAGGCCGCGCGGCCGGGGCCAAGACCCGCCTGCACGGCGACTTTCACCTGGGGCAGGTGCTGCTGGTACAAAACGATTTCGTCATCGCGGACTTCGAAGGGGAGCCCTCGCGCACGTTCGCCGAGCGCGCCCAAAAGCAGTCGCCGCTGAAGGACGTCGCGGGGATGCTGCGCTCGTTCGACTACGCGATGCACGCGGCGCTCGCCCGCGTCGGTCCCGAGCGGGCCGAGGCCCAGCCGTTGCTCACGACCGTCGGCCGCGAATGGCAGACGCAAACGCGCGCCCAGTTCCTCGACGGGTACGAAGAAGTCGCGCGGGCGAACGCGCTCGCGCTGGCGCGTGGCGATGGCAGCGCGTTGCTCGAGCTCTTCCTGCTGGAGAAGGCGTTCTACGAATTGAGCTACGAGGTCGACAACCGTCCGGACTGGGTGCGCATTCCACTCGCCGGCCTCGCCGACATTCTGGGTTCCGGCACCTGACGACCGCGCTGATTGAACAAGGAGGACGCGATGGACAACATGGAAATGCTGGTCGAGCCGATCCGGGCGTCGCTGCATCAGATCGGCGAGTTCCTCCCGCGCGTCCTGCTCGCGCTCGTCATTCTGATCGCCGGTTGGCTCCTGGCGAAGGCGCTCCGCTTCGCGCTCGTGAAAATGCTCCGCGCGATCAACTTCAACGTCGTGACCGAAAAGGCCGGCGTCGACACGTTCCTGCAGCAGGGCGGCGGCGAGCTCGACACGACGACGGTGCTGGGCCTGCTCGCCTACTGGCTCGTGATCCTGGCGGCGCTGATGATCGCCTTCAACAGCATGGGGCTCTCGTACGTGACCGACCTGATCGGACGCGTCGTGCTGTTCGTGCCGAAAGTGATGGTTGCCGTGGTGATCCTGGCCTTCGGCGCCTATTTCGCGCGCTTCGTCGGCACTGCGCTCACCACGTATTGCAAGAACGTCGGCATCGGCGAAGCGAAGGCGCTCGGGCGATTCGCGAGCTACGCCATCCTGATTTTCGTCGTCCTGATCGCGCTCGACCAGCTGGGGCTGGGTGACATCATCCGGCAGACGTTTCTCATCATCGTCGCGGCGATCGCGCTCGGCCTCGCTCTCGCGTTCGGCCTCGGCGGGCAGAGGCGCGCCGCGGAGCTCCTCGAGCGCTGGTCGCGGCACAGGGACAACGACAAGGGCCCGTCCGGGCACACACCGCCTCTCTGATTTCGCCGGCGAAGGCGACGCGCCCAGTCGCCGTCGCCCGATTTCCATGAAACCGATCACCGCAGTCTGGCCGGGACGCCCCGACCCTCGCGGCGCCCACTGGGACGGCGAGGGCGTGAACTTCGGGCTCTTTTCCGAGCACGCCGAGGGCGTCGACCTGTGCATCTTCGACGCCACCGGCCGGCGCGAGCTGCAGCGGATTCCATTCTCCGAGCGCACCGACCAAGTCTGGCATTGCTATCTGCCCGAAGCGCGGCCCGGCATGTTGTACGGCTATCGCGTGCACGGACCGTATCGCCCCGAGGAAGGCTTGCGCTTCAATGCGAACAAGCTGCTGCTCGACCCGTACGCGCGCAACATCGTCGGCGCGCTGCGCTGGAGCGACGCGCTGTTCGGCTATACCGTCGGCCACAAGCGCGCAGACCTGTCGTTCGACCGGCGGGACAGCGCCAACGCGATGCCGAAGTGCAAGATCATCGATTCCGCCTTCACCTGGGGCGAGGATCGCCGCCCCGACGTGCCGTGGCACGACATGGTGATCTACGAGCTTCACGTGCGCGGCTTCACGATCGAGCACCCTAATGTGCCGCCGGCGCTGCGCGGCACGTACGCCGGGCTCGCGACGGCGCCGGTGATCGAGTATCTGCAGCGCCTCTCGGTCACCACCGTCGAATTGATGCCGGTGCACACGTTCGTCGACGACCGCCGTTTGGTCGAGCAGGGCCTGCGCAACTATTGGGGCTACAACACGATCGGCTTCTTTGCGCCCGACGCCCGCTATTCCGCGTCGGGCAAGGTGAACGAGTTCAAGACGATGGTGAAGACGCTCCACTCGGCCGGGATCGAGGTGATCCAGGACGTCGTCTACAACCACACGGCCGAAGGCGACGAGCGCGGCCCGACGCTTTGCTTTCGCGGCGTCGACAACGTGTCGCACTACCGGTTGCGGCCCGACAACCGTCGCCATTACATGGACTACACCGGCTGCGGCAATACGCTCGACATGCAGCATCCGCGCGTGCTGCAGCTGCTGATGGATTCGCTGCGCTACTGGGTCACTGAAATGCACGTCGACGGCTTTCGCTTCGATCTCGCCTCGGCGCTCGCTCGCGAATTGCACGAGGTCGATCGCCTCGGCGCGTTTTTCGACATCCTCCGGCAGGACCCGGTGCTGTCGCGCGTGAAGCTGATCGCCGAGCCGTGGGACCTGGGCGAGGGCGGCTACCAGGTCGGCAACTTCCCGCCGGGCTGGGCCGAATGGAACGACAAGTACCGCGACACGATGCGCGGCTACTGGAAGGGCGACGACGGCCTGATCGGCGAATTCGCGCGTCGCCTCACGGGATCGTCCGATCTCTACGGCCGCAGCGGCCGCAGCCCTCGCGCCAGCATCAACTTCATCACCGCGCACGACGGCTTCACGCTCGCCGATCTGGTCGCCTACAACGGCAAGCACAACGAAGCCAATCTCGAGGAAAATCGCGACGGCGTCGATCACAACCTGTCGTGGAACTGCGGCGCCGAGGGCCCGACCGACGATCCCGCGGTCACCGCGTTGCGCGGGCGGCAGAGGCGCAACCTGCTCGCGACGCTGCTGCTTTCGCAGGGCGTGCCGATGCTCCTTGCCGGCGACGAGATCGGCCGCACGCAGCAAGGCAACAACAATGCCTACTGCCAGGACAATGCGTTGAGCTGGATCGACTGGAACATTGCCGACGCGAACGCGCGGTTGTTCGAATTCGTCCGGCGCCTGATCAGGTTGCGCCGCGAGCATCCGGTGTTCCGGCGACGGCATTTCTTCCAGGGCAGAGCACTCTCGGGCAGCGCCGCGAAAGACATCGCATGGTTGAAGCCGGACGGCACCGAGATGACTGCGCTGGAATGGGACCACGACTTCGCGCGCTGCCTGGGCATGTACCTCGCCGGCGAAGCGCTGGACGAGCTCGACGCACGCGGCCGCCCGGTGAAAGACGAGAGCTTCCTCGTCCTGTTCAACGCGCACCACGACGCGATTGCGTTCACGCTGCCCGGTTTCGGCGCGGGCCGGTGGCTCGTCCTCATCGACACCGCGCGCGACGACGGGCTCGTCGTCGATGGCATGCTCGAGCCGCACGGAACGCACCCGCTCGAGGGACGCAGCCTCGCGCTGCTGCAACAGGTTACCGCGAGCTGAACCACGCGAGACAAATTCATACTAGGACGGCGTGTATCAATCAAACGCTCGCAGCGCTGCCACCGGCAAAGCCAAGATCATTCCGTCACAGGTACCGGCACACCCAATCCTGCTTGGGCTCAATGGCCACTTCCGACCTATTCTGTTTGCAAGGACTTCCCCTGCGGTGTCAAGAGCGATTGGTTGTGGCGGACCGGTTGAAGATGGCACGGCGGTTTTCAGGTGGTGGCTGCAGGGGTGAAGGTAGACGAAGGAACAGACTGCGTCTTCGCAAACGGCCTTGTTGCGCAGCGATGAGCTGCCGTTGAGCTTCCCACTGCCAACCGCAGCAATGCCGCGGGAGCGGTCATTCAGCCGACGCTCGTCAACTGGCATATATGGACCCCTCCTCGGTTGCAAGCACTCCGTTCTTTGGCTTTGAGGTACGACTGCTCACGTATATCCGGCCTCTACCTGCCGCATCGAGCTATCGATGCCGGGCCATAATGGGCTATTCGCGCGCCAGTTCCCAATCGCTATCTCGGCCTTGAAGGCCCTGCCAATTCTCGGGGTTCGCTAGCGCCGGTTCGACCTGTCGGCCATCAAGCGGCTTGCTTTGCAATCGTGGTGGATGGGCTCCTCGGTTAACGGCACTGCCACTTCATCAAGGTCGTGCCCGTTTCAGGCCGCGGTCTGGTCCGCTTGATACTCCGTTCCGTGCTTCATCATCGCCCAGGCGATGCGAGTTGTCTTGTTGGCCAGCGCGACGGCCGCGACGTTGCAATGACGGGTCTCGGCAATCCGGGTGACCCACTGGCTGAGGCGATCATCTTTCCCCTTGGCCGTCCGCACGATGGATCGCGCACCGTGGATCAGCAGCGTGCGCAAGTAGGTATCGCCACGTTTGCTGATACCCAGCAGTCGCTCTTTGGCCCCGGAACTGCTTTGCCTTGGAGTCAAGCCGATAGATGCCGCCATCTGCCGACCGTTGGCGAACTGCTTTGCATCGCCGACCGTCGCCACCAACGCCGTGGCGATCATCGGCCCGACACCGCGCAGTTGCTGCAACCGCTTGGCTACTGGATCCGTGTTGGCAATCAGAGCGATTTCACGATCCAGCTCCGTCATCCGCTGGTCCAGCGCCAGCAAGTCCTGCCACAAACCGTTAAGCAGGCGCCGAAACCGCGCGCTCAGGTCGTTCTCGGCATCCTCCAGCCAGACCGGAATCGCCGCACGCAAATGCCCCAATTCCTTGGGTGCAACCAATCCGTATTCAGCCACCAAGCCACGGATCTGGTTGCCTTTCGCCTTGCGCTGGTTGCTCAACTCAAAGCGCACCCGGTGTACGGCCTGAATGTCCTGCTGCTCGATCGTCTTCACCGCCACGAAGCGCATGTTGGGCCGGCTCATCGCTTCGCAGATCGCCTCCGCATCATTGGCGTCGTTCTTGTTGCTCTTCACATATGGCTTCACGAACTGCGGCGCAATCAGCTTCACCGCAATTCCGTGCGCCTGGAATGCTCGCGCCCAGTGGTGCGCGCCACCACAAGCCTCCATGCCGATCACGCAGCCCGGTTCAACCGCGTCCAGCAATACCTCGAGCCAGTTCGCTCGCGTCAACTTCCGCCGTAACGTCACCTTCTCATTCCGGTCGACCCCGTGTACCTGGAAGACCGCCTTTGCCAAATCTACGCCAACGCGCATAAGCTTCATGGTGGACCCCTTCTCTCCGTTGACTGGTCGATAACGCTTCCAGTCTGGCACGTTGATGCCGTTCGGGTGAGGAGGGGTCCATCCCATTGCTATCGGCCAGGTCCGGACGGTCAGCGTCGTCGCCAAGATTGCCGCTTAGCATTCGTTCCGGATCGACTCGGCCTTCCGGATCACTCCACATCGAGGGGTTGCGATTCCGAGAAATCGAGTACGAAGTCAGCACCAAACAGGAGGCCAGGCGTCTGGAAACCTACCGCAAAGGTGCCAGCAAGCACGCGCTTGGCAATTTCGCTGGCTGCGCTGGCTAGGCGTGCGCCCTTCGGTTTCTGCGGGGCTGCGCCCGCATCAGCTGTGGGCGGGACTCGCGCGCGACCTTGCGTAGCACCTCGACGAAGGCTTCGGCCGCCGGCGAGAAAGCCCGCCGGCGCTGCTTCAGGATTCCCAGTTCCCTCTCGATGCGGGGCTCCTCCAAGTCGAGAATGATGAGATCGCTCGCGGCCCGAAGGTCAGCCGCCGACGATGGCAGCAATGTGGCTCCCAGCCCGGCGCGCACCAGGCCGATCGCGGTAGCCATGAACGCCGCCTCGAAGACAGGGGCCGCCAGCCGGCCTATTGATGCGCACGCCGTATCGACGCTGCGGCGCACGCTGCTGTCGCGATCCATCAGTATCAGCGGCGACTCGAGCAGATCGGTGAGCCGCACCGCCTTGGCGCCCGCCAACGGGTGGTTGGGCGGCAGCACCGCGACCATGCGGTCCGTCAGCAGCCGCGTGAACTGCAGCTGCGGATCGGGCAGCGGCACGCTGGTGACCGCGAGGTCGACCTCATCGGCGCGGAGCAGACTCAGGGTCCTCTCGGCCAGCGCATCGCGTATCACGACGGTGACGCCCGGGTGACCACGCTGGAGCCGCGCGACCACGCCAGGCAGCAGCGTGGCGGACAGCGACGGCAATGCGGCAACGGTGACCCGCCCCGTGTTCCGGCGCGCAACGTCACGCGCGCGATCAACCACCGAGCTGATGTCGCTGAGCACCGAGGCAACGAATGGCAACAGGTCCTTCCCCGCTTGGGTGAGCGTGACCGAGCGCGTGCTGCGGTCGAAAAGGCGCACTCCGAGCGAGTCCTCGAGATCGCGTACCTGCGCGGACAGTGCGGGTTGCGTGGCATGCAGTGCGTGAGCCGCTCGTGTGAAGCTTCCAAGGCGACCAACGGTGACGAACGCGCGCAACTGGCGCAAATGGATATTCATAATCAGGCCTGTCCCAACGTTAGTCGAAGAGAATCAGCTGGTTGGCCTCCGAGGGGCGATCGCACGGAGCCGGAGTGAGCGTAAGTGCCGCATCCAGTGGGGTTTTCTCGAACAGGTTGAGGCTGAGAATCTGTAGGATTTCGTAGAGGCTGCGCGAGAGAGCAAGCCGCTTCTTGACGATGGCGACGAGCACGTAGACCGACACGGCGATCCAGATCTGCAACTTCACGGCGTTCTCGGAGGTGCCGAAGAATGACTTTATCCTCAGATGCTGCTTTATCCAGCGAAAGAAGAGTTCGACCTGCCACCGGGCTTTGTAGAGCGCGCAGATTTTCAGAGCTGGAAGTGCGGTGTTGTTCGTGATGAACAGTAGCCGCTTGCCGGTCTCGGGATCTTTGTAGCGGATGCCGCGCAAGCTTTCCGGATAGTCCTTGGCGGTCTGATAGCCTTGCAACACCAACGTCTGATCGAAGATCACACCGGTAGTACGGTCCACGGGGTGGGAGTAGCGCCGCTGCGCATCCACGTTCTTCTTCGCCCGCGTGACGAAGAAGCTGCCGGCCTGATGGAATCGGTGGAGTCGCGCGAAGTCGATGTAGCCGCGATCCATCACGTAGAAGGCGCCGGCTTCCGGGATCAGCTGATCGAGGATGTTCACGTCGTGGAGCTTCCCGTCGCTGATGTGAATGAACGAGGGGATGTTGCCGCGCAGATCCAGCAGCGTGTGCATCTTCACCGCCGCCTTGGTTGTTCGAAACGGCGCCCAGGGAAACAACGACAGCGACAGGTCGATGGTCGTCGAGTCGAGGGCGTACGCGGCGTTGGTCAGATCCACGCCGAACGGCTCGTCCGCATACAGCGTGCGAGCGATACCGATCAGGCGCTGGGCGAAGTCGGCATAGATCCGCCAGTCGCGCGTTGCGTTGGCGTTCGCGAGCGTGTTGCGCGAGACTTGGCCGCGGATCCCCATGTGATAGAGCTTCTCGGCCTGCGAGCGCAGGCAGGCTTCGATGTCCCGCAGACTCTCCCGGAAGGTCAGTTGGGCAAAGGCCATGCACAGGAACTGGTCCATGCAGCTGAAGCTCTTCACCTTGTGATGGCCCCCATACCGTGCGACGCAGCGCTCGAACACCATCGGCGGGAGGTGCTCCATCAGCTGGGCGAACAGCAACTTTCCCGTATGCATCGTCAACTCCCCCGTAGATCCCTGCGGGGGTGACAATGACATCGTCTGGACTCGAAATCGTTAACACCGACGGAGCCGTGCTTTCATTAATCGTGTCAGCGAGTTATGCGCGATCGATCAACCAACGTTGGGACAGGCCTGATTCATAATAAAAAATGATAACTGTAATAGTAATTAGTTGCTTGAATTATAGATTATCCGCGAGTCCAATATGGGGCGAGGCGCGCCAGCGCAGTCGAACGTTTTTCTCTCGCCGGCTGTGCCGGCAATCCCACACTAAGCTTGGCCCCGCGAAGGGGCGCTGGATCGGAGGGAATCGACATGAAACTGCAATGGCAAGCGTTACTGGCGGGCGTCCTGCTGGCGCTGTGTGCGGCGTCGGCGCACGCTCAGTACCCGGACAAGGCGATCACCTTCGTCGTTCCCTTCGCAGCGGGCAGCGCCACGGACCAACTCGCGCGGGCACTCGGCATCGAAGTCACCCGCATCACGAAGCAGCCGGTTGTAGTCGAAGACAAGCCGGGCGCTTCGGGCTTTATCGGCGCCGAAGTCGTAAAGAAAGCGGCCCCCGACGCCTACACCGTCTTCATCACCACCAACACTACGCATGCCGCTAACGAGCATCTCTTCAAGAAGCTGCCGTACGACCCGGTGAAGGACTTTGCACCGGTCACTGGGCTTGGTAAGGGCGGGCAGATCATGATCGTGAACCTCGATCTGCCCGCAAAGTCGGTCGCCGAGTTCATCGCCCTCGCGAAGGCAAAGCCCGGCAAAATCTCGTTCGGCAGCGGTAGCTCGTCGTCGCGCGTGGCAGGCGAGATGTTCCAGCAGATGGCCGGGATCGAGCTGCTGCACGTTCCGTACAAGAGCAATCCGCTCGCGATCAACGATCTTCTGGGCGGCCAGATCAACATGATGATTACCGACATGGCCACTGGCTTGCCGCAGGTAAAAGGAGGCAAGGTGCGACCGCTTGGCGTAAGTACGCTCGCACGCTCACCGCTCACGCCTGAGCTTCCGACGATCAGCGAGGCAGGACTCAAAGGCTATGACATGAGCTTCTGGTTCGCTGCCTACGTGCCGGCCGATACACCGCCGGCGATAGTCAATCGCCTGCACGACATCCTGGTCGAGGCGAGCAAGGGGCCGGCGATGCAGACGTATTACAGCAACACCGGCACCACTCCCTTCGTGACTTCGCCTGCGGAACTCGGCAAATTCCAGGTGGAGGAATCGGAGAGGTGGAAGAACATCATCAAGAAGGCGGGCATCGAGCCGGAGTAACGGCTCGCGCCAACACGCTATGCGCTCTTCGCTGCGACTTGGAGGCGGCGCGGGCTTCGCTGGCGACCGCCTCGATGCGCCGGTCGCGCTAGCCGAGCACGGCGCGCTCGACTACCTGGTGCTTGAATGCCTCGCCGAGCGCACGATCGCGCTCGCGCAACTACGAAGACGGCGGGATCCGAACGGCGGCTTCGATGCTCGGCTGGCCGAACGTATCGAGTCGCTGTTGCCGGTACTCGCCAGGAAGCGAGTCCGCCTTGTCAGCAATCTGGGCGCCGCAAATCCGGAAGGCGCGGCGGCGACGATCGCCGCGATTGCGCATCGCATGTGTATTCCCGTGAAGGTCGCTGCTGTGACTGGGGACGACGTACTCGATGCGCTCGATCTGGATGCACCCGCCCTGGAGTCGGGCCTTCCGCTGTCGAAGTACGCCCCCGTCGTATCGGCCAACGCCTATCTTGGGGCGGAGGCGATTCTGCCTGCGCTCGCCGGCGGCGCAGATATCGTCATCACCGGCCGCGTCGCCGATCCTTCGCTGTTCGTGGCCCCGCTCATGCACGAGTATGGCTGGGCACCCGGTGACGTCGACCGCCTCGCGCGCGGGACGGTAGTCGGGCATCTGCTGGAGTGTGCGGGGCAGTTGTGCGGCGGTTACTTTGCGGACCCCGGGCGCAAGGACATTCCCGGCATGGCGGCGCTCGGATTTCCGTTCGCCGACGTGGATGCCGACGGGAATGCGACGCTCGGCAAGGTCGTCGGCACCGGGGGGCGGCTCACGGTCGCCACCGCGACCGAGCAGCTTCTTTACGAAGTGACGGATCCGCACGGCTATCTCACTCCAGACGTAACCGCCGATCTTTCCGGTGTCACACTCACGGAGGCCGCGCCCGACTGCGTTGCCGTGCGTGGCGCACGCGGGCGGCAACGCCCGGACCGGCTAAAAGTCAGCGTCGGCTACCGCGCTGGCTTCGTGGGCGACGGCGAGATCGGATATGCGGGCGCCAACGCGGTTGCCCGTGCCGAACTCGCTGCGGAGATCCTGCGCGAGCGGCTACATGGCCGGTTCGCCGAGCTGCGCTTTGACCTCATCGGCAGCACATCCCTGCACGGTCGCTCCTTCGACGGTGGCGCGCATCCTTACGAGGTGCGCCTGCGCGTGGCCGCGAGGGCGGCGACGCACGAGGACGCCGCAATCGTCGGCGATGAGGTCGAAGCGCTCTACACAAACGGTCCCGCGGGTGGCGGTGGCACGCGCAAATCGGTCACCGAGCAGATTGGCATCGTGTCTACGCTGATCGATCGTTCCCTGGTGGCGAGCCACGTGACCCTGCACGAAGGAAGTGCGCATGCCGAAGCTGTATGATCTCGCGCACTGCCGCGCGGGCGACAAGGGCAACACATCCATCCTGTCGCTGATTGCGTATCGCGCCGAGGACTATCCGTTGCTTGCCGTACGCGTCACCGTCGATGCAGTGGCGGGGCACCTCGCCGGCATTGCCAAAGGTGAAATTCGACGGTATGAATTGCCCCAGTTGTGGGCGTTGCAGTTCGTGTGCGAGCACTGCTTGGCCGGCGGGGTTACCACTTCGCTGGCGCTCGATGCGCACGGCAAGTCGCTGTCGTACGCGCTACTGGAGATGGAAATCTAGTCACAGCGCGTCGTCACAGCGTGTGCCGCCGACATCGGCGCAGCCCGGCTGTTTATGTGACCTCAACGTCAGCTTCCGATGGTTTCAATAGCCGCTTCCGGTTCAGTTCCATGTCGGGATTGGGTCGAAATGCGACCGTCAAGAGCACGAACTCCATGGACACCATCGTGCGTGTAGCGTGGATGTCGCATGCTCAGTGGCCACGTTGATTGTTCTGGGTAAAATCGAGCACAACGCGCGTGTACAGCGTCCCGCCGAATTCTGCGCTGTCTTCGTGCCCACCACCCGGAATGAGCGTTAGGTATTTGGGTCCGCGTGCGGCCGCAAATAGCCGTTCACTCATGGTGTACGGAACTTCCGCATCGGCCGTCCCGTGGATGAATAGCACCGGCAACCGCAACAGCGGAATCTTGGCCAGCGCGTCGAAGCGCTGGTTCAGCAGCCAATCAGCCGGAAACATCCAGTAGGTAAGCTTCGCCATGTCGGGTATCGAGGTAAACGTACTTTCCAGGATTAACCCCGCAGCCTCGGAGTGACGCAGGCCGAGCTCAATCGCAACGGCACCACCGAGCGAATGGCCATAGATGAACGCGTGGCCAGGATCGGCGTGGAGGTCCCGAATCAGATAGTTCCATGCTGTCTCGGCGTCCTCGTACACCTGGCGCTCGGAAGGAAACTCGCCCCCGCTTTTCCCGTAACCGCGGTAGTCCATGATAAGGACGGAAAATCCCATGCGACGAAGTGGAGCGATGTGGTCGATGTTGCCGGCGATATTCAAATCATTGCCGTGGAGGTACAGCAGTGCTGGTGCGGCAGCATCGTCTGACCGCAGCCACCAGCCATTCATGGATATGGGATTGCTCCCAGCCACGGGCAGCCATACTTCCTCGTACTGCAGCTGAAGATCACCCGGGGTTCGCTGCACGTCCCGGCCTGGGAAGAAGATCAGCTCTCGTTGCTTGGCCCACAAATACCAACTGGCGCCGCAGTACCCGGCGATCAGCAGGGTCGCGACACTCAAAAGGATTGGTATCGGGTGCCAGCGCTTTTCCATCTTTCCCGAATCATATCGCTGCCCCTGTCAGAGCTAATAGCCGCATGTCCACCTCGGGTCGGAGTGACCCCGTGGAAAGACGGACCGGGTCCGGCCACTTCCGGACATGCGGTCCCACTGGCAGAATTGCTGGATAGCGGTCACTCGGCGGTGCTTGTTAGTTGCCCGCGCGCCTGCTCGCACTATCTATCACGCAGTCGCGCGCCCTCGGCAACTCTGATAGCGGAGTTCCAGATGACAGCAATGACCAAAAAGCTCGTCATGCGCCGTTTTACGGAGTTCATCAACACAGCAAGCGAAAAAGCTCGCTGAAGAACTCCCCCGAGGCGATATTAGATTTCCCAGCGCACTCAGGTCACGGCGGACGATTGGAGAGAGATCGTGCTATAGCGCGTGCAGCCGCAGGCTTGCGCCCGCCTGCCCGCTGAGGTCGACTCTAATTACCGAGGCCCGACCATGAAAGGAATCGTTCTCTTGCGCCACGGCGAATCGACGTGGAACCAGGAAAACCGCTTCACCGGTTGGACCGATGTTGGGCTTAGCGAAAAAGGACTGGCCGAAGCCAAGACGGCCGGCGCGCTATTGAGGGAGGAAGGTTACGAGTTCAATCTAGCCTTCACCTCCGTACTGAAGCGCGCAATTAAGACGCTGTGGGTGGTGCTCGAAGAGATGGACCGCATCTGGATCCCGGTGATTCATTCCTGGCGCCTGAACGAGCGTCATTACGGCGCGTTGCAGGGACTCAACAAGGCCGAGACGGCGGCCAAGTTTGGCGACCCGCAGGTAAAGATCTGGCGTCGCGCGTACGAAACGGCACCGCCTCCGTTGGCGGACGGCGATCCGCGTCTAGAAATAAGCGACCCGCGCTACGCGGAGCTCGAACCGGGCGCATTTCCTCGGACCGAGTGCCTGAGAGATACGGTGACGCGATTCTTGCCCTTTTGGCACGCAACCATCGCGCCAACAATACGGTCGGGAAAGAATGTGATCATCGTGGCACACGGCAACAGTTTGCGGGCGCTCGTAAAGTACCTAGACGCCATGTCCGATACCGACATCGTCGAACTCAACATTCCTACGGGCCAGCCGCTCGTCTATGAGTTGGACAATGAGCTCAAGCCGATCAAACATTACTACCTTGGCGATGAAGAGGCGATCAAAGCTTCAATGCAAGCGGTGGCGAATCAGGGCATGGCGGTGCAATAGCGCGATTGCGACTAATGTCGAGGCACACTCCGGCTAATTGTTCTAGCTGTCAACAAAAACGTCGCGACTCTGTTTTGGCTGGCTCGCGACCGTGGATCGCTGGTGCTGCGTCGATCTGGAACGGCTGCGCGGGGTCTGCAACCAATGGAAGGGAGCAACATGGAACCGTGCGATGACTGTCGCGCACTGATCGACGGAGCGTCGATGATCGACGCGCATCCGCTATTGCGCAGCTGCGGGGCCTCGAAGTCGTTTGCTGATTACAACAGCGACACCTACGAGTGCGACCAGTGCCACACCAAGTTCGAGCGCCTCGAAGGGAAGCCGAGCCGCAAGGTGACGTGGTCGGTGACCGAGTAGCGAGCGCCAGATCGGGCTACCTCGTTTCAGGCGATCGACGTGAACGATGCATCAGCGCCCGAAGGCTGTGCCAAGCGGGGAGGAGGGTGTGAAAGGTCGCTGAGCCCGGCGCGGACGAATGGCCCGCGTAATGCGGCACGTACACCGCTGCTGCCTGGGGCGTGCCCCCTCGCGGTAGCTCGACTCGCGCGCGGAACCCGGGCCCACCACGAAGCCCCGCAGCGGTTCGGAGTACCATTATTTATCTGTGGGACTTCCTGGGCGGCTAGGGCGCGCTCCGGGTGTCTGGGTAGACGTTCGATGCGATGCTCCCTTTGTGGCCGCGCGGCCGTGCGGCCGATGCAGCTTTGTCCAGGTTGCCTGGCGGCGATCGAGCGCGCCGAGGAGCGAGCTCGGAAGCTGGATCCCATGGCAGGGCCGGTAGCTTCTGCATGGTTTGCGATGCCATGGTCATCCCCGGCGGCGCGTACATCGAGACGTGGGATGTTTTTGCGGCCGTCACACGGCGGCGCCTTCATTGGGGCATGGCTGTGCACAATGCTCGTCTTTGCACTGTCGGCCAACCTCGAGCAGCCGCGCGACGCACTGGTCCGTGGAAATACAACATCGCATACCATGGGGCTCGCGCGCGGCGCCCAAACCCGTGCCGAGAACGGGACGCAGATCAATATAGCGGATGTGCCGCACGAGCGGTCCACGACGGCATTAGCAACGCCCGTCTTGCCTGCGCTGGGCAAGGCCAGAGCGCAAAGCGCCTCTTCGGGCTCGCCGGAGCGTCCTCGCGCCAAACTGGCGCAATCGTCGTCCACGCGGCACCTGCCGGTTGGGAAGAGTGCGAGGCTGGCCGTCGCACAAGCTAACCCCACGCCGGTACTGAAAGTGAAAACTGCGCCATCGGTCCAGGCCGCACCGCAAACGTTCGGCGAGGCTGCCGTATCGACGCAGACGAAGCGCGCGGCAGCTCCCCACGACACTGTCGTGACCGCGTTCAACAACGCGCTCGAGCAATGTGCCGAACAAACGGTGTTTGTCCGCACCTGGTGCGAACACCGTGCCCGGACGCGGTACTGCGATGCCGAGGGGTGGACGCGGCCGGAATGCGCGGTCGCCGTCCATAACGAGCACGGCGGCTAACCGCTCCCTTTTCGAGTGAAAGTGGCTGTTACGGAGCTGAACGCGGGTCCAGGCTTGGCCAGTTTCCGAAGGTGCTGAATTTCGGTCTTGGGTCGAGAGCCGAGATACGTTCTTGTCGGTCAACAACCGGCCATCAGTCGTCGTTGGCCGACGCGGACGGGCCGACCGCTTCAGACGGGTTGTGAAGTTACCCACGTTTCGTGGACAGTTCCAGACAGGCACAATGGCCGTAGGAGGGCTGTGTCATGGAACGCAAGGAACGCCGGCACCATACCCGGGAGTTCAAGCTTGAAGCGGTGCGGTTGGCTGCCGTTGGAGATAAGACCAAGGCCAAGGTGGCGCGGGAACTGGGCGTTCGGGTAAACCAGTTGCGCCAGTGGCGCCTGGACTTCGAGGAAGAGGAGCGCAACGGCGTTCCCAAGCCAGAGCTGGCCACGGCGGAGCAAGACCTCGGGACGCTGCGGCGTGAGAACGCCAGGCTGCGGGAGGAGAACGAGATCTTAAAAAACCGCCCTCGCGGCTTTCCGCGCCCCTATGCGTAGAAACACCAGGCACCTAGACTGGGCGGGCGTTCGGAGAGTGGCCGCATGCTTTTTGGAGGCATTGTCCCCGTCAAAAAACCTGGCCCAGGGGAAGCTACGGACCCAACTGTGGTGGCACGATGAGTGACCCCGTTTAGGAAAGTGATCGATTCCGAGTCCCCGTCCGACGCGCTCAATCGGAAGGAGGATGAGATGTCGAAGAATGTGAGCACGCAGTCGGGATTGCCAGTGGTGCATGCGCGAGCGGCTGGAATAGACATCGGTTCGCGATTTCACGTCGTGGCGGTTGCACCGAATCTGACCGATGAACCGGTGCAGACTTTCCAAGCCTTCACTGCTGATCTTGTGCGAATGGCGGACTGGCTGGTCGCTCTTGGCATAACGACGGTGGCAATGGAATCGACCGGGGTCTATTGGGTACCAGCATTCGAAGTGCTGGAGAGCCGTGGACTCGACGTGATCCTGGCCAATGCGCGCGAGGCGAGAGCGGTGCCGGGTCGCAAGAGCGATGTGAATGACGCGCAATGGCTGCAGCGGCTACATGCGTGCGGACTGTTGCGGGCCAGTTTCCGTCCAGGACGCGACATCGCCGCGCTCCGAGTCTATCTGCGGCTCCGGGAGCGACTTGTCGACTACGGAGCTGCCCACATCCAACACATGCAGAAGGCGCTGACCTTTATGAACCTGCAGTTGCACCATGTCGTCAGTGATGTGACCGGCGTCACGGGCATGAAGATCATTCGCGCGATCGTCAGCGGCGAAAGAGATCTGGAAGTGTTGGCCGCCATGCGTGACGTGCGCTGCAAGGCGACTACGGAGACCATTCGTGGCGCACTTACCGGAAATTATCAGCCGGAGCATGTTTTTGCGCTCAGACAAGCACTGGCGTTGTATGACTTCTACCAGTCACGGATCGACGAGTGCGATGCGCAGATCGAGCAAGTCTTGGCCGCGCTGACGGCCGGCAAACCCAACCCCGCCACGCCGCTGCCCCAGCCACGCCATCGAACGAAGCAGCCCAGCGACCTCAACTTCGATCTTCGTCCGGTGCTGTATCAACTGACCGGGCTCGATTTGACGCAGATCCACGGCATCGGTCCACACTTGGCGCTGCGCCTAATCGGAGAATGTGGCACTGATTTGAGCAAGTGGCCTTCGGCCAAGCATTTCGCGTCATGGCTGACACTTGCGCCGGGCTGCAAGATCAGCGGCGGCAAGGTGCTGTCGGCGCGGACACGGAAAACGACCAACCGATTAGCCGCGCATCTGCGTTTGGCAGCGGTCACGGTCGGACGGACCAGCACCGCACTCGGCGCTTTCTATCGCAGGCTCGCTGCCCGCATCGGAAAGGCAAAAGCGGTAACTGCGACGGCACGTAAGATCGCCATTCTGTTCTACAACGCCATGCGCTTCGGGAGGGATTACCGAGACCTGGGCGCTGATCAATATGAGCGCAAATATCGCGAGCGCGTCATCAAGCATCTCCATCGACGGGCGGCGGAATTCGGTTATACCTTGCAGCAGGTCACGGGTGTTTCTTAGGA
>CAVTFT010000011.1:0-259533 GCA_963734085.1 uncultured beta proteobacterium | reverse complement strand
CGCCGGGTTGAACTATCAAGAGGCAAGAGTGGTCAAGTCCACTTCAACCTACTCGCGGCCAATCGGCGAGTGGTTTTGACGAGCGAGGCCTACAAGCGCAAGCAGTCCGCGCTAAATGGAATCGCCTCGGTCAAGAAGAATGCAAAGAAGCGCGACAACTTCGAAAAGCGCACTGCGAAGAACGGCAAACACTACTTCGTCCTCCTCGCGCATAACGGCGAGATCGTGGGACAAAGCCAGATGTATGCGCATGCCTCCAGCGCCTATCTTGGGATTCGCTCGGTCATGAACAATGCGCCTGCCGCGAAGGTCAGTGATCTAACGAACAGTTAGACGCGCTCCGGGTCGAAGCGAACCGGCGGTGGTGAAGGACCGGCCAGGAGCGGAAGTTCGACAACCTCGCCCAAAGCGGTCAGCCGAGCGCCGCCTAAGCAGTGTTCAGGTCCCGCAGAACGTGCGATAGCACGCTGTCACTGCGGCTGGCGCCGGCTCGGCGTAAGGCGCCAACTCGGGTGTCTCGTCGTACGGATGCCTGAGGGCATCAAGCAACCGTTCGAGGGGCGCGAGATCGCCTTCGTCCGACGCGGCAGCGAGTGCTTCTTCCACGCGGTGGTTGCGGGCGATCACGTAGGGATTGACGCTGCGCATCGCATGGGCGCGCTCGATACCCGTTATTGCCGAGCCATGCTCCGCGCTGTCGCACTCGCTGGTGCAGCGGGCTCGCCAGCGGGCCAGCCATGCATCGGGCGCGCGCGCATCGGCAAACAGCGCGCGTAGTGGCCCCTCGTCGCCGGCAGCGGCGTCAGCAAGCCGCCGCCACCCGAGGGTGAAATCTACTTGCTCGGCATGAAGCAGAGTCAACCAGTCTTCGACCAGCGCCGTATCGGCGCTATCGTCGTCCGGTTCGCCTCGACGCACCCCGAGCTTGGCGCGCTGTCCGCGGAGCAGGTGCCTGCGGTACTGAGCTGGGAACGCAACGATGACCTCAGTGGCCATCGCGATCGCCTGCTCGGGATCGTCGGACAGGAGGGGCAACAGCGTTTCGGCCAGGCGCGCAAGGTTCCAGCACGCAATGTTGGGCTGGTTGGCGAAGGCGTATCGTGCTTGGTGGTCGATGGAGCTGAACACGGCGGCGGGATCGTAAGCCTCCATAAAGGCGCACGGCCCGTAATCGATCGTCTCGCCCGATATCGTCATGTTGTCCGTATTCATCACGCCATGGATGAAACCCACGTTCATCCACTGCGCGATCAGAGCAGACTGACGCTCGGCCACGTTCTGCAGCAGCGCCAGGATGCGTTGCGGTGAGGTCACGAGTTCGGGGTCGTGTCGCGCGATCGTGTACTCGGCCAGTTTGCGCACGCTTTCCACGTCGCCGCGCGCGGCATAGAACTGAAACGTCCCGACGCGGATGTGGCTCGCCGCCACGCGTGTCAGCACTGCGCCGGGCAGCACGTGTTCGCGGTACACCTGTTCGCCCGTCGCTGCGACCGCGAGGGCGCGCGTTGTGGGGATGCCCAGCGCGTGCATTGCCTCGCCGATCAGCACCTCTCGAAGCATAGGACCAACGGCGGCCTTGCCGTCGCCCCCGCGGGCGAACGGCGTGCGACCCGATCCCTTGAATGCGATGTCGCGACGGCGTCCTTTCCGGTCGATCACCTCGCCGAGAAGAAGCGCGCGGCCGTCCCCGAGTTGAGGTGAGAATCCGCCGAACTGGTGGCCTGCGTAGGCCTGAGCCAGCGGTTCTGCGCCGTCGGCCAGTATATTTCCGGCGAATACGGCTGCCCTCGCGCCGGCATCGAGCGAATTCAGGTCCAGCCCCAGCTCCGCCGCCAACGAATCGTTGAGAAACAGCAGCCCTGGCGCGCGCACGACCGCGGGTTGTTGAGGAACGTAGAACCCTTGCAGTTCGCGAGCGAACGAATTGTCGAAGCGGAATGCAGCGACTGCAGCAATGGGCTCGAATGTTGTGGCCATAGCACAGTTTGCCACACCGCACTACCCTTCCTATCGCTGCCCGCTCCCGGCGGATAAGACGACTGGTCCAGGATCAGCGAACGAGACCATCCCCGATGTCCGCTCCAGTCTGCGGCTTTGCCGGCCATGTAGGGAAAAGATAGGGACCGGAACAGCATGTCGGCGGATGAGGTAAGTCCGAGTACGGCCAAGTGCGGCCGTACGGCCAAGTTTCTGATAGCGGACGCTCAATGTAGGTCCGGCTTCGCCTCACGGCCCAAGCCGTCCTTATGCTACGGTTTCACCTCGCCGTCCGCGCTTTCCTTTGGGGTGACCGTGAATCGAAGTGTCGTTACCCGTAAACTCGCCGCGATCCTCATCGCAGATGTGGTCGGCTTCAGCCGGCACATGGAACGGGACGACGCTGGATCGTTCGCGCGGCTGCGAGGGATTCGCGAGCGCATCGTCGATCCAAAGATCGCCGAACATGGCGGCCGGGTTGTCAAGACCGCCGGCGACGGGATGCTGCTCGAATTCGGCAGCGCAGACGCCGCCCTCCGTTGCGCGATTGACGTGCAACGGGCGATGAGGGCAGACAATCAGTCGAAGCCGTCCGATGAGCGCATCGAGTTCCGCATCGGGATCAACTTGGGCGACATCATCGTCGATGGCAACGACATCGCCGGCGACGGCGTCAACGTGGCGGCGCGGCTGGAGGCGCTGGCCGAGCCGGGCGGCATCTGCGTCTCGGCTGCGGTGCGTGAGCAGGTGCATGGGAGTCTCGATGTGGGCTTCGAGGATATCGGCGACCAGCAGGTCAAGAACATCATGCGGCCGATCCGGGTATTTGCGGTCACGTTGGATTCGGCGAGCATCGGCAGTCTCTCGATGGGTCATGTCGCTGGCGCGCCTTCGCGAATGGCTTCAAGTGCGCCTGCAGCGCGACGCCGATTGCCGCTGACCAAGAGCACTGCAGTTATTGTGGCCGCGGGTGTCACTGGACTGGTCGTCGCTACCTTGTCTATCCTGTGGTGGAATTCACGCAATGACGCTCCGCCGCCGCCCGCAATGTCGGTTACGGTGATGCCAATGGTCGCGCCAACGGGGGATACGGCGATAGCGCAACGGGCGGAAAGCTTGACGCGTGACGTAGCCTCTATGCTGACGCTCACCAGTACGGCGATTCGGGTCGTGCCTGTACCGCTGACGCAGACGGTAGAGAATCGTCGCGACATCGACGCCACGGCCCGAACGCTCAATGTCCGATACGTTGTGGAAGGTGATGTGCGATTGGGCCAGGGCGCGACGCTGATCAGTCTGCGGCTCCTGAACGGCGCAACAAGCGAACAACTTTGGAGCGAAACAGTCTCCTTCAAAGATACGGACTCCGCTCACGACCAGAGGCGCGTGATGCGAGCGGCGGTGAACCACCTGGGAAACTTGCTGCTTAACGTCGAAATTCGCCGCGTCATGGCGCAGCCACATGGCAATGCTACGGCGATGGATTACGTACTGCGCGCCAACTCGCTGTGGGAAACAGAGCCTCACACGCTCCAGCGTGCGCGCAAACAGGAAGAGCTGTTCGAGGCGGCGCTTCGACTCGACCCCAATCTCATTCCGGCGCTGAATGGTCTATTTTTTGCATTGTCCGATGAACTCGACAACGACATCCACCTCGATCGGCAACGCACGATCCGTAGGATGGACGAATGCACGAGCAGGGCGGTGAATCTGAATGGCCTCGCGCCGGAGAACTGGATAGCGCGCGCCCGGGCACTCATGTTGATGGGCCAATGGGATGCATCGGTGGAGGCTATTGCCAAGGCGATCCGCCTCGATCCCGACAGCAGTCTCTCGCTCTCGCAGAGCGCCCTTTTGACGATCTTGATCGGAAAGCCTTCCGAGGCGTTGGCGATTGTCGAGCAGGTCATCGCCATGGATCCACCGGGGGGATGGGACGCGATGATGAATGCATGCTTTGCGCACATCCTGCTCCGCCAGCACGAGCTGGCGGTCGGCGAGTGTGAAAAGGTGAAGGGCTTGAGCGTCGAGGATTGGACGGTCCATTTATTCCTCGCAGCCGCGTATGCGCAACGGGGCGACATTTCGAAGGCCGCAGCCGCAAGAGAAGAAGTGCTGCGGCGCGTCCCCGGATACACGATTTCCATTTTGAGGTCCAAGGCGTATTCGGTGAATCCGGAGTACATGCGCCTCGTCGAGGAGAATGTGTACCCTGCTCTGCGCAAGGCCGGCTTCCGCGAAGAATAGTCGCGGGTCGGGTCTATCCACGTCTCGTGGTGGCCAGCTCTAAGCCCGCGTTGGCATGCATGCGCGACTTGGGAGAGCAACCGGTTCTTGCCGTAAAGGAAGCCCGCGAAGGTCCGCTTCCCTCGCGCACGACTGGCTGGTGAGGGTCGTAAAGCGCCTTTCGCGCAGTATCAACATGAGGCTCCTTTCGCTCAACAGAGGAGCATTCACCGAAATCAAAACCGAAGGGCGTGCAGCACCGCGGAACAACGGCAAGTTGTTCTCCCAGAAGCCCCCGATGACGCCGAAATTGGAGTTTTCAGCTTTACGGCGTTGGAGATCTCAAACTTGAGACGTAATCGCCGCCAAGAACGATCAACGCGCTGACTTTCTCTGTCGAACTGACCCGCCTGCTACCGTTCTTCGCTGCTATTACATTTGACTTGGCTCAAGATTGTTACCGATAGTTGTAGGATACTAATAAGCGCGGTGGCGGTGTGGTTTGACGGTGATCGCTTCTGCAACAACAGCCCGCGCTGCCTGTGGGGAATGCGTGTCGATGTCCTGAGCAACGCCACCTGGCCGGAGAGTTCAATCTATTCCCCGAAATGGAAATCTGGTTGAAAGGAGCCAAGTAATGCCAAACGAGATCGCGATCAGGAAAATGATGGAAGCTTGCGATCAGGACCCCGCGCTGCAAGCCGAGTTATTCAAAAACCCGGTAGCCGTCGCCAAAAAGCACCACGTGGACCTGTCGGACGATGAGGTAGAACAATTGAAGCGGGTCGGTACGCTGATGAACTTAGTGGGTGAGTTCAAGGCCGGACGGGTAGGCGGTCGTGGGCCTATCGTCGGATATCCCATCGGATATCCTATCGACCAGTGGTGGAAGCGCACGATCTTCAACCATGTTGTTAGTTACAGGTCACTCTACAATCCACTTTTTAATCCGATCTTCTATCCCATTGGTTATGTTTTCAACGTTGGGGCGAAGGCATTTGGCAACGAAATCGCAGCGCTCCGGATGCGACGGCGATAAAGGAGAGGTCCAAAGACACGATCTCCAAAGACCGTAGGAGATTCGATCGAACGCCTCAGCCGGTGGCGAGTGGGGCTGCCGGCTGAGGGTATATAGGAGAGAGCGAAGATGGCCAACGTACTCCTAACGACGAAATGCAATCTCAGGTGCGCCTACTGTTTTGGGAAGCAGAAACTCAAGGACAGTCGCAACCAGACGATGTCCCTGAGCGATGCGGAGAAGGTCATCGAGTTCTTGCAGCGATCGGGGCATCCCGTCTTCCGCGCAATGGGAGGCGAGCCGACGCTGCATCCGCAGTTTCCCCGCATCATGGAACTGGCATTGGGGGCGGGAATGCGGGTCGACGTGATGAGCAACGCAACCTGGCCGGAGAGTTACAACACTCTGTTCAACCGCATTTCGCCGCGGCGCTTGTTTTTCCTGCTGAACATCGACCACCCCGGCAACTATCCACCCAAGATCTGGGACCGGATCCAGCGAAACCTCCCCGAAGTTGCAGGCCGCGGGAACGTGACGCTGAGCTTCAACATCTTTGAAACGGAGCCCCGCTGCGAATACATTCTGGACCTCGTCCGGAGCCATGCCATTGACAAGGTGCGATTGAGCTTTTCCCTGCCGGTCCTGGGAGCACGGAACACGTACCTCGAATTGGAAGACCAAAAGCGAATGGCGCCTTTCGTGATGGAGTTTGTAAGACGAGCGAAGGCTCTCGGCGTTGAGGTCAAGATCGACAATGTAGTTCCGCTGTGTATGTTCAGCTACGAGCAGGTGGGAGAACTGCTCCTGGAGGGAGTGTTGGATCTCAAGCGAAACACACGCTGCGATCCGATTGTAGATATCGGCCCGGACCTTACAGTGTGGTGCTGCTTTTGCCTCTCTAAGCTCTGGAACCGACACCTCTACGATTTCCAGAACCTGCAGGAAATCCAAGCTTACTATCGAGAGGCGATGAGCTTGTATCAAGGCCGGCTATTTCCAATGGAGGAGTGCTACACCTGCCGGTATCGAGAGCTTTGGGGCTGTCAAGGCGGCTGCCTCACCTATACCGTGGTGAAGCACGGGGATCTCACGGTCGAGAACGAGCCGGTAGCACCGGCCAGCGACGGGTGGCAACCCGGAGTGGTTCTTGCCTTGTCGCCAAACGTCGAAATTCAGCGCTACGACATCCCGGAGGAATCGTACGCAGTCTATGACAAGGCGTCAGGCCTTGAAATGGAAGTGGGTGCTTCATTTCGACCGCTCGTGACAATGCTTAACGGGGAATACTCCGCGCAGCAAGTGGTTGATCGCTTTGCCCAGAACGGCCAGAATCCGCAATCCCAGGGGCCGGTAGCAGCGTTCGCGCAACGAGCCTTGAAGCAGGGCGCCCAGGATCTGCTGATGGGACTGCTACGTCAGGGATTTCTAGTGGCGCGTGACTCTGACGTGGTGGCGTGTGACGAAACGGCGCACCTCCTTAGTCCGTTCGGTGCTGAGTCTCTTTGCGCGGAGGACGCGGCGCAGCAAGTAGCGGCGGACTAAGTTCTCCGATCGTGTGATGCTGTGCTCTTGCCGAATTGTCTGCGCGCGCACATTGGGCGTACAACCTAGAGGAACGTTGACGCCGCGCGAGCGACGAAAACGCGCCGTCGACCGTCGGCTTCCCTAGCATCGAACGCCTGCTTTCCAGAAGATCTAAGGACCGGTTGGGGTCGCGTGCCGGCGTTGAAGCAAATCGACCGAGTGGCGGGTCAATGGCGCGCAGCTGCCATTCGGGCATGAAAGGCCGGTGTCGGTCATCGAGCCGCCGCTCATCGCCGCGAAGGGCTTGAACGCTTCGGCATGATGGGAACGAGAAGGGCCAACCGCTCGCAATCCCGGTCAAGTAAGCCAATCGCGCGTGGCCTAACCACGCTCTACGGACTTCCCCGGAAACGCAAGTGGTTTCCGCACGACGATGAGTTGCCTCGTCGTTGGGCGGCGTTCATGGCGGTCGCATGGTCATGGTTTGCGCGTGAGGGTTGAGAGGTTTGTGAATTGTTCAATCCGAGATCAGCGTCCGTGGCGGAGGTAGCTTGACCCCTACCGCACTCGAAATAATCGCTCCTGAGCCGTTCTGTGAGGTCGACTCGGGTCAGAGAAGGGCACTGAAGGCATGTTTTGATGTTTTCACAACTCTGAGGCGATGGGTGATGAGTAAGCGACAAGGTACAGACTGCATCTCTCTACACGGCCTTGTGGGAGAACGTTGACGTTGTCTCCGGGCTCAAGATAAAAGTCGCGCGCTGCCGCCTCATTCGGTCATCGGCCTCACCTGCCAGCGCGGATCAGGCGCCGGCAGTTCGATGTGGGTCCGCCAGGTTAGCCAGGTTCAGGCAGCGCTCGGTCCAACCTCGTTGCTATCTCACCTCGGTCATCGCGGGAAGCGTTGGTCGTTTAATTTCATCCTTGTCCGGTTAACGGGGTCATGCCGGTGCTCGCGGGCGCGGTGGACGGGGTCGTTCGGGTCCAGCGTCGCCAGGCGTCGGGATCGTAGTTCTCGCCCTTGGCGAGGATGGCCCAGATCATGCGCGCGTGCTTGTTGGCGATCGCCACCAGGGTTTTGTGATAGCCCACGCGCGCGTGCAGCTGCACGATCCAGGCTTGCAGGCGGGTGCGCCGCAGAGGTTCCTTGGTCAGCGCCACCTGCAGTGCCGAACGGGCGCCTTGGGTAAGCAAGCCGCGCAGGTAGGTGTCGCCGCGCTTGGTGATGTGACCCAGCCGGGTGTGACCCCCTGAGCTGTCCTGGCGCGGCACTATCCCCTGCCAAGCGGCGAACTGACGCCCGTTCTTGAAGTCGCGCGCGTCGGTGACGGTGGCGAGCACTGCCGCGGCGGTGAGGGGACCCACGCCGTTGATCGCGGTCAGGCGTTGTGCCACGGCATTCTCTTTGACGTGGTTCTTGATCTCCACCTCGCAAGCGCTGATCGCGTCATCCAGTCGTGCGAGGTGTGGCCGGGCTTCGCCGAGAAGACGGCGCACCAACAGTGGCAGCGCTTCGTCTTGTTCCAGCGCCGGCAATGCTCCTATCAGCACCTCTGCCGAGCGACCGCGCCAGACCCCGAATTCCCCGAGCAGACCACGCAGGCGATTGATCAGCGCGGTGCGTTCCTCACTGAAGCCTTGGCGCATCCGATGCCACGAGAGGTGGGCTTGTTGCTCGACACTTTTTACCGCCACGAAGCGCATATTGGGTTGCCGCACCGCCGTCAACACCGCTTCGGCATCGTTGCGATCATTCTTCGCCGCCCGACTCTTGCGAAACGGCTTGACAAACTCCGCCGCCATCAGATGTGGCGTGTGGCTATGACTGGCGAGCCAGCGCGCCCAGTGGTGTGCCGCCCCGCAGGCTTCCAGCCCGAACACGCTCGGCGGCAGTTGCACTGCCCAGGCGGCAAAGGTGTCGCGGCGGAATACCCGTGTGAACACCGTCTTCCCCGACCGGTCTGCCGCACACACCGCAATGACTTCCTTTGCCAGGTCCACGCCAACAGTAGTAATCTCGTTCATGACTTCCCCTCTCGTTCAGATTGATGGACAGCACCTCAATCTTGGCACTTTCGATGCCGTGCGGTTCAACCGCTTCGAGTAGGGGAAGTCCCTCTCATTCGGTCAACACGGACGCCCCGCGTGCGCGGCTTCGTCTGTGCAGCGGGCCGCCGGTTACCTTGATTCGTTGGGCGTTAAGATCGTGCCGAGCGCGTCCAATTCCCACGTCAAAGAGCAATTGACCGCAAGGAGATATCAGCATGGCAGTGAGAACTGAGAAAGACGGACCGGTTTGGACAGTCATTCACGACCGGCCGGAAGCCCGTAACGCCATGGATCCAGAGAGTGCGGATGCGCTCACGGCCGCCTTTCTCGAGTTCGATGCCGATAAGGAGGCTGCCGTTGCGGTGTTCTTCGGCGCGGGCGGGGCCTTTTGCGCGGGTTGGGATCTCAAATACGTCAGTACGCTTAACGCTGAATATCCGCTGGGTGAACTCGATATCCCCCCTGCACGGCCCCGCGGCAATGGCGGTGAAATTCCCCGCGGACCATTGGGGCCATCTCGGCTTGAGTTGGACAAGCCGGTCATCGCGGCAATCGAGGGGCCTGCCGTCGCCGGGGGTATGGAACTGGGGCTATGGTGCGACTTCCGAGTGATGGCGGAAGATTCCTATTTCGGCGTCTATTGCCGCCGCTGGGGAGTACCGCTGATAGACGGAGGAACCGTGCGGTTGCCACGACTCGTCGGCCAGGGTCGAGCGCTGGAGATCATTCTCACGGGGCGAAAAGTCCCGGCAGCGGAGTGCTTGAAAATCGGCTTGTGCGAATACGTCACACCCGAAGGGGGTGCCCGCGAGAAAGCGGAGGAACTTGCACGCGAGATCGCACGTTTCCCACAGGTGTGCGTGCGCGCTGATCGGCGCTCCGCAATCAGGAGTCACGGCCTTAGCGTACGCGACGCCTTGATCCAGGAATGGTACAACGGGCGCGAAGCCCTCATCGAGGACGGCGTATCGGGTGCGAGCCGCTTCAAGGACGGCCTCGGTCGGCATGGCGACTTCGCCAAAATCCGGTGATCGTGCAGCAACAAAACATTGCCCGTGGCGCGCAATACATAACCTCGCACCAACGTCCTTCAACATGCGCTGAAATTCGGGCCACGCGAGGATGATCCGATCGGTCGAGCTTGGACCTAGGTCAAGTACATGTAAGGCCCAACTCGGCTTCAATTGCGACAGCAGTGAACGTCATCTCTCGGGCGAGGGGTTCCTACCCGAGTAGTGGCTGATCGCTCGCCGACCCCACACCCAAACGTATTGCGCGCCCGAGGCAACAATGGTCGCCATGAGGAGCGCGAACAGCATGGGCGTCGCAGCCCTTGTGTCGACGATATCCGCCGCGCTGCCGAGCACCATCGCGAGTGTGAGAAATTCGATGGCCGTGTTGAGCTTCGAAAGAAGCGTCGGCGCCATGTCGTAACGCCCGACAGTGTAGTGATAAGCCAGCGCGCCACCTACGATCACCAAGTCCCGCACCACGATTGCGGCGACCAGCCAGAGCGGCAACAGTCCCTGCACGGCGAGCGTAAGCGTCACCGTCAGCATTGTCAGCTTGTCGACAAGGGGATCGGCTATCGCTCCGAAGCGGGTCCGCGCATTCCAGCGACGCGCGATCACCCCGTCGGCAAAGTCGCTCAGCGCCGAAACAAAAAACACGGCGAACGCCGTGCCGTAACTGCGCTGCGCGAGCAGGACGATCAGTACAGGAATCAGCAGGAACCGGAGCAGCGTGAGGGCGTTGGGGACGTGGCGCATGACCGTGTGTTCGTATCTTAGACCAGCCGCCGTGCGCAATCGAGGTCGATGGTCGCTGTTCTACCAACGCGAGCGTCCGAAACGCCGTTAGGACGCGTTAGATTCGAGCCGATTTTCGCACTGGGCTAGACTTTAGCCCGCCTGTGGCATCCTGGCGTCGCACTGCAACCCCAAGGGCAATTTGTTAGCGTCTGCTTCAGAGAACGACGGGGGGCGACGCCGACCGCCTGCCGTTGGCCGATAGCGTCAGTTGACGGGTCTCGGCTGAATGGCCGCAACCGCGGCATTGCTGCCGTTGTCAGCTTGGAGCTCACCGGCAGCAAGGGGTCGAATGCGGAGGCTCCTACAAACGGATTTGTCACAATGCCGGCCCTGCGCTCAACGGGCCGGCACGCGGCTAATCGTTGACGGGCTGCCGCGGCCACCGGTTAGCCTGCTTCGATGGACGTACAGCGGGGGGCGAGCCTTATTTTGTCATTAGGCACCGACCAAGCGAACGGAGCGCGCAGCCCACTTTCGGGCGGTTCTAGTCGACGAGCGCCCGATATGCGTGCCACGTCGCATGGCCGATGATCGGCACGGTGACGACGAGGCCGACGAAGGCGAGCGCAAATCCCAGCGCCGTCAGCACGACGATCGCCAGTCCCCAGACGAGCATCGCCGGCACGTTGGCGCCGAACGCCCGCAGACTCGTCAGCACCGCGACGACGCCGTCCGTCCGGCGATCCAGCATCATCGGCACCGAGACGACGCTGATCGCGAACGTGAGCAGGGCGAAAAATCCGCCGACACAGCAGTACGCGAACAGGAACTCGAGATTGTCGAGCGAAAAGATCTGGCCGAGAAATCCCGCCACGCTCGGCATCTCGCCCTCGTAGAAGAGCGCGAACACCACGAGCGACGCGCGCGCCCAGACGAGCAGGATCACCGTCAAGACCAGCGCGAACACGCCGATCGCGCCGGCGTTCGCCCGCCAGGCGGAGAGCGTCGGTGCGAGCCGCTGCGCCTCGCCCGGCTCGCGTCGCCGCGAAAGATCGTAGAGCCCGATGGCGAGGAATGGCCCGACCAGGAAAAAGCCCGTGACGAGCGCCGAAACGTATTCGTACGCGTGGCGGAACGTGAAGGCGATGAGCCACCCCATCGCCGCGAAGCAGGCGCCGTAGAACGCGCTCGCCAGAGGATGGGCGCGATAGTCCTGCACGCCCCTGGCGAGCCAGCCGAACGGCGCCGTGGCGGCGACCGCGCGCACGGCCGGAACGGTCGTCTCGTGCGAGTCGCTGTCCTCGGTCAAGCGCCCTCCCTCGATCAAAGGAACGCGCGCAACGCGTCGAGCACGGCGTCGGGCTGCTCGGCCATCAGCGCGTGGCCACAGTCGGGCAGGCTGACGATACGTCTGTCGGGCAGCGCCGCGATCAGCGTCTGCGCGTTCTTCGGCGGCGCCATGATGTCGCGCGCGCCCAGAATCAGCAACACTGGGCAGCGCACCGCGCCCGCAGCGGCAACGCCGCCGGTGTAGGTGTTGCACGCCCGGAGATCGGTGTACAGGACGCCCGGCCGCGTGCGCTCCATCAACCGCATCGCGTTGCCGGTGAGCCAGACGCCAGGCATCGTGTTTCCGCCGAGCTGCTTGCCCGCGCTGTACGACCAGCCGTTGATCAGCTCGTAGGCCACGTGGTCGCCCGCCTTCGCGACCGCGAGCAGGTCGTCGCTGACCGTCATCGGCGCCGCGGGACCGACAAGGGCTGCCTTCGTCACGCGCTCGGGACATCGCGCGGCGCATTCGAGCACCGCGAGCGCGCCGAGCGAATGCCCGACGAGCGCGGCTTCGGTCGCTCCCGCCGCGTCGAGCACTGCCGGAATCCAGTTCGCGATTGCCTCGACCGACGGCAGTGCGTCTGCGCCGGAGCGACCATGCCCGGGCAGGTCGACGGCGAGGACACTCCATCCGTGATAGGCGAAGTAGCGCGACTGCAGCGCCCAGACGGTGTGGTCGCTCGCGGCGCCGTGGACGAACAGTATCGTGCGCGAGCGGTCGATCGCCGGGCGCACACCGGTGTACGCGTAGACGTCGTGGCCCGCCACCGCTAGCTGCATCGGTCGGCCCCTTTCCCCTTCCGTGGCGCGCAATGTGCCGGACCGGCGGCCCGGCGCCGCTCAGGCCTCCTTGTCCGCCGCATACAGCGCCCGGGAAAGATCCTCGATCAGGTCGCCCGGATCTTCGAGCCCGACCGACAATCGGATCGTTCCTTCGGTGATGCCGGCGCGTTCCAGATCCGCGGCCGACATCCGGAAGTGCGTCGTGCTCGCCGGATGAATGACGAGCGACTTCGCGTCGCCGACGTTGGCGAGATGCGAAAAGAGCTTCAGCGTCTCGATGAAGCGGCGCCCCTGCGCGCGCGTGCCCTTGAGATTGAAGCTGAACACGGCGCCGCAGCCTTTCGGCAGCAGCTTTCCTGCCAATGCATGGTCGGGATGGCTTTCGAGCTCAGGATAGCCGATCGCGCCGACCTGCGGATGCTGCGCGAGGAACGCGACGACAGCCCTCGTGTTGTCGACATGACGCGCCATGCGCAGCGGCAACGTTTCGATTCCTTGCAGGATCTGGAATGCAGTGAACGGCGCCATGCACGCACCGAAGTCGCGGATCCCCTCGCGCCGCGCCCGCAGCAGGAATGCGGCGGTCGTCGATTCCTCGGTGAACACCATGTCGTGGAAGCCGGCGTAGGGCTCGGTCAGCGTCGGGAACTTGCCCCGCGCGGCGGGATATCGGCCGTTGCCGTCCCAGTCGAACTGTCCCGAATCGACGAGAAGCCCGCCGATCACCACGCCATGGCCGGAGAGGAACTTGGTCGCCGAATGGAAAACGAGATCCGCGCCAAGCGCGAACGGCTGCATCAGGTACGGCGTCGTGAACGTCGAGTCGACGAGCAGCGGCAAGCCATGCTCGTGCGCGATGTCCGCAACCCGCGGAACGTCGAGCACGTCGAGACCGGGATTGCCGAGCGTCTCGCCGAACAGGAGCCGCGTTTCCGGCCGGATCGCCGCGCGCCAGGCGTCGGGCTCGCGCGGATCGACGAACGTCGTCATCACCCCAAAACGCGGCAGCGTGTAGTCGAGCAGGTTGTGCGAGCCGCCATAGAGCGCGCGCGACGCTGCGATATGCCCGCCCGCGCCCAGGATCGTCACGATCGCGAGATGCATCGCGGCCTGCCCGCTCGCGGTGGCGATCGCGCCCACGCCGCTTTCGAGCGCGCTGATTCGTTCCTCCAGCACCGCGCACGTCGGATTGGAAATCCGCGAATAGACGTGGCCCGCGCGCTCCATGTTGAAGAGCGCCGCCGCGTGGTCGGCGTCGGGGAACACGAACGATGTCGTCTGGTAGATCGGCGTCGCGCGCGCGCCCGTTGCCGGGTCGACTGCAGCACCGGCGTGCAGCGACAGCGTGTCGAAATGCGTCGTGCGGGGCTTGGGCATCGGCGGAGACGAGATGAGGGGGCGCGACGAACCCCGCGTATGGTAGCGCAAGACAGGCGTGCGGGCGGGTATCTTCCCGGTGCAGCGTGGATTAAACTTGTTCGCTCTCGCTGGAGCGCTCGCGCCCGGCGCGTCAACAGGAGACCACCATGCAGCGCAAGGCTTCCGCCCGCTGGCAAGGCAGCACCAAGGATGGCACCGGCACGATCTCCGTGCAGAGCGGCACGTTGCGTGACACGCCGTATTCGTTCAAGGCGCGCTTCGGCGACGGCAAGGGCACGAATCCCGAAGAGCTTCTCGCCGCCGCGCATGCGGGCTGCTTCACGATGGCGCTGTCGTTCACGCTCAACAATGCGGGCTTCACCGCGGAGGCCATCGACAGCGAGGCGCTGCTGACGCTGGACCAGATCGACACGAAGCCGACGATCACCGCGATCCATCTCATCACGCGGGCCCGCGTCCCGGGGATCGACGCCGAGAAATTTGCCGCGATCGCGAGCGATGCGAAGACCAATTGCGTCATCTCGCGCGCGATTTCGCCGTCGATCACCGTCACGCTGGACGCGGCGCTCGCCTCCTGACTCCGGGAGCACGATGGCTGGCTACGCACCGCCCCCGAAAGGCCGCGGGGCCACTTTCAATCCGGAAAACCGGTTCCGCCGCGAGCAGCGCGCGCCGGTCGACGACGGCTGGGCGGTGTCGCAGGTCGCCGAGGCCGCCGCCGACGGTGCGCCGCCACCGCTCCCGACCATCGTCCGCATCCAGCCGGCGCGGACGATCATCGCGCGGAACGACTCGCCCGACATCCCGTTCGACCAGTCGATCAACCCTTACCAGGGCTGCGAGCACGGCTGCATTTACTGCTACGCGCGGCCGACGCACGCCTATCTCGACCTCTCGCCGGGGATCGACTTCGAAACCAGACTCTTCGCCAAGCCGAACGCCGCCGATCTGCTCAAGGTCGAGCTCGCGAAGCCGGGCTACGTCTGCTCCCCGCTCGCGCTCGGCAGCAACACCGACCCGTATCAGCCGATCGAGCGCGAATGGAAGATCACGCGCAGCATCCTCGAGGTCCTCGCCGCCTGCGAGCATCCGGCGACGATCACGACCAAGGGCGCACTGATCCTGCGCGACCTCGACCTCATCGCCCCGATGGCGGCGAAGGGGCTCGTACGCGTTTTCGTCTCGATTGCGATGCTCGACCGCGAGCTCGCGCGGAAGCTCGATCCGCGCGCCGCCGCGCCGCACCGCCGGCTTGCGATCGTCAGGGCGCTGGCGGACGCCGGGGTCCCTGTGGGCGTCAACGTCGCGCCGATCATTCCGCAACTTACCGATCACGAGCTCGAAGCGATCCTCGAGGCGGCCGCGGCAGCGGGGGCGCGACACGCGTACTACACGCTGCTGCGGCTGCCGCGCGAAGTCGCGCCGCTGTTCCGCGCGTGGCTCGACGAACATTACCCGCTGCGCGCCGCACACGTGATGAGCATCGTCCAGCAGATCCGCGGCGGTCGCGACAACGATCCGCGCTTCGGCGCGCGCATGCACGGCCAAGGGCAATTCGCCGACCTGATCCGCAAACGGTTCGCGCTCGCGTGCAAGCGCTTGCGCCTCAACGCCGAGCGCGATGCGCCGCTCGATACGACGCGCTTCCGGCCGCCGCGCGATTCGCGCCAGCTCGAGCTGCTTTAGGAGCCCGCATGAACGGCAACACCACGGCCCGGGACGATCCGCTGACGGCGCTGACCAAACGCCTCGGCCGATGCTACACGGGCGCGGTCCACGACGTGCTCCGGATGATGGGCCATGACCACATCGTGCTGCCGCCTTCGATCAAGGCGATCGCACCGGGAACGAAGCTTGCCGGACCGGTGTGGACCGTGTCCGGGCACCTCGACCGGACCAGGACGCGGCACGAAACGCTTCTCGGCTGGTGCACGCTCCTTGCTGCGGCGCCGGCGGGTCGTGTGATCGTCTGCCAGCCCCACAATCACGAGGTCGCGCTGATGGGGGAATTGTCGGCGCAGACACTGAAGGCGCGTGGCGTGCTGGGGTTCGTCGTCGACGGCGGGTCGCGCGACACCGACTTCGTCCTCGCGCAGGGATTCCCGGTGTTCTGCGCGTTCCTCACACCGTCGGACGTCGTCGAGCGCTGGATTCCGGATCGCTACGGCGAGCCCGTCACGATCGGCGACGTCACGATCGCGACCGGAGATTGGCTGTTGGGCGACCGCGACGGCGTGGTGATCGTTCCGGCCGCGCTCGTCGACGAGGTCGTCGCGAGGACCGAGGAAGTCGTCGCGACCGAGTCCGAGATGCGCCAGGCATTGATCGGGGGCATGGATCCCGTCGACGCGTACAATCGATATGGCAAATTCTAGACCCCTCCGCCAGCGCAGCGAAACGTCCGCAGCCGGCGATGGTCGCTGACCGCAAAAGCCCGGCCGTCATGAGGCTCTCGCCGCACGACAACGTCGCCGTCGCGCTGCGCGCGTTAAAGGCCGGCGAGGCGGTCATGCTCGACGACGTCGCGCTGACCGTCGATCGCAGCGTCGCGGTCGGCGGCAAGATTGCGGCGCGGCCGCTCGCCGCGGGAGAAATCGTCGTCAAGTACAACTGCCCGATCGGCATCGCGAACCGCGCGATCGCGCCCGGCGAGCGCATCGATGCGCAAAACGTCGAGAGCAACTATCTGCCGGCGACCGCCCTGCCCGGATGACCGGAAGAGATCGGCGTGGCACTCATCGAGGCCGGTGCCATGCCCGCACACCGCAACGAAGAGCCTCCGAATCCCAAAGGAAGTCCTCATGGCAACCTACATCTCGCTCACCAACTTCACCGATCAAGGCATTCGCAGCGTCAAGGAAACGACGAAGCGCGCTGACGCCGTGCGGGAGATGGCGAAGAAATTCGGCGTTACCGTCAAGGAGCTCTACTGGACGCTGGGGAGCTGCGACCTGGTCGCGATCTTCGACGCGCCCGACGATGCCTCGATGACGGCGTTCGGGCTCGCGATCGGCTCCGGCGGCAATGTGCGGACCCAGACGCTGCGCGCGTTCACGCAGGCGGAGATGGGCGGGATTCTAAAGAAACTGGGGTAGGCCGAGCGGAACCGGAGCCGCGGCGTCGCTGCCCCGGCTCCGAGCCGTTCACCAGGGGCGCTGCACGAGCGCCCGCTCGAGCGCGCGAACGACGTGGATCGCCGTGCGCGCACCAGTCGTGCGCGTGCCGTCGGCGATCTGGTGCCGACAACTCGTTCCGTCGGCGACGAGCAGCGTATCGGCAGGGGCCGCACGCATCGCCGGCAGCAAGGCGGCCTCCGCCATCGCAATCGACACGTCGTAGTGCGCGGCATCGAAGCCGAAGCTCCCGGCCATCCCGCAACAGCTCGACTCGACGATCTCGACGGCGAGGCCGGGGATGAGCTTCAGCACGTCGCGCGTCGCGTCCATCGTGTCGAACGCCTTCTGATGGCAATGGCCGTGGAGCAACGCGCGCTTTTCGGGCAGCGACGCGAGTGCAAGTAAGAGCCGATCCGCGCGGCGCTCCCGATCGAGGAACTCCTCGATCAGGAACGCGCGCTCCGCCACGCGCCGCGCGGCGTCACCCAATCCCATGACGAGAAACTCGTCACGCAACGACAGCAGACACGACGGCTCGAGACCCACGACCGCCGCGCCGCGCTCGACGTGCGGCGAAAGCGCGGCGACAACGCGGCGCGCCTCGCGCTTCGCTTGGTCGACCAGGCCCGCGGCGAGGTAGGTCCTCCCGCAACATAGCGGCCGTCCGGGCTCGGCATCGTCGGGGCGGGCCTGCGCAACGTGGACGCTGTAGCCGGCTGCGCGCAACACCGCGAGCGCGGCCCAAGCGTTTTCCGGCTCGAAGTAATTCGTGAATGTGTCGACGAGCAGCACGACGGCGGCGGATTGCGCGGCGGCGTCGCTCCGAGCGTCCGGGCCGCGCAGGAACGCGTCGCGCCGCCACACCGGCAGCGACCGTCGCGCCGAGAAACCCAGCGACCACTCGCCCAGCTTCGCGACGAACGGAAGCGTGTCGCGCAGGTTGAAAAGCCAGGGAACGCGGGACGCCAGCGGCGCCCAGCGCGGCAGGTGCGCGACGAGCTGGTCCCTGACGGAAAGCCCGTGCGCGCGCTGCCAGTGGTGCAGGAACTCGATCTTCATCTTCGCCATGTCGACGCCGGTCGGGCACTCCCGGCGACACCCCTTGCAGCTCACGCAGAGGTCGAGCGCGTCGCGCACCGCCTGTGACGCGACCGCCTCGCGACCGAGCTGGCCCGACAGCGCGAGACGCAGCGTGTTCGCGCGGCCGCGAGTCACGTGCTGCTCGTCGCGCGTCGCGCGGTAGCTCGGGCACATCGTCCCGGCGTCGAACTTGCGGCAGTGGCCGTTGTTGTTGCACATCTCGACCGCTTTCGCGAACCCGTGCGCCGGATCGCCACCGCGTCCCGGCGCCGTCAGCGCATCGGCGACGGGATCGTTCTGCACGTCCCAGGCCGACCAGTCGAGTGCCGTTTCGAGCGGCAGCGTGCGATAGCCCGGCGGAAAGCGGAACAAGGTCGCGTCGTCCATTCGCGTCGCGCGGACGATCTTGCCGGGGTTCATGAGGCCGGCCGGATCGAAGAGGTCTTTGATCTCTTCCAGCGCGCGCGTCAACCGCGGGCCGAACTGCCACGCGACCCATTCGCTGCGCACAAGCCCGTCGCCGTGCTCGCCCGAGAAGGCGCCCTTGTATTCGCGCACCATCGCGCTCGCTTCCTCGGCGATCGCGCGCATCTTGGCGGCGCCGTCGCGGCGCATGTCGAGGATCGGCCGCACGTGCAGCGTGCCGACCGACGCGTGCGCGTACCACGTTCCCCGCGTGCCGTGCCTCGCGAACACCTGCGTCAGCCGGTCGACGTAGTCGGCGAGGTGTGGAAGCGGCACCGCGCAATCCTCGATGAACGACACCGGCTTGCCGTCGCCCTTCATGCTCATCATGATGTTGAGGCCGGCCTTCCGCACCTCCCAAAGCGCCTTTTGCGCAGCCGCGTCGGTCATCGGCACGACACTGCCGGGCAGGCCGAGATCGCCGACGAGCGCCACGAGATCATCGAGACGACGGATCGCATCCTCGCGCGTCGCGGCGATGAATTCGACGAGCAGGATCGCATCGGGCGCGCCGATCAGCGCATGTTCGATCACCGGTCGGAAGGCGGGATTGCCCCGCGCGAGCTCGATCATCGTCCGGTCGACGAGCTCCACCGCCGACGGGCCGAGCCCGACGATGTGGCGCGCGGAATCCATCGCCTTGTATAGCGTCGGATAGTTGACGACGCCGAGCGTGCGGTGACGCGGCGGCGGCACGAGTTTCAGCGTGAGCGCGCGCGTCCACGCGAGCGTGCCCTCGCTGCCGACCAGCAGATGCGCGTAGTTGACGCTGCCGTCCGCGGTGTAGGGCCGTTCGCTCTGGGGACAGCAGACGTCGATGTTGTAGCCGCCGACGCGGCGGAGTACCTTCGGCAGCTGCCGCTCGATTTCGTCGCATTCACGGGTGCCGATCGCACGGAGGCGCCCGAGCAGCTCGCGCACTTGCGGTGGACCAGCCGCCATCTCGCGCTCGGGTCCGAACCGCACCTCGGTGCCGTCGGCCAGGAGCGCGTCGATCGCGAGCACGTTGTGGACCATGTTGCCGTAGGCGATCGAGCGCGAGCCGCACGAGTTGTTGCCGGCCATGCCGCCCAGCGTGCACTGCGCCGACGTGCTGACGTCGACGGGGAACCAGAGCCCGTGCGGCGACAGCCCGCGATTGAGCTCGTCCAGCACGATGCCCGGCTCGACGGTGACTGTCATCGCCTCGCGGTCGAAGGCGACCACACCGTTCAAGTGCTTGCTGTGGTCGATGACGAGCGCCCGGCCGACGGTCTGCCCGCACTGCGAGCTCCCGGCGCCGCGGGCGAGCACCGGCACCTGCATTTCGCGGCAAATGTCGACGGCCGTGCGGACATCGTCCATCCGCTTCGGCACCAGCACGCCCACCGGCTCGACCTGGTAGATCGACGCATCGGTCGAATAGCGGCCGCGCGAGGCCGGGTCGAACAGAACCTCGCCTTGCACCGCTCGACGCAACCGCGCCGCAAGCTCTCCCTGGCCAGGGCGCGGGTGAAACACGACGGGCTGCGAAAGCGGATTCCCCATGGCAGGCTCCGATTGTACTTGCGGGGGTGCCGGGAACGTCAGTAGGATGACCCTTCGCGGCAGCGCCGCGCCTGCTCGAATCACGCACTCATGATCCCGCTCGACAGCCACCCTTCCGGCCGCCATTTCCTGCAGATCCCCGGGCCCACCAACGTTCCAGACCGCGTGCTGCGGGCGATCGACCAGCCGACGATCGACCACCGCGGGCCCGAGTTCGCGCAGCTCGCCAAGGCGGTGCTCGCAGGCATGAAGAAGGTCTTCAAGACCGACGGGCCGGTCGTCATCTATCCGGCCTCCGGCACCGGCGCGTGGGAAGCGGCGCTCGTCAACACCCTCTCGCCCGGGGACCGCGTGCTGATGTACGAGACGGGCCACTTCGCGACGCTGTGGAAGCGGATGGCCGAGCGGCTCGGCCTCGGCGTCGAGTTCGTGCCCGGCGACTGGCGCCACGGCGTTTCGCCAACGGACCTCGAGCAACGGCTCGCCGCCGACGGCGCGCACGCGATCAAGGCGGTCTGCGTCGTTCACAACGAGACGTCGACCGGCGTTACAACCCGGATACCGCCGCTCCGCGCGGCGCTCGATCGCGCTCGTCACCCGGCTCTGCTGATGGTCGACACGATCTCCTCGCTCGCGTCGATCGACTATCGACACGACGAGTGGGGCGTCGACGTCACCGTCGGCGGCTCGCAGAAGGGTCTGATGCTGCCGCCGGGACTGTCGTTCAACGCGATCGGCGCGAAGGCGCTCGCGGCGGCGAAGAACGCGAAGCTCGCGCGCAGCTACTGGGACTGGAACGAGATGATCAATGCCAACGCGAACGGCTATTTCCCGTTCACCCCGGCGACAAACCTGCTCTATGGTCTCAACGCAGCGCTCGAGATGCTGTTCGAGGAAGGCCTCGAGCGCGTCTTTGCGCGGCACGACCGGCTTGCCGAAGCGACGCGGCGCGCGGTGCGCGCATGGGGGTTCGAGATCCTGTGCGCCGATCCGGCGCTCTACAGCTCGACGCTGACCGGCGTCGTCATGCCCGACGGCCACAACGCCGACGCTTTCCGCCGGATCGCGCTCGGCCGCTTCGACCTATCGCTGGGACAGGGGCTGGGCAAGGTCGCCGGGAAAGTCTTCCGCATCGGTCATCTCGGTTTCATGAACGACCTGATGCTTTGCGGTACGCTTGCCGGGGTCGAGATGGGTCTCGGTCTCGCGCGCGTTCCCCACCGCAAAGGCGGCGCACAAGCGGCGATGGATTACCTTGCCGAGACCGCGACGGCAGGGTTGGCGCGAGCGGCATAGCGTCGCGGGACCACATCGGCGGCGGCGCGGTCCGCGCGGGAGCCGCGATTCCAACAACGACAACAACCTCTGGAGGACTCCATGACCACGACTCCCGGCATCGCCCGGCATCGCTTCTCCGCGCTCATCCGTATGGTTGCGCTCACCGCGTTCTTCGGCGCGCCGATGCTCATTGCCGCAGCACCGGCGCTCGCCCAGCTCGAGCTCAAGCTCGGCCACGTCGGCGAGCCAGGCTCGCTGTTCCAGAAAAGCGCCGACGAGTTCGCGAAGCGCGCCAACGCGAAGCTCGGCGGCAAGGCGAAGGTCGTCGCCTACGGTTCGAGCCAGCTTGGTAGCGACGAAGAAATGATGCAGAAGCTCAAGCTCGGCACGCTCGACATGGCGCTTCCGTCGACGGTGATGAGCTCGCAGGTCGATCTCTTCGGGATCTTTGAGATGCCCTACCTCGTCAAGGACCGCGCGCACATGCAGCGGATCGAGAAGGAGATCTTCTGGGCGAAGCTCGAGCCCGAGGCCGAGAAGAAGGGGCTCAAGGTGCTCGCGGTGTGGGAGAACGGCTTCCGTCAGATCACCAACAACAAGCGGCCGATCAAGGTCCCCGCCGACCTCGCCGGGATCAAGCTCCGCGTGCCCGGAGGAAAGTGGCGGGTGAAGATGTTCCAGGCCTACGGCGCGAACCCGAGCCCGATGAAGTTTTCCGAGGTGTTCACCGCGCTGCAGACGGGCGTCATGGATGGCGAGGAGAACCCGTTCACGCAGATCTACTCGGCGAAGTTCCAGGAGGTCCAGAAATACCTCTCGCTCTCCGGCCACGTCTATACGCCCGCGTACCTGACGGTTGGCAGGACCAAGTGGGAGTCGCTGCCGCCCGACGTGCGCAAGATCCTCGAGGAGACTGCCAAGGAGACGCAGGCCTACGTCTATCAGGTCGCCGCGGCCGACGATGCCGAGCTGCTCGGCAAGCTGAAGCAGGCCGGCATGCAGGTGAACGACGTCGACAAGGAAGCCTTCATCGCCGCGAGCCGACCCATCTACGAGGAGTTCAGCAAGGAAGTGCCGGGCGCGAAGGAAGCGATCGATCGCGCGGTCGCGCTCGGCAAGTAGGAGATGACTCTCCGGTCGTTCCGCGGGGGGTACGAGCGCTTCCTCGAGTGGATCTGCATCGCGCTCATGGTCGCGCTCGCCGCCGAGGTGACGGCGGGCGTGGTCTTCCGCTATTCCGGCCACTCGCTCGTCTGGTATGACGAGGTCGCCACCATCCTCCTCGCCTGGGTGACGTTCTACGCCTCGGCGCTGGCGGTCCTCAGGCACGCGCACATGGGCGTACCCGAGATCGTGAGGATGCTGCCCGCCCGCCCGCGGGTCACCGTCGCCGTCCTGGCGCAGTTGTGCACGCTGGCCTTCTTCGTGCTGCTCGCCTGGGTGGGCTATTCGATCCTCGGGATCCTTGCGCCGGACCGACTCGTTTCGCTGCCGCAGGTCTCCGTGGCTTATGTGAACTCGGTCATCCCGATCAGCGCCGTTCTGATCGTGGTGGGCCAGCTGCTGGTGTTTCCCGAGGCGCTGCGCGAAGCGCGCGGCGAAGTGATTCGCCCGGAGGAGTCTGCATGACCGGCTTGCTCGTCCTGGTGTGCGTGGTCGTGCTGGTGCTGATCAACGTTCCGATCGCCGTGGCGCTTTGCATCGCGGCAGTCGCAGCGATGCTCGCGACCCAGGGTGTCGCGAGCCTGCCCAACGTGCCGCTCGCGCTCTATCAGGGCGCGACCAGCTTTCCGCTCATCGCGATCCCGCTCTTCATCCTCGCCGCCGCCATCATGAACACCTCGGGGATCTCGCACCGGCTGATCGACTTCTGCCAGGCGCTCGTCGGCTGGATGAGAGGCGCTCTCGCCCAGGTGAACGTGCTAAGCCACATGTTCTTCGCGGAGATCTCGGGCTCGGCAGTCGCGGGGGTGGCCGCTACCGCGCCCATCATCATGCCGGCCATGAAGCAGCGCGGTTACTCGGGCCCCTTCACCGCCGCGGTGACCTCCTCCTCGGCCACGCTCGCGATCATCATCCCGCCGTCGATCCCGATGATCCTTTACGCGGTCATGGCGGGTACTTCGGTGGTGCAGATGTTCGTCGCGGGCATCGTGCCCGGCCTCCTCGCGGCATCCGGCATGATGGGCCTGTGCCACTGGTACGCGGTCAAGTACAACTGGCCGGTGGAGGAGATCTTCCAGTGGGGCAAGCTGTGGCGCGCCTTCAAGGCGGCGGGGTGGGCGCTCACGCTGCCGATCATCATCCTCGGGGGCATCTTCGGCGGCGTGGTCACGGCGACCGAAGGCGCCGCGCTGGCCGTCGTCGCGGCTCTGTTCGTGGGCGGCGTGGTCTATCGCGAGCTCGACTGGGCGCGGCTGCGGGCGGCGATCATCGACGGCGCGGTGCAGACCGGCGCCGTGATGCTGCTGGTCGCCGCCTCCGCCCTGCTCGGCCTCTATCTCACGGAGGTGCAGCTGCCGCAACGCATCGCGGCGGCGATGCTCTCCATCACGACCGAAAAGTGGGGCATTCTCGCGATCCTGAATGTCTTCTTCCTCATCATCGGAATGTTCCTGCACTCGGCGGCCGCCATCGTCCTGGTGGTTCCGATCGTGATGCCGGTGGTGGCCGCGGCGGGGATCGATCCGATCCATTTCGGGTTGATCGTGACGCTCAACCTCGCCATCGGCCAGCAGACGCCGCCCGTGGCGAGCGTCCTCCTGCTCACCTGCTCGATCGCGAAGGAGAGCGTGTGGGACGTCACCCGCGCGAACGTGCCCTTCATCGGCGTGCTCCTGGCCACACTTCTGCTGATCACCTACGTACCCGTCGTCACGCTGGGTCTGGTGGACCTGTTCTACCGCTAGTCGATGGACGAAACCATCCTCGTCGAACGCGACGGACCGATCGCGACCGTCGTCCTCAACCGTGCCGACAAGCTCAATGCGCTGACGCGTTCGATGTGGCAGGCACTCGGCGGTGCCATCACGACATTGTCGGCCGACGATGACCTGCGCTGCGTGATCGTCCGCGGCGCCGGTGACAAGGCGTTCTCCCCCGGCAACGACATCGGCGAGTTCGCGACGGCGCGCGCCAACCAAGTCCAGGCCATCGAATACGGCAGGATCATGCACACGACCGCGCAAGCGCTGGCCGAATGCCGCCATCCCCTGGTCGCGCAGATCCATGGCATCTGCGTGGGCGGCGGGCTCGAAATCGCTGCACTCTGCGACCTGCGCGTCTGCGGCGAATCGAGCCGCTTCGGCGCGCCGATCAAGAATCTCGGCCTCGTGATGGCGTATCCCGAAATGGCGCCGCTCGTGCGTCTGGTCGGCGCGAGCGTCGCGCTCGAAATCCTGCTCGAGGGACGCATCTTCGGCGCGACCGAAGCGAAGGAAAAGGGACTCGTCACGCGCGTCGTCCCGGACGCCGATGTCGCCGCCGAAGCCCGCGCGGCCGCCGAGCGCATCGCCGAGGGCGCGCCGCTCGTCGCCCGCTGGCACAAGAAGTTCGCCCGGCGGCTCGCCGATCCGCGGCCGCTCACCGAGGCCGAGCGCGACGAATGCTTCGACTGCTTCGACACCGAGGACTTTCGTATCGGCTACGCGGCGTTTCTCGCGAAGCAAAAACCGAAATTCGTCGGCAGATGAGTCTCGGTACGCCCCGCGAGCCGACCCCCCATCCCGGCCCGCTTGCCGGAATGCGCGTGCTGGAGCTGGCGCAGATCATGGCCGGCCCGACTTGCGGGATGATGCTCGCCGACATGGGCGCCGACGTCGTCAAGGTCGAGAAGCTGCCTGGCGGCGACGACGCCCGCAGCTATCGGGAACCCCTGGTCAACGGCGTGTCGGCACCGTTCATGATGATGAATCGCAACAAGCGCGGCATCGCCGTTGATCTCAAGCAGGCACAGGGACGCGAAATCCTGCTCCGCCTCGTCCGCCACTGTGACGTGCTGACCGAAAACTACCGCCGCGGCACGATGGAGAAGCTCGGCCTGGGGTACGACGTGCTCACGCGCGAAAATCCCGGTCTCATCTATTGCGCAATCACCGGCTTCGGTCGCGACGGTCCGCTTGCCGACCGCGGCGGCTTCGACCTGATCGCGCAGGGCTTCGGCGGGCTGATGTCGATCACCGGCGAGCCCGGCGGGCTGCCAGTGAAAACCGGCAACCCGGTCTCCGACATCAACGCCGGGCTGCTCGGCGTCGTCGGGATCCTGGCCGCCTACGCGCACCGGCAGAAAACCGGCCGCGGGCAGATCGTCGACACGTCGCTCGCCGAAGCGGCGCTGCAGCAGACGTTCTGGCACGCGGCGGCGTACCTGGGGACCGGGCAATCACCCGGCCCGACCGGCTCGGCGCACGTGCTGGCTGCACCGTACCAGGCGTTCCATGCAAGCGATGGCTGGATCAACATCGGCGGCGCGAACCAGGCGAACTGGGAGCGCATCGCCGACGTGCTCGGCCATCCGGAATGGCGCGATGATCCGCGCTTCGCGACCAACTCGGCGCGAATGGCGAACCGCGAAGCGCTGGCGGCGACGATGAACGCGGTCCTCGTGAAACGGACGAAGGCCGAGTGGACGGCCGCCTTCGATGCCGTCGGCGTTCCCGCCGGGCCGGTCCACACGATTGGCGAAGCGCTCGCGCATCCGCAGACGCTCGCGCGCGGCATGGTCGTCGACCTTGTTCATCCGCAGGCGGGCGCGACGAAAGCATTGGGCTGCCCCGTCCATTTTTCCGCGACACCGACGCGCATCGACCGGCCCGCGCCGCTGCTGGGCGAGCATACGCGCGAGGTGCTGCGCGGATGCGGCTATGCGGACGCGGAAATCGACGCCTTCGTCGCCGCGGGCGTCGTCGAGGCGGCGGAGTCGCCGCGTCGCGATCGAACGTGAGGCTCGCCGCGCAGGACCTGGAGAGGATTTCCGCGCAAACGCTCGAGCACTATGCGCAGCGGGCCGAAGCGTTCCGCGAAGGCACGCGCGACCACGACGTCAGCCAGAATGTCGACGCCCTGCTCTCGCACATCGAGGGCGCGCCACCGTTCACGATTCTCGATCTGGGCTGTGGCCCGGGCCGCGACCTCGTTACGTTTACGCGCCTCGGCCATATCGCGATCGGCCTGGAAGGCGTTGCGCCTTTCGCCGCGATGGCCCGCGCCGCATGCGGTTGCGAAGTCTGGGAGCAGGACTTCCTGAAGCTCGATCTTCCGGGATGCCGCTTCGACGGGGTCTTCGCCAACGCCGCGCTGTTCCACGTGCCCTCGCAGGAATTACCGCGCGTGCTGCGCGAGTTGTACGGGACGCTGAAGCCCCGTGGCGTGCTCTTCTGCTCCAATCCGCACGGCCGCAACGAAGAAGGCTGGAATCGCGGCCGCTACGGTGCCTACCATGACCTCGAAACGTGGCAGCGCTATCTGGCGGACGCGGGTTTCGTCCTGCTTACGCACTACTACCGCCCTGCCGGATTGCCGCGTGAGGAGCAGCCGTGGCTCGCGACGGTGGCGCGCAAACCGGCGTGACGGCGGTGGCGCGCGCGACAATCCGGCTCATTCGATCGGCGCTTCCAGCAGACAACCGAACTCGCGCGCGAAATCGACCGACACGCGCGCGTGCACGGCGCCCTGCTTGTCGAAAAAGCGCTGCGTTCCGCCGGTCGCGAATACGCCCTCGTGCCAGATGTCCGGATGGATGTAGAGCCCGCAGCGTCCATCGAACCGGAAGCAGACGAAATCCGTGGGGCTAACGTCGTCGCCCGGCAGCGCCAGCGGCACCAGGAACGGTTTCGCGTCGAGCGGAAAGAAGAGCTGGCCGCCATCCGGATGGTAGTTGGCGTGCCAGAGCAGAATGCGCATCGGATCGCGATCGTGACCGGGGTCGGCGCTCGCAGGCTCGGCCGCGTACGCGAGGATGTAGTGGCCGCGGACGGCGTCGTTGCGCCCGTAGAGGATGTCGCCTTTCCACTCGCTGACGAACGTGCCCTCCGTCGTGCCGGCCTCGTCGCCGGTGTCGGGATCCACCGCCCGCCTGCCCTGCGCCGGCCAGCGCACGATTTCGATGTTGCAGCGCTGTGGATCGTCGACGAGGTGACCATAGCCGTCGAGGGACGCGGGCGTCGCGTCGACGACCGGCATCACGACGCGCCGGAGCCCCGGCGGCAGGTCGGGCGACAGGTAATCGGCAACGGCCGGCATGATGCGCGTCTTCGGCGTCGCTAACCGCTTCGTCAATCCTTGCGCGCCACGTGCTTGCCGGCATTCGCATCGCCGATCTTCTTCTCCTCGGGCTCCTGGAAGTGATAGAAGCTGCCGTTGAGGTAGTGCGCGACCGCGACGACTTCCTCGTCGCCCCAGTTGAGTTTGCTGTTTTCCTGCCACCGCCGAACCTGCGCGATCAAGGTGCGCCAATCCTTGGCGAGCTTCTTGTCGCGCCAGTGAACCTCGGTCGTGTGGCATGCGATGCAGTGCGTCGTGTACAGGAGCTCGCCCTGTGACATACCCGGCGGGGGTGTCGGCTGGATCGCCGGCGGGGCCGGCACCTGCGCTTGCGCCTGCACGAAACTGGTTGCACAGGCGAAAGCGAGTGCCCGCAGCGTCAACATCGCGTCATCCTCCGGTTCGCAGTGAACGGCTCCCGGCTACGCAGGCGCGCGCTCCTGGTTGATCCATGCGCAGACGATGCCCATCAGGACCATCGAAATCGTGTCGAGCACGATTTGCTTGACCACGACGTCCCCAGGCATCGGCTGCACGGCGTAGTAAATAAGGTACGTCGGGATCACGGTCAGCACGGCGACCGCGAGGCCGAAGCGCACGCCCTGGGCGAGAAACGGCCTGGCCTCGCGCCCGGCGCGATAGATCCAGGTGAAGCCGATCCCGATCAGCACGTGCGCGAGGATCATGAAACCGAAATAGCCTTGCGCGTCCGCCGGCGAGCGGAACAGGGCAGCGAGCTTCATGTAGTCGGGCGCGAGCAGCCACCCGTGCACGATGAATCCCAGCACCAGCGACATCACGGCCATGACCGCTATGGAAACGGCGACGTTCATGTCTCCTCCTCCCGGCGTTGTGAGCGACCGCCTTGCGCGAGGGCCACCGTCCGGCAGCCTCGGCTACGGTCGAACGCGTTCAGTGGCTGGGCCGGCCCACCTTCGCGCCCGACTTGCCGACCAGGAAATCGAGATCGACGCCCTGGTCTGCCTGCAACACGGTATCGCAGTAGAGCTTCACCCAGCCACGATCGGCATGCGGCGGCGGCGGCGTCCACTTCGCGCGGCGGCGGGCGAGCTCGGCGCCGCTGACGTGCAGATGGAGCTTCCGCTTCGCGACATCGAGCTCGATCATGTCGCCGTTGCGCACGAGCGCGAGCGGTCCGCCGGCGGCGGCCTCGGGCGCGGTATGCAATACGACGGTGCCGTAGGCGGTGCCGGACATCCGCGCATCGGAAATCCGGACCATATCGGTGACGCCTTTTTTCAGGAGCTTCGCCGGCAGCGCGAAATTGCCGACCTCGGGGAATCCCGGATAGCCCTTCGGCCCGCAGTTCTTGAGCACCAGCACGCACGATGCATCGACATCGAGCTTGGGGTCGTCGATGCGTTTGTGCAGGTCGTCGATGTCCTCGAATACGACGGCGCGGCCCTTGTGCCGCATCAGCTTCGGCGTCGCCGCCGACGGCTTCAGCACCGCCCCCTGCGGCGCCAGATTGCCGCGCAGCACCGCAATGCCGCCCTGCGGCTTGAAGGGCTTCGCGAGCGGCGTGATGACGTCTTCGTTGTAGTTGACCGCATCCCTGCTGTTCTGCCAGAGCGTGCGGCCGTTCACCGTCAGCGCCTTCTTGTGCAGGAAGGAGCCGATCTCCCTGATGACGACGGGCAGCCCGCCGGCGTAATAGAAGTCCTCCATCAGGTAGCGGCCCGACGGCATCAGGTTGACGAGGCAGGGCATCGTGCGGCCGAGCCGGTCCCAGTCGTCGAGCGAGAGCTTGACGCCGACGCGCCCGGCGATCGCGAGCAGGTGAACGACGGCGTTGGTCGAGCCGCCGATTGCGCCGTTGACCATGATCGCGTTCTCGAACGCGTCGCGCGTGAGGATCTTCGACATCCGCAGGTCTTCGTGAACCATCTCGACGATGCGCCGGCCCACCATCCGCGCCAGCACGCGCCGGCGCGAGTCGACCGCCGGAATCGCCGCGTTGGTGGGGAGGCCCATCCCGAGCGCTTCGACCATCGACGCCATCGTCGACGCGGTGCCCATCGTCATGCAGTGTCCGGCCGAGCGCGACATGCACGATTCGGCCTCGACGATGTCGGCGAACTTCATCTCGCCGGTCTTCAGCATCTCGGTGAACTTCCACACGTGCGTGCCGGAGCCGATGTCCTCGCCGCGAAACTTGCCGTTCAGCATCGGCCCGCCGGAGAGGCCGATCGTCGGCAAATCGCACGACGCCGCGCCCATCAGCAGCGACGGCGTCGTCTTGTCGCAGCCCATCAGCAGCACGACGCCGTCGAACGGGTTGGCGCGAATCGATTCCTCGACGTCCATCGCCGCCTGGTTCCGAAAGAGCATCGTCGTGGGGCGCATCAGCGTCTCGCCCAGGCTCATCACCGGGAACTCGATCGGGAACCCGCCGGCATCCAGAATGCCGTCGCGGACATGCTGGGCGAGCTCGCGAAAGTGCGCGTTGCACGGCGTCGCCTGCGACCACGTGTTGCAGATGCCGATCACTGGTCGGCCGTCGAACTGATCGTGCGGGATGCCCTGATTCTTCATCCACGACCGGTGGACGAGCGCGTCGCGGTCGTGGCTGCCGAACCAGATGCGCGAACGGAGCTCGCGCTTCGCCTTGCCGGATTTCTTGCTCATGCAGCGAGGCGCGCGCCGGACGCCTGGTCGAACACGTGCACTTTCGCGGGATCGATCGCGAGACCGATCCGGTCGCCTGGATTCACGTCGGGACGACCGTGCGTGACGAGAATCAGCTGCGTGTCGCCAGCCTGGATCAGGAGCTCGGTTTCGGCGCCGGTGGGCTCGACGACGACGATTTCGGCGGGTACTGCGCCGTCGGCGCCCGCACCGGCGAGCGCGAGATCGCTGGGCCGGATCCCGTAGGCGACTGCCTGCCCGTCGGCCGCAGGCACGGGCTGCAGCGGCCACTTGAGTCCGCCCGAGGCTTCGACGTACGACGACCCACCGGTCCGGCCCACCTTGCCGTTCAGCACGTTCATCGCCGGCGAGCCGATGAATTGCGCGACGAACAGGTTGTCGGGATGGTCGTAGAGCTCGAGCGGCGTGCCGATCTGCTCGATCCGCCCATCGTGCATGACGACGATCCGGTCGGCCATCGTCATCGCCTCGACCTGGTCGTGCGTGACGTAGACGGTCGTGGTCTTCAGCCGCTGGTGCAGCGCCTTGATCTCCGCGCGCATCGCCACCCGCAGCTTCGCATCGAGGTTCGACAACGGCTCGTCGAACAGGAATACCTTGGGGTCGCGGACGATCGCGCGGCCCATTGCGACGCGCTGCCGCTGCCCACCGGAAAGCTCGCGTGGAAAGCGCTTGAGGTAAGGATCGAGATTGAGGATTCGCGACGCGTGCGCAACGCGCTCCTCCATCACCTTCGCGTCGGCCTTGCGCAGTTTGAGACTGAACGCCATGTTCTCGGCGACCGTCATGTGCGGATAGAGCGCGTAGCTCTGGAACACCATCGCGATGTCGCGGTCCTTCGACTCGACGTCGTTCACGACCTTGCCGTCGATCGCAATCGTGCCGCCGGTGATCTCCTCCAGGCCGGCCAGCATCCGCAGCAGCGTCGACTTGCCGCATCCTGACGGGCCGACCAGCACGACGAATTCGCCGTCGTGGATATCGAACCCGATGCCGTGGATGACCTTCGTGCTGCCGAAGGCCTTTTCGACGTTCTGGAACGATACGGTTGCCATGCGAAAACCCCGCTCGATAATGGCGCTCAGCTTTTCACCGCGCCGGCCGTGAGCCCGCCGACCATGTAGCGCTTGAACACGTAATAGATCGCCGCAGGCGGCAGCGCGTAGATGAGCCCCGTGGTCATCAGCAACTCCCACGGCGAATCGTCGGCCGCGAGGAAGTTGCCGAGCGCCACGCCGAGCGTGATGTCGGTGTCGCGCGACAGGAGGAGGAACGCGTAGAGGTACTCGTTCCAGGCGAGCAGCAGCGCGTAGGTGCCCACGGCCACCAGCGACGGCGTCATCAGCGGCAGGTAGACCAGCCGGAACAGCTGGAGCGGCGACGCGCCATCCATCTTCGCCGCCTCGTCGAGCTCGAACGGCAGCTTGTCGGACGCCTGCTTCAGCACCCAGATCGCGTAGGGCGCAGCGATCGTCACCATCGCGAGAATGAGCGACCACTGATTGTTGAGAAGACCGTACACGCCCATTGTCTTGTACATCGGCACCGCGAGGAACGCGGCGGGGATGAAGTACGTGAAGAGCGCGAGGTTCATCACCGCACGCCCGCCGCGGACCCTGAGCCGGCTGATCGCAAACGCCGCGCCCGTCGCGACCAGCAGCGTGAGAAATCCCGCCAGCAACGCGATGAAGAGCGAATTCCAAAGCTGCAGCCAGAAATGGTTGAGGTAATAGTGCTGCTCGCCGAACACGACGGCGAAATTGTGCAGCGTCGGATGATCGGGCCAGAGCTGGCCGCCCATCGCCTGGTCCTTGGGTGAAATCGCGAACAGCGTCAGGTGATAGATGGGCAGCATCGTCCAGATCAGCACCGGGATGCCGATCAGCAGCAATTTGGCCTCGGTCGTCACGTTCTTGAGTGTGGGGCTCTTCATTTCGACAGGCGCTTCATCATGAAATAGACGAGCGGGAGCACCGCCGGCAGCGCCATGACTATCGCCGCCATCGACATGTCGACCTGATCCAGTCGCAGATAGCGGATGCCCAGCGTGGCCAGGACATGCGTCAGGTCGGCCGGCCCGCCGCCGGTCAGCAGGTAGACGCTGTTGAAATCGCCCATCGTCCAGATCATCGACAGGATCGTGCACGTGAGGTAGAGCGTGCGCATTGACGGCCACGTAATGAAGCGGAACTTCTGCCACTGCGTGGCGCCGTCGACGGAGGCGGCTTCGTAATGCTCGGCCGGAATCGCGAGACGTCCTGCGACGAGGATCAGCGTCCAGAACGGCAGCGATTTCCAGATATGAACGAGCATCGCCATTCCGAGCGCGACCGTCGGGTTATTGAGCCAGTTCGGGCCGTCCTCTCCGGTGAGGCGGAAAATCAGCGAATTGATGAGCCCCCATTCCGGGTTCAGCATGAACCGGATCGACAGGATCGTCGGGATCGACGGCACCGCCCACGGCAAAATGAACAGCAGCGACAGCCACTTGATCCACGTCCGCGCCTGGATGAAGAACCCGGACAGCAACAGCGCGACGATCATCTTGAGATTGATCCCGACGACGACGAACACCACCGTGTTGATGACCGACCGGACGAAGATCGGGTCGTCGAACAGCTTTTCGTAGCTCGCGGGATGGCGCGCGAGCCATAGCCCGTAGCCGACCGGATAGAGGACGAAGACCAGGAAGACGACGACGTACGGCGCGAGGAGGATCAGTCCCCATTTCTGCCACGGGGACAGCCCCTTCCTCGCCGGGCCGGTCGGCACCGGTTGTGCGTCAGGCAGGGCGATCGCCGACACTAGTGCCTCCTACCTCCTCCGATTGCGGAGGAAGGCGGGGTTCGCTCGCGCGTAGACCCGGCCGCCCCCGCGCCCAACCACCGGCGATCTTCAGCCGGCGACCTGCTTGATGCGCACGATCATCTCGTCCACCGCCTTGTCGACGGGCACCTTGTCGTTGACGACGCGGCTCATCGCCTTGGCCCAGACGTTCTCGTTATTGACGATCGTGAATTTGTAGTTCTTCGTGAACTCGAAGGTGACCGTTCCCGCGTGGAATTGGTTGTAGACGGCTTCGCGGTGCTTGTCCGCCTTCCAGAACGGCCGCTCTGCCGCGGCTTTCGTCACGGGGTACCAACGCCCGAGCGACCCTTCGACATAAGGCGTCAGGTTGTCCTCTTCGAGCATGAACGCAACGAACTCCTTCGCCCGCTTCTTGTTCTTCGCGCCTTCGAAGATCACGCCCGTCTTGATCGCCGCGCGGTAGACCATCTTCGAGCCGTCGGGCTTGTTGGGGAAGCCCGCCGTTGCGATCAGCTCCTCGTAGTTCTTCTTCGCCTGCGCCCGCTGCTCGGCGGTGAGCGTGGCGTTGTTCATGTCGTCGAGCCACTTGGCGGCGATGGAGATCGTCGCGTTGTGCGTCATGATGATCGTCTTGTTGTGGAACGCCACGTTGTTGTCGGGGTCCGCCCAGGACGTCGACGAAGGCGGCGTGCAGCCCTTGACGTACGGCGTCGTGTAGTCCTTCATCGCGTCGATGAGTCCCTGCCGCACCTTTGGATCGTCGAGGAGCAGCTTGCCGTTGTCGTCGACCATCTTGACGTTGTAGGCGTCGGCGAAGGTCAGGAACGAATAGAATGAGTCGCTCCCGTTCACTCCCATCGGGAAGCCGGTCGCGTAGACCCGCGTCCCGGTCTTCTTGCGATACGCGGGCTGCACCTTGTCGCACCAGAACGTCCAGTAGTCCTTCCAGCCGGTCGGGATGTCCGATTCCTTGAAGCCGGCTGCGCCAAGCATGTCGATCCAGTACTGGACGTGCATCGTTTGCTGCTTCAGCGGGAAGGCGTAATAGGCGCGCTTCTTGGCCTTGTCGTTGTAGAGGTACGTCGTCTCGATCGTGTTCGGCAGGAAGCGCGCCTTCATCGGCGTCAGCACGTCGGTGATGTCCTCGAGCTTGCCGTCGAACGCCCACTTGCCGGTCACCTGGAAGTCGTAGACGTCAGCGAAGGCCACGTCCGGCGGCGTGCCGGCGTCGAGCGCGGCGACCGTCTTGGGAATCATGTCCTGGACCGGATACTGCGACAGCTCGACCTTGACGCCGGTCTTCGTCTCGAACTTCTTGATCGCGGCGTAGAGCGCGTCGTCTTCGGACTTGTAGAACCCGCGCACCCACCAGACGTTGAGCGTTTCCTGTGCCATCGCCTGGCCTGTCGCCACGAGGGCCGACACGGCGAGGGCCGCAACGGCGAGCTTCGACATCCTCTTCATGGAACTCCTCCTCGTCTCTTCTATCGTGGTGCCTCTTGTTATGGTTCGAATATCCAGATCCGTCCGCAGCGTACGGGCGGCTCGACGCGGTGTCAACGGGCCCGGGAGCGTGCTGCTGCGATTGCCCCCGCTGTCAGGAAGGGCGTCTTCTGAGCTACATCACCGCACCGAGATACCATGGCACGAACTCGCTCTGTCCGTAGCCGTGAATCTCGCTCTTGCTCTTCTGCCCCGACGCCGTTTCGAGCATCAGCCGAAACAGTTTCGCGGCGACGTCGTCGATGCTCGCCGTGCCATCGGCGATCTCGCCGCAATTCAGGTCGATGTCCTCCTCCTGCTTCACCCACAGCGGCGTGTTCGTCGCGAGCTTCAACGACGGCGACGGTGCGCAGCCGTACGCGGAGCCGCGACCGGTCGTGAACACGATCATGTTGGCACCGCCGGCGACCTGCCCGGTCGCCGACACCGGATCGTAGCCCGGCGTGTCCATGAAGACGAAACCCCTGGCGGTGACGGGCTCGGCGTACTCGTAGACATCGATCAGGTTGGTCGTGCCGCCTTTCGCCACGGCACCCAGCGACTTTTCGAGGATCGTCGTGAGTCCACCGGCCTTGTTGCCGGGTGACGGGTTGTTGTTCATCTCGCCTTTTTCGCGCGCCGTGTAGTCCTCCCACCATTTGATCCGCGCGATCAGCTTCTCGCCGACCGCGCGCGAGCCCGCGCGCCGTGTCAGCAGATGCTCGGCGCCGTAGATCTCGGGCGTCTCGGACAGGATCGCGGTGCCGCCATGGCGCACCAGCAGGTCGACGGCAGCGCCGAGCGCGGGATTCGCGGTGATCCCCGAATAGCCGTCGGAGCCGCCGCATTGCAGCCCGATCACCAGGTGCGACGCCGGTACCGGTTCGCGGGTAACTTCGTTCGCGTGCGGCAGCATTTCCTCGATCATCGCGATACCGCGGGCGATCGTCTTCGCCGTGCCGCCGGTGTCTTGGATGCTGAACGTGCGCAGCAGCGGGCCCTCGCGCAGATTTTCCGCGCCGAGGAGCGCGCTGATCTGGTTCGCCTCACAGCCCAAGCCGACCATCAGGACGCCGGCGAAGTTGACGTGCCGCGCGTAACCTCCGATCGTACGGCGCAGAACCTGCATGCCGTCGCCCCGCGTGTCCATGCCGCAACCGCTCCCGTGCGTCAGCGCGACCACGCCGTCGACGTTCGGATACGCGGCGAGCCGCTCGTGCCGGAAGTGATCGGCGATCCCGCGCGCGACGGTCGCCGAGCAGTTGACCGTCGACAGGATGCCGATGTAGTTGCGCGTCGCGACCCGGCCGTCGGGACGGACGATGCCCATGAAAGTCGCAGGCGGATCGACGTACTGCGTGGGTTTCGCATCGACGCCGAACGCGTAATCGCGATCGAACGCACCCATCTGCAGGTTGTTGAGATGGACGTGCTCGCCGGCGGCAATGTCGCGACTCGCGAAGCCGATGATCTGGTTGTAGCGGCGCACGGGCTCGCCCTTGCGGATCGCGTGCGCGGCGACCTTGTGGCCGGGCGGGACGAGTCCGCTGACCGTGACCTTCTCGTCGAGCAACTGGGTGCCGCTCACGAGTTGCGCGCGGGCGATGACGACGTCGTCGGCGGGATGCAGCCTGATCGTGAGCGAGGTGCGGGTGAGCATGGCAGCTCCTTTGTAAGGGCCTAGTGCGGGATGTGGCTGCGCGCGACGGCGCGCTTGCCGATCTCCGCGAAGTTCCAGTCGATGCCGAGTCCGGGCGCCGACGGCGCGACGGCGCAGCCGTCGGCAATGACGAGGCGCGAGCCGGTGAGGTCATCGAGCTGCGGGATGTACTCGACCCACGCGGCGCTCGGCACCGCGGCCGTCAGCGACACGTGCAGCTCCATGAGGAAATGCGGGCAGACCGTCACGTTGAACGTCTCCGCCAAATGCGCGACCTTGAGCCATGGCGTGATCCCGCCGATCCGCGCCACGTCGGGTTGGACAATCGAGCACGCATCACGTTCGAGATACTCGCGGAAATGCGCGGCGTGGTAGAGCGACTCGCCGACGGCGATCGGGATGGCCGAGTGTGTCGCGAGCTCGGCGTGGCCGGCGAGATCCTCCGCCGGCAGCGGCTCCTCGAGCCACGCGAGGCCGAACGGCTCGAACGCGCGGGCGCGGCGGATCGCCTCCGCAACGCTGAAGCACTGATTCGCGTCGACCATGAGCTCGAAGGCATCGCCGACGGCTTCGCGCACCGCGGCGAGCCGCGCGACATCCTCCGCAACGTGCTGCTTTCCCACTTTCAGTTTCGCGCCGCGGAATCCGGCCGCCTTCGCTTCCAGTGTCTGCGCGATCAGCGCTTCGGCCGGCAGATGCAGCCAGCCGCCCTCGGTCGTGTACACGGGCACCCGCGGTCGCGCGCCGCCCGCCGCCTTCCACAGCGGGAGGCCGATCCGCTTGCAGCGAAGATCCCATAGCGCGGTATCGACCGCCGCGAGCGCCAGGCTCGTGATCGCGCCCACCGCGGTCGCGTGCGTATGGAAGAAAAGATCCCTCCAGATCGCCTCGATGCAATCCGGATCGCGGCCGACGAGCTTCGGCGCGAGGTGGTCGGCGAGCAGCGCCATCACCGACGATCCGCCGGTGCCGATCGTATACGTGTAGCCGACGCCCTCGGCACCGTTGTCGCAGACGATGCGCACGATCGGCGTCTCCTGCGTGACGAACGCCTGGATCGCGTCGGTGCGGCGCACCTTCGGCGGCAGGTCGACCTGCAGGATCTCGACGGTACGAATCGTCGCCACTTGCCATCACCCGTAGAAGAGCCGCGGCAGCCACAACGAGATCGACGGAATATACGTGATCAGGACGAGGCTCAGGAGCAGCGGCACGAGCCACGGAACGATCGCCATCGTCGTTTTTTCGATCGACAGGTTGGCGACCCGGGCGAGCACGAACAGCACCATCCCCATCGGCGGATGCAGGAGGCCGATCATCAGGTTCAGCACCATGACGAGGCCGAAGTGGACGGGGTCGATGCCGAGCTGCTGGACGACCGGCATCAGCACCGGCACGAGGATCAGGATCGCCGCCGTCGGCTCGAGGAAGCAACCGACGAACAGCATCAGCAGGTTGGCGAGGAGCAGGAACACCCACGGGCTGTGCGTGAACGCGAGCACCCAGGCCGCAACCATGTCCGTCACGCGGGTTGCGGTGAGAAGCCACCCGAAGATCGACGCCGCCGCGACGATGAAGAGCACTGTCGCGGTCGTCTCGATCGTATCCATCGAGACTTTGACCAGCATCTTCCACGTCATCGTGCGGTACCAGAAGAGGCCCAGAAACAGCGCCCATACGCACGCGGCGATCGCGCCTTCGGTCGGCGTGAACACGCCGGTGGTCATGCCACCGATCAGCAGCACCGGCGTCATGATCGGCAGCACCGCGTCGAACTTCCATTTCCAGTCGGCGACGAGCAGCCCGGCGAGGCCGAGACCGATCGCGCCGTTGAACGGCAAGCCGAAACGCATCATTCCCCAGAGCAGCAGCGGGAAGCCGATCACGACGCCCAGCTCGATAAACGCCTTGCCCATCCGATGCCATTCGAAGACGACGTCGCCACCCCACTTGAACTTGTGCGCGTAGTAGGCGACGGTGAGCATCATCAGGAACGCCATCACGACGCCGGGAATGATGCCGGCGAGGAACAGCTGGCCGACCGACACATTGGCCATCATCGCGTAGATGACGAACGGCAGCGACGGCGGAATGATCGGGCCGAGTGTCGCCGATGCGGCGGTCACGCCGACCGAGAAGCCGAGGTCATAGCCCTTGTCCTTCATCGCCTTGATCTCGATCGTGCCGAGACCGGCTGCGTCCGCGATCGCGGTGCCCGACATGCCGGCAAAAATCACCGAGCCGATGATGTTGACGTGGCCGAGCCCGCCCTTGAGCCAGCCCACGAGCGCCAGCGCGAAGTCGTAGATCCGATTGGTGATGCCGGCGTTGTTCATCAGGTTGCCGGCCATGATGAAGAACGGCACCGCGAGGAGCGGGAAGCTGTCGATGCCGCTGATCATCCGTTGTACCACCACGAGCGGCGGCAGGTCGCCGGTGAGCAGGATGTAGACGAGCGCCGAGCCGGCCATTGCGATGGCCACCGGCACGCCGGCGGCCATCATGGCGAGGAAGGACCCGAGCAGCGCGGGGGTCATGCTCGTTCCTCTTCGTGCGACGGCGGGACAACGCTCATCCGTCGCTGCGCGTAGGTGTCTGCGATGGAGGCACCCGCGCGGCTCATTGGTGCACCCTTGGCGCTGCGCGCCGTTCCTCCGCGAGGGAGCAATTCGCGCTCGGGGCGGCCCTTCGCGCTCACACGCTCTCCTCGATCGCGATTTCGGGGCGCTCGAGCAGGCTGTAGCCCTGCCGCCAGTGCTGAACTGCGACCTGGATCGACCGCAGCGTCGCGCATGCGAAGCCGAACATGCAGACTGCGTAGACGACGTTCATCGGCAGATCGATGATCGTCATCCGATAGCTGCCCATCTTCTGCATCATCTGCCAGGTCAGCACGACGACCGCGGCGAAGAACACGATGCGCGCGAGATCCACGAGCGTCGACAGTGCCCGGCCGACGGGCTTGCCCACAAACCGGTAGAAGAGGTCGACGTGGATGTGCCGATTGAGACGCACTGCCGCCGAGATCGCCACGAACACCATGCAGATCAGCAAGTAACGGGCGATCTCCTCGGTCCAGGCCGCCGAGTCGTTCATCACGTAGCGCGTGAAGAACTGGTAGAAGATGTCGACCGCCAGGAACCAGAAGAAGCCGAACGCGATCCACGCCTCGAACGCGTAGTGCGACAGATCGATCGGCGCATCGTGGACGTGGAAGTGCCCCGAGGCGTCGAGCACGTGCTCGTCGGTCGCGCTCGCAGGCGGGCTCCCCGGGTAAACCGTGTCGGCGGGATTGGGGGGGCGACGCAGCTTGGCCATATCGTTCCTCGCTCACACAACGCTATCCGTCGCTCTTGGACACTCGCGCGCCGCTCCGCGCCATTCGTTTGCACTCCGTCACCGGTGCGTCGCCGCGGGTCGCTCGCGCGGCGACGCGCCCTGCGGGCCTTGGCTCGCTGACGCTCGCCCGCCGCGCTCACACTCGGCTCCGCGCCATTCACTACTTGATCGCCTGGATCTTTTCCCAATCGGCCTTCGAATACCCCATCGACTCGAGCGACACGGTCTTCATGATCGCGTCCTGGAAGCTCTTCTTGTCGACGGCATGCACGTTGAGCCCCTTTTTCTTGAACTCGTCGGCAAGCTCCGTCTCGCGCTTCTTGATGTCCGCTGTGGCGTGAGCGGCGGCTTCGCGCGTGACGTCGACGAACACCTTCTTGTCGGCGTCGGACAGCTTGCTCCAGACGTGGGGCGCGATCTGGGTCGCGAGCGAGTCGACGATGTGGCCGGTCAGGATGATGTTCTTCTGCACTTCGTAGAACTTCTTCGCCTCGATCGTCGTCAGCGGATTTTCCTGTGCGTCGACGGTCCCGTTCTGCAGCGCGAGATATACCTCGGCGAAAGCGATCGGCGTCGGATTGGCGCCGCAGCTCTTGGGCAGCGCCAGATAAGCCGGAACGTCCGGCACGCGCATCTTGAGTCCCTTCATGCCGGCGCAGTCGTTGAAGTCCTTGTTCGACGTCGACTGGCGGATGCCGTAGTACGTCATGGCCGTGATCTGAATGCCGGTCTTGTTGCGGTATTCGTCGGTCATTTCGGCAAACGCGGGACTCTTCGACCACGCGATCAGGTGGTCGCCGTCGCGGAACGTGTACGGGTAGTAGCCGACGCCGATGCGGGGCATCGTGCGCGCCGCAAACGATAGACCCGAAATGATGATGTCGACGGTGCCGAGCGTGAGCCCCTGGTTGATGTCGGACTCCTTGCCGAGGCTCGACGCCGGAAACACGTCGACGTGGTAGCGCCCGTTGGTGCGCTTCTCGATTTCCTGCGCCCCCCATACCGACCACTTGTGGAAGGGCTCCGAGGTCTCGTAGACGTGCGCCCATTTGAGCTTGGTTTGTGCCTGCGCCGGCGCGCCGACGACAAGCGCGGTGGCGGCAATCACGGCGAAGATGAGCTTCCACAACAAACGCATGGTTCCTCCTGTCGGGTCAAAAAGGCTGCAACGGATTACGCGACGATCTGTACTTTGGTGTTCCTGGTCTTGTCGGCGGCAGCGTGGAACGCGGCCACCGCATCGGCAAGCGGATACTGGCCGGACAGAAGCGGCCGGACGTCGACGCGTCGCGACGACAGGTAGCGCACTGCCCAGTCGAACTCGATCCCCCAGCGGAACACGCCGCGCAGGTCGATCTCCTTGGCCATGATGTCGTTGACGACGAACGGCAGCGGCTCGTGCGGCAGCGTGCCGGCCTGGACGACGACGCCGCCTCGCTTGACCGCCGCGATGCACGACTTCAACGCCGCGAAGCTGCCAGAGACTTCGTAGCACACGTCGAACTGCGGCCGCCCCAGCACCTCGCCGTCGCGGTCCGCGCGCACGACGACGTCGGCGCCGACCTCGCGCGCTTTTTCGAGCGGCCGGTCGAGTATGTCGGACACGGTGATCGACGCGGCGCCGGCGAGCCGCGCGGCCATCACCGTGAGGCAGCCGATCGTGCCGGCGCCCGTCACGAGCACCGACTTGCCGACGAGCTGCGGACCGCGGTTGGTCGTGTGGAGCGCGACCGCGAGCGGCTCGGCGAAGGCGAGCTCGCCCAGCGTCACGTCGCCCGCGACCGGGTGGCACTGCCGCTCGCCCATCACGAAATATTCGCGGAACATTCCCTGGACGTGCGGAAACAGGCTCGCGCTGCCGAGGAATTTCATGCTCGGACACAGATGCTCGCGGCCCTCGCGGCAATAGTCGCAGCGGCCGCAGGCGTGCGACGGCGAGATTGCGGCCTTGTCGCCCTTTTTCACGCGCGTGACGCCGGCACCGACCGCTTCAACGACGCCTGAAGCCTCGTGGCCGGGGATCAGCGGCTCGCGCACGACGAAGCTGCCGTTGCGGCCCTCGAAGTAATAGTGAAGATCGGAGCCGCAGATCCCGCCCGCGCCGAGCCGCAGCAAAACTTCGCCCGGTCCGACGACGGGCATCTCGGTCGGCTCGATCCGCAGGTCTTCCTTGGCATGAATGCGACAGGCCAGCATCGTGTCTCTCCTCGCGTCGGAACGGCTCAGTGCAGAGCGTCCCAACCGGTGTTGAATCGCTTGTAGGCGTGGTTCAGGTGGCGCTGCATCGCCGCGCGCGCCGCCACGGGATCCTTTGCGGCGATCGCCTTCAGCACCGCGCGATGCTCGTCCATCGCCGCCGTCCACAGCGCCGGCGAATCGTAGTGGTGCTCGAGCTGCTTGTAGAGCGGGCCGGCGCGCTCCTCCCACAGCAGCTTGACAACGGCGACCAGCGCGCCGTTGCCGGTCGCCTCGGCAATGCGCAGGTGGAACAACCGGTCGCCGGCGAGCGGCTGGCGCTCGCCTCCCATCTCGCGCTGCATCTGGTCGAGCGCCTCTTCCATCGCAGCGACATTGGCTTTTTTCGCCGACTTCGCGGCGAGCGCCGCGCACTCGCCCTCGATCACATAGCGTGCACGAAGCAACTCGAACGGACCGGCCTCGGCGTGGACGACATCGCTGCCGTTCCCGCCATCGGCCTTCGCCGCGGGACCGAGCACGTAAATGCCCGAGCCGATGCGCACTTCGACCAGCCCTTCGACTTCGAGCGCGATCAGCGCCTCGCGCACCGACGGCCGCGACACGCCGAGCTGCTTCGCGAGATCGCGCTCGGGCGGCAGGCGCGCGCCGGCGGGAAACTCGCCGGAGCCGATCAGCGTGCGAATCTGGTCGGCGATCTGGCGGTAGAGCCGGCGCGGCTCGATGCTCTGGAACGGCATGAATGCGGAAGTGGGCGAGAGTCGTGGACCGTCACGCGGGCCCGCGCGACGAAAGCGCGGGTGACGCCACTGCCAGAGGCTAATCCCCGCCCGCAAATTGGTCAAGTGGTATTACCAATTTTCGCGGCAGGCGCGTACAATGCGGGCTGGCTCGCGCCGCTCGCGTTAGAGCTTGCACGCACGTACCTTTCCCGGATTTCGACCGCCCTTGGCCGCCACTACGATTGCCGCGATCCGCGCGACTCCGGTCACGGTCCCGCTCGAAGCGCCACTCCTCCACAGCAACGGCGCGCACTGGGGACGGTTCGTCCGCACGATCGTCGAGGTCGAGACCGCCGATGGCTATGTCGGACTGGGCGAGATGGGCGGCGGCGGCGAGGACGCAACGCGGGCGTTCGCAGCGCTCGCGGACTATCTCCGCGGCCACGACGTGTTCCGGCTGGAGGCGATGCGCTTCGCGATCTGCAATCCGACGGCGAGCCTCTACAACAACCGGACGCAGCTGTATGCGGCGATCGAGTTCGCATGCCTCGACATCATCGGCCGGAAGCTCGGCGTCCCCGTGCATGCGCTGCTCGGCGGCAAGGTCCGCGACAACGTCCTGTTCGCGAGCTATCTCTTCTTTCGCTACAACGATCCGCAAACCGGGCGCGGCGAAGTGCGCACGTCCGAGCAGCTCGTCGCGCACGCGAAGGCACTGAAACGCGAGCATGGTTTTCGCGTGCACAAGCTGAAGGGCGGTGTCTACCCGCCGGCGCACGAGCTCGCCTGCTATCGCGCGCTCGCCGCTGCGTTCGCCGACGATCGCTTCCGCTACGACCCGAACAGCGCGCTGTCGCTCGCCGACGCGATCGACTTCGGCCGCGCGATCGAGGATCTGCGCAACGACTATTACGAAGATCCGGTGTTGGGTATGCCGCAGCTCGCACGGCTGAAGGAATTCGTGTCGATCCCCACGGCCACCAATACGGTCATCGTCAATTTCGAGCAACTCGCCGCGAACGTCGAAATGCGTGCCATCGACGTCGTCCTTCTCGACACGACGTTCTGGGGCGGCATTCGCCCCTGCATCAAGGCCGCGGGCGTCTGCGAGACGATGGGCATCGGCGTCGCCGTGCACAGCTCCGGCGAGCTCGGCATCCAGCTTGCCACGATGCTGCACCTGGGCGCGGTGCTGCCGAATCTCGGTTACGCGGCCGACGCGCACTACCATCATCTGACCGACGACGTGATCGCCGGCGGCAAGATCGCCTACACGAATGGCGCGATCCGTGTGCCGGACGGTCCGGGCCTGGGCGTTGCGCTCGATCGCGAGAAGCTCGCGCGCTACCACGAGCTCTATCGCGAGCTCGGCGGCTACGCCTACGATCGCGATCCCGGCCGTCCCGGCTGGTATCCGCTCGTACCCAATCGTGATTGGGCGGATCCGACGCGCTCGCTCGCGCCGAAGCTCTCCGGGAAGCGATGACACCGCTCGCCGTCATTCGCCCGACGACAAGGAGACGCACATGAGCGGACGCCTCGCAGGCAGGAAAGCGCTGATCACCGCGGCGGGCCAGGGCATCGGCAAAGCCACCGCGCTCGCGATGGCCGCCGAAGGCGCGCAAGTCTACGCGACCGACGTCAACCCGAAGCTCGTCGACGCGCTGCGCGGGACGCCCAATGTGACGCCGAGTGTGCTCGACGTGCTCGACGACGCCGCGATCGCCGCGACGATGGAGGCTCTGCCGCCGCTCGACGTCCTCTTCAACTGCGCGGGCTACGTCCACAACGGCACGATTCTCGACTGCGGGCCGAAAGACTGGGAGTTGAGCTTCAACCTGAACGTCCGCGCGATGTACGTGACGATCAAATGCGCGCTGCCGAAGATGCTCGCCATGGGTAGCGGGAGCATCATCAACATGGCGTCGATCGCCTCGTCGATCAAAGGTCTCCCCAATCGTTTCGCGTACGGCGCGTCGAAGGCCGCGGTGATCGGCCTCACGAAAGCGGTGGCCGCCGATTTCGTTGCGAAGGGCATCCGCTGCAACGCGATCGCGCCAGGCACCGTCGACACGCCGTCGCTGCACGACCGCATCGCCGCGTTCGAGAACCCCGAAGAGGCGCGCAAGGCGTTCATCGCCCGCCAGCCGATGGGACGGCTCGCGAAGGCGGAGGAGATCGCTCCGATCGTGATCTTTCTCGCGTCCGACGAATCCGCCTTCGTGACCGGCAATGTTTACTCGGTCGACGGCGGGATGACGATCTGAAGCCGGTGGAAAGCTTCGGACAACGACCGCTGACTGTGTTGCTGCTCGCTTTCGATCCTCACGTACTTCCGTGTACGCTCCGGTCGAAAGCCCCGCGGCGCCTTGCCAGCGGCCGTTCTCCTTGCTTTCTTCCCGGCTTCCGCCTTCCCATTTGCGCAACTAATCGGAGGTTGACATGAAACTCGTACGCTTTGGCCCCGCCGGCAAGGAAAAGCCCGGCCTCATCGACGCCGACGGCAGGCTGCGCGATCTGTCGCGCAAGGTGCGTGACATCGGCGCCGACGCGCTCGCTCCGGCGAAGCTCAAGGAGCTCGCGAAGCTCGATCCGAACAAGCTCCCGCTGGTGAAGGGGCGGCCGCGGCTCGGCGCGTGCGTGGCGACACCCTCCAAGTTCATCGCAATCGGCCTCAACTACAGCGACCACGCGAGGGAGTCCGGCAATCCGATTCCCGAATATCCGGTCGTGTTCTTCAAGTCGCAGACGTGCATCGTCGGACCCAACGACAACGTGATGATCCCGAAGGACTCCACCCAGCTCGACTGGGAGGTCGAGCTCGGCGTCGTCATCGGCAAGACGGCAAAGTATGTCGAGGAGAAGGACGCGCTGAAATGCGTGGCCGGCTATTGCGTGATCAACGACGTGTCCGAGCGCGACTTCCAGCTGAAGAAGGGCGGCAGCCAGTGGAACAAGGGCAAGGGCTGCGACACGTTCGGGCCGATCGGACCGTGGCTCGTCACCACCGACGAAATCAGGGATCCGCAGAGCCTTGGCATGTGGCTCGACGTCAACGGGCAGCGCCGGCAGACCGGCAACACGAAGACGATGATCTTCGGCGTCGCGCGGCTGGTCGCCGATCTTTCGCGTTACATGACGCTGCTGCCCGGCGATGTGATCACGACGGGCACACCGCCCGGCGTCGGCCTCGGCATGAAGCCGCCGGTGTGGCTGAAGGCGGGCGACGTGATGACGCTCGGCATCGACGGCCTGGGCGAACAGAAGCAGAAGGTCGTGCCGTTCAAGGGTCGTCGCTGAACTCGCCCGTTTCGGTGGGCTGGAGCCCTAAGTCAGGGCGCCGTGTACGCGGTCTTGACGGTCGTGAAGAACTCCGCGGCATAGCGTCCCTGCTCGCGCGTGCCGTAGCTCGAGCCTTTGCGTCCACCGAACGGAACGTGATAATCGACGCCTGCCGTCGGCAGATTGACCATCACCATGCCCGCCTGCGCGTGGCGCTTGTAGTGCGACGCGTGCTTGAGCGACGTCGTGACAATGCCGGAGCACAGGCCGAACTCGGTGTCGTTGGCGAGCGCCAGCGCGTCGTCGTAATCCCTGGCGCGGATCACGCACGCGACCGGCCCGAAGATTTCCTCCCGGGCGATGCGCATTGCGTTGCTCGAATCGGTGAATAGCGCGGGCGCTAGATAGTAGCCTTCGGTCGCGCGCGTCAGCCGCTCGCCGCCGACCGCGAGCCGAGCGCCCTCGCCTTTGCCGATTTCCAGATACTTGAGGTCGGTGTCGAGCTGGCTCTGATCGACGACCGGGCCGATGTCTGTGCCGGCCGCGAGTGCATCGCCGACCTTGAGCGCTTTCAATTTTTCCGTCATCGCCGCGACGAAGCGGTCGTGAATGCCCGCGGTGACGATCAGGCGTGAGGACGCCGTGCAGCGCTGCCCGGTCGAGTAGTACGCGCCCTGCACCGCACAGTTGACGGCCGTCGGAAGATCGGCGTCGTCGAGCACGACCAGCGGATTCTTGCCGCCCATCTCGAGCTGCACCTTGGCCATCCGCGCGATGGCCTTCGCCGCGATCGCGCGGCCGGTCGAGACCGAGCCGGTAAAGCTGATCGCTGCGACATCGGGGTGATTGACCAGCGTCTCGCCGACGACGGAGCCACGTCCCATCGCCAGGTTGAAAACGCCGGGAGGCATGCCTGCGCGCACCAGGATGTCGGCGATCGCCCACGCGCAGCCGGGAACCAGGTCCGCCGGCTTCATCACGACGGTGTTGCCGTAGGCGAGCGCAGGCGCGATTTTCCATGCGGGGATCGCGATCGGAAAATTCCACGGCGTGATGAGGCCGACGACGCCCACCGGCTCGCGCGTGACCTCGACGTCGATGCCGGGCCGCACCGACGGAATCTTCTCGCCCGCGAGGCGAACGACTTCCCCTGCGAAGTACCTGAAAATGTACCCGGCGCGCGCTGCCTCGCCGATACCTTCCGGCAGCGTCTTCCCTTCCTCGCGCGACAGCAGTCGGCCGAGCTCGTCCTTGCGGGCGATGATCTCGCTCCCCGCGCGATCGAGGATGTTCGCGCGTTCCTGGATCGAGCCCGTCGCCCATGACGGAAACGCGGCCCTGGCCGCGGCGATCGCGGCCCGTGTCTGTTCCACATCGGCCTGCGCGTACTCGCCGATCACGTCGCTCACGTCAGACGGATTGTGATTCGCCGTGACGCCGGTGCCGGCGACCCATTCGCCACCGACGAGATTCTTGAACGTTTGAGCCATGCTTGTCTCCGGTTCGGGTCAGACCAATTTCCGCCGCGCGAGACTCTTCATCAGCGCGGACGCGCCGAACGTCCACGGCGCGATCCGGTCCGACGTGTCGACGCGATTGACGAGCGCGCCCAGTTGCGGCGTGGTGACGGTCACGACGTCGCCGACGACGTGCGTGAAGCCTTGTCCCGGCGCGTGCCGATCCTTGGTCGGTGCGAACATCGTGCCGAGGAACAGCATGAACCCGTCCGGATACTGGTGGTTCGCGCCGATCGCCTGCGCCACGAGGTCGAACGGGTCGCGGCTCATCATCGCCATCGAGCTCACCCCGTCCAGCACGAAGCCTTCCGGTCCGTCGACGCGCATCGCGAGCTCGCAGCGGCGAACGTCGTCGATGTCGAAGTGCTCGTCGAACAGGCGAATGAACGGCCCGATCGCGCACGAGGCGTTGTTGTCCTTCGCCTTGCCGAGCAGCAGCGCGCTGCGCCCCTCGAAGTCGCGCAGATTGACGTCGTTGCCGAGCGTCGCCCCGGCCGTCCGCCCGTGGCTGTTCACGGCGAGAACGATCTCGGGCTCCGGGTTGTTCCACGCCGATTTCGGATGGATGCCGATGTCCGCGCCCTGCCCCACCGCCGACATCGGCTGCGACTTGGTGAAGATTTCCGCGTCGGGCCCGATGCCGACCTCCAGATACTGCGACCACACGTTCTGCGCGATCAGCGCGTCCTTCAGGCGCAACGCGTCGGGCGAACCCGGGCGGACGCGCGAGAGATCGTCGCCGATGATCGCGACGACCGCGCGTCGCACCACTTCCGCCTTCGCCGGATCGCCGCGCGCCTGCTCCTCGATCACGCGTTCGAGCATCGACGACACGAAGGTCACGCCTGCCGCCTTGATCGCCGCCAGGTCGCAGGGTGCGAGGAACCACGGCGCACGCAGGTCGCGGCCGTCGGTCTCGGAATTGGCGAGGACACGGTCGAGCGCGCCGAGTCGCGGCAATCGGCCCGCCGCACGAATCGCGCGCACGGGATCGTCGACCTCCAGCAGATCGGTCATCGTCGGGGCGACGCCCGAGATGTCGCAGACGTCGTCGCCGGCGATCGTCACGAGGACGGGTCCGCCGACATCCGGTATCCACGCGCGCCCGACGAGGAGCGCGCGCTCGCGATCCTGCGGAAGGCAGCGCGCTGCCGTCAGCCGATCCTTCATCTGACCCATGGCGACATCGATCCTGGTCGAGGATTATAGGCCCGGCCGCGGGGCGACGCCGGCCCGCGCGCATTCAGAGCGCCGCGTTTTGCTGCATACTTCGCGCTGGAACCGGTACCGCTGCCCGCAGGAGAAACGTCATGGCCCTCGTGCCGCTGATCGAATACGAGGACGCGCCGCCCGCCGTCCGCGCGGTCTACGATGACATCAAGGCGACGCGCAACGTCGACTGGATCAACAATTTCTGGAAAGCGCTCGCCCACGATCCGGCGATTCTCGCCCGCGTCTGGGCGGAAGCGAAGCAGGTGATGGCGCCCGGCGCGCTCGACGCGCGCACGAAGGAGATGATCTACGTCGCGGTGAGCGTCACCAACAATTGCGAGTATTGCATCCATTCGCACACCGCCGCCGCGCGCGCCAAGGGGATGACACCGCAGATGTTTCACGAGTTGATGGCGGTGGTCGCGCTCGCGAACGCGAACAACCGGCTTGCCAACGGCTACCGGGTCGACGTCGACGAACGGTTCCGTTCGCCGCTCGCGCCATAAGGAACCTCTGAATAAGTCCCACGCGATTGCGCTGCACGGCCAAATGCGGATGAATGCTAGACGCGCGACGAAGGTCGTAGTCGACACTACGAAGCCGAGGAGCGCGGCGATGCAGGCGCCGCATTTGGCAGCAGCCCGAAGGGACGGGGTTTTTCGGGCGGTCTGCCTTGTCGCTCGACTTGCGAATGGGCCCACCCTTTGCTGCGCCTCGCTTCGCGCATCCCATCCCGAAAACTCCCCGTCGCAATCGTGCGGGGCTTGTTCAGAGGTTCCCTAACCCGGACGATCACCCGATGCCCGACAATCCCGCAACGCGCGGCGACGTGCTGTTTCCGGAGATCGAGCCTTACGCCGCCGGACGGCTCCCGGTCGATGCCGTCCACACGCTGTATTGGGAGACCTGCGGAAGGTCCGACGGCGTGCCGGTCGTCTTCCTGCATGGCGGACCCGGCGGTGGCTGCCTGCCGCATCACCGCCGCTACTTCGATCCCTCGTTCTGGCGTATCGTCCTCACCGATCAACGCGGCGCGGGCCGCTCGACGCCCGTTGCCGAGCTGGCGGACAATACGACGCCGAACCTGATCGCCGATCTCGAACGATTGCGCCAGCATCTGCGCATCCCGCGCTGGCTCGTCTTCGGCGGCTCGTGGGGCTCGACGCTGGCTCTCGCGTATGCCGAGGCCTTTCCCGAGCGCTGCCTCGGCCTCGTGCTCCGCGGCATCTTTCTCGCGCGACCGGCCGAGCTCGACTGGTTCATGCACGGCATGCGCTACATTTTTCCAGAAGCCTGGCGCGCGTTCGCGGAATTCCTTCCGCCACCCGAGCGCGTCGATCTCCTCGGCAGCTATTACCGACGACTCACCGACCCCGATCCGGCGGTCCATCTGCCGGCGGCGCGCGCCTGGGACCAATACGAAGGCGCCTGCTCGACGCTCCTGCCGGGCAACGACCCGACGCCGAAATTCGACAGTGACGCGCAGGCGCTCGCCATCGCACGCATCGAGGCGCACTATTTCGTCCACGGCGCGTTTCTCGCCGACGACGAGTTGCTCGCGAACCTGGATCGCATCCGCCACCTGCCGTGCACGATCGTCCAGGGACGCTACGACATCGTGTGCCCGCCGGTGACCGCCGAGGCGCTCTCGCGGGCGTGGCCGGAGGTCGAATACATCGTCGTTCCCGATGCCGGCCATTCGGTGCGTGAGCCCGGCATCACGCGCGAACTGGTCGCCGCGGTGAAACGGATGCAGGGGCGCGTCGGCTAGCAGTCTTAATGAAGCCTTAAGTCGGGCGCCGTACGATGGCGCCCCGGTTGCCGCCACGCGCCTGAACCGTGGAGCGGCCCCATCACGGAGGAATCGTCGTGTTCACCCGAATCGTCGTGCTGTGCCTGACCCTCGTGTTCGCCGCGGGTGCGAGCGCGCAAAGCAAGAAGCGCATCGAAAAAGCGGCGGACGTACCGCGCTTCAGCTACAAGATCGACGGCCCGATCGAGGACATGCTCCGCGACGACGCGAAGTGGAAGCCGTTCGCCGCCGCGGTGCGCCGCGATCTCGAGAGCGTGCTCGCGCAATACGACATCGCCGACAAGGCGACCGAGCGGCAGCTCTTGAGCGAGCTCGCGCAGCTCGACATGCTCGACGCCCGGTACGATGCCGCGCTCGCGCATGCCGCGCAGGTCAAGGCGCTCGAGGAGAAACCGGCCGACAAGCTCATCTCCGGGATCAGCATTCGGGCGTTCGTCACCGGCGTTCGCGCCAATCCCGATCGCAGCTCCCCCGCGTATCGTGCGGCGGTAGCGCAGGCGCTCGCGGCCGAGATCAAGCCGCTGCCCTACGACGTCGTCGGCAACGAGGCGAAGGAGATCAAGGCGGGCGCCGAGCTGCTCGGCGAGGGCCGGCTGATCGGGAACGTGCGTGAAGTGCTGCAGCCGAGCGTCGACAAGAACGGGACGCTGTCCTCCGATCTCGCACCGCAGCTCGTGCGCATCAAGTACGTGCTGGCGTACGTGCTGCCGTTGAAACAGACGCTGGTCGACGCGTGGGGCGGCTACCTCGCGGTGCACAAGGTCGAGCGGCCCGACATCTGGGCGGCACGCGCCGCCACGCTGCCGCCGGGCGCCGGCTATCCGCCCGTCAAGATCGCGGTCTGGGACAGCGGCGTGGACACGGAGCTTTTCCCCGGACTTCTCGCCGCCGACAAAGGCAAGGTGCCCGTCATCGCGTTCGACCGCTTCGCCAACCCCACGACCGGTGAGCTTGAACCCATTCCCGACGCGCTGAAGAGCAAGGTGCCCCAGCTCAAGTCGAGGCTCAAGGGCTTTTCCGACCTGCAGTCGAACATCGACAGCCCCGAGGCGAGCGAAGTGAAGACGTTCCTGTCCACGCTCAAGCCGGACGAGTACAAGGCCGCGGTTGAGGAAATCGGTCTTGCCGGCAATTGGATGCACGGTACCCACGTCGCCGGGATCGCCGTCGCCGGCAATCCCTATGCGCGGATCGTGATCGGCCGCATCGAATTCGACTGGCATCTGCTGCCCGATCCGTGCCCGACCCGCGAGCTCGCGTTGCGCGATGCGAAGAATCAGCAGGCCTATGTCGATTTCTTCAAGCGCGAGGGCGTGCGCGTGGTCAACATGAGCTGGGGCGGCAGCGTCAAGGACGTCGAGAACGCGCTCGAGCTCTGCAACATCGGCAAGACGCCCGACGAGCGCAAGACGATCGCGCGCGAGTACTTCGACCTGGGGAAGGACGCGCTCACCAAAGCCTTCGCCAGTGCGCCTGACATCCTGTTCGTGACCGCGGCAGGCAACAGCAACCAGGATGCGACCTTCGCCGAGGACATCCCGGCGGACATCGTCCTGCCCAACCTGCTCACCGTCGGCGCCGTGGACAAGGCCGGCGACGAAGCGTCGTTCACGAGCTACGGACCCACCGTCGTCGTGCATGCTAACGGCTATCAGGTCGACAGCTTCATTCCCGGCGGCGAGCGGCTCGCCGAATCGGGGACGTCGATGGCGTCGCCGCAAGTGGTGAACCTCGCGGCCAAGATCCTCGCGGTCAAGCCCAACCTCACGCCGCCGCAGGTGATCGCGCTGATTCGCGACACCGCGGACAAGACGGCCGATGGCCGCCGCACGTTGATCAACCCGAAGAAGGCGCTCGCCGCAGCGCAGGCGCATTAGGGCCGTGTTTCGTTGTCGCCCACGCGCGCCGCGCTGACGGCAAACGTCAGCAGCACGTCGTCGCCGACGAGCGGATACGCGAAATCCATTCCGAACGCATGCCGGGAGATGCGCCCGACGATATCGGCAGCGCAGCGTTCGCCGCCGTCCTCGGCATTCGATCCGCAGCGAAGGTTGCGGACGTCGAGACGGACTGGACGCGTGACGCCGTGGAGGGTGAGCGCGCCGTCGACAGCGACGAGCCGATGTTGGGCGAACGTCATTGCCGTCGAACGGAACTGCAATACCGGATGGTGGGCGGCGTCGAGCATGTTCTCGCCGCGCACGAACTGGTCGCGCAGACCCCACCCGGTTTGCACCGAGGTCGCATCGACGGCAAGCTCGACGCTGCCTGTTTCCGCCGCCGTGTCATAGTCGATCAGGCCGCTCGTTCGTCCAAAGCGGCCGGTCCGCTGCCAGAAGCCGAGCTCCACGACGCGGAAGGCGATCGATGTCCGTTCGGGATCGATCCGGTAGACCTGCGCTAAGAGCGGGGGCGCGGGAAGGAGCGCCAGCAGCGCGGCAATGCCGAGCGCCTGGAGCGCGCAAATCGTCGGGCGCCGGAACGCATGCACGACGCCGCAAACAGCGCGTCCGGTCAGTTCATTCCGGGAGGGTCGTCAGGCGATCGGCGGCAGCACCATCCGCACGCGCACGATCACGTCGTCGGCCACCGTGCCCGTATCGGCCCACAATCCTTGACCGATCCCAAAGTCGAGCCGCTTCACCGTGAACTGACCCTCGGCGACGCTGTTGCCGGCGGCGTCCTTCTTGAGCGTCACCGGGACAATCACATCGCGCGCCGTCCCTTTGAGCGCGAGCTTGCCCGCGATCTCGTAGCGGCCGGAGCCGGCGTCGCGAACCGCCGACGACGTGAACTTCGCGACCGGGAATTTTGCCGCGTCGAACCAGAGGGGGCCTTTGACCTCGGCCTCCGACTCGTCGCTCGCGAGATCGACGCTCCCGAGCTCGATTTCGAGCTCGGCCTTCGAATGTACGAGGTCCTGCGGGCGAAAATCGACGTTCGCCCTCCATTTGCGGAAACGGCCCTCGACGTTGACGCCCATCTGTTTCGAGACGAAGCGGATCTCGCTCTTGTCGATCAGCACGCCCTGCGCCGATGCGCCTCCGGCGGCTGCCATCAGCATCGCCGCGAGAGGCGGGATGAACGAGCGTAGCGCTTGCATGCGCGGAAGTCCTTCAGGTGAATCAGCGCAGGAACGTCGTCATTCGCGCCAGCACGCCGTCGCGATCGACGAGATGATGCTTCAGCGCAGCGCCGGTATGGACAAAGACCAGCGCGAGCAGGGTGAAGTTCAATGTGACGTGGACCGCCTTCAGTATCGCGGCCAGCGCCTTGTCCTTGGGCACGAGGTCGGGCAGCGGCACGAGCCCGAGGTAGACGACCGAAACACCGGTCGCCGAGCTGTAGAGCCACCCCGACAGCGGGATCGCCAGCATCAGCACGTAGAGCGTTACATGGGTCGCGTGCGCAGCCTTGCGCTGCCACTCCGGCATCGCGACCGGCAGCGGCGCGGGATGCGCATACCGCCACGAAAGGCGCGCCAGCGCCACCAGAAACACGGTGATCCCGACCCACTTGTGCCAGCCGTACCACCGGAACTTCTGCGGGCCGAACGGCAGATCGACCATCGACAGCCCGAGAACGAAATTGCAAGCGATCAACACCGCCGCAAGCCAGTGCAGCAGGATCGCGGTGCGCGTGTAGCGCAAAGGTGTCTCGCCTGGCATGAGAATCGACAAAGAGCGTCCGCGCCAAGGGGCGTTTCGATGCAACCGACCCTAGGGGCGAGCCGCGGCGCTGTCAATCGGCTGTCTTCGAGATCGCATCGGATCTGGGCTCCGCCCCGCTATAATCGAATGATCACCGCGATGCATTCCACCCGCCCGCCTCGTTCCCTTGCGCCGTTCGCCGCGCCCATGTGCGCCACGGTGCGCGGCGGTTCCTCCCGTCGCGCTGTCAACAGCGTGCATCCGACCGTTGTTCCCGCCCGGCGCAGATGGGTGCCCTGTGTCGTCGCCATGGCGGCGATGTGGCTTGCCGCCACCGCGCTCGCGCAGACGCCGCCCGCTCCCGGCATTGCTCCGGGCGCAGCCGTGGCGCGCCCGAAAGTCGGGCTTGTGCTATCCGGCGGCGGCGCCCGCGGCATCACGCACATCGGCGTGCTGAAGGTGCTGGACGAGATGCGCATTCCTGTCGATTACGTGGCCGCGACGTCGATGGGCTCGATCGTCGGCGGTCTCTATGCAATGGGGACGTCGCCCTCGGACATGGAGCGCATCATCACGACCGTCGACTGGACGACGCTGTTCTCCGATTCGCCGGCGCGCCGCGAATTGAGCTTCCGCGAGAAGGAGGTCGACCGGCGTTTCCCGCTGCCGCTCGAAATCGGGATCCGCGCGAGCGGGATCCGGGGCTTCCAGGGCGTGCTGTCCGGTGCCAACCTGACGTTGTTCCTGCACGAACTTTCGAGCGCCGCCGACGGCGTCAAGGATCTCGACCGGCTGCCGATTCCGTTCCGCGCCGTGTCGACCGACATGGTGAGCGGCCAGGCGTACGTGTTCGAAAAGGGGCCGCTCTACGTGGCGATGCGATCGAGCATGTCGATTCCCGGCGTGTTCTCTCCATCCGAGGTCGGCGGTCTGATCCTGGGCGACGGCGGACTCGTCGACAACCTTCCGGTCGACATCGTGCGCAAGATGGGCGCGCAGATCGTCATCGCCGTCAACATCGGCACGCCGCTCGCGACGCGCGACCAGCTGTCGTCGATCGTCGGCCTGACCGGCCAGATGATCAATATCCTGACCGAGCAGAACGTCCGGGTCCAGCTCGCGTCGCTCACCGCCGACGACGTGCTGATCGCGCCCGATCTGGGAGCGCTCACGGCATCCGATTTCCAGCAGGGCCCCCGATTCATCCGCCTGGGCGAGGAGGCGGCGCGGGCCGCCGCCCCGCGGCTTGCTGCGCTCTCGCTACCCGAGTCCGCGTACGCCGCGTACAAGGCCGGATTGCCGAAGCTCGCCGCGGCGCCTCCGCCGCCGATCGAATTCGTGCGCATCGAAGGTCTGCAGTACGCAAACCCGGCGGCGATCGAAGCGCGGCTCGCGATCCCGCTCGGCGCGCCGCTCGACATCAAGGACGTCGACGACAGGATCTCGCGGCTGTACGGCAGCAACGAATACGAGAGCATCGATTACCGCGTGGTCGAGGATTCCGGGCGTACAGGGCTCGTCGTCGACATGAACGAGAAGCCAATCGGTCCCAACTACCTGCGTTTCGGTCTCGCCTATTCGACCGACTTCCAGGGGGAAACGGCATTTTCGCTGCTGACGGGCTTCAAGCGCGTCTGGGTCGACAGCCTCGGCGCGCAGCTGCTGGCCGAGCTCGAGCTCGGCCGCATCGTCCGCGCGGGCGCCCAGTTCTATCAGCCGCTCGACTTCCGCGAAATATTGTTCGTGTCGGCGCAGGGGTCGCTGCAGAACGTTCCGCGCTACATCTTCTCGGACTCGCAACGCGTCGCCGAGTACGCGGTGGAGACGAACAACGCCGAGGTCGACATCGGAATGCGGATCGGCGCGAGCGGCCAGCTCCGCATCGGCCCGACCTACACGTATTACAAGGGATCGCCGACGATCGCGTTGCCGGGATTCCCCGTCACGCGGCAGACCGATGCCGGCGTGCGGCTCTCGGCGCGGTGGGACAATCTCGACAACGCGTTCTTCCCGCGCCGCGGCGTACACGCGGATCTCGACCTGTTCTACGGCAATCGCACGCAGCGGCTCGGCTCCGATCCGAACGAGGTCAGCAAGCATCTCGGGCGCGGCGAGCTCTTTGCCAACGCCGGCATAGGGTTCGGCGCCAACGATTTTCTCAACGTTGCCGCGCGCGCCGGCGCGCTGTCGCGCGACGATCCTTCGCTCGTCAACCCGTTCCTCCTCGGCGGCTTCCTCAATCTCTCCGGACTGCGCAACCAGCAGCTCGCCGGGAGCTACGTCGGCCTCGGCCGAATCGTCTACTACCACCAGCTCACCGCCGTTCCCTGGCTCGGCGGCGGCGTGTTCGTCGGCGGCTCGCTCGAAGCCGGCAACACGTGGCAGCAGCGCAGCACCGTGTCTGCGAGCGACCTCGTCACCGCCGGCAGCGCATTCCTCGCTGCCGACACGTTCGTGGGCCCGTTTTATTTCGCGTACGGCCGCGCAAGCGGCGGCGCGTCGAGCTTTTACCTGTTGCTCGGGCGCCCGCCGTGAGCGCCGCACGGCCGTCCGAAGGCGCCCACGACCCGCCGCACGGCCGCCCGAAGGCGGGTCGTGTGCAGTTGTCAGCAACCCTCCTCCGCTGGAGGGGGAGGCGCTGCCCACGAAGTGGGCGAGCCTGGGGGAGGTTCGTCAATGACCAACCTTGATTGGCTCGCCCGGAGTCGTCGCGCCGTCTGGCACCCGTGCACGCAGATGAAGGTGCACGAGACGCTGCCGCTCGTGCCGATCGCGCGCGGGCAAGGGAGCTGGCTCTACGATTTCGACGGCCATCGCTATCTCGATGCCGTGTCCTCGTGGTGGGTCAATCTCTTCGGCCACGCGCATCCGCGAATCAATGCGGCGTTGATCGAACAACTCGGAGAGCTCCCGCACGCGATGCTCGCTGGCTTCACGCATCGGCCCGTGGTCGAGCTGTCGGAGCGTCTCGCCGCGCTCGCGCCGGCGGGACTGGGTCACGCGTTCTACGGCTCCGACGGCGCGTCCGCCGTCGAAATCGCGCTCAAGATGGCTTTCCACTATTGGTCGAACCGCGGCGAGGCCGCCAAGACGCACTTCGCCAGCCTGGCAGGGAGCTATCACGGTGAGACGCTCGGCGCGCTCTCGGTCACCGATGTCGCGATCTTCCGCGACGCGTACGCGCCGCTGCTCCATCGCAATGCGATCGTGCCCTCGCCCGACGCGCGCAAGGCCGCGCCCGGGGAGTCGGCGCACGATGTGGCCGAGCGTGCGGCGCAGGCGCTCGCTGCCCATCTCGCCCTCCATCACGCGACGACCGCGGCGCTCATCGTCGAGCCGCTGGTGCAAGGCGCGAGCGGCATGGCGATGTTCGATCCCCACTATCTTGCGCGCGCCCGCGAGCTGTGCACGCGCTACGACGTGCTGCTGATCGCCGACGAGATCATGACCGGTTTCGGGCGCACCGGCACGCTGTTCGCATGGGAGCAGGCGAAGGCGATCGCGCCGGATCTCCTCTGCCTCTCGAAGGGGATCACCGGCGGCTACCTTCCGCTCTCGTGCGTGCTCACCACCGACGCCGTCTACGACGCGTTCTATTCCGACGAGGCGACGCGCGGCTTCCTGCATTCGCACTCGTACACGGGAAACGCACTCGCCTGTCGGGCGGCACTCGCCGTGCTCGACATCTTCCGTGACGACGACGTCATCGCCAGCAATCGCGAGAAGGCTTCACGCTGGACAGTGCTCGCGGCGCCGCTGGCCGCGCATCCGAAGGTGCGGGGATTCCGGCATCAGGGGATGATCTGGGCATTCGACATCGAGACGACGCGCCCCGATTTCGCGCGCTGGTGTTTCGCCGAGGGGCTCGCGCGCGAGTTGCTGCTGCGGCCGATCGGCCGCACCGTCTACTTCATGCCGCCCTACGTCGTGACCGACGACGAGTTTGCACTGCTCGCGGCGCGCACGCTCGAGATCGTCGAGGACGCATGAGCGAGCGGGGCGAAGCCCAGGCCCGAAGGGCGCGTCCGCGAGCGATTGCGGGAGGCCGACATTTCGGCGCACTGAGAACCGAAGCCGGTGCGGAGGCCGAGGCATGAGAAGCCTCCGCATCGCTGCGACGCTCGCCGCCGTCTGGATCGCCGCAACCACCGCCGGTTTCGCAGCGGCCGCAATGCCCCAGCCGGTTGCGCGCGCGTTCCGCGATGCGGGCGTGCCCGCCGGCGCTGTCGCCGTCGTCGTGCAGGAAGTGCAGCAGCCGCACCGGTTGATCGCACACAACGCGGGCCGGCCGATGAATCCCGCCTCGGTGATGAAGCTCGTCACGACGTTCGCGGCGCTCGAGTTGCTGGGGCCCGAGTACCGATGGAAGACCGATGCCTACGTCACCAGTCCGCTCGAGAACGGCGTGCTGCACGGCGACCTCGTGCTCAAGGGCCATGGCGACCCGAAGATCACCATCGAGCAATGGCAGGCGTTCATGCGGGGGCTTCGCGACGCTGGGCTCACCGCCATCGACGGCGATCTCGTCCTCGACCGGTCGTTCTTCGCGCCGGTGGCGCATGATCCGGGCGCGTTCGATGGCGAGCCGCTGAAGCCCTACAACGTCGGACCGGACGCGCTGCTCGTCAATTTCAAGTCGGTCAAGTTTGCATTCGCGCCGGACGCCAACGGCGAATCGACGCAGCTCACTGTCGTACCGGCGCTCCCGACCGTCGCGGTCGGCGCCGCGCCGCTGCTCGGCGGCGGTGACTGCAACGACTGGCGCGCGACGATCGGTGCGGCGTTCGTCGACCGCGGGGCGAGCGCCGAAGCCACGTTCGGCGGTCGTTATCCGGTCGCGTGCGGCGAGCGCGAGTGGTGGGTTTCGCTGCTCGATCATCCGAGCTACGTCCATGCGATGTTCAGTCTCTATTTCCGCGACGCGGGCGGCAGGTTCGCCGGCGGCTGGAAGAGCGGAGCGGCGCCGAAGGGAAGCGCACCGTTCGCGACCCTCGAGTCGCCGCCGCTCTACGACATCGTGCGCGACGTGAACAAGCTCTCGAACAACGTGATGGCACGGCAGATATTCCTGACCCTCGCAACCGTCGGCGCGGCCCCGCCGGCAACGACGGCGCGCGCAACCGCAGCGGTGCGGCGCTGGCTCGCCGCGCGCAAGCTCCGGATGCCGGAGCTCGTGCTCGACAACGGCTCCGGATTGTCGCGCGTCGAGCGGATCAGCGCGGGCAGCCTAGCGCGGCTGTTGCTCGCCGCCGATGCGAGCCCCGTGCGCGACGAGTTCGCGACCTCGCTTGCCGTGGCGGCGATGGATGGCACCGTCGAACGACGGTTCCAGAACGGCAGCGTGGCGGGACAAGCGCTCCTGAAGACCGGGACACTCGAGGGTGTGCGCGCCGTCGCCGGCTACGTGATCGACACCGACGGGCGGCGCTATGCGCTGGCGGCGATCGTCAACGGGCCCGCCGCGGCGCACGCGCAGGGCGCGCTGGATTTTCTCGTGCAGTGGATCTACCGCAACGGGGCGACATGGGGGAAAACCCCGCCACACCACTGACGACGGCTGCCGCGGTCGCGACGAACGACCGTCGGCGCGTCACATTGCCGGCACCGTCTGGCTGTCCTTGAACAGCAGATAGCCGCGGATGACGCGGTAGAGGATCCAGATCGCGGTGATACCCCAGATGCAGATCGCGATGATCGGACCGATCAGAACGATCAGCAGCACGGCAAAGATGATCCAGCCGATGACCGTCCACAGCAGCGAATACCAGAACGTGCGGACAAGCCACCGCAGGTGCGACGCTATCCACGTGCCTTGCGCCTCATCGCGCTTGACGTAGCAGACGATGACCGCGGCGATCCCGACGAGCCCGAAGAGCGGAGCGATGGGTGGAAAGCCCGAATGCACGATCGCAATGACGCCAGCGACGCCGAAAAGCGCATAGGCGAGCGTCGCGGCGCCGACAGGAGGATTGCCGGCAACACCAACGCTCGGGACAGGGATCTCAGCCATGGTTCGAGCCTCCTCGGTCAGGACGCCACGCGTTCGCGGCGCATATTGTAATCTGGGGGTCGCAACGTGGAACGTCAACGCCTCCACGGACGAACGGCTGAAATCGGGCCCCAGCACGGCGAACGGGGCGACGGTCCGTATGCTCAATACCGTCGTCCATCCTTGTGCGCCGCGAACTCGCCCTTGTCGTCCTCGCCCCACATGAGGTCGTCGTCGGGATAGAACGCCGTGTCGCCGGGCGTCCGGTTGCCGATCTCGAGATAGACGGCCGCTTCGCGGCTGCGATTGACGAAATGATGCGCGTCCGTGCTGCCTGCGGGATAGCCGGCGCACATTCCGGGCGAGAGCAATTGCTCGCCGCCATCGGTGACCAGGACGACTTCCCCCGAAAGCACGTAGACGAATTCGTCCTCCAGCGTATGCCAGTGACGCAGCGCCGATTGCCCGCCGGGGCCCAGCGTGACCAGATTGACGCCGAACCGCGTGAGCCCGCAGGCTTCGCCCAACCGTCGCTTGACACGGTCGCCCATCCGCGAGCGAAACGGCTCGGGATAACCGGAGCCGCGATGCTCCGGCACCGTGGCCGGGTCGATCGCAGGCAGCTTCAGCGTCGTCATCGCGATTGTCCTCCGAGGGTCGAACGGGGTTCGCGGCGTACCGGCTCGAGCGGCCCGTAACGCCGCCACGCGGCAAGGTTACACTTCCCGCCGGTGAACATGAACCGCGGCGCCGAGTCGTGCGAACCCGTCGCCGCCGCCCGAAACACTCGGGCCGGCACATGCGGCGCCGGCAAGCGGTCGGCTGCGCCCGTTTACGCTGCCTGGTCATATAATGGCCCGTGAAGGCGCGTTCGCGAACGCCGCCCTCTTCCTCCGTTGTCTCCAAAGGAGTCCGTCATGTCCGCCCAAAGCGATAGTCCCCGCCAATCCATCATCGACGATTTCACCAATGTACTTTCCGAGGCCGAGGCGCTGCTCAAGGCTGCGGCGACCGAGACCGGCGAAAAGGCCCGCGATCTGCGCTCGCAGGTCGAGGGGAAGCTCCTCACCGCCAAGCTGCGGCTGCAGGAGCTGCAGGGCGAAGCCGTCGATCGGGCCAAGGAAGCCGCCCGCGCCACGGACGACTACGTGCACGACCATCCGTGGCAGGCGATCGGCATCGCCGCCGCCGTCGGCCTGGCCGCCGGCTTGCTGATCAACCGTCGCTAGCGCTACCTCCTCGCGTGAGCGGCGCTCCTTCCGGCGGTCTCTCCGGCGCGCTCGCGCGCCTGGGCGCATCGTCGCTCGAGCTCGTGCGCACGCGGGTCGAGCTCGCGTCGCTGGAATTCGCCGAGGAGCATGAGCGCCGGAAGGATCAGCTGCTGCTCATCGGCGTCGCCGCCGTTGCGTTCGCATTCGCGCTGTTCGCGGCCTCCGCGTTCGTCGTCGCCTATTTCTGGGACAGATACCGGCTCGCCGCGCTTGCCGGCGTGACGATCCTCTACCTGCTGATCGGTGCGGGTGCGCTGTGGCGCCTCGACTTCAATAAGCGCACCGCGCCGCGGCCGTTCGCGGTCACGCTCGCCGAGCTCGAGCGCGACCGGCAATGGCTGTCCGAGCAGTTGCGTGGCGGAGCGGACAAGTGAACCGGGCTGATCGATGACCACCGCCAGCCGCGCCGCACGCGAGGATCGCAAGGCGCTGCTCGCCGCGCGCGCGGCGCTCGACCGCGCGCGGATCACGCTGGCCGTGCACGAGATCAAGGCAATCGTCATGCCTCCGCCCAGCGCCGGGCGCGTTGGGCGGCTGCGACCGACCGCCGCGATGCTCGTCGCCGTCGCCGGGCCGCTGCTGGGCTTTCGACGGCTCGCGCGCTTCCTGCGCTTCGCGTCGATCGGTTTGTTCGCGCTACGCGTCGTGCAGAACTGGCGCCGCTAGACGCCGAGGTCGTTCCACAGCGCGTCGACGCGCGCCTTCACCGCCGGGTCCATCGCGATCGTCCGGCCCCACGTGCGCACGGTTTCGCCGGGCCACTTGTTCGTCGCATCGATCCCCATCTTGCTGCCGAGCCCCGCTACCGGCGAGGCGAAGTCGAGATAGTCGATGGGGGTCGATTCAACGATCAGCGTGTCGCGCGCGGGATCGACGCGCGTCGTGAGCGCCCAGATCACGTCCTTCCAGTCGCGGATGTTCACGTCGTCGTCGGTGACCACGATGATCTTCGTATACATGAACTGGCGCAGGAAGCTCCAGACGCCGAACATCACGCGCTTCGCGTGGCCGGCGTACTGTTTCTTGAGCGCCACGACGGCGATCCGGTAGCTGCAGCCTTCGGGCGGCAGATAGAAGTCGGCGATTTCCGGAAACTGCTTCTGCAGGAGCGGCACGAAGACCTCGTTCAGCGCGACGCCCAGCACCGAAGGCTCGTCGGGCGGCTTGCCCGTGTAGGTCGAGTGATAGATCGGGTCGCGGCGCATCGTGATCCGCTCGATCGTGAACACCGGAAAGCGCTCGACCTCGTTGTAATAGCCGGTGTGATCGCCGAACGGACCTTCGAGCGCGGTCTCGTAGCCGGACGGATCGTTCGCGTCCGGACGCAGGAACCCTTCGAGCACGATTTCGGCCGACGCCGGCACGCGGAGGTCGTGTGTGACGCACTTGACGATCTCGGTGCGCGATCCGCGCAGCAGCCCGGCGAATTGATATTCGGACAATGTATCCGGCACCGGCGTCACCGCGCCGAGGATCGTCGCCGGATCGGCGCCGAGCGCGACGGCGACCGGAAACGCCGTGCCCGGTGTCTGCAGCGCGTGATCGCGAAAGTCCAGCGCACCGCCGCGGTGGGCGAGCCAGCGCATGATCACCTTGTTGCGCGCAATCACCTGCTGCCGGTAGATCCCGAGGTTCTGCCGCGCCTTGTGCGGACCGCGCGTCACCGTGAGCCCCCATGTGATCAGCGGCGCGACGTCGTCCGGCCAGCAGGTCTGCACCGGTAGTCGCGCGAGATCGACGTCGTCACCCTCCCACACGATTTCCTGGCAGGGCGCCGAGCCACGCTCCTTGGGCGTCATGTGCATCACCTGCAGGAACACCGGCCGCGTGTTCTGCCACGCGTCCTTCAGTCCCTTCGGCGGCTCGGGCTCCTTCAGGAACGCGAGCAGCTTGCCAATTTCGCGCAGCGCGTCGACCGAGTCTTCGCCCATCCCCATCGCGACGCGCCATGGCGTGCCGAAAAGATTGCCGAGCACCGGGATCGTGTGACCCTTCGGTTTCTCGAAGAGTAGCGCCGGCCCGCTTGACTTGAGCACGCGGTCGCAGATCTCGGTCATCTCGAGTTTCGGATCGACCTCGGCGCGGATGCGTTTGAGCTCGCCCTGACGCTCGAGCTGGGCGAGGAAGTCGCGGAGGTCGGAGTATTTCATTGGAAAGACGCGAGACTGCGTCGTCTGGCAATCTCGCGCGGTCATGGTACCAAACCGGGCTGCGGCCACCGCAGATGGCGCCGGTACAATGCGGAATGCCGACGACAGGCGTGAACGACGCACGTTTCATCAAGGCCCGCCGCCTCGTTTTCGGCATCGCGCTCGCGAGCTTCGTTCTTTCGTTCTTCCATCGTACCGCACCGGCGGCGATCGCCGGCGAACTCACCCAGGCGTTCGCGATCAACGGCGCGGTGCTGGGCACGCTGGCGGCGACCTATTTCTACGTCTACACGCTGTTGCAGATTCCCGTCGGGGTGCTCGCCGACACGCTGGGTCCGCGGCGGATCCTCTCGACCGGCTCATTGATCGCCGGCGCGGGCTCGCTCGCGTTCGCGCTCGCATCGACGTGGGAAATCGCGGCGGCCGGCCGCACGCTGGTCGGCGTCGGTGTCGCAGTCGCGTTCATCGCGATTCTCAAGTTGAGCGCCGTCTGGTTTCCCGCCAACCGCTTCGCCACGCTCAATGGCGTCACGATGTTCGCGGGCAATCTCGGCGCGGTCATCGCCGGAGCGCCGCTCGCGTGGTTGGTCACGCAGACGTCGTGGCGCGTCGTGTTCGTCGCGTTGGCGGGATTGTCGATTCTGCTCGGCGTGGCGACGTGGTGGAAGGTTCGCGATCGGCCCGAGCAGATGGGCTTTGCGCCGGTGCATGCGCCGGCGCTTCCGAATGCGGACGTGCCGGCGCATTGGCTCCGCGCGCTTCGGCGCGTGCTCGTGAATCCCGCCACGTGGCCGCCTTTTTTCGTCAACGTCGGAATCGGCGGCAGCTATCTCGCATTCGCGGGTCTTTGGGCGGTGCCGTATCTCGTCGAAACGTATGGATTGTCACGTGTCACTGCCGCGCAGCACGCGAGCCTGTTGCTGCTCGGCGTCGCCTTCGGCGCGATCGTTGTCGGCGTCGTCTCCGACCGCGTCGGCAGCCGGCGCGGCGTGATGCGCGTCTATGCCTTCCTCTACGCGCTGTCGTGGCTGCCGTGGATCGGGCACGTCAGGTGGCCGGTCGCGGCGACGCTCGCATGGTTTTTCATGATGGGCGCGCTGATTCCCGGCTTCACGCTGTCGTGGACCGTCGCCAAGGAAGTGAATCGCCCCGAGCACTCGGGGATTGCGACGTCGGTCGTCAACCTCGGCATCTTTCTCGGAACCGGAATTCTGCAGCCGCTCATCGGCCGGATCCTCGACGTCGGGCGGGCAGCGGGCGATGTCGCGGCCGCGTGGGATCGCGGGATCGCCGTGTTCGCAGGGGTCTCCGCGTTTGGCGCGCTGATGACCCTGTTCGTGCGTAGGAAATAGCCGGACGCGGGTCCGCAGCAAACGGCTGCAGCACGTCGCGGACTTTCCCGGGCCAAGCCGTGCGCGTAACAATTCACCGGTTTCGGCGTGCCCGGATTCCTATCGACATCTGCGCGGCCGGTGTATTAAGCTTTGCGACGCGCATCGAGGTCCAGGAGACCAGAGGCACGTCTGTGCCTTCAGTGACCCCGGCGTTTCCTTCATCGAGGAGGCCGATATGCGTCACATCCGCGCGCGAACATTTCAATTGCCGCGGCTGCTCGTCGCTGCGTTCGTACTTGCGGGAATGGCGTGCCCGGTCCGCGCCGACGTCATCACGGACTGGAACCAGAAGGCGATCCCGATCGTCACTGCGTATAGCCTCAGCGCACCGGCGTATCGCGACATGGCGATCGTGCACATCGCGATGTTCGATTGCGTGAACGCCATCGCGCCGCGCTACCAACCGTACAAGACGAAGTTCGACGCGGATCCGGGCGCATCCAAGGAGGCGGCCGCCGCAGTTGCGGCTGTCCGTGTCTTGTCCAAGCTTCATCCGGATGCTGTTGCGAAGATCGACCCAGAGCTCGAGAAGTACCTCGCCCAGATTCCGGACAGCCCCGCGAAATCCACGGGAATCGCGCTGGGAGAAAAAGTGGCGGACAGCGTCCTCGTCATGCGGACGAACGACGGCACCGAGAAAGCCGACAGCTATCGTCCGAGAACGAGTCCTGGACGTTACGTTCCCACGGCTCCGGTCGTCGCCTCGATGTGGGGCGGCGTCACGCCGTTCGTCATGACGAGCGCGACGCAGTTCCGGCCCGGTCCTCCGGTCGCTCTGACCAGTCGGGAATGGGCGGACAATTACAACGAGATCAAGGAAATCGGCGGCAAGAACAGCACCAAACGCAGCGCCGTCCAGACGGAAACCGGTCGCCTGTGGCTCTACACCGGCCCGGCCACATTTTTCCCGTTGGCGGTCCAGCTCTCTGCTGCGAAAGGCCTCGACGTAAACGAAAATGCCCGGCTGTTCGCGCTGCTCGCCATGGCGACGGCCGACGCGATGGTCGCCGTGTTCGACGCCAAGTACCACTACGAGTTCTGGCGGCCGGTCACCGCGATTCGCAACGGCGACGAGGACAACAACCCGGCCACCGAGCGCGATGCCACGTGGGAACCGCTCGGACCCACGCCGATGCATCCCGAATACCCCTGCGCGCATTGCATCATCGCCGGCTCCGCGGGCACCGTGATGCAAGCTGTCTTCGGCATGGGAACGCTGCCCGAATTCTCCTTATCCACTCCGACCGCGCCCGGCGTCACGCACCGCTGGACCCGTTTGCAGGACTATATCGACGAGCCGCCGAACGCCCGCGTCTGGTCGGGAATCCACTATCGGTTTTCGACCGTTGTGGGCACCGAGATGGGCCGGAAGATCGGTGAGTACGCCGTGGCGAATTATCTGCGCCCGCTGAAATAGCGGACGTCGAAACGTCAAAAGAGTCCGACCACCTTCCCGTCGTCGGTGATGTCGATCTTCGCCGCCGAAGGCTCCTTCGGCAGGCCCGGCATCGTCATCACGTCGCCGCAGACCATCACGATGAATTCGGCGCCGGCTGCGAGCCGCACCTCGCGGACGTTGACGACGTGGCCGGACGGCGCGCCGCGCAGCAGCGGGTCGGTCGAGAACGAGTATTGCGTCTTCGCCACGCACACTGGATAGTGGCCGTAGCCTTCCGCCTGCAGCCGCTTGATCTGCGCGCGCACCTTGCTGTCGGCGGTCACGTCGGAGCCGCCGTAGATCGTCTTCGCGATCTTGTTCATCTTCTCCCACAGCGTGTCGTCGTCGTCGTAGACGAACCGGAAATCCGCCGGGACGCGCTGGATCACGTCGACGACGGTCCGCGCGAGCGGCTCCGCACCGGCGCCGCCTTCGGCCCAGTGCCGCGCTTCGACGATCGGTGCGTCGTGGTGCGCGATCTTCCTCTTGAGGAGCGCGATCTCCGCGTCGGTGTCGGACGTGAAGCGGTTGATCGCGACCACGCAGGGCAGCCCGTAGTGGCTGCGGATGTTGATCATGTGGCGCTCGAGATTCGCGATGCCTTTTTCCAGCGCCTGTAAATTCTCGCGGATCAGCTCGCCGACGTCGGCACCGCCGTGGAACTTGAGTGCGCGGATCGTCGCCACCAGGACGACGAGGTCGGGTTTGAGCCCGGACTTCCGGCACTTGATGTCGATGAACTTCTCGGCGCCGAGGTCGGCGCCGAAGCCCGCCTCGGTGACGACGTAATCGGCGAGCTTCAGCGCGGCCTTGGTCGCAATCACCGAGTTGCAGCCGTGCGCGATGTTGCCGAACGGCCCACCGTGGATGAGCGCCGGCGTGTTCTCGAGCGTCTGCACGAGATTGGGCTTCAGCGCGTCCTTGAGCAGGACCGTCATCGCGCCCTGCGCGTCGAGGTCGCCGGCGTGGACCGGCTTCTGATCGCGCGTGTAGGCGACGACGATCTTCGCGAGGCGCGCCTTGAGGTCGGCGATCGATTCGGCGAGGCAGAAGATCGCCATCACCTCGGAGGCGGCGACGATGTCGAAGCCGTCCTGCCGCGGATAGCCATTGGCCGGACCGCCGAGCGCCAGCGTGAGGTCGCGCAGCGCGCGATCGTTGATGTCGACGACGCGCTTCCACGTGATGCGCCGCACGTCGATCCCGAGCGCGTTGCCGTGGTGGACATGGTTGTCGATCAGCGCTGAGAGCAGGTTGTTGGCGACGCCGATCGCGTGGAAGTCGCCGGTGAAATGAAGATTGATGTCTTCCATCGGCACGACCTGCGCATAGCCGCCGCCGGCCGCGCCTCCCTTCATTCCGAACACCGGGCCAAGCGAGGGTTCGCGCAGGCAGATCACCGTGCTCCGGCCGAGACGCCTGAGCGCGTCGCCGAGTCCGACGGTCGTCGTCGTCTTGCCCTCGCCGGCCGGCGTGGGACTGATCGCCGAAACGAGGATCAGCTTGGCCCCCGCGCGTGCCGGCATTCCGGCGAGCCAGTCGAGCGACACCTTGGCCTTGGTGCGGCCGTAAGGTTCGATCGCCTCGTCGGGAATGCCGAGCTGCGCGGCGATTTCGCCGATCGGCTTCTGCCGTGCCTGCTGCGCGATTTCGATGTCGGTCAGCACGAGTATTCCGCGGGCTAGACGACCGGGTTCGATCCACCATCCATCGGCACGATCGCGCCGGTGACGTAGCTCGCCTGATCCGACGCGAGGAACAGCGCGACGCGCGCGACTTCCTCCGGCGTGCCGAGGCGTCCCAGCGGGATCCGCGCTTCGCTACGCTTCAGCAGTTCGCCTTCGGTAAGCCCGGTCATCTTCGCTTCGACGGCGAGACCTTCCTGCACCCGGCCCGTCAGCGTGGCGCCGGGATTGATCGCGTTGATGCGGATGCCCTTCGGGCCGAACGCCGCGGCGAGGCCGGTCGTCGCGAGCATTAGCGCGGCGTTGGCCGCGCCGCCGGGCAAATGCACGGGGTTCGCGACCTTGCCGCCGCTGCCGATGATGTTGACGATTGCGCCGCGGCCGCGGGCGACCATGCGCTTCAATACCGCGTCAAGCGGATGGATGTAGCTGAAGTACTTCGCGTCCATTGCTGCGTGCCACGCCTCGGCGTCGAGGTCGGCGGGCGCGTAGCGGCGTGCGGCGCCGGCGGAATTGACGAGGACGTCGATCGGGCCGAGATCGCGCTCGACCTCCGTCGCCATCCGTTGCGCATCGGCGGCATGCGTGAGATCGGCCACGATCGCGACCGGCCCGTGGCGCGTGGCCGGAAACCTTGCTAACGCCGCGTCGAGATTGGCGCGGCTGCGCGAGACGAGCGCGACGCGTGCGCCCTCACGCGCGAAGGCTTCGGCAGAGGCGTAGCCGATGCCCTTGCTCGCGCCGGTGACGATAACGATCCTGTCGGTGAGCCCGAGGTCCATCGCGTGGGACTTGTTTGGCAACGAGTATTTCCAGCGCGAATCCTAGCGCGATTTCGCGGCGCCGCCCAGAAATTCGCCGATCGCGCGCCAGGCCGCGAGCTTCTCCGCGAACGGTTTCGTGTACGCCGGCGACGACGAGGGCAACACTAGCGTCGCATAACCCGCATCGCGCCAGATCGGGAGAGCGCGCGCCGCGGTCCGGCCGTTGAAGGAGACGAGTGCCAGTGCCGGCGCCGCGCGGCGCACATGGGCGACGTCGGCACGCTCGGCATTGCGGATCGCGCCATCGAGGCTGCCGCGGCGCTCACACGCGACGATCGTGTCCCAGAGTCCGACGCCGTGCCCACGCAGGATGGCGAGCCGTTCGCGATACGGGAGCGAGGGCAACGGTGCGCCGACGAGCGCGGCGACGAGCGGCCAGAAGTGGTTGCGCGGGTGTGCGTAATACTGTTTCGCCGCGAGCGACGCCTCACCGGGAAAGCTGCCGAGAATCAGCACCCGCGCATCGCGCGCGAGCACCGGCGGCAGCCCGTGCTTGCGCTCCGCGCGGCCCCGATCACCGACGCGGGTCGCGATCGCGCCGCGCGAAAGCGTCACAGCGTCTGCGGCCACGCTTTCGCGCGCACGGCGAAATCGAGCGCGATGCCCGCGAAGACCGCGAGGCCGAGCCAGTGATTGTGCAGGAAGGCGCGGAAGCAGCCATCGCGATCGCGTTTGCGGATCAGCTTGAAATGCCAGAGCGCGCACGCGAACGCCACGACGAGCCCCGCATAATAGATCGGCCCGGCGAGCCAATAATGGCCGACGAAAGCCATGCCGCCGAGATAGATCGCGTAACAGAGCATCACGGCGAACACGTCGAAGCGCCCGAACGCGATCGCCGATGTCCGCAGTCCGAGCCGGAGGTCGTCGTCGCGGTCGACCATCGCGTACTCGGTGTCGTAGGCCATGACCCAGAACGCATTCAGGACGAGCAACCACCAGGCGAGCGGGGGCACAGCGTCGTAGACGGCCGCGTAGGCCATCGGGATGCCGAACGAGAAGACGAGCCCGAGGAACGCCTGCGGCAGCACGAAAAACCGCTTGAGAAACGGATAGATCATGGCAATCGCGACGGCGGGCGCCGACATCATGATCGTCGTCGCATTGGTCGGCAGCACGAGCAGGAACGCAAGGAAGGCGAGCGCGGCCGCGACGGCCAGCGCTTCCCACGGCGGAATTTCGCCCGCGGCGAGCGGCCGCTTCTCCGTACGCTTCACGAACGGATCGAAGCCGCGATCGGCCCAGTCGTTGAAGGCGCACCCCGCCGAGCGCATCAGCAGTGTGCCCATCGCAAAGATCACGATCAGATGCAACGGCGGGCGGCCGAACACGGCGATCCACAGCGCCGACATCGTCGGCCAGAGCAGGAGCAGCGTCCCGATCGGCTTGTCGAGCCGGACGAGCCGCTCGTAGGCGTCGAGCCGGGCACGCACCCTCTGCTCGCGCGATGCGGACGCGGTCGACACCGGCGGAGCGTTGTTCATGGGGTAAGCTCCCCCAGGCTTGCCCACTGCATGGGCCGCGCCTCCCCCCTCCCGAGGAGGGCGGTTGATGACAACTGCACACGACCCGCCTTCGGGCGGCCGTGCAGCGGCTCGTGGGCGCCTTCGGGCGGCCGTGCGGCGCTCATGCCTACAAGGGCAGCGCAAGCTGCTTTTTCAGATCACGCGGCGCGATCGCCTCGAGCAGCTGCGCCGGAGTCGGGTAGAGCAGCCGCACCCGCAACTCGCGCTTCATCCGCGCGTTGGAAAGCCGCCGCGATTCGCTCATGAACGAGAGCAGCATCGGCGCAATGCGCTGCTCGGCCTCGTCCCATGACACGCGCGGCGGTCGCGGCAGGTGAAAGGCATCGGCGACAGCATCGAACCAGCCGCCCATCTTGAGCTCGGCGTCGTCGTTGACGTTGTAGGCGCGGTTGGGCCTGCCGCGGAACAGTGCGGCAACCGTCGCGCGCGCAAGGTCCGCGGCGTGGATATGATTGGTGAAGACATCGTCCTCGTCGGCCAGCACCGGCGTGCCCTGTCTGATGCGATCGAGCGGCAATCGCGTTTCCGCGTAGATGCCCGGCGCACGCAGGATCGCGAGCGTCACGCGATGGTGCATCGCCCAGGCGCGCAGGCAATCCTCGGCGGCAACGCGGCGCCGGGCGCGAGGCGTCTGCGCGCGTCGCGTCCGCGTCTCGGTCACGTGCGCGCCGGCGCAGTCGCCGTACACGCCCGACGTCGAAACGTAGACGAAGCGCTGTGGTATGCTTCGCGCCCGCGTCAATGCCGCGAGCAACTTTTGCGTGCGCGGATCGTCGCCGCCCTCGGACGGCGGCGGCGCGAAATGCAGCACGGCGAACGGCGCCGCGCGCAAGCGCGAGAGGCTTGCGAGCGAGTCGAGATCGCCGACAAGGGGGACGACGCCGTGCGCGCGCAGTCTGGGGACATCCTCGGCGCGGCGCGTCAGCCCGTAGAGGCGGACCTTCGGATGGAGCAGGTCGGCGGTGCGCAGCGCGACATCGCCGCACCCAATCAACAATACCCGGATCACTCGAGCCGCCTCTTCATCCGCCGCGCAAGGCCGCTGCACGTCTCGCAATGCCTTGAAGCGACGCCGTATTCATGCCGCACCAGATTACCATAAAGCCCAGCGATCACTCGTTCGCGTGTCCCGACGGCGACACGGTGCTCGAGTCGGCGATGGCTGCCGACCTGATGCTGCCGTACGGATGCCGCAACGGCGCGTGCGGCACGTGCAAGGGAAGGATCCTCGAGGGGCGCGTCGACTACGGCGCCTATCAGGCGTCGACGCTGACCGACGATGAAAAGCAGCAGGGACTCGCCCTTTTCTGCTGCGCGAAGCCCGCGACCGACCTCGTGATCGAAGTGAAGGAGGTCCGCCGTGCCGGCGACATCCGGATCCGCAAGTTGCCGTGCCGGATCGAAACGATCGACAAGCCCGCGCCGGACGTCGCGATCGTGAAGCTCAAGCTCCCGGCCAACGAGCGGCTGCAATTCCTTGCCGGCCAGTACATCGATCTCTTGCTGAAGGACGGCCATCGGCGCAGCTTCTCGCTCGCCACGCCGCCGCACGACGATGCGCTGCTCGAGATCCACGTCCGGCACGTGTCCGGAGGCTTCTTTTCGGATCAGCTCTTCACCCAGTTCAAGGGGCGCGAGATCCTGCGCTTCGAAGGTCCGCTCGGCAACTTCTTCCTGCGCGAGGAGTCCGACAAGCCGATGATTTTCGTCGCGGGCGGCACCGGATTCGCGCCGATCAAGGGCGTCATCGAGCACGCACTTCACCATCGTCTCGATGCGACGCGGCCGATGGTGCTCTACTGGGGCGCGCGCGCGAAACGCGATCTCTATCTGCCGGACCTGCCGGGCACGTGGCAACAGGCGAGCGCGAACTTCACGTATATCCCCGTGTTGTCCGAGCCTGCGCCGGACGACGCATGGCCCGGACGCACGGGCTTCGTCCATCAGGCAATCCTGGACGATTTCGCCGACCTCTCCGGCTACCAGGTCTATGCGTGCGGGGGACCGGCGATGATCGACGTCGCGCGGACGACGTTCACCGCGACGCGCGGTTTGTCCGCCGACGATTTCTTCGCCGACAGCTTCACCTACGCGGCGCGGATCGAAGCGCAGAGGTAAGCCGTCGTCCCCGCGCAGGCGGGACCCAGTGTCGTTCGCCGAAAGTCGCTGGATTCCCGCGTTCGCGGGACTGACGGAGGTGGTGAAGTCGTTAAGTGCCAGACGCGTGGTCGAGCTCCGCCAGCGCGAGCTTCAGTGCGGTGGCGAGATGCGCGTTCGCCTCGCCGTCACGGCCGAGTCGCGCAAGAAGGTCGCCGAGCGCGACGTGCGTCCGATACGAGTCCTCGAGCGCGAGGCTCGCCTCGAAATAGGTCTGCGCCTTGCCCCACAGCTGCGCCCGCACGCAGAGGGCGCCCAAGGCGTGGAGAAGCGCCTCATCCTGGTTGTGGTCGGTGAGCCACCGCTCGGCCTGCTCCAGTTGCCGCGTTGGATCGCCGGTCCGGCAGTCGGCATAGAGGAGAACGAGGTCGGACTCCCAGTTGCGCTCGAGGCTCCTCGCCAGAATCGCGGCCGCCTCGCCGTCGCCGCCGGCTGCAAGGAAGCTTCGCGCCGCCGCGCGCGCGATCTTCGGGGTGCGCTGATCGGTGTCGGAGAGCCGATTCCAGTAAGCGCGCAATCCGGACGGATCGTGCGCAAGCGTCCGCAACTCGCCTGCCCGCGCCGCGGCGCGCAGGTACTCGCCCTCCTCGGGACCATAGACCTTGCGCTTGACGAGCTGATCGATGAGCGGCGGAATCTCGGCGTGCCGCCCGGCGCCCTGCAATGCGCGAAGCTCGAGCCGCAGCGCCGCCGTGTGCGCGCCGGCTTCCTTCTTCAACGCCTGCAACGTCTGCAATGCTTCGAGCGGGCGTGCCATTTCGAGCTTCATCTCGGCATCGAGCATCAACCTCGGCACGGCGAGGCTTGCCGCCTGGACTTCGGGCCGCGCGAGGAACGCTTCGGCGGCGGCGAAATCGCGCGTTTCGAGCGCGGCGCGCGCGGCGACGAGCGCCGAGAGTCCGGTCGAGCGCGGGATCGCGAGCGCCTCCAGTGCAGCTTGCCGCGCCTTGCCGTAGCGTCCTTCGAGCAGTGCGACGACCGCCGCGTCGTGCTTCGCGCGGGCGCGCTCCAGTTGTTGGCTGCGGCGAAACGCCCGCACTTCTCGCGGCAGGCCCATCGTCCGCGACACGATCCGCAGCAGCGCATAGCTCCCGACCAATCCGGCAACGAGCAGGAACAGCAGGAAGTTGAGCGACAACTCGACGCGATACGGCGGCGCGACGAAGAGGGCGTATCCCGTCAGCAGCTTCGCGGCGAGGGCGACGCCGACGGCCGCGGCAGCGAGCAGCAGAAACCAGAACAGGATCCGCACCGTCAACGCCCCGCCGGGCTGCCTGCAGCGCGGCCGGGAGCGCGATCCTGCGCGAGCCGGAGCACGCGCAGCGCCTCGAGACTGCGGGTGAGATCCGGCAAGTCCGCGGCCATCGGCGTCGCGGCGAGCTGCTTCAATGTCGCCTGCAGCGCCTGCACGCTCTTTTGTCGCGTGTCGAAATACTGTTTCACCCAATCGTCCGCGGCGCCGAGATCGGCCCGGAAGCTCCCCGCATCGTGGTTCAGCAACGCGATCCGCGCCGAAAGAAGGCGCAGGCGCAGGTTCTCCCGGAGAAAATATTGTTGCGGCGGCGGCACGAGCGGCGCGGCCGGACGGTCCGCGACTTCGATGCGCACGAGCTGCCTGACATCGGTCCACATGTCGCGCAGGAAGCGGAGCCACGGCGGCTCGTCGGCGGGCGGCGGCGCCGCACTCGGGGCCGACGCCGGCACCCGTTCGTCCATCGCAAGCAGCAGAGAACCGACGGCGGCGATCGCCTGATCGAGCTTGAGACTCACGCCGGTGATGTCGACATACGGAACGGCACGCAGTTGATCCATGTCCCGCGACAGCGCCCGGCGCAACGGCACGAACTGCGGCCGTTCGAGGCGCTGCAGCTTGGCGTCGGCGATCTGCAACGCGGTCAGCGCCGCAGCGACGTTGCCCGCGAGCTGCAATTGCTGGCTCGCGACGAGAAGCACCTGCTCGATTTCCGAGAGCGCGATTTCGTCGCGCGACGGCGCGAGATCGCGGTAGAGCGCCTCCAGCGCCGCCTGCTGCGTCTGCGATTCGGCGATGCGCGCTTCGAGCAGCGTGAGCTTGCCCTGGGCGTCGCGCAGATCGGTGGCGAGCTGCGTCTGCGCCTTTGCCGCGGCCTGTGTCGACGCTTCGACCTCCGCAAGCCGCTGCGCCACCTCGGTCCGCAGCAACTTCTGCGTGCGCCGGTCGTCGAGCCACACCGCAAGCGCGGCAACAAGCGCCAGCACGGCGACCGCCGCGACCAGCATCCTCGAAGCGCCGCCTGCTCTCGGCGCACGGCTGGCGGCTCTCTCCACCGACGAGAGCGCGGTGGCGGCGCCCGTCGGCGTCGGCTCGGGGCCGGATTCGCTGCCGGATGGTGATGTGCGGTCGGATGGATCGGACATGGCGCTTTTCGAACGTAGGTTCGAGTATTCATTCTAGCAGGGGGTCATCCGCGGCCGCCGCGCCGATGGCCCGCCGCCGGGCGCTCGACTACAATTCCGTCACAGCCATCGGCCAGCGTCTTGCAGAAGACCCGCCGATGGCGTTCCGATCCGTCTGCCGACCCCGCCCCCCGCCGGCCTTCCAGGGAATTGCCCGCGTGCTCACGATTCTCGCCATCGCCGCCGCGATCGTCGCGTTCGCCGCCGGCTACGCCGTCGGTCATGCGCGCCGTGGCGAGTCGAAAGGCCCGCCGCGATCCTCCTCAGGGCCGGCCCAAGCCAATGGATTGGCGACGCCGGACACTCCGGCGTTTGCGCCGGCGGCTGGCGAAGCCGAAAACGGCGCGATCGCCGAACGTGCGCGCGTGATCCGCAGCTACGAAGCGGAGGGGCACGCATTGCGCGGCGCGCTCGCGAACCGCGATGCGCTGCTCGGGCGACACGCCGAATTCGTTCTCGATCGCCAGGAGCTCTTCGACGAGCTCGCGGTGTCGCGCGCGGAAACGGCACGCTATCGGCAGCTCGTCGTCGATCTCGAGAACAACGCGCCGCCGCCGCTGTTCGGTCCCGGCGCGCCCGACGACCTGAAGCTCATCGTCGGCGTCGGTCCGGTGCTCGAACGGATGCTGCAGCAGCTCGGCGTCGCGACGTTTCGCCAGATTGCGTACTGGTCGGAGCGTGACATCGACGAATTCGACGCGAAGCTGCCGGAATTTCCGGGCCGCATCCGCCGCGACGCCTGGGTGACGCAGGCGCGCGCGTTGCATCAGTCCAAGTACGGCGAGACCTTGCCGGTGCGGCGATGACGCCGGCAAGACCCGTCAGATGACGTCGCCCGCCGCCGGCGGCGCGCCGGCGCCATCGCACATCACGGCCGCGGCGCTCGTCCCGGTCGCGGTGCTGACGTTCGTATGGGGCTGCAACTGGCCGGTGCTGAAGATGGGCGTCACGGAAATCCAGCCCCTCACGTTCCGTGCGTTGACGCTGCCCTTCGCAGCGTTGGGAATGCTCGCCGTCGCGCGGCTCTCCGGCGACTCGATCCGCATTCCGCGCACGCTCTGGCCCAAGGTCGCTGCGCTCGCGCTGTTCAACATCACGGGCTGGAACGGGCTCGTGCTCTTCGGCGTCGCGCAGCTGCCGGCGGGCCGCAGCGCGATCCTCGCCTACACGATGCCCGTGTGGAGCGTATTGTTTTCCCTCGCGCTGCTGCACGAACCGCTGTCGACGCGCAAGGTGGTCGGGATGGGGCTCGGCATGCTCGGGATGGGCGTGCTGCTGGGTGACGACATCCGACATTTCGAGCGCACGCCGGTCGCGGCGCTGCTGATTCTCGGCGCATCGATAGCGTGGGCGTTCGGCACCGTGCTGCTGCGCAAATGGAAGGTGCCGCTGCCGCAGAACACGTTGTCGGGCTGGATGATGCTGCTGGGCTGGCTGCCGCTCGTGGTCCTCGCGCCGTTCTTCGCGTCGCGGCCGCTCGCGGCGCCCACCGCCTCCGGCTGGTTCGCGATCGTCTACAACATTTTCCTCGCCGGCACGCTCGCACACTGGGCGTGGTTCACGCTCGCGCGCACGCTTCCGGTCGCGATTTCGTCGATGTCGTCGCTGCCGGTCCCGATCGTCGGCGTGTTCGCGGGAATGCTCGTGTTGGGCGAGCGCCCGGGCACAGGCGAATGGGCGGCGCTGGCGCTCGTCGTCGCCGCACTCGTCGCGGTGCTGTGGGCGCCGAAACCGCCGCCCGCGCCGATGGCGCCCGACGATTGAAACCGTACGCGAGAGCAAGCTCCGTTCTTGGCGTTGACCGGCTGGAGAAATCGGTGCTATTCATCGAGTCGTCGCCCCGCCACGGCCGGGCCCTAATCCGGGAGAAGCCGATTGAAACCTGACTGGAGTGGCGTTTTTCCCGCCGTGACGACGCAGTTTCGCGACGATCTCTCGCTCGACGTCGATGCCACAGCCCGGGTCATCGAGGGCCTGATCCGCGACGGCGTGTCGGGCCTCATCGTCTGCGGCACCGTGGGCGAGAACACTTCGCTTGCGAAGCACGAGAAGATCGCGGTGATGGAGGCGGCGAAAGGCGTCGCTCGCGGCCGCGTTCCGGTGCTCTGCGGCATCGCCGAATTCACGCCGGCGTTCGCGGTCGACATGGCGAAAGAGGCCGCGCGCATCGGCCTTGATGGCGCGATGGTGATGCCGGCGCTCGTCTACTCGTCGAAGCCGCACGAGACCGCGGCGCATTTCCGCAGCGTGGCCAAGGCGACGGACCTGCCGATCATGGTCTACAACAATCCGCCGATCTACAAGAACGACGTCACGCCGGAGATCCTGGCCTCGCTCGCCGATTGCGAGACGATCGTCTGCTTCAAGGAATCCTCCGGTGACACCCGGCGCTTCACCGACCTTCGCAACCTGGTCGGCGATCGCTTCGTGCTGTTCGCGGGACTCGACGACGTCGTCGTCGAAAGCATCATGGTCGGCGCCGTGGGCTGGGTCTCCGGCCTGTCGAACGCGTTTCCGCGCGAGGGCGAGACGCTGTTCCGGCTCGCCCGCGCGGGCCGGTATGCCGAAGCGATGAGTCTCTACCAGTGGTTCATGCCGCTCCTGCATCTCGACGCCCGCCCCGACCTCGTCCAGTGCATCAAGCTGTGCGAGCAGATCATGGGACGCGGTACGCATCGCACGCGACCGCCGCGGCTTCCGCTCAACCCGAAAGAGGCGGCCGAAATCGAAGCGATGATGAAGCGCGCGCTCGCTACGCGTCCGGTGCTTCCCGACGTCGGGCTCAGGCAAGCGGCCTGACGGTCAAACATCCGCCGCATCGAAGGCGGGGGCCGTTCGAAATTTGAACGAGCGTCCGCGTTCGCCACGGGCGGTCCACGAGCTGCCTTGCGCGAGCGTCCGGAACAGACGGGGAGATACTATGAAGCGAAGTAACCGGCCGGTGGCCGGAAGGCGTTCCGCAGAAACTTTCGTAATGGTGGCGAATGCGCTAGGTTGGCGGAATGCCGCGTCGGCGATGACCGGTGGCCCACTGGTGCACTGTTGCCCGTTATGAAGCGTGGTCCTGGGTTACGTCGGCGACATTGGTGAGTCGGAATGGGGCTTCCGACATCCCGCTGGGAAGAGTGAGCAATAGCGACGTACCCGAACCGGCGCGGCATTCCACATGTTAATGACGGAGGATGCCGTGGCCGCACGCAAGGTGTTTGAGTTGATGTACCCGAACGCTGCCGGGATCGATATTGGATCGGCCAGTCACTACGTGGCGGTGCCGGCGGATCGTGATGAGCAGCCGGTGCGGGAATTCAAGAGCTTCACCGAAGACCTGCTGGCGATGGCCGATTGGCTCTCCGGCTGCGCCATCGATACGGTGGTCATGGAATCGACTGGCGTGTATTGGATCCCAGTGTTCGAGTTGCTGGAATCACGTGGGTTTGCGGTGTATCTGGTCAATGCCCGGCACGTCAAGAACGTTTCGGGCCGCAAGTCCGACGTCTTGGATTGCCAGTGGCTGCAGCAGCTGATGAGCTTCGGTCTGCTCTCCGGTGCGTTTCGTCCGACGGAGCAGATCTGTGTGCTTCGCGCGCTCTCCCGGCAGCGCGACATGCTGCTCGATGCACAGGGGCGACACGTTCAGCACATGCATAAGGCGCTCACGCAGATGAACGTGCAGTTGGCCAACGTCATCGCCGACATTGTGGGCAAAACGGGACAGGCGATCATCCGCGCCATCGTGGCCGGCCAGCGCGACCCGGTAAAGCTGGCGCAGTTTCGCGATCGGCGCATCCACGCGAGCGAAGAGCAGATTGCCAAGTCGCTGCGCGGCAACTGGCGTGAGGAGCATCTGTTCTCGCTCGCGCAGGCGCTAAAACTCTTCGACGCCTATCAGCAGCTCATTGGCGAGTGCGACGAGCGCTTGGAACAACTGCTCTGGCAGCTCGCGAGTCATGCGGGCGCACCCGAGCCCAACAGGAACAAGGGACGGCAGAAGAATGCGCCCAAGTTCGATATGCGCACGGCGCTGTTTCGCGTCTGCGGGGTGGACTTGACACGCATCGACGCGATCGATGTGTCGACGGCGTTCAAAGTCATCGCCGAGGTCGGCCCGGATTTGTCGAAGTTCAAGACCGTCAAGCACTTCTGTTCGTGGCTCGCCTTGTGTCCGGGCACCAAGATTTCCGGCGGCAAGCGCTTGTCGGGAGCGAGCAAGCCATGCGCCAACCGGCTCGCGCAGGCCTTGAAGCTGGCCGCGACCGGGCTGCTCAGGAGTCACTCGGCCCTGGGCGCTTATTTCCGCCGGATGGCCGCGCGCATGGATAAGCCAAAAGCCATCAAAGCCGCCGCGCACAAGCTCGCTCGCCTGATCTACACCATGCTAACCAAAGGCACCGAATACGTCGATCAGGGGCAGGATTACTACGAACAGCAGTACCGGCAGCGGGTCGTGGCCAATTTGCAGCGTCGAGCGACCGCGTTGGGGTACAAACTCATGCCTCCAGCCCAGCCAGCGTGACTACGATCCCGATGGCTCGGTGGCGTCCATCTTTCCCCAACATAGGCGTCGGCACCATGCCCTGATTGCACGCACGTCTATGTTTCTGGGAAGGGCTGCTCGTGATTTGCCCCCTTGAGTTAAAACGAGAGTTCGACCAACTCGATTTAACGGAAGGAGGACGAAATGAATGCGTCTGGAACAGCCCTTCAAGGAAAGCATACGGTAGAAGCGAGCGAGCTGTACATGGCCTTCGAACTGGGCGAGAAGAATTGGAAACTGTCGCTGGGCGACGGCGCGCGTAGCCCGAGTCGCTATACGGTGGCAGCAGGTGACACCGTGGCGCTGCTCGAGTGCATCGCCAAGGCCAAGGCGCGTTGCGGGCTTGCGCCGGAGGCGAGCGTAGGCAGCTGCTATGAGGCGGGGCGCGACGGCTTCTGGCTGCACCGCTGGCTCATCGAGCACGGTATCGACAACATCGTGGTGGACTCTGCGAGCATTGAAGTCAATCGCCGCGCGCGGCGGGTCAAGACCGACCGGCTGGACGGCGACAAGCTGCTGGCGATGTTGATTCGCTACGGCGCGGGCGAGCGCCGAGTGTGGTCGGTGGTGCGGGTACCCACGCCGGAGCAGGAAGACACGCGGCGAGCGCACCGGGAACTGGGGCGACTGGGGCAAGAGCGCATTGCTCACATCAATCGGATTCGTGCGCTGCTGGTGTTAAACAATCTGCGGGTGAAATACGTTGGCGGGCGCCTGTGGCAGCGCTGGTGGACGGGCCATGCGAATGAACTTGCGCCGCGGGTGCGTGCCGAGATCGAGCGCGAGAGCGAGCGGTTGTTGCTGGTCAAGAAGCAAATGGACATGATCGAGGCCGCGCAACGCCAGGCGGTGGCCGGCGGCACCGAACCGCAAGTCGCTGGGTTGGCGCAGCTACGCGGGATCGGGATAAGCAGCGGCTGGGTGTTGGTGAAGGAGCTGTTTGGTTGGCGCGGCTTTCGCAACCGGCGCGAAGTGGCGGGCTGTCTCGGGCTGACGCCCTCGCCCTACGCCAGCGGGGAGAGCGAAACCGAGCAGGGCATTTCCAAGGCCGGCAATCGACGGGTGCGTACTTTGATGGTCGAGCTCGCGTGGAGCTGGCTGCGCTACCAGCCGCAGAGTGAATTGAGCCAGTGGTTTAACCGACGCTTCGCCGGTGGTGGCAAGCGCCTGCGACGCATCGGCATTGTGGCGCTGGCTCGGCGCCTGGCCATTGCGCTGTGGCGCTACCTGGAGCACGGGCTGATCCCGCAGGGGGCGCAGCTCAAAGCCATCGGCGGGTAGGCAGAGCACGTTGTTGCCCATAGCGGAGAACGATGCATCGTGAGCATTGAAGGTCAACGCGCCCGAAACGGCTGCGGGTTGCTTGCAAGCGACCGTCCGCAAAGATGGGGCGCGTTGGTAACCGGGGCTTGGACCCAGCGCTTTGCGCGTATGCGGTATGTGGTGACCGGCCTGGCGCCGGCACGGATAGAAGTTAGACCGAGCAACGGGCTCGGGCGCTCTATACACCCCGACCTTGAATCTCAAGATGCATAAACTCGGGTCGACAACAAGCTGCAACCGAATCATGGATAACGACACCGCAGCAAGAGGAGACAATCCATTGAACCACTGAACATCTGAATTCAAGGGGGCTTGACAAACGCCCTCATAGAAGCAGCCATTCGTTTGTCCGGACCCCGAACGGCTCTTCTGGGTCTATTCTGTTGAACAACTCCCTTGAAATTGGTCGGTTCTTGGCTAGGTTGAAGCCAAGATGTTCGAAGGGGAGACGCGGGAATGATGGGACGACAGCGTGGCGGCCAGAAGCAGCTGTTCTACTCATTCAACCTTGACGATCACGTTCCCTCGGATCATCTACTACGCGGGATTGATCAGTTCCTCGACCTCGGCGAGCTGCATCGCCACCTCGCCCCGTACTACAGCCATACTGGTCGCCCCTCGATTGACCCGCAGCTGCTAATTCGCATGTTGATCGTGGGCTACTGCTTCGGCATCCGCTCCGAGCGGCAGTTATGCGAGGAAGTCCACTTGAACCTGGCGTACCGCTGGTTCTGCCGGCTGGGATTGGAAGACCCGGTGCCGGATCACTCGACGTTCTCCAAGAACCGGCATGGCCGTTTCCGGGACAGCGATACGCTGCGTTTCGTGTTCGAGCAGGTCCTGGAGCGCTGCGTGCGGGAGGGGCTGGTGGGTGGCGAAGGGTTCGCCATCGATGCCAGCTTGGTGAAGGCGGATGCCAACCGTCAGCGTGGCGTGCCTGGTGCCGAGGCCGACTGGTCGAGCCAGCCATTGATCAGCCGCCCGGTGCGCGAGTATCTGGCGGCCTTGGATCAGTCCGAGCTGGAGAAGAGCACACCGAAGAACATCTCGCTGACCGATCCGGCGGCGCAGTGGAGTGCGGCCTGGGGACCGGCGTTCTACGCCTACTCGGCGAACTACCTGATCGACATTGCCGCGGGCATTGTGGTTGACGTTGAGGCGACACCAGCTCACAAGCTCGATGAGATCAACGCCACCAGGACGATGATCGAGCGGGTTGAGGCGCGATTTGATCTCAAGCCGCGGCGGCTGATCGGTGACACCAATTACGGCACGGCAGAAATTCTGGGGTGGATGGTCGACGAGAAACAAATCGAGCCGCATGTGTCGGTGTGGGACAAGACCCAACGCCACGACGAAACGCTATCCAGCAGCGACTTCGAGTGGAACGAACAGGCCGATGAATACCGCTGTCCGCAGGGCCGCGTGCTGCGCCGCCAATGGCGCCCCTTCAAGCGCATTCGTAGCCACATCACCAAGGCCGACACCATCATCTATCGATCCAGCCAATCCGATTGTGCTACTTGCCCGATGAAGGCTCGATGCTGCCCGAATACACCGACTCGGAAGATCGCTCGCAGTGTCCATGAATCGGCACGAGATGTCGCTCGCGACGTTGCCAAGACCGATGCTTATAAGCAATCACGCAGGGATCGCAAGAAGGTCGAAGTGCTCTTCGCTCACCTCAAGCGAATCCTGAAGCTCGATCGCCTGCGATTGCGCGGACCAAGTGGGGCTCACGACGAGTTTCTTCTGGCAGCAACCGCGCAGAACCTACGACGAATGGCGAAGTGGTTGTGCCCGGCGGACCCAGAAATAGCAAGAATGGCGATCTAAATCGGCGCCGAACAGCTTCGCCAACGCAAAATAGACCGCTCCCAGTCACCGATCCTCTCGCCGCTTCACGCTCGCAGCAATAGCGCGCCGCTCAAACGTCGAGTTGTTCAACAGAATAGGTCGGGTACAGCCGCCCGGTATCCGATGATGAGCGACGGGTTTACGATATACACCGGCCGTTCACAGGTGGATGGCAGCTGCGCGTCAATCAGCGGCCGCTCGGTGGAATCGCTTGAACTGCTGCAGTCGACCCTAAGGGATCATTCGGTTAGCAGTCATTCTCGCCGTCAGTTCACTGACGAACATCTGGCGCCAAAATCCAGGGGTACTTCACCGTGCATCCTTGACGAAATACGCCGTCGCTTTCCTAAGAAACACCCGTGACCTGCTGCAAGGTATAACCGAATTCCGCCGCCCGTCGATGGAGATGCTTGATGACGCGCTCGCGATATTTGCGCTCATATTGATCAGCGCCCAGGTCTCGGTAATCCCTCCCGAAGCGCATGGCGTTGTAGAACAGAATGGCGATCTTACGTGCCGTCGCAGTTACCGCTTTTGCCTTTCCGATGCGGGCAGCGAGCCTGCGATAGAAAGCGCCGAGTGCGGTGCTGGTCCGTCCGACCGTGACCGCTGCCAAACGCAGATGCGCGGCTAATCGGTTGGTCGTTTTCCGTGTCCGCGCCGACAGCACCTTGCCGCCGCTGATCTTGCAGCCCGGCGCAAGTGTCAGCCATGACGCGAAATGCTTGGCCGAAGGCCACTTGCTCAAATCAGTGCCACATTCTCCGATTAGGCGCAGCGCCAAGTGTGGACCGATGCCGTGGATCTGCGTCAAATCGAGCCCGGTCAGTTGATACAGCACCGGACGAAGATCGAAGTTGAGGTCGCTGGGCTGCTTCGTTCGATGGCGTGGCTGGGGCAGCGGCGTGGCGGGGTTGGGTTTGCCGGCCGTCAGCGCGGCCAAGACTTGCTCGATCTGCGCATCGCACTCGTCGATCCGTGACTGGTAGAAGTCATACAACGCCAGTGCTTGTTTGAGCGCAAAAACATGCTCCGGCTGATAATTTCCGGTAAGTGCGCCACGAATGGTCTCCGTAGTCGCCTTGCAGCGCACGTCACGCATGGCGGCCAACACTTCCAGATCTCTTTCGCCGCTGACGATCGCGCGAATGATCTTCATGCCCGTGACGCCGGTCACATCACTGACGACGTGGTGTAACTGCAGGTTCATAAAGGTCAGCGCCTTCTGCATGTGTTGGATGTGGGCAGCTCCGTAGTCGACAAGTCGCTCCCGGAGCCGCAGATAGACTCGGAGCGCGGCGATGTCGCGCCCTGGACGGAAACTGGCCCGCAACAGTCCGCACGCATGTAGCCGCTGCAGCCATTGCGCGTCATTCACATCGCTCTTGCGACCCGGCACCGCTCTCGCCTCGCGCGCATTGGCCAGGATCACGTCGAGTCCACGGCTCTCCAGCACTTCGAATGCTGGTACCCAATAGACCCCGGTCGATTCCATTGCCACCGTCGTTATGCCAAGAGCGACCAGCCAGTCCGCCATTCGCACAAGATCAGCAGTGAAGGCTTGGAAAGTCTGCACCGGTTCATCGGTCAGATTCGGTGCAACCGCCACGACGTGAAATCGCGAACCGATGTCTATTCCAGCCGCTCGCGCATGCACCACTGGCAATCCCGACTGCGTGCTCACATTCTTCGACATCTCATCCTCCTTCCGATTGAGCGCGTCGGACGGGGACTCGGAATCGATCACTTTCCTAAACGGGGTCACTCATCGTGCCACCACAGTTGGGTCCGTAGCTTCCCCTGGGCCAGGTTTTTTGACGGGGACAATGCCTCCAAAAAGCATGCGGCCACTCTCCGAACGCCCGCCCAGTCTAGGTGCCTGGTGTTTCTACGCATAGGGGCGCGGAAAGCCGCGAGGGCGGTTTTTCAATATTTCATTCTCCTCCCGCAGCCGCGCGTTCTCGGCGCGCACGCGTGACAGCTCCATCTGTTCCGGTGTGATCAGGATCACGCCGCTGTCGGCCGTCGCAAAGGCGAGGTCGTGCAGATGGCCGGCCGCATCGCGATAGATCACGTGCTGCGTCCGGTCTGGATCGAAGGCGTAGCCTGAAGGCTTGCCCGCCGACGCCACCGCCGGCGTTACGGTGGTGAGATCCGTGTGCGCAACGGCGCCGGTAGTCCACGACAGCTCGTGCACGTGGCCGTTCGAGGTGCGATAGAGTACGTGGCTGGAGCCGTCCTGGGCATTGAAATACGCCCCGACATCGCCGACGGGAAGCGGCGCGCCGCTCACGCCGGCTTCCGACAGATCGTCGTGACTGACCGCGCCGGTGGTCCAGTAAAGGGCATGAATACGTCCATCGGTTCCGCGGTACACGACCGTCTGCAATCCCGCTGACGTCAAGTAGGCGGATGCATTGCCACTCGGCGGCGGTGCACCGGAGAGCAGCGTCAAATCATCGTGGCCGACGGCGCCCAGGCCCCAATACAGCCCGTGCAGATGGCCGTCGACGCCGCGGTAAACGACGTTCTGCACACCTTGACTCGTTATGAAGTAGCCGAATGGATCGCCGGCCGGACCGGGCGCACCCGAAAGCTTCGTCACGTCGTCGTGGCCGACCGCTCCCGTCGACCAGTAAAGAACGTGCAGATGGCTGTCGGTGCCACGATACGCGACGTTCTGCACGCCGAACGGCGGGCTCACGTAGGGGAAGGGGTTGCCCGCCGGCGGCGGCGCTTTCGACAGCCTCGTCAGGTCGTCGTGGCCGACCGCGCCCGTGGTCCACCAGAGCACGTGCAGGTGACCGTCCGTCCCGACGTAGGCGACGTTGTGCGTTCCGAGCGCGGGAAACTCGTAAGCCCTGGGATCGCTGATGGCGCGCGGCGCTCCCGCATTCGCGCTGAGATTGGTGTAACCCGCTGCGCTCGCCGTGCGCCACAGCTCGTAGACGTGGCCATCGCTGCCTCTGAACGCAAGATCCTGCACGTCGTTGGCCGCGAACACCCAGCCGAACGGATCGCTGCCCGCGGGCGTGCTGTGCGTCAGCGCTGTTAGATCAACGTCCGTAAGGTCGCGTGAAAAGCGCTTGGTCGCGAGCAGCGCGGCGTGGTTGCCTATTGTGAGGTCGCGCTGCAGGAAACGATGGTCGCGGTCGCGCGTCGTCTGCCGCAGCGACAGCTCGCGCACAATGCGATAGACCGTCGGGTCGACAGAGGCGAGCCCGACCCACCCGAAGGTCACCGAATCGTAGACGGTCGGATCCGTGCAACCGTGGTCGAGGCCGTCGACGTGGCAGCGGACGTCACTGCCCGCATCGATCTCGTCGGGCCGCGCAACTTGCTGCAGGAACGCGTTCGCAAATCGGCGCATGACGGCATCTTCCATCGGGATGGGCTCGCCCGCGGGCGCCGTCACCGCGTTCATTCGCTCCATCGCACTGCGCAGCACGCTCGCGTAGAACATCTCGAGGTTGCCGTGGCTCTCGTCCTCCACGCCGGGGTGCGCCACGTCCTCGTTGTAGTTCCACTCGACGCGCGTTCCCTGCGCAGGGTCGACCTGGTAGCGCAGGTTGTGGAAGAAATAGCGCTGATGGCGAGCGACAGTGAAGATGACGAGGGTGCGCACGAGGGGCGCGTCGGCCACCGCGAGCGGCGATTGCCGATACAAGTTGCTGTCGAGCGCGCGCCACAACTCGACGAAGGCGGTCATCAACGCGCCGGCCTCGTTGTAGGGATAGGTCTTGTACTGGCCGAGGTAGCCCGCCTGCGTCTCGCAATCGTCCTGGTTGCCGGTGATCTGGCTGCGGTAGTAGGCCACCGTGTCGGCGGACGGCGGTGGATACGCCTTCAGGTGATCGTTCGCCGCCTTGAGCGCAACGCTGCACTGCTGGAGCGTCGCATAGACCGGCGGATGATCGATCGTTCCGGCGTTGAATCCGTCGGGAAGGCGCGAAGTGACGAAGCCGGGAGCGAAGGCCTTCACGACGTCAATGCCGGCATTGGCGAACTTCACCGCGGTGTCTCGGCATTGCTGCTCATCGGCTGCAGGGAAATTGCCTGGAGGGAACGAGGACGGCGGATAGACATTCGTCTGATACGCCGCGAGCCCGATACAAACCGACGGGTCTTCAGCAACGATGCGTGCGAACGCGGTGATCGGATACGCGTAGTTGCCCGAGGTGACCGCATCGATCGGATCGAGTCCGCCGCCGTTGACCCAATCGGAGTAGAGGCCGGAGCCCCACGCGCCCTGCACCGCGTTGCCCCGCGTGCTATCCCGAAACGGCGGCTGGCAGATCATGCAATCCGGGTTGTCGCCGTTGGGAAAGTCGTCGCCGGGATGATGGTCGTCGCGATAGCGCAACATCATGTCGGCGATCAAGGCGAGGTGCATGAGGTACTTTGGATCGTGCGTCACCTCGAATAGGCGCACCATCGCCGTGGCGGCCTCGATGGAACCCCACTGCAACTGCACCTCGCGTATCTTGAGCAGGCCCTCGTACCCGTAGAGCCGTCCCGTCGGATCGCTCATCCAGGCGGCATCGAACTGCGCGATGTCGTCCGGTGTTACGGTGGGGCCGCGCGAAAGCGTCACGGTGGCTTGCGTGGCCGTCGCGACCGCAAGCAGGACAAACGCTCTGGTCAGGCGAAGAAGAAGGTGCCGCACTTCCATGGCGATCTCTTATGGGCAACCGACGCGCTCGGCGAGCGAGCGCGCCACTCGACTGGGTATCGTGCGCTGCCTCCGTCGAGGGCGTCAAGGCAACGAATCGCTACAACGCCATCGATCTTCATCGATGATTAGAGCGGCCGCGCAGGAACCGGGCGCTTCGAGGGTTATTACGGGCGATGTGACGGTGGTCGGCCGCTTTAGCGGTGAGATCGTGGAATCGGATTGGGTCGCGTCGTATTCACCACCGGCGCAGTCGCCAGGCTTTCAGGATTAACAAGTATCGCCAGCGCGACGCCATCGCAGAGTGATTGGCGATGTGCGGCCCGCTGCACGCCCCTCCGCTGCTCGTCCTCTACCCGTTCCGCTTCCGCGATCCGGTGACGCACAAGTGGGTGAAGGCGCGCTACGTCGCGGAGTGCCGGACTCTCTGAAGCCAAGGCGACTGATTCGCGAGGGAGCCTGTGTTCCCCAGCAGCTACTTAACCTTCGCCGCTTCCGGCGATCCTCCGTCGAATCTGGCTCCGGGTGACGTGGTAGCACGCGACTCGTTCCTCCTCCGGTGGGATTCGTCGCCCCGGGCGTGGGCCCATCGCATGCCGCTTGTCCCGCTGAATGCGCGCGCTTTAGGCTGCTTTCGAACGCAGACGACGACCGCACGCGCAGGAGGTCACCATGCTACAGACCGAAAGGTGGATCGAACCGATGGCCTCGGTTGGCGCGATGCTCGTCGTCAGCATCGCGATCGTCGTCCTAACGTACTGGTCAGGCGACATCTTAGGTCCATGGACCAGCGTGCCGCCCGTCGTAATCGAAGGGCGCGGCGCCGGAACGCTCCAACCGATGCTGTGGGCGGGCGGCGATGATGCCGACGTGCGGTCGATGCCGGTCGCGGCGACCGAATCGCCCAGCAAGCCGTGAGCGGGCGCCAGCGCTCGCTGGCGGCGTTCGTCGCAACTTCCGCTCGTGGCCGAACGCGCCCATTGACGAACTGCGACCCAATGGCCGCTCCCGCGGCGAAGCGGACGGTCGGCTTCGTCGGGGGTATGACAACAAGCGCCCATTGGTCGACGACAACATGAGTCTCGAACTCGCATTGTTTAACCGGTCGGCGGCCGCCGCACCCGGCGGTCGCAAACACTAGGGAGCATCTCGTTCACTCATCCAATCTTTGAGCAGCGTGTAAGTAACGGCGAGCACAACTGGACCCACGAACAGCCCCACAATGCCGAATGAGATCAGGCCCCCGATCACGCCTGCGAAGATGAGCAGCATTGGCAAGTCGGCCCCCTTGCGGATGAGAAGCGGGCGCAGGACGTTGTCCATCGTGCCAACGCCTACGGTCCAGACCAGCAACGCCGTGCCCCACGCGGTCTGGTCGTTCCAGAACAGCCAGATTACCGCGGGAACGAGCACGAGGAGGGGTCCGAGCTGGGCGATGCAGAGCAGCAGGATCACGCCGGTCAACAGTCCGGCGAAGGGAATTCCTGCCACGGCGAGGCCAAGTCCCGCCAGAACGGTCTGCGCCAGCGCGGTGACGACCACGCCGAGCGCGACGGCCCGGATGGCCTGACCGGCAAGCACCACGACGCCCTCGCCCCGTTCGCCCGCGAGCCTGCGGCCGAAACGGATCAGACCCGCCCTCGCCGCCTCGCCCTGCGCGTACATGACTACCGCAATGATCACTGTCAGGAGAAACTGGAAGGCCAGCATACCGAAGCCGCCGAGCGCGCCGGCCAGCCACTGCGCGGCGGTTGCCAAATGCGGTGCAAGGCGCGCGGCGAGGTCCTCCTTGCCCGCCGCAGCAATGCTCGCCCAGCGCTCGGCAATCTTCGCGCCGACCAGCGGAATACGGGAGAGCCATTCGGGGGGCGGAGGAATCGACGCGGTGGCCAATGTGCGCAGCCACTCCGAGATCGTATCCGCGTTGTCGACCACCGCCTGGATCGCGAGTACGAGTGGCACGACAAACACGAGAACCATCGTCCCGGACATGATTGTCACTGCCAGGGCGCGGCTGCGCAGCCGGGTTTGCAACTTGAGCATCATCGGCCACGTCGCCACGACGATCATCGCCGCCCAGATGATCGCGAGCAGGAACGGGCGCAAGATCCAGAACGACGCGCCGATGAGAAGCGCCATCAGCAGCACCGCGAGCACGGTGCGCGTCAGGTCGCGCCGCATGTTCGGGGTGGATCCGCCATCGGCCATCGTGCCTCCCGCGTGTTTCAACTCGGATTGTCGCCGTCCTTATACTACCTGGTCCGTGGGCGTCAACAACGTTCATCGCTCGCTGTCATCCTGTGCTGCCGTCAGCGCCTTCACGGCAATCGCAGCTAGCAGGGCGGTGACCAGCACGCCACATACGCCGATGAGAATTGCGAGCGCGCGGGTGAGCAGCGACTTGGGCGCAAAATCGCCGTAGCCGATCGTCAGCCCGGATACGAACGCAAAATAGATCGACTCGTGTACGGACCAGCCTTCGATCAAGCCGATAACCAAGCCGAGCGCAACGATGAGTCCGAGCAGTACTGACAGGATTGGCCAGACGATGCGCAGCCCGGTGAACAGCCCGGCAACGAAATTTCTTCTTAACGCGCGCGGATCCATGCCACCTCCGAGGTTAGGGGAATACGCTGGCCATGTAGCTGTAACTTCTTTCGGGTCGGTCCCGTACGCCAGGACGCCCGCGCCATCAGGCCTTCCCTGCGGTAAACTTGCAGTGCGACCTGGCCCGCCAGGCGACAGGTTCGCACGTTTGATTCGTGTCCGACACGCCACAATCTAGGCACGGGGCGAAAATGAACCATTACGGCATTAGCGCTATCCACTGGAACACGAACATCGGCGAGATCGATGAAGTGCTGTTGCACAGACTCGTTCGCAACGAGACCAAGGGCACGTTTGTTCTCAAGCACGGCGAGCCGGTTTGGTGCTCTGACGTTGTAAGGCTCATTCGCGGCGGCGACATGGTTTGGGTAATGCTGGCCGCGGGTCGGGATAGCTACAAGAACACGGACCACGTCGGCATCAACGTCAAACGCGGGCAGCAAGCGTACCTTTACAGTTGCACGAAGGACGGGACGCCCACTACCGCTTTGACCGACCTGCCGCGTTACGAGAAGCCGGACGATCTGCCCCCTCGGACGACCGGTGTCGGTAGCTCGGCGGATAGAGCGCATCGCTCCTGAGCCAGAGGTCGCAGGTTCAACTCGCTGGCCCGGGCGCCACCCGGCCTACTTGACAATGATTCTCGTTCGGAGCAGCGTTGCGTTTACGTACGCAACACTGAGGAGTCCGCTCATGACGAAGCTCACAATCGGCGTGGCCGTGGCGTTGCTGGGCTTCTCGGGACTGGCGTGGGGTTGCGAGGACAGGGCGATGCTGGACGCTGCCGCTGCCTTTCCGGCGAACGCGTCGCAGAAGCCCGTGGTGATGGCGTGCCAAGGCAGCAACTGCGACGGCGTCCCGAACAAGCCGGCGGCCACAAAGAAGGCTGCGTCAAAGCAAGCCGTCCGTCCCGCGACCGAGACCGTGAAGCCGGTAAGTTTCGAAAGACGAGCGCAGTAGCCCGCCCTGCCTTTAGTACACTCGCCGTAACGCAACAGAGCCCGCAGCGTGCGGGCTTTTTGTTGCGTTGCCAGCCGCGCCTGCCATCGAGAGACGGTCAGTCGCGCCGCGAAGGATTGCCGGGAAGGGGCCATTTGGGTCCTGTCCGAAGGCGGAACCCCACAGGTTTGACGTACGACAAGGCGTGCTCGGCGCTGCGCTGCGAGACTTACCACCGTGATCTTGTGAGGAGTCTCGACAGTCTCGACGATGAACTACGGCGTGGCCGCCTCGGTCAAAGCCGCCGCATCGGCAAGGTCGAGTCGTACTAATGTTGCACGCCCCCGGGCAGTTGGGGCGCGCATGTCATCTCGTACAGCTCTTTCAGAACGATCGCGAAGGAGAAATACATGAGGAAACTAACTATCACCGCGGCGCTCGCGGCAGTTGCAATCGCAGTAACCGTGCCGCTCACGTTCGCTCAGACAGGCGGCTACGGCATGGGGCCCGGGATGATGGGTGGCTTCGGGGGTTATGACATGGGGCCCGGAATGATGGGCGGCTACGGCATGGGGCCCGAAATGATGGGAAACGGAATGATGGGCGGCTACGGCATGGGTCCAGGCCACAGAGGTTATGGCATGGGGCCAGGGATGATGCACGGCTACCACGCCAATGCCGCCGGGGCACTCGATCTCACCGATGATCAGCGTGAGAAGATCATCAAGGTCCAGGAGGCACTCTCCACCAAGCGTTGGGAGCTGATGGGCAAGATGCAGGAGCAGCAGTTCAAGCTCCGCGACCTGCTCGCCTCGGGCAACGCGGACGATGCGGCCGTCGGCAAGGCGTATAAGAACATCGAGAGCCTTCGCCAGCAGATTTGGGCCTCGGGAGCGGACGCGCAGAAACAGATGGACGCCGTGCTCACCAAGGAGCAACGGGACCGGTTGCAGCGTGGCTGGGGCCGCGGCCCCAATTGAACATACCCCGACGGCGCCGGTCGGGGCGGGGTGCCGGTCAACGACCGCTTAGTTGCATTCTGAACAGCCGCTTCAGAGACAGTCTGGACGGCCGACAGGGTCGAAAGTGGGCAAGCCTCGCTCTCGAAGCCCGGTGACAGCTCGTCACACCTCGTCTCGCCGCAGTGCCAGCAGCCGCTCGAATACCGCAGGGCTGCTGCGCAGGCCATTGTGCTCGTATTCGTTGGTGAGCCAGACCTTGAGGCCGGCAATCGACGCGGCAGTCTGCTCCGACAGCGCGCGCGGAACGTACATGTCTTCGGCGTAAATCGCGGCGACCGAGGGCACCGCGTTGCGCGCGAGCTGCGCCGGATCATACAAGGCCGGCCAGCGTTCCTCCTCGGCGAGCAGTTCGGCCACATCGCGTAAAGGTCGCAGGCCGGGATAATCCTCGAACATCCACGGATAGATCATCTCGCCGGTGAACGACGGCGGCCGGCCGGGTGCCCAGTCCATGTCGGGGAACTCGCCGCGCACGCGCTCCGCTGACCAGCGGGCGGCTCCTCCCTGCGTGTAGCACATCTCGTGCAGGACGGCGAAGATCGGATTCGTCTCGAACGACTGCGAATTCTCGAGCGCGCGAAGAAACGGAAGGCCCAGCTCGTCGCCGGTTGCGCCTGTGCAGAAGGCACTCTCGAGCAGGTAGTGGAGGTTCTCCATCCCGTCGTCGAACCCGAGCATGAAGCCGACCTGCTGGAAGCGACGCACCGTGAGACGTCCGCCGGTCGGCAGGGCGACGTCGCGCGCATGCAGGTGTTCCAGGATGCGCCCGCACAGTGCTTCGTCGGCCGCGTAGCGCGCGAAGAAATTGCGCGTCTTGCGCTGGACCTCGGGATAGGTGTGCCGGTAGTAGTCGTCGGGATTGCCGGAAAGCGGCGGCAAGCCTCCGGTGATGAAGACTTCGCGCAGGCCGTGTGGACACGCGGACAGATAATGAACTGCGCAGAACCCCCCGTAACTCTGGCCGAGCACGCTCCATCGCTCGTCTTCGCCGACCAGTTGACGGCGGATCAATTCGGCGTCGCGCACGATGCTGTCGGCACGGAAGTGCATCAGATAGCCGGCTTGCGCGCGCGCATCGCCGCGCCGGGTCAGCGTTTGCGGCAGCACAACGCTGCTGCGCCCGTTGCCGCGCGAATCGAGGAGCAGCACGTGGTAGTCGTCGAGCGCGCGCTTGAGCCAGCCTGTGTTCGTAAGCGGTCGCGGCCCCGGGAATCCGGGGCCTCCCTGCAGGAAGACGAGCCAGGGTCGCATCTCGGTCGCCTTTTCGCTGTTCCTGACCGCGCGCGCGAATATCGACAGCGTCTCGCCCGAGGGCCGGCCATGGTCGAGCGGCACGGCGAATTCGTAGTCGGTCAGAGCCATGCCGTGATGGCGAACCGTGTCGAGCGTGCGGAAGGGCGTCATTGGCCTCCTTAGATGAATCGCTCAGCGGAACCGTTGTGGTCGGAAGGGTGCGAGGTCTAGGGGCGGCGCGCGCCCGGACACGATGTCGGCGACGAGCCTCGCCGTCGCCGCAGCCTGCGTGAGTCCCAGGTGGCCGTGGCCGAAGGCGTAGATCACGCGCTCGTCCGCGGCCGATCTGCCAATCGCGGGCAGCGAATCCGGCAGCGATGGTCGAAACCCCATCCACACGCTGCCGCCTTCCGTGCGCAATCCCGGCATGAAGCGCTTGGCTTTCCCGAGCAGTATCCCCGCGCGATCGAAATTGGGGGGCGCGTCGAGACCGGCGAACTCGACCGCCCCGCCGACGCGAACTCCACATTCGAGCGGCGTGACCACGAAACCGTGGCCGTCGAATGTAAGCTGTCGTTTGAGGTCGAAGGCGCCCGGCGGCAGCGTCGTGTTGTAGCCGCGTTCGCTCTCGAGCGGAATGCGCTCGGACAGCGTGCGCGCAAGGTAGTGAGACCACGCGCCGGCCGCAATCACCACGCGGCGCGCCGTGAGCGATCCGCCGGCGCGCAGTTGCACGGTGACGCCATCGCTGCCGGGCGCAAGGGCCGCGGCATCTGCGTGGCGGAGACGACCGCCCTGCCGCTCGAACTGTCGCGCCAACGTTTCGGTCAGCTGCAGCGGATCGCTGACGGTCTTCCAGCCGGGGACGAATACGGCCGCGACCAGCTTCGGGTTCAAGCCTGGCTGGAGCTCGCCAATCGCCCGCGCTCCGCGCAGCACTGTGAACGCAATGCCGTGGTTGGCTCGCGCCTGCCATCCCTCCTGTGACGCCTGGAGCTCGGCCTCGCTCTCGTAGAGATGCAGGACGCCGTCGCTGCGCAACATGTGGCTCGCACCCGCCGAAGCGAGCATCAACGGTGTCTCGGCGGCCGACAGATCCATCATCGCCGCCTGCGCCGCGGTGCCCGCGCGCACGCGGTCGCGCAGGCTCGCGCGCCAGAAGCGGAAGAGCCACGGTGCAAGACGCGGCAGATAGCGCGGCCGGATCGCCAGCGGACCCAGCGGATCGATGAGCCAGCGCGGCGCCTTGCGCACGATGCCGGGCGAGGCGAGCGGCAGGATGTCCGAGAATGCGAGCGCGCCTGCGTTGCCGCGACTTGCCTGCGCCGCCACGCCTTCGCGATCGATCAGCAGTACTTGGCGACCTTCCTGCTGCAGGCGTAACGCGATGGCGACGCCGATGATGCCGGCGCCGATCACCAGCACTTCGGACGACCGCTCAGGTTCCGGCAACGGCGTCACGCCGATGTCACGCAAGTCCCCACGCGAACGCGTCCGCGGGATCGAAGATCAGCGTTGCGTCGAGCGTGATGTGCGCGCGACCATGGATCAGCGGCAGCACCGCGTTCGCCGGCAGATCCGGAAGGGTCTCCGTCGGCCGCGCGTAACGTCCCGTGAACACGCTGCCGATCACGCTCTCCTGCCGCCATGGCGCTCCCGGAGGGAGCTTGCCGTCGGCGGCGAGGCACGCGAGCTTGGCGCTCGTTCCCGTGCCGCAAGGGGAACGGTCGTAGGCCCCGCCCGGGCAGAGCACGAAGTTGCGCGCATTGTTGCGCGGATCGGCCGGCGGTCCGACGAGCTCGATGTGATCGATTTCGGCGCCGGCAAGCCCGGTCACGCCTTGTTGCCGCAGCGCATCGCGCACGCGCTGCGCGAACGCGGACAGCTCGCCGACGCGGCCGGCTTCGAGCGACAAGCGATGGTCGCCGCACAGGAAGAACCAGTTGCCACCCCACGCGATGTCGCCGTGCACGACGCCATGACCGGGGATGTTCACGCCGATCTCAACCGCGTAGCGGAACGACGGCACGTTGGCGACGGTCACCGTGCCGTCGGCATGCAACGTCGCCGTGACGGTGCCGACCGGGGTCTCGATCCTGTGCTTCCCGGCCCGGACGCGGCCGAGGTACGCGAGCGTCGCGATGAGCCCGATCGTGCCGTGGCCGCACATGCCGATATAGCCGATGTTGTTGAAGAAGATCACGCCACTGGTACTGCCGCGGTCGACCGGCTCGCAGAGAAGGGCGCCTACGATCACGTCCGAACCCCGCGGCTCGTTGACGAGCGCGCGGCGCCACGCATCGTGGGTATCGCGGAAACGGTTGCGCCGCAGCGCCATATCGCCGCCGCCGAGGTCGGGGCCGCCGCTCACGACCATGCGCGTCGGCTCGCCGCCCGTGTGCGAGTCAATGATGCGCGTCGGTGCGGCAGCAGGGACCGTCATGTCGGCATTCGGCGCGAGCGGAACTTGGATTATAGTCGACGCCCGTCAACAGCACCGTCGAAGCCGGGATCTATGCGCAGGCAGGTGAACGACGTGCAGGGCAGATGGACAATGCGCGGCGCGTTCGCCGTAATTCTTGGCGCGCTGACGGCGTCATCGCCGCTCGCGCTCGCTGCCGATCCGGCGAAAACGGTGCATGCCGTTCTCACGAGCGCGGAGATGAGCTTCGACCCGCAGTTCTCCGCCGACGCAGGCTCCGACGGCATCATCGACCACATCTACGAGTCGATGCTGGACTACGACTACCTCGTTCGGCCCGTGACGCTCGTGCCGCGAACGCTCGAGGCGATGCCGACGGTGAGCGACGGCGGCGCGACGTTCGTCTTCAGGTTCAAGCATGGGATCTACTTCACGCCCGATCCGGCGTTCAGGGGCAACCCGCGCGAGCTCACGGCCGCCGACCAGTCGTATGCGCTGAAGCGCCTGCTCGATCCCGCGGTGAAGAGTCCGTGGCTGTGGCTCGTCGAAGGCAAGATCGTCGGCGCGGACGCCGTGCGCGAGCGGGCGCTCAAGGGCGGCAAGTTCGACTACGACGCGCCGATGACCGGGCTCGAGGTCGTCGATCGCTTTACGCTGCGGATCCGGCTCAAGGAGCCCGACCTGCGCTTCCTGTACGTGTTCGCGATTCCGAACACGGGCGCCGTCGCACGCGAAGTGGTCGAGGCGTACGGTCTCGACTTCGGCGCGCATCCGGTCGGCACGGGCCCGTACATGCTCGGCGAGTACAAGCGGAGCGCGAAAATCGAGCTGTTAGCGAACCCCGGCTATCGCGAGACGACTTACGTGCCGGCCGGGCCGGTGCCGCCGGAGTCGAAGGCAGTCGCGGCCGCGCTCGCAGGGAAGAAGCTGCCCTTCGTCGGCCGCATCCAGATCACCGTGATCGAGGAAGGTCAGGCGATCTGGCTCGCGTTCCTCAACCGCGAGCTCGACATTCTGGGGACCCTCCCGGCCAATTTCATCGACGAGGCGCTCGACCACGGCAGCCTTCGACCCGCGCTCGCGGCCAAGGGCATCCGGCACGAAGCATCGCTGCTGCCGAACACGCGGTGGACGTACTTCAACATGGAGGATCCGACGGTCGGCGGCTATGCGCCGGAGAAGATCGCGCTGCGGCGCGCGATCGGGATGGGCTTCGACGTCGGCGAGTTCATCCGCGTGATCCTGAAGGGCCGTGGCGCTCCGGCAATGGGCCCTCTGCCGCCCGGCATCGCGGGCTACGACCCGAAGCTCAAGACGAAAGCGCAGCTCTACGATCCCGCGGCAGCGCGTGCGCTGCTCGATCGCTTCGGCTACAAGGACCGAGACGGCGACGGCTATCGCGAGACGCCGGACGGCAAGCCGCTGGTGCTCGAGCGCTGGTCGCAGCCCCGCTCGATCGACCGGCTCGAGGACGAACTGTGGAAGAAGAACATGGACGCGATCGGCCTCAGGATCGTCTTCCGCAAGGACCGCATCCAGGACCTGCGCAAGATGGCGCGGCAGGGCAAGCTGCCGATGCGCACCGACGGCTGGAACGCCGACTATCCGGACGGCGAGAATTTCATGCAGCTCCTCTACGGGCCGAACGTCGGCCAGGAGAACCACGCGCGGTTCAGCCTGCCCGAATTCGACCGGCTCTACGAGGCCGCGCGCCGCCTGCCCGATTCACCTGAGCGTACCGCACTCTTCGACAAGATGACGGAAATCGTCCTCGCCTACGCGCCGTGGCGGCTGATGGAGCACCGGATCGAGGACCACCTCACACAGCCGTGGGTCAGGAACTACAAGCCGCACCCCGTGCGCTCCGCCCTCTGGCGGTACATCGACATCGATCCGGCGCAACGTCCCTGACTATCTCAACTCGGGGATCAGTGTCAGCACCGGCTTGCCCGCCGCCCAGGCATCGAGGTTCGCCTTGCAGAGATCGCCCATCGCTTTGCGCGTTTCCTTTGTCGCGCTCCCGACGTGCGGCAGCAGCACGACGTTATCCATCGCAAGAAGCGGCGCCGGAATGTTGGGCTCGTCGGCGAACACGTCGAGCCCGGCCGCCTTGATCGCGCCGTCCTGCAGCGCTTTCACGAGCGCCGGCTCGTCGACGATCGACCCGCGCGCGATGTTGACGAGCGTGCCCTTCTTGCCGAGCGCCGCGAGCACTTCGGCGTTGACGATGTTCTTCGTTGCGGCGCCACCGGGGCACGCGACGATCAGAAACTCGGACGCCGCGGCGAGTGCGTCGAGATCGGGGATGAACTTGTACGGAACGCTTTGCGGCTTGCGCCCGGTGTAGGCGATCTGCATCCCCATGGCGGAGAGCCGCTGCGCGATCGCCTTGCCGATGCGTCCCAGACCGAGGATGCCGGCGGTCTTGCCGCCGAGCTTGGTCGTGAGCTCGGCGCCACGCCTTTGCCATTCGCCGGCATGCACGAAGCGATTCGCGCGCACGAAACCGCGGCCCGTCATCAGGACCAGTCCGACTGCCACATCGGCGACGTCGTCGGTCAGCACGTCGGGCGTGTGGGTGACCGTGATCGCGCGCTTTCGGCAATAGTCGACCGGCACGCCGTCGTAACCAACGCCAAATACCGAAATGATCTCGAGCTTCGGCAACGCATCGAGCAGCGCCGGCGGCGTCACGGTGCCGCCACCCTGCACGAGGCCGCGGACGACACCGCCGCATGCGGCGAGGAACGCGGGCTTGTCAGGCGCCTGCACGTAGTCGTGGCAGCGGTAATCGGCCTTCAACGGATCGTAGAGGAACGGCGGCAACGGCGCGGTGACGATGATGTCGGGCGGCATGGCGTCAGGCCTTCTTCGGTGGGCGTGCGGCCGACCATTCTAGCAATCCGGCGATGAGACCCGCGTCGCCGCCGCCGGTTTCGATCACGGCAAGACCGAGCTCGCGCGCGTGCGCGGCGATGCGCGGATGCGGGACGAACGTCGGCACGGCCCGCCATGCCGCCCGCATCGTGGCATCGGCCAGCGCCCACAGGTTGTCGGCCCCCTCGCTCGACGTCAGCGTGACGGCGTCGATGCGGCCTTCACCGAAGGCTTCCGCGAGCCCTGCCGCGCCCGCCTGCGGTGCCGCGCGCCCGTAGCAGGCGACGTACTCGACGGTCGCGCCGCGCGCGCGGAGCGTGTCGCCCAAACGCTCGCGACCACCATCGCCGCGAAAGATCACGACGCGCTTGCCGCGCACGGCGGCCAACTCCGGCAGCGCGAGCAGCCCCTCGCTGTCGAAGGTGGTGGCCGGAATGCGCGCACCGCCGATTCCCACCGCGGCGAGCGCTTCCGCGGTTCCCGGCCCCGGCGCGAAAGCGGCCAGGTTCGCGGGCCATTGCCGCGGATCCGGCGCACCGTACTCGACGGCGTTGGCCGAGACGAATACCGCGATGTCGTAGGCAGCGAGCTTGGCATGCGCGCGCGACAAGGCGTCCGGATCGATCGGCGGCAGAATCGCAATCGCGGGAAAGATGATTGGCGTCGCGCCGAGCGCGGCAAGCTTCTGTGCGAAGCCGCCGGCCTGTCGCGCGGGTCGCGTCACGAGGACGCCGATGCCGGCGAGCGGTCCGCTCTCGTCCGACGATTCGACCATCGTGCGCGGCCGCTGCCGCTACGCCCCGCAGAGACGTCCGGCGCCGCGCGCGAGAAAATCGTCGGCGAGCGCAAGGCCGAGCGCGTCGGCCGCATCGGCATCGGCAACCACCGCCGCCTTTTCGCCGCGCATGACTTCCGCGCCGTCGCGGCTCGCGAGGAGGCCGCGGAGCCACAGCTCGTTGTGCCGGAACACCGCGTGCGCAGCGAGCGGCGTGTGGCAGCTGCCGGCGAGAGCGCGTGAAAACGCGCGCTCGGCGGTCGTCGCGAGCATCGTGTCGCGATCGGCGAGCGGCGAGAGTGCGGCAATGACGTCGGCGCGGTCCGCCCGGCATTCGAGCGCCAGCGCACCCTGCCCCACCGCCGGGAGGCTCTCCTCCGGATCGAGCAGCGATGCAATCCGTGGGCCGAACCCGAGACGCTTCAGCCCGGCAGCGGCGAGGATGATCGCCTCGTATCGGCCTTCGTCGAGCTTGCGCAATCGCGTGTTGACGTTGCCGCGCAGCGGGAGCACCTGCAACAGCGGATCGCGCTCGCGCAACTGGGCTTCGCGGCGCAGGCTCGACGTCCCGACGCGCGCGCCGCCGGGCAGCCCCGCGAGGTCGAGATAGTGATTCGACACGAACGCATCGCGGGGGTCCTCGCGTGCGCCAATCGCCGCCAGCGTAAACCCGGCCGGCATCTCCATCGGCACATCCTTCAGCGAATGCACGGCGAGGTCGGCGCGACCGTCGGTCATCGCGACTTCGAGCTCCTTGATGAAGAGCCCCTTGCCGCCGATGTCGGCGAGCGGCTGGTCGATGATCCGGTCGCCCTGCGTCGTGATGCCGACGAGGCCGACTTCGGACTCGGGATACAGCGCCGCAAGCCGCGCCCGAATGTGTTCCGCCTGCCACATCGCCAGCGCGGACTCGCGCGTCGCGATCGTCAGCCTGCGCGGCGCAGCAGGAAGGGTCATGGACGTAAGTGCAGACTCGATTTGTTCCTATTGTACCGTCGCAGCTCGTGCGCCATCGAATCATCCAGTCCGACCTGTTCTTCTCCCGCCTGGCGCTAGCTTTCGCGCGTGCGGAACCATCCGGTCACCGCAAGGCGCGGCCGTGTCGCCGGCAATACCTCGTGCTCGAAATCCGCGGCGAGGAACGCGACCAGGGTCCCGCCTTCCGGCAGCACATCGCAGGTGGCGCCATTGTCGAAGTGAATTCGCAGCGCGCCGCCGTCGGTCGCCTGCCAGTCCTCGTTCAGGTACAGGATGCACGAGACCACACGCCCACCGGCGCACGCGCGTTGCCCCCGAAAGGCATCGCGGTGGCGCGCATACGCGGCGCCGGGCGGATACAGCGCGTAATGGCCCTCGAAGCGCCATGCGCCGAGCAGCAGATGGCGATTGATGGCCTCGCGCAACGCCGTCAGTGCATCGTGCAGCGCTCGCTCGGCCGGCGCGGGATGCTCGTCGGAAAGCCACCGGATGCGGTCGCCGCGGATGTCGCTGCGGACCGCGCGCTCGGTTGCGCGCCCGATACCCGCGGCGACCAGGTCGCCCGCCGCGTCACGGCGAAACGCCTCGGTGCGCAACGCGGCGATGGCTTGCGCAGCGAGAAAATCACCGACGATCGCGAATCCGCGCGCCGCGATATCCGCGATGACCCTGGCGACCGCCGCATTCGACGCCGCATCGTCCGCGCGAAAATCCAGTGTCAACGCCGATCTCGTTCGGTTGACGATCCGCCGCGGCGCGAATCGCCGCGTCATGGCCGGGTATCATAGCGCCGTCCACCCGAAGGGGCCCCTGGTCATGCGCATCGTCATCACGGGCGGCGCCGGCTTTCTCGGCACGCGCCTCGCCCGCGCGATTCTCGCCCACGGCAGTCTCACCGATGCGCGCGGCAACGTCCGCCCGGTCCGCGAAATCGTGCTGCTGGACATCGGGACCGCCGCCGCATTCGACGACGCGCGGGTCGAAGCCATCACCGCCGATCTTTCCGACCCGGCAGGCGTCGCGCGGGCGGTCACGCCGGAAACCGACAGCATCTTCCATCTGGCAGCGGTCGTGAGCGGCCAGGCCGAGGCGGACTTCGATCTCGGCATGCGCGTCAATCTCGACGCGACGCGCGTGCTGCTCGAGCGCTGTCGCAAACTTGTGGCGCCGCCGAAGTTCGTCTTCACGAGCTCGCTTGCGGTCTTCGGCGGCCCGCTGCCGGATCCGGTCCCCGACGATGCGCCATTGACGCCGCAGACCTCGTACGGCGCGCAAAAGGCGATCGGCGAGTATCTGGTCTACGACATGACGCGCAAGGGCTTCATCGATGGGCGTAGCCTCCGCCTGCCAACGGTGACCGTGCGTCCGGGGAAACCCAACAAGGCCGCCTCGTCGTTCGCGAGCGGGATCATCCGCGAACCTCTCGCCGGCGTCGACGCACCGTGCCCCGTGGCACCGACGACGAAGATGTGGGTCACTTCACCTGCGACGGTGGTCGCCAACCTGCTCGTCGGTCACGAGGCGCCGGCCTCCGCGTTCGCGCACACGCGCTCGGTCAACGTGCCGGGAATCCTGGTTGCCGTCGGCGACATGGTCGAGGCGTTGAGAATAGTTGCCGGTGACGCGGTGGCCGATCGCGTGAAGTGGCAATTCGATCCGCCGATCGACCGCATCGTCTCGACGTGGCCGGCGAACTTCGCGCCAAGGCTCGGGCCTTCGCTCGGCATGCGCACCGACGCCGATTTCGAAAGCATTGTCCGCGGCTACATCGCCGACGACATGCCGAACCGCTGACGCCCGGACGACCGCCGTTATCAGACGGCGACGGCTTCCGCCTCGACCGCCGCGAGCGCCTCGAGAAAAAGCTCGGGACGCGCGGCGTTGAGCTTCGCCGCATCCGACAGGATCCGGCGGAAGCGGCGACCCCCCGGGCGCCCGTGGTACAGACCGAGCACGTGACGCGCGATCGCGCGGAGCGGCACGCCGCGGGCGAGTTGCGCGGCGGCATAGGGAACGAGAGCGTGCAGCACGTCGGCCCGCGAACGCGTCGGCAGGGCATCGCCGTAGAGGCGGCGGTCGGCCTCGACGAGAAAGTACGGATCGTGGTATGCGACGCGCCCGAGCATCACGCCGTCGACGGATGCAAGCTGCTCCGCGAGTGCATCCCACCGCGCGATGCCGCCGTTGACGACGATCGTCAGCGCCGGAAAATCGCGCTTGAGCTGATGGGCGAAGTCGTAGTTGAGCGGCGGCACTTCGCGGTTCTCCTTCGGCGACAATCCTTTCAGCACGGCGTTGCGCGCATGGACGATGAACACGTCGCACCCCGCCGCCGCCACCGTACCGACAAAATCGCGGACGAATCCGTAGTCCTGCTCGCCGTCGAGGCCGATCCGATGCTTGACCGTCACCGGGAGGGCGACCGCATCGCGCATCGCGGCCACGCAATCGGCGACGAGCGCCGGTTCGGCCATCAGGTACGCGCCGTAACTCCCCTTCTGCACGCGCTCCGAGGGACAGCCGCAGTTGAGATTGATCTCGTCGTAGCCCCACTGCTCGCCCTGCTTCGCACCGTGCGCGAGCACCCGGCGGTCGCTGCCGCCCAGCTGCAGCGCCAGCGGATGTTCGGCCGGATCGAAATCGAGGTGATGCGGGAGGTCGCCGTGCATCAACGCGGCACTGGTGATCATCTCGGTGTACAGACGCGCGCGGCGCGTGATGAGGCGCAGAAAAAACCGGCAATGCCGGTCGGTCCAGTCCATCATGGGCGCCACGCATATTCGATGCGATAAGTCGTTCATTCGTTTGAAGTTTTTGAACTTCAGTCGGTCCAATAGATTATTGAAGCGACCAGCTATTTTATCGACATGCGAGCGCGATCGCCTTCGCTCCATTGCGACGTGGTACTTGCAGACTGGAAAGCGAACTCGTCGCAGCATGGGTTGCCAGTGCACACGTAACGCACACGCGGCGGCTACGTATTGAAGCACCAACCACTAGCCCAGAAATTCCTAGTGGCCGGTGTCGACCGAGGCCGTGTGGAAACGTCAAACCTGCGTGAGGGGCCATTTCAGCACGTTCGGAAGTGTTTGGAAGAGCGACTATCGTGTCATGCGCGACTGCTGTGCATGGCTGAGTTGATCAGGAGTGTTTCGAAATTTGCGCGGCCGCTGCGCTTGGCAGCTCGTTCTACGTGATTTACCGCGCAGGAAGCAGGAATAGAGGGGCTTATGCCCTTATCGCCTGCATTAACGGTCCGATGCCCAAGATCTGCATCACGCGTTTGAGGTTGTAGGCCAGTACATGAAGACTCATCTCGGTACTGACGCGAGGCAGCCGCTTGGTCAGGAAATGGGTCGCGCCCATCCAGGCTTTGAGCGTGCCGAATGGATGTTCGACGGTTTGCCGACGTAGCTTCATTGCGTCGGGATGGCGATCGAGGCGCTCCTGCATCGCGTCAAGGACCGCTTCATGTTCCCAGCGTGCGATGCGCCGGTAGACGCTCGTCGTGCATTGCGCTTTGAGCGGACACCGGGGGCAGGCTGAGGACCAGTACTTGTTCAGGGTCATGCCGTGCTCGACGGTGGTAAAGCGCTTGATGGCCCGTTGGCCGGCCGGGCAGCAGTACTCATCGTCTTCGGCGATGTAAACAAAGTCGCGCTTGTCGAAGCGACCATCAGCCTTGCTGTTGGAGGTCAGCGGCTTGGGCACCAGCGGGGTCATGCCGGCCTGGTCGCAATCCAGAATCTCTTCGCCTTTGAAGTAACCGCGATCGGCAACGACGGTCAGATCTTCCTTTCCCGTCGCGCTGCGCGCCTGCGTGGCCATCGCGAACAGCTGGGTGCGGTCATGGCCGACGTTGGTGACTTCGTGGGCCACGATCAGGTGGTGCTTGGTATCGACCGCGGTCTGGACGTTGTAGCCGACGATGCCGGTGCCTCGGCCACTGGTGGCCATCGAGCGCGCATCCGGATCGGTCAGCGAGACTTGCCCGTCGGGTGCTTCCCGTAGTTGCTGTCCAATCTGCTTCAGGTGCTCCATGTGCGCCTTGACCGAGGCGACCTTCTCCTTGAGCCGCGAAACTCTGCCTTCCGTGACGAGGGTCGGGTCGCGATCCGCGCGGTCAAGCTCGGCCAGATAGCGGCCGATGCTTTCCTCCAGCTGCTCCATCCGCTTCTTGAGCTTGTGGTCGGTGAAGTTCTTATCGCGGTTGTTGACCGCCTTGAACTTGCTGCCGTCGATGGCGACAATCGCTTCGCGAGAACAGATCGAGCCGGCGGCACAGTACGATGAATTCGCGACAGACGTTACGGATCGCCTTACCGTTGTCCTTGCGGAAGTCGGCGATGGTCTTGAAGTCCGGCGTCAAGCGCCCGGTCAGCCACATCAGCTCGACGTTGCGCTGCGTCTCGCGTTCCAGGCGCCGACTGGACTGCAGGCGGTTGAGATACCCGTAGACGTAGACCTTCAACAGCACCGCCGGGTGGTAGGCCGGACGCCCAGTGTCCGCCGGCGCCACGCCGTCGAAGCCGAGGCCGGTCAGATCCAGCTCGTCGATGAAGACATCGATCACCCGAACCGGGTTGTCCTCACCAACAAAGTCGTCCAGACATTCGGGCAGCAAGTCACCTGGCTTCGGTCTTCGCCTTCGACGAATCGCTTCATCCCGCCGCTCCGCAGAAATCGCTGCCTTCAATATAGGCAATCTCTCCGTTTCGGCAACCTTCGCGTTTTCACACAGTCTCGACCCGATCCTGACGGTCACGCTTCTACGAACCAGTCATACGGATCGACGGGAGCAGTCGTTGCGGCCTCCCCTCTACTCGTCGCCGAACCACTTGGCGTGGATTCGCCGATAGGTGCCATCCTCGTGCAGCGCGAGCAGCTGAGTGCTCACTCGCTTGCGAAGCGGACTCTCCAGCTGCACTACGAAGCCAACGTCGTTCTTGTCGATTTCGGGACCGACCGTCTTCACTCGTCCCAGTCCTTCGTGCTTTGCGAAGTAGCTAAGGCTCGCCGAGCCCAGAAGCACGGCATCCACTCTTTCATCCAGTAGGGCCAGATACATCTCGTCCGTCGATGGGAACTCCTGGACATCCGCCCCGATCTTCCGAAGGTAATCCACGGAAGTACCGGCCACCAGCGTGCCCACCTGCTTGCCAGGCAAGTCGCCGGGACCATTGATGCCCCCGCGAATTTGCTCGACGGTGAGCAGAGCGGTCAGCTGCGCCGTGAATAGCGCGACGAAGACGACGCCGACGAATATCCAGAGCAGCCCGAACGCGCGGGCGAGCCACTGCTTGGGCATGGCCATACCCTGCGAAGCCAGAACGGTGCCCGCCCAGAACAGCGACTGAAAGATACCCGGAAAGTAGTTCTTGCTTGGGCTTACACCGCCCACGTTGCCGCGGTCGAGCAACCACACCACATGGGCCGGGATCACGATGATCACCAGCGCGGCGACAAGCCACAGCACAGCCGACCGCGAGAGCAGCAGGGTGAACAAGTACTGCAGAGGATGAAGCCGCGCCTTCGTGCCCGTGTCGCGCACCATGACTTGCAGCCCGGCTTCCATTATCGGATAGGTGTAATCGACGACCTTGTCGCGTTCGGTCGTGAAGAAGATGCCGGAGACTCCGATGTCGGCATTGTTGGACCGCACCCATTCGATGCACGATTTGGTGTCGGGCGCGATCTTGTAGCTCGTCTTTACGTTCAGCCTCCTTGCGATTTCTTCCCAGAGATCGATGCTGAAGCCAGTCAGTCGGCCCCCTTCCTGCATAACGAAAGGCGGGAGCAAGTAGGTCGCGACACGTATTTCCGAAGCCGCGTTCTGCGCGCGACTCGAACCTGGCCATCCCAAGCCAAGGACGATGGCCACCATCCAGACGGCGCTACGACGAACTATCCAAGTGTCCATTACACTTCCTGGCAAATTGCTTCTGTATTGATACGCTCGCAACGTTCAAACACAGGCGACAATCGCGCCATGCTCCCAGCGATTGGAGTTTTCCCGCCAGCTATCGGGGGCAGCGTGCCTTCAGTGTGACTGCGGGATCTCCTTGCTATCGCCGGACCCCGTTTCGCCCCACGCGCGAATTCGCCGCGAGAAGTCCGCTGCCCCATCAGCCGCCTGGGCGCGCGCATTGACGTGGGACCGTTCTTGCAATTCCGGGAACGACAAGCCCATCGTCTCCAGCCGCCCCTGTTCGTACAGATACTCCGGCACATAGCCGCTCGCCAGGATCTTCCAGCTCAGCGGCACGCGCCCCGCATTGACGTGGTTGTTCGTCCAGATGTTGGTCGTGCAGTTGGTCGTCAGCGTGTTGTAGAACTCGGGCTGCGTCCTCAGCGCGTTCATCCTGTGCATGTACTCCAGGAACAGTCGCCGCTCGACCTCGATCGAACCCTTGACGCGGTAGATGTACACATCCTCGGGCGGATCGCGGCGATAGTTGGTGCGCAGCCGGATGATGTCCCGCTCGTCGGCCACGACGTAGACGAGCTCGTACTGGCGGAAGAAGCCCTTGAGCGTCGAGTAGCCCTCCCCTTTCGGCTTGCGTACCTCGATGGAAATGGCGAGATAGTCGTCCCCCGCGAAACCGAAGCTCACGAAGACATGGGCAATCGCCGGACCCGTCCAGTAGGAGGTCACGATGTCCACTGATCGCAGTTCCTGCAGATCGAAGGTCTTGTCGTAATAGGCGGGCGTGTAGTCGGTCTCGCTCCGGTAGTCGAAATTGCGGATGTTGTGGACGGTGACGCGATCGCCGTCAATCGTGGCATACGGCAGTACCGCCACCTCCGGCTGCCAGTCGCGTTCGTTGGTCGGCTCGATGCTCGACCACAGGACCGCAAGGCCTGCGCACAGAACCCCAAACGCGCCGATCGCACGCCAGCGCCAGCGGCGAACGAAGAGCGCGATGAGCGTCCCCGCAGCAGCCAGGGAGAAGCCGACCACCAACGCCGAGTGAACGAGACCGTTGCTCGGCCCCGCATACTCGAGCAGCAGCGCGCCCCAGACCCCGATCCCCGCAATCAGAAGTGCCAGGGCAGCGAGCCCCGCACCCTTGGCGATTCGAACAAGCAAACGTCGCAAGGACATCGTGGCCGCTCGTTCGAGTCCGGGCGCTGCGCGCGGCTCAGTCAGACCCGTCGACACCACCTTCGTCCCGGCTTCCGGTCAGGACCCGCCAGAACGGCCGCTTGACCTCCTCCAGCGGCCGGCCCGGTTCGTTGGGCTTCAGCCCGTATCGAATCATCGCGATGAGGTCGGCGCTTGCCCTCGGGTTCGAGACGAAGTAGCCGTGTCCGAACAGGTCGGTCGTCCCGCGAATCTGAATCACGTCGAGAAAGCCCAACCGGGCCGCCAGCTCGACCTGCTCCGGGGTCAGTATCGAAGTATCGACGCGTCCCAGCCGGGCAAGACTACCGAACAGCCAGCTCGACGTGGCGAGGGCCTTGTCGTCGGGCGAAACGTAAATGGTGAGGTGGAACGGGCGCAAGGCCGGGAACACCGCATGCGGGTCCGGCGTCGCGCCGTAGGGCACGTCGGGATCGGAGATTATCGCCAAGATCTTTTCCGGAGCCACCTCGACGTCCAGATCCGGTGCCAGCAGCACGACGTTGCCGAGCTTGACGCGCCGGGGCAGCGTGATCTGCTGCATGTACGACTCGAAGGAAAGCTCGGACAGCGCGGTGGCGAGCACGTCGGTCCCGCGACTGTGGGCCAGGATATGAATTCTCTCGAGCCCCGGCGTGTCCGCGATGGTGCGGATCGCCTTCCGCAAGTGCTCGACCGCGAATGTGCTCGATTCGTAGTCTTCTTCGTAGCCGAACAGGATTCCGTGCTTTCCGCCCGCGGGCCAGGTGAAGATCGCGCAAACGAACTCGCGGCCCAGGAAGTGGCACATCTCACCCATCGTGAAGGCCGCTTCGCTGAACGTATTGCTGACGCCGTGGATGTACAGCACCATCTCCTTGCGCGGACTCAAGGCGAGGCGACGCGCGATCTCGGCCTGCAGCGCCCGGTTGGCCGTTTCGTGCGCATCGATGACAGCGGGAGCGCGCGTCAGCCCCGCGGGCGTCACGGCAACCGCGTAGGGAATGCCCGGGTAGCGCCCGAGTTCCTTCGTCGGACCGAGCTTGAGATCCGTCGGAGTCGAACGCTCGACGAGCAGGCTCTGCTTTACCAGCGCGTCCCACGTCATGTCTTCGCCGAACAGGATCGTCGTCGATCCGAACGCCATCGAGCGCGACCTGTCCGCCGTGTACGGTTCAGGCTCATCGGGGCTCGTCGCGGGCGCGCGGTCGGTAATGAACAGCAGATCCAGCGGCGGTGTCCGGACCTCGGCCGGCGCCTCGGTGAACAGTGGCTTCGCCTGCGCCCCCGTGTACAACGCCGGCGTCGGCATCAGCGGATACGTGGTCGCGCACCCGGCCAGGCCGAGCAGCGCGGCCAGCGCAATCGCCACTAGGAAGCGGACTTCAGTCATTGTGCGACTCACTGACGGCGCGCTTCATTTCACTCCTCCTCTCTGCGGACGCCGAATCCACGCTTAGTTTGTTAGGCGCATTGTGCTTGTATTACGCAGCGCGCCCGCCCCGGGGGCTCGGTGCGCCTTTCTTTGCTGAGGAAGACTGATCCCGAATCGACGAAGTACTGTCTACCTTGCCTCTTCAATATCCCATCGGAACCCCGAAAGCGAATTGACACAATTGCCTGCCGCCTAGGCTACGCCGCCTTACACATCCTTCATTGACGGGAATCAAATCGCCTGGCTCTCCTAGCCATAAGCTGTGGCCCTGATTTTGGGAACCCCTAAGGGCGGCTGTAAGGTCGCGTGCCGTCGACCGCTCTCAGTGGCATCGCTGTACGGCAGCTGTTGGTCGACGCCCACCGAGAGTGGCTCCCGTTTAGTACACATCTCAATCAACATCCCAATCAAGTTCTGAGCGACCATTCGGCTACGCTTTGCGCTGGCCTCCAGGTCATCGTCACGGATACTTGTTCGTCTAGAAAGCCCGGACGGGCCAACCGCACGAACTTACCAATCTGTCGCAGAGGGTTGCTCCATGAATTCCACACTCATCGCCGTCCTCGTATTTGTATTCGTTTTCGGCGGGGCGCTCGCGGGCGTCGCCATCCGCGTCCCCGCGCATCATCAGGATGCCGAAACGAAGGACGTGGTCAAACTGGTGATGGGGCTGGTTGCAACCATCGCCGCCCTGGTCCTGAGCCTGCTGATAGCGTCCGCGCACAGTTCGTACGACACGCAGGAGAGCGAAGTGCAGCAACTCGGCGCGCAACTTGTTCTGCTCGATGAGGTGTTCGCCCACTACGGCCCGGAAACGAACGACGCCCGCGCGCAGCTGCGTCGCATGGTGAAGGCCGAAGTCGCGCGGCTGTGGCCCGATGCCGGCGCCGCACGAGCAGCCATGCACACCCCGCAAAATTATGTCCCGGCGGAAGACCTGTTCGACACCGTCGCCCGCCTGACGCCCAATTCCGAAGCCCAGCGATCTGCACAGGCGCGTGCTCTGCAGCTCATGACGACCATGGGTACTACCATCCGCCTGCTGCACCAGCAGGCCGGAGGCTCCCTGTCCTGGCCCTTCTTCGTTGTGCTGGTGTTCTGGCTCGTTGTGCTCTTCGCTGGATTCGGTCTCTATGCGCGCCGCAACGCCACCGTCATTGCGGCGTTGTTCGTCGGCGCGTTGACCGTCGCGGGCGCGATTTTCCTGATCCTGGAGATGAATCGGCCGTACAGCGGACTGATGGAAATCTCCAGCGCGCCAATTAGGGACGCGCTGGCGCAGTAATGGGCCTCGTCGGGCGCGCTTTCCGCTGACAGTGCTCAGGCTAGCCAGAGTCATTGATTTCGCGCAATAACCAGGAATCAAACTGCATAACCGAACGCCGACGGCCGTGAACACGAACCCGCCCGGTACCGCCGCACTTCGCTTCGATGTGGTCGCCGGTCTCACGGCCGCCGCGGTCGTGCTGCCCAAGGCGATGGCCTACGCCACGGTAGCCGGATTGCCGGTTGCGGTTGGTCTCTATACCGCCTTCATCCCGATGGTGGTCTACGCGTTGCTCGGCTCCTCGCGCGTGCTCAGCGTCAGCTCCACGGCAACGCTGGCGATCCTGGCCGGCACGCAGCTCGGACTGGTGGTGCCGGACGGCGACCCGGCGAAGCTCGTCACGGCGACGGCCACGCTGACCGCGCTGGTCGGCGCGATGCTGCTTCTCGCGCGGCTGTTGAGGCTGGGGTTTGTGGCGAACTTCATTTCCACGCCGGTCCTGACGGGCTTCAAGGCGGGGATCGGCCTTGTGATCGTGCTGGACCAGGTGCCGAAGCTCTTCGGCATCCACATCACCAAGCATGGATTCTTCGCCGATCTCCTGAGCGTCGTGCAGCACGTTCCCGAGACCTCGCTGATCACGCTGGCGGTGGCCGTGGCGACGTTCGTCGTGCTGATCGGCATGGAGCGGCTGTGGCCCCACTCTCCGGCGCCGCTGGTCGCCGTCGGCGGCAGCATCGCCGCGTCGTGGTTCTTTGGGCTGAAGGCGCTGGGGGTCTCGACGGTCGGCCTGATTCCGCCAGGATTCCCGTCGCTCACCCTGCCGGATCTTGCGCTGGTCGAGCAGTTGGCGCCGGGCGCGCTCGGGATCGCGCTGATGAGCTTCACCGAAACGATCGCGGCGGGTCGCGCCTTTGCGCGCCCCGGCGATCCTCCGATCAATGCGAACCGCGAACTGGTCGCGACCGGCGCGGCCAACGTGGGTGGCGCGCTGCTTGGCGCGATGCCGGCGGGCGGCGGCACCTCGCAGACGGCGGTCGTGCGCGCCGCGGGCGGGCAGTCGCAGAAGGCGTCGCTGGTCACCGCCGGCGCCGCGCTGGCGACGATGCTGCTGCTCGCGCCGGTGCTGGGCCTGATGCCGCACGCGACGCTTGCGGCGGTCGTCATCGTCTACTCGGTCGGGCTGATCCAGCCGGCGGAGTTCCGCGCCATCCGCGACGTGCGCTCGATGGAGTTTCGCTGGGCGCTGATCGCTTGCGTCGGCGTCCTGGTGTTCGGCACCCTCAAGGGCATCGTGGTGGCGATCATCGTGTCGATGATCGGGCTCGCGAGCCAGACCGCCCATCCGCGCGTGTCCGTCATCGGGCGCAAGCGCGGGGCCGACGTGCTGCGACCGCTGTCTCCCGAACACCCCGATGACGAGACCTTCGAGGGCCTGCTGATCGTGCGGCCGGAGGGGCGCCTTTTCTTCGTCAATGCGCAAAATGTGGCGGAGCAGATCGATGCGCTGGTCGCGCAGCACAAGCCGCATGTGCTGGCGCTGGACATGAGCCGGGTGCCCGACATCGAATACTCGGCATTGCAGGCGCTGATGGAGGGCGAAAAGCGCGCGACCGAACGCGGCGTCGTGGTGTGGCTGGTGGGCCTGAATCCCGGCGTGCTCGAGGTCGTGCGCAAGGCGGGGCTGGACCAGCGACTCGGCCGCGAGCGCATGCTTTTCAACGCCCGCGCGGCGATCGAACGCTATCAGGCGCTGCACGCAAATGCCGGCGAGGTGGCGCCGCACTGATCGCGGACAGTCCAGCAGCGGCGGAAACATGGCGCGCGGCCACGCCGCCATCGGGGGCGTGCATGGGCGATCGTCGTCGCGGGCATCGGCGGTCCAGGTTACGCGTGCCCGGCGCACGTGCCTTCCACGCGCTTGGCGAGCCGCTCGACGATCTGGTCGACGATCTCCACGGTTTCCGCGCGGCCAATGCTCTCCGTTGCTTTGTCGCGCACGGTCTGTGCATCGTGACGGCCGCGCGCAATTTCTGGAACGCCTGCGGATTGTCCTTGCTGCACCCTGTGGCGTCGTTGTCCAGCACTCGTATGAGGGCGGCTCGCATCTGGTCGAGGTTCTCCAGAGGTACCCCGCACAGCATTGCCTGGCGGAGGATCTCGAGGTCGAGGTCGCTCAATTGTTTCTCGAAGTAGGCGACGCGCGGGTCTTCGGGTGGTTGGGTCATCTCGGGACTCCGTCGAGTGTGGAAGATTGCCGATCAGTGGCTTTAGCGCGATCGTAGCGTACCTGCCCCGAGCGGCCTCTTGAGATTTATGGTGGACTCGCAGGCGGTCCGTTAGTCCCCGATGACGTATTTGGCGTGTCCCACAGTCGATAGGTGCGCTGGGAAGCGGCGCCGGCTGCCATCAGAACTTCTCGGGAACGCGCTTGACCGAATCGGCCGGCGGTTGCGCGCGCACCTTTCGCTTCGGCAGCTTCACCTTCTCGCGCGGCGGCGCTTGTACGGAATGCGCGAGAGCAGGTGAGAGATGATGTTGAGCCGGACGCGCTTCTTGTCCTCCGAGCTTGCGACGTACCACGGCGCCCAAGCCGTGTCGCTCGCCGCGAACATGTCGTCGCGCGCCTTCGTGTAATCGTCCCAGCGCGTGTAGGACTTGATGTCCATCGGCGAGAGCTTCCAGATCTTGCGGCCGTCGTCGATGCGCGCTTCGAGCCGCCGCGTCTGCTCCTCGGGGCTCACCTCGAGCCAGTACTTGAGCAGGATGATCCCGGAATCGACCATCAGCTTCTCGAACCCCGGCAACACTTCAGGAATTCCTTCGCCTGCTTCCTCGGTGCAGAAGCCCATCACCCGCTCGACGCCGGCGCGGTTGTACCAGCTGCGGTCCCAGATCACGACCTCGCCGGCCGCCGGCAAGTGCGGCATGTATCGCTGCACGTACATCTGCGACTTTTCGCGCTCGGTTGGCGCAGGCAGTGCGACGACGCGGAAGACCCGCGGGCTCACGCGCTCCGTGATCGCCTTGATCGTGCCGCCCTTGCCGGCGCCATCGCGGCCCTCGAACACGATGCAGACCTTGAGCCCTTTGTGCACGACCCACTCCTGCAGCTTCACGAGCTCGACGTGCAGCTTCTTGAGCTCGCGGTTGTAGTCCTTGGTGGACAGCTCCTTGCCGGGTGCCGAAGCGTCGCGCTGGTCCGCCGCTGACTTTGCGACGTGACCTTCGCCCTTCTTCGCCTTGCCTTTCGCCGCAACCTTCTTTTCCGCTTTGTTCTTGGCCATCTTCATCTCCATCGAGTCAGTGCCTGCGATCGTTCTACCGACCGCGTGAGATCGAGCCAAACTCGCGCAAGGTCAGTGGGCGGCAACGGTGGCGGGCGGCTCGGTCTGCCATCCTCCGCCAAGTGCCTTGTAGAGCTGGATCACGCTCGACGACTCGTCGCGCTTCGCCTGGACCAAATCGAGTTGCGCCTGGAACAGCTGACGCTCCGTATCCAGGACTTCGAGATAACTGGACACCCCACCCTCGTATCGCATGTTGGCGACCTCGCTGGCGTCCGCGAGAGCCTTGACGAGCAGTTCCTGCTGCTGCCGGAATTCCTGCCGTTTACGGATGCCGACCAGTGCGTCCGACACTTCGCGCAACGCCTGCTGCAGGGTCTGCTGGTAGTTCAGCCCCGCTTGCTGGGCCAGGGCCTCGTTGTAGTCGACGTTGGCCTGCAGGCGGCCCATGTTGAAGATGGGCAGGGTCACGGCCGGCAGGGCGCTGAATATCCCGAACGGCCCGAAGTTCGAGCCGCTGATCGTCGCGCCGCCGACCCCGGCAAATCCGGATATCGTGACCTGCGGATAGAGCAACGCAGTGGCGACGCCGATCTGCGCGTTCGCGGAAACCAGCTGCTGCTCGGCCTGCTGAATGTCCGGCCGCCGCGTAAGGAGGTCCAACGGCAGCCCCGGGGGCAGCGCCGGAGCGGCGATCTGCTGGTCGAGTGGACGCCCGCGCTTGATCGGGCCCGGATTCTGTCCGAGCAGGATGCTGATGAAGTTCTCCTGCTGCTCGATCTGGCGCTGGATGTCCGGTATCGCTTTCGTCGCGCCATAGAGCAGCGTCTCGGCCTGCCGCAGATCGAGCACCCCGGCCACGCCGCCGTCCAGCCGAGCTTGCACGAGGTCGACGGACTGGACCCGGGACTTCACCGTCCGCTGGGAGATTTCCAGCGTGAGGTCCAGGGCGCGGAGGGTCAGGTAAGCGTCGGCGATCTGAGTGACCAGCGTGGCCATGACCACGTAGCGGCCTTCGTCGGTGGCCAAGCAGGTTGGCCTGCGCGGACTCCGTGTTCCGGCGAAACTTGCCCCAGAAGTCCAGCTCCCATGCGACATCGACTCCGGCCTGCGGCTGGAAGGTGTGGTCGAAGAGCGTGGCTGGGCGGTCGGAGCCCGTGTATGCGGCATACGGGGCGCTGACGCTGCCGTCCACCGTCGGGAATTCCTGCGACCGGGCGATCGTGACCTGACTCTGCGCCTGCAGAATGCGCGCCACGGCGATGCGCAGGTCGTAGTTCTGCGCCAGGGCCGTGCGGATCAACGCCTGGAGGTCCGGGTCCGGAAAGACGCTCCACCATTTGAGATCGCCGAACGTCTCCACGGCAGCGACCGGCGGTTGGGCATCGGCCCCACGATAGACCGGCGGAACCGCAAGCTCGGGACGCTTGTAGTCGGGACCGACCATGCAGCCGGCGACAAGGCATCCGACTGCGCAGAGCAGGGAAATCCGTCGAGGAGTCATTTCAATCGGCCCCTTGCTCGCTGGGCACGACCGGCGCGGTCTTCCCGCTCTCCCGGCGGCGGCCCAGCCCCTCGACGAAGGTGAAGTTGCCCGGAATGATGAACACGCCCAGCACGGTGGCGACCAGCATGCCCAAGAACACGCCGGTGCCCATGACGTTCTGCGCGCCGGCGCCGGCGCCGCTCGCCAGCATCAGCGGCACGACGCCCAGGATGAACGCGAACGCCGTCATCAGGATCGGCCGGAAGCGCAGGCGGGCCGACTCGAGCGCCGCCTCCTCGACCGATGCGCCCTCCTCGTGCTTCGCCTTGGCGAACTCGACGATCAGGATGGCGTTCTTGGCCGCCAGGCCGATCAGCATGATGTTGCCGATCTGCACGTAGACGTTGTTGTCGTAGCCCATCAGCCAGACGCCGAAGAACGCGCCGAGCGCACCAGCGGCGAGCCGAGCAGCACCGCCCAGGGCAGCCGCCAGCTCTCGTACAGCGCGGCCAGCAGCAGAAACACGAAGACGATCGCCAGGATGAAGGTCGGCGCCGGCAGGCGGCGCCACCTTCTCCTGGTACGACATCTGCGAGTAGGCGAAGCCCATCTCCTTGGGCATCGTCTCCGCGAACACCTGCTCGAGCGCCGCGAGCGCCTGTCCCGAGGTGTAGCCACGCGCGGGCGCGCCCTGGATCTCGACGGAGCGCAGCAGGTTGAAGCGGGTCGTGATCTCGGTGCCCGGACTTCCGTGATGGTGACCAGCGTGGAGAGCGGGACCATCACGTCGGTGGTCTTCGAGCGCACGTAGATCTTGCCGATGTCCTCCGGCTTGCAGCCGTGCCTCGACGTCGGCCTGCACGTAGACGCGGAACAGGCGCCCGAAGCGGTTGAAGTCGTTGACGTAGGTGCCGCCCAGCGCCGCCGACATCGCCTGGAACACGTCGTTCACCGGCACGCCGAGCGTGCGCGCCTTCTCGCGGTCGAGCTCGACCTTGACCTGCGGGTAGTTCGGATCGAAGGCGGTGAACAGGTCGCCGAGCTCCGGCCGCTTCCGTGCTGCGGCGATGAATTTCCGCGCCTCAGCGCCGAGCTGGTCGACGGTGAGCGAGCCGCTGCGGTCCTGCAGCAGGAAATTGAATCCGGCCGAGGCGCCGAAGCCCGACATGGTCGGGATGTTGAACGGGAAGATGATCGCCTCGGGGATGGCCGCGAACTGCCGCTGCAGCCCCGCCATGATGCCGTTCACATGCAACGCCGGGCCCTTGCGCTCCTCCCACGGCTTGAGGCGCACGAAGATCGTGCCGAAGTTCGGCTGATAGGTGCTGGTGACCGCGCCGTAGCCGCCGATGGTCTGGAAGGACTCGACGCCGTCGGTCTTGGCGAGGATCGTCCTCGACCTTCTTCAGCACCGCGCTGGTGCGTTCGAGCGACGCGCCGGGCGGGAGCTGGACGTTGACGCCCATGATGCCCTGGTCCTCGTCGGGGATGAACCCGGCCGGGATGCGCGCTGCCGAAGAGGCCGGCGCCGACGGCCACCGCGGCGACGATCACGATCGTCAGCAGCGATCGCCGCACGAGCAGGCGCGACACCCGCGACGTAGCCGCCGTCGCGCGTCGAACGCCTTGTTGAAGCCGCGGAAAGAACTCTGCCGAGCGGCCCGCGCATCGGCGTGTGCGGCTTGAGGAACATCGCCGCACAGCGCCGGCGTCAGCGACAGCGCGTTGAACGCCGAGAGCAGCACCGAGATGGCGATGGTCAGCGCGAACTGCTTGTACATGCTGCCGGCCAGCCCGCCGAGGAAGGCGACCGGGACGAACACGGCGGAGAGGATGAGGGCGATGCCGATGACGGGCGCCGACACCTCCTTCATCGCCTGGAGCGTCGCCTCCTTCGGCGCCAGCCCGTGCTCGATGTGATGCATGACCGCCTCGACCACGACGATGGCGTCGTCCACGACGATGCCGATGGCGAGCACCAGGCCGAACATCGACAGCGTGTTGACCGAGAAGCCGAGCAGCGGGAAGAAGATGAACGTGCCGATGAGCGAGACGGGGACCGTCAGCAGCGGAATGATCGTCGCGCGGAGGTTCTGCAGGAAGATGAACACGACGAGCGTGACCAGGACGATCGCCTCGACGAACGTGTGCACGATCGAGTCGATCGACGCCTCGACCGCCGGCGTCGTGTCGTAGACGATCTTGTAGTCCATGTCCTGCGGGAACAGCGCCTTCGCGTGCTCCATGGTCTCGTAGATCGCCTCGGCGGCCTTGAGCTGGTTCGCGCCGGGCAGCAGGTAGACCGCCATCGCGCCGGCGGGCTTGCCGTTCAGCCGGCCGAAGGAGTTGTAGTCCTGCGAGCCGAGCTCGGCGCGCCCGACGTCCCTGATGCGGACCAGCGCGCCGGTCTCGGTTTCCCGGATGATGATGTTCTCGAACTCCTCGGGCGTGACGAGGCGGCCGGGGGCGCTGACCGTGTAGGTGAACTCCTGATCCTTCGGCGAGGGCGCCACGCCGACCTTGCCGGCCGGCGCCTGCAGGTTCTGCTCCTTGATCGCCGAAATCACGTCGGACGGGGTGAGCCCCAGCTTCGCCAGCTTGTCGGGATGGAGCCAGATCCGCATGCCGTAGTCGGTGCCGCCGAAGAGATCGACCTGCGCGATGCCGGGAATGCGCAGCAGCTGATCGCGCAGGTTGATGCCGCAGTAGTTGATCAGGAAGTTGGCGTCGTAGGAGTCCGTTGGGCGAGTAGACCGAGATCAGCATCAGGATGCTCGGGCTCATCTTCTTGACGGTGACGCCCTGCGGCGTGACCTCCTGCGGCAGGCGCGCCTGGGCGGACGAGACGCGGTTCTGGGTGAGGACGTTGGCCATGTCCTGATTGACCCCGACCTCGAAGTTGACGTCGAGCTGCATGCGGCCGTCGCTGGTGTTCGACGACTTCATGTAGATCATGTTCTCGACGCCGTTGACCTCCTGCTCGATCGGCGTGGCCACCGACTGCTCCACCGCCACGGCGGAGGCGCCCGGATAGTTGGCGGTCACGCGGATGTTGGGCGGGGCGAGGAACGGGTACTGCTCGACCGACAGCCCGGTGAGGGTGAACAGCCCGAGCAGACGGTGATGATCGCGATGACGATCGCGACGATGGGACGGCGGATGAAGAACTTGCCCACGGCCTATTTCCCCCCTGCCTTCGGCGCTGGCTTCGGCTCGGCCTGTTTGCCCCCGACGTTATCGTCCGCCTTCGCTTCCGATGGGCTGTTCGCGGGGGCAGCAGTCGGGTTGACCTTGGTCCCCGGCCGGGCCTTCTGGATTCCGTCCACGATCACCCGTTCGCCGGGCTTGAGGCCGTCCTGCACGATCAACAACGGGCCTACGCTTTCGCCGGGCTTGATGGTGCGCAGTGCCACCATGTTGTCGGCGTCCACCACCAGCACGGTCTTCATGCCCTGGATTTCCTGAACCGCACGCTTGGGTATGAGGATCGCGTTCTCGGCAGTGTCGATGGGCGCGCGCACGCGGCCGAACTGCCCCGGGCGCAACACGGCATTGGGATTCGGGAACTCGGCAATGCCTGTGAGGGTGCCGGTCTTGACGTCGACGGCGCGATCGATGATCACGATCTTGCCCTTGTGTGGAAAGACGCTGCCGTCGGCCAGAATCAGCTCGAGCGGCGCGCCCGTCGCCATCCGCCCTCCCCTCTGCTGCGCCATGATCTTCAGGTATTCCGCCTCGCTCGCGGTGACCGAGACGCGAATGGGGTCGACACTCGATACCGTGTCGAGCAGCGTGGCCTCGCCCTTGCCGACCAGATTTCCCGGGGACACCAGCCGCTTGCCGATCAGCCCTCCGATCGGAGAGCGGATCGTGCAGTAGCTCAAGTCGAGCTCCGCCTCTACGACTGCGGCTTTGGCGGACGAGACTCCGGCGCGGGCGGTTTGCAGATTTGCGACCGCGTTATCGTAGTCCTGCTGGGGCACGGCTTGCCGTTCGGCCAAGGGCTTCAAGCGCCGCTCGTCGGTCTCGGCTTTGCCGAGTCTGGCTTGCGTGCCCTCGAGCTGCGCCTTGGCCTGCAACAGCTTCGCTTCGTATTCGCGCGGGTCGAGCGTGAACAGCAGCTGGTCCTTCTTGATGATCGTGCCCTCGGCGAAGTGCTGCGCCGCGAGGTATGCCTGCACCCGGGCGCGGATCTCCACGGTTTCCTTGGCCTCGGTCTGCGCGACGTACTCACTGTAGATTGGTACGGTCTTCTGGATAACCTCGGCAACGACTACGGCCGGGGGCGGTGCGGCGGCGGCCGCTTGTTTGGCTTTGTCGGCTTCCTTGCTCTGGTTGCAGGCGGTCAACGAGACGACCAACGATGCGATGCCGAGCAGCGTTGCCGCCGTGGCCCGCGATCGGCTATTCCGGAACCACTGCAGGACGGCCATCTCACTCTCCTTGTTGCGATATCCAATACGCATGCTTGAATCCGATACGTCGATCGCACTTCACCACGCCGCGCGATGTGTACGCGCTGACCGTCCACGGTTCACTTGATGATTTGCCGGCGACCCTCCGGGGCACGCCGCGCGCCATGGCGAATGGAGCCTGCTGCTGCCGCGTGGCAGCGTGCGGTTGCTGCTGCTCTCGCCAACGGCCTTCCCGGCCACGTGCCTCGCCTTACCAAAGGCGAGAAGGTGTCACCCTCACCCCGCGGCCTTAGTACCGCTCTCGGTGCTATTGAAACGATATACGTATCGGCAAAGGTCGGCCTTGCTCCAGATCAAGGCAAATTCGAGAAGCACGCCAAGGCGACGCGCCGGGCGCAGTTTCTCGCCGAGATGGACCGAGTAGTACCGTGGAAGCAGTTGTGCGCGCTGATTCAGCCGATGTACAGCAAGGGCGAAGCGGGACGCCCGCCGGTGGGCTTGGAACGAATGCTGCGGATCTACTTCCTGCAGCAGTGGTTTAATCTGTCCGATCCGACGGCGGAAGAGGCGTTGTACGACTCGATGGCGATGCGGCAGTTTGTGGGCATCGATTTGGGGCGCGAGCCGGCCCCGGATGAGACCACCATCCTGCGGTTCCGCCATCTGCTCGAGAGCCATGATTTGGGCCGCCACCTGTTTGCCGCGGTGGCGAGTCATTTGCAGGCGCAAGGCTTGCGTATCGCCACCGGGACCATTGTCGACGCCACCATCATCAGCGCACCGCCGTCGACGAAGAATTTGGACCAAGCGCGCGATCCGGAGATGAAGCCGACGCAGAAGAACCAGCAATGGTTCTTCGGAATGAAGGCCCATGTCGGGGTGGATAGCAAGACCAAGTTGATTCACTCTGTCGCGGCCACGGCTGCGAACGTAGCGGACAGCTCGGTGTTGCCGACGCTGTTGCACGGCAACGAAACGCGGGTGTGGGGCGACCAGGCGTATCGAGGCAAGCGTGACGTAATCCGTGCTCGCGCTCCGAGGGCCCAAGACTTCGTCAATCGCCGTTACCGTCAAGGCGGGATCATCAACGAAGTCGAGCGGCGCAAGAACCAGACCAAGTCGCGGGTGCGCGCCAAGGTCGAGCACCCGATCGGTGTCATCAAGCGCATCTTCGGCTTTGCGAAAGTGCGCTACCGTGGCTTGGCCAAGAACGCACATCGTCTGTTCGTGACGGCGGCGCTGGCCAATCTGTACCTGGCGCGAAGATACTTGTTGCGACAACAGGAGAGTTGCGCCTGAAACACGAGCAATAGCGGATGAAAGCGCACTTGGCGGTCGAAAAACCGCCCGTTTCGTGCTTCCCATCCGCTTGACCGAGTTCATCGCCGCGACTCACGTCCAAATTGATCCGTTTCGCAGACCTTCCTTAACGGACATTCCGGCGAGCGTCCGCCTTCGGGATTGGCCACAGGCAAGAGTCGGCACTGCCGGAACGTGCCTAGGTCTTTGTGTACCCCGACTCTTTCTGACCGCGGATGGCGAGCACAAAAACCGTATCAAGTTCTGCAACGTATCGATACAGCGCGACGTAACCACGTGCACGGCGCCCGATCACAAGTTCTCTAAGGTCTTGTCGGGCAGGCCGACCGATCAGCGGATTGCGTTCCAGCACATCGATCGCCTTCATGATGTCTTCAATACGTGATGGAGCGTCCGACCCCTGATGAGCAAGGAGATGTTCCAGGATGCGATCGAGATCGTCCCCGACCTCCGGTGCGAGCTCGATGCGCGACATGACTAGCGCGCAAGCATTCGCGGCTTCGGTCGGGCAATCTTGTTGCCAGTCAGCCGACGTTCCAGATAGCGACGCATTTCATTCCACGGCACTGTCTTGCCGGATGCGACAATCTCGGCGTATCGCCGTTCGGCCGTATTCTGAAACTCACCCCGGCGCTCTTCCTGTTCAGCCTTCTCCGCTATCGCTTCCAGGATGAAACTGTGTGCGGTGGTTCCAGCCCGTTCTGCTGCGCGAGCGATGCGCTCCTTGAGATCCTGTGGCAGGCGAATGGTGGTTGTGGACATCGCGAAACTCCTTGTCAAAATATAAATTGTAGCACAGTTGTGCTACGTCGAAATGTCGACCTCCGGGTGTGTGTCGCGCCGGCTTTCAGGCGACGATTATCGTGCCTGCGATGGCCCGCTCCGCGCATTCCAGCGCACTGGCGCGCAATACAGCTAAGTGCGTGCCTGCACACGACTTGCACACGCGTCTTCGCAAGCGATTGATGCTGGATGTGAATCCTGCCGATCCATCATCGGGGCGACGCACAAGCGATGCGGCAAGTTACTCATTGGCTTACGGTTTCGACGCGCGGTCGGTCCGATGAATCATCGGGGCGATGGATGATTCTATCGCCAAGCCGTCACGACCGGCTTCGCGCTCGGCAACGCCCGCAATCGGCGCAGGCTAGGAATCGCCCGGAAGGGCAAGAAGTCTGCGCACGAGCTTCGCGCGCGCCGCGTCGCGGGCGGGATCGGGTGTATCACTCGGCCAGAGCGCAAACACGAACTGCTGATAGAACGCAGCGATCTGTCCGGTCGGCCAGTCACGAGCAGAAGGCACGACGACACCCAACGCCGCGAACAGACGCTGCATCTGCTGCTCGTCGCCGGGCACCTCCGGACCGTTGTGCAGGCGTGGCCCCAACCGGATGCCGCTCCTGATGCATTCGGCGTAGAGTCCCAGCTGTTCGGCGATCTCCGGCCGGACACCGGCCGCCTTGGCTTCGAGAACCTTGGCCTCCGCAGCCGCCGGGGTCATCCGCTCGCATACCCGCACGTCCTCCGTGTCGAAGGCGACGGTGTAGAAGCACCAGTCGCGAAACGGCGCATCGACCCGACCGATGCGTTGCTCGGCCGGAATGTAGGCGCACAAGTCGGGGTTGGCCGTGCCCACTGCCGCCAGCTGAGCCAGATAACTCTTATCGTCAGCGTGCAGCGAAGCGGCAGGATCCGCCAGCAATCGCTGCGCTCGCGCCAGGGCTCTCGCATCTCGTTCCAGAGCGCGGTACACGTCTTGTCCGCGGATCGCGGGCGGGATCACTCCTTCGAGATGCAGCCGATCGATGTCATAACCGAGCCGCCCGAAGGTACGGATGAGAAGGTCGTCCGCCAAACCGAACGCGCTGCGGGATCCGCTTCTCGTACGGCGCGCGCAGGAGAGGGCCGAGTGCCCCGTCGAGAATGGATCGAGGTCGACCAGGGGTCTCGCTTGCCAGCAGATTGACGCATCATGCCGTGCTTGTGCCGCCTGCTCATAACAGTCGGACCGCCAGAACGAAGCGCCGCCGCCACCGAACAGGATGCTGTAGCGCTGATAGGCCGCCCAGGAGATTCGATTACAGAGCGCGGTCTCGCCTAGGTTCTGCGCAAAGTAGTAGAGCACCGTCTCGTGCTCGGTCGGCGGGCGGCGAACATCCGAAGACCCGGGTGTGTACGAGAGAACGATGCCGATCGCACCAATGCACGCGATACCGGCGAGGAGCCAACTCTTCCGCTTGCCGGTGAATGGCAGCAACGGACCGACTCAACCGGCGACGCCAGTTCGGGCGCGATCATCGGGTACCGCAACGGTCGCACGATCGCCGTCCTGGGGGGCCGCGTCAGGATCCGAGGTCGGCGTTGATCCGTCGCGCCCGCAGCATTCGCGCAAATCCGTGCCGGGCGCGCAGCCTCGGATCATTGACGATCTCGCCGATCGTTCCCGCAATGACGATGACGACGCCGGCCAGCGGCAGGACCAGGATCAGGCCGGGGACTCCGGCGACCGCCCCGCCGATGAAGATCAGCAGGACGGTGGGCAGCGGATGCATGTGCAGGCTGCGGCCGACGGTGAGCGGCATGAACACGAAATCGTCGAGCAGGCGCACGCACAGGAACAACGCGACGGCTGCGTAGACGACCCAGGGCTCGGTCGGAAAATCGGTCGCGGCGACGAGCACGACGATCACGCAGCCGATGACCGATCCGACGAACGGCACCCACGCGAGCACCGCGGCCATCAGCCCGAAGACGAGCGCGCCGCGGATGCCGGTCGCCCACAGGCCGAGCGTGAGCAGGACGGTGTCGATCAGCGTCAGCTTGAGCAAACCCTGGAAATAGGCGCGCGCGGTGCCATCGACACGCTCGAGCATGTAGAGCGTGCGCTCAAAATAGGCGTTCGGCACGGCATCGGTCAGGAACTTGAGAAAGCGCCGGCCATCGCGAAGAAAGAAGAAGGCGAGAAACGGCGCGAGCAGCAGCGCCGGCAGCCAGACGGCGGCGTCGAGCAGCGTTTCGGTCAGGTGCTCCCGGATGTACGTCGAGCCGAACGCAGCGATCTTCCTGCCCATGTCCGCGTGGAAATCCATCTGCTGCAGGAATCCGAACTGCGCCTCCAGCATGGTCAGCGTTCGGTCGATCAGCACGCGGCCGCCCTCAAGATAGCGGAACAGCGCCTGCTGGCCGCTGACGGCCTGCGCTGCGAGCCACGGCAGCGTCGGCACCATCGCGGCAATCGCCACAACGAAGAAGACTCCGACGACGATCGTCGTGGCGGTTTCGCGATGAATTCCCGCCAGCGTCAGACGCCGCACCGCAGGGAAGAGCGCGTAATAGGAGATGATCGCGAGCAGGAACGGCACGACGAGCCAAAGCACCTGCCGGAGGAGCGCCAAAAGCAGCGTCGTGGCGACGATCGTCGCCAGCCACACCAGCGGCCCCGTCGACAGGTAGCGGCTCCGGCCGTCGCTCCCGGTTCCCGGTCGTCTCACGGCAATCTTTTTTCGGCGGAAGCCGAGCGGTCGCGGAGCTGCCGCCCGAGCTGGCGCGCGAGCTGCAGCAGGATCTTCGATGCGATCACCGCGTGCGTAACGAGCAGGCTTTCGAAATCGCCGCGGAGAGAGAGGCAAGCACGCAATCCTCGAGCGCCCGCGCCTGCGCCGCCCGCGGGGCGTTGTCGAGGAGCGCCAGCTCTCCGAACACGACGCCGGCGCCGACTTCGGCAATCCGCCCGCTTTCGGGCTCGCCCTGGCGGCAGATCAGCACCTGTCCGGAGATGACGACGTAGACCGTCTGGCCTTCCTCGCCCTCGTCGAAGATGATCTCGCCCGCAAGGAAGCGGCGCTCGTGCAGCAGCCCGTCGACGACGCGCAGCTCGAGCCGCGACAGCGTCGCAAAGAGCCAAAGCTCGCGCAGCGTGTCGAGACGCGGCTTTTCCTTGCGGTTCTCGAAGAACCCCAGCATCGATGACCTTCCCTGAAGCCCCTCGGGCGCGGGGCGGTGCCGGCATTTCACCCCACAAAGGGGGGACGCGGCAAGGGAAACAAATTCTAGCCGAAAGACGCGGGTCCTACGAACGACACCGTTTACCGCGGTATCACTTCATCAATCGCGCGAGCCGACGCACTCCCTCTCCAATCTCCCGGGAGTCGATTGCGCCATAGCCGAACACGAGTCCGTCCAAGCTGCGATCGGTCGTGCCGAAGCGTTGTATCCCGTCCAACCAGATGCCGCCGGCGCGCGCCCTGTCGATCAGCGCCCCTGCGGAGAGCGCGTGTTCGAGGTGCGTCGCGAGATGCAGTCCGGCGCCGATGCCGATGACGCGAAGCTGGCTGCCGCAAGTGCGTTCCAGCGCGCGCTGCAGGATTTCCCGCCGCTCGCCGTAGATCCTGCGCATCTTGCGGACATGGCGCGCAAGGTGGCCTTCGGCAATGAATGCGGACAGCGTGTCCTGCGCAATCAGCGGCGCATGCCAATCGGAAAGCTGCTTGGCCGCGACGAGCGAAGGTCGCGCCCAGGCCGGCGCGATGATGAAACCCAGCCGCAACGCCGGGAACAGACTCTTGGAGAAAGTTCCGACGTAGAACACGGTTTCGCTGCGGTCGAGCGTCTGCAGCGCATCCAGCGGCTTGCCCGCGTAGCGAAATTCGCCGTCATAGTCGTCCTCGATGATGACGGCGCCATGCGCCCGCGCGAAGTCCAGAAGCGCCCGCCTCCGCGCGAGTGACAGGTGCACGCCCAGCGGAAACTGGTGCGACGGAGTCACGCAAATCACTTTCGCGCTGCGAGGCAGGCGGTCGACCCGCAGTCCCTCGCTGTCGACGGGAATGGAGACCACTTTCGCGGCAGCCGCCGTAACCACGTTGCGCAGCGGCGGATATCCGGGCTCCTCGACGGCAACAACGGTCTTTCCTGCCGTCACCAGAATGCGCGCAAGGAGATCGAAGGCCTGTTGCGCGCCCGCAGTGACGACGACTTCTTCGGCACTGCAGGCGATGGCGCGCGCAAAGGAGATATGACTGGCGATCGCCTCGCGCAGCGCCAATCGCCCCTGCGGCTCCCCGTAGCCCGCCGGACTTCTCGACGCTGCGCGGAGCGCGCGGGCGGCAAGACGGCGCCAAACGGCGAAGGGAAAGGACTCCGAATCCGGCATCCCCACGCTGAAGTCGAAACGACACTCCGCCCGCAGCCCGATCGGTATCACTGCCGGCGCGCGCCACACGGGGTTCAGTCGCGTGTCCGCCCCACGTCCAGCCTGACTGCGTTCGCGTGGCGGCCGCGACAGAAAATCCGCGACGAGCGTTCCGCCGCGGCCGCGAGCGGAGACGTAACCCTCGCTCAGCAGCAAGTCGTACGCGGTAACGACCGTGTTGCGCGAGATCCCGAGCGCCGCCGCAAGCTCGCGCGTCGCCGGCAGCCGCAACCCGGGTTGCAGGCGGCCACCGACGATCGCCGAACGAAGTTGGCGATGCAGGTCGCGCCCCACTTGGCGCGTTCCGCGCGCAGGGAGGTCTATGGCGAGGTCGAACGCACTGGTGTTTGGACTCATAACAATTGATCAATATGGACCTTTTTTCAGGCCAATGATCTCATATATCGTCGCTACCGTCATCCATCAGACGGAGACCGACATGGTTTTTTCGACTCACGCTCTCGATTTGCATCCGGTCGCGACTCGTTGGTTCATGCACCTTCGGAAGGCAACGCCAGCTGCACCCCCACGAGACCCGACCCACTTCGGTCCGGCACCGACAACTCACGAACCCGGCGACCTTCGTTCGTCCGCGCATCCATTTCGAAGCGGACTCGATGCCCGGGTGGAATTTGCGCTCTTCGCGGTCACTCTCGCGGCAGTCGGGTATCTGTATTTGGGAGTGGCTCTGCTGCAGGCGCTGAATGGGTAACAGATTCCACCTGCCGGGCGGGCTTCAGCCCGGCGGCCCTGTTGCAGCGAACGACGCCGGGCGCCGCTCGCGTGTCGCGCGTGCGTTGGCTCGGACGCGCGGCCGCGCCCGGCGCGCTCATTCGCTCTTGATCCCGCGACGGCGCTTCGCTATGATTTAGCCGCACCAGTCGTTCGGGGACCCGTCGGCAGACTCCCCGCTCAAGACGCCATCCGCGTCCAAGTTCTGCTCCTGGCTTGGGTCGATGACCCCGATGGGAGTGAATCTTGGATGCTCTGCTGAGAACTCCTCTCTTCCGCGCGTTCGCTGCGGAAATATCGGCACTCGCCCACGCCGGTTGGCGCGATGCCCTCGCCCGCAGGATCGTGCGCGCGTGCGGCCTCGCATTCCTTTGTTTCGCATCGATGCGAGGGGTGACCATGGCGGAGCCGATTGCGCTCGACACGGTGTTCGACGACTTCAGTTTCGCCGCCACGCCGTCCGCGGCTGCCCGATGACTTCCCCCGACGTGCGGCGGCTGCTCGTGGTTCGCGGCTTGCGCGCGTTCGGCGACGGCTACGTGAGCCTCCTGCTTCCGGTCTACTTGCTGACGCTGGGGCTCACGCCGTTTCAGATCGGCGTCATCGCGACCGCAACGTTGCTGGGATCGGGCCTGCTCACGCTGCTCGTCGGTCTGCACGCGTACCGATTCCGCTATCGCAGCCTGTTGCTGCTGGCCACCGCGCTGATGGCCGCGACCGGGCTCGCGTTCGCGGCGTTCGCCGACTTCTGGCCGCTGCTGATCGTTGCGGTCGTCGGAACGCTCAATCCTTCGAGCGGCGACGTGAGCGTGTTCCTGCCGCTCGAGCAGGCGGTGCTCGCGCGGATCGTCAAGGACCGCGAGCGCACTGCGACGTTCGCGCGCTACAGCCTGGTTGGCGCGTTGGTCGGAGCGGTCGGTGCGCTGTTCGCGGGCCTCCCCGAAGTGCTCGCGCACGCAACGGGTCTCGACGCGAAGTCGGCGCTGCAGGCAATGTTCGTGCTCTATGGATTGCTCGGCGTGATATCGGGCCTCGTCTACCGCAAGTTGCCGGGGACGCTCGCCACCGATGCCGGAAAGCGTACGGCACCCCTCGGGCCATCGAAGCGCATCGTCTACATGCTCGCAACGCTGTTCAGCCTGGATGCCTTTGGCGGCGGCTTCATCGTCCAGTCGCTGCTCGCGTTGTGGCTGTTCCAGAAGTTCCAGTTGTCGACCGCTGTCGCCGGCACGATCTTCTTCTGGACCGGCGTGCTGTCGGCGTTTTCCTATCTCGTAGCCGTGCGGATCGCCGATCGCTTCGGCCTCGTTAACACGATGGTCTTCACGCACCTGCCGTCGAGCCTGCTGTTGCTCGCCATCCCGTTCGTTCCGGATTTGGCGTGGGTGATCGTCCTGCTGCTCGCGCGGGCCGCGCTGTCACAGATGGACGTGCCCACGCGCAGCTCGTACGTGATGGCGGTCGTCTCGCCGGGCGAACGCACCGCGGCCGCGAGCATCACGTCGGTGCCGAGGAGCCTCGCCTCCGCGGTGAGCCCTCTGCTCGCGGGCTACCTCCTCGGCCTGTCGACCTTCGGGTGGCCGCTCCTGATCGCAGGCGGGTTGAAGATCGTCTACGATCTGTCGCTGCTGGCGACGTTCAGGACCGTTCGCCCGCCGGAAGAGACGGCAGGGACCTGATCCGGCGCCCGATCGTCACGAAGGTCAGATCTTCTTCTCGCGCCCTTCCCAGAACGGCGCGCGCATTTCGCGCTTCAGCGTCTTGCCCGCCGCGTTGCGGGGAAACTCGTCCATGACGATCACGCGGTCCAGCCGCTGGTATTTGGCGGCGACGCGAGCGTTGATCCATTCCTTCAACTCGTCGGCCCCTGCGCAGTCCTTTTGCCGCAGCACGACCGCCGCGCACGGCGTCTCACCCCACTTGTCGTGCGGTATGCCGAACACCGCGACCTCGAGGATCGCCGGATGGTGGGCGGCGATCTCTTCGACGTCCTTCGGATAGACCTTCATGCCGCCGGTGTCGATCATGTCCTTCTTGCGGTCGACGAGGTAGAGGAAACCGTCCTCGTCCACGTAGCCCAGGTCGCCGGAGAAGAGCCAGCCGTCGCGCAGCGCCTGCGCGGTCTGCTCGACGCGGTTGTAGTAGCCGGGCATCGTGATCGGTCCGCGGCCGATGATTTCGCCGACCTCGCCCGGCGGGAGCTCGTGGCCGTCCTCGGCGACGATCCGCATCTCGTAGAACGGCGGCGGCACGCCGACGCTGCCCGCCTTTCGCTCGGCATCGTCGCGATCGAGAATCGTGACGAAGCCCTCGGTCAAGCCATAGAGCTCGTAGAAGCGGCGCGGCAGCAGTGCATTCAGCCGGTCCTTGTGCTCCTTCAGCAGCGGCGCGCCGAGCGACAGCACCATTTCGAGCGACGTGAGCCGCGCCGGAGCGAAGCCCTTGGCGTTGAGGATCGCAATGATCTGCGAGGGTACCAGCATCGTGTGCGTGACGCGCTCCCGTTCGACCGTCGCGATGAACGCCTCGGCGTCGAACGCGCGATGCAGCACATACGTCGCGCCCAGCATGAACGCCGGAAACATCGTCACCATCGCGCCGTTGAACACGATCGCGCCCGAGTGCAGCACGACCGACTCCGGTGCCATCCGCCACGCGTTGGCCATCGTCGTCGCGTACATCGCCCGGATGAAATGCGTGTGCTGGATGCCTTTGGGCAAGCCCGTCGTTCCCGACGTGTACATCAGCGTGAGGAGATCCCCCGCCTCGACATGCGCCACCGGCGCGCTGTCGCTCGCCTCCCCATGCAACAAGCCGAACGCGCGATAACCCGCGGCCTCGTCGTCGGCCGCGGCGTCGATCAGCACCCACGCCGGCGTGAAGGGGACGCGTTTTCGCACGTCGTCGATCATCGCGAGCTGGTCCGACGACGCAAGCACGACCTTCGGCGGCGCGTCGGTGAGCAGCGACGCGAGGCCCGTCGCGGTCAGCAGCGGCGACAGCGGAACCGCAGCCGCACCGAGCTTTGCGCAGGCCCAGTAGGTCGCGAGGAGTTCCAGCGAATTCGCAAGCACCGTGGCGACGCGATCACCACGCGCCACACCGAGCGTGGCGAGCGCATTCGCCCAGCGGTTGACATAAGCATCGAACTCGCGCCACGTCAGGCGAATCTCGCGGTCGCCCTTTGGGTGCGCCGAGACGATGACGGCGGTGTGATGCGGACGATAGCGCGCATGTCGCGCAATGAGCGACCCGAGCACGAGACTATGGGTGGCGATCGGTGTGTCCATGATGGAATCCGGTGTCGTTTAAAGTCGATGCCGATGGTCGGCAAGCGCAAACCCGGGCCACGCTGATGTCGCCGGACTTGGCCAAAGCCAGTACCTTGAACAGTTCGCCCATTTCGGAAGGCGACAGCAGCTTCTGCACCGCGGCTGCCGCCTTGATGTAAGCGGTCGATTCGGGCGCGCCGACCTTCGTCAACGCATCCAGAATTCCGCAGCCCATGAGGAACGGCGCCTGTGCTGCAAACCCCGCCACTTCGAGGCCCGCGCGCTCGCCCGCCTGGGCCATCGCCGAGAAATCGACGTGCGCGGTGATGTCGGTCAATCCCGGCCACGCGAACGGGTCTTCGTGCACGCGATGGCGATAGTGACACATCAGCGTCCCCCGATCGCGCTGCGGATGATAGTACTCCGTCGCAGGAAAGCCATAGTCGATCAACAGCGCGGCCCCGCGTGCGATCCGCCTGCCGATATCCTCGACCAGCGCTTCGGCCGCCGGATTGATCTCGCTCAAGTAATCGCCACTGGCGGGGAAGCGCGCCACTGCGACTGCCGCGAGGCGCGGATCGGCGGGGTGCGCACACCAGGAGAACGCGTTTCGCGAACCGTCCCACGTCACGCCCTGTTCGACCCATTCTCCACCGCGGCGCGCGACCAGGTGGACCGGCAGCGCGTCCAGCACTTCGTTGGCGATCAACGCGCCGTCGATCGTCGCCGGCAGCGCATCAGACCATTCGACGCGCGCGGCATGCGCGGCGGCGGCGTCGCCGATGATCGCGCGTTGTCGCTCGCGCAAGTCCGGTGACGGCTCGAGAATCGCGTAGCACGTCGGCAACGCATCACGCGCGGCGAGCGCATTCAGCAGTTCGGCTGCAAGCCGGCCGCTGCCCCCGCCCAGCTCGACGATCTCGCGGCGTTCGGTCGCGGCGAGAATCAAGGCGATCTGGGTGGCGAGCGCCATCGCGAACAGCGGCGAGAGCTCCGGCGCGGTGACGAAGTCGCCGGCGGCACCCAGCTTGGTCGCGCCCGCAGTGTAGTAGCCGAGCCCGGGCGCGTACAGCGCAAGGTCCATGTAGCGCGCGAACGAGATCCAGCCGCCGGCGTCCGCGATGGCGTCGCGGATGTGCGCCGCGACACGCTCGCTGTGCGCGCGGGCGTCGGGATCGGGAAGCGGAAGGTCAGTCATGATGGACAACGGACGCGCTCGATCGGACGGTGCGGTGCGACGCCGCGGTCGTTGTGCTAGATTGGCTCGAAGTCTAACCCCCGGGGGAGCGGCGTGCAGGGCAAGGTCGTCTTGATCACCGGCGGCGCCAAACGCGTCGGCGCCGCGATCTGTCGCCGGCTGCACGCAAGCGGCGCGAATCTGATGCTCCACTATCGCGCGTCCGCCGGGGAGGCGCGCCTGCTGCAGGCGGAGTTGAACCACGTCCGCGCCGACTCGGTCGCCCTGATCCAGGCCGACCTGCTCGATCTCAACAAGCTGCCGTCGATCGTCGAGCAGACGGTCCAGCGCTTCGGACGTCTCGACGCGCTCGTCAACAACGCTTCGTCGTTCTACGCGACGCCTGTCGGCGAGATCACGCCTGCGAGCTGGGACGATCTCATTGGCACCAACCTGCGCGCACCACTGTTCGTCGCGCAGGCCGCGGCGGCGGCGCTGAAGAAGACGCAGGGCGCGATCATCAACATCACCGACATTCACGCCGAGCGACCGTTGAAGAGCTACGTCGTCTATTCGATCGCCAAGGCGGGTCTCGTCGCCCTCACGCGCTCGCTCGCGCGGGAGCTTGCCCCGGAAGTTCGCGTCAACGCGGTCGCGCCGGGGCCGATCCTGTGGCCCGACGATGCCTCGTTCGACGAATTGTCACGGCAGCGGATCATTTCGCATACCTTGCTGAAGCGCGAAGGCACGCCCGATGATGTCGCGAAGGCCGTGCACTTCCTGCTCGCGGATGCGACGTATGTCACCGGCGAGACGATCAACGTCGACGGCGGGCGGCACGTGGCAATCTGACTGGCGGTGAACGGGTCACGGCGGACCCGTTCACGCCAGCTCCGGAAACAGCGGCTCAGTTCGGCACGTTGATCGTGCCGCCGCTCGCCGTGATGGTGTCGGCCGCTGCCGGCGTTGCGCTGATCTTCGGCACGTTGGCCGTCGTGATTGGCGGGGCCGCGCCCGGCACACCACCGCGCGGTGTCGTTCGCACGACCTGGCTCGGCGGCAGCGGCACGCTGCTGTTGAGCCGCGCCCACATCAGGTCCATGCTGTTGATGAAATAGTAGTGGACGGGCACGAACAGCACGTCGTAGCCATTGATGCCGGCGCCGCCCGCGAGGTTCGGAACGAACGCGTCGAAGTGCTGGCCGTTCAGAATCTCGTAGTAGCGGACATTGCTGCCGCTCTCGACCTTCGAGTTGAATGCGACGTAGGCGCGCTCGGAGTGGTTCACCGGCACCAGCGTGTCGCTGCGTCCGCCGGCGATGATGACCGGCTTGCCGCGCAGGTTGCCGGTCAGCAGGATGTCCTTGACGCCGGCCTGGACGCGCTGGCTGTTCGCGAGCGCCGTGCTGGTGAGCGCCGCGCCCGTCACGGTGTCCACGCCGGTGGCCAGGTTGCGCAGGCACAACATGCCGTCGAGCGACGCGTCGGCGCGGCCGGTCGAGGCCGACACGCCGTCGAGATACCACTTGGCGCCGCCGACCGAGTCGTTGTAGATGACCTCGATGCCGCCGTTGCCGCCGAGTCCGTTCGCGGTGCCGAACAGCGACGCCTGCGTGGCCGCCACCTGCGCCGCGACTTTGCCCGCCGCGTCCACGCCTGCCTGGCTGAAGCCGCAGACGTTGTCGGCGACCGAAAACTTGCCGTAGGCGACGACGTAGCCGAAGGTGACGTAGAAGTCGGCGGCGCGGAAGTGCGACGCGTGCAGCGCATTGTTGTTGGGATCGGTCCAGCCGTAAGCCTGCAGCTTGGCGAGCGCGGCGTCGGCCTGCTGCGCAGTCGACGCGCCGGCGATGAGGCCCTTGTCGGCGAGACTCTGGCAGCGGTTGGCGGCGATCGTGTTGAGATCCATCCCGCCCACGACGCCGAGCAGTGCGCCGGGATTCGTGCCGCCGCCGAACCAGCCGGGACGCACGCCGTTCGGCGCCTGCGCATTGGCCGAGATCGACGCGCACAGCTCGTAGATCGACCGATACGTGAAGTAATCGACCAGCGACTTGCCCGCGTTGGGCACGGCAGCGCCGTTGAAGTTCACCGTGATCCCGGTCATGCTGCCGACGTTCGCATTGGGTTCGCTGACGGCGAGGCCGTCGATCAGACCCTCGGTGTCCTGCTCGAGCGCCTGCAGCGATTCGCTGCCGCCGTTCGAGATCGACGAGGCGATGACGATCGTGTTGCCGGACGTGATCGTGACCGTGTGCTTGCCGCTGTTGGCGTCCACCGGCCCGTATTGCTCGTTCAGCGCCCAGAACGTGAACCGGATGCTGTCGAGAACGTTCTTGCCCCAGTCCTTCTCCGGGTTTTGCTGCGAGTAAACGTGCTTGTACGCGACGCGGTTCGGGAACGCCGCATTGAACGCCGCGAGCGCGGCGCCGGTGAGGTCGGTCGCGAAGTGGACGAGGCTCGCTGCGACCGACGACCGCGCGACCAGCTGACCCTGGATCAGGTTCACCTTGTCGGCGGCGAGATCCTGGTAGCCGATGCCCTTGCCGGCGTCGGTGTAGGCGACCGCGCACTTGTGCTTGAGCCCCCACTCGCCCGCCGAGCCGATGGCCCCGTAGACGCCGCGCGATCCCGACGACGGCGCTGCGACGATGCACGGATTGGCGGCGTCGAAATTCGCGGGGATCTGCACCATGATGGTGACGTTCTTCTTGCCGGTCCCGTCGTCCACATAGGCGAGGTATTCCATGCCGGCGATCTTGCCCTCGCCCAGCGTGTCGTTGCCGTTCACGTCGATGTTCGGCCCGTAGAGCGTCCCGTAGCCGCCGGCGGCGGTGATGTCGAGCACCGCCCGGTAGTTCGTATAGATCACGCGCCGACGCAGCTCGGCTGCGGTCGGATTCAACGGATCGGCGAAGCCGGGCGCCGCGCCGGCAAGGCCGGTCTTGCCAAGCCCGCCCGTCAGCAGGTCGTTGGTGTTGCCGTCGTAGGTCGTCGGGCCGACGATGTTGGTGATGCCCGCCGGCAGGGTGTTCACGGCGACGGTCGAGCTGCTGCCGCCGCCGCCGCAGCCGGCGAGGGCAGCGGCCGCGCCTGCAAGGGCGACGACGATCAGGCGACGCGAAACAGTCTTCATGGGGTTTCCTCCAAAGGGCGATCGCACGGCATGTTTGCAGGGGCGCTGCCGGTCTGCAGGCAAACCCGAGGCGGCAGGCTTCGGACGCGCGCCATCGTAGCACTCGACAATCGCCCCCCTGTGCGGTATTTAGGCGCAGGGGGTGTGCAAAAATGCACAGCAGCATCCACTGGGACGACCTGCGGTTCTTCCTCGAGCTCGCGCGGCTCAAACGGCTGAGTCACGCCGCGCGCAAGCTCGGCGTCGACCACACGACGGTCGCCCGCCGGATCGAGCAGTTCGAGACGGCGCTGCGTTGCCGGCTGTTCGAGTCGACCGCGGGGGGCTACGCGCTCACCGAGGCGGGGCGGCGGCTGCGCGTCCACGCCGAAGCGGTCGAGAGCAGCGTTGGCCTCCTACGCGAGGAAGCCCTCGGCGAGGGCGTGCGCGTGAGCGGCATCGTCCGCATCGGGGCGCCGGAGGGCTTCGGGTCGATGTTTCTTGCGCCGCGCCTCGGCCGGCTCCTCGACGAGCACCCCGATCTCGACGTCGAGATATTGACGCTGCCCCGCTTCCCAAGCCTCGCCACGCGCGAAGCCGATCTCATCGTCACGCTCGATCCGCCGGAGCAGGGGCGCTACATCGCATCGCGGCTCACCGATTTCACTTACGGGCTGTTCGCGTCGCGCGCCTATCTCAGGCGTCACGGCGCGATCTCCAAGCCGAGCCAGGTCGCCGGCCACGCGGTCATCGGCTATCTCGACGACTTCCTGCTGAGCCCGCAACTTCGCTACCGCGACGAGCTCGCACCGCATCGGTTGCGGCTCGCTTCGTCCGGGATGCTCGCCCAGGTCGCGGCGGTGAAGGCGGGCCTCGGCCTCGGCGTGCTGACCCACTATCTGGCGGCCGGCACCGGTCTCGTCGCGCTGCTGCCGAACGACGCCGTCTGGAAGCGTACCTTCTGGCTCGCCACGCACGCCGACTGGTACAAGCTGCGGCGCGTAAGAACCGTCTGGGACTACGTCCGCGGGATCGTCGAGGACGACGCCGGCGTCTTCTTCGGGCGTCAGGCGCGAGCTCAGCCGCCCGGCTCGACTGTGGCGGGTGCGGTGCGCGCACCGCGACGGGCAGCGACAGCCGCCGCGAGCGATTCGAGGTAGGAATCGACGATGCCGTGCGAGACGAGCGCGACCCGCGTGCGCTCGAGGTAATCCGCCGATTCCCCGAACGCGCCGCGCGCCGAGGCGAGCACGCGCACCTGCTTCGCCAGCGGAAGGCGCCCGGCGTACTGCGGGTGATCGCGCCGGACGACGAACGTCAGCGCAACCACATCGCGTCCGTCCGCATCGACCTTCACCCAGCGCGGATCGTACGAGCCGACGACCATTTCGCGCCGCCAGAGCAGATGCAGCTCGTCCAGCGCCAACGGTGCCGGCAGTCGCAGCGCCACGCCGCGGCACGTACCGCCGCGCTCGAGCCCCAGCACGAGCCCGGGCGCATCGGGCGTTCCGCGGGAGGCAAGCGACCAGAGGCAGAAGCGGCGATGGAGACCGCGCAGCGTGGCCGGCCGCATCTCGGCCACCGGAAACAGCGGATTCCACAGGAGCGAGCCATACCCAAAAATCCACCAGCCGGCGCCCTTCGGCTTCCGGGTGAGCGTCGCGGTCAGCGATTCCGACAGTTGCTCGTCGGTCAGGGCGCGGCCGGCGTCCGTTGCCGCGATATAGAGCTCGCGCATCCGGTTCTGCTCCAGGTCGCGGCGGCACAACGTGTTCGGATCATGCGGCCAGCGCTTCATTCGAGTGCATCCGGATCGCGCGTGAGCCTCACGAGCTCGACGTTCGCCTGCCGCCGCGTGGCCTGCGTCGTCTTGCCGTGCGCGCCGCCCTTGCCGAGCAGCGGCGAGCGCGCGACCGGATTGCGCGGCTTCGCCTGCGCCGGCGCGCGATGTTGCTTGGCGCGCTTCACACGAGACCCTTGAACGGAAGTCGCGTTTCGCACCATCGCGCGATCGAAAGCAGCCGATCGTCCGCGTTGGCGGACGTCGCAATCTGCATTCCGAGGGGCAGCCCGTTGCCCGCGAGCCCGATCGGCAGCGACAGCGCAGGAAACCCCAGCAGCGACCATAGCGTGCAGCACGCCGGATCGCCGGTCGACTCGAGCCCGGCGGGCGCCGCCGACGGCGCGGACGGCGTGACGATCGCGTCGAAGCCGGCAAGCCATTCGGCGAACGCGCGAATCGCGGCGTCGCGTCGCGCCATCGCCGTCGCGTAATCGCCGTGCGAGGTGGCACGGCCTTCGTCGATCGCGGCATTGAGCTTCGCCGAGAGTCGCGCGCGTTCGCGATCCTGCACGCCCGCAAGATGCGTGGCCGCCTCGTACATCATGATCGTGCGCAGAATGACGTCGGCGTCGCGCCAGATATCGGGAATCGTCGCGGCGACGACCTCGGCTCCGCTTTCCCGCAGGCGTGCGGACGCGCCGGCAAGCGCGTCGCGGGTGTCCGCATCGACCCGGGTCCACGGGAAATCGCTGAGCCAGGCGAGACGTGGCGCGCCGTCCGCCGGCGCAGCGGTGGCGGCGATGCGGCCGGGTTCCGCAATCGCGTTCGACAACCGCGCAACGTCGGCAACGCTTCGCGCGAACGTCCCGACCTGGTCGAGCGTCTCGCTGAAAACGTGCACGCCGGCGGTCGGAATCGCGCCCCCGGTAGGCTTGAAGCCGACGACGCCGCAATAGGCCGCGGGGCGGATCACCGACCCGTTGGTCTGCGTGCCGATCGCGCCGCTCACGTGGCCGGCCGCCACGGCTGCGGCCGAACCCGACGACGAGCCGCCCGGCGTGTGCTTCGCGTTCCACGGATTCTTCGTCTTGCCGGGCTGGAAATAGGCGAGCTCCGTCGTGACCGTCTTGCCGAACACGTAGCCGCCGGCGCGCTCGAGTCGCGCGACGCACTCGGCATCCTGCTGCGGCCGGTTCCCGGCATAAACCACCGTCCCCATTTGCGTCGGCATCTGCGCGGTGGCGATGATGTCTTTGACGCCGACACCGATGCCGTGAAGCGCGCCGCGTCCGGCCAGCGGCGCCGCATCGCAGCGACCCGCCGCCGCGTGCACGTGCTCGAGATCGAGATGCGCCCACGCTTCGATCGTCGCTTCGGTCGCGGCAATCCGCGCGAGCAGGGCATCGGCGAGCGCGGTCGCGGTGATCCGGCCGCTCGCAATTGCGTCGACCATCTCCGTGAGGCTCGATGCATGCAGCGGTCTCGCCATCTCAATGCCCATCGCGCACGGGCTCGGCGCGCACGAGCGGAGCGGCCCGCGGCCGGCTGCCGGGTTGGCGCAGGAACAGCATCTGCAGATCGTTCAGGAATCGCCGGCCGAGCGGCGTCGGCCGGATCGTTGTCGCGTCGCGTTCGAGGAGCCCGCGCGCTTCCGCCTGGGCGAGCTCGCCGGCGATCGACGCCACGGGGTAGCCGGCGCGCTCGGCAAAAAACCGCGCCGGAACGCCGGCGGCCAGGCGCAATGCGTTCAGCATGAACTCGAAGCCGATATCGTCGCGACTCACTTCGGCATTCTCCATCAGCGGCGCTCCGGCGGCGACGCGTTCCAGATACTGCTTCGGCTGCTTGTAACGCACCTGGCGAACGATGCGATCCGCAAACGACAGCTTCGAATGTGCACCCGCGCCGATGCCCACGTAATCGCCGAACTGCCAGTAGTTGAGATTGTGCCGGCATTCGCTGCCGGGTTGCGCGAACGCCGACGTTTCGTACTGGCGATAGCCGGCCGCGGCGAGCCGCGCGTGGACGGCGTCCTCGATGTCCGCTGCGGCGTCCGCGTCGGGCACCGGCGGCGGCTTTCGATGGAACAGCGTGTTCGGCTCGATCGTCAGATGGTAGAGCGACAGGTGCGGCGGCGCCAACGCCACCGCCGCGGCAGCGTCCGCTTCCGCCTCTGCGACCGTCTGTCGCGGCAACGCGTACATCAGATCGAAATTCACGTCGTCGAACAGCGTGAGCGCGGCATCCGCCGCCGCGCGCGCCTCCCGCTCGTCGTGAATGCGACCCAGCGCCCGCAGGTGTTTCGCGTCGAAGCTCTGGACCCCCAGCGACAGCCGGTTCACGCCCGCGGCGTGGAAGCCCGCGAACTTCTCGCGCTCGAACGTCCCCGGATTCGCCTCGAGCGTGATCTCCGCATCCGGCGCGAGCGGGACCCGCGCGCGGACGCCCGAGAGCAATCGATCGATCGCCGCGGCGGAGAACAGGCTGGGCGTACCGCCGCCGACGAATACCGTCGCGACGCGGCGGCCCCAGATCGACGGCAGCGCGAACTCGAGATCGGCGAACAAGGCGTCGACGTACTCGGTTTCGGGAACCTCGCCCTTCGCTTCGTGCGAGTTGAAGTCGCAGTACGGACACTTGCGCACGCACCACGGGATGTGGACGTAAAGCGACAGCGGCGGCAGCGCGGAAAAATGCGGTCGTGAAAGCGAGCCCGGATCCTGCCGCGCGACGATCGCGTCCATCATTGCCCTTCGTGCAGCCTTGCGATCAGCGCGCGGATCGCCTTGCCACGATGCGAGAGCTCGTTCTTCCTGTCGAGCGGCAGCTCGGCGCCTGTCCTGCCGGTGGATGCGTCGAGGAAATGGGGGTCGTAGCCGAAGCCGCCGGTGCCGCGCGGGACATCGACCACCGTGCCGTGCCACGTGCCCTCGGCGATGATCGGCTCGGGGTCGTCGGCGCGGCGAACGAGCGCCAGCACGCACGCGTAATGCGCGCGGCGGTCGGCAATCCCGCGCAGCGCCTCGATCAGCTTCGCGTTGTTGCGCGCATCCGACCGGGGCTCGCCCGCATAGCGCGCGCTCTGCACGCCGGGCGCGCCATCGAGTGCCCGGACGCACAGGCCCGAGTCGTCGGCCAACGCCGGCAGCTTCGCATGCGCGCTCGCGTGGCGCGCCTTCGCGAGCGCGTTCTCGACGAAGGTCGCGTGCGGCTCGTCGGTTTCCGGAATGCGGAGCTCCGCCTGCGCGATAACCTCGACGCCCAGCGGCGCCAGAAGCCGCTGGAATTCGCGCAGCTTGCCTTCGTTGTTCGACGCGAGCACGAGGCGGTGGATCGCAATGCTTCCGTCATTCATCCAGCGCGGCCTTCTGCGCTGCAATCAGCGCCCGCACGCCCTTTTCGGCGAGCGCCAGCAGCGCATCCATTTCAGCGCGCGTGAACGGCGCGCCTTCGGCCGTCCCCTGCACCTCGACGAAGCCGCCGGCTCCGGTCATCACGACGTTCATGTCGGTATCGCATGCGGAGTCCTCGGCGTAGTCGAGATCGAGGAGCGCAACGCCATCGACGACGCCGACCGACACCGCGGCGACAAAATCGGTCAGCGGATTGCCGGCGACGAGGCGCCGCGCCTTGCACCACGCGGCGGCGTCGTGGAGCGCGACGCACGCGCCGGTGATCGACGCGCAGCGGGTTCCGCCATCGGCCTGCAGCACGTCGCAGTCGATCTTGATCGTCCGCTCGCCGAGGGCGGCGAGATCGGTCACCGCACGCAGGCTCCGCCCGATCAGCCGCTGGATCTCCTGCGTGCGGCCCGACTGCCGTCCGTCGGCGGCCTCGCGCCGTGTCCGCGTGTTGGTCGCGCGCGGCAGCATCCCGTATTCGGCGGTGAGCCAACCCTGGCCCTTGCCCTTGAGGAACGATGGCACGCCGTCTTCGACGCTCGCCGTGCACAGCACCTTCGTGTCGCCGACTTCGATCAGCACCGAGCCCTCGGCGTGCTTGGTGTAATGCCGGGTGACGCGGAGCGGACGCAGCGCGTCGGCGTGCCGGCCGGAGGAACGAACGCTCATTCCGTAAATTATAGCGGCGCGTCGGCTCAGATCGCGTGCCGGATGCGCCACCAGCGCGCGGTGGCGTCGAGACCTTCGGCCAGCGTGTGACGCGGGTGCCAGCCCGTGGCCGCGCAGAACGATGAGGCGTCGACTTCGAGCGAGTTGACGAGACGCTCGACCATCGCGCCACGGCCCGTGACCATTGCCGCGAGTTTGAGGAGCGGCACCGGAACCGCGCGCAAACGCACCGGAACGCGCAGCGCCGCGGCGATCGCACGGACGAGATCCGGCACCGACACGTTCTCGCGATCGGCGACGAAATGGACGCCTCGCGGCGGCAGCGGCGCGTCGAGCGCGGCGTCGAGCGCGTCGACCAGATTGCCGACGCCGAGAATGCTGCGCCGATTGCGGACCGCGCCGAGCGGGAGCGCGTGGCCGCGCGCGATTTCATCGAGCAGCGTCAGAAAATTCCCGCCGACGCCCGGGCCATAAACCAACGGCAAGCGCAGGATCACCGGCGTCATCGCCGACCCGGCGCAGATTCCGGCGAGCTCGCGCTCCGCCTCGAGCTTGCTCCGCGCGTACGCGTCGCGTGGCGCCGGAGGATCGTCGGGACCGAACGGCCGACCGGATTGCGTCAACTCGCCGTTGACCTTGACCGTGCTCGCGAAGACAAAACGCAGGACGCCGGCGCGGAGGGCGGCGTGCGCCAGGCGCTTGGTCGCGATCACGTTCGCCGCGCGATAGTCCGCGTCCGGATCGGCGGCCGTCTCGCGCATCACGTGGACACGTCCCGCGAGATGCACGACCGCCGTCGCGCCGCCGAGAAGCGCGGCGAGCTCGTCGTCGGCAATCGCGGCGAGGTCGGCGATCGCATGATGGCGCTCCGGCAGCACCGCGACGGGGCCGTGCGGGCGGACGAGCGCCCGAAACAGTCGACCGCTGTCGTGGAAATGCGCGACGAGCGCGTGGCCGATGAAGCCGCCGGCGCCGGTCACGACGACGAGTCCGGCCCTCATCGCTGCGCGCCCGTCAGAACCATCGCCAGCCGTGCTTGTGGTAGAACCGGACGCCGCTTTTCACGAACCAGTAGATATGCGAAAGGCCCTTGCTGGCCGCGTTGCCGCCGTGATGCACGGCGCGGAACGACGGCAGATAGACGGTCTGCGCCACGCGGTTCAGCCGCACGCTCCAGTCGAAATCCTCGAAGTACAGGAAATACTTCGGATCGAAGCCCCCGGTCTGGTCGATCGCCTTGCGCTTGACCAGCATGCAGCAGCCCGACATCACCGGCAATCCGAGCACGGGTTTGTCGCTGGCGGGGTCGATGTAGTCGCGCAACTCGTAGCGGTCGAGCCGCTTCCGGAAAAGGCGGCGAACAAGGCGCGGCGCGAAGCCGCGCAGAAAAAGGTCGAACACCGCGGGATAGCGCTTGCAGAGGAAATCCGGCGTCCCGTCAGGCCGGGTCACGGCGGGCGCAGCAACACCGACGTCCGGATGCGCATCGAGCCAGCGCACCGCATTGGCGATCCCGTCGCTCGCGACCTCGACGTCCGGATTGAGGACGAGCTGATAATCGGCGCCCGTGCCGTGCAGCATCAGATTGTGGGCGATCCCGTAGCCGATGTTGAGGTGACCGTGCAGATACGTGACCTGGATGCCCGAATCGGCGAAGCGCGCCTTGCCTAGCCGGATCACGTCCTCCGCGACCTCGCGATCCTCGCTGTTGTCGATCAGCGCCACGGCGACGCTTTTCACGCAACCGTCCTCGCGCGCGGCACCGATCGCGAGCGCGAGCTTGCGCAAGCACCGCTCGAGCAGCACGGTGTCCGGCCGGAACGTGACGACGCTGACCGTCAGCGAGGAGGGCAGCACGACGTGGCGATTCTGGCGGCGGAGTCGACCGGTGGGAAGTAGCCGTGCGCGACAAGTCGCCGGCGGCGAACGGGTGGCTTGCCGCCCGTCGGGTAGAATCGTCGGAGAATCGCGCGGTCGCGTCAACCGCCGCGTGTCGTCTACCCTACTCCGTTCTACGCTACTCCGCCGTTACGCCCGCCGATGAGTGCCGCGCCCGCATCGCTGCCGAAGTATCCGGCGGATGCGCTCGCCGCATTCGCGACGTCGCTCTGCGAGCGTGCCGGCGTGCGCGACGACATGGCGAGCGATGTCGCCGACGTGCTCGTCACCGGCGACTTGCTCGGCCACACGACGCATGGACTGGCGCTGCTCGCCCCCTATCTCGCCGAGATCGAGAAGGGCGCAATGACGAAGGACGGCGCGCCGACGGTGCTGAATTCGCGTCCCGCGGTTCAGACCTGGGACGGCCATCGACTGCCGGGACCCTGGCTTACGCTGCGCGCGCTTGACACGGCGCAGGCAATGGCCACGACGCACGGGACGGGCACCGTGGTTATTCGCCGCGCGCATCACATTGCGTGCCTCGCCGCCTATCTGCTGCGCGCGACCGAGCGCGGGCGGATCGCCATCGTCGAGAGCTCGGATCCGATCGTCGCTGCCGTGGTCCCGCACGGCGGATTGACGCCGATCGTGACGCCCAATCCCATCGCTGCCGGCCTGCCGACCTCGGGCGATCCGATCCTGATCGATGTCTCGACGTCGATCACGAGCATGGGCTTCGCGAAGCAGGAAATGAACGCGGGCCGCAAGCTGCCGGGACCGTGGCTCATCGATCACGCGGGCAATGCCACCGACGATCCGGGCGCGCTCTTCAACGAGCCAAAAGGCGCGTTGCTGCCGTTGGGCGGTCTCGACGCCGGCTACAAGGGCTTCGGGCTCGCGCTCCTCATCGAGGCGTTGACTGCGGGGCTCGCGGGTCTGGGCCGCGCCGATCCGGTCGAAGGTTGGGGCGGAACGGTGTTCGTGCAGGTGATCGATCCGGAAGCTTTCGGCGGACTCGAAGCGTTCCGGCGACAGATGGATTACCTGGTGCGCGCGGCACACGATTCGAAGCCGCGGCCCGGTGTCGAGCGCGTGCGGCTCCCCGGCGAAGCGGGGTTGCGCCGAATGCGCGAACAGCGCGCGCGCGGCGTCGCACTCTATCCGACGATCATGCCGTCACTGGCGCCGTGGGCGGAGCGGCTTGCCGTCCCCTTGCCGGCCGTCTGCTGAAGCCCAGCGAGGGGCGGGAACCTCGCCGCGGCTTGATCCGGGTCAAGGGTCGAAGCTGGCCGAGGTTGCATGCTACAACCGCGAATTCAGGAGAACGCCCCTCGGTCATGCCTGCCGCACGCTCCGCCACCCCGCGTCTCGATAACGCCGCCGGCCTCCCGCGCCTTGCGCGCGAGCACCGGACACTTTCGGCGATGGTCTGGATCTATTGTCACGACCTGCACGGCGAGGACGACGGCCCGTGCGAGGAATGCCGCGCGCTCCTGGGCTACGCGGCGCGGCGGATCGACCGCTGCGTGTTCGGCGACGACAAGCCGACTTGCGCGAACTGCACCGTTCATTGCTACAGCGCGGCGATGCGCGAGCACGTCCGCGCGGTCATGCGTTACGCGGGGCCGCGGATGCTGCTGCGCCACCCGGTGCTCGCCATTGCGCATCTCATCGACGGCCGCCGTCCGGCGCCGGCGCTGCCCGGCGCGATCGTCGCGCGCAAGTCGTGCACGCGCCTCACCACGACCACGTCGCCGGGCCCGAGCTGATCGGGATACGGCGTCAGCGCGTCCGCCCGCCAACGACGCGGGCCATTCCCGCGAGGTCGCGCGCAGCGACGATCGCCGTGAATCCGGCGGCGTCGAACAGCGCGCGCACCGCATCGGCCTGATCGTAACCGTGCTCGACGGCGAGCGTGCCGCCGGCAACGAGTCGATCGGGCGCGCCCGCGACGATCGCGCGGATGGCCTCGAGGCCGCCGGGCCCCGGTGTCAACGCCTGCGACGGCTCGAAACGCACGTCGCCCCCGGCAAGGTGCGGGTCCAGCGCTGCGACGTAGGGCGGATTGCTCGCGATCAGATCGAACGCCGAGCCATATTCCGCTGCAGGCAATCCGGCGTACCAGTCCGACTGCACGAATTCGACGTTTCCAAGCTTCAGGCGCCGCGCATTCTCGCCGGCGATCGCCAGTGCAGCGGCGGACACGTCGGTGGCGAGCACGTGCGCTCGCGGTCGCTCGTGCGCGAGTGCCAGTGCAATCGCGCCGCTGCCGGTGCCGAGATCGAGCACGCGCACCTCGCGATCCGCCGGCAGAAGGGACAACGCGAGCTCGACCAGCGCCTCGGTCTCCGGCCGCGGGATCAGCACCGCAGACGAGATGGCGAGCGGCAATCCCCAGAATTCGCGCATGCCCGTGAGGTAGGCGACCGGTTCACCGGCGCGACGGCGTTTCGCCAGCGCGAAAAAGCGATCGGCCTCGGCGCACGCGAGCGCGTCGCCGGCGTGCGCGACGAGCCACGCGCGATCCTTTCCGACGGCATGCGCAAGGAGGATCTGCGCGTCGAGCGGAACGAGGCCGCTCGCTTCGAGCGCACCGCGGATCGTGCTCACCCTGGTCACGGCCGCGGATTGTTCGTCGGATTTTCCGCGGCGTACACGCGCAGACGCTGGCGGTAATAGCGTCCCCAACCCGCCTCGGCGAGTCCCGCCTTCATCAGCACGCGCTGCGATGCGACGTTGCCCGGGTGCGTGAGGCCGAGGATCCGGTAGAGGCCCAGGTCGTCGAAGCCGTAGCGAACGAGCTCGTACGCGCCTTCGGTCGCGAAGCCGTAGCCCCAGGCGTCGTAGCGCAGCCGGTAGCCCACCTCGACTTCAACCGTCCTCGGGATGTACTTCAACGTGAACCAGCCGATGCACGCGCCGGTATCGCGGCGCGACGCGCGCCAGCTGCCGAGGCCCGGGTAGCGCCGGTAATTGCGCAGGATGCGGCGCATCGCGGTGGCGACCTGCGCGCGCGTCGATCGCCTGCCGTCGCTGATGTAGCGCATCACCCGCGGATCCTGACCGAGGCCATAGAGCTCGTCGAAATCGCCGGCGACGAATTCGCGCAGGTCGAGGCGCAGCGTCGAAAGCCAGGGCGATGGCGGCGCGACGCTCATTGCTCGCCCGCGAGCTCCGCGAGCTGCTCCGCCTGATGCTCCTGCGCGAGCGCGGTCACGAGCTCGTCGAGATCGCCGTCCATGATCGCGTCGATCTTGTAGAGCGTCAGGTTGATCCGGTGGTCGGTGACGCGTCCCTGCGGGAAGTTGTAGGTGCGGATGCGCTCACTGCGGTCGCCGGAACCGACGAGGCTCTTCCGATGCGCGGCCTCCTTCGCCTGCCGCTCCGAACGCTCCTTGTCGAGCAGCCTCGACGCCAGCACCGCCATCGCCTGCGCGCGATTGCGATGCTGCGAGCGGTCGTCCTGGCACTCGACGACGATCCCCGTCGGCAGATGCGTGATGCGCACGGCGGAGTCGGTCTTGTTCACGTGCTGGCCGCCGGCGCCCGAGGCGCGGAACGTGTCGACCCGGACCTCGGAAGGATTGATGTTGATGATGTCGGCGATGGGGTCAGCTTCGGGCATCACGGCGACTGTGCACGCGGACGTGTGGATACGCCCCTGCGCCTCGGTTTCGGGGACGCGCTGAACGCGGTGTCCGCCCGACTCGAACTTGAGCTTCGAATACGCGCCGGTGCCGGCGATGCGCATGATGATTTCCTTGTATCCGCCGAGCTCGGCTTGCGACTCCGACACGATCTCGACCCGAAAACCCAGACGTTCGGCGTAGCGCATGTACATGCGGGCGAGCGCGCCCGCGAAGAGCGCCGATTCGTCGCCGCCGGTGCCGGCGCGGATTTCGACGAACACGTTGCGCTCGTCGTTCGGATCGACCGGGAGCAGCATCTGCTGCAGCTTACCTTCGAGTGTCGCCATCCGCGTCGTCGCGGCGACGCGCTCCTCGTCGGCGAACGCGCGCATCTCCGGATCGCGCGCCAGGTCTTCGGCGGTGGCGATGTCGTCCTCGGCGGCGAGGTAGTCGCGAAACCCCGCGACGACGGGTTCGATCTCGGCCCGCTCCTTCGTCAGCGCGCGATAGCGGTCGAGATCGCGCACGGCATCACCCGACGACAACGTAACGTCGAGCTCGGTCAGCCTTCGCGCGAGCGCGTCGAGCTTGGCGCGGAGAGAAGATTTCATCTTCGGGAAACGTTCGAGATGCCGGAGCGGCGGATCGTGCGTCGATTCATCCGTCGCACGCTTTTTCGTCATTCCAGCGGGTGCGGGAACGACGGAACGCCACACTGACGGAAGCTAATGCCCCTCGTCGGGGATGCGATAGATCTTTTCGAACATCGCGGTGAGCTCTGCGCGCTCGGCATCGCCGGCCTGGTTCAGCGCCTGCGTCGGCCCGTGCAGGAACTTGTTGGTCAGGCCGCGGGCGAGCGCCTCCAGCACCTGCTCCGGCGGCGTGCCGTTCTGGAGCAGCTTGCGCGCGCGCTCGAGCTCGCCGGCGCGCAGTTGCTCGTGGTGGCCATGGAGCGCGGTGATCGTCGGCACCACGGTGCGGCCCTCGAGCCAGCGCAGGAAGCTCTGCGCCTGCGTTGCGATCATCTCCTCGGCCTGCGCCACCGCTTCCCTGCGGATCTGCAGGTTGTCCTTGACGATGTTCGAGAGGTCGTCGACGCTGTAGAGGAACACGTCGTCCAGGTCGGACGCCTCGGGCTCGACGTCGCGCGGCACGGCGAGGTCGACGAGGAAGATCGGTGCGTGCCGGCGCGCCTTGATCACGCGCTCGAGCAAGCCCTTGCCCAGAATCGGCAGCGTGCTCGCCGTGCAGGTGACGATGATGTCGAACTCGGGCAGCCGGTCCGGCATTTCGTTCAGCGTGATCGCTTCGGCGGCGAAGCGGGCGGCGAGCGCCTTGCCGCGTTCGAGCGTCCGGTTGGCGATCGTGATCGATTTCGGGCGCCGTGCAGCGAAATGCGTTGCGGTGAGATCGATCATCTCGCCCGCGCCGATGAAGAGCAGGCGCTGCTCCCTGATCGACGGAAAGATACGCTCCGCGAGCTTGACGGAGGCCGCGGCCATCGAGATCGACGCGCTGCCGATGTCGGTCTGCGTGCGGACGTCCTTCGCTACCGCGAACGTGCGCTGGAACAGCCGATTCAGCACGAGGCCCAACGTTCCGGCGGCTTCGGCGTGACGCACCGCCTGTTTCATCTGACCCAGGATCTGCGGTTCGCCCAGCACCATCGAGTCGAGCCCGCTCGCGACGCGGAATGCATGGGTGACGGCCTTCTCCCGCGGCAGCGTGTAGATGTACGGCGCCAGCGAATCCTTCGGGACGCGATGGAAGTCTTCCAGCCATTGCACGACCGGCTGCGGCTCGGGCCCGTGGACGTAGAGCTCGGTCCGGTTGCACGTCGACAGGATCGCTGCTTCCTTGACCTTCGGCCGGGTGAGCAGATCGCGCAGCGCGTGGCCGAGCGCGTCCGGCGAGAACGCGACCTGCTCCCGCACGTCGAGCGGTGCGGTCGCGTGGTTCAAGCCGAGGGCGTAAAGGGACATGGGCAGGTTGTGCCGGTGCTGCGGCATTTTAGCCTACGCGCCCGCGTTGGACAGGGCAAGACCTTGATTTCGGTCAGAAAAGAACCAATCGATCCCGGCGTCCTCTCCTCGGCGTCGGGCGCGGCCCAGTCCCTCTGCCGGCGCGCCCGTCAAGCGACCATGAAGTCCAGGACGAGTTTCGTGGCTTCGTCGACGTCCGACCGCCCGTAATACACGTCGCGCAGCCCGATCACGTAGCCCGTCAACGCCCGCAGCGCGAGCGTCCGAATCCGATCCGGTGTTTCGGCCGGCCCGGCGGCGGAACGCACGAGATCACGGATCGCCGCGAGCGTGCCGTCGATGTTGGCCTGGACCTTGTCGTGGTCTTCTTCGACCCAGAACCACAGGTACCCGAGGTAGGCCTGCACGAGCTTGAGGCGCGGCACGTCGAGCGCGTAGAGCCTGCGCGCGGTATCGGTCAGGCGGCGCTTCAGTCCGGTCTTCAGCGTCATGGCATGCGTCAGCACCTCGAGCCTCGTGGCGCGATCCTGTTCGAAGAGCAGGAGCAGGATCGTCGCCTTGCCGCCGACCGATTTGACGACGGCAGCCTTGGTGACGCCAGCGTCCTTCGCGAGGTCGTCGAGATGCAGCGCCTCGAAGCCGTCGGCGAGGATCCGGCGCCGGGACGCCTCGAGAATCCGCCGCCGGGTGTCGTTCCCCCGCAGCACGTGGATCGAATCCGGGCGGACATGCCCGCGCTTGCCCCGCATCACGACGCTCATCACGCTCGTCCCCCGAAAGGTGCCGTCCGATCAGTATACCTTGATCACTATTTTTGGTACTGGTATACTATGGTCACTATTATCGATAGTACCATTTTGCGCGGACCCGCCGCCCCTACGAGGCAGCGGACGGGCATCTGCGCGGAGAACCGACATCATGCTGGCCCTGGCCCGGCGACGAGTGCTCGCCGAGAGAATCGCCATCGAGGACGCGCACGCGCTCGCCGCCTACAACGCCCGCGCGGCCGAGCGGTTCCGCTTGCGCACCCAGTTCGGCGCTTTGCCCTACGAAGGTGACATCGAGCACGCGCCGATCGTGCTGCTCGTTGCGTGCCCCACGAATGACCATACTGCGGTGCCGATGGATCATGGGTTCCAGCACCGGGGCTGGCCACTCGCCTTTCTGCATCCCGACGCGCCCGTTCGCCTGCGTGCCACCTGGCATTCGCGGCTTGCGAGCCTGATCGACGTGTTCGGCGCACAACACGTGGCGAACAGCGTGGCGGCGCTGCCGCTCACGCCGTGGACCAGCGTCGAATTCGACGAATCGCTGCGGCTGCCGAGCCGCCCCCGCATGCTGGAGCTCGCCGGTACGGCCGCCAATCGCGGCGCACTGCTGATCGTCACCGGCAACGACGAACAGTGGACCGAGTCGCAAGAAGTGGCCGACCTCGGATGCGAGCGTCGCTTACACGCGCGATCGTGGCGCGCGCTGGACGTCAGCATGGACAACCTTGGCCCGACGTCGTGGCATACCGTCTGCAGGCGGATCGAGGCGCACCACTGGAGCCGGCTCGCGATCTGACCGTTCGCTTCCAGCGCCGCGACGTAACGCGTTCCCAGCACCGGTCGATAGCTACGCCTTGATGAACTCCTGCTTGCCGCCGAGCCAGCGGGCGAGGTGCTTTTCCGCGGCAACCGGATCCTTCTGCAGCAATTCGTCGGCGGCGTCGCGCGCCTGCTCGATCAGCGCGACGTCACGCTCGAGATCGGCGAAGCGCAGCAGCGGCACGCCGGACTGCCGCGCGCCCAGGAATTCGCCGGGTCCGCGAATCGCGAGATCGGCGCGCGCGATCTCGAACCCGTCGGTGCTTTCGTAGATCACCTTGAGCCGTGCCTTCGCGGTGTCGGTCAGCGGTTCCTCGAACAGCAGATAGCACGTGCTCTCGGCGGCGCCGCGGCCGACGCGACCGCGCAACTGATGGAGCTGTGCGAGCCCGAAGCGCTCCGCGTGCTCGATCGCCATCAGCGACGCGTTGGGAACGTCGACGCCGACTTCGATCACCGTCGTTGCGACCAGCACGTGAACGGTGCCGGCGACGAACGCCGCCATCACCGCGGCCTTGTCGTCGGGCTTCATGCGGCCGTGCAGCAGCCCGACCTTGAATTCGGACAGCGCGGCCGTCAGCTCCGCATGCAGCGCGACCGCCGTCTGCAGCTCGAGCTTTTCCGATTCCTCGATCAGCGGGCACACCCAGTAAGCCTGACGGCCTTCGGCGCAGGCGCGGCGGACGCGCTCGATCACCTCGCCGCGCCGCTTGTTGTTGACGAGGCGCGTCGCAACCGGGTTGCGGCCGGGCGGCATCTGGTCCAACACCGAGACGTCGAGGTCCGCGTAGAACGTCATCGCCAGCGAACGCGGGATCGGCGTCGCGCTCATCATCAGCTGGTGCGCTTCGGCAACGGCCTTGCCGCGCAGCTTGAGACGCTGCGCAACGCCGAACCGATGCTGCTCGTCGACGATCGCGAGGCCCAGCCGCGGCAGCGCGACCTCGTCTTCGAACAGCGCATGCGTCCCGATCGCGAACATCGCTTCGCCGCTGCCGATCGCCGCGAGCGCCTTCTTGCGCTGCTTCGCCGGCAGGCCACCCGTCAGCCATGCGACTTCGACCGGCAGGCCCTCGAGCCACTGCGCGAGCTTGCGATAATGCTGCTCGGCCAGAATTTCAGTCGGCGCCATGAACGCAACCTGCCGGCCGCTCTCGATCGCCTGCAGCGCGGCGAGCGCGGCGACGATCGTCTTGCCGCTGCCGACGTCACCCTGCAGCAGCCGCTGCATCGGCGTCGCACGCTTGAGATCGTGACTGATTTCCCGCCACACGCGCTCCTGCGCGCGCGTGAGCCTGAACGGAATTCGCGCGAGCAGCGCTCCGGTGAGCGCACCCGTGCCCGTGAGCACCGGCGCGCGCTTCGCCGCGCGGGCCTTGCGATGCGCCTTGAGCGACAGCTGCTGCGCGACGAGCTCGTCGAACTTGAGACGCGTCCACGCCGGATGCGTGCGCAGGTCGAGCGCACGCTGGGTGAGCTGGTTCAGGCGCGGCGGCGGCGCGTGCAGAAAGCGAACCGCGTCGCCAAACTTCCACAGATGCCGTCGCTGGATCAGCCATTCCGGGAGCGTCTCCGCGGTCAGCGCCGGATCGGCGGCAAGCGCGCGTGTAGTGACCTTGCGCAGCGTCTCCTGCGCGAGCCCTGCGGTCGTCGGATAAACGGGCGTCAAGCGATCGGGTAGCGGCGCGCCCGGCTCGACCGCCTTGAACTGCGGATGCACGATCTCGCGGCCGAAGTGACCCTCACGGACGTCGCCGAACACGCGCACGCGCTTTCCCGGCGCGAGAACCTTCTGCTGGCTCGGGTAGAAATGGAAAAAACGCAGGACGAGCTGTGCACGCGCGCCGCTGTCGTCGCTATCGTCCTCGAGCACGCTCACCAGCTGGCGGCGGGGCCGATACTGGATCTCCGTGCGGACGACGGTGCCCTCGGTCTGCTGCTCAACGCCCGGCGTGAGCGCAGCGAGCGGCACGACGCGCGTGTGGTCCTCGTAGCGCAACGGCAGGTGCAGCACGAGATCCTGATCGCGGCTGACTCCGAGCTTCGCCAGCAGGTCCGACAGACCGCGGCCGGCCGGTTTTGCCTTTTCCGCGACAGCCGCAGGCTTCGCCGGCGAGATCAGATCCGCGACCGTGCTGCCGTCCGCGGTGTCACGTTTTCGGCCGGTCACTTTCGCCATCTGTCGCCGTCACGAGCGGATCACGAATGCGGGCCCGCGACAAACGAAGCACGATCGGCTATTTCGATACGACCAGCACGCCCTCGACCTCGAGGCGCGCCGCCTTGGGCAACGCCGCCACCTGATACGTCGCGCGCGCCGGGTACGGCGGCTTGAAATACGTCGTCATGATCTCGTTCACCTTCGCGAAATCGGCGAGATCGGCGAGCAGCAGCGTGAGCTTCACGATGTCGTCGAGCTCGCCGTCGGCGGCTTGCGCGACCGCGCGCAGGTTGCGGAAAACCTGATGCGCCTGCGCCTCGACACCGTCGGCCAGATTGCCGGTCGAAGGATCGAGGCCGAGCTGACCGGACAGGTAGACGGTGTCGCCGGCGCGCACTCCCTGTGAATACGGACCTAACGCCGCTGGCGCATTCTTCGACGCGATCGCTTCCTTTGTCATCGGTATTCCTCCACACCCTAAAGCCGCCGCCACTGTGTCGGCGCGAATGTAGCATGGGCGACGTCAGTGCTCGACGTCGTAACCTGCTTCGATCCACGCGTCGATGCCGCCGGCGAGCGGCCGCACGCGCTTGAAGCCGTGCTGGATCAGCGCCTTCGCCACCTTCGCCGCCGTCGCTTCGTTCGGGCAGGCACAGTAGACGACGACCTCGGTTTCCGGCTCGATCGCCAGGAGATCGACCTTGATGTTGCTGGAATCGACGGTCACCGCACCGGGGATGCGCCCCGTGACGGCCTGCGAGATCGGCGAACGCACGTCGATCACTTTCGTCGTCCCGGCCTTCGGTCAGCAGATCGCGCAGTTCGTCGACCGTCATCCGATCCATCCGCAGTTGCCGGATGAAGCGCTGGCGCTGCACCCATTTGACGATCACGTAGACGACGAATGCGGCAACGATCAGCGCGATCCCGATCTCGCCCAACGCTTCCAGCACCGCGAGCACATCGTTCACTGCGTCGCGGAACACGTAGCCCAGCGCGATCGCGACGCCCGACCACAGCGCCGCGCCGATCGCGTCGAACAGCACGAAGCGCCAAAGGGGAAGGCGCACGATGCCGGCCATCGCGGTGGCCACCGAGGCGAAGCCCGGGATGAATTTCGCGACCATCAGCGACGGCGCGCCCCAACGCGCGAAGATCGACTCGGTCTGGCGCACGCACGAATCCGGCGACAACGACATCCGGCACAGCGTGCTTAACACGCGTCCGCCGAGCCGGCGCCCGGCGACATACCAGGAGACGTTGCCGATGACCGACGCCGCGACCGCCGTCGCGATCAGCCCGAGGAGCGAATAGGGACTGCGCGCCGCGAGGGCGCCGGTGACGATCAGCGTCGGATACGCGGGCACGGGCAGGCCCGCCTGCAGCAGCAGCACGTTGACGAAGACGAAGGCGAGGCCGTAGTGCTGAACGAGGTCGATCAACTGGGTCATGGGACGCTTTCGGTGCGGCCGGAAAGTGTACGTGGGGACGGGCCGCGCTTCTTTCCACCCCATTGGCGACAGGGTGTCCGGGCCTCCGCGCAGTCCTCGCTTTGCGAGGCGCCACTGCCTTGGCTCGCCCGCAGACGCGCCCTTCGGGCCTTGGCTCGCTTCGCTTACTCGAGTTTACGGGATCGGGCCGTTCCGGCTATACTTCTTCGCCTCCGGGGACGTAGCTCAGCTGGGAGAGCGTCGCGTTCGCAATGCGAAGGTCGGGAGTTCGATCCTCCTCGTCTCCACCAGATTTCACCTAACCCGCTGATGGCCCGGCGGGTTTTTTGTTGCCTCGGGTCGATTCGACCGCTCGCGTGCTTGCGCGAGAAGCCGGACGCTATCACCATGGACGGCGGCATGGCAGATGAATCGCAATCGGCGGTGCGCACGGTGATCGTCACTGGCGCTGCGGGCAACCTCGGCCGCGCTGTTGCCGCTGCGTTCGCGGAGCGCGACGCCAACCTGGTGCTCGTCGGTACGCGCATGGAAAGTCTCGCCGCCGCATTCGGTGCGGGCGACGAGCGCCGCGCGCTCGTGCCGGCCGATCTCCGCGATCAGGTGCAGGCGAATGCCATGGTTGCGACCGCCGTCGCGCGCTTTGGCCGCATCGATGTCCTGTGCAACATCGCGGGCGGCTTCCGGATGGGCGAGCCCGTGCATCAAACGTCCGATCAGAACTGGAATTTCCTGTTCGACCTCAACGTCGGGACGCTGCTGCATGCGGTTCGCGCCGTCGTGCCGGGCATGATCGAACGCGGCGGCGGCAAGATCGTCAACGTCGGCGCATTTGCCGCGCAGAAGGGCGTCGCGCAAATGGGGGCCTATTGTGCGGCCAAGAGCGCCGTCATCCGTCTCACCGAAGCGATGGCCGCAGAACTGCGGGAGAAGAACATCAACGTCAACTGCGTGCTGCCGACCATCATCGACACGCCGGAGAATCGCGCCGCGATGCCGGGCGCGGATCCGGCGCGGTGGGTCGCGGCGGAGGACCTGGCAAGGGTGATCCTTTTTCTGGCATCACCCGACGCGCGTGCGATCCACGGCGCCGCGGTGCCGGTGACCGGGCTCAGCTGATCGCTCAGTGTCAGGCTTCATTGGCGTCTTCACCGCCGTGTCGGTGCGCAAGCTTCCCCGTTTAGTGGTTAAGCAGGAGATTACATGCGCACAATACCGACGGGCGCGCGAGGCACATTTGCGATGGTCGTGGCTCCTGAACACCTTGCCAATCGCTTCAAGGACGCAATGCTCCCGCCAGTGTTGGCGACGCCGGTGATGATCATGGCCATGGAGAACGCCGCGCTGGAAGCGATCAAGCCTTACTTCGAGGCGGGCGAGAGCGCGGTAGGCACGCGGATCGATGTCAGCCATCTTGCGCCCACGCCAGTCGGCCGCAGCATCGTTGCCCACGCCGAAGTCATCGGCAGTAACGGCCGGCAAATCGAGTTCCGAGTAAATGCGATGGACGGAACGGAGGAGATAGGCCGTGGCACCCATGGTCGGGTGGTGATCGATCTGGCCCGGTTTTCGGAGCGCCTTGCAGCGAAGTCCGGCAACAAAGTCGGTTGATGCCCGGGTGCGATAGAGTGACTCGATAGTTGCGGCGGCGTGAGCCGCATGCCGGGCCGTGCTAGTTGCCCGTGTAGAGCTCCGGGAATTGCTCTTTCAGCTGAGCAAGCTTCGGCAAGACGTAGCGCGCCACGTACGGCTGCGTGCGATTCAACGCAGCATAGTTCTGGTACCTGCTCTCCGCTGGATAGAACGCCTGCAATGGCTGAACCTGCGTGACGATCCGACGCGGGAGAACGTTGGCGTGGTCGAGTTGCTCGATGTAGGCTTTCGCGACCCGGCTCTGGTCCCCGCTGGTGGTGAAGATCACCGAGCGGTATTGAGCGCCGACATCGGGCCCCTGCCGGTTGAGCTGCGTCGGGTCGTGCGCGACCGAAAAGAAGATCTGCAGCAACGTCCCGTAAGAGACCCGCACGGGATCGTAGATGACCTGCACGGATTCGGCATGGCCGGTCTTGCCTCGGCTCACCATCGTATCGTCGGCGGTAGATGCGGTACCGCCGGCATACCCGGAGACCGCGCTCGACACGCCCTGCACATGCCGAAACACCGCTTCCACACCGGAAAAATCCCCTCCGGCAAAGACCGCCGTTTGTGCTCCCTTGGCCGCCGCGGCTGGAATATCGTCGGCAGGCGCGGGCAACGCGCCGGCACCGCAGGCATGCACGACCATCATGAGCCCGATGATCAGGATCGCCCGGGCACGGGACGAAGTCGGGTGTGTCATGTGCTATCCGGGCACTTGGTGGAGCCGTTGCGTACCGCTGATCGGTTCATTTGGCTTGGAAACCCCCGTCCGGCGAGTGCGATGACGACACCGGAGAAACGGCTGCGGGAGTCCGGCTGAGCCCACGGCACCGCCCGCGCCTGAACGCGCGCAGCCCGGAGCGCCTGTTGATTCGGCTCGATCAAGAGTAGCGTATGCGGCGAGAGGAGGGAGCGCACGTATGCCCTATCAGATCATGTATTCATCTCAAGCCGCGAACCCGATGACGGCGGTCGGCCTCGAGGAAATTCTCACGGATGCGCGAGCCGGCAACGAAGCGCGCAACGTCACCGGCGCGCTGGTCTATGTCGATGGCGTGTTCTTTCAGCTCATCGAAGGCGACAAGGATGTCGTACGCGATCTGATGACCAGCATCGCCCGCGACTCAAGGCATCACTCGGTCACGGTCTTCTACGAAGCCGAAGTCGAGGCGCGGGCTTTCGCGTCCTGGAGCATGGCTTACCTCTGCCCGACTGCCGAGCAGATGTCGACGTGGGCAGGGCTCTCGGGCACCGCCACCGTCCACGAGCTGTTGGCGGAGATCAATCGTAACCCTCGACGGGTACCGCAGATTCTCGTTAACGCCCTCACTGCGCTGGCGGAGCGGGGACCCCACGCGGCACCCGGCCAATGAGGGCCTGACGCCTGCGCGGAAGGACCGCCCTGAAAAGAGACTGACGTCACGACTCGGTCCCTGCGGTAACCGGCAGCATCCGCTCGACGCGCGTCACGCGAACCCGCGGCAGGCGGTGCGCGAGGGCAAGCATCGCTCATGCCGCCGCGCGCGTGAGCTCGCCGTTCTGGTAATCGCGAATCGCCTGCTCGATTTCCTCGCGCGTGTTCATCACGAACGGGCCGTACTGCACGATCGGCTCGAGCAACGGCCGGCCGGCGAGCAGCAGGAAGCGCGCGCCGTCGGCGCCCGCGGTGAGGACGACGCCGTCGCCGTCGGACAGGATCCCCGCGTGGTGCGTGGCGAGCGTGCGCGCTGCACCCGGGTCGCCGACGTCGGCGCTTCCTTCGAACGGATAGACGAACGCATGGTATCCGGCGTGAAGGGATTGCTCGAACTTCGCGCCTGCCGGCAAGTCGATGTCGACGTACAGCGGATCCGTAGTGAGCCCCTGGATCGGGCCCGGCGTCGCGACACCGCCAACTGTGATCGACCCCGCGATGACCTTCGCGCGCCCGCCCCCGGGGAGTGCAACGACCGGAATCTCGTCCGCCGGAATATCGCGGTACGCAGCGGGCTTCATCTTTTCCTTTGCCGGCAGATTGATCCAGAGCTGGAAGCCGCGCATGCGGCCTGCTTCCTGCTGCGGCATTTCGGAATGGATGATGCCGCGCCCCGCGGTCATCCACTGGACGCCGCCGCTCTTCAAATCGCCCACGTGGCCCAGATGATCCTCGTGCCGCATGTGGCCGTCGATCATGTAGGTCACCGTCTCGAAGCCGCGGTGCGGATGCGCCGGGAAGCCGGCAATGTAGTCATCGGCGTTGTCGGTCGAGAAGTGGTCGAGCATCAGGAACGGATCGAGCCGCGCGAACGGCGACTGCCCAAGCCCGCGCCGCAGCTTGACGCCCGCGCCGTCGGAGGTGGGGATCGCGTCAAGGACGCGTTGCAGTGTGCGTGTGGTCATGATGAATTCCAATGTGCGGTCGGTCGCGCCGAACGTCAAGCGGCAATCGGCTCGGGCAGCAGATCTTCGATGGTTCGCTGCGCCTGCGAAAGCGCCGCCGCCTTGCGCTCGGCACCGAGGTTCAACCCTTCGGCATAGACGAATTCCACATCGGTGATGCCGATCAAGCGCGGAAGTCGCGCACGTACCCGGTCTGCGTGTCCCGCGGCGTGCCGGCATAGACTCCACCGCGCGCGGCAAAGACGTAGACCTTCTTTCCGGTGAGCAGGCCGACCGGGCCTTTCTCCGTGTATTGGAAAGTCACACCCGCACGCGCGACGTGGTCGAAGTACGCCTTCAACATCGACGGCACACCGAAGTTGTACATCGGCAGGCCGAGCACGATGACGTCGGCGCGCTTGAGCTCGTCGATCAGCGCGTCGGAAAAGTCGACGATGACGCGCTGCGCCGCAGTGCGCTCGTCGGGCTTGGCGATGAAGGCGCCAAAACGCTCGGCGTCGAGGTGCGGGACGGCGGCATTCGCGAGATCGCGGACGATCACTTCGCTCTCGGGATGGCTTGCGCGCCAGGCCGCGACGAATTCGTCGGCGAGCCGGCTCGATTGGCCGCCCGCCGAAAAGATGCTGCTGTTGATCTGGAGCAGGGTCGTCATCGGGCACCTCCGGGCTTTTGATGACGCGATTTAACTATTTCTTGAAATGATAAAAAAGCATAATATATTGACCGTTATGATCTATTATTTGGATTGATTTCTGTGCCCGCGTTCCCGCATGTCACGCTCGAGCAATGGCGCGCGCTGATGGCCGTCGTCGATGCCGGCGGTTACGCGCAGGCGGCGCAGGCCCTGCACAAGAGCCAGTCGGCGGTCACCTACGCCGTGCAGAAGCTCGAGTCGCAGCTCGGCGTCAAGGCATTCGAAATCCAGGGGCGTAAGGCGGCGCTGACGCCCACGGGACGGCTCCTGTACCGCCGGGCCCGGGCCTTGTTGGAGGACGCCGCAGGGCTGGAGCGCGCCGCGGGGACTTTGTCGGCGGGCTGGGAGGCCGAGATCCGCGTCGTCGCGGAAATCCTTTTCCCGTCATGGCTCCTGCTGCAATGTCTCGAGCGCTTCGGGACCGAGAGTCCGCACACACGCATCGAGGTCGTCGAATCGGTGATGGGCGGCACGGCCGAAGCCATCCTTTCCGGGCGGACGGATCTTGCGATCTCGCCGCAAGTGCCGACGGGTTTTCTTGGCGACCCCTTGATGCGGTTGCGCGCGATCCCGGTCGCGCGTCCCGATCATCCGCTGCACCGCCTCGGCCGCGAGCTGACCGTCCGCGATCTGCGGGCGCATCGCCATCTCGTCGTGCGCGATTCGGGGATGCTGCGCGACCCGCGGGTCGTGTCGGTGGAGGTCGATCAGCGCTGGACGGTGAGCAACCTGTCGACGTCGATCGAAGCCGCGCGCATGGGCTACGGCTTCGCCTGGTATCCGGAGGAAAAGATCCGCGAGGAGCTCTCGACCGGTGCGTTGGCGCCTCTGCCGCTCTCCGAAGGCGGCGAGCGCTTCATCGAGCTGTACCTCATTCTCCCCGATCGCGACGCGGCCGGACCGGGAACGCTGCGGCTCGCCGAGATCGTCCGCCAGTACGTCGCCGAGGCTTGCACACGTTACGGTGAAGCGAGGGCGGCGCCGGTTGATCCGATTGTGGAGGCGCCGGTTAATCCGGCCGTGGCTGACTAAGGGCGGCCCAGCGCCGCTCGAAACGGTCGATTGACGCGCGGCACCGACCGGCACCGGGCGCGCGCGGTTACGAGAGTTCCGCCGCGGCGTAGAGGCGGCTCGTCCGCGGTACGCCGGCGAGCAGGTATTCCATCTGGTCGGCGAGGATGCGCCGGTTGCGCAGGATGAATTGCTCGTGCCGGTTCGGGACGTACGGCACATAAAGCAGCGGCATCCCGGCCTGCTCGGGTGTGCGGTTCGCCTTCTTGATGTTGCACCTCTTGCAGGCCGTCACCGAATTGGTCCACGTGTCGCGCCCGCCCTTCGACGCCGGCACCACGTGGTCACGCGACAGGTCGCGCGACATGTGAGCCTCGCCGCAATAGGCGCAGAGATGCCGATCGCGGGCGAACAGCAGCGCGTTGGTGAGGCCGGGCACGTGCACGTGCCGCCCGGCAATGCTGCCCTTGATCGCGAGGATCGACTTGGTCGCGATGCGCGAGCGAACGCCATTCCGCTGCCAGCCGCCGCGGAACTCGCGCACTTCGAAACCCAGCGACCACGCGACCATCTGCTTCGCGTGATACGTGATGGCTTCCTCGAGCGCAACCCACGCCTGCGGAAGCCCGGCCATGTCGACGGTCAAGACCAATGGTTCCATGAGGTCGGTTTCTTGCCACCCCAGCTCTTGGGGTCTGTCAATCCCGCAGTTTGCACCAAAGAGGCACCCTTCGGGAAGTCGAGGGTGTGGTGTGCGGGTTGCTGCGGTTGCCGGCGGTGCGGAAAAAGGGACGCGAAGCCGCCGTCGGCCGGAGTAACATGGCGGCCGATCGCCGGCGACAGATTCCACAATGCGATGGCGGGCAATCCCTGCATCGGCGATTGTTCCAAGTCACCGCAACGGAGCAATGCGGGCATGAGCATCGCCCATCGAACGATGCGTCAACGTCACGGCAGCATGCTTGCGCTCGGCGTCGCGCTTTGCGGCGCGCTGTTGCATGCGTGTGGTGGCGGCGGCGACGGCGGATCGACGGCGGGGCCGCCGACGCCGCTTCCCGATCCTCAGTTTCGCGCGTCGAGCGTTTCGCCGTTCGCCGCGGCATGCGATGGCGTGCCGGCCGACGGCACACTGTACGTCAACGCCGAAGTCGAGCCGTACGTCGCCGTCAATCCGCGGAACGCTGCGAATCTCGTCGGCGTCTGGCAGCAGGATCGCTGGTCGACGGGCGGCGCGCGAGGTCTGCTGACCGGCGTTTCGACCGATGGCGGACGCACGTGGGTGCAGCGGATGGCGGCGTTTTCGCGCTGCGCCGGCGGCACCGCAGCGAACGGCGGCGACTACGCGCGGGCGTCCGATCCGTGGGTGACGATCGCACCCGACGGCACCGCGTATCAGATCGCCATCGCCTTCAACGGCGCGACACTCGCCGCCGGTTCGTCGGGCGCCGTCCTGGTGAGCCGCTCCACCGATAGCGGGAACGCCTGGAGCGCACCAGTCGCGCTGATTGCCGACGGTTCCGATTTCTTCAACGACAAGGAGTCGATCACCGCCGACCCGAACGACGCGCGGCTCGTCTACGCGGTGTGGGACCGGCTCACCGCGGCGGGCGGCGGTCCCAGCTACTTCGCCCGCACGGTCGATGGCGGCCTGTCGTGGGAGCCCGCGCGGGCCGTCTACGATCCCGGTCCTGCCAATCAGACGATCAACAACCTGCTGGTCGTGCTGCCGGACGGCACGCTGGTGATGTCATTCACGCGTCTCGACGCGACAGCGGCGGGCGGGACCACCGCGACGCTCGCCGTGATCCGCTCGCTCGACAAAGGTGTCACCTGGTCGGCGCCGATCACGGTGTCGCCGATGCAATCGGTCGGCGCGCGCGATCCCGAGACCCACGCCACGATCCGCGACGGCTCGAATCTCGGCGCGATCGCCGCCGGCCCGCACGGCGAACTGGTCGCCGTCTGGCAGGATTCGCGTTTTTCGGGCGGGCAGCGTGACGGCGTTGCGTTGTCGCGCTCGGTCGACGGCGGCCTCACCTGGTCGATGCCCGTGCGCGTGAACGGCGATCCTTCCGTCCAGGCGTTTCTCCCGACGGTGACCATTCGCAGCGACGGGACAGTCGGCGTCCTCTATTACGACCTGCGCAACAACACGGCCGATCCGGCGACGCTTCCCACCGACATCTGGCTCGCCCGCTCGCCGGATGCCGCCACGTGGCTCGAAAGCCATGTGTCGGGGCCGTTCGATTTCGCCAGCGCGCCGAACTCGCTCGGCCTCTTCGTCGGCGATTATCAGTCGCTCGTCAGCATCGGCAGCGAGTTCGTGCCGTTCTACGCGCAGACGAACGGTGGCGACACGACCAATCGCACCGACGTCTTCGCCTCGCTCGTCACGTCGGCCGGGATGGCGGAGGCGCAGCGCGCCGCGGCGAGCGAAAGACCCGACGCGCGGATGCGCACGGAATTCGCGGCACCGCTGCCGATGACGCCGGAGCTCGCGCGCGAGCTCACCGCCAGCATCGTCCGGTTGATGCAGCGCCGGGTGCCGGGCTGGACACAGCGCGGCGTCGTTCGACTACCGCCGCTGATCGCGCCATAGGAGCGGCACGCCGACCGCGCGGCCACGGATCAGTGCGACATCAGCACCGGCGCTGTCATCGATGAGAGCATCACCCGGGTGACGCCGCCCCACGCGAGCGCGGAGAGCCACGAGCGGCTGTAGGCGCCCATCACGATCAGATCGGCGCCGAAGTCAGCGGCCTGCGAGAGCAACAGCTCGCCCGCGTCGATGTCGGCGGCGAAGATTCGCCGGACCGTCGCCTCGACCTCATGCCGGCGCAGGAAGGCCGAGAGCTGCGCGTCGGTGAACCTCTCACGCGCCGTCTCCTCGGCTTCCGGCGTGATGGCGACGGCGAACACCTTCTTCGCGTCCTTGAGCAGCGGCAGCGCGTCGGCGACGGCGCGCGCCGACTCGCGCGAATCCTTCCAGGCGATCAGCACGCGTTCGCCCACCGTCGGGTATTCGCCCACCGAGGGGACGAGCAGCACCGGGCGGCCGGAATGCGTGATGACGGCGTTGGCAAGCTCCTCGACGAACGATTCGTGCGTGTCGTCGCGCGGCGGCTGACCGATGATTGCAAGGTCCGCGTGCCGCGCGTGGAGCACGGCCTGCCCGATCCGGTTGCCAGGCGGCGTCCGCCACTCGACCCCCCCGACGCCGGCGCGCCGGGCGGCGGTGCGGAAGCCGTCCTCCGCGGCGCTGCAGAGCTCGGCGAGCTTGGCGACGTATCTTTCGAACATATCCGGCGGAATCGCCGCCTTCGAATACGCCGTCACGTCGCTCGGCGGCACGATGTACGCGCCGAGCAGTTCGCCGGGGTACCGCTTCGCCACGCGGGCGGCGTAGTCGAGCCGGCGCGCGCAGGGTTCCGTATCGTCGACGTGGACGAAAATGGACCGATACGTCATGGCATCCTCGCGTTAGGGGAATAACCTATTGTGCAACAGGAAGCAGCCGTCGAGTTTGATGCCGCTCAGTTTCCGTGGGCACCCGGGCCGCGACCCTCGAACGGGTCTCGACGCGGTGAACCAATGGCGGTACCGTCGTCCGAGCCCCACGGGCCATTCGACCGATGCCCATCGACCTTCCCTGGCAATCGCTCGCCGATTTGGCGCGCCGCCTCGCTTCCGCCGAGACCACGTCGCGCGAGATCGTGGCCGCGTGCCTCGCCCGGATCGACGCGCGGGACGAGCGGCTGCACGCGTTCGTCGACGTCTGGCGCGACGACGCGCTCGCCCGTGCCGACGCAGCCGACCGCGAGCGCGCCGCGGGCCGGGCGCGCGGTCCGCTGCACGGATTGCCGATCGCGCTCAAGGATCTGCTGCACGTCGAAGGCCGCCAGACGACGGCCGGCTCCAAGAGCTGGCTCGGGCGCATGTCCGATCACACGGCGACGGCGGTCGAGCGCCTCGTCGCAGCCGGCATGATTCCGCTGGGCAAGACGCACATGGTCGAGTTCGCATTCGGCGGCTGGGGCCGCAACGCACCGATGGGCGCGCCGTGGAATCCGTGGGACATGCAGACGCATCGCGTCGCGGGCGGATCGTCGAGCGGCTCGGCAGTGGCCGTGGCGGGCGGCCTCGCACCCGCGGCCATCGGCTCGGACACCGGCGGGTCGATACGAATTCCCGCGGCGCTCTGCGGTCTCGTGGGGCTCAAGCCGACGTACGGGCGCGTGAGCCTGCATGGGGCCGTGCCGTTGGCGACGACGCTCGACTCGATCGGACCGCTGACCCGCACTGCCGAAGACGCGGCGCGGCTCATCGCGGCAATGGCCGGACCCGATTCGCGCGATTCCGCGACACTCGCTGTCCCCGCCTTCGACGTCGACGCTGCGCTGGCGGTCGAGCCGGACCTCCGGCGGATGCGCATCAGCGCGCTCGCCGTCGAGCAATTTCCCGATGACACGGCGCACGACGTCTTGGACGCCCGAGACGCGGCGATGGCCGTGCTGCGCGACTTGGGCGCCAGCGTCGACGAGGTGCGCGTGCCGTTCGACTTCGACGACCTGATGGTCCGCAATGGCCGCATCATCGCGACGGAAGCGTACGCGCTGCATCGAGCGTACATCGACGATCCGTCGCTGCCGATCGATCCCTGGGTGCGGCGGCGCACGCTGGCGGGAAAGACGGTGAGCGCAGCCGATTACATCGACGAGCTCGCCGCGCGGCGGCGCACGGCAGGTGCGTTCGCGGCGTGGATGGAAGGTCGCGACGCGCTGCTCACGCCCACGCTGCCGATCGTCGCCACGCCGGTCGCGGAAGTCGACGAAGCCGCGACGCCGCTCGCGGCGTTCACGCGCGCCGCCAATTATCTCGGCGCCTGCGCGCTGTCGCTGCCCGCGGGGTTTTCGGCGGACGGGCTGCCGATCGGCGTGCAACTGATCGGCGCGCCGTTTGCCGAGGCGACGCTGATCAGGATCGGCCGAGGGTTCCAGCGCGCGACCGACTGGCACCTGCGGCGGCCGCCCGAATAGCGCTCTAGTTCGAGTCGAACGGCAGCATCGTCGTGGCGAGATCGAGCTGCGGCCCCAGCTCGTAGATGTTGCGATAGCCGTAAGTGTAGAGCGCGATGTACGTCGACAGATTGAGCGACGCGCTCGGCAGCTTGCTCGGAAACGGTCCCTCGGCGTCGCGGAAATTGTTGTTGCAATAGATCAGGATCCGCGTTGATGGGTCCGGGATCGTTTGGCGCAACGTTTCGACCGCGATGTCCGGGAAGCTCAGGTTGACCGCGCCAGCGATGTGGAGCGCGTCGTACTTCTCGCGGCTGCGCGCGTCGAGCACGATCGTCCGCGGTTCGCGGCTCATCCGCAGGAACTCCGATTCGGTCAGCCGCCGGGCATCGCGATGCGCCGCCGCATCGATTGCGACGCGCAGGAATCCCGGCATGTCGATCGCGGGATTGACGGGCGCCGGCGTGACCTGCGCCGCCACGCCAAGGGAAAAGGCGTGCACGCCGAGCGCCAGCACGAACGTGAAGAATCTCACCGAGAATGGCTCACTGCGCTTTGGATGACCGTTCGGGAATAACGGCGCTCACCCCGTCCACGTTTACCGTGGATTCAGGATTGACAGCAGCGCTGAGCGATTCGGGTCGGCCCCAAGGGCAATTCGCCTGCCCGACATGACCCGTCGCACTCGACCAGCCCACCGTCGCCTACACGCTGACGGCGGCGGCGACGCGCCGACATCCCCCTCGCGGGCGTCCAAAGCGGAAATAAATGCCCGCCGCGGCCGGGACTGGCCGTGCTACGCTTTTCGCCCTACCGACCGCGAATGGAGGAACCGATGCGCGCCGTCATGGGTCTGTCGATAGTATTCGCCGGCGTTTCCGTTGCCCACGCAGCGGACCTCGAAGCCGGCAAGTCCAAAGTCGCAACGGTGTGTGCCGCGTGCCACGGCGCCCAGGGTGTAAGCGTCAGCGACGCGATTCCCAATCTTGCCGGTCAGAAGGCGCGCTACATCGAGCTCCAGCTCAATGCATTGAAGGACGGCAGCCGCAAGAACGGCATCATGAACGCGATCGCCACCCAGCTCAGCGCCGAGGACATCGCCAACGTTGCAGCGTACTTCTCCGCGCAGCAGGGTGCGGCAGCCGGCGCCAAATCGGATTTCCTGCCGAACGTCGCCAAGAGCAGCGTGACGTTTCCCGACAACTACAAGTCGACGTTCACCAAATACCACACGATCAACTTCCCCGACACGAAGCAGGTACGTTACTACTATGCAAACGACGTTGCGCTCAATGCGGCGAAGGCCGGTAATCCGCTGCCGGACGGGTCGGTGCTGTTTGCCGAGGTCTACTCGGTCAAGCAGGACGCCGAAAAGAAACCGGTGATGGGCGCCGACGGCTTTTTCGCAGCGGATCAGCTCGTCGGCTACACGGCGATGGAGCGCGAGGCGGGATGGGGCAAGGACATACCCGACATGTTGCGCAACGAGAACTGGAACTATGCCGTGTTCACCGCCGCGAAACAGCCGCGGCCCGGTGTGAACCAGGCCGAATGCCTGGCCTGTCACAAGCCGCTCGACAAGACGAGCTACACGTTCACGCTGAAAGAGCTCACCAACGTAGCCAAGGCGAAATGACGCGCGTCCGCGCGAGCGGTCGGGGCCCATTTCCGGATTCCTGCTGAAGGCTGCGGGGTCGGCGCACCGTCTCGCGACGGGTGTACATTGGCTCCCAGCTCCCGCGCGGGACTTACATGCCCACAGCAAAACTGGTGTGCGCGCTCGCCGGCGGCGCGATGCTCGCGCTCGCCGCAATTGCCGTTGGCGCGGAGCCGACGCTCAAGGTCGGCTCCAAGCGCTTTACGGAGTCCTACATCCTCGGCGAAATCATCAAGCAAACGGCGGAGACCGCCGGCGAGGCGACCGTCACGCACAGCCAGGGGCTCGGCAACACGGCGATCGTGCTGAATGCGCTCACCAACGGCAACATCGACATCTACCCCGAGTACACGGGCACGATCGCCAAGGAGATCCTGAAGCAGGACGCCGTGCCCCCGCTAGGCGACCTGAACGCCAAGCTCGCGCCGATGGGTCTCGCGGTGGGCGTGCCGCTCGGATTCAACAATACGTACGCGTTGGCGATACGCGGCGACGACGCCCGCGCGAAGGGCATCGCGAAGCTCTCCGATCTCAAGGCGCATCCCGAGCTGCGCCTCGGGCTGTCGCAGGAGTTCCTCGGTCGCGCCGATGGCTGGCCGGGGTTGCAGCGCGCCTACGAGTTGCCCATTGCCACGCCGCGCGGTCTCGATCACGGACTCGCGTACGAGGCCATTGCGCAACACCAGGTCGACGCCATCGACATCTACTCGACGGACGCCAAGCTCGACAAGTACGGCCTGACCGTCCTCGACGACGACCGGCACTACTTCCCGCGCTACGACGCGGTGCTCCTCTATCGCGCCGATCTTCCGCAGCGTTTGCCGAAGACATGGGCCGCACTCCGGAAGCTCGATGGGACGATCGACGACGCCGCGATGCGGCGGATGAACGCCCGGGCAGAGTTGGAGAGCAAGAACTTCGCCGCCATTGCCGCTGATTTCGTCGCTCGCCATGAAGGATTGGCCACGGCCGAAACCGCCGCCAAGTCCGGTAAGAGCAATTTCTGGAACAAGCTGTTCGGGCCGGATTTCGGCCGGCTGACGCTCGAGCATCTGGGGCTCGTCTTCATCTCGCTCGCAGCGAGCATCGTCGTCGGCGTCCCGCTCGGGATCGTCGCCGCCAAGCGTCCTGCGACCGAGGGGATGATTCTGGGCGCGACGGGCGTCGTGCAGACGATCCCTTCACTCGCGCTGCTCGCGGTCCTGATTCCGTTGACGGGGCGGATCGGCGCCGTCCCGGCATTCATCGCTCTGGCGCTCTACGCGCTGCTGCCGATCGTCCGCAACACCCATACCGCGCTCACCCAGATTTCGCGCGGCATGAGGGAAGCGGCGCAATCGCTCGGGATGACGGCGAGCACGATCCTGCAGAAGATCGAGCTGCCGCTCGCCGCGCCGACGATTCTCGCCGGAATCAAGACGTCGGCGGTGATCAACGTCGGGACCGCGACTATCGCCGCGTTCATCGGCGCCGGCGGCTACGGCGAGCGCATCGTCACCGGTCTCGCGCTCAACGACAACATGCTGCTGCTGGCCGGCGCGCTTCCCGCGGCCGCGCTCGCGCTGCTCATCGAGGGCGGTTTCCGCATCGGCGAGCGATGGCTCATTCCGGCCGGGCTGCGTCGCGAAGCGGCTACACGCTAGAGGATCGTCATGGCGGAAAAGAAGAAAGCGAAGAGCAGGAAGGCCCCCGCAAAGAAGAGGCGCGCCAAGCCACTCCCGCGCGGTAACCCGCGCAAGCACGAGGTCAAGGCCGATCTCGCTAACTTCGAGCTGGCCAAGGCCCGCTCGTCGCTCAATCTGCAGATCTACGCCAACGACGAAAAGATCGGCGAGCTCGAAATCGGACGCGGTTCGCTCTACTGGTACGGGCGCAACCGGCACCGGAGCAAGCGCATCGACTGGTCGCAATTCGCGAGCATGATGGACATGCTGGCCTACGGCGGGAAAGGCTGACGCCGTTGCGGCCAAGGGACCGTCGCCGCCTTGAAGCAGCCGCGTGCCTTGCCGCGATGGCGGCACCAGGCAGGGCACCCCCGGCGGAAAACCGACGTTAGAATCGCGCCCATCGCTGAATTCCTTGGATGTACGCCATGATCCTTCGCTTCGTACCCCTGTTCCTGGCCGCAATGTCGGCCGCCCCGGTCTTCGCCGAGACGACCGCCGATCGGTGGAATCTCGCCGATCTTTATCCGACGGTCGCTGCCTGGAACGCCGATGCCGCGAAGCTCGACGCGCAGATGAAGACCTTCGCCGAGTGCAAGGGAAAAATGGGCGACGGCGCGGCGCGCTTCAAGGAATGCCTCGACCTCCAGGCCGACATGACGAAGCGCTACTACCGCCTCGCGGTCTACGCGGGCCAGCAACTGGCCGAAGACACCGGTTCGTCCACCTATCTCGAACAGGACCAGAAGGCCGACCTGCTCGGCAATCGGCTGACCGAGGCGACCGCCTTCGTCGACCCCGAGGTCCTGCATATTGGCAGCGACCGCGTTGCGCAGTTCCTGAAGGAGCAACCCTCGCTCGTGATCTATCGCCATCCGCTCGATCGGATCCTGCGCGCGGCGCCGCACACGCTGAACGACGAAGGGGAGGCGATCGTCGCGCGGTTCGGCCTGATGGACAACGCCGGCGGAAGCGCGTATTCGATCCTCACCAACGCGGACATTCCGTGGCCCAAGATAAAGCTTTCGACCGGCGAAGAGGTGACGCTCGACGCCTCGGCCTACACGAAATACCGCGAAGCTCCGCAGCGCGACGATCGCAAGCGCGTCATGGATGCGTTCTTCGGCACGTTCAAGACCTACGAGCGCACGATCGGCGTCAACCTGTATTCGCAGCTGAAGCAGAATTCGGTGTACGCCAAGGTGCGCAAGTACCCGGACTCGATCACCCGCGCGCTCGACCGCAACAACATTCCGGTCGCGGTGTTCGACACGCTGATCGCGCAGACCAATGCCAGCCTGCCGACGCTTTATCGGTATTTCCGCCTCCGCGCGAAGCTGCTCGGCGTGCCGCAACTCCGCTACTACGACATCTATCCGCCGCTCGTGCACGGCGATTTCAAGTTTCCCTATCCGCAGGGCCGGCAGCTCGTCATCGACGCCGTCGCACCGCTGGGCAAGGACTATGTGGCGGCGCTGACCAACGGCCTCGACAGCCGCTGGATGGACATCTATCCGCGGCCGCACAAGCAGTCGGGCGCGCACATGGCGGGCTACGCCTACGACGTGCACCCCTACGTGCTGATGAACTACAACGACGACTACGAATCGGTGACGACGGTCGCCCACGAATGGGGACACGCGATGCACTCGTATCTCGCCAACCGCGCGCAGCCGTTCGTGACCGCCGGATACGCGACGTTCGTCGCCGAGATCGCATCGACGTTCAACGAACAGTTGCTGCTGCAGCGGGTGCTGAAGACCGCGAAGACCGACGCCGAGCGCCTCTACCACTTGGGCTACGCGCTGGAGCAGATCCGCGGCACGTTCTACCGGCAGGCGATGTTCGCCGAGTTCGAGCGCAACATCCATGCACGCGCGGACGGCGGCGAGCCGCTGACTGGCGCCGCGCTGACCAAGACGTACTGCGATCTGCTGAAGCGCTACCATGGCGCGAGCGAAGGCGTGGTCGTGATCGACGATGACTATTGCGTCGAGTGGGCGTACATCCCGCACTTCTACAGCGGGTTCTACGTCTACCAGTACGCGACGTCGATCGCAGCGTCCTCGCTGTTCGCGAAAAAGGTCGCCGACGGCGAACCGGGCGCGCTCGAGCGCTACCTCGACATGCTCAAGGCCGGCGGGTCGGACTACCCGTACGAGCTCGTGAAGACCGCCGGCGTCGATCTCGCCACGCCGGCGCCGTATCAGGCGCTCGTCGCGCGGATGAACGCGATCATGGACGAGATCGAAGCAATCCTCGCGCGACGCAAATAGCCGCGCGCGAATGTGCGGCGCGGAGCCGGGCGAGAAAGGTCAGGTCAGGCCTGCTTTTCCAGCGCCTCGCTCCACTTCGCCTGGCGCGCGAGCGAGTTCATCCTGACGCGCTTTTCGAAGGCGGCCTGCGCCGCACGCACGTTGTCGGCGCGCCCGGCCCAGATGCGCATCGCGTCGTCCTGCAGCGCGCGCGCATACGAAAACGACAGCACCCACGGCGCGTGCGACGCCATCGCGTTCATCGCGTTGAGATTGGCGGTCGCCTCGACCGGCGCCTGACCGCCCGACAGGAAATTGATTGTCGGTACTGCGCAGGGCACCGTGCGCTTCAGCACTTCGAGCGTCGCGCGCGCGACGACCTCGGGCGGCGCCTTCGGCGGGCTTTCCTTGCCAGGCAGCACCATGCTCGGTTTCAGCACCATGCCTTCGAGCAGCACGCGATGCCGGTGCAGCGCGTGGAACACCGCGTGCAGCACCGCCTCGGAAACCTCGTGGCAGCGTTCGAGTGTGTGCACGCCGTCGATCAGGACTTCCGGCTCGACGATCGGCACGATGCCCTGCTCCTGGCAGATCGCCGCATAGCGCGCCAGCACCTCGGCGTTGGCCTCGATGCCGAGCCGCGTGGGATTGTGATCGGTAATCGCGTAGACCTCGCGCCACTTCGCGAAGCGCGCACCTTTTTCTTTGTATGCCTTCAAGCGCTCGGCGAGGCCATCCAGCCCCTGGGTGACGAGATCGCCGTCCGCGCCGGGCAGCGGCACCGTCCCCTTGTCGACCTTGATGCCGGGCAGGATGCCGCGGCGCGACAGCACGGCGGGGAGCGGCGTGCCGTCGTCGCCGGCCTGGCCCAGCGTTTCCTCGAACAGGATCACGCCCGCGAGGAATTGCTCGGCGGAAGGCGTCGTGAACAGCAGCGTCCGATACTGGCGCCGCGACTCGTCGGTGGATTCGATCCCGACCGCCTTGAAGCGCTTGGTGATCGTCGGGAGGCTTTCGTCGGCGGCGACAATTCCCTTGCCGGGCGCCGTCAGCTTGGCGATCGTGGCCTGCAGCTCGTCACGTGTGCTCATGGTTCACTCCTTCGCAAGACTGCGGTCATCCCGGCGAACGCGGGAATCCAGGGTCTTTCGTCTGAAGACGCTGGGTTCTCGGCCTGCGCGGGAACGACGGATCTGACGTGGGACCATCGACTATCGCTTAGATCGTTCCCGGACCCGAATGTTGCCAGGTCTCTTTCAACGCGCGCCACACCCGCTCGGGCGTGAACGGCATCTGCAGCGCATCGGCGCGCGCGCCCAGGCCCGCTCGCGCGAGCGCGTCGACCACGGCGTTGACGACGGCGGGCGTCGCGCCGATCGTGCCGAGCTCGCCCACGCCTTTGACGCCCAGCCGATTGTTGGTCGACGGCGTCGATTCGTCCATCGTCATCGCGAAATGCCGGATCATTCCGGCGCGGGGGACGGCGTAGTCGAGGAAGCTCGCCGTGAGCGCCTGTCCCGTCTCGCGGTCGTAGACGAAGCGCTCGCAGAGCGCCTGACCGATCCCTTGCGTCGCGCCGCCCTCCAGTTGCCCGACGACGATCATCGGATTGACGACCCGGCCGACATCGTTGACCGACCAGTAGCGATCGATCTCGACCGCTCCCGTCTCCGGATCGATCTCGACTTCGCAGACGTGGGCGCCGTTGGGCCACGTCGCGTCGGCGACCGCGCTCGTCGAATCGAGCACGATGCGCTCTCGCGGCTGCTTCCGCGCGAGATCGAAGAGACCGATGGTCCGGTCGGTGCCGGCGATGCGGAAGACGCCGTCGCGGTAGTCGATGTCGCCGCTCGCGGCTTCGAGCTCGCGCGCGGCCAGCTCCTTCCCTTTCACGACGGTGCTTTCGGCAGCCACGTGCACCGCCGAGCCCCCGACGAAGAGCGAGCGCGACCCCGCGCTGCCGAAACCGGTGCCGCGATCGGTGTCGCCCTGGACAATGCGGATCTTCTCGATGGGCACGCCGAAGATGTCGACGGCGAGTTGCGCGTACGTGGTGGCGAGCCCCTGCCCGAACGCCTGCGTCGCGGAAAAGATTTCGATCTCGCCGCTGCCGTCGACTGTGACCGTCACACGCTCCTCGAACACGTCGGCGCCGGTCCATTCGATGAACGTCGCGAGTCCGCGCCCGCGCAGCCGGCCGCGACGTTTCGCATCGGCGGCCCGCGCCGGAAAGCCCTGCCAGTCGGCGAGTACCCGCGCCTGCTCCATCACGGATTCGAACTTGCCGGTGTCGTAGGTCTTGCGCATCGCGTTCTTGTACGGCATCTGCTCGGGCCGGATCATGTTGCGGCGACGCAGTTCGACGGGATCGATGCCGGTCTGCCGCGCGGCCGCATCCATCAATCGTTCCATGATGTAGATCGCCTCCGGCCGCCCCGCGCCGCGGTACGGTCCGGTCGGCGCGGTGTTGGTGAGCACGCCAGCGATGCGAATGTCGATCGCGCCGATGTCGTAGATGGACGTCGACACCCACGGCCCGATCATCAGCTGGATGACCACACCCGCCGGCGTCGCATAGGCACCGAGATTCGCGTGCGAGGAAATCCGCAGCGCGAGGATCCGCCCGTTCGCATCGAGCGCCAACTCGGCCCTGCTTGCGAGATCGCGGCCATGACTCGCGGCTAAGAATTCCTCGATACGTTCCGCGCAGTATTTCACCGGCCGCTCGAGTGTCCGGGTCGCGAACGCGGCGACGACGTCTTCCGGATAGAGCGTCGTCTTCATCCCGAAGCCGCCGCCGACGTCGCCCACGCGCACGCGCATCCGGTCCTTGGGGATTCCCAGCACCGCTTCGCACAACTCGTCGCGCACGCCAGTGGGCGTCTGGCAACTGATGGTGAGCGTCGTGCGGTCGGTCGCCGGATCGTAGTCGGCCAGCGTCGCCCGCGGCTCGAGCGGACAGGGAATGACGCGCTGGTTGACGAGATCGAGCGCGACGACGTGCGCCGCCTTCGCGAACGCCACGGCGCTCGCCGCCGCGTCGCCATGGCGCAATTCGCAGGCGATGTTGCCGCTGGCAGTCGGCCACACGAGCGGCGCGCCGGACGCAACCGCGTCGCCGAGATCGACCACGCTCGGCAACGGTTCGTACCGCACGTCGATCACCTCCGCGGCATCGCGCGCCGCGACGCGCGTTTCGGCGATCACCGCCGCCACCGCCTCGCCGACGAAGCGCACGGTGCCGACCGCCAGCGCGTGCTGCGGGGGCGACGCCGTCGGCGCGCCGTCGGCGCGCTTGAAGTCGGCCGACGCAGGGATCGGCTTGACACTCGCGCGGACGAGGCCCTCCCCGGTCAAGATCGCGACGACCCCCGGCATCGCAGCGGCCGCGGTCGTGTCGATGGACACGATCCGCGCGTGCGGATGCGCCGAGCGAAGGAAATGGAGATGCGTCTGCCCGGGCGCCGACATGTCATCGGCAAAGCGCCCCTTGCCGGCGAGGAGCGCATCGTCCTCGACGCGCTTGACCGACTTGCCGCTGCCGAAGCGGGTGTATTGCGATTCCGTTGTCGCCATGGAAACGCCATACTGCCACGCGCCGGACGCGGCCGCATCTGCCGCGTGCGCCGGTCGCTGCGGCACGCGGATGACGCGCAGCCGTTTCGAGGTCGAAGAGTCGCGCCTCGTCCGACCCGCGGGACGCGAACGCGATCGCGCGATGCCCGCTAAGACGCGCCTAAGAACGCGGGGCCGGTTCGATGCGTCGGAACGTCGTCTCGACCACGGCGCGCGCGCCGCCGGCCGTGATCGTCTCCGTGACGTGGGCGTTCGCCGGCGTCATCGCCCGAACCAGCGCCGAGTCGGCGACCGCACGGGCGATCGGATAGCCCGCGAACGCGCTTCCGCCCGCGAGCAGCGCAATCACGATCGCCGCTTCGAAGCCGCCGGCGACGGTCTTGCGGGTGCGAATCGTCGCGTCGCGGTGCGTGGCGCGGAACCCGGCGTGGACGCGGCCATCGACATCGAGCGCGACGTCGTGCGCCGCATCGTTCGCCCATTCAGGGCCTGACCGGTCGACGAAGCCACCGGGCTCGGCGAGTACCTGCCCGAGCGCCTCGAGGCCCACATCGTGGTCCTCCGGAACGTCGGCGAGCGAGCGACGGACATCGATCGTCCGATGGCGCGAGCGCTGCGCCCACGGCGCGGGACTGGGGTCTGCGCGCCCCCCGAATCCCGTGGAACCAAATGCGAGCGAAATTCTCATGATCATCTCCGGGCCGATGGCCTGTTCCTGCCACGGGACCCAGTGTAGGATTGACATGCAGCGGGAACAAGCGATTTGTTTTATGGCCAAATTGTGAATTGTCTTCACATCTGAGGCGGAAATGGATCTGCGCCTTCCTCCCATGCAGGCGCTGCGGGCGTTCGAAGCGGCCGCGAGCACCGGCAGCCTCACCCGAGCGGCTGAGGCATTGCATCTCACGCACGGCGCGATCAGTCACCAGATCAAGGCGCTCGAAGCGGACCTCGGCGTGCGCCTGGTCGAGCGAGCGGGCCGGGGCATCCGTCTGACCGACGAAGGCCAGCGCTTCGCCAATCGTGTGCGCACCGCGTTCGCCGAACTTGCGGACGCCGTCCGCGAAATGACCGATCACGCGAATCCGCGGCAGCTGCGCGTCAGCGTGATTCCATCGTTCGCCGCGCGCTGGCTGTTGCCGCGAATGGGCCGCTTTCTGGCCGCGCATCCGGACATCGACCTCGACGTGCGCGCGAATCTCGCGCTCGCCGACTTTCATCGCGAGGACACCGACGTCGCGATCCGCTATGGCTTCGGCGACTGGCCGGGTCTCGTTGCCGAGCACCTGTTCGACGAAATTTCGTTCCCCGTGTGCAGCCCGCGCTACGCGAATGGCAAGCTGCCCGCCCGCCCTGCCGATCTCGCGCACCACCTGCTGCTGCGGTCCGACAGCGAGTTCTGGAAACCGTGGTTCGAGGCGGCGGGCCTCGACTGGCCGGAGCCCGTGCGGGGACCGATATTCAACGACTCGTCACACATGCTGCAGGCGGCCGCGGAAGGCCAGGGCATCGCGCTCGCGCGAAGCTCGCTCCTCGGCAACGATCTGCACAGCGGCGTTCTCGTGCGGCTCTTCGATGTCGTCGTGCCGGCGCAGCGGAAATATTTTCTCGTCTACCCGCCGCGGCTCGCGCAGGCGCCGAAACTCGTTGCGTTCCGGCAGTGGCTCAATGACGAAGTGGCCGCCGAGCGTCCCATCCCGCAGGGGACGCATGCGCCCGGTGGCGGCGGTCGGGCAAAACGCGGCGCGCGCGCCTGATCGTCTGACGCCGGACCCCCGTATCGCCACCCAACCGCGCGTTCGGAGGAGCGCGCTACTTCCTGTTGTCCTTGCCCGCCGACCACTCGCGGACGGCGCCCAGCATCTTTTCGACGTGCTTTGCCGGATTCAGGCTCATGTACGAATAGACGATCGAGCCGTTGGGAGCGATGACGTACGAAATGCGGTTCGCGTACTCGGGCCGCGTCTGCATCACCGCATCGAACGATTTCATCACGCCATGCGTCTCGTCCGAGGCAACCGGAAACTTGCTCTGGCAGGCCTGAACCGAAAACTTGGTCAGCGTCTCGATGTCGTCGCCGGAGACGCCGACGACCGACGCGCCGAGCGCCTCGAACTCCGGCAGCGCCTCGGCAAAATCGTGGGCTTCGGCCGAGCACCCCGCCGAATACGCCGCCGGGAAGAAGTAGAGGACGACCGGCCCCTTCTGCAGCGACTCGGCAAGCGAGAACCGGTACACTTTGCCGCCGATTGCCGCCGGTGTCGCGAAGTCCGGCGCGCGCTCGCCGACGTCGAGCGCCGCTTCAGTAGTAAGGGGCACGGCCAGGACCGCGACCAAGCAGGCGAGGATGCGGATCATGAGATTCTCCTTCGACAAGGCCGGATCGATTCTAGCGCGGTGGCTTCGCAGCGGTATCGTCGCGCTCGGGGCGGCGATGCTTACAGCCGGCTGCGGCACGTTGCCGGTCAACGTCGAGCGGACGCCGTCGGCGGCGATCAAGCCGTCGCCCGAGAGTCCGCTGGTGCGGATCGCCCAGGCTTCGCAACCCGGGCCGGAGCTGAGCGGATTCCGGCTGATGCCGCTCGGTGCCTATTCGCTCGATACCCGCGTCGCGCTGGCCCAGCGCGCGACCCAGTCGCTCGACGTCCAGTATTACCTGATCGCCAACGACAAGACCGGTCGCCTGCTGTTGCGCAACCTGCGCGATGCCGCGCGGCGCGGCGTGCGCGTCCGTCTCATCGTCGACGATCTGTACACGACGGGCGGCGATCCGCTGTTCATCGGCCTCTCGGCGTTCCCCAACGTCGAGGTTCGCCTGTTCAACCCCTTCTGCTGCGGCCGCGACAGCCTCCTCGACAAGTACACGTCCTCGCTCGCCGAGTTCGGACGCTTGAACCACCGGATGCACAACAAGCTGTTCATCGCCGACGGCGCGCTGGCCATCGCCGGCGGCCGCAACATCGCCGACGAGTATTTCATGCGCAGCATGTCGGACAACTTCGTCGACATGGATGCACTGATCGTCGGTCCTGTGGTTCCGCAGCTCGCGGCAATTTTCGACGTCTACTGGAACAGTCCGCAGGTCTACCCGGTGGAGGCGATTCTCGGCGCGGGCAAGAGCCGCGACGAGTTGCAGCGCGAGTTCGACGCGCTCGTCGACGAAGGCGAGCAGATGATGGCAGCATCAGTGCCGCCGGTCGACGTGCTAGGCTACGGGCCGATCCGCGAAGACCTGGACGCCGGCCGCCTCGGCCTTGTCTGGGGCACGGCGAACGCGTACGCCGATTCGCCGGCGAAAGTGACCGCGACTTCCGACGAAATGGCGCGCTCGATGAGCGTGTCGATGAACGTCATGGATCTCGTGATGGCGTCGAAGGACGAGGTGATGCTTTCATCGCCCTACTTCATTCCGGGGCCGATGGGGGTCCAGGCGTTCACCGATCTCGGCAAGCGCAAGGTCAAAGTCACGATCCTCACCAATTCGCTCGCGTCCAACGACGAGCCGGTCGTCCATATCGGCTACTCGCGTTACCGCGTGGAGCTCCTGAAATCCGGAGTCGATCTCTACGAGCTCTCTCCGAGCCGCATCCAGAAAGCGACGCGCTTGGGCTGGGGCGGCATGTCGATCGGCCGCCTGCATGCGAAGACAGCCGTCATCGACCGCAGGATCGTCTTCATCGGCTCGATGAACCTCGATCCACGCTCGGCCAGCAAGAACACCGAGCTCGGGATCATTGCCGACTGCCCGCCGCTCGCAAAGGAGGTGATTCGCGTTCTCCACCTGAGCGAGCTGCAGAGCGCATACCGCCTGCGGTTCGGGCCGGACGGGCAGAGCCTGCAGTGGCTGACGATGGACGACGAAGGCGAAGTCGTCCTGCTGGCGGAACCCGAGGCGACGCTGTTCCTGCAGCTGCAAAACGCGCTGCTCGGCCCCTTCGTGCCCGAGCAGCAGCTCTAAAGGACGCTGCGACCCGGTATCCGGCCGACGGCCCCGCCCGTCCCCTTCAGGCTCGGGCGATGACGCCGACGACGATCGCCGCGTCGAGCAGGATCCAGCCGATGCAGGCGAGATAGATGGTCTTGTCGTTCTTCCTGATCCCGTAGACGAGCCAAAGGCAGGCCGCAATCAGGTAGGAAGTCCACGAGACCAGCGAGACGCCGCCGACGTTGCGATCGCTCCAGACGGCGAGAACCTGCGGCAGCGTCATCAGCATCGTGATGACGGACAGGCTCCGCAGGATTTTTTCGAGGCCGCCGACCGATCCCGGATCGGTCGATCTGCGCACGGCCTGGCCGTCGGGAGGAAGCATGATCATCGCGTCGCTCCTTGTCTGACGGCCTGAGCGTGCTTATCGCCGCACCAACAGCAAGACGCCAGCGGCGATGAGAATGAGCGGCCACCAGCGATGAAACAGGGGACCGGCTTGCGGAAGTATGCCCAGGTTCGACAGCAGAAACAGCGCGCCGGCAATGATCAGGATCAAAGCGGCCGTGCGTGATCTGAACAGCATCGACTACTCTCCCTGGCCGGACCTGCCTACGGTACGTTGATCCCAACCCAAAAAATGTACGCCGCAATCGAGGGCATCGCACGCACCTGCGGTCAAATCTGGTCGAACAGCGACGGCGTCGTCTCCGCGGCGATCCGCTCCGCTGACGATGGCACCGCGTCCGCGCGCGAAAGCGAGCCCACGCGCACGCCGAGCAGACGGATCCGCCGCTCGAGCGGCACGCGCCTCAGGCATTCGCCAGCGGCGCGCCGGATCGTTTGCGCATCGGCCGTCGGCGCGGGAAGTGTGGAATCGCGCGTCACCGTCTTGAAATTGTCGTAGCGGAGCTTCAGGCCGATCGTCCGGCCGACGTAGCCCTTGCGCCGCAGATCGCCGGCAACACCGGCGCACAGACCGGTGAAGATTCGCGACAGCTCGTCGCGATCACGGGTAGCGGATAGATCGCGATCGAACGTCAATTCGCGGCTGATCGATTTCGGCTCCATTTCGGTGACCAGGGGCCGCTCGTCGCGACCGTTCGCGGCATCCGCGAGCCAGGCGCCGTAGTGCTGTCCGAAGTGATCGATCAGCCACTGCAGATCGGCGTGCGCCAACTCACCGATCGTCCGGATGCCGAGCGCTTCGAGCTTCGCGCCCGACTTGGGGCCGATCCCGTTGATCTTCCGCGCCGGGAGCGGCCAGATGCGTGTGGGGATGTCGGCGGGATGCAGCATCGTCAGGCCGTCCGGCTTGTCGAGCTCGGAGGCGATCTTCGCGAGCAGCTTGTTCGGCGCGACGCCGATCGAGCAGCTGAGGCCGGTCGCAGTGCGGACGGCATCCTTGATCGCGCGGGCGACGTCGCGCGCACGCCACCAGGCATCGTCCTCCGGCCCGGCGTCCGCGTGCTCGGGCAACGCGACGCCGGTGAGGTCGATGTAGATCTCGTCGATCCCGTTGTCCTGAATGCGAGGCGCGATCGCCGCCACCGCCGCCTTGAACTGCCGCGAACAGCGGCGATACGCGTCGAAATCGACGGGCAGCAGGATCGTGTCGGGCGCGAGCTGCGCGGCCTTCATCAGTCCCAGCGCCGAGTGAAGACCGAACGCCCGCGCTTCGTAGGTCGCCGTCGTGATGACACCGCGCCCGACATAGCCGCGAAGGGTCGAGAACTCGCGCACGACGTGGCCGGTTTCCGGATCCGTCGTCACGACCGGCTGATGGCGGCGGCCGCCGCCGATCACGACCGGCTTCCCGCGGAGCTCCGGGTAGCGCAGCAACTCGACCGACGCGTAGAAGGCGTCCATGTCGAGGTGAGCGATGAGGCGCGGTTCGGGGAGCATCGCCGGCAGGGCGGTTGACCGCGCCTAGTTTAAGGGATGTGCAGCCGCGATTCCGGCAGGATAAGATTCCGCCAATCCCGAAGCGCCGGCCCGCGGCTCCGCACCTGCCACGTTCGACCCGTCACCGCGCGCCCGGTCCGACCGACTCCACCTTTCAAGCCCCCATGAGCCACAAACACGACAACCTGATCAAGGCCATCTTCCACGATCCCATCAGCGGCAACATCCAGTGGCGCGAGATCGAATCGCTGCTGCGCCACCTGGGCGCCGACGTCGAGTCGCTCTCGGGGACCCGGGTCCGGGTGAAGCTCAACGGCCACGAAGGGATCCTGCATCGCCCGCACGGCGGCAACGCTTTGGGCCGCCAGGATGTCCAACACCTGCGCGAATACCTCGCGCGGGCGCGTGTCACGCCGTCGCTGTACGAGGCAGGGAAGTCGTGAGAGCCTTCGGCCAGCGGTGAATTTCCGACGGTCCGGTGCGCCTCTTCCTGCGCAAAGAGAGGTGATCATGGCCACGCAACGCAAGGTCGCAGTCCTCGTCGGCAGCCTCCGCAAAGGCTCCTTCAACCGGAAAATGGCCGAGGCGCTGATCGGCCTCGCCCCCGCGCAACTGGAGCTAGCAATCGTCGAGATCGGCAATCTGCCGCTCTACAACCAGGACCGCGACGCGGACCCGCCCCCCGAAGTGGTCGCCTTCAAGGAGCGGATAACTCATTCCGACGCGGTGTTGTTCGTGACGCCCGAGTACAACCGCTCGGTCCCGGGAGTGCTGAAGAACGCCCTCGACGTCGGGTCGCGCCCCTATGGCAAGAGCGTGTGGAGCGGCAAGCCGGCCGCCATCATGAGCGTCTCGCCGGGCGCGATCGGCGGCTTCGGCGCCAACCACCATCTGCGTCAGTCGTTCGTGTTCCTCGACATGCCGGCGCTGCCGCAGCCGGAGGCCTATATCGGCAACGCCGCCAGCCTGTTCGACGACAAGGGCGCACTTGTCGACACGTCGACTCGCGAGTTCGTCGCCAAGTTCCTGCAGGCCTTCGCGCAATGGATCGAGCGCAACGCGCCGGCCGGGCGCGGGAGCGTCGACGCCGCGGCCGCAGCGACGACTTCCAACGAACGCGCTCGCATGTAGTCTCCCGGCCGCGCAGCGCGAGCGCTGCTATAATCGGCCCGTGTCGCCTCCGCCGCCGCCCCTTCCGGCCGGCGGCTTTTGTTTTGCGCCGGCGCCCCAATGTCGACGCCGATTGCCCAGCCGATGAACGACGCTTCTTTCCCTGCCGATCTCGTGCGCGACACCGCGCGGCGCCGCACGTTTGCGATCATCTCGCACCCGGATGCGGGGAAGACGACGTTGACCGAAAAGCTGCTGCTCTTCGGCGGCGCGATCCAGATGGCGGGCACCGTCAAGGCGCGCAAGAGCTCGCGCCATGCGACTTCCGACTGGATGGAGGTCGAAAAGCAGCGCGGCATCTCGGTCACGTCGTCGGTGATGCAGTTCGAGTACGCCGGCCATACGATCAACCTGCTCGACACGCCGGGACACCAGGATTTTTCCGAGGACACCTACCGCGTGCTCACGGCCGTCGATGCGGCGGTGATGGTGATCGACGCGGCAAAGGGCGTCGAGGAGCAGACGATCAAGCTCCTCGAAGTGTGCCGGCTCCGCGCGACGCCGATCATCACGTTCGTGAACAAGATGGACCGCGAGGTGCGCGAGCCTTTTGCGCTCGCGGAGGAAATCGAGTCGGTGCTCGCGATCGATTGCGCGCCGGTGAGCTGGCCCGTCGGCATGGGCAAGCGCTTTCGCGGCGTCTTCGATCTGCGCCATGACCGGCTGCTGCGGTTTGCGCCCGGCGAGGATCGCGTAAGCGACGAAGCGGAGACTATTGCCGGGCTCGACAACCCGCGGCTCGAAGCGCTGTTCCCGGACGAGACGCCGTCGCTGCGCCACGACGTGCGGCTGATCCGCGAGGCGAGCCATCCGTTCGATCTCGACCGCTTTCTCGCGGGTCGGCAGTCGCCGATGTTCTTCGGCTCGGCGATCAACAACTTCGGCGTACGCGAAATCCTCGAGGCGCTGGTCGAGTGGGCGCCGCCGCCCCAGTCGCGCGACGGCACGCTGCGCACCGTGCATCCGACCGAGGCCGCCTTTTCGGGCTTCGTGTTCAAGATCCAGGCGAACATGGACCCGAAGCACCGCGACCGGATTGCCTTCTTCCGCGTGTGCTCGGGACGCTACGTTCCCGGGATGAAGGTCCGGCATCTGCGCGCCGGCCGCGAGATGAAGATCGGCAACGCGCTGACGTTCATGGCGAACGAACGCGTCAAAAGCGAGGACGCCGTCGCCGGCGACATCATCGGCATCCACAACCATGGCCAACTGCAGATCGGCGACACGTTGACAGAAGGCGAGGCGCTCGCCTACAAGGGCATTCCGTATTTCGCGCCCGAGCTCTTTCGCGTGGCGCGGCCGCGCGATCCCTTCAAGGCGAAACAGCTCGCCAAGGGTCTCAAGGAGCTGGGCGAGGAGGGCGCGATCCAGGTGTTCGCGTCGGCGCACGCCAACACGCTGCTGCTGGGTGCTGTCGGGCAGCTGCAGTTCGAGATTGTCGCGCACCGACTCGCCACCGAATACAAAGTCGACGCGCTCTACGATCCCGCGAACGTCGCCACGGCGCGCTGGCTCACGTTCCCGGACGACAACGCGCGGCGCAACTTCGAGCGCGAGCAAGGAGCGGCGCTCGCGCGCGACGTCGACGGCAATCCGGTGTTCCTCGCGACCAACAAATACAATCTGCAGGTGACGATGGAGCACTGGCCGAAGATCGGCTTCCACGCCACCCGCGAGCACGGGCAGCGGCTCGCGCACGGCTGAGGACTCGGCGCTGCGGACCGAACAACGTGTACGCGATGTCGCGCCACGCCGTGCGCCGAACATAGCCCGCGGTGGTGAAAATAGACGGCGGGCGCGACTGCGGTGAACGTCCGCAGTGCTTGGCGGAGGGACGCGGACCTCCAAGATCACCCCTGTTGCCACGGTTTGCCGGCGCTTTGCCCGCCGGCATTTCCGCTAACCCTTCGGCGGCGGTGTATTCGGCGGGGGATAGTCCGGCGGCGGATAGTTCTGCGGCGGATAGTTCTGCGGCGGATAGTTCTGCGGCGGATAGTTCTCCGGCGGATAGTTCTGCGGCGGGTAGTCCGTCGGCGGCGCCGAGTAAGTCGGCGGCGGCGCGTAGTACGGACTCCTGTACCCCGGCGGCGGACCACCATAACTCATCCGGACCGGCACGCGGTTCCCCTTCGCGTACATGCACTGCAGGTACGCGCCATCGTACTGATGCTGCAGTTGCCACTGCGTGGCGCTGGACCAATTGGCCGCGTTGATCGCGCCGACGAGAAGGCCGACACCCGCGCCGATGGCGGCGCCCTGGCCGGCCTGACTCGACGCGGAACCGATGATCGCGCCGGTCGCCGCGCCGACCGCCGTCGTGCCGACGGCTCCGGCCGCCGCGCGATCGTTGACGGATTGCGGCGCGGCACCGTTGCCAAGCACAGCCTGCGCGAATTGCTGACATGCCGCGCTATCCTGCTGGAAGGCATCGACGCTCTTGCCGGCTCCGGGCAGCGCCGTGACCGCCGGACCGCTGGGCAACGTCGCACACGCACCCAGCACCACGCTCGCCACGAGCGGCAACGCTACAGTCCGCACGTCCATGTCCCTCGTCCCTTCGTATCGGTCATTGCGGTGTCGGAGGCGGCTGCGTCGGCTCCGGCGTGACCCTCACCCACGCCTTCGTGCAGCTTTGCACGTAGGGGTAATAGCCCGGGGGATCGGGGCAATAGAACCAGGAATACGTTGCCGGCGCAGCCGGCGGGTTCGCATAGCCCGGCTGCGGTTGTTGAATGTAAGTTACCGAGTCATCCGGAACGTATGCGGCCGCCGGTGCGTAGGCGTACGGATAGCCGTAGCCATAGCCGTAGCCGTAATAATAGGGAGCCACGCCACCCCACCACGGCCACCCGTACCACGGCCCGCCGAGGTAGATGCCAACGCTTCCGCCGTACCAGCCGCGATAGGGGTAATAGCCGTGGCCATAATAACCACCGCGCCAGCCGCCGTATCCACCATGCCACGTGCCGCCGCCGTGCCAGCCACCGCCACCCCCGCCACCGCCGTGCCAGCCACCGCCACCCCCGCCACCGCCGTGCCAGGCACCGCCACCCCCGCTGCCGCCGTGCCCGCCGCCACCACCGCCCATCCCGCCTCCACCGCCGCCGTGTCCTTGAGCCGCGGCAGTACCGACAACGCACGTTGCCGCCAACGCAGCAACGAGTGCAAGCGCTAGCTTCTTCATGATCTGGTCTCCATTGATCCCCGATGGTTCGACGCGCCGGCGCCTTTGTAGTTCAGGCCGGCTTCGATGTGTCGTTGACGCTGCCTTCCACCGTTCAACCCCTAATAACGCCGGCAAAGTGCTTCCGTTGACGGGTATCCGGCTCCGGCGGGCAGCCGAGACCGCGGTCAGTCGCGCGCCCCCGACCGCGTTGCGGCGGCCGGATGCCACGGGTGACCGTCGCCTCCGGCAGCGCCGATGCCGAAGAGGTCGGCGAGGGCTTGTTCGTAGTCGGCGCCCCCGACCGAGAGGCTGTTGTTGTGACTGCCGTTCTGGATGAGCAGCAGCTTTTTGGGTCCCCGCGCGGCCTCGTAGAGCGCAACGCTGAACCGCACCGGAACATAGCGGTCGCCCGCGCCATGAACCACCAGCACCGGCATCCGCACTTCGCGGATCTTGTCGATCGAATCGAATTTCTGCGACAGGAGGCCCACGGGAAGCCAGCCGTGCGTGATCTCGGAGGCCATGTCGGCAAGCGACGTGAACGTCGATTCGATGATCAGGCCGCGAGCCCCGTCGCCGCCGCTCGCGAGATGCGCCGCCAGATCGACGGCAATCGCGCCGCCGAGCGAGTGACCGTAGATGAATCGCCGCGCGGCGTCGGGCTCCTTTCGAACGACCCACTCCCAGCCGATGCGCGCGTCCTCGTAGACCGACGTTTCGGACGGCAGATCGCCGTCGCTCTTGCCGAAGCCGCGATAGTCGATCGCGAACACGGAGAAGCCGAAGCGTCGCAGTTGGGCGATCCGATTCAGATGTCCGGTCAGGTTCCAGCGCGCGCCGTGCAGATAGAACACGACCGGCGCTTTCGAATCGGCCGCGGGCCACCACCAGCCATGGATCCGCTGGTTCTGGCCACCGTCTGCGACCGGAAGGTAGACGTCCTGCACAGTATCCGGCATGCCGCTGTACCAGCCCGCGTCGCCGCGGACCGGGCGAAACGTCAGCTCGCGCTCGCCCTGCTCGATCGAGATGCAGCCCACGAGCAGGACGATGACGGTGGCGAGGCCGGCGACGACGCGGAGGCGAGGCCGGCGGCGCAGAGAAGGTCGATGCATCGAAAAGTCGGCCCTTGCAGAGTCGGATGGCGGCGAGATTACCCCATAATCTCCGCCTCGGCAGAGCGGCGCACTGCGCGCCCGGCGCGGCGCCCTATCGGGGAGAAAGCCTGATGACAACGCCCGATCCCGCAAGCCCGCTGACACGCGAGGACCTCGATCGACTGGAGGCGCTGCTCGCGGACGCGCAAAACGAGGGAGATGCGATGCCGCTCGATGCGCTGCAGGGGCTCTTCTTCGCCATTGCCTGCGGACCGGAACCGGTTCCACCCTCGCGCTGGATGCCGGTGGCGCTGGGCGAGGACCGCGACATCGACGTCGGCGAAATGCGGGACGTGCGGTCGCTTTTGCTCCGGTTTCACGACCAGTGCGCGACCGAATTGAACGGCGACCGCTTCGACCTCATTCTCTACGACACTGCTGCGGGCGAGCGCGACTTCGCCACCTGGTGCAGCGGCTTTCTCGACGGCGTCGAGCTGTGCGAGGTCGATTGGTTCGAGCGCGGCGATCCCGATGAGGTCGACGAGCTCCTGTACCCGTTCGTCGTCCTCGCGGGCGAATTGCCGGCGCGGGAACGGCGGTCGTTCAAAGCCGCGGAATGGCAGAACTTGTTGCGCTCATGCCAGGGCGGCCTCGCCGATGCGATCGTCGACGTGCGCGAATACTGGAAGGTGCTGCGGGCGCCGCTCGAAACCGTGCGCCGTCTCGCGCCGAAGACCGGCCGCAACGACCCCTGCCCGTGCGGCAGCGGGAAAAAGCACAAGCACTGCTGCGGCGCGCCGGCGAAGCTTCACTAGCATCGGCCTTCGAAATCTGCAACGATTGGTTACAAAAAAGTTGCGCGTACCGAGTCGTCACCTAGGATCGGGGGAGTCAAATGGCGGCTCTCTCGGGGACGGCGTTGCGCAAGGCGCGGAATACGTGAAACGGAGCGACGATTGACGAATACGAAACGAACGGCGATCGCGGTGATGGTTGCGCTGGCGCTCGCCGCGCCTGTGGCGTCGGCGCAATATCCAGGCGGGACACGCAGCGGAACGGGCGGCTCCCCCTCACACCTGCCCGAGGGCAAGCGCGGCGACGGGCGCGTCACCGATGCGCCGGCAAGCCTGCAGAGTCAGGTGCGGATGCAGCTCGAGGATTTGCAGGACGCGCTGAGACTCACACCGGCCCAGCAAGGCGCCTGGGGAGCGTACTCGGACCGGTTGCTGAAACTCGCGGACGACATCGCGCGCGCCCGCTTCGCCGCACGCCGGGCGACTGCCGAGGAAAGCGCATTGCAGCAGTTCGATCGTCTCGCCGACGTCGCCCACAACCGGATGACCGCGGTCGAGGACATCGCCGAAGCCGGCAAAGCGCTCTATGCGGGCCTGTCGCCGGAGCAAAGGCGCACCGCGGATCGCCGCCTCGCGCTGATCGCATTGCAGCTCGCGGGCAGCGGCACGGCGCCCCCATCCGCCGGAACGGACGAAGGTCCTCCCGGCAGGCGCCCGGGGACACCATGAGCGCATTGTCCTGCCGCGTCCGAGGCCGTGCTGATCAGACCTCGAATCCGGCAGCGGCGCGCGATTCGCGCGAAGCAGGGCCCGCGAGCAGTGCGACCAAGCGGCGCGCAGGCTCGGGCTCTCGGCGCTGTCGCGGACACCGCCGCCGAATAGACGGTCGCGAGCTCGAATCCGGGCGGTAGCACTCCAACGAGCGCAACGCCGGGCGTGCAGAGGATTTCGCTCACCTGCGTGCAGCCGATGCGGCCGCGCTCCGCCGACAGCGCGAGCGCTTGCATTGCTGTCGCGCCGTTGGGGTACGCGCGGATCCGTGACTCGACTTCGGCGCGAATCGACAGCCGTTTCAGCACGTCGACGAAATGGATGCCCGCCGTCGCGCGCTCCGGATCGGGGACCAGGATGCCGGATGCCGCGAGCAGCGCCTCGCGCAAAGCCGCGCTGTCGTGGATGTCCGGCATCCTGTCGCCGGCGCGCACCGCGATCCCGGTGTGTACACGGCCAAGCGCGGCGCTCGTGCCCGGTACTGCGCGCCCATCGCGTTCGAGCTCTCCGATCAGCGCCGCGGTCAGCACGATGACGTCGCAAGGCTCGCCCGCCGCGAGCTTCTCACGCATCGCACCGACGGCGCCGAACGCCCCGGTGATCGCCACACCGGCCTCGGCCTCGAACTGCGGCGCGAGCGAATTGACGAGTCCCTTCGCCGCGCCGGCGCAGAGCAGGTTCAGCGCCATCGTCCGCAACCTGCGTCCGGTCCCGTCACAGAACCCCCACACTCCCCGAGGGGGCGTTGTTCGCGGCCTCCGCGCTCCTGTACTGTTCGCGTTGCAGATGAAGGTCGGCCGCCACCCGCGCCCGCAGACGCGCCCTTCGGGCCTTGGCTCCGCCCTGCTCGCGCGGGTGTTCCGCACGGCCCTGTGGCGCTCAAAGAACCCCCACACCCCCCGAGGGGGCGTTGTTCGCGCCTCGGGGCGGCCCTGCGGCGCTCACTGATCGGGCTTCGCGCCGGAAATCCTGACGACGCGCTCCCACTTGACGATGTCGTCGGCGAGGAAGCGGCCGAACGCATCGGGCGTCATCACCATCGGCATCGCGCCCTGCTTTTCCCACTCGGCACGGATGTCGGGCCGGCTCACGATCTTCGTGATCTCCGTGTTCAGTCGATTGACGATCGCCGCGGGCGTACCTTTTGGTGCGATGAGACCGATCCAGATCACCGCCTCGTAGCCGGTCACGCCGGCCTCCGCGATCGTCGGCACCGCAGGCAGGACCGTCGATCGCGTCTTGCCGGTCGTGCCGAGCGCCTTCACCTTTCCGGTGCGCGCGTGCTCGCTCATCGTCGTGACGGCATCGAACATCATCTGCACCTGTCCGCCGAGCACGTCGGTGCGCGCGCCCGAGCTCCCCTTGTACGGCACGTGGACGATGTCGACGCCGGCCATCGCTTTGAATAGCTCGCCTGCCATGTGGTACGGCGTTCCCGGTCCTGACGATGCGTAGTTGAGCTTGCCGGGATTCGCCTTGGCGAGCTTGATGAGATCGGCGACGCTGTTCGCATCGACCGACGGGTGCACGACGAGCACGAGGTCGGAATAATTGATCGGCACGATCGGCACGAAATCGCGCATGAGCGCGTACGGCTTGTTCGGGACGAGCGACTCGTTGACGGTGTGCGTGTTCGACATGACGAGCAGCGTGTAGCCGTCCGGCGCGCTCTTCGCCACCGCGTCGGTGCCGATGATCGATCCGGCGCCCGGCCGGTCTTCGACGACGAACGGCTGACCCAGCGCTTCCTGCAGCCGCTGGCCGAGAAAGCGCGCGTAGACGTCGGCGGGACCGCCAGCGGCGAACGGCACGATAATCTTCACCGGCCGCGTCGGATACTCCTGCGCGGACACGACCGCACACAGAAGCGCCGCCACGAATCCGACGATTCTTCTTGCAACGCCGTGCATGGAAAGCCTCCTGCGCGAGGTTCGCCGCAATGCCCCGGCAAATCTACACGATGTGATGGATCGGCGGCAAAGACGCGCCACTGCCGCGAGGCATCGACCGGTAGCCGCGCGCGATGCCGCGCCGTAGAATCGAGGCTGACTATTCGCTTCGAAAGGATGCTCATGGCCACCGATCCCGCCGGCCGCGCCGGCGAACCGACGCTCGATCCCGCCGCACTCTATCGCGAGGAGATCTACACCGACCGCAAGGCCGGGACGTTGCGCGTTCTGGTGCCGGTGACTCGCGATGGCGCACCCGACCCTTCGCGCCCGACCGTCTACAGCGGCGAAGCGCAGCTCCTCACCAACATGGGCCCGCTGCCGATCAGCTTCGACATCGACGCGACGAGCCTCTCCGATGCGGTGGCGAAGTACGCCGATGCGGCGAAGGTCGGCGTCGAGCGCGCATTGCGCGAGCTGATGGAGTTGCGGCGGCAGGCATCCTCGTCGATCGTGATCCCGCCCACCGGTGCATTGCCGCCGACCGGGCCGCTCGGCGGCGGCGGCAAGATCCAGATGCCGTAGCCGCGTCAGCATTGCGGCCGGGCGCCGATTGCTTCGTCCGGTGCCGGCGAGAGACACGCTCTAACGACGCGGTCTGGTTCCTGCCTTCTGCGGCAGCCGCAGTTCGCCGTCCGCGAGCGCCCATTCCGCGCTCGCGAACCGCTGCACCAGAAAATCGGTAAACGCCCGGACCTTGGCCGAAAGATGGCGCCGGCTCGGGTACACGATATGGATGCCGGTTTGCGGCGGCGCGAATGCGCGCAGGATCGGCACGAGGCGGCCGGCGCGCACGTCGGGACCGACGATGAAGTCGGGCTCGTACGCGATGCCGGCGCCCTCGAGCGCGAGCGCTTCGAGAAAGCGGCCGTTGTTCGCGTGGGCGGGACCGTCGACGCGCACGCTTCGCTCGCGGCCCTGCCGATCGCGGAACGGCCACAGGCGGGTTTGCGGCGCGTAGGCGTAGGTCAGACACGCGTGCGCCGCAAGGTCCTCCGGTGCCCGCGGCTCGCCATGGCGCGCGAGATAGGACGGCGCCGCGCAGCACACGAGCTGCGTCACGCCGACTCTGCGGCCGACCAAGTTCTGCGCGCCGATAGCACCGATCCGAACCGCGGCATCGAAGCCCTCGTCGATGATGTCCACGATGCGGTCCGAGAGCTCCACGTCGCAGCGCGTTTCCGGATAGTGCGCGATGAACGCAGCGATCGCGGGAGCGACATGCCGGATGCCGAACGTGACGGCGCAGGTGAGGCGCAGCGTGCCGCGCGGCGTGACTGTGCCGGCGCCCGCCGACTGCTCGGCTTCATCGAGATCGGAGAGAAGCTGAACGCAGCGCTCGTGGAACTGGCGGCCGGTCTCGGTCAGCGAAAGTCGGCGCGTCGTGCGGTTCAGGAGCCGCGCATCGAGGTGCGCCTCGAGCAGCGCAACCTGCCGGGAGACCGACGACACCGACACGCCGAGGCGCTCGGCCGCCCGCGCGAAGCTGCCGGCCTCGACGACCCTGACGAATGCGGCGATGGCGTGAAAGCGGTCCATGTGCTCTGCGCCTATTGTTGCGTTTTATGCAACAGTATTTCAATTGTAGACGTCTTTATCGCCAAATGAACAAGCCGCAAGATTCGCTCCGACCCCGCGCCTTTGCGGCGCATTTCCAACCAAAGGAGCCGTCATGAGTGATTCTCGTCAGACCGCCGCCGCAGCGCTGGTGCTGCGCGTATCCTTGGGCACGATGTTCATCGCCCACGCGCTGCTCAAATACTTCGTGTTCACGCTGCCCGGGACCGCACAGTTCTTCGAATCCCTCGGCCTGCCCGGCGTCCTCGGCTATGCGACGTTCGCGGCGGAGCTGGTCGGCGGCGTCATGCTCGTCCTGGGCGTGCGCACGCGCATCGTCGCGCTGGCGCTGCTGCCGGTCCTGTTGGGCGCTACCTGGGTCCATTCCGGAAATGGCTGGCTGTTCACGGCGCCCAAGGGGGGCTGGGAATATCCCGCGTTCTGGACCGTCGCGCTGATCGTCCAGGCACTTCTCGGCGACGGTGCGTTCGCGCTGCGAAAGGCGGCACCGGCGCAGACGCTGCAGCGCGCGTGAGGAACGCAAGCTCGTCCCGCGTGCCATGGACCGGCACATGGACCCGCTGCCGACGCTCTTCCTGTCCCATGGCTCGCCGATGAACGCGATCGAGGCGGGGATTGCCGGTGGCGCGTGGAAAAAGCTCGGCCGCACGCTGCCGCGGCCGCGGTCGGTGCTGATGGTCTCCGCGCACTGGGAGACGTCGGTGCCGATGCTGACCGGCAATCCGCGGCCGCAGACGATTCACGATTTCGGCGGCTTTCCGGCCGAGCTCTACGCGCTCCGCTATCCGGCGGCGGGCGCGCCGGAGCTCGCGGCGCGAGCGGTTGCGCTACTGAAGGAATCCGGCATCACCGCAGGTATCGACGGGTGTCGCGGCCTCGACCATGGCGCATGGGTACCTCTGCGCTGGATCTACCCGGAGGCCGACGTGCCCGTAGCGCAGCTCTCGGTGCAGCCCGAGCTCGGAACAGCGCATCACGTCGAGCTTGGGCGCGCGTTGGCGCCGCTCGCGCACGAAGGCGTTCTCATCGTCGGATCCGGTCACACGACGCACAACCTGCGCGACTGGAGCACGAATCCGCGCCGAGGGGAGCCGATGCGCTATGCGCAGGATTTCGCCGAGTGGACTCGCGCTCGGCTGCGCGCGCACGACACGGCCGCGCTGATCGCCTATCGCGAACAGGCCCCAGGCGCGGCCCGAGCGCATCCGACGGAGGAACATTTCCTGCCGCTCTTCGTCGCGTGGGGCGCTGCCGGCGTCGACCCCGACGTCGAGCGCGTCGTCGCCGGCTTCGAGGCGGGCGCGCTGGCGATGGACTCGTACCTGTTTCGCCCGCGCGCAGCGATCAGGACGTGATTTCGCGGGCCGCCGGCGGCGTGCCGTGCGTAGCCGCGATTCGCGTCAACGCGTGATATTGAGCGTCGCGACCATTCCATCCTTGTAGTGCCCCGGCTCGTTGCACAACACGGTGTACTTGCCGGGTCCGAGGTTCAGGGTGACCTCGCCCGTCTTTCCGGGCGCGAGGTCCGAAACCTCGCCGAGGGCGCGCACCTTGCGCTCGTCGATACGATCCTGCTTCGTGTCGAAAGGAAGCTTCGCGCCCTTGTCGTCGACGATGATGATCTCGTGCGTCAACGTCTTCGAGGCGTTCACCGCCTTGAACGTGACGAGGCCCGCCTTGAGCGTCGAGCGATCGAGCACAATGCGCATGTGCGGGATCGAGGGGTCCGTCGACGAGTCTTCGAGCTTGACCCCGACCACCTGTGCGGGCGCGGTCGCGCTCGACGCCCCCGCGGCAAGAAACAGTGAACACAGCATGAATCGCACGTGTGCTGAAACCATTCGGTCGCTCCTTGGTGTCGTAGAAAGAGAGGGGGAAACAGCGCGAGGGCGCGAGGCCCTTGTCACTCATGGGACCGTCAAGGCGCTAGGAAGGTTCAGCGAGCCGCCAGACCCTCGGATGCGATTCGGTGGCCGATGGCAGGCCCCAGGCGCGGCCCGAGCGCATCCGACGGAGGAACATTTCCTGCCGCTCTTCGTCGCGTGGGGCGCTGCCGGCGTCGACCCCGACGTCGAGCGCGTCGTCGCCGGCTTCGAGGCGGGCGCGCTGGCGATGGACTCGTACCTCTTCCGCCCGAAGCTGTGATCAGACGGTGATCTCGCGAGTCGGGCGCAACAGGCCGGCCTCAGGGCAAAGTGGAGTAACGTTACGTCAATCCCCTGAAATCGAGACCTGTCTGCAGCAGACCCCATGAAGCATGCGATTGCCTCCCTAATCGGGTTCTGTCTGCTGAATTTGGTGGCCGGATGGGCATCCGGCCAACCGACGATGGAACCGGGCACGCCCGTCAGGCCAAGGGTGTACGCGCTGGTTGCCGCGGTCGGCGAGGAATTCAGCGTCGTGCACGAAGTTCAGAGCACCGGAACTCACCTTTCGCCCTACCGACGCACGACGAACAACGTTCCGGACGACATCCTGAATCGTCTTGCATTGCACGGTCTGGACGCCGCGATCGCGAAAGCTGACCCAGGCGGCAGGCGAATTTACCTGGCGCTCGCCGCGGCACCGATGGACGGAGTCGCACCACCGCAGCGCGAAAGCGTCGCGATCCGCCATGTCGTGTCGGCGCTGGAAAAGATGCCGGAACGGCTGGAATGGGACAGGATCGTCGTAGCGACACCGGCCTATCTGGCACTGGCTCAGAAAGGCGTCGCCAGCAAGCTGCAGGGTTTTGGGATCTTCTCCGAGCCGCTCTGTCAGGCAGGATGCGACACGCCCTTCTCCAAAACCAACTCACGCTTCCTCGACGGCGAGCCGCCGGACGGCGTGGAGGCCACGACCTCGGAAGACAAGACCATAAAGGCCAGAACCTACGTTGCGCCGTTTTCCTACATCACGGTTTGGGTTCTGGATCCGAAGACGCTTGTCGTCCTCGACAAACAGCAAGAGTTCGACAATCTGAAGCTTGCCGAGCCCAGGTACAAGCCCCGGTTGGACGCCAGCGAGACCGACACCCAAAAGTACCTGGCGGCCCGAACTGCCCAGACGGTCGAGGCATCGATCAGCGCAGCGGTCATGCGTTTCGAGATCAATGGCATGCACGGCGACGTGGAAGTCGGCGACGTCAAAGTGGTCACCCCACCCGATGCCGCCAGGAAATGAGGCGGCGAGACGACGGGATTCACGCTGAATTGATCAGGTGATTTCCCGCGTGGTGATCTTGTACTTGAAGGTTTCCGGATCGAGGCTGTCGATGCGTTCGCGGCGCGTTTCGGCTTGCGGATACATGAGAAACGCGATCTTCGGTCCGGAAGCGCCCGGCAGCACGACGTCGTGGGCGTCGTTATAGCCCATCCAGTTGCCTTCCCAGCTGCCGAACAGCGCCTCGTAGACGGGGGCCGCGACCTCGTTGTGCGGATCGCGCAGCCACTCCTTGGTCTCGAGCCGCATGACCTTGGCGACGTCGGCGGGATCGGTTGCCACCCAGCCGTAATCCTTGAGCCAGACTTCGGCGCGGCAGTGCTGCGCTTTCGAGATGTCGCTGCTGCCGGCGCCGAGCTCGCGATAGCCGAAGGCCGACTTGGCCACGCGAATCCCGTAGACGTCGCGGGCTGGGATGCCGGAGGCGCGGCAGAGGCCGACGAAAAGCGCGTTGAGATCCGCGCACTTGCCGCCCATGTTGCCGGTCTCGAGCATCGTCTTGATGTCGCCGACGCCGCAGCCGCGCACGGTCAGCTCGCGGTAGGTGTGGGCGACGACCCAGTCGTAGATCGCGCGCGTGCGCTCGACATCGCCCGTTTTGCCGGCGACGATTTTCGCCGCCGTCGTGGCGACGATCCCGTCGATCGGTATCAAATCGGTCGCCTCGAGATTAAGGGCAAGCTCGAGATCGTCGGGCTTGGGCGCGCGCTTTTGCGCCCAGTCGATGCCGCGGTCGCGCGACCGAATGCGGCTTACGACCTCGATCGCGGGCGACTTTTCGTCGTCGGCCCAGGTCGCGCACACCATCTTCGCGCCGTACACCGGATCCGACTGGAGCGTGGCTTCGCGCAGATTGCCGGACCATGCGCTGTCCATCGACTGCTGCCAATCGGTATTCACCACGGGGACCGGGATCCACGCCCGCGTGCCCGCGCCGGCGTTGGCGATCTCGAGGCGCGTCGTCACCTCGAACGTGCGCCACGGCCCGGGAACGGGCGTGAAGGTCCGCGACTCCGCACGGGCGGAATGCGGCAGCGACGCAGCGATCGGCATCACGGCGGAAGCGGTAAGAAACGTGCGACGGTCCATGGTCATTCCCTTTCCAACGGCGCCCGCAATCCGCGGACGCGGCACGGGCCAAGGTTCAAGGTGGATACTGTCGGGCTCTTAGCGAAGGTTGCGGACCTGCGATTCCACACGCGGATCGTCCCAGTCGATTTCGCCGGCCGCGCGCCAGACGATACGCTGGTCGGGGCCCACGACAAAGGTCGCCGGGAAGATGTCGACGTGCCATGCCGCGCGCGCCGCGCCATCGTGGTCGCGCACGACCGGAAACGTGAGTCCCAGGCGTTCGACGAAGGTCCGGATCCGCGCCGCATTCTCCTGGTAGTTGACGGCAATCACTTCGATTCCCTGCGCCGCGAGCCGGTTCCGCAGCCGCTGCAGCGCCGGCATCTCGGCCACGCAGGGCTCGCACCACGTCGCCCAGAAATTCACGATCACCGTGTGCCCGCGGAAATCGTCGAGGCTGAGCTCGCCGCCGCCGAGACTGTTGAGACGCAGCGTCGGCGTAGGTCCGCCCATCCAGGGCTGCAGCGCTTCCGCCGCGCGCACGACGGGCGCCGCGAGCAGCGACGCGACCAATGCGATTCGAAAAAGCGCCCGCGCACGCACGGCCGGCATTCGAGCCCAAATCGAAATGAGATTGAAACGTACCACGCCACGCCGCAGGCTTCAAACCCCCGCAGGAGCGCCGGGGCGACCAGCAAAATCAGTCCATCGGTCCGGACGGGGAATGACCCTCATGCAATCGAGGCAAAGCATGATGCCCGTCAAATCCGGCCCGAACGATCGGACGAAAATGGATGTCACAGGTTCACACTTACGCCCCGCGCGCAAGGAGTTGGTCATGGACGCGCACCGCCCGCACCCTTCCCCCCGTACGACAATCACCGCTGCAAACGACGCGATGCAGCGCCCGCGCCGACGCATGCGAACGGCGAAAAGCCGCGTCGCGATACTGCCGTCGCCTGAGACACGCAAGCCGGCCAAGCCCCCGCCCGCGCCGGCTTTGGCTCCCGCCCCCGAGCCGTCGTTCATCCGCGATTCGTACGCGTCGACGGCGTTCGCCGACGTCGTCGACCGTTCGGTCCACGCGGCGACGGCGCGGTTCACCGCCGGGCTCTCGCCGATGGCGCTGATCGGGGCCTACATGGATTGGGCGTCGCACATTGCCTTCGCGCCGGGCAAGCAATCGCAGCTCGCCGAAAAAGCGCTCAAGAAAGCGGCGCGGCTCGCGACCTATGCGAGCCGGCGGGTCATCGATCGCAATGGCGTCGAGCCCTGCATCGTGCCGCTGCCGCAGGACCGGCGATTCGCGGGCGAAGCCTGGCAGAACCCGCCGTACGATTACGTCTACCAGGCATTCCTGCTCGGCCAGCAATGGTGGCACAACGCCGTGACCGGCGTGCGCGGCGTGACCAAGCGCGACGAGGACATGGTCGCGTTCGCGACGCGGCAGTTTCTCGACGTGTTCTCCCCGTCGAACACGCTTTTCACCAATCCCGAAGTCCTGGAGCGCACGCGGCGCGACGGCGGGATGAATCTCGTCCGCGGCCTGCAGAACTACGTCGAGGACTGGGAGCGCGCGATCAGCGGGCGTCCGCCCGTCGGTTCCGAAGCGTTCGAGGTGGGCCGCAACGTCGCGGTCACGCCGGGAAGAATCGTCTATCGGAACCGGCTGATCGAGCTGATCCAGTATGCACCGGCGACCGCAAAGGTCCGGCCGGAGCCGGTGCTGATCGTGCCGGCGTGGATCATGAAGTATTACATCCTCGATCTTTCACCGCAGAATTCTCTGGTGAAGTTCCTCACCGATCGCGGCCACACCGTGTTCATGATTTCGTGGAAGAACCCGGGTCCGGAGGACCGCGATCTGTCGCTGGAGGATTACCGCAAGCTGGGCGTGATGGCGGCGCTCGACGCGGTGAGCGCAATTGTGCCGGACCGCAAGGTGCACGGCGTCGGCTATTGCCTCGGCGGGACGCTGCTCGCGATCGCCGCGGCGACGATGGCACGCGACAACGACGAGCGCATGAAGACGGTGAGCTTCTTCGCCGCGCAGGCCGACTTCAAGGAAGCGGGCGAATTGACGCTGTTCATCAACGAAAGCCAGCTCTCGTTCCTCGAGGACATGATGTGGGAGCAAGGCTTCCTCGATACCAAACAGATGGCCGGCGCATTCCAGATGCTGCGCTCGAACGACCTCGTCTGGTCGCGGATGGTCCATGACTACCTGATGGGCGAGCGCGCGCCGATGACCGACCTGATGGCGTGGAACGCCGACGCAACAAGGATGCCCTACCGGATGCACACCGAGTACCTGCGGCATCTTTTCCTCGACAACGATCTGGCCGAGGGCCGCTACCGCGCCGGCGGCAAGGACGTCGCGCTCACTGCGCTCCGTACGCCGCTGTTCGCGGTGGGGACCGAGCAGGACCACGTCGCGCCGTGGCGATCGGTCTACAAGTTCCACCTGCTGACCGACACCGAAATAACGTTCCTGCTGACGAGCGGCGGCCACAATGCCGGCATCGTCTCCGAGCCCGGCCACCCGCACCGGCACTACCGCGTCGCGACGAAACGGGCCGACGGCAACTACATCGATCCCGACGTCTGGGCCGCCGAGACGCCGCGCCATGAAGGCTCGTGGTGGCCGCGGTGGTCGGACTGGCTCATTGCCCATTCGGGAGAGCCGGTGGTTCCGCCGGCGATGGGTGTGGCGCAATCCGTTTGCGCTCCGGTATGCGACGCGCCGGGAATGTACGTGCGGATGCAGTAGGCACTATCATCGCGCTGGTGCCTGCATGAGCGCGAAGGGCCGCCCCGAGCGCGAATTGCTCCCTCGCGGAGGGACGGCGCGCGGCGCCAAGGGTGCACCAATAAGCGCCGCGGGGCCGCGCAAGACCGCGCAACTGCAGTCTGCCTCGGGGGCAGCGCAGCGGCGGCAGCCGCAAGCGTGGGGGGGCACACTCATGAACGACGAAAGATCGCCGATCGACGTCAGCCACAACACCGACGCCTCGCGCTTCGAGGCGACGGTCGACGGATTGCTGTGCGTCGCGAGCTATCACCGGATCGGTGACGTCATGCGAATGCACCACACCGAGGTGCCCGCCGCGCTCGAAGGCCGCGGCATCGCCGGCCAGCTCGTGCGTGCGGCGTTCGCCTACGCGACGGCGAACGGGCTAAAGGTCGAGCCGCGGTGCTCGTACGTGCGCTCGTACATGCAGCGGCACCCGGAAACGCACGCGCTGCTGCCGGACGGCTTCCGCATCTGACTCCGGCGCCGCCGCCTCATCCATCCGTCCGATAGCCAATGAGCGGCGTCGCGCCGATCATGGCCGCTCGCACACCTGGCGGAGGACACGATGGCGCACCTGCTCGACCCCGGCCGACTCGACACCGAATCCGCGTATCTCGCGGCATTGGACGAGCTCGAAGACCTGATGGCGACCGACCCCGATACGCCCGCCGGCCGGCGCTTCGACGAGCTGGTCGCGCTGATCGAAGAGTACGAAGCGCACCACCACATGGACCGCACGTCGACGCTTTGAGCCGCTCAGGTGCGCGCGGCTCGGTCGCAGATCACGTCTCGCCGCCACGGAATAGGGCGGGTTAACGGGCCTTAGTCCGCACGCGTCGCGACCCAGAGTGTTCCTGCAGGCTCCGTGAGTCCGATCGCTCGCGAGAGCGCGAGCGAGGCCGTGTTGCTCTCGATCGCACCCCAGACCGGGTGCTTGCCGCGCGAGATCAGATCCGCCATCACCGGGCGCAGCGCCGCCACGGCCAATCCACGTCGACGAAAGGCTTCGAGCGTGTCGATCGAAAGATCGCCGTGCCGTTCCGTTTCGTGCGCCACGTAGGCGAAGCTCGCCGGCAAGCCATCCTTCCACGCCGCGTACACGTCGCGCGTCGCGCGCGCTTTGTCGATTTCGACCCGCAGGTCCGGCGGCAAATGGGTGAGCGCGTCGCGTGCCGTCAGTCGACGCACGGTGATGCGGCTGGCGGTTACGGTCGCGGAGGAGCTCAGCTGAAACGCTGTGACTCCCCGCGTGAAAATCCGCGCCCGCTCGCCTGACCAGCGGGCCGGCAGGGACGGCGGGACGTCCTCCGTCGTCGCGGGAAGCAGCAGGTCGCCATCGAACCCGGCGACATCGAGGATCGTGTCGACGGCGACCGGATCGGCGATGCCGAAGACGCACGCGAGATCGCCGGACGCGGCGATCAGCAACCAGCCGGCACCGATCGCGTGAACGTAAGTCGCGGGGTCCAGCGCCAATGCCCGCGTTTCGACGGTCACGGGCGTGTCCGGAATCGCGGCCTGCGCCCGCGCGCGGAGCTTCGCGTGATGCGGCATCAAGGAGCGTCGGCGCTGCCGTCGACCACCGCCTCCGCAGCGGCGAGATCTTCGAGCGCGAAGCCGACCGACTTGAAGACGGTGATCTCGTCATCGCGCGTGCGACCCGGGTGAATTCCGCGTGCGAAATCCCGCAATTCGGCGACGATGCGCGCGGGCGAGATTGCGCCGCTCGCGAGCGCCTGCACGAGATCCCCGCCTTCGGCCAGCGCCGCGGCGCGATCGTCGACGGCGATGACGTCGGCGCGCGCGACTGCCGCGTCGTCCGTCTCGCGCATCTGCGGGCGGAAGGCGCCGACGAGGTCCAGGTGCACACCGGGCCGGAGCCATTCGCCGCGAACCAGCGGCGTGGTCGCGAGCGTCGCGCAGCAGACGACGTCGGCCGTGCGCACCGCCGCTTCGAGATCGGCGACGGCGGCAACCGGCAAGCCGTCTTGCGCCATCGCCCGGGCGGTAGCGTCGGCGTGCTCGGGCGTGCGGCTCCAGAGACTCACGTGCTTGATCGGCCGAACGTGGCAGTGCGCGTCGACCAGGCCGCGCGCCTGGCGTCCGGCGCCAACCATGACGAGGTGGGCCGCATCGCGCCGCGCGAGGAACCGCGCCGCGTACGCCGATGCACCCGCGGTGCGCCGCGCCGTGATTTCGTCGCCGTCGAAAAGCGCGAGCGGCACGCCGCTCGTTGCGTCGAACAGCGCGTACACCGCGTTGACCGCACGTTCCCCGCGTTCGCGGTTGCCGGGAAACACGGTGACGAGCTTGACGCCGATACGCTTTCCCGTGCGCCACGCCGGCATCAGGAGCAGCGTCGCTGCCGCGCCACGCGGCACGTCGATCGTGTGATTTGCGCGAAGCGGCGCGGCGACGCTCTCGTTCAGCATCGCCTCGAGGGCAGCGAGCATCCGCGGCCACGGCAGACGCTCGCGGATCGCGGCAGCGTCGAAATGGCGCACGCGGCGCCTAGGGCCTGTTAGCGCTATGGACACATACGCGTTGCACGACCGAAAACGCCCAGCGCAAGGCGCGAAGACGAAGGCAGGCGAGATGCCTGGCGAGACTTCGCAACACAGCGATGAGCGTTTTCGGCAGCAACCCGAAGGGAACGGCCGTCCTGGGACGCCACTCGGCGCTGTTCTCCTCGCGAAGACGCCCGGTCTTCGCTTCGTCGGCCGCCTTGATTGGCGCCCCAGGCCATCCGTTCGCGTTTGCGTCCATAGCGTTAACAGGCCCTAGTCCTCGGAAAGCGACAGCAACGCGGCGTTGCCTCCCGCCGCCGCGGTGTTGACGGTGACCGTTCGCTCGATGACGAGACGCGCGGGATCGTACGTGCCGTCGCCCTCGGGGACGATGACCGGAACGATCTTTCCATCCGCCGCCGCGAGCGCGTCGCGCATGCGCCGCCCTCGGCCCACATCGGCGTCGAGCAGGACGGCATCGACTGCACCCGGATCGAGCGCGTCGGCGTAGCGGACGGGGCCGGCGCCCTCGAAACCGTCGCTTGCGCGCTGCCCGCGTCCACCGCGCACCACCAGCGGCGTGTTGCCCGTCACGCGAGCGGCTCTCACTTGTGCGGCGAGCGCGCGCTCGTCGTCGGCGATACAGGCGACGACGCCGCGCGGATGGAATTCGAGCGTGTTCGCCTCGCCGGTCGGACCGGGCAATGCGAGGGGTGCGCCCGGGGCGACGAGCGTCGCCGCGCCGCGCACGAGCCGGCGCAGATAAAGCGGCCCCCCGGCTTTCGGTCCGGTGCCGGACAGTCCGTGGCCCCCGAACGGCTGCACGCCAACGACCGCGCCGATCATGTTGCGGTTGACGTACACGTTGCCGGCGCGCACGCGATCGAGGATCTCGCCGATGGTTTCGTCGATCCGGGTGTGGATGCCGTGCGTAAGCCCATACCCCAGCGCGTTGACTTTCGTGATCAGCACCTGCAGATCGTCGCGATGCCAGCGCACGACGTGCAGAACGGGACCGAAGACCTCGCGTCTCAGCTCTTCGAGCGCATCGATGCCGGGCAACTCGATCAATGTCGGCGCAACAAACGTGCCGCGCGCGCACGACGGCGGCAGCGGCAGCTCGAAGGTCGGGAATGCTTTCGCGCGCATCCGCTCGACGTGCGCCTGCAGCGTCTTCCTTGCCTCGGCGTCGATGACGGGACCGACGTCGGTCGCGAGCCGCCGCGGATCGCCGATCGAGAGCTCGCGCATCGCGCCTTTCAGCATCGCGAGCACGTGATCGGCGATGTCGTCCTGCACGCAGAGCACGCGCAGCGCCGAGCAGCGCTGACCGGCGCTGTCGTACGCGGACGTGAGGACATCGGCGATGACCTGCTCGGGCAGTGCGGAGCTGTCGACGATCATCGCGTTCTGGCCGCCTGTCTCCGCGATCAGCACGGGATCGTCGTCGCGCGTGGCGAGCTGCCGGTAGATGAGCCGCGCGACCTCGGTCGAGCCCGTGAAGATGACGCCGGCGATCCGCGGATCGGCGACGAGCGCGGTGCCTACGGTCTCGCCACGACCAGGCAGAAATTGCAGCGCCGCGGGGGGCACGCCGGCGCGATGCAGGATTTGCACCGCCTCGTGCGCGATCAGCGGCGTTTGCTCGGCGGGCTTCGCGAGCACCGGATTGCCGGCGGCGAGCGCGGCAGCAACCTCGCCCGTGAAGATCGCCAGCGGAAAATTCCACGGCGCGATCGCGACAATCGGCCCGCGCGGCGCGACACCCGGCGCGTCGAATTCCGCGCGCGCCTGCGCCGCGTAGTAGCGCAGGAAATCGACCGCCTCGCGCACTTCGGCAACCGCGTTGCCGAACGTCTTGCCGGCCTCGCGCACCGCGAGCGAGAGAAACGTCGCACGCTCGGTTTCGAAGAAGTCCGCGGCGCGCTCGAGGCACGCCGCGCGTTCCGCGGCGGGCATCCGCGACCATAGCGCACCCTCGGCGACGGCATCCGCCACTGCGCGCGCGACATCGGCCGGTGTAGCTTCGAGCACGATGCCGACCCGGTCGTCGCGATCGGCCGGATTCGTGATCGTGATGGCCGGCCGTTCGCCTTTCGCGTCCGCGGCAGCGACGAGCGGCACCGCCGTCCGCGGCGCGAGCGTCGCGTCGAGCGCCACGGCGAGCGGCCGCAGCACGGCGTCGTCGGCGAGATCGAGGCCCTGCGAATTGATGCGGCCGGGAATGAACGCCGAGGGCGCCGGGAGGTTCGCGTGCGGCGCGCCACGCGTCTTCTCTGCGGCCGCGACCGGATCGGCGACGAGCGTCGCGAGGTCCACACCCGGATCGACGATCCGGTTGACGAACGAGCTGTTGGCGCCGTTCTCCAGCAACCGCCGGACGAGGTACGCGAGCAGCGTCTCGTGCGAGCCGACCGGCGCGTAGATACGGCACGCGCAATCGAGCTTGTCCGCGCCGACCACGTGATCATAGATCGATTCGCCCATCCCGTGCAGGCACTGGAATTCGTAGCGCGCATCGCCGGCGAGCGTGTGCACCGCGGCGATCGTAAACGCGTTGTGCGTCGCGAACTGCGGATAGACGACGTCGGATGCAGCGAGCATCGCCTTCGCGCAGGCGAGATAGGCGACGTCGGTGTGCCCCTTGCGCGTGAACACCGGATAGCCGGCGAGGCCGTCGATCTGCGCGCGCTTGATCTCGCTGTCCCAGTACGCACCCTTGACGAGCCGCAGCATCAGCCGGCGTTTTTTCCGCCGCGCCAACGCGACGAGCCAGTCGATCGCAGGCCGCGCGCGCTTCTGGTAGCACTGGACCACGAACCCGAGACCGTCCCAGCCGGCAAGATCGGGATCGCTCGTGAGGCGCTCGAGGAGATCCAGCGAAAGATCGAGGCGGTCGGCTTCCTCGGCGTCGATGTTGAAGCCGATGCCGTGCCGTTTCGCACGCCGGGCCAGAGCCGCAACGCGTGGCCACAGCTCGGCCTCGATACGGTCGCGCTGTGCGCGGCAGTAGCGTGGATGCAGCGCCGAGAGCTTGACCGAGATGCCGGGACCCGCGGCCACGCCGCGACCTGCCGCAACGTGTCCGATCGCATCGATCGCCCGCTCGTAGTCGTCGACGTAACGCTGTGCATCGATGGCAGTCAGCGCTGCCTCCCCAAGCATGTCGAACGAGAACGTGTAGCCGCGCGCCTCGCGTTCGCGCGCATTGGCGAGCGCCTCGTCGATCGTCCGGCCCGTTACGAACTGGCGCCCGAGCAATCGCATCGCGAGGTCGACGCCCTTGCGGATCAGCGGCTCGCCGCCCTTGCGCAGGAGCGAGCCGAGCGCCTGCTCCAGCGCGCCCTCACTGCGCGAGTCGACGAGCTTGCCGGTTACCAGCAATCCCCACGCCGCGGCGTTGACAAACAGCGACGGCGATACGCCGACGTGCGCTCGCCAGTCGCCGCCGGCGATCTTGTCGCGGATCAGCCGGTCGCGCGTCGCCGCATCGGGGATGCGCAGCAGCGCCTCGGCGAGACACATCAGCGCAACGCCCTCGCGGCTGTCGAGCGAGAACTCGAGCATCAGCGCGTCGACGCCGCCGGCCGTCGAGCGCTCGGCCCGGACGGCTTCGGCAAGCGTCAGCGCGAGCTTCTGCGTTGCGTCGAGCGCTCGCGGTGCGAGACGTGCCTCATCGATCAGCGCACGCACCGTCGCGGCTTCATCGGCGCGATAGGCCTCCGCGATCCGGCACCGGAGTAGGGCAAGGTCCGGATCCGCGGCCGCGCGATTCCCGGCGAGGCCGAAGTCGAATGCGGTACCGGCGTTGGGAGGGGTGATCATGACAGACGGCAGGCCAGCGCCGCTCCGCAATCCGGTTCGACGCAGGCGAGCGATTCTAGCTCAGGCGAGCGGCCGCGAACCGGCAGCCCCAGGCCCGGACACGGGCGCTGCGGCTGCCCGCTACCCGAAGGCGTTCGAGCGGGCTCCCGCTTGGCCTGCTCAGGCTTGATCGAAGTCAACGCGGCGGCACGTTGCGCACAGTAGGCTCAGCGATCGGCAGGCGCGTGTTTCCGCGTGCGCGGTCGTCCGGCTGCCGAGCACATGCGCCGCATTCGCCGTTCCATGCTCGCCTTCCTTCCTCCGTTCGCACGTGGTGTCGTCGCGGTTTCGCTGCTGGTGCTGAACACGTTGTTCTGGTGCGCCGTGCTGTTCCTGTTCGCGCTCGTGAAGCTGGTCGTGCCGGCGACGGCCGTGCGCGCCGCCGTCGACCGGATCCTGAACGCGCTCGCCACGCATTGGGTCGCCGGCAACAGCACGTGGATGCGGCTCACCCAGCGCATCGAATGGGACGTCGCCGGGCTCGACGGTATCGCCTACCGCGGCTGGTACATGGTCAACTGCAATCACCAGTCGTGGGTCGACATCCTGGTCCTGCAACATCTGCTGAACGGCCGGATTCCGCTCCTCAAATTCTTCCTGAAGCGGCAGTTGATCTACGTGCCAGTCATCGGCCTCGCATGGTGGGCGCTCGACTTCCCCTTCATGCGCCGGCATTCCGACGTCTATCTCAGACGACATCCCGAAAAGCGGTTCGACGACATCGCCGCGACGCGCCGGGCCTGTGAAAAGTTCGCGCTGGTCCCTACAAGCGTGATGAACTTCCCGGAAGGCACGCGCTTCACCGCCGCCAAACACCGGTCGCAGCATTCGCCGTATCGCCACCTCCTCAAGCCGCGGGCCGGCGCCCTGGCGCTGGCGCTGGGTGTGCTTGGGGACAAGTTCGACTCGCTGCTCGACGTGACGATCGTCTATCCTGAGGGCGTTCCCACGTTCTGGCAGTTTCTGTGTGGCAACGTGCATAGGGTCGTCGTGCGCACGCAACGCATGGCCATTCCATCCGAATTCCGCAGCGCCGACTACGCCCGCGACCCGAAGTACCGGAAGACGTTCCAGCGCTGGCTCCAAGCGCTCTGGGAGGAGAAGGACGCGCGGATCGAGGCGCTGATCGAGTCGTGCCGAGCCCAGCGACCGCGCCTGGCATGAACAAACAGGATCGCCGCCGGAGTTGCCAATGAAATTTCCGCACCATGCCGGATGCGCCCCCGGGCAAGGGCTCGCCGTTCTCGCGATCGCCATTGGCGCGCTCTCGCTCTGCGCCGGGGCGGCGGGCAGTACCACGTTGCAACGCGATGGGAGGACTGCGCTCAGTCGAAACCGTACATCTTCGCGCGGTCGAGCTTCGCGGTCCACGGCAGGCCGGCATTGCGCCAGCCGTTGACGAGCCGCTCGCCCTTGTGCGGCCCGTCCGCGACCGGATCACCCTCGAACCCGTCGATCGTCGTGTAAACCTTCGTGTAGCCGGCCTGCGTCAGCGCGTTGGCCGCGCGGGCGGCACGCAGGCCGCTCTGGCATATCACAATCACGGAGTCGTCGCGCGCGAGTCCTTTTCCAGCAAGGCGTTTGCCGACGTCTTCTTCGAACTTCGAGTTGAGGACGAGCTTGAACGTTGAGCTCGCATCGTCCCATTGCGGCGGCGAAGTCTCGACGAGGAAGGGCACGTGCGCGTCGACCAGCGTCGGCATACCGATGAATTGCAGCTCGCCGCGCGTGCGCACGTCGATGAACAGGACCTTTTCCGGCGCCTCGCTCACCATCTCGTATGCATCCCGCGCGGTAAGGTAGAGCCCGCGCACAGTTCGCTTCGCGGCTGGCACGCTCGATTCCGGTCGGGTGAAGAGCTCACCGGAGGTGTCGCGTGCGATGGCTGCCGTCGCCGTATTTTCCACTGGACAAACAAGAGCCTCCCCCGCCCCGTACGCCAACGGGATCGTGGCGACAAATGGCAACACGGCAATCAGCGTGCGGCGAAGCATGGCTGGACCGGAGTTTATCGGCGTTCAGGGCACTTGGCAGACATGAGCCCGCGCCGCGATGTACGGCGCGGGCGTGTCCGACCGTCTCACCTGATCAGCGCGAGCCAGGGGACGGTGATGACGATAAGCGCGGCGATGAAGATCACGCCGAAGATGAGCCCCAGCCGCCAGTAGTCGCGGCTCGCGATGTAGCCGCTGCCGTAATAGATCGGGCTTGGCCCCGTCGCATACGGCGTCAGGATCCCCATGATGCCGAGCGTCAGCACCAGCAGCGTCACGAAGAGCGTCATGTCCATTCCGGGAATCGTTGCTCCGACGGCGAGCATCACGGGCAACAGCGCCGTCGCGTGAGCGGTGATGCTGGCGAACAGGTAATGGGTGAAGAAGAAGAGCGCAACCAACACCACCAGCGCCACCATCGGCGAAACGCCGTTCATGTGCGCGGCCACCGCGTCGGCGAACCACTTGACGAAACCGACCCGGTTCAACCCGTCGGCGAGCGCGACCAGCGTGGCGAACCACACGAGCGTGTTCCAGGCCTGCTTGTTCTCCAGCATTTCGCCCCAGGAAACGATGCCGGTAACGAGCATCAGCGAAATGACCAGCAGCGCGACCGTCGTCGCGTTGACCCACTTGTCGCCGAAGATCCACAGCGCAAGCGCGACGACGACGAGCCCCGCGAGGATCAGCTCGCGGCGCGTGATCGCGCCCATCGTGTCAAGCTCCTTCGCCGCCCAGGCCGGCACTTCCTTGCCCTCCTTCACTTCCGGCGGGTAGATCCAGTAGACGAGGAGCGGTGTCAGCAGCACGAGCGCGATGCCGACCGGCGCATAGGCGACGAACCACTGCGTCCATGAGATGTCGACCTTGGCGATCTTGCGCGCAAACTCGAGCGCGAGCAGATTCGGTGCGAGCGCGGTGACGAACATCGAACTCGTCACGCACGTCGCGGCGATCGCGGTCCACATCAGATAGCTGCCGATGCGCCGTGACGACGGATCGTTCGGCAGGGAGCCATAGAGCGGCGGCAGGTTCTTGATCACCGGAAAGATCGTGCCGCCGGAGCGCGCGGTATTCGACGGCGTGAACGGTGACAGCACGACGTCGGCGAACGTCACCGCATAACCCAGCGTCAGCGTGCGGCGGCCCATCGCCTTCACGAGGACGAGCGAGATGCGACGACCCAGGCCCGTGCGGTCGTAACCCAGCGCGAACATGAACGCGGCGAAGATCAGCCACACGGTGCTGTTGGCGAATCCGGACAGCGCCCAGCCGAGCGCCGCATTCGCCGGAGTGAACCCGGGCTTCGCAAGCTCCGCCGGACTGTAGAGCACCCAGGGCGCGAGCAGCGTCGCGAGCGTGACGCCGATGACGCCGATCGCGGCGCCTGGCAGCGGCTCCAGCATCAGCGCGACGATGACGCCCGCGAAAATCGCGAAGTAGTACCACGCGTACGGCGCGAGGCCGTCCGGCGTGGGCGTGAGCGCGATGGCGGCGGCAACGCCGAGCGGCGCGAGCGCCTTCCACGAGATGTGCGGCGGCTTGACGACGCTCGCGGCAACCCGCGGCGCCGGTGGTGATGCGGATAATTGATCAGGGGTGACAGAGATGGCCATGAACAGCCTCCGGTCGGTGATGCCGGCATGGCGCGCAACCGCGACGGACGCTCGCCGCTCCGGCGGATGTTTTTCATTCTCCGCGCATCGCCGCCGCCCGACGTTGATCGGACGCAAGATCGGCGCAACCTCGGCTGCGGCATTGCGTCGCAGGCGCCGCAAATTCGACGCGCGTTGGCCGCTTTACCCGGCGAAGCAAACTAATTGGTAGGATGGTGTCCTTCTCCCGCACTGTGGCGAGCAACGCAAACATCGGGTTGCCGCCGGATTGACGTTCGTTCGCGATGAAGATTGCGGTGATGGGTGCCGGTGCCGTGGGGTGCTACTACGGCGGCATGCTTGCCCGTGCCGGCCACGAGGTGAGCCTCATCGGCCGCCCGCAGCACGTGGAGGCCGTACGCCGGAACGGTCTCGACTTGGAAACGGGCTCGTTCCGCATCAGCGTTCGGATGGGTGCGAGCACCGACGCGCGCGCCGCGCAGAGCGCGGAACTGGTGCTCTTTTGCGTCAAGTCCCCCGACACCGAGAGTGCTGGCTCCATGGTCGCGCGGTACCTCGCGTCCGACGCGCTCGTGCTGAGCCTGCAGAACGGCGTCGACAATGCCGAACGGCTGGCGTCGGTGCTCCCGCAGCAGATCGTGCCTTCAGTGGTCTACGTCGCCGTGGAAATGGCCGGCCCCGGTCACGTGCGGCACCATGGACGCGGCGAGCTGGTCGTCGGCCGCGGACCCGCGAGCGCGGTCATCACAGATCTGTTCGATACCGCCGGCATAGCGGTGCAGGATTCCGACAACGTGATCGGTGCGCTTTGGGCCAAGCTGATCGTGAATTGCGCCTACAACGCGTTGTCCGCGATCACGCGGATGCCCTATGGCCGCCTGGTGAAGGCCGAAGGCGTCGAAGCGGTCATGCGCGACGTCGTGCAGGAATGCCTTGCCGTCGCGCGAGCGTCAGGCGTCGACGTGCCGGGCGACGCGTGGGAAGCGGTAGAGCAGATCGCGCGGACGATGCCTTCGCAGCTCTCGTCCACTGCCCAGGATCTCGCACGCGGCAAGCGCAGCGAAATCGATTACCTCAACGGCCTCGTGGTTCGCAAAGGCGAGGCGATGGGCATCGCCACGCCGGCCAACCGCGCCCTGCACACGCTAGTCAAGCTGCTCGAGAGCCCATAGGACTGATCCGTTCCTGCTTCGCACTCTCGCAGACCCGGGCCTCGTCCGCTCAGAACATGATCTTCGCGAGGAACAATCCCGTGACCACGGCCACGGCGGTGGCGACGATTCCGGGGATCATGAACGAGTGGTTGAGCACGTACTTGCCGATCCTGGTCGTCCCCGACAGGTCGAAGTTGATCGCCGCGATCAGCGAACCGTAGGTCGGGATGAAGAAGTAGCCGTTAACCGACGGGAACATCGCGATCAGGAACTGCGGCGGGATGCCGAGCGCGATGCCCAGCGGCATCAGCGCTCGCGTCGTTGCGGCCTGGCTGTACAGCAGCACCGATGCGAAGAAGAGCCCGAATGCGAACGTCCAGGGATGCGCGTCCGCCTGCTGCCCGATCGCCGGCACGATGACGTCCTTGTTCGCCGCGATGAAGCTGTCGCCGAGCCACGCGAGGCCGAAGATGCCGATGACGGCGACCACGCCGGCACGCAGTGTCGACGTCTTCGGAATGTCGTTGACGTTTACCTTCGTCACCAGCAGCATGATCGCGGCGACCGACATCATCACGATCTCGATCACGATCGGCATCTGCAGCGCGCTCTTCTCGCCGGGCAGCGTGCGCAGGCTCGGGAAGAACCCGAACAGCACGACCAGCGCGACACCGATCAGGAATACGAAGGCCGACGCCTTGGCTGCGGGCTTGAGCGGCGGCCGCTCGGCGGCCGACTTCGGCGTGGGAATTTCGCCCGCCGCGAGCCGCCGCTGGTACTCGGGATCGTCCTTCAGATCCTTCCCGACGAACATCGAGACAATTGCTGCCGCGACCACGCCGGTGAGCGTCGCCGGCACGCAAACCATCAGGATCTGCGGCAGACCCCAATCCGTCATGCCCTTCTCGGCAAACAGACCAATCATGGCTGCCGTGGCCGCTGCGACCGGGCTCGCGGTGATCGCCTGCTGCGAGGCGATCGTAGCCACCGCCATCGGCCGCTCGGGACGAATGCCGCTCTGGTGCGCGGTCTCGTAGATCACCGGCAGCAGCGGATACACGATGTGCCCGGTGCCCGCGAGGAAGGTGAAGCTCCACGTGGTGAGCGGGGCGACGATCGTCACATACTTCGGATTGGCGCGGATGATCCGTTCGGCGATGCGCACCAGAAAATCTATGCCGCCGGCGGCGTCCATCACCGACGCCGCCATGATCACCGCGAGGATGATCAGCATCACGTCGATCGGCGGCGACGTCGGGTTGATGTCGAACGCGACAACCAGCACCAGAAGGCCGACCGCGCCCCACAGCCCGAGGCCGACGCCCGAGTAGCGCGCGCCCATCCAGATCGCGGCCAGCACGACGACAAACTGCAGAACGATCGAAACGGTCATGACAGATCTCCCGACCCGGGGTCGCCCCCGGGTCGACTCACCGCCCCGATTACTGTTCGAACTTGGGGCTGATGAGGTTTTCGAACGCGAACACCTCGTCCCATTTCTGCTGCGTCAGGAGCTTGCGCTCCTTGACCACGATGTCGTGCAGCGACTTGCCGGTCTCGTAGCCCTCGCGCGCGATTTCCGCGCACTGCTTATAGCCAAGCGCGGGCTTGAGGACGGTCACGATGCCGAGCGAATTCAACACCATGTCGCGGGTGCGTTCGGCATTGGCGGTAATGCCCTGCACGCAGTTGACGCGCAGGCTGTCGACTGCATGCTCCATCGTCGCGATCGACGTGAAAAGCGCAAAGGTGATGACCGGCTCCATCACGTTCAGCTGCAGTTGTCCTGCCGACGCGGCGAGCGTCACCGTGAGGTCGAGGCCGATCACCAGGAAGCCGACCTGATTGACGACTTCCGGGATCACCGGATTCACTTTGCCCGGCATGATCGAGCTGCCTGGCTGCATCTGGGGCAGGTTGATTTCGTTCAGGCCGCAACGCGGACCGGATGCGAGCATCCGGATGTCGTTGCAGATCTTGGTGAGCTTCGACGAGGTCCGCTTCAGCACGCCCGACAGCAGCACATAGGCGCCGGTGTCGGACGTGGCTTCGACCAGGTCGCCTGCCAGGATGAACTTGAAGCCGGTTAGATCCGAGAGGTACCTGGTCGCGAGCTCCGGATACCCGGGAGCAGCGGTGACCGTCGTCCCGATCGCCGTCGCGCCAAGGTTGATCTCGTGCAGGAACTGGCGCACTTCCGAGATCCGCTGGACTTCCTCTCCAATCGTCGTTCCCCAGCCGTGGAATTCCTGGCCGAGCGACATCGGTACCGCGTCCTGCAGATGGGTGCGACCCATCTTCAGGACCTTGTCGAACTCCTTGCCTTTGGCGAAGAACGCGTCCTGGAGCCGTCGCAACGTGTCCATGTAGGTCTGCAACCGCAGGATCAGCGCGAGCCGGAACGCGGTCGGATAGACGTCGTTGGTCGATTGCCCGAAGTTCACGTGGTCGTTCGGGTTGACGTACTGATATTCGCCCTTCTTGTGGCCGAGCCGTTCCAGCGCGAGGTTCGCGATCACCTCGTTCGCGTTCATGTTGGTCGACGTCCCCGCGCCGCCCTGGATGAAGTCGGTCACGAACTGGTCGCGCATCTCGCCCGCGATCAGCCGGTCGCAGGCCTCGGCAATCGCATCGGCGATCCTCGCGTCGAGCACGCCCAGGTCGCGGTTCGCCAGCGCCGCCGCCTTCTTCACGTAGCCGAACGCCTTGACGAAGTTGGGCTCCAGCGACATCGGGATGCCCGTGATGTAGAAGTTCTCCTTCCCGCGCAGCGTCTGCACGCCGTAATACGCGGAGTCGGGCAGCTTCTTCTCGCCCAGGAAGTCCTTTTCGATCCGTGTAACCATGGTGTCCATTGTGTCGCTCCTCGATCCTCGCGTCCGGTTGCGGACGGGCCGCGACTGGCGGTTCGAAAGCGCACGGCCGGCACGAACGGCGCAAGCCTCCGGGCCGGGAAGATCGCACGGCCGCGACCTGCGCCGTGCGCTTGGAAAGTCTTCGTCTGCGCCGCGAGGGCGCTGTTCGGTTCTCCTACTTGAAGCCCATCGTCACCATCTTGCGCCGCATGAACGCGATCTGCGTCGCGAGCGGCAGCTCCTTCGGGCACACGTCGTGACAGGCGAGCAGCGACATGCAACCGAACACGCCGTCGTCGTCGCCGATCACGTCGTAGTAGTCGGCGTCGGTCCGCGCGTCGCGCGGGTCGAGCCGGAAGCGCGCCACCCGGTTCAAGCCGACGGCGCCCACGAAATCCTTGCGCATCCGCGCCGTGCCGCACGCGGCCACGCAGCAGCCGCACTCGATGCAGCGATCGAGCTCGTAGATCTTGTCGGCGAGATCGGGATCCATCTTCTCCTCGATCCGCCGGAGGTCGGGATTGGGATCCTTCATGTGCAGCCAGCCTTCGAGCCGCTCGCTCATCCCGCGCATCCACTTGCCGGTGTTGACCGACAGGTCGCCGATCAGCTCGAAAAACGGCAGCGGCGCGAGCGTGATCTGGGCCGGCAGGTTCTTGGTGAGCGTCCGGCAGGCGAGCGTCGGCCGGCCGTTGATCACCATCGCGCAGCTGCCGCAGATGCCGGCCCGGCAGACGAAGTCGAACTGCAGCGACGCGTCCTGCTTTTCGCGGATCTCGTTCAGCGCGATGAACAGCGTCATCCCGTCGGCTTCCTCGAGCCCATAGGTCTGCATCCGTGGCACGCTCGCCCGCTCCTGCGGGTTGTAGCGGAGCACGCTGATCGCAAGCTTGCGATGCGGGCCATTGGCCCCATTGCGCGTCGGCATGGCGACCGGGACGGGTTTGGCGGTGACGGTGACGTCGTTCATGACGCGGCCTCCAGCGTTTCGGCGGCGAGCGACTCGTCGATGCGCTCGTTGCGCCCGCGATAGCGCTTGGGCAGCAGCGACGCGTAGGGCATGAGCGCCTCCTGCATGACGAACCTTGACGCCCCCGCCATCTTTTGCCGCAGCGCCTCGACCTCGGCGGCGCGTTTCGGCGTGTCGGGATGGTCGACATAGTCCTTGGCGCCATAGCCGCGCCAGCCGGGCGGCAGCTCCATCCGGCTCACGTCCAGCGCTTCGTAGGCAAGCGACGGCAGCGCATCGCCATCACTCTTCCATGTCGCGAGAGTGCGCTTGAGCCACTCGGCGTCGTTGCGCCGCGGGTAATCCTGGCGAAAATGTGCGCCGCGACTCTCGGTGCGGGTCAAAGCACCATACGCGATCGTGAGCGCAACCTTGAGCATCTTCTGCACGCGGTACGCGGTGACGAGCTCAGGATTCGCGCCCCGGGCCTTGCACTTGAGGCCGATGTTGCGGCTCCGGACGAGCAACTGTTGCAACCCGTCGACCGCTGCCTGAAGGTCCTCGCCGCGCCGGAAGATGCCGACCCTGGCGGTCATCAGGTCCTGCATCTGCGCCTTGATCGCCGACGCGTCCTCGGTGCCGCGTCCGTCGATCAGCGTGTCGAGCTTCAACTGCTCGCGGCGGAGGAAGTCGTGGACGACCCGCGTCGGGATGTCGACGTCGTTTTCGGACTTGTCGCAGAAATCCGCGATGTATTCGCCGACGATCATCCCGGCGACGACGGTCTCGGCGACCGAGTTGCCCCCGAGCCGGTTGAAGCCGTGCATGTCCCAGCACGCGGCTTCACCCGCCGCGAACAGCCCCTTCAACGTGGGGCTCTCACCGGTGTGATTGGTACGTACGCCGCCCATCGTGTAATGCTGCGCGGGACGCACCGGGATGAAGTCCTTGACCGGATCGACGCCGAGGAAATAGTGGCAGATCTCGTAGACCTCCCGCAGGTTGTGCTTGATGTGCTTTTCGCCGAGCAGCGTGATGTCGAGCCAGAGATGTTCGCCGAAGCGGTTCTTCGCCCCCTTACCCTTGAGGATGTGCTCCTCCATCCGGCGCGAAACGACGTCGCGGGAGGCAAGCTCCTTCTTCTCCGGTTCGTAGTCCGGCATGAAGCGGTGGCCGTCGGCATCCTTGAGCAGGCCGCCGTCGCCGCGGCAACCCTCGGTGACAAGGATGCCGGCGGGAAAGATCGCTGTGGGGTGGAATTGCACCGCCTCCATGTTGCCGAGGGCGGCTGCACCTGTCTCCAGCGCGAGCGCGCTGCCGATGCCTTCGCAGATCACCGCGTTGGTTGTCACGCGGTACAGCCGGCCGGCGCCTCCGCTCGCGATCGCCGTCGCCTTGGCGACATAGGCGACGAGCTCGCCGGTGATGAGGTCGCGGACGACGGCTCCATAGCAGCGGGCGCCGTCGTGAATCAGCGCGATCGCCTCGACGCGCTCTTGGACCGGAATTGCGCTGCCGATCGCCTGATCGCTCATCGTCTGCAGCATCGCGTGACCGGTGCCGTCGGACACGTAACAGGTCCGCCATTTCTTGGTGCCGCCGAAATCGCGCTGGGCGACGAGCCCGTGCGCCTCGTCGCGCTCGGTGATCGTCACTTTCTGGCCGTTGATGATGACGTCGCGGTCGCCTTTGCGCACACGGCTCCACGGCACGCCCCAGGCGGCCAGCTCGCGCACTGCTTTCGGCGCCGTGTTGACGAACATCCGGACGACCTCTTGGTCGGCGCCCCAATCGCTGCCGCGCACCGTATCCTCGAAGTGGACGTCCTCCGTATCGCCCTGCCCCTTGATCACGTTGGCGAGCGACGCCTGCATGCCACCCTGTGCCGCGGCCGAATGCGAGCGCTTCGGCGGGACGAGCGACAGGATGATCACGTCGTGGCCGCGGCGCTTGGCGCCGATGCCTACGCGGAGACCGGCAAGTCCGCCGCCGATCACGAGCACGTCGGTGTAGACGATCTTCATTTCGGGCCTCCCGGCGCCGCCTGTAACGCGGCGGGGACGTAGGGCTGTCCATACTGCGGCGCGTGGTCGATCCCGATCTTGATGTACGCGGCGAGCGTCGCGAAGCCCAGCACCAGGAAGAACACGGTCAGCGCCCACTTCAAGGTCTTCAGTCGCTTGCGCGTGGCGTTGGGATTGGCGCCTTCGAACCAGCCCCATTTAACGGCGAGCCGGTAGAGGCCGATGCCGCCGTGGAACTCGACGGCGAGCAACAGCAGGATGTAGAGCGGCCAGTAGTGGCCGGTCCAGACGCGGTCGGAGGACTCGAACGGGCCGATCAGCTCGGAATGCGTCAGCATGATGTAGACGTGCGGCGCAGCGAGGAAGAACAGCGCGAACCCGGTGAACACCTGCCAGAACCACAGCGTCGTGTCCTCGTGCCGCATCATCTTCATGTGCCCGCGGAACGTGCTGAACTGTCGGTAGTTGATCGGAAACTTCCGCACCGCAAGGACCGCGTGCACGACGATCAACGCGATCACGCCGGCGACGACGAACGACACGATGACCGGGTACGGGCGGCCGAAAATGAAATAGCCTTCGAACATCTTCGTGATCGTCCACATCGCGTCATTGCTGATGAGGATCGACGACACGAAGAGCATGTGCCCCCACATGAACAGGGCGACGACAAGGCCAGTCCCGCTCTGCACGAAGTCGAGACGCGCCGGCCAGCGGCTCTTCCGTGGCGCGCCGGCAAGTCCGACACCGGCGATGACGGGATTCATTGTGTCCATAGCAACAGCCTCCTTGCACTCGGGGCCGCGACGGCTAACCTGGCGCGACAAAGCCACATCGAGGCCGCGTCCAACCAATATAGCCCTCCCTCCAACAGGTCTCTTGATATGCGTCAACGACTGCGATGCGGCAGACCGCGTTGCCCTGTAGGACTTTGCTCGCCGCCACGTCGGACACCCGCCGCCGCGAGGGACCGAACCACTCTTGACTTGCGTCAATGGGTCCTGCGCGCGTAAGGGCAGCATGAGCGCTACAGCCGCGTTCGGCTGCCGTCGCTTCGCACGCGCGGGTCGCGGCGCGGCATTCCAGATTGGAGGCATTGATGTTCCAAGTCCGCATCCACGGTCGCGGCGGGCAGGGGGTGGTTTCGGGCGCGGAGCTCCTGTCGGTGGCCGCGTTTCTCGAAGGGCGGTATGCACAGGCGTTCCCGAGCTTCGGCTCCGAGCGCATGGGCGCGCCGGTGATGGCGTTCTGCCGCATCGACGACAAGGAGATCCGGCTGCGCGAACCGGTGATGACACCCGACGCGCTGATCATCCAGGACCCGACGCTGCTGCATCAGGTGGACCTCTTCAACGGCTTGCAGGCGGGAGGATTGATTCTCCTCAACTCGACGCGCGCTCTTGCGGAGCTCGGTCTCGCGGATTTTGCCGACGACCCGCGGCACTACCGCGTCCACCTCGTTCCCGCGACCGAGCTCGCGCAAAAGCACGTCGGGCGTCCGGTGCCCAACGCCGCGCTGCTGGGCGGATTCGCCGCCGTGAGCGGGCAGATCCGGCTCGAATCGGTGGTGGCGGCGATCCGGTCGAAGTTTCCGGGCAAGGTCGCCGAGGGCAACGTCCTGGCCGCAACCGAAGCGTACGCGCTCGCGAAAAAATCGCACGAGGCCATTCATGCTTAAGCAAGTCGAGGGCTCCTGGGCCGTCGCCGAGGCGATCGCGCTCTGCCGCCCCGAAGTGATCTGCGCCTATCCGATCACGCCGCAGACGCACATCGTCGAGGGTCTGGGCGAGATGGTGAAATCCGGCGAGCTCTCCGGATGCGAGTTCATCAATGTCGAATCGGAGTTTGCCGCGCTGTCGGTGGCGATCGGCTCGTCCGCCGCGGGGGCGCGGACCTACACGGCAACCTCGAGCCAGGGCTTGCTGTTCATGGCCGAGGCCGTCTACAACGCGGCTGGATTGGGTCTGCCCATCGTCATGACGATCGGCAACCGTGCGATCGGCGCGCCGATCAACATCTGGAACGACCATTCCGACAGCATGTCGATGCGCGACGCCGGCTGGATCCAGCTTTACGCGGAGACCAATCAGGAAGCGCTCGATCTGCACATCCAGGCGTTCCGTCTCGCCGAAGAGCTGTCGTGTCCGGTGATGGTGTGCATGGACGGCTTCATCCTCACCCACGCGTACGACCGTGTCGATATGCCCACGCAGGGCCAGGTCGACGCGTTCCTGCCGCCGTTCGAGCCACGGCAGATCCTCGATCCTGCGGAGCCCGTGTCGATCGGCGCGATGGTCGGGCCCGAAGCGTTCACCGAGGTGCGCTACCTCGCCCATCACAAGCAATTGCGCGCACTGTCGCTGATCCCGCAGCTTTCCGATGCGTTCAGGGCACGGTTCGGCCGCACCTCCGGCGGGCTGATCCGTTCCTATCGCACCGCGGACGCGGAGACCATCGTCGTTGCGCTGGGCTCGGTCAATGGCACCGTGCAGGAAGTCGTCGACGACATGCGGGCTGATGGCGTGGCGATCGGATCGGTGTCGATCTGCTCGTTCCGGCCGTTCCCCTTGCTCGCGCTGCGCGAGACGCTGCAGAGCGCGAAGCGCGTGGTCGTCCTCGAAAAATGCCTGGCGGTGGGTCTCGGCGGCATCGTTTCCGACGGCGTGCGCAAGTCGCTGTCCGGCATTCAGCTGAACGGCTATACGGTCATCGCCGGACTGGGCGGCCGTGCGATCACGCGGGCGTCGCTGCGGCAACTGTTCGAGGACGCGGCCGCCGACGAGCTCGAGCAGGTGACTTTCCTCGATCTCAACGCCGACGTCGTCGCGCACGAGCTCGAGCGCGAGGCGCTGGCGCGGCGGACCGGGCCCACGGCCGAAGCAATCCTGCGCCGCCTGGGCACCGTCGGATCGCGGATCGGCTGAGGAAGAATCGGATGAGCAATCTCAAGTTCCCTGACCCAGCGGCGCCGCCGATGCAGTCGGTCAAGTTCTACCAGACGGGGACGTTCACCGTCGGCAACCGGCTGCTCGCCGAAAACGAGCGGTCTGTGCAGGCCAACATGGAGCGGACCAACTCGCTCAACTCGGGGCACCGCGCGTGCCAGGGCTGCGGCGAGGCGCTGGGTGCGCGCTACGCGATCGACGCTGCGATGCGCGCGGCGGCGAACCAAGTGATCGCCGTCAACGCGACCGGCTGCCTCGAGGTGTTCTCGACGCCGTATCCCGAGACGTCGTGGCAGATCCCGTGGATCCATTCGCTGTTCGGCAACGCGGCCGCCGTCGCGTCGGGCGTCGCCGCGGCGATGCGCGTCAAGGGCCGCACCGACGTGCGCGTCGTCGCCCAGGGCGGCGACGGCGGCACGACCGACATCGGCTTCGGCTGCCTTTCCGGAATGTTCGAGCGCAACGACGACGTGCTCTACATCTGCTACGACAACGAGGCGTACATGAACACCGGCGTCCAGCGCTCGAGCGCGACGCCACCCGCCGCGCGTACCGCGACGACGATGGCGGTCGGACGTGAGCCGGGCAATGTGTTCGGCACCGGCAAGAGCGTGCCGCTGATCGCGATGGCGCACCAGATTCCCTACGTTGCAACGGCGAGTGTGGCCAACCTGCGCGATCTCGAGTTCAAGGTGACCAAGGCGATGGGGATTCACGGCGCACGCTATGTCCACATCCACGTCCCCTGCCCGCTCGGCTGGGGCTCGGCGCCCGCCGACACCATCAAGGTCGCGCGCCTGGCGGTCGAGTCGGGGCTCTTTCCGCTGTTCGAAGCCGAGCATGGCGAGATCACCGGGCGCACGAAACTCCGAAGGCCCGTCCCGGTCACCGAATATCTGCAGCTGCAAAAGCGCTTTGCGCATCTTTTCGGGACGAAGCCGGACAAGGCACGGCTCGACGCGATCCAGGCGATCGCCGATCGCAACATCGCGCGCTTCGGCCTCGCCGCCGGGGAGACGGCCGGTGGATAAGCCGTTCGCGATCACGCTGGATGTCGGCTCGAGTCTCGCGAACAAGACCGGCTCATGGCGGGTCTCGCGCCCCCTCTACGTCGACCGTCTGCCGCCGTGCAACGTCGCGTGCCCGGCGGGCGAGGACATCCAGGGCTGGCTCTATCACGCCGAGAGCGGCGACTACGAAGCGGCCTTTCGCGCATTGACGCAGAACAACCCGCTGCCCGCGATCATGGGGCGTGTCTGCTATCACCCGTGCCAGGACGCCTGCAACCGCGGAAAGCTCGACGAGGCGGTCGGCATCAACGCGATCGAGCGCTTTCTGGGCGACGAGGCGATCAAGCGCGGCTGGAAGTTCGCGCCGCCCGCCGCCGAATCGGGAAAGCGCGTGCTCGTCGTCGGCGCCGGGCCGTCGGGACTCTCCGCCGCCTATCACCTGCGGCGGCTCGGGCATCGCGTGACGATCGTCGAAGCCGGCCCCTTTGCGGGCGGCATGATGCGCTTCGGGATCCCGAAGTACCGCCTGCCACGTGACGTGCTCGACGCCGAGGTGCAACGCATTCTCGACATGGGTGTCGTGCTCGAGCTCAACCGCAAGGTCGAAGACATTCGCGCGACGATGCGCGAAGGTGGATTCGACGCCGCGTTCCTGGCCGTCGGCGCGCACATCGGCAAGCGGGCGTACATCCCGGCCGGCGAGGCGGCGCGGATGCTCGACGCGGTATCGGTGCTGCGCGGCATGGAAGGCCAGGAAAAGCCGATGCTCGGCCGCCGCGTGGTGGTCTACGGGGGCGGCAACACCGCGCTCGACGTCGCGCGCACGGCAAAGCGCCTCGGCGCCACCGAGGCGATCATCGTCTACCGCCGCACGCGCGAAAAGATGCCCGCGCACGACTTCGAAGTCGAGGAAGCGCTGCAGGAAGGCGTGCTGATCAAGTGGCTCTCGACGATCAGGAACATGGCCGACGAGGGCACGCTGACCGTCGAAAAGATGACGCTCGATGCGACCGGGTTTCCGCAGCCGACCGGCGAGCTGGAGACGCTCGAAGCCGACTCGCTGGTGCTGGCGCTCGGGCAGGACGTCGATCTGTCGCTGCTCGAAGGTGTGCCCGGGCTCGCAATCAAGAACGGCACCGTCGAAGTCGGGCCCAACATGATGACCGGCTATGCCGGCATCTTCGCGGGTGGCGACATGGTGCCCTCCGAGCGTACCGTGACGGTCGCCGTCGGCCACGGCAAGAAGGCCGCGCGCCATATCGATGCCTGGCTCCGCGGCGCCGTCTATGCGCCGCCGCCCAAGCATGAGCTGGCCGAGTTCGGCAAGCTCAATCCCTGGTACTACGCCGACGCGCCGCACATGGTGCGCCCGCGGCTCGATCTGGCGCGGCGCACGTCGACGTTCGACGAGGTCGTGAGCGGTCTGGACGAAACCAATGCGCTGTTCGAAGCGCGGCGCTGCCTTTCGTGCGGCAACTGCTTCGAATGCGACAACTGCTACGGCGTCTGCCCGGACAACGCGGTGATCAAGCTCGGGCCGGGCAAGCGCTTCGAGTTCAACTACGACTACTGCAAGGGCTGCGGCATCTGCGTGTCCGAATGCCCTTGCGGTGCGATCAAGATGGTGCCGGAGACGACGTGATGCAGCCGCGGTCCGGCCTCACCACGTCCCGCGCGCACCGGATCAACGAGGAGAACACCGTGGACCAAACCGTACACCATGCACCCGCCGGCGCGCCGGCATGGCTTCCCAAGGGCTTGTCGCTCCTGCGCGAGCCCACGTTGAACAAGGGCACGGCCTTCACCGACACCGAGCGTGACGTGCTGGGCTTGCGCGGCCTGCTGCCGCCGCATATCTGCTCGCAGGAGGAGCAGGAAGCACGCGTGCTCGAGAATTTCCGCCGCAAGCCGACCGATCTCGAAAAATACATCGACCTGAACGCGCTGCACGACCGCAACGAGGCGCTGTTCTACCGCACGGTCATCGACCATCCCGACGAGATGATGCCAATCATCTACACGCCGACGGTCGGTCTCGCCTGCCAGCAGTTCGGCCACATCTTCCAGCGGCCGCGGGGACTGTTCGTCGGCGCCAACGATCGCGGCCGGATCGCGAGCGTGCTGCGCAACTGGCCCTACCACGACGTCCGGATCATCGTCGTCACCGACGGCGAGCGCATCCTGGGCCTGGGCGACCTTGGCGCCAACGGCATGGGTATTCCGGTCGGCAAGCTCGCGCTCTACACGGCGGGCGCGGGGGTCCACCCGACGCATTGCCTGCCGGTGCTTCTCGACGTAGGCACCAACAACGAGGCCCTGCGCCGCGATCCGCTCTACATCGGGCTGCAGCAGCCGCGGCTCGAAGGCGCCGACTACGACGCGCTGATCGAGGAGTTCATCGTCGCGACGCAGGAGGTCTTCCCCGGCGTGGTCGTCCAGTTCGAGGATTTCGCCAACCACAACGCGTTTCGTCTGCTCGCGAAGTACCGCGACCGGATCTGCACCTTCAACGACGACATCCAGGGTACGGCGGCCGTCGCGCTCGCGGGCATCCTGTCGGCGCTGCGTATCACTGGCGGCGGGCTCGCGGCGCAGAAGATCCTGTTCTTCGGCGCCGGCGAAGCCGCGACCGGCATTGCCGATCTCGTCGTCGAAGCGATGGTGGCAGCGGGCGTGCCGCGCCCCGCCGCGCGCGGCCGTTGCTGGCTCGTCGACTCGCAAGGGCTCGTCGTGAAGAGCCGCGACAGTCTCGCCCAGCATAAACGCCCGTATGCGCACGAGCACACGCCGACCGCCGATTTCCTCGCCGCCATCAAGTCGCTGAAGCCCACGGCGATCATTGGCGTTGCCGCCGTCGGCGGCACGTTCACGCGGGACGTCGTGCAGGAGATGGCCAACAACAACGAGCGGCCGATCATTTTCGCGCTGTCGAACCCGACGTCGAAGTCCGAATGCACGGCGGCGCAGGCCTACGAATGGAGCGGTGGACGCGCGTTGTACGCGTCGGGCAGCCCCTTCGATCCCGTCACGCTCGCCGGCAAGACGTTCGTGCCGCGCCAGGGCAACAACTCGTACATCTTCCCCGGCGTGGGGCTGGGGGCGATCGTCAGCCGTGCGCGGCGGATCACCGACGCGATGTTCCTGACGACGGCAAAGACACTCGCGGACCAGGTCACGGAAGCCGACCTCGCACAGGGCAGCCTGTATCCGCCATTGGCGAAGATCCGCGACGTGTCGGCGCACATCGCGACCGCAGTTGCGGGCGTTGCGTTCCGCGATGGCCTCGCGGCGGCCGCCCGGCCGGCGGACCTCCTCGCGCACGTGCGCGCGCAGATGTACGACCCGCACTACGCCACTTACGTCGCGGGGAACTGAGGAACGGCTTCTTACCACACAGGAAGGCCGCGCGTCCTTCGAATACGTGCGGCCGCCGGCCCGGTCCGACCCTTGTCTGACCGGGGTCAATGAGGCGTGCCGCGAGGCGGCAACTCTGGTAGCCCGTTGATCTGCGTCAACCTGTCGCAGCCACGGTGCATCTAGTCTCCAAGCACCGACTGCTCCGCCGAACGCGTCCAACACGCATCCGATCGCTGACAGCCTCTCCAATGAACCCCTACGTCGTGTTTCTGCTGTACATGCTGGCGATCCTGGGGTTCGTGTTCGTCACGCTGCTGATGAACCGGTTTCTCGGCCCGAAGCCCGACGCGACCGCGAACAAGCTCGAGCCGTTTGAGTGTGGCGCAACGCCCGTCGATACGCGGAACGTGAAGGCGATGCCGATCAAGTATTACGCGGTCGCAATCGTGTTCATCCTGTTCGATCTCGAGACGGTGTTCCTGTTCATCTGGGCGCTGGGCGCACAACCGGTCACCGGCTTCATGCTGGCGACATTCGGCATATTCGTCTTCCTGCTGGTGCTGATCCTGCTCTACGTCTACAAGGCCCGGCTCCTCGAAGCCGTCACGGAATAGCCATGAGCGCCGCCGGGCCGTCCCAAGGCGCTCGCCCCCCTCAGGGGGGAGGTCGCGAAGCGACTGCGGGGGGGAGTTTCCCAAGCGCCGCCGGGCCGTCCCAAGGCGCTCGCCCCCCTCAGGGGGGAGGTCGCGAAGCGACTGCGGGGGGGGGTTTCCCAAGCGCCGCCGGGCCGTCCCAAGGCGCTCGCCCCCTCCCTCGCGGAGGGGGTGCGCGAAGCCGCGCAGCGGCGAGCCTGGGGGAGGTCACCCCATGAGCTCCAAGACCATACCGATCCACCCGGCCGAAGGAAGGTCGCAGGCGTTCGAGTACCTGACGACGAAGAAGGACGAGCTCATCGGCTGGGCGCGCAAGTTCTCGCTGTTTCCCTATCCGTTCGTGACCGCGTGCTGCGCGATGGAGTTCATGGCGGTGAGCTCCACGCCCTACGACACCGACCGTTTCGGCGCCGCACTTCCCCGCTTTTCGCCGCGGCAGGCCGATCTCCTCATGGTGGTGGGCACGATCTCGCACAAGCAGGCGCCGGTCCTGAAGAAGGTCTATGACCAGATGTGCGAGCCGAAATGGGTGATGGCCTTCGGCGTCTGCGCGACCTCCGGCGGCTTCTACCAGAACTATGCGGCGGTCGCCGGCATCGACCGGATCATCCCCGTCGACATCTACGTTCCCGGTTGCCCGCCGCGTCCAGAAATGGTGATCGACGGCATCATGCGGCTGCAGGACATGATCGCCCGTTCGCACCACCCGATCGTCACCAAGGATTTCTGACCGTGACCGCGGACTTCGTCGCGCGTCTGCAGGAAGGGCTGCGTCCGCTGGCCACGGAGGCCACCGTCGCGCACGGCGTTGCCGTATTCGCGATCGCTCCACCCGCTCTCATCGATGTCGTGAAGAAGCTCAAGACCGAATTTGGCTTCGACCTCTTCCTCGACGTCACCGCCGTCGATTGGCTGCCGCAAGTCCCGCGCTTTGAGGTCGTCTGGCATTTCTATTCGACGCAGCAACACGTCCGCGTCCGCCTCAAGGCCCGCCTCCCCGAAACCGATCCGACCGTCGATTCGCTCATCGCACTCTACAGCGCCGCCCGGTTCATGGAGCGCGAATGCCACGACATGTACGGCATCGTGTTCCGCGGCAATGACGACCTCCGCCCCGTCCTGCTCTACGAGGGCTTCGTCGGGCACCCGCTGCGCAAGGACTACGCGAAGGAGCATGAGCAACCGCTCGTGCCCTACATCAGATAGCGCCATGCCACTCGATCGGACGCTTCCCAACCCCGTCCGTCCCGCTTTCACCAAGAGCGAGCGCGACGACACCGTCATCGTCAACATCGGGCCGTCGCACCCGGCGACGCACGGGACCGTGCAGATCATCGCCGAGCTCGACGGCGAGCGCGTGCTGCGCACCGACATCCATCCAGGCTATCTGCACCGCGGCTTCGAGAAGGAATGCGAGTCGCACACCTGGCACAACCTGATCCCGTACGTCGATCGACTCAACTATGTTTCCGCGCTGATCAACGACTTCGCCTACTGCGAGGCGGTCGAGAAACTGATGGGAATCGAGATCACGCCGCGCTGCCGTTACCTGCGCACGCTGCTGTCCGAATACTCGCGGATCGTCGACCATCTGACCTGCGTGGCCGCCGGGCTGATGGAGCTGGGTGCGATGACGGCGTTTCTCTACCTCGTGATGATCCGCGACTACATGTACGAGCACCTCGCTGATCTGACTGGCGCCCGCGTCACGTACACCTACGGCCGCATCGGCGGACTCGCCCGTGACCTCCCGGCAGGTTGGCTGAAGCGCCTCGGCGAAATCATGGCCCAGTACGAGGACTTCGTCGCCCGCGTCCATGGCCTCGTCGACCGCAACCGGATCTTCATCGACCGGATGCGCAACGTCGGCACGATAACGACTGCAGAAGCGATCAACTGGGGCTATACCGGGCCGATCCTGCGCTCGACAGGCGCGCCGCGCGATCTGCGCAAAGATACGCCGTACCTCGCCTACGCCGAGCTCGACTTCGAAGTCCCGGTCGGCATCAAGGGCGACAACTACGACCGCTATTACGTGCGGATGCGTGAAATGGACGAGTCGGTGTGGATGATCCGCCAGCTCAGCGACATGCTGCCCGAAGGCCCGATCAACGTCGACGACCACCGTTGCGTACTGCCCGAAAAGAGCCTCGTGTACACGGAGATCGAGTCGCTGATCAACCACTTCAAGGTGATCATGGACGGCCCGAAGGTTCCCGCGGGTGACGTCTACAGCGCACACGAGTCCCCCAACGGCGAGCTCGGCTTCTATCTCGTGAGTACCGGCGAAGGGACTCCGTGGAAAGTCCACGTGCGCGCGCCGTCGTTCGTGCACATGGGTGGCGCGCACCGGATGCTCGACGGCTTCCAGCTTGCCGACATCGTCCCGACGTTCGGCTCGATCAACATGATCGGCGGGGAGTGCGACAGGTGAAGCACCTGATCCCCGAATTCGACAAGTGGAAGGCGCGCTTTCCCGCGGGCTTCGAGTCCTCGCTGGTGATGCCGTGCGTGCGCCGGATCCAGGAGGATCGCGGCTACGTCGCCGACACGGACATCGACGGCCTCGTGGAGTATCTCGGCGTACCCCGCATCCAGATCGAGGAAGTTCTCTCGTTCTACACGCAATTCCGGCGCAAGCCCGTCGGCCGCTGGCACATCCAGTGCTGCCGCAACGTGACGTGCTCGATGCTCTCTGCGGAGCGGCTGATCGACCATCTGGCGAAAAAGCTCGGCGTCGCGCCAGGGCAGACGACTGCCGACGGACGGTTCACGTTGTCGACGGCCGAGTGTTTGGGCTCGTGCGGAACGGCACCGGTCGTGATGATCAACGACACGTACCACGAGAACATGACGATCGACAAGGTCAATGCGCTGCTCGAGGAGCTGAAATAATGCCCGGGCGGCAGCTCATCATGACCTTCCCGGTCACCGCAACGTCGCACACGCTGGCGGATTATCGCGCACGCGGCGGCTATCAGACGCTGGGGAAGGCGCTCGCGATGGCGCCGCAGGACGTAACGAAGGAGGTGACCGCAGCGGGTCTGCTCGGCCACGGCGGCGCGGCGTTTCCCGTGGGCAGGAAGTGGGCGGTCGTCAAGCTCGACGATGGGCAGCCGCACTACCTTTGCGCCAATGCCGACGAAGGCGAGCCGGGCACGTTCAAGGACCGCTGGATCCTCGAGCATTCGCCGCACCTGCTGATCGAATCGATGCTCATCACCGCGCATGCACTGCAGGTGCGTCACGCCTTCGTCTACATCCGCGGCGAGTTCGACTTGCCCTACCGTCGTCTCGCCGGCGCGATCGAGGAAGCGTATGACGCCGAGCTCCTCGGCAAAGGCATCCTGGGTCGGGCATTCGACTGCGACATCAACGTCATCCGCGGCGCGGGCTCGTACGTCTGCGGCGAGGCGTCAGGGCTCCTCGCCTCCGTCGAAGGCAAGCGCGGCTACCCGCGCAACCGGCCGCCGCGTCTCACCGTGAAAGGTCTCTATCAGCGACCGACGGTCGTCAACAACGTCGAGACGCTCTCCAATGTCGCCGGGATCATCGCCAACGGGGCCGAAGCATTCAAGAAGATCGGGACGCCGAAATGCCCGGGCACCCAGCTCGTGTCGATCTCCGGGCACATCAACCGTCCGGGCGTCTACGAACTCGAATACGGCTATCCGCTCGCGAAGTTCCTGTTCGAGGATTGCGGCGGCGTCACCGGCGGGAAGAAGCTCAAGTGCATCGTTCCCGGCGGCATCTCGACCAAGGTGCTGACCGCCGCCGAATGCGAGCCGCTCACCTACGACAAGCAGTCGCTCGAAGGCGCCGGCTCGTCGATCGGCTCCGGCGGCATGATCGTCATCGCCGAAGGCACGTGCATGGTGCGGCTGCTGCAGGTCATGCTGCGCTTCTACCATCACGAATCGTGCGGCCAGTGCACGCCGTGCCGCGAAGGCATGGGCTGGATGCACCGGATCATCGACCGCATCGCCGCCGGCGAAGGCCGCCCCGAGGACATCGCGCGCCTGATCGAGATCTCGAAGCTGAACGACGGCACGACGATCTGCGGCATGGGCGACGCGGCAGGCTATGCGACCGTCGGCATCCTCGCCAAATACCGCGACGAATTCGAGTATTTCATCGAGCACAAGCGCTCGCGCCTCGACGGCAACCTCGAGGCGATCGTTCCCGCATATGCCTGAGATCTTCATCAACGGACAAGCGGTCCAGGCCGCGGCGGACGAGACCGTGCTGCAGGCCGCACTGCGGAACGGCTTTTTCATCCCCTATTTCTGCTGGCACAAGTCGCTGTCGATCGCCGGCAACTGCCGCATCTGCGTGGTCCAGCAGGAGGGCAAGGACTGGGTCGAGATCGCCTGCAACATGCCCGCGAGCGAAGGGTTGAAGGTGCTGACCGACTCCGGGCTCGTGCGCGCGCACCGCAAGGCGACGCTGCAGTTTCTCACGCTCAACCATCCGGTCGACTGCGGGATCTGCGACAAGGCCGGCGAATGCACGCTGCAGGACTATCACTTCGAGTACAACGGCGAGCGGTCGATCTCGCGCGATGCCAAAGTCCGGTCGACCAAGTTCGTCCCCCTGGGCAAGCGGATCGTGCTCGACAACGAGCGCTGCATCCTGTGCTCGCGCTGCGTGCGCTTCACGCGCGAGATCTCGAAAACGAACGCGCTCGGCATCAAGGAGCGCGGTGACGTGTCGGTCGTGCGCGCCGCGGAGGACGCATCGTTCGACGCCGATCCCTATTCCGACAACGTCATCGACATCTGCCCGGTCGGTGCGCTGCTGTCGCGGTCGTTCCTGCACAAGGCCCGGGTCTGGTACCTCGAACGCACGCCGTCGATCTGCCCGGGCTGTGCGCGCGGCTGCACCGTTGAGATCTGGCACCGCAAGCCGGAGTGGCGGCTGAAGGCGCTCGATCCGCGGCAGAACACGAGCATCGCGCGCGTGACGCCGCTCGAGAACCCCGCGGTGAATGGCCCCTGGATCTGCAACAAGGGCCGCGATCTCGCCCAGATCTTCGAACGTCCGCGCGCGCTGCAGCCGATGCGCAAGGGCAAGCCGGTCGAGCTCGCCGACGCCGTCGAAGCGGCACAGGCGCTGATCGCCAACGCGAAGCATCCGGTCGCGCTGGTGTCGAGCTGGGGCTCGAACGAAGAGCTGGCTGCGTGCAAGAAGGCGCTCGGCGGCCGCTTCGCCACGTTCGTGAAGCCGGACCACGTGGCCGCTCCCGGCGAGCCGATCGAGGATGATCTGCTGATCCGCGCCGACAAGAATCCGAATACCGCCGCGGCGCGCGCGCACTTCGGTACCGAGGCGATCCGTTTCGCTGCCGGCACCGATCTCGTGCTCGTCTGGGGAGAGGGCTTCGAGTTCGGCACGCTGCCCCGGGGCGCGAAGGTGATCTTCGCCAATTCGTACCTGCTTCCCGAAAACGGGCATGCCGACGTGTTCTTCCCGATCAGCATCCAGACCGAACGCGCCGGCCATTACACGAACTTCGAAGGCACGGTCAGCGCGTTCGAACCCTGCTTCGCCAAAGCACCCGCGGTGATCGATGCCGAGGCGTTGTTCGCGCAGCTCGCCGCGCCCGTGATGGCTCACGCATGATCCAGGACCTCGTCGTCTACGCCGTGTACATCGTCTACGCGCTCGCCGTGCTGATGACCTTCGGCACGGTGCTCACCTGGGTCGAGCGCAAGCAGGCCGCGGTGATGTCGGACCGGATCGGCGCGAACCGTGCCTATGTGCGGATCCCGTTCACGCAGGTGAAGCTCGTCTGGCTCGGCTTGTTCCACGGCCTTGCCGATGGCCTCAAGATGCTGGTCAAGGAAGATTGGCGGCCGCGCTCCTACGACTGGTACGCCTATGCGGTTGCGCCCTGGGTCGTGTTCACGCCGGTGCTGCTCGTCTTCGCGGTAATCCCCTTCGGCGGCCTGCTCGAGCCCGCGAAGCTCTTCCCTTCGCTCGCCGACTTTTTCGGCGACCGCACCTATCCACTGCAGATCGCGCGCCTCGATGCCGGGCTGTTGATCGTGTTCGCGTTCGGCGGGATGACGATCATCGGCGCGATGCTCGCCGGCTGGGCTTCGTCAAACAAGTTCTCGATGCTGGGCGCGCTGCGCGCCGGCTCGCAGATGATCTCCTACGAGCTGATCATGGGGCTGACCGTGCTCGGACTGATCGTCGTCTACGGCAGCGTCGACCTGACGTCGATCGTCCAGCAGCAGTCCGGCATCGTTCTGGGGGTCTTGCCCGCGTGGGGGATCGTCTATCAGCCGTTCGCCGCGACGCTGTTCATGGCGGCGGCGATGGCCGAGAACAAGCGCATTCCCTTCGATCTGCCCGAGGCCGAATCGGAGCTCATCGCCGGCTTCTACACCGAATACAGCGCGATGAAGATGGGCCTTTTCATGTTCGCCGAGTTCATCGAGATCGCCATCATCGCCGCGCTCTTCACGACGCTCTTCCTCGGCGGCTACAACCTGCCGTACATGAACGACGGCGGGTTCGTCTTTCCCGGCAATCACGCCGTGCCGCTCCCCCATGGCCTCGTCGTCGTCATCCAGCTCGTCGTTTTTCTGGTCAAAGTGCTGCTGATGTCGAGCTTCCAGATCCTGATCCGCTGGACGCTGCCGCGCTTCCGCTACGACCAGGTCCTCGCGTTCGCGTGGAAGTTCATGTTCCCGCTCTCGCTCGCAAACCTGATCGTCACCGTCGTCGCCGTATGGTGGCTCACCAACCGACCATGAGCGCCGCCGGACCGCTCCAAGGCGCGAATTGGTCCCCCTCGGGGGGCAGCGCAGCGGCGTCAGCCGCAAGCGTGGGGGCACACCCATGATGAAGCGCAGCCACGTCCGCAAGGTCTACTGGAATTCCGCCACGATGACGTGGTGGGAGCGGGCGTATCTGCCCGAGATCCTGCGCGGCCTCATCATCACCGGCGGCATCTTCCTGCGCAACATGGGACGGTGGATGACGGGACGCAAAGGCGCGCTGACGACGTACTACCCCGAGGAAACGCGGTGGGACTACGCGGCCGGCAACCGCGGCAAGCACGTGCTGACGCAGCGCCCCGACGGGAAGCCGCAGTGCGTCGCCTGCAACATGTGCGCGACGGTGTGCCCGGCGAAGGTGATCGAGATCGACGCGGCATTCGATCCGGATGACCCTGCCCACCCGAAATATCCGTCCCGCTTCGAGATCGACTATTCGCGCTGCATCTTCTGCGGACTTTGCGTCGAAGCCTGTCCCGAGGACGCGATCCGGATGGTCAAGGAAGTGCCCAATCTGCCGCGCCACGATCGCGACCACATGTGGCTCGGGCTCGATGAACTGCTCTCGTGGAGCCCCCGCAGCGACGTCGCGAAGCCTTATCCCGCCAAGGATGTGGCTGCGCAGCAGACACGGCCGAGGGGGGCCGCCGAATGATCGAATCCCTGCTGGAGAACCTGGACACGCTGCTGATCTACGTGTTTGCCGTCTCGGCACTCGTCGGCGCGGCGCTGATGCTCGTGCTCCGCCATCCGATGCAGGTGGCGATGGCGCTGATCTCGACGATGGTGTTCCTGGGCGGCATCTACGGCCTTCTCGGCGTCCACTTCATCGCCGCGTTCCAGGTGCTGATCTACGTCAGCGCCGTCATGGTGTTCATGGTCTACGTGATCATGCTGCTCGACGTCCGCGATCCGTCGTTCACGCGCCGCTTCTCGGGCTTTCTCGTGCCCGGCATCGTCGCAGCCGTCCTGCTCGCCGGCACGCTCGTCTACGCGCTCGCGCACGGGCTCTTCGCCGTGGCCACGGTGACCGTCTCTTTCGGCCTGCAGCAATTTTCCGCCGCGTTCCTCAACGAATACTGGCTGCAGTTCGAGCTGACTTCCGTGCTGCTCGTCGCCGCGGTCGTCGCGGCGATCGCCGTCATCAAGGGTCCGAGGAGCCGCGGTGGATAAGCTCTCCGCGCTGCTCGTGCTCTCGCTCGCGCTGTTCGCGCTGGGGCTCCTCGGCGTGATCGTCCGGCGCAATCTTCTCGTGATGCTGATGTGCATGGAGCTGATGCTGAACGGCGTCAACCTGTCGCTCGTGACGTTCGCGCAGCAGACCGGCACCGCCGCAGGCGCCGTGCTGGTGTTTCTGATCTTCGTCGTCGCGGCCGCCGAAATCGCGATTGCGATCCCGATCGTCCTGTTGCTCGTGCGGCAGAAGCGCACGCTGGACGCCGCGGCGTACTCGGACCTCAAGGGATGACTTCGCTCCTCACACTGATCGTCGTCCTGCCGCTCGCGGGCTTCCTCGTCAACGGGACGCTCGGAAACCGGCTCGGCAAACATTTCGTCACCGTCGTCGGCTGCGGCCTGCCGATCGCGTCGTTCCTGCTCGCGATCCGCTGCACGATCGACCTGCTGGCCGGCGGCAGCGAGCCGCTGCTGGAGACCGCCTATACCTGGGCGACGATCGGCGAGCGGACGTTCGAGGTGGCGTTCTATTTCGACCGCCTCGCTGCGGTGATGACGCTGATCGTCACCGGCGTCGGATCGCTGATCCACGTCTATTCGACCGGCTACATGAAGGAAGACAAGAGCTACGCCCGCTTTTTCGCGTACCTCAACCTGTTCCTCTTCTTCATGCTGCTGCTGGTGCTCGGCCGCTCGCTCTTCGTCCTGTTCGTGGGCTGGGAGGGCGTAGGCCTCGCGTCGTACCTGCTGATCGGCTTCTGGTTCGACGATCCCGAGAAGGCGCGCGCCGGCAAGAAAGCGTTCGTCACGAACCGGATCGGCGACGCCGGGTTCCTGCTCGGTCTGTTCCTGTGCTACTGGGGACTCGGCACGCTCGACATGGACCACATCAATGCGGCGTTCGCAAGCCCGACACCGCCCGCGGTCTCCGCGAGCCTCATCGGCATCCTGCTGTTCATCGGCGCGACCGGAAAATCGGCGCAGATTCCGCTGCACGTGTGGCTCCCGGACGCGATGGCGGGGCCGACACCGGTCTCGGCGCTGATCCACGCGGCGACGATGGTGACCGCCGGCGTGTACCTGGTCGCGCGGCTGTCCGGACTCTACGCCGTGGCGCCCGAAGCCTCGCAGGTCATCGTCGTGATCGGCGCGGCGACCGCCTTCTTCGCTGCGACGATCGCGCTCGCACAGAACGACATCAAGAAGGTGCTCGCGTATTCGACCGTCTCGCAGCTGGGCTTCATGTTCGTCGCGCTGGGCGTCGGCGCCTACGGCGTCGGCATCTTCCACGTCTACACGCACGCGTTTTTCAAGGCGTGCCTGTTCCTCGGCGCCGGCAGCGTCATCCACGCGCTGGGGGGCGAGCAGGACATTCGCAAGATGGGCGGATTGGCGAAGAAAATCCCGATCACGTTCGTCACGTTCCTCGTTGCGACCGCAGCCATCGCCGGGATTCCGCCGCTCGCCGGCTTCTGGTCGAAGGACGAAATCCTGTGGTTCGCCTTCGGCAGCAACCGCGGCGGCTCGCCGCTGCTATGGGCGGTGATGGCCGCGACCGCACTGATGACCGCGTTCTACATGTTCCGGCTGCTGTGGCTCACGTTCTTCGGCGCGCCGCGCATGGACAAGGAAGTCGAACACCATGTGCACGAGTCGCCGCGCTCGATGACCTTCGTGCTGATCGCGCTCGCGGTGTTCTCGGCGATCGGCGGCTATTTCGACGTTCCGCACTTCCTGTCGGCGCTGCCGGCGCTGCCCGAACCGCGGGATGCGGCCGAGGGACTCGAGATGCCGCTGCTCTGGATCTCGATTGCGATCGCGCTCGCGGGACTCGGCGGCGCCGCACTGTTCTTCGGTCGCAATGCGGCGCGCGCGACCCGCGTCGCGCCACGGCTTGCACCGTTGCGCTCGCTCTTGGCCGGCAAGTATTTCATCGACGAGCTCTACGACCGGCTGCTCGCCCGGCCGCTCTACTTCATCTCGGATCGCCTGTTCCTGCGCTTCGGCGACCGCGTGCTCTTCGACGGCACGCTCGACGGTCTCGCACGTCTTGCGCAGCGCACGGCCGGCGCCCTGGGCCGCGTCCAGACCGGCAACGTGCACCTCTATGCGCTCTTCGTCGTCGGCGGGATCGTCGTCGCGTTGCTGTGGAGCTTCCACCATGGATGACGCGCTCCTGCTCAACGTCGTCCTCTACTTGCCGGTGCTGGGCATCGTGCTGCTCACGCTCGTCCCGCCGGCCGCGGAAGGCGCGATCCGCTGGGTCACATTCTGGGTGACGGTCGCGCAGCTCGCCGTCACCGCCCTGCTCTACGCCAGGTTCAACGCCGAGATCCCCGGGCTCCAGTTCGCCTCCGCGGTCCCGTGGATCGCCGATTGGGGGGTCTACTACCGCATCGGCCTCGACGGCTACAACGTGCTGCTGGTACTGCTGACGGCGTTCCTGGGCCCGCTTGTCGTGGCCGGTGCGTTCACCGCGATCAGGAAGGACGTCAAGCTCTTCTACGCGATGGTGCTCCTGATCCAGTTCGCGATGCTGGGAACGTTCGTCGCGCAGGACCTGTTCCTGTTCTACCTGTTCTGGGAAACGATGTTGATCCCGATGTTCCTGATCATCGGCATCTGGGGTGGCGAACGCCGGATCTACGCGACGCTCAAGTTCGTCCTCTACACGGCGTTCGGCAGCATCCTGATGCTCGCTGCCGTGATCTATCTCGTGCTCTCGCTCAACGCGACGACCGGCGTCACCTCGTTCGCGTTCACCGACCTCTATCGCTCGCAGCTGTCGCTGCCCGTCCAGATCGCGCTGCTTTGTGCGTTCGGGCTGTCATTCGCGATCAAGGTGCCGATGGTGCCGCTGCACACGTGGCTGCCCGACGCGCACGTCGAGGCGCCGACGGCCGGCTCGGTGATCCTCGCCGGGGTTCTGCTGAAGATGGGAACGTACGGCTTCATGAAGCTGGGCTTCCCGCTGTTTCCCGACGCGACGCGCGCGCTGACGCCGGCGATCATGACGCTCGCGGTTGTCAGCATCGTCTACGGCGCGTGCCTCGCGCTCGTGCAGAACGACATCAAGAAGATCATCGCCTACTCGTCGATCAGCCATCTGGGCTACGTGATGCTGGGGCTCGTGAGCCTCGATCTCCTCGGCATCCAGGGGGCGGTGATCCAGATGGTGAGCCACGGGCTCGTGGCGGCGGGACTCTTCCTGATGGTCGGGATGATCTACGAGCGTTGCCACACGCGCGATCTCGCGGCTTATGGCGGCCTCGCCAGACTGCTGCCCGTCTATTCGGTGTTCTTCATGGTCCTGACGCTCGCCTCGGTCGGCCTCCCGACGACCAGCGGGTTCACCGGCGAATTCCTGGTGCTGCTCGGGACGTTCAACGCGACGTGGCCGCAATTCCTGCTGGGCGACGCCTACCCGGTAATCGTGGCCGCGAGCGCCGTCACCGGCGTAGTGCTCGGCGCACTCTACATGCTGCGGCTCGCGCAAGGCTTCCTCTACGGCGAAGCGAAGGCGCCGCATATGCCGCTCGTCGATCTCGGCCTGCGCGAAAAGGCCATTCTCGCCTCGCTCGTGATTGCAATCTTCGCGCTCGGCCTCTTTCCCGATGAGCCGATGCGCAAGACCGAGCTCGCCGCGAAGGAATTCCAGCAACTGGCCGGCACGTCGCGGATGGAACAGGTCGCCGGCACCCTACCGATGCCAGGAGCGCACACGAGCGCCGCCGGGCCGATGAGCGCTGCGGCCGAGAGCGGAGACCGCCAATGAGCTGGCTCGATCTCTTCGTCGCCATGCTGCCCGAGCACATGCTGCTCGTGGGAATCCTCGTGCTGATCGGCATCGAGACCGCGTGGACGCGCCCGCGCGGTGCGCTCGCCGTGTCGCTCGTCGCGGTGGCGGCGGCTGCGGCAGCGGCGGCGTGGCAGTCCGTCACCGGCTACCACGCCACACCCTTCGCCGGGCAGTTCGCGGTCGACCCCGCCAACGCGCTCGCCATGGCGATCGTGCTGGCGCTCGCGCTGCCGGTGCTGCTCATGTCGCGCGACGACTTCGACGACGGCCCGTTCTATCCGCTGCTGCTGTCGTCGCTGTACGGCTTCTGCCTGCTCTTGTCCGCGGAAAGCTTTCTCACCCTTTTCCTCGGGCTCGAGCTGATGTCCATTCCCGTATACGTGCTCGTCCTGCTCTCGTTCCGGCGACCGGAATCCGCCGAAGCGGCGTTGAAGTATCTGGTGCTGGGCGGAACGGCGACCGCGATGTTCCTCATGGGCGTGTCGCTCCTGTACGGAGGCAGCGGCTCGCTCGCGCTCGAAGCGTTCGCGCTCGGGCTCAAGAGCGGCAGTCCGATGGCGCTGGCGGCGGTGATCCTGGTGCTGCTGTCGTTCTTTCTCAAGGCGGCGATCGTGCCGTTCCATACCTGGGCGCCCGACGCCTACGAGGGCGCGAGCATTCCGGTGACGGCGTACATGGCGACGATCATCAAGGCCGGGGCGCTGCTGGCGGCGCTTCGCCTGTTCGGCACGACGCCCATCGACCGCCCGATAGTGGATCTGCTTGCGCTGCTGCCGCTCATTTCGATCGTCTGGGGCAACCTGACGGCGATGCGGCAACCGAGCTTCCGGCGGATGATCGCGTATTCGTCGATCGCGCACGCCGGTTACCTGTTCTATGCGTTCCTGGGCGATGGACCGGGCCGCTTCCAGGCCGTCGTGTTCTACCTCCTCGCCTACGGCGTGATGAACCTGCTCGCGTTCGCAGCGCTGCCGCCGGCGGACGACGACGTTGCACGCGATCGGCTGGACAACCTGAAGGGTCTCTACCAGCGGCAGCCGTATGCCGCGGTGATGATCGGCATCGCGATGCTCTCGCTCGCCGGCATTCCGCCCTTCCCGGGCTTTGTCGCGAAGTTCCTCATCTTCAAGAACGTGATCGCGGCCGGCTACACGGCGTACGCGGTGCTGGGCCTGATCGGCAGCTATCTCGGGATCTACTTCTATCTGCGCGTCATTCAGTACATGTTCATGAACCCCGTCGAAGGGGCCGCGAACGGCCGCGCTTACCGCCGGCTCGCGGTGTCGGCCGGGTTCATCTGCCTCGCCGCCGCGATCGTGCTCTCGGTGCTTCCGGGCTGGGTCATCGGTTTCATGTAAGCGAATCGTTTCCTCGCGCCGCGGCGAACAGAATGGCTGTGCATGCGCTCACCCGAGGTCTCGATCTTCCGCTTGCCGGCGCACCGACACAGCGGATCGAGCTGGCGCCGGACGCGACCCGCGTAGCTCTCGTCGCTGCCGATTACTTCGGCCTCAAACCGGCGTTGCGCGTGCAGCCCGGCGATCGCGTTCTGCGCGGCAGCGTGTTGTTCGAGGACCGGAAGACGCCGGGCGTCGCGTTCACCGCACCCGCCGCCGGAACGGTCGTGGCGATTCATCGCGGCGAGAAGCGTTCGCTGCGGTCGGTCGTCATCGCCGTCGATCCGGACGACGGTCCGGAGCGACAGGTTGCGTTTGCGAGCTACGCGGACCGGCCCGCGGGCGAGCTCGCGGCCGACGCACTGCGTGCGCTGCTGGTCGAATCCGGGATGTGGACCGCGTTCCGCACGCGGCCGTTTTCGAAAGTGCCCGCGTCCGAAACGAAGCCGCGTGCGATCTTCGTGACGGCGATGGACACGCATCCGCACGCGCCGGATGTCAGCGTTGTGCTGCAGGGCCGCGGTGAGGATTTCGCGGTGGGGCTCGCCGCCGTTGCGAAGCTGTGCCCGGGCCGTACCCACGTGTGCCGCGCGCGTGGATCATCGATGCCGATGGCCGTTCCGCCCGGCGTCACCGTCGAGGAATTCTCGGGCCCCCATCCGGCGGGAGCGCCGGGCACGCATATCCACGTCGTCGACCCGGTCGATCACCATCGCATTTCGTGGCACGTTGGCTATCAGGATGTCGTCGCGATCGGGCGCCTCGTGACCACGGGCCGCCTCGACGTCGAACGCGTCGTCGCGCTTGCCGGGCCCGGCGTCGTCCGTCCACGGCTCCTGCGCACGCGCGCTGGCGCGTCGACTGACGACCTCACCCGCGGCGAGCTCGCGCCGGGCGAGCAGCGGATCATCTCGGGCTCGGTGCTCGACGGTCGCGCGGCATCGGGTGAAGCCGACGGCTGGCTCGGCCGCTATCACCAGCAGATTTCCGTGCTGCCCGAAGGCCGCGAGCGCGAGCTCTTCGGCTGGATCGCGCCCGGTGCACGCAAGTTCTCGCTGTGGCGCGTCGTGCTCGGCCACTTTCACCGAGGCGGCGCGCTGCCGCTGACGACGACCACCAACGGCGGCCCGCGCGCGATGGTGCCGATCGGCGGCTACGAGCGTGTGCTGCCGCTCGACCTGCCGGCGACGTTCCTGCTGCGTGCGCTCATCACCGGCGACGTCGAGCAAGCCGAGGCGCTCGGCGTCCTCGAGCTCGACGAGGAGGACCTCGCGCTCTGCACGTTCGTCTGCCCGGGCAAGTACGAATACGGACCGCTGCTGCGCGCGATGCTCGAGCGCATCGAGAAGGAGGGCGCGTGAGCGAGCGGGGCGAAGCCACGGACGTCTGCGCGAACAGGGCGAAGCCAAGGAGCGAAGCTCGCGTCTGCGAGCGCGGGCGGCGGCCGACAGCAAGCGGCATCTCGACCACACAGGCGGTGCGGAGGCCGCATCGAAGGGCGCGTCCGCGAGCGACCGCGCGCGGCCGACACCTCGGTTGCTCGAAGTTGAAATACGGCGCGGAGGCCGCATAGACATGCTTCGCCCGTTCCTCGATCGCATCGGCCGGCACTTCGAAAAGGGACGTCGGCTCGCGCGCCTGCAGCCGCTCTGGGAAGCGGCCGACACGTTCTTCTACACGCCGTCGTCGGTCACGCGCGGCGGCGCGCACGTGCGCGACGCGATGGATCTGAAACGGATGATGTTCCTCGTCGTCATCGCGGTGCTGCCGTGTGTGGCGATGGCGCTCTACAACACCGGCCTGCAGGCGAATCTCGCACTCGATCCCGCGCGTGCCGCGACGCTGCCGGGCTGGCGGCACGAAGTGATCCGTGCGCTGGGCGTCGGCTACTCGCCGGACAGCATCACCGCATGCACCGTTCACGGCGCACTCTATTTCCTGCCGCTCTACATCGTGACGATGGTCGTGGGCCTCGCCTGGGAAGTCCTGTTCGCCGTCGTGCGAAGGCTCGAAGTCAACGAAGGCTTCTTCGTCACCGGGATCCTGTTCCCTCTGATCCTGCCGCCGACGACGCCGCTGTGGCAGGCAGCGCTCGGCATTACTTTCGGCGTCGTCATCGCCAAGGAAGTGTTCGGCGGAACCGGGATGAACTTCATCAATCCCGCGCTCGCCGCACGCGCGTTCCTGTTCTTCGCGTATCCCGCCGAAATCTCGGGCGACGCCGTATGGACGGCGGTGCCGCCGGGCTTCGCCGTCGACGGCTTTTCGGGTGCGACGCTGCTCGCGCAGATGCGGCAGATGGGCGGGCCCCTCGCCGACCTCCACTATCCGTGGGCGAAGGCGTTCCTCGGATTCGAGCCCGGGTCGATGGGCGAGACTTCGGCGCTCGCGTGTCTCATCGGCGCCGTCATCCTGATCGCAACCGGGATCGGCTCGTGGCGGACGATGGCGGGTGTGGCGGCCGGCACGATCGCGATGTCGTTCACGTTCAACACGCTCGCCACACCGGCGCATCCCTATTTCGCGATCCCGTTCTGGTGGCACATGGTTGCCGGGGGCTGGGCGTTCGGGACGGTGTTCATGGCGACCGATCCGGTGACCTCGCCGTTCACCGAACGCGGCAAATGGATCTACGGCGCGCTGATCGGCCTTTTCGTCGTCCTCGTGCGCACCGTCAACCCCGCGTATCCCGAGTCGATGATGCTGGTGATCCTGTTCATGAACGTCGTCGCGCCGCTGATCGACTGGTTTCTCGTCAGGGCGAACATCCGCCGAAGGCAGAAGCGCCGTGCCGCGGACTGATTCCACCCGTTACACGATCGGCTTCGCGGCGGCCGTCTGCGTCGTCTGCGCGCTGCTGGTCGCCGTGTCGGCGGTGGCGCTGCGCGAACGGCAGCAGATCAACGCGCGGCTGTATCAGCAAAAGAACGTGCTGCTCGCCGCCGGCCTGGTCGGCCCGGACGACAATCTCTCCGACGAAGAGCTTCTTCGGATCTTCGATGCACGCATCAAGGTGCGGCTCGTCGATCTCGCCACCGGCGATCTGCTCCCGCAAGGCAAGATCGACGAAAAGAGCTACGACCAGCGGCGCGCGCGCAACGATCCGCAGACGAGCCGCGTCGCGCCGTCCAATGCCGCGCAGGTCTCCCGACTGCCGACGTATGGCACCGCGTATTTCGTGATGAACCACGACCGGATCGAGCAGGTCGTGATCCCGGTCGAGGGTGTCGGCATGTGGGGCACGCTGTACGGCTTCCTCGCCATCGATCGCGACGGCAACACGATCCGCGGCCTCACCTACTACGATCAGAAGGAGACGCCGGGGCTCGGCGGCGAAGCGGGCAATCCCAAGTGGCAGGCGCACTGGCGCGGGCGCAAGGTCTACGACGAGAGCTGGGAGCCGCGGATCACGGTGATCAAGGGCAGCGCCGGGCCGGCCGCGCAGGATCCGTACCATGTCGACGGGCTCTCGGGCGCAACGATCACCAGCAACGGCATCGCGCGAATGATGGCGTTCTGGCTCGGGGACGACGGATATCGACCTTTCCTGCGCAAGTTCCGGCAAGGAGCGACGCAATGACTGCAGCGACCGGCATTCTCGGCAGGGCGGAGCGCACGACGCTGCTGACGCCCATCATCGCCAACAACCCGATCGGGGTCCAGGTGCTGGGCATCTGCTCTGCGCTCGCGGTGACCACGCGGCTCGACAAGGCGCTGGTGATGGGCCTCGGCGTCACGATCGTCACCGCGTGCGCAAACGTTGCCGTCAGCACGGTGCGCAACTGGATCCCGAACAGCATCCGCATCATCGTCCAGCTCGCGATCATCGCGTCGCTGGTGATCATGGTCGACCAGGTGCTGAAGGCGTATCTGTTCGACCTCTCGCTCGAGCTGTCGGTATTCGTCGGCCTCATCATCACCAACTGCATCGTCATGGGACGAGCCGAGGGCTACGCGATGCAGAATCCGCCGTGGTCGTCGTTTCTCGACGGTGTGGGCAACGGCCTCGGTTATGGACTCGTCCTGATGCTGGTCGCACTTTGCCGCGAGCTCGCCGGCGCGGGAAAGATCTTTGGCTACGCCGTGCTGCCGCTCGCAAAGGACGGCGGCTGGTACGTCGGGAACGGCCTGATGCTGCTCGCGCCCTCGGGGCTGTTCCTGATCGCGCTCCTCGTCTGGGCGCTGCGGACGTGGAAGCCCGAGCTGCAGGAAGACGATTGACGGAGCCGATTCATGGAACACTACGCCAACCTGTTCGTGAAGTCCGTGTTCCTCGAGAACATGGCGCTCGCCTTCTTTCTCGGCATGTGCTCGTTTCTCGCCTGCTCGAAAAAGGTCGAGACGGCGCTGGGGCTGGGCATCGCGGTGGTCTTCGTGCAGGTGCTGACGGTGCCGCTCAACAACCTGCTCCTCCGTTACCTGCTCGCCGAAGGCTCGCTCGGCTGGATCTCGCCCGCGCTCGCCGGCGTCGACCTGGGCTTCCTGTCGTTCATCCTGTTCATCAGCACGATCGCGGCCGCCACGCAGATCGTCGAGATGGCGGTGGATCGCTTCGCGCCGGGGCTCTATGCAACGCTCGGCGTCTTCCTGCCGCTGATCGCCGTCAACTGCGTGATCCTCGCCGGATCGCTGTTCATGCAGGAGCGCGATTACACGTTCACCGAAAGCGTCGTCTACGGCGTGGGGTCGGGCCTGGGTTGGGCGATCGCGATCGCGGCGATGGCCGCGGTGCGCGAGAAGCTCCGCTACTCGAACGTCCCCGCAGGCCTGAAGGGCCTCGGCATCACGTTCGTGACCGCAGGCTTGATGTCGGTCGCGTTCATGATGTTCTCGGGCATCCAGCTCTGATCAGCGTGCACGCACCATGACCGAAATCCTCCTCGGCGTCGCGATGTTCACCGGCGTGATCCTGCTGCTGGTGGCGATCCTGCTCTCCGCGAAGCGCAAACTGGTCGCGTCCGGCGACGTCGCCATCGTGATCAACGACGATCCGGAGAAATCGCTCAGGGTTGCCGCCGGCGACACGCTGCTCGGGACGCTCGCCAACGCCGGCATCTTCGTGCCCTCCGCATGCGGCGGCAAGGGTGCGTGCGGCGTCTGCGAGGTCGTCATCCGCGAAGGCGGCGGCGAGCTGCTGCCGACCGAGACCGGCTACATCTCGCGCGGCGAGGCGCGGCGCGGCCACCGTCTCGCCTGCCAGGTGAAGGTCAAGCGCGACATGAAGATCGAGATCGCGCCGGAGATCTTCGCCGTCCGCAAATGGACGTGCCGCGTGATCTCGAACCGCAACGTCGCGACGTTCATCAAGGAGCTGAGGCTCGCGCTGCCCGAAGGCGAGGAAGTCCCGTTCCGCGCCGGCGGTTACGTGCAGATCGAGTGTCCGGCCCATACGCTCGAGTTTCGCACGTTCGCCATCGAGCCGCCGTTCCGCGATGACTGGGATCGCTTCGATCTCTGGCGTTTCCGCTCGGTCGTGCCGGTGCCGATCACGCGCGCGTACTCGATGGCGAACTACCCGCTGGAAAAAGGCATCCTGCTCTTCACGATCCGGATCGCGTTCCCGCCGGGCTATCGCGAGGACATCGCCCCGGGGATCATGAGCTCGTGGATCTTCAACCTGAAGCCTGGCGACGCCGTGACTGTGTCGGGGCCGTTCGGCGAGTTCTTCGCGCGCGAGACCGACAAGGAAATGTGTTTCATCGGCGGCGGCGCCGGCATGGCGCCGATGCGCTCGCACATCTTCGACCAGTTGAAGCGGCTCGACTCCCGGCGCAAGATCACCTTCTGGTACGGCGCGCGGAGTCTCCGCGAGGCCTTCTACGGCGGCGAGTTCGACGCGCTCGCGGCGGCGCATCCGAATTTCCGCTGGCAGCTCGCGCTCTCCGAACCGTTGCCCGAGGACGAGTGGACCGGCCCGACCGGCTTCATCCACAACGTGCTCCATGATCGGTATCTGCGCGACCATCCGGCGCCCGAGGACGTCGAATACTACATGTGCGGTCCCGACGTCATGAACAAGGCGGTGATCGCGATGCTCACGAACCTGGGCGTCGAACGCGAGAACATCCTGCTCGACGATTTCGGTTGAGCGAAAGGACGCAACATGATGCAACAAACCGTTGAAGCAGTCGTGCGCGACCGCGCGAGCGACGAGGTGATTTCGGTGCCGGCCTCGGCAACCGTCGCCGAGGCGGTCGACGTGATGGGTGCGCGGGAAGTCGGCGCCGTGATGGTCCTGTCCGAGGACAATCTCGTTTCGGGAATCTTTTCCGAGCGCGATTTGCTGACCCGCGTCGTGCAAGCCGGCCGCGACCCGAAGACGACGCCGATTTCGCTCGTGATGACGCGCGACGTGCGCTTCGTGTCGCCCGGCACGTCGATCGAGGCCGCGCTCGCACTCATGCACGTGCTGCGCTTTCGCCATCTGCTGGTGATCGACGGACCGCGCGTCCACGGCCTCATCTCGATGCGCGACCTGGTCGCCCAGATGATCCGCCATGGCGAAGGCCGGTTCGAGGCCGCAGTCCGTCATGCGGCCGCCGCCACTCCGCCACGCTGAATCGCCGATTCGCCATGCGCCAACCCATCGCATTTTCATCGTCAGGCCGGAGGCTCGACATGGATACGCTACTTTCCCCCCGTCGCCGGACGCTGCTCTCCGCGCTAGCCGCGATTCCGCTCGCTGCCGCCTGCAGCGACCGTCGCGCCGCGACGCCGATTTTCGAATTCCGCGGCCCGACGATGGGATCGATCTACACGGTGAAAATCGCAGGCGCGCCGCTGTCGTCCGTCGCGAAGGTGCGCGTTCAGGATGCCGTGCAGGAGGCGCTCGCGGCGGTCGACGCCGCGATGTCGACGCACCAGCCGACGTCGGAATTGTCGCGCTTCAACCGTCATGCGGCGCCCACGCCATTCGCGCTGTCGAAAGAAACATACGCGGTGTTCGCGCTCGCCCGCGACGTGAGCGCCGCGACCGACGGCGCGTTCGACGTCACCGTCGAACCCGTGGTCGACGCCTGGGGTTTTGGACCCGGCCGCCGGTACCGTGTCGTCGGCACGTTGGAAATCGGTGCGCTGGGGGAGCGCGTGGGCTGGACCCGGATTGCGCTCGATCCGGATTCGGGCGCGGCCAGCAAGGCGCGGCCCGACGTCGCCGCCGATCTCTCGGGAATCGCCAAAGGCTACGGCGTCGATCGCGCCGCGCGGGCGCTCGATGCGCTCGGCATCGGCGACTACATGATCGAAGCCGGCGGCGAAGTGCGCACGCGCGGCCACAACGCGGACGGCGTGTCGTGGCGGATCGCGATCGAACAACCGGACGCGGTCCCGCAACGCGCGCGTCTCATCGTCCCGCTGTCAGGGCTCGCGATGGCGACTTCCGGCGACTACCGGATCTATTTCGAGCGCGACGGGCGGCGCTACTGTCACGAGATCGATCCGGCGACCGGCCGGCCGATCGCCAACGGGCTGGCGTCGGTCAGCGTCGTCGCCGAGGAATGCGGGTTCGCCGACGCGATGGCCACCGCGCTGATGGTGATGGGCAAAGAGCGCGGGCTGGCGTTCGCCACGGCCCACGGTCTCGCGGCGCAATTCATTGTCCGCGAGCGGGGTGGCTTATCCGACGAAAGCTCGCCCGCGTTCGCGGCACTCGGCGCGCGCGCCGTGCCACAGGCGTAGCCGTGCCATGGACTTAGCGTTGTTGCTGCCGGTGTTCGTGGTGGTATTGCTACTGATCGGCGCGGGCGTGCTGGCAATGGCGCTCGGCGTGATCTTCCGCCGTCCCTGCCTGCGCGGATCGTGCGGCGGGCTAGCTTGCGGCTGCAGGAGTCAGGGACGCCATGGTTGTCGTCCCCGCGCAGGCGGGGACCCAGCGTCTTATCAACCTGCATCAACGACACTGGATTCCCGCCTCCGCGGGAATGACGATCAAAAGCTAATGCAATCGCTGCCGTGACTTGCGGGTCGCGTCGGCGAGCACGCTGCGCCGCGTGCCGCTGCCGCGCCCCTGCGTCGCTTCGCGCCGCCCCTGCCAGAAGCGGTAGATCAGCACCGCGGCAACCGGCAGCTCGTCGATCAGCTCGTTCCGCTTTTCGTCGCTGTCGACCCATTCGGTGAAGTCGTCGTCGCGGTCGCCGAACGCGAGCGCTTCGATCGGAAAGATCCAGTCGCGCGCGTCCTGCGCGTCGTAGAGCGGCTGCCACTCGTCGTCGCGGAGCTTGACGCCGGACATGTAGCCTTCGCACCACGCAGTGGCCTCGGCGGGAGCGCGCTCGTTCTTGGCCGCCTTGTCGTCGGGCATGTAGAGCAGCGGCCGAAACCGCGTCGGCGACTCGGCGAGCGTGCGCTGGATGCCAACGAAATGCCGCAGCACGAGCCCCATGATCCGCTGCGCCTGGTCGTTGTCGACGAACGCCGGCGCAGCGCTCTTGCCGCCCTCGCTCCACACCTGCGGCAGCCACTCCGAGGGCTGGATCATGTCCGGCCCCGACACGATCGCCGTCAGATAACCATCAAGCATTTCGAGGTCCATGCAATCCTGCGGCACGGCGTCGGACGCGAGAAAGGCCTCGAGCTCGTCGAGCTCGGCATCGGTCAGCGGTTCGTCGAGGGCGCGGGGATCGGTCATGGGGAGGATTCGCGGGGTTGCGGCGTCGGAACCTGTCATGATCCCCCGCCACGCCGTTCCGCGCAACTCCGGCGTGCGCGCCCAATGCGGAAGAAGGGGCAGCACTGCCCTGTGATACGCTAGCCGCCGCCTGAAAGATGCCGCGTCATGCCGCCGCCGAAGATCAAGACCCAGGCGTTCCTCGCCAACCTGCCGCTGTTCAAGGAGCTTGCACCAGGGGAAATCGACCGGATCGCGACGGGCACAACGGAGCTGCACGTGCCGCGCGGCGAAATCCTGTTCAACAAGGGCGATCCGTGCACCGGGTTTCATCTCGTGATCTACGGTCAGGTCAAGCTCTCGTTCGTCACGCAGCAGGGAAGCGAGAAGGTGGTCGAGATCGTCGGCCCCGGTGTTTCTTTCGGCGAAGCGCTGATGTTCATGGAAAAGCCCTATGTCGTGATGGCACAGGCGCTGGCGGACTCTATGGTGCTGCACGTGTCGAAGGAGGCGGTGTTCGAAGGCCTCGAGCACGACCCCGGTTTCGCGAAGCGGATGCTGGCGGGGCTGTCGCGACGTCTGCATGGACTGATCGGCGACGTCGAGAGCTATTCGCTGCAATCGGGCACCCAGCGCGTGATTGGCTACCTACTGCGCCAGGACGAGGATCAGGCGAACGCCTCAGTGCCTTATTCGGTGGTGCTGCCGACGTCGAAAGCGATCGTCGCCTCGCGGCTGAATCTCACGCCGGAGCATTTTTCGCGGATCCTGCACGAGCTCGCCGAAGCCGGGCTGATCGGGGTCGAGGGTCGCGACGTGGTGATCAAGGACGTCGCGAAACTGCGCAATCACACCGGCTGTAGGTAGATCGACGCAATGACTCCCGTCGGTCGCGACGTCTAATCCCCATCGAGCAGCGAGGAATGTAGTGTCGAAACTCCGCGTCCAAAGCTTCGCGATTTCCATCGACGGGTACGGCGCCGGGCCGAACCAGGATCTGCAGCATCCGCTCGGCGTCAACGGCCCCGAGTTGATGGAATGGTTCTTCCACACGCGCGTGTGGCGGAGCATGCACGGCCACGATGACGGAGAGACGGGGGTCGACAATGGCATTGCGGAGCAAGGCTTTGCCGGAATCGGTGCCTGGATTCTCGGGCGCAACATGTTCGGGCCCGTCCGCGGCCCGTGGCCGGACGACAGCTGGAAGGGCTGGTGGGGCGACGAGCCGCCGTATCACACGCCCGTCTTCGTGCTGACGCATCACACGCGGGCGCCGCTCACGATGGCGGGAGGTACGGAGTTTCGTTTTGTCACCGGTGGCATCCGCGCCGCGTTGGAGCAGGCAACTGCGGCGGCGGGCGGCCGCGACGTCCGTCTCGGCGGCGGCGTATCCACGATTCGGCAGTATCTGCGCGCCGCCCTGATTGACGAGCTGCATCTCGCCATCCGACCTGTCCTGCTCGGTTCTGGTGAGCAACTCCTGAACGACATCGATATGCGCGCGCTGGGCTATGAATGCGCGAAATACGTCGCGGGCGAACGTGCGACTCACGTCTTTCTGCGCAAGCGCGCGTGAGCCGTCCTGCTCGCCGGTGGGCCATGTGACCCGGAAATTCCGGCCTTGGCAATATCGAGGCTGGCGCCTCCAACGCTCTAATGACTCGTGTCCGCGTCGCGCGTGACCTCGTTGCGGCGAACGTCGCGGCGCCTCGCGCTTCAACTCGATCTACCTTGATGTCGGTCAACCGGGGCAGCCGGACACCGGGTAGATTGCTGACATGAGCCATCCGCGACACTGGAGCCTGGGGGGCAAGCTTGCGCTGGTCGCCCTGCCCTTCCTGCTGCTGGCGCTGCTGTCGATCGCCCTAACGCTGTGGGTTTCCTGGCAACTCGACGGCGGCGCGGCGGCCGTTAACGAAGCCGGCCGCATGCGCATGCAGGCGTACCGGATGTCGCTGTCCGTCGGCACGGGCGAGAACTTCGCGCTATCGGAACAAGTTGCCGAGTTCGAGCGCAGCCTCGAGTTGCTGCGGCAAGGCGACCTCGAGCGTCCGCTGTTCATGCCGCGGGACGACGTGGTGCGCGCGCGGTTCGCCGTGGTCGAAACGGACTGGAACGGATTTCGCCGCCAATGGACGATGGCGCGGCCGGACTCCGTGGCCAGATTGCGCAGCGACGTCGCGGCATTCGCCGCCGACATCGACCTGCTGGTCGCCGGCATCGAGCGCAATATGGTGCGCTGGACGGCGCTGCTCCATCTGCTGCAGATGGCGATGATGGCCTTCGCGGTCGTCGGCGCCGGCGTGCTCCTCTACGCCGGCTACCTGTTCGTGCTCGAGCCGGTAGGGCACCTGAAGCAGGCGACGGAACGGATCCAGAGCGGAGATTTCAGTGCCCGCGTGGAGCGCGTCACCAGCGACGAGTTCGGCACGCTCGCCGAATGCTTCAACGGGATGGCCGAGCATCTGCAGTCGATGTATCGTGGGCTCGAGGCTCGCGTCGCCGAGAAGACGTCGGAGCTCGAGGAAAAGCGCGAGCGACTGCAAGCGCTGTACGACGTGACGACGCTGGTGGCCAAGGCGACCACGCTCAAGGGGTTGGCCGGCGGCTTTGCGCAGCGGGTCGGGCGCGTCGCGCGCGCCGACGGCGTCGCGCTGCGCTGGTCCGACGAGTCGAACGAGCGCTTCCTGTTGCTGGCGGCGGAGGGCCTGCCGCAGTCGATGGTGGAGAGCGAGCAGTGCCTGCGGGCGGGCCAATGCCGTTGCGGTGCAATGACGGAACCCTACGCGCCGCGCGTCATTCCCATCGAGGCGACGGTGCCGGCCGCGCTGCCGCACTGCGCCCGCGCCGGGTTCGCGACCCTCGTGTCCATTCCGGTCCGCTTGCACGAGCGCCTGATGGGTGAGGTCGACCTCTTCTTTCACGCGCAGATCGAGCTGACGCCGGCCGAACGGTCGCTGCTGGAGGCTCTCACCGCGCATCTGGCCGGCGCGATGGAGAACCTGCGCCTTGACGCGCTCGAGCGGGAAGCGGCGGTCGCGCAGGAGCGCATGTTCATCGCGCGCGAGCTGCACGACTCGATCGCGCAATCGCTCGCGTTCCTCAAGATCCAAGTGCAGCTGATGCGCGACGCACTCGGCAGCGGGGACGAGCAACGCATGCTGCGTGTGCTCTCGGAGATCGATGCCGGCGTACGCGAGAGCTACGGCGACGTGCGCGAATTGCTCGTCCATTTCCGCACGCGCACCAACAGCGAGGACATCGAGCCGGCACTGCTTACCACGCTGCGCAAGTTCGAGCACCAGACCGGCCTCAAGGCGCAGATGCAGGTGCAGGGCCACGGCATACCGCTGTCGCCCGATCTGCAGGTCCAGGTACTGCACATCGTGCAGGAAGCGTTGTCCAACGTACGCAAGCACGCGCGGGCGACGCGCGTCTGGGTGGACATCCAGCAGCAGCCGCAATGGCGGTTCGAGGTGCGCGACGACGGTGCGGGTTTCGTCGACCCGCGCGAAACGGGCGATGAAACGCACGTGGGGTTGCGGATCATGGCCGAGCGCGCCGAGCGGATCGGCGCCGCGCTCGACGTGCTGTCCACGCCGGGACGCGGGACGTCCGTCGTGCTGACACTGCCGTTGCCCGCGCGGGCGCAGCCCGTCGAGGCCGAGGCCCGGCCCGATGTGGCGACGCTGCACTGAAACACCATGGCGCTCATGCCCGCCGCGCCGATTCGCATCCTGGTCGTCGACGACCACACGCTGTTCCGGCGCGGTCTCACCGCACTCCTGGCGCGCGACGACCACCTGCAGGTCGTGGGCGACGCGGCGGACGCCGGTGAGGCGCTGCGCCGCGCGCAGGAACTGCAGCCCGATCTTATCCTTCTCGACAACCATCTTCCGGGCGTCAACGGCGTCGACGTGCTACCGGCATTGCGCGACGCGGTCCCGGGAGTCCGCATCCTCATGCTCACCGTCAGCGAGGACGAACAGGATCTGGCTGCGGCATTGCGCGGTGGCGCGAGCGGCTATCTGCTGAAGACGATCGAAGGCGACGCGCTGGTCGCCGCCATCATCCGCGTGATGCGCGGCGAGTCGGTAGTGACCGAGGAAATGACCGGCAAGCTGGTGGCGGCGTACCGCGACGCGGCGGCTGCGCCCGCGCGTGCGGGCCCCGGGCCTGCGGAACCGGCGTCGCCGCTCGCGCACTTGTCGCCGCGCGAGCAGGAGATCCTGCGCGCGATCGCGCGCGGCGCGAGCAACAAGGAAATCGGCCGCGAGCTCGGCATCGCCGAGACCACGGTCAAGATCCACGTCCAGCACGTGCTGCGCAAGCTCGACGTGAGCTCGCGCGTGCAGGCCGCCGTTATCGCATCCGCGCACGGCCTGGTTTGATCCCGCGCAAACGCGCGTGATTCTCCCGTCGACATAGTTCTACCGGACGATGCCGGCCGCCGGCCGCATCGTTCTTCCGTACGTTCGCGCGCGCCCCTCTGGGGGATATTGCCGCGCGGCGCCGGCGGCTAGACTCATTTCGATGTACCGGACCGAAGTGCGCGGTGCCGAACTCATGGGTGCGAGGGGGCCGCGCGGTTCGGTGTGCACGGCCAGCGTCACACATCAACCAAGGAAATTCATGAACGCCACTTCCAATTCCGCCGCCGCCGCTGTGCTGTCCAAGGCGGGCAGCCACGCGGACATCGCCGACTGGCGCCCCGAGGACAACGAATTCTGGGACAGCACCGGCAAGAAGGTCGCCTACCGCAACCTCGCGCTCTCGGTGCCGGCGCTGCTGTGCGGCTTCGCCGTCTGGGGCATGTGGGGAATCATCACGGTGCAGATGCTGAACCTCGGCTTTCCGTTCACGCAGGCCGAGCTCTTCACGCTGACGGCCATTGCCGGCATCGCCGGCGCGACGATGCGGATCCCGGCATCGTTCCTGATCCGCGTCGCCGGCGGCCGCAACACGATCTTCCTGACGACCGCAATGCTGCTCGCGCCGGCGATCGGCACCGGCATCGTGTTGCAGCACAAGGACTGGCCGCTGTGGGCGTTCCAGCTGATGGCGCTGTGGTCGGGTGTGGGTGGCGGCAACTTCGCGAGCTCGATGTCGAACATCAGCACGTTCTTCCCCAAGCGGCTGCAGGGCACGGCGCTCGGCATCAACGCCGGCATCGGCAACTTCGGCGTGACGACGATGCAGATCGTCATCCCGCTGGTGATGACGGTGGGCATCTTCGGCGCGCTCGGGGGCGCACCCGAAACGCTCATCAAGGACAGCGGCTGGATCTTCGGCAAGATCCCGGCGGGCACGTCGACGTGGATCCAGAACGCCGGCTTCGCCTGGGTGCTGTCGCTGGTGCCGTTGTCGATCCTCTGCTGGCTCGGCATGAACAACCTTAAGACCGTGTCCCCGGACACCGGCCATCCGATCGCGGCTTTTGCCAAGATCACGTGGCTGTACACGCTGGCGTTCATCCCGTCGATCCTCGGCCTGTACCTCTACCTGCCGAAGCCCACGGGACTCGGCGTCATCAGCATGTGGGTCGCCATTCCGCTGGACGTGGTCGCCGCGCTCTTCGTGATGCGAATCGCCGCGTTCGGCCCGATGAAGGAGGGTGTGGCCAAGCAGTTCGCCATCTTCCGCGACAAGCACACGTGGTCGATGACGGCCCTCTACATCGTGACCTTCGGCTCGTTCATCGGCTTCTCGATGGCGCTGCCGCTTTGCATGAAGGTGATTTTCGGCGTCAGCCACGTCCGCGATTCGTCGGGCGTGCTCCAGCACACGTTGAACAATCCGAACGCGCCCGCGGTCCTGGCGTACGCCTGGATCGGCCCGTTCGTCGGCGCGCTGATCCGGCCGGTGGGCGGATGGATCTCCGACAAGGTCGGCGGCTCGATTGTCACGCAGGTGATCTCCGTGGTGATGGTGGTCGCGTCCGCGGTCGTGGGTTGGGTGATGCTGCAGGCCTACCAGTCGCCGAAGCCCGAGGAGTATTTCCTCGCGTTCATGCTGCTGTTCGTGCTGCTGTTCGCGGCGAGCGGCATCGGCAACGGGTCCACGTTCCGCACGATCGGCGTGATCTTCGACCGCACGCAGGCCGGCCCGGTGCTGGGATGGACGTCGGCGATCGCCGCCTACGGCGCGTTCGTGGCGCCGATCGTGATCGGCGCGCAGATCACCGCCGGCACGCCTCACTTCGCGATGTACGGCTTCGCGATCTTCTATGCGCTGTGCCTCTTCCTCAACTGGTGGTTCTACCTGCGCAAGAACGCGTACGTGAAGAACCCCTGACCCCTCCGTTCCTCAACCATCGACGCAGTCGCTGCAGGGATCCAAGATGAGCCATTTTCTCGACCGACTCAGTTATTTCTCGAACCCGAAGGAGCCGTTCTCCGGCGAGCACGGGGTGACGACCGGGGAAGACCGCACCTGGGAGGACGCTTACCGCAACCGCTGGGCGCACGACAAGATCGTCCGCTCGACGCACGGCGTCAACTGCACGGGCTCGTGCTCGTGGAAGATCTACGTCAAGGGCGGCATCGTCACGTGGGAGACGCAGCAGACCGACTACCCGCGCACGCGCTGGGACATGCCCAACCACGAGCCGCGCGGCTGCGCGCGGGGTGCTTCCTACAGCTGGTATCTGTACAGCGCGAATCGCGTCAAGTACCCGATGGTGCGCGGGCGGCTGCTCAAGAGCTGGCGCGCGGCGCGCCTTGCGCACGACCCGGTGGCGGCCTGGATGTCGATCGTCGAGAACGACGCGGCGCGTCGTGACTACCAGAGCGTGCGCGGCCTCGGCGGTTTCGTCCGCTCGAGCTGGGACGAGGTCAACGAGATCATCGCTGCGGCCAACGTCTACACGATCAAGAAGTACGGCCCCGACCGCGTGGTCGGCTTCTCGCCGATCCCGGCGATGTCGATGGTCAGCTACGCGGCCGGCAGCCGTTACCTGAGCCTCATCGGCGGCGTGTGCATGAGCTTCTACGACTGGTACTGCGATCTGCCGCCGTCGTCGCCGCAGATCTGGGGCGAGCAGACCGACGTGCCCGAGTCGGCCGACTGGTACAACTCCAATTTCATCATCGCCTGGGGCTCCAACGTGCCGCAGACGCGCACGCCCGACGCGCACTTCTTCACCGAGGTCCGCTACAAGGGGACGAAGACGGTCGCGGTGACGCCCGACTACTCCGAGGTGGCCAAGTTGGCCGACATCTGGATGCACCCCAAGCAGGGCACCGACGCCGCCGTGGCGATGGCGATGGGCCACGTGATCCTGAAGGAGTTCTACTTCCCCGGTGAAGGCAAGGAGCGTAGCGCGTACTTCGACGACTACGTCCGGCGCTACACCGACATGCCGATGCTGGTGATGCTGAAGGAGCACACGCTGCCAGGCGGCGAAGTCGTGATGGTGCCCGATCGCTACGTCCGCGCGTCGGATTTCAACGGCAAGCTCGGCCAGGCCAACAATCCGGAGTGGAAGACCGTCGCGTTCGACGAGACCGGCACGATAGTGCTGCCCAACGGCGCGATCGGCTTTCGCTGGGGCCCGGACGGGCGCGCCGACCAGGGTCAGTGGAATCTCGAGGCGAAGGAGGCGCGCCACGGCCATGACGTGAGGCTCAAGTTGTCGGTGCTCGAAGGCGCGAGCCCGAGCAGGGAAACCGCGAAGGTGGGCTTCCCCTATTTCGGCGGCATCGTCAGCGAGCACTTCCCGAACAGCGCACTGACAGGCGACAGCCCGGACGTGCTGGTGCGCACGGTGCCGGTACGGCGTATCGCGCTCGGCGACGAAGGCGACAAGCGCGAGGCGCTGGTTGCCACGGTATTCGATCTTCAGGTCGCGAACTACGGCATCGCGCGCGGGCTGCCGGGCGAGCTCGCAGCGAAAAACTTCGACGACGACACGCCGTACACGCCGGCCTGGCAGGAGCGCATCACCGGCACGCCGCGCGCACAGGTGATCACGGTGGCGCGCCAGTTCGCCGAAAACGCGCACAAGACGCAAGGCCGTTCGATGGTGATCATCGGCGCGGCAATGAACCACTGGTACCACTGCGACATGAACTACCGCGGCATCATCAACATGCTGATGATGTGCGGCTGCATCGGGAAAAGCGGCGGCGGCTGGGCGCACTACGTCGGGCAGGAGAAGCTGCGGCCGCAGACCGGCTGGACGGCGCTGGCGTTCGCGCTCGACTGGATCCGGCCGCCGCGCCAGCAGAACAGCACGAGTTTCTTCTACGCGCACACCGACCAGTGGCGCTACGAGAAGCTGAAGATGGACGAGGTGATCTCGCCGCTCGCCGACGCCAAGGTCTACGGCGGCAGCATGATCGACTACAACGTGCGTGCCGAGCGCATGGGCTGGCTGCCCTCCGCACCGCAGCTTCAGACCAATCCGCTGCAGGTCGTGCGCGACGCGCAGGCCGCGGGCGCCGATCCGAAGGAGTACGCGGTCAAGGCGCTGAAGGATGGCACGCTGAAGATGAGCTGCGAGGATCCGGATCATCCGAACAACTGGCCGCGCAACCTCTTCGTGTGGCGCTCGAACCTGCTGGGCTCGAGCGGCAAGGGTCACGAGTACTTCCTGAAGCATCTGCTCGGCACCAGCAATGGCGTGCAAGGCAAGGACCTCGGACCGCAGGAAACGAAGCCGGAGGAGGTGGTCTGGCACGACAAGGCGCCAGAGGGCAAGCTCGACCTGCTCGTGACGCTGGACTTCCGGATGAGCACGACGTGCCTCTACTCGGACATCGTGCTGCCGACGGCGACCTGGTACGAGAAGAACGATCTCAACACCAGCGACATGCACCCGTTCATCCATCCGCTGTCGACTGCGGTCGATCCGGCGTGGCAATCGCGCAGCGACTGGGACATCTACAAGGGCTTCGCGAAGAAATTCAGCGAGATCTGTGTGGGCCACCTCGGCGTGGAACGCGAGATCGTGCTGACGCCGCTCATGCATGACAGCCCGGCCGAGCTCGCCCAGCCGCTCGACGTGAAGGAGTGGAAGCGCGGCGAGGTCGACCTCATTCCGGGCAAGACGGCGCCGCAGATCGCGGTCGTCGAGCGCGACTATCCGAACGTCCACAAGCGCTTCACCGCGCTCGGGCCCTTGATGAACAAGGTCGGCAACGCCGGCAAGGGCATCGCCTGGAACACGCAGACCGAAGTGAAGCAGTTGGGCGAGCTGAACGGCGTCGTCAACGCGGAAGGCGCGACCCGCGGGATGCCGCGCATCGAGACCGACATCGACGCCTGCGAGGTGATCCTGCAACTCGCGCCGGAGACCAACGGCCACGTCGCCGTCAAGGCGTGGGAAGCGCTGTCTAAGCAGACGGGACGCGAGCACGCGCACCTGGCGCAGTACCGCGAGGACGAGAAGATCCGCTTCCGCGACATCCAGGCGCAGCCGCGCAAGATCATCAGCTCGCCCACGTGGAGCGGCATCGAGAGCGAGAGCGTGTCGTACAACGCCGGCTACACCAACGTGCACGAGCTGATCCCGTGGCGCACGCTCACCGGACGCCAGCAGTTCTACATGGACCATCCGTGGATGCGCGCCTTCGGCGAGGGTTTTTCGAGCTACCGCCCACCGGTGGACCTCAAGACCACCGCCGGCATCCACAACCTGAAGAGCAACGGCAACCCCGAGATCCTGCTCAACTTCATCACGCCGCACCAGAAGTGGGGAATCCACTCCACGTACACCGACAACCTGATCATGCTCACGTTGAGCCGCGGCGGCCCGTGCATCTGGCTCTCCGAGGACGATGCGAAGCGCGCAGGCATCGTCGACAACGACTGGATCGAGCTCTTCAACATCAACGGCGCGATCGCGGCACGCGCCGTCGTCAGCCAGCGGGTCAGACCCGGCATGGTGATGATGTACCACGCGCAGGAAAAAATCGTGAACACCCCGGGGTCGGAGATCACCGGTGTGCGCGGCGGCATCCACAATTCGGTGACGCGCATCGTGCTGAAGCCGACGCACATGATCGGCGGCTACGCGCAGTTCAGCTACGGCTTCAATTACTACGGGACGATCGGCACCAATCGCGACGAGTTCGTCGTCGTGCGCAAGATGGCCAAGGTCGACTGGCTGGACACTCCGGTGGGCCAGGAGCTCATCCGTCCCACTCAGGCGCATGGAGAAAGCGTATGAACCCCCACGCTCACATTCGTTCGCTGCCCCCAGAGGGGGCGCTGGCCTCCCTTGGGACGGCCCGGCGGGAGGCCCTATGAAGATCCGCGCGCAGATCGGCATGGTGTTGAACCTCGACAAGTGCATCGGCTGTCACACCTGCTCGGTCACCTGCAAGAACGTCTGGACCAGCCGGCCCGGCATGGAATACGCCTGGTTCAACAACGTCGAGACCAAGCCCGGCATCGGCTATCCCAAGGAATGGGAGAACCAGGACAAGTGGAACGGCGGCTGGGTGCGCAAGGCGGACGGCAGCATCGAGCCCCGCCAGGGCGCGAAGTGGAAGCTGCTGATGCGCATCTTCGCCAATCCGAACCTGCCGGAAATCGACGACTACTACGAGCCGTTCACGTTCGACTACGACCACCTGCAGTCGGCGCCGGAAATGAAAGCCGCGCCTACCGCTCGGCCGCGCAGCCTGATCACCGGCATGCAGATGGACAAGATCGTCTGGGGCCCGAACTGGGAGGAAATTCTCGGCGGCGAGTTCGCCGGACGCTCGAAGGACCGCAATTTCGACGACATCCAGAAGAACATCTACGGGGAGTTCGAGAACACATTCATGATGTACCTGCCGCGGCTGTGCGAGCACTGCCTCAACCCGTCGTGCGTCGCGAGCTGCCCGTCGGGCTCGATCTACAAGCGCGAGGAAGACGGCATCGTGCTGATCGACCAGGACAAGTGCCGCGGGTGGCGCATGTGCGTGAGCGGCTGCCCCTACAAGAAAATCTACTACAACTGGAAGAGCGGGAAGGCCGAGAAGTGCATCTTCTGCTACCCGCGCATCGAGGCGGGGCAGCCCACCGTGTGCTCCGAGACCTGCGTGGGTCGCATTCGCTACCTCGGCGTGCTGCTGTACGACGCTGACCGCATCGCCGAAGCGGCGAGTGTGGAGCGGGACCGCGACCTGTACAACGCGCAGTTGTCGATCTTCCTCGATCCGAACGACCCCAAGGTCATCGCGCAGGCACGCGCCGACGGCATTCCCGACAACTGGCTGGAGGCGGCGCGCAAGAGCCCCGTCTACAGGATGGCGGTGGACTGGAAAGTGGCGTTGCCGCTGCATCCGGAGTACCGGACGCTGCCGATGGTCTGGTACGTGCCGCCGTTGTCGCCGATCACCGCCGCCGCCAACGCGGCGCAGGTCGGCACCAACGGCGAGATTCCTGACGTCACCCAACTGCGGATCCCGGTCAAGTACCTGGCGAACCTGCTGACCGCCGGCGACACGGCACCCGTGGTCCGCGCGCTCGAGCGGATGCTCGCGATGCGCGCGTACCAGCGCGCGAAGCACGTGGACGGCGAAGCCAACCTGGCCGCGCTGAGGCAGGTCGACCTCACGCCGGCCGAAGTGGAGGACATGTACAAGGTGATGGCTATCGCCGACTACGAGGACCGTTTCGTCATCCCTTCCACGCATCGCGAATACGCGGAAAACGCGTTCAACGTGCGCGGCGGCTGCGGCTTCTCTTTCGGCAACGGCTGCTCCGAGGGCATCAGCGAGACGAGCCTCTTCGGCAGCGAGAAGAAGCGCACGATTCCGATCAAGGCGAAGGTATGAGCGTGCTCGGGCTGTCCCGACCCGGCGCAGCACCCGGCACGCTGCGCGTGTTGGCCGCCCTGCTCTCCTACCCTAATGCCGACGTCCGCCGCCACTTGCCCGAGATGCTGGAAATCCTTCGTCGCGAGCGCGCGCTGCCGGGCGGCCGGCTCGCCGAGCTCGACCTGTTGATTGCAAAGCTGGGCGGCAGCGACCCGCTGGATGCCGAGGCCGAATACGTGCAATTGTTCGACCGCGGCCGCGGCACGTCGCTGCACCTGTTCGAGCACGTACACGGCGATTCGCGCGACCGCGGCCCGGCGATGGTCGATCTCGCGCGGACGTACGAGCAGGCGGGCCTGCTGCTGGCACCGGGAGAATTGCCCGACTTCCTGCCGGCCGTGCTCGAGTTCGTATCCACGCAACCGCCGCGCGAGGCGAAGGCATTCCTCGGCGAAATGGCGCACATCCTCAACGCGATCTTCGGCGCTCTCCAGAAGCGCGAGAGCGCGTACGCGAGCGTGCTGGGCGCGCTGCTGGAGCTCGCGGGCGAGAAGGCGCAGCCGGTCGCCGCGGACGCCGAGGAACCGCTCGACGAAACGTGGGCCGAGCCGCCGGTATTCGACGGCTGCTCGTCGAAGGGGCAGGCGCGTCCGGGCACGCCGCAACCGATCCAGGTGATTCACAGGAAGTCGCAGCCGGCAGCGGCCGCGAACACCGCCGCGGCGCCAGTCGCAAGCGTGAGGGTCCAACCATGAGTTATCTCCACAATCTCGCCTTCGTCGTCTATCCGTACGTGTGCCTCGCCGTGTTCCTGATGGGCAGCCTCGCCCGGTTCGACCGCGACCAGTACACGTGGAAGAGCGACTCGTCGCAGATGCTGCGCACCGGGACGCTGCGGTGGGGCAGCAACCTGTTCCACGTCGGCATCCTGTTCCTGTTCTTCGGGCACCTGTTCGGGCAGCTCACGCCGCACTGGATGTACGAGCCGTTCATCAGCGCGCCGCAGAAACAGATGCTGGCGGTCGTCGCCGGCGGCGTGGCGGGCGCGATCTGCTTCGTCGGCCTGACGCTGCTCCTGCACCGGCGCATCTTCGACCCGCGCATCCGGCTGACCAGCCACCGCACGGACCTCGCGATCCTCGTGATCCTGTGGGTCCAGCTCTGCCTGGGCCTCATCACATTGCCGCTGTCGTGGGAGCATCGCCATGACGCGGGCACGATGCTGATCCTGGCGAGCTATCTGCAGGGCATTGCAACGCTGCACCCCGATCCCGACGCGCTGGCGGCGGTGGCCTGGCCATTCAAGGTGCACATGTTGCTCGGCATGACGATATTCCTGCTGCTCCCGTTCAGCCGCCTCGTGCATGTGTGGAGCGGGTTCGCGTCGCTGGTCTATCTGCTGCGCCCGTATCAGGTCGTGCGCAGCCGGCGCCTGAACGTGCCCGCCGGCCGCAACCTGCCGGGGCACCCCGGCGCCGGCGCTTGAAGGGCGCTCGATCATGTCCGCATTCGCCCACACCCTCGCAGTTGCCCGCGTCAACGGCGTGGCGCTGCACGCGCCTGGCGAGACCATCGCACCGGGGGCATTGCGCCAGCGCGCGTGCACCGAACTGTTGCGACAGGCGGCGCAGCGCGAAGGCCTCCTTGCTCCCGATGACACGCCCGGAATCGACGGCGCGATCAGCGAAGCCGCGACGACGGCGATCGATACGCTGCTCGAACGCGCGCTCAACGTCCCCGAACCGTCCGCCGAGGCGTGCCGCAGGCACTACGCGGCGCATACGGGCAAGTTCGCGACGGGCGAACGCGCACGCGTTCGTCACATCCTGTTTGCCGTGACACCGGGCGTGGACGTCGTCGCGCTGCGCAAGCGCGCCGAGGCCACGCTGCTCGACGTACGTTGCCACGACGGCAAGGTGGGCGACGGTTTTGCCGACGCTGCGCGCACGCTATCCAACTGCCCCAGCGGGGCCGAAGGGGGGGACCTGGGCGCGTTGACCGCGGACGACTGCGCGCCGGAGTTCGCGCGCGAGATCTTCGGCAAGGCCGAGATCGGCGTGCTGCCGCGGCTCGTGCACAGCCGCTTCGGCCTGCACGTGGTCGAGGTGCAGGCGCGCGAGCCGGGCGTGACGCCCGAGTTCGACGCCGTTCGGGGCAGCGTCGCAAATTCGCTGCGCCAGCAGGGCTTCGTCACGGCATTGCGCCAGTATCTGCAGCTGCTCGCCGGTGCGGCGGCGATCGAGGGCATCGATCTCGAGGGCACCACAACGCCGCTTGTGCAGTAGCACCGAGCAGTCGATTTCGGGTCTTGCGGCCGAAGACTATACGAATGGCGCGTGGCCCGTCCGCGCAGTCTCGATTCGATCAGGGGAGAACCGAAGTGACGACAATCACCGCCGCCAAGCCGGGCGTCAGCCGCGAACAGATCGCGGCGCTGTCGATGAGCACGCTCGCCTTCGCGGTGAACTTCGCCGTCTGGGTGATGTTCTCCGTCATCGGGATCAAGATCAAGGCCGAACTCAACCTCAACGAGACCGAGTTCGGCCTGCTGGTCGCGACCCCCATCCTGACGGGCTCGCTCGTGCGCCTGCCGCTCGGCATCCTCACCGACCGCTATGGCGGGCGGATTGTGTACTTCCTGCAGATGCTCACGGTCGTGATCCCCACCTGGATACTGTCCTACGCGACCGAGTACTGGCAGTACCTGGCGCTCGGACTCTTCATCGGGATGGCCGGCGGCTCGTTCGCGGTCGGCATCGCCTACACGTCGGCCTGGTTCAGCAAGGAACGGCAGGGTACGGCGATGGGCATCTTCGGCGCCGGCAACGCGGGCTCCTCGCTCACCAAATTCATCGCCCCGCTGATCATCGCGGCTTCCGCGACGGCCTCATGGCGCGCCGTCCCGAAGGTCTACGCGGTCGCCATGCTGGTGATGGCCGTGCTGTTCTGGTTCCTGACCTCCGAGGATCCGCTGCACCGGAAGGACGCGGCGGCCCGCCGTCACGCTTCGCTGGCCGAACAGCTGCTGCCGCTGCTCGATCTTCGTGTCTGGCGCTTCGGGCTCGCCTACTACTTTGTGTTCGGCGCGTTCGTGGCGATGGCGCTGTGGCTACCCAAGTATTACGTCGGCCAATACGGGCTGCCGCTCGCCACCGCCGCGTTCCTGACCATCGTGTTCGACCTGCCCTCCGGAGGGATCCGGGCGCTGGGCGGCTGGGCTTCCGACAAGTGGGGCGGCAACACCGTCACCTGGTGGGTGATGTGGATCAGTCTCGCCTGCATGTTCCTGCTGAGCTATCCGCCCACGACGATGATCGTCCACGCGATCAAGGGCGACGTCGCCGTCGACATCGGCGTGGGTTTGACGATGTTCACCGTCCTGATCTTCATCGTTGGCCTGGCGCAGGGCTTCGGCAAGGCCAGCGTCTACCGCAGCCTGGCGGACCACTACCCGACGCAGATGGGCGTGGTCGGCGGCATCGTCGGCGTCATCGGCGGCCTGGGCGGGTTCACGCTGCCGATCATGTTCGGCATCGCCGCCGACGTGATCGGGGTGCGCAGCAGCTGCTTCATGCTGATGACCCTCGTGATCGTCGTCACGATGATCTGGATGTGGGTCGCGGAGCGCAACGAGCGCGAAGGGATCCTGGCGCAGCACGCCGACGCCCGCGCGGCTCTGGCCGGCGCCGAGCTCATCGAGCCCCGCCGCCGCCGCCGTCACGTGCTCGTCGACTGGCGGCCGGACGACGAGGCCTTCTGGGCGACGACCGGTCGGCGCATCGCCCACCGCAACCTGATGGTGTCGATGCCCGCGCTGCTGCTCGCGTTCGCGGTCTGGGTCGTGTGGAGCGTCATCGTGGTCGAGCTGCCGCGCATCGGGTTCAAGTTCACGACCAACCAGCTGTTCTGGCTGGCGGCGCTGCCCGGACTCTCGGGCGCGGTGTTCCGCGCGCTGTATTCGTTCGTCGTACCCATCTTCGGCGGGCGCAACTGGACCGTGTGGAGCACGACGATGCTCCTGCTGCCGACGCTATGGATCGGCTTCGCCGTGCAGGACCCCAGCACCAACTACGCCGTGTTCGCCGCGATCGCGCTGCTGTGCGGCCTGGGCGCAGGCAACTTCTCGTCGTCGATGGCGCATATCAGCTTTCTCTATCCGAAGCGGCTGCAGGGCACGGCGCTCGGCGCGAACGCGGGAATGGGCAACCTGGGCGTCGGGCTGGCGCAGCTCATCGCGCCGCTCGCCATGTATGGTGGCGCTTTGCTGATCATGGGCGGCAGCCCGCAGACCCGCGAGGTCGCGGGCGCGACGATGTCGGTTTGGGTGCAGAACGCCGGCTTCATCTGGGTGCCGCTGATCGTGCTCTCCGCGCTCGCAGCGTGGTTCGGCATGGACAACATCGCGAGCGTGCGTGCCGGCTTCGCTGAACAGGTGGCGATCGTCCGCAACAAGCAGCAGTGGCGGATGAGCTGGCTCTACCTCGGCACCTTCGGCTCCTTCATCGGGCTGGCAGCGGGCTTCCCGATGCTGGTCGATACTCAATTCCCGGCCGTCGATGCGTTCAGCATCGCGTTCGTCGGACCGCTGCTTGGGGCGCTGGCGCGCCCGATCGGCGGCTGGCTCGCCGACCGCGTGGGCGGGGCCATGATTACGGTCTGGGTGTTCGTCGTGATGGCGATCGCGCCGCTCGCCGCGGCATTCTTCCTGCCTGGCGGGAGCGGTGGCGGCAGCCTCATGGGGTTCACGCTCGCCTTCATCGCAATGTTCATCGCGGCGGGCGTGGGCAACGGCTCGACGTTCCGCATGATCCCGATCATCTTTCGTACGCTACGCGAGCGCGAGGTCAAGGACCCGAACGACAAGGAAGCGCTGGAGGCGGCCCGCCGGCTCGGCGCGACCGAGGGCGCGGCGACGCTGGGCTTCAGCTCGGCCGTCGCGGCGCTCGGCCTCGCGTTCATTCCGATCGCCTACGGCACCTCGATCAAGCTGACCGGCAGCCCCGAGGGGGCACTGATCTTCTTCAGCGTGTTCTACCTCTCCTGTGTGCTGGGGACCTGGCGCTGGTATGCGCGCCGCGACGCCGAGGTGGCGTGCTGACGGTCGCGCGCTCGCCGATCTGGGACGCGCGATCGACGCGCTGGAGGCGCGGTCCCTCAGGCCGCTGCGCCGTGCCGGCGCGCGCCAACAAGGCAGCAACCGAGCTGCAT
>CAVTFT010000010.1:0-478294 GCA_963734085.1 uncultured beta proteobacterium | reverse complement strand
GAGACCGTCCGTGCAGCTATTCTCGCTGCTGAGGCGAATTGCTTCGTCGTCGCCTGCCGCTCGGCCCTGTCAGCTCGTTGAGTATGGCAATGCTCTGAAAATGTAGCCGGGCTTTGCTCGTCATCACAGTAGCGCCGACTCGTCGGGTTGGAGCGCGTTCGTTCATGACTGTTAGTCCTTGCCGATAACATTTGCCGCGGACAGGTGCTTCCCTCAGCGGCCGTCGCTCCCAGGTGCCGGCAAAGGCGGAGGCGGTGCGGATGGCGCGAGCCAGCGTTCCTCGAGTTGATGTCGCAACTGTTCCGCGATCTCAATTTCGGCACTAGTAGTGAAGCAAGGCGCCGGATCCCCGTTGGTGCCATGATTGTGCAGTTCAATCTTGAGCATAGCGGGCTCCTTGCTTTGGAAGAAATGAGCTCAAAGACGCGTCGCCCGGCTATTTGCACGTCGCGTGCCAGCGATGGAATGTTCTGTCAAAACAAACTATGGGGCTCCGGCAGGCAGCACAAACCGCTTACCGTGAAGTACTCCGTGTAAACATTCGCGACACCTTGACCGTGGGGTCGCGCTCCGCCACTGTGCACGCCAAATGGGAGCATTGGAACGGCAATCGATCGTCTCAAATCGACCTGCCTGCTGCCACGCCGTGCGCTGGAGTGCTTCGGGAGCCGTTCGAGTTGCGTCCCGCTTGAAAGTCCGGTTCCTGTAAGGCGCAACGCCCGATCAGGGTTGCAAGCGGTGCTGACGACAGACCACTGTTGGCCAGAAGCGCGCGTTTATTGACCTGAGTCAGATAGCCTTGCAATCCGTCGCCGACAGACCGATACGATACGCGATACGCCTTGACAGCGACCTGCGAAAGGCGTCGACTGAAAGCGCTTCGGCGATTCCGGCTCGGGATGGATTCTCGAGCCAAAGACTGATGATCTGGTTGCCGCGTTATGTTCGCTGTTGTGCGCACCCCGTGTTGCGGGTGCACCTGAGGCGGACGGGCAGCGACCACCCTCGACACGATGTCTGAGGATTATCTCGAGCCGGGAATCCGGAGCAGACGACAAAGGTCGTCATGCGAGTCGTGTCGTGTCAAGTCGTGAATGGAGAGCGGACCTATCGATGAAACTACCGACAGCGCCACTCTGAAGCCGGTAATGACAGGCCGGCATGCGCCACGGTGACGTGACGAAATGAGGCCACGGTAAGTGGCAATTTGTGAAGCCCTGCGAACTCATCGCGGGGCTTCGCGTTTGTGGCGGGCATGCGCGCTACAGTTGATGGCCCCAAGACCATGCGCACCCTGAATGTCTGCGTCCGGCCTCAGCTGCCGGTCACTGCCGCCGCGCAAATCGGCTCTCCCGCGACTTGCCCTCGCCGGGCATCGGATAGTCGCTGTTGGCTAGCGTCGTATCGTACCCGCGCAGTTATTGACTATGCGCGAGCGCGATCCAGTCACTCGCTTGGACACGCAGTACGGGCGTGTGGGTAGTGTCGAAGCTGTCCGGTTTGAATAGCAGACACTCGCCCTCCTTGATATCCGCCCATGTATTACCGAACGCATCTCTGATATTGGTCTTGTGAGTAACGATCAGCGTGTTCGTGCGGAACTCCGGTCGAGTAGCAACCAGTCGCCGCAATGTCGCTGCGTAGCGCTGGTTGCCGGCGACCGACGAGCCCGCCATCGCCGAAGCCGATCCCATGCCGCTGTCGTTCAGCTCTTCCTTCCAGACGACGTCCGTGCCAGCGATGAGGCGGCCCGTCTCCACAGCGCGATTGAGCCGGCTCGTAAAGACCTTGCCGATCGGAATCCCGAGCGAGCGAAGCGCGTACCCTGTTTGGCGAGCAACCTCCCTTCCTTGTTCGCTCAACTGCCGCTGCTTCGTCATGTCCTCGTAGTTCAGCGGATAAGCGTCCTCGTATCGGGGGTCCGTGGCGCCGTGGCGCAGGACGATCACGTATCCGCCTTGCTGCAACGATGGCAACAGGGCATTGAGCTTCCCATCGTCGGCGAATGCCGTTGCGGCGAGCAAGGCGCCTGCGCAGGCCCAGATGCATCGCGTCAGGTTCTCGGTTCGTAACGGCGAAGCCCGTTTCATTTCCGACATGCTAGTTCCCCTCATCGGAATGGCGAGAAAGACAGAGAGCTTGGGGTTCATGCTGCGTCCGCGCCTCGAGGTCCAGGTACATGCTAGAAGTCATTGCACGGTCATGCTATTGCTCAAATGCAGCAGGAGAATTTCGTCGGTACATCAATTGTGTTTCATTTGTTTCATACACCGCCGCGCGGATACCTCGGTGAACTATGGCAGCCGTTTGCACCCGGATCGCAAGCGCGCGACAATCGTCCAGCATCGTGTGCCCGGGCGCGATGATCGTCGAAGGAATACCTCAACGCACTGATATCGATCTGTCGCCTTGTCAATTCGCGATATTGCAGCGCCACCACATCGTTCGATTCGATGCACGATCCGATTTCCGATTTTCCGTCACCGATACGGGAAGAGTTCAGCCAACGCCTCCGGTTGCGCCGATTTTTGATGGCCAGTATTTTTTCGGTGCTGTACCTGCTCGTGCTGGTCATCTTTTACACGCAGGATAAGGTTGACCGCGAGACGCTTTTCGCGGCCGGCGCGATCGTCATGGCGGTCATTGTCGGTTTTTTTGGCGTTTTCCACCTCGGGATCAACCGGCGATTTCCGGATCCGAGCTTGACCGCATTTCAGCTTCTTGCGGCCGTCTTTACGATGTTGTTCGTCGTCTACCGCGCTCCGGACACCCGGCTCGCCTTCGCCGCGTTCTTTTTCGTTGCTTTGATGTTCGGCATGCTTCGCTCCAGCGGCAGGAAGCTCGCCGTGCTTGGCTCCGTCTCGTTAGCCTCCTTCGCGTTGGTGATCTGGCTTCGCTACGCCAACAATCACGACGTCGAAATCCTGCGCGTGGACGTGCTTCAGCTCATCGTGATTGCAATAACATTTCCCTGGCTCGTGTTCATCGGAGGGCTCGTCAAACGGCTCCAGCGCGACCTCGTCGACGTGAGCATCAAACTGGAAGATATCGAGGAGAAATCGCGCCATGACGACCTGACCGGCGTCTATAACCGCCGTGCTCTGATGGCCGCCATGGAAGAGTCGAAACAGCGAGCCCATGCTACCGGCGAACCGCTCTCCATCTGTGTGATTGATCTCGACTTCTTCAAACGCTACAACGACGAATTCGACCACTTGACCGGCGATCAGGTCCTCCGGACATTCGCGCAGGCCGTGCGGGACGGGTTGCGGTCGACGGATATCTTCGGACGGTACGGTGGCGAGGAGTTCGTCCAAATCTTGCCAAATACCACGCTGGCGGGCGCGATGCTCGATGCCGAGCGGTTGCGCAATCGAATCAGCACGCTCGACATTCCTGTCGTCCGGTCGATCGGGCCGTTGACCGTATCGGTCGGGGTGGCGCAGTACAGGCCTGGCGAAACCATCGCCCAGACCTTCGCCCGAGCCGATGGAGCACTCTACAAAGCGAAACTACTGGGCCGAAACCGTGTGCAATCCACGTGAACGGCGCGTCGAAGTCTTCGGGAGATAGCGGCCTTGCGCCATCGGATAAGGGTCGCAACGCGCCTTGATGATAGACGGCCCCAATCGCACGAGTCGTGGCTGACCTGATTTACAGCTAGTAGAATTCGCCGAGCCGACCGAATTCCATCCATAAAATCATGCGAAAAGCCCATTACGCAGCCTTGGCGGTCTTTGTATCGATCGGTGGCATTAGCATGTCGTCGTTCCCGCAGGCACCGACCGCAGTCGCCGAAAATTATGCACCGCCGCTGCTGCGCATCCCGGATGGCGCGCGGCCCACGCGCTACCAGCTGACGCTGACCATTGTCCCGAGCGAGGCGAAGGCACGCGGCGAGATTACGATCGACGTGGAACTGGATCGACCGCATCCGGTCCTTTGGCTGAACGCCGACGCAGTGAATGTATCGCACGCCTCGGTGAACACTGCTGCGACCGAAATCAAAGTGCTCTCGGGGAGTCAGCAGTTCATCAGACTCGCGTTCCAGCCGGCGCTACCTGCGGGAAGGCACCGCCTGACGCTCGCGTTTGAGGCCGAGCTAAGCCGCAATTCGACCCGGGGCATTTTCGCGCTGCAGGACGGTGACGACTGGTACGCAATGACCCAATTCGAGGCCGACTCCGCGCGCCGGGCCTTCCCGTGTTTCGACGAACCCGGTTTCAAGGTGCCGTGGCAATTGACGCTGCGGGTACCGCAGTCGCTCGTCGCGCTCTCGAACACGCCGGTCGAATCTGAGACTGATACGGGGGCCGGGATGAAGGCGGTACGCTTCGCCGAAACCCGTCCGCTGCCCTCGTATCTCATCGCCTTCGCAGTTGGCCCATGGCAGGCCGTGGATCTCGGGCGCTTCGGAATGAAACCCACGTCGATGCGCATCATCGTGCCGCGGAGACGCGTCGCCGATGCAGCCTTTGTCGCGCGTGCCTATCCGCAGATCTTTGAGGGACTCGAGCGTTGGTTTGGAATTGCCTATCCATACGAAAAGCTTGACCAAATCGCGATCCCGCTGACGGTTGGGTTCGCGATGGAGAACGTCGGGCTGATCACCTATGGCGCCACAACTCTGCTCGCCAAGCCCGATGCCGCGACGCCGCGGTTCCGACATAGCAGCGCGAACGTCGGCGCCCACGAAATGGCGCATCAGTGGTTCGGCAATATGGTGACGACGGCGTGGTGGGACGACATCTGGCTCAACGAAGCGTTCGCGACCTGGTTCGCCGAGAAGATGGTGGACCTGTGGCAGCCGAACTACGAGCGCGGTGCGGGCCGAAGCGAGGAGCGCGCCGAGGCGATCGCCGAGGACATGCTGACCTCGGCGCGGCGGATTCGCGAGCCAATCACTTCGCGTGGCGACATCCTCAACGCGTTCGACTCGATCACTTACCAGAAGGGCGCGACGGTAATTGGCATGTTCGAGGGCTGGATCGGCGAGGAGCCGTTCCGCTGCGGCGTGCGCAGGTATCTCGAGTCGCGCCGCGACGGCAACGCAACTGTCGATGATTTCCTCGGCGCGCTGGGGGCCGCAAGCAACCGGCCGGTTGCCCCCGCGTTCTCGACGTTTCTCGATCAGAACGGCGTCCCGCAGGTGGAGGTCAAGCTGCAATGCGCAGCCGGCGGTGTGAAGCTCGCGTTATCGCAACATCGACTGACGCCGCTTGGTGTGGTGAACGACACCGACCAGCGTTGGCAGATTCCGGTGTGCGTGCGCTATGGGAAGGGCGCGACGACGCGGCAAACGTGCACGCTGCTCGCGGAGAAGTCCGCGGCAATTGCGCTGCCGGGAAGCTGCCCGACGTTTGTGTTCGCCAACGCCGGCGGGCGTGGCTACTACGTTGCCAACTATGGCGACGGGCTCCTCGCGCGGCTTGCCACTGATCGGAATGCGCTTTCGCCGGCGGAGTATGCAAGCCTGCTGTACGACATACGCGCACTCGTCCGAGCAGGATCGCTAGATGGCACGCAGGCACTGGAATGGGTACGCGGGGCCGGCAGCTCGCACGACCGTCACGTCATCGTGGCGGCAATTGAACTCGCGACGTTTGTCAGGGATACGCTAGTCGATGATGCCGACCGTGCGCAGTTCGCGGCGTTCGTGCGCCAGGTCTTCGGCGATCGCGCGCGGGCGCTGGGGTACGTGCCACGACTCGGCGAAAGTGACGACGACCAGCTCCTGCGCCGGTCCGTGATCCGCTTCGTGGCGCCCGAAGACCCGGGGCTCGCCGCGGAGGCGCGCCGGCTCGCCATCGAGTGGATCGGCGACCGCAAGGCCATCGACCCCGGGATGGTCGATTCCGTGCTGATTATTGCGGCACAAACCGGCGACTCAAAAACGTTCGATGCGCTACTCGCCGAAGCAAAGGCGACGTCGGACAGTCTCGACCGGCGCAACCTGATAGTCGCGCTGCTGGCATTCACTGATCCCACGCTGGGGCAGCGAGGCATGGGCGTGATGCTCGATCCGGCGTTCGACATCCGCGAGTCTGGGACAGCACTGTGGATCAGCAGCCACTCGATTCCGCCACGACGCAGCACCCACGATTTCATCGCAGCGAACTTCGACGCGATGGCAAAGCAAGTGTCGCGCGACACGCCGGGTTACTGGCCGTCTTTCGCCGCGGGATTGTGCAGCGAAAAGGATCGCGCCGACGTCGCAGCGTTCTGGCAGGACCGGATCGCGAATTATGCCGGCGGAGAGCGGACGCTTAAGCAAACGCTGGAGCAAATTCAGCAATGTGTGGAATTGAGGCAGGCGCAGAAGGAAGCGGTCGCGGCGTTTCTTGCGAAGCCGTGAACTGAATTGCGTCGGTCGAGGGTAGGGGAGCGCAGTGTCTCGCGGCCAAACATCGGGGTCGCGCGTCTCCGCTCTTTCTTGCGATAGTTAGCGCCGCGCGTAGGGCGCGCCCTACGGAAACGGCCCCACCGCTGCGCCGTCTACATATGACGACCCGTTGTCGATCTTGACTGCAGCAGGCCGCGGGCGGCCTGCCTCACGTCGGGCGCGGAGAAGCGGAAGGCTGCGCGATCCAGCAGGTAATGGATGAATCCGCTCGCAAAGCCCAGTGCCAGCAGCACCGGCACGAAGGGCGAGGAGCGCAGCCACCACGCCGCATCACCAAAGATGCGGTCGGCATAGACGTACTCGTCGGGCACGGCCTCCACCTCCAACACCGGGAGCAGCAGGGTGGAGACGACGGCGAGCGCGAGCAGCACTGCCCAGCCGCGCCGATTGATGGGCTCCAGCAGCCGCTGCCAGTGCGCGCCAGCCGCTTGGGTCCCACCGGAAGCCGCGAGCGAGGCGAGTCCCATCGCGGCACTCCAATGTTGCACGCTCCACGGCACGAGGAACAGGAAAGGGTCGCGCGCGAGGAAGGCGAAGAGCACCATGGCCGAGACGCCAAGGACGTAAGCCACGCGCGGTAGCGATGGGCGCTGCGAGCGCAGCTCCATGCGCAGCATCAGGCCGGTCAGGATCACGACGATGACGATGCCGCCATCGTGCAGCGTACGCGCGAACACGTCCGCTCCGTCCGCACCCAGCAGCGGGTCGATCCAGCGGTCTTGGAAGACGATCGATCCAGCCAGGGCCTCTGCCACCACGACGAATCCCCCGCCCACGACGAGCGCAAACCACCGGTCGAGCCGTCGCGTGATCACGTCCGACGCTCGTCCCGCGCGCACGCGGTAGAGGCTGAGCAGCCCAAAGTGCTGCGCGGCAAAATGGTAACTCACCAGCAGGTAGTCCAAGACGGCGAGGCAGACCACGCGCTCGGTCAGTGGCATGGGAAGCACGCTCTCGGGAGCCAGCAGGACGACGAAGCAGGCCACGGCGATGGCCAACGGGGCCACTACGAAGCGCAGCCGCTGCGTGGTGAGGAGGGGGCGATAGGCCGGGGTCGCGTAGGCCAGCCAGGCCGACGAGACGCGGTGGCCGAACCACAGGGGCACCGCGAGGACGAAGAACAGCCCGTCCACTGGGCTGACGCGCACGTCGTCATGACCCTGCGCCAGCAGAAGGACCAGGGGGGCCAACCACAGCGCATTGAGGACCCAAACGAGGTCCCAGGCCGGGCCCTTGATCCAGCGCATGGGAGTAGAAGCTAGCGCTTCGGCCAGACTGGATGGTTCCCCGACCTGGGTGCAGGCTCGGGTCGACGCAACTAAGTGATGGTTATGTCGCATCGCGAGGCGCCATTGAAAGCGGCTATATTTTCCCTGCTCCGGCAGCCCTGCGCCAGCGACGGCTTAGGGGGAGCGGCCATCTAGAGTGGCCGCCGTCGTCCGAACGCTCGCAGAACGCGTCACCAACTTGCGCCAGGAATCGATCCGGCTGACGGACCAGCTTGCGCAGACGTTGCTCACGCTTCTCGACGGCACGCGTGAGCGCGATGAGATCGTCAACGCTCTCGCTGTACGCGGTGCGTTCGGAGACCCCGCCGCGGTTGCGATGCGCGTCGATGACACGCCGGCTTCGTTTGCGCGATTGGGGTTGCTGCTTCGCCGACGCGGCGGCTATCGGGCCACGAGCAGACATTGCGGCGCCAGCCACAAACCGGCCATTACGAGAGGCTTTTGCGGCGGATAATCCAGCGCAGAGGCACTATACTTGCGACCGACAACTGGGCCATTTGTTTTTTGGTTCGCCTCAAGGCGAGAACATCCGAAAGTATCGAGATTAACCGTCGGTCACTGCCAGCCGAGACCATCGAAACTATCCCAGAAGTAGTAGGGGTCCGCCAAATCGCGTTGGGTATAGTTCTGCATAGCCGCGTCCTGCTTCTCATACGAAGCCATGTCGGCCGATTGCTGCGCGCCCACCGATGGGTAACTTCCTGGCCGTAGTCGCTGGTAGGCTGCATACTCCTTGGGCGTGCCGACATAGATGCGGGTATGCGCCACATCAGGGTAGACGAAATACTGCCTACCCGTTCGTTGCCATTCCGTAATCGTACCGGGCGGCAGCGCTTGCACATGTTGCTGTTGCTGCGCCGTCTTCGCGATGACGATCTTGAAGCCGGCTGCTAATAGCTGGGTTTCATCGACTGGTGGTGGCTGTGGCGTGCCAGCGCAGCCCACAGCCGCGATTGCCCCGAGAATCGCCAAAAGACGGCAAAGGCGAGAGATCCAAGCACATTTCACAAGTCCACCTTCATGTCTGCTGTCCGATATGAGCTGCGATAGCCGAAACCGCATCATACCTTCTTCGCAACCTTCAATTGTTCTGCGATATGCTGAGAGCCAATCGCGCAGTTGGGTGACCGAATCTTTGCGGGTCAACTCAGTTTCACCGCTAATCGGCGCAGGATCGCTCTGCGACGAGCAGTGATCAGGCGGCTCGCTGCCAAGAGCGGCAGCTCAGCGAAGTCGCTGAAAGCGGTCGTTCGCTGGCGCGATCGCTTGACTCGCCGATAGGTACAGCGTAGGGTCGTCCCCCGCCGTTTGCGTCTGCCCGATGTGGTCGCAAGTCCGGGAGGGCTCATGTCAATACCTCGTGCTGTGGCGTTGCTGACACTTGCGTTGATACCTGCAGCGGCTTACGGGGACGTAACCCGATCCTTGGTCACTGTGCCCACTCGAAGCGGAGTCACTCAGCAGTTTCTGTTCGTGACGCCCGACGCGCCTGTCGCCAACTTGGTTGCAGTCCGTGGTTTCGGCACCTATCCCGGCGCAATCCACAATGGTGGTGCGGAGCCTCTGTTCGTGACTCTCCTCGCAAAAAGCAGATTCGCGGTCGCGCTTGTGGATGCGCCATCCGACCACCTCAGCGACTTCATCATCCCGGCAGCGTTCCGGCGAAGCGCCGACCATGCCGCCGACATCCTTGAAGTCATTCGCTACATGCAGAAGCGTGCCGACGTGCCGATCTGGCTCGATTCAGAAAGCAATGGCACGATTTCGGTGGTCAGTCTGGCAATCCTGCTGCCCTCTGAACTTCGCCTTGGCGCGATCATGGGGTCGAGCACGACGACCGGAGATAACTCACTTCTCTTGATGCCACTGGGATCACTGCGGCTTCCAACGTTGCTCATCGCCCACACGCTGGACGCTTGCTTCCTATCCCCACCTGGCAATCAACCACTCTTGCTCGCAGCGCTGACTTCGGTACCCGCCAAGGACTTGATATTCCTGTCAGGGGGGGTTCTGAACGGAGATCCCTGCGACAAGGGATACCATGAATTCGAGGGCTTGGACGCCGAACTCACTGCGGCAATCGCGAGCTTCGTTGATAAGTACAACGGCCTGCTCGGCGGCGGCCCCTTGTCCCCTAACTACCAGGGCCTGTGGTGGGCTACCGGGGGCACGGAGGCGTTCTGGGGCATCAACTTCGCGCACGCCGGCGACCAGGTCTTCGGCACGTGGTACACCTACGACACCAGTGGCAAGGCGTGGTGGCTGTCGATGCTCGCCGGGCGCACCACGCCCAGCAGCAATGAGTACACGGGCGACATCAACGTCGACGTCGGACCACCATTCAACAACTTCGTCGGCAGCGCCACGCACACCAAGGTCGGCACCGGCACGCTGACCTTCACCGACGCCAGCAACGGCACGTTCCACTACGACCTCAACGCCGGCACCGGTGGAAGTCCGGTGCCGGTGTCGCAGACCAAGGCGATCGAGCTTTACAACCTCGGCACGGGGCCACAGCCCACGTGCACGTTCAGCCCGACGGCCAACCTCGCGCTCGCCACCAACTACCAGGATCTATGGTGGGTCGCCAATGCGGCCGAAGACGGCTGGGGCATCAACTTCGCGCACCAGGGCGACAGCGTGTTCCTGACCTGGTACACCTACGACGGCAGCGGCGCACCGCTGTGGCTCTCCGCCCTGACGCAGCGCCAGGGAGCGACCAACGTTTACATCGGATCGTTGCTGCGCACTTCGGGCCCGCGGTTCGACAACTACAAAGCGAGCGACGTGGTGATGCCGACCCCCGTGGTTGGAACGGCCACACTGACGTTCGCGAATGGCAACAGCGCGACCTTCGCTTACACGACCACCGGCAACACCGGGCTGCCGGCGGTGACAAACCAGGTCAAGTCGATCGTTCGCTTTCCGTTCTCCGCGACAGGGGGGACGATTTGTCACTGACCGATTCAGGGAGCGTTCGTAGCCGCTCTTCGCCCTTGCCGACACTGCGGAGTGGACTCAACCTGGATTAGCGAGTCGCGCGTAAGGGCTCCCAACATCGGGCGTTCGGGGGTTCTCTGAACAGCTTCGTCATCGGCCTCAAGTTCGTGTTTCGTATGCGCTCGGTTGTCGTTTGGATGATTCTCGTAACGGCGCCACTCGTCACCAGTTGCATTCCCGTTGTCAACAGACCCGAATTTCCGAGCGAGTGGCGCCTCGATGCCTCCAAGCGCATCGGAACATGCCCCGATATCACCGGTATCTACGCGAATCAAGGTCGGCTGTACATCGAAGCCGGCATTCGTTGCACTTCGTCGAGGGTTAAGGACGGCCAGTGGAGCTGCGACCTGGGGCTTGCGCAGAACCTCGGCATCGCATCGCCGGCGGTCAGTGTCGAAATCACGCAACCCGACTCGACGACGATGAACGTGGGGTTGCGCGACGAATCTGGAGCGAGGCTGACGCAGACCCTGAAACTGGCGAAGGACTACCAATGTGACGTAGATGGCCTGTACTTCTCGTCGAGCGGTTCGGTCGTGGAGGCACGCGCACTGAGCGGCGCCAGCCTTCAGCACAGGAGAGCATTCGTGCGTGACATGGAGGGCGGCTTGGTGATGACCGTTCGGGAGGTCACCGCCGCACTGGTAGTCTTTATCGGCATTTACAAGTCCGATACGAGTTACGTGCGCTGGATGCCGGTGAAGATGAGCGGGCCGGCGCCAAACGACTTGCCATGAATGCGTTTGCGCGCATCGCGTCGTGTGCCATCGCTCTGCTGGCGCTCTGTTGCGCGTCGTGCATTGGAATCGAGCGGCGCGAGTTCCCGAAGGACTGGACGCCTGTCGCGGCCAGTGCGGGCGCGTGTCCCGATCTGACCGCCCGCTACGCGAACAGCGACCAGGGCAGTCCTTCGGTGCCGCTGGCCAAATGGATCCTGCCAAAGACGACCTATCCTTGGACAGGATCGAGCGCGTCTACCTGACGGGCCCGACGAACGGGAGCGTGACTGTCCGCCTGGTGGAAGGGACAGGTACCGAGGTCGCGATCCGGACGCTAAAGGAAGGCGCGCAGTATCGCTGCGAAGACGGCTGGCTCGTGCTGTCGCTCGAGAGCTTCGTACTCCCGGCACCCGCAGTCGCCTATTCGGAAGCCGCCAGGCTTGCGCGCAGTCGCGACGGTCAGTTAATTGTCGAAGCTACGGAGACCGGTGGCGGCGTCATCGTGTTCGTGCCCGGGTACGTGAGCAAACGCAATTGGCATATGTATCCCTTGGCCGCAGAGTAACAGCGTCCGCTTTCATCGTAGCTGAATGACCGAGAAGGGTCGCGTCCGGGCGTAGAACTGCGCGAGCCCAATGGCCGCTAAACTGCGTTCAGCCGACGGTGGAAAGTCGCAGGCGGCGGACTTGAACCGGCCAATTCCTACCGTCGGAGGTCGCCGCGGAAATTTCCCGTAAGCGGCCGTTGACCAGGCGACCTGCGACTTACATGGCGTGCAACACCGTGGAATAAGGGGCAAACGGCATGCTTGCCACGCGTTCTATAGTGATTTGGCGGCTCGACTGTCAATGATCATCGAAACCAGAGCAGGTGTGATCACGTAAAACTGAGCAGGGCCGGATGGGGTTTCAGGGGTTGGATGTGAGGGTTTTCTCCTTGGATTTGCGGTTGCCTGGCGCGGATTGGTTGCGTTTCTTCAGGCGATAGCTGTCGTTGCCGGTCTCGATGATGTCGCAGCGGTGGGTGACCCGGTCGAGCAGCGCCGTGGTCATCTTGGCATCACCAAACACCTTGACCCATTCCGAGAACGACAGATTGGTGGTGATGATCAGGCTGGTTCGCTCGTAGAGTTTCGAGATCAGGTGAAACAGCAGCGCGCCGCCGTTAGCGCTGACGGGCAGATACCCGAGTTCGTCCATCACGACGACATCGACGTGAGTTAGCCGCTGCGCGAGGCGACCCTGCTTGCCGGCCGCCTTTTCCCGCTCGAGCCAGTTGACGAGGTCGACGACGTTGAAGAAGCGCGCGCGGCGGTTGAGCTTTACTACCTGAATGGCCAGTGCCAGCCCGAGATGGCTTTTACCGGTGCCCGGTCCGCCGACCAGGACGATGTTGCGGGTCTCCTCGGTGAAGCCGCCCTCGTGCAGCGTGCGGAGCTGCTGCTCGTTGACCGGCGACTCGGCAAAGTCGAACGTGGCGAGCTCCCGATACTCCGGGAACTTGGCCCCGGTCATCTGATAGCGAATCGAGCGTGCGTGGCGCTCGCTATCCTCGGCCGCCAGCAACCGCCCCAGCACGTCGAACGGGGTGCGACTGCGCTTGATGCCCTCGTCGATGACTTCATCGAAGGCCGCCGCCATGCCGTGGAGTTTCAGCGCCTTCAGCTTGAGCAGCATGTCATGGCGTTCCACAGGGCACCTCCACGCGATTCGACACCGCGGCCAGCAACATCGGCATCGCCGCGATCGCCGCCACCGCCAGTTTCTTCAGCAGCCGGTCGTAGCGTGCTACGTCGGCCTTGGGTTCCTCCTTGAGTTGCAGTCGCGGTGGCGCCACGACGACTTCGGCCGACGGCTGCGGCTTGAGCCGGTTCAGCGCATTGAGCACGTAGCTGTCGTTGACGGCGTTGGCCTCCAACGCCAGTTCGCAGGCCACGTTGACCGCCTCGATGCCGTCCTCGGCGATGGTGGCGAGAATGGTCACGAATTGGCGATCGCCACCGACCTTGGCGCCCAGGCGATCGCGCATCTCCCGCAAGGCCGGTGGCAGCGCCCAGTCTTGGAACGGCGCGCCGTTGCGCAGCGCCCCGGGCTTCTTCTCCAGCGCCGCCACGTAGTGCCAAGGGTCGAAGAACGTCCGATCCCGCTCGAAACTGCGCACATGCTCGCCGACGATCTTGCCGTCGGCCACGGCCACGATCCGCTCTGCGTAGGTGCGCAGCGACACCGTCTTGCCGGCGTAGCGGCAATCGACGCTGTAACGGTTGCGATCAGCGTGCACCAGCGCCGTCGAGCTAACCCGGACCTCGCGCTCGGCGCAACCCTCGAATTGGGTCGGCAGCGGCACCAACAGCGCGCGCTCCGAGGTTTCGAACACCTCCCAGCGGGTGCGCTCGCGCTGCTCGGGATGCGCAATCGCTTGGGCCAACTGCACGCAGCGCCGCGTCAGCAGTGCGTTGAGCTCCGCCAGATCGGTGCAGCGCAGGCGCGGCGTAAAGATGTTCTCCCGCACATGACCGACCTGGTTCTCGATCTGGCCCTTCTCCCACCCGGCCGCCGGCGTGCACGCCACCGGCTCGATCAGGTAGTGGCTGGCCATCTGCAGGAACTTGCGGTTGTACTGCCGCGCCTTGCCGGTGAAGATCAGTTCGACCGCGGTCTTGAGGTTGTCATAGATCCCGCGCTGGCAGCTGCCGCCCCACAGGCTGAACGCCCGCCAGTGCGCATCGAACACCATCTCCTGAGCTTCACGCAGATACGCCACCGCCAGGAACACCCGGGAAATGACACAAGCGCAAGTGGGCGACCTTCACCGCTGTCGGCCGGCCGCCCAGATCGACCGTCTCGTAGCTCCAGTCGAACTGATACGCCTCCCCCGGCGCGAAGCTCTGCGGAATGAAGACGGTGCCGGGGTTATGCCGGCGTTCCTCGTGCCACGCCTTGACGAATCGTTGCACCGTCGGATACGAACCGGCGAAACCGTCCTGCGCAAGTGCATCCAGCAACCGCTGGGCGGTGCGTTGCTCTTTGCGCGGTCGAAGCGCGTCCGCGGCCAGCAGCGCCTCCAGCTTCGCTACCCACGCCCCCATTACCGGGGCGCGCTTCGCCCGCGTCTTGTACCTCGGCTTGGTGACCTCCCCGTCCAGATATTTCGCAATCGTGTTGCGCGACGCTGACAACCGTCGCGCTATCTTGCTGATGCTGAGCTTGTCCACTCGGTGCCAGCGCCGAATCTTGCCGATCGTTTCCACGCACATCACTCCAGATCGCTCCGCAAATCACGGAGTCTGTCAGGCTGCTCACTTTTACGTGATCAAACAGCCTCAAACCTGCTCAGTATTGCGTGATAACTCACATTCGGTGAGCACCGATGCCTCAGTGCTGCCAAAAAGAGACCTTCGGCCTTGATCCAACATTCCATTATTCCATCGGCAGATGCAATCCCCGTGACCGCTCCTCCTCGCGCAGCAACTCACTCAACAGTTCGCTGCCCTGATGAAAACGATTTGCCCACTCCGGCAATTCCGGAGATGGCTCGGTGTGGGGGAGTCCTGCTAGAAATACTGCCGGATCGACTGGGCCATCCGCTCCCTTGAAAACACCGCGAATCGCAACCACCCCGATCACGCGATCGCTACGCACGAAACGATGTTCGAGAAACCCCCACTTGCGATCCCAGCCGATCAAACGCGTGTGAATCTCGAATGTCTGGAATATCTTGAGATCGTGACGGAACTTGGTGATCGCGTCGCCTATCACCGGGAACGCCTTCTGTCGTCGTGCGATTCCCAGCACGCCGGTACGCACGAACCAGTGCATGCGGCCAATGTCCGCGAGCGTAAGATATCGGCCGTTGTTGACGTGGAAGTTCAAATCCAGGTCGTTTGGCCAAACACGTAAACAAACACGCGTGGTCGCGAGCAAATCGACTCTGGATTCGCCAATAAGGCCAACGCCGATACGAGTCAAGCGCAACCACGGGAACACAGGAACGTCCTTCGTGAGCACTCGTTCGCCAAGTCTATCCCAATGCCTGCTCACCGTCGTGGTGCCACTGTTCGAAACTATGAAGCCAAACCTAGCGCTGGATAGCGTGGTCCCCCTTGTCCGGCGCTATGAGCGCTTGCTTGGTGTCGGTCTCTTTCTGGGCGTCCTGCTGACGGTTTTCGAGGTCTCCGGAGTGCGAGATCATTTCAATCTGGCGTTCATACGACAACTCATCCTGGAACACCGGATCGGCGGACTGATGCTTTTCGTGCTGCTCTTTTCGCTGGGCAATCTTATCCAGATTCCCGGTTGGGTGTTTCTCGCTGCCGCGGTGCTCACGCTGGGCCGGGGGTGGGGAGGCGTGGCCACCTACGTTGCTGCCGTCACCTCGTGCGCCTTCACATTCGTGACGATTCGGGCTGTTGGTGGGGACGCCTTGAGATTGCTCAAGAACCGAGTCGCGGTCCGGATCCTGCGCGAACTCGACGCCCATCCGATCGGAAGCGTGGCGCTGCTGCGGATCCTGTTCCAGACGGTGCCGGCGTTGAATTACGCGCTTGCGATGTCAGGAATCAAGTTCCGTAACTACCTTATAGGTACGCTATTAGGTCTTCCGCTACCGATTGCCTTGTACTGCATCTTCTTTGACATTCTGGCGACCGGATTGGGCGTCCGCTAACGCACCGCGGGCGCGATGAGTGTAATCGGCGTCCCGAGTCAACCTTCGCGGCGATGGCGATGCGCGTCGATGAGACGCTTGCATCGTTGCGCGATTGGGCTCGCTGCTTTGCTGACGCGGCCGCTATCGACGAGTTCCAGACGGTCGCCCTTACATCTCCATTTGCCGGGAGCATCGTGACGCTTTTCGGGTCACGGGCGGCCGACATCCGCTGCGCGCGCAAGCATTTCAACTTCCGTTATTGCGCGCGACAGCGAAACAAACGAAACAATACCGACCCATCGATGAAATCGTCCTGCTACATATGCGCCCTAGAATCACCAGGCAACTCCGGCTTCGCGCCCGTTGCAAGCCTTCATGCCACGCCAACCTTCCGCCATGACGAATTTCGGCCGCCGCTTCTGGGTGCTTGCGGCGCTTTCCCTCGGCCCCGCTGTTGCCACGTCGTTCGCGCGATTCGCCTATGCGCTGATCCTGCCTGCGATGCGCGCCGAGCTCGATCTCAGCTACTCGCAGGCGGGCTCGCTCAACACCGCCAACGCGCTAGGCTACCTCATCGGAGCGCTGCTTTGCATGCACTACGTTCCGCGCCTGGGCAATCGGCGGCTGTTCTCGTTCGGACTGGTGGTGACTGTTCTGGCCCTCCTTGGCGCAGGCCTCGCCGAAAGCTTTGGCGGGCAGATGGCACTGCGGGCGGTCGCAGGCGTGAGCTCCGCGATGGTCTATATCTCAGGCGCCGTTCTTGTAAGCAATCTCTATCCCGATCGGCCGGAGGTCTCGAAGAGCGCGATTGCCATCTACTTCGGCGGTGCCGGTGCCGGGATCGTTATGTCGGGTGTGGGTATCCCCTGGCTGCTCGCGACGCTCGGTGACGTCGCGTGGCGCAGCGCGTGGCTTGCAATCGGCGGCATTTCGGTGGTCTTCGCGATCGCGAGCATCTGGGCGTCACGCCGGATCACGGAGCCGGCGGCAGGCGCCACGGCCAGGCCGTGGTCGATAAGCGCATTCCACGGCGCGCTCGCGAGCTATTTCCTTTTCGGGCTGGGCTACATCGCCTACATGACGTTCGTGATCGCATGGATAGTCTCGCGCGGCGCGTCGGCCGTGAGCGTCGCGCTCACTTGGGGCACGCTCGGTATTGCTACGATGCTTGCTCCGATCGTCTGGCGCGTGCCACGCTCACGGTGGTCGGCCGCAAAGATGCTCGCCGCGGTGGGCGTAGTGATCAGCATCGGCGCAGCGATACCGCTCTACAGCACGGCGCTGCCCGCGATGATCCTTTCCGCGTTCTTCTTCGGGACGGCGATGTTCTCGGTCCCCACCAGCATCACCGATCTGATCAAGACATCGCTCCCGAAGATCGCATGGGGACCCGCGATGGCGGTGTTCACGGTCGTGTTCGCGATCGGCCAGTCGATCGGGCCGGTGCTCACCGGATGGATCGCCGACGCCGCGCACTCGCTCAACGCGAGCCTGGCGGCGTCCGTCGTCATCCTGCTGGGAGCAAGCGTCGCAGCGATGCGCCAGCGGGAAAACACGACCGCACCGGCGTCTCCGATCAGCTCGAGGGTTGCCACTCAATGATGCGAATCGACGTCGGATTCCATCCGTTGGACGGGTTGTAGAACCGCGGACAGACCGATATCCAGCGCAATGCTGAAGCCATATATGACTTCATCTTGGCGAGCATCGGCACGGCCCGCCGGTTAGCGTGATACGTTGGGCGTCATCAAGGCAAGCCCGCCGAGAGGACCTCAACGACTACGTCGAAAGGAGTGCGACATGATCGGTGTATTCGTTACATTCCGCGATGGAAACAACTTCGATGAGCGAGCCGTCCGGAATATCGCCGAGACCGCGCGCGTAGGGTTCGAAGGAATGCCCGGGCTACGCTCAAAGGCTTTCACACTCAACGCCGGGAAGCGTGAGGCCGTGAATTTCTACGTTTGGGATTCAGAGGAGGCCGCCAAAGCGTTCTTCACTGATGAGCTACTCGAGCGGGTAGCCGGTCTCTACGGTGTGCGCCCCAGCATCGAGTTCGTGCAAATTGCCATACTCGTGGAAAATATCTGGCCCCGACGTGGTCCAGAGATGACGCCCAACCCGTCGACGCACTGGACCCGCTACAGCGAGCTTCGCCCGCTTTCGCGGGCCGGTGATCTCTAGCGTTAGGGCACTCACGAGCGACTACTTGGAGCAGCACGAGTGGCTGCTCCGGGTCGTACGGCCTGTCGCTTCATCGCGATGGACGACTGCTCCGCCGCGGGAGCAGCCGTTCATTCAGGGCTCTTCAACGGGCGCGTTCGGCCACAACCGGTCAGAGGCCATCACGGTTGACATTTGCGCATAGCAGTTACTCACATCAGCATTAGCTTTCTGCTGAAGGCGCCCAAAAGCTCGCGATGATTAGCGAGCCGCATCGGCGTTGCCCACCGTCGTGTTGGCGAGCGGCCCGCTTGCGAGTTGCGCAAATTCCTACTGCGATCTATTTCGCAAAACGCGCGACAGGCAGATTGATCGATAGATGAAACGGTTCGTAGTTGACGGGCAATCCCACGCCGCCGCCAGGTACTCAGCCAATGCAGGTCACCCGCACGGCCAAACCCGAGTAGCCAATGGCCAGCGTTTGTTATCCCGACCGCTGTCTAACGGCACCGTCCGCGCGACATGAAGCGACGGCCTCAAATAACGCAGCCAGTGATTCCCGAATCGACGCGGCTATTGACGGGAACGAGACCATCCCGTTTTCATCGAGGTTTGCACCCAAGAGTGGAAGGATGATGGATGCAGGCTCCACAATGACGGCGGCCATGGTTCTCAAGACTTCGCGCAAAGCTGCATCGGCGTGATGAGCACGAGGCGACGCATTGAGCACGGCGACGGGCTTGTCCGCGAATGGCTCAAAGCTGACCAGCCAATCCAGCGCGTTCTTGATTGTTCCTGCGATACCATGGGCGTACTCGGGGCTTGCAATGAGTAGCGCATCGGCGTCAGCCACCAGAGAGCGAAATTTTGCGACAGCGCCCGGAGGATGCACTTCGCGGTCCGCATTAAACAACGGGAGCTCGCCAAGTCCATTGAACACCATCACCGTCATCGCCGGCGGAGCCAGCCTGGCTGCGGCCCGCAACAATGCGGAGTTGATGGAGATGGAGCGCAGGCTGCCGGATAGAGTGAGTATCTTCATGACGGGCAACGACAGCGAGGCCCGGCCGCGTGGCGGAACGGCAGCGCCGCTCACGATGCAATTCCGGTTTCCTTGCGATCTCTCATCACTTTGAGCACCGACGTGGGTTCTGCCACCATGCGTCTCAGCTTGGCGCGGGCGCGGGAGAGGCGCGACATCACGGTTCCAATTGGAATTGCGAGTACCGCTGCAATCTCTTCGTAGCGCAGTTCCTCGACCGCCGCCAGCAGCAGAATCTCGCGCTGCTCGACCGGCAGGCGCTCGACCTCACGCATGATCTCGATCAGTTCCACGCGCGTCTGCTGCGTCGGGCGCACCGGAATCTGCAACGCCATGCCTCCGTGCTCGTCCGCGTCGATCGATACGCACTGCGCGTCGCGGCGCGCAAGCGCCCGCTGATTGAGGAAGACGTTATGCATGATGGTAAACAACCATGCGCGCAGATCGGACCCTGCCTGCCACAGCCTTCGTTTGTCCCACGCGCGCGCCAACGTGTCCTGCACGAGATCGTCAGCGCGGAATGGGTTGCCTGTCAGCACGCGCGCGTAGCGGCGCAGCCGTGGAATAGCGGCGACCAAGTCCGGCGGCGGGAGCCCGGCATCGGCGGCAGGTCCAAGCCGCGGGAATGAGGCAGTGCTCGAATTTCTCACAACTCGGGAGCCAAGGGGTTTTGCGTCCGGCGACCCGTGGGGGAGTGACACTTGAATCTCCGGGAAGCAGGATCGGACTTCAGTCTAGTGGGCGGATGCGTTAGGAGGACTTCATCGACAGGTCAATATTGTTTCGTTTGTGTCGTGGGCCCGGGCCACGGCGGCTCGCGGCCGAGGCCGTGTAAAAACGCGAAAGTTGTCTATATTGGAGAAAGCGATTTCTTCAAGGCGGCAACATGAAGCGATTCGTCGAAGGCGAGGACCGAGCCCAGGTAACCTTGCTGCCGGAGTGCCTGGATGATTACGTCGAGGCGGAGAATCCGGTCCGCGTGATCGAGGTCTTTGTTGATGGGCTTGATTTGGGTGCGCTGGGTTTCGCTGGAGTTGACCCGGCAGCGACGGGCAGGCCGGCGTACCACCCGGCGGTGCTGCTGAAGATTTACATCTACGGCTACCTCAACCGCATCCAGTCGAGCCGTCGGCTGGAGCGTGAGGCGCAACGCAATGTCGAGTTGATGTGGTTGACCGGGCGGCTGACACCGGACTTCAAGACGATTGCCAATTTCCGCAAAGACAATGGGCGCGCGATCCGCAACGTGTGCCGCCAGTTCGTGGTGCTGTGCCAGCGGCTGGACCTGTTCTCACAGGCGGTCGTGGCGATTGACGGCAGCAAGTTCAAAGCGGTCAACAACCGCGACCTGAACTTTACCCGCGCCAAGATGCGGAGGCGGATGACGCAGATCGAGGAGAACATTACACGCTACCTGGCGGACATGGATACCGCCGACCGTGCCGAACCCGAGATCGCCGCGATCAAGACGAGCCGGTTGCGCGACAAGGTCGCGGCGTTGAAACAGCAGATGCAGCAACTGCAAGAGATCGATGCTCGGATGCGTGCCGCGCCGGACCAACAGATCTCACTGACCGATCCCGATGCCCGGTCGATGAACGCCAGGGGTAGCGGCATCGTCGGATACAACGTGCAGACGGCGGTCGAGACCAAGAATCATTTGATCGTCGCGCACGAGGTGACTAACGAGGGGAGCGACCGCGGTCACTTGGCCACCATGGCTGACCAGGCGCGTGCGGCGATCGGCAGCGAAGAACTCACGGTCATCGCCGACCGTGGCTACTTCAGCGGCGACGAGATCCTAGCTTGCGACCAGGCCGGCATTACCCCATTCGTGCCCAAGCCGTTGAACTCCAACAGCAAGGCGGAGGGTCGCTTCGGCAAGCCGGACTTCAACTACATCGCCAGCGACGACGAATATCGTTGCCCTGCTGGTCAGCGGTTGATCAAGCGCTTCACGACCGTTGAAGCCGGGATGACGTTGGACATCTACTGGAGCTCTGCCTGCCCCCGCTGTCCGATCAAGGCGCAGTGCACCACCGGCCCCGAGCGGCGTGTCCGGCGCTGGGTGCATGAGGCGGTCATCGACGCCATGCAGGAGCGGCTGGATCGCGATCCCGAGATGATGCGTGTGCGGCGACAGACCGTCGAGCATCCGTTCGGCACGATCAAGTTCTGGATGGGCGCAACCCACTTCCTAATGAAGACGCTCGCGCGTGTGCGCACCGAGATGAGCCTGCATGTGCTTGCCTACAACTTCAAGCGGGTGATGCGGCTATTGGGAATCAGCGGAATGATGGCGGCAATGCGGGCGTAGGATACGACAGCCCTTCTTTGTGCGTAATTCCGGACGCTTTGCGCACTACCGAGCAAAAAAACAACTCCTCGACCAAGGCGAGGCTTGTGGTCGAGCCAAAGCCTCGATCGCATCGTTGTGGCTGAATTACCGATCCCGCCGTGTGTCCTCCGAGTCTCTCTCGGTTCTTACACGGCCTCGGCCAACTCCTGCCGTTGTAGCTCGCCACGTCAGTTTCCCGTGAGCAGCCATTGACGAGGTGACTTGCGCCTGGCGATCCCGCGCGGGCTTCGCCGCCGACGCCGGAAGACGTCGTTCGCGGCGCGCCAGCGCCACAAGCACACGCGGTACCGCGGGCTAGTCGATCTCGGCGGTGGTGCCGGGCGCCGGCGTGAAGCCCAGGTCGCCGCGGGCGAGTGCCTTCTCGCGGCCACCGAATTGCGCGAGGAGCTCGGCCTGTCGCCGCTTTGCGCGCGCGTCGGTCGCTTCCGGATCGAGCGCCGCGCGCAGCAGCCGTTCGCCTTCGACGAGCGTGGCGGCGAACCGCGGGTCGCTGGCAATGTCGATCAGTTCTTCGGGATCAGCATCGAGATCGAAGAGCTGCGACGGTGCACCGACGTAGTGGCAGTACTTCCACTTGCCGAAGCGCAGCATGAAGGCGCCCGCGAGGGAGCCGATCGCGTGGTACTCGGCAATGACCGGCCGCAGCGAGATCTCGCCGGTCGCCAGCGCGAACAACGACGCGCCGGGCAGCGCGCGGCCGCCGACGCGCGGCGGCAGGCCGACCGCTTCGAGGATCGTCGGCGCGCAGTCGATGTGCGACACCGGCGCGGCGACGACGCGGCCAGCCGGAACGTCGGGGCCGGCCACGATCAGCGGCACGCCGGCGCTTTCCTCGTACAGCGTGGATTTGCCCCACAAGCCGCGCGCACCGACGTTGTCGCCGTGGTCGCTCGTGTAGATCACGCGTGTGTCTTGCGCTAGGCCCGCGTCGCGCAACGCGCGCAGCACGTAGCCTATGTTCTCGTCCATCGCCGACACGAGCCCGGCATATCCGGCAATCGCCCGCTTGACATCGGCCTCGGACGCGAAGTGTGGATCGTAATCGACCGTGTGCGCGTAGGTGTCGAGAAACGGATGATGCGGGCGCGCGTCTTTCGCGTACTGCTTGGGCATCGGCAGGTCCTGCTGCCAGTATCGGTAGAACCACTGCGGCGGCGCGGTGAGCGGAAAATGCGGGCACGCGAACGACACGAACAGCGCCCACGGTCGGTCACGCCACTTCGGCGCCTCTTCGTGCAGCCAGATCTGCGCGCGCGCCGCAATGTCGCGGTCGTACACGGCGTAAGCCGACTCACCGGGACCGGCGCGCTTGGCCATCTTATCGCCGCCCTTGCGCTTCGGGATGTTCTCGCGGACCAGGCCCTTCACGTCGCCGATGCCGTCGACGATGTGCATCGGCACGATCTCTTCGGAGAAGCCGTGGTCGTCGCCTGGACGGCCGCGGAAATGCAGCTTGCCGATCGAGACGACGCGATGCCCGGCATCGCGCAATGCGTGGTGCCAGCTCGGGATCGCGCCTTCGTAGCCGTCGGCGTTGTCCCAGTAGCCGATGTCGTGCACGTAGCGGCCGACCGCGAATGCCGCGCGCGCCGGTACGCAAATCGGGCAGGTCGTGTACGCTGCTGTGAAGCGCGTGCCGCGCGCGGCAAGCGCATCGAGGTTGGGCGTGGCGATGAACGAATGGCCGGCGGCCCCGAGAAATTTCGGACTGTGCTCGTCGGACATGAGCACGAGCATGTTGGTGGCGCGCATGCGCAAAGTATCGCACAGCGGCCCGCGCTAGACACCCACCGGTGCGCGGGGTAACGTTGGCGGCTGCGACGCCGCGAGTGCGTCCAAGGAGGAACCATGAAGCGCCTGAACGGCACGGTCCTGCTGCTCGTGGTGTCCGCGCTTTGCGCGCTGAGTGTGAGCGCACAGACGTATCCGAACCGTCCGATCAAGCTGATCGTCGCCGATTCGGCCGGTGGCGCGCCTGACCAACTCGGGCGCCTCGTCACGGAGAAGCTTTCGAACAACGTTGGCCAGCCGGTCGTCGTCGACAACCGCCCCGGCGCGGGCGGCGTGGTGGGCGCCGAACTCGTAGCGAAGTCGGCGCCCGACGGCTACACGCTGCTGCTGACGACGACGGCCATCTACGCCATCCTGCCCAACCTGCGCAAGAACCTGCCATACGATCCGGTCAGGGATTTTGTGCCGATCACACGGATCGCGACCGCGTCGAACGTCCTCGTCGTGAACAACGAACTTCCAGCGAAAAACATTGCCCAGCTGGTCAAGCTCGCGAAGGAGAAGCCCGGCGCGCTCAACTACGCGTCGGCCGGCGTGGGCACGCCGGCGCATCTGGCCGGCGAGATGCTGAATCTGCTGGCTGACATCAAGGTCGTGCACGTTCCGTACAAAGGTGCGGCGCCGGCGCTGACGGACGTCATCGCCGGCAACGCGCAGTACATCATTACCTCCCCCATCGCCGCGGGCGCGCACATGAACAGCGGCCGTGTGCGCGCGCTGGCGACCACCGGCACTGAGCGCAACCCGGGCCTGCCCGACCTGCCGACGATCGCCGAGACGGTTCCGGGCTACGAGATCACGCAGACGTGGGGCATCGTGGTGCCGGCGGGCACGCCGTCGGAGATCGTGAACAAGCTGAGCACCGAGATCGTGAAGGTGATGAACCAGCCCGACGTGAAGGAGAAGGTGCTGGCGACCGGCGCGACGCCGGTCGGCGATTCGCCCGCCGAGTTCGAGGCGTTCATGGCGAAGGAGCGGCAGCGGTTGGGCGACCTCATAGCCAAGCGCGGCATCGTTCTCAGCGACTGACGAATGGATCGCTTCGTCGCGGGTCGGCTCGACGGCCTCCCACGTTTCGGCGAACAGCTACGGAGCCGCGCCGGCGAGGCGCGCAGCGTCCAACAGCAGTTGCCAGAGCCATCGGCCGCCCAGCATGCCTTGATACAGCCCGAGCATGTGCCGCGCAATCGGCTAGGCATTGTAATCACGCGAACACGATCCTGATTGTGGTGAGGTCGGCGGTACGGGTCAAGCGTCGGTAACAGTGGGCTGCTCCGCACCTTGTCGTCGCACTTTCGCGGGGTTCGGATGCCCGGGTCGCTGCGCGCGGACCGACGGGCGGGAAAAGGCATGCGCCTACGCAGTATTGCGCTGCTTCGGGCAATGCGCTGGTCGAATTCGAAGGTCGGTGCGCGCTCGAGCATCGAATCGGTGGTCGACTGGCACTCGGCGCCGGCGGCCACCCACGGCAGTGAACCGCCCGCGGGCGTAATCCTTGCTCTATCCCTCATACACCTATTCTGGGTGGATTGAGGGGCCTCGTCGCCGCAACTTGAACGACGGCTTCGATCGGTTTCTGTGACCGCTTAGTAGAAGCATTGCCGACGGCTTCGGGTCGAACTGCGACCGTCGACGATCGGACTGCGTTCGCCAACAGCTGCCATACAGCAAAGCCACCGACGGCAGCCGTGCGAACCGCTCCTCTACAAAGCGGACGCCCAACGGCACAAGGTGCAAATTGATTCCCGCTCGCAGCGGTGTATAGTACAGACCGCCTCGGTGTCCGGCAGCAGGCTCCCACGTCGATGATCGGCTGGGTCCTCGACAGCTGACATTTTTGAGGCGTTCACCATTCCCACGCGAGAAGGATCTTCCGCCATGAAGATAGGTACATTCATCGTTATCGCCATCGCCGCGGCGTTCGCCGTCAATGCTCCCGCGCAGACCACCGTCGTCAAGAGTGAACCGGGCAAGGCCAGCGTCGAGCACACGGTCGACGTCACCGCCACGATCACCGCCATCGACAAGACTACGCGCGACATCACGCTGAAAGGACCCAAGGGCAACTGGGTCGTCGTCACCGCCGGCCCCGAGGTCAAGAACTTCGATCAGATCGATGTCGGTGACAAAGTCCATGCCAGATACATCGAGGCGCTCGTTCTCGAACTGAAGAAGGGCAGCGAGATGGCGGTTACTCGCACCGACGAAATGAGCGCCCAGGGCGCAGCGCCGGGAGCGCAGCCGCACGGCGTCGCTGGCCGGCGCATCACGGTTGTTGCCGATGTCGTCGCCGTCAACCGCGAAACGCAGATGGTCACGCTGCAGGGACCGCAACTCCGTGCAGAAGTGAAGGTTGCCGACCCCGATCAGTTGAGGCGGATCAAGAAGGGGGACCAGGTGTACGCCACTTACACGCAGGCGCTCGCGATGGTGGTGGAAGCGGTTCCGAAGAAATAGTCGCGAGCGGCATAGCGCTGCGGTGCGGGCGCTACGACCTGTGCGGTTCACGTACAAAAGGTACGTCGCGGCAAACGCGTTGCCGTTCGCCAAGTACGGTGCGCGCTTCCTTGCCCGTGGCGGCAAGCTCGAGAACCCGGAAGGCAAGACCCGCGCCCGCAAGGTCGTGATTGAGTTCCCGAGCTATGCGGCCGCGGTGAATCGCTGGCACTCGCCGGAGTATCAAGCGGCACTCAGGATTCGCGAGCCAGTCTCAACCGCTGACCTCGTGATCGTCGAGGGGTACGACGGGCCGTAACCTGGCTAAGGAAATGGAGTTTGATTTGCGGTAGATGCCACGGGACGACTTACCGAGTTCGGAGAAAGTGAGGTTCTATGATCCATGCAATGCGAAGGTTCGGACTCTTGGTAGTCGCGGGATCTATCCTGGCCTCGCCACCGGTGCATGCCGAGGGCAAGCATCATTGGAGCTATTCCGGCGATACGGGTCCGGCACAATGGGCGGCACTGGAAGCCGATTACAGCGTATGTGGAGTCGGCAAGATGCAGTCGCCCATCGATATCCGCGACAGCGTCGCCAAAAAGGACGCCCTGCCCGCCATCGCGTTCGATTACAAACCGTCGCCGCTCAAGATCGTCGATAACGGGCATACCATCCAGGTGGATTACGCACCGGGCAGTTTCATCACCGTGCAAGGCAAACGCTACGAGCTCGTTCAGTTTCATTTCCGCAAGCCCAGCGAAGAAAAGATCAACGGCAAGAGCGCCGATATGGTGGCCCACCTCGTGCACAGGAACGCTGACGGGGAGCTTGCCGTGGTCGCCGTCCTGCTCAACGCCGGGCAGTCCAACAAGCTCGTCGAAACGCTCTGGCAGAACCTTCCGCCGGAGAAGGAAAGAGAAACTGCCGTGGAAGGAGTTCAGGTCAACGCGGTGGATCTGCTGCCGGCCAAAAAGGCTGCGTATTATACGTTCACGGGCTCTCTCACGACGCCGCCGTGCAGCGAGGGCGTCACGTGGTTCGTGCTGAAGACACCAATGTCTGTTTCCAACACCGAAGTGGCACGCTTCGCACAACTGTATCCGATGAACGCTCGACCGACGCAACCGCTGAACGGTCGGGAGATTCGCACGACGCCGTGAGTCTCCAGTGCTTTCCTCAACCAGCGTGTCCGGCAAGATTTCAGAGTACACGGTACAAAGCTATTTGCAGCCGCTGCGGTAATGTAGCGATGCAGTAGCTGAACGAGTCAAGTCGCGGTTGAACGTCCGGATCTTGTCCTGCGCAACGGTTGGAGTGGGTCGAGGGTGTGTGAAAACGCGAATGTTGCCTAAACGAAGACCTTTCCTACACTGAAGCATCGGGTTTCTTCGGAGCGGCGGCATGAAGCGATTCGTCGAAGGTGATGACCGAAACCAGGTGACTTGCTGCCCGAGTGTCTGGATGACTATGTCGGTGAGGACAACCCGGTTCGGGTGATCGATGTCTTCATCGACGAACTGGATCTGACGGGCCTCGGCTTCGAGGGCGTGGCGCCGGCGGACACCGGGCGTCCGGCGTACCACCCGGCGGTGCTGCTGAAGATCTACGTTTACGGGTATCTCAACCGCTTGCAGTCCAGTCGGCGTCTGGAACGCGAGACGCAGCGCAACGTCGAGCTGATGTGGCTGACCGGTCGCTTGACGCCGGACTTCAAGACCATCGCCGACTTCCGTAAGGACAACGGCAAAGCGATCCGTAACGTCTGCCGCGAATTTATCGTACTGTGCCGCCGACTCGAGCTGTTCTCCGAAGCGATTGTCGCCATCGACGGCAGCAAGTTCAAGGCGGTCAACAACCGCGATAAGAACTTCACCGACCACAAGCTCAAGAAGCGGATGGATCAGCTGGAGGAAAGCATCGGCCGCTATCTGGCCGAGCTGGACCGCGCGGATCGGGAGCCGACCCTGGTCACGGAAGGCAGAGTTTCGCGGCTCAAGGAGAAGGTCGCCTCGGTCAAGGCGCACATGGAGCAGCTGAAACAGATTGGACAGCAACTACAGGAAGCACCCGACGGGCAAGTCTCGCTGACCGATCCGGATGCGCGCTCGATGGCCACCAGTGGCAGAGGCACCGGCATCGTCGGCTACAACGTGCAGACCGCGGTCGATACCAAGCACCACCTGATCGTGGCCCACGAAGTCACCAACGTTGGCCATGACCGCACCCAGCTGTTCGTCGATGGCCCAGCAGGCGCGCAGTGCGACGGGAAAGGAAGAGCTGACGGTCGTTGCCGATCGCGGCTACTTCAAAGGCGAAGAGATTCTGGATTGCGACCAGGCCGGCATGACCCCGCTGGTGCCCAAGCCGCTGACCTCCAACAGCAAGGCCGAGGGTCGCTTCGACAAGCGTGACTTTGTCTACATCGCCGAAGACGATGAGTACCGCTGCCCGGCCGGCCAACGCGCCATCCGGCGCTTTACCACCATCGAGAATGGCATGACCCTGCACAAGTACTGGTCCTCGGCTTGCCCCAAGTGTCCGCTCAAAGCGCAATGCACGACGAGCGACTATCGGCGCATCGCGCGCTGGGAGCACGAGGCCGTGCTCGACGCGATGCAGGAGCGCCTGGACCACCAGCCCGATGCCATGAAGCTACGCCGGCAAACCGTCGAACATCCTTTCGGCACGCTCAAAGCCTGGATGGGCGCGACCCATTTCCTGACCAAGAGGCTGCCTCGGGTCAGTACCGAGATGAGTCTGCATGTGCTGGCCTACAACCTCAAACGCGTGATGCAGATCCTGGGCATCGGACCGCTGATGCAGGCGATGAGGGCATAAGCCCCTCTATTCTTGTGCGATAAACCGCGCAGAAAGAACTGCCAAGCGCATCTGCAGCACAACTTTCGATCCGACCTCGATAAAATCCTCGGCCGGCGCGGTTGCGCACAGCGCGGCACCGGCTGTCCCAAACGCTTCCACGCGTGCTAACACGGCATGGTCACGCAGATTTGAGGTTTCCGCACGGCCTCGGTCGGGAGCGGCCGTCAAGAACGGCCGCCATCGCCCGAACGCTGGCGGAACGCGCAACGGACTCAAGCCTCGTCCACCCAGTAGTCGACGTTGTGGTCTGCGCGCGTCATGTGGCGCAGCCCGCCACCGTAAGCGCCGATCTTCTTCGAGTCGGGGTATTCGCAGACCTCCGCCGGCATCATCGTGCTGACGGACAGATACGCGAGCGGGGCGTCCGAGTCGTTGACGATCTGGTGCGCCGTATCCGGGCCGCCGGTCGGGCAGCAGATCACGTCGCCCGCGCGGATCTTTCGCGTCTCGCCCCCGTAGCGAAGCGCGCCGCTGCCTTTCACGATAAAGAACATCTCCTCTTCCCCGCGATGACTGTGGAAAGGGCACGAACGCTTGCCGGGCGGGACGACATCGTAGGAATAGCCAAGGTCCTTCGCGCCGAGGAGCGGCCCGATGCGCACCGAGTCAGACTCGAATTTGTCGCCCTTGGCAAAATGCTCGAGCTTCAATTCGTCGATGTTGACGACTCTTGAATTGATCACGTTCATCGGTCTTTGTCTCCGCACACGAGGAAGGACGGGAAGTGCAGCGCATATCGCGCCGCGGGGCAATTATCGCGGTTTGGCGCGACCGCGTCGACGACGGAACCGCACCCGGATCGAATGTCAGCCGCCGGCAAGAAGCTCGCCCAGCGCCTTGCGCATGCCGTCCGGGTTCTCGATATACGCGAATTGTCCGCATTCGCGAAGCACGACCAGGCGCGCGCCCGGGATGGCCGCCGCGACTTCCGCTGCTTGCGGCAAATTGCTGTTCCAGCAGTTCATTACCGGAACGCATCGGTGGTGCAACTGCGCGTCGCGCTCCGTTCGCACCGCGATCCATTCGCGGAAGTCCATTGTGCGGCGCACCCATGGATCGGGGAAATGCTCTCAACGCCACCGGCCGCTCCAAACCGGTCGTGTCCCACGCCCGAATAGGTGTTCGTCCGACAGCACCGGCCGGTGCCCGATCGTTAATGTGCCCAAGGATCGATGTCGTTCCCGCTCATCGGACAGCGAGCGGGGCGATTGCGCACGTCAAGAAGACGCCAGGAGGTCGACGATGAATATCCCGCTGATGAATTCGCTGCGCGCCCGTGTCGGCGTCGCCATCGCCGCGCTGCTGTTGTTGGTCGCCGGAGCGGCGTGGGCCGATCCGCCGGGTCGCGTCGTGCGGTTGGCTTATACCGGTGGTGGGGTGAGCTTCCTCCCCGCCGGGGACAACGATTGGGTCCAGGCGGCGATCAATCGTCCGCTGTGGACGGGTGATCAGTTATGGACTGCCGGAGGCGCGCGCGCCGAGTTGCAGATGGGCAACGCCGCGCTGCGCCTTGCACCGGAGACGAGCCTCTCGGTCGTCAATTTCGACGATCGCACCGAGCAGTTCCAGGTGAATCAGGGCACGGTAGATCTGCATGTGCGATCGCTGGAGGGTGCGCTCGAGATCGACACGCCGAATCTGGCTTTTTCGATCCGCGGCCCCGGTCAATATCGTGTCGACGTCAGCGCCGACGCGACGACCGTCGCCGTAGTTCGCGGCGCGGCGGAAGCCTTCGGCACGCAGGCGGCCTACGTGATCAATGCCGGCGAGCGCTTCAGCTTCCGCGGAACGGACCTCAACGACTACCAGCCTGTCGCGATCACTCAGGGCGACGCGTTCGACGCATGGGCTGCCGAACGCATCAGCACGGAAGAGCGCTCGGTCAGCGCCCGCTACGTTTCGCCGGACGTCATCGGCTATGCAGACTTGGACGCGCACGGCACATGGAGCAATGTCCCGACGTATGGCTCCGTCTGGGTGCCGCGAGACGTCGCGGCCGATTGGGCGCCGTACCGCGATGGCCACTGGGCGTGGGTGGATCCGTGGGGGTGGACGTGGGTCGACGCCGCGCCGTGGGGGTTCGCGCCGTTCCACTATGGCCGCTGGGCATTCGTGCAGAGCCGCTGGTGCTGGGTTCCGGGTCCGCGCCATGAGCGACCGGTCTATGCGCCGGCGCTCGTCGCCTTCGTCGGCGGCAGCAACTTCGGTGTCTCGGTTGGGGTCGGCGGCGGCGGTGCCGTCGGGTGGTTCCCGCTCGGCCCGGGCGACGTGTATCGGCCGTCGTACAACGTGAGCCGCGATTACTTCACGCGGGTCAATGTCACCAACACTGTCGTGAACGTCACCAACGTCACGAACGTCTACAACAATCCGACACGGACCAACATTCGTTACTTCAACATCAATACGGCCAACGCCGTCACCGCGGTGCCGACGCAGGCGTTCGTCGACGCGCGGCCGGTGCAGCGTGCCGCCGTCAAGGTCGACGCGCGGGCGATCCAGCAGGCATCTGTGGTCGCGGCCGTTCCGGTGGCGCCGGTGAGGACCAGCATCGTCGGTGCGGCAGCGCCCGCACAGTCGCGGCCGAACGCGGCGGTGATGCAACGCGCCGTGGTCGCGAAACAGGCGCCGCCGCCGGCACCGCCGTCGATCCAGCAGCGCGAAGAAGCGCTCAAGCGGCAGCCCGGCAAGCCGCTCGACTCGGCCGAGCTCCAGAAGCTCGCGCCGCAGAACGCCGCGGCACGGCCAAACGTGAAAGTCGTCCAATCCAGCGTCGCAGCCAAGCCGATACCCGCAACGACTGCGCGCGCACCGGAGAAGGGCGCGCCGGCGGGAGCGCCTCCCGCTGCAGCAGGCGAGCCGCGCGGGCAACCGCCGGTCGCGGGCGCGCCGCCGAAGGGGCAGGAGCAGCGCGCCGGCCCACCGCCGGCAGCAATGAGCAGCGAAAAGCAGGGGCCGCCGGGAGCGCGACCGGAAGCGAAGGGACCGCCTTCGACAGCACCCGCGCCCGGTGCGCCTGCCCGGACGCAGGAAGCGCGTCCGCGTAACGTGCCGCCGGGTGCTGCGCCGCCGGAAACAACGGCGCGGCCGGGAACCGAAACGCCACGCCCGCCGCAAGCAGCGACGGGACGACCCGAAACGCCGCCGCGTCCGACGGTCCAGGCGCCGGGCGCACGCGAGCCGCTCGCGCGACCCGGAGCCCCGCCGCAGGAAGCACAGCGCGGAAAGGAAGCCGAACGTGGTGGGCCACCGACCGCTCACGCGCCGCCGATGACGCCGCCGACTGCCCGAGCGCCGGCGCCGACGCCGCCGCAGGGTCAGTCGCCGCAGCGCCCGGAAACGGCGAACGCGCCGCGTCCGGCACCGCGCGAAGCCGCGGAACCGCCGCGCGCGCAGGCTGCGGCACCGCGGCCGTCACGACCCACGTCCGCGAATGTACAAAGGCCGCCGCAAGCTGCTCAAACGCCGCCGCCACGTCCGGAAACGGCGAACGCGCCGCGTCCGGCACCGCGCGAAGCCGCGGAACCGCCGCGCGCGCAGGCTGCGGCACCGCAGCCGTCACGACCCGCGTCCGCGAATGTACAAAGGCCGCCGCAAGCTGCTCAAACGCCGCCGCCACGTCCGGAAACGGCGAACGCGCCGCGTCCTCCGCAAGTCGTGCAGGCGCCACCGCAACCGCGCGCGCCGGAAGGACGTCCGCCGCCGAGCGCGGCGCCGCAGCCGCAAGGTAAACCGGCCGAGAAGGGTCCGCCGCAGAAGGGCGGGGAAAAGGAAAAGCAAAAGGAGGAGAACAAGTAAGCGGACGGTGACGGCCGGGACCGATATGAATGCGAGGGCAGCGAGCCAGCTGCGTTGAACGAGATGCCACAGATACCGTTCGAGCGGATGGTTCGCGCCTTCATTGCGGGGCCTTCGACATTGCCGCTTCGCCCGACTCATTGCAGCGCCGCGAGCGCACGGCCCGCATGGCGCAGCAAGCGCGTGAGACCGAGCGCGAGGTTTTCCAGCAGCTCCGGCGAGTGAACATTCCTCGACGAGGGTGAGCTCAGCCGGCGCGAGACCGGCGACAACGCGCATTGCGCGGGACGATCCACGGGATTGGGGGCGCCGGCGTTGCTTTTGCCGCCGAATGGTGCTTAATTACCTCCGGCGACGGACATCTGACCGCCCCCCATTCGGACGAATCAATGAAATCACGGAAAGGCGTGCGCGTCGCCATCCCGATCGCGCCGCTGTCGTTACTGCTGCCGGTCCGCGGGGGTAACGAGACGCGCATCGGCAAGGACATCATCGAAGACGTCGACAAGGAAACGGGGTTCAAACCGTGACGTCTTCAGCCACAATGCAGGCGAGTGCGGCGCACGGCCTCGACGTCGCCACGCTCGCGCAGTGGGTGGGACGTGCCGAGCGTCGCAGCGACCGCGTCACGCTCGTGCCGATCGCCGCGCTTTCGGCGACGCTCGATCGCGATGATCCCCCGCCCAGGGAAGGCGACGCGATCGCCCCGTTGCGGCACTGGCTCTACTTCCTGCCGCTCCATCCGCGGCGCGAAAGCGGGCCCGACGGTCATGCGCTCCGCGGCGGCTTTCTGCCACCCGTGCCGCTGCCGCGCCGAATGTGGGCGGGTGGCCGAATGGAATTCCGGCGGCCGGTGCGCGTGGGTGATGCGATCGAGCGCGTGTCGACGATCGCCAGCGTCGACGCGAAGCAGGGGCGCACGGGCCCGCTGGTGTTCGTCCTCGTGCGGCACGAGATCAGCGCGGCGGGCGAGCTCGCGATCGTCGAGGAGCACGATATCGTCTATCGCGAAGCGCCGCGGCCCGGCGATCCACCGCCGCCGAAGAAAGCGGCGCCCACGGACGGGACATGGCGCCGCGACATCGTTCCGGACGACGTGCTGCTGTTCCGCTATTCGGCGCTGACGTTCAACAGTCACCGGATCCACTACGATCGCCGCTACGTAACCGAAGTCGAAGGCTATCCGGGGCTCATCGTCCACGGCCCGCTGATCGCGACGCTGCTCGCCGATCTCGGTCGCGACAACGTCGCGCCTTCGGTGCTCGCGACGTTCTCGTTCCGGGCGGTGATGCCGCTTTTCGACATCGCGCCGTTTGCCCTCTGCGGGCGCCGCGAAGCCGACGGCAAGTCGGTCCGGCTTTGGGCGCAGGATGACGCCGGCAACCTGGCGATGGAGGCGACCGCGACGTTGCGCTGACGCCAGTCCGTGCGCGCGCCGGTTAGCAGAGCCCCGATGATGAACGCTGGCTCGGATTCCCATCAGGACATCCGCGACGCGATCCGCGCGCTTTGTGCGCAGTTTCCCGGCGCGTATTTCCGCGACGTCGACGAAAAGCGCGGCTACCCCGAGGCGTTCGTGAACGAGCTCACGAAGGCCGGCTGGCTCGCAGCGCTGATCCCGCAGGAATACGGCGGGTCGGGGCTCGGCCTCACCGAGGCGTCGGTCATCATGGAGGAAATCAATCGCTCCGGCGGCAACTCCGGCGCGTGCCACGGCCAGATGTACAACATGGGCACGCTGCTGCGACACGGATCGGAAGCACAAAAGCGCGCGTACCTGCCGAAGATCGCGAGCGGCGAGCTGCGCCTGCAGTCGATGGCTGTCACCGAGCCCACGACCGGGACCGACACGACGAAGATCCGCACGACGGCGGTGAAGAAAGACGACCGCTACGTCGTCAACGGCCAGAAGGTCTGGATCTCGCGCGTGCAGCATTCGGACCTGATGATCCTCCTTGCGCGCACGACGCCGCTGGACAAGGTCACGAAACGCTCCGAAGGGATGTCGATCTTTTTGGTCGACCTGCGCCAGGCGATCGACCACGGGATGACGGTGAAGCCGATCGCGAACATGGTCAACCACGAGACCAACGAGCTTTTCTTCGACAACCTCGAAATTCCCGCCGAGCACCTGATCGGCGAGGAAGGGAAGGGCTTCAAGTACATCCTCGACGGTTTGAACGCGGAGCGCACGCTGATCGCCGCCGAGTGCATCGGCGACGGCTACTGGTTCATCGATCGGATCACCGCGTACGCGAAGGAGCGCGTCGTCTTCGGCCGGCCGATCGGCCAGAACCAGGGCGTCGCCTTTCCGATTGCGCGCGCTTACGTCAACGTCGAGGCAGCGAACCTGATGCGCTTCAAGGCCTGTGCGCTGTTCGACGCCCATCAGCCGTGCGGCGCCGAAGCGAACATGGCGAAGCTCCTCGCGGCGGACGCGTCGTGGGAAGCAGCGAATGCGTGCCTGCAGTTCCACGGCGGCTTCGGCTTCGCGGCGGAATACGACGTCGAACGCAAGTTCCGCGAAACAAGGCTCTATCAGGTGGCGCCGATCTCGACCAACCTGATTCTTTCGTACGTCGCGGAACACGTGCTGGGCCTGCCGCGGTCGTTCTGATGCGGGCGCTCGACGGCATCACGGTGGTCACGCTCGAGCACGCGATCGCGGCGCCGTTCTGCACGCGGCAGCTGGCCGACCTCGGCGCGCGCGTCATCAAGATCGAGCGGCCGGGCGTGGGCGATTTCGCGCGCGGCTACGACGAGCGCGTCCGCGGCCTCGCGTCACACTTCGTCTGGACCAACCGCTCGAAGGAAAGCCTGACGCTCGACGTCAAGCATGCGCACGCCGCGGCCATTCTCGCGGCGCTCATCGCGCGCGCCGACGTGCTGGTGCAGAACCTCGCGCCGGGCGCGGCGGTGCGGCTCGGCCTCTCCTACGAGGCGCTCTCTCCGAAACATCCGCGGCTCATTGTCTGCGACATTTCCGGCTACGGCGATTACGGACCGTATCGCGACAAGAAGGCGTACGATCTGCTGATCCAGAGCGAGTCCGGGTTCCTGTCGATCACGGGATCGCCGGAGGCGCCGGCCAAGGCCGGCTGCTCGATTGCCGATATCGCGGCCGGAATGTATGCGTATTCGAACATCCTGGCGGCGTTGCTCGAGCGCGCGCAGACGGGGCGCGGCAAGGCGATCGACGTGTCGATGCTGGAAAGCATGGTCGAGTGGATGACCTACCCGCTCTATTACGCATACAACGGCGCCGATCCGCCGCCGCGCGCCGGTGCCGCGCATGCCACCATCTACCCCTACGGTCCGTTCCCCGCGGGCGACGGCAAGATCGTGATGCTCGGCCTGCAGAACGAACGCGAATGGGCGGTCTTCTGCGACAAGGTGCTCGGCGCGCCGGCGCTCGCCGCCGACGAGCGGTTCGCGTCGAACTCGAAGCGCACGGTGGCGCGGGAGGCGCTGCGCGCCATCATCGTCGCGGCGTTCGCTTCACTCACCGCGGCGCAGGTGATCGAACGGCTCGACGCCGCCGGCATCGCCAATGCGCGGATGAACGACATGCACGAAGTGTGGTCTCATCCCCAGCTGCAGGCGCGCCAGCGCTGGATCGAAGTCGACACACCGGCCGGCAGGATTCCGGCGCTGCTGCCACCGGGCGCCACGCCCGGTGCCGACGCATCGACCGCACCGCGAATGGATCCGATCCCGGCGCTCGGCGCGCACACGAACGCGATCCTGCGCGAACTGGGCTACGATGACGATGCAATCGCGCAACTGCACGCCGCCAAGGCCATCTAGCGCTATGAATCCGGATTCGAATCCGACCGCTACGCTCGCCCGCTTCGCCAGCGCGCTTTCCTTCGAGGACATTCCGGCGCGGGTGCTGCGACGCGCCGAGGATCTGCTGCTCGATTGGGCGGCGTCCGCGCTTGCCGGCAAGGGCGCGCGCCCCGTCGAGACGATCGAGCGCTTCGCGCGGCAGATGGGTCCCGCCGAGGGGCCGTCGGAGGTGCTGATCTCGCGCCGGCGGACGAGCCCGCTCTTTGCCGCAATGGTCAACGCCGGCGCGTCGCATTTCGCCGAGCAGGACGACGTCCACAACGGTTCGGTCTTCCATCCGGGTGCGGTCGTCTTTCCGCCGGTGCTCGCGGTTGCGCAGGCGCTGGGCAGCTCGGGCCGCGAGGTCTTGACTGCGGCGACAGTCGGCTACGAAGTCGGCATTCGCGTCGGCGAATTCCTCGGCCGCTCGCATTACAAGGTGTTCCACACGACCGGCACTGCGGGGACCCTTGCCGCGGCGGCAGCGACCGGACGTCTGCTCGGCCTTTCCGCGGATGCGATGCAGCACGCATTCGGCTCCGCCGGCACGCAGGCCGCGGGACTGTGGGAGTTCCTGCGCGATGCCGCCGACTCGAAACAGCTCCATACGGCGAAAGCAGCCTCTGATGGACTCCTTGCCGCATATCTTGCGCGCGATGGCTTTACCGGTGCGCGGCGCATTTTCGACGGCGCGCAGGGAATGGCGTCGGCCATGTCGACCGATGCCGATCCGGCGCGACTTACCGACCGGCTGGGCAAGCGCTGGGCGCTTGTCGAAACGTCGTTCAAGTTCCACGCGTCGTGCCGGCACACGCACCCGGCGGCCGACGCGCTGCTGAAAGTCATCGTCGACCAGAATCTCGCGCCCGAGCGGATCGCGCGCGTCACTGCACGCGTCCATCAGGCCGCCATCGACGTCCTGGGGCCGGTGTCCGATCCCGCGACCGTTCACCAGGCGAAGTTCTCGATGGGCACGGTGCTCGCGATGATCGCGATGCTCCGGCGCGCGGGCCTTGCGGAATTCGAGCGCCATTTTCGCGATCCCGCCGTCGTCGCGTTTCGCGAGCGCGTGCGGATGGTGGTCGATCCGGAAGTCGAAGCCGCATACCCGCAGCGCTGGATCGGCAGAGTCGACGTCGAAACGACCGCCGGCCGGGTACTCGCCGGCCGTGTCGATGAACCGAAGGGTGATCCCGGCAATACGCTGACACGCGATGAGATCTTCGACAAGGCGCTGCGGCTCGCCGAGTACGGCGACGGCGCGACGGCTGCCGAGGTGCGTGCGCTTCGCGATTGCGTCTTTGCCATCGCCGGCGCGCAGCACGTCGGTCCGCTGTTGCCGGCGAGCGCGCGGACAAGTGCGTCCACCCCCTTGGAGGCGACGGCAAAATGAGCGAAGAGCGCTACAACGCCGACTTCGACGCGCGCGCGGCGACGTGGGACGACGATCCGGCGAAGGTCGACCGCGCCCGCGCGATCGCCGATACGATCTCGCGCGAGGTGTCGCTCTCGAAATCGATGCACGCGCTCGAGTACGGAGCCGGCACCGGCCTCCTCGGGTTCATGCTGCGCCCGAAGCTCGGCGAGCTGACGCTAGCGGACCTGTCCGACGGGATGCTCGCCGTGGCGCGGGCCAAGATCGACGCGGCGCGCGATCCGCACGTGCACGCGCGCAAGCTCGACCTGCTCGCCGATCCTCTGCCGCCGGCGCGCTTCGACCTCATTTTCTCGGCGATGACGCTCCACCACGTTCCCGACACCGACGGCATCCTCCGCCGATTCCGTGCGGTGCTGCGCGAGGCCGGCGTGCTCGCGATCGCCGACCTGGACACAGAGGACGGCTCTTTCCACGGCGCGGGCTTCGATGGCCACAACGGCTTCGATCGCGGCGAGCTCGGGCGCAAGGCACGCGCTGCCGGCTTTGCCGACGTGCGTTTCGTGACCGCGCACGTCATGCAGAAAGCGTCCGCGGGCAAGCCGGGCACGTATCCGATTTTCCTGATGGTCGCGACGATGGCATGAGCACCGCGATCGCGCGGAGCTACCTGTTCGTGCCGGGCACGCGTCCGGAGCGCTTCGGGAAGGCGTTCGCCTCGGGCGCGCATGCGGTGATCGTCGATCTCGAAGACGCGGTGCCGCCCGCGGATAAGGAGAATGCGCGCGCGGCGGTCGCAGCCGCCCTGTCACCGACCCAGCCGCTTCTCGTGCGCATCAACGCCGCCGGCACACCCTGGTTCGACGATGACGTGCGCCTGTGCCGGCACGAAGGCGTCGCCGGAATCGTGTTGCCAAAGGCCGAAGAGGCCGTGGTGATCGAGCACATTCGCGGCGTCGTCGGCGAGCGCGTCGCAATCCTGCCCTTGATCGAGACGGCGCGCGGACTGTGGAATGCGCACGCAGTCGCGGGCTCGCAGGGTGTGCAGCGGTTGCTCTTCGGCTCGATTGACTTCCAGGTCGACCTGCGTGTCGCCGATGACGAGCTCGTTGCTTATCGTTCCCAGCTCGTGCTGGTTTCGCGCCTTGCAGAGCTGCCGCCGCCGGTGGACGGCGTGACGACAGCGATCGACGATGCCGAGGCGCTGCGCCGCGACACGTCGCGCGCGCGCGCGCTCGGTTTCGGCGGCAAGCTGTGCATCCATCCGAAGCAGGTCGAGCTCGTCAATGCGGCGTTCCGGCCCACGGACGACGAGATCGCGTGGGCGCAGCGTGTCGTCGCGGCGGATGCGCAAGCGCGCGGTGCTGCGGTCGCCGTTGACGGCAAGATGGTCGATCGCCCGGTTCTTCTCCAGGCGCGCGGGATCCTTGCGGCCGCCCTGGAGCCGGGACGCATGACCGGTCAGGTGGGGCAATCCCGATAGGGTTCGGCGGTGGAGCGGGGCAGAAAATTTCTCTTGCATTCTTTCGTAACCTCGTAGTAACATGTTACTGTGTTGGTAGTTAGCGCCTCCGCAGTTCCACGGATGATCGCCACCAGAGTTGTAACTAAGATTATGTTTTTAAATAATTTATTGTCTATGGTGCGGCTGCCGCACACCAATAGTCGGTCCTAGGCGACTCACCGCGACACGATGACATCCACTCCTGCCCGTGGCTCCGCGCCCAGCATGCGCATCCAGGCCTACGAGAGTTTCCAGCAACAGATCCTCGAGGCCAACATCCGTCCCGGCCAGTTCATCTCGCAGCGCGAGCTGATGCAGCTTCTGGGGATGCCGCTCGGCGCGGTGCGCGAGCTGATTCCGCGCCTCGAAGCCGAGGGCCTGCTGCGCACGGTGCCGCAGCGCGGGCTGCAGGTCGCGAACGTGGACCTGAAGCTCATCAACAACGCATTCCAGTTCCGGCTGCTGCTCGAGCGCGAGGCGGCAGTTCATTTCGCGACCGCCGTGTCGGATGCCGAGCTTGCCGCGATCGAGGACGCACACCTGCGCATCGTCAAGCGGGCGCGCAAGGCGAAGATCGATGCTGATCTGCTGACCGACGCCCAGACGGTCGATTGGGGCCTGCATGACCTGATGATCGATCGGCTTGGTAACGAGCTCGTGTCCGACGCGTATCGGATCAACAGCCTGCGCGTGCGGCTCATCAGGCTCGAGGGCTCGATGCTGTCCCCCGACGCGCTGCTGCCGGCGATGGAGGAACATCTCTGGTTCATCGAAGCGCTGAAGCGCCACGATCCGCAGGCCGTCGCGCAGCGCATCACCCATCACATCGAGAGTGCGCATCGCCGCGTGCTCGGATTGCCGCGGCCGACGCTGCCGTGGCGGCTGGAGAGAGTGAAATGACCTCCGCGCTGCAAGCCACCGCGCTGCGCGGCATCTGGCCCGCGCTGCTGACGCCGCTGTCCGACAAACTCGACATCGATCACCCGCGGTTCGCCGCGCACTCGCGCGCGCTTCTTGCCGCGGGGTGCGGGGGCGTGACACCGTTCGGCACGACCGGCGAGGGCCCGTCGTTTTCGGTCACCGAGCGGCGCGACGCCGTCGACGCGCTGGTGAGAAACGACGTGCCGGCGGCGCGCATCCTCGTGTCGGTGAGCTGCGCCGCGCTTCCGGAAACGCTCGAATTGACGCGTCATGCACTCGCGATCGGCGCGCACGGCTGCCTGATGATGCCGCCGTTCTTCCTGAAGGGCGTCTCCGATCAGGGCGTGATCGACGCCTATCGCTACGTGATCGACGGCGCCGCCGATGCGCGGCTCAAGCTCTACCTCTATCACATCCCTCAAGTGTCGGGCGTCGGCCTGTCGCACCAGGTGATCCACACGTTGTGGAATTCGTATCCGCAGACGATCGTCGGCATCAAGGACAGCGGCTGCGAGCTGCGGGCGTCGCTCGCACTCGCCCGCGCCTTCATGCCGGGGCTCACCGTCTACGTCGGCAACGAGCCCGACCTGCCCGAGCTCGGCCGGCACGGCAGCACCGGCGCCGTCAGCGGCCTCGCCAATTTCATGCCGCGCGTCGTCGATCGGCTGGTGATGCGGCCCGACGCGTCCGGCACGGCGCGGGACCTGGCGCGCGTGCAGCGGCTGCTCGCGCTCCTCGGTGGCTACTCGCTCACGCCGGCGTTGAAGGGCATCATGGCGGTGCTCTCCGCAGAGCGCGCGTGGCTCCGCGTGCGTCCACCGCTGGTCGCGCTGACCGACGAAGGTTTTGCAGCACTCGAGCGCGAGATTCGCGCGTTCGGCATCGATCCCAACACTGATTGATAACCAAGAAGGAGGAAACCATGACGACGTCCCTTACGCGCCGCAGCCTGCTCGCGATCGGTGCCGTTCTCGCTTTGGCCGGCGCGCTGCCGCTTTCCGCGCAGGCGCAGCACAAGGTGCTGCTGCGGGTCTCTACGCCGGCGGTCCCCGAGGACTGGCACGCCAAGATGTGGACGGTGATGAAGGAGCAACTCGACAAGACCGCGCCGGGCGAATTCGACGTCCAGATCAACCTCAACGCGTCGCTGTTCAAGCAGGGTACCGAGCCGGCGGCGATGGCGCGCGGCAACCTCGAGATGTCCGCGATCTCGGCATTCGACATTTCCAAGCTGGTGCCCGAGTTCTCGATCTTCACCGCCGGCTACGTCGTGCGCGACCCTGAACAACAGCAGAAGATCTTCAACGGGCCGATCGGCGAGGAAATGTTCAAGCCGGTGTCGGAGAAGATGGACGTGACGGTACTGGCCACCGCGTATCTCGGCACGCGCGAAGTCAACCTGCGCGAGGCACGCAACGTACGCACGCCGGCCGATCTCAAAGGCGTCAAGCTGCGGATGCCCGGTACGAAGGAATGGCTGTTCCTCGGCGATGCGCTGGGCGCTACCGCCACGCCAATGGCCTTCGGCGAGGTCTATCTTGCACTCAAGACCGGCACGATCGACGGCCAGGACAACCCGCTTCCGACGGTGCGCGCGGCGAAGTTCTACGAAGTGACCAAGCAGCTCGTAATGACGGACCACCTGGTCGACTGCATCTTCATCGCCATCGCCAACAAGACATGGAATGGGCTTTCCGGTCCCCAGAAGCAGAAGCTCAAGGCGGCAGCGCAGGCGGCAGCGCAGTACAACAACGAGAACCGGATCAAGGAAGAGGCGCAGCTCGTCGAATTCTTCAAGCAGCAGGGGCTGCAGGTCACGGTGCCTGACCGGGACGCCTTCCGCAAGCACGTGCAGTCCGTGTATCTCGCCTCCGATTACGCGAAGGTCTGGCCGAAGGGACTGCTAGAGCGCATCAATCAGGTCAAGTAAGTCCCGACGACGTTCGAGTTGGCGACCCCGCACGGGCGGGGTTCGCGGTGTGGAGCAACCCGACGCCGCCGGGTGCGCGATGCTGGCCATGGTCGCGTTACAGAAATGGCAATGGAGGAGGTTTCGATGCGCAAGCGCCTGCAGCACGTGGCCGAGGCGGTGGCCGCGGCGGTGTTCGCCCTGTTGTTCCTGACATTCGTTTTCCAGGTGGGCATGCGCTTCCTGTTCGAGCGCCCGCTCGCGTGGTCGGACGAGCTGATCGTGATTCTCTACATCCTGATCGTGTTCTGGAGCGCGGCGACGCTGCTTCAGGAGAAGGACCACGTGATGCTCGACCTGGTCTACGCGGCGCTGCCGCCGAAGGGCCAGCGCATCTTCGCGCTCGTCGGCGCCGGTCTGACGGCGGGGCTGCTGCTGGTTCTTCTCCCCCAGGCGTTCGATTACGTGCGCTTCATGGGCCGCGAGAAGACGCCGGTGCTGGACATTCCGTTCTCGCTTGTCTTCGCGCCGTTCCTGCTGTTCATCGTGCTGGTCGCATGGCGCTACGTCGTCAAGTTCGTGCGCCTGCTCGGGCACGGCTGGAAGCAGCAACTCTGAGGAGGCATGATGAACCCCCAAGCTCACTTCGTTCGCCTCCCCCCAAGGGGGCTGCGGGCCTCCCTTGAGGTGGCTCGGCGGGAGGCCCTGATGAACCCCCAAGCTCACTTCGTTCGCCTCCCCCCGAGGGGGATGCGGGCCTCCCTTGAGGCGGCTCGGCGGGAGGCCCGATGAGTCTCGCTCTCACCGTGTTGCTCGTGATGCTCGTGGTGACACTGCTGCTGCGTCTGCCGATCGGCTTCGGCATGTTGATCAGCGGCGTTTCCTATCTGCTTGTCAAGCATCAGGATCTGGGCCTCGTAGCCGAGCAGGTGCTAAACGGGATGTACAACGGCTACATCCTGCTGGCGGTGCCGCTGTTCATCTTCGCGGCGGCGGTGATGAACTCGGGGACGGTGAGCGAGCGCCTGTTCGAGTTCGCGCTCGCGATCGTCGGCCGGCTGCGCGGCGGTCTCGCGCACGTCAATATCATCGTCAGCGTGATCTTTTCCGGGATGAGCGGCAGCGCGATCGCCGACGCGGCCGGCCCCGGCATCGTCAGCATCCGGCAGATGCAGAAGAACGGCTATTCCGCCGAGTTCGCCGGTGCGCTGACGGCAGCGTCGTCGACGATCGGACCCATCATTCCGCCGTCGATCCCGATGGTCATCTATGCGCTGGTCTCCAGCGCTTCCGTAGGTGCGCTGTTCCTGGGAGGCGTGGTGCCCGGGCTGATCATGGCTGTGGCGCTGATGCTTGCCGTGCAATTCGTAGCCAAGAAGCGCAAGCTGCCGCGCGAGGCACCGGTGCCATGGCGCGATTACCCGCGCATTCTCGTCCGCGGGTTTCTGCCGCTGACGCTGCCGGTCGTGCTGCTGGGCGGCATCTACTCCGGCGTGTTCACGCCGACAGAAGCCGCCTCGGTTGCCGCGCTGTACGCATTGTTTCTCGCCGGCATCGTGTACCGGGCGCTGAGCTTGAAGCGGCTGTACGAGATTCTGGTCGAGTCGTCGAAGGCAAGCGCGTCGGTGACGCTGATCATCGCATCGGCATTCGTCATCAACTACGCGTTCACCGCGGAGGCCGTGCCGGCGATGGTCGCGGGCTGGCTCACGTCGATGCAACTGTCGCCGCTGGGCTTCCTGATCGCGGTCAACATCCTGTTCCTGATCCTCGGCTGTTTCCTCGATACGTCGATCATGCTGCTGGTGCTGGTGCCGATCATCCTGCCCGCGGCAAACGCGCTCCACATCGACCTCGTGTTCTTCGGCGTGATGCTCGTCGTCAACATGATGATCGGTTTGGTGACGCCGCCGTTCGGGATGCTGCTGTTCGTCATCAATGCGCTCGCGGGCGTGCCGTTGAAGGGCATGATCCACGAGGCGTGGCTCTTCATCGGCGTCCTGCTCGTGTCGCTGGCGCTGATGACGGTCTTCCCCGAGACCATTCTATGGCTGCCCCATCAGCTGGGTTACGGCCTCAAGTGACGTGGCGGACGTCGTCTGCATCGCGAGCTTCAACGCCGATCTCGTCTCGCGCGTCCCGCGGCCGATCGCGCGCGGCGAAACGCTAAGGTCCAGCCATTTCGAAATCACGCCCGGCGGCAAGGGCAGCAATGCCGCGATTGCCGCCGCCCGCCAGGGCGCCCGCGTTTCGCTGATCGCGCGCATCGGCAAGGACGATTTCGGCCGCATGGGGCTCGAGCTGTGGCGCGCCGAAGGCATTGCGACCGACCACGTTGAAGTGGCTGAAGGCGAGACGAGCGGCGTCGCGCAGATCATGGTCTACGACGACGGCGATAACAGCATCGCCGTCTATGCCGGCGCCAGTGCGGGCCTTGGCGCGCGCCATGCCGAGGCGGCGCGCGAGACGCTCGCCTCGTGTCGCGTGGTGATGGCCTCTTGCGAGGTGCCGCTCGCCCCGACGATGGCGGCGTTTCGGATCGCGCGCGCCGCCGGCGCCGCGACGGTGTTCAATCCCGCGCCCGCGCAGCCGCTGCCCGACGAGCTGCTTGGCCTCACCGACGTGCTGACGCCCAACGAAATCGAGGCGCCCCTGCTGGCGGCGCTCCCCGCTACCGCGTCGGTCGATGCCGCAGCGCAGGCGTTGCTCGCGCGGGGCGCGAAGGCGGTGCTGGTGACGCTCGGTGCCGCCGGGTGCGTGCTCTATCGCGACGCGCAGGCGCCGCACGGATTGATCGGACGACGCATGGCGGTCGTCGACACGATCGGTGCGGGCGACACGTTCACCGGCGCGCTCGCGGCGGCGATGGCTCGCGGCGAACCGTTGCCCGAGGCAATGCGCTGGGCCAACGCGGCTGCTGCGCTGTCGGTCACGGGACGGGGCGCGATCGGCGGCATGCCGACGCGTGAACAGGTCCGTGCGCTGCTCGCGGAGCACGCCGTCTCGTAGCCGCACGCGCGAGTCGCGTTTGCGGGCACCCGCGGCTTGGCGTGCACGCAGTCCGGGACGCTCGGGCAGCGTCCTCGCCGAGAACGCGGTCGACCCACCCAGGGCGAGGCGGCCGATGCGGCCTCCGGCGCTATAATGTCCGGTCTTCAACGATCGGCAGCAAATCCCCATGAAAGTCCTCGTTTCGGTCAAGCGCGTCGTCGATTACAACGTCAAGGTCCGGGTGAAGCCGGACGGCTCCGGCGTGGACACCGCGAACGTCAAGATGTCGATGAATCCTTTTGACGAGATCGCCGTCGAGGAAGCGGTGCGCCTGAAGGAGAAAGGCGCAGCGACCGAGATCGTCGCCGTCTCGTGCGGTGTCGCCGGCTGCCAGGAGACGCTGCGCACGGCGCTGGCGCTGGGCGCTGACCGCGCGATTCTCGTCGAAACCGGCGTCGAGCTGCAGCCGCTCGCGGTGGCGAAGCTGCTCAAGGCGATTATCGACAAGGAGCAGCCGAAGGTCGTACTGCTCGGCAAGCAGGCGATCGACGACGACGCGAATCAGACGGGACAGATGCTCGCGGCGCTGCTCAACTGGCCGCAGGCGACGTTCGCGTCGAAAGTCGAGATCGGCGGCGACAAGGCGACCGTCAAGCGCGAAGTCGACGGCGGGCTGGAAACCGTCGAAATGGCGCTCCCGGTCATCATCACGACGGACCTGCGCCTGAACGAGCCGCGCTATGCGACGCTGCCCAACATCATGAAGGCGAAAAAGAAGCCGCTCGACATCGTCAAGCCCGACGCGCTCGGCGTCGACGTGACGCCGCGCCTCACGACGCTCAAAGTTACCGAGCCGCCGAAGCGCCAGGGAGGCGGCAAGGTCGCCGACGTTGCGCAACTGGTCGCGAAGCTGCGCAACGAAGCGAAGGTGATTCCATGACGGCGGCGAAGCCGCGGGACCGAATCATCCGCGCGGAGGCGGGGATCCAGCGTCGTTCTCATATCAATACCACACCATGACGATCCTGCTCATTGCCGACCACGACAACGCGACGCTGAAGGCGGCGACGCTCAACACGGTCACCGCGGCGCGGAAGATCGGCGGCGACCTCCATGTGTTGGTCGCCGGCCACAACGCCGGCGCGGCCGCGAATGCCGCGGCGCAGGTCCCGGGCGTTGCCAAGGTCCTGCATGCCGACGCGCCGCATTTCGCCTCACCGGTAGCCGAAAACGTTGCTGCGACGGTCGTCGCGCTCGCCAGGTCCGGCGGCTACAGCCATGTGCTGGCGCCGGCCACCGGTTTCGGCAAGAACGTGATGCCGCGCGTCGCGGCGCTGCTGGATGTCGCGCAGATTTCGGAGATCATCACCGTCGAATCGCCCGACACGTTCGTGCGGCCGATTTACGCGGGCAGCGCGTTTGCGACGGTGCAGTCGAAGGATGCGGTAAAGGTCATCACCGTGCGGGCGACAGGATTCGACGCCGCGGCCGCGACCGGCGGCAGCGCTCCGGTCGAAACGGTCGCGGCAGCGGCCGACACGGGGCAAGCGAAAGTCACCGGACAGGAGCTGACGAAGTCCGACCGGCCGGAGCTGACGAGCGCACGGATCGTGATCTCCGGCGGGCGCGGCCTCGGCAGCGGCGAGAACTTCAAGCTGCTCGACGCGCTCGCGCACAAGCTCAACGCGGCGATCGGGGCGTCGCGCGCGGCGGTCGATGCAGGGTACGTTCCCAACGACTATCAGGTCGGCCAGACGGGCAAGATCGTCGCGCCGGACCTCTACATCGCCATCGGAATTTCCGGCGCGATCCAGCACCTCGCCGGAATGAAGGACAGCAAGGTGATCGTCGCGATCAACAAGGATCCCGAGGCGCCGATTTTCCAGATCGCGGATTACGGGCTCGTCGGCGACCTGTTCCAGGTCATTCCCGAGTTGACCGCCGCATTGGGCTGACGCCGCGCGAATCGCAGCCGTCCACGTTTACGGGCCGGAACAGAAGATGAGCACTTATCAAGCACCGCTTGCCGAAATGCAGTTCGTCCTGACCGAGCTCGCCGGGCTCGAGCAGGTGAGCCAGCTTCCCGGTTTCGAGGAGGCGACCCCCGACGTCGCGATGGCGATCCTCGAGGAAGCGTCCAAATTCGCAACCGAGGTGCTGTGTCCATTGAATCCCGTCGGCGATCGCGAAGGTTCGAAGCGGCAGGAAGACGGCACCGTGAGGACGCCACCCGGCTTCAAGGACGCGTATCAGCGCTTCTGCGACAACGGCTGGAACGGTCTCACCAAGGATCCCGAGTATGGCGGGCAGGGGTTGCCGAACCTGCTCGGCACTGCAGTCGAGGAAATGTGGCACGCATCGAACCTCGCGTTCAACCTGTGCGCGATGCTGACGCAAGGCGCGATCGAGTCGATCGAAATCGCGGGATCGGACGCGCTGAAGCGCAAGTTCCTGCCCAACATGGTCGCCGGCACGTGGACCGGGACGATGAACCTGACCGAGCCGCAGGCCGGCTCCGACCTGGCTGCGGTTCGTACAAAAGCGGTTCCGCAGGGCGATGGCACCTACCGGCTCTTCGGTCAGAAGATCTTCATCACCTGGGGCGACCAGGACTACACCGACAATATCATCCACCTGGTGCTCGCGCGCACGCCCGACGCGCCCGAAGGTGTCAAGGGCATTTCACTTTTTGTCGTCCCCAAGGTCCTGGTCAATGACGACGGCTCGCTTGGTGCGCGCAACGACGTCCACACCGCGTCGCTCGAGCACAAGCTCGGCATCCACGGGAGCCCGACGGTGGTGCTTGCGTACGGCGAAAAGGACGGCGCGATCGGCTACCTCGTCGGCGAGGAAAACCGCGGCCTCGAGTACATGTTCGTGATGATGAACCTCGCGCGCTTTTCGGTCGGCCTCGAAGGCGTGGGCATTTCCGAGCGCGCGTACCAGCGTGCCGTCGCCTACGCGCGCGAGCGGGTGCAGGGCAAGGTCGTGGGCGCGGAAAAAGGCGCCGGGGCCGGTACCATCATCGACCATCCCGACATCCGCCGGATGCTGATGACGATGCGCGCCAACGTCGAGGCAACGCGTGCGGTCGCCTACGTCACCGCCGCGGCGATGGACAACGCGCATCGGCATCCGGACGCGGAAGCGCGCAAGCGGCACCAGGCATTCGTCGATTTTCTGATTCCGATCGTCAAGGGCTGGTCGACCGAGATCGCGCAGGAGATCGCGTATCTCGGCATCCAGGTGCACGGCGGGATGGGCTTCATCGAGGAAACCGGCGCCGCGCAGCATTATCGCGACGCGCGGATCACCACGATCTACGAAGGCACGACCGGCATTCAGGCGAACGACCTGATCGGACGCAAGACCGCGCGTGACGGCGGCGCGATGGCGAAGACGATCGCGACCGACATCGAGAAGGTCGCGGTCGAGCTTTCGCGTCACGCCGATCCGAATCTCAAGGCGATCGGCGCCGCGCTCAAGGATGGCGTTGCCGCGGTCCGCGCAGCGGTCGACTGGATGGTGCCCGCGAACGGCAGCAATCCGCGTGCGGCGCACGCGGGCGCGGTGCCGTATCTCAAGCTCTGGGGGCTCGTCGTCGGCGGCTGGCAGATGGGGCGCGCGGCGCTGATCGCCGCGAAGCATCTGCACGACGGCACTGGCGATGCGCGTTTCCTTGCCGCGAAAGTCCACACGGCGCGGTTCTACGCCGATTGTCTGATGCCGCAAGCAGCGGGACTCGTGCGCACGATCACCGAAGGCGGCGACTCGGTACTGGCGATTCCGGCCGAGCAGTTCTAGCAGCGGGAGTTTGGCAGCGGAAGCCGGACGCGGCCGGGAAGTTTCCTCCCGACCGCGCAATTCTCGGTAATCAGTTGCAGAGCGTGCCGCCCGCTGCGGCGAACGGGAAGCGCGTAACCTGCTTCATCTGACTCACGATCGGAAGACCGCCGGCGCCGGTCGTGCTGTACTCCAACGTCGCGTGGTTGCCGTCGGCGAAGGTCAGCGTGGCGGTACCCACTTGCACCTTCACCACGTTGTTCGTATCGAATGCGTCGAACCGTGGCCCCGACGTACGGTAGAGCGTGCCCGTGTAGACGTTGCCGGTCGCGCCCGGTGGTGCGAGCACGGAGAGCCACAGCGGCGTGCCGTCGACGTCGTACGTGTACCACGTCGCGAACACCGTGTTGCCCTGATGCGCGAAATTGATGCCCCAGCCGTCTTCGGCGCCGTTGGCGACCCACCACAGGTCCTGGTAGTTGGTGGCGGCGGGGAAGTTGGGCGTGGTCGCGCTGTACGTACAGGTCGGCTGCGGTCCGGTACCGAGATCGTAGCGGGAGATCGACTTGGCCTGAACCGTCGCCGGCATCGTCGTATTCACCGTGTAGGAGAAGCTGCCGTTGTTGGCGTCGGTGAACGTCAGCGTTCCGGTGCCGACTGGGACGGGCACGCCCTTCCCGACGAAATTGTTGAACGGCGGTCCGCTGTCGACGTAGATCGTCCCGCTGTAGGCATTGCTCGCCGGCGTCGTTCGGTCAGCGAGGATCGAGAGCCACCACGCCTTGCCGGTCGTGTCGTAGGTGTACCACGTGCCGAAGACCCGATCGCCCTGGTGCGCGAAGTTGATCCCCCAGCCCGATTCCGTGCCGCCCGTCGCCCACCAGAGCCCCTGGTAATTGGCGGTGGTGGGTGGCGGGCCCGCGGGCACGACGGATGCGCTGGCCCCTGCGAAATTGGTGGCGAGATTCTGCCGGGTCGTGCCGTCGCGATAAAGCGCGTTCGTGCCGTCGGTCGGCAGCGACATGTAGGAGATCTGATCGACCCCCGCATAGTTGACGAGGCCGTTGCTGATCGGGATGAATCCGTTGGGGATCGTATAGTCCGGCGCGACGAGGCCGAGCGCGGCGAACCCCTGCGTTGCGACCAGGACTTTCTTGCCTGCCGTGCTGCCGCTTGGCAGGTTGGTGGGGAACGGGAAGTTCTTGGGCCCAGTGCTGCCGGCGCTGATCAACACCTGGCCTCCCCATACGTTTTCGCCGTTGACGCAGAAGGCTGGCGGACAGGATAGAACGATGAACTGGATGGTGCCGTCGGCGTTCGAGTAGATTTCATCGATCACGAAAAGGTGAAACATGGCGAACGCGGCGGCCGCAGCCAGCAGGCATGAGACCGCAAGAACCGAACCGAGCAGACGCTTCATGACGCTCTCCATCGACGATTTCGGCCGCCCGCGCGCGAGACAGCGGTGCAGCGACCTCCTGGCAACGGCCAACAGACGGATCCGGCGGGGTATTCCCATCGTCGCGGACGCGGGAATAACATTCGATCAGCGTCGTTTACGTCTCGACATGACTGGTGTCGCCATGCCCCGCCACCGGGGGATTTCCCGGGTCGTGACCCTGATCGCGGGAATCGCCTCGTTGCTTTTCCCGGCGATGGCAGCGGCGGTCTTTGTCGTGAATGCGCCGTGGGTGCGCCCGGGCATTGCGGATGGAACCACCGAGGCGTACATGACGCTCACGAGCACCGACGGCGCGGCGCTCGTCGGTGTGGGGAGCGAGATCGCCGCGGTCGTCATCCTTTCCGGCGACGGTAAGGGAAAGCAGGTCTCGCGCCTTCCGCTTCCGGCCGGCGCGGCAATCACGCTGAAGCCTGGCGCCCGCCGGCTGCGGCTGCTGCGGTTGACGCGCGCGCTGAAGCTCGGGGATCGCGTGCCGCTTACGCTGACGATTGAGTCTGCTGAAGGCAGTCGGACGGAGATTCCGGTGGACGCCGAGGTACGCTTGCGATCGCCGATCGACGATCACCGGCACGGACACGCGCATTGATCCGCCGCCGGCGCGGCGACGATGCGCAGCGCGAAATCGGACGCGGGGAAGAGACCGCGAGTTCAGCGCGAAGGCATCGCATCGGGGATGCGCCGCCGGCGCGTCAACCCGGGTCGACGTCGTCGCGCCGTCGCGCCGCGCATCCAGCAAGCGTCGCGATGCCGGCGGGAGTGTCCCACAGCGCTGCCGCCGCGATACCGATCTTGCGCCGCCAGTTCGGCCGCTCGCGATCGGTGCCGGGAAGATTGAGCGCGGCGGTTTCCGAGGCGAGATCGTCGGCCTGGAACAGCACGAGCGCCGACGGCGTGGCGCAGGCGAAGCGATGGATCGCCGCGGTGATCGCGGCGTCGTGCGGACCCATCGGATCGATTGGCGAAGGCGACGTTATGCCGGCGTGATCGAGCGCATTCGCGAGCGTCTCTTTCGCCGCCGCGCGCTCGCCGCGCTCCTGCGCGACTTCGTTCTCGTTGATTCGCCCGAGCGCATGCTTCTCGTCGATGTCCGCGCCCGACCACCAACCGGCGATCGTCGGCAAGTCGTGCGTGGCAACGCAGGTCGCCGCCTGCGCGGGGTAGCGCGAAGGATCGTTGAACATTCGGCCTTCGCGCTCGAACCAGACGACGCGATACGACAGGATGCCGGCCGCCGCCATCCGCTCGCGGAATCCCTCGGGAACAGTGCCCAGATCTTCGCCGACGACGAGGCAGCGCGCGCGGTGGCTTTCCTGCGCGAGCACGCCGATCATGTCTTCGAGCGGGTAGCGGACATACGCGCCGTCGACCGCGGTCGCGCCGTCCGGAATCCAGAAGAGCCGCGTCAGCCCCATCACGTGATCGATGCGCAGCGCGCCCGCGTGGCGCATGTTCGCGGCGACGAGCTCGCGAAAACCGGCGTACGCGGTGCCCGTCAGCGATCCGGGAATCGGCGGCGGCAGATCCCAGACTTGTCCGGCGGTGGAAAAGGGATCGGGCGGCGCTCCGATCGACGCGCCGCGCGCGAGTCCTTCCGGGCTTGCCCAGGCCTCGGCGCCGTCGGCCGCGGCGCCGATCGCGAGGTCGCGATACAGTCCGATGCCAAGGCCGCTTGCACGCGCATGGGCAGCGGCGTTCGCGAGCTGTTGATCGGCGAGCCATTGCAGATACAGCGCGAACCGGATGCGCGTGCGATTCTGCCGTGCGAAGCGCACGACACCGGGAGCGTCGGGCCGCGACAGTCCCGACGGCCAGCGCGGCCACGGCAACCGCGGATGAAACGCGGCGATCGCCTCGAACGTCGCGAAGCGTTGCAGCGGCGGGCCGCTCGTGCGCACGAAATGCTCGAACAGGACGACTCGCGGATCGTCGGCGGGGCGTCGCTCGAACGTCGCGAAACACGCCTCCAGCACGGCCCGTTTCGCGCGCCAGACCGCAGCGTAATCGACCGCCGCGCTCGCCGCGAGCGCCGCAATCGCATCGCCGCTCGCGTAGAGAAGGCTGCGGGCCTTGCGCGACGTGGCGAGATCGGGAACGCGCAGCACGTCGATGTAGATCGGATCGAGAAAGCGCCGATCGGACGGATGGTAAGGGCTCGCTCGATCGCGATCTTCGCCGTACAGCGCGTGCAGCGGGTTGACCCCGACGACGGCGCCACCGACGCGGGCCGTCGCGGCGCCGACGTCGGCCAGCGTCGTGAAATCACCGATGCCCTGATCGCCCGGCCGGGTGAGTGCGTAGAGGTGCGCGGCGAGACCGAAACGACGGGCACCTTCGTTGAGCTCGTGCGGGAAGAAGCAACGCTCGGGCACCACCAGCACGCGACAGACGCTTTCGGGGTAATCGGGAAGGACGAGCGTGTGGCGGCCCACCGGCAGTGGCGGCAGCGACAGGAGCCGCCGCATGACGATCCGGCCATCGACGGCGGTGGTGCGGCTCGCCGGCAACGCGTCGATTTGCATCGCCACGACTTCTTCAGATTCGTCTTCGCGAACGAGATGCACGGCCAGGCGATCGACGCGCGTCGCCTCCCCCGTGGCGATGGGCACGTCGATTGCGGCGCCGACGCGGGCGACGATCACCGGCGGCAGGCGCCGCCGCTCGCGGACGTCGGCAAGCTCGGCCAGGCGCGCGTGCGCATCCGCCGTCGACTCGACACCGAGTTGCATCGAAGACAAGAGCGTGCGCTTGGTATCCGCAGTCACGACGTGGTGCCGGCCGGCAATGTCCCACCACTCCGCCGCGATGCCGGCCGCCTCCGCGAGTCGATCGAGGATCACCGGTTCGACGCCCGTATGGCGCACTTGGCGCCGGGCGTTCGGCGCCTCGACGAGGACGACGACCGAGCGTGGCGCGACGGTATCGGCTTCGGGCGCGTCCTCGCCGGCGCTCGCCGGCCGGCCCGTCGGCTGTGACGTGTCGATCTCGCGCCGCCAATGGAAGCCGTCGCGTGCCGCCGGCCAACGGACGGCCGCCACGTCGCGGCCGGCATTGAGCGCGATGGCGACGCGATCGGCGGCAGCGCCCGGTGAAGCCCGCGCGTACAGGATCGCGACGAGTGCCTGTGCATCGGGTGCCGTCCAGTCGCCATCGTTCATCGCGCTACCGTCGGGTCGCCGCCACGCGATATCGGGGACGCCGGTATCGTCGACGGGCGCTCCCGTGAGCCAGCGATCGAGATGCAACGCCGGATGCCGCTTGCGCAGATCGATGAGCACGGCCACGAGCTCGGCGAGCCGCTGGTCCGCATTGGCCCAATCGACCCACGCCAGCGCGCTGTCCTGCGCGTACGCGTTGTTGTTGCCGTGTTGCGAGCGCCCGATTTCATCGCCCATTGCGAGCATCGGTGTGCCGCGCGAAACGAGGAGCGTCGCGAGCAGGCCGCGAACGTCGCGCTCGCGTGCAGCGCGAACCGCCGGATCCGGCGACGGCCCTTCGACGCCGTGGTTCCACGAGTAATTGACGTTGCTGCCGTCCTGGTTGTCTTCGCCGTTGGCCTCGTTGTGCTTGACTTCGTAGGACACGAGATCGGCGAGCGTGAAACCGTCGTGCGCGGTGACGAAGTTGATCGAGCGCGACGGCCCGCGCGCGCCGCCGCTGAATATGTCGGACGACCCCGCGAGCCGGGTGGCAAGCGCGCCGCGGCAGCCGCCGTCACCACGCCAGTAGCGGCGCACGGTGTCGCGATAGCGGTCGTTCCACTCGCCCCATCTCGCCGGGAACGCGCCGAGGCGATAGCCACCGGGGCCGATGTCCCAGGGTTCGGCGATGAGCTTCAGACCGGAGAGCAGCGGATCCTCGGCAATCGCGCGGAAGAGCGGATGAGCGGGATCGAATCCCCGGGGGCCGCGGCCGAGTGTCGTCGCGAGGTCGAAACGGTAGCCGTCGATGCCGGCAAATTCCGCGTAATAGCGCAGCACGTCCTGCGCGAGCAGCGCAACCGGTGGCCGCTCGTGCGCCAGCACGTTGCCACAGCCGGCGTCGTCGACATAGCGGGCGGCGTCGCCTTCGACCAGCCGGTAGTAGGTCGCGTTGTCGAGGCCGCGCAGCGAGACCGTCGGCCCGAGCGCGTCGCTTTCGCCCGTGTGGTTGAGGACGACATCGACGATCACCTCGAGCCCCGCGGCGTGCAGCGCGGCGACGCAGTCGCGCAATTCGTCGATGCCGCCCGGCGCAAGGCGCGGGTCGGGAACGAACAGCGCCGCGGGGTTGTACCCCCAGTAATTGGTGAGGCCGAGTCGCGGAAGATGTCGTTCGTCGATTGTCGCCGCGAGCGGCATCAGCTCAACCATCGTGACGCCGAGGCGCTTCAGGTGCGCGATCGCGGCCGGATGCGCGAGGCCCGCACAGGTGCCGCGGATGGGATCGGGGACGTCCGGATGAAGCGCCGTGAAGCCGCGGATGTTGAGCTCGTAGATGATCGTATCGGCCCATGCGATGCGCGGACGATCCGTCGCGGCCGGACGGGGCGGCGCCGTCGCAATCGCTTTCGGCACCACGTGCGCGCTGTCGGTGTCGTTGCGCGTGCCGGCGGGCGTTTCGCCGAACATTGCGGCATCGAGTGCGAACCGCCGGTCGAGCGCTCGTGCATAAGGGTCGACGAGAAGCTTCGCCGCGTTGAAGCGGTGCCCGTGGGCGGGATCGTAAGGGCCGTAGGCGCGCAAGCCGTAGCGATCGCCGGCCGCCATGTCCGGCACAAAACCGTGAAAGACATCGCCGGTGCGCGCGGGGAGCCGGAGTCGCGTCCGCTCGCGCTGCCCGGCGGCATCGAAAAGACAAAGCTCGATCGCGTCGGCGTGCGCCGAAAACACGGCGACGTTGGCGCCGCCGCGAACCAGTGTGACGCCGAGCGGCTCGGCGCCGCCGGTGCCTGCGGTTCCGCTACCCATCCGTCACGCGCCGCGGGTGACGAGCTCGCGGAAGAGCTTCGCGTAGCGGATCGCCGGACGCGTCCAGCTCACGTCGGTCGCCATCGCGCGCGACTGGATCCGCCGCCAGACCGCGCGGTTGCGCCACAGCGCCGCGGTGCGGCCGATCGCGAACCGGAGTCCGTCCGGCGTCACGGGCATGAACTGCACGCCCGTTCCCGCACCGGCCGCGAGCGCCATGTCGTTGGCGTCGACGACGGTATCGGCGAGGCCACCAACGTGCGCGACCACCGGAAGGGCGCCGTAGCGCAGCGCGCAGAGCTGCGTGAGGCCGCACGGCTCGAAGCGCGACGGCACGAGCAAGGCGTCGGCGCCGCCTTGCATCAGGTGCGCGAGCGCCTCGTCGTGGCCGATGATCGAGGCGACCCGACCCGGACTTGCGCGCGCCGCCGCTGCGAACGCGTTTTCGAGCGGGCGGTCGCCCGAGCCGACGAGCGCGAGCTGCGCGTGCGCCTGATCGACCGCGGGCAGCGCCTCGAGCAACAGGTCGAGGCCTTTCTGCCAGGTGAGCCGGCTCACCACGCCGAAGAGCAGCGTGTCCGGCGCGACGGCGAGGCCGAACCGCGCCTGCAGCGCCGCCTTGTTCTGCGCTCGCCCCGCGCGTTGCTTCGCGTCGTAGCGCACGGGCAGATGCGCGTCGGTTGCGGGATTCCACACGTCGTCGTCGATGCCGTTGAGAATTCCCGTGAGCACGGGGGCGCGCTTGCGCAGGAGGCCGTCGAGGCCCATGCCGCCTTCGGGCGTCTGAATCTCGGTCGCGTAGGTGGGCGACACCGTCGTGATGCGGTCGGCGAGGGCAAGCCCGCCCTTGAGGAAGCCGATCCCGCCGTGATACTCGACGCCGTCGATCGCATAGGCGTGCGCCGGCAGCTTCAGCGTCGCCAGCAGCTCGCGCGGATACTGGCCTTGGTAGGCGAGGTTGTGCACCGTCATCACCGTCGCCGGGCGCGGCCGTCCGCCGTAATGCAGATAAGCGGGCACGAGGCCCGCCTGCCAGTCGTGCGCATGAACGACGTGCGGAACGTACGCCGGTACGACTGCGCGAGCGATCGCCGCGGCGCATTCAGCGAGCGCGGCAAAGCGCAACGCGTTGTCCGGCCACTCCCTGCCGTCCGGACCGACGTAAGGATTTCCGGCGCGGCCGTAGAGATGCGGCGCATCGACGACGTAGAGATCGAGGCGGTGCGCGCGCGCCGCGACTAGCTGCGCCGGCCCGCCGTGCAGGTCTGCGAACGTGTGCACGGTTTCGGCCGTGGAAAGCGCTTGCATCACCGCCGGATAGCCGGGGATCAACGTACGCACGACGATGCCCTCGCGCGCGAGCGCGGCCGGCAGCGCGCCGACGACGTCGCCCAGCCCGCCGGTCTTTACGAGGGGATAGATTTCGGACGCGACCGAGAGGACGCGGAGCTCCTTCATGCCCCGGGGACTGCGCAGTACCGCGCGTGGCCGATTACGATCGGCCGCGCTTCGACGTCAAGCTCGTCGTTCCTGATGTGCAGTCGTAGGCGCCGCGGGAGAACCCGAGGTGCGAAGCGCGCGCCGCTCTGCGAGCGACCCGGCCGGCCCTTTTGCAGTGGGACACGGTGGTTCGGAGGCCGCGACCCCAGCGTCTTGCGTCGAAAGCCACTGGATCCCCGCGGGCGCGCAGATGACGGTCGCGTCATGCGTTCAAGCGATCGAGCATCGGCTGCGTGATGAGGCAGATGCCACGGGCGGTGCGCCGGAACCGCAGCGCGTCCTTCTCCGGATCCTCGCCGACGACGAGGTTCGCCGGGATCCGCACTCCGCTGTCGACCACGACGTTCTCGAGGTGCGCGCCGCGTCCGACCTCGACGTAGGGCAGGATCACTGCGTTGGTGATTTCGCCGTACGAGTGGACGTGCACGCCGGTGAACAGTAGCGACCGACGCAGTGCGGAACCTGAAATGATGCAGCCGCCCGAGACCAGCGACGAGACGCCGATGCCGCGGCGACCCTCCGTATCGTGGACGAATTTCGCCGGCGGCGTGATCTCGGCATACGACCAGATCGGCCAGTTGCGATCGAAGAGGTCGAGCGCGGGAACGATGTCGGTTAGGTCGATGTTCGCTTCCCAGTACGCGTCGATCGTGCCGACGTCGCGCCAGTACGTCTGGGTCTCGGCTTCGGAGCGCACGCATGAGCGCGCGAAGCGGTGCGCCACCGCCTTGCCGTGCTGCACGAGATACGGAATGATGTCGCGGCCGAAATCGCGGCTCGAATGCGGGTCGGCCGCGTCGCGCCGCAGCTCGGCATTGAGCAACGTCCGGCGAAACGCGTAGATGCCCATGCTCGCGAGCACGAACCCGGGCCGGTCGGGCAGCTCCGGCGGCGACTCCGGCTTTTCGAGGAACGACACGACGCGGTTGCTCGCATCGACCTGCATGACCCCGAAGCCCTGAGCCTGCGCAACCGGCACTTCGATGCAGCCGATCGTCACGTCAGCGCCGTCGTTGACGTGCTGGACCAGCATCCGCTCGTAGTCCATCTTGTAGATGTGATCGCCGGCGAGGATGACGAGGTATTCGGGGTCGTAGCTGTCGATGATGTCGATGTTCTGGTAGACGGCGTCGGCTGTGCCGGCATACCACTGGTCCTCGGAAACGCGCTGGCTCGCCGGCAGGATGTCGAAGCTTTCGTTGCGCATCGGCTGCAGGAAGTTCCAGCCGCGTTGCAGGTGCCGGATCAGGCTGTGCGCCTTGTACTGCGTCGCGACCGCGATGCGGCGGATGCCCGAGTTGAGCGCATTCGACAGCGCAAAATCGATGATGCGCGTCTTGCCACCGAACGGAACCGCGGGCTTCGCGCGGTACTCGGTCAGCTCCATCAGCCGCGAGCCTCGGCCCCCGGCGAGGACGTAGGCCATCGTCGAGCGGGAGAGCGGCGTCGAATAGGTTACCTTGTCCATCGCGTTGTCGGCGCGGGCGCTTTTCTACCGACGTGATCGGTCCGGCAGGCGCGGCCCGGAGGTCGGTTGCACCGCGTCACCGCGGCCCGGGTTCGGCTTGCCAGATGTCGCGCGCATAGTCGAGGATCGCCCGGTCTGCCGAGAACCAGCCAACGCGCGCGGTATTGATAACGGCGTGGCGCCACCACGCCGGCTTGTCCTTCCACAGCAGGGCCACATTGCGCTGCGCCGCGCGATACGCATCAAAATCCGCGGTGACCATGAAATAGTCGTGATGCCTTAGGCTGTCGACGAGGCCCTTGTATCGCGTCCGGTCGTTCGGGGAAAACGCCCCCGCGGCCACGGCGTCGAGCGCTTCGGCGAGCGCATGCGACTTCCCGATCGCGTCCCGAGCGTCGAGGTCCGCGCGGCGACGCGCCGCGACCTCGTCAGCCTTGAGCCCGAAGATGAAGATGTTCTCGGCGCCGACCCGCTCGCAGATCTCGATGTTGGCGCCATCGAGCGTTCCGATCGTCAGCGCACCGTTCAACGCGAGCTTCATGTTGCCGGTTCCCGAAGCTTCCATGCCGGCGGTGGAGATCTGTTCGGACAGGTCCGCCGCCGGGATGATCGCTTCGGCAAGGCTCACGTTGTAATTGGGGAGGAACACGATCTTCAGCTGGCCGCGCACCGCCGGATCGTTGTTGACGACGCGGGCGACGTCGCTCGCGAGCTTGATGATGAGCTTCGCCTGCTGATAGCCGGCGGCGGCCTTGCCGGCGAAGATCTTCACGCGCGGCGCCCAGCCGTGCGTCGGTTGCGCGCGGATCGCGTTGTACAGCGCGACGGTCTCGAGGATGTTCAGGAGCTGCCGCTTGTACTCGTGGATGCGCTTGATCTGCACGTCGAACATCGCGTCCGGATCGATGCCCACGCCCAGGCGCTCGGCGACGAGCCGGGCGAGCGCGACCTTGTTCGCGCGCCGCACCGCGGCAAATTTTTCCTGGAATTCCGCGTCGTCAGCGAGGCGGACGAGTCCCTCGAGCTCGCTCGCGTCATCGAGGAAACCAGGTCCGATCGTCTCGGCGACGAGCGCGGTCAACCCGGGGTTCGCCTGGAACAGCCAGCGGCGGAAGCTGATCCCGTTGGTCTTGTTGACGATGCGGTCGGGGTAGAGTCCGTGCAGATCGCGAAACACGGTCTTGCGCATGAGCTCCGTGTGCAGCGCCGAGACACCGTTGACGCGGTGCGAGCCGAGAAAGGCGAGATGGCCCATCCGTACGTGACGATTGTCATTCTCTTCGATCACCGAAACGGAGGCGAGGAACTTGTCATCCTCGCGACCCGCCGAGCGCTGCGCGTCGAGATGGAGCGCGTTGATGAGGTAGATGATCTGCATGTGGCGTGGCAGCAGGCCCTCCATCAGCGGCACCGGCCACGTTTCGAGTGCCTCGGGCAGCAGCGTGTGGTTCGTGTAATTGAACACCGACGTCGTGATGTTCCAGGCGAGCTCCCACGGGATGCCGTGTTCGTCGACGAGGAGTCGCATCAGCTCGGGGATCGCGATCGCGGGGTGCGTATCGTTGAGCTGGATCGCGACGTGGTCGGCGAGCGAGGCGCAGTCGCCATGCTGCTGCTTGTGCCGGCGCAGCAGGTCCTGCAACGACGCCGACGCGAAGAAGAACTCCTGCCGCAGCCGCAGCTCGTGCCCCGCCGCGGTCTCGTCGCTCGGGTAGAGCACGCGCGAAATCGCTTCGAGCCGCACGCGGTCGGCGAGCGCGCCGACATGGTCGCCGCGATTGAATTCCTCGAGCGAGATCGGATCGGTGGCCCGGGCGGACCACAGCCGCAGCGTATTGACGTGCCGGCCGCGCCAGCCGGCGATCGGCGTGTCGTACGCGACCGCGTTGACGGTCTCGGCGGGATGCCAGACGTAGCGGGTAGCCTCCTCTTCGTTGCGGACGACGTCGACGGTCCCGCCGAAGCCGATCGTGTAGGAGACTTCCGGCCGTTCGAACTCCCACGGGTTGCCCGACGACAGCCAGTCTTCGGGCAACTCGACCTGCCAGCCGTCCTTCAGTACCTGGCGGAAGATGCCATGGTCGTAGCGGATGCCATAGCCATGGGCTGGAATGGCGAGCGTCGCCATGCTCTCCATGAAGCACGCGGCGAGCCGACCCAGGCCGCCGTTGCCCAGCGCCGCGTCGGGCTCGAGCTTGCGCAGCCGATCGAGGTCGATGCCCAGATCGCGCAGCGCCGCGCGGGCGATCTCGGTCAGGCCCAGATTGCCGAGCGCGTCGAAGAGCAGGCGGCCGATCAGGAATTCGAGCGAGAAGTAGTAGACACGCTTGCGTCCGTCGTGATAGGTCTTGCGCGTGGCATCCATCCAGCGATTGACGATCTGGTCGCGGACGGAAAAAGCGGTGGCGATGAACCAGTCGTGCTCGAAGGCGTGGCCCGGATCCTTGCCGACGGTATAGGTGAGCCTTTCCAGAATCGACTGGCGAAAAGCCGCGACGGCGTCCGCCGGCGGCGCACCGGTCGCGTCGTCGATCTCTGCGGGCGGTTCGGTGAGGGCGGCGGCGGATTCGGGAATCATCGGAACAAAGGCTGGCGAATGGGCAGGAGCCGCGCGGCCGACGGAAATTCCCGGCTCGCCGCGGTTGTCAAGCTTGGAAGTCTACATCTTCGCCCTGTCATGCAAAACAGACGCGTCCTCCTGGGGATTGATCTCGGCGGCACCAAGATCGAAATCGTCGCCCTCGACGCAACCGGCGCGGAACGCCTGAGGCGGCGGATCCCGACGCCTCGCGGCGACTATCGCGCAACGATCGACGAGGTGGCAGGGCTCGTCCGCGACGCCGAGCGCGACCTCGGCGCGACGGGTACCGTCGGCGTCGGCACGCCGGGCGCGGTCTCGCGTGCGACCGGCCGCCTGCGCGGCTCGAATTCGGTGTACTTGAACGGCCAGCCGATCAGGCAGGATCTCGAGGCAGCGCTCGGACGCACGGTGCGGATTGCGAACGACGCGAACTGCTTTGCGCTTTCGGAAGCGAGCGACGGCGCGGGGCAGGGCGCGGCGGTCGTTTTCGGTGCGATCCTCGGCACTGGCGTCGGCGCGGGGATCGTCGTTGCCGGTCGCCTGCTCGAAGGGCCCAATGCCATTGCCGGCGAGTGGGGACACAACCCGTTGCCGTGGCCGCGCGACGACGAGCGTCCGGGCCCGGCGTGCTACTGCGGGAAGAGCGGCTGCATCGAGACGTGGCTGTCTGGACCCGGCATCGAGCGCGATCATCTGCGCGCGGGCGGCGAGCCGGTCGACTCCCACGACATCGTCGCACGCGCGGGGCTTTTCGACGCCGCGTGCGGAGCGACGCTCGAGCGCTACGAGGAACGGCTCGCCCGTGCACTCGCGCACGTGATCAACATCGTCGACCCCGATGTCATCGTGCTGGGTGGCGGTCTGTCGAACATCGATCGACTCTACGCGCGCGTGCCCGAGCTCTGGGCGCCATGGGTCTTTTCCGATCGGGTCGACACGCGACTCGTCAAGCACGTCCACGGCGATTCGAGCGGGGTGCGCGGCGCGGCGTGGCTCGGCGCGGGCTGAGGCGTTTCGCTATCTTGCGGTTCGACGCAGCTTTGCGACCATCCCCGCCGTCGCATCGGGCGCCGCGATATTGCCAAAGCTCGTGCGGACGTAATTCGCGAGGTCGGCAATCTGCTGATCGGTGAGTTGGGCCGCGAAGGACGGCATGGCGATGTAGGTGTCGCGGGCGGGAATGCCCCGCAGCAGAACTTTGAGGATGTCCGCGGGATCCGGCGCGATCACGGCGCCATTGCTCGCGAGCGGCGGGAAGACGCCGGGAATCCCGGTGCCTTTCGCCTGATGACAGCCGCTGCAATGGTCGGTGTAGAGCGCAACGCCGCGCGTTTTTGTCGGATCGGGCTCGCCGTAGCGCGTGCGGAGCCCGGAATTCGGGGGCAGTGATTTGAGGTACGTCGCCATCGCCTGCAGGTCGGCGTCGCTCAGGTACGAGAGACTGTTATGGACGACTTCGGCCATCGGCCCGAGCGTCGTCGACTGGGCCTTGGCGGCGCCGGTCCTGAGATAGGCGACGATCTGCGCGGGTTCCCATTCGCCCAGGCCCGTATTGAGATTCTCGGTCAGGTTCAACGCGAACCAGCCGTCGATCGTCGCGCCGGTATACGCCTTGTTCTTCTCGATCGCGCCAAGCGCGTTGCGCGGCGAATGGCAGGCACTGCAGTGGCCGAGGCCCTCGATCAGATAGGCGCCGCGATTCCAGAGGGCACTCTGCAGCGGGTCCGGCTTGAACGTGCCGGCAGTGAAGTAAAGTGCGCGCCACGACGCCATCGTCCAGCGCATGTCGAACGGCCAGCGCAGCTGGTTCACCTCGACGGCATTGCGGACCGGCTTTATCGAGCGCAGATGCGCGTAGATCGCGTCGCAATCGTCGCGCGTGACCCTGGTGAAGAATGTATAGGGCATCGCCGGGTACATGTCCTGTCCGCGCCTGTTGATGCCGTCGTGCATTGCGCGGTAGAACTCGTCGGCCGACCAGGCGCCGATGCCGGTGTCGCCGTCGGGCGTGATGTTCGGGGTGAGGATCGCGCCGAACGGCGTGTCCATTCGCAGTCCGCCGGCGTAGGCGGCGCCACCCTTCGCCGTGTGACAGGAGATGCAGTCGCCGGCGCGGCCCAGGTATTCGCCGCGCTCCACGAGTTGCGGGCGCGATTGCGCGACGGCGCTCGCCGCGACGAGGACGAGCGCGGACGCGAGCGTCGCTACGCCTGCCGCCAGGAGCAGGTCGAATCGGAGCGTCCGCGGTGGATTCATCGAAGTCCCCTCCGTCCGCGAGTGTAGCCGTTTTTTGCTCCGGCGCGACCAGCCGGCGGCCGACTTCGGCGGGCGCGGCGGAATGCTTTGCGCGGCGGCCGAGCGAGCGTCATTGTGTTGCCGGTCAGCGTGTGCCTGCCGGTGGCAGCGCCTCGTGCAGCGTCGTGAAGATATGCTCGGCGCCGATCTTCTGCGTGAGGCCGTGCCGATCCATGTCGGCGCGCAGCGACGGACTTGTGCGGCCGAAGACCAGTGTCACCCCGTTTCGCGCGAGATCGTCGTGCAAGTCCGCAAGCGTGCGCGCGGCCGAGTAGTCGAGATCGGTGATCGCGCCGGCGTCGATGACGAACTGGCGCACCGGCGTCGGTGCCTGCGCGACGAGCGCGCGGACTTCGTCGGCAAAGCGCGTGTCGTTCGCGTAGAAGAGATCGGCGCCGAAGTGGTAGACGATGAGGCCGGGCTCGGTTTCGGTTCCCGGAACCGCCGGCGCGATTTCCCAATGCCCCGAGCCGTTCGCGACGCGCATCGCCGTGTGCGGCCGGTAGCTGTGACGGACGTGGCGCAAAAGCGACAACGCGATCGCAAGCAGGATTCCCTGCTCGACGCCGGCGAGCGCCACGACGGCGGCGGTGACGATCGCGAGGCGGAACTCGCCGGGACTCTCGGTGCGAATGGCACGCAGGCCGTGCCAGTCGACGAGACCGACGGCGATCGTGAACACGATGCCGGCGAGAACGCAGCGCGGCAGATATCGGAGCGGCGCGGTCAGGAACAGCAGCACCGCCAGTACGACGCCGGCGAAGACGAGCTGCGCGAGCTGGCTTTTCGCGCCGGCCCGCTCGGCCATCGCGGTCTGCGTCGGGCTGCCGTTGACGACGAATGCGCCGGAAAGCGCCGCCGCCGCGTTCGCCGCGGCGAGGCCGAGGATGTCGGCGTCCTCGTCGACGCGCTCGCGGTGCGCGAGGGCGAAGCTCCGTGCCGTCGCGGCGCTTTGCGCGATGATGATGACAAAGCACGATCCGGCGATCGGAATCAGCGCCAGAAACTCCGTCCAGGTCACCGCAGGCAGCGTGAACGCCGGCAGCCCGCCGGGCACCGCGCCGATCACGGCGATGCCGCGGCCGGAAAAGTTCCAGACGCTGCTTGCGACGATCGTGCCGACGACTGCAAGCAGCGGCGCGGGAACGCGCGGCAGCGCGTGTCGGCAGATCAGGATGCCGACGACGACGAGCGCGGAAAGCACGAGCGTCGGTCCATGCGCGACCGTCAACTGGGTCGCGACCTGCCAGGCTTCGAGCAGCGTGCGACGCGTCGTCACCTCGATGCCCAGCATGTCGGGCAGCATTGCGATGCCGACCTGGATCCCGACGCCGGCGAGGAACCCCACGAGCACCGTTCGCGACAGGAAGTCGGACAGGAACCCGAGCCGGAATATCCGCGCGACGAGCAGGAACGCCGCGGTCAACAGCGCGACCATGCCGACCAACGCCATGTACTTCTCGCTCGCCGGCGGCGCCATCTGCGCGAGCCCGCTCGCGAAAATCGTCGCGGTCGCCGAATCGGCGGCGACGACCAGGCGGCGCGACGAGCCGAAGACGGCGAACGCGACGAGCGGCAGGAACACCGTGTAAAGGCCGGTCACCACAGGCGTTCCCGCGATGCGCGTATAGCCCAGCACCTGCGGAATGTTCATCGACGCGAGCGTGATGCCGGCGAGCGCATCGCGTGCCACGCCGCCGCGTCGATCCAAGCGCAATCCCTGGAAGAACCCGATCACAATGCTTCGATCGCTGCCGTTGTCGGCGCCGTGCGCGCGAGCGCGCGGATCAGCTCGCCCGTCGACCATGCCTGGAACGGGCAGCCGCGTGGCGTGTGCGGCGGGTCGCCGTCGGCGATTTCGCTGACGTGCCCGAGTCCGGCGACGCGCAGGTGCGCCTGCAGCGGGGCGAGAAATCGCGTGCGCACTTCATCGCGGTGCGCCGTATCGCCGCCGTTCACCGCGATCCACGCGTCGACGAAGGGACCGATGAGCCATGGCCACACCGTGCCCTGATGATAAGCGGCGCCGCGATCGCTAACGCCGCCCTCGTAACGCGGACGGTACGCCGGGTCGCTGGGCGCGAGCGTCCGCAGACCCATCGGCGTCCACAGCTCGCGCTCGACGGTCGCGACGATCGCGCGCGCGATGGTGCCATCTACCACCGCGAACGGCAGCCCGCCGACGGCGAGAATCTGGTTCGGCCGGATGCAGGAATCGACTGCGCCCGGCCGATGATCGACGTCGACGACATCATGGAGGCAGCCGGCTCGAGGATTCCAGAAGCGGTCCCGGAACGCGCTCTGCGCGCGCGCAGCCATCGCGTCGTACCGGCCGCCGGCGCAGCGGAGCGCGTTGATCCACAGCGCTTCGACTTCCACCGGCTTGCCGATCCGCGGCGTGACGACGACGTCGCCGACTTTTGCATCCATCCAGGTGAGCTGAACACCGGGAACGCCGCAGGCGAGAAGGCCGTCGTCGGCCATGCGAATCCCGTAGCGCGTCCCCGCTGTGTAACCCTCGAGGATCGCGGTCACCGCGCGACGCAGCCGATCGCGAAGCGCGCCAGTCGGCCGCGCCGCTGCGACGAAGTCATGGACGGCGATCGCATACCAGAGCGACGCGTCGACCGAATTGAATTCCGGCGCTTCGTCCTGATCGGGAAAGCGATTGGGAAGCATGCCTTCCGACACCAGGTCCGCCCAGGCGGAAAGTATCGCCGCCGCGATGTCATGGCGCCCGCGCGCGATGACGAGTCCGCGCATCGCGATGAACGTGTCGCGGCCCCAGTCGGTGAACCACGGGAAGCCGGCAACGATCGTTAACCCCGCGCCGCGCTGCGCCACGTAAGCGTCGGCAGCGCGATCGAGCGGCGAGAGCGGTGCGCGGCGGGCCGTCTCGACCTCGCGGATATGGGTGCCCGATGCGTGCGCGTCGGCGTCGACCCGATCATCCGCGCGCAGGACGACGAGCGCATCGCCACTCTCCAAATCGAACATGAACGTGCCCGGCGAAGCGAGGTCCTCGACGCAATCGAGCCCGCGCGCCGCCTCCTCGCGATAGAGGAAATTCCGATACCACAGCGGTTCGTGCGTGTAGGTCCCGGTGGTCAGCGCAGCGATCGACGGCAGCGCCGCATAGGGCCGCCAGGTGACGTTCCGGCCATTGCCGCGCGCAGTGAAGTCGAACGCGCCGTTCTCGCGCATCAGCGCGTGGTAATCGCGCCCGGACAGCAGTGGACGTACGTGGAGTCGCGCGGCGCCGTCCCCGCGCAGAAGCCGCCACGCGAGAAGCACGCCACCGCTTGCGCGATCGACGAGGCATTCCTGGACGATCGCGACGCCGTTCGGTGCAACGAACGTCCATGTCGGCCAGGGCTCGCACGTAAAGTCCTTCAGGTAGTCGATTCCGCGGGGCTCAATGACGTCCGGCGCATAGTGCTGCGTCGACAGCGGGAAGCTCGCTCCCGCCGCATCGACCCACGCCTCGATTCCGTTCACGAGAACGACGCGATCGGACGGTGGACGCCGCGGCGTCAGCAGCAATGCGTGATAGCGGCGGGTGCGGTAACCGGCGACGGTGCCCGACGCGAAACCACCGAACGCATCGCTCTCCAGCCATTCGCCATCGAGCGGCAGCGCGGCGGTCACCGCGACTGTATCCGTCCGACGATCTCGTCTTCTTCGATGAGGGTCGGCGGCTTCCCCGAAAGCGCGTACTCGGCGTACTGCTGGATCAGCTTGGCGACGACGCCGGTCCAGCCGGTCTGATGGCTGGCGCCGAGACCCGCGCCGGTATCGCCGTGGAAATACTCGTGGAACACGACGAGGTCGCGCCAATGCGGATCGCTGTCGAACTTCTCCCGATCGCCGTTCACCGGCCGCCGGCCTGTTTCGTCCCGCAGGAAAAGGCGGATCAGCCGGTAGGTCAGATCGGTCGTCACTTGCCAGAGGTTTATCTCGTTGCCCGACCCGGTCGGGTATTCGACCTTGTAATCGTCGCCGAGAAAGTAATGATGTTTCTGCAGCGCCTCGATCAGCAGGAAGTTGAGCGGGAGCCACACGGGCCCGCGCCAGTTAGAGTTGCCGCCGAAGAGCGGCGTCGTGGATTCGGCCGGCTCGTAATCGAGGACGAAGCGCTGACCGTCGAGCTCGAGGACGAAGGGATTCGCTGCGTGCCGCTTCGACACCGAGCGCACGCCATACGGACTCAGCATCCCGGCCTCGTCCAGCACGTGCCAGAGGATGCGCCGGAGCCGATGCGAATCGACGATGGCGAGGCGGATGCGCTGCTCGACGCCGCGGTGGTTGATGTCGGCGAGCCCGCGCAGCAGTTCCGGCCGATACTGCGCGAACCAGCGGATGCGTTGCGCGAAATCGTGATATATCTGCAAGCTGTTCGGATCGCCGGTGGCGATTGCGAAAACGGGAATTGCGCCAGCAGCGGTGCACGCCTTTATCGGGAAGCAGCGGCCGTCCGGGAGCTTGAGCGCGTCGAAGTAGTAGCCCTCTTCTTCGTGCCAGAGACCGCCTTCGCGGTCGCCCATCCGGTTCATTGCCGCGCCGATATAGACGAAATGCTCGAAGAACTTCGTCGCGACATCCTCGTAAATGGAGTCCTGCTTGGCCAGTTCGAGCGCAACGGCGAGCATGTTGAGGCAGTACATCGCCATCCAGCTCGTGCCGTCGGCCTGCTCCAGTTGGCCACCCGAGGGCAGACCTGACGTCCGGTCGAACGCACCGATGTTGTCGAGACCGAGGAACCCGCCCTCGAAGATGTTGTTGCCACCCGCGTCCTTGCGATTCACCCACCACGTGAAGTTGATCAGCAGCTTCTGGAAGATCCGCTCGAGGAACGCGCGATCCTTGCGCCCGTACAGCTTGTCCTCGATCTGGTAGACGCGGGTCGCCGCCCACGCGTGCACCGGGGGATTGACGTCGCCGAACGCCCACTCGTAGGCCGGGATCTGCCCATTTGGATGCATGTACCACTCGCGGGTGAGCAGCAGCAGCTGGCTCTTCGCAAAATCCGGATCGATCATCGCGAAGGCGACGCAGTGGAACGCCATGTCCCACGCGGCAAACCACGGGTATTCCCACTTGTCGGGCATCGACAGCACGTCGCCGGCGGCGAGATGCCACCATTCGTGATCGCGCCCCTGCTTGCGTTCTTCCGGCGGCGGCGGACCCGCTCGATCGCCTTCGAGCCAGCGGTGCACCATGAACCGGTAATACTGTTTGCTCCACAGCATTCCGGCGAAGGCCTGCCGCTGAACGTTGCGCATGTCTTCGGGCAACGCGAACGGCGTCACCCGCTGGTAGAAGTCGTCGGCCTCTTTCTTGCGCAGCGCGAACGTCGCATCGAACGCCTCGCCGAGCGGCGCTCCGAGGTCGCCGGCGTTGCAAAGACGAAGCCGGACGACCGCCGTTTCTCCGGGGCCGACCGGGCGAACGTACAGCGGCGCGGCCTTCGAGCCGGTATGCGCGGGGTTCACCGCATCGTGCCGGCCATCGACGACGAACGCGTGGAACGCGTCCTTCACGAATGGTGATGCGTTGGCGACACCGAACAGCCGTGCCATGTTCGATTCGTTTTCCGTGAACAGGACGTCGTCCGGCGGATCGCAATAGAGCCAATAGCGCTCGGTCTCGTGATTCGCCGCCTCGAGCACGAGTCCCGATCGGCCCGACTTGGCGATTACGATCTGCGGCCGCGCCCGGCCGGGAACCCACGACCAGTCGTTCTTGAACCACAGCGTCGGCAGCAGGTGCAGCGTAGCCACCTCGGGGCCATGGTTGACGGCGCGAACGAGGATCATGATGTCGTCGGGTGCGGCCTTCGCGTATTCGACGAACGCGTCGAAATAGCGGTCGTCGGCGAAGATTCCGGTGTCGATGAGCTCATACTCCGGATCGCGCCGTCCGCGCCGTCTGTTCTCGGCGACGAGATCCGCATACGGAAACGCCCGCTGCGGATACTTGTACAGGCACTTCATGTACGCGTGGCTGGGCACGTTGTCGAGGTAGAAGTAGTACTCCTTGACGTCCTCGCCGTGATTGCCTTCGTTGCCGGTCAGCCCGAACAGCCGTTCCTTGAGAATCGGGTCGGCGCCGTTCCACAGCGCGAGCGCGAAGCACAGCGTCTGCCGGTCGTCGCAGATGCCGGCAAGGCCGTCTTCGCCCCAGCGGTACGCGCGCGAACGCGCGTGATCGTGCGGAAGGTATTCCCACGCGGTGCCGTTCGCGCTGTAGTCCTCGCGCACGGTGCCCCACTGCCGCTCGCTCAGGTACGGGCCCCACCGGCGCCACGCCGCCTTGCCCGTACTCGCGTCGGCGAGCCGTTGCTCCTCTGCGGTCAGGATGTCCGGGGGCATGCGTTGCGGGAGTTCGCTCGAAGTCGGCGGAGACTCGCGCCACTGTACCGGCAGCCGTGGTCCGCCGCAACGCGACGGCGCAGGCTGCCGTTCGCGGGTGCCGAATCGCGCCTTTGCAGGTCCGCGGGGACGGTGGATAATCCGCTCCTCCATGGCCTGGTCTCGACGACGACGGCATGACGGATGCGCTTCCGCTGCTCTATCTGGCCCGACATGGCGAGACGGCGTGGAGTCTTTCGGGTCGGCATACGGGACTCACCGACGTGCCGCTGACCGAGCGCGGCGAACGCGACGCACGCGAACTCAGGACGCGATTGCGCGGTCTCAGTTTCGGCAGGGTGTTCACGAGTCCGTTGCGACGCGCCGCACGCACCTGCGAGCTTGCGGGTTTCGGCGGGGTGGCGGAGGTCGATCGCGATCTCGTCGAATGGAACTATGGCGAGTACGAAGGACGCACGCGCGCGGAGATCCTCGCGTCCCGTCCCGACTGGCAACTGTTTCGCGACGGCTGCCCCGGCGGCGAGGCGCCAGCGGATGTCGGCGCGCGGGCGGACCGTGTGGTGGCGCGCGTGCGGGCGCTGGGAGGCAACGTGCTGCTCTTTTCGAGCGGACACGTGCTGCGCGTGCTTGCCGCCCGCTGGCTTTCGCTCGAGCCGGCGGCCGGCCGCTACCTGTTGCTGCGCACGACGAGCTTGAGCGCGCTCGGTTACGAGCATGATCTTTCCGAACCGGTAATCCGGCTGTGGGACGAGACCTGAACGTCCGCGCCCTGTCACGATGAAAGCCGACACGATGAACGCCACCCGGAAGCTGCACGACCTCGGCCAGAGCCTCTGGCTCGACAACATCACGCGCGAGCTCGTGACGAGCGGCACGCTCGCGCGCTACATCGATGAGCTCTCGGTCACTGGGCTCACGTCCAATCCGACGATCTTCGATCACGCGATCAAGATGAGCAGCGCCTACGACGCGGCGATCCGCAACAAGCTCGGCGAGGGCAAGTCGGGCGAGAACCTGTTCTTCGAGCTCGCCCTCGAAGACCTCACCCGCGCGGCCGACCTGTTCCGGCCGACCTTCGAGCGTACGGCAGGCGTCGACGGCTGGGTCTCGCTCGAGGTCTCGCCGCTCCTCGCCTACGATACCAAGACCACGCTTGCCGAAGCGAAGGAATTGCACGCGCGGGCGAGGCGGCCCAATGTCCTCATCAAGATCCCCGGAACCCGCGAGGGATTGCCGGCCATCGAAGAAGCCACCTTCGCCGGCGTTCCGATCAACGTGACGCTGCTGTTTTCGCGCGAGCATTACCTCGCCGCCGCCGATGCCTACCTTCGCGGCGTCGAGCGGCGCATTGCCGCCGGACTGGATCCCGACATCGGCTCGGTGGCGTCGCTGTTCGTCAGTCGCTGGGACGTCGCGGTCGCCGGAAAGGGGCCGGCGGCGCTGGTCAATCGGCTCGGCATCGCCATTGGCCAGCGCACGTACAAGGCGTACCGCGATTTTTTGGCCGCGCCGCGGTATCAGCGGGCGATGAATGCAGGCGCGCGAGCGCAGCGGCTTCTGCTCGCGAGCACCGGCACCAAGGATCCGAAGGCGTCGGACATCCTGTACGTCAAGGCGCTTGCCGCGCCGCTTACCGTGGACACCATGCCCGAAGCGACGCTCAAGGCCTTCGCCGATCACGGCGTCGTCGACGCCATCATGGCGGGTGACGGCGGCGACTGCGAAGCGATCATAGCCGAGTTCGCCAAGGCCGGCGTCGACGTCGACGCGCTGGCCGCACGACTGCAGCAAGAGGGCGCAGCGTCGTTCGTCAAGTCGTGGAACGAGCTGATGGGCGTGATCGCGGCAAAGAGCGCCGATCTCGTGAAGGTTGGCTGAGCGAAAGATCGCGACGATGCAACGCGAAGAAAAAAGGGCACACCGAGAATGAACGTGCTGGTCGTCGACGTCGGCGGGACGAACGTGAAAATCCTCGCGACCGGGCAGACCGAGCCCCGGCGATTCCCGTCGGGGCCGTCGCTGACCGCGGCCAGAATGGCAGCGGGGGCGCGCAAACTTGCCGGCGACTGGAACTACGACGTCGTGGCGATCGGCTACCCCGGCCCGGTCGTGCATGATCGGCCCGTCGCCGAGCCGTACAACCTCGCCGCGGGATGGGTCGGGTTCGATTATCGGAAGGCTTTCCGGCGTCCGGTCAGGATCCTCAACGATGCGGCGATGCAGGCGCTCGGCAGCTACAAAGGCGGGAAGCTCCTGTTCCTGGGTCTCGGCACCGGCCTCGGCACGACGCTCGTTGTCGACGGCATCGTCGAGCCGATGGAGCTCGGCCATCTTCCATACAGGAAGGCCACCTACGAAGACTACGTGGGCCTGCGCGGCCTCGAACGCTACGGCAAGAAGAAATGGCGGCGCTACGTTGCCGATGTCGTGGCCCGGCTCAGGATCGCGCTCGAGCCCGACGACGTGGTGCTGGGCGGCGGCAACGTCAGGAAATTGAAAGCGCTGCCGCCCGGGTGTCGTGCCGGGGACAACGCCAATGCGTTCGTCGGCGGTTTCCGTCTGTGGGCGCAAGCCGAGCCGCGAAGGCGACCGGTCGTCGGGAAGGCCCGCACCGGAACCAGGCGGCCTCGCACGGCACCGTCCGCGCCGACGACGCGCCGCGCAGCGACCAAGCGCGTCGCGGCGAAGTCGCGCTCGCGCTGACCCCCGCCAATCCGGCGAACGACGACGATGACAGCAACGGCGCAGCAATCACCGCTCACCGCGCGCCCGGCGTGGAAGGCGCTTTGCGCGCATCTGCCGAGTGTGCGCGACGTCCATCTGCGCGCGCTGTTTGCCGCCGATGCCGACCGCGGCAAGCGGATGACGGCCGAAGCGGCCGGCGTCTACCTCGACTATTCGAAGAACCGGGTGACCGACGAGACCCTCGCGCTCCTGATCCAGCTTGCCGAGGAATGCGAGCTGCATGCGCGGATCGACGCGATGTTTCGGGGCGAGAAGATCAACGTCACCGAAAACCGCGCAGTCCTTCACGTCGCCTTGCGCGCGCCGAAAGGTGCCTCCATTGTCGTCGACGGCGTGAACGTCGTGCCCGAAGTTCATGCGGTTCTCGACCGGATGACCGAGTTCGCGAACCGCGTGCGGAGCGGTGCGTGGACGGGTCACACCGGCAAGCGCATCCGCACCGTGATCAACATCGGGATCGGTGGCTCCGACCTGGGCCCGGTGATGGCCTACGAAGCGCTGAAGCACTACAGCGATCGCGCACTCACGTTCCGGTTCGTCTCCAACGTCGACGGCACCGATCTCGTCGAAGCGACCCGCGATCTCGTGCCCGAAGAGACGCTGTTCATCATCTCGTCGAAAACGTTCACCACGCTGGAGACGATGACCAATGCACGCGGCGCGCGCGACTGGTCGTTGGCGGGCTTGGGCGGCGACGTCAAGGCGATCGCCCGCCATTTCGTCGCGGTCTCGACCAATGCGGCGAAGGTCGCCGAGTTCGGCATCGACACAGCGAACATGTTCGGCTTCTGGGACTGGGTCGGCGGCCGCTATTCGATGGACTCGGCGATCGGCCTGTCGACGATGCTCGCGATCGGCCCCGACAACTTCCGGGCGATGCTCGCCGGCTTCCACGCGATGGACGAGCATTTCCGCACGGCGCCGTTCGAGCGCAACGTGCCGGTGCTGATGGGGCTCTTCGCACTCTGGTACAACAATTTCTTCGGCGCGCAGACGGTTGCCGTACTGCCCTACGACCAGTACCTCAAGCGGTTCCCGGCGTATCTGCAGCAGCTGACGATGGAAAGCAACGGCAAGCACGTGACGCTGGACGGCGCCGCCGTCGCCTGCGACACGGGCCCGATCTACTGGGGTGAGCCGGGCACCAACGGCCAGCATTCGTTCTATCAGCTGATCCACCAGGGGACGCGACTCATCCCGTGCGACTTCATCGCCTTCGCGCAGCCGTTGAATCCGCTCGGTCCGCACCACGACATGCTGATCGCCAACGTCCTCGCGCAGGCGGAGGCGCTCGCGTTCGGCAAGACGCCGGAGCAGGTGAAAGCCGAAGGCACGCCGGACCGGCTCGTGCCGCATCGCGTCTTCGAAGGCAACCGGCCGTCGAACACGATCCTCATCGATCGACTGACGCCGACTGCGCTGGGCACGCTGGTCGCGCTCTACGAGCACAGCGTTTTCACGCAGGGCGCAATCTGGCACATCGATTCGTTCGACCAGTGGGGGGTCGAGCTCGGCAAGGTTCTCGCCCAGCGAATCATTGCGGAGCTCGACGGCGGGACCGAACCCAAGCTCGCGCACGACAGCTCGACCAACGCGCTCATTCGGCGCTACCGATCGCTGCGGTAGTGGCGGGCCGGATGCATCGCGTCGCCAAGGACCGGCACGAACGCCATTCGCTGTACACACTTCGCACTCCAACTCGACGAAGGAATTCATCATGCAACTCGGAATGATCGGACTCGGCCGGATGGGGGCGAACATGGTGCGGCGGCTCATCCGGAGCGACCACGAATGCGTCGTGTTCGACGTGTCGCCGAAGGCGGTGGAGGCGCTCGCGAAGGAGAAGGCGGTCGGCGCCCAGTCGGTCGCCGATTTCGTAGGGAAGCTCGCGAAGCCGCGTGCGGTCTGGCTGATGGTTCCCGCCGCCGTCGTCGACAAGACCATTGCCGGCCTGTTGCCGCATCTCGAAGCCGGCGACATCCTGATCGACGGCGGCAATTCCTACTACGTCGACGACATCCGCCGGGCGGGCGAACTTTCGCCTTCGGGTATCCACTACGTCGATGTCGGGACGAGCGGCGGCGTCTGGGGGCTCGAGCGCGGGTACTGCATGATGATCGGCGGCGAGGTCCCCACGGTGAAGCATCTCGATCCGATCTTCGCCACGCTGGCGCCGGGCCCAGGCGCGATCGATCGCACGCCGGGCCGCGACAGGAAGGGCGGCACCGCCGAGCAGGGCTACCTGCACTGCGGCGCCAACGGTGCCGGCCATTTTGTCAAGATGGTCCACAACGGGATCGAGTACGGGCTCATGGCCGCGTACGCCGAAGGTCTCGGCATCCTCCGTGCGGCCAACGTCGGCAAGAAACAGCACGAAATCGACGCCGAGACGACGCCGCTGCGCGATCCCGAGCACTATGCGTACGACCTCGATCTTCCCGACATCGCCGAAGTGTGGCGCCGCGGCAGCGTCATCGCCTCGTGGCTGCTCGATCTGACGGCGACGGCGCTTGCAGCCGATCCGGCGCTCGCGAATTTCGCGGGTCGCGTCTCCGACTCGGGCGAAGGCCGCTGGACGATCAAGGCGGCGATCGACGAGGCGGTGCCCGCGCCGGTGCTGACGACCGCGCTTTACGAGCGCTTCAGCTCGCGCGGCGAAGCCGATTTCCAGAACAAGCTCCTGTCGGCGATGCGCTACGGGTTCGGCGGCCATCTGGAAAAGACGTCCGGAAAGTAACGCGCCCAGATAGGGGAGAGCCTGCGATGAGCGAACTCCAATCCGACGCGCTGGTCTTTTTCGGCGCGACCGGCGACCTCGCGCACAAGAAGATCTTTCCGGCGCTGCAGGCGATGATCAAGCGCGGCCATCTGGACGTGCCGGTGATCGGCGTTGCCAAGGCGGGCTGGAACCTCGACAACCTGAAGGCGCGGGCCAAGGACAGCCTGGAGCAATACGGCGGACTCGATCCGGCGGCATTCGCGAAGCTCTCGAGCCTGCTCCGCTACGTCGACGGCGATTACGCTGACGGCGCAACGTTCGCGGCGTTGCGCAAAGTGCTCGCCGGCGCGCGGCACCCGGCGCACTATCTCGCTATTCCCCCGGTGTTGTTCGGCAAGGTCGTCGAGCAGCTCGCGCAGTCGGGCTGCACGCCCGGCGCGCGCGTCATCCTCGAAAAGCCGTTCGGCCGGGACCTCGCCTCGGCGCAGGCGCTGAACCGGATCCTGCTCGGGACGTTCGACGAGGCGCACATCTTCCGCATCGACCATTATCTCGGCAAGCGCCCGGTTCACAACATGGTGTTCTTCCGTTTCGCGAATGCGTTCCTCGAATCGTTCTGGAATCGCAAGTTCGTGAAAAGCGTGCAGATCACGATGGCCGAGAGCTTCGGCATCCAGGGTCGCGGCGCGTTCTACGACCAGATCGGCACCGTGCGCGACGTCGTCCAGAATCATCTGTTCCAGGTGCTCGCGAACCTCGCGATGGAGCCGCCCGCCCGCACCGACAGCGAATCGATGCGCGACGAAAAGGTCAAGGTCCTGAAGGCGATTCCGCCGATCGAGGCGCAGGACCTCGTGCGCGGCCAGTTTCGCGGCTATCGGAACGAGCCGGGCGTGGCGCCGGACTCGCACGTCGAGACGTTCGCCGCGCTGAAGCTCGAGATCGATTCGTGGCGCTGGGCAGGCGTGCCGTTTTACATTCGGGCCGGCAAGTCGCTGCCGGTGACGTGCACCGAGGCCATCGTCCGCTTGCGCCGTGCGCCCAAAATCTTTCCTGCCTGCACCGGTGTATCGAACCAGGTCCGCTTCCGCATCAGCCCCGAGACGGCGATCGCGATCGGAGTCACGGTGATGGATCTCGAGGACCGGATGATCGGGCAGCAGACGGAGCTCCTCGCGAGCCAGCGTCCGGGCCCCGACGAGATGGACGCCTACGAGAGGGTGCTGGGCGATGCGATGGCCGGTGACGCGACGCTGTTCGCGCGCGAGGACTACGTCGAAGAGGCGTGGCGCATCGTCGACCCGGTCCTGAAGCAGGGCACGCCCGTCTTCGAATACGAGCCGGGCACGTGGGGGCCGAAGGAGGTCGACGCACGTGTCGTGCCGTCGCGGGGCTGGCAGAATCCGATCGTCACCCCCGCCTGAACTCGCACCTTCGGATTCGATCGTGAACATCGAAGTGCTCGCCGATGCCGATGCCGCCGCTCGTCGCGCCGCCCAGTTCATCGCTTCCGAAGCGCGCGCGGCGATCGCGGCGCGGGGCCGCTTCGTGCTGGCGGTGAGCGGCGGCCGCACGCCGTGGCTGATGCTGCGCATTCTCGCGACGCAGCAACTGCCGTGGAGCGGCGTGCATCTGTTCCAGGTGGACGAGCGCGTCGCGCCGGCCGGCGATCCCGACCGCAATCTCACCCATATCGCCGAGAGTCTGCCTGCGAACGCCGCGATACCGCGGGCCAATGTGCACGCGATGCCGGTCGAGGACGCGGATCTCGCCGGCGCCGCCGCCCGCTACGCGCGCGAGCTCGCGACGGTCGCCGCTTCACCGCCGGTGCTCGATCTCGTTCATCTCGGCCTCGGTCCCGACGGGCACACGGCCTCGCTCGTGCCGGGCGATCCCGTTCTCGACGTCGTCGATCGCGACGTGGCGGTCACCGGCGTCTATCTCGGAAGAATGCGGATGACGCTCACCTATCCGGCGTTGAATCGTGCCCGGCGGATCCTCTGGCTTGCGACCGGCGCGGAAAAGGCAGCGATGCTCGCCCGCCTCACGGCTGGCGATCGCGGCATCCCGGCGGGCCGTGTGGATGGTGATCGGGCAGTGGTCCTCGCCGACGCGGCTGCGGCGGGTGCGCAAGCCCAGCAGCAATGATGGAGACCGCGATGGCATCCCCCGAGGAGCTCGACACGCTCTGCATCAACACGATTCGCACGCTGTCGATCGACGCGGTGCAGGGGGCGAATTCCGGCCATCCGGGAACGCCGATGGCGCTGGCGCCACTCGTCTACACGCTGTGGAACCGCGTGATGCGCTTCGATCCGCAAGACCCGATCTGGCCCAACCGCGACCGCTTCGTGCTTTCGAATGGTCACGCGTCGATGCTTTTGTGGTCGGTGCTGCATCTCACCGGCACGCGGGCGGTGAATGCCGACTACGAACGGCTTGGTGCGCCCGCGGTCACGCTCGACGACATCAAGCGCTTCCGCCAATTGGGCAGCAAGGCACCTGGCCATCCGGAATATCACTGGGTCTCGGGCGTCGAGACGACGACCGGTCCGCTGGGCCAGGGCATCGCCACCAGCGTCGGGATGGCGATCGGTCAACGCTGGCTTGCGAGCCGCTACAACAAGCCGGGCTTCGCTATCTTCGACTACGCGATCTACGCGGTGTGCGGCGACGGCTGTCTGATGGAAGGCGTCGGCTCCGAGGCCGCGTCGCTCGCCGGCCATCTCGGCCTCGACAACCTGTGCTGGATCTACGACAACAATCACATCACGATCGAGGGCAGCACGAAGATCGCGTTCACCGAGGACGTCGCGGCGCGATTTCAAGGCTACGAATGGAACGTCCTTCGCGTCGGCGACGCGAACGACGTCGAGCTCATCGCAAACGCGCTGCACACGTTCCGGCAGACGAAGGGCCGGCCGACGCTGATCATTCTCGACAGCCACATCGGCTACGGGTCGCCGCACCGGCAGGACACGGCGGCTGCGCACGGCGAGCCGCTCGGTGCCGACGAGGTTCGCCTCGTCAAGCGCGCGTACGGTTGGCCGGAGGACGCGCAGTTCCTCGTTCCGGATGGCGTCCGCGAGCACTTCGCCGCCGGCATCGGTGCGCGCGGCGGTGAGGCGCATCGCCAATGGACGAACCTGTTCGCCGCGTACACGTCAAAGCACTTCGAGCTCGCGAGCGAGATCGAACAAATGCAGCGACGCGATCTTCCGCGCGCGTGGGACCGCGACCTGCCGGTCTTTCCTGCCGATGCGAAGGGCGTCGCCGGACGCGACGCGTCGGGCCAGGTGCTGAACGTCCTCGCACAGAACATTCCGTGGCTCATCGGCGGTTCGGCCGATCTCGGGCCGTCGAACAAGACGACGCTCAAGTTCGAAAACGCAGGCGACGTCGAGCCTGGAACGCCGGGCGGCAAGAACCTGCACTTCGGAATCCGCGAGCACGCGATGGCTGCCATCGTGAACGGCCTGTCGCTTTCGAAGCTGCGGGCCTTCGGCGCGACGTTCTTCATCTTCAGCGACTATGCGCGGCCGGCAATCCGGCTGTCGGCGCTGATGGAGCTGCCGACGATCTTCGTGTTCACGCACGATGCGATGGGCGACGGCGAGGACGGACCGACGCACCAGCCCATCGAGCAGCTCGCTTCGCTGCGCGCCGTTCCCGGGCTCACGTTGATCCGCCCCGGCGACGCCAACGAGGTGGTCGAGGCTTATCGCTGCGTGATGCCGCTCCGCCATCGCCCCGCCGCAATCGTGCTGTCGCGCCAACCGCTGCCCACGCTCGACCGAACGAAATACGCGCCGGCTTCGGGCGTTGCGCGCGGCGCCTACGTGCTTGCCGACGCGCCGTCCGGCACGCCGGACGTCATCCTGATCGCCACGGGCAGCGAAGTGAGCCTCGCCGTGCAAGCGCACGAATCGCTCGTCGCCGCCGGCATTCGCTCGCGGGTCGTCTCGATGCCGTCGTGGGACATTTTCGAGCAGCAGACGCAGGCGTATCGCGACAGCGTGCTGCCGCCCGGCGTCAAGGCGCGGATCGCGATCGAGCAGGGGTCTACCTTCGGCTGGGAACGCTACGTCGGGCCCGGCGGGCGCGTCATCGGCATGCAGACCTTCGGGGCGTCGGCGCCACTGAAGGAGCTGCAGAAGAAGTTCGGGTTCGAGCCCGAAGTCGTAACGGCGCTTGCGCGCGAGCTCGTCCAGCGCGGCTGACGTCCGCGAGATGGGGCGATGAGCGCCGCTGGGTCGCCGAGGACCGCGCGGCTGCAGTCTGCCTCGGGGGAGCGCGCAGCGGCGACAGCTGCAAGCGCGGGGGCACAGCCATGAGCATCATCGACGCACCATCGGCACGCACGCTCGTCGCCGGTGATCTCGCTGCGGTATTTCTGCCCGCGCACGGCATGCTCGGCGCGTCGCTGACCCACCGCGGGGTCGAGCTTCTGCGTCGCGTCGACGATCTCGACGTCGCTGCCGCGGCCGGCACCACCGCCGGCATTCCGCTGCTCTATCCGTGGGCGAACCGGCTCGACGGCGAGCGCTATCGCGCCGCAGGCCGCGACGTTGTTCTCGCGCGATCGTCGCCGCTGGTCCATCGCGACATGCACGGGCTGCCGATTCACGGCGTGCCGTGGTCGCGGCTCGCGTGGACGGTGATCGAGGCGAGGCCGAACTGGATCCGCGCGGCGCTCGAATGGACTCGCGCCGATCTTCTCGCCGTGTTTCCGTTTCGGCATCGGATCGAGCTCGAGGCGACGCTCGGCCACGAAGGGCTGATGCTCGAGACGACGGTGATTGCGACGGCCAGGGACGCGGTGCCGGTGAGCTTCGGCTTCCATCCCTATCTCGGGCTTCCCGGGGCGCCTCGGGCGGCGTGGCGCCTGCGACTGCCGGCGATGCGCAGAGCAGTCACGGACGCGCGCGGCATTCCGACCGGAGCGGAGGAGGCGTTGGCCGCGCAGGACGGCGTGCTGGGCGAGCGCGACTTCGACGACGGCTTCGCCCTCTCCGGGGAACGCACGGAACTGTCGGTCGCCGGTGCGGGATTGCGAATCACCGTGGAGCTTCTTGCGGGCTACCGTTACGCGCAGATCTACGCACCGCGGCACGGCGAATTGATCGCGCTCGAGCCGATGACCGCGCCGACCAACGCGTTGTCGACCGGACGCGGGCTGCACATCGTCGCGCCCGGCCATCGATTTCGCGCGGCGTTCCGCATCGTCGCGGCGACCGCATCGGAACTCAGCTGAGATTCGCGCGCGGCACGGAGCCCAGCCGCTGCGGCGAAACGTCGCGCCTCTTCGCGGCGGCAGGGCGGATACATGCGCGCGATTGATCCCGGTCAAACCCTGTGCTTGCAATGTTTTCGCACGGGTCCAAAATTAATATCGGGAAGGGTCCCGAGGTCTCGTGATCCGACCCAAGGTGGCACGAGGTGGAAGGAGGGCGTCATGACGAACCTCGTAACGTATGATCCGTTCCTCGACACCGGCTTCGATGAGTTGTTCCGCGGGTTCTTCAAGCCCGTCCGCATGGAGGGCGCCCGTACGCCGGTCACGATCAAGATGGACGTGACCGAAACCGGTGACGGCTACATGATCCACGCTGATATGCCCGGCGTGAAGAAAGAAAACATCAACGTCGAAATCGAAGGCAACGAAGTCACCATCACGGGCGAAGTGAAGCGTGAATGGGAAAAGAAGGAAGGCGACAAGATGCTGCGCAGTGAAAGGTACTATGGCAACATCTATCGCAGCTTCACGCTGCCGCATGAGCTGGACGAGTCGAAGAGCGTCGCCAGGTATGACGGCGGCGTGCTTGAGCTGAAGCTCGTGCGCAAGGCGGGCGTGACGGGAAGGAAGCTGCCGGTGTTGTAGACGGCAGCGCGGCGGCCGACGCAATGTCGGTCTCCGCCGGAGACGAAGTAACAAGGGCCTGCGCGTGCGCAGGCCCTTTCTTCACGAGCGGTCGTGAATTGTGCGGGTCTGGTCTCGGAGGCCGGAAGCACTGCCCGAAGGTCACTCGGGATCACTCGGGTCGTTGAACAGCACCGTCAGCTTGATGCTGCCATGGCCGTATTGCGGAAAGCCCGCCGCGTTTCGATCGCCGGGGTTGAGGTTGGACGCCGTGTCGTCCGGAGGGAACAGCACCAGCGTGCTCAGGAACTCGACGATGAACCCCTGCTGAACGTCGGGCAGCCGCGCGAATGCGTCGCGGGCCGGCTGTGCCTCCCCGCCATGGCGCAGGATCACCTCCGTCAGGTTGATGCTGCGACCGTCGTGCCCGTACGGCGCCGTCATGCCCACGCCCCAGAGCGGAGTGGTCATGAACTCGCGGCGCATCGAGCCGTCGTAGTTGCGCTCGTAAAATCCCGGTCCGACGTCGTGCCGCTTGAAATCGGTGAAGATGTTCCGCACGAGGAATGACTGCAGCTTCGGCTGCTTGATCGGCGGATACCCGCTGCGATCGTCGACCGCGTTGATGAGCGGCGTTGCGGTCGAATAGAGGTGGTTGAACAGCCCATGCTCCGGGTCGTAGACGGTTTCGACGTCGGCGACGCGTCGATCGCGGCGGATCTGCAGATCGGCGATGTGGCAGCCCCCGCAGCCGATCCGATCGAAGAGCCCTCGGCCTCTCGCGCTCGTCGGCGTGGCCCGATAGGTGGCGGGCTTGAAATAGTTCAGCAGGTAGAACTCGAGATAGTCGACGAGGCTGCGCGGAATCTCGTTGGCGACGCCGTCGGTGTCCGGGTCCGCGTCGGCGCGCGTAAGCGGCGACGCTTCCGAATCCAGCTGATCGTTCGCGCCGTCGAGCACCATGCCCGACGGAGTGATGAAGCGCCCGCCGGCTTTGGCGGCCGCGAGCTCGGGATCGACGGCCTGCAGGCCCATTTCGTCGTTCAGCGCGCCGACGACGAATCCGCGTATCGAAATCTTTCCGCCGTGCGCGAAAAAGGGTCGAACGCGAAGGTCCGGATCGACGCCAACGACCCGCGAAGTGTCGAAGGATCCATCCGGCAGCGCGACGAGCGCGCCATAGTGAATACCGTTGCTCGTGAGCGCGACGGTGACAGGCGCTTTGGACGCCTGCGCTTGCGCCGAGGCCTGCGCCCGAAGCGCGCGCAGGTCGGTCGTGATCTCGTCCCCGAGCATCTCCTTCAGGCCGAGACCGAACAGATGCGGCGCATCCCGACTGTCCGGCCGCGTCGCGACGTCGCCGCCCGCGCCAGCCGACCCGCGCGGCCGGCCATGGCAAGCCGCACAACTGTCGGCGAGCCCGGCGCCGATCGCGAGATTCACGTTGACGTCGCCACGGCCGTCGCCGGCCATCGGGCCTTGGCCTTCTTCTTGCGTGAACTTGCGCTGGAAGAGCTGGCGGCCGCGGCGAACCGCGCGGAACGGATCGCGTGCGATGATGAATGACGACGAGTTGGGCGTCATCCAGTCGCCGCGGTCGGCGCCGATCTGTTGCGCCAGCGACTTGGCGATGCCTTCATTGGCGACGTTCGGCGCCTTGGTGCGGTCGACGAGCTGTGCAAGGCTGACGTCGGAGATCGACAGCAAGAGCGTTGCACACGCCACCGCGATACCGAGAGTTTTCACCGGCTTCATCATCGATCCCTCCTGCGGGTTATGCTGCTCGATCCGACACAGCCAGGATTTGCCGCGCCCGGGCTTTCCGGAGTCACTGCCGACTGCGCTCGCGGGTGCCAAAGACACAATGCCACGCGGCAACGAGCGCGCGGAGTCGCTCCTGCAGGGCGACCAGGCCATTGACGCTTCTTTCCGCCGCGAGGTAGTTCGCTCGCGCGCTGGCGCGAGCGGCGGAGTTGACGGGCAACGCGTCGATGCGCGACAGGAAAGGATCGCTGGCTGGCGGGAATCGCGCATCCAGGCGGCGTGGTCCGGCGGCCCTGGGGGCATGACGGCTAACAGGTTCAAGTTTCATCGTCCGTTCTCCTCGGAGGAATGGACTTCGATTTCGCACAGCTCGCGTCCGGGTTGCGATCGTGCGGCATCGAGCCGCGCGCAGGCCCTGGCGTCGGGATTACCTCTTCCCACGGGGTTCGCGCGGGGCCTTTGGTAACGGGGCCACAACCGGCGAACGATTCGCGCGATCGCGCTTCGCATCCGGGACGAACCGGCGCCGTCCTGCGTCGGTATTGCGCGATCGCTCAGAGGCGCGTTGAGGCGATGCAGGCTCTCGATCCGGGTGACGAGCTCCGGGGAGAGCGGGATCGCCGATTCCTGAACCATCCGTCGCCGCGCGTGGTAGGTCGACAGCGCACCGCAGTTGAAACGGAACCACGTGGCCGCCTCGACGAGCTCGCCGTCACCGTCGATGAAGTCCGCGACCCAGAGCGTGCCCTTGCGCAGATAGATCGCAACTTCGCGCCGCTCGCTCACTCGCAACACCTGCCCTTGAATGCTGCTCACGATCCCGACCTCCGTGGAAGACTGCCATCGCGCGTTGCGGTGCGGGCCGGGAGCGAAGCCAGAGCGCGCCCCCGGCCGTTGCCGCGCCGTCAGAACGTCGGGCTCTGCTCCTCGATCGTGGTCGCCTGATTTGCGTAATGCCTGGGGAAATAGCCGACGTCCGGCGCGGGTGCTCCCGTGGGCGGCGCGGACGGCACAGACGCGGTCGCCACTCCGCGCGTTGCCTGCCCACCCGTCATCGGCGCTGCGCCGTCCGGATCGACCATCCTGCTTTCCAACGCGCGCCCCGAGGACACGTCGAAGGCGGGCAGCGTGTGCTCGACCAACATGATCGCGACATAGCCAAGCATCGCGATTCCGAGCAGACCTGCCGTGGCCCTCACGACGCGCGCCACGCTGCGTCGACCGAAGAAGTAGTGCATTTCATACATCGTCATGATGACCTCCGTGCGAATGATGACTTGGCCACTGAACGCCCTCTCCACGTTTGACGCCATCGTGCCCCCCGGGTATGGGTGCTGTCGTCCAAGTAGTCGGCAACGTCAGTCACGAATATTCGGTTGTCCTACATTGCCACCGCGGCGATGCTGCTCGCCATGCGCGGATTCACGGCACGAATCGTCGATCACAACGAGGAACGGAGTCTTGAAAAAGCGCTGAAAAAACTATAAAAGTTTCCTTGTCGAGCAACTGCGCGCAGCCGATCTCGGCGTTCCACCTGTTGGGGGGCGGGTGGCAGGTCCAGGAGCAGCAGCGAAAGCGAGAGCGTGATGTGAGCACCGTCTATGAAATCGGGCCCTTCCGGCTCGACGCCGAGGCCGCGGTGCTCACCCATGCCGGCGTTCCCATGGCGCTGGGATCGCGCGGGGTGGCCGTCCTGCGCACGCTCGTCGAGCGCCCACGCGAGTTCGTCGCCAAGGACAGCATCATCGATGCCGCGTGGCCGGGAGTCGTGGTCGAGGAGAGCAACCTCGCGGTCCAGATCGCGGCGATCCGCCGCGTGCTGGCGAAGGTCCCGGGTGGTGAGGGCTGGATCGAAACGCTCCCGCGGCGCGGTTACCGCTTCGTCGGCCCCGTCACCGAACTTAGTGACTCTCCCGGGCCGGCGAGTGCCGGCGAGCTTCCACGTTCAAATCTGCCCGCGCCCGTCACGTCATTCATCGGTCGAGAACGGGAGCTAGTCGAGATCAAGCGATTGCTGCCCGGAAAGCGGCTGGTGACGCTGGTGGGCGTGGGCGGCATCGGCAAGACGCGCCTTGCGCTGCAGTTGGCCTCCGAAGTGCTGGACGCGTACCGCGACGGTGTGTGGCTCGTGGAGTTCGGCGCGATCGCCGATCCAACGCTGGTGCCGACGACCGTTGCCCAGGTTTTGGGAGTGCAGGAAACATCGGGCACGTCGCCGACGCAAGCGCTCTGCAGTCATCTGAAAGCGCGGCAGATCTTGCTGATCCTCGACAACTGCGAGCACTTGGTGCATTCGTGCGCGCAACTGGCCGACGCGATTCTGCGTGGAGCGGCGGACGCCACGATCATTGCGACGAGTCGCGAACCGCTGCACATCGCGGGCGAGCAAACCTACCTTTTGCCCACGCTATCGCTGCCCGAACCGACGACAGATGCGGAAACGATAGGCAGCTCCGAGGCGGTGCAGCTCTTCATCGAGCGGGCACAGAGTCAGCAATCCGATTTCTGCTTGACCGCCGCGCGCGCTCCCATCGTCGCCCAGTTGTGCATTCACCTCGATGGCATTCCGCTGGCGCTGGAGTTGGCCGCGGCTCGCATTCGCTCGTTGTCGGTCGAGCAGATCAATGGCCGCCTGGGTGACCGGTTCAGGCTGCTGACGGGGGGGTCGTCCACCGCAATGCCGCGGCAGCAGACGCTGCGGGCAACGCTCGATTGGAGTTACGGGTTGCTCCCGGTGCAGGAACGCGCGGTGCTGTGTCGTTTGGGCGTTTTCCACGGCACCTTCACCCTCGAGGCTGCGTCGGCGGTCGCTTGCGATGCCTCGATCGACGAATACGCGGTGATCGATTTGCTCACGCAGCTTGTGGCCCGCTCGCTCGTGGTCGTCGACACGAGCGACGCTCACGCCCGCTATCGGCTGCTCGAGACCACGCGAACCTACGCGTTGGAGAAACTCGCCGAGGCTCAACAGACCGACGACGTCAAGCGCCGGCACGGACAGTACTTCCGCGACCTGTTCGAACAGGCGGCGGGGGCATTGAACCGGATGCCGGATGCAGACTGGCGTGCCGTCTACGTCCCAGAGCTCGACAACGTTCGCGCCGCGCTCGACTGGGCGGTGGGTGATCGTGGCGATCCGGCGATTTGCGTCGCACTCGCGGGTGCTTCGGGACCGCTGTGGGCGGACCTCGCGCTTGTCGGCGAGGGGCGGCAGCGCCTCGAGGCAGCCCTCGCACGCGTCGAATCACAGACGTCGACGTCGGACGTCGCACTGCTGTGGTACTGGCTCGGGTCGCTGGAGATGGCATCGCCGTCCGAGGTGTTGCGCGATTACGAGCGAGCCATCGAGTTGTACCGTCCGCTAGGCGACGGCAAGGGACTCGGGTCTTCGCTCATGCGCCAAGCCGCCTACTTGACTTACATGGGTCGATTCGAACAGGCGGCGCCGCTCTTTGCCCAAGCGTTCCCGCTGCTGGAGGTCGCCGCAGCGCCGAAGTTACTCGCCGAATTCTTTCTTACGTTTGGTGCGATGAAAATGCTGACCGGCGACCTGACGACTGCGCGGTCGCATTTCGAGAGAGCGGCGTCAATCTGCCGCAGCACCGGTGCCGAGCGACTGGCGATCGGCGTTCTCCACCACCTCGGGGAAGCGGCATGGACGGCCGGCGACCTCGACGCTGCCCTAGCCGGCTACCGGGAAACGGTCGCGCTGGCGCGCAAATCGCGGGTGGTCCGGAAGAGAGCGCTGGGACACGCCCTCACCAATTTGGCGGGCGTGCTTACCGAACGCGGAGATATCGTCGAAGCGCTGGTTGCCGCGCGCGAGGGCCTGCCGTTGCGGCTCGAACTCGGTGATGCCTGGGGCACGATGGATCACCATGCGCTGAGGACCGCATTGGCCGGCAAGCTTGCAAACGCCGCCCGCCTGTCGGCCTATGCGGATTCTTCGCACGCCGCGAACGAGACATCGCGCCAGCCCAACGAGGCACGCGCCCGGGATCGTTTGCGGACGCTGCTGCGCGAAAGGTTTTCGAGCCACGAGCTCGATATCCTGCTCGTCAAAGGCGCGACGATGACTCAGGACGAAGCCGTGCACCTGGCGCTGGAAGAGTGATGGTCGAATCCGCAGGTCGCGTCCGAAGCGTTTGCAGTATCGATCCTTGGATTAGAGCGGAGCGCGCGAGTTGAGCACTGTCTATGAAATCGGGCCCTTCCGGCTCGACGCCGAGGCCGCGGTGCTCACGCATGCCAGCGTTCCGATGGCGCTGGGATCGCGCGGGGTGGCCGTCCTGCGCACGCTCGTCGAGCGCCCACGCGAGTTCGTCGCCAAGGACAGCATCATCGACGCGGCGTGGCCGGGAGTCGTGGTCGAGGAGAGCAACCTCGCCGTGCAGATCGCGGCGATCCGCCGCGTGCTGGCGAAGGTCCCGGGTGGTGAGGGCTGGATCGAAACGCTCCCGCGGCGCGGCTATCGCTTTGTCGGCCCGGTCACTTCGATTCGGGACGACAAGGAGCAGGGCAGCCGCCTCCAACGTTCGAATCTGCCCGAGCCGCTGACGTTGTTCGTGGGCCGAGAACGCGAGCTCATCGAGATCAAACGTTTGCTGCCGGGCACACGCTTGCTGACACTCGTCGGCATGGGCGGCATCGGCAAGACACGCCTCGCGTTGCAGGTGGCAGCCGAAGTCGTGGATGCCTACCGTGATGGCGTGTGGCTGGCGGAATTCGGTTCGATCCGGGATCCGTTACTGGTACCGACGTCGGTCGCGCAGGTGCTCGGGGTCACGGAAAGGGCTGGAGAGTCGCTGAGCGACACGCTTTGCGCGTACTTGAAGGGGCGCGAGGCGCTGCTGATCCTCGATAACTGCGAGCACCTCCTCGACGCCTGCGCGAAGCTTGCCGGCGCGGTGCTTCGCGGCGCGTCGGAAACGACGATCGTCGCCACCAGTCGGGAGCCGCTACAGGTCCCCGGAGAACAGACGTACCCGCTCCAACCGCTGTCGCTGCCAGATTCGTCGGGCGCGGCGACCATGCGGGGCTCGGAAGCGGTCCAGCTGTTCGTCGAGCGCGTGCGGCGACAACTCCCCGGCTTCGAGCCGACTCCGGCACGCGCGCCTGTCATTGCCGAATTGTGCATTCACCTCGACGGCATTCCGCTGGCGCTGGAACTTGCGGCTGCGCGCACGCGATCCCTGTCGATCGAGCAGATCAACGCGCGACTACAGGATCGATTCAAGCTGCTCATCAGCGGTAACCACACGGCTCTGCCGCGCCAGCAGACGCTGCGGGCTACGCTTGACTGGAGCTACGATCTGCTCGCGGACGACGAACGCGTAATGCTGCGGCGACTCGCGATCTTTCCCGGCAGCTTCACGCTGGAGGCCGCTTCGGCGGTGGCTTCCGACACAGCGATCGACGAATTTGCGGTGATCGACCTGCTGTCGCAGCTCGTTGCGCGTTCGTTGGTTATCGCCGATACGACCGATGCTGGCGCGCGCTACCGGCTGCTCGAGACTACCCGTGCCTACGCGCTGGAGAAGCTTGTCGAAGCCAAAGAGAGCGACGCGATCAGACGTCGGCATGCGCAGTATTTCCGCGACCTGTTTGAGCACGCGCCGGACGATTGGCAGCGCCTGCCTGATTTCGATTGGTGTGCCCGCTATCAGCCGGAACTGGACAACGTCCGCGCAGCGCTCGACTGGGCGTTCGGCAGCGAAGGAGACTCCACGATCGGTATCGAGCTATCGGCGGGCGCCGGCGAGCTCTGGTACATCCTGTCTCTGCGGAAAGAAGGTGAGCAGCGCCTCGAGGCTGCTGTTGCGAGGACCGGATCGCAGACGTCCGAGTCCGACCATGCGCGCCTGTGGCGTTGGCTGGGGCAGATGTGGGTGATGAAGAGACCGGCGCAGGCGGTTGCAGCCTTCGAGCGTGCCATCACACTTCATCGCGGGACGGTCGATGGGTCGGTCCCCGGCATTCTGCTCGTATGGACCAGCGACGAGTGGTCGCGCGTGGGCCGCGTCGAAGAGGCAGCGGCCGCGCTCGCAGAAGCGTTCACCGAGCTGAAGCTCGAAGGGGTACCGAAGACGCTCGCGCAATATTTTCTCGTTTCCGGAGCCGTAAAGACCGAGACCGGCGACCTCGCTGCTGCCCGGATCGATTACCAGAGAGGTGTGGCCCTCGCCCGAAGCGCGGGCGCTGAGCGACTAATGATCGGTGGTCTCAACTTTCTTGCGGATCTCGCATGGGAGATGGGCGATCTCGACACTGCATTGGCCGGTTTTCACGAAGCCGCCGCGCTGCTTCGCAAGATGGCGACGCGGAAAGGCATGCTGGGAATGTGCCTCACGAATCTGGCGGGCATCCACACCGAACGGGGCGAGCTCGATCAGGCGCTGGCGGCAGCGCGCGAAGGCCTGCCGATACGCAGGGACGCCGGACACGCGTGGTTCGCATTCGATCATCTTGCTCTGCGGGCTGCACTGGCGGGCAAGACATCAAGTGCCGCGCGCCTCGCCGGCTACTCGGATGCCGCATACGCAGCAAAAGCCACACCGCGCCAAGCCAACGAGGCACGCGCCCGCGATCGCTTGCGATCGCTGCTGCGCGAAAGGTTCAACCCCGACGAACTCGAGCGCCTGCTCGCCGAAGGCGCGAACCTGAGCGAGGACGAGGCCTGCGTGATGGCGCTTGAAGACTGATGTTCGATTTGGTCGATCGCACCTTGCTTTTCCAGAGATGAGGCGCGCGGCATGAGTTTGGTGTACGAGCTGGGGCCGTTTCGGCTCGACGTCGAAGCCGCGGTGCTCACGCATGCTGGCGTGCCGATGGCCTTGGGCTCGCGCGGCGTTGCCGTCCTGCGCACGCTCGTCGAACGCGCCAACGAATACGTGCCGAAGGCGAGCATCATCGACGCCGCATGGCCGGGGCTCGTCGTCGAGGAAAGCAATCTCGCCGTGCAGATCTCGGCGATCCGCCGCGTGCTCGCGCAGACGCCAGGAGGCGATCGTTGGATCGAGACGCTCGCTCGACGCGGTTACCGGTTCGTGGGTCCGGTGATCGAAGGTGCCGCAGCAGCTCATGCAGGCACCGATCGCGAATGCTCGAACCTGCCCGAGCCGTTCACTTCGTTTGTCGGGCGCGAGCGCGAGGTGATCGAGGTCAAGCGATTGCTGTCGACGTCGCGCCTCGTGACGCTGACTGGCGTCGGGGGGATCGGTAAGACGCGGCTCGCGCTCGAAGTCGCCGCCGAAGTGCTGGACGCCTATCGCGACGGCGTCTGGCTGGCGGACTTCGCCGCGCTCGTGGATCCGGCGTTCGTGCCGATGACGCTCGCGCAGGCACTGGCCGTTCAGGAGCACGCCACGACTTCGCTCGTCGACACGCTGCGCATTCATCTCAGGCGTCGGCAGACATTGCTGGTGTTCGACAACTGCGAGCATCTGCTGCCGGCATGCGCCGCGCTGGCCGAAGCGCTATTGCACGGCGCGCCGAGGATCGCGATCCTCGCGACCAGCCGCGAGCCGCTGGGCGTCGATGGCGAGCGGGTCTACGCGCTGCCGCCGCTGTCGTTGCCGGAGCCGAGCACGACCGTCGAGGTTATCGCGCGTTCCGATGCCGTGCAACTCTTCATCGAGCGGGCGCGGCGCCAGCAGCCGGACTTCGGCTTGAACGTCGCGCGGGCGCCGATCGTCGCGGCGCTCTGCGTCCATCTCGATGGCATTCCGCTCGCGCTGGAGCTCGCGGCGGCGCGCGTGCGGTCGTTGTCGGTCGAGCAGATCCTCGCCCGGATCGACGATCGGTTCCGGCTGCTCGCCAGCGGTTCGCGCACGGCGCTACCGCGCCAGCAGACATTGCGCGCGACGCTCGACTGGAGCTTCGATCTGCTCGCGGAGGACGAGCGCACGGTGCTGCGGCGGTTGGCCGTTTTCGCGGGCGGTTTCACCCTCGACGCGGCCTCGGCGGTGGCCTCGGACGATGCGATCGACGAGTATGCCGTCGTCGACGTGCTGACGCGCCTCGTCGCGCGGTCGCTCGTCAACGCAGACACAATCGGCCGCGCCGCGCGTTACCGGTTGCTGGAGACGACCCGCGCCTACCTGCTCGAGAAACTCGCCGAAGCGGACGAAGTCGCGCGGATCAGACACCGGCACGCGCGATTCTTCAGCGATCTGTTCGCGCCTGCGGGCGCCGACTGGTTGCGTATGGCCGACGTCGATTGGCGCGCGATCTATCCCCCCGAGCTGGACAACGTCCGGGCGGCGCTCGACTGGGCGCTCGGCACAAACGGCGTTCGCGAGATCGCCATTGCGTTAGCGGGCGCGTCAGGACCCATGTGGCCGTCGCTCTCGCTTCACAGCGAGGGCGTGCGTCGCGTCGAGGCGGCCGCTTGCTTCGTCGACGTTGATATCCCTGCGGCCGTCGAAGCGCGTCTTTGTCTGTCACTGGGACACGTGCTGGAGGGGGGGATGCGGATGAAGGCGCTCGAACCGCTGCAACGGGCCGTCGAGCTTTACCGCCGGCTGGACGACGCAGTGGGGCTCGGTTATTCGCTGATCCGGCTGGCCGATGCGTTGGCCTTCGTGAGCCGGCACCAAGACAGCGCACGAGTCTTCGCGGAGGCCCTTCCGGTGGTCGAACGGGCCGGGCTGCCGAAGATGCGCGCCGCCTATTTCCGGAATCTCGCGTTCCTGAACATGCAGAGCGGGGACCTCGCCGCCGCCCGCGCGCATCTCGAGAAAGCGCTGTCCGACTATCGGCGCGTCGGAGCGGACTCCGCCGCGCTTGCCGTGCTGGCGAGCTTCGGCGATGTGGCCTGGGCGCTCGGCGATCTCGACGCCGCGCTCGCGGCGCTGCACGAAGCCACCCGCGAGCTGCGCAAGGTTCCAATGCCCGCCAGCAACACTCTGGGCGTCTGCCTTGTCGACATCGCCGGAGTGCACGCAGAGCGGGCCGAGCTCGATGAAGCCCTCGCGGCCGCGCGCGAAGGCTTGCCGTTGCTGCAGGAAACGGGCTTCAGGTGGAAGGCACTGGACCCTCTCGCGCTGCGCGTAGCGCTCGCGGGCAGCCCGCGAAGCGCGGCGCGGATTGCCGGCTACGCGGATTCTGTCTTCGTCGCAAGGAAAGTCTCGCATGAGAGGAATGAGGCGAGGGCCCGCGATCGGCTGCAGGCAATCTTGAGCGATCACGTCGCCGCCGACGAACTCGAGCGCATCCTCGCCGAAGGCGCGCAGATGAGCGAGGACGAAGCGGTCCGGCTGCCGCTGGAGGAGTGAAAAGCCAGCTCCGGGTGCGGGGACGGCGCATCGGCACGGGCCGGTTGTTTTTCGATCCTTCGCCGACGACAGACCGCTTTCAACCTTTCTTCCTCTCCTTTGCACAAATGTCCTACACGGTTGTGATCTAACTCATTGTTTTTACGATGATCGTCGATGGCACGTTGGTTGCGGCTCGGGTGAGGGTGCGCTGAACACGGCGCATCACCGATCGTCCGTCCCTGTTCGTGCGGCGGCCACGCAATCTTGGTGATCGGGAAATGACCTCGCGTTCAAACGCTATCGCCAGAGGAGGAAGTCATGAGCCTAGGCACGATCCTGCTGATCATCCTGATCCTGATTCTCGTCGGCGCGCTCCCGGCGTGGCCGCACAGCCGCAGCTGGGGCTATGGCCCGAGCGGAATTCTCGGTGCGGTGGTGATCGTCCTCATCGTTCTCGTATTGATGGGGCGTGTTTAGCGTGGATGTGGTGTGCGCGATCAAATCGGAATTCAGAGGCAACGATCGCATCGGTCAAGAACGACATGCGGGTCCGCTAGCCGGCCTGCGGCCGCCCGTGCCCGGCGCGGACGGAACCCTGCATCGCCGACGCATCGGTTGATGCCGCCATGCCCCACGCCTCCGCAGAGCCGTCGTTGCAAAATGTCGCGGTCAGCGGCGACCGCGATCGGCTTGCGCTCGAGGGCGCGCTCGATATCCACACGCTGCCGGCCGCGCGAAAATCGCTGCAGCAGGCGAAGCGGCGCAGCGCGCGCGCGCTCGATCTCGCCAAGCTCACGACCCTCGACACGCCAGGCGCGTTGTTCCTGTGCGGGCTCGCGGACAAGGGTGTCGAGCTGACCGGTCTGCGCGCCGAACACCAGGCGCTGCTCGGGCTCATTTGCGGACTCGAGCTGAAGCCGCTCCCGAAGCCGCCGACTGTCCCGCGTTGGCGGGAAATAGTGACGGACCTCGGCAAAGGCGCCGACGAGGCCTTGCGCGACACGCTCGACATCATCACGTTCGTCGGCCGGGTCGCGAGCGCGGTCGGCCATGCGCTCGTTCATCCCCGTTCGCTGCGGCTCCCCTCGATTTCCCGCCAGGTGGCCGAGACCGGCGTCAATGCACTGCCGATCATCGGGCTCATGGCGGTGATGATCAGCGTCGTCATCGGCTACCAGGGGGTCGCTCAGCTCCGCCCCTACGGCGGCGAGGACTTCACCATCAACCTCGTCGCCGTGTCGGTCCTGCGCGAGATGGGCGTGCTGATCACCGCGATCATGGTCGCCGGTCGCTCGGGATCGGCGTTCACCGCGGAAATCGGGGTGATGAAGGCACGCGAGGAAGTCGACGCGCTCAACGTGATGGGCATGGAACCGATGGAGATGCTCGTCGTCCCGCGCGTCGTCGGTCTCATCATCACGTTGCCGCTGCTGACGTTCTTTTCCGACATCATGGGACTGCTCGGAGGCGGGATGATTTCCCACTCGCTGCTCGACGTGTCTGCGGTCCAGTACATCGATCGCGTGCACCACGCGGTCGACGGCAGCGACCTGTTCGTCGGCCTCGTCAAGGCGCCGATCTTCGCCTTTTTCATCGCCGTCACCGGCTGCATGCACGGTTTGCGCGTGAGTGGCTCGGCGGAGTCCGTCGGCCGCGAGACTACCCGCGCCGTGGTCAAGAGCATCTTTCTCGTGATCGTGCTCGACGCCTTGTTCTCGATCCTTTTCGACAAGCTGGGGCTATGAGCGCCACCGGGGCGTCCCAAGGCGCGAACTGCCGCGGCCTCCGCGATGGCATCGTAATGCGTTGCATTGCGGGGTCGGCCGCCGCCCGCGCTCGCCGACGCGCCCTTCGGGCCTTGGCTTCGCCCTGCTCGCGCGAGCGTGCATCGGGGGGCAACGCAGCGGTGACAGCCGCAAGCGTGGGGGTCCACCTATGACGGCGACCCGAAGGCGCGCTCCGCCGATCCTCTCCGCGCGCGGAATCGTCAACCGCTTCGGCCGGCAGGAAGTACACGCCGGGATCGACCTCGACATCGAGCGCGGCGAGATCCTCGGCATCGCTGGCGGTTCGGGGTCGGGCAAGTCGGTGTTGCTGAAGACGCTCACGGGCCTCCATCGGCCGAACGGCGGCGAGGTCGTCCTGGACGGCAAGTCGGTGTTCGCGATCGGCCCGGCAGAGAAGGCTTCGCTTATCGGCGTGCTGTTCCAGCAAGGCGCGCTGTTCTCGTCTCTGTCGGTGGCGCAAAACGTCATGCTGCCGCTGCGCGAGCACACGGCGCTCCCGCCGGAGGAACAGGAGCGGATCGTTGCGATGAAGCTCGAGCTCGCCGGCCTCAAGGCAGAAGCCGGCATCAAGTTTCCGTCCGAGCTTTCGGGCGGCATGATCAAGCGCGCCGCGTTCGCGCGCGCGCTCGCGCTCGACCCGCGGATTCTGTTTCTCGACGAGCCCACCTCCGATCTCGACCCGCTGACGGCCGGCGGCATCGATGCGCTGATCGGTGAGCTGAATCGGGGCCTCGGCATCACCGTCGTCATCGTCACCCATGATCTCACCACGCTGTTCACCATCTGCGGCCGCGTCGCGGTGCTGGTCGACAAGAAGATCACCGTCGACACGCTGGAAGGATTGATGCGATCGAAGCAGCCATGGATCCACGAGCTCCTGCATGGGCCGCGGGCGCGAGGCGCAATGACCGCAAGGAAGCAAAGCCATGGAATCGGATAAACACTATTTCATCGAAGGACTCTTCATCCTCGGCTTTTTGGTGGCGGGAGCATTGTTCGCGGTCTGGCTCACGACGTCGGGCCATCGCGACGACGTCATCTATCGGATCCATTTCGCGGAGTCGGTGAGCGGTCTCGCGCAAGGCGACCCGGTGAAGTTCCACGGCGTCGACGTCGGCACCGTCAAGACGCTCACGATCGACCCCGCCGATCCGCGCCTGGTGCGAGTAGATGTCGCGCTCAACAAGGACACGCCGGTAAAGACCGATACGAAAGCAACGCTCAAGCTGAAGGGCATCACCGGCGTCGTCTTCATCGAGTTGGAGGGCGGCTCCGCCGGCGCTGGAACGTTGGCGGCGGCGACACCCGAAGGTCAGGTCCCGGAAATCCCGGCGGAAAAGAGCACGCTGGCCTCTCTTCTGGACGAGCTGCCGAAAGTGCTGGCGAAGTTCTCGAACCTCGAGGACCGCGCGGGCAAGGTCGTCGCCGACGTGGGCGGACTCACGAGCAAGCTGAAGGAGAATCCGTCGCTGCTCCTGAAGGGCCCGAAGGAGAAGGAGAAGGAAAAGCCCGACGCCTTCGGTCCCCTGTCACGCCACTGAGACGGTCACATGCCCACGTAGTTCGGCCCCCCGCCGCCCTCGGGCGCAACCCACACGATGTTCTGCTGCGGGTCCTTGATGTCGCAGGTCTTGCAGTGCACGCAGTTCGGGGCGTTGATCTGCAGCCGGTCACCGCCGTCGTCGGTCTTGACGAATTCGTAGACTCCCGCCGGACAATATCGCGCCTCGGGACCCGCATAGCGCGCGAGGTTGACCGCGACGGGTATCTCCGCATCCTTGAGCGTCAGGTGCGACGGCTGGTTTTCCTCGTGATTGGTGTTCGACAGGAACACCGACGAGAGCTTGTCGAAGGTGAGCGCGTTGTCCGGCTTCGGATACTCGATCGGCGTGCATTCGGAGGCCGGCCTTAGCTTTTGGTGGTCCGCCATGCGCCGATGCAGCGTCCAAGGCGCGCGGCCACGGAAGATCAGCTGGTCGATCCCCCACAGCACGGCACCACTCCAAAGACCGCGGTCGAGATACGGCTTGAAATTGCGCGCCACGTGGAGCTCGTCGCGGAGCCAGGACGTCTCGAACGCCGCGGGGTACGCGGAGAGCTCGTCGCGCGCGCGGCCGGCAGCCAGCGCGTCGAACGCAGCGTCCCCCGCCAGCATTCCCGACTTGATCGCGGCGTGCGAGCCCTTGATGCGCGGCGCATTGAGGAATCCGGCATCGCAGCCGATCAGCGCACCGCCAGGGAAGACAAGCTTCGGCAGCGACTGGATCCCGCTCGCGTTGATTGCGCGCGCGCCATAGCCGATGCGCTTGCCGCCGTCGAGAAACGCGCGCAGGGCCGGATGCGTCTTGTAGCGCTGGAATTCGAGGAACGGCTCGAGATACGGGTTGGTGTAGGAGAGACCGACGACGAGTCCGACCGAGACCTGGTTTCCCTCGTAGTGATACATGAAGCCGCCGCCGTACGTCGCGTTGTCGAGCGGCCATCCGGCGCTGTGCAGCACGAGCCCCGGCACGTGCTTTGCCGGATCGATCTCCCACAATTCCTTGATGCCGATGCCAAAGGTCTGCGGGTCGCGGCCTTCATCGAGGCGGTAGCGCGCAATCACCTGCTTGCCGAGATGTCCGCGCGCGCCTTCGGCGAAGAGCGTGTACTTGGCGACGAGCTCGACGCCGGGCTGGTAGTTCGTCGTGGGCTTTCCATCCTTGCCGACGCCCATGTCGCCGGTCGCCACACCGCGGAGCGCGCCGCGCTCGTCGTACAAGACTTCGGCGCCGGCGAACCCGGCGAAGATCTCGACTCCCAGCGCTTCCGCCTGTTCAGCGAGCCAGCGCACGACGTTGCCGAGACTGACGATGTAGTTGCCGTCGTTGAGGAAACACGCGGGCAGCAGCCAGTGCGGGTTGTAGATCGCCTTCGACCGGGTGAGCAGGTAGAAGCGGTCCTCGGTCACCGCCGTGTTAAGCGGTGCGCCGCGGGCTTTCCAATCGGGCAAGAGCTCGGTCAGCGCGCGGGGATCCATGACCGCGCCCGACAGGATGTGCGCGCCCGGTGCGGAACCTTTTTCCAGCACGACGACGCTCACGTCCTTGCCGGCTTCGGCCGCGCGCTGCTTGACGCGGATGGCCGCCGCCAGGCCCGCCGGCCCGCCGCCGACGATGACGACGTCGTATTCCATCGCTTCGCGTTCCATGTGCTTCCCCGCGCGGACTAGAGCCGCCGTCGTCTAAAGAGACCCAATTGTATAATTGTCGCTGCGGCGGTCTCCCCCCGCGCGGGAGGAGGCGCCGGACGCATCGGCCCAACTCCTCGATGAGCCCCCTCGGTATTTCGCTGCTGCTGATCGTCGCGTTCGCCGGTTTCGGTTACCTCGCGGCGCGCAAGCTGCGGATCGTCGCGTGCCTCGCGCCCGAGCCGCGATGGGATCATCCCGGCGCGCGCCTCCTTTCCGTCGTGACCAACGGGTTCCTGCAATCGCGGATGATCCGGCGCGAGTGGAAGCCCGGCCTCATGCACGCGGCGATTTTCCTGGGCTTCATGGCGCTGCTCGCGCGGAAGCTCCAGTTGATCATCATCGGCTATCACGAGCCGTTCGTGTATCCGGGACTCGTCGGCGGAATGTTCGCCTGGGGCAAGGACGTCGTCGAAATCGCCGTGCTGATCGCGCTCGCCTACGCCTACTGGCGCCGCTACGTGGTGAAGCCGAAACGCCTCGAAAGCAATCGCGAAGCGCTGTTGATCCTGTCGCTGATCCTCGCGATCATGGTTACCGACCTCCTGTTCGACGGCTTTCGCTTCGCGTTGTTCGCCGGCAGCGATCCGGGCATCGCGCACGATCGCGATTTCGCCTTCGCGGGACGCATGGTGGCCGCGGCGCTGTCCGGATTGTCGCCGGCGGCGCTCGGTGCGGGCTACCAGCTCGCCTACTGGACGCAGCTCGTCGTCGTCTTCGCGTTTCTCGTGATCCTCCCCATCGGCGAGCATTTCCACATCGTGACCGCGTTGCCGGCGCTGTACTTCCGCCGCGGCACGCCGGCAAACACCGTCCCGTCCGTCGATCTCGAGAAGATCATGGGCGAGGGCAGCGATGCCGAGACGATGCGTATCGGTGCGCGCACCGCGAAGGATCTTACCTGGAAGGACGGGCTTGATGTCTTCACCTGCACCGAATGCGGCCGGTGCAAGGATGCGTGCCCGACCTTTGTCACCGGCAAGCCGCTGTCGATGAAGTGGGTGAACGACAGCCTCAAGCATCACCTCATGGAAAAGCGCGCTGCGATCGTCGCGGCGGGAGCCGATGACGCTGCGTTGCCGCCGCTCGTCGGGCCGGTCATCTCCGAGGACACGTTGTGGGCATGCACGACGTGCGGCTACTGCGAGGCGGCGTGCCCGATCGAGCTCGAGCATCTGCCCCGCTTTTTCCGGATGCGTCAGCATCGCGTGCTGATGGACGGCGAGTTTCCGCACGAATTGAAGGCCGTGTTCGAGGCCTACGAATCACAGAGCAATCCGTGGGGGTTCCCCGCCGACGCGCGCGGCGACTGGGCGCGCGAGCTTGGCATAGCGAAGGTCGAAAGCGCAGCGCAGATGGAAGCGCTGGACTGGCTGTTCTACGTCGGCTCGGCGGAATCCTTCGACCTGCGCTGCCAGAAGATCGCCAAGGCGTTCGCAGCGATCCTGCAGCACGCCGGCGTCCGCTTCGGCATTCTGGGCGACGCCGAGACGTCGACCGGCGAGTGCGTGCGCCGCGCCGGCAACGAGATGCTGTTCCAGCAGCTCGCGACCGCACTCGTGGCGAAATTGAACGGGCTCGGCGTGAAGCGGATCGTCACCTGCGATCCGCACGCGTTCAACACACTGAAGAACGAGTACCCTGCATTCGGCGGCCGCTGGGAGGTCGTCCACCACACCCAGTTGATCGCGCGGCTCGTTGCCGACGGGCGGATCCGACTTGCGCCGTCGTTCGAGCGCGTCATCTATCACGAGCCGTGCTATCTCGGACGTCACAACGGCGAATTCGAGGCGCCGCGCGCGGTCATCCGGCGGCTAACAAAGGACGCGCCGCTCGAGTTCACGCAGCGCCGCGAGAAGGCGATGTGCTGCGGCGCCGGCGGCGCGCGGATGTGGATGGAGGAGAAGATCGGCACGCGGATCAACGTTGCGCGGGTCGAGCAGGCGCTGCCGCAGCAACCTCTGACCATCGCCACCGGTTGCCCGTATTGCGCGATCATGATTGCCGACGGCGTCGCGGCGGTGCGCAAGGACCAGGACATTGCCACCCGCGACATCGCCGAGCTCGTCGCACAGGCGATGGTGCGCGACCCCCCCTTGGCGCAGCGGATGGCGGCACCGAGCGAAAGCACGCGATGACGCAACGCCCGCGATTACTCGTTCACACGTCGCACCAGACGATCCGCTGGGGCGACATGGACATGCTCGGTCACGTCAACAACACCGTCTACTTCCGCTACATGGAGCAGGCGCGCATCGAATGGGTCTACGCGCTTTTCGGGGACGAAGGCGCCTACCGCAGCAGCGGTCCGGTCATCGTCAACGCGAGCTGCACGTTTCGCGAGCCGCTTGTCTACCCGGGCGAGATCGAGGTGCGGATGTATCTGGGCGAACCTGGACGCACGAGCGTTGCGAGCTTCTACGAAATCCGGATGAACGGGCGGGAGTACGCCGACGGCGCGGCGAAGATCGTCTGGGTCGATCGGGCGAGCGGCCGGTCGGTGCCGTTGCCCGAGAGCCTGCTCGCGCCGCTGCGCACGCTCGAGGCCGGCAAGGCGGCGGTTGCCGAGCGCGAACCGCGCGCGTGAACGAGACGAAGCGATGCCAATGACGACGACCTCCGCGCTGCTGTGGCAGCCTTCGCCAGAGCGCATCGCGCAGGCGAACATCACGGATTTCGCGCGCCGGATCGAGACCGCGACCGGCACGGCGCTTCCCGACTACGCAGCGCTGTGGCGCTGGTCGAACGAGCGGCGTGAAGAATTCTGGCGCGCAATGTGGGATTACGCGGGCGTCATCGGCGAGCGCGGCTCGCGCACGCTGATCGACCCGGACCGGATGCCGGGCGCAACATGGTTTCCGGACGCCCGGCTCAATTTCGCGGAAAATCTGCTGCGGCCAACGGCGAGCGCGTCCGCCGGCGCGCGCGATGCGCTCGTCTTCCGCGGTGAGGACAAGCTCGAGCGGCGCATCTCGCAAGCGGAGCTCGCGGCAAGCGCGTCGCGCGTCGCAGCGGCGCTGAAGGCGATGAACATCGCCGCCGGCGATCGCGTCGCCGCCTATCTTCCGAACATGCCCGAAGCGATCATTGCGATGCTCGGGGCGACGAGCCGGGGCGCAGTCTGGTCGTCGTGCTCACCCGATTTCGGCGTGCGGGGCGTGCTCGACCGCTTCGGGCAGATCGAGCCGCGCGTGCTCTTCACTGTCGACGGCTACTGGTACAACGGCAAGGCGCTGCCGATCCTTCCGAAAGTCGCCGAGATTGTCGGGGAGTTGCCGACGGTAGAGCGCGTCATCGTGATCCCGTACCTGCGGGCGACGGGGGGAACGCCGGGCGACCTCGCGGGCATCCGCGGCGCGATCGAATGGGACGACTGGCTCGCGCCGCACCCGGCGGCGCCCATCGATTTTGTCCGCTTGCCGTTCGACCATCCGCTCTACATTCTCTACTCGTCGGGGACGACGGGGGAGCCGAAATGCATCGTCCATGGCGCCGGCGGGACGCTGCTCCAGCATTTGAAGGAACACCTGCTGCACGGCGACCTGAAACCGGGCGACCGGCTGTTCTATTTCACGACGTGCGGCTGGATGATGTGGAACTGGCTCGCCTCCGGTCTCGCCACCGGGGCGACGCTCCTCCTTTACGACGGCTCGCCGTTCATCAACCGCGGCAAGGCGCTGTGGGATTTCGCGGATAGCGAGCGGATGACGCACTTCGGCACGTCGGCCAAGTACATCGATGCCGCGAAGAAGATTTGCACGGTACCGCGCAAGGATTACGAGCTCCCGCACTTGCGCACGATGTTCTCGACCGGAAGCCCGCTTGCGCCCGAGAGCTTCGACTACGTCTACCAGTGCGTGAAGGACGATCTGTGCCTGTCGTCGATCTCGGGCGGCACCGACATCGTGTCGTGCTTCGCGCTCGGCAACCCGACACTGCCCGTGTGGCGCGGCGAGCTGCAGTGCCGCGGCCTCGGCATGGCGGTCGACGTCTTCGACGACGACGGCAGGCCGGTCCCGGCCGGGACCCAAACGCAGGGCGAGCTCGTCTGCACCGCGCCGTTTCCGTCGATGCCGGTGGGCTTCTGGAACGATCCCGGCGGCGCCAAATATCGCGCCGCGTACTTCGACCGCTTCCCCGGCGTCTGGTGCCACGGCGACTACGTCGAGATCACCGAGCACGACGGCATGATCATCTACGGCCGCTCCGACGCGACGCTCAATCCGGGCGGCGTGCGGATTGGCACCGCCGAAATCTATCGGCAGGTTGAGCAGCTCCCCGAAGTGGTCGAGAGCCTCGTCATCGGCCAGGACTGGCCGCCTGGCGAGGTCGGCGACGTCCGCGTCGTGCTGTTCGTAAAGCTCGCCGAAGGGTTGGCGCTCGATGAAGCGCTGATCGACCGCATCCGCACGCACATCCGCGCCAATACGACGCCGCGCCACGTGCCGGCCAAGGTCGTGCAGGTGACCGACATTCCGCGTACCAAGAGCAACAAGATCGTCGAGCTGGCGGTGCGCAATGTCGTGCACGGTCTGCCCGTGAAGAACATCGAGGCGCTCGCCAATCCGGAAGCCCTCGAGCAATACCGCGATCGCGACGAGCTCAAGGCCTGACTCCGGCGCCACACCGATAAACATCAAGAAAGGAAGCCATCGGTGCTGATCGATGCCCATCGTTCCGTCCTGCTCGTAATCGATATGCAGGAAAAGGTGCTGCCCGCCATTCACGAGCACGAACGCGTGATCGGGAACGTGACGTGGCTGATCCGCGCCGCGCAGAAGATCGGCGTGCCGGTCGCCGCCTCCGAGCACTATCCGAAGGGCCTCGGCCACACGGCGAAATCGATACGCACGCTGCTGCCCGAAGGCGCCATCGGGACGAAAAATCACTTTTCCGGCGTCGCCGCACAGTGCCTCTCGCGGCTGCCGGGGGCCGATCGCCCACAAGTCATCGTGATCGGCGTCGAGGCGCACGTGTGCCTGCTGCAGACGGCGCTCGAGCTCATCGAGGAGGGCAAGGAGATCTACGTGGTCGCCGACTGCGTGGGTTCGCGCCGGGATTTCGACCGCGACATCGCGCTCGCGCGGCTGCGGCAGGAGGGTGCCCGCATCGTCACCCGCGAGATGGTCGTGTTCGAATGGCTGGGCGAGGCCGCGACGCATTTGTTCGACGAAGTAAGCAAAGAATTTCTCAGGGCATGAATTTCATTGCCGTACTCGCCGCGCTGGGGCTCGAGCAATGGCGTGCGTTTCGCTGGCGCGGTGCGCTGGAACGCGCGTTCGTGATCTACGTTCGCCGCCTCGAGCAGAAGTTGAACGGCGGGACGAGGCGGCAGGGCGTCGTCGCGGCGATTCTCGCGCTTGCGCCGCCGGTCGCGATCGCCGCCGGCGTGTACTGGTCGCTCGTCGCACTCCATCCGCTGCTCGGCCTCGCGTGGAACATCGCGCTCCTCTACCTCCTGATGGGCTTCCGTCGCTTCAGTCACGCGTTTTCCGGCGTCGCGGCGGCGCTCAAGTCCGGTGACGTTGCCAGCGCACGGCGGTGGCTCGCCGGCTGGCGCGGTGTCGACAGCGCGGAGCTCGCGAGCGCCGACGTGGCCAAGCTCGCGATCGAACGCGGCCTCATCGATTCCTATCGTCAGGTGTTTGCCGTTCTGTTCTGGTTTACCGCGCTGCCCGGTCCCGCCGGCGCCGTGCTCTACCGCGCGTGCGTGCTCGTAGCGGACGAGTGGCGCTTCGACACGCGCGGGATCGAAGGCACGCCGATCGCGCGCGCCCGCGAAGCCTTCGGTGCGCCGGTGCGCAGGCTTCTGTGGCTTCTCGACTGGATCCCCGTGCGCCTGACGGCGCTTTCGTTCGCGATCGTCGGCGATTTCGAGGACGCCGTGTATTGCTGGCGCACCCAGGCGAAGTCCTGGGCAAAGGAAGAGGGCGGTGAGCATCTGGGAATCGTGCTTGCGAGCGGTGGCGGCGCGCTCGGCGTCGTCGTCGGAGGCCCGCTTCCGGTGTCCATCGGTGAACCCGAATATCGGCCCGAGCTCGGGATGGGCGAGCCGGCGGAATCCGATTTCCTGCCGAGCGCCGTCGGTCTCGTGTGGCGCGCGCTCGTGCTCTGGCTGCTCCTGATCCTGTTGCTGACGCTCGCCTACTGGGCACCGGGAGGAGGTTAGGGCCTGTTAACGCTATGGACACGAACACGTTGCACCGCCGAAAACGCGCAGCGCAAGGCGCAAAGGCGAAGGCGGGCCGGCTAGTAACTCTACCTTCCTGGCGCGCGCGCCGCGGTGCTGGCCGCGACGAGCGCATGCAGCAGCGCGACGCGATGCGGCGCCACATCGCCCGCGGCGACCGCCGCCGACACCGCGCAACCCGGCTCAGAATCGTGACGGCAATCGCGAAAGCGGCATTGCCCGAGGAACGGCCGCAGTTCGACGAATGCCTGCGCGATCGCCTCGGGCGCGAGGTGAGCAAGGCCGAATGCACTCATCCCCGGCGAATCGACGATCCAGCCGCCGCGTTCGCCCGGCAGCACGTGCAGCGCCGAATGCGACGTCGTGTGGCGGCCGGTCGCGAGCGCAGCCGAAACGTCGGCCGTCTTCGCCCCGGCATCCGGCGCGACGGCGTTGAGGATCGTCGACTTGCCCATTCCCGATTGTCCGATCAACACGCTGTGCTGGCCTTCGAGCCATGGGCGGAGCGGCCCTGCGCTGCGTTTCGCCGAAAGCGCGACGATGGGATAGCCGAGCCTCGCGTACAGGTCGAGCCGCGCGAGGAGAGCGTCGAATGCCGGCAGGTCGGACTTGTTCGCCGCGAGCACGAAGCGACAATGCTCGCTCTCGGCGGCCACGCTCCAGCGATCGACGAGCTCCAGGTCGAGCGAAAGGCCGGGCGCCACAACGCCGACGATCTGCGTGACATTGGCGGCGATCAGCTTTTCCTTGAACGCGTCGGAGCGATAGAAGAGCGACCTGCGCGGAGCCACCGCTTCGATCGCCCCGCCGCCCGCCGCCGGAGCGATGCGCACGCGGTCGCCGCAGGCAAGCGTCATGCTGCGTCCCTTCAGCACGCAGGCGACCGTCTCGCCGTCGTCGCGCCGCACGACGAAATGGCGGCGATGACAAGAGGCGACCAATCCATCTCGCAACGCTTCCGCCGCGGCGCCGGGATCGTGCGCGCGGCGGACGCTGCGCGTCACTTGAAGAGGCTCTCCACGCGCGCGGCGCAGATCAAGTCGTTCTGCGTGACCCCGCCGGCACTATGGGTCGAGTAGGTGACCGTGCAGCGGTTGTAATGGACGCCGAGATCCGGGTGGTGGTCTTCGCGATGCGCGATGAACGCGACGGCATTCACGAACGCCATCGTCTCGTGATAGTTGGCGAATGCGAACGTCTTTTCGATCGCACCGGCTTTCTGCGTCCAGCCGGGAAGGGAAGGAAGTCGCATCTGGAGCTCGGCATCGGGAACGCGCGGCGCGCCGGCTTGACAATGCGCCGCGGCGAGGGCGGCGAGCCCTCCGTCGGGACGGCGGTCACCGGTCATGGCTTGAACTTGTAGAACTCGAGGTTGAGGTACGCCGCGATGTGCTCCTCTTCTTCGGGGAAGTAGTTCTTGCCGAGGTTCGTGTTGCACGCCTGAACCTGCGCGAGCAGCTGGGCCGGCGTCTTGATCCGGTGCTCGGGCCGGCGATACATCTGGTCGGGGTCGCCCGCGAATTTCTGCGCATGGCAGGAGACGCAATCGCGGTCGACCAGCGCCTTGCCGGCCTTCGGATCACCGGATTTGAAAGGTGCCGGCTGGGTTTGGGCCGACGCGGCGGCGCCTGCGAGCAGCAGCGTGGCGACGAGGAGGGAAACGAGTCGTGGCATGAATGCCTCCGTGGGATCTTCAGGCCGTCTGCAGCCGTGCGATGCGCGCAGCCGCGGGTGGATGCGAATCATAGAACGCCGAATGAAGCGGGTCCGGCGTCAACGTTGCCGCGTTGTCTTCATAGAGCTTGACGAGCGCGCGCACCATCGCCGCGGCGGACGCGTGGCGTGCAGCGAAGGCATCGGCCTCGAATTCGTGCTTGCGCGAATAGAGCGAGGACAGGGGACCGAACACGAACGTGAACACCGGCAGCACGATGAAGAACAATAGCAGCGCGACGCCCGGCCGGCCCGGCATCGCCGGCACGCCGAGCCCCTCATAGAACCACGGGGAGCCGGCGAGCCATGCGAGCAGCGCCAGGAAGGCAAGCGAAAGCGCGGCGGTCCATGCCATGCGCTTCAGCACGTGCTTCAAGCGGAAATGTCCGAGCTCGTGCGCGAGCACGGCTTCGACCTCGTCGGGCGCGAGCCGGGCGAGCAGCGTGTCGAACAGCACGATCCGCTTAGCACGACCGAATCCGGTGAAGAACGCGTTGCCGTGGCTCGAGCGGCGCGAGCCGTCCATCACGTAGAGGCCGCGATTCTCGAAGCCGCAGCGTGCGAGCAGCGCCTCGACGATCGCGCGTGCGGGTCCGGGCGGCAGCGGCGAGAACTTGTTGAACAGCGGTGCGATCACCGTCGGATAGAGCGCGAGCACGAGGAACTGGAACGCCATCCATGCCACCCACACCCACAGCCACCATGCCGGCCCGGCGGCGCGCATCAGCCACAGCACGAGCGCCGCGAGCGGCAGTCCCAGCGCGGCGCCCACTGCGACGCCTTTCGCGAGATCGGCGAGCCAAAGCGCGCGCGTGGTTCGGTTAAAGCCGAACTTCGCTTCGATGCCGAACGTCTGCACGTACGAAAACGGCAGGCCGATCACGCCCATGATGACGGCGAAGGCGACGAACAGCGCAAGGTCCTGCCACAGCACCCCGACCGGCAGCGATCCCGTCCACGCGACGAGCGCGGCAATGCCGCCGCCGAACGTGAGCAGGACGAGCACCAGGACCTCGACCAACGTTTCGACGACCGAAAGGCGCGTGCGCGCCATCGTATAGTCGGCGGCCTTTTGGTGTGCGGCAAGTCCGATGCGCTCGGCGAAAGCCGGCGGCACGCTGCCGCGATGCGCAGCAACGCAAATCGTGTGTCGCCGCGCGAGCCACAGCCGCAACGCGAGGAACAGCGCCAGGGCGACGGCGAAGAGCGTGGTAAAGGCAGCGGCAGTCATCGGCAGTCCCCGCGTCCGTGTGCTTGGGCGGGTCCGCGGTATGCGAGAATGAGCGTTCAATTCTACGCGAAATCGCCATGCCCCAAGACGCCGGCCGCCTGATCTGGATCGACATGGAAATGACGGGACTCAAACCCGACTCCGACCGCATCATCGAGGTCGCGCTGGTCGTCACCGACGGCGAGCTCAATACGGTCGCCGAGGCTCCGGTGTGGGTTGTGCATCAGGACGATGCCTCGCTCGACGCGATGGATTCGTGGAACAAGGGCACGCACGGGCGCTCGGGTCTGGTCGACAAGGTCAGGGCGGCGGTGATGGCGGAAGCCGACGTCGAAGCCGCGGCGCTCGCGTTCCTGCGCGAATACGTGCCGGCCAGGATCTCGCCGATGTGCGGCAATTCGATCTGTCAGGACCGCCGGTTTCTCGCGCGCTGGATGCCGGCACTCGAGGACTATTTCCACTACCGCAACCTCGACGTCTCCACGCTGAAGGAGCTCGCGCGCCGCTGGAAGCCGGACCTGATGAAAGGTGTCCCGAAGGAAGGCAAGCACGAGGCGCTGGCCGACGTCTACGAGTCGATCCAGGAGTTGCGCTACTACCGCGAGAACTTCATCAAGCTCTGAGCGGAGCAAGACAAGGCTAGAGCTTGCGTGCGAGCATCACGCCGTCGCCGACAGACGCGAGGCAAGCGTCGACGCGCCGGTCGTCGCGGATCTTGAGATTGAGCGCGCGCAGGGCCTTCGTATCGTCGCCTTGATCCGCTGGATCGGCGACGGCGCCGCCCCAAAGCATGTTGTCGATCGCGATCAGGCCGCCTTTCCGCAGCAGCGACAGGCACGCCTCGTAATAGCCGTCATAACCGGTCTTGTCGGCGTCGATGAACGCGAAATCGAACGCGCCCGCGCCGCCGTCGCGGAGAAGGTGCGCGAGCGTCGCTTGCGCGGGCGCAAGCCGCAACTCGATCCTGTCGGCGACGCTGGCCTCGGCCCAGTAGCGGTGCGCGATTCGCGTCCATTCCTCGCTCACGTCGCAGCAGACGAGACGACCGTCCGCCGGCAACGCGCTCGCGACGGCGAGCGCACTGTAGCCCGTGAACGTTCCGATCTCGATCGCCTTGCGCGCGCCGATCAAGCGGACCAGGAACGCGAGCAGCACGCCCTGGTCGGCGCCGATCTGCATGCCGCCCTGCGGCAGCAACGACGTCTCGGCGCGCAGGCGCTGCTGCAACGGGGATTCGCGCACGGCGACCGTCTGCAGATAGCGATCGACGGCGGTGGGAAGGAACGAGCGATTGGCCATGGGGTCCCTCGACGTGGCGGCACCGAAGTATGGGGCACGAAGCCGGCAAACAAAACCGGAACGCGCGCAGGGGATCGGAGTCGGATTGTGACGCCGGGCGGTGGTTCGTGCCGTTGAGATTGCGGGACGGCGACCGCATAATGGGCGAATGAAGTTCTGCAGTCATTGCGGCTCCGCGCGCATCGTCCTCCGCATTCCGGAAGGCGACCACGTATCGCGCTACATCTGCGCCGACTGCGAAACGGTTCACTACCAGAATCCCAAGGTCGTCGTCGGCAGCCTCCCGGAATGGGACGAGCGAATCCTCCTGTGCCGGCGCGCGATCGAGCCGCGTTACGGCCTGTGGACATTGCCGGCCGGTTTCCTCGAAAACGGCGAGACGATCTTCGCCGGCGCTGCGCGCGAAACGCTGGAGGAGGCGAGCGCACGGGTCGAGATCGGCGAGCTGTACACGGTGATCAGCCTGCCGCAGATCAGCCAGCTCTACATGATGTTTCGGGCGCGGTTGATCGACCTCGACTTCGGGCCCGGCCCCGAAAGCCTCGAGGTGCGGCTGTTTCGCGAAGACGAAATCCCGTGGGAGGAGCTCGCGTTCCGGACGATCGGCCGAACGCTGCGCAACTATTTCCTCGATCGCAAGCAGGGGGCGTTTCCGGCGCGTGTCAGCACGCTCGTGCGCAAGACCCCACGGCCGGAGCTGATTGCACCGGCGTGACCCCCCGCGTTCGCTCTTGGATTGCGCCAAGAGACGGCGCTGACCCGTGGATCGACGTCAGAGGGCGTGCATCACCCGCCGCAGCCGCGCCCGGACTTCGGTTGCCAGCGGTTCGACTTCCCGCCTGCCGGTTAGCTCGAACAACGGCTTGGGATCGAGAAACTCGACTTGCACGGTGCCCGCCGCATCTTCGCGGACGACGACGTTGCAAGGCATCAGCAGCCCGATCGACGGCTCCGCGTCGAGCGCCTGCGCGGCCAAGGGCGGGTTGCACGCACCGAGGATTCGGTACGGCGGGACATCCTTGCCGAGCTTCTTCTTGAGCGTTGCGGCGACGTCGATTTCGGTGAGGATACCGAAGCCCTCCTTCGAGAGCTCCTGCGTCACCTTGACGAGCGCTGCGTCGAATGGCAGCGCGACGGTCTTGCCGAATCCATATCTGCTTTCCATGGCATGCTCCTGCGAATCGATTTCGCAACGTGCCTCATTCGGCAACCGCCGTCGGTGACTTCGGTCACGAAGGCGCGCAACGCTCGATCGTGACCACGGTCGCCTCGCCGGCCGCGCCGACGAGCGCCGTGAGAGCTCTGCAGGCCTCGCGCCAGCACAGCGCGTAATCGGCGGTGTAAGGCGATAGCGTCAGCCGCAGCGCGGGCAGCCGCGTTCGCGGCTGCCACGTCCACCAGCCGTCGGCAAGCTTGGCTGCGGGCGGCGGCTCCATCCCCGCGCCCAACGCCTGGACCCGCGCCTCGACTAAGACCAGCCCGTCGCCGTCGACGCGGTAGCGTTCTTCCCAGCGCGTCTTCTCGACCGAATGGTCCCAGGCGAGCGTGAACTCCGCCGTCGGCAGCGTCGCGCGCACGACACCGGCGACGAGGAGGCAGACGGCGTCCACGCGGTGTTCCTCGCAGCTCAGGTGTGCGCTGCGCTCCGCCCGGCGCGGGTGCGGTACCAATGCCAGGCGACAAACACCGCGCTCGCGACAAAGCCGGCCTCATCCGTCCACGGAACCGCCGCGATGAGGAGCGACGCCGCGGCGAACGCGAACACGCGCTCGAGAACGTTGAGGGGTCCGCGCAGGTAGCCGACCGCTGCGCCGCCCCACAGTCCGATCGCGACGATCGCCTTCAGTACGACATAGGCGGTGTCGACCAGCGTGCCTCCCTGCAGCATCAGCGCCGGGGCGTACACCGCAAGGTACGGAATGACGAACCCCGCGATCGCGATGTGCGTCGCCTTCCAGCCGGTGCGCATCGGCGATGCCTTGGATATCGACGCCGCAGCGAATGCCGCCAGCGCGACTGGCGGCGTCAGGTCGGCCATGATGCCGAAGTAGAAGACGAACATGTGCGAGACGATCAGCGGCACGCCGAGCTTGAGCAGCGCCGGCGCGGCGATCGCGCTGGTGATGATGTAGTTCGGAATCGTCGGGATGCCCATGCCGAGCACAAGGCACACGGCCATCGTCAGAAGCAGCGAAAGGAAGAGGCTCTTCGACCCGATGTCGAGAACGAAACCCGCGAAATTCGACGCAGCGCCGGTGAGGGTCAGGATGCCGATGATGACGCCGACGATTGCGCAGGCGATGCCGACCGCCACCGCTTGCCTCGCCCCGTCGATCAGGCTGCTGCGCATGATCGCGAGCGTCTTGCGGCCGCCTCTGATCACGAAGTTCACGGCGACCAGCACGGCGATCATGACGATGATCGGCCAGATCCCGTATTGGAAAAAGCTCGCGGTGCCGAGGCCCAGGACCACCCAGAACACGATCCGGAACGGCATCGAGCCGAAACCCGCGGCGATGCCGGTGCCCAGGATCAACACCGCTGTCAGCGCGAGACCCACGATACCGGAGAACATCGGAGTGAAGCCATCGAACAACATGAACACCAGCACCGCGAGCGGCAGCATCAGGTACCACTTCTGCCGGATCGCTTCCCACGGGTTGGGACACTGGTCCTTCGGCAATCCGGTCAGGCCCGCGCGTCCCGCTTCGAGATGCACCATCCAGAACGCCGTCGCGTAGTAGAGGATGGCGGGAATCACCGCCGCTTTGACGATCGCGACGTACGGCACGTTCAACGTCTCGGCCATGATGAACGCGACGGCGCCCATCACCGGCGGCATGATCTGGCCGCCCATGCTCGAGGTTGCCTCGACGGCGCCAGCAAAGATCGGCGAGTAGCCGAAGCGTTTCATCAGTGGGATCGTGAATTGCCCGACGGTGAGCACGTTGGCGACCCCCGAGCCCGAGATCGTCCCCATCATTCCCGACGAGATCACCCCGACCTTTGCCGGACCGCCGCGCGCGTGGCCGACGAAGCCCAGTGCGATGTTGTTGAACAGGTTGATCATCCCGGCGTGCTCGAGGAAGCTGCCGAAGAGGATGAACAGGAAGATGTAAGTTGCCGACACGAGCGTCGGAATGCCGTAGATCCCCTCGGTGCCGAGATAGAGCGCGCCGACGATCTGGTCGAAGCCGTAGCCGCGGTGCGCGATCGCGTCCGGCAGGTATTGCCCGAACAGCCCGTAGGCGAGGAAGGTCGCGCAGATGATCGGCAGCGCGGGTCCGAGCACACGTCGGGCGGCCTCGAACAGCAGCACGATCACCAGTGTCCCGACGGCGAGGTCGGTGGTGGAGGCGTCGCCCGAGCGCTGGATCAGATCGGCCTCGAACACCCAGTGGTAGAACGCGAGCGCGAACGCGAGCGCAGCGAGCAGCGCGTCGTACCATGCAATCCGTCGGCGATCCGCCTTCGAGGAGATCGGATGGATCAGGAGCGCGAGCAGCAGCAGGAAGCCGACGTGCAGCGAGCGCGTGACGAGGCTAGAAAGCGGGCTGAACGCCGCGATCAGCAGCTGGTAGGTCGAGAACGCGAGCGCGACACCGGCGACGAGCTTCCATGCGGCGCCGGTCAGCTCGCGCTTGACGCCGGTCTCGTCGAACGCGGCTTCGACCGCCTGTACCGGAGCGCGCGGGACCTCAGGCGAGGCGGCCATCGTCGCGACCCGCCATGGACATCACTTCACGAGCCCGACTTCCTTGTAGTATTTCTCCGCACCGGGATGGAGCGGCACCGGCATCCCGTCGAGCGCGTGCTTGAGATCGATCGCCTTCGCCGCCGAGTGTGCGGCGACGAGCTGGTCGAGCCCGGTCCACAGCGCCTTCGTGATCCCGTATACCGTATCCGTCGAGACGCCGTCCTGCGTGACCAGGTAGTTCTGCACGGCGGCTGCCGGAACGTCGGTGGTCTGGCCGCGATACGTGTTGGCGGGGACCGTCGCGGGCAGATAGGCCGGGTCGTTGGTCTTCTTGATCACGTCGGCCGGGATCGGGACGACGACGATGTCGACCGAGGTCGCGAGGTCGCGCAGCGCGGAAACGCCGAGGCCCGCCGATTGCAGCGTGACGTCGAGCTGCCGATTCTTCATCAGTTCGACCGATTCGCCGAACGGCAGGTATTCGACCTTCGCGAAATCCTTGTACGTGATGCCGGCTGCATTGAGGATCGTGCGCGCATTGAGCTCGGTCCCAGACTTGGGCGCACCCACCGAAATCTTCTTGCCCTTGAGATCGGCGAGCGTCTTGATGCCGGCGTCGGCGCGCGCGACGATCTGGATGTAGTTGGGGTAGATCGCTGCGATGCCGCGGAGCTTTTTCAGCGGCGTCTTGAACCCCGCTTCCTCGTTGCCCTTCCACGCGTCCGACAGCGAGTCGCCGAGGGTGAACGCGACTTCGCCGCGTCCGGCCTGCAGCAGGTTCAGGTTCTCGACCGAGGCCTTCGTCGCCTGGACCGACGTCTTTACCGCGGGCATGGCCTTGCCGATGTTGTTGGCGAGCGCGACGCCGAGCGGGTAATAGACGCCGCTCGTGCCGCCGGTCAGAACGTTGATGAACTGTTCCGCTGCCAGCGCCGGGGTCGACAGCAACGCGGCGATGACGAGGGGGGCGAGGAGGCGCGCGACACGACTCATGATTCCTCCGGAGGCGAAGCAGACGGTCGGGCGGCGGTTGCCGCACTGCGCCGCCCTTCGATCGTGCTTGCATCGGGCGGTCTCTGCCGGCGATTATAGCGCAAGCGCGGGAACGATCCGCTCCGGTACCAGGAGGGGGCATTGATGCGCAAAGTCGACGAGCTGTTCGAACGCTACGGCGAATCGCACCGGAACCCCGCGAACAAGGCGATCCATTGGGTCTGCGTGCCGGCGATCACCTGGAGCGTGTTCGCGGCGCTGTGGGCCGCGGCGCCGGTCGCCGCGTACGCCGGCATCGCGCTCGCCACAGTGTTCTACCTGTGGCTCTCGCTGCCGATCGCTGTCGGGATGCTCGTGGTGCTGGCGGCGATGGTGTATCCGCTCTTCGTGCTCGGCGGCAATGTCTGGGTGGTCGCGGGCGCGGTGTTCGTCGTCGCCTGGATCGGCCAGTTCATCGGCCACGCAATCGAAGGCAGGAAGCCGTCGTTTTTCGAGGACGTGAAGTTCCTGCTGGTCGGACCGGCGTGGCTGCTCTCCGACCTGTATCGCAAGCTCGACATCCCTTATTGAGCGGTAGAGTCGGGCGCGTTCTCTATGGTCTGACCGCGGACCGGTTCCCCGCGCGCTATCCGTTCTCCGTCGGCAACGTAGTCGGTGAAGAATGCAGGCAGGCCTTCGGCCGTGCCGAATCGCGCAGCGTCCTGCAAATGGAAATGGAGATGAGGCTCCGTCGAGTTGCCGCTGTTGCCGCAGCGGCCGATCTCGGCGCCCGTTTTGATCCGCTGCCCCCCGCTCACGCGGAGGCTGCCGCTCTTCAGATGCGCGAGGACGGCGAACTCGCCCTCACCCAGGTCGAGGATCACGTGATTGCCCACGGGATGCGACGGATCGGTCCTGCCCGGCGCGTTGTCGGGCAGATCATCGACGGCCGCGACCACGGTCGCTGGCGAAGGTGCCCGCACCGGTCGATTCCAGCAGTAATAATCGTCGACCTTGCCGCCGTCGCCGTCATGGGTGCGGCCCCGTTCCACGACGACGAAATCGTAAGCGAACCGCTGGTCGCTCACAACGGCATGATAATTCTGCTCGACCGTTCGCCCGCCCCAGAACACGTACCATGCGCCGTCGAACGGCAGCCGGAGGCGCGCGCGTGTCTGATACGAAAGATACTGCGTCGGTGCGGGCACCGGCTCGGGTTTCATGATGAAGCCGACGATCGCGAGCTCGCTGTCGAAGACCCATTCGGTGAGGATCGGCCGGGCCGCACGGGTGTGCCGCGCGAGGCGGCGATAGGTCCGGTACGGTCCCACTGCGGTTTCGCCTTCGCTCAGGACCGTCTGCTCGGGTCCGGCTTCGGCCAATACCTGCTCCCGAAAGCGCTTCAGGTCCTCGGCGCTACCCGCGGTCGCCCGCATCGGCGGCGTCATCCGCGCGAAGATGGCGGCGGCGTCGCCGCGCTGGAGCTCGAGCGTGAGCGCGCGGCCCGCCTCCTGCACCGGCGTGTCCGCCGCGGCCGCATGCGCCGGCAGTGCAATGAGGAAAAGAACGAGCGGCAGAATCCCGGGCGCCGATTCCGAGCGAGCGTGCATCGAGGTCCTAGCCGACGATCGCGACGTTGGCTTCGGCGAGCGCGCGATGCAGTGCGGCCACGTGATCGTGTCCCGTCGTCTCGACGACGCATACGACACGCACAGCCGACAGATCGGGACCGGAGAATGCGCGATCGTGAACGATCTCCTTAATCGACGCACCGGTCGACGCGATGATCTCGGCGAGCCGCGCGAGGCCGCCGGGCCGGTCACTGATCGACACGCTGAAGCGGGCGAGGCGGCCATCGGCGACGAGTCCGACTTCGATCACCCGGCCCAGCATCGTCGAATCGATGTTGCCGCCGGCCAGTACCAGCACGACCCGACGCTCCTTGAGTGTGTCGAGGCGGCCCGCGATGAACGCGGCGAGCGGCGCTGCGCCCGCGCCTTCGACCACGCTCTTCTCGAGCTCCGCGAGGCGCAGTATCGCGAGGGCGATCGACGCCTCGTCGACGGTCACCACCTGGTCGACGACGCGCTTCGCGATTGCGAACGACGCAGCACCGACCTGTGCGACGGCGAGGCCGTCGGCGAGCGTCGGTGCCAGCGTGACGGCGGCGGGCGCGCCATGAGCCAGCGCCGCGGTGAGGCAGGCCGCCGATGCCGGCTCGACGCCGATAAGCGTGATGTCCGGACGCTTCGCCTTGATCGCGGTGCCGATTCCGGCGATGAGCCCGCCGCCGCCGACCGGGACGACGATCGCTTCGACCTCGGGCGTCTGCTCCAGGATCTCGAGCGCGATCGTGCCCTGGCCCGCGATCACGTCGGGGTTGTCGAACGGATGGATGAACGTCAGGCCGTCGCGCTCGGCGAGCATTGCCGCATGCGCGCGCGCTTCGGTCAGGTCGGCGCCGTGCAGCACGACATTGGCGCCGAAATGGCGGCAGTTGGTCACCTTGACCAGGGCGGCGAATTTCGGCATCACAACCGTCGTCGGGATGCCGAGCAATCGGCCGTGATAGGCGATGCCCTGCGCATGATTGCCGGCCGAAGCGGCAATCACGCCGCGCCGGCGCTGCTCGGACGTCAGCAGCAGCAGCGCGTTGCGAGCGCCGCGCTCCTTGAAGCTGCCGGTCCGCTGCAGATAATCGAGCTTGCAGAAGATGTGCGCGCCGGTGAGCTGCGACAGCGGGATCGACTCGACGCACGGCGACAGATAGACACCTCCGGCGATGCGCTCGCGTGCGGCTTCGATGTCGGCGAGCGTGACCATGGCTGTGCTCAAAATGGAAGCGCGATGCCCGGCTTCGCCGCGACGAGGACGCGCCGGAACTCGCCCTGGATCCGCGCGAGCGCCGCACCATCGTCGGCCTCGAAGCGCAGCACGATCGTCGGCGTCGTGTTCGATGCGCGCGCAAGGCCGAAGCCGTCCGCATACTCGACGCGCAGGCCGTCGATGCGCACGATGTCCATCGCCCCGGGAAACTGCGCGGTCGCACCGAGCTTGGCGATCAGCGCATGGTGCTCGCCCTCGGCGCACGCCACCTGCAGTTCGGGCGTCGACACCGCGTCGGGCAGCGCGTCGAGCACGGCGGAGGCGTCATCCGTCCGCGACAGGATCTCGAGGAGCCGCGCACCCGCGTAGAGGCCGTCGTCGAACCCGTACCAGCGCTCCCTGAAAAACGTGTGTCCGCTCATTTCGCCGGCGAGCGCCGCCCCCGTTTCCTTCATCTTCGCCTTGATGAGCGAGTGTCCGGTCTTCCACAGCAACGGCTTGCCGCCGTGGCCCGTGATCCATGGCTTCAGGTTGCGCGTCGATTTGACGTCGTAGATCACCGTCGCGCCCGGCTCGCGCGAAAGAAGATCGGCGGCGAACAGCATGAGCTGGCGATCGGGAAAGATCAGATGTCCGTCGCGGGTGACGACGCCCAACCGGTCGCCATCGCCGTCGAAGGCGAAGCCCAGCTCGTGCGGTCCCTCGCATACGAGCGCGATCAGGTCGGCCAGGTTTTCCGGGCGCGACGGATCCGGATGATGGTTCGGAAACGCACCGTCGACGGTGCAGTAGAGCTCGGTGACGGTGCAGCCCAGACGCCGGTAGAGCGCTCCCGCGAACGCGCCCGCGACGCCGTTGCCGCAATCGACGCCGATCGTCATCGGCCGCGCGAGCCGGATTCCGCCCGCGACCCGATCGAAATACGCGGACGCAATGTCCTGCGTGCGGCACCCGCCCGCACCGTTTCGAACGTCGCCGCGCTCGATCCGCGACTTGAGCGCCGCAATGTCGGCGCCGTGCAGCGCGTCGCCGTCGATCACGATCTTCAGGCCGTTGTAGTCCGGTGGATTGTGGCTGCCGGTCACCATCACGCTGCACTGCGTGCCGAGGTGATGCGCGGCGAAGTAGCTCATCGGCGTCGTCACCATGCCGATATCGATCACGTTCGCGCCGGACGCGCGGAGGCCATCGGCGAGCGCCGTCGCGAGCGCGGGGCCCGACAGGCGGCCGTCGCGGCCGATCACCACCGTGTCACGCCCGCGTTCCTGCGCGAGCGTTCCGAGCGCCTGCGCGATCGCGCGCACGATTTGCGGCGTGAGCGTGCGGCCGACGACGCCCCGGATGTCGTAAGCCTTGAAGATTTCGCCGGGAAGGGAAGGGAGAGTCACGGGTGCTCGCGTGCCGCTTCGGTCGACGGGGTTACGAGTGTGCACCCGGTATCGCCGCGGGCGCGATCGGGGGCTAGCAAGCCTACCATCCGAAGCGCAGGAACTGCAGCAACCGGCGCGGCAGCCACGTGTGGCGCCCGGGAAACGACCCTTCGAGGAACCCCGCGTGCCCGCCCTCGGCCGGCTGCTCCAGCACGACGTTGCGGCTCACGTCGGCCGGACCCGGCAGCGAAGAATCGGGAATGAACGGATCGTTCCTGGCGTTCAAGATCAGCGTCGGCACCGCGACGTGCGGCAACCACGGCTTGCTCGATGCGCGGCGCCAGTAGTCCGCCGTTCCGGTGAATCCGTGCAGCGGCGCCGTGACGACATCGTCGAAGTCGTACATGGTGCGCACGTGCCGGAGCCGCGTTTCGTCGAGGAGTCCCGGGAACCGGCGCGCCATCGCGCGGCCCTTGGGTTTCAGCGTGTCGAGGAAATGCCACGCGTAAATGCGGTTCAGTCCGCGGCCGATCTCGATTCCCGCCGCGGTCAGGTCGAGCGGCGCGGAGACCGATATGGCGGCGGTGATCGCGGTCGTGGCGTCGCGCCCCGCGCGCCCCAGCCAGTTGAGGAGCGCGCTCCCGCCGAGCGAAACGCCGACCGCGTAGATGGGAACGTCCGATCCGATGCGCGCGCGGATCGCGCAGAGCATCGCATCGACTTCCTCGTGATCGCCGGAATGGTAGGCGCGCGGCTTCGTGTTGAGCTCGCCGCTGCAACCGCGGAAATGCGGGATCACGCCGCGCCAGCCGATGGCGGCGAGCGCCGTCATCAGCGTGCGCGCGTAATGCGATCCCGATCCGCCTTCGAGTCCGTGGAAAAGCACGACGAGCGGCGCGATCGCATTTCCCCGAGGTGCGTCGAACCAGTCGAAATCCCAGAAGTCGCCGTCGGGCGTGCTCACCCGCTCGCGGCGATACTGGACGTCGGGTCGCGCGACGAAATAGGGCCAGATCGTCTGCGCATGGCCGCCGGCGAGCCAATTCGGAGCGCGGTACGGCGGCACCGGAGCGTCGGGCGTGGAGAGCTTCATCGCTGCGGCATCATGTCCAGAACGGCTTCGCTTCGGCGAAACGCTGCCAGGTGCGGTCGAGTTCCGGTCGCAGCGCCACTGCCTGCGCGGCGACCCAGCCGCCGACGGCACCCACGGTCGCCGGATCGTGGTCGCCAGCGGTCTCGGCGGCAAGACGCGTCGCCGTTGCCGCATCGTTGAAATGGCCCAGCGCATCCTGCAGCGCGCCCAGCCTCTTCAAGTAGATCGCCGTTCGCTTGCCGGAAAAGAGCGGCGCGAAGAATTCGGCCGCGTAGCGGAGCTTCTTCGCGGCAATGCGGACGGCGTGCCGTTCCTGCGCGGTGCCTTCGGCGAGCGATGCCGCCCGCTTCAGGATCTTGCGGTGGCGGCGGGCGATGAGCTGCGCGGCGAAGGCCCGCGCCGGCGCGCTCCGTGCGCTCCCGTCGGCTTCCTTGGCGCCGCCAAAGCCCGGGGCCGCAATCAGTGCGCCGAGCGTGAGCAGCAGGCGCTGGAATCGGCGCGAGCGCAGCGCATCCTGCACGGCGATACGGGCTGCTCTGCGGCGTGCGGCAACGCGGCGACGCAACCGCTGCAGCCCCGACACCGCAGCCGGGTCGTGCGCAATGCCGGCTGCGAGCGGCGGCAGTGTCTCCTGCGAAAAGACATCCCAGTCGCGACCTTCGCCGAGGACGCCGGCGAGCCACTTCGTTTCGGCGACACCCGCTTCGAGTCGATCGCTCGGCGCGAGCGGCGCGATCAGTGCGAGACACGAACGGAGTCGGCGCGTGCCGATTCGCATCTGGTGTACCCATTCCGGGTCCTGATCGTGGAGAAGTCCAGCCGTGTTCGCGGCGACCTGATGCAGGCATTCCTGCGCGACGGCGCGCAACGCCACCTCGGCGGTCGCGGCGGCAGGTAACGGAACCCGCCTGGCGCGAACGGGCTTGTCCCATCCATCGGGTTTCCCTCGCGCGAGGGCGTAGCCGCGCTCGGCCTTGTTCGCGGTGGCCACGGCGACCGGCCAATCGTCGACCAACGCAAGCGCCACGTCGAACGCCCGCAGAATGTTGCCGCTCGCGATTTCGATCTCGAGCTCGCAGACCGGCACGCGGCGAGCGGACTTGCGCACAGCGCGAATCTCGCCGACGTCGACCGCGAGGAGCGCCCGCGTACCTTCCGAAAAGACGAGCGGAAGGGTGCGGCGCATGAAGTCGGTGGTGAATCGCGCGACGAGCTCGCCGCGCGTCGTGAGCTTCCCGAGCAGCCTGTGCCACGGCGTCGTCGCGAGATGCTTGGTGTCCAAGCGGGGCCCGGCCAGCCGGTGCTCGTACTCGTCGCGCGCGTGGAGACCGGCGCCCGCGCCGGACAACGGCGGGCCCTTGATCGTCTGCAGCCACCGCGTGCCATCGCGGCGAAGGCGCAGCGCGATGCCGTCCTGCGCGAGTCGGCCGTCGGCGGTGTCGAAATACGTGCTGACCACGCGCGCCGTTTTCGCGCGCCCCGTTCTTGCGGCGGCGATCACCGGAACGCGGGAGAGGCGCGCGAGACGCGGGAGCGCCGCCGGATCGAGGGCGAGCTTCAGCTCGATTTCGGCGGACACGGTGCCTTCCCCGGGACGGGTTGCGGAGCTTATGCGCTGTCGGCGAGCTTGAGGCGGCGTTGCCGAACCGCATCGGCCAGGAAACCCAGCACGTCGACCGTCGACTCCCAGCCGATGCACGCATCGGTGATCGATACGCCGTAGAGGAGGTCCTTGCCGGAGACGAGATCTTGGCGGCCCGGATTGAGGTGGCTTTCGAGCATTGCACCCATGATCCGTTCGTCTCCGCCGGCGATCTGTCGGGCGACGTCGCGCGCAACGTCGATCTGGCGCTCGTGGCTCTTCTGGCAGTTCGCGTGCGAGCAGTCGATCAACAGCTTCGCCGCAAGGCCGGCGCCTGCCAGCTCCCGGCACGTCGCCTCGACGCTCGCCGCCTCGAAATTGGGGGTCTTGCCGCCGCGCAGGATGATGTGACAGTCCTCGTTTCCGGCCGTGTGCACGATCGCCGAATGGCCGCCCTTGGTGACTGACAGGAAGTGGTGGGGCGCGGAGGCCGCCTTGATCGCGTCGACGGCGATGCGCACGTCGCCGTCGGTACCGTTCTTGAAGCCGACGGGACACGACAAGCCAGAGGCCAGTTCACGATGGACCTGGCTCTCGGTCGTCCGCGCGCCGATCGCGCCCCAGGCGATCAGGTCCGCGATGTATTGCGGCGTGATCATGTCGAGGTATTCGGTGCCGGCTGCCAACTCCAGCTCGTTGACCTCGACCAGGATGCGTCGCGCGAGTCGCAGGCCTTCGTTGATCTTGTAGCTGTCGTCGAGATGCGGGTCGTTGATGAGGCCCTTCCAGCCTACAGTCGTGCGCGGCTTCTCGAAGTAGACACGCATGACGACGATCAGTTCGCCGGCGAGCTCGCGCTTAAGCGCGGCCAAGCGCGTCGCGTAATCGATCGCAGCGTCGTAATCGTGGATCGAGCACGGCCCGACGACCACGAGCAGCCGGTCGTCGGCGCCGTGCAGCACGCGGTGAATCGCCTGGCGCGTCTCGAACGTGGTTGCGGCGGCACGGTCGGACGCCGGGAACTCCCGCAGCAGGTGGGCGGGAGGCGCGAGCTCCATGATCTCGCGGATCCGCGTGTCGTCGATCGGGAGCTTGGCCGCGGGATGCGAGGCCGCGGCCAGGCGATTGCGGTTGGCGGTGGAAGTAGGCACTGCAGACCCCGATGAGTTTGTTCTAATAATCAATATGTTATCAGATGATGGCCGCTAAAGCGTCTATTGTGCCACGACGCATGTTGCAACGCATCAGCCGAATTTGAGACACGGAACGTCGCGACGTCGGCGAAATCGTTGCCTCGGCCGTTTGGCATGCCGTAGACTGCCTTGGTGCCTCCCGGCCCCTCTCGGGGCTGGGCGGAAACTCAGCTGCAGCGCCTGTTCGACCCGCCCATCCATTCTAAGGAGACCCGATGAAACAGCTCTTTGCGTTGGCGCTTGCCGGCGCGTTCGCCGTCGTCGCCACCGCATCGTTCGCGCAGATGGCCGCGCCTGCAACCGCACCCGCGAAACCGGCGGCCGAGGCAAAGCCGGCAACGCCCGCAGCGGCGGCGAATCCGCAACAGGAGCGGATGAAGGAATGCAACACCAAGGCCGGCGACATGAAGGGTGACGAGCGCAAGAAGTTCATGAGCAACTGCCTCTCCGGCAAGGAAGCCGCGCCCGCGAAGATGACGCAGCAGGAAAAGATGACGGCGTGCAACAAGAAAGCCGGCGACATGAAGGGCGACGAGCGCAAGAAGTTCATGAGCGACTGCCTCAAGGGTTGACGCGCAACGATCAGCCGAACACGGCCGGGTGACCTCCTGTCCATCCGGCCGCGACTGACAGGGCCCCACCGGGCGACCGCGTGGGGCCTTGTTTTGTCTGGCTTGTCCATCCTTGTCAGATGCGCGCGAAAGAGGCAATGAACAGAAGAAAGCTGCTGAAGCACGTTGCCGCGCTCCCGTTGCTCCCGATGATCGACCCGCCGCTGCTCGCAGCCGCAGCGACCGGCGCCGCGAAAGCCGGCTTCCCGATGCGGCGCGTGCGTCCGTCCGATCCGGCCTGGCCGTCACCGGCAAGCTGGAACAAGCTGAACCAGGATGTGGGCGGACATCTGATCAAGGTCGAATCCCCGCTCGCGGCCTGCCGGAACGTCGACGCGGCGAGTTGCGACGAGCTCTTTCGCAACTTGAAGAACCCGTACTTCATCAACAGCCAGGTCGCCTTGACGCAAACGACCGGCTGGGCGGACGGATGGACGTCGGCGCCGAGCGCCTACGCCGTCGCCGCCCGCACGACGCAGGACGTCGTCGCCGCGGTCAATTTCGCGCGCACCAACAATTTGCGGCTGGTCGTCAAAGGCGGCGGGCACAGTTACCAGGGCACGTCGAACGCGGCGGATTCGCTCCTCGTCTGGACGCGCGAGATGAACGGCATCACGCTGCACGACGCGTTCGTCGCGGCCGGCTGCGCGAATAAGCAGGTGCCGCAGGCGGCGGTCACCGTCGAGTCCGGCGCGATCTGGATGCACACGTACGACGCCGTGGTGACCCGGGCCGGTCGCTATGTTCAGGGCGGCTGCGCAACGGTCGGCGTCGCGGGGCTGATCCAGGGCGGCGGATTCGGCAGCTTCTCCAAGAAATACGGGATGGCCGCGGCGGGTCTGCTCGAAGCCGAGATTGTCACTGCCGATGGCGTTGTACGCATCGCGAATGCCTGCACCAATCCCGACCTATTCTGGGCGATCAAAGGGGGCGGTGGCGGCAGCTTCGGTGTCGTCACCCGTCTCACGCTGCGGACGCGCGAGCTGCCCGCATTCTTCGGTGGCGCTTTTCTGTCGGTCGCGGCGGCGTCCGACGACGCATTCCGGCGCTTGATCGCGCGGTTCGTCGCCTTCTACGGCGATGCGCTGTTGAACCGGCACTGGGGCGAGCAGGCGGCTTTCCGGCCGAGCAACACGCTCGATGTCGCCATGGTGTTCCAGGGTCTCGCCAAGGAACAGGCGGAAAGCGTCTGGCGGCCGTTCCTCGATTGGGTAGGCGCATCGCCGCAGGCGTTCACAATTTCCGCGGCACCGAGAATTGTCGCAGTGCCGGCGCGAAGCTTCTGGGACCCCGCGTATCTGCGGAAAAACTTTCCAACCATGGTGCTCGCCGACACGCGCCCCGACGCACCGGAGAGCAACGTCTTCTGGGCAGGCAACCTGGGGGAGACGGGGCAGTTCCTCCACGGGTACGAGTCGGCGTGGCTTCCCGTCGCGCTGCTGAAGAAGAATCGTCAAGGCCACCTCGCCGATGCGTTGTTCGCGAGCAGCAGGCATTGGTCTACGTCGCTGCATTTCAACAAGGGGCTCGCCGGTGCGCCACCCGACGCCATCGCCGCGGCCAGGGACACGGCGACGAATCCCGCGGTGCTGGACGCGTTCGCGCTCGCGATCATCGCTGCCGAAGGTCCTCCCGCGTTTCCGGGGATCGCGGGCCACGAGCCCGATCTCCTCGTCGCGCGAGCGCACGCGGCCGCGATCGGCAAGGCGATGGGCGAATTGCGCAAGCTCGTGGGGAATCCCGGCTCGTACGTCTCCGAAGCCGGCTTTTTCGACCAGGGCTGGCAACGGGCGTATTGGGGAACGAATTACCCGAGACTGGCGGCGGTGAAGAAAAAATACGATCCCGCCGGTCTCTTTTTCGTCCATCACGGCGTCGGCAGCGAAGAATGGAGCGCCGACGGCATGGAGAGGCTCTTGCGACGCTGAGGGCCTCCAAGCGCTGCGATCATGAGCCGAACGCAACATTAATCACGTCTGTGCCGGCGCTCCGTCATCGAAGCCACGCCTCACGCAATGACGCCGGCAATTCCCTGGAATAAATGTCGAGCACGACTGTTTCGGAGGGCGGCTTCGAGCATGAGATGCCGGCGGCGGCGCTATTGTTCTCCGCCGTCATCGGCGGTATAACGAACGTGTCGCACGCTGTATCGCCACAAGCGCTCGTCCGCCCATGCCGTTTTCTGCTGATGAATTGCTGGCAGCCTTGCCGAGGCTTCGCCGCTACGCGCGCTTTCTGACGGACGATGCCGATCGCGCGGATGATTTGGTCGAGAAGACGCTCGCGCGTGCCCGACAAGTTCGGGACGAGCGACCGCTGGGGGCGGCCGCTCCCGTAGAGCTGATTGCGCTGCTGCGCTCCGTGTACGCCGACGAGTTCGCGCGGGCCACCGGACAGAGCCCTGGCGCTGACGCTCACCCGAACGGCCACTTGCCTCCGCCGCGCGCTGATCACCGCGAGGGGCTTCTCGCACAGCTCATTGCGCTGCCCCTCGAGCAACGCGAAGTCGTAGTGCTGGTCGCGGTCGAACGCCTGTCCTACGCGGAGATCGCGACAGTGCTCCACGTGCCCGTCGCAACCGTCATTGCGCGGCTGTTGCAGGCACGCGAGGTGCTGCGCTCGGGCGGTGTCGTGCCGCTGACGGAGCCGAAGAGCGCGCATTGAGCGCAGGAAAGTATCGAGCTCCGGTTGCCGGACAGCCTAGAACGGGTACGACAACGTCAGCACGACGGTGTTCGGGCTGCTGCTTCCGGTGATGCGATACGCGGCGTCGTGGGCACTGACGCCGACCCACGCGAGCTCCACGCGAAGCGGATCGAGGTCGACGCCCAGTCCAATTCGCCCATCGACGACGTGTTGCTCGGACGACGTTTGATAGATGCTTTCGTAGCGGGTCCGAAGATATCCCGCATGCAATAGCAGACGAACGCTTCCGATCACGGTCTGCGACACATTGATTTCACCGTAGAGCGCATCCGAGGATTGCCCGAAATATTTCGGCGAATAGTAAAGCCTTGCACTCGCGTTTTCGGTGGCCGCACCGAGGAAGATCTCTCCGTAGTCGTCGCTCGTCGCTCCGGTAAATGCGGAATAGTCGCCACCGGCTTCCAGCGTGATCCCCGACGCCAGACGTGACGCGAATCCGCCGAAGGCGATGGCCTGGAAGTTGGCCCCAGCGGGCGGCGCCAAGCGAACGGTCGACCCGAAGGCGCCGGCATACCAACCGAGCGGGTCGTCGTAGGTGAGTCCGACTTGCGCTGCCGGCTTGCGATCGCTGAGCGTGAATCCGCGATACCGGTAGTCGGAGACTAGGGTTGCCGTGCCCGAGATCTGCGCGCCGGCGCCGCTTGCAAGAAAATAGAACAGAACGATTGCCGCGCCGCGCAACGCCGAGCCATCAACGCGCAGTGAGGCGGCCCGTCCCGCGCGCCGTCCCGCATCCGCAGGCGCACGTCCCCGCTGTCCTTGCAACGGATGCGCAGGCATCGACGATGGCGTGGCGGCGGCGCAGTGATGAAGCCAATGCTTCGGGGGGATCGAGGCTATCTCTGATCTGTTGCGGCTTCTGATTCGGAGCAATATCGAACAACAGCACGACAAGTCCCGACACCTGCGCGGCCGCGAACGATGAACCCCCGACCAATCCCCATCGGTGCCCGGGGAGCGTGGTCGGGATGTGCCGCCCCGGGGCGAGGAGCGTGCCTGCGGACGAATCCTGCGCGTCATCGGCCGCCACGGCAAGCACGCCGGGAAACGATGCCGGAAAACCTCCGTCCGCGAGATGCGGGTCTGCCGCGGCGACGACGACGACGCGACGCGCTTTGGCGAGGTCCAGAAGGCGCCCGAGAAGTTGATCACGCGGACCGGCGAGACTCAGATTGATGACGTTGGCGTCCCTGTCCAGGGCGAACTGGAGTGCCTTCGCCAGCGTGAAGCTGCTGCATACCGCGGAGTGCTCGTCGGCAGGCATCTCCCAGCACGCTCGCAGCGCCAGCAGCGCCGCATCGGGCGCCACCCCGACGATACCCACGCCGTTGTCCGCGCCGGCGGCGATGATCCCGGCAACGGCTGTGCCGTGCGTTTCGGCGACGGCGTTTCTCGAGTCGACGAAGTTGCGCGCGATCACGACCCGATCGCGAAGATCGGGATGGTCGAGTTCCACGCCGGTATCGATCGCGGCCACCCGGACATTCTTCCCTGTCGCGATCTGGTGAAGCTCGTCCAGATGCCAGAGGTTCCGCGTGGGTTGGAGCGGATAGAGCGGGTCGTCCCCGGACAGCGTGTGAAACAGGTTCATGGTCTGGACGGATTCGACTCGCGCATCCTGCGACATCTGATCGACCAAACCGCCGATCGTCGCGCTCTCCGGAGCTTCCATGACGAAACAATCGACGCCGAGCAACGGCATCGGCCAGCTGCCGACGATCCGCAGTTTGAACCGCGCGGCAAGCTCGTCGGCAACCCGTTGCCGGGCACCACGACCAAACTGCGTGTCGTAGCTTCCGAGATAGTTTGCGTCCGGCCGAAAATGGGGCGGCGGCAGGCGCAGCATCACGAGGATCTGGCGCTTTGCCGCATCGGTTTCGCTGGACGCGTCGGGGCGATCGGCCCAAGCCATGCATGCGACGGCGACCAGCGCCACCGCCACCATCGCGCGACTGAGAAGTGCTTGCGGCGTCACGGGCCCGTCGCGGCGCCCAGACGCGCGGCAAAGCGGACGGAGTGTTCGGCGCGGAGTCCTTGCACTGCCTGGTCGAGCTGCGTCGCGGGTACTTCGAGCACGAACGCGTTCGTCGCCGTGGGCCCATCGACGATCCGCGCGCCGACCGCGCTCACGACACGGCGCAACTCGGATTCGGTGATCGAGGGATCGAATATCACGGCAATGGCATCACGGGACTGCGCCGATCGATTCGATGCGCCGAGCGTGTGATAGATCGCCTCGTTGCGGGAATCCGTGACGAGCAGGGTTCCGAGAACAGCGATGGCGGCGAGTTGCGCGGCCAGGAGCCCGCGCACCCACGGTTGCGCCGTCCGCCAGCCGGCGGAAATTTGCGCCGACCAGGGCAACGTCTTGACCGGCCGTGCCCGTCCCGCGATTGAACGACCGCCGGCCGGTGTCTTGTCTTGCACCGAAGCGATGTCGGCGCAAGCGGCGAAAATGTCCTGCAGCCACGCGGCTTCCCGCCGGCATTTCTCGCAGACATCAATGTGTTGCTCGACGAAGGCGAGCTCGTCGCCACGCAGCGTCCCGTTGACGTAGAAGGGGAGAAGCGCATCCACGGCCGCATGCACGGACGTGTCGAACGGGAGTACGTGGCCGGTCATGGAGCCACCACCGCGTTACCGCACGGCGCGAAACGTGCCCACCTGCCGGCGGGAAGGACTCTCCCGCATCGCCAGTCGACGCCCGGTTTCGCGTCGCAGCCGTTGCTCACTGTCATTGAATGCCCGCCAAGAGCGCATCGCGGCCGGAGCCGCGGGTTTGGTGATCGAACCCGACTCCGCCGCCTTGCCTTGGCCCCCCTCGATTTGGACTTCAGGAGTGCAAACCAATCCGGCGGGCGAGTATTCCGGTCCCGGGCCCTCTGAGGCGTGATTTGGGCGGACGGTCGCAGGGTCCGCCGGCGGGCGAGGGCCCTCGTCACTTCCGCAGCAGCCAAAAGACGAGGCTGACGACAACGGAGATGATGAGTCCCGTAGTGATCGGGAAATAGAACGAAAATCCTTCGCGCTCGATGTGGATGTCGCCGGGAAGGCGGCCAAGGCCGAGCTTGCCGAGAAACGGCCAGGCGAGGCCCGCGACGACGAGGATGACACCCAGCGTGATGAGAAAGCGCGCCATGGCGGTCGGTCCACGAAGACTTCATTGTAGCCGAGCGGCGTCGGCGATTCACGACGCCTTTCGCAGCAGCAAACCCTTCAGGTATTCGCCCTCGGGAAACGCCAGTGCGACCGGGTGATCGGCGGAGGCGCCGAAGCGGCCGATCACCGCCGCGTTCGCACGCGCGTCGAGCGCGGCGCCGGCGACGATCTTGCGGAAGAGTTCTGCGTCGATGCCGCCCGAGCAGGAGAACGTCGCCAGCAGGCCTCCGGGCGAGAGAAGCTTCAGCGCCCACAGGTTGACGTCCTTGTACGCGCGCGCTGCACGTTCTGCGTGCGCGGCCGTTGGCGCGAACTTGGGCGGATCGACGATGATCAGGTCGAATGCCGCCGCGGCGTCGCGCAGCTTGCGCAGTTCGGCAAACGCATCACCTTCGCGCCACTCGGCGCCGTCGCCGGGCAGTTGCGGATTGCGCGCGAGGTTTTCGCGGGCCAGTCGAAGCGCATCCGCCGAGCTGTCGATCGACAGCACGCGAGTCGCGCCACCGGCGAGCGCCGCGAGCGTGAATCCACCCGTATAGCAGAAGACGTTGAGCGTGGCACGGCCGGCCGCGTGCGCGCGCACGGCGGCGCGGCTATCGTGCTGATCGAGGTAGAAGCCGGTCTTCTGGCCCGCAACCACGTCGACACGGTAGGTGAGATCGTCCTCGTCGATCGTCACCTCGGCAGGAAGCTCACCGTGGACGACGCCGGTTCGCGGCGCGAGGCCCTCGAGGTTCCGTACGTCGGCATCCGAACGCTCGTAGATGCACGTCGCGCCCGTCGCGTGCACGAGCGCTGCGACGATCGCGTCGCGCCAGCGCTCGGCGCCGGACGAGGAAAGCTGCACGACGACGGTCGCGCCGTAACGATCCGCGACGACTCCCGGCAGCCCGTCGGATTCGCCGTGGACGAGCCGGCATCCGGTATGTCGATCGTCTTCGAGCGGCGCGCGCGCCGCGACCGCGCGTTCGATCGCGCGCCCGATGAAGCCTGCGTCGACGGCCTCGTGCGGATCGAACGTCCACACGCGGGCGCGAATTTGCGACACCGGCGAATACGCGGCGCGGGCGACGAACGCACCGTCAGCGGCGCGGAGCTCGACCGTGTCGCCGCTTTGTGGTTCGCCGACGACGTGGTCGATCGCGCCCGAGAATACCCACGGATGACGGTGCCGCAGCGATTTCTCGCGCCCCGGCTTCAGCACGAGCGTCGGGCACGCCGCCGCGCGTTTCCCCACGGTTTGCGCCGCGCGTCAGCCGAGCGACACGCCGGCGAGACGGCCGACCGCGTAGGTGACGGTTCCGGCGAGGCCGCCCAGCACCAGCATCCGCACGCCGGAGTAGAACGCGTTGCGTCCGGTGAACAGCGAAAGCAGGGCGCCGACGACGAAAAGCGCAATCGCGGTCACGACGATCGCGGTCGGCAGAGCGCGCGCGCCGCTCACGAGCATGAACGGTGCGAGCGGCAGCAGCGCGCCGCCGGCGAAGGACAGGAACGACGAGATCGCCGCGCCCCACGGGGAACCGAGCTCGTCGGGGTTTAGCCCGAGCTCCTCGCGCGCGAGCGTGTCGAGTGCGTGCTCGGGATCGGCAACGATCCGTTTCGCGAGGCGCTCGGCCTCTTTGCGCGGCAGGCCCTTCTCGGCGTAGATCAGCGCGAGCTCCTGCGCTTCGGCATCCGGATACTCCTTGAGCTCGTCGCGTTCGAGGCCGATCTGGTATTCGAAGAGCTCGCGCTGCGAGCGTACCGACACGTACTCGCCGGCCGCCATCGCAAACGCGCCCGCGCACATGCCGGCCACGCCGGTGATCAGGACCAGATGCGCATCGGGGCTCGCGCCCGCGACGCCCAGGATCAGGCTCGCGTTCGAGACGAGTCCGTCGTTGACGCCGAATACGGCGGCACGCAGGTTGCCGCCGCCGCCGAGACGGCGATGCCGGTGCTCGACGCCGGCGCCGGCCATCGGCGGGGCGTGTCCCGATTCGCCGGCAAGCGTCGTGCCGTAGATCGCCATGCCGCGCACTTTCATCGCTGCCAGCACGCTCTTCACGCGCCGCGGGCCGAACCGGCGAATGAGCCACGCGACGACTTTCGTGCGCGTGTCCGGCAGATAGGGCGCAGGCGCGGCGTGGCCGCGGGCGGTGAGCTGCGCGCGCCAGATCGCCGATTGCGCTTCGGCTTCGCCGGCAAGACGGCGGAAGAGCTCGGCGCGCGTCGTCCCCGCCTCGACCTCGGCGCACACGCGATAGAGGAACGCCGAGCGCTGCTCCTCGTTCCAGCTTTCGAGCGGATTCGACATTTACGCCGGAGACGTTGGACCGACGGCGGCTTCGATCCGGGCCATCACGTCATCGGTGAGTTTGTCGACCACCGCAAGCGCACGCATGTTCTCGACCACCTGCTCGGCGCGGCTCGCCCCGGTGATCACCGTGGAGACGTTGGGATTCTTGAGGCACCACGCGAGCGACATCTGCGCGAGCGTGCAACTCAAATCCGTCGCGATCGGCGCGAGCCGTTTCGCCACCGCGATCTTCGCCGGGTCGGTCAGGCGGGGAGTGAGCCAATCGTAGATCTTGAGTGTGCCCCGCGAACCCGGCGGGATGCCGGCGTTGTACTTGCCGGTCAGGAGGCCCGAAGCGAGCGGGCTCCAGGTCGTGGTGCCGAGCCCGATGTCGCGATACAACCGTGCGTACTCGTGCTCGACGCGCTCGCGGCAGAGCAGGTTGTATTGCGGCTGCTCGACGATGGGCTTGGCGAGATGGTGCCGGTCGGCGATCTGCCACGCCGCCATGATCTCGCCGGCACTCCATTCCGACGTGCCCCAGTACAGCGCCTTGCCGGCCGCGATCATGTCGTGCATCGCAGATACGGTCTCCTCGATCGGCGTGTGGGGATCGGCGCGATGGCAGAACACGAGGTCCACGTAGTCGAGCTTCAACCGCTGCAGCGAGCCGTCGATCGCCTGCCGCAAATACTTGCGATTGAGCGTGTTCTTTTCGTTCGGGCCGTCGTGGAGGCCCCAGTAGAACTTGGTCGAGACGATGTAGGACGCGCGGCGCCAACCGGTCTTTCCCAGCACCTCGCCCATGATCGTCTCCGCCCCGCCGTGGGCGTAAGACTCGGCGTTGTCGAAAAAGTTGACGCCTGCGTCGTAGGCCGCGGCCATGCACTCGCGTGCGGTGTCAACGCCCAGCTGGTTGCCATAGGTGACCCACGAGCCGAGCGAAAGCGCGCTCACCTTGAGCCCGGAGGCACCCAGCCGGCGGTAAGTCATTGCGCTCATCGATGGATTGGCAAGGCGTGGTGATGCGGCGGCGCCGGATGGCGGCACGGGTTAGAATCGCCCCGGCACATTGTACCCACAAGGAAGCAACGATGCCCCGTTCCCCTCGCGGCGCGATCCGCCGCCTCACGAAGCGCAAGCCGCCGCTCACGCTCGAAGCGCTGTGGCAGATCAAGCGGATCGGCACGCCCACGCTGTCGCCTTCGGGCACGCTCGCCTGCGCGGCGGTAACGAGCTACGCCATGGAGAAGAACGACGGCAGCACGTCGCTGTGGCTCTTTCCGACGGGACTTGGCGATGCCCGCCGCAATGGTTCCGGCAGGGCGCGCAAGCTCACGGCCGGCGACAAGGACAGCGATCCGAAGTGGTCGCCCGACGGCAGGTGGATCGCGTTCACCGCGAAGCGCAAGGACGACGACGAGCCACAACTCTACGTCATCGCGCCCGACGGCGGCGAAGCGCGGCGGCTCGCCAGGGTCGCCACCGGATGCGCGGCACCGAAATGGTTCCCCGACGGCAAGCGGATCGCCTTCGTATCGTGGGTCTGGCCCGATCTCGCGACCGAGGCGCTCCAGGCCAAGCGGAAGAAGGAGCGCAAGGACGCGAAAGTGAAAGCGCACGTGACCGAGCGGCAGGAGTTCCGTTTCTGGGACCACTGGCTGACCGACGGCCGCGAGCCGCACATCTTCGTCTGCGACGTCGCGACCGGGCGCTGCCACGACGCGCTGGCGCACACCGGGCTCTCTCTGCCGCCGTGGGAGCCTTCCGCGGACGACTTCGACATCGCGCCGGACGGGCGCGAGATCGCGATCACCGCCGACCTCGCGCCCGAGCCGCAGATGATGAACCAGACCGACATCGTCACCGTCGATCTCTCCTCGCGGCGCAAGCGCGTGCTGACCGCGGGCACGCATACCGCTGACGCCCAGCCCCGCTACTCGCCCGACGGGCGCTCGCTCGTCTTCCACGCCTACGACACGAAGCGCGCGTTCAACGATCAGGGTCATCTGGTGCTGGTTGCGCGCCCTGGCGGCGCGATGCGCCGGCTTGCGCCGAAGCTCGACCGCGCAACCAGTCACGTCGCGTGGACACCCGACAGCCGCGCGCTGCTGTTCGCTGTCGAAAGCCGCGGGCGGCAGGGCATCGCACGATTGGCGTTGGGCAATGGCGCGATGCCGTCGCTTGTCGTCGCGGGCGGCATGGTGGGCGGCTTCACGCAGTCGCGCGACGGCGGCGTGCTTGCGTTCGATCGCGCGACGGCGGGAAGCCCGCCCGCGCTCTTCGCTGCTCGCGCCGATGGCCGCGACGAACGCGCGATCGAAGCGGTGAACCGGGCGTTGCTCTCGCGGCACGCGCTCGGCGAAGTGCGCGAAGTGACGATCAAGGGTTGGGGCGGCGAGCCCGTGCAGATGTGGGTCGTCTACCCACCGGATTTCGATCCGCGGAAGAAGTGGCCGCTCCTGCATTCGATCCACGGCGGCCCCCACGCCGCACATGTCGATGGCTGGCATTTCCGCTGGAACTCGCAGGTGTTCGCCGGTCGCGGCTACGTCGTCGCCGCGGTCAATTATCACGGCTCGTCCGGCTTCGGCCAGAAGTGGCTCGAGACGATCACGGGGCAGTATGGAAAAAAGGAATTCGCCGACGTCGAGGCCGGCACCGACTGGCTCCTCCGCCAGGGCTACATCGACCGCGAGCGGCTGGTGGCGACCGGCGGCAGCTACGGCGGCTACATGGTCGCGTACATGAACGGCCACACCGACCGTTACCGGACCTACGTCTGCCATGCCGGTTGCTACGACTGGGTCAGCATGATGGCGACCGACGGCTACCACTTCTTTGCCGACGAGCTCGGGGCCTTTCACTGGGACAATCCGGCGCGGGTGATGAAGCAGTCGCCGCATCATTACGTGAAGCGGTCGAAGACGCCCACGCTCGTCATTCATGGCGAGCAGGACTACCGCGTGCCGGCGACGCAGGCGCTGCAGTATTACGACACGCTGAAGGCGAAAAAGGTGCCGGCGCGGCTCGTCTGGTTCCCCGACGAGAACCACTGGATCCTGAAGCCGCAGAACTCGCGGCTGTGGTACCGCGAGTTCTTCGATTGGATTGCGCGTTACGCGCCCGGCGGAGCGGCGAAGCGCAGGAAGCGGTGAGCCGCTAGCGCGCCGTCGCCGCCGGACCGGCGATCCTCGTCTCGTACGCCTGCTGGCAGGCCACACAGCGCGTTGCCGTCGGGTAGACCGCCAGGCGGGCAGGCGCAATGGGCTCGCCGCAGTCGCTGCAGTCGCCGTAGCTGCCGTCCCGGAGGCGCGCCAGCGCCGCCTCGACCTCGGAGAGCTCCTTCAGCGTGTGGCGGACCTCGGCGATGTCGAGCTCGGCCAGACCGTCGGCGACGCCCCACTCGTCGCCGCTTTCCTTGATCCGGTTGCGCAGGCCGACCACACGGTCGTCGGCAGACCCTTCGAGCTGGGTCTTGACCTCGTCGCGCAGCGCGGCGCGGCGCGCTTCGAGCTCGGTCCGGATGCGGGCGCGATCGGCAGCGGTCAGGGCATTCGTGGTCATGGTGGCAATATCGGTGCGGGCAGGAATTTTTCCAATTATCGCCCGATTCCTGCGTTTGCAAGCGGGCTTTTCGGCGTCCGGCGCGTTGAAGGCGCCCTCGTCTGCGGTCAAGACCTTGAAATGGCCGGGACGACCCGCAGATTGGCGATTGAGGCGGGCCGGGCGGCAGCCGCCGCACCCAACCGTCTGACACCCACGACTACGACAGGAGAGTTCCGATGCCCAATGTCAGCTTGTATGACCCATTCTCGGCCGCGCCGTTCGACGATCTGTTCCGCGGCTTCTTTGCGCCGGTCCGCGCGGACAAGGCGGCCGTGTCGATCAAGGTCGACGTCACTGAGACGGACGGCGCCTACCTCGTGCGCGCGGAGATTCCCGGTGTTGCCAAGGGCGACATCCAGGTGTCGATCGAAGGCAACCAGGTGACGATCGGCGCCGAAGTGAAGCGCGAAAACGAGAAAAAGGAAGGCGAACGCGTGCTCCACAGCGAACGCTATTACGGCAGTGCGTATCGCAGCTTCACGCTGCCTGCCGAGCTCGACGAAGCGGCCAGCACGGCGAAGTACGAGAACGGCATTCTGGAGCTCACGCTCGCGAAGAAACCCGCGGTCGCGGGCCGCAAGCTCACGATCCAGTAAGCGTCTGACCGATCGGAAGCGCCGGCGTGACGGGAGCGTTCGTGCCCCGTCGCGCCGCCGTCGTGTGCAGGCGTTGCGCGCGCCGGGCGCGTCATCAGCGTACACGCTTGGCCGGATAATCGCCGTCTTCGATGTTGTCGCGGAAAAAGCTCCACGGCGAGGACGCGGACACGAGCCGGCGATAGGTGTCCGCCGAGACGCCGCCGTATTCGAACGTCCCGGACGTCAGCTCGACGACGAGCGTCCGGTGCGTCGCATCGTAGCCGGCAGCGCGCAGGTTGCCGCCGGACAGTCTTTTCATCTCCATCGCTCGGCCCTTCCCGTCGAAACGGCCGCAGTATTGCGCGCCCGGACGGACGGGGTCAATGTCGGCGCGGGGGCCGGATGCTACGATCGCGCCGATCATGAGATCGGGAAAGCGAAGCGCCGGATGATGACGGACAAACGTTGCCGGTCGCGGGCGGCGCGGCGCGTGCTCCTGCTCTGCGCGATGCTCGCACTTGCGGTCGCGACCATCCCCTGTCGCGCCGCCGATCCGGCGAAAGTCCTGCGCGTCGCGTTCTCGATCGCCGAGACGAGCTTCGATCCGCAGGGCGCGTACGATGCCGCGTCCGACGGCATCGTCGCCAACATCTACGAGGCGATGCTGAACTACGACTATCTCGCGCGGCCGGTGAAGCTCGTGCCGCGGACGCTCGAGGCGCTGCCGGCGGTGGAGGACGGGGGCAGGACCTACATCTGCCGGATCAGGAAGGGCATCTTCTTCACGCCGGACCCGGCGTTCAAGGGCAAGCCGCGCGAGCTCACCGCGGCGGACCAGGCCTACGGACTCAAGCGTCTGCTCGATCCGGCCGTGAAAAGCCCGTGGGCCTGGCTCATCGAGGGCAAGATCGTCGGCAGCGACGAGGCGCGCGCGACGGCCGCGAAGACAGGGAAATTCGACTACGACGCGCCGTTCCCGGGCCTCGAGGTCGTCGATCGCTACACGCTGAAGATCCGGCTCAAGGAACCCGATCTGCGCTTCGTCTATGCGCTGGCGGTGCCGAACACCGCCGCCGTCGCGCGCGAGGTCGTCGCCGCGTACGGCCTCGACTTCGGCGCGCATCCGATCGGAACCGGGCCGTACATGCTCGGCGAATACAAGCGCAGCTCGAAGATCGTCCTTGTCGCAAACCCCGGCTATCGCGAGGTCACCTACACGCCGGCGGGCGCGATTCCACCGGAGTCGCAAGCCATTGCCGCGGCGCTCAAGGGCAAGCGCCTGCCGATTCCCGGCCGCATCGAGATCAGCATCATCGAGGAAGGCCAGGCGCGGTGGCTCGCTTTTCTCAATCGCGAGATCGACCTTCTCGAACAGCTTCCTCCCGACTTCGTGGACAAAGCGCTGACGAACGGCAAGCTCAGGCCGGAGCTCGCAAGCCAGGGCGTCAGGCACGAGATCCTGCTGCGGCCGAACACGTGGTGGACTTATTTCGACATGGAGGATCCACTCGTCGGCGGCTACACGCAGGACAAGATCGCGTTGCGCCGCGCAATCGGCATGGCCTACGATCAGAACGAGGCGATCCGCGTGTTGCTGAAAGGGCGCGCTGTCCCTGCAGTGAGTCCCGTTCCGCCCGACATCGCCGGCTACGATCCGAACCAGAAAACGCAGGCGCAGCTCTTCGACCCCGCCGCGGCGCGTGCGTTGCTGGACCGCTTCGGTTACAAGGATCGCGATGGCGACGGCTATCGCGAGCTGCCGGACGGCAAGCCGCTCGTCCTCGAGAAATGGTCGGCGCCCACGTCCGCGCAGCGGCAGGCCGACGAGCTTTGGAAGAAGAACATGGACGCGATCGGCATTCGCATCGTCTTCAGGAAGGATCGTCTCCCCGAACTGCGCAAGATGGCGCGGCTGGGCAAGATCATGATGCGCGGCGACGGCTGGAACGCCGATTATCCCGATGCCGAGAATTTCATGCAGAACCTCTACGGCCCGAACGTCGGGCAGGCCAACGATTCGCGCTTCAATCTGCCCGCGTTCAATCAGCTCTACGTTGAGGCACGCGCGCTGCCCGACTCACCCGAGCGCACGAAGCTGTTCGACCGGATGACGGACCTGATGCTCGCCTACGCGCCATGGCGAATGGGCTACCATCTGATCGAGGATCAACTGCTGCAGCCGTGGGTTCGCGACTACAAGCCGCACCCGATCCGTTCGCAGACCTGGGAGTACGTCGAACTCGATACCGCGCTGCGCGGCAAGTGAGCGTTGGGCGAAAAGGCTTGCCGGCACGAATCGACATTTCGATCCGTCACTTTGCGCTTTTCTCCAGCGCGCGTTTCACCAGGACGGCGTCGTCGGCGTCTCCGTAGCCTGCGGCGAGCGCGTCGGCGAACGCCGCCTCGGCCAGGCGGGCGAACGATGCGTCGACGCCGAGGCGTTGCGCCACCGCGACCGCGATCCCGACGTCCTTGGTGAGGATCTTCGCCGCGGCCCGGGGCGCGTAGTCGCCATCGAGCGCCTGGGCGACGCGGTCGGCGAAAATCCAGCTCGCCCCGGAGCTCGCGGCGACGACGTCGAATACCTGCCGCAGATCGAGTCCTGCCGCATGCGCGAGCGCGATCGCCTCGGCGGCGGCTGCGAGATTCGCTGCGGCGAGCAGGTTGTTGACGATCTTGAACGTCGAGGCGTCACCGCAGCGTGCGCCCAGCACGAACAGCCTGCCGGTGATCTGTACGAGCAGCGGGCGGACCCGCTCGATCGCTGCGGAATCGCCGGACAACATCATCGTCATCGTTCCCGCGGCGGCCTTGGCGGGTCCCCCGGAGACGGGTGCATCGAGCAACGTGACTTCCCGCTCGGCGAGGCGGGGCGCAAGCGCTGCGGGATACGCCGGATCGACGGTCGAGCCCATCAGCACGACGCTGCCCGGGCCGAGCGCGGCGGCGGCGCCGTCCTTGCCGAACAACACGGTTTCGATCTGCGCGGCATCGACGACGAGGAGGACCACGGTGGCGCAGGACCGCGCGAGGTCGGCGGGCGAGACGGAAGGCACGGCGCCGTGGCGCACGGCGCGGTTCTGCGCTTCGGCGCGAATGTCGCGCGCGACCGTGGCGATGCCGGCGCGCACGAGGCTTTGCACGACGCCTCCGCCCATCGCGCCGGTGCCGATCACGCCGACGCGACGCACGGAAGTCGCCGTGACCGACACTATTTGGGGATGCTGTAGGGCTGGCAGTCCGCAAGGCGCGTCACGTTGGCGTCGCGAATGATTTCGAGTTCGCTGCCCTTGCCGCGCAACTCGAGCGTGCCGTTCGTGTAGCGGACTCCGGACGCCGCGGGGATCTGGTAGAGCACGATCCGCTCGCCCGCGGACGTGAGCATCCGGGCTTCGCCCGCATCGAACCGGATCACGAGCCGCTCGCCGTCCTGCAGGCACGTGAAGGTGTTCTTCGCAGCCTCCTGTTCTTCCTTGCTCGGCGTGCCGCCGCACGCCGCGAGCGTGGCGGCGGCAGCGAGCGCGACAACGGCGCGGAACGAAGGGGGAACAAGGGAACGCATGCGCAACTCCGGCGAGGGATCGCCGCGAGAATAGCACGGGGACGGCCGCGGAACCGGTGTCAAAAATCCCGCGCCGCCATCTTCGGGACCGGTTCCGTCAGCAGTCGATGACGTTGACCGCGAGTCCGCCGAGCGAGGATTCCTTGTATCGGCTCGCCATCGCGCGCCCCGTCTCGATCATCGAGCGGATCACCGTGTCGAGGGCGATGCGGGCAGGATCGGGTTGGCGCAGTGCGAGCCTTGCCGCCTGGACCGCGTGCGCGGCGGCGGCTGCATTGCGCCCGATGCACGGATCCTGCACGAGGCCGCCGTCGGGATCGCACGTCATTCCCATGAACGGTTCGAGGCCGCGCTCCGCGGCGAACAGCACTTGGCTGTTGCTCGCGTTGTTGACGGCGGCAAGGCCCGCCGCCGCCATCGCGCAGGCTACCCCGACCTCGCCCTGACAGCCGGCGTGCCTGACGCCGCTCGCGCGGAGCACTTGGCCCGCGGCCGCGGCGGCGAGCAGGAAGCTGACCGTCCCGTCGTCGCCGGCGAGCGGCGTGGTCGCGCGCCACTGATACAGCACTGCGGCGATCGCACCCGCTGAGCCGTTGGACGGTGCCGAGACCACGCGTCCCCCGGCGGCGTTCTCTTCGGCGACGGCCGTTGCGAACACCGCAGCCCACGCCGGCAACGAAGGATCGGTGCCGGCGAGCGCGGCAGCCTGCGAGGCGGCGCGGCGCGGCCGATTGCGGCCGCCGGGAAGCATGCCGTCGGTGGCGAGACCCCGCGCGACCGAGCCGCGCATCGCGGCCCCGACGTGCAGCAATCCGGCACGAACTTCGTCCGGGCTCCGCAGCGCGACCTCGTTGGTGCGCATCATCTCGGCCGCTTTCTTGCCGTGCGCGTGACCTTGAGCCAGCAGTTCGGCCGCCGTCGTGAACGGGTACGGTACGCGCGGCGCGAGCCGCGGATTGGACGCTTCGCTGTCGGCGACGACCTGGCCGTCGCCGATCGAGAAATAGAGACGGGTCGCGAGCGTTTCGCCCCGCGTATTCCGTGCGGTGAAGCGCAGCGCGTTGCTGTGAGACGCAAATGCCTTGTCGACATGGAAGACGATGTCCGCAGCCGGGTCGAAGGGAATCCGCGACGTACCGGCGAGCGGAAGGTGGCCCTCGGCATGGATGCGCGCCGCGTGCGCGGCGAGCGTCGCCGGATCGATCGCGTCGGGCGCGTCACCGCAAAGCCCGGACAGGATCGCGCGATCGGTGCCCTGGTCGCGTCCCGTGCACGCGACCGATCCGTACAGGTCGACGTGGACGCGGCGGGTCTGGTAGAACAGGCCGTCGGCCTCGAGCTCGTGAACGAAGCGCCGGGCGGCGCGCATCGGGCCCACGGTATGGGCGGACGACGGCCCGAGTCCGATGCGAAAAAGATCGAACGCGCTGACGAACATCTCCGACTCCCCCAGGGCCACAGGGCGCCTGCGGCTTAAGACGTTATGTTTATGTGTTGTGTCGTGTCGCGCCCGAAACAGCCTCGCGTCGCACGAAGTATCAACGCAGGAACCGAGGGTCGGGGGTCGACCCGGAAGATCGGTCACCGGCAGCCGCCGAACGGCGGTCGTCGTTGCGTCGTTGTTGCGTACAAGTGCGCCCGCCGGTACGACGGTCAATGCATTTCGCGGCCGATGGCGCGTCGGCCGCGCGATGCAGGTGCGAATCGCACGGTGTCGGGATACGACAGCACCTCGACCAGCCGGCCGGTCGCGATCTCGCGCTGCATCGCCTGCCACCATTGAGGTTCGAGGAGATCGGCGTGGAAATAGCGGAAGCACTCGCGCGTTTTCGGGTCGGTGAGGAGAAACGTTTCGAATTCTTCGGGGAACACGTCGTGTGGTCCGACGGGATACCAGACCTCACCCGACATCTCGTCCCAGCCCGGCGGCGCGGGCGGAATGACGCGGAATCTGCAGTCGGTCAGGAACTCGATCTCGTCGTAGTCGTAGAACACGACGCGGCCGAAGCGGGTGACGCCGAAATTCTTGAACAGCAGGTCGCCGGCGAAGATGTTGACGGCCGCGAGCTCCTTGATGGCATTGCCGTATTCGCGCATCGCGTGCGCCCGCTGCGCATCGTCGGCGTGCTCGAGAAACAGGTTGAGCGGCGTCATCCGTCGCTCGATGTACAGGTGCTTGACCAGCACGTGGTCGCCGGCGAACTCGACCACCGAGGGTGCAAGCGCGGTGAGCTCCGCGACCAGCTCGTCGGAGAAGCGTTCGCGCGGAAACGCGACGTCGGAATATTCGAGGACGTCGGTCATCCGTCCGACCCGATCGTGGTGCTTCACCAGCGTGTATTTCTGCTTGACCTTCTGCCGGTCGGTGTCCTTGGACGCCGCGATGTTGTCGCGGATCACCTTGAAGACGTACGGATACGAGGGCAGCGTGAACACCGTCATCACGAGCCCCTTGATTCCGGGCGCGACGATGAACTTGTCCCGCGAGTGCTTGAGGTGATGGAGGAAGTCGCGGTAGAACAGGTTTTTTCCCCCCTTCTGCAGACCGACCATCGTGTAGAGCTCGGCGGCGGTCTTGTCGGGCAGGAGCGCAAGCAGGAAGTTGACGTAGGCGGACGGCACCTCCATGTCGACGAGAAAATACGTGCGGTTCGCCGAAAACAGGACCGCGAGGTCGGCCGCGTCCATCAGCAGTGCGTCGAAACGGAGCTTCCCTTCCGCGCCGTGCTTGACCGGCACGACGAACGGGTACGTGGAGATGCCGTTGATCACGCGCCCGACGATGTACGCGGTCTGATCGCGAAAGAACGGCGAGGACAGCACCTGGATCTGATGATTGGCCTCGAGTCGGAACGGCCGCGGGAGCCGGGCGCGGAAAGCCGCCAGGACGTTGCGCAGATCGCGGCCAAAATCGGCAAAGCGGCGCTCGAAGCCCATGTCGAGGACGATGTCGACCAGGACGTCGCGCAGTCCCTGCTGCAGTGGGTAGTAACTCCGGTAGGACGGCGGGTCGGCGTCGATGTACTCGGTGGAGATCGCCGGCCGCACGAAGATGAAGCGATTGTGGAAATACACGCGATGCAGGATCTTCACCGACACCGAGTTGAAGAAGGTCTCGGCGCACTCGGGCTGCTTGTGGTCGATCAGGAGCCCGATGAAATGAAGCTTCACCTGCTCCCACAGCGCGTCGCCGTCGAGCCCGGCGGAGCGGAACTCGCGCTCGAGGCGCTCCGCCGCTTCGAGCACGCGCCGGTCGTAGAAGTCGATCCGGTCGCGCGCGACGTGCTGGATCGCGAGCCAGTCGCCGGCCTCGAAATGGCGGCGCGCCGCGCGCGCGCATTCGCGAAACAGCGCGTAGTGCTTGTCGAAGCCGTCGAGGAGCGCACGCGCGATCGCCCGCGCCTGCTCGGCGGTGGGCGTCGGGCGCGGGACGAGGCTTTTCGAGGCGAGTGGCATCGGTCGCCTGGCAGCGTCACTCGGTGGGAGAGCCGCGCATGCCGGGCTCCCCGCGCCGGCTCATTCGCCGCGTTCTGCGCACTTACTGCTTCGCTGCTTCAATCTGCTCGTTGAAGATCTTGATCGACTTGTTGAACTCGTCGACCGCTGCATTGCCGGCCTTGCTGTGCACCGCAGCCGCAGCCTGCTGTTCGTTGATGAAGATCTTGAGACAGTCGAGATAGGCTTTCATGTTCTTCGACCAGTTGTTGCGCTTCATCTCGGCGGCGCTCTTGCCCATTTCGGACGTGTTCATGCTGGGCGGGTCGCCGGGTTTTTCGCAGTTCGGCGCGGGGGTGACGGTCGGCGCGGCGGGGGCGGTCGTCTGCGCGAGCGCGCCGCCGGCGGCGAGAGCCAAGGCGAGCAAGGCGGCGACGGGCAGGCTGCGGGGAGAAGACATGGCGCGATCCTCTGGAAAAAGGTGAACCCGGATTCTACGTCCTGTCGCGCGTGCGATGCCAGTGCCGGGCGCGTCACCGCGAAAGCAGGCTCGCCACCGCCACGAGGCCGAGCGCAACGAGATCGACTGCGGCATCGCTGCCGCCTCTACGCCATTCGTTCCGTTCGAACTGGCCGGCGCGCTGATGCGCCGCGAGCATGCCGTCGACCAGCGCATTGACGTCGATCGTCGTGCGCTTCGCTTCGGCATCCCGGAGCGCGCGCACCTGGGCCGCGACCGCGTCGGGATCGAGGATCGCGATCGGCGCGCGGCAATAGGGACACGCGGCATCCTTTTCGAGATCGACCGGCGCGCCACACGACGAGCAGCGGATGATGTGGATCGTCGCCTTGATGCGCGCGAGCTCGGCGGGAGAAGGCGCCCGGATGAAATCCTTTTCGCGGAGGAACTGCAGGAACGGCGTGAACCGGCCGTGGTTGTACTCGCAGCGGTAGTAGAAGAAGCGCGTCGTATGCTGGAGATCGTGCGTGAGCTGCAGCGGCTGCGTGCAGCGCGGGCAGGGGAGGCGCGCCGGCAACGCGCGGTGTTCGCCCGGGCCGGCCTTGCGGACGACGTCGAACAGCGCGAGCGTTGCGCCGGGCGCGAGCTGGACGCTCTCGAAGGCGTCGAACCAGAACGCCTGGCACGCGACGCAAAGATCGATCGTGAGCTCGCCCAGCGGCTTCCTCGCGAGCACCTGCGGCTGCATCGCGACGCCGCAACCGGGGCAGGGTGTCGGCTTTTCGGAAGGGACCACGGATCGGCGATCGCCGCGGACGGACGGCTACGGACGCTGCGCCGAGAACGTATCGCAGGCCCGCATGTCGCCGCGTTCGAGCCCGGTGCGAAACCAGCGCAGACGTTGCTCCGCGGAGCCGTGCGTGAACGAATCGGGCACCGCGTAGCCCTGCGCGCGCTTCTGGATCCGGTCGTCACCCACGGCGGCCGCCGCACGAAACCCTTCTTCCAGATCGCCGGTGTCGAGCAGGTTGCGCCGTTTCGCGAAATAACCCCAGACGCCCGCGTAGCAATCCGCCTGCAGCTCGAGCCGGATCGAAAGCGCGTTGCGCCGCGCCGGATCCTGCCGCGCGACCTGCTGATCGAAACGGCGCATCGTGCCGGTCAGGTTCTGCACGTGATGGCCGACCTCGTGCGCGATCACGTACGCCTTGGCGAAGTCGCCCGGCGCACCGAAGCGCCGCGACAGTTCGTCGAAGAACGCGGTGTCGAGATAGAGCTTCGCGTCGGGGGGGCAGTAGAACGGACCGACGGCCGCGGTGGCGCGCCCGCACGCCGACTGCACGGCACCTCGGAACAGCACCAGCTTGGGCGGCTCGTAGCGCGCGCCCATCGTCTGGAACACCGCGCCCCAGACGTCCTCGGTGTCGCCCAGCACGTGCGCGACGAATTCCTTGCCCGGATCCTTCGGGCGCGTCTCGCTGGTGCGTGGTTCGCTCGGGCGTGCCGGATATTGGGGGCCGTACCCGGGCGCCGGCGCGGTCTGCGCGCGGGGTATCGGCGGCGGCGCGCCGGAGCCGCCGCCACCCTCGATCGTGCCCAGCATCTGCAGCGGATCGACGCCCAGGAAAAGGCTCACGATCGCGATCACGACGATCGCGCCGCCGCCCAGCTTGATTCCGCCGCCCAGCGGAAAGCCGCCGCCGCTCGCTGCGTCGCCGCGGTCCTCGACATTGTCGCTGCGGCGAAAGTCTTCCCAGCGCATCGTGCTCTCCTTCACCGCTCCGCTTGTTCACACCGCGTCGCTTCTGCTCCCGCGGCGAGGATGAAGCGATGACTCGTTTAGGGCTTGAGCGCTTGGTACAGAAACGGCAGGCTCGTGTTCATCCGGTAATCGACGTCCGAGTGATTGTCGTCGAATTCCTCGTAGGTGTGCGCGATGCCGGCTTCGGCGAGGCGTTGCGAGAGGATGCGCGATCCGTAGTGGATGTGATACTGGTCACGCCAGCCACAGTCGACGTAGATCCCCAGGAGCGACCGCAGCGCATCCGCGTACTTGCCGACGAGGTAGATGGGATCGTGCTTGCGCCAGTTCGCCCAGCGCGCGTCGATCCGCTCGCCCGTCTCCAGGTTGAACGGCAGTCGAAACCCCTGCGGCGCCGCCGGGTCGGGATCGTAGGTCGCCGCCATGCAGATGTTCATGATCGCGTGGCTCTCGGCGAGGGTGAGCTTTTCGCGGCGCCAGACGGCCTCGAGGAAGCGCTTGACGCGCCCGTCGTCGCAGCCGTTCGCGAGTTCCTTGCGCGCGCGCACTTCGGCTTGCACGTCGTAGGCGCCTGCCTTGCGCTTCGGCACGCGGTACTTGGCGAGCTCGTTCAACGTGTTCGGCCAGTCGTGCAGGTAGACGAAGTCGAAATAGGCGTCGCCCGAATGATCGGCGATCGCGCCCCAGTACTTGGCGTACTTCATCCCGTGGAGCACCGCGCCGTAGCCGCCGGACGACTTGCCGAAGCAGCCGCGGTGGCGGCGCGAGGCGAGCGTGCGGAACTCGCGGTCGACGAACGGTACGAGCTCGCGCGTCAGGTAATCCGCGTAATTGCCGATGGCGGACGAATTCACGTACTGGTTGCCGCCGAGTGACGTGAAGCAATCGGGAAACACGAAAATCGCGGGCCCCATCTTCCGCTCGTGAATCAGTCGCGCCGCGCGCTCCGCGACGTTTTCGCCGAACGGTTTCCAGCCGACATGGGCGAGTCCCGAGCCCGTGAATCCCACCAGGTCGAAGAGCACGGGGAAACGCCGCCCTCGTCCTTTGTCCGCGCCCTCGTCGTATTGCGGCGGCAGCCAGACGGCGAGCTTGCGCACGTGGGGGTCGCCGAGCGGATTACCGGCGAGCACCTTCGACGTATGCTCGCAGACGATGATCCGGCCGGACGAGGAAACCGGGCGCTTCTTGGCCATCGGCGCGACTCCTGATGTCGTCGTCTTGCGAATCCGCGCGAGCTAGCGCGCCCGTCGCGCCAGCATCGTGCCTCGGCAGCGACGCGCGCCGCAACGGCACGCGTAGGCCGCGCGACCTTTGCGGCCGGTCCGCGGATCGACGGTGAGCTGGTAATCGTAGGTCAGCTCTTCGCCGGCGCGGATCTTGCGACGGGCTTCGATATACACACGGCCGCGTTCGTCCTCGTAGGTGCCGCAGTTGGGATCACACGAATGGTTGATCCACCGCGCCGCGTTACCGCGCCGCCCGGCGTCGATGACGGTGCCGTCGGAGAGCTCGAAAATGAACGTGTGATGCGGGTTGTCGGGATCGCTGTCGGGACGCCGGCTGGCAATCGCCCACGTGGTGCGGTCGCCGCGATACTCGATGATCGTCGACCCCCTGCGGATCGTCCGCACCGCGAAGACGCCTCGGCCGTGGATCCTGGAGCTGCGCACGCGATAGGCGGGCTTCGCTTTGGCTGCGGGCACGGCTGCGGAAGTATTCGATGAAGGGCCGTCGGCTGCTGCGGCGCGCTTGAAGTCTTCGCCCATTCTAGCGTATTGCACCGGCACTGCGTTGTCCGCCGTCGCTCTGTTGCACTGCACGATTGAAGCGACGGTGCGACCCCGATACGATGCCCGGGCAGCAATGGCGCCTTTCCTACCACCGCGGGAGGAACGAATGCGTGACGAGCGGAAAGTCTGCGCCGCCTGGATCTCGGGCGTGCTGATCGGAATGCTGGCGCTGTCAACGGCCGTTACTTGCGCTGCAAGCACGCCGACGTCGGCCGAATGCGCGGAAGCCGCGGAGTTCATCGGCAACGCCGCACGCGCGCGCGATACCGGCATGGCGCGCGATGCGTTTCTGGGGCAGATGGAATCCGACTTCACCGCGATCCGGGCGTTTCCGAACGAGCTCCGCTGGTTCGTGCACGACGCCGCCGACGAAGCATTCCTCTATACGGCGGCAGAGGACGTATTCGACCGACCGGCCAACCCCGAGGTTCACCGGATCGCTTTTTTCGGCGCGTGCATGAATCGCCTGACGGTCTGAGCCGCGCACCGCCTCGCGGCGCAGCCCGCGCTCAGCGTCCCTTCGCGCCCGATTTTCCTCGCGGCGCAATCCGCATCACGGGCGTCCCGGTGGGACGGCGGGTTTGCGGTGGTGGGGGAATCGGCTGGTGCGCGCCCGTTTTCGCGTTGTGACCCTTGAAACTGCCGCCGCCTTTGCCTTTGGACATGATGGATTCCTTCGTCTAGCCTGCGCTATCGCGTCTGCTGTCTACGCGCTGGGCTTCTTCCCGGTGAGTCGCTGGATCGCCATGTTGATGCTGACCCGCAGGCGCTCGGTCGCGAACGCGAGCCGGTGCAGCTCGTTGCCGCTTGAAGGCGAGAAGCTCGCGAGGTCCAGGTTGGCCTGCTTGCCCATCGATATCTGCTGCGTCGCGGCCGTCAGCCGCTTCACCGGCGCGACAACCGCGTAGAAGATGAACAGCATCGAGATGACGAACGCGCCGACGATCATCACGAGCTCCCAGATGCCGACGACGTTGAGCGCGATGTCCCAGAACGATTTGGCCGGGAGGCGGACGCTGATGATGCCCGCGACGTCGCCTTCCTTGAAGCCGAAGCCTCCGGTCGTGCCGTAGCGCACCTTGACGTCGTTGGGCGCCTTGTCGGCGTCGCCGTGACACGCGATGCACGAGGCCTTCTGGTAGACGGCGCGGGCGTAGCGGAAGCCGCCGGGCGTGAGCTCGTAGTATTCCTTGAGGTTGTCGTCGCGAATCCGGCGCAGCGCGCCCTCCTCGAAACTGTCGGGCTTGTTTCCGGGGTTCATCACGTTGTGCGAGGTCAGCCGGAACTTCGACGGCGATGCAGAGCGCTCGACCACCTCCGAGTACTCGCGCTGCGCGAGCGCCGGGTTCTTCGAATAGAAGTCGACCGGCGTCAGCTTGGCTCCCGGCGGAGGGACCGTGCCGTCGGCCGTGCCTTCCTCCGGTTGCAGCAGGCTCGCGTGCCCGAGATAGCTCTTGTCGTCGTTCTTGACCCAGACGCGCCCGTACTGCGCGACCCACGAGCCGAAGGCGTCGACGTTGTCGGCAACGGTTTCCGCCTGGCTCTTGAGCTGGTTGATGTAGATCCGGTCGAGGATCAGGTAGAACGCCGCGCCGACCAGCGCGAGCGCGACCAAGAAGACCAGCGCGAACTGCACCGTCAGCGACCGATTTCTCAGCATGTGCGATCCTCGATTCAAGGCGCCGCTCGCGGCGCATCGTTTATGTTCGTCGCCTTCGCGCAGGCGCGTTGCCGGACCACTCCCGCGCCTGCGCTAAACGCCGCCCAGGAGCTGCTTTGCGCGAATGACGAATTCCGTGCGTTTCTCCTGATCGTCGATCTCGAGCGCCAGGAGCGCAATGTACTGCTCGACGTCGCGGGTCCTCATCTTGTTGCCGCTGGCGAGCCAGGCCTCGCGCGCTTCGGCGGTGACCATCTGCCCGAACGGACCGACCTCCTCAATGTAGATGAGATCGATCTCCGCGCACAGCTTCTGCAGGAGCGGCAGGGCGCGGAACGGACCCGTCATTCGCTGTTGCCTCCTCTTTCGTGACGCGTCGGGGCGGTGGGGGCGGCCTTGTTCGCCGTGCCTCGCACTGCAAAAACCGCCGGCGCGGCGGCCGCGCAAGCCCGTAGGCTATGCGTAGCGTGCAAATGCGTCAACCGCCGCGCGAGCTCCCGGCCCGCGTCAGACCGTCGGATGGCCGACCAGCGCCAGGAACTCCTCCCGGGTCGCGACCGATTCGCGGAAGGTTCCGAGCACCGACGAGGTCACCATCACCGAGTTCTGCTTCTCGACACCGCGCATCATCATGCACAAATGGCGCGCCTCGATCATCACGCCAACACCCTTCGCGTCGATCGATTCCATGATCGCGCGCGAAATCTGCTCGGTAAGGCGTTCCTGCAGCTGCAGCCGCCGCGCGTACATGTCGACCAGTCGGGCGAGCTTCGAGAGCCCGAACACGCGGCCGCTCGGGATGTAGCCGATGTGGCACCGGCCGAAAAACGGCAGCACGTGGTGCTCGCACAGACTGTAGAGCTCGATGTTCTTCACGATGACCATGCTGTTGGTCTCCTGCGTGAAGATCGCGCCGTTGATGAGCTTTTCCGGATCCGCGCGGTAGCCGGACGTGAGGAAGGTCATCGCTTCGGCGACGCGGCGCGGCGTCTCCTTCAGTCCTTCGCGGTCGGGATCCTCGCCGATCGCGACCAGCAGCTCGCGCGTCGCGGCTTCGATTTTTTCCTGGTTCACGTGCATGAAACCTCCTTCGTTGCGGAAGAGCCCTTGTCGCCTTTGCAGTCAAAGCGATGCGAGCAATGCGAGCACGAGCGGCGTTGTCGCTGCGGCAAGCGCCGTCGACAGGACGAGACTCGCCGCGACCGGTCCGATCAGCGCATCGAACTCGCGCGCCATCAGGTAGACGTTGGCGCCGACCGGCAGCGAGGCGAGCATCACGACCGCTTGCGTCTCCAGCGCCGGCAGCGCAAGCGCCCGGGCGAGGAGTAGCACGACCGCCGGCTGTACCGCAAGCTTGATGAACGCGATCGACGCGCTTTCGCGCCAACCTTCGCGAATCCCGTATTCGGCGAGCCCCATCCCGAGGACGATCAGCGACAGCGGAACGGCGGCCTGCGCGACGAGGTCGATCGTGCGCATGACGACATCCGGAAGCACGATGCCGGAGAACCCGAACGCGGTGCCGGCAAGGATCGCGCCGACGACCGGATTGGTGACCACGCCAACCGCCGTCCGGCCGATGGTCGCCCACGACAGCTCGCGCTGCCGAGCCCATTCGACCGAAACCGTCACCAGCGTCCACAGCAGCAGCGAGTTGAAGACGACGACCAGGGACACCGCGGGCATCGCCGCCTCGCTCAGCAGCACCTTGGCGAGCGGGACGCCCAGCAGCACGAGGTTGGCGAAGATGCCGCCCATCGCGAACACCGACTGCGACGCGCCATCCATGCGGAACAATGCGAATGCGGCGAGCCGACCGACGACGAACGCGATGAGGCAGCCGCCGAAGTAAGCGAGGAGCAACCACGGATCCACCGGCGGCAGCCGCGAAAAGTCGCTCAACAGCCGGAAGAGCAGCGCGGGCACGGCGACCGAGAACACGAATTTCGTGAGCCAGTCGGAGGCAGCGGCGGGCCACCCGGCCACGCGCATCAGCACGTAGCCGATGGCGACCAGCAGGAACAGCGGCGCCGTGAGCGAGAGGAGATGAAGGAAAGCTTGCACGTGATCGGCGCATGTTGCACGGCGCAACGAAGCCGGGCGACCGTCCGGGAATGCCGATGCCCCTGCCGGTCGGCGCCATTGTAGAGGAGGAAACGATCGGGGGACGCGCGCCGGTAACGGGTCGGCGATTATTCGGCTAGAATCGAAGCGCCACGCGCCCCGCACCGCGCGGAGCACCGCGGCCACGATGCGGCAGCTGCTCGCCGACGCCCGAATTTTTCCCTCACGGAAGGTGCCGCCATGAGTCCCGTCGTGATGTACAACCGCGAGTTCGAGGCGCTCAAGGGAACCGACACGGTCGGCGATGCCACGCGGCGAATGCTCGAGCATCGCGTGTCCGACCTGCCGATCGTCGACGCGTCTGGGAAGCTCCTCGGCATGTTCAAGCTCGATCGCCTCCTCGCGGGGCTGCTGCCCGCGGCGGTCCTCGTGGGGTACGGCGTCCCCGACCTCGCGTTCGTCGCCGACAGCGTCGACGAGCTGCGCGAAAAGATGCGCACGCTCGATGCGCGGCCGGTGCGCGAATTCGCCGTCAAGCCGGAGCGCGTCGTGCATCCGGATACCGCGCCGGTCGAGATCGTGCTGCAGCTCTACCGCGGCGCGAACAACCTGCCGGTGATCGCGCGCAAGGACGGCAAGCTCGTCGGGATGGTGTCGGCCCGCGACGTGTTGGCGGCGCTGCACGCCAGGGCGGAACGCTGATGCACGGAGACGCGGGGCACGCCGCCGCGGTCATCTTCGGCTGGAATGCGCTGTGGCTCGCTACGGCGCTTTTTGTGATCACCTATCTCGTGATCATGAGCGACCGGTTGAACCGTGCGATCGTCGCGCTGCTGGGCGCGGGGCTCCTGATCCTCACCGGCGTCCTGAACCAGAAGGAGGCGATGGCCGCCGTCGACTTCAATACGCTGGGCCTCTTGCTCGGCATGATGCTGATCGTCAACATCACGCGCCGCTCGGGCCTCTTCCAGTTCGTCGCCATCTGGTCGGCGAAGAAGGTCGATGCGAAGCCGTGGGGCATTCTGCTCATGATGTCGATCGTCACTGCGGTGTTCTCGGCGTTCCTCGACAACGTGACGACGGTGCTGCTGACGGTGCCGGTCACGCTCCTCATCACCGACGAGCTCAAGGTCAAGCCTTACCCGTACCTGTTCGCGCAGATCATCGCGTCGAACATCGGCGGCACGGCGACGCTGATCGGCGATCCGCCCAACATCATGATCGGCTCGGCGACCGGCCTCACGTTCAACGATTTCGGACTCAGTCTCACGCCGGTCATCATCGTCGTGATGGCGGCGACGATGGTGCCGCTCTACTTCATCTGGGGCCGCCACTTGCACGCGACCGACGAGAACCGCCGCCACGTGATGAGCTTCAACGAGCGCGAGACGATCACCGATCCGCGGCTCCTCAAGCAATCGCTGACCGTGATCGCGCTGGTGATCGCGGGGTTCATGCTGCAGCGGCAGATCCAGATCGAGCCTGCGACGATCGCCGTCTTCGGCGCAGCGACGTTGCTCCTGCTCGACAACCTCGGCAAGCCCGGCGAAGAGCAGTCGAAGAACGTCCACGGCGCGCTCTCCGAGGCCGAGTGGATCACGCTGATGTTCTTCCTCGGCCTCTTCGTCCTGGTCTACGGGATCCAGAAGGCGGGACTGATCGACATGATGGCTCGGGGTCTGCTCACGGCGACTCGCGGCGACTTCAACACGACGGCGCTCGCAGTCCTGTGGGCTTCCGCCGTGCTGTCGGCGTTCATTGACAACATTCCGTTCGTCGCGACGATGATCCCGCTGATCAAGGCGATGGCACCGACGTTCGGCGGCGAGGCCGCGCTGTTGCCGCTGTGGTGGGCGCTGTCGCTCGGCGCGTGCCTCGGCGGCAACGGCACGCTGATCGGCGCGTCGGCGAATCTGGTCGTCGCCGGGCTCGCCGAGCGGGCCGGGACGTCGTTTCGTTTCGTCGAATTCCTCAAGGTCGCGTTTCCGCTGATGCTGCTGTCGATCGCGATCGCGCACGTCTACCTCTATCTGCGGTATCTGACGGCATGACGCCGACCACGCCTTGGCGCGTCGCCAGCCAATGACTTCGAGCGGCCGGTTCATCGAGCTCACCGCAAGCGACGGCTTCCATCTCGCCGCGTATCGCGCCGATCCCCACGGAAGGCCGCGTGGCGGTGTCGTCGTCGCCCAGGAAATCTTCGGCGTCAACGCGCACGTGCGGAGCGTCTGCGACGGCTTTGCCGCCGACGGGTATGTCGCGATCGCGCCCGGGCTGTTCGACCGTTACGCGCCCGGCGTCGACCTGGGTTACACGGCGCCGGATGTCGCGAGGGGGCGCGAATTGAAGGCGATGACGGAGCTCGCCTCGACGCTGCGCGACGTCGCGGCGGCGCGCGATGCCGTCGCGGACGCGGGCAAGGTCGGCGTGGTCGGCTATTGCTGGGGCGGCTACGTCGCCTGGATGGCGGCGTCGCGCCTTCCCGGATTTGCCTGCGCGGTGTCGTATTACGGAGGCGGGATTCTGGATGCGACCGACGCGGTGCCGCGTTGCCCGGTGATGGCGCATTTCGGCGAACGCGATGCGATGATTCCCGTCGCCGGCGTGCATCGGCTGATGGCGGCGCATCCGGAGGCCGAGATCTTCGTCTACGCCGCCGATCATGCGTTCAATTGCGATGCGCGGGCGTCGTACGACGCAACCGCGGCAAAGCTTGCGCGCGAGCGCACGCTGCAGTTCCTCCGGCGGTACATCGGATAGCGTTGCGCACCGCAGCTACGCGGCCGAGAGCGCCGCCTTGTCCGCAGGTCGCGCCGCCGCCAGCGTATCGAGCGCCGCGCTCACCGCACGATCGAACAACGGCACGGGTTCAACGACGAGCGAGGCGCGGCCCGAGCCCAGCTCCCACGCGAGATCTTCGGGCGTGAAGACGAACGCCTGTGAACGCGAGCGGCTCGTGAACACGTACTTGGAACGCAGCGGGCTCACCCACGACAGCCGCGCGTTGACGGCGGACGCGCCGGTTCCGAATGCGAGCCACGTGCCGACCGCCATTTCGGTGACGAAGTCGTGGATGTTGGCCGCAGGCAGCGTGTTCGCCGTGGCAGGCGACGCGGAGGGCTGCGTTGTCGATGGCGCCGGTCCCTTCCGGGCGATCGCTGGTCGCGCGGCGGCGGGCTTGATCGCGGCCATGTGCAGGCGGTAGAGGGCCTCGAAGAACGGCTTCGTACGTTCGTCCCCAACCACGACCGCAGCGCAGCCGCGGCGCAAGCCGGCCACGAGCGCCGGCACCATTTTCGTGAGCTTGACCCGTTGCGCGGTGCGCTCCTTGACGACGATGCTCCACAACAGGTCGTCGAGCGTGGCGAGCGCGCCGCGCCACGCTGCGCTTCCGGCGCCGCCATCCCGGTAGAGCGTCGTGAGATAGTCGGACCAGATCGTCTCCACGAAAGCGCGCACGTCGAACGGGATGTCGAGACCCGCGAGCCGGTCGCGCACCAGCGCGCGGACGTGCGCGCGGTCGCTTTCGCTCTCTTCGGAGGCGAGTGCCTGTACGACATTGTCGTTCAGCGCCGGGAGCCCCTCGCGCCGCTCGGTGTCGATGAACGCCCGCAGCGCCACATCGGCGGTGTTGAACACGGCGACGTCGATCTCGAAATCACGGCAGACGTCATCGACGATCCGTTGTGCGGTCGCTTCGAAAGCCTCGCCGTAACCGTCATCGGACGTCGCGCCGATCGCCGCCTCGGCGAGGTGGTCGAGCAGCTTGCGGGCGGCGTGGGTCGGGTCCGAGAAAAACGTGTGGTCGTCGAGCAGCGCCGCCTTCACGATCGGAACCTGGAGCCGCCCGAAGAGCCGCCGCTGCCGTTCCGGGATCGAGGGGTCGCGGAAGACGTAATCGAACAGCAGCGCGACCACATCCATCGCGGTCCGGTCGGACGGGTTTGCAACCTGTTCCGTGACGGCCGCGCGCATGTGCCGGACCAGGTTCTGCGGAAGCGCCGTGGTGGCGCTGCCCGCGGACGATGGCGGCATCGCCTGAGCGATGGCGGCGGGCAGATCGAGTTGCTGCCATTGCCCGAGCGTCGCGAACACAGGCTTGTGCGCGCCGAGCGCCGTCATTGGATCAGGATTCGGCAATTCAGCCGTCGGCGCGCCCGCGCCGGGGGCACCCATTCGCCCGTCGAATTGAGCGAGTGCCGCAAGGCCGGCAAGGATCGCGGGCGTCGGCGCGAAGGCGGGACCCGTCTGCGTCGCGGCCCCACCCGTTGCGACAGCCGATGCACCGCTGCTGCGGGCGAGCGATGTCATCGCGGGCGGCGCGACGATGTCGGTCGGCAACGGGCCCGCTTCGGAAAGCATGCGACTGAACGTTGGCAGCAGATCGCGGTCGTCCTGCGGCCGCCATTCGCTACGCGCCCGCAACGCCGCCTTGAGCTCGGGCAGCACGCCACGATCGGCGAGCAGCCGGTTCATCGAAATGTAGATCTTGTTGACCGTGGGTGTGATGTCGGCCAGGACCCGTTCCATCAACGGCCGCCATACGCGCGGATTCGGATACACCGCACGCGAGCTTTGGCCCAGGGCGTCGAGGAGATATGCGGGGGCGAACGGATTGTCGATTTCGCCACCGGCCGCAGGCAGCAGCATGCCGATGCGCCAATCGAGCGCGTCCTGCTCGCGTTTCGTGAAACGTTGGAGAAATGCCGTGGCGGCGACGAGCGCCGCCTGTTTTTCCTGGTCGAAGTCCGACAGCATCGCCATCGATGCCGCCGACGCGTCGCTGTCGGGACGCCGGCCGCGTCGGATTTCGCCGGCGAGCCGCCGGTCGAAGGCAGCGGCGATGGCCCGCTCGAATCGTTCGATCCAATCGCCACGCTTCTGGACGAATTCGGCGACCGTACCGTCGGGCAGGTCGCTTGTCGTTTCGAACAGGTCGCCGGCGAGCTCGAGCGACCCGCGTACCGCTTCGAACAGTCGCGTCGAATACTGCGCGTAACACGCCTGCAGCAAGGCCTGCCGTTCGTCTGCGGAGAGCGATCGATCGCTGCCGCCCTGAACGGTATCGGGACCGGGTTCGCGGAGGAGATCAGCCATGGGCATAAAGCATTCTAGACGCGCGCCGCGTGCCGCGATCGAAACATCGACGCATCTCGGCGGCACGCCAGCCGCGCGCCGCTATCGCAATGCAACATCGATGTCATTCCTGTCGCGTACAGGCTCAAAACGTCACCGCTGGCGGTCATCTCGTTTATGATGAAAGCATCAAGTCCAGGTCCCACGGCACCGGGAACACCCGCGATGAAGTGCAGCGTTTGCGGAAGCGAGAGCAATGCGGATGCCAGGTTCTGCTCGAACTGCGGAACGATGCTGAATCCCGCGGCCGACACCCTGTTCAAGACGCCTGCAGGTGCACATCCCGGGGCGGCTGCATCGCCGCCGTCGCCGGAGTCCCCGACCGGAACGCCGCTTGCGTCGCCGTGGACGAATCCCGTCGGATTGCTGGTCGTGCTTGCAGCGGTCGCGGTCCTTGGGTACTTCGCCTACCGGGTGCTGACGCCGGGCGACGCCGCGACGGAATCGGCTCCCCAGGCCCCGCCGTCGACGCAAGCGACGCCACCCGGCACTGCGGCGAGCTCCCCGGCGTCCGAGCCCGCCAGGGAGCCCGCTCTTGTGCCGTCGCGCGAGCCCGTGACCGGCCCCACGGCGGAGCCGCCCGCCGCCGCGCCCAAAGCGCCAGCGGCCCCGCGACCCAGAGCGCCGTCCAGAAAGCCGGCGCCGCAGCGGCCGGCGGCATCCGCGGCGACGCCCGCGGTTGCGGTGCCGGCACCCGAGCCGACGCCCCCCGCGCCACCTGCCGCACCGCCGAAGCCGAACCGGATCACGCAGTTGAACGATGCGCTCGCCCGCTGCGCCGGCCAGGACCTGATCTCCCGCGCCGTGTGCGAGCAGCGCGCGCGGTTGCAGCACTGCGAAGGCTACTGGGGTCAGGTCCCGCAGTGCCCCGGCGGCAGGTCGAATTTCCCGACCAACTGACGAAAGCGTTCCGCGCACGATCCACGTCTTCGCGATGGCGATCGGTCACATCTATTGGAACGAATACATCCGGCTGATCGACAGCGGCGAAAACGTCGATGTGCTCGCGCTCGGCGATTCGTGGTTCCACTACCCGTTCAACAACCTGATGACGCCGCTCCACACCGCGCTCGAGGGTCCGACGATCTACGTGATCGGCGAGAACGGCGCGCGTGCCGACGAGCTTTGCAGAGGTTCGTGGCGCGCGAACTTCAACAAGCTGCTCGTCCAGTATCCTTCGATCCGCCTCGTCTGCGTGAGCGCGGGCGGCAACGATTTCGCGGGGGTGGGCGACCTCGACGACAAGATACTCGCGCCCAACTGCAGCGGCGCAGCGACACTCGCGCAGTGTTATCGCGCAGGAGAGCCGGGCTCGGTATTCGATGCGGTCGCTGCTGCCTACCGTACGATCGTCGCCGCCGTCGCCGCCGTGCGCACCGACGTCACGATCCTCGTGCACAACTACGACTACGCGATTCCCGACGGCCGGACGCTGCCCGGCATGAGGAGCTGGCTCAAGCTGCCGATGGACAATGCGCGCGTGCCGACGCCGGGCGCGCCGCAGAACGGGCTCCGCCGCGAAATCGTTGCCGATCTGATCGACCAGCATACGCTGCGTCTCATCGACCTCGAGGACGCGGCCGGCGGGCCGACTCAGCCGCGCGTCGCGCTTGTCTGGTCGGCCGGCACGCTCGCCGATTGGGCGTGGGCGAACGAACTGCATCCGAAACCAAGCGGGTTCGCCCGCCTCGTGGACCAGTGCTGGAGCGGACCGGCGCGGGCTGCCCTCGGCCTGCCGTAACGTTGGCCGAGCTCGGCCGCAAGCGTCGGGCCCGGCATGAGCGCCGTCGGGCCGTCCCAAGGCGCGAATTGGTCCCCCTCGGGGGGCAGCGCAGCGGCGACAGGCGCAAGCGTGGGGGACCTTTATGCGCCGCCGGGCCGTCCAAGACCGCGCGACTGCATTCTGCTTCGGGGGGCAGCGCCGCGGCGACAGCCCCAAGCGTGGGGACCTTTGCTAGCCGCGACCCACGAACGGCATCTTCGTTGCCATCACCGTCAGGAACTGGACATTCGCATCGAGCGGCAGGCTCGCCATGTAGAGCACCGCGGAGGCGACGTGCGCGACGTCCATCAGCGGCTCGATGGCGATGGCGCCGCTCGCCTGCGGGACGCCCTTCGCCATCCGCGCGGCCATCTCGGTCGCCGCATTACCGATGTCGATCTGGCCGCAGGCGATGTCGTATTTCCGGCCGTCGAGCGATGCGGACTTGGTGAGGCCGGTGATCGCGTGCTTCGTCGACGTGTAAGGCGCCGAATTCGGCCGTGGCGCATGGGCCGAGATCGAGCCGTTGTTGATGATGCGGCCGCCGCGCGGAGTCTGGCTCTTCATCAGCCGGAACGCTTCCTGGACGCACAGGAATGCGCCGGTGAGATTGATGTCGACGACGTTCTTCCATTGTGCGAACGTGAGATCCTCGAGTTCGATCGCCGGCGCGCCGACGCCGGCGTTGTTGAACAGCAGATCGAGGCGTCCGAACGCATCCTTCGTCCGCGTGAACAGCGCGTGCACCGATTCGGGAGCGCTGACATCGGTGGGCACGGCGAGGGCATTGCCGCCGGCGGCTCCGGCGTCCGTGATCGCCTGCTTCAGCGGCTCCTCGCGTCGTCCGGCGAGCGCGACGCGGTAACCCTCCTTCAGCAGAGCGAGCGCGACTGCCTTGCCGATGCCCGTGCCGGCGCCCGTGACGATGGCAACCCTCGAATGCGTGTTCATCGCTGCATGTCCCTTCGTTGACCTTGCGTCATTGCATCGGCCCCTGCGGACCTTGGCGAATGTTCGACGAGCCCGGCCAACGGCCGGCCTCGGTCGCGCGGCGCCGCGCCGTTTGGGTCTCCCCTTCGCCCGCCGCGCTCATTTCGTCTCCGGCTTGGGTTTCCACGCGCGTTCGCGGCTTTTCGCTTCCTGGATCTGGTCGGAGGTCATCTTCGCGGCGACGTCGCCCAGCGCTCGCGCCGCATCGGAACGCGGGCCGCCGGCCGGCAGCGCAAAGATCGCGAGGTCGATCCACTTCATCGCCTCGACATTGTCCTGCGGGAGGCCGTTGCCGCTCGCGTAGAGGAGTCCGAGATTGAGCTGCGCGAGCGGAAAACCCTGATCGGCCGCACGCAGGAACCATTTCGCGGCGGTGGCGACATCCTTGCGCACGCCAGCGCCTTCGGCGTAGCTCGCGCCCAGGTCGTATTGTGCCGCCGCGTCGCCCTGCACCGCGGCACGCTCGAACCACAGCGCGGCCTCGGCATCGCTGGCAGCCACGCCTTTACCTTCCGCATACATGACGCCGAGACGATACTGCGCCGCCGCCACGCCGCTGTCGGCGAGCGGGCGCCACAGCCCGATCGCCTTGGCGTAATCCTTGTCGTGGTACGCTGCGAGGCCGTCCTCCAGCGGACCGGCGAGCGCGGGCGGGATTGTCGCGCCCGTCAATGCGGCAAGGACGAGCGCGATACCGAGCCTTTGTCTCATCGAAAATCCCACGTCGATTCGGTTGTGAGGGGGTTGACGCGACGACCATTGATGATAACCGACGAAAGACGTCGCCACGCCGGCGACGTGGGCTACAGATTTCCGACTGCCGGTTGGCGCCCGCGGAGCGCCAAAATGGTATGATGACAACGTCATAACTATGTCCGGCCGGGGACTGCCGGCCAAGCGGCGGATGCCGTCGCTGTAGGGCGCGAGAGGTAGCCATGAGTTGCACGATTTGCGGGAGGACAACGCTTCCTGGCGCGAAACTCTGCCTTCAATGCAAGAAGGCGTTGAAGCGCGCGCGCCAGCAGACGGTCTCCGAGCTCGAGCCGCGACGCCAGCCGCCGGCCCCATCCGGCCGGCGCGAGGACAACCGCGGCGCTCCGGAAATTCGCTCGCTCCGCGTGCGCCTCGGCGGTCGGGGTTTTGCGTCCCGGCTGGGACTCCCGGCGAGTCTCGTCGCGCTGGGCGTCGTTGTGGTGGCGACCGGCTATTTCGTCAGCCATCTTCGCGGCGCCGGCAGTTTGCCGGAGGCGCCCGCGTCTGAGCAAACGCCATCGCAGCAAGCGCTGACCGGCGGCGCCTACGTACCCCTGCCTGTGATGCCGCTGCCCCAACGGGAAGCGACACCTGCCGAAGGCGGGGTACCGGTGCTGTTGCATGATACGGTCCCGCTTGGGACGCCGGCGGTGAAGCCGACGGTGCCCCGACAGGCGAAGGCGGCGCGCCCCCGCGATGCGCCGCCGGCAGCGGAACCGCCGATCGCCGCGGCGCAGCCGGTCGATCCGGCGCCGCCGCCCCAACCCGAGGCCGCACCCGTCGCACCGGCGCCGGACCGGTGGCAGCTGCTGGCCGAGGCCATCGCGCGGTGCGCAGGCGAGGGCGGGCTCGCGGGCGTCATCTGCGAGCAGCGTGCCCGCTGGCAGTATTGCGAAGGCTATTGGGGAAGAGTCACGCAGTGTCCCGGTGCGATGACGAGCGAGTACGCTCGTTGACCACTGCGACGATCCGTCGGGGGATTCCCATCGCGCAACGAACATCCGCGCACTCTCGGTAAGATAGCGTTCTCGCACGTCTCCGGAGCGCGCGCCGTGCCTACCGCCCGCAAGACCGTTCAACGCAAACGCGTCCGCGCCGTCGTTCCCGCGCAAGCGGAAATTGCACCTCGGGCGGGCGAATCGCCGCTCGTCACCGTCGCGCAGCAGGTCCGGTCGTGGACCGATTCGGTGCTTGGAATCGCCGGCGCTGCCGCCGATGTGTCGATCGGCGCCGCCAAGGCGATCCTCGTCAAGCCCGAGCAGCGCGCCGCGCTCGCGAAGGCGGGCACGGTTCTGCGCGGGATGCGCGAAGCCGCCGGTCTGAGCCTGAAGGAGGTCGGCGACGCGATCGACCTCAAGGAACCAACGCTGCTCGAGCTCGTCGAAAACGGCAAGGTGGCGCTGCCCTTCGAGATCATCCTGCGGCTCGCGTCGGTGCTGGGGCGCAACGACCCGATCTCGTTCGTCATGCGTTTCACGCGCTCGTACAACCCCGAGGTGTGGCGCACGCTCGAGAACCTGGGCATCGGCCGCTTTGCGGTGCAGGCGGGACGTGAGCGCGAATTCGCGAACATCTACCGCGGCAGCGATTCTGCGCGAGCGCTCTCCGACGAGGACTTCAACGCCGTGCTCGGATTCGTGCGCGCCGCCTTCGCGTTGGCGCTGACCTTCCGCGGTGCGAAAGACGGCGCGGGCGCCAGCCGCGCGAGCCGCCGGCGGGTAACCGCCGACTGACGCGCGCGAACGGCGCACGCGGCGCCTCCTGCCCCCCGTGTTTGTTGGATGCGAAACCAGGAGAAAAGCGATGGCAACGTTCCGTTTGCCGACCCCGACGCCGCTGTTGCACGCGGCGCTCGCCGTGGCGCTCGCGTTCCTCCCCGCGGCGACGCGGGCCGAACCGGTCTATTTCGACGTTGCGCACGGCGCACATCCGCACGACGTCGCCGCGGCGCCGGCCGCGAGCGGCCCCGTCTATTACACGGCGCAGGCCACCGGCAAGCTCGGCATTCTCGATCCGAAGACAGGCAAGTTCGACGAAATTCCGCTCGGTCGCAATTCGGCGCCGCACGGTGTGATCATCGGCCCCGACGGCGCGCCGTGGATCACCGACGGCGGGCAGAACGCGATCGTCCGGGTGGATCCGGCGACGCATGTCGTCCGCGTGTGGCCGCTGCCCGCCGACGCCGCATCCGCGAACCTCAACACGCCGACGTTCGATCGCAAGGGACGCCTCTGGTTTACCGGTCAGAGCGGATACTACGGGCGGCTCGACCCGGGCCCCGGAGACGTCAAGGTGTGGAAGGCGCCGCGCGGTCGCGGCCCCTACGGCATGACGACGACTCCCGGCGGCGACGTCTACTACGCATCGCTTGCCGGCAATTACATCGCCCGCATCGATGTCGATACGGGTGCCGCCACGGTGATCGACCCGCCGACGCCGCAACAGGGCGCGCGGCGCGTGTGGTCCGACTCGCGCGGCCGAATCTGGGTGAGCTACTGGAATACCGGGCAGGTCGGCATGTACGACCCGACCGCGAAGGTCTGGCGCGAGTGGAAGCTGCCCGGTGTTCAGCCGCATGCGTACGCGGTCTGGGTCGACGACAAGGACAAGATCTGGCTCACCGACTGGTCCGCGAATGCGCTCGTCAGGTTCGATCCGGCCACCGAGCAGTTCGACAGCTTTCCGTCGAACCGCTCGGGCGCCGACGTGCGCGAGCTGCAGGGACGGCCGGGTGAAGCATGGGGCGCGGAATCGGGCAACGCGCGCCTCGTCATGGTGCCGGCGCGCTAGCCGAACGCGGACGCGCGCCGGTGGTGCGGATTGCCGGCCGGCGCACGTCGCTTCAGACGGGGAGGCGAGTTCGTCGCCATGTTCTGCGAGAACAGCGTCAGGTGGCTTTATCGACTCGAGGCGAGCCACGCGTGGGAGTCGGGCCTTGCGATCGAGCGCGATTACGCGTTCAAGGACAAGGAAGGACGTGTGCGCCTGATCCTCGAGCGCGGCGGCCGCATCACGGTCACGCGCGGCTACGCGTGGAACGGCTGCTCGCCGAAATTCTGCTTTCTCGATCTCGTCGTCGGCACGCCCGACGGCGTCGTCGATGCGCGCACCGGCTGGCCGAAGACGTACTACGCGTCGCTCGTCCACGACGCGCTCTATCAGTTCGCGGGCGACGGACTGCCGCTGGCGCGCAGCGATGCCGATGGCTGTTTCCTGCGCCTGCTCGAGGCCACCGGCTTCCGCCTGCGCTGGATCTACTACGTGGCGGTCCGGCTTGCAGGCGGCCTCACCCGCCACGTCACGCGCTGGGTGCGAAAGACACGCGGCACGGCGGTGCCGCTGTTACGCGCGCACGAATGCATGGCGCCGCGGTCCGCGGCGCCACACGCGTTCGCGTTCGTGCCGGCGCTACGGTTTTTCGACGGGAGATACGCAACGGGGCGCTCGCCGGATGCAGCGGAGGGGGCCCCCCGACGCACCGGCGGCGATGCGACCCTCCGGGCGGGGCTCCCGGTCAGCCTTCGTACTTGAACGACAACTGGACCCGCGCGCGATAGGCGACGATCTTGCCGCCCTCGACCTTCATGTCGAGCTTGCAGACTTCGGCGATCCGCAGGTCGCGCAGCGACTTGCTCGCGGTCACGACGGCGTTGGTTGCCGCGTCCTCCCAGGATTTGGTGCTGGTGCCGATCACCTCGGTCACCCGATAGACGCCTTCTACTGGCTGCTTCTTTGCCATGATCTCTTCTCCTTTTCCGGATTATTTCGCCCCCGAGGAACGGCTTCGTGGGGGACGATTCCATGATACGCGCGGCGAGGTCTCGCGCAAGAGCGCAGCGCATCACGCGCGCCCTGCGACGCACATCGTCTCACTTCACGAGTCGACGATCCGGCCCCGCCCGGCCTTGACCCGACCTCGCCGGATCTTCACCTCGACGCGCCGGCGTTGCGACCTTTTCGTCGGGCGCGTCGGCTTCCGCGGACGCGGCACGGCGGTGGCGGCCAGGACCATATCCTGCAGCCGGGCGAGCGCATCGTCGCGGTTACGCTCCCGGGTGCGATACCGCTGCGCCTTGATGACGATTACCCCGTCGGCGCTGACACGCTGGTCCGCGCAGGCGAGAAGCCGCGCCTTGACGTGCTCCGGCAGCGACGACGCGCGAATGTCGAAGCGCAGATGGACGGCGCTCGCCACCTTGTTGACGTTCTGCCCGCCAGCGCCTTGCGCACGGATCGCCGTCCATTCGACATCCGCCGGATCGATCCGAACCATCGCTATCCCTTGCCTAAGCTATCGCGCCATTCTTGCATGGGTTATCGTCACTCGCTCGTGTCCCGCCGACGATGACCGCAGCGGATCAGACCGAAGGAGAACCCGGCATGGCCGCAGTACAGGAACGTTTCGGGCGGGCGCTGCGGCTGGGATGCATCGGCGGCGGACCGGAGTCGTGGATCGGGCGCATGCATCGCGGCGCCGCCGAAATGGACGGCCGCTGGCGCAACGTCGCCGGCGTCTTTTCGAGCGACCGTGCGCGCTCGCGCGCTGCGGGCGCTGCGCTGGGATTCGATCCGGCACGGAGCTACGGCGACGTCGCCGAAATGCTCGCCCGCGAGCGGGAGCGGGAAGACGGCATCGATGCGGTCGCGATCATGACGCCGAACGACACGCACTACGGCTTTGCGCGTGCAGCGCTCGACGCCGGACTCGACGTCGTCTGCGACAAGCCCGTGACCGGCGATCACCGCGAGGCGTGCGATCTCGCTGCTCGGGTTCGCAGGCAGCAGCGCGTGTTCGCGATCGCGCACGCGTACTCGGCGTATCCGATGACGCGCTACGCCCGAGCGCTCGTCCGCGAGGGCGCGCTCGGCGGGATCCGGCTCGTGCGTGTCGAGTACATCCAGAGCGGGCTCGCGACCCGGCTCGAGGATGGACCGCAGAACAGCCGGCTCAAATGGCTGCTCGATCCGCAGCGCAGCGGCCTGGCGCTCGTCATGAGCGCGATCGGCTGCCACGCGCAGCATCTCGCTTCGTTTGTCGCCGGCCTGAACGCCGCGCGCGTCGTCGCCGATGTGCGTGCGCTCATCCCCAGCCGCAGGGTCGTCGATTACGTCTCCGCGCTGATCGAGTTCGAAGGCAGTGCGCGCGGCACATTCACGGTGACGCAGGCGGCGGCCGGCGGCGAAAACGACATCCGGCTTTCGGTGTACGGCGAGAAGGGCCTTCTCGACTGGTCGCATCGCGAGCCGTCCTATTTGCGGCTCGCGCTGCACGGCGAACCGGCGCGGGTCATCGGCCGCGGTGACGCGTTCCTGCCGCCGGAGATCATCGGCGCGGGACGCACGCCGCGCGGCCATCCCGAAGGATTGCGCGAGGCGTTTGCGAACATCTACGCCGAAGTCGCGCTGGAGCGCATGGCCCGTGCGCTGGGCGACACGGTCCCCGCCGTCGCCTATCCGACGATCGAGGAAGGCGCGCACACGATGGCGTTCATCGAGGCGTGCGTCGCCTCGCAGGCGAATCGCGCATGGGTCGACGTCGCCCGGACGCCGGCCGGCTGAAGACCCGAGCGGCGGCGCGTCAGGCGCCGAACCGGATGACGCTGTGGCCGAGCAGCGGGCCGACGTAGCGCATCACGAGCAGCGCGAGCGCGATGCCGACCGCGATCGCGATCGCGTCGTGCGTGGCCGTCGGCGTGAACGTCTTCACCGCACGGCGGTTTACGGCCGAGATCAGGTCGCCGATCGCGTACGCGGCGAACGCGCCGAAGAGCACTGTGCCGCGCGCGTCGCCGTTCGCGAGCAGATGCGCGACGGACCAGACGAGCAGCCCGAGCAGCATCGGGTGCTGCACGGCGCGGCGGATGTGGGTGCGCATATTCGCCGCGGCGAAGAGAACGAACGCGAGCGTGACCGCGTAGGGGGCGGTCGCGATCGCCGCGGGCCAGGGCGCGAACAGTTGCTCGCCGCGATCCGCCATCCGGTAGCCGACGACGACGAGCGCGAGACCCGCGAGCGAGACCAGCGTGAACATGAGCTTGTAGCGCTGCTCGCCGAAGCGGACGTGCAGTGCCGCGCGCAGGCCGGGGTGGGTTGGCAGCAGATGCATGCCGAGGAACAGCATCAGGCCGAGGATCATCAGCGCCATTCCGGCATCCCTTTTCAGTGCGTCGGCGGGGAAGCGCTCGGCGCGCCGGGCCTCGCCAGCGCGGCGAGGGCGCGCACCTCCGGCGCACCGGCCACGACTCCGCACTGCTCGATCAGCTGCACTGCACGATCGACGCCCAGCACCGGGTCGACGAGGCCGTGAAACTTGCGGGCCAGGTCGGCATCGCTCATCGGTCGCTCCCGGCTGCCGATCGCGTGCGGAATGAACGCGCGCAGCGTGCGGCCGTCCGTGCAGGTGACCGTGACGTCGGCTGCCGCCTCGTCGACGGTCGCATCGGCCCGGGCCGTGATGCGGTTGCGCAGCGCGATCACGTCGGCACGCGCGACCGTGGCGTCGGAAAATTCCGCTTCGCCGGCGCGTCCGAACAGCAGGCCCGCAGCGCACGCGTGATAGACGCTGAACTTGCCCTCGAGCCCCGTGGCGGGCGCGGTCTTGCCGGTGAGCTCGAGCACCAGCGGATGCACGCGGAGCTCGACCCGCGCGATGTCCGCTGCGGCTAGGCCGTGCGCGTTGCGCAGTTGCACGCAGCCGTCGATCGATGGATGGATCACGACACCGCAGGCGAACGGCTTGTACGTGTTGAACGCGATCTCGAACCGGGTACCGAGCTCGCTTTCGATTTCGCGCCAGTCGCATTTGGTCGAGAACGTCTGCGCGAGTCCGCGCGGCGCCTCGATCGCGCGCGGCGACGCGGTGAAGCCGTGCTTCGCAAACAGCGCGGCGGTGAGGCCGACGCGCGCGGCGCCGCCCGGATGAAACGGCTTGGTCATCGTGCCGAACTGCTCGCGTACGCCGATCGGCTGCGACGCGGCGATCCCGAGCGCCATCGCCGTCTTGCGTGCATCGAGGCCGAGGAGACGCGCGCACGCGGCGGCGGCGCCGAGCATTCCCGTCGAGCCGGTGATGTGCCAGCCGCGGTCGTAGTGGTCGGGATAGATCATGTTGCCGACACGGCAGGCGACATCGGCGCCCAGCACTACAGCGTCGATCAGCTCGCGGCCGCTTGAACCGATATGTTCGGCGAGCGCGAACGCCGCCGATACAACCGGCGCGCCCGGGTGAATGATCGTCTTGAGATGCGTGTCGTCGAAATCGAACGTGTGCGACGCGATGCCGTTCAGGAGCGCGGCGCTGCCCATGTCGACGCGCTCGCCGCGGCCGAGGATCGTCGCCTGCGCGCCGGGGGCGAGTTCCCGCACCGCGGCCAATGCCGCTGCGACGGTTGGATGCCGCGACGCGCCGATCGCGCAGCCGGCCCAGCTCAACACCGTCCGATGTGCCTCGTGCTCGACGCCTTCGCTCCACCCCTTCGATGGATGCGTCGCAACGAAGTCGGCGAGGATCTGCGTCACGGCGGGCGCGTGGGCGTCCGTGTTCACCTGCGTATTGTGGGCCATTCGATCGTGGCGTGAGAGTGGTGGTCAGTCCCGAATCTCGATGTTGCGTTCCTTCGCGACCCGGCTCCAGCGCGCGATGTCGTCGCGCATGTATTGGCCGAACTGCTCCGGCGACATCGGCATCGGCTCGAGCGCCTCGGCGGACAGCCGCTCGCGCAAGTCCGGGGAGGAGAGCAGCTTGTCGATTTCCTCGTTCAGGCGCTTGACGATCGGCGCCGGCAGGTTCGCGGGCCCGACGATCCCGTACCACTGGAGGCCGTCGAAGCCCCTGTAGCCCAGTTCCTCGAAGGTCGGCACGTCGGGCAAGAGCGGGTGGCGCCGGGTGCCGGTGACGGCGAGCGCCTTCACTTTCCCCGCCTTGATGTGCGGCAGCGCCGCAGCGAGTCCGGGGAACATCGCCTGCGTCTGGCCACCGAGGATGTCGACGAATGCCGGGCCAATCCCGCGATACGGAACGTGGACCATGTCGAGATCGGCCGCGACCTTCAACTCCTCCATCGCGAGGTGGGTCAGCGTGCCGGGGCCCGCTGAACCGTAGGAGAGCTTGCCGGGATTCGCCTTTGCATAGGCCACGAATTCGGCAAGCGTCGTCACGGGAAGCGACGGTGGCACGACGAGAACGTTCGGCGTCCCACCGACCATCGCGACGGGCGTGAAATCCCGAATCGCGTCATAGGGCAGCTTGCGCACCGCCGGGTTGGTTCCGTGCGTGCCGACATAGCCGACCATCAACGTATAGCCGTCGGGTGCCGCCCGTGCCGTCGCGAGCGAGCCGACGACGCCGCCACCCCCGCTCTGGTTGTCGACGATGATCGACACGTTGAGCACGCGTCCGAGGCGGTCGGCGATCGTGCGCGCGACGAGATCGACGCCACCGCCCGGCTGCACGGGCGCGATGATCCGGATCGGCTTTGCCGGATAGCCGGACTGCGCGGCGAGCGGTCGCGCCAGCGGTATTGCGGCCAGCGTTAAGAGCATTCTCAATGTCGCGCGGCGGTGCGGATTCGCCATGGGACTCTCCGTTGGAAGCTCCGGCGATTATCCCAGAACCGGCCGGCCTGTAACGGGAAGAGTGACGCGTGCAGGGGCGTTTGTGACGGCAGGAACCCGGACGCGTCGCCGCGACGACTTGATAAAATAAGGCAACGGAGCCCACCGCTCGTCGCCGCGCGGGCGATTGCCCCGGATGTCGCTGCGCGCCGCTACCTATAAGTCAATCCTGGACGAATCCATGCGAGTTTTCAATTTCAGCGCCGGTCCCGCCGTGCTCCCCGAAGAAGTGTTGCGCGAAGCCGCCGCCGAGATGCTTGACTGGCACCGCAGCGGGATGTCGGTGATGGAGATGAGCCATCGCGGCAAGGAATTCATCAGCATCGCCGACAAGGCGGAAGCGGACCTGCGCACGCTGCTCGCGATCCCCGACAACTACAAGGTGCTGTTCCTGCAAGGCGGCGCCATCGGCGAAAACGCGATCATCCCGATGAACCTTCTCGGCGGCCATGCGGTGGCCGACTACGTCAACACCGGCGAGTGGTCGAAGAAGTCGATCAAGGAGGCGAAGAAGTACTGCACCGTCAACGTCGCGGCGTCGGCGGAGGACAAAGGCTTCACTTACGTGCCCGCACAGCAGACGTGGAAGCGGACGAAGGATGCCGCCTACGTCCACGTCTGCACCAACGAAACGATCGGCGGCGTCGAATACCAGTGGACCCCGGAAACAGGCGAGGTCCCGCTCGTCGCCGACATGTCGTCGCACATCCTCTCGCGGGCCATCGACGTCGCCAGGTACGGCGTGATCTACGGCGGCGCGCAGAAGAACATCGGGCCCGCGGGCCTGACGCTCGTCATCGTTCGCGACGACCTGCTCGACCGGGCACTGCCGATCACGCCGTCGGCGTTCCATTGGAGCGAGCAGGCCGCGGCCGACTCGATGCTCAATACGCCACCCACCTACGCGATCTACATCGCCGGGCTCGTGTTCGAGTGGCTCACGGCACAAGGCGGCGTCGCGGCGATCGAGCAGAAGAACATCGCCAAGGCGAAGCTCCTCTACGATTATCTCGACCGGACGGAGTTCTACCGAAGTCCGGTGCGGCCGGAGGATCGCTCGCGGATGAACGTGCCGTTCAAGCTCCGCGACGAATCACTCGACGAAAATTTTCTCAAAGGGGCGAAGGCGGCGGGCATGGTCCAGCTCAAGGGACATCGCTCGGTCGGAGGGATGCGCGCGTCGATCTACAACGCGATGCCGATCGAAGGCGTCGCGCATCTCGTCGATTACATGAAGGACTTCGAACGGCAGCACGGCTGAAGCGCGCTCATGATCCGCTACCAGATCCTCACGCTGAACCAGATCTCGAGCCACGGGCTGCACCGGTTCCCGAGCGCCCGCTATACGATCGGCAAGGCCATCGACCATCCCGACGCGATCCTCGTGCGCTCGCACGACATGCACGCGATGGAGATTCCGGCGAGCGTCAAGGCGATCGGCCGCGCCGGCGCGGGAACCAACAACATTCCGGTGGCCGCGATGTCGAAGCGCGGCGTTCCGGTGTTCAACGCGCCCGGCGCCAACGCCAACGCAGTGAAGGAGCTCGTGCTCGCTGCGCTGCTCATCGCCGCGCGCAACGTGATCCCGGCGCTTTCCTACGTGGCCGGCCTCGACGGCACGCCCGACCTCGAAGCGCGGGTCGAGGAGGGCAAGAAGCAGTTCGCGGGGATCGAGCTGCCGCAGCGCACGCTCGGCATCGTCGGGCTCGGCGCCATCGGGAGCCTCGTCGCCGACATCGCGATCAAGCTCGGGATGAAGGTCATGGGATTCGATCCCGAGATTACCGTCGACGCGGCCTGGCGGCTGCCGTCGACGGTGCGGCGCGCGCATGCGATCGAGGAGCTCCTCAAGCAGTCGGACTTCGTCACGCTGCACGTTCCGCTCGTCGCCGCGACGCGCAACCTGATCAATGCCGAGCGCGTGGCGGCGATGAAGGCGGGTGCGGTGCTGCTCAACTTCGCGCGCGACGGTCTGGTCGACGAGGACGCGCTTCGCGCCGCGCTCCGCGCCCGCAAGGTCAAGTGTTACCTCTGCGATTTCCCCAGTGCAACGCTGCTGCGCGAGCCCGGTGTCTTCGCGCTCCCGCATCTCGGCGCGTCGACGGCGGAAGCCGAGGAGAATTGTGCAGCCATGGTCGTCGATCAGCTGCGCGAGTTCCTGGAGAACGGCACAATCGCGAACGCTGTCAACTTTCCCAATGTCGAAATGCCGCGCGAGTCACCGTATCGCGTCGCTATCGCCAACGCCAACGTCCCGAACATGCTGGGGCAGATCTCGACGACGATGGCGCAGGCGGGGCTCAACATCCACACGATGGTCAACAAGTCGCGCGGGGAAATGGCCTATACGCTGGTCGACATCGACAGCCCGGTGCAGGACGCCGTGATCGCGGCGATCTCGGCGATCGACGGTGTGCTGTCGGTGCGGGCGATCCCCGCCGAAGCGCCCGACTGACGGGCGCCGCTGTCCCCTCCGCACCGGTGGGGAGATTCATTGCGCACGGTTGTTGGGGCCCGCTCGGTCGCACGGCGACGCGCCCTTCGGGCCTTCGCTCGGCTTGCGCCTCGCGCGCCGCGCTCACTCGCCCCGGTCAGACGAGCCGCAGGCCGACCTTGGCCGCCGCGTAGACCGCTTCGGTCCGGTTGTGCGCGCCAAGCGCGCGGAACACCGCGGAGAGGTGCGCCTTGATCGTGCTCTCGGAAAGCGCCAGGCTGCGCGCGATCAGCTTGTTGGGCTGCCCCTTGATCACGCAGCGCAGGACTTCGACCTGACGCGGCGACAGGTTGCGCAGCACTGCATCGGGGTTGGCGGGCGCCTCGGGAGTGGACGCCGCCTGCGCGTCGCTGTCGAGCGCGGACAAAGGCAGATAGACGCCGTGCGCAAGGATCAGGCGCAGCGCCTGGATCAGGATCTCGGGCGTCGATGACTTCGGCACGAACCCCATCGCGCCATGCTCGATCGTCGCGCGGATGACCCGCGGGTCGTCCTCGCCCGAGAGCACGACGATCGGCGTGCCCGGGAAGGCCTCGCGCATCGCCGCGAGCGCGGGGAGGCCCCCCAGCTTCGGCAGGTTCAAGTCGAGCAGGATCAGATCGTAGGGGAACCCCGCCTGCCGCGCGGTGGCGGCAGCGCAATCCTCGGCCTCATCGATGACGAGCTCACAGTCGAGTCCGCGGAGAAGGAATTTCACTCCCTCGCGAAACAGGGCGTGGTCGTCGACCAGCAGCAGGTTCACGGCGCGCTCCCCAGGGCCTCACCCGGCTCCCGGCAAGTATAGCCCGCGGGACGCTTCGACCTGGCCATTTGTCTAGGCCATCCGGCCAATCCGTATGCATGCCACGAATGGCCTTCCGGAGAATGGTGGCGCGCGGGCGATTCAAAGCAGAATCGGGCCAACGGTCGAGCACGGGTCTTTTCGGGAAACGCCGACCGCCGCAAACAGCAAAGCGAGGACGCCATGCACGCCAACGAAGGCCGGATCGCCCCGATTGCCGCCCTGCTCGCGATGCTCGTCGTGAGCATGATGATCGTCGCGCTGACGTACTGGTCGGGCGACCTGTTCGGGCCGTCGACCAGCGCGCCGCCCGCCGTTGTCGAGCAACGCGGCGTCGAGGCGATGCCGTCGATGACGAGATCCGGCGGCGGAGCCGATACCGCAGGAGCGCTTCACGGGTCGCGCGGAACGAACAGGATGGAAGGCGGCATCCACGCAGCTGGGGTCACGTCGGGCGGCGCAGAGATGCCGCGGCGGTGAAGGATCGAAACAGCGATTCGGTCATGGGCACCCTCTATCAACTTATGGCGTTGCCGGCGTGCTTCCTGCTGGTTGGGTTGCTGCGCGGCGATTGCCGGCACCTCGTCGCTTCGTTCGCCCGCCGGATCGCCGTGGCGATCGGCGCGGATGACGCGGCGCGCGTCGAGCTGATGAAGCGCTTCTCGCCCGGCGCGGCGTGCGGGTGGATCGATTCGGTGCAGCGCCGCGATGGCGTCATCACAACGGAAAAACGCCGGGGGAGGTGCGCCGCGCCGGGTCAATCCGGGGGGCTTCGCTCCGGCGGTGTGCATGACGCGGTACCCAGGGCACCCGGAATCGGCGTGCAGTCACGCAATGCAGCGGCGCGGCCGGGTATCCTGCGGCTCTCCGCAAATACCGGGACGGCACGCTTGGGCCGGCCTTTCGCACTTCGGTCCGCGATCGGATCGCGATGATGGCCAAGACGACGGCGGCGACGATGATTACCAGCGTCGGCTTCTGGACCCCCTGCCTTCACGACTCGAGGCTGTTGGTTTCGCGCGCCGGCTGGTTTATTGTGCAGGCGGCGTGTCCCGGCCGGCCCATCGGGCGTGGCTCCCGGAATACCAGGCGATGACGTCCGCCCACGAACCTGCAGCCACGGCAAAGAGCCTCGACGAAGCGCTGCTGCGCGTCCTCGCGAGGCAGGCGCGGCGCATTCCGCTGCCGGTATTCGTGGTGGCGGTGCTGATCGCGGCGCTGGCGTCGGAACGGTTCCCCGCGTGGATCTTCGGAGGTTGGCTCCTCGTCGTCGCCTGCGTGCTCGGCGCGCGTTTGGTCGTCCTCGGACGATTGCCGTCGATGCGCCGCTTTTCCGACGCCGAAAAACTGCGGATCGCGATCGTGCTGAGCGCCGTCAACGGCATCGTGCACGGGTTGTCGCTCGGATTCTTCCCGCTGCTCCCCGAGTTCGAGCGCGCGATCCAGACGATGCTGCTGGTCGGTCTGGGCGTAGGTGCAATCGCGACGACCGCGGGCTATCTGCCCGTCTACCTCGCCTATCTCATCCCGACGGTGTTTCCGCTGGCCGTGCTGTGGGCGGTGAGCCCCGGGGTCGCCGCGCCCGGGTGGATCGAACGCTCGACCGCGGCCGTGGTCGCGCTTTTCGGCGTCATCATGATCGCGCTTGCAAAGGACGCGTTCCGGGTGTTCCGCGAGTCCTTCGAGATCCGCACGCAGCAGGCGGCGCTGAACCGCCAGCTCGAGGCGGCGCTGGAACGGGCCGAAGCGGCAAGCCGGGCGAAGACGCGCTTCCTGGCCGCGGCGAGTCACGACTTGCGGCAGCCGATTCACACGTTGTCGCTGTTCGGCGCCGCGCTGGCGATGTGTCCGCTCGATCCACGCACGCGCGAGATTTCCGGGCACATGAACGCGGCGCTCCGCGGGCTTGCCTCGCAGTTCGACGCGCTGCTCGACGTTTCGAAGCTCGACGCCGGCGTCGTGCGCGCCAATCGCGGCCCGCTCCCGTTGTCGCCGTTCCTTGCGCGCCTCGACAACGAGTTCGGCCCGGCCGCGCGCGCCAAGGGCCTGACGTTCCGCGTCGAGTGCCCGCCCTCCGAATGCGTCGACAGCGACCGCCTCCTGCTCGAGCGGATCCTGCGCAACCTCATCGACAACGCGATCAAATACACCGACACCGGCGAGGTCCGGATCAGCGTTGCGCCGCACGGCGGAGAGATCGTGCTCACGGTCGCCGACTCCGGACGGGGAATTCCGGAAGCCGAGCACGCGCGCGTCTTCGAGGAGTTCTACCAGCTCGACAATCCGGAGCGTGACCGGACGCGGGGATTCGGCCTCGGGCTCGCGATCGTCAAGCGCCTCGCCGATCTCCTGCAGCTCAGGATGCAGATGAGCTCGGCGCCGGGCCGCGGCACCGAGTTCCGATTCGTGCTGCCCCGAAGCGCAACCCCGGCTCTGCGCGTTCCCGAGCGGGACAACGATGCGCTGCGCCTGTCCGGCCTGCACATTCTGGTCGTCGACGACGAGGACCAGGTCCGATTGGGAATGAAGACGCTGCTCGAGGGGCTCGGGTGCCGGGCGACGCTCGTCGACGGAACGACGCCCGCAGTCGCGGCGGCCCGTGCCGAAAGACCGGATGTCGTGCTCGCCGACTTCCGCTTGCGCGGCAGCGACAACGGCATCGCCACGGTGCAATCGATCCGACGGCTCTTTCCGGCGATGCCGGCGATCCTCCTCTCGGGCGACACCGCGCCCGACCGGCTGCGCGAGGCGGAAGAGGCGGGCATTCCGTTGCTGCACAAGCCGGTCGCCGTCGAGGTCCTCGCTCACGCGATCACCGCAGCGGGCGCACGCGGCGGGGGAGACGGCAAGTGACCGAACAGACGCCGCCGCCCTCCGGCGACATCGCGTCCCATGGGCGCCAAACCGCCTGGATTTCGCACGGACTCGAGGAGCTGATCCGCGAAATCGGAGCGCAGGCGTCCACGCGCGAAGGCGCCGATTTCGACGTGATCATCGTCGGCAGTGGTTACGGTGGGGCGGTGGCCGCGGCAGGGCTCGCCGGCTGCACGGCGCAGGGCGGCAAGAAGCTCAAGGTGTGCGTGCTCGAGCGCGGCAAGGAGTATCTGCCCGGCATGTTCCCGCAACGGATGGCCGACCTTGCAGAGCACGTCCGCTTCGTCACCGAGGGCAAGGCCTGTCCGCGCGGGGAGCGCGAGGGGCTGTTCGACGTCCGGGTCGGCACCGACGTCTGCGCCGTCGTCGCGAACGGACTTGGCGGCGGTTCGCTGATCAATGCCGGCGTGATGGAGGCGCCGCTTCCGAACGTCTTCGCGGAAGGATGGCCGGAGGGGATCACCGCCGATTCGCTTGGCCCCTACTTCGACCGCGCGCGGAAACTGCTCGGCGCCGTCGTCGTCGACAACCGCACGACGAAGCCAAACACGATCGAACGACATCCCGACGGCGTCCCGGCGAAATTCACGGCGCTCGAGCGGCTTGCCGCGAGCCGCAAGGGCGAACCAAAGCCGTTTCGGGCGACGCCGATCACGGTGGCGATGACCGACAAGCCGAGCTCGGCCGGCGTCGCGCTCAAGCAATGCCTGCGCTGCGGCGACTGCGCAACCGGCTGCAACCATCAGGCCAAGGAGTCGCTCGACGTCAACCTGCTGGTAGCCGCGTGGCGCGCGGGTGCCACGATCTACACCGGCGCGACCGTGCTGAAGATCGAGCGCACCAAGGAGGTCCTGCCCGGGCCCGGGACCGCGTACGTGGATGTCGCGCCCGATACGCAATACCAGGAGCCGACCGTGTGGACGCTCGACGTCGTGCATACCGAAGGCCGGTTGCGCGCGCGCCAGGGCCCGCCCTTTCGCATCACCGCGCGGAAAGTCATCCTTGCCGCGGGCACGTTCGGATCGACCGAGATCCTGATGCGCTCGCAGACCGAGACGCTCAAGTTCTCGCCGCGGCTCGGGCAGCGGTTCTCGACCAACGGCGACATGATCGCCGTCGCCTACGACCAGGACATCGAGATCGACGGCAGGCGGCGCGACGTCGGTGCGGCGGCCGACGAGACGATACCGCCGCGCTCGCGCGCGGTCGGACCGACGATTACCGGGCTCATCGACCTGCGCGGTTTGGGTGCGCGCGACGTTGTCGTCGAGGAGCTCGCCGTCCCGGGGCCGCTCGCCCGGCTGTTCGACGAAACGGTGGCGATGGGCCACCTGCTGCAGGGGCTCGCGCGCGCCGACACCTCCGCGCATGACGCGGTGAAGCTCGCGCACGATCCATGCGCCGTCGACGGCCGCGCGATGCGCCGCTCGTCGATCGTCGCGCTGATGGGCGACGACGGTGCCGCGGGCGCGCTCGAGCTCGTCGGCGGCGACGATGAAGGCGACGGCGACGGCGCAATCCGGGTCCGCTGGCCGGCGATCCACGACCACCCGCTCTTTCCCGCGCAGATCGACGCCTTGCGCAAGCTCGCGAAGGACTCGGCGACCAAGGGGGAAGTATTGCCCAATCCGCTCTGGCAACTGCTGCCCGACAAGATGCAGACGCTGCTCGACAACAAGCGGGGGCCGCTCCTCACCGTGCATCCGCTCGGCGGCTGCCCCCTCGGAAACACCGTCGATCAGGGCGCCGTCGATCATCTCGGGCGGGTCTTCGACGGGCGGTTCACGACGATCTCCGCGGAGCTTCCGGGGCTGGTCGTGCTCGACGGGTCGATTGTTCCGGTATCCCTGCGGATCAATCCGTCCCTGACGATCGCGGCGCTGGCGTTGCGTGCCGTCGACGGCCTGCGCGACGCGTGGGGCTACACGCCGGCGGCGGAAGCACGGGGGAAGCACGAGCCGCGACCCGTGTTCGGCGTCCCGGCCGACCCGGTGCCGCCGCACCGCACCGAGGTCGAATTCGTCGAACGGATGTCGGGAGCGGCGTTGCTTGCGCGCAAGGGCGGCGGCACCGTGAGCGCAGTGGTGGAGCTCACGATGCGCTTCGGCCGCGTGGCGCTCGCCGACCTGATCCTGCCCGGAGCGGACGGCCGCGTGCCGCTGAAGCGCACGCTTCACGTCGAAAAAGGTACGCTGCGGATTTTCCTGAAGGACGCGTGGGAGGCGTGGCGGGTAAGGGGAGGGCACGAAGACGAGCTCGAAACCTTCGTCCAAGTCGAGGCGCCGCTCACGGGCGATCTCGATTTCCTCCATCGCGAAGCGTCGACGCGGGACGAGCGGCAGTGTCGCGCATTGCGTGCGTGGTTCGTGAATCGCGGTCTGCGCGATGTTGTCCAGGAGACGATCGAGCGCCTGACCGACGGCTCGGAGCTCCCCTCCGATCTCGGCGCGTACCTGCGCGGCCGCTGGGACGATCTCAAGGCGCTCGCTTCGCATGCGGGTGAAGTCCGCCAGTTCGAGTACCGGCTCGAAGTCGGCGATCCCGTCGCCGTGGCGCCGAATGCACCGATCGACGTCGGCGTGTACGACCGGCTGCGCGCCATCGCGGGGCGCAAGCGATTCACCTACGTGCGGCGGTCCAATCCGTGGCGGCAGCTGTCGCGGATGACGCTCGAGAAGTTCCCGGGACTCGCCGCCGGATCCGCGGAGCCGGTGCTGGAGCTTGACACGACCTATCTCGCGCAGGAGAGGATCGCGCTGATGCGCATCGTGAAGCAGGAAGACGAGCCGCAAGCACTCGCCGATCTTGCGTCGTTCGGCGCCTATTTCGTCCGGCTGCTGCTTTCCGTTCACGTCTGGAGCTTCCGCCGGCCCGATGCCGCGGAGCCGCGCGAGCCGCAGCGATTGCCGGGAAGGGTCGAGGGCCTTCCGGCGCCGATCATCCGCGAGCTCGACCTCGGCGCGATGAAGGACGGGCGCCCGGTGCGCGTACGGCTCACCCGCTATCCGCGGCGCAACGCCGACAAGCGTCCGGTCGTCATGATCCATGGCTACAGCGCCAGCGGGACGACCTTCGCGCATCCGGCGGTCGATCCCAATCTCGCGCAGTATTTCTGGGACCGCAAGCGCGACGTCTGGATTCTCGACTTGCGCACGAGCAGCGGCATGCCCACCGCGCGCTACCCGTGGGCGTTCGAGGAAGTCGCCCTCGCCGATCTGCCGGCGGCGTTCGATTACATCGCCCGCACGACGGGGCAGAAGCTCGACATCTTCGCGCATTGCATGGGCTCGGCAATGTTCAGCATGGCGCTGCTCGCACCGCCTTCGTCGGGCGATCCATTCTTCCGCGAGCGCGACCGGCTGCCTTCGATCATCAACCGCATCGTGCTGTCGCAGATCGGCCCCGTCGTCGTGTTCAGCCCGGCCAATATCTTTCGCGCGTATCTGATGAGCTACATCCGCAACTTCCTGCCGCTCGCCAATTACGAGTTCCGCGTGGGACCCGATCCGTCGCTCACCGATCAGCTGATCGACCGGTTCCTGGCGGCGATGCCGTACCCCGAGGAGGAGTTCAGTCTCGAAAATCCGTTCTGGCCGCCGTGGCGGCGCACGCCCTTCGTCGGCACGCGGCACCGGATGGACGCGCTCTACGGCCGTGATTTCAACCTCGTGAACATCGACGATCGCGTGCTCGAGTACGTCGACGACCTGTTCGGGCCGCTGTCGATCGACACCGTCTCGCAGGCGATCAATTTCGCCCGTCTCGAGGTCATCACCAGCAGGGCCGGGCGCAACGAATATGTCTCGCGCGACAATTTCCTGCGCCGCTGGCGCGTGGACGAGAAGGACATTCCGACACTCAGCATCCATGGCAGCGACAACGGGCTCGCCGACGTGGCGACCCTCGCGCGAATGAGAAAACTGCTCGTCGACGACCTCGGATTCGAACACTTCGAGACGCACGCGTTTCCCGGCTTCGGCCACCAGGATTGCCTGATCGGGCGCAACGCCGCCGACGTCTTCGCCGTCGTGCACGAATTCCTGGAGCGGGAGTGACCGATGGCAAATCGCGGCTCCGGCGTCGACACTGCACCGCTGCGCTACCATGCCGCCCTGCCGTGGATTGGCCCGATCGTTGGCGCCGTGCCCTCCGATTGCGACGATCGATCGTTGTTCCGGCTCGCCGGCGCCGTCGACCCGGCGTTGATGCGCGCTTTCGCGGCGGCGTTCATTCCGGTCATCGAGAGGGACGGCAAGTTCTACCCGGCCGACGAGGACGGCCATCGGCAGCCGGTGAAAAAAGTCGCGTGGCTGCAATCGGCGGAGCGTGATCACGATGGCTGGTTCCGCATTACGCCCCGCATCGATCGCTGGGGCGGCCGCCTTGCCGGCGTGCTCGTCGTCCTGCTGTACAACGAGTCACGTGAGTTGCTGGTCTACGAGTTCGCCGACGTATTCGGGCAGGTCCTCGACATTCCTCTCTCCGATCAGGCGGAGGAGATCATCGCGGGCGCGCGCCAGGCGGTGCGCTCGTGGTCGCCTTCGGTTCCGGTCCCCGACGCACCCCTCGTCAAGCGGATGGTCCAGGGCGTCGTCCTGGCGCTCGAGGCATTGCTGAACGGGAAGGATGCGCTCGCGCTGCGCCCCGGTTTAAGCGAAATCGGCGACGCATCGGCCGCCGCCGGCGAGCTTACGTTCGCGCTCGCGAGCTGCCAGTACCCGTCCGGGCTGCTCGAAGGGAAGGTCGCCAGTGCGTCCTATGAACGGCTCAGCAAGCGACTCGACGACGCGAGCGGCGCCCCTCGGCCGCAATGCCTGCTGCTCGTCGGCGACCAGGTGTACGTCGACGGCACCGCGGGACTCTTCGATCCGACCGCCGGCTTCGATCGTTTCGTGCGGCCCTACGAGATTCTGCATCGCCTGGAAGCGCTGCGCGACGTCACGCGCCGGCTCCCGACCTACATGCTGCTCGACGACCACGAGATCGTCGACAACTGGGAGCCCCGGAGCGACGACGTGCGGCCGGATCCGATCATGCTCGAGGGACGTCGCTCGTACCTCAAGTTCGAGCGGGCGGCTGGCCCTAAGCCGGAGTGGCCGATCGGCGACTCGACGGACCCGATGTGGTACCGATATGCGGTCAACGGATTTCCGTTTTTCATGGCCGATACGCGCACCGAGCGCCGAACGCGGACCGTGCACGATGTCGAGCGCGCGCGAATCATGAGCAGGGCGCAGTTCGAAATCCTTCGCAAATGGCTGCAGGAACAGGATCCCGCGATCCCGAAGTTCGTGGCCTCGCCGTCGATGCTCCTGCCGCGGCACCTGCGCGGGATCCAGCACGGCGCTGTGGTCAGCGCCCTGCGCGCCGACGGCTGGGACGGTTACCCGGATTCGATGTACCGGCTGCTGGCCTGGATCGCCGCGAACGAGATACGAAACGTCGTGTTCCTTTCCGGCGACGAGCATCTCTCGTGCGTCGCGCGAGCGACGATCACGCCGCAGGCCGGGCGGCCCGTCGTGATCCATTCGGTCCACAGCTCGCCGCTGTTCGCGCCGTTCCCATTCGCCAATTCGACGCGCGAGGATCTGGTCGCCAAGGAAACGTTCCCGTTCGATGCCGACGTTCCGGGGCACGGCATGAAGCGCTTCACGTGTGCGGTCGACACGAGGTTCGCGGATCCCGGGGACGGCTTTGCGGTGCTGCGGGTGTGGAGAAAGCGCGACCGCGGACCGTGGGCCCTCATCTGCGCCTTCGACCGCGATCCCGAGCGCGTGCCGAATCCGGTCCCGCTCGAATACGAGCTCGACGGCGCGTAGCCTACGCCAACGGCTCGGCGTGGAACGCGACGGCGAACGGCCGCGGCAACAGTTGCGCGTCATTGACGACGCGTACGCGGACGAAGGAGCTCAACTCGCGAAAGGCGGCGCGTATCTGGCCCGCGCCTTCCGCTTTGGTTGCCATTCGCCACCGCGCCCGCCGCGACGTCGGGCGCAACCGCACAACGACCCCGAGGGACAGCTCGGCAAGCTCGTGCTCGCGGCTCATGTAGCTGCCGAACGGCGCGATCATCTCGATCTCGAGGGGATTGCGCGACCACTCGGCGTTGATTCGCGCCGCGTACTCGCACGCCTGGGCGAGCAGAAGTCGCGCGCGTGCGCGGGGCAGCGGGTCAACGACCCGGGCGGAGGCCAATTCCGTGAAGCGCCGGGTCAGGCGGAAATCGTCGCGCGTGGGCGATCCCGGCCGCAGCAAGCCGTGGGCGACGAACTCGTCGACGAGCGCCTGGCCCTCGGCGGTGTCCATGCCGAAGTCCTGGCGCAGGCTGCGAGCCGTGACGCGCGCGCGGTGGGAAGGCAGGCCGGCGACGCGCGTCATCACGCGGGCTGCGGCGGCGCGCAGCTTCAACGGCTCGACCCCGAAATAGCGGCGATGCGTGACGAGCGTCCGATTCGACATGCGGTTTCGACCCTCGGCAGCCAATGGCGGCTCTTATGACAATAGCATAAGCAGCCCCGCGCGAAAAGGGGGCCGCCGCAAACCGCGGTCTACTTCGGCGCTGCCGCTTTCGGTGCGCTCGCTGGCGGCGCCGAAGACGGAGCGGCGCGCGCCGCCGCCGGCCGAGCGGCGGTTCCCGCCGTCGCCCGGATTCCACCGACGAGCTGGTCGATCGAGAGCGCGGTGCTCCCGCCCGATCCGGTGAAGAACTGGATCGTCGGACACCGGTCCGCTTCCATCACGATCAGGTGCTCGCCGCGGCGATACATCGCCTCGCGTTCGGGCGTCCCGCGATCGGAAAGGTCGATCGGCGGGTAGGTGTCCTGGAAGATCGCGTTGTCGTTGCGATCGTAGACGAGATAACAGGTGATCGCCTGCGCGGAACCCGCTGGCAGGAAAAGCAGGCCTGCAAACAACACTCCCGAGATCGATGGCCGCATCGTCGCCTCCGTCGGTTCAGCGATTATCCTAGGCCCGGGACCAGCAAAGCGCAAATCCGCGCCGCGCCCCCGTTCGTGCGGAGCCACCGTGGCGTGCACCACCGTTGGCGCGAGCGTGCCGTGGCCGGGCGTCGCTGGCCCGTCGATGCTTGACACTCACGGCGCCGCGGGCGCTCAATGGCGGAGACACCTTTCGAGTGCGGAGACCAAGATGCCGATTCGATCGCTGCGCTCCATCGTCGCGGAGCAGACCCCGGTCACCGCCCCGAAGACTGCGACCGTCATGGAGGCGGCGCTCCTGATGAAAAAGCAGAACATCGGAGCGATCCTGGTTGTCGACGGCTCGCGCCTCATCGGGATCTTCACCGAACGCGACGCGCTCTTCCGCGTACTGGCCGCCGGCCGCGATCCGAAGACGACGCCGCTCGCCGAGGTGATGACCCCGCAGCCGCAGACGATCCACCCCGACGAGCCGTTCCTGAGTGCATTGCGGATCATGCACAAAGGGGGCTTCCGCCACTTGCCGGTCGCGGAATTCGACCGCCCCCTCGGCATGGTTTCGGTGCGCGACGCGCTCGACGACGACCTCTACGAGCTGCGCATCGATCTCGCCCAGCGCGAGGACATGCTGGAATAGGGCGTTGCCGGCGGAAGCCGCCGACAGCGCGGGTGCCCCTACAGCCCGAGCCACGCGATCGTCGAGTTCTCGAAATCCGGGTTCGGCGTGACGAAGCCTTTGTAACCCACGGCCTCCAGCGCGTCGCGGCCGGCCTTCGAGTCGCGGATGTTGACGAGCGCATCGCGCAGCCGCTGCTGCTCGTCGGCCGGCATCTTCGTCGAGACGATGAACTGCTTGATCGGCACCGGACGCGACTTGAGGAGAACCTTGCCTCCTTTGTCGGTCCACGCCTTGACCACCGCATTCGCTGCGGTGACGCCCACCTGAGCGAAGCCGTATTCGAGATAGAACGGCACCGCATCCTGATAGCGGGTCGTGATCACCTTGGCGGCGACGGGCGTGATCTCCTTCGCCGTCGACAGCGGGACCTTTTCGGCCCGAAACATCGCGCGCACCATCGCCGCGGTGATCGAGTCGGGGTCGGGCGTGACGATCGTGAGTCCCTTGAGATCGTCGAGCGACTTCAACGGCTGGTTCGCGTTCATCAACAGCGACGCCGTGTATTCGGTGTAGCCGGTAGTCCACGCGATCGCCTTGTAGCGGCCGGCCTTGATCTCCGCCATCGACACGTGCGCCGGATGCACGAAGCAGAGATCGAACTCCTGCTTGGCCGCGCCGGCGCGCAGGTCGTCGTAGGCCGGGACCAGAACGACCTTGACCCGCCGGCCCGTCGCCCGGCCGAGATAATCGGCCAGCGGGTAGAACTTGTCGCGGATTTCCTTCGGAGTCGCCTGATACGTCACGCCTTCGGTCACCGCGAAGACGATGTCGGTCCCCTGCGCTGCGGCCACCGCGGCGAGGGCGGCCCAAACGAAAAGTGCACCAAGCGTGCGACCGAGCATCACGCCCTTTTCCGAGGATTGGCGCCCGACCAGGCGTCGGGCGACCATGGATCATGCTTGGCGGCGAGCTGCCAAGACCACGTCATTATAGAAACGATGCCGTTGCCCGTGCAATACAACTGTGTAATACAATCAAAACGCCGGCGATCGTGAACGATGGCATTCCCCAAGCGAGATTGCTGCGGCGCGCATTGACCATCCCCAGGCGGCTGGTGTCTATTGAACAGCACAGCACGCCGAAGAAATGCTCGTTTCCCGCGTCGGAAGACCCATGGCGACCGCGGCGAAGCGCAAGACCGTGTCCCTCCGCGACCGCCGGACGAGCTTTGCGGCCTATGTCGACGCGGAGGCTGCGGCAATGCACTCGAACGACGTGGGGGGCCTGCTGGGGCAGCTCGCGCTGCTCCGTGAGACGCGTCCTTCGACCCCCGCGATGCAACGACAATGGAACGAAGCGGTCAGCATCGCGGTATCGGGTCAACGTCGCGCCCGGTCCCGCTGACTTGGCTCATGCGAGACGCCGTCAAAGAATCCGGTTGAACCACAGGAGCGACAGCAGCGCGGCGCTGAACGCGAGCAGCGCCCCGGCGCCGGCGAAAAGCGCCGTGATCTCGGTCTCCTTCTGCTCGAAGAAGATCTGCGTGTTGAGCTTCGAGTAGATCTTCTGCAGCTCGCTGGCGCTGCCGGCGTAGAAGTATTCGGCGTGGGTGAGGTTCGCGATCGACTTCAGCGCCTCCTCGTCGAGGCGCACGTGAAACGACCAGCCGTCGCCGCTGATGATCTCTCCCGCCTGCGTGCCGATGCCGACCGTGTACACGCGCACGCCGCGATCGGCCGCCATGCGCGCCGCCTCGATCGGATCGGGCCCCGTCGTCGTCTGGCCGTCGGTCAGCAGGATGATCGCGGCGGAATTGTACGAGCCTGGAGGAACCGCTTTCGGCGCAGCCTTGTCCGGCACGCGCGACGGATCGAGCGGCGCGCTGCGGAGAGCGGCGCCCCGCGGATTGTAGGAGCGCAGGTCGAACTCGACATCCGGGAAGATTACTTTGAGCGAAACGAGGATGCCGCTGCCGACGGCGGTCCCGCGCTGCAGCTGGAAGCGATCGATCGCCGCGACGATGTCCTCGCGGCTGTGCGTCGGTGATTGGACGACGGACGCCGTCGCCGCGAACGACACGACGCCGATGCGCGTGTTCTTCGGCTGGTCGGCGACGAAGGCTTTCGCCGCCTCCTGCGCCGCGGCGAGCCGATTGGGCTTGACGTCGGTCGCGCGCATGCTGCCCGAGACGTCCATCGCGAGGATCACCGTTTCGTGCTGCGACGGCAGCGTCACGACGGCGGCCGGGCGCGCGATGGCGAACAGGAGCAGCGCGAGCGCAAGCGCGAAGAGCAGCGGCGGCACGTGCCGGCGGAAGCGCTGGGAGACGCCGAGCGCGTCGCGGATCAGCGAGAGGCTTGCATAGCGCAGCGCTGCTTTCCGTTTCCGGCGCAGCACGAGCACGTAGAGCCCCGCTGCCGCCGGGACGAGCAGCAGCAGCCAGAGCATTTCGGGCCACAGGAACGTCATCGCTGCAGCAGGATCGCGAATGGCAGCGAAGAACGGCGCGTTCCGCCCCGACCGGTCCCGTTGGCGGGACGCATCATCGATGAACGGCGTCGAGGTGCCGCGGCAGCCCGCCGCCGGTTGCGAGTTGACTGCGCCGCTTGCGCAAGTCGGCGAAGCGCAGGATGGCGTCGACCAGATCGTCGTCGGTGGCGAGCTCGAGCGCATCGACGCCCGCGGCGCGAAAGGCAGTCCGCAACTCCGACTCGCGCCGTGCGGCCGCGGCCGCAAACCGCTTGCGGAAGCCGGCATCGTGCGTGTCGACGAAGAGCTGCTCGGCCGTTTCGGCGTCCTGAATCACGAGCAGCCCCAGGTCCGGCAAATCGCTCTCCATCGGATCGTACAGACGGACCGCGACGACGTCGTGGCGTTGCGCGAGGTGTGCGAGCGGCGCCGCCCAGCCCGGCGTGCCGATGAAATCCGAGACGACGAACATCAGCGAGCGGCGCGGCGCGACCCGGTAGGCGGTCTGGATGAGCACGCGCAGGTTCGTCACTTCGGAGCGCGGGAGCGCCGGACGCGTCAGCATCCGGTGCATCAGATGCAGCACGTGGCGCCGGCCACTCCGCGCCGGGATCACCGTATCGACACGGTCGCCGTACATCAGCGCGCCGACGCGATTGCCGTGACGGGTCAGAATCCGCGCGAGCACGGCGACGAATTCCGTCGACACCGCCCGCTTCTGCAGCTGCATCGACCCGAACTCGACCGACGGGCTCAGGTCCAGCAGGAACCACGCCGCGACCTCGCGCTCCTCGTTGTATTCGCGCACGTAGGGCGTCTGCAGGCGCGCGGTGACGTTCCAGTCGATGTGGCGGACGTCGTCGTGATAGACGTACTCGCGCAGATCGGCGAAATCGAGACCGTAGCCGCGGATCAGCGTCCGGTAGTCACCGTGCAGCACGCCGTCGAGCCGCCGCAGGACCGTCCATTCGAGGCGCCGCAGGACGGCTTCAGGCGTTCCGATCGATTCGGACATGGGTCTCGAGCGGCTTCTCGGGCGCCGGGACGTGTTTCATGATGCGGCGGATCAGGTTGTCCGCCGTCTGCGCGTCGGAAAGGGCTTCGTAGGACAGCGAGAGCCGGTGGCGGAGCACGTCGGGCGCGAGATCGGCAATATCCTCCGGCAGCACGTAGGCGCGCCCGCGCAGGAACGCGAGCGCACGCGCGCCTTCGACAAGATGGATCGTCGCCCGCGGGCTCGCGCCGTAGGACACGTAGCGTGCGAGATCCTTGATGCCGTAGCGATCCGGCTGCCGCGTCGCGGCGGTGAGACGCACCGCGTATTGCATCAGCGACGGATCGACGTAGCCGGCGCGGCATTCGCGCTGCAGCGACGCGAGCTCCTCGGTCGTCGCGACCTCCGCCACCGCCTGCGCGGCACCGGTGACGCGCTCGACGATGACGAATTCCTCCTGTTCGCTCGGGTAGCCGACCAGCACCTTCATCATGAAGCGGTCGACCTGCGCTTCGGGCAACGGATAGGTACCTTCGGTTTCGATCGGGTTTTGCGTGGCCATCACTAGGAACGGCTCGGGGACGCGGTGCGTTTCCCCGGCGATCGTGACCTGGTATTCCTGCATCACTTCGAGCAGCGCGCTCTGGACTTTCGCGGGCGCACGGTTGATCTCGTCGGCGAGAAGCAGGTTCGCGAACACCGGCCCAAGCGACGTGTTGAACTCGCCGGTCTTTTGGTTGTAGATGCGCGTGCCGACCAGGTCCGCCGGAACGAGGTCCGGCGTGAACTGGATCCGCTTGAACGTGCCGCGGATCGTCCGCGCCAGCGTTTTCACCGTCAGCGTCTTGGCGAGCCCGGGCACACCTTCGACCAGCAGATGGCCCTGCGCGAGGATCGCCACCAGCACGCGCTCGAGAAAGTGGTCCTGCCCGACGACGACGCGCTTCACTTCGTAGAGGATCCGCTCCATCAGCGGCATCACGTCGCTGCGCAAGCTTGACTGATCGTTCATGCGTCGTGGCCTCGGGTCAGAAGGGCGACATGCCGACAGCGGCTGCGGCGTTCTCGATCGGGACGGCGAAGCCGATGCCGATGAACACCTTTTGCTCGGTGGGATTGAGGATCGCGGTGACGATGCCGACGACTTCGCCGTCCATCGTCACGAGCGGGCCGCCCGAGTTGCCGGGATTGACCGCCGCGTCGAACTGGATCAGGTTGGTCAGCGCGCGCTCGCCGCCGCGCGAACGGTACTCGCGCCGCAGGCCAGAAATGACGCCCGCCGAGGCCGAAGGGCCGATGCCGAACGGGTAGCCGACGGCGACGACCTCGTCACCCGGCGCGAGATCGGCGGTCGAGCGCAGCGTCGCCGCGGGCAGGTCGTCGGGGAGCTTTTTCGCCTGCAGCACGGCGAGGTCGTGCTCCGGCCGCACGCCGATGACGGTCGCTTCGGACTCGAGTCCGTCCTCGAACTCGACCTCGATTCGGTCGGCGCCGGCGACGACGTGCATATTGGTGAGGATGATCCCGCTGTCGACGATAACGACGCCGGTGCCCACGCCCTGCATCACGTGCCCTTCCTTGTTCGGCTCGTAACCGCTGCCGTGAACGCGGACGACCGAGCGGCGCACGGCTTCGTAAGCCTTCGCGGCGCGCGACGGCAACGGCACTGTCTCGAGCGTGTGCAATACCGCGGCGTCGATGTCCTGCTGCGTGAGCGGGGCGGGCGCGGGGGCGATCGCATAGCGCGAGAGCGCGAGCGCCAGCGCGGCGACGCCCACCCCCGCGACGATGAGCGCGCGCTTGTGCTTCGCGGCGAACGCGCTGCCTCGGGCCGCAAGCGTCCGCCGCTCCTCGTCCTGCGCGGTGTGGCCGGGGGCCGGCGCAGCTCCGTCACGCGTGCCGGCAGCCGCAGACGCGCCGGGCCCCGCGGGCTTTCTCGCCCGGTCGGAGCGGCTGTAAAGGATGACCTTCTTCATCGGCTGCGCGCGTAACGGTGCCTTGCCACACGATGTCAACGGTATCACGACCGGCGCCGGCGGTGAACGGCGACGCGCCGTTCCTGGCGGGTACGAACCGGGGAGTGGCCGAAGAGCGGCGGGGCGTTCGAAGTGGCGCGCGCCGACGGAACGGCGCCAGGCTCAGGGCAACGGTCGGTCGTCGATCCCCTTGCGCTTGGAAAGGCTCTGGATCGCGAGCGCCGCGACCGACGTGCCGAGCGCCGAGATCGTCACCGTGTCGCGCGTCAGCAGGTTCATCAGGTGACCGAGCATTTCCGGATTGCTTTGCTGCACGTAGCGGACGAGCTCGTGGACCTGCTCGGATGTCGTGCGCGCCGCATCGTCGAACGACACCGGGATCTCCGGCCATCGCGCCTGGGCGACATATTTGGCGAACGCGCCGCCGCCGACCACCGCCAGCGCGAGCGGTCCCACCGAAGCGAGCAGCCGGCCCAGCATGCGCGCGCGGAGCCTGATGTTGAGGCGGTCGAACGCGCCGGCGACGATTGCCGGCAGCGGCGGGGAATTCGGCGCGGCTTCGCCAGGCAATGGCTCGAGGGAATCGCGTTGCTTCGGCTTTTTCATGCAGAGATCCTTTGCAGGGGACGATCGATCCGCGCAGCACGCGGGACAGCAGCAGGTCGGCGTTCGTTTGGCGGATCCTTCGACGCGCCGTCTTTTCACGCCCGAAGGGTGCACCCGCCATATGACGACATCATGGCATCTTGTATGCGACCGGCGATGCGGTGGCGAAGTTCCATCGAATTGCAAACGACCCTGTCGGGCCGCTGCGACAGTCGCACATGCGACAACCGCCTTCGCAGCGCTGCGTTTCATCTGTTGCGCTTCGGGTAACATTCGTGCGAGCGGTGCTGTCGCAGGTGTTGCACGCCCGCACTGAAGTGTGGTTTTTTTTCGCCGTTGCAAGAGGGGTGCCACCGCGATGTCGAAGCCTGTCATCTCCGCGACGCAAAAAGCGCGCGTGCTGGCCGAAGCGTTGCCGTTCATTCGCGCCTATCATGCGACCACGCTCGTGATACGGCTGGGCGGCGGCGCAATGGCCGATCAGGCGTTGAAGGAGGGCTTTGCGCGCGACGTGGCGCTGCTGCGGCTGGTCGGGATGAATCCGATCGTCGTCCACGGCGGCGGCTGGCGGATCGACGAGCTGCTGCAGCGGATGGGCATCGAGATCCGCGAGCATCGCGGCATGCGGGTCACCGACGAAGCGACGCTCAAGGTGATCGAGATGGTGCTGGACGAGCTCAACCAGGAGCTCGTCCGTCTCATCAATCGGCATGGCGGTCGCGCGGTCGGCCTCAATGGCCAGGACGGTCGCTTCATCCGCGCGCGGCCCATTGCGCTCGCGCCCGACGCCGGCGTGGGCAGCGAGGTGGTCGACCTGGGACTCGTCGGCGATGTCGAGTCGATCGATGCGAACATCGTCGAGCTGCTCGTGTCGCGCCATTTCATTCCGGTGATCATGCCGATCGGCGTGGGTTCCGACGGCACCGCCTATCACATCAATTCCGATCTCGTCGCAGGACAGCTCGCCCGCGCGCTGAAGGCGGAAAAACTGATCCTCATGACCAACGTCGAAGGCGTGCGCGACCGCACCGGCAGGCTCGCCTACATTCTGACGGCGGCCGAAGCCGAAGGTCTGCTCGACGACGGCGTGGTCGAGCGCGACATGCGGCCACGGCTGACGGCGTCGCTCGCCGCGGTGCGCGAAGGCGTCCGGTCGGTGCACATCATCGATGGCGGCGTGCCGAGTGCGCTGCTGCTCGAAGTGCTGACGAGCGAGGGCGTCGGCACCGCCGTGCGGTCGGACGAAGGGGCGCATTTCTTCGCCGACAGCCGCGGGTATTTCGGGACGTCGGAACCGGAGCCGCCGGCGAGCGAGGGCCGCGCCGAGCCGGGACCTTGAGACCGTCGCCGCGCGGCGGGCCGCCGGCGCACTAGCGGCGCGGTTCGGTCTTTGCCGGCAACGCTTTGGAGACTGCGGCGTAGAGCTGGATCACCGACACGGGGTCGAGATCGATCTCGTCGAGCTTCACGCGGACGCGGCCCGGGGTCACGGCCGAAGGTTCGATCGACAGCCGCGACGAAGGTCCCGCTCCGGTGATCGTCGACAACTCGTCCGCCAGATGCCGGTTTTGTGCCTGGACTTCCGCCGCGTTGACCGCGGGCGCCGCGCCGGGAAGGCGGGACTGCGCGATCGCGACGATCGTCGCTGCGATGGCGTTCCAGTCGAAATCCCCGGCGCGCTCGCGAAACTGGACGGGCGCCCGGGCCTTGTCGTGGACCGTCACAAAGTAGCCGCGATAGACACTCTGCTCGATCGAAAGCTCGACCGCTTGGCCCTTGTAGACGAACGCGAGCTTGCCCGGAACGCGCGCGAGCCCGCGGGCGCCGAGGTTGCGCGCCGCAATCTCTTCCCGGTTTCCGTGCCGTTCCATGGGGTTGCCTTTCTCCTGTACATTCGTGCAGCACAATTCGTGCCAGCCAGTCTCAATGGGCCGGACTGCCCGTCTCCACCACCGTCGTCCCGGTATCCTTGGTTCGCCCGAAAGGTGTTAATCTGCGGCCCATTTTTTGGGGAGTCATCGTGCGAAAAGCCGTGAAATGGGTCGCGATCGTCATCGCGGGGCTTCTCGTCGTTCTCGCCGCCTTGGCGCTCGCGGCGAACTGGCTCGCCGAGCGCAAGCGGATGCGCGTCATCGAGCTTGCCGTCGCGCCGCTCCCCTACGTCTCCGACGCGACGGCCATCGAGCGAGGGAAATATCTGTACGAATCGCGCGGCTGCATGGAGTGTCACGGCGACGATGGCGCCGGACGCGACGTCGTCAACGATCCGGAAGGAATGTACGTCCATTCACCGAACATCAGCCCGGGCCCCGGCAGCGTCGTCAAGGCGTATACGGAGGTCGACTGGGTGCGCGCGATACGGCACGGCGTATCGCCGCAGAAGCACGCGCTCTTCCTGATGCCGAGCAAGGATTACAGCCGGCTCACCGACGCCGATCTCGCCGCGATCATCGCGTATGCGAGAAGCCTTCCCCCGGCAACTGGCGGAGGTGCGACGGTCCGCCTGCCGTTCGTCATGAAGGCGCTCTATGCGGCGGGCGCGGTCAAGGACGATGCCGAAGAGATCGACCACGCACTGCCGCCGCCGGCACCGGTCGCCGAAACGATTTCGGTGGACCACGGGGCGTATGTCGCGAAGATGTGCACGGGATGCCACGGCGACGGGCTCTCCGGCGGCAAGATTCCGGGTTCGCCGCCGGATTGGCCGCCGGCCGCCAACCTGACGCCGGGCACCGACAGCGCGATGGTGCGGTATCCGAACGACGCCGCGTTCGCCGCGATGCTGCGCACCGGCAAGCGCCCCGACGGAGGTGCGGTGAGCGGGGTCATGCCGTTCACGACGCTCGGGAAGCTCAACGACACCGATGTTGGCGCTCTCTACGTCTACCTGAAAGCGCTGCCGCCGCGACCGCGGGGCAACCGCTGAGCAACGCGGCGGCCGGCGTCGCACCGTGCATCGTCGCCGCGACGGCGTTCGCTCAGCACGAAGACGCCGGTCCGTTCCATCGGCGGATGCCTACTTGCCGGTGATCCGCCGCCGCGCGGTGAGATCGATGTCGAGATATTTCCAGTACGACGAGAAGATCATCGGGCTGAACCCCTGCACCCACGGATGCACGAAATTGCTCTCCAGCCTGAACGCGGAAGGCAGCTCCGGCAGGTAGGTGAGCGCAATTTCGGTCATCCGGCGGGCGGCCGCGACCTGCTGTGCGTCGCTGTCGCTGCGCACGAATTGGTCGAGCGCGCGATCGTACTCCGGCAATCGGAACTGGCTCACGTTGACTCGTTGCGGTTGCTTCGCGGAGAGCTGGATCAGCTCGGCGGAGCCTGACGGCGAACCGCCGAACCCGCCGTAGTAGAGCTGGTACTGGCCTTTTTCGAGCGCCTTGATCACGTCCTGGAATGGCGCGACGGTGAAGTCCATCGCAACGCCGATCGCGTCCATGTTCTTTTTCCACAGCGTCTCGACTTCGCGCGATACCGCGCCTGTGCGCTGCGACAGCGTCAGCTTCAGCGGCGTGCCGTCCGGCATCGTGCGATAGCCGTTCGCATTCGCGCGAAAACCGAAGCGATCGAGCAGCGCCTTCGCGGCCGCGGGGTTGTAAAGCGGCTTGACGGGCAACGTCGGATCGTGGCCGCCCACGCCAGGCGGCACGATCTGGTTCGCCGGCAACGCCTGTCCCGCGTAGACGATCTTCAGCAGCTCGTTGACGTCGAGTCCGAGCGCGATTGCCCGGCGCAGCGCGACACGGTCATTGCTCATGCCACCGATGACCGGGTCGGCGACATTGAAGTACACCGAAAACAGGAATGGCTCCGGATACACGTAACGGACGATGCCGCGAGACGCGTACGCGGGCTTGAGCTTGCCGTCAGCGATGAGCCGGTTCGCGACTTCGCCGCGCAGCACGACGAAGTCGAGACCGCCCTGCTCGAACTGGAGCAGCCGCGGCAGGTCCTCGTCGATGACGGCGATCTCGATCACGCCAATCTGCGGGAGGACCTTGCCCTGCATGCTGCGCTCGAGCGTAGCGTGCGCCGGATTGTCGCTCGCCGGGAAGCGAACGGCGCGGTAGCGGGGATTCGCGTCCAGCACGATGCGCGAGCCACGCCGCCATTCGCGGAGGCGAAAAGGGCCGGTACCCACGGCACGCGTGCGGATGTCGGGCCCGGCCGCCTCGACGACTTCGCGCGCGACCGCGCTGACGAAGCCGAGCAGGTCGCGGATGTTCGGATAGTTGGGCTCGGTCAGCTTGAGCTGCAGCGTGTAGCGATCCGGCGCGCGCAGACCCTCGATCGGCCGGTCGAAATCGAATTTGCCGCTCGTCCGCGCGGCATCGACGACCTGACGCGCACCGACGATCAGGTCCGTGACGATCGGCGTGCCGCCACGCCGCCCGTTGGGATCGAGCCAGCGCTTGTACGAGTAGATATAGTCTTCGGCGGTCAACTCCCGCGCTTTGCCCTTGAACGCGGGGTCGTCGGTGAAGTAGATGCCGGGCTTGAGCCGCACCGTCCAGGTCTTGCCGTCCGCGGCGATGTCGACCGGCGCTGCCGCCGTCAGCGGCGTCAGCTTTGGCGGTGACGCGAGGTAGTCCCATTCGTACAGCGGCTCGAAGATTGCCATCAGCACCTGGAACGACGGATCGTCGCTGTACTGATGCGGATCGAGCGTGTCGATGTCCGGCGAGGCTATGCGCAGCACCTTGGCCGGGTCGGGCGCGCAGGCGCCATCCCCGGCAACGAAAGCGAACAGCGCGGCGATGACGACGATCGAACGAAGAGCTTGGCGCATGGGTTACGGCCGTCGCGTCGAGAGGCTCCGGAGCACCCGAAGCACGCGGGTCAGTGCCGCTCGTCGATCCGGTCGAACCGCGCCATGTCGATGCGCAACGTGTGCGTCGCGAGATAGACCTCGCGCAGGAACGATGTCAACCCCCCGATCAGCGCGAACATCGCAGTCACGAACAGCCCGCCCGCAAGCCAGCGCAGATTGGTCGAAAAGAATTCCTCGACGAAAAGCGTGACGATGACGATGCAGACGAGCAGCGCCGCGCAGGCGCAGAAGTTGATCGACCAGCTCGCGAGCTTGCGCCGTCGCTCGAGGTCGACGATCTCGGCGCGCGCAGCGCTGCGGGTGCGCGCGTCCATCTCGTTCCACGTGTGCTCGATCAGCCGCGCGCGGTCGATGACGCGGGCGAGGCGGGCGGCCATCACGCCGAGCATCGCGGCGATGCCGGTCAGCAGGAAGACCGGGGCAACCGCGAGCTGGATCGCGTGGGCGATGACCGGCAGGTTGTAGGTGGTGGGCATTGTGGGTGACGTGGCCGGGGCTCGTACCGGGCGTGTGCGCCGGACGCTCGTAAGACGAGAGCTGATTGTCGCAGAACGTCGGGGCGACGGTGCCGGCCGGCGGTCGGCCAGGAAGGCATCGCGGCGGCGCGCGCCCGCGAATCAATTCGGGCGGGGACCGCTATTCCGGCGAGGGATTGATGAGCAGGTGGTCGACTTCCGCCTCCGCCTGCAGCCAGTCGTCGAGGTCGTAGCCGTCCTCGTAACCGCGCTCGGCGTAATGGTGATACGCGGCTTCGCTGATCATCCGGTGCCGCAGGTCGGCGTCGATCATGTCGTGCGCGCCTTCCTCGAACGGCTGGTCGGCCGCGCGCATGACTTCCGGTTCCACTTCGATGTTCGGGATTTCCTGCGGGTGCGCGCCTGACGCGCGGACCCGCGTGCGCGCCCGAGACCGCGGCGCGGGAGGCGTGGTTTTCGTGGCGATGGTCTTCGTGCGGGTTGACCGGGTCTTCGGCGCAGACACGGTTTTCGGTGCGGCCACGGACTTCGCTGTAGATCGACTCCTGGGTGCGGGTGCGTCCTTGGGCGCCGCAACAGTCCTGGATTTGCTCTTCGTTTTCGTGGTCATCGACGACCTCCTTCCCGCGTGCACGCAACACTTCGACCGGTCGCGCCGCCCGCGGGTTCGTGAGTCCGCCGTGTCGGGGAGGGACGCGAACGCTCGTCGGCTATCAGCATCGTCCTACGCCGGCCCGGGTTCCCGTCTTATGGGCGCTGGCCGCGGCAACCTGCATCGTCTCCGCGATGATATATCCGCTTTCCCGGCGCGCGTTGTCGATGCCGGCGTCCGCGACGCCGGTCGATCGCGCGCGACGCGGGCGTATGTCGTTCGTGTTCGCGATTCTGGTCTCGCTTGCGTGTTCGACGACGCACGCTGCGCCGGACGAGCCGGCCCCCGCTAGCCTGCCGGATGCCTGGGCCGCGGATCGAGAGGGGAAGCTCCTGAATGCGGAAGATGGCCGCCGGCCCGATACGACGGCGGAGATCGCGGCGCAGAAAAGTTACGTGATCCCGGCCGCGGAGGTTCTGGGCTTCAACTTCCTGCTGAACCAGTACGATCGGCACGTGTACGACGACGAATACAAGACGAACGCATCGACGATCCGGCGCAACCTTCACCGCAGCTGGGTCGTCGACAGCGATCCGTTCAGCATCAATCAGTTCGGCCACCCCTACCAGGGATCGACGTACTTCGGGTTTGCGCGCTCCGCCGGGCTCGGCTACTGGGAATCGCTCGCCTACAGCTTCGCCGGAAGCGCGATGTGGGAGATTGCCGGCGAGACCAATCCGCCGTCGCGCAACGACCTCATCAACACGGGCCTCGGCGGGTCGTTCCTCGGCGAGGCGCTGTTCCGCATGGCGAACCTGGTGCTGGAGCACGACGCCATCCCGCCGCTGTTGCGCGAGGTCGGCGCCGCGATCATCTCTCCCGCGACGGGATTCAATCGTCTCGCTTTCGGCGATCGCTTCAAGCCCGTGTTCCCGAGCCACGATCCGGTCTACTACAGCCGCGTCGACCTCGGATTCAGCGGTACCGCGCAAAACGAGCCGGGGACGTCGACGACGAAGCTCCATCGTAACGAGGCGCTCGCCGATTTCGCGATCGACTACGGTCTTCCGGGCAAGCCCGGGTACACGTATGAGCGGCCGTTCGACTATTTCAGCTTCCAGGCCACCGCGTCGAGCGCCAACGGGCTCGAGAACGTGCTGACGCGCGGCCTCCTTGTCGGCAAGGACTACGGCATCGGTCCCGATTACCGCGGCGTGTGGGGTCTGTATGGCATCTACGATTACATTGCGCCGCAGACCTACCGCGTGTCGAGCACGGCCCTCGCGTTGGGCACTACCGGCCAATCGTGGCTGTCGCCGTCGATCGCCTTGCAGGGCACCTCGTTACTGGGTGCCGGCTACGCCGCGGTCGGGACGACGCACAGCAGCCTCGACACCGATTACCACTACGGCGTGGCGCCGATCGCGGCGGTCATGACAACATCGTGCGGCTCGACGCGGCGTTCACACTGCGCGTCTACAAGCAGCATGCGATCTCCGTCAAGTACCTCGGCAATCGGCGTGATGCGTCCGATCCCGCCAGCGCGGCGCAGCTGCGGGCGACGGTCGGCCTCTTCTATACCTACGTCGGACACGACCTGTTCGGCGCGGTGGAATGGCCGCGATGAACCTCCATTCGCGGCACCGTCCCGGGCCGGTGCGGGCCGCGATTGCTCAGCGCGCTGCGTAGAGCGCCGGAAACTGCTTTTTCAGCGCATCCAGCTTCGGCAGGTCGTTGTAGACGATGTAGGGCTGCATCGGGTGCAGCGCCAGATAATTCTGGTGATAGTCCTCGGCGGGAAAGAACGCCGGCAGCGCCGCGACCTGGGTGACGATCGGCTCCGAGTAGATCTTCGCCTTGCCGAGCTGGTCGATGTAGGCCTGCGCGACGCGCTTCTGTTCGTCGTTCGTATAGAAGATCTCGGACCGGTACTGCGTCCCGTGGTCGGGTCCTTGCCGGTTCAACTGCGTCGGATCGTGGGCGACGGAAAAGAAGACGACCAGCAACTGGCCGTACGAAATCTGTGCGGGATCGAACGTGATTTCGACCGCTTCGGCATGGCCGGTGTGGCCGCTGCTGACTTGCTCGTATGACGGATCCTTGACGGTGCCGCCGGCATAGCCGGACACCGCACGCGTCACGCCTTTGACGTGGCGGAACACTGCTTCGACGCCCCAGAAACATCCGCCGGCAAAGACCGCCGTTTGCGGGCCTTTGACGGATGCCGCCGGAATGTCCACGGCGGGCGCTGGCAGCGGCGCCGCGGGGCTCACCGAAAAGATGAGCGAAAGGGGTAGCCAAAACAACGCGATAAGTCGAATCAGGCTGCGGTGCCGCATCGGAAACTCCTGTCTCTTGGACCGGGAATGCCGGCTTCGTCGCGATTAGTCGTGGCAAGCGAGCGATCCTTGCAGCTAGGACCTCGCGTTCCCCTTCCGCGTTCGACCAATCCCGGGCCACCGGGATCTTTTCAGGACTCCTTCAGCCGAATCGGCTGGCCGTGCGGCGTCGCGCGCGCGGCGTCTTCCCAATCCGCTCTACGCTGCGCGAGCTCCTCGCCTGCGACGAGGCCTTTGCGGGTCGCGATGCGCTCGAGCGCCGTCAGCCAATGCCGGTAATAATGTTCGCCCGTGTCCGGCTCGTCGCGTTGCCGCACCTCGCCGATGACGGCGGCGAGCGTCCCGGCCCACTCCTTCCAGCTGAACGCGCCCCGCTCGTGCAGCGCGAGCGCCATCGCAAAGGCCTGCGCTTCCCACGGCGCCTTGAATACCGGACCCGCGTCGTCGTGCGGAAGGTCGGGCAGCGCAACGCGCAGCGCGGCGATCGTGCGCGAGGAGTCTGCGCGCGCCTCGTTCATCGCATAACCTCCCCCAGGCTTGCCCACTGCGTGGGCAGCGCCTTCCCCCTCCCGAGGAGGGGGCGAGCGCGGCCTCCGCCACGGGGTGCGTTGCGCGTTGCGGCTCGAGGTCGGCCGCCGCCCGCGCTTACAGACGCGAGCTTCGCTCCTTGGCTCCGCCCTGCTCGCGCCGGCGTTCCGGGCGGCCGTGCGGAGCTCATCGAGGGACCTCGAGATAGGGCTCCCAGCAATCGACGAAAACGGCGTCGGCCGTCGTATCCGGTCCCCAGAGCTCGCGCGCGTCGAAGCGCACCGTGTAGAGCCACTGTGGCGCTTCCCCTTGGCCGCGGACGTTGGCATCGGGGAACACGTGCGCGCCATGCACGCGGACGATCGTGCCGCGCTTGCCGCGGCAATAGCGCGGCAGCCGCGTGTGCGTCGGCGGATTCACGACCCGCGTGCGCACGACATCGCCCGCACGATGAAGCGCCGGTTCGGCGCGCTCGCGCTGCGTCGACGCGCCGCGGGCGAGCACGGTCGCGACGCGATCGGCGGTGAGCACGTTCGCGATCGGCAAGGCCGCGCTGCGCGCCTGTCCGTCCGAGAGTTCGTCGCGGGTCACGAGCCCGCGCTCGAGCAGGAGCCGCTCGAGACCGGCGATCCAGATCCGGTAATAGCTGCTCGCAAGATAGTGCGCGGGCGGCGTCCGCTCGCGCGCGTCGCGCGACTGGTCGAGATTCCATTGGCCTGTCGCCCCCATCGCGAGCGTGAGGGCAAAGGCGCGTCGCTCCCATTCGTGGTGGAACGGCGGCTCGTTCCGTTCGGGAACGACCGGTCCGAAATTCATGACGCCGCCCATGTCGTGGACGCCGTTCACGCCGGCTCCTGTGCGCGCTGGGCGGGCACTGCCGGCAAGCCGGTGCCGATCATCGAATCGCGGGTGACGGTGGCGGCAAGCTGTTCCTCGCTCCAGCGCTCGGTGCCGGGCGGACGCTTCGGCAGCACCAGGTAGCGGATCTCGGCGGTCGAATCCCACACGCGCACCTCGACGTCCGCAGGCAGCGCGACGCCGAAATCGGCGAGCACGCCGCGCGGATCGATGACGGCACGCGCACGATAGGGCGCCGACTTGTACCAGACGGGCGGCAGACCCAGCACCGGCCACGGGTAGCAGGAGCAAAGGGTGCAGACGACCATGTTGTGGACGCGCGGCGTGTTTGCGAGCGCCACGATGTGCTCGCCCTGGCGTCCGGTGTAGCCAAGCGATGCGATCGCCGCGGTCGCGTCGGCGAGCAGCCATTGGCGGAAATCCGGTTCCACCCACGCTTTGGCCACGACGCGCGCGCCGTTGTGCGGACCGACTTTTGTCTCGTAGGTCTCGATCAGCGTATCGAGCGCCGCGGGATCGATGTGGCCTTTGGCGGTCAGCAACGATTCGAGCGCGCGGACGCGCAGGTCCATTTCGGACAGCTCGCTGCCCGTGTCGCGGTCGTCGGCCGAGTGGGGATGATCGTGCGGCAAAGGGTGCTACACCCTTACATCCGCGGCAGCGCACGCGGCGACGCCGGCACCGTGTGTTGCCGCTCGAAGCGCTTCGGCGATCGCGTCGCCTTCGGCCGGGTGCGGTCGTAACCGTACGGCGCCACGGCGTACCCGTAGGGTGCATAGGCGGTCTCGTCCGAGTACGCGCCCAGATCGCGCTCCGGTGGATACGCGTACGGCTGCGCGTATTGCCGCTCGATGGCCGCACGTTCCGTCATTGCGATCCGGCGGTCGGCGCTCTGGGCAACCGCGTCCCTCTCCCGTTGCAGCCGCGCAACCGCCGCCGGATCGGCGTCGCCGGCGCGGATGTCGACCTGCTCACCGTCCTTGCACGGCACGTCGGTATAGAGCACACCGAGATTCCGGTCGAAACACTTGTAGATCGGCGCGCCTGCGGCGGACGCGGTTCCGCTTGCGACGAAGAAAGCGAGGACGAGCCACGCCGTAACGGCTAGGGTGGGCCGATGCATCGAGAGTGCGTTCATGTGCGGGCAAACACGTTGGCGCCGCGTGCATTCCATCGCCGCGACCGCCGTGGCGCGCAAGCGACGGCGAACGTGGCCGGATGATTCTACGCCGCTTGCGCCGGTTGGTGGCAGAATGGGCGCCCGTCGGTCCCGAGAAAAACCCGGACCGACGTTCCTTCGGGGAGGGTGGCGATGCGACGACACGTGTTTTCCCTCGCAGTCGTGGCCGCGCTCGCGCTCGCTGCCATGCCGGCCGCGGCGCAGTATCCGAACAAGCCCATTCGCCTGATCGTCCCTTTCCCGCCGGCCGGGGCAGCGGACCTCTCGGCGCGCACGATCGCATTGCCGCTGTCGCAGGCGCTGGGGCAGCCGATCGTCGTCGAGAACAAGCCGGGGGCAGACGGTGCCATCGCTGCCGACGTCGTGATCAAGTCGGCGCCCGACGGCTACACGCTGTTCTACGGCACGAACACGGCGCTCTGCGGCGTGCCCGCGATGCGCAAGAACCCGCCGTACAATCCGCTGACGGATTTCACGCCGATCTCGCTCGTCGGCACCTTCGGCTTTTTTCTGTTCGTCAATCCCGCGGTGCCGGCCCAGTCGATGCGCGAGCTGATCGACTACGCGCGGGCGAATCCCGGCAAGCTCAACTACGCGACCGGCAACAGCACGAGCATGCTCGCCACGGCAAGGCTCAAGCTCCAGGAGCACCTCGACATGGTCGAGATCCCGTACAAGGGCGATGCGCCGGCGACAACCGATCTCGTCGCCGGTCGCGTGCAGCTGATGATCGCGACCCCGGGGACGGCGGTGCCGTTCGTGAAGGAGGGACGGTTGCGGGCGCTTGCGACACTGTTGCCGAGCCGCAGCCCCCTGCTGCCCGACGTGCCGACGAACGCGGAAGCGGGTCTGCCGCCGTTGTCGATCACGCCGTGGGCGGCGCTGTTCGGGCCGGCGAAAATGCCGAAGGAAATCGTCGACCGGATCGCCAAGGACATGGCAGCCGTCGTCGCCCGGCCCGACGTCCGCGAGCAGCTCGAGCGTTATGCGTTCGATGCGCGGAGCTCGACGCCGGACGAGCTCGGAGCATTCCTCAAGGAACAGGTCGACATCTGGAGCCGGACGGCGCGCGAAGTCGGGATCGTTCCGGATTAGCGGATCCGCCCGAACTTCTTCTCGGTCATCCGCTCGACGAGCACGCGCTCGCAGATCTTGAAGACCAGGTAGAAAACGATGCTGAGGAAGGCAGAGAGAAGCAGATCGAACAGCTGCTCGAGCGCGCCGTCGGCGATCACCATCGCCCCGTACTCGACGAAGAGATCGATGTTCATCTTGAGTAGCACGAAAAGGTTCACCGACGTGATGCCGAACAGCAGGAAGAAGGCGACCATCAGCACGAACGTGAGCGTCCGGCGAGCGTAGAGGAAATCGAGCCAGCGTTTTGGCATGGGGTGGGAGGCTCCGTGCGGTTTGCGGATGATCGGGGTTCCTCCGGCATGGAGCGTGCCAGATTCGGGCCGTGCGGGGAAGGGCGGGGCCCTTGATACGGGGTTGGACGCGGAGTAGCATCGACTGACGTCCTGAAGAAGCGAACGGGAGACTCGCCGCCGTCGATTGCGGAAAGGAGTCGATCATGTGCTACGAATTTCGCGGATGGTACAAGAAGGCACGCGCGCCCGAGCAGGTGCGCGAGGAGGTGAAAGCGGAAAAATCGGCGCCGGCACAGGCGCCGGCCGCGTCGCCGAAGCCGGCCGAGCCCGCGCCGGTCACGCGAGTCACCGAATGGGAGAAGACTCCCGCGTGACGCGGCAACGCGTCGGTTCGAAAGAAAGCCCCGCCGCGGCGGGGCTTTTTGTCACATCCAGAGCAACCTAGCGGGCGTACGTCGACAACGCGCCCAGGCGCACATCGGGGATGGGGCGCGCCGACGCAACGCGCCGATCGAGGTCCGGCGAAAGGCGCGGATACTCGCCCGGCCCGAACGTGCGGCACTGGCCTTCGAAATAGGCGCGCGAGCACAGCATCCAGCTTCCGGCTTCGACGCGCATCGACGCTGCACGATCGCCGAATTGCATGCGGTCGAGGTTGCGCGCCTCGTTGCCTTCGATTGTCAACGAGCGGCCGCCGAAGTCGCGATACTCGTAGAGAACGACGCGCGGTACCGCCGGCGCCGTGATCACGCCGACCGGACTCGTTGCCGGAACGACGAGCTCGACCGAGTTCACCCGGCCGTCGAGCGAGCCCAGCGTGTCGTATCGACCCGGCGCGAGCTCGGTGCATTTGCCGCGGCCACGCGTGCCGTCGCACAGCCGCCACACGCCGCCGTAGACCGTCGCCGCATCGGCGCGATCGCCGAAGTCCGCACGATCGAGATCGCGCAGCGTCGAGGTGAGCTCCATCGAGCGCTCGCCGCCGCGCGAATGCGCATGAAGAACGATTCGCGTATCGCCGGGTGGCGCGACGACAACCGGCGCCGGCGTTATCGTCGTCGGTGCTTCCGCGTAGCCGACTTCGCGCACCGAGGCGATGCGGTCGTTCAGCACGCTCGTCATGTCGTAGCGGCCGGGCGAGAGCTGCGCGCAGCGGCCATGGAAGTAGGCGCCCGTGCACGCTTCCCACGTGCCGCTCGTTACCACCGCCGAGGCCGCAAGTGTGTCGAACCCGGCACTGGCGAGGCTCGGTAATCTGTCGTGCGTGTCGACGTAGCGGCCTTGAAAGTCAGGCTGTTCGAACAGCGTGATCTCGCCGGCGAAGGCACCAGCGCTGAACAAGGCGAGGACGCCGCCGAGAAGCCATCTTGAAAGTAACGTACTTCGACTCATGGATGATCTCCTTGAAGATGCCGGCGAAGCAGATGCCGACACCGTATTTGACGCATTGCGCGGGCGGTTGGTTTACGTCGAAACGATGACGCGTCGCGCGATCACCATGGCGGGGTCGGGCGTTGGCCGGCTCGTCGTAGGAACCTGATGACGCGAAGGTTGCGCGGATCAGTGTCGCTGCTTCATTGAGCTCGGTATCGCAGCTATCCCGAAGTAATTCTTACAAACATCGGCCGAAGGAAGCGCCGGCCCCGGCGGCATCGTGATCACGGATTAAATCCGCCGGGTCGTTTGTTAACGGCGATAGCGTCAGCGACCGTCCCGGTCGTGTCGGACGCCGCCGCTCGGCATCAGCGATCGAAGCAGAACATCTGCGTCGGTGCCGCGGCCATTCCGCTGTTCCCATCCGCCCGCGCGTGGATGTCGTGACGCGCGTGCCGGGCGTGCGCGTCCGCGCGACGGCGCATCAACTTGAACCGAAGGAGAATGTCATGAACCGCTTTCGCAACTTCATGCTGCCGACCGCGGCAGTGGCGCTGCTCGGTGCGGGGATCACGCTGGCCGAGGCCGCGGCGACCCGCTATCAGCAAACGAACCTCGTATCAGACGTCGCGATGCCCGGCTTGCATGTCGACGCCAATCTCGTCAACCCATGGGGGATCGTGTTCAATCCCGCGGCTTTCGTCTGGATCGCCAACAACCATACCGGTACGTCTACTCTCTACGATGGCGCAGGCAATCCGTCGCCGCCGCCGCCCGCTCCACAGCCGCTCGTCGTGCAGATTCCATCAGGTAACAACGTTTACGATCCGCCCGGATCACCCACCGGCATCGTCTTCAATGCATCGAGCGATTTTCAGGTCACCAACGGAACTTTGAGCGGAGCGAGCCGTTTTATCTTCGCGACCGAGGAAGGGATCATCGCCGGCTGGGCGCCCAACGTCGACGGCACGCATGCGCTGTTCGCGTTGCAGACGCCAGGCGCGGTCTACAAAGGACTCGCACTCGCCGGCAACGGCAGCGGCAATTTCCTGTATGCGGCGGACCTTCTTGGCGGCAAGATCGACGTATTCGACGCCAAGTTCAAGCCGGTCAGCACGAGCGGCGGCTTCGTCGATCCTGCGTTGCCGGCAGGGTTCGCCCCGTTCAATATCACCGCAATCCAGGGCGACCTGTATGTGACCTTCGCGTTTCACAAGGCTGGTGAGACGGATGAGACCGCGGGAAAGGGTCTCGGCATCGTCGACGTGTTCGACGCCGATGGCAGTCTCATTCGCCGCGTTGCAACGCGTGGCAAGCTCAACGCACCGTGGGGCGTCGCGCTTGCGCCTGCGTCTTTCGGAAAGTTCGCGAACGACCTCATCGTCGGCAATTTTGGCGATGGCAAGATCAATGTCTACGACGCGCACAACGGATCGTTCAAGGGCCAGCTGCGGGACGGCAACGGTAAACCGCTGGTGATCGACGGCCTGTGGGGTCTCGCCTTCGGGAATGGCGTGCTCGGGCAACCGACGAGCGCCCTTTTCTTCACCGCGGGTCCCGGTGACGAGTCGCATGGACTCTACGGCAGGATCACCGCGGTGCAAGGTCCCGGCGGTGATGATGACAACGGCGATGACGATTGACTGATTGAGGCGCGGACCCGGGGCGCGATTCGCAAGCGACAGTGCCTTCGCGCGTCGCGCCTGTCCGAGCCATCAGCATCCACCGCGTATTCAGGTATCACTGACATTGCCGTAGGCGGAGGTCCTACATTCGGGAGACGCGCGGCAAAAACTTTTTCCTCGGCGCGTATTGCGCAATCGACATCGGCGACGAATAATGACGTTGGCATCACCGCTGACGTCGAAGGAGTCGATATGCTGAATTTCAATCGCCGCGATCCTGTGGATCCGAAGGGCGCTACCAAGCCCGCGCTCAAGCCCGCGTTCTACGAGCCACCTGGCGCTGCTGCGAAAACTGCGGCGGGCAACGCACCGCATCCGGCAATGCCGCTGTCGCCACCGCCGCAGAGTGCTGCGACGCCCACGCTGTCGCCCGCGCCGACGGACGCGTCCGCGCCGGCCGCCGCAACCGCCAGCGCGGCCATTGCCGAGCCTCCCGGAAGCAAGCTCTCCGTCGGCGTCAACATCAAGCTCAAAGGCGTCGACATCTCCGATTGCGATGTCCTCGTCATCGAAGGAAGCGTCGAGGCAACCGTCCACAGCAAGGCAATGCAGATCGCGAAACCCGGAACGCTCAAAGGCACCGCGCTGATCGACATTGCGGAAATTCATGGCGAGTTCTCGGGCGAGCTCACCGCGCGCACGCGACTCGTCGTCCACAGCACGGGCCGAGTCTCCGGCACGATTCGCTACGGCAAGCTGATCGTTGCCGAAGGCGGTGAATTGACGGGCGACGTGAAGCGTCTCGAAGCCGTGGACGAGCATCACGCGCAACCCTCGCGCGCTTCGGCCGCGGGGACGCCGCTCGGGACCGGAGCGGCCGGGGGGCTCTCGCCGCGCTGACGAGTCGGCGCATCGACGACACCACCGTCGCGTGACAAGCGGCAGTGCCGCGGCGCCTGCCGCCCGCGCAAAGTTGGCAGGCAGGCGGGCAACGGTTTATCGTGGCTGATGGGACCGGGTTTCGGCGCGGCTTCGAGCGCGGCTCGGTACATCGCGTCCACGAGGTACCGGAGGCATGGATTTTCTCTGGCCGCAGGCGCTGTGGCTGCTGCTGGCCGTACCCGCGCTCGTCGTTCTCTATGCGTTCATCCTGCGTCGCCGCGCGAGGGTGGCGATGCGCTACGCCAGTGTCGCGCTGATTCGCGCCAGCCTGTCGCGGGGACAGCGTCTTCGCCGTCACGTTCCCCCGCTCCTGTTTCTGCTGGCGTTGACGACGCTCTTCGTCGCGCTCGCGCGTCCGCTCGCGACGCTGACATTGCCGTCGGACCAGCGGACGATCATTCTGGCGATGGACGTATCGAAGAGCATGCGGGCGACCGACGTCGAGCCCAGCCGTATCGGCGCCGCCCGCGAAGCTGCGAAGACGTTCATCCGTGAGCAGCCGGCGGACGTGCGCATCGGCATCGTCGCCTTCGCCGGATCGGCCGCGGTGGTCCAGCGGCCCACACACGACCGCGCCGATCTCGAGGCGGCGATCGATCAGCTCGAATTGCAGATCCACACGGCGATTGGCAGCGGCATCATCGTGTCGCTCGCCACGCTCTTTCCGAACGATGGGCTCGAAGCCGAGGACCGACCGTTCGGCAGCCGCACGATGTGGGAAGGTCCTCGCGGCACGTCGATCGATCGCGACAAGCGTGCGCCGAAAAAGGAATTCAAACCCGTTCCGCCGGGCTCGTATCGTCACGGCGCGATCATTCTGCTGACCGACGGCCGGCGCACGATCGGCCCCGATCCGCTCGACGCGGCGAGGCTCGCCGCCGATCGCGGCGTCAAGGTCTACACCGTCGGTTTCGGCAGGGCCGACGGCGGTGCGACCGATATCGACAACTATTCGATCTACATGCGGTTCGACGAGGAAACGCTCAAAGCCGTCGCGGAGCTCACCGCCGCAGAATATTTCCGGGCCGGCAGCGCGGCCGATCTCAGGAGAGTCTACGAGGGTTTGAACGCCCGCTATGTGCTGGAGACGCGGCCGACCGAGATCACCGCGCTCCTCTGCGCGCTCGCCGCAGCGCTGGCGCTCCTCGGCGCGACGTTGTCGCTCGTCTGGTTCCACCGCCCGGCGTGACGAACGCCGGGTCAGGCTGATCCGGTCCTTCTCGCGCCGCTGCGGACGTACGTCGGCTCGGCGAACAGCGAGGTGACGCCGACCTTCGTGATATCAGGGTGATCGGGCACCACGAAGAGGATCGGCGCGATCAATTCCTCGAACAGGCCGCGCAGGCTGCGCGCACCGGTCTTGTATTCGATCGCGAGCTCCGCGACCTGCTCGAACACCTTCCGCTCGACGGCGAGCTCCACGCCTTCATTGCGGAAAATCTCCCGGAACTGGCTATAGATGCAATCGCGCGGCTCGATCATGATCCGGACCAGCATCTCCTTGGTGAGGTCCTGGAAACGGGCGATCGTCGGCAGTCGCCCGGTGAATTCCGGAATCAGGCCGTAGCTGAAGAGGTCGGTCGGCTTCACGCGCGAGTTGAGGCGATCGATGATCTTCTGGTTGTCGTCGCCCCCGGTGGAGATGAAGCCGAAGCCGTGCACACGCGTCATGATCTCGTCCAGGCCCACGAACGCACCGCCGCAGATGAACAGGATGTTCGTCGTATCGACGTACTGCGCGTTGCCGATCTTGACCTGCGAGCCCTCCATGATCTTCAGCAGCGCGTGCTGCACGCTTTCGCCGGAGACAGCCCGAGCCTGCGCGCCGGTCGCCTTAAGCTTGTCGATTTCGTCGATGAAGACGATGCCCTGCTGCGCTTTTCCGCCGTCGCCACCGGCCTTGTCGACGAGCCGCTGCAGGATCGCCTCGATCTCCTCGTTCACGTAGCGCGACTGCGCCAACGACGTCGCCTCGGCGGTCACGAACGGGACGGCGAGAATCCGCGACAGCGTTTCGCAAAGGAGCGTCTTGCCCGTTCCCGACGGGCCGATCAGCAGCACGTTGCTCTTGGTGATCGGGATGCCGTCGGCGTGCGACTTCGCGATCTTGCGGAAATGCGTGTAGACGGCGACGGCGACGGTCTTCTTGGCGTCGTCCTGGCCGATCACGTAATCGTCGAGCGCCTTGACGATTTCGCTCGGCTTTACCGTGTTGTCGAGCAAGGGGTCCTCGGCAGGTGCGGAAGGGTGGAGACGGGGCGCTAACGCGGCTTGACGAAGCGCAACGCGAACTTGTCGGTCGGGAACGGCGAATTGCCCGACGGCCCGTCGCGCGGATCGGCGGCATTGCGCAGGAAGTCGCTCTCTGCTTCGAGCACGAATCCCGCCTGCCCCAACTCGTTCCTGACCACCGCTTCGTCGATCCGATGCAGCGTCCTCCCTTCGGTGGTGCCGGTTCCCGCGCGGCCCGAATGATCGATGACGACGAGGTGGCCGCCCGGCTTCAACGCCGCGTACAGGCGCTGGTTCATCTTCGCGCGATCCACCGGGAGATATGTGATGTCGTGGTAGTTGAGGACGATCGTGACGAGGTCGAGCTGCGGCGCGTCGCCCGGAACCGGGTCTTCGAACGGGCGCTCGACCAGCACGAGGGTCGCCTGCGGATGATCGGCGAGGCGTTTCGTCAGCGCCGGCCCCGGGCGCGGTGTTTGCGCCCAGACCGTTCCGTCGGGAGAGACGGCGAGCGCGAGGAGCTGCGACGTGTAGCCCGCGCCCGCCGAGACGTCGAGCACCTTCATCCCGGGCGTCGCCTGCGTGAACGGCAGGAACTCCGCCGGATGGCGCGCCGCGTCCATTCGCCGGTCCTGGTCGGTCCGCAGCGGACTCGCGATGATCTTTTCGTTGCGTTCCGTTGCGGCGCGCGGATCAACGGGCGGCGTCGTCGCGCAGCCGGACAGTCCGGAAAGGGCGGAAAGACCGAGGCTCAAGGCGGCCAACGGGGCAAGAATGCGGTGTCGCAGGCGGCGGGTCATTGCGAGCGGGTGGAAGCAGGGAGGGGCACAGTCTAAGCGATCGCGCGGTCAGAAGCACGTCGAACTCCGGGAACCCGATCGGGACACGCGGTGACCAACCGGAGGGAGACACGACTGACGAGGGAGGATTGAGCGCTTATTGACCCCATTGCCGTTGCAGGCGAAGAGAATTGAACGTTCCAGGCATTCCCGATTCGCTGTCGAGCCTCAGAGACTGGGCGGGGCTAGTGCAGCCGTTGCTGCGCATCGTGCTGATCGTGGGTCTCGCGTGGCTCTTCTATCGCGGCATGATCAAGCTGATCGCGGTGCTGCGCGGGCACGTGGACCGCGATCCGGCGGAACTCGAGCACAGAAAACGCGTCGACACGTTGGCCAACGCATTGCGCCACGTCGGCATCCTTGTGATTGCGGCGATCGCTGCGCTCCTCGTCCTGTCCGAGATAGGCGTCTCGATCACGCCGATCGTTGCCGCTGCCGGCGTGACCGGCATCGCGATCGGTCTGGGCGCGCAGAGCCTCGTCAGGGATTACCTGGCCGGCGCGATCCTGCTGCTCGAAAACCAGGTGCGCCAGGGCGACCTGATCGAGGCGGCTGGCAAGGCGGGAATCGTGGAGGACGTCACGCTGCGCCACGTGCGGCTGCGCGACTACGACGGCGCAGTGCACTTCGTGTCGAACGGCGTCATCACGACGTTGAGCAACATGAGCCGCGAATTCTCCTATGCCGTCATCGACATCGGCATCGGCGCGAAGGACGACCCGCAGCAGATGCAGCGGCCGATCCGCGAGGTCGGCGCCGAAGTGAAGCGCGACCCGCAGATCGGCCCGGCGGTCCTCGAGCAACCGGAAGTCGCGACGCAGGACAAGTGGACCGAGGGGGCGTTCAACCTGCGGCTGCGCGTCAAGACCCGGCCGGGCCGGCAGCGCGACGTGCGGCGCGAATTCATGCTGCGGCTCAAGGCGGCGCGGGATGCGAATGCGGCGCAGGCAATGGTCCCCGCAGTCGAAGCGAAGCCCCCCGAAGCCGCAGCGTCGCCGACGGAAAGCGCGCGCCCGAGCCGCATCTGCGCGCGCTGGACTACTTGAACGGCGACGCCGTTCCCGATTGCAGCGCCGGAGCTGCGCCGGGCTTCTTCTGCGCGCACAGCCATGAAAACATCGCTTCGCCCAGCGTGTTCGCGCGCACCTTGACGAGCTCGACGTGGTTCGGCGGCAGCTCGAACTGCGCGACGATGGTTCCGCTGTCGTCGCGGTAGGTCATCGACGCGGACCCCATGCTGTGGGCGTTGCAGTCGGCGACGTTGAGACCGAGCATCTCGTTGTATTGCTGCCGGACCCCGAACTCGTCGGTCACGGCCTGCGGCGTCTTTGGCACGGTGCGAAACCAGCCCTGGCGCCTGCCGTCGGGCCGGATGGCGGACGGCGCCGCCTGGACGTAGAGATCGCTGCCGTCCGGCTGCGTGCCGAAGGGAACGAACTTCTCCGCAGCACACGGTGCCGACATCGACGCGAGCGCAAGCATTGCCGCTGCGACCGCCGGGTTCCCGCTTGCCGGACAACCCATTTCAGCGCAAACAGCGGCCGGTGAGTCGATCGTAGTCACCCGACGCCTTGGTGAGGTGGAACCACGTGTCCATCCATCCTTTCATCGTCGCGTCGCCGCGTGGCAACAGCCACGCCATCTCCCCATACTGCAGCGGCTTGTCCGGATTGACCGCGCACAGTCCCGGCCGCAGCTTGGCCTGCACGATCGTCTCGACCGATTCCGAGATCATCACGTCGGCGTTGCCCTTGAGGATTTCGTCGAAGATCGTCACGTTGTCGGCGAAGATCACGATCTTCGCCTGCTTGAAATTGGCGCGCGCGAAGCGCTCGTTGCTGCCGCCGGGATTCTCGATGACGGTGATGTTGGGCTTGTCGATGTCGGCGACGGTCTGGAATTTCCCGACGTTCTCGCATTTGGTGATCGGCGCCTTGCCGTTGACCATGTACGGCGCGGTGAAGAACGCGCTCTTCTGCCGGTCCGTGGTGACCGAGATGCCGCCGACGGCAACGTCGCATTTTTCCTGGAAGTCCTTCATTAGAGACGGCCACGCCGTCTTGACCATCTCGACCTTGACGCCGAGCGACTTCGCCGCCGCTTCGACCAGGTCGATGTCGAGCCCTTCATAGCTGCCATCCGGGCGCAGGAAACTGAACGGCTTGTAGTCGCCGGGCGTGCACACGCGCAACGTGCCGTTTTTAATGACGTCATCGAGGCGCGAGGCCGACGGTGCCTGCGCGAGCGCCACCGAGACTGGAATCATCGCGATCAACCCAACTACCAAGACGCTTCGTGGCATGACCGTCCCTTTCGTCGAGGAATTGCCTTTTGCGCCGCCGCATCGGCAGGCGGACCCGATTGTAGCAACGTCGTGCGCTGCGTCCTGCCGTGCTCCGCTGCTATGATGTCGTCCTCCGGTCTTGCCGGACCACCCCGCGCGCATCCAACAGGAACAAGCCCCATCGTGCATCTGCCAGCGCTTTGGCTGTCCGTCGTGCTGCTCGTCGCGGGATGCGCATCGGTGCGCACATCGGCCGACTACGAGCCGGGCGCGGCGGACAAGGCGAAATTCCAGAGGGACAGCGCCGTGTGCGAACGGCAGGCGGAAGCCGATCAGAAGAATATCGGCCTCGGCACGATGGACGTCATGCAGAACACGTTCAACCGGATGTACGACGCCTGCATGCGCGCGAGCGGCTACGCGGCCAAGCCGAAGCAATGACTGGCACCGTTACCGCGCCATCGCGGCAGCGAGCTCCGTATCGAGCGCGTTGACCCGCGCGACCAACGGGCCGATATCGTCCCGTTTCATTTGGTCGGTGGGGGCAGGGGACCGCGCAGTTGCAGCGGATAGGTCGCGAGGCTGCGCTGCCCGCCGCTGCCCACGGCGCGCACCGAGAACAGGTAGTCGTCCTTCGACAGCAGCACGCTCGCCCGCGTCACATTGCCGACGAACGCCGCCCCCTGCCAGAACGGTGCGGTCGTATCGCGCCAGACGATCTCGTAGCCCTCGATGCCGGCGTCGGCGTTGGCGAGCCAGGACAGCGTGGTCCGGTTTTCGAGCTGCAGCGTCTCGATGCGCACGCCGGCCGGTGGCGCGGGCGCACGCGCCAGGTCGCCTAGCGCCGCAGCGTTCACGCGGGCCACGGCGGCAAGATAATCGAAATCGACGAACTGGGGCAGGTCGCCGTATTGCACGCTGGCGACGGTCCGTACATCCTGATGCTGGTGCCGGAAATCCTCGTGCGCCTCGGTGAAGCGCACGGCCGTGTATCCCTGTGCGAGAAACGGAATGTGGTCGCCGCCGCGCAGATAGCGGTCGCGCCGGTAGACGATCTTCACCGCCATCTCCGGGACGTAGCGCGTCGCGGCGTCGCGGATCGCGCGCGCGAGCTCGCGCGCGGGCGAATCGTTTTCGCCGCCGGTGTCGAGCCGCCGCTGCCATTCCTCGGAGAGCTCCTTGCCTGCGGGGACGCCTTCGGCGAATACGCGCACCATGCTCGCGTCGCGGCGGCCGGTCTCGTCGCGGGCGTTGCCGACGATGTCGTTGGTGATCATCGCCTCGACGTTGACGTTGCGCTCGCGCGCCGCCTTCGCCCAATGCGCGGCGCCGAGCAATCCCTGCTCCTCGCCGGCGACGGCCATGAAGACGAGCGTCGCCGGAAAGCGCAGCTTCGCCATCGTGCACGCAAGCTCGATCACGACGGCGGTGCCCGACGCGTCGTCGTTCGCGCCGGGCGCGTCGCACTCGGCGTTCATCACGTTGCCGCACATCGAATCGTAGTGGCCCGACACGACGAGCGTGCGCGCCTTCGCCTGCGCGTCGGAGCCTTCGAGTGTGGCCACGACGTTCACGAGCGGCGAAGGCTTCGGCACGCGCGGCGTGGCGGCCTGGACGAACTCGTCGAAGGCGACTTCGAGCCGGCCGCCCGATTCTGCTGCGCAGTGGTCCAGCGTGCCCCGGATCCAGCGGCGTGCCGCACCGATGCCGCGCGAGGGGTCATCCGGGGCCGACAGCGAATGCCGGGTGCCGAAACCCGCGAGCGCGCGGACGTAGCCTTCGAGGCGCGCCGGCGAAATCTCGCGTACCAGGCGTGCAATATCCGGATCCGTTGCCGCGGTGACTTCCGCCGCCGTTGCCGTCGTGGCGCCCGCGATCACGACGCAGGCACCCGCGAGCAGTGTGCGGCAGTCAGTCACACGTTTCCCTTTGCGCCAGGCAGCAGGTCTCGCAATCGCGGCTACATTCCGGCCGGATCGTGGTCGGGCGAAGTGCCGGAGGGCCCGAAGCACAGGAGCAGATTCGCCGCGTTGGCTTGCGGCAGATCCCAGCCGTACGGCTCGCCGAACCAGGTCTTTGTCTGCTCAAGATGCGCGCGATATTGCGCCTCGTCGAAACCCGGCACCTGCGCTGCCCAGCTCGCGCAGCGTTCGCGCACGTGAGCGCGAATGCGATCGACGCTGAAGATGTATTTGGACGGATTGTAGGCCTCGTTCAGGTGCTCTGTGACGTAGGGCTTCAGCACGTCGGCGTTGTCGCGATCGGGATTGATGATCCAGTGCGCGCCGGCGCGCTTCAAGATCGGGGCGATCGTGCGCTCGCCGATCCGGATCTCGTGGAAGAGGTTGCGATAGAACTTGAATCCCGCATAGTTGGCCGCGAGATCGCCGTTCGAATACACGCCGGTCAGCATCACGCCATAGAGCGCGCTCTCCGTCAGCACGCCATACTTGACCGCCGCTTCGTCCGCGGCAGTCTCGTCGGCGCCGCGGGCCCGGGCGTCCGCGTAGAGATTGAAGTACTCGTAGCCTTGCTGGAAGAGGTGGCCGATCTTGTCGGTGCCGACGTCGATCCCGTAGAGGCGTACCGTAGGCGAGCTCGCAGCCGGCATCAGGGCAAACGGAACCGGCGAAAACACCCACGCATAGATCGACTCGGAATAGCCCATCTGGAAGCGGACGTTCCGGTCCGGAAATTCGCCGTAGCGGATGGCGCGCTCCAGCGTCGATTCCGGCACGCCGACACCGACCTGCTCGTAGATCCCGGTGACGAATTCCCGTTCGTTGAGTGCCGGTGGCGGCCCGCTCGCGTTGCCCGCGATGGTTTCGTCGATGTGAAGGTTGAGCTTTGCAGCTTCGGCGCCGATGATCTCCAGCACTTTTCCGGCCAGGTCGCCCCCGAGGTCGTCCAGAGGTGGGGCAGGGAGCGTGAACTGGTCCGTCTCCGAAGCGCGCGCCTCGTCGATCGCGATGCCGGGCAGCAAGGCGACGAAGCAGGCGACAACGATGCGCGACGTGTAATGCACCAGCGCTCCTAGGGACAGGACCTCTCCCGGTCGCGTTCCCGCAGCCCGCCTCACGCGCCAACAAGCGACGGCGACGGGCGTCTGGTTCGATCGGTCTCGCGCGGCCGGCAGCTGCGGCTTATCCCGGGTCGGGGCGGTGCGCCTCGGTGTCGTCGGCCCGAGCTACCGGGCGGCTCGACAGGTTGTCGGCACTAAAGCTCCCGCACACTGCCGCAGAACGCAGAATTTTACGCCAATCCCGCTGACGGGTCTCGGAGTCAGCCAGATCCCATTCCGGTGGTTGCCGTCTCGAGATCGACGAGATATCGCCGGTACCGCGCATCGAGGACCGGGCGCGACTGCGTGCGGAAGCGGGGCCAGCGAAAGCCATGGCCAAGCCCCGCCACGTTGACGCGTGCTTCGGCGTTCGCAGCCCCTTCCGCTTCAGCGCGGGTCCCCGGCTGCGCGGGCATCATGGCCGCCGCGACGAGGGCGAGGCCCGCGACGAGCAACAGTCCGACGGAAACATAGAGGGCGCAATGGGCGACCGTCGGATCGAACAAGCGCTGGCCCGCGTAAATGCCGCCCGTGCCCCACGCCAGAACCGCAGGATAGACGAACTCGCGGTAGACGAGCGCAACGGCGACCCCGGCGAGCGCAGCGATCGCGATCAACGCGAGGGACATCGTGGTCACCTGCTCGAAGGTCGTGAGCCAGTTGCGCGCGTTCATCCATTGCGCGATGCCGACGAGAAGCGCGAACGTCATCCATCCGAAATAGAGCGCGAACGGCACGCGCAGCCAGCGCGAGTAGCGGGACGGGGAAGCCGTTGCTCGCACGAACATCACGTTGCCGACGACGGCGCCGGCGCCGGTCAGCATCAACGCCAAACCGATCTCATCATTCCGGAAGGCGACGACCCAGCCCGATGCCAGCGTGCTGGCCACGGCGAGCGGGACCACGAAAGGATCGAACGTGCGCGTGCGGCGAGGGTGTGGCCATAACGCGGCAACGTAGAAAAGCAGGAACGCCGCGCCGATGACCCAGTACGCGAGATAGGCGAAATGCGTCGGTGCGAACGTTGTTGCGTACTGGCTCGACACGTCGGAGATCGAGGGCAGGTCGCGGACGCGGTCGTAGACATACATGAACACGACGTTGGCTTCGACGATGAAAAACGTCGCCCACCGCAACGCCCTTGACGGCGAAGGTGCGCCGAGCATGTCGGGCATTGCGGGCCTCCCCGGAAACGAAACGTAGCGTACAAGGTTCCCACGCGAGGCGAAAATTCACCATAGGACAACGACGACGAATGTGTAGGAAAGCGCCTACACGAAATAACTACGGGGGGAGCCGAGGGATTTCAGTTGCTGCGTGATTGCAGCCAACTCGCTCAGATGTTCGAGGATCCGGCAAAGCACGCAGCGACACCGAAAAAAATGGGCGCCTTTCGACGCCCACGGAATAGACGATATGTCCTTGTGTCAATTGCCTGGTCCCAGCGCTTGCTCGATTCCGTTGGCGGGGGTGCCCCAGCCGGTCGATAGATCCCAGTCCGGTCCCGCGGGATAGCCGGGGATGCCGGCGAAGCCGTTGTCGCCCACCGTAACATCGTGCAACAGGGTTTCGAGCAATCCACGCTTGCCGAGCTGGTAGAGCGCCGTATTGAGGAATCCAAGCGGCTTCTTGTTGATCTGGTTGCCGATGGCGGTGATGCCGGCCCACTGCGGCGCGCCCGCGCTGGTGCCACCGAAGATGTAGAACCCGTTGGCTCCCGGTCCGAGCGCGGGCTCGAGGAAGCCCAGGTGGACGATGACGCCCCCGACGACGCCGGCGTTGTAGGCAACGTCCGGATAGCCGCGGTGCTTGTTGAGCTTGCCCTTCGTCGCCTGCGGCAATTTGCCTTCCTGGTAGCCCGGCATCCTGAACGCCATGCTCACGCCGCCGCCGCCCGCGCCAAAGCCGTCGTTCCAGACCGCCTCGCCCTGGTAGGTGCCGTTGGGGTCCGCATGTGTGGCAGTGCCGAAGAAGAGGTTCGTGCCGCCGATGGTCGTCACGTTCGGCGAGGAGGCCGGATAGTTGGCGACGGGGAATGGCACAAGGTTACCGTTGATGTCTTCGCCCGCAGTGCCATCGTCGCCCGACGACACCAGCACGGAAATCTTGCCGTCGGCCGCGCGCTTGTAGCTCGCCTCGTTGTCGTTCAGGATCTGCTGGCCTTCCGCTCCATCCTGCAGCAACGCGTATTCGGACTCGCCGAAGCTCTCCGACATGATGTAGCCGAGCTTGTGGTTGATCGCGTAGTTCTGCGCATCGAGAATGTCGGCATCGCTGTTGCTCACGGCGGCGATGACGATGATTTTCGCGCCCGGGGCGATCGCGTGCGCCCACTGGACGTCGAGGCTCGTCTCCTCCGCCCATCCCAACTGGTTGCCGTCAAGGTAGTCGAACGGCGGACTGCCCGGCATGTGGATCTGCTGCAGCGAGGGCGGCGCTGGCAGTCCAAAGAGAGTGTCGAACGCATCGAGATCCGCGGCCAATGTCGGGCTGCCGTAGGCATCGATGATGACGATGGTCTGGCCGGTACCATCCTTGCCGCCGGCGATCAATCCGTCGACGTTATAGGCTTTGCGGATGGCGCCCGGACCGTAGCAGAAAAGTCCCTGCGACAAGTCATACGGCCGAGTTTCGCAGCCAAAGTGTTGCGTCGTAGCCGGGTTGACTGCCACCTCCACCTTATCCGCGCGGATCGAATGTGGACTCAGTTTGCCACCAAAGACGGACGGGCTGAACGCCAGGGCGAGCGTCGCGACGATCGCCGCCGAACGGCGTGCGTACGTACACATCTGGGAGCGTGCAAAAGACATTGGTGTATCTCCTCCGCTGGGCACCGCAAGGGTATGCGGTGCGGTTGGGCTTGTTTGTTCCGGATTCCGGTAGGACCGAAACGACTTTCCGCTTTGCAAACCCCCTGTGCGATCGCGCGTTCGTGACGCGTCTAGATTGCAACGCGGCTACAGCAACCTCGGGCGGAGGGGCGACGCAGCTCTAGCGTCGGACGCGCCCGGAGGGTGAGCCAGATAAAGCAGTTGCGCGGTAAAGCAACAGGCGACCGACGCAACCGGCGCAGCGTAGATGAGAACGGTTTTCGGTGTCAACAAGAAAGGTTCGAAGGTGGCTCGCGTTGACGCATCGCAGCATGGCGATCCTCGACATTCGGCGGAGCGTTGCAGGTGCCGTCGATCTAGCGTCAGACGCGGGGAGTGCGATGCAATCTTTTTTTGCGTGCGACAAAAACCCCGTGCTCTGAAGGGTCGCGCATGACGCCACATAGTCGCGCTTGTCATTAGAATGCGAGGCTCGCGCGAAGGCGTTCACCGAAGAAATCCATGTCCGACTCTCAGGGCTATCTGCGTCACCCGACACTCCACGACGACGCGATCATCTTCGTCGCCGACGACGATCTCTGGCGGGTGCCTGCGATGGGCGGCACGGCGCGCCGTCTGACCGCGGGACTCTCGGAGCCCTCGACGCCGTGCTTTTCACCCGACGGCCAATGGGTCGCCTACGTCGGGCGCGACGAACAGCACCCCGAGGTCTATCTGATGTCGGCGCAGGGCGGTGCCGCGCGCAGGATGACCTGGCTCGGCCCCGACGTGATGGTGCGCGGATGGACGCCCGAAGGCAGGATCCTGTTCGTCTCGACCTATGGCCAGCCGTTCTTTCGCAACTATCGGGCGTTCGCGCTCGATCCGAACGACGGCATTCCGGAGCTGCTGCCGCTGGGTCAGGTCAACCACCTAGCGTTCGGTCCGGGCAATGCCAAGGCGATCGGCCGCAACACCGCCGATCCGGCGCGCTGGAAGCGCTACCGCGGCGGCACCGCCGGACACCTGTGGATCGACGCTGCGGGCAGCGGAACGTTTCGCCGGATGAGCGAGCTCGCCGGCAACATCACGAGCCCGATGTGGGTCGGCGATCGCGTCTACTACCTGTCTGATGCGGAGGGCGTCGGCAATCTCTACTCGTGCCGGCCCGACGGCGCGGACGTGCGCCGGCATACCGATCACGATGATTATTATGCGCGCCACGCGCAGGCCGACGGCCGGCGCATCGTCTATCAATGCGGCGCCGATCTCTGGTTGTTCGATCCCGAACGCGATCACTCGGAGCGTCTCGACATCGGCCTCTCGTCGCATCGGACGCAGGCGGCGCGCAAGTTCGTCGCGGCGGCCGAGCACCTCGACGGATTCCACGCGCATCCGGCGGGGCACAGCGTCGCGCTCGTCGCGCGCGGAAAGCTCTACACGCTTCCGCTCTGGGAGGGTGCCGTGCGGCAGCACGGTGACGACAACGGCGGCCGCTACCGGCATGGGCAGTGGCTTGCCGACGGAGCGACCGTCGTCGCCGTCGGCGACGCGTCCGGCGAAGAACGCGTCGAAGTGTTTGCCGAAGCGCGGGCGCAGACGCTGCCGTGGGATGTCGGCCGCGTTGTCGCGCTCTCTGCCGCGCCACGTGGGCGCAGGGTCGCACTCGCGAATCACCGCAACGAAGTGCTGATCGGCGATCTCGACACCGGCACCCTGACGGTGATCGATCGCAGCGACGCCGGTCGCACCGAGGACCTCGCGTGGTCGCCCGACGGCGCGTGGCTTGCCTACTCGTTCTGGACCTCGGCGCGCCACACGGCGATCAAGCTCCACTCCGTTGCGCAGCAGACGAGCACGCTCGTCACGCAACCGGAATTTCGCGATTACTGTCCCGCGTTCGACCCGGACGGGCGCTACCTCTATTTCCTGTCGGTGCGCACGTTCGACCCGGTCTACGACAGCGTGCAGTTCGAGTTGAGCTTCCCGCGTGGCGCGCGGCCGTATCTCATCGCGCTACAGGCGGGGGGGCGCGCGCCGTTCGACCCCGCACCGAAGGGATTGGCCGAGGATCCGGCCAAGGAGCGGGCGCTGCCGGAGACGGATACCGATATGCCGAAGGTCGACCTCGAGGGGATCGCCGGCCGGATCGCGCCATTCCCCGTTCCCGAAAACCGCTTCGGCCAGATTGCGGGCGCGCGCGGCGGCCGCGTCGTCTGGACGGTGTTGCCGATTGCCGGCGCGCATGGCCGCGGCGGACACAAGGATTCGCCCGGGCGACTCGAGGTGTTCGAATTCGATACGCTGCGCACGGAAACGCTGATGGAAAAAGCCGATGCTTTCGCCATCGCCGGCGACCATGCGACGCTCATCGTGCGCGAAGGCAAGCGGCTGCGGGCAATCCCCGCGCTGCGCAAAGTCGAGCGCGAACGCGGCGAAGGGCGGGGATCCGACGAACCGTCGCGCAAAAGCGGCTGGCTCGATCTCGACCGCATTCGGTTGTCGGTCGAGCCGCGCAGCGAGTGGCGGCAGATGCTGCGCGAAGTCTGGCGCCTGCAGCGCGACCAGTTCTGGGTAGCCGACATGTCGGGCGTCGACTGGGGCGCCGTCTATCGTCGCTACGCGCCGCTCGTCGAACGCGTGTCGACGCGCTCCGAGCTCTCCGATCTCATCTGGGAAATGCAGGGCGAGCTCGGCACCTCGCACGCCTACGAAATGGGCGGCGACCATCGCCGCCCGCCGCAGATCGCGCTCGGCTACCTCGCCGCCGACGTGCGCGCGGTCGAGGACGGCAGCTACGAAGTCACGCGCATCGTCGCGGGAGACCCTTGGGACGCCGGCGCCGATTCGCCGCTCAATGCCGTCGGCGCCGAGGTGAAGGTCGGCGAGCGGATTGTCGCGGTCAACGGACAGCGAACCTCGCGTGAACGTCCGCCGCAGGCGTTGCTCGTGCATCAGGCGGGGACGAAAGTCGAGCTGACGCTCGCTCGTGATGGCGGCGCTTCGGCATCGCCGCGCAACGTCGTAGTGACGACGCTCGCCGACGAGGTCCCCGCGCGCTATCGGGCGTGGGTCGAACAGAACCGCACGTGGGTCCACGAGCGTTCGGGCGGCCGCATCGGCTACTTCCATCTGCCCGACATGATGTCCGCGGGCTTCGCCGAATTCCATCGCTACTTCATGACCGAGTGCGACCGCGACGCGCTGATCGTCGACATCCGCTACAACCGCGGCGGCCACGTCTCGCAATTGCTGCTGGAAAAGGTCGCGCGCAAGCGCATCGGCTACGACCTGTCGCGCTGGGGCCGACCGGAGTCCTACCCCAGCGAGGCGGTCGCGGGCCCGGTCGTCGCGCTCACCAACGAGCATGCGGGGTCGGACGGCGACATCTTTGCGCACGGCTTCAAGCTGATGGGCATCGGTCCGCTCGTCGGAACGCGAACCTGGGGCGGCGTGATCGGCATCTGGCCGCGGCACAAGCTGGTCGACGGAACGGAAACGACACAGCCGGAGTTTTCGTTCTGGTTCCGCGACGTGGGTTGGGGTGTCGAAAACTACGGCACGGACCCGCAGATCGAGGTCGACAACGCGCCGCAGGACATCGCAGCGGGGCGCGATCGGCAGCTCGAGACCGCGCTCGAGACCGCGCTCGGGCTGATCGAGCGTTCGGGTTCCGCAATGCCGCAGTTCGAGCCGCGGCCCAATCTCGCGCGGCGTGCTCTGCCGCCCCGAAAGCGATAGCGTTCGCCGGGCGTCGTGGTGCAGCTTACTTCGATGTAGTCCCTTGCCTACGCGTTTTGCCGCCGGCTCCTGATAACGGCCCATCGTCGCGACACGATAGGCTTTGTAAACGGGATCCGATGATCCCGGGCAAGAATTCGGAGGCTCTATGCGTACATCATTCAAAACTGTGCTTGCGGCGGCTGGGTTGGTCTTCGCCGCGCAAGCTGCGGCACAGGTCACGTTCTACGCAGGCGAAGGGCTGCGCGGACCCACGTTCACCGCCGACAGGCCCGTCCGGAATTTCGACCATACCGGATTCAACGACCGCGCATCGTCGGCGGTCGTCGAGGGCGGGAGCTGGCAAGTCTGCGAGGACGCGCAATTCCAGGGCCGCTGCGTGGTCCTCAATCCTGGAACTTACGACTCGCTCGCCCGCATGGGCATGGAAAACCGGATTTCGTCGGTGCGACCCGTTGCGGCGCCGGCCTATGGCTATGCGCCGCCACCGCGCGGCGAGGCGCTCTACCAGGCAAACATTAGGTCGGTGCGCGCAATCGCCGGTCCGCCGGAGCAGCGCTGCTGGGTCGAGCGCGAGCAGGTCGTCGAGCCCAACGGCCCAAACGTCCCGGGAGCGATCATCGGCGGCGTGATTGGCGGCGTCCTCGGCCATCAGATCGGCGGCGGCCGTGGCCGTGACGTGGCCACGGCTGGCGGAGCGGTGGCCGGCGCCGCAGTCGGCGCGAACGTCGGTCGGGGCGGGCAGGTGTACGACCGCGACGTCCAGCGTTGCGCCAGCGTCCCCAGCTCGTCGGCGGTCGATTACTGGGATGTGACCTATCATTTCCGCGGCCAGGAGCACCACGTCCAAATGAGCGCACCGCCGCCGGGCCCGACGATCACCGTCGATGCCAGCGGAAATCCGCGCGGCTGACTGCTGATTTCGCCGCGTGCTGAACGTAGGGGCCGTGTCCGTCGCGGCCCTTTTTTCTCATTTCACCAACGATCATCGGACCAAGGAGCGACAAACATGGCAAATCCCTTCGTTCACGTCGAGCTCGCCACGACCGATATCGGCAATGCCAAGGAGTTCTACGGCAAGCTCTTCGCGTGGATGCTCGAGGACATGCCGATGGAAAACGGCACCTATACGCTGATCAAAGTCGGCGAAGGCACCGGCGGCGGCATGATGAAGCATCCGATGCCGGGAGAACCCTCGTCGTGGCTCGCCTACGTCGGCGTCGACGACGTCGCCGCGGCGACCCGGAAGGCGCAATCGCTGGGCGCGAAGATCGTGAGGGACGTGACGGAGATCAAGGGCATCGGCGCGTTCAGCATTTTCGTCGATCCGACCGGCGCGACACTCGCGCTGTGGCAACCGAAGGCCTGACGCGCCGGAGTCAGCCAGCGGGTCTGTCCGCAACGCGCCCGCGCGATGAGCGGCGATGAAAAAACGTGCGGGCCCCGAACCGCGATTTGCGGGAACGAAGCTCTCGGCGCTGCGCGAAGATGTCGATCGCTGTCGCGCGTGTCCGCTCTGGGAGCACGCGACGCAGGGCGTTGCCGGCGAAGGGAGCGAGCGCGCCCGCGTGATGATCGTCGGCGAGCAACCCGGCGATCAGGAAGACCGCTCGGGGCGCCCCTTCGTCGGTCCGGCGGGTGCGCTGCTTGACTCGGCGCTCGACCGCATCGGACTCGATCGCCGCGAGGTGTACATCACCAACGTCGTTAAGCATTTCAGCTGGCTGCCGCGTGGAAAGCGGCGGCTTCACAAGACGCCGACGCAAGCGGAAATCGCCGCGTGCCTCGATTGGCTTGAAGCCGAGATCCGAATCGTCGAACCGGACGTGATCGTCTGCCTCGGGGCCACCGCGGCGCAGGTGCTGCTGGGCCGCGCGTTTCGCGTGAGCGTCAAGCGCGGGCGGCTGATCGAAGGCGGCGTCGCACCGTTGATGCTCGCCACCGTGCACCCATCGTCGATTCTCCGGATCGCGGACGATGATGAGCGTCGCGCGGCGTTCGACCGGTTCGTCGCCGATCTGGCGCTGATCCAGGATGCCCTCCGGCGCGATCGCGGTAAAGGGACGTGATTGCGGACACCGCCGGAACAAACCGCAATTCGACATTGTGCAAGACAACGATCATGGCCCTCGAGATCAGGATTATCGATCTTCCCGATTCGAAATGACGATTTGATTCGCCAAGGCTTCGCCCGTATCGTTTCGATGTGCGGCGCACCACGAGTCCAACGCAGTTCGTCGTCGCGCCAGCGATTTCATGCAACCGGGAGATGTCATGCTCGCCGAAAAACGGCCTGCCGCACGCGGCAGCGATGAAACGGCATTGTTCGCCCACGGCGTGTGGATGGGGCTGGGATTCGTCGGCTCGAGCCTGCTCGCCGGGGGGGTGGCGACTTGTTTCGCCGCGCCAGGCCTGAGCGCCGCGCTGTCCATTGTCGCGGGCACTGTGCTTGCCATCGTCTCCTGGCGCCGTGCCGGCGCAGCCCTTTCCCGTGTCGACGCATCGTTCGCCCAGTGACGCAATGACACTGAGGTAGCCGGTAAACCCGCGCGGCGCCTCCGACAGCGGCGCGAAAACCGCACGCTGAATCGTTCCCGTATACTTCCGCGATCATTCGCGAGGGCCGGGCGCGGTGGGCGTCGACGAAGGAAATCTTGCCGTGCTGTTTGCCGATGTCGCAGGCAGCACGCGCCTCTATGAGCAACTGGGCGACGCGAAGGCGCTCTCCGCGATCGGCGAATGCCTGGCGCTCGTGCGGGACGCGTCCAACGGCCACGGCGGTCGCCTGATCAAGACGATCGGCGACGAGGCGATGGTCGTCTTTCCGACGGCCGATCAGGCGGTGATCGCCGCGGCCGAAATCCAGCTGCGGATGGTGGAGCTCGTGCGCGAGCGCAATCTGCGCCTCGCGCTGCGCATCGGCGTGCATTGCGGGAGCGCCATCGAGGTGGAAGGCGACGTTTTCGGCGATTCGGTCAACGTCGCCGCACGCATGGTCGGACTTGCGAAAGGCGGCCAGGTGATCCTCTCGGGATCGACGGCCGGGGTCCTGTCGGCGGAGCTTTGCGGTCGCGTGCGCGAGGTCGACGTGCTGACGGTCAAGGGCAAGGACAAGGATATCGTCATCATGGAGCTCACCTGGCAGGATACCGCCGAGCTAACGACGATGACGACGCGGCCGAAGCTCCGCGCTGCGCGGCTCGAGCTCGTGCACGGCACGCGGGCGATCGAGCTCGGCGCGGCGACGTCGACGCTGACGCTCGGGCGCGATGCGCAAAACGACGTCGTGATTGCCGACCGTCTGGCCTCGAGGCTCCACGCGCGGATCGAGCGGCGGCGCGACAAGTTCGTGCTGATCGACCAGAGCTCGAACGGGACGTTCGTGACCGTCGAAGGCGAGGGCGAAATTCAGCTTCGCCGTGAGGAGCTGATGTTGCGCGGCCGCGGCCACATCAGCTTCGGGCACCCCTATCAGACCGACCCGCTCGAGACGCTCGAGTTCGCGTTCATCGAGGGCGACTGAGCGAGGCGGGCGAGCGCAGCGAGCCAAGGCCCGAAGGGCGCGTCGCCGAGAGATGGAGGGCGGCCGTTGGTCCGACGATGCGAATAATGCTTGCGGCGGAAGAGGCCGGCGAGGCACGCAGGCGAGCGCCAGCGAGACGAGGACGTTGGTTACGTCGTCAGCTTGCGCAACGTCTCGGGATCCTTGATCACGCTTTTCTGGCGACCGGGCGGCGCGCCGTAGAGACCCGCCGGCGGATTGGTCTCGAGTCGCGGCAGGATGGAGGCGTCCGCGCAGCGCTTGTCGAACACCACGGCCACCTTGTCGCCGGCGGTGCCTGCCAATGCGAAGCAGGTCTGGCCGAGCTTCGCGTTGAGCGGCTTCAGCACGCCGTTGGCGACGAGATCGCCGGCGGCACCGCTTCCCCCGAGCTGCACGTCGTAGACGCGCGGCTTCGCCGGGGGGCCGGTCGTTGCGGCGATGACCTCCGGCAAACCGACGAGCTCGCGTCCGAATGCCTCCTCGCTTGCGGTGTCCGGCAAACCTTCGACGTGGAGCGTGACCTTCTGGCTCGCCACGTTGGCGTGCTGCAGGAAGAAATCGCGCGAGAATTCGTCGGCGATCTTCGCGCCGATCGCCTTCAGCGACTCTTCCTCGCTCGCCCAGCTGCCGACGCCTTTCGGCAGCGCCGTGTTGTAATAGATCTCCTCGCCGGTCGCAAGATCGACGCACTTGACCGTCCACGACGTCAGCGTGTATTTCGTCACCATCAGCCCCGACGCTTCCAGCCTGGCCGAAAGCTTCTTGATCTTCGCTTCGCCCAGCACTGCGAAGTCGGCGCCCTTGCTGCCATCAGCGCTGCCTTCGGCCCAGGTGCGAAAGCCGAACGACTTGATGCGTTCCTTCAGGATGTTCTCGGCCACCGGCGAGAGCTGCGGCGGCGCATCGGGCTGATCGGAATCGCGGACCGCGATCTGCACCGACACCCTGGGGTCGCCGTTCGCGCGAATCAGTTCGATGCGCTCGTCGCGCGACATCTGGTTCAGCGATTTCTGCAGCGCCTTGACGTTGACGATGGTTTCGGTCGTTACCGCGACGAGTCCGTCCTTGCCCACGCGCGGCTCGGACTCACGCACGACGGTCTTGATGTAGCTGCCGCTGTTCGCCAGCACCTTGTCCTTCAGCACGTCGTAATTCTGCGCCAGGGATTTCGCGTCGACGAGAAGGCCGAGCGCCTTTTCGACCGTCTGGCTTTTCGCGTCGGCACGCGCATCGTCCTGCTGCAGCGACTTGTCGCCCTTGTAGCGGGGATCGCGCGGATCGGCGAGACCCACAGCGGTGATCGCCACCGTCCCGGGTTCGGTTTTCGATGCTGCGGTCGGCGTGGCCGACGTGGGTGGGCCCGCCGGCGGCGCGCTCGCCACGGGCGTCGTCTTGGCGGGGACCTGCGCGACGGTGGTGGTGTCGGCGCCATAACGTTGATAGATGAACCAGCCGCCTGCACCGATCGCGATGGCGACCGCGACCACGACGATCGCGAGCGCGGGCGTGCGCGACGTGTTTGCCGTTGGCGCCGCAGCCGGAGGCGGTGCCGGGGAAGCGCGCGCCGAAGTGCCCGTCTGGATCGCGGGCGGATCGACCGGCGCCATGATGATCGTCGGGTCCGTGCTGCCCGCGGGCGCGACGGCTGCAAGCGGCGTGGTCGAGGCTGGCGCCGCGGCGCGGATCGCGTCGGCGAATTCGGCGGCCGTCTGGTAGCGCTGGTCCGCCTGCTTGGCGAGCGCCTTGCGCACGACGGCGTCCATCACCGGCAGGATCTGGATGTTGAGCGACGATGGCGGCAGCGGGTCTTCCTTCAGCACCTTCTGCATCGTCGTCGTCGACGAGCCGGTGAACGGCCGCTCGCCAGTCAGGAACTGATAGAGAATGACGCCGGCGGAGAAAAGATCCGATCGACCATCGACCGGCAGCCCGAGGATCTGCTCCGGCGACATGTAGGAGGGCGTCCCCAGCACTGTGCCGACCTGCGTGAGGTTCGACGCTTCGATGTGCGCGATGCCGAAGTCGCCGACCTTCACCGAGCCATCGGCGAGCAGGAAGATGTTCGCGGGCTTGATGTCGCGGTGGATCACCCCCTGCCGGTGCGAATAGTCGAGGGCGCCCAGGATCTGCGTCATTATCCGCACGATGTCGTTGACGCGGAAGCGCTCATTCGCTTCGAAGCACGCCTTGAGCTCGCGTCCCTGGACGAACTCCATCGCGATGTACCAGGTGCCGGCCTCCTCGCCGAAATCGTAGATCGACACGATGTTCGGATGGTTGAGTCGGCCCGCCGCCTGCGCCTCGCGGCGGAAGCGCGCGATCATCGCGGCCGAATCCTCGCCGGCGAGCTGATCCGGGCGGATCGTCTTCAGCGCGACCATCCGCTTGATCAGCGGGTCGTAGGCCTCGTAGACGACGCCCATCGCGCCGCGTCCGATCTCGCGCCGGATTTCGTACTTCCCGATGCTGTTGATGTCTGCCATCCGTCGCTCCACGGTGGAAAAACGGCGACGCCGGCGGCGGGCCGGCGTCGCGCTCCAACGCTTACTGAATTGTTTCGACGCTAGCCGCCCTGCTCCGTGCTGCCCGCGTTCTACGATCCACCGCTGCGTCGCCGGGTGCTGCTTGCGCGGCGACGTGCCCTTCGGGCCTTGGCTTCGCCCGCCGCGCTCGCGCCCGGCTCCGTGCTGCCCGCGTTCTACGATCCACCGCTGCGTCGCCGGGTGCTGCTCGCGCGGCGACGCGCCCTTCGGGCCTTGGCTTCGCCCGCCGCGCTCGCAGCTACTTGTACTTCTGGTCGATGTCCCAGACCGATTTCTGCACGAGCCGCTGCACCATCGTGTCGAGCGACACGCCGCCCTGCTGCGATTGATGGATGCCGAGCGCGCCCGACGACGTCGCGCCGATTTCCATCTTTTCCTCGGTGTATCCCGTCGCGACCTGTTCGGTCGTTTCGGCGTTGATGATCTTGTAGCGCATGCCGATGACCCAGACGCTCGTCGCTTCGTCCGAATGCACTGAGCCGACGGCGGTGCCGCCCACGGCGCCCGCCTGCGCCCCACCGCGCGAGCCGGAGAACGCGCCCAGCAGCCCCGCCATCTGTCCGAGCGTGCGGCCGTCGAACCCGGACTGCGCGGCGGCGACCTGCTCGGTCTTCAGGATGTCGAACTTGACGACGTATTTGGTGCTTTTCAGCTTGCCCATCTTCAGGAACTTGCGCGCCTGATCGGGATCGCCCAGGTTGTAGGCGAGCTCGAATTCCTTGAGCAGCGGGCCCAGATTCGACCGCTCGAGCACGGTGAAGTTGGCACTGCTCAATTCGATCTCGCCGAAGTCGGCGATGTTGTTGGCAGTGAATTTCTGCAGGAACGTCGCGTTGTTGCTCTTGATCTCGCCCGGGATGACGACCAGTGCGGGACCCTTCCGGGCGGCATTGGTGTACGTCACCGGTTGGTAGATCGTCTGATCCGCGGCGGCGTTCGCCTTTTGCGATGTTTCCCTGCCGGCGGTCGGCGAGGGGTTGCCGTAGGTAGGCTGCGCCGAGGCGAGAGCGGAGAGCGCGAGCAGGGTCGCTCCCAACAAATATTTCGTGCAGTCGAACAACGCGCGTGGGCTCATGGCGATACCTCCCTCATCGATGTCGAATCCGTGCCGGATTCACAAGTTTACTGCGGCGCGGGCTTCGCTGCAGGCGCCCCCGCCTTGCGGCAATAGTCAGCATAGAGCGTGGCGACGACCTCGTCCGCCTGTTCGTTGACGAGCGTGAGCGCCATGCGCGCGACGTCCGCGCCCGCGTACGACGCCGAATGCGCCTCGGTGTCCGAAATCACCCGGCCGTTGCCGGACAGCGTGAACTGCATGCCGACCGACACCTGGTTCACCGCCATCATCGGATTGCGCGTCGCCTGCGAGGTGATGAGGCCGCGCAGCACGAAGCTCGCGCCGAGCCGTTTCGCTGCACTCAGCATCGCATCCGGGTCGTTCCTGAAATACGCGTCGATCTCGGCCTGCGCGATCTGCCGGCGGATCTCCTCGGGCGTGTACGTCCGCAACCCGAGCGCGCGCAGCCGGTTGTTGATCGTCGTGAAATGCGGGCCGTAGTTCTGTTGCTGCGCGGCGATGTAGCCGTTCGACTGCAGCTCGCCGATGATGACCATGATCTTCTTGTCTTTGATCGCGGCCCGGCACGGCGTCGAGAGCTGCTGGGCGATGCGCTCGTCGCGCGCCTGCTGCTCGAGGCGGTCGGTGTCGTCCTGCTGCGAGAACTTGAAACCCTGCTGCTGCGCCGGCGCCGGTCCGGACGCCATGAGCGTGAAAAGCACGAGCGTCGGAATGAGGCGCATGCGCGGAGTTGGCTGGAGCGTCGCGGGGCGGAAATGCGGACGAAGTCGTCAGACTTGGAGGTTAGCCCAACGGATGCCGGAAATCCATATCGATTATTCGACAGCCGATGCGCGGCGCTGCGCGGTGTCGCGCCGAGCTGTGGCCGACAGGTCGCACGCGTTCGCGCATCGCGCCCGTGGCGACTGCGCCTTGCGTCATCCCGCCGATCGGTCGAAGATTGCGACCGCTGCACAGTTTCGGACCTGACAAGACGCCCTTCGGCGACGGCGGGCGATTCGACGGAGGAAAAACATGCGGAAGATCGGATCGGCATTCGCGGCCGCGTTGGCGCTCGTCGCAGGGGTCGGCAGCGCGTATGGCCAGCAGCCGGCGATGAGCTTCTTCGTCACCAGCGTCGGCTCGGGGAAGGGCGCGGACTTCGGCGGTCTCGACGGCGCCGACAAGCATTGTCAGGCGCTGGCCGCCGCGGTCGGTGCGGGGAACAAGACGTGGCGCGCGTACCTGAGCGCATCGGCGACTTCGAATTCGCCGGCCGTCAATGCGCGTGAGCGGATCGGCAAGGGTCCGTGGCAAAACGCCAAAGGGGTCGTGATCGCCAACAACGTGAACGAGCTGCATGGCGCGAACAACCTGACCAAGCAGACGGCGCTGACCGAGAAGGGCGCCGTGGTCAACGGTCGCGGCGACACGCCGAACCAGCACGACATCCTGACAGGCACGCAGCCGGACGGGACGGCGTTCCCGGGCCCCGACGACAAGACCTGCGGCAACTGGACGAAGAGCGCAGACGGCACGGCGATCGTCGGCCACAGCGACCGCACGGGCCTCGACACGAGTCCGCCATCGGTGTCGTGGAATTCATCCCATCCGACGCGCGGCTGCAGCGATGCCGCGCTGATATCGACGGGCGGCGCAGGTTTGCTCTACTGCTTTGCGGCGAATTAGCTGTCACGTCATTCCCGCGAGGCCTGCCCTCGAGTGGGGTAGTTGGGGGGCGGGAATCCAGCGTCTTTCGTCGGGGAAGGGTTCGCGAAGGCGATCGATTGTCCAGGTCCGCCGCTATTTTTTCCGCACCTCGTCGGTCGCGCGTTTCAGCACATCGGCAACGCGCTGCAGCTCTTCCGTCGATGGCGCGGCATTGAGCTTCGCGATCAGCGCCGAGCGCAATTCCCGCCGCGCCTTGTCGACCGCGGCGTGGCCGACGTCGCCGTCGGCGTGCTGATCGTCGCCGGCGAACGCCTGACGCACGCGGTCCATCCTGCTGCCGACGCGGGCCAATTGCGCGAGGATGGCGTCGACGAATTCGCGATGCTCGTCGAGCTTTGCGCGTCCAGCGTCGGTAATCCGGTACAGCTTCTTCGTGCCTTCGGCTTCGACGGTGGCGTAGCCCACCTCTTCGAGATACGTGAGCGCGGGATACACCATCCCCGGACTCGGCGCGTAGAAGCCTTTCGACATCTGCTCCAGCGCCTTGATGATCTCGTAGCCGTGCCTCGGCTGCTCGGCCAGCAGCGCGAGGATCACGAGCTGGAGCTCGGTCGACCCGAGCTTGCGGCCCACGAAGAATCCGGCTCCTCCGAAACCGCCGGGGCCGAAGCCCGAGGCGAAGCGTCCGAAGGGGCTGCCGTGAGCCCGTCTCGCACACCCGTGGTAGGCAAAGAATCCGCGCATAATCGGTCCCTATTTACGTTGCGATAGCCCGTAGGCTATATCGTAAGATATATCATGTCAAGTCCCGATCCCAACGATTGCGTCGGTTCCCGCCGAACGCCGGCAACGATCCGGACCCTGGATTGCGAGCCGACCGTCCTGCAAGCGAGAGACAATGTATCGAAACGTTGCGGCCCGACCCCTCGTGACAACGCTGCGCAGCACTCGCGCGTTACGGTCCCTGTCCAGCGAACGATTTTCCGCTGACAACCCAAGGAGCGATTCGAATGACAATGAAGTTGAAAGCCCTTCTGGGCGCGAGCGCGCTGATTCTGGCGACGCAAGCCGCAGCACAAGTCACATTCTATGAAGGCGAAGGTTTTCGCGGCGGTGCGTTTAAGGCGGCCGGACCGGTCAGCAATTTCGATCGGCTCGGCTTCAACGATCGCGCGTCGTCGGCGATCGTCGAGCGCGGCCGCTGGGAGGTCTGCGAGGATGCGGGTTTCAGCGGTCGCTGCACGATATTGCGGCCGGGCAACTATCCCTCGTTGGCCCCGATGGGCCTCAACAATCGGATCTCGTCAGTGCGACCGGTCGGGCAGGGCGCGCACTACGCTGCCGTCGAGATGCCGCCCCCGCCGCCGGCGCCCGTCTACGAATATCGCCGTCGCCCCGATGAGCGTTTGTTCGAGGTTCCGGTCGCGTCGGTTCGGGCGATCGTCGGTCCACCGGAGCAGCGCTGCTGGGTCGAGCGTCAGCAGGTCGTCGAGCCGCCGCAAAGCCAGCCCAACATTCCCGGCGCAATCATCGGCGGCATCCTTGGCGGCGTCCTCGGGCACCAGGTCGGTGGCGGACGCGGGCAGGACGTCGCGACAGGTGTTGGCGCCGTGGCCGGCGCGGCGATCGGCTCGAACGTCGGACGCGGCCCGGGCACCGTGTACAGCCAGGACGTCCAGCGTTGTGCTGCGGTTCCCGGTTCGGCACGGCCGGACTACTGGGACGTGACCTATTACTTCAACGGCATCGAGCATCACATGCAGATGACCACGGCACCCGGGCCGACGATCTGGGTCAACGCCAGCGGAGAGCCGCGCGGGTAACTCGTCCGCGGCGAAGCAAGCGAAGCGGCCTCGTGGGGCCGCTTTGCTTTTGGGTGTGGCCAATGGATCGACCACCGCATGCGGAACCTATTGCCTGCTTTCGGCGCCCGCCACCGCCATTGCCTTTCGATAGGCCGGTCGCGCCTCGATGCGTTTCAGATACAGATACCCGACGATGTTGGCGAACGGCGAGAGGTCGTAGTCGAGGAAGAGCCGCATCGTCGTGAACGGGAAGGTCATCATCACGTCCGCCGCCGTGAACGTCGCGCCGGCGAAATAGGGACCGGCCGCGAGCTCCGAGTCGACGAAAGCAAGCATCTGGGTCATCCGCGTGCGCACGCGGGTCGTTACCGGTCCTTCACTCGCTTCGGGGATCCGCGACAGCACGAGCGCGATCAGCAGCAACGACATCAGGCTCCCTTCGGCGAAATGCAGCCAGTAGAGATAGCGCGCGTACGCCGGCTCGTTCGAGTGCACGGCGAGCCGGCTGCCGCCGTAACGATGGACGATGTAGTCGACGATCGCCCCCGATTCGGCCAGCACGATATCCCCGTCGCGGATGACCGGCGCCTTGCCCAGCGGATGAATGGCCTTCAGTGCTTCGGGCGCGGCGCCGTTGGGCGCGCGCTGATACCGCTCGAGCGTGTAGTCGAGGCCGAGCTCCTCCATCAGCCAGACGATCCGCTCGGAGCGTGACGTGGACAGATGGTGGATCGTGATCATGTTCGTCGCTTCCGGGACACGTTTGATCGATGTTCGGGGAGGCGCTGCACGACTAGAGAGGTTTGCTCATTCCAGCTCGCGTCACCATCAGCACGACAATCAGGAGCACGGAAGAAAAAGCGGGGACGCCGAGCACGATCCATAGCCGCATTCCGCGGTGGAAAGCCGCGGGAAGCGCGTCGAAACGCGGAGCCGTCTGCGCGAGTGCGCGCAACCGGTATTGAATGCGCACGACGGGGAGCCAACACAAACCCGTCAGCGCGTACAGAATCGCGACCGCGGCAAACCAGGCGGTTCGGTACGGGACGCCGAGCGATTCCATCAGCAAAGCGCCGGACAGGGGCTGCAGGACGACGGCCGGAGCGGTAAACAGCCAGTCCGCGATCACGACGTGGCGCGTCGTGATGCGAATCGCGTCGATATCGCGGCTGCGGTAGGCCATGAGCAGGAAGAACGCCGTCCCCAACCCGGTGCCGAAAAGCAGAACGGTGCCCAGGATGTGAACGATCTTGACGCCCTCGTACCATGTCATGCCGCGCCCTCGTCGCGCAATTGCCAGTCGATATTCAAACGATCCGCGGCGGCAGTGAACTCGCCGAGCGTCATCATACCGAGACACGGTCGTGCTCCGGGAGCGATGGGCTCGCCGCGCGAAAGCTTGCGCGCGACCACAATGGCGGGAATGCACGGAATTTCCGGTCCGTGTCCGTCGCGCGCGACGAGCTGCCATTCGCGACGCCCCGCCGCACCGCTGTGCAGGATCCCTTCAACGCGAACGCACATGCCGCCGACGTTCGTGCCGAAGCGATCGAACCGACGGGCAACTTCGAGTACCGCGCGCCCAAATCCCTCGGGTCGCCGCACAAGGCCGGCCCGAACCAGCCACGCGAGGGACCACAGCCCGACGTGCGATGCGACGTTTTCCAGCGCGGCATCGAAGCGGACGGCGCGCAGCGTCGGAAAGAGCGCCGGCCAGAGCTCCAGGTCGGGCACGTCGCATCGGGCCGCCCACCGGACACCAAGGCCGGAGTAGTGCATCCGGTGCAGGCCCTGCCAGCCGTATACCATCCGCCATCGACCGCCGCTTCGCTCGAGAAACGGTTTCCCGCAGTACGAAAGGATGGCCTCCATCGTCGCCAGGCCGCGCGGCGTGGCTTGACCGGGTGCGATGCCGATCGTGATCGAATCCAAACGAGCGAATTCGGGTTGAATATGCCGGACGACAGCTCCGGAAAGCGCCGGCAGCGTGCTCGCGCCCGACGTGATCACGACGCGCTTGTCCCGTGCTGCCCGATCGAGCATCGTGATTCCGTTGACGAACGCGCGCCCGTCGGCGAGATCGATATAGTGTGAGCCCGCCTCGATCGCTGCCTGCGCGACGTGGTAGGACTGGCCTTGAAACGGGCCCGACGTATGAATGACCAGATGGGGTCCGAGATCGCGAAGTCGGACGCCAAAGTCCGCTGCCGTGTGGTCGACGGCGCTGGCGATGCACGTCAAAGGGTCGGCATCGAGCCGTCGGACAAGGTTCGATGCCGCGTTGAGATCGCGCCCCGCGACCACGAGCGAAATGTCGGATTCGTTGGCGAGCGCGCGGCAAATGCGGCTGCCGAAATGTCCGTATCCACCGAGGACAACGATGCGGCTACCCATAGGTTCGTCGATGGAATGCGGTGGCCGCCGCCCGTCGCTTATTTGTCCTGTCTTGCGTAAATGGCGCGCACGGAATCCATCGTGTCCGCGTCCTCCGCTTTCTTGTCTGGACGATAGCCCTTGACACGCGCAAAGCGAAGGGCGAGCCCGCCGGGATAGCGCGGGCTCGCCTGCAGGTCGTTGAACGCGACTTCGACGACGAGCTCCGGACGCACGTGCACGGTCCACTCGTCGCGCGCAATCTCCCGCTTCAGGAGCTCCTCGGTTTGCCAGCCGAGCAGCGCATCGGTCATTCCCTTGAACGTCTTGCCGAGCATGACGAATTGTCCGTTCGACGGGTCGCGCGCGCCGAGGTGCAGGTTCGAGAGCCAGCCGTGGCGGCGGCCGTGTCCCCACTCCGCGGCCAGGACGACGAGGTCGAGCGCGTGCGCGCGCTTGACCTTCAGCCACAGCGCGCTGCGGGTGCCGGGATCGTACGCCGCGTCCAATGCCTTGACCATCACGCCTTCGTGTCCGTGCGCGAGCGCGTCGTCGTAGAACGCCTGGGCGGCGGCGAGATCGCTCGTGACCAACCGCGGAATCACCAACTCGGCGGGCAGCACCGACGTGAGCGCCTCGAAGCGTGCGGCGCCAGGCAGCGGCACGAGGTCGTGCGCGTCGCGGTGCAGGCAGTCGAAGAAGAAGACGGACAACGGCATCGCGGCGCGCATCGCCTTGATGTCCTGCACGCGGCCGAAGCGCCGCATCGTGTCCTGGAAGGGGTAGGGCGCGCCGTTCGCTTTCAAGGCGATGGCTTCGCCGTCGAGAATCAGGTCCCGCGCGCGCGCCTGGCGGACCGCGGACACGATTTCGGGCGCGGCGATCGTGACGTCGTTGCCGGTGCGCGTGTAGAAGCGCACTCCGTCGCCGCGTTTGTGGGCCTGCACGCGCGCGCCGTCGACCTTCCATTCGAGCGCCGCCATCGGGATCCGGGCGAGCGCATCGGCGATGTCGTCGGCCGGCTGCGCGAGCATCGGCGCGAGCGGCTGGAAGAGCGCGATCGCGTAGCGGCTCAAGCCCTCGGCGCCTTCCTTGAGCGCACGCGAGGCCACCGCTGCGACGCCACCCGCGACCATCGCCGCACGGCGCACCGTCTCTGCCGGCAGGACCGCGGCGGCGGCGACCGCCTCGATCATCAGTCCTTCGAGCGCGCCCTGACGCAACTCGCCTCCAAGCAGTCGCGCCAGGAACTCCTGTTCGCGGGCCGTGGCGCGGCCGAACAGCGTGGAGAGGAGGCGGATGCGATCCGCGGTCGAGCCGGGACCGCTCAGTCGAGCGATCGCTTCCAGCGTCGCGTCGACGTCGGTGAGCGTGAGGGTCGGGCGTTCGGCATTCGCCGCGGGCTGTGCGTCGCGAATCGTTCCCCAGCCGATGCCGCTGCGCCGCTGCCGCGTTGCACCCGCGAGCCAGGAGACGCCGACGTCGATTTCTTCCGGGGCGAGTCGGCCCAGGAAATCGGCGAGGCGGGCGATCTTCGCGCGCCGTGCGGAGTGCTCCCCGACGCGCTGCGAAGCATCGACGAGGTCGGCGAGCAACGTGGGCGCGGCCACGATTTCGATTCCCATCCCGCGGCAATGCTACAGTAAACGGGTCGCGCCCGCGGCGCAGCGGAGAGGAACGGCAATGGAAAGGCGCAAGCTCGGCAACACCGGATTCGAGATCGCGCCGCTCGCGTTCGGAGGGAACGTCTTCGGCTGGACCGTCGACGAGACGACGTCGTTCCGGCTGCTCGATGCGTTTGTGGACGCCGGATGCAACTTGATCGACACCGCCGACTCGTACTCGCGCTGGGTGCCTGGCCACAAGGGCGGCGAATCCGAGACGGTCATCGGACGGTGGATCGCGCGGCGCGGCCGCCACGATGACGTGATCATCGCCACCAAGGTCGGCTCCGAAATGGGCCAGGGCCACAAGGTGCTGCGCAAGGACTACATCCTGCAGGCGGTCGAAGCGTCACTCTCGCGCCTCCAGGTCGACTGCATCGACCTCTATCAGTCGCACTGGGACGACGAGAGCACACCGTTCGAGGAAACGCTCTCCGCGTACGAGCAACTGCTGCGGCAAGGCAAGGTCAAGGCGATCGGCGCGTCGAATCTGTCGGCTACCCGACTTGCGCAAGCGCTCGATACAAGCCGGACACACGGCCTTCCGCATTATCAGACGCTGCAGCCGCTCTACAACCTCTACGACCGCGACACGTTCGAGGGCGACCTGCAACGCCTGTGCGCGCGCGAGCAGCTCGGCGTGATCACGTATTTCTCGCTCGCGGCGGGCTTTCTCTCTGGAAAGTACCGGGCGGAGGCCGATTTCGGCAAGAGCGCGCGCGGTCCGGGGATGAAGAAATACCTGAATCCGCGCGGATTGGGGATCCTCGAAGCGCTCGACGATGTCGCGCGGCGCCACAACGCGACGCCGGCGCAGATCGCGCTGGCGTGGCTGATGTCTCGGCCCGGCGTCACCGCACCGATCGCCAGCGCAACGAGCCTCGATCAGCTCGACGAATTGCTGCGGGCGGCAACGCTCCGACTCGACGCCGACGCGATGCAGGCGCTCGAAATCTAGACGCTAGTTCCAGTAGTTGTACGCGTCGTTGCGCAAGACGCTGGCGGTCGGCGCATGCGGCGACACGCTCATCGCGAATCCCGTGACGTGACGTGCGCCGGAAAGTTGCCGGTAGGTGATCCTGCCGAAGAGCACGAAATGGACCGCCTTGCCGTCCTTCATGGCGATCGCCGGGCTCGGACCGACGCGCTGCGTCACGAACGTCTGACCGGGCGCGACCGCGTGGGCATGACACACGAGCAGTCCGGCACTGGAGTAATCCGGCGTTGGCGCAAGCGCATCGATGTCGCTGATCTTGAGAACGAACTCCTCGACGATCGCCGGCGCGCGGCCGACGTTGCGCCAGCGCAGAACGACGGTCCAGCTGTTAGGCGTCGCGTAGCCGTCGTCGCTCGTCAAGCGATACCGGTCGATGAACAGCCACGAACGCTCGAGCAGAATGACGACGTCGGCGGACTTGGCAGCGGCAGCGGCGGTATCCCGAAAAGCTTGGATCGCTGCTTCGAGATCGGATCGCTGCGCATTCGCCGCTCGCCACAAGCCGCGGGTCGCACCGTAGAGTGCGATGGTAAAGAGCGCGATCACGACGGCAGCCAGGGCAACGACGAAATCCCGGTTCTCCCCCAGCCAGAGCCGGGTCCCGATGGTGAGCGGACCGGGAAGAAACGGGTGGCACTCTCCGGCGTTACGCGCGAAGTTTGCGATGTCGTAGCATCGGGGATCGAGGGACAGCGCCGCGTCGGTCACGAGCCAGATCGCGACGAGAACCACGATGAATATCAGTGGTTCTTTTCCGATCCTGTCGGCGCGCCTCGGTCGCTGCGTCAAAGCTGTCCTCGTGGGGGTGACGCCGATCATAGGGTGAGAGACGATTTGCGCGCAACCGTTGCGGCGTGCACACTTGAGCTTACGCAGGTGACGAACGCCAATGAAAGGGCCGGCGGCGCGCTGTCCTACAGCGTCGTACCGGTGCTCCTACGAGGCGGCTTCTGTATTCCAGTCCTTATGCGGAATGCCCGCGGCGTCGAGTCGTTTGTGCGCCCTTGCCGTCACGCCGTGCACCCGATAACGGTCCGGGGGAACCCGCCGCCCGACCTCCGGTCAGAACGAGCAAACGTTCGCAATCTGCGCGCCGGAACGCGCTGGAAGCGACGTCCAACACGCTCCGTCACCCCCAGCGGCCAGGTCCGTTGAACAATCGAGGTGAAGCATGCAAAGGAGAAGACTGGGCGCCGGACTCGAGGTCTCGGCGATGGGCCTTGGCTGCATGGGCATGTCGGATTTCTACGCCGGCCGCGACGAGGGCGAGGCCATCGCGACGATCCATCGGGCGCTCGAGCTCGGCATCGATTTTCTCGACACGGCGGACATCTACGGCATCGGCCGTAACGAAGAGCTCGTCGGACGCGCGATCCGCGGGCGTCGCGACAAGGTGATCGTTGCCACCAAGTTCGGCAACGTCCGCGGCGAGGACGGCAAGTTCCTCGGCGTCAACGGCAAGCCCGAGTACGTCCGGCAATGCTGCGAGGCGAGCCTCAACCGTCTCGGCGTCGAGGTCATCGACCTCTATTACCAGCATCGCGTCGACCCCGAAACGCCGATCGAGGACACGGTCGGCGCGATGGCCGAGCTGGTGCGCACAGGGAAGGTCCGCTGGCTCGGCCTCTCGGAGGCGGCACCCAATACGATCCGACGCGCGCACGCGGTGCACCCGATCGCCGCGCTGCAGACGGAGTATTCGCTGTGGAGCCGCGAGCCGGAAGACGAGATCCTGCCGACGGTGCGCGAGCTCGGCATCGGCTTCGTTCCCTACAGCCCGCTTGGCCGCGGGTTTCTCACCGGCCGGTTCAGGAGCGTCGACGATTTCGAACCGGACGATTACCGGCGCAACTCGCCGCGCTTCCAGGGCGACAACTTCCGGAAGAACCTGGAGCTCGTCGACGAGATCAACGCCATTGCCGCGGACAAGCATTGTGCGCCGTCGCAGCTCGCGCTGGCGTGGGTACTGGCGCAGGGCAACGACATCGTGCCGATCCCGGGAACGAAGCGCCGGAAATATCTGGAAGAGAACGTCGGAGCGCTGAAGGTCAGGCTGACGCACACCGATCTCGAGCGCATCGATCGCGTGCTTCCCCATGGCGTGGCCGCCGGCGAACGCTACGTTCCGCAGGGGATGCAGGCGGTGAACCGGTAGGCAGTCGAGGGCCCCCGACGCTTTGTCGCGGCGCGCGCGGCGGCGGCGCGCTACGGCGCATACGCGAGCTTCGGGTACCCGTCCGTGCCGCGTCCCTCCCGGCGTGAAATCGAACAGGGTTCCACAACGGCCAGATCGGGTCGACCTGCCGGGCGTCCTGTCCGGCCTGGTCGGCGCGAGCAGCACCGCGGTGCTATACATGTGGTGAATGCAAAATCGGACCCCCGGACCGATCGAACGGATGAAAAGGAGACTGAGATGAGTGACGCCCCATCGCCACCGATCGGCCCTGACCTGACTATCGGGCTGGCGATCGATACGCTCGCCGATGGCAAGATGCTCGCCGGTCACGTCGGCGAGGATGCCGTCCTGCTCGCGCGTCGCGGCGACGAGTTCTTCGCGATCGGTGCGACCTGTACCCACTACGGCGGCCCGCTCGCGGAAGGACTGCTGGTCGGCGAGACCGTGCGCTGCCCGTGGCATCACGCCTGTTTCAGCCTGCGGAGCGGGGAAGCCCTGCGCGCGCCGGCACTCGGCCCCGTCACGTGTTGGGCGACGGAGATCTCCGACGGCAAGGTGTTCGTGCGCGAGAAAAAGACGCCGACATCAAAGAGCGGTGTCGCATCGACACCGGGATCGCCCCGAAAGATCGTGATCGTCGGCGGTGGCGCTGCGGGTTTCGCCGCCGCAGAAATGCTGCGTCGCCATCGCTACCAGGGTGACGTCGTGATGGTGAGCGACGACGACGCGCCACCCGTCGACAGACCCAACCTGTCCAAGGACTACCTGGCCGGCAGCGCGCCCGAAGAGTGGGTCCCGCTTCGGGACGGGCACTTCTACACGGAAGCCGGCATCGACTTGCGGCTTGCGACGGCCGTCACCGGGATCGACGTGCGCGGGCGGCAGATAACGCTCGGCGACGGCAGCAGGCTCGCCTACGATCGGCTGCTGCTCGCGACCGGCGCCGAGCCCGTGCGCTTGCCGTTGCCGGGCATGGACCTGCCACACGTGTACACATTGCGAACCTTCGCCGATTGCCGCGCCATCATCGCGCGGACGGCGACGGCGCGGCGTGCCGTCGTACTGGGCGCGAGTTTCATCGGTCTCGAGGTCGCCGCTTCGCTTCGCGCGCGCGCCATCGAAGTGCACGTCGTGGCGCCCGAGAAGCGGCCGATGGAGCGCGTGCTGGGTTCGCAGATGGGAGACTTCGTGCGCCGGCTGCACGAAGAGCACGGCGTGATTTTCCACCTGGAGGACACGGCGAGTGCGATCGACGCGCGTCAAGTCACGCTGCAAAGCGGCGGGACGATCGGCGCGGACCTGGTCATCGCCGGCGTGGGCGTGCGGCCGCGGCTCTCGCTCGCCGAGAAGGCCGGGCTCGCAATCGACCGTGGCGTGATCGTCAACGAATATCTCGAGACCAGCGCGCCAGGCATTTTTGCGGCCGGTGACATCGCCCGCTGGCCCGATCCGCACAGTGATGCGGCGATCCGCGTCGAACACTGGGTCGTCGCGCAGCGCCAGGGCCAGACCGCCGCGCGGAACATGCTCGGCAACCGCGAGAAGTTCGACGCGGTGCCGTTCTTCTGGAGCCAGCACTACGACGTCCCGATCAACTACGTCGGCCACGCCGAGACGTGGGATGAACTCGCGATCGACGGCGACATCGCAGCGCGCGACTGCACGCTGCGATACAACCGCAAAGGCCGCGTGCTCGCCACCGCCACGATCTATCGCGACGCCGCGAGCCTGATGGCGGAAGAGGCGATGGAGCAGGGTGCCGTGGTGGAGTGAGACGATCTGGTCCGGGCCCTCAGCGCCGCGGCCGGGGAAACCGGATGCGTACCAGCTTGCGCCAGCGCTCGTCCGCGAGCGCATTGTCCATCTGCGGGGGCTCGTTGCATGCGAGGACGACGATGCCGTCGTACGCCTCGATCTGCTGCAGCAGGTAGCTGACCGCTGCATTCGCATAGCGGTCGAGGGCGTCCTTGACCTCGCTGCGCTTGCCGAACAGCGCATCGGCTTCATCGAAAAAAAGGATCGCGCCTGATTCCCGGGCGCGGGCAAAGAGGGCGGCCAGGTTCTTTTCCGTTTCGCCGATGTACTTGCTAACAACCCGCGCCAGATCAATGCGATACATCGGGCGCGACATCGCTTCCGCCAACACATGCGCGGCGAGCGTCCTGCCGGTACCTGACGGACCGTGGAACAGCGCGACGACCCTGCGCGGGGTCGCGTCGTCTCCGCTGCCCGGTCGACCGGCCGCGCCAATCGAGTCGAGCAGGTCGCGCGCGATCGCCGGCAGGTCGATCGGCGGCGATGACAGGGTAGGCCCCTCCGTTGGCTGGGCTAACGTATCCACCTGGTCTTCCTGGACGCCGCTCACCGCCAGCCATTGCTCGACAGCTTGCAGCAGGGCCGCGTTGTCGGGCGACACATCGGCCGCGCGCTGGGCCGGATCGCAAATCACCGTTGCGTGCGCAGCCAGCCACTCCAGCGCGACGCTGCCCGCCTGCGCCCACGTGCGATACCGCGTCACGTTGACCGCGCCGCCGAGCTCGTTGCGGTTGACCTGGTCGATGACCTGCCACAGGTCGCGCGCGCCAAACGCCTGCTCGATCTGCGGATCGCCGAGCAGCTGAAGCGCCGCTCGCACCTCGGCTTTGAGCCGCTGCGCGATCGCCGGCGTCGATCCCCCGCCGGAGGCAGATGCGTTGGCCGCCAATGCACGCGCGGCGTCGCGCACGTGCGCGTTCGCCGGTGCGGGCGGTGCAAGCAGAGTCTCCAGAGCGTGCCGGCGTGCGTAGAGCGCGACACTGACGAGAAAGCGCAACCAAAGCGAAGCGAACTCGCGGTTGGGTTCGACCTCGTCGTCCGTGCCTCCCGGCACGCCCAGCACGCGCCCGTAGATCAGCGCGCGTTCCTGCGCGGAGAGCCGATCACCCGCGGCATGGCGCCGCAATGCTTCTGCCGCCGGACCCGGTCCCAGCGGCAACAGCCCCTGCCGATCGAGCTCGACGATGCACTCGACCACCTGGAACATGCGCATTTGCTCCAGCTGGTACGCAAAGTAGATCGCCTGCACCGCGTACACGTTCTCCTTTCCGAGGTCCATGCCGGTCAGCGATCGTCGTTCAACGGTGAATCCCGCGGCCGAGCAGCGCTTCCTGCACTTCGACGGGGCAGGCAGCCCTGGCATAATCCAGAACGGTGGATCCGCCCGACATCCGCTGCTCGGGGTCGGCGCCCAGCGCAACGAGTTGGGCGACGGCCGCAGCGACCTTCGTTGCAGCGACCTGCGGCAATCCGCAATGCTGCAAGGCGCCGCCGATCGGCGTCAGCGCCGCGGCTGTGCCATTGGGCAAGATCAGCGGCGCGTTCACATTGCCGGCATTGACGAGACGCGCGATCGCCGCGCGGTCGCCGTCGCGCAGCGCGGCATAGAACTTCGCGAGATCGGCACCTTTCGCGCCGGGCTGCGGCGGCGCCGCTTTCGGGAGGCTGCCGGCGGTCACCGCCGCCGCGCGCTCGCCGGACTCGCGCCACGAAGGCTTGATCGAATCGAGTGCGGTCAGCGCTGCCTGGCGGACCTTGGGATCGCTGGCGGTGACATACGGACGCAGCTCGTCGGCGAGGGGACCCGCCGCGCTGTTCGCCTGGGCAATGTAGTCGAGAAGCTGCGCCTGCGCGGCCGCGTCGGGATTCTGCTTGAGCGCCGCCAGATATATTGCCGCGGTGAGACTGAAATCGCGTTCGGTGAAGCGGAGCGCGCGGCTGGCAACCTCGAACGGCGGTCCCGCGGGCTCGCGCGCGAGCACCGTTCGGAACGCCTGCATTGCCGCCGGCTTGGCGGCGGCCAGCACCGAAGCGGGCGACTCGCGCGTCGCGTCGCTCGCGTCGGCGAGGGCGGCGAGCGCGATCACGCGCACCTCCTCCGGCGCGGTGCTCTCGGCCAGGCGCGCGAGCTCGGGCATCCCGAGCGCGGTCTTGCCGGCGACATTCTTCAAAGCGCGTGCGGCGCCCGCCTGTCGGCGCGGATCCACGAGCGCACGCGCGGCCGCCGGCACCCACGCGCCTAAGTCCGCCGGGCCGTCCTGCCTCGGCAGCAGATCGTACGCGGTCGCGACCGTGTCGGCGTTCGACGCGTCGGTCTCAATGACCAGTGTGCGGGCGAAATGGTCGGGCGAAGGCTTGGCCATCGCCAGCGCGCGGAGGAGATCGGCGGTGCCCGGCCGATCCGCCTTGAGCTCGCCTTCGAGCACGACCAGGACACGGCGATCGCCGGTCGCGACGAGCTGGGTCAGCGCGTCGCTGGCAACGCGGATGTTGTCGCGCGCGCCCGAGCTGTCGGACGATTCGAGCCGCTTGTGTTCCCCGAACAGCCAGTCGAGCACGAAGGGCGTGAGCGCAGCGGCGGGATCGATGCCGATGAGACCGCGCGCTGCGAGGAAGCGCTCGTATGCGTACGGTCCGGGCGTGCGCAACGCGTTGCGGCGAAATGGGGCAAGCACGGTCGCGGGCTCGCCAAGGCGTTCGAGTGCCCCGGCGACGTTCATCGCCACCGAAACGCTCACATCGCCGAGTGCGATCCGCAGCGCCGGCATCGCAGCGCGCGCCGCGGCGGCATCGTCGGGATGATCGTTGCGCGCGACCGTCCACAGGCCGCGCGCGGCGGCGCGGCGCACCGGCTCGCTGGGTTCGTTGAGTGCCTTGATCAGGATCGGCACGGCGGCGCGCGGCGCATAGCGCGCCAGCGAATCGATCGCCGCGGCGCGGTCCTTGTCGTTCATGCCGCGCGACATCACGATGCCTTCGCTCGCGCGAACGAAGGCTTCGTCGCCGGCGGCAACGCACGCCGAGCAGGGGATGACGCATGCCACGGCGGCCAGCAACGCGCGTCGAAGGGTCATTCGGCGAGCTTACCAACAAACGAGCCCGCAGACGATTCTTTGCGGCATCATCAGGGTCTCGCAGGCCGTGGTCGACTGCATACGCCAAGTCGTTCCGGCGCCCAGGGAATTCGAAATTCGACGCGCGCGTTGCCGCGGCTCGCGCGGCCATGCGCGATGATGCGGGCTTCAACCGCGCGTGGCAGGAAGCGCGTACCCTCACGGTGGAGCAGGCGATCGAGCTAGCGTTGGATCGCCGTTGCCGGGGCATTATTCACCTGTCCGAATATCATGTCCGCATGAGCGCCAAGCGAACACTTCTCGACCCGCGTGACCGGCGTCACGACGGAGTCACATCAGACGCGCGGCCAGTGCGTGCACTGGAATGGGCGATCCTCAAAGACGCGCTCCGCCGCCCGCTTACCGCCACGGAGCGGGAGTGCGTAATTGATCTCGTCGAGCTGCACTCAACGTTCATCGCCGAAGCCCGCGCATCGCGGGTGACGTCGCAGGACATCAAGCGCACGCTCGGCGCACTCGCGCGCATGAAGCCCGATGAAGCGCGCGAAGCGTATGCGCGAGCGGACCGTTGGACGCAGGGCCAGATTGCCGGCGCGCTGCGTCGCGCCGGCATTCGAAATGCGGAGGCGCTTGGGTCCCCGGGTGGTGACCAAATCGTGCTCGCCGCCAAGTCCGCCATTGCCGCAATTGCCGGACGCGCGGGCCGTCGCATCGATGATGTGGAATTTTCACGCGCGATCCTCGCGCTGTGGGAGGAATTCGGTGGTGCCCGGTGGGCGCCGTCCGCGAGGGATTACTACGGGACGCCGATCGTGCGGTTCGCGGCGGCGCTTTTCCGTGCGGCCGGTGCGCGTCCCTGCGACTTGCCCGCAGTCGCCGAGCGACTTCGATCCGCTACCTGAAAGCCACTGCGTTCCCCGAGCAAAAGGAGTGGGAGCGATGGAACACGCAGGCCAGAACCGATTTGTCGCTCGCGCTGTCCAAATGCACGTATACAACGACGGCGTGGTGGAATAGCATTGGCGTCATACTGTTGGTAGACGACGATGGTCGTGAAGCATCTCTTCCCGGGTGTACTGGCGGTGCTGGCCGGCGTGGTTGGCCTGCAGTCCGCGCGTGCGGACGTCTATGTGTGGACCGACGCATCGGGTAGGATGAACGTCAGCAATCTTTCTCCTCCCGAGGGCGCGCACGTCACAAGCGTCATCCCCAGTCCCCCGAAGAGCGAAGCGCGGGAGGAGGCTGCCCGCGAGGCCGCGCGCCGAGCCGAGATCCAGGCGCTGAACGACCGCGTGGCGCGCCTTCAGGATCAGCTCGAACAGTCGCGGCGCGAGGCAGCGATCCCGGTTGCCTATCCAGTCCCGCCGCCGGTCGCATACTCGCCGCCGGCCCCGCAATACGCGAGCTGGGCGCCGCCGGCGGTGCAGTACATCGCGGACACTCCACCGCAGACCGCGATGGGCTGTGATTACGCCTGGAACGACTGCGGCGCTGGATGGGGTGCGTGGTCGTGGCCGTATTACGCGAACGTCGTGGTGCTCCGGGACCGGAACTTCCATCGCCACGTCGGTCAGGGTCACGGCAACCGACCGGTCGCCCCGCGGCCGGGTGTCCACGCCCCATGGAGCCCGCTCCGACGCTGAGCACTCGCGTGGGCTCGTCCGCCATCACAGACGACCACACCGGCGCAGTCGCTCCCTCCCTCAGCTCGTCGTCATCATAATGGGTGCGTGATCGCTGGTGCCGACGGCGGCCAGCACCGCGCAGCTCGTCGCGCGCTCGGCAATCCCACGTGACGCCAGGATATAGTCGATGCGCCAGCCGATGTTGCGCTGGCGCATGTTGCGCCACGGCGGCCACCACGTGAACAGGCCCGGATTGTCGGGGTCGAGCGTGCGCGTCACATCGACCAGATGGCCGCCGAGGAGCGCCTCGAAGAGCGCGCGCTCCTCCGCTCGCTGCCCGATGACGTCGACCTTGCGCTCCTTGGGGTGGACGTCGATATCGGCGCGGGCGACGTTGATGTCGCCGCACAGGATCAGCTCGCGGCCTTGCTCGTCGTGGAGCTCCTTCGACCATGCGGCGAGGGCGGTCAGGAACGCGAGCTTCGCCGTGTAGTCCTTGCCGCCGTTGGGTACGTATACGGACGCGAGCACGAGATTCCCGAGCGCGACCTCCACGATGCGCGTCTCCATGTCGAATTCCGGGTGGCGGAACTCCGGCACATCGAGCAGCTCGCGACGGATGTGCAGCGATACGCCCGAGTAACCGCCGCCGCCGTGCCAGAACGCGTGGTAGTCGGCGAGCTTGCACCGATCCGGCACCTGATCGGGACGCGCCTTGATCTCCTGCAGGCACACGACGTCGGGGCGATCGCGCTCGAGCCAGTCGCAGAGTTGCGCCTCGCGCGCGCGGATTCCGTTGACGTTCCAGGTGGCGACCTTCATGGGATGTTCCGCCAGCGCGGATTACAACACCGTTCGTTCCTCGATCAGGCGATGGCCCCGGCGCTCGATGTTTCGATTCCTTCCGCCTCGCATACCCCTGCGCCATGTCGATTCGGAATCCGCATTATCGTAGCGATTTCGCGCCGCGGCCAGGTGGTGGCAGAATCGCGGCGTCGGCCCCTAGCGCGCTTCGGCGTGTCGCGGCCCCCTCGCGAACCAGCCGATCAGACCGGAGTCATCATGCCCAATCCGCTGAAGGACATCTTTCTCAAGCTCGATGGCATCGACGGCGAGAGCACCGTCAAAGGGCACAAGAAGGAAATCGAAGTCTTCTCGTACGAGCAGGGCGTCGACGTCACCGTCATCCACGGCGGAGGCGGCGGGGCGGCCGCCGGCAAGGCGAATTTCTCCGGAGTCCGTTTCCGGAAGAACGTCGACGCCGCGTCGATCCCGATGTTGCTTGCCTGCGCCTCGGGCAAGCACATCGCCGAAGCCCGCTTCACGTTTCGCCGCGGCGCCGCGGGCTTCGAGTTCTACAAGGTCACGCTCGAGGACGTGCTCATCACGCACATGTTTCAGCGGGGAGGGACAGGTGCGCAATATCCGCTGTCGTTCGATGTCCTGAACTCGGGCGCCGCGAGCGACGGGTTCCTGGATGAGGTGACGCTCGACTATGCGCGGATCCGTTGGGAGTACCACACGCAGAGCCCCTCGGGCGGGCCCGGCGCGACCATCAAGGGCGGGTGGGACGTCGCGGCGAACAAGAAGCTCTAGGGCGAAGATCGGTCGGAAACGGATCGCGTTCGCGCCGCGAGTCGCGAAAACAAAGGTGCAAAGGAGGTTGCCATGTCGCATTACGTTGACGGTTACGTTCTCCCGCTGCCGAAGAACAAGCTCGACGGAGATGCCGGCGCCCTAACAGGCCCATCTACGCGGCGCGGCGTCAGTTGACCCGCACGCCCGATCCCCGAATACTCGGGGGCGCGCGACTGCGGTGTCGTTTCTTTTTCGGGTCCGGCGGCCCTCGCGGCGCCCGTTTGCAAAGGAGAAAAGCATGTCTGTGAGTATGCAGCTCAGAACCACCCACGGCCGTGGTCGTCTCTTCGACAGCGTGCTTGAAACGGTGGGCGACACGCCGTGCATCCGGGTCAACAACCTCGCGCCGAAAGGCGTCCGCATGTACGTCAAGGCCGAGGCGTTCAATCCCGCAGCGTCGGTGAAGGATCGACTGGCGCTCAACATCATCGAGGCTGCCGAGCGCAACGGGACGCTGAAACCCGGCCAGACCGTCGTCGAGGCCACGAGCGGCAACACGGGGATCGGCCTCGGCATGGTCTGTGCCCAAAAGGGTTATCCGCTCGTCGTCACGATGGCCGACAGCTTCTCGATCGAGCGGCGGAGGCTGATGCGGCTGCTCGGCGCGAAGGTCGTGCTGACGCCGCGCGCGCAGAAGGGCTACGGGATGTACCAGAAGGCCGTCGAGCTCGCGAAGGCAAACGGCTGGTTCCTCGCGCGGCAGTTCGAGACCGAGGCGAACGCCGAGATCCACGAATCCACGACGGCGCGCGAGATCGTCGGCGACTTCAACGGCGAGCGCCTGGACTACTTCGTGACCGGCTACGGCACCGGCGGGACTATCACAGGCGTCGCGCGCGTCCTGCGCCGCGAGCGTCCGGAGACGAAAATCATCTTGAGCGAGCCCGCCAACGCACAGCTTGTCGGCAGCGGCAAGGCGCAGGAGCGGAACGCCGACGGATCGCCCGCCGCCAGTCACCCGGCGTTCGAGCCGCATCCGATCCAGGGCTGGACGCCGGATTTCATCCCGCTGGTCCTGCAGGAAGCGATCGACAAGTCCTACTACGACGAGCTCATTCCGATCGCGGGCGCGGAAGGGGTCAAGTGGGCGAGGGCGCTTGCGCAGAAGGAGGGCATCTTCACCGGCATTTCCGGCGGCTCGACGTTCGGCATTGCGATGCGCGTCGCCGAGAAGGCCGCGCCGGGATCGGTCATCCTCGCGATGCTCCCCGACACCGGCGAGCGATACCTGACCACGCCGCTCTTCGAGGGCATCCCGGAAGACATGAGCGACGAGGAGCGCGCCATCTCGCGCTCGACGCCGGGCTATCAGATGCCGTAGCCGCGACGCGATCCGCCTGGAAACGCCGCATGGAACGCAGGCTTGCCGCCATCATCGCTGCGGACATCGTCGGCTACAGCCGGCTCGTCGGGCAGGACGAAGCCGGCACCGTCGCGGCGGTCACGGCGCTTCGCACCGAGGCGATCGAGCCCGCCGTCACCGCGCACGGCGGCCGGATCGTCAAGACGATGGGCGACGGCCTGCTGATGGAATTCGCGAGCGCGGTCAACGCCGTCGGGTGCGCCGTCGAAATCCAGCGTCGCGTCGACGCGCTCGGCGCGGGAGTTGCCGCGGAACGTCGCATCGTCTTCAGGATGGGCATCAACGTCGGCGACGTCATCGTCGAAGGCGACGACATCCTGGGCGACGGCGTGAACGTCGCGGCGCGGCTCGAAGGCTCCGCCGAACCCGGCGACATCCGGCTTTCCGCCGCGATCGTCGAGCAGGTGCGCGACCGGGTCGCTTTCCGGTTCGAGGACCTGGGCGAGCACCGGCTCAAGAACATCGCGCGCTCCGTGCATGTCTTCCGCCTTCTCCGTCACGCGACGGATTCGACGCCCGAGCCCGTCGCCTTTACGTCGCGCCCGGCGGTGGCGGTGCTGCCCTTCGCCAACCTGAGCGGCGATCCGGCGGAGGACTATTTCGTGGATGGCCTCACCGAGGACATCATCACGACGCTCGCGTATTGGCGCTGGTTCCCCGTCATCGCCCGCAATTCGACGTTCGTCTACAAGGGAAAGCCCACGCATGCGCGCGACATCGGCAAGGAGCTCGCGGCGGCCTATCTCGTCGAGGGAAGCGTGCGCCGCGGCGGCGACCGGATCCGGATCACTGCGCAGCTCATCGAAGCTTCGAGCGGGCATCACCTGTGGGTCGAGCGCTTCGAGCGCGACATGGACGACGTCTTCGCGCTGCAGGAAGAGATTGCGTCGCGCGTCGCCGTCAGCATCGAGCCGGAGATCCACCGCGCCGAGGAGGCGCATGCGCTGCGAACGCGGCCCAAGCATCTGGGCGCATGGGATTACGCGCTGCGGGCGCTGGCGCTGCAGGAGCGGATGAGCCGCACCTGCCATCAGGAAGCCCGCGAAGCGCTGACGCAGGCGCTGCGCCTCGATCCCGCGTCGGCATTCGCCTGGTCGCTCCTCGCGCTCTGCCACTACCACGAGGGGATACTCGGCTGGGCGGCCGACCGCGGCGCCGCGCTCAAGGCGTCGTTCGAGGCGGCGCAGCGCGCGATCGACATCGACGAGCGCGACTGGCTCGGGCAAGCGCTCGAAGGAATGGGACGGTTGTGGACCGAGCGGGATCACGTGGCGGCGCTCGAGCGCGAGGAGCATGCGGTGCGGCTCAATCCCAGCGCCCCGCTTGCGCGCCACTGCCTCGCGTGCATCCTCGAGTTCTCCGGGCGGCCGGCCGACGCGATTCCGCACCTGCAGGCAGTGCTGCGGCTCGATCCGCGGTACCGTTTCGCGTCGCTCTGCCTCGCCGACGAGGCGATGTGCCGTTTCCTGATGGGCGACTTCGCCGCATCGTCGTCCCTCGCGGAAAAGGCCGTGCGCTTGCAGCCTGCCAATGTCCGCGCGCGCCAGCGTCTCGTCGCAGCATTGTCCGCGCAGGGTCGAACTGCCGAAGCGCGCTCGGCGGCGGCCGAGCTGATTCAGCTCCAGCCCGATTTCTCGATCGAGTACATCGAGATGACCTATCCATTCCAATCCGGCGCCGAGCGCCAGGCCTTCGTCACTGCGCTGCGGACGGCCGGGCTGCTTGGCTGACGGCTATCCTGCGCCCCGCGTTCCGCGCACGCCCGGCAAGAGCGCGAGCACGGCGGCCACGGCGACGACGAGCGCCTGCGGACTCGCCATTGCCCACAGCGTCAGCGCCGTGGCGGCGCACCAGAACAGCGGCACGATCAGCAGCAGCCAGCGAAGGCGGCCGCGCACGAGTGCCAGCGCCGCGACGGTCGCGAGCGCCGTCGGATCGGGCGTCGCGCCGAAGGTCTCGGCAGTCGTCCATGGCCGTCCGGCGAGCGGCGCCAGCAGCGGATAGCCGAGGACTGCAATTGCAACGAGCGCGGCTCCGATCCGCAATCTGACGCTGCGTGGCGGCGGAAAGACGATTCGACCGGCGATGACGCCGAGAACGACCAGGAGCAGCGCCTGCAGCGCGAATGCCGCGGCGAACCACGGCGCCACCCAGTTGATCTGCGCGTAGCGCTGGTACAAGAACGCCCACGCGACCCACAGCCAGCACGCGGCCAGCAGGCCGGCGATGATGCGGTCGCGGTGGCGAGCTCTCCGGAGCAGCAACGCGACGAGCGCGAGGCCGATCGCCACGCCCGCGATCTGCGCGGGCCAGATCGCCACGTTGTGGAGCTCGAAGAGGCGGTAGTAGGTGCGCGGCGAGAACAGCAGAAAACTCGTGAGCCCGTACGTCCACCATTCGGACATCAGGCTCGCTCCACCGCTGCGATCATCCGCTCGCGCATCGCCGCGTCGGGCATCCGGCCGTACGTGACCTTGACGTTCTCCCGCACGTGGTCGACGCGGGTCGTCGCCGGAATCGCGCACGTGACGGCGGGGTGCGAAACGATGAACTTCAGCACGAATTGCGCCCGGCTCGTGCATTCGATCTCCGGTGCCCACGGCGGCAGCGGCTGGCGCGCGAGCGCGCGGAGCAGCGCGCCCTGACGGAACGGCCGGTTCACGATCACCGCAATGGCGCGATCGCGGGCGAGCGGCAGGATCCGCTCCTCGACCTCGCGATCCACGGGGTTGTAGGTGATCTGCACGAAGTCGAGCGGATGGCTGCGCATGATCTGCTCGACGTCGCGATGACGGCGCCCTTCCGACGTCGTGATGCCGACGTAGCGCAGCTGTCCCGCCGCCTTCAGCGCGAACAGCGTCGGCAGATGCTCCTGCCAGTCGAGCAGGTTGTGGACCTCGAGCAGATCGAATCGGGGCACCTGCCATTTGCGGCGCGATTGCTCGATCTGCGCGCGTCCCTCCGCGCCGGACGCGATCCAGACCTTGTCGGCGCAGAAGACGCGCCCGGTCAGCGCCGCCTTGCGGAGTCCGTAGCCGATCGTGTCCTGCGATGAGCCGTACATCGGCGACGAATCGATCACCCGCCCGCCCGCGTCGACGAAATTGCGCATGACCTCCGTGCAGGCGTCCCGCGCGACGGGGTCGTCGCCGACGTTGAACGTGATCCAGCTGCCAAGGCCGATGACCGGAAGCGCCTCGCCGGTGGACGGGATCGGGCGGGTCAGGATCGGACGCGACTGGGGTTGGGCGAACGCCGCCGAAGGTCGGAGCGCGGCGGAGGCGCCGGCTGTGGCCAGCGTGCCCAACACGCGACGGCGATTCCACATGGCAGGCTCCTCGGACGCCATGGCGGCGATCTTACTTCGACCTGGAATCGAGGGAAGACGTTCGCGTGCTCCGATACAGCGTATCGATGATGGCCGCGACCTCGCTTACTTTGCCGCGGCGGTGCAGTCACCGACCCGTTTGCCCGCGAACGTCATGTCCATCGTGTCCCGGGTCTGTTTCATCGTCATGCGCATCTTGCCGTCGTACACGTTGTTGCCGAACGTGATCGCGCCGTCCACGGTCGAAGGATCACTGCCGGCGCAATCCATCTTGTAGATGAACTTGTCGCCGACGCGCTTGCCCTCGACCATGCGACAGTCGCCGCCCTGCCTGGGAACGAATTCCTCGTCCTTCCGATTCTTGCCGACACACACGCGGTTCGTCTGCGCCGGCATGGCCATCGGCATGCCGGGCATTTCCATCTTGGTCGAGACCTCCCAGAGGTCATCCTTCCCTTGCGCCGAAGCCGGCAGCGAGGCGGCGAGCGCCGCGGCCAGAACGATCTCCGCACAGGCGCGGCGGGTGGATCGGTTACACGTGTTCATACGCGGTCTCCTCGAAGGCGTCGAGCGGATGGAACTATGGGTGAGAAAAGGGGCGGTGCGGGAAGAAAATTGTACCGCGCCAGCATCGGCCGAAGAGACGAGGGATGCATTTCGCGGCGCGCGCTGGCAACCCCTTGACAACGCCTCCGCCACTGCGTACAATCGGTAACATATCAGTTACATATTTATAGCGGATCATGGACATCGAAGGCAGATGACGCATAAAATGAGTAACCTTAACGTTTCCGATAAGCCAGACGAGCGCGACGTCTTCCAGGCGCTTGCCGACCCGACGCGGCGCGCGATCCTCACGCTGCTGCAGCAGGGCAGCCAGCCCGTCGGCAGTATCGCCCGCGATTTCCCGATCAGCCGTCCGGCGATCTCGCGGCACCTGCGCATCCTGCGCGAGGCCGAGCTCGTGACCGAGATCAAGGTCGGGCGCAATCGGCTCTACGAGCTCAATGCCGGCCCGCTCGAGGACGTCGACGACTGGCTCGCGCACTACCGGCACATGTGGCAGCACAAGCTCCGCAATCTCAAACGCTTCGTCGAGCAAAAAGGAAAGGCGCACTGACATGAACGACACCGCAAACATGAACGACACGATCGTCGTCGAAATCGACATCGACGCGCCGCCGGAACGCGTGTTCCAGGCGTGGATCGACCCGCAGCAGCGCCTCGCATGGTGGGGCGATGACGGCGTCTACCGCGGGCAGAAAATGGAGAGCGATCTCCGCGTCGGCGGCAAGTGGGTCACCGAAGGCAAGAGCGCCGAGGGCAAGGAGTTCTCCGTCTCGGGCACCTATACGCGCATCGAGGCGCCGAGGGCACTCGGCTTCACGTGGAATCACGACTGGGGCGACGGCGAGATGCCGGAGACGCACGTGCTGATCGAGCTGACGCCGACGTCGTCCGGCACCCACGTGACACTCACCCACTCCGGATTCACGAGCGTGTCCGAGCGCGACGGGCACAACAAGGGTTGGCAACGCGTGCTGGGCTGGCTGCAATCCTATCTGCAACGCAAGTAAGGAGCTGCAATCATGGCGACAATCTCCGCAACACATGGCGCCTTCAGCTGGACCGAGTTGACGACCAGCGACCGCAAGGCTGCGCGCAAGTTCTACGGCCAGCTACTTGGCTGGGAGCTGACGGACATGGACATGGGCAAGAACACGTACACGGTCATCAACGTCGGCGGGCAGGGCATCGGCGGCATCACCGACATCCCGCCGAACGCGCAGGGCATGCCGTCCGCGTGGGGCGGCTACGTCACCGTCGACGATGTCGACAAGGTCGCCGCGCGCGTGCCGGCACTGGGCGGGCGGGTGCTGCTCGAGCCGACCGACATTCCGACCGTCGGCCGATTCGCAACGATCATGGATCCGCAGGGGGCGACGCTCTCGCTCATCACCTACACGACGAAGAACTAGGTGCGCGAAACGGCGATTGAAAGAAGGAGGGCAACGATGACCGACCACAAGACCGGAACACCCGAAGAGTGGCTTGCGGCCCGGTTGGAGCTGATCGTTGCGGAGACGCGCTGAGCGAAGCCAAGGTTGTCATCGCGCAACCGTGGCACGGGTGACCTCACTCCGCATGACTTCCGAGCGGGCTTCCCAGCAAGCGTTTTTTGGCGTGTCAGCGCTGCTCTTTGCTGCCAGCGCGGCGGTAACGATCGTCTGGTGCGCGTCCATGTCCGCGATGGGCGAGATGACGATGCCCGGCGGTTGGACGATGTCGATGGCGTGGATGCGGATGCCCGGACAGACGTGGGCAGGCGCCGCGGCGTCGTTCCTCGGCATGTGGGTCGCGATGATGATGGCGATGATGCTGCCGTCGTTGGTCCCCATGCTGCGGCGCTACCGCCAGGCCGTCGGCAGACCCGGCGAGCCGCGCCTCGGTCGGCTGACCGTGCTCGTGGGCGTGGGTTACTTCTTCGTCTGGACCGTATTCGGAATGGCCGCTTTTCCGCTGGGCGTCGCACTGGCGGCGGTCGAGATGCAGCAGCCGGCACTGGCGCAGGCCGTTCCGATCGCGGTTGGTGTGGTCGTCGTGATCGCCGGCGCGCTCCAGTTCACCGCGTGGAAGATGCGTCACCTCGCTTGCTGCCGCGAGATGCCCGGGCGCGGCCGCACGCTGCCGGCCGACGGTGGCACGGCCTGGCGCCACGGCGTGCGCCTCGGCCTCCACTGCAGTCGCTGCTGCGCCGGTCTGATCGCGATCCTTCTGGTCCTCGGCGTGATGGACCTTCGCGCGATGGCTGTCGTGTCGGTAGCCATCACCGTCGAGCGTCTCCTGCCGGCCGGTGAGCGCATTGCGCAAGCTACCGGGGCCGTCATCGTCATGGCAGGGGCGCTTCTGATCGCGCAGGCCGCAGGGCTCGGATGACGTTTCATCCTGTTTCAAAGAGGAGACGAACATGAGTGAACTACGCTATCCAAACGAAAGCAGGGAGTATCGCGATGCGCGCGACGCATTGCTCAAAGACGAACAGGAGCTGGTCGACAAAGTAAAAGCCGTGGCAGAAAAACGCCGCAAACTCCCTCGCGGCGGCCAGTTGAAAGAGGACTACGTCTTCCAATGGGCCAACGATGGGAAAGTAGGGAAGCATGTGAAATTCTCCGAGCTGTTTGCAGACAAGAACACGCTGCTGCTCTACTCATGGATGTACGGTCCGAGCTGGGACAAGCCCTGTCCTTCCTGTACGTCGCTGGTCGACGGGTTTGATCGAAGCTCGTATCAGGTCACTCGAGACGCCGCGTTTGTCGCCATTGCCAAGGCCCCGGCCGATCGAATCAATGCGTGGGCCAAACAACGTGGATGGTCGCAGATTGCGCTGGTTTCCGGATTCGACTCTGAGTATCAGGCCGATTACAAGTGCCAGGGAGACTCCGATGACATGCAATGGCCGGTGATGCACGTATTCCGGAAGCAGGGTGGAAAGATTCTTCATTTCTGGGGAACCGAACTGCCGGGAAATCATGTCGACACGGTGTGGCCGTATTGGAATCTCATGGACTTCACGCCAGAGGGCCGGCCGGACATTGTCACACCGCCACAAAATTTCAGGTCCGAATTCCTCGAAAAACACTACTTGAACAAGGAATAGTTCGGCGCTCGATCGCAGTGGGCGGCGGCTACTTGCAAGTCATTCCCGCCGAAGCATCCTTGGCGGGCAGGGTCAATTCGAAGTCGAATGTGAACGCCGTCTTGTCGCGGCCGCCGACGATCTTTCCGGACAGCGTGCCGCCGGGCTTGACGTCACCGGTCATCTTCTCGACCTTGAAGTCCTTGGGCGATTCGACCACCCACTGCACGCCCGCCAGCGCCGACTTGGCGTGGTTCGTGTTGAGGTCGATCGATTTGACCGCAGCCGCGGAGGCCGTCTCCTTGCCTCCGCCCGGGCAGAACATGATGATCGCCATCGTGCGCTGCTTGCCGCCCTTCGCACCATCGGCGTAGGACGACGTCTGAAAGCTCTCGGCTTCCTGCGGCGTGATGGGGTCTTCGTTGAACCAGATCGCGACACTGTGCTGATCGCCGTACAGCGACGCGACACAGTTGGTCGCCGCGAATTTCTCGCCGCCCATCGTTCCGGTCGCCGAGCATCGCGTTTTCGTGGGGGCGCCGGCAGCCGCGGATGCGCCTGACGCCGCGCCAGATGCACTGGCGTTTGACGGCATCGGCTGGCCGACTGTCCACGCGTCGGCCAACGCAAGGCCGGCCCGCCGTTGTTCTTGCGTGAGCTGCTTCGCGACGTCGTCCCGGTATTCGAGGTACTCCTTGTTGCCGCCGCGCGCGGCGATCGCGTAGCTGGCGAGTGCGAGAACGGGATCCTTGTCGACGCCTTCGCCGTTCTCGTACGCGACGCCCAGCTTGAACTGCGCGCCTGCATACCCCTGCGCCGCCGACTTGCGCCACCAGGCGATCGCCTGCGCATTGTCCACCTTCACGCCCTGACCCTTGGCGTACAGCAGCCCCAGGTTGTACTGCGCCGACGCATTGCCGAGCGTGGCCGCCTTCTGGAACCACGTGACGGCTTGCGCGTCGTCCTGCTTCACGCCGTCGCCGGTGGCATAGATGACCCCGAGCTCATGCTGCGCGGCGGTGTTGTTCTGAGCCGCCGATTTCTTGAACCAGACGATGCCCTGCGCCTTGTCCTGCGGATAGCCTTTGCCGAACTCGTACATCAACCCGATTCGATACTGGGCTTCGGCATCACCGCGCTCGGCCAGCGGCCGCAGTTCCTTTACCGCGGTCGCGTAATCGTTCTTGCGCAGCGCATCGAGGCCTTCGGTGAGGCCGGCAACGGCGGCGCTGCAGCACAACACCGCCGCGATCGCGAGCAGCGTGGAGAATTGCCGAGGGCGGTGCCGTGTGTCGAGCGGTCCGACGGAGGATTCCATCCGTTCACCTATGTTGGTTCGAAGCCGTAAAGCCGCGCAGGATTGTCGACCAGGATCCGCGTCCGCGTGCCTTCATCCGGCGCCCAGTCGAGCAACAGGTCGAGCATGTTCGCGTTGGAGGGCACCACTTTCTGGCCCGGATGCGGCCAGTTGCTCGCCCAGACGCAGCGCTCCGGATTGTGCTTGACGAGCGCGCGCGCCAGAACACTCACGTCCTCGTAGCGCGGCGCGCCGGTCTTCGACGTTTCGTACGGCGCCGACAGCTTGACCCAGCAGCGGCCCGTATCGAGCAGGCGCAAGAGCGTCCGGAACCCGGGATGCTCCGGCGGCACGGGCTCCAGGAACTTGCCGTTGTGGTCGATGACGACCTCGGTGGGCAATTCACGCAGCAGCGCTTCGTGTCGCTGCAGATCGCGTCCGTCCGACTGCACCTGCACGTGCCAGCCGAGCTCCGCGACGCGCCTGGCGATCTTTGGTACGTCGTCCCACGCCACGAACGGATTGGGGAGCACGTGGCAGCGCGCGCCCCGGACGCCGGCCGCGTGAAGCCGCAGCAAATCGGCGTCGGCGATGTTGGATGCGATGATCGCGATCCCGCGCGCCTGCGGTCCGAGGTCCGCGATGGCGTCGACCGTGCAATGATTGTCGAATCCATACGCATTGGGCTGGACCACCACCACGCGCTGGAGCCCGAGCTCGCATTGGACCTGCTTATAGGCTGCGGCCGGCGCCTTCGGCGGCGGGACCGTCCATCTGGGATCGACGCGATAGCGATCGTCGTAGACGTGCACGTGGCAGTCGCACGATCCTGATGGGACTTTGAGCATGGGGGCGGACGTCATAGGAACTCGCAGTCAAGACCTAGTCGAGTCTGACCCCGCTTCTTTCCGGCTACGACTCGGCCGAACGACCGAGGGACATGTTCTTGCGTCCAAGTTAGCATTACTGCTAATTCGTTCTAGAGGCAATCAGGTTAGCAGTAATGCTAACTCAACTTCGCAAACTACCACCACATCGCTCCAGTCGTGATTCTTCCTTCCGAGCATTCGATTCAGCAAGCGAATCGGCGGTCCAAGCGAGCCAGGGGTGTCACCGGTTCGCGCAGGCGCAACGCGGACAGAGACCTTCATCGGGTGATAAGGGAACTCATCGCGGCACGCTTTCGCGCCGGACTCACCCAGGAACAGGTCGCGGCAAGGATGGGCACGACCAAGAGCGCCATTTCGCGGCTGGAGAACGCAACGGACCACAGGCCGAGGCTCGCGACGATCGAAAACTACGCGCTCGTCGTCGGCTGCCGGGTCGAGATCAGGCTCCGCCCGTTTCCGTGAGAGGGGCGCGACCGCGGAAGCGATCGAGCGAATAGCAGGAGGGTAATGGCGAGTTGGCGGGAGGCAGAGAGCGGCCGAGCGCCTCTCGATTGCCATCGTTAGAAAGTCGTCTAGGACACTACTTATTGCGCGCCTTCCTCACGCTTGCGTGCCGCAGATGAAGTGCCAAGTGACGGCTGTACGCTCAATCCCAGCTCAACGCCCCACCCGTCTGGTATTCAGTGACCCGCGTCTCGAAGAAGTTCTTCTCCTTCTTGAGATCGATCATCTCCGCCATCCACGGGAACGGGTTATCCGCCTTGTCAAACAAAGCATCGACGCCGATCTGCTGGCAGCGGCGGTTGGCGATGAAGCGCAGGTATTCCTTGAACATCGTGGCATTCAATCCCAGCACGCCGCGCGGCATCGTGTCCTCGGCGTAAGCGTACTCGAGCTCGACGCCGCGCTTCATCAGCGCACGGATCTCCTCGCGGAACTCCGGCGTCCACAGGTGCGGGTTTTCCATCTTGATCGTGTTGATGAGGTCGATGCCGAAATTGCAGTGCATCGACTCGTCGCGCAGGATGTACTGGTACTGCTCGCTCGAGCCCGTCATCTTGTTCTGGCGCCCCATCGCCAGGATCTGCACGAAGCCGACGTAGAAGAAGAGGCCCTCCATGATGCAGGCGAAGACGATCAGGCTCTTCAATAGCGCGCGGTCGGCTTCGGGCGTGCCGGTCTTGAACAGCGGATTGGTGAGCACGTCGATGTAGGGGATCAGGAACTCGTCCTTGTCGCGGATCGACTTGATCTCGTGGTACGCGTTGAAGATCTCCGCTTCGTCCAGGCCCAGGCTCTCGACGATGTACTGGTAGGCGTGCGTGTGGATCGCCTCCTCGAACGCCTGGCGCAGCAGGTACTGCCGGCACTCGGGCGCCGAGATGTGGCGATAGGTGCCGAGCACGATGTTGTTGGCGGCCAAACTGTCGGCGGTGACGAAGAAGCCGAGGTTGCGCTTGACGATCAGGCGCTCGTCGTCGGTCAGGCCGTTCGGGTTCTTCCACAGCTCGATGTCGCGCTGCATGTTCACTTCCTGCGGCATCCAGTGGTTGGCGCAGGCGGCGAGGTACTTCTCCCACGCCCAGCGGTACTTGAACGGCACGAGCTGGTTGACGTCGGACGAGCCGTTGATGACGCGCTTGTCCTCCATCTGCACGCGGCGAAAGCCGTTGGCCATCGCCTGGCGCTCGACGTCCAAGTCGTGCACGGGTTCCCGCGAAAACTGAGGCGAGAGGATGCCGCCGCTCAGATTTTCCATCGTCTCGGGCGTGGCCGGCTGCAGGCGCGGCTGCGCGGCAGGGGCGAGGTCGTCGTCGAAGTTCAGCATGGTCTTCTCCGGTGCTGCATTCTTTTAGATTGAGGCGCGATGCGCGTTGTTCATCTCGAAATTTCCTCTCACCCCAACCCTCTCCCCGCAAGCGGGGCGAGGGGGAAAACCGCATTTCCCTCGCCCCGCGTCAGGGGGAGAGGGCCAGAGGGCTGAGTTCGTCAGTGCATCGCGCTCAATTTCTCGTAGAGATAATCGGGCGCGAAATCGACGCCGTGATGCCAGGCGATCGTCGCGAGCCCGTAGTCCAGAAAAAATTCGGCGAAGCGGTCCTTGTCGCGCAACGGCTCGAAGTTCTCGCCGTACAGATCGTCCGACAGGTCCACCACGCCTTTCCGTCCATCGTTGAATTCCAGCCAGACCTTGTAGTCTCCGAGGTACCGCGCTTCGATGACATGCCGCTGCACATGCTCGTAACGGGCCAAATCGGCCTCCTCTAGGCAGGTTGACGAACGCTCCGCGGACGTATCGAAGCGCCGATGTTCCGGCGCGCCGCTGCCCGCGGTCCTGTGGGGCACGCAACCGATGCTCCGGCGCGCGCCGAACTGCTCCGTTAGTCCCCCTGGCCCGATTCCACCGCGAGCTCCGGCTGCTGCCAGCGCGGAGCCATGGCGTCGTCGTGGTCCTCGGTGTCGACAACACGTGCGGCGGTCGTCTGGATCGCCGCGGGCCAGCGCCAATGGCGCCGACCCGTCTTGTCGGTGTAGGACTCCCACTTGTCGATCTTTGCGTTCATCGCGTGCCCTCCTGTCCGGGTATGCGGGGCGCTTCGTTCCTCGCGCGGGGCCCGTCTGTGACGTCCTGCGGGCCTGCCGCGATATTCGGCTGCGTGATCGATATCCTTTCTATTGACATGCCTCGCAGTGGGGGTCGTCGATCGCGCAGAACTTCGGCGCGGCTTCAACCTCCACCGTCTTCGCATTCCTGCTGCCGGCGCCGGTCGCCGCTGCGCCCAGATGCGCGCCGGTCGTGGACACCGCGTTCAACTCACCCCCCTTGCCCGTCGACTTTTCCGCCGACGTTGCCGCGAGCGTGCGCAGGTAATACGTGGTCTTCAATCCGCGCACCCACGCGAGCTTGTACGTGTCGTCGAGCTTCTTGCCCGACGCACCTGCCATGTAGATGTTCAGGCTCTGCGCCTGGTCGATCCATTTCTGCCGCCGCGCGCCGGCTTCGACGATCCACTTGGCGTCGACTTCGAACGCCGTTGCGTAGAGCGTGCGGAGCTCCTGCGGGATCCGATCGATCTTGGCGAGCGAGCCGTCGAAATACTTGAGATCGGCGACCATCACCTCGTCCCACAGATTGAGCTTTTTCAGCTCGGCGACGAGGTGGTCGTTGATCACGGTGAACTCGCCCGACAGGTTCGACTTCACGTAGATGTTCTGGTACTCGGGCTCGATCGATGCCGCGACGCCGACGATGTTGGAGATCGTCGCCGTCGGCGCGATGGCGATGCAGTTCGAGTTGCGCATGCCGTGGATACGGATGCGCGAACGCAGCGCATTCCAGTCCATCGTCGCCGACTCGTCGATCTCGACGTAGCCGCCGCGCTCGTCGCGCAGGAGCTTCAGCGTGTCCTGCGGGAGGATGCCGCGGTCCCACAGGCTGCCCTTGTACGACGAATAGCGGCCGCGCTCCTCGGACAGCTCCGTCGACGCCTGATACGCGTAGTAGCAGACGGCCTCCATCGACGCATCGGCGAATTTCATCGCCTCGTCCGAGGCGTACGGCGTATGCAGCAGATGCAGGCAATCCTGGAAGCCCATGATGCCGAGGCCCACCGGGCGGTGCTTCAGGTTCGACGTTCGGGCCTTGCCCACCGCGTAGTAGTTGATGTCGATGACGTTGTCCAACATCCGCATGGCCGTACGGATCGTCTGCTGCAGCTTGGTGTGATCGAGCTCGTAACCCGCGTCGGTCTTTTTCATGTGCGCGAGCAGGTTGATCGACCCGAGATTGCACACGGCGATCTCGGTGGCGCTGGTGTTGAGCGTGATCTCGGTGCACAGGTTGGAGCTGTGCACGGTGCCCATGTGCTGCTGCGGCGAGCGGACGTTGCACGCGTCCTTGAACGTGATCCACGGGTGCCCCGTCTCGAACAGCATCGAGAGCATCTTGCGCCAGAGCTGCACCGCCGGAAGCTTCTTGAAGAGCTTCAGCTCGCCGCGCGCGGCCTTGTCCTCGTAACGGACGTACGCCTCCTCGAACGCCTTGCCCCATTTGTCGTGGAGGTCCGGCACGTCTGAGGGCGAGAAGAGCGTCCAGTCGCCGCCTTCCATCACGCGCTTCATGAACAGGTCCGGGATCCAGTTCGCCGTGTTCATGTCGTGCGTGCGGCGGCGGTCGTCGCCGGTGTTCTTGCGCAGCTCGAGGAACTCCTCGATATCCAGGTGCCACGACTCGAGATAGGTGCAGACAGCGCCCTTCCTCTTGCCGCCCTGGTTGACGGCGACCGCGGTGTCGTTCACCACCTTCAGAAACGGCACGACGCCTTGCGACTTGCCGTTCGTGCCTTTGATGTGCGAGCCCATCGCGCGCACGTTGGTCCAGTCGTTGCCGAGGCCGCCGGCGAATTTGGACAGCAGCGCGTTTTCCTTGATCGCCTCGTAGATGCCGTCGAGATCGTCGGACACCGTCGTCAGATAGCACGACGAAAGCTGCGAGCGATGCGTGCCGGAGTTGAAGAGCGTCGGCGTGCTCGACATGAAGTCGAACGTCGACAGCACGTTGTAGAACTCGATCGCGCGGGCTTCGCGGTCGACTTCGTTCAGCGCGAGGCCCATCGCGACGCGCATGAAGAAACATTGCGGCAGCTCGAAGCGGCGACCGCCGACGTACTGGTCGACCAAAAAGTAGCGGTCGTAGAGCGTCTGCAGTCCCAGGTAGCCGAACTGCAGGTCGCGCGAGGGAACGAGCGCCGCGCCCAGCGCCGGCAGGTCGTACTGCAGCAGCGCTTCGTTCAGGAGTCCGATCTTGATCCCGTGCTTGACGAACTGCGGGAAGTACGACGCGTAGCGCGTGTCCATGTCGTGCTGCGCGGTCTCTTCGCCGAGGGCTTCGTGGCGGATCGAGTCGAGCAAAAGCCGCGCGGTGACGAAGCTGTACGCGGGGTCCTTTTCGATCAGCGTGCGCGCGGCGAGCACGACGCACTTGCGCACCTCGTCCATCGGCACGCCGTTGTAGAGGTCCTTCAGCGTCGCCTTGAGGATCCGCTCCGGTTCGACTTCGGCGAGCCCTTCGCACGATTCGCGGACGACCTGCGTCAGGCGCTCGAGGTCGAGCGGCCGCGACACGCCTTCGTCGACGACGATGATCTCGGCGGCCGGCGGCTTGCCGCCCTTCGCCGATTTTTCCTGCGCGCGCTCCTGCGCCCGGCGCTCGCGGTAGAGCACGTACGCGCGCGCGACCTCGTGCTCGCCGCCGCGCATCATCGCGAGCTCGACCTGGTCCTGGATTTCCTCGATGTGGATCGCGCCGCCTTCGGGCTTGCGCTTCATCAGCGCGGCGACGACGGCGTCGGTGAGGTTCACCACCTGCTCGCGCACGCGCGCGGACGCGGCGCCCTGGCCGCCGTTGACGGCGAGGAACGCCTTGGTCATCGCGACGGTGATCTTCGCCGGCTCGAACGGCACGACGGCGCCGTTGCGGCGGATCACCTTGTACTGCGCGAACCGCGGATCGACCGCGGCGGTCATGGCGCTTCCGGGCTCACCGGCCATCGGGGTCTTGGCGGTCGGGGACGTCGTGCCGGTGGAAGCGCGTTGGACTTGCATGGGGTGCTCTCCTGTCGAAATCTTGTCGTTGTAACGGCGGTCCGGGCGTTTCGCCCCGGATCAGGCACTTTCGCGCAAGGCCTTGGCTCACGCGGGTCTCCGGGCGACGCACTGGGATCTCCCCTCGGGGCGCTGCCCCCGCCGTGGGTGGTGGCGGGCTGCGCGTCCGGATTCTGCTTGCAAATCAAAATCTACTACATCTAGTGTTCAAGTGGCCGATGAACACAAAGCATAGTGGCGAGCCCCCGACTTGGCAAGCGCTTTTTGATGCACAGAACGAGGGCGTCAAAAGGACAACAAAAACAGCCGTCTGCAGCGCGGATTCCGGCATATCCAACGACTTTCCACCGCCAATCCACCGCCTTGTCCACAGGCGGCGAAGCCGACGAACGGTGACCGATACGTTGCAGTTTTGCGACAGCCCATTTCGCCTTGTCACCAAGAGGGAATTCATGTGCATACGCAACATCCGCGAGCCGTAACGCGAGAGGCCCGCAATGCACAAATGACCACGTTTGGACAGCGCCGCAGCGGCGAAGTCGCGCCCGCTGTCATGAATGGGAGCGGCGCGGCGCGAAACGGTCTGCAGACGACAACCGGTGGTAGACGGCCGGCTGCGGAAGCGCGAACAGCCGCGTGCAGGTGATCGCCACGCCCGTTTGCGTGTTGCGATTTCGCGGTGCACACTTGACTGCGTCATTGAAGCGGGCCAGTTGCGGTCCGCGCCGTCGCGCGCCACGAATCAAGAACAAACGTCCGCGTGCCAAAGGGCGCAGGACCGAAAGGCACCATGCCACGGTTTGCCGCGAACCTCACGTTCCTGTTCAACGAGGTCCCGTTCCTCGAACGCTTCGCCGAGGCGGCGCATGCGGGGTTTCGCGCCGTCGAATGCGCATTCCCCTACGAGGTGCCGGCAAAGGACGTCGCCGCGCTCCTCAAGCAGCATCAGCTCGAAATGGTGCTGCTCAACGCGCCGCCGGGCGACTGGACCGCCGGCGAGCGCGGCACGGCGGCACTGCCGGGACGCGAGCACGACTTCGCGGCGAGCTTCGCCACCGCGCTCCGTTATGCGCAGACGGTGGGCTGCCGCCGCGTGCACGCGATGGCGGGTCTCGTCGCTGCCGATGCCGGCGCCGACGAGCGCGCGCGGCAACGCGCAACGTTCGTGCGCAACCTGCGCTTCGCGTGCACCGAGGCGCAGGAGCAGGGCGTCACCGTACTGATCGAGCCGCTCAATCCCCGCGACATGCCTGGCTATCTGCTGTCGACGCAGGAGGAGGCGCACGCGATCCGCGAGGAAGTCGGGCTGCCGAACCTCAAGGTGCAGATGGATCTCTATCATGCGCAGATCGTCGGCGGCGATCTGACCGACCGTATCCGGCGAATGCTGCCGCACATCGGGCACATCCAGATCGCCGGCGTGCCGGGGCGGCACGAGCCCGACGTGGGCGAGATCAATTACGCGTGGATCTTCAAGCAGCTCGACGACATGAAATACGACGGCTGGGTCGGCTGCGAGTACCGGCCGCTGCAAAATACCGCGGCGGGACTGACGTGGCTCTATCGGCTCCTCGACCGTCGTCCGGCGACGCTCGCCGGCGAGGACGATTAGATTTCCCGTCGTCCCCGCGCTCGCGGGGACCCAGTGTCTTGCTATCGCATCGAACGACGCTGGATTGCCGCCCCCCGACTCAAACACTCGGGGGCAGGCTTCGCGGGAATGACACCTAGCTTGGCGCCGGCTCGAACCGATCGCGCCCCGCCGCCTTGGCGCGATAGAGCGCAGCGTCCGCCTGCCGGATCCAGATGTCGACGTTGGTGACATCGCGCGTCGCCTCCGCGGCGCCGAGGCTCATCGTGCAGCGCAGGTCGGGCGCGTTCGTGAGCACGAGTGTCGCGAGTTGCGCGCGCACGCGCTCGGCCACTTCCTCGGCGGCCTGGATGTCGGTCTCGGGCAGGATCAGCATGAACTCGTCGCCGCCGTAGCGCGCCGCGGTGTCCGTCGCGCGACAGCACTGGCGCAGGATTTCGGCGATGCCGCAGAGCACCTCGTCGCCCACGGGGTGGCCGTAGCGATCGTTGATCGCCTTGAAGCGGTCGATGTCGAGGATGACGAGGACCGCGGGCCGCTTGGTGCGGAAGTGGCGCTCGAGCTCGATTTCCGCGACGGCGAAGCACTGGCGGCGGTTTCCGAGCCCGGTGAGTCCATCGGTGCGGCCGAGCTCCTCGAGCCGGCGGGTCTTGTGCGAAACCTTTCGCGCGAGCGCGTACGTGACGCTGCTGATCGCGATCGGATACGCGACCAGGAACGGCAGGCACGCGACGACGACCGCCATCGGCGTGTGGACGTCGACCGGAAAACCGAGCGCCGCCGACGTGAGCGCGCAGCCGGCGACGAGGAGGGCGAGCGTGCGCGCGAGAAGCGGCGGGCCGCCGACGCTCACCTTGTCGACCGAAAGCATCGTCACCAGCAGCACGCTCGGCAGCAGATTGAACTGCATCACGGCGATCCAGACGCCGCCGAATGCGGAGTCGACCATCAGATTGCGCATCTCGGTCCTGCGCGGATCGGCGCTGTGCGTCGCGAGCAACAGCGCGATATGCGGCCAGAGAAAGCCATCGATGCCGAGCAGCAGCCACCAGCCAGCCGCATCGTGGTGCAGGCGCATGACCGCCGCGACGCAAAGAACGCCCAGCCCGAGGCCGAGCGTGCGCAACCGATGGATGCGCCGGACGAACCGGAGATCGCGCACGCGATCCGGGCCGAGCGAAGGCGAAACCGGCGGATTCAGTTCGCTCGCGAACACGGCTTCTCGATATCCGCCGTTCCCCGTACGCGATGTGGCAAAGCGCGGGTGTCGCGCCAGCCGCCGCGGGAGTAGCTGTGCGCTTTCGTAAGGTATTGTGCGCGACATGATGATCGCCGCCGCGGTGGTCGCGGTGGCGCTTTCCGGCGTCCTGTGACGGCGCCGGGCAGACGACACCCGTCCCGATCGCGACGATGGGTCCGTACAGGGGGTACTGCAATTAGCTTGCCAGACGCGAGTCGGCCGACACGTCTTACGCCCGCGAACCCCCGGTACGTCGTTCCCGCGGACGCGAGAACCGGGTGGCGTTCGATTTCCCCGGGGCTGCATCCCAAGTGCTACCCGCGCGCGGAGCCCCGCTCTCCGCCGCTCACAGCGCCGCCTCCGAACCTGCATTGCGATTCGTGGCACACGGTGGGTCGGCGGCCCGCGCTGATTCGCGTTAGCTTCGATCCCCACGCGCTACCCGCGCGCGGGGCCCCTCTCCGCCGCTCACAGCGCGACGCTCATTCCGCCATCGATGACCAGCAGCTGGCCCGTCATGTAGTTCGCGGCGGCCGATGCGAGGAACACCGCGAGGCCGGCGATTTCGTCGGGCTGGCCCCAGCGACCGGCGGGCGTGCGCTTGCACACCCACGCGTTGAACTCGGCGTCGTCGATCAGCGCGCGATTCATTTCCGTGGCGAAATAGCCGGGCGCGATCGCATTGACCTGGATGCCATGCGGCGCGAGCTCGACCGCCATCCCGCGCGTCAGCTGCCGCACACCGCCCTTCGCCGCCGTGTACGGGACGACGGTGGGACGCGCGAGCTCGCTCATCAGCGACGCGATGTGGATGATCTTGCCTGCCTTGCGCGCGATCATTCCGGGCAGCACCGCCTGCGACACGAGGAACGGCGCCGTCAGATTGGTCGCGATGATGTCGTCCCAATCCTTTTGCGCGAAGTCGACGAGCGGATTGCGCCGCTGGATGCCGGCGTTGTTGACGAGGATGTCGAGATGACCGTAGGAGGCGACGATGCCGTCCACACCGCGCCTGATCGCCTGCGCGTCGGTGACGTCGAACACCGCCGTCGCCGCGGAGAGGCTCGCGTCGGTCAGCGCCTTTGCGGCCGCGGCGAGCGCTTCCGGCTTGCGGCCGTTGAGCACGACCGTCGCGCCGGCTTCCGCAAGTCCTTTGGCGATGGCGAAACCCAGGCCTCGATACGCACCGGTGACGAGCGCGACCTTGTCGGTGAGAGCGAACGGATGCAGCGTCATGGACGGAACCTCCGCGGAAGGGGATGAATGTTCTCGCGTGCGGGGACAGTCTAGTGCATCGAGCGTCGGCGGGCACCTACACGCGAATCATCCGGTTTCCGACAGCGGCTCGATGCCCGAGTCGTTAGCGTAGGGGGGCGAAAGTCGCATCGCGCGGCGAACGATGGATTTTCGCAAGGCTCTACAAATGTCGCTGCACAAAGGAACCAGCTGGAGTGCGGTCAGCAGCAACGTGAAGCAGTTCGTCCACGAGTGGGAGCAGGGGGGTTGCATCGGCCGCAGCCGACCGACCACCCGGAAACAGGCGATCAACCTCGCGGTCGCCGTTGCGCTCAGGGCCGCGGGACGCAGCCGGCGGGCGAGCAGTCATTGACACGCACGGGGAGTATCGGGATGTAGGGCGAGCGCGCGAACCCTGCGACGGGACGGCTACCGCGATGAGTGACCCGTACAAGATCGGCATCAGCGGTTCGTACGGCGGGTTGAATCTCGGCGACGAGGCCATCCTGCAGTCGATGATCGCGCAGTTGCGCTCCGAGGTCGAAGCCGAGATCACCGTTTTCACGCGCAACCCCGACGACACGCGGCGCCGGCACGAGGTCGACCGCGCAATTCCGGCGCGGACCTTTTCGCGCGCCGAGATCGCGCCCGAAATCGAGCGGCTGGATCTGTTCATCCTCGGTGGCGGGGGCATCCTGTACGACGCCGATGCGCAGACGTATCTGCGCGAAGCGGTGCTCGCGCAGGAGAGCGGCGTGCCGGTGATGCTCTACGCGATTGGCGCCGGGCCGCTCAAGGATCCGAACGCGCAAGCACTGGTGCGCGAGTGCCTGAACAAGGTCGACGTGATCACGGTACGGGAAAAGAGCGCACACAAGGCGCTCGAAGAGGCGGGCGTCGAGCGCGAGATCGTGATCACCGGCGATCCGGCGTTGCTGCTCGAGCCCGAGGCGCTGCCGCCGGACGCACTCGCGCAGGAGGGCCTCGCGCGCGATCACCCGGTCATCGGGATGTCGGTGCGCGAGCCCGGCGTCGCGGCGCCGGACCTGGACCCGGATTTCTACCACGCGCTGCTCGCGAATGCCGCCGACTTCATGGTCGACCGCTTCGATGCCGATGTCGTCTTCGTGCCGATGGAGCGGTCGGCCCAGGACATGCAGCACAGCCACGCGGTCATCGCGCGGATGCTGCGGGCGCAGCGCGCCGCGGTGCTCAAAGGCGAGTACACGTCGGGTCAGCTCCTTTCGCTGATGGAGCGCTTCAGCTTCGTCCTCGGCATGCGCCTGCACTTTCTCATCTTCGCCGCGCTTCGCGGCGTGCCATTCGTCGCGCTGCCGTACGCGAGCAAGGTCTCGGGCTTTCTCGAGGATCTCGAGATCGCGACGCCGCCGATCGAGCTCGTCAACGCCGGTCGCCTGATCGCCTATCTCGACGAATGCTGGGACCGCAAGGACGCGCTGCGCGCGCACATCGCCGCGATGCTTCCGGCGCTGAAGGCGCGGGCGCAGGAAACCCAGCGCATTGCCCTCGAGTTGCTCACGCATCGCACGGCCGTCGAGGACGGCAGCGTCGCCACGCGAACGTAGATGTCCTGAACATGCCCGCGTTGTCGCGACCGGCGAGTCCCGCGCAATGCGCCCTTCCCGCGCGGCGAGCGATCGTCGCCGGCGAGACCGACGTGCTCGTCGTCGGCGGCGGGCCCGCGGGATTGGGCGCGGCTCTCGGCGCCGCAGAAGCGGGCGCGCGCGTCATCCTCGCCGAGCGGTACGGCTTCTTCGGCGGCAACGCGACAGCGGCACTGGTGATGCCGCTGATGTCGTTCCACACGCAGCAGAAGGTCCCCGAAAAGGCCGGTGCGACGACGCTGCTGCCGACCGATCATGGTCCGGGCGAAGCCGTGGTGGCCGGCGTCCTCAGGAAGCTCCTCGAGCGTCTCGTGACGGAGGGCGGCGCCATCGCGCCTTCGCTCGCGACCGGCTATGTCGTCCCGTTCGATCCCGAAGCGTTCAAGCTGGTCGCGCTCGAGTTGCTGGACGAGGCGGGCGTCGAGTTCCTCCTGCACGCGTTCGCGAGCGGCGTGCTCGACCGATGGACGCGTCGACGGCGTCATCTTCGAAACGAAGTCCGGACCGGTCGTGATCCGCGCGCGCGTGACCGTCGACTGCACCGGCGACGGCGATATCGCGCTGCAGGCGGGTGCGCCGTTCGAAATCGGCCGCGCCGACGGGCTCGTGCAGCCGATGACACTGATGTTCCGGGTCGTCGATTTCGAGCACGCCGCCTTCGAGAGCTACGTTGGGGCGCACCCGAAACAATGGCGCGGCGTGCACGGCCTGTGGGACCTCGTGCGCCGGGCGACCGAAGCGGGCGAGCTCGAACTGCCGCGCGAGGACGTGCTGTTCTTTGCCACACCGCACGAGCGCGAGGTGAGCGTCAACAGCACGCGTGTGACCCGGGTGCTCGGCACCGACGTCTGGGACCTGAGCTACGCCGAGTGGGCCGGTCGCCGTCAGATGCGCCAGATCGCCGCGTTCTTCCGCAAGTACGTCCCGGGGTTCGAACGCGCGTACGTCGCGCAGAGCGGCGTCAACGTCGGCGTGCGCGAGACGCGGCGGATCCTGGGGGACTACCAGCTCAATGCCGACGACGTGCTCGGCGCGCGCAAGTTCGACGACGCCATCGCGCGCGGCGCCTATCCGGTCGACATCCACAACCCGAAGGGCAGCGGGACGATCCTGAAGCGCCTGCCGCCCGGCGAAGCCTACGACATTCCGCTGCGCTGCCTGCTGCCGCAGAAGACGGACGGCCTGCTCGTCGCCGGACGCTGCATTTCCGGGACGCACGAAGCGCATTCGTCGTACCGGGTCATGCCGATCGTCATGGCGACGGGTCACGCGGCTGGCGTGTGTGCGGCGCTTGCGGCGAAGGCGCGCCGCACGCCGCGGGCGGTGCCGGCGGGCGACGTGCGCGCGGAGCTCGTTCGCCAGGGCGCAAGCCTGCGGACGGTGTGATGGGGCGGCGAGCGTTGCCGGCAACAGGCCGATACGCGCTGAATTGCTAGACGGGCATCGGCAGCGCATCGAGGATGCGTGCGAGATCGCGCGCCCCGGCCGGCTTCACGAGGTGATGGTCGAATCCAGCCTCGAACACGCGCCGGCGATCTTCATCCTGGCCATAACCGGTGAACGCGATCAGCGTCGTGCCGGCGAGCCCGGGCAGCATCCGCAGCTCGCGGGCGACTTCGTAGCCGTTCATCCCGGGGAGGCCGATGTCGAGGAAGACCGCATCCGGACGGTAGTGGACGGCCACGGAAACCGCGTGCGGTCCGTCATAGGCCGTTTGCACGTCGTGACCCATCGTTTCGAGCAACGCAGCCAGCGTGTTCGCGGCATCGCGGTTGTCGTCGACGACAAGGACGCGCCGCGGCGTCGGCGTTCCTGCTGCCTCCGCGGTGGGTTCGCGCGCGATATCGTGAATGGGCGCAAGAGGAAGGAGGACAGTGAATTCGCTGCCCTTGTCCGGACCGGCGCTCTTCGCTTCGACCGAGCCGCCGTGCATCTCGACCAGCCGCTTCACCAGCGTGAGGCCGATGCCTAGTCCCCCGTCGGTGCGGTCGAGCGAGCGATCGCCCTGAACGAAGAGATCGAACACCCGGGGCAGGAGATCAGCGGGAATGCCGATCCCGCTGTCCCGGACTCTCAACACGGCCTTGTCCGACTCGCGCGCAGCCGTGATCGTGATGCGCCCCCGTTCCGGCGTGTACTTCACTGCATTGCCGACGAGGTTCTGCACGACCTGCGCGAGGCGCGTCGGGTCGGCAGCAACCGGCACGATGCTGCTTGCAAGCTGCAAGCTCACGTTGTGCCCGCGCGCATCGATCAGCGGGCGGGAGGCGTCGAGCGCCCGGGAGACGACGTCGTTCAAATCGAGGATTTCCTTTTTCAGCACGATCTTGCCCCGGGTAATCCTGCCGACGTCGAGCAGGTCGTCGACGATGCGCGACAAATGCGCGGACTGCCGTTCGATCACAGTCAGCAGTTCCGCTTTCTCCGCAGCGGGCTTGCTTTGGATCAGCGCCAGCGCGTTGGCGATCGCCGCCAGCGGGTTTCGCAGCTCATGGCCCAGCATCGCCAGGAATTCGTGCATCTGCCGCTCGCGCTCCTGCAGCGCTTCGATCCGCCGGCGCGCCGTCAGGTCGCGCGTGACTTTTGCAAACCCGCGCAGCCGATGCTCGCCATCGTAGAGCGCGGTGATAATCACGTTCGCCCAGAAGCGGCTGCCGTCCTTGCGCACGCGCCAGCCTTCGTCTTCGAAGCGCCCTTCGGCGCGCGCGACTTCGAGCTCGTGCGCGGGCCACCCCCGCGCGAGGTCTTCGGGCGTGTAAAAGCGGGAGAAATGCGTGCCGATGACATCGGCGGCGGTGTAGCCCTTGATCGCCTGCGCCCCGGCGTTCCAGGTGGCGATGTTGCCGTCGCGATCGAGCATGAAAATGGCGTAATCCTTGACGCCCTCGACGATGAGGCGGAAGCGCTCCTCGTTCTCGCGCACGATCTCTTCGTGGCGCGCATGCTCGGCAAGCTCCGCGCGTAGCGCGCGATTGGCCTCCTCGAGCAGCTGCGTGCGCTCCGCGACGCGCTGGGCAAGGAGTTGGTTGGTGTCGCCGAGTTCCGCCATGGCCCGCTCACGCTCGCCGATCACGGCGGTCAGCACGAGGCCGGTGATGACGAGCGCGCTCGTGTAGGCGAGCAGAACCAGCAGCGCGAGGTTCGACGGCAACGCTCCCCACGGACCGGATCCCTTGACTGTGTAGGCCGCCGCGATCACGCACACGATCGCCGCGGCGCCGGTCACCTCGCGCTTGCTGAAGCGGATCGCCGCCCAGACGATGAACGGCAGCGTGAGAAAGGAAAGGAGAGCCGACGCGCCGTTGGCGAGGACACCGCCGAAGACGACGAACGATACCAACGCGAGCGATGCCGCCAGCGCGCTCGCTTCGATCGCTTTCGGCAGCGACCAGCGCGGCCATCCGGGCGCGCTGAAGCTCAAGATCAGCGGCGTGACGACGACCATCCCTGCGGCGTCGCCTTCCCACCAGGTCCAGGCGTTGAGCCCGAAGTCGGACCAGGACAGCGCATTCCTGAGCGTGAGCGAGAAGACGCCGACGCAGGCGGCGATCGTTGCGCTGAGCGCGATCGAGCCGACGAATTTGACGACCTGCTCGCCGCTGTCGAACCGCCCACCGCCGGCCCAGCGCCGGACCAGCTCGGCGCCGGCAACGGCTTCGAGCGTGTTGCCTGTGGCGATCAGCCCGGCGAGGAGCGGCGAACCCTGGACCGTCAGGTTGGTGAGCGCGGCGCCGAGCCAGACGCCGGGCCAGAGGGGCGTTCCCCCGAGCAGCAGCGCGGCCAGCGCAATGCCGGAGGGCGGCCAGACGGCGGTCGCATAACCGGGCGGGATGGCGAGGAGCAGCGAAAACTTGGCCGCCGCAAAATACGTCGCCGTCAGCAAGGCGATCCCGCGGAGCTCGGCGCCGCTGCGCGAGAACATCATTCGCTTCCAGCCATAGGGCCCGGCCCCCGGGGTGCCCCGCGGTCGCTCGCGGAGCGAGCATTATAGGCGCCCGCGCGGCGCCGGTACCCGTGATGGCTTCTGGCGCGCGAGCCATATTGCGAACGGCGTCAGCCGGCGCAGCCGATCCGCCGGAGCATCGCCTTGGTGACGGTTTGGCGGGTCGTCTCGAACTTCGCCCAGGGATCGTCGCGCATGCGGCTCAAACGCTCGCGGATGTTGCGGACGTTGAAGTGATCGAAGCGAACGTCGGTCGCGAGCTCCGTCCAGGCGATCGGCGTGGCCACGGGCGCGTTCTCGCGCGCGCGAATTCCGTACGGGGCGATCGCCGTCGCGCCGATGGCGTTGCGCAGGTAGTCGATGAAGATCCGGTCCTTGCGCGCTGCTTTTGCCGCCGTCGTGATGAACCGATCGGGCGCGGCGCGGACCAGCGTATCGGCAAGCGCCCGGGTGAAGCCCCTTGCCTCGTCCCAGTCGAGGCTCGCCCGAATCGGCACGACGACGTGCAGTCCCTTGCCTCCGGTCGTCTTCAGGAATCCCTCGAGCCCGAGGTCGTCGAGGAGCGCGCGCAGTGCCGTCACGGCTTCGACGACCTCCTTCCACGCGACGCCCTCGTCGGGATCGAAGTCGAGGATCAGCCGGTCCGGGCGCAGGAGCTTCGGCGTGCGCGATCCCCACGGGTGCAGCTCGATCACGCCCCATTGCACCAGCGCGACCAGCGCCGGCAGCGAATTGGCGGCGCAGTAGGTCCCCTCGCCCTTGCCTTCCGGCACCAGGATGCGGGTCACCGCACGATGAACGCTTTCGGCGGCGTGCTTCTGGTAGAAACACTGCTTGCGCCAGCCGTCGGGGCAGCGCACGAGCGCGAGCGGACGGTCGCGCAGATACGGCAGGATCCAGTCGGCAATCTTCTCGTAGTACTGCGCGAGATCGCGCTTCGTGAGCTTCGCCTCGGGGAAGAGCGCTTTGTCGGGATGCGACAGCCTGACGCCGGCGACCACATCCGCGGCGCCTTCGGTCGTCGCCGCTGCTTTGCGTGCCGATGCGCGCGGCGAGTTCGGTTTCCGGGCGACCCCGGCAGGATCGGCGCGATTCGAATGCCATTCGCGAGCGTCCTTTCGCTGCGCGATCGCTTCCAGACTGCGGCCGGAGACGACGCTGTCGGGCGCCTTGTCGACGATGCGCGCGGCGCGGCCGTGCTTTGCGTAGTCGTCGTTCTCCTTGATTAAGAGCCACGCTTTGTCGCCGCCCTTGCCGCCATAGCGGCTGCCGTGCGTGCGAATCAGCGCGAAGCGACCCTTGAGCTTTTCGCCGTCGAGCTCGAACTTGAGATGGCCTTCAGCAAACCCCGCATCCGGATCGCCGATCGGGTGCCACGCCCCGCGATCCCAGACGATGACGGTGCCCGAGCCGTATTGATGCGGCGGAATGACACCCTCGAAGCCGCCGTACTCCAGCGGGTGGTCCTCGACGTGCATCGCGAGCCGCTTGTCGTGCGGATCGAGGCTCGGTCCTTTCGGAACCGCCCAGCTCAGCAGGACGCCGTTGAGCTCGAGCCGGAAATCGTAGTGGAGCGCTCGCGCCGCGTGTTTCTGCACGACGAATCGAAGCGCCTTCGTCCGACGCCGGGCGATCCGTCCGCGCGGCTCCGGCGTTGCGCGGAAGTCGCGCTTTTCGCGGTACCGTTCGAGCGCCATGCGGGAAATCCCGAACGGTCACGCGCGCTTGCGCTTCGCTGCGGGCCGGCTCGACCCGCGCGCTGAAGCGACGAGCCGCAGCGACGGTTTGGCGGCCCCGGGCCTGCCTTCGGATTTCGACCGCGCGGCGCGATGCGGCTTCTTGCGCGGGGCGCTCGCTTCGAGGCTCCGCTTCAGCAACGCGGCGAGATCGATGACCTGCGCCGAGCGTGGTTCACCTTCTTCACCGCGTTCCGGCCGGGTGATTTCCTTCGTCTCGCCGCGCTTGATCTTGTCGTGGATCCGCCGCATCAAGTCCTGGTGGTAGGTGTCCTTGAATTCGTCGGGATTCCAGTGTTCGCCCATGTCGTCGACCAGTCGCTTGGCGAGCTCGAGCTCCTTGCCCGTCACGCCGACGCTCTTCAGGCTTGCCGCCGGCAGCTCGAGGCCGCGCGTGCCTCGCAACTCATCGGCATAACGCAGCGTGATCAACATCAGCGCCCGCTCCATCGGCACCACGGCGGCGAGATGCTGCGTCGTGCGAATCACGACATCGCCGACGGCGATGCGACCGGTCGAACGCAGCGTCTCGCGCAGCAGCGCGTAGACTTTTTCGCCGCGCTCGCCCGGCGCCAGGTAATAGGGCGTCTCGAAGAATTGCGCGGGGATCTCGCCCGCTGGCACGAAGGCCTTGATGTCGATCGTTCGCGACGCCTTGACGTTGGCGCGCCGAAAATCCTCGTCTGAGAGCACGACATACCGGTCCTTCTCGTATTCGTAGCCCTTGACGATATTGGCCCATTCGACTTCCTTGCCGCTCTTCTTGTTGTAACGCTTGTAGCCGACCGGCTGTAAGTCGCGCTTGTCGAGCATCGAAAATTCGAAGCCCTTGCGCTCTTCGGCGGGAAAGAGCTCGACCGGCACGTTGACGAGTCCGAACGAGATTGCGCCCTTCCAGAGTGAGCGAGCCATGGCTGGCCTTTCTCTCGCATTGTGGCGTCCAGCCAGCAAAGTCTCGCAACTGCAGCGGATGTCGGCCATCGGCGGCGCGCTCGTGCTGGCGTAGGACGCGTCTGACGGCTTTTCGCCAACGACGGTTCAAGCGGCCGCGGCCACCTTCGGCAGGCGCAGGGTCACCGCGCCGTCGTTGCACGTACACGCGACGCCGTGGGCTCTGCCTACGGTCACGACGTCGTCACCGGTCACCTTGCGATGGATCGACAGCGGCGGGAACGGCGACTTTCGGTCGGCCGGCTTCGCTTTGAGGCTTACGATGACGTTTGCGCCCGTCGCTTCCGCGGTGACTTCGATGTCGATCGCGCCGGGATGCATGTCGACCAGCGCGACCAGCGAGGTCAGGAGCAGCTCGTGCAGCGCGGCTTTCGCGACGAGAACAGGTCCGGTGCGCACGTCGACCGACGCCTCGATGCCCCGGAGCCGCCAATCGTCGCCGGCGAGCCGCAGGCACTGCCGCAGCGCCTCGCCGACGGTCGTCGTCGCGTTGTCGTCGGGCCGCAGCCATTCGGTCAGTGCGCGGGCGCTGTCGATCGCCGCCCGCGTCTGCTCGGCCATACGCTGAAGGCACTCTGCGAGCTTCGCGTCCGTGACGCCGGTCCCCTGCATCCTCGCGGCGAGCTCGGCGGTGAACTGGACCGCCTGCAGCTCGGACACGAGCGCGTGCCGCATGCCGGACGCGAGCTTGCGCAGCACGGCATAGCGAACCGCATCGGCGTCGCGCGCACTCGTATCGGTCATCGCAAGCATTCCATCGCCTGGTCGCGACGGGCAGGCCGAGTATCGCAGGAAAGCGGCCGGCGAGGTGCCGGGTGTTGTGCGGCGGCTTACTCGACCGGCGCGAGCGCGGCGTGGGGCGCGGCCTGCGCCGGCGCGAATCGCCAACGCGGGCGCGACCACCCCGTCTCGAGGAACTGCCGTTTGGCGGCGAGGAAACGCGTTCCCATCGCCCGCAGCTCCTCGCCCGAGAAGCGCTGGCCGAGCGCGACGAACATCGCGTCGTGCTCGTCCTCGATGTGCGCTTCGACGAGTTCCTTCATCACCGTCGCGGCGGCGATCCACTCGGAGCCCTCCGCCCTGCGGCTTTGCGCGAGCTCGGTCAGCAGCGTGTCGACGAGATCGTGGTCGACGAGCCCCTCGGTGGCCGTTGTCGGCGGATCGTCGGGAGTCCCGCGATTGATGAGCGGCTCGTACACGGCACGCTCCTCCGCGCGCGAATGCGCGAGCAGCGCCGGCTGCAATCGTTCGAGGAATGCGCGCCGCGCGCCGGCGCTGCCGGCGTCGCAGAGGTCGCCGACGAGCCGCAGCATCTCGTCGTGATCGGCGCGGAGCAGCACCCTGACATCGGCTTCGTACGGCAGGACGTTCACGGCGATTCCTCCCAACAGCGATGGACGGCACACCTGCTCGGCTCCAGTTCCCGTTCGCTCCTCCTCGATTCGAATGGCGACGAGGGAGCCATTCGACATTGGGATGGAAACGAACGGGACTGGATTCGGATGAGCGCTACTGAACCCTCGTGAGTCGGACGAGGTTGACGACGGCGAGCAGGACGATCGCTCCCAGGGGCGCGACGACCAGTCCCGCGAGGCTGAACTCGCCTGCGCGAATCGCGACGGGCCCGAACGGCGAGGACAGCAGCCAGCCGGCGATCAGCGCGCCGGCGATTCCGGCTGCCACGTTCACCACGACGTCGCGCGGCACGCGCACGCCCGTTTCGACGCTCGCAAGCCACCCCAAGGTCGCGCCGACGGCAATCCAGATCAGCGGATTCATCGTCGTGTTCCCTTTGCGTTATGCCGGATCATCATGTGCCGCTGATACGCATGGGCTGTGCCACCGGCGCGCACGCGCCGAATCAGTGAGTTAAGAGTCGTTCGCTCTCGTTTTGCGTGAATGCTTTACACCCGCGTGCAGCGATTACAACCGAGGATTCAGGTTGCACGTGCGCGACCGCGTGCCGCAAACGCCGCGCCCGGACGAGCAGTCGCCGCCATGCCCAGGGCTCGTAGCATCGGGCGTAGATCGCGACGAGAACCAGGCCGGCCGCGGCGGCGGCCATCTCGAAGACGGCGATGATCGCTATCGGCCGTAGGGGATCAGGAACAGCAGAACGCCTGCGCCGAACGCACAAGCGAAAAAGCGCACCCACTCAATCATCGGCAACCCCAGCATGGGCGTCACCGTGAACCCTGCAGCGCCGCGCGACAATCGGACGTTTCCGTTAGCCGGTGTAGGGGATTCCCTACACGCCCGAATCGCGCTCAGCCTGGACCTGGCTGCTCCGTCGGGACGCGAACTTCGACGACGGTGCCGCCCCCGGGGTGGCGCTGAACCGAGAACTCGCCGCCCAATGCGCGCGCGCGTTCGCGCATCGCGAGAATTCCGTGCCCCGTGGGGTTTTGCGGTTTCGCGAGGTCGATGCCGATACCGTCGTCGGCGATGCGCAGGTTCCAGTGGCCGTCGTCGCGCGACAGCGAAACGGCGACGTCTTTCGCATTCGCATACTTGCCGATGTTGGTCAGCGCCTCCTGCACGACGCGATAGAACGCGATGCCGTAGGCGGGCGGCAGCACCAGGTTCTCGTCGTGGAGCTCCACGCGGCACGGGACGCCCGTTCGTTTCGTGTATTCGGCGCACTGCCACCGGAGCGCGGCTGCGACGCCGATGTTGTCGAGAACCGACGGGCGGAGGTCCTCGATGACCCGCCGCTTGACCTGGATCGCATCGTCGATCGCCGCCATCGCGCGGCCGACCCGTGTCTGCGGCTCGCCGTCCGGGGCGAGCTTGTTCGACAGCATCTGCAGATCGATCTTGGCGGCGGCGAGCGTGCCGCCCAGTTCGTCGTGGATCTCACGCGCGATGCGGGCGCGCTCGTCCTCCTGCACTCGCTGCAGGAAATGCGACAGCTCGGTCAGCTCGGCGGTGCGCTCCAGCACCGCGCGCGCGAGCTCCGCATTGCGCTTTTTCGCCTCCGCGGCTTCCTGGCGACGGCGCCGCGAATCCTGGCCCAGAATGATCGCTCCCAATAGCACGAGGAACAGGTTGAGCCCGACCACGAGGTAGAAGCCCCAGCGGGCGAAGCCGAGGTTGCGCTCGAACACGCGGAACCGGCGCTCGTGCAGCCCGCTTTCCTCCGCCGCCATGCCGTCGAGGGCGAGGCGCAGCGAATCCATCGCGATCTTGCCGCCGCGCTGTTCCATGTAGTCGGCGAGGGCGGCCTCGTCGCGGTCGCGCTTCAACCTGACGCCCGCCTCCAGAATCTCCATCCGGGCGTCGAGCAACGAGCCGACGGTGATCATTTGCGCGGCCTGTACCGGGTTGTCCTGCGTGAGCCCGCGCAGCTCCTTCAGCGCCATCGGAATCTCGTTGCGCGCGTCGACATAGCGTTCGAGCTGCGTTTCGCGCCCCGTCAGCAGATAGCCGCGCTGTCCGGTCTCGGCGTCGACGGCGAGCCGCAGCACGTGCTCGATCAGGTTCTGCGCGCGTTGCGTATGCTGGACCCACGCCGCCGTGTCGCGCAGGTCGGCAAAGCCGCGCTCGGCGACGTTCAGGGCGCCGACATTGAGGATCGCCACGAGCACAAGCACGACGATGCCGACGAGCCAGAGACGCTGGACGTTCATGAGGTTGGTCCGCAAGGCTACGCGACTGGGCGGGCTTTCTCTGTAGGGCAAATCCCACGCCGCGAGGGGAGGTCCCCTACACGATTTCCCTGTGGCTGCTTACAGGCGCGCCGCGGCCGATTCTCCAATAATGACGCCACGGTCACAACCAGAAAGAACGGGGGCTATGGCCATGACGCATGATTTCCAGGATAGTGGTGTAGCATTCGTCGATTTTCCTGCCACGACGTCGCGATCTTCGAGTGAATCCGCCTCGGCGACGATAGCGACCTTTCCGCGGCCGGCCGGCTGCGGCCGCACGCGGACGGCGCCCGCGGCGGCGGCGAACGACATGGGCCGCCTCGTCGGCGAGTCCCCCGAGATGGTCGAGGTCGCCGAGCATATCCGCCGCATCGCACCCTCCCAGGCGACGGTCATGCTGGTCGGCGAATCGGGCACCGGCAAGGAGGTCGTCGCCGAGCTGCTGCATGCGCACAGCACGCGGTCCGGCGCGCCCTTCGTGGCGGTCAATTGCGGTGCGATTCCCGCGAACCTCGTCGAAGCCGAACTGTTCGGCTACGAGCGCGGCGCATTCACCGGCGCCGTCCGGCAACATCAGGGCTACTTCGAGCGCGCCGCCGGCGGCACGCTGTTCCTCGACGAAATCACCGAAATGCCGCTCGAGCTGCAGACGAAGCTCCTGCGCGTGCTCGAAACCGGCCGCATGGTGCGCGTCGGCGGAACCGACGAAATCGCGGTCGACGTCCGCATCGTCACGGCGAGCAACCACGCGCCGGAGGCCGTGATCCGCGACCGGCGGCTGCGCGAAGACCTCTTCTATCGGCTTGCCGTGTTCGTCGTCCGCCTGCCGCCGCTGCGCCAGCGCGGCGACGATATCGAAATGCTGGCGCGCGCCTTCCTCGAGCGGTTGAACGAGGAGAACGGGACGCGGAAGCGGTTCGACGCGGGAACCTTCGCGGTCGCGCGAACGCATTCGTGGCCCGGCAACGTGCGCGAGCTCAAGAACTGCGTCGAGCGGAGCTACGTGCTCTGCGACGACGTCGTTGCGCTGGACGTGCAGCCGGTCCGGCCGGCCCGGGACGGCGAGACCGATCCGCGCGAATGCGTGCATATTCCGATCGGCACGACGATGGCCGACGCCGAGCGCGAAGTGCTGCTCGCGACGCTCAAGCACTGCGGAGGCAACAAGCGGCGGACCGCCGAGATGCTCGGCGTCAGCCTGAAAACCGTCTACAACAAGCTTGTCGGTCAGAATCCGGCAGCGCCGTTGTTGCGCGCCGCCGGCGACTAGCCGCCAGAGGGACGACGAAGAGCGGCCCCCGGGGGCGCGTCTCGAGAACCCCGTGGGCGGCGGGAGGTGCCCGTGAACTCACGTTGGCGCTACAATTGGATTCCCCTTACCGATGAAGGTATCGGGGCAGGCTTCGTCCTGTTCGCGTTGCTCGTGCTTATCGTGTACATGGTTTGCCGGTGAATCCGGCCCATGATTTGATCGAATGATCGGAACGCCGTCACGGGTTTTCGTCGCCGACGATCACGCGCTCTTCCGTGAGGGCGTGAAGTCGCTCCTCGCCGAGGAATCCGATCTCGTCGTCGCCGGCGAATCGGGCTCTGCCAAGGAAACGCTCGATCGAATCCGCAACGATGCGTTCGACATCCTGCTGCTCGACATCTCGCTCCCCGACGGTTCGGGGATCGACCTGCTGCACCAGATCCGCCCGCACAAGCCGGACCTCCCGATTCTCATCCTGTCGATGCACCCGGAGGAGCAGTACGCGGTGAGCCTGCTGCGCGCCGGCGCGAGCGGCTACCTCACCAAGGATGCGGTGCCGCAGCAGGTCGTGCAGGCGATCCGCACGCTGCTCCAGGGCCGCAAGTACATCAGCCCCGCGGTCGCGCACATTCTCGCCGACGACATCGGCAGCGACCGCCGGCCCGCGCACGAGCAGCTCTCCGAGCGGGAATTCCAGGTCTTCTGCAAGCTCGCTGCCGGGCGTTCGGTCGGCACCATCGCCGAGGAGCTCTTTCTTTCCAACAAGACGGTCAGCACCTACCGCGCGCGCATTCTCGAAAAGATGAACGCGAAGTCGAACGCCGATCTCACCTACTATGCGATCAAGAATGGTCTCATCGAGTAACACGGGACCACCGTCGTCCGGCGCCCGCAACCCGGCGCTGCCGGGCGATCGGATCGACAGTTTCGGCGATCGCCCGTTGCGTGTCTACCTGGTCGAGGACGCGCCGACGTTTCGCGACCGGCTGTTCGATTTCCTGACCGAGCCCGGCGAAGTCGAGATGATCGGCTTTGCCGAGACCGAGGCCGACGCGCTGCGCCAGCTGCGCGCGGAGCAGCCCGACGTCGTCATCGTCGATCTCCACTTGAAGGCGGGTTCCGGCATCGGCGTCATCGAATCGGTGCGCGCGTTGCGGCCGACGCCGCCGCCGACGATCGTCGTGCTCACCAACTACGCGTTTCCGGAGTTCGAGGCCGCCTGTCGCGCCCGGGGCGCCAACTATTTTTTCGACAAGTCGAGCCAGTTCGGCGCCGTGAAAGCGCTGCTGCGCTCGCTGCGGAATAACGCGAGCTGAGGCGGCGTCAGCCCGGCCACCGCCAGTCGCGGATCTCGGGCATGTCCTCGCCGTGCTCGTCGATGTAGCGCGTGTGCCGCCGCAGTGCGTCCTGCATCGCGGCCTTCACCTGCGCTGCGCGCGGCAATGACGTCCGCGTGCGATCGATCACGTCGATGACGAGATCGAAGCGGTCCAGGTCGTTCAACACCGTCATGTCGAACGGCGTGGTGGTCGTGCCTTCCTCCTTGTAGCCGCGGACGTGCAGGTTGTCGTGGTTCGTCCGGCGGTAGGTGAGCCGGTGGATGAGCCACGGGTAGCCGTGGAACGCGAAGATGATCGGCCGGTCGCGCGTGAAGAGCGCGTCGAACGCAGCGTCCGACAGTCCGTTGGGATGCTCGGACGAAGGCTGCAGCTTCATCAGGTCGACGACGTTGACGACGCGGACCTTGAGCTCCGGCAGCTGCTCGCGCAGCAGCGACACTGCGGCGAGCGTCTCCAGCGTCGGCACGTCGCCGCAGCAGGCCATCACGACGTCCGGGGTCGCATCCGCCGCGGAGGACGCCCAGTCCCAGATGCCGATGCCGGCTTCGCAGTGGCGGATTGCGGCGTCGAGTGGCAGCCACTGCGGCGCCGGCTGCTTGCCCGCGACGATGACATTGACGAGATGGCGGCTCTTGAGGCAGGTGTCGGTCACCCAGAGCAGCGTGTTCGCGTCCGGCGGCAGGTATACGCGGATCGTCTCCGCCTTCTTGTTGACGACGTGATCGATGAAGCCCGGGTCCTGGTGCGAGAAGCCATTGTGATCCTGGCGCCACACGTGCGAAGAGAGCAGGATGTTGAGCGAAGCGATCGGTGCTCGCCAGGGAATCCCGCGCGAGACCTTGAGCCACTTCGCGTGCTGGTTGAACATCGAGTCGACGATGTGGATGAACGCCTCGTAGCACGAGAAGAAGCCGTGGCGGCCGGAGAGCAGATAGCCTTCGAGCCAGCCCTCGCACAGGTGCTCGGACAGCACTTCCAGCACCCGACCGTCGGGCGCGACATTCTCGTCGCCGCGGACGATTTCCGCGACCGAGCAGCGGTCGGTCACCTGGAACAGCGCATTCCAGCGATTCGACGCCATCTCGTCGGGGCTGAACGCGCGGAAGTTTCGCGCTTTGGCGTTGTCCTTCATGACATCGCGGATGAACGTCCCCTGCACGCGCGTTGCCTCGGTATCGACGCCACCGGGGCGCGCAACGGCGACCGCGTAGCGGCGATAGTCGGGCAGGTGCAGATCGACAAGGAGCGCTCCGCCGTTCGCCTGCGGATTCGCGCCCATGCGCCGATCGCCCGCCGGCGCGAGTGCGGTAAGCTCCGGACGAAGCCGGCCTTCGTCGTCGAAGAGCTCGCGCGGCTTGTAGGACTTCATCCACCGTTCCAGCAGCGCGACGTGCTCGGGATGCTCGTGCATCTCGCCCAGCGGCACCTGGTGGGCGCGGAACGTGCCTTCGATCTTCTTGCCGTCGACGCGCTTCGGCCCCGTCCACCCTTTCGGTGAGGCGAGCACGATCATCGGCCACCGCGGACGCACGCGGAAACCGCGCGTGCGCGCGTCGTGCTGGATGCTGCGAATGTCGGCCAGCACGCGATCGAGTGTCGCGGCCATCCGCTGGTGCATCGTCGCCGGGTCGTCGCCTTCGACGAAGTAGGGAACGTGCCCGACGCCCTCGAGATACGCTTCGAGCTCGGCGCGCGGAATGCGCGCGAGCACCGTCGGCCCGGCGATCTTGTAGCCGTTCAGGTGCAGGATCGGCAGCACCGCGCCGTCGCGCTCCGGGTTCAGGAACTTGTTCGACTGCCAGCTCGCGGCGAGCGGCCCCGTCTCGGCTTCGCCGTCGCCGATCACGCAGGCGACGAGGAGATCGGGATTGTCGAACGCCGCGCCGTACGCGTGCGCGAGCGCGTAACCCAGCTCGCCGCCTTCGTGGATCGAGCCGGGTGTCTCCGCCGCGACGTGGCTCGGGATGCCTCCCGGAAAGGAGAACTGCTTGAAGAGCCGGCGCATGCCGGCTTCGTCCTGCGTGACTTCGGGATAGCGCTCGGTGTAGGTGCCTTCGAGATACGTGCTCGCGACCAGCGCCGGTCCGCCGTGCCCCGGTCCCGTTACGAACAGGACCGACAGGTCGTGCGCGACGATTACCCGGTTCAGGTGGGCGTAGATGAAGTTGAGCCCCGGTGTGGTGCCCCAGTGGCCGAGCAGCCGCGGCTTGATGTGGGCCAGCGTCAGGGGCTCCTTCAGCAGCGGATTGTCGTAGAGGTAGATCTGGCCGACCGAAAGGTAGTTCGCCGCGCGCCACCAGCGGTCGATCTTCGCGAGCGCGTCTGTCGTGAGCGGCGCCGCGCGCGAGCGCGGGCGCGGGGGAAGGGGCGCGGCCTTCTTTCCGGATCTTTTGGCGCGGAGGGATTGTTTCATCGGAGGATTCTCCCCGATCGGGCGAAGCAGCGGTGTCACGCCGCCGTCATGGATATGGAAGCCGTTCGCGCCTTTACCGGGCTCGGCTGCTTGCAATCAACGTCGCGCCGATGAGGCCGAGATGCTCGTTCGTCACCACGGCGATGCGGAACGTTCCCGCGAGCCCGGCGAAATTCCCCTTGTCGGTGAACGCGCGCACGAAGCCGCCGGCTGTAAGGCGCGGCAGGATTTTCGCCGCAATGCCGCCGACGACGTAAACACCGCCGTAGGGCAGCACGGCGAGCGCGTGATCGCCGGCGACGCTTCCGTAGCAATCGATGAAGAGATCGAGCGCGTCGCTCGCGAGGCGATCGTGGTGCTCGAGCGCGAAGCGGCTGATCGCCGCCGGACCCGTGCCGCGATCGACCTCGGCCCGCAGTTCGGGCGACTCGACGGCGGGCTTCTCGTTGCGCAGCGCCCGGTAGATCCGCTCGAGCCCGGCACCGCAGACGACGTGCTCCGCTTCGATCCGCCCGGCGCCCGCGCGTAACGCGTCGAAGAGCCAGAGCTGCCGCGCATTCTGCGGCGCGAAGCCGGCGTGGCCGCCTTCGCTCGCGACGATCCGATAGCCGTTGCCGCACGCGACGGCGTAGGCGATGCCGAGCCCCGTGCCGGCGCCGATGACGAGCCGGACGCCCTCGGGCGCCGCGGGGCGCGCCTGCAGGACCGCGAGATCGCGATCGTGCAGCGCGTCGATCCCGCTCGCCGCCGCTTCGAGATCGTTGACGAGCGCCACGCTCGCGCCGCCGAGCGCGGCCGCGAGTGCGTCGGCATCGATGATCCAGTCGCGATTGGTGAACTGCGCGCGCCGGCCGTGAATCGGTCCCGCCACGCCGAGGCATGCGCCGGCGATCCGCGCGCGTTCGACTGGCGAGCTGGCAAAGAGCGCATCGATCGCGGCATCGAAGCTCGCGAATTGCGCATCGGCAAGCCGGGCCTCGTGGACCCAGCCGATCGCGCCGTCGCGCAACGTCGTGATCGCAAGCCGGGCGTTGGTCGCCCCGACGTCACCGACGAGAAAGCAGGATTCCGCGACGGCCACGGCAAGCGGACCGCTTAGCTCTTGCGCCCGAGCATTGCCCGCGGGTTGTACCACCCGTCGGGCTCGGCGGCGATTGCCTCGGCAACGGCCGGCCCCCATGTCCCGCCGCGGTAGCGGTGCACCGGCGGGGCGTGGGCGAGCACGGGATCGACGATGCGCCACGCGGCTTCGACGGCATCCTGTCGCGTGAACAGCGTCGCGTCGCCTTTGAGCGCGTCCCCGAGGAGCCGCTCGTAGGCCTGCATCTCGTCACCTTTGTCGTCGTAAACGAAGAGCTCGACGTTCGAGCCGACCATCGCCGGGCCCGGTTTTTTCGCCCGCGCGCCGAGCGCGATCGCCATGTGCTCGGGACCGAGGCGAAAGCGGAAATAGTTCCCCGGCACGGTCGGCGGCCGATCGAATATCGGCTGCGGCGGACGGCGGAGCGCGACCCGGACCTCGGTCGCCGTCACCGGGAGCCTTTTGCCGACGCGAATCTGGAACGGTACACCTTGCCACCGCCAGGAGTCGATGAAAAGACGCATCGCCGCGAAGGTCTCGACCTGCGAGCGCGCGGCGACCCCGAGTTCATGACGATACCCGGCGTATTGCCCGCGCACCAGCGATCGCCGAGTCAGCGGGCGAATGGCCCGCAGGACCTTGACCCGCTCGTCGCGCAGCGCCTGGTAGCCGGCGCCGACGGGCGGCTCCATCGCGAGATTCGCGACCACCTGCAGCATGTGGTTTTGCACGACGTCGCGGATCGCGCCCACTTCCTCGTAGAACGCGCCACGACCCTCGACGCCGAATCTTTCGGCCATCGTGATCTGCACGCCGGCAACGTACGTGCGGTTCCACAGCGGCTCTAGAAACGCGTTGGCGAAGCGAAAGTACATGAGGTTCTGGACCGCCTCCTTGCCGAGGAAATGGTCGATGCGGAAAACCGAGGCCTCGTCGAACACGTCGTGGATGACGCGCGAGAGCGCCTGTGCCGAGGCGAGGTCGCGGCCGAACGGCTTTTCGACGACGAGCCGGCCGCGCGCGCAGGGCGTCTTGCCGAGCCCCTGCACGACGGTCGCGAACATGCCCGGCGGGATCGCCAGGTAGCATACCGGTTGCCGGGCGCCGTCGAGCGACTCGCAAATCCGATCGAACGTCGCCGGGTCGCGGTAGTCGCCCTCGACATAGCGGACCTGGCGCGCGAGCGCGGCGTAGGCGCGCCGGTCGATGCCGCCACCGCCGTCGCCGTACCGCACCAGACTGTCGCGGATCCGCGCGCGCAGGCGATCGACGTTCCAGCCGCCGCGGGCAACGCCGATCACGGGCACGCCGAGTTCGCCGCGTCGGACTAACGCCTGCAACGCCGGGTAGATCTTCCGATGCATGAGGTCACCGGTCGCGCCGAACAGCACCAGCGCGTCGGCGCGGGCGCTAGCGGCCATCGAACCGGGTCCTCTTGGCGTGGTCACACACGTGACTCGGCGGCGATCGATTTGCGGAAAGGTTGGTCATTCCCGCACCGCCACCGGGGAAATGGATGCTCAATGTCTGGAGGTGAACGATGAGAGTCAGTGAAGCGATGACCCAGGATGTCTGTCTCGCCACGCCCGATCAGACCATCTGCGACGCCGCCAAGGTCATGGCGCAGATCGACGCGGGTGTGTTGCCGGTGGAGCAGGACGACCGGTTGGTGGGTGTGATCACCGACCGCGATATCGCAGTTCGCGCGGTGGCCGAGGGCAAGTCGCCCAATACCAAAGTCCGTGAAGTCATGAGTCGCGAAGTGCTCTATTGCTACGAGGATCAGGATCTCGACGACGTCCTGCGCAACATGGGCATGGTCAAGGTGCGGCGGCTGCCGGTGTTGAGCCGCGACAAGCATCTCGTCGGCATCATCTCGCTGGGCGACGTCGCCTTGCATCATGACCCGACGAAGGCCGAAAAGGCAATTCGCGAGCTGTCGATGCCGGGCGGAGCGCACTCGCAAGCGACACACTGAGCCCTTCCCGTCATTCCCGCGAAGAGCCTGCCGCGCGGTTGCAGGTTGGGGGCGGGAATCGAGTGCCTTTGCGTAGCGTTCGAAGACGCTCGATCCCCGACTCCGCGGGAACCACAGATGATGGATCACGCGATGCGTCAACGGCGGTTCGTCAGTGCTTGTTCCCCGAATATTCGCCCCACGCCTTCCTGAACTCGTCGGTGGTGAGCTTGCCGTCGCGGTTGGCGTCGTTGTCCTGGAACGCCTTTTCGAAACCCGACAGCGCCTTCGCGTCGTCCTTCGTCACGAAACCCTTGCCGCCGGCGTCGAGCTTGCGGAACGCGGTGTCCGGCGATTCCGCGTTGCTGGGCGCCGCGACCCTGTTTTCCATCGCCGGCGTCATCGGCTTTCCGGCGGCGGTCGCAGGCTGCGCGGTCGTTGAAGCCGGCGGCGCCGCGGCCGCAGGCGTGTCGGCGGCAACTGCGACGCCGACGCAGCCGATGCCCGCGGACAAGAGGATCGTGGCGAGCAGCGTGCTCGTTTGCTTCGATGATTTGGTCATATCCGTCTCCTTTGGCGATTTGAGGTCCGGATTCACTACCGGGCCCCATCGCGTTTCAGGAGCAACCCATATGCCACTACCCCTCCGCGCGATCACAGGGACGGCAGACGCCTCACACAGCGACGCGGGACGGTTCCTCTCGGTCGCGGCGTGCGCGATGCCCGCGGTCGCTTTTTCCCGGCAAACGAGGTAATTTTTTCCACTTCGAGGTCACAGCGCGCGCGCCTCGTCGCGAAGGACCGAAGCCCGAGCGATCGCTGCGTCGAAAATGTCGGTGTCCCTCTTGCAAAGCATCGATGCAAGCGTAAGCTTTATGTTCCCGATCTCGCTCCTGCCTTCTCGGAGGGATAAACGAGGCCATGTCCCTGGTCGACGATCCGGCGAGCCTGCTCGACATCGTACCGTTCCCCAGAGGTGGTGCGCGCCCCTGGCAGACGACGCGAGAGCGCAACCGCGCCCCGCAGGCGGACAGCCGGCTCGCCAAGAACACGCTGGCGCTGATCCTCGCGGGGGGCCGCGGCAGCCGGCTCAAGGGGCTCACCGACTGGCGCGCGAAACCGGCGCTCTTTTTCGGCGGCAAGCACCGGATCATCGACTTCGCGCTTTCCAACTGTGTCAACTCCGGCATCCGGCGCATCGGCATCTGCACGCAGTACAAGGCGCAAAGCCTGATTCGCCACGTGCAGCGGGGCTGGAGCTTCTTCGACGGGCGCTTCGGCGAATTCATCGAGCTGCTGCCCGCGCAACAACGCGTCGAGCCGAACTGGTATCTGGGCACCGCCGATGCAATCTTTCAGAACCTCGACATCGTGCGTCTGCACGATCCCGAATATGTGCTGGTCCTTGCCGGCGACCACGTCTACAAGATGGATTACGGCAGGCTCATCGCCGATCACGTTGCCCGGGGCGCCGAGCTTACGATTGCCTGCGTCGAGGTGCCGATCCGCGACGCGACGCAGTTCGGCGTCGTGCAGATCAATGACGAGGGACGCGTCGTCCGATTCGACGAAAAGCCGGCACAGCCCGCGGCGTCTCCGGACAGACCCGGACTCGCGCTCGCCAGCATGGGGATCTATGTTTTCGATGCGCAGTCGCTTTACCGGCAGCTCGTCCGCGATGCGGACGACGCAGCCTCCGGCCACGATTTCGGTCGTGACGTCATTCCGTGGCTGATCGCGCACGGCCACCACATTGTCGCGCACGATTTCCGCGACAGTTGCGTGCGCACTGGTCGCGGCGACGGCATGTCCTATTGGCGCGACGTTGGCACGATCGACGCGTTCTACGACGCGAACATGGAGCTGACCAAGGTCGTGCCGGACCTCGATCTCTACGACCAGGACTGGCCGATCTGGACTTATCAGGAGCAGCTGCCGCCGGCGAAGTTCGTGTTCGACAACGATGGCCGGCGCGGCACCGCGATCGATTCGCTGGTGTCGGCGGGCTGCATCATAAGCGGCTCGACGATCCGGCGCTCGCTCCTGTGTTCCGGCGTGCGCGTCCACGATTACTCCACGGTCGAGGATTCAGTCGTCCTTCCCAACGTCACTGTCGGCTCCGGCGCGACGATCAAACGTGCGATCGTCGACAAGCGGTGCCAGTTGCCCGACGGCATTACCATCGGCGTCGATCCCGAGGCGGATCGACGGCGGTTCCACGTGACCGACTGCGGAATCACCGTGATCACGCCGGACATGCTGGGGCAGCAGCGGCATCACTCGCGCTAGTCGCAACAACCCGCCAGCATTGCCGCGGACGACCGGGAACCGCCGATGCCGCTCCGCATCGAAGACTACGCGCTGATCGGCAACAGCCGCACCGCGGCGCTCGTCGGCCGCGACGGCTCGATCGACTGGTTCTGCGCGCCGCGCTTCGATTCGCCCGCCTGTTTCGCTGCGCTTCTTGGCACTCCGGAGCACGGCCGCTGGCAAATCGCGCCACGGCATCGCGTGCGCAGGACGCAACGCCGCTATCGCCACGAGACGCTGATCCTCGAGACGGAGTTCGACACGGCCGAGGGCCGCGCGCGCGTGATCGACTGCATGCCGCTGTGGCCGGGGCGAACCGATATCGTGCGCATCGTCGAAGGCGTTCGAGGCCGGGTGCCGATGCGGATGGAGTTCATCCTGCGCTGCGGTTACGGCACGGTCGTGCCGTGGGTGCGGCGCGTCGACGGCGCATTGCTCGCGACGGCAGGCCCGGACTCGTTCGAGCTGCGGGCAGGAGCGGAACATCACGGCAAGGACTTCACGACCGTTGCCACATTCACCGTCACGCGCGGACAGCGCGTGCCGTTCGTGCTCACGCATTTTCCCTCGCACGAGGCGCGACCGGTGCCGATCGATCCCGACGCGGCGATCGACACCACCGAGGAGGCGTGGCGTGCCTGGTCCGCCCGCTCCACATACGACGGCCACTGGGGCGACGCGGTGATGCGCTCGCTCATCACGCTGAAGGCGCTCACCTATGCGCCGACCGGCGGGATCGTCGCCGCGGCCACGACGTCGCTGCCCGAGCACATCGGCGGAATGCGCAATTGGGACTACCGCTACTGCTGGCCGCGCGACGCCACGTATACACTCTATGCGCTGCTCCTTGCCGGATATCGCGACGAAGCGCGCGCGTGGCGGCAATGGCTGCTCCGCGCAGCCGCGGGACGGCCGCAGGACCTGCAGATCGTCTACGGCGTGGCCGGCGAGCGCGAGCTGACCGAGCTCGCGCTGCCCTGGCTGCCGGGCTACGAGAACTCCGCGCCGGTGCGGGTCGGCAACGCCGCTGCGCGGCAGATGCAGTTCGACGTCTACGGCGAGGTGATCGATGCGCTATGCCTCGCGCGAAGCGCCGGTCTCGACCCGGACGCGAACGCCTGGCGCCTCGAGCGCGCGCTCGTCGACTTCGTCGCGGCAAACTGGGAAAAGCCCGACAACGGCATCTGGGAAGTCCGCGGCGAGCCGCGGCATTTCACGCATTCGAAGGTGATGGCGTGGGTTGCCGTCGATCGCGCGATCAAGGAAGCCGAGCGCTACGGGCTCCGGGCGCCGCTCGTGCGCTGGCGCAAGCTCCGCGCGAAGATGCATGCGCAGATCTGTCGCCGCGCCTTCGACGCGAAGCGCAGCACGTTCGTCCAGTACTACGGTGCCACCGAAGTCGACGCCAGCCTGTTGCTGATTCCGCTGGTGGGCTTTCTGCCGCCGAAAGACCCCCGAGTCCGCGGCACGCTGGGCGCCGTGCAACGCACGCTGATGGTCGATGGCCTCGTCGCGCGCTATCGCAATGCGCCGGCGCTGGATGGCCTCCCTGCCGGCGAGGGACTGTTCCTGCCGTGCTCGTTCTGGCTCGTCGACAATCTGGCGCTTGCCGGAAAGCGCGCCGCGGCGGAGGCGCTGTTCGAGCGGCTGCTCACGCTTGCGAACGATGTCGGCCTGCTCGCCGAGGAATACGATCCACGCGCCGGACGACAGCTCGGCAACTTCCCGCAGGCGCTGACGCACGTCGCGCTCATCAACACCGCGCGCAATCTGTCCCGCGGTGGCGGTCCCTCCGAGCATCGCAGCCGGCGCTCGAAGGCGCGACCCCCCGGGGTCTAGGGAGTTGGCCGAAAGTGCGAGTCACGCTCTTCCCGCGCGTGGGGAAGGGGCCGGAGCTGTATTTTTCTGTCAGCCGCGGCGCTTCGCGCGCGTGCGCGCCGCCTTTCTCGCGGCCGCGGACCGACCCGACCGACCCTGGGTTGCCGCAGCCTTGCGCGCGGCAGCCGAGCGCTGCGCCGCAGTCCGGCGCTTGGCCGCCGACCTCGCCTGCCGTGCGAGTCCGGTCTTGGATGCCGCGCCGCGGCCTTCGCGCTTGAGCGCGCCCGTGACGGCGCGCGAGCGCATGCGCGAGACACTCCTCCCCGGATCGATTACAGCGGCCGTGTCGCGTGCGGCCTTGCGCCGGATCGTCGCCGTTGCCTTCTTTCCCGCGCCCAGGTGCACGCCGGCGCGTCGCGCCTTGGACCGCCCGATCGCGATCGCCTGCTGTGGCGAGCGCGCCCCGTGCTTGCCTTCGCGCACGTGATGCATTTCCTCGCGCACGAATTCGCCGGCCTGCGTGCTCGCCAACTTGCCTTCACGCCGGTCCCATTTCGCGCGCTCGATGGTTCTGCGATTCGGCATCGTGGTCTCCTCGTAGGGTGATTGCTGACAGAAAAGCATTACGCAAGTTGCGTGCCGGTGCTGGCGGGGGACATTGCGAGACTATGCCGCGCGATCGCGCAATTCGACGAGACCGGCGGTCTTCGCGCAGTGCGCGCAGCAATAGAAGATGCCGTTGTCCTCGAGTCCGTGGCCGATGATCCGGCAGCCGCAGTGGGCGCACGTCGGCGCGAGCACCAGGATCGCGCACTCGAAACTGTCGAACGTGTGGACGACGCCATTGTGGGTGATCGTGAACGCCTTGTCGTAGTCGTTGCCGCAGAGCTCGCATCGGGGCATGGCTTTGGTCTCCATCATCATGGTGGCGAGGCCTCGGTGTGCATTTTCCATGCCGGTGTTTTGGCCCATCGATCGGCGCGAGGCGGTTTCCAGTGCAGCTCGTGCTTCGGGCGACCGCGGTCGAGCGCTCGCGCGCCACCGGATGCTATGACGTCACGGCCGGGGCCGGCGTCTTTTACAACGCGTGCGGAAACAATTACCGGCGCAAGGCCGGCAATGGTGCGAATGCGCCGGCCATCTTCCCGATCGGAGGGAAGCTCGAGGGTGGATCCAAAGGCTCGGCACAGGTGTTGCATGTGGCGATTCGATCGGTCGGCCCGACGTTCATCCGAGAGGCCCGACGCGTCTTGTCCGACCATTCCCTTACCGGCGATAGAGGTTTGTGATGATCCGCAAGCTCAAGTCAGGCGGATACCGTCTGTACTCGATCAAGAAGGACGCGAAGACCGGGCGCCGCCGCAACCTCGGCACGTTCACCACGCTGGAAGCGGCGAAGCAGCACGAGCGCGAGGTTCAGTTCTTCAAGCGTCATTAGCAGGGACTCCGTCACTGCGCTTGCGACGCAGCTGTCGCAGGCGATCGTGTTCACGTTTTCATTGGAGAGCAGCGAATGAAGACCCACCACCATGAAGCACCGTCGCATCGTGTTGCCCCGGGGACACCGCCGCGCGAGCGCGCGCCCGCCGCACGCAAGGCAGCGAGCGCCGCCACCGTGACTCTGCCGGCGTTGCCTTACGGCGAAGACGCGCTGGCGCCGGTCATCTCGGCGCGGACCGTCGGCTTCCACTACGGCAAGCATCACAAGACTTACGTCGATACGCTGAACAAACTGGTCGAGGGGACGGATCTCGCGGGACAACCGCTCGAGGCGATCGTCAAGGCGGCTGCAGGCAAGGCGGACAAGACAGCGATCTTCAACAACGCGGCGCAGGCCTGGAATCACGCGTTCTACTGGCATTGCCTGACGCCGACGGGCGGTGGCGAACCCACGGGTGCGCTGGGCGAGCAGATCGCGAGCGCATTCGGCGGCTTCGACAAGTTCAGGAAGGAATTCTCGGAGACCGCGATCGCCCAATTCGGAAGCGGCTGGGCGTGGCTCGTCGCCGAGCGTGGCCGGCTCAAGGTGATGAAGACTGCCGATGCCGAAACGCCGTTCGTCACGGGGCAGACGCCGCTCCTCACCATCGACGTCTGGGAGCACGCCTACTACCTCGATTACCAGAACCGGCGTGTCGACTATGTGAACGCGCTCATCGACAAGCTGCTGGACTGGGAGTTCGCCGCAGGGAATTTCGCCGGGACGTAGCCTGGAGGAAATCGCTGGCTGCCGCCCCGGCTCCGCCGCGCGCCTCGCTCGGTAGTTTTTTCCGGGCAGCATGCAATTTGAGCGTGGCAGCCCGCCGCGGGCTCTGGCCGGGAAGGGATTTCTGCTGTCGCGTCCGGGACTTAAGCCCGCTCCCGCGCTGGCACGCGCGCTGCTACTAAATCAATGTCGCGCCGTGCCCGGCGCGCACTCGAGGAGGTCGTTATGCTCTACTACGCCGCTATGTTCTTCATCATCGCCGTCGTCGCAGCGGTCTTCGGCTTCGGCGGTATCGCCGCTGGCGCCGTCGGAATCGCGAAGATCCTGTTCTTCATCTTCCTGATTCTCTTCATCGGTAGCCTGATCTGGGGATTGATGAACAGAAATCTGTAGCGGGGAGGCTCGATGCACATCAGCACGAACATGGGCGCCTCCCTCGCCGACAGTGGCCAGACGCTGGCCCGGTCGAAAGAAGAGCTGATGAATGATTTCCGCAATCTCATCAGCGCGGGGGAAGCGCTGCTCCGATCGACGGCGAGCCTCTCGGGCGAAGCGCTCGCGCAGGCGCGGGAACAGTTTCGCGATCGGTTGACGGACGCGAAAACGCGGATCGGAGAGGTTTCGCGTGCCGCCGTTGATCGAGGCCGGCAGGCTGCCACTGCGACCGATGATTATGTCCGGGCCAATCCCTGGCCGGCAATCGGTGTCGCGGCGGGATTGGGGTTCGTGATCGGTGCGCTGCTGATTCGTCGCTGAACGGCATGGAACCTCTCGCCGAATCCCGCTTGGGCGGAAGACCCGGCATACTCGACGCCGGTCGGCGCTTGGTGGCCGCGGTATGGGAGCACCTCGGATTGCGGCTCGAGCTGTTCACGCTCGAGCTTGCCGAAGAGCGCGCTCGGCTGGTCGGCATCCTCGTTGCAACCGGCGGAATCGTAATCTGCATGGCGATGACGATTGCGTTTGCCGGCGTGGCGGCGCTGGTGGCCGCCTGGGATTCGCCGCACCGGACATGGGTTGCCGTCGCAGTCGCGGCCGGGTATGCACTGGTGGGCATCGGCGCGTGGCTCGTGTTGCGACACTTGCTCGGTCAGGCAAGCCCGTTGTTCCGCCACTCGCTCGCTGAATGGCGACGGGACGTCGATGGCATCCGTCCGCGAATCGAGCCCGAAGCATGAGCGGCTCTTCGTCGCTGCCGCCACTCTCGATGCGGCGGAACGAAACACAGCGCCGCATCGCAGCGCAGCGAGTCGCCGTCAGCGCGGCGTGGACCGATTTCGCACACGCGGAAGGGCGCGGGCAGGCCAAGCTGCTGCGCGCGGTGATCTGGATGCGCCGCGGCTTTGCGATAACGGCGATGGTGGCAGCAGCGATGGCGACGCGACGCGTTGTGCGCCAAGGGGGCGCCCGCGGCCTGATCAGCGTCCTGACGCTGGCGCGTGGCATACGTCGATTGTTGATCGCCTTTCGCCAGGCGTCATCGCCGCAGAACTAGCGACCCAATCCACGGCGATCCTAGCAAGCCTGATTGTTCGTCGCTGACGATGCTCCGACTGCCCGGAACTGCGATGGCCCGGGCGGCAACGACGGCCGGTCCTGAGAGGTCGCCGGTTCGCGAACCGGCGATCGCGTCGACGCCCGCTGTCGAAGATCCGCCCGGGCCGGATGGCGGCGCGCTGCTGACGAGGATCTGGGACAAGTGGAACGCGGTCGACGCCGACTCTCTGTCCGCCGCCGTCGCGTTCTACACGGTGCTGTCACTGGCGCCGTTTCTGATCCTCGTGGTCGCGGTCGGCAGCTGGTGGGTCGGCCTCGACGCGACGCGACATTTTTTGTCCGTGCAGATCGCGGGCTCGATCGGCGCGGACAGTGCAGGCTTGGTCGAGCGACTCGTGGCCGGCCCCGGCCTTCCCGGGGAACTCGACGGATGGGCGGCGTGGCTCGGCACCGCGATCATCGCGATCGGCGCGACGGCGACGTTCGCCGAGCTGCAGCATGCGCTCAATCGGATCTTCGGCGAGGTTCCGCGGGGAACGATCGCCGCGTTGCTGCGTGCGCGAACCCTGTCGTTCTTTCTCGTCATCGGAACGGGCCTCCTGCTCGGCGTGTCGCTCGTTCTCTCGGCGGCGCTGACGCTGCTCGTCGATCGCGAGGCAGGCAACCTCGCCGTCCGTGCCGGAGCGATCGTCAACGAGCTCGTCGGATTCATCGTCGTCGCGATTGCCTTTGTTGGCCTGCTGCGCGTGCTGCCTGATCGATCGCCGCGCGGCAGACGGTTATGGATCGGCGCAATCGCCAGCGCCGTGCTGTTCGCCGTCGGCAAGTACCTCCTCGGGTGGTACGTCAAGCAGTTCGCGCTCGGTTCCGCCTATGGGGCCGCGGGGACCATTGTCGTCATCATGCTGTGGATCTATTTTTGCGCGGCAGCATTCCTCGCGGGTGCCTTGCTGGCCGACGCGCTGATGCCGGGATCGCGCAACACGCCGTCCGGCGACGGAACACTACGGGCTTCGGGGCGCGATTCGGTCGGCGCCAGATCGCCGATGGCAATTGCGGACTCGCTCGAACAAAGGGGCGGAAGCGGGCATCGCTGACCGCTTCCGTCCATGGCCCGTGCGAAGCGGACCGCTACACCCGCGAGACGCGGTTGTTCTCGACGCGGACGCGATCGCCCGCGCGCAAATCGGTGCTGCGCTTGTCCTCGACCGTCATTATGACGCCGGAGTCGAGGCGCACGACGATACGGTAACGCGTGCTGTCGACACGGTTGTTCTGGCCGATCTCGTTGCCGACCGCGATGTCGCTCGGCGGAGCTGCCGCCATCATCGCCGCGTCAAGATCTGCGCGCCGCCCGGTCGGCTCGCCGAGGATGCCGCTCGCCGTTCCGGAAAGGAGCGTACCCACGCCCACCGGAGCATCGTTGCCGGTCGCGCAGAGCTCGACCCGATCGACATATCCATATTCGACTTCCGCCACGGCATCGCTCGTGTAGGCGATGGGCTCACCCGAGTGAGTCGGCGCGGCGCACGACGCCATGAAGAACGGCGTGAGCGGTGCGACGATCAAGGCGACCATTGTCTTTCGATTCATGAGGCGCTCCTCGAAGACGAAAGGTGCGTGATTCGATGCTAGGAGCCGCCGCTCGCAGCCACCATCAGTCGAACCTGATGCACGCGTAAGAACATCCCTACGCTCGGATGTCGCCTTTCGGGTCAGTCCGGTGTGTTTGGGCGACGTCCTACGCGCGAATCAGAGGGCGTCCCATGGTGGCCCCCGTTTGAGGCCGCCACCATCGCACCCACGCACCGAACCCAGTCATCCGTCGTAGGACCGGAAGTCATGCCTGTGTCGGGGGATCCCGCAATGAATGGAGCGCGCATGCCAAAGCGATCGGAACCATCGCCGCCGTTTCCCAGGCAGCACCAGATACCGCCTGGTCTCGAGTCACGCCTGCGGCCCCGCCCGCATTTCCTGGCTCCGGGCTACCACGCCGCCGCCAAGCTCGAAGGCAAGGTTGCCTTGGTCTCCGGCGGCGATTCGGGCATCGGTCGCGCCGTCGCTGTCATTTATGCTCGGGAGGGCGCCGATGTCGCCTTCGTTTACCTTCCGCAGGAGGAGTCGGACGCAAATGCCACGCGCGACGTGATCGAAGGACTGGGCCGCAAGTGCGTGATGCTGCCGGGCGATCTGACGGATCCGACGTTCTGCAAGCAGGCTGTGGAGAGGACCGTCCGCGAGCTCGGCGGCCTCGACATTCTCGTTTCCAACGCCGCTCATCAAAGGCGCAACAAGAGCCTCGATGACGTCACCGACGAGGAGTTCGATCGCACGTTCCGCACCAACATCTACGCGTATTTTTGGCTTGCTCGGGCTGCGATTCCTCATCTCAAGCCCGGCTCGTCCATCATAGCCACGAGCTCGGTGACGGGTCTTCTCGGATCAAAGGAGTTGCCCGACTACTCCGCGACCAAAGGCGCGATCAATGCCTTCACGAAGACGCTTGCGCAGCAGCTCCGGGACAAAGGGATCCGCGTCAATGCCGTCGCTCCCGGGCCGGTATGGACGCCCCTCAATCCTTCGGATCCCGGGATGACGCCGGCGGACGTGGCCGAGTTCGGCAACGACAACCCCATGGGGCGCCCGGCGCAGCCGGAGGAGCTCGCTCCGGCTTACGTCTTCCTTGCCTCGAATGCCGATTCGTCCTACGTCAATGGCATCGTGCTGCCAGTGATGGGTGGTGTAACGAGCGGAGGCTAGCGCGGGCAGAAAGGCGGTTCGGTCGCGGTCGGGTCCCAAGCAGCGCTTTCGATCGACTTCACTGCGCCGGGCTTTTTTCACGCGTCCTATGACAAACCCGCGGCAGTGGCTCGGTCAACTCGGCCCCGGCCTGATTAGTGGCGCTGCGGACGACGATCCGAGCGGGATCGCGACCTATTCGCAGGCGGGGGTGCAGTTCGGCTACCAGCTTGCGTGGACCCTCGTGCTCACCTTTCCGCTCATGGTGGGCATTCAGTTGGTCAGCGCGCGTATCGGCCGCGTCACCGGCCGCGGCTTGGCGGCAAACGTTCGAGCGCATTTTCCGCACCTTGTCCTCTACGCAATTGTCGGCCTGCTGCTGATCGCCAATACGATCAACATTGCCGCCGACATCGCCGCGATGGGGGAAGGCCTGCGCCTCGTCATCGGCGGCCCGCCGCAACTGTACGCGGCATTCTTTGGCGGCATCTGCGTCGCTCTGCAGGTGTTCATGTCGTACCGGCGGTACGTGCGGTTGCTCAAATGGCTGACGCTCGCGCTCCTTGCCTACGTTGCCGTCGTGTTCACCGTCGAGATCCCGTGGATCGAGGTCATCCGCGGGATGACGTGGCCCCGGACGCCGATCAGCCGAGACCTGATGACGGTCGTCGTCGCAGTTTTCGGTACCACGATCAGCCCTTATCTATTTTTCTGGCAGGCCGCGCAGGAAGTCGAAGAGGTCGATGCAAACCCAGGCGCAGACCCCCTGAAGAACGCGCGCCCTCAATCGGGGCGATGGGAGTTGCGCCGAATGAAGATCGATACCGTCGTGGGGATGGCATTCTCGAACGTGATTGCGCTCTGCATCATCGTGAGTACCGCGGCAACGCTTCATGCCGCGGGCATCACCGAGATCCAGACGTCGGCGGAGGCCGCCGAAGCGTTGCGACCCGTCGCCGGGGAGTTCACGTTCCTGTTATTCAGCCTTGGGATCGTCGGCACCGGTCTGCTGGCAGTGCCAGTGCTCGCGGGATCGGCTGCATACGCGGTGGCCGAGACGTTCCAGTGGAAGCGCGGCCTCGATCTCAAGCTCCACGATGCGCGCGAGTTCTACGCGATCGTCGCGCTGGCCACGCTTTGCGGCGTGACGCTCAACTTCGCCGGAATCGATCCGATCAAGGCGCTGTTCTGGAGCGCAGTCATCAATGGCGTTGTGGCGGTTCCAATCATGTCGGTCATGATGCGGCTTGCTGGAAATGCGGCCGTCATGGGCCGCTACACGACTCGTCCCGGCCTCAAGACGGCGGGTTGGCTCGCGACCGCGACGATGGCCGCGGCGGTCGTTGCAATGTTTGCGTCTTGATCCTGTCCACGAGCGGACTCCGCCGCTCCAGCACGCGTCCGGGAGGGGGACTCAGGATCGCGTGCTCACGCCCGCACCAGGATCTCGACGCCAGCCGGCACCGCGCCGATCGGCGCGGCCATCACCCGATCGCCGCGCCGTTCGAATGCGACATCGACTCGGTCGCTGCCGACGGCGAGGTCGCGCACCAACAGATGATCGATCTCGCGCGGCAGTTCCGGCCGATCGATTCGCAGCACGCCGGCAGTTCCGTCGATCGTGATGCCGAGGCATGCCTGCAGCATCATGAACACGGCTCCCGACGACCAGGCCTGCGGCAGACACGCTACCGGATAGCCGACGGGCGGCTCGCCGGCCGTGCGAACGAAACCGCAATAGAGCTCCGGAAGCCGCATGCCGAAGTGGACGGCGGCGGCGAACAGCTCGCTCATCAATTGCGCAGCGGCGCGGCGATGACCATACGCCGCCATTCCGGCGGCGCAGAGCGCCGTGTCATGAGGCCACACCGAACCGTTGTGGTAGGACATCGGATTGAAGCGCGCCTGATCCTGGGCGAGCGTGCGCAGCCCCCAGCCGTTGTGGAAGGCTGCAGACAGCAGTTGCTCGATAACCCGCGTCGCGCGCTGCGGCGAAGGCAAGCCGGTGTAGAGCAAATGGCCGGGATTCGACGCCCGCACGCGGCACGGCCGGCCAGCACCGTCGATCGCGATCGCATAAAAACCGAGATCGGGAAGCCAGAAGCGTTTCTCGACCGCCCCACGCAGCTGTCTCGCTTGCCGCCGCCATTCCTGTGCGCGTTCGGCCGCGCCGCGCCGTTCGGCAAGCCACGTCATCGCCTGCCGCGCGGCGTAAACGTAGCCCTGCACTTCGATGAGCGCGATGGGTGGCTCCGCCATCGCGCCGTCGGCATGAAAGATCGAATCGGCGCTGTCCTTCCAGCCTTGATTGACGAGGCCCGTGCGATTCGCGCGGGCGTAGTCGACGAAACCGTCGCGGTTCGAGTCGCCCGCGCCATCGATCCACTGCATCGCCGCCTCGAGCATGGGCCATAGCCGATCGACGAAACCGAGATCGCCGGTCCGCCGCGCGTAGGCGCCGGCCAGCAGCACGAACAGCGCCGTCGTGTCGACGCCGCCATAGTAGCGGCGAAACGGGATTTCCCCTACTGCCGACAACTCGCCCTTCCGCGTTTCGTGCAGGATCTTTCCCGGAGCCGCGTCGTCGAAGGCGGAGGTTTCCCGCGCCTGGGTTTCCGCCAGGAATTGCAGCACGCCGCGGGCAAGAGACGCGTCGAGCCAGAGCAATTGCAGAGCGGTCACGATGCCGTCGCGTCCGAACGGCGTCGAGAACCAGGGAATGCCGGCAAACGGGTAGGGCCCGCTTGGCAACTCGGTGGTGAGCAACGCCAGATCCGCGCGCGATTTTTCGAGCCACATCTGGAACGGTCCGCCCGCGGCGTGGAGCGAACCACCGCGCCGGCGCTTGTGCCGCATGGCCGTGCGGGCCCGCGCGGCGGCGCTCCGGAACCGCGCGCAATCGGGCGACGGCTCGCGCTTCGCACCGATTTCGAGGTGGAGCTGGAACCTGCCGTGACGGGGAAGCACGAGCGTGAATTCTGCGGCGTCCTCGAGGAGGCGATCGGGGCGCTGCGAGAAGGCAATCACGCACGAGCGGACGACGCCGTCCGCACCTTCGTAACCGAGGGTCACCGCCGTGGCGTCCACGCGCGGCGACAGCATCCGGCCGCGATTGAGTCGGGTGTGGCCGCGGACTTCGAAAATGTCGGCGAAATCGGTCGCGAATCGAAAACGGAGCGGCGCCGGCACCTCGCGCTCGCCATAATTGGTCAGGGTGAGCTGCTCATAGAGGCGGCCCTCCCACAGCAGGCGCGCTCGCTCGATGTGGATCACCCCCTCCGGCGTCACGCGCCCGCCGAGGTCCGGCAGCGGTCGATTGGTCACGTTGGCGCGGAAGTACACGTTGTCTTCGCTCACGCCGGAGCCGAGCAGCGACGGTGCCTGCCCGCCGACGGTCAGGCCGAAGCGGGACAAGAGCCGCGTATCGTTGTAGAACAGGCCGTCGCCCTCGCCGGTAATGTCCCCCAGCTCGTTGGCGACCAGAAATTCCTCGTCGTGCTTAAGCGCGTAGCGCGCCATCGGCGTCCGCGGCCAGGTCGCCGCGCCCGCGGCGCACACTTGCGCGCGCGGATCCCGCCGGACGACAGAGCCGGGAATAGAGCCCAAGATAGTTCTTGGACATCGTCGTGGCGGAAAAGCGCCGTTCGAACGTGGCCCGAATGCGCGCCCGGTCGAGCGTGTCGATCCGCTCGACCGCGGCAACGGCGTCTTCGACGGACCGGACAATGAAGCCGGTCACCCCATCCTCGACGATTTCCGGGACCGAGGCGACATCCCACGCGATCACCGGCGTTCCGCACGCCATTGCCTCGATCATGACCAAACCGAAGGGCTCGGGCCAGTCGATGGGAAAGACCAGCCCCGCGGCGCCTCCGAGGAGATCGCTCTTGGCGGCGTCGCCGATCTCGCCGAGGAACTCGACGTACGGCTCCTTCAGCAGCGGTTCGACGACGTCGCGGAAATACGTGGCGTCGACGGCGTCGACTTTGGCGGCGAGCTTGAGCGGGACGGCGGCTCGCCGCGCGACCTCGATCGCACGATCGGGGCGCTTTTCCGGCGAAATGCGCCCGACGAACGCGAGGTACCCTCGATGCGCTGCCGAATAGTCGAACAGGCGCGGCGGGATTCCGTGGTGCACCGTCGCGAGCCAGTTCGCGAATGGCAGGGACTGGCGCTGACTATCCGAAATGGAGACCAGCGGGAATTGCGGCCACCGCCGGTACACGTTCGCCAGGTCGGCGACGTCGAGGCGGCCATGCAACGTCGTCAGCGTCCGGTCGGCGCTGTGCTCGAAAAAGGGAAAGTGAATGAGGTCGATGTGGAAATGGAGGACATCGAACTCGTCGGCACGCTGGCGGACCTCATGCAGCAGCGAGAGATGTGCCGCAACATCGGATTTGAGCGGGGTGGGATCTAGCCGGATCGCCCGCTCGCGCACCGCGACGAGGCGCGCGGAGGTCCGGGCGTCACCGCTTGCGAACAGCGTCACGTCGTGGCCGAGGTCGACGAGCGAATCCGCCAAATGGGCGACGACGCGTTCGGTGCCGCCGTAGAGGCGCGGGGGAACGGCCTCGGCCAGCGGCGCGACCAGCGCGATTTTCAACGGGGTGGCGTGTTCTCGGGGCATGGGTGTGCGATTGCAACGGAGCGAAAGGCGGATGCCCGAAGCTACCGTGTCCGACCGGGCGCCAATGTCGGCGGCGTCCGATTCTCTTGTAGGGAGCGGGCCGACCAGGAAGGGCTCACTGGCGTGAACTTGGCATGCAGTCGCGCGCCGGCGCTTTCGTCATCCTCGTCCTACGGACGATTCAGACCCCGCTGATGTGTCGATAGCGGAGAAAAGGCGAAAGTACCGAAACGGACGCGACTGCGCCCGCTTTTTTAACGGCGTTACTTCCCCGAAAGGATTCACCATGGATCGACCCCTTACGGCAGGCGGCAACACACCCCTCGGCGGCGCCACGAACCCGCTGTCCAATCCATTAACCGGTGCTCGAGTCGAAGGCGCCGCGCAGACCGCTCACCAAACGGTCGACCGTGTTGCCGAAAAAGCGACGAGCGGTGTCGACCGTCTGAGCGGAGCTGCGCACCAGGCGGTCAGCAGTGCTGCGGATGCGGCGACGACGGCCAGTGAATGGGCGTCGAACGTCCCCGAGCAAGCGAGGCAAGTGAGGACGCGAGTCACCGAAGCCGCGTGCGAATCGATCCGCGCGCGTCCGATCTCGACGGTTGCGGGCGCGCTTGTCATCGGCTATCTGCTCGGCCGTCTCGCGCGGTTCTGATCGATTGCGCAGAAGGAGACGAACATGCCCCGAGCCACCCGACAGATCGCGCGCCGTCGGAAGACGAAAACCGCGCTCGACGTATTGGAGGACGACCATGCGGAGGCCAAGAAACTGTTCAAGCGGTTCGAACGATCGAAAAAGAGTGGCGACAGCGCTGGAATGCGGCAGGTCGCGCAAGCTGCGTGCAGGGCCCTCGGCATTCACGCGCAGATCGAAGAGGAAATCTTCTACCCGGCACTTCGGGAAAGTGCCGACGCCGGCGACGCGCTCGATGAGGCCGACGTCGAGCACAGCCATATCAAGGAACTCGTTGGGCAGCTCGAAGCGTCCCAGCCAGGGGACGATCTCTTCGCGGCGCGATTCACGGTTCTGGCGGAATACGTCCAGCACCATGTATCCGAGGAAGAAAGTACGATATTTTCCAAGGCGCGGAAGGCTGATTGCGATCTCATAGCGCTCGGCGAGCAGCTTCTCGCGAGGAAGGAAGAGCTGGGCGCTGGCGAGGTGCCCGTTCTTTCCGGCATGAGCGTGGGGCGGGTATCGCCGAAGCGCAACGGACAACGTGCGACGCGGTAAGCGACGGCTCGGGGTCCCGTTCGAACAGGGAACGGCAAAGACCTGTATTGAATCCCGATAGACCAAGGAGGGCACAATGCGCTCGGTTCTTCTCTGGCTGCTTGGCGTACCAATACCCATCATCATCCTGATCTGGCTGTTCTACCACTAGCCCCCGACGGCGCGATCGAGTTCGAGCGCGTCAGCGGTCGTGTGCCGAGTTAGGCGGTTCGATCGCGCCGGGCCCGCTCGTCGCAAAAGCGAAGCAAATGGCCCGTGAAAATCTCGTCGGCTCGGGACGAGTGCGCGCACGAGGGAGGCGACCACGTCGCAAAGATGCACGTACGGCCCCAAGGCGCCACGAGGAAGGCGTCCAGCCCGAGACGTTGGAAGATCAGGCGCGCAGTACGCACGAAGAAGCGAGGATGGTTCTTCCCGGGATTCAGGCGCTCTTCGGATTCCAGCTTATCGCGGTGTTCAACCGCCCGTTTTTCGATCTCGACGCCGCGAGCCGTCTGCTGCACTTGGCCGCGCTGGTGCTTGTCGGCGTTGCCGTTGGCCTGATCATGGCGCCGGCGGCCTATCACCGGCTGGTCGAAGCGAACCGGGTTTCGCGTCGCTGGATCCAGCTGGCGTCGCGCGACATCACATGGGCAATGGCGGCGTTGATGCTGGCGATCAGCCTCGATGTCTATCTTGTCGCAATGATGATCGTGACCGACATGGCGCTCGCAACGATATTGGCGGCGACCGTCGGTGGCTTGCTCTCGTGGCTTTGGTTCGCGCAGCCGTTCTTCGCAAGATTGCACGACCGTTCGCGAGAGGTTCGATCTCCGAAGAGCGGCTCCCGGTCGTCGTAAAGAATCCAAACTGGCATCTGCCGTATGAGCAAAGACCTCTCCAGGATTCCGCCTTACGACGACCACGGCGCGTTGCGCGTCATCGTCGAGTCGCCGCGCGGCGCTTCGCTGAAGCTCGCTTACGAAGCCTCATTGCGAATGTTCAGTATTTCGAGGGCGTTGCCGCTCGGCGTCGTCTATCCATTCGATTGGGGATTCATCCCGGGAACCCGAGGGGACGACGGCGACCCGATCGATGCAATGGCACTGCACGACGCCGCATCCTTCCCGGGGGTTCTGCTCCCTTGCCGCGTGCTCGGCATGGTCGAGGTCGTTCAGCGCGAGGGCAAGGGCAAGCCCGAGATCAACAACCGCGTCATCGCCACGCCCCTTTGGCATACGCCGCTCAAGGAACTCGTTGAGGCGCGCGATTTGCCGGCACGCGCTCGAAAAGAGATCGAGCAGTTCTTCGTCACCGCGGCCACCATGACCGGAAAGCGACTGACGATAAAAGGCTGGGCAACGGCGCGCGCGACGGAAAGGTTTTTGAAACAGAACCTTGCCTGATTAACCGACGCGCTCGGCTGGCAAAAGTCTCAACGACGCCGCGGGCGCTTCGGGCCGTGGACCAAAAAAATGGCCAGCGACGCGTGGCGCGCTGGCCATGGGTTTGGACGTTGCGCCGTCCTTTAGGAGGCGTTTGGATCCCTGCTCGCCGAGCCCGCGCTTGTTCGCGGATCACGGGTTGAGCGGAGCTCGTCTTCCCAATAGGGCGTCGTGTTGTAGTAGGAATGAATCTCGGTAGCCCAGGTCGTGTCGGCCATCGATGGCCAATGATCCTTGTCGAATCCGGGCGCCTTCTCGAGCCGTTCCTTGGCGACACTCAGAGTGAAGCATTTCTGATCGGTGTCGAGGGTGAGCGCCGACCATGGAATGGCAAACAGCTTGTCGCCCATGCCGAGGAAGCCGCCAAAGGACAGAACGGCGTAAGCGATCCTGCCGCTCGCGACATCGAGCATGATGGCCTCGATCTTGCCGAGGTCCTCACCGCTAGCATTGACGACGGAATCGCCGATCAGCGTGTCGGCATCCATAACTTCGGGGCCGGGCCCGTCGCCGCGCCCAGTGCCGACGATCGACGCGCCGCCGGCGCTGCGCGGTGCCGTGGGGGAAGGGGTGGTGCGTGTGACCATGACAATCTCTCCTGAACAAATCAAATGCTGTTGCGTATCGATGCCCTGAAGTCAGCAATTCGGTTACACCGTCACCGCTGGTTGGGGACCCTTGCAACTCCGGCGTCAATGTGAACCACGGCGTGCGATGCTGTCCCGGGAATCACGCTTGTCCGAAGCGCCACGCTATCTTCGGTGATGGCAATGAGTTTGTTTGTCAGCAGTGTCTGATTTGTCGCTAGGATTTCGCCTTACCTAACGACGATGTGCGACATTCGCCGTCGTTCCGGTCGATGATCGAGCGCCGAGTTGAGCCGAGTCATCTCGCAAGCAGAGGGCCGCGAGCTCTATTGATTCGGATCCTTGGCGAGCGTCGAGTGATCGTTCGCCTGGCTCGGGCGCGGCATCGATGTGGATTCTTCGTCCTTGGTCATCGGCTTCGTCGCATCGTCGCTTCCCTTGGCTGTTTCCGCATCGTTCGCACTGGGCGTCGGCGCCGGCGTTGGCGTTGACATTGGTGCTGACGATTCGCTCTGCGCGGGCGGCGCAGAAGTCCGCGCGGCGGAAGTATCCGCGGCCCGCTGTGGCTCATTCGAGGGGCCGCAGGCACCAAGCCCCAACACTACCGCGAAGGCAGAAATGGTTAGCAGCGTACGGGCAATGGGCATCGATGTTTTCATATCATCCCCACCAGCGCGAGGACGATAAGAATGATAAGCACCAGGCCGAGACCGCCACTGGGGTAGTAGCCCCATCCGGCGCTGTAAGGCCACGTCGGCAAAGCCCCGATGAGCAACAGAACAACGAGGATAATAAGTACCAAGCGCATGATTTCCTCCTTTGCGGTTAGCAGCGCTATCTCCCTCGGCTCCTCAAGCGGCGCGAATTCCCGATCGCGCAAGCAATGCCTTCCGAGCCGCTTTCGAAACGGATTTTCGCCGTCGTAACAACGGGTTCGCTATGAGAATCGCCTGATTGCCGTGTAGGGCATCCCCTCTTCTGCGTCGCGCAACCCGGGTTGTCTTGACCCACGTCGAAATCAGACGCCCGCTGACAGTAATCTCGATGGAAGGCGTTGTACGTTGCGGGGAACTGCTGATCGCGTGAGCGTGAGTAGGATGTTGCGACTGCCAAAACGATTGAGCACGACCAAGGGCCTCGACAGGGGACGTGCGGGCCGGCACGCGTCCGAGCCAAAGCTTCCCGCGACAGCCGCGGGTCTCGTCTACGTGTCGGATGCGACTCCCGGAATCCGGCGTGTCCGTCGAGGCGCGCACTTTGGCTATGTCCTTCCTGACGGTCGCCTCCTGTCCGACGGCGCCGAACTGAAGCGCATCGCGAGCCTCGCAATTCCACCGGCCTATGAAGATGTCTGGATCTGCACGGACCCGCGCGGCCATCTGCAGGCGACAGGGCGCGACGCCCGGGGCCGCAAGCAGTATCGCTACCATCCGCGATGGCGTCTGATTCGCGACGGCCAGAAGTTCGATCGGATGCCTGACTTCGCCGAAGCGCTGCCACGGCTGCGGCAGCGCCTTCGTCGGGACCTCGCGCTTCCTGGGCTGCCGCGGCAAAAGGTACTCGCGGTCGTCGTGAGCTTGCTCGACGCGACGCGGATGCGCATCGGCAATGCCGAGTACGAGCGCGACAACGGCAGCTACGGACTCACGACGCTCCGCAACCGGCATGTCCGGTTCGTTTCCGACGGGAGGTTGCTGCTGCGCTTTCGCGGCAAAGGCGGCACCGAGCACGAGATCGCTGTTGACGACAAGCGGCTCGCGTGCCTCGTGCGGCGATGCCATCAATTGCCGGGGCAGCGCCTGTTTCAGTACACCGACGACGCGGGCGAGCTTCGCCCGGTCGACTCCGATCAGGTCAACCAATACCTGAAGGAAGCTATGGGCAACGATTTCACGGCCAAGGATTTTCGAACCTGGGGCGCGACGCTCCGCGCCGTCGCGATCCTGCATGCGACCCAACGGCCCGACCCGTCGAGCGAGCGCGCGCTGAACGCCTGTATCGTCGAAGCGATCAAGAGGGTGGCATTCGAGCTGCGGAACACGCCGGCCGTGTGCCGAAAATCGTACATCAACCCACTCGTGCTCGACGCATGGCGAAGCGGCGCGCTACACAAGGGCATCGGCGAAAACATCACGCGGTGGCCGCGCAAAGCTGAACGCCTCGTCCTTGCATTCCTGCGAAGAGAGGCGCGCAAGGCCGCTCTCCCGGACCACGCAACGCCGCGACCGATGCGCTCGCGCATCTCGCAGATGTCCTCCCAACCGTCCGCACTCGCGTAACGGTCACCGGCAGACGAAACGCGTTCCGGCTCGCCCGCTTTTGATCACCCCAGCGATCCTTGCCGGGCGATCCCGGCCGGAGCGCTCTTCCTCGGTGCCGCGAACGCGCCACCCAGAACAACTCCGCACGCTATCGCGAAAAAGTACATTGCGCGAGCTGCGGAGTCGGGACTAGGCTTGCAGCAGCCGTGGCGGCTCCAGCCCTCCGAGCCCTTTGCGCGGATCGAATGATGGCTTCGCCGGTTCCGGCCGCGGCATCGGTGCCGCGTCGCGTTCCTTGACCGTCGCGGGCAGGTCTGTCGGCTTGCCCGTCTCCGTTTCGTCTGCGCTCACCCCCGAGGATGCTGGGCCCGAGCGCCGTGGTTCGGACTGTCCTGCCGTAACGGCGACCGGCGCGGATGCGTTCGCAGCCTTCTGCGCGTCTTCCGCTCGATTGCAGGCGCCGAGTTGCAGAGCAACGGCAATGGCCGATAGCCATAGCGCTATCGCGCGACCCGATTGCGGTGAAATCATAGGATCCCCATCAACGCGAGAACGATCAGGATGATCAGCACCAATCCGAGCCCGCCGCTGGGGTAGTAGCCCCATCCAGCACTATAGGGCCACGTCGGCAGTGCGCCCACGAGCAACAGAAGCACGAGGACGATCAGTATTGAGCGCATGGTTCCCTCCTTCTTGCTTTCAGAAGCGCCGTTTCCCTGACCTCGTCCGCCGCCTTGATAGTCCACGAATGCCGGATCTGCTTTCGCTACGGAGCGCTGCTATTTCGTCGTCCTCCGCTTCGGTACCTTGGCGCCGGCTTTGCGCGCCTCCGAGAGCCCGATCGCGATCGCCTGCTTGCGACTCGTGACCTTCTTGCCGGACCTTCCGCTCTTGAGCGTTCCCCGCTTTCTCTCGTCCATTGCCTTCTTGACCTTGCTTTGCGCCATCTTTCCGTATCGAGCCATGGTCGCTCTCCTTTAGCTTGGTTCGTATCACGACTGCATTCGGCGGATTGGCCGCCACCCGCGATCTCATGCTAGGAAAAGTAGCATCGCGACTCCATCAGCCGAAACCGATGTCGCCGTAAGCCCATCCCTACAGTTCGGCTATCGATCCGCGAGAACGACGCGCTGGTCGAGTCATGCGCATAAGCGTCGCAACCGACTCGCGGTGCGCCGTCTGACCGCAAAAAAAGGCGGATGCAAGCATCCGCCGAAGAGGAGTCCGGGGGAGGGAGAGCCCGCGGACTTTGACTGTCCCCAGGCGGGGACAGGAGGGTATTCGTTACTTCTGATACTTGGCCTTCGCGTTGGCGACGCAGCCGTCCTTCGCCGGACCGGAGAGCGCATCGCACTTTTCCAGCGCGACCTTGTAGTCGGCGTCGAGCTTGTCTTCCTGCGCGTTCTGGCGGGCAGCGGCGACCTTTTCGCTCGCCTTGGCGTCGGCCTTCATCTTGGTTTCGGCGGCCTTCGCTTCCTTCATGCAGACGTCCTTGTCGTTGCCCGTCTTCGCGCCGCACTTGGCCTTGGCGACGTCGTAATCGGCTTCGGCTGCAGCGATCTTCGCGTCGGCCCGCGCCTTGTCGGTATTCTTGTATTGAGCCTCGGCATCCGCCACGGCCTTCTTCTCAGCGGCCTTCGCCTCGGCCACGCAGACGTCCTTTGGATTTCCGGAGAGACTGTCGCACCGCGCCTTCGCCGCCTTGTAGTCCATCGCCGCGCGGTCCTTCGCGGCGCTGTAGTCGGCGGACGTCATCGCGGCGCCAAGCGCTAGTGTCGGAAGCGCAAGGCCGATGACGAGACCCTGAAGCAGTCGATCAAGCTTGAGTTTGCTCATGACGGTCTCCTTTCGGTGTGGTCGGGTCGCGCAGCGGTCTGTCCTTCGGGGATGGGCTGCCAAGCCGCGTAGCGGGTCTCGAACTTGGCGATCTGACGCTCGGCTTCTTCCTTGCCGATGCCATAGGCCTCCTGGAGCTTGCCGGCAAGCTGATCGCGCTTGCCATCGATGACGTCGAGCTGGTCGTCGGTCAGCTTGCCCCATTGCTCCTTCACATTGCCCTTGAACTGCTTCCAATTGCCCTTGACTTGATCCCAATTCATCGATGTTCTCCATCCATTCAGCATTTGGGCGGGGTGCCCTAATCGCGTATCGTTGCCGAGCAGAGCGCGTGCCAGCCGGCAAGGGACGTTAATTCAAGGGGTTGCGAAACAACATCAACGGGCTGATTGCAGAAAATCCCGTTGCAACCGGAAGTTTTTTCCTCGCTTGCCGACGCCTGACGGCGGACATCCAAACGGCGGCGGCACCGACGAACGCGGCGCGAGCGGGCACAGCACGGGCCCCAAAGCACCGCCGGCCAAGAGGCACCGGCGCGCGCCGTCAGCGGTCGAGGGGAAGGTTCACAAGAAGCGCAAACCCCGTGGGGCCGCGGCTGACGACGAAGGTGCCCCCGACCATCGTCGCCGCCTGCTGCAGCACGCTGGCCTCGTCGCTTTCCTTCGGGGAGAGCCGCAGCAGGCGCTCAGGATTATCGGGCAGCGCGAGGATTCGAAGGGATGCGTTCGCGCCATCCGAACTGAAGTGCAGCGTGATTTCCCCCGAATGCTTGCGGAGCGCCATGGCTTCGAGCGCCCATTCGGCGGAGCGGTAGATCAGGAACGACTTCTCGCGGCTCGACACGGCCACCGCCTGTTCCATCGTGGTCTTGACGGCCGGCGGCCCGAGATCCGAATAGGACTTTGCCAGCAGGCCAAGCGTCTCGATGACATTTTCCTGGTCCGGTCGCGGCTGATGCAAATCGGCTTCGGCGCGAAGATGCTCGTCGCGCGCATGCTCCATGGCGATAACCAGCGCTTGCAGCCGCTCGGTCGTCGGCGATCCGGCCGGTGCCTCGGCGGCAGCGAGCCGCGTGCGCAGCAGCGCATCCTGCAGCAGCGTCGCGATCCGTCCATCCATCGCGATGCGGGTCTTCTCGAGATCGACGGCGCTCGCGGGATCGATCCGGATCTCGGGGGGAATGAACGATTTGAGCCGTCGCACCGCGAAGAAGAGCAGGACCGCAAGGAACACGATCGTCGCGGCCAGCAGATAACGGTCGCGCCGCGCGGTTTCGATTCCGGCGACGAGTGCCCGACGGTCGCGCGCGAGCTGATCCTGCACGCGGGCTTCGAGCGTCGCGATCACCGCGCGGATCGCGTTCGTGGTCTCCTTGCCGGGTCGGCCTTCCTCCGGCGGCATCGGCTTGTCCGGCGCGCTCCGCTTCTGTTCGATCGCTGCAGCCGAGAGTGCCGTGCGCCTGGCAACGAGCGGGACCAGGCTTTCGACGAGCGCCAGCGCATCGGGGTCGTCACGCAACCGGTCGCGCAAGCTCGTGAGCAGCGCCGGAATGTCGCGGCGCGCGCGTTCATAGACCTCGAGATCGGCAGCGTCGCCCGTCAGCACGAAGCCGCGTGCCGACGTCTCGATGTCGACGACGTCGTTTTGCAGCGCCTGGAGATCGTGGACCGTGACGGCCGCTCTGGCGCTCGATTCGTCGAGGCGCTCGATCGAATCGAGCCGCGCGAGGCCGATCCACGCCGAAGCGATCGCGAACACGACCACCAGCAGCAGCAGCAGATAGGTCGGAAAGACCGGCGGGGTTCGCAGTCGCATTGCGATCTTCGTCGCGTTGACGAGCGAGCATACGCTTTCCTGGTATCAATAGTCGCGAATCAGCGATGACTCCACCGATGCAGCTCGCCAGAGACCACGCTAATTCCCATTACGCGGGGGGGGGGATTACCTGACGCATGCGGCCAGTCGCGCGCCAGAGAGGCGAGGTACCGGCGAGGTCAGTCATAAGCTTAGTGCCGGCCCGCCGCGCCGCCCATACCGGAGCACCAAAAAAAGATGAATCCAATGAGCGTCGTTTATGCGCCCATTGGCGATGCTCGGACCGCGAACAACCTGCGTTGCGTTCCCAGCGTGAGCGGTCGTTAGTTCGCCTTGAAACGCACGCGCAGGACCTTGCGATCGTACTCGGCCTCGGTGGCTATCGTGATTTCGACGCCGCCCGCCGCATAGACTCGACCGCCGCTGCGGCGGCAGAGGTTCCGCTCGTATTGGCAGGGCCCCATCTCGGGGTGTCGCGCGCAGAGCTGCGCCACCTTGGGCGCGAACTCGATCGCCGTCTGTTTGCGCTCGCCATCGACCTCGGAGACGCAAACGTACTGCGTGCCCGACGGGACGACGACTGGTGGCGCTGATTTGGCCGGCGCAGAGCTCGCTGGCGCCGTGGCGACCTGCGGTGCCTCTTCCGGGATCGCCTTGCGGACGACCGCGGCACCGGCGGCGTCCTTGGGTGGCGTAAGCGGTACCGGCTCGGGCGCGGAGCAGGCGGAGAGGGCGATGATTGCCGTCGCCGCGACGAGGCCGGCCAAGAGGCGACCGAGCTTCATCCGCCGCTGCCCGTCTTGCTGGTGCGGCCACCCGGCCCGGCCGTGGACGCAAAACGATTGGTTCGCGCCGGAGGCAGGTGCCGGGCGGCCGCGTTGCTCAGGGCTTGATCTGCCCGCGGATCTCGCCGTCCTTGTGTGCTTCGCTGTGCACGTTGACATAGAGGTTGCCGGCCTTGTAGGCGGCCTCCTGCGCATCGGTCAGCGTGGCGCCAGCGGGAACGTTCCACGTGCCGTCGCCACCCTTGACGAGCGGAATGATGACGCCGCCGGCCTTTCCGGGGGCGCCTTCGTGGATGTGCGCGGCCGTGCCGTTGACGCCCGTCGTCGTGACGCTGCCCGAGACGGATTTGTCGGCGCCAAACATCAGCGTGCCGCTGCCTTTCGCCGATGTCGTCACCGGCGGCACTTCCTGATCGCCCGATAACATGACCTTGACATCGGCTCCCCAGACGGGAAGCGAAACCGTCATTGGCATCACGAAACCGATTGCAATGGCGAGCGCGCGCATCCGCGAGCCCGTGTTGTTCGTCGTTTTCATCTGTCTTCCTCGGATGGGGTTTTCGAAGGATTGTCGAAGCATCGCCTGCTGCCGCGCGGACGCAAACGACTCTGCAGCTCAGCATGTCGACGCGGTGGCGCGGCAGCTATCAGACGGGTTCCGAAACGCGGGTAGGGCGCGTCCTACCTGACGGTACCGTCGCAGTTCCGGGATCGAACGTCGCGTTGGCACATCGCTTGCTCGATTTCGAGCAGGTGATGCGGCCATCGTGCACGCCATGGCGATATGGCGTGATTGGGGCCGTGCCCCTCACGAATGGAGGAATGCATGTTGACGATCCGGCACAGATCACGCGGTATCGCCATGATGGCGTGCCTGGCATTGATCGCGGCAGGCTGCGAACAGCAAAAGCATCCGGCCGAGACCGCGGGCCAGAAGATCGACCGTGCGGCCGAAACCGCAGGTCAGAAGATCGATCGCGCAGGCAACGAGGCGGCGGAAAAGACCAAGGAAGCCGCGGCGACGGCAGCGAGCGCTCTCGACGATGCGGCGCTCACGGCCAAGGTGAAGGCAGCGCTGTTCGCCGAGCCCGGATTGAAGACGCTCCAGCTCGAAGTCGAGACACACGAGGGCGTGGTGACGCTCGCCGGAGCCGTCGACTCGGCGGTCCTTCGGCAACGGGCGATCGAGATCGCGGGCGCGATGATGGGTGTGCGACACGTGGTCGACAAGCTGGTCGTCAAATCCTGATCGCGCGCAGAGTCGCCCGCGTCGCAGACCGGCGTGCTGCGCGACCGGACGCTCGCGTCGGTAAAAAGTACCGGCACGACGGGAAAAGATTGCCGCGGAGCATGGCGTCTCAGGTGCCAGTGCAATGGCATCCCCCACCAGCCTTGCGAGCGCCACCGCGAGCGCGCAGTGGCGTCCGGGTTCGATCGCCGCTGCAGCGTCGGCACGGAACCTGCTGCGGTCACTCCGAAAGAGCGGGGGAGCGGACCTCTTCGTGCTCGGACCGCGCGCGGATGTTCCGATCGGCCATTGCGTCGGATCCACCGTTCGGCGTTGAACAGGAGACAGTGAATGGAAACCCCGGCAAGCATCGCGCGGCACCCGATCCATCCGATACTCATCACGATTCCCGTCGGGCTGTGGGTCTTTTCACTCGCCTGCGACGTGGTGGTTCTCTTTTCGGACGTGGGCGAAGTCGAGCTCGTGTGGTTCATGCTCGCGTATTACACGATCGCGGGAGGTCTCGTCGGCGCGGTGGTGGCGGCCATTCCCGGGTTGTTCGATTTTATGTCGCTGCGGAATCGGCATCTGCGGAAGCTCGCGTCGACGCACCTCGCGATCAATCTTTCCGTCGTCGTGCTCTACGCGATCAATCTGTGGCTGCGCAGCGCCGAGCCGCCGAACTTCCTGATCGGCATGGGTATGTCGGTGCTCGGAGTGACGCTGATCGCGATCTCGGGCTGGCTTGGCGGCGAGATGGTGCATGTGCACGGCGTCGGGGTCGCGGGAATTCCGGCGCCAATCGACGATGTCAGCGATCACGAAGCCACGCACACCGGTCCCTCGGCCACCCGGCTGGGTCCGACGTAAGCAACAGGCGCGCGCAACGGGTGTAGTGGCTGAACGTGGTGAAACCCTCAACGAACCGATAGGAGATGGCGATGATCTCGAAACTGATGCTGTTGCTGGTGGCGCTCTCCCTTGGAACGATTCCGCTGGCCGGGTGCAACACGGTCCAGGGTGCGGGCAAGGACATCGAAAAGGGCGGCCAGAAGGTGCAGGAAGAGGCGAAGGAACACAAGACGTACTAGTCGCAAGTTCTTTCCACCATGGCGCCGCGCTCGATGCAGGCGGACGCCATGCTTTTGCGCTGAGAGACGGAGAGCCATTGGACGAGGAGCGCATGTTCGCATCAGGATTGCGAGCGCCCGGTCATGCCGCGGCGCGCGAACCTGGACGGGTGCGCGCGGTTTTTGTTGCCGCGCTGGCGGCGTTGGCGCTGTGGGTCGCCGGTTGCGCAACGCTGCCGCCCGGCATGGACGGCCCGAAGCCCGCATCGACGGCGCTCGCGAACCCGGAAACCACGACGCTGGGCAAAAGCGCCGACGCGCTGGCGAAGGCACACCCGGGGCTTTCCGGCTTCGATCTCGTGGTCGACGGCGCGGCGAGCTTCGCCTGGCATCAGGAGATCGCCGCGCGGGCCGAGCGCACGCTCGACGTGCAGTACTTCCTCTTCCAGCAGGACGAGACCGGAAAGCTGCTGCTCGAATCGCTGCTCGAAGCCGCCGATCGCGGCGTGCGCGTGCGCCTGCTCCTCGACGATGCGGAGGCTTTCGACAAGGGCTCGATGATCCGGCCGCTCGCTGCGCACCCGAACATCGAAATCCGGATCTTCAATCCGTTCGTGGTCCGGGGCGAGCTCTCGGCTTTCCGCTGGGCCGAGTTCATCGTCGGCAGTGCGCGGCTCAACTACCGAATGCACAACAAGCTCTTCATTGGCGACAACGCGATCGCCCTGACCGGCGGGCGCAACGTCGGCGATTCGTACTTCCATGCGAGCACCGCGGTCAACCTGGGCGACTTCGATCTCGTCGTTGCCGGGCCGATGGTCGCGGCGCTGTCGCAAAGCTTCGATGTCTACTGGAACGATCGGCTGGCGATTCCCGTTGCCGCGCTTCCCCTCGGCAAGCCGTCGGCTGCGGACCTCGAGGCGTGCCGAAAGGCGCTGGCGGCGCAGAAGGAGAAGATGGCCGACTCAAGCTACATGCGCTCGGTATCGGAGAGGGACCGATTTGCGCAATTCCTGTCCGGCAAGCGGCCGCTCGTATGGGCGAAGGCGACCCTCGCCTACGACACGCCGGACAAGGCCCAGGTCGAACGGGATGGCGAGCCGGGAAGGCTCATGTGGAAGCGCGTGGCGACGGCGGTCGAGGGCGCGCAGCGCGAGCTCATCATCGTCTCGCCGTATCTCGTCCCGGGCGACGCGGAAATGGCGCTGATCAGGCGCTTGCGCGACCGCGGCGTGCACGTGCGCATTCTGACGAACTCGCTCGCGTCGACCGACATGCCGATCGCGCATGCCGGCTACGTCCGCTATCGCGTACCGCTGCTCGAAGCCGGTTGCGATCTCTACGAGGTGCGGCAGGTACCGGGCGAACCGGAAACCCACGGCCTCGTACGGTCAGGAGGCTCGGGCCAATTCGGCCTGCACGCGAAGGTGTTAGTCATCGACCGCGAGCGCGTGTTCGTGGGCTCGATGAATTTCGACCAGCGATCGCTCGCGATCAACACCGAAATCGGCTTCATCATCGACAGCCCCGAGATTGCGGACGAGATCGCCGCGCGTTTCGAGGCGATCACAATACCGGCGAACAGCTACAAGCTTGCGCTCGAGCCAGCCGATGCGGGCGGGCCCGCCGTCACGTGGGTGACGAACCAAGGCGGGAAGACTGTCAAGTTCGATTCCGAGCCCGACGTCGACGCCGGCAAGCTCGCGCTCATCGATCTGCTCTCGTTGCTGCCGATCGATCGGCTGCTCTGATGCGGTGCCGCTTGCGCGATCACTGTCCGGCGATGCGCGCTTCCGTGACCAGCAGGCGGTTCAGGAAGACGGCGCTGTCCTCCTCGCTGCCGTCGGCGTTCCGGACCCGGTAGTGGCTGCCGGTCGTTCCCGATTGAGAGCCGATCTCGCGCACGAAATCCTCGGCCGTATGAACGCGGTCGCGGTCGTGGTTCCACTTGAGGCGCAGGAAGCGCGCCGCGGTGGCGGCGTTGTAGGAGGTGCCGTTACGGATGAAGCTCCGGTCGGTCGAGTGTTCTACCACCTGGATCAGGTGCTCGATCCGCGACAGCTCGGCGGGCGGAATCCCGGCTTCCGGCGCAGCGGCGGCCGGAGCGCTCCGCAACACGAAGCCGAGCGTGAAGACGACTACGACTACAACAAGCGCCAAAGACCTGAGCTGCATCGGGGCGTTCCTCCGCAATCCGTGATCCGCGCCGTGAGGTGCGCGCGCCAAGCGATGTTGGACTCGTTCCCGCGCGGGAGTTCCCGACCGGAGGTAATGGAATTACCGATAAAGCTTGCGGTGCGAGCGCCGGATTTCAAGCTGCGGTGACGGGCGGAAAACCCCTCGTGGGTCAGGGGATCGACAGCGCCCGCCGGCACGTCTGTTGCTGGTCTCGCAGCGTGGAGAGCTATCCACTTGTCTGGAGGAGGAACGAATGCGTTGGTTGCGAAGGAGGAGACCCGCAGGCAAGGTACCGCAGGCCGCACGGCCGCCGGGTGGTGCGGGACCGCCGTGGGGGACAGCGCACGGCGCCAGGTCCGCGGAGGAGCATGACCAGAGCCTGGACAAGACGATCACGCGCAGCGCTCCGGTTGACGGGGAACCCGACGCTCCCGCCGTGACGCCAGCCGATGCCGAGGGCGATCGTGTCGCGCGTGAGGCGATCTCGCGTGGACGCCGGCGCCGATCGGAGTGAGCGTGCTGTTCATCCGCCGATGGCCCGCGCTGCGCTGATCGCCAAGCGCGATGCGGCGCCGCCCGGCGATGCGGCACCACCGGCCGAGTCGAGCGCGCCTAACGGCGCAGCCGATGGAGCAGCCGCGCTTGCTCGCCACGGAACGCTCGCGGTCGCATTCCTCGGCGTGCTCACGGTTTTCGCGTTCGTCGGCACGCTGATCGTCGCCCGACCGGTGCTCGTCCCGGTGGTTGCTGCTGCGTTGCTGGCGATGACGCTGATGCCGGCGGTCCACCGGCTGCGGCAATGGGGGCTGCCGCATGGGCTCGGGGCCAGCATCGTCGCCGTCGCACTTGTCGCAGCGCTCGTCGCCCTGTCCTATCTGTTGATCGATCCTCTCCAGAACGCCCTCAATGCCTTGCCGGCGCTCGATGGACTGGGGCAGCGCCTCGCGCGACTTCTCCGCAACATGTACGGTGAGCCGTACACGACGTGGGTCGCCGATCGGGTGCGGGAAACGAATCCGGGCGCGGTGCTGGGTGCGCACCTTTTCAACGGTGTCGGGGAGACGACCGTCATGGTGCTGACGACGATCGTGCTGACGTTCTTCCTGCTACTGAGCGGCAATCTCTTCCTGCAGAAGCTGGTCCGCGTCCTGCCGCGGATACGCGACAAGGTCAAGGCGGTCAAGGTCGTCCACGCGGTGCAGGAGGACGTCGGCCGCTACTTCGCGACGGTGACGCTGATCAACATCGTCGTGGGGACGATCGCCGGCGGCATCGCGTGGTACTGGGAGCTGCCCGCCCCGTTGCTGCTCGCGGTGCTGGTGGCGCTGTTCAATTACGTTCCGTATCTTGGTGCGATTGCCAACGTTCTGCTGCTGTTGCTCGCCTCGGGGGCGGCCTACACGACCTTCGGCGAGATTCTTGCGGCACCGGCTGCGTTCTGCGTCGTGGCCGCGCTCGAAGGCAACATCATCACGCCGTTGATCGTGGGTCGCCGGACACAGTTGAACGCCGTCACCGTCGTCTTCGGCCTGGTTTTCTGGGCGTGGGTCTGGGGCATCGCCGGCATGGTCCTGGCAATCCCGCTGTTACTCGTCATCAAGGGCTTCGCCACGCATATCGAGCGGTTGGAGGCCGTCAACGAATTCATGGGGCGTTGACCCCACCGGCCGGACCTCAGGGCTCGATCGTCGCCCACGGGCCCTCGCACGGCGGGCCGAACGAGAAGTCGAGCGCGGGCGCTCGGCAGTCGTAGATCGCGCACGAGATCGTCGCGAGATTGCGTTTTTCGTCATGCCGACACAGGCCCGCACTCGCGCTGTCGCCATGCCGGCTCATCAGCGCGCGGATCGCGTCCGGCGCGAACGGGCTCGACATGTCGCGCAGCCCGTGCTCGAGCGTCGACAGCCGCGCGCGCGAGTTCCGCGCCCCGATGTCTTCCTGCGGCGCGAGATCGCGTCCACGCAGCCGATCGGTGACGAAATGGTCGGTGCGCGCGACGAAGCCGGGCTCGCCTGACTCCTCGGCGCCGATGCGGCCGTGTCCGAGCTCGATCGCGGCAACGGCGCCCGAGGCATCTCCCATCACCAGCGTACCCCCGCCCGCATGTGGCACGCGGAAGACAAGCGCGACCGCTTCGCCGACCGTCGTGCATTCGCGCAGGATCCGCGTCATCAGGAAGCTGCGGAGCCAGCCCTCGCCGTGGTCGATCGTGCCGACCTGCGTGTCGGCGACGGCGAGGCCGTTCGAATTGATGCCGCTCGAAAATGCGCCGGGGCACCCCAGGCTGCTCACGCACAGGATGCGGCGTCCGCCCCATTCCGGATCCTCGTGCCGGAACACGCCCTGCAGGTCGCCCCGGTCACCACGAACATCGCGGTTCTTGACGACGACCGATCCGCCGGTTTGTGCAGCACGCGGCGCCGCCCACGCCGTGCAGCCGTCCGCGAGCGACGGCGTCGCGGCGAGATCGGCGATGACGTCGCTGAAAAAACAGGCGAACAGCGCGTCGGGCGCGATGCCGAAGCCTTCGGCAATGCCCTGCACCTCGACGAAGCCGTCCGGATCGTTGTCGCGCGTGAACGCGTGCTGCGCATCGAGCCAGTCGATGACTTTCGGCTCGGCCAGCGCGGGTCCCAGCTCGCGCAGCCGGCGGGTGATCGCTACCGTGACGTCGGCGACCCTGTCCGGGCACAACTCGGCCTGCAAGCGCCCGCGATCGTAGGCCGCGCCGCGGAGGTCGAGAATCCGTTTGGAAACGCTCATCGCGCCATTGTGCCTCAAGCGGCGGTGCCGCGGCGCAGGCGCCGCCCACCACGACGAACACTAGGCGGCGATCAGCGCCGCAGCGGGCGTCGATGCGGGCGTGGCCGCGCGGAACGCGGCGAGCAATCCCGCTTCCTTCGCCTTCGCCTCGCGGAGGAAGCGCTCCTTGACGTGACCGTAGCCGCGGATGTGCTCGGGAATCTGCGCGAGTTCGACGGCGAGCGGGTGATTGTGAGGCGCAAGCGCGGCGACGATCTCGTCGATCAGCGCTTCGTACTCGCCGGGAAGCGAACGCTCGCGCTTGCGCTCCGCCGTGCGGCCGAACACGTCGAGTGCAGTACCGCGGACGCGACGGAGCTTCGCGAGCACGCGGAACGCGCTCATCATCCACGTGCCATAGGTCCTTTTGGCGACGACGCCGGTCGCGGGATCGGGCTTCGCGACGAGCGGCGGCGCGAGGTGGAACGTGAACGTGTAGTCACCTTCGAACTGCTCCGCGACGCGCTGCGCGAAATCGCTTTCGGCGTAGAGGCGCGCGACCTCGTACTCGTCCTTCACGGCGAGAAGCTTGAAGTAGTAGCGGGCGACCGCCTCGGTCAGCGCGCTTGCGCCCGTCACCTTCGCCGCTTCGGCGGTGCGCACGCGCGCCACGAAATCGGTATAGCGCCTGGCGTAAGCGGCGTCCTGGTAGTCGGTCAAAAATTTCGCGCGACGAGCGATGATCTCGTCGACCGACTGCGAAAGTTGCTGTGATTCGGGCTTGGCCGCGGGAATGGCGAGCGCCGAGACTTTGGCCGGATCGACGGCCGCGAGCCGGCCCCAGTGGAAGCTCTGTTTGTTCGCCTCGACTGCAGCGGCGTTCAGCTCGATCGCGCGCAGGATCGCCGCTTCGCCGATCGGCAGCAGTCCGCGCTGATAGGCGAAGCCGACCATGAACAGGTTGGTCGCGATCGAATCGCCCATGAGTCCCGTCGCGAGCTTCGTCGCGTCGAGGAACTCGGCGTCGCCGGGCCCGACGGCGTCCTCGATCTCGCGCTCCATCGAGCCGCGCGGAAATTCGAGGTCGGGATCGCGCGTGAATCCCGCGGGCATCACGAGCGCCGTGTTCACGAGCGCCTTGGTGACACCCTTTTGCATCTTGGCGAGCTGCTCGTAGCCGACGCCGGTCAGGATGTCGCAGGCGAGCACCAGCTTGGCGTCGCCCGCGGCAATGCGCGTCGCATGCAGGTCGTCGGGCGCGTTGGCGATGCGCACGTGCGAGACGACGGCGCCGTTCTTCTGCGCGAGGCCCGTCATGTCGAGGACGCTCACGCCCTTGCCCTCGAGATGGGCGGCCATGCCGAGGAGCGCGCCGATCGTGATGACGCCGGTGCCGCCGATCCCGGTGACGACGATCCCGTAAGGTTGGGGCGTCGCGGCGGGTATGGGATCCGGGAGTGCCGGCAGGTCAACGGCGTCCGCTTTCTTGGGCTTCCGGAGGCGGCCGCCCTCGACGGTGACGAAGCTCGGGCAGAAGCCGTTGACGCAACTGTAGTCCTTGTTGCACGAGCTCTGGTCGATCGTGCGCTTGCGGCCGAACTCGGTCTCGACGGGTGCCACCGACACGCAGTTCGACTTGACGCCGCAGTCGCCGCAGCCCTCGCAGACGAGCTCGTTGATGACCACGCGCTTCGCGGGATCGGGATACTTGCCGCGCTTCCTGCGCCGGCGTTTTTCCGCCGCGCAGGTCTGGTCGTAGAGCAGGATCGTGCAGCCGGCTGTTTCGCGCAGCTCGCGTTGCACCGCGTCGAGCTTGCTTCGATGATGGATCGCGATGTCGTTCGCGAAATAGCCGGACGGATACTTGTCCGGCTCGTCGCTCACCACGACGATCCTGGTCACGCCCTCCGCTGCGCACTGGCGCGCGATGTCCGCGGGTGAGAGCGGGCCGTCGAACGGCTGGCCGCCGGTCATCGCGACCGCGTCGTTGTAGAGGATCTTGTAGGTGATGTTGACCCCAGCTGCGACCGCGGCGCGGATCGCGAGGATCCCGCTGTGATAGTACGTACCGTCGCCCAGGTTCGCGAAAATGTGCTTTTCGTTGGTGAACGGCGCCTGGCCGATCCACGGCACGCCCTCGCCACCCATGTGCGTGTAGGTGTCGGTGCGGCGGTTCATCCAGATGGCCATCACGTGGCAACCGATGCCGGCGGTCGCGCGGCTTCCTTCGGGCACGTTGGTCGACGTGTTGTGCGGGCAGCCCGAGCAGAAGTACGGAATGCGCTCGAGCAGGATCTTTGGCTTCGCGAGCGCGGCTTCCTTGGCGTTGATCCAGTCGACGCGCGCTTTCAGCTTTTCCGATTGCCGCGGCTGCAGGCCGAGCCTTTCGATCCGCTGCGCGATCGCACGCGCGATCATCGCCGGCGTGAGCTCGGAGAGCGAAGGCAGCAGCCAGTCGCCGTGCGGACGCACCCACTCGCCCTTCTCGTCGAACTTGCCGACCACCCGCGGCCGCACGTCGTCGCGCCAGTTGTAGAGCTGCTCTTTGAGCTGGTACTCGACGACCTGCCGCTTTTCCTCGACCACCAGGATCTCCTCGAGCCCTTCGGCGAACTGGCGCACGCCCTCGGGCTCGAGCGGCCAGGTCATCGCGATCTTGTAGACGCGAAGACCGATCTCCGCGGCGTCCTGCTCCGTGATGCCGAGGTCGTCGAGCGCCTGCCGCACGTCGAGATAGCTCTTGCCGCTGGTGATGATCCCGAGGCGCGGTTTCGGCGAGTCGATGACGATCTTGTTCAACCGGTTGACGCGGCAATAGTGAAGCGCCGCGTAAACCTTGTAGTTCTGCATCCGCGCTTCGGTCGCGAGGAACGGATCGGGCCAGCGGATCGACACGCCGTCGGGCGGCAGCGGGAAATCGTCGGGGATGATGATCTTCGTGCGATCGGGATCGATCGACACGGAAGCCGAACTTTCGACGGTGTCGGCGACGCACTTGAAGCCGACCCACACGCCCGAGTAGCGCGACATCGCCCAGCCGTGCAGGCCGAGATCGAGGATTTCCTGCACTGACGACGGGTAGAGCACCGGCAGCATTGCCGCCGAGAACATGTGGTCGGACTGGTGCGGCAGCGTCGAGGACTTCGCGCCATGATCATCGCCCGCGAGCACGAGGACGCCGCCGTGCTTCGACGTTCCGGCATGGTTCGCGTGCTTGAACACGTCGCCGCAGCGGTCGACGCCGGGACCCTTGCCGTACCACATCGAGAATACGCCGTCGTATTTCGCGCCGGGATACAGGTTGACCTGCTGCGAGCCCCAGATCGCGGTCGCCGCCAGGTCCTCGTTCAATCCGGGCTGGAACTTGATGTGCGCGCGGTCGAGGAACTTCTGCGCCTTCCACAGCGACAGGTCGAGCGCGCCGAGCGGCGAGCCGCGGTAGCCGGAGACGAAACCGGCGGTGTTGAGGCCGGCAAGCGCGTCGCGCTGGCGCTGGAGGATCAGCAGTCGGACAAAGGCCTGGGCGCCGGTGAGGAAGACGTGACCCGTTTCCAACGCATATTTATCGTCGAGCGAGACGTCGCGCAGGACGGGAGAAGCCGATGCCATAAGGAAGTGCTCCGCAAAAATTGTGTTTTTGCTACGCGCGGGAGGCCGGTAGGCTCCGCGACGCACGCCGTGGGGATTGTGTCCCCACGACGCCAGGGCGCGCAGTTTACCCTTCCGGGGCGGTGGCGGCAATTTGCCCTGCGGCCGTTCGATAGAACTTTGTGGTTGGATCGGACATTTCCAATGGCCCCGCGTGGCACGGCGCGGGCCGCGCGTGTGGCCCGCAGCCCTGCCGGACGTCCTACAGGCAAATCAGGGGGGCGCTGATTCCCGCTGCGATACCAGGAGCCTACGGTAGGGGTGTGTCCAACCGTGCGACAACCGGGCAGTCGGTGAAAAGCGGCAACCGGGACGCAGGCGAGCGGCGTTCCGGCGGCGATCGTCTGGAGGCTGAACGCATCGTGGACGAAACGCCCAAACCGCTGCAGGTCTACGTCGTCGAGGACTCACCGATCACGCAGCGGCTGCTCGCTGCGGAGATCGAGGCTGCAGGGGCGGAATTGAGCGGCAGCAGCGCCGACGCGCAAACGGCTATCGGCGACCTGTTCGCGCTGCAGCCGGATCTGATCCTGATCGACATCCGCCTCGCCTCGGGCAGTGGATTCGATGTGCTGAAGGCGCTGCAGGACCACAGCCTCGTTCCCGCCGCAATCAAGGTGGTCCTCAGCAATTACGGCGAAGTCGAATACAAGAATCTCAGCGTTCGGCTCGGCGCCGATCGGTTCTTCGACAAGTCATTCGAGACGTCGCAAGCGCTGGCGTTCATCAATACTCTCGCCGCGGAAGCGCGGAGCAGCAGCGCTGCGCATTAATCCGCCCGTCCGGGCATGACGGCGCGCGCGAATGCGCGAAGCCTGCGCCACGCGCCGGGCCGACCGTCCTCGTCTTCCCGAATCACCTCCGGCGATGCCGGAACGTCGCATGCCGCATCCGTCACTGGATGCGCGCAGGTAGAATGTGCGGTAATTTCAGTCGTCGCCGAGGCGGCTCATCAATATGCCGTCCTCATGACCGCCCACGTGCTTCCCGCCATCGAGCTCGAGACTGGTGCGCATCCCGACGCCGCGATCGTTTGGCTGCACGGGCTTGGTGCCGACGGCAACGACTTCGTGCCGATCGTCGAGGAGATGACGTTCCCGGCGAGCCTCGCCGTTCGCTTCGTCTTCCCGCATGCGCCGGTGCGGCCGGTGACGATCAACAACGGCTTTCCGATGCGCGCGTGGTACGACCTCTACGCGCAGGACCTCGCCAATCGCGCCGACATCGTCGGCGTGCAAGCGTCGCAACGCGACATCGAAGCGCTGATTGCGCGGGAAAGGGCGCGCGGCATCGCGGCCGGCCGGATCGTCGTCGCCGGATTCTCGCAAGGCGGTGCGATCGCGCTGCAGACGGGTCTGCGTCACGCCGAGCGCCTCGCAGCGATCGTCGCGCTGTCGAGTTATCTTCTGCTCCCCGATCGGTTGCCCGCCGAGGCGAGCCCCGCGAACCGCGACGTGCCGATCTTCATGGCGCACGGGACGCAGGATCCGGTCGTCCGCTTCGAATGGGGCGAAGCGTCGCGCCGCGCGCTCGAGACCAATGGCTACCGCGTCGAATGGCACACGTACCCGATGCCGCATTCGGTCGTGTGGGAGGAAATCGCCGCGATCAGCGCGTTCCTCGCTCGCGTACTCGCGCCTGCGTGAGCCAAACGGCACCGCGGCGCGTCGTCAGAGCCGCAGCCTCGCCGGCAACAGCTCGCGCAGCCATTCCCATTGCGTGAAGAACGCGACCGCCTCGGGGCTGCGCTCCATCGCGCTTACGACATACGTTCCGAACGCGACGCCGCCCGCCGCGTAATAGCCTGCCGCGGCGCCGCCGATCGCGACCCAGCCAACTGCGCCGCCACCGAGCGCGACCAGTCCGATGGCGAGGCCGCCCAGCGTGAGACCGCCGATTGCGAGCCCGCCGAAGGCGACGATCCCTGCGGCGAGCCCGCCGAGCGCAAACACACCGCGGGCAAGTCCGCCGAGCGCGAAAATCCCGGTCGCCATGTCGCCGATGGCGATCACACCTTTTGCGTGACCGCGCATTTCTCCCTTCGCGAAATCGGGACCGAGCGCGACCGACCACAGCGGCATTCCGAGGTATTCGTAGTCGCTCCGCCTGCGAATTCCGCTCGGGAAAGCGGGTCCGGAGGGAGGGCTGCCGGTACGGTGGAACGATTCGGGGTTTGGTTGGGGCATCGTTCGTCTCCTCAAGTGTCTTCGGCCTTTTCAGTGCTTCGGCGCGCCGTGCCGGGGACCTTCGGCACGATGCCGCGGCGCACGAGCGCGTCACGCAGCAGGAATTCGATCTGCGCGTTCACGCTGCGGAGCTCGGCTTGCGCGAGTCGCTCGAGCTCGACCCAGACGACCGGGTCGATCCGCAGCAGGAACGCCTTCTTTTCGGCCATCGTTACCGGGAGGTCATCCGACGGGCCGAGTCAGGGACGTTGCGAAAGCGCAGGTACAGCGTGCCGATCCATAGCGCGAGGCCGGACGCAAACGCGATCAGCAGCGTCCAGAAGAGATCGGCCGGCAATCGCGGTGGCGTTGTCGCGTTCGCTTGAAGAATCGCGTAATGCACGCCCGCGAGAAAGATGGCGATCAGCGCGCCGAGCCAGCAGGCGCGCGCCGCGAGTGTCGCAATGGTCGCCGCGCGGCGCTCCGGCGCGAGCCAGTAATCGCGATGAGGAATGTTGATGCGCCGCGGGGACAGGAGCGGGACGATGCCGACGCCCGCGACGACGATCGCCGGGAGCAGCACGGCGAAGGCGAGCATGAACGCGAGATAGCTGTCGTGCATCATCCAGCCGTTCGGCAGGTTGCCGGCGCCGAAGTGCGAGGCGACGCGCTCGGGGAGCTGTCCGGTCGTCGCGACGATGAACGCGGCCACGACGAACTCGATCAGCACGAAAATCAGAATCGGGACGACTTGCATGGAGTCTCCTCGCGGGTCGTTGTTGCTCGTCGTTCGCGCGAACGCGGAAACCCAGCGTCTTTTCCAGAATGACTACACAAGACACTGGGCTCCCGCTCCCGACTGGATCTTCGGGCGCAGGCTCTGCGCGGGGGCGACGAGCACCTGTCTGGCGCTAACGGCGCGCGATGCAGCCGGCGATGATGCCGAGCGCGACGCCGATCGCGAGTCCCACCGAAGCGAAACCCGCGAACACGCCGATCGCCGTGCCCGCGCCGGCGCCCACAGCAATCCACAGACCGCCGGCATTCTTTGCGAGTGTGTTCATCGCATCCTCCCGTCACGTGTAGAGCGTCCCGGTATTGATGACCGGCTGCACCTCGGATTCGGCGCACAGCACGGTCATCAGATTGCTGACCATCGCCGCCTTGCGCTCGTCGTCCAGATTGACGACCGACTTGGCGGACAGCTCGTTCAACGCCATTTCGACCATCGATACCGCGCCGGTGACGATCTTCGCGCGCGCCGAAATGATCGCTTCGGCCTGTTGCCGCCGCAGCATCACCTGCGCGATCTCCGGTGCGTAGGCAAGGTGCGTGAGCCGCGCTTCCTCGACGACGACGCCGGCCTTGTCGAAGCGCGCCTGCAGCTCGCGGACGAGCGCCTTCACGACGATGTCGGCGCTCGCGAGCAGCGTCGGCTCGCGGTTCACGACCGCGTGGCTTTCGTCCTCGTCGTAGGCGAACGACGAAGCGAGATGGCGCACCGCCGCCTCCGCCTGCAGCTTCACGTAGTGCTCGTAGTCGTCGATGTCGAAAAACGCCTTGGCCGTGTCGTCGACGCGCCAGACGACGACGGCGGCGATTTCTATCGGGTTGCCGCGCTTGTCGTTGACCTTGAGCCGCTCGCCGTTCAGGTTGCGCGCGCGAAGCGAAATCTTCTTGCGCGTATAGAACGGGTTCGTCGCGCGGAGCCCCGTCACTCGCGTAGTGCCGCGATACGCGCCGAAGAGCTGCAGGATCGCCGCCTCGTTCGGCTGCAGGGTATAGAGCCCGCCGAGAACGAACGCTGCGGCGACGAAGAAGAGCGCGCCTTCGACGAAGGGCCACGCGCTCGGCGCGCGGTACGTCGTTGCGGCGACAATGCCGTCGTAGATCACGTAGCCGGCGACGACCATCAGCGCGATCCCGACCGCGAGGCCCGCAAAGCCGTTGAACGTGGCGATCCGGGTTTCCTGATGAGTGCTTCCCGGCCCCATCCCTGCATTGACAGCCATGGCCGACCTCCCTGGTGACCGCCGGCTCGGCCCCGGCAAACGGGGCATCGACCGGCCATAGCAAAATGATATCACTTAAATATCGGATCGTGTCAAGTCCTCCGGCGAGCTGGCGTTGCGATGACTCTCTGCTGATGCAGTCTGATCCTTTACGAAATAGCGGCTTGTAGCGAGTTGTTCATCCAACGCACGAAAAAAAGCGGACCCGAAGGTCCGCGAAAGGGGATCACCAACAACAACGCAAATCAGCCGAGCGGCACGGGAATGAAGATCCGCGCGTCTTCACGCTGGACGAGGAGCGCGACGGTCTTGCCGGCCTTGCCGATGAGTTCCTTGAGTTGCTCGGGGCTCGTCACCGGGACGTTGTTCACCGCGACGATCACATCACCGGCGCGCACGCCCGCACGGGCGGCGGCGCCCGCAACGTCCTCGACGACGACGCCGTTCCCGACGTCGGCGGCTTTCTTCTCCTCCGGCGACAACGCCCGCACCGCGACGCCGAGCTTGCCCTTGCCGGCTTCGGCCTTCGCCGATGCGACGCGCACGTTATCGGTGAGCTCGCCGACGGTCGCCTTCAGTTCCTTTGCCTTGCCGTTGCGCCACACCTCGATCGGCACCGTCGAGCCCGGCGTCACGGAAGCCACGAGCGGCGGCAGGTCGGACGACTGCGCGATTTCCTTGCCGTCGAACTTGACGATCACGTCGCCGGGCTCGATGCCGGCCTTCGCCGCCGGTCCGTCCTTCATCACCGTGCCGACGAGCGCGCCCCCGGGCTTCGGCAGGCCGAACGTTTCGGCGAGCGACTGGTTCACTTCCTGGATCGAGACGCCGAGACGGCCGTGGCTCACCTTGCCGTGCTGCTGGATCTGATCCTTGACGTTCATCGCGACGTCGATCGGAATCGCGAACGCAAGACCCTGGAAACCGCCGCTGCGGCTGAAGATCTGCGAGTTGACGCCGATCACCTCGCCCTTGAGGTTGAACAGCGGACCGCCCGAATTACCCGGATTCACCGCGGCGTCGGTCTGGATGAACGGGACCGCGGCGTCACCCGGCAGAGAACGCGACTTCGCGCTGACGATGCCCGAGGTCACCGTGTTCTCGAGGCCGTAGGGCGCGCCGATCGCGACGACCCATTCGCCGACGCGCGTCGTATCGGGGTTGCCGATCCGGGCCACCGGCAGGTCCTTCGCATCGATCTTGATCACGGCGATGTCGGTGGTCTTGTCGACACCCAGCACCTTCGCCTTGAACTCGCGCTTGTCGAGAAGCTTCACCATCACTTCGTCGGCTCCGTCGACGACGTGGGCGTTGGTGAGGATCACGCCGTCGGCGCCGACGATGAAACCCGAGCCCATGCCGCGCGACGGGCCCTCCGACGGCGGCTGCGGCATCGGAAAGTTGCGGAACCACGGCGGAAGTTGATCGAGGTCGGGCATCCCGGGGAAGCCGCGGCTCGCGACTTTTTCGTGATCCTGCGTCACGGTGATCCGGACAACGGCGGGACCTTGCTTCGCGACGAGCGCGCTGAAATCGGGCAGCGCGGCGGTCTCGGGGGCGGCGACGGGGACGGACTGCGTGGCAGCGTCCGCGTGCGTGATCGTCGCCGTGCGCTCGGTAACCACCGCGCCGGCGCCGAACGCGGCGACGATCGCCAGTGCGACGAGACTGCGCTTGAATGTGTTGGCTTGCATTACCTCTCTCCTTGGTCGATGGCATCAAGGCCGGGACCAGCCCGGTTGCCGCACAAGGTAGGAGCGAAGACTTAAGGGAGACTTAAGGGCGCGACGCGAGTGGCGAGCAGGGCCCGATACCCAAAAGAGGGCGGCAACCGGAGCCAGCGCCGTCAAGTTCCCGCCAGGGGAAAGCGTACGGTGACCCCGAGGCCCTCGCCGGCAGGCCCTGAGATTCCCGGCCCGAGCGTGATGCTTGCGTCGTGACGTTCGGCGATGCGCTTGACGATCGCGAGGCCGAGCCCGCTGCCGGAAACGTCGCTCGCTCCCGGCGCCGGCACGCGGTAGAAGCGGTCGAACACGCGGCCCCGCTCGCTCGCCGGAATGCCGGGTCCCGAATCGCGTACGGTCAGGACCGCGTCTTGGCCCTCGTTTTCGAGGCTGACATCGACGCGACCGCCGGACGGCGCGTAACGCACTGCGTTGTCGACCAAGTTCGACAACAATGCACGAAGGCCTGCAGCGTCGCCGGCGATGACGACGCGAGACTCGACGTCCTCGGGATGTTCACCCGCAATGCCGAGGTCCACGCCCCGTGCCGCGGCAATGGCGGCATGATCACCGACGACGCTTCGCGCGAGTTCGACGAGATTCACCGGTGCGAACGGGCGCTCAGCGACGCCGGGCTCCTCGCGCGCGAGCGTCAACAATTGCTCGACGAGATGCGTCGCGCGCGCGAGACCGGCCTTGAGCTCGGTAAGCGCGCCGCGCCGCTCCGCCTCGGTCGTCGCGCGCTCGGCAATCTGCGCTTGCAAGTGAACGGCCGTGAGCGGCGTGCGCAATTCGTGCGCGGCGTCGGCGATGAATGCACGCTGTGCGCCGAGCGCGCGGTCGAGCCGGCCGAGCAGGCCGTTGAGCGCGGTGACGAGCGGCTGCACCTCGGTGGGCATCCCGGTTTCGGCGAGCGGCTCGAGCACGCCCGGTGCGCGCTTGCCCAGCGCCGCTGTGACGCGATCGAGCGGGCGCAGGCTCCGCGTGATGCCGAACCAGAGCGCAAGAGCCAGCAGCGGCGCGATCGCCAGGAGCGGCACGATCGTGCGGAGCGCCATGCTGGTGGCGAGCTCGCGGCGCACGCTCATCGGCTGCGCGACCTGGACGACGCCGCCACCGGTCAGCGTGCTGAACACGCGCCATTCGCCGACAGGCGTGCCGACGGTCACGAAACCCAGTTGCGCCTGCGCCGGCAGCGGTTGTTGCGGTTGCGACAGGAAAACCTGCACGCCGTTGCGGTCCCAGATCTGCACGACGAGCGCATCGGTGTTGGCGCCGAAACCGCCGGGCATCCCGGCGAGCGGTACGCCGGTGAGCGACGCCGCCATCTGCCGCAACTGGTAATCGAAGATCTCGTTGGCTTCCGCCCGTGCACGAAGGTACGTCGCGACCGCGGCGACGGCGACCGCCACAAGCAGACCGACGACCAGCCGGACGACGAGCTCGCGGCGGATCGAGCGGCCGGGAATCATGTGTGTGCCCCCACGCTTGCGGCTGGCGCCGCTGCGCTGCCCCCCGAGGCAGACTGCAGTTGCACGGTCTTGGGCGGCCCGACCGCGTTCGTGCTCATTTGGCAATCATCCAGCCCACGCCGCGGACGTTGCGGATCGTGTCGGCGGGAAGCTTTCGGCGCAGCGCGTGCAGATGCACTTCGACGGCGTTGCTGCCGATCTCCTCGTTCCAGCCGTAGAGCTTGTCTTCGAGCTGCGCGCGCGACAGGATCGCGCCGGGACGGGCGAGCAGCGCTTCGAGGAGCGCGAACTCGCGTCCCGACAGCGCGACCGGTTTGCCATCGACTCGCGTCTCGCGCGTCGCCGGATCGAGCTCGATCGAGCCGAACGCGAGAACCGGTGTTGCGCGGCCGGCGCCACGGCGCAAGAGCGCGCGAATGCGGGCAGCGAGCTCGGTCAGGTCGAAGGGCTTCAGCACGTAATCGTCGGCGCCTGCGTCGAGGCCGGCGACACGATCGCCGACCGCATCGCGTGCCGTCATGATGAGCACGGGACGCTTGTCGCCACGCCGGCGCATTGCGCGCAGCACGTCGAGACCCTCCTTCTGCGGCAGGCCGAGATCGAGCAGTAGCAGATCGTGCACGCCATCGGCAAGCGCCACCTCGGCGGCACGGCCGTCACGGACCCAGTCGACGGCGAACCCATCCTGCCGCAAGCCCTGGCGGACGGACTCGCCGATCATCTGGTCATCCTCGGCAAGGAGCAGCCGCATCGTGCAAGAGATCCGCGCGCGAGTGTTCCCGCGTGGCCGATCGCTCAGGTTTTCGGCTTGAAGTCGAGCGCGGCCGAATTCATGCAATAGCGAAGACCGGTCGGCGCCGGCCCGTCTTCGAACACGTGGCCGAGATGCGCGTCGCAGGCGGCGCAGACGACTTCGGTGCGGCGCATGAAAAAGCTCGAGTCGTCCTCGCTGCGAACGTTTTCGGGCGCGATCGGCGCATAGAAGCTCGGCCAGCCGGTGCCCGATTCGAACTTGGTCGCCGCATCGAAGAGCGGCATGCCGCAGCACACGCACCGGTACGTCCCCGGCGCGTGGTTGTTCCAGTACCTGCCGGTGAACGCCGGCTCGGTGCCTTTCTTGCGCGCGACCTTGTACTGTTCCGGCGTCAGCTGGGCACGCCATTCGGCGTCGGATTTCGTGACCTTGTCGACCATGGTGACTTTCTCCTCGGAGACGCGCATCTCGCGTCCTTGCGGCAGTTGTCGCCGCGCGCGGGATGCCTTACGCGATTCGCACTGCGGAGGCGGGCGGGCCATCAAGTATAGTGGAGGCTCTGCCGTTGCCGCCGCCTGCCTTGGATACCGAACGTGCCGATGCGTTCCGCCGCGATGCGCGAGTCATCGGCGTCGTCGGACTGGTGCACGCGCTGTCGCACTTCTTCCAGCTTGCGTTGCCGCCGCTCTTTCCGCTGCTCAAGGCGGAGTTCGACGTGTCGTTCGCCGCGCTGGGGGCGCTTCCCGGCGTGTTCTACGCGGCGAGCGGGCTCACCCAATTCGCGGCCGGTTTCGCCGTCGACCGCATCGGCGCCCGTCCGGTGCTGCTCTCGGGTCTCGCACTCGTCGCCGGCAGCACGCTGGCGGCTTCGCTCGCGCCGGGCTTCGGCTGGCTCTTTCCGCTGGCTGCGCTGATGGGCATGGGCAACGGCGTCTTTCATCCGGCCGATTTTGCGATCCTCAATGCCAACGTCACGCCGCGCCGTCTGGGTTATGCCTACAGCACGCACGGGATCGGCGGCAACCTGGGCTACGCGCTCGCGCCGGTCGTGAGCTACGCGCTCGGCGCGGCGTTCGGCTGGCGGACGGCGCTCGCGGCGATGGGCATCTTCGGGCTCGCGGTCATCGGCGCGATCGCAACGCAACGCGCAGTGCTGTCGTCGCACCGCGCTCACGATGCGCATCTCCACACGCTTGCGGGCAGCATGGCGCTGTTCGTGCAGCCGCCGATCGTTCTCTGCTTCGCCTATTTCGTCATTCAGACGATGGCGACGATGGGCGTCCAGACGTTCACGCCGGCGGCGCTCAACACGGGTCTCGACGTGCCGCTCGCGCTCGCGACGTCCGCCCTCACCGCGTATCTGCTGGGCGGCACCGCGGGCATCCTTGCCGGCGGCTTCCTCGCCGCGCGCACGACGCGCCACGACCGGGTGGCAGCGACGGGGCTGCTCGCCGGCGCGTCGCTGCTGGCGCTCGTCGCCACCGGCGCGATTCCGCGACTTGCGCTGCTCATGGTGTTTACGGCCGCCGGTTTCGCGCTGGGTTCGACCGGACCTTCGCGCGATCTTATCGTCCGCAACGCGACGCCCAGGGGTGCGGCGGGCCGCGTCTATGGCTTCGTCTACTCGGGGCTGGACCTGGGCGGAACGCTGGGGCCGGTGTGGTTCGGCTTCATGCTCGACCAGGCGTTGGGCCGCCAGATGTTCTTCGTCGTCGCGGGGCTGCTCGTCGCCGCGATCGCGACCGTCACGCAAGTGCGGCGTGCGATCGGCATCGGGCCCGCATGAGGTGAAGCGGATGGATCTCGGGATCGCCGGCAGGAAGGCGCTCGTCTGCGCCGCGAGCAAGGGACTGGGGCGCGGCTGCGCGCAGGCGCTCGCCGAAGCCGGATGCGACGTGACGATCGTCGCGCGGAGCGAAGAGACGCTGCGCCGGACCGCCGAGGACATCGGCGCGCGCGCCGGTCGCGCCGTAAATGTGATCGCATGCGACATCACGACGCCGGAGGGGCGTGCGGCTGCCCTCGCGGCGTGCCCCGCACCCGACATCCTCGTCAACAATGCGGGCGGTCCGCCACCGGGCGATTTCCGCGACTGGGATCGCGACGCCTGGATCCGCGCGCTCGACGCCAACATGCTGACGCCGATCGAGTTGATCAAGGCAACCATCGACGGGATGATCGCGCACAAGTTCGGCCGCATCGTCAACATCACGTCGGGCGCGGTCAAGGCGCCGATCGACTTCCTCGGGCTTTCCAACGGCGCGCGGTCCGGGCTGACCGGTTTCGTCGCCGGCCTTGCGCGGAAGGTCGCGCGGCACAACGTGACGATCAACAACCTGCTGCCAGGCCCGTTTGACACCGACCGGTTGCGCACGACGATGGCTGCGCGGGCGAAAACCACCGGCAAGTCCTTCGACGACGCCCTGGCGGCGGCGCGCGAAGCGAACCCGTCGGGTCGCTTCGGCACGATCGACGAGTTCGGGGCAGCCTGCGCGTTCCTGTGCAGCGTGCACGCCGGCTACATCGTCGGCCAGAACCTGTTGATCGACGGCGGCGCGTACCCTGGGACTTTCTGAATTCTGATAGCTGATAGCGGACAACTGCCAATGCTCGACCTCTACTACTGGCCCACCCCCAACGGTCACAAGATCACGATCTTCCTCGAGGAGACCGGGCTCCCCTACACAGTGAAGCCCGTCAACATCAACACGGGCGAACAGTTCGCGCCGGATTTTCTGGCCGTCTCGCCGAACAACCGGATCCCCGCGATCGTCGATCACGAGCCCGCCGACGGCGGGGCGCCGCTGTCCCTCTTCGAGTCCGGGGCCATTCTCGAATATCTCGCCGAAAAGACGCGCAGCTTGATACCGCAGGATTTTCGCGGGCGCTGGGAATGCCTGCAATGGCTCTACTGGCAGGTCGGCGGATTGGGCCCGATGGCGGGGCAGAATCATCATTTCGCCCTGTACGCCGCAGAAAAGATCCCGTACGCGATCGAGCGCTACGTGAACGAGACAGGCAGGCTCTACGCGGTGCTGAACCGGCGGCTTGCCGATCGCGACTTCATCGCCGGCGACTATTCGATCGCCGACATCGCAAGCTATCCGTGGATCCGGCCCGAGCGGCAGCAGCAGAACCTCGACGATTTTCCGCATCTGAAACGGTGGAAAGCCGAAATTGCCACGCGCCCCGCCGTCGTGCGCGCCTACGAAATTGCGAAGACCGTGAACCCGTCGCCCGCGCCCGCACTCGACGACAGGACGCGTCAGGTACTGTTTGGTCAAAGCAAGGATACGGTGCGGTGAAACTAGGGCTTCGCCGTGAGCGCGCCCCAACCGTCCTTCCGCCGTGGCGTTGTCCGAATGCGGCAGAATCACGGCGTCCGCTCGAGGAGGTAGATTTGCACCGGCGTTCGCGGAAGCCATCGGTCGACGCCGAAGCGCGCGCGTTCGACGTATCCGGCCACCGGAGAGAAGGCGACGACGTAGCGATCGTCCTTTACCCACCACCAGCTCTTGCCGGGCAGCGTGCCGCGCGGCTTCGCCTCGAACCGGTAGTAGCCGTTGTATTCGAATCCGCCATCGAGCGTCTCCGGCGTCGCGCCCAGACGCGCCGCGGCAGCGATCGCAGCCCAGCGCGCGCGGTTCCAGGCGAAATAGTCGTGGGTCGCGGCCGCTGCGAGCAGGATCGTCACCGCAATCCACGCCAGCGCGGCGGCACGGCCGATTCGATCGACCGCGGTCGCCGCCGGTTCGCGGCGCGAGACGGCGAGCGCAAACACGAAGGGCAGCACGAACAAGAGGTACCGGTCGATGTAGGTGGTGATCATGAACGGAACCAGGTAGCCGACGACGAGGGCGAGAACGAAGGCATCGCGGACCCGGTTGGGTGTGCCGCGCGCGAACAGGCCGGTCACGGAGCAAACGATGACGCGTGCGAGCGCAGCGACGCCGAACGCCGCCGCCACGGCGGCCACGCGCCAGACGATGCCGGGACTGCGGTCGATCGGAGCAAGATTGCGCGGCAACGCGTCGTAGATTGTGAACGGACCGATCCCGGCCGCATCGATCAGATTGTTCTCGCGCCACGGCGGAAACCAGCCGGCGGCAAACATCGCGCCGGCAATGGCTGCTGTCGCGAGCAGGACCCAGCGCCGCCCTTTTCGGTCTTCACCGAACCCGACCCAGGCGAGCCACGGTGCGGCGAAAAGACCGACATAGAAAGGGATTTGCAGCAGGATCGGGCCAACCCAGCCGTAGTAATTGTCCTCGTTGGTCAGAAGCCTGCCGGGTGCTTTGAAATAGTAGCCAAGAGTCACCGTTTGCGCTTCGGGCAGGCCCGGTCCGTGGACGAGATAACTGCGATAAGCGAACTCCGCGACCATGACGACGGCCAACGGCACAGCCGCACGCAGCAATTGGGCGAATCGCCACGGCCACGCCGACGCGAGCGTCGCGACGAGGAACGCCGCCGGCACGACGACGATGACCTGCCGCTCCAGCACGCCGAGAACTGAAAGGGCAGTGGCTGCGACAAGCGTCGCCACTGCCGGGCGCTCCAGCGTCCGCAGAAAAAGCATTGCCGCCGGTAGCGCGAACAACATTCCGTACACGTCCGACATGTACGAGTTCGACAGGACGTTCCAGCCCGGCCAGGCGATGACGACCAGCGTCGCAACGAGCGCGTCGCGGCGGCGCATTCCCGCCGCTTCGAACCAGACGAACGCGAGCAGCACCACTGCAACCGATACGAGCTGCGTCAGATGCCGCAGCCCCTGCAGCGAATAACCCGCGATCATCGCTGCCGCGCCGCCGAGCAGGGTCTGCGGCAGCAGATTCATCGCGATCCAGTCGGACAGCCGGATGCGGTGCTCGTCGAGCAGCCAGCGGACGCTGTTCGCATACGCCCAATCGTCGTTGAGCGGAAATTCGCCGCGTGGGTCGGCCAGGAGCAATGCGGCGATCTGGACGAGAACGAGGATTGGTACCGCGTAGCGCTCGATGCTGCCAGGCCTGTCCACGATCTTCTGCGCTGTCGTGCTCATCGGATCAGCGAAAGACCCACAGCCGGTATGCGAGGTAGTTCGCGAAGGTCAGGGCGATCGTCGTCACGATCTGCGCGGGCCATAGCGGCAGGCCCGCCTCGATCAGCGTCGCAAGCAGCGCGCTGTTCGCGGCGAGCTGGACGACGTTCACGACGACGAAGCGCGCGCTCGCGGCCTTCACGCCGCGCGTCGGAGCGAAGATGTGCCAGTACGACAACGCGAACCGAGTCGTGGCACCGGCGAGAAAGCCGAGCGCACTGGCCGGCACTCCGGCCATACCGCCGCGCACGAAGCCGTACATCACGGCGTAGTGCGCGGCGACGGCGAGGAATCCGGTCGCGACGTGCAGCACGAACGTGTGGAACCAGTGCCACATATCGCTGCCCCCGGGCACGGGTCGGCGAAGCAGCTTGCGGACGGGCATGACGGCAACGGTGGTGGACGGTGACGAGCGTCAACCCGGACGCCGCAGGGGCGGCGCGAACAGCCGATGCCGATACACGCCCGCGCGCGCGAGAGACGCAAGCACCGTCGTGCCGACGACGCCGGCGCCGTAGCGTAACGAGCGCAGGAAATCGATCGAACTTGCCTCGGGAAAGTAGCGCGTCGGCACCGAGATCTCACCGATGCGGAAGCCGCCGACGATCGCCTGGGCGAGGATTTCGTTGTCGAAGACGAAGTCGTCAGAGTTCTCCGCCCACGGCAGCGCGTCGAGCAGGGCGCGCGAGAATGCGCGGTAACCCGAGTGATATTCGGAGAGCTTCGCGCCGAGCAGCAAGTTCTCGAACATCGTCAGCAGTCGGTTGGCGACGTATTTCCAGAGCGGCATTCCACCGCGGAGCGCGCCGCCGCCGAGGATGCGCGAGCCGATCACCACGTCGTAGACGCCGGACGCGATCATGCCGGCCATCGGCGTCACGAGGCGGGGGTCGTACTGGTAGTCGGGATGGACCATGACGACGATGTCGGCGCCGCGTGCGAGCGCTTCGCGATAGCACGTCTTCTGGTTGCCGCCGTAGCCGGTGTTGCGGGAATGGAGAATCACGTCGAGCGATAGCGAGCGCGCGACGGCGACCGTGTCGTCGTCACTCGCGTCGTCGACGACGATGATATCGTCGATGATTTCGCGTGGGAGCTCGCGCCACGTCGCCGCGAGCGTGCGGCCGGCGTGATAGGCCGGCATGACGACGACGATACGCTTACCGTTGAGCATGGCGCGGGGCGCGAAACGCGATGATAGTGGAATCCTCGAACGCGGGCGCGCCGAACTTCGCGCGCAGCACCGGTTCGCAGCCGGAGGTGTCGGCGCCGATCGTCGTCGCCGTGCCCTTGCTCGTCTGCACGTAGGGCTTCTGCCAGACGACGTAGTCGATGTGCTGCCGCGCGAACGCGTCGTCATCGGCGAGGTGGACCGCGTTCTCAAAACGGAACCTTGGATCGAGCGGCACCTCGCCCCAGCGGTGGTCGACGCAAAGACCGGTGAGGTAGCCCGGAAGGACCGTCTGGTGCGAAAGACGCTCCCAGCGCGGCGCATCCCAGTCGTAGCTTTCGAAATAGAACGGCGCCGCCGCGACGCGCACGCTGCCCGGCGGTTCTGCGGCGAGGCTCACCCAGAAAGGCGACAGCGGGATCGACGCCTGATAACGGATGATCGGATTCTGCTGCGGACGGAAATCGATGTAGTAGAGCGAATCGAGCGCCTGCGTGTTCGGCTGGCGAAGCATCGGCGCAAGTGGCGAATCGACGGCGAGCGCAGCGACCGGCAAAGCGAGCACGACGGCAAACGCCGTTCGCGCCGGCACGCTGCCCGGTGCACCGACGCGATGCGCGAGTCGCGCGGCCCCGGCGGCGACGAACAGCAGCAGCAACGGCAGGAACGGCAGGAGATAGCGCGCGAGCGCCAGCGGATTGAAGCTCCACATCGGGCGCGATAACAGGACCGCGACCAGTGTCAGCGCAACGCCGAGCGCGCCCGTGCGCGCTTCCGGCAGCGCGCGCCACATGTCCGGCGCGCCCCACGCGGCGAACGCGACGCACAACGCGACGGCGATCGTCGAGGATGTGCCGAGCCACGCGTACCATGCCCCGACGAGCGTTGCGATACCGGGAATGTCGGTCCCGCTCTTCGCCGCGAGCGATTGCGGATTCGCAAGGAGGGGTGGAAGGATGAACGCGGCAATCATCACGCCGGTGGCGCCCGCGAGCAGCAGCAGCCGGCGCAGCGCCGCGCGGCGCTCGGTCGGCGCCCGACGGTGGATCGCACCCATTCCCCACACGAGCGGCGCCAGCACGAACGGTGCGAGCAACGGATGCAGCCACGTCGCGAGCGTTGCCGTCGCGGCATATGTCGCGCCGGCGGCGGTCCGGCCGGTTCGTGCCCGGTGATAGTGGTGGAACGCCGCGTGGGCGATCCAGCCGAGGAGAAGCGTGATCGCGTACGGACGCGCGAGCCGGCTGTAGACAATGAGCAGCGGCGAGATGGCCAGGAGGACGGCAAACAGCGTGGATGTCGCCCGTGACACGCGCGGCGCGACGTAGAGCGGGAACACGAGCAGCACGGCGATGCCGCACACGAGCATCGGCAGCCGCAGCATGACTTCGGAGAGTCCCCACCAGCGCGCTTCGTACCACGCCAGGATGCCAAGCGGAATGCTGTAGTCGGCGTACCCGAAGTCGAGGAACATGGCGCCGGGTGCATGCTGCAGCACCTGGTGGACGACGTGCCATTCGTCGTCGATCAGTACCTGTGCCGTGAACTGGTCGAGGCGGAGCCACACCCCGGCGAGCGCGGCGAGGGCAAGCACGACCAGCCAGGCCGGCGAAGCAGCCGCGCGCGGCCACGGCGCGCCGTCCGGGCCGCGCATCGTCCGGGCCCGGGCAGCGCGATCGTTCATCGCCGGCGCACCGCGACGGGCGGCGGCACCGGCGCTTTGGCGTCGAGTCGCCCCGCTGCAACGACCGCGTGCTCGAGCTCGGCATCGACGTCGAACGCGCAGTCGCCGTCGACTTCCCGGCTGCCCGTGGCACGCACCGCGGCGAAGTCGAACAGCGCGCGATCCATGAGATGCGACGGCACGACCTTGCCGAGCGCATTCGCGATCGACTCGATGCGGCCCGGATGCCTGCGTTCCCACTCGCGCAGCATCGCGGTCACCTGCCTGCGCTGCAGATGTTCCTGCGAGCCGCACAGATTGCACGGGATGATCGGGAACGCCATCAGGTCGGCGTAGCGGGCGAGGTCGCGCTCGCGCACGTAGGCGAGCGGGCGGATCACGACGTGCCGGCCGTCGTCGGAGACAAGCTTCGGCGGCATCGTCTTCAGCTTGGCGCCGAAAAAAAGGTTCAGGAAGAACGTCGCCAGCAGGTCGTCGCGATGGTGGCCGAGCGCGATCTTGGTCGCGCCGATCTCGCGGGCGACGCGGTAGAGGACGCCGCGGCGCAGGCGCGAGCAGAGCGAGCACATCGTCCCGCCCTCCGGGATCACGCGCTTGACGACGCTGTAAGTGTCCTGCTCGACGATCCGGAAGGGGACGCCGCGTCCTTCGAGGAACCGCGGCAGTACGGTGGCGGGAAAACCCGGCTGCTTCTGGTCGAGATTGACGGCGATGACCTCGAACGAAATCGGCGCGCGATCTCGGAGCGAGAGCAGGATGTCGAGCAGGCCGTAGCTGTCCTTGCCGCCCGAAAGGCAAACCATCACGCGGTCGCCCGGCTCGATCAGCGCATAGTCGCGGATCGCACAGCCGACCTGGCGGCGCAGCCGCTTCTTGAGCTTGTTGGCTTCGAATTCCGCCTTGCGGGGGTCGCGCGCGGGCACTCCCCGTGTTGCCACCGCGGCATTCGGGGCGGAATCGTCGGCTGCGACCGTATCCATCACGCCGGCATTTTACCGGCGGCACGGCCGCGGCGTGTCAGTTGCGGTAAATCGCGGCTCCTGCGGAGGCCGCCCGGCTCCTGACGCGCGCCGGCGCCGGCAACGTGGTTGTGGATTCCGAGTCGGCGCCGGCGATGGCGGTTTCCGTCGCGGGACCGATGGCGGCGGGCGACGCGGCCCGCGGGTCCAGCGGTCGCACCGATGTCGCGGCGGGTGCCGGAGCGCTGCGCAAGCCGAGCCACGCGATGGCGATCGCCAGCGCAAGCGCCGCCAAGATCGCGATCGGGAGCATGGCCGTGCGCCTGGCGCTGCCGGCGACAGCGGTGGTCAGGCGTTGCGCATTTGCGGTGCCCGCGATGGAATCGTTGCGTCCGCTCCGCGCAGCCGGAACGAGCAGCACGATGAGGCCGATTTCGGCCAACCGCACAAGATCGCGTGCCAGCCGCACCGGATCGAGGTGATGCGCGGCCGCGAGCTCGGCAAACGCCTGGGGCGCCGCCAGGAGCGAGAGCGCCTTTCGCTGCGGAAGCGTGAGGCCGCTCCTTGCTTCCTGCAATTCGACTTCGCCCGCGTTCGTGCGTGCGCAGATGGTCCCGGGATCGAGCTCGATGTCCATGGATATTGCCGATTTAGTGGTCGCGGGTGCCGCGCAGCGCTCGTCATCGCCGGATTGCGGCGCGTAGCCGCCCTCCGACGCTCGATCGAACCCAAGGCGCGTCGCACTCGTGTCGCCGTCCCCGTTTCACCCGCAAAGGTCGTGCCACTCGCCGTCGATAGCCCGAGGCGGTGCCCGGCCGCTCCACTGCGGCCGCCGTGAACCGCGTTACCATGGCGGCCACGCGCGGGAGGCGCAAGGGAGACTTCGGATGCAGACGATTCTCGTCGCCAATCCAAAGGGCGGCAGCGGCAAGACGACGGTCGCGACCAATGTCGCCGGGTGGCTCGCCGGCAAGCGTCAGCGCGTCGCGCTCGCCGACCACGATCCGCAGCGGTCGGCGACCGAATGGCTGGCGCGGCGGCCCGCACTTTTCCCCCCGGTGCTCTCACTGCCTCCGGACGCGTCAAAAAAAGCCCTGAAGGACGCCGATCCGCAATGGCTGGTCGTCGATACGCCGGCCGCGTTGCACGGTGACGATTTGCGTGACGCCACGCACCAGGCCGACGTGATGCTGGTGCCGTTGACGCCGTCCGCTTTCGACATGGCAGCGACTGCGCATTTTCTGTCGGGAATCGCGCATTACAAGGTGGTGAAGCAGGGGACGCTCGCGCTCGGCATCATCGCGATGCGGGTCGATGCGCGCACGCGGAGCGCCGCCGAGCTCGACGAATTCCTCAAAGGCTTCGACTTTCCGCTGATCGCCCACCTGCGCGACACGCAGGTCTATGTCCATTGCGCGCGCGACGGGGCAACGGTCTTCGACCTGCCGCGGTCGCGAGCCGAGCAGGATTGGGAGCAGTGGAAGCCGCTGACGCGCTGGATCGCGCGGCACGCCGCGACGAGAGCGTGAGCTCGCGACCGCGGCCCGCAGAGGGGCGCGCGGGCGAAGCAAAAACGCCGGCAAGACGCCGGCGTTTTTCATGCACCCTGTCGCGCGGCGTTATTTCTTTGCCGTATCCGCGGTCTTGCTCGCAGCGTCCTTGGTGGCGTCGACGGCCTTGCTCGCGGCTTCCTCGGTGGCCGCAGCGGCCTTGTCGGCAGCTTCCTTGGTGGCCGCGGCGGCCTTGTCGGCGGCTTCCTTCGTGGCCGCGGCGGCCTTCTCCGCAGCTTCCTTCGTGGCGGCGGCGGCCTTGTCGGCGGCTTCCTTGGCGCTGTCGCCGCAGGCGGCGAGCGTCATGGCAACGGCGAATCCGGTCAGCATGGCGAGCAGGCGAAGCTTCATGTTCGGGTCTCCTCAAGTGGGGGCAGCGTGGGTGGCCCTACCGCGCTTCGCGGACCGGTCATTGATTCTAGTGCATTCGGCGGCCCTCGCGCTGCCTCATCGCGGCGCTACGCGGCCTTCTGCACCAGCTCACGCAAGACAAACGGCAGGATGCCGCCATTCTCGTAGTAATCGACCTCGATCGGGGTGTCGATTCGCAGCAGCACCGGAACGTTGTCGACTTTTCCGTTCTTGCGATGAATCGCGAGCGTCACGTCCATCTGCGGCTTGATGCCCGACTCGATTCCGGTGACGTCGAACGTCTCCTCGCCGGTGATGCCGAGAGAGGCGACGGTGTCGCTGCCCTTGAACTGGCAGGGTAGAACGCCCATGCCGACGAGGTTCGAGCGATGGATGCGCTCGAAGCTTTTCGCGATCACCGCTTTGACGCCGAGGAGCTGCGTCCCCTTGGCCGCCCAGTCGCGCGAGCTGCCGGTGCCGTATTCTTCGCCGCCGAAGACCACGGTCGGCGTCCCTTGCGCGATGTACTTCATCGCCGCATCGTAGATCGCCATCTTTTCGCCCTCAGTTCCGTCACCCCGCTGGAACAGCGTGACGCCGCCCTCGACGCGCGTGCCGTCGGCCTTCGGCGGCAGCATCAGGTTCTTGATGCGGACGTTGGCGAACGTGCCGCGCATCATCACGTCGTGGTTGCCGCGGCGCGAGCCGTAGCTGTTGAAATCGACGACGGAGACGTCGTTCTCGAGCAGGAAGATACCCGCCGGCGAGGTCGGCTTGATCGAGCCCGCCGGGCTGATGTGGTCGGTCGTTACCGAATCGCCGAAGATACCGAGCGCGCGTGCGCCCTTGATGTCGCCGCTCTTGGCCGAAGTCATCTTGAAGCCCTCGAAAAACGGCGGCTTCGCGATGTAGGTCGAACGCGGCCAGCCATACACCTGGCCCGTCTCGCCGGCGACCTCCTTCCACAGCGGGTTCGCGTTGGCGAGATCGCCGTACAGCTTGCGGAACGTCGCCGGGTCTTTCGCGAAGCTCATCACCGCCGCGATCTCGTGCGAGGTCGGCCACAGGTCCTTGAGATAGACGGGGCCGTCCTTGCCGCTGCCGACGGGCTCGGTGGTGAGATCCTTGATGACCGTTCCCGCAATCGCATACGCGACGACGAGCGGCGGCGAAGCCAGGAAGTTGGCCTTGAGGTTCGGGTGGATCCGCGCTTCGAAATTGCGGTTGCCCGACAGCACCGCGGCGCAGACCAGATCGTTGGCGTTGATCGTTTCGTTGATCTCCTGCGTCAGGTCGCCGGCGTTGCCGATGCAGGTCGTGCAGCCGTACGCGGTGACGCCGAAACCGAGCTTCTCGAGATAGGGGAGCAAACCGGCCTTGGCCAGGTAATCGGTGACCACCCGCGAGCCGGGCGCAAGCGAGGTCTTGATGTGCGGCTTGACGGTGAGGCCCTTTTCGACCGCCTTTTTCGCGAGCAATCCCGCGGCGAGCAGCACGCCGGGATTCGACGTGTTCGTGCACGAGGTGATCGCGGCGATCAGCACGTCGCCGTTGCCGACGTCGAGCGGCTTGGGCGCGTCCTGAACGACCTTGTCGGGCGTGGGCCGGTTGTCGACCATTTCGACATAGTCGAGCGGCTTGGCATGGCCCGGCAGCGTCTGCTGGCTGTCCGAGATCGCGCCGGCGCCCGACTTGCCGGGGCGCGTCGAGTACCGGAGCGAGAGCTTCGCCGCAGGTTGCCCGAAGCCGTTCTCGCCGACCGACTTGCTGTAGAGCTCCGCGAATTGCGTTTTCAGATTGCCGATCTCGATCCGGTCCTGCGGGCGCTTCGGTCCGGCGACGGACGCCTTGATCGACGCGAGGTCGAGGGTCAGCACCTTCGTGTAGTCGATCTCTCCCGCCTTCGGAATCCCGTAGAGCCCCTGCGCCTTGAAATACGACTGGAAGGCGTCGATCTCCGCCGGCGTGCGTCCGGTCGCCTTGAGGTAATCGACGGTCGCGTCGTCGACGGGGAAGAAGCCCATCGTCGCGCCGTATTCGGGCGCCATGTTGGCAATTGTCGCGCGGTCGGGGACCGAGAGCGACGCCGTGCCTTCGCCGAAGAACTCGACGAACTTGCCGACGACCTTTTCCTTGCGCAGCATTTCGGTGACGGTCAGCACGAGGTCGGTCGCGGTGATGCCTTCGGAGAGCTTGCCCTTCAATTCGACGCCGACGACGTCCGGCGTGAGGAAGTAGACGGGCTGCCCGAGCATGCCGGCCTCGGCCTCGATGCCGCCCACGCCCCAGCCGACCACGCCGATGCCGTTGATCATCGTCGTGTGGCTGTCGGTGCCCACGAGAGTGTCGGGGTAGTACACGCCATCCTTGCTGTGCACGCCCCGCGCGAGGTACTCAAGGTTCACCTGGTGGACGATGCCGATCCCCGGCGGCACGACCTTGAACGTGTCGAACGCCTGCATCCCCCATTTCATGAACTGGTAGCGCTCGTTGTTGCGCTGGAACTCGAGCTTCATGTTGAGATCGAGCGCATCGGGCCGGCGGTAGTAATCGATCATCACCGAGTGGTCGACGACGAGGTCGACCGGCACCAGCGGCTCGATCGTCTTCGGATTCTTGCCCATGTCCTTCGCCACGTTGCGCATCGCGGCCAGGTCGGCGAGCAGCGGCACGCCGGTGAAGTCCTGCAGCACGACGCGGGCCACGACGAAGGGGATTTCGTCGACGCGCGCCGCGGTCGGCTCCCAGTTCGCGAGCTGGCGCACGTGCTCTTCGGTCACTTTCTTGCCGTCGCAGTTGCGCAGCACCGATTCGAGCACGATGCGGATCGCCACCGGCAGCCTAGAGACGCGGCCGACGCCGGCTTTCTCGAGCGCGCGAAGCGAATAGAACGATCCGGCGGCGCCGGAGGCGAGCTTGAACTGATCAAGCGTGTGATGCAGGTTGTGCGGCATGTCGACTCTCGCGGTGATCGGCAGCTTAGGAGCCTGCCGGGCCCGCCATCGCGTATGCGACGGAGGGGAGTTGGGCGCAGGTCAAGGCGCGCGCCTGAAGGCATACCGGGAGTATGGCGAGGGCGCGCAACACAGAAATGCGCCCAAATCGCCCCGTCCCTTCGGGTTGCTGCCAAAAAAGCGTCTGCTTCGTTGCGAGGCTGGCGAATATTCCCGATATTCGCTGCGCCCCGCGCATCGCATCCATCGTTTTTTGGCCCAGCAACGCATACGTGAGGGCAGGCCCGGCAGGCTCCTAGCCCTTCGGCCCCATCATCTGCCGGATGTTCATCTTCGTGCCGTTCGGCAGCGTCATGTCACCGGGCTGCTGGCCGGGCTTGCACGGCCCCACGTACTTGCCCTCGATGATCGTCGTCGAATCCTTCATGCCGCCCATCGGCGGATCGAAGGTGGCGCGCGCCTCGGTGCGATACGCGGTGTTGCCATTGAACGTCATCACGGACTTGGACTGCATCTTGGTGCCGCCGAGGTCGCAGACCATGTCGCTCGTCATCTTCCCGCCGACGTTCTTGAGGTCGTACTTGCTGCACATGTTCGACATCATCCCCATCGACATCTTGTACATCTCCTTCTGCACCGAGTCGTCGAGGCAAAGCGTGGAGACGTGAGACGCCTGCCGGGAGGCACGATCGGTCGACGTCGTGGTCTGCCACAGCCCCGGCTTCAATTTCGGGAATTCGTCGGCTGCGGCAGCGGCCGTGGCCGCGGCGGCAAACAGCACGGCGACGAGAAGGGTTCGCATGGGCGTCTCCGGGTGGATCATCGGATTGCCATCATATCGACGAACTCGTGCACGGGCATCCCCTCGAGCATCTTTGCCTCAAGCGTGGCGTCGAGGAACCGCTGCTGTGCTTTGCCAGGAAGCGGCGCGGCGCTAAGGTGGTCCTGAACCTGCGAGAAGCGCTGCATCGCACCTTCGACCGCGGTCTGCGCATGAAATTTCCGCGAGGAAGCTGATCGTGAAGAGCACTCGTCATGACGCTCGAGCGGTGAATCGCGGCGCGGCGAATCAGCCGAGCAGCGATGCGACGCCGGCGCGTTCTTCTTCCAGCTCCTTCAGCGTCGCGTCCATTTTCTCGCGCGAGAAGGCGTCGATCTCGAGGCCGGTGACCCGCGTGTACTCACCGCCGGCCGTCGTCACCGGGACGCCGTACATCACGTCCTGCGGAATGCCGTAGCTGCCGTCGGAGGGCACGCCCATCGTCACCCATTTGCCGTTGCTGCCCTGGAGCCAGTCGCGGACGTGATCGATCGCGGCGTTCGCGGCCGATGCGGCCGACGAGAGTCCCCGGGCCGCGATGATCGCCGCACCACGCTTGCCCACCGTCGGGAGGAACACGTTGCGGTTCCAGTCCTCGTCGTTGATCAGGCCCTTGAGCGACTGGCCGTCGACGGTGGCGAACCGATAGTCGGCGTACATCGTCGGCGAATGGTTGCCCCACACGCAGAGCTTCTCGATCGCTCCCACCGGTTTGCCGCTCTTCGCCGCAAGCTGCGACAGCGCGCGGTTGTGATCGAGCCGCAGCATCGCGGTAAAGTTCTTCTTCGGCAGCGACGGCGCGGATTTCATTGCGATGTAGGCGTTGGTGTTGGCCGGGTTGCCGACGACCAGCACCTTGACCTCGCGCGAGGCGACGCGATCGAGCGCCTTCCCCTGCTCGATGAAGATCTTCGCGTTTTCCATCAGTAGGTCCTTGCGCTCCATTCCCGGGCCGCGCGGCTTGGCGCCGACGAGGAGCGCCACGTCGGCGTCCTTGAACGCGATCGCTGGATCCGCCGTCGCCACCATTCCCGTCACCAGCGGAAACGCGGAGTCCTCGAGTTCCATCATGACGCCCTTCAGCGCCGCCTGCGCCTTGTCGAGCGGCAGTTCGAGCATCTGCAGGACGAGTGGCTGGTCGCGCCCGAGCATCTCGCCGGTGGCGATCCGGAACAGGAGACTGTAGCCGATCTGACCGGCGGCGCCGGTGACTGCGACACGAAGGGGTTTTTTCATGACGGGCTCCTCGAATGCGCGGGACTGGAAGGCGACGGCGGCGGGGCGGATCACGGTGAAGCGCAATCCACCGATTGCTGCATCGCGGCAACCCGGCGCGAGCGTAACAGCAAGCCCCTTCGGGAAGCCGTCGACGACACGCCATTGTAGGGTTGCCTGCCCGAGGGTGTCAATTCACTCTTATATCTTATACAATATATAAGACATTAGAGGGACAGCCGACCGTGGCCGACCCGATAATGACCGGGCGCAGCGACGCGCTTCCCGATATCGGCTTGCGCGTGCGGTCGCCTGCACGGCGCCGTTACCCCGAAACATGCCGAATTCGCCGCCTTCCTACCGACCGCTTTACTTGCAGATCAAGGCGTTGCTGGAGCGGAGCCTCGAGGCCGGCGAGTGGCGCCCGGCCGAGGCGATTCCCAGCGAAATCGAGCTTGCGCGCCGTTTCGACGTCTCGCAGGGCACGGTGCGCAAGGCGATCGACGCGCTCGCCGCCGACAACCTCGTCGTCCGTCGCCAGGGGAAGGGCACGTTCGTCGCGACGCATACCGAGGAAAAGACGTCGCTGTTCCGGTTCCTGCGGATCCGCCACAACGACGGTCACGACGAATATCCGGCGAGCCGCCTGCTCGAGGTCCGGCGCGCCAAGGCCTCGGCCGAGGCGGCACGGCTGCTCGGCCTCAAGCCGGGCGAAGCGGTGATCGTGCTGCGGCGGATCCTCGAATACGCGGGCGACCCGGTCGTCCTCGACGAAATCACGCTGCCGGCGGCGTTGTTCCGGGGTCTCACCAAAGCCAGGGTCGAAGCGTATCAGGGCTCGATGTACAGCTTTTTCGAGACTGAGTTCGGCGTGCGGATGCTGAAGGCGGAGGAGAAGCTTCGTGCCGTCGCGGCGGACGCGACAAGCGCGTCGCTCTTGAGGGTCGCGGCGGGCCAGCCGCTGCTCGCCGTCGACCGTGTGACGCTGACCTACGGGGACAAACCGGTGGAATGGCGGCGCGGCCTGTGCACGACCAGGGCGCATCACTACCACAACGAACTGGGGTAATTCCGCGCGCTCCGATCGGCACGCAGGTAACAAACGCGGTCCCACGTGAGAAGCATTCGCGATATAATTTTCTGCTGCTTTGCACAACGCCGGCTGGGCGGGTGCGCGTGCTCGTAATGATCGCCTGTCCTGTTTCAGGCGAATTCTCCAACCGGCCCCCGGCGGATCGCGTCCATGCCCTGCCCGCAATCGAGCGACCCATGAACAAGCGCCGTCCGGTATACCTCGACCTGCCGCGGATCCGGCTGCCGGTGCCCGGCATCGTGTCGATCCTGCATCGCATTTCCGGCGCGCTCCTGTTCCTCGTCGGCATTCCCCTGCTGCTGGCCGGCGTCGCGTGGAGCCTCGGCTCGGCGGAGTCCTATGCCGCGATGAAATCGATCGCCGGGACGCCCGTGGCCAAGCTCGTGCTGCTCGGCTTGGCGTGGGCATACCTGCATCATTTTTGTGCCGGCATCCGCTACCTGCTGCTCGATGTCCATCAGGGGATCGACCTCGCGCCGGCCCGCCGGTCGAGCGTGATCGTCCTCGTCCTCAGCCTCGCGCTAACGCTCGCGATCGGAATCCGGCTATGGTGACCCGCCGCATCGTCGTCGGCGCCCACTACGGCCTCACGGACTGGCTGCTGCAGCGGCTGACTGCGGTCGTGATGACGGCCTACACGCTGCTGATCCTCGGCGTCGTGCTCTGGAACGGCGGCCTCGACTACGCGTTGTGGCAGGCGCTGTTCGGCAACGGCGCCTTCCGGCTCGTCTCGCTTCTGTTCATGGTCGCGCTCGTCTATCACGCCTGGATCGGCGTGCGCGACATCTACATGGACTACATCAAGTCGACGGCGCTGCGGCTGACGCTCGAAGCGGTCTCGGTCGTCGTGCTGATCGCCTACCTCGGCTGGACGGTCCAGATCTTGTGGGGGCGTTCATGAGCAGCGGCCGACCCCGTGGCACATCGGGCACAAACCGCATACGCGCAGGTCGCGGCGAAGCGTCGTCAACGCGCCTGGAAGCGACCTCGTGAGCGCCATCCCCGTGCGCAAATTCGATGCGCTCGTCGTCGGGGCGGGCGGCTCGGGAATGCGTGCGTCGCTCCAGCTTGCCGAAGCCGGGCTTTCGGTCGCCGTGCTGTCGAAGGTCTTCCCCACGCGCTCGCACACGGTCGCCGCGCAGGGCGGCATTGGCGCCTCGCTCGGCAACATGTCGGAGGACCACTGGCTGTGGCACATGTACGACACGATCAAGGGGTCTGACTGGCTCGGCGACCAGGACGCGATCGAGTACATGTGCCAGATGGCATCGCAGGTCGTCTACGAGCTCGAGCATTTCGGCATGCCGTTCGACCGCAACGCCGACGGCACGATCTACCAGCGGCCGTTCGGCGGGCATTCGGCGAATTTCGGCGAAAAGCCGGTCCAGCGCGCCTGCGCCGCGGCCGACCGCACCGGCCACGCGATGCTGCATACGCTCTACCAGCGCAACGTCAGGGCGCGCACGCAGTTCTTCGTCGAATGGATGGCGCTCGACCTGATCCGCGACGCCGAGGGCGACGTGCTGGGCGTGGTCGCGCTGGAAATGGAAACGGGCGACGTCGTGATCCTGCAGGCGAAGGCGACGCTGCTCGCAACCGGCGGGGCGGGCCGCATCTTCGCCGCGTCGACCAATGCGTTCATCAACACCGGCGACGGCCTCGGCATGGCGGCGCGGGCCGGAATCCCGCTGCAGGACATGGAGATGTGGCAGTTCCACCCGACGGGCGTCGCCGGCGCGGGGGTCCTGATCACCGAGGGCGTGCGCGGCGAGGGCGGCATACTCCTCAACTGCAACGGCGAGCGCTTCATGGAGCGCTACGCGCCGAACTTGAAGGACCTAGCATCGCGCGACGTCGTCAGCCGGTCGATGGACCAGGAGATCAAGGAAGGCCGCGGCTGCGGGCCGAACAAGGATTATGTGCTGCTGAAGCTCGACCATCTCGGTCCCGACGTCATCAACAAACGGCTGCCGTCGATCCGCGACATCGCGTTGACATTCGCGAACGTCGATTGTCGGAAGGAGCCGATCCCGGTCGTGCCGACGATCCATTACCAGATGGGCGGCATTCCGACCAACATCCACGGCCAGGTCGTCGCGCCCGAGGGCGGCGACGACCGCGCGGTCGTCAACGGCTTCTACGCCGTCGGCGAGTGCTCATGCGTGTCGGTGCACGGGGCGAACCGTCTCGGCACGAATTCGCTCGTCGACCTCCTCGTGTTCGGGCGTTCGGCGGGGAATTTCATCGTCGAGCAGCAACTCGACCGCCGCGTGCACAAGCCGTTGCCGCGCGACGCCGCCGATCCCGCGCTCGCGCGCCTTGCGCGACTCGACAGCGCGGCGACCGGCGAATCGGTGCCGGCCGTTGCCAACGATCTGCGCCGGACGATGCAGGCCCACTGCGGCGTGTTCCGCAACCAGGAGCTGCTCTCCGAAGGCGTCCGAATGGTACTCGAGCTCGAGAAGCGCGCCGAACGCATCGCGATCAAGGACAAGAGCCGCACCTTCAACACCGCGCGCGTCGAGGCGCTCGAGCTCGACAACCTGATCGAGACCGCGAAGGCGACCGTCGTCTCGGCGGAGGCGCGGCGCGAATCGCGCGGCGCGCAGGCGAGGAGCGATTATCCCGCCCGCGACGACGAGCACTGGCTCAAGCACACGTTGTGGTACCGCGAAGGAAACCGGCTGGCCTACAAGCCCGTGAACATGAAGCCGCTTTCGGTCGATGCGTTCCCGCCGAAGACGCGCACGTATTGAGTGGACAAGCGAAGCAAGACCCTCTCCCGACACGAAGACCACGAAGCGCCGCAAAGAAAGGCTTTGTTGACCTGGATCATCCCGCCCGGATCGCGGTCCGGGTTCCATACTGATCTGGTTTTCTTCGGCTTCTTCCTTGTGACCTTCGTGTCCTCGCCCTTGGAGGTGGTGTTTTCCCCCGGAGCCGCTGAATGAAATTCCGCATTTACCGCTACGACCCCGAGAAGGACGCGAAGCCCTACGTTCAGGACTACGACGTCGCGCTCGATTCGCACGATCGCATGCTGCTCGACGCGCTGATGCGGCTGAAGGCCGTCGATGACACGCTGTCGTTCCGGAGGAGCTGCCGCGAGGGGGTGTGCGGTTCCGATGCGATGAACATCAACGGCAAGAACGGACTTGCCTGCGTCACCAATCTCAAGACGCTGAGGGAACCGGTCGAGCTGCGGCCGCTGCCCGGGCTGCCGGTGATCCGCGACCTGATCGTCGACATGAGCCAGTTCTTCAAGCAGTATCACTCGATCAAGCCCTACCTCGTCAACGACACGCCGCCGCCCGAGAAGGAGCGCCTGCAGTCGCCGGAGGATCGCGACGAGCTCGACGGCCTCTATGAATGCATCCTGTGCGCCTGCTGCTCGACCGCCTGCCCTTCGTTCTGGTGGAACCCGGACAAGTTCGTCGGGCCGGCCGGGCTGCTGCAGGCATACCGCTTCATCGCCGACTCGCGCGATCAGGCGACCGGCGAGCGGCTCGACAACCTCGAGGATCCTTATCGCTTGTTCCGCTGCCACACGATCATGAACTGCGTCGATGTCTGTCCCAAGAACCTGAACCCGACGAAGGCGATCAGCAAGATCAAGGAAATCATGGTGAAGCGCGCCGTGTGAGGCTCGGCTGCTGCACGCCTTTACGCAAATGAACTTGGATGCGATCCGCTTGAACCGCCTGCGCTGGCGCTGCCGGCGCGGCATGCTGGAAAACGATCTGATCCTCGCGCGTTTCTTGGACGCGCGTGGCGCATCGCTGACCGACGGCGAGGCGGCATCGCTCGATCGCCTGCTCGATTGCGCCGACGGCGAGCTGTGGCACCTGCTTTCGGGGCATGAGGAGCCGGATGACGCCGCGCTGCGGCAGCTGCTTTCCGCGATCCGGCGACAGGGCGAACCGGCACGCGAGGCGCGGTAACCCTCGACCAACCCACTGCCCGCGACGACGGAGCGCACGTTACCCGAGCGAACGGCCGACCCGGAACTCTCGTGCCGCCGTCCGCAACCACCACGATGGATGGAGAGATGAAATCATGCCCGACCGCACCGCGACACTGACCTTTTCCGACGGCGCGCCCGCCGTCACTTTTCCGATTCTCTCCGGCAGCGTCGGCCCCGACGTCATCGACATCCGGACGCTCTACGGCAAGACCGGCCGCTTTACCTACGACCCGGGCTTCCTGTCGACGGCCGCCTGCAGCTCGACGATCACGTTCATTGACGGCGACAAGGGCGAGCTTCTCTACCGCGGCTACCCGATCGAGGAGCTGGCGGTCAAATGCGACTTCCTCGAGGTGTGCCACCTGCTGCTCTACGGCGAGCTGCCCAACGCAGCGAAGAAGCAGGACTTCGTCGGTCGCGTCACCAAGCACACGATGGTGAACGAGCAGATGCAGTTCTTCATGCGCGGGTTTCGCCGCGACGCGCATCCGATGGCGGTGCTGACCGGCCTCGTCGGGGCGATGAGCGCTTTTTATCCGGACTCGATCAATCTCAACGATGCGCATCAGCGCGACATCTCGGCCATCCGGCTGATCGCCAAAATGCCGACGCTGGTCGCGATGGCGTACAAGTACACGGTCGGCCAGCCGTACATGTACCCGCGCAACGACCAGGCGTACGCGGCCAATTTCATGCGGATGATGTTCGCGACACCGTGCGAGGAATACGCCGTCAACCAGGTGCTGGTGCGCGCGCTCGACCGGATTTTCATCCTGCACGCCGACCACGAGCAGAATGCATCGACCTCCACGGTGCGGCTGTGCGCGTCGTCGGGCACGAACCCGTTCGCGGCGATTGCCGCGGGCGTGGCGTGCCTGTGGGGCCCGGCGCACGGCGGGGCGAACGAGGCGAGCCTCAACATGCTCTACGACATCCAGAAGAACGGCGGCGTGGCGAAGATCGGGGAATTCATCGCCAAGGTCAAGGACAAGAACAGCAGCGTCAAGCTGATGGGCTTCGGCCATCGCGTCTACAAGAATTACGACCCGCGCGCGAAGCTCATGCGCGAGACCTGCCATGAGGTGCTGGGCGAGCTGGGGCTGGGCGACGACCCGCTGTTCAAGCTGGCGATGGCGCTGGAGAAGATCGCGCTCGAGGACGATTATTTCGTCACCCGCAAGCTCTATCCGAACGTCGACTTCTATTCGGGCATCGTGCAGAAGGCGATCGGCATCCCGGTGTCGCTGTTCACGGCGATCTTCGCGCTTGCGCGCACCGTCGGCTGGATCGCGCAGCTGAACGAGATGATCACCGATCCCGAGTACAAGATCGGCCGCCCGCGCCAGCTCTTCTCGGGGGCGAAGCGGCGGTCGGTCGCGCCGATCGCACAGCGGTGACGATGATGCTCGGCGCCGGAGCGGTATGAAGAGGGCACGACCATGAGCACGATGCGCGAATTCGAGTCGACCAGCACGCTCTTCGGCGGCAACGCGCCGTTCATCGAGGAGCAGTACGAGCGCTACCTCGCGAATCCGACCGCCGTTCCTGCCGACTGGCGCGCGTACTTCGACGGCCTGCGCGGCGGTGCGGCCGACGTCGCGCATGCGCCGGTCATCGAATCGTTCATCCGCCTGGGCAAGAGCCGCAAGGTCTCCGGCGCGATGATCGATGCGGCGACGATGCACAAGCAGGTGCTCGTGCTGCAGATGATCGGTAAGTTCCGCACGCTCGGCATGTTCCAGGCCGAGATCGATCCGTTGAAGCGGCAGGAGAAGCGCTACATCGCCGACCTCGACCTGTCGACGTACGGCTTCACCGACGCCGATCTCGACACCGAGTTCGACGTCGGCTCGTTCAAGGCGGGCGCCGAGCGGATGCGGTTGCGCGATCTCATCGGCGCGCTGAAGGACACGTACTGCCGCACCTTCGGCGCCGAGTACATGTACATCTCGGACACGGCGGTCAAGCGGTTCGTTCAGCAGCGCCTCGAGCCGATCCGCTCGCGCCCCACGTACACGCCGGAAGAGCGCCGCCACATCCTCGAGCGGCTGACGGCCGCCGAAACGCTCGAGCGCTACCTGCACACGAAGTACGTCGGCCAGAAGCGCTTCTCGGGCGAGGGCGGCGACACGCTGATCCCGATGCTCGATCACCTGATCCAGAAGGCGGGTGTGGCGGGCGTGCAGGAGACGGTGATCGGGATGGCGCATCGCGGCCGGCTCACCGTGCTCGTCAACACTTTCGGCAAGATGCCGGCCGATCTCTTCTCGGAATTCGAGGGCAAGCAGGCGCAGGCGCTCGTCGCCGGCGACGTCAAGTACCACCAGGGCTTTTCGTCGGACGTGGTGACGCCTGGCGGACCGATGCATCTCACGCTCGCGTTCAATCCGTCGCACCTCGAGGCCGTCGATCCGGTCGTCGAAGGCTCGGTTCGTGCGCGGCAGCACCGCCGCGGGGACGAGATCGGCGACCAGGTGCTGCCCGTGCTGATCCATGGCGATGCCGCCGTCGCCGGGCAGGGCGTCATCCAGGAAACGCTGAACATGGCGCAGACCCGCGGCTATTACACCGGCGGCACGATCCACATCGTCGTCAACAACCAGATCGGATTCACGACATCGGATCCGCGCGACACCCGCGGCACGCTCTATTGCACCGACATCGCGAAAATGGCCGAGGCGCCGATCTTCCACGTCAACGCCGACGATCCCGAAGTCTGCCTCCTCGCCGTGGAAATGGCGCTCGACTTCCGTCGCCAGTATCACCGCGACGTGTTCATCGACCTGGTCTGCTTCCGCCGGCTCGGCCACAACGAGGCGGACGAGCCGATGGTGACGCAGCCGCTGATGTACAAGAAGATCAACCAGCATCCCGGCACGCGCAGGCTCTATGCCGACGTGCTCGTGCGCGACGGCGTGATCAAGTCAGACGACGCCGACGCGATGATCGCGGCGTACCGCGCGGCGATGGACAAGGGTCTGCACACGAACACGACGATCCTGTCGAACTACAAAGCGCCATTCTCGGTCGACTGGACGCCGTACAAGGGGCGCAGGTGGACCGATCCCTGCGACACGAGAGTGCCGCTGGACAAGTTGAAGGCGCTCGCGCAAAAAGCCGTCGCGGTACCCGAGGGTTTCAAGCTGCATTCGCGCGTCGAGCGCGTGATCGCCGACCGCAAGGCGATGGGCGAAGGCAGGCTGCCGCTCGACTGGGGGATGGCCGAGACGCTTGCCTACGCGACGCTTCTCGATCAGGACATCGGCGTGCGTCTGTCCGGCGAAGACGTCGCCCGCGGGACGTTTTCGCACCGACATGCCGTGCTGCACGATCAGAACCGCGAAAAATGGGACTCGGGCACCTGGGTCCCGCTCGAGCACGTCAAAGCGGGCCAGCCGGAATTCGAAGTGATCGATTCGGTGCTGACTGAGTACGGCGTTCTGGGTTTCGAATACGGCTATGCGACCTCCGACCCCAATCGCCTCGTCATCTGGGAGGCTCAGTTCGGCGACTTCGCGAATGGCGGCCAGGTCGTGATCGACCAGTTCATCGCCTCGGGCGAAGTGAAATGGGGGCGCATCTGCGGCCTCGTGCTGCTGCTTCCGCATGGCTACGAAGGGCAGGGTCCGGAACACTCGTCGGCGCGCCCCGAGCGCTACCTGCAGCTCTGTGCCGAGCACAACATGCAGGTGTGCGTCCCGTCGACGCCGGCGCAGATCTACCACCTCTTCCGCCGCCAGATGCTGCGTTCGTTCCGGCGCCCGCTGATCGTCATGAGCCCGAAGAGCCTGTTGCGGCACAAGGAAGCCGTCTCGTCGCTCGAAGAACTGGCGCACGGCGGCTTCCAGAACGTCATTGGCGAGATCGACAAGGTCACGGCGAAAAACGTCCGCCGCGTGATCCTCTGTTCGGGCAAGATCTACTACGAGCTCGTCGCCCATCGCCGCGAGCAGAAGATCACCGACGTCGCGATCATCCGGCTCGAACAGCAGTATCCGTTCCCGCACGCCGACTTCAAGGCGCAGCTCGCGAAGTTTCCAAACGCAACGGAAATCGTGTGGTGCCAGGAGGAGCCGCAGAACCAGGGCGCGTGGTATCGGCTGCGCGCGTATTTCCGTGCCGACTCGTCGCCGCAGCAGATCGTCGCCTATGCAGGGAGGCCTGTTTCGGCGACGACGGCCGTCGGCTACATGTCGAAGCACCTCGAGCGGCAGAAGAAGCTGATCGAAGACGCGTTCGCGGCGCCGCCGCTCTCCGAGGGCGAGATGCTCGTCCGCACCTGACAGGAAGGCCCCATGCGCGTCGAAGTCAAAGTTCCGCAGCTGCCGGAGTCGGTGGCCGAGGCGACGCTCGTCAACTGGCACAAGAAGCCGGGTGAGGCAGTCAATCGCGACGAAAACCTGGTCGACGTCGAGACCGACAAGGTCGTGCTCGAGCTGCCGGCGCCCGCAGCAGGAGCGCTGATCGAGATCCGCAAGGGCGACGGCTCGACAGTCGCGGGACAGGAAGTGATCGCGGTCATCGATACCGAGGCGAAAGGGGCGGCGGCCGCGCCGGCGAAGACTGCAGCGGCGACGGCCGAGGTGGCGCGACCGGCGTCGGCCGCACCGCCCGCGACGGCGCAGCCGGCAACCGCGCGGCCAACCGCATTGCCGGCGGCGCGCAAGATGATGACCGAGCAGCATGTCGGCGTGGCCGAGGTCGAAGGCACCGGCCGCGGAGGCCGGATCACGAAAGGCGACGTGATCGCCGCAGTGGAGAACCACGCCGCGGCGGTCGCACCCGCGCCATCGCCCGTCGCCAAAGCGCCGCCGGCGCCCGCGGTCCCGCTTCCGCCCGCTCTGGGCAATCGCCCGGAGCAGCGCGTGCCGATGTCGCGGCTGCGCCAGCGCGTCGCCGAGCGTCTCGTCGCCTCGCAATCGACCGCGGCGATCCTCACGACCTTCAACGAAGTCAACATGCAGCCGGTGATCGAGCTGCGCAACAAATACAAGGATCGCTTCGAGAAGGAGCACGGCGTCAAGCTCGGCTTCATGGGCTTTTTCGTCAAGGCGGCGGTGCACGCGCTGAAGAAGTTTCCCGCGGTCAATGCGTCGATCGACGGCACCGACATCGTCTACCACGGCTATTTCGACATCGGCATCGCGGTGGGCAGTCCGCGCGGGCTCGTCGTGCCGATCATTCGCGACGCCGACCAGCTGACGATCGCCGAGATCGAGGTTGCGATCGCCGATTTCGGCAAGCGCGCGCAGGAAGGCAAGCTCGCAGTCGAGGAGCTGACTGGCGGCACGTACACGATCAGTAACGGCGGCGTGTTCGGCTCGATGCTGTCCACGCCGATCATCAACCCGCCGCAGTCGGCGATCCTCGGCATCCACGCGACGAAGGATCGGGCCGTGGTCGAGAACGGGCAGATCGTCGTGCGGCCGATGAATTACCTGGCACAGTCGTACGATCACCGGATCATCGATGGGCGGGAGGCGGTGCTGTCGCTGGTCGCCATCAAGGAGGCGCTGGAAGATCCGGCGCGGATGCTGCTCGACCTGTGAAAACGTTCCGTGCAACCGGGCCGGCGCAGCCGGCCCGACATCAAAGCGATCTGTTCAGTGGCTGATCGATACGACGTGATCGTGATCGGCGCCGGTCCCGGCGGCTACATCGCCGCGATCCGCGCCGCGCAGCTCGGACTGAAGACCGCGTGCATCGACGACTGGTCGCGCGCGGGCGGCAAACCCGCCCCCGGCGGCACGTGCACGAACGTCGGCTGCATCCCCTCGAAGGCGCTCCTCCAGTCCTCGGAGAATTTCGAGCACGCGGGGCACGCGTTCGCCGAGCACGGGATCGAGATCGAGAGCGTCGCAATCGACGTCGCGAAGATGATGGCGCGCAAGGAGAAGGTCGTCGCGCAGAACAACGACGGGATCCTGTATCTGTTCAAGAAGAACAAGATCACGTTCTTCCACGGCAAGGGTTCGTTCGCGGGCGGCGGCGCGACCGCGGGCTGGACGGTCAAGGTCGACGGCGGGAAGCCGGTGGAGTTGACGGCGACGCACGTCATCGTCGCGACCGGATCGAAGCCACGGCCGCTTCCCGGTGTTGCGATCGACAACAAACGCGTGCTCGACAACGAAGGCGCGCTCGCGCTCGGCCAAGTCCCCGCGCGGCTCGGTGTCGTCGGCGCCGGCGTGATCGGGCTCGAGATGGGCAGCGTGTGGCGCCGGCTGGGCGCGAAGGTGATGGTGCTGGAAGCCCTGCCGGCGTTTCTCGGCGTCGCCGACGAGGCGGTGGCGAAGGAAGCCCAAAAAGTCTTCGCGAAGCAGGGCCTCGAGGTTCGGCTCGGCATCAACATCACCAAGGTCACGGTCGGCGGCGCCGACGTCGCGGTGGAATGGAACGACGCGACCGGCAAGGGCGAGTCCGCGACGTTCGACCGGCTGATCGTTTCGATCGGGCGCCTGCCGCATACCGCCGGCCTGAACGCGGCAGCGGTCGGGCTGGCACTCGACGAACGCGGCTTCGTCGCCGTCGACTCCGACTGCCGGACCAATCTCGCCAACGTATGGGCGATCGGCGATGTCGTCCGCGGTCCGATGCTCGCCCACAAGGCCGAGGACGAAGGTGTGGCCGTTGCCGAGCGTATCGCCGGCCAGCAGGGCCATGTCGATTTCAACACGATTCCGTGGGTGATCTACACGTCGCCGGAGATCGCATGGGTCGGCAGGACCGAGCAGCAGCTCAAAGCCGACGGCGTGGCCTATCGCGCCGGCAGCTTCCCGTTTTCCGCCAATGGCCGCGCGCGGGCGCTGGGCGACACGACCGGTTTCGTGAAGATCCTCGCCGATGCGAAGACCGATCGCATCCTCGGCATGCACGTAATCGGCCCGTACGCGTCGGAGTTGATCGCCGAGGGCGTCGTGGCGATGGAATTCGGCGCCTCGAGCGAGGACATTGCGCGGATCTGTCATGCGCATCCATCGCTTTCGGAAGCCACGCGCGAGGCGGCGCTGGCCGTCGACAAGCGCTCGCTCAACTTCTGAACGCTTCCGCTACGCCGGCGGTGCCGTGATGAACGACTTCGCCCTTGACCGCGATGTCACGGCGCGCCACGACGCGCTCGTCGCGTGGCTCGACCCGATCCTCGCGGCGCGCGGCACGACGCTCGATCACGCGCAGGCGGTAGCGCTCGATCGCCTCCAGCGGCTCGCGACCGAGCTCGAAGCGTTTCGCGCCGCGCGGCAGTCGACGCTGAAGAAGCTCTTCCTGCCGCCCGACGTGCCGCGCGGCGTCTACCTGTGGGGCGGCGTCGGTCGCGGTAAGAGTTTCCTGATGGACGCTTTTTTCGCGACGGTCGCGATCCGGCGCAAGACGCGCGTGCACTTTCACGCCTTCATGCGCGACGTGCACGAGGCGCTTGCCGCGCTGAAGCACGAGGAGGATCCGCTCGCCGCCGTCGCCGCTGGAATCGCCCGGCGATGGCGGCTCGTCTGCTTCGACGAGTTCCACGTCTCCGACATCGCCGACGCGATGATCCTGGGACGCCTGCTGTCCGCGCTGTTCGATCACGGCGTCGTGTTCGTGATGACGTCGAACTATCCGCCGGACGGGCTGTGGCCGAACGGACTCCAGCGCGAGCGCTTTCTCCCGGCGATCGCGCTCCTCAAAGAGTGGCTCGACGTGCAGGAGGTCGACGCCGGCGTCGATTACCGGCTGCGGGTGCTGGAGCAGGTGCGCACCTACCATACGCCGCTGGGCGCCGAGGCGGACGCCGCGCTCGCCGCGGCATTCGAAAAGATGCGCTCGGGCCCCGACGAGCCGACGAAATTGACGATCGAGGGCAGGACGCTTCTCGCGCGCAAGGTCGCGGGCAGCGCCATCTGGTTCGATTTCGCGGCGCTGTGCGACGGACCGCGATCGCAGCGCGACTATCTGGAGCTCGCCCGCAGCTATGCGGTGATGTTCCTGGCGGACGTCCCTCAGCTCACCGTCGAGATGGGCGATCGCGCCCGGCGCTTCACGTGGCTCATCGACATCCTGTACGATCATCGCGTGAAGCTCGTGCTCTCGGCCGCGGTCGCGCCGGAACGCCTCCACTGCGAGGGCCCGGCGAGCCACGAATTTCCGCGCACGGTGAGCCGGCTCACCGAGATGCGCTCGCACGAATACATGGCGTTGCCGCACGTCGCCGCCATGTCGGACTGACGGTCCGACGCGCTTCCGCACGCCGCCACAAGGTCGTTCCGCAATTCCAAGGAGATTCCCGTGCAGAAATTCAAGGCCTACCGGACGTTCCAGGAAAACAACGGCATCGCGAGCCGGTTCGTCGAAATGATGGTGGACGACCTCGATCCCGGCGACGTCGTCGTGCGGACCAAGTACTCGACGATCAACTACAAGGACGCACTCTCCTACAACGGCGCGGGCAAGATCATGCGCAAGTACCCGACCAACGCCGGCATCGACATGGCCGGGACGGTCGAGTCGTCGAGCGACGCCCGCTGGAAGCGTGGCGACAAGGTGATCGTCCATGCGTACGACATGGGCGTTGCGCACGACGGCGGCTACAGCGAGCGTGTGCGCGTCCCCGCCGACTGGGTCGTGCGGCGACCGGAAAGCATGACGGCGTTCGACGCGATGACGCTCGGCACCGCGGGCTTCACCGCGGCGCAGGCGATCATGCTGATGGAGCACAACGGGCTCAAACCCGAGAACGGCCCGGTCGCCGTCACGGGGGCGACGGGCGGCGTCGGATCGGTGGCGATCGAAATCCTCGCCAAGACCGGCTACGACGTGGTGGCGATCACCGGCAAGAAGGAGGAGTCGGGCTACCTCAAGTCCCTCGGGGCGAAGGAGGTCATGCTGCGCCAGTCGATCGACCTCGCGAAGATCCGCCCGCTCGACAAGTCGACGTGGGCGGGCGCGGTCGACAACCTCGGCGGCGACCTGCTCGCGTGGCTCCTGTCGACGATGAGAATCGGCGGCGCCGTCGGCGCCGTCGGGCTCGCCGCTGACATGAAGCTCAACACGACGGTGGCGCCATTCATTCTGCGCGGCGTCGCGCTGCTCGGCGCCGACAGCGCGAACTGCCCGATGTCGCTGCGCCAGAGGATCTGGAACAAGCTCGCCGTCGAGTGGCGGCCGGACAAGGTGCACGACCAGGTCCGCACCATCGACTTCGACGATCTGCCGACCCACTTCGACCCGTACCTCAAGGGGATGGTCCGCGGGCGCACCGTCGTGCGCATCGCGCCGGATTCGCATCCTTGAAGGGCGCGGAAACGCCATGCGGCGCGCGAATCGTGCCCGGAGGGCCGCGAGCTGCGCGCCCGGTCAGCACACGGGTTTGCGGCGGCCGACGAGCAGGAGATTGCTGGGCCATCCGAGCAAGGCGACGCTCGAGATCTGAAACTCGAAGCCCTCGATCCCGGCGGTGCTGTCGGCAAGATCGCGCCGCGACAGCAGATCGAGGTTCGATTCCTCCGCAAAGAACGCGTGGCCGGTTCGCCGCATGAGCGCGCGGAACATCGGTCTCGGCAGCCAGTGGACGAGCGGCAGCACCGTGTGGAATTCGACGGGAAACCAGCGATTCGGCGTGGTGAGGAAGACGGCCTTGCCGGCGACCCGCGCGCATTCACGAACGTAGCGCTGTCGGCCCGGCGCGCCGCCGACATGCTCGAGCACCGCGGACGAATGGACGATGTCGAACGAACGGTCCGCAAACGGCAGCGCAAGTCCGTTCGCGCGAACAAAGCGCACGCCGGGGTGGAGGCGCTCGAGAAACGATGCGTCGTCGATTCCGGTGGCGGTGATCCGGTCCTTGCGCGGGAACCACGCCTCCAGATAATTCGACGACGCATAGCTGCGATCCGACGTGACACCGACGTCGAGAACCGAATCATCGCCCGTCACGCCCGTCGCGGCGACAAAGCGCGCGTACATCCGGCGCCGCTGCCACGTCGCGACGCGGACCGCGATGCTGTCGGGCGCCGCGACGTTGTATTGGCGGTTCGGGGTCCGCGGCATCGGCCGATGCCGGTCAGACCCGACGCTGCGGCGGCCGACCTGTGCGCGGCGCTGGCCGCGTCATGTCGGCGTCCGGTCGAGGTTCCACAACAGGAAATGGAGGACGAACGACGAGAACACGAGCTCTACGCCGGCGATCGTGGCCGTGAGCGATGGAATGACGATGCGCATCACGTGGCGCGGGTCGACTTCCGCGAGCCCGGCCGACATCCACACCGACAGCGAATAACCGGCGAGAGCGAATCCCGCCAACGTCAACAGGGCGCCGACGATGGCGCCGCGTTCGAGCGTGAACCGGGCGACGAGGCCGCCGAAGGCGCGGCCCGGGGGCAGCACACCCTGCGCGACGCCTGCCGCCTTCACGAAGACGGCGAACAGCATCATCTGCAGACCGACGATCATCGCGCCGGCGGCAAACAGCATCGTATGAATGTCCAGCACGACGCGGCCGATCGCGACGGGACCGGTAAGGAGCATCCCTTGCGCGAGCGCGCCGCCGGCGAAAAGGAAAAGGCCGGGATAAAGGAACAGCCAGCGCGGGCTCAACAGCAACAGGAAACGCAAGTGGCGCCAGCCATCGCGCCACGTGCGCAGATGCGGCGGGCGCGACCGCCGCGCCGGTGCGAGCGTGGTGGGCACTTCGTCGAGCGCGAGACCGCGAAGGGCCGCACGGACGATCATCTCGCTCGCGAACTCCATCCCCGGCGCGCGCAACCCGAGCGAGAGGATCCGGTCGCGGCGAAAGCCGCGCAGGCCGCAGTGGAAGTCGCCGATGGGAATCGAAAAGAACAGGCGGCCGAGAAAGCTCAGGACCGGATTGCCGAGATAACGATGCAGAAAAGGCATCGCCCCGGGCTCGATGCCGCCTTCGAACCGGTTGCCGATGACGAGATCGCAGCCGCTTCGCAAGCGCGCGAGAAATGGTTCCAGATGAGCGAAGGCGTAGCTTCCGTCGGAGTCGCCGACGATGACGTACGTGCCGCGGGCTGCGTGAATTCCCCGCATGAGCGCAGCCCCGTACCCGCGGACCGGCACGGGCACGACCCGGGCGCCGTGCGCCTCGGCGATGCCGATCGATCCGTCGGTGCTGCCGTTGTCGGCGATCAGCACTTCGCCGTCGATGCGCTCGCGCTCGAGGAATGCGCGCGCTTCGTCGATGCAGGCGGCGAGCGTCTCGGCCTCGTCGAGGCAAGGCATCAGGATCGTGAGCTCGAGGTCGGGCGACGCTTGATCGGGCATGGCTCGGCAATCCGGTACCGGGCCGAAGTATGGATATTCGAAGGACCCTCCGCAAGCGCGGCGGGCGGCGGGCGGTGATGGGCGAGGGCGCACTCGACTGGCTCGAGCGCCCGCGGAGCGGGGTGACCGCGGCGTTGCTGTTCGGAGGCGTTGCATCGCTTTTGCGTGGCGTCGACACGAACTGGGATCTGCGGAACTATCATTTCTACGATCCATGGGCCTGGCTCAACGGCAGGCTGTACTGGGACTACGCACCCGCGCAGATCCAGTCCTACCACAACCCGCTCGTCGATCTCCCGTTTTTTGCGCTGGCCCAATCGGGGCTTCCGGCGTTCGCGGTCACGTTTCTGATGGGGTTTCCATTCGGTCTCGCCGTCTATTTCTTCTATCGGATCGCACGCTATGCCGCGGCCGATCTCGACGTCGAGCGGGAGGGGTCGGCGCTCCTGGTCATCGGTCTCGTCGCGCTCACCGGCGCGGCTGGCCTCTCCCAGATCGGCTCGACGATGAACGAATGGGCGACGGCCGCGCTCGTGCTGGGTGCGCTTTTCGTTCTCGTGCGCGCGGTGCGTGCCGCCGATGCGCCGATTGCACGGGCAGCAGCGATCGCAGGTCTCGCCTGCGGTGTCGCCACGGGCCTGAAGCTTACCGCGGCGATCTATCCCGTCGCGCTCCTCGGTTCGTTCGTGCTGTGCTTTCGCGGCCGGCGCGGATTTGTGCGGGCCACGATGGTCCTCGCCGCGGCGATGGCAGCAGGGTTCGTCGTCGCCTATGGCTACTGGGGGATGGTGCTGTGGGAGCGTTTCCGGAATCCCTTTTTTCCGTATTTCAACGGTGTCTTCCGTTCCGAGTACTGGGAGCCCACGTCCTTTTTCGATACCAAGTTCCGGCCGGTCAAGGCGATCCATTGGCTCACGCTGCCGTTCGGGCTCGCCGAGCGCAACCGGCTCACGAGCGAAAACGATCTCCGCGACCCGCGCCTCGCGCTGCTTTGCGTGTTCGCGCTTGCACTTTTCGTGTCGCTCGTGCAGGCGTCGCGCGCGAGCGGAGAGAGGATGCGCACGCTGCTGTCCCGTGATATGCCGCCGTCGGTGCGGCTGCTTGCGGTATTCGCTGCGTTTTCGTACGTCGTATGGCTCGGCGCGTTCACGATCTATCGCTACACGATCCCGCTGGAGCTGATCGCGAGCCTGCTCCTCGTCATGGCGATGCGCTCCGCCTTCGCCGGCGCCGTGCGCCGTGATGCGCTGGTGGCCACCTTCTCGGCGCTGGTCGTCGCGGTCACGATGGCGCCCTACTGGGGCCGTTCGCCGCTGCACGCCGGACGCTACATCGACGTTGCGGTGCCCCCGATCGCCGCGGATTCGCTGGTGATGATCATGTCGGGCCAGCCCCTCGCCTACGTCGTCCCCTTCATCGACTCCGGCGCCAGGGTCATTGCCCCGTCGAGCAACTTCACGAACCCGCACTTCGCCAACCGGTTGCAGCGCGAGATGGCTGCGCTCATCGCCCAGCAGCGCGGTCCGATGTACCTTATCCAGTATCTCGATCGGATCGACCCGGCCGAGGAAGCCACGCTGGCGGCCTACGGGCTCCGCCGCGCCGACGAAGGCTGCCGGCAAATCCGCTCGAATCTCGAGGAGAACCGGCGGCTCGGCCTCTGCGCACTTGCCCGGCAGGAACCGCGCTAGGCGTCGCGGAACCGAAGCCGCGTGGGATTCGGCAGCAATGCACGCTACCGAAAGGGGCGCCGCTTGATCCCGCGCAAAGTCAACGGCTTCCCCAGCCCGTAGGCTTCGCAACGACCCCTTCGACGCGGCGGCGCGAAAGCCGGCGCTGCGGCGAATCGACCTCCACAGGAGACCGTGATGGCCACGTACAAGGATTTCCATCGCCAATCGCTTGCCGACCGCGACGCGTTCTGGCGTGCGGAGGCCGGGTTGATCGATTGGCAGACGCCTTTTTCCAGTGTTCTCGACTATTCGAAGCCGCCGTTTGCAAAGTGGTTCGTCGGCGGGCGCACGAATCTTTGTCACAACGCAGTCGACCGGCACCTCGCGGCGCGCGGCGACCAGGTGGCGCTGGCGTATCTCTCGACCGAGACCAACGAGTCGAAAACATACACGTACCGCGAGCTGCATGCGGAAGTGAATCGCTTCGCCGCCATCCTCAAGGCGCAAGGCGTCGGCAAGGGCGACCGCGTGCTGATCTACATGCCGATGATCGCCGAAGCCGCGTTCGCGATGCTTGCCTGCGCGCGGATCGGCGCGATCCATTCGGTCGTGTTCGGCGGCTTTGCCGCGGCGAGCCTCGCCACAAGGATCGACGATGCGAAGCCGAAGGTCATGGTGACCGCCGACGCCGGCATGCGCGGCGGCAAGGCGGTGCCGTACAAGCACCTGGTCGACGAGTCGATCCGGCTCGCGAAGTTCCCTCCCGCCAAGGTCCTCATCGTCGATCGCGGGCTCGACCGCGAGATGCCGCGCATCGCCGGCCGCGACCTCGATTACGCGACGCTGCGCACGCAGCAGATGGACGCGAAAGTGCCGTGCGAATGGCTCGAGTCGTCGGAGCCGTCGTACATCCTCTACACGTCCGGCACGACCGGCAAACCGAAAGGCGTCCAGCGCGACACTGGCGGCTACGCCGTCGCGCTGGCGTCGTCGATGCGTCGCATCTACTGCGCCCAACCCGGCGACACGATGCTGACCACGAGTGACATCGGCTGGGTCGTCGGCCACTCGTACATCGTCTACGGACCGCTCATCAACGGCACGACGACGATCATGTACGAGGGACTGCCGATCCGGCCCGATCCCGGCATCTGGTGGCAGATCGTCGAGCGCTACAACGTGAAGACGATGTTCAGCTCCCCCACGGCGATTCGCGTGCTGAAGAAGCAGGACCCGAAATACATGAAGCAGCACGACGTCTCGTCGCTCCGCTATCTGTTCCTCGCCGGCGAGCCGTTGGACGAGCCGACGGCGCGCTGGGCGTCCGATGCGCTCGGCGTGGCGATCGTCGACCACTACTGGCAGACCGAGACCGGCTGGGCGATCCTGTCCGCATGTCCGGGCGTCGAAGACACGCCGCGCAAGTTCGGCAGCCCGTCGTTTCCGGTCTACGGCTACGACGTGCGTCTGCTGCGCGAGGGGAGCGGCGACGAAGCGGGCCCCAACGAAAAGGCGGTGCTGACGATTATGCCGCCGCTGCCGCCGGGCTGCATGACGACGGTCTGGGGCGACGACGAGCGTTTCGTCAAGACATACTTCTCCGATTTCGGTACCAAGCTCGCCTATTCGACGTTCGACTGGGCGACGCGCGATGCGGACGGGTATTACTTCGTGCTGGGCCGCACCGACGACGTGATCAACGTCGCCGGACATCGGCTCGGCACGCGCGAGATCGAGGAGGCCGTACAGGCGCACTCGGGCATTGCCGAAGTGGCTGTGGTGGGTGTGGCCGACCCGCTGAAGGGCCAGATTCCCGTCGCCTTCGCCGTCGTCAAGGACCCGGCGAAAGTCGCGACGCCGGAGAGTGCCGCGGCGATGCGCAAGGAAGTGATGGACACCGTGGATCGGGAGCTCGGGGCGATCGCGCGCCCCGGTGCCGTACACTTCGTCACGCTGCTGCCCAAGACGCGCTCCGGCAAGCTCTTGCGCCGCTCGATTCAGGCGCTGGCTGAAGGACGTGATCCCGGCGATCTCACGACGATCGAGGATCCTGGGGCGCTCGACCAGATCCGCCAGGCGCTTACGGGGGCGTAGCGAAAATTCGCTCGTCGGATTTGCCGCACCGCGGCCCTCGCCGCGACCGCCCGCGAGGCCGCCGAGGAGCTGGGCAAGCGGAAGAAAATCGCAGTTGGGCGATAATACACGTTTGTCGTCCCCGGTCTCTTCATGCCCAACGACACCGCCGCCGCACGGCCGCTCGCGGCCGCGACGGCTCATGCTGCGCCGCCCCACGCTCCGCTCGCTGTCGTGACCCGCGGCGAGGCGATTGACGCCGTCCATTACGGCTCGGTTGCCGTCGTCGATCGCGACGGCAATCTTCTGTATTCGGCCGGCGATCCGGCGTTCCTGACGACCACGCGCAGCGCGCTCAAGCCATTCCAGGCGATGCCATTCGTCGCGGGAGGCGGCGTCGAGCGCTTCGGATATACGCAGGCGCAGATCGCGCTGCTTTGCGCGAGTCATTCAGGCGAGCCGCGGCATGTCGACGCGGTCGCCGACATGCTCGTGAGAGCCGGCAACACCCCCGCGGACCTGCAATGCGGAACGCATGCGCCGGGTTATTTCGATGCGCGCGGCGAGATTCCGCCGCCGCCGCCCTACTCGCCGCTTGCGCACAACTGCTCGGGCAAGCACAGCGGCATGCTCGCCTATTGCGTTCAGTGCGGGTTGCCGAAGGAAAGCTATCTCGCCTTCGACCACCCGTTGCAGCAGGCAATCCGCCGCGCGGTCGCCCATTTCCTCGCCACTCCCGAGGCGGAGCTCGTCGCGGGGATCGACGGATGCTCGGCACCGAATTATGCGGTGCCGCTCGGTCGCCTCGCCCTCGGCTTTGCGCGGCTTGCGGGGGGGGAGGTCGATCCCGTCTACGGTCGCGCACCCGCGATCCTCGGCGAGGCAATGACCGCGCATCCGGAGATGGTGTCGGGCGAAAACCGAAACGACCTCGCGCTGATGCGCGCCGGGCGAGGCGACTGGGTCGCCAAGATCGGCGCCGAAGGCGTGCAGGCGATCGGCGTCCGAAGCCGGGGCCTCGGCATCGCCGTCAAGGTCGTCGACGGCGCAAAGCGTGGGCTCCATCCGGCAACGGTCGCGACCCTGGACGCGTTGGGCTTGGTCGACGCGGCGCAACGGGCCCTGCTGTCCCAATGGCGCGAACCGCCGATCCGCAACTATCGCGGAATCGTGACCGGACACGTGCGGCCGGTGCTTGTACTGGACAAGGCCGGCGGCGCGGTGCAGGGCTCGAATGCAAAAGCCGAATAACCACGCGTACGACTGAACTTACCGGCCAATGGACGGTCTTTTAGTGCAAGCGTGCGCCGCGCCTGAAATCCCGGAGAGGCATCAAACGGGGATCGGGATGTTCAGGGCAAAAACCGGCAGCCGCACTCGCTGTTCGGCGGGGATAACAACGATCGATCAGGGATTGGATGGGTGATCGCGAGGTCGATCAGCAGCTCGTCGAACGCGCGCAGCGGGGCGACAAGCGGGCGTACGAGCTGCTGGTGCTCAAGTATCAGCGCAAGCTCTCGCGGCTGTTGTCGCGGCTGGTACGCGACCCGGCGGAGGTCGAGGACGTGACGCAGGAAGCCTTCATCAAGGCGTACCGGGCGCTGCCGAGTTTCCGGGGTGACAGCGCGTTCTATACGTGGCTCTACCGGATCGCGATCAACACGGCCAAGAACTACCTGGTCGCGATGGGGCGCCGGGCACCGACGTCGACGGGTTTCGACAACGAGGAAGCGGAGAATTTCGAAGAGGCCGATCAGCTGCGCGATGCGAACACGCCCGAGGGCGAGCTGCACGGCAAGCAAATCGCCGCGGTCGTCAACCGCGCGATGGACGCGCTGCCCGAGGATTTGCGCACGGCGATTACACTGCGCGAAATCGAGGGTTTGAGTTACGAAGAGATTGCCAGCGTGATGAACTGTCCGATTGGCACGGTACGCTCCCGGATATTCCGGGCGCGGGAAGCGATCGCAACGGAATTGCGGCCGTTGCTGGGGACCGAAGATAACCGGAGATGGTGATGGGTGAGGATATCTCGCGGCTGATGGATGGTGAGCTTCCGGACGGCGAGGTCGAAACCGTCTGCAGCCGGCTCAATCGTCCTGACGGCGTGACGACGTGGGTGTGCTATCACGTGATCGGCGATGCGCTGCGCGGCTCGGGCGCGCACACTGCCGGATTTGCGCAGCGGTTTGCCGCGCGACTGGCGGTTGAACCCACGGTGTTGGCGCCCAGACCTCGGCGCGGGAGTCCGCTGCCGATCGCCTGGGCCGCGGCCGCGACGCTCGCCGCCGTCGCCGTGGTAGGCTGGGTGGCCGTGTCGACGCTCGAGGTTCCGACGGCTGCGCTCGCCAAGGCCCGCGATGCCGGCGCAGTGCGGGCCGCGCAGGTGCGCCCCCCCGCGGTCCCTGCCGACTATCTCCTCGCCCACCAGGAATACTCGCCGACGGTGCAGATCCAAGGGGTCGATCCCAATTTGCGTGCCGTCTCGGCGTCGACCGCCGAGCCGCGGCCCTGACCTCCGCGTCGACGGCGAGGGCGCGATGATCGGTAGTGCCGACCTGTCGGATGCAGTCGAACCGCCTCTCGTCGGGCGCGCCGGCCTCGCCGCGCTCGCCCTTGCATCGCTTCTGTTCGCGTCGCGGGCGTTCGCGGAGGATCCGGCCGCGTGGCTCGCGCGCGCGGCGACCGCTGCCCGTGCGCTCAACTATGTCGGCACGATCGTCTACCAGCACGGCGGACGCGTCGAAACTTCGCGGATCGTCCATTGGAACGACGGCGGCGTGGAGTATGAAAAGCTCGTCAACCTCGAGGGTCCGCCGCGCGAGGTGATCCGCAGCCAGGGAGAAGTTCGCTGCTACTACCCGGACGCCAAGCTCGTGCGCATCGAGCCGCAGACGTTCCGCAACGCCTTCCCGTCGCTGTCCTCGCAGCAGCAAAAGTCGCTCGCCGAGTTCTACGATCTGCGCAAGGCCGAGGCGAGCCGCGTCGCGGGTCTCGACGTGCAGGCGTGGGTGTTCGAGCCCAAGGACGGCCTGCGGTACGGACACAAGTTCTGGGTCGACACGGCGAGCGGCCTCCTCGTGAAGGCGCGCATCCAGGACGAGAAGAGCGACCCGATCGAACAGTTCGCCTTCACCGACATCGCGATCGGCGCGAAGATCGATCGCGACATGGTCAAGCCGTCGTTTGCCGCGGCGCCGCCGGAATGGCGTGTGCGCGAAGGCGGCGCTGGCGAGGGCGAGCAGGCGGACACCGGCTGGACCGTGGGGCGCGTGCCTCCGGGATTTTCGCGGATCGTCGAGGGCTACCGCAATCTGCGGGGCAAGCGCGCCCCCGTCGCCCATATCATCTATTCGGACGGCCTGGTTGCAGTCTCGGTCTTCATCGAGCCCTCGGGCGGCGCGGTGCATCCGACCGGACTCATGCAGCAGGGGGGGATCAACGTGTACGTGCGGCAACTCGACGATTACACCGTCACGGTTCTGGGCGAAGCGCCCGGGGCGACCGTCCGGCAAATCGCGTACTCGGTGGCGCGCCGGTGACCCGGCATCTTTTTGTTGCCCATGATCGAGGCAGAACTCCAATGATGTTTCACAAGCGCTATCTCAACGCTGTCACGCTCATTTGCGCGGCGTTCGCCATTCTGGCTGCTGCAGGGTCGGTCGCGGCGCAGGGCCGCGCCGCTGCGCTGCCGGACTTCACCGAGCTCTACGAAAAGCAGGGCGCCACCGTGGTCAGCATCGACGTCACGCAGAAGATCAAGCGATCGCGCTTCCCCGACTTGTCCGAGGATGATCCGTTCTACGAATTCTTTCGCCGCTTCGGTGGACAGATCCCGCGACGCGGCATGCCGCAGCGCGATCTGGAGCAGCAGTCGGTTGGCTCGGGCTTCATCATCGGCAGCGACGGCTACATCGTGACCAACGCCCACGTTGTCGACGGTGCGGACGAGGTCAACGTCAAGCTTTCCGACCGGCGCGAGTTCAAGGCCAAGGTGATCGGCCTCGACAAGCGTACCGATGTGGCGCTGCTCAAGATCGACGCGAAGGATCTGCCGAAGGCCACGATCGGCGACCCCGAGAAGCTCAAGGTCGGCGAGTGGGTGGTCGCGATCGGCAAGCCGTTCGGCCTCGAGAACACGATGACGGCGGGGATCGTGAGCGCCAAAGGGCGCGATCTGCCGCAGGAGAACCTCATCCCCTACATCCAGACCGACGCCGCGGTCAACCCGGGCAACTCGGGCGGTCCGCTGTTCAACCTCAAGGGCGAAGTCGTCGGCATCAACGCGCTCATCTTTTCGCAAACCGGCGGCTTCATGGGGCTTTCCTTCGCCGTTCCCATCGACGTCGCAATGAATGCCGTCAGCCAGATCCGGGAAAAGGGCAGGGTGACGCGCGGCAAGATCGGGGTCCAGATCCAGGAAGTCACGAGGGAGACCGCCGATGCTTTCGGGCTCGCCAAGCTGGGCGGTGCACTCGTCAACTCGGTGGAAAAGGGTGGGCCGGCGGAAAAGGCCGGCGTCGAAACCGGCGACATCATCGTCAAGGCCGACGGCCGCGAAATTCACACGTCGAGCGAGTTGCCGCGGATCATCACGGCGATCAAGCCGGGCGCGAAGGTCACGCTGACGGTCTGGCGCAAGGGCGCCCAGCGCGACATCGCGGTGACCGTCGCGGAAATCAAGGACGAGGCAGCGACCCCGCCGCGTCGCAACAGTCCGGCCCAGAAGGAGAAGGGGAAGCCCAACCGGATCGGGCTCGTGCTCGCCGACCTCACCGACGAGCAGAAGAAGGAGCTCGAAATCAAGAACGGCGTCGGGATCGAGGACATCACCGGGTCGGTACGCGGCAACGTCCAGCCGGGCGACGTCATCCTTGCTATCGTCAACCGCGGACAGACGACCGAGGCAAAGAGTGCAGAGCAGGTGAACGCGCTCCTGTCGAAGCTCGAAAAGGGCGCATCGGTCACCCTGCGCTTGAAGCGCGGCGAACAGGAGTTCTATTCGTCGCTGAAGCTGAATGGCGAGTGAGTGAGGCGGGCGACGGACTAGATCGGCCGCGCGGAGGTGCGGGTCAGCGCGAATCCCAGGTAGAGCGCTACGACCGCGATCACCGCGTGCAGCACCACGTCGGCGGTATTGTTCGCGATGAGTCCCAGCACCGGCTCGTTGCCGGAGTAGAGACCGAGCGCGGCCACGACCGCGTAGATCACGCCGAAGATCCGGAAGAACGTCCGCGACGCCCCTTCGCTCCACACGCCCACGACGATCGCGAGAATCCCGGTGACGAGGTGCACGAGGTTGTGGAGGTTGTTGACTTCGAACAGACCCAGCAGCCGTCCATCGGTGACGAACGCGGGAACGAATCCGAGCACGCCGGCGACAACAAAAATGACGCCGAACGCAACGGCAATCTTTTTCAGCATGGCATCCTCCTGCGACGACACGAGGGCGCGGCGGGCGACCCGTCACGACTTCGCGCACGTGGTGCGGCGGGCTTCTTCGGTGGACGTCTGGAACGGTGCCGGACCCGTGGTCGGACGCACATGATGGGGCTCGCGAGGCGGTTTCGCAATCCGCCCGGATTTCGTCGCGCGGACCCGGCGCCGAGCGCAAGGCGCCGATGAAGACATTGACGCTGCTCGTGCGCGCCTATTGCCACCTTTGCGACGAAATGCTCGCGGCGGTGCAGCCGGTCGCGGCGGCGCATGGCCTTACGCTCGAGGTCGTCGACATCGATGAACCCGGGAATGCCGCGCTGGAGTCCACGTGGGGCGACCGGGTGCCGGTCCTCTTCGCCGGGCAGCCGCAATCGGGCACCGCGTTGTGCCACTATCATTTCGACCGGGCGCGGGTCGAACAGGCGCTGGACGGTCCTCGTTGAGGTCGCGCTCGGCGGCGAAATCCGCTAGAATTCAACGTCTTTGCGACGGCAACACGCCACTTTAGGGGCACTGTCCGGTGCCCCTTTGTTTTGCTGCGCGTACTTGACCCCATCCCGTGGACCTGATCCGCAACTTTTCCATCATCGCCCACATCGACCACGGCAAGTCGACGCTCGCCGACCGCTTCATCCAGCGTTGCGGCGGCCTCGCTGACCGCGAGATGGAAGCACAGGTGCTGGACACGATGGACCTCGAGCGCGAGCGGGGGATCACGATCAAGGCGCAGACGGCCGCCCTCAGTTACACGGCACGCGACGGAGCGGTCTACAACCTGAACCTGATCGATACGCCCGGGCACGTCGATTTCGCCTACGAGGTGTCGCGCTCGCTCGCCGCGTGCGAAGGCGCGCTGCTCGTCGTCGACGCGTCGCAGGGCGTCGAGGCGCAGACCGTCGCCAACTGCTACACGGCAATCGAACAGGGCGTGACCGTGGTACCGGCACTGAACAAGATCGACCTCCCGTCGGCCGAGCCGGAACGGGTGATCGAGGAGATCGAGGACATCATCGGCATCCCCGCGCACGATGCGCTCCGCGTAAGCGCCAAGACCGGGGAAGGCGTCGACGACGTGCTCGAAGCGGTGATCGCGCGGATCCCGCCGCCTGCGGGCGACCCCGCGGCACCGCTTTCGGCGCTGATCATCGATTCGTGGTTCGACAACTATGTCGGCGTCGTCATGCTGGTCCGCGTCATGGATGGGACGCTCAAACCGCGCGACAAGATCCAGTTGATGGCGTCCGGCGCGACGTTCACCTGCGAGCAGGTCGGCGTGTTTACCCCGAAGGCCGTCGCCCGCGGCGCGTTATCCGCCGGAGGTGTCGGCTTCGTCGTCGCCGGCATCAAGGAAATCCACGCCGCGAAGGTCGGCGACACCGTGACGCTTGCCGCACGGCCCGCGAGTGCGCCGCTGCCCGGATTCAAGGATGTGAAACCGCAGGTCTTCGCCGGGCTCTACCCGGTCGAGTCGAATCAATACGAGGCGTTGCGCGATGCGCTGGACAAGCTCAAGTTGAACGACGCGTCGCTGCACTACGAGCCGGAAGTCTCGCAGGCGTTGGGCTTCGGTTTCCGCTGCGGGTTTCTGGGCCTCCTGCACATGGACATCGTCCAGGAGCGGCTCGAGCGCGAATACGACATGGATCTGATCACGACGGCGCCGACCGTCGTCTACGAGGTCCTGCTGCGCGACGGCACGCTGCAGGAAATCGAGAACCCGTCGAAGCTCCCGGATCTGTCGAAAGTCGAGGAGATCCGCGAGCCGATCATCACCGCGACGATCCTGATGCCGCAGGAGTACGTCGGCCCGGTGCTGACGCTGTGCACGGAAAAGCGCGGCGTGCAGAAGAACATGCAATACCTCGGCCGCCAGGTGATGCTGACCTACGAGCTGCCCCTGGCCGAAGTCGTGATGGATTTCTTCGACAAGCTGAAATCGGTGTCGCGCGGCTATGCATCGCTCGACTACGATTTTCGCGAGTTCCGCGCGGCCGACGTCGTCAAGCTCGACATCCTGATCAACGGCGAGCGCGTCGATGCGCTGTCGGTGATGGTGCACCGCTCGGTCGCGCTCTACCGCGGCCGCGAGGTCGCCGCCAAGATGAGGAAGCTCATTCCGCGGCAGATGTTCGACGTCGCGGTGCAGGCGTCGATCGGCGCGCAGATCATCGCCCGCGAGAACATCAAGGCGATGCGCAAGAACGTGCTGGCCAAATGCTACGGCGGCGACGTCACGCGCAAGAAGAAGCTTCTCGAAAAGCAGAAGGCCGGCAAGAAACGGATGAAGGCGGTCGGGAGCGTCGAGATTCCGCAGGAGGCGTTCCTCGCCATTCTGCAGGTCGGCGACAAGTGATGGCACGACCGCTTGCCTGGCCGGTGGATGCATCGCTGCCATGCCGCACCGTCCATGGCACAATCCGGGCCTGCCAGAATTGGACCATTGAAAAGAATCCGAAATGAATTTCGCGCTTATCCTGTTTATCGCCACGCTTTTCACCGGACTGGTCGCGCTCGGGGACCGCCTCCTTTTCGCGCGGCGGCGGCGTGCCGCTGCCGATCGCGAATTGGCGGACTTCGATCGGCGCTACAAGGACGCGCTCGGCACGAACGAGATGGCAGTGCGCAAAGAGCGGGCGGCGCTCGAGGAAAGTCTGCGGCGTGAGCCGTGGTGGGTCGAATACCCGAAGAGTTTCTTTCCCGTCCTGCTGATCGTCTTTGCGCTGCGCTCGTTCGTCGCCGAGCCGTTCAAAATTCCGTCATCGTCGATGCGGCCCACGCTCGAGGTGGGTGATTTCATCCTCGTCAATAAGTTTGCGTACGGACTGCGGCTGCCGATCGTCGAGCAGAAGATCGTGCCGATCGGCGATCCGCAGCGCGGTGACGTCGTCGTGTTCCGCTACCCGCTCAATCCGTCGCAGGACTTCATCAAGCGCGTGATCGGCGTCGGCGGGGACGTCGTCGTCTACAAGGACAAACGGCTCACCGTCAACGGTGTGCCGTGGCCGGTCAAGCCCGATGGCACCTACGGCTATGTCGAGGGGCTGCGCTTCGAGTCGATGGCGCGTTCCACGGAGACCGCCGAGACCGGGCACGGGGCGAAGGAGCACGACATCGCGACCGACCCGATGATGCCTGCGGTCAGCCCGAGCTCCGTGCGTCCGTTTCCGGGCAGGGAGAACTGCGATTACAATTCCGATGGCAGCGGTTTTGCGTGCAAGGTGCCGCCCGGGCATTATTTCATGATGGGCGACAACCGCGATCGCAGCGATGACAGCCGCTATTGGGGTTTCGTGCCCGATGACCACATCCGCGGACGGGCGTTCTTCATCTGGTTCAACTGGGACGACATCACGAGCTTCGCGTGGAAGCGCGTCGGCGGTGGTATACGATAGGGGGGACGATGGACCATCGAGGAAGGCAAGGCGGGTTGACACTGATCGGGTTCGTCTTGGTCGCCGCAGTCATCGCGATTTTCGTCGTCGTTGGTGCCCGGGTGACACCCGCGTACATCGAGTACTTTTCGGTTCAGAAATCGCTGGAGAAGACGCTCGCCCAGGTCAAGGATCCGACGAGCCAGGTCGACGTCCGCAGGACATTCGACCGCTATCTCGCCACGGACTACATCGATTCGGTCAGCGCCAGCGACTTGGAAGTCACGAAGGAAGGCAACCAGATCACGGCCAGCGTTGCCTGGGCGCGCAAGCTTCATCTCGTCGGCAACATGAGCCTGTTCCTCGACTTCGAGGCCTCGGCGACCCGCTGATGCGACGGGAGATGCTTTCGGCGGATGACCCCCCTCACGCTCGCTGAAGAGCTCGGCTACGCGTTCCGAAGCGCCTCGCTTCTGACGCAGGCGCTCACCCATCGCAGTTTCGGCGGGAGTCAGAACGAGCGGCTCGAGTTCGTTGGCGACGCGGTTCTGAATTGCGCGATTGCAGCGGTGCTCTACGAGCGCTTTCCGCAGATCCCCGAGGGCGATCTGTCGCGGGTGCGCGCAAACCTCGTCAACCGCGACACGCTTGCCCGGCTCGCACGCACGGTCGGGATCGGCGAGGCGATCCGGCTGGGCGAGGGCGAGCAGCGGAGCGGGGGCGCCGCCCGACCGTCGATCCTCGCCGACGCGCTCGAGGCTGTTTTCGGCGCGGTGTTCATCGACGCCGGCTTCGAGACTGCGCGCGCGGTCATCGAGCGGATCTACGCGACGGATCTCCGCGGGCTCGATCCAGCGACGCTTGGCAAGGATCCCAAGACGCGTCTGCAGGAATGGCTCCAGGCGCGGCGCACTGCAGTGCCCGAATACGCCGTCACGGCAATCGTCGGCGAGGCACACGCGCAAACGTTCACCGTCGAATGCCGGATTCCCGCCCTCGCGATCGTCGCCGCAGGCAGCGGGCCGAGCCGGCGGGCAGCCGAGCAGGCAGCGGCGGCTGCGGCATACGCGGCCGCGACGGCAAGCGCCGAGACGACGCCCCGATGATCGCCACGACCCGTCCTCGGGATTTTCGCTGCGGTCTCGTGGCGATCGTCGGCCGCCCGAATGTCGGCAAGTCGACGTTGCTGAACCGCCTGGTCGGCGCGAAGCTCAGCATCACGTCGAAAAAAGCGCAGACGACGCGACACCGGATTACCGGCGTTGTCACCACCGCCGATGTGCAGCTCGTATTCGTCGATACGCCGGGATTCCAGACGCTCCACCGGTCACGGCTGAACGAGCGGATGAACCGGGCGGTCACGCAGAGCCTGTCCGACGTCGATGGCGTGGTCGTCGTGATCGAGGCGGGCCGGACGGTCGATGCCGATGGCGCGGTGCTACGCCTGCTGCCGGCGCCGGCGAACGCAGTGGTGGCGTTGAACAAGGTCGATCGCCTCGAAGACAAGAACGTGCTTTTGCTCCAGATGGCTCAACTGTCGTCGCTTCACCCCTTCGCCGCGATCGTTCCGGTCAGCGCCGAAACGGGCTACGGCGTCGATGCGCTCACGGCCGAGATCCGCGCGCTTGTGCCCGAGGCGCCGCCGCTCTTCGGCGCCGACGAGATCACCGACCGCGACGAACGCTTCCTAGCCGCAGAGTTTGTCCGCGAAAAGATATTCCGCCTGCTGGGCGAGGAAGTGCCTTACGAAACAACGGTCGTCGTCGACCGCTTCGTGCAGGAGGACGACGTCCGGCGCATCCATGCGAGCGTGATCGTCGACCGCGAGAACCAGAAAGCGATTCTGCTGGGCGCGGGTGGAGCGAAGATGAAGGAAATCGCGACCGCGGCGCGCGCCGACATGGAGCGCCTGTTCGGCGGCAAAGTGTTCCTCGAAGTCTGGGTTCGGGTGAAGAAGGGCTGGGCCGACGACGAGGCGTTGCTGAAACGTTTCGGCTACTGACGGCCGTGGACACCAGCAATGCCAGCGCGCGCCCGACCGCTTTTCCACGACGACGAACCGGCCTTCGTTCTGCACGCCTATCCCTACCGCGAGACGAGCGTCATCGTCGAAGCGTTCACGCCGGCGTTCGGCCGGGTCGCGATGGTCGCGCGCGGCGCAAGGCGGCCGCGTTCGGAACTGCGGGGGCTGCTGCAGGGATTCCAGCCCCTCATTCTTTCTTGGTCCGGGCAGCACGAGTTGAAGACGCTGCACAAGGCCGAATGGCGTGGCGGGCTGCCGCTGGTCGGCGGATCGGCGCTGCTGTGCGGGTTCTACCTGAACGAACTGCTGCTGAAGCTGTTGCCGCGCGAGGATCCGCATCCGCAGCTCTTCGCCGACTACGAAGCGGCGCTCGCCGATCTTGCGGCCGGGCGCGAGCAGGCGGCGGTGCTGCGTCGCTTCGAAGTCCGGCTGGTCGCCGAACTGGGCTACGCGCTGCCGTTGCTGCGCGAAGCCGACACCGGCGCGCCGGTGGATCCGGCGACGCGCTACCATTACGCGTTCGATCGAGGGCCGCGCCGCACCTTGCCGGAACCGGGCGTGAGGTGGCCGCTGGTGCGCGGGGCCACGTTGCTCGCGCTCGCCGGCGATCGTTATCCCGATGCCGAGACGGCGAACGAAGCCAAGCGCCTGATGCGCGAGGTGCTCGACCACTACCTCGAGCAGCGCGGCGTCGAGAGCCGCCGTGTCGTGCAGGATCTGCAGGCACTGGAAGACGGGGAGAGCCGCCGCCGTGATTGAACTGTCGGTCAACATCGACCACGTCGCAACGCTGCGCGAGGCGCGCCGCACTTACGAACCGGATCCCGTGTGGGCGGCCGTCGAGGCGCATCTCGGCGGCGCCGCGGGCATCACCGTTCATCTGCGCGAGGACCGGCGCCACATCCAGGACCACGACGTGCGACGACTGCGTGAGCTCGTCCATATCAAGCTCAACCTGGAGATGGCCGCAACCGCCGAGATGATCGGGATCGCCTGCGCGCTCAAGCCGGAAATGGCGATGCTGGTGCCGGAAGGACGCGAGGAGATCACGACCGAAGGCGGGCTCGACATCGCCGCCCAGGAAAAGAAGCTTGCCGAAGCCGTCACCCGGCTCGCCGGCGCAGGCATCGTCACCAGCGTCTTCATCGATGCCGAGGCGAGGCAGATCGATGCGGCGGCACGAATCGGGGCCAAGGTCTGCGAAGTCCATACGGGCCCGTACGCGCATGCGTTTCATGCCAAGGGCCGTGATCCGGAAAGCGGCGCCGTCGTCGCCGAGCTCGAGCGGATCCGCGTCGCGGGCGAGGCGATCCGGCATGCCGGAATGCGTTTCAACGCCGGGCACGCGCTCAATTATTTCAACGTGCAGCCGGTTGCGGCAATCCCCGGCGTACGCGAGCTGCACGTCGGCCACGCGATCATCGCTCGGTCGCTATTCGTGGGCCTGCGCGAAGCCGTGCGGCAGATGAAGGCGCTGCTCCGCGAGGCGGCAAAGGCGGACTGCTGAAGTGCGCGAGCTTCCGCGCGGCCCGGTGATGCTCGGCGTCGACGGTCTCGTGCTGTCGGAGGCCGACCGCGAGCGCCTTGCGCATCCACTGGTGGGCGGCGTCATCCTGTTCGCCCGCAATTACGAGCATCCGGATCAGCTCGCAGCGCTGACGGCGTCGCTTCGCGCGCTGCGCGAGCCGCCTTTGCTGATCGCCGTCGATCACGAAGGCGGACGGGTCCAGCGCTTTCGGGACGGTTTCACACCCATACCGCCGATGCGCACGCTGGGCGAACGGTGGGACCGCGACGTCGCCGGCGCGGCGCGCGAAGCCGCGCGCTTGGGGTGGACAATCGCCTGTGAGCTTCGCGCCGCGGGCATCGACTTCAGCTTCGGGCCCGTCCTCGATCTCGACTACGGCGAGAGCACGGTCATCGGCGATCGCGCCTTGCATCGCAATCCCAATGCAGCGGCGCATCTTGCGGCTGCGCTGCACGACGGCATGCGGGCAGGCGGCATGGCGGCGGTGGGCAAGCATTTTCCGGGGCACGGCTTCGTCGCCGCCGACTCGCACTCGGAAATCCCGATCGACGATCGACCGTTCGAATGCATTGCGGCGGACGACCTCGTGCCGTTCGCTGCGCTCGTGAGGCACGGTCTCGAAGGGATCATGCCCGCGCATGTCGTCTACCCTGCCGTCGACGAGCGCCCCGCCGGCTATTCGCACAAGTGGTTGCAGGACATTCTGCGCGGGCGGCTCGGCTTCGACGGGATGATTTTTTCCGACGATCTGGGAATGGCGGGCGCCTTCTCGGCCGGCGACATCGTCGACAGGGCCGAGGCAGCAGTGCAGGCCGGCTGCGACATGGTGCTCACGTGCAACGACGATGTCGCGGCCGGCGCTTTGCTCGGGAGCTGGAAGCCGACGCCGCGCCCGCGTCTTGCGCAGCGCACCGATGCGATGGCTGGCCGCGCGCCGGGCCGCTAACCCGCCTGAACAGCTCCAATCGCGCCTCAGTACGGATGCGGCCAGCGGCCGCCGAGCTTGCGCGTCAGCTCTTCGGCAGCGTGGGCGACGACCGGGCCCAACTGGCGTATCCGCTCGTCGGGAAGGCGCGTCGATGGGCCGGCAAGCGAGATTGCGCCCAGCGGCTCGCCGTGCTCGTCGTAGATGCTCGCTGCAACGCAGCGGGTGCCGAGCGCGTGTTCCTCGTCGTCGAACGACCAGCCGCGCTGCCGGATCACGCGCAACGCTGCCCACATCGTCTTGGGCGCCGTGATCGTGTGCGCGGTGATTCGCGGCAGTCCCTTGACCTTGAGGATCGCGTCGATCTGCTCGTCGGGCAATGAGGCGAAGATCGCCTTGCCCACGCCGGACGCATGCAGCGGAACGCGGCTTCCCAGCTTCACGATCGTGCGCATCATTTCGCGGCACTGAACCTGGTCGATGAACACGGCTTCGGTGCCGTCGAGGATCGCGAGATTCGCGGTTTCTCCCGCCTGCTCCATCAGTCGGCGCATGTGCGGCAGGCTCTGCGCGACAAAATCGCGGCTCGCGAGGAACGTCGAGCCGACGGTGAATGCCTGCAGCCCGACGTACCAGCGGCCGAGATCGCCGGCCTGGTAGACGTAGCCCATTCGATCGAGCGTCGACAGCAGCCGATGCGTCGTCGAGGGAGGCAGGTCGACGCGATGCGCCACGTCGGTCAGCGTCAGGCCGCCTTCGGCGCCCGCGAGCGCCTCGAGGATGTTGAGGCCGCGCGTGAGGCTCTGCACCTGTGCCGTCGCGGTGCCGCCGGGTTTGGACGGCGTGCGTCCGCGCCGCGGCGGAGTCGTGTAGCGGTGGGGCATCGAGGTTCGGTCGTCGGTGACGGCTTGAATTGCGCAAAGCTAGCACACAATCGAGCTCAGCCGGCACGGCCGCGACCCGGACGCCGCGGAAGCGCCCGCGATGGCGCGCACGGATTCATCGTGCTGGGGCGCGGCCGACACGGTGACCTAATCCGTGCGCATCGGCTCCGGGCGGCGCTCCCGGGACTCGGCGCAGAACCGCTCGTACTCGGCGATGACCTGCGCGCCCAGCAGCAGGAACAGCGACGCGATTTCCAGGCTCAGCAGCACGACGATCGCCGTCGTCAGCGAGCCGTAGACGACCTTGACCTGCGACAGCGTCGAGAAGTACCACACCAGCACGTGGCGGGTGATTTCCCACAGCAGTCCGGCGACGACGCCGCCGATCAGCGCGTGCGACAGCCTCGGGCGCCCGACCGGCATCACCATGTAGATTGACGTCAGCACCAGGATCTCGCCGGCGACGCCGATCAGATAGAGCAGCACCGCGGACAGACGACTGAGCGATTCGGTGCGGCCGAGGAACTCGATGCTCTCGCGGCCCATCGCCTGCAGCGCGCCGGAAACGAGCGACACCAGCAGGAGTCCGATGGCGAGGACCAGGATGTAGCAGAAGGGAATCAGCAGCGAGACGAAGAACGGCCGCCGCCGTATCGCCACCCGATGCAGGAAGATCACCGACATCGCATTCTCCAGCACGGTGAAGGCGAGCGAGCTGAAAAAGACGAGCGTCACCAGCAGCACCCAGCCGATCACGTTGACGTGCGCGAGAAAGAGCGACAGCTCGGCCACGATCGCCGCCGACTGTCCCGGCGCCAGCAGCTCGAGATAGCGCTGGATCGTCGCCAGCAGCAGCGCTTCGTCGACAAAATGCGTGAGCGCGATCAGCAGCAGGATCAGCAGCGGCAGGATCGAGAGCAGCGTATTGAAGGCAACCGCACTTGCGAGCAGGAAGCCCTGGTTCGCGCGAAAGCTTCGCAGCACGCGCAGGGCGAAGGTCCCCGGGCGTGCGAGGACCGTCAAGGCGTTGCGGGACAGGATTCGCATGGCGTGGGCGCTTCGCGATCGCAGCGCGTGTCCGGTGCGATCACGCGAGCTTGAGGTGCGGGGTGACCGGAGTCAACTCGCCGGCGATATCGACGTCGAAGCGCGCGCCGAGGATCGCCTCGTCGGTCAACGGTGCCTTGCCGCGGGCGTAGCCCATCGCCACGGCGCGACCGTATTTGCGGCTGTAGCCCGCCGACGTGATCTCGCCGACGCTCTCGCCGTTCATCAGGATCGGCTCACCGCCCCAGGGAAAGACGGCCGAGTCGTCGAACGTCAGCACGACGAGGCGCTTGGCCGCGGCATGCGCCGGCGTCGCGATCAGCGCGTCGCGTCCCGTGAAGGGCGCTCGCTTGTCGAGCCTGACCGCGTAACCAAGGCCCGCCTCCCACGGCGTCTCGTCCGGCGAGAGCTCGGCACCCCAGGCCCGGCGGCCCGCTTCGATGCGCAGCGCGTCGATCGTGTAATAGCCGGCGTCCTTGAGACCGAATTTCGCGCCGGCGCTCCACAGCGCCTCGTAGAGCGTCAGGCACTGATCGACGGGAACGTGGAACTCGTAGCCGGGACCGCCGACGTAGCTCATCCGCGCGGCGCGCACGCGCGCATGGCCGACGTCGATCTCTTTCGTCGTCGAGAACGGCATGCCGGCCTTCGACAGATCGTCGGGTGACAGCCGGCCGAGAAGTGGCTCGGCCTTCGGGCCCATCACCGAGATGACCGAATAGGCGCTCGTCACGTCGAAGAGTCCCGCGTGCTCGCCCGCACGGATTCCGCGTTCGATCCACGCGAAGTCGCGCGTCGTCTGCGACGATCCGGTGATGATGAAGAACTCCGCGGGCGCGACGCGAATGACGGTCAGGTCGCTTTCGAAGCCGCCGCGAGCGTTGAGCATCGCCGTGTAGGTCATCCTGCCGACGGCGACGTCGATGTCGTTCGCGCACAGTCGCTGCAGCACGTCGAGCGCGCTCGCGCCCTTCAGGACGAATTTGCCGAACGACGTCTGGTCGAACACGACGACGTCTTCGCGGCACGCGCGCTGCTCCTCCAGCACATGCGGAAGCCATCCCGGCGTGCCGAACGTCGGCGCAGGCGGGTGCTCGCCCGCGGGAAGAAAGTAATTCGCGCGCTCCCAGTTCATCTTGCTGCCGAAGACGGCACCCTTCGCAGCGAGCCGATCGTGGAGCGGCGAACGGCGCAGCGGACGCACGGTCAGCAGCTCTTCGCGCGGCCAGCGCATCGCGTAATGGAGCCCGAGCGACTCCACGGTGCGGTCGGCGAGATGGCGGCGATTGGCGTGGAACGGCGCGAAGCGGCGGATGTCGACATCCCACAGGTCGAGCGGCGCGTCGCCCTCGATGATCCAGTCGGCGATCAGCTTGCCAGCGCCGCCGGCGTTGGCGATCCCGGCGGAATTGAACCCGGCGCAGACGAAAAAGCCGGCGAGCTCCGGCGCTTCGCCGAGAATGAAATTGCCGTCGGGCGTGAAGCTCTCGGGGCCGTTCAGCAGCAGCTTCACCTCGGCCGTTTCGAGGCAGGGCGTCCGATGGACGGCATTCGCCATCAGGATCTCGAAATGGTCCCAGTCCTCGGGCAGGAGCTGGAATTCGAAAGCGTCGGGAATCGGATCGACCTTCCACGGCTTCGCTTTCGGCTCGAAGCCGCCCATGACGAGGCCGCCGACTTCCTCCTTGTAATAGACGTAGCCGTCAAGGTCACGGATCACCGGCAGGTCGGGCGCAACACCCTCGATCCGCTTGGTGGCGAGATAAAAATGCTCGGCGGCGTAAAGCGGCACGTTGACGCCGGCGCGACGCCCGAATTCACGCGCCCACTGTCCGGCACAGTTGACGATCGTCTCGCAAGCGATCGTTCCGGCGTCGTCGGCAGTTTTCCACTTCACGCCGGCGACGCGCCCCCCGAGATCGAGACCGAAACGACCTTCGTGCCTTCGACGATCGAAGCGCCGCGCATCCGCGCGCCTTTGGCGAGCGACTGCGTGAGGTCGGTCGGATTCGCCTTGCCGTCGCCGGGAATCCACACGGCGCCGGCGAGGTCGTCGGTGCGCAGAATCGGCGCCATCCGCGAGGCTTCGGCCGGCGAGACGAACTCGAACTCGACGCCGAAGCTCTTCGCGCGTGCCATCTGGCGCTTCATCAGCGTGAGCCGCTCTTTCGTCTTCGCGACGTTCAAGCTCCCGCATCGCTTCCAGCCGGTCGCAAGTCCCGTCTCCCGTTCCAGCGCCGAATAGAGCTCGATGCCGTAGCGGCTCATCCGTGTGGCATTCCGGGTCGCGCGCGTCTGGCCGACCAAACCCGCCGCGTGCCACGTCGTGCCGCAGGTGAGCTTGCCCTGCTCGATCAACACGACGTCGCGGACGCCCTGGCTCGCCAGGTGATAGGCGGCAGAGACTCCGGCGATGCCGCCACCGACGATGACGACGCGAGCGTGGGTGGGGAGGCTCATCGCTCGGGTCGCCGCCGCAGTTCGATCGGTCAGAGCTTCAGCGCCGCAACGCCGGCGACGACGCTGGCCGCACCGGCGAGCCGCGGCAATCCGAATCCCTCCTTCAGCCATACGGCGCCGATCAGCGCGGCGAACAGGACCGACGTCTCGCGGAGCGCAGCGACGGCGGCGACGGGCGCGCGGGTCATCGCCCACAGCACGATGCCGTATGCGGCAAGGCTCGCGGCGCCACCGAGCAGTCCGCGCCGCCAGCCGCGGCGCACGTAGGTGAATGCCGCCGCGCCGCGCCGCACCCGGATCCAGGCGAGGAACGGCAGCGCCTCGAGAAAAATGAGCCACGCCACATAGGCCGCCGGATTGCCCGACGCGCGAGCGCCGGAGCCATCGACCAGCGTGTATGCGGCGATGATCGCGGCATTCGCGAACGCCCACGCCGCGGCCGACGGCGGATGGCGCTCGTGGCGAATGAAGGCGATGCTGACGATGCCGGCGCAAATGAGCGCGATGCCGGCGGCAACGTGGGGCGCGGGCAGCTCGCGCAGGAAAAGGATCCCGAGCACGGCGACAATGAGAGGTGCGGTGCCGCGCATCAGCGGATACGCAAACGACAGGTCGCCGGTGCGATACGCCTGCGCAAGCGTGATGTAGTAGCCCCAATGGATCAGCGCCGAGGCGGCGGCGAATTTCCATGCGGCGGAATCGGGCAGTCCGACGAACGGAATCACGAGCAGCCCGCAGATCGCGGACCCGGCGACGACGGTGGCCGTATCGAGCAGCGGATCGCCACCGGGCGCCGCCTTGAGGAGCGCGTTCCAGCCGGCGTGGAGCAGGCCGGCGCCCAGCACGGCAAGCGTGACGCCGAGCGAGAGTTCGGTTGCGTCCATCCGCTCTGGGCCTCCTAAGCAGAATGCGGCTTCTTCTTTTGCCAGCCGGCCTTCGCTCCGTTACCGTTGCCGCCGCTGTTGCCGTTGCTGTTCGGCACCGCGCCGGCGCGCCGTGGGCGTGCGGGGGCGACCAGAGGCTCGGGCGACTTGAGCCGGGTCTTCGCGAGCACCCCCGCCTGCTCGAGGATCGGATAGGCGATCGAGCAGATGTGAGAGTTGATCCGCTTCAGGTCCGAAATGAGGTCGAGGTGCAGTGATGAAGTCTCGATGCTCTCGGCCGTCTGGCTGGTGAGCCGAAGAAGATGCGAATCGGCGTATGCGCGCTCGAGGTCGCGGAACAGCACCTTTTGCGCGAGAAGCTCCTGTGCGCCCTTGAGCTCGCCGTTGAGGAACACCGCCAGGCCGAGCCGCAGGTTCGCGATCAGGCGCGCATGGAGCTCGCAGATCTCGGTCATGCCGGCCTCGGAAAAGTTGCGCCCCTTGTCGATCTTCTTGTCCTCGACGTCGGTGATGATCCGCTCGATGATGTCGCCGACCTGCTCCATGTTGATCGTGAACGACACGATGTCCGCCCAGCGCCGTCCTTCGGCCTGTTCCAGCGCCTCGCGCGAAATTTGCGTCAGGTACAGCTTCACCGCCGTGTAGAGGTCGTCGACGACGTCGTCCATCTTGCGCAGCCGCTCGGCGAGTACCCGGTCGTTGGTGCGCAGGACCGTGAGCATCCCGTTCAGCATTTCCTCGACGACGTCGCCGATGCGCAGTGCTTCGCGCGCGGCACACGAGATCGCGAGTGCCGGCGTGTCGAGCGCCGACGGATCGAGATGCCGCGGCTTGCCGGGGTCATCGCTCGCGGGTCGGGTTGGCAGGATGTGCTCGGCGAGCCGTGCGATCGGCGCGGTAAAGAAGATGAATACGAGCGCCAGCGCGACGTTGAAGGCGAAGTGAAAGAGGACCACTTCGCGTGCGGGGTCGAAGGCGAGTCCGCCCATCAGCTCCTCGACGCGGCTTACGAGCGGCATCAGCGCGAGGCAGCCGATCAGCTTGAACAGGAAATTGCCGAGCGTGACGCGACGCGCCTCGGCCGGCGAACGCAGCGTCGAGATCATGCCGAGGAGTCCGTTGCCAAGATTGGCGCCGAGCACGAGCCCGAGCGCGACGGGCAGCGCGATGACCTTGAGCGAGGCGAGCGCGGCCAGCACCAGCACGACGGCGAGACTCGAGTAGCAAAGGACCGTAAAAAGCGCCGCGACGAGCATGTCGAGCAGCAGATCGCCGGTGAGCGACGCGAAGATCACCTTGACGCCGGCGGCCTCGACCACGGGCTTCGCGGCGAGCGAAATCCACTGCAGCGAAAAGGTGATGAGCCCGAGGCCGATCAGGATGCGGCCGAAGCGCCCGATCGGCTCGGCCTGCCGCGTGAGGAACACCACGACGCCCACGAAGATCAGCAACGGCGCAAGCCACGATAGGTCGACCGCGAGGAACATCGTAACGAGCGATGTCCCGACATCGGCGCCCAGCATTACCGCGAGTGCCGGCGCCGTGCCGATCAATCCCTGGCCCGCGAATGCGGCGACGATCAGCGCGGTCGCGGTGCTGCTCTGGATCAACCCCGTGACGCCGACACCGGCGAATAACGCAGCGATCCGGTTCTCGGCACTGTGCCGCAGCAGCCGGCGCAGCGGGCCGCCGTAAAGACGCAGGATGCCGGTGCGCACGATGTGCGTGCCCCAGACCAGGAGCGACACGCCGGCGAGCACGTTGAGCAGGGTCTGCACGCGGTCCTCTATCCCGCCTCGACCGCACCGAGCGCGGCGTCGAGAATTGCAACGGCGCGCTCGAGATCGGCGGGCGCGATCACGAGCGGTGGCGCGAGCGTCAGCACATTGCCCTGGCCCACCTTGAACGACAGGCCGCGCGCCAGGCATTCGTACATGACCTGCTCGGCCTCGCCTTCCGCGGGGACGCCGCTCTTCGCGAGCTCGACGCCGAGGAGGAGACCAAGGCCGCGAACGTCGGCGACGAGCGGGTGCGTCGACTTCAGTTCGCGGAGCCGTTCGAGCGCCGTTGCGCCGAGCGTCCGCGCCTTCTCGAGCAGCCGCTCGTTCTCGAGCACTTCGAGTGTCGCGAGCGCGGCGGCGCAGCCGACCGGGCTCTTTTCGTGCGTGTAATGGCCGAGCGAGCGGTCCGCAGCGACGTCGAGGTCGCGCCGCACGATCAGCGCCGCCATTGGAAACACGGCGCCGCCCAAGCCCTTGCCCAGCACCACCATGTCCGGAACGATGCCGTAGTGCTCGAACGCGAACATCCGCCCGGTGCGGCCGAGGCAGATCGGGATCTCATCGAGGATCATGAGCGCGCCATGGCGATCACAAGCGTCGCGAATGATCCGGTAGTACTCGGGGGGCGGCACCTGGACGTCGGTTGAGCGGATGGTCTCGATGACGACGGCGCCGACGTCTTCCTCCTTGCCGAGGACGTACTCGAGGTACTCGGCGCAGCGCGCATCGCACGTGCCGCCGCAGCCGAACCTGCAGGCAGTCGGGTCGCAGGGCGGCGCGTGCTCGGCGCCGGGCAAAAGCGGCCCAATGCCCTTGCGGAACGCCGCTTCGCCGCCGATCGAGATCGCATCGAGCGATGCACCGTGAAACGAATCCCACAGCGAGAGTGTCTTGTGGCGGCCGGTGGCGACGCGCGCGAGCTTCAACGCCATGCCGATCGCGAGCGTTCCCGCCGGCGCGAACAGCACCTTGCCGAGCGGCTCGGGCGCGAGCGCGCACAGCTTCTCCGCAAGATCGATCGCGACTGCGTTCGTATAGCGCCGCGGCGAGAACGGCAGCATGTCGAGCTGACGCTTGACCGCCGCCATCACATGGGGATGGCGATAGCCGACCTGATGGACGCTGTTGCCGTGAAAATCCATCACCCTCCGGCCCTCGACGTCGGTGAGCCAGATGCCTTCACAGGCGACGAGCGCATTGAAGCACGGCGTGGACAGTGATTGATGCAGGAACACTTCGGCATCGTTGTCGAGCAGCGCGCGCGTCGCCGCGTGCGCGTGCCGGGCCTCGAATGCACGCCGCAGCGGCGAAAGGTTGACGTCGCCCTCCGCGGCGACTCCGGACGGCGGCAACGCCTTGCCCGTTGCGGAAACGTGATCGCGCATCACCACGGCAGCGAGTACGTCTTCACGTTGGTGAAGCTCTTCATCGCTTCCTGTACGCCTTCCTTGTAGCCGAGCCCGGAATCCTTGATGCCGCCGAACGGCGTAAGTTCCAGCCGGTAGCCCGGAACCTCGCGAATGTTGACCGAGCCGACGTTGAGCTCGGAGACGAACCGCGTGATGTAGTCGAGGCGGTTGGTGCACACCGACGACGACAGTCCGTAGTCGGTGCCGTTGGCGATCCGGATCGCCTCGTCGATGTCGCGGAACCGGATGACCGGCGACACCGGGCCGAAGGTTTCGTGCCTGACGACCGGCATGTCCGGAGTGACGCGATCGATTACCGTCGGCGAATAGAGCGCGCCGCGGCGGACGTTGCCGTACAGGAGTCGCGCGCCCCGGCTAACCGCGTCGCCGACTTTTGCCTCGAACGATTGCGCGGCGGCCTCGTCGATCACCGTGCCCATGTCCTGTGCCGGATCCATCGGATCGCCGTAGCGCCAGGCCTTTGTCTTTTCGAGCAGCAAGTCGATGAACCTTTCCGCAACTGCCTCGTGCACGAGCATGCGCTTGATCGCCGTGCAGCGCTGGCCCGAGTTCTTGTACGAGCCCGCAGCCGCGAGCGACGCGGCTTCCTCGAGATCGGCGTCCTCCATCAAGATCAGCGGATCGTTGCCGCCCATTTCCAACACTTGGCGCTTGTAGACGGCTTTCGCCGCGATCGACTTGCCGACCGCCACGCCGCCAGTGAAGGTGACAAGATCGATGCTTGCGTCGGTCAGCATCGCGTCGGCGATTTCGTTCGGGTCGCCCGTCACCACGGAGAACATCGGCGGCGGCAAGCCAGCCTCGTACAGGATGTCGGCGAGGAGCAGGGCCGAGAGCGGCGTCTTTTCGGTGGGCTTCAGCACTATCCGGTTGTTGGTCGCGATCGCCGGCGCCACCTTGTGCGCGACCTGGTTCAGCGGGTGGTTGAACGGCGTGATCGCCGAGATCGCCCCGAGCAGCGGCTCGCGCAGCGTGTAGACCTTGCGTTTCCTTCCGTGCGGCGTCAGGTCGCACGAAAACACCTGGCCGTCGTCGGCGAGCGCCGCATTGCCGGCAAACACGAATACGTCGCAGGCGCGGCCAACTTCGTAGAGCGAGTCCTTCTTGCACAGCCCGCTTTCGGCGGTGATCAGGTCGGAGATCTCTTCGGCGCGTCCCCGGATCAGCTCGGCGCCGCGATGGAGAATGCGATAACGGTCGTAGCGGGTAAGCTGCGGCCGATACGCCTTGGCGATCGCGAAGGCGCGCGCCACCTCGGCCGGCGTAGCTTTCGGCACCGTGCCGACGATCGCGCCCGTGTACGGATTCACGACATCGATCGTGCGCTCGCCGCCGACGTGCTCGCTCGCGACGCGCATCTTCTCGCGCAGCACGTGGCCGTGACGGACGTCCTTCAATTCCGTCATCATGTTCATGGGCGTGTCCCGGTCATTGCAGATGGTTGAGCGCGAGATGGAACGCGTCGAAATTCCGCCAGCGCCGACCGGCGGGCAGGGCTTCCGCGGCTCGATTCGCGATCAGCGGCACCTGCTGCTCGGACACGCCGCCATGCGAGCGCAGCGGCGCGTCGAGTCCGGACAGGTCGTGGCGCTCGCGTGAGGTCCCGATGACCGTAAGCCGCTCCGAGATTACGACGAGGTCGCCGACGCGATCGCCGGGAAGCTCGAAACGCGCGCAGGCTTCTTCACGCGGAAGCACGATATCGATGCCGGGGATCGCGTGGATGCGCGCCGTGGCGTCGCGAACGGTTGCGGCGGACGAAAGGTAGACGGTCGCGAACGACCCGAGCGCGCCGTGGTGGAGCACATACGGGTCGGTGATCGGCAGGATCACACGCGTGACGCCGGCGCCATAGACATAGTCGAGCGCGTCCTGCAGGTAGACGATGTTCGGACGGCCGAACGCGTCGGTCTTCGCGTTCATTCCATGATCGGCGGTGATGACCACCGTTGCGCCGAGCGCGTCGAGTGCCCGGAGATAGCCATCCATCATCGCGTAGAAATCGTTGGCGGCGGCCACGCCGGGCGCCGCCTTGTGCTGGACGTAGTCGGTCGTCGACAGATACGTCACGTCGGGACGTTCGCGCTCCTGCAGCGCAACGCCGGCCGCGAACACGAATTCGGACAGTGCCGCGCTGTACACGGACGGCAGCGGCATACCGGTGAGAGACAACGCATCGGAAATCCCGTTGCCTTCCCGGGTCGTGCGGTCGGCCTTTTCCGCCGAGAAGCAGATGCCGGCCACGCCATGCCCCAGCAGCGCACGCAGCTTGTCCTTGGCCGTGATGACGGCCACTTTCGCCCCGGCTTCCGAAAAGGCGGCGAGGATCGTGCCCGCGCGCAGGTATTTGGGGTCGTTCATCATGACCTCTCTGCCTTCGTCGCGGTCCCAGAAATAATTGCCGCAGATGCCGTGGACGGCCGGCGTCGTGCCGGTGACGATCGACAGATTGTTGGGATTCGTGAACGACGGCACGACGCAGTCGGCGGTGAGGCACGTCCCCGATTCGCGCAGCTCCGCGAGGTAAGGCGTGCGGCCGCCGGCGATCGCCTGGTTGATGTACTCGGGCTCGCAGCCGTCGACGCAGACGACGACGAGCGGCTGTCGCGGCCACGGATAGGTCCGCTGGTTGACCGTGAGCGCGGGACGGCTCAACGCGGCTTCCTCGACGCCTGGCGCGATGCGCCGGCATTCGGCCCGGCAACGCTCGTCGTGTGCATCCGCTCGCGGCTCGCCATCACGTGGTCGTAGAGCGCGCGGCCGGCGGCCGCGGGCGCTCCGGCGGCGATCCGCTCGACGATCTCGCGATGCTCGCGCGTCGAGACCGGCAGCACGCCGCCCTGCGCGAGCGTCGCGCGGCGGAAGAGGTGGAGCTCGTTCACGAGTCGGCGATAGGTCGACAGCAGTTTCGCGTTGCCGGCGAGCTCGACCAGCCGGTCGTGGAACGCGAGGTTGGCGGCAAGATAGCCGTCGACGTCGCCCTGGGCCGCAGCCTTTTCCATCCGTTCGACGCGTGCACGGAGCTCGCGCACGTGCTCGGGGGTCGCGATCTGCGCGAGCCGCCGTCCCGCGAATTCGTCGAGCACGGCGCGCAGCTCGTAGATTTCGTCGGCTTCCTCGACGGGAATCTGCCGCACGAAGACGCCGCGATTCTTTTCCAGCCGGACGAGACCGGACTCCTCGAGCGCGCGAAACGCTTCGCGCACCGGGCCGCGAGAGACGCCGAGCCGGGCGGCGAGCGCTGCCTCGTTGAGCTTGCCGCCCGCGGCCACTTCGCCCTTCAGGATCATGCGCTCGAGCTCCCGCTGCACGAGCATCGGCAGCGAGCTCGTCTGCACGAGCGCGATGGCGGCGGTGCTGCGCGTGCGGCCGCGTGGCGCCGCGGCTTCGGCGGTGGCAGGCGCGGGCGGCGGCGGCTTGGCGCGTGGTGCCGGCGCGCGTCGGGTCACGGCAGCGGCGTTTGCAGGAGACGATTTGAGCATGTTGCGTATTGGACGCGAGCAGGTGTAGATTGTCAACAATCTGCAAAAACTGCTTGACCGACAGCGGTGGCAGGCCCTTCGGAGAAAGGTTGTCATGCGACCGTCATCCGTAACCGCCATGCTCGTCACATGCAGACCGCTCCGCGCCCTGCTCTCGGGGCGTATGTGTCGGTTGCCGGCAGCGGGTGGCCGGCGTAGGATGGCCCGCACCTCGGCGCCGCCCGCGCGACCGATCGATAAGACCGAAACCCGTCTCGACGCACCCAACCACGAAGGAGCGAGCACATGAACCGCATCCCTGGCAGCTGGTGGCAATCCGTAGCGTCCGCACTTACGCTCGCCAGTGCCGCGCTCGGCCTGCTCACGGCGGGTCCCGCCATCGCGCAGAAAACCGAGCTGCTCGTCTATACCGCACTCGAAACCGACCAGATCAAGGCGTACGAGGAAGCATTCAAGAAGGCCAATCCGAACATCGACATCAAGTGGGTCCGCGATTCGACCGGCGTGATTACCGCGAAGCTCCTCGCCGAGAAGGCGAATCCGCAGGCCGATATCGTCGTCGGCGTCTCGGCATCGAGCCTTGCAGTGTTCGCCAACGAGGGAATGCTGCAGCCGTATGCGCCCAAGGGCCTCGACAAGATCTCACCGCAGTATCGCGACCCGCGCAATCCGCCCGAATGGGTCGGCATGGACGTCTATGGCGCCGCGATCTGCTTCAATACCGTCGAAGCGGCCAAGCTCGGCTTGCCCAAGCCGGAGTCGTGGAAGGACCTGACGAAGCCCGTCTACAAGGGCCGGATCGTGATGCCGAATCCGGCCTCGTCGGGTACCGGCTATCTCGACGTCTCGGGCTGGATCCAGATGTGGGGCGATTCCGAGGCGTGGAAGTACATGGACGCGCTGCACGACAACATCGCGCAGTACACGCACTCGGGCAGCAAGCCGTGCCGCCAGGCCGGCGCCGGCGAATTTCCGATCGGCGTATCGTTCGAGTATCGCGCAGTGACCACGAAGAAGAGCGGCGCGCCGATCGACATCATTTTCCCGACCGAGGGTTTGGGCTGGGACCTCGAAGCCTCCGGCATCATGAAGGCAACGAAGAAGCTCGACGCTGCGCGGGCACTTATGGACTGGCTCGCGACGCCTGCTGCGATGGAGCTCTTTGCGAAGAACTTCGCCGTCCTGGCAATGCCGGGCGTCGCTAAGCCGCTCGATTACGTGCCGGCGGACTACGAGAAGCGCCTCGTCAAAGTCGACTTCGCATGGTCGGCGAAGAACCGCGACCGGATCATCAACGAATGGATCAAGCGCTACGACGGCAAGTCGGAGCCCAAGTAACGAGATGCGCGGGCGACCTCTGGCGCGCGCCCGTGTCTGACATGCTCGCCACGGCCGGGCGCCGTGGCGACTTTTTTGGGCCCGTCGCAGGGCCGCATTAGATGCAGGAAGCCGCGCCCGAACGTGTCCCGACCGAGCGTTATCTGGTGCTCGACGGCATCGGCAAGAGCTTCGGCCGGTTCCGGGCGCTCGAAGGCGTTGCACTCGCGATCGATCGCGGCGAGCTCGTCACGTTCCTCGGGCCGTCCGGTTGCGGCAAGACGACGCTGCTGCGGATCATCGCCGGTCTGGAGATGCAGGACACGGGCAGCATCGTCCAGGGCGGCAAGGACATCTCGCGGCTGCCGGCGATCCGCCGCGATTACGGCATCGTGTTCCAGTCGTACGCGCTTTTTCCGAACCTCACGATCTTCGACAACGTTGCCTACGGGCTCGTCAATCGGCGCAAGGGCAGAGACGAAATCAGGCGCCGCGTGGCCGAGCTCTTGAAGCTCGTCGGCCTGCCCGAAAGCGGCGCCAAGTATCCGGGACAGCTTTCCGGCGGCCAGCAGCAGCGGATCGCGCTCGCGCGCGCGCTCGCAACGGCGCCGGGCCTGCTGTTGCTCGACGAGCCGCTCTCCGCGCTCGACGCGATCGAGCGCGTGCGTCTGCGCGGCGAGATCCGCGCGCTGCAGCAGCGCCTTGGCGTCACGACGATCCTGGTCACGCACGACCAGGAGGAGGCGCTGTCGATGGCCGACCGGATCGTGGTGATGAACCAGGGGCGAATCGAGCAGGTCGGAACGCCGCGCGAAATCTACGAGACGCCGGCGACGCCGTTCGCGGCCGACTTCATCGGCAAGATCAACGTGCTTGCCGCCACCGCCGAGGGCAGCGGACGCTTCCGGGTCGGCAGCATCGCGCTCGAGGTCGCGCGTCCTGATATCGCGCCGGGCACGCAGGCGCGGCTTTACCTGCGGCCCGAGGAAATCGCCGTGCATCCGAACGGCACGGCACCGAGCGGTGCGGCAAACGCGCTTCATGCGCGGGTGACCAAGGTCGAGTTCCTCGGCGCGTTCTGCCTCATCGGGCTCGCCACCGAGGCGTCCGGCGTGCCGCCGCTTACCGCCAACGTGCCGCGGCAGACGGTTGACGCCGGCGGATTCGACCCCGGCGGTGCGGTGACGATCTCGATGCCGCCGACCGCGTTGCGCGTACTCGGTTGACGGAGCGCGCGCAATGACGACGCCTGTCGCGACTCTGCCGCTGCCGCCGGTCCGACGGGCGCGGGGCCAGTCGATTCATTGGCAGGACCGGCTCGCGCAGGGACTGCTCGTCGCCTGCTGCGCGGCGCTCGCGGTGTTCCTGCTCGGACCGTTGTTCATGATCCTGGTCAAGAGCGTGCAGGACAAGGACGGCGCCTTCGTCGGCCTGCTGCAATTCCAGGAGTACTTCGCGACGCCATGGTTGCGGCAGTCGATCTGGAATACGCTGCGGGTCGCGCTCGTCGTCACCGGGATCACGATTCCGGCCGCGTTCACGTTCGCCTACGCGCTCACCCGCTCGTGCATGCCGGGCCGCCGGCTTTTCCGCGTGATCGGCCTCACGCCGATCCTCGCGCCATCGCTGATGTCGGCGATCTCGTTCATCCAGTGGTTCGGCACGCAAGGGTTACTCAAGGGCCTGCTGGGTGGGGCCTCGGTCTACGGTCCGATCGGCATCATCATCAGCTCGATCTACGCGACGTTTCCGCACGCGCTGATGATCATCCTGACCTCGCTCCTCCTGTCCGACGGGCGGCTCTACGAGGCGGCGGAGTCGCTGCGCACGAAAACCTGGCGCAAGTTCCTCACGATTACGCTGCCGGGCGCCAAATACGGGCTGGTGAGCGCGGCGATGGTCGTGTTCTCGTACACGGTCAGCGATTTCGGCATTCCGAAGGTGATCGGCGGCAACTTCAGCGTGCTCGCCGTCGACATCTTCAAGCAGGTGATCGGCCTGCAGAACTTCAACAAGGGCGCCGTCGTGAGCCTGATCCTGCTCCTGCCGGTGCTCGTCGCCTTCATCGTCGACTGGATCATGCAGGGCAAGCAGCAAGCGCAATTCTCGGCGCGCGCCGTCGCGTATGCGCCGAAGCCGAAGCGCTGGTTCGACGCGCTGATGTTCGTCTATTGCACCGTTGTCGCGCTGCTCCTCCTCGCCGTGCTGGGGATGGCGGTCTACACGTCGTTCATCAAGCTCTGGCCTTACGACCTCTCGTTCAGCCTGCGGCATTACACGTTCGGCCTGGTCGACGCCGGCGTCATCGACTCGTTCTGGAACAGCCTGCGAATGGCGTTCGCGACCGCGCTCTTTGGCACGATGTTCATCTTCGGCTGCGCCTACCTCCTCGAGAAGACGCGCGGGATGCCCGGAACGCGCGCGGCGATCCGCCTGCTGGCCGCGGTACCGATGGGCGTCCCGGGCATGGTGCTGGGTCTGGGCTACATCCTGTTCTTCAACCATCCGGACAACCCGTTGAACGTCCTCTACCACACGCTGACGATCCTCGTGCTCTCCACGGTCGTCCACTACTACACGTCGAGCCATCTGACGGCAGTGACGGCGTTGAAGGCGCTGGACGCCGAGTTCGAGTCGGTATCGGCCTCGCTCAAGGTGCCGTTCTACAAGACGTTCTATCGCGTGACCGTTCCCGTCTGCCTGCCGGCGATCCTCGATATCGGCCGCTACATGTTCGTCAACGCGATGGTGACGATCTCCGCCGTCGTCTTTCTCTACGCGCCCGATACCCGGCTCGCCGCAGTCGCGATCCTCAATCTCGACGAAGCGGGCGAGATCGGCCCGGCGGCGGCGATGGCGACGCTGATCGTCGGGAGCTCGACCGTCGTCTGCGTTCTCTATGCGCTGGTGACGCGTGTGCTCCTGACGCGCACGCAGGCATGGCGGACGCCCGCGACGCCGGTCTAGCGCCGCACGTCACGAAGGGAATGCCCATGACGCCAAAGTTCCGCGATCCGATCCTGCTGACGCCGGGTCCGCTCACGACGTCGCTTGCGACGAAGGCGGCGATGCTCTCCGATTGGGGCTCGTGGGACGCCGCGTTCAATGCCGTTACCGCCGACGTGCGGCGCAAGGTCCTCGATATCGTGCACGGCCACAAAACGCACGTCTGCGTGCCGATGCAAGGCAGCGGCACGTTCTCGGTCGAGGCCGCCGTGAACACGATCGTGCCACGCGACGGACACGTCCTCGTGTTGGTCAACGGCGCCTACGGCACGCGGATGGCGAAGCTCACGCAGATGATGGGACGCAAGCTGTCGACGTTCGAGACCGCCGAAAACGTTCCCACGACGCCGCAGGATGTCGACCGGCTGCTCGCGGGCGACGCGTCGATCACGCACGTTGGGCTGATCCACTGCGAGACCTCGACGGGGATCCTGAATCCGCTCGTCGAAATCGCCACCGTGGTCGCGCGCCGCGGCCGCAGTCTCATCGTCGATGCGATGAGCTCGTTCGCGGCGATCGGCATCGACGCCCGCGCCATTCCGTTCGACGCGCTGATCGCGGCGTCGGGCAAGTGCGTCGAAGGTCCACCGGGGATGGGATTCGTGCTGGCGAGAAAGGCCGTGCTCGAAAAATGCGCGGGCAACTCGTCGTCGCTTGCGCTCGACCTCCACGATCAGTGGACCTACATGGAACGCACGACGCAGTGGCGCTATACGCCGCCGACGCACGTCGTCGTCGCGTTCAATGCCGCGCTCGACCAGCTCGCCGCAGAAGGCGGGCAGCCGGCGCGCCTCGCGCGCTACACGAAGAATTGCGAAACACTCGTCGGCGGCATGGCGGAGCTCGGGTTCAAGGCGTTCCTCCCGCCCGAGATCCAGGCGCCGATCATCGTCACGTTCCATGCGCCGCCGGACCCGGCGTACGCGTTCAAAGGTTTCTACGAGCGGGTGCGCGACAAGGGCTTCATACTGTACCCGGGCAAGCTTACGCAGGTCGAGACGTTCCGCGTCGGCTGTATCGGCGCGATCGGGCCCGCGGAAATGCGGCATGCGGTCAACGCGATCCGCGACACGCTGTCCGAAATGGGGATCCGGCAAGTGAGCCCGACCGTCGCTGCGCGCGCCGCGGCGTAGCGCACCGACGACTCAGGCATACGGCGCGCAGGACGGGTGGCGCAGCGCATCGAGCGCCGCGTAGTCGGGAACGTCGGCCGGGATCGCGCCATGCCGGAGCAGACAATCGAGGATGACGAGGCTCGAATCGGCCGTCGCAACGTCGCGGCCCTCGGCGTTGCCGATGAGCCGCGCGGCTTCGGGGAGCTCCACGAGGCGGTGCAGGACGGCCTCGCCATCGATGCACACCGGCGTGAAATCGGCGGGCAGCCACAGATCGTGGACGAAAATCGTTTCGCGCTGCAGACCGTCGGGCTGGGCGCGGCAGATGTCGACCGTCCCTGCCGGCTGGGCGCGCGCGGCGAGCGATGCATCGATCCCCGCTTCCTCGAACGCCTCCTTGACCACCGTTTCGGCGACGGATTGTCCAACGGAGATCCCGCCGCCGACGAGGTTGTCGAGCATGCCGGGATCGATCGCCTTTTGGGGGCTGCGCCGCGCGAGCCACATTCGGGTCGCGCGACCGTCGGCGACGAGGCCGTTGACGTGAGCGGCGTAGGTATGGATACCGAAGTAGCGTGCAGCGGCGCGCTCGAGCAGAAACCACGGCGGCAGCCCGAATCCTGGCGCGACGGCGTAACGCTCATCGCGCCAGGCCGTCAGCACACGCTCGGCGGCGAGCGTGCGGGCGACGCGGTCGAGCGCGGCCGTACACGCGGCAACGTCGTTCTGCTGCGGCGCAAGGGCGATTTCGTCCTCGCGGACTTCGAAAACGTCGGCGAATCCCCGCAGCCGTTGCGCGCGCTGCCGGTCGAGCCACCCGACCGCCTGACCTCCGATCAGGAGCGGCTGCAAGCGCTGGTGCGGCGGCGCGAGCTCGGAGGTGAGGCGCGCGCGAATCGCCGTTACAATGGCGGCTTCGATCATTCGCCATTCTAGCTTTCGGCAGCAAGGGCCATCGTGACCGCCGACGTCCTCGTCCTGTTCGATCTCGACCACACGCTGGTTCCGCACGACAGCGACGAGCAATGGGTGGCGTTCCTGGTCGAGGACGGCGCGCTCGACCCCGCCCAGTGGGACGCCGCCAATCGCGACCTCGTGGCCCGCTACAACCGCGGCGAAGCCGGTGCGATCGAGTTCACCGAGTTCTATCTGTCCACGCTCGTTCGCTTCGACGACGCCAAGCTCGCCCGGCTGCGCGACCGCTACCTCGAGATGAAGATCCGGCCGCGCATCACTGCGTCGGCACGCGCGCTGGTCGAGCAGCATCGAGCCGCCGGCGACCTCCTGATCGTGACGACGGCGGTGGTCCGCTTCCTTTCGGAACCCATCGCGGCCGAGTTCGGCATCACCGACGTGATCGCGACCGAGGCCGAGCGGCAGGACGGGCGTTATACGGGCCGGGTCGCCGGGATCCCGAACGCGCGCGAGGGCAAGCTCGAGCGCCTGCTGATGTTCCTCGCGGCGCGCGGGCAGCGCCTCGCCGACTTTCGCCGGGTCTACGCCTATTGCGATTCGCTGAACGACGTGCCGCTCCTGTCGCAGGTTACCGACCCGATCGCCGTCAATGCCGACCCGGTGCTGTCGGCATATGCCCGGCACATGGGCTGGCCGGCGCTGCAGATCGGGTAGGCATGAGCGGGACGCGCGCGCGAGCAGGGCGCAGCCAAGGAGCGCAGCTCGCGTCTGCGAGCGCGCGCGGCGGCCGACACACGCGGCGCAACGAGCGTGCACGGCGGTGCGGAGGCCGCGGCGAAGCCAAGGCCACGGAGGTCGAGGGCGGCGCATGATCGCGCGCGTCATTGACGGCAAGGCGCGGGCGGAGCGGCTCACCGCCGATGTGCGGTCCCGGGTCGCGCAGCGCACGGACGCCGGCAAAGCGGTGCCGGGACTTGCCGTCGTGCTGGTCGGGGAAAATTCGGCGTCACAGATCTATGTGCGCAACAAGCGCAAGACGACCGACGCGGTCGGCATGAACTCGTTCGCGCACGATCTTCCGGCGACGACGACGGAAGACCAGCTTCTGGCGCTCGTCGAGACGCTGAACCGTGACCCGGCCGTGAACGGGATCCTGGTCCAGCTGCCGCTGCCGAAACACATCGACGATGCGGCGGTCACCGAGCGCATCGACCCGCTGAAGGACGTCGACGGCTTTCATCCGTACAACATCGGCCGCCTCGTGCAGAAACGCCCGCTGTTGCGTCCGTGCACACCGTATGGCTGCATGACCCTGCTGAAGGAGACCGGCGAAGAGCTCGCCGGCAAGCACGCGGTCGTGATCGGGCAATCGAACATCGTCGGCCGGCCGATGGCGCTGGAGCTGCTGATGGAGCGCTGCACGGTCACGATCTGCCACTCGCGAACGCGCGACCTGCCGGGACTCGTCCGTCAGGCCGACATCGTCGTCGCGGCCGTGGGCAAGGCCAACTTCGTCCAGGGCGACTGGGTGAAGCCCGGCGCGATCGTCATCGACGTCGGCATCAACCGCAACGCCGACGGCAAGCTCTGCGGCGACGTCGACTTTGCCGCGGCGAAGGAGCGCGCGTCGTGGATCACGCCGGTGCCCGGCGGCGTCGGGCCGATGACGATCGCGACGCTGTTGTCGAATACGCTGTACGCCGCGGAGCTGCAGGACGCCTGAGGTGCCGTCATTCCCGCGAACGCGGGAATCCAGTGTCTTGCGATGAACGTCACTGGGTCCCCGCCTGCGCGGGGACGACGGATTGATCCCGAGCCCGATTAGGCGCTCCGTAAATGCCAGGCTTTCGGCCGTGTGAATGTCTGGATGCCGTAGGTCGACAGCGTGAGGCCGATTCCGGAGTGACCGATGCCGGACCAGGGGAGCCGCGGGCTCACGCGATCGCAACAGTTCCAGTAGACGCTGCCCGCGCGAAGCTGGCCGAGGATCTTGCGCGCACGCTTGGCGTCATTCGTGTAGACGCCGGCGGTCAGGCCGTACTCGGTATCGTTCATCAGGTCGACGGCCGCGGCGTCGTCGGCGACGCTCTGGATCCCGATGATCGGACCGAAGCTCTCGTCTTTCATCAGCGTCATCGAGTGGTCGACGTCGATGAAGACAGTCGGCTCGAACCAGTTGCCCTTGCGTTTGACGATGCTGCCGCCGAGGAGGAGCTTTGCGCCTTTCCTTTTGGCATCGGCGACCTGTTTTTTCAGCACGTCGAGCTGCGGCCGCCGTGTGACCGCGCCGATGTAGGTGCCTTCGTCCATCGGATCGCCGAGCCGGTACCCGTTGACCTCGGCGACGAAAGCATCGACGAACCGGTCGTGGATCGAGTCGTGCACGTAGATGCGCTCGACCGAGCAGCACGATTGCCCGGTATTGTAGAAGGCGCCATCGGCGACTCCGGCGGCCGCGGCTCTGATATCGACGTCCTCGCAGACGTAGATCGGATCCTTGCCGCCGAGCTCGAGCTGAACCTTGATCATCCGCTTGCCGGCGCGAGCGGCGATCTTCGCTCCGGTCGCGTAGGAGCCGGTGAAGAACACACCGTCGATCGGCTGCCGCAGCAACGCAGCGCCAGTCGCGCCGTCGCCGATCACCGGCACGAACACGTCGCGCGGGACACCGGCCTCGTGCAGCATCTCGGCGATGTGGGTTCCGGTGAGCGTCGCGAATTCGGAGGGCTTGTAGAGGACGGCGTTGCCGGCGACGAGTGCCGGCACGAAGACGTTGCTGCCGACGAAATACGGGTAGTTCCACGCCGAGATGTTGGCGACGACGCCGAGCGGCTCGTGCGTAATCCGTTCCTCGAGGTTCTGCGCAGCATCGGCGTGGACCTTCTCGTCGCGCAGCGCGCCGGCAGACTCCTCGAGAAAGAAATCGAGCCGGCCGAGCAGGCCGTTCAATTCGTTGCGCGACTGGCGGATCGGCTTGCCGACCTCGTGCGTCAGCGTGCGGGCGAGCGTTTCGTGCATTGCGACGATGCGCTCGCGGAACGCCAAAATCGCGGCGAGCCTCTTGCGGATCGGCACCTTCGCCCATTTCCTCTGGCCTGCGCGGGCAAGCTCGTACTTGCGGCGAACGGCGGCGGCGTTGTCGGCGGTGATTTCCGTGATCACCGTGCCGTCGGCGGGATTCGTGATCTTCATGCGGACTCCGTCGGCCTACAGCGCGTACGCGGCAGCCTTGTGCGCAGCCGCGGCGGCGAGAAATTCGTCGAGGATCGGCGTGTCGTCGACGAACGAAGGATCGTCCGGTGCGTGGAACTCGGGGTGCCATTGCACGGCGAACACGTATACGGGACCCTGATGACGGATCGCCTCGATGATGCGGTCCGGCTCCGACCACGCTTCGATAACGAGGTCGCGGCCGAGGTCCTTCAGCGCCTGGTGATGGATCGAATTCGTCTTGACGAGCGTGCGGCCGGGGTAGAGCTTGGTGAGCCCGCTACCGGGGACGAGCGTCGTGGCGTGGCAATTCTGCTCGTAGATCGCCCAGTTGCGGTGCGCGAGGGCGCCCGGAACCTGCGTGCCCACGTCCTGCCACAGCGTTCCTCCTTGTGCCACGTTGATGATCTGCGCACCGCGACACACGCCCAGCACCGGCTTTCGCACCGCCATGAACGCGCGGAGCAATGCGATCTCGTAGTCGTCGCGGATGCGATCGCCGTTCCACTCGGGTTTCAGCGCTTTCTCGCCATAGGATTCCGGGCAGACGTCCGAGCCGCCCATCAGGACGAGGCCGTCGAGCTCGTCGGCGTAGGCCTCGACTGTCGCCTTGCTGCCGGGCCGCTTCGTGCGGCCTTCGGGCGAGGGCACCATGAACGCCAGCACGTCGCGTTGCATCAGCCAGTGCGCGACGTTCTGCTCGATGTATTGCAGCGTCATCCCCTTGAAGATCGGGCGTTGTGGGTCTTCGTGGAAAAAGCAGGCGGCGATGCCGATTTTCAGCATGGCAGTGGCAGGCGATCAGATCGCCGCGGCGAAGATCCGCTCGAAATCCGCGCGCGTGCAGAGACGGGGGTTGGTTCGATGGCACGTGTCGTCGATCGCGACGGCGACGAGCGCCGGAATGTCCTCAGGGGTTACGGGCCGTTTCGACGTTATTGCACCAAGCTTCGCGGGGATATCGAGCTCGCGTTTCATCGCTGCGAGCCAGTCGACGAACGCGTGCGCCGCCTCGATATCGGTCATTCCGGTCGCACCGCCGACGCCGGCGACACGGGAAAGCTCGGCCATCTTCGCCGTCGCCGCGGGGAGATTGAAGCGCATCACGTGGTCGATCATGATGCCGTTCGCGAGCCCGTGGTGGAGGTCGGCGACCGTCGACAGCGCATGCGCGCACGAGTGTACGGCGCCCAGGTCCTTCTGGAACGCGATCGCGCCCATCATCGAGCTCATCAGCATGTCGCTGCGCGCGTCGAGGTTCCCGCCGTCGCGCACCGCGAGCGGTAGCGCGCGCGCGGCGATGCGCACGCCTTCGAGCGCGATGCCGTCGCAAAGCGGGTGGTATTCGGGCGACAGGTACGATTCGACGTTGTGCGTGAGCGCGTCCATGCCGGTCGCGGCCGTGATCGAAGGCGGCAGGTCGAGCGTCAGCTCTGGGTCGGCGAACACGCACCGCGCGAGGAGCTTCGGCGAGAAGACGATCTTCTTCACGTGCGTGGCGTCGTCGGAGACCACCGACGAGCGGCCCACTTCCGAGCCTGTACCGGCGGTCGTCGGCAGCGCGACGAAGTACGGCAGCTCGCGGTCGATCGGCCGCACGTGCGGATGGTCCCATGCGTATTCGAGAACGTCGCCCGGATGCGTCGCCATCAGCGCGATCGCCTTCGCGACGTCGAGCGCTGCACCCCCGCCGAGGCCGATCACTGCGTCAGCGTCGTGTGCGCGGTAGGCGGCGGCGCCCTTTCCGACCTGGCTCGCCACGGGATTGCCCCAGATTTCCGAATAGACGCGGGTTTCGAGCCCGGCCAGGCCGCCCAGGAATTCGGCGAGCAGCGGCAACGGTGCGATCCCGCGATCGGTGACGACGAGCGGCCGGCGGATGCCCTGCGCGCGCAGATGGTCGGCGACGAGGCGGCGCGCGCCCGCGCCGAAGTGGATCGTCGTGGGAAAGCTGAACTTGGCAATGCTCATGATGACGACAGGAAAAGGATCATGTGATTCTTGTCGAAGTAGCGGTCGACGACGCGGATCGCGCGCGGCTCGATCCCGAAGGAGCGGAAGCCGTGCCGTTCATACAGAGTGCGCGCGCCATCGTTGGTTTGTGTGACCGTCAACACCAGTTGCTCGACGCCAATTTGGCTTCGAGCCGCCGTGATGACATGCGCAACCAACGCCGCGCCAATGCCTTGGCCGGCGTACTCGGGCGCGACGTACATTCCGAAGACGACGGCCTTGTGCCGGTTCTTCGCCCGCGGCTCGCGCGCGAGGCCCAGCACGCCGACCAGCGCGCCATGGGCGAGGGCGCCGTAGACGGCATCGCCGCTGTCCGGCCCGAGCCGGGCTTCGGTTGCGGCGAGCGGCTTCATCGATTCTTCCTCGCAGCTCGACGTGAATGCATCCGGATGCTCGCGCAGACCGCGCAGTCGCAACGCGCGATAGGCGGCTGCATCGACGGGAGCAAGCCGGCGAATCTCCAATTCAGATGATCTCAAAATAGCGTTTCATCTCCCAGTCGGTGACCGCATCGAGCCATTGCCGCCACTCCCATTCGCGCGTCGCGGCGAAATGGTCGACGAAATCGTTGCCGAACCAGTCGCGCGCGAGCTCCGAGTCGCGGAAAATGCGCGTCGTCTCGATCAGCGTGCGCGGCGCGCGCGGGATGTGCTCGGCGCCGAGATTGGTCCCGTGGATCGGTTTGGCGGTGAGCTTCAGGTTGCGCTCGACGCCGTTCAAGCCCGCGGCGATGCACGCCGCCGCGGCGAGGTAAGGATTCATGTCGGCGCCGGGGCAGCGCGTCTCGAGGCGCGTGGACTTGCGCGACGCGGCGATCACGCGGAAGCTCGCCGTCCGGTTGTCGACACCCCACGTCGGCTTCACCGGCGCCCAGAAGCCGTCGACCAGCCGCTTGTAGCTGTTGATCGTCGGCCAGTACATCGGTGCCAACTCCATCAATCCCGCAACCTGGCCTGCGAGGTAGCTTTCGAACAGCTTGCTCATCGCGTTCCTGCCCTTCGGGTCATGGAACAGGTTCTTCCCGCCTTGCGACAGCGATTGGTGGATGTGACCCGAGCATCCGGGATATTGCTGGCTCCACTTGGCCATGAAGCTCGGCATGATCCCGAAGCGCGCGCCGATTTCCTTCGCACCCGTCTTGAACAGGATCGCGCGGTCGGCGGCTTCGAGCGCTTCCGAGAACAGGATCGCAGCCTCGTACACGCCGGGACCAGTCTCCGTGTGCAGCCCCTCGATCGGGACGCCGAACGCCGCCATGTCGTTCATCAACGCAGCGAAGAACTCGCGGTTTTCGTTCGCGCGCAGCAGCGAATAGCCGAACATCCCCGGCGTCAGCGTCGTCGGGCCGACGCCCTTCTTCTGCGCCCACGAATGCGGCGTCTCGGCGAAATTGAACCACTCGAACTCCATTCCGCACATCGGCGTCATGCCCAGCTTTTCGGCGCGCTTCAACACGCGCTTCAGCACTTGCCGGGGGCAGATCGGCAGCGGAACCTCCTTGCCGTCCTGCGCCTGCACGAACTCACCGAGGAAGAAGGGCACGTTGTCGTCCCACGGCACGTTGCGCATCGTGCCCACGTCGATTTTCGCGAGCGCATCCGGAAAGCCCTTGTGCCAGCCCGTCAGCGTCGTGTTGTCGTAGGTGACGTCCATCATGTCCCAGCCGAACACGACGTCGCAGAAGCCGAAGCCGCCCTCGACCGCCGAATAGAACTTGTCCTTGTGCACGTACTTGCCGCGCAACACGCCATCGATGTCCGACACCGCGACCTTGACGCGGCTGCCGGGCGCATTGCGGACGGCGGCGATCGCCTTGGCGGCGGGCGATGAAATGGGCATTGGGCTTCTCCGCGGGATGCGGCCTCGTGCAGGCTCGGCTTATCGTGCGTCGCGCGAGTGCCGCACGCGATGCCAGCACGCATTCTAGCGCAGGGTGGGGGCTGCCCGACGCGATGGCACAATCGCGGACGATGAAAGCATCCACGGAGCCTGGGGGCATGACCGGGACCGCTGCCCTTGCCGCGCTGCACGGTGCTGTGCTGCTGTTCGGCTTCGCGGGACTCTTCGGCAAGTGGCTCGATCTCTCGCCCGTCGCGATCGTACTTGGGCGCACCGCGGTGGCTGCCGCGGCGCTGGGCATCCTGCAATTGCGTGTCGGGCAGGTGCGGCCACCGTTCGAGCTGCGCCTCGTTACCAACGGCGCAGTCCTGGCGCTGCACTGGGTGAGCTTCTTTGCTGCGATCCAGGTCGCGAGCGTCGCGATCGGGCTTCTCGGCTACGCGAGCTTTCCGCTGTTCGTGCTCGTTCTGGAGCAGTTGCTGCTGCGGCGACGGTGGACGCCGCGGAAGGTTACGACGGCGCTTCTCGTCATCATCGGGCTCGTCGCCATCGTGCCCGAATTTTCGCTCGCCAACCGTACCGTCCAGGGGCTCGCGTGGGGGTGCGTTTCCGCCTTCGCGTTCGCGCTGCTAACGGTGCTCAATCGACGCTATGTGGCCACCCGCAAGGCAACCGACATCGCGTTCTGGCAGAACTTGTGCGCCGCGTTATGCCTGCTCCCCTTCGCGTGGGCGAGCCCATGGGCGCTGGGCGACATCGGCGGACGCGAAATCGGGCTCCTGATCGTGCTGGGACTCGTGTGCACGGCGCTCGCGCACACGCTGTTCATCGCCTCGCTGCGCCGCGTCAGCGCGCACACGGCGAGCGTTGTTGCCGCGCTCGAGCCGGTCTACGGAATCGTTCTCGCGCTCGTCCTGCAGGGCGAGGTGCCCGGCATGCGGACCATCGTCGGCGGTGCGTTGATCGTCGGTGCCGCGATCGTCGCCACACGCTATCCGATGCGGTAGCATCACGGCTCTCGTTCCGGGTGGACATCCCATGCAGATCGGACTAATCGGACTCGGCCGGATGGGCGCTGCCATCGCGCGGCGCTTCACTGGCGGCGGCGCCCGCGTCGTCGGCTTCGACGCGAGCCCTGCGACGGCGGAAGCGCTCGCCGGCCACAGCGTCCTCGATTCCGCCGGCTCGATCGTCGAGCTGGCCAAGCGTTTATCGCCGCCGCGCGTCGTGTGGCTCGCACTTCCTGCCGGGCGCGTCACCGAGCTCGCCGTCGAGGACCTCTGGCCGGAGCTCGCGCGCGGCGACGTGATCGTCGACGCCGGCAACGCGCATTACCGCGATTCGCAGCGGCGGGGCGCCGCCCTCGCGAGTGCCGGCATCCACTTCGTCGACTGCGGCGTGGCGGGCAGCGTAGGCACCGCGTGCGCGTTTACCTTCGGCGGCGATGCCGAGGCAATGCGGCTGGTCGAACCCGGCGCCGCGCTGGTCGCGTCCGGCCCCAAAGGCTGGCTGCACTGCGGACCCTGCGGCGCGGGCCATTTCGCGCGGATGATCCACAACGGCATCGAGTACGGCATGATGCAGGCGTACGCGGAAGGGATCGCGCTCCTCAAGGGCAACGAAGCGCTCGCGATCGACGTCGCGGCGATGACGCAAGCGTGGCGGCAGGGGAGTGTGGTGAGCTCGTGGCTCCTCGACGGCATCGCCGATTTCCTCGCCAGCGATGCGGACTTGGCGCAGGTTGCGCCGGTCGTCGCCGATTCGGGCGACGTCCGCTGGGCGGCGCTGGAGGCGGTGGAGCAGGGCGTGCCCGCGCCGGTGATGGCGCTCGCGCTGATGATGCGCTTCGCGAGCCAGAACAAATCCGATTACGCCGACCGGCTGCTCGCGATGATGCGCAGGGACATCGGCGGGGAGCCGGCGCAAGGACCGGCGAGGACGAGATGATCGTCGTGATGATGGGCGTCTCGGGCTCCGGCAAGACGAAGGTCGGCAAGGCGCTGGCCGCCGATCTCGGCTGGCCGTTCTTCGACGGCGACGATTTCCATCCCGAGGCGAACGTCGCCAAGATGGCGGCGGGGACGCCGCTCACCGACGCCGACCGCTGGCCCTGGCTCGACCGGCTGGCGGATGAAATGGGCGCGATCGTCGCGCGCGGCGGCGATGCGGTGCTCGCATGCTCGGCATTGAAGCAGACGTATCGCGACCGGATCGCTGCGCACGCGCGATCGCCGGGCGATTTCCGCTTTGTCTACCTCAAGGGCGATTACGCGGCGATCGCCCCGCGCGTTACGCAGCGCACGCATCGCTACATGCCGGCGACGCTGCTCGCGAGCCAGTTCGCGACCCTCGAGGAACCGAAGAACGCGGTCGTCGTCGACGTCGCGACACCGATACCCGAAAAGATCGCGCAGATCCGTTCGCAGCTCGGGTCGGAGGTTTCGAAGGCATGAGCGCCGCCGGGCTGCCCAAGACCGCGCAACTGCGGTCTGCCTCGGGGGGCAGCGCAGCGGCCGAGTTGGCCAATGAGGCCGCGAGCGTGGGGGCTCATTCATGAGCGACGACCGCAAGCTCAAGCCGTCGACGCTCGCGGGGCATCTCGGACGCGAGCCGCGGCGATTCCTGGGCGCCGTCAACACACCGGTGTTCCGCGCGACGACGATGCTGTTCCCGACCGTTGCCGAGCTCGAGCAGGCGGTGCGCGGCGAGTACGACGGCATCTCCTACGGGCTCCACGGGTTGCCGACCGTCACCGACCTGCAGGACGCAGTGACGGCGATCGAGGGCGGTTTCGGCGCATTCGCGGTACCGTCGGGGTTGACGGCGACGACGCTGCCGCTGCTCGCACTCGCCGGTGCCGGCGACCACGTGCTCGTCACCGACTCCGTTTACGGCCCGACGCGGCGCTTTTGCGACCATCACCTGACGCGGATCGGCGTCGACGTGAGCTACTACGATCCGCTTGCCGGCGCCGCGATCGAGCAGGCCTTTCGCCCGAATACGCGTATCGTCTTCGTCGAGTCGCCCGGCTCGCTCACCTTCGACGTGCAGGATATCCCCGCGCTCGCCGAAGTCGCGCACCGGCACGGCGCGCTCGTCATCGCCGACAATTCGTGGGCGACGCCGTTCTTCTTCCGCTCGTTCGCTCACGGCGTCGACGTCGCGGTCCACGCCGCGACCAAGTACATCGGCGGCCATTCAGACGTCTTGCTGGGACTCATCATCGCCAACGAGGCGACGCACGCCCGAATCCACCGGCTGTGGACCGACATCGGCGTGACGGCATCACCCGACGATTGCTTCCTTGCATTGCGCGGGCTGCGCACGCTGCCCACGCGCCTTGCCCGGCATCAGGCGGGCGCGCTCGCAATTGCGCAATGGCTGCGCGCCCGTCCCGAGGTGAAGGAGGTGATCTATCCGGCGCTTCCGGGGTCGCGTGGCCATGCGTTGTGGCAGCGCGATTTCACCGGTGCATCAGGACTGTTCGGGATCGTGCTCAATCCGGTCGCGAAAGCGCGGATCGACGCGATGCTCGACGGCATGCGGCTGTTCGCCATGGGCTGGAGCTGGGGCGGCTTCGAAAGTCTTATCATCCCCACATATCCGGAACGCACGCGGACGGCGACCCGATGGAACGCCGGCGGTCCGTGCCTGCGCCTGCACATCGGTCTCGAAGATCCCGAGGACCTGATCGCTGATCTCGCCGACGGCTTGGCGCGACTCGGCGCCTGAGGGCGCGCGCGTTTACGCGGCGTCGTCCTCGCCTAGATAGACGGCGCGCACGCGCGCATCGGCACGAACCGCCGCGGGCGTCCCTTCCGCAATGATCTTCCCGCGATCGAGGACGATGACGCGATCGGCGTGGCCGAACACGACGTCCATGTCGTGCTCGGTGAAGAGCACCGCAATGTGCTCCTCGCGCGCCATGCCGGCCGCGACCTGCATCAGCCGATTGCGCGAGTTCCCCGACATCCCGGCGGTCGGCTCGTCCATCAGCAGGAGCCGGGGGCGTCCGGCGAGCGCCAGCGCGAGCTCGATGCGCTTCGCGTCGCCATAGGCGAGCGTCGCACAGCCGTGATCGGCGAAACGCGACATGCGGACCCGCTCGAGCAGCGCATCGGCTTCGCCGCCGAATCGATCGCACGCGCGCGTCGCGACGCTCGCCCCCCCATTCGCGTGCGCGACGAGCGCGAGCTGGACGTTTTCACGCACGGTCATCGACGCGAACGTCGCCGCGACCTGGAACGTCCGACCGACGCCTTTGCGCGCGATCGCACGCGGCGGCAGCCCGTCGATGCGCTCGCCGCCGAGCGTCACCGCTCCTTCATCGGGGGCGAGCTGGCCGTTGACGAGGTTGAAGCACGTCGTCTTGCCGGCGCCGTTCGGCCCGATCAGCGCGACGAGCTCACCTGGCGCCACCGTGAACGAAACGCTGGCAACCGCCTTGACGCCGTCGAATGCCTTCGCGAGCGCCTCGACGCGGAGCACTGCCGTGTTCATCGCCTGGTCCATCCGAGCATTCGCTGCAAGGCGCCGCCGATGCCGAGCGGGAACACGAGAACGATCAACAGGATCGTGACGCCGAGACTCGCACGCCAATAGTCGGTCACGCGCGACAGCGTGTCGGAGAGCCACGCGAAGGCGGCGGCACCGAGCAACGGTCCCGCCAGCGCATTGAGGCCGCCCAGCAGCACGATCACCAGGGCATCGACCGAACGTGGAATCGCCAGCGTCTCCGGCGAGATGCTGCCCTTGGAGAACGCGTAGAGTCCACCGGCCAGGCCCGCGAAGGTGCCTGCCAGCGCGAACGCAGTCCACCGCGTCGTGCGAACGTCGATGCCGATCGCTTCGGCGCGCAGAGCCGAGTCGCGGCCCGCGCGCAGGGAGTAGCCCAAAGGCGCATGGGCGATCCAGGCGATCGTGGCCAGCGCCGCGCTCGTCACGATCAGCACGAACCAGAAATACGCACGCTTGTCCGCGAGCCACGCTGCCGGCCAGACGCCGATAACGCCGTTCGATCCACCGGTGACGCTGTCCCATTGCCACGCCACCGACCAGACGATCTGCGCGAACGCAAGCGTCAGCATCGCGAGATAGACGCCGGAGAGCCGCACGCAGAACCAGCCGAAGACGAGGGCGCCGGCCAGCGCGACCAACGGCGCGGCGACGAGCGCAAGTTCCATCGGCCAGCCATGGCGCGCACCGAGCGCCGCCGCGTAAGCGCCGAGCCCGAAGTACGCGGCATGACCGAACGACGCCATGCCACCGGTGCCCATCAGGAACTGCAGGCTCGACGCGAACAGTGCGAGGACGAGAATGTCCGTGGCGAGCACCAGTCGGTACTCATCGCCGGTGAACGGCAGCAGCGCGGCGAGCGCGAGCGCCGCCAGCGCGGTCACCGCCGCTCGGCGGCCCGGCGGAATCACGAGCGCGCGAAATTCGGCAATCGGCGTCGTAGGTGGCGTCGACGCCGGTGTGCCGAGCAGCCCATACGGCTTCACCGCCAGCACGACGGCCATCACGACGAATTCGGCGACGAGCGTCAGCTTCGGGAAGGCGATCGCAACGCCACCGACGTCGACGGTGCCGAGCGTGACGCACAACGCGCGCGCGAGCCCGATGATGAGCGCGGCGACAAACGCGCCGGGAATCGAACCCAGACCTCCGACGACCGTGACGACGAACGCCTCAGCGATGACGGCCAGGTCCATGCCGAGATTGGCGGGTTCGAGCGGCAGCTGCAGCGCGCCGGCGAGCCCCGCGAGGAACGCGCCCAGTGCGAACACCATCGTGAAGAGCCGTCCTTCGTCGATGCCGAGCGCGCCCACGAGGACCCGGTTCTCGGTCGCCGCGCGGACGACGACACCGAAATGCGTGCGGTTGACGAGCCACCACAGGAGGAGGAGCACCAGGGGGCCGATCGCGAGCAGCAGCAGGTCATAGGTCGGCACCGCGCGGCCGAGCACATCGATTGCGCCGGCGAAGCCCGGAGCGCGCGGCCCGAGCAGGTCCTCCGGCCCCCAGATGGCGAGCGCGGCATCGCGGACGATCAGCACGACGCCGAAGGTCGCGGCAAGCTGGAGGAGCTCGGGAGCCGTATAGATGCGCTTCAGCAGCAACGCTTCGATCAGCGCGCCGATCGCGGCGATGATCAGCGCCGCGAGCACGACACCGCCCCAGAATCCGAACGGGCCGCGGCCGAACGCGCCGACCAGCGTGTAGGCAACGTAGGCGCCGAGCATGAAAAGCGAGCCGTGCGCGAAATTCACGACGCGCGTGACGCCGAAGATCAGCGTCAGGCCCGCGGCGACGAGGAACAGCGACGACGCGCCGGCGAGGCCGTTCAGCAGTTGGGCGAAGAGGGAGGCGAGGGACACGCGGAGGCGAGGGACACGCGGGCGGCGCCGATGCGCGGGACGAGCCCCGGCAGATGTCCGCGATTCTAGCGGTTTGGAGACGAGACCACCCGCGAATCTCGAATCCCCCGGGGGACGACCTGTCCGCTACTCCGTCGGCCGTATCCGCTTCACCGCATCGTCGCTTGGCAGGTAGTCCTTGCCGTCGGCATAGTGCCAGTCGACCATCACACCCTTGCCGTCCTTGACTGCTGTGCGTCCGACGTACGCGCCCATCGTCGACTGGTGGTCGAGCGCGCGGAATGTCACCTTGCCGAACGGCGATTCGAAGGTGAGGCCGTTCATCGCGGCGATCAGCTTCTCGGTGTCGGTCGAGCCGGCCCTGCGGATCGCAGCAGCGGCGGCCTTGATCGTGCTGTAGCCGACGACGGAGCCCAGCCGCGGATAGTCGTTGAACTTCTTTCGGTAGGCGTCGCGGAAGCGCTTGTGCTCGGGTGTGTCGATCGCGTACCACGGGTAACCCGTTACCCACCAGCCGACGGGCGCTTCATCCTTCAGCGGATCGAGATATTCGGGCTCGCCGCCCAGCAGGTTGAACACGGGACGGCCCTCGAACAAGCCGCGCAGCTCGCCTTCGCGGACGAAGCGGGCGAGGTCGGCGGCGAACAGCGATGAAAAGATTGCGTCCGGCTTGGCATCGAGCAACGCCTGCACGACGGGTCCGGCGTCGATCTTGCCGAGCGGCACCGCCTGCTCGACGAACTCGATGCCGCCCGGCTGCAACGCGATCATCTGCTTCTTGAACGCGGCGGTCGCCGATTGGCCGTACTCGTAATTGGGATAGACGATCGCCCAGCGCTTCTTGCCGAGCTTCGCGGCTTCGGGGACCAGCATCGCCGTCTGCATGTAGGTCGAAGCCCGCAGGCGGAACGTGTAGCGGTTGCCGCTCTCCCAGACGATCTTGTCGGTCAGCGGTTCGGCGGCGAGGAACAGGACCCTGCGCTGCTTGGCGAGATCGGCAACGGCGAGGCCCACGTTGGAGGCGAATGTGCCCATCAGCAGCACGGCCTTTTCGCGCGACAGCAGCTCTTCGGCGACGCGCACGGCGTCGCCCGGATTGCCGTTGTCGTCGCGCGAGACGATTTCTAGCGGGCGCCCGAGCACGCCGCCGGCGGCGTTGACTTCCTCCAGCGCGAGCTCCATTCCCTTCTTGTACGGCTCGAGAAAGGCCGGAAATGTCTTGTAGCTGTTGAGCTCGCCCAGCTTGATCGGCTGCGCGGCCGCGGCGGTAACTCCCGTCGCGGCCAGCGCGAGGATGGCGATGCGAGCCCAGCGATTCGTTCGAGTCATGGGAATTCCGTATTGTCGGGTAGGTACCGTTATGGGAAGCGGGCCGCCCTCAAACGGACCGAGGCGCCGCTTGGTTGACCGCAAAGTGGGGGCATAGCTCAAGACCGGGTCCTGATGGCGCGCTGCGTAGATGAGCCGGGGCGATTACAAGCATAGAACCATTGCGCCTGACACGGACGTTGGCCAGCGGGTAAAATCATATGTTTTGCCGGCGCTCGCCGCCGGCCGCAAGAGGCTTCCACGCCGCATTTTGTCATGCCGCTCGATTCGACCGCGATGCTGACCCTGCCCGACGGCTTGCGCTTCGTCGACCTCTACACCGCGGAGGGCGCGGCGCGCATCGACGAACTGTTCCTCGCGCAGCTGCGAGGCGCGGACGCCGCGCTCGCGGATCGTCTCGCGGCCGCTCGGGCAGATCCGGATTCACTTGGGACAAGGTCGGAATCGGATCTCCTGATTGCGATCGGTCCGCATCTCGAGGATTTTCTCGCCGCGCTGTTCGGCATCGAAGCCGAGGTGCGGAGTCTCGAAGCGCGGCACCACGAGCTCGCGCCGATCTTCACCGTCAAGCGCCTGTTCGTCCAGCGCAAGGCGATGAACGCGCACAGGGCCGACGTGGCGGCGACGTTCGATGGGGCCATGCTCGGTCGGGAACTCGAAGGCGCGCTGGGCGAGCCCTTCTCCGAGCTCGCCTTTGCGCGCGCGGTGACGCGCTGGCAGCAGGACGAAGTCGCCAATGCAACCCGGCTGGATGTGGCGACGCGCTACGCCGCCTGGGCCGCGCACACGCCGGAAGGTCGCGCCGCGCACAAGGGCGGCGTGCTGTTCCGCGCGCCGCGCAAGCTCGATTACATGAAGCTCGTGCCGCTGCAGACGACGCATCGTCATGGCGTCGAAATGTTCGAGATCGCCGGTGGCCACCTGCGCCGCCGCGAGGGGTTTGCGCTGACGGACCAGGGCACGGCTTTCGTCGGCGGCCTCGATCAGGCGCACTACTGCATCTTCTGTCACGAGCAGGGCAAGGATTCGTGTGCGCGCGGGCTTCCCGAAAAGAAGACCGCCGACACGGCGGCGTCCGAGATTCCGTTCCGGAAGAGCCCGTTCGGCGTGCCGCTCGCCGGCTGCCCGCTCGAGGAAAAGATTTCCGAGTTCCACAAACTGCGCGCCGACGGCTTCGCGGTTGCAGCGCTCGCGATCATGTGCGTCGACAACCCGATGGTCGCGGCGACCGGCCACCGGATCTGCAACGACTGCATGAAGTCGTGCATCTATCAAAAGACGGATCCCGTCGACATTCCGCAATCGGAGACGCGAATCCTGAAGGACGTGCTCGCGCTGCCGTGGGGGTTCGAGGTGTATTCGCTGCTCACGCGCTGGAATCCGCTCGACCTGCGCCGGCCGCTACCCGCTGCGGCGACGGGAAAACGCGTCCTCGTCGTCGGCATGGGGCCCGCCGGTTTCACGCTTGCGCACCATCTGCTGAACGACGGCCACACCGTAGTGGGCATCGACGGTCTCAAGATCGAGCCGCTCGCTCCGGCGCTGTCTGGCGTCACCGTCATGGGCGAGCGCGTGCCGTTCGAACCCATCCGCGACACCGCCGCGCTGATCGAGCCGCTCGACGAGCGCACGATGGCGGGCTTCGGCGGCGTCGCCGAATACGGGATCACCGTCCGTTGGGACAAGAATTTCCTCAAATTGATCCGCCTGCTGATGGAGCGCCGCGAGCGCTTCGCCATGCACGGCGGCGTGCGTTTCGGCGGGACGCTCGACGCCGACGGCGCGTTCGCACTCGGCTTCGATCACGTCGCCGTCGCCGCGGGCGCGGGCAAGCCGACGGTGCTGGACCTGCCCAACGGTCTCGCCAATGGCGTGCGGACGGCCTCCGACTTCCTGATGGCACTGCAGCTCACCGGCGCGGCAAAGAAGGATTCGATCGCCAACATGCAGATCCGCCTGCCGATCGTCGTCATCGGCGGCGGCTTGACCGCGATCGACACGGCCACCGAATCGCTCGCCTACTACCCGTTGCAGGTCGAGAAATTCCTCGCCCGCTACGAAACGCTGGCCGCAGCCAACGGCGCTGCCGCGATCGAGGCCGCGTGGACCGCCGACGAACGCGCGATTGCCGCCGAGTATCTCGCGCATGCCCGCGCGCTGCGCGCCGAACGCGCTGCCGCGGTGCGGGAGGGCCGCGTGCCACGCATCGTCGAAATGCTGCAGGAATGGGGCGGCGCGACGATCGCCTATCGTCGCCGGCTGATCGACAGCCCGGCGTACACGTTGAATCACGAGGAAGTGGAGAAGGCGCTGGAGGAAGGGGTCCGCTTCGCCGAAGGACTGACGCCGCTCGCGGTCGAGGTCGATGCAGCCGGCCGTGCAACCGGACTCGAGGTCTCGGAGCAGCACAACGACGGCGACGGCGTCTGGCACGAGTATGCGCGCGTGACGCTGCCGGCCAAAACGATCCTGATTGCCGCGGGCACGCATCCGAACACCGTGCTCGCGCGCGAGGATTCGGCGCACTTCGCGCTCGACGGCAAATACTTCCGGCTGCAGGACGAAGACGGCGAGCCGGTGAAGCCCGTCAAGGGGCTCGCCAAGCCGGATCGTCCCGCGGTGCTGACCGACATTCGCGGCGACGGCCGCGCCACGAGCTTCTTCGGCGACCTCCATCCGTCGTTCCAGGGCAACGTCGTGAAAGCGATGGCGAGCGCGAAGCAGGGCTACCCCATCGTCACGCGGATGCTCGCGAAAGTATCGCCTTCATCGCCTGCGACCGACACCGCTTTCATCGGCAAGCTTGCGCGCGAGCTGATCGCGACTGTGGTGCGGGTCGTGCGTCTGACGCCGACGATCGTCGAGGTCGTCGTGCACGCGCCTGCCGCCGCACGGCGCTTCCGGCCCGGGCAGTTTTACCGGCTGCAGAATTTCGAGGCGCTGGCGCCCAAAGTCGCAGGGACGCGGCTCAATATGGAAGGGCTCGCGCTCACCGGCGCCTGGGTCGATCGCGAGCAGGGCCTCGTTTCGACGATCGTACTGGAGATGGGCGGCTCGTCGGACCTCTGCGCGCAGTTGAAGCCGGGCGAGCGCGTAGTGCTGATGGGACCGACCGGCACGCCGACCGAGATCGAGCCCGGCGAAACGGTGGTGCTGGCGGGCGGCGGCCTGGGCAACGCCGTGCTGTTCTCGATTGGCCAAGCGTTCCGCCACGCCGGTTCGAAAGTGCTCTACTTCGCCGGTTACAAGAAGCGGATCGATCGCTACAAGGTCGCCGACATCGAGGCCGCGGCGGACGCGGTCGTCTGGTGCTGCGACGAAGCGCCGGGATTCGAGTCGACGCGCGCCTCCGATCGCGCGTTCGTCGGCAACATCGTCGAAGCGATGCAGGCGTATGCATCGGGCGCCTTGGGCGAGCAGCCGATTCCGTTTGCGGCGTGCGACCGCCTGATCGCGATCGGCTCCGACAAGATGATGGCGGCGGTGGGCGCGGCGCGCCATACCGTGCTCGCGCCGTATCTCGCGCCCGGGCACCGCGGGATTGCGTCGATCAACTCGCCGATGCAATGCATGATGAAGGAAATTTGCGCGCAGTGCCTGCAGCCGCACAGGGATCCGGTGACCGGCAAGGTGACCTACGTCTTCTCGTGCTTCAATCAGGACCAGCCGATCGACGAGGTTGATTTCGCGGGCCTGGACGCGCGCCTCAACCAGAACACCGTTCAGGAGAAACTCACCGCGCAGTGGCTTGCGCACTGCCGCGCGCGCTCCTGACGCTTGGTCGCCCGCGCCAACCGCGGGCGAAATGGTTCGCAATTGGACTGACGCCTGCGGTCCGGACTGGGGGTTCGGGCCATTGCGTTGCGTGACACCGATTGCCGCGGGGCGGCAGCGGATTCGGGGCGCCTCAAGGCGCCGTCCTGCATAAACGCATTGGCATGTAGTTTGCTGCATTGCGCGATGGCGACCGCCCTCCGCATGCGCCGAGCGCCACCGTGCGCCGTGCCGGCCGGGCTCCGCGAGAAAGAGAGTTCCACTATGGCGAACCTGCTGATCGTCGATGACGAGCCCAACGTTCTTAATGCGCTGCGTCGCATGTGCATGAACCGGGCGGCGACGCCAGCGATTCCCGACCCGCATGTGGTCACGTTCACTTCGCCGCACGATGCGCTCGACCACCTGCGCGCCCATCCGGTCGACGTCGTGATTTCGGATTACCGGATGCCCGAAATGGACGGCGCGACATTTCTGACGATGGCGAAGCGCCTGCAGCCCGACGCCGCGAGAATGGTGCTTTCGGCATTCACCGACCTCGACGGGATCGTGCGCTCGATCAACGACGCGGGAATCTTCCGTTTCGTCGCCAAGCCCTGGACCGACAGCGATCTGCGCGCATCGATCGTCCAGGTCCTCGAGCATCGCCATCTGCTGCTCGAGAACCGCCGCCTCGCCGACGAATTGCGCAAGCAGCGCGGCATCATTTCGCGTCAGCAGCTCGAGCTCGAGCGACTCGAGGCCGAGACGCCCGGCATCACGCGCGTGCGCTGGAGCGCAGACGGCGGCGTCCTGCTCGAATGAGCGAGCGGGGCGAAGCCAAGGCCCGAAGGGCGCGTCCGCGAGCGATTGCGCGCGGCCGACGCAGCGGGACATCGCGCCACCACGAATGTGCGGAGGCTGCGAAATGACGTTGGGGGCCGCGTCGCCCGCGAGCGTTGCGATGGAATCGTCGAGCCTGAAGGACGCGCCGCCCGAGGTCGCGGGCGCCGCGCCGGCAGCGGCGGCCGCAAGTGCGGGCAAGCTCGACGATTTTCCCTGGATCTACGCGCTCTACGAGCTCGGCCAGACCGCGGCGACGGGCGTTGACCCGCTGCAGGCGCGGCAGGACATCCTGCGGCACATCGTTTCGGGGCTCGACGCGCAAAGCGGGTCGATCGCGATGATCGTCGAGGGGACCGAAGATGTGCTCGAAATCATTGCCGGCACCGACCTGCCGCCGGGTGTGCTCGGCAGCCGGCTGCCGCGCGGGATGGGGGTCTTCGGCCACGTCGTGGCCACGGGGCAGCCGCTACTGATCAACGGCGATGCCGCGCAGACCGGCTTGCCGCGCCCTACCGAACGCCGCGATCGGGCGACGCATTCGGCGATGTGCTGGCCGTTGCGGGTGCAGGAGCGCATCATCGGCGCGCTCGCCGTCAACCGCGCGCCCGATCGGCCTCGCTACACGGTCGCAGATCTCGATCGCGGCCAGGTGATGACAAGCCTGCTTGCGCTGGTGATGGCGAACCACCGGATGCACGTGGAACGCGATACGCGGATCCTCGAGCTCTCGACGCTGAACGCTGCGATGCAGCGGATGAACGAAGCGCTCGAGGAAGCGCAGGACCAGGTGATTCAGGCGGAAAAACTCGCGTCGATCGGCCAGATCGCCGCGGGGGTCGCCCACGAAATCAACAATCCGGTCGGGTTCGTGCTGTCGAACCTCGGCACGCTCGAATCGTACGTCGCGACATTGTTCGCGCTGACCGATGCCTGCGTTGCCGCCACGCGGGCCCTCCCTGTGCCGGAGCCGCTCCCAGACGCTCTCGCACACGCTCGCGCCGTGCGCGAGGCGACCGACGTCGAATTCCTGCGGACCGACATTGCAGCGCTGGTTGCGGAGTCGCGCGACGGCCTCGCGCGCGTCAAAGGCATCGTGCAGGACCTGAAGAGCTTTTCGCGTGGCAGCAGTGATGAATCCTGGGAGTTCCAGGACGTGCGCGCGGCACTCGAGAGCACGCTCAATATCGTGCGCAACGAGCTCAAGTACAAAGCGCAGATCGAGACGCGCTATGGCGACCTGCCGGAGATCGAGTGCCTCCCCTCGCGCCTGAACCAGGTCTTCCTCAATCTGCTCGTCAACGCGGGGCAGGCGATCGACGGCAAGGGCGCCATCGTGATCGCGACCGGCACCCTCAATGACGAAGCGTGGATCTCGGTCGAGGACACCGGCTGCGGCATCCCGAAGGAGCATCTGAACCGGATCTTCGAGCCGTTCTTCACGACCAAGCCCGTCGGCCAAGGGACGGGACTCGGGCTTTCCGTTTCATATTCGATCGTGCGCAGGCATGGCGGCCGCATCGAAGTCGACAGCGAGGTGGGCCGAGGCACGCGCTTCACGATCTTCCTTCCGTTGCGGCAACCGCACGCGGAGCCAACGGCCGAAACCGTCGCCGTCGCCTGATCACCGCGGCTCACCCGCCCGCGACGGGTCGCGGTGATCTGCGTCAAGCGGCCGTGGCATCGCCGCCCTGTATGGGCCGTACAATGGAAAGAGAGGCCCTCACCCGGGGTCGGCAGGTGCGACGACGGATTCGTTATCGAAGGCTCGCACGCAGTCGGAGTCGGAGTCGTAGATGAGTTCCATGGCCGAGACGGTCGTCGATCGACGTCAGTACCGGAATCTCCTGCCTGGCCTGTTCATTCTGGCCTTGCTCGTCATATCGCTGCAGCTCAGAGTGGCCGCGGCGGAATCGCTGGTGCTCACGCTGCGCGCGGCGGCCGGCCTTCTTGCCGTCTGGTTCGCATACCTGCTTGCACGTGCCAGGTTCCAGGGTAAAGCGCTTGAAATCGAGTTCGTCGTCGTCCGGACGCACTACGTGCAGGCACTGGTGCAAAGTTCGGTCTATTTGTACTGGGCGACCGCCTGGCCGTTTATCGCCGGCCAGTTCGTGCTCATCTTTGCCCAGATGATGTTTGCCTATGCGTGCACGGTGCTGCTCGCATGGACCCGCCGGGGCAAGTGTGAAATCGGCTTCGGGCCGCTGCCCATCATCCTCAGCACCAACTTCTTCATGTGCTTCAAGGACGAGTGGTTCTTCCTGCAGTTCGCGATGATTTCCGTGGGCATTTTCGGCAAGGAGTTCATCCGCTGGAAGCGTGATGGTCGCATCACGCACATTTTCAATCCGTCGGCCTTCGGGCTATTCGTTTTCTCCGTTGCGATACTCCTCACCCATCACACGGATCTGACCTGGGCGCAGGAGATCGCGATAGAGCTCGGGCGGCCAAAGTACATCTTCGTGTATATCTTCCTGGTTGGGCTGGTCGTTCAGTACCTGTTCCACGTAACGCTGGTGACGCTCGCGGCGGCATCGATGCTGCTGCTTCTGAACCTCGCGTATACCGCTGCTACCGGGATCTACTGGTTCCTCGACGCCGGCATTCCCATCGCGGTATTTCTCGGTCTGCACCTGCTCGTCACCGATCCCGCAACCTCGCCGCGCACCAATTACGGGCGGGCGATCTTTGGTGCTCTCTACGGGGCTGGCGTTTTCGTGTTGTACGCGTTGCTCGAGTGGGCCGGCGAACCACGGTTTTACGACAAGCTGCTGTTTGTGCCGGTTCTGAACCTGCTCGTGCCCGTCATCGACGGGTACGCCCGCCGCAGCAGCCTGCCGCACGTTGCGCCGTTCTCCATGATCGCTGCCCAAACGCCGCAGCGACAGAATCTCATTTTTATGGGAATCTGGATCGCGCTGTTCACGACGATGTACGCGACGCACTTCCTGGGCCCTGGGCATCCCGGCGGGCAGACCGCGTTCTGGGAGCTCGCGTGCACCGAGAACCGCCACAATGCTTGCAGAAACCTGCGCGCGGTCCATTGGGACAATTGTCGCGACGGAAACGTGGCGGATTGCGTCGCGCTGGGCGATGCGGTCGAACGCTCGGGACCTCCGTCCGAGGACGCTTTGCTTGGAAGCCTTGCGATCGCGCGCGCCTGCGACCTCTTCGATCGCGAATCCTGTCGGCGACTGGGCCAGACGATGCGAAGCGGGGGTGCCAGCGGCTTCGAGACGCGATGCAACTCGCGCAATGCGCAGGCTTGCTACGTGCTCGGCACGGTCCACCTCATGGGTCTCGGAACGTCCCCCGATCGCGCAGCCGGTTTTCGCTTCTTCGATGAGTCCTGCGATCTGAATCTCGCAACGGGCTGCGGCGTCGTGGCGGAGAGCTACCGCTACGGCGTGGGCACGATGCGCGACATGCCGCGGGCGGTGTCCGCCTATGAGAAAGCGTGCGCGGGAGCCTCTGCCCCCGCGTGCATGCAACTTGCGCAACTCCTAATGGCGGGCGAGGGCGTGCCCCGGAACGAGCGGCGTGGACTGGCGCTGTTCGCCAAGGCCTGCCGTCTTGGATTGACTGATGCCTGCGCTGTACGATGACATATTTGGTGCCGGTGGAAGGAGTTGAACCCTCGACCTTCGCATTACGAAACGCTTTCATACCAACGTAGAGTTTTGTTAATCAAATACTTGCAGCGCTTGCCGATCTCGAAATCAGTGTCACTCAGTCACAGTTACGGCACAGCAAACCTGGGCTAGGCACAATCGCACGCCGCCATCTCCTGATGAGCCTGAATTGCCCCGCCAGGCCACGCAAATCGGAGAATCGATAGTGGGGGTCGAGACCATAGCTCGTCTCACGTAGCTCATTGTCTGACCCCAACGGTCGCGTTTCCCTAAGTCATTGCGCTGCATTCCCGAGCGTCCGCAGTCGAGACGTGCGTTAGGCTGGAGTCGACCCCGAGCTGCCGCTTGGCCGGCTCGTCAGCGGACGTTTACCCACACGGAGCTGCCATTCAATTTCACGTAGCGAGTCGTGGTGTCGGGGCGATTACCAACTGCAAGGCTCCAGCAAGTTGTACATGGCGTTCGAGATTTGAAAGGCGATTGTCAACCTCTGGCAGGTTGCTGTCAGGGTGTCGCGGGTATGCTCGTTCGAGTGGGCTCGAGAACGCTAATCCCTGACAAGAGGAGAGCTAATGGTCGCCGGTGGACACCCCATGCAAATACAACCACGGCAACGCCGCATCGATAATCGCCTTCGCCCGGCGGACGTACGGCGGTACCAGCGCCGAACGAAACACCGCGGGCTCCTCAGTACGCGAGCGCACCTTCGTCCGCACCCCGACCGGCCCCAGGCCCGTCAGCAGCTTGCGCCGCGGCTGCGAGCCGTTGCGCACGACCGCCAGGCGATCTTCCTCATCGCGACGCTTGGCAAATTGCGACAGAGACTCGTCGAATTCGACCTGCCGCGCCTCGGCAATCAGGCGCTGCGCTCCCTCGCGCAGCATCGTGCTCAACAAATCCTGTCCCTCTGGTTGACGCAGTTGAACTACCGTATCCTTGCTCATGGTGGCGTGACTCCTTGTTGGTTGCTGAAATCCGATCTCGACACTCGAATTCCAGCGGGTCACGCCGCCTTCTTTCAACTCATCGTCGTACACCAGATTCTGTTATAGGAGGCAACATGTTCGCAACATCCGCTCTTTCATGCTCACGCAATTCATTCTGGCAACGTCACAGGCCTTGGGCTGGTCTGTTTCTCGCCGGAGCTGTTGCGGTTTCGCTTTGCGCGGGAGCCGCGCTTGCCGATAATGGCAATAGCAATGGCAATGGCAATGGCAATGGCAATGGCAATGGCAATGGCAATGACAATCGCAACGGTGGAGCAGTCCGGCTTTTGACGACCATTCCAGTTCCCGGCACGGCGCTCAGAGGTTTCGATATCAGTTGGGTCGATGCGTCCACGCAGCGTTACTACCTCGCAGATCGCTCCAACAAGGCGGTCGACGTCGTCGACGCGCAGAATCGGACGTTCCTGAAACAGATCAGCGGCGGGTTTGCGGGCGTCAAGTTCAAAGCGGACGGAACGGCGAACAACGACATATCCGGCCCCAACGGCGTCGTGAGCTCGGGGCGCTGGCTCTTTGTAACCGATGCCGGCAGCCGGGTGGTATCGATCGATCTCACGTCCGATCAGATCGTCGACAGCGTCGTCACTTCGGGTAGCGCAAACCGCGCGGATGAAATCGCCTACGACGCCGAGGATGGCATCCTGCTCGCCGTCAACAACGCCGATAGTCCCCCGTTCGCCACGCTGATCTCGGTCAACAAGACGAACGGACATTTGACCGTCCGCACACGCATCACCTTTGATGCGGCGCATGCGGGCTTCGATGCGACCAACGGGGCCGAGCAACCGGTGTGGAATAAGGCTGCGGGGAGATTCTATCTGTCCATACCGGAAGTCAACTGCACATCGGGTCCCGAATGCGGAGGCAGCGGGATCAACGGCGGCGTTGCCCGAATCAACCCGCACAGTACCGGCGGCGTGGAGGCGCTATTTCCTGTGCAGTTTTGTCAGCCCGCTGGGCTGACGCTGGGTCCCAAGCAGGATCTGCTGCTTGGCTGCAGCGTCGTTTTCGATTCGGCTGGTAGCGCCTGGAGTGCCGCGGATCCGAACACCGCTGCACCGATATCGGTGATCATGGACGCCAAATCCGGGGCGGTGGAGAAGATGGTCACCGGCGTTTCGGGGAACGATGAAGTCTGGTTCAACGCCGGCGACGGACGCTATTACCTTGCGGCGCGGAATCAGCCGGGCGGTCCCGCGCTGGGGGTGATCGACGCGAAGAGCAAGACGCTCCTTCAAGTCGTTCCGACCATCAATACGCCCGGCAAGGCAAACGTGTACCCCTCGGGAACGTCGCACTCCCTCGCCGTCAATCCGAACAACAACAACGCGTTCGTGCCGTTGCCGGCCAACAACGTCTTCCCGTCCTGCCTCAACGGCTGCATCGGCGTCTTCGCCGCGCCGGACGAGAACGACGACTACTGAAGTTCTTCATGGAGTCGAGCCCGGCGCGAGCCGCCTCCGGGCTCGCCGCCGATCTCGCGCTCGCGCATGCCGGTGAATGGCCGCTCACGGGAAATTTCCACGGTGACCCTAAACGGCAGGAATTGGCCGACAGCCGCTATTGCCAGTGTTCACTGATAGCCGCCCTTCGACCGCCGAGGTTCTTGACGCCAACGGCCGGTAACGGGCGCCGCTACGAACTCACACTACCGGCCAACAGCAGTCATAGCGCATCGCGTTCCAATGCGGTCATTGATGGGTCCTCGTCGGCCATTCCGAATCCTGGACGGAATGCTGACGTCTGCTTCAACTTGACAGGAGGCAGTTCGGGGATCAACGTCCGCTGCAGAACGAAGTCCTTGGGGAGGGGACGGTGTCTGCGAATGCGGTTGTCTGGCTCAACCGTCAATGGTTAGCCTGCCTTTTGTCCGCACCCGGCCTCGCGCTGGCCGCACTTTTCGAGTACATCACCAACGCGATCTCCGCAAACGCCCGGTCGCGCCTGGGCGTACTCGCAGCACTTCTTGGGGCACTCGCTTCGGTGGCGGGTTGCGCGACGACCAAACCGGCGCCTCCATATCTCCTGTCGCCCGATGGTATCGGCGTAGCAGTCACCTCGCTCCCGAAGTCCGAGCTAGCGATCGTGCCCAGCGCTGTCCGAAGCGAGGCGATCGGAGGCGCGATGGCCGCCGGCCAGGGGGCAGTGTTCCTTGGGCCACTGGTGTTGCTACTGGCGCCGTTCACTGCAGCTTACGGAGCAGCCAACGGCGCCTCCTGCGATCGGAAGCTCGACGCGGCGTATCCAAGTCTGTCGGAGAAGTTTTCCGCGATCGTGCAGAGGGATTCTCCTTGGAGGATGTGCAGGATCAGGTTATCGCTGTGGTCCAGCAGCACACCTCCGTTCCCATCGCGCGCGAGGAAATCCTTTATGAAAGTGACAAGACCGCGTGGGAGCAACAACCTCTTGCTGCAGCGGCACAGCACGCTCGAGCGCATCTCTTCCTGGTCGAAATCGAGAACATCAGCGTTTCCCCCGCGGGCAACGAGTGCGACTCATGGGGCGTCCGGGCTGCAATGCGGATTCAGCTCTGGCGCATCGCCGATCGGAAGTTGGTGTTCAATTTCAGCTTTGGCGCCCCCGGCAGTCGACCCGTGACGGGTCCGCTTTCGGAGATGAAGTCGATATTCGACGAACCGGGCGCACTTCGTTCGCGGCTTGTGCGGCTATTTGAGGCCGTAGCCAACGAGCTTTTCTATCGACCGACGTTTCAACTTCCGCCGTGAGCGGCTAGTCGTGGCTGTTCAGCAAGGTTCGCGAAGTCTGCCCTTCGCAAGATCGAACGGCAGCAACGGGTCGATAGCGCCAATCCGATTTCTGAGACAGCGGGCGTTCGATCAAGTCTTCATGCAGGCTGAACTCGGTAACGTTTGACGGTCGGCTTTGAAGATTTCATCGCCCTGTTTGCGGCGTCGAGCTACGTCTGCTGCGCCTTGACTCGAGTCATTCCCGACGTGAGTTTCGTTGGACATCACTGGCCTGGGGTGGGGCAGCGACATGCAAACGGTGGCACATACGCCCCCGAAGGGCGGTACTGGTCTTCAATAAATGCAAGATGCAAAGATTCCTTTTCTGGTGTGCCGCGACGGCCGCCATGTGCGACAGTGCGCAGCATGCCGTCCATGACGGGCGGCGCCCATTTGATTTGTTGCAGTACGTTGGCCACGTCTAGGCCGGAATGACGCTCCTCACGCGTCGCCCTTTGCCGAGCAATCGGCGCCCAATGCCGTCCTGCCTCTGAAAGACGGCGGGCCCGTGCGGGCCTGAGGTTCAGTCGACAGTCGCGCTGCGGCAGGTTGTGTATTGCCGCAGCATCGTCAGACCCTGACGCAACCGCACCTGTCTTTGCGCGGTGCGGTAGCAAGTCGGGGGCATGGAGGCTCCCGGTGGGCGTTCGTCCGCGGGAGCCGCCACGGTGTCCTTAATGGTCGGCGCGACCTGCCGCCAATCGTGTGCCGCAGCCTCGTGCTGCCCGCACCCTTTGGGCGGCGCCGTGCGCCAACCTACTTGGCCCAGCGCGCGTCGTTACTAGCGGCGCACCGCTAGTGACGTACGCGCGCCATGGCGCCGGCGCTGCATCTACGCGGCGTTTCCTCGCGTGACGCAGCCCTCCAACCCACGTGATGGCCTCTGCGGCCGGTATCACGCCCTCTGTCCGATCGGTGCAATGCCGGTCGCCATCTGATCCGCCCAACGGATCGTCCAACGCACCTACTTCGGTGCCCCGTGAGTCTTGGGATAACGACTCTCGCGATTGGCGGTTCCCGCAGGAACGCGTCGCGACGCCAAGTAAGCGCCGTGCGGCGCTGGCGGACAGCAAAGCACCGCACAAAACGGGATGTGGTGTCCCGTGCTCGCATCTACCACTGGGGCCGCTAAGGCGCTCCAGGCGAGCAGTAACACTTACCTGACCGGATTCACCACGGCAATAAGGAATTGCACTTGGCGCAATGGCAAAACGCTGTGACGGAAGGAATCGACGCATGCACGGGAAACGATTCAGCTGCCCGAAACGAAAGACGGTCGGCGAGCCAGCGTTGGCGAGGCGGGCGGCCGTCCGGCAATTCCTCGCGGGCATGGCTGGACCCGCGCTCGCGCCCTGGTCCCGACTTCTGAGGAGGAACGGGTGCGCGACTTGAACCACGACTTCAAGGAGCTGTGCCGGCATAACCGCGACGGAAGTTATGCCACGCAGGCCGACCGCGAACACATCCTGGATGTGGTGGCCAATCAGCTGCACGAGATGGGCCATCGCGGTCTGCGCGCGCAAGGGCTTAAGCCCAAGCACGTCGAGAAGCTGACCGCCCATTGGCTCGTCGAAGAGCTCTCCCCAGGAACCATCAAGAATCGGATGTCGGCGCTGCGCTGGGCCGCGCAGAAGCTCGGCAAGGACAACATCGTCGCCCGCACCAACGCTGCCTACGGCATCCCTGATCGGGTGTATGTCACCAACATTTCCAAAGCAAAGCAGTTTGGCATGGAACAACTCACGGCCATCCGCACCCCCTCTGCGCAGATGTCACTGCGCTTGCAGGCTGCCTTCGGCCTGCGCCGTGAAGCCTCGATCAAGATCGTCCCGGCGTGGGCCGATCGGGGCGATACCCTGGTGCTCAAGGATTCCTGGAACAAAGGTGGGCGGGAAATACGGATTCCCATCGTTACCCCGGAGCAGCGGCAGCTTCTGGACGAGGCCAAAGCACTCGCCAAGGGCAAGAGTCTGGTCGCACCGGGTTACGCCACCTACCGTGATTACCTGCAGTACTTCCGCTACGAGTGTGCGCGGGTTGGCATTCATGCCTTTCATGGGCATCGGCATTTGTATGCCCAAACCCGCTACCAGAAACTGACCGGCTGGGAGTGCCCTGCGCGCGGGGGACCGACGTCCAAGCAGCTCGCCCCGAAGCAGAGGGCGATCGATCGCGACGCTCGAGAGGAAATCAGCCACGAGATGGGGCACGGCCGCGAACAGATTACCGCGGTGTACTTGGGTCGCTGAACGCGAACTGCAACATGACCACCAGGTCTGCGCCAACCGATCGCATTGATGTCGCTACCCATTTGCGAACCCTCTCTCTAGCCGAAGCCGCCGTCCTCCTCCACATGCATCCGGAGGAAGTTCGGCGCCGGGCGAAATGCGGCGCGATTCCCGGAGCGAAGCCCGGCCGCTGCTGGATCTTCATCGAAGACGACCTTGCCGAATACGTGCGTTCGTTCTACGCTTCCCCTCGGCAAGCGTTGCAAGTGACTCTGAGAAAGGAGATGGAATGTCACTTCGCAAACGCGGCGGTATCTGGTGGGTCGACGTCGTTGCTCCAAACGGGGAGCGAGTACGCCGAACTACTGGGACTGCCAGTAAAGCCCTAGCGCAAGAATTTCACGATCGGTTCAAGTCCGAAATGTGGCGGATCGCCAAGTTGGGCGAAAAGCCGCGGCGGACGTGGAACGAGGCGGTGGTGCGGTGGCTCAAGGAGAAATCGCACAAGGCCACGGCCAATGCAGATGTCAACACGCTGCGCTGGCTCGACACCTTCCTGGGCGGCAAGGACCTCGGCGCCATCAGCCGCGCCACGCTCGACAGGGTTACCGACGAGAAGCTCGCGCGGGGCTGCAGCAATGCAACGGTGAATCGGATGTTGGCGCTGGTGCGTGCAATCTCTGCGCAAGTGTGTCAGCGAGTGGGAGTGGTTGGATCGGGCTCCGCAAGTTCGCATGTTGCGGGTACCGACCCGGCGCATTCGCTTTCTCTCGCACGAGGAAGCACAACGCCTTCTTACCCAGTTGCCGGAGCATCTTGCGGATATGGCGGCATTCTCGCTCGCGACGGGTTTACGAGCGGCGAATGTCACGGGTCTGCAATGGAAGCAAGTGGATTTGGCGCGACAGTTGGCGTGGATACATCCCGACCAAGCCAAAGCACGCAAGGCCATCGCGGTACCACTCAATACCGACGCGATGGCGCTGGTGCGAAAGCAGGTTGGGAAGCATCCGACGTGCGTGTTCAGCTTCCGCGGGAAGCCGATCAAGCAGGTCAGCACGAAAGCCTGGTACCAGGCGCTCGAGCGGGCCGGCATCCAGGATTTCCGCTGGCACGATCTTCGGCACTGCTGGGCGTCGTGGCACGTGCAGAACGGCACGCCGCTGTTCGCGTTGCAGGAGTTGGGCGGTTGGGAGAGTCCGGAGATGGTGCGGCGCTACGCGCACCTCTCCGCCGGCCACCTGGCACCCTACGCGGAACGCCTTTGCGCAACGCGTGCCGTCGCGGTGGAAAGCGACGGCACAATTACGGCACAGAGGTGACGTCAGGTTAGCTGTCGCTAACCCGCAGAACCGCGTAGAGATTGGTGCCGGTGGAAGGAGTTGAACCCTCGACCTTCGCATTACGAATGCGCTGCTCTACCAACTGAGCTACACCGGCACGAACCAGGGATTTCGACGCCACGCGTGTCCGCAAATCGAGCGATCGCGGGCAAGCCCAAAATTATAGCCGAACCCGGCATTCGCTGCCAATCTGCATGACGCGCAAGACTTCGCTCTCGATCAATGCGGGTTCAGCGCCGGCACCGTCGCCAGCAGCGCGGTCGCCCCATTCCAGAAGATCTGCACGCCGATGCAAAAGAGGATGAACGCGGACAGCCGCACGAGAACGCTGGTCCCGGTCTCGCCAAGGAGCCGCAGCACCCGATCCGCGTAGCGGTAGCAGAGGAACACGGTCGCCGCAATCAGCGTCGCGCCAATGGCGTCGGCGGTGCCGTTGACGAGCAACGCCTGCACGTTGCGCGGATGGTTGGCGCCGATCGTGATCGCGACCGAGATCGTGCCGGGGCCGACGGTGATCGGCAGCGTCAGCGGATAGAACGCGCGGCTCGCGATCTCCGCGGCGCCGGGCGGTGAGGTCGGCGGCTCCCGGGTCACGCTTTCCGCGCGCAGCAACTCCCAGCCTGCGGCGCAGACGACGATCCCGCCCGCGACCTGCACGACCGGCACCGACAGTCCGAAGAAATCGAGCACGTAGGTGCCGATGGAAACGGACGCGAGCAGCAGCAGAAACGCATTGAGGGCGATGCGCTTCGCGATCGTCGCGCGCAGGTCGGGGGTGCAATCCGCCGTCATCGCGAGGAAGACCGGAGCGCCGCCGAACGGATTGACGATCGGCAGCAGCGCCGCGAAGACGAGCAGCGTGCCTTCGACGATTTGGCGGAATTCGGCCGGCATAGGGGGCGAGGGTGAGGGGGCGGCCGCCGAGCGGCCGACCGATGTTTCCCGCGGGGCGACCGCAAGGTTACACGACGCGCAGGTTCGCTCGCCTGGCAGCCGCGAACGAGCCGATCTCCGCCGTCGTCAGGCCGCAAGAAGCGGCCCGCGCGAACGCGCGGAACTCGACATCCCTGCGCGACCCGAAGCTGGAGTATCATGACCTAGTTTGGCAGGAGTCTGACGTAACTTGCTGAAAAAATGATGTGTTTTAGTGTTGGCATCGCGGGCAATCTGAAAAACACTGACCGAAACGGCGAGGGACAATGGGGCTCGGATCTAAATGGCGATATCTCGTGGTTGCGGTCGCGGCGGGCGCCGTGCTGATGAGCGGATTGAGTCTGTATCTGAAGTTATCGTTGCATCCGGCGCCCGAACCCATGCCGGGTAGTGGGCCAACGGCGGCCGCTGCGCCCGCCGCAACGGCACAAGATGCGGCGCCGACTTCCGCCGCGCCGTCGATCGACGTCGCCGCCGACCGGCTCGCGCAGCGGCTAAGGGAAAAGGATGGTACGGGCGACGACTGGGCGCTGCTGGCGCGGAGCTACGTGCACCTCAAGCGCTATCCGGAAGCTGTCGACGCATTTGCGAAGGCGCTCCAGAAAATGCCCGGGAACCAGGCATTCATCGATGGTCAGGCGGCGGCGCGCAAGGCTGCAGCCGAAGCTGTCCCTGGGCGTTAAGTCGCCGCGGTACACTGTGCGCCTGCCTTCCGGGCGCATTTCGCATCGATTTCGAGCGTGCCGCCGGCAACCCGTTCCCTTCATGGATTTCACGCGGTCACTGCGCGGCTGCGGCAGCGGCCGGAATCCATCCGTGCGCTGTACGTGGCGGACGGTCGCCGCGATGCGCGGCTGCGCGATCTCGTCGTACGTGCCGAGACGGCGCACTGTCCGGTCCATGCGGCTGCCGACGAGCGGCTGCGCGAAATCGCCGGCACCGATCGGCATCAAGGTGTCGTTGCCATCGTCGATGCCGCGGCGCCGCACATCACGGTCGACGACGTGTTCGAAGCGCTGGCGGAGCCTGCGTTGCTGCTGGTGCTCGACGGCGTGACCGATCCGCACAACCTCGGCGCTTGCCTGCGCAACGCCGACGCGTTCGGCGCGCAGGCGGTGATCGTCCCGAAGGACCGCTCGGTCGGCGTGAACGCGACGGTGGCGAAAACGGCGAGCGGCGCCGCGGATACGGTACCGGTGATCAGCGTGACCAATCTCGCGCGGGCGCTGCGGGATCTCAAGACGAAGGGCGTCTGGATCCTGGGTGCCGACGCCGGCGGCGAAAGCCTCTTCGATGCCGATGTCGGCGGCCCGGTCGCGTGGGTGCTCGGCGCCGAAGGTGCGGGGCTACGGCGTCTTACGCGCGAGCTGTGCGACCGCATCGTCGGGATCCCGGTCATCGGCAACGTCGGCAGCCTGAACGTGTCCGTTGCCGCAGGCATCTGTCTTTATGCGTCGCGGCGGGCGCGCGCCGCAGGCGACTAGCGGAAGTCGCCACGCCACCGTACAGCGCGCGGGCGTGGGGGATCCGGTGGTCGCAGCCCTTGCATGCTACCGCCAAATTCGCCAGATCCGGGGCGCCTTCCGGCTACGGTTGCAGAAGCCGGGCACGCATGTCGTCGAGTGAATGGACATCGAGCTTCAGATAGATCTTGCGCACGTGGTCGACCACGGTGTTAGGCGCAACGCCGAGACGGCTGGCGATCTCCCGCTGCGACAGGCCGCTTAGCAGGAGTGAGCAAACCTTCTTCTGCATGATCGACAGCGGAGCGGATTGCAGTGCTCGCGCCTTCAGCACCTCGGCTGCTTCCATGTGCTGAATGGTCACGGCGATCATCGGCGCCTGCTGTGCGTCCGCGGGCTCCATCCGCTGCGCCTGAAACTCGAATCTGCCCCAATCGTTGTCAAGGGTCGCCAATACCGGTCGTTGTGCGTTCGGAGAACGCGCCAGCGCCCCGCACAGTACCCTCAGCGTCGGGAAATCGTCGGCACGGGGCTCGACGCTTGCCGCGGACGGCGTGATGTTGCCATGCGCAAGCAACAGCAGCTTGTGTGCATCTCTCGTCAAATGGAGAATCCGGCCCCGATGATCAAGACTGACGAGGGCTCTGCACCGTCCGCTTACGACGAATTGCTCCGTGCTTTTCGGCCGCAATTGCATGGCACGGGCAATGTAGGGGACCAGTGTGGCGAGCAGGTCTTCCTCGTCCTTGACGAAGATCGGATCCATCTTCTCGCGGTAGAGCACGAGCGAGCCGAGCGCCTTGCCGTCGGAACGGCGGATGATCGCCTCGAGGTGGTAGTGCAGGTCTTGCGGGCGCCAGATCTCGTTGTACAGCGCTGAATGGAAGAAGCTGCTGCGGTCGAGCTCTTGTGCGCTCCGAATGACGGTGCCGCCCCATGCCAGATCCGAGAATCGAGGCATCGCTTCGCCCTCTCGCCGATTGTAGAACTCATCGAAATAGAGCCGGGCAATCTTGTTATCGATCGAGCCCTCGAAGTAGTAGCGTTGAATGTGTCCGTCACTATCGATCCAGTCGAACAGATTGCGCGACGACGGGATGACGGCGTGCATTGCTTCGAGCAGCGCCGGGACGAACAGCTCGCTGGATAGGCCGAGCGAGCAGAGCTCGCGGACGGCGGCGATCGCATTTGCGTGCTTCATGGCTGCGCCTTACTTCGAATGTCCGCGCTGGATCGGGCCAACGTGCAGGTCCAGCCTGACTCAGAATGGACCGATGCAGGTGCGTTCACTACCCCCTCCGTGGGGGGCGAACAACGGCCGCGCGGCACCTATAGTCTAGGCGCGCGCAAAGGAGTGCGTTTATCGCCCGCGGCGATCGGGGCTCTGTCCATCGCCTGCTCGAGTGCCGTGCCGCAGCGCGTGGCGGGCACGGCTCGAAAGGAGTCGATCATGCTCAGAACGCCGAGGTTGTTTGTCATGCCTGTCATCGCCGCGTTGGCGAGCGGAGTGATCGCGGATGCCAACGCCGAAACGATCGCCTGCCGCAGCGAGGCATCGACTGTAAAGGCAGTTACCATCGTCGAAGACTATTTCGCGGTCACGACCCGTTTTCAGTTCGATGTGCCAAATCTGCAACCGCTGCTCGAAACCACCATCCACGTGACAGGCAATGGGCAAAGCTGCGTCGTCGCCTACTTCAGCGCCGTGGTCAAGCCCACCGACAACTACATGGTGTTCCAGGTCACGGTGGACGACGTCCCGATGCACGGACACACGGTGACCTTTCCGCAGCCGCAGACTCCGGTGGTCATCGAAACGGAGGAAACCGATCAGAACCTTCCTCGCATGATTGCCCACCACTTCTTCGAGAAGGTGCACCCGGGACCCCACAAGATTGCCGTGAACGTTGCTGCGGGCAGCAACATCGTCGCGCCTTTCTTCCCGACCGTCGAGGCGCCTGTGCTGTCCATCCACTATCGATAGCACCGCCCCGGCGATCCAGCCGCCGCCGGCCACTACCTATCGGCAACCAATCGGAAAGGAGCCAAGACATGGGATTCGGATATGCAAAGTCGATATTCGCCGCTCTGGCGTTCGCGACGGCGCTGCTTGCTGCCGCACCTGCCGAAGCCGTCATTGCGATCATCGCGCCCGATCCCGTGGGCATCGTGAGCGGCCAGACCGTGCGCCTTACGGTACTCAATAGGGGCCTGGGCCGAGGGGCTGAGCGCGGCTTTATCATCAACTGGCGGTTTCTCGACGCCGCGGGGCGGGTGCTGAAGCAAGCCGCGCAGTGCGTCAACATTGGGGCCGGCGAGATGATGTGGTTCGACCTGCCCTATATCGAAACGGGCAGCCGTACCGGGGATCGAGTTCAGTTGCGCGCGGAGGTGATCGCGCTGGGCGGTCCCGACACGAGGGTGAACTTGGGGGGCAGTGTCGAGGTCATCGACGACACCACCGGCCAGACAGCGGTCTTCATCTGGAACCCAGGAGACAGAATCGGTTTCAACCCGCAGCCCGACCCGCCCGGCAATCCTTGCGCAGGTGGCTGACATCCGGCGACCCGCCGTCGGGTCAGTGGCGCGCGTGCCTGAACGACTGGCGCGCGCGCCGCCTCGCGGCGACGAAGCCAGGTAAAAACGCCCCGCAGCGGGCGGGGCGTCGTCGACTCGCGCGCTGATCGCGGGCGTTAAGGTCCTTCCTTGATGTCGACCCCGTAGAACGTGTGGCGGCCGAAAGGCGAGAGCTTGAAGTCGATCACTTCCTTGCGCACGGGCTTCAGCTGCACGGCGTGCGCGATCGTGAACCACGGCGCCTGCTCCTTGAACACCACCTGCGCCTTCATGTAGAGGTCGGCGCGCTGCTTCTGATCGGTCAGCGTCACCGCCTTCACCACGAGGTCGTCGAAAGGCTGATAGCACCACTTCGACACGTTGCTGCCGCCGGGTTTGGCCCCGTCGCACCCGAGCAGGTTGTGCAGGAAGTTGTCCGGATCGCCGTTGTCGCCGGTCCAGCCCAGCATTCCCATCTGGTGCTCGCCGTTTTGCATCCGCTTCCGGTATTCGCCCCACTCGAAGCTTTTGATCTCGGCGATGATTCCTACCTTGAGCAAATCGGCTTGCATCAGCTCCGCGATGCGGCGCGCGTTGGGGTTGTACGGCCGCTGCACCGGCATCGCCCACAGGTCGGTCGTGAAGCCGTTCGGATAGCCGGCATCGGCGAGGAGCTTTTTCGCGGCGGCGGGATCGTAGGGATCGTCCTTGATCGCGTCGTTGTACGACCACTGCGTCGGCGGGATCGGATTCTTCGCCGCCACGCCCGTCGTCAGGTAGACGGCGTCGATGATCGCCTTCTTGTTGATCGCCATGTTGACGGCCTTGCGCACGCGTACGTCGTCGAACGGCTTTTTCGTGACGTTGTAGGCGAGGTAGCCGATGTTCAGCCCCGGCTGCTCCAGCACGACGACGTTCGGATCCTTGCGGATCGCGTCGAGGTCGGCCGGATTTGGATACGGCATCACGTGGCATTCGCCTTTTTGCAGCTTCGCCCAGCGGACCGAGGCGTCCGGTGTAATCGAGAACACGAGATCATCGATCTTGGCCTTGCCGCCCCAGAACTGCGGAAACGCCTTGTAGCGGATGATCGCGTCCTTCTGGTACTGCACGAGGTAGAAGGGTCCGGTGCCGATCGGTTCCTGATCGAGCTTGTCGGGCGTGCCGGCCTTCATCATCGCGTCGGCGTATTCCTTCGACTGGACGCCTGCGTACTCCATCGCGAGGTCAGACAGGAACGGCGCCTCGGCGCGCTCGAGCGTGATCTTCACCGTGTAGTCGTCGACCTTCTCGACCGACTTCAGCAGCTTCGCCATCCCCATGTCGTTGAAGTACGAGTGGTTCGAGCTCGTCACCTTGAAGTACGGATTCGATTCCTTCCACTGTCGCTCGATGGCGAAGATCATGTCGTCGGCGTTGAAATCGCGGGTGGGCTTCCACGCGCGATGGTTGTGCCATTTGACGCCCTTGCGCAGGTGGAACGTGTAGACCTTGCCGTCCGCGGAGATATCCCAGCTCTCGGCGAGACCCGGAACGACCGTCGTGCCGCCGCGCTCGAAGTCGACGATGCGGCTGTAGATCTGGCTGTTGGCGTCGAACGACGTGCCGGTGGTGTTGACGCCGGGATAGAAATTCTCGGGGCTCCCCTCGGAGCAGAACACGAGGGTCTTCGCCGCCGCGCCCGCGGTGGCGAACAGGAGCGGGAGCGCCAGCGCGGCAAAGAGCGCAAGGCGGGTGCCGGGGGGATGGCGCATGGCGGGATCGAACTTCGTCATAAGATGGACTCCTCTCTCAGTGAGACTCAGGTGACCTGCGGCACGGCATCGCCCGCATCGGGATGGCCGGGTTCGAGAAAGCGTTCCGCAAGATGGCATGATACCTGTCTGCCGTCGACGAGGCGCAAGATCGGGCGTTCGTTGCGGCACCGATCGATCGCGTGCGGGCAGCGGGTCGAGAACACGCAGCCCGCCGGGGGGTTCAACGGCGAGGGCAATTCGCCTGTGAGCACGATGCGCTTCCGGCGGCCGGTCGCGGCCAGGCCGGGGGTCGAGGCCAGCAGCGCCTGCGTGTAGGGGTGGAGCGGACGCGAGAAGATCCGCTGCTTGCTGCCTTGCTCCATCGCGAGACCGAGGTACATCACCAGGACCTCGTGCGCGATATGCCGGACGACGCCCAGATCGTGCGAAATGAACAGATAGGCGAGGCCCAGGTCGCCTTGCAGGTCGGCGAGCAGGTTCAGCACCTGCGCCTGGACCGAAACGTCGAGCGCCGAGACCGGCTCGTCGGCGACGACCAGCGCCGGATTCAGCATCAGCGCCCGCGCAATGGCGATGCGCTGGCGCTGCCCGCCGGAAAACATATGCGGGTAACGCGCGTAGTGCTCGGGCCGCAGCCCGACCTTCGCGAGCATCTGGCGGGCGCGCTCTGCGCGCTCCGCGGCGCCGAGGTCGGTATTGATCGCGAGCGGCGCGTCGAGGATCGCGCCGATCTTCTTGCGCGGATTCAACGAGCCGTACGGATTCTGGAACACCATCTGCACGCTCTTGCGCAGCGCTCGCCGCTGCGACGGCGTCGCCTTGACCGCATCGGTGCCGCCGAGGTTGAGCTCGCCGGCGCTCGGCATTTCGATCAGCGACACCACGCGCGCCAGCGTCGACTTGCCGCAGCCCGATTCACCCACGACGGCCAGCGTGCGGCCCGGTGCGATCGCGAAGGAGATGCCGCCCACGGCGTGCAGCGTCGCCGGCTCGCGGAACGGACCGCGGCGAATCGGGTAGACGCGGGTGAGATCACGCGCCGCGACGACTGCGACCGTCATGCCGCCGCTGCTCCATCTTGCGCGATCGCCGCGTCGCGCCCGGGATCGCCGAGCGGGTAGTGGCAGCGGACGCGGCCACCGGCCCACGGGCGCAACTCCGGTCGCACGGCGCAGGAGCGTTGCGTCGCGTACGTGCAGCGCGGTGCGAACAGACAACCGCGCGGCCGATCGTAGAGCCCCGGCACGACGCCGGGAATCGTGGCGAGTCGCGTGTCCCCCGTGCTGCGTTCCGGCATCGCCGCGAGCAGTGCGGCCGTGTACGGATGCTCGGGTGCCGCGAACAGCGCGTCGGCGGTTCGCTCCTCGACGATCTCGCCGGCGTACATCACGGCGACGCGGTGGGCCATCTCGGAGACGACGCCCATGTTGTGCGTGACGAGGATCAACGCCATGCCACGCTCGCGCTGCAGCCCGCGCAGCAGATCCAGGATCTGGGCCTGGATCGTCACGTCGAGCGCGGTCGTCGGCTCGTCGGCGATCAGCAGGCGCGGATTGCAGGCGATCGCCATCGCGATCATCACGCGCTGATTCATGCCTCCGGAAAGCTGGTGCGGAAAGTCGCCGAGCCGGCTGGACGCAGCGGGAATCCCCACTTGCTCGAGCAACTCGACTGCGCGATCGCGGGCGGCGGTTCGATCGAGCTTCAAGTGCAACCGCAGCGTCTCGCCGAGCTGGAAGCCGATCGAAAAGCACGGGTTGAGGCTCGTGGTCGGTTCCTGGAAGATCATCGCCACGTCCTTGCCGACGAGCATCCTGCGCTCCCGGTCGGATAGGCGCAGCAGATCGCGCCCCGCAAACTGCAGGCGCTTCGCCCGCACGCGGCCGGGAAACGCGGTGAGCCCCATGACCGCGAGCATCGTGACGCTCTTGCCCGAGCCCGACTCGCCGACGATGCCCAGCACTTCGCCTTCGTCCACCGCGAGGCTCACGCCCTCGACCGCGCGCATCACCGCGCCCTGCGAGGGAAACTCGACGTGCAGGTCTTCGATTTCGAGGAGAGCCATGGCCGCGGTCAGCGTTTGAGCTTCGGGTCGAGCGCATCGCGCAGCCCGTCGCCCAGCAGGTTGAACGCGAGCACCGTCACCAGGATCATCACCCCTGGAAATGTGACGACCCACCAGGCGCGGAGCACGAATTCGCGCGCGTCGGCAAGCATCGTCCCCCATTCGGAAGCCGGGGGCTGGGCGCCCAGTCCGAGAAAGCCCAGCGCCGCGGCGTCGAGAATCGCTATGGAAACGCCGAGCGAGGCCTGGACGATCAGCGGTGCGGCGCAATTGGGCAGCACTTCGTTGAACATCAGCCGCAGCCGTCCGGCGCCGTTGGCGCGCGCGGCGGTGACGTAATCCTTCGCGGTCTCCGAAATCACCACGGCCCGCGTGATGCGCACGTAATGCGGCAGCACCACCACGGCCACCGCCAGCATCGCGTTCATGATTCCCGGCCCGAGGATTGCGACGATCACGATGGCGAGCAGCAGGCTGGGCAGCGTCAGGATGATATCCATCAGCCGCATGATCGCGATCTCGGTCACGCCGCGCGCGAACCCCGCGATCAGGCCGAGGACGATGCCGACGACGATCGACAGCGCGACCACCGCGATGCCGATCAGCAGCGACAGCCGCGCGCCGTAAATGAGCCGGGAGAGGATGTCACGCCCGATCGCATCGGTGCCGAGCAGGTAAGCAGTCGACCCTCCGGCCTGCCAGACCGGCGGTCGCAGGAAGGCTGCGTTGTTGGTGAGGTCCGGCGGATAGGGCGCCAGCACGTTGGCGAACGCCGCCGTCATCAGCACCGTGACGACGACCGCGAGACCGGCGACCGCTCCGTGGTTGCCGCTGAAGTAGCTCCAGAATTCCCGCAACGGGCCGGGTGGCGCCGGGGCGGTGATGTCCGCGGCAAGGAAGCGGGTCGCCATGCCTAGGTGGAGCGCCGGATGCGCGGGTTGATCACACCGTAAGCGACGTCAACCAGCAGATTCACGACCATCACAATGAGGCCCAGCATCAGGAGACCGCCCTGCAGCACGGGATAGTCGCGCCGGTTGATCGCCTCGATCATCCACTTGCCGACGCCCGGCCAGGAGAAGATCGTCTCGGTCAGGATCGCGCCGGTGAACAGCACGCCCACCTGCAGTCCGATCACGGTGATGACCGGGATCAGCGCGTTGCGAAACGCATGCAGCGCGACGACACGCAGTTGCGACAGGCCCTTGGCCCGCGCGGTGCGGATGTAATCCTCGCCCAGAACCTCGAGCATCGCCGAGCGGGTCATCCGGGCGATGATGGCGAGGGGTTGGGTGCCGAGCACGATCATCGGCAGGATTAGGTGCGATACCGCTGATTGAAACGCTCCCTTCTCTCCCGACAGCAGTGCATCGATCGTGAGAAAGCCCGTCACCGGCTCGATGTAGTACTTGACCGCGATGCGGCCGGACACCGGCGTCCAGCCGAGCTCGACCGAAAAGAGGAGGATCAGCAGGAGCCCCCACCAGAAGATCGGCATCGAGTAGCCGGTCAGCGACACGCCCATCACGCCGTGGTCGAACACGGAGTTGCGGCGCACCGCGGCGATCATCCCTGCCGGAATGCCGATGACGAGCGCGAAGACGATTGCGCAGAGCGCGAGCTCGATTGTCGCCGGAAAGAGCGTCGCGAACTCGCGCACGACCGGCTCCTGCGTGATCATCGACTTGCCGAGGTCGCCGTGCAGCACGCGCCCGATGTAGATCCCGTACTGGACGAGCACCGGCCGGTCGAGCCCGTATTCCTTGAGCAGTGCCGCGTGTCGCGCGGGATCGATGCCGCGCTCGCCGGCCATCGTTTCGATCGGATCGCCGGGGACCAGCCGGATCAGGAAGAACGCGAGCAGCGTCATCCCGATGAACGTCGGGACGATGAGCGTGATCCGGGTGAGGAGGAAGCGCAGCATCGCGGGCGGGAGCACCGACAAAACCCGCGCCGCGAAGAGCTCGCCGACCGGCCGCTCCCGAGCGTGGGCGTAGTATTGAACCACAAAACGTCCGCGTCACCGGACCACCGTCGATCCTCGGCGTGCCCGCCCGCCTGCGGTGAGCGCATTGACGCTCCAGCGGGCTTTCGGCATCATCGGCGCGCGCCGGAGCCGGCCGGAGCGCGCAGCGGTCGGACCGGTCGCTACGAGCTACCCGGTCGCCTTGATTGCCTTTGTTCTCCGCCGCATTCTGCAGTCGCTTGCCGTGATGGCGGTCGTGGCGTTTATCGCTTTCGGTCTCTTCAACTTCACCGGCGACCCTGTCGCGTTCATGGTTGGACCGGACGCGACGCTCGAGGAGCGCGCGCGACTTCGCGCCGATCTTGGCCTCGACCAGCCATTCCCGATCCAGTTCGCGCATTTCGTCGGCAATGCGGCACGCGGGGATTTCGGGCGGTCGCTGCGCCAGGGACGTCCGGTGTCGACTCTGCTCAAGGAACGCCTGCCGGCCACACTCGAGCTGTCGATTGCCGCCGCGCTGCTCGCACTCGTCGTCGGCATCCCGCTCGGGGTCTACACGGCGCTCAAACGCGACACGTGGGTTTCGCACCTGCTGCTCGCGGGCTCGCTCGTCGGCGTGAGCCTGCCGACGTTCCTGATCGGCATCCTGCTGATCCTGGTCTTCGCGGTGATCCTCGGCTGGCTGCCGTCGTTCGGCCGCGGCGAAACGGTCGCGCTCGGCTGGTGGACGACGGGGCTCCTCACCAAGAGCGGTTTGAAGGCGCTGATCCTGCCGGCGATCACGTTGTCGCTCTTCCAGATGACGCTGATCATGCGGCTCGTGCGCGCCGAGATGCTCGAGGTGCTCCGGACCGATTACATCAAGTTTGCCCGCGCCCGCGGCCTCACCGATCGCGCGATCCACTTCGGCCACGCGCTCAAGAACACGTTGGTGCCGGTGATCACGATCACAGGCCTGCAGTTGGGGGCGATCATCGCGTTCGCGATCATCACCGAGACGGTGTTCCAGTGGCCGGGGATGGGGCTCCTCTTCATCCAGGCGGTGAACTTCGCCGACGTTCCGGTGATGGCGGCGTATCTGTGTTTCATTGCGCTGGTATTCGTGCTGATCAATCTCATTGTCGATCTTATGTATTATGCGGTTGATCCACGACTGCGCGTCGAACGCGGCGCCGCCTATTGAAAGTCCGAATGGCAAATCCGGTCGAACACATCCGCGGCTGGCAAGCCGAATTCACCGCGCTGCGCCGCGATCTGCACATGCATCCGGAGCTCGGCTTCGACGAGCACCGGACAGCCAAGGTCGTTTGCGAACGATTGGCGGCGTACGGGATCGAACATCACGCAGGCATCGGCCGGACCGGCGTCGTCGCCGTCGTGCCGGGACGCACCGCGGCGAGCGGTCGTTCGGTCGGCCTGCGCGCCGACATGGACGCGCTGCCGATGCAGGAGGAGAACACCTTCGCGCACAAGTCGCGCTACGACGGGCGGATGCACGGGTGCGGCCACGATGGCCACACGACGATGCTGCTCGCTGCCGCGCGTTATCTTCACGAGACGCGCAACTTCGACGGCACCGCGTATCTCATCTTCCAGCCGGGCGAGGAAGGCTACGCGGGCGCGAAGGAAATGATCGCCGACGGGCTGTTCGAACGCTTTCCCGCGGAGCAGGTGTTCGCGCTCCACAACTGGCCGGGGCTGCCGCCGGGGCGCATCGGCATCACGCCCGGTCCCGCGATGGCCGCCGCGGATCGCATCGAGATCACGATCGACGGCCGCGGCGGACACGGCGCGCATCCGCACGCGGCGATCGATCCCGTGCTGGTCGCCGGCCATATCATCACCGCGGTGCAGTCGGTCGTGAGCCGCAACGTGAGCCCGATCGACACGGCGGTGGTGAGCCTGTGCGCGATGCAGGCCGGCAACCCCGGGGCGATGAGCGTGATTCCGGCCCACGCCAAGCTCGTGGGCACGGTGCGCACGTTCCGGCCGGCGACGCAGGACATGATCGAACGGCGGCTGTCGGAGCTGATTCCGGCGATTGCGACGGCGTTCGGCGCGAAGGCGACGCTCAAGTACGAGCGCGTCTATCCGGCAACGATCAACCACGAACGTCAGGCCGAGTTCGCGGCGAGCGTGGCCGAAGCGCTGATCGGCGCGGAGAACGTCGTGCGCAACCTCGATCCGTCGATGGGCTCCGAGGATTTCTCGTTCATGCTGCAAGCGAAGCCCGGTGCGTTCGCGCGACTGGGGCAGGGTGGCGCCGAAGGCGGTTGCTTCCTCCACAACAGCACCTACGATTTCAACGATGCGGTGATCCCGCTCGGCGCCGGCTATCTGGCGGCGCTCGCCGAACGCGCGATGCCCGTCTCCGGCTGATCGGGCAGGCCCGCATGGACGTGGTCGCCCATTTTTCGCAGAGCTACGCCGAGGCGCGCGCCAAGTTCTTCGCCGCGACCCGCGCGTGCCATCTGACCGTCGAGTCGCACGCGCTTGCCGGTTACCACGGCATCGACGGCGAGGTGCTGGCGATGGATGTGGCGCTGCTCGGCGCGGTCGATGCGCAAGGGTTGTTGCTGCTCACGTCGGCGACGCACGGGATCGAGGGCTACTGCGGCTCGGGCGTGCAAGTCGGACTGTTGCAGGACGAGCGTTTCGTCCACGCTGCGCGCGACGCCGCGGTGGCCGTGCTGTTCGTGCACGCCGTCAATCCCTACGGCTTTTCGCACGGACGGCGCGTCAACGAGGACAACGCCGATCTCAATCGCAATTTTCGCGATTTCCATGTCTCGCCACCGCCGAACGCTGCGTACGCCGCGGTGCATCCGCTGCTCATCCCCGCGACGTGGCCGCCGCCTGCGGAAAACGAGGCGCAGATCGCGCGCTTCGTCGGGACGCATGGCGAGCGCACGTATCAGGCCGCCGTCAGCGGTGGTCAGTACGAATTTCCAGACGGCATGTTCTATGGCGGTGCAGCGGCCTCGTGGAGCAACCTTACCCTGCGGGCGGTGCTCCGCCGTCACGGCGCGGGGCGGGCGCGCCTCGCGTGGATCGACTTCCACACCGGCCTCGGCCCACGCGGCCACGGCGAAAAGATCTACGCGGGTCGCGACCTTGCCGCGGATCTGGCGCGCACGCGCACTTGGTGGGGTGCCGACGTGACGGCCTACCAGGACGGCTCGTCGACATCGGCGCCGCTCACGGGCGTCATGTACAGCGCGGCGTACGACGAATGCCCAGGCGTGGAGTACGCGGGCATCGCGCTCGAATACGGCACGCTGCCGCTCCCCGACGTGTTCCAGGCGTTGCGCGCCGACCACTGGCTGCACAATCATCCGGAGGCGAGCGCCGCACTGCGCGCGACGATCCGCCAGCAGATGCGCGAGGCTTTCTATGTCGATGCCCCCGACTGGAAGGAGCAGGTGTACGCGCAGGCGCACGACGCGGTGTTGAAGGCGCTGGTGCATCTCGCCCCGCATTTCCACGGCTAAGACGGGGTTCGCCTCGGCGATGAGCGAATTCACCGACTTCGTTGCGCCATCGCCAACAGCGGGTGGGCGCCTCGTCGCCGCGTGGCAGGGCGATCTTGCCTACAGTTTTCGCCACTCGCCGGTGGCGATCGGGTCGGCGATTGTGCTCGCCGTTTGTCTCGTTGCTGCACTGGGCGCACCGTGGCTCGCGCCGCACAACCCGTTCGACTTGCGGACGCTGAACCTGTCCGATGCGTTCACGCCGCCAGCGTGGCTCGCGCAGGGCAGGGCGACATACCTGCTCGGCACCGACAACCAGGGTCGCGATCTGCTGTCGGCGATCATGTTCGGGGCGCGCATCTCGTTGGTCGTCGCCGCGGCGTCGGTGGTGCTCGCCGTCGTCATGGGCGTGGCGTTGGGCTTGATCGCCGGTTACGCCGGTGGCAAGCTCGACGCCTTCATCATGCGCGTCGCCGACGTACAGCTGTCGTTCCCGGCGATCCTGATTGCGCTGCTCATCAACGGTGCGGCGCGCGCCGCGCTGCCGCGCGGGATGCACGACAACGTTGCCGTGTATGTGCTGATCCTCGCGATTGCGTTCTCCAACTGGGTGCAGTACGCGAGAACGGTCCGCGGTTCGACGATCGTCGAGAAAAATCGGGAATACGTACAGGCGGCACGCGTGATCGGCATCTCGCCATTCGGCATCATGCGCCGCCACCTGCTGCCCAACGTGCTGGGACCGGTGCTGGTGCTGGGGACGATCAACATCGCGACGGCGATCATCACCGAGGCGACGCTTTCCTTCCTCGGCGTCGGGGTCCCGCCGACGGAGCCTTCGCTCGGGACGCTGATCAACGTCGGGCAGGAATTCCTGCTGTCGGGAGAGTGGTGGATCACGATCTTCCCGGGTGCGGCGCTCGTCGTCATGGTATTGGCGATCAATCTGCTCGGCGACTGGCTGCGCGATGCGCTCAATCCGAAGCTGCGCTGAATGACGATGACGGCAGTCGCGGCCGAGCCGTTGCTCACCGTCGAGAATCTGTGCGTCGAGTTCCCGACCCGGCATGGCACGCTGCGCGCCGTCCGCGGCATCTCATTTGCGATTGCTCCCGGCGAGGTGCTTGGCGTCGTCGGCGAGTCGGGCGCGGGCAAGTCGCTGACCGGTGCCGCGGTGATCGGGCTCATCGATCCGCCGGGTCGGATCAGCGCGGGCGCGATCCGGCTTGGCGGCCGCCGGATCGACGAATTGCCGTATGACGAAATGCGCAAGGTGCGCGGCCGCGAAATCGGCGCGATCTTCCAGGACCCGCTCACCTCGCTCAATCCGCTCTACACCATCGGACGGCAGCTCACCGAAACCATTCGCACCCACCTGCCGCTCTCGGCAACCGAAGCGCGCGCCCGCGCGGTCGCGCTGCTGGACGAGGTCGGCATTCCCGGTGCCGCTGCGCGCGTCGATCACTATCCGCACCAGTTTTCGGGCGGGATGCGCCAGCGCGTCGTCATTGCGCTCGCGCTCGCCGCGAATCCACGGCTCATCATCGCCGACGAGCCGACGACGGCGCTCGACGTCTCGATCCAGGCGCAGATCATCCAGCTCATCAAGCGCCTTTGCCGCGACCACGGCACCGCAGTGATGCTGGTCACGCACGACATGGGCGTGATCGCGGAAACGGCGGACCGCGTTGCGGTGATGTACGCGGGCCGCATCGTCGAGATCGGTCCCGTCGCCGAGGTCATCCATCGGCCGGCGCATCCGTACACGATCGGCCTCATGGGCTCGATCCCGTCGCTCACCGGCGACCGCTCGCAGCTTGCGCAGATCGACGGCACGATGCCACGGCTCGACGCCATTCCCCCGGGCTGTCCGTTCCACCCGCGCTGTCCCGTTGCCTTCGACCGTTGCTCGCGCGAGCTGCCCCGGCTCGAGCCGGTCGGTTCGACGCACGCCGCATGCTGGCGCGCCCAGGGCACCTTTGCCAGTGACGGAGTGCGATGAGCGCCGCCGGGCCGCCCCAAGGCGCGAATTGGTCCCCCTCGGGGGGCAGCGCAGCGGCGAGAGCCGCAAGCGTGGGGGCACATCAAGCTGATGCGCTCCTCACGTTGACGGACGTCGCCCGAACGTTCGACGTCTCGCCGCCGTGGCTGAACCGTGTTCTCGAGCGCCGCGCCCGCGCGCTCTTGAAAGCCGTCGACGGCGTGAGCTTCGCGATCGCCGAGGGCGAAACGCTGGGCCTCGTCGGCGAATCGGGATGCGGGAAGTCGACGGTGGCGCGGTTAATCGTCGGATTGCACGCACCGACGCGCGGAACGATCGCGTTCGGCGGCACCGTTGTCGCCGGCGCTGATGCGGCGGGCGCCGGGACCGCGCAGCAACGTCGCGCGCGCCGTGGCATGCAGATGATCTTTCAGGATCCGTATGCAAGCCTCAATCCGCGGTGGCGAGTCGCCGACATCGTCGCCGAGCCCATCGTCGCGCAGGAACCGGGCATGCCGAAATCGACAGTCGACGCCCGTGTCGCGGCGCTGCTCACCCAAGTCGGGCTCGCCGCCGCCGACGGGTTCCGTTATCCGCATCAGTTCTCCGGCGGTCAACGGCAGCGGATTTCGATTGCCCGTGCGCTGTCGACGGAGCCGCGCTTTCTCGTCTGCGACGAGCCGACCTCGGCGCTCGACGTTTCGGTGCAGGCGCAGGTTCTGAATCTGATGCGCGATCTGCAGCGGCGGATGGGGCTGACCTACCTCTTCATCTCGCACAATCTCGCGGTGGTTCACCACATCGCGGACCGTATCGGCGTCATGTACCTGGGGCGCATCGTCGAGCTCGCGCCGACCCGCCGGCTCTTCACCGCGCCCCGGCATCCCTACACGCGAATGCTGCTCGCTGCCGTGCCCGACCTCTTGCTCGCGGGTAAATCACGCACCGCCGTCGCGGGCGAGGTGCCCAATCCGCTCGACCCGCCCGCAGGGTGTGCATTCCACCCGCGCTGCCCCTACGCGAACGATCGCTGCCGCACCGAGCGCCCAGAGCTTGCAGCCGTTGCGGGCGGCGCCACGGTCGCGTGCCACGCCGTCGCCGAGGGGCGCCTTGCCGTCGAAGCGCCCGCGGTTTCCGTCTAGCGCCTTCGCCCGCCCCGCGAGGGTGAACGGCCACGTCGATCCGCTATAATTCACCGTTTGACGCCGCCTCGCGTTGCACGCTGACGAACGCGTCGCCCGCGCATTCACGCAACCCGACATTCCAGACGCCAATTGCGCCTCGTCCAAATCAAGCTCGCCGGGTTCAAGTCGTTCGTCGATCCCACGGCGATCGCGACGCCCGGTCAGCTCTGCGGCATCGTCGGCCCCAACGGCTGCGGCAAGTCCAACGTCATCGACGCGGTGCGCTGGGTGCTCGGCGAATCGAAGGCCTCGGCGCTGCGCGGCGAATCGATGCAGGACGTGATCTTCAATGGCGCGGGCGAGCGCAAGCCGGTGGGACGCGCGTCGGTCGAGCTCTTCTTCGACAACAGCGCCGGCCGGATCGGCGGGCAGTGGGGCCAGTACGCCGAGCTGTCGATCAAGCGCGTGCTGACGCGCGACGGCGATTCGACGTACTACATCAACAGCATTCCCGTTCGTCGCCGCGATATCCACGACCTCTTTCTCGGGACGGGCCTCGGCCCGCGCGCCTACGCGATCATCGAGCAGGGAATGATCACCCGCGTGGTCGAAGCGAAGCCGGAGGAGCTCCGGGTGTTCCTCGAGGAAGCCGCCGGCGTGTCGAAATACAAGGAACGGCGCAAGGAGACCGAAGGGCGGCTCGCGGACACGCGCGAGAACCTGTCGCGTGTCGAGGACATCCGTATCGAGCTCGGCAGTCAGCTCGAAAAGCTTGAAGCGCAGGCACGCATTGCTGGCGAATACCGCGAGCACGAGGCACGGCTCAAGGTGACGCAGCAGCTCCTGTGGTTTTCGAAGCAGCAGGACGCCGCCAACGCGCGCGACCGCCATACAGCGGCGATCGGCAACCTCGCTGTTGCGCTGGAGGGGCTGCAGACCGACGTCCGGGCGCTCGAGGCAAAGCAGGAGGCGTTGCGTGCCGGCCACTATGCAGCGGGCGACGCGTTGCATGAAAAGCAGGGCGGCTACTACGCGGCGAATGCCGAAGTGACGCGCCTGGAGCAGCAGCTTTCGTTCGCGCGCGAGTCCGAAACCCGGATCGCGCAGCAGGCGGCGCAGCTGACGCAGCAGATCCGCACGCTGACCGAGCAGGAAACGGGTCTCGCGGCGGAGCGGCTGGCCGCCGAAAGCGAGCTCGAAGCGGCGCTTGCGACGCGCGAGAAATCGGTCGTCGACGAACAGGCGGCCGTTGCGGCACTTCCCCCACTCGACGAAGCGGTGCGCGAGGCGGCAGCGCGGTGCGCGCTGCTGCAGGAAGGCATCGCCCGCTTCGAGCAGGCGATCGGCGTCCTCGAGACGCGGCGCGAAAGCCTGTCCGCCACGCTTGCGCAGCTCGCGCAGCGGAGGGAGCGGCTGGACGACGAAGGCAAGAGCCTCGGTATTGCGGTCACCTCACAAATTGCCGACGTCGAAGAGCAGCTTCGCCAGGAGAGCGTCGAGCTCGCAGCGAAGGAAGCGGGCCTCAATGCGCTGCGCGATTCGGTCCAGGGTCTGCAGGAGCGTCAGCGCTCCGCGAGCGACGCCGCGCAGCAGGCCGGGCGTCGCCACGCGGATCTCGACGCGCGCTCGCTCGCGCTTTCGGCGCTGCAGGCGAAGATCGGTCATGGCAAGGACAGCGGCGCGTGGCAGCAGCGGCACGGCCTCGCGTCAGCGCGACGGCTGTGGCAGGGGCTCGACATCGAGCCGCCGTGGGAGGATGCGCTGGAAGCGGTATTGCGCGAGCGCCTCGATGCGATCGAGCTGCAGCGGCTCGATGCGGTCGTCGATTGGGTCGACGACGGCGGGCGCGAAACGCAGGAGTTGCCCGGACGCTTCGCGGTCTATGCGCCGGAGGGCGGCACGAGCACCGCCGGCGCAGACGGACACGGTGACGCCCTGCTTGCGAAAGTGCGCTCGGCGCAGCCCGGAACGGCGCGTTTGCTCGCCGACTGGTTGCGCGGCGTGCGCTGCTGCAACGGCGTCGCCGCGGCGCTTCGCGCGCGGGGAGAGCTTGCCGCAGGCGAGGTATTCGTCACGCCTCGCGGCCATCTGGTCGGCGCGCAGTCGGTCAGCTTTTTCGCCCCCGACAGCGAGCTGCACGGCGTGCTTGCGCGGCAGCGCGAGCTTTCCGAGCTCGGGCACGTGATTGCCGAGGCGAGCACGGCGGCGGGGGCTGCACGCGATGCGCTGGCCGCGGTGGAAGCGCTTCTCGAAGACTCGCAGCAACGCTATCACGACGAAAGCATGGCGTTCAGCTCGCAGCAGCGCCGCTGCCACGAGCTCGAGCTCGAGTTGTTGCAGCTCACGCAGGCTGCCGAGGCCGCCGCGCAGCGCCGCGCGCAGATCGACAAGGAGGTGGCCGAGATCACCGCCGAAGAGGTCGCGGGGCAGCAGCAGGCGCAGGCACTTGCGCGTGAAATCGCCGACGCCCAGTCGGGACTGCATGACGAAATGGGACGACGCGACGGTGCGCGGCACGCGCAGAATGAAGCCGAAGTCGCGCAGGCGCGCGGCCGCGAGCACGTTCGCCTGACCGAGCGGGCGGCGCAGGAAGCCGCGTTCGCGGAGCGGAGCTGCCGCGACCGGCTGGGAGAGCTCGATCGCCGGCGCGAATCGCACGCCGCGCAGATCGCCCAGCAGCAGCAGCTGCTCGCGCAGCTTACTTCGGAACGCGCGGCGATCGACTGGACGCCGGTCGAGGAAGCGCTGCAACGCCAGCTCGACGTGCGCAACGAAGCCGAGCAGGCGCTCGCGGCTGCCCGCGACCGGCTCGAGGGCCTGGGCGCCGAGCTGCGGGCAGCGGAGGAAGCGCGGCTCGCCGCCGAGCAGAAGCTCGAGCCTGCGCGGGCGAAAATCGAGGACATGCGCTTGAAGGAACAGGCAGCGGCGCTGCAGGCGCAACAGTTCGCCGAACAGCTTGCCGAGGCCCACGCCGATCTGGCCACGTTGCCGGAGCAATTGAAGGCCTTCGGCAACAAATCGGCGCTGCCCTCGGAGATCGAGCGGCTGCAACAGGCGATCGCCGAGCTCGGCGCGGTGAATCTCGCGGCGCTGGACGAGCTTTCGATGGCGACCGAGCGCAAGCAGTATCTGGACGCACAGGCCGCCGACCTGACCGAAGCGATGGCCACGCTGGAAAATGCAATCCGGCAGATCGACCGCGAGTCGCGCGCGCTGCTGCAACAGACGTTCGATACCGTCAACGAGAATTTCGCAAGGCTCTTTCCCACGCTTTTCGGCGGCGGGCAGGCGCGACTGATCCTGACCGGCGAGGAAATTCTCGATTCGGGCGTGCAGGTCGTCGCGCAGCCGCCGGGCAAGCGCAACACGTCGATTCACCTGCTTTCGGGCGGCGAGAAGGCGCTGACGGCGATTTCGCTCGTGTTCGCACTGTTCCAGCTGAATCCGGCGCCGTTCTGCCTGCTGGACGAAGTCGACGCACCGCTCGACGACCCGAACACCGACCGCTTCTGCCGGATGGTCAAGGCGATGTCGGGGGAGACGCAGTTCGTCTTCATCTCGCACAACAAGATCACGATGGAGATGGCGAGCCAGTTGGTCGGCATCACGATGTCCGAGCCCGGCGTGTCGCGCGTGGTCGCCGTCGACATCGCCGAGGCGCTGGAGCTCGCGGAAACCGGCGCCGCGGCGGCGTGACGCACGCCGTTGCGGTCGAACGCGTCGGACGGTGTCCGACCGGCGTGAAACGTCGACGCATTCCGCCGGGCTATCGATCGACCGCGCGCTATAATTCGGACCTGCACGTCGCGTCGGGCCGACCGCCGCGATCTGATTCTCCAGCCCATCGCGGATGACTTCCCTGCAACTCGGCCTGATCGGCGCGGGCATCGCGCTCGTTATCGGCGTCATCGTCTACAACTGGCTGCAGGAGCGGCGCATTCGCCGCCGGATCGATTCGACGTTCCGGAAGCCGCAGCCCGACACGGCCGCGGACGCCGAAACCGCCGCGGCGCTGCGCCGAACCGAGCGCGTCGAGCCGACGCTGTCCGCGGGCGACGACGGGCGGGCTGCGATGTACGCCTTGCCGGAAAATCCGCCCGCCGACCGCGCGCTCGCTGACGAAGCGACCGACGCCGCATGGGAACCGCCGGTTGAAACCAGGGCACGGATCGTCTCCGATCTCTCGCTCGATCACGTGGCACCGACGCCGTCGACCTTGGCCGGCGAGTCGGTCGAGGGCATGTCTGCAGGACCTGCCGGCGGCAGACCGCCGGCGAGCGGGCGCCGCGTGCCGCAGCCCGACCCCGACATCGAGTGCATGGTGACGATGCAGCCGGTGCGCTCCGTGACGGCCGGCGCGCTGGCCGCGGGCCTGCACGCGCGTCTCGGCAAGCCGCTGCGCTGGTTCGGACGCCGCGGAGAGGCGACTGCGTGGCAGCTCCTCAAATCGGACACGACGGGCGAATTCACCGAGATCGCGGCGTGCCTGCTGCTCGCCGATCGCTCGGGTGCCGCAACGCAGCCGCTGCTCGACGCCTTTACCCGGCTCGCCGGCGACGTGGCGTCGTCGTTGCCGGCCGCCTACGTTCCGCCGGATACGGCGCGCGAGGCGGCGCGTGCCGAAACGCTCGACCGGATCTGCGCCGACCTCGATGTGCAGATCGGCCTCACCGTGCTGAAAGCCGGGCCGACGACGATTCCCGGAACGCGCCTCCGCGGTGTGGCCGAAGCCGCAGGCTTCCGTCTTGCCGACGGCGGCCGTTTCGACTGGGTCCAGGAGGAGACGGGCGCCGTGCTCTTTTCGCTCACCAATTACCGGTCGGAACCCTTCACCGCCGATGCGTTGCGCGTGGCCTCGACGCCGGGCGCGGTGTTCCTGCTCGATGTCCCTCGGGTCGCCGACCCGGTCCGCGTGTTCGATCAGATGAAGCTCGCTGCGCGGCGCATGGCGCAAACGCTCGATGCGACGCTCGTCGACGACAACCGGCGCCCGCTCGACGATGCTGCGTTTGCGGCGATCCGCGAGCAGGTGCAGGCGACCGCCGCCGCGTTGCGCGAGGTCCACATCGATCCCGGTGGCCCGCGCGCGCTGGCGCTGTTCGGCGGCTGACGGCGCAGCGCGCATCTTCGCTTCGGCGAGCCTGCCATGAGTGCTGCCCGTCGCGCCGACTCCGCCCTGGGCCTGCCGCCAGCGGCCGCGGCCCGCGCTGCGGCGCTGCGCCGCGAGATCGCTTTGCACGACCATCGCTATTACGTGCTCGACGCGCCCACCATCAGCGACGCCGAATACGACACGCTGTTTCGCGAGCTGCAGGGGCTCGAAGCGCAATACCCGGCGCTCGTCATGCCCGAGTCGCCGACGCAGCGGGTAGGCGGCGCGCCGGCGGAGGCGTTCGAGCCGGTCAGGCACCGGGTGCCGATGCTGTCGATCCGGACGGAAACCGACACGACCATCGGCGCTGCAGCCAAGTTCGACGCGCGGATCCGCCGTGACCTGGGACTGGGACCGGAAGCGCCACCGGTCGACTACATGGCCGAGCTCAAGTTCGACGGTCTCGCCGTCAATCTGCGCTACGAGAACGGCGTGCTCGTCACGGCGGCGACGCGCGGCGACGGCGAAGTCGGCGAGGACGTCACACGCAATATCCGCACGATCCGCGCCATTCCAACGCGGCTGCGCAGCAACCGTCCGCCTGCGGTGCTCGAAATCCGCGGCGAGGTGTACATGACGCGGCGCGATTTCGAGGCATTGAACGAGCGCATGCGCGCAGCCGGCCAGAAGCTCTTCATCAATCCGCGCAACACCGCGGCCGGCGCCGTGCGTCAGCTCGATCCGGCGGCGACGGCACGGCGTCCTCTGCATTTTTTCGCCTACGGCATCGGCGACACGGCTGGATTCGACGCACCAGCCACGCAAAGCGGACTGCTCGATGCGATCGAAAAGCTCGGTGTGCCGGTCAATCATGACCGGCACCGGGCGCGGGGAGCGACGGCGCTCGCTGAATTCTACGAGCGGGTGGCGGCGCGACGGGCGGATCTGCCCTTCGAGATCGACGGCGTCGTGTACAAGGTCGACCGGCTCGAACTGCAGCAGAAGCTGGGTTTTGTCAGCCGCGAGCCGCGCTGGGCGGTTGCGCACAAGTTCCCGGCCGAGGAAATGGCGACGGAGGTCGTTGGCATCGACGTCCAGGTCGGACGCACCGGCGCGATCACGCCGGTCGCGCGCCTGAAGCCCGTCTTCGTCGGCGGGGTGACGGTGACCAATGCGACGCTGCACAACGAGGACGAAGTCCGGCGCAAGGACGTTCATGTCGGCGACACGGTGATCGTGCGCCGCGCAGGCGACGTGATTCCGGAAGTGGTCCGGGTGATCGTCGACAAGCGCCCCCGTGGCGCCAAGGCGTTCGCAATGCCGAAGCTGTGCCCGGAATGCGGCTCCGCGATCGAGCGGCTGCCCGACGAGGCCGTCGCCCGCTGCACCGGCGGCCTCGTCTGTCCCGCGCAGCGCAAGCAGGCGCTGCTCCACTTCGCGTCGCGCCGGGCGATGGACATCGAAGGCCTCGGCGACAAGCTCGTCGATCAACTGGTCGACGCCGGCCTCGTGCACACGCCCGCCGATGTCTACGCTCTGTCCGCGGAACGGCTTGCCGAGCTCGAGCGCATGGCGGAGAAATCGGCTGCGAATGTCGTCAAGGCGATCGACGAGAGCAGGAACACGACGCTCCCCCGTTTCATCTACGCGCTCGGGATCCGCCACGTCGGCGAAGCGACGGCGAAAGACCTTGCGCGGCACTTTGGCAGCCTGGATGCGCTGATTGCGGCCGATGAAGCGGCGTTGCAGGAGGCGCCCGACGTCGGTCCGGTGCTTGCTGCGAGCATCGCGGATTTCCTCGCCGAGCGGCACAATCGGGACGTGATCGCGGCATTGCGCAAGGCCGGCGTGCGCTGGACCGAGTCGGTGCCGCAGCGGGCCGCCCGCGGCAAGCTCACCGGGCTCACGCTGGTGTTGACCGGCACGCTGCCGACGCTCACACGCGAGGACGCGAAGGCGGCCATCGAAGCCGAAGGCGGCAAGGTCGCCGGCAGCGTGTCTAAGAAGACCGACTACGTCGTCGCCGGCGAGGAGGCTGGAAGCAAGCTCGCGAAGGCGAACGAGACCGGCGTTCCGGTCCTCGACGAACGCGGCTTGCAGCGCCTGCTCGACCACGGTCCCCCTGCAAAGCCCCCAACACGCCAGGAAAAATCATGACGATGCACAAGATCACCAAGGCGGTGTTTCCCGTGGCCGGGCTGGGCACGCGCTTCCTGCCGGTGACCAAGGCGAGCCCGAAGGAAATGTTGCCGGTCGTCGACAAGCCGCTGATCCAGTACGCGGTCGAGGAAGCGGCGGCTGCCGGGATCACCGACATGATCTTCATCACCGGCCGCAACAAGCGTGCGATCGAGGACCATTTCGACAAGGCCTACGAGCTCGAGACCGAGCTCGAGCTCCGCAACAAGACCGAGCTCCTCAAGTTCGTGCAGGCGGCCACGCCGCGCGGCATCAACTGCGTCTACATTCGCCAGACCGAGGCACTGGGGCTCGGCCACGCGGTGCTCTGCGCGGCTCCGGTCGTCGGCGACGAGCCGTTCGCGGTACTGCTGGCCGACGACCTGATCGACGCCGAGGTGCCGGTGATGAAGCAGATGACCGCAGTCGCCGCCCACGACGGATGCGCGGTGATCGGCGTCATGACGGTGGCGGCGGGGGAGGTCGGCAACTACGGCATCGTCGAAACGGGGCAGATGGTCGATCGTGCCGCGCCGATCTCGCGCATCATCGAAAAGCCGAAACCCGGAACGACGGTGTCGACGCTCGCGGTCGTCGGCCGCTACGTGCTGACGCCGCGCCTCTTCGATCACCTGCGGGCGATGGCGCCGGGCGCGGGCGGCGAGATCCAGCTCACCGACGGCATCGCGGCGCTGCTCGCGGACGAACGCGTCCTGGCTTACGCGTTCGAGGGCCGCCGCTACGACTGCGGGAGCAAGCTCGGCTACATGGAAGCAGCCGTCGATTTCGGCTTGAAGCACCCGGAGTTGGCGGATGAATTCGCCACGTTCCTGCGGCAGCGGGTCGAGCGTCCCCAGCGATGACGTTGAACGAGCTTCGCTACATCGTCGCCGTTGCCAACGAACGCAATTTCGGCCGCGCCGCGCAGAAGTGTTTCGTCAGCCAGCCCGCGCTCTCCGTCGCGATCCAGAAGCTCGAGGAGGAGCTGGGTGCGCGACTGTTCGAGCGCGGCAAGACCGAGGTCGCAGTCACGGCCGTCGGCGAGCGCGTGGTCGAGCAGGCGCAGAAAGTGCTCGAGGAAGCCGCGCGAATCCGCGAGATGGCGCAGGCGGGCCGCAATCAGCTCGCCGGGCCGCTGAAGCTCGGCGCGATCTACACGGTGGCGCCGTATCTGCTGCCGGACCTGATCCCAGCGCTGCACGAGCTGGCGCCGCAAATGCCGCTCGACATCGAGGAGAATCTCACCGAAAACCTCGAGGCGGCGCTCAAATCCGGCCGGATCGATGCGGCGATCATTGCGCTCCCTTTCGCGCCGCCGGGGGTAGTCACCGAATTCCTCTACGAGGAGCCGTTCCAGATCGTCGTGCCGCGCGGCCACCGCTGGATCAAGCGCAAATCGGTGCATCCGGACGAGTTGTCCGCCGAACATACGATCCTGCTCAACGTCGGTCACTGCTTCCGCGATCAGGTGCTCGACGCGTGCCCCGAACTGAATCGGGCCGACGCCCACGTGAGCCGAAGCAATTCGCTGGAGACGGTGCGCAACATGGTGGCATCCGGACTCGGCGTGTCGGTGCTGCCGCGCGACGCGATGACGCCGAAGTACCACAGCAAGCTCGTGGTGCCGATTCCGTTTTCGCGGCCCGCGCCGTCGCGCCGGATTGCGCTCGCGTGGCGGAAGAGCTTTCCGCGGCCGCAGGCGATCCGCGCGATCCGCGACGCCGTTGCCGCGTGCCGGGCAAGGAAGACAAGACCAGCCTAACGGTGTCCAACAACATTCGGGAGCAACCCATGATTTCGGATCTCAAAGGCAAGACGGTACTCATCACCGGCGCATCGACGGGAATCGGGGCCGCTGCCGCGCGCGCGTTTGCGCGACTCGGCAGCCGAGTTGTCATCCATTACAACGCCAGCAGCGATGCGGCGGAGGCCGTCGCAGCCGATTGCAACGGGCTGGGCGGCGAAACGGCGCTCGTCGGCGGCGACGTCACGCAGAGCGGTACCGTCAAGCGCGTGGTCGCCGAGTCGCTCGCCCGGTTCGGCTCAATCGACGTGCTGATCAACAACGCGGGCGGGCTGGTCGGCCGGACCCGGATCGAGGACTACACCGAAGCGTATATCCATCAGGTCCTCGCGCTCAACGTGATGCACGTCGCGATGTTCATGCACGAGGTCATTCCGCTGATGCGCGGCCGGAAGAAGGGCAACGTGATCAACGTGACGTCGATCGCCGCGCGCCACGGCGGCGGCGCCGGCGCCATCATCTATGCGGGCGCGAAAGGCTTCATCTCGACGGCGACGCGGGGGTGGGCGAAGGAAGTCGTCGGCGACGGCATCCGCGTCAATGCCATCTCACCCGGCGTCATCACCACGCCGTTCCACGAGCGCTACTCGACCGCCGAGCAGCTGAAGGCGATGCAGGCGACGATTCCGATGAACCGACTCGGCAGCGCCGACGAATGCGCGGGAACCTTCGTCTATCTTGCTTCCGACGAGATGAGCGGCTACGTCACGGGCCAGGTGATCGAGGTCAACGGCGGCCAGTACATGCCGTAGCCCCGAAGGGCCGAGCGTTACTCGCCAAGGGGGCGATTCGTCTCTCCCGTCGTTCCCGCGGGGACGACGACATTACGCCAGCAGCGCCGGCAGCTCCGCGAGGCTCGCGATGATCCGGTCGGGTGCGGGCCCGTGCCGCTCCACCGGGGCGCCGGTCCGGTTGATCCAGAACGTCGTGAAGCCGCAGGCCTTGGCGCCGGTGGCATCCCAACCGTTCGACGACACAAAGCCGATGCGTGGCGCGGCCATTTGCAAGCGCTCGGTCGCCAGCCGATAGACGCGCGGGCTCGGCTTGTAGATGCCCGCCGCATCAACCGATAGGACACCGGCGATATCGCGATCGAGCCCGCTCGAGCGCACCAGCGGCTCCAGCATCGGGAGCGTGCCGTTGGACAGGATCCAGCGCGGTCGCGGCGCCAGCGCGGCAAGCGCGGGCGGGACGTCGGCGAACGCTTGCAGCGTCAGATAGGCATCGCGCAGGCGACGCTGGTCGGAAGGTGACAGCGGCAGATCGAGGGCGGCCAGAGCATAGTCCAGAGCATGCGCGGTCACGGCGGCAAAATCCTCGCGCGGTTCCTTCTCCATCAGGCTCTGCAGCCACGTGTACTCGAGCTGCTTCGTACGCCACAGTTGCGACAGCACGGCGCCATGGCCCGGAACGAGGCGCTCGGCTTCGCGGACCACCGAATGCACGTCGAACAACGTGCCGTACGCATCGAACACGAGCGCATCGACAGCGAGAAGCGGGCTTGGGTCAGGCATCGAAACGATCCCGTGCTGTGCCGCCGCGAACCGCACTTGCGCGGTGCGCAAACGAGCGGATGCATCCTTCGCAGCCGGCGCGGCGTGCGATCGCCAAGTATCGCCGTTGCATGGTCGCTCCGCGCAAAAAAAGAGGGGTTACACTTGCGCGTAACCCCTTGGTTCATTTGGTGGGCGGTACAGGGTACGATCCTGTGACCCCTGCCGTGTGAAGGCAGTGCTCTACCGCTGAGCTAACCGCCCCGCGAACCCAGACAGGAGCCGTGATTTAACCACCGGCCGAGACCAGGGTCAAACCGCCGAACGCTCTTTGTCCTAGCATGTCATGGACAAAAAATGCACTCGGGCGGTGCGCTTTCCGCCCTCAATTGGGGGCCCGGCAAACCCCCTGACCGGAGCGAAAAAGGTAACCCTCTACGCCAATGGCACTTTCCCGGTTGGCCCGGGAATTGCCTCCCATCGGGCGCACCTCGCGGCCCGTCCCGGAATTCTTCCATGTCCCGTCTCCCCTACGACGAAATGCGGACCTGCGACGGGGCGATCCGGCCCCATTACCAGGCTTTCGCCGGGTGGCTGGAGCGGACGTCGGCCGCCCGGATCGCGCAGAAACGGGAGGAAGCGGACCACGCATTTCACCGCGTCGGCATTACGTTCGCGGTTTATGGAGAAGAATCCGGAACGGAACGGCTGATTCCGTTCGACATCGTGCCGCGGATCATTCCCGCCGACGAATGGAAGGTCCTCGATCGCGGCTTGCGGCAACGCGTGCAGGCACTGAACGCGTTCCTGCACGATGTCTATCACGAGCAGGCGATTCTCACCGCCGGCATCGTGCCCCGGGAACGGGTCGTCGGCAACGCGCAGTACCGCATGGAGATGCAGGGGATGGACGTGCCTGGCGGCATCTATGCGCACGTCGCCGGCGTCGACATCGTACGGGCGGGCGAGGGCGAGTATTACGTGCTCGAGGACAACCTGCGCGTGCCCTCGGGCGTGTCCTACATGCTCGAGAACCGCAAGATGATGATGCGACTGTTCCCCGAGCTCTTCGCGACGCAGGCGATCCGCCCCGTCCAGCACTATCCCGACCTGCTCCTCGAGAACCTGCGCACGCTGGCACCGTCTGGCGAAGAGACGCCGACGGTGGCGGTGCTGACGCCCGGCGCATACAACTCCGCGTATTTCGAGCATGCGTTCCTCGCCCAGGAGATGGGCGTCGAGCTGGTCGAAGGGCAGGACCTTTTCGTCCAGAGCGACACCGTCTACATGCGCACGACCAAGGGGCCGCAGCGCGTGCACGTGATCTACCGCCGCGTCGACGACGACTTTCTCGACCCGCGCGCATTCCGGCCCGATTCGATGCTGGGGGTACCGGGGCTCTTCGGCGCCTATCGCGCCGGACGCATCACGCTGGCGAACGCGATCGGCACGGGCATTGCCGACGACAAGTCGATCTATCCCTACGTGCCGGACATGATCCGCTTCTATCTGTCCGAGGAGCCGGTGCTCTCGAACGTGCCGACGTGGCGGCTGCATCTGCCGGAGGACTGCGACTATGCGCTCGCGCACCTGGCCGAGCTCGTCGTCAAGGAAGTCCACGGCGCCGGCGGCTACGGAATGCTGGTCGGGCCGGCATCGACCGTGGCCGAGCGCGAGGATTTCCGCAGCCGCATCGTCGCCGCGCCCGACAGGTACATTGCGCAACCGACGCTGGCGCTGTCGACGTGCCCGACCTTCGTCGAGGCGGGGCTCGCGCCGCGCCACGTCGATCTCAGGCCCTACGTGCTGTCGGGAACGCACGTGAGCCTGGTGCCGGGCGGGTTGACGCGCGTGGCGCTGCGCGAAGGATCGCTGGTCGTGAACTCGTCGCAGGGCGGCGGCACGAAGGACACCTGGGTCGTCGCGGGATAGGTGGATCGATCATGCTCTGCCGCACCGCGAACGAGCTCTTCTGGATGGCACGCCATATCGAGCGCGCCGAGAATACTGCGCGGACGCTCGACGTCACTTACCGGATGTCGCTGCTTCCGTACGAAGTCGTCGAGCCCGGGCTCGCATGGGCCGAGCCGTGGGCGGTGCCGCTGATCACCTCGGGCCTCGCGACGACGTATTACCAGCGTTTCACCGGGCTTTCCGCCGAGAACGTGTTGCGGCTCATGATTCTCGACCGCGACAACCCGTCGTCGATCTACTCCTGCCTGCGCGCGGCCCGCGAGTCGGCGCGGTCCGTCCGTGGCGCGATCACGTCCGAAATGTACGAGGACCTGAACTCGGCATGGCTCGAAATGCGCCGCTTCGACTACGCCGCCGTCGAGGCCCGGGGCGTTTCGGAATTCCTGGATTGGGTCAAGATGCGCTCGCACCTGTTCCGCGGCGTGACGTTCGGCACGATGCTGCGCGACGAGGCCTATCATTTCATCCGCCTCGGCACGCACCTCGAGCGCGCCGACAACACGGCGCGAATCCTCGACGTCAAATACCATACGCTGCTGCCGAGCGCCGCCGACGTGGGCGGCGCGGTCGACTATTACCAGTGGGGCGCGCTCTTGCGCTCGGTGTCGGGATTCGAGTCGTACCGCAAGATCTACAGCGACGTCATCACGCCGCGGCGGGTCGCCGAGCTCCTGATCTTGCGCGAGGACATGCCGCGTTCCCTCCACGCCAGCATGAGCCTCATTTTCGAGTCGCTGGAATGGCTGTGCGGCGACGGGAATCGCGAAGTCAAGCGCGCCGCGGGCGAGCTGCACTCGAAGCTGCACTACGGCAGGACCGATGACATCATCAAGCAGGGTCTGCACGAGTATCTGATGGATTTTCTCGACCGGATCTCTGCGCTCGGTGACGACATCAGCCGGCAATTCCTCGTCCCGGCGTACTGACGGCCGCGAGCGAGGGGATCGCGCGGACAGGGTAAAATCCCGTTTTCCGTCGCCGTCCTGCCGCTCGATGACCTATTGTGTCGCGATGTCCCTCGATGCCGGGATGCTCTTCGCCTCGGACTCGCGCACCAACGCCGGCGTGGATCAGGTGTCGCGCTTTTCGAAGATGCGGACCTTCGTTGCGCCCGGCGAGCGCGTGATCGTCGTGCTGTCGTCGGGGAACCTGTCGGTCACCCAGAACGCGATCAACATCCTCGAACAGCGGGCGCGGGCGCCGGACGTTCCGGTGACGCTGTGGAACGCGACGTCGATGTTCGAAGTGGCGCGCCTGCTCGGCGACGCGCTGCGCGACGTCAAGGCCCGCGACGGGCCGTACCTGGCGCAGAACAACATCGACGCCGGCGCGAATTTCCTGGTCGGCGGCCAGATCCGCGGCGAGGCGCCGCGCCTGTTCAATGTCTACAGCGAGGGCAACTTCATCGAGGCGACCGACGAGACCTGCTATTTCCAGAGCGGCGAGATGAAATACGGCAAGCCGATCATCGACCGCGTTATCAAGCGGGAAACCTCGCTGGTCGACGCAACCAAGTGCACGATGGTCTCGTTCGACTCGACGATGCGCTCGAACATCTCGGTCGGGCTCCCGATCGACCTGCTGGTCTACGAGACGGATGCGCTCGACATCAAGATGCAGCGCCGGATCGAGGAGACCGATCCCTACTACCTGATGGTCCATTCCGAGTGGGGGGAAGGTCTGCGGCGCGTGTTCGCGCAGCTCCCCAATCCCGACTGGAACTGAACGGCTAAGCGTACCAACCCGTGGCCATTCGCGTTGCACTTCAGCACCGGACGACGTATCGCTTCGACCGGCACGTCAATCTGTCGCCGCACGAAATCCGGCTGCGCCCGGCACCGCATTGCCGGACGCCCGTCCTCGGCTATTCCCTGAACGTCGCGCCGGACAAGTATTTCCTCAACTGGCAGCAGGATCCGTACGGCAACTGGGTCGCGCGGCTCGTGTTCACCGAGCCCGCCGACGAGCTCGACATCATCGTCGACCTGACCGCCGACATGACGGTGGTCAACCCGTTCGATTTCTTCGTCGAGCCCTACGCCGAGCACTATCCGTTCACTTATGCGCCCACGCTCGCCAAGGAGCTGATCCCGTTCCTCGAGACGGCTGCGGCCGGGCCGAGGCTCGCCGCCTGGGTCGAGCGCTTCCGCGCGACGGTGGTGCCGGACGAGAAGACCGTCGACATGCTGGTGCGGCTGAATCAGGCGCTGCAGCACGAAATCAAGTACCTGGTGCGGATGGAACCTGGCGTGCACACGCCCGACGAGACGCTGGAGCTCGGATGCGGATCGTGCCGAGACACGGGCTGGCTCATGGTGCAGATCCTCCGGCATCTGGGCCTCGCCTCGCGCTTCGCCTCCGGTTATCTGATCCAGCTCGTCGCCGACGTGAAGCCGCTCGACGGCCCCGCGGGCACCGACCACGATTTCACCGACCTCCATGCCTGGGCCGAGGTCTACCTGCCCGGTGCGGGATGGATCGGGCTCGACCCGACGTCCGGTCTCCTCGCGGGCGAAGGTCATCTGCCACTCGCCTGCACGGCGGATCCGGGCAATGCCGCGCCGGTGATCGGATTCACCGATCCGTGCAGCGTCGACTTCTCGCACGCGATGAGCGTCACGCGCGTGCACGAAGATCCGCGCGTGACCAAGCCGTACTCCGATGCGCAATGGGCTGCGATCGACGCGCTGGGTCGCCGCGTCGACGCCGACCTCACCGCCCACGACGTCCGCCTCACGCAGGGCGGCGAGCCGACCTTCGTGTCGATCGACGACATGGACGGCCCCGAATGGAACTACACGGCGCTGTCGCCGAAAAAGCGCGAGCTTGCCGAGACGCTGCTCGACCGCCTTGCCGGTCGCTTCGCGCCGGGTGGATTCCTGCACAGGGGGCAGGGCAAGTGGTATCCCGGCGAGCCGCTGCCGCGATGGGCGATCGGCGTCTGGTGGCGCAGCGATGGCAAGCCGCTATGGAACGATCCGGCGCTGCTTGCCGACACGCGCGCGCCCGGCAATGCGGACGTTGCCGCGGCGCATCGACTCGCGACGACGCTCGCCGTGGAGCTTTCGCTCGATCCTGCGTTCGTCATCACCGCCCACGAGGACGTCCCCCGGCTGCTCGCGACGGAATCGGCGCTGCCGGCGAACGTCGATCCGCTCCAGGCGGACCTGACGCAAGCCGACGAGCGCGCGCGTCTCGCGCGGTTGCTGCAGCAGGGGCTGGATCGCCCCGCCGGCTTTGTGCTGCCGCTGCGGGCCGTCGCGCTCGAGGATGAGCCGCTACCCCACTGGGAATCGAGCCCGTGGCCGGTGAAGCGCGAGCGGCTCTATGCGCTTCCCGGCGATTCGCCGCTCGGACTGCGGTTGCCGCTCGAATCGCTGCCCGACGTGTTGCCCGAAGACGTCGATCCGGAAGTTCCGGTCGATCCGTTCGCGCCGCGCGGCGACCTGCCCGATGCGGCGGCGCTGACGGCGACGAAAACGGAGCAGAGGTCCAGGGAAGCAAGCGTTGCGCCCAGGGACGTGATCAAGACGGCGCTTTGCGTGCAGATGCGCGACGGCCACCTCCATGTGTTCATGCCGCCGCTTTCGCGCCTCGAGGATTACGTCGTGCTGTTGGCCGCGGTTGAAAGGGCTGCGGTCGCTGTTGCCGCACCGGTCGCCATCGAAGGCTACACGCCGCCGCGCGATCCGCGCGTCAAGGTGCTGAACATCACGCCGGACCCCGCGGTCATCGAGGTCAATATTCATCCGGCGGCCTCGTGGGACGAATTGATCGCCACGACGCAGACGCTCTACGAAGAAGCGCGACAGTCGCGTCTCGGTACCGAGAAATTCATGCTCGACGGGCGCCACACCGGCACCGGCGGCGGCAATCATGTCACGTTGGGCGGCGCGACACCCGCCGACAGCCCGCTCCTGCGCCGGCCGGATCTGCTGCAGAGCCTCGTCACCTACTGGCAGAACCACCCGGCACTGTCGTACCTGTTCTCGGGAACCTTCATCGGGCCGACCAGCCAGGCGCCGCGCGTCGACGAAGCGCGCGACGATCGCCTCTACGAGCTCGAGATCGCGTTCCAGCAGATGGGCCGCAAGCACAACGCTGGCGAGGAGTCGGTCACGCCGTGGCTCGTCGACCGCCTGCTGCGGCATCTGCTGACCGATCTGACAGGCAATACGCATCGCGCCGAGTTTTCGATCGACAAGCTCTATTCGCCCGACAGCGCGACCGGACGTCTCGGCCTGCTCGAGTTCCGGGCGTTCGAAATGCCGCCGCACGCAAGGATGAGCGCGGTGCAGATGCTGCTGCTGAGGGCGCTCGTCGCGCGCTTCTGGCAGCAGCCGTATCCGGGCCGGCTCGTCCGCTGGGGAACGGCGCTGCACGACCGCTGGCTGCTGCCGCATTTCGTCGCCGCCGACATGAACGACGTCATTGCCGATCTCGCCGGTTTCGGCTACCCGTTCGCGCAGGAATGGTTCGCGCCGTTCATCGAGTTCCGCTTTCCCCGCTTCGGCACCGTCGACTACGACGGCATCACGATCGAGCTGCGGCAGGCGATCGAGCCGTGGCACGTGCTGGGCGAAGAGGTGAGCGGCACCGGCACCGCGCGCTATGTCGATTCGTCGGTGGAGCGGCTCCAGGTCAAGGTGACCGGGATGACCGGCGAGCGTCACCGCGTCGCGTGCAACGGGCGTGTGCTGCCGCTCGCATCGACTGGGGTCCCTGGAGAATACGTGGCCGGCGTGCGCTATCGCGCGTGGAGCCCGCCTTCGGCGTTGCACCCGACGATTCCCGTGCAGGCGCCGCTGGTGTTCGATCTCGTCGACACGTGGGCACAACGTTCGCTGGGCGGCTGCACGTACCATGTTGCGCATCCCGGCGGGCGCAATTACGACACGTTTCCGGTCAATGCCAACGAGGCCGAAGCGCGCCGCCATGCGCGCTTCTGGGCGCACGGCCACACGCCGGGCGGAATGAAGCTCGCCGACGAGCCGCCGAATCCGGCGACGCCGACGACGCTCGACCTGCGGTGGCAGCCGGCAGTCCGATGACGGTTCGAACCCGTTTCGCGCCGAGCCCGACCGGCTTCATCCACCTCGGCAACATCCGCTCCGCGCTGTTTCCGTGGGCGTTCGCGCGCAAGCACGGCGGCGTGTTCATTCTGCGGATCGAGGATACCGACGTCGAGCGCTCGACGCCCGAGGCCGTGCAGGCGATCATCGACGCGATGGGCTGGCTCGGGCTCGATTACGACGAGGGTCCGTATTACCAGATGGCGCGGATGGAGCGCTACCGCGAAGTGCTGTCCGACATGGTCGCCCGCGGACTGGCCTACCACTGCTATATGTCAACGAAGGAATTGGACGACCTGCGCGCGGCGCAGATGGCGCGCGGCGAGAAGCCCCGCTACGACGGGCGCTGGCGCCCGGAGAACGCCGTCGGCCGTGCGCCGCCGCCGGGCGTGTCCCCCGTCATCCGGTTTCTGAATCCGCTCAGCGGAACGGTGGCATGGGACGACGCCGTCAAGGGACGGATCGAAATTGACAATGCCGAGCTCGACGACCTCGTCCTCGCGCGGCCGGATGGAACGCCGACCTACAATTTCTGCGTCGTCGTCGACGACCTCGACATGCGGATCACCCACGTGATTCGCGGCGACGACCACGTCAACAACACGCCGCGGCAGATCAACATCCTGCGCGCGCTCGGGGGGGCCACGCCCGTCTACGCGCACCTGCCGACGGTTCTGACGCCCGAAGGCGACAAGCTCTCGAAGCGGCACGGCGCGAAATCGGTGCTGCAGTATCGCGACGACGGCTACCTTCCCGAGGCCGTCGTCAACTATCTTGCACGCCTCGGCTGGGCGCATGGCGACGACGAGATCTTCACGCGCGAGGAGTTCGTCGCCTGGTTCGACCTCGCCGGATTGTCGTCGGCGCCCGGCCGGTTCGACCCCGACAAGATGAAGTGGGTGAACCACGAGCACCTGAAGCGACTAGCGCAAGACGAGTTGGGACGCCGCCTCGTCCCGTATCTCGAACGCGCGGGCCTCGATCCGACCGCGGGACCGCCGCCGGAGAATGTCGCGCTGCTGCTGCGCGACCGCGTCGCCGCGCTGACGGAAATGGCCGACGCCGCACACTATTTCTACGCGACGCCGCATCCGGCTCCCGAAGCGATCGCCGGTCAGGTCAATGCGACGAATGTGCCGGCGCTGGTCGAGATCCTTGCCACGTTCGAAACGCTGCCGTGGACGCGCGAAGCGATCCTCGCCGCGCTCAAGGCCACAGCCGCGAAGCACGGCCTCAAGCCGCCGCAGGTAATGATGCCGCTACGCTTCCTCGTCTGCGGAACGAAGGAGACGCCCGCCATCGACGCGGTGCTCGCTCTCCTCGGACGCGAGACGACGCAAGCGCGCCTTGCCGACGGACTGAAGATCGCCGGTTGAGTCGCTCGCCGCGGCCTCCGCACCATCGTCGTTTATCGCAGCGCCGGCAGTCAGCCGCCGCCCGCACTCGCAGACGCGAGCCTCGCTCCTAGGCTTCGCCGTGCTCGCGCGAGCGTCCCGCTCGTTCGATTTGTCTGCGCCTTCTTGTTTCTGTAAACTACGGATTTCCGGGACTGGCCGCACATGACCAAGTTCGTCTTTGTGACCGGCGGCGTCGTTTCCTCGTTGGGGAAGGGCATCGCCGCCGCCTCCCTCGCCGCCATCCTCGCCTCCCGCGGCGTCCGCGTCACCAATCTCAAGCTCGATCCCTACATCAACGTCGATCCTGGAACGATGAGCCCGTTCCAGCACGGCGAGGTGTTCGTCACCGAGGACGGCGCCGAGACGGACCTCGACCTCGGCCACTACGAACGCTTCACCGACGTCAGGACGACCCGCCGCAACAATTTCACAACCGGCCAGATCTACGAAAGCGTGATCCGCAAGGAGCGCCGCGGCGATTACCTGGGCGGCACCGTGCAGGTGATCCCGCACATTACCGACGAGATCAAGAGCTGGATCGCCGCTGGCGCGGACGACGCGGAAGTCGCCGTGGTCGAAGTCGGCGGGACGGTCGGCGACATCGAATCGCTGCCGTTCCTCGAAGCGATCCGGCAGATGGGGATCACGCTCGGCCGCGAGAACGTCTGCTACATCCATCTGACGCTGGTGCCGTTCATCGCGACCGCCGGCGAGATGAAGACCAAGCCGACGCAGCACTCGGTCAAGGAATTGCGCGAGATCGGGATCCAGCCCGACGTCATCCTGTGCCGCGCCGACCGCCCGCTGCCCGACGGCGACCGGCGCAAGATCGCGCTCTTCACCAATGTCGCGCCGGAGGCGGTCATCCCCGCGCTCGACACCGACTCGATCTACAAGATTCCGGCCGCGCTCTCGGCGGAAGGCCTCGACGCGATCGTCTGCAAGAAGCTGCAGATGCAGCCGCCGCCGCCGGACCTCGCGACGTGGAACAAGCTGGTCGATGCGCTCGAGCATCCCGAGCACGCGGTGCACATCGCGATGGTCGGCAAGTACGTCGACCTGACCGAATCGTACAAGTCGCTGTCCGAAGCGCTGACCCACGCCGGCATCCACGCCCGGAGCAAGGTCCACATCCATTACGTCGATTCGGAAGCCGTCGAGCGCGACGGCGTGGACTGCCTCGCCGGCATGGACGCGGTCCTGGTCCCGGGCGGCTTCGGCAAGCGCGGTGTCGAAGGCAAGATCAAGGCGATCCGCTACGCGCGCGAGAACGACGTCCCGTATCTCGGCATCTGTCTCGGCATGCAGCTTGCGGTGATCGAGTACGCGCGGCACAAGGCAGGGCTGACCGATGCGAACAGCACCGAATTCGAGCTGGCGACGCCGCATCCCGTTGTCGCACTGATCACCGAGTGGCAGAACCGCGACGGCTCGATCGAGAAGCGCACCGAGAGCTCCGACCTCGGCGGCACGATGCGGCTCGGTGCGCAGCCCTGCGATGTCGTGCCGGGATCGCTCGCCCACAAGATCTATGGCGCGACGACGGTCGCGGAGCGTCACCGTCATCGCTACGAGGTCAACAACCACTATCTGCCGCGCCTCGAGGCGGCCGGTCTCGGCGTCGGCGCGCGCGCGAAGAGCGCAACGGCCGGCGACCTCTGCGAAATGATCGAGCTGCCGCAGCACCCGTGGTTCTTCGGCTGCCAGTTCCATCCCGAGTTCACGTCGAATCCGCGCCGCGGGCATCCGCTGTTCATCGGCTTCGTCCGGGCCGCGCTCGCGCAGCAGCAGAGGCGGCGGGGACGCGGCGCGTCCGACGCCGTCGCCGAGCTGGTCGCGTCGATCTGACGTCCGCGCCCGCGATGAAGCTGTGCGGCTTCGACGTCGGCTTGCAGCAGCCGATGTTTCTCATTGCCGGCCCATGCGTCGTCGAGTCGCAGCAATTGCAGCTCGACGTCGCCGGACGGCTCAGAGACATCTGCGCGGCGCTTTCGATCCCGTTCATCTTCAAGTCGTCGTACGACAAGGCAAACCGCAGCTCCAGTGCCTCGTACCGCGGCCCGGGAATGGCCGAGGGCTTGCGCGTGCTGGCCGAGGTGAAGCGCCAGATCGGCGTCCCGGTGCTGACCGACGTCCACAGCGAAGACGAAATCGCCCAGGCCGCCGCCGTCGTGGACGTGCTGCAGACGCCGGCGTTCCTGTGCCGGCAGACCGATTTCATCCAGGCCGTCGCGCGCGCCGGCAAGCCCGTGAACATCAAGAAGGGCCAGTTCCTCGCGCCCGAGGACATGGCGCAGGTCGTCGCAAAGGCAAGGGCGGCGAGCGGTGCCGACAATGTCCTCGTCTGCGAGCGCGGTGCGTCGTTCGGTTACCACAATCTCGTTTCCGACATGCGCTCGCTCGCGATCATGCGGGGCACCGGTTGCCCGGTCGTATTCGACGCGACGCATTCGGTTCAGCTTCCGGGCGGCCAGGGAACGTCCTCGGGCGGACAGCGCGAGTTCGTGCCGGTGCTAGCGCGGGCGGCGGTTGCCGCCGGCGTCGCCGGCATCTTCATGGAAACGCATCCGAATCCTGAAAAGGCGCTCTCCGACGGCCCCAATGCGTGGCCGCTCGGGCGGATGAAGGCGCTGCTCGAAACGCTGAAGGAACTCGACGCGACCGTGAAGCGGCTCGGCTTCCCCGAAAACGAAATGATGGCGCCAGTGTGACATGATCGGATGCGAGGGAGCGCACCATGACGAACGGCCGGACGCGGGCGGGAATCGGGCGAATCGCGCTGTGGGTCGTATGCGCGTCGGTTGCGGCGATGGCCTCGGCGCAGTCGACGGAGCGCCCCGAGTGGAGTTACGGCGACAGGTGGCTTTTTCGCCAGCACACGACACCACCACCGACCGACTCGCAATGGAGCCGAAGGGTCGTCGATCCGATGCCGTCCGGGGGTTTCCGGGTCGAAACGGAGGACGGGAAGTACCCGCGTTTCGACCGCGAAGGCAACAGCCTCGACAGGCGCGGCCCCGAATACACGTGGCGGCGATTCGATTTTCCGCTGACACTGGGCAAGACCTGGCAGCACGAGCGCAAGATCGACGGCGGCACGGAGAAGTCGAGCTGGAAAGTGGTGGCGTTCGAGAAGATTACCGTGCCGGCGGGGGCGTTCGACTGCTTCAGGGTCGAAGGCGAAGCGTTCAAGGATTGGAGCGGCGTCGCTACGGTTGGCAAGAGCTTCTGGAAGGGTTACACGAAAACGACTTACTGGTACTGCCCGGCAGTGAAATGGGCGGCCAGGTGGGAAATCGAGGACGTCGCCTATGTAACGGCGCCGCGGGTCGTCACGGTCTCGGAGCTCGTTTCGTTCGAACAACAACATTGAATCGTTGAGAAGGACAGCGCATGAGTGCCATCGTCGACGTCATCGCCCGCGAGATCCTCGACTCGCGCGGCAACCCCACGATTGAGGCGGACGTCGTCCTCGAATCGGGTGTGTCCGGCCGCGCCGCCGTCCCCTCGGGCGCATCGACCGGTTCGAAGGAGGCGATCGAGCTGCGCGACGGCGATGCGGCGCGCTACTCGGGCAAGGGCGTGCTGAAGGCCGTCGAGAACGTCAACACCGAGATCTGCGAGGCGATCATCGGCCTCGACGCGTCCGAGCAGTCGTTCATCGACAAGACGATGATCGAGCTCGACGCGACCGAGAACAAGGCGCGGCTCGGCGCCAACGCGATGCTGGCGGTTTCCTGTGCGGTCGCCAAGGCCGCCGCTGACGAATCATCGCTGCCGCTCTATCGGTACCTCGGTGGCGCGGGCGAGATGCAGCTGCCGGTGCCGCAGATGAACGTCATCAACGGCGGTGCGCATGCGAACAACAAGGTCGACGTGCAGGAGTTCATGCTGGTGCCGCTCGGGGCGCCGTCGTTCCGCGAAGCGTTGCGCTATGGTGCCGAGGTCTTCCACACGCTGAAGAAGATCATCGATGGCAAGGGGATGCCGACGACGGTCGGCGACGAGGGCGGGTTTGCGCCGAATCTGCCGTCGAACGAGTCCGCGCTGCAGCTGCTGGTCGAGGCCATCGACAAGGCGGGCTACACGCCCGGGACCGACATTGCCATCGGCATCGACTGCGCCGCAAACGAGTTCTGGAAGGACGGCCGCTACGAGCTCGCCTCCGAAGGCCTGTCGCTTACGTCGCAGCAGTTCGTCGACGTTCTCGCGACCTGGTGCGACAAATACCCGGTCATCAGCATCGAGGACGGAATGTCCGAGTACGACTGGGACGGCTGGAAGCTCCTGACCGATCGGCTCGGCAAGAAGGTACAGATCGTCGGCGACGATATCTTCGTGACCAACACGAAAATCATCCGGCAGGGTATCGCCAAGGGCATCGCGAACTCGGTCCTCATCAAGATCAATCAGATCGGGACGCTGACCGAAACGTTCGCCGCGATCACGATGGCCAATCGCGCCGGCTACACGGCGGTGATTTCGCACCGCTCCGGCGAGACGGAAGACAGCATGATCGCCGACATTGCCGTGGGAATGAACACCGGCCAGATCAAGACCGGATCGCTGTCGCGATCGGACCGGATGGCCAAGTACAACCAGCTCCTGCGGATCGAAGAGGATCTCGGCGAAGCGGCCGAGTATCCCGGTCGCGCGGCATTCTTTCAGCTGAAATAGCGGTGCGCTGGCTCGCCCTCATCTTCGTCGTTCTGATCGCCGCGCTGCAGTATCCGATGTGGCTCGGCAAGGGTGGCTGGCTCCAGGTGCGCGAGCTCGACCGGCAAGTCGCTGCGCAGCATGCGGCCAACGCGAAGCTGAAGGAACGCAACGACGCGCTCGACGCCGAGGTTCGCGACCTGAAGACCGGTACCGAAGCCATCGAGGAGCGGGCGCGCTCGGAGCTCGGGATGGTCAAGCACGACGAAGTGTTCTTCCAGATCCAGCCCTCTGCTGCGCCTTCCGCTCCGGCGCCGGGCTCGTCGATCTCCAAATCCACGCCGATCCAGACCGCGCCGCCCGCGGTGGACAAGCGCTGAGCCGTCTCGACGCCAGCGGGCACGCTGGGGCGCCGCCGCCGATTGCCGAAGCGCGAGATGCAGCACGTCACGTCCCGCCAGAACCCGCGGCTCAGGGAAGCCCAGCGGCTCGTCACATCGGCGCGCGATCGCCGGAAGGCGGGCAAGTGCGTGCTCGAAGGCGAGCATCTGGTGGGGGTCTATTCCGACCGCTATGGTCCGCCGGAGACGCTTCTCGTCACCGACGAAGCCCTCGAACGGCCGGCGGCGCGTGCGCTGGCCGAGCGTCATGCACAGCGCACGCTGGTCTTGTCCGCGAAGTTCCTCTCCGAGCTCGCCGTGCTGCCGGCGGACGTGGGCATGCTCGCCGTCGTCCCGGTGGTGCGGCCCGTCGCGGGACCGCCCGCCGATTTTTGCCTGCTGCTCGACGACGTTCAGGATCCCGGCAACGTGGGCTCGATGCTGCGGTCGGCCGCGGCGGCGGGCGTTGCGCAGGTCTTGCTCTCCAAGCGCTGCGCGTTCGCCTGGTCGCCGAAGGTGCTCCGGGCGGGGCAGGGCGCGCATTTCCATCTCGAGATCCACGAGGACGTCGACCTCGCGGCGTGGGCGAATGCCTATCGCGGGGGCGGCGGCGAGGTGGTGGCAATGGTCGCAGCGGGTGGTGTCGATCTCTATTCCATTCCGCTCGCAGGCCGCGTCGCCATCGCCATCGGCAATGAAGGCGCGGGGCTTTCGCCCGCGCTCGCCCAAGTTGCGACGCGGCGCGCGACAATTCCGATGCCGGGCGGCATGGAATCGCTGAACGCGGCAGCCGCGACGGCGGTGGGCCTGTTCGAGTGCGTGCGGCAGCGGCGGGAGGCTGGGAGCAGGGGCGCTGCGCGCGGGTAGTGCGCGGACATGCAACCGGCGTGAGGCCGTACTACTGCAGCACCGCCGAGAACGATGCATCCTCGCGGCATCCGCCGCCGACGTTCGGCGCGGAGAAGCGGCCTTCGATGCCGAGCGACGTCGCCTTGACCTCCGACAGGCTCGCGTTCGTGTTCAACCCGTCGCTGCACACGTAGCTCGCCGACGGCACGGAGTAGAGCTGCCCCGACTGCTGCAGCGCGCCTGAAAAAACGCAGCTCAGCCCGCCAATGAACTTGAACGAGAGGGTGACGACGCCGCCGATCGTGTCGTGGCTGACGGTAAGATCGTAGCGGTCGATGTAGGGGCCATTGCTCGCGCTCGTCGAACAGCCCGAATACGCTCCCGCCTGACCGCCGTTATAGGACCCCCCCAACACGATCGTGCGGAAAGTCGAACGATCGATATTCTTCGTGACAACAGAGTTCGGGATCCCCGGAACGTTGCTGACGTTGTAGGTGAGTATCCCCGTGCTTGCGGACGTCGGCGTAAACGTCGCCGATCCGACTTTGGTCGCCGAAGAGCCGGTCCAGGGGCCGCCGAAAAACGAGCCGGTCGACAAATTGAGATCTCCGCTGTAGCTGCCACCTGCAGTAACGAACATCGGCGATGAGACCCAGATCGGCTGCTTGTTCGCGTCGTAGACATAAAACGTTGCGAACACGACGTCCTCGTTCTGAACGAAATTGACGCCCCAGCCATTTTCGTGTCCGGTAACGATGTCGCAATTTGGCCCCGGCGCGCACGGAGCCCACCAGATGTCGGTATAGTCGACGGCTCGGGCGGGGAGCGGCAGCGCGACGGCGAAAGCGGCGACGACAATGGCGACGAGGGTGCGAAAGCGGGCAACGGCCATGGCGGGGGGATCCGGAAGGTAATGACAAGACGCGATTTTACCGCCCGATGATATCGAGCGCGCGACAACTTGCTGCTCAACGGATGAGACGCTCAGCCGTTGACGACGCCCTTGACGAGCAGGATGTTGCCATAGGGCCGCAAATTCGCCGGTGTGCACGATGGCGAAGGCTTCGTGCGCGCGGTCGTAGAACGCCCGGCGCTCGAGGTGGCCGATCTCGGAGTCGCCGAGCCCCTGTTCGGTGAACACGGCCGCGAAGTCCGCCACCGCCGCGGGAACGGCGTCGGGATCGCCGACGACCCGCATCGTGAACGCCGCGGGCGTGACGGCCGTGTCCAGCGGAAGCACGGTCAGGATCGCGGCGAGCGCTTCGGGGGCCGATGCGCCAGGCAGCCCGATGACGCGTCGCCCGACGCTTGCCGCCGGAAAGTTCGCATCGACCACTGCGATTTCGTCGCCGTGCCCCATCGCCGCAAGCGCATGCAGCAGGTCGGCCACGAGCAACGAATGGAGTCCTTTCAGCATCGTGTGTTTCGCGTCCTGATGCGAAGGTGCGGGCGCCGAGACGGCGCCACCGGTCGTCGCCCCGCAAGGGGATGTCCGTCCCGCATGGCAGTTCTCGCTATCATTCAATCACGGCCGGGCTGCTCACGCCGGCAGTCTTTGCATACATCATAGCGAAGTCAGTGAAACACGTCCGCTCGATGCACGGGAAGGGCAAGCTCGGTTCCGCTTTCCAAATTTCTCGGCAATGCAATCATCGCGGCCTCTTCTCACACCACTGTTGATCCGCAAATGAAGCTCGTGGGTGTCACGCTCGGATTCGGCGGTGCGCCGCTGGGCAACCTGTTCGCGCCGGTGGGCGATGTCGACGCACACGCGCTCGTGCGCCACGCCTTCGAAGCGGGCGTTCGGTACTTCGACACCGCGCCGCATTATGGCAACGGCCTGTCCGAGCACCGCATCGGTGCCGCGCTCCGCGAAATCCCGCGCGATACCTACGTCCTGTCGACCAAAGTCGGACGCCTGCTCGTACCCGATGCCGCGGCGCCGCGCAATCAGCATGGCTATGTCGACGTGCTGCCGTTCGTCCAGCGCTGGGATTATTCGTACGACGGCACGCTGCGCAGCGTCGAGGACAGTTTGCAGCGCCTCGGGTTTGCGCGGATCGACTACGTCTACATCCACGACGTGGCGCGCGACGCCCACGGCGACGACGCGCCGCGACGCTTTCGCGAGGCGATGGACGGCGCGGTGCCGGCGCTCTCGCGGCTCCGCGCCGAGGGCTCGATCGCGGGGTTCGGCCTGGGCGTCAACGAGGTCCAGGTGTGTATCGATGCGCTGGCGCACGCGGACCTGGACGTGTTGCTCGTCGCCGGCCGCTACACGCTGCTCGACCAGTCTGCGCTGCCGGAGCTGTTGCCGATGTGCTCAAAGCGGGGAACGCGCGTCGTGTTGGGCGGGCCGTTCAATTCCGGCATTCTCGCGACCGGCGCGCGGCCCCGCGACGGTCGCCCCGCATACTTCGACTATGCGCCGGCGCCGCCCGATATCGTCGCCCGCACGGCCGCCGTCGAGGCGTTGTGCGCGGCGCACGGTGTTGCGCTGAAGGCCGCGGCACTGCAGTTCCCGCGCACGCATCCGGCGGTTGCGTGCGTGCTCGCGGGCGCGCGGTCCACCGCCGAGCTCGACGAGAATCTCGCGCTGGCCACGCTTTCGATTCCCGCCGCATTCTGGCGTGATTTGCGATCGGCGGGATTGATCTCTGCGGGCGCGCCGTTGCCGGGCGAGAATCCGTGAGCGCAGCGACGCCTGCTGCGACGCCCCGGATCGACGCGCATCAGCACGTCTGGCGCCTCGAACGTGGCGACTACGGCTGGCTCGGTCCCGAGCTCAATGCGATCTACCGCGATTTCACGCTCGCCGATCTGCGGCCGTTGCTGACGGAGGCAGCGATCGCGGGAACGGTGCTCGTCCAGGCAGCGCCGACGGTCGCAGAAACGGAATATCTGCTGCGCGTCGCGAACGAAAGCGACGGCCTCGTGCGCGGTGTCGTTGGCTGGGTCGACATGGCAGCGGCCGACGCCGTCTCCACGCTCGCGCGGCTCGCGCGCGATCCGCTGCTGAAATCGATCCGCCCGATGCTGCAGGACTTGCCGGACCCGGATTGGATCCTGCGCTCCGATGTCGACCACGTGTTGTCGGCGTTACCGGGGCTTGGCCTCCGCTTCGACGCGCTGGTCAAGCCCACTCAGCTGCAGGCGCTGCTGTGCGTGCTCGAGCACCACCCCATGCTCGACGTCGTGATCGACCACGGTGCGAAGCCACCGATCGCGTCCGGGGCGCGGCAGCCGTGGGCCGACCTGATCGCCGCCGTCGCACGCCACCCGCGCGTCCACTGCAAGCTGTCCGGCCTTGTGACCGAGGCGGCGTCGGACTGGACGACCGGTACGCTCGCCCCCTACGTCGACCATCTGCTCGCATGTTTCGGTCCCGAGCGTCTGTTGTGGGGAAGCGACTGGCCCGTCGTGAATCTGGGAGGCGGCTACGCGCGCTGGGTCACCGCAACGGATGCGCTTTTGGGCGGCCCTGCTTTCGCCGAACGCGCGGCGATCATGGGTGGCAACGCGCGGAGGTTCTACGGGCTTGCGCTGGAGGAGCAGGTGTAGCGTGTGACTATCAATACGTGTGTCGCTTTAGCGTCGCGCGATGAACGATCGTTGTCGCGATTTCCTCGATCGCGCGATGGCCTCATCAACGCGCCTGGACATCGACATCGACGTAGATCCATTCGCCTAAGAGCACCGGATGCGCCTTGTAACCGATGACGCGCGGCTGTGCAAGCATGCTCCGGTACGGCGCGACGCGAAGCCGCCACGGCGTATCGGCTTCGAATTGTCGCGTCATCTGTTCGAAGAGCTGGGTTCGCGCCGGCGAATCGCCGAGGAGCTGTGACTCCTTGTACAAGGCATCGTATTTTGGCGACGCGTAGCACGCGACGTTGCTCTGGTTGATGTTCAGGCCATACAGGAGCTGCATGAAGTTGTCGCCGTCCGGGTAATCGGCGACCCAACCGTAGCTCCACATCTGGTGCCGGCAGGCAATGGCGGCCTTGATCTGATCGCTGAACTTGCCTTTGTCGATGACGAGGTGAATGCCGATCGAATCGAGCGCCTTCTTCCACAATTGCTCGAAATCGCGTGCGGTCGCGTCGGTCTGGCTCGAATATCGCAGCACGAGAGGCTTGCCGTCCGGCAATGTTCGGTAGCCGTCGGCGCTCTTGCGATAGCCCATCTGATCGAGAAGCCTGTTCGCCGCTGCAGGATCGTAACTGATGCTGCTGCGATAGGCTGCGGAGTGGCCGGCGACGCCCGGCGGAATGGGCATCTGCAGCGGCGCGGCCTGACCTTTGCGGATGATCTCGATCTCATCGGAAACGTTGTACGCCATCACAATTGCCCGGCGTAGTGCAATTTTTTCTTTCGCGAATCCTCCGACGACCGGATCACGCATATTGAACGTTGTGTAATTGATCGTGGGGTCGAGCAGACGCGACAGGTAGATCCCTTTCGCAGCCAAATCGGGAGCGAGCTTGTCGCCGCGCAAGGCTACGGGCGCGAAGATCTGCGGCAACTCCAGAATGTCGAGCTCGCCACGCTGGAAGGCGAGCCATCGCGATTGCTGCTCTTCCATCACGCTGATCTCGATGCGGCCGATCTGCGGCATCTTCCTGCCGCGCATCGCCGCCACGATCGCCTTGTCGCCCGGATCGTCGGCTGCCACAAAATTCCATACGAATCCACGGAAGGCGGGATTGGCCTCCAGCGTGATCTTTGAAGCCGGCACCCACGACTTCAGGACATAGGGCCCGGTGCCTACCGGATGTGCCTGGACGTTGCCGGGGTACGCATCGACGACCTCATGCGCCACGGCGGCGAGCGCGGGCAAGGCCATGATGCTGGCAAACGTGTAGTCGCTGCCTTTCAGGCGAATGCGCAGCGTGTGGCGATCGATTGCCTCGAGGCCGCTGATCTTTGCGCCGTATTCGAACTTGGCATTGGCTTTAGATGCCTCCGCGGCAGCCTCGTCGAGACCGACGATCTTGCCGGCAACGTAGAACGCGTTCGGCGACCTGTTCGCGGGATCGACGAGCCGCTTGATCGCATAGATGTAATCGTCGGCCGTCAGCTCCCGGCGCTTGCCCTTGAATGCGGGATCGTCGGCAAACACGATTCCCGGCTTGATTCGGAACGTGTACGTCCTTCCGTTGTCGCTGATTTCCGGGAGCGCCGCAGCCGTTAGCGGAACCACTTTGACGGGCCGGGCGAGATAGTCGAACGTGAGCAACGGCTCCATGATCGCGGCGATCACCGCGCCGGAATAGATTTCGCTCGCCAGCGCCGGATCGAAGCCGGTTTCGGCGCGAGGCAGCACGATATGCAGGATCTTGGCAGGGTCCGCGGCAGAGACCAGGCAGCTCGCGAACAGCAGGAATGGAGACAGCGATCCGATGACGGCGTGGGCGACGCGACGGTGCATCGTGGACCCTCCCAGCGGCGCTACGTTGCGGCGGATGCCGCGGTGCTGCGCTCAGTATGCGTGGCGCTTCAACTTCGCCCGGTGGACGATCGTCGTCGCGATTTCCTCGATCGACTTGGCCGTCGTGTCGAGCATCGGAATGCGCTCGCGGTCCAGCAGGTGCTCGCACTCGCGCACTTCGTAGCGGCAGTTGTCGAGTGCCGCGTAGTTGCTTCCGGGGCGGCGCTCTTCGCGGATCTTCTGCAGCCGCTCGGGATCGATGGTGAGGCCGAACAGCCGGTCGCGGTGCGGGAGCAGCGAACCCGGCAGCTTGCGGTCGGCGAAATCGTCGGGCGTCAGCGGGAAATTCGCGGTGCGAATGCCGAACTGCAGCGCGAGGTAGAGCGACGTCGGCGTCTTGCCGCAGCGCGAGACGCCGACCAGGATCACCTGCGCCTTGGCGAGGCCGCGCGTGGCCGCGCCGTCGTCGTGCGCCTGGGTGAAGTTGATCGCCTCCATCCGCGCGAAGTATTCCTGGTTGTTGGCGATCGCATGCGAGCGGCCCGCGGCGTGCGAGCTCTTGGCGCTGAGCTCGGTTTCGAGCGGTGCGATGAAGATCTGGAACAAGTCGAGCGTCAACGCATTCGCGTCGCGCCGGACCGTCGCGCTCATCGTCTCGTCGACGATCGAGCTGAACACGATCGGCGGCTTGCCTTCGCGCGTCGCGGTCTCGTTGACCTGGCGGACCGCCGCGTCGATCTTCTCCACGGTGTCGACGAACGGGATCGTCTGCCGTTCGAAAGTGAATTCCTCGAACTGCGAGAGCAGGCTGTTGCCGAGCATCTCGGCCGTGATGCCGGTGCGGTCGGAGATGAAGAAGACGGTGCGGCGGTCGGGCATCGGCGCGGCCATCAGCGGACGATTCGCCGCCGCGGGCCTGACCGCGTCGGCCGCGCCCCCGCATGCTGCCGCACTACCAATCCTTCCACACCGGCACGACGCCCGCCGGCATCTCCGGCAGGTCGCCCAGGTCCATCCAGGACTCGCCGGGTCCGTGATAGTCGGAGCCGCAGGAGCCGGCGAGCCCGAAGACGCGCGACAGCGTTGCGTACTGCGCGTACTGGGCCGGTGTGTGCGACGATGACAGCACCTCGATCGCGTCGCCGCCGGCGTCGCGGAACTCGGCGAGCAGGCGGCGCATGCCGCTCTCGCTCACCTTGTAGCGTCCGGGATGCGCGACCACGGCCTGTCCGCCGGCGGCGTGGATCCAGTCGATCGCTTGCGATAGCGTCGCCCATTCGTGCTGCACATAGCCGGGCTTGCCCGGCGTCAGATACCGCTTGAATACATCCCTCACTTCGGGCACGTAGCCGGCTTCGACCAGGTAGCGCGCGAAATGCGCGCGCGTGATGAGACGCTCGCTGGTCACGTATTTCAGGGCGCCTTCATACGCGCCGGGGATGCCCGCCGCAGCGAGGGCGTCACCGATCCGCCGCGCGCGCATCGTGCGTCCCGAGCGGATGGCCTCGAGGCCGGCGTTCAGCGTGGCGTTGTCCGGGGCGATGTTGAGCCCGACCACGTGAATGCTGAGGTCTTCCCAACTCACCGAGAGCTCGGAGCCGCAGATGAACCGGATGCCCGCACGGTGCGCCGCATCGATGGCTTCGGCGAGGCCGGAAACCTCGTCGTGATCGGTCAGCGCGAAAACGTCCACGCCGCGCGATGCCGCGCGTTCGACGACCGTGGCGGGCGCGAGCAACCCGTCGGAGTGCGTCGAGTGGCAGTGCAGGTCGTAGCGGGGCATGAAGGCGCCGTGGCGGGCGGTGCGCGTCCGGCGCGCTCGGGCGCCGCGGCGCGAAAACAGCACGGAATGCGGATCTGGCGCGTCGATTCTAGCAGACGGGGTCGGATGGGTCCGTGCCCGACCTGCTGGCTGACACCGACGAGGGTTACCGCGGGGCGCGGCCCGGCTCGATGGTCCCCGCGGCGCTTCAGGGCAGGGGTGAAATCGCAACACGCCGCGGGTCGGTCCTGCCGGTCGGACGAATGGTGCTTGCACCGGGGGAACCTTTTGGTGAAAAATATGCCAATGGTATAGAGCGCGAAGGTGCATGAAGCCGGCGGTAAGGGTATAAAGGTACAGGTATAACTATGGGCAAGGCCGTACGGACGCGGACGTCCGTGGGCGAACGACAAGGCGAGCGATCCCGTGAAGCTTTTCGACCGCGTCCTCAATCCCCGTGAAATCCGGCGCCGGCTGGGCCTGAACCAGGAGCAGTTCTGGACCCAGATCGGCGTCACCCAGAGCGGCGGCTCGCGCTACGAGAGCGGCCGCGAGATGCCCAAGCCCGTGCGCGAACTGCTGCGCCTCGTGCACGTCGAGCAGATCGACCTCTCGCAGGTGAAGCGGGTCGACTTCGAGATCATCAGCTATTTGAAGGAATCGCATCCGGACCTGTATCGCACGCTGCGACGCGCAGTGAAAGGCCGTAACCGCGCGGGAGGCGCGCCGCTCTCCCTGGACGACGCCGGAATCGGCGAAGCGGTGGGGCCGGTCGAAGAACTCGAGTCGCCGGTGGCCGTGGGTGGCGATGCCAAGGGGAGCCACTCGCTCTAGGCACACCCGGCCGCGCCGAATCGGCGCCAATGATCCGGACGAACCCGCTGCGGCGGGTTCTTTGTTTTTGCGCCCGTTCCTTATCGCGGAATTCCTGGGTCGGACGGTAAAATTGCACCTTTTCCGCCGCTGTTTTGCGCATCGCGAGGCGCGAGTGGCTCAACAGATTGGGAAGGCGCATGAGCGACGCCGGGGAGCGTGGGGATACGTCAATGAGCGACAAGCCACGGGTCATCCCCTTCGAGGCGCTGCGGAACCACCACATCGAAGACGTCGGCGGCAAGAACGCGTCGCTCGGTGAAATGATCGGCGAACTTGGCGGTGCGGGGATTCGGGTCCCGGGCGGCTTCGCCACGACGGCCTTTGCGTATCGCGAGTTTCTGACCCATAACCAGCTCGATGCGCGGATCGCCGCGCGGCTCTCGGCGCTCGATGTCGACGACGTCGGGTCGCTCGCCAAGGCGGGCGCCGAGATCCGGCGTTGGATTACCGCCGCGGCATTGCCGCCGGCGCTCGAAAGCGCAATCGGTGACGCCTATTCGAAGCTGACGGCTGGCGATCCGGAGGGTTCCTGGGCGGTCCGCTCGTCGGCAACGGCTGAAGACCTGCCCGACGCCTCGTTTGCAGGACAGCAAGAAACATTTCTTAATATCAAAGGATTAGACAATATTCTTCATGCAGTGAAGGAGGTCTACGCCAGCCTCTACAACGACCGCGCCATCTCCTACCGCGTCCATCAGGGCTTCGCCCACGAGCACGTGGCGCTTTCGGTCGGCGTGCAGCGGATGGTCAGAAGCGACCAAGGCGCCTCGGGCGTGATGTTCACGATGGACACCGAGTCGGGCTTCGACCAGGTCGTCTTCATCACCGCGTCGTACGGCCTCGGTGAGACGGTGGTCCAGGGTGCGGTCAACCCGGACGAGTTCTACGTCTACAAGCCCAATCTCGACGCCGGCCGGCCGGCGATCCTGCGCAAGAGCGTCGGCGGCAAGGCGATCAGGATGACTTTCGCCGACACACGGCGGGCCGGCAAGTCGACGGTCACGACGGAAGTTCCCGAGGACGAGCGCCACCGTTTTTCGATCACCGATGCCGAAGTCGAGGAGCTCGCCCGTTATGCGGTGATCATCGAAAAGCACTACGGCCGCCCGATGGACATCGAGTGGGGCCGCGATGGCGTCGACGGCAAGCTCTACATCCTGCAGGCGCGACCCGAGACGGTGAAATCGCGCGAGGGGGGCGAAACGCTGCGCCGCTTCCGGCTCAAGTCGAAATCGGAAGTGCTGGCCTCCGGCCGCGCAATCGGCCAGAAAATCGGGCAGGGCGTCGTGCGGCTGGTCAAGTCCGCTGGTGAAATGGACAAAGTGCAAGCGGGCGATGTGCTGGTCGCCGACATGACCGACCCTGACTGGGAGCCGGTGATGAAACGCGCGGCCGCGATCGTCACCAACCGGGGCGGCCGCACCTGCCACGCGGCGATCATCGCCCGCGAGCTCGGCATTCCGGCGGTCGTCGGCTGCGGCGATGCGACCCGCGTGCTACCGGATGGGAAGGACGTAACCGTCTCGTGCGCCGAAGGCGACACCGGTCACGTGTACAAGGGCAAGCTCGACGTCGAAGTGGTCGAAGTCGCGCTCGACCGGATGCCGCCGGCCCCGACCAAAATCATGATGAACGTCGGCAATCCGGAGCTCGCGTTCGAGTTCCGGCGCCTGCCGAACGAAGGCGTGGGGCTTGCGCGGCTGGAGTTCATCATCAACAAGAACGTCGGCATCCACCCGAAAGCGCTGCTCGAGCTCGAGCAGCAGCCTGCCGACCTGCAGCGCGAAATCCGGCAGCGGATCGCCGGGTATGCGAGCCCAACGGAGTTCTACGTCGCCAAGATCACCGAAGGCGTGGCGACGATCGCCGCGGCGTTCTGGCCGAAGAAAGTGATCGTCCGGCTCTCCGACTTCAAGTCGAACGAGTATTCGAACCTCGTCGGCGGGGCACATTTCGAGCCGCACGAGGAGAATCCGATGATCGGCTTCCGGGGCGCTTCGCGCTACATTGCCAAGGAGTTCCACGACTGCTTCGCGCTCGAATGCGCGGCGATGAAGCGCGTCCGGGACGCGATGGGCTTCACCAACGTCGAGCTGATGATTCCGTTCGTGCGAACCCTCGACGAGGCCCGTCGGGTGATCGCGCTGCTGGATAAAGAGGGGCTGAAACGCGGAAAGAACGGGCTCAGGGTGATCATGATGTGCGAGATTCCGTCGAACGCGATTCTCGCCGATCGCTTTCTCGAGCATTTCGACGGCTTTTCGATCGGCTCCAACGACATGACGCAGCTGACGCTCGCCGTCGACCGCGATTCGGGCGGCCCGATCGCGTCGACGTTCGACGAGCGCGACGACGCCGTCAAGGCGATGCTTTCGATGGCGATCAATGCCTGCCGCAAGGCGGGCAAGTACGCGGGCATCTGCGGCCAGGGGCCGTCGGACCATCCGGATCTCGCGCAGTGGCTGGTCGGGCAGGGGATCGAGAGCATGTCGCTCAATCCGGATACGGTCGTCGAGACGTGGCTGTTGCTTGCGGGGAAGAAGCCCGACTGATAGGGTCAATGCGTTTCGATGGTCGTACCGTCTTTTGGCCGATTGACTACGCATGGCGGGGCGAGCGCAATGACAGCCGATGAAGCCACCGCCGCGCCTGCGCGTCGAGCCACGGCCGTCGCGGATCGCCTGCGGCGCGATCGCCACCGGCTGCACAGCGATGGCGCTGCTGATCGTCGCGCTGCTGCTCGATCCGTGGACGGTGGCGGGCACGCTGCTCGCGATCGCGGGCGCCGCGCTCCACGGTTTCTGGCGCTGCACGGGGCACCGGGTCCCGGCGCTGCTGCACATCGGTCACGACCGCAGACTCACGGTTACGGCGCGTGACGGTCGGTCACGTGATGGCTCGATCCTCGACGATTCGTACGTCGGCGCGCGCTTGACGACGATCGTCTGGCGCCCGGACCACGCGCCGTCGTACGCCACCGCGCGCACGATCCTGATTCTGCCCGACACGCTTCCGGCCGACGATTTCCGGCGGTTGCGCGTTGTCTTGCGCTACGGCCGGCCGGTGGTCGACGCGCGGACGAGCGGGGTCGACGCGGCCTGACCGGCAAGCCATGCCTGCGCGTCGACGCGAACGCCGCTTTCGGTCTTGGGCTGAGCGCCGATCAATTGCAGATACAGCGGCACGAGCGCATCGGGTGACGGCAGCGCATCCCTGTCTTCGCCGGGATGCGTGCGCAAGCGCAGCGGGGAGCGAATCGGCCCGGGAACAACGGCATCGACGCGCAAGTTCGCCCGGCTCTCCCATTCGTCGGCGAGCGTGGCAGCGAGCGCCGCGAGCGCGGCTTTCGACGCAGCGTACGCTCCCCAGAAGGCACGTGGATCGCCGCCGCGCGAGTCGAGCGTGAACACGACGGCGGCGTCGGGCGCCGCGGCGAGCAACCGCAGCGTCGAGCGCGTCAGCGCCATCGCCGCCGCGACGTTGACCCGAAGCGCCGCTTGCCACGCATCGAAGGCCTGGTGCTCGATCGGCCCGAGGGACCCCAGGAACGCCGCCGTGTGCACGAGACCATCGAGCCGCCCGAGTTGCTGCTCGATCGCACCTGCGACCGTTCCGAAATCGTCGGACGTCGCGGTCGCGAGATCGAGCGGCAGGATCGTCGGCTGCGGGCCGCCGGCGACGACGATCTCGTCGTAGAGCGCTTCTAGCTTGCGCACGACGCGTCCGTGCAGCACGAGGGTCGCGCCGCGGGCTGCGCATGCGAGCGCGAGCGCACGGCCGAGACCTCCCGTCGCACCCGTGATCAGAATCGCGCGGCCGGCAAGGTCGAGCGCAAGCGGAGCGGAGGGCGGAAGAAGGGGCATCGGACGAGTGCGCGCGCGTAGTCGGACGGAACGAAATGGGAAATCGACAGCGCCTCGCGAGTCGAGTCGGAGAGCGGCGGCGATGATAGCTCAATCGCTTGCGCGCGTTCGCCGCTTCGCGCGCCTCGGTTTGCCAACCCCATATCGTGCCGGTATAATTTCGGGTTGGCCGTGGGGGTATAGCTCAGCTGGGAGAGCGCTTGCATGGCATGCAAGAGGTCAGCGGTTCGATCCCGCTTACCTCCACCACAAACCATCGCAGCCGGCGGTCGGCTGTTGCACGACCAGGTCCCCATCGTCTAGAGGCCTAGGACATCACCCTTTCACGGTGAGTACAGGGGTTCGAATCCCCTTGGGGACGC
>CAVTFT010000009.1:0-349654 GCA_963734085.1 uncultured beta proteobacterium | reverse complement strand
GACAGCTCGGTCGTGGCGGCCGTGGCGGCGCGCCATATGCCCGGCGTGCTCACCTTCTCGATGGGGTTTCGCAGCGCCGAGCACGACGAAAGCGACTACGCCCGCGAGCTCGCCAAAGCGATCGGCAGCCGCCATCATCATTTCGTCTTCGACGAGACGTGCTTCTCGGCGCTGCTGCCGGCGGTGGCGGCGGCACTCGACGAGCCGCTCGGCGATCAGGCGCTGCTCCCCGTCTATTGGCTCGCACGCGAGGCACGCCGGCATGCGACGGTCGTGCTGTCCGGCGAGGGTGCCGACGAAATCTTCGCGGGATACGCGTATTACCAGCCGTTTGCGCCGGAGCCCGGCACGCTCGCGCCGCTGAAGCGGGTGCTCACCGGCGGTGACGAGTGCGCGGCGCTGCTCGGCGATGCGCCGCCCGAAACGCCGTCTGGATTTCCGCTGCTGACCGACGCTGCCGCCCGCGCGCGGCTCGCGCCTCGCGCGCCTGCAACGCCCGATGCGTGGGAGGCTTCGCTCGGAAGCTGGCTCGCTGGCGCGCACGATCCGCTGCAGCGGGCCACGGCGACCGACCTCGCGACGTGGCTGCCCGACGATCTCCTCGTCAAGTACGACCGGATGGCGATGGCGGTAAGCCTCGAAGGCCGCGCGCCGTTCCTGCAACCGGATCTCGTCGCTGCAGCGCTCGCGCTTCCGCCGGCGGAGCGGATGGCTGGCGAAGAGAGCAAGGTCGCGTTGCGCAGGATCGCACGGCGGTGGCTGCCCGAGCGCACTCGACACCGGAGGAAACAGGGCTTCGTGCTGCCGATGCGAACGTGGATTCGCGAGTGGCTCGACACGCACGGCGGCGCTGCCGCGTATTTCGGCGCGGGCGCCTTGCCGGGCATCGATGCGGCGGAGCTCGTATCGGTCGTCGCGGCCGACGTCGCGGCAGGAGTGACGCGGGAACGGCTCCTGTTCGCGCTGATCATGCTCGCCGAATGGCATACGGCGTCGCGCAAGCGGATCGCGGAGCTCGCGGCGCGGTATGCGATCGCCTGACCTTGCTTCCGGGGCGGTGACATCGCTTACAGCACGTCGGCAAAGCCCTTCCGGCTCTTCTGGAACCACCAGTAGCCCGCGCCGGCGACGACAACCGCAGCGATCGTGTAGACGCCGAGTGCGGTCCAGTCGGGCCACTGCCCCCAGATTAATGCACCGCGCGTGGCTTCGAGCGGGAGCGTCAGGGGGTTGAGTGCGAGCCAGCCACGGTACGCCTCGGGCAGCGCGCTCGCCGGGTAGAACACCGGCGACAGAAACATGAGCAGCATCGTGACGAGCCCGATCACCTGCGCAATGTCGCGGAGATAGACGCCGAGCGCCGCGAGGAACCAGGTGACGCCGAGAACCAGAACCAGATACGGCGCAACGATGGCGGGAAACACGATCGCCGTCAGCGGCAGCGTTCCGTGTGCGAACATCAGTGCCACCATCAGCACGAAAAACCCGATGAGCGCGTGGAACCCGGACGTGATGACGGCGACGAGCGGCAGAAGATCGAGTGGAAACAGCACCTTCTTGACGTAGTTCGGCATGGCGGTGACGAGGTTCGGCGCGCGATTGAACGACTCGGCGAGGAAGGCGTGCAGCAGGATGCCGGGAAACAGCACCAGCGCGAAGTCGCCCTGGCTCGTCACGGCACCGCCCCAGCGCGTTCTGAATACGGTTCCGAACACGAAGGTAAACGCCGCCAGCAGCAGCAGCGGCGAGGCGAACGACCAGAGGATTCCCAGCATCGAGCCACGGTAGCGACCGGCGATGTCGCTCTTCACGAGCTCGACGACGAGCTCGCGTTGTGCGATCGCCGTTCTCAGGAAAGAAGGCAACGTCGTCGGAAAGCGCGGGCCTGGCATCGGATGCGATTATAGCGGCCGCTCATGAGGGCCGCCCTGAGGAGCCTGTGGGCTTGCAAGTCTTGCAACGATGCAGTTGCGCTTCTCTTGGCAGCAGCCCGGAAGGGCAGGACGCGCTAGACGCATTTCTGGATTTCGCGCCCTCGTCATACTGCCGATATGCCGTCGGGCGCACACCTCGAATCACGCCAACTCGCCGCCGATGCATGCGCGACAGCATGTCCGACAGACTCCTTGGACACGGTATAGTTGCGCATGCACGCGGCCGTCGAAACCACTGCTCCCGCTCCTGTTGTTCGGACGGGCGAGGTCGCTATCTCAGCACGTGGACTCGGCAAATGCTACGAGATCTACGCAAAACCTCGCGATCGGTTGCTGCAGTCGATCTTTCGGGGGCGCCGGCAGTTCTTCCAGAAATTCTGGGCCGTCACCAACCTGTCGTTCGAGGTGAAGCGCGGCGAGACGGTCGGCATCATAGGCCGCAACGGCTCGGGCAAATCGACGTTGCTGCAGCTCATTGCGGGAACGCTGACGCCGACCACGGGCACGGTCACCGTGCACGGCCGCGTAGCCGCGCTGCTCGAGCTCGGGAGCGGTTTCAATCCCGAGTACACGGGACGCGAGAACATCTTCCTCAACGGATCCGTGCTCGGATTCTCGCGCGAGGCGATGAACCGCCGCTACGCCGAGATCGTCGCGTACGCCGACATCGGCGAATTCGTCGAGCAACCGGTCAAGACCTATTCATCGGGCATGCTCGCGCGACTCGCCTTCGCCGTAGCGATCCACTCCGACCCCGAGCTCCTGATCGTCGACGAGACGCTGTCGGTCGGCGACGAGGCGTTCCAGCGCAAATGCTTCGCCCGCATTCACGAGCTGCGTGAACGCGGGACGTCGATCCTGTTCGTCTCGCACGTCGCGGCTGCAGTCATCGAACTGTGCGACCGTGCACTCCTCCTCGACCAGGGCGAACTCATTCGCGCTGGCCGGCCGAAGGAAGTCGTGGGCCTGTACCAGAAACTTCTCTACGCGACGGCGGATCGAGTCGCCTCCGTCCGCCGGGCTATCGTCGAGAGTGCCGGCATGGCGGCGCAGCAGCCGGGGGGGCTGACTGCGCATTCGGAAGCGAGCGTCGGCTCGGACGACGCGGATTACGATCCGCGGCTCGTGCCTCAGAGCACCATCGCCTACGAAAACCGCGGCGCTGAGATCGACGATCCTCACCTCGAGACAACAGACGGACGGCGCGTCAACGTTCTCGTCCACGGCGACGAATATGTGTTCACCTACACGGTCCGCTTCATGCGATCCGCGAACGCGGTGACGTTCGGGATGTTGATCAAGACCATCACCGGCGTCGCCCTCGGGGGCGGTGCGAGTGCCCCGCAGGGCGAGGCCCTCGTCCAGGTCGCGGCCGGACGCCGCCTCCGAGTCGCGTTTCGGTTTCGCTGCATGCTGAACGCCGATACATATTTTTTGAATGCCGGCGTACTTGGGGGCACCATGGACGGCCTCGGACATCTGGACCGACGGCTCGACGCGGCGATGTTTCGGGTCAAGGTCCCGGCGCGCACCGTCGCGACGGGAGCGGTGGACTTCGACATCGCTCCGAGCCTGCAGGACATCAGCTGAAATGCACGACAAATCACGTGTCATCGTCGTGCTCGGGGTTCATCGCAGCGGCGCAGGCGTCCTTGCCGGTGCGCTCGACCTGCTCGGCGTCAATCTCGGGCGGCGGTTCCTCCACGACAACGAGGGAAACGGTCGGCACCGCTTCGAGCTCACCGAGGTCGTGCGAATCAACGACGAACTGTTGCGCCTGTCCGGCAAGGTCTGGGATTGCATCGAGTTGCCGCCGTACGCGGACCTGGCGGCGCACACGGGTCCGCTTATCGCCGCCGCGCAGAAATTCCTCGCCGAAGAATTTGGAGAGACCGCGCTCTGGGGCCTCAAGGACCCGCGAATGTGCCGGTTCCTGCCGTTCTGGCAGCAGCTGTTTGCCAAACACGGCGCGACCGATGCCTACGTGCTTGTGCTGCGCAATCCGTTGAACGTCGCGCGCTCGCTCGAACAGCGCGACGGCTTTGCGACCGAGAAGAGCTGCCTTCTCTGGCTGTCGCACATGCGTGCGGCATTGGCGGGGATCCGGGGGCGGCGGGCGGTCGTCGTCGACTACGACACCTTCATCGAAGCCCCGGCGAACGAGCTCGAACGCGTCGCGGCACAGCTCGGATTGGCGGTGCCGCCTGATGTCAAGGCCGGGCTCGCCGAACGCTGCGCGCAGCTGGTCGACCCGGCTTTGCGCCATGCGAGGATCGACGAGGTAACCATGTATGCCGATCCCCGAGTACCCGACACCGTCAAGGACCTCCATCGGGCGCTGAAGCTGTGCGCGCGGGAGCTAGCCGCGCTGCCGTCGCTGGCCGAACGGACGGCGCGCGCAGAACGAGGCGGCGCCGACAACCCTTGGCTCGCACGCGTCGTGCCGCTCCTCGAAGACGAGATCGTGCGTGCGCGTGACGACCTTGCGAAGCTGGCAGCGCAGGTTGCCGAGGCGCACCGGCAGCATGCCAGCCGCGACGACACCGAAACCGCGCTCCGCGCGCTTGCCGCAGGCGCCGAGCGCGACCTTGCCGACGAACGAGTGACGATCGCTTCCCTCGCCCAGCAGCTCGACAGCGCGCGCGAATCGGCGCAGGCGCATCTGGACGAGATCGCGGCAGCGAGGGCGAACATCGAGGCGGTGGTGGCGGAGCTCGAGGCCGCCCGAGCAAACGCGGAGCTGCAGGAACAGCAGCTCGAAGCGGCACGCGCCCACATCGAACTTCTGGACGACGAGATTGCGCGCACGCGTTCCATTGCCGAAAGCAGGCAGCGCGAAATCGAGCGTCTCGCCGCGAGCCTCGAGGCTTCATCGCGCGACATGGCCGAACGCGAGCAGCGCGAGGCGACATTGCGTAACGATGTCGTCCGTCTCGACGAAGAAACTTTGACCTTGCGCAAGGAACGGGATGGGCTCGTGCCCGCACTGCGTCAGGCGCAGGACGTTGCGGGGGCCGTCGGAGCGGACCGCGACAGGCTGCTGCTGCTCGAGCGCAGCGCGCGCGAGCGGGGCGCATTGCTCGATGGCCGAATCACCGCCCTGGAATCCGAGTTGGCCGTGCTGCGCGCCCGCGGCGAAGTCGATGCCATGGAGCTCGCCGGCTTGACACGCTCGTGGTACGGGCGACTCGCCCGACGCCTCGCGCGACGTGCTGCTCGGAGCCGGAGTCGCCCGTGATTTCCTGCACCCGGTGCGGATACCGCATTCCGGCCGGGTTATAATCTGACGACGTGAGCGCGGCATCGGCAATGCGCCGGGAGTCCTTCGGCCGCGGGCTTGCCGCGGCGCGTCTCGCATCGGCGGGACCGCTCGGGTGGCGCAGTGGACGCGGTGCTGCGCGCGTGTCTCCAAAATTCGCCGAGGCCCGCATGTTTCGCGGGTTTTCCTTTGCATGAACCGGCGCAAAGGTTGCCCCTTTGCGCGCACCGTACGACTTGAGCCCCTCCACGCCTGAATCCCGGGATCCTCGCAGATGTCCGTTTCGCTTCTTCTTGTGCTGGGTATGCATCGTAGCGGAACCTCCGCGCTCGCGGGAGCCCTCGTCAAGGCCGGCCTCCATCCGGGGGCGACGCTGCTTCCGCCGAATGCCCACAATCCGGAGGGCCACTGGGAGTCGTTACCGTTCGTGCGCTTCAACGACCTGCTGCTGGCGCGACTCGGTGTGCGCTGGCACAGCGTGGCCCGGCTCCCGCGAGGCTGGGAGAACCTGCCGGCAATTGTCGCTTTGCACGATGACGCGCGCCGCCTGGCAACGGCCGAATTCGGCGGTGGCGGACCCGCGCTCGCGAAAGACCCGCGCGCCTGCTTGTTGCTGCCGTTCTGGCGGCCGGTGCTGGCGCAGGCCGGATTCGATCTGTCCTGCGTGCTGATGCTTCGTCACCCGGCCAGCGTCGCGCGTTCGCTCGCGGAGCGCGACGGATTCGCCGTCGAAAAATCGCTCGCGCTATGGCTGTCACACGTCACCGCGGCCGAGCGTGGTTCGCGCGGCACTCCCCGTGCCGTCGTGTGTTACGAGCAACTGCTCGCAAACGTTGAAACGGCATTCGATCGCATCCGCACCGATGCACACTTTCCGGTCGATCCGTCGCCCGAGCAATTGCTGGCGGCGCACGCACTCGTGCGTCCAGATCTGAACCGTGCGGGCTGCACGGGACAGACGGCGGGCATGGTTGCACCGACGGTCGACTCTGCGCCCGCGCTTGCATTGAGTAACGCCTACGCGGTACTCGCCGCGTTGCCGCAAGGTGCGGATCCGCAGCGAGCCGTCGAGGCTCTTGCCGAAAGCGCCTCGCCGGCCATCGATGCAACGATCCCGCGCTGGCTCGGCATCGAGCTCGAGTTCGCGCAATCGCTCGCGCGCGAGGCGGGACAGGAATGGATGACCGCGCGCCGGAAGATCGATCCCTACATCGCTGCCGCCGGGCACGGTCGTGGCGACGCCGTTGCGACATTGCGCGCCCGGGTCGACAGGCTGGCGCTCTCGCGCGAGGAATTCATTGATCTCGCAACGGAACTGCGCTCGGGGATAGCGGCGATCCGTACGTCGCTGGAAGGCGGCTCGGCCGGGTTCGACCTTCGGGTCGAGAATCGCCGACTCGAAGTCGAGATCGAGAGCGGCCGCAATACGATCGGGGATCTCGAGGGCAAGATCGCCGAGGCACGCAACGCCGTGCTTGCTCAGCAGCGCGAGATCGGGATTGCGCGCGACGGCATCGGTGAACTCGCGCGCCAGGCCGAAACATCGCGCATGGCCCACGTGGCGCGCGATGCACGGGAAGCCGCGATGACCCGTGATCGGGACCGTCTCGCGCAGGAGCTCGCGATGGAACGCAAGGAAGCGCTCAGCCTGCGCGAGCGTCTCGCCGAGGTCACAGCAAGCCGCAATGCGCCGGGCGCCGGGCAAGGACAAGCTGCGGTATCTTCGGGAGCAACACTCAACGGACATGTCGACACACCGGGACCGACGCCGGTATTCACCGGACCGATGTGCATATCGGGATGGGCGTTCCATCCGGACTCAGCTCTGACGAGTCTAGCGATCGCGCTGGACGGAACGCTCCACGATTGTCGATTCGGTCTGCCGCGGTCCGACGTCGCGGCGGCGTACCGCGCGCACCCGCTCGCTGTCACGAGTGGCTTCGATGTGGTCGTCACGCTGCCGCCGGGAAAGTATGCGGTCACGCTGCAGGCGACGCTCGCCACGGGCGAATCAGCGGCCCTCGAGCTCGATGCGCCGATCGTCGTCGTCCCGCATCCGCTGTCGCACCGAATCGCTAGGCGCGCGCGCCGCTACGCCGCTTCGGGTCGGCGCGTGGCCATGCTGACCCGGAACCGGATTGTCACGCACGGTCTGCCGGCGCCGCGCGACTGGCCGCGGCTCGCACGCAAGGCATGGCAGCTGTTGGCCGCGCCTCCGGCGCCTCTCGCGCCCGGATTGCCGGCGGGTTTCGAGTTGCCGCGGGAGGAGGATCGCTACGCGGTATGGCTGGAGTTGAACGAGTGGAGCGGGCGGCGGGCGCAGTGGCTGGCGCAGCGGCTGGCGGCGGTGCCGTCGCTGCCACTGCTTTCGGTGCTGATGCCGGTGTACCGGCCGGAGCGGGAGTGGCTGGAGCGGGCGATTGGCAGCGTGCGCAGGCAGGTGTACACGCGCTGGGAGCTGTGCCTGGCCGACGATGCGAGCGAGGATCCGGCGCTGGCGCGGTATTTGGTCGATCTGGCGGCGCAGGACACGCGGATCAGGGTCACTTTTCGCGGTGAGAACGGCAACATCAGCCGGGCGACGAATTCGGCGGCGCAGCTGGCCAATGGGGAGTTCCTGCTCCTGCTCGATCAGGACGACGAGCTCGCGCCCGATGCGCTGGGGGAGATTGCGCTGGCGCTGGCCGTGCACGCCGATGTCGACCTGCTGTACAGCGACAATGACAAGACCGACACGCGCGGGCGCCGTTTCGCACCGCAGTTCAAGCCGGACTATTCGCCGGAGCTGTTGCTGACCTCGATGTACATGGGGCACGCGCAGGTGGTGCGGCGCACGCTGTTCGAGGCGCTGGGTGGCTTTCGCGTCGGGTTCGAAGGTTCGCAGGACCACGATTTCATGCTGCGCGCCAGCGAGCAGGCGCGCCGCGTCGTGCACCTGCCGCTGGTGCTCTATCACTGGCGGGCGCTGCCCGGCTCGACCGCCTCGAGCGGCGCGGCGAAGCCGGCGAGCTTTGCCGCCGGCGAGCGCGCGGTGAGCGAAGCGCTCGTTCGTCGCGGCAGCCGCGGGGTGGCGGTGCGCCCACCCTTCGCCGTGACGGCCGGCCTCGGCTTCTACTGGCACGAGTTCCCCGACGATGGACCGTCGGTGACGATCCTGATTCCGACCAGGAACCGCCACGACGTCCTCGCGCGCTGTCTCGACTCGCTCGCGCGCACCACGTACCGCAACTACGAGGTGGTGGTCATCGACAACGATAGCGACGAGGCGGCCACGCAGCAGTACCTGGCCGGGCTGCCGCACCGGGTGCTGCGCATTGCCAATCCGGGGCCGCGCTTCTCCTTCGCCCACATCAACAATGAAGCCGCGCGGGCAGTCGACGCCGACTATCTGCTGTTCCTCAACAACGACACCGAGGTGCGCGAGCCGAGGTGGCTGTCGCGGATGATGGGCTATGCACAGCTACCGGGGGTGGGCGCGGTGGGGGCGCGGTTGCTCTATCCGGACGGGCGCATCCAGCACGCCGGCGTGGTGCATGGCTACTATGACGGGCTTCCCGGTCCCGCGTTCAAGCTGGCGCCGGCGAGCGACCATGGCTACCTGTCGCAAGCGATGGCGGTGCGCAACTACAGCGCGGTGACCGCCGCCTGCATGCTGACCCCGCGCCGACTGTTTCTGGACCTGGGTGGCTTCGACGAACAGCGCTACGCCGTCGCCTACAACGACGTCGACTACGGCTTTCGCCTGCTCGCGGCCGGCCACCGCTGCGTCTATGCGCCGGGGGCGGAACTCATCCATCACGAAGGGGAAAGCCGCGGCTTCGTCGACGATCCGCGCGAGGCGGCGGCCTACCGTGCCCAATACGGTGCCCGCTACGAGCCCTACTACAATCCCAACCTGTCGCTGGCCGACGAGCGCTTCGCGATCCTGCCGCGGCGGGCGTTCGTCGCCGCACCGCCGGATCCGGTGCGAACCCTGATGTGCGCCTTCAACCTCAACTGGGAAGGCGCACCCTATTGTCAGTTCGAGCTGACCGCGGCACTCAAGCGCCGCGGCATCGTCGACCCCATCGTCTATGCCCCCGCCGACGGGCCGCTGCGGGCGGCCTACGAGGCGGAGGGGATCGCCGTGCACGTCGCTGCGCATCCGCTGGCGGGCGTGTCGACCGGCGCCGACTACGACGCCGCGCTCGACCGCTTCGCGGCGTGGATCCGCGACCTCGACGTGCAGCTGGTCTACGGCAACACGCTGCAGACCTTCTACGCGATCGACGCCGCCCATCGCCTCGGGCTGCCCTCGCTGTGGAACCCGCGCGAGAGCGAGCCGTGGCAGGACTACTTCCGCACGTTTCCCGATCCAGTCGCGGCCCGCGCCCTCCGCTGCTATCGACTGCCCTACCGCGTCATCTTCGTCGCCCATGCCACCGCCCGAGCCTCGGCCCCCCTCGACACCCGACACAACTTCACCGTGATCCACGATGGCCTCGAGCGCGCGCGCTTTCGCGCGGCAGTGTCTGGCGTAGACCGGGCCGTGGCGCGGCGCGAGCTCGGCGTTGCCGACGCCGACGTGATGCTGTTGCTCGTCGGCACCGTCTGCGAGCGCAAGGGCCAAGTCGATCTCGCTTTGGCACTTCGATCGCTTCCACCGGACAGTGCGGCGCGCGTGCGTGTGTTCTTCGTCGGCGACCGACCGAGCGCGTACAGCCGGCAACTCCATGCGGCCGTCGCCGCGCTGCCCAAGGCGCTGCGGACCCGGGTTACGGTAGTGCCGGAAACCTCCGCCGTCGCACCCTACTATGTCGCCGCCGACCTATTTGTCTGCACCTCGCGCATCGAGAGCTACCCGCGGGTCATCCTCGAGGCCATGGCCTGCGGGCTGCCGATCGTGACCACCCCAGTATTCGGCATCCGCGAGCAGGTCCGCGAGAACGTCAACGGACTGTTCTACGACCCCGGCGACGCTGCCGGGCTGTCAGCCGCCATCGCCCGGCTCGTCGCCGACGCCGAGCTCCGGGCAAGGCTCGCCGCCAACGCCGTGCCAGCACTCGACGCGCTGCTGGACTTCGACATGATGGTCGATCGTTACGGTGCGCTGTTCGTAGAGGCCGCGGCGCCATGATCTATGCAAGCCGGCGACCGGGCGGCTGATGCCCCGCCGCATTCCAGCGTCGACGACATGATGGCGGAGACGATGCCTGTGCAAAGCGAGAATCTCGCGGATGCGCTGCATCGGCTCGAGCGCCAGTTGGCCGAAGCGCACGCACGGATCGCCCTGCTCGAAGAAAAGATCGGCACCTTGCGCCCGCCCGGATTGCCGGCGGGTTTCGAGTTGCCGCGGGAGGAGGATCGCTACGCGGTATGGCTGGAGTTGAACGAGTGGAGCGGGCGGCGGGCGCAGTGGCTGGCGCAGCGGCTGGCGGCGGTGCCGTCGCTGCCACTGCTTTCGGTGCTGATGCCGGTGTACCGGCCGGAGCGGGAGTGGCTGGAGCGGGCGATTGGCAGCGTGCGCAGGCAGGTGTACACGCGCTGGGAGCTGTGCCTGGCCGACGATGCGAGCGAGGATCCGGCGCTGGCGCGGTATTTGGTCGATCTGGCGGCGCAGGACACGCGGATCAGGGTCACTTTTCGCGGTGAGAACGGCAACATCAGCCGGGCGACGAATTCGGCGGCGCAGCTGGCCAATGGGGAGTTCCTGCTCCTGCTCGATCAGGACGACGAGCTCGCGCCCGATGCGCTGGGGGAGATTGCGCTGGCGCTGGCCGTGCACGCCGATGTCGACCTGCTGTACAGCGACAATGACAAGACCGACACGCGCGGGCGCCGTTTCGCACCGCAGTTCAAGCCGGACTATTCGCCGGAGCTGTTGCTGACCTCGATGTACATGGGGCACGCGCAGGTGGTGCGGCGCACGCTGTTCGAGGCGCTGGGTGGCTTTCGCGTCGGGTTCGAAGGTTCGCAGGACCACGATTTCATGCTGCGCGCCAGCGAGCAGGCGCGCCGCGTCGTGCACCTGCCGCTGGTGCTCTATCACTGGCGGGCGCTGCCCGGCTCGACCGCCTCGAGCGGCGCGGCGAAGCCGGCGAGCTTTGCCGCCGGCGAGCGCGCGGTGAGCGAAGCGCTCGTTCGTCGCGGCAGCCGCGGGGTGGCGGTGCGCCCACCCTTCGCCGTGACGGCCGGCCTCGGCTTCTACTGGCACGAGTTCCCCGACGATGGACCGTCGGTGACGATCCTGATTCCGACCAGGAACCGCCACGACGTCCTCGCGCGCTGTCTCGACTCGCTCGCGCGCACCACGTACCGCAACTACGAGGTGGTGGTCATCGACAACGATAGCGACGAGGCGGCCACGCAGCAGTACCTGGCCGGGCTGCCGCACCGGGTGCTGCGCATTGCCAATCCGGGGCCGCGCTTCTCCTTCGCCCACATCAACAATGAAGCCGCGCGGGCAGTCGACGCCGACTATCTGCTGTTCCTCAACAACGACACCGAGGTGCGCGAGCCGAGGTGGCTGTCGCGGATGATGGGCTATGCACAGCTACCGGGGGTGGGCGCGGTGGGGGCGCGGTTGCTCTATCCGGACGGGCGCATCCAGCACGCCGGCGTGGTGCATGGCTACTATGACGGGCTTCCCGGTCCCGCGTTCAAGCTGGCGCCGGCGAGCGACCATGGCTACCTGTCGCAAGCGATGGCGGTGCGCAACTACAGCGCGGTGACCGCCGCCTGCATGCTGACCCCGCGCCGACTGTTTCTGGACCTGGGTGGCTTCGACGAACAGCGCTACGCCGTCGCCTACAACGACGTCGACTACGGCTTTCGCCTGCTCGCGGCCGGCCACCGCTGCGTCTATGCGCCGGGGGCGGAACTCATCCATCACGAAGGGGAAAGCCGCGGCTTCGTCGACGATCCGCGCGAGGCGGCGGCCTACCGTGCCCAATACGGTGCCCGCTACGAGCCCTACTACAATCCCAACCTGTCGCTGGCCGACGAGCGCTTCGCGATCCTGCCGCGGCGGGCGTTCGTCGCCGCACCGCCGGATCCGGTGCGAACCCTGATGTGCGCCTTCAACCTCAACTGGGAAGGCGCACCCTATAGTCAGTTCGAGCTGACCGCGGCACTCAAGCGCCGCGGCATCGTCGACCCCATCGTCTATGCCCCCGCCGACGGGCCGCTGCGGGCGGCCTACGAGGCGGAGGGGATCGCCGTGCACGTCGCTGCGCATCCGCTGGCGGGCGTGTCGACCGGCGCCGACTACGACGCCGCGCTCGACCGCTTCGCGGCGTGGATCCGCGACCTCGACGTGCAGCTGGTCTACGGCAACACGCTGCAGACCTTCTACGCGATCGACGCCGCCCATCGCCTCGGGCTGCCCTCGCTGTGGAACCCGCGCGAGAGCGAGCCGTGGCAGGACTACTTCCGCACGTTTCCCGATCCAGTCGCGGCCCGCGCCCTCCGCTGCTATCGACTGCCCTACCGCGTCATCTTCGTCGCCCATGCCACCGCCCGAGCCTCGGCCCCCCTCGACACCCGACACAACTTCACCGTGATCCACAACGGCATCGACCGGTGTCGACTCGTCGCCGCCTCTGCCGGGATGGATCGCGCGGCGGTACGGCGCATGTTTGGTATCGGGCCCGCTGACGTGATGCTGTTGCTCGTCGGCACCGTCTGCGAGCGCAAGGGCCAGCACGATCTCGCCGACGCGCTCGGCATTCTGTCCGACGGCGCCGCAGGTCGGGTGCGGGCGTTCTTCGTCGGTGATCGACCAAGTCCGTACAGTACGGATCTCCACGAACGAATCGCGACGCTGCCGAAGGACCGTCGTTCGCACATCACCATAGTGCCGGAAACCAGCGAAGTCGGACCCTATCTCGCCGCCGCGGATCTCTTTGTCTGCACCTCACGCATCGAGAGCTACCCGCGGGTCATCCTCGAGGCCATGGCCTGCGGGCTGCCGATCGTGACCACCCCAGTATTCGGCATCCGCGAGCAGGTCCGCGAGAACGTCAACGGACTGTTCTACGAGCCCGGCGACGCTGCCGGGCTGTCAGCCGCCATCGCCCGGCTCGTCGCCGACGCCGAGCTCCGGGCAAGGCTCGCCGCCAACGCCGTGCCGGCGCTCGATTCGCTCACCGATTTCGACACGATGGTCACGCAGTACGGCCGCATCTTCGTCGAAGCGGCAGCGCCCTAGTGTCATGACGTCCCCGCGCGATTCGCGCCTCCGGGCGCTGCGCAAAGCCGTAGCAAGGCAGTGGCAGCGCGTGCGCCGCGATCCGCGTCTGCTCCCGTATTTCGCCGGCAAGGCGTGGCGCGTCGTGCGCGGCGGACGGCTCGACACGGTGATCGAGCGCAACCGGATGCGGACAGACTGGTTCTCCGACTACGCGGCGTGGGCAGCCGAGCACGATACGAGAAGCGAAATTGCCTTGGCGCTGCTTCGCGAGCGCGTGGCCGCCTTGCCGCGGGTGCCGTGCTTCGGCATCGTTGTTGTCGAAGACGCAAGCGCGGACGCCGCCGCGCGTGCGGCAACCACCACCGCGCTGGCGGCACAAGTGCATGAAGCTGCGATATGCGAACGCACGCCCGATGACGCGACTGGCCTCGCCGCCCTGGCGCTTCTCGCGCAGCGCACGGACCTTGACTATCTCGGCATGTTCGGCGCCGGCGATGCGCTCGCGCCGCACGCGTTGGCGGAGCTCGCGCTCGAGCTCGCTCGCGCGCCAGCCACCGTCATCGTGTATGCCGATGAAGACGAAGTCCAGAGCGACGGGCAGCGTGCGCGGCCCGACTTCAAACCGTGCTGGGATCCGTATCTGTTTGCGCAGCAGCCCTATTTCGTGCGCAGCGCCTTCGTCCGGCGCGACGTGGCGGCGGCGGCGTTCGCGGACGCATTCCCGGAATCGGAATGGGACTTGCTGTGGCGAATCGCCGAGGCGGCCGGACCGCAGCGGATCGCGCACCTCCCGCGCGTGCTCGTCCACAGGAGGTCATCGGTCCGCGGGAGCGCCGTATCAGCCCACCCTCCACACCGTCATTTCGAACGCAGGGGAATCGCGCCGATTTTTGAACCGGTGCTGCCGCAAACATGGCGGCTGCGGCTGCCGCTGCCGCCGGTGCCACCGCGTGTCACGGTGGTCGTCCCGACCCGCGACCACGCGGCCCTGCTCGCCGCGGCGACCGACGGCGTGCTGACGCAGACGACCTATCCGGACCTCGAACTCATCGTCGTGGACAACGGCAGCGCCGCTGCCGACGCGCTGGCGCTGCTCTCGCAGCTCGAGCGTACGCCGCGGGCGCGTGTGCTCCGCGATCCGGCCCCGTTCAACTTCGCGCGGCTCAACAATCTCGCTGCCCGGCAGGCGACGGGCGACGTCCTCTGCTTCCTCAACGATGACACCCGGGTGATTGCGGCGGATTGGCTCGACGAAATGACGGCCTTGGCGCTGCAACCCGACGTCGGTGTCGTCGGCGCGCGGCTCCTCTATGGCGACGACACGATCCAGCACGCTGGCGTGCTCCTCGGCGCGTTCAGGCTCACGCATCACCTGCTGCGGGGGCGTCCTTCGGATTTCCGCGGCTATCACAACCGCGGCCTCCTGACGCACGCGGTGAGCGCGGTGACAGCCGCTTGCGCTGTAATTCGGCGCGACCTGTTCGACGCGCTCGGCGGCTTCGACGAGCGGCTGCCCGCCGCGTACAACGACGTCGACCTGTGTCTCGCGGCGCGAACGCGGCATCGCTACAACGTGGTTGTCAACCGGCCGCTCATTCGCCATTTCGAGTCGGCCTCTCGCGGCTATTACCTGCGACCCGAGCAGGAGGCCGCCGACCGCGCCGCCCTCGGCTATCTGCTCGGCAAGTGGGGGGACGGCGTGCGCGCCGATCCGTTTTATAATCCGAACCTTGCACTCGATCGCGAGAATTACACGCTCGCGTATCCACCGCGTGTACCGAGTGAGCGCGCATTGCGCTTTGCGTTTGCCGGACAATCGATCGGCTCGCCCGACTCGTTCCAACCATGATGCGCGACGCCCTCGGGAAGGACGATACGCCATTCTTCATTCTCGGCTGCGTTCGCTCGGGAACGACGATGCTGCGAAATTTCCTGAGATTGCATCCGCGTCTCGAATGCCCCGAAGAAACGCACTTTTTCCGCTGGGCCGACCCATTCGGCAGTCCCCGCTTCGATTTCCATTACGACACGCTGGAGGTCTTCGCAAGGCACCACCAAGCGGATGGCATTTCCGAAGAAGAATTCGACCAGGCGCGACGCAACGCACGCGACAGGAGGGAGATGGCGGAAGCTTATGGGCGACGCTATCTGACCGCGAGGGCGAACGTCAATGGGCGCTGGTTCGACAAGACTCCCCAGAATGTGTATGGGCTGCTGTTGCTGTCCCACATGTATCCGGAAGCCAAGTTTGTTCATATCTATCGCAACCCCCTGAACGTGGTTGCGAGCCTGGTTGAAGGCCGCGCGATGGCAACGCACAGCATCAAAGGGGGGGTGAATTATTGGATGGAAGCAATGATGATCATCCACGAATACAAGAAGATCGGCCATCACCGAATGCTCGAACTCGCCTACGAGGATGTGGTGCGCGATCCGCTGGAGTGCCTGAAACGAACATGCGACTTCGTAGGCGAAGACTTTTCGCTGCTGCCGACGAGCGAGGTCAAGACGCGCCCCGAGCAGAACAACTATCGGAAACTCCTCAACGACGACGATATGCGGTACGTTATTGACAATACCCGGCCGTTCTTTTCAATGTATGGATATGGCTGACGGCAGCATCGGCAGCGGAGTTTACGAGCAGGACGGCCGCGCCACGCATTCGGATGGGGAACGACATGGCAACAGACCGCCTGCGCGCCGCGCGTATTCCCGCCCTGAAGGTTAGCGGCCGCGTGTGCTGCTACGCGTGGGCCGCCGATGTGTGGCGCCCCCGGCGGCTAAGATAATTCACTTCTTCACCAGCCATTGGTAACGAGCACCGTGCGGACGGAACACGCCGGCATCCTATGTTGTCCGCACTGCCGCGGCGATTTCGAATGGACGCTGTTGCGCGAAGAACATGGAGACATCGTCGAAGCGATACTGCGCTGCGTGCCTTGCAACAGGATATACCCGCTCACCGGCGGCATCCCCCGGATTCTTCCCAATTCGTTGATCGGCGATCCGCAGTTTTGTCGCGACCATGCGGTCGTGCTCGCACGAATGGACTTCGATCCCGACCGCTCGGAGATCCGCCGTTTCGAAAAAATGCACGAGAAAACTGCGCGAGCCTTCGGGTTCGAGTGGAACACCTACCAGGTGACGACTCCGGAAGAGGACATCGTGACGCTGGCGGCATTGACCGGCCTCGATCCCGCTTTCTATCGCAAGGTATTTTTCTCGGATATCTTCTCGCACAGGCCGCAGCAGGAAGATGTCGCCAATGTGGATACGTCGTCGCTCGCTGGCCGCACGGTCGTCGAAATGGGTTGCGGCATGGGCAAGTACGTGCAGGCGGTCGCGCGTCATTGCGCGCTGGCCGTCGGGCTCGATCTCAGCCACTCGTTGGAACGGGCGCACTGGAACACGCGCCATCTCGCGAACGTTCTGCTCGTACAGGGCGACATTCTGATGCCACCGTTCCGTCCCGGCGCCTTCGACTTCGTATTCTCCGTGGGCGCACTGCACCACACACCCGACTGCCGCAGCGCCTTCAGGCAATGCGCGTCACTCGTGAGGCGGGGCGGGCGACTTTCCGTTTGGCTCTATCCCACCGAGCGGCGCACCGGAATCTATGCGCGGGCCGTGCACTTCGTGCAGGACGATCTGATGCGACCGGTCACCTGCCGCATGCCGCCGTCCTGGCTTTACCATCTCTGCCGCCTGCTGGGCAGGATGACGTTCTGGCGCGACGCCGCTGCCGCACGGGGGCGCACGCGTCTTGCGAAGCTGTTGGCGCTCTTTGCCGTAGGGAGCCATCCGGAGCCGAAGATGGCCGAGTTCCTGAACTTCGATTGGTACTCTCCGCAATATCGGAGCTACCACTCGGAAGAAGATCTGCTCCGGTGGTTCTGCGAAGAAGGCTTTGCTGCCATCACGATATTGCCGATGCGAACCAGTGGGGTCGCGATCAGGCCATTGCCAGGCGAGACGTTGCCGCTGCATCCGGCGCCGCGTCTGCAGGGATGGCTCGATTGCCCAAGCGAGCGGCAAACGTTAAGGTGTGGCGACGACGTGCTCGTACAGGGCTGGGCATTCGACGTGTCGGGCCACTCGCCAGTCATTGAAATCTTCATCGACGGACGCAAGGTCAAGGCGCTTCAGTGCTTTTGCCCCCGGGTCGACGTGAAGAAGGCCTATCCCGACGTGCCTCACGCGTTGTACTGCGGCTACAGCGGGACGTTGCAAGTGCCTCGCTCATGGGCCCCGCGCGTCATCCTCAAGGTGACGGCGAGAAGCCAGGCGTGCGCGCCGGTTGTGCTCGCGGATCGCGAGCTGCAGGTCGAGCGACGCTCCGCAGCGAACTAGGGGCCGGGCTGTCGCACACCGGCGCAGTTAGCGCGGATAATGCGCGAACTGGCGGCTCCGGCCGCCGCAACAGGCAGGGAGGATGCTATGGACGTCACATTGCTCCACACGCTCGGACGTGTCTGGTGGCTCGTGCTGCTTCGCGGGATCGCGGCGATCGTCTTCGGCGTCCTGGCGTGGACGTGGCCGGGTGCCACGCTGATCACGCTGGTGCTGTTCTGGGGCGCCTATGCGCTCGTCGACGGCGTCGCGGCGTTGTGGGGGGGCTGGCAGGCGAAGGATGGCGGCAAGCCGATGTGGCAGGTCGTCCTCATCGGCGTGCTCGGGATCGCCGCTGGCATCGTGACCTTTCTCGCGCCCGGCGTCACCGCGATTGCGCTGCTGCTGCTGATTGCCGGGTGGGCGATCGTCAACGGCCTGTTGCAGGTTGCCGCGGCGATCCGTCTGCGCAAGGAGATCGCCAACGAATGGCTGCTGATCCTCTCCGGCGCGTTGTCGATCGTGTTCGGCGTGCTGATGGTCGCAAACCCCGGTGCCGGCGCGCTCGCGGTGCTGTGGCTTATCGGCGCCTTTGCCGTCGTCTACGGCGCGCTGCTCGTCGTCCTGGCGTTCAAGCTCCGGAAGCACGCGGCGCCACCGGCGCCGGCTGCGGCGTAGTCAGCTCGGCGACGTCGTACTTGCGCCGGTTGACCGCGAAATAGAGCACGGGAATCACGACCAGCGTCAGCAGCGTCGAGACGAGAATCCCGAAGATCAGCGCGATCGCGAGGCCGTTGAAGATCGGGTCGTCGAGGATGAAGAACGCACCGGCCATCGCCGCGAGGCCGGTCAGCGCGATCGGCTTGGCGCGCGCGGCGGCGGCGTCGACGATCGCCTGCGCAAACGCGACGCCCTTGCGAAGCTGCAGGTTGACGAAATCGACGAGCAGGATCGAATTGCGCACGATGATGCCGGCGAGCGCGATCATCCCGATCATCGACGTCGCGGTGAACGGCTGGTGCAGTAGCGCGTGGCCGGGCATCACGCCGATGATCGTGAGCGGGATCGGCGCCATGATCACGAGCGGCGTCAGGTACGAGCCGAACTGCGCGACGACGAGCAGATAGATCAGCACGAGGCCGACGGCGTAAGCGATGCCCATGTCGCGGAACGTTTCGTATGTGACCTGCCACTCGCCGTCCCACTTGAGCGCATAGCTCCGGTAGTGCTCCGCCGGCTGCGAGATGAAATGCTCGGCGAGCGTCCCGCCGTTGGGAACCGCGACGTCGGCCACCCGGTTGCGCGCGCCGAACATCCCGTAGAGCGGACTGTCGGCGCCGCCCGCCATGTCGCCGATGACGTAGGTCACCGGCAGCAGGTCCTTGTGATAGATCGTCTTTTCGCGGAATGCCGGCCGCACGTCGACCAATTCGGACAGCGGCACGTTGGCGCCGTCGCCCGCGCGCACCGTCATCGTGAGCAGCGCATCGAGACGGCCCTGCCGGGACGGCGGCAGCGTGATGCGGACGGGAACGCCGTATTTCGCCTGTCCGTCGTGGAGCGCCGTCACGTCGTCGCCGGCAAGCGCCATCTTGAGCGCAGCGACGACGTCGGCGGGCGTCACACCGGAAAGCGCAGCCTTGCGCTGGTCGATGCGCACCAGCGCGCGCGGCGCGTTGTCCTCGATCGAATCGTCGATGCCGACGACGCCCGCCGTCGCGCCGAACGCACTACGTACGCCCTTCGCGAGCGCGTGCCGCCCGGCCTCGTCCGGACCATAGATTTCGGCGACGATCGGCGAGAGCACCGGCGGTCCCGGCGGCACTTCGACGACCTTCACTTTCGCCTTGTGCCGCGCGCCGATCTCCTCCAGCTTCGGGCGAACCGCGAGCGCGATTTCGTGGCTCTTGCGCGATCGGTGCTTGCGGTCAGTGAGGTTGACCTGCAGATCGCCCTGCTCGGGCATCTGGCGCAGGTCGTACTGGCGCACGAGACCGTTGAAATTGATCGGCGACGCCGTGCCCGCGTAGGCTTGGTAATCGACGACCTCGTCGATTGTCGCCACGTACGCGCCGAGATCGGCGAGCGCCGCCGCCGTCGCCTCGACGGGCGTTCCGGCCGGCATGTCGACGATCACCTGGAATTCGCTCTTGTTGTCGAACGGCAGCATCTTCAGCACGACCAGCTGCACGAAGGCCAGCGCCACCGACGCCAGGATCGCAACGACGATCCCCGCGCCGAGCAATCGCCGGCGGCGCGTACCGCGCTCGGTGTCGACGAACGGCGTCAAAAGCCGCGTGAACGTTGCCGCGAGCCAGCGATCGAGACGGCTCTCGGCGTGCGACGCGTGGCCGTGCGCTGGGGTAAGCTTGAGGGCGAGCCACGGCGTGATCATGAACGCGACGCCGAGCGAGATCAGCATCCCCATGCTCGCGTTGATCGGAATCGGGCTCATATAAGGACCCATAAGCCCGGTGACGAATGCCATCGGCAGCAGCGCCGCGATCACGGTGAACGTGGCGAGTATCGTCGGTCCGCCGACCTCGTCGACGGCGCCCGGGATCAGCGCTGCAAGCGGAGCGTCGGGCTCGAGCATCCGGTGGCGGTGGATGTTCTCGACGACGACGATCGCGTCGTCGACGAGGATTCCGATCGAGAAGATCAGCGCAAAGAGGCTCACGCGGTTGAGCGTGAAGCCCCACGCCCACGACGCAAACAGCGTCGCGGCCAGCGTCAGCAGCACCGCGACGCCGACGATCGCCGCCTCGCGCCGGCCTAGTGTGAGAAACACCAGCGCGACGACCGAGAGCGTCGCAAACAGCAGCTTCGAAATGAGGAGCTTCGCCTTGTCGTTCGCCGTCTGCCCGTAGTCGCGGGTGACCGTCGTCTCGACGCCGGCGGGAATTACCGTGTTCGAAAGCTGCGCAAGCCGCTGCTCGACGCGTGCGGCGACCTCGACGGCGTTTTCGCCGGCCTTTTTCGTCACGGCGATCGTCACCGCCGGATACGAGTTGCCGGCAGTATCAGGCGCCGCACCGCTCCCCGCCTTGCCGATACCGTGCCAGGCGTAGCGCGCCGGCGGCGGCGGGCCGTCGACGACGCGAGCGACGTCGGCGAGATAGACGGGCGCCCCCTCGTGAACGCCGACGGTGAGCTCGCGCACCTCCTTTGCGGACTCGAGGAACGCGCCGGTCTCGACCAGGATCGTCTCGTTGCCACGGACGAGATCGCCGGCAGGCAGCGCCGTGTTCGCGCTCACGAGCATCCGGCGCAGATCGGTGGCCGCGAGGCCGTAGGCGTTGAGCTTCTCGACGTCGAGCTGCACCTGTACGACGCGGCCCGGGCCGCCGATCGTCGTCACCTCGCGGGTGCCGGGGACGCGCTTCAACTCGACTTCGACCGCGTGGGCGACGCGCTCCAGCTCGTACGCGCCGCGCTCCCGATCCTTTGTCCACAGCGTCACCGCGAGGATCGGGACGTCGTCGATCCCTTTGGGCTTGACCAGCGGCTCGCCGACGCCGAGCTCGGGCGGCAGCCAGTCCTTGTGCGACAGGATCGTGTCGTGCAGCCGGACGACCGCATCGTTGCGCTTGACGCCAACTTTGTACTGGACGGTGATCAGCGCCTGCCCGGGTCGCGATACCGACCACACGTGCTCGAGACCCTGGATCTGCGAGAGCACCTGCTCGGCCGGAGTGGAGACCAGCCGTTCGACGTCGGCCGCCGATGCGCCCGGAAACGGCACGAAGACGCTCGCCATCGTGACGTCGATCTGCGGCTCCTCCTCGCGCGGCGTCACGATCAGCGCGAACGCGCCGGCCAACGCCAGCACAAGTCCGATCAGCGGCGTGAGCTGAGACGACAGAAAGAAGCGGGCGATCCGGCCCGAGAGGCCGAGCGGAGTTTCCGGTCGATCCTCCATTGGATTACCTGCGCGCTGCGTCTCCGGTGTTCGCGGCCTCCGTGTTTCGGCAGTGCAGGCCCTCGGAGCGCTCTTGGCTGGCTTCGCCTCTCGCGCGGGCGTCCGGCCGCCCTTCGCGCTCACGCCGCTCCCGTCATTTCGACTTGAGCTTCACGATCCCGAGCATGTTCATCACGTACTTTTCGTAGAACGGCTCGGAGGTCCCCCTCTTCATCTTGCGGATGAAGTACTTCTCGAAGGCGACCTTGGCGAGATGCACCCACTTGCCTTCGGCGAACCAGTTGACGTTGCGCGGCGGGATCTGCGGCAGCGCGACGAACGCGATCCCCGTGTCGCCCATGTCGGCGAGGCATACGGCGTTCCAGGTGGCCTTTTCGGCCGGCATCTTGCCGTCGAGCTCGGCGCGGATGTTGTGCGCGGTCGCGGTGACCATCGATTCGATCATGAAGCCCGTCTTCGGCGCGCCGGTCGGCACCGGCGTCACCTCGACCGGCGGGATCGCGATGCAGACGCCCACCGCGTAGACGTTCTTGTATTTCGGGTTGCGCTGGTTGGCGTCGACGACGATGAAACCGCGCGGATTGGTGAGCCCTTCGATGCCGAAGACGGCGTCGATGCCCTTGAATGCCGGCAGCATCATCGAGTACTTGAACGGCAGCTCGTGCTGCTTTTTCGGCTGGCCCGCGTCGTCGTGCTCCGTGACGTGCATCTTGCCGGCTTCGATCTTGGTGACCTTGGCGTTGCAGATCCACTTGATGTGTCGCTCGCGCATCGCCGATTCGAGCATCGTCTTCGAGTCGCCGACGCCGCCCAGGCCGAGATGTCCGATGTAAGGCTCGGCCGTGACAAATGTCATCGGCACGCGATCGCGGATTTTCCGCGTGCGCAGGTCCTTGTCCATGATGAACGCGAATTCGTACGCGGGGCCGAAGCACGAAGCGCCCTGCACCGCGCCGACGACGATCGCGCCTGGGTCCTTGACGAAGCCGTCCCACACGCCGGCCGCCTTTTCGGCATGGTCGACATGGCAGATCGAGTTCGTGTTCGCTGCCGGTCCGAGTCCCTCGACCTCGTCGAACGCGAGCTTCGGGCCGGTGGCGATGATGATGTAGTCGTAATCGAGCATCGTGCCATCGGCAAGCTCGAGCTGGTTCTTCTCGGGGTGCAGGCGCTTCGCCCCGCGCGGGTCGTAGCCGATCCCCTTCTTTTCGAGATACGGTGCCGCCGGAAATTCGATGTCGCTCCGCTTGCGCCAGTTGACGGCGACCCAGGGGTTCGACGGGACGAAATGAAAATTCGGCCCGTTGCCGACGACGGTGATCCGGTCGCCGGGGCGAAGCTGCTCCTTCATTTCGTAGGCCATCGGCATGCCGCCGAGTCCCGCGCCAAGAACGACGATCTGTGTCATGGGTCTTCCTCCTCGTGGTTGCCGCCCTCCGACCGGGGCGGGCTGATCTATCTCGTCGCGGCGGCGTTCAATGCCGCCGTCGCCATGCCGGCCTGCACCGGGTTCTGCGCGATGCGCTCGCCATCGTTCAGACCCGACAGGACTTCGACCTGCCCGTCGCCGACCGCCTCGCCGGTGCGGATCTGGCGCAGCTGCGCACGACCTTCGCGGTCGATCACGTAGACCGCGGTCACCTCGCCGCGCTTCAGCACGGCACCTGCTGGAATGGCGAGCGCCGACATTGTGCCGGTGATGAATCGCGCGCGCGCGAACTGGCCGGGCAGCAGGCCCTCCGCGGCCGGCAGGTCGAGCCGGATGGGTGTCGTGTGGGTGCGCGCGTCGGCCATCGGGATGACCGTGACCTTCGTCGCCATGAGCGTCCTGCCGAGCGAGGCGATCTCGACTTGCACCGGCAGCGCGAGTTTCAGCGTCGCGAGCGCGGCCTGCGGCAGCGTCGCCGTGACGCGCAGCTCACGCGGATCGAAGACCGTAATGAGCGGCCGCCCGGGCTGCGCCATGTCGCCCACCAGCGCGTGCGTCGCGCCGACGACGCCGGCGTACGGCGAAGTGATCGTATTGAACGACTGGGCAGCGACGGCCTGGCCGGCGTTGGCTTTCACCGCGGCGAGCTGCGCCTGCGCGGCCTTGAATTCGGCCTCCGACTGGTCGACCGCCGCCTGGCTCACGAACTTCTGCGCAAGGAGGTCGCGGTTGCGTTCGTGCTTGCGTCGCGCGTTCGCCAGATTCGCCTCGGCCTCGGCGACCTGCGACAAGCTGGCCGCGACGGCTTGGTCGGCGGTCCTGGCGTCAATCCGTGCGAGCACCTGCCCCGCGCGCACGGTGTCGCCGGCCTTGACGTTGAGCTCGACGATGCGCCCGGCGACCTGCGCGCCCAGCGTAGCCTGCTTCACTGCTTCGACGACCCCCTCGGCGGTGACCGTCTGCGGCAGATCGCGAACCGCGACTTTCAGGATTGCCGCCTGGCCCGCATCTGCGGGCGATTGCGCTGCGGCGATCGCTGCGCTGCCCGCAATTGCGACGCCGGCAACGATCGCCGCGGTCCGTACCGCGGCGCCGATTCCGGTGCGAGGCACGCCCATCCTAATGCGCGCGGGACGTGCGGATGCCGAACGGCAGGTACGCCGGGCACCAGCCAAGCAATCCCGTGCCGAGCGGCACGAGCCCGAGAAGACCCCACCAGCGGACGTCCCCTTGGCCGAGCGCCACCCAGGCGAGCAGCGCAACGCCGATGACGATGCGCAAACCACGATCGATACCGCCGACGTTCTGTTGCATGACCACCTCGCCATTCGAGAGAAAAGAAGAAGTAACGATCAAGATAGGCTGCCCGTCCGGAGAAATCTGTGATCTGCATCACATTTCCGGCATGCAGCCGCCCGCCCCCGCCGCCCGGCAGGGAGGAAAGGCCACCTCGCGGCGCTCGGGCGGCCGAAGTGAGGCCGGCGGCTTCAGCGGCGCCGCGTTGTCTCAGTCGCGCGGACGAAGGTAGCCGAAGCGCTGCTCCAGCTTTCCCATGCCCCAGCCCGCGAAGACGAGAAAGGCGACGAACGCCAGTACGAACCACCCCATCGACAGACCGGTGATCGACGGCAGTGTCATCTCGCCCTGCGTATTCGCCTTGATCCAGTCGTCGATGCCGGGCGTGAGTTCGGCATAGGCGAGAACGCCGGCCAGCATGCCGAACGCGAACGCGAGCCCGTCCTTGCGTCCCGTCGCGACCGCGGCGATCGACGTGCCGGGACAATAGCCGCCGACGATGAACCCGGCGCCGAAGACGAGACCGCCTACCACCTGCGCAGCGAGCGCCGTCGGCTCGACGTAGAGCTCCGCGAGATCGAGGACGCCGGCTGCCGACAACGCGGCGAGCCCGGCCATTGCCGTGACGATCGCGGTGAACATGACCTTCACGACCGCCATGTCGTAAAGATAGAAGACCGCAGTCAGCTTGCGTGCGCTGCCGAATCCGGCGCGCTCGAGCGCGAAGCCGAAGCCGAGCCCAAGGAGCAGTGCGACGGCAAGGTCGACACCGACGGAAAATTCGATCGACGAGGAAAGGGGAAGCATCACAGCCACTCCTTGCGGACGAAATACGCGAGACCGTAGGCGCTCGCGAACACCGCCAGCATGAACACGAGACTGCCGACGTTCTGAATCGAGCCGCCGGTCAGCGCCTGCCCGCTCGTGCAGCCCTTGGCGATCTTGGCACCGTACGCGGCGATGAACCCGCCGACGAACGCAAGCACGAGCCGCCGGTTGGCGGTCACCTGAGGGCCGTGCTCGACGGTGAGCTGCAGCCGGTGGCCGAGCGCACCGGAAATGAACGCGCCGACGAACGCGCCGGCGACCAGGAACAGCGTCCACGACATCAGCGGCGAGCCGTCGTTGAAATATTTGGCGAGCACCGCGCTCGCGCTCGCATGGCCCGGCGCGACCAGATTCGCGAGCCACGCGTCCACCGCGCCGAACGCGGCGGTCGCGCCCAGGCCGCGGCCGGTCACCGCATACGTCGCGAGCAGCACCAGGCCGAGCAGCACGCCGACCGCATAGGGATTCCAGAACGGCCGTGCGGCAGCGCGCGCGGCCACTTTGGGCTCGAGGTACAGCCTGTCATCGGTGAGGGTGCGGCTCATATGCGATGATTCCTTTTCGATGCGCTCCGTATTCTCGAAGACCGGCGCGCGGACCAACGACGACGCTCTGGTGCCAAGGCTCATCCTTCGTCAATGCGCTTACTGTGACCTGAGTCACACAGGAAGGCGCGCGCAACGCCGCCCCGCAGTTCCTTTGATCCAGGCCAACAAAATGCCGACGGCGCGACCGTCATCACCGCTGCGGCGATTCGTCGCACGTGTCGAAGGTGCGCTCGTTCTCGGCACCGCAATCTTTGTGTTCGCAGCCGGTGCCGCGAGCGCCGGCGCCACCGCCGCCCCGCTTCTCGATGGCATGGGTCGCGATCGTGGCCCGATGGCGAGCCGCGTGCCGGCCGCGCAGCGCTACTTCCATCAGGGGATGACGCTGGTCTGGGGTTTCAATTCTGCGGAGGCGGCGCGTTCGTTCGAAGCGGCGATCGCGAGCGACCCCCGTTGTGCGCTGTGCTATTGGGGCCTCGCGTGGTCGCTCGGGCCCAACATCAATGCCGACATGGATGCGAGTGCAGAGGGACGCGTTCGGGCCGCGCTGTCTCGCGCGGCCACGCTCTCGCCGCACGCCTCACGCCGCACGCGCGCGCTCGTCGCCGCGCTGGCCGTCCGGCACCCGGCTCCCGGCGCAATCGACGAGGACGCGTACGCCGTGCGGATGCGCGCACTGGCGCGCGCCTATCCGCGCGACGCCGACATCGCCTCGCTTGGCGCGGAAGCCGTGATGAACCTCCATCCCTACGACTGGTGGGACCCCGACGGCGCGCCGCGGCCGTGGACGCCGGAGATCCGATCGCAGCTCGTGCGCGCGCTTGCGCTCGCGCCGGATCATCCCGGGGCCAATCACTACTTGATCCACCTCATGGAGAATTCCGGTCATCCGGAGGCGGCGCTCGGGAGCGCGAATCGACTGCGTGGGCTCGTCCCCGGCGCCGGCCATCTGCTGCATATGCCGTCGCACATCGACATGCGCGTCGGACACTACGCCGACGCGGTCAAGGCAAACGAAGCGGCGATTGCGGCGGACAGCCGTTACCTGGCGAAGCTCGACGCTTCGGGGGCGTATCGCGTCGGCTACGTCGCGCACAACGAGCATTTCCTCTGGGCTGCTGCGGCGATGGAGGGACGAAGCGAAACGGCGCTCGCCGCGGCGCGCGCCGCTTATCCGGTGGCGTGCGGACCACGCGCCGGCGACCGCGGCACCGGCATCCTGCAACACCTTTACGCGCTCCCTCTCTACACGCTGGTCCGGTTCGGCCGCTGGCGCGAAATCATCGGGGAAACCTTGCCACCCGATGTCGCCGAACCCTATCCGCTCGCGATCTGGCACTACGCGCGCGGCACTGCGTTCGCCCGGACCGGGCGTGTTACGGAGGCGCGCCGTGAACTCGCCGAGGTCGAACGCCTCGCCGCCGATCCCGCGCTCGAACGGGTGCGGATCAAGAACATCAATTCGGCGCGCGCGCTCGTGCGCATTGCCGCGCTGACACTCACCGCCGACATCGCGACCGACGAAGGCCGAGTCGCCGAAGCCATCACGCTATTGCGGGAGGCCACCACCATCGAAGATGCGCTCGCCTACGACGAGCCGCACCTGTGGCTCGCGCCGACACGCCATGCGCTCGGCGCCACGCTGCTCGCGGCGGGACGAGCGGCGGAAGCCGAACGGATCTATCGCGAAGATCTGCGCCGCTATCCCGAAAACGGCTGGTCGCTCGTCGGACTCGCGGAAGCGCAGCGGCGGCAGGGGAACGTCGATGCTGCTCGCGCGACTGAAGCGCGCTTTCGCGCCGTCTGGCGCGACGCCGATGTGGCGCTTGCGGCGTCGCGGTTCTGACGATCTATTCTCGTCCTTCGTCGCTTGACGCCTGACGCCTGAGTTCACACGCTGCCGAAGACAGTCGCGTGCAACGAAATGTCAGTTGCCTGTATCTTTCGGCGGATTCCCGGCGAACCACTCGACGATGCTCGGCATCTCTGGCTCAAAGGGCCCTGGCGAAGAGAAGTTGAGGACCCCGGCACGAACGCATCCTCGATTCTCGAAGTCATGCGTGACTTCGCCGGGCACGAGAACGAAAGATCCCTTCGGACACTCGAACCACTCGTCGCCCACGCGGACGCTCATTACGCCTTCGATGACATAGAAGAGATCATCTTCGGCGTGCGAGTGAGCTCCGGGTCCCTGAGTTCTTGGCTCAAGCCACCATTCCGATACCGAATACCGCGACTGGGTTTCCTCTTCGTCTGCCTTGAACACAGCGGCGATTCGGCCCATCGGATATTCACGCCCATGCCCTGGAGCTAGGACGATGGCCTTTCGTGGCGTCACGCTCGACTTGCTCATTCGCTATTCCGCTCGCGCGATCCGCTCTTCAGGCACCTGACGGACCGAGTTGAGCGATCGCTTAGGCACCGAAATAGGTAAACTCGTAACGAACAGACCTCCTTTGTACGACCACGAGATAGAATCATGCCTCCAAAGTGTCGATTCTAGACGGCTGTGCCGCGCGCGTGTTCCCGGCTTAAGAAAGGGCGCTCCATCATGACCGTCAGTCGTCCGTCCAGCATCGTTGCGCTGCTCGTGCTCTTCAGCATCGCGAGCTTTGCCTCCGGCCAGACGCCGGATTCGCCCGATGGCCTGGTAAAGATCAGGGCACGTCATATGGACCTGGCATGGTTGCGGCCGGGAGCCGATTTTCGCCCCTACACCAAGGTGATCATCGACCCGACCCAGGTCGCCTTCCGGCCCGACTGGCGGAAGGACTATAACCTCAACGCCACGGGGGGAAATTGGGTGTCGCAGGAGCAGGCCGACAAGATCATGGCAGCGGCACAGACCAATTTCGATGAGATCTTTCGCGACGCCTTTCGCAAGGCCGGGTACGAAGTAGTCACCGCCCCTGGGCCCGATGTGCTGCGGGTGAACTCGGGCGTCCTGGACCTCGTGGTCAATGCGCCGCTTGGCCTGAGCGGGCCGACGTCGTGGATCATCAGCGCCGGTCAGGCCGCGCTGATCGTGGAAGTCCGCGATTCAGCCACCCACGCATTGCTCGGCCGGGTCGCAGACAGGCGCCAGACCCAAGCCCTGGGCCGGCAGATAGCGTCCACGGCAACCAACCTCTACGATTTCCGCCTGCTCTTCAATCTTTGGGCGGGCATCTGTACCAATGCTCTCGCAGAATTGAAGTCCATGTCGCCGATACCGAAGAACCTGAAGCCCAACCAGCGTCTTTGAGCCGGGCATCAGAACTTGGCGAATGGCCTGCGTGGCACCTAAAAAGACCAAGCTAACCGGCCCGCTGCCACCGATGATCGGAGGCGTCTGCGTTGGTGCTGTGAGCAGCCGCGCGTAAACGATCAGCTACTCTTCCGAGAGAATTTCGTGCGTAAGGTTGTCAACCACGACGGGGCTGTCGAGGTATGTGACCGAAGGATCCGTACCGTACTTCTCCCGTGCGAAGGCTTTCCAACTCTCGGTGTACATGGCGTCAGCTTCGGCTCGCGAGTTCCAGAGATAGATTCCACCGGCTGCGTTCCCGTCTTGGGAGAGGACATAGACTTTACGGACAAGACCAGCTACGCCTTGATATTTCGGCGCGGTGCTCAGGAAGATCCTTCGTGCCTCGTCGCGTGTGATGGGCTTTGGCAACTGGAACGTGGTGATAACCGTGATCACTCGGACTCTCCTTCGGGGTGATGGTGCCTGTGAGAGACGCCTAACAGGCTGTTGAAATTGTGTCGAAAAATGGACCGGGTTGCGCTGGCGAAATCGGCGCAAAGCGAGTCATTTGTTCTGTCGTCGATTCTTTCGAGGCATCCGATGCGTCGAAATGGCCTTCGTGGTTCGCTTCTCGGTTCATCCTGGTGCTCCGCATGGCACTGCGCCCGGCATTCGGGCGAGTCGCATCAAGTTGCTAGCGGTCATTGTGAGCTTGAATTGCTGATCGACTCGCTGCAGTCCGCGAAACACCGTTTGTCGAATCCGGCCGACGGTCTTGCTCCAACCGAAATGCTCTTCGATGCGCTTGCGAACGATCTGGCTCAAGCGGTAACCAGGATGACGCGTAGTACGACCGTCGATCGCGCTACCGCCGCGCCGGGTAACGTTCGCAGCAACATGCGGCGTGACCTTGCGCTCACGGCACGCGGCAACAAAGTCGGTCGTGTCGTAGGCTTTATCGGCACCGATGCTGCGGCGACCGGTTTCGGGCACGGCATCGAGCATGGCCAGTGCCGCGCGACGCTCCCCAAAACCATCCGCATGGGTGACTACCGCGCTGACCACCAGGCCGCTGCGGTTCTCCATCAGCACATGACCTTGGTAACAGAGGATCGACGCCGTGTTGTGGCTCTTGCGGTAGGTTCGCGCGTCCGGGTCGGTGGTGCTTGCGTGAGTGTCGTTGGTGCGAGGTTGGCCTTTCCAGTCAGCTTGCGCGTTGCGCCCGCCACCCCCAGGCCGCTGATCATCGCTGCCATCCTTCGGCCGAAAGCTCTTCTGGCTCGCCCACGCCTGAATCAGGGTGCCGTCGACCGAGAAATGTTCCTTGGACAGCAGACCGCGGGCATCAGCCAGGCGCATGACCTCGGTAAAGAAGCCTTCCACCACCTGGTGCGCCAGCAACCGATCGCGATTCTTCGAGAATGTCGAGTGATCCCAGATCACGTCATCGAGCGCCAGCCCCACGAACCAGCGGAACAACAGGTTGTAGCGCAACTGCTCGCACAGCTGCCGTTCGCTGCGGATCGAGTAGAACACTTGCAGCAGCAAAGCCCGGATCAACTTCTCCGGCGCGATGGAGTCACGGCCGCTATCCGCATAGATCGCGTTGAACTGGGTGTTCATCGCCGTCAGCGCATCGTTCACCAGCGTGCCAATCGCTCGCAGCGGATGATCGGCCGGCACAAAGTCCTCCAGCTTGGCTACCGTGAACAGGCTTTCCTGCATTGCATCCGCTCCACGCATCGCCATCACCCCGAGGTCGCCGACATGACAACCACAGAGACCATAAACCAACGGGAAAGTGCGTCAGGATTCATGCGAAATTCAACAACCCGCTAACGAACAAAGCTAACTGGCCGCGAGCGGACGAATGAAGCCCCGCACACGCCGGACCACCGTCAATCGGTCTTGATTACCGCGATGGCGCTCATTGCCACGAGGGCCCCCTCCGGCCACCGTTCCCCGCGAATGGTGGATCTGGCCGGCGGCTTCCGGCCAAAAAACTCATCAAAGACATCGTTCATTCCCTCGAAATATTCCCAGTCGTGCAACAACACGGTGACCATGGCCACGTTAGCCAGGTCGCTTCTTGCTGCCTCCAGGATCGTTTGCAGATTGCGGATCGTCTGACGCGTTTGTTCTCGAATTCCCCCCAAGACGAGCTTGCCCGTTGCTGGGTCCACACCACCCTGGCCAGCACAAAAGATGAACTGGCCGGCTCGAGTCGCTTGAGAATATGGACCCATGGTTTGAGGAAAGTCTGGACTGGATATCTGTTCGACGATCATGCGTTCCTCCGTTCCCGGACCCCAGACGAAGCGGACAAGATTCCCGTGCGATTGCGCTGCGGATCAACTCCCGAACCGGTGGAGATGTCAGCACGTTGGGCGACGGCAGCCGGATGAAGCGGTGGGGCGTCCATGTTGACCGAATGAGAGGGACTTCCCCTACTCGAAGCGGTTGAACCGCACGGCATCGAAAGTGCCAAGATTGAGGTGCTGTCCATCAATCTGAACGAGAGGGGAAGTCATGAACGAGATTACTACTGTTGGCGTGGACCTGGCAAAGGAAGTCATTGCGGTGTGTGCGGCAGACCGGTCGGGGAAGACGGTGTTCACACGGGTATTCCGCCGCGACACCTTTGCCGCCTGGGCAGTGCAACTGCCGCCGAGCGTGTTCGGGCTGGAAGCCTGCGGGGCGGCACACCACTGGGCGCGCTGGCTCGCCAGTCATAGCCACACGCCACATCTGATGGCGGCGGAGTTTGTCAAGCCGTTTCGCAAGAGTCGGGCGGCGAAGAATGATCGCAACGATGCCGAAGCGGTGTTGACGGCGGTGCGGCAACCCAATATGCGCTTCGTGGCGGTAAAAAGTGTCGAGCAACAAGCCCACCTCTCGTGGCATCGGATGCGCCAAGGCTTCAGTGAGGAACGCACCGCGCTGATCAATCGCCTGCGTGGTCTGCTCGGGGAATTCGGGGTCTGGCGCGGTCGCTCGGCAGAGGTGCTGATAGGAGCATTGCCGGCGCTGGAACAAGACGAAGCGCTGCCACTGTTGGTGCGCCGTCTTCTCGGCGAAGCCCGGCCACACCTCGCACGACTGGATGACGCGATCAGCGCTTGCGAGGTGGAGATCAAGAACCACGTCAAAGAGAATGCCGTGGCACAACGCCTGACCGCGATCAACGGCGTGGGTCCCCTCACCGCCGCGGCAGTGCTCGCCACCGTCACCGACGCGCGCGACTTCAAGAACGGGCGTCAGTTCGCCGCTTGGCAGGGGATAGTGCCGCGCCAGGACAGCTCAGGGGGTCACACCCGGCTGGGTCACATCACCAAGCGCGGCGACACCTACCTGCGCGGCTTGCTTACCCAAGGCGCCCGTTCGGCACTGCAGGTGGCGCTGACCAAGGAACCTCTGCGGCGCACCCGCCTGCAAGCCTGGATCGTGCAGCTGCACGCGCGCGTGGGCTATCACAAAACCCTGGTGGCGATCGCCAACAAGCACGCGCGCATGATCTGGGCCATCCTCGCCAAGGGCGAGAACTACGATCCCGACGCCTGGCGACGCTGGACCCGAACGACCCCGTCCACCGCGCCCGCGAGCACCGGCATGACCCCGTTAACCGGACAAGGATGAAATTAAACGACCAACGCTTCCCGCGATGACCGAGGTGAGATAGCAACGAGGTTGGACCGAGCGCTGCCTGAACCTGGCTAACCTGGCGGACCCACATCGAACTGCCGGCGCCTGATCCGCGCTGGCAGGTGAGGCCGATGACCGAATGAGGCGGCAGCGCGCGACTTTTATCTTGAGCCCGGAGACAACGTCAACGTTCTCCCACAAGGCCGTGTAGAGAGATGCAGTCTGTACCTTGTCGCTTACTCATCACCCATCGCCTCAGAGTTGTGAAAACATCAAAACATGCCTTCAGTGCCCTTCTCTGACCCGAGTCGACCTCACAGAACGGCTCAGGAGCGATTATTTCGAGTGCGGTAGGGGTCAAGCTACCTCCGCCACGGACGCTGATCTCGGATTGAACAATTCACAAACCTCTCAACCCTCACGCGCAAACCATGACCATGCGACCGCCATGAACGCCGCCCAACGACGAGGCAACTCATCATCGTGCGGAAACCACTTGCGTTTCCGGGGAAGTCCGTAGAGAGCGGTTAGAGCGGAACATGAGCCCACAATACCCACAGCAAGAAGGCAACGAACAACACCGCAAAGGGGAGCGCGATGAACACAAGAACGCGCGCGCTCGCCACTACCTTTGCGCTTTTCGCGAGCACTTCGTCGGCTTTGCCGGAGCTTTGGGACAGACCCGCCAGGCGTTCGCGTTGCTGCGCAAGAAGCTCCTCCTGTCGTTGGAGCGCCTGAGCTTGGCGCTCGAGCTGAAGGCGCCGCCGATCTCGAATCTCTTCGAGCAAGCGGGCGATTCTCTCGGCCTGTTCGTCGTTCATGACGTCCTGGCGAACGAAGCTGACCGGTCGCGCGGCGCGGCCAAAGGCCCGCCGTGGGGGTCCGTGTTGACCGAGAGGTCAGGCGACCTTGCGATGCACATGACGCAATGATGCGGGCAGAGAAATGGCGCTAAAACTCCAGGCGGTACAACCGCACCCACAGGTCCGGTTCCGATCTTCCTTCCTTCTTGACGTTGAAGCGGTCAGCCCCATCGGGCGTTTTCAGCTCCGTAGTACGCCATAGAGACGGCCTTTCCACGAGCACCTGTCGGAATTCCTCCGTAGCCCAGATTTGTCCGGGCAGCACATAGGGCTCCACTCTGCTCGCGCACAGGATCGCGCTTCCTCCCACGATGGTTGGTGGCTCAGCGCCGGTACTCGGCTGCAACTGCACCTCGCCGTAGTGCAGGGCGATGCGCAGGCGAGGTTGGCCGGTGGCCTGGTATACGTCGTCCATGATGTGCCGAGCGGACTGCGCAAGAAACACCGGATCTTCATGAATTATCAAAACGGAATCCCCGCCCTCGGTTTCTGCGACGACGGCTTTGCGGGCCCAATGCCTGACGGCTTGCTCCAGTGCTTGCCGTACCGGGACCTCAGCTCCAGCATGCATCAGGCCGCCAAACCCGTGCACGTCACCCTTGAGCACGCAGAAGGTGTGCGAGCTTGTCGCGCTCGCGACGACGCTTTCGACCTCGCGCCAGGGGCGTGCGTACCCGACAATGTTGACGCGGTCTACGCGCTGCAGATAGCCCGGATTCACCCGCCCGATCACGTCCGTCAAAACGGGGTGGACCAGGTAATGCGCGGCCGGCGGGAGCGTCCCAACAGGCTCGAGAGTCGCCTCACCTGGCCGCAGGAATCGCTGGCCCCACTCTCCGCGTATTCGGTCGTGATGGACGTAGCCGAGCAGACCCACTCTGTAGAGCGCGCAGAAGACGTGCTTCTCCTCGCCCCCCGTCGCAATGCTGTGCTCCAGAAAGAGCCTTTCCACCTCGGCGCGGGTCAGCACGTTGCCGGGAAGGACTCGAAACAGCCGCTCGATCTCCAGTTCGCCAACGAACGGGGCGATTTCGGCGAGGTACTCCTGGGCAATCTCGGTCGCGGCCTGGTGGACGACCTCCTTGAAGCGAAGCTCGCTTAGACGCTCGTCGGGCCGGAGTGCGGACAGACGCTCGCCGATGGACATCAAGTCGCGCGGCCGGAGCAGGGTGTGCCGGCAGATGTACTCGAAGACCTCTTCCTCCTCGCGCGTGTATGTATCGCTAACTGCAGTCCGTCCCACGAAGGCCTCGAGAGGATCAGTGCGCAACCGATCGGGTCTCGCCATCATGTCGCTTTTCATCAGGTGGATATTGTTGATGAAGATCTCGCGCAGGCTCCGGGGCGAGTACGCAATATCGACCGCGCTGCCGCGATACTGCTGGGCCATGACGGTCGTCCTGGTGAGGCGTGCATAGGCTTCCTTGCGCACTGCGGCAAATACCTTGACGTGATGGTTGATCCGGCGGAGTTGATAAGCGACCTCCACCAAGCCGAGCTGGGCGAAGTGCCACACGTTCGGCGATAGCTCGCCAGTGACGCTCGGATGGCTCGTGAGACCTTCGACATGCTTGTTGAAGTACTCGTCGACGCCATCGATGAAAATGGCGACCGGCGAGCTCACTGCGCGCAGGCGCGGCACCAGGTGGCCGTCCGTGTCTGCTCCGCAGCGCTGGAGCTCGCGCGGCGTGAAATCAAGGAGGCGGACGAAGTGGTCGATGACGCCCTGGAGCTGCTCGTCGGCAATCAGGCTTCTGAGTCCGGGCCCAACTCTGAGCTCGTTCAGCGCTCCGACGTGCTTGAGAGTCGCAAGCGAGATTGCCGTGAGCCAGATCTTCGACCACGGAAGGGGAGACACCACGAAGAAGGCCAGGAGCTCCCGGCTGAAGATCTTGTCGCCGATCGGTTTGTCGAGAAGTACTCCTGTCGGTAGGCAGGCCGCCCGCCCCTCACGTTGGTAGAGGATGCGCTTGGCCTTGAGAAGCAGGGTCTTGCCGAAGCCTTTGGTGCCGATGACGATGAACTTGTCGTCCCGGTCCGAACGCAAGAAGCCGTCGATCTCGGGAGTGCGATGCAGGAGGGACTCGTTGAAATCCTCTGCAACCCGGATGTCATCCGCGTCAACAGTCCATGCGCGCATACATTCTCCCGCGGTGCGCTGAAAGGATAGCCGAGGCCGCATGCGCAGGGCAACGCCGACGAGATCGAGGCGATAGGCGACGCATGCCTGTCAGCGAGTAACGGGTCCTGGCCGAAAGCGGGCGATGCTTGTGCCGCCTAACCAACGAAGGTAACCAGTCGCCAATCACGGCCGAAGTCCCGCCGGTGGCGGTCCGTGTTATGAAATGCCGTAGTCTTCATCGCGCGAAGGGTTAGACGGCACCGACACCCGTTGAGGCAGACTGGTCCAGGTCACTTGTCGCTGGACTCGTGGGCAAAGGTAATCCGCCAGCCCTCCTTGCGTCTGCGCCACAGCGCCGAGTACGCAAGTGTTTTCCCAACGACACTCCCGTCGACTGCTTCTTTACTGGCGGCGATCAAGAACGTGGTGAGGCCGGCGTCGTCTCCGAGGAGTTCGAATATTGGGCTGTCGAGGTACGTGTAACTGCCCTTGAGGACCTTGCCATCGCTCCACCACTTGCGCTGCAGCTCGCGAAGTTGATCCCAACCGCGAACAATCTCGCCGTTGAACACAAAAGTCAGCGACGACTCTCTGGCGTACGCGGCCATGTGGCGATCGGTGTCGTGTGCATTCGCTGACGCTTGAAGCTCGACGAGCAGTGGCATCACGGCGGACTTGAACGCTTCGAGCGACATGGGCGGACTCCGGTAGGGCGGGCGCAGTCGTGATCGAGTTCAACGTGTACCTGGCAGCGCCGATCGAACGCGTCGGGGTTGTACCGCCTAACGTTGTAACCGGCGCGCGAAAGTATGCGAAGCCGACTGAAGCGCGTCCGGTTGGGCCGCGTGTTAGGCCCGACCGCGTCAGATGTCGGGCCTGAGCTTACTCTTGCCTGACTATATCGACCGAGATCTCCACCGCCGGAATCGCTCCTCTGTTCTCAAGCCAGTGTGTGGTGTTCCTATCCTCGGGCCAGCCCACTCCCGGCCCATAGTCCGTAGCGACTCCATTTCGATGGTCAGTGATCGTTCCTTGCAGCATGTAGACGGTGCCCGGTCTGTCTTTATGGTCGTGAATCGGGCCGAAGACGCCTCCAGGCTCGATGGTCACCATACGCATTCGAAGTTGGCGCCCTGCCATGCCCTCGATCTCAGGGCCAAGGTCAACCGTTGCAAGTAACTTCACCGTAACACCTTTCGTCTCAGGTGCCACCTGTTCGTTGCTCATGGTGCTCTCCTCTCTGTATTTCAAAGGCCTAACTGGAAATAGACCTACTAGCTGCCAGAGAAAGAACTTCGCTAACGACGGGAATTATTGCGTCAATGTACGCGTCGCTCCCTGCGTCGTCAATCACAACCCATTGATTTGGCAGTCAGTTCCAGGTTGAAACGACCCCGTTCTTATTATCGGTTTCTGCTCAAAGTACTCACCGATTAAAACCCCGTCGCCGGGCAACGCGCTCCTGCGACACTCGCCGCAGGCCCGCACAGCCACGCCGACCTCGTTGTGACGGATTCTCGCTGCGAGCAGGTTGTCCCGAACTTGCGATGCCCGATCCGGACAAGAGCACCGCGGCGAGCGGCGCCAGCAGGCATTCGCGTTTCATTGGATCTCCCATCTGGCTTTATCGCGGCGCGGATCGTCGCTTCGCGATGCATTTGAGCGGCGCATTTCGATCGCGCAGCGGCGACTCGCTCTTCAATGGGCGCCGCGCGTTTCTGGCTCTATGCGCGAGGTTGCGCGCAGGTTCCTGATCTGCGTCAACCGCGCCGCGTCGGCATTCACATGCACTGCTGCGCACGCACGAGGCGCGTGCGGAAATGACTCACAGCGACTGCGACAATACGTCGCGCATCGCGCCGTGAATCTTGCGCTAGCGCAAACATCGATGCAGACCCGCGACGTACTGTGACGTGAGTCACATTTGATCACTCGCGGGCGGCGCTCAAATGACGCCATGCACGAAGACACGCGCGACTTCTGCGGCGCGCACTGCGGCCGATCGGCCGCCCGGTAAGTCCACATCGAGAGCGGTCACATGGAACATCTTTCCCGCAGGCGCTTCCTCAAGATCTCCGCCGCGAGCTTCGGCGCCGTAACCATGACGCCGCAGTTCGGTTCCGTCGCCCGCATCGCCGCGGCCGCCGATGCACCGTCGACCGGCAGCACGACGGTTCCTACGTTCTGCGACATGTGCTTCTGGCGCTGCGCCGGCATTGCGCACGTCCGCGACGGACAGCTGTGGAAATTCGAGGGCAATCCACGCGATCCGGCTTCGAAAGGCCGCCTGTGCCCACGCGGCACCGGTGCCGTCGGCGCGTATTACGACCCCGATCGGCTGCAAAAACCGCTGATCCGGCGCGGCGCGCGCGGCAAGGAGGAATGGACGGCGGTGACATGGGACGAGGCGCTCACGTTTGTTGCCGAAAAGATGCAGAAGATCAAGGCGGAACATGGCCCGGAAGCGCTGGCCGGATTCACGCACGGCATCGGCCAGGCGATGTTCCAGCACGTGCTGAAGTCGTGGGGCGCGATCAACTTCGCCGGCTCGTCGTTCGCGCAATGCCGCGGACCGCGCGACGTCGGCTTCACGCTGACGTTCGGCAGCGCCGTCGGCTCGCCGGAACCGACCGATATCGAGAATACCGAATGCCTCGTGCTGATCGGCACCCACCTCGGCGAAAACATGCACAACACGCAGGTGCGGGAGTTCGCGCAGGCCATCGAGCGGAAGATTCCCATCATCGTCGTCGATCCGCGCTTTTCGGTGGCCGCGAGCAAGGCAAAATACTGGCTGCCGATCAAGCCCGGCACCGACCTCGCGCTGCTCCTCGCCTGGATGAACGTGCTCGTCACCGAGGGCCGCTACGACAAGGCCTTCGTTGAGAACTACGGTCATGGTTTCGACAAGTTCGCCGCCGAGATCGCACCGTACACGCCGGAGTGGGCGGCGCCGGAAACCGGCATCGATGCGACGCTGATCCGCGCGACGGCACGCGAGTTCGCGAGCCATCGGCCGGCGTCGCTGATCCATCCCGGGCGGCGCGTCGTCTGGCATGGCGACGACACGCAGCGGAGCCGCGCGATCGCGCTTCTGAACGCGCTCCTCGGCAGCTGGGGTCACAAGGGCGGATTGTTCCTCGCCGCCGGGATGAAGGTCGCGCCGTATCCGCTACCCAAGCCGCCGAAGCCGGAGCGGCCGAAAGCGGACAACCCGAACGGGGAGAAGTATCCGTTCGCCGACGAAGCGGTGACCACGGGATTGCGTGAAGCGACGCTCACCGGCAAGCCGTATCCGATCAAGGGCTGGTTCGTCTACTCGACCAACCTGATGAATGCGCTGCCGAACCCGGCCGAAACGCTGGCGGCGATCGACAAGCTCGACCTTTTAGTGGTCGTCGACACGATGCCGAGCGAGATCGCCGCGTATGCCGACGTCGTGCTCCCCGAAGTGACGTTCTTCGAGCGCCACGATGAGCTGTCGCTCGCTTGGGGTCGCACCGGCTGGGTCGCGCTGCGGCAACCTGTGATGAGCGCGCCCGCGGATCAGAAGCCCGGCTGGTGGATTGCGAAAAAGCTCGCCGATAAGCTCGGCATCGGCGCGTGCATGCCGTTCGCCGACATGGAGGAATACCTGCGCTACCGCGTGGAGAAAGCGGGTCTCAGCTTCGACGAGCTGAAGCGCGACGGCGTGATCATGGGCAAGCCGGAGCCGGTCGTCGTCGAGGACGGGCTCGAGCTCACGTTCGACACCCCGTCGGGCAAGGTCGAGTTCTATTCGGATCAGCTCAAGGCCAAGGGTTTCGACCCGGTGCCGAAGTACCAGCCGCCGGCCGCCGGACCTGAAGGCGCGCTTCGTCTTCTCACCGGGCGCGCGCCGGTGCATACGTTCACGCGCACGCAGAACAACCCGTTGCTCGCCGACCTGATGCCGACGAACGAAGTCTGGGTGAATGCGGCGGTGGCGAAAACGCAGGGCATCGCTAACGGGCAATACGTCAAGCTCAGAAATCAGGACGGTGTCGTCAGCAACCGCGTGAGAGTGAAGGCCACGCAGCGCATCCGGCCCGACTGCGTCTATCTCGTCTACGGCTTCGGGCACACGGTGCCGCAGCAGAAGCGTTCATATCTCAAGGGTGCGAGCGCTGCGCAGCTCACGACGAAATACGTCGTCGACCCGCTGATGGGCGGCACCAGCATCCACAGCAACTTCGTCACCCTGGTCAAGGAATCCTGAGAATGCCACGGTTCGGAATGGTCATCGACACGCGCAAGTGCGTCGGCTGCATGGATTGCGTGGTCGCGTGCAAGACCGAGAACGACGTCCCCGCCGGCTACTGCCGCGACTGGATCACGACCGAGGTGCGCGGAGAGTTCCCGGCACTTTCGCTCGAGATTCGCTCGGAGCGCTGCAACCACTGCGACAACCCGCCGTGCGTATCGTGCTGCCCGACCGGCGCGAGCCACGTCGAGGAATTCGGCAAGGTCGTGCTCGTCACCGCGAACAAGTGCATCGGCTGCAAGGCGTGCGTGGCTTCCTGCCCCTACGACGCGCGCTTCATTCATCCGAAAGGCTACGCCGACAAGTGCACGTTCTGCTATCACCGCACGAAGGACGGCAAGGATCCGGCGTGCGTGTCGGTGTGCCCGACACGCGCGATGTACTTCGGCGACCTCGACAACCCGACGAGCACGGTGAGCGAGCTCCTGCGTGCGCGCCAGCACCACACGCTGCGGCCCGAAGCCGGGACCGGCCCGCGGGTCTTCTACCTCACGTAAGAGGCGATTCATGCTGGAACTGACGACGACCCGCCACAACCCGCTGATCGATCCGGGCCTCGCGATCTGGAGCTGGGAGATCCCCGTCTACCTGTTCTTCGGCGGCCTGGTCGCCGGAATGATGGTGCTCGCGGGCATCGCCATGCTGCGCATCGCCCGCGGCGAGGATCCGCGGAGCTTCTTTTCGCTCCACACGCCGCTCCTTTCCTTTGTGCTCATCAATCTCGGCATGGGCGCGCTGTTCCTCGACCTCACGCACAAGCTCTACGTCTGGCGCGTCTACCTCACGTTCCAGCCGTCCTCGCCGATGTCGTGGGGCTCGTGGGTGCTGCTCATCGTCTACGCGGTCCTGCTCGCCTCCGCGCTGATCCGCCTGCCCGAAGCGTGGCCGTGGGCCGGCAGGCGCTTCCCGATGCTGCGCACGTGGTCCGATGCTTTGCTCGCGCGCGCACTACTCGTCAAAGCGCTCGCATGGTCGAACATCGTGCTCGGCGTCGCGCTCGGCATCTACACCGGGATCCTGCTCGACACGATGGTCGCGCGGCCGCTGTGGAACAGCGCGATCCTCGGTCCGCTGTTCCTGTTCTCGGGGCTGTCGGCCGGCGCCGCGATGGTGCACCTCGCCGCGGTCGTCCGCGGCACGCGGCCGGCACCGGCAACGCTCGTCGGCGGCGCATTGGCAGCGACACTCGGCCAGCCGCTCGGCAATGCGCCGCCTGAAAAGCACACGGTCGATTCGCTGCTCCGCGCCGATCTCGGCTTCCTCGCCGTCGAGTTCGTGCTGATCGGGCTGCTGCTCGCGAATCTCTACACGTCGTCGGCGTCACACGCGGCGGCGGCGGCGCTGATCGTCAGCGGACCCTATGCGTGGGCGTTCTGGGGCGTGATCGTCGGGCTCGGCATTCTCGTTCCGCTCGCGCTGCAGAGCCTCGAGCTCAACCACACGATTCCGCACACTGTCGTGCCCGCGGTCCTCGTGCTCCTCGGCGGCTTCGTGCTGCGCTGGGTGATGGTCAACGCGGGCCAGGCGAGCCACGTCGTGCAGGCCGCCGCGGGTTGACGTCCGGTTTCGCTCTCCGTCGCCTGCCGGCAGCTTCGTTGTTTGTTACCACACCAAGGGAGATTTCGCCATGCTGATCAAGAAGAACGCGTTCGTGCTTGCTGTGGTCATGACCCTCGGCCTCGCGCTTCCGGGTTTCGTCCTCGCGCAGAACTACCCGCCGTCGGTCGGCCAGCTCGTCGCCACGACCAAGAAGCAGGTGAAGACGATCGACATGGCCGCGCTGAAGGCGGCGCTCGACCGGGGCGACGCCGGGATCATCGTCGACGTGCGCGAACCCGGTGAGTATGCCGACGGGCATCTCAACGGCGCCATCAACGTTCCGCGCGGCCTGATCGAGTTCAATATCTGGACGCACGTCGGCTACCCCGAGAAGACCGACATGGGGAAGAAGCTTACGCTCTACTGCAAGACGGGCGGACGATGCGCGCTCGCCGCCAAATCGCTGCAGGATCTCGGCTTCACCAACGTGACCGCCGTCGACATGAAGATCGACGACTGGGTGAAGGCCGGCTATCCGCTGGTCAGGTAGTCGCCCCAACAAAACGGGGAGCCGCGGCTCCCCGTTTTCCACATCGATCGAAGGGCGAGCCCGCTCGCGCCCTCCGCGCCGCCAGTTAATCACGATACGCCCGGTTGTCGGGCGCTATTCGGTCGCGCGGCGACGCGCCCTTCGGGCCTTCGCTCGGCTCACGCCTCGCGCGCCGCGCTCACTCAGCAGCCGCCCTTCTTTTCCTTCTTCTTCTCACCACCCGCCGCCATCTTGGCCTTGTCGACGGCCTTCTGCTTTTCGGCGTCGGTCATCTTGTCCCAGTCCGCCTGTTTCACGCCCGCCGGCTTCTCGAGCTTGGCCGGCGCCATCTTGGCCGTGTCCTTTGCCGCGTCCTTGGCGGGCGCATCGGCGGCGAGCGCAGCGGTGCCGCCCAGCGCAAATACGGCGGCGACGAGCAGCAAAACGAGCTTGTTCATCGATCTTGTCTCCTGGTGATGTGGGTTGATCATCGGACGCCAGCCAGCGCACGTTGCTAGGGGGGCGATTATGCCGTCCGTGTCCGGCATCGTCCACAACTTTCCCGAGGGTTGGAGAGTGAAATCCAGTCGAAGTTTGCGCCAGATCATGGGAAGGGCTTGCTCCGGAGCGGTGGCGCTCGGCCGTCAGGTCCCGATGCAAGCGAGGGCGCGCCCGCGGCCGCCCCGTCAGCGCCCGTCGAGATACCGCGCATCGTCGAACGTCGCGACCCAACGCGGGCGATAGACGACCGCAAGCGTCAGCACCATTCCCGTGAGCGTCGCTTCGCCGAAGGCAAGATAGACGAAATACGGCGCGTATTCGCCGAAGACGACCCCCGCCGACAGCCCCGCACCCAGCGCGAGGGCCGCGGCGCCGGCAACTCCCGCTAGCATGTACGCGAGTCCGGCGCCGAAGAACGCAACGACGAACACATAGATGAAGAAGTTCGGCGGCAGGCGAGACTCGGCAAATCGCAATACGAGCCGCGTCACCGTCACCGGAACGGCCGCCATCGTGACGAGCGCTACGCCGGCGTTGGCCCACAGTCCGCCGTGCACAGCGAGGAGAAGCGCGATGGCGACGGCGGAGCCCACGAGCGCGAGGGCCGGTCCGACGATGAGCGTCAGCGCCGTAACGCCGAGCAGATGGAACGTGAAGCCCTCGCCGACGGTCGCCTGCAGGCTCCAGAGCATCAACACGAACAGGATGGCGCCATACCAGACGTGCACCGGCTCGCTCGCGGAGAACCGGCGCCACGGCGCCACTTGCACGGCACGCGCGACGATCGCCGCGGCCACCACCCAGCCCGCGATGGTCCAGAGGGTCGGAAGCGGCACGCCGATGGGATCCACGGCGCCATTGTAGAATTAGCTGCTTATTACAATCTGCATTGTCATGGTCGCCACCATCGCCTCGCCGCTCGCCGCACGCCTTGCCGAAACGTTCCCGACGCTCGCGGCTGCGCCGGACGCCACGCTCGAGCGCATCGCACGCGAGGGGATCTACCGCAAGGTGCCAGCCGGGACCACGATGTTCAGTGCGCACGCGCCGTGCAGCGGCTTTCCGCTGGTGCTCGCCGGGAGCATCCGCGTGTTGCAGCGCTACCCCAATGGACGCGAGCTTCAGCTCTACCGGGTGAAGCCCGGCGAATCGTGCTTGCTTTCTGGCAGTTGCCTACTCGGGCAAACGAATTACGATGCGTCCGGCATCGCCGAGACCGAGGTCGAGCTGCTGATCCTTCCGCCCGCCGCGTTCCAGGCACTGATCGCCGAGGACGAAACGTTCCGTCGTCACGTCTTTGGCCTCTACAGCGAACGCTTGTCCGCGCTGATGCAGGTCGTCGAGGCGATCGCCGTGCAGAAGCTGGACCAGCGGCTCGCCGCGCTCCTCGTCAACCGCGACCACGACAGCGGCGAAATTCACGCGACGCACCAGGCGCTCGCCGACGAGCTCGGGAGCGTCCGCGAGATCGTGTCCCGGCTGCTCCGCAACTTCGAGGATCGCGGCTGGGTCGACCTCGGCCGCGAGCGGATCCGCATCGTCGATCGCGCCGCGCTGGCTGGTCTCGCGCGCGGCTGAGCGACACTCGATCAGGCTCGCGCCGGACGCCCGCCGCGCCTCAGGGCTGCGTGATTGTCGCCGCGCTGCTGCCGCTCGATCAGCCGCAGCATCGTCGCGAGCGTGATCGAGCTGAACGTCGCCTTCGCGATCTCGTCGATCTCGGACAGCACCGCGGAGAGCGCCTGGCCGACGGGCGTCCGCTCGCCGGGCTCGCGCCGATCGGGCGATGGCGCACCGAAATCCTCGAACAGCAGGATCACGTCCATCAGCGTGAGCCGCCGCGCGTTGCCGGCGAACCGGTAGCCGCCGCCGACGCCGCGCACGGATTCGACGATGCCCACGCGCGCAAGCTCGGAGAGCACCTTGGCGAGGTGATGCGACGAGACGCCGTACTTGCCGGCGATCTCGGCGGCCGAGATGTGGCGCGTCGGATCGCCCGCGAATTCGAGCACGCTGTAGAGCGCGAGCGAAGTGTTTTTCTGGAGCTTCAATCGATTCTGCGCGGCGCGAAGCGCCGCGGACTCCATTTCACCTCTCCCGCGGGGAGAGGGGGAAGGGGTGAGGGGCTCGCGCGACTCACAATTCCGGCGACCGTGCGCCCCGGCCTCATGGTCCGATTTCCATCTCCAGCGGAATGAACGGCCCGGCCATCATCCCCTGGCTGCGAAAGAACGAGAGGATCAGCGTGTTGTCGCGCGACAGCATCGTGCGCACCGTGCGCACGCCGGCGCGGCGGAATGCGGCGCAAATCTCCTCGAGGAGCCGCGTCCCGACGCGCGCCAACCGCGCTTCTGGATCGACGTCGATCGCAAATACCCAACCGCAGGGTTTCGAACCGAACTCCCAGTCGCGCACTTCGCCGATGACGAAGCCGACGACGCGCCCTCCCGCATCCGCGACGAGGAACTGCCGGCCGGCTTCCGCGGCGGCGCCGTAACGCTGGTAGATCGAGCGCCAGTAGCTCCGCTTTTCGAGGCCGGTCACCGTGGCGTCGATGGCGATGACCTCAGGGAGATCCCCCTGTCGCACGGGCCGGACGACGAGCTCCGTGGCCGTATCCGCGCCGGGCCGTGCACCGCCGCCTCTGCCCCCGCCCTTGTCTCTCTGCCGCTTCGGCCTCGCCGTTGCCAAGCACGTCCCCAAAAGAATGACGCAGATCAAACCAATAATCGCATTCCGATGCCAGATTAGCGGCTACGGACCCTCCGGACAAGTCCCGCGGCGAAGTCTTTCCGTTTTCGACGCGCGAACACGCCTTCTGGAACGTGCGCTGGCCGGGGATTCCGGACGCTGCGTTCCTCGCGGCGCCAAGAAAGGAGGAGCCGATGAAACCCAGTCTCGCCGCAGGCTTGAGCGCGACGTCCACGCTGACCGTCGATCGCGAGCGCACGATCGACTTCATGGGCGAGAGCGCTCGCGTGTACGCGACGCCGATGCTCGTGCGCGACATCGAGCTCGCGTCGCGCGACCTGCTGGGCAAGCACCTCGATCCCGGCGAGGACTCGGTTGGCACCCGGATCGAGCTCGACCATCTCGCCGCGACGCTGCTGGGGATGCCGGTCGAGCTGACCGTCACCGTCGCCGTCGTCAACGGCCGTGCGGTCACGCTGGAGGTGAGCGGCCGCGACAATCTGGATCTCATCTGCCGCGGCAAGCACAACCGCTTCATCGTCGACGTGATCAAGACCGAGGAGCGGCTCCGGGCCAAGGCGCAGAAGGCCGGAATCGCGCAGGTCGACGCGTGACCGAGTCGCGCACTGCATCGCGCCGCGTCCCGACGTACTGCTATCAGTGCGTCGCGGGACCGGATCTGCTCACGGTCAAGGTCGTCGACGGCGTGGCGACCGAAGTCGAGCCGAACTTCTGCGCAGCGAGCGTTCATCCGGGCGGCGGCAAGGTCTGCGTCAAGGCCTACGGCCTCGTGCAAAAGACCTACAACCCCCATCGGGTATCGACGCCGATGAAGCGGACGAACCCGAAAAAGGGGCGCCACGAGGATCCGGGCTTCGTGCCCATCTCGTGGGATGAGGCGTTCGATCTCATCGTCGCGCGCCTCGACGCCGTGCGCACAGCCGGCCTGCTCGACGAGTCGGGTTATCCGCGCGTCGCCGCGAGCTTCGGCGGCGGCGGCACGCCGCAGTCGTACATGGGGACGTTCCCGGCCTTCCTGTCGGCATGGGGCCCGATCGACATGGGGATGGGTTCGGGCCAGGGCGTCAAGTGCTACCACTCCGAGCATCTGTACGGCGAGTTCTGGCATCGCGCCTTCACGGTTTCGCCCGACACGCCGCTCACCGAATACCTGATCTCGTGCGGCGCGAACGTCGAGGCGTCGGGCGGCGTCGTCGGCGTCTGGCGTCATGCGGATGCGCGCGAGCGCGGAATGAAGCGCGTGCAGGTCGAGCCGCACCTGTCGGTGACCGGCGCGTGCTCGGCGCAATGGGTGCCGATCAAGCCCAAGACCGATGCCGCGTTCCTGTACGCGCTCATTCATGTGCTCCTGCACGAGATTGCGCGCGAGCGTCTCGATGTCGCGTTCCTCGCTCACCACACGACCTCGCCGTACCTCGTCGGACCCAACGGCTACTTCCTGCGCGAACGCAGCACGAGGAAGCCGCTCATCTGGGACGCGCTCGCGCGCACTGCCGTTGCGTTCGACTCGCCCGGCGCCGACGAAGCGCTCGAAGGCCGCCACATCATCGACGCGGTCGAGATCGGCCCTGACGGCGACGTGCTCGCCGACGGCATGCTCGAAGGCGAGACCGCGTTCACGAAGCTCGTCGCGCACGTCGCGCCGTATACGCCCGAGTGGGCAGAGCGTCTCTGCGAGGTGCCCGCCGCGACGATCCGCAAGATCGCGTGCGAGTTCATCGCTCATGCGCATGTCGGCGAGACGATCGAGATCGAAGGCAAGCGCCTCCCCTACCGCCCCGTCGCCGTGAGCCTGGGCAAGACCGTCAACAACGGCTGGGGCGGCTACGAATGCGTATGGGCGCGCACGACGCTCGCCGCGCTTGTCGGTGGGCTCGAAGTCCCCGGCGGCACGCTGGGGACGACGGTCCGGCTCAACTGGCGGCATTCCGATCGCCTCGCAAGCGTCACGCCGGGACCCGACGGGCTCATGGCGTTCACGTTCAATCCGACCGACAAGGCGCAGTGGTCGCCGAATCCGAACATCCGCAACGCGTACCGCACGATGGTACCGCTCGCCGGCAACGGCGCGTGGAGCCAGGCGCTCGGGCCGACGCATTTCTCGTGGTTGTTCCTCGACGACACGCCGAAGGGCCTGCCGCGGGTGACGCTTCCGGAGGTGTGGTTCGTCTACCGTACCAATCCGGCAATTTCGTTCTGGGATACGACCGCGCTCGGCGACAAGATGGCGCGCCTGCCGTTCGTCGTCGCGTTCGCCTATACGCGCGACGAGACCAATCATTACGCCGACGTGCTGTTGCCCGACGCGACCGATCTCGAAAGCCTGCAGCTGATCCGGATCGGCGGCTCGAAATACGTCGAGCAGTTCTGGGACCGCGAAGGCTATGCGCTGCGTCAACCCGCCGTCGCGGTCCGTGGACGAGGCCCGCGACTTCACCGACATCGCGACTGAGCTCGCGCAGCGCACTGGGCTCCTCGCGAAGTACAACGCGGCCATCAACCGTGGCGCCGCGGGCATCCCGCTCAAGAATGCCCACGGCGATTTCGCGCTCGACCCCGAGCGCGTGCATTCGCGCGAGGATATCTGGGACGCCGTCTGCCGCGCCGCGAGCGTGGAGTTGACCGACGGCCGCGAGAATAACGGCCTCGACTGGTGGAAGGAGCATGGCCTCGCCACCAAACCGTTCCCGCGCACCGACTGGTATCTCTTTCCGCGGCTCGCAGAGCAGGGGCTGCGCTTCGAGCTGCCGTATCAGGAACGCCTGAAGCGTGTCGGCGCCGAGCTCGGCAGGCGTCTGCACGAGCGCGACATGCACTGGTGGGACAAGCAGTTGCCGGAATACCAGGCGCTGCCGGTGTGCAAGGATTTCGGTGCGCCGTGGGTCGCCGCGCTCGAAAAGGCCGGCGGGAAGCCGCACGAGTATCCGTTCTGGCTGCTGACCGCGCGCAGCATGCAGTATGCATGGGGCGGCAACGTCGGCATGCAGCTCATCAAGGAGGTCGCCGACAACGTCGCCGGCCACCGCGGCGTGATCATGAACACGCAGGCGGCAAAAACGCTCGGCATCGCCGACGGCGATTCGGTCGAGATCGCGACGCCGCAGCATCGCGTGCGCGGCCGCGCCGTCCTGCGCCAGGGCATCCGCCCCGACACGCTGCTGATGATCGGCCAGTTCGACCACTGGGCGACGCCGTTCGCCAAGGACTTCGGCGTGCCCAGCATGAACTCGCTCGCGGAAATGTCGCTCGATCTCACCGACGCGACCGGCTCCGGTGCCGACATCGTGCGCGTCAAAGTGAGCAAGACATGACCCGCTGGGCGATGGTCGCCGACCTGCGCCGCTGCGTCGGATGCCAGACGTGCACCGCGGCGTGCCGGCATGCGAACGCGACGCCGCCGGAAGTCCAGTGGCGGCGCGTGCTCGACATGGAATTCGGCGAGTATCCCGAGGTCCATCGCGCGTTCGTGCCGGTCGGTTGTCAGCACTGCGACGACCCGCCGTGCATGACGGTCTGCCCGTCCAAGGCGACGAAAAAGCGCGCCGACGGCATTGTCACCATCGACTACGACCTCTGCATCGGCTGCGCGTACTGCGCGATCGCGTGTCCGTACCAGGCGCGCTACAAGACGTTGAAGCCGACGTTCGCCTATGGGGCACCGATGGACAACGAAATCGAGCGGCGCGACGACGCGCGGCTCGGCGTCGCGACCAAGTGCACGTTCTGTGTGGATCGCATCGACGCGGGGCTTGCGAACGGGCAGGTGCCCGGCGTCGATCCCGAAGCGACGCCGGCGTGCGTCAACGCCTGCATCTCGAAAGCGATGACGTTCGGCGATCTCGACGATCCCGAAAGCCCGGTGTCGCAGGTGCTCGCAAAGAACCGGCATTTCCGGATGCATGAGGAGCTCGGTACCGGACCCGGTTTCTACTACGTCTGGGACAAGGAACTGGCATGAGCTTCGGCCCTAATCCCTGGCAACAGACGAGCTGGGACGCGCGCGCTGCCGGCAATTTCATCGGCGGTGGCGCCGGTGCGGGCCTGATCGTGTTTGCGGCGCTCTCGGGCGCCCAAGGTCCGGCGTTGACGGGGTTGATGCTCGCGGGGCTCGCGCTCGTCGGCGCCGGTCTTTTCTGCGTATTCCTGGAGCTCGGCCGGCCGTGGCGCGCGATCAACGTCCTCTTCAATCCGCGCACGTCGTGGATGTCGCGCGAAGCGTTCACCGCGGCGCTGCTCTTTCCCGCCGGGCTCGGCGCGGCCGCGGGCGTCTCCGCGGGCATTCCGATCGCGGCGGTGCTCGCCTTGGTTTTCGTCTTCTGCCAGGGCCGCATGCTGCAGGCGGCCAAAGGCATCCCGGCGTGGCGCGAGCCGCTCCTCGTGCCGCTGATCGTGGCGACGGCGTTGACCGAAGGCGGCGGCGTGTTCCTCCTGACCGCGCCGCTGCACGGTGCGGCAACGGAATCGCTGACGGCGGCGTTCGGTGTGTTCGTGATCGCGCGCGTGCTCGTCTGGTTCGCGTATCGTCGGCGGGTCGACGGTACGCTCGCGTCACCTGCGAACGCCGCACTCGATCGCGCGGGACGCGTGCTGCAGCTCGCCGGAACGCTCCTGCCGCTGGTTCTCATCGCAGTGATCGGCACAGGGATCATCGCCGGGCAACAGATTCTCGCCGTGGCGGCCGCAGCCGGACTCGCGGCGCTTCTCGCGGGCTCGTATTTCAAACTCACGCTGGTGACGCGTGCCGGGTTCAACCAGGGCTTCGCACTGTCGCATCTGCCCGTGCGCGGCGCGCGGCCCTGATATCGAAGTCGGAGGCTTTATGGGTGCAACGACGATGGCGGAAGTGGGGATCGGCACCGGTGCAACCTTGCGTCATGGCTTCCAGCCCGACGTCGAGACGCTGCCGCGCGAGCGGCTCGCCGCATTGCAGCTGGAACGCCTGCGTGCGACGTTGCGCAATGCGTACGATCACGTCCCGCTCCATCGCGCGCGACTCGACGCGATCGGCGCGACTCCGGAGGACTTTCACCGCCTCGACGATGTCCGGCGGCTCACGTTCACGCTGAAATCAGACCTGCGCGACCACTACCCGTTCGGCTTGTTCGCGCGGCCGGTGAGCGCGCTCGCGCGCCTGCACGCGTCGTCGGGGACCACCGGAAAACCGACCGTCGTGGGCTACACGCAGGACGACCTTGCGACGTGGGCGGAGCTGATGGCGCGCTCGATGGCGTGCGCAGGCGCGCGGCCCGGCGACGTCGTCCACAACGCGTACGGCTATGGCCTGTTCACCGGCGGGCTCGGCGCGCACTACGGCGCGGAGCGCCTGGGCGCGGTCGTGGTGCCGATGTCGGGCGGCTCGACCGAGCGCCAGGTGGCGTTGATCGTCGATTTCGGCGCGCGCGTGCTATGCGCGACGCCGTCATACGCGCTGGCGATCGCCGAGGTTGCCGAAAAGCAGGGCGTCGATCTGCGCAAGAGCGCGCTCGAGGTCGGGCTGTTCGGTGCCGAGCCGTGGAGCGACGCGATGCGGCGGGAGATCGAGGCGCGCCTGGGTCTTTCTGCCGTCGACATCTACGGTCTGTCCGAGATCATGGGGCCGGGCGTCGCGTGCGAGTGCGACTGCAAGGCCGGCCTGCACGGCTGGGAGGACCACTTCCTGTTCGAGGTGATCGATCCGGAGTCCGGCGAAACGGTGCCCGAGGGGCAGCCGGGCGAGCTCGTCATCACGACGCTGACCAAGCAGGCGCTGCCGATGCTGCGTTACCGGACGCGCGACATCACAAAAATCACGACCGCACCTTGTGATTGCGGGCGGACGCACCTGCGCATCCTGCGAATCACCGGCCGCAACGACGACATGCTGATCATCCGCGGCGTCAACGTGTATCCGTCGCAGGTAGAGGCGGTGCTGGTCGGGCTGCCCGACATCGCGCCGCACTACCAGCTCGTCGTCGAGCGCCGCGGCAGCCTCGACGCGGTGACGGTCGAAGTCGAAGCGCAGCCGGGCATCGAGCCGCGCGCGTTCGATCGCATCGCGGATCGCGTCGCTCATCACATCAAGTCGCTGATCGGCATCACCACCGACGTCGTGGTGAAGCAACCCGGCACGATTCCGCGCTCGCAGGGCAAGGCCGTCCGCGTGCGCGACCTGCGGCCGAAGGCGAGCTGAGATTTCCACGGAATGGCCAAGCGCGTCATCACGTTGACGGTCAACGGTCGCCGCCGCGAGGACGCGATCGCCGACTCGCTGCTGCTGCTCGATTATCTGCGCGAAGACCTGGCGCTCACCGGCACCAAGCGAGGCTGCGACGGCGGCGAATGCGGCGCCTGCACCGTCCTCGTCGACGGCGAGCCGCGACTCGCGTGCATCACGCTCGCCGCGCGCTGTGCCGGCAGGCAAGTCGAGACGATCGAAAGCCTGGCCGACGCAGGTCGGATGAGCCGGCTGCAGGCGGCGTTCCACGAGAAGCTCGGCACCCAATGCGGCTTTTGCACGCCGGGAATGATCATGGCAGCCGAGGCGTTGCTGCGTCGGAATCCCGCGCCAAACGAGACGGAGATCCGCGAGGCGCTGTCGGGGAATCTCTGTCGCTGCACCGGTTACGTGAAAATCATCGAGGCAGTCGAGGCCGCCGCGATTCCCGCGACGGAAGAGCGATGAACGACGGCGGAAGACGCGAAACGATGACGGCGCCGCACAAGCCCGGCACCGCGATTGGCGTGCGCCAGCCCTTGATCGACGGCGTCGAGAAGGTGACGGGCCGGGCGCGCTACACGGCGGATCTGCCGGCGCCGGGCGCGCTCGTCGGCGCGATCCTGCGGAGTCCCGCCGCGCACGGCATCATTCACAGCATCGACGCGGAGGCGGCCCGCGCGTTGCCGGGCGTTCGCGCGGTGATCACCGGCGAGGACTGCGGCATTGCGTACGGCGTCATTCCCGTTGCGCAAAACGAATTCCCGCTGGCACGCGGGCGCGTCCGCTACCGCGGCGAGCCGATCGCCGCGGTGGCAGCCGACGATGCGGCGACGGCACGTGCGGCGCTCGACCTGATCGAGGTCGATATCGAGCCGCTTCCCGCCTATTTCGACGCCGCGGCCGCGCGCGCACCCGACGCCATTGCCCTCCACGCGAACAAGCCGGGCAACGTCGAACGCGAAGTCGATCACGTCTTCGGCGACGTCGACGCGGGCTTTGCCGCGGCGGACCTCGTGCGCGAGGAGCGCTTCCACTATGCCGAGGTTACGCACGCGATGATGGAGCCGAACGCGGCGCTCGCCGAGTACGATCCCGAACGCGGCCGGCTGACTCTGCATTCGGTGACGCAGGTTCCCTATTACGTGCATCTCGCGCTCGCCCGCTGCCTTGGGATGGACGAATCGCGGATCCGCGTGGTGAAGCCGTTCGTCGGCGGCGGCTTCGGCCATCGGACCGAAACGCTGAATTTCGAGATCATCGCGGGACTTCTCGCGCGCGCCGCCGGCGGCACCGTCAAGCTCGAGCTCACACGCGAGGAATGCTTCCTCACGCATCGCGGCCGGCCCGAGACCGACGTCCGGTTGAAGATCGGTATGACGAAAGCGGGCGCGCTCACCGCCGTCGATTGCGAGGTTGTCCAGCGCGGCGGCGGCTATGCAGGCTATGGGCTGGTGACGATCCTCTACGCCGGCGCGCTGCTGCATGCGCTCTACCGGCTGCCGGCCTGCAAGTACCACGGGCTCCGCGTCTACAGCAATACCCCGCCGAACGGCGCGATGCGCGGCCACGGCTCGGTCGACGTTCGCCACGCGTTCGAGTCGATGCTGGACCGGATGGCCGCTGAATTGGCGCTCGATCCGTTCGCGGTCCGGCGCGCCAGCCTGCTGCCGGTGCCACACCGGACGATCAACGATCTGCAGGTCAATTCGTACGGACTGCCCGAGTGCCTCGACATCGTCGAGCACGCATCGGGATGGCGCGAGCGGCACGGCAACCTGCCGCGCGGACGCGGGCTCGGCATGGCGTGTTCGCATTACGTGAGCGGGTCGGCGAAGCCCGTCCACTGGACCGGCGAGCCGCACGCGGTGGTCAACCTCAAGCTCGATTTCGACGGCGGCATCACCGTGCTGACCGGCGCCGCCGACATCGGGCAGGGATCCTCGACGCTGCTCGCGCAAGCCGTGGCCGAAGTGCTCGGCCTATCGATCGAGCGGCTGACCGTCGTCGCCAACGACAGCGTCGTCACACCGAAGGACAACGGCTCGTATTCGTCGCGCGTGTCGTTCATGGTCGGCAACGCGGCGATCGGCGCCGCGCGCGAATTGCGGCAGGCGCTCATTGCCGCCGCCGCGCGCCGGCTCGAAGTCGCCGGCGACGACATCGAATGCCTCGGCGAGACTTTCCGCGTCGCCGGCACCGACCGCACGCTCACCTACAAGGAGGTCGTCGCTGCGGCGCTTGCCGACGCCGGCACGCTGACGGTCAAGGGGATCTGGTCGACGCCGCCGGAAACGCAGGGCGGCAAATTCAAGGGCGCTGCGGTCGGATCGAGCCCCGGCTTTTCGTACGCGGCACAGGTGGTCGAGGTCGTCGTCGACGAGGAAACCGGCATGGTCAGCGTCGAGCGCGTCTGGGTCGCGCACGATTGCGGCCGCGCGATCAATCCGCTGGCCGTCGAAGGCCAGATCCAGGGTTCGGTCTGGATGGGAATGGGCCAGGCGCTGTCCGAGGAAACGCAATACCACGACGGGCTGCCGCTCCGCGCGAATCTCCTCGACTATCGCGTGCCGACGATCGTCGAGTCGCCGCCGATCGAGACGTACATCGTCGAGGCGCCGGATCCCAACGGTCCGTTCGGCGCGAAGGAAGCGGGGGAAGGCGCGCTGTCAGGCTTCCTGCCCGCGCTCACGAACGCGATCGCCGACGCGACCGGCTTGCGGCTGACCGAATTGCCGGCGTCGCCGGATCGCCTGCTGGAAGCGATCACCGCGCGGCGACGGGCATTGCGTCTGCAGAAGACCTCCGGCAAGAACGCGATGGTCGAGGTCTGAGATGGAACGCATCGCACCGTTCACGCTCGCGCACCCTTCGACGCTTGCGGAAGCTGCGAGGCTGCTCGCATCCGCGCCGGGGGCGCGACTGCTGGCCGGCGGCACGGATTTGCTGCCAAACCTGCGTGACGGACTCGGCAAACCCCAAACGTTGATTGATCTCGGCGGCGTCGCCGGATTCGATCACATCGCGGTGACGGACGGCGGCACGATGATCGGCGCCGGCGTCACGCTGGCGCGGCTCGCCGCGGATGCCGGCATCCGGCGAATGCTGCCGGTTCTCGTCGACGCGGCGAATGGCATTGCGGCGCCGGCGCACCGTAACGTCGCCACCGTTGGCGGAAATCTCTGCCTCGACACCCGTTGCGTCTTCTACAACCAGAGCGAATGGTGGCGGCGGTCGAACGACTATTGCCTCAAGCACGGCGGCGAGACCTGTCACGTCGCGCCGCAGGGCGATCACTGTCACGCGGCGTTCGCCGGCGATCTCGCGCCGGCGCTGCTGGTCCTCGACGCAGAAGTCGAGATCGCCGGGCCGCGCGGCGCCCGGCGCATGCCCTTGGGCGATCTCTACGCCGATGACGGCGCCCGACACTTGACGCTTGCCGCAGCCGAGATCGTCGCAGCCGTGCACGTACCGCAACAGCCGCCGCACGCGCGCGCCGGCTATCGGAAGGCGCGCGTTCGCGGCGCGATCGACTTTCCGCTGGCTGGCGTTGCCGCCCGCGTTACCGTCGTCGATGGCGTACTCGCCGCACTTGCACTCGCGCTGACGGGAACCAATTCGCGGCCGCTCGTCGTCGAAGGCACCGCGGAGCTCACCGGTCATCCGGTCGACGACACAATGCAGCGCGCGATCGGCAAGCTCGTCCAAAGGCAGGCGAGCCCGATGCGCACGACGGTGACGCATTCCAATTATCGGCGCCAGGTCGCAGCGGTGCTCGCGCAACGGCTGGTGCGCACGCTCGCGCAGTCCGCCGAATCCATCGCGCGCGAAGGAACCGATTGACGCCCGCGCCATGATGACCGAAAGCATCACGCCTCCGCGCGGTCCGCTGATCGACGGGCCCTTCGCGCAATGGCGCCGGTGGACCGATGCCGACGGACTGCACATCGACGTCCGCGGCCTTGCGCCGCCGGGGCCGATGGTCGCGATCATCGCGTTGATCGAATCGATCGATAATTCCAGGCCGGTGATCGTTCACCACGAACGCGATCCGACGATGCTCTACCCGGAACTGGCGGAACTCGGCTGGACCGCCGCGCGGATCGACGGCGAGCCCGGCGAAGTGCGGCTGAAGCTCGAGCGCGCACCGTGACCGGCGTCGCCGGCACGTTTCGCCCCGGGGCGACGAGCCGCCTGCTGCCGGCGTCAATTTCCTTCCGCTATTTCGGTGCCGCGGTCGCGTTCCACATCGCGGCATGGATCGCGCTCATCAAGGGTGCCGATACGATGCCGCGCTTCGCCGGCGGTATCGGGTGGCCGCTCGCCGCGCTTCATTTGACAACGCTCGGCGTGCTCGCGATGGCGGCCATCGGCGCGAGCCTGCAATTGCTGCCGGTCGCCACAAGGCAGCCCGTCGCCGCTACGCACTGGACGGCGGCCATCTGGTGGATCTACACGCCGGGCGTCGCCGTCGCCGCCGCAGGCATGGGGACGGGCGTCGTCGTGCTGCTGGCCGCGGGTGGCGGAGCGATCGTGGTCGCGCTCATCGTCTACGCGATATTGCTCGCGCGCAATCTGATCGGTGCGAAGGGGATGCCTGCCGTCGTTGCGCACGGGTGGGCTGCGTTCGCTTCGCTCGTCGTCATCGTCGGCACCGCGGTGTCGCTTGTCGGCACGTACGTCGGTGCACCCGGTCTCGCCCGTGGAACGGCCCTTGCGCTGCATATTCCATTCGCCGCGTACGGGTTCATGGGGATGCTCGCGTTGGGTCTCTCCTATATCCTGGTGCCGATGTTCGCGCTGTCGCCGGCTCCCGCCGATCGGTTGGCGTTCGCATCGCTGGCGCCTGCGGTCGCCGCGCTGCTGCTGGCCGGCGCCGCCGCGTTCGGAGTCGCCACCCAACCGCTGCGCATCGCCGCGATCGCCGCAGGCAGCGTTGCGGTGGTCGTGCATCTGCGGCTGATGACCGCGGCGCTCGCCACGGGTCTTCGGCGCGAGCTCGGCCGCTCGTTCCGGCTGGTCCGTATTGCGTGGGCCTGCCTGATCGCGAGCTTGCCTCTCGCACTCGGCGTCGCACTCGACGTGCCGTTCGACGGCATGACCGCGCTGTTCGGTCTCGTCGCCATCGACGGCTGGCTCCTCACGTTCCTGCTTGGCATCCTGCAGCGGATCGTTCCCTTCCTGGCCTCGATGCACGCGGGTCGCGGCGCACGGGGTGAAAAGCGGCGGCTGCCGACGCCCTCGTCGCTGACGGCCGAGCGACCCCTCGCCGTCCATTTCGCCTGCCATCTCGCGGGGCTTGCCCTGCTCGCGCTCGCCATCGTCGCCGACAATGCTGCCTCGGCCCGTGCCGGGGCGCTCGTCGGCACCGTCGGCGCCGTCGCCTTCGCGGCGTTCTTCGTCATTGCGGTGCGGCGGATGGCGGGTCCGGCTTCCGCCGCGCCGGCAGCTTGATGCGCATCAATGGCCGGCGCGGCGCCGTCGGGTATTTTGGTATCGGGATACCATAATTGACCGGGACGACGAAGTCATGAGCTATTTGCGCCAGGTAAGCCACGCGCTCGACGACGAGCACCGCACCAACCTCGATCTCCTCGGGCGTGTCGAGCAGGCGTTCGCGCGCGCGCCGCGCACGGGCACGGCGCAGGATCCCGATCTCGGGAAGCTCGCCGGGGCGTTCGCGCGGCATCTCGAGCAGGACATCGAACGTCATTTCGATTTCGAGGAGCGGGAGCTTTTTCCCCGCCTCGCCGACGCGGGCGAAGGCGACATCGCCGGGCTGCTCGAGGAAGAGCACGACGCGATCCGCGCGGTAGCCGCCGAGCTGCTGCCGCTCGCACGCGCCGCGGCCGCCGGTGCGCTCGACGACGCCGACTTCGCGGCGTTGAAGCGGGGCACGATGGAGATGGTGGAGCGCGAGGTCGCGCACATCCAGAAAGAGACGATGGCGCTGCTGCCGATGCTGGACCAGCTGCTCGACGACGAGACGGACCGGCAGCTTGCGCTCGCCTACGCGACCGGCTGAAAATCGCGTACAACCCGTCGGGAGAGAGAACTCATGGCCGCCGTCGTTCAGGGCATCACGATCCGTCCGCTCGCCAGCGCCGATCTCGACGCCGTCGTCGCGATCGACACCGCGCTCGAAGGGCGGTCGCGCCGCGCGTACTTCGAGCGACGGCTTGCCGCCGCGTTGCGCGAGCCGCGGCTGCACGCGCAGTTCGCGGCGACCGACGGGCGGCGCCTCGCAGGCTACATCCTGTCGCGCGTGCTCGAAGGCGAGTTCGGTCGCGAGGCGGAACTGCGGCTCGAAATCGTCGGCGTGCGCCGCGACCTCCACGGCCAAGGCGTGGGAACGCAGTTGCTGGAGGCGCTCGCCGCCTGGGCGCGACGCCATGCGATCAGCGACCTCCACACGCAGGCCGTGTGGAACGACCACGCGATGCTGCGCTGGCTCGACGCGAAGGGCTTCGGCGTCGCCCCCGATCATATCGTCGAGTGCCCGGTCGCCGGAGGCGAGTATCTTCCGGCGCGTGACGATCCCGTTGCGACGTCCGAGGGCGACCGCGCGGCGCCCGAAATCAATTTCGACGGACAGTCCGGCAACGACTTCGAACGGCTGGCGCGCGACACCGCCGACGTGCGCTCGATGGTGCCGGCCGACCTCGCCGACATCGTGCGGATCGATCGCGGGATCACGGGCCGCCATCGCGAAGCCTACATGTCGCACAAGCTCAACGAGGCGATGGCCGACTCGGCGATCCGCGTGTCGCTGACCGCGCGGCAGGATGACGTGATCGTCGGCTTTCTGATGGCGCGCGCGGACCTGGGCGACTTCGGGCGCACCGAGCCGGTCGCCGTCATCGACACGATCGGCGTGGACCCGGACTACGCGCACCGGGGCATCGGGCACGCACTCTTGTCGCAGCTCTTCGCGAACCTGGGGGCGCTGCGCATCGAGCGCGTGGAGACGACCGTCGGGCCGCGCGACCTTGCGCTGCTCGGCTTTCTCTACGACGCGGGATTTACGCCGTCGCAGCGGATTCCCTTCCGCAAAAGGCTGCAATGACGGGCCTTCCGATGCCCGACGCCGACGCGGTGCGCGAAGCGCTGCGGCAGGTCGACGACCCCGAGGCGGGGATGAACATCGTTGACCTCGGTCTCGTCTACGCGATCGAGGTTTCCCCGGGCCAAGCCGGTGTCGAGATGACGATGACCACCGCCGCCTGCCCGATGGCGGACATGATCACCGAACAGGCGCACGACGTGATCGCAGCGATCGTCCCGGCGGGTACGGCGGTCGACGTGCGGCTCGTCTGGGATCCGCCGTGGACGCCGGACAAGATGACCGGCATCGCGCGCGAGCACTTCGGCTGGAAATAGCGTCCGGACCTGCGGCATTGGCCACGTGAATCGCGACGCCGCGCGAAAAGTCGTCCCTGCCGCCGCTTTTCGCACGCTGCCGCCGTGGGCGCGTCTCCCGCTGCTCGTCCTGGGCTTCGTCGGACTCGCCATCGGCACGCTTGCGGGCCTCGCGCGCCTCGGCTTCAGCGTGCCGGACGTCGGAGCGACGGCGGCGGCGCTGCACGGGCCGTTCATGATCTGCGGCTTTTTCGGCGTCGTCATTGCGCTGGAACGCGCCGTCGCGCTCGGCCGCCTCTGGGCGTTCGCCGGGCCGCTCCTTGCCGGAGCCGGCACGGTGGCTGCACTCGCCGGGGCGATGATGCTCGCACCGTGGCTGTTCGTTGCCGGGAGCCTCGTCCTCCTCGCCGCGACCGTTGAAATCCTTCGTCGCCAGCGCGCGCTGTTCACCCTTACGCTCGCGGTCGGCGCAGCGTGCTGGACTGTGGGCACCGCGTTGTGGGCCGCCGGCGCCGACGTCCGCGTCGTCGTGACGTGGTGGCTCGCGTTCCTGGTCCTGACCATCGCCGGCGAGCGGCTGGAGCTCTCTCGCTTCCTGCCGCCCTCGCCCGTCGCGACCCGCGTGTTCGCGGGCATTCTGGTCGTCGTTGTCGCGGGCCTGCTCTTCGCGCGCTTCGCGTGGGGAACGACCGCCTTTGCGGCGGGCCTGCTCGCGCTCGCCGTGTGGCTCGGCAAGCAGGACATTGCGCGACGCACGGTGCGCAGCGACGGCCTCACCCGCTACATCGCCGTGTGCCTGCTCTCGGGCTACGCCTGGCTCGCCGTCGGCGCCGCCGTGATCCTCGGCGCCGGCGCACTCTCGCCCGGGTCGCCGTCGTACGACGCCGCGCTGCACGCGCTCGCGCTGGGTTTCGTCTTCTCGATGGTGTTCGGCCACGCGCCGATCATCGTCCCCGCGGTGCTGCGCGTCGCGGTGCCTTACGATCCGTCGTTCTATGTGCCGCTCGCGCTGCTGCACGCCTCGGTCGCGGTGCGACTCGCCGGCGACGCGACCGGACATTTCGACTGGACGCGGGCCGGCGGTCTTGCGAACGCCCTCGCGCTGCTCGCATTCATCGCCAGCACGGCAACCGCCGTCGTGCGCGGCCGCCTCCGGGCCGCGCGGCGCTGACAACACGAAGTCTGGGTCGTCCTGCCGTCTAGCGGAGCAGCTTGAACGCGTGCGACCACTCGCCGCGAAGCAAACCGGGGATGCACCAGAGCATGCAGAGCGGCTCGATCGCCCGGGCCGCCTCGGCTTTGCCCATGTCGGCGGTCTCCCAGCCGAACTGATCGAGGATCGCGCCGACCTGTTTTCTCGCCGCGTCGTCGTTGCCGCAGATGAACATCGTCGGCTTGCCGCCCTTGAACAGCGGATTCACCATGAACGCGTTGCCGACGCTGTTGAACGCCTTGACCAGGCGCGCGCCCGCAAATTCCGCCTGCAGCCGCTCCAGCAGCGATTCGTCGAGGCTCGTGAAGAAGCGCAGGACGCCATTTACCGGCGGCAGATCGGCGATCGGGTTGGTCGCGTCGATCACGGTCTTGCCGGACAGATTCGCGCCGCCCGCCGCGCGCAGAACGTCCGCGGCGACCGTGCCCTTGACCGCGAGAACGATGACCTCACCGAACTTCGCCGTATCGGCGACGCTGCCGATTTTCGCGCCGGAATTCTTCGCCACCCAGGACGCAAGCCTGGAAGCATCGCGCGTACCCAGCATGACGTCGTAGCCATGCTTCAGGAAGCCGCCGGCGAGCGTCTGTGCGACGACGCCGGAACCGAGGACACCCACCTTCATTTCCCGCTCTCCTTCGATTGCAGTTGAGCGCTCGGGCGCGCCGTCGTCATTTTCCGCGCGACCATTTTTGCAGCCAGATGCAGGCGACACCCGCCAGCACCCAGCCGGCGCCGGCGAGCGGCATCTGCGAAATCACGGTCCAGACGACCGCATTGACGAGGCACAGCACGATCGCAAAAACGCCGACGAGAATGTTGGTCATCGTATCAGGTGAACACTATCGGCAGGCCGCCTTGCACCATTACTGCCTCGACCGGGCGGCGAGCAACGCCGCTCTTCGCTCGAGGCTCTCCTTTGGCCAGTAGTCCGCTGCCTTGTAATACTCGGCGACTGCCGGCATGCCAGGCGGCAACACGACCCACGGCTGCTTTGACGCGGTGAAGATGTGGATGTCCGGAGGCAACCGGTCCGGCTCGTCGAGGGTGCCGACCCGGACGAAGCGTACCGCGTCGCCGGCGCCGGCGTAATTGCTCCACACCGCGATGCGGCACTTCGGGCAGCGCGCGATCTTCTGACCCTTGCCGCTGTTCGACGGCGTGTCGATGATCTCGACGTCGCCGGAGAGCAGCGCGACGCGCTCGCTTTCGATCATCGCGTTGAGCGCGAACGACGCACCGGTTTCGCGCTGGCACCAGCGGCAGTGACAGCAGTGCACGAACATCGGCCGGCTCGTCATCCGGTAGCGGACGTGGCGGCAGTCGCAGCCACCGTCGAACGGGCCGTTGTCATTGGCGGTCATCGGAGCTCCACTCCATCGACTCCGGATTCAGCACGGCGGACGGCCCGTCTTGCCCCGAGCGATGAACTCGACCCGTATCATGAACAAATCCCGGCGGCGGGACAACCGGAGACGGTCGCCGCTTGAACTGACTGGCGTCCGGACCGGTCGCGCCACCCCCCATCTGCCCAGCTCCGCTGAGCGGATGCGCGACGCTTTGTTTCGGTCCGGCGATAGCTGATGGCTTCCTCGGCGTCGGGAGCAGCGTCGCGCACGACTCGCCGTACCTTCCGAAGAATCGCCTGCACATCAGGCGAGAACGCCGCAATGTACTCGTCGATGGTCGTTGGCGCTGGTCGGCGGGTTGTCATGGCGTCTCCATCGTCGCATCGAATGCGCTCGCCGCTTCGGGCGGCATGATTCGAGATGCACTGTCCAAAGGGCCGCACGCTCGCGTGCGAGCACTCGACGCCACTGCTTCCCGGAAAGAGGCGGGCCGCGCCACCTTCGCGATGCGCGGCCCGCGTGTGCATACGCGATTATCCGTGCAGCGACTCGTACTTCGCCATCAGCTGCTCGGGCGTTTCCTCGAAATCGGGGTTCTGGACGATGCAGTCGGCGGGACAGACGAGCTTGCACTGCGGCTCGTCCTCGGCGCCGACGCACTCCGTGCATTTCATCGGGTCGATCACGTAGATCGGGTCGCCGACGCTGATCGCCTCGTTGGGGCACACGGGCTTGCAGGCATCGCACGCGGTGCAGTTGTCGTTGATCAGTAGTGCCATTACGAATCTCCTTCCGTACTTCCCTGCCCTCACCCCAGCCCTCGCCCGCGAGCGGGAGGGGGAGTGCTCTTTGCGCTGCCCTGGCTGGCGGTTTCCTCGCCAGCGGTTACGCCGCCGCGCGTTCCTGCAGTTCCCGCAGCTTACCGTGGCGGAACGCGCCCCACAACGCCGCCCCGATCGCGCCCGCGTAAATCGAATCGGGATGGCTGACCGCGGTCACGTTGACCTTCTCGTTGACCATTTCCTCCTGGATCGCCGCCAGCAGCCCGGCGTCGAGCGCGAGCCCGCCGGTGAGGAGCGCCGTGCCGTCCTTGATGCCGGTGACCTTCAGCAGCTTGACGATCCGCGACGCCATCGAAAGATGAATCCCTTTCAGGATGTCGGGCGTCGCGATGCCGCGCGAGACCATGTTGATGACGTCGGTTTCAGCCAGCACCGCGCAGATCGAGCTCACTTTCTCCGGATTCTGCGAGCTCTGCGACAGCGGGCCGATTTCCTCGACGGCGACGCCGAGGTAGCGCGCGATATTTTCGAGGAACTGCCCGGAGCCCGACGCGCACTGGCTCGTCATCTTGTAGCTCAGCACCTTGCCGCGCTCGTCGACGTAGATCGCGCGACCGTTCAACGCGCCGATGTCCACGATCGCACGGGCATCGGGTCGCAGGAAGACGCCGCCGCGCGCGTGCGTCGTCATCGAGTAGAAGTGGCCGGTCGCGAACTTGACGTTCTCGCCCTCGCCGGTCGTCGCGATGTAGTCGACGGCGGCGGGCTTCATTCCCGCGTCGGCGAGCACGCCGTCGTAACCCTCCTGTGCCAGGGTCATCGGGTCGCGGCGACGGATGCGCTCGCAGCGCTTGGCGAGCCATTCGCGCTGGTCGCCGTCGGTCCGGAAGAGCGTCGTCTTGACCGCGCCGGACCCGATGTCGATGCCGATGGTAATGGTCATGGTGTCGTCCTCACGCGGCGCGCGCTTCCACGGTCTTGCCTTCCTCGACCACCGCACGCCACGCGAACGTCGCGCCACCGAGCGCCCCGGTGTAGATCGAGTCGGGATTGATGTTGAGCGTCAGGTCGCCATAGTTTTCCTTGACGAGCATGTTGAGCGCCTTCACCGCCGCCTCGTTCTTCGCCACGCCACCCGTGAACGTGAACTCGTTGCGGATGCCGCCGGAGCGCGCGAGGATCGACATCGCGCGCAGGATGATCGCGCGATGCAGCCCCGCCATGATGTCCTCGCGCTTGTCGCCGAGCGACAGCCGGTCGCGCAATTCGGCCCCGGCGAACACGGTACACGTCGAGTTGATGCGGATGGTCTTGGTCGACTTCATCGCCATCGGTCCCAGCTCGTGCAGGCCCATGTTCATTTCGTCCGCGATGTAGCCGAGGTAGCGCCCGCAGCCCGCCGCGCAGCGGTCGTTCATCTGGAAGCTCTCGACGATGCCGTTCGGATCGACCTGGATCGCCTTCGTGTCCTGCCCGCCGATGTCGAGCACCGTCGCCGTACGTGGATACATCACGTGCGCGCCCAGGCCGTGACACAGGATTTCGGAGCGAACGTGCTCCTTCGAGAACGGCAGGCGCGCGCGGCCGTAACCGGTCCCCACGACATAGGTCTCTTCCATCGGCAGATCGAGAATGCCCTTGATCGGCGCCTCGACCTGCTGCCGACGAGCAGCGGTGTCGGGCAGCGCGACGAACGTACGCTCGAGCGCGGCGAGCAGGTGCCGCTTGATCGAGTCGCCGTAGACGCGATTCTCGACCTCGATGATCGAGCGGTCGAATACGTTGAGCAGGAAGTCGTAGCGGATCCCCGATTCCTTGGCCACCGCCTCGCCGGTGGCGAGATACTGGCTGCCGGCGATGTCGCGGAAGAAGTCGCTCTTGCGCTTGGCGCCGGGCGCGAACAGCGATGGCGCTTCCGCTGAAAGTCGCTTGAACACCTCGGCCAGCGCTTCGCCCACCGCCTTCGTGCTGTCGCCGAACTTGGCTGTCGCAAGGCTTCGCTGACACGTCGCCTCGAGGTCGCCGAGCTGCTCGAGATACTGCTCGGAGCGGAAGTCGCGCTCGAGCTGGCCCAGGAAACCGTCGAGCGCGCCGTTGAGCGCGCCCGTCTCGGAGAGCTGCTGCCGGAAAAGGTAGAAGCGCCCATTGACGAGCGCCTCCTGCTTGGCGATCGCCGCCGCGGTGTCGTAGTTCGAGCGCGAGTTGGTGATGCCGCGCCCGAGCACGTTCTGGTTCTCGTCCATGACCACCGCCTTGGTGGTCGTCGAGCCGAGATCGATGCCGATGAAGCAGCGCATGATGGGTTCCTGTCAGTGCGCGGCGGCAGTCGCCACGCGCTTCGCCTTCACCATCTGGAAATAGCTTTCCAGCCGGTTCTTCACGTTCGCCGCCGAGAAGTAGCGCGGGTCGACCAGGTCGGTCTCGATGAACGCCGCCGGCTTGCCGGTGCGCTTCTCGACTTCGCGCAGGATCAGCAGCTGCCCGGCAGAGAAGCTGTTGCAGCTCTTGATCGAGTTGATCAAAAGCCCGTCGGCCTGATATTCGTCGATGTACTTGCAGATCATGTCGACGCGCGACGGCAGGTTCAGGTTCGTGTAGCAGCCGAGGCAGTATTCGGCCAGCGATTCGAGCGGACGGTCGGCGTCGTGGCGGAAGCCGAAATCGTAGAGGCCGCCGACCTTCGCGTACGTCGACGCGACAACGACCGCGCCTTCGTCGTAGAACATCTTCCAGAAGTCGCGGAAGCTGGTCCAGTTGGGCGGGCCCTCGACGACCAGGCGATAGTTCTCCTGCGTCATCTCGCCCTCCGGCGTCATCGGGCCTCGGCCCTCGCGGACGCGCTGCTCGATTTCCGAACGCAGCACGCTGTAGAACTCAGTCGCCTCGGGCGTGCCGCGGAACGCGGTGAAGATCGGGCCGATGTAGTAGACGGCGCCGAAGTAGCCGTCGATCGGCGACGGCCGGTTCTTCGCCGATTGCAGTACCGCGACGAGATCCTCCTCGGCCTTCTGCGATTCGCGCATGTACTGGCGCAGCCGGTCGATGTCGAACTTGACGCCCGAAACGCGCTCGAGCGTCGGGATCACCGTCTCCTTCAGCTGCTTCACGACGTACTCGCGCATGTTGGGCGCGATCTTGCCCTCGCCCTGATACGGCACGTGCAGCATCACCGTCTCGCAGCCGTACTTGTGCCGGATCAGCTCGAACCATTTCATGAACGTGAAGCAGCCGGTGTACGACAGCAGCAGGATGTCGGGCCGCGGCAGCGGATCGCCGGTCGGGCCGATCTCGCCGCCCATCATCATCCCGAGGTCGGCCTTCACGTAGGTGCAGACGTCCTCGGACTGGCCGTCGCGTTCGGCGTCCATGATCATCTTGCCGGACTTCTTGCGCAGGCCGTTCTGCAGCGCGTTGGTCTCGGGCAGGCTCCGCGCGAAGTCGAAGCACATCAGGAGCTCGTTCAGGTTGCCGGGAACGAACGTCGCGGACACCTTGCGGTTGTTGGCGCGCGCGGTCGCGAGCTCCATGTAGTTGCGATTGATCAGCTCCTTCTGCAGGAGCATCGCGTCCTCTTTCTGGACGTTCTGCGGCTTCTTCACGCTGGCAGGCATCGTCGCGGTCGTGGTCATGCTGCGCTCCACAGCTTGATCGAATCGGCGAACGTCCCCGCCTGCTCGCGGATCGGCGCCATCTGTCCGGTGTTCTCGGCGTACTTGAACGCGGTGTAGGGCACCTTGTGCTTCGCGAGCACGTCCTGCAGCATCGGCCGCTCGAGAAGCGCGGGGTCGCAGAACGACGGCGCGGCGAAGATGACGCCCTCGGCGCCGCGGGTCTTGACCTGCTTCAGCAGGAACACGCCCTTCTCCTCGCGCGTCGTCTCGTACTTGGCGGCCGTCGACGCCGAGCGGTGGAGGAAGGCCTTCGAAAGCTCTTCCAGCGGATTGCCGTCGGCAGGCACGTCGTCCAGCAGCCAGCGCGTGACCAGCATGAAATCGTCGTCGACGATGTAGCAACCGGCCATCTCGATCGACTTGATGAGGCCGAGCGGCGGCTGCTCGCAGAACGCACCGGTCAGCACGATGCGCGCGTTGTCGCGCTTCGGCCTCGGCATGGCGTCGGCCGCTGCGATGTACTCGCGGACGAGGTTCGTGTGCTCCTCGGGTGGCAAGACCATGCCGGCGCGCAGCACCAGATAGACCTCCGCGGTCGGCGCTTGCCACGGCTTTTCTGCGCGATACGCATACAGCTCGCGGATCGCGGCGCGGTTTTCGTTGAACACGCGAATCGACGCGTTGAGCTCGGCGTCGGTGACCGGCTTGCCGCGCAGCTTGCCCAGATCCCCGCGCAGGACCTCGAGCTCGCTCACGTAGAACGCGCCACCGATCGAATCGACATAGTTCTGCGGCACGTCGATGTAACGGACGTACTTGTCCTTGAACAGGAGCTGCCACATCCCGGACAAATTGCGGATCACGTCGCAGATCGACGGGAACAGCAGACCGTCGAGGCAGTCGAGGCGGCCGCTCAACCCCAGCTCGATCGTCGAGCGCGGGATCCGGCAGATGTAGCTCTGGTAATAGGCATCGCCCTGGATCACCTCGATCTGATCGCCGCCGCCGAGAATGCCGACCGACAGCATGTCGGCCGCGTGGATCAGCTCGCGCGGCACGTACACCGGCATGTAGCCGATCGCCTTGCGTCCGGGGACGGCTGCCTTCCATTCCTTGACGGCGTTGAAATCGAGGTCGTCGAACAGCGCCTGGCAGCGCTCGACGATCGCTATGACGGGCGGGATCGTGGCCATCAACGGTGCTCCCAGTTCGGTTTGCGCTTGCCGAGGAACGCGAGGAGACCTTCGTTCGCGTCGCGCGTTTGCATCAGTCGGTCGAGATAGAGCCGCTCGACGTCGGCGAGTCGGTGGCGCACGTCGCGGATCAGCTCGGCGCGCGCAGCCGCAACGGCACACGCGAGCGCCGCGGCGCTCTTCGCTGCGAGATGCTGGTCGAAATACGCGAGCGCGGCGGCTTCGGGGTCGTCGAACACGATCTGCACGAGACCGATCGCCTTCGCCTCCAAGGCGCCGATCGAGCGTCCCGAGAACAGCAGGTCCTCGGCGGCGGGCTGATTGACGCGGTAGGGCAGCAGCACCGACGCCGCGGGCGCGAACACACCGAGCTTCATCTCCGGCTGCGCGAACTGCGCGTCCGGCGCGGCGAAGATCGGGCCTCCGGCCAGCGCCAGCTCGAGCCCGCCGCCCAGGCACTGCCCGCGAACGACGGTGAGGATCGGCGCGGGAAATTCGAGCATCGCGAGGATCAGCGCATGCAGCGATGCGAGCATCGCCGCGCAGCGGTCGGGAAGATGCTCCTCCACGCTCGCGCCGAAGCTGAAATGCGGCCCCTCGGCGTCGAGCAAGACGCCGCGCAGCCCGGTCTGGGTGCGGTACGCGACGAATGCGCCGTGCAGTGCAGCGATCATCGCGGCGTCGACGAGATTGGCTTTCGGCTGCGCAAGCGTGAGCCGCAGCAGCGCGCCGTCACGCTCGACGCGGTCCTTCAGCGGAGATTGTCCCGGCACGGCTTCAGCCCTTGTGTTTGTTGCGCGGCTGGATCGTGTCGTGGAGCGGACCGACCCAGCTTTCGCCGGCGGCGAGCTTCTGGCGCAGCAGCACGAAGTCCGCCTCGCGGTCGTCCTTCGGGCCCTCGTTGAACGCGGTGAAGCCCGCACGCGCTTCGGTCATCATGTTGAGCGCGAGCCAGGCGCGCGAATTCTCCTTGTTCCGGTTCCACGCGTCGAGCTTCGGCTTGCGCAATTCTTCGAGCGTCTTCGTCGTGCAATCGGGGAACGTCAGCAGCATCTTCGCGCAAAGCTCGCTGACCTTTTCGTCGAGGAGCGTGAGGTCGACCGAGCCGCTCGCGAGCATCGCTTTCCCCGCCTTCGCGGCTTCGCCCGTCTTCGGCTCACCGAACACAAAGCGCCCGAACTCGTCGGTCATCCGCTGCGTCTCGACCAGCGGATTCGCGACGTAGTGGCCGTTCACCTTGAGCGCGGGAACGATGTCGGTCAGCACGCCCATCCAATACGCTTTGTGCGCCGAGAACGGCTCGCACAGCACGCACGCCGCCATCGAGCGTTCGACGCCGGCGATCACCGGCAGAAAATCGGTCGCGCCGCCGATCGGCGCGGAGCCGTGCTTGGGACCTGCCTGGCCGAAGCGGGCGAGATCCTGCGCGACGGAAAAGTCGCAGGCCATTCCGATCTCCTGGCCGCCGCCGATGCGCATGCCGTTGACGCGGCAAATCACCGGCTTGTCGCACGCGAGAATCGCCGAGACCATGTCGTTGAACAGGCGCATGTACTGCCGGTATTCCTGCGGGTGCCCCGCGTAATACTCGGCGTATTCCTTGGTATTGCCGCCGGTGCAGAACGCGCGATCGCCGGCGCCGGTGAACACGACGCAATTGACGTCGCGCGCGTTCGACGCTGCGCGGAACGCGAGAATCACGCCCTTCACCATGTCGGTCGTGTACGAGTTGAACTGCCCCGGGTTGTCGAGCGTGATCCACGCGTTGTAGAGGCCGGAGGCGACGGTGCCGTCGGGGCGCGTGGCCGGCCGCTTTTCGTAGCGGACGCCGGGCTTCGTGCTGTCGTCGACGAGATCGTGGTTCTTGAATTCGTGGGCGGCGGAAAGTGCGTCGGGAGCATTCATGGGCACACCTCAATCAAACGGGAACGAGCACTGCGCGTTTCTTGATCTCGCGCCGATGGACGGCGGCGAACACGCGGTTGATATCGTCGAGCGGATGCGCTTCGACGAAAGGCTTGATCGCCACCTTGCCGTCGAGCACGAGGTCGAGCGCGGCGGGGTAGGCGTCCGGCGGGCAGCCCCAGTTGCCGAGCGCCCGCGCATCGAACGCCATCAGGTTGGACAGCCGGACCTCGACCTTGTCCATCGTGAAGCCGACGACCGACAGCGTCGCGCCGTGCACGAGCAAGCCCCAGGCGGTGAGCTGCCCGGCGGCAGTGCCCGAGCATTCGAAAATGAACCATTCGGTGGCGCGCAGGCCATTCTGCTTCGCGAATGCGCCGATCGCAGCCTTCATCGCCTTGCCGTCCTGCGAGCGCGCGTCGAGCGTCAGTGCGGCGCCATGGCGCGAAATCGCCTCGAGCTTGTCCGCGTCGACGTCGATGGCGACGACTTTCGCGCCGGCTGCATTGGCCATCTGCACGCAATAGCCGCCGACGCCGCCCGCGCCGACGACGATGGCAAGGCTCCCCGGCGCAACGCCCGCGCGACGAACCGCCTGGTACGGCGTGGTGAGCGCATCGGCGACGATCGACACGTCGGCGAGCGTGAGCCCGGCCTTGGCGAGACGCGTTTCGTCAACCGCACACAGCCCGCGACCCGGCACGACGATGTGCGTCGCGAACCCGCCCTGGATGTCGTTGCCCGGCATCTTCTGCGCGCGGCAGATCGGTGCCAGGCCACGCCGGCAGAGATCGCAATCGCCGCACGGCAGCACCGCTGGAACGATCACGGCTTTGCCGAGCCAGGCTTGCGCTCCGGCGCCGGTCGCGACCACATGGCCGCTGATCTCGTGGCCGAGCGCGAGCGGCAGCGGGTGATTGGTCCGCACGCCGTCGTACAAGTAGCCGAGATCGGTGTGGCAGACGCCGCAGCCGGCGACCGCGACCACGACCTCGCCCGGTCCGGGGTCGGCCGTGAACGCCTCCCGCGTGAGCGGCGCGTTCACCGCGGTCATCACCCAGCGGCGGGCTTCGATTGCCATCGGATCGTTCCTCCTCGGTCGGGCTGCCGGCACCGGTAAACCTCGCGGGAACCCCGCCGATGCTTGACCGAACCCTCGCCGGACGCTATTCTGGTATTACAGTACCACAATACCGGTTTGCTGCAAATCATATTGCGCGACGGCGATTGCGGACGCTTTGATCTGCGTCAATTGCAACATCGCGCGGAGCCGGTTTACTGCGCGAATCGAATCATCCGGAGGAACGACGTGCAGGCTGTGGCCACCGCGAAAACCGCCGCACCGAAGGCGCAACGGACGCGCTCGGCGGGCGCGCCGGCGAGCCTTTCGATCGCGCTTGCCGGCAGCGGCGGCAGCGGCGTGATGACGGCGGGCACGTTGTTGCTCGACGCAGCCGCCAAGGCGGGCTTCTACGGACTGATGGTGCGCACGAGCGGCCCGCAGATCCGCGGCGGCGAGGCGGCGGCGCTCGTGCGGCTCGCGCGCGCGCCGATGGCCACACTCGACGACGCTTTCGATCTGCTGCTCGCGATCGACTGGCAGAACGTCCATCGTTTCGCCGACGAGATTCCGCTTACCGCGTCGAGCATCCTGATCGGCGACCCGGACGAAGGCGACGTGCCCGACGCGTTCAAGACGACCGGCGCGCGCTTCGTGCCACGATCGCTCAAGAAGACGGCGAAAGGCATCCCCGGGAGCTGGACCAACATGGTCGCGCTGGGCCTCGCGGGAGCGCTCTCCGGCATCCCGGCAACGGCGCTCGAGGCCGCGGTGCGCGGCTCGTGGAAACGCGACGACGTTGCTCTCGCTGCGAATCTTGCCGCGCTCGCCGCGGGCATCGCCGCCGCTGCGGGAATCGAGGGCATCCCGGCGCTTCCGGGAGATCGTCAGGGCAACGCGAAGCGCTGGCTCATCAGCGGCAACGAGGCCGCCGGCTACGGCGCGATCCGCGGCGGCGTGCGTTTCGTCGCCGCCTATCCGATCACGCCGGCGACCGAGCTTCTCGAATGGATGGCGCCGGCGCTGACCAAGGTCGGCGGCACGCTGCTCCAGGCCGAGGATGAGCTCGCGTCGGTCAACATGATCATCGGCGCATCGTACGGCGGCGTACCTTCGCTTACCGCCACCGCCGGGCCGGGCCTCGCGCTGATGACCGAGGGCATCGGCCTCGCCGTTGCCGCCGAGGTGCCGATCGTCGTCGTCGACGTGATGCGCGGCGGTCCGTCGACCGGAATCCCCGCCAAGAGCGAGCAGAGCGATCTCTCGTTCGCGGTCGCCGGGCTGCACGGCGACGCGCCGCGGCTCGTCCTTGCGCCGACGTCGATCGCCGACTGCGTCGCCACGACGCAATGGGCGGTGGAGCTGGCCGAAGCGTTGCAGGCGCCGGCGATCGTGCTGTCCGACCAGTTCATGGGACAGTCGCGCGCGATCATCGATCGCCCGGCCGACGTCGCGTTCGCGGGCAGGCGCGTTACCGCGGCAGCGAACACACCGGACTACAAGCGTTATCGCGACACCGAGACCGGCGTGTCGCCGATGGCGATTCCGGGCACACCGGGCACCGTGTACACCGCCGACGGCCTCGAGCACACGGAAGCCGGAATTCCCAGCAGCGGTGCGCGCGATCATCGCCTGCAGCTCGACAAGCGCGAACGCAAGCTGCACCAGCACGACTACGGCCCTTGGTGGGCGGACATCGAGGGCGACGGCGATGCCGCGGTGATCACATTCGGCTCCTCGACCGCCGCCGTGCGCGAAGCGGTCGCGCGTGCGCGCGAAGCGGGCGTCAACGTGCGGCTGATCGCGCTGCGGCTGCTAGCGCCGGCGCAGCCCGAAAAGCTCGCCGCGGCACTCGCCGGGGTCACGCGCGCGCTCGTCGTCGAGCAGAACCACGGCGCACAACTGTTCCGCTATTTGCGCTCCGTATACGACCTGCCCGGCCGCCCCGCGAGCTTCCATCGCCCCGGTCCGCTGCCGCTGCGCCCGGGCGAGCTCGCGAAGGCGATCATCGCGTGGGCCGCCGCCGTCACCGAGGGCAACGAATGAACGATCTCGCCGTACCTCCTCCACTGACCGCGGCCGCGTACAAGTCGAGCTACAAGCCGATCTGGTGCCCGGGCTGCGGCGACTACTCGATCTTAAGCTCGCTCACCAAGGCGCTCGCAAAGATCGGAACGCCCCCCGAAAAGGTTGCGGTCGTCTCGGGCATCGGCTGCTCATCGCGCATTCCTGCGTATACGACGTGCTACGGCTTCCACGGCGTGCACGGCCGCTCGCTTGCCGCCGCGACGGGGTTGAAGGTCGCGCGACCCGATCTCACCGTCGTCGTCACCGGCGGCGACGGCGACGGCTATTCGATCGGTGGCAATCACTTCCTGCACGCCTGCCGGCGCAACGTCGACCTCACCTACATCGTGATGGACAACCACGTGTACGGAATGACCAAGGGCCAGCCGTCGCCGACGACCGAGCCCGATTGGGACTCGAAGCTCTCGCCCGGCGGAACCGGCGTGCGCTCGTTCCATCCGCTGGTCATCGCGCTCGCGTCGGGGGCCAATTTCGTCGCCCGCGCATTCGCCGGCGATCCGAACGGCACGGCGGAGCTGATCGCCGAGGCGATCCGGCATCCGGGCTTTTCGTTCGTCGAAATCCTGAGCCCGTGCGTGACGTTCCGTCCCGATCAGCGGGCATGGAAGCAACTCGTGCATCCGGCGCCGGTCGCCGCGACCGACGACCCGGCGCGCGCCGCGCGCCGCATCATGACCGACGACGGCTTCAACATCGGCGTGCTCTATGCCGGCCATCGCACGCCGTACAAGGCGTTCGTCGGTGCGGCAACCCACTCGCCTGCGGATATCGAAGTGGAGTTCGTGCTATGAATCGTGCGACGACCCGGACCGTCAAGACGACCAAGACGCGCGCGGTGCGCAAGCCGGCTGCGAAGAAACCGGCGCCGGCCAAGAGACAGCCGCCGGCGGCCAAACAGAGCACCGCATCCGAGTTGAAGGCGCCGCGATTGCTCGCCGAGTTCATGGCGCAGGCATGGGCGATGGAGGTCGAGGCATCGCAGCGCTACGCCGACTTGGCCGACGCGATGGAAACGCACAACAATCGCGAGGTGGCGGCGATGTTCCGCACAATGGCCAACTACGAAAGCAAGCACGCCGACGACATCATGGCCGCGATGGGGTGGTCGGAAGCCCCACCCCTCACGCCGCGCGATGGCGGATGGCCGGGGACCGAGCCGCCGGAAGTCACGCCGATGCAGGATGTCCACTACCTGATGCAGCCGTATCACGCGCTCGAGGTGGCGCTCGCCGCCGAAAAGCGCGCAGAGCGATTCTTCGCCGAGCTGGCGCGTGTCGCGTCGACCGACGCCGTGCGGCGTGCCGCGCAGGAATTGCGCGCCGAGGAAGAGGAACACGTGCGGCTCGTGCTCGCGTGGATGAAAAAAGTGGAGAAGCCGGACAGCGACTGGGCCGAGGATCCCGATCCGCCGCGGTATACGGACTAAAGCGGGCCCACTGTGCAGGTACTGCTCCCCGAAGGCTGGGCAAGCCCGATCGGTTACGCGAACGGCATCGCCGCCGATGCGGGCCGCATCGTGTTCATCGCCGGACAGGTCGGTTGGAATGCACACCAGAAGTTCGAATCCGAAGAGTTCGCGCCGCAATTCGAGCAGGCGCTCGTCAACGTTCTTGCCGTGCTCGCCGAAGCCGGCGGCGAAGCGCGCCACATCTGCCGGATGACCGCCTACTGCTGCGACAAGCCCGCGTATCTCGCGGCGCGCCATGAGCTCTCCGCGATCTGGCGCCGGCATATGGGTACGCACTATCCGGCGATGAGCATGATCTTCGTCTCCGACCTCCTCGATCGTCCCGGCAAGATCGAGCTCGAGGCGACCGCGGTCGTGCCGCATGCGGCTTGATGGCAAAGTCGCCGTCGTCACCGGCGCCGCGCAGGGCATCGGGGCAGCGGTCGCGCGGGCGTTCGCGCGCGAGGGGGCGCGCGTGGGGATCGTCGATGTCGCGGCCGATCGTGCCGAGAGCGTCGCCGCCGCATTGCGCGAGTCGGGCACGGACGCCGTCGGCATCGGCTGCAACGTCGCCCGGCGCGACGAGGTCGACGCGATGGTCGCGGCGGTCGAAGCACGCTTCGGCCGCATCGACATTCTCGTCAACAACGCCGGCATCATTCGGCCGGCGATGCTCTCCAAGATGACCGCCGCGCAATGGGACGAGGTACTAGCCGTTCATCTCACCGGGAGCTTCAACTGTCTGCAGGCGGTTGCACGGGGAATGATCGAGCGCCGCTACGGTCGCATCATCAACGTCACGTCGGCAGCGGGCGTGCTGGGCACGATCGGCCAGATCAACTACAGCGCCGCCAAGGCCGGCATCCTCGGGCTCACGATGTCCGCAGCGAAGGAACTCGCGAAGTACGCGATTACCGTCAATGCGATCGCCCCCGGCGCGGCGACGCCGATGACCGAGACGATCCGCACGGACGAGCGCTTCAAGGACAAGTATCTCGACCGCATTCCGATGGGCCGCTGGGCGGAGCCCGTCGAGATCGCGCCGGTGTTCGTGTTCTTCGCGTCCGATGCCTCGGCCTACGTCACGGGCCAGGTGCTCGCTGCGGATGGCGGGATGACGATTCGGTAGCGACGCGTCGGCCTTGGCACTGCGTGGGGCCGTCCGTGACAAGGATCTCCTTGCGGCCACAACCGGTCCTTCGAACAGTGCGCGTAAGGTGCCCAACGCGGACCTTGCAACTACTGAATTACCTCATCCGCACGCAACAGCAGCGACTGTGGGATCGTGATTTCGAGCGCCTTCGCGGTCTTGAGATTGATCACCAACTCGAACTTCGTGGGCTGTTGGACGGGAAGATCGGCCGGTTTTGCCCCGCGAAGGATCCGGTCGATGTATTCGGCGCGTAGGCGGTCTTCCTTGAGAGCACGTCGCACTCTGAAACGCAGTACCTCGCACGAAGGGCGAGCAACGATGGGGTGTGCTCGGTTCTGAGGTTCCGAATGCGAAGGTACCGAGTCTGGGAACCCGGGAACTGGTGGCGTCGCGTACCCTTTTACCGCCGAAGACAAGTTGCGGTTCCGCCGCCGTCGATGATGCGCGGAGCGCGGAGGACGCCCCACCCGCGGTGTCCCTCCTAGTGTTGCCACTGCACGGCGTCAAGAAGGATGCCAAGGCCTGCGTCATGATGGCCATCGCGATGCAGCGGCGAATGCGCGAGCTCGAGCAGGAATGGCGCAATCGGGGACTGGAGCGACCGTTCCGTATCCGCATGGGGATCAGCACCGGCTTTTGCACCGTCGGAAACTTCGGCAGCCAGGACCGGATGGACTACACGATCATCGGCAACGAAGTGAACCTGGCGGCACGTCTCGAGTCCGTAGCCGAGCCCGGGAGCATCCTGCTCGCGCACGAAATGAATGCACTGGTGCAGGATATCGTCCTGACCGAAGAGCAGCCCCCGATCACGGTCAAGGGATTTCTGCGGCCGATCAACACCTACAAGATCGTCGGCGCCTACGACGAGCTGGTCGAGAGCGGACGGATCGTCCTCCAGGAACGCGACGGATTCAGGGTCCTGGTCGATCTGACGAAGCAGGACAAGTCCGAGGCGATCGCGATTCTGAAGGAAGTGCTCTCGCAGTTGAAGGGGGGGTGAACCTTCGATGCCCCGCCGCACGCCGACGCGCTGGCGACGCGAGACACCTGGCGGGTCGACGAAGTACAATTGCCGAAGGGCGCGAACCGCACGAAAAAAGCTCGAGCGCCTATATGCGCGCATCGTTCAGGTTGACCCAGAGAATACGTACGATGCATGCTTCGAGACCGCATGCAGCCACAAGCCATAGACAGGTCTGTTCCCACAACACAACGCCAATCGGTTCTGAAAGGAGTTCGTCATGAGCAAAGGATTCTGGATTTCTCTCGCTGTCGGCGCGTCGCTCGCTGCTGGCATCGCCTATGCGCAATATCCGGTCATGGACCGGGTCGCCGAGAAGGTGATCCAGAAATACCAGACGTCGACGTGCCAGCAGTTGTGGCAGGAAAAGGCGCAAGGTCAGGGCCAGCCGAAGCCGGAGATGGAGCAACGAGCGATCCAGATGCTGAGACAGGATCCCCAGATGCGCCAGGCGTTCTTCAACAAGATCTCGGCGCCCATCGTCAACAAGATGTTCGAATGCGGGATGATTCCTTGATTTTCAACCGCGCCTCTTCGGGCACACGGAGCCGGCCATGAGACTTCTCCAGTACATCGGGCGGACATCGATGCTCGTTGCGGGACTTGCGGTCGCGGCGAGCGCTGGCGCGCAGTCCGCGACGTCGAGCACGGCGCCGGCGAAACCGGCGCCGGCGGCGAAATCCGCCAAGCCGGCGAAGAAAGCGGCGGTGCCCGAGTTCAAGTTGGTGCTCGAGCCGCGGGCGATGGACCTGCTCAAGGTAACGAGCGCGAAGCTCGCGAAGGCCAAGGCAATGTCGTTCACGGCGACCGTCGGCTACGAGTATCCAAGCAAACTCGGACCCCCAATCGTCTACACGATGCGCTACGACGTGACGATGCAGCGACCGGACAAGCTCAAGATATTGATGCCCGGCGATGGCCCGGCATCAGAGTTCTATTACGACGGCAAGGCGATGATGGCGTATGCGCCGGCCGAGGATCTTGTCGCCGTGGCCGCGGCACCGCCGACGATCGAGGAGGCGCTGAAAGCAGCGTACAACACGGCCGCCCTGTACTTTCCCTTTGTCGATCTCCTGGTCGACGATCCCTATGCCGCGTTGACCGATGGCGCCATTCTCGCCTTTTACATCGGCCCGTCGACGGTTGTGGCCGGCACGAAGACTGACATGGTGGCGTGGGCGAACAAGGACGTGTTCCTGCAAATCTGGATCGGCGCCGACGACAAGCTGCCGCGGCGGGTCCGCGCGGTTTATGCCGCCGACCCAATGCAACTGCGTCACGAGCTGGAGCTTTCGAACTGGAAGCTCGATTCGGCGGTCGAGCCGGACACGTTCACGTCGGACAAGGCGCGGGCGGCCAAACGCATCCCATTCGCGAATCCGACCGCCGCGCCGCCGGGAATGAAGCCGCTCGTCAAGATGGCGCCGTCCAAGGCGGCACCGGCGAAACCGCAATCGAAGACACCCTGATCGGAGTTTGCGATGAAGACGATATTCACGATCACCGCCGTATTGCTCACCGGCACGGTTGCCGTGTGGAGCGGTTCGGCTACCGGCTGGGCATCCGCCAACCGGGCCGGTGGAAGCACGAGCCACAGCTATGGCTCGACCAGTCACGAGAATCGCTACGGCGGCAGCACGTCGCACGAGGCGGGCGAGGGCACCGAGCACACGAACGCCTACGGCGGCAGCACCGCCCACGCGACCGGAGGCGGCACCGAGCACACCAACGTCTACGGCGGGACGACTGCGGGCGCTTACGGCGCAGGTGCCGTGCATACCACTCCTTACGGCGCAACTGCGTACCACCCGCCAGGCGCCTATCCGGCGGCCTACTACCCTTACCATCCCCCAACCGCGGTGCCGTACTACGCGTCGGGCTGCTACGGCTGCGCTGCGGCCGCCGGCGCCGTCGTCGGCGTCGCTGCCGGAGCGGCCGTGGCGTCCGCCAACACGGCGGCCGCGACGTCGAATGCGTACGCAGCAGGTGTCGCAACGGGCAGCGCCAACACCGCCGCTGCGACCAGCGCGGCCTACAGCGCCGGCGTCGCCACCGGGGCGTCGATGGCGAGCGCACCCCCGGCGGCTTCGTATGCAATGGGCGTCAACTACGCCGCGTTGCCGGCAGGCTCGATGTCGATCAACAAGAATGGCACGACCTACTACCTCAGCGGGAACACGTGGTTCCAGCCGGCATACGGTGCCAATGGCGTCTACTACACGGTCGTGCCGGCGCCGTGATGGCTAACGCAATGGCTATATTGGAGTGCTCGGTCACCTCGCCGCGCTCACTTCGCCATCATTCAGCAGGAGTCGCTTGATGAGCATGTCCGCTTTCACGATCCGTGCAGTGGCGGTCCTTTGCGCTGCTGCCGGTGCATTCGCACCGATGCAGGCGGCAGCCCAGTCGGCACAGACCAACTGGGAAACCGGGAAATGGCAGTTCGCGGCGACCATCTACGGCTATCTGCCGACGATCGGCGGCAAGTTGAACTTCCCGGTGGATTCCGGCGGCACGAGCATCAATGTCGACGCCCATACGCTCATCAGCCATCTCAAGATGACGTTCATGGGCTCATTCGATGCGCACTACGGTCAATGGGGCGCATTCACCGACGTCCTGTACCTCAACGTCGGCGGATCCAAATCGCAAACGCGCGATTTCTCGATCGGACATGGCGGGCTTCCGGCAACCACCACGGCGGATCTGAACCTCGATCTCAAGGGCCTCGTCTGGACGCTGGCCGGCGAATACCGTGTCGCGTCGGATCCGTCGTGGAAGGTGGACGTGCTCGCGGGCGCGCGGATGCTGGGCGTCAAGCCGACGCTCAGGTGGTCGATCAGCGGTGATCTGGGACCGATCGGCATCGCGGGCCGCAGCGGAAGTAGGGAGCTCAGCACCAACCTCTGGGACGGCATCGTCGGCGTCAAGGGGCGTTACGCGTTCGGAGACGATCGCCAATGGGGCGTGCCGTTCTATCTTGATGTGGGTACCGGGCAGACGCAGCTGACGTGGCAAGCTGCGGCCGGACTCAGCTATTCGTACTCGTGGGGCGATATCATCGGGATGTGGCGATATCTCGACTGGAACAACAAATCGAGCAAGCAGATCGAATCCATGAACTTCAACGGCCCGATGCTCGGGGTGACGTTCCGCTGGTGAGCGGGCCCTGCCCCGCGGTCCCGCGATCGGCGGCGAGTCCCTTGCAACTGCCCGAGGTGAAAGCTGCCGCGTTTCGCCAGCATAAACACGCCCAGTCTGCCGGCTTGGCACAATCGGATAGGCGCGGGACGCCGGGCTGACCATGGAGACGATCGCCTGCCCGGACTGCGATCTGTTGCAGCAGATCCCGCCGCTTCCTCGGGGCGGCAAGGCGCGCTGCGCGCGATGCGGCGAAACGCTCGTCAGCCGGCAGTCCAATCCGCTGGATCGCCTTCTCGCGCTCACGGTCGCGGCCGCGCTCACCCTCATCGTCGCGAACACGATGCCGCTGATGGGGCTTTCGGCGGTTGGGCGCGAAGCGAGCACCACCATCATCGGCGGCGCACATGAAATGTGGCTGCAGGGCAGCCAGATCACCGCAGTGGTCGTCGCGTTCTGCGCGGTGATCGCCCCGGCGGGTCATGTCGCGTTCCTGCTGGTGGTGCTGCTCGCCGTGCGCCGTCCGCCGGCGCCGCGTTGGGTCGGGGAGTTGCTGCGCTCTGCCCACCTGATGGAGCCCTGGTCCATGACCGAGGTGATGATGCTCGGCATCCTGGTCGCACTGGTCAAGATTTCGGAGCTCGCCACCGTGATTCCCGGGATCGGCATGTATGCGGCGGGCACCTTTATCGTGCTGCTGGCGGCGATCATCGTGAGCTTCGAGCCGCACGAGATCTGGTCGAGGGTCGAGTGGGCCGACGGAACGAAGCCGCCCGCGCGCGCGGATCCAGCCCGGATCGCGAAAGCCGGAGCAGCGCGATGAGCAATGCTCCCACGTTGAGCGCAGCGCGGGCCGGAATCGTCTCGTGCCTGACCTGCGGCCTTCTCTCGCGGCCGGCCGACGCAGCCAGCCCCGGGTATTGTCCGCGCTGCGGCGCCAAATTGGTCTGGCGCCGCCACCATTCGATCCAATACACATGGGCGCTGCTGATCGCGGCGGCGATCTGCTACATACCCGCCAACGCTCTCCCCGTGCTCGGCACGACCGCGCTGGGAGAGACCGAATTCGACACGATCATCGGCGGCGTGATCTTCCTCTACAAGACGGGTTCGTGGCCGCTGGCGCTGATCGTTTTCGTCGCGAGCATCATGATTCCGCTGGGAAAGATCGTCGCGCTGGCCTATCTGCTGATCACGGTGCAGCGCGGCTCGGCGAGGAACAGCCACGAGCGCGCGCGCATCTATCGTCTGGTCGAGTTCATCGGCAAATGGTCGATGCTCGATGTGTTCGTCGACGCGTTCACCGTGGCGCTCGTGCAATTGTCGCCGCTGATGTCGGTCGAGCCCGGCCTCGGAGTCGTGTTCTTCATGATCGTCGTGGTGCTGACGATGCTCGCGGCGCAGTCTTTCGACCCACGTTTGATCTGGGACGCCGCAAGTCACGAGCAGGTTCGCCATGGCTGAGCCCACGGGACTCGACGACCTTCCGCAGGCCACGGTGGTGCAACCGAAGCGCACGCGGATTTCGGTCATCTGGATCGTTCCGATTCTCGCCGCGCTCGTGGCGATCGGAATCGCCGTTCAACGCCTTCTGAGCGAGGGCCCGACCATCACGATCATCTTTTCCGCGGCAGAGGGCATCGAGGCCGGCAAGACCGTCATCAAGTACAAGGACGTGAACATCGGCCGGATCACCAGGGTCGAGTTGAGCTACGACTACACCAAGGTGCGCGTCGTCGCGAAGATCGCCAAGCATGCCGCCGGGCTGATGGTCGAAGACGCGAAGTTCTGGGTGGTGCGGCCGAACATCAGCTTGAGCGGAGTCTCCGGGCTCAGCACATTGCTCTCGGGTAACTACATCGGGTTCGAGCCCGGCAAGTCGCGGGACAGTCAGGACAGCTTCATCGGACTCGACGTGGCGCCTGTCGTCACCGGGCAGCCGGGCCGGCTGTTCGTGCTCACCGCGAGCGATCTCGGGTCGCTCGAAATCGGCTCGCCGATCTACTATCGCCGCGTGCCGGTCGGTCAGGTCACCGCCTACGACCTTGCCGCCGGCGGTAAGTCGGTTCAGATGAAGATATTCGTCAATGCGCCGTACGACAAGTACGTTTATTCCGGGACACGCTTCTGGAACGCGAGCGGGGTGGATGTCTCGGTCGGCGTGGACGGCGTGAACGTGCGCACCGAGTCGCTGGTGGCGCTGCTGATCGGCGGCCTGGCCTTCGACGTGCCGCCGTTCGTCAGCAAGGCCGACCCCGCCGCCGCGGAAACGGTCTTCACCCTCTACACCGACCACGCCGCCGCGATGAAGGCGCCCGACCCCATTGCAAAGCACTATGTGCTCTATTTCGGCGAGTCGCTGCGCGGGCTTTCTGTCGGGGCGCCGGTGACGTTGTTCGGACTGCCCGCCGGCGAGGTCACCGCAGTGGGCCTCGCGTTCGATGCGAAGAAGGCAAGGATTCGCCCGCGCGTGCTGATCGCGTTCTACCCCGAACGGGTGCTCGCGTACGCGCACGTGAAATCCGAGGCCCGCGATGCGGCGGACACGGTGCGCGACGACCAGAAGCTCCGCGCGTTCATACGGCGCCAGGTGGAAGAGCGGGGCCTGCGCGCGCAGCTGCGAACCGGAAGCCTTCTGACCGGGCAGCTCTATGTCGCGCTCGACTACCACCCGGAAGCGCCCAAGGTGAAGGTGGACCTCGACCAGGACACGCCGGAAGTGCCGGTCGTTCCGAGCACCGTCGTCGAGCTCGAGGCCAAGCTTGCCGGCATCCTCGACAAGATCGACAAGATGCCGCTCGAAGCGATCGGCAACGACCTCAAGAAGGATCTCGAAAATCTCGACCGGACGCTCACGAGCGTCAACAAGATCGTCAGCGACGCCGATGCCCAGCTCATGCCCGGCCTCAAGACAAGCGTCGACGACCTGCACCGCGCCCTCGTTGCGCTCGAGCGTGCAATGAACAGCGCCAACGCAACGCTGCTCGAGCCGAATGCCGCCGCGCAGGAGGATCTCCGCAACGCGCTCAACGAGTTCACCCGGGCGGCGCGGAGCCTGCGGGTGCTGACCGACGAGCTGGAACGCCAGCCGAGCTCGCTTATCCGCGGCAAGACCCAATGAGCGGAGGGAGATGATGCGCCTCGGTTCCGCATTCGTGATCGCGTGTGCACTCGGTGTTCTCGGCACAGGCTGCTCGTCCCCTCCTGCGAATTTTTACACGTTGAGCGCCACGGCCGCCCCCGGCCCGGCGCCGTCGAAGCTCAGCGTGGCCGTGGGCCCGGTGAGTGTCCCGTCGACGATCGACCGCCCTCAGATCGTCGTCAGCACCGGCGCCAATCAGGTGTCGATCGACGATTTCAATCGCTGGGCGTCGCCGGTGCAGGACAATCTCGTGCGCGTGGTCGCCGAGAATCTTGTCGCGATACTCGGCACGCCACGCGTCACGCTCTATCCAACATTGGCTGCGGACGTCGACTTCCGCGTGCAGATCGAGGTGCGTAACTTCGAATCGGCGCCCGGAAAGTATGCGTCGCTGGACGCGGTCTGGACCGTGCGCCGAACGAAGGATGGCAAGTCCGAAACCGGGCGCACGAGCGTGCGCGAACCGATCTCGGAAAGCGGCTACGACGCGCTCGCCGCCGCGCACAGCCGCGGCGTCGCACGCCTGAGCCAGGACATCGCCGATGCGATCCAGGCGCTTGACCGCGGCGCATCGTAATGAGCCCCCGAGCCCGTTGGCACCGCTAGGCAAACCTGGAGTCGATGCGATGAATGACTTGCGCATGTACGTTCCCGCGGCGCTCGCCGCGCTGCTCGTACTCGGCGGCTGCGCCACGCGTCCGATCAATCCGCCGCTCACGCACGCCAGCGTGAATACTGGTTACACGTTCCAGACGCGCCAGAGGCACTTCAAGAGCGACGAAAACCTCGTCGTTCTCGCCTTTTCGGGCGGCGGCACGCGCGCGGCCGCGTTCTCCTACGGCGTACTGGAGTTCCTCCGGCGCACGGAAGTCACGGGACCGAAGGGCAACAAGGTTCGCCTGCTCGACGCGGTCGATATGATCACCGGCGTGTCGGGCGGAAGCTTCACCGCGCTGGCGTATGGCCTCTACGGCGACAAGCTGTTCGACGACTACGAGCAGCGTTTCCTCAAGCGCAACGTCCAGGGCGAGCTCCTCGCGCGTACGCTCAGTCCGCGCTACTGGGGGGACCTGTCGTCGACGGGCTGGGGTCGCTCCGAACTGGCGGCGGAGCTGTACGACGAAATCCTGTTCAACGGTGCGACCTTCGGCGACCTCGATCGCGGCGACGGCCCGTTCGTTGTGGCGTCGGCGACCGACATCTCGAGCGGCGGCCGGGTTACGTTCAACCAGAACGTCTGGAACGTGCTGTGCTCGGATCTGAATGCAGTGAAGTTGTCCCGCGCCGCCGCCGCATCGTCTGCCGTCCCCGTGGTGCTCTCCGCGGTCACGATCAACAACTATGGCGGCACGTGCAGTTATGAGCTTCCGGCCTGGGTGACGAAGTTTATCGACTCCCCGAATCCGCCGCGGCCCGCTGCGCGCGCGATACGCGAGCTGACGGACGTCATACCCTACGCCGACAGCGTTCATCACCCGTATATTCATCTCGTGGACGGCGGCATATCCGACAACCTGGGCATGCGCGGCGTGCTCGACGCGCTGGAGTTGCTCGAAGCATTGCACGACGAGGGCCTGCCGACACCGCTCGATCACGTGCGCAGGATCATCGTCTTCGTCGTCAATTCTCTGTCCTCACCCCCGACCAACTGGGATGAATCGGAGACCCCGCCCGGCACGCTGGACATCCTGCTGAAGGCCACAGGTGTTCCGATCGATCACTATTCCTACGAGGCCGTCGAACAGTTGAAAGACATCGCGGCGCGGTGGCGGACGGCGCGGGAGATCCGGAACCTGGCCGGGTGTTCGACGAACAAGGACTTGCCGGTCTGCGCTGCGGTACGCCCCCCCGACGCGGAGCTCTACGCCATCGATGTGTCGTTTGCCGGAGTGAGCGATCCGGCGGAGCGCCTCTACCTTAATCAACAGCCGACGTCATTCGTCCTGCCCGCCGAGGCCGTCGATCGCCTGCGCGCCGCAGCGGGGAAGATCATCATCGCGTCGCCCGAATTTCAGCGTCTCCTGAAGGACGTCGGCGCGAAAATCGTTGCCGATCCGGCTGCCGGCAAGACGGCACCGGCGCCTTAGCACAGCCGCGACGACGATCGTTGCGCGTCGGCGTGCGCTTGGCGACTCACCGCGGGGGCGCGGCGGCCTGGACCAGGAAGCGCTCCAGCCTTGCACGAAATTCCGGTGGAAACGGCACGGGCCGATGCGCGTCGAGCGACGCCAGCACGACGACGAGCGTCGCCCTTACGCGCACGTCGGCGCCTGATCGCGCCTCGACCGCGAGCGTGAGCGAGGTCGTGCCGATCTTCTTTACGGCGAGGCGAAACGTCAGCAGGTCGCCGATCTTGGAAGGCGACAGAAAGTCGCACTCGACGTGCGCCATCGGCACGCCGAGCCGGTCGACGGCGTGGAAGCTCGCGAAGTCGACGCCGAGCCCGTGATTGAACCAGTCCTCTACGAGCTCGTTGAACAGGACGAAATACTGCGGATAGAAGACGATCCCGGCCGGATCGCAATGATGAAAGCGGATCAGCTTGTCGGTGTCGAACGGTGCGGGTGCGCTCATCTTGGCCTTTTCCGAATCGTGCGTCGCGTCATGCGACCGCCCGGTCGACGAAGCGTGTGATCGCGTCCAGCACCGCCTCAGGCTGGTCCCTGTGCGGTGAATGCCGGCAGTCCTCGAGCTCGACCAGATCGATGTCGCCTACCCGCGCGCCGATCCGCCGCATCTGCTCCATCGTTCCGTATTCGTCGTCGTCACCCTGGATCGCGAGCACGGGGCAGGTGATGCGCGGCAGGTAGTCCTCGATGTTCCAGGCGCGGAAGTCCGGATGGAGCCAGATCCGGTTCCAGCCCCAGAACGCCCTGTCGACATCGGCGTGATAACGCGCGAGCTTCGCGCGGAGACCGGTCGTTTCGTACGCGGTTTTCGCGGCGGCGATGCTCGCGACCGAAATATCCTCGACCAGCACGTGCGCCGCCAGTGTGACGACGGCGACGACAGGTCGCGTCTGCGCGCCCGCATGGATCAGCGCGATCGAGCCGCCGTCGCTGTGGCCGACGAGGATCGGCCTCGCAATTGCGAGCTTGTCCAGCAATTCTGGCAACGTGACGAGCGCCTCGTCGTGCATGTAACGGACCTCGCGCGGCGCCGTCAATGGATCGGAATCGCCGTAACCATAGCGCGAGTAGACGAGTGCATCGCAGCCCGTCGCGTGCGCGAGGCGACCGGGGAAATCGCGCCACATGGCGACCGAGCCCAGCCCTTCGTGCAGCAGCACCAGCGTCGGACGGGAGTTGCCTCCCACGTCGATCCGCTCGTATTCGAGGCGGTGGCCACCGGCGTCGACGAAGGCCATTCAGACCCCGAGGTGACGATGCAGCAGCTCCGGCTGCGCGAGCAGCGTCGCGCTGTCGCCTTCGAACACGACGCGCCCTTTGACCAGGATGACGTTGCGATTGGCGATCGCCGCGACCGCCGCGTGGTTCTTGTCGACGATCAGCGTCGCGATGCCGTGCCGGCGGATCTCGCCGATGATCCGCCAGATCTCCTTCGCGATCTGCGGCGCCAGGCCTTCGGTCGCTTCGTCCAGGATCAGGAGATCGGGATTGGTCATCAGCGCGCGGCCGATCGTCAGCATTTGCTGCTCGCCGCCGGACAGTTTCCAGCCACCATGCGCGAGGCGTTCGGCGAGGCGCGGAAACGTCGCCAGGACCCTTTCGTACGTCCAATCGCGGCGACCGTCCGGGCCCGCGCGTGCGGCCATCACCAGATTTTCGCGCACGGTGAGATTCGGAAAGATGCCGCGTCCTTCCGGCACGTAGGCGATGCCCTTGCGCGCGACAAGGTACGGTTCGGCGCCGGTCATCGGTGTGCCACAGACCCAGACTTCGCCGTGACGCGGCTTGACGATCCCCAGCATGCTGCGGATCAGCGTGCTCTTGCCCATGCCGTTGCGGCCCATCAGGCCGACCGTTTCGCCGCGATCGATGCGGAAATCGATCCCGTGCAGGACGTGGCTTGCACCGTAATACGCGTGCAGCTCGCGCGACTCGAGCAACGCTTCGCTCATTCGTGTGCCCCCACGCTTGCAGCTTCCGCCGCTGCGCTGCCCCCCGGGGGGGACCAGTTCGCGCCTTGGGGCGGCCCGGCGGCGCTCACGATGTTGGCTGTCCGTCGCCCAGATACGCCTGCCGGACCGCCGGACTCGCGCGGATCTGCTCGGGCGAGCCGCTCTCCAGCACCTGGCCGTTCACCATCACCGTGATCCGGTCGGCGACGGCGAACACGGCATCCATGTCGTGTTCCACCAGCAGGATCGCATGCCCCGGCGTGATTTTCTTCAGCAGCTCGACCATGCGCGACGCTTCTTCCGCGCCCATGCCGGCGAGCGGTTCGTCGAGCAGCAGCACTTCCGGAGAGGTGGCGAGCACCATCGCGATCTCGAGCTGGCGCTGCTCGCCGTGCGACAGCGTCGCCGCGACGCGATCGCCGCGGCCACCTAACCCAGCTGCGTCAAGCGCACGCTGTGCCGCATCGCGGACGGCGACGTGATGCAGCGCATCGGTGACGATCGCGAGTGCGCGCGGCGCGCGCGATTGCGCCGCCAGACGGCAGTTCTCGAAGGCGGTGAAAGCCGGAAAGATATTCGTCTTCTGGTAACTGCGGCCAATGCCGATGCGTGAGCGGCGATCGGGGGAGAGGCCCGTGATGTCCTCCCCCTTGTAACGGATGCTGCCGCCCGACGCTGGCAGATCCCCCGACAGCAGGTTGATCAGCGTCGTCTTGCCGGCGCCGTTGGGGCCGAGCACGGCGTGCAGCCTGCCGACGTCGAGCTCGATCGCGACGTTGCCGACCGCCATCAGACCGCCGAAGCGGCGCGACAGGCCCTGCGTCGCGAGGATCGCGTCACTCATCGTCAGTTTCGCCGATGAGTGTCCGCTGGAAGCGGCTCGCCACGCTCGCGAGACCTCCCGGCAGGAAGATCACGAGCGCGATGATCGTCGCTCCGAGCAGAAGCTGCCAGTGCGTCGTCACCGCCGAATAGACCTCCTCCAGGGCGACGAAGGCGAACGCGCCGACGACCCCGCCGTAGAGGCTCCCCAATCCGCCGAGGATCAGCATCAGCAGCACGTTGCCCGACTGGTGCCACGACAGGAGCTCGGGATTGACGAATCCGAATTGCAGCGCCGAAAGATAGCCGGCAAGCCCCGCCAGCGCCCCGGCGATGCCGAAGCTCGCGAGCTTGTAGCGATAGACCGGGAAGCCAAGCGAGCGCATCCGGTGTTCGTTGCTGCGAATCCCCTGCAACGCGCGGCCGAATGGCGAACGCAGCAGCATCCGCAGGAACAGGAAAACGATCGCCAGCATCGCGAACACGAAGTAGTAGACGTGCGTCGCGTTGGCGAGATCGAACGGCGTCACGCCGCCGATCGTCGCGACCGGCTTGAAATTCATGCTGATGCCGTCGGAGCCGCGGCCGAACGCCGTGTCGTGGAACACAAAGTAGAACATCTGCGCGAACGCGAGCGTCACCATGATGAAGTAGATGCCCTTGACGCGAACGACGAACGTTCCGACGGCGAGCGCCGCAAGCCCGGCCACGGCGATCGCCGCCGGCAGCGTCAGCCACAGGTTCGCCGCCTCGTATTTGGGCGCGAGCAAGCCGAGCGCGTAGGCGCCGACGCCGTAGAACGCCGCGTGCCCGAACGACACGAGTCCCGTGTAGCCGACCAGCAGGTCGAGCGAGAGCGCGAAGATCGCGAGGATCATCATCTTGGTGACGAGCTCCGTGTAGAACGTCGCGCCGGCGAACGGGAACGCCGCGAGCAGCACGAGCACGGCAAGGAGTGCGATCCGTTTTCGCTTCGAAGCGAAATTCGCGGCCACGTGCATCAGACCCGCCGAAAGAGACCCTCGGGGCGCCACAACAGGATCGCCGCCATCACCAGGTAGACGGTGACGCCCGCGGCTTCCGGAATCAGCACCTTGCCGAACGTGTCGGCGAGCCCGATCAGCAGCGCCGCCACGAGTGCGCCCCAGATCGAGCCGATCCCGCCGATGACGACGACGACGAAGCAGATGATGAGCACGCCCGTGCCCATGCCCGGATACACCGACGACACGGGTGCGGCGATCATTCCCGCGAACGCCGCGAGCGCCACGCCCAGCGCGAACACGAGACGGTAGACGAGGTTGATGTTGAGCCCGAGCGATTGCACCATTTCGCGGTTCGACGCGCCGGCGCGAATCATCATACCGAGGCGCGTCTTCGCAATCAGCAGGTAGAGCAGGACGGCGAGCACGATGCATACCGCCGACATGAACAGCCGGTAGACCGGATAGGACAGCGTTGCCGTCAACGGGATCGACCAGTTGAAGAGCGCCGGCACAGCAACGCCGTGGACGTCGTTGCCGACGATGAGGCTCCGCAACTCCTCGAACACGAGGATCAGCCCGTAGGTCAGCAGCACCTGCTGCAGATGGTCGCGCTTGTACAGGTGCGAGAAAAGCGCCCACTCGAGCAGCACGCCAAGCGCGACCGACAGCACGATGCCTAGCACGATTGCAATGAACAGGTTCCCGGTGAGCGCGGAAAGCGAGAACGCCATGTACGCGCCGATCATGTAGAAGCTGCCATGGGCGAGGTTGATGATGCCCATGATGCCGAAGATCAGCGTGAGGCCGGAGGCGACGAGGAACAGCAGCAGCCCGTACTGGAGGCCGTTCAGGAGCTGGATTGCGAACGAGTAGAAATCCATCGGACCGCGCCGCAGCGTCGACAAAAAAATACGCGCGGGCAGGACGGTGTGCCTGCCCGCGCGAAAGTGTACTACCTAACCGATCAGAGCTTGCAGCCGCGCGGCGGGTCGGTCAGGTTCTTGACCGCGACGCCCACGACCTTGTTCTCCTTGCCTTCGACCTTGCGCAGGTAGATGTCGTGGATCGGATTGTGCGACTTCGAGAAGGCAAGCGGGCCCCGAGGACTGTCGATCTTCGCCGTTTCCATCGCCTTGATCATCTCGGCGCGCTTGCTCGTGTCACCCTTGACCGCGTTCATCCCGACGATCAGCAGCTGGGCCGCGTCGTAGCCGCCCACCGCGTAGACGTCCGGCTCGGTCTTGTACGCCTTCATGTACGCCGCACGGAATGCCGCGTTCTTGGGGTTGTTGACGCCGTCACCGTAGTGCAGCGTCGTCAGCATCCCCTGCGCCGACTCGCCCTGCGCTTCGAGCGTGCCATCGGTCAGGAAGCCCGGGCCGACCAGCGGGATGGTCTTGTTGAGGCCGGCCGCCGCGTAATCCTTGACGAACTTGACCGCGCCGCCGCCGGCGAAGAACGCGTAGACGACGTCGGGCTTGAGCGCCGCGATCTCGGTCAGGTACGACTGGAACTCGACCTGCGGGAACGGCAGGAACAATTCCTTGACCACCTTGCCGCCGCCCGCCTCGAAGGCCTCCTTGAACCCGCCGATCGATTCCTCGCCCGCCGCGTATTTCCAGGTCATCGTGACAGCGGTCTTCTTCTTCTGCTCGGCCATCACCTTGCCCATCGCAATGCCGAGCTGCGAATTCGAGAACGACGTGCGGAAGATGTTGGCGGCGCAAAGCGGGCCGGTAATGTCGTCCGCGCCGGCATTGGGGATGATGAGCAGCGTGTTGTTGTCGCGCGCAACCTTAGCCATCGCCAGCGCGACCCCGGAGTGGACGGTGCCGACGAGCACGTCGACCTGGTCGCGCTTGATCAGCTTGTTCGCGTTGTCGGGTGCTTTGGCCGGATCGGATTCGTCGTCGACGACGAAATACTCGACCTCGCGGCCGGCGAGCTTGCCGCCCTGCTCCTCGATCGCGAGCTTGAACGCGTTGGTGATCGCGTTGCCGAGCGCCGCGTACGTGCCCGTGTACGGCAGCATCAGCCCGATCTTGACCTTGCCTTGCGCTTGCGCCATGGCAGCACTTGCCGTCAGCACCGCCCCCATGGCCACGACGGCCGCGGCGAAGCCGACGCGGCGCAGCACTTCCAGTATCGATTTCATGAGACTCTCCTCCTCTGTGGGTCTGCTTGATTTCTGGTGATCAGGCCGCTTTCGCGCGGAGCTTGAAGCGCTGGATCTTACCCGTTGCCGTCTTCGGCAGCTCGTCGATGAACTCGATCCAGCGCGGATACTTGTACGGGGCGAGCTGCGACTTCACATGGGCCCGCAGCTCTTCCGCGAGCGCTTCGGACGCCTGCCGGCCGCTCTTCAGCACGACATAGGCGACGGGCTTGATGAGCTTTTCGTCGTCTTCCTTGCCGATCACCGCGGCCTCGAGCACCGCCGGATGCGTGATCAGCGCCGATTCGACCTCGATCGGCGACACGTAGATACCGCTTACCTTCAGCATGTCGTCGCTGCGCCCGGAATAGATGTAGTAGCCGTTCGCGTCGATCGAATACTTGTCGCCGCTCCTCGTCCACGGACCCTGGAACGTGCCGCGGCTCTTGTCGCGGTTGTTCCAGTAAGCCATCGCCGAGGTCGGGCCGTTGATCTGCAGCTCGCCCACTTCGCCCGGCGGGACCGGCGCGCCGTCATCGCCCAGGATCCGCAGCTCGTAGCCAGGCACCGGTGTGCCGCTCGTACCATAGCGCACGTCTCCGGGCCGATTGGACAGGAAGATGTGCAGCATCTCGGTCGAGCCCAGTCCGTCCAGGATCTCGACGCCGAAGTGTTCGGTCCACCGGCGGCCGATGTCGGCCGGCAGCGCCTCGCCCGCCGACGTGCAGCGGCGGAGCTTCAACTCGCCGCGCGCCGGCAGCTCCGGATGCGCGAGCAGCGCGGCGAAGAGCGTCGGCACGCCATAGAAGATCGTCGGCTGATGCTTGCGCAACCGCGCGAACACTGCTTGCGGCGTGGGCCGTTCCGCCATCAGGACCGTGGTCGCGCCGACCGAAAGCGGGAACGTGAGGCCGTTGCCGAGCCCATAGGCGAAAAAGAGCTTCGCCGCCGAGAACACGACGTCGTCCTCGCGAATGCCGAGGATCGGCTTCGCGTAGAACTCGGCCGTCTGGATCATGCTCGAGTGCACATGGACCGTGCCTTTCGGCGCGCCGGTCGAGCCCGACGAATAGAGCCAGAAGCAGGCGTCGTCGCACGTCGTGTCCGCCGCAGCGAACGTTTTCGCAGCAGCGCCCATCAGCTTGGCGAGCGAATGATGCGTCGCCGCACCGTCGCCGCCCGAGACGATCACGTGCCGCAGATGCGGCAATTTGCCGAGGAGCGGCGCGAACGCAGGCAGCAGCGACGCCGAGACGATGAGCGCGCGGGCACGGCTGTCGCGCAGCATGTAGTCGTAGTCCTTCGTCGTCAGCAGCGTGTTGCCGGCGACCGGCACGATGCCGGCCTTGATCGCGCCCAGGAATGCCGCCGGAAAATCGATCGTGTCGAGCAGGCACAGCAGCACGCGCTGCTCGGGCATGAGGCCCAAGTGGACGAGCGCGTTCGCGCAGCGGTTCACGCGCAGGGCGAGATCGCCGTACGTGTAGGTGCCGCTGTCGTCGATGTACGCGGTCTTGCCCGCGCGGCCGGCGGCGAGATTGCGCTCGATCAGGTCGTGCGCGGCGTTGTAATCGCGCGGAATCTCGACGCGCGGCGGGCTCACGCGGTGGTCGGCCGTGCTCACTGACGGCATGGCACTCCCCTCCTCTTGGTGCTTGGCGCGACGGCGTCGGTCTGCGCCTCGTTATCTATGACTTCGTGAATTCGATCGCGCCCTGGGGCAACAGGTAGAGCACCAGCGCCTTGCCTCCGGCGACCGTCGGCACGTGCGCCGACCCTGGTTCGTATACTAGCCAACCCGCGCCGTGGCCGTCGAACTCCGCGGCGCCGCGCACCGGCATGATGAGGTCGATCTCGCCGGTGGGATGGCGGTGGTGGCCGCCTGCGACATCCTCCATCTCCACGACGTCGACCGAGAATCCGTGTGTGGTCTCGCCCGGCTTCACGACGCGCCCGTACTTGATGCCCGCGTGCTCGCGGTTGCACATCCACCCGGCGGCGATTCCCGCATAGCAGGCGTCGCGGACCGAACGGAACACGTCGCCGTCGGCCGGGAACTCGCGATTCAGATCGGCTTCGAGCGCGCGATCAAGTGCTCGTCCTCGAACGCGACCGGTGATCGACGCCATCAAGCTCGTGAATTCATCCTGGTTCATTCTGCACTCGCGGAAATCCGATCCTGGCGGGTTCTGGCCATTCCACCCCGAAGCTTGCTGCACTTTAGATCATGGTGCTGATGGCGTCAAGCACAATACAGCATGTCCGACTCGGCTCCGGACATGGGCCAGTCGGGCCGGCTGGACCTGCGCCTCGACGCCGCGGCGCTAACCGTTTGGAGCTGACATAAAGTGCTTGACGGCGTAGACGACTATGCACTATATTGCCAGCCTTCGAGCGCTCAAAGGAACTGCGATGGCAGCGGCGGAACACAAGGAAGCGAGCAGCCCTGCGCTCACCGCGCACGACGCGGATGACGCCGAATTCCTGGCGGCGATGGGCCGGCGCGTCCGCGAGGCGCGCGAGCGTCGCGGCATGGCGCGCAAGGTTCTTTCGCAGAATGCCGCGGTGTCGGAGCGCTATCTGGCGCAGCTCGAGGGTGGTGACGGCAACGCATCGGTGCTGCTGCTGCGCAGCGTCGCCCGCGCGCTCGGCATGCCGCTCACCGAACTCATCGATCAGCGCGAAAACTCGGTCGAACAGCGGTTGATCCGCCGCTTTCTCGAGCGACTCCCGGAGCATCGGCTCGAAGACGTCGTGTTCCGGCTGATGCGCGATTTCGGGCAGGAAGAAGCAGCACGCCGCAAGCGCATCGCGCTCATCGGCCTGCGCGGTGCCGGCAAGACGACGCTCGGAACGGCGCTCGCGGGCGAGCTCGGCTTTCCATTCATCGAGCTCGACCGCGAGATCGAGCGCGAGGCGGGCATCACGCTGTCCGAAGTTTTCCTGCTCTACGGCCAGGCCGGGTACCGGCGAATCGAGCGCCGCTCTTTCGAACGGCTCCTCGAGACTCACGCCGAAATGGTGATGACGGTGGGCGGCGGCATCGTTTCGGAGCCCGAGACGTTCAACCTGCTGCTGCTCAACTGCTTTACCGTCTGGGTCAAGGCGACCCCCGATCTGCACATGGCGCGCGTCGTCGCGCAGGGCGACTTCCGGCCGATGCAGGGCAATGCCGAGGCGATGGAAGATCTCACCCGGATTCTGGAAGCGCGCGAGCCGCTGTACCGGAAGGCGGACGTGACGCTCGACACGACGGGCGAAGCGCCCGACGAGAGCCTCACCAAACTGCGGCAGGCCGTCCAGGCCTAGCCGAAGGAGGAGATGTCATGGCGCAAGCAACACCGGTACTGCCTCCGCGCGAGGCGGCGAAGGCGTCGTCCTACATCGACTACGACACGCATCCCGACCGGTATGCGCACTGGAAGCTTTCGTTCGATGGCGCCGTTGCGACGCTCGCGCTCGACATCGACGAGGACCGGGGCATCAAGCCCGGCTACAAGCTGAAGCTCAATTCCTACGACCTCGGCGTCGACATCGAGCTCCACGATGCGCTGCAGCGGATCCGCTTCGAGCACCCCGAAGTGGGGAGCGTCGTCGTCACGAGCGCGAAGGAGCGCATCTTCTGTTCGGGCGCCAACATCTTCATGCTCGGCGTGTCGTCGCACGCGTGGAAGGTCAATTTCTGCAAGTTCACCAACGAAACGCGGAACGGCATCGAGGATTCGAGCCGGCACTCGGGTCTCAAGTTCATCGCCGCCTGCAACGGGACGACCGCGGGCGGCGGCTACGAATTGGCGCTCGCCTGCGACGAGATCATCCTGATCGACGACCGCTCGTCCGCGGTCAGCCTGCCCGAAGTCCCGCTGCTCGGCGTGCTGCCGGGCACGGGCGGTCTCACGCGCGTCACCGACAAGCGCAAGGTCCGCCGCGACCACGCCGACGTTTTCTGCACGCTGGTCGAGGGCGTGCGCGCGCAGCGGGCGAAGGAATGGCGGCTCGTCGACGATGCGGTCAAGCCGCAGCAGTTCGCGGACAAGGTGCGCGAGCGCGCGCGGGCGTTGGCCGCGCAAAGCGACCGGCCGCGGAATGAGCAGGGCGTCGCGCTGACGCCGCTCGCGCGCACGCTCGATGCCACCGGGATCCATTACGGTTACGTCGACGTCGCGATCGACCGCAAGGCGCGGAGCGCCACGATCACGATTGCCGCGCCGCGCGCACCGCTGCCCGCGGATCTCGCCGCCATTCTCGCGGAAGGCGCTGCGTGGTGGCCGCTCGCAATGGCGCGCGAGCTCGACGACGCGATCCTGCTCCTGCGCACCAACGAGCTCGACATCGGCACGTGGATCCTCAAGACCACCGGCGATGCGTCCCGGGTTCTCGCCGTCGACACGGCGCTCGGAACCCACGCTGCGCACTGGTTCGTGCGCGAGACGATTGGCATGCTGCGGCGAACGCTCGCCCGGCTAGACGTGACTTCGCGCACGCTCTATGCGCTGATCGACCGCGGCTCGTGCTTCGCCGGGACACTCTTCGAGCTGGCGCTTGCCGCCGATCGCAGCTACATGCTTTCCCTTCCCGACGATGAAGGCGCCGCGCCGAAGATCGCATTGTCGGCGATGAATTTCGGCGCCTATCCGATGGTGAACGGACGCACGCGCATCGCGACGCGGTTCTGCGACGAGACGGCGCCGATCGCGCACGCAAAGGAAGCGATGGATCGACTGGCCGATGCCGATCTGGCCATGGCGCTCGGCCTCGTCACCGCCGCGCCCGACGATCTGGATTGGGCCGACGAGATCCGCATCGCGCTCGAGGAACGCGCCAGCCTTTCGCCCGATGCGCTGACCGGGATGGAGGCCAACCTGCGCTTCCCCGGCGCCGAGACGATGGAAACGCGCGTGTTCGGTCGGCTCACGGCGTGGCAGAACTGGATCTTCATCCGCCCGAATGCCGTGGGCGAAGCCGGTGCGCTCAAGGTATTCGGCAGCGGCAACAAGGCGAAATTCAACTGGGAGCGCGTTTGATGAGCATCGACTACGCCGAAAAGATTCCGAACAACGTGGAGCTTGCGGGCAACAAGACGCTGCAGCGCGCGCTCGAGCACTGGCAACCCGAATTCCTGAACTGGTGGGGCGACATGGGCCCCGAGAACACGAGCACCGCCGACGTCTATCTGCGCACCGCGATCAGCGTCGAGCCGAAGGGCTGGGCGCACTTCGACTACGTCAAGATGCCGGACTATCGCTGGGGCATCTTTCTCACGCCCGCCGAAGCCGGACGCCAGGTCAACTTCGGCGCGCACAAGGGCGAGCCCGCGTGGCAGGAAGTTCCGGGCGAATACCGGTCTAACCTGCGTCGGCTGATCGTGACGCAGGGCGACACCGAACCGGCATCCGTCGAGCAGCAGCGGCACCTCGGGCTCACCTGTCCTTCGCTTTACGATCTGCGCAATCTCTTCCAGGTCAACGTCGAGGAGGGCCGCCATCTGTGGGCGATGGTGTACCTGCTGCACGCGTACTTCGGCCGCGACGGGCGCGAAGAAGCCGAAGCGCTGCTCGAGCGCCGCTCGGGCGATGCCGACAACCCGCGGATCCTCGGCGCGTTCAACGAGCGCACGCCCGACTGGCTGGCGTTTTTCATGTTCACGTATTTCACCGACCGTGACGGCAAGTACCAGCTCTGCTCGCTCGCCGAGTCCGGCTTCGACCCGCTCGCGCGCACCTGCCGCTTCATGCTGACCGAGGAGGCGCACCACATGTTCGTCGGCGAGTCGGGCGTGGGCCGCATCGTCCAGCGGACCTGCGAAGCGACGGTGCAGCACAAGATCGACGATCCCGCCAAGATTCGCGCACTCGGGCTCATCGACCTGCCGACGATCCAGCGCTACCTCAACTTCCATTTCAGCGTCACGATGGACCTCTTCGGCGCCGATGTGTCGTCGAACGCCGCGACGTTCTACTCGACCGGCTTGAAGGGCCGCTTCGAGGAGACGAAGATCAGCGACGACCACCTGCTCGCCGGAGCGACGTACCCGGTGCTCGAAGTGCGTGACGGCCGCCTCGTCACGACCGAGGCGCCTGCGCTCAATGCGCTCAACGAAAAGCTCCGCGACGATTACGTCAAGGATGCGCAGGCCGGCATCGAGCGCTGGAACAAGATCATCGAGAAAAGCGGCATCGCCTTCCGGCTCCGCGCGCCGCACAAGGCGTTCAACCGTAAGATCGGGCCACTCTCGTCCGTGCGCGTCGATCCGGAGGGCAACGTCGTGTCCGAGGCCGATTGGACCCACCGACACCTCCACTGGCTTCCGTCCGCCGAAGATCGGGCGTTCGTCGCATCGCTGATGGGACGGGTCGTCGAGCCCGGCCGCTTCGCTAACTGGATCGCGCCGCCGGCGCGCGGCATCAACAACCAGCCGGTCGACTTCGAGTACGTGCGTTTCAATTGAGCCGCCAACGCCCCGGGCAGCGACGATGAGCACCATGGTTTCCGAAGTTCTGCGCCAGCATCTCATCGATCCCGAGATCTGCATCCGCTGCAATACGTGTGAGGAGACCTGCCCGGTCGACGCCATCACGCACGACGGGCGCAACTACGTCGTCGATCCTGGGAAGTGCAACTTCTGCAACGAGTGCATCTCGCCCTGCCCGACGGGCGCCATCGACAACTGGCGGCAGGTCGACCGCGCGAAGCCGTACACGCTCGCCGAGCAGTTCGGCTGGGACAGCCTCCCGGCGCAGGGCGCGCTCCCGGCCGGAACCGTGGCCGAAACGCCGACGGACGTCGTGCGGATCACTTCGGTCGCGACGGCCGGCCAAGGCGGCGACGTCCGGCCGCCGTGGTCGGCCGCTCATCCGTACGTCAATCTCTACGGCATCGAAAAGCCCGCGATCGCGACGGTCACCGGCAACTTCCGTCTCACCGCCGACGGCGCGAGCGCCGACATCCGGCACATCGTCCTCGATTTCGGCGGCGCCGCGTTTCCCGTGCTCGAGGGCCAGACGATCGGCATCCTGCCGCCCGGCGTCGACGCATCGGGCCGGCCGCATCACGTGCGCCTGTATTCGGTGGCGAGTCCGCGCGAGGGCGAGCGGCCGCGCTACAACAATCTGTCGCTTACCGTGAAGCGCGTCACCGAGGATCACGACGGCAAGCCCGTCACGGGTGTCGCTTCGAATTACCTCTGCGATCTCGCCAAGGGCGATCAGGTGAAGGTCGTCGGACCGTACGGCGCGACGTTCCTGATGCCCAATCATCCGGGCTCGAGCCTGCTGATGGTCTGTACCGGGACAGGCTCGGCGCCGATGCGCGCGATGACCGAACGGCGGAGGCGCCGGATCGCGCTCAACGAAGGCGGGGCGTTGACGCTGTTCTTCGGTGCGCGATCGGAAGGCGAGCTGCCGTATTTCGGACCGCTGCTGAAGCTCCCCAACGATTTCATCGACATCAATTTTGCGTTTTCGCGCGTGGCGAATGCGCCGAAGTGCTACGTGCAGGACCGCATCAGGGAACGCAGTGCGGAGGTCGCACGCCTGCTCGCCGACGAAAACTGTTACGTGTACATCTGCGGCCTCAAGGGGATGGAGCAAGGCGTGGACGAGGCGTTCCGCGACGCGTGCCGTGAGCACGGCAAGGATTGGGACGCGCTGCTGCCCGAGCTGCGCGCCGCCGGCCGCTATCACGTCGAAACGTACTAATGGTCCGCACGGTCAAGCCGATTGCCGCCAATACGTCCGGCCGCGGCGTGACACGCGCGCGTTCGCAGCAGCCATCCCCGGCACGGCTGCCCGCGGCAATGACCGCGATCCGGACCCTGAAGGACGAACATCTGGCGATCGCATCGGTCCTCTTCGGCCTGCGCCTCGCTGTCGGCCGGATCCGCGACGACGGCTTGGCGCCCGACTTCCGCTTGCTGCAGGCGCTCCTCGATTACATCGTCGCGTTTCCCGAACGGTTGCACCACCCGAAAGAGAGCCGCCATCTGTTCGCGGCACTCGCCTCGCGCTCCCCGCAGGCCCGCAAGCTCACCGACGCGCTCGACGCCGAGCACGGCCGCGGCGCGGCGCTCATCGCATCGCTGCAGGCGTCGCTCGACGCCTACCACCGCGAACCGCAGGCGCTCGACACGTTCGCGCGCAACGTCGACGCCTACGCCGATTTCCACGGGCAGCACATGGAAAAGGAAGAGAGCCTCCTGTTCCCGCTCGCGCAGAAGCACCTTTCCGCGTCCGACTGGGAGCGGATCGCGGCCGCTTTCCTCGAGAACGACAATCCGTTGCGCGGCATCCGCCCGAAGCGCGAGGTCGAATCATTGTTCATACGGATCCTGAACCTGCTGCCGGAGGCACCCGCAGCGCGCGCGGGCAAATCTCGCCCGCCGGCATCACGCTGACGGACGTTCGCGCGACTACGCCATGGCTCCGGAATACGCCGCGCTGAAGGCGGTCCACGTCGGCGCCGCCGCGCTGTCGATCACGCTGTTCATCGTTCGCGGCGCATGGATGCTGGCTTCGCCCGAGCGGCTCGGGCCGCGCTGGGTGAGGATCGTCCCCCATGTGATCGACACGGTGCTGCTCGTCTCCGCGCTGTCGCTCGCCTGGCAGATCGGCTTCGCGGCCAACATCCGCTGGCTAGGCGCGAAGATCGCCGCACTCGTCGTCTACATCGTGCTCGGGACAATCGCGCTCAAACGCGGGCCGACGCGCGGCATCCGGATCGCCGCGTTCGTCGCCGCCGTGGCGACGTTTTGCTATATCGTATCGGTGGCGGTCACCAAGTCGCCGCTCGGAATCTTCTAAGAAGTGTGATGTCGAACGCTTGGATTAACGGCAGCCGCCGGACGATGGCCACCGACTTTCTCTCCGATCCCACCGCCCCGTCGTTCGACGACCCGTTCGGCATGCTGACCGCGTGCCACGGCCGCATCGAGCGGCAGCTCTCGACGCTCGATCGCCTGCAGCGTCACCTTCCCGAATATGGCGCAGACACCGATGCGCGTGCGGCCGCGCGTGGCATCCTTCGCTATTTCGACACGGCGGGGCCCAACCATCACGCCGACGAGGAAGCGAGCGTCTTTCCCCGTCTGAAGCACGCGCTGCCGGACCGTGCCGATCTGCTGATCGCGGAGCTTGCAGCCGAACACGATGCGCTCGCTGCGAAGTGGCGCCGTTTGCGCCCGCTGCTGGCGGGCATCGCTGCGGGCACACGCGCCAACCTTTCGGCGCGTCAGGTGGCCGATATCCGCGCCGCTTATGCCGTTCATATCGCACGCGAAGAAAGCACGCTGTTTCCACTCGCCGCAGCGGCGTTCGACGCGGCGACACTCGCGGAGATCGGCAGCGAGATGGCCGCGCGAAGGGGCATCGACCCGGGGGCGCCGAAACTGGCGGCTTGATGGGGCGGGCTCCGGCCCGGCCGAATTCTGCAATAATGGCCCTCCCGGGCGCGGATTTCTTCCGCGGCCGCCGGGAAAGATGGCGAAGGTCCTGCGAATCGTCCTCGTTGCGGCGCTCGGATGGGCGTCCATCGGCACCAATGCGGCCACCGGGCCGGTGATCGTGATGCCGCTCACCGGCGCCATCGGCCCCGCGAGCGAGGACTTCGTCGAACGCGGCCTCGCCCGCGCGGACAAGGACGGCGCCGAACTGGTCGTGCTCGAGATCGACACGCCCGGCGGGCTCGACACGTCGATGCGCGAAATCATCAAGGTCATTCTCGCCTCGCGCGTGCCGGTCGCGGCTTTTGTCGCCCCGAGCGGCGCCCGTGCCGCGAGTGCCGGCACGTACATCCTCTACGCCTGCCATGTCGCGGCAATGGCGCCGGGCACCAATCTCGGCGCGGCGACGCCGGTCGCGATCGGCATCGGCGGTGCGGGACCGCAGGCACCCGAAAAGGAGAAGGACTCCGGCAAGTCCGACAAATCGGCACCCGCGAGCGAAGGCGGGGCGATGGAGCGCAAGCAGGTCCACGACGCCGCGGCGTACATCCGCGGTCTCGCGCAACTGCGCGGGCGCAATGCCGAATGGGGCGAGCGCGCGGTGCGCGAAGCGGTGAGCCTCTCCGCGGACGAGGCACTTGCGCACAACGTGATCGACCTCACCGCACGCGACGTCGCGGATCTCCTCAAGAAGGTCGACGGCCGCAAGGTGACGACCGCCGGCGGCGAGCGCACGCTCGCGACCGCGGGCGTCGCGGCCGTGACGATGGAGCCCGACTGGAAGAGCCGCTTCCTCGCGGTGATCGCCAACCCCAGCGTCGCGTTGATCCTGATGATGATCGGCATCTACGGCCTCTTTTTCGAGTTCTCGAACCCGGGCTTCGTGCTGCCCGGCGTCGCGGGTGCCATCGCGCTGCTGCTCGGGCTCTTCGCGCTGCACATGCTGCCCGTCAACTACGCCGGGCTCGCGCTGATCCTGCTCGGTCTCGCGTTCATGATCGCCGAGGTGTTCCTCGCCACCTTCGGCGTGCTCGGCGTTGGCGGCATCATCGCCTTCGTCATCGGCGCCGTGCTGCTGATCGACACCGACGTTCCCGCGTTCGGCGTTTCGTACACGCTGATCGCCGGCCTGACCGTGGTCACCGCCGCGTTCATCTTTTTCGTCTCCGGCGCCGCATTGAAAGCGCGCCGGCGACCCGTCGTGTCCGGGAGCGAGGAGCTGGTGGGTAGCGCCGGACTCGTGCTCGACGATCTGGCCGAGGAGGGCTGGGCCCGCATCCACAGCGAGCAGTGGCGGGTGAAATCGGCTGTGCCGTTGAAACGCGGGCAGGCGGTGCGGGTGACCGGGCGCGATGGGCTCGTGCTCACGGTCGCGCCGGCGGACGAGCCCGCCAAAGGAGACTAGTGATGGGCCTCGGCCTGGGATTCGGCGGCGTCGTACTCCTCGCAATCGCCATACTGATCGTCTCGTCATTCCGCGTGCTGCGCGAATACGAACGCGGCGTGGTGTTCCTGCTCGGCCGCTTCTGGAAGGTCAAGGGGCCGGGGCTGATCCTCATCATTCCGGGTATTCAGCAGATGGTGCGGATCGACCTGCGCACGATCGTGCTCGACGTGCCGCCGCAGGATGTGATCACCCGCGACAACGTGTCGGTGAAGGTCAATGCCGTCGTCTACTTCCGCGTCGTCGACCCCGAGAAGTCGGTGATCCAGGTCGCGCAGTACCTCGTGGCGACGAGCCAGCTCGCGCAGACGACGCTCCGCGCCGTGCTCGGCAAGCATGCGCTGGACGAGCTCCTGTCCGAGCGCGAGCGGCTGAACCTCAATATCCAGCAGGTGCTCGATACCCAGACCGACGCGTGGGGGATCAAGGTATCGCTGGTGGAGATCAAGCAGGTCGACCTGAACGAATCAATGGTGCGCGCGATCGCGCGCCAGGCAGAGGCCGAGCGCGAGCGGCGTGCGAAGATCATCCACGCCGAGGGCGAGCAGCAGGCAGCGGAGAAGCTCCTCGAGGCGGCGCAGATGCTCGCGCGCCAGCCGCAGGCGATGCAGCTCCGCTATCTGCAGACGCTCGGCAACATCGCCGGCGACAAGAGCTCGACGATCGTGTTTCCCGTGCCGATCGACATTCTGAATTTGCTGGGCGCGGCCAAGCCGGCGGAGCCGCCGAAATAGCATGCGCCGCCTATGAAGAAGTGGCTCGCCATTGTCGCGCTGGCGCTGTCGGCGCTGACCCCCGCGGCCCGCGCGCAGGACGCCTCGCCGTACGCGATCGACATCCCGCCGTGGTTCAGCGAGACCTTCCTCGATTTCCGTGACGACGTCGCCGACGCTGCGAAGGACGGTCGTCGGCTGATGGTCTACTTCGGCCAGGATGGCTGCCCCTATTGCAAGCAGCTGATGGTGACGAACTTTTCCCAGCGGCGGATCGTCGACAAGACGCGCAAGCACTTCGTCGCGATCGCGCTCAACATCTGGGGCGATCGCGAAACGACGTGGCTCGACGGACGCACGATGACCGAGAAAGCGCTCGCCCGCGCGCTCGACGTGCAGTTCACCCCCACGCTGCTGTTCCTCGACGAGCAGGGCCGCATCGTCGCGCGGTTGAACGGCTACTACCCGCCGCACCGTTTCGAGGCCGTCCTCGACTACGTCGCCGCCAAGCGGGAAAAGCAGGAACCGCTCGCGGCGTACCTCGCGCGCAGGACGCCGGATCCGGCCAGCGCAACGCTCGCCGACGAATCCTTCTTCGTCAAGCCGCCATATGACTTACGGCGGCGCGCCACCGGAAAACCGCTGGCCGTGATCTTCGAGACCCCGTATTGCGCCCCGTGCGACGAGCTCCACCGTGAAGCGTTCCGTCGCCCCGAAGTCCTGCTGCTGCTCGCGCGCTTCGATGTCGCTCGCTTCGCGCTTGGCGCGCGTACCGATCTGACCACACCGCAGGGCGGCAACGCAAGGGCCGATGCGTGGGCCCGCGATCTCGGCGTCGCGTACGCACCAACGGTCATCTTTTTCGATGCCGGCGGGCATGAAGTCTTCCGCATCGACGCCTACCTGCGGCCGTTCCATCTCGCCTCGGCGCTCGATTACGTCGCGAGCGGCGCGTACCGCGACGAGCCTTCGTTTCAGCGCTACGTCCAGACGCGCGCCGATCGCCTGCGCGTGCAGGGCGAGACCGTCGATCTGTGGCAATGACCGGATAGTCGAGGCGCCCCTTTCCTACCCTCTGCGATCCGGCGTACTGCCCCACACAGGAGATCGTCATGTCCCAGCGTCCGATCAAGAGCGTCATCGCCAGGCAGAAGATCCTCACCGCACCCGCAACCATGACAGTGCACGACGCGGCGCGGCAGATGAAGCAACGCAACGTGAGCTCGATCATGGTCGTCGACGCCGGTCACCTCGTCGGCATCTTCACCGAACGCGACGCACTGTTCCGCATCCTCGCCGAGGGCCGCGACGCGAAGACGGTGAAGCTCTCCGAGGTGATGACCGCGCACCCCCAGACGGTCGATCCCGACAAGCCCGTCGGCTACGCGCTGATGATGATGTATGAAGGCGGATTTCGCCACGTGCCCGTAGTCAAAGGCGGACATCCGGTGGGCATGATCTCGGCGCGCGATGCGCTCGGCCCCGAGCTGCAGGAATTCGAGTCCGAGATCGAGCGGCGCAAGCGGATCGGCGAGATCCTCGGCTAGACCGAAATTGGCTTTCGGGGGCCGCAAGCCCGGCTCCCAATGCGCTGGCATGCCTATTGTCGCGGTGTAGCTCTGGCTGCGGTCGATCCGTTCGATCAAGTAGACTTCACGATTCGGCATCGATCGGGCATTCTTGTGTGCGTTGATCCGCCCCTCTACACCCGTGACGAAGCTCACTGACGTGCCGGACCCGGGCGAGGCCACGACGGCGGGCCCCGAACCGGCCGCGCCGCCTGCGCAGGAACACGCCGAACGCGTCGTTCCCTACCTGGCGCGCATCCTGCAGCTGCACCTGCTCGCCGATCCGGGCACTCCGTACTGGACCGCGGAAGGCACCGCGCTGTTCGCCGACGTCTCGGGCTTCACGCAGCTGTCCGAGCAGCTTGCCCGCAAGGGCCGCGAGGGCGCGGAACAAATCACCGACACGATCGGCGGCAGCTTCGCGTCGATCCTCAAGGTCGCCTACGAGAACGGCGCCAGCCTGCTCAAATTCGGCGGCGACGCGCTCCTGCTGTGGTTCCAGAACGAGGGCCACGTCACGCGCGCCTGCGCGGCTGCGGTGCGGATGCGCGCGGCGCTCGACGTCGTCGGCCGGATCGAGTTGCCGGGCGCTGCGGTCACGCTGCGAATGTCGCAGGGCGTGCATACGGGACAATTTCATTTCTTTGCCGTCGGCACTTCGCACCTCGAGATGCTCCCCACCGGTCCCGCGTGGAGCCGCACAGTCGCGATGGAGCACGCCGCGGAACCCGGTGCGATTCTCGTCAGCGCGGAAACGGCCGCACTCCTCCCTGGCGATTTGCTCGGCGATCGCAAGGCGTCGGGTGTCCTGCTGCTCCGCGAGCCGCCCGGTCACGACGAGAAGATTGCCTACATCCCGCGACCGAAGATGCCGCCCGAGCCGTTGCTGCGCTGCCTTTCGCCGGCGATCCGCGCGCACGTGCTGGCCGGCGGCGGAACGTCCGAGCACCGTCCCGTGACGATCGCATTCATCCGCTTCGAGGGCACCGACGCGCTGATCGAGCAAAAGGGCACGGCCGCGGCGGCCGCGGCGCTGCATCGGGTCGTGAGCATCGTCGAGGCGGCCACCGAGGAGCAGGGCATCGCGTTCCTCGGCTCGGACGTCGACGCCCACGGCGGCAAGCTGATCCTGACCGCAGGCGCGCCGACTGTGACCGGTGACGACGAGGATCGCATGCTGCTCGCGTTGCGCCGAATCGTCGAATCCGACCTACCTGTCCCGCTGCGCATCGGCGTTCACCGCGGCGCCGTGTTCGCCGGCGACATCGGACCCGCGTATCGCCGCACCTACACTGTGATGGGTGACGCCGTGAACCTGACCGCGCGGCTCATGGCCAGGGCGGAGCCCGGCCAGATCTATGCGACCGCCGACGTTCTGGATCGCGCCAACACGCTGTTCGCGACGACCAAGCTCGAGCCCTTCGCAGTGAAAGGCAAAGCCGAGCCGGTACAGGCGTGGTCGGTCGGGCGCGCCCAAGGCTCGCGCACGCGGCAGGTGACGCTGCAGCGTCTGCCGCTGACCGGGCGCAACGCCGAGCTCGGCGTGATCCGCAAGGCGTTCACGAGCGCGCGGTCGGGAACGGGCCGCCTGATCGAGCTCGTGGGGGACACCGGGATCGGCAAGACGCGACTGCTCGAAGCACTGCGCGACGCTGCCACAGGATTCAACAAGCAGCACGCGGCCTGCGAGGCCTACACGTCGTCCATCCCGTATGTCGTGTGGCGCGAGCTGCTGCGCGAAATGCTGGCCTTCGGACGGGAATCTGCCGAAGCGGACATCGTCGAGCGCATTCGCACCGAAGTGGCGACGAAGGCGCCCGACCTCGCGCCGTGGCTGCCGCTGCTCGCCGCGGTGTTCGACGTCGAAATCGCCGATACGCCTGAGGTCCTGCAGTTGGCGGAGAAAAACCGCCGCATGAAGTTGCATGAGGCCGTAGCCCGATTTCTCGAGGTCGTGTTTCCCGACAAGCTGCTGGTCGAGATCGACGACGCGCATCACATGGACGAAGCCTCGGCCGAGCTCCTGGCGTACTTGACCAGCGGCATCGCCGCGCGGTCCTGGCTGTTCGCCATCGCGCGCCGATCGTCGAGCGCCGGCTTCGAGGCAGCGCAGGCGCCCGAGGTGGTGCGGATCGACCTCAAGCCGATCGCGCCCCAGGACGCGCTGCGACTGGCCGAGCTCGCAACCGCGCAAAGTCCGCTTCCGCCGCATGTCCTCGAGGTCGTCGCGACAAGATCGGGCGGCAACCCGCAGTTCCTGCGGGACCTGTTGCGCGCGGCGATCGAATCCGGCGGCGCTGCGGAACTGCCCGAGTCCGCCGAAGCGGCCACGATGACGCTGATCGACACATTGGCGCCGGACGAACGCGCCCTGGTCCGCCGCGTGGCAGTGTTCGGCCTGACGTTCCACCCGCGGATGGTGTCGTGGCTCTATTCCGAAGAGGACGGCCCGGCACCCGATGCTTCGGCGCTCGTGAAATTGCTCGAGCTGTTCGATGAGGAGCCCGACGGGTACCTGCGTTTTCGCCAGACACTGCTGCGCGACTCAGCCTACGCGGGGCTGCCGTTCAAGCTCCGGCGACAACTTCATAGCGCGGTCGCGGTGCACATCGAAGAGGAGATGGATTTCCCGGAGGAGGCCGGAATACTGTCCCTGCACTACTTCGAAGCCGGCGAGTATCGATCGGCTTGGCAATACGCCAAGGTCGCGGCAAAACGCGCCGAAGGTGTCTACGCATACGTCGAAGCCGCGGGACTCTACTCACGCGCGCTGGAGGCAGGCAGGAGGCTCGACGCGCTCGAGGATAAGGAGCTCGCCACCGTACAGGAAGCGCTCGGGGACTCGTGGAACCGCGCGGGCGACTTTGGCAAGGCATCGGAGGCGTACACCGCCACGCGTCGGCTCGTCACGGATGATCGTCTCAAGCAGAGCGAACTGTTGTTGAAACGCGCCTGGCTCGAGGAGAAGCTTGGGCAATATCCGCACGCGCTGCGCTGGGTAGCGCGGGCCCGCAAGGCGGTCGACGGCTTGCCGGGCCCCGAGGCTGCCCGGCAGGCCGCGCAGGTGAGCGCGTATTACGCAACGATCCTGCAGGTGGGAGGCCGCTCGAAGGAGGCGCTCCGTTGGGCGCGACTTGCCGTCACCGAGGCGGAAGCCATCGGCGATGACGACGCGCTTGGAGCTGCGTACTTCGTGATGGGCTGGGTGTGTGGTGACCTCGCCACGAAGAGCGTGGAACCCCTGTGGCAGCGTTCGCTGGAAGCCTACGCGAAATCGGGCAATCAGGTCAGGCACGCCGGGCTGCTGATCAATCTGGGCGCCGCGTGCAAGTGGGATAACCGCTGGGACGACGCGCTGTCGTATTACGAACGCGCACGAGCGGAATGCGTGACGATCGGCAGCACCGTCGACGCCGCAATCGCGCGCATGAATGCCGCGGAAATCCTGGTCGAGCGCGGCGAGCTCGCCGAGGCGGAGGACCTTCTGCTCGACCTGCTGCCGCTCTGGAGGGCGTTCCAGTATCGCTCCATCCTGGGCGACTGTCTTGGCCATCTCGGCCGCGTGGCACTCCGCACCGGGCGCTTCGACGAAGCGCTCCGCCGGTTCGAGGAGGCCAAGTCGCACTACTTACACGTCGGGGCGCAACAGGAAGTCCTGGAAATTGATGCCCGGACGGCGGAGTGCCATATCTTCCAAGGGAATCCCGATGCCGCCCTTGCATTGGCGGTCGGCGCGCTGGCACGGGTCGACGCTTCGAACACCAAGCTCTCGGCGGTGCTGCAACGCGTGCGTGGCTTCGCGCTGTATCGGCAGGGCGACCTGGTCGGCGCCCGTCTGGCACTGGATGCGAGTCTCTCCGCCGGAAGGACGCGGCGCGACTCGTTCGAGATCGCCCAGACGCTGCTCGCGCTGATCGCGCTGGACCGCGCACAAGGCATCGTGCCGCAATCAGCGCTAGTCGACGAGAGCAATTCGCTCCTCGCGAACCTCAAGGTCCGAGCCGCACCGGCGATGCCGTTCGACGTTCGTTAGCTCGTCACAGAAAAAGAGCGGCCCCCAGTGGGAGCCGCTCCGTCGAAGCCCGTCAACTGCCGAATTACGGCGTGCGGGAGACCGTAGTGTCGCCGACGTCGTAGACCGTCGTCGTGACCAGCACGCACGAGGTCGGCGTTGCCGGCGCATTGGGGTCAGCTGAAACCGGACAATTCGGTGCGCCCGCCTGAACGATCTGCCAGCCCTCCTCGGCGATGCATACGCGCTGCTGTCTGCCGTCAGTGGGATTGACCGGCAGCGGATTGCTCATCACCCTGGTGGCGAGTGCCCCAACGCACGACGTGCCGTTCCACGTGCCGATCGCGCAGTGACCGGCAGCGGTTGTCATCCCGTCGCCCCGAACAACTGTCCAGAACGGTGCTCCGGAGGTGTCCGTTACCTTCATTCGTTCACCGTCGATCTCGATCGCGAACGGGACCGGCGGCGGAACGGGGCTGTTCGCCGTGGTGTCGGGCGTCACGGGCTGCGCGGCCAAAGTCACCTGGATGGTGGTCGTCGAGGTGTCAGTGACATCCGCTGCCAGCGTGCCGTACGGCAGCGGCAGGAAATGGTGGGAGACGGGGGCCGCGGGAACATCGGTCGGGTTCCATGCGATGCAGGCGCGGCCCGGGACGGGGTTCGCGTACGGCGAGCCGTTCCACTGGACCTCTGTCTTCAACACCGGCATCCCTGTCGTCGAATCGACGTACTCGGGATTCCACGTGATGATGTGGACGAAGCTCGCGCCGGGCTGCAGCACCGTATCCCAGTTGTAGGTCACCGACTGGTTCTGCTGTCCGACGACGATGCTGTTCGTCGCCATGAAGCCCACATCCTGGCACGGCCCCCCGTCCTTGTTGTAAGCGCCGCGCTGGATCAGCCAGTATCCGGGCGTGTTGATGTCGGCGCCGGACGGGCTGGAGGCGTTGTAGAAGTAGGTTCCGTTCGGCTCGCAGGAGAGCGGACCGCCGAGGACCGTGAACGACTGCGACGTCGCCATGCCGTACGCGCCCGCGTTTGCCGTCAACTTGCAGGAGGCTCCGCCGGGCGCGGTGATGACCAGGTTCGAGAAGGTCGCGACACCGCCGGACGCGGCAACTGACGTCGTGCCCGACAGCGTGCAGGTGCTCGTCATCGTCACGCTGCCGCTGCCGTCCAGGCCGCTCAGCAGGACGCTCAGGGGGGGCAGCGCCGCTCCCGTGCTTCCGGTTTTCGGCGGGTCGGGCGAGAAGGTCACGCCACAGGCCGTCGCGGCGATCTTCGTATCGAGTTGCGAAGGCGGCTGCGGCGCCAGCGCGAACGTGGTGCCGCTCAGCGCCGTGCCGGCATAGACCGTCGAGCCCCACGTGACCGTCGTGCCGCTGCACATCGGATCGACCTTCACCGTGAGGTTCAACGTCAGCGGCGACGCAGGCGTCACCGCCGGCGCGATGTTCGTGATCGAGATCGAAGCCACGCCGGTCGCCGGGATCGGCGATGGGGAAATCGCCCCGGTCCGGCCCGCGGGCAGCGTCACGCCGGTGATCTTGAGACCCGCCGGTGCATTGAGTGTGAGCGCTCCGAACGACGCACTGGTTGTCGCCGGGAAGCTGTACGCAGCCGTCATCGCAACGGACGTCGCACCCTCGGCGACCGTCGCCGGCGGCGCGGGCGACATCGCGAGCGTCACCTGGCACGAGCTTCCCGCCAGCAGCGTTGAACTTCCCGACTGCAACGCGAACGGCTGCGAGAAGGCGTTACCGGCAAAGGCCTGAGGGCTGAACAGGATGCATGTGAAGCTTCCCGCGGCAACCTGAACGTCGACATAGCCGGTGTTTCCGCCGGCCTTGATGCCGCCGATGTACGAGATGGAAATCGAGGCCGAGCCCAGGCCCGCGATGGTCGTGTTATTCGTGACGAGTTGCGGCTGCATCTGGGCATTCGTGAACGCGACGCCGCTCTGCGCGCCGAGGATCAGCGAGTTGATCGTCGAATTGCCGTTCGGCGTCTCGTTCTTGAACGTCGCCCGCCAGGTCGGCGCCGTGGTCGTTCCGGCCGGGCCGGTAATCGTCGTCGACCCGAGGTACGTCACCGCCAAGCTGAAGATCTTTTGCTGCGCCATGGCCGGCAGCGCAAGAGTTGCGAGCGTCAATGCCGCGAAGGCGACGATAAACTTGCGCACGCTAGTCATTGTTGGTGCCTCCCGTAGATATGACTGAAGCAGAAAACACGATCACAGCGAGCTTGCGCGCCGCCTTGGATATTCCGTGCATCCGCTGGAGTCGCATTTGTACTCTCGTGATACGGGGTGTCAAGCGCGTTCTGTAATTTTTTCCGACAAGATTTTTGTCGAATATTCTGCAACTTGTGGTAGCGCGTCGCGCAGGGGCTCTATGCAAATGTCATAGCACGCATGGTCAGTCATGCGACCGACGAAGTTGTACATGGCAACCGTGAGGCGCTCGCTGCCCCTTTGATCGGCTCTCTCCAATGGCGGGTCACGTGATCGACGTGCGTCCATCAGCGCCAAGACTCGTGTTGTAGACCGCAACCGAGGTCGCCCTGAACGAACGGGGACCGATTCCAACCGGAGAACTGCCCCGGCTGGCGGCGCCCCCCGGCAGCCGACCGACGGTCGCCACGCGAGCTGACCGGCGACCGGAAGACGACCCGAGGCGGCCGGTGGCTCAGATCACCCGTGAGTACTGCGCCTTCTGCTGCGCCTCGCGCAGGTAGCGGTCGAAGTGCATCGCGACCGTGCGTACCAGCAGCCGGCCGCGCATCGTGACCTTGAGATCGTGGTCGGTAAGCTCGACCAGGCCATCCGTTGCGAGCGGAACGAGCGATGCAATGTCCGGCGCGAAATACTCGGCGAACGGAATGCCGTAGTGCGCGCCGAGCGCCGCGAAGTCGAGCTCGAAGTTGCACATCAGCTTCTGGATCACGTCGCGACGGATCAGATCGTCCGCGTTCAATTCGACGCCGCGCATCACCGGCAGCACGCCGGCGTCGAGCTTGTCGTAATACTCGTCGAGCGTCTTCACGTTGGCGACGTACGACGCGCCGACCTTGCCGATCGCCGAGATGCCGAACGCCAGCATGTCGCAATCGGGCTTCGTCGAGTAGCCCTGGAAGTTGCGGTGCAGCTTGCGCTCGCGCTGCGCGACGGCGAGCTCGTCGCCGGGCTTCGCGAAATGGTCCATGCCGATGTAGTTGTAGCCTGCGCAGCCGAGCTTCTCGATCGCGAGCGCGAGGATTGCGAGCTTCGTTTCCGGCGCGGGCAGTGCGTCGATGTCGATCCGCCGCTGCGGCTTGAACAGATGCGGCACGTGCGCGTAGCTGTAGAGCGCGATGCGGTCGGGACCGGCGGCGATCACCTTGTCGAGCGTCGCGCTGAAACCGGCGACCGTCTGCTTCGGCAGCCCGTAGATCAGGTCGGCGTTGACCGAGACGAAGCCGTTGGCGCGCGCGGCGTCGATCACCGTCATCGTCTCCGCTTCGGTCTGGATCCGGTTCACCGCCTGCTGGACGATCGGGTCGAAATCCTGGATCCCGACCGAGATCCGGTTGAAGCCCAGTCGCCCGAGAAATGCGACCGTATCGGCGGAAACCTTGCGCGGGTCGACCTCGATCGAGACCTCGGCATCCGGCGCGAACGCGAAATGCCCGCGCAGCATCCCCATCAGCGTCGACATCTCGTCTCGCGCGAGGAACGTCGGGGTGCCGCCGCCCAGATGGACCTGCTCGACCTTGGGGCCCCCCTCGATCAGGCCGCCGACGATCTCGATCTCGCGGCCGACGTACTTGATGTACCTGGCGCTCCTGCCGTGGTCCTTGGTGATGACCTTGTTGCACGCACAGTAGTAGCAGATCGTGTTGCAGAACGGGATGTGCACGTACAGCGACAGCGGCGCCGTCGGCCGTTCCTGGTTGCGCGCGTGCAGTGCGTTGACGTAATGCTCGGCGGTCACGCCGGCGTGGAAACGATCTGCAGTGGGATACGACGTGTAGCGAGGACCGAAGCCGTCGTACTTCTTCACCAGGGCGGTGTCGAGGACGAGGTCGGCTGCAGCGGCAATGGCCATGGCAGCTCCCGATAAGCGGACGTACTCCCGCGAATGGAAGCCATTGTCACTGGGTCCGTAACGGCCGACCTTGACCGAGGTCAACAGACGGCATCTGGCCGGCGGAAGCCGAGAGCTTCCGTCGTTCCCGCGGAGACGCGAACCTAGCGTCTTTCGACGAACGCCACTGGGTCCCCGCCTTCGCGGGGACGACGAAGGGCCCCCTTCGGACGATAAGGCAGGCGCGGACGCCGGTCAGAGGAGTTAAGAGCGCTCGCGCCTACCGTTGGCGGCGTGGGCCGGTTCGCAAAAATGCTAACTCGCACGACGGAGCATACCCATCGGCCATTCAAACGAACCTGGCGGCGATCAAGGCCGATTCCGAGCCGGCAAAAGACGTCGCGGCCGTTAGCAATTTTGCTAACCGCGGTCGGAAAGCAGGAGGCTGCTGATTCCGCCGGGGCTCTCGAGTCCCTGCCACCCGTCAGCCGACAACCGCTCGAGCATGACAAACGGTCGTGGAGATCACATCTAGACCGTGAGACACGCGCGGACGCCGTCGGCGTCCATCGTGGCGCCGGCGCCCGCCTTGATCACCTCGCCGCGCGACAGCACGACGTAGCGGTCGGCGAGCGAACGCGCGAAGTCGTAGTACTGTTCGACCAGCAGGATCGCCATCGTGCCCTCGGCGGCGAGCCGCCGGATCGCGCGCTCGATATCCTTGATGATCGACGGCTGGATTCCTTCGGTCGGCTCGTCCAGCACGAGGAGCTTCGGCTCCATCGCCAACGCGCGGCCGATCGCGAGCTGCTGCTGCTGCCCGCCGGAAAGATCGCCGCCGCGCCGGTGCAGCATCTCGCGCAGCACCGGAAACATCTCGAAGATGCGCGCGGGGATCGGCGTGCCGGCCGGACGCGTTGCGAGGCCGAGCCGCAGGTTTTCTTCGACCGTAAGGCGCGGAAAGATTTCACGGCCTTGCGGGACGTAGCCGAAGCCCAGCCGCGCGCGCAGGTGCGGCGCGAGCTTGGTCACGTCGGCACCGTCGAATTTGATCGTGCCGGAGCGTGCGGGCAGGAGTCCCGCGAGGCACTTGAGCAGCGTCGTCTTGCCCACGCCGTTGCGGCCGAGGATCGCCGTGACCGCGCCCGACGGCGCCTCGAACGCGACGTCGCGCAGCGTGTGGCTGCCGCCGTAATACTGGTTCAGTGCGGAGACGGTCAACATGGTCATCTGCCGAGATACACCTCGATCACCCGCGGATCGTCCTGCACGACGTCCATCGGACCTTCGGCCAGCACGCTGCCCTCGTGCAGCACGGTGACCTTCCGCGCGATGCTCGCGATGAAGTCCATGTCGTGCTCGACCACGACCACCGAATGCCGGCCCGCGAGCGACTGGCACAGTTCAGCAGTGCGCATCGTCTCGTCGTCGGTCATTCCCGCGACGGGCTCGTCGAGCAGGAGGAGCCGTGGCTCCTGCATCAGCAGCATGCCGATCTCGAGCCACTGCTTCTGGCCGTGCGACAGCGATCCGGCCGGTCGATCGGACACGTCGAAGAGCTGGATCAGCGCGAGCGTTTCGGCGATCCGGTCCATGTCGGCGAGCCCGAGCCGCGCGCCGATCGCCTTGCGCACGCGCTTGTCGGCCTTCATTGCAAGCTCCAGGTTCTCGAACACCGAATGCCGCTCGAACACCGTGGGCTTCTGGAACTTGCGGCCGATGCCGGCATGCGCGATCTCGGCTTCGGTCATCTGCGTGAGGTCGATCGTCTGGCCGAAGAACGCGCTGCCGGCGTCGGGCCGCGTCTTGCCGGTGATCACGTCCATCATCGTCGTCTTGCCGGCGCCGTTGGGCCCGATGATGCAACGGAGCTCGCCGTCGTCGATCGTCAGCGACAGGTTCGAGAGCGCCTTGAAACCGTCGAAGCTCACCGTGATGCCGTCGAGGTACAGGATCGGACCGTGGACCGTGTCGACCGCGCCGCCGGCAACGCGCATTCCGGCCTGCTCCAGCCCGGCCGAACCGCCGTCGTCGGAATGAATCGCGGCGTCGTTCATTGGGCACCCTTGCGAAACCGCCGCGCCAGCCCGATCACGCCGTGAGGCAGGAACAGTGTGACGAGGATGAACGTGAGGCCCAGGAAGAAGAGCCAGAATTCCGGAAACGCCTGCGTGAACCAGCTCTTCGCGCCGTTGACGAGAAACGCGCCGGCGATCGGGCCGATCAGCGTGCCGCGGCCGCCGACCGCCGTCCAGATCGCGATCTCGATCGAGTTCGCCGGCGACATTTCGCTCGGGTTGATGATGCCCACCTGCGGCACGTACAGCGCGCCGGCGATTCCGCACAACACGGCCGAGAGCGTCCACACGGCGAGCTTGTAGTAGAGCGGATTGTAGCCGCAGAACATCACGCGGCTCTCGGCATCGCGAATCGCCGTGAGCACCCGACCCAGTTTCGACGTGACGATATAGCGCGCGAGCAGGAATGCGCCGAGCAGCGTCGCGCCGGAAAGCGCGAACAGCATCACCCGGGCGTGGGGCGTGGCGATCGGAAAGCCGAGAATGCGCTTGAAGTCAGTAAAGCCGTTGTTGCCGCCGAAGCCCGTGTCGTTGCGGAAAAAGAGCAGCATGAACGCGTACGTCAGCGCCTGCGTGATGATCGAAAAATAGACGCCCTTGATCCGTGAGCGGAACGCGAAATAGCCGAACACCAGGGCCAGCAGGCCCGGCACCAGCACGACGAGCAGCGCGGCGTACCAGAAGTGATCGGTGAAGCTCCAGTACCAGGGATAGGCCTTCCAGTCGAGGAACACCATGAAGTCGGGCAGGTCGCTGTGATAGACGCCCTCGCGGCCGATCGAGCGCATCAGATACATGCCCATCGCGTAGCCGCCGAGCGCAAAAAAAAGCCCGTGGCCGAGCGACAGGATTCCGGCGTAGCCCCAGATCAGATCCATCGCCAGCGCGACGATCGCGTAGCACAGGATCTTGCCGGTGAGCGTGACGAAGTAGTCGGAGACGTGCAATGGATGGCCCGCGGGCAGCAGCAGATTGAGCGAGGGCACCAGCACGAACAGCACGTAGGCGACGCCCACCAGCGTGGCCCAGCCGCCGCGGGTCAACAATACCGGCCGGTGTGCAGCGAGCCTTGCGGCGAGCCGTGCTGCGACCTGTGGCGGCAGCGGAGCGTTCATCGCGGAATTCTCGCCACGGGCAACATCACGCATCGGCCATCCGGCCCTTGAGCGCGAAGAGTCCCTGCGGCCGCTTCTGGATGAACACGATGATGAACACGAGCACGGCGATCTTCGCCAGCACGGCACCCGATACCGCCTCGAGGAACTTGTTGGCGATGCCGAGACCCATCGCCGCGTAGATCGTGCCGGCGAGCTGCCCGACGCCGCCCAGCACGACGACCATGAACGAATCGACGATGTAGCTCTGGCCCAGGTCCGGGCCGACGTTGCCGATCTGCGAGAGCGCGCAGCCGGCGAGCCCCGCGATCCCGGAGCCCAGTCCGAACGCATACGTGTCGACGCGCCCCGTCGGAACGCCGAGCGCGCTCGCCATGGGTCGGTTCTGCGTGACGCCGCGCACGAAGAGTCCGAGCCGCGTGCGCGTCAGCAGCAGCGCGATCAGCGCGACCACGGCCGCCGCGAAGCCGATGATGACGATGCGGTTCCACGGGAGCACCAGGTTCGCCATCAGCGCGATCCCGCCCGACATCCAGGCCGGATTCTCGACCTGCACGTTCTGCGCGCCGAAGATCGTGCGCATCGACTGGATCAGGATCAGGCTGATGCCCCAGGTCGCAAGCAGCGTCTCCAGCGGCCGGCCGTAGAGAAAGCGAATCACCGTCCGTTCGAGCAGCATGCCGGTCAGCGCCGAAGCCGCGAATGCGGCAGGGACCGCAGCGATCAGATAGGCGTCGAACGCTCCGGGCAGATACGTGCGGAACAGGTTCTGCACGACATACGTCGCGTACGCGCCGACCATGATGAGCTCGCCGTGCGCCATGTTGATCACGCCCATCAGGCCATACGTGATGGCGAGGCCCAGCGCAGCCAGGAGCAGCACGCTGCCGAGGCTTATGCCACTGAACACGCGGCCGATCATTTCGCCCGTCGCGAGCCGGCTCTCGATCGCCCGCAGCGACAGCTCGGCCTCGGCGCGCACGTCGGCGTCGGGCTCGACGAACTCCGCGCCTTTCTTTTCGCGCAGCGGCAGCAGCAACGTCTTCGTATTCGGGTCGCGGCTCGCGGCGAGCGCGCGGATCGCGCCGATCCTCGTCGCCTTGTCGCTGCTCGCGAGCTGCACGGTCGCGCGGGTCAGCGTCAGCAACGCCTTGATCTCGGCATCCTGCTCCTTCGCAAGCGCGCGCTCGATCGCCGGCAGCATCGATTCGTCGGCGCCGCGTTGCAATTCCAGCGCGGCGGCAAGCCGGACGGCACGCTCGGACGCCGTCAGCTTGAGCGTCGCAATTGCCGTCGCCAACTCGCGCCGCACCGGGTTGCTCAACACCACATCGTCGCGCGGCTCCGGCAGCGGCGTCACGGCCTTGCCCGTCGCAAGATCGGTCGCCTGTCCATCCTTCACGCGCAGCACCGCTTCGCCGGCGGTCTGCACTTCTCCATCGGCCAACGCCTGCAGGACGCCGAGCGCGTCGGCATCACCCGACGCCGCCAGCGCGCCGATCGCCTTCACCTTGGCGTCGTAGTCGCCGAGCGCGAGGTCGTGAGCGGTCTCGGCGGTGATCGCCCCGGCACCCGTTGCCGCCAGCGCTGCGGCGAATGCCAGCGCCGCAACCACGACCCTCGAGAAAGGAGGGGGCATCATCGTTGAGCCTCGCGCAAACTTCGTGAAAACGCCGCGAACGATGACCAGTGATCGGGAGCCATCGTCCGCGGCGCTGAAGGGCGAACCTGCGCTACTTCTTCTCGGGCTCGTCCTTCTTCTTGTCGTTGCCTTCGATGTACTGGCTCCACGGCTGCGCCCGCACCGGGCCCGGCGTCTTCCAGACGACGTTGAACTGCCCGTTGGCCTGCACTTCGCCGATGTACACGGGCTTCCACAGGTGATGGTTCTTTTCGTCCATCTTGATGTCGAAGCCGTCGGGCGCGTTGAACTTCTGCCCGGCCATCGCCGCGACGACCTTGTCGGTGTCGGTCGACTTGGCCTTCTCGACGGCCTGCTTCCACATGTGAATGCCGATATAGGCCGCTTCCATCGGGTCGTTCGTCAACGGCTTGTCGGCGCCCGGAAGCTTCTTCGCCTTTGCATACTCGGCCCACTGCTTCTTGAACGACTCGTTGGAGGCGTTCTTGAGCGACATGAAATAGTTCCACGCCGCGAGATGGCCGACGAGCGGCTTGGTGTCGACACCGCGCAGCTCCTCTTCGCCGACCGAGAACGCGACGACGGGAACGTCGGTTGCCTTCAGTCCCTGGTTGCCGAGCTCCTTGTAGAACGGCACGTTCGAGTCGCCGTTGATCGTCGATACGACCGCCGTCTTGCCGCCGGCGGCGAACTTCTTGATGTCGGCGACGATCGTCTGGTAGTCGGAATGGCCGAACGGAGTGTACTTCTCGTCGATGTCCTTGTCGGCGACACCCTTCGAATGCAGGAACGCGCGCAGGATCTTGTTGGTCGTGCGCGGATACACGTAGTCGGTGCCGAGCAGCACCCAGCGCTTGGCGCCGCCGCCTTCCTTGCTCATCAGGTACTCGACGGCGGGAATCGCCTGCTGGTTGGGCGCAGCGCCGGTATAGAACACGTTCTTGGAGAGCTCCTCGCCTTCGTACTGGACCGGATAGAACAGGAGACCGTTCAGCTCCTCGAACACGGGCAGCACGGACTTGCGCGAAACCGATGTCCAGCAGCCGAACACCACGGCAACCTTGTCCTGCGAGATCAGCTGGCGCGCCTTTTCGGCAAACAGCGGCCAGTTCGACGCGGGATCGACGACCACCGGCTCGAGCTTCTTGCCCATCACGCCGCCTTTGGCGTTGATTTCGTCGATGGCCATCAACGTCACGTCTTTCAATACCGTTTCGCTGATGGCCATGGTTCCGGACAACGAGTGGAGCACCCCGACCTTGATCGTGTCGGCGGCAAGCGCCTGCGTCCCCGCCGCGAGGCCGGTGGTCGCGAGCGCGACGGACAGCGCGATTCGCTTCAGAACAGTTCTACGTTGCATGGAGGTCCCCGTATCGAATGATTGGCACTGGTCGATGGCGAGCCGCTGCACTTCGAACGTGCGTCGATGCACGCGCTGTCGCGACTCTGGGCTATTGCGTCGCACAATCCATGCCATGCGCGATGGGGACCGGTTAATGCATTGAATCGTTGGCGTTAAGATCGCCGTGACCGAGCCGCGGCCGCGCACCAGGCATGAGCGACCTGGCTCTTGTCATCCCAAAGCGGTGCAGTAAGGCAAATGGGCGCACCGGTTTGGACATGGCGCAAACGTTCCCGCCGGTCCAACGACGTACTCAGCAAAATCCTACTGACGGTCGCCGGAGTCGCGCGACGCATTCCTGCGCCGCCAACGCAGGACGATCGTGGCAGCGAGCGCGACGATCACTGCCGTTGCGAACAGCACGCGCTCGACGTGGCGAAGGTCGCCCAGCATCATCTCCACGGTTTCGCCCATGAGATAGCCTGCGCCAACCCAGCACACGCTCCAGATCGCGGCGCCGACCGCGTTCAGCAATGCGAAATGCCACCAGGCGATGCCGCTCATGCCGATCGCCGCGGGCCCGATCGTCCGCAGTCCGTAGAGGAAACGCACGCCGATGACCGCGAGCTCCGGATGGCGCTCGATCATCGCGGCGACGCGCGCGGCGCGCGAACGAAAACGCGGAAACCGCTCGAGAAGGCGCACTCCGCCGCGGCGGCCGATCACGAAATAGATCTGGTCGCCGACGAAGCCGCCGATGGCACCGAGTAGCACGAGCGCCGGCCAGTGAAGGTACCCCCGCTGCGCCGTCAGGCCGGCGAGCGCGAGGATGGTCTCACCCTCGAGCAGAGCGCCGACGAACGTGACCCAGTAGCCGTGCTCCGCAATGAGCGGCGCGAGATGATGCATCAGCGGGCGGAACGGAATCTCACGGTTGAGCGGCGAGCGTGCCCACCATCCCGCGCTCCAGGACGAACCTGACGATCACGTCCACTCCCTGGCCGGTCTTGAGGTTGGTGAACACGAACGGCCGCTCACCGCGCATCTTCCGGGTGTCCCGGTCCATCACCTCGAGCGAAGCGCCGACCAGCGGCGCGAGGTCGATCTTGTTGATGACGAGAAGATCGGAGCGCGTGATGCCGGGGCCGCCCTTGCGTGGAATCTTGTCGCCCGCGGCGACGTCGATGACGTAGAGCGTGAGGTCGGACAGCTCAGGGGAGAACGTCGCCGCCAGATTGTCGCCGCCGCTCTCGACGAACACGATGTCGAGGTCGGGAAAGCGCTGCACGAGACGGTCGACCGCCTCCAGATTGATCGATGCGTCCTCGCGGATCGCCGTGTGCGGACAGCCGCCGGTTTCCACGCCGATGATGCGCTCGGGCGCGAGCGCTTCGTTGCGGACGAGAAACTGCGCGTCCTCCTCGGTGTAGATGTCGTTGGTGACGACGGCGAGCTCGAGGCGGTCGCGAAGCGCGCGACAGAGCGCGAGCGTGAGCGCAGTCTTGCCGGAGCCGACCGGGCCGCCGATGCCGACGCGCAGCGGGTGCGAATGCTTCATGGGACCGTCACGAGCGGAAGAGCCGCGTGTACTGCGACTCGTGGCGCGCACTCGCAAGCGCGATCCCGGGCGCGAACGTGGAGAGCTCGTCGTCGGCGAGCGTCATCGCAGTGGCCACGACGTCGGGGAGCCGCGCGCCGAGCGCCGTCACCATCCGCTGTCCGGCGACCTGGCCCAGCGGGACGAGCTTCATGGCGCAGAGCGCCTGATTTTCGAGCCACGCCCAAACGTACGCGGCGAGCGCGGCCTCCCGCGGAACCGCAAAGCCGCGCGCAGCAAGCGCGAACGCAGCCGGCAGCGTCATCGGCGCGGTCGCGGCCATCGCTTCCTGCGCAGGCGGGTCGACGAGACCGAGATCGACGGCGAGCTTCGCGAGCGAGCCGCCCATCTGCAGCGTTTCGCTCCGGAACTCGGAAGTCTCGCGCGACGCCCGAAACCACGCGTTCCAGTACGAAAATGTCGGCCAATCGCTTCCGGCAGCGTGCAGCAGGCGCCACGCGATCGGCGCCTCGCCGCGCGCCATCACGAGCTCCAGTGCGTCGCCGATCCAAGTCGCCGCCGACGCGGCATCCGTGACAACGCCTTCGCCGACGACCCATTCCAGTCCCTGCGAATAGCTGAAGCCGCCGATCGGCAGCGCGGGACTCGCGAGCTGCAGCAGTCGCACCAGCGGAAGAACGCCATCGACCGTTGCGCTCATCGGTGTGCCCCCACGCTTGCGGCTGTCGCCGCTGCGCTGCCCCCCGAGGGGGAGCCATTCGCGCCTTGGGACGGCCCGGCGGCGCTCATCACTTTTCCACCGTGGCACGCGTTGCGAAGTCGTGGATGATTCCCGCGTGTCGCGCTTCACCCGAAGGCCGGTGCTCATGAGCCGCGTAGGCGCCCGCCTCCGGCTCGAACGGCGCATGCACGCCGCTGACGGTTGCACCCAATCCGCGCAGCATGTTCGCAAGGACGTCGTCAGCGGCGATGCGCAACCATCCTGGACCAACCTGCACGGGCGTATGCCGATTGCCGAGATGGTAGGCGGCGCGGGCGAGACCGTCGGCGTCGACGCAACGTACTTCGAGCAGATCCTCGGCGGCGGCGACGACGCGAACGACACGCCCATCGTCCGCCCTGAGGCAATCGCCGTCGCGCAGCACCGTTCCGCGGTCGAGAAAAAGGCCGATCTCCTCGCCATCGGCAACCCTCGCGCGAAGCCGGCTCTTCTGCCTCAATTCGAACGGCAGAATGAGCTCGGCGTCGTGCGGCGCCGGCGCACCGAGTCTGGTTTGCACGACGAGCATCAGAACAGGAAGTAGCGCTGCGCCATCGGCAGCACGGTTGCCGGCTCGCAGACGAGGAGCTCGCCGTCGGCGCGCACCTCGTAGGTCTCCGGGTCGACGTCGATCCGCGGCAGCGCGTCGTTGCCCTTCATGTCGCGCTTGCCGATGCGTCGTGTGTTCGTGACCGCCACGAGCGGCTTCGCGAGCTTGAGCTTGCCAAGCGCCGGGTTCTTGAGCGCTGCCTTCGAGACGAACGTGACCGACGTCGAGAGCGCTCTGCCGAACGCGCCGAACATCGGCCGGTAATGCACCGGCTGCGGCGTGGGAATCGACGCGTTGGGGTCGCCCATCGCCGCCGCGGCGATCATCCCCCCCTTCAGGATCAGCGACGGCTTGACGCCGAAAAATGCCGGCTTCCACAGCACGAGATCGGCGAGTTTGCCCGGCTCGACCGAGCCGACGACGTGGCTAACTCCATGCGCAATCGCGGGATTGATCGTGTACTTGGCGATGTAGCGCTTGACACGGTGATTGTCGTGATCCGCCGGGTCCTCGCGGAGCTTGCCGCGCTGCATCTTCATCTTGTGCGCGGTCTGCCAGGTGCGGATGATCACTTCGCCCACGCGACCCATCGCCTGCGAGTCCGACGACAGCATCGAGAATGCGCCTAAGTCGTGGAGAATGTCTTCTGCGGCGATCGTCTCGCGCCGGATCCGCGATTCGGCGAACGCGATGTCCTCGGCGATCGCCGGATCGAGATGGTGGCACACCATCAGCATGTCGAGGTGCTCGTCGATCGTGTTGACCGTATACGGGCGCGTCGGGTTCGTCGACGAGGGCAGCACATTCGGCTCGCCGCAGATCCTGATGATGTCGGGCGCGTGCCCGCCGCCGGCGCCTTCGGTGTGATAGGTGTGGATCGTGCGCCCGCCGATCGCCTTGATCGTCGCCTCGACGAAGCCCGACTCGTTCAGCGTGTCGGTGTGGATCGCCACCTGCACGTCCATCTTGTCCGCGACCGTGAGCGCCGCATCGATCGCCGCCGGCGTCGTGCCCCAGTCTTCATGCAGCTTCAGGCCGATCGCGCCCGCCTCGACCTGCTCGATCAACGGTGGGACAAGGCTCGCATTGCCCTTGCCGAGAAAGCCGAGATTCATCGGGAACGCCTCGGCGGCCCCGAGCATCCGGTGGATGTGCCACGGACCCGGCGTGCACGTCGTCGCGAACGTGCCCGTCGCGGGACCGGTGCCGCCGCCGATCATCGTCGTCATGCCCGACATCAGCGCCTCGTCGATCTGCTGCGGGCAGATGAAGTGGATGTGCGAATCGATGCCGCCCGCGGTGACGATCATCCCTTCGCCGGCGATGATCTCGGTGGCGGCGCCGATCACGATGTCGACACCCGGCTGGATGTCCGGGTTGCCGGCCTTGCCGAGCTTGGCGATCCTGCCGTCCTTGATCGCGAGATCACACTTGACGACACCCCACCAGTCGATCACGAGCGCGTTGGTGATCACCGTGTCGGCGCAGTCCTTTGCGCGGCGCTGGCTCTGGCCCATCCCGTCGCGAATCACCTTGCCGCCGCCGAACTTCACTTCCTCGCCATAAACGGTGAGATCGCGCTCGACCTCGACTTCGAGATCGGTGTCGGCGAGCCGCAGGCGATCGCCGACGGTCGGTCCGAACATCTCGGCGTAGGCGCGCCGCGAAATCTTCATCGTCCACTCCTGCGTTTCCTCGCCACCGCGGGAGAGCGCCTTGCCGACGGGGCCCGCAGCCGCTTTGCATCGAGCGCTCCCATCACCGCGCCGGTAAAGCCGTAGACGATCCGATCGCCGGCGAGCGCCACCAGCTCGACCGTGCGTTTCTGGCCGGGCTCGAAGCGCACGGCCGTTCCTGCGGGAATGTTGAGGCGAAAGCCGCGCGCCGCCGCACGGTCGAACGCGAGCGCGGCGTTCGTCTCGGCGAAGTGATAGTGCGAGCCGACCTGGATCGGCCGGTCGCCGGTGTTGGCGACCGCGAGCGTGAGCGTCGTGCGACCCGCGTTCAGCTCGATATCGCCGTCGCGCGGCCAAACTTCACCAGGAATCATGCGTCGTCTCCGGAACAAGATTTGCGGGGAAAGCGAGGAGATCAAGCGTGACAAGGCGCCCCGGAGCGAGCGGCCGGAGCGTACTTGTCGGTACGTGAGGACCGCAAGCGAGGAGCAACGCAGTCATGCGAAGATATCCGACGCTGTCCACGCAATTCTCATGGGATCGGGTGATGCACGGTGACCAGCTTGGTGCCGTCGGGAAACGTCGCTTCAACCTGGATTTCCGGAATCATTTCGGCCACACCGTCCATCACCTGCGCGCGCGAAAGCAGAGTGGCGCCAAAGCCCATCAGGTCGGCGACGCTGCGGCCATCGCGCGCGCCTTCGACGATCGCCGCCGAAATATAGGCGACGGCCTCCGGATAGTTGAGCTTGACGCCGCGCGCGAGGCGACGCTCGGCGAGCAATGCCGCGGTGAAAATCATGAGCTTGTCGCGCTCTCGGGGAGTGAGTTCCACGTCGGTGATCGCTATGAGAATGGGGGCTAGGTGTTCCAGATGCGGGGCGCTATCGCCGCGCGCCCGGCCAGTGCGGGACGCAGCACGCGCCAGAGATTAGCAAAATACGTGCGCGCCGCGGGCGCCGATCCGCCACGATAGCGGGCGACAAGCACGTGTGGCACAAGCGTGACGGCCCCGTCGCCATCGTCGCACGAAACGCGGCGGCATGATGCGAGCGCGTCGTCGCCGATGTCGCCGGCAGCGATCATCGTCCCGAACACGGGCGCACCGTTCAGGATCGCACCGGATTGGAGCGCTCGCGACCCGCCGGCGAATGCCGTCCGGTCGCACCGGAGCAAGACGCCATCGCGTGAAATCTGCAGCGACTGCATGAGCGCGCCGGTGGCAAACCGCTCGCCGGCGTGCGTGCGCCCGAGACAGACGACGTCCCAGCCGATGAACGTCGCATTCGCGGCGAGCGTGATCGTCGTCGCCAGCGCCGCGCGCGCGCCGTCGAAGACGATCGCTTCCTGCGGCAGCCATTCGAGGATCGCGTGTTCCGCCACGCGGGCCTCGAGAGTCTGCTGCGCGACGGGCCCTGCGGAGCGATACCACTTGGCCGCGCCGGGCGTCGTCACCTGCGCGTGCGCGTGCGCGCCGACATCGACCGCGAGGGCGAGGCGATCGCCGCCGGCGATTCCACCCGGCGGATGCACGACAATCGCCTGGCAGACGCCGGCGCCTTCGGGGTGCAGCGCCTTCTGCACGATAAGCGGCCCCGTGTGATCGCGCTTCGCCAATACGGTGCGATCGTCGCGTCTTTCGAAACCGAGAGCCAGTTTCGCGGGCCAGCCGGTTGCCGGACGGGTCGCCGCGGGCGACTCGTGCTGCGATGACGTCGCGGCAACGTCGTTCATGCCTCTTCGTCTCCAGCACCGAGCTTCAGCGCTCGCGCATAGAGTGCATTGCGCGGAAGCCCCGTCGCGACCGCCGCGACTCTCGCGGCTCGTGCCGGAGGTAACTCGCCGCGCAACGCGCGCAGCAAGCGATCGGTCTCCGGCGTCATCGCTTCGGGCGCGCGGGTGGCCGCCGCCGGCGCATCGACGATCAGCACGAGCTCGCCGCGCTCGCGGTTCGCTTCGGCCGCGAACCAGACCGGCGCATCCGCGAGCAGCAGGTGCGTGACTGTTTCGAATTTCTTCGTGATCTCGCGGGCGACGACGAGCGCGCGCGCGCCGCCGAGTGTGGCGATGAGTTCCTCGACGGTGTCGCGCACACGATGCGGCGCCTCATAGACGACCAGCGCCAAGGGCAGATCCGCGACGCTCGCCAGCAATTCGCGCCGCGCCTTGGCGGAGGATGGCAGAAAGCCCAGGAACACGAATCGTTCGGCGACGAGCCCGGCGACCGACACTGCCGCGATCGCTGCGTTAGCGCCGGGAATCGGCACGACGGCGAAGCCTGCGTCCCGGACCGCAGCGACCAAACGCGCGCCCGGGTCGCTCACCGCCGGCGTGCCAGCGTCGGTCACCAGCGCGACGCTCTTGCCCGCGCGGAGAAGATCGATGACGTGCGCGGCACGTCGCGCCTCGTTGTGCTTGTGGACCGACAGCGGGCGGGTCGCGATGCCGTAGTGGCGCAGCAGCACGGCGCTCTGGCGCGTATCCTCGGCCGCGACGACGTCGGCGCTGCGGAGCACGTCGAGCGCGCGCAGCGTCACGTCGCGCAGGTTACCGAGCGGCGTGGCGACCACATATAATGTTCGCGCGAGCGCCCGAAACGGCTCCTGTTCCGTCACCTCGACATATCCTCTCCCGATGCCGTTTCGCTCTGCCTCGATCTGCGCTCGCGCATCGATGCTGTTCGCGGCAGCTGCGCTGGTAGCGGCGTGCGCGGCGCCGTCCCCATTGTCCGATGGCCGGCAACGCACCGCAACCGAGCCGGCCGCGCGCGCGCCCGTCGCGGTTCGACCGCCGCCGCCTGCGCCGGTCACACCGCCACCCGCGCCCGCCCCGCCGGTCGTCACGCAACCGCTGCCGCCTCAAGCCCCGATCGTCGCACAACCGGCGCCAGCGGGTTCCGAAGCGATCCCTTCGCCGCCGTCGATCGCCTTCCCTGCCGGCCCGGCCCTGATCGCGCTCGTGCTCCCGCTCGACTCGCCGACCTACGGCCGCGCGGCCGATGCGGTGCGCGCCGGCTTCGTCGCCGCGGCGCAAGCGGCCGGCATTCGCTATGTCGTCGTCGCGCACAGCGACGGCAACGTGCTGGCCGCGATCGACAAGGCCAGGGAAGCGGGCGCGCAGCTGATCGTCGGGCCGCTCCTGCGCGACGACCTGCGGACCGTCGCGACTTCGCACGTCGATCTGCCGTGGATGATCGCGTTGAATCAGCTCGACGACGACACGCCGCTGCCCGCGCACGTCTACACGCTCGCGCTCGCGATCGAGTCCGACGGAATCCAGCTCGCCCGCCGCGCGCGCGCGGATGGCGCGCAGACCGTCGCCGTCGTCGGTCCCGACAGCGCGCTGCAAAAGCGCTTCGCCACCGCCTTCATCGACGAGTGGATCAGGCGGGGCGGCGGCCCGCCGCTGACGTTGCGCTTCGAGCCTGCGCCCGACATGCTCGCACTCCTCCGCCGCGAAATCGCTCGGACGCCCCCCGATGCCGTGCTGCTCGCGCTCGATGCCCCGGACGCCGCGCTGGTGAAACCGTACGTCGGCACGATCGCGACCTACACGAGCAGTCAGGTGAACGACCGTCAGCCACGGGAAGTGTTGCGCGACCTGGACGACGTCCGCTTCGTCGACATTCCGTGGCTCGCGGATCCCGATGCCGCCGTCTACGCAAAGCTGCCGCGGCCCGAGTACCCGAACGCGGCGCTCGACCGGCTCTATGCACTCGGCATCGATGCGCTGTCCGTTGCGCAGGCGTTCGCCGACGGCCCGCCCGACAGGCTCGAGCTCGCTGGCGCGACCGGGCACCTGTGGCTCGACGGGTCGCGTCAGATCGTGCGCGAAGGCGTCGTGCTGCAGTTCCGCGCCGGACTCGTCGTGCCGGCCGACGTTCGTTGAGACAGCAGATGCCGACCGCGCGCGGCAGCGCCGGAGCGCGCGCCGAGGCGATGGCCGCCGAATTCCTTGCGCACCGCGGCCTCGCGGTCGTCGAGCGCAACTTTCGTCGCCGCTGCGGCGAGCTCGACCTCATTGCCCGGGACGGCGACACGCTCGTCTTCGTCGAGGTGCGCCTGCGAACGCGGCGCGATTTCGGCGGCGCGGCCGAGAGCATCACCGCCGCCAAGCGCGCGCGGATGATCGCAGCGGCGGGACATTATCTCGCGGGCATCGCGCACCCGCCGCCTTGCCGCTTCGACGCGATTCTCCTCGATGCGCTCGATCCCTCGCGCATCGACTGGCGGCGTAACGTCGTCGAAACCTGATCTCTGCCCGCCATCGAGCAACGGTCGGGGCGGCGTTTATTGCTACAATCGAGCGCTTCGAGAGCTTTGGCCCCGTCATGGATCCCGTCGATCGCATCCGCGCGCAATTCGCCGACAGCGCAAAGCTCAAACAGGACGCCGCAAGCGCACTCGCACCGCTGATCGCGCAGGCTGCGGACGTGCTCGCCGAATGCCTGCTCGCCGATGGCAAGATCCTGGCGTGCGGCAACGGAGGCTCGGCGTCGGACGCGCAGCACTTTGCCGCCGAGATGGTCGGCCGCTTCGAGCGCGAGCGGCCGGAACTTCCGGCCATATCGCTTGCCACAGACACGTCGATCCTGACGGCCGTCGCCAATGACTATTCGTTCGAGCAGGTGTTCGCGAAGCAGGTGCGGGCGCTCGGTGCCAAGGGCGACACGCTGCTCGCAATCTCGACGTCGGGAAATTCCGGCAACGTGATTGCCGCCATCGAAGCTGCGCGCGACCGCGAGATGCGCGTCATCGCGCTGACGGGCCGCGGTGGCGGGCACATCGGCGCGATGATGGGCGAGCGTGACGTCCACCTTTGCGTTCCGCACGAACGCACTGCACGCATCCAGGAGGTCCATTTACTAATGATCCACTGCCTTTGCGATGCCGTCGACAATACGTTGCTCGGAGAAGAATCATGATCGTTCGCCGCCTTGTCTCGGTTGGATCTCCCGTGCTTGCGGCAGCATTGCTCGCAGCCGTCGCCGCAACGTCATTGACGGGCTGTGTGCCGATGGTGGTCGCGGGCGTAGGTGCCGGCGTGATGGTCGCCACCGACCGCCGCTCGACCGGCGCCCAGGTCGACGACGAGTCGATCGAGCTCAAGATCGCCAAGGCGGCCACCGAGGACCACTGGGGGAAGGACGTCCATCTCAATGCGACGAGCTACAACGGGATCGTGCTGCTGACGGGCGAGGTGCCGAGCACCGTCGTGCAGGACGAGATCGTGCAGTTCGTAAAGTCGACGGACCGGGTGCGGATGGTCGAGAACGACACGACGATCGGGGCGGTTACCGACTTCAACTCGCGCAGCAACGACACGTACATCACCTCGAAGGTGAAGGCACGGATGGTCGAGGCGGCGAAGTTCGCGCCGAACCACGTCAAGGTCGTGACCGAACGCGGCGTCGTCTACCTGATGGGCATCGTCTCGCGCCAGGAAGGCGACGATGCCGCGCAGATCGCCGCGACGACCTCGGGCGTCGCGCGCGTGGTCAAGGTCTTCGAATACACCAACTGACGTGTGCCGGTGAAGATCCCCGCACCGATGCACCCGGCGAAGATCGCCTCGGCCGCGGACGTGCTCCCCCGGATCGCGGCGCTGCCGCGGCCGCTCGTGTTCACCAACGGCGTCTTCGACGTCCTCCATCGCGGTCATGTCACGTACCTCGATCAGGCACGATCGCTGGGCGCGTCGCTCGTCGTCGCCGTCAATTCGGACGCGTCGGCGCGGCGCCTCGGCAAGGGCGACGAGCGGCCGTTGAATCCGCAGGACGACCGGATGGCCGTGCTGGCCGCGCTCGCCGCCGTCGACCTCGTCGTGCCGTTCGACGCCGACACGCCGCGCGACCTGATCGTCGCCTGCCGGCCCGACGTGCTGGTGAAAGGGGGCGACTACAAGGCCGCCAATACCGCGGGCGCCGCCGAAATCATCGCGGGCGGCGGACGCTTCGTCGCGATTCCCTTCGCGTTCGACCGCTCGACGACCGCGCTCGTGCGCCGGATCCGGCAGCAAGAGCGCGGGCGCTGACACCGCGGCGCGCGCCAGATCCACGACACGCCGGCGCGGCGTCGCGGGCGACTCTCCCGTCGTGAGCATCGCCCTTCTTCTGCTCCCCGATTTCCTGCTGATCGCCGGTGGCGCGGCGTTGAAGCGGCTCCCGGGTTTCGGCGCGGATCTCTGGGTCGGCGTCGAGCGTCTCGTGTACTTCGTGCTGTTCCCGGCGCTCCTGTTTCGTTCGCTTGCAACCTCGCCGCTTGCGCTCGGGGATGCGACCGCGCTCGCTGCAGTCGGGCTCGCGTTCACCGTATGCGGGATGGTGCTCGCTGGACTCGCGCAAGCGTTCTTCCGCCTGCCGCAGTCGACGTTCGCCGCGTGCTTCCAGTGCGGCTTTCGCTTCAACACGTACATTGCGCTCGCGGTGGCGCACCGTGTGGCCGGCGCGCCGGGTCTTGCCGCAATCAGTTTGCTGGTCGGCGTGCTCGTGCCGGTCGTGAATCTCGCGGCCGTGGGCATGCTCGCGCGCGGGCGGAGCGGCGGCGTCGCGCCGGAGCTCCTCCGCAATCCGCTCGTGCTCGCCTGTGCCGCCGGCATCGGGTGGAAGCTCACAGGCGCGCCGTTGCCCGAACCTGTCGCGCATATCCTCGAGCTCCTCTCGGGCGCCGCTCTTCCTCTGGGCCTTCTTGCCGTGGGTGCCGGGCTCACACTCGCGCGGAGCGCGTTGCCGGTCCCCGCGCTGCTCTGGTGGAACGGCGTCAAGCTTGTCGCGCTGCCCGCCGTCGCGCTCGCCCTGTCGGCTGTCGCCGGGCTTTCTCCGCTCGAACGGCAGATCGCAGTAGTGATGGCCGCGGTGCCGACGGCGCCGTCGGCTTACATTCTCGCGACCCGGATGAAGGGCGATGGCGCCTCGGTAGCGCTGCTCATCTCGAGCGGAACGCTGCTTGCGGCAATCACGCTGCCGCTGTGGCTCGCGTCGATCGGCTGACGAGCTTCGATCTATCGACGGTTGCGGTTGAGGAAGTCCGCGACAATGCCCTTCTGGCTGCGGTCGATCGCCGCGTCGAGCGAGCGGTCGGTCGGATCGTATTGCTTCGCCTTGCGGAACGCGTCGATCGCATCCTGGTGGTAACCCTGCGCCTGCAGTGCCTGCCCGAGGCAATGCCAGGCATCCGCGTTGCCGAGCTCGAGATCGGTCCACGTGCGGCATAGTTCGGCGGCGCGGCGAAAGTTACCCGCCTGCAGCATCCGCGGGCCTTCGATTTTCAGGACCGCGGCGCGCGCGTGCCGCTCGGCGAATTGTGCCGCGAGGTCGGCGTCGATCGGAGCGGACGGCGCGGGACGCCCCGCAGGCGGCGCGAGAATTGGCGAGGTCGCCGCGGCAGGAGCGGACGGCTGCGAGATTCCGCCGCTGACGCCGGTGACGGCGTTGCTGCCGGTGAATCCGCTCGGGAACAGCGACTGCGCGGTAGGCAGGGCCTCGGTGATCGACGTGCGCGCCCACGAGATCGCCTGCGCCATCGGCTGATGCCAGGCAACGCCGTAGAGCCAGAGCATCGCGGCCAGGCCGCAAACGCCGGTCACCGCGTTGAGGACACCGGGCGGACCGTGCGTGACAAGGCAGTCCTGCGCGAAATCCCAATCGGTCTCCTGATTCTGGGCGATCTTCTCGTAGGCCACGGCGATCAGAATTGGCGCCAACAGCGGGAAGCCGCAGCCGACGCCCTCCCACCAGACGCGAAACGCCCGCTTGAACGCACGCTCGAGCTGCGAGCGCGTGTCGCGCGCCGCGTAGGCATCGGAAATCGAGAATTGCAGGTAACAGCCGAACAGCCATTTGCCGGGCGTAGTCTGCAGCGCCGCGATCAGCAGCGCCTCGATCGGCACCCACGTTCCGGTAATCAGTACCGGTGCCAATAGCGGGTGCCCGATCCAAAGCGCGAGCGACTCGGGCATCGCATCGACGCCACGAAGCTCGGACAGGAGCAGCGCGAGCACGAGGCCCCAGATCGCGTAATCGAACAGTCGCGCGGCGAGGCGATTCCACGGCCGCGGCTCGCTGGTTCGTCCTGCCTTGGCGCGCTCGAGCTCGGCCATTCGCAGCTGGAAGATCCAGCTCGCGTCCTCCTGCGGCTGGTTGGTGCCGAGGAAGACGCTCTTCTCGCGCCGCCAGTTGAGAATCGCAAGGTCGGTCTGCGGCACCAGCACCTGCGCGGGCGCGGACGTGCGCCGCCGCGCGTAGGCGATCCCGTGGACGGCGCCGTAGACGATAGTCAGCACGAGCAGTGTCAGCGTGAGCCACACCAGCACCTGCTTCGCGACCAGCACCGTATCGGCCGGGGTGACGAATACGATGGCCGCCGCAATGAACGCGGCGAAGAGCGCGCACAGCGCGGCCGTCATGAGCGACGAGCGGCCGAACGACGCGACTCGTTCAGTCAGCCCGGGATGGTGGAAGTTGCGCTCCGCCGGCGGCGTGTCGCCGTCGAGACCGGTTTCGAGAATCTCGTCGGGCTCCGCCTCGGGCTCGGGGGGCTTTACGTCGGTCTGCTCACCCGCCTCCGCCATCGCGTTGCTGACGACATGCGCGATGCGTTGCTCGGTCGTGCCGTCCGAAACGGCGAGCTCCTGGTCGTAGCGAACGCGCCGGTCGTGGTCGCTCAGTATGCGGCTGGCATGATTGATGAAGCGCAGCGCCTCTTCGACGTTACCCTGGCCGTCGCGTGTCTTCGCGTAATATTTCCGGATCAGCCGGCGCAGTGCGGCCCGGACCTCCTCGTCCGAGGCGGCCTGCGGAATGCCCAACGCTTCGTAGAGCGTGGCTCTCATCGATCCCGGTTCGAAAAACGAAGTCTAGCGCGGAAATCTTCGGGGAAAACGGATCCCGAAGCAAGTAGCGCATAAGCAAGAACCGGGCCGAATGGTTGGCCCCTGTGGGCGACTGCCTTGCAGGCGGATACGACAGCGGCAGCCGCGCGAGCGTCCGCCCCGCCGCTCACACCACGGCCTCCGCACGGTCAGCGTTGCGCGACATGCCGTGTTGTCGGCCGCGCTCGATCGCGCGGCGACGCGCCCTTCGGGCCTTGGCTCGGCCTCGCGGCCTCGCCCGCGGCGCTTACACCGCGGCCTCCGCACGGTCAGCGTTGCGCGACATGCCGTGTTGTCGGCCGCGCTCGATCGCGCGGCGACGCGCCCTTCGGGCCTTGGCTCGGCCTTGCGGCCTCGCCCGCCGCGCTTACACCGCGGCCTCCGCACGGTCAGCGTTGCGCGACATGCCGTGTTGTCGGCCGCGCTCGATCGCGCGGCGACGCGCCCTTCGGGCCTTGGCTCGGCCTTGCGGCCTCGCCCGCCGCGCTCACTCGCCCTGCTTTTCCTTGTGGATGTGGGCGAGCTTTTCGCGAATCCGCGCCGACTTGCCCGAGCGGTCGCGCAGGTAATAGAGCTTCGCGCGCCGCACGTCGCCCTTGCGCTTCACCTCGATCGAGGCGAGCAGCGGCGAATAGGTCTGGAACGTGCGCTCGACGCCCTCGCCGCTCGAGATCTTGCGCACGACGAACGAGGAATTGAGGCCGCGATTGCGCTTGGCGATCACGACACCTTCGTAGGCCTGGACACGCTTGCGCTCGCCTTCGACCACGCTTACGTTGACGATGACCGTGTCACCCGGAGCGAACTCGGGGATCGTCTTGCCCAGCCGGGCGATTTCTTCCTTTTCCAGCGTCTCGATGATGTTCATGCCGCGTTTCTCCAATGTCGATGGCCGATGGCCACGTGTCAGGTGCCGCGCTTCCCGCACGATATTACGCGTCTGACACTGCACGCAGCGCAGGGCGCCCCCTGATGCGCGCGAATTGCGAAGGCCGTGCCGCACCTTCGCTCGTCGTCTTCCGCTTCCTACCGCACTTCCCTTGCTCGCCGATACTCCGCGAGCAATGCCGCTTCCTCGTCGCTCAGGGCCCGCTCGCGCAGCAGATCGGGCCTCCGCTCGAACGTGCGTGCGAGCTGCTGCAACAACCGCCAGCGGCGGATCGCCGCGTGGTTGCCCGACAGCAGCACGTCGGGCACGCTCTCACCTTCGTAGCGCTCGGGCCGCGTGTAATGCGGACAATCGAGGAGCCCCGCCACGAACGAATCCTGCGCCGCCGACTCCGCGTCGTTCAGCACACCGGGCCGCTGCCGCACGATCGCGTCGATCAGCATCAGCGCCGGCAGCTCGCCTCCCGACACGACGAAATCACCGATCGCGATTTCCTCGTCAACCTCGCGCCCAACGAGGCGCTCGTCGATGCCTTCATAGCGCCCGGCCAGCAATAGATAGCCTGTTTCCTCTGCCGCTGCCGCAAGCTCCGCGACACGCCGATGGGTGAGCGGCACGCCCGAAGGCGACAGGTGAATCGTCCGCGTCGCCGCGAGTCCTTCGCCTCGCTGTGCGCCGCGCGCTGCCGCCAGCGCCTTCGCGAGCGGCTCCGCCAGCATCACCATCCCGGGCCCGCCCCCGTACGGGCGGTCGTCGACGGTCCGGTAATTGTCCGTCGCGTAATCGCGCGGGTTCCAAGTGCCCAGGCGCCAGAGGCCCCGCTCCAGCGCCCTCCCCGTCACGCCGAAGCGCGCCGCATGTCCGATCAACTCCGGGAACAGCGTGACGACATCGACCCGCATCAATAGTCTTCGCCCCAATCGACGTCGATCCGGTGCGCCACGATATCCACGCGATCGACGATCGCCGGCACGTAAGGGATCAACCGTTCCGGGCTCCGCGCAGCGGGTCGAGCCACGCGCAGCAGCGGGTGCGCGCCGTGCTCGGTGACACCGGAAACTTCGCCGAGTGTCACGCCGTCGCGATTGACCACGGTCATGCCAACCAGATCGGCCCAGTAAATCTCCCCTGCCGGCGCCGCCGGCAGCACCGCGCGCGGCACGCCGACGTCGCAACCCCGGAGCGTCAGCGCAGCTTCCCTCGTTTCGACGCCGGCCAGCTCCACGACCAGCGCATCGGCCTGCATGCGCCCCGCAACCTGCCGCATCTCCCGCCATCGCGGATCGCCCGCGGATCGGACCCACCATGTCGCGAAGCCAAGCAGTGCCTCGGGCGCTTGCGAAAGCGGTCGAACCTTGATCCACCCGCGAACCCCGAACGGCGCGAGGATCCGTCCCATGACGACGATGCCGCCGGGGGCGGCAGCCACCGACCGCATGATGACGGACGAGTCCGGACTGAGTCTAGGCGGCCGCTGGCGCTGGCGGTGCCTGTTTCGCCGATTTCTTCACGAGACCGGCCACGGTGTCCGACAGCTTGGCGCCGCGCGCCTGCCAGAAACTGATTCGATCCTGGGCAATGCGCAGGCCCTCTTCGCCTTCGCCGGCGATCGGGTTGTAGAAGCCGACGCGTTCGATGAAGCGGCCGTCGCGCCGATTGTGCGAATCAGCGACGACGATATTGAAAAAGGGACGCTTCTTGGCGCCGCCGCGGGCAAGTCGAATGACGACCATGATGCTTCTTTCGTAAGCCGAAGAAAGTCTTTAATTATACGATGGAATTCGGCAGCGGGACAAGGATCTGCCGGCAGCGTTTGCGGCCCGGGAGCCGAAGTCTGCGGCGCTGCGATTGTTCTTCAGCAACCCATTGTTCGGCAATAGGTATTTGCAACCCGCGACCAGCCTGCGGGCCGTGTGCATTCAGCGCATTCCGGGCAGCAGTCCCTTCATTCCGCGCAGCATCTTCTGCATGCCGCCCTTCGCGACCATCTTCATCATCTTCTGCGCTTGCTCGAACTGGCCGAGCAACTGGTTGACTTCCTGGACCGACACGCCCGCACCGGCGGCGATCCGGCGCTTGCGCGATGCCTTGAGGAGCTCGGGCTTCGCGCGTTCCGCCGGCGTCATCGAATTGATGATGCCCTCGACCCGCGCCATCTTGCGCTCGTTCGCGGTCGTGCCCTGCGCGGCGCGCGCAAGTTCGGCCGGCAACTTGTCGATCATCCCGGCGATCCCGCCCATCTTGCGCATCTGCACGATCTGCGACTTGAAATCCTCGAGGTCGAAGCCTTTGCCGGACTTGACCTTCTTTGCGAGCTTCTCCGCCTCCGCGAGATCGACCGACTTGTGCGCATCCTCGATCAGCGACAACACGTCGCCCATGCCGAGGATCCGGGAGGCCATGCGCTCGGGATGGAACACCTCGAGCCCGTCGATCTTTTCGGCGACGCCGACGAACTTGATCGGTGCGCCGGTGACGTGCCGCACGGACAGCGCGGCGCCGCCGCGCGCATCACCGTCGAGCTTGGTGAGGACGATGCCCGTGAGCGAAAGCGCATCTCTGAACGCGCGTGCCGTATTGACGGCGTCCTGGCCCTGCATCGCATCGACGATGAACAGCGTTTCTATCGGCACGACCGCCGCGTGCAGGAGCGTGATCTCGCGCATCATTGCTTCGTCGACGGCGAGCCGTCCGGCGGTGTCGACGATCAGCACGTCGTGGTAATGCTTCCTCGCCCAGTCGAGCGCAGCGGCGGCAATTGCGACCGGTTCTTCCGCCGATGTCGACGGGAAGAAATCGACGCCGACCTGGTGCGCCAGCGTCTTCAGCTGCTCGATCGCCGCCGGTCGATAAACGTCGGCGGACACGACGAGCACTTTCTTCTTCTGCCCGCGCAGGAGCCGCGCGAGCTTTGCCGCAGTCGTCGTCTTGCCGGAGCCTTGCAAGCCGGCAAGCAGGATCACCGCCGGCGGTTGCGTTGCGAGATCGAGCGGCGCGCTGGCGCCCCCCATGAGCGCCGCGAGCTCGCGATGAACGACGCCGACCAGCGCCTGGCCGGGCGTGAGCGAACCAACGACTTCCTCACCGAGCGCTCTCGTCCTGATCGCCGCGATGAAATCCTTGACGACCGGCAGCGCGACATCGGCCTCGAGCAGGGCAACGCGCACTTCGCGCAATGCTTCGCCGATGTTGGCCTCGGTGAGCCGCGCTTCGCCGCGCAGCGTCTTGACGACGCGACCCAGCCGTTCGGTCAGATTGTCGAGCATCGGGAGTCCATGTGAGCGACGCCGCGCAGGCGGACATGCGGCACTGCTGATGTACACTGACGAGCGGTGGAAACGCCGCCGCCCGCTCGAAGTCGATGATTTTACTCCACGTCGCTGCCGCCGCCCTGTACGCGCTTTCCGCGTGGGCGCTGTGGCCGCAGGGAGCACCCGAACACGCGGCCGCAACGCCGGCAAAGCCACCGCCCGCCGGCGCGCCGGTCTCCTCGGCGACGCTGCTCACGGCCGCGCTGCTGCTGCATGCGTGGCTCGCCTGGAACGACGTCGTCACCGCTGATGGCCTCGACTTGTCGCTCGCCAACGCCGTTTCGGTGGTCGGAGCACTCGTCGCGGCCGTGGCATTGATCTCCGGCCTCTTGCGCACACTGCCGGCGATTGGGACCATCGTGCTGCCCGTCGCGGCCCTGGCGGTGCTGCTGCCCGTGGTCTTCGCGCATCCGCATGACTACACGTTCGCCGACAAGCCGCTCGCTGCGGCCCACGTCGCCGTGGCGCTTGTTTCGTATGCGCTGTTCCTCGTCGCCGCGGTCCAGGCGCTGATCCTGATGGGCCTCGAAAAGCGGCTGCACAAGCGGCTGCCTGACCCGGGGCACGACAGCTCACCGCCCCTTCTCACGCTCGAGCGCTTCCTGTTCCGGCTGGTGACGGCCGGATTCGCGCTCCTCACGCTGACGCTCGTGAGCGGGATGCTGTTTGCCGAGCAGGTGTTCGGCCGTCCGATCCCGTTTACGCACAAGAGCGTGTTCTCGGTGCTGGGCTGGCTAACCTTCGGCGCGCTCTTGTGGGGGCGCTGGCGCTACGGCTGGCGCGGGCGCGTCGCGCTGCGCTGGATCATTGCCGGCACCGTGTTCGTGTTCCTCGCGTACCTCGGCAGCAAATTCGTGCTCGAGGTGCTGCTCGGCAGGTGACAGGAATCGGGTATCCGGAATCAGGAATCAATAGAAAGCCAATGGCCGTCGGACGGGCCCCGTTGCCGTTGCCGATACCCGATTCCTGATGCCTGACCTCTGAAATGGACGACATTCCGCTAAGCAGTCTCGCCGTTGCGCTTGCGCTGCTGCTCGTCGCTTCCGGTTTCTTCTCGATTGCGGAGACCGCGATGATGGCGGCAAACCGGCACCGGCTCCGCCACCGCGCCCACCGCGGCCAGCGCGGCGCCCGGCAGGCGCTCGCGCTGCTTGCGCAGATCGACAAGCTCTTGGGCGTCATTCTGCTCGGCAATACGCTCGTCGCCGCCGCTGCCGCGACATTGACCGCCGTCATCACCAAGCGCCTGTTCGGCGAAGGCGAGCTCGCGCTGGCGCTGGGAACCGTCGCCATCACGTTCGCGATCCTCGTGTTCTCCGAGATTTCGCCCAAGGTCGTCGGTGCGGCGCACGCCGACCGCATCGCACCCGTCGTGAGCTTCCTCCTTGCACCGATGCTGAAGGTGGCGAACCCGGTCGTCTGGTTCGTCAACCTTTTTGTGCGCGGACTCCTGAAGCTGCTCCGGATTCCGACCGCCACCGAGGCCGCCCCGTCGCTGACGCAGGAAGAATTGCGCTCGCTTGTCCTGGAGGGGCAATATTTCCGCGGCAAGCATCGGTCGATGCTCGCCAACCTGCTCGATCTCGAGGCGGTCAGCGTCGACGACGTGATGACGCCGCGCAATCAGATCCATGCGCTCGACCTGAACGACAAGCCGGCGCTCCTGGCCGAGCAACTCGCTACGTCGTACCACACGCGCCTGCCCGCGTACGAGGATGCCCTCGACAACATCGTCGGCATCATCCATCTGAAACAGGTGGTGCGTCTCCAGCACGGCGGCGACATCGATGCCGAAGCGCTGAGAACGATCCTGCGTCCCGCCTACTTCGTGCCTGCCGGCACGCCGCTGCTCGTGCAGTTGCAGCAGTTCCAGACCGACCGCGAGCGCCTTGGACTCGTCGTCGACGAATACGGCGAGCTGCAGGGCCTCGTGACCATCGAGGACATCATCGAGGAGATCATCGGGGACTTCACGACCCAGGCGCCGGATGCGGCGCAGTCGTGGCGGCGTTCCGCCGACGGGAGCGTCGTCGTCGACGGGATGGCGCTGCTGCGCACGCTCAACCGCAAGCTCGGCACCCAGTTCCCGCTCGACGGACCGAAGACGCTTAACGGGCTCGTCGTCGAGCAATTGGGCGAGATTCCCGACGCCGGCACCAGGGTCGTCGTTGCCGGACAAGCGCTGGAAATCCTGCAGACCCAGGACCGCGTCGTCAAAGTAGTTCGCCTCTTGGCTCCGGTGGGCCGGATCCCCGCCGCGGCTTTACAAAGCGCGGGCGGACAGGCATCATCGACTGGCTAAGTTTTATGCGCTTGGAATATCGCGCGGGAGGCGGCGAGGGTGCAAAAGGCATATAAATTGCTTGCGGTCGTCGAATAGCCGGGCTCCCGCCAGCATTCCACCACAAAGCGAATCCAGCCGATGGCCACTCATGCCACCTCGACGCGCAATCTGAGCGGGTTCGCGCGTGCCCTCGCGCAGCACGGGCTGATGACCGAGTACGAGGCCGAGACGCTGCAGAATCAGGCGCACCAGTCGAACGTCACATTCGTCGAGCAAGTACTCCAGGGCAAACGGATGACGGCGACACAGCTCGCCGTGTTTGGATCGCGGGCGTTCGGCGTTCCGTTGATGGATCTCGGGGCATTCGACCTCACCCAGATCCACAAGGATCTAGTCGACACCAAAATGGCCGCGGCACGGCGGGTTCTGCCGCTGCACAAGCGTGGCAACCGCCTGTACGTCGCGACATCCGATCCGGCCAACCTCCAGGCGCTCGAGGAGGTACGCTTCAAGACCAACCTCGTCGTCGAGCCGGTCGTGGTCGAAGACGACAAGCTCGGGCAGGCGATCGCCAAGCTGGTCGAGGCGACCGGTGCAACGCTGGGCGAGGTCGCCGCGATGGAGGACCTGGAACTCGACCTCCGGGAAGGCGGGCCGGTTGCGCTCACCGACGAGGAAAACCAGGAGGTCGAGGACGCGCCGGTCGTCAAGTACATCCAGAAGATCCTGATCGACGCGATCAACGCCGGCGTCTCCGACATCCATTTCGAACCCTACGAAAAGTTCTACCGGATCCGCTATCGGCTCGACGGGATCCTGGCCGAAATCGCGCAACCGCCGCTCGTGATCAAGGACAAGGTCGCATCGCGGATCAAGGTGATTTCGAAGCTCGACATTTCCGAGAAGCGCGTGCCGCAGGACGGTCGGATGAAGCTCGTGCTCTCGAAGAGTCGGGCCATCGATTTCCGCGTCAGCACGCTGCCGACGCTGTTCGGCGAGAAGATCGTGATGCGGATCCTCGACTCGGCCGGCATCAAGCTCGGGATCGAGGCGCTGGGCTACGACCCCGATCAGCAGGAGCACCTGATGTTCGCGATCGGCCGGCCGTACGGGATGGTCCTCGTGACCGGGCCGACGGGCAGCGGCAAGACGGTTTCGCTGTACACGTGTCTCAACATCCTGAACCAGCCGGGAATCAACATCTCGACCGCCGAAGATCCGGCGGAAATCCAGCTCCCCGGCGTCAATCAGGTCAACATCAACGAAAAGGCGGGTCTCACATTCGCGACGGCACTGCGTTCGTTCCTGCGGCAGGACCCGGATGTCATCATGGTCGGCGAAATCCGCGACCTCGAGACCGCCGACATCGCGATCAAAGCGGCTCAAACAGGCCACCTTGTGCTGGCCACGTTGCACACGAACGATGCTCCGACGACGCTGACGCGGCTCCTCAACATGGGCGTGGCGCCGTTCAACGTCGCCTCGTCGGTGATTCTGATCACCGCGCAGCGCCTGGGGCGTCGCCTTTGCGCCAACTGCAAGCAGCCGAAGGACATCCCGCCCGAAGCGCTGCTCCAGGCGGGGTTCTCCGAGGAGGACATCGACGGCAGCTGGCAGCCGTACGGGCCGGTGGGCTGCGACAAGTGCAAAGGCAGCGGCTACAAGGGCCGGGTCGGCGTCTACCAGGTGATGCCGATCTCCGACGAGATGCGCCAGCTCATCATGAGGAACGGCACCGCGATCGACATCGCCGACCAGGCGCGCAAGGAAGGCGTGCGCGACCTGCGGCAATCGGGTCTCATCAAGGTCAAGCTGGGCGTCACATCGCTCGAGGAAATCGAAGCCATCACCAACGAGTGACAGGGCGTTTCGCATTCACGAGGTAGAAGCCATGGCCATCGCCACCGCCGCACGCAGGGATGTCAAGGTCAAGGAGTACACGTTCCTCTGGGAGGGCGTCGACCGCGCCAATCGGCAGATGCGGGGAGAGGCGAGAGGAGCCTCCGAGACCGTCGTCACGACCAACCTGCGCCGGCAGGGCATCCGGATCACCAAGATCAAGCGGCAGGCGTTTCGCGGCGGCAGGAGGATCACCGACAAGGACATGACGTTCTTTACGCGCCAGCTCGCGACGATGCTGCGTGCGGGCGTGCCTCTGCTGCAGGCCTTCGAAATCGTCGCGCGCGGCCACAGCAACGCGCGCTTTTCGCGCCTGGTGATGGAAATCAAGGGCCGCGTCGAAGCGGGCTCGAGCTTGTCGCAGGCGTTCCGCGAGCATCCCGCGCAGTTCGACAACCTCTACTGCAACCTGGTCAGCGCCGGCGAGACCGCCGGCATGCTGGATGCGATCCTCGACCGGCTCGCGACGTACAAGGAAAAGGTCCTCGCGATCAAGGCCAAGATCAAGTCGGCGATGTTCTATCCGATTTCGGTGATCGTCGTCGCGATCGTCGTCGTCTGGGTCATCATGATCTTCGTCATTCCCGCATTCAAGAAAGTGTTTTCGAACTTCGGCGCAGACTTGCCCGCTCCGACGCTAATGGTAATGGCGATGTCCGATTTCGTCGTCGCCTGGTGGTGGCTCATTTTCCTGTTCATCATCGGGGCGCTCATCGCCTTCTTCATGCTGATTCGGCGCTCGGCGGCGTTCCGCTTCGCCGTGGATCGCATATCGCTCCGGCTGCCGGTCATCGGCGCCATCCTCGAGAAGGCAACGATCGCCCGCTGGACGCGTACGCTGCAGACGATGTTCGCCGCCGGCGTGCCGCTGGTCGAATCGCTCGACGCGGTGGGCGGCGCCTCGGGCAACTCGGTGTACGCAGCCGGCACGAAGCGGATCCAGACCGAGGTCAGCACCGGTTCGAGCCTCACCAATGCAATGACCAACACCAACCTGTTCCCGTCGATGGTGCTGCAGATGACGCAGATCGGCGAGGAATCGGGTTCGCTCGACAACATGCTGGGCAAGATCGCCGACTTCTACGAGCGCGAGGTCGACGACGCCGTGGCGGCGCTCTCCAGCCTCCTCGAGCCGATCATCATCGTGTTCCTCGGCGTCGTCATCGGCGGCCTCGTCGTCGCCATGTACCTGCCGATCTTCAAGCTCGGCCAGGTCGTTTGACCGGGCGATCCGCACACGGACCCTGCGCCGGCCCCGACGCTCCGGCGCGGCAAGACGGCGCGGGTGCTGCGATCGATTGCAGCGCGCCGCGTTCGACGGCGACCCCCTCCGGCGCCCCGCGCGGCCGATGATCCGGGGGCTACCCGGACCGGCCGCCCGGATGTCCGACTGCTACGCATGACCGACCCGCTGTTCTACACCGTCGGCGCGCTCGTGGTGGGCCTGTGCGTGGGCAGCTTTCTCAATGTCGTCATCCACCGGCTGCCACGGATGCTGGAGCGCGGCTGGCGCGCGCAATGCGCCGAGCTCCGCGACGAACCGGTGCCGGAAGAGCCCGCCTACAACCTCGTCGTGCCGCGCTCGGCCTGCCCGTCGTGCGGACACCGGATCACCGCGCTCGAGAATGTGCCGGTCGTCTCGTGGCTCGCGCTCCGCGGGCGGTGCAGCGCGTGCAAAACCAGCATCCCCGTGCGCTATCCGGTCATCGAGATCCTCGGCGGGCTGCTCGCAGCGTATGCGATCTATCACTTCGGGCTGACGGCGAAAGGAGTGGCGGCCTGCGTTCTGCTCTGGACGCTGCTCGCGCTGACGGCGATCGACGCCGACACGCAGCTTCTTCCCGACGATCTGACGCTCCCGCTGCTGTGGGCCGGCCTGATCGCCAACCTGTGGGCCACGTTCGCCCCGATCGGCAGCGCCGTGATCGGCGCGGTTGCGGGCTATCTCTCGCTGTGGGCCGTCTACTGGGTGTTCAAACTGGTTCGCGGCCGCGAGGGGATGGGGTACGGCGATTTCAAGCTGCTCGCGGCGCTGGGGGCGTGGCTCGGCTGGCAGATGCTGCCGTTGATCGTGCTGCTCTCGTCAATCGTGGGCGCGTTGGTCGGCACCGCGTTGATCGTGTTCAAGGGCCGCGACCACAGCATCCCGATTCCCTTCGGGCCGTATCTCGCGGTGGCGGGGATGATCGCGCTGTTCTGGGGGCCGGTGCTCGTGCGCTGGTATCTGCCATGAGCGACGGGGTGGGCTCCGCCTATGTGATCGGGCTGACCGGCGGCATCGGCAGCGGCAAGACGGCAGTCGCCGATGCGTTCGCCGCACTTGCGGTCGACGTCACCGACACCGATCGTCTTGCGCACATGCTGACCGCACCCGGCGAGCCTGGCTACACGGCTATTCTCGACGCCTTTGGCGCAGCGACGCGGCGAGCGGACGGAACGCTCGACCGGGACCGGTTGCGCGCGCTCGTCTTTACCGACGATGCTGCCCGTTCGACGCTCGAGGCGATCCTGCACCCGCTGATCGGGCGCGCGGCGCGGCGGGAGATCGCCGGATGGAAGAGCCCTTACGGGATCGTCGTCGTCCCGCTGCTGTTCGAGCGCGGCGGACTTGCCGCAATCGTCGATCGTACCCTCGTCGTCGATTGCCCGGAGGAAGAACAGGTGCGGCGCGCCGCCGCGCGCAGCGGCCTCGCCCCCGGAGAGATCCGCGCGATCATGGCCACGCAACTCGCGCGCCGCGACCGCCTCGCCCGCGCCGACGACGTGATCGACAATTCGGGCCCGATGACGGCCATCGCTTCGCAGGTCGTGGAGCTCGACCGTCGGTATCGCGCGTTCGCGGCGGAGCGCGCAGAATGCGGCCCAGACACGCCTGCGATTTCCCGACCATCGTGATCCGCTACGAGCATCCGTTGAACGAGCGCATCCGCACGCTGATGCGCCTCGAGGATCTGTTCCACCGCGCGCGTTTCTTTGCAGCGCGCGCAGAAGCGCCCGATCACCATGCGGCGCTGCTCGCATTGTTCGAAATCTCCGACGTCGCGGCCCGCGCCGACTTGAAGACCGACATGCTGCAGGAGCTCGAGCGGCAAAAGCAGCTGCTCTCCCCGTTGCGCAACAATCCGGCGATCGAGACGCGGGTGCTGGAACCGCTGCTTGCGGAAATCGACAAGGCGAGCGGCGCGCTGCTCGCGCAGGCGGGACGCGCCGGCGCGCACTTGCGGGAGAACGAATGGCTGATGACGATCAAGCAGCGCACCGCGATTCCGGGCGGTGTTTGCGAGTTCGATCTTCCGGCCTACCACTACTGGCTCAACGCCGATCCGGCCGCGCGCCAGAACGATCTCAAGGCATGGATCGAGCCGTTTCTGCCGATCCATGACGGGCTTTCGATCATCCTGCGCCTGCTGCGTGACAACGGTCGCGCGGGTCGGCAGATCGCCTATCGCGGCGTGTTCCAGCTGATGCTGACGACGTCAAAGGTCGCGCAACTCCTGCGCCTGTCCGTCGGCCGCGACCTGCCCTGTGTCCCCGAGATCAGCGCGAACAAGTATGCGCTCAACATCCGGTTCATCGGCCTCACCGGAATGGACCGCGGAACAGTCTATGACCGCGACGTCGAGTTCGAACTGATGTTCTGCAATCTCTGATTTGTTTTCGAATCCCTAGAACGACGTGAGGTTCACCCCTGCGGCGCCGACGGCGGCGTAGCCGATCTGGGGCGTCAGCACCGACGTGCCGGTGAACGTCACCGCGTAGAGATCGGTCGTCGTCCCCGAGACGGCCGGCTGCCAGGTGATGCCGTCGGTGCTGGTGTAGATGACGCCGCCGGCCCCGACCGTGACAAATTGCGATCCCTCGATCACGGCTGAGAGCGAAGCCGTCGAAATCGGCGCCTGCGCCGTCCACGTCGCGCCATCCGTGCTCGTGACCAGCGCTCCGGCCACGCCGACCGCGACGAAGGTGCCGGTCAGTCCGATCGGTGCCCAGGCAACCGACCGGAGGTCGAGGGTGGTAGGCGACGCGCCTACCGTCCAGGTCGTGCCGTTCCCGCTTGACAGCACCGTACCCTGCGCCCCCACCACGACGAATCCCGCTGTCGTGTTGACGGTCGCGCCGAAGAGGTCGTTTGTCGTGCCGGACGTCTGCGCGGCCCAGGTCGTTCCGCTGTCCGTGCTTGTGAGAATCGTGCCGTTCGCTCCGACGGCGACCACGAAGAGACCGCTCACCATCAGACCGTAGAGGTTGCTGCCGGTCCCCGACGTGCGCGCGGTCCAGGTGATGCCGTCGGTGCTCGTGACCACGGTCCCGCCCTCGCCCACCGCGACGAACTGCGAACCGAACACGACCGCATCGAGATTGGCCGTCACGGTCGAGGTTCGGGCTGTCCAGGTCACGCCATCGGGGCTCGTGTAGATACTGCCGCCATCGCCCACTGCAACGAAGGTGTTGCCGGTCGTGGCCGTTGCCGGCGTGTACGTTATCCCGCGCAGATTGACGGTGCCGATCGGCGTGCCGACATTCCAGCTGGTGCCGGCAGCGCGCGGCGTAAACGTCACGGGCGCGCTGTCGGGTCCGCCGGGGCCGCCGTTGATTCTGCCGTTGATGACCGCCGAATACGTGGTCCCGTTGACGAGACCGCCGAGGAGATACGGCGACGCAACGCCTCGCCTGATCGTGCAGCCGACGGTGTTCGCGCAGTTGTCCGAGCTGACGGTGGGCGCGGCGGCGATCCAGAGCCAATACTCGACGTCCGACTCCATGTTCCAGGAGATCGTTGCACTGCTGTCATGCGGGACGGCCACGACGTTGGTCGGCGCGGACGCTGAGCTTCCGCCGCCGCAACCGGCGATCGACCAGGCGGCAAAGAGCCCCAGGAGCCACGAAAAAACCACCTTCATTGCAATTCCTTGTACTCGATTGAAAACGTGAAGTCTCTGCGGCGTGCTAATCTTTGCAGCGGAACTGACTCGGCCCAATTTGATCGATCGACTATGCCGCGCGTCGTTACGTGTCGTCTTAAGACCCGCGCAGCGCAGGATCGCTTGTCACCTTCAGCCGAGCAATGGCATCGCCGCGCATTGTAGCCTGCCCGCATTGCGGCACGCCGGTCGAATGGACGCCGACGTCGCGGTGGCGGCCGTTCTGCTCCGAGCGCTGCCGGCTGATCGATCTTGGCGCGTGGGCCTCGGAGGCGTATCGCGTCCCGGTCTCGAGCTCGCCCGACCCCGACGACGGCACGCCGCCGGCGCCCGAGGACGCGCATGCACCGGACTCGCGGGGCAAGCGAGAAGAGTGACCTGGCCCACACGAACAGCGTCGGCACGCGCTCTTGCCGCGTCCTGGACGAGTCATCAGCCCGGCTGCGACGGCCGCTAGCACGCGTTCCACGCCGCGCGTCTGAGCGCGACGCCGTGCGCTCCGTGCGCAATTGCCGTGTCGAGATCGGCGGCATTGAGCCCACCGAGTGCGAACAAGGGCAGCGCGGCGCCGGCAGCGAGTTCCGAGAAGCCGGCCCAGCCAAGCGTCACGGCGCCCGGATGCGACGGCGTGTCCCGTACGGGCCCCAGCAGCGCGAAATCGAGCGCAAGCGCGCCGGCCTTGACGATGTCCTCGCGCGTGTGGCACGACGCCCCGCACATGAGACCGCTGGGACGCGAGGATGCCGCAGCCAGCGCGGCCGAAGTCCAATGGATACCGGCACATCCCCACGCGCGCGCGTGGTCTTCGCTGCCATTGAGCAAGATCGACACGCCATGCGGTCGAGCGAGGGCAACGAGCGCGTCGCACAGCGCATGCTGCCGCGCCTCGGGCCAATCTTTCTCGCGGAACTCCACGAGCTTCAAGCCGCACTCGAAGGCGATTCGCGCGCGCTCGAGAAAGAGCCGCTCGCCGAGATCCGATGCCATCGTGATCCCGCAGATCGAGGGCAGGACGAGCGCCCGCAGCACGAGCGTGTTCGCCGGGAGGAGCGGCGCAACGGTGAACTGTCCGGGTGTCTGCCACGCGAACGCCTGTCCGTCGTGGCCGACCGGCTCGCCCAGCCAATCGAAGACGCGGAAGAAATGCAGCTCGACGTGCGCATGCGGATAGACGAAGCGCTGCGTGAGCCATGGCGCCGCGCGGCGTACCGTGAGGCCCAGTTCCTCGGCAAGCTCGCGGTCGAGCGCGTGGCGGGGCGTTTCGCCGGGCTCGAGCTTGCCGCCGGGAAACTCCCAGTAGCCCGCATAGGCCTTGCCGCGCGGGCGCTGCGCCAGGAGCACCTTTCCATCCGGCCTCGTGATGACGGCCGCCGCGACGTCGACGATCGGTTCCGTCACGCCGACGGTGACCTCTTTTTCAGCGCCGATGCGCCGGCGTAGCTCTTTGCGAACTGCCAGGCGATACGGCCGCTGCGCGAGCCGCGCTGCAACGCAAATTGGAGCGCGTCGCGCGTGCGTGCGCTGCCATCGGTTTTGGACTTCGGCGCGCCGATGCCGAACACGTCGAGCCAGCTCGCTACTGCCGCAAGGTAGTCGTCCTGGCTGAACGGGTAGAAGGAGATCCAGAGCCCGAAGCGCTCGGACAGCGAGATCTTTTCCTCGACCGACTCGCCGGGATGTACCTCGTCGCCGAGGTGTTTCGTCTCCAGATTCTCGCTCATGTATTCGGGCAGCAGGTGGCGGCGGTTCGACGTCGCGTAGATCAGCATGTTCGGCGAGGCCGCCGCGACAGTGCCGTCGAGCATCACCTTGAGCGCCTTGTAGCCCGGCTCGCCGGCATCGAACGTGAGGTCGTCGCAGAAGATGATGAACCGTTCGCGGCGACCCACGACCTGGTCCGCGATGTCAGGCAGGTCGACCATGTCGGCTTTGTCCACTTCGATCACGCGCAATCCCTTTGCCGCATATTTCACCAGCATCGCTTTCACGAGCGAGGATTTTCCGGTACCGCGCGAGCCGGTCAGCAGCACGTTGTTCGCCGGGAATCCGGCAACGAACTGACGCGTGTTGGCGTCGATCGCGTGCTTCTGGGCGTCGATCGCGACGAGATCGGAGAGGCGGATCGCATGCGGGTGGAGTACCGGCTGCAGATAGCCGCGCCCCGCGCGTTTGCGCCAGCGGTACGCGTGCGCGCTCCAGTCGGGCGCGGGCGGCACGCTCGGCAGCACCGCCTCGACGCGCTCGAGGATGCGCTCGAGGCGCGCGAGCAGCGCTGACAAGTCGGCGACTGAAAGCATGTCAGTCCCGCAGGGCCGTCCCAAGGGACTGACGCGCCCCCTCTCGGGGCAGCGAGCGACGCGAGTGTGGGGGTGGTTTCATGCTAGCTGCGATAATCCGCGTTGATGCTCACGTAATCGTGCGAGAAGTCGCACGTCCACACCGTCGCCTGCGCCGTGCCGCGCCCGAGATCGACGCGCACCACGATCTCGTCTTTTTTCATCACCCGCGCTCCGTTCTCTTCCCGGTACGACGGCGCGCGCCCGCCGTGTCGGACGACGAGCACGTCGTCGAGCCAGAAGGATACTCGCGCCGGATCGAGTTCAGGCGGCGAGGCGTTGCCGATCGCGCAGACGATGCGGCCGAGGTTCGGGTCCGCTGCGAAGAACGCCGTCTTGACCAGCGGCGAATGGGCGATGCCGAGCGCGATCCTCCGGCATTCGGCGGCGTCGCGGCCGCCTTCGACCGCGATCGTGATGAACTTGGTTGCGCCTTCGCCATCGCGCACGATCGCCTGCGCGAGCTCGGTCGCGACTTCGGTGAGCGCCGCGCGGATGGGTGCGAGGCGCGCATCGTCGGCGCGCGAGATCGGCGCAAGCGCCGCCTTGCCGGTCGCAGCGATGACGAAGCTGTCGTTCGTCGACGTGTCGCCGTCGACGGTGGCGCGGTTGAACGACACGTCGGCGATCTCGCGCGCGAGTGCCGTGAGGAGCCCAGGAGCGAGCGGCGCGTCGGTCGCGACGAACGCAAGCATCGTCGCCATGTCCGGATGGATCATTCCGGCTCCCTTCGCGATGCCCGTAACGGTGATGGGAACGCCGCCGACGCTTATTCGTCGCGATGCACCCTTCGGAACCGTATCGGTGGTCATGATCGCCGAGACCGCGGCGAACCAATGACCTGGCGCGAGCGCCGCCTTCGCCGCCGGCAGCGCAGCGACGATCTTTCCGACGGGCAGCGGCTCCATGATCACGCCGGTCGAGAATGGCAGCACGTCGTGCGCGGTGCAGCCCAGCAGTGACGTGACGGCCGAGCACGTTGCTTCCGCGTCGGCCAGACCCTGCTCGCCGGTCCCCGCATTCGCATTGCCTGCGTTGACGATGAATGCACGGACGCGACCCGAAGTCGCGAGATGACGGCGGCAGACCGTCACCGGCGCCGCACAGAATCGATTTTGCGTGAATACGCCCGCGGCGACGGTGCCCGCATCGAACGCGATCAGCAGCACGTCGTCGCGCACCCAGTTCTTGATCTTCGCAGCCGCCGTGCCGAGCGTGACGCCGGGAACCGGCGACAAATCCTCGGGACGGGGCGGCGTGTAGCGTACGGGCATGGCAGAGCAGGGTGAACAGGGCGCAGCGATTCTAACGTACGTCCCGCAGGCGACCTTCGGCTTCGCGAGTCAAGCAGGCGGAAATGCGAGCCGGCACGCGCAATAAGCGGCATCCTTTGCCTTCCCGGACGCCGTCTTCATTGCGCGCGACGGACGCCGCGCATTTGCTTCGCGTACCGCTGGTTTACGACGCCGCGAATCAACCCAGGCGCCCGTGACAATGTTTGTACTTTTTGCCCGAGCCGCACGGACACGGATCGTTGCGCCCGACCTTTTCGCTCGCACGCACGAACGGCGCAGGTGCAGGCGGCGGATCCGCCTCGGCGCCGGCCAACGCTTCATCGTAATCGGCGTGCTGATATTTGACGTTGGACACGACCGGCGCTTCCTCCACCGCCGCGACGTCGGCCTGCGTGCGCACCTGGACGGTCAGCACGATCCGGACTACATCGGTCTTGATCCGGTCGAGCATGTCGGAGAAAAGCTCGAAGGATTCGCGCTTGTACTCCTGCTTGGGGTTCTTCTGCGCATAGCCGCGCAGATGGATGCCCTGCCGCAGGTGGTCGAGATTGGCGAGGTGATCGCGCCAGTGCTGATCGAGCGTCTGCAGCATCAGGCTGCGCTCGAACTGACGCATGAGCTCGGGACCGACCTGCGCTTCCTTGCCTGCGTATTGGTCGAGTCCCCGTTGCGCGAGCTTGGCGCGCAAGCCTTCGTCGGTGAGCTCCGGATCCTCCTTCAGCCATTCGGCGACCGGCACGGTCATCTGGAAGTCGGCCGCGAACGCCGTCTCGAGTCCGGGAATGTCCCATTGCTCCTCGACCGATTCAGGCGGCACGTAGCGACGGACCGTCTCGTCGATGAGCCCGGCGATCATGCTGCGGATCGTGTCGGCGATGTCTGCCGATTCGAGCAGCTCGTTTCGCTGCTGGTAGATGACGCGGCGCTGGTCGTTCGCGACGTCGTCGTACTCGAGCAATTGCTTGCGGATGTCGAAGTTGCGCGATTCGACGCGCGTCTGCGCCTTGGCGATCGAACGGTTGACGATCGGATGCTCGATCGGCTCGCCCTCGGGCATCTTCAACTTCTGCATGATCGTGCCGAGGCGCTCGCCGCCGAAAATGCGCAGCAGCGGATCCTCGAGCGACAGATAGAAGCGCGAGCTGCCGGGGTCGCCCTGACGGCCGGAGCGGCCGCGGAGCTGGTTGTCGATCCGGCGCGACTCGTGCCGCTCGGTGCCGACAATGTGCAGGCCGCCGGCCGCGACGACCGCCTCGTGCTTCGTCTGCCAATCGTCGCGCAGCTTCGTGATCTCGCGCTCCTTCTCGCTTGCGGAGAGCGCCTCGTCATCGCGCATCTTGAGGATCAGCCCCTCGAGTGCGCCACCCAGCACGATGTCGGTGCCGCGGCCCGCCATGTTGGTCGCGATCGTGATCGCTTTCGACTTGCCGGCCTGCGCCACGATCTCGGCCTCGCGCGCATGCTGCTTCGCATTCAGCACCTGATGCGGGAGCTTCTCCTTTTCGAAATGCTTGGACAGGAGCTCAGAGCTCTCGATCGACGTCGTGCCGACCAGTACCGGCTGCCCGCGCTCGAAGCAGTCCTTGACGTCGGCGACGATCGCATCGACCTTCTCCTGGAACGTCCGGTACACCTGGTCGTTCTCGTCGCGACGTACCATCGGCATGTGCGTCGGGATCACGACCGTTTCCAGATGATAGATCTGCTGGAATTCGAACGCCTCGGTGTCGGCGGTGCCCGTCATGCCGGCGAGCTTGCCGTACATCCGGAAGTAGTTCTGGAACGTGATCGACGCGAGCGTCTGGTTCTCGCGCTGGATCGGGACGCCTTCCTTCGCCTCGACGGCCTGGTGCAGGCCGTCGGACCAGCGGCGTCCGGACATCAACCGGCCGGTGAACTCGTCGACGATGACGACCTCGCCGTTCTGCACGACATAATGCTGATCGCGATGAAAGAGCGCATGCGCGCGCAGCGCAGCGTAGAGGTGATGCATCAGCGCGATGTTGTGCGCATCGTAGAGGCTCGAGCCCGGCGCCAGCAGCCCGGCGGAGGCGAGGATTCCCTCGGCGTGCTCGTGGCCCTCCTCGGAGAGCAGCACCTGGTGCGCCTTCTCGTCGACCCAGTAGTCGCCCGGGCCCTTCTCGTCGGCCTGCCGGGTGAGCTTGGGGGCGAGCTCGTTCAGCCGGTAATAGAGGTCGACGTTGTCGTCGGCCTGACCCGAGATGATGAGCGGCGTGCGCGCCTCGTCGATCAGGATCGAGTCGACCTCGTCGACGATCGCATACGTGAGTCCGCGCTGGACGCGCTGCCCCGCCTCGAACACCATGTTGTCGCGCAGGTAATCGAAGCCGAACTCGTTGTTGGTCCCGTAGGTGATGTCCGCGGCGTAAGCGACCTGCTTCGCCGCGTGGTCCATCTGCGACAGGTTGACGCCGACGGTGAGCCCGAGGAAGCGGTAGATCCGCCCCATCCAGTCGGCGTCGCGCTGCGCGAGATAGTCGTTGACGGTGACGATGTGGACACCGTCACCAGAGAGCGCGTTGAGATATCCGGGCAACGTGGATACCAGCGTCTTGCCTTCGCCGGTGCGCATTTCCGCGATCTTGCCGTTGTGGAGCGCCATGCCTCCGATCAGCTGGACGTCGAAATGACGCATCGAAAGCGCCCGCTTACCGGCTTCGCGCACGACGGCGAACGCCTCGGGCAGCAGGTCGTCGAGCGTTTCGCCCTTCGTGAACCGCTCCTTGAACTCGGCGGTCTTCGCCTTGAGCGCTTCGTCGGTCAGCGCGGAGATCGCGGGTTCGAACGCGTTGATCTGCCGAACGACGACGCTGTACTCCTTCAGCAGGCGCTCGTTGCGGCTGCCGAAGATGCGGGTGAGGATGTTGGAGATCATGGGGAAGGTATGTTTCGGCGACGACGGAAAAGACAAGGGGTGAGGACCGCCTCACCCCTCATTCCCGTCCGCGTTTCCGACGCGCGGCTCGCCGTCGGAACTCTAATTGGAGGACTGCAGGAAGCGCGCCGGATTCTGCGGCACGCCGTTCAGCCGAACCTCGAAATGCAGGTGCGGGCCGGTCGAGCGGCCGGTCGATCCCACCGCAGCCACGCGCTGCCCGCGCACCACGAGGTCGCCTTCGCGCACGAACACCTGCGACGCGTGGGCATAACGCGAAACCAACCCGTTGCCGTGGTCGATCTCGACGATCTTACCATACTGCGGGTGCCAGCCCGCGTAGATGACCTTGCCGCTTGCCGCAGCGACGATCGGCGTGCCGGTGCCGGTCGGGAAATCGATGCCTTCGTGGAACGACTGCAAGCCCGTGAACGGATCGATCCGGTAGCCGAAGTTCGACGAGAACCAGCCATCGACGATCGGCGCCAGCGTCGGCAGGAACTTGCGGTTGGCCGAGTCGGCGACGAGCAGCGCCTCGAGCACGCCCAGCTGGTCGGAGCGCTCGTCGACCTGCCGTGCGAGCTTCGTGAGCAACTCGGAGAATTCCTGCACCGAAAGCTGATGCGACGGCAGCGAGGATTCCGCGCCGCCACGACCTGGAACCTGTCCAGGCTGGAACGACGGCAACTCCTGCGGCTTCAATCCTGCGTTTCGCGCCAACCGCTCGCCGAGGCCGTCGAGGCGCAGCATCTGCGCCTGCAGCTCGCCCAGGCGCAGCGCCATTGCATTCAGATGACCTTCGACGATCTGCTGCGTCTTTTGTGCTTCCTCCCGCTGGTCGGCGAGCACGATCGCCTGCAGCCAAGGGTTTTGCGTGGCCGCCGCGTACCTGAGCGTGATGACGTTGAAGAGCAGCGTGAAGGCGACGAACAGGACGAGAAGGCCGAAGCCACCCGCAGTCCAGTGCCGCCAGTCGAGCGTCAACGTTCGCGCGCGCGCTGTGGCGCTGGAGAGCAGAATGATATTCAATCGGATCCTCCCCCGTAGCGCTTCGTCCGCGAGCGGTGGGGAGCAGGACTCTCCGACCGCCCATCCACACCATGCCGCGTACGCCGCAACCGTTGCAGCGCATTCTTGCCGATGACCCGATGATCGGGCCGTGGAACGCCCGCCGCCAGCTCGAGGACTCGCTCACCGTCATCGTTCGCCGCCAGCTGCCTCGCCCGCTCGCGGAGCGGGTACGCGTTGCCAACGCGCAAGGCACCGAATTGGTGCTGGCCGCCGAGGCGGGTGCCATCGCTGCAGTGGTCAAGCAACGCGCGCCCGACCTCATTGCGGCCCTGCAGCGCGAAGGGTGTCAATTTACTGTAATCCGGGTGCGCGTGCAAGTTCGCGTCGATCCGGTATCTCCCGATAAAGTAGTCGCAAAACAAATAGATAGATCGAGTTTATCGCCGTTGGCCCGCCTCGCGCGCGAGCTGCCGGCGGGACCGCTCAAGGCGGCACTGGCTCGGTTCCTCCGCCGCGCCGGCTGAGGGGCCCCGGAGCCCCATGGTCCGGGGCCGTTGTGCACGAGCGAGGGCTACGGATGTGCGCGGGCGCAGCTCCGGTCGCCCGCTAGAGAAGCGGTCCGACCAGCCGCTCGAACGCGAAGAACAACATCACAACGACGAGCAGGACCAGCGTGAACTTGATCACCTGGCCGATGAAGCGGAGGTAGCGGCGGTTCCTGGAGTACAGATAAAGGAGCCCGGCGACGCCGATCGCCGCAAGCGCGAGGAAGAGAAGCAGGCGGACCAGGATCATGGCAACCGGGGAGTCATTGCCGCGCAGAACCTGCCCCCGAGCGGGGGAGTCGGGAGCGGCAATTCGGCGGGGGTTGTGCACGCCCGGGAGACACTCGGTCCCCGGTTTGCGGGGACGACGATCGGGGCTCCGGCCTCTCCCCGCCGCTCATTGGATGACCTTCGCGCTCCGCGCTCCGGTATTCGCCCTGGCGGCCCGGCGGGGTGATTGGATGACCTTCGCGCTCCGCGCTCCGGTGTTCGCCCTTGGGGCGGCCCGGCGGGGTGATTGGATGACCTTCGCGCTCCGCGCTCCGGTGTTCGCCCTTGGGGCGGCCCGGCGGGCTCACGCCGGCGAGAGTTGCCAGTCCTGGAACGCCGTCGGCACGTCCCGTTCCTCGGAGAACGTTACGAGCTCGAAGGCGTCGGTACGCGCGAGAAGCGTTCGAGCCAACGCGTTGTTGAGTCCATGCCCGGATTTGAACGCCGTGTACTGGCCGATCAGCGGGTGGCCGAGGAGGTAGAGGTCGCCGATCGCATCGAGCACCTTGTGCTTGACGAATTCGTTGTCGAAGCGGAGACCTTCGGTGTTCAGCACGCGAAAGTCGTCGAGCACGACGGCGTTCTGCAGACTTCCGCCCTGGATCAGACCCGCCGCGCGCAACGCCTCGACGTCCTGCATGAATCCGAACGTCCGCGCGCGCGCAACCTCCTTCACGTACGAGTGCAGCGCGAAATCGATGACGACCTGCCGGTTCTCCGAGCCGAACATCGGATGCGGAAAGTCGATCGTGAAATCGAGCTTCAGCCCGTTGAACGGGTCGAAGCGCGCCCACTTGTCGCCGTCCCTCGCCTCGACCGGGGAGAGAATCCGCAAGTAACGCTTCGGCGCATCCTGCTCGACGATGCCCGCGGACTGGAGCAGATAGACGAAGGGGGCGGCGCTGCCGTCCATGATCGGGATCTCGGGTCCGGCGACGTCGATATGCAGGTTGTCGATGCCGAGACCCGCGAGCGCCGACATTACATGCTCGACCGTCGAGATCGACGCGCCATCGATACTGAGCGACGAGGACAGGCGGGTATCGCCAACGTGCAGCGCATCCGCCGGCATCGTCACCGACTGGGGGAGATCGGTCCGATGAAACACGATTCCCGAGTCCGCCGCGGCCGGACGCATGACAAGGTCGACGCGCGCGCCCGTATGCAGGCCGACGCCGGTCGTCTTGATCGTCGATTTGAGCGTCCGTTGCTTCAGCATTGCCGCGGCTGGTTTGAAATTCCGTACTCGTTCAAGGACTTACCCTTTCAATAGTACCATATCGCGCCCCTCATCGCGAGTCATGGCCATAAATCGGCGCGCGCCCCGCGAAACCGAGGACGCTCGCGCGAACGCGATCGCCTTCCGCTCTCTGCTTTACTTCGCCCCGTCAGTCGGCCTGCTTGCGCAAAAAGGCTGGGATCTCGGCGGCGTCGAAGGCCGGTGGCGCTCCCGCCGGCGGCGTCCGGCCGCGACGAACGACGGCCGGCTGATCGAGGTCCTCGTAGTTGATGCTCTCGACCGTCACGCCGACGTTGTCGGTGCCCGTGCGCTGCACTACCTGCACCGGCTCGACCAGCGCGATGCTGGGCGTGCGCTGTTGCTTCGCCGCCGCGCCGCCGAGGCCCGTCGCGACCATCGTTACACGCAAGCGATCCTCCATCGCATCGTCGATCACGGTGCCGACGATCACCATCGCGTCATCGGCGGTGAACTCCTTGATCGTGTTCATCACCTCGTGGTACTCCTTCATCCGCAGCCCTGCGGACGCCGTGACGTTGACCAGCACGCCGCGCGCACCCTGCAGGTTGACGTCCTCGAGCAGCGGGCTACGCACCGCAGCCTCGGCGGCGAGCCGCGCGCGATCGGCGCCGTTGGCGGTCGCCGACCCCATCATCGCCATCCCGACCTCACCCATCACGGTGCGCACGTCGGCGAAATCGACGTTGACGAGCCCGGCGTTGTTGATCACTTCCGCGATCCCCGACACCGCGCCGTGCAGCACGTCGTTGGCGGCGGCGTAGGCGTCGAGCACCGAGACGTCCTCGCCCAGCACCTGCATCAGCTTGTCGTTGGGAATGATGATGAGCGAGTCGACCTTTTTCGCGAGCTCCTCGATTCCCGCTTGCGCGACGCGTTGCCGCTTGCCCTCGAACGCGAACGGCCGGGTTACGACGGCGACGGTCAGGATGCTCATGGTCTTCGCGATGTCGGCAATGACCGGCGCCGCGCCGGTGCCGGTCCCGCCGCCCATGCCGGCGGTGATGAACAGCATGTCGGCACCGTCGATCAGCTCCATGATCCGGTCGCGATCCTCGTTGGCGGCATCACGACCGATCTCCGGCTTCGCGCCGGCGCCAAGTCCGCGCGTCAGCGTGCTGCCGAGCTGCAGTTGCACTGGCGCCGTCGACCGCTTGAGCGCCTGGGCGTCGGTGTTGGCGCTGATGAACTCCACGCCGGAAAGGCCGCGGACGATCATGTGCTCGACCGCGTTGCCGCCGCAGCCGCCGATGCCGATGACCTTGATGATCGCTCCCTCTTGCGGGGCCTCGTCGATGATTTCAAACATGGTGCGCTCCTTTCCTGTCCGTTTCGCCATGATTTGCTCCAATTCCACCGTCGTTTTGGTCTTTCAACTGTTGTTCCCTGATGCCCACGATCTGTCTCCGGCGCCGTCCAACTAAAAATTTGCCTTGAACCATTGCTTCATCCGTTCGGCGACGCCGCCGATGCCCGTCGTCCGCGCGCGCGATTGCTGCGCGTCCAGGTATTGGTCGCGCCCCTCGAGCAGCAGACCGACCGCCGTCGCATAGCGCGGGCTGCGCACGACGTCGGCCAGTCCGCCGCCGTACGCCGGCACCCCGATACGCACCGGCAGGTGGAAGACTTCCTCGCCGAGCTCGGTCATGCCGGCGAGCAGCGCGCAGCCGCCGGTAAGCACGATTCCCGACGACAGAAGTTCCTCGAATCCCGAGCGCCGCAGCTCCGCCTGGACGAGCGTGTAGAGCTCCTCGATCCGCGGCTCGATCACTTCGGCCAGTGTCTGCCGCGAGAGCTTTCGGGGCGGCCGGTCACCGACACCGGGCACCTCGATGATGTCCTTCGGGTCGGCGAGCTGGCGCAGCGCGCAGCCGTGGCGGAGCTTCAGCTCCTCGGCTTCCTTGGTCGGCGTGCGCAGCGTCATCGCGATGTCGTTGGTGACCTGATCGCCGGCGATCGGGATCACCGCGGTATGGCGGATGGCGCCGCTCGCGAACACGGCGAGGTCGGTGGTGCCGCCGCCGATGTCCATCAGACAGACGCCCAGCTCCTTCTCGTCGTCGTTCAGCACCGCGATCGCAGAGGCGAGCGGCTGCAGGATCACGTCCTTGACCTCGAGCCCGCAGCGGCGCACGCACTTGACGATGTTCTCGACCGCCGACACGGCACCGGTGACGATGTGCACCTTCACTTCGAGGCGCACGCCGCTCATCCCCAGCGGCTCGCGCACGTCCTCCTGGCCGTCGATGATGAATTCCTGCGGCAGGATGTGCAGGATCTGCTGGTCGTTCGGGATCGCGATCGCCTTCGCCGTCTCGACGACGCGGTCGATGTCGGCCTGCGTGACTTCCTTCTCCTTGATGGCGACCATGCCGCTGGAGTTGAGGCTCCTGATGTGGCTGCCGGCCACGCCCGTGTAAACCTCGGTGATCCGGCAGTCGGCCATCAGCTCGGCCTCCTCCAGCACGCGCTGGATCGACGCCATCGTCGCCTCGATGTTGACGACGACGCCGCGGCGCAGGCCCCGCGACGGCTGCGTGCCCAGACCGATGATGTTGAGGCTGCCCTCGGGCATGACTTCGGCGACGATCGCGACGATCTTCGACGTGCCGATGTCGAGTCCCACGATCAGGTTTTTCGCTTCCTTCACCATCCGTCCACCGTCCCCTCGGTTTGTCCTCTTTGCGTTACGCGGCGGATTTGCGGGCCGGCCGTTCCCTGAACTCCGGCACCCGCGCCGCGAAGCCATTGCGATAACGCAGGTCGACGTGGTCGACCCGCGTGCCCGCGCGCGCGAGCAATCCCACCGTGCGGCCATACGCATCGACGAAACGCGCCAGCCGCTCGGATGGCTCGTCGCGACCGAGCTCGATCTCGAGGGCTCCCGCCGGACCGGTGGTGCGGAGCCGCCAGCCGCCGCGCGGCGAAAGCGTCACTTCATCGACCGAAAACCTGAGGCGCGCAAGCAAACTGCTCCAGTCGCGATACCGCGCGGCGACGTCCGCCGCGTGCGGTTCGGGCCCGACGAATTGCGGCAGCTCGCCGTCGTAATCGGCGCTGAACACTTCGCCGTCGGTGTCGACGAGCCCGCTGTCGTTCCAGCGCGCGAGCGGAACGTGCTCCTCGATCGTCACTTCCAGCCGCTGCGGCCACTGCCGGCGCAGCGCGACGCGGCGAACCCACGGCACGCGCGCGAGTGCCGCGCGCGCACGATCGAGGTTCATCGTGAAAAACGTGCCCGCGAGCTCGTCGCGAATGACCGCTTCGAGATGTGCGGGACTCGCGCGCACGAGCCCGCCGGTCACGACGACCTCGCGGAATTCGAACGCCGGCTGGCGCAGGGCCCACGCGAGCGCGCCCCAGCCCAACGCACACGTCGCGAACAGGACCAGGCCCGCGGCGACGGCGTGGAGCTGTCTCGGGTCATCCCACATGCGCACCTCGCAGGATTTCCACGCAAAGGTCGGTGAACGCGATCCCCGCTTCCTTCGCCGCCATCGGGACCAGCGAATGGCCGGTCATGCCCGGTGACGTGTTCACCTCGAGGAACGAAAACGAGCCGTCGTCGCGCAGGATGAGGTCCAGCCGACCCCAGCCGCTGCACCCGACGATGTCGAACGCCGCGAGCGAGGCCGCGCGGATCTCGCGCTCCTTCGCGTCCGGCAGGCCGCACGGGCAGAAGTACTTCGTTTCGTCCGAGAAGTACTTGTGGTGATAGTCGTAGTTGCCGTGCGGCGCCTCGATCCGGATCGCGGGCAACGCACGGCCATTCAGGATCGCGACGGTGAGCTCGGTGCCGACGACGAGCTCCTCGACCAGGACGAGGTCGTCGTGCTTGGCCGCTGCCTCGTACGCGAGCGAAAGCTCGTCGTGATCGACGCTCGGAACCCTGGTGATCCCGATCGTCGAGCCTTCGCGCGCCGGCTTGACGATCAGCGGCAGACCGAGCTCGGCCACCACCCGCATCCAATCCGTCGCCGCGGTGACCACGCGATAGCCGGGAGTCGGGATGCCCGCCGCCTGCCAGACGAGCTTGGTGCGCCACTTGTCCATCGCGAGCGCGGAGGCCATGACGCCGCTGCCGGTGTAGCGGATCTTCAGCGTCTCGAGCGCGCCCTGGACAGTGCCGTCCTCGCCGAAGCGGCCATGCAGCGCAATGAAGGCGCGCTCGAAACCGTCGCGCTTCAGTTCCCACAGATCGCGCTCGGCCGGATCGAAAGCGTGCGCGTCGATTCCCCTGTCGCGTAACGCTCTCAGCACAGCGTTACCCGAAAGGAACGAGATCTCGCGTTCGGAGGAAGGTCCTCCCATGAGCACGGCGACTTTGCCGAACTCGCTCATCGGACGGCCTCGCCTATGATGCGCACTTCCGTCTCGAGCCGGATGCCGGTTCTCGCGCGGACCGTTTCGCGCACGTGGGCAATGATGGCCTCGATGTCGGCGGCCTTCGCGGTCGCCTGCGGATTGACGATGAAATTGGCGTGTTTTTCCGACACGCGCGCGCCACCGAGCGCATAGCCTTTGAGCCCGCACGCTTCGATCAGCCGAGCCGCATGGTCGCCTTCGGGATTGCGGAACACGCTGCCGGCGTTGGGCAGATCCAGCGGCTGCGTCGCGATGCGCCGCTGCAGCAGTTCGCGGATGCGCTCGCGCGCTGCGCTGCCGTCGCCCGGCGGAAAATCGAACCAGGCCGTGGTGAAGATGCCATCCGCTGCGCGGCCATCGGCTCTGCGGACCGTGCGGTAGCCGATCGCGTAGGCGGACGCGTCTCGCACCTCGAACGTGCCGTCGGCCGCGAGCACTTCGACGCGGGCAACGAAGCGCCAGGTCTCGCCGCCGTAGCAGCCCGCATTCATCGCCAGCGCGCCGCCGATCGTCCCGGGAATTCCCGCCAGAAACTCCGCACCGGTCCGGTCGTGACGCGCTGCGAAGCGCGCGACCTTCGGGCTTGCGACGCCGGCCTCTGCCCGGATCAGTCCGTCGTGGAAGTCGAGCGCGTTCAACGCCGCGTGCAGGACGACGACGGTGCCCCGAACGCCGCCGTCGCGGATCAGCAGGTTGCTGCCGAGGCCGATGACGGTGAGCGGTTCGTTCGCGGGGAGCTGCCGCACGAACACCGCAAGATCGTCGCGATCGGCCGGCACGTAGACGCGATCAGCCGCGCCCCCGCAGCGCCAGCTCGTGTAGCGCGCGAGCGGCGCACCGTGCGTCAGCGTGCCGCGGAGCGCTTCGAACCGGCGCGGCTCGTTCATCATCATGCGGCCACCAGTTGCGCGGGCACCTGGCCGATCGATCCGGCGCCCATCGTGACAACGACGTCGCCGGCGCGAACAATGGCAGTGATCGCGTCCCCCACCTGCGCGACGGTTTCGACGAACACCGGCTCGACCTTACCGGCGACGCGAACGGCACGCGAGAGCGCACGGCCGTCTGCAGCAACGATGGGCGGCTCGCCGGCCGGATAGACGTCGGTGACGATCAGCACGTCGGCCGTCGAGAGTACCGTGACGAAGTCCTCGAACAGATCGCGTGTTCGCGTGTAGCGGTGCGGCTGGAAGGCGAGGACGAGACGTCGGCCGGGGAAGCTGCCGCGCACCGCGGCGATCGTCGCCGCCATTTCGACCGGGTGGTGGCCGTAATCGTCGATCAGCGTGTACGCGCCGCCGGCAGCAAGCTCGACGTCGCCGTAACGCTGGAAGCGGCGACCGACGCCACGGAATTCGGATAGTGCTTTCGCGATCGCCGCGTCCGGGACGGAGAGCTCGCGCCCGATCGCGATCGCAGCGAGCGCGTTCTGCACGTTGTGGACGCCCGGCAGATTGAGATCGACGGGGAGATCCGGCGCGCCGTGCGCACGCGCGACGAACCGCATCCGGCCGCCGCGGTGGGCGACGTCGATCGCGCGCAGCCGCGCGTCGGCGGCGAGACCATAGCTCACGACCGGCCGCGCGATCGACGGCGCGATCGCGCGGACGTTCGCATCGTCGACGCACAGCACGGCGATGCCGTAGAACGGCAACCGCTGCGCGAAATCGACGAAGGCGCGCGTGAGCCGGCCGAAATCGTGGCCGTAAGTTTCCATGTGATCGGCGTCGATGTTGGTGATCACCGCGAGCGCCGGCGACAGGTACAGGAACGACGCGTCGGACTCGTCGGCTTCGGCGACCAGGAAGTCGCCTTTGCCGAGGCGCGCGTTCGCATCGGCGGACAGGAGCCGGCCCCCGATCACGAACGTCGGATCGAGGCCGCCTTCGGCCAGCACCGAGGCAATGAGGCTCGTCGTCGTCGTCTTGCCGTGCGTCCCCGCGACGGCGATGCCCGTCTTCAGGCGCATCAGCTCGGCCAGCATCAGCGCGCGGGGCACGACGGGCACGCCGCGTTCGCGCGCGGCTGCGACCTCGGGATTGTCGGGCGCAACCGCCGCCGACACGACGACGGCGTCGGCCGTCGCGACGTGCGCGGCATCGTGGCCGACCGCGATGGCGATGCCGAGCCCGGCGAGCCGCCGGGTGACGGCGCTCGCGGCAATGTCGGAGCCCGACACCTGATACCCCTGCGTCGCGAGCACCTCCGCGATCCCGCTCATGCCGGCACCGCCGATGCCGACGAAATGAACACGTTTGACCTTGTGCTTCATCGCGCTTTCGACCCGAGCGCAATGCACGCGTCGGCGACGCGATCCGCAGCGTCGCGCCGGCCGACGCCGCGCGCGGCCATCGCCATCGCGAGGAGCGTTTCGCGTGTCAACGAAGAAAGCTGCTGCGCAAGGCGCTGCGGCGTCAGCTCGGATTGCGCGATCCGGATCGCGGCGCCGGCGTTGACGAGAAACGCCGCATTGGCGCTCTGTTCGTCGGCGATCGCGCCCGGCAGCGGAACGACGATCGCGGCGACGCCGGCGGCTGCAAGCTCCGCGATCGTCATCGCACCGCCGCGGCAAATCACGACGTCGGCCTCGGCGTAGCGGGAGGCGATCTCGTCGATAAACGCGACGCACTCGGCGGCGACGCCGGCGGCGGCGTACGCTGCGCGCAGCGCGTCGATGTGCTTTTCGCCCGCCTGGTGGACGACGTGCGGGCGCACGTCCGGCGACATGAACGAGAGCGCCGCCGGCACGCGTTCGTTCAACCCGGCTGCGCCGAGGCTTCCGCCCACGACCAGCAACCGCAACGGACCGCTCCGCCCGGCAAAGCGCATTTCGGGCGGCGGCACGCGCGAGATCGCGTCGCGCAGCGGATTGCCGACCCACTCGACTTTCGCCGCATGCCGACCCGCGAACGCTTCGGGAAAGCCGACGAGGATCCGATCCGCACCGTACGCCAGAACGCGATTCGCAAGGCCCGCGATCGCGTTGGCTTCGTGCAGCACGAGCGGGCGCGCCGCCGCCACACCCATCAGCGCGCCGGGGAACGATGCAAAGCCGCCGAAGCCCAGCACGACGTCGGGAGCCCGGCGGTGGACGATCTTCAAGCTCTGCGCACACCCGGCAAGCAGCGCGAGCGGTCCGAGCACGAGCTGGCGCAGCCCCTTGCCGCGGATGCCGCCGAAAGAGATGCCCTCGAAAGCTATCTGGTGCTGCGGGACGAGCTTCGCCTCCATGCCGCCCTTCGAGCCGACCCAGAACACGCGCCAGTCACGCGCTATCAGCTTCGCCGCGACGGCCAGCCCCGGGAACACGTGACCGCCGGTCCCACCGGTGGTAATCATCACCGTGCCGGCGCCGCTCATACCGTGAATCCCCGCAACAAGCGCCGATTCTCGAAATCCACGCGCATCAGGATCGCGATCGCGACACAGTTGGCGACGATCCCCGATCCGCCGAACGACAAGAGCGGCAACGTGAGCCCCTTCGTCGGCAGCACCCCCATGTTGACGCCGATGTTGATCATCGCTTGCACACCGATCCAGATGCCGATGCCGTGCGCGACCAGCGCCGCAAACGGCCGCTCGAGGCGTGCCGCCTGCCGGCCGATCGCGTACGCGCGAAACAGCAGCCAGACGAAGAGGCCGAGGATCGCGAGCACGCCGGCGAAGCCCAGCTCCTCGGCGATCACCGCGAGCAGAAAATCGGTATGGGCCTCCGGGAGATAGAGGAGCTTTTCGACGCTCGCGCCCAGGCCCACCCCCAGCCATTCGCCGCGCCCGAACGCGATCAGCGAGTGCGAAAGCTGGTAACCCTTGCCGAAAGGATCGGACCATGGATCGAGGAACGCGGCGAGCCGCTGCAGCCGGTAGGGCGCTGCCACCAGGATCGCGGAGAGCCCGAGCGGCAGCAGCAGGAGCAGTCCGAAGAAGAGCCGCCAGTCGAGGCCGCCCAGGAACAGCGTCGCGAAGGCGATCGCGACGATGACGACGAACGCACCGAAGTCGGGCTCGAGCAGCAGCAGCGCTCCGGTGGCGACCATCACGGCGAACAACGGGAGGAACCCGCGCACGAGCGTGTGTTTCAACGGCTGCTGCGCGTGCAGGAACGCGGCCTTGCGCACCGCGTAGCTCGCCGCGTACAGGACGACGGCGAGCTTCATCAGCTCGGAGGGCTGCAGGTTGATGACGACGAGCGACAGCCAGCGGCGACTGCCGTTGACGGAGCGGCCGATCCCGGGCACCAACACCAGGCCGAGCAGCACCGCGGCGGCCATGAACAGCCACGGCGCGACATGCTGCCATGCCTTCATCGGGACCTGGAACGCGACCAGCGCAAAAGCGAGGCCGACCGCGACGAAGATCGCGTGCCGCAGCAGGAAGTACCACGCGCGAAAGCCGGTATGCGACGACGCTTCGGCGCTCGCGATCGACGCCGAATAGACCATCACGACGCCCGCCGCGAGCAACAGCAGCGTCGCCCACGCAAGGGAAGCGTCGTAGGCGAGCATCGTGCGCGGGTTGCGCGGCAGGGCGAACAGGTAACCTGCCCCCCGCGGCAGGCCGGCCGCCTCCCGTGTCGCCGTCGTCGCGATCCCGTCACGCATGAGGCGCGGCCTCCAGCGCAAGGTGCGCGCGAACCTTCGCGACGAAGCGTTGGCCGCGCTCGACATAGTTCTCGAACTGATCGAGGCTCGCGCACGCGGGCGACAGAACCACCGCGTCCCCGGGTTGGGCGAGGGCGAAGGCGCGTGCGACGGCAGCATCGAGCGTTCCGAGGTGCAGGACGGGCGTACGCGTTCCGCCAAGCGCGCGCTCGATCGCCGGCGCATCACGGCCGATCAGCAGCACGGCGCGGCAGCGGGCATCAACGGCCGGCTTGAGCGGTGCGAAATCTTGCCCCTTGCCGTCGCCGCCGGCGATCAGCACCACGGGGCGTTCGAGGCCGTCGAGCGCCGCCTGCGTCGCGGCGACCGTCGTCGCTTTGGAGTCGTCGACGTAGAGGACGCCGCCCGCTTCCGCGACGCGCTGCATCCGGTGCGGCAGACCCTCGAAGCGTGCGAGCGCCGCGAGCACGTCGCGCTTCACCGCTGCGACGGCCGACGCGAGCGCGAGCGCGGCGAGCGCATTCAACGCATTGTGCCGGCCCACGAGCTTGAGGTCGGCGACCGGCAACAGGAGCGCGCCGCCGCGGGCGAGCCAGACGTCGCGGCCGTTGCCGCCGCGATCGACGAGGCCCCACGCTTCTTCCAACTCCGGCACGCCCGCGCCGAACGTCTGCACGAGCCGCCCGGGAATGCGCATCGCGAGCGAGCGTGGATCGTCGCGGTTCAGCACCTGGATGCCGCCCTTGCCGAAGATCCGGGCTTTGGCGGCGGCGTAGGCGTCGATGCCGGTGTAACGATCGAGATGGTTTTCGGTGACGTTCAACACGGTCGCCGCGACCGGCGTGAGCGAGGCAGTCGTCTCGAGCTGGAAGCTCGACAACTCGAGCACGAAGACATCGGGCCAGATGCCGCCGCGCGGCAGCGCATCGAGCACCGGGTCGCCGATGTTGCCGGCGACGATCGCGTCCAGGCCGGCCGCGTGGACGAGCGCGCCGGTGAGCGCGGTCACCGTCGTCTTGCCGTTCGAGCCGGTGATCGCGAGCACTTTTTGCGTCGCCGGCAGCGACCGCGCGAAGAGTTCGATGTCGCCGACGAGCTCGGCTCCGCGGGCGACGGCAGCCGCGATCTGCGGCGCATCCTTGGCGACGCCGGGACTGATCGCGATCATGTCGGCGCCGGCAAACGTCGCCTCGACGAACGGGCCGGTCGCCAACGGCACATCCGGCAACTTCGCCGCGAGCCGGTCGGCGAAGGGCGGCGCGTCTCGCGTATCGGCGACACGCACCGCCGCGCCGCGCGCCGCGAGATGACGGGCGAGCGAGAACCCGGTGAGCCCGAGGCCCAGCACGACGACGTTGCGTCCCGTGTAGTCCATCTCAGGGCGGTTCATCGGATCTTCAGGCTCGAAAGACCGAACAGCACGAGCAGCATCGTGACGATCCAGAACCGCACGACGACCTGATTCTCCTTCCAGCCTTTCAATTCGTAATGATGGTGAATGGGCGCCATCCGGAACACGCGTTTGCCCGTGAGCCGGAACGACGCGACCTGGATCATCACGGAGAGCGTCTCGACGACGAACACGCCGCCCATGATGAAAAGCACGATCTCCTGACGCACGATCACGGCCATCGTCCCCAGCGCAGCGCCCAGCGACAGCGCGCCGACGTCGCCCATGAACACCTCGGCCGGATACGCGTTGAACCAGAGAAAGCCCAGTCCCGCACCGGCCAGCGCACCGCAGATCACGGCCAGCTCGCCCGCGCCGGGAATGAGCGGAAACTGCAGATAGCGGGCGAAGATCGCGTTGCCGCTCACGTAGGCGAAAATGCCGAGCGCAGCGCCGATCATCACCGTCGGCATGATTGCGAGACCGTCCAGCCCGTCGGTGAGGTTGACGGCATTGCTGGTGCCGACGATCACGCAATACGTGAGCGCGATGAAGCCCCAGATTCCAAGCGGATACGACACGGTCTTGAAGAACGGCACGATCAGGTCGGTCTTCGGCGAGAGGCTCACGTTGAAGCCGCTGCCGATCCAGGCGAAAAAGAGCTTCTGCAGCTGCGTGTTGTCCGGCGCCGACACCGAGAACGCGAGATAGAACGCGGCGACGATCCCGATCACCGACTGCCAGAAGAACTTCTGCCGAGCGGAGAGCCCCTTCGGGTTGCTCCGCGCGACCTTCCGGTAATCGTCGATCCAGCCGATCGTGCCGAATCCCAACGTCACGAGCAGCACGACCCAGACGAAGCGGTTGGCGAGATCGCCCCAAAGAAGCGTGGTCACCGCGATCGATACCAGAATCAGCGCGCCGCCCATCGTCGGCGTTCCCGCCTTGGCGAGATGCGTCTGCGGGCCATCGTCGCGCACCGCCTGGCCAATCTTCATCCGCGAAAGCCACGCGATCATTTTCGGACCGACGACGAACGAGATGAAGAGCGCCGTCATGCAGGCCAGCACCGCGCGCAGCGTCAGGTAGGAGAAAACGTTGAACGCGCGGACGTCCTTCGCGAGCAGGTCGGCGATAAGGAGCAGCATCAGTGCGCTCCTTCGCCGTCCGACGGGCCGCCCCTAGGACGGCTGCCGCCATGGGGGGAGGCATGCGAAGCATGCTCCGGGGGGGTCACACCGCGCCCGGTGAGCGCGGCGACCACGCGTTCCATCCGCATGAAGCGCGAGCCCTTCACGAGAAGGGTCGTACCCGCGCTCGCGGCCGCCGCAACGTGATCGGCCAGCGCGTCGACCGTCGCGAAATGTTCGGCGCCGGCGCCGAAGGCCGCGGCCGCGTCCGCCGCGAGCGTGCCCGTCGTCAGCAAACGATCGATTCCGCAGTCGCGTGCGTAGGCGCCGGCTTCGCGATGGAACGCCGGTCCCTCGACGCCGACTTCGCCCATGTCGCCCAGCACCAGCCATTTCGGCGACGGCGCGCTCGCCAGAACGTCGATAGCCGCGCGCACCGAATCGGGATTCGCGTTGTAGGTATCGTCGATGACGACGGCGCCGCTTGCTGCGCTCGTCGCCGCCAGGCGGCCGACGACCGGGCGAAACGATTCGAGGCCGCGCACGACCGCGGCGAGCGGAACGCCGATGGCCAGCGCCGCCGTCGTCGCCGCGAGGGCGTTGCTCGCGTTGTGCCGGCCCGGCGCGGCCAACGCGATCGTTGCGTCGCCCGCGGGCGTTGCCACCTCGAGCGCGCCGCCCGCGCCGAAACGCCCGCGTACCGCGGCCGGATGCCCGAGTGCGAATTCGACGACGCCGACGCGCTGGCCCGCGCGCGCGACGTCCCGCCAGACATCGACCAATGCGTCATCGGCGTTAATCACCGCGACCCCGCGCGGAACGAGCGCGCGGATCAGCTCGGCGTGCTCGGCGGCAACGTCAGCGACACTCACCATGAATTCCTGGTGCTCGCGCTGCGCATTGTTGACGAGCGCGATCGTCGGCCGCGCGATCGTCGCGAGCGTCGCCGTCTCGCCGCGATGGTTCATCCCGAGCTCGATCGCGGCGACGCGGTGATGCGGGCGCAGTGACAGAAGCGTCAGCGGCAAGCCGATGGCGTTGTTGAAATTGCCCACGGTCGCGAGCACCGCATCGGCGCCGTAATGAGTGCGCAGGACGGCCGCCAGCATCTCCTTGACCGTCGTCTTGCCGTTGCTGCCGGCAATCACGATCACCGGGATCGCGAACTGCGCACGCCAGTGCGTCGCGAGCGCGCCCAAAGCAATGAGCGGATCCGGCGCCGCGATCAGGTTGCCCCGAAGCCCGGGGGCACGGTTGGCCGCGACCAGCGCTGCGCTCGCGCCGCGCGAGAGCGCGTCCGCCACGAAGTCGTGTCCGTCGAAACGCTCGCCCTTCAACGCGACGAAAAGGTCGCCCGGCGAGAGCGCGCGCGTGTCGGTCGTCACGCGCAGGAACCGGACGTTGGCGCCGTGGAGGGTCCCGGCGACGGCGCGGGCGGCAGTCGCGGTGTCCATCATGCGCCACTCCGCGCCTTGATCGCGGCGGCGGCGGTCTCGGCATCGGAGAAATGAACGCGGACGCCGTTCGTCTCCTGATAATCCTCGTGACCCTTGCCGGCGATCAGCACGACGTCGCCGGGTCCCGTGCCCGAGATCGCCGCATTGATTGCCGTCGTCCGATCGAGATCGACGGTCCAGCGCCGGTTTCCGGAGTCGCGGATGCCGCGAACGATTGCGCTCGCGATCGCCGCAGGATCTTCGGTCCGCGGATTGTCGCTGGTCACGATCACGCGTTCACAGAGCGTCGAGGCAATACGCCCCATCTCCGGTCGCTTGCCCGCGTCGCGGTCACCGCCGCAGCCGAACACGCAGACGAGCTCGCCGCCTTCGGCCACCGCCGGTCGCAGCGCCGTCAGCACCTTCTCCAATGCGTCGGGCGAGTGGGCGTAATCGACGACGACGAGTGGCGCTTCACCACCGCCCAGCCGTTGCATCCGGCCCGGCGGGGGCACGACCTCCGCGAGTGCCGAGAGCGCGGCTCCGAGCGGTACCTCGCTCGCGAGCAGCACCGCGAGGCAACCCAGGATATTCGACGCATTGAACGCGCCGACGAGTGCCGTCTGCACGTCGCCGCGGCCCCACGGCGTGGCGACCGACACGCCAATGCCCCGCGCGCCAGTCGCAAGCCCGGTCGCGGCGACATCGGCGTTGGCGAGTCCGTACGTCAGCACCTTGCGCCCGCCTGCGCGAATGCCATCGGCAAGGCTCTGCCCGAACGGATCGTCGGCGTTGATCACGCTCGCGTGGAGACCGGGCCAGGCGAAGAGCTTCGCCTTTGCCGCGCCGTAGGCCGCCATCGTCCCGTGGTAGTCGAGGTGATCGCGGGTCAGGTTCGTGAACATCGCGACGTCGAACTCGACGCCGTTCACGCGGCCCTGATCGAGCGCATGCGACGAAACCTCCATCGCGACCGCCAGCGCGCCCGCCGTCTTGTAGCTCGCGAGCATTTCGTGGACCCGTGCGGCGTCGGGCGTCGTATGCGTTCCCGCCTCGAGCGCCCCGGCGAAACCGTTGCCGAGCGTGCCGATGACCGCGGCGCGCTGGCCGCAGCGGTCGAGGCACTGCGCGATCCACTGCGAACACGACGTCTTGCCGTTGGTGCCGGTCACGCCGACGACCCACAGCGCCTGCGACGGGCTCCCGTAGATGAAATCGGCGAGTGCGCCGAGCTTTGCCTGCAGGTTATCGACCGGGTGATTCGCGACGTGCCAGTCGGCATTCCACTGGAATCCCTGCGCCTCCCACAACACTGCTCCAGCACCACGCGCGATCGCATCGGCGATGAACGTGCGGCCGTCGACCTTCGTGCCCGGAAACGCCGCGAACGCGTCGCCCGATCGCACCTGCCGGCTGTCGCCGGTGATGCGCTGCGGCCGCGCTCCGAGCCGCGCGAGCAGCGCCGGCACGTCGACTGAGCGATGGGGCATGCTCGCCATCAGGTTTCCTCGCGCACTTCGCTGCCTTCCGGCGGCAGAATCACGTTGTCGACGGGCGCATCGGGGGGAACGGCGAGCATGCGCAGCGCCGCGCCGGTCACCGTGGAAAACACCGGCGCCGCGACTTCGCCGCCGTAGTACGCCCCGGCGGCGGGCTCGTCGATCATCACCGCGATCACGAGGCGCGGATTCGACGCCGGCGCGAAGCCGACGAACGACGACACGTACTTGTTGGTGTAGACGCGACCTTCGAGCTTGTGCGCCGTTCCCGTCTTGCCGGCGACGCGATAGCCCGGCACCTGCGCCTTGGGCGCGGTGCCACCGGGCAGCACGGCCATCTCGAGCATCCTGCGCACCGCAACGGCCGTCTCCGGCTTTACGACGGGCCGGCCCGCGACCGGCCCCGCTGTTTTGAACAGCGTCACGGGCTTGAGTTCGCCGTTGTCCGCAAACACCGTGTAGGCGCGCGCAAGTTGCACCAGGTTGACCGAAATGCCGTGCCCGTAGGCCATTGTCGCCTGCTCGATCGGCCGCCACGTCTTTGCGGGGCGCAGCCGACCGGCGACCTCGCCGGGGAAGCCCGTCTTCGGCGGCGCGCCGAAGCCGCACTCGGAGAACATGTGCCACATCGTCTCCGGCGGCAGCGACAGCGCGATCTTCGCGGCGCCGACGTTCGACGACTTCTGGATGACCTGCTCGACCGTCAGCGCGCCGTTCGCATGCGCATCGTGGATCGTTGCCGCGCCGATCGTCAGCACGCCCGGCGCCGTCTGGATCACGGAGTCGGGACGGACCCGCCCGGCCTCGAGCGCCGCCGCGATCGTGAACGGCTTCAACGTCGATCCCGGCTCGAAGACGTCGGTCAGCGCGCGATTGCGCATCCGCTCGCCCGCCGCCCGGTTCTGCGCGTTCGGGTTGTACGTCGGCCAGTTCGCGAGCGCCAGGATTTCGCCGGTGCGCGCGTCGAGGATCACGAGCCCGCCTGCCTTCGCCCGGTTGGCGTCGATCGCCGACTTGAGCTCGCGAAACGCGATGTGTTGCAAACGGGTGTCGATCGAAAGCGCTAGGTCGCGGCCGGCCTGCGGAGCGCGGATCGCTTCGACGTCCTCGACCACGTCACCGCGGCGGTTGATGATGACGCGGCGGCTGCCGGGGCTCCCGCCGAGCCACGCCTGCTGCGCGAGCTCGATCCCTTCCTGGCCCACGTCGTGATCGCCGGTGAAGCCCAGGATGTGGCTCATCGATTCGCCGGCCGGATAATAGCGCCGGTATTCGTTCTGATCGTGCAGGCCCTTGATCCCGAGCGCCATCGCGCGCTCGGCGGTCTCCGGCGGTACCTGCTTCGCGACGAAGGTGAAGTCTTCGTCCGGATCGAGCTTCCGCGCGAGCACCTGCGGCGAGACCTCGAGAGTCTTCGCGAGTTGCGCAAGCTGCGCCGGCGTCGCCTCCACCTGGGCCGGGAATGCCCACAGCGATTTCACCGGCGTCGAGATCGCGACCGGCTCGCCCTCGCGGTCGAGGATGCGGCCCCGGTGCGCAGGCACCTCGATCTCGCGGCTGTAGCGCGAGCTTCCCTGCTGCTGCAGGAAGCCGTTGTCGATCCACTGCAGATAGAGCGAGCGCAACGCGAGGACCGCAAACAGGAGCGCGAGCCCGCCGAACACCAGCGGTGCGCGAAATCGCGGCAGCATCGTCGCGCCGCGCCGCGCGCGCAGCAGCGCGGCGGCAGCGCTTCTCATTGGGTAACCTCCACGAGGCTCGACTCTGCGGCGCTCATCGGCCGCCTCCGGAGGGAACGATCTCGACGCGCGTCGCCGCGGGGAGCTGCATGCGAAGCTCCGTGCGCGCGATCTTTTCGATCCGGGCCGGAAGCGCCCACGTCGATTGCTCGAGCTGCAGCTGGCCGTATTCGGTCTCGTGGCCGCGCGCCTCGCTCTGCGCGCGCTCGAGGTCGACGAAGAGCTTGCGCGCCTGATAGCGCGACGTGACGAGCGACAGCGCGCAGACGACAAGCGCCGCGAGCAGCAGGAGATTCACGCGCACCATGGCTCGCTCAAGGGTTGACGGTCGCGTTGCCGAAATCCGCCGGCACCGGATGTTCGGTGCGCACGGCGACCCGCAGCGTCGCACTCCGCGCGCGCGGATTGGCGGCGATCTCGCGTGCGGAAGGCCGGATCGCGCGCCCGACTAAAGCGAGCGGCGCGCCAGGCAGCGCGGCGGTCGCGATCGGCAGGCGCGCGAGCCGCGGGTCGCCCCCGAAGGGCTGCGAAGCGTGCGCGAAGAACCGCTTCACGATCCGGTCCTCCAGCGAGTGGAAGCTGATGGCCGCGAGGCGACCGCCGGGGCGCAGGAGGGGCACGATGCGCGGCAGCGTCAACGCGAGCTCCGCGAGCTCCCGATTGACGAAAATCCGGAGAGCCTGAAACGTCCGCGTGGCCGGATCCTGACTCCAATCACCCCGCGGGCGCGTGCCGACGGCTTGGGCCACGAGCGCGGCCAGCTGCCGCGTCCGGACGATGGGTGCGATCGTGCGAGCCGCAACAATTGCTCTTGCAATCGATTGAGCAAACCGTTCTTCACCATAGTCGCGTATCACCTCCGTCAATTCACGCACGTCGGCTCGGGCGAGAAACGCTTGCGCAGATTCGCCGCGCGAGGGATCCATTCGCATGTCGAGAGGCCCGTCGGCGCGCAGCGAAAAGCCGCGCGCCGGATCGTCGATCTGCGGCGAAGAAATGCCGAGGTCGAGGAGCGCGCCGTCGATCTCCGCGACATCGAGATTGGCGAGCACCTCCGGCAGCGCGGAGAACCACGCGCGGCGAAAGATGAAGCGCGGATCGTCGATGGTGCGGGCGGCGGATTCGGCGGCAGGATCGCGATCGAGCGCGACGAGGCGCCCCGATGGCGCCAGCGCGGCAAGGATGCGTCGCGCGTGCCCGCCCCGGCCGAACGTCGCGTCGACGTAGGTGCCTTCCGGTCTGATGGCCAGCGCGGCGAGGGCTTCTTCGAGCAGGACGGGGACGTGTCCGCCATCGGTCATCAAAGCGAAAATCCGTCGAGCTCGGGTGGCAGGCTGCCGGCGGGAAAGGTGATCGCGTGGGTCGTTTGCTCCTGCCACTTCGTCTCGTCCCAGAGTTCGAACTTGTTGCCCTGACCGACGAGCACGACGTGGTGATCAAGCGCGGCGTACTGGCGCAGCGCGGGGGGAACGAGGATGCGACCGCTGCCGTCCAGGTCGACGTCGTCCGCATGGCCGACGATGAGACGCTGCAGCCCGCGGATTTCGGCGTTGAACGACGACAGCGCCATCAGACGCGCCTGGATCGGCTCCCACGTCGAGCGCGGATAGAGGAGTAGGCAGCGCGAGGGGTCGGCGGTCAGGATCAGCGCGCCGGGCGTCGCGGAGTGCGCGTCGGCGGGCCGATGCAGGAGCGCATCGCGATGACGGGCGGGAATCGCGAGCCGGCCCTTGGCGTCGAGCGCAAGATGCGTGACGCCCCGAAAGACGGCGCCGGCGCCATATCCCTCTGTCGAGTTTCCTGCTCCCTGCGCCACGCGTCGCCCCCTCCTGGCCCGACGTGAGTGAGTACTTATTTACTCCGCCGGTCGTAAAATCGTTTTGCCGGTCGAAAGCCCCACTTGAACCCACTTTTTCCCACGCGCCGCCACTATAGGGAACAAAAACGACCGGGTCAACCCTTTTTTTATTTTGCGAACAATGACTTAGCCTCGATGTTGTAGTGAACTCCTTCTTCGATATTAAACAAATACTTAGGAACGTATTCGAAAGTAAATTGATAAGTACATTGTGCCTGTTCGATGCAGAATCGTACGAACGTTCGAAAACGGCATGTTCACGGCTCGCCCAGAGGACGGAATCCCCAATAGGGCTTGTGCCACCCACCATCGTTGGCCACAAGAATTTGTATCCGCAGACCCGGATTTGGGCCGATCCGACCGCAAACGGCGCGCCGATCGCATTCATGCCAGCGGAATGACGCTTCGCCTTCCGGACGCCGGCGGGAGATCCGGTTAGAATCGCCGCGCCGCCGATTGGCCCGGGTCCTTCGCGCCGCATCATGTTCGCGGCGTCTCCCGCATCGCTCCGGAGCTTGCGCATGCCGTGTCGTCATCCCACTCGTGTTGTCGCGGGCCTGGCTGCCGCATTCTTCGCCGCTGCACACGAGGAAGGCATTGCGCAAGACACGCCGGGACCGCGGTCAGCGCAACCGCGTCGCTGAGCGGTTACATGCAATTCAACGCGAACCTCGATTCCGGCGGCCGGATCAACTGGGCGGGCGGCCTCGCCGCGGCAACCGTCACCCGTCAGCTCACGCCGCAGATTTCCGCAGGACTCGTTGCGCGCTATGACTACCAATCGTGGAATTTCAATGCGCCGGCCGCATTCGGCGGAGTCGCGCCGTGGAACAACCTCAACGCGCCGAGCGTCGGGGTCCGCGCCAGCTATGCCTATGCGCCCGACCTCTTCCTCGCGGTCACGCCGACCGTCGAATGGGCGTACGAAAGCGGAGCGAACGAAGGCGACGCGTTGACCTATGGTGCACTCGCGTCGGTCGCAAAGGCCTTCTCGCCCGATCTCGTGCTGGGCCTCGGCGTCAGCGCGTTCCGGCGCATCGACAAGACCCAGGCGCTGCCGTTTCTCATCGTCGACTGGAAGATCAACGACAGGTGGCGCGTCGCGAATCCGTTCGAGGCAGGTCCGACCGGAGGCGCGGGCGTCGAGGTCGTCTATTCGCCGGACGAACGCTGGGAAATCGCCGAAGGCCTCACCTACCGCAGCTATCGTTTCCGGCTGAGCAACACCGGCCCCACACCTGACGGCGTCGGCGAAAACAGCTTCATTCCCCTGTTTCTGCGCGTCTCGCGCAAGATGACGAAGGAGCTTCGCCTCGACGTCTACGGCGCGATCACGACGGCCGGCAAGCTCACCGTCGACAACGCGAACGGCGGCGGGCGTTACAGCGACAACTACAAGATCGGGCCCGCGCTCGGCGCCACGCTCGTCTATCGCTTTTGATCGCCGTGGCGATGCGCTCCCATTCCCCTGGCATCGCGATCGCGGCGTTCTGCGCTGCAACGCTCGTCTCGGGCTGCGCGATCCGCTACGACAAGGCGGGCGTCTCGCGCGTGGGCATTGGACTCTGGGGCTTCGGCGATCCGCCTGGCGTCCACTGGAATCTCGACTGGCCACGGCAACCCGTGCCCGAGCTGCCTGCGGCGCCCCGCCGCGAGCTGCCGCCAGCATCGCCGCCGCGCGACCTCGAGCTTCCGCCTTCACGCCACACGACGGAAGGCGCAGCCTCGTCGATCAACGATAATCCCGGTTGTGCCGCTTCCCGCTCCGCCTCCGCTGCGACTCTCGATTGCAGGACTGCTCGCGCTGACCTTCGCCTTGACGAGTCAGTTCGTCGCTGATGCGCGAGCGGACGAGGCGCCCGCGACAGAGCCCGCGTTTGCCTATCGCGTCACGATCGACGCTCCGTCGCCGCTCAAGGAAACGCTCGAGCATGACGTCGGCCTCGTGCGCTGGCAGGACTATGTCGAGATGACCGACGAGCTCTTCGACCGCCTCGCGCGCGAGGCGATCGACGAGACCCGCAACGCGGCCGCCGCCGAGGGGTTTTTTTCCGCGGCGATCGAGGTTGTCGTCAACCGCGAAGTGAAACCGGCCGCGGTGACGCTCGCCGTCAAGCTCGGGGAGCCAGTGCGCGTCACGGCCGTGCATCTCGATGTCACCGGTCCAGCGGCCGCCGACGTTGCCCGCGGCACCGACGTCATCGCGAAGCTCAAACGCGATTGGGATCTCCCCGCCGGCCAGATCTTCCGGCAACCCGCGTGGTCGGCGGCCAAGGACAATGCACTGACGCTGCTCACCGCAAGCCCGTACGCCGCTGCGAGGATCGACAAGAGCGAAGCGCTCATCGATCCCACGGAACATTCGGCGGAGCTTTCCGTCGAATTCGCGAGCGGGCCCTCGTTTCGCTTCGGCAGCCTGGAAATCGCCGGGCTGACGAAATACCCGCCGTCACTCGTGCGCAACTTCGGCACCTTCAAGACCGGCGAGCCCTACAGCGCGACGGAGCTCATCCGCTACGTGCGGCGATTGAACGCCTCCGGGTACTTCGCAAGCGCTCAGGCCGCGATCGATCCCGCTTCCGAGCACCCGGACGATGCGACGGTGAAAGTCGCGGTCATCGAGGCCCCGAACCAGCGGATCGAGGGCGGCGTCGGCTATTCGACCGACGTGCAGTTCCGCGCCGACGCGACCTATCGTCATGTCGACATCAATGGCAGGGGACTGCAGATGCTGATCGACGGAAGACTCGAGACCAAGCTGCAGTCGCTTCTCCTTCGTTTTACGCAGCCGCCGAACGACAGCGGCTGGATCGGCACGTATTCGGCGGAAGCGAAGCGTACCGACATCGAAGGACTCGTCACCAGAACCGCCGACACCGGCACGCGCTGGCATACGATCGAGGAGCGCAACGAGCACGCCGTGTCGGCGACGTTCTACCTGGACGAGCAGCAGCCGGCGGGCGCACCATGGGAACGTTCGCACGCGCTCTATGGCGAGTACGAGCATTACTGGCGGCGCGTCGACAATCTGCTCGCGCCGTCGACCGGGTGGATGGCGAGCCTGCAGGGCGGCGGCGGAATACCCGGCGCCTCAACGCGAGGGTTTGGCCGCGTGATCGGTCGCTTCGCCACGTGGATCCCGCTCGACCGCGTGAGCGAGCTGCAACTGCGCGCACAGGGCGGAGCGGTTCTCGCGCCGACGCGCAACGGGATCCCGTCCGCACTGCTTTTTCGCACTGGCGGCGACACGACGGTGCGCGGCTATGCGTTCGAAAGCCTCGGTGTGCAGCAAGGTGACGCGACGGTTCCGGGGCGGTACTACGCCGTATTCAACGCCGAAGCGATTCGCTGGGTGGGGGCCGCATGGGGGATCGCGGCGTTCGTCGACGCCGGCAATGCCACCGATTCGTTCTCGGACACCCACCTCGCATTGGGCTATGGTGCCGGTGTACGCGTGCGCACGCCGCTCGGTCCGTTTCGCCTGGATCTCGCGTACGGGAAGGACGTGAACAAGTTCCGCGTCCATTTTTCCGTGGGCATCTCGTTTTAGGCCGTGAACGGGCCAGTGCCATCCGCTCCCGTGCCTTCGGCGCCACCGGTGGGCCCGCGGCGCATGCTGCGACGTGCCGTTGCGCTCGCATTTGCCGTCCTCGTTGTCGTCGTCATCGCCTTCCTCGCTGCGAGTTGGACACTCGTCACGCAACAGAGCGGGGTCGACTGGCTCGTGCGCGAGCTCGTTGCGCGCAGCGGCGGCGCGCTCGAGATCGACGGAATGAGCGGCACGCTCGTCGACACGCTGCGCGCGAAGCGCATCGTCTGGCGCGGTCCGGTCGCAACGGTGACGGCCACCGATGTCGCGCTGACGTGGCGGCCGTCGATGTTGTGGTCACGCGGAGTCGTCGTCGACGGATTGGGCGCGCAACAATTGACGCTCGAATTCGCGCGCTCCGACAGCTCGGCTCACGCGCTCCCCGCCGATCTCGCACTGCCGATCGACGTCACGATCGAGCGGCTCGGCATTGCGGAGCTCTACTGGCGTCTCGGCGCAACGGAAGGCACCGTCAAAGGCCTCACTTTCGGGTACCGCGGCGGCGCGATCGAGCACTACATCACCGACCTCACGATGACGACGGCCGGTGGCGGGTTCAAAGGCGAGGCGAAGCTCGGGGCGCGCACGCCGTTTCCGGTCGCCGGACATGTCGCCTATGCGAGTGACGTCCGGCGCGACGCACGCGCCGACGTCGATGTCGCCGGTACGCTACGCGCGCTCGCCGTCAAGGCAAAGGCCGAGGCGGGAATCGCGAAGGGAAGTGCGCACGCGGCCTTTGCACCGCTCGAGGCGGTTCCACTGCACGAGCTCTCGATCGACGTCCGCGACCTCGACCTCGATGCGTGGGATCCTGCGTTGCCAGTGACGAGGCTTGCCGTCATCGCACGCGCCAAGCCCGCGTCGCCTGGCGGACTCGCCGGCGAATTCACGGCGACCAACGCGCTCCCAGGCAACCTGGACGCCGATCGGACGCCGGTGCGCTCGCTCTCCGCGCGCTTCGCCTGGCAGGCGGACGCGATTGCGTTTGACGACATCGCCGCCGAGCTCGAAGGCGGGGGAAAGGCCGTTGGCCGCGCGCGGATCGCGCTCGCCGGCGATGCCTCGGAGAGCAGCTGGGCGCTCGACGTGCGCGACCTCGATCTGCGGCGAATCTATGCGCCGCTCGTCACGACGCGCCTCGCCGGCAGCATTTCGGCCGAGCTCGGCGCGACGCGCAGAAGCGTGAGTGGCGATCTCGTCGATCGGCAATTGCCGCGCGGACTCGCGCTCTCGTTTGCTGCGACGATGGCCGACCGGATCGTCGCTGTCGAACGCTTCCGCGCCAGCTCCGGCAACGCGGAGCTCGATGCGCACGGCCGCGTCGCGCTCGACGGCGAGCGCGCATTCACAGTCGACGCCAGAGCAACGAAGTTCGATCCCTCGCGCTTCGGCGCGTTTCCGGCGGGAACGCTCGATGGCAAGCTTGCCGGAAGCGGTGTCTTGCAGCCGACGTGGCGCATTGCGGGCGACGCATCGATTGCCGCCGGCAGCCGGCTCGCCGGTGTCGCGATGTCGGGGAGCGCCCACGGCACCTTCGCGCGCACCTTCATCCGCGAAGCGGCGATCGACTTGCACGCCGGATCGGCGAGCCTCGTCGCGACGGGCAGCTATGGCGGGTCCGGCGACCGGATGACAGCGACACTCGACGCACCGCATCTCGCCGAGCTCGTGCCGCTGCTCCCGTCCCGCGTTCGGCGGAGCCTCACCGGCGCGCTGAACGCGAAAGCCGAAGGGAGCGGGACGTGGCCGCAGGCCGGCATCGAGATCGTCATTCGCGGCAACGCGCTCATGATCGATCCGACGCTTGGCGTCGGCGCCCTGTCGGCGCGCATCACGCTCGCTCCGGGGAGCGCAGCGGACACGGATAAGACATTCGCGTCGCGCAACCTCGCCATCGCCATCGACGCGAAGGACGCGGTCGCGCCCTACGGCAAGTTCGCGAGCGCCCACGGGTCCATTGCCGGGTCGCTCGCGCAACATGCGATCGAGATCACGTTGCGCGCCGATGATCTCGACCTCGATGCAAAAGCGCACGGGAGCCTGCGCGATATCGGCGGCGGCGACCTTTCCGCTGCGTCGTGGTCGGGCACGCTCGACGCGTTCGAGAACCGGGGCCCGTGGCCGGCACGGCTCGCCGCCCCCACTTCGCTTTCGCTCGCGCCAGGCAGGCTTCAGTTGGGTGAAACTCAGGTTGCGATCGCCAACGGCAATCTGCGGATCGGCGAATTCGTCTGGGACAATGGACGAGTCTCGACACGGGGCAGCGTCAGCGCGGTTCCGCTGGCGGCTCTCGCGCGCTTGTCCGGCAGGCAGCTGCCCTTCGCGTCGACCGTCACCCTCGGCGGCGACTGGTCGCTCGCCGCGACGCCGCGCTTGAACGGGACGGTTGCTGTCCGCCGCGAAAGTGGCGACCTGTGGATCGCACCAAATGCGACGTCCGACAGCCAGTCTTCGTCCGCGGGCATCACCGCGCTCGCAGCCTCTGCGCGTTTCGCCGACGACGCAATCGACGCGACGGCAACGTTTCGCTCGACGCGCGCCGGTTCCGCGGACGCGAAGCTCGCGATCGGCGCCGTCGCCCTCGCCACACCGGGACGCATCGCCGCGGACGCTCCGCTCGACCTCTCGATCCATGCCGAGCTCGCGACGTTGCAGCCGTTGCAGCCCTGGGTCGGCACGGTCGCCGCCATCGACGGTCGCGCGCGCGTCGACGTCGCAGCCAAGGGAACGATCGGCCACGCGCCGCTCTCGGGAATGCTCATCGGCGAAGCGCTCCGCGTCGACGCGCCCCAGTACGGACTGCACTTCGTCGACGGCCGCGTGAGTGCGCGGTTCCGCGAGCGAAGCCTGGTCCTCGAAGAGCTTTCTCTCGCCGCCGGTGCGGGCACCTTTCGTGCGTCCGGAACTGTCGATGCACCCCCGGAAGGCGCGCGCACGCCGACGGCGCATCTCACGTGGCACGCCGAGCGTTTTCGTGTCTTCAACCGGCCCGATCTTCACCTGGTCGTGTCGGGCGAAGGCAGCGTCACGTCGGAGAACCGCAAGCTCGCCTTGAACGGCAAGCTCAAAGCCGACGAAGGCCGCATCGCGTACGACACCGACCCGACAGCGACGCTCGGCGACGACGTCGTCGTTGTCGGCTGGCCGCGCAAGACGGCGGAAACACCGGCCGGCGCCGACATTCCTCTGTCGCTCGATCTCGACCTCGATTTTGGCGACCAGCTGCGGTTCTCGGGCCGCGGTCTCGAGGCGGGGCTGCGCGGAAATATCCGCGTCGCGAGCGGCCCGGGAGGCTTCACCGGCAAAGGCTCGATTCGCACGGTGAACGGAACGTATTTCGCCTACGGTCAGCGGCTCGTCATCGACCCCGGCCGTCTCGTTTTCGACGGGCCGCTCGACAATCCAGGCCTCGATATCGTCGCGTTGCGCAAGAACCTCACCGTCGAAGCGGGTGTCGCCGTCTCCGGCACGGTCAAGGTGCCCATCGTCCAGTTGACGTCGCGGCCGCCGGTGCCCGACGCCGACAAGCTCGCGTGGCTCGTGCTCGGGCACAGCCTCGACCAGACCGGAGGCACCGACGTCGCCGCCCTGCAGGCCGCGTCGGCTGCGCTGCTCGGCCCCAACGCAAAACCGGTCACGCAGACCATCGCCCAGCGGTTCGGGCTCGACGACATCTCGTTCAAGAGCGGTCAGGGAACCGCGCGGGGAAATGGTCGCCCCGACGCCGGGGGCCAGGTCATGGCAGTGGGAAAGCGGTTGTCCGATAACCTCGCAATCGTCTACGAGCAGGGGCTGACGGTCGCGACCAACGCACTGCGTCTCGAGTACAACCTCACCGGGTCGCTGCAGCTGCGTGCCGAAGCGGGAACGGTCAGCGGCTTCGGCGTCTACTATCGGCGCACGTTCGAGTAGCGGCGCGAGCAGCCGGCGAGGGGCCCCGTTGACGCGAAGCGCAACGGGGATCGACGGCAAGTGCGAGTCGCCGTACGAGGCCGACAACGAGGCTTTCGCGGTCTGCGGGGGCGCGGAGGCCGAGCGAAGCGGGCGAGCGTTAGCGAGCCAAGGCCCGAAGGGCGCGTCGCTGAGCGATTGAGGTCGGCCGTTGGTCCGCCACATCGAACATTGCCGGCGGTGGAAGAGGCCGACGAATAGCAAGTGCTACCGTCGCGTCTTGCGCCTCGCTGGAGTCTTCCGGGGCGGCTTTTTGTCCGCCGGATGCATTTCGGCGAGAAGCCCGGGGGTCGAGGCGACGACGAAATCGACGAACGCCATCGTCGCGGGACTCGCGAAGCGGCCGGCGCGGCGCACGACGTACCAGCGGCGCATCAACGGAAGACCGACGACATCGAGAACGGCGAGTCGCCGCGTCGCGAGCTCGAGGCCGATCGTGTGCCGCGAGATGAGCGCGAGTCCCATGCCGGCCATCACCGCCTGCTTGATCGTCTCGTTGCTGCTCATCTCGTTGCCGATTGAAGGTGTGAACCCGCGCCCGGCGAAGAATCGTTCCATCGACGAGCGCGTTCCCGACCCCTGCTCGCGCACGAGAAACGTTTGGTCTGCGAGCGCCTCGAGTTGGATGCGTCGCGCGCCCGCCAGCGGGTGCTCGGGCGCGGCGATGATGACGAGCGGGTGATCGGCAATCGCAGCCGATTCGGTCGGCAGTCGCGGCGGCGGCTGGCCCATGATGGCGACGTCGATTTCGTCGCGCTCGAGCTCGCGGACAATGACCTCGCGATTATTGACCGAAAGCGAGACTCGCACCCCGGGGTAGCGCGCCTGAAAGCGCGCGAGGAGCGCCGGCGCGAAATATTTCGCCGTGCTGACGACGCCCACGCGGATGCGCCCGCCGGTCAGCCCTTTCAGCGCCGATAGCGCCGCATCGGCATCCTTGAGCGCATCGAGGATCCGCTGCCCGTACCGCAGCAGGACCTCGCCTGCCTCCGTCAGCGCGACCTTGCGGCCGCGGCGCTCGAACAGCGCGAAGCCCGCCATTTCCTCGAGTTGTTTGATCTGGAGCGATACGCCCGCCTGCGTAAGGTGCAATTGTTCCGAAGTACGCGCGAAGCTCAGGTGACCCGCAGCAGCGACGAAGATCTGCAGCTGGCGAATGGTGACGCCGCGCATGTCCGAGGCCTCTATTAGTTAAGTAATAGCTTAAGCCATTAGTTAAAATAATTAACTATTGCTTGTCAATGGCTGAGGCTACGATGAGCCCACGTTGTAACCCGTGCTGAGACCGAAGGAACCCCGATGAACGATATCGCAAGCAAGGCGCAGCTCTCTGGCAAGGAGCGCTACAAGGCCGGCGTGATGAAGTACAAGGACATGGGCTACTGGCGCCCCGATTACGAGCCGTCGGATACGGACCTGATCGCGCTCTTCCGGATCACGCCGCAGGAAGGCGTCGAGCCCGACGAAGCGGCCGCGGCAGTCGCCGGCGAATCGTCGACGGCGACATGGACCGTCGTGTGGACCGATCGGCTGACCGCCTGCGACAACTACCGCGCCAAGGCGTATCGCGTCGATCCCGTGCCCAACACCGGACCCGGCACGAACAGCGAGCAGCAATATTTCGCCTACATCGCCTACGATCTTGCGCTGTTCGAGGAAGGCTCGATTGCGAACCTGACCGCGTCGATCATCGGCAACGTGTTCGGCTTCAAGCCGCTGAAGGCGCTGCGGCTGGAAGACATGCGTATCCCCGTCGCGTACCTGAAGACGTTCCAGGGCCCGGCCACCGGCATCGTCGTCGAGCGCGAGCGGCTGGACAAGTTCGGCCGGCCGCTACTGGGCGCGACGGTGAAGCCGAAGCTCGGGCTCTCCGGCAAGAACTACGGGCGCGTCGTCTACGAGGGGTTGAAAGGCGGCCTCGATTTCCTGAAAGACGACGAGAACATCAACTCGCAGCCGTTCATGACCTGGCGCGAGCGTTTCCTCTATTGCATGGAAGCAGTGGCGAAGGCGCAGGCGGCGACCGGCGAGGTCAAGGGCACCTATCTCAACGTCACCGCGGCAACGATGGAAGACATGTACGAGCGCGCCGAATTCGCGAAGGAGCTGGGCTCGGTGATCGTGATGATCGACCTCGTGATCGGCTACACGGCGATCCAGTCGATGGCGAAGTGGGCGCGGAGGAACGACATGATCCTGCACCTGCACCGCGCCGGGCATTCGACGTACACGCGGCAGAAGAACCACGGCGTCTCCTTCCGCGTCATCGCCAAGTGGATGCGAATGGCGGGCGTCGATCACATCCACGCCGGCACGGCGGTCGGCAAGCTCGAAGGCGACCCGCTGACGGTCCAGGGCTTCTACAACGTCTGCCGCGAGGAGAGGAACGCCGTCGATCTCGCTCGCGGCATCTTCTTCGAGCAGCCGTGGGCGAATCTGCGCAAGGTGATGCCGGTCGCCTCCGGCGGGATCCACGCGGGACAGATGCACCAGCTGATCGACCTCTTCGGCGACGACTGCGTGCTGCAGTTCGGCGGCGGCACGATCGGCCACCCGATGGGGATCCAGGCCGGGGCGACCGCCAACCGCGTCGCGCTGGAAGCGATGGTGAAAGCGCGCAACGAAGGCCGCGACATTGTCCGCGAGGGCCCGCAGATCCTCGAGGCCGCGGCGCGCGCGTGCAAGCCGCTCGCGCAGGCGCTCGACACCTGGAAGGACGTGTCGTTCAACTACGCGTCGACCGACACTCCCGACTTCGTCGCCACGCCGACGACGGCATGAGCCACCAACGCACCCCGAGGACACCATGCGCATCACCCAAGGCACTTTTTCGTTCCTCCCTGATCTCAGCGATTCCGAGATCCGGGCGCAGATCGACTACGCACTGAAGCAAGGCTGGGCGCTGTCCGTCGAATACACCGACGACCCGCACCCCCGCAACGTCTATTGGGAGATGTGGGGGATGCCGATGTTCGACCTGAAGGACGCCGCCGGCGTCTTGATGGAAGTCAACGCGTGCCGCAAGGCGTTCCCCGACCATTACATCAAGGTCAACGCGTTCGACTCGATGCAGGGGTGGGAGTCGACGCGGCTGTCGTTCATCGTCAATCGGCCGAAGGACGAACCGGGGTTCCGCGTCGTTCGCCAGGAAGGCGCCGGCCGCGCGGTCCGCTACACCGTCGAGAGCTACGCCGTCGACCGCCCGGAAGGCGGCCGCTACTGAAGGCTTGATCCGTCGCACAGGATTCCGGTGGCGCCGCCATGAACGATCTCGCCCCCGCCCCCATCGACCTCCAGGCGCTGCTGCGGGAGGCCAACGTCATCGACGTGCTCGACGCGCTCGATCGCGAGCTGGTCGGCCTCGCGCCCGTGAAGCAGCGGATTCGCGAGATCGCCGCCTATCTCGTCGTGTCGAAAGCGCGCGCGACGCTCGGCCTGACCGGGGCACCGCCGTCGCTGCACATGAGCTTCACCGGCAATCCCGGCACCGGCAAGACGACGGTCGCGCTGCGGATGGCCGAGATCCTGCACCGGCTCTCCTACATCCGCAAAGGCCATCTCGTTTCGGTGACGCGCGACGATCTCGTCGGCCAGTACATCGGCCACACGGCGCCGAAGACGAAGGACGTGCTGAAGCGCGCGATGGGCGGTGTGCTGTTCATCGACGAGGCGTATTACCTCTACCGCCCCGAGAACGAGCGCGACTACGGCCAGGAGGCGATCGAGATCCTGCTCCAGGTGATGGAGAACAACCGCGACGATCTCGTCGTCATCCTTGCCGGTTACAAGGACCGGATGGACACGTTCTTCCGCAGTAATCCGGGGATGGCCTCGCGTATCGCACATCACATCGACTTTCCCGATTATTCCGAGGGCGAGCTCTACGAGATCGCGGACCTGATGCTGGCGCAGCTCGACTACCGGCTCGACGCCGAGGCCGAAGCGGTGCTCCGCGAATACATTGCATTGCGCAGAGCGCAGCCGAACTTCGCCAACGCCCGCTCGATTCGGAACGCGCTCGACCGCGCGCGGCTGCGCCAGGCGAACCGCCTGTTCGCATCGCCGACGCCGGTGACGCGCGACGCGCTGCAAACCATTTCGGCCGCCGACATCCGCGCGAGCCGCGTGTTCTCGACCCCGACCGGAGCCTGACCATGTTCTACGGCCGCACGACGCTGTCGAAGTTCATCATCGAGGAGCAGCGCAAGCTGGAAGGCGGTGCCGAGCTGATCGCGCTTGTCAACGACATTCAGACTGCGTGCAAGTACATCGGCAGCGCCGTCGCGCGCGGGGCGCTCACCGAAGCGCGCTCCTCCGGCGGCGCGATCAATGTGCAGGGCGAGGAGCAGAAGGCGCTCGACGTCATCGCCAACGACATCATGCTTTCCTGCTGCGAGTGGGGCGGCTATCTCGCCGGCATGGCGTCCGAGGAACTGCCCGAACCTTACGCCATTCCGGCGCAGTATCCGCGCGGCCGCTACCTGCTCGTCTTCGATCCGCTCGACGGCTCGTCGAATCTGGACGTCAACGTAACCGTCGGCACGATCTTCTCCGTGCTGCGCGCGCCAGACGGCGTCACCGATCCGAAGCCCGCGGATTTCCTGCAGCCGGGAACCCGGCAAGTCTGCGCCGGCTACGCGCTGTACGGGCCGACGGCGATGATCGTCATCACGCTCGGCACCGGCGTGCACGGCTTCACGCTCGATCCGGAGATCGGCGCGTACATCCTGACCCACCCGAACCTCAGGATTGCGGACGAGACGCAGGAATTCGCGGTCAACGCGTCGAATCAGCGCTTCTGGGAGCCGCCGGTCAAGCGCTACGTCGAAGAGTGCATCGCCGGAAGAAGCGGGGCACGCGGCAAGGATTTCAACATGCGCTGGATCGCGTCGCTCGTCGCCGAAGTCCATCGGATCCTGATGCGCGGCGGTCTCTTCATGTATCCAAGGGACACCAAGGATTCGGCCAAGCCGGGACGGCTGCGGCTGCTCTACGAGGCGAACCCGATGGCGATGCTGATCGAGCAGGCGGGCGGCGCCGCGTCGACGGGGCGCGGGCGCGTCCTCGAAGTCGTTCCGTCGTCGCTGCACCAGCGCGTGCCGGTCATCCTCGGCTCGAAGAGCGAAGTCGAGCGGCTCGCGCGCTACCACGCGGAATACGACCGCGGCGAGGTCGCGTTCTCCTCGCCGCTCTTCAACGAGCGCTCGCTGTTCGGCGCCGTCACGCTGACCAACTGAGTCGACGAGGTTTCGCATGTCGAAGCGGCATCCCGTGGTCGCGATCACCGGCTCTTCCGGCGCCGGCACGACGACCGTCACCCGCACCTTCGAGCACATCTTCCGGCGCGAAGGGATCAACGCCGCGATCGTCGAGGGCGATTCGTTCCATCGCTACGACCGCAAGGAGATGAAGGCGAAGATGGCCGACGCCGCCGCCGCGGGCAACAACCATTTCAGCCATTTCGGCCCCGCCGCCAACCTGCTGCCGGAGCTCGAAGCGCTGTTCCGTACCTACGGCGAGAGCGGAACGGGAAAATTGCGCAAGTACCTCCACGACGCGCGCGAGGCGGCGCCCTTTTACCAGGATCCCGGCACGTTCACGCCGTGGTCCGACATTCCCGCCGGCACCGACCTGCTGTTCTACGAAGGGCTGCACGGCGCCGCCGTCACCGACAACGTCAACATCGCCGTGCACGCCGACCTGCTGATCGGCGTCGTCCCGATCATCAACCTCGAGTGGATCCAGAAGCTGCATCGCGATCAGAACCTGCGCGGCTACTCGCAGGACGCCGTCGTCGACACGATCCTGCGGCGGATGCCCGATTACGTGAACTACATCTGCCCACAGTTCTCGCAGACGCACATCAATTTCCAGCGCGTCCCGATGGTCGATACTTCGAACCCGTTCATCGCCAAGGACATCCCGACCGTCGACGAAAGCATGGTCGTGATCCGCTTCGCGAAGCCGCAGGGGATCGACTTCCTCTACCTGCTGTCGATGCTGCACGACTCCTACATGTCGCGGCCCAACATCGTCGTCGTGCCGGGCGGCAAGATGAGCCTCGCGATGCAGTTGATCCTGACGCCGATGATCCTGCAGCTCATGGATCGCAAGCGCCGCGCGTTGACCCTTTGATACCGAGGACGAAGCGATGAAAGATCAACCGATCAGTGCCGTCACGGACACCGCCCAGCTTGCCAACGCGATCCGGGTGCTGGCGATGGATGCGGTGGAGGCGGCGAAGAGCGGGCATCCGGGGATGCCGATGGGGATGGCGGAGATTGCGCTGGCGTTGTGGCGCGGGCCGTTGCGCTACAACCCGGCGCATCCGCGCTGGCCCGATCGCGATCGCTTCGTGCTGAGCAACGGCCACGGCTCGATGCTGCTCTATGCGCTGCTGCACCTGACCGGTTACGACCTGCCCATTGAGGAGTTGAAGCGCTTCCGCCAACTCGGCTCGAAGACGCCGGGCCATCCCGAGGTCGGGGTGACACCGGGGGTGGAGACCACCACCGGCCCGTTGGGCCAGGGGCTCGCCAACGCGGTGGGGATGGCGCTGGCCGAGCGGCTGTTGGCCGCCACCTTCAACCGGCCCGGGCACACCATCGTCGATCACCACACCTACGTGTTCGCCGGCGACGGCTGCCTGATGGAGGGGATCTCGCACGAGGCCTGCTCGCTCGCCGGCACCTTGGGCCTGGGCAAGCTCATCGTCTGCTACGACGACAACGGGATTTCGATCGATGGCGAGACCAAAGGCTGGTTCACCGACGACACGGCGCAGCGCTTCGAGGCCTACCACTGGCACGTGCAGCAGGTCGACGGCCACGACGTGGCGGCGGTGGCGGCGGCGCTGGCCGCGGCCCAAGCCGACGGCGCTAAGCAGCAGCGGCCGCAGTTGCTGATCTGCCAGACGGTGATCGGCAAGGGCGCGCCGACCAAGGCCGGCACAGCGGAGACCCACGGCGCGGCGCTGGGGGCGGAGGAAGTGGCGGCCGCCCGGGTGGCGCTTAACTGGCCGTATCCGCCGTTCGTGATTCCGGCGTCGATCTACGCCGCCTGGAACGCGCGCGCGCGCGGGGCGGCGCAGGAAGAAGACTGGGCGCAGCGCTTTGCCGCCTACCGTGCGGCGTATCCGCAGGAGGCCGCGGAGTTCAGCCGGCGCATGGCGGGCGAGCTGCCGGCGAGCTGGCCCGCGACGGCTGCCGCGCTGGTCGCGGCGCAAGCCACCAAGGCGGCCAGTGTGGCCACTCGCAAGGCCTCGCAACAGGCGCTCGAGGCGCTCGCCCCCACGCTGCCCGAATTGCTCGGCGGCGCCGCCGATTTGACCGGCTCGGTGTTCACCAATTGGTCGGGCAGCGTCGCAGTCAGCAAGACCGCGCCGGGCAACTACCTCAACTTCGGCGTGCGCGAGTTCGGCATGAGCGCGATCGCCAACGGCCTGGCCCTGCACGGCGGGTTCATCCCCTACGTCGGCACCTTCCTGACCTTCTCCGACTATGCCCGCAACGCGCTGCGCATGGCGGCACTGATGCAGCTCAGATCGATCTTCGTGTTCACCCACGATTCGATCGGCCTGGGCGAGGACGGCCCCACCCACCAGGCGGTCGAGCACACGGCGAGCCTGCGCCTGATCCCGCAGCTGGACGTCTGGCGGCCGTGCGACACGGTGGAGACCGCGGTGGCGTGGACGGCGGCGATCGCCCGCCAGCACGGCCCCACCGCGCTGATTCTCACCCGCCAGAACGTGCCCTTCCAGCCGCGCGATGAAGCCCAACGCCAGGACATCGCCAAGGGCGGCTACGTGCTGGCCGACTTCGACCCCGCGCTGGCGCGCCGGGTGGTGCTGATTGCCACCGGCTCCGAGGTGGCGCTCGCCTTGGGCGCGCGCACCACGCTCGCCAAGGACGGCATTGCCGCGCGCGTGGTCTCGCTCCCCTGCACCAGCGTGTTCGAGCGCCAGGACTTGGCCTGGCGCCAGGCGGTGCTGCCGCCCGGCATTGCGCGGCTTGCCGTCGAAGCCGGCGCCACCGCCGGCTGGCGCGCCTACGTCGGCGCCAGCGACGATCCGCACGCCGCAGTGGTCGGCATGGACACCTTCGGCGAGTCCGCCCCCGCCAGCGCTCTCTTCCCCCACTTCGGCTTCACCATCGACGCCGTCGCCGCCGCGGCGAGACGCCTCGTGTGATCGACGGCGATTGCAATATGCGCTTTCCTCCATATATCGGCGCATGGTCGTGGATCGCGTTTCAAATATGCAGTCTCCCCCATACGGGTAGCGCGGTCACCCCCCGTATCGGCTATAGACGGAGAACGCCGCTTTTCGCCTAATGCGGGGATTTCGCCACGCGGCAATTTGCCGCGCTGCGGAATGAATTCAACCTTGACCGCGGACAAACGCAGGTTGCTGCCCGCAGCGGAGAATTTCCGTTGTGAATCACCGGTGGCAACACCGGGTGCACGTCCGGAACTCGCGAGCAGCACTCGACGCGCATACCTTCAAGAACGATGCGCCGGAGCGTTTTTGCCGACATCACGGTCCAATCGCCATCGATACCCAAGGAGACACCGGAATGAACTTCGACAAGGAACTCGACGCACGCGGTCTTTCGTGCCCCTTGCCCATCCTCAAGACCAAGAAGTCGCTGAACGAGCTTGCGTCGGGCCAGGTATTGAAGGTCGTCGCGACCGACCCGGGCTCGATCAAGGACATGCAGGCGTTCTCGAACCAGACGGGAAATGCGCTGCTGTCCTCGTCGGAAGAGAACAAGACCTACATTTTCTATCTGAAGAAGAAATAGACTCGCGCCGCACGTCTGCACCGATCCCCGCTTCAGAGGAGACGCCATGGAAACGCAAACCAGGACCCTCGTCGACGATGACGCCGCGCTCGATCGCGTGATCCGCGAACGCGTCGACGCGCTGCTCGACCAGCGGCTCGCCGCCAAGCTCGCTGAACTCAAGGCCGCAAAGACGCCGGCGATGACGATCATCGCCACCAAGGGCACACTCGACTGGGCGTATCCGCCGTTCATTCTTTCGTCGACCGCGGCGGCGCTGGGCTGGGACGTGTCGATCTTCTTTACCTTCTACGGCCTCGAACTGCTGAAGAAGGACCTCCGGAAACTGAAGGTGAGCCCGCTCGGCAATCCAGCGATGCCGATGAAAATGCCAATGGGGCCGGCATGGTTCAAGTCGATCCGCTGGAACATCCCCAACGCCGTGCAGTCGCTCATCCCGGCCTACGAGGCTTTCGCCACGAAGATGATGAAGAAGACGATCAAGAACAAGGGCGTCGCCCCGATCAGCGAGCTGCGGAGCCTCTGCATCGAAGCCGGAGTGAACCTGATCGGCTGCCAGATGACCGTCGATCTCTTCGGCTACAAAACCTCCGAGTTCATTCCGGAGGTCAAGGAGTACGTCGGCGCCGCCTCGTTCCTGCCGATGGCCAAGGACGCCGACGTCAGCCTGTTCATCTGAGTCGCGTGCGCGAAGGTGCGACTGCACGATTCCGAATCACCGACCACAACCCGCTCAGGAGCATCAAATGAAACGACAAAAAATCACCGCCCTCTGCCTCGCCCTCGCGGCGGCAGGACTGGGTTCGGAGGCCGCGTTTGCGACCGACGGCTATTTCGCGAACGGCTATGGCATGAAAGCGATCGGCATGGGTGGCGCCGCGATCGCCGTCGCACAGGAGCCGTTCGGCGGCGCGATCAACCCCGGTGCGATGTCCTTCCTCGACAGCCAATGGCAGCTCGGCGCCGCCTGGTTCAGCCCGCACCGCAGCGCATCGCGCACGGGATCGGGACTCGCCAACATCGACGCCGATGTCGACAGCGGAAGCAACAACTTCTTCATTCCCGAATTCGGGATCAACTGGAAATACAGCCCCGACCTCGCGCTGGGCGTGACCGTGTACGGCAACGGCGGGATGAACACCGATTATCCGGGCGGACAGATTTCGAACCTGAGCGCGTGCACCGCCTTCTGGCAGAACCATCCGGTCGGCCCTTACAACCTGCTCTGCGGCCAGGGCAATCTCGGCGTCGACCTGATGCAGCTGATGATCGCGCCGTACGTGTCGTGGCAGTTCGCCAAGGGCCACTCGGTCGGCGTCACGCCGGTCGTCGCCTACCAGCGCTTCAAGGCCGAAGGCCTGCAAGTGTTCGACAACCCCGTCTTCTCGACTTCTCCTGGCAACGTAACCAACAACGGGTATGACGACTCGTGGGGTGTGGGCGTCCGCGTCGGCTACATGGGCCAGCTCACCGATTGGCTCGCGATCGGCGGCGCCTGGCAGAGCAAGATCAGCATGGGCAACTTCGACAAGTACAAGGGGCTGTTCGCACAGCAAGGCGGTTTCGACATCCCGTCGACCTTCACGGTTGGCATCGGGGTGCGCCCGGTGAAGGAGCTGCTGTTCGCCGTCGACTATCAACGGATCTACTACGACGACGCGCCGTCGGTGAACAACCCCAGCTCGAACATCGGCTACTGCGTCCCGGCGGCCCTCGGGGGTGCGGGCATCACGAGCTTCTGTCTGGGTGGCGACAGCGGCGCCGGCTTCGGTTGGCAGAACGTCGACGTCTGGAAGATCGGCGTGCAATACGACTTGAACGACGCCTGGACGCTGCGCGCCGGCTACAACCACAGCGACAATCCGATCGGGCCGCAGGACGTCACGTTCAACATCCTCGCCCCGGGCGTGGTCCAGAACCAGTACTCGGTGGGCGCGACCTGGCGGCTCGACAAGGTGTCGGAAATCACCGGCGCGTTCATGTACGCGGCGAACAACTCGGTGACCGGCACGAGCCTCTTCGTTCCATTCGGCGCGCCGCCGACGACGACCGAGACGATCCAGATGAAGGAATACCTGCTCGGCATCGCCTACAACCGCAAGTTCTGAGCGGACATGCCGGGTAGAACCCGGCGGGAGTCTGGAGGCTTTCGATCGGCGCGCGCAAATCTGCGCGTGCCGATTTTATTTTGGTTTTTCGGAAATTGATCGGTCGACGCCGTGCTGTCGCGGCCGTCGCCCGCGGAACGACGGCGGTCAGGCCCCGGCTCGCTTCGCCACCGGCCAGAAGGTATCCAGAACCTGCAGCCTCGTGACCTGGAGCCGTTCCGCGACCACGCCCAGCAGTTTGAGCATCAGCACGTAGCCGAACGACGTGTCGGCCTCGCACATGGCACGCAGAGCGGCTGCCTCGAACACCAGCGCCTCCACGGTGTCCAGCGCGCGCGCCTGAAATTGCCTTCCCCTTCCCAAGAGGGACGACCACCCCAGCTCGTCGCCGGAGCTCAACGTGTCCACGCGGAACGTTTGTCCGGGCGGAGCAATCTCCAACGCCACCCGGCCCGACAGGACGAGATAGAACTCCGAACACTCGTCGCCCTCGCGGAACAGCACCTGATTGGGCTCGAATCGCACTTGCTTTGCAAGCGTTGCAAGCGTCTCGACCTGGTGCAGCTGGAATCCCTGAACAAACGGCTGCTTGCCAAGCAGCGTTACGAGACTTTCTGTGCTCATGGCTCACCCTCCTGCCATCTGATGCCGCGGTTCCGCATCGAGGCACGGAGGAAAGAGCATTCGCGACGCAAGACGCGAAGCTCCTCGACCCCGGCGCTCGCCCCGATGCTGCGGAAGCCGGATAACGAGTCTACACCGATTCCCGGCGATGGGCTGCCCGATGACGTGCAAAGCGCTCAATGCCGTGCAGCACGACGATCGGGCGTGCCGCGGCAGTTCTACAGCACCGTTTCGTCGGCGTCCGCGAGCGCTTCGACCGCGGCTTCTACCTCCACGCCGCAGCTCCGGTGCAATGCAAGGATCTGCGCACAGACGGTGCCCCAGTGGTCCCCGCCCGCGGCGATCGTGGCGCGCAGCACGCGACCGCGGTCACCGCCGCGCCACGCATCGTAGGCGCCGGCAAGGAGCGGGAACAGCTCGCGGCGCATCCCGTCGAATTGCGAAAACCAGAAATGGAGCGACGGCCACGCTTCGCGTTCCAGCAGCGCCGGCAACGTCGTCGTGCAATCGGCCAGATGGTCGCGCGCCGCTCGCGCGAACACCTCGGCCCGCCGACGGGTAAAGCCTGCGAGCATCGTCTCCCATTCGGGCGAAAGGTCGCGCGCGGCGCGGTGCTCGCCGAGCTCGTGCAGGATCAGCGTTTCCGCCTCGGCGGCCGCCATCGACTGCAGTGCCGCGTCGGGATCGTCGGCGAACCCGTGGGCGTAAAGCGCTGCCGCGAGGGCGCCGTCGGTGCGCTTGCGCTCCCATGCTTCGGCCCGTTCCCACAGCAGGCGCTGCAACGACTCGAGCCGCACGTAGATCGTGCTGCCGCGAACGGCCGCCGGCGCGGGCGAGAGGTCGCGCGCGTACTCGCAGCGCGAGACGAGGATCCGCACGCCATCGCGCCACTCCTCGCGCTCGAGTGCGCCCAGGAAGAACTGCGGCTTGCCGAAGCGGCCGATGCCCGCGCCGTAGACGACGCCCGACGGGATGAGCTCGCGGTTGACCGTCTCGACGTCGAACGGGTCGACTTCACCCCGATCGAGCGGAAGCGATCGGTACGGCGCGTCCTCGAACTCGACCCAGAGCGCCTCCCGGCCCGCGAGCCACGTCCCGACCTCCGCGCGTGGCAGCGGAACCGTCAGTGCGACGCCATGCTCCCAGCGATAGAGCTCGCGCATTTCGAGCAGATACGTGCACAACGTCAGGTTCCGCGCGTACCGCGCATCGGTGATGTGGCAATTCGTCTGCACCGCCTCCACGAGACGGTCGAAGCGCGCCATCACGGACTGTTCTCCGCGTGCCGGCGTCTGCCCTGCCAGCTCTGCACCGCCGCGACGATCGCCGGCCACGGCAGATGGGCGAGACCGTCGTGACGCTCGCGCGCCGCGACGACGAGCCGATGGACGTCGGACTCGTCGACGTCGAGCACCTGCTGCAATCCGCGCAAGCCGCCGCATTGCAGCTTCATCGTCATCGCATGCGGCAGCGGCGCGCCGGCCGGGAGCTTCAGCGCGAAGGCCGAACGCTCGCGCAGCATTGCAAGCAAAGTGTCGCAGTTGGTCCGCGCAACCGGTGACGAGCAGGCGATCGCCTCACGCTCGGCGAGCGCATGCCGCGCCGCAACCTCACAACTGGCGCAGCGGGCGCGGAGCGCCTTTTCGAACACGCACGGCTGCGCAATCGTTGCGCCGCGCACCGCGTGGAACGCAGACTCGTCCATCGCCGGCCGGTCTTCGCCGCCGCCTCCTACTCGTCGCCGACGACGCCGGGCGCGGGCTCGCGCACCTGCGAGAGCAGATCCTCTGCCTCGTTCTCGTTCGCGGCGAAGATCACCTTGATCGTGCATTCGGCCGGAAGGTCGGGGCTTGCCCGCAGCGCCTTGGCGAGCGCCGACGCTTGCCCGAACGCGTTCGCGGCGTCCACCCTTTCGAGGCGCCGGAAGGGAAAGACGCGATAGATGAAATACGGCATCAGAGCCTCCTTACGAATCCTGCTACTCGACGTAACGCTTCGACGCCCGCCGCCGTCCTGGTTTGCTTTTCTGGATCACGACGCCGCGGATCGACGACAGATCGGCAAGCGCCGTCGGCGGATAGGACGGATTGAGCGGACGCAGCGTCCAGCCCGCGTCGATCTTGACGAGCTGCCGCATCGTCCACTCGCCTTCGACCCGGGCGACGACGTACGAGCCGTCGGTGGCGAGTCCTTCCGGTTCGACGACGATCACGTCGCCCTCGACGAATTCGGGCGCCATGCTGTCGCCCAGCACGACGAGCGCAAAGGGTTCGGCGCTGCTGCAGGCGCTGGCGGTGCTGTCCACCGGTGCGATGCGGATGACCTTCTCGTCCATCATGCGCGTCAGACGACCGCCGCGAAGCGCTGCGACGAAGGAACGCCGGCGCCGCCGAGCGCCGCCACCGCCGCGTCGACGAAAGGCGGAGGACCGGTGACGTAGACATCGTGCTGCGGAAGCGGCAGCTCGGTCGCCATCGCGGCGACCAGATTGCGCGCTCCCCGCGCGGCGTCGGCATCGACATGCGCCGCATAGCGAAAATGATCGAAGGCTTCGGCCCAGGCGCGACACTGGTTGGCGAGATAGTGGCCATCGGCCCGCGTCGCGAGCCAGTCGATCGACATCGACTCCGCGGCGTCGACGGCCATCGCATGTTCGACGAGACTCTTGACCGGCGCAAACCCGGTGTCGCACGCGACGAACGCGAGCGGCCGCTCGCTCTCGGCCAGCACGAAGTCGCCCGTGGGTCCAAAGACCGTGACCGGGTCGCCGCTTTTCAGCGCGCCGTCGAAGAGCAGCGACGCGAAGGCGTCGTGCGCATTGCGCGCCACGTGGAAATGCAGGTTGCGGTCGTCGCACGGACAGCTCGCGACCGGATAGACGGCCTGCGCATCGATGTCGCCGGCGCCGCCATAGAGCGTCACGCTCTGCCCGGCGAGGAAGCGCAGCCGGCTGCCGCGCGGCGTTTGCAGATGCAGGAGCAGCGTGTCCGCCGCGAGCGGCGAGACGGCACGGATGCGCACGGCGATTTCCTGCTCTGGAATCTCGCCGGGTCCGTGCGCTTCCAGCGTTTCGATGACGATATCCGAGGAGCCCGCCGAATGTGCGCACAGCAGCGTGTAACCTTGCGCGCGTTCCGCTTCGGACAGCGGGTAGTCGAACGGCATCGCCTTGACGAGCTCGCCCTCGACGACCCGCGCTTTGCAGAGGCCGCACGTGCCGTTGCCGCATCCATAGTTGAGCTTGAGGCCGGCCTTGAGCCCGGCCTGCAGCAGCGTGTCGCGGCCTTCGACGAAGAATTCATGGCCGCTCGGCCGGACGGTCACGTGCGCGGAAACCACTTTCAGCATGTCGTCCATGATCGTGAGCGCATCGGCGGATTCGGTCGCGAGAACTTCAGCGAGGCCTTGTTCGAGGGACGCCCGGAGCGGAGCGATCGGAGCCTGCGGCGACGAGCGCGCCAACGCCTCGAGCCGCTCGTCCACCGCGACGACGAGCGCGTGATAGCGCGCGAGATGCCGGCGCAGGTCGGCGAGCTCGCGGCTCTGCGCGTACAGCCGCTGCGCCAGCACTTCCTGCGAAGGTAGCACGCGCTCCTGCACGCGCCGTCCGAATGCTTCTTCCTTGAGCTTCGTGACGCGCTCGAACGCGCCGGAATCCTCGAGATCCCATTGCGGATAGAGCCGCAGCAGTCCCTCGGTCGAAACCAGCCCGTCGTTGGTCGGCAGCTCGCCGTCCCTGACCTGGCGCTGCAGCGCGCCGCGCGGGACACCGATCAGGCGCGCCGCGCGGGACAGGGTCAGCCACTGCGTCATGTTCGCCTCCGGGCGCGGGCCGCCGCAGCGTGGCGCGACGGTTCGTCATGTCCCCGCGATGCGCTCGTGGTAGCGGGCGCGGTAGAGGAGCCGCGGCCGCCGTGGATCGTCGACGAAACCGCTGCGATCGTGCAGCACATTGTTGCACAGGATGCCCATGCCCGGCTCGAGCCGCACGCGATGGATGAACGTCGAGTCGCTCGCGAGGAGGGTCTCGAGCGCGGCGACCGCGGCTTGGACCTCGCGATCCTGCTTCCATTCGATGCTCTTCGTGCGTGCGGTATAGCGCATGTGCAGGCTGCCGCGCGCAGGATCGACCGAGAACACGGGGCCCGTCTGCGCGGCCCTCGCGACACCGTCCTCGTCGGCGCGCGTCGGAATCGTCATCGCGTCCTCGCGCATCAGCGCACGAACGTGCGCGGGATCGGCGTCGCGCAACAGGAGGTAGGCAAGCTCGTGGTCGAGGAGCGCATTGACGCCGCCTTCGGCCGCGGCCGCGACGCAGTGGAGCACCATCGCGCGGATTCGCCGCTCCGGCGGATTGTAGTAGCCGTCGGTGTGCCAGCGGATCGGGCGATTGGTGTACGGGATGTACTCGCCGCGGCCGGCTTCGCCGGTGACGGTCACCTGGCTCACGCCGTCGTCGTCGGCAAGCCAGTTGCGATCGAGGCTCGCGAGCCCGAACTGCGCGCCCAGTCGTCGCGCGATCGCCTTGTCGGATGCGCGCGCCGCGCTCGCATAGACGACGACGTTGGCCATGCGGCAACGCGCGAGCATGGCCGCCCGCTCGGCGACGGTGAGTGCCCCGGGGTCGCCGACTTCGACGATCAGTGCCTGCGGATCGACCGGAAAATGCTCGAGCTTCGCCGAGCGCCATCGACGGTACGCGCGGTCATCGTCCGGATCGAAGGGATTTGCCGACCGCGCCGCGCCATGCGCGGGGATCCCCGCTGCGACGTCGGCCATCATTCCCCCCGCGCCGTAACCGCCGCACGCGGCCGGCGCGGCGATGTGTCGGTGAGACCCGCCATCGCCCGCGTCAGCAGCTCGATCGCCTCGGGCGCCTCGCTGTCGATCACCTGCGACACCGCCCAGGTCTGCTCGTGCGCCTCCATCACCGCGGCGACCTTGTGGCCGAGACAGCGGATGAACGTGTAGTCCGGGCCTTCGTTGTTCCAGCCGCATTCCGCGTAGTCCGGCGAGCGGGCGTTGACGAGCGCAACGAATCGGCGCTTGCATTCTCCCGGCGCGTCGACCCGCAGCAAGTCCGCCTCGTTGTCGGCCAGGAACTCGCCGACGCGGTTAGCGAGAGCCGTCGTGAACTCGACCCGCCACGGTTCGTTGCCGCGGCGATGGGCGATGCGGTCGGCGGCGAGCGTGAGAAAGACGAGGACCTCGGACAGGAATGCGAAATAGCGCGCGCCGGCCGGCAGCTCGAAGCGGGCGTTGCGCATGTTCTTTAGCGAATTCCGGGCGATGCGGAAGACAATGAACGCCGCCGCGCCGGCGATCTCGGTCGCGCTCTTCGGCGTTCCCTCGCGGAACCAGTGGCTCTTGACGCGCATCGGAAAGCAGTTCGGCCTACTTCGGTTTGCTGATGTAGAACTCGTATTCCCCTGGCCCGATCTCCTCGGATTCGACGAGCTTCAAGCCCGTCGCCTTCACCCAGTCGGTGACGTCGGCGCCGATGCCCGGACAGTTGCTGACGAGTTTCAGCGTCTCGCCGGCATGCATGCCGTTCAGGAGCTTCTTCGCTTCGACGATCGGCCCCGGGCAGACGGCGCCGCGCAGGTCGAGCACGGCGTTCGCCGTCGAGTGCCGCGAGCGTCCACGCTGGATGTGGTACGCATGGCCGCCATCCGGAAGGCGCTCGGTGTGCGCAATGTGGTTGCCGGTGTATCTGGCCCAGGCGAAAAGATCGTCCTGCGTGCCGGGACAGTCCGACAGCAGCACCAGCACCTCGCCGGGCTTGAGATCGTCGACCAGCTTTTTCGCACCCAGCAGCGGCGCGGGACAGCTCGTCCCGCGCATGTCGAGCGTCACGTTGGGTCGCAGCATCGTCGTTTCGGTCATGGTGATTCCTCACATCGGCGGCACGGCCGGCGCCGTCCGGTCAATAGCCACCCTTCCCGTACGGCTGCGGGAGCCCGGCGACCTTCGCGCCCTGCTTCGCCGGTCCGATCGGAAACAGGTCGTAGAGATACTTGCTGTCCGCTTCCGGGCGGATCGCCTGGAACCCCTTCAGCATATTCCGGAAGTTCGGCGTGTGCCCGTTCGCCTGGTATTCGTCGCGAAGGTACCGCACCACTTCCCAATGGGCATCGGTAAGCTCGATCCCTTCGGCCGCGGCGATCACCGCGACCACGTCGTCGTCCATGGACGGCTCGAGCAGATAGCCGTCGGCATCTGTCGCGACCTCGACCCCGTTGACCACGTAAGCCATGCTTGAGCCTCCTTTACCTTCGCTGCGGCCGCCTTGCGCGGCGTCAAACCACCGCCAGAATCGATTTGTACGGAACGAAAAGCCCCCATCCCAGGCCGCGCTCGCCTCCCATGCCCTCGAACTGCAGCCGGAGCGAATCCGCGGGCTTGACGCCGTGCAGCACCACGCTGAATCCCGCGATTTCGCGGGCCCCTGCGCGGTCCGTTCGGCGCCGGCCGGTGATGAACTCGCAGACGACCGCCCGCGCGGCGAGCCACCGCGCGACCTCGTCACCAAACGCCGCTTCATCGCGCGCGGCGGTCACCACGCGCTGCGCGTGCAGCGTATGCCACGGGTGCAGCGATCTTGCCGCACCCCCGGAGACGGCAAGACCAGCGCCGACGTCGAGCGTGCTTCCGGCGAGCGCCAATACGTCGCCACTTCGGCGCTCGGGCACCCGCAACACGAGCTTCGCGCGGCGCGCGAGCAGCACGACGCCCTCGCCACCGGGCGAGGTCTTCAACGGGTGAATTCCCGCCGCCGCCTCGCCGCCGAGCCACGGCAGCCGGCCCTGCACTTCGCCCCAGAGGTCGTACGCGTACTCGGCCGGCAGGCTCGTCCCTTCGAGTCCGAACACGACGTCGACCGCCGAGTCGGCGCTCACCTCCATCCACTCTCCTTTGCCGTGCGGCAAAACGCCGCTGACCGCACCGCCCCTCGCTCTCGTCAAAGGCCGGGACCCTTCTCCGCCGGCTGCGCATCGCTCCACTGTCGCATGGCATCGCCCCATTGCCGTGCGGTCACGGGATCGACGTCGAAAATCGTGAACCGGCTCTTTTCCCGGATGCGAACGCGCAGGAACCGCATCCCGCCGGCGTCGTGAACGACCTCGGCCAGCTCGATTTCCTGCCCGCCCAGCGGGACCCTGAACTGCGCGAGACTCGTGATGTTGGGCATGGCTTTGCGTGATTCGACAGGCGACACGGGACAATGGGCCGCTCATCCCATGGTGCACCGTCTCGCGCAGCGAACGCGAGACATCAGGCGCCGCGCAATCCCGAAACACGCCCTGATGCCGGCACCAGAGAACGCGGTTTTCGCAGCACGTATTGAGCAGTTTTCCGGCTTCGCGCGTCCATAGCCATGCGGAGATACGAAAAACATACTCCATCCGGGTAGCTGCAGAGTAGCCGGCCAGAGGGATAGCGGCAATGAAGACTGTGCCCGTAGCATGCGATCCTTGTCCGGGGTCAAAACGGAAAGCTTGCGGTCGATGCACACTCGCAAAGCAAGCCTACGGAGGCCCCCGAAAGCGCTACGCCCGTCGATCGCCGGCGCTGTGCGCCCGGACGATCCCCGGAACCGCTGACCAGCGAGGAGGAGTGACCCATGGCCAAGAAGATGCATCCCACGCCGATGCTCGACCAGCTCGAAACCGGGCCGTGGCCGAGCTTCGTTACGGGACTCAAACGGCTTGCGAAGGACAAGGACTACGTCGTCGACCTGATGGGCCAGCTCGAGACGTCGTACCGCACGCGCAAGGGCTACTGGAAAGGCGGGACCATCGGCGTCTTCGGTTACGGCGGTGGGGTGATCCCGCGCTTCACGGAGCTCAAGGACGAGTCCGGCAAGCCGGTATTCCCGGACGCGGCCGAATTCCACACGCTGCGGGTGATGCCGCCCGCCGGCATGCACTACAACACGGACGTGCTGCGCAAGTTGTGCGACGTCTGGGAAAAGCATGGTTCGGGGTTGATCGCCTTCCACGGCCAATCGGGCGACATCATGTTCCAGGGTGCCACCAGCGAGAACGTTCAGCCGGCGTTCGATGCGATCAACGAGCTCGGCTTCGATCTCGGTGGCGCCGGCCCGGCGGTCCGCACGTCGATGTCGTGCGTCGGCGCCGCACGCTGCGAGCAATCGTGCTACGACGAGGCTACCGCACACCGCACGGTGATCAACAGCTTCCTCGACGACATTCACCGGCCCTCGCTCCCGTACAAGTTCAAGTTCAAGTTCTCCGGCTGCCCGAACGACTGCATGAACTCGATCCAGCGCGCCGATATGGCAGTGATCGGCACATGGCGCGACAACATCCGCACCGACGAGGCGCTCGCGCGCAAGTGGTTCGTCAAGCACGGGATGAACGAGCTCGTCAACGACGTCGTCGCGCGCTGCCCGACCAAGGCGATCCAGCTGAAGGAAGTGAAGGATCTGAAGCCCGGCGGCTCGGTGTCGACGGTGGCGGTCAGCGACACGCACGGGCTCGAGATCGAGAACCGCGACTGCGTGCGCTGCATGCACTGCATCAACGTGATGACCGGTGCACTGGCTCCGGGCAAGGACAAGGGCGCTACGATCCTGGTGGGCGGCAAGCGGACGCTCAAAATCGGCGACCTGATGGGCACCGTCGTCGTGCCGTTCATGAAGCTCGAGACCGACGAGGACCGGGAGAAACTGGTCGAGCTCGGACAGAAGGTCATCGACTTTTTCGCCGAGAACGCGCTCGAGCACGAGCGCACCGGCGAGATGATCGAGCGGATCGGCATCGTCAACTTCCTCGAAGCGCTGGAGATCCCGATCGATCCGAACATGGTCAGCTCGCCGCGCACCAACCCGTACGTCCGGATGGACGGCTGGGACGACGAAGTCGCGAAGATCAAGGCCGGCAAGAAAGTCGCGTAGACATGAACCCCCAAGCTCGCTTCGCTCGCTGCCCCCAGAGGGGGCGCAGAGCGCCCTTCGGGCGGCCGGGCGGGCGCTGAGGAGAGAAAGAGATGGCACAACCGCAAATGCGCCGGGCGATCGAAAGCGGCGTCCCCGACAATCGGCCTTTCCTGCATCCCAAGTTCAAGGCGAACTACGGCAACTGGAAATACCACGACCGGCCGCGGCCGGGCGTCCTCCATCACGTCTCGCACACCGGCGACGAAGTGTGGTCGGTGCGCGCCGGCACGCAGCGGCAGATGGACGTCGCGACGATCCGCAAGCTCTGCGACATCGCCGATACCTACGCCGAAGGCTACGTCCGCTTCACGATCCGCTCGAACATCGAGTTCATGGTGTCGAGCTTTGCCCAGGTGACGCCGCTCATCAACGAGCTCGAGAAGAGCGGCTTCCCGGTCGGCGGCACGGGCAACTCGGTGTCGATGATCGCGCACACGCAAGGCTGGCTCCACTGCGACATCCCGGGCACCGACGCATCGGGGGCGGTCAAGGCGCTGATGGACGAGCTGATCGACGAGTTCCGGCGCGAGGAGATGCCCAATCGCGTCCACTTGTCGACGTCGTGCTGCGAAATCAACTGCGGCGGCCAGGCCGACATCGCGATCATCATCCAGCACACGAAGCCGCCGGTCATCAACCACGATCTCGTGGCGAACGTCTGCGAGCGTCCCGCCGTCGTCGCGCGCTGTCCGGTGGCGGCGATCCGCCCGGCACTCGTCAACGGCAAACCGTCGCTCGAGGTCGACGAGAAGAAGTGCATCTGCTGCGGCGCGTGCTATCCGCCGTGCCCCCCGATGCAGATCAACGACCCCGAATACTCGAAGTTCGCGATCTGGGTCGGCGGCAAGAACTCGAACGCGCGCGCGAAGCCGACGTTCATGAAGATGGTCGCCGCCGGGCTCCCCAACAACCCGCCGCGCTGGCCCGAGGTCGCCGAAGTCGTCAAGCGGATCCTGCGTGTCTACAAGGAAGACGCACGGCCCTGGGAGCGCCTCTCCGACTGGGTCGAGCGCATCGGCTGGCCGCGCTTTTTCGAGAAGACCGAGCTGCCGTTCACCAAATACCTGATCGACGACTGGCGCGGCGCGCGCGTCAACCTGAACGCGTCGACCCACATCCGGTTCTGAGCGCCGCGACACCACGATCATGAAATTCGGCATCCTCGTCAACGAAGGCCCGTACCAGCACCAGGCGAGCGACTCGGCTTACCTGTTCTGCAAAGCGGCACTCGCCAAGGGACACGCGATCCACCGCGTGTTCTTCTATCACGACGGCGTCAACAACTCGACGCGCCTGACCGAGCCGCCGCAGGACGACCGCAATATCGTCGCCCGCTGGTCGAAGCTCGCCGCCGACCACGGCGTCGACCTCGTAGTGTGCGTCGCGGCGGCGTTGCGGCGTGGCATCAAGGACGAGAATCTCGCGCCGGGCTTTCGGATCTCGGGCCTGGGGCAGTTGGTCGAGACCGGAATCCAGTCCGACCGGCTGGTCGTGTTCGGCGATTGAGGGCTGCACCATGTCCGAAGAAGGCATCGCGAAAAAATTCATGTTCGTCAACCGGACCGCGCCGTACGGCTCCGTCTATGCGCTCGAGTCGCTCGAGGTCGTGCTGATCTCGGCGGCCTTCGACCAAGACGTCTCGCTCGTGTTCGTCGAGGACGGCGTCTGGCAACTGAAGAAGGGCCAGCAGACCAAGGGCATCGAGACGAAGAATTTTTCGCCGACTTATCGCGCGCTCGAGGGCTACGACGTCGAGAAGCTGTACGTCGAGCGCGAATCGATGGAAGAGCGTGGCCTCAGCGAGGACGATCTGATCGTCGACGTGAAGGTGCTGCCGGCTGCGGAGCTGGGCAAGCTGATGGACGAGCAGGACGTCGTGCTGTCCTTCTGAACCGACGAGAAGACCATGCTGCATATCGTGAACAAGTCACCGCTCGAACGTGCTGCGCTCGACGCCTGCCTCCGCATCGCGGCGCCGGGCGCGATTCTGCTGATCGAGGACGGCGTCTACGCGGCCACCCGCGGCACCGCCGTCGAAAACCGGATGAAGGAGGCGCTCGGCCGGCACAAGGTCTACGCGCTCCTGCCCGATCTCGAAGCGCGCGCTGTCGCCGATCGCGTGCTCCCTGGCGTGACGACCGTCGACTACGGCGGCTTCGTCGACCTCGTTGCCGAGAACGCCAACTGCCAATCCTGGCTGTGACCCATCCGCAATTCCATCAACCCCCGAGGAGAGAATCCCATGCCCACGATCGAAGTCAACGGCAAGCCTTACGAAACCGATGAGGAAGGCTACCTCGTCAACCTGGCCGACTGGAACGAGGACGTTGCGAACCACATCGCGCAGACCGAAAGCGTCGAGATGTCGTCCAATCACTGGGAGGTCGTCAACTTCCTGCGCAAGTATTACGACGAGTACCAGATCGCGCCGGCCGTACGCGTGCTGACCAAGGCGATCGGCAAGCAACTAGGCCCGGACAAGGGAAACAGCCAGTACCTCTACGAGCTGTTCCCGTACGGCCCGGCGAAGCAGGCGTGCAAGATCGCCGGCCTGCCGAAGCCCACCGGCTGCGTCTGATCCGCGCCGCGCGGGTCACACCGGCGAGAGGACCACGAGGCTTCCTACCCGAAGCGCTTTTCGCCCCCATGACCGCCGCCGCCATCCTTGTCGCGCTCCTGTTCTACGTCGCGACCGCGGTGTTCGCAGGCGGGCTCGCGGTCCGGATCTACGGCTACGCCCGCACACCGGCACCGCTCAAGATCCCGACGACGCCGGCACCCGTGACGCGCGGCGGCGTCGCGCTGCGGATTGCGCGCGAGGTCGTGCTGTTCGAAAGCCTGTTCAAGAGCAACCTCTGGACTTGGGCCTGTGGGTGGCTCTTCCACGCCGGGCTCGCGTTGGTGCTGCTGCGGCATCTCCGCTATTTTCAGGAGCCGGTCTGGGGCTGGGTGGCGATGCTGCAGCCGTTCGGCATCTACGCGGGGTTTGCGATGGCGGCCGGACTCGCCGGCCTCTGGGTGCGGCGGATGGCGGTTGCGCGCGTGCGCTTCATTTCGACGCCGTCCGATCATCTGATGCTGGCACTGCTGCTGGCGATTGCACTCACCGGCCTCGCGATGAAATTCCTCGCCCACACCGACATCGTCGCGGTCAAGGCATTCTTCCTTGGACTCGTGCGCTTCGACTGGCAACCGCTGCCCGCCGATCCGCTGCTCTATGCGCATCTCGGGCTCGTCGCAATGCTGCTCGTGATCTTTCCGTTTTCCAAGCTGCTGCACGCGCCCGGTCTCTTCTTCTCGCCGACGAGAAACCAGGTCGACGATTCGCGTGAGCATCGGCACCTCGCCCCGTGGGCGGCGCGGCTCGACCCGAAGAACTGAGATGATCCCCCCAGGCTCACTGCGTTCGCACCCCGCCGGAGAGAGCACGTCGGTGCCCTTCGGGCGGCCGGGCGGGATACCATGAACCGCCCCCAAGCTCACTTTGTGCGGCAGAGCCGCATCCCGCTCCGCGGGACCAGCCTTCGGCTGTCCTGCGGCCTTCGGCCTGGTGTTCGCCTCCCCCCGAGGGGGGTGCAGGCCTCCCTTGGGGCGGTCCGGCGGGACGCCTGACCATGGCCGTCGACGTCAAGGCTCCCGCGCTGCGCACGTTTCCCGGTGCGCCGCAGCCGCTCGTCCCGGGCGCGATGGACGCGTCGAAGCCGTATGTCGCGACCGACAAGATGCAGCAGGCGCTGGGCTTCCCCGGCGAGCTCGCCGACGATTGGCAGGAAAAAGCGCTCGGCAAGATGGGCGAGCTGCTCGGCAAATACCGCTCGCTCAAGGTCTACCTCGACAGCTGCGTGCACTGCGGCGCATGCGCCGACAAGTGCCATTACTTCATCGGCACGCAGGATCCGCTCAACATGCCGGTCGCGCGGCAGGACCTGATGCGCAGCGTCTACCGGAGGCACTTCACGCTTCCCGGCAAGCTCTTCCCGAAGCTCGTCGGCGCGCGCGAGCTCACGAAGGACGTGCTCGACCAGTGGTACACATACTACAACCAATGCTCCGAATGCCGCCGCTGCTCGGTGTTCTGCCCGTACGGCATCGACACCGCCGAAGTGACGATGGCGGCGAAGGAGATCATGGATGCCGTCGGCTACGGGCAGAAATATTCGAACGAGATCATCGGCAAGGTTCACCGGATCGGCAACAACCTGGGGCTTCCCGGCCCGGCGCTCGCCGATACGCTGGAAGGACTGGAAGAGGACGTCAAGGAGGACACCGGCGCCGACGTGCGCTTTCCGCTCGACGAAAAGGGCGCCGAAGTGCTGCTCGTCACGCCGTCGGCCGACTTCTTCGCCGAACCGCACGTCGACAGCCTGATCGGCTACGCGAAAGTGTTCCACGCGGCCGGCATCCGCTGGACGCTCTCGTCGCACGCGTCCGAAGCCGGCAACTTCGGCCTGTTCATCGGCAACTACGACCAGCTGCAAAAGATTGCGCTGCGCATCCGCGAGGCGGCGCTGGAATTGGGCGTCAAGCGGATCGTCGTCGGCGAATGCGGTCACGCGTGGCGCGTCGCCTACAGCATGTGGAACACGCTGGCCGGCATCGGCGCCGGCGGCACCGATTCGTTCGCGCGAGCGCTGCAGAGCCAGCTCGATTCGCGCTACCGGCAGCCGACGCACATCTGCGAGCTCACCTGGGACCTGATTCAACGCGGCGCGCTCACGCTCGACAGGGAAGCGAACGACCACCGCGTGATCACGTTCCACGATTCGTGCAACGTCGCCCGCGGGTCGCGGATGGGCGATACACCCGGCGGCCAGTTCGAGATCCCGCGCGCGATCATCCGCGCGGTCGCGAATAACTACGTCGAGATGCGCACCGGGACGACGCATGAAGCGACGTTCTGTTGCGGCGGCGGCGGCGGACTCCTGACCGACGAGCTCCTCGACTTGCGCGTCAAGGGCGCGCTGCCGCGGATGGAAGCGCTCAGGGAAATCGCCGACGGCCGGGGCGTCAATTTCATGGCGACGATCTGCGCGATCTGCAAGGCGCAGTTCTCGAAGGTCTTGCCCTACTACGGCTTCAAGATGGGCATGGTGGGCGGCGTGCACCAGCTGGTCAGCACGGCGATACGCCTCGGCGCCAAACAGTAACCCAGAACGATCTTTCGGAGACCACGCGATGTCTACGACACCGGGCCCCACCGTCGAAAAGCTCACGTTCCGCCGCTACAAGGACGGCGACGCGAAATGGGATTCGTGGCGCGACCAGATCTTCCAGGCGAGCTGGTCGCACAAGTGCCCCACCTATATCCAGTCGACGCCGCCGTGCCAGGGAAGCTGCCCCTCCGGCGAGGACATCCGCGGCTACCTGAACATCGTCCGCGGCATCGAGAAGCCGCCGGCGGGTGTGTCATGGCAGGAATACGCGTGGCGGCGGCTGACCAACGCGAACCCGTTTCCCTCGGTGATGGGCCGCGTCTGCCCGGCGCCGTGCGAAACCGGCTGCAACCGCAACGAAGTCGAGGACCACGTCGGCATCAATTCGGTCGAGCATTTCCTCGGCGAATACGCGATCGCGAACAACCTCAAGTTCGCAGCACCCGAAGTGAAGACGGGCAAGAAGGTCGCCGTGATCGGGGGCGGACCGGCGGGGCTTTCGTGTGCGTACCAACTCGCGAAGAAAGGCCACGACGTCACGATCTTCGACGAGCACGAGCACCTGGGCGGCATGATGCGCTACGGGATCCCGGGCTTCCGCACGCCGCGCGAAGTGCTCGATGCGGAGATCCAGCGCATCGTCGACCTCGGCATCGAGGTGCGGCCGAAGTGCCGCATCGGCACCGACATCACGCTCGAGCAGCTGAAGCGCGACTATGCCGCGGTGTTCCTCGGCATGGGCGCGCAATCGGGCCGGCCGTTGCCGGCGCCGGGCGGCGACGCACCGAACGTCGTCACCGCGACGGCGTTCCTCAAGGCGTTCAACGACGGCCGTCTACGGCACGTGGGCAAGCGCGTCGTCGTTATCGGCGGCGGCGACACGTCGATCGACGTCGCGACCGTCGCGCGGCGTCTGGGCCACATCGGCCACGCGAAGCCGACCGATTTTCCGGAGCTCGCGATTGCCGGCCACATGGCGCACGACGTCGCCGAGGTGTCGGTGAAGCAAGGCGCGGAAGTCGTGCTGACGTCGGTGTTCGACGTCGCGAAGATGCAGGCGAACAAGCACGAGATCGAGCAGGCGCAAGCCGAGGGCATCGCGATCCGCGGCGGGCTCGCGCCGGTCAAGGTGGTGAAGGACGCGAACGGCCGCGCGATCGCGCTGACCGTCGCGCGCTGCGAGGCGAAGTTCGTCGGGCCAAGGCTCGAGATCAAGGTGATCGAGGGCACCGAGGAAGACATTCCTGCCGATCTCGTCGTCTCGGCGATCGGTCAGGCGGTCGACTTCACCGGGCTCGAGGAGTTCGACATCGGCAAAGGCGCGGTCGCCACCGACAAGAACTATCAGATCCCCGGCAAGGCCGGCACGTTCGCCGGCGGTGACGTGATCCGCCCGCATCTGCTCACGACGGCGATCGGCCACGGCGCGATCGCCGCCGAAGGCATCGACCGCTTCCTCCACGGCGAGGACCAGGAGAAGCGGCCGAAGGTCGACGTTCACGCGTTCGATCTGCACCGCAAGATGGTCGAGAAGGGGCTCGCGTTCAAGGAGACGCACGAGCCAATCCGCGGCACCGATCAGACGAACGTCGGCATCCACAACTACGACAATCGCTCGGATCGCTACGTGATCCCGCACGAGGAGCTCTTCCTCGGCCACTTCGGCTACACGCCGCGCCACCGGCGCGCCGTGACGACGCTGACGCGCGAGTCCGCGCTCGGCAACTTCGAGGAGCGCCTGGCGCCGCTCGCCGAGGCCGAAGCCGTCGCCGAAGCCAAGCGCTGCATGAGCTGCGGCCAGTGCTTCGAGTGCGACAACTGCGTCGTCTACTGCCCGCAGACGGCGGTGGCGCGCGTGCCGAAGAAGGAGGCGACGACGGGACGTTACGTCTACACCGACTACGACAAATGCATCGGCTGCCACATCTGCAAGGACGTGTGCCCGACGGGGTACATCCAGATGGGGCTCGGCGAATAGCGACATGCCGCGATCCCGCACCGCAAGCATCAGCAGGCGGACGGCTCGGTCCGCCGTGCTGGTGTTGCTTGCCGGCATCGCCCTCCTCGCCTTTGCCGGCGACGGCAGCGATTCGCGGGTCCCGGTGCCGAAGCCGCCGATCGCAAGCGCCGCCGGAGGCAAGTGTGTCGAGGACACGGCGTTCATGCGCCGCAACCACATGGAGCTCTTGTTGCACCACCGCGACCGCACGGTGCACGAAGGAATCCGCACGACGCAGCACAGCCTCGCGAATTGCATCGCGTGCCACGCGAGCAAGGAGACGGGCCGCGTCACGGGCAGCAAGGATGCCTTCTGTGAAGGCTGCCATGCGTACGCCGCGGTGAAGCTCGATTGTTTCGAATGCCACACCGACAGGGCGAAGCCCGCGGTCGCGACAGCTGTCGTAGGAGCACGTCCATGAGCGCCGCCGGGCCGCCCAAGACCGCGCAACTGCAGTCTGCCTCGGGGGGCAGCGCAGCGGCGAAAGCCGCAAGCGTGGGGGCACACCAGATAGATCGCGGACGCCGGCAGATCCTCGCCTGGGGGGCGGCGATGGCGGGCGTGACGATCGCGCCCGGGATCACGCTGTTCGACCTCGCGCACGGCCGTCCACCCGCGGAGGGAGTCTCGAGCAAGGTGCGCTGGGGCATGCTGGTCGACGTCAATGCCTGCGCCTCCGATTGCGACGCGTGCGTGGTCGCGTGCGACAGGGAGAACGGACTGTCGGGCGCGAAGACCGTCACGTCCGCGCAGTGGATTCGCAAGATCGAGCTTACGGCCCCGAGCGGAGAGACGCGCTCGCTGCCGATGATGTGCCAGCATTGCGCCGATCCGCCGTGCGTGGACGTGTGCCCCACGGGCGCGTCGTTCAAGCGCGCCGACGGCATTGTGCTGGTCGACCGGCACACGTGCATCGGCTGCCGCTATTGCATGATGGCCTGCCCGTACAAGGCGCGCTCGTTCGTCCACGAGCCGCTCACCGACCAGAAGACCGACGTGCCGCGCGGCAAGGGCTGCGTGGAGTCCTGCACGCTGTGCGTCCACCGGATCGACCGCGACCGGATCCCCGCCTGCGTCGAGGCCTGCGCGGCCACAGGCCATAAAGCGCTGCTGTTCGGCAACCTCAACGATCCGTCGAGCGAGATTTCGCGGCGCATCGCCGCGGTGGCGACGGTGCAGGTCCGCGCCGATCTTAGGCTCGACACTGGCGTGCGCTATCAGGGCCTGTGACATGAATCACGCCCTCCCCGGAAGCAGGAGTCCTCGCGCGTTCTGGGCGCTGTCCATTCTCGGCGCGCTCGTGGCGGCGGCCGGCCTCGGCGCCGCGTTCTTCATGGAGGAGCACGGCCACATCGTCACCGGCATGAACAACCAGATCGTCTGGGGGCTGCCGCACGTGTTCGCGATCTTCATGATCGTCGCGGCGTCGGGCGTGCTGAACGTCGCGTCGATCGGCTCGGTGTTCGGCAAGGCCGCGTACAAGCCGCGCGCGCCGCTCTCGGCGCTCCTGTGCATCGCGCTTCTCACCGGCGGTCTCACCGTGCTGATGCTGGACCTCGGTCGTCCCGAGCGGCTCGTCGTCGCCGCCACGCACTACAACTTCACCTCGGTATTCGCGTGGAACGTGTTCCTGTATTCCGGCATGTATGCGATCGTCGCCGTCTACCTGTGGACGCTGATGGAAAAGCGGATGGGCGCCTACTCGAAGGCAGCTGGCGTCGCCGCATTCGCGTGGCGGCTCATCCTCACGACCGGCACCGGCGCGATCTTCGCGTTCCTCGTCGCGCGGCAGGGGTACGGCAGCGCGCTCTTGCCGCCGCTCTTCATCGTGCTGTCGTTCGCGTGGGGGCTTGCCGTGTTCCTCGTCGTGCAGGCGGCGATGTACGCGTGGAGCGCATCCACGGTGCCGGCCGCGGTTCACGCCCGGATGCGCAGTCTGCTCGCGCTCTTCGTCATCGCCGCGCTGTATTTCGTCGCCGTGTTCCACCTGGTCAACGCGTACTTCGCGAGGCAGCTCGCTTTCGAGCGCTTCCTGCTCGTCGACGGCGGTGTCTATCCGCTGCTCTTCTGGGGCGGCTACGTGACCCTCGGCAGTGTCGTGCCGCTCGCGCTCCTCTGGCATCCGCGCTTCGCCAGCCGGCGGGCGACGTTGGTCGCGGCATTGCTCGTGATCGCCGGGGCATTCGCGTGGCTCTACGTGTTCATCCTCGGCGGTCAGAGCTATCCGCTCGACATCTTTCCGGGCTATTCCGTGACGAGCAGTTTCGCCGACGGATCGATCAATTCCTACGTCCCGAGTGTCTGGGAGCTCGGGCTCGGCGTCGGCGGGCTCGGCGTCGCGTTCCTGATCACCGTGGCAGGCGTGCGCGCGCTGCCCTTTTTCCCGCAGGACGACATCGAGGCGCCGCGCGTCGCGGCGGCCGAATGATGGCGCCGTCGCTGCCGCGCTTCCTCGTCTCGGCGGCGCACAAGTCGTCGGGGAAGACGACGGTGAGCCTCGGGCTGGCGAGCGCGCTGACGACGCGCGGACTCGTCGTGCAGCCGTTCAAGAAGGGCCCGGACTTCATCGATCCGATGTGGCTTTCCGCGGCTGCCGGGCGGGCATGCCGCAACCTCGACCCCTACCTCTGCGACGAAGCGGAGATTCGCGCCGTCTTTCGGCGCCATAGTGCCGGCGCCGACGTCGCGCTCGTCGAAGGCAACAAGGGACTCTACGACGGTCTCGCGCTCGATGGCAGCAACAGCAATGCGGCAGTGGCGAGGATGCTCGGACTCCCGGTCGTGCTCGTCATCGATTCGCGCGGGATGACCCGCGGCATCGCGCCGCTGATCCTCGGCTACCAGGCGTTCGATCGCGACATCCGGATCGCCGGCGTGATCCTCAACAATCTTGGCGGCAGCCGGCACGAAGCGAAGCTGCGCCTCGTGATCGAGCATTACACGGACGTTGCGGTGCTGGGCGCCGTCCATCACGATCCGCGTCTCGCGATCGTCGAGCGTCATCTGGGCCTCATGCCCAGCAACGAATCGGGCGACGCCTCGCGCCGGGTCACCGAAATCGGCGCAGTGATCGCGCAGCAGGTCGATCTCGACGCGCTGCTCCAAGTCGCGCGCGCGGCGCCGCCGCTGCCGGCTGCGGCCGAGGCAACGCCATCGCCGCGGCGCTCGGCGACCGATTCGGACATCAGGATCGGCATCGCGCAGGACCATGCGTTCGGCTTCTACTACGCCGACGACTTCGACGCGCTGCGCGCCGCGGGCGCAACACTCGTCCGCTTCGACACGCTCGCCGACACGCACTTGCCGAGTGTGGATGCGCTTTTCATCGGCGGCGGCTTTCCCGAGCTCTACGCGCGCGAGCTCGAGGCCAACGTCGCGTTGCGCGGGCGCATCCGCAACGCGATCGACGCGGGGCTCCCCGTCTACGCCGAATGCGGCGGGCTGATGTATCTCGCCCGCTCGCTGACCCACGACGGCCACACGTACCGGATGATCGGTGCTATCCCCGCCGACGTGATGATGCGCGAGCGACCGGTGGGACGCGGCTATGTCCATCTCGAGGAGACACCGGCGTTCCCGTGGCCGTCGAGTCCGCGGGAGTCACGCGCGTTGCGCGCCCACGAGTTCCACTACGCGGCGCTCGAAAACGTCGGACCCGACGTCCGCTACGCCTACGCAGTCAAGCGCGGCTACGGCATCGACGGCGAGCGCGACGGGATCGTCGTCGGCAACGTGCTCGCGTCCTTCGCGCACCGCCGCTCGACGCGCAGCAGCGACTGGGCAGCGCGCTTCGTCGAGTTCATTCGCCGCAGCGACTACCGGCAGCGGCGCGAAGGCAACATCGTCTACCTCGACGCCATGCGCAGTCGCGAAGCGCTGATCGTCTGAAGGCATGAATACCACCATCGCGCTCACCCGCTCGCTCCACGTCGCCAGCACGAGCATCGAGACCGACAGCGAGGGCTATCTTATCGATCGCAGCCAGTGGTCGGAAGACTTCGCGTGGGCACTCGCCCGGCAGGAAGGTCTCGAGCTCACGCCCGAGCATTGGCAGGTCATCCGCTTCCTGCGCGAGTTCTATTTCGAGCACGGCGTGCAGGCGCAGGTGCGGGTGATGATCCGCCATTTCTCGAAGGCGTGGGGCCCGGACCGCGGCTCCAACCATCACCTGCACGAAATGTTTCCCCGCGGCGGCCCGCAAAAGCAGGGCAACCGTCTCGCCGGCCTGCTGCGGACCAAGGGCGAGCACTGATCCCTTTACAATGAGGTCGTCATGATTACCGTCACCCCGAGTGCCGCGCAGCAGATTCGCGTCGCAGCCACCGCATCGGAGTGCGACGAGCTGGGCCTGCGGATCGCCGTGCGCCGCGCCGCCGATGGCTCCCTCGACTACGCGATGGGCTTTGACGAGGCACGCGGCGACGACGTCGTCCTCACCTCGGAAGGCATCGCCCTCGTCGTGTCGCCGCAGCAGCGCGATCTGCTCGACGGGATGACGCTCGATTACGTCGAATACCAGGCGGGAGATTTTCGCTTCATCTTCATCAATCCGCACGATGCAGCGACCGCGCCGGACGCGCCGCGAGGCGGCTGCGGCAGCGGCGCGGGCACCTGCGGCTGCGGCGGCAACGGCTGACGGCCCCCGCGCGATGACGAGACACGCCGACCTGCCGACGCCCGCCGAATTCGCGCGCGCCGTGCGGGCGCACGGCGGCGGCCATCCAAAGGGCCGCGGCGAGGTCTACCTGGTCGGCGCCGGCCCTGGCGACCCCGAGCTTCTCACGCTGCGCGCGCTGAAGCTGATGCAATGCGCCGACGTCGCGCTCTACGACAACCTGATCTCGCCGGAGGTGCTCGACCTGCTGCCGCCATCGACCGAGCGGATCTACGTCGGCAAGCGCCGAGCCAACCACACGATGCGGCAGGAGGAGATCAATGCGCTCCTCGTCAAGCACGCTCGTGCCGGCAAGCGCGTGCTGCGCTTGAAGGGCGGCGACCCGTTCATCTTCGGGCGCGGCGGCGAGGAGATCGACACGCTGTCCGAGAACGGAATTCCGTTCGAAGTCGTGCCCGGGATCACCGCGGCGCTGGGCGTGGCGGCCTATGCCGGCATTCCGCTCACGCATCGCGACTGCGCGCAGTCGTGCGTGTTCGTCACCGGCAACCTGAAGGATGGCAGCATGGACCTCGACTGGCCGGCGCTCGCCCGGCCGCGCCAGACGATCGTCGTCTACATGGGTCTCACCGGCCTGCCGGTGCTTTGCGCGAAGCTCGTCGAACACGGCCTCGCGCCTGCGACGCCCGCTGCCGTCGTCCAGCAGGGCACGTCGGAAACACAACGCGTGGTGACGGGAACACTCAAGACGCTGCCGCAGCTTGCGGCGGATGCCGTACTCCACGGCCCGACGCTGATCATCGTCGGCGACGTCGTGCGCCTGCGCAAACGCCTCAACTGGTTCGCGCCGGAAGCCGCGCAAAGCGCCTCGGCCGCCGCTGCGCCGGCGCGCGCCAAGCGGCGGGCGTGAGCCTGGAATAGCTCCTCGCAAACCCCCCGTCCGAACGGCTGATTACCGGCGCGCGCCGTGCGGGGCATCGTCGGGTTTGATCGGCATCAATTCCATGAGTTGAAACGGAGATGAGGCAGTGGGCGAATTGATTCTCATCAAGGTATGGATCTCCTGCGCGAATAGTCTGGCATCCATGAGCAGCAGCGATAAACCCTTACCAGAGGAAACGTCTTTGACGCTGCCGTGCAAAGGGCCGAGGGGGACGGACGACGCCGAAGGAGCGAGCATGAACCACTGGAATCCGGACACCGACTTCGATCCCATCCCGCTTCGCGACCCAATGCCGCCGCCGGCGACCGCGACGATCGATGACATCCGCTACGCGCAGCACCTGCGGCTGCAGCTCCGGGAACGCTATCCCGACCTGCCAAGCCCGCCGCCGTCGTTCTGGTGCATCGGCGTCGACTGAAACACCGTCATTCCCGCGAAGGCGGGAATCCAGCGCTTTCCCAGACGGCCACGGCGCGGACGACGAGATCGGGCCGCTACCCCGACGCCTGGTGGGAGTTGTCCGACGCCGTGCGGTGCTCGACGGCGAACACGGCGGCCTCGACGCGCGAAGTAAGCCCGAGCTTCGACAGGATGTGCCGCACGTGCAGCTTGACCGTGTCGTGGCTGATCGACAGTGACTGCGCAATCGCCTTGTTGCTCTTGCCGCGGGACAGGTGCTGCAGGATTTCGCGCTCGCGTTCGGTCAGCTGCTTCATGTAGCTGTCGCGCGACTTCTTCGGCTCGCCCGGCAGCAGCATGTCGACGAGCTTGATCGCCATCATCGGCGCGACAACGACCTCGCCGCGCGCAGTGCGCCGGATCGCATCGATCACATCGTCCGGATCCATATCCTTCAGCAGATAGCCGCGGACGCCGGCGCGAAACGCCCGCGCGAGGTCTTCCTGCGAGTCGCTCATCGTCAGCACCAGGACCGGCGTGTCGATGCCTTCGGCGCGGATCCGGGTGAGGAGGGTAAAGCCGTCGGTCGGCGTCATCCGCAGGTCCATGACGGCGAGATCGGGACGCGTCTCGCGCAACAAGCGCACCGCCTCGTCGGGGTTGCCGGTCGTGCCGTTCACCTTGATGTTCGCGCGCTGCTCGAGGAGCTCCGAGAGCCCCCGCCGGCAAAGGCCGTGGTCGTCGATCAGGACCACATGGATGTTATCGCTCATGGCCGGCCCGCGCGCTGGGGTTGTACCGCCGGAAAACGAAGCTCCACGCGCGTCCCGCCCGTTGCAACTGGCCCGATCGTAAGCTCACCGCCCATGCGGCGGGCGCGTTCGCGCATGATCGCGATCCCGTAGTGGCCCGACTCGCCGCTCGCGGATTCCGCCGGCATACCGATGCCGTCGTCCTCGACGACGATCTCGTACCCGCCGGCAGTTCGATCGAGCGATAGGCGCGCGTGGCGCGCATTGGCATGGCGCGAGACGTTGGCGAGCGCTTCCTGGACGATGTGGAACACCTCGACCTCGCGTCCCACCGGCAGCTGGAGCTCGGGAATGGCGTTGTCGAACGCGAGCGCAACGCCGGTGCGGTCGAAGTAGGTTGCGGCGATCCCGGCGAGCGCGTGCTGGAGGCCCAGTGGATCCATCCGGCTGCGAAAATAGGTGATGAGCTCGCGCAGCCGATGATGCGCATCGGTGAGCGAGCCGTCGACGTCGCTCCAGTACTTGAATGCACGCAACTCGTCGCCCTGCTTGATCGCATCGCGCAGCAGGCTCATCCGCATTCGCATGTAGGTCAAGCCCTGCGCCAGCGAATCGTGGACTTCGTTTGCCATCATCTGGCGCTCGTGGGTCAGGCTCGTGCGCAGGTTCTCACGCGTGAAACGGGCGTTTTCGAGCGCGACACCGATCAGCTCACCCGTCGCGCGGAGCAGCGGCATCGTCTCGGGAGGCAGCTCGCATTCCTGCTCGAACATGAGGTCGAGCGTCCCGACCGCCGCGCCGCGGAACCGTAACGGAACTGCAACCACGTGCCGGCACGCCGGACCCGAGAGGTCGATCGAGAAACGGTCTTCGGCGCCGCACAGACGGCTCTTCACGCAATCGGCGTCGGGGTTGCGCGCCTGGTCGCAGCGGCTGCACCAGAACGTGATCGCGCCGGCGCCGCTTCGCCCCATGGCGGCGGGCAGACCGACCGCGATGCCCGGCTCGAGATGGACGCCATCTGCGGCAACGACACGCACCGCTCCCGCGGTCGCGCCCGCCATGCCGACCACGGCTTCGAGCATCGGCGACAGCGCCGCCTCGAGCTCCGGTACGGGAGTGTCGATCGGAGCCGTCGTACCGACGCCAGCATCGACCGCGGAGGATCGCGCCGCAGACGCGTGGTCGGCAACGGGGCTCCTCGTCGTGCGGGCTCGACCCGCCTGCTGCACCATGACGATGTCTCTCCTCCTCATGCAAACCATGCGCTGTCCCTGTTTTTCAAGGATCCGGCGACTTGCGCGCACACCTGCTCCCTCGGGTCAAAATTATGGGGCCTCGCTCTGCGTGGCGCAAGGAACGCGCGATTGCGCGGCGATCGCCCGAGTCACCCATCCGGAGTATCCTCGACTCCCCCTGGGTGGCTATAGACACCGGACACCCACTTTGCCGTAATGGAGGCTGCCCGGGCATGGGAAGGGTGAACTCTTGCCGCGCGCCGCCAATGCGGCTTCTTCCCCCGCTGCTTCGGGTGACGAGACAGTGATGACCGATCGCCCACTTCACGATCCGCGCGCCGCGCCGCTGCCCGACGCGACGACAGCCACGCGCAATACGACCTGCTACATGTGCGCATGCCGGTGCGGCATCCGCGTGCACCTGCGCGACGGCGAGGTTCGCTACATCGAAGGCAACCCCGATCATCCGCTGAACCACGGCGTCATCTGCGCGAAGGGCAGCTCGGGGATCATGAAGCAATATTCGCCGGCGCGCCTGACGAAGCCGCTCAAGCGCAAACCGGGCACCGACCGCGGCGCCGGCGAGTTCGTCCCGATATCGTGGGACGAGGCGTTCTCGCTGCTCGAAGAGCGCCTCGCGGAGATCCGCGCGACCGATCCGAAGCAATTCGCCCTCTTCACGGGCCGCGACCAGATGCAGGCGCTGACCGGCCTTTTCGCCCGCCAGTTCGGCACGCCGAATTACGCGGCACACGGCGGCTTCTGCTCCGTCAACATGGCCGCCGGGATGATCTACACGATCGGCGGCTCGTTCTGGGAGTTCGGCGGTCCCGACCTCGAGCGCGCGAAGCTCTTCGTGATGATCGGCACGGCCGAGGACCATCACTCGAATCCGCTCAAGATCGCAATCGCCAAATTCAAGCGCGACGGCGGCCGCTTCATCTCGATCAATCCGATCCGCACCGGCTATTCGGCGATCGCCGACGACTGGCTGCCGATCAAGCCAGGCACCGACGGCGCGCTGCTGCTCGCGCTGATCCACGAATTGATTGCGCTCGGACTCTACGACCGCGACTTCCTCGTCCGCTACACGAACGCGGGGCAGCTCGTGAACGTGAATGTGGCGAACGACGAATTCGGGATGTTCGTGCGCACCGAGGTGCCGCGCGAGGAAGGCTGCTTCGACCCGCAGAACAAGCTGTGGTGGGATCGCGCGACGAACCGGCCGGTCGTCACGCACAGCGACGGCACCGATCCGTACCTGCTCGGCGAATTCAGGCTCTCCGACGGCACGGCGGTGAAGCCCGCGTTCCAGTTGCTGAAGGAGCGCGTCGACGACTACACGGCCGAATGGGCGGCGGGGATCACCGGCATTCCCGCCGAAGCGATCCGTCGTCTCGCGCACGAAATGGGCATCACCGCACGCGACGCCAAGATCGAGTTGCCGATTCCCTGGACCGACATGTGGGGGAAGGAGCACGACACCGTCACCGGCAACCCGGTTGCCTTCCATGCGATGCGCGGACTCGCCGCGCACTCGAACGGCTTCCATACGATCCGCGCGCTCGCGATCCTGATGTCGCTGCTCGGCACGATCGACCGGCCCGGCGGTTTCCGCCACAAGGCGCCATTCCCGCGCCCGATCCCGCCGTGCGCGAAAACGCCGAATACGCCGCTCGCAATCAGGCCCAACCATCCGCTCGACGGCATGGGACTCGGCTGGCCGGCCGAGCCCGACGACCTCTTCGTCGACGAAAACGGGGGGCCGGTGCGCATCGACAAGGCGTTCTCGTGGGAATACCCGCTCGCCGTGCACGGAATGATGCACAACGTGATCACCAACGCGTGGCGCGGTGATCCGTATCCGATCGACACGCTGATGATTTTCATGGCCAACATGGCGTGGAACTCGACGATGAACACGTCGGATGTCCGCGCAATGCTAAACGACAAGCGCGAGGATGGGGAATACAAGATCCCGTTCCTCGTGGTCTGCGACGCGTTCCAGTCCGAGATGACCGCGTTCGCCGACCTGGTGCTGCCGGACACGACCTACCTCGAGCGTCACGACGTGATGTCGATGCTGGACCGGCCGATCTCCGAGTTCGACGGTCCGGTCGATTCGGTGCGCATTCCGGTCGTTGCGCCGACCGGCGAATGCAAGCCGTTCCAGGAGGTGCTGATCGAGCTCGCCGGCCGCCTCAAGTTTCCGGCGTTCGTGCGTGCTGACGGCACGCGCAGGTTCCGCGACTATCCCGATTTCGTCATCAACTACGAGACCGAGCCGGGTTCCGGAATCGGCTTCCTCGCCGGCTGGCGCGGTAAGGGCGGCGAGAAATTCATGCGCGGCGAGCCCAACCCGCGGCAGTGGGAGATGTATGCGCAAAACAATTGCGTTTATCGGTACAAGCTGCCGCCGTCCTACCAGTACATGCGCAACTGGAACAAGGGCTATCTCGAATGGTCGCAGCGCATGCGCATTCAGCGCTACGCCGAGCCGATCCTAATCCACCTCTATTCCGAGGTGCTGCAGAAGTTTCGCCTCGCGGCCCAGGGCAGGGGAATCTCGCGGCAGCCGCCCGACCATCTGCGCCAACGGATCGAAACGTACTTCGATCCGCTGCCGTTCTACTACGAGCCGCTGGAGGCGCAGCACTGCGACCTGCACAAGTTCCCGCTCAACGCGGTGACGCAACGGCCGATGGCGATGTACCACTCGTGGGATTCGCAGAATGCGTGGCTGCGCCAGATCCACGCGCACAACCACCTGTTCGTCAATCCGAAGGTCGCGCGCGCTGCCGGTATCGAGGACGGTGGCTGGATGTGGGTCGAATCGCCGTGGGGCAAAGTACGCTGCCTCTGCAGCTACTCGGAGGCGGTCGAGCCCGGCACCGTCTGGACGTGGAACGCGATCGGCAAGTCGGCCGGCGCCTGGCGCCTTTCCCCGGAGTCCAACGAATCGCAGCGCGGATTCCTGTTGAACCATCTCATTTCCGAGGAACTGCCCGGGGAATCGGCGCACGGACCGATTTCGAACTCGGACCCGGTCACGGGACAGGCGGCGTGGTACGACGTGCGCGTGCGGATCTACAAGGCCGAAGCGGATGAGCCCAAGGCCACGTGGCCGCAGTTCGCGACGGTGCCGCCGGCGCCGGGCACTGCGGCGACGCCGCGCAGGCAGGGATACTTCGCCGGTTTGGCGGCACGCAAATGACGCAGCTGGCGCTTGTCATCGATCTCAACGTGTGCGTCGGCTGCCACGCCTGCGTAACGTCGTGCAAGCAGTGGAACACGTCGGGCTCGGCCGGACCGCTCGCCGATTTCGAGCCGTACGGCAAGGACCCGACCGGCGCGTTCCTCAACCGCGTGCAGACCTTCGAGGTCGGCGAATACCCGAATACGCAGACGGTCCACTTCCCGAAATCGTGCCTCCATTGCGAGGACCCGCCGTGCGTGCCGGTGTGCCCGACCGGGGCGAGCTACAAGCGCGCCTCTGACGGCATCGTGCTCGTCGACTACGACAAATGCATCGGCTGCAAGTACTGCTCGTGGGCCTGCCCCTATGGCGTGCGCGAGATCGATCCCGAGCGCAAGGTGATGACCAAGTGCACGCTGTGCGTCGACCGGATCTACGATCCCGCGTTGCCCGAAGCGGAGCGCAAGCCGGCGTGCGTGATGGCATGCCCGACGTCGGCGCGCCTCTTCGGCGACATCCACGATCCGAATTCCGTCGTCTCGCAGGCGATCCGCGACAACGCCGGCTACGCGCTGATGCCGGAGTGGGGAACGCATCCGTCGAACCATTATCTGCCGCGGCGCAAGACGCCGATGCACATCCACGAGGACGAGCTCGCGCGCGTCGACAACCCGCTCAAGGTCGACGGCCTGCTGCCGAAGCCGGCCAAGTCCGAACCCTCGCTCGACGACGTGATGTCGTGGTGATGCGCCGATGAGGCCCGACGCTTCCGTCCTCCTGCTCACTACGCTGATCGGCGTCGGCCAGGGATTTTTCCTCGCGCTCTTCACCGTGCAGCTCTACGCGCTCGCGGGCCTGCTGCCGGACCAGGACGGGCACGCGTTCTATGCGCATGGCAGTCTGATTGCACTCCTCTTCCTGATCGGCGGGCTCATCGCCTCGTTCTTCCATCTGGGGCGCCCCGAACGGGCGTGGCGCGCGGCAACAAAATGGCGCACCTCGTGGCTGTCGCGCGAAGTGATCGTGCTGCCGGCGTTCATGGGCGTCGTATTCCTTTTCGGCGCGGCGCATCTCGCAGGCTTCCGGGCCGCGGTCTGGACGCTCCCTTCGGGGATCGCGATCGATGCCACCGTTGTCCTGGGCGTCCTCGGGACGGTTCTCGCCTTCGCGCTCTTCGTGTGCACCGCGATGATCTACGCATGCCTCCCGTTTCTGCGCGAATGGGCGAGCCCGCTGACGGTGGCGAATTTCGTGCTGCTGGGCGGCGCGTCCGGGTTCACCCTCGCCGCCGTGTTTGCGGCCGTGGTGGCGCCGGAGCTGACCCGGTTCTTCGTCGGCTGGGCAATCGTCATCACGCTGCTGGGATTCGCGAGCCGCGCCGCGTCGCTCGTCCGCAACCAGCACCTGAAGCCGAAGTCAACGCTGCAAACCGCGGTCGGGATCAAGCATCCGCGGATCGTCCAGAAATCGATGGGATTCATGGGCGGCTCGTTCAACACCCGGGAGTTTTTCCACGGCAGGTCGACACGGATTCTGCGGTCGGTCAAATGGGGGTTCCTGCTCGCCGCGTTCGCAGCCCCCCTGGTGCTCCTCGCCATGGGCTGGGCCGGCGCGGCGACGCCGGTGCTGCTCGCGGCCTTTGTCGTCCAGTACCTGGGCCTCCTCGCCGAGCGCTGGTTCTTTTTCGCGCAGGCGAATCACCCGCAAAACCTCTACTACCAGGCCGTCGCGTGACGTTAACGTGGATCAAGTTTTTTTTGAGCCTGAAGGACTATGGTAATTAGCTCAGCATCCAAAAGCATAGGTCATATGCGCGCGGACGCATTTAGGTGCGGCGCGCGGCCCGACCCGAATCCGGGAGGTGGCCCTCATGGCACTCGTTAATCCTCATGGCGGCGGCGATCTGCGTTCGCTGCTCCTGACCGGCGACGAGCTCGCCGCCGAGCGACGCCGCGCGATGGCGCTGCCGAAGCTCCGCGTAAGTTCGCGCGAAAAGGGCGACATCGTGATGCTCGGCATCGGCGGCTTCACGCCGCTCGATGGCTTCATGACGCACGCGGACTGGCAAGGCGTGTGCGACGGCATGAAGACCGCGAGCGGTCTCTTCTGGCCGATCCCGATCACGCTTTCGGCCGACAAGGCGACCGCCGCGACGATCGCGACCGGTCGCGACATCGCGCTCGTCGATCCGGACGACGGCGCGCTGCTCGCGACGATGAAGGTCACCGAGAAATACGCGATCGACAAGGCACACGAGTGCGCAACGGTGTTCCGGACCACCGATCTCGAGCATCCCGGCGTCAAGCTCGTGATGGAGCAGGGCGACGTGAATCTCGCCGGACCGATCAAAGTGTTGTCGACGGGCGAGTTCGCGGCGAAGTACGGTGCGCTGTTCATGACGCCCGCGCAGACCCGGGCGCTCTTCACCACGCTCGGGTGGTCGAAGATCGCGGCGTTCCAGACCCGGAACCCGATGCACCGCTCGCACGAATACCTGGCGAAGGTCGCGATCGAAGTATGCGACGGCGTGCTCGTCCATTCGCTCCTCGGGGCGTTGAAACCGGGCGACATTCCGGGCGAGGTCCGCACCCGTGCGATCGCCGTGCTGGCTGAAAAATATTTCGTGAAAAAGACCGTCGTGCAGGCCGGCTATCCGCTGGACATGCGCTATGCCGGCCCGCGCGAGGCGCTGCTGCACGCGCTTTTCCGGCAGAACTACGGCTGCTCGCACCAGATCGTCGGCCGCGACCATGCGGGCGTGGGCAGTTATTACGGCCCGTTCGACGCGCACCATATCTTCGACCAGATCCCCAAGGGCGCGCTCGAGACGCAGCCGTTGAAGATCGACTGGACGTTCTGGTGCTACAAGTGCGGCGGGATGGCCTCCGCGCGGACGTGTCCGCACGACGACGCCGACCGGCTGCTCGTGTCAGGGACCAAGCTGCGCAAGTGGCTGTCCGAAGGCTCCGAAGTGCCGCCCGAGTTCAGCCGGCCCGAGGTCCTCGCGATCCTGCGCGAGTACTACGCCGGGCTCGACGCGTCACAGAAGGTTGAAGTGAAGCTCGCCGGGCATTCTGCGCGGTAGGGGAATTCTCGAACCGGGATGCGCACGTGAGAATTTGCATCGTCTCCGATAGCCACGACCGCGCCGATCCGCTCGCCGCCGCGGTGCGCGCGGCCGTGGATCAGGGCGCGCAGGCGGTGTTCCACTGCGGTGACCTCATCGGCACGCAGACCCTCCGCTCGGCGCTGGCCGTGGGACTGCCGCTGCATCTCGTAGACGGGAACAACCTCGGCGACCCGGTCTCGCTCTCGCGCTGGGTGCGCGAGAGAGGCGGGCAGCTCCAATATCACGGCCCCCACGCTCGCCTGGAGCTCGGCGGGCGCAAGATCTTCCTGGTGCACTACCCGGAATACGGTCACGCGATGGCCTGCACGGGCGAATGGGATCTCGTTTGCTGCGGGCACTCGCACCAGGCGGAGATGCGCCGCGTCGCGAACGTCAAGGGCGGCGAATCCTGGCTGGTCAATCCGGGGACCATCGCCGGCCTCTCCGCGCCCGCAACTTGGGTGCTGGGCGACCTCGACGCGATGCGCTTCGATCTGCATACACTCAATTCATAGACGAATATTCTTTCTTGAGACACAACTTGCACCGGACCTTGGAGTCCGGATCGGGAGGTCGATGATGTTCACCGTCAATCCGTTTGCCGAGCTTTCGGCGTCCATACCGCCTGCCGTCATGCAGGCCTACGTCGTCATCATGATCGTCCTGGTTGCGGCAGGGACGTTGTTTGACGTCGCACATAAGGGGAGCGCCAGGTATTTCTTCGCCAATTGGCGGAAATCGCAGAGCAACGGGGCGAAGACAATCGGTGGTGGCGAATGGGTGTCGCTGGCTGTCCAGACCGGCCTTGTCGACGTCCTGACATCCGGGGAATTCTGCAATGCGCGTCGCCGGCTCGCCCACCTGCTGACCATGTACGGGTTCCTTGTCTACTTCGTCACCACCGCCGTCATGGTGTTCGGCTACCCGACGCCCGCGACGCCAGCGCCCGGCATCCTGCCGCTTCTGTGGTGGATTGGCGGGTTGATGATTTGCCTCGGCGGATACTGGTTCTGGTTCTTCATTCGCGTTGATGTCGCCGCCGAGGGAAGTCCGCCGCTGCGCATCATGCGCGCCGATCTGTTCATCCTGTCGCTTCTGGGCAGCGCAACGTCGGGTTTGATCTGGGCCTTCCTGCAAGCGAAGGGCGTTTCCGGGACCAACGTGTTCTTCGGCCTGTACGTCATTGCTACGACGGCGCTGTTCGGATCTGTGCCCTGGTCCAAGCTCGCTCACATGTTCTTCAAGCCCGCGGCGGCCTTCGAAAAAAGGGTTTCCACCGCGAACGACTCGAGGAGCAACATGCCGCGGCCCGCCGACAAGGCCGAGCTGTTCGGAAGCGCTCGCGAACAACCCCGGCACTACTGACCCGCCGATCATTGGTCTTCATTACTGGAAACAACGAAACCCATGCCAACCTTCGTCTACATGACCCGGTGCGACGGATGCGGACATTGCGTCGACATCTGTCCGTCCGACATCATGCACATCGACAAGACCTATCGGCGCGCGTACAACCTCGAGCCGAACATGTGCTGGGAGTGCTACTCCTGCGTGAAGGCCTGTCCGCAGCACGCGATCGACGTCCGCGGTTATGCGGACTTCGCCCCTCTGGGCCACAGCGTGCGGGTGCTCCGGGAAGAGGCCAAGGCGACGATTTCCTGGCGGCTCAAGTTCCGGGACGGCCGCGAGAAGAACTTCGTGTCCCCGATCCGCACGACGCCTTGGGGATCGATCAAGGGGCCGGCCGAGTACGAGGCGCCTCGCCCCGAGGATTTCGCCAAGCAGGAACTCGCACACGAACCGGAAGGGCTCAACACCGAAGGCGGATTGCCCACGTTGCGTCCGAAACAACTCAAGCAGGGAGTCGTCTGATGACACTGTTTGGAGGCAGGAAAACGGTATTCGTCGACGCGGACATCCTCGTCATTGGCGGTGGCATGGCCGGCTGCGGGGCAACCTACGAGTCCCGGTACTGGGGACGTGACCTGAAGATCGTCTGCGTCGAGAAAGCGAACATCGAGCGCAGCGGCGCTGTTGCCCAGGGTCTCTACGCCATCAACTGCTACATGGGCACGCAATGGGGCGAGAACCAGCCCGAAGACCATGTCCGCTACGCCCGCAACGATCTCATGGGCCTGGTGCGCGAAGACCTGGGCTACGACATCGCCCGGCATGTGGACGCCACGGTGCACAAGTTCGAGGAATGGGGCCTGCCGATGATGAAGGACCCCAAGACCGGACGGTACCAGCGCGAAGGCAAGTGGCAGATCATGATCCACGGCGAGAGCTACAAGCCGATCGTCGCCGAGGCGGCCCGCAAGGCCGCGACCGAGATCTACAACCGGATAATGGTCACCCACTTGTTGATGGACAAGAGCAAGGCCAACCGGGTCGCCGGCGCCGTCGGCTTCAACGTCCGCACGGGCGACTACTATGTGTTTCGCGCGAAGGCCGTCATCGTCGGCGCCGGCGGTGCGTCCCACATCTTCAAGCCGCGTGCCGTGGGCGAGGGGATGGGGCGGACCTGGTATGCGCCCTGGAGTAGCGGGTCGTGCTACGCGCTTCCGATCCAAGTCGGCGCCAAGATGACGCAGATGGAAAACCGCATCGTCCTGACGCGCTTCAAGGACGGCTATGGTCCCGTCGGCGCCTACTTCCTGCATCTGAAGACGTACACGCAGAACGGCTATGGCGAGGAGTACGAGAAGAGGTGGTACGAGGACACCAAGGCTCTAGTGGGTGACTACGTCGACCATCACCCGGTGCCGACCTGCCTGCGCAACCACGCGCTCCTCAAGGAACTCGCGGCCGGCCGCGGTCCCATCCGCATGGTGACCAAGGAGGCCTTCCAGGATCCCCACAAGGAGACGGTCGGCTGGGAGAATTTCCTCGGCATGACGATCGGGCAAGCGGTCGTCTGGGCGTCGCAGAACATCGACCCCAAGCACATCAATCCCGAGCTGACCACCTCCGAGCCTTATGTCATGGGTTCTCACGCGACGTGCTCGGGCGCATGGGTGAGTGGACCGGAAGACTGTGCTCCCGCGGATTATCAGTGGGGATACAACCGGATGATGACGGTCGAAGGGCTCTTCGGCGCGGGCGACACCATCGGCGGCACCGCCCACAAGTTCTCGTCAGGGTCCTTCGCGGAAGGACGGATCGCCGGCAAGGCGGCGGTCAAGTACGTGAACGACATGGGCAACGCCCAGCCCCAGGTCAGTGAACAGGAATATCGGGACCTCGAAAAGCTGATATTCCAGCCTTTGGAGAACTACCGGGTCGGCCGCAACGAGATCGTCGCCGGAACGGTATCGCCGAGCTATCTTCTGCCGATCCAGGGTCTTCAGCGCCTCGAGAAGATCATGGACGAATACGTCGGCGGCATCAGCACCAACTATATGACCAACGGCCAGCTGCTCGATCGCGGCCTTGAACTGCTGACCATGCTGAAGGAAGACATGAGCTCAATGGGCGCCGAAGATCTTCACCAGCTTCAGCGCACGTGGGAGCTCAACCACCGTCTGTTGGCCTCGGAGTCCGTAACCCATCACACGCTGTTCCGCAAGGAGACGCGGTGGCCGGGGTACTACTATCGAGGTGATCACATGAAGCTGGATGACGAGAAGTGGCATTGCTTCACCTTGTCCCGCTACGACCGGAATACCGGCAAGTGGGAATTGGAGAAGGCACCGGTCCACCACATCATCGACTGACGAGGCTCGACTTCGAGCGGCTCAACCGGGCGCCGGAACACTTCGAGGAAGCGGCGCCCGCGCGTCGCGCGCGGTACCGCGAGAAGCAGGCGCGGCTCACACGAGGCGGTGCAACGCCGCGCGCGCGACGACGGGCTGATCGACGACGCAGACGTATAGCCCGGGCCGTCGGGCACCGCCTCGCGGGCCATGTACACTGGCGGCCCCCGCCGGTCTCCGCCGCCGCGCTTTCCGCTCGATGAACGAACGCTTCGAAAACGTCAATCTGCTCCGCGCGTTCGCGGCGACCGCGGTTGTCGTCTATCACGTCATCGAGTATCGGCAGTGGAAGAGCTTTCCGATCGACGGTCCGCTCGTCACGTTTCGAGTGGGCTGGATCGGCGTCGACCTTTTCTACGTGATCAGCGGCTTCGTGATCACGTGGAGCGCGCTCGCGCTGTGGCGGGCGGATCCGGCCCGGTTCGCCGGCCGCTATTGGGCGCGTCGGCTCGCGCGGATCCTGCCCCTCTATCTCGTGACGTGCGTGTTGTGGGTCGCGTTGTTCAAGCCCGATTTCTTCGACCACTCCGTGCGCGGGTGGCTCTGGCAGATCGTCGCGCACCTGACGTTCACGCACACCTTCTCGGGTCGGACATTCGGTTCGATCGACGGCGTCAACTGGACGCTCGCGATCGAGATGCAGTTCTACGTGGCAGTCGCGCTGCTCATCCCGTGGATCGCGCGGACCCCCGGTTGGCGCATCTGGCTCGGATGCATTGCGATTGCGGTGACATGGCGGGCGGCGATGTACCTGATCCTCGGCCCCTCGGTGCAGGAGCGATTGTTCTTCGGCGTGGCGCAGCTCCCGGGTGTGCTGGACGAGTTCGGCGCCGGGATGTTCTTGGCCCGGATCGTCGATCGCGGCGCGGGCCCGCGGCCGCTTGCCGGCTTGATCTGGACGGCGGCCGCGATCGTCGCCGGAACGCTCTGCATGAGCGTCTACTGGGCGCACTCCAACTATTGGGACGTACCGGGGATGGTGATCTTCTGGCGGACGCTCCTCGGCGCTTTCTTCTTGTGCGTCGTGGCTGCCGCCGTTCGGCTCCCCTCGTTCGCGGAAACGTGGCCGCTACGGCCGATCCGTTACCTGGGCGTCGTGAGTTACGGCATCTACCTCTGGCATCTTTTTGCCGTCAAGTACATCCAGTCGGTCCCCGAGCTCGCGTCGCTCCAGGCGTTGGCCGTCGCGCTTGGATTGACGCTCGCGCTCGCCATGCTGTCGTGGCACACCTTCGAGCGGCCGATCCTCGACTGGGGCCGTCGATTCGATGGCCGAAGCCGTCTCCGGACGCGTCCCGCAGACGCCAAGGGCTCGGGACAAATCCCCTAGCAAGTTGCGGCAACAACCCTTCCCGCCGGCGACAGCGGCCCGCGAAACCTCCCTGCACTCGCGCTGTCGCAATGATGATGGCGGATATCCGCTCGGCAATATCGGCGAACAGGATACAACTGCCCGCACAGAATCAGCAGCTTGCGACAGGTCGGCGCCAGACCTACAAGGGAATTCCCGCGGGCCGACGTGCCCGTCGCTGAAGCGCGCGGCCCGGCATCACCCTTGATGCAGTTGCGGGCTCCTTGTTCAATGGAGGTGGACGATGAAGATCAACAAGTGCATGACGCGTGACGTGCATCTGGCGACTCCGACGCAAACGCTGCGCGAAGCGGCAACGATGATGGCGGAAATCGATGCCGGTGCGCTGCCGGTCAGGCAGGATGACCGGCTGGTCGGGATGATCACTGATCGCGACATCGCAGTTCGCGCGGTCGCGCAAGGCAAGTCGCCCGAAACGCCCGTCGGCGAAATCATGAGCCGCGAGGTTCTCTACTGCTTTGACGACCAGGAGCTCGAGGACGTCGCGCGGAACATGGGCGGCGCAAAGGTGCGCCGGCTGCCGGTGCTCAATCGCGACAAGCGGCTCGTGGGGATCGTTTCGCTCGGCGATCTCTCCCGCAAGGAAGAACCGGCGGTAACCGCCCGAGCCGTATCCGAAATCTCGAAACCCCGCGGCCGTCACTCGCAGGCACTGCACTGACGCCTTCGGCCGCGCGGACGGCTGGAGCAGAAGCAGTCAGGGCAGCGCTGCTGCGCTTTCCATCACGCTGCGGATCAGCGGCGCAAGCTCCGCGGGCGCCTCGATCAGCGTCACCGCGGCTTCGCGGCCGCGCGGCGACATCTTCTTCGCCGTCTTGGCGAGAATGTCGGTGAATTTCGCCGCGTCGTACTGGCCGTGCTTGGCGACGAAGTCGGCGAGATAGCTTTCGAGAAACACGAGGTCGACCACGTCTTCCAGGATCTGCACCTCGGGATCGGACTTGAGCGCTTCCTTCCTGAGCAAGGTCCCCACACGATCGATCGTCGCCTCGTCGTAGCCGACGTCGCGCAGGATCTCCCCGGCGAGCTGCGCGTGGTACTTGTAGAGACGCTTGCGCCACTGCAGGTAGCCGATCCGGTCCATCGGATACTCGGTGCGCGCGATTTTCCAGCGCTGGATGTGCTGGCTGCGCACGGCGAGGCGCACGACCTCGGAGGCGTCGGGCGCGAAGCGCGCGAGCATCGCGGTCAGCCGTTCCGCGTAGACGAGCTCCTTGGGCCGGTCGCGGTCGCCGACCGTTTCTTGATTGGGATCCTCGGCATTCGCCGCGTCGAAGCGCGCGATCGCGCGGTCGAAGCGTGCGGCGACCGCGGCCGTCACCGCCGCGGTTTCGTTTGCCAAGTCATTTGCCAAGTTCCGCCTCGATTTCGGCGAAGGTGTGGGCGAATTCGAACGTGCTGATGGGCATCCCCAGCTGACGTCCAATCTGCGTGGCGGAAAAAATGCCGCGGACGATCTCCTCGCGCGTCAGCCGATCGCGGTCGACGACGAGCGCATGCTGGCGTCCCGTGTCCTTCAGCGTGGCGATGATGTGCCCGACCTCCGCGCGCAGCACGTCGTCGATGTCGAGGACGTCGATTGCGCTTCGCGGCACCATCAGGTGAGCGACCGTCAGCTCCGTGTGCTTGCCGCCGAGCTCATGCAGCAGATTGACGGGCTTCTCGCCGACGATGTCGCGCGCAGTGATCAATCCTTCGACCGCGCCGGTGACGCCGACGACAAGCAGCAGGCGCACGCCGCGCGCGATCATCGTCCGGTTGGCCTGGGGGATCGTCGCGTCGGGGCGGATCGTCGCCGCGGCGACCTGCCGGAGGTCGGTCATCGCTTCGATCGCCGGCGAATCGAGCTTCACCGGCTTGGGGCCGGCCTGCGGCGGCTGAACCACGACGCCCGGTCGCATCCGCGCCATCCGCAGCGGTTTGTAGACGACTCGTTCCACGCTCGCCCCCTCCTTACCGAACCCTTATGGTACGCCGACACGGCAGCGCCGGCGTGGAGCGGCTATTTGACCGGCTTGGCGGCGATCCGTTGCAGCGGACACCGCCGGAATTCTATCCCTTTGCTGCGAAGATCTTGACCAGATCGGCCCGCGAAACGATTCCGTGCACGCGCTGGTCCTCACCGGTCACCACCAGCCGCTTGACCTTGTTCTTGTCCATCCGCGCGACCGCCGCTTCGAGCGTGTCGTGCGCGCGGATCGTGATCGGCGCCTTCGTCATGATGTCGTCGACGATCGTCCCCATCCCTTTGCGTGCGCGGCGCTTGCGCACGATGGTCTCGAGCGCGTTGCCGAGGCTAAAGCCGTCGAGGTTCATCGCCGACATGAAATCGGCCTCGGTGAGGATGCCGACCAGCTTGTCGTCGGCGTTGACGACCGGCACGCCGCTGACCCTCTTTGCAACGATCAGGTCGGCGGCCGCAGGCAGCGACGTGCCCTGCCGGACCGTTATCACCTCCTTGGTCATCACGTCGCGGACCTGCATCGCGCGCGCGACGCGGATCTGCGGCGCCGTGTTCAGGTCCTTGCCCATGAAACTCATGTGCGCGGGCAAAAGCGGGACGTTCGGCAGATGGCCGGGCAGCAGCATGTTCCAGTACACCCACTTGAATGCGAGCTTGCCCATGTGGTTCAGGTAGCTCTCTTCGAGCAGCGAGAACGGCCCGGCGTACGGCAGCGGGAACGAGCCTTCGAGCGGCTCGATGTCGTAGTTGAAGTCCAGCAGCATCGCCTTGTGGTGGCCGGTCTCGACAAAGCAGTTGGCGTGGCCGTCGAACGTCTGGAGCGGCGGCTTGTCCTCGATTTCGCGCAGCAGGTTCTCGACCACCGTCTCGGCCTCGAAGTGGGCGACCGAGCCCGCCTTCGACGTGGCGACGTTGGTATTGTCGCCGAGGAGATAAATCCGCTCGGCGTTCTTGGCTTTGAGCGTGCGCGAATCGGTGATCGCGTAGCCGGCGCCGTCGCCCAGTCCCGAATCGTCGATAACGGCCGGACCGAGGTTGGGCGGAATCGCGCACAGCAAGTCGTAATCGACGGTGCGGCCGTCGAACGTCCGGATCTGTTTTTCCGCACCGTCGACCGCGGCGACGGCGAAGTTCGGCACGACATTCACGCCCTTTTCCAGGGCGACCTTCGACAGGATCCGGTTGGCGTTGGGCTTGGTGAAGGCGCCCGTGTACGGCGTAACGAGCGAGATATCGATGCGGTCGCGCACGCCCTTCTGCCGGAAGTGGTAGTCGGCGAGGAACGCGAACTCGAGCGGCGCGACCGGACACTTGATCGGCATTTCGGCGATGTCGATCACGAGCCGGCCTTCGGTCATCTCGGCGAGCGGCTTTTGCATCGCGAGCGCGCCTTCGAGCGTGTAGAACGTGTGCACGCCAATGCCCATCTGGTCGGCCATCCCCTCGACTTCCTCGGGCGCGCTACGGCATCCGAGCGCAGAGATAAGGAAGTCGTACGGATAGGTGCCGCGGTCGGTCTGCACGACCCGCTTCGCGTGGTCGATCAACCGAATGTCGGTGCGGACCAGATCGACGTTGCGCGGCAGCGGCGCCGAGATCGGCCGGACGACGTCTTCCTGTGTGTGATAGCCGTACATGCCGAAGGGCAGGAACAGCAATCCCGGCTGGTAGACGTGCAGGCTCCCACGGTCGATCACGGTGATCTGCCACAGCCTAAGGTCGAGCCGGTGCGAAAGCAGGTTGGCGACGAGCGCGCCGCCGGTGCCGGCGCCCAGAATGACAATGTTTTTCATGATGACGACTCAGTGACCGCAGCGGCTCCGCAGCGGACATTGTCGGACGCGCTTCCGCCCTGTGCGTTGCGGAAGGTCAACGAATGCGTATATTCGGCTATGCACACGTGCGGCAGCTGGCCGCACCGGCGGCGGGCTACGCGCGTCCCGTATCGTGCCGGGGCGCGACGACGGGCGCGTCGCCGACCCACACGCGCCAGAACGCGAGCATCTTCTCCTTTCGCGACAGCCGGTCGTCGGAAAGCGCATCGAGGAAGTCGGACAGCCGCTTGGACCTCGCGACGGTAAAGATCAGGAGCCCGATCGTGGCGGCGAGGATCACCACGAAGAAGCCGAGCTTCCACGCGAGCTGCGTAGCACCGGTCTCGAGCAGATCGGCGGCGAGCAGGTTCATGCCGAAGTACCCGGTGGTGACCGTGCCGATCATTCCGAACGTGGTTACTACAGTGAGCCGGACCACGGTGTTCGCCTGGCGGCGCAGACTGTCGCTGTCGAGATACTCGTTCATGTCGTACATGCGCTCCTTCACCTCCGCATACAGCGGGTCGAGCCCGAGGTGGCCCGTCACCAGGTGATACAGCGCCTTGGCCTGCGCCTGATCGGCAACTTCGTGGAACCAGTAGCGGTGGGTGAAGCGCAGGAAGATCTCGAAGTTCTGCCGGATCGTGCGCTTGAACCGCTTCACCGATTCCGGTTCGCCGACCTCGAGCGCCATCAGCGCGTTGACGAGGCGCGAGGCGAACATCAGCAGTGCCGCCTTCTGGAAGTGCGGGATCAGGAACAGCAGGAAATGCTGGTGCCGGAACTGCGCCAACACGCCGGTTTCCTTGTCGGTGAAAAACGGCGAGCGCGCATCACCGACGACCACGAGCGCATGCCCGCAGCACATGTAGCGGGTGCTCAGGCCCTCGATGCCGTCGCTCCAGAAACGGTCGAAGCAGTAACGTTCCTCGAAGCCCGCGACGTGACGATCGGAATAAGGCAGCGCGTCGTCGCCGCCGGCGGCGGTAACGAGCCCGAGACGGATGAAGTCGCCGCGCGTCAGCGCTCGCGGATTGTCGAGCGCGAGATAGCCCATCACCGGCATCCGGTAATACTCGATCTGCCGGTAGCGGATCGGCCCCTTTTCCTCCGAGTGGTCGAGCACCAGCGGCTGGAGCAGGAACGCCCAGTGCGCGCTGATGCACGGCGCGCGGTGCCGGCAGACGAAGGCGAGGAATTTCTCGCGCTGCTCCGCATCCGATGTCGCGAGCACGGTCCCGTCGTGGCCGAGCCATTCGACGCGATGCATGCAGTGCAACCCCTGGCCCCGTTCGTCCCAGCCGGCCGGATACGCGCGACCGAAGCGGTACAGCGTGTCCTCCGCCTGGTAGAGCGGAATGTCGTCCGCGTAGACCTCGACGTTCAGCAGGACGACGTCGATGTCGTAGAAGAAATAGAGGTCGATATGGGCGATCGACAGCACGAGTGGCGCGTCGCCCGGATGCGAGGTGAGGCGGACCGCGGCGACGTCGTCGCGGCGAAACACGCGCATCGGTGAGGCGGCTGCTTGCTCGCCACGGGCATCCTTCCGTCGCGAGCGGGCTTCGCCGTACAGAAAGCGTTGCACGTACGGCAGGAACGTGACGAATTCGTTGTAGTGGCGTGTCTGGAACTTCGCGTGATCGCCGGTGAATTCGTCGGCGACTTCGTGCCACGGGTGGTCGGCGCCGCCGTGCTCGAGCACCTCCCAGTGGCGCTGGATCTGGCTACCTTCCCGGATCGGCATCAACTGCAGCGGCCACAGCAGGGTCTGTCGGAAATGCTGCACGCGCTTGTCGTTCCTGCCCTCGCCGTCGGTCATGATCGCCTCCCCTCGACAGATGCTGAAGGTCGGACCGCGCCCTTCAGCGTCAGATTCTGGCCGCTCGGAGCGGGCGCCGCAACCGGTCCGGGCGGCGAGGGAATACCGGCGCGTGGCGTCCGATGGCACAATCCACGGCGTGGACCAACGGCAGAATGAGCTGGGTTTCGCCTGTCTCGACGACGCGCAAACGCTCGCGCTGATGTCGCGCGACTTCGTCGAAACCGGACTTGGCTGGACGTACCGCGTACCGCGCGTCGCGCAGCTGATCCGCGACCCCGGGGCCGTGGCGCTCGTCACGCGCGACGGCCCGCGGATCGTCGGCTTCGCCATCATGAGCTTCGGCGACGAGCGCGCGCATCTCGTGCTGCTCGCGGTGCGCCCGTCGCACCGGCGGCGCGGCATTGCGCGGCGGATGCTCTGCTGGCTCGTCGACTCGGCGGCGATCGCGGGGACGGCATCGATCCACGTCGAGCTTCGCGCCGACAATGCCGCAGCCTATGCAATGTACGAGACGCTGGGCTTCGCCGAGACGTTCCGCGTACCGCGCTACTACCGCGGCGTCGAAACGGCGGTGCGGATGTTGCGGGTGCTGCGCGCGCCGGGCGCAGTCGCGCCGGCATGGGAGCCGCCGGCAAGAAGTTAGAGCCTGTTCACGCTACCGCCGGAGCGTCTTCTTCACCCGATGTGCGCTCGGCGCGACGGGCGGCCAATCGGTATCCGTCCGCAACACGGATCCCAAAAAACGATGGCGCGCCCGACGCTTCGGAAAGTGACTCAATTGTATGCACACAAAATGTTGCTTTTAGATCTTTATTGGTATTTTCATCGCGTATCATATTGATTATTATAGGAGCAAAGTAACCGCCTAATGTCGATTAGCGACGACTAGCGTCGGGCCGGACTCATCTCGATTCGCCAAGGTCGCCCTAAAACCGTCACAGACTTTGGCCCCTCGATCACGCAATTCTGACCCTTGGCCTATGCCGCCCCATTGATCGGTTGCCTCGATCTCTTGCAAATCCGCCGCTATGCACGGTTGTGCCACACGCTTGGATCACGGCGCGCATGAAACACGGCAAGCACGACGATTCGGCGGGCCTCCGGACGAAAAAAGACCGAATACGGGAAGCGACGCGCTCGCACACATCGAATCTCGCGGTGCATGATGGGAAAGCGCTGTGGATTTTCCAGCACCAACTTAATGGCGTAATTAATCTCAGAGACGAATTGTGAACCAAGGCCGGCTCGGCGCTCCTCATACCACAATCCCGCTTCATCGAACTCGCGGCGCGCCGCGCGCCGCGCGCCGAAAGACGACCGGTAACGTCATCTCTTCAGGCGTTCAGTAATCGAACCTCTAAGTTCTTCCCATGGAACGACATCGTCCGGGTTAGTTTCATGGTCGGCGAGTCGGCGATCAAGCTCGGCGCGCTGGGCATCGGTCAGCGGCAGTGCAGCACTATCGGCCGCGATACTGTCCCAGATATCCTCGACCAAGGCTAAACGTTCCTCAACCGGAAGACGGTCGATGCCCAATGATTTGAGGGATGTACCCATAGCATTCAACTCATCGAGTAGGTTCAAGAGTTCATGCTACCAGACACGCGTGGCCGGAGGAACGACATGTGGCTGGTCCATGAATTTTGAGCGGTTTTGCGTCATTCAGACGTACTGTGGGGATCTGGGCGGCGACTATCATCTTGGCCGGTCCCCGCCTTGCGACGCGTTCCGAATCTGGATTGCGGAGATGTTCGAGTGAAAGCGCCTCGCAAAGAACGGTCTCAGAATGGCGCGCCTACCGCACCTCGTGACCCACTCGTCATCGAGCTTGCGAAGGCAGAGTCGGACCTCGAGCGGATCGAAGCGCAGGGTACCGCGGCGAAAGCCCGAATCGCTACGCTTCGAAACGAGCTCGCGGCGCGTGATGCGGTTCCTCGGCCCATGGCTCCCGAGCCGCTGTCGGGGCTTGCCCCCCGCACACCAGCCGACAAGGTGAAGCTGTTCCGGCAGCTCTTTCGCGGTCGTTCGGACCTCTACCCGACGCGCTACGTCAGCAGGAAGACGGGCAAGCCAGGTTATGCCCCGGCGTGCTCGAACAAGTTCGTGCCCGGTGTCTGCGAGCTCCCCAAGGTGAAATGCGGTGATTGCACCCGGCAGGCGTTCAAGCCCGTCGATGACGCCGCCGTGATTGGCCACCTGAAGGGCCAGCATGTGATGGGCGTCTATCCGATGCAAGAAGACGAGACCTGCTGGTTCCTGGCAGTCGACTTCGACAAGAGCGCGTGGATGGACGACGTACGTGCATTCGTGCAGACGAGCCGTCGACTGGGGCTGCCGGTGGCGGTTGAGCGCTCACGCTCGGGCAACGGAGCGCATGTCTGGTTCTTCTTTGCGACCCCCGTCGCAGCGGCGACGGCTCGCAAGATGGGTTGCCACCTCATCACCGAGACGATGGCCACCCGGCACGAGCTTGGCATGGACTCGTACGACCGGCTGTTTCCCAGCCAGGACACGATGCCGCGCGGTGGTTTCGGAAACCTGATCGCCCTGCCGCTCCAACACGGACCGAGGCGGGAGGGCAACTCGGTCTTTCTCAACGACGACCTTATCGCGTTCCCCGACGAGCAGCAATGGGTGCACCTTGCGTCCATCCAGCGCATTGACGCGCTGACGGTGGAGCGGATCGCGTCCGACGCGAGTCGCGCGGGAAGCGTCGTCGGCGTTCGCATGACGGAAGTGGCCGACGCCGAGGACGCTGCACCGTGGACGCGGCTGCCATCTGGGAAGCCGCGATCACCGCGCATTACCGGGCCCCTCCCGAATCGAGTGTCAGCCGTGCTCTCGCAGAGGCTCTTCGTCGCCAAGGCAGGTCTGCCCTCGCCGTTGCTCGACCAGATCAAGCGTATTGCGGCCTTCCAGAATCCGGAGTTCTACAAGAAGCAGAGCATGCGGCTGTCGACTGCGCTCACCCCGCGGGTGATCTCCTGCGCCGAAGATCTCCCGCAGCATGTCGCGCTGCCGCGAGGCTGCAGGACCGATCTCGAGGAGTTGCTCCGCGGTCTCGGCGTCGCTCTCGATGTCCTCGACGAGCGCGTCACCGGGGAGCCGATTGCGCTGCCCTTCCTCGGAACGCTCACGCCGGTTCAGGATCAGGCAGCCCGCGCGCTTCTCGCGAGCGACTGCGGCGTTCTCGTCGCCCCTCCTGGCGTCGGCAAGACCGTCATTGGCACGTACCTGGTGGCCGCCCGTGCCTGCAGCACGTTGGTCCTGGTGCACCGAAGACCGCTGCTCGACCAGTGGCGAGCGCAACTCTCCGTGTTCCTGGGTGTCGACCCCAAGTTGATCGGGCAGATCGGTGCGGGAAAGCGCAACCCCACCGGCAGGATCGACGTCGCGATGATCCAGAGCCTGGTGCGCAAGGAGTCGGTGGTGGATCTCGTGGCCAGTTACGGGCAAGTTATCGTTGACGAGTGCCAGCATCTCCCGGCGGTCTCGTTCGAGCGCGTGCTGGCGTCGGCCAAGGCGCGGTACGTCGTCGGGCTGACCGCAACGCCCCAGCGACGCGATGGACGCCATCCGATAACCCAAATGCAGCTTGGCCCGGTACGCTTCACGGTGAACGCAAAGACCGAGGCGAGCCAGCGCCCGTTCGAGCACACGCTCATCGTGCGCGAGACGAGCTTCCGTCCGTCGACCGCTGCCGCCGACGGAGGGATCCAGGGTCTCTATGGCGCGCTGGCGCAGGACGAGACCCGCAACGCCATGATCCTCAACGACGTCATCGGAGCCCTCGTAGACGGGCGCTCCCCGATCCTGCTGACCGAGCGCAGGGACCACCTCGAGTACTTCGCGAGCAAGCTCCGACCGTTTGCGCGGCATCTGGTCGTCCTGTGGGGAGGAATGGGAACCAAGGCCGCCCGCGACGTACGCGACCGGCTTGCCGCCATCCCTGCCGCTGAGGAACGGCTGCTGCTCGCCACTGGCCGGTACATTGGCGAGGGGTTCGACGATCCGCGGCTCGATACGCTTTTCCTGGCGCTGCCCGTGTCCTGGAAGGGGACCCTCGTCCAATACACCGGGCGGCTGCATCGCCTGCACCCCGGCAAGCGCGACATTCGCATCTTCGACTATGTTGACCGCGAAGTTCCGATGTTGCTGCGGATGTTCGAGAAACGCCTTCGAGGCTACCGCGCGATCGGCTACGCGCGGGGGGAGGCGCCGCTCGGATACGCCGAGCCCGCGGACGAAACAATGGTCGAGTACGACGAGGACGTGCTTGCCGAACTCGACCGTAACGAGGACTTTGCTTGAGAGGAAGGTTCACAAGCCACTGAGAAGACCTGGTCGAGAGAACCATCTATTGTCGACTGACAACGCCTAACATCGACCCGAGCTCGTCTGGACTTGCCAAGGTCGCGCATAAAGGCGTCAAAGACTTTGGCCGCTCAAGCACCCCATCTGGATCCTTGGCCCACCCCGAGCTCGCGGGTGAAGCTCATCGCCTACATCGATCACCTCGCCGAAACCGCGGGAGATCCGAAGATCTGGCTGAGGATCACGACAGCCTTTCGCTTGAGCGAAGATCCGGGTGCCAGCTTCGCGCTCGCATTATCGCTCAACGCGGTGATGGCAATGGCCGACAGCCTCGGCTTCGGAAGTCTCGCCCCCGTTGCCAAGGTTCGCCCGGTTATCCAGGCCGTCAACGCGGCCCTTCGGGGAATTCCTGAGGCAGCGCGCCTGAAACTTGCCAACGCTCAGTTCGGCACGCACCGCTGCAGCGGATCGCCCGCCGAGTTCCCGCTCCTTTGCTGCTTCACGACCGAGATCAGTGATCAGACCATCGTCTCGCGGATTGTCGCGCTGCGCTCGTTCGTGCTGCTTGGGGTCATATTCGAAACGGACCGCTCAGCCCGGCTCAAGGTGGTAGCCGACGGCCTGAGAAAGGCCCAGACACTGCCGCATCCGTGGGCCGATCTGGTGCGACGGCTGCCGGATCCTGACGACGCCCCGGAACGGTGGCTTCTCGCGGCACTGTCCTATGCTGAGGGCCGCCGCACGGAACTCGAGCACGCGCGCCGCCACGGTCCCGCGCAGGTCGCGTTTCTCACCGCACTCATCGGTCTGATTCGGGATTTCGGTCGGCTGATCGAGCCGGCGGGTCGCTATCGTGAGCGTGCCGCGCCGCCAATCTCGACCCGTACCACCGGAGTCGTCCTCAAGCGCCCGCAGGCACGAGGCGTTGACGAACGTGTGTCCCCCTCCTCTAACGAGCGGGCCGTTCCCGAGATCAGCACGCTCCTCGAATTCGAACCGGAAGACACTTCCGTCCCGGAACCCGTCCAGCACGAACTCGCCTTCACTCCTGCAACGGCTGCGCTCGAAGCTGAAGCGCCCGCGACGGTGGCCAGGTTCGATGACCGGCACACCGCCTACCGTATCGCCGAGATTGGGCAAACGCTCCGTTGGTCGTGGGATCACCTGAATGCGTTTGAACTCGACATTGTGGTGCGCTCTGGCGTGGCGGCCGCGAACGGGAGCAGCCCCATGGCGGCGAACGCCCTTTTTTCGCTCCTGGCGCTCTCGACCGGCATGCGTGTCACGACATTGGCCGGCGTACCGATTGCTTCGGGCGAATTCGACGCAGAGCATTTCGAGCCGTCCGGTATCTGGGTCAAACCGGTGCGGCGTCCGCCGCAAGCGTATACGCCGGAACCGCAGCAACGGGCACTACTGGTCGATTCAACGAGCCACATCCGATTTCCGCTGCCGCAGCCGGTTGCCTCCGCATTGGCCAAGGCAACGACGTTGCGCCCCAGTGCGAGGAGCGTCGGTGAGCTCGTGGGTTGCAGCGCAGACTCCGCAGTCGAGTTTCTTTCCACCTGGCTTGAGCCACTGCGCCGCAGTCATCCCAATGCGCGACTGACCCACGGGCGGATCAGTGCTGCGCTGGCGGTCGAAGTGTCGGCCGTCACTCAAGACGAGGCGATGGTCCATTATGTCGCCGGCAGCGACGAAGATGTCGCGCCGATTGCGGCCTACTACGCGGCCATCCCGATCGGGACGTTGCAGCAAGCGTATACACGTGCGTGCCGCCAGATATTTGGTACCGGTCAGCAAGCCCTGGATCCCGCGACCACGCCGAATCAATACGCAGGAAGCCAGCTCCTACCCAAGCCCGAGGTCCTCAAGAGTTTTGTCGCCGGGCTCAAAGAACGCGTCAAGCGCGCCGCGCCCCGCAATCTGGTCGAAGCGCACAACGCCTATGGTCTGTACACGCTGTGGATGCTGATGGCAGCGACCGGCCACCGCCCGGTGACCGACCCCGCGGAAAGCCTCGATGTCATTGACCTCGAAGGTGGCTGGATCGTCGTCAACGACAAGCAGAGCCACCCGGGCAAAGCCGGGCGACTGGTACCGCTTGCGCCCATGGTCACGGCGCAGCTGCGCCGGTATCTGGATCACCTCCATTCGCTCGTCGCCGCCTCTCAGTCCTTCGCGCCCGAACTCGCGGCGAAGCTCCAAACTGTCGTCTCGCCCTCCGGGCCCCGCGCGATGCCGCTCTTTTTTCTCCTTCAGGACAACGGGACCGACTGGCAGCGCATCGGTGCGGCCGAACTCGGTCGCAGTCTCGACCACCTGGCTGGCCTACGGCAGAACGTGCTCCGCCATACCGTGGCCGGGACCGGTGCAGGTCAGCGCTGGGACCCCGAACTGCTGCGCGAGATGCTCGGCCATATCGAGCACAACGTGCCAGCCTTCGGCAGCACGTCCGCGCGCTCGCCGCAGGCCTTTGGTGGTTTGCGCGAGTCCCTGGACGCATTCTTGAAAGGAGTGACCTGGCAGGCGTTGCCGAGCCCGCTTCCGCGCAGCGCTGCCCCGGTGAGTCCCGGAGTGTTGTTGCGCAAGACCGCTCTCTTGCCGATCGAGCTCGGCAGCACGCTTCGTGCCCAGGCCGCGCAAAAGCGTTCCGCCGACGCGCGGCAGACCGTGAACGTTGCCATGCGCAAGGCATTGGCCGGCGAGCCCGTGCGCCGCTTGAGCCAGGGTGCGGTTGACCGCGCAGTATATTCCCGGCAGCGGACGCCGCGGACCCGGAAGTCGAAGAAAAGCGTCCCCTTGCGCTTGAGGAGGCGAACGCTACTCATGGCACGCCCCGCCGTTGGCCATGGGGATTCCGACCGAGCGCTCCTTGGACCAGGTGGCCATGTCGCGTTCGATGGCGGACCACAGGAACAGGATCTTCCTGCCACCAAACGGCCTGATGTAATGCACGCCCTCCAACAGGACGCTGTCTTTCCACGACTCCCGGATGGTCCGTTCATCGTAATTGATACGCGAAGCCAGTTGCTGGGTGGTGATGTACTCGTCTTCCATCGATACCTCCATACGTTAGCTAGTCGTCTATCGACTAGACACATATGGAGCGTATCGCAGGTCGTCTCTCTGTCAACTCGTCTGTCAGGCAGCGCCCTAGCCACCTAGACGCCGGTGAGGTCCGAGCCTAGAATCGGCCGGTGTCAACCCTCGGAGCGAAGGAATGGAACGAATTCAGCTCAACCTGCGGATCGACAAGGAGCTGGAGCAAGCCATCGATGGCAAGCGGATCGAACTGCAAAAGAAGCTAGGCTATATCCCTACTCGATCCGACATCGCGCGCCTGGCGCTCGACGCGTACCTCGGTAGGAGCGGGAAGGCAAGGCGCGCCTCGGCCGCGAAGAAGGGCCGTTAGACCAACGGTCGTTTAGCGCACCGCCTTCGAGAACGGGCTACTACGCCAACAGTCATTGGCCGCACCGCTCTCGAAAATGGGCCACTAGACCAACAGTCGTTTAGTGAGGTCCGGCGTGTTTGCGTGGGCCACGGATGGGCCACAGATGGGCCATGGATGGGCCACAGGTGATCAACAGTGAAAGGAAAACCGGATAGCTGCTTGAAGGAAATGGCGCGCCCGACAGGAGTCGAACCTGTGACCTTTGGCTTCGGAAACCAACACTCTATCCAACTGAGCTACGGGCGCGCGGACCGGCATTTTACCGTGTACGTCGAACGAGCGTCCATCGGCGCTTGGGAGCCCGGTAGCGGCCCGGTATAATCCCATGTTGTTCGGACCGGGTCCGGCACGCCGCGCGAGACGGCCCGCCCGGAACGATTTCCTTCACACCTACCCCGCTGCGCCCGCTCTCCGGACCAGGAATGCTCATGCAACAACAACGTCAGCACGCCTCCCCGATCAAGAACTGGAAGCAGCTCGTCGTCGTCGTCGTGTTTGCGTTCATCGTGCCGATCGTCGTGGCCGTACTGATATCGCAATACGTCACGAGCGGCAGCAAGGGCATGCACGAGGACGAAAGCGCGATCATCAAGCGAATCCAGCCGGTGGGCGAGGTGGTGCTCGCGGCGCCGAGCGGTCCCAAGGGTCAGCTCACCGGTGAGCAGGTCTACGGTCAGGTCTGTAAGAACTGCCACGAAGCCGGACTCGCGGGCGCGCCGAAATTCGGCGACAAGACCGCCTGGGCGAAGGTGATCGCGCAGGGACAGCCGGTGGCGGTCGATCACGCGCTGAAGGGAATCCGCGCGATGCCCGCGAAGGGCGGAAACCCGGATCTCGAAAACGTCGAGGTCGAGCGCGCGGTCGCGTACATGGCGAACAAGGGCGGCGCCAACTGGAAGGAGCCTCCGACGATCGCGCCAGTCGCGGTGACTGCCAGCAGCGAGCGCACGGGCGAGCAGGTCGTGCAGGCGACCTGCGGAAAATGTCACGAGACCGGCGAAGGCGGCGCCCCGAAGATCGGCGATCGCGCCGCGTGGCGCGAACGCGCCAAGGGCGGGTACAAGGCGGTGTTGCGCTCGGCGCTCAAGGGCCACGCGGGGATGCCCGCGCGCGGCGGGATGGCAGAGCTCTCCGACGTCGAAATCGGCCGCGCGGTCCAGTACATGATGAATTCGGGCGCCGACAAGCCGATCGTGGCGGAACCCGCTTCCGCGCCGGCACCGGCAGCGCCTGCGCCCGCTTCAGCCGCGCCGGCCGCTGGAGCGGCGAAACCCGACGGCAAGAAGATCTTCGAGTCGACGTGTGTCGTTTGTCACGGGGCCGGGGTTGCCGGTGCGCCGAAATTCGGCGACAAGGCGGCGTGGGCGCCGCGGATCAAGACCGGGATCGACACGCTCTACCAGGTTGCGCTCACCGGCAAGGGCGCGATGCCGCCGAAAGGCGGGAACAAGGACCTGCCCGACGCCGACGTGAAGGCGGCCGTCGACTACATGGTCGCGGCCGCTAAATAGTCAGCATCCCTCGGCACGTCGCAGAAAACGCGGCCCCACAGGCCGTTTCCGTTGTCAGGACTGCGCGCCGTCAATCACTGACCGACACTGATTCCTTCGCTTCGGACGCCTCGGCGTCGACGTCGCCGCGCGTCACGTCGCGCTCGCAGGCGAGCTGCGTCAGGTAATCCGCAGTGATGTCGCCGGTGATGTACTTGCCGTCGAAGCACGATGCCTCGAACTCGGTGACCTGCGGATTGGCCGCGCGGACCGCCGCCTTCAGCGCGTCCAGGTCCTGGTAGATGAGGAGATCGGCACCGATCTCGCTCGCGACCTCCGCCTCGCTGCGTCCGGTCGCGACCAACTCGCGCTGGTTCGGCATGTCGATCCCGTAGACATTCGGGAAGCGCACCGGCGGGCTCGCCGACGCGAAATACACCTTGCGCGCGCCCGCTTCGCGCGCCATCTGCACGATCTCGCGCGAGGTCGTCCCACGCACGATCGAATCGTCGACCAGCAGCACGACCTTGCCCTTGAACTCCATCCCGATCGGGTTCAGCTTCTGGCGCACGCTCCTCTTGCGCAGCGCCTGGCCGGGCATGATGAACGTGCGCCCGACGTAGCGGTTCTTGACGAAGCCCTCGCGGTAAGTGAGGCCGAGCGTGTTCGCGAGCTGCAGCGCCGAGGGGCGGCTGGAATCCGGAATCGGGATCACGACGTCGATGTCGCTGGCCTCGGGGATGCCGCGGATCTTTTTCGCGAGCTCCTCGCCCATGTGCAAGCGCGATTCGTAGACCGACGTGCCGTCGATCACCGAATCCGGGCGCGCGAGATAGACGAGTTCGAAAATGCAGGGCGCGAGAACCGGATTCGCCGCACACTGCCGCGCATGGAACTGCCCGGCCTGGTCGATGTAGATCGCCTCGCCCGGGGCGACGTCGCGCAGCACCGAAAAGCCCAGCGCCTCGAGCGCCACCGATTCGCTCGCGACGATGTACTCGGTGCCGCCCATCGCTTCGTTGACGCCGATGATGAGCGGCCGGATGCCGAAGGGATCGCGGAAGGCGACGAGGCCGTAGCCCGCCACCATCGCCACGATCGCGTAGGCGCCACGGCAGCGCTTATGCACGCCGGCAACCGCGGTGAAGATCGCGTTGGCGTCGAGGCGCGCGTGGTGCGCGGCGCGCTCGAGCTCGAGCGCCAGCACGTTCAGCAGCACCTCCGAATCGGAATTGGTGTTGACGTGGCGGAAGTCGAGCTGGAAGAGCTCCTTCTTCAGCGCTTCGCTGTTGGTCAGGTTGCCGTTGTGCGCGAGCGTGATGCCGAACGGCGAGTTCACGTAGAACGGCTGCGACTCGAGCTCGGAGGCGGCCGAGCCGGCCGTTGGATAGCGGCAATGGCCGATGCCGAGGTTGCCCTTCAACTCGCGCATGTTGCGCGTGCGGAAGACGTCGCGGACGTAGCCGCTGCCCTTGTGCATGTGGAACATCGCGCCTTCGCTGGTCACGATGCCGGCCGCGTCCTGGCCGCGGTGCTGCAGGAGCAGCAGCGCGTCGTAGAGCATCTGATTGACGGGCGTGTGCCCGACGACGCCTACGATTCCGCACATGGTGGAGCTTCTCCGTTCGGCGTCCATGCGGCGGTCGTCGCACTGGGACGCGGAGGTGCCCCCGGTGCAGAGTAATCGAGCCGCTGCGCCCATTCCGCCGGCAGGTACGGCCGCAGCGCCAGCGCCGCCTCGGCAAGCGGCGCACCGAGCAGCGAATTCTGCCACCAATCCTGTTTCGGCATTGTCGTCAGTCCCGCGATCAGCACGAACGCCATAACCGCAAGCACTCCGCGTGCCAGGCCGAAGACGCCACCCAGGAAGCGATCGACGAAGCCCAGCCCGATCGCGTGCACGGCGCTGCGCAGCATCCACGCGATCAACGCGCCCACGAGCAGCACGATGATGAGAACGAGCGCGAACGCGATCACGTGCCGCACGACCGGTGTTACGGGCAGGCCCGACAGCATCTGCGCGACGACGCCCGCATACGTGATCGCGGCAACCAACCCGACGATCCACGCGGCGATCGAGATCAGCTCGCGGACGACGCCTCGCACGAACGCGAGCAACGTCGACAGAAACAGGATCGCAAGCACGATAACGTCGAAGCCGGTCATCGGACGGGTTCGCATTTTGCGGGAGGCGGCGATGCCTTGAGCCCGCACCGCGCTATTTCGCCATCACGACGATGCCGTTCCAGCCATCGGCCTTGAGCTTGGCGCGCGCGGCGTCCGCCTCGGCCCGCGCCGAATACCCGCCGACGCGCACTCGCCACAGCGTGCCCCGGCTCGTTTGCACCGGCTCGACATATGTGGAGGCGAAACCCGCCTTCTTCAACTTGCCGGCGAGTGCGTTGGCACCCTTGTCATCGGTAAATGCGGCGATCTGAACGGCAAAGCCTTCTACTTTCGTCGGGCTCGCGGTGTCCGGCTCGGTCTTTGCAAGCGTCGGGGGCGAGACCGTGGCGAGCGCCGGAGAGGGAGGTGCCGCGGCGCTTGCCGGCGCCGGTGCCGGGGTCACCGGCACGGAATCGGTCTTCGACGGCGCCACCAGCGTGGCGTCGGGTTTGTTCGCAGGCTTGTTCGCGGGCGACAACACGCGCTGTTCTGCCTGGCTCACTGATTTCTTCGGTGGCGCAACGTCGTTCGGTGCCGCGCCAGACGCAACGGCTGTCGTCGCTGGCGCTGCCGCAGCGGACGCGGCGTTGGGCGGGGGGGCGGGCGCGACGGCTGCGGACGGAGCCGGTGCGGCAGTGTCGGATTTCGATTCTGCCGTGGGGTCGACTCTGGTTTCGTTCCTGGCAGCGGGCTTCGCCGATGATTTCGTCTCGCTTGCCCGGCCCGTCAGACGGTTGACGAACTTGCCCTCGTCGACGGGCGGGATCTGCACCGAAACGTCATCGCCGAGCGGCTTCGGTTCCCGTTCGAGGAGCAGCGGGAGGATGATCGCTGCAGCGAGCGCCAGCACGATCGCGCCGACCAGGCGCCGGCGCGCCTTTCTTTTCAACTCCTCGACCGCGAGGTCGGCGTTCTCCGCGTTGCGCTCACCCATGCCTTGTCGCCACCGTCGCTCCGGGCTGCAACGCCTTGATCGCCGCGCCGACCGTCAGGAACGACCCGAAAACTATAATTCTATCAGCTTCGCCCGCTCCCTCTCTCGCGGCGCGAACGGCGGCGCCCACGTCGTCGAAAGCCTCGATCGCCGTCGCTGCGACGCCGGCCCGCAGGAGTTCGTCGCGAAGCGCGGCGGCACTCGCCCCGCGCGGTCCTGGGAGCGTCACCACATGCCAGCGATCGATGCGTGTGCGCACCGCATCGACGACGCCGGCGATGTCCTTGTCCGCCAGCATTCCGAACACGGCCATCGTCCGCGGATGGAACCCCATCGTCGCGAGCGCGCCCGTGAATGCGCGCGCGGCCTGCGGGTTGTGCGCGACGTCCAAGACGATCGCCGGGCGTCCTGGCAGCACCTGGAAGCGCCCCGGCAGCAGGACGCCGACGAGGCCGTCGCGTATCGCCGCGGCGCCGACGTGCACGCGACCGCGAAGGAAATCGAGCGCAGTGATCGCCGTTGCGGCGTTGACGAGCTGGATCGTGCCCCGCAGCGCCGGATGCGGCAGTCCGTAGCGGTGGCCGGAAGGTCCCCAGTATTCCCACTGCGCGGCAGCGGCGACGTAGCCGTAGTCGCGTCCGATCAGCGCGATGGGTGCGCCGAGCACGCGCGCGTGGGCGAGCAGCGATTCCGGCGGTGCGGGCTCGGCGCAGACGACCGGACGTCCGGCGCGGAAGATGCCCGCCTTTTCGCGCGCGATGTCCTCGCGTGTCGGTCCGAGATAGTCCATGTGGTCGAGATCGATGCTGGTGACCACCGCGACGTCGGCGTCGACGATGTTGACCGCGTCGAGACGGCCGCCCAGGCCCACTTCGAGCACGACGGCGTCGGGCGAGGCGGCGGCGAAGAGCCACAGTGCGGCGAGCGTGCCGTACTCGAAATACGTGAGCGGAATCTCGGCACGCGCGTCCTCGACCGCGTTGAAAGCGGCGATGAGCGCGTCATCGGCAACCGGCACGCCGGCAAGGCGGACGCGCTCGTTGTACGCAAGCAGGTGCGGCGACGTGTAGAGCCCGGTGCGATGGCCCGCCGCGCGCAACATCGCTTCGAGCAATGCGCAGGTGGAGCCTTTGCCATTGGTCCCGGTGACGGTGACGACGGGACACGACAGCGTGGCCTGCATGCGCGTGCTGACGGCGAGGACGCGGTCTAATCCCATCGCAATCGCCTTGGGATGCAGCGTCTCGAGGTACGCGAGCCAGGCAGCCAGCGTCGTCGGCCGGCTCATCGGGTCAGACTCGACTTTCCGTGGTGCACTCCCAGACCTCGTCAAACCATGCGGGAAAGTCGAGTCTGACCCCACTTTCCAAACGGCATCGGCCCGAGGGGAAATCGCTGACCCATCTTCGGCCCGACCGAGTAGGAGTCTAGCTCGAAGGTGCCGGCTCTTTCGACAGCATCGCGAGAAGCCGCGCCAGCTCGTCGCGCAGCTGGCGACGGTCGACGATCATGTCGATCGCGCCCTTGTCGATCAGGAATTCGGCGCGCTGAAAACCTTCGGGGAGCTTTTCGCGCACGGTCTGCTCGATCACGCGTGGTCCGGCGAAACCGATCAGCGCACCCGGCTCGGCCAGCACCAGGTCCGCGACGAAGGCAAACGACGCCGACACGCCGCCCATCGTCGGATCGGTGAGGACCGACACGAACGGCAGGCGTGCCTTGGTCAATTCCTGCAGCACGGCCGTCGTCTTCGCCATCTGGAACAGCGAATTGATCCCCTCCTGCATCCGCGCGCCGCCCGACGCGGCGATGCAGACGAAGGGCACGCGGGTATCAAAGGCGACGCGCACGCCGCGGACGAAGCGCTCGCCGACGACCGACCCCATCGAGCCGCCGAGGAAATCGAACTCGAAGCAGGCGAGCACCAGCGGCACGCTCTTGATGCTTCCCTGCATCACGATCAGCGCGTCGGTCTCGCCGGTCTCCTCGAGCGCGGCGGCGAGCCGTTCCGGATATTTCTTCTGGTCCTTGAACTTGAGGCTGTCGACGGGCACGACCTCGGAGCCGATCTCGAAGCGGCCTTCGGGATCGAGCAGCTGGTCGACCCGCTCGCGCGCGGGAACCCGCGTGTGGAATGCGCACTTCGGGCACACGAAGAGATTCTTTTCCAGATCGGTCCGGTAGAGCACCGCTTCGCACGCGGGGCACTTGATCCACAGACCCTCGGGCACAGCGGTCTTGCGCCCGCCCGGCGTGCTCTTGATGCGCGGTGGCAGGAGCTTCTGCAGCCAGGTCATCCGGTTGTCCCCCTTGTCAACGACCGTATCGGCCACGCGGCGCGCTTCTGCATCGAATCGAGCGCGCTGCGAATTCCGGCGAGCCATGCGCCAGCGCGTTCCGGTGCTGCGGCGGCCGGCCCCGTCTCGATTTCCTGGATGATGCGGCTGCCGATGACGACCGCGTCGGCGTCGGTGGCGATTGCCCGCGCGCTCGTCGCGTCGCGGATCCCGAAGCCCACGCCGACCGGCAGCGCGACGTGGCGGCGGATTTCCGCGAGCTTGCGCGCGACGTCCGCGGTGTCGAGATGGCCGGCGCCGGTGACGCCCTTGAGCGACACGTAGTAGACGTAGCCGCGCGCGATCTTCGCCACCGCCGCGATGCGGTGCTCGGGCGTCGTCGGCGACAACAGGAATATCGGCGCGATGTCGCGCTCGCCCAACAGCGTCGCAAACTCGCTCGCCTCCTCGGGCGGATAATCGACGACGAGCACGCCATCGACGCCGGCTGCGCGCGCGCGCTCGGCAAACGCCGCGGTGCCCATCGCTTCGATCGGATTCGCGTAGCCCATCAGCACGATCGGTGTCACCGTGTCGGTCTGGCGGAAGGCGACGACCGTCGCGAGCACGTCCTTCAATCCGACATGCTGGGCGAGCGCACGCTCGGAGGCCCGCTGAATCACGGGGCCATCGGCCATCGGGTCGGAGAACGGCACGCCGAGCTCGATCACGTCGGCGCCCGCGGCTGTGAGCGCGTGCACGATCGAAAGCGTCAGGGCGAGCGACGGATCGCCCACCGTCACGTACGGGATCAGCGCCGTGCGGCCGGCGGCGCGAAGCTTCGCGAACGTGGTGTCGATGCGGTTCAATTTCGAAAGGATGAGGGCCTCGTGCACCTCATCGGCGGCTTGCGGGATCGCACTCGGGCCGGCAGTAGAACTTGAGGCCCGCGCGCGTGGCGACGGTGTTCATGTCCTTGTCGCCGCGCCCGGACAGATTGACGAGCAGGATCCTGTCCTTGTCCATCGTTGCCGCGAGCTTCGTTGCGTAGGCAAGCGCGTGCGCCGATTCGAGCGCGGGAATGATGCCCTCGATCCGGCAGCAATCGTGGAACGCCGCGAGCGCTTCGTCGTCGGTGATCGATACATACTCGGCGCGCTTCGTATCCTTGAGCCATGCATGCTCCGGGCCGACGCCGGGATAATCGAGCCCGGCCGAGACCGAATGCGTCTCGACGATCTGGCCATCCGCGTCCTGCAGCAGATACGTGCGATTGCCGTGCAGCACACCGGGGCGACCGGCGAGCAGCGACGCGGCGTGGCGTCCGGTCGCGATCCCTTCGCCGGCGGCCTCGACGCCGATCAGCTTCACCGCGGCGTGCCCAAGGTAGGGGTAGAAGATGCCGATCGCATTCGATCCGCCGCCCACGCAGGCGATGATCGCGTCCGGCTGTCGGCCCGCGGCCTCGGGCATCTGGGTGAGGCACTCCCTGCCAATCACGCTCTGGAAGTCGCGCACCATCATCGGGTACGGATGCGGGCCCGCGACGGTGCCGATGATGTAGAACGTCGTCTCGACGTTGGTGACCCAGTCGCGCATCGCCTCGTTCAGCGCGTCCTTCAGCGTCTTCGAGCCCGATTCGACCGGTACCACCGAAGCGCCGAGAAGCTTCATACGGAACACGTTCTGCGCCTGGCGGGCCACGTCCTCCGACCCCATGTAGACGACGCACTCCATGCCGAAGCGTGCGGCGACCGTCGCCGTGGCGACGCCGTGCTGGCCGGCGCCGGTCTCGGCGATCACGCGGGGCTTGCCCAAACGTTTGGCTAGCAGCGCCTGGCCGATGCAGTTGTTGATCTTGTGCGCGCCCGTGTGATTCAGGTCCTCGCGCTTCAACCAGATCTGCGCGCCGCCGACCGCGGCGGACCAGCGCTTCGCGTGATAGACGGGCGTCGGGCGGCCCACGTAGTGCGCGAGCTCGTCTTCGAATTCGGCGATGAAGTCGGGATCGTGGCGGTAGCGCGCGTATTGCGCCTTCAGCTCGTCGAGCGCGCAGATCAGCGTCTCGGCAACGAAGACGCCGCCGTAGGGGCCGAAATGTCCACGCTCGTCGGGAAGATTGTACGGGACGTCACCCATCTGCATGGCGCGCTTCCTCGATGAATGCGGCGATTCTGACGGAATCCTTGGTGCCTTTGACCGGCTGCCCGTCATCGTCCAGCACTTCGACGCCGCTCGACACGTCGACGGCCCACGGCCGCACGCGGCGGATCGCCTCGCCGACGTTGGCCTGGGTGAGCCCGCCCGAAAGGATCAACGGCTGCGGCAATCTCTTCGGCAACGTGTCCCAGTCGAATGTCCGACCCGTGCCGCCCGGCAATCCATTCCCCGGCGGCGCATCGAAGATCAGCCCCGCGGCATCCGGGTACCGCGCTGCGTATTCTAGCAAACCGGTCGGTTGCGCTTCTGCCGCGACCGGCACGGCTTTCACGTACGGCCGTCCGAAGGCGCGACAGAATTCGGGGGCTTCGCGACCGTGGAATTGCAGGATGTCGATCGGCACGGCAGCGAGCGACGCCCGGACGTGCGCCGGCTCCGGATCGACGAAGAGCGCTACGACGGACACGAACGGCGGCAGCGCGCCGCCGATCGCGCATGCGCGATCGACGCTCACCACGCGCGGCGTGCCCGGCCAGAAGACGAGCCCGATCGCGTCGGCGCCGGCATGCGCCGCGGCGAGGCCGTCCTCGACGCGGGTGATGCCGCAGATCTTGACGCGCGTGCGCATGCGCTTCTCGCGGCTCGTCACGCGAGCGGCAGCGAAACCGCGCGCCGCGTCGGCGGAAGGCCCCATTTCGCTTCATAGTCGACGCCGGTCAGATACAGCCCGTCCGGCGCGAACGTCGGCGCCGCGTGCGTGCGATCGCGCGCAGCGAGGATCTCGGCGATCCACGGCACGGGCTCCTTGCCCGCACCCACGTAGACCAGCGCGCCGACGATGTTGCGGATCATGTGGTGCAGGAACGCGTTGGCGGAAAAATCGAAGCGGACGAAATCGCCGCTCGCGGCAAGCTCGATCGTCGCCAGCGTCTTCACCGGGGATTTCGCCTGGCATTCGGCCGCGCGAAACGCCGAGAAATCGTGGGTGCCGGCAAGCACCCGCGCGGCCTCCCGCATCGCGGCGACGTCGAGTGGCCGATGGTACCAGCCCGCGCGCCCGGCGAGGAGCGCCGGTCGCACCTCCCGGCAGAGCAGCAGGTACGTATAGTGGCGGGCGGTCGCGGCGAAACGCGCGTGGAAGTCTTCGGCAGCGGGATGCGCCCACAGCACCGCAATGTCTTGCGGCAGATGCGAATTGACGCCGCGGACCCACGCGGTGTCGGGCCGCTCGACCGCGGTATCGAAATGGACGACCTGCATCGTCGCGTGGACGCCGGCATCGGTGCGTCCCGCCGCGATCGTCCGGATCGCGGTTCCGGCGATTGCGGCAAGCGCGCGTTCGAGCGTGTCCTGCGCTCCACGCCCGTCCGCCTGCGATTGCCAGCCGGTGAACGCCTGGCCTGCGTATTCGAGTCCGAGCGCGATGCGCATTTCAGGTATCAGGGATCAGAAAACGGCAAGGGCACCGTCGCGCGGCAACGGTGCCCTTCAACTTCGGATTCCTGATTTCTGACTACTGATTCCTGACTTGATCAGCCGAGCTTCGTGAGCAGCGACTGCGCTTCCGATTTCTGCTGGTCGTCGCCCTCGTGCAGCACTTCCTGCAGAATCTCGCGCGCACCCTCGACGTCGCCCATTTCCTGGTACGCCTTGGCGAGGTCGAGCTTGGTCGCCGCGTCATGCCACTGACCGTCCAGCACCGACGGCGTCGGATCCTCGAACGTCGAGCGATCCGGATCGAACGACAGGTCGAGCTTGTCGAGATCGATCGCCGCCTGCGGTCGAGCGAGCGACGGCGCAGCACCGGCCATCGCCGGCTCCGGCTTTGGCGCAACAGGCCGTAACGGCGCCGGTTTTTCTGTCGCGTCCAGCGTGAAGTCCATGTCGTGCGCCGCAATCGACGCCGGCTTCGTAGTGTCGACCACGCCTTCGGCAGCAGACGCCTTGTCGGCGCCGAATTTCGCGAACGCCATCGCACCGGTTGCGGCGGCCTTCGCCTTGTCGCCTGCGGATTCGAGCGCCGACATTGTCGACGAAGCACTGGTCTTCGCGGACTTTTCGAGCTCGGACTCAGCGCCCGCGAGAATGTCGATCGGCGATTTCGGCTGGGCACCCGACGACGGCGTGATCGAGATCTCCTCGTCGAGCTTGAAATCGAGCCCGCCGCCGGTATCGCCCATGTCGCTCGCCACGTCGGCCGGCACGCCCGAATCGGGAAGGCGCGCCGGTTCGGCCTTGGCGCGGCTCTCTGCGGCAACCGCCGGTGCTTCCTCGTAGGCGGCCAACTTGCCTGCGCCTGCTGCAGCGGCGGCAGCGGCGGCAGCAGCACCGGAACCGCCTTCGGTGAACATCGGATTATTGGGATCCAGCTGACGGCCCAGGCCAACCGCCTTTTGCCAGACCTCGCCCTGGCCCTGCGACACCGAGTAGAGCTCCGCGGCGACGGTCTCGAACGCCGAAGGCTTGTTGTGCTGCGCGTGGATTTCGAGCAGCTTGAGATAGATCTCCTGGCGCTGCGGATCCTTCTTGAGCGCATCCTTCAGGATTTCTTCCGCCTGCGCATCGCGCCCGTACGCGAGATACACCTCGGCTTCGGCGATCGGATCGACTTCGTCGGTATCGATGTTGCCGAGGCCCTCGCGGCTGAAATCGCTCGCGAGCGAGTTGTCGCCCGTGTTGACCACACCGCCGCCGGTCGAGCCGAACACGGTATTGGTCTTGATGTCGGTGCCCGAGATGATGCTGTCCTCGAACTTGGTCGTCTTGCGCCGGCGCGCGGCCACCAGTGCGGCGACGCCGCCCAGGATCACGAGTGCACCTCCGCCGATCGCCCACGACGGCGTGTTCGTCATCAGGTCGTCGAAGAATCCCGGCGGCTCCTTCGGCGGCGCCTTGGGCGTCACCTTGGGCGCGGGCTTGGGCGCGGGCTTGGGCGCTTCGGCCACCTTCGGCGGCTCGACCTTCGGCGCTTCCGCGACAGGTGCGGGCTCGGCGGCCTTCGGCGGCTCGGCCGCGGGGGCAGGCGCGGGCTCGGCAGCCTTCGCGGGTTCGGGCGCCTTCGCAGCAGGCGCGGGTTCCGGCGTTTGCGCAACAGGTGCGGGCTCCGGTGCTTTTGCCGCAGGTGCGGGCGCCGTCGTGATCGGCGTTGTCGTCGGCGGTGCTGCCTTGCCCTTGGCCGCTTCGGCCTGCGCCTGCAACTGGGCACCCGTCTGGCTCTTGACCTCGGCCAGACGCTGCAAATCCTTCACCGTCTTTTCGAGCTCGGCGATCCGCGCCTGGGCCTCCTGCAGCGCCTTGTCGCGGGCAATCGCTTCCTCCGCAGCTGCGCCGCCGCCCTTGCCCTGGCCCGCTTCGCGCGAGACCTTGAGCTGGTCGCGCCCGGCCGGCGCGGCCGGCGCCTTCTCTTCGGCGACGGTGCCGATCTTTCCGCCCGCTGCTCGCCCACCGGCACCTTCCGCCGCAGGCGCCGCAGCAGCGACGCTGTCGCGATAGGCGCGCCAGTCCGCCGTCTGCACGCGGACGACCTTGGCCGCATCGGAGGCGGGCGTCGTGCCCGCATCGTCGGCGCTCGGGATCGTGATGATCGCGCCCGTGCGCAGCCGATTCATGTTCTTGCCATCGAACGCGCTCTCGTTCGACTGGAACATCGCGACCAGCATCTGCTCGAGCGTGACGCTCGACGGCCGGTATTCGTTCGCAATCTTCGACAACGTGTCGCCGCGCTTGACCGTATACCTGTCGCCCGCTTGTCCCGCAGGCTCGGCCACGCGCGCGGCGGCGGTGGGCGCGGCACGCGGTGCGGCGGCGCCGGGACGAACCGGCGCGGTGGGCTCGACCGCCACCATCGGCATCGCGCTTCCCGGCGGATCGAGGAGGAACGTGTAATCGCGCACGACACGACCCGATGCCCAGTTGATCTCGACCAGCAGATCGAGGAACGGCTCGTTGACCGCGCTTTGCGTCGTGATCTTGAGGTACGGCTCGCCGTTGTTCGCGTGCTCGACGCTCACCCGGGCCCGCGACAGCACGCCCTGGTACGTCAGATTGTTCTGTTGGTAGAGCGTCGGGCTGCCGATGCGGGCAGCGAGTGAATCGAGGTCTTCCTTGGCGGCGGAAGTGAGTTCGATCTGGGCGGAGAGCGGCTGGCCGAGCGCCGAATTGACCGTGAGCTTGCCCAGCCCGAGCGCCGCCGCGGAGCCCGGAAGGGCCAGCGCAGCCGCCAACAGGCTCAACGTAAGGATCGGTTTTCTTCGCATCGCAGCCCCTCCGAGATTTCGGATTCTGCAACCAAACATAACATCATGGGTTTAGCGGTGCAAGCTAAACCTCGGTATTAGCTTGCTTTTTCTCCAACATCCGCCCCTCGCGACCACGCACTTCATGCTGACATCCTAACAACGAACGCAACTGCTAGCGGCTGCAAGCTCTCCCCGCTACCAGATATTGTGCCGGACGGGCGTACCGCGCGCCAGCGCAAGCGGCAGGCGCGTCGTGTTGCATTCGCGCCGCAGTGGTCGAGCCACGCAGACGCAGGCCCCGCCCGCCGATACCGGCCCATGCATAAAACATGCGCAAACATCGCGCGGCCGGCGCGCGCTTGCCGAAGCCCGTCAAAACCGCAGCAACGCCACGGATGGCATGGTGTCGCGCAGCCGCGAAGGCCGGGCCCCGGTCAGCGTTCGAGCAGGATGCGTACCATCCGGCGCAACGGCTCTGCCGCACCCCACAGGAGCTGATCACCGACGGTGAACGCCCCCAGATACTCGCTGCCCATTGCGAGCTTGCGCAGGCGCCCGATCGGCACTTCCAGCGTGCCGGTCACCGCGGCGGGCGTCAGCCGGGCGATGCTGTCTTCGCGCGTATTCGGAACGACGCGGACCCAGGCGTTGCCGTCGGCCAGCGTCCGCTCGATCTCGGCGAGCGGGATATCCCGCTTGAGCTTGATGGTCAGCGCCTGCGAATGACAACGCATCGCGCCGACACGCACGCAAATCGAATCGACCGGGATCGGCGAGGCTGCGCGGCCGAGAATCTTGTTGGTCTCGGCGCTGCCCTTCCATTCCTCGCGGCTCATTCCATTGCCGAGGTCCCTGTCAATCCACGGTATCAAACTGCCGGCCAGCGGCACCCCGAAATGCTCGGTCGGGAACGCAGGGTCGCGCAGGATGCCGGCGACTTCGCGGTCGATGTCGAGAATGGCCGAGTGCGGATCGTCGAGCAGGTTCTTCGCCGCGAGATGCGCCTCGCCCATCTGCTGGAGCAGCTCGCGCATGTTCTGCGCGCCGGCGCCCGACGCGGCCTGGTAGGTCATGCACGTCATCCACTCGATGAGATCGCGCCGGAAGAGGCCGGCCAACGCCATCGTCATCAGGCTCACCGTGCAGTTGCCGCCGACATAGTTCCGGATGCCCTTGGCAAGCGCCGCATCGATGACGTCGCGGTTGACCGGATCGAGGATGATCACCGCGTCGTCGGCCATCCGCAGCGCGGACGCGGCGTCGATCCAGAAGCCCTTCCAGCCTGCCGCGCGAAGCTTCGGCGCGATCTCGTTCGTGTAGTCGCCGCCCTGGCACGTGACGATCACGTCGAGGGACGCGAGCGCCTTGAGGTCGCGCGCGCTGTTGACCGGCGGCGTCGCCTTGCTGATCTCGGGGCCTTTGCCGCCCACGACCGAGGCCGAGAAGAATTCCGGTTCGATGAGATCGAAGTCGCGCTCGGTGCGCATGCGCTCCATCAGCACCGACCCGACCATCCCGCGCCAACCGACGAAACCGACTCGCATTGCGCCCACCCTGATTCTCGTATCGCCTCCGCATTCCGGTCCGCCCCCGGAACCGCTCGCGGAGGCGACAGCGGACCCGAGGCGACCGGTCAGGTCGTCTTGATCGTCGTGATCTTGGCGGCGCGGCCGCGAGAGGCGGTCGCGCGCATGCCGGCACGCGCGGCGCATGAGCCCGCCGGGCCGCCCCTAGGGCGAATACCGGAGTGCGCAGCACGAAGGCAATCCAACCTGCGCGGCAGGACGAAGAGCTCAACGCCGGCGGAAGAAGGCTTCATGTGCCCGCATCGTATCACGGATCAGCGGCCGACCCGCAACGCAGCAACGACGGCGTCGCCGATCGCGCGCGTGCCGATCACGGGTTCGCCCGGCAACGCGATGTCGCCCGTGCGATTTCCGGCGCGCAGCACCGCGCGCACGGCACCGTCGATCCGCTCGCCGATGTCGGCGCGTCCGAACGTGTAACGGAACATCATCGCGACGGACAGGATCGTCGCCAGCGGATTCGCCTTGTCCTGGCCGGCGATGTCCGGCGCCGAGCCGTGGATCGGCTCGTAGAGGCCTTTCGCCTTCGCATCGAGCGACGCGGAAGGCAGCATGCCGATCGAGCCGGCGAGCATCGCCGCCTCGTCGGACAGGATGTCGCCGAAAAGATTGCCGGTGACGATCACGTCGAACTGCCTGGGTTCCCGCACGAGCTGCATCGCCGCGTTGTCGACGTACATGTGCGAAAGCCCGACATCGGGAAAATCGCGCGCGGTCGCGGTGACCACTTCACGCCACAGGATGCTGGTGTCGAGCACGTTGGCCTTGTCGACCGAGCAGAGTTTCTTGCCGCGCTTGCGCGCGACCTCGAAGCCCACGCGCGCGATGCGGCGGATCTCGGAGACGCCGTAATGCATCGTGTCGTAGCCTTCGTCCTCGCCGGCGGCGTTTTTCCGGCGGCCGCGCGGCGCGCCGAAATAGATGTCACCGGTCAATTCGCGCACGATCATGAGATCGAGCCCCGAGACGACTTCCGGCTTCAGCGTCGACACCGCGGCAAGCTCGGGATAGAGCAACGCGGGGCGCAGATTCGCGAACAGCGCAAGCGCCTTGCGGATGCCGAGAATGCCCTGCTCCGGCCGCAACGCGCGCGGCAGCGAGTCGTAGCGCGGACCGCCGACGGCCCCCAGCAGGACCGCATCGGCGGCGCGCGCGAGCGCGAGGGTAGCCTCGGGAAGCGGCTGTTTCGCCGCGTCGTAGCCGGCACCGCCGATCGGCGCCGTCTCCATCTCGATTGGCAGCCCCTCGCGGCGCAGCGCATCGAGGACCTTGATCGCCTCGGCGATGATCTCGGGACCGATGCCGTCGCCGGGGAGGATCGCGATTTTCATCGTCGGAGAGAAACTCTTGAACCACGAAGAACACGAAGGACACGAAGAACGTCAAGGGGATGCTGCAGCACGAACCGTCCGACGGTCTTCTTGTCGCGGTTCTCTTCGCCCTCTTCGTGCCCTTCGTGGTTCAGGATCTGGACGGTCACGCGAGCCACGGCTCGTCGCTCAACCGCTTCGCCTCGAACGCGCGGATTTCGTCGGCGTGCCCGAGCGTGAGGGCGATGTCGTCGAGCCCGTTCAGCAGACAGTGCTTGCGGAAGGGTTCGATCTCGAAGGTGAACCTGAGCGATCCATCGGGCGCGGCGACGGTCTGCCGCTCGAGGTCGATCGTGAGCCGGAATCCGGGGAACGCCTTGACGGCGGCGAATAGCGCATCGACCTCGCCTTCGGCCAGCACCACGGGCAGGAGGCCGTTCTTGCAGCAGTTGTTGAAGAAGATGTCGGCGTACGAGGGTGCGATCAGCGCGCGAAAGCCGTAATCACCGAGCGCCCATGGCGCGTGCTCGCGCGAGCTGCCGCAGCCGAAGTTGCGTCGCGCGAGCAGGATCTGCGCGCCCTGATAGCGCGGATCGTTGAGAACGAAGTCCGGATTCTTCCTGCGCATGGCAGGATCGCTCCCCGGCTCGCCGTGATCGAGATAGCGCCACGCATCGAACAGGTTGGGGCCGAACCCCGATCGCTTGATCGACTTGAGGAACTGCTTCGGGATGATCGCGTCGGTGTCGACGTTGGCGCGATCGAGCGGCGCGACCAGTCCGGTCAGCGTGCGAAACGGTTCCATTTACGAAATCCGCCGCACGTCGACGAAATGGCCGGCGACCGCCGCGGCTGCCGCCATCGCGGGACTTACGAGATGCGTGCGGCCGCCCGCGCCCTGCCGGCCTTCGAAATTGCGGTTGGACGTCGACGCGCAGCGCTCGCCCGGCTCGAGCCGGTCGTCGTTCATCGCAAGGCACATCGAGCAGCCCGGCTCGCGCCACTCGAAGCCGGCGTCGCGGAACACGCGATCGAGCCCTTCGCGCTCGGCCTGCGCCTTCACGAGGCCGGATCCGGGCACCACCAGCGCGAGCTTGACCGTGTCGGCGACGCGATGTCCGCGCGCGACCGCGGCCGCCGCGCGGAGGTCCTCGATCCGCGAATTCGTGCACGAACCGATGAATACCTTGTCGACGGCGATGGCGGCAATCGGCGTGTTCGGTGCGAGCCCCATGTAGGCGAGCGCGCGCTCCATGCCCTCGCGCCGCGCTGCGTCCTTTTCCTTGTCCGGATCGGGCACCCGCTCGTCGATGGCGACGACCATCTCGGGCGAGGTGCCCCAGGTGACCTGCGGCTTGATCTGTGCGGCGTCCAGCGTCACGATCCGGTCGAACGTCGCGCCGTCATCGGTGACGAGCGCCCGCCAGTGCGCAACGGCGCGATCCCAGAGCTCCGCCGCCGGCGCGAACGGACGGCCGCGCAGGTATTCGATCGTCGCGTCGTCGACGGCGATCATTCCGGCGCGCGCGCCGGCCTCGATCGCCATGTTGCAGATCGTCATCCGCGCTTCCATCGACAGCGCGCGAACGGCGCTGCCGCCGAATTCGATCGCGTGGCCGGTGCCGCCGGCAATGCCGATCTTGCCGATCACCGCGAGCGCCAGGTCCTTCGCCGTCACGCCCGCCGGCAGCCGGCCGTCGACGCGCACCAGCATCGACTTCGCCTTCTTGGTGAGCAGGCATTGCGTGGCGAGCACGTGCTCGACCTCGGAGGTGCCGATGCCGAATGCGAGCGCGGCGAACGCGCCGTGCGTGCTCGTGTGCGAATCGCCGCAGACGACCGTCATTCCGGGCAGCGTCGCGCCGTGCTCGGGGCCGATCACGTGGACGATCCCCTGGCGCTTGTCGCGAAAAGGGAAATACGCCTTGGCGCCGTGCGCGCGGATGTTGGCGTCGAGCGTTTCCACCTGCAGCCGCGAGATCGGGTCGTCGATCCCGCGATCCCAATGCTGCGTGGGCGTGTTGTGGTCGGCGGTCGCGACGATCGAGTTCGCGCGCCACGGCTTGCGGCCGGCGAGCTTCAGCCCCTCGAACGCCTGCGGGCTCGTCACTTCGTGAACGAGATGGCGATCGATGTAGAGGAGCGCCGTGCCGTCCGCCTCGGTGCGGACGACGTGGCTGTCCCAGAGCTTGTCGTAGAGGGTGCGCGCGGACATGTCGCTGAATAGGACCGCGCCTGGGCGCGGCCGGTTCGCCGGAACTGCAAATTATCGCATGCGGGGCGCTGTCAGCGCGACGGGGCGAGCGTCCCGCGCGACGGAAGCGCAGCCACGCCCTCGCGCACAAGCAACGCGCCGACTGCATCGGCAAGCCCCGGCGTATAGGGATCGAACGCCGCCGCCGGCGTCGCCCGCAGCCAGGTGAGCTGGCGCTTCGCGAGCTGGCGGGTCGCGGCGATGCCTTTCACGCGAAGCGTCGCGGCGTCGATCTCGCCGTCCTGAAACGCCCACGCCTGCCGGTAGCCGACGCAGCGCATCGAGGGCAGGTTGGGCGTGAGCGCGTACCGCGCGCGCAACCGCCGCAATTCGTTAACCAGCCCGGCATCGAGCATCGCGTCGAAGCGCTCGGCGATCGCCGCGTGCAGTCGCGGCCGGTCGGCAGGCAAGAGCGCGATCGCGACGATCGGCCCGGGTGCATCGCCGGCGGCGCGCGTGCCTTGAAGCTGCGAGAGTGGAATGCCGGTGAGCGCGTGCACCTCGAGCGCGCGCTGGATACGCTGCGCGTCTGTGGGTGAAAGGCGCGCTGCCGTTTCGGGATCGACCCGCGCGAGCGCCGCGTGCAGCGCCGGCCATCCTTCCACCGCCGCGCGCGCGTCGATCCGCGACCGCGTCGCCCGATCGGCGGCGGGAAGCGCGCTCAATCCTTCGCGGAGCGCCTTGAAATACAGCATCGTCCCGCCGGCGACGAGCGGCACGCGCCCGCGCGCACGGATGGCCGCAATGGCGGCGAGCGCGTCGATACGGAAACGCGCGGCCGAGTACGCCTCCGTCGGGTCGAGAATGTCGATCAGGTGATGCGGGACGCGCATCCGCGTCGCGCGATCGGGCTTGGCCGTGCCGATATCCATCCCGCGATACACCTGCGCCGAGTCGACGCTGACGATCTCGAGCGGAAAACGATCGGCGAGCGCCAGTGCGAGCGCACTCTTGCCCGACGCCGTCGGGCCCATCAGCTGGACGATTGGCGGCGGCAGTTTCATCATTCCGTCGCCACGAACGAGCGATCCCGTCGCATCGAGCGGATCGTCAGCGACCGCGCATGAACAGCTTGTCGAGATCGGCGAGCGTCAGCTGATACCACGTGGGCCGCCCGTGATTGCATTGACCGGCGCGCTCGGTCGCTTCCATTTCGCGCAGCAGCGCGTTCATCTCCGGCACGGTGAGGCTGCGATGAGCGCGCACGGCTGCGTGGCAGGCCATCGTGGACAGGAGCTCGTCGCGATGTGCGGCCAGCACCTCGCTGCCGCCGAATTCGCGCAGCTCGGACAGCACGGCCTTGGCGAGCGTTGCCGCGTCCGCGTCGGCCAGCGGCGCCGGGATGCCGCGCACCGCGAGCGTTGCGGGCCCGAGCGCCGTGATCGCGAAGCCCAGGCGGTCGAGCGCGTCGCCATGCTCGTCGACCGCGGCGACGTCGAGCGGCGACGCGGTGAACGTCGCCGGCACCAGCAGCGGCTGCAGCGGCACGCGTCCACCGTGCGCGGACTTCATTCGTTCGTAGACGATCCGCTCGTGCGCCGCGTGCATGTCGATCAGGACGAGGCCGGCGCGGTTCTGCGCGAGCACGTAGATGCCGTGCAGCTGCGCGAGCGCGAAGCCCAGCGGTTCGGTGTCGCCGGTGTCCGGCAGGTCCGGCCCGTCGCCGACCGGGCGCTCGCGCGCGCCGAAAAGACGCGCGTAGAACGCCGTCGCTTCGCCGGCCGGCAACATCATTGCCGCCTGGTGCGGCGTGGCGTAGGGAAGCGGCCGCGTGAAAGCCGCGGCGGACTCGTGCAGTGACGGCGCGAACGGCGGCGTGCGCGCGGCGGCGAGGCCGAGCTTGTCGGCGGCGGAGACGGCGGGCTGCTCGGCGGCCGTGGCTGCGAGCGCGCGTTGCACCGCATGGCGGACGAACTCGTGCACCGCTCCCGATTCGCGGAAGCGCACTTCGGTCTTCTGCGGATGGACGTTGACGTCAACCAAACGCGGATCGAGCGCGAGCCACAGCGCGTACGCCGGCTGCCGGTCGTGATGCAGCACGTCGCGATAGGCTTCGCGCAGCGCATGCGCGAGCACGCGGTCGCGAACGTACCGCCCGTTGACGAACGCGTACTGGCCCGTGGCGTCCGCCGCATAGGCGGGACGCACGGCGAAACCCGTGATGGCGAGCGGCCCGGCGTGGGCGTCGACGCCCGCGGCGGTCTCTACGAACCCGTCGCCCAGCAATGCCTCGACCCGCACTTGACGTCCCTGCGCCTGCAACCGGTGCACGACGCGCGCGTTGTGCTGCAGCGTGAAGCCAACATCCGGATGCGCGAGCGCGATCCGCCGGAATGCCTCGTCGCAATGCGCCCACTCGGTCGCCTCGGTACGCAGGAACTTGCGCCGCGCCGGCGTGTTGTAGTAGAGCTCCTGCACGGTCACCGTGGTGCCGGCGGCGAGCGCCGCGGGCGCCGTCGCTCCCACGCTGCCGCCGTCGACTTCGATCCGCCAGGCGTGCGGCCGGCCCGCTGCACGCGACGCGAGCGCAAGCCGCGACACTGCGGCGATCGACGCGAGCGCTTCGCCGCGAAAACCGAGCGTCGCGATCGCCTCGAGATCGTCGGCGGTCGCGAGCTTCGAGGTCGCATGGCGGGCGACGGCGAGCGCCAATTCCTCGCGCTCGATCCCGGCGCCGTTGTCGGCGACCCGGATGCGCCGGATGCCGCCGCCGGCGAGGTCGACGTCGATCTGCGTGGCGCCGGAGTCGAGCGCGTTTTCGAGCAACTCCTTCAACGCCGCCGCCGGGCGCTCGACGACCTCGCCCGCGGCGATCTGATTGATCAAGTGATCGGGCAGCGCCCGGATCTGCGCCATTGTCAGTGTCGCAAGCCCATTGCCCAGCGCGAATACACGTCATCGGCGAGCGCGCGCAGCGACGCGATCCGGAGGTCGAGATCACGCCTGATATCCGCGGCGGATTGCGCCGTGGGCGTCGACGTCTGCGGCAGCTCCGCGGCGCCGGTCGCGAGCCAGGTTTCGGTAAGCGTGCGCGTCATTTCGATGTGACACTGAAAACCGATGTGGCGATCGTCGATCACGTACGCCTGATTTTCGTTGTGTGCGTTCGTGAGCACGCGCCTGGCACGGGTCGGCAGCGCGAATGCATCGTAGTGCCACTGGAACGAGCTGAATGCACTGCGCCCGCCGAACCATTCGCGCCTTGCGGCCTCGTCGGTCGTCACGACGTCGATCCAGCCGATTTCGGGAACCGCCGCCCGCGTGACCGTTGCGTCGAGCGCCATCGCCAGCAGCTGCCCGCCCAGACAATGGCCGATGACCGGGACCTCCGCCGCAACCGCAGCACGCAGCAACGATGAAAGGGGTTCGATCCACGGCAGCGCATCGTTGACGCTCATCGGCCCGCCCATCATCGCGACGCCCGCGAACGCGCGCGGGTCCGCGGGCACCGGAGCGCCTTCGTCGACCGCGATCAGCTGCCGGCGAATCCCGCGGGCGTCGAGCCAGTCGGCGAAATACGCCGGACCCTCGGTCGGTGAGAAGCGGAAGATGGCGACAGGAAGCATCGGCGTCGGCCGGCACTGCGGATAGAATCGATTTTATCAGCCGCCGCCCGCCCCACGGCTTCGCGAGGAAGGCGAACGCCGACTTCCAGTTCTACGCGATGGTCCGGTTTCTCGAAACGACGCTCCGGCTCAATCAAGCAGCCGGCCAGTAGCGCAGAGGTCGCAGCTAGATCCCGCGCGTGATGCGGGCGTACGCGGAATGGTTGTGGATCGACTCGAAGTTCTCCGCTTCGACGGCGAATCCGTCGACGCGGGGATCTGCCGCGAGCCGGGCGGCGACGCCGCGCACGAGGTCCTCGACGAATTTCGGGTTGTTGTACGCGTACTCGGTCACATATTTTTCGTCGGCCCGCTTCAGAAGACCGTAAAGCTCGCACGATGCTTCCTCTTCGGCGATCCGGATGATCTCCGTCAGGAACACCGGCGAGGAGGGGCGCACGGAAATGGTCACAAGCGAACGCTGGTTGTGCGCGCCGTATTCGGAGATTTCCTTCGAGCAGGGGCAAAGCGAGGTCACGGGAACGGCGACCGTCAGCAGCTGCCGGAAGAAGCCGCCGTCGAGCTCGCCTTCGAGCCGCACTTCGTAGTCGAGCCGGCTCGCGACGCCCGACACCGGCGCCGACTTCCGCACGAAGAACGGGAACGCGATCTCGATGCGTCCGCCCGGCGCCTCGAGCAGCACGACGAGCGCATCGAGGAGCTCGCGAAACGTCGCGACCGACAGCGGCGGCTCGCCCGGCGCGCTGCGTGATTCCAGCAGCGCGACCAGCCGGGACATGTGCGTGCCCTTGCGGTCCTCCGGCAGCGCGACGTAGACGTTGCACGCGGCGATCGTCGGCTGCGCGATGCCGTCGGCGTCGACGAACAGCAACGGATATCTGAGGCCGCGGATTCCGACCTGATCGATCGCGATGTTGCGCTCGTCCCGCCCGGCCTGGACGTCGGGAATCGGGAACATCGCCTGCGGGCGCTCGGGGCGGTTCATCGGACGGATTGTAGCGAACCGCGGGCTACGCCGCGGGCTTGGCCACCGCTTCCGGCCGGCGCGGCCCGAAGCGAGCCTCCACGGCCCTCCGGATCCCGGCGGCATCGAGCCCGCATTGGGCGAGAAGCTCCGCCGGATCGCCATGGTCGATGAACGCATCCGGGAGACCCAGATGCAGGATGGGAATCGCGATCCCCTCGGCCGCGAGCGCTTCGGCGACCGCGCTTCCGGCGCCGCCCATCACCACGTTCTCCTCGACGGTCACGAGCGCGTCGTGCTCGCGGGCAAGCTCGCGCACGAGCGACACGTCGAGCGGTTTGACAAAGCGCATGTTCGCCACCGTCGCGTCGAGATCCTCCGCCGCCGCGAGCGCATGACGCAGCACGGCGCCGAACGAGAGGATCGCGATGCGGTTCGCGCGTCGCGCGCCCGCGCGACGGATCTCTCCGCTGCCGATGGGGATCGCCGTCATCTCCTTCGCGACGGCCACTCCCGGACCCGCGCCGCGCGGATAGCGGACCGCCGCCGGCGTGTCGAGCGTGAACCCCGTGTAGAGCAGCTGGCGGCATTCGTTTTCGTCGGCGGGGGTCATCACCGTCATGTTCGGCACGCAGCGCAGGTACGACAGGTCGAATGCGCCGATGTGCGTGGCACCGTCGGCGCCGACGATGCCCGCCCGGTCGATCGCAAAGAGAACGGGCAGCTTTTGCAGCGCGACGTCGTGGATCAGCTGGTCGTAGGCACGCTGCAGGAACGTCGAATAGATCGCGACGACCGGCTTCAGCCCCGCGCACGCGAGACCCGCGGCGAACGTCACCGCGTGCTGCTCGGCGATGCCGACGTCGAAATAGCGCAGCGGGTATTCCTGCGAAAAGCGCACGAGCCCGGAGCCCTCGCGCATCGCCGGCGTGATCCCGATGACGCGCGCGTCCTTCGCCGCGATGTCGCACAGCCAGTCGCCGAAGATCTGCGTGTACGCCGGTTTGCCCGCGGCCTTGGGTGCGTAGCCCACCGCCGGATCGAACTTCGTGACGCCGTGGTAGAGGATCGGATCGTCCTCGGCGCGCGCGTAGCCGTAGCCCTTGCGCGTGATGACGTGCAGCAGTTGCGGGCCCTTCAGCTCCTTGACGTTCCCGAGCGTGCGCACGAGCGTGTCGATGTCGTGGCCGTCGATCGGTCCGATGTAGTTGAAGCCGAATTCCTCGAACAGCGTGCCGGGGAGCACCATGCCTTTCATGTGCTCTTCCCAGCGCTTCGCGAGCTCCTTCACCGGCGGAACCTTCGACAGCACCTCCTTGCTGCCACGGCGCATCGAGTTGTAGAAGCGCGACGACAGCAGCTTCGCAAGATACGAGTTGAGCGCACCGACGGGCTCGGAGATCGACATGTCGTTGTCGTTCAGGATCACCAACAGGTCGGCTTTGGCGGCGCCGGCGTTATTCAGCGCCTCGAACGCCATGCCCGCGCTCATCGCGCCGTCGCCGATCACCGCGACGACGTGCCGCGCTTCGCCCTGGCGCTGCGCGGCGATCGCCATCCCGAGCGCCGCCGAGATCGATGTCGACGAGTGCGCAGTGCCGAAGGTGTCGTACTCGCTCTCCGTACGCCGCGGGAAGCCGGATGGGCCGCCGGTCATCCGCAGCCGGTTCATCGCGAGGCGGCGGCCGGTCAGGATCTTGTGCGCGTACGTTTGATGGCCGACGTCCCAGACGAGGCGGTCGTGCGGCGTGTCGAACACGTAGTGCAGCGCGACGGTGAGCTCGACGGTGCCGAGGTTCGACGACAGGTGCCCGCCCGTCTGCGCGACCGACGTGAGCAGGAACGCGCGGAGCTCGCGAATGAGTTGCGGCAGCGCATCGCGATCGAGCTTGCGCAGCTCAGCCGGAGAATCGATCCGTTCCAGCAATGGGTCCATGGCGGGTCAGTGTGTGCGCAACACGATCCAGTCGGCGAGCTCGGCGAGCCGCCGCGCGGTGGTCCGGAACGGCGCCAGCGCGGCATGGGCTTCGACGCGCAATGCCTCTGCGCGCTCCTTCGCCCCCGCGAGACCGCAGAGCGACACGAGCGTCGGCTTGCCTTGCGCCGCGTCCTTGCCGGCCGTCTTGCCGAGCGATACGGCGGAGCCTTCGACATCGAGCACGTCGTCGACAACCTGGAACGCCAGCCCGGCTGCGTGCGCATAAGCATCGAGCGCGGTCGTCTCGGCAGCGGTGAGCGACCGACCGCACCTGGCGCCGATGTGCAAGGCGGCCCGGATCAGCGCACCGGTCTTCAACGCGTGCATCGTCTCCTGCTCGGGCAACGCGATCGACGCACCGACGGCAGCGAGATCGAGCGCCTGCCCGCCGGCCATGCCGAAAGATCCCGAGGCCGCGGCGAGCATCGCGCACGCGCCGGCCGCATCCGGCATCTTGCTCCGCGCGAGCACTTCGAACGCCAGCGCCTGCAGCGCATCGCCGGCGAGCAGTGCCGTGGCCTCGCCGAATGCGACGTGGCACGTGGGCTTGCCACGCCTCAACGTGTCGTTGTCCATGCAGGGAAGATCGTCGTGGACGAGCGAATACGCATGCACGAGCTCCACCGCCGCCGCGGCCGCGTCGACGGTGTCCGGATCCGCGCCGGTGACTTCGCCCGCGGCATAGGCGAGCAACGGTCGCATTCGTTTGCCGCCGCCGAGCACCGCATGGCGCATCGCCTGCTGAAGCGAATCCGACGGGGCGGCCGCCGCTGGCAGTGCCCGATCGAGCACGTGCTCGATCCGCCGCTGCCGTTCGCCCGACCAGACGGCAAACGCGACGTCGGGATTCATGCGAAGTCAGGATTCATCGTTGCCGGCGCCCTCGGCGTCTGCCGCTGCGAACGCCTTCAGCGCGCCCTTTTCGAGGACCTCGACCTGCTGCTCCGCGTCTTTCAGTGTCGCCTGGCAATACTGGAGCAGCACGGCCCCGCGCTTGTAGGCGGCGAGCGACTCCTTCAACGGCAGCTCGCCACGCTCCATGGTCGCGACGATCGCTTCGAGCTCCGCGAGCGCCGCTTCGAAACTTGCAGGAACGTCGGGGGTCTCAGCCATCGGGAAGTCGGAGGATTCCGGTGTCGGGGCATTTGCGAATCGTGCGCACGCGATGACGAGACAGGGCGCCGGGCGCCGCACCACGCGCGGCCTTGGACCAAAGCGGAGGAAACCTTCCTTCTCTCTGATTTCCTTGTGATATTGCCCCGTTTGATACGGGTCGTTATACTAACACGTTTTGGCGACGCGGCCTTCCACGATCCTCTCGTGTGGCCGACTTAGCATGGCGGTCCGGGGCGGCAAACAACTGCCGTAATCGTCCCGGGTTGTTGGGTTGGGTTGGTTGTGATTCATTCACGAGAAGGAAGGCCCGGACATGTCCAATCTCGCTGCCGCGGGGCGGTTGCAACGCGCGACCTCGCAGCTCCCGGTTTCCTGGTATTGCGATCCCGCGGTCTTCGCGGCGGAGCAGCGGCTGCTGTTCTCGCAGGCTCCAGGCTACGTCGGGCACGAGCTGATGGTCCCCGAGCCGGGTGACTACTATGCGCTCGAATGGCGCGACAACGCGCAGGCGCTCGTGCGCAATGCGGGCGGCATCGAGCTCATTTCGAACGTCTGCCGCCACCGCCAGGCGATCATGCTCACGGGCCGCGGCAACGTCCCCAACATCGTCTGCCCGATCCACCGCTGGACCTACGACTTGAAGGGCGAGCTTCTCGGCGCGCCGCATTTCGAGGACAAGCCCTGCCTCAACCTCGGCCGCTCGCCGCTGGTCAACTGGAACGGGCTCCTGTTCGACGGCATGCGCGACGTGCACCGCGACCTCGCAACTCTCGGCGTGCGCGACTTCGATTTCTCGGGCTTCATGCTCGACAGAGTCGAGATCCACGAGTGCAGCTACAACTGGAAATCGTTCGTCGAGGTCTATCTCGAGGACTACCACGTCGTGCCGTTTCATCCCGGGCTCGGCCATTTCGTCACGTGCGACGATCTGCACTGGGAATTCGCGCCGTGGGCGTCGCTGCAGTCGGTCGGCATCACGAGCCTCGCCAAGGCAGGCAGCAAGACCTACGAGCGCTGGCACAAGGCCGTCCTCGACTACTACCGCGGCGAGATGCCAAAGCATGGCGCGATCTGGCTCACCTATTATCCGAATGTGATGCTCGAGTGGTATCCGCACGTGCTCGTCATCAGCACGCTGATTCCGCGCAGCGTCGACCGCACGACCAACGTCGTCGAGTTCTACTACCCGGAGGACATTGCGCTGTTCGAGCGCGAGTTCGTCGAAGCGGAGCAGGCGGCGTACCTCGAGACTGCGGCGGAGGACGACGAGATCGCGGAGCGGATGGACGCCGGTCGCCGTGCCCTCTTCCGGATGGGCAGGAGCGAAGAAGGACCGTACCAGTCGCCGATGGAGGACGGGATGCAGCACTTCCACGAGTTCCTCCGCCGCGAGCTCGACACGCACATCGCGCCGCGCTGATTCCGCCGGGCCGCGGACCGGCCCCGGTGCCGACGACTGGCGCGCAACCCCGGGCTGCACCTGCTTTTTCGCAATGCAATCGCTCTGGATGATCGCGGCCGGGCTGTGCTTCGCGCTGATGGGCGTTTTCGTGAAGCTCGGCGCCGGCGAGTTCACCGCCGCCGAGATGGTCTTCTACCGATCGCTCCTGAGCCTCGCGGTGACGTGGGCGCTGCTCGCGAAGGCGGGCATGTCGGTGAAGACCGCGCGCTTCGGCATGCACGCCCATCGCGGCGTCGCCGGGTTCGTCTCGCTGTTCATGTTCTTCTACACGCTGACCGTGCTGCCGGTGGCGACCGCGATGACGCTCAATTACACGTCGCCCGTGTTTCTTGCCGTCCTCCTCGCCTGGCTCGCGCGCGAACGTCCCGGCGCCCGGCTCGCGCTGACGATCGGGCTCGGTTTCGCCGGCGCGGTGCTGCTGCTGCAGCCGAGCCTCTCCGCGGATCAGCTTGTGGCAGGCCTGATCGGCCTCGCCTCCGGCGCCACGTCGGCCGTCGCGTACTGGAATGTGCGCGAGCTGGTCCAGGCCGACGAGCCGGTCGAGCGGGTCGTGTTCTATTTCGCGCTGTTCTCGCTTGCCGGCGCGCTGGTCTGGATGACGCCGACGGGGTTTCGCACAGTCACGTTCGACAACGTCTGGGTGCTCGCCGGCGTCGGCGTGATGGGAACGGCGGGGCAGCTCGCCATGACGCGCGCGTACGGGCGCGGCAAGACGCTCGTCTCGGCGACCCTGTCCTACAGTGGCATCGTCTTCTCGAGTGCGCTCGGCATCCTTATCTGGCACGATGTGCTCGGCATCGGCTCCTGGCTCGGCATCGCGCTCATCGTCGCCGCAGGCATCTTCGCCGTGCAACTCGCTCCCGCCGTTGCGCCCGACGCGGGGCCGCAGGTCACCAACGACTGACGACCACGAGGGAACACGATGAACAGGACGCTCGTTTCCACCACCGATCTCGCGGCATCGCTCGATGATCCATTGCTGGTCGTCGTCGACGTGCGCCACGACCTGATGCAGCCCGATACCTGGGGCGAAGCGCAGTATCGCGCCGGCCACATTCCCGGCGCCCGATTCGTCCACGTCGACCGGGATCTGTCGGCGCCGAAGACCGGGACCAACGGTCGCCATCCGTTGCCGCCACCCGAAGCGGCAGCGGCGACGTTCGGCCGACTCGGCATCGACGCTGCGAAGCAGGTCGTCGCGTACGATCAGGGGGCCGGAATGTTCGCCGCGCGGCTCTGGTGGATGCTGCGCTGGCTCGGCCACGACGCCGTGGCGCTGCTCGACGGCGGATTCGACAAATGGCAACGCGAAGGCCGGCCCGTCGCCACCGAGGTGCTTCCCGCGCGCACGACACGCTTCGAGATTCGCGGCATTGGCCCGATGGCGAGCGCCGATGACGTGATGGCGAGCCTCGCCGACCACTCGCTCACGCTCGTCGACGCGAGGGCGCCGGAACGCTTCCGCGGCGAGACCGAGCCGATGGATCCGGTCGCCGGCCATATTCCTGGTGCGCTGAACCGGCCCTATGCACAGAATCTTGCCGCCGACGGCACGTGGAAGCCCGCCGCGCAGCTGCGCCGCGAATTCGACGCGCTCCTCGCGGCAACGCCCGCGGCGCAGGTCGTCAACCATTGCGGCTCGGGTATCACGGCGGGCCACAACATCCTCGCGATGGAAATCGCGGGACGCGCCGGCTCGCGGCTGTATCCCGGCTCGTGGAGCGAATGGATTGCGGATCCGGCGCGGCCGGTCGCGCGCGGCGACGCGTAGCGTTCGCCGCTCAATCCGCCACTGCGCCCAATGGCCACGCCGCGACGTCGCGATAGTGCGACCCGTCCGCGCCGAGATCGGATACGGTCAGCGTCATCTGCAAGACGCGCCATTCGATCGGCGCGACCGTCGTTGCGCGAACGCGCCTCCGGCAGCGGCGCGCGAGCGTCACGTGAATGCGAAACGGCCGCTCGTCGACGCTGAATCCCGCGGCGCCCAATGCGTCGTGCAAATGAACGGCCAGACGTTCGAGCTCCGGCGGCGCGACGTCCGCGCCGAGCCACGCGACACCGGCGTCGCGGAAGCCGCCGATCCGATCGAGTGTCAGGGTGAACGGGATCGTCGCATGCGACGCCGCGGCGCCGATTTCGCACAACGCGGCCATCCGTTCCGGTGCAACCGCACCGACAAAGGCGAGCGTCAAATGCAGATTCGAAGGCTGCGGCACCTTGCCCCCCGCCTCGGCCGCCGTCGCGGACGCGAGCGCGGAGACGCGGCTGCGGGTCTCCGCATCCGGCCAGATCGCGAAAAAGACGCGGAGCGCTGGCGCAGCCGTCATCGGTCCTGGAGCAGTGTCGTGCCCCAAAAAGAGAACCGCGCCACCTTTCGGGCGGCGCGGTTCGGGTGCAACACGCTCGCCGCGTCGAACGTCAGCCGTTGGCGACGGAGAGCTCGGCCTTCGGCTTGTCGAAGAACTGCTCGTCCTCGGTCGAGTTCTTGAGCGCCGTCGTCGACGCCTGGGTTCCCTGGATCGTCGTCGTCACTGCATCGAAGTAGCTGGTCCCGACTTCGCGCTGGTGCTTGATCGCGGTGAAGCCTTTCGCCATTGCCGCGAACTCCGCCTCCTGCAACTCGACGAACGCCGTCATGTGCTCGTGCGCATAGCCATGCGCGAGGTTGAACATCGAGTAGTTGAGGCTGTGGAAGCCGGCCAACGTGATGAACTGGAACTTGTAGCCCATCTTGCCCAGCTCGGTCTGAAACTTCATCACCGTCGCATCGTCGAGGTTCTTCTTCCAGTTGAACGACGGCGAGCAGTTGTAGGCGAGCATCTTGCCGGGAAACTTAGCGTGAATCGCGTCGGCGAAGGCCTTCGCGAAGGCGAGGTCCGGCTTGCCGGTCTCGCACCACAGCATGTCGCAGTACGGCGCGTAGGCGAGGCCGCGCGCGACCGCCTGATCGAGGCCGTTCTTCGTCTTGTAGAAGCCTTCGACCGTCCGCTCGCCGGTCATGAACGGCTTGTCGTTGGCGTCGATATCCGACGTGACGAGGTCGGCTGCTTCGGCATCGGTGCGCGCGAGCAGCACCGTCGGCACGCCCATGATGTCGGCCGCGAGCCTCGCCGCGATCAGCTTGTCGACGGCCTCGCGCGTCGGGACGAGCACCTTGCCGCCCATGTGTCCGCACTTCTTGACCGAAGCCAGTTGGTCTTCGAAATGCACGCCCGCGGCACCCGCCTCGATCATCGCCTTCATCAGCTCGAACGCGTTCAGCACGCCGCCGAATCCGGCTTCGGCATCGGCGACGATCGGCACGAAATAATCGATCGTGTCGCTGCCCTCCATGTGCTGGATCTGATCGGCGCGCGTGAACGTGTTGTTGATCCGCTTGACGACGTTCGGCACCGAATTGACCGGGTAGAGCGACTGGTCCGGATACATCTCGCCCGCGATGTTGGCGTCGGCGGCGACCTGCCACCCGGACAGATAGATTGCCTTCAGCCCCGCCTTCACCTGCTGCATCGCCTGGTTGCCGCTCATCGCGCCCAGCGAATTGACGAACGGTTCCTCGGTGACGAGCTTCCAGAGCTTTTCCGCGCCGAGCCGCGCGAGCGTGTGCTCGATGTGGACCGAGCCCCGCAGCCGAACGACGTCCTCCGCCGTGTAGTCGCGCGCAATACCCTTCCAGCGCGGATTCTCCGCCCACTCCTTCTTGAGCCGTGCTGCCTCGAGATCGTAATTCATGGTTGCTCCCATCTTGCGTCATGGCCAATCCGGCGTCTCGCACGGCCGAACCGCGCGCGCCCGGAACCTTGGTCAGCGGCCGCACGCTCAAGCGAATGCGCGCACGTGCTGCCACAGTGTGAAACGTGAGGCGAGCCCAGCCGCCTGTGCTTCACTGCACGGTCCGTCGAGGATCGCTCGGGCGGACGGGCGGGCATGGATGGGGTGGAACCCAAGCCCTGCTTGCGGCCGCGGTCGAGTTCGCCGTTGGCCGCTCGTGACGTTGCCAAGTTAGCAAAGTTGCGCCCACGTGGCAAGGAAAATATTGCAATGCAATACGGCAAATTTTTCACCAAATCATAGACTTAGAAAGCATTTCCGCATGTTGGAAATCGTGTAGCGTGCCCTTTTGCCGCGCGCAGCCGATTTCAATCGCGCCGGCACTAGCCTGCGCCGCGACGAAAATGGCAATGCGCAATGCTTCGAAGGGGCGGGGAGGGGAAAGCAGGCGCGGGTCTGCGCGCGCCGACCCGCCGCGCGGGCAGTCAACAGCTGTTCAGCGACTCAGTATGTTTGCTGAGGGGAATGGCAGCTGCGGTGTTCTCCACCGGCTCGCGATAGACGCCCGCGCCGTATTCCTCGATGAGACTGCGCCTATGGACCTTGAAGAAGCGCTCGACCAGTTGCGTACTGGCGAGACCGGTGGCGTACAGTCCGTCGTCGGCGGGATCGTGTTCCAGCCTTATGGCAGTGAGCGGCTCGGTGGCCTCGCCATGCAGCCGCTTGCCGCCCGCTGACGGATCGAACACGCTGGCATGGGCGCAGCAGACGATCATGCCGGATTTTCCGATCAGCTCGGTAGTGCCCGCCGAGTAGTAGATCACCGTCGATGCCTTGTCCGGGTAGGCGAGTTGGTGGCTGCACACCGCCACGTAGGAGACGATCCTTTTCTCTTTGCCCACTCCTCCCGGCCAGGTGTAGCTGCCCCATTCCGCAGCCACCTCCTGAGGCACGGATGCCGATTTGCCCAGGTTGATCAGGAAACACGGAAGGCTGCGATAGGGATAATGGAATACGTAGGCTTCTCCGCTCGGCAGTGCGGAAACCCCGAGCGGCCTTCCGTTCGCGTCGGTGAGACGGACTTTGGGGAAATCGGTGAAATCCCCCGCCGCCGCGACGCGCATGCCCGCGACGACCAGGGCGGTGCTGCCGGCACACAGTCGGACGAAATTGCGTCGGTCCACGATGACTCCGCAGGCGGCCTGGCGCGTGGCGGCGGCCGGGCCGTCGATTACGCCTCGAACATTTCCCGATACATGCCGCGCGCCCACTCGAGCGTGCCTTTGCCCCTGGCGGTATCGCGCTTCTCGAACAGCTTGGTATCCGGCGAGAAGCCGGCGATGGCCGTTCCCTCCTTGTTGAGGACATAGCCGGCGTCCACGCTGATCGCTTCCGCTGGAGCGGCGTTCACCATGGAGTAGCAGACGGTGCGCGGGCTGTACCAGTTGATGTCCTTGCCCTGGGCGCGCGCGGCCAGCACCTTGGCCACGTACTTGCCCTCGGTATTGGCGGTGTTGGCGCTCTTCGAATAGGGATGCGGACGCGAATCTCCCGTCACGTAAACGCGCTCGTCGCCGATCACGTTGTATTTCAATTGGCTGATCAGAGCCTCCTTTTGCGGGCTCTTCGGGTCGACGAGTCCCAGTTGCTCTATCAGGGTCGAAGCGCGCACGCCGGGATAGATCGCCGCATCGTCGAAGTTGTAGTTGTCGAAATCGGTCTTGAGGGTCTTCTTGCCCGGGTCGATACTCGTAATGGCGCTGTTCGCCTTATATTCGATGATGCCCTTGTAGAGTTCATCGAAGGCGGCGTGGAAGCCGTCCTTCTTGATGGTGATGTCCGGGTTGGCATCCAGGACCAACACCTTGGCCTTGAGCGCGTGCTTCTTGATGTGCGAGGCGATCATGCAGGCGCGCTCGTAGGGCCCGGGCAGGCAGCGGTAATTCCCCGAGGGCACATACTGCACGTACAAGCCGCTCTCCAATTCCTGCACCTTGCGCCGGATGGTGACGTGCTCGGTGGTGGAGATGAAGCCCCCGGGATAGGCGGTGCGCAGCGTCGAGATGGCCTCCGGATCGGTGACGCCGATGCGGCCATAATCGTAGGAAATGCCGGGCGCCAGCACGAGATAGTCGTAGTCGATCTCGCCCTCGCTGGTGACGAGCGTGCGCGCGGTGCGGTCGAGCCCGGTCGCGGTAGCGTTGAAGTAGATGTAGTTGTTGTTGCGCGCGGCGTCGAGGAAGCTATGATCGGCGAGGAACTCCAGGTCGATCAGGCCGGCATACCACAGGTTGCTGGAAAAGCAGGATGCATACATGTCGCGCTTTTCTACGAGCACGACATCGAACTTCGGGAATTCCTTCTTCGCGTACTTGGCGATGGTCAGTCCCGACGTGCCACCGCCTACGACCAAGAGGCGCGGTCCTGTTGCTTTGGGCAGCGCGGCCTTGACGTGGGTGGCAGCGGCAGCGGCCGCTGCCGACGTACCGCCGATCAAGCCCGTTGCAGCCGCGGCGACGCTTGCCGCCGTAGTGCCGCCCAGTTTGAGAAAATCGCGACGATTGACGTTATCGCTCATTTGCTTCTCCCTCCTCTCATGTGTTCTCGCGCAAGAACAAGAATGGAGCAACGGGGAAATCGACCGACCGCTTGTCCTGTCGCGATAACCGGTCGGCGCGTCGTGCAACTGGTCGCGCCGATTCGGAGCACCGCTTCGTGTTCAATCCTTCAATCCGCGCTCCGGAGGCGATTCTTCAAATACTGAAATTCCTTTTCCTTCGGTACGGGCATCGCCCTGGCCGGCGACTCCAGGCGGTCACATACGACCATGATGCCGCTTGATTGAAATCTGCGTCAAGATCGTCATCCATGCACCGGATTGATTATTATTTCGCACCCGCATCGCGAATGTGAGTGCTCGACCAGACTTCGGTGAAGAACGTCGGCTGGAGGATCGTGTAGCGCATCGCTCCTCGGCGCAGGCGCTCCCCGACGGCGCGCTTCGCGTTCTGCGGCGGGAACTCGACGCCGATCGGAGGAAAGGAGACCAGCACGAAATGGTGGACGCCCGCGTCCTCGGCCGCGCCGACGAGATCGAGCTGGCCCTGGCGGTCGACCGTTGCTGATTCTCGACGGCAACGGCGACGTGACCCCGAAGGGTCGGCTGTTCAAGAAGGCGCGGGCCGACGAATACAAGGGCATCGTCGAGTATCGCGGCAACTACGTGCTGACCGACGTGGACGTGGCGACGAAGACGGCGAAGTTCGAGATCCGCGACGCAGTGAGGGCCGACGTGCTCAACGTCGTGCCGCCGCAGCGGGCGGGCGCGATCGCGCGCGCCGCTGGCGTCGTCACCGCCAACGACCGCTGGTGCGATGTCGATTTCCTCACCTTCGAATCGGTAAAGGTGAAGAACATCCATGTCCTCGGCGATGCGATCCAGATCGCGACCGGCATGCCCAAGTCGGGACACATGGCGAACCAGCACGCGAAGGTCTGCGCCGCGGCCGTCGTCTCGCTGCTCGCGGGACAGCCGCCGAACCCGACGCCCGTGCTCACGAACACCTGCTACAGCATGATCACCGACAAGGATTCGGTGCATGTCTGCTCGGTACACCGCTACGACAACGAGAAGAAGACCGTACTGCCTGTGGCGGGTGCCGGTGGCGTATCGGCGGCGATGAGCAGTACCGAAGGCGCTTACGCGTTCGCCTGGGCGATGAACATCTGGGCCGATACGCTCGCCTAGGCGCCATCGAATTGCTCGCACCGGTCGCTGACCGGATAGGATGGCACGCAGAGAACGTCGAGGCTGGGCCGTCAGCGAAAACGGCGCCCCGGGGCGCCGTTTTCGCTTTCCGGCACGTCGCAGCTATTCGACCGCGGCGGGCTCCTTCGGCTCTTTGGCCTCTTCGAACACGAGCCGGACCTTGTCGTCGTCGCCGATGTCGATCGTCACGTGGCCACCGCCGACGAGACGGCCGAACAGGAGCTCGTCGGCGAGCGCCTTGCGGATCGTGTCCTGGATCAGGCGCGCCATCGGCCGCGCGCCCATCTGCGGGTCGAACCCCTTCTTCGCCAGGAATTCCTTCAGCTTCGGCGTGAATGACGGCTCGACCTTCTTCTCGTGCAGCTGGCCTTCGAGCTCGAGCAGGAACTTGTCGACGACCTTGAGGATGACGTCATGGTCGAGCTGCGCGAAGGAGATCGTCGCGTCGAGGCGATTGCGGAACTCGGGCGTGAACATCCGCCGGATCTCGGCCATCTCGTCGCCCGCCTCGCGGTTGGACGTGAAGCCCATCGCGCCCTTCGCGAGCTCGCCGGCACCGGCGTTGGTCGTCATGATGATCGTGACGTTGCGGAAATCCGCCTTGCGGCCGTTGTTGTCGGTGAGCGTACCGTGGTCCATCACCTGCAGCAGGATGTTGAAGATGTCCGGATGCGCCTTCTCGATCTCGTCTAACAGCAGCACGCTGTACGGATGCTTGGTGACCGCCTCGGTCAACTGGCCACCTTGATCGAAGCCGATGTACCCCGGCGGTGCGCCGATCAGCCGGGAGACCGCGTGCCGTTCCATGTATTCGGACATGTCGAAGCGGATCAGCTCGACGCCGAGGCAGTACGCGAGCTGCCGCGCAACCTCGGTCTTGCCCACGCCGGTCGGCCCGCTGAACAGGAAGTTGCCGATCGGCTTGACCGGGTTCCCGAGCCCCGAGCGCGCCATCCGGATCGCGGCGACGAGCGCGTCGATCGCGCGGTCCTGGCCGAACACGACGTTCTTCAGGTCGCGATCGAGCGTCTTCAACGCGTTGCGGTCATCCGAGGTCACGTTCTTCGCCGGGATGCGCGCGATCTTGGCGACGATCTCCTCGATCTCCGTTTTGCTGATCACCTTCTTCTGCTTCGACTTGGGCAGGATCTTCTGCGCCGCACCGGCTTCGTCGATCACGTCGATCGCCTTGTCGGGAAGATGCCGGTCGTTGATGAAGCGTGCGGACAGCTCGGCCGCCGTCGTCAGCGCCGCTGGCGCGTACTTGACGCCGTGGTGCTGCTCGAAGCGCGACTTCAATCCCTTGAGGATCTCGATCGTCTCGGCGATCGACGGTTCGGGCACGTCGACCTTCTGGAAGCGCCGGGAGAGCGCATGATCCTTCTCGAAGATCTGGCGGTATTCGTTGTAGGTCGTGGCGCCGATGCACTTCATCGCGCCGGTGTTGAGCGCCGGCTTCAGCAGGTTCGACGCGTCGAGCGTGCCCCCCGATGCAGCGCCGGCGCCGATGATCGTGTGGATCTCGTCGATGAACAGGATCGACTTGGGATTTTCGGCCAATTGCTTCAGCACGGCTTTCAACCGCTGCTCGAAGTCGCCGCGGTACTTGGTGCCCGCGAGCAGCGCGCCCATGTCGAGCGAATAGACCTGGTATTCCGCGAGCAGCTCCGGCACCGCCCCGTCGTTGACACGGCGGGCAAGGCCCTCGGCGATCGCCGTCTTGCCCACGCCGGCCTCGCCGACCAGCAACGGGTTGTTCTTCCGCCGGCGGCACAGCACCTGGATCACCCGTTCCAGCTCGTGCGCGCGGCCGATCAGCGGATCGGTCTTGCCCTGTTTCGCCATCACGTTCAAGTTGATCGTGTACGCGTCGAGCGCGCCCTGGCCTTCACTGCCGCCCTCGCCCTCTTCCTTCGCCTCGCCCTTCTCGGGCTTTTGCTGCGGGTTCTTGGTGATGCCGTGCGCGATGTAGTTCACAACATCGAGCCGGGTAACACCACGCTGATTGAGGAAATAGACGGCGTGCGATTCCTTTTCGCCGAAGATCGCGACCAGCACATTGGCGCCGGTGACCTCCTTCTTGCCCGAGGACTGGACGTGGAGGATCGCGCGCTGGATCACACGCTGGAAGCCCTGCGTGGGCTGGGTGTCGGCGTCCGAATGCGGGGAGAGGCGCGGCGTGTGCTCGCCGATGAAGTCGGTCAGCACTCCGCGCAGCTCGTCGAGATCCACGCCACACGCCTTAAGCACCTCGGCCGCGGAGGGATTGTCGAGCATCGCGAGCAGCAGGTGCTCGACGGTGATGAACTCGTGCTGCTTCTGCCGAGCTTCGACAAAAGCCATGTGGAGGGATACTTCCAGTTCCTGCGCGATCATTTCGGTTGCCTCTCACGGCCGTTTCCGTTCTGCCGCGGGTCGCGGCGCCAACGGGGCTTCCCGGCCTTAACGCTCAAGTCTCCTCCATCGTGCACTGCAGCGGGTGCTGATGCTTGCGCGCGATGTCGATCACCTGATCACGCTTCGCCGCCGCGACTTCGCGCACATACGTCCCGCACACCCCCATCCCCTCGCGATGCACCTGCAGCATCACTTGCGTGGCCTTTTCCCGGCTCATCGCGAAAACAGTCTGCAACACCACGACGACAAAGTCCATCGGTGTGTAGTCGTCATTCAGCAACAGGACCTTGTACAACGGCGGCGGCTTGAGCCGGGTCTTCTCGACCTCGAGCAGGCTGCCGTCGTGCTGCTGGTTGGCCATCGTCCGCAGGATCGGAAAAAGGGCAGATGGCCGTATGTTTGATGATTGCAACAGATTTTTCAAGGGGAAGGCGCTTTTGTCGCCTCCAAGCTTGACGCCGGCCGGAATCTGCGCTTAAAAAAGCGTTGTTTGGCTCCTAAGTGGCTGCTGTTCCGGTTCGTCCGCGCATATGACGCTGCACCTGCCGTAGGTGGTACTTGCTGTCCAAACACCAACATCCCGTTCATTCTGGAAGGAAGTAGCTCTATGGCAACCGGAACCGTCAAGTGGTTCAACGACGCGAAGGGGTACGGGTTCATCACGCCGGACGACGGCGGGGAGGACTTGTTCGCGCATTTTTCGGCGATCAACATGCAGGGCTTCAAGACGTTGAAGGAAGGCCAGAAGGTCAGCTTCGAAGTGACCCAGGGCCCCAAGGGAAAGCAGGCGAGCAATATTCAGGCCGCCTGACGCCGCTCCCCTCTTCCGGAGCCGCGCCTACCCGGCGCGGCCGCCGACAAAAGCCCGCCTCGCCGGCGGGCTTTTTGTTGGACGGCTGCCGGCTGCAGTGCCGCCGATCGGCGGCCTCCGCTCTGTTAGCGAAATTCGCGGTGCCGAGCTGTCGCCCGCAGCGCCGACTCGACCCGCCCGGTCGCATTCCCACGCGCTACCCGCGCGCGGTTCGGCCTCCGCACTGCTCGTGAACATCGTTACGCTGGTCGGCCTCCGAACGCGACCTGCTCCCAGTCTCGCGTCGCTACATCCTCTCGATCAGCGCCTTGCCGAAGCCCGAGCAGGAGACCTGGGTTGCGCCCTGCATCAATCGCGCGAAGTCGTAGGTCACGACCTTGTCAGCAATCGCCTTTTCGATCGCCTTGACGATAAGTTGCGCTGCTTCCTTCCAGCCCATGTGGATCAGCATCATTTCGGCGGAGAGGATTTCCGAGCCCGGATTCACGTAGTCCTTGCCGGCATACTTGGGCGCGGTGCCGTGCGTGGCCTCGAACATCGCGACCGAGTCCGACATGTTGGCGCCCGGCGCGATGCCGATGCCGCCGACCTGCGCCGCGAGCGCGTCGGAGATGTAATCGCCGTTCAGGTTCAGCGTGGCGATCACGTCGTACTCGGCGGGCCGCAGCAGGATCTGCTGCAGGAAGGCGTCGGCGATCACGTCCTTTACCACGATGTCGCCACCCGACTTGGGATTCTTGAACGTCATCCACGGGCCGCCGTCCAGCATCTGCGCACCGAACTCTTTCTGCGCCAGCGCGTAGCCCCAGTCGCGGAAAGCGCCCTCGGTGAACTTCATGATGTTGCCCTTGTGCACGAGCGTCACCGACTTGCGGTCGTTGTCGATCGCGTACTGGATCGCCTTGCGCACGAGCCGCTCGGTGCCCTCGCGCGACACCGGCTTGATCCCGATGCCCGACGTTTCCGGAAAGCGGATCTTCTTCACGCCCATTTCCCTGATCAGGAAATCGATGAGCTTCTTCGCGCCGTCCGACTCGGCCAGCCACTCGATGCCGGCGTAGATGTCCTCGGAGTTCTCGCGGAAGATCACCATGTCCGTCTTCTCGGGCTCCTTGACCGGGCTCGGCACGCCCTTGAAATAGCGCACCGGTCGCAGACATACGTAGAGATCGAGCTGCTGGCGCAGCGCGACGTTGAGCGAACGGATGCCGCCGCCCACCGGCGTTGTCAGCGGCCCCTTGATCGAGACGACAAAGTCCTTGAGGATCGCGAGCGACTCGTCGGGCAGCCACACGTCGGGGCCGTAGACCTTCGTCGACTTCTCGCCGGCGTAGATCTCCATCCAGTGGATCTTCCGCTTCCCGCCGTAGGCCTTGGCCACCGCTGCGTCGACGACCTTGATCATCACCGGCGTAATGTCGAACCCGGTGCCGTCGCCTTCGATATAGGGGATGATCGGGTTGTCGGGGACGTTGAGGCTGTAATCCTTGTTGACGGTGATCTTCTGGCCGCCGACGGGGACCTTGACGTGCTGGTAGGACATGGAATCTCCTTGTGGGGCCGCCACCCGACGACCGCGGGCGTGGAAATGCGGATGTCGCAAGCCCTTAATTATCCTCGAATTCACGCGATACTGCCACGCGATGCGAGCGCGCGGATCGATCCAGATCAAGAAGGCGCAACGCGGCCGCCGCCGGCGCGTCGACGCGACCGCATCGCGATTCCCGCGCCCGCGTCGCAGCGCGCCTCGGACGGCGTTCCCTGCAGGTGAACGGCAGCGGTATCGCGTGCTATGATCGCCGCCCGTTCGATGATCCTGTCCGGCTCGCGCGCGCATGGTTGCCGCGCCCCGCGTCGCCCTGCGTTGCACCCGTTGGCTCTCCGGTTTCGTCCCTCTCGCCACATCGCCCGCCCAGCGCGATGATCCGCCGCCTGCTCGCCCGTCTCATTCCCGCCCGATCCGGGACCGGCCGCCGCCGCGCACGCGTGTACGGTCCCTCCGAGCACCCGCTGCGGCGGAATCAACTCTCGCGCGGCGCCCTCGACGTCACGCGCCGCCTCCACGACGCCGGGTTCGCCGCCTTCGTCGTCGGCGGCGCCGTGCGTGACCTGCTGCTCGGCATCGAGCCCAAGGATTTCGACATCGCCACGTCCGCGCTTCCCGAGCAGGTGAAGCCGCTGTTCCGCCGCGCGTTCATCATCGGCCGCCGGTTCCGCCTCGTGCACGTCCACTCGGGTGCGGAAACGATCGAGGTGTCGACCTTCCGCGCGGCGCAGGTGGGCGACGACGCAACCGACGAGCACGGCCGGCTGTTGTCGGACAATGTCTACGGCTCGCACGCCGAGGACGCGGCGAGGCGCGACTTCACGATCAACGCGCTCTATTTCGATCCGGCGACCGAGGAAGTGTGGGATTACGTCGGCGGCGTTGCGGACATCCGTGTGCGAAGGCTCAGGCTGATCGGGCCACCGACGACGCGCTACCGCGAGGACCCGGTGCGCATGCTGCGCGCCGTGCGTCTTGCGGCCAAGCTCGGCATCGCGATCGAGCCCAAGACCGCGGCGCCGATTGCGAAGCTCGCGCCGCTGATGGGCAACGTCCCGCCGGCGCGGCTGTTCGACGAAATGCAGAAGCTCCTCTTTTCGGGGCATGCGGTGGAGACCGTGAAGAGCCTGCGCGCGCACGGCCTCTCGCACGGGCTGCTGCCGCTGCTCGACGTCATCATCGAGCAGCCGCTCGGCCAGCGCTTCATCGAGCTTTCGCTCGCCAACACTGACCAACGCGTCCGCGACGACCGCGGCGTGTCGCCGGGCTTCCTGTTCGCGACGCTCTTGTGGCACGAGGTGCTCGCCACCTGGAACGCGGCGAAGGCGCGCGGTGTAACGCCGATTCCCGCGTTGTTCGAGGCGATGGACGCGGTGCTGGAACGGCAGGCGAAAAAGCTCGCGATCCCACGGCGCTTCGAGGCGACGATCAAGGAGATCTGGTCGCTGCAGCCGCGCTTTCTGCAGCGCGCGGGCGGGCGCCCGTTCCGGCTGATCGAGCACCCTCGGTATCGCGCCGGCTGGGATTTCCTTGATCTGCGCTGCAAGAGCGGCGAATTCGAAGGCGAACTCGCGGAGCTCGCGGATTGGTGGGATCGCTTCGCCAACGCCCCGCACGACGAGCGCGTCGCGATGCTGAAGCCCGACGAAGGGCCGAAGAAGAAACGCCGCTCCCGCGGTCGTGGGCACAAGCGCCGTGACGCCGCGACACCGGCAGTGCCCGACGCCGAGCCGCCGAGTCAGCAGTGAGCGCCGCAGGGCCGTCCGGAATGCCCGCGCGAGCAGGGCAAAGCCAAGGCCCGCAGGGCGCGTCTGCGAGCGCGGGCGGTGGGCGACCTCAAGGCGTAACGCGCAACGCCCGCTGCGGCGGAGGCCGCGCTCGCCCCCTCTACCGGAAGGGGGAAGCGCTGCCCACGCAGCAGTGGACGAGCCTCGCGGAAGTTACCCGATGAGCGCCGCCCTCGCGTTCGTGGGCCTGGGGAGCAATCTCGCGCATCCGCGGCGGCAGCTTGCGCGGGCCGTCCGGGCGATTGCGCGGCTGCCGCGCGTCGAGGTCCTCGCCGTCTCCCCGAACTACGCGAGCGCGCCGATCGGCGGGACCGCACCGCAACCCGATTACGTCAACGCGGTCGTCGCGCTGCACACCACGCTCGCGCCGCACAGGCTGCTTTCGACGCTGCTGCGAATCGAGCGACGGCAGCATCGCCTGCGCAGCGCTGAAGCGCAGCGCAATGCGCCGCGGACGCTCGACCTCGATTTGCTACTATACGGCCGCCGCCGGATCCGGCGACACGGGCTGACCGTGCCGCATCCGCGGATGCACGAGCGTCGGTTCGTGCTGCGGCCACTGCTGGACATCGCGCCGGCGGTGACCATCCCGGGGCGCGGTCTCGCGCGGCATTTTCTCGGTACCGTCCGCAGGCAGCGCATCGCCCCGACCCGCAGCCACGTTCTGTAGCGTCCGCCAGAAGACGAAACCGATGGACCTGGAGAAATGCCGCTATGTTGTCGTCGAAGGACCAATCGGCGCCGGCAAGACGAGCCTCGCCCGGCAGCTCGCCCATCACCTCGCCGGCGAGGAGCTGCTCGAGCGCCCCGAGGAGAACCCGTTCCTTGCGCGCTTTTACGAAGACATGGCGCGCTACGCGCTCCCGGCGCAGCTCACGTTCCTGTTCCAGCGCGTCGACCAGTTGCGCGGCGTCCCCCAGCTCGACATGTTCCGCCGGACGACCGTCGGCGATTTCCTGCTCGACAAGGACCCGCTGTTCGCGCGACTCAACCTGACCGATGCCGAATACAAGCTCTACGAAAAGGTCTACTCGTACCTGAAGCTCGAGGCACCGGTGCCCGACCTCGTGATCTACCTGCAGGCACCGGTCGAGACGCTGATCGAGCGCGTCCACCGTCGCGGCGTCCACTACGAGCGGACGATCACCGCGCACTACCTCGCACGGCTCGCCGACGCGTACAGTCGATACTTCTATCGCTATGAAGCCGCACCGCTGCTGATCGTCAACAGCGAGCGGCTCAACTTCGTCGATGATCCCGACCACCTGAACCTGCTGCTCGCGCGGATCGGCACGATGCGCGGACAGCGCGAGTTCTTCAACCTCGGCCAGAGCGCCTGACGCCATGGACACGCCCTATACGACCCCGACTCCGACCGCGAGCCGTCCCGCGCGGCTCACCGTCCCTGCGCTCGCGGCGATGGCACGCGACGGCCAGAAGGTCGCGATGCTCACCGCCTACGATGCGAGCTTCGCTGCGCTGTGCGATCGCGCCGGCGTCGACGTGCTGCTCGTCGGCGATTCGCTCGGCAATGTGATCCAGGGTCACGACTCGACGCTGCCGGTGTCGCTCGACGACGTTCTCTATCACACGCGCTGCGTCGTTGCCGGCAGCACGCGCCCACTCGTCATCGCCGACCTTCCGTTCGGCAGCTATCAGGCGAGCCCCGAAGCGGCGTACGCTTCATCGGCCGCGGCGCTCAAGGCCGGCGCGCAGATGGTCAAGCTCGAGGGTGGCGCGTGGCTCGCGCCGACCGTAGCTTTCCTCACAGCGCGCAGCGTGCCGGTTTGCGGACACGTGGGCCTGTTGCCGCAATCGGTCAATGCGCTGGGAGGCTATCGCGTCCAGGGCAAGACGCCGGACGCTGCCGAGATTTTGCTCGCCGACGCCCGCGCGCTCACCGCCGCGGGCGCCGCGATGCTCGTCGTCGAGTGCGTCCCGCGCGACCTGGGCGAAGCGCTGACGCGGGCGTCCGGTGTTCCGGTGATCGGCATCGGCGCCGGTCCCGCCTGTTCGGGGCAAGTGCTGGTAATCTACGACGCCCTGGGGATCCAGCCGGGGCGAGCCGCGCGCTTCGTCCGCAATTTCATGACCGGCAACGACAGCATCGGTGCCGCGCTTTCGACTTATGTCGCGGCGGTCAAGGATGGATCGTTTCCGGCGCCCGAGCATTGCTTCTGAGGTTGCGCTGCGCCTCGCAGCATCGACTGCACGGATTCTGACGACGGGATTCGCATGAAAGTGGTCAGTACCGCCGCCGAACTCGCCGAGCAGCTGGCCGGCGCAAGCCGCGTCGCCTTCGTGCCGACAATGGGTAATCTGCACAACGGCCATCTGTCGCTGTGCCGGATCGCGCGGGCGCACGGCGACGCCGTCGTCACGAGCATTTTCGTGAACCGGTTGCAGTTCGGCCCGAACGAGGATTTCGACCGCTACCCGCGGACGATGGACGCCGATCGCGCGGGGCTCGAGCGCGAAGGCGTCGACGTGCTGTTCGCGCCGCAGGATCAGGAGATGTATCCGACCCCGCAGGTTTATCGCGTGCAGCCGCCGCCGCTCGCCGACGAGCTGGAAGGCGCAACGCGGCCCGGGTTCTTCAACGGCGTATGCACGGTGGTGCTGAAGCTCTTCAATCTCGTCCGGCCGGACGTCGCCGTGTTCGGCAAGAAAGACCGCCAGCAGCTGAAGATCGTCCGCGGCATGGTCCAGCAGTTCAACATGCCGATCCAGATCGTCCCGGCAGAGACCATCCGCGCCGACGACGGGCTCGCGCTGTCGTCGCGCAACAGCTACCTGTCCGCAACCGAGCGCGCCGAAGCGCCGAATCTGTATCGCGTGCTGCGCGAGATCGCCGATGCGATTGCCGCCGGCCGCACCGATTATGCGAATCTGGAAGCCGCCGGCCGGATGGAGCTCGCGCATCGCGGCTGGAAAGTCGATTACGTCGCGATCCGCCACGGGCTTGCGCTGCGCATCCCCCATCCCGAAGGTTACGACCATCCGAACCTGCTGATCGTGCTCGCCGCGGCGACGCTCGGCACGACCCGCCTGATCGATAATGTCGACGTGATCAAGAAGGATGGCGAAGATTGAAGGCAGTGCGAGCATGAAATCCGCATTGAAGCTGGTCGTCACGCTCTTCGCCGCGCTGGTCACTGCTGCAGCGTCCGCGCAACCAGCTGCCTATCCGGCGAAACCGATCCGGTTGATCGTGCCGTTTCCGCCGGGTGCCGGGACCGATACCGTCGCCCGCTTCATCGCGCAGAAGCTCGGCGAGGCGATGAACGCCACCCTCGTCGTCGACAACCGGACCGGCGCCGGCGGCGCGATCGGAGCCGTGGAAGCGGCCAAGGCGGATCCGGACGGATACACGCTGCTGTTCGTCGCCGGCCCGTTTACCACGGTCGCGGCGGCGTCGAAGAACGCCGGCTATGATCCCGTCCAGCAATTCATGCCGGTCGCGTCGATCGCGACGTCGCCGCTCGTGTTCGTCGTCAACCCTGCCGTGCACGCGAATACGATGCGCGAGTTCATCGCGCTCGCGAAGCGGGAGCCCGGAGTGCTCAACTACGGCTCGGCGGGTCCGGGCAGCATCAATCATCTCGCGCTGGAGCTCATGAACGCGCGCGCCGGCACGGTCATCGTCCATGTTCCGTACAAGGGGATCGCACCGGCGACGCTCGATCTCCTCTCCGGCCAGATCCAGGCGATGACCGGAACGGTGTCGGCGACGCTGCCGTATATCGCCGACGGGAAAGTCAGAGCGCTTGCGGTCACGGGCAACCGCCGCGCACCGCTCCTTCCCGATGTGCCGAGCTGGCGGGAAGAAGGCGTGGCGAATGCCGACGTCGTCAACTATTGGGGAATCGTCGCGCCTGCGGGCACGTCCCGCGAGATCGTCGCCAGGCTCAACGCCGGCGTGAATCGCGTGCTGGCGGAGCCCGACGTCAAGGATCGGCTCTACCGCGAGGGCGCGGAGATCGTCGCGGGGCCGCCCGCGCGCCTCGGCACGATCATCGATACGGACCTCGCAAGCTGGAAAAGGCTGATCGCGGACGCGAAGCTCAACCTCGACTAGGCCTTCGATCGCGACGCCGGCGCCCGCAGCACCAGCACGTTGCCGATGACGGCGAGCACCACGCCGATCACACCGAACACGCTCCAGCGGTAGCCCTCGAGCAGCGTCGAGAACGCCATTGCGATCACGGGCGTCGTGACGCCGACGTACGATGCGGGTCCTGCGCCGACCTGCTTTAACAGCGTCAGATAGGCGAGGAACGCGACGATGCTGCCGAACACCGCAAGATACGCGAGCGAGACGACGTAGCCCGCGCGCGTGTCGAACGACCACGCGATACCGCTCATGGTGGCCACGATCGCCGCGATCAGCGCGCCGTAGCCCATGCCCCACGCCGTCGTCTCGAGGATCGGAAGATGGAGGCGCTGCATCCGCATCGATACGAGGTTGCCGCCGGTCGCGAGCACCGTGCCGCCGAGCCCGTACGCGATGCCGAGCGCGGCGTTGCCGCCGGCGCCCGCCGCTGCGAGCTCGGGTAGGAACAGCAGCGCGACGCCGCCGATGCCGAGCATGGCGCCTGCGAGCGCGCGCGCCGTGATCGGCGTGCCGAACGTGATCCGCGTCCCGACGAGGCTCATGAACGCCATCGTCGAGAAGAGCACGGCGACAAGCCCCGAAGCGACGTACTGCTCGGCTCGATAGATGGCAATGTAGTTGAGGCCGAAGAACAGCGCGCCCTGGGCGACCAGCAGCGCGTGGCGACCGAGCGGAAAGCGCAGCGAGCGCCCCGTCGCGAGGCAGCCGCCAGCGATCAGCGCCGAGGCGAACGCGAAACGGTAGGCGACCGACGCTTCCGGGGCGACTTCGGAGAGCTGGAACGTGATCGCGAGCCACGTCGAGCCCCAGATCACCGTGCAGAGCACGAACAGCGGAACAGGGCCCATTCGCAAAGCAGGTCCGGGTTCGTCGCTGCGGCTTACGCCGCTCGCAGCGCGTCGACGATCTTCAACCGCGCGGCGCGCGCCGCGGGCAGGAAGCCGCCGACGAAGCCCATCAGCAGCGCGAACACGAGCGACACCAGGATGATGCGCGGCGTCAGCGTGAAGCCGAAGGCGAGCTCGGCGAAGGTCTGGAAATTCATCGTCGAGATCGAGATCGCCTGCATCGTCGACGCCGCGGCCAAACCGACGACGCCGCCGATGAAGCCCAGCAGCAGCGACTCGACCAGGAACGCAGCGAGGATCGCGGAGCGCGAAAAGCCGAGCGCGCGCAGCGTGCCGATCTCCGCCGTGCGCGAAGCAACGCTTGCGTACATCGTGATCATCGCGCCGATGATCGCGCCGATCGAAAAGATCACCGAAATCGCCGTCCCGAGATAGCTGATGAATTTGGAGAGCGCCTCGGACTGGTCGGCGTAGAACCGCGTCTCGCGCTTTGCCTCGAGCGCGAGCCGCGGATCCGCCTCGATCTGTTCTTTTACCGCATCGAAGCGCTCGGCGTCGGCGAGCCTAAATATCAGCGCCGAGAAGCCGAGCCGGCGGAACGCCTGCAGCATCTGCTCGGCGTCGCCCCAGATCTCCGAGTCGAAACCAGTGCGGCCCGCATCGAACACGCCGACAACCGTCCAGTCGCGCGAGGCGAAGCGCAGCGTCTCGCCCACGCCCGCACCCTGGAAGCCGCTAGCGATCGATCGTCCCGCGATGATTTCGGAGGTGCCCGGCCGGAACATCCGGCCTTCGACGAGCTTCACCTGCGGCCGCAGCGCCAGACCCGCCGGCGTCACGCCGCGAATCACGACATTCGACGGCTTCCCCGAGTCGCGCTTCGGCAGGTTGATGAGCACGACCGGCTCCTTCGAAAAGAGCCGCTCGCCGTCCTGCCCGATGGCGATGTCGGGAAGGCTTTCGACGATCCCCGCCTGGCGCCGGTCGACGCCGCTTTGTATTTCGGTCTGCGCGCCGCGGCGGATCACGATGACGTTGTCGTCCTGGCCCGTTGCAACCAGCGTCTGCTCGAGCCCCGCGGCCAGCATCAGCACGGTGGCGAACACGTAGACGACGAGGGCCATCCCGCCGGCGGTGAGCGCGGTCGTGAGCTTGCGCGCAGCGACGTTGCGGACGATGTAGCTCAAGGGAAGCGCCATTGTCCGACTCATGGCGCACCCTTGGCGCTGCGCGCCGTCCCTCCGAGAGGGAGCAATTCGCGCTTGGGGCGGCCCGGCGCGCTCATGCGACGGCGCGCAACCCATCGACGATCCGCACGCGCGCGGTCCGCCACGCGGGTGCCGCCGCGGCTATGGCCCCGACCAGGACCGCGGCAGCGACCTGCATTAACACCGTCTCCTCGCTCACGAAAAAAATCGGAAAGAGCGTTCCCATCTGGTCGGCGAAAGCGCGCGCGACCGGGAAGGTCACGGCGATGCCGATCGCTCCTCCCGCGAGCGCGATGCCGATCGACTCGGCGAAGATCAGCATCGCGACGAACCCGCCGGAAAAGCCGAGGGCCTTCAATGTCGCGTATTCGGAGCTCCGCTCCCGCGCCGTCATCGCCATCGTGTTCGCCATCACGGCCATGATGATCACGATCACGACGAACGACACCGCCTGGATCGCGAGCAGGATCGCCTCGGTCATCGCGACGAAGGAGAGCTGGAACGCCTTCTCGGTCTCGGTCAGCGTCTCGGCGAGCGAGTTCTTGAACGTCGCGTCGATCGCCGCCGACACCTCGGCCGCCTGGCCCGGATCGCGCAGCCGGACGAGCATGATCCCGGCCTGGTCGCCGCGGCGGGGATAGAGCTTCTTGATCGTCTCGTTCAGGAGATCGAAATGGAAATACAGCGTCGACGTGTCGGTGCCCTTGTCCGCGCCGTCGTAGATGCCGCGCAGGTTGAACGTCCACGTCCCGGGATAGATCGTGCCGCGCAACGGAATCTGGTCGCCGACCTTCCAGCCGTAGAGGTCGGCGATCTTGCGGCCGACGATCGCACCCTTGCGGTCCAGGAGGAACGCCTTGCGCTCGGCATCGGACAGAATCAGCTCCGGGTACATGTCGAGGTAAGTCGGCGCATCGACCGCGAATTGCGGAAAGAAATTGCGTTCGGTCTGATAGACGCCGCCGAACCAGTTGGCCCACGACACCGACTGCACGCCCGCGATCTGCCGGATCTTCTGGGCGTAGGTGAGCGGCAGCGGAAACACGAGCGACACCGAGCTCCTGGTTACGAGCCGCGCGCTCGAGCTCGCGTTGGCGCCGGCGTACCACGCGTCGACGATCGTGCGCAGCACGCCGAACGCGGTGATCGCGACGATGATGCCGACGACGGTGAGCGCCGTCCGCAGCTTGTGCCGGAACGCATTGCGGACGACGAGAAGGACGACGAACACGGGCGGGCGTGAACGGATCTGTGGCTAGCGGCCGCTACTCGGTGAGCACGCCTTTTTCGAGGTGGATCAGCCGGTGGGCCTTCTCCGCCGCTTTCGGATCGTGCGTGACCATGATGATCGTCTTCCCGATCTCGACGTTGAGCCGATCGAGCAGGCCCAGGATCTCACCGGCGGTCGTCCGGTCGAGATCGCCGGTCGGTTCGTCGGCAACGATGATCGTCGGATCGGTGATGAGCGCGCGCGCGATGGCGACCCGCTGCTGCTGGCCACCCGAGAGCTCGTTGGGAAAGTGGTCGCTGCGATCGGAGAGTCCCACGAGATCGAGCGCGGTGGCGACGCGCTCGCGGCGCTCGCGGCGGGAAAGGCTCGTCAGCAGTAGAGGCAGCTCGATGTTGTCGAATGCGGAGAGCACCGGCATCAGGTTGTAGAACTGGAAGATGAAGCCGACGTTCGCGGCGCGCCACGCGGCGAGATCGGTCTCGGACAGGCGCGCGATGTCCACGCCCGCGATCCTGATCTCGCCGCTGCTCGGCTTGTCGATGCCGGCAATCAGGTTGAGCAGCGTGGACTTGCCGGAGCCCGAAGGGCCCATCAGCGCGAAGTAGTCGCCGGCGTAGACGTCGAGATCGATGTCGGACAGCACCGGGATCACCTGGCCGCCGCGCACGTAGTGCTTGGTCAGGTTGCGGATCGCGACCAAAGGCAGGGCAGCGTCCGAGCCTGGCGCGGCGCCTTCCGTGAATCGCTCCGTGGGCGCCGGTGCGCCCGATACGACGCCGGCGGTCGGGCTGTCGGTCATCGCGACGGCAACAAGGCTGTGGTCACTTCGTCGCGACCTTGACCAGCGCATCAGTCTTCAAGTCGGGCGCAGGCTTCAGCACGACCTTCTCGCCGGATTTCACTGCGCCCGCAATCGCGGTCAAATCGCCGATCCTCGCACCAGGCGTCACCGGCACCTCGATCGCCTTGCCGTCACGCACGGCGAACACCGCGGTCTTGCCGTCGCGGGTCGCCAGCGCATCGGGATTGACGGCGAGGAACGGTCGCTGCTGCTCGGGCGTCACGTCCTGCGACAGGAACGAAACCTTTGCGCTCATCTCCGGCAGCACGCGCGGATCGATCGCATCGAAGCGGACCTTCGTCATCACCGTCGCCTTGGCGCGATCGACGGTGGGGACCATCCGGCTGATCCGGCCACGGAAGCGCACATCGGGCAGCGCGTCGAGCGTGATCTCGCACGGTTGCCCGACGCTGACTTTGGCAAGGCTCGACTCGGACACGTCGGCTTCCACTTCGAGCGTGCTCATGTCGGCCATCGACACGACGGCCCCCTTGGAGTCCGCCGCCGACGAGAACGGCGTAACCATGTCGCCGACGTCCGCGCTCTTCGACAGGATCACGCCGTCGAACGGCGCGCGGATCTGCGTGTAATCGACGCTGACCTGCGCGTTGCGCGCATTGGCCTCGGCGACGCCGATCGCAGCTCTGGCATTCGCGACGCCGGCCACCGCGCGGTCGGCGCGCATCTTGGCCGAATCGAGCGCGGCCTGCGAGACGAAGCCCTTGGCGAGCAGGTCCTGGTCGCGCTCGAGCGATGCCGTCGCGTCGGTCTCCTCGGCCTGCGCCTGCGCGAGCGCCGCCTGCGCCGCCCGGACGTTCGCTTCGGCACTCTGCGCCTGGGCAACGACGTCGCGGTTGTCGAGCCGCGCGATGACTTCGCCCGCCTTGACGCGCGAGCCCTCGGCGACACCGAGCCATTCGAGGCGGCCGGTTGCTTTCGACGCGATCGCCGCCTTGCGTTGTGCAACGACGTAGCCCGTCGCGTTCAGCACCACGTATTGCTGCGACGGGTACGTCGTCACGACCGGTGTCGTCTGCACCGTCACGGCGCGCGGCTGCACGCCATACACAACGGCGCCGGCGACTACGAGGGCCGCGAGCGCGCCGAGCCAGCGCCATTTGCGGCGACGCCGGGACTGGATTGGCGCAAGACCGCGATCGATCCTGAGCTTCGCGAGGTCGGACTCTGCATTCATGGTGCCGCCGGGCAGCAAAACGGCAAGTTTACCGCGTGCTCGCGCGTGGCCCCGCGGACGCCGGGTCGATGAAACGGCGCGGCCCGCCTTTGATCTCGATCAAACGCGAGGGGTTGCATCATCCGCTGCCATGGCTCATAATGAGAATGATTCTTATTATCCTTCGACCATGTACGTCTGCGTCTGCAACGCTATCACCGATCGCGAGATTCGCGGCGCCGTCGCGCTGGGCGCGCGCACACTCGCCGATCTCGAGTCCTCGCTCGGTGTCGGGACCTGCTGCGGCCGCTGCGTCGATTGCGCACAGCGTCTGGTGGGCGAAGCGTCGCGCGAATTGACGAGTCGCGCGGGCGGCGACGACTGATCCCGCGTCTTTCAAACGGCCCGGCGGGCGGCACGCCTGCCACGGTCTCGACCAGAGCGGAAAGGCACGAACGACAATGAAAGGCGACCGTGATGTGCTCGCGCACCTGAACCGTGTCCTGCGCAACGAGCTCACCGCCATCAACCAGTACTTCCTGCATTCGCGGATGTTCAACAACTGGGGCTATCAGCGGCTGGGAGACCACGAATACGGCGAGGCGGTCGACGAGATGAAGCACGCCGACCGCCTGATCGCACGCATCCTGTTCCTCGAAGGCCTGCCCAGGATGCAGGACATGGACAAGCTCATGATTGGCGAGAACGTGCGCGAAGCACTGGAAGGCGATCTCAAGCTGGAACGGCACGCGCATCCGATGCTGAAGACGGCGATCGCCCACTGCGAGAGCGTCGGCGACTACGTATCGCGCGAGCTGTTCGAGGAGATCATGGAATCCGAAGAGGAGCACATCGATTTCCTCGAAACGCAGCTCGACGTGATCGACGAAGTCGGCCTGCAGAACTACCTGCAGTCGCAGATGAAGGCCGCGTCCTAGTCGACGCTTCTAACCGCCCTCCAGCGGCGTGGGTTCGGCCGGCAGCGCTTCGCCGCGGCGGCTCGCCTGCCACGCCCGCAACGACACGATCGCGAGCCCGGCTCCGATCAGCGCGATCCCGGTCCATTCGTTCGCCGACAGCCGCTCGTCGAAGATCGCCATCGACGAGAGCAGCGCGATCACGGGAATGGCGAACATGTTGAGCGATGCGGTTCCCGCCGGCAGGAAGCGCAGCACGGCGATCCACAGCAGGAATCCCGTCGCCGTCGACACGGCACCGGTCCACACGAGCAGCGCCGCGTAGGCGCCGCTCCATTGCGTTGCCGGCAGCGTCATCGCGAAAGGCAGCACCGTGAGCGGCAGCACACCGACCAACATCTGCCATGCGATGAAGTTCAACAGGTCGAGGTTATGCCGCCGCTGGTAATACTTGGTCGCGATCGTCCCGGCCGCCCAGCCAAAGCCAGACAGCACCGCCCACAGCTTCGGCGTCAGGTCGCCGGACCAGTCCCACGGCGCGACGACCAGCACGAGTCCCGCGAGCGCGAACGCGATCGCCGCCCACTGGCTGCCGCGGACGCGTTCGTGCAGCACCGGCCAGGCAATGAGCAGCGTCCAGAACGGCATCGTGAAGACCAGCACTGAGGTGCGGCCGGCGCCGCCCCCTGCCAGTGCCATCGTCGTCGAGCCGAAGTTGACCGTCGTCTGGAAGAAGCCGGTGACGATGACGGCGATCCACGATTCGGGCATGAGCCCGCCGGGCCGCCCCAGGGGCGAATACCGGAGCGCGGAGCGCGAAGGTACTCCAATGAATGCGCGCCGACGCCACAGCAGCACCGCGAACAGTACGGCGATCGCAACCCACGTGCGCTCGACGTTGTAGATGACCGGGTCCGCGCGTTCGAGCGCGAGCTTCATCACGATCCAGTTGCTGCCCCAGATCGCCGTCAGGACGACGAGGGCGATATAGGCGCCGCGCCGCGATTGGACGGCGAAACGCATCGACATCAGCGAAGAAACGCTTCGATCGCTGCGGCGACCGCGGCCGGCTGATCGTGGTGCAGCATGTGTCCGGCATCGGGAATCGTGACGAGCCGTCCGTTCGGGATGTGCTCGAAGCGGCGGCGGATGCCCGCGAGGTTGTCGGCGCCCGCCTCGCCTTCAGGATGCTGATCGAGCCATTTCGGAATGTTCGAGTCGGCTGCGGCAACCCACAGCACGGGTGCGGCGATGTTGCGCCACACGGCGAACGCTTCAGGCAGCCGGTAGGTCGTCGGAAATGGCAGCTTGTGCCGCGGATCCGACGTGAGGCGCGCGGTGCCGTCGGGCGCGAGCTTTGCCCAGTGCGCAGCAAGGAAACTTGCCTTGTCGCGCGCAAGCCGCGGGTTGTTCTTCTGCAAGCGGTCGGCGACGGCATCGAGGCTCGCATAGGGCGCGAATTCCTGCTTCGCAGCCAGCGCGTCGAGCCACGCGGCGATCTTCCTCGGCGCGGCGCTGGGTTCTTCCGCGGGAATGCCGAAGCCTTCGAGCGAGACCACCGCGCGCACTCGCGCTGGACGCGCGCCCGCGTAGTGCATCACGACGTTGCCGCCGAGACTGTGGCCGACGAGGTTCGCAGGCTCGCCGGGCGCGAACGCGTCGAGCAGCGCTTCGAGATCGGCGACATAGTCGGGAAACCAGTAGCCCTGCGGCTGCCACGCGCTGCGGCCGTAGCCGCGCTGATCCGGCGCAATCGCATGCCATTCGCGCGAGAGCGCATCGACGAGGAACTGGAACGACGCGCCGACGTCCATCCAGCCATGCAGCAGGAAGAGCTTCGGCGCCAGCGGATCGCCCCACGTCAGCACGTGATGCTCGAGTCCGCGCAGATCGATGTAACGGGTATGAGCGGCTTTCACCGAGGTCTAGGGTCCGGCAACGAAGTGCGAAAAGCAAATTCCCGCGCCTGGCCCCGGGGCGACGCATCCGTTTCCGATTGCAATCCAGCGGGCGCGGCTGCTCTCGAACGAATGCGTCACTTCTTTCTGCAGATGGCGAGACCGTCCTGCCATCCGGTCCGGTAGTTGCCGTCGGCGGCAAAGCGCAACGTATCCTTGCGCTCGCTGCCGGCGGCGCTCGCACAACCGTCCGCATAACCCTGTCGATACGGCAGCGGGAAGCCGGAGAGGTTGACGTTCGGCGGTGGCGGTTCGGCGGTCGACGTGGCGGGCGTGCCCGAAGTGCCGGGCGACGTCGGGCCGCCGCGCGGCGCCGTGCTCGCACAGCCGGCGGCGACGACGACAAGCGCCGCGACGGCGAACACGCGACATTGGCGCATCTGTAATCGAAGCGACGAGAGGAGCGACACGCGCAGGAGCGGGCACCGATGAACGGGGTAAAATTCTAGCACCCCTTGAAAAGTCCCATGACCGCGCCCGCTTTCGTCCACCTGCGCCTGCACAGCGAATACTCGGTCGTTGACGGGACGGTGCGCATCGACGACGCGGTCGGTGCGGCGGCGGCGGATGCAATGCCCGCGCTCGCGATCAGCGACCTCGCCAATGCCTTCGGCCTCGTCAAGTTCTACAAGGCGGCGCGCTCGCGCGGTGTCAAACCGATCTTCGGCTGCGACGTCTGGCTCACGCACGACGCCGAGCGCGACCAGCCCTTCCGCGCGTTGCTGCTCGCGCAGTCGCGCGCGGGCTATCTCAAGCTCGCCGACTGGCTCACGCGCGCGTATCGGACCAATCAGTACCGCGGCCGCCCCGAGCTCCGACGGGAATGGTTCGGCGAAGGCACCGACGGTCTGATCGCGCTATCCGGCGCACGTGACGGCGACGCCGGACAGGCGCTTGCCCAGGGCAACGTCGCCGGCGCGGCGAAGGCGGCACGAGATTGGGCCGCGAAGTTTCCCGATCGCTACTATCTCGAGGTCCAGCGCGCCGGACACGGCGACGACAATGCGCTCGTCGCGGCGACGGCGCGGCTCGCGGCCGACCTCGCGCTTCCCATCGTCGCGACGCATCCGGTGCAGTTTCTTCGTCCGGCCGATTTCCGCGCGCACGAGGCGCGTGTCAGCATCGCCGACGGCTACGTGCTCGCCGATCCGCGGCGGCCGCGGAAGTTCACCGCAGATCAGTATTTCAAATCGCAGACGGAAATGGCTGCGGCATTCGCCGACATGCCCGAGGCGCTCGCGAACTCGGTGGCGATCGCGATGCGCTGCAACCTGTCGATTCCGCTCGGCCGCAACTACCTGCCCGACTTTCCAACGCCGCCCGGCGTCACGCTCGACCTGCACCTGAAGCGCGAGGCCGCGGCCGGGCTCGAGCAGCGTCTCGCGGTGCTCTACCCGGATTCCGCGGTGCGCGAGCGCAAGCGGCCCGAGTACGTCGCGCGGCTCGACTTCGAGACCGACACCATCGTGCAGATGGGGTACGCTGGCTATTTTCTCATCGTCGCCGATTTCATCAACTGGGCCAAGAAGAACGGCGTGCCCGTCGGGCCGGGCCGAGGCTCCGGCGCCGGCTCGCTCGTTGCCTATTCGCTCGGCATCACCGACCTCGATCCGCTGCGTTACGCGCTGCTGTTCGAGCGCTTCCTCAATCCCGAGCGCGTGTCGATGCCCGATTTCGACATCGACTTCTGCCAGGATGGTCGCGACCGCGTGATCGACTACGTGAAGAACAAGTACGGCGCCGATTCGGTGTCGCAGATTGCGACGTTCGGCACGATGGCCGCGAAGGCCGCGGTTCGCGACGTCGGCCGGGTCCTCGATCTCGGCTACAACTTCTGCGACGGCATCGCCAAGCTGATCCCGTTCCAGCCCGGCAAGCTCATCACGTTGAAGCAGGCGCGGGAGATGGAGCCGCTGTTGGCCGAGCGCGAGAAGAACGAGGAGGAAGTGCGCCAGCTGCTCGAGCTCGCCGAGGCGCTCGAAGGACTCACGCGCAACGTCGGAATGCATGCTGGCGGCGTGCTGATCGCGCCGGGCAAGCTCACCGACTTCTGCCCGCTCTACACGCAGGCCGGAGCCGCGGGCGCGGTCTCGCAATTCGACAAGGACGACGTCGAAGCGGTGGGCCTTGTGAAGTTCGACTTCCTGGGCCTGACGACGCTGACGATCCTCGACTGGACGCAGAAGTACGTGCGTATGCTCGATCCGGCGTTTGTGCTGACGCTGGAATCGCTGCCGCTCGACGACAAGGCCGCCTACGACATTTTCCGCGACGGCAACACGACCGCGGTGTTCCAGTTCGAATCGCGCGGCATGCGCGACCTCCTGAAGCAGGCGCCGCCCACGCGCTTCGACGACGTGATCGCCTTGGTCGCCCTCTATCGTCCGGGCCCGATGGAGCTCATTCCCGACTATATCGCGCGGAAGAGCGGGCGCGAGCGTGTCGAGTATTCCGACCCGCGCCTCGAGCCGATCCTCGCGCCGACCTACGGCGTAATGGTCTACCAGGAGCAGGTGATGCAGATCGCGCAGTCGATCGGCGGCTACACGCTGGGCGCCGCTGACCTGCTGCGACGGGCGATGGGCAAGAAGAACGCCGAGGAGATGGCGAAGCATCGCGACATCTTCATCGCCGGCGCCGAGAAGAACGGACTCGCCCGGACCCGGGCGTCGCACCTCTTCGATCTGATGGAGAAGTTCGCGGGCTACGGATTCAACAAGTCGCACGCCGCCGCGTACGCACTCATCGCCTACCAGACCGCGTACTTCAAGGCGCATTACCCGGCGGCGTTCATGGCGGCCAACCTGTCGCTGGTGATGGACGACACCGACAAGGTGCGGGCGCTGCGCGACGACGCGCTGGCGATCGGGCTCGAAGTGCTCGCTCCCGACGTCAATGCGTCGAACTATCGCTTCGAACCCGTTGATCACAAGCGGATCCGCTACGGTCTGGGCGGCATCAAAGGCACGGGCCTGCAAGCCATCGAGTCCATCGTTGCCGCGCGCGAGCGGGGCGGACCGTTCCGCGACCTCACCGATTTCTGCCGCCGGATCGACAAGCGGCTCGTCAACCGCCGCGTCGTCGAGGCGCTGATCCGCGCCGGCGCGTTCGATGCGATCGATCCGCGGCGCGCGACGCTCTTCGCGTCCGTCGGAGTGGCGCTCGGCGAGGCCGAGCGTGCCGAGGCGGCGGCGGCGCAGGTGTCGCTGTTCGGCGAGGAGCAGCACGCAGCCGGGCTCATGCTCGTCGCGGCCCGCGAGTGGACGGAAGCCGAGCGCCTCGCGCACGAGAAGGCGACTTTGGGGTTCTATCTCTCCGGCCATCCGTACGCGAGCTACGCGCAGGAGCTCTCGCCACTCATCAGGATGCCGCTCGGGAACCTGCAGCCGCGACGGGAGCCGGTGCTGCTCGCCGGCATCGTCACGGCGCTGCGCGTGCAGTCGAGCCGTCGCGGCAAGATGGCGTTCGTTACGCTGGACGATGGCGCCGGCGCCGCCGAGATCGTCGTGTTCAACGAAACCTACGACGCCGCGCGGAGCCAGCTGCGCGAGGACCAGCTCGTCATCGTCGAAGCTAAAATCCAGCCGCGGATGACCGACGACGGCCAGATGCAGGGCTTGCGCGTCGTGGCGGAAAGTGTCCACGACCTCGGCTCGATCCGCCGCCGCTATGCGAAGAGCCTGCGCATCGCATGCAACGGCGGTGCCGACGCACAGCGCCTGTTCGAGCTGCTCGCGCCGTTTCGGAACGGCAGCTGTCCCATCGTCGTCGAGTACCGCAACCAAGACGTCGGCGGCGAGCTCGAGCTGTCCGAAGCCTGGCGCGTCAACCCCGACGACCAGTTGATCGCGCAGCTCCGCGACTGGCTCGCGCCCGAGAACGTCCGCGTCGTCTATTGACCGTCTCGCGCCGCCCCACGTGGCTCGGCGACGGCTGGGTCGATCGTCATCGCCGGCGGCCGGTTCCGATCGGCGTCGTTCAGCGTTTCGGCCCGAGCTGCTCGCGCAGCGCCGTCTTCAGCACCTTGCCCGCGTTGTTCTTCGGCAGCTCGGCCATGAAGCGGTAGGCCTTCGGCCGCTTGAAGCGCGCGATGTTCGCGAGGCACACGGCGTCGAGCGCTTCTTCGAGCGCGCGACGTGCCTCGGCGGTCGCCGGCACGCCGTCGCGGGCAACGACGCAGGCGACGACTTCCTCGCCCCACTCCGGGTCGACGCGTCCGATCACGGCCACTTCGGCGACGCCTGCATGCAACAGCAGGACTTCCTCGATTTCGCGCGGATAGATGTTCGAGCCGCCACTCACGATCAGGTCCTTCGAGCGATCTTTGAGCGTGAGAAAGCCGTCGCCATCGAACACGCCGACGTCGCCGGTATGGAGCCAGCCGTTGGCGAGCGTCTCGCGGCTCGCCTCCGGATTCATCCAGTAGCCGCGCATCACCGTCGGTCCGCGAACCACCACCTCGCCGACCTCGCCCCGCGCGAGCGCGCAGTCGTCCGCACCCGCCACTCTCACGTCGATACCGGTCTGCGCGACGCCCACGGAGCCCAGTCGCGCGTCGTCGCCGCGCACCGCGGCGTCGGCAACGAGCGCGCGATTCATCGCGGTAATCGTCATCGGCGATTCGCCCTGGCCGTAGATCTGCGCGAGACGGGGGCCGAGCGCTGCGAACGCCGCCTTGCAATCGGCGACGTACATCGGCCCGCCACCGTAGACGATGCTCTTCAGCCGGGCGAGCCGTGCACCACCGATCCCCGGTGCCGCAACGAGCCGCTTCACCATCGTCGGCGCCGCGAAAAAACATGCGCGGTCCCACGCGTCGAGCAGCGCGAAGATCTCGTCGGCCTCGAAGCCGCCTGACTCCGGCACCACCTGGACCGCGCCGGCCAGCACGTGCGGCAAGACGTACAGACCCGAGCCATGCGACAGCGGCGCGGGATGCAGGAGCGCGTCGCCCGGGGCGATCGTCTCGACGTCGGACAGGAAGCACCGGCTCATCGCGAGCAGGTTGCCGTGCGTGATCACCACGCCTTTCGGGCGCCCGGTCGTGCCGCTCGTATAGAAGAGCCAGGCCGGATCGTCGGCGGTGCACGGTGCGGGTTCTGCGCGCGGTTCCGCGCCGAACAGCGCCGCATATTCGGTCCCGCCGAATTCGACGCATCGTTCGAGCACGATCCCTGGCTCACGCAACGCGCCGATCGCCCCCTGCCACGCGGTATCGACGAAAGCCCAGCGCGCGCCGCTGTTCGCGAGGACGTACGCGAGCTCGCGGGGATGAAGCTTCGCGTTGACCGGCACCGCGGTGAGACCGGCCCACCAGCATCCGAGCAGCGCTTCCACGTATTCGGGGACGTTGCGCGAAACGATCGCAACACGCTCGCCCCTGGACGATCCCGCGGCCATGAACGCACCGGCAAGTCGCGCCGCGCGGTTCGCCAGTTCCGCATAATCGTGGAGAGTCGCAAGGCCGCGCGCCACTGCCGGAAGGCGCGGCCAGCAACGTGCCGAGCGCAAGAGCAGCGAGGCGACGTTGTGGTGCGAGGATGGCGGCTCGTGCATCGCGGTGAGAGGTGTACGAGAAAACGCGTGCGCTGCCCAAAAGTGTAGCCCAACGGCCCGCGAGGCGGCTTCGGCTAGAATCGCCGTTCGATTCGCCGTTCGATTCGCCGTTCGATTCGCCGCCGGAGCCGCCATGGCCGCCAGGAAATCACTGCCCACCACGATGCGCTACGTCGCCGCCCGCGAGCCCGGGCCGCCCGACGTATTGGCGCTCGCCTCGGGTCCGGTGCCGGAAGTGAAGGCCGGCGAAGTGCTGATCGAAGTGAGTTACGCCGGCGTCAACCGGCCCGACTGCCTGCAGCGCGCCGGCGCCTACCCGCCACCCCCCGACGCGTCGCCGATCATCGGCCTCGAGGTCGCCGGAAAGATCGTCGCGCGCAGCGATGGCGTGCACGGCTGGCGCGTCGGCGATCACGTCTGCGCGCTGACGCCCGGCGGCGGCTACGCCGAATACTGCACGACACCCGCCGGCTGCTGCCTGCCAGTACCCTCCGGGCTCACGGAGCTCGAGGCGGCAAGCCTGCCCGAGAATTTCTTCACCGTCTGGAACAACCTGTTCGATCGCGGCCGCCTGCGCTGCGGGGATAGCGTGCTGATCCACGGCGGAACGAGTGGCATCGGCCTCACGGCGATCCAGCTTGCAAAGCAGATCGACACGACGGTGATCACGACGGTCGGCAGCGACGAAAAGGCCGAGTTCTGCCGCGCGATGGGCGCGGATCACGCGATCAACTACCGGACGCAGGACTTCGTCGCCGAGGTCGCGCGCATCACCGGCAAGCGCGGCGCCGACGTGATCCTCGACATGGTCGGCGGCGATTACATCGAGAAGAACCTCAAGTGCCTGGCGCTCGAGGGTCGCCTCGTCATCATCGCCTTCCTGCATGGCAGCCGCGTCGAGATCGACTGGCGGCACATCATGATGAAGCGGTTGACAGTCACCGGGTCGACGCTTCGGGCGAGCCCGCTCGAGCGCAAGGTCGAGCTCGCGCAATCGCTCCGGAGCAACGTCTGGCCGCTCCTCGAGAGCCGCGAGGTCAAGCCCGTCATCCATCGCGTGTTCCCGCTCGCGGAAGCAGCCGCGGCGCACGCGCTGATGGAGACCTCGCAGCACATCGGGAAGATCATGCTCGAGGTAAAGCCTCGGTGACCCGAAAGCCAGCACCTCGTGCCACCCAAATCGCCCCGCGTGAACTCGGTTTGAAGTTGCTGTCAGCTGACGGCTGAGGCCGTGTAAGAACAGTCGCAAACATTCTTATTTGGGCGATGAAGGTGCACGGAACCTTGGAAGGTTCGCGTGCGCGCTTTTCGCCGTCCTGTGACTCGCAGGAGCCGGATATGCAGTGTTGGTGGCGTATGAGGCCGAGGGCGCCGGTTTTTCGAGCGAAATACGAGCCTGCGCGGCTCAAGCACTCATCGCGCGCACCATCGCGCCGATGCCCAGGATGCGCATCACGCGCTTCAGGTTGTAGGCAAGGACGTGCAGACTCATCTCGGTGCGCACGCGCGGCAGCGATTTCATCAGGAAGTGGGTCCACCCCATCCAGGACTTGATCGTTCCGAACGGATGCTCGACCGTTTGTCGTCGTACTCGCATCATCTCGGGTTGCCGATCCAGCCGCAGCTGCATCGCCTCGAGAACAGCTTCATGTTCCCAACGCGCAATGCGCCGATAGTCGCCCGTCGTGCATTGCGCCTTGAGCGCACACCTGGGGCAAGCCGAGGACCAGTACTTGTGCAAGGTCAGGCCATTCTCGATGGTGGTAAAGCGCTTGATGGCCCGTTGCCCCGCGGGGCACCGGTACTCATCGTCGGCGGCGATGTAGATGAAATCCTGCTTGTCGAAGCGACCCTCGGCCTTGCTGTTGGAGGTCATCGACTTGGGCACCAGCGGTGTGATCCCGGCCTCGTCGCATTGCCGGATCTGCTCGCTCTTGAAGTAGCCGCGGTCGGCCACCACGGTTAGATCGTCGATCCCCGTGGCCGCGCGCGCCTGTTCGGCCATCGGGGTCAGCTGTTCGCGATCGATGCCCGCGGTGACGACTTCGTGCGCCACGATCAGATGGTTCTTGGTGTCCACCGCCGTCTGCACGTTGTAGCCGACGATGCCACCATCGCGACTCTTCATCGAACGGGCATCAGGGTCGGTCAGCGACAGCTGTTGATCAGGGCTGGCGAGCATCCGCGCTTCGAGTACCTTGAGCTGCTGCATCCGCTCCTTCAGCGCCGCAATCTTCTCTTGCAGCCGGCCTTTCTTCAGCTCCGCCACTTCCGGTTCGGCGCGGTCGGCCGTGTCCATGGCGGTAAGGTAGCGTGCGATGCTCTCCTCGATTTGCGCCATCCGCCGCTGCATCTTGGCCGGGGTGAAGTTCTTATCGCGGTTGTTCACCGCCTTGAACTTGCTGCCATCGATGGCCACGATCGCCGCAGTGAACAGATTGAGCTGGCGGCACAGTACGATGAACTGGCGGCATACCTTGCGGATCGCCCGCCCATTGTCCTTGCGGAAGTTGGCGATGGTCTTGAAGTCCGGCATCAGGCGCCCGGTCAGCCACATCAGCTCGACGTTGCGCTGGGCCTCACGCTCCAGCCGACGGCTGGACTGGATACGGTTCAGGTAGCCGTAGATGTAGAGCTTGAGCAACACCGCCGGGTGGTACGCCGGACGCCCAGTGGCCGCCGGGTCAACCCTTTCAAAGCCGAGCTCGCCCAGGTCGAGCCCATCCACGAAGACCTCGACTACGCGAACCGGATTCTCCCCCTCGACATAGTCCTCCAGACACGCGGGCAGTAGGCTCACCTGGGTTCGCTCCTCGCCTTCGATGAATCGCTTCATGCCGCCGCCCCGAAGAAACCCGTTGCTTCAGTGTAGGAAACTTCTTCGTCTAGGCAACCCCAGCGTTTTTACACAGGCTCGGCTGATAGCTGACAGCTGATCAGTAGGTCGCCCGCCCCCCGGACAGGTCGAACACCGCGCCGGTCGAGAACGAACACTCCTCGCTCGCGAGCCAGCAGACCAACGCTGCGACCTCGTCGACGCCGCCGAAGCGACCGAGCGGGATCTTCGACAGCATGAAGTCGATGTGCTGCTGCGTCATCTGGTCGAAGATCGCGGTGCGCACCGCGGCCGGTGTCACGCAATTGACGCGGATGCCGGTCTTCGCCAATTCCTTGCCGAGCGATTTGGTGAGTCCGATCACGCCGGCCTTCGACGTGCTGTAGGCCGGCGCATTCGGATTGCCTTCCTTGCCCGCCACCGACGCGATGTTGACGATGCGGCCGTAGTCGTTCTTCAGCATGAACGGCACGATAGAGCGATTGCAGTAGAAGAGGCCGTTGAGGTTGACGTCGATCACCTGCCGCCATGCGTCGACCGGGTACTCCCACGTGGTGGCATTGGGTCCGGTGATGCCTGCGGAACAGACGAGAACGTCGATCCTCCCGAGCGAGCGCGCCGTGCCGAGAGCCGCACGCTCGACGGCCCCGGCATCGGCGACGTCGAGCGCGTGGGTGATCGTCGCTCCACCGAGCGTCGCCTGTGCCTGCGCGAGTGCCGCCGCGTCGCGATCCCACAATGCAACGCTCGCGCCGCTCGAGGTGAGCCGCCGCGCGACCGCGAGGCCGATCCCCGCCGCACCGCCCGTGACGACAGCCGTGCGCTTGGCGAAATCGAGCTGGTTCATTGCGATGGCGCTGGCGATCGATCCGATCGCTAGCGAAGAAGCAGCACCAACCCGAACACCAACGCCAGCACCACCACGACGGACACGACGGCGATGATCGCGTACAGCGTGTTGCGCGTCTCGCTCTGGAACACGAGCAGGTCGTCGACGAGCTCGGCCACCTGCGCGTTGGTCGCCATCGATTCGATCGGGTGCGGATCGGCCGCTGCGGTGTCCGCGCCGTTGCCCCGCGCCTCGGGCACGTCGATCGGCAGGATCATCGCGAAATTGGTGACGGGAAGCGTGCGAAACGACGTCGTGTCCCAGATCTTGGTCCTGACTTGGCGCCGCAGCCCGTACGACATCCCGCGCGTCTCGCGCGCCGACACCCGCTCGCCGGCGTCGACGAAGAACTTGTTGGGCAACCGTCCCGAAAGCGCGACGCGCAGCAACGGCTCGAATTTTTCCGCCGCCATCCCTAGGTTGATCTGGAACTTCGCCGGCGCGTACTGCTGGCCGAAACCCGACTCGTCGATGAAGATCAGCGAGCCGATGGCATTGCCGTTGGTCCGAATCGAATTCGCCTTGCGCTCGCGAATCCGCAGCACGCCCGACAGCACTTCCAGCCTGCCGCCCGTCGACAGCTCGACGGTCTCGCCCTTCGCGACGGCCACCTTCATCACGAGGACGCTGTCCTTGCCCTCCTCGATGACGAGCCGCGCTTTGGTCGGCTTGAAACTGACGAGCGGCATGCGCCTTCGGCCTCCAGAGAACGGTGCAGCGCAACCAGCGAGGGAAGGGATCGTGCCGATCGGCGCAAGCCACGGTCCGCTGCGCACGCTCGCATTTGCGCGGCATCGACGCAACGAAATCTGGCGTGGTGGCAAGCTTTGCACGCTTTCGCCAAACCGCTCGGCCTAGCGCGCTCCCATGCGCACCATCTTCCCCCGCACAATTGCGAATGATACCGTGCGCAACTCGACTGGAATCGCCGCTTATCGTCCCGCGCGCGAGGCGTAGACTACAAAACTCGTCGGATCGAGCGACGGGAGTCAGGAGCGAAACGGATCGTGGGGGAATTCCTGCCGTGACGACGGGCGCTGCGCCTCGCGCGATGATGCGCGAGGCGATGCTGCTCGAGCGCGCCGGCCGCTTCGCCGAGGCAGAACGCGCGTACGAGCGGCTGCTCGCCCGCTTTCCGGATCTGCCGGACAGCTGGTACAACCTCGCCGTTCTGCAGCGCAAGACGGGACGCTTCGACGCGGCGCTCGCCTCGTACCAGCAGGCGCTCGACCGCGGCGTGCGCCGGCCCGAGGAAGTTCATCTCAATCGCGGCGTCATCTTTTCGGACTTTCTGCGTCAGGACGATGCCGCGGAAAAGGAGCTCAATACCGCGCTCGCGCTCAATCCGGATTACGTCCCCGCGCTGCTCAATCTCGCGAACCTCAAGTCCGATCTTGGCCAACGGGACGACGTGCTCGCGATCTACGAGCGCATTCTCGCGCTCGACCCCCACTGCTACGAAGCGCTCGCGCGCTACGTGGAGGTCAAGCCCGTCCCGGGACCCGACGATTCGCTGATCGCCAGGCTGCGGCAGGCGCTCGCGCAGCCCGGTGCGACGGCCGCGGACAAGGCGAGCCTCGGCTTCGCGCTCGGCAAGACGCTCGATGCGTGTCGCGCCTACGACGAGGCGTTCGAGGCTTATGCGATGGCGAACCGCGCCAGCCGCGAATGTGCGGGACCCGGTGCCGTGCTCTACGACCGCCGCCGGCACGAGCTCTTTGTCGATCAGTTGATCGCGACGTTCACGCCCGACCAGTCGCCGCTCGCGGCGAGCGCGTCATCCGCACGCCCGATTTTCATTTGCGGGATGTTTCGCTCGGGCTCGACGCTGACGGAGCAGGTGCTGGCCGGACATTCGGCCGTAGCCGCCGGAGGCGAAATCGATTTCGTGCCGACGCTGGTTCGCGCCGAGCTGGCCCCGTTTCCGGCACGGGTGGCGGAGCTTACCTCGCAGCAGCGCGACGAAATTGCCGCGCGCTATCTCGCGCTACTGTCGAAGCTGTACCCGGGTGTCCCCCACGTCACCGACAAGCGGCCGGACAATTTCCTCTATATCGGCCTCATCAAGACGCTGTTTCCGAACGCGCGGATCGTCCACACGAGACGCGACGCGCTGGACAACTGTCTGTCGATCTATTTTCTCCATCTCGATCACGGTATGGGCTATGCGCTCGATCTCCTCGATATCGGCCACTATTACCGGCAGTACCGGCGCCTGATGGCGCACTGGAAATCGCTCTACGGCGACGACATCCTCGACTTCGACTACGACGCGTTCGTGCGCGAACCACGACCCGCCGTCGAGCGATTGCTAGCCTTTTGCGGGCTCGGCTGGGAGGAAGACTGCCTTTCGTTTCAACGTGTGGCGAACGCGGTCAAGACGGCGAGCGTGTGGCAGGTGCGCGAGCCGCTCTATCAGCGCTCTTCGGGCCGCTGGCGCAATTACGCGCGGCATCTCGATCCGTTGCGGGCTTATCTCGGCGATCTGGTCGACGGAGCGACGCCCGACACGGGCGATGCCGGGGGCTGAGCGGGCAGGACGAACCCCCTTGGGTATCGCCGGAGACGCCCCAATCTCCTGCACATGCTTCCGGTAACCACGGCCCTGATCGCCGCCAACGTGGCGATGTTCTTCCTGCAGTCCGTCGCACCCGGACTGCTGTATCGGCTCGCGTTGTGGCCGCTGGGCGGCGCCCCCGCCGGGACCGATGTGAGCTTCGGCCTCTGGCAGCTCGTGACCTACGGCTTCCTCCATGGCAGCGTGCTGCACCTCGCATTCAACATGTTCGCGCTGTACATGTTCGGCGGTGCGATCGAACGCGTATTCGGCGCCCGGCGCTACCTGACGTATTACCTCGTGTGCGTCGTTTCCGCCGCCGTCACGCAGCTCGTCTTCGCCGGCCTGACGGGCGCCTTCTATCCGACCATCGGCGCTTCGGGCGGCGTCTTCGGCCTGTTGCTGGCGTACGCGATGTACTTCCCGCACAGCCGCGTGATGTTGTTGTTTCCGCCGATACCCATGCCGGCGCGGGTGTTCGTGCTCGTCTACGCGGCCCTGGAGCTCTATCTCGGTGTGACCGGTACGCAGGAAGGCGTCGCCCACTTCGCCCATCTGGGTGGCATGATCGGCGGCCTTGCGCTGCTCTACTATTGGCGCGGCGCGCGCAGCTATCGGTCGACGAGACTTTGAGGGGGAAGACAGACCGCAGCGCAGCTAGCGCAACGACCACCCGAGCAGCAGCAACCCACCCGCGGCGATCCAGCTGCCGGCCACCCGCCAGGCGATGCGCATCCACCCCGCATGCCACGCAGCGGCGCTGGCGGATGCAAGCGTGGCGATAACAAATACCGCGGCGGCGATGCCGGCGATACCGCGCATCCCCGCGCCGGCCTGCGCCATCGCGCAGCCGTTCGCATAACCCAGAACTGCGCCGAGGACGGCCGCGATCGCGGTCGTCGCACGCGGCGAGAGACGCGGATCGGCAGCGACGACGCCGCCCATCGCAAGCAATGGCAGCCACGCGAGCGAATCGGGCACGGCCACGCGAACCGACATGCCGGCCATCCCTGCAAGCAGCCACGCGATCGGAAGAACGAAGATCGCGCGTCGCGCATGCGCCGCGCCTTTGAGACCCGCCAAGACCGCCAGTGCGATCGCGGGAAGCAGATCCTCCGGCGTCAACACGAAATGGGTGATGCCGTCGTAAACGGGGCCGAGGCCGGTCGTGATGAGGTGCGCGTGCGCGACCGCGGGCCAAAGCACGAATGCCGCTGCCGTTGCGATGCGCCGCGCCTTCATGTCGTCGCCCGCCACAGGAAGAAAAGCCCGGCGAGTCCGATGCCGCCGCCTGCAACGCGCAGTGCGATCTTGCCCGCGGGCCAGCGATGAATGGCGCCGATCGCGATGCCGATGGCGTGCAGGCATCCCGTCGCGATGACGAATCCCAGGCTGTACAGCAGTCCGCTTTGGCCAGGCGGCAACTCGGTGCCGTGCGCGTGACCGTGGAAGATTGCGAACAATCCCACGAGCGCCGCGGCCGCGTACAGCGGCACCCGGCGCTCCGTCATCACGGCCGCGCCGAGCAGGGCAGCGGACGCCGCGATGCCGATTTCGACGCCCGGCAGCGGAACGCCGACGAGGCCGAGGAATCCGCCAAACGCCATCACGAGCGGAAACGTGACGGGGAGAAGCCAGATCGCGGGGGCACCGAGCTGCGCGCCCCACACGCCCACGGCCACCATGGCGAGCACATGATCGACACCCGAAATGGGATGCGCGAATCCGGTGAGAAATCCGGACGCCTCGCCCGCCTGCACGTGCGCGAGCGCCGGAGATGCCAGCGTCAGCAACGTTATCGCAGCAGCCCGACGCATCACGCGCCTTCCACCATCAGCACGAGACGCTGGATCGTCCAGAAGGCGCCGAGCGAGCCGACGACATAGGCGGGAAACAGCTCGGCCCACCGCGGCCATCGTATCTCGAGCTCCTTGAACGCACGACGCATGAGCAGGATCAGCGCGACGAAGGCGAGCTGGCCGAGCTCGACGCCGACGTTGAACATGAGCAGCGCAAGTGGGATGTCGCCGTCGGGCAATCCGATCGCCGCAAGGCCGCTCGCGAAGCCGAACCCATGCAGCAATCCGAAGGCGAACGCGACGATCCACACGTGGCGAATCGTGAAGCTCGTCTCCCCGCGCCAGACCCGGACGATCTCCGGGCCCAGGAACAGGATCGACAGCGCGATCGCCGCATTGAGCGGTGGCGCAGGCACATGCGCGTAACCGAGCGTGGCGATCGCGAGCGTGATGCTGTGCGCGAGCGTGAACGCGGTGATCGTCTTCACCAGCATCCACGGCGTGCGCACGATCAGCAGCAGCCCGAAGACGAACAGCAGATGATCGACGCCGAGCAGGATGTGCTCGACGCCCTGCGACAGGAACGTCAGCGCCGTCGCCGCTGTGCCACGCGCTTCGGCAATCTCGACAAACGGCTGCGAGGGTCGCGCGACCATCGTCGACGTGCGCCCGTCGAGATACTGCAAACGCACGAGGACGTCGGTGATCGTGACCTGCAGGCCCGGGAATTCGATGCGCTGGCCCGCAAGGCCGCCGGGACCCGCGTCGACCCACCTGCGCTCCAGCAGCGAATCGGCGAGCTCCTGGACTACGGGAGGCTTCACGTTCCTGACGCCTTCCGGCATCTGCAGCACGAGCGGAAGCCGCATGCCGGAAAGCACGGGCACGCGCCACAGCACGTCGAACTGCGAAGGCGCGGTCTCCTTGAGCTCGAGGTACGCCGGACGCGCTTCATGGGCGAAGGCAGCGAGCGGCGCGAGCGCGGCGATGATCAAGGCGACGAGACAGCGCAGCGGTCTCGTCATTGCACGCTTTCGCCGGACGACGTCGGGATTTCCTTCCTGCGGGGCGTCGCGGCGACGCGCGCGGCCGTCTGCGCGTCCGGCGGCGCGGGCACGAGCACTGTGTACTTTGCGCGCATGTCCTTGTACGCCTTCTCCCAGGCCGTGGCCTTCTGCTCGGCGAGCCACGTGGTCTTCACGTCGCTTTCGATCTCCTCGAACGGCGGTACGCGACCGGGGACGAGCGTGTCGACGAACACGAGATGCCAGCCGAAGCCGGATTCGACGGGGCCCTGCCACGATCGGGGCAGAAGCTTCGGGACTGCAAGCGCGAAGCGCGGCCCGAACTCCTTGCCGAGAAATTCCGGCGCGCGCTCGCGGTAATACTCCTGGAACATGAAAGGATCGGCGAGCGCGGCTGCGAGCTTCGTATCCTCGGGCTGCCCGGCGAGCTTCGCGAGCGCGTTTTCGGCATCCTCGCGGGCGCGCGCCCCGCGCCGATCGGGAGAAAAGTAAAGGTGACGGAAGCTCACACGAGGCGGCTGCTGGAACTTGTCGCGGTTCCTTTCGTACCAGCTTGAAAGCTCGGCGGTCGAGGGCTCGCGCGCCGCGGCGACGTCCTCCGCGAGGAATTGCATCTTCTGCGCCATGCGGCGCTTGACGATCGTGTCGTCCCTGTCGAGGCCCATCGCGAGGCCCTCGCGATAGAGCACCTCCTCCTGTACCCGGGTCTCGACCAGGTGATTGAATTCCTCAGGTGTCGGGTCGCGCCGCCATTGCGCCTGGAACACCACGGCGAGCTGCGCGAGGTCGTCGAGCGAGAGCTGGATCTGCTTCGACGATTCGACGCCGCCCCGCCCGCGGTCGACGTATGCATAGACGGCGAATAAAACGGCACCGATCAGCAGGAAATGGACGAGCGGTTCGCGCAGCAGGTTCTTCATGAAAGTGTTGGCGCATCCGCGGCGTTGCCGGCGCGGAATCCGAGAATCCGCGACGTTACTGCGGCGCCATCGGGACCGCGCTCGCGGCGCGCGGCGCGGTCGCGGACTCCGTCAACGCGATCCCGAGTGTGTTGGCGCCCGGGCTTTGCCGGAGGTACGCGACGATGGCGAGCCGGGAAGGGTACTGCTGGCGAAGATCCGATTTCATGATCGCCACATATTCCGGGACCGCGTCCCAGTATGTCCATGCCGCGAGGTCCTGCGCGACGAATCCCGCGATTTCCTTGTGCTCCTTGATGAACAGCCGGTATGACTGGATCACCCTCTCGCGCGGGACCACCGCGTCCGCATTGCCGTGAACGCTGAGTGCAAGCAGCGCCGCCTCGATCTCCGGCGTCGCGCGCTGGCGATCGCGGAGGTAATGCTCGTCGACCCACCCGACCCGCGCCGGCCCCCGCAGCTGGAGGTCAGCGGCGATCAACGAGCCCAGATTGGCGGTGTCGCCGCCGTGCCACGCAGCATCGAGCCGTGACTCGAGTCTTGCGGCATCCTTCGCATCGCCCGCGATTCCCAGGAGCAGCAGATAGAGCGACTGCCGCGAGGCAAGCGCCGGGTCGTCGAGCCACCGTCGCACCGCGGGTGCGGCGATGCGCGACCTGGACGCGAGCAGCGCCGCATACGGCGCGGCCGCGAGCTCGCCGTAGGCGATCTCGGCGACGAGCGGCTCCGGATTTTCCAGATACGGGACCATCAGCGCGACGCGATCGCGCCATTCATCGGCGGTCATCGTCGAGGAGCGCTTCCCCGCGGCGATCACGCGGAGCCAGCGCGCGTGCTCAGCGCCGATCGATCCGGCGCTCACCCACATCGGCCACGTGTCGTCGCGCACCAGCAATAGTGGCTTGCCGCGCCCGACGGGTGCGACCTTGAGCTGCACGGCTGAGGCATCGATGCTGCCGCCCGCCGGGCGCCCGCCCTTGATCACCTCGACGACGCGATAGTGCCGTTCGGCAGCCACGGCCAGAACGGCGTGCGAAAGCGCGACGAGCTGGTCCGCCTGCGACGTTTGGTAGGCGCCGAGGCAGAGCGGACAGGCGGCGGCACCGATGCTCGTGCAGAGCGACAGCGCCGCGAACAGCCACCGAATCATGTACGGTTCACCGCAGCGGGCTCACTTCCCTCTGCGCCTGAATGATCTCGTAGTTGGCGTAACCGAATTCGTTGCTGCGCGCACCCACGTACTTGTCGCCGACCTTGAATACGGTGATCTCGATCGGCGTGCCGGCCAGCGCAGTGACGATCTTCCCGTCCTTGAGGAAGTATTCCCGGGTGAGCCCGAGCTCGCTCGCCTCGTTCGCATTGCCGGCCAGCCCGGGGAGCGCCATCTTCTTCCCCACGTACCGCAGCTGGAGCTGACCCTGGTCGACCGGGAAGCGCTGAGTGAAGAACTCCTTTTCCGCGGACGTGAGCGGCTTGGCGGCCGCCCCCTTGCCCAAGGCGCCATAGATGATCATGTACTTGTCGCCGGTGACGTCGTTCTGCAGCCAGGTCGACTTCTCGACGATCAGCGCCTTCAGCTGGGCCCCGTTGAGCGCAACGGCGCCCTGCTTCTTCAGATCCGCGACGGTGACGCCCGGCTTCGCGCTCTTGCTCGCGTCGGCGCCCGGCGTGTACCAGATGGGCGAGCTCCACGCGCGCTCCTGGAGCGTGGCCGCAACCATGTCGGGCGGCGCGATCTTGAGCTGCTTCGCCTGGATCGTCGTCCAGCGCGGCGTCGGGATCTCCAGCACGCGCGCGTAGTAGAACGCGTGCACGCCCGGATCGAATTCCGGATCGGTCCACACCGTCTTGAGCTCCGTCGCGCCGATCGTGTTCGTGTACGTCGCGTTCTCGACGTCGACCGTGCTCCCGATCGGCGGCACGACTCCGGTCTGCTTGTCGGGCTTGCGCTCGCCGGCCCAGACGACGTCGAAGATCTTCTCGAAGCTCTGTCCGTTCTTTGCCCAGCCCTTGACGATCTGGATGCGATCGAGATTGCCGGAGGTCGGATCCTTCACCGCCCACACGATGAACGTCGGCGCCTTCGCCTTGGCCGGGGGCAAATCGCCTCCCATCGGAACGCCTCGTGCGTAGCCGGTCTTGACCCAGTCGCCGGCGGCGAGCATGTCGGCGGTGTATTCCCAGCCGCCGAACAGGCGAACCTTGATGTGCGGACCGCTGACGCCAAAGGTCTCCTTGCGCTGTATGCCCTCGAAAAGCGACGCGCGCGTGTTCTCCTCGGCCCACACGCCAGTCAACCCGGAAGTGCTTTCGATGCGCGCGTCGAACATCCCGCCGACCAGATTGCCGGACATGCGCGCCTCGGGCGTTCCGTCCAGAAACGAGTGACCGCCGAACATGTTGTCCTGGCGGTACGGTACCGCGGTGTTGTGCGAGTCGGACGCGGCCCCGAATCCGAACTTGTACGGGTTGAAGCCTTTCGCGCCCTGCATGGCGAGCCCGTCCTTGAGCGCCTGGCGGGCATAGCTGCCGACGATGTGCGGAATGCGTCCCGGCGGATTGCCCAGCAGCACCGACATCAGCTCGAAGCTCGCGAACTCGTCGTTGGGCGAAAGCAACGGATGCGTTTCCGAGGTTCCCTTGAGCTGGTGGATCTCGATCAGCTTTTCGTTGCGATCGCGCGAAGCGGCGTAGGCGGCATCGATCGGCCGGCCCTTGGTGTCGACCTCGATCGGATACATGCGCCCGTCGGAGAGGTTGGCGTTGTGCGAGATGGCGAGGAGCTCGTTGCCGGCCTTGCGCTGGCCATCCATCCAGTTCCAGAGGTCCACCGGATGCGGCGAATCCAGCGCACTGAACGGCTGTGGCGGCATCTTTCTGCACTCCTTGAAAAAGATGTTGCGGTGGAGGTTCATGTTGTTCGGCATCGAGGTCCACTCATAGGAGCAGAACGCCGTGAACTTCCCGGGCTCGTTGGCCCCGTCTGCCATCTCGATGACCTTCTTCCAGACACCGCCGGTGATCTCGGGGGACATCAGCGCCTTGACGGGGGGGCCGCCGCCCAGCGTGTTGATGATGTACAGGGCAAGCTTCTCCATGTCCTCCTTCGTCCTCGCCTTCAGGATCAGCGGCTGGGCGGCGGGGAGCTTGCTCACCGGAGAAGCCGGGTCGTTCGCGAGTTGCACGACGCCCGCGTACTCCGAGTGATCGGTGACGCCAGCCCAGTCGAGTGGCGTGTCGATCTTGACGTCATAGCCGAGCGGATGCTTGATCGGCTGGCCCTTGAAGTATTTGTAGGCGTCGCCCGGCGTCGTCATGACGTTCCCGAGGCTGAATGCGTCGAGCGACCAGCTCGTGTGGACGTGCGTCTCACCGAAGTAGGCGTTGCGCTCGGGGTTCGGCGCCGGCGCCTGTGCAGCAGGTGCGGGCGCCTGAGCCACGACCGTCTTGTTGGCGGGCTTGTCCTGCGCGCCGGAAGTTGCGAAGTAACCCAGCACGGCCACCGTCGCCATTGCGGCGACCGCGACGCCCACCGGCGACGTCACGAACCACACCCGCTTCGATTGCATCACGATCTCCCTCGGAATCGCCGCGCGCTGCGGACACAGCGGTCGATTCTACGACAATCGAGTCGCCGTGTGCGCCGTTGACCGGCATCAAGGAGCACACGTCGGTGCATAATAATTCGGGGAAAAACTATAGTCAGGCAGCCCGTGAGCGCGGGACTCCGGCGCCCACAGGATCGCTTCCGTCATCGCATCGTTTCCCATCACGACCGATCGCGCCGGACGAGCCCCCCGAAGACCACCCCGGCCGTCAGGTGCACGACGCACACGATCAAGGGCAGCGCGGGCTGGCGCGCCCCGAGAGCGGCCCAGCCGAAGAGCGCGCCGACGCCGACGTTGTAGACGATGAATCCCGCCGAATACCGCGACCACCGATGCGCATTGCCGCGGGCCATCCACCACGTGATGCCGAGCGCCAGGACGGCCACGCCCAGCATGCGCGCGACGATTTGCCCGCGCGCATCGAGGACTGCGTCGACGAGAAGGAGCGCCACCTCCCGCGGCAGCGCGACGATGGCCACGCCGACCACCGCTTCGCCGATCGCCATCAGCGTCATGACGAGCGCCGCGGCGCGCGCCGCCCGAACGTTGCAATGGAAGAGTTGGATCGGACGTCGCCATTACGCACCTTTGCCCGCGTTACGTACGCATCGCAACTCGATATTACGAAAGTCGAGTGCCGGCGCGTACGGGCGAGGACGACCGCTCGGTGACAGCTAGCGCAACAGGGATCGCAGCTTGTTGCCGGCTTGCGACGACTGATCAGCGCACATTTCGACGCCGGCTCGCGCGAGGTCCGCTTCCATGACTGCCATTGTCCGAGTTGCGTGCGGAAGCGGCACCTTGCGCGAGATCTCGGCATATTTTTCGCCATCCGGAAGTTGCGACATATCGATGTCGTAGAGCTTTTCCTTGGTTCGGTATGTCTGGACCTGCATCGGACCGAGCCCGCGAAGTGCCTGCGGCAATGGCCAGATCTTGACGACTTCGCGCAAGTATCTTGACTGCGCCGGACTCAGCACCTCCGCCAGCGCCAGGCGACCGGACACCAGGTCGTTGGTGCGCTTTGCGCTCAGGCGATGCGTGAGCGACACGGCGGCCGCCGAACTCTTGCCGTATACATCGTATTCGCACTTGCCCTCGCCGGGCGGCACGGACGTCGGGTCGAGCTGTGAGCAGTCTTGATCAGCCACCTTCAGCGTGAGTTCGGAACGACCGTCTTCCGTCACGCGAAGCCGAAGGCGCAGCCCGCGCGCAAAGAGGGTGAGCGCGGAGTCGTCGAATTGCCAGACCGTCAGCGGAGCGCCACTCGACCGCAGATCAAGCGCCCTCACGATCCGATCGGGCGGTGCACAAAGCGCGATTTGAACTTCGGCCCGCGCGACCTTCGCGACCTGGCGAGGCTCTGCTGCATCGGTTGCCGCCTTGGCAACGGCAGCTGCAAAAAGGATCGAAAAAAATGGCAGTTGAAGTGCCATAAGCCGTTGAATCGTTGGTGCTGGCATAGGAATCGAATTCGCGACCAACGGTTCAGCCAAGTATCAAGAGCAGCCGTACACAGCCTAGAACGAACCGTACGCAGGCAAAGCAAGTTACGAAATGGCTATGCTGTCCTTTCCGGGACTGCGTCCTTGTCGAGCTGGTCAGGTGAAAACGATCGACAAGCGGCCGTCCTTCCGGGAACGGGGTGTCGCTTTCACGACGATCTGTACGTCGCGTCCGAGCTTCGTGAGACAGTCCATCAAGCGGCGCTCGGAAAAACCGCGGAACCGGCCGCGCAGCAGGTTGGAAAGCTTAGGCTGCGGCATCCCCAGCAATTCGGCGGCTTGGGTCTGGGTGAGGCCCTTCCGTTTGATGATCTCCGCAATCTTGGCCACGAGCTGGGCTTTGATCAGCATCTCGTCGGCATCGGCGTAACCGAGATCGGCGTAGACGTTGCCGGTCCCAATCTCTACGTCAATACCTTGCACCTTACGCTTGCTCATCTTGATAACTCCTTCACGACCTGCTCGGCCGTCTTCAGTCGCTCTCTGATCAATTCCATATCCTGTTTGGGTGTGGCGATTCCACTCTTCGCCTTCTTCTGAAACACGTGCAGCACGTACACCGCAGCAACGAAGCGCACGGTATAGACAGCGCGGTACGCGTTTCCACGCCAGTCTTCGACGATCTCCAGGACGCCCGCGGACGCAAAGCCGTGGAGTGGCTTGGCCTGTTCGTGCTTCCTGCCGGTCTGAGCGAGGTGCAGGGCATAACCGAACGTATCGATCACTTCCTCCGGCAACGCCATCAAATCCTTCTTTTGTGCTGGCAAGCCATACCAGCGGCTTGGGCTCAGGAGGGGATTCCTTCGTCATGGCGTATTATACCCATATAGATATAATTGTCCAGCGAACGGGCTGCTCGGCGGTTACGATCTGGCTGCGTTGGGAAGGAAAAGGGATTGGCAGAGGTCGCTAATCCCTTGTAATCACTGGTGCCGGCAGTAGGAATCGAACCCACGACCAACGGTTTACAAATCGGTCGCTGAGTTAAGGAAGATTTTCTAATCAAGCTCTTGCGATACACGCCAAGTTCCGAGAGCAGCGGTGCACAGCCTAGCAACAGCGGATCGAAGTCAAAACGAGTTACGAAATAGCTACGCGGGCGCTCGTGGAGGTTAACGCGAGGCGCCGAGTCTTATGCAGCGGTTGGCTCAGCCAACGCGGTCATTCAGGCGAATGTGACTGACACTGAGCCGACGGCTTGCCGTTTCTTGGCTTTGGGTCGCACGACGATCTCGACATCCATGCCAAGCCTGGTCAGAAAACCGATGAGCCGTTCCTGAGAGTAGCCTCGGAAATGTCCGCGCAGTAGCGCGGAGACTTTCGGCTGATCAATGTTCATCAACTCGCCGGCCTCCGCCTGCGTCAGCTTGTGAGCCTGGATGATGCGGCCGATTTGCGCCACGATCCGTGCTTTGGCAAGCATTTCAGCCGAGTCCGCAAAGCCGAGATCGGCATAGACATTGCCGGAACTGACTTCGTATTCCACCACCTTCGTGGATTTTCGGGGCATTTTCAATCTCCTTCCGATAGACGTCTGGCATCGTCAAGCCGTTTGTGGATCAACTCCACATCCGGCCTTGGAGTTTCGATGCCTTTTGCTGATTTCTTCTTGAAGCAATGAAGGACATAAACGGCTCGCGAAAAGCGTACGGTATAGACGGCCCGGTAAGTATCCGTCGCGAAGTTCTCGACGACTTCCAGCACGCCTGCCGACCGAAACCCGCGCAACACCTTTGCGCCAGGGTGCTTGGTGCCAATTTGCGCCAGGTGCAGTGCGAACCCAAACTCTCGCCGCACTGGCCTCGGCATGGCGAGAAGATCCTTGCGTGAGCTGCCGAGCCAGATCAGTGGCTTTTCGTCGACCCTCATCAATTACCAGTGTATGCCAATATTGGCATGCCTGTCAAATTCTTGAGCCGGCAAACTCTACCACTGGTCCAGAAAGCGGGCGTGCGCCGCAATGGCGGCTTACAAGAAGCGCCGTCGGCAGGAGTCGACCCAAGGCGGACGGCCAGGTTGAGCGAAAGCGGTCATTGAAACACATGCGCGCAGCCGTTCAGATCGTGCCGACGAGGTGCCTGCTGCCGTCCAGAAGCTCGCCAGTCGAATCGTGCTTCGTTCAATGGGCACGGGACCTAAGATTCGGCGTCTCCTCCAACCACACGAGCGCTTCGGCGAGAGCTTCCTCCAAGGCGAGTTCACATCCCTTATCATATGCGGCCGTGTACGCCTTGGCTTCGCTGCGGAGGTCGCGCGCGTCGCGGTTGCGAACGCCGCTCTAGCGTTGATCTAACGCATTCAATTTTGTCGAAACTCGACGATCGTCGTCTTGGAGATCGCGATGCTCTCACGCATGAGCTTTTGCCTTTGCATGGTGATCGTACCAATATCCGCTCATGCGGGCTGGCAATACGCGACATGGGGCATGTCCCCGGAACAGGTTATTGCGGCGTCGAAGGGCGTTGCCGTGCGCGCGGAGAATCCCGCCGTTGCACGGAACGGCGAGCGGGGATTGCTCACTGCCCCCTACGCGACGAATAACATTCTATTCGTCGTTCACTTCTGGTTCGCCGTGGGCGAGCCGAAGTTGGCCCGGGTCAGTCTTGGTACGCAGTACGCCGCAGACTGTCCGACTGTGCGTTCCCTCTTGGTCGGTATCTACGGCGCGCCGCAGGTCTCCGATCTCGGGCCGCCCTCGTCCTTGCGATGGCGCAGCGACGCGACCGGCAATTTCATCGCGTTTTCACAGTACCGCGACACGCGTTGCGTCCTCGATTACTACCCGATACCCATTCCTGGGCCGCCCGGCCTTTAGGAACGCCGAAGAGGGAGAGCGCCCAAGTGGCGCGGGCATAAGTTCCTTGAATCCGTATTGCGCGAGTGCCGCTCCTCCGGCCAGCGTGATCTCGGACACCATTTCCTTGGCGTGTTCGGCGAAGACCTGACATACCTCCTGTTCCGAGCCGTTGCGCGCTACAAGAACCGGACATTCAAGCGCGACGCTTCTCCAGCGCACGGAGGGGGAGCAGGCAGGTCGACTTGAGACGATCGATTGCCGTTCCAATGCTCCCATTTTGCCGCGCACGGTAGCGGAGCGCGCCCCCCGGTCAAGTGTCGCGAATGTTTACACGGAATACCTTACGGCAAGCGGTTCGCGCTGCGTACCGCTTGTTTTGACGGGACATTCCATCGCTGGCACGCGACATGCAAATAGCCGGGCGACGCGTGTTTGGGGTCATTTTTTCCCAAGGAAGCAGCCCGCTATGCTCAAGATTGAACTGGACAATCATGGCACCAACGGGGATCCGGCGCCTTGCTTCGCTACCCGTGCCGAAATTGAGATCGCGGAACAGTTGCGACATCAACTCGAGGAACGCTGGCTCGCGCCATCCGCACCGCCTCCGCCTTCGCCGGCACCTCGGAACGACGACCGCTGAGGGAAGCGCCTGTCCCCGGCAACTGTTATCGGCAGGGACTAACGGTTATGAACGAACGCGCTCCAACCCGACGAGTCTGCGCTACGGTGATGACGAGTAAAGCGCGGCTACATTTTCAGAGCATTGCCATACTCAACGAGCTCGACAGGGCCGAGCGGCGGGCTACGCCGGAGCAATTCGCCTCGGCAGCGAGAATAGCTGCACGGACGGTCTCAGTAGCGCGCAGTAGGTCGCGGTAGCGCGTCCGCTTAATGGAAGATTGGGGGCCGAAGTTTCGACCGATGGCTCAGGCCGAGAACGCCAACAGCGCGTGCCACAGCAGTCGTTTCCAAGGGTTCATTACAAGCTGTGGGGAATACTCACGTCGCGTACGTCGAGCGACTTTACGATCATCCACCTTCAAAGAACAACTGTTTGCCCAAGTCGCTGAACCAGCGGGACTTCCTCCTTCCCGGAACGCATCTTGCTGTTACCAGACTAAGAAATGTTCGTATGACACAGACACGGATGAAGGGACAAACGATGAAGTCGATCCTCGACCATTCCTTTCGTTACACGAAAAGCATTGATACGGACCTTCGCAAGACCTTCGCGCGAATTCGACGTGAGCAGCGCCAACAAGCGCCGGCGCAAGTTGAGAGCGAGAATCTGAGAAATGTAGTCGCGTTAAATGAGCGCAAACGCGTTGCTGGGTCGTAAGGAGCGGAAGTTCGCTGGCTCTTCGAGGGGCCAATTCTTGTAGCGGGTGTTCATGGTGATGACCTTCGGCCCCCGGTTCTCTTCGGGGGTTTTTTTCGCACGAGGACCTCGCAGTCACGATGCTCGCATACAACAAGGACATCGCGTCGTGGATGGCAACGGTTCTAGGCGCGTCAAGTGCCGTCAATATACGGCCCCCGAATTCGTTCTACGACAGCAACGAAGGTGTGGTCTCCGGGACCGGTGCTGGTCCGCACGCAGCAGTACCTTTCCTACGTCGTGATGCCGCAAATGCATTGAACCGGAGGGAGCACGAGGAAGAGATCAACTATTCTCGTCCTGAGCCAGATCAAGACTGCCTGCGGGCCGCAGCTGCAGATTTCATGCTCGATTTCGTTCGTGATGGTTTCGTGGATAGGGAGATCGACAAATGGCTAACAAGACTGTACTCGCAATGATCGTGGCGGCGGCTTTGTTCGGGGGCGCCCAGGGCGCTTGCGCTGAGCAACCGCAAACGGCGAACAACGGTTATACTTGCACGTTTTCATCTTGGTGCTGGACCTACGTACGGGTCGCGCCGAACGCCGCCGGGACGCCCGTGGTAACACTTAGTGACAGCGGATTCCGGATGCAGAAAAAGCTGTCCGGCGTCACACTTGCGTGGTCGCTTATCGAGAGCCCCGACTACGAGTTTCGTGCCGACAGCGTCGTCATCACGGGGGCCAACGCTGCGGGTTCGGCCGCGCAGTTTCCCCGGCGGGCGTCTTCGGCAAACCTCTTTCCAATGGACGACCTGAACACGAACAATCTCACGTATACGTATCAAGTTCGCGTCTACAAGAAGGGATCGCCGCCGGGCTCGACGCCGGTCACTGCGAGCGGGTCCATCGTAAACTCTTTCAACTAGCTGCCGGTCAGCGACTGTCGAGTCTGAACGCGAGCGGCTTGACCGTCGAAGGTCTCTGTCCGACCCGTTCCGGTCAGTGCGATTTCTCGATAGCAGACGCCCGCAGTTCCCGCGCGATCACCTCACTTGCGCGAACGAATTGCGACTGCGGCATCGTGAGCCCGGAGGGGGCCCTCGGACCTTCAGGCCGTCAAGTCTTTGGTTGTAGCTGTCGGAGCGTTCTCCTTGACCGACTTGATGCCGTTTTCCAGGGACGACGCAGTCGAATACATTTCGCTCTTGCCAATGGTCTGACCATTGCTGGCAACCAGCACGAAGTACGGTGAGCCGTCCTTGGCCGTCTTGCGGTGAAAATAGTCGTCGTTAGGGGCGTTGGTCTTGACCGATGCGATGCCGTTCTCGGCGGCGGCCTTGCTGGTATAGCGCTCGCTCGTGAGAATGACCTCGTGGTTTCCTGCCTTGAGGTTGAACATGAATTGGCCGCCTGCTGCGGGCTTGAGTTCGAAATACCCTGCCATGGGGAGCCTCCGTCAGAGGTGAATGAAGGGGACCTACGAATCGGAATGATACTGCTTGCGGCCGCCGCGCCCGATATTTGCGTACTGCCCCAATGGCAGGTGCCCGCACTAGCGCTGCTTTCGACCCACTCCAGCCCGTCAACATTCCGGAAAGCCGACGTTGTATTCCGAAGAAGCTGTCGCTTCAATCGATTCGCCTTCCAGTTCCCAGATCAAAGCAGGCACGATTCTCATTATGCACATTCGCGCATATTTGCCGGTGATATGGCTTCCGCTATGGTGTCAAAATGGGGCCGATACCGAAGATCAAAATCCACCGGCCTAGTCTGGGCCAGCCGCTGTTGGCAGCTGCCGACTCCGACACCATCGCGTTGCTACATCCCGCTGGGCGGGACATTGTCATGACTAAGGAAGGCACGGACGCCAGTTTTACGCCGGAGTTGCTTGGCGGGGTGCCGGAAGCCTTCGTGCAGACCGCTTTGCTTGCCGGCGGCGTTGGCCTGTGGGAGTGGCCGATCGGCAACGACCGCATGCAGCTGTCGCCTTACCTCAAGACGCTCCTCGGTTACCCGTCCGGCGGGTTCGACGGCACCAAGTCCACATTTCTCGCGCGGCTCAACCCGCTCGACCGGCCGCGCTTCGAGCTTGCGCTAGCCGGTGCGATTGACCGTGGCGCTGAGTGCGATGCGGAGTTCCGCGTATTCGACGTTCACGGGGGCGTCCGGTATTTCGTGGCGAAAGGGCGCGTGATGCGCGATTCGTCGGGCATGGCGGTCCGCATCGTCGGCACGATGCAGGAGATTCCGGCCACGGTCGTCACCGAAAGGCGGATGCGCCAACAACAGGGCGCGCTGCTTGCGCTGGTCTCCAACGAGCCCGCCGACAAGGTGTCCCTTGATGACAGGCTGGCGCGCATCACGCAGGTGGCCGGCACCACCCTCGACGTAGAGCGCACCAGCGTCTGGTTGTTCACAGAAGACCGTTCGAAACTCGTTTGCAGGAGCTTGTTCCGGCGAAGCCTTGGCCGTCAGATGGCCGGCGCGGATCTCGACGCCAGCAAGTTCCCCGCCTACATCCGCGCGCTCGAGCAGAATCGCGCTCTGGATGCCTCCGACGCGCAGAATGATCCGCGTACCCGCGAGCTGACCGAGGGCTACCTCGTGCCGCTTGGCATCACGTCGATGCTCGAGGCGACGGTGCGCATGGACACCGGCGAGCTTGTCGGTGTCGTCTGCCACGAGCATGTCGGACCGATCCGCCAGTGGGTGCTCGATGAGAAGGGCTTCGCTGCCTCGATCGCAGACATGGTGACCAGCGCGCTTACCGACGATCGTCGCCAGCGCCTCACCGCGGCGGTGGCGCACAGCGAGGAGCGGTATCGCACCTACGTTTCGATCTCCACCGAGGCGGTCCTGGGGGCCGAGTTCGATCCGCCAGTGCAAACGGATCTACCGCTCGAGCAGCAGGCGGACGAGGTGACGGCGCGCGCCGTCATCGTTGAGTGCAATCAGGCGCTCGCGCGAATGCTGGGCGTGGGCTCCACGGATTGGTTGCGCGGTCGGGCGATTGCGGAGCTGCTCCCCGAAGGTGTCGCGCGCCGCATCGCAGTCGAATGGGTGCGGGCAAACTACTGCCTGAGCGAGCAAGAGTTCCAGATTACGACGGCCGACGGCCGGTTGCGGTGGGTGCTCGGTTCGAATGTTGGCATCATCAAGAACGGCGCCGTCACCGGGCTCTGGTCCACATGGCGCGACATCACTGGGCGCAAGGGGGCACTCGCCAAGCTCGAGTATCAGGCGCGACACGACCCGCTCACCGGCCTGCCGAACCGAGTGTGGCTCGCCGAGCAGCTCAGCGCGCGCATCGCCGAGTCGGAGGCCAACGGCGAGCGGCTCGCACTGCTGATGATGGACCTCGACCACTTCAAGGAGATCAACGACGGCCTTGGGCATCACGCCGGCGACCAGCTGCTCAAGCTGATCGGGCCGCGCCTGAAGCCGCTGCTCGATACGAGCCTCGGGGAGATCGCGCGACTGGGTGGTGACGAGTTCGCCGTGATCATCCGACGGGCGGGGGACGAAGACGCGATCCACGCGACGGCCGCCGAGCTCGTCGCAGCGCTGCGCGAGCCATTCCTGGTCGGGACGCTGCATCTCGGCATCGACGCGTCGATCGGCGCAGGTATCTTTCCGGTGCATGGCAATGACGCCTCGACACTGCTTCGGTGCGCGGACGTTGCGATGTACGAGGCAAAGCGCAAGGGACTGCACGCTCAAATCTATTCACCGGCGCTCGACCACTATTCGCCGCGTCGGCTGACGTTAGCGACGGCGCTCGGCGAAGCGATCCGCCTCGGCCAGATCAGGGTGCACTATCAACCCATCGTCAGCTTGCACGAGCGGCGTGTTGACGGCGTCGAAGCGCTCGCCCGGTGGCAGCATCCGGAATACGGAATGATCCGTCCCGATGAGTTCATTCCAATTGCCGAGATGGGCGATCAGATACGCGATCTCACGCTGTACGTGGTGAACGAATCGGCGCAGCAGTGGGCAGCGTGGCGCAACGCCGGCTTTTGCACGACCGTTTCGATCAACCTTTCCGCGCGTGTGCTGATGGACAAGAGCATCGCCACCGACGTTCGACGCATCCTGCAGGCCCACGGCGTGCCCGGCGGGAACGTGCAGTTGGAGATAACCGAGAGCGCGATGCTCACCGACCCCGCGCGCGCCATCGAGACAATTGTCGACCTGAACAGCTTTGGCATCTGCTTCTCGATGGACGACTTCGGCAGCGGGTTCTCAGCGCTCTCGTCCCTCAGACATCTGCCGCTTGCTAGCCTGAAGATTGACCGCTCATTCATTTCGCAGATGCCGACCAGCGAGCGCGACAGCTCCCTCGTGCGCTCAATCATTCACCTCGCGCACGACCTCGGTCTCAAGGTGGTTGCCGAGGGCGTGGAGGCGGCCGATTCGCTCGCTATGATCACGCACATGGGCTGCGACCAGGCCCAAGGCTTCGTGATTGCCCCGCCCGCCGAGGGCTCGGTGATCCTCGACTGGGTACGCTCGAACGGCTGGAACTAGCCGCCAGCGGAGTTCGCGCCCCGACACGACCGGGTGGAGCGCGGCCCACTAACCGTATTGTGCGATGCGTTATGAACGGCGGCTTCACGCCCTGAGGTAGTCCGTCAAGCGTTTTGCGCGGTTGGATGAAGCGGTTTGAGCAAGGGGGAGCCGCGCTGCCGCAACGCGTTGAGATAGGTTGATTCGTCGTAGGGTGTGCGGGCTTGCCAGCAGCGGTAGAGAATGCGGATCCATTTGAAGGCCAGCGCGCGTACCGCCGCTTGATGGGAACTGCCCTTGTCGCGTTGCTGCCGATAGTAGACGCCGGCCCAGAAGGACTTGTTGATCGTCTGGCCCGCCCATTCCACAAAGGTCTGTCGGACAAATTTCGGGCACTGCCATCGCCAGTGCACCCAGTGCTTCTTGCCGCTGCGTTCGGTGACAGGTGCAATGCCGGAATACTTCTGGAGTTCATCGGCGCTCATGAAACGCTCGCGTTGTTCGCCAAAGGCGGCGAGCAGACGTGGCGCCAGGTGGGGACCGGCGCCCGGTAACGGGCTGAATAGGGTGTAGTCCGGAAGGGTGGCGGCCACGGCGGCGATCTGTCGGTCAAAGCGATCGATGGCGTGGAGGGTGACGCGCAGTTGCTCGACCAGCACCAACACCTGCAACCGATACGGCGCTATCACCCCTGGGTCATCCGTAAGCGGCCTGGCCGTCCGGATCGAGTCAAGGCGGGCGTCGATGACCTTAGGCCGCCGCCCGTTGTGGGCGTAGAAGAATGCCGTCAAGCTGGTTTTGCGGGCGCGCTTGACCTGAGCGAGGGTTGGCCAGCGAGTCAGGAAGTCGCAGAACAGGATCGTATCGCGCTGCTCGAACCAGTCTAGCGCTTGCGGATAGTATTGCTTGAGGGCATTGCCCAAGCGGTTGGTAACCCGGGTCTTGTCATCGACCAGCTCGCGTCGCTGCTCGGTCAGGCTGAGCAGCGTGCGCATCGCCACGCTTTGCGGCTTGAGCGGGGTGAATCGCTCTGGGTGGCGGAGCAGCAGATCGAGCGCCAGTTCGGCATCGGTAGGATCGTCCTTAGCGCCACTGGGCTTGAACGCTTCGCGGTACCTGGCCAGGGTCGCAGGATTGATCGGGAAGAGCACGAAGAAGTCATACTTCTGCAGCGCATAGACGAGCGGTCCCTTGGCCAATTCCAGCGCCACGGCAATGGGACCACCGAAGCGTTGATGCAACGACTTCGCCCATTGATCAATGCTGCCCACCTGATGGGCAATGCGGTCGAACTCACGCTGCTTACTGTCTGCGGCCTGGAGGCAAACATCGTGCTTTGCGTCCGCCCAATCGATGCCGATATGGGCGGTGAAAGGACGATCGGATAGAGGCTTCACGCGGCACCTCCTGCAGTGATAGATTGGCGACCAGGCACATGCGAGCTTGCGTTCTACGAAGGCAATATAGTGAGCCGGTGCGACGGCGAACCCTGAGTATTCGTTGACGAACGCAGGCGCACCCGCGGACTCGAAGCTAAAGCCGTAAACGTCGAACGATTGGGTCGACTTATTCGTAGTCCGCGGGCGCATGTCCCGCCTTCACTGGCAGCTACCTGCCAGCCGTGACCAGTATCACGGAAAGCGGGACGGAGTATCTATATTCGGTCGATTGCGCCATCGACTGACTCCTATCAGCGACTTCGCCGTATGGCCGGAGTTGGCCGGGTCCCGCCGAATGGCCGTCGCCTTCATTCGGCAGAAGACGGTAGAGTCGGGATGTGACGCGGTGGCGATAGGTTGGGCCTAGCCGTGGTCCGCCCCTTTCGTCTGGCGGTGCCTCAATAGCCGAACCAGAGCTCCGTTTCCACACCCCGCTCATCGAACCGGACATGCAGATTTCCCGCATCCGGCTCTCGGACAAGACTTCACGCCTTCACCCACGACACGTCGTGCCCCAAGCGCGAGAGACGCACGAGACCCATGGTCTCGTAGAGGTACGAGGGAGGATAAGGCCCGTACCCGCGGCGTCTGACCTTGTGCTTGTTGCGCAACCACCGGCTCAGCCGCGTCGTCGTGTAGCTGTCGAGCGCCCGATACGCTTTGTTGACGGTACCTACTTGAAAGTAGTTCGCCCAGCCGCGTAGCGTGCGATTCAACTTGCCCACCAACACCGTGGACTCTTGCCATACCGTCGCTTCGGCGGTCAGCGCATGAACCGTTTCGATCACGCGCTTGATGCTTTTCTTCGATGGCCGGTAGCCCAAACGGGCTTGGCCGGTCCTCGCCGAATACATCCGCCCAAACGTGTACCCCAAGAAGTCGAACTCGCCTCCCGGTACCGTGCAGATTCTTGTCTTCTCCTCGTTGACCGTCAGCTTCAGCTTGCCCATGAGCTCGCGCATTCGTAGCAATGCCTCCTCGGCCTTGCCTTTCCTGCACAGGATCACCAGATCGTCAGCATAGGTCACGATGCGACTGCCAAGGCGCTTGTCCAGCCCGAGCTTCTTCCATCCCAGCACGAAGCGGCGCATATACAGATTCGCCAACAACGGTGAAATGGGTGAACCCTGCGGGATGCCGCGCCCGCTGTCCTTGGCCTCGGTCGTGCGCGTCTTCCGGCCTCGATCGTCGGTTTCTTCGACGGGGCACTCCAACCACATCTTGATCAGATGCAGCACGCGCCGATCGACGATGCGTCGCGCGAGCGAACGCATCAGTTCGGCGTGGGGAATGCTGCCAAAGTAATCGGCGAGGTCGGCGTCAACGACTTCCGGGTGGCCTCGGAACAGCGTCTCTTCCACCTCAACCACCGCCTGTTGGGCATTGCGGCCCGGACGGTAGGCGTACTGCTCCGATGGAAGATCGGCTTCGAAGATCGGTTCGAGCACGAGCAATGCTGCACTCATGCACACCCGATCGCGCAGGGTCGAGATGCCCAGCGGTCGAAGCTTGCCATTGGCCTTCGGGATAAACACTCTTCTGATGGGGTCCGGTCGGTAGGTCTCCTCCCTGAGCGCAAGCGCCAGTTCCCCGAGCCACCGTCCCACCCCGTACGCCTCGACATCCGCAAACTCCTGACCGTCTACACCCGGTGCGCCCTTGTTCGAGCGGCACTGCGCATAGGCATGCGCCAGAATATCGTCGCGGCTGATCTTGTCGTACAGGGCGTAGAAACGATAGCCCAGCTCTGCCTTCGCTTTCGCGTGCAACGCTCGTCTGCAGCTTCTGAACACTCTTCGGAGTTGCTAGGTTGCCCAATCTCCGAGTCCCTCGCTACTTGTTGCGTTCGTCCTGAACTAAGGCCCCTTCCCTCCACCGGCGTTACCCGGCTTCAGCGGTACTGCGAACCTCTCCGTCACCCCGGGGCGCCCGGCCTGTCCGTCACCGGCGTCCGGTTGATCATCCCTGACCACGCCTTGGGGCTTCCCGTGTTGCGCGCGCTTTCCTTGTGTGCATGCTGTCGCCACTACCCCGGCGCAGCGACTGGCGGTATTGCATCGCTCATCCCGTCCAGTCGTATCAGCCTTCCCCGAAAGGGTGATCGGGTCGGCCTGCGCATCGTCCTTTTCGAGGCTTGTATGCTTTCTTCGGTGGTCGCGGTTGTTGTGCGACCGATGGTGTTTTCGGCTGCCTTCTGCAACAGTGAAGAGGCCGGGGTGGAGGGGCCTTTTGAGGCATCTGCCCTCCGCAGAGGGACAGACTGAGTAAGAACTCCCCCACCCACACCACCCAGCGTCGATGAAGAATCTAGCGGCATGCGACCGCCGATTTGACCACAAGCTCACGCCGGTTGGGTGTTCCACCCCAGCAACCGAATCGTAATCACCGGAGAGACACGATGCAAACCCCATCCACAGCATTCAATATCGGTGCCGATGTCGGTAAAGACGACGTGGCGATGGCGTCTGCCGAAGCAAGTTTCGCCACGCGCAAGATCCACAACCAGCGCGCTGCGCTGCTCGCCTTCCTCAAGGACCTGCCCGCGGGCAGCCGCATCGGCATGGAATCGACCGGGATCTATCACGAGCTGCTCGCCGAGCTCGCGCACCAGCGCGGCTTCGTGGTCTACGTGCTCAATCCCAAGGACACCCGCCACTATGCCAAGGCGATGGGGCTTCGCGGCAAGACCGATCGCGTAGACGCCGAGCTCATCGCCCGCATGATCGCCCACGAGCACGAGAAGCTCCACCCATGGATCCCGCCCACTGCCGAGCAGCGCCAGATCGACCGACTACTCAAAAGGCGCGCCAAGGTGAGCCGCATCCGGGCCACGCTCACTCAGTCGTTTAAGGACGTGAAGGGATTTGCTGCCGAGATCAAGGCGCTGAGGGAACGATTGGATAAGCTCCTTGCAGGCCTCGACGTGAGGATCAAGACGCTCATCGAGGCGAGTACCGAGCGCAAGCAGGACTACGCTCGCTTGCGCAAGATTGACGGGGTGGGCGCCGTCGTTGGCAGCAGTATGCTCAACACGCTCGAGAGAGTTCCATTCCGCAATGCCGACGCCTTTGTGGCCTTCACCGGCCTCGATCCGCGCCCCGATGAGTCCGGACACCATCACGGCCGGCGCCGCCTGTCCAAGCGCGGACCGAGCGAACTGCGCCGGCTGCTTTACCTCGCCGCCATGGCGGCAGCAAAAACCAAGACCTGTAAGCCCATCTACCAGCACTATCGAGCACGAGGGCTCTCCACCACAGCAGCTTTGGTCGTCCTCGCACGGCGCATCGCGCGTACCGCCTGGTCGATCTACACCCACAAGACCACGTTCGACCCGCAACGGCTCACGAACGGCTTGACATGAACCATAGAATCTTGCTCGGCGTTCACTCGCGTTACGGCCTGCACACTCGTTAAGTCACCTTTCGTGACCCGTTGCATCGAAGGCTTCAGCCACTTCGTTACCTCCATGACTTCTCCGATTACTTCCGGCGGGAGCAATCGCCGGGTGGGATTCTCACCCACTGGAAAGCGCCGCCTTATCACGGCGCACACCCTCTGCCGACATTAGGCAACACCGGAAGCGGACGCTCGACGACGAATCAACTGGCTGCCCGTCGATCCACGCAAAGCGCTGCCCAGGGGACGCTCGTGTTGAACGCCGGGTCAGGTTGCATACAGCATATGGAAGAAATACTCGGTCTCTTCCTCGACGCCAAAGCCTAGTCGCTCATAGAAACGCTTCGCGGGATTGATCTTCAACACGTGTAGACGCAATGGTACACAGCGCGCCGCGGCTTCCTTTTGAATTGCAGATACGAGGGAGCAACCAATGCCGCGGCCTTGATAGCTTGGAAATAAGCACAGCTCTTGGAGGCGAATCTCATGGGGCAATCTCTCGACAATCAGAATTCCCGCGTCTACCGCGCCAACTACGATGACGCTTGCGCTGGGGTTAACGCTGTCTTCGGCTGTTTCTCGACGCCTACGCTTTTCATCCCAAGCTCCCCCTGCAGCAATGACATGGACGCGCATGGTTTGCTCTATGACGTCGTAGAAGAAATCGGCATCCGTATTCCGGGACGCACGCAATGTGACGGGCAGCGCCATCGACCCTCGTTCGACGAATCAGGTCAAACGGCGACGACGACCGGCAGCGCGAACCCTGCGATCGCGCAAGGAGCCATCACTCTATTAACTCAGCCTGCACTTGTAGCAATTGTGGAATCGTCAGGCCAAGCGCCTTCGCTGTCTTAAGGTTGATGACCACATCGATTTTCGTCGGCTGCTCGATTGCCAAGTCGCCGGGCTTCGAACCTTTGAGGATGTGATCAACGTAGCTGGCGGCGCGACGCGACAACGCCACGAAGTCCGGTCCGTACGACATTAGCCCACCGGCCTCCACTTGCGTTCGCAAATAATAGATCGCAGGGAGGCCGGTGCGCGCCACGAGCTGCGGAAGTCTCTCTGGCGGGTTGTTGAACACCCCGTCACCATGGATGAACAGAGCCTCAGCTCCTTCGCGGACCGCAGCGTTGATCGCAGGCTCGATCTCGTCTGACGTGCTCGCCTCGACGGTAATTATCTGGACGCCGAGTCGCCGCGCCGCAGCCGGAACCTCCTGGGGGACAAGGATTCGATGCATTGCGTTGGTCGGATTGACCAGCATCCCGATGCGAGTCGCCTTCGGCACGATCTGATGCAACAGATCCAGAGTCTTCGCCATAATGCCGCCCGGAACGACGGTGGTCACGCCGGTCAGATTTCCACCGGGCCGGGCGAGGCTTGTGACGAGCCCGGCTTGGACCGGGTCGGCAACGAAAACCATCACGATCGGGATCGTCGACGTAGCATCCTTGACGGCCCGGTTAGGTTGTGGCCCAGATGCGACGATCAGATCAGGTCGAAGCGCGACCAGCTCCCTAGCGACCGCCGGCAACTGGTCAGGCTTACCGGCCGCGTTGCGGCGCTCGACGACCAGGTTCTGGCCCTCGACGTAGCCGCGCTCACGCAGCTCCTCGTAAAAAGCCATCTGGTTCGGCTGGCGAAGGTCGGGGGGCCGCATATCAAGCACGCCGATCCGATACACTTTCGTTGACGTTTGCGCCGACGCATCGAGCGCCAGCATAAGAATGCCGGCGGCAACCGTGAGCAGGACCTGCGATAGGTGGCTCTTCATCACGACACCTCGCATGACGCCTTCGGAACCTGCGTCACTCAATCATGTTCCTAACGGGAGGAAGTCCAGCCATCCTACGCCCATATTCGAAAATGAGCGCCGCCAACGAGGGGCTGGATTTGGCCGCGAACCGCCTCTTCGTCGACGGTCTCAGAACGCCCCGAAGCTGCCGTTCATTGCTACCCACGAGCCGCTTGTGATCCCGCGATGGCAGCGCGGCAAGCCCCGCTTTGACCGGATGGTTGGCGCGGTGATACTGTTTTGCGTGCCAGGGACAGTTGTTTGAATTCCCCATAGGTTGAACTGGCTCGCAGTCAGTTTTCCGCTTTATGGTAGCCGGGGGCTCTATGCCAACAAGACTTGATTACTCCACACTCACGTTGGTAGACGCTCTCGATCTCGCGACTTTGATTGAGGTCGAAGCATCTAAGCGGTACACGCAGTTCGTCGAACAACTCGGAAGCCGTTATGACGATGATGCCGCGTCGGTATTTCAATCGATGGCCGTCAATGAGAATAAGCACGGTGAACAGATCGCCGAGCGCCGGCTCGCGCTATTTGGCGACGAACGCCCGAAGGTCAAGTTCGACGACATCTTTGATGTGGAAGCCCCAGACTTCGGCGCACCCCGTCAGAATATGTCCCCGCTCGATGCGTACCTGGTGGCGTTGTCCTCCGAAAAGAAGGCCTTCGCGTTTTACGACCTGGCCCTCCGCTACGTCAAGCAGCCGGACGTCAAGGCGCTATTTGAGGAGTTGCGGGCAGAAGAGGCCGAGCACATTCGCATGATCGAAGAGATCATCAAGAAGCTGCCTCCGGAAGCCAAGCTCGACGTGGAAGACCAGGACGACACGTCGACGCGGATGGGCTATTAAAACAGCCGGCCGAAGCACTCTCATCGGCCGGCTGTATTCCATGGCGATCGGTCGCGATCGTGAAAGAAGCGCTCGCTGCTGCCCCGGACGCAGGCGAGCACGGACGCGGCGATACGCGCTGCTGCTCGTCCCTGGCCCGGCGACCGCGGTACCGACTCGTTCAATGCGTCAGCTATTCGACGGGCAGCGCAAAATGGCTGCTATTGAGCGCAATGCACTACGACCGCAGTTGGCCGCGAGCCGAGATTCCCCCACGTCGCCGATAGCCGCCTTTGGAGTTATCAGCCTCTGACGCGAACGGCAGCTAACGGGCGCCGTCGCGAACTCACACTACCGGCCAGAACCGGCCGGTGGGCGTCACCGCCTAAATTGCCAGGAAGCAGACGTTCAACGGGATGATCGCCGGCAACGCAGTTCTCAGCGGCTAATCAATGTAGTCGGTAGGCGGCGTGGCAGGCCACGCATTGCTGCATGACCGTACCGAGTGCCGCCAGGGCCGGCCGAACGTCATTGCTCACGCTCGCGGTCTGCGCTTCGAGCGCGAAACGACTGGCCGCCCGGTGCATCTGCGTCCCGATGTCCTGCATCGTCTGCGGCATGAATGGCGCGATATGCGCAGCACCGTGAAGCTCCAACGAACTCATGCCCAGGCGCTGCTCAGCGATGGTCGCGGCCTTGTCGAATTCGTTCTGGGAAAGGGCAACGTCAATTTCCTGCAGCGCCAAGAGATGGTCGCGCATGCTGGTGATCGTGTGCAGGCGCATCGGCTCGGGAAATTGGACCAACTGCCGGGAATCGGATTGCGCGCCAGCGGTTCCGGTCATCGAATGCTGGTGCTCCTGCGCGATAGCGGAAGACGCAAGGGCGCTGGCCCACGCCATGGTCATCGCTACCGAGAGAGCGGTCGTGATCCGCACCTGGCCTCCACGAGTGAATGGTCGTGACACCCGCATCGGGCAGGAGGCGGATCCGCACGTCATCCGCGGGCGCCGCACTCGCAGCCAGACGCAACCGGCGAGGCGGCCGCTGCGGGTTCCGCGTTCGAAGTGAACCAGCCGGCGATCTTCTCGCGGGTCGGCACGCCCCCCGAGTGCACGACCTTGCCGTCGACGACGACGCCGGGCGTGGCCAAAATTCGGTAGCTCATGATGTCCTGGATCGCTTCGACCTTTTCCAGAGTGATCGCGACGCCCAGATCCTTCGCCACCTGCTCCACACGCTGCGTCGTCACGCGGCAGTTCGCGCATCCGGTTCCCAGTACCTTGATCGATTTCATGATGTCGTCCCGTTGACCTACAAAACGGCGTTGAACACGTAGCCCACCAGCAGGATCCCGCTTGCAACGACAGCGGCGAACGTGGCGATGAGCCGCATCTTGAGCACCTTGCGCAGGATGACCATCTCGGGCAGCGACAGCGCGACGACGCTCATCATGAACGCCAGCACGGTGCCGAGCGCGGCGCCCTTGGCCAGCAACGCCTCAACGATGGGAATGATCCCCGCGGCGTTCGAGTACATCGGTACGCCGATCAGCACGGCGACCGGCACCGACCACCAGACATCCTTGCCCATCAGGCCGGCCATGAAGTCCTCGGGCACATAGCCATGGATCGCAGCGCCAATGGCAATGCCCGCGACGACGTACGGCCAGACCCTGCCGACGATTTCGCGTACCGATGCAAACCCAGCCTGTACGCGCTCGGCCAGCGTCATCGCGTCGGCGCCGACTGCGACTTTCAGGCGCGGCATGTTCCGGACCCAGTCCTCGAGATGCGCCTCCATGTGCAGCCGGCCGATTACCCAGCCTGAGACGATGGCGACCGTAAGCCCGAGCCCGAGATAGAGGCCGGCGATCTTCCAGCCGAAGAGTCCGAGCAGGAGCGCGAGCGCGATCTCGTTGACCATCGGCGCCGAAATCAGGAAGGAGAACGTTATGCCGAGTGGCATACCTGCCTGCACGAACCCGATGAACAGCGGCACCGCCGAACAGGAACAGAACGGCGTCACGACGCCGAGCGAGGCCGCCAGGACGTTGCCCACCCCCTCGGCGCGGCCGGCGAGGAGGGCCCGCGTTCGTTCGGGCGTGAAGTAGGAATTGATCATCCCCATGACGAATACGACGCCGGCGAGCAGCAGCAGCACCTTCGGAGTGTCGTAGAAGAAGAACTGGAGCGCGCCGCCGAGGTGGCTATCCCGATCCACGGGCAGCATCGCCGTCAGCAGCTCCGACAGCGGCGTCAACGCCTGAAAAGCGACGAACCACGCCGCGGCGGCGACCAGCAGGAACAACCGGGGCCAGTGGCTGGGGAGCGTCAGGACGGCGTTCATGCGACGCGTCCGATGGCGCGCTGCGGTCGGCCAGGGGACGCCGCGAGGCGCTTTCTCACCTCGCGCAGCTTTTCCGGCGGCACGCCACCGCCGACAAGCGCGTCGAGCATCGACCGAGCCCATTTGGGCAACGTCGCCAACCGATAGTGCATCCACGTCCCCTCGCGGCGGGACTTGATCCAACCCCCGTCACGTAGCAAGGCGAGGTGGCGAGAAACGCTCGGCTGAAGCTCTTCGAGCGCGGCGACGAACTCGCAGACGCAAACTTCACCTTCGACCGCCAACAACGCCAACATGCAGCGCCGGGTGGAATCACCGATCAGATCGACGCTGGGACTCATGTTTGCAATATAGCGCGCACGTTATATATAGGGTTGTGAATGGGATTGATCTGCGTCAATGCCGCGGTTAATTTGGCGCCAATGTCGGGGCACGGCGCGGCGTTGACGCGAATGCACGACGCGGTTTTTTTCAGGAGAATCCAGAATGTTGGTTTCGGATGTTGTAGAGCGGGTGCTCCGCGGCATTGCCGCAGGTTCGGATGAACCCGTTGACGCCGCCGTTCGGGCAGGCGCGCTCCGCCTGCTGCTCACTCGTTTCTCGATCAGTCCCAAACATCTCGGCGAACCCGGGCCATCCGACGATGAATTGTCGGTGATCGCGCTCGCCGCACTGAGAGGTCCCGATCACAACAAGCTCATTCCGTTCCGGTTTGTCATCGCCCGCGGAGAAGGCTTGGAACGCCTCGCGGAGTTGTTCGTCGACTATGGCCGGCGCCGCGGCAAGACTGGGGAGGTGCTCGAAGCAGAGCGCGTGCGGTCGATGCAGGCGCCCGTTGTAGTGGCGATAATCGCTCGCATCGACGATGAGAACAGCGAGGTCCCGACCTACGAGCAGTGGGCGTGCGTAGGGGGTGCGATCAGCAACGCCCTGACCGCGTTGCATTTCATGGGCTACGCCGGAAAGATGTTGTCCGGCGTAAGGGCGGCAGACCCGGTGATCGAAGGCTCCTACTGCAAAGGTGGCGAAAAGCTGCTCGGCTGGATCTCGATGGGCACGCCCAAGGGGCCCGCGAAGGCACGCGGGGAAATCGATCCCGCCCTGATCCTGAGCAACTTCACCTAGCGTGAACAGCAGCCCGGTGAGCAGCAGGCTTCCGGCTTGGTGGCGCGGATAAACGCGCTGACGAACTTGCCGTCGACTTCATTCGCGACTGCGTCGCCATTCAGCCCTTCCGAAGCGAGGAAGGTTCGCGCGTCTTCAGCGCCATAGACGCGTGTGACTTCCACCTCGATGTTAGTAAACCCGGCTGCCGCTAGTTTGCTCCGGTATTCGTCCTCGGACAGCGCGCCGGCGATGCAGCCGACCCAGAGTTCCATGCTCTTGCGGATTGCCGACGGAACTTCGCCACGCACGACCACGTCGGAGACGGCGAACCGCCCACCCGGTTTCAGAACCCGAAACGCCTCCTGCAGCACGCGGTCCTTGTCACCGGAGAGATTGATCACGCAGTTCGAGATGATTACGTCTACCGCGTTGGCGGGCAGCGGGATGTTCTCGATTTCTCCTCGGAAGAACTCGACGTTGGCGAGGCCGCTCTTGCGCTTGTTCTCCTCGGCCAGCGCCAGCATCTCGTCAGTCATGTCAAGGCCGTAGGCTTTGCCCGTGGGTCCGACACGGCGCGCGGACAGGATCACATCGATGCCGCCACCCGATCCCAGGTCGAGAACCGTCTCGCCGGTCTTCAGCTCGGCCAGCGCGGTCGGGTTGCCGCAGCCCAGCGACGCCTGCAGCGCCGCATCCGGCACTTCGCCGGTCTGACCGGCGTCGTAAAGATTCGAAGTGATTGGGTCGCAGCATTCCGCCAGCGTCGACGCACTGCCGCAGCAACTGCTGCGGCCGGTTTGAACGCGAGCCGCAGCTTCGCCGTACTTGCCGCGGACGATTTCCTTCAGATCGCTGGTAGCAGACATGGATGACCTCTCCGAATATGGGCAGAAACGAGGGGCGTGAAGCTGCGACGCAACCAAATGAGTCAGGGGCAAACGTTTGGCGCCTTGAAGGCGGTCGGCTGCGGCGCGACGAAATACTTGCCCCGGAAATGCAGCGCGGCGTTGACCAGAAGTATCAGCACTGGCACCTCGACCAACGGGCCGATGACGGCCGCAAACGCCTCACCGGAGTCGATGCCGAACACGGCGATGGCCACTGCAATGGCGAGTTCAAAGTTGTTGCTGGCCGCGGTAAACGAGAGTGTCGTCGTCTTCGAGTAATCGGCACCGATCCGGTGTCCCAGCCAAAAGGACACGAGGAACATCAGAACGAAGTAGACGACCAGCGGGATGGCGATGCGCACCACGTCGAGCGGAATCCGCACGATGTAGTCGCCCTTCAGCGAGAACATCACGAAGATGGTGAAGAGCAGAGCGATCAGCGTGATCGGGCTGATCTTGGGCACGAAGCGCTCGTGGTACCAGACCTTGCCCTTGGTGCGCACCAGCACCAGCCGCGTGATTGCGCCGGCGAGAAACGGGATGCCGAGGTAGATGAACACGCTCTTGGCGATGTCCGCGATGGTGATGTCGACCCGGAACGACTGCAGGCCCAGCCACCCCGGCAGCACCGTGATGAAAACCCAGGCGTAGACCGAAAAGAACAGCACTTGGAAGATGGAGTTGAAGGCGACCAGCCCGGCGCAGTATTCGGTGTCGCCCTTGGCCAACTCGTTCCAGACAATGACCATCGCGATGCAGCGCGCCAGCCCGATCAGGATCAGGCCCGCCATGTAGTGCGGATAGTCGCGCAGAAACACGATGGCCAGCACGAACATCAGGATCGGCCCTATCACCCAGTTCTGCACCAGCGACAGCGTCAGCACCCGGCGGTTGCGGAATACGTCGCCCAAGTCCTCGTAGCGGACCTTTGCGAGCGGCGGGTACATCATCAGGATCAGCCCGATGGCAATCGGGATGTTGGTCGTGCCGCTTTGAAACTGGCCCCAGAATCCGGCGACGCCCGGAAATAGGTAGCCCGCCAGGACGCCCGCGGCCATGGCGAGGAAGATCCACAGTGTCAGGTAACGGTCGAGAAAACCGAGCCTGCGGGTGAGCGCTGCCATGATCTCTGCCTGTTCGCCTACGCCATCGACGCGATGAAAGTTCTCGTTCCGAGTACCTTTGGTCGTTAGGGTAATTCGGCGTTCGCCGGCGACTTGCCAAGCTCCTCCAGCTTGCGTTGCAGGCTGAGCCGATCAAGCTTCGCGAGCGGTAGGCTCACGAAAATCCGGATTCGATTCAGCAAAATCCGGCTCGCTTCCGCAAACGCCTTGCGCTTGTCCTCGTCGCTGCCCTCGACCGCGGCCGGATCAGGGATGCCCCAATGCGCGGTCATGGGCTGACCCGGCCACACCGGGCACACCTCGCCGGCCGCGTTGTCGCAGACCGTGAAGACGAAATCGAGCTTCCGTGCGCCCGGTTGTGCGAACTCGTCCCAGCTCTTGCTGCGCAGGCCATCGGTCGGCATCAGATTCCTTTCCAGCAACTCGAGCGCGAACGGATTCACTCGGCCCGCGGGACGTGAGCCGGCGCTGAAGGCGCCGAAGCGACCGGCGGCAACCTGGCGAAGGATGGACTCGGCCATGATGCTGCGAGCCGAATTGCCAGTGCACAGGAACAGGACGTTGTAGGGTCGCGGAACGGTCATCGTGTCCTCGATCCGGTACGCGAGGGGGTTGCGTCCATCAGGCCGACTTTCGGCGCTTCGACGCCGGCATCGCAGCGGCCACCGGTCGCTTGGCTTTCGTCGGTGCGCACGCCGGGTCGCACACGGCGCTGCTGCGGCAGCAGTTTTCCGTGAGATAAGCGACGAGCCCGTTCATCGCATCGAGGTCGGCGCGATACCACACGAACCGGCTGACCTGACTGGGGGCGATCAGCCCCGCACGCCAGAGTTCTTTCAGATGAAACGAGAGCGACGGCGGCGGGATACCGAGCCGCTCCGCGATCTGTCCAGCGGGCAGCCCCTCGGGCGCGTGTTCGACCAATAGCCGATAGACCGCGAGGCGCGTTTCCTGCGCTAAGGCCGCCAACGCCTGCAAGACCTTTGACGTTTCCACAAACGTCAAAATATCAAATGAAATCGTTGCCGTCAACCCCCGGGCTTCAAATGACTGCTTCGGCAACACACATAGGACCCGAATGGGTCGGCGTTGAGAGTCCGCTTGCCGAAAGTCATCGTGCAGCCGAGGGCTGGCAGTGAGCGGTCAGCGGTCGAGATCGCGTCGTACGGCCTCGTATTGCTCCTTGTCGATCTGCCCGCTCGCGTACCTGCGCTCCAGAATCGTCCGAGCCGTCTCCCGGCCGTCATGGCCGGTTCGACCGCGATGTCCGAATCGGAACCACATGCCACCGCACGCGAACATCATGACGGCCATGAAGAGCAAGCAAATCAGCGGGAAGATCCAAAAGCCGTTCATGTAGGGGAACCAGTTGAAGTCCATGATGTGCTCCTTAAAGAAGGGTTAGCCGCTATCCGCAGCAAGGCTTGTCGACCTCGGCTGCCGGCGTAGGTTCGGACAGCGCAAGCGCCGTCTCGAGCGTTCGGCGGGCTGGAACCTGCCGCAACTCCTCGATGCCGGGATGTGGTGCTCGATGCAGGGGATGCAGTTCCTGCCCAGTGCGGCACCGAGGGACACCAGATCCCGCTCACGCGGAGTAAGTAGAGACATCTCACCTCCTGTTCGCGGGTTCCAGCGAAGCGTCGAGGTTCAGCTTCGCGATGATCTTGTCGGCAATGTCGCGTGCAGTAGCCTTGCGTTCTTCTTCCGGCACGTCGTCCATCGCGAAGAGTCGGTGTATTTCCTGTAGAAGGACAGGGCGTCGACGTGCATTACGTTCTCGACGCCAACCAGATTGTTAAGCACGCGGCCGTGACACTTGAGGAAGCAGCCGTCGATCATCACGCTCTTGTCGGCGCCTCTGACCCACGCCGCCATTGCCGAGTGCGGAACGAAGAACGCTTCTGCATGCAGGCACGCGCGAGCCGTGGATGTTCCTGAGCGATCAGATTGGCAGCGAGGCGTGCGATCTCGCCCCGGATGCAAGGTCCCTCGCATGAGAGAACCGGAATGGTCTTTCTCGCGATCTGCTCCTTCGCGTAACGCTCGCCCGCCGGGCAAAAGCCCTTAACACCTTGCACGGCAAGGGAAAAGTCGGCTGTGGCCGCATCCATATCAACCTCCTCTGCTGTCTGTCTCGGCCCTTTAGACGAGACGGCCGAGGAAATGGATACGGTGTCTAGCGGCGGCGGGAAAAAGTGATGGGAGCGGGCGGCTTGCGGTCGCAGGCGAATTCCGCGCTGTCGTCGCGATAGAACGTGCACCCGTCCTGCAGATCCTTGCGTAGCCTCTCGCGGGCGCGATGTAGGCGGATCTTGACGGTATCCACGGTGATCCCGAGCATGGCCGCGATCTCGTCGTTGCTAAACCCTTCGAGGTCGCTCAGAACCATGACCGTCTTGTAATTCTCCGGAAGGCGGGTGACGAACTCGCCGATGCATGCGCTCATCTCCCCGCGAATTGCGGTTTCCTCGACCGAGTCACTGTGCGCAGCTGATGGAAGATCGTTCTCGTCGAACTCGTATATGGTCTCAGTGAGCGGCTGGGTGCGCTTCTGGCGTAGTTTGTCCAACGCCACGTTGGTCGCGATGCGGTAGATCCAGGTCGAAACGCTCGAATCGCCGCGAAAGCCGGCAAAGCCTTCGCTTACTTTCAGCATCACTGATTGCGCCAAGTCCTCCGCATCTGCCCCGCCGACCAGCCGCGTGAGGTAGCGGAGCACCCGCGGCCTGAACTGGTCGTGAAGCGACTTGAAATCGAGGCTCGGATTTGTCATTGCCTTACAAATGCTGCGCTAAGGAATACACCCGCGCTTTGACCTGCGACAAGCGGGGACTGTCGTCGCGCGTTGCCTCGGCGCAGGTGGGCAACGATGCAAAGAACGCGCCCCGGCAAAGCGCGCCAAGTCCTTGCGCGGCCATTGCTGATCGACGCGTATTCGGCTAAGCCCGTCCGGTGAGTTCCCACACCGGAGGTCACGGTTCTGGTCCAAAGTGTACGACCGCTTCCGGTCCGAGGCCGGCCGTTGCCATGCCCTACTGCATTTCTCCGGGGCACGTAGAGGTGATCCGACGAAACGCTTCGTTCTTAGCTTGCGGCACTAAGAACGCGGGATCTAGAACGACGCCGATGACCTGCGTTCTGCGTACCGGGCACGGGGGCGCTCGGGTCGATGGATGCGCTGAACAAGAATCGAAATCTGCGCACTTCGCTACCGGTGCTCCGCTCTGGAAGCTGGCCCCGAATGGCAACGGACTAAGAACGCAGAGGAAGCGCGACGCGGGGCGCGCGCCCATCGGGCCGGTAGCGCCGCGACGACGATCAAAAAGAACGCCCGATGACCGGGCGTTAGGAGGAGGAGGGTCACTCTTCGCTTTGGAACGCTCGTTCAAGTGAAGCGCCGATCCTTGAACGTCACGGTGTTCTTGAAATCAGCCACGGTTCCGACTCGGCGGATACTCGCCCACGTTCCCTTGTAGTACGGGATGACGTTCCGGTCGGTCCACGGTGTCACCACATCGCCGGCGATACCGTTCCAGTAGCCGAACTGCATGAACGTCTGATTCTTCTTGGCCGACGGCTCGAGATAGGCCATCGCGTAGGTCGAGCCGTAGTCGTTGAAAAGCTCGATGACGTCGCCTGATGAGATGCCCAGCGACTGGGCATCGCTGGGATTCAGCTCAACGAACGCCATCGGCCAGCGGTCGCGGACGAACGCGTTGTACATGTCGTGGTAGCCGGTCTGCCAGACTTCGTTAACACGGCCGTTGTTGATCCAGAACCGGTGCTTCGTCTTCTGATCGGCGACAACCTGCGGCAGACCCGGCCAAGTGGAAGGCTTGAAGATAGCCTTGCCATCGGCGGTGCTGAACTTCCCGTCGGTGTAGAGCATCTCGGTGCCGATGAGCTTCCCGTCCTTGTACTCCTTGATGGGGAGTTGAACACCGTTGTTTCCAGCGGCACGCAAGCGCGCATAGGTTGCGAGGTGGCCGGTGTCACCGCCCTGGCTGTCGATCGGCGGCGCGCCCGCGGTGCCGGCGACTCGGAAACCGTCGTTGAACGCGTCTTCCTCGGTCTTCCAATCAAAGCCCGCGAAGCGTGCCGCCATGTCGGCTTTGCCCTCGGCCGTGTACATCGCCTTGAGCGTATTAGCGATGTCGGCGGCAATCAGGCAATCGGCCTTCGCCACACCGGGCGGCTCCATGAATTTTTCCGACAGCCGGCAGCGACGCTCGCCGTTCATAGACGTGAGATTTGTCTCTCCCGGGTGCGCGCTGGGCAGGAGCACGCACGCCGCCTGCGCGACGGCCGTTGGGTAGAGGTTAATGTTGGCAACGAACAGCCCACCCTTGTTCTTCACCGCGTCGTAGATGACGTCGACCTTTTCCTTGGGCGATGCTCCTCTCGCCTTGCCGATCGCTTCGCGAACGATGCCCGCGCGCCGCAGGATCACGCCGCGATGCTGTTCCGCATTGAGAGTCGTCTGGAACGGGTTCGCACCCCAAGCCGTGTACATCAGACCGCGCCCTTGGATGATCTCCTGGTCGATGTAGATCTTCTTGTCACCGGGATACGGCGGGCGCGTGTAGCCTTCCTGGTGACCCCCCATGCGGACGACACCTGTGCCGCGGCGCCCGACGTTGTGCGTCGCAAGCACCACATCGACCAGTGCGGACTGGATCAGGTAGTTGTCATTGCCCCAGATGATCCCCTTCTCGTACGCGTGCATCGTGCGGGTGCGCTGGCCGGAAGCCTTCGGCTTGTACGCCCATTCGGCCGCCTGTCTGAGCTTCGCGACGGGAACGCCGGTGATGCGGCTCGCTTCGTCGAGCGAGAGCTTGTTGGCGTTGACGGCGACGTCGAAGTCGCGCGTGTACTGGGCGATGAAGTCCTTGTCCTGCCAGCCTTGGTCGAGGACGTACGTGAAGAGCCCGTTGAAGAGTGCGATGTCGGTCCCCGGCTCGATGTCGAGGTGCAGCACGTTGTCCTTCCCGGCGACTTGCTCAGCGATGGCGATCGTCGGCGTGCGTCGCGGGTCGACGAAGATGATCCGACCCTTCGCCGCGGCTTCGCCTGGAAACCACTTCTGCTTTTTCGCCACGGTTCCGCCTTGGAGATTGGGCACCCAGTGCGCGAGGAAGTAGTTGGTCTGCGTCTCGTACGAATTGCAGCCGATCGCCATGATCACGTCGGCCAGCTCCGCATCCTCGTAGCTGTTGTTGAGCTCACCGATCCCCATCTCGCGTGTCGCGTGACATTCGGAGTTGTAGGCGGGACGATTGTGGATACGCACCATCGGCGTTTTGAGCGCCGTGAACATGAGCTTGCCAGTGCCCCAAGTGTTCTCGAATCCGCCGCCGGCACCGCCATGGTCGAAACAGTCGAAGACGAGTCCGCTCGGACCATCGCTGTCGAGGATCTTCTTGGTAACTCCGCAGTAGAGTGCCAAGGCATCGTCCCAGCTCGTATCGAACCAAGTGTCGCCGACGTAGACGCGGGGGTTGCGCAATCGTTCCTTGCCGACGCCGTCGTCGGTGTACATCACCTTGGCGAGTTGCCCGCCCCGTGTCGATGACAGGCCCTGGTTCACCGAGCAGCCTTTGTCGGGGACGATCATGATGTTGTAGCGACGTCCGTCCTTGTCCTTGATGACGTTGGTCATCGCCGGCGTCATGATGGTCGTAAGCGGCGGTAGTTGCTTGCGGAAATCGAGCCCCAGGGCGTTTTGATGCGGCGCGCGGCCGCCCTCGACGTCCGCGTCCCACTTGTAGACGTGATAGCCGCAGCCGACGATGCAGAAGTGGCAGGTGAGGTTGGTGCGCTGTGCGTTGACAGGAGGCAGCGCCACGCGGTCTTGATTCGTGCTCATCGTGGTCTCCTCGCGGCGCTATAGAAGGTTCGATTGACGGCCGTAGAGAAGGCCGACGATGGACACCGCAGTCACCGAGTCGTCCTTGTCGTTGTACTTGAGGACAATGCGGGGAAGGTTTTCGGTGGCCTGTCCGCATACCATCTCGCCGGCTTTCTCCGCGTCGAAGATGCTGAAGTGGCATGGGCACTTGAACACGCGCTGGGCACTGTCGTAGCCGACCGGACAGCCCATGTGGGTGCACATCGTGCTGTACGCGACGATGTCCTGATTGGGACCGACGCCGCCGAGCACCGGCGTTCCCATTTTCAGGAGCGCACACGGCGAGGACGCATCCGGAAAGGTGAATGACACCACCTGGTTGACGCCAAGCGAACCCGCCTTGCCTACCATCTTCGCTTTGTAGGGCAGCACCGCGGCACCTGTGTCCGCGGCCGGCGCTGCCTCCGCGTTCGTTGGCAATGCCGCCGCGCCCGCGGCCACGCCACCCGTGAACTTCAGGAACTCGCGACGCGAGACAAGATTGCCCATGGACCTCCCCCTCCGTGTTTACGTCTTGGCCCCCCGGACGGGGTGGCCTCGCACTTGTTCGCAAGAAGGGTGCCTGACTCGCGAGAACCATGGAAAACAGCGAGTTGTGTCGCTGGCCCCAGACGCTTTCCGCCAAAGCGCTACCGCTCGGTAACCGACCCCTCATTTCGACCGACTACCCGCGTTACCGCCCGGTAACATCCATTCCTACGCACCTCACCGCGGCAATTCGCGTGGACACGATTTTTGGTAACCTAGCTGGCCCCACTGCGCAGCCATGCAATGCGCCGGGTGCTGGAGGAGCCATGGGAAGCCATGACGTGCACATCGATCGGGGACTCTCCCCGGGTCGAACGCATCATCGGGCCGGTACCTGAGAAATGTGATGCTCCGGCGTAGCTTCCTTGGCTACAGTCTCGCCGGCGCTTGCGCGGTGCTCGCGCCTCGCGTTACGCGCGGCGAGGACGCGCGGTCCATTTCGATTGGGACAACCCCGGTCTTCCTGGACGACGACGTCGCGTTCTTGCGCGATTGGAAGGCCTACCTGCAGCGCGAGCTCGGTCGTCCCGTAGCCTTCGTCCAGCGTCGCAGCTACCGCGAAGTGAGCGAGTTGTTGCTCGCAGAGAAGCTCGACGCCGCCTGGATCTGCGGCTTCCCGTACGTACGCTATCGCGATCGCATGCGCCTGCTTGCCGTCCCGACCTGGGAGGGCGAGCCGCTGTATCGCTCATACGTGATCGTTCCCAGCAGCGATCAGACGACGCAGTCGATCGGCGATCTCGGAGGGAAGATCTACGCGTTCTCGGACCCGGATTCGAATTCGGGATGGCTCGTACCCAATTCACTCTTGTTCCGGCTAGGCAAGGATGCGTCGAGCTTCTTCCGCAAGAGTTTCTTCACCTGGGGCCATCGCCGCGTCGTCGACGCCGTCGCTGTCGGGCTGGCGCAAGGAGGCTCGGTCGATGGGTATGTGTGGGAGACGCTCAAGATTCATCACCCGGAAGTCACCGGGCAGACGCGCGTTGCGCATCGCTCCGCCAAGTACGGATTTCCCCCGTTCGTGACGCGCTCCCAACTCCCCCACAGCGATTTCAGGCAATTGCAGGAGGTCTTGGTGGCAATGCGGACCAATCCTACCGGTCAGGATCTCCTGCGGAAGCTTAATCTCGATGGCTTTCAGGTCGCGCCGGAAAGCGTCTTCAACGGCATCGCCGAGAACATGCGGATGCTGCATCTGGGTTAGACGATGCTCAGCAACATCAGTTATCGCTACAAGATTCCGGCCAGCCTTAGTCTGGTCATCGTCGTCACGGCGTTTGCAGTGGCGGGGCCACTGATCTCCGGGGCCAACGAGACCACCAAGCGCGATCTCGTCGACCACGCGTTGTCGCTCGGCAAGACGCTGGCGGGCGCGGTACAGCCGGCGCTCCTGCACGACGATATGTGGCAGGCGTACGAGATCATCACCACGCCGTACGATCGCGCGCTCCAGCAGCGCCTCGGTCAGCCAACCATCGTCGTCGTGGATGCGCAGGGCGCGATCTATGTTGCGAGCGACCCCAAGCGGTTTCCAGCTACGCGTCAGTTGGCGAGCGTCGGACCGATGTCGGCCAAATTGGCGGAGATCGTGACCCGGCCGAGTGACGCACCCGTCGTGCTCGAGGATCTCGATCCCAAACTCTCGATCATGGCCGTGCCGGTGCTATCGACCGACAATACCCAGCTCGGTACCGTCATCCTCGAATACTCACGGGACATCTACAGCCAGCGATTACTGGAGACCATTCGCAAGGTCGCGGCGTCGACGGCAATCACGCTGGCGATCCTGGTACCGCTCGGTTGGCTGTGGGGCAAGCAGATCGCAAGCCCGCTGCTGCGACTTTCCTCCGCCATTCGCCAGGTCGCGCAGGCGCCGGCTGCGACGGTGGCATTCAAGGCACCTGCGGGCAAAGACGAGATTGCCGAGCTGGGCGCGACCTTCAACAGCATGGTCGATGGGCTGAAGGAGCGTGAGGCACTCAAGGAGGAGGTCCTGGCATCCGAGCGGCTCGCCGCAATCGGCCGCCTCACCGCGGGCATCGCGCACGAGATCAACAATCCGCTCGGCGGCATGCTCAACGCCATCAGCACCTACAAGCGACAGCGCAGCGATGCGCCGGCCTTCGTCGATCGCACCATGTCGCTGCTGGAACGCGGTCTCACGCAAATTCGCGGCACCGTTGCTGCGCTCCTGGTCGAGGCGCGGCTCGAGAGTCGCGCGCTCACCTCACATGATATCGAGGACGTTCACACCTTGTTGCTTCCGAACGTCCAGGGGAAGCATATCCGGCTCGATTGGCAGAATGACGTGACCGAGCCCATACCGCTACCGTCGACCGAAGTGCGGCAGATATTGCTGAATCTGCTGCTGAACGCAGTGGAGGCAGTCGACGAGCGCGGGCGAGTGGTCTCCGCGGTCACGCCATCGGAGACCGAGCTCGAAGTGCGCGTCGAGAATGATGGCGTCGGGCTCAACGACAACCAGCTGCAGCACCTGTTCGAGCCGTTTGCGGAATCACGCCGCAAAGGCAAGGGGCTTGGCCTATGGATGACTTACCAGTTGGCAACCCAATTGCACGGCCGGATCGAAGCGCAGAGCAAACCCGGCCAGACGGTGTTCACTGTCAAGCTGCCGATCGCCGCATGACGCCATCCAACGCCGCGCAGGTTTGCCTCGTCGAGGACGACGAGATCATGGGCGAATCCTTGGTCGATCGTTTCGAGCTGGAGGGATTCAGGTGCGATTGGCACAGGTCGGCGCAGGCCGCGGCAAGTGACCTGAAAGAGAAACGCTACGATGTCGTGGTCAGTGATATCCGACTGCCCGACCGCGACGGCGATGACCTGTTCGAACAGCTGCAAGGCGAGCAGCTGTATGTCCCGCCGTGGATCTTCATTACCGGCTACGGCACCATCGAGCGAGCTATCGCGCTGATGAAGCTGGGGGCCGCCGATTACGTCACCAAGCCCTTCGACCTCGACCAGCTTGTCGCCAAGCTGCGGGCGCACATTCCCGAATCGCCCCATGACGAGCGGCTCCCGACCCTCGGGCTTTCGGCCGGAATGCAACGCATAGAGGACATGCTGCCGCGGCTTGCCGGGCAGGCGACGACGGTTCTCATTACGGGGCAGTCGGGCGTCGGCAAAGAGGTGGTCGCGCGTGAGATCCACCGCCTGGACAAGCGGCGAGCCAGCGGGCCGTTTATCGCCGTGAATTGCGGCGGCATCCCGGAGAACCTGCTGGAAGCGGAGCTGTTCGGGCACGAGCGAGGCGCGTTCACCGGTGCGCTGCGGCTCAAGCACGGCCTCCTCGAGCAAGCCAACGGCGGCACACTGTTTCTCGACGAAATCGGCGATATGCCCTTCGCGATGCAGGTCAAGCTGCTTCGAGTGCTGCAGGAGCGCACGGTCACCCGTCTCGGGAGCGAGCAGAGCGTCGCGGTGGATTTTCGGCTCATCTGCGCGACTCATCGCGACCTCAAAAAGCTGGTCGAGCAGGGCACGTTTCGCGAGGACCTGTTCTATCGCGTCAATGTGGTCCATCTGCGAGTGCCGCCGTTGCGCGAACGTCCGGAGGATATTCTATGGTACGCGCGGCGGTTTCTGCGCGAGGTCACGCAGCAGAATGCAGGACCGCAGAAGGTCCTGTCCACTGGGGCCGAGAAGGCGCTACTCAATCATCTATGGCCCGGCAACGTGCGCGAATTGCGCCATTGCATCGAGCGTGCCTATGTCCTCACCCCCGGCAACACGCTCGACCCGCAAGTGCTGTTCGACGAGGAGCAGGCATGCGGCGACTGCGGGTTGGCCGTCAATTGTGTTGGCGTGGAGCGACCGACATTAAGCAATTGCCTGCAGGAGTGCGAGCGACAGTACCTGTTGCAAGAGCTCACGCGTTACGACTGGCAGATGACCAAGACTGCCGCCGCAATCGGCATCAGCCGCAAGAACCTGTGGGAGCGGCTGCGACGCTTGAGCCTTACGCTTCCGGCGCGCGTCCTTCGCCAAGAGGACGAACAGACTCCCGCTGACTAAGAGGCGTGCGTTTCGGTACGCGGTAAAGCCAACGAGCGAATACCTTGCTGTTGACGCGCCCTCGAGGCCTTATCCGGAACGGCAACTTCAATCGCTTTCTATGACCGGTTCGGAGTCGCCATTTGGACAGCTCAGGGTCGAAAGCGCCGGTTCGGCACCTTGACCAACGGACGTTCGCGCTGCCTTTCACTCCGGCCGGCGACCACCGTCCCTGCCGGTCCGCTTTGGAGATCTCGTCGCGGCGTGAGCGGTACCGACCTACGTCTGCTGCACCTCGAGACCAGACATTCGCGACGCAAGTCTTCTCGAGAACGAACGACGGGAGTTGGCCGGACACTGCCCACTCACGCAGGTGCGCCAACGCCGGCAATGGCCGGGTACTCGAAAAACCGCAGATGCAAGTATTGCTTTTCCGGTGGACAGTGACCGTCGCCCGGGGCGACAGTGCGCCCCATGCCGCCCATGATGGCGGCACCCGTCTTGGTTTGTTGCAGCACGTTGGCCACGTCAGGCCGGATTGACGCTCCTTACGCGTCGCCCTTTGCCGAGCGATCGGCGCCGAATGCCGTCCTGCCTCTGAAAGTCGGTGGGCCCTCGCGGGCCTGAGGTTCAGTCGAAGTCGCGCTGCGGCACTTCTGCATCAACGCGGAAGGCGCTGTCCTGGCGCGACTACAAACGGCCTTGCGCCGCGCAGTAGAAGTCGCGGCATTGGGGCTGCCTGTGGGCGTTCGTCCACGCGCGCCCGGTGTCGCTGGTGACAGGCGCAACCGACCGCCGATCGTGTGCCGCAGCCGCGTGCTGCGCCTACCCTTTGGCCGGCCCGCTGCGCCAACTCCCCTGGCCCAGCGCGCGTCGTTACTAGCGGGCCACCGCTAGTGACGTACGCGCGCCATGGCGTCCTGCCTGCGTTTGCGCGGCGTTTCTTCGCGTGACGCAGCGCCCAAAACCACGTGACGGCCTCTCTGGCCAGGTTCACGCCTCCCTCCGACCGGGCGCAACGCCGGTCGCCATCGGATCCGCTCCACGGATCGTCTAACGCGCCTGCTGCGGCGCCCCCCGAGTCCTGGGCCAAGGCCTTTCGCGCGGGCCGCTCCCTTGAGGAACGCCGCGCGACGCCAAGACAAGCGCCGTGCGGCGCTGGCGAGCAGCAAAGCAACCGCACACAACGGGATGTGGTGTCCCGTGCCCGCAGCTATCCACTGGAGCCGCTACGGCGCTCCAGGCGAGCAGCAACACTTACCTGACTGGAGTTCACCACGGCAGCAAAGAACGGCGCCCCGGCGCCTCGTACAACGCTATGACGATAGGAGATGACGCATGCGCGACCTGAACCACGACTTCAAGGAGCTCTGCCGGCACAACCGCGACGGCAGCTACGCCACCCAGGCCGACCGGGCGCACATCCTTGATCTCATCGCCAACCAACTGCACGAGATGGGCGTGCGCGGCTTGCGCGCCCAAGGCTTCAAGCCCCGGCACGTGCAGATGCTCGTCGCCCGCTGGCTCGGCGAGAAGCTCGCCCCGGGGACGATCAAGAACCGGATGAGCGAGCTCCGCTGGCTAGCGCAGAAGATCGGCAAGGACAACATCGTCGAGCGCACCAATGCCGCCTACGGCATCCCGGATCGGGTCTACCTCACCAACATCTCAAAGGCAAAGGCGCTTGGCAGGGAACAACTCGCAGCCATCCGCACCGCCGGTGCCCGGATGTCGCTGCGCCTGCAGGCGGCCTTCGGCCTGCGCCGGGAGGCCTCGATCAAGATCGTTCCGGCCCGCGCCGACCAGGGCGACACGCTGGTGCTCAAGGCGTCCTGGAACAAGGGTGGACGGGAGATCCGGATTCCCATCCGCACCCCGGAGCAGCGGCAGCTCCTCGATGAGGCCAAGGTCCTCGCCAGGGGCGAGAGCCTGGTCGCACCGGGCTACGCCACCTACCGTGATTACCTGCAGCACTTTCGCTACGAGTGCGGGCGGGTCGGCATCCATGCCTTCCACGGGCATCGGCATTTGTATGCCCAGGAGCGCTACCGGGAACTGACCGGCTGGGCGTGTCCTGCCCGCGGGGGTCCGACGTCCAGGCAACTCACGCCGAAGCAGCGGGTCCCTGATCGCGGGGCGCGCGAGACCATCAGCCACGAGATGGGCCACGGCCGCGAGCAGATCACCGCGGTGTACTTGGGACGCTAACCATTCATCACAACACACGCCCGACGGTATCGCGCCGTGAATACGCTCGACCTACAGGCTGCCGCTGCCTTCCTGCACATTCACCCGGTGACGCTGCAGGAGAAGGCTCGCGCCGGTGAGATCCCGGGTGCCAAGATCGGCAAGTGCTGGGTATTCGTCGACGTTGACCTCGTCGAACACATCCGGTCACAATACCCGCGGCGTGTGTTGCAGAGTGAACGCAAGGAGTTGGAACCATGTCACTCTACAAACGCAATGACTCGCCGCATTGGTGGGTCAAGATTAGCCACGGCGGAAGAACAATACAGCGCAGCACTGGGACTGAAGACAAGTCGCAAGCCCAAGAGTACCACGACAAGCTGAAAGCATCGCTGTGGGACCAACAACGGCTCGGCATCAAGCCGCGTCGCGCATGGAAGGAAGCGGTAGTTCGGTGGCTTGTAGAAACGTCGGATAAGGCCACGCATCATGAAGACGTCAACATGCTTCGCTGGCTCGATCCGCTCTTGGGGCCTCTGATGCTCGATGAGATTACCCTCGACGTGATCGACGGCGTCAAGTCCGAGAAGCTCAAGACGGCGGGCAAGTCGACGGTCAACCGGCACTTGGGTCTAATCCGAGCCATTCTGCGTAGGGCACGTGACGATTGGGAATGGACCGACAAGACGCCGAAGGTCAAGATGTTCAAGGAACCCCCCGGGCGGGAGCGCTCGATCACCGTGGAGCAAGCCGAGACGCTTCTCGGTCAGCTGCCGGCGCATCAGCGGGATGTGGTCCTCTTCGCGCTGGCCACGGGGTTGCGGCAGGCGAATGTCGTCGGTCTGGAGTGGTCGCACGTGGACCTCGAAACCTGTCACGCTTGGGTGAGCGCGGGTCAATCGAAGAATCGCAGGCCGATTGCCGTGCCGCTCAACGCGACCGCGCTGGAGGTCTTGCGACGACAGCTCGGCAAGCACCGCGTTCGAGTCTTTACCTATGCAGGGAAGCCGCTTGGAAGTGCCAATACGCTGGCATGGCGAAAGGCGCTCAAGCGTGCCGGCATCGAGAATTTCCGCTGGCACGATTTGAGACACACGTGGGCATCGTGGCACCGCCAGGCGGGAACGCCAACGCACGAGCTGCAGCGTCTTGGCGGCTGGCGCTCTTCAGTGATGGTCGAGCGCTATGCGCATCTTGGCGCCCGACCATCTCGCGAAAGCAGCCAACCGGCTCGATTCGCTGCTCGGTGGTTACGATTTGGCTACGCCGGAGAAGGGAAAGGGGTCGGCAGAAATCGCTAATCCCTTGTAATCATTGGTGCCGGCAATAGGAATCGAACCCACGACCAACGGTT
>CAVTFT010000008.1:0-195470 GCA_963734085.1 uncultured beta proteobacterium | reverse complement strand
CCCATGGCCGTTAGCGCCTGTTGACCGGGACTGGCGCAATGACCGCTCCCGCGGCGCAACGGACGTCGGATTCGTCGGGCACAAGACCGAGAAGGGTCGACTGCCGCCGATGAACTCGGGCCGATAGCGCGTACCGAAAGGGGGCGCCCGAGAACGGGGCCGCGAGGTTCTACGAAAGTTCGCACCGATGGAATCAGATCAAGTCTGAGCTACCCCGTTCGAGCCAGCGCTGCCGTCTGAAGCCGCGTAGGACCAGCCAGGACCCCGGGCTTATCCACGGTTGCGCGCGTGCGGCGCCTCTCACGCGCGCGAACGCGCGCAGCGGTGGATAACCGGTCCGCTTCAGTGAGGCGAGGCCGGCAAGGCGCGCCGATTTCGACCAACGATTTCTGTTGGTCCGGGCGAAAACTGCAAGGCGGGTTGTGCAGTTTCAAGCGGACACGAGCGGAGCAAAGTGGAACGCTAGAGTCTCCTTCCACCCGCAGCCCAGAGGAGACGACGATGACCGAGGCAAGCCAACCGCACTGTTGCATTCTGCGACGCAAGCAGGTCGAAGCCCGCACCGGGCTGTCGCGCAGCACGCTCTACGCGCGGATCAAGGCCGGGACGTTCCCGGCACCAGTATCCCTGGGCCCGCGTGCGGTCGGTTGGATCGAGAGCGATGTGCAGCGCTGGGTTTCCGACCGGATCGATGCCGGTTGGAGCGGCGCGGCGACAGATGGCAAGGGCCACCGCATCGGGAACGGTCGAAGGCAGGAATGACTGTGGGCCGTGCCGACGCGTAGGATGATCAGCCAGCGGGCTCGACTCGCAGTCGCACGCCGGATGCGCGCATGAGGGCCAACAACGTGGACAGCCGCGGATTCCCGTTGCGGCTCAACGTGCGATACAGCGTCTCGCGCGACAGTCCGGTCACCGTCGCAACGCTGGCGATCCCCCCGCGGGCCTCGGAGATGGCTCGAAGCGCGTACATGACGTCGCCTTCGTCGCCACCTGCGAGCGCCTCGTCCAGCAGCGCCGCGACGTTGGCGTCGTCGGCGAGGTGTTCGCGCAGGAAGTCCGTGTGCGCCCTACTGCGTGCCGGTTCGCTGGGCGTAGTTCGCCCAGTACTGCTTCGCCTTTTCGATGTCGCCACGTTGTCCTTTCTTGTCGCCGCCGCACAGCAGGATGATCACCCGATCTCCGACTCGCCCGAAATAGACCCGGTAGCCCTGCCCGATGTCAATCCGCAGTTCCTGCACTCCATCGCCGACCGATTTGCAGTCACCAAACAGCCCTCTCCGGATTCGGCCGATCCGAACCAGTATCGCCGACACCGCGCGCCGGTCGTTCAGCGCCTCCATCCAATCACCGAACACATCGCGCCCGGATGGCGTCAGGTAGTGCCGGACCTCGAATTCGGCCATTGTAGCTTATTAGCTACGCATGGTCAAGAAGCCGGCGCCGCCTTGCGCAAGGGCACGACCATCGCTCCGTCGCGCGCGGTGAGCAGTTGTCCTTCATACCACGTCATCAGCTCGCGCCGGATCTCGCGCCGCTTCGCGCGATCGTAGGCTGCCGCCTGCTTGGTGCCGATGCTGTGATCCAATTGCGCCTCGATGACTTCCGCGTCCTTGCCGGCGTCGCGCGCCCATGTCGAGAACACGGAACGCCACGAATGCGGGGAGTGCCTGCCGGTCAGCTCCAATGTCCGGCGATAGAATTTCTCGACCGCTTCGCGCGTGATTGCCCCGGCGCCGTGCGGCGCTGGCGAAGTGGGGATCGCCGCGTCGCCATCCGCACGGCGCCACTCGCGCAGCAGCGCGAGGAGGTGGGGCGGCAACGGCACGATATGCGGGCCGCGCTGCGCGTCCTTCCGCTTCATCCGCGCGCGGGGGATGGCCCACGTCGCTGCCTGCAGGTCGAATTCGTCCCAACGGGCGCCGACAATCTCACCGATGCGCTGCGCCGTGAACACCGCCAGGAGGTGGGCGCGGCGCACGCCCCGGCTTACCTCGGCGACATCGGCCGCGCGTAATATAGCGCCTACCTCCTGGTGATCGATAATCGCTGCGAGGTGCGTTCGCTCCGTCGAGCGCTTGCCGCGCCGTGGTGCCGGGATCGGATTGAGCAGGATGAGTCCTTGCTCCGCCGCGTAGTCCATGATCGCCCGCAGCCGCTGTCTCACCTTCATCGCCATGTCCGGGGCGCTGTCCTCGACCTTGCGAATTGGCTTGGCCGCGATCGCCGTTGTGATTTCTGCCACCGGCAGCGTGGCGAGCGCGGATAGATGGTTATCCAGACTCGCCTTGACCTCCTGCCGATAGTCGTCGGTCCACTTCGCGCGCCGCGCCTCGCGCTTCAGCCAATCAGCCGCCAGCACGCCAAACGTCGCCATGCGTGCCGCGGCGCGTTTCGCCCGCTCCACCCGGCGTACGGCGGTGACGTGGTGGCCGTCGGCCACCAGCGTGCGGACTTCCTGCGCTCTTGCTCGCGCCTGGCCGAGCGCGATCCGATCCAGCCGCCCAAGGGTCGCCGTCTGTGGCTTGTCGCCAAGCCGATATCGAAACTGCCACGATGACGCGCCCGATAGAGGCACGTAGAGGTACAGACCGTCGCCATCCGCCAGCCTGTACGGCTTGGCCTTCGGCTTGGCGTTCTGGATCTGGCGGTCGGTCAACCGATGCCTTGCCATCATCCCCCTCTGAAGTTCGATTCTCTTGAGAGGAGCGTTTTACCACTTTTCTTCCGTTACCACCACCGTTACCCCCGTTTACGTCCGGCTTTCACCGGCCAGCCAAGGACCGTCCAGGCACGTTTTTCATAGGGAAAATGCAAAGAAAAACGGCCCCACTTGGGGGCCGTCGTTCTTACTGATGGTGGAGGTGGCGAGAATCGAACTCGCGTCCGGAAGCACTCGGCAGTCAGGACTACATGCTTAGTCGCGTCATTTGGCTCTCGCCCCACCGACGCCGACGGACAGGCTGCGACAGGACCAGTCACCTTGGTTTAACGCTTCGCCCAAGTGACCCGGGACAAGCGCGATCGCTCTGAATGTCCCCGCTGTGACGGTTAGATCACCCCGGCCGAGCGCTGCCGGGTGCGAGGTCCGGCGGGATTAAGCCGCCAGAGCGTACGTTTCGTCGTTCGCAGTTAAGTTTGCGATTGCTCGAGTTTTACGAGGACAAGCGCCTCGGCATGCCCCAAGCTGCGTTGCAACCCCCGTCGAAACCAGTTCACCCCCGGTGTTCGTCGCGGCCCGGCGCTTTCGATAGTGGCGCCGTCGCAATGCATTCGAGACGGTCATGATACCACCGGCAAGCAGACGCCGCGTCTCGATGGTTATACATGGGGTAGACTCGCATGGTTTCAAGGTCCAGTCCACGCTCAGCGCCCCCGTCCGATGTCCACCGTCGCGTCGCTCGTTCCCGTGATCCTTTCCGGCGGCGCCGGCACGCGCTTGTGGCCATTGTCGCGCGAGATGGCGCCCAAGTCGTTCATGCCGTTGCCGGACGGTGAGACGCTGCTCGGCAAGACCGCGGCACGGGCGTTGGCACTCCCGGGAATCGCCGAGCTCGTCACCGTCACCAACCGCGACCTCTATTTCCATACGCGCGACGTCTACGCGGGTCTCAGCGACGTGCGTGACCTGTCGTTCCTGCTCGAACCGTTTGGCCGCAACACCGCGCCTGCGGTCGCGCTCGCTGCGCTCCACGTGCAGGCGCGGCACGGCAACGATGCGGTGCTGCTCGTGTTGCCCGCCGACCATCTGATTCGCGACCAGCACGCGTTCGCCGCCGCGGTCGCGCGCGCGATCGTGCTCGCACGCGACGGAATGCTGGCGACGTTCGGAATTCGGCCCACGCATCCCGAGACCGGATTCGGCTATCTCGAATGCGGTGATGCGCTCGACGACGGCCCCGCCGCTCCGCCCGTCTACCGCGTGAAGCGCTTCGTCGAAAAGCCGCCGCTCGAAGATGCCCGCCTCTACGTCGCCCGCGGCAACTACGTCTGGAACTCGGGGATTTTCTGCTTCACGGTGGCGGCGATCCTCGATGCGTTCGCGCGCCACGCGCCCGCGCTCCTCGCCACAGTGCAACCGATCGCACAAACGCTCGGGGGCAAGCGCGACACGCCGATGCTCGAAATCGATCCGGAACGCTTTGCCGCGGTCCCCGACATTTCGATCGACTACGCGGTGATGGAGCCCGCGGCCGCCACGGGCAGGGTCGCCGTCGTGCGCGGCACGTTCGACTGGAGCGACATCGGCTCGTGGCAGGCGGTGTCCGAGCTGACGCCGCCCGATGCGGAGGGCAACCACGGACGCGGCGAGCGCGTGACCGTTGCCACCCGCGGCACGTTCGTCCATTCCGAGGACCGCATCGTCGCAACCGTGGGCGTCGAGAACCTGGTGATCATCGACACGCCGGACGCCGTCCTCGTCGCGCATCGCGATCATCTGCAGCGCGTGCGCGAGGTCGCCGCTGAGCTGAAGGCGCGCGGCAACGAGGCGTACCGCCTGCACCGGACCGTCACGCGTCCGTGGGGCGCGTACACGGTGCTGCAGGAAGGCGCCGGCTTCAAGATCAAGCGGATCGAGGTGAAGCCGGGCGCGGCGATCTCCCTGCAATTGCACCATCGCCGCAGCGAGCATTGGGTCGTCGTCGCCGGCGCCGCCACCGTGACGCGCGGCAGCGAGCGTTACGTCGTCGGCGCACATGATTCGACGATGATCCCGGTAGGCGAAAAGCACCGGCTGGAAAACGCCGGGACCGAGCCACTCGTCGTGATCGAAATCCAGTGTGGCGATTACGTCGGCGAGGACGACATCGTCCGCTTCGAGGACATCTACGGGCGGGTGAAGAAGGAAGTCTAGGCCGGAATGTCGGGGTCGATCTGTCGCTCGAGCCGCGCGATCTGATCCTTGAGCAGCAACTTGCGGCGCTTCAGCCGCTTCAACTGCAGCTCGTCGTGCGACGGCGATTCGGACAGGCGGTGGATCACGCTGTCGAGATCGCGGTGCTCGATGCTGAGCTGCACGAGCTGCTGCATCATCGCCACCCGGTCCGCGTCGCCAATGCCGTCGCTCATCGGTCGCCCTCGCTTCGCGATCAATCCGTTCCTGCCGGTGCCGGCACCGGCCGCCGCCCGAGCCGGCTCGTGATCCAGATGCCAGTCAGGATCAGGCCGATTCCGGCGACATGATACGGCGCGAGTCGTTCGCCCAGGAACAGCCACGCGAGCAGGACGCCGAAGACCGGCATCAGGTGGACGAAGAGGCCGGCGACGCTCGCGCCGACTTCCTCGACGCCGCGGTTCCAGGAGATGTAGGCGAGAACCGACGAGAAGAGCGCCACGGCGACGAGCGCGGAAATGGTCGCCGGCGTTACCGTCATGTGCCTGCCGAACGCGAGCTCGCCCAGGAAGAACGGCAGCACGCACAGGTCGCCGACGACCATCAGCACGAACAGGAACGAGAGCATGTGAAGGCCGGCGGGACGCCAGCGCAGGCAGATCGTGTAGGTCGACCACATCGCCATCGACAGGATCACGAGCAGGTCGCCGCCGTTCAGCCGGAACGACGCGAGCGCCGCGGGGCTGCCTTGCGACAGGATCGCAAGCACCCCGGCGAGCGACACGCCGACGCCAGCGAGCTGCACGGGCGACAGGACCTCGCGCAGGAACAGCCACGAGAACGTGATGATCATCACCGGGATGAACGAGTTCAGGATCACGCCGTTCGTCGCCGTCGTGTAATTGAGGCCGAGATAGGCGAGCGCATTGTGCGTGCCGACGCCGATCGCGCCGAGAAACACGAGCGTCTTCCAGTTCGCGCGCACCACCGGCCAGTCGTGGCGCAGGTGCGGCCAGGCGAACGGCGCGAGGATCACCATCGCGAACAGCCAACGCAGGAACGTCATCGCCATCGGCGGAATTTCGGGGGCGAAGCCGCGGCCGACGATCCAGTTGCCCGCCCAGAACAACGGCGCCAGCGTCAGCAGCAGGTACGGCGAAACGCCGGCGATGCCGGAGCGCTTGGACACAGGCATGCGACGATTATCGCACGGGCATTGGCGGGATCGCGATCGCAATGCTGACCATGGAATTGCAGCCCCTCTGTGCGAAAGGGCTTTGCGATTGTGCGGGCACCTGCGCAACTCCTGGCGCCGCTCGCTCCCTCCGCGACCTCCGCACGTTCCTTGGGACGCGTCGCGCCGCAGCGTCGGCCGCGCTCGCTCGTTCGGCGACGCGCCCTTCGGGCCTTGGCTCGCTGACGCTCGCCCGCCTCACTTACTCGCCCCACGTATAATTGCGATTCGATTCGCAGTTGCACGTGCCCTCGGCCCCACCTGCCGGCGGGACGGCGGCGATGGCGGCTCCGTCGACGAACGGCGTCGCCGCGCAGGATTCGATCGCCGCCGCGCCCGCGATCCCCAACCTCGCAGCGACCACTTCGGTGCTCGCAGCGCTGCCCAAGCTCGCCCCCGCGTTACCCGTTGCCGGCCGCAAAACGCGCGCCGAAACGCTCCCAGGCTCGGCGGACGCGCTCGCGCTCGCGCAACTGGCGGTGCAATGCGCGCAGCAAAAGCGCGTGCTTGCCGTCGTCGCCGCGGACGCGTTGGCCGCGCATCGGCTCGCCGACGAGCTGCCCTGGTTCGCGCCCGGCTTGCGCGTCGCGCTGCTTCCCGATTGGGAGACGCTGCCCTACGATCATTTCTCGCCGCACCACGACCTCGTTTCCGAGCGGCTCGCGACGCTCTACCGTGTGTCGCGCAGCGAATGCGACGTGCTGGTGGTCGCGGCGACGACGGCGCTCTACCGGCTCGCGCCACCGTCGTTTCTCGCCGCATTCACATTCTTCCTGCGGCAAGGGACGCGGCTCGACGTCCCCGCGTTGCGCGCGCAACTCGCGCTCGCCGGCTACCAGCACGTGACGCAGGTCGTCTCGCCCGGCGAGTTCAGCGTGCGCGGTGGACTGATCGACCTCTATCCGATGGGCAGCGCGCTGCCGTACCGGATCGACCTCTTCGACGACGACATCGAAAGCATCCGCACGTTCGATGTCGACTCGCAGCGCACGCTCTATCCGGTGCCGGACGTACGCCTCCTGCCCGCGCGCGAGTTCCCGCTCGACGACGCGGGGCGCACTCGCTTTCGCAGCCGCTATCGCGAGGTGTTCGAGGGCGATCCGTCGCGATCGCCGCTGTACAAGGACGTGAGCAACGGGTTGGTCCCGGGCGGCATCGAATACTACCTGCCGCTCTTTTTCGAGGCCACGGCAACGCTCGCCGACTACCTGCCGCGCGAGGCCGCAGTCGCGCTGCACGGCGACATCCCGGCGGCGATCGAACGCTTCTGGCAGGACACCGAATCGCGCTACAAGCTCCTGCGCGGCGACAAGGCACGCCCGCTCCTGCCGCCGGCGGAAGTCTTTCTCCCGCCGGATGCCTTCAACGGCGCACTGAAGCACTTCGCACGAATCGAGCTGCCGGCGCGGGATGCCGAGGTGCCGGTGCGCGCGGCCGGCGCGATTGCGTTGCCCGCCGTTCAGGTCGACCGCCGCGCCGAGGATCCGCTCGCGGCGCTCAAGCGGTTTCTCGGCACGACGGAGGCGCGCGTCGTCGTGTGCGCGGAGAGCGCGGGCCGGCGGGAGACGATGCAGCAATATTTCGCCGAATACGGTCTCGCGGCTCCGCCGATCGACGACTGGCTCGCCGTCGCGAGCGGCAGCGCGCAGGATGAAATGCGCTTCGGCATCGCCGTCGCGCCGCTGCACGCCGGCTTTGCCTGGCCGGCGGCGAAGCTCGCGTTCATCACCGAGGCGGAGCTCTACGCAGGCGTCGTCCGCCGCGGCCGTCGCGATGCTGCACGACGAACCAACGTCGATGCGTTGTTGCGCGACCTTTCCGAAGTACGGATCGGCGATCCCGTCGTCCACGAAGAGCACGGCATCGGCCGTTATCTCGGGCTCGTCACGATGGACCTCCCCGAGGGCCGCACCGAGTTCCTGCAGCTCGTCTACGCCAACGACGCGAAGCTCTACGTTCCCGTCTCCAACCTGCACCTGATCGGCCGTTACAGCGGCGTGTCCCCCGAGGCGGCACCGCTGCACGAGCTCGGCAGCGGGCAGTGGGAAAAGGCGAAAAAGCGTGCCGCGCGCCAGGCGCACGACACGGCGGCCGAGCTTCTCAATCTCTACGCCCAGCGCGCGGCGCGTCAGGGCCACGCGTTCAAGTTCAGCGTCCGCGACTACGAAGCGTTCGCCGAAGGCTTTGCGTTCGATGAAACGCCCGACCAGCAGGCGGCGATCGAGGCCGTCATCGGCGACCTGACCGCCGGCAAGCCGATGGACCGCCTCGTCTGCGGGGACGTCGGCTTCGGCAAGACCGAGGTGGCGCTCCGCGCCGCTTTTGTCGCGATCGCCGACGGCAAGCAGGTGGCGGTGCTCGTGCCGACGACGCTGCTCGCCGAGCAGCACTTCCAGGTGTTCTCGGACCGCTTTGCCGATTTGCCGGTGCGGCTCACCGAGCTGTCGCGGTTCCGCTCGCCGAAGGAGGTGCAGGCGGCGCTCGCCGGGATCAAGGCCGGCACCATCGATCTCGTCATCGGCACCCACAAGCTGATCCAGGCCGACGTCAAGTTCGCGAACCTGGGCCTCGTGATCATCGACGAGGAGCACCGCTTCGGCGTGCGCCAGAAGGAGCAGTTGAAGAAGCTGCGCGCCGAGGTCGACGTGCTCACGCTGACCGCGACGCCGATTCCGCGCACGCTCGCGATGTCGCTCGAGGGCATCCGCGACTTTTCGGTGATCGCGACGGCGCCGCAGCGCCGGCTCGCAATCAAGACGTTCGTGTCGGCGTCCTCGCGCGGCATCATCCGCGAGGCGGCGCTGCGCGAGCTGAAGCGCGGCGGCCAGATCTATTTCCTGCACAACGACATCGACACGATCGGCGTCACCGCCGAGCGGCTCGCCGACCTGCTGCCCGAAGCCCGCATCAAGGTCGCGCATGGGCAGATGGGGGAACGCGACCTCGAGCACGTGATGCGCGAGTTCTACGCGCAGCGCGTGAACCTGCTCGTCTGCTCGACGATCATCGAGACGGGCATCGACGTCCCCACGGCGAACACGATCATCATCGAGCGCGCCGACCGCTTCGGCCTTGCTCAGCTCCATCAGCTTCGCGGTCGCGTCGGCCGTTCCCACCACCAGGCCTACGCCTACCTGCTGACGCCGCCGGCCGATGCGCTGTCCGCGCAGGCGAAAAAACGGCTCGAAGCGATCCAGATGATGGAGGACCTGGGCTCGGGCTTCTATCTCGCGATGCACGACCTCGAGATCCGCGGCGCCGGCGAAGTGCTGGGCGAGTCGCAGTCCGGGGAAATGATGGAAGTGGGCTTCCAGCTCTACGCCGACATGCTGAAGGCGGCGGTGTCGGCGCTGAAGTCAGGACGCGAGCCCGATCTTGCCGCGCCGCTCGGCGTCACGACCGAAATCAACCTGCACGTGCCGGCGCTCCTTCCCGAGATCTATTGCAACGACGTGCACGAGCGGCTCGTCCTCTACAAGCGGCTCGCGAACTGCGAAAGCGTCGGCGAACTGGAAGCGATGCAGGAGGAGCTCGTCGATCGCTTCGGCCGTCCGCCCGAGCCGGCGCAGGCGCTGCTCGCATGTCACCGGCTGCGGCTCGCCGCGAAACCGCTGGGCGTCACCAAGATCGACGCCGGACCCGAGCGCAGCACGCTGCACTTCACCAAGCATCCGCCCTTCGATGCCGGCACGCTGATCCTGCTCGTGCAGCGCGACGGCCGCATTCGCTTTGCCGGCCCCGACCGCGTGCGCATCGAGCGTGCGGCGCCGACGCTTCCGGAGCGCGTTGCGCTGATCCGCGAGTTTCTGGGGCAGCTCCGATGATCGGCTGCAGCGATCGGTGTCGATCCGGATTGGCGTAGTTAGGGGGGTGTCGTTCCGGGTTTGCGCCCGTCCCAACCACGCAAGTCAGCCATGCCGGCGGCGGCGGGGCGTCTCCCGCGCGCCTTCGACGTACACGCGATCGCGACCCGACGCTTTCGCCTTGTAGCAGCTCGCATCGGCGGCGCTCACGATCTCGGCGACCGTATGATCGCCGTCGGCAATCGGCACGAGGCCGACGCTGATGCCGAGCGTGAAGGTCCGTTCCTGCCATGCGAATTGGAGCTCCGCGACGGCGGCGCGCAGCCCTTCGGCGATCCGGACCGCGTTGTCCGGCGCGCAGTTTTCCAGCAGCACGCCGAATTCGTCGCCCCCCAGTCGCGCGAGCGTGCCGCCTTCGCGCAGCTTGCGCTGGAGCAGCGCGCTGATCTCCCGCAGCAATTCGTCTCCTGCGGCGTGGCCGCATGCATCGTTGACGTCCTTGAACCGGTCGAGGTCGAGATAGAGAACGGCGTGGCGCCGCTCGAGGTCGGCGGCGCCCTCGAGCGCACGGCTTAATCGATGCTCGAATTCGCGCCGGTTGGCGAGGCCGGTCAGGGGATCGTGCCGCGCCTGATGCGAGAGCTGCGCGGCGAAGCGGCGATCGTCGGTAACGTCGTAGAACGAGCACGGCGCCGATGGTCGCGCCGTCGCGGTCGCGGATCGGCGCCGCCGAGGCGTCGACGCCGATTTCACGGCCGTCGCGGCGAACAAGGATCGAGTCGCCGCGGAGCTCGACGCTCCGCCCTTCCCCGAGCAGCGTAGCCACCGGATTGATCCGGACGCCGCGGTCTTTTTCGCCGAGCAGCGGAAACACCTCATCGAGCGGACGGGAGACGGCTTCCGCGCTGCTCCAGCCGGTCAACGTTTCGGCCACGGGGTTCAGCGTCACGACGCGCCCGCGCTCGTCGGTGGTGATCACGCCTTCGGCGATGGAATGCAGCGTCACCTGCGCCCGGTCCCGCTCGGCATAGAGTTGCGCCTCCAGCACGTCGCTCGTGCGCAGCATGCGCCGCGACAACGCAGTCCCGCCGACGACCAGCGCCCCGGCCGCGAGAACCAGCGCCAACTCGAGAATCTCCTGCGTCCGGCGCGAGGCTTCGCCCAGCGTGCTCGAAAACGCGACCTCGAGCGGCGTGAGACGGCGGTTGGCGTCGTCGATGCGCGCGCGTATCCGCTCGAGCGAGCCCGGATCCGTATCGCCTCCCGCAATGCGCGCGTGCAGCTCCTCGGGGGCGCCATTGAGCTCCGCGATCCCTTCATCGCCCTGCGCCCAGATTCCGATCGCGCGGCTCATGAAGCTGACGTTGCGAAAGCGCCGGAACAGCATGATCATCCCGTCGACGTCGTCGGGATCGTTCTTGCCGGCAATGAACCCTGCGCGAGCGACTGCAAGGTCGGGCGCATCCTTTTCCAGCTCGAGCCGCGCCCGGTGATCACCCATCGGAATTGCGATCGCTTCGCGGTAGGCACCATAGTCCGCGTCGGAGCGCGATTGCGCATAGCGGAACAGGCTGTAGACGGCCTCCTTCTGCGCCTTCGACCACAGACTTTCCCCGCCGACGTACGCGCGGCTCGCCGAAACGATCCGGAGGCTTTCGTTCGCGAGAAGGACGAGCACGACGCCGATGGCGAGAAACGGCCAGGTGATTCGCAGCAGCCGGGCGCTGCCGAAATTCACCGGTGCCGGTTTCCCCGGGTTGCCCATGGTCTCTCCAGGGGGCGTGGTATCCCCGCTCGACATAGCCTACCTTAATCGAGGGGCGGGGCGCGACTCGGGGACGTGGCGCATCCGATTGCCGCACCGAGTGGGCGGGATGAACGGTCGGCACCGAGCGCAGATGGTACGATGCGACCGCGCTGTCGGCGACAACGTGTTCGCGGCGCGGGGCAGACGCCGACGCATTCGCGACGATCCCTCATGGCCGTGCCTCCATTCCCCGCGCAGTTGCATGTCTTCGTTCGCGACTGGTTGTCCGCGAACAACATCGTGCTGCGCAGCCGCGACGGTCACGTCGTCATTGACACCGGTTACGTCCGCCATGCGGCGCTGACGCTCGCGCTGCTCGCTTCCGATCGCGGAATCGGCGCCGCGCCGCTCGCGTGGATCGTCAACACGCATTGCCACTCCGATCACATCGGCGGCAACGCAGCGATCGCCGAAAAGTACGGCTGTCCGATCGCCGTGCCCGCGGGCGAAGCGCCACTCGTCGAACGCTGGGACGCGAAGGCGCTTCTCTACGACTACTGCGACCAGCGCGCCGACCGCTTCGCCGTCGACCAGGCGATCGCGCCCGATACCACGCACGTCTGGGGCGACCTCGAATGGCGCGCGCTCGCCGCACCCGGCCACGACATGGGCGCGCTCGTCTTCTACAACGACGAGCACGGAATCCTGATCTCCGGCGATGCGTTATGGGAGAACGGCTTCGGCTTCGTGATGCCGCCGGCCGTGGACCCGGCGGCGCTGCCCGCAACGCGGGCGACGCTCGAGATGCTGGCCAGGCTCGATATCCGTGTCGTCATTCCCGGCCACGGCGAGCCCTTCGGTGACGTCGCGCCCGTGCTCGAGCGCGCGTTCGCGCGCGTTGCGGCATTCGAGGCGGACCCGTTGCGCGTCGCCCGCCACGCGCTCAAGGTGAACCTCACGTTTGCGCTGCTCGATCAGCGGCGCCTGCCGCTCGCCGACATGCCCGCGTACATGGACCGCATCGGACTCTACCGCGACTTCAACGCGCAGTTCTTCCGCCTTCCTCCCGGCGAGCTTGCCGCGCTGCTGATCGGCGAACTGGAGCGCGCGGGTGGCGTGAAGCGCGAGGACGGGTGGCTCGTTCCCGCCGTCGGTTCCTTTGCCGGTTGAGTCGATGCATCCGGAATGGTCGCGGTGGCCGAGCATGCTCCGGAACCATGCAGCCTCCGAGTGGTCGTACCCGGTCGATCGGGAAGCATCCGCGGCCGATGGATGCCGCGCAGTTGCCGCGGATTAGGAAGTAGCCTTCTCCTGTTTGCGGTCCGAGGGGCTCAGGTCCGGGGCCCGGCTGAACGATCGAGACCGATTACAATCAGACGCATGTACGAATTCCTCGACCACCCCGCACTTCAAGGCGTCCTCGCTTCGTTTGCCGTCGCGCTGGTCGCGGCCGCGATGCTTTCGCGCACGCGGTTCACCTGGCTCGCGATTCTCGTGGGCTATGCAACGGTCGTCGCACTGACCAGCGGGTTCGTTTTCTCTCCGCTGACCGCAACCCGCAAGATCGTCCTCCTCGGGCTCGTGGCGCCCTTTGTCGGCATCGCCGCCGATTTGCTGCCGCGCTCGGAGCGTGCCAAGACCATCGTACTCTGCGTCGCCTCCGGCGTCGCCGCAGTCTGGGTGTTCACGTCGGTACTCGCGCAGCGCGAAGGGGCCGATGCGTATGCGATTGCCGCGGGCATTGCGCTGTTTGTCGCGGCGCTCGTCGCGCTGGTGCTGCCGTTGCGCACCGACGGACTGCGCACCGGCGTCGCCGGGCTCGGGCTCGGTGTCGCGACCGGCGTCAGCGCGGTCGTCTCGGCATCGGTCGGTTTCCTGGTCGCCGGCATGGCGCTTGCCGCAAGTGCGGGAGCTGCGCTGCTGGTCCGGGAGTTCCTGCGCCGCAAGCTTCCGGCGGGATATACGGGAGCGCTGCCGATCGCACTTCTCGCCGGGCTGTTCGCAACGGGAACTGCGATGCTGGCGCTGCTGCCCTGGTTTGCGCTGCCGCTGCTGCTGCTGGTTCCCGCGGTCGCCCGGTTGCCGGTTCCGATGCGAGGTCCGGCCGTCGTCCGCTCCGCGGTGCTGAGCCTGTATACGCTCGCTGCGGCGGCCGGGCCGATCATCGCCGCGTGGTACGCCGCGCGCCAGGCGCTCACGTAGAATCGCCCGGCGCAAGAAAGCGCGCGACGCGTCCAACGTCGCGGTGAGTTACCCGCACTTTCACCGGAGGAAATCGTGTCGAAAACGCTTGCCGCGCTGATGCTGACCGCCGTCCCGCTCTGCGCCGCCGCCGCGCCGGAGAGCTATACGCTCGATCCGTTGCATACGTTCCCCAATTTCATGGTCGAGCACCTCGGCCTGTCGATGATCTACGGCCGCTTCGACAAGTCGTCGGGCAAGTTCACGATCGATCGTGCGGCGAAGACGGGTACGCTCGAGGTCGCGGTCCAGACCGCATCGGTCACGACCGGCGACAGCGACAAAGGCAGCCGTCCGCGCTCGCGCGACGAACATCTGCGCTCCGCCGATTTCTTCAATGCCGCGGAATTTCCGCAGATGACCTACAAATCCACGCAGGTCACTTTCAACGGCGAGACTCCGGCATCCGTCGAAGGCAACCTCACGCTGCTCGGCGTGACGAAGCCGCTGACGCTGATCGTCGAACGGTTCAAGTGCAATCCGGCGCAAGCGAACCGGAAGGAGCGGTGCGGTGGAGCCGCCACCGGCAAGCTCAAGCGCTCGGAGTTCGGCATGAAGACGGGCATCCCGTCAGTCGGCGACGAGATCACGCTCTTGCTCGGGTTCGAAGGCGACAGGGACTAGCGGCGCGAGCCTGGGAGCAGGGCCCCCACGCAGTGGGGTGCGACCGGGGCGAGTCGACGCACGAGGCCGACGATTTGACGATCGTGTGTTGCGGCTGCGCGGAGGCCGAGGCGGCGCGAGCCTGGGAGCAGTGAGGCCGAGGCGGCGCTATTTCGCGAGCTCGCCCGCGAACGTGCGCACGCCGGTCAGCAGCATTTCGACCGCAAGCGCCGTCAACACGAGCCCCATCAGCCGCTCGAGTGCGATCACAGCGCGCTCCCCGAGCCAGCGCTGCAGCCGGTCGGACAGCGCGAGCACGACTGTCGTTGCCGCCATCGCCACGGTCAGCGCGACGACCCAGCTGCCGATCCGTGCCGGGTCGCGCGACGCCATCAGCATCACGGTGGCGAGCGCCGACGGCCCGGCGATCGACGGGATCGCGAGCGGGACGAGGAACGGCTCCGCGCCGGGAGGATCGCCGAAGATGCCTTCGGGCCGCGGAAACACCATCCGGATCGCGATCAGGAACAGGATGATCCCGCCCGCGATCGTCAACGACTCCTCGGACAGATGCAGCCACTGGAGAAACGTGCGCCCGCCCAGCATGAACGCGACGAGAATCAGGTAGGCTGCCGCACATTCGCGCAGGACGACCACCACCCGCCGCTCCGGCGCGACGTTCTTCAGCGCCGAGACGACGAGCGGCACGTTGCCGAACGGGTCGATGACAAGGACCAGCAGGATCGTCGCTGAAAACAGTTCGGCGTTCATTGGCAGCGCGTGTGGTTCGGCAGTCCCGCGCGCAGTATATCCAACCTGAGTGCTCGGTCGGTCTCCTTTCCCTCGCGTCCGTGGAACCGGGCGAAGACGAAGAGAGCTCCATCGAAAGGCTCCTTTGCGCGTGCCATCGGTCGGCCGCGCGCGCGCGTCAATGCAGCTTGACCCGCGGCTCGAGCCGATGGCGCACGACGCGACTCAGTGTATCGATCACCACACGCAATGCGCCGTGGATCGATACCTGGTGCATCTTGTAGAGCGACGCATACATCCACCGTGCGATCAGCCCCTGGATGAACAGGTTGCCGCCGACGAGGCGCCCCATCAGGTTGCCGACCGCGGAAAGCTCGCCCAGCGACACGAGCGAGCCGAAGTCGGTGAAGTGAAATTCCGGCAGCGGTTTGCCGGCGAGCCGCGCCTTGAGGCTCGAAGCGAGCAGCGTCGCCTGCTGGTGCGCAACCTGTGCCCGCGGCGGCAGCAGCGCGCCGGGATGCGGAGCCTCGGGCCATGGACACGCGGCGCAATCGCCGAGCGCGAAAATGGCGGGATCGCGCGTGGTCACGAGCGTCGTGTCGACGACGAGCTGGTGCGCGCGATTGACTTCGAGCCCATCCAGCGTGGCGAGCACCGGCGGCGCCTGGATGCCCGCCGCCCAGACGACGAGGTCGGCGCGAATGACTGCACCGGCCGCCATGTGCACGCCGTCCGCGTCGATGCCGGTGACGCGCTCGCCTACGCGCACTGCGACGCCGAGCCGGTCCAACAATGCAGTCGCGGCAACCGCGATCTTTTCCGGCAGCGGCGGCAGGATCCGCGGCGCCGCCTCGATCAGCGTCAACACGATGTCGCGCTCCGGTTGCATGTGGTCGAGACCGTAGCTCGCGAACGCGCGCGTGCAATGGCGGATTTCGGCGGCGAGCTCGACACCGGTCGCCCCGGCGCCGATGATCACAATGTTCACCGTCGGCGATTCGCCGCGTGCGGCGCGCCCTTCGGCGCGCAGCGACGCCGCGACCAGCCGGCGATGGAAGCGCTCGGCGTCGGCGGCGCTGTCGAGCGCGATCGCGCGCTCGGCCACGCCCGGAATCCCGAAGTCGTTGCTGATGCTGCCGATGGCGAAGACGAGCGTGTCGTAGGGCACGGCGTCCGGCGGCAGGATCTCGATCCCTTCGTCGTCGTGGACCGCATCGAGCATCAGCAAACGCCGTGCGCGGTCGAGGCCGATGACCGCACCGACGCGAAAACGGAAGTGGTGCCAGTACGCCATCAGGAAATAGTCGACGTCGTGCAGATCGGCGTCCAGCCGTCCCGCGGCGATTTCGTGCAGCAACGGCTTCCACAAGTGCGTGGCGTAGCGGTCGACCAGCGTGACGGTGGCATGGCCCCGCCGCCCCAAAGTGTCGCCGAGCCTGGTCGCGAGCGGCAGCCCGCCGGCGCCGCCGCCGACGATGACGATGCGATGCGGAACCGGGGCGGCGGACGAAGGCATGGTCGGCGGCGCTAGCGAATGCCCCGCCGATGATACCGGGCGCCGCCGTCGCGCGCATTACGATGGGGCAACCCCGCGCCGGCGCTCAGCCTTGCTCCGGCGTCTCCGCCGCGACCAGACCCGCGAGCGCCGCGTTGACGCCACGCCACGCGGCGACGTTGGCCTTCAGCGCGTAATCGTAGAGCGCGAGCCGGTCGGTGACGAACTCGCCGGCGATCGACGCCGGACTCGCCGGCGGCAACTCGAGGTGCGCGTCGACTTCGCCCATGGCGACGACGACGTCCATCCCGGCGCGCCGCGCGATATGCATCATCGCCGCGTTTTCCGCGAGGCAATGCATGAACAGCGTCGCGACGAAGCGGTTTCGCGCGTGTTCCGCTGCGCGCTCGAACAGCGCGCTGCCAACGCCGCGATCGCGGTGGCCTGGCAGCACCGAGACGCCGAGCTCTGCGGCACCGTCGCCGAACGCGACATGCGCGGCGCCGATCAGCATGAGTGCATCGTCGTGGATACCGAACACCGCATCGCGATCGAAATCGATGCGCGCGACGTAGGCGGCAATGCTTTCGGGCGCGAGCGGCGTGCCGAAACGAAGCCGTCGATCCTCGCCCGACAGCGCGAGGAAATGCGTGAGGAGCGCGGCGCGCGCGTTGTCGTTGAGGCGTTGGGCCGAATTCTTGGTCATCGGTGTTCGACGCCGGACTGGCGCGGTGGTTCCGTCGGTCGCCAAACTCTCCGCAACGCGACGCATGGCGTGCACATTGACGCTGTCCGGCCGCCGACCGAACGCGATCGATCGTTAGCGCATGACCCCGCCTATCCCCGCGTCGGCCAGCACGAGCACCTTTCGCGCGATATCGGACTTGAGCGTTCCGGGCGCGTAGTAGCGCTCCAGGATCGAAGGCTTCCATCCGAAGAGATCGGCATTTGCCGCCCTGAAGGCTTCCCACTCGTGCGCGGCGCCGCCATGATGCATGCGCTCGTGGACGAGCACGAGATAGGCCCAGGTGATCGTTTCGTGGTAGGCGCCCGGGACGCCGTTATGGACGGCGAAGCGCCGGAGCGACGTCGTGAAGCGCTCGATCGCCTCGATCAGCGTTTGCTCCCGGAGATAGATCCACGCCAGGCGGATGTGATCGGCGTGATGAAAGTCGGAGGCTGCGATGGCGCACCGCTCGAACGCCAAGACGAAATCACGGTCGTTCATAGGCCAGTACCAGGGCGACGGCGAACGCGGCAAAGAGCAGCGCTGCCGCGAACTGCCCCGCAATGGCGTGATGAGCAAACGCGATCGCGAGAACGGCCAACAGCGCGACGCCTCCGAAACGCCACACGCGCGGAAAGCAGAACGCCGCCGCCGCGACTATTTCCGCGGCGGCAAGCCCGCGCACGAAGCCATTGCTGCGCACGGCATCGAGGGCGAGGACGAGCAGCGTGACGCCTGTCAACACGCGGATCGTGCGGCCGATCCGATCGTTCATTTGGCCCTCCGCGGCGCACGCTTCGCAGGCGCCCGCGCCTCGATGAGCTTGTGGGCGTGAGCGGAGTCGAGGTCGAGACCGTAGATTTTCTTGAGCGCGGCGATCCGGTGCCTCGATTCCGCGCCGAACGGCGCCTTCCCTTCGAACGCGTGCAACACGATGCCTTCGAGCAGATCGCCGAGCGAGAGGTCGTGATACTCGGCCAGCGCCTTCAGGACCTTCACCAGCCGCTTTTCCATGCGGACGCCGGTCTGGATGCGCTCTACTGTTATCATGGTACCATGGTATCAGCGCGCTGGCCGACCTGTCAACTCGGGGACACCGCCGGCAGCAGTCTGCGGCTTCACGTGCAGCGCGACTGCTCTCAATCGCCGCGCACGGTTCCTTCGCGACGCGGATCGGCGCCACCGATCCAGCCTCGCTTCGTGCGCACGATCGCCGCGAGGCCGCTCGTGTGCTCGATCACCCTTGTCTCGTGCCCGAGCGAGCGCAACCGCGGCGCGAGCGTCGTCACGGCCGTGTGTGCTTCCAATTCAGTCGGCCCATTGCGGCTGCCGAAGTTCGGAAGCGCAACCGCCGCCTGCGGATCGAGCCGCCAGTCGAGCACGCCGAGCAACGTCTTCGCGACGTAGTTGATGATCGCGGGCCCGCCCGGCGAGCCGACGATCATGTACACGCGTCCCGCGCGGTCGTAGACGATCGTCGGCGCCATCGCCGAGCGCGGACGCTTGCCGGGCTCGACGCGGTTCGCGACCGGACGTCCGTTCTCGACCGGAGTGAACGAAAAATCGGTGAGCTCGTTGTTGAGCAGGAACCCGCCGGCCGTCATCAATCGGCTGCCGAACGCGTCTTCGATCGTCGTCGTCATCGCGACGGCGTCACCATACCGATCGACGATGGAAATGTGCGAGGTGGACGGAAACTCGAGCGCGGCAGGCGTGCCGAAGGCGGCCTTCTTGGCCGCGGGGCCCGCGGGCGTCCCCGGTTCCGCATGGCCAAGACTTTCCGTCGCGCGGATCAGAAGCGAACGCGTGCGCAGATAGTCGCGGTCCAACAAGCCCTTCGGCACGGTGACGAAATCGGGATCGGCGATGTACGCATCGCGATCGGCATAGGCGAGCCGACCCGCCTCGCTCATGAAGTGCACGCTCCAGAACGACGCCGGACCCATTGCTTCCACGTCGTACGGCTCGAGCATTCCCAGCGTCTGCAGCACGGTGAGGCCGCCGGCCGGGGGCGGGAACCCACAGACCCGGTAGACACGATACGTTGCGCACAGGGGCTCGCGCACCTTGACCCGGTAACTTTCGAGGTCGGCGAGCGTGAGATCTCCCGGGCTCGGCGCGAACGAATCCGCGGTGCCGACGACGTCGCGCGCAATGTCGCCACTGTAGAACGCATCGGCCCCGATGGCTGCGATGATGCGCAGCGTCGCCGCGAATTCCGGATTCCTGAGGATCGTACCGGCCACGCGCGGGCTGCCGTCGGGCAGCAGAAAGTACGCGCGGGCGCGCGGCTGCACGAAGTGTTTTTCGGCTGCGATCAGCGTCGCGAGACGCGGTGAAATGACGAAGCCGTTTTCGGCGAGCGCAATCGCGGGCGCGAATAACCTGGCCCACGGCAGGCGGCCGTGGCGGCGATGCGTTTCCGCGAGCAGCGCCACCGTTCCCGGCACGCCGACCGAGCGGCCGCCGACGACGGCAGCCATGCGGGCCTGCGGCTTGCCGTCGCGAGCGAGAAAACGATCCGGGCGTGCCGCTGCCGGCGCCGTCTCGCGGCCATCGTACGCGCTGAGACGATTGCGCCTGCCGTCGTGAAACAACATGAGCGCGCCGCCCCCGATCCCCGAGCTTTGCGGCTCGACGAGATTGAGCACGAGCGAAACCGCGATCGCAGCGTCGACCGCGGTGCCGCCCTGGCGCAGTATTTCGTAGCCCGCGTCGACGGCGAGCGGATTGGCCGCCGCCACCATGAACGTCCGGCTCGCGACCGGCTGCTTGTCGGTCCACCCGGATGCGGCCTCAGGCGGCAGGTCCTGCGCTCGTGCCACGAAGGGCATCGCAAGCGCGATGCCGGCAACTGCAGCGACGATGGAGCCGAGGCGGCGAAGGGAGAGCATGATCGTGAATGCGATGGCGCGATCCGAACGGAAAAAAAACCGGCCGCGCGGGCCGGTTATCCTGTCCTCACCGACAGCGCGCGCTATTTCTTTGGCGCGTCCCTGGCGGTGTCGCCTTGCGCGGACGCGACGCTTGCAGCCGGGGCCGGCGCCGTCGCGACGATCGGCGCCGGTGTCGCCACCTCTGCCTTGTTCAAGCTCCACGCGCCGATCAGCGGCACGATCATCAGCGCGACGATGTTGATGATCTTGATCAGCGGATTGACCGCAGGGCCGGCGGTGTCCTTGTACGGATCGCCGACGGTGTCGCCGGTCACGGCCGCCTTGTGCGCGTCCGACCCCTTGCCGCCGTAATGGCCGTCCTCGATGTACTTTTTCGCGTTGTCCCAGGCGCCTCCCCCGGTGGTCATCGAGATCGCGACGAAAAGACCGGTGACGATCGTACCCATCAGCAACCCGCCCAACGCCTGCGGCCCGAGCAGCAATCCGACGATCACCGGAACCAGCACCGGCAGGAGCGACGGGACGATCATTTCCTTGATCGCCGCCTTGGTCAGCATGTCGACGGCCACTCCGTATTCCGGCTTGGCCGTGCCTTCCATGATGCCCTTGATCTCCTTGAACTGGCGGCGCACTTCGACGACGACGGCACCCGCGGCGCGCCCGACCGCCTCCATCGCCATCGCAGCGAACAGATACGGAATGAGGCCGCCGATGAACAAGCCGACGATCACCTTGTAGTTCGACAGGTCGAACGACACGCCGATCTGCGCCGAGTCGAGCGCATGCGTGTAGTCGGCGAAGAGCACCAGCGCAGCGAGTCCCGCCGAGCCGATCGCGTAGCCCTTGGTCACCGCCTTGGTCGTGTTGCCGACGGCGTCGAGCGGATCGGTGATCGCGCGCACGGAGTCCGGCAGCTTGGCCATTTCGGCGATGCCGCCCGCGTTGTCGGTGATCGGGCCGTACGCGTCGAGCGCGACGATGATGCCGGCCATCGACAGCATTGCGGTGGCGGCGATCGCGATCCCGTACAGTCCGGCGAGCAGGAACGAGCCCCAGATCGCGATGCACACGGCCAGCACCGGAAGCGCCGTCGCCTTCATCGACACACCGATGCCGGCGATGATGTTGGTCGCGTGACCCGTTGTCGATGCCTGCGCGATGTGGCGGACCGGGCTGTACTCGGTGGCCGTGTAGTACTCGGTGATCACGACCATCGCGGCAGTGAGCGCGAGGCCGATCGCGCCGGCGCCCCACAGGCGCATCGTCGTCAGCCGCGAATCGAATTGCGCGAGCCCGCCCATCATCTGGTCGGTGATAATCCAGAAGCCGATTGCGGAAAGGACGCCGGCGACAATGAGACCACGATAGAGCGCGTTCATGATCTTGCCGCCTTCACGCGCCCGCACGAAATAGCAGCCGACGATCGACGCCAGGATCGAGAACCCGCCCAGCACGAGCGGATACGTGACGGCGGCCTCGGCAGCCACGGGCAGCAAGAGCGCGCCCAGCAGCATCGTCGCAACGATCGTCACCGCGTAGGTCTCGAACAGGTCGGCGGCCATGCCGGCGCAATCGCCGACGTTGTCGCCCACGTTGTCGGCGATCACCGCGGGATTGCGCGGATCGTCTTCGGGAATGCCCGCTTCGACCTTGCCCACGAGATCGGCGCCGACGTCGGCGCCCTTGGTGAAGATGCCGCCGCCCAGCCGCGCGAAGATCGAGATCAGCGAGCCGCCGAAAGCGAGACCGACCAGCGGCTGGATTGCATGGTGCAGGCCCTCCTTCAGCAGGTTGGGCGCACCGCTGGCAGAACCGATGAGGAACGCGTAGAACCCGGCGACGCCGAGGAGCCCCAGGCCGACGACCAGCATGCCGGTGATCGCACCGCCGCGAAACGCGACGGCGAGCGCGGCATTCAAGCCGGTGCGCGCGGCTTCCGCGGTGCGCACGTTCGAGCGCACCGACACGTTCATCCCGACGTAACCCGCCAGCCCGGAGAGGATCGCGCCGATCGCGAAGCCGGCCGCCGTCGTCCAGCCGATGGGCGAGGCGCCGATGATCACGAACAGGATCACCCCAACGATGCCGATCGTCGTGTATTGGCGATTGAGATAGGCCTGCGCGCCGGCCTGGACCGCGGCGGCGATTTCGCGCATCCGATCGTTGCCGGATGGCTTTTTCATGATCCAGCCGACCGACACGATTCCGTAGACGATGGCTGCGACCGCGCAGATCAGCGCGAAGATGAGCCCTTTGGACATGGTGGTTCTCCCTTACCCGTTGAATGGCAAAAAGCGTCGGAAGTTGCGGCCTGGGTCTGTCGCCGACCCATTCGCCGCGGCGTCTCTCGGGTTCCCCGCCTGCCCGCGCACTTCCCGCGTTTCGATGGCGTCCAGGTGCCCGGCGCCGATCGAAAAACGCGCTATTGTGCCAGTTTGCGGCCGATGAAGTCGAGCCGGTCCTGTCCCCAGAACGGCTCGCCGCCGACCACGTACCACGGCGCGCCGAAGACCTGTCGCTCGATCGCTTCCTGCGTGAACGCTTCGTAGCGCGCGGCGATTTCGGGTGCAGCGGCGCGCGTCGCGATCGTGGCGGGATCGAGCCCGGCTGCCGCCGCGCACTGTCCGAGCGCTTCCGGATCGGCGATGTCGCGCTCGTCGACGAACCGCGCTCGCATCACGGCCCCGGCGAAATCGAGCGCGGGCGTGGTGCCGGCGTCGAGCGCCGCAACGATCCAGCGCGACGCGAGATCGCCGCCCGCAGCGGCGAATTTCGGCTGCAGGATGAGCGGCACGCCGAGGTGATCGCGAAAGCGCGCGAGCTCGACCAATCGATACGCCTGCCGCTGCGGCGCGCGCTTCCCGAGCGGGAGGCCGCCCGAGAGCGGGAAGATCTTGCCGAGATCGATCGGCTTCAGGTCGATCGTCGCGCCGTGCCGTGTACAGAGCGCGACGAACCGGTCGTGCCCGAGATAAGTCCACGGCGACACGGGTGTCATGAAATAGTCGACGTGTTTGGTCATGGCGCTCGAACGTTCTCCTTGCCGTCATTCCCGCGCAGGCGGGAATCCAGTGTCTTTCGTCGAACGACGCTGGGTCCCCGCCTTCGCGGGGACGACAGAAAATCAGACTTTGAACTCGCTCGCGAGCTTTTTCGGCACCGCGACGTTCTTCAACCGCACGTAGCGCGGCAGGCCGTCCCTGAACGGTGGTGGCGCCTCGCCGCGAATCAGCGGCGCGAGGTAGCGTCGCGCCTTGTCGGTGATCCCGTAGCCGTCGGCAGTGATGAAATCGCGCGGCAGCATCTTCTCGACGTTCGCGACCTTCTCGAGCGGCGCCGCGGTGATCTTCCAACGGTACGGCTTGTCGGACACGCGCGTGATCGCGGGCATCACCGCGTTCCTGCCCGCGACCGCGAGCTCGACCGCTGCCTTGCCGACGGCGTAGCTGTGCGCGAGATCGGTCTTCGACGCGAGATGCCGCGCAGCCCGCTGCAGATAGTCGGCGACCGCCCAGTGGTATTTGAGGTTGAGCTTGTCCTTGACGAGCGATGCGATCAGCGGGCCCACGCCCCCGAGCTGCGCATGACCGAACGCGTCTTTCGTGCCGGCTTCAGCCATCAGCTTGCCGTCCGCCCCTTTCAAGCCTTCCGAGACGCCGACGCAGCAATAGCCGAAGCGCTTCACTTTGGCGTCGACCGCGGCCGTGAACTTCGCTTCGTCGAACACGATCTCGGGGAAGAGCAGCACCAGCGGGATCGGCGTCTCCTGGTCGTCGGCCATGCCCACCGCCGCGGTGATCCAGCCGGCGTGCCGGCCCATCACTTCGAGCACGAAGACCTTGGTCGACGTCTTGGCCATCGAGGCCACGTCGAAGGCCGCTTCGCGCATCGACGTCGCGACGTATTTCGCAACCGAGCCGAAGCCGGGGCAGTTGTCGGTGATCGGCAGATCGTTGTCGACGGTCTTCGGCACGTGAACCGCGATCAGCGGGTAACCCATCTTCTCGGCCATCTGGGCGACCTTGAGGCACGTGTCGGCCGAGTCGTTGCCGCCGTTGTAGAAGAAGTAGCCGATGTCGTGCGCGCGAAAGACCTCGAGCAGCCGCTCGTACTGCGCGCGGCTTTCGTCCAACCCCTTGAGCTTGTAACGGCACGAGCCGAACGCGCCGGCAGGCGTGTGCCTGAGCGCGGCGATCGCGGCCGCGCTGTCCTTGCTCGTGTCGATCAGGTCCTCGGTCAGCGCGCCGATGATGCCGTTGCGCCCGGCGTAGACCTTGCCGATTTTCGTCCGATGCTTGCGCGCCGTTTCGATGACGGCAGCGGCCGAGGCGTTGATGACGGCGGTGACACCGCCGGATTGCGCGTAGAAAGCGTTGCGTCTGGTCATGATGTCGGGGCAGCGAACGCGTCGCCGCAATTAGGGCCTGTTCACGCTATGGACACGAACGCGTTGCATCGCCGAAAACGCGCAGCGCAAGGCGCAAAGGCGAAGGCGGGCCGGCTGCCCGGCAAGACTTTGCAACACAGTGATGGGCGTTTTCGGCAGCAACCCGAAGGGAACGGGCGTCCTGGTGCGCCACTCTGTGTTGTCCTCCTCGCGAAGACGCCCGGTCTTCGCTTCGTCGGCCGCCTTGATTGGCGCCCCATGCCACCCGTTCGCGTTTGCGCCCATAGCGTGAACAGGCCCTAGTCAGGTTTTGAGCGCCGCGAGGCAGGCATCGCGAATCGCGTCGACACTGCCCATGCCATTGACGCGCCGGTACTTCGGCGCACGGACATCGCCGGTCGCGGCCCAGCGCTCGTAATAGTCGACGAGCGGCTTCGTCTGCGCGTGATAGACGGCGAGGCGCTTGCTGACGGTCTCTTCCTTGTCGTCGTCGCGCTGGATCAGGTCTTCGCCAGTCACGTCGTCCTTGCCGGCGACCTTCGGCGGATTGAACTTGACGTGATACGTGCGGCCCGACGCGACGTGCACGCGCCGGCCGGCCATCCGCTCGACGATCGCCGCATCCGGCACGTCGATCTCCAGCACATAATCAATCGCGACACCGGCGTCCTTCATCGCATCGGCTTGCGGAATCGTCCGGGGAAAGCCGTCGAACAGGTAGCCTTTCGCGCAGTCCGGCGCCTTCAACCGCTCGCGGACGAGGCCGATGATGATCTCGTCCGACACGAGGCTGCCGGCATCCATCACCTTCTTCGCCGCTTGCCCTAGCGGCGTGCAGGCCTTGATCGCGCCGCGCAGCATGTCGCCGGTCGAAATCTGCGGGATGCCGTACGCCGCGGTGATCGCGGCGGCTTGCGTGCCCTTGCCGGCGCCGGGCGGGCCGAGAAGAATGAGTCGCATTTGCGGTGAAGCCGGCGGGGAATTGGAGCGAACGCGTCGATTGTGTCCGTTGCCAAGGCTGGGCGCAAGTCGGCCCGGCTGCGATCATCCCGCTTCGCCCTTCGCATAGATCGCCCGCACACGCGCGAGATCCTCTTCGGTATCGACGCCCGGCGCCGGCGTCCCGCCGGTGATCTCGACGATGATCCTCGAGCCGTGCCACAACGCACGGAGTTGTTCGAGCGCTTCGAAGCGCTCGATCGGCGCGGGCGCAAGCGCGGGAAACGCGCGCAGGAACGAACCGCGATACGCGTAGAGCCCGTAGTGGCGGTAGAGCGGCAGCCCGGCCGGAAGCGTCTCGCGCGTCGCGGCGAATGCATCGCGCGCCCAGGGGATCGTCGCGCGGCTGAAATAGAGCGCGTACCCTTTTGCGTCGAGCACCACCTTCACGACGTTCGGATTGAACGCTTCGCCGGGGTCGGCGATCGGATGGCACGCGGTCGCGATCGCCGCATCGGAATGCGCTTTGATCTTTTCGGCCACCGAACGGATCAGCGAGGGCGAAAGCAGGGGCTCGTCGCCCTGGACGTTGACGACGATCGCGTCGTCGGCAAGCCCCAGCAGCGATGCCGCTTCGGCGAGCCGGTCCGTGCCGGTCGGATGATCGGCACGCGTGAGGCACGCGCCGATGCCGTGCGCTTCGACGGCGGCGCGGATCCGAGCGTCGTCGGTCGCCACGACGACGCGGTCAGCCCCGGCGCGCTGCGCGCGCTCGGCCACGCGCACGACCATCGGCTTGCCCGCGATGTCGGCAAGCGGCTTGCCGGGAAGGCGCGTGGAAGCGTAGCGGGCAGGAATGAGGACGGTGAAGGACATCGAATCGGTCGAGTGCTCGAGCGTAGCGCGCGGGGCGCGCCGTCATGCTCGACGCCCACCGCTCAACCGCGGTCCTCGTACTCCGCGGGCTCGAGCCTGCGCGCCTCGTCCTCGAGCATCACCGGAATGCCGTCGCGGATCGGATAGGCGAGGCGCGCCGACTTCGAGATCAGCTCTTGCTTCTGCCGATCGTAGACGAGCGGTCCCTTGGTCACGGGGCAAACCAGGATCTCAAGCAGCTTCGGGTCCACGGAGGGTCTCCAAGACGCGCTCGACGAACGCCGGGTCGATGTGCGCACGCACTGGAAGATACCAGCAGCGCGCGTCGGCGAGCGTCGTGCATTTTACCGCATCCTTTTCGGTCATCAGGATCACGCGGGCGTCGGGCAGCGCCAGATCGGAGGCGACGAAGCGATGGTGGTCCGGAAAGGGATGGGCGGTCGCCTGGATTCCAAGCGACGCGAGATGGGCGAAGAATCGTTCCGGATTGCCGATACCGGCGATCGCATGCACGCCCGCGCCGGCAAACGCCGAAGGAGATTGCGTCAGCGCGGAGCCGTCGACCCGATGGAAGACGTCGCCGGCGAGCGTCATCACGTAGGCATTGGGCGCGATCCACGGCGCCGGCGCGCCGGCGGTGACGAGCGCGACGATCGCGTCGACCTCGCTCAACCGCGAAGCCGCCTCGCGCAGCGGTCCCGCCGGCAAGCGCCAGCCGTTGCCGAGCCCCCGCGCCGCGTCGACGACTGCGATCTCGACGTCGCGGTGCAGGCGGTAATGCTGCAATCCGTCATCGGCGACGATGACGTTGCACGCCGGATGTGCGGCGATGAGCGCCCGCGCCGCCGCGACGCGGTCGCGGGCGACGGCGACGGGAAAGCCCGAACGCGCCAGGAGCAGCGGCTCGTCTCCCGCTCGTGCGACGTCGGCATCGGGGGTCACGACGAGCGGCACCTCGTCGCGGATCTCGCGGCCGTGCCCCCGGCTCACGATTCCGGGCCGCCACCCGCGCTCGGCGAGGGCCCGGCACAACGCGGCGGCAAGCGGAGTCTTGCCGCTGCCGCCCACGGTAATGTTACCGACGACGATGACCTTCACCGGAACGCTCTCGGCCCCGAGTAAACCGGCGCGATAGAGTGCCCGGCGCACCGCGGTGGCGAGCGCGAACAACACGGACAGCGGAACCAGGATCAACGTCAGCGCACGCAGGCGCGGCGCGTACCACGCAGCGACGAGGCGGGACGAAAACGTCATTCGACGCGGCGCGTGCGGCTCGCGGAGCCTGTTGTCGTCGTCCCCGCGCAGTCGGTGACCCAGTGTCCTCGAAGGTAACCGAACGATGCTGGATCCCCGTGTTCGCGGGGATGACGCATTTGTCTCCAATCGCGCGGCGGCATTCGCCTTGCGCTCTTGGACAAATGCGTCATTTCGCCGGCGACTGTGTCGCGAAGGTGATGTGGATGTAGCCGGCAAGGCGCGCCGCCTCCATGACGTGGATCACGGACTGGTGCGTCGCGTTGGCGTCGGCGTTGATGACGACGACGGGTTCCTTCGCGTCGCCCGCCGCGCGTCGCAAGAGGTCGGCGAGCGCGTTGACGTTGCTGAACGTGAACACCGTCTTGTCGATCACGTAGCGTCCCTGGGCGTCGACGCCGACGTTGATCTCCTTCGGCCGCTGCTTCAGCGCTTCGGCGTCGGCCTCGGGCAGCGTGATCTGCAGCTCGGCGACGCGCTGGTAGGTCGTCGTCACCATCAGGAAGATCAGGATGACGAGCAGGACGTCGATCAGCGGGATGAAGTTGATCTCCGGATCGTCGCGGCCCCGGGTGCTGCGCAGGTTCATCGCTCGCCCGCCGTCATTGGGTGAACTCCCCCAGGCTCGCCCACTTCGTGGGCAGCGCTTCCCCACTCAACGAGCGGAGGCGAGCGCTTTCGGACGGCCGTGCGGCGCTATGGGGATACTCCCCCAGGCTCGCCCACTTCGTGGGCAGCGCCTCCCCCCTCAACGAGCGGAGGCGAGCGCCTTCGGACGGCCGTGCGGCGCTATGGAGATACTCCCCCAGGCTCGCCCACTTCGTGGGCAGCGCCTCCCCCCTCAACGAGAGGGGGCGAGCGCCTTCGGACGGCTGTGCGGCGCTCACTTGCGTTCGCCGTGCGCGAAGTCGACGAGCTTGATCGCCTGCTGTTCCATCTCGACGTGCAGGCTGTCGATGGTCGCGCGGAAATGGCGGTAGAAGATCATGCTCGGGATCGCGACGATCAGTCCGAACGCGGTGTTGTAGAGCGCGACCGAGATGCCATGCGCGAGCTGGATCGGGTTCGATCCGGCTGCCGTTTGCGAACCGAAGATCTCGATCATCCCGACGACGGTGCCGAACAGTCCGAGCAGCGGCGACATCGCCGCGATGGTGCCGAGCGTGGTGAGGAACCGCTCGAGGTCGTGCGTGACCACGCGTCCGACCTCCTCGATCGCTTCACGCATCACGGGCCGCGGGCTTTTCACGTTGGCAAGCCCGGCGGCAAGGATCCGGCCGAGCGGCCCCTGCTGCGCGGTCTTCTGCAGCAGCTCCGCCGTGACGCCGCCCTGTCGATACTCGGTCAGCACGCGGTCGACGAGACCCGGCGGCGCGACGACGCTTTGGCGCAGCGACCACAGGCGCTCGAAGATCAGCGCCAGCGCAATGACCGATGCGAGGATCAGCGGCCAGATCGGCCAGCCGGCCGCTTGAATGATGGACCACACGGTGACGTTACCTCACGCGAAAAAACTGCCCGCAATGTAGCGTGGCCCCGGACATTGTGCAACAAAGGAGCCTGCCGGGCTTACTCTCATGTATGCGTTGCAGAGCCAAAAGGCGATGGATGCGTGGGCAGCGAGGCGCAGCGAATATCGGGAATATTCGCAAGCCTTGCAACGACGCAGACGCGCCTTTTGGCAGCAACCCGAACGGGACGGGGCGACTTGGGCGCATTTCTGCGTTCTCGCCCTCGCCATACTGCCGGTATGTCTTCGGGCTTCGGGCCTTGAACTGCGGCCAACTCGCCGCCGTCGCATGCGCGACAGTAAGCCCGGCAGGCTCCTAGCGCCGCCGCCTTTCGCTGCCGCGCGGCGTGCCTTCGGCCAGCGTCGCCGCAATCGCCGCGCCGACGAGGACGACGACCCACGATACATAGACCCAGACGAGAAACAGCGGCAATGCGGCGAGCGCGCCATAGACCGTCTGGTAGGTCGGGACCGCCTTGATGTAGAACCCGAATCCGTATTTGGCGATCTCGAACCCGAGCGCCGCAAAAAGGCCGCCGTAGAAAGCGGCCAGGAGCGGCACCCGGCGCGCCGGCAGCAGCACGTAGAGCAGCGTGAACGCAAGCGTCGTGATCGCAATCGCCACCGGCACGGCGAGCAGCGTCGCTGCCTGCGTCGCGAACGGCACCTGCGCCACCGAGGCCTCCAGGAGCCACGTCGTCGAATAGACGGCGCCACCGATGAGCAGCGGCCCTGCAGTGATGCCGATCGCATAGACGAAGACGCGGCGGATGATCGATCGCGGCTCGCGCGCGCCCCAGATCGCATTGATTTCACGCTCGATCGTCGCGACGAGCAGCACGGCGGTGACGATCACCGAGGCGATGCCGATGCCCTGCAGCGTCCCCGCCTTCCCACTGAATTCGGTGATGTAGCTGCGGACCGCGGAGCTCGACGACGGCAGCATGTGGCGGACGAGGAAGCGCTCCAGCGCGTCCAGCCATTGCTGGAACAGTGGATAACGCGCAACGTAGACGAAGGCGACGGTGAAAAGCGGAACGAGCCCGAGGACCGTCGTGAACGACAGCGCGGCCGCCGTGCGCGCCATGCCTACGCCGGTCAGTCTCGCGACGACGCCGCGCGCGAATGCGACGGGCCCCATTTGCTAGTGGAATCGCCGCGCGCGCGGATCGCCCGTCGCAAACGCCGCCAGATCGGCGTGCCGGTTGAAGAGATCGAAGAACTTTCCTTCCCGCGGCAGCAGGCCCATGACGGCGTCGTCTTCCGAGTTGGCGGGCCTGCATTATCGCATTCGCCTAGGCGCCTGTCGGAAAACGCGGCGGGTTCCAGTGTAAGCTTGGCGCGCCTACAAACGACCCATATCGGCGAGTCCCCGCGCAGGCAGTGTTTCCTCTCTTTCATGGAGATTGCGATGACGAACCCGACCCCTTCCTCCGGCAGTGAATTTGCGGTTCTGGGCGGCGGCTGCTTCTGGTGTCTCGAGGCGGTGTTCGACGAATTGACCGGTGTGCAGTCGGTCGAGTCGGGCTATGCCGGTGGAACGCCGGCCAACCCGACCTACGATGACGTGTGCAGCGGCCGCACCGGCCACGCCGAAGTCGTGCGCATCGCGTTCGATCCCGCGGTGCTCTCGTTTCGCGACCTCCTCGGCGTGTTCTTCACGGTCCACGATCCAACGACGCCGAACCGGCAGGGCAACGACGTCGGCACCCAATACCGATCGGTGATCTTCTGCCAGACGCCCGCGCAGCGCGCCACCGCCGAGGCGGTCATCGCCGAGCTCGGCGCGGCGATGCTGTGGAAGAACCCGATCGTCACCGAGATCGCCGGTGCGGCCCCGTTCTACGTCGCCGAGAATTACCACCAGCAGTATTTCGAGCGCAACCCCGCTCAGCCGTATTGCGCGGCGGTGGTCGAGCCGAAAGTCGTCAAGTTCCGCAAGCACTTCCGCGAGCGGTTGAAACGCCGCGAAGCGCCGCACGCTTGACGCGGTCAGGCGCGCGCGGCGCGGCGCGAAAGCAAACCGCCGGCCGCGAGGGACACGCCGACCGACCAGAATACCGGCGCGAGTCCCACCGACGCGCCGAGCGCGCCGAAGAAGAGCGGCACCGCAACTGCCATCGAATTGACGAGCGACATCCGGACGCCGGCGGCCTCACCCAGGCGTCCCGGCGGCGCGTGCGTGTGCAGGAGCGCCATCACCATCGGCTGTCCGGTGCCGAGCGCGAGTCCCAGGGTGAAGGACAGCGCCATCAGCGGCTCTGCGCTGCGCGCAAACGGAAACGCGAGATAGACGGCGCCGGCGACGAACAGCGCCGCGGTCAGCACGTGCTGCTCGGTGAATCGGCGCGCGAGAAGCGGCATCGAAAGCCGGACGAAGAACGTCGCGGCAGCGAACGTCGAGAGCACGAGTCCGATGGCCGACGCGCTGAGACCGATCTTTTCGCCATAGATCGGCACAAACACCGTGTGCAGATCCCAGCCCACCGCGAACAGCGCATTGATCGCGAGCGCGCGCCGCAGCAGCCGGTGGCGCAGGAGCGCGCGCACGCCGCCTCGATGCGCACCGGCGATCCGCGGTTGCGCTGCGGGGAGCGCGAGCCGGCCGCTTGCGAGCGCGACGAGCGGCACGAAGGGGACGAGCGCGAGCAGCGCAAACGTCTCGGCGAAGCCGAAGTGGTCGATGCCGAACCCGGCGCAGAGCGGCCCGATGAAGCCCGAGATCGAGTAGCCGAGTGCGAGCAGGCTGAAGTTGCGCGCGCGCTCGGCGGGCCCGCCGAGCTCGCCGGTGGCGTTCTGAGCGGCGACCTGGAAGATCATGAATCCCGCGCCGACGATCGCTGCGCTCGCGAACAGCGCCGGCATGCCGGCGAAAGCCACCGGCAGCGCGGCCCCGATCGCAATGCCCGTCGTGCCGATGAGCATCGGCGGCCGCATGCCGACGCGATCGGAAAACCGGCCCACCGCCACGGCGAGCAGCATCGGCAGGACCGCGTAGAGCGCGATCAGCACGCCGACGGTGAACGGCGAGGCCCCCAGCGACAGCGCATCGAGCGATACCGTCACGCGACTGCCCGCGAGCACCGCGTGATTCGCGATCCCGAGCGGGATCAGTATCGCCAGCGTACGCGCGCCGCGGCCGGTGCCGCCGCTCACTGCAACGCGGCCGTCAAGACGCGGCCTCCATCATTGCCGTGACACGCGGAGAACGATTCGTCGGCTCAGATCACCGTTTCGCGATTGCCCGCTCACGGCGCAAGACGCTCGATCGCCCAGAGCGCCGGATGCGTTGCGCTGCGGCGATAGCGGATCCGGTCGTGCAGCCGCGAGGGGCGGCCCTGCCAGAATTCGAGCTCGTCGGGCGCGAGGCAGTATCCGCCCCAGTGCGGAGGCCGCGGAATGTCGTCGCCGGCGCGCTGGTACTGCGCCTCGACGGCGGCGAAGCGCGTCTCGAGCTCGGCACGCCCGGCGATCGGCTCGCCTTGGGGCGACGCCCACGCGCCCAGGCGCGCCAGTCGCGGCCGGCTCGCGAAGTACGCGGTCGATTCCGCCTCGTCGGTCCGGTCGACCAGACCCTCGATGCGGATCTGCCGCTCGAGCTCGGCCCAGAAGAAAAGGAGTGCCGCACGGGGACGCGCCGCGAGCTCGCGGCCCTTGCGGCTCGCGTAGTTGGTGAAGAAGACGAAGCCGCGCTCGTCGAAGCCCTTGAGCAGGACGATGCGCGCCGAGGGCCGCCCGTCGGCGCCGGCGGTGGCGAGCGTCATCGCGTTGGGCTCCGGCACCTGCGCCTTCACCGCTTCGTCGAACCAGTGCTCGAACTGGCGGAACGGGTCCGGCGCAACGTCGCGCTCGTCGAGCGTTTCGCGTATGTAATCGATGCGCAGGTCGGCGATCTTCACGGAGCGTCGTTGCGAAGGCGGCGTGGACGAGCGGGTGGAACAGCTCGCATTCTACGCCTCCGCCAGCCGTCCTTCGCTGCGCGGCGGTAGACGCGTCGCACGCGGTAGCCCTGCGCCGTTAGCAGCGCAAGGAGCCCTCGCTCGCCATAGAGATGCAGTGCCCCGACCGCGACGAAGACTCGGCCGCCGCGCAGCGGCAGAAACAGCCGATGCGCCATCAGCACCGTGCGGTCGTCGACCAAGTGCCGCGTGAGCAGGGCCAGGTGTGGCGCGATCTCGGGATGAAGTCGCCCCGGCTCGGCATTCAATGCCGCGAGGCGTTCGAGGTCGCGGTCGAGCCACGCGGCGACGATGGCGTCATGGTCGCGGGTGAGCGCCTCCCGATCCTGCAGAACGAATTTCACCAGCACGACCTGCGTCGGCAGCGGAATCCCGTCGAACGCGGCGATCTGCTCGTCGGGGGATTCGAGGGCGACGATGGCGAGCTTCATCCGGATCGCCGCGACGAGAAGTGCGTGGTCGAGCGTTTCGTCGCCGTCGCCCGTTGCGACGGGCTGCTCGGCCAGCTTCAACAGGACTGCCCAAGGCTTCAGTCGCGCAAGCGCCGCGCCGTCGGGGACTGCATCGGCGAGCGCGACGCGAATCGCCGCGACGGTAGGGGGATCGAAGAAGTCGCCGAGCCGTCGACCGTCGTCGAACTGCGCCGCGTCGAAAAACGCCGCAATGTCGCCTTCGCCAAGCCGAATCTCCAGCGCGAGCGTCCTGGCGGCTGCGAGCGCTTCGCGCACCGGCTTCGCCAGGGCGACGACGCGAGGATCGCCGGAATGCACGGTGCCGAAAACATAGGACGGCGGCACACCGGGCCGGTCGATACGGAAAAGAACGCCGCGGCTGAACGGCACGCTCGTCTGCGCCGCCGCAGCCGCGCGAGGCTGGTCCGCGGACCATGCAGGCCCGGGCGCGAGCCCTGCGGCCACCGCGCACGTGAGAACGATGAGCAGACGTCGCAGCACGCGCATTCGGCGAAGCGCGCTCGGCGCCTACTGCCCGAACTTCTTTTCGTACGCGGCATTGGTCCGCGTCAGCGAGCCGTCGGTCTTGAGCGTCTCGAGTGCGTCGGAGAGCGCCTTCACGGTCGCGCGGTCAGTCTGTGGATTGCAGGCGAGGTAGAGCGGCTGTTCGGCGGCGATGAACACGAGCTTGATGCCGGTGACCTTGGCCGTGCTGGCGATTGCGCGGGCCGCATAGAGCCCGGTGATCCAGAGGTCGATGTGGTCGGGGTTGTCCGGCGGCAGCAGCAGCCGCGGCGGATTCTCGCGGTCGTCGCGGACGAACTTGAGATTGGTGACGGCGTTCTCGCGAAGGAAGTCTCCCTTGGCGTCGCGCGTCACCGCCCCGATCCGGTACGGAGACAGGTCCTTCAGCGTCTTGATCGGTACCGCGAAGTCGCTCTTCCCGTAAAGCGCCCACAGATTGGTGGCGATCGGACCGACCCAGAGGAAGAGGCGTTCACGATTCTCGAGCCGGGCGGTCGAAAAAAGGCATGTGTTCTTCTCGGCCTGGGCGCGAACGAACGCCGTGTCCCACGGAAGGACGTCGGTCTTCACCGGGATCCCGGCGCGGCTCGCGATCTGCTGGACGATTTCGGCGCCCGCGCCGGTGAGCTTGCCGCCCTCCGTGTAGTTGAACGGCGGATTTTCTTCGGTGAGGAACGTGAGGCCCGCCGCGGAGGCGGCGCGAGCACATACCGCAAACAGGATCACGGCGACACCGAGGCGGCGCAACGACGGCATGGAGCTCCCCAGCGCGCATTGGAGGAACGCCATTGTCGCAATACCGGACGCCGCTGCCAATCGGATTGCCGGCGCACACGCATTGCCGGCAACGACCATGGGTTCTGCAACGGAACACTGGTGTACTCCCCCCAGCCTCGGGCGCGCATTCCGCGACCGAGGACCCGAACCCGTCGCCAATGCGGTCACAATCGAGACCCTCGTCGGCCGGCGCAGCCGCTCGCGCCGGCATTCGGGCCCCGCATCGGTGCGGCATGTTGTCGCTGACCGGACGTCCGCGGGGCGCCCGGGCGCATTTGCTGCGTCGCGCCCGGCATGCAACACGGGCGTGCTCCCACTCGAAAAAACCGCTTGCAAGGGATTCCCTTCCCTCGGAATTGCGCTATAGTTGCCGCCGATGGAGCAGGAATACCGTGACAGGAGCGGTCTGCTTCAGAGTGTTCAGCGCCGTGTGTTGAGCATCTACTCATAGGAAGGAGAACTATGGCTACTGCCAAGAAAGCAGCAAAGAAGCCCGCGAAGAAGCCAGCCAAGAAGCCCGCGAAGAAGCCAGCCGCAAAGAAGCCCGCCAAGAAGGCAGCCGCGAAAAAGGCCCCGGCGAAAAAGCCGGCCGCCAAGAAGTCCACGGCCAAGCGCAAACCGAACGCCGCGTTCATGAAGCCGATGACGCCGTCGTCGGTCCTCGCCGCCGTCATCGGCGCCATGCCGATGCCGCGTACCGATGTGACGAAGAGGATCTGGGACTACATCAAGAAGAACAAGCTGCAGGATTCCATCAACAAGCGCCTGATCAACGCCGACGAGAAGCTCCGTGCCGTATTCGGCGGCAAGAAGCAGGTGTCGATGTTCGAGATGACCAAGCTCGTCTCGAATCACCTGAAGTAAGCGGAACGACGAACCTTCCCTTCACGAGGGAATCGCTTCCACGGCCGGCCGGGCTCGCCCTGCCGGCCGTTATTTTTTGCGCGCACCGCGACGCCAAACACAGCTGCGGACAAACGTGGAGCGGCGCGGTAGAGTTCCATTTCGTCGCCAACCGTGGCGCATCGCCGCTGCCCGGCTTCTGCCCGATGCCTACGCAAGTGCCCGCTCGTCTCGCACCGATCGCGCAACAGTTCCTGCGCTATGCCAGCGCGGGCGCGCTCGGCACTGGTGTCCACTACGTCGTGCTGATCGCGCTCGTGCAGCTCGCGGGCGTCGGCGCAGTGGTCGCGTCGACGGCCGGGGCGATCGGCGGCGCGATCGTCAACTACGTGCTCAATCGCCGCTATACGTTCGCGAGCAGCCGGGCGCACCGGATCGCGCTGCCACGTTTTGCCACCGTAGCCGCACTCGGCGTCGTGCTGAACGCGATCGTGCTCGCGGTCGTGCTCTCGCAAGTCGGGCCGCATTATCTGATCGCGCAGATCATTGCCACGGCCGCCGTGCTCGCCGCCGGCTATCTCGCGAACCGCGCATGGACGTTCTGACCGCGACCACCCCGATTCGCCCGGCGAACGACGGCCGGCGCCCCTCGCTGTCGGTGGTCGTCCCCGTCTACGAAGAGGAAGCGGTGTTGCCGGAATTTCACCGGCGGCTCGCGGCAGCGCTCGACGCCGTTCCCGCCGACGCGGAAATCGTCTACGTCAACGACGGAAGTCGCGACGGATCGATGGCCGTCCTGGTCGCGCTCCACGACAGTGACGCGCGCGTGTCGGTCGTCGACCTCTCGCGCAACTTCGGCAAGGAAGTCGCAATGAGTGCGGGGCTCGATCATGCCGGCGGCGACGCGGTCGTCGTCATCGACGCCGACCTGCAGGATCCGCCGGAGCTCATTCCCGAGATGCTGGCCGCGTGGCAGGAGGGCTATGACGTCGTGCTGATGCGCCGAGCGCACCGTGCCGACGAATCCTGGTTGAAAAAAGCGACAGCGCGCGCGTTCTATCGCGCGATCGGCAGCATCGGCACCATCGACATCCCGGCAAACGTCGGCGACTTCCGCCTCCTGTCGCGACGCGCCGTCGACGCGCTCACCCGTTTCCCCGAGCGCAGCCGCTTCATGAAGGGTCTGTTCGCGTGGATCGGGTTTCCGTGCAAGGAGATCACCTACGATCGCGACGGCCGCTATGCAGGCAGCACCAAATGGAATTATTGGCGGCTGTGGAACTTCGCGCTCGAGGGCATTACGTCGTTCTCGGTCGTTCCGCTCAAGATCGCGAGCTACGTCGGTTTCGTGACCGCGCTCGTAGCCTTTGCATACGGCGTGTTCGTGATCGGCAAGACGCTGCTGTTCGGCGAGCCAGTTCGCGGCTACCCGACGCTGGTCGTCCTCGTGCTTTTCCTGGGCGGGCTCCAGTTGATGGCGCTGGGGATCATCGGCGAATACCTGGCCCGGATGTTCATCGAGGTCAAACAACGCCCCCTCTATCTCGTCGCCCGGAAGCTCGCGCCGGCGCGACCGCTCCCCTCGGCAGGTGACGGCGCCGGCCACCACGCCCGGCAAGTGTGATGGCGGTCGCGCTGACGCCGCGTGAACGCCGCGGCCTCGTCACGCTGATCGCGTTCGTCGCGCTCGCGCGTTTCGCGACCCTCGGGCTGTATCCGCTGATGGATTCGACGGAATCGCGCTACGCCGAAATCGCGCGCAAGATGCTCGAGACGGGGAAGTGGCTTACCCCGCAATTCGACTACGGTGTGCCTTTCTGGGGCAAGCCGCCGCTGTCGACCTGGCTCTCGGCGGCGTCGATGGCGGCATTCGGCGTCAACGAATTCGCCGCGCGCCTGCCTTCATTCGTGCTGCTCTTGATCTGCGGCACCCTCGTCGGCACGCTCGCCGTGATGCGCGGCGGCCGCGACCAGGCGATATGGACGCTCGCGCTGTTCAGCACCACGGGGCTTGTGTTCATCGCCGCGGGTGGCGTCATGACCGACCCTGCGCTCGTTGTCGGCACGATGTTGTCGATGGTCGGCTTCTGGGTCGCGCTCGAGGAACCGGACCGGTATGGTCGCCCGGCCGGCATCGCGTTTTTCGCGGGCCTCGCCATCGGTCTCCTCGCCAAAGGTCCCGTCACAATCGTGCTCACGTTCCTTCCGATCGCCCTGTGGACTATCGCGACGAGACAGTGGCGTGCCGCGTGGCAGCGGCTGCCGTGGATCTGGGGAACCGCCTTCGGCGCCGTGCTCGTCGTCCCGTGGTACTGGGCCGCCGAGCGCGCGACGCCGGGATTTCTCGACTATTTCCTCGTCGGCGAGCACTGGAAGCGGTTTGTCGAGCCGGGATGGGCGGGCGACCTCTACGGCGCCGCGCACGCGCGCCCGCGCGGGCTGATCTGGGCGTACTGGCTCGCCTCGGCGTTGCCGTGGTCCGTCATCGCGATCGCCGGGGTCGTCCGCGCGGCGACGACACGACGCGACGCCGCACGCGCCTTCTTCGCCGATCGCTGGCGCGTCTACCTGCTCGCATGGGCGGTGACACCGATGCTCTTCTTCACCGCATCGGGCAACATCCTCGCCACCTACGTGCTGCCAGGCTTGCCCGCACTGGCGCTCCTCGTCGGCGACCTCTGGCTTCCGCAGGCGGCCGACGTCCGTCCGCTGCGGCCGGCTGCGCGAGCGGTGCTCGTCGCCGGTGTGCTCGTCGTGGTCGTATTCGTCGCGGGAATCGCGGTGCTGCAGCCACGCTTTGTCAACGTGCTGTCGCACAAGGGGCTCGTGGAACGCTACGAGGCAGCACGCGCCGGCGACGGCGGGCGTCTCATCTATGTCGGACAGCGACCGGCCTCGGCCGAGTTCTACGCGCGCGGCAGGGCGATCCGGGTCGACAGCGTCGCCGCGCTGTCGCCGTATCTGGACGACGGCGTCATCGATTTCGTCGTGGTACGGGCGAACGACCTCGCCGGGTCGGCTGCATTGCGCGCCCGGCTCGCGCCGGTCGGGGACTTCGGCGATTACCGGCTGCTGCGCGAATCGCAGAAATAAGGCGTCACGCGGCAGCCTCCATCGCCTTCGCCACCGCAGGTCGGGCGGCGAGCGCCGCACCCCAGCGCGTGAGGTGCGGCAGATCCCCGGCCGCGTCGACGAGCGCCTTGCGCACGGCATACAGCGGATAGAGCGCAAAATCGGCGAGCGACAATTCGCCGGCCAGCCATTCCTCGGCCGCGAGGCGCGCGTCGGCGAGGCGGAACTGGCTCATGAGCCGCTTCTCGTACCACGCGACATTGGCGGGCGACTTGTCGGGCAGGAGCACGGTACAGAAAAAGATTCCCGTCGAGCTCGGCGCGCAGTCGGTGAGCGCCTGCATGAACCATTGGTAAGCGGCGACCCGCCGCGCCGGATCCGCCGGGATGAACCGCCCGGCTTTTTCCGCGAGATAGAGATCGATCGCGCCCGACTGCGCGAGCGTCAGCGGCTTGCCGCCGGGGCCCTCCGCATCGACGATCACCGGAATCGCGCCGGCGGGATTGAGCTTCAGAAACTCGGGGTTGCGCTGCTCGCCTTTCGAAAGGTCGACCTTGTGCAGCCGATACGCAAAGCCGCATTCCTCGAGGAGGATCGCGACGCGTTGGCCGTTGGACGTCTGCCACGTATAGAAATCGATCATCGTTGCTTTACCCCTTTTTCGGCTGCGGCGGCCAATCGTCGTCGTCTTCGAAGATGCGGATCACACGGGTGCGCTTCGGGTCCCCGTAGCGCTCCATCTGCACAAGGACGGGAAAGCGCTCGGCGAGCGCCGCTCGCGCATCGGCCTCGTCGTCGAACGTGAGGATCTTTCCGTCGGCGCCGCGCACGTCGCTCCAGATCCCCTTGTCGTCCTCGATCTCGATCTTGAACAGCATGCTGGCCTCGATTGACTACGCCGGTCTCGCTTGCAGCGCGGCGATGCGCTCCTCGATCGGCGGATGGGTCGAGAACAGCGCCATCACGCCGCCCTTGTCGGTGATGCCGAAGCCGTGCATCGCCTGCGGCAGCTCGCCCGGCTCGAGCCCGCCCAGCCGGCGGAGCGCATTGATCATCGGCGCCGGCGTGCCCAGGAATTGCGCGCTGCCGGCATCCGCCCGGAACTCGCGGCGCCGCGAGAACCAGGCGACGATGATCGACGCGAGTATTCCCAGCACGATCTGCGCGACGATGACGGTGATGAAATAGCCCGGTCCGTTGCCACGTTCGGTGCGAAACACCGTCTTGTCGACGATCGACCCGATGATGCGCGCGAAGAACACGACGAAGGTGTTCACCACGCCCTGGATCAGCGTCAACGTGACCATGTCGCCGTTCGCGACGTGCGCGAGCTCGTGGCCGAGCACCGCCTCGACTTCCTCCTTGTTCATCGATTGCAGCAGTCCGGTCGACACCGCCACCAGCGCGGAATTCCGGAACGCGCCCGTCGCGAACGCGTTGGCCGGGCCGTCGTAGATCGCGACCTCGGGCATGCCGACGCCGGCCTTCGTGGCGAGGCGGCGTACGGTCTCGACGAGCCATGCTTCGGCCTCGTTGCCCGGCTGTTCGACCACATGGGCGCCGGTCGACCATTTCGCCATCGGTTTCGACATCAGCAGCGAGACGATCGCGCCGGTGAAGCCGACGACGGCCGAAAAGGCGAGCAATCCGCCGTACGAGACGCCGGTCTGCGCATACATCGCGCGATCGAGCCCGAGCAGGCGCAAAACGACCGACAGCACCAGAACGACGGCGAGATTGGTGACGATGAAAAGGATGATGCGCTTCATGGAACGCTCCGGGCGGGAATGGCAGCGGGCGCCATCTTAACGCACGGCAGGAAACACCAGAACAAGGGGACAGGCGGCGCCCCGTTCCTCCGGACGTGCAACGCCAGAACCCATCCCAAAATCCCGGCGAGCGGCCCGAGAGCCTCAGTTGCCCAATGAGGGCCCGCAGCGAGCCCCGAGACAGTCCATAGGCGTACAACGAGGGGCGAGCCTCAGTTGCCAACTAAGCACGACAAAGCTATCGGGCCGCGCAGCCCATTTTAAGATAGGTTTTACTGCTTCGCCCAGGAATCGCGCAGCGTGACCGTGCGGTTGAACACCGGCTTGCCCGGCGCGTGGTCTGCGAGGTCGGCCACGAAATAGCCGTGCCGCTCGAACTGGAACCGATCCTCGCGCGCCGCCCCCGACAGCGCCGGCTCGACGAATGCCGTCAGCACGCGTTTCGAATCGGGATTCAAATCGTCGAGATAGTTGCGCTCGACCGGTTCGGTCGACTCGACGTCGTCGTCCTCACCCGCGACGATCGTCGCGTGTGTCGCCGCAACGGTGCCGCTGCCCTCGCCGCGCGCGCCCCACGGGTTCTTCGAGCCCGGGAACGGCACCGCGAACAGACGATCGTAGAGGCGCACTTCCGCCGGCACCGCGTCGGCGGCCGACAGCCAGTGGATGTTCCCTTTCACCTTGCGCGCGTCGGCGCCCGGCGTACCGCTCTTCGTCTCCGGATCGTACGTGCAGTGGACGGCGACGATCCGGCCGGCGGCGTCCTTGTCGGCGCCGATGCACTTCACGACGTAGCCGTAGCGCAGGCGGACTTCCGCGCCGGGCGCGAGCCGGAAATAGCCTTTCTGCGGCGTTTCCGTATAGTCGTCGCGCTCGATCCAAAGCTCGCCCGACAGCGTGAGCTCGCGCCGACCCTGCTCCGGATGCTGCGGGTGATTGGGTGCTGCGCACGACTCGCTCTTCCCTTGCGGATAGTTGTCGATCACGAGCCTGACCGGATCGAGCACGGCGATCCGCCGCGGCGCGCGGGCGTTCAGGTCCTCGCGCATGCAGTCTTCGAGCACGCCGATGTCGATCCAGGAATCGGACTTCGACACGCCGATCCGCTCGGCGAACAGATGGAAGCCTTCCGGCGTGAAGCCCCGCCGTCGCGCCCCGACCAGCGTGGGCATCCGGGGATCGTCCCAGCCGTCGACGTGGCCGTTGGTCACGAGCTCGATCAGCCTGCGTTTCGACAGCACGACGTACGTGAGATTGAGCCGCGCGAACTCGTACTGCTGCGGCAGCGGGCGCTCGAGCTGCCCGCCTTCGGCGAGCTTCTCGATCACCCAGTCGTACAGCGGCCGGTGATCCTGGAATTCGAGCGTGCAGATCGAATGGGTGATCCGCTCGAGCGCGTCCGAGATGCAATGCGTGTAGTCATAGAGCGGGTAGACGCACCACTTGTCGCCGGTGCGGTGATGCGATGCGTGGCGAATCCGGTAGATCGCCGGGTCGCGCATGTTGACGTTCGGGCTCGCCATGTCGATCTTCAGGCGCAGCACGTGCGCGCCGTCCGGGAATTCGCCCGCGCGCATCCGCCGGAAGAGGTCGAGATTCTCGGCAACGGGACGATCGCGGTAGGGGCTCGCCTGCCCCGCCTCGGTCAGCGTGCCGCGCAGCGCGCGCATCTCCTCGGCCGACTGGCTGTCGACGTAGGCGTGCCCCCGTTCGATGAACCACTCGGCGAAGCGGTAGAGGTCGTCGTAGTAATCGGACGCGTGGTAGAGATGCGTCCCCCAGTCGAAACCGAGCCAGCGCACCGAGGCCTCGATCGAATCCTCGTATTCGGTCTCCTCCTTCAGCGGATTCGTGTCGTCGAAGCGCAGGTGGCAGCGGCCGCGGTTCTCGGCCGCAAGCCCGAAATTCAGGATGATCGACTTCGCGTGGCCGTAATGCAGATAGCCGTTGGGCTCCGGCGGAAAGCGCGTAACAATCCGTCCGCCATACTTGCCGGTGCGATTGTCCTCGGCAATGATCGCGCGCAGAAAATTCGATGCAGGCGTACCGGCCGGGGACGGGGGTTGGGCCGAAGCTCGTGGCTTCGACGACGATCTATGCGCGTCCGTGTCGATCCCTCTTTTGCCGCGGTGCAACACTCATTGTTGTTTGTTCATGAACAAGTGCACCCGTCACAGCATTTTAACCGGGCGGGTGGTTTGGCGTCATCGCCCATTTCCCAGAGCGCGGGGATCATCGGCTGGAATGCCCCGCCAGATAAGGGTTTGCGGGCAATGGTTGCCATCGTTCGAACGCGGTTGTCCACAAATCCTGTGGATAATAGTGTGCATATCTTGTAAATTCGGCGCCTAAGTAGTGTGCCTGCCGGTAATATTCTTGTCATGCCCAATTTCCACCCTGTTTTTTCGGCTTCTGAATCATTGCCTTGTAACTTTTTCGTAGGGCTCGCCCTACGTGCTTTTTCATGCGCTGGATAGGGGCAATCGGTGCGTTGTTTGGAATCGACGTGAAAACGACGTCCTGGACAAACGTCCCGTTGCGGCAGCACTGTCAAAGCTGAACGCCCGAGACACGATGACGCGTTCCCCCAACGCCGGAGCAGATCGCGCCGATGACAGCGGCCGGACCAGCCCCGCAGATGGACAGCGCGCGGCGATTTCCGGGTCGCCGGTTCTGCCTGTCTCGCTGCTGGTGAGCTCCGCCCGGCTCCTGCTCGAGCGCCACCTGGGCTTGATCTGGGTCGCGGGCGAGATCTCGAATTTCACGCGGGCGGCATCGGGGCATTGCTATTTCAATCTGAAGGACGCGCAGGCCCAGGTGCGCTGCGTGTTCTTCCGCACCAAGGCGCAGTTCGTCGACTTCACCCTTGCCGACGGCCTCGCGGTCGAGGTGCGCGCGACCGCGTCGATTTACGAGGCGCGGGGCGAGTTCCAGCTCAACGTCGACACGATGCGGCTCGCCGGACGCGGTGCGCTCTACGAAAAGTTCGCACAGATGAAGGCCCGTCTCGAGGCGGCCGGATGGTTCCGCCCGGAACGCAAGCGGCCGCTGCCACGGTTTCCCCGCGCGGTCGGCATCGTAACCTCGACCCGTGCGGCGGCGCTCTCCGACCTGCTGACGACGCTCAAGCGGCGCTGGCCACCACTCAGCGTCGTCGTCTATCCGGCGCCGGTTCAGGGCGACGGCGCCGCCGCGGGTGTCGCCGCGGCGATTCGCACGGCGAATGCGCGCGCCGAGGTCGACGTGCTCATCGTGGCCCGCGGCGGCGGTTCGATCGAGGATCTGTGGGCGTTCAACGAGGAGGCCGTCGCGCTCGCCGTGTACGAATCGGCGCTGCCCGTCGTCTCCGGCGTCGGCCATGAAACGGATTTCACGATCTGCGATTTCGTCGCCGATGCGCGTGCCCCGACACCCACGGCGGCCGCGACGCTGGTCGCCCCGGACCGCGACGCGCTCGAGCGCCACATCGAAGCGGTCGGCGCGCGCTGGCGGCGCGCGCACGCGCGCACGCTCGAGACGCGAATGCAGCGCGTCGACGGCCTTTCCCGCCGGCTCGTCCATCCGGCCGCCCGGCTGATCCGGCAGGCCCACGACTCGCGGGTGCTTGCGGCGCGGCTCGGTCGCGCGATGCGGCACCGGCTGGCACTCGCAAGCGGCAGCATCGGTGCAGCCGCGCATCGCTTCGCGTGGCAGTCGCGCCATCCGCTGCCAAAGACGGCGCTTCTCGCGCAGGTCGGCTTCGCGTTGCGGCGTGCCGGACGCGCAAACGCCGAGCGCGTGCAGGCGCGAATCGCGGCACTCGCGCAGAATCTCGCGCACCTCGACCCGCAGGCGGTGCTCGAACGTGGTTACGCGATCGCCACGACGGCCGACGGCGCGATCGTGCAGGACGCGAGCGAGCTTGTGGTCGGCGATGCAATCGTGCTCGCGTTCGCGCGTGGCGGCGCGGACGCGACGATCAAGCGAGTGAGCGCGGCGGGCGAGGCCGAGCGGCCGAGCCAAGGCCCGAAGGGCGCGTCGCCGCGCGACCGAGCAGCGCCCGACAACTGAGCGCAACGCAGCGAGATGGCGGTGCGGAGGGCGAGTGAGCGCGGCGGGCGAGGCCGAGCGGCCGAGCCAAGGCCCGAAGGGCGCGTCGCCGCGCGACCGAGCAGCGCCCGACAACTGAGCGCAACGCGGCGAGATGGCGGTGCGGAGGGCGCAGTGAGCGCGGCGGGCGAGGCCGAGCGGCCGAGCCGGGACACCTGAGCGAGCAGGGCGAAGCCAAGGCCCGAAGGGCGCGTCTCTCGAGCGCGGGTGGCGGTCGACCCCAAAAGTGCTACGCGCAGAGTACAGCGGTACGGAGGCCGCACCGAAGGGCGCGTCGCCGCGCGACCGAGCAGCGCCCGACAACTGAGCGCAACGCGGCGAGATGGCGGTGCGGAGGGCGAGTGAGCGCGGCGGGCGAGGCCGAGCGGCCGAGCCAAGGCCCGAAGGGCGCGTCGCCGCGCGACCGAGCAGCGCCCGACAACCCGGCGTCTCGAGATTAGTCGGCGCTGGAACGGCGCGATCCGACGTTAAGTCAGGCCTCGTCGGGATCCGGATCGTCGATCGCCGCGGCACCCCGGCGGTCGGTGCCCACCTCCGACGGAGCCTTCGCGGCGATTTTCGGGGTCGCGACGACGACATCGGCGTTTTGCGCGCGCTGGCGCAACGCATGATCCATCAGCACGATCGCGAGCATCGCTTCGGCGATCGGCGTCGCGCGGATGCCGACGCACGGGTCGTGACGGCCGTGCGTGTTGACGGTCACCGGATTTCCCGCCTTGTCGATCGAGCGGCGATCGAGGCGGATCGACGACGTCGGCTTTACGGCAAGCGTGACGACGACGTCCTGGCCGCTCGAAATGCCGCCGAGGATGCCGCCGGCGTTGTTCGACAGATAACCCTGCGGCGTCATCTCGTCCGAATGCTCGGTGCCGCGCTGCGCGACACTCGCGAAGCCGGCGCCGATCTCGACGCCCTTCACCGCGTTGATCCCCATCATCGCCGAGGCGAGGTCGGCGTCGAGGCGCCCGTACACGGGCTCGCCCCAGCCCACCGGCACGCCCGTCGCGATCACCGTGATCTTCGCGCCGCACGAATCGCCGGACTTGCGCAGCGCGTCCATGAACGCCTCGAGCTCGGGAACGATCGCCGCATTCGCCGCAAAGAACGGATTCGCGTCGACGTCGCCCCAATCCTTGAATGGAATGACGTTGGTGCCCAGCTGGACCAGATGGCCCCGGATCGCAACGCCGTAACGTTCGGCCAGCCATTTTTTCGCGATCGCGCCAGCCGCGACGCGCACGGCGGTTTCGCGCGCCGACGCCCGGCCGCCGCCGCGATAGTCGCGAATGCCGTATTTCTGCCAGTACGCATAGTCGGCGTGACCGGGCCGAAACGTCTCGGCGATCGTGGCATAGTCCTTGCTGCGTTGGTCCTCGTTACGAATGACGAGCGCGATCGGCGTTCCCGTCGTCCTCCCCTCGAAGACGCCCGAGAGGATTTCGACCGTATCGGATTCGCGCCGCTGCGTCACATGACGCGACGTGCCCGGCTTGCGCCGGTCGAGCTCGCGCTGGATGTCGGCTCCGCAGAGCATCATGCCTGGAGGGCAGCCGTCGACGACGCAGCCGATCGCGGGACCGTGCGATTCGCCGAACGAGGTGACGCAGTAGAGTGTGCCGAGCGTGTTGCCTGACATGGGCTTCGCGCCGGAAGACGATTCGAGAAGGGGCGGCGGGAGACGAGCCGAGTGTAGCACAGCGATTCGAGGAGGCCGCGGCCGCTGGACCCTTGCGAGTCGCGCGCGGCCCGCGCCTGGAATCCTCGCGTGCCTTTCGAACAACAACCTCATGGCCATCGATCCCGTTCCCACCCCAGCGCCCGCGATACCGGCCGCGCTGATCGGCCGCCTGCGCAAGGCGCGCGCGATCGCCGCGCTGACCGGTGCCGGCATTTCGGCGAAGTCCGGCGTGCCGACGTTTCGCGACGCGCAGACGGGGATGTGGGCGAAGTTCGATCCGCTGGAGCTTGCCACGCCGGACGCGTTCCGGCGCAACGCCAAGCTGGTGTGGGACTGGTATGCATGGCGACGCGAGCTGATCGGCCACGCCGCGCCCAATGCGGGCCATCGCGCGCTCGCCGCGCTCGAGCCCATCGTTTCCGACTATCTCGTCATCACGCAAAACGTCGATGGCCTGCACCAGGCGGCCGGCAGCACGCAGGTCGTCGAGCTGCACGGCAACATCCAGCGCGTCAAATGCTCGCGCGAAGGCACGATCGTCACGCAATGGGACGATTCGAGTCCGCGGGAAGCGCCGCGCTGCATCCACTGCGGCGCTTTCCTGCGTCCGGACGTCGTCTGGTTCGAGGAGACGCTGCCCGACGAAGCCCTCGCGCGCGCCGAACGCGCGGCGCGCGATTGCGACGTGCTGCTCGTGATCGGCACGACGGCCGAAGTGTATCCCGCAGCGATGCTGCCGACATATGCGCGCCATCACGGCGCCGCGGTCGTCGAGATCAATCCGAATCCGACACGGCTCACTGAGCGCGTCGACTTCGCGCTGCGCGGACCCGCGGGCATTGCGCTGCCGGCGCTGATCGCCGCAGTATGGCCGGAGGCGCCGTTACCTTCCTGATTCGCGATCAGTCGGGTTTCGGCGGCGGATCGGTCTCGGCTGCGGGTGCTGCGCCCATCTCCCGCGACAGTCGCCACGCCATCCAACCCAGAACCATCGCCGCGAGCGCGAGGCTCGCCCACAAGAGCCAGCGCCTCGTGTCGATCGGCTCGCGCATCCGCTGCATCCCGCCGAGCGGCACGGGCGCGCCTTGCCGGGCGATGGCGACGTTCGCCGGCAATCCTTTCGCGGCGTCGTAGCCCGGCACGAGCGTTGCGATCGGCAACGCGCCGGCCGTCGCCGTCCGGCTCCCGTACGCGAGCACGAAGGGCGCGGCGCCGCGTGCCGCGAAGACGAGCTCCTGCGGCTGCCATCCGAACGAAAGGCGCGGCGCCTCGTGTGGAAGCCCGCCCGAGCGGGGGTCGATGCGCAGCAGCCAGTAGCGCTCGCCATGCGCGGCGACCGCGAGCGGCGCATTGGCGACTTCGCCGCCGGGTTGCTGCAGCCGGTAGAAGACCGTCGACGCGATCGATCGCCACGGGTCCTTCGGCGATGCTCGCCCGAAGAGCTGCACCGGCACGATCGAATTGACTTCGCCGAGCTTCATGGTGACGCGGTCGACCGGATACGGGCCGCCGAGATCGCAGTCGAAGTCGCCTTCGGCGTCCTTGACCGGCATGCAGACCGCTTCGCGCCACTGCCTCGCCGTTTCGACGGTGCGATCGCCGGGCTCGCCGCTGACCGCCGTGAACGCCATCGCCGGCTGCGAGAGCGACCACGACAGCCGCAAATACGCGGCTTTCGTCGGGGCGAACTCGATCCGGTCGCGGGTGAGACGACGGCCAAGGTATTCGAGGCTGACGAGCGTGGCGTCCGCGACGACGGTGCGCCACGCGGCGAGATCGTCGCTCGCATCGATGCGCAGGTGCATCGTCGCGACTCCGTTCGCGGCCAGCGCGAAGTCAAGAGCCGTCAACGGTTCCTCGAGCGCGGTCGCGTCGAGCACGTAGCCGCCGAGCGTCCGTTCGTCGGTCGCATCGCCGTCGCCGGTCGCGACGCTGATCGAGGTCGTGGGCCCGTTGCGAACGATCTTGAGGGTGAGGCCCGCGACATCGCCGCGCCGGCGATCGACGTAGAGCGGAAAGTGCGGGAGGGTGATCGCCGGTTTTCGTTCGCGCACCGAGGCGGGTTGCGGCAACCACGCAAACGGCACCAGCGCTCCGTCGGCATTGAACAGCCGCACGTCGGCAAGAGCGGAGGACGCGACGCCGTCGTAGACTTCGGCGGGAAGCGCCAACCGATAGTACGCGTTCCCGCCCTCGGTCGCGAGGTTCACGCCGGACGCGTAATCCGACGGCACTTCGGCGTGGGCGAGACTCGCGGTGAGGGCAAGCGCGATGAAAAGACGGGTCATCATCGTGGATCCTCCGTGCGCCGCGGGGGGACGGGCGCGAGATAGCCGATCAGGAGCAGGAGCAGGCCGACGCCGATGAACGACACGATTCGCGTCACCGTGCCGACCTGCGAGAGCTCGACGGCGAACAGCTTGGCGACGACGACACCGAGCAGCGTCGCGCCGGCAATCCACGGCGTGCGCCACTGGCGCCGGTTCGCATACACCATCGTCGCCAGCGCGATCGAGGACCACAGGAGCGACAGCACCGCCTGGACAAGGGTCGAGTGCCACAACGCATGCGGCGTGTACGGAACGTCGAACCAGAAGTGGATCGTGCGGAGCGCGATCGCGTTGATCCACAGGAAGACGAGCGCGGAGAATGCGGCAGCGATCGCTCCCTCGGGCAAGGCGTCGAACACACCGGGGTCGTCGCGCCGCACGCGCACGATCCACGTCGCGCAGGCAACGAGCACGATGGCCTGCGTCAGATCCAGCGGATTGAAGAATGGCGCATAGACAAGCGGCGCCGGATCGCCGTCGCCATGGACGTTGGCCGCGAGCGACCAGAGCACCAGCAGCACGACGACGGGAGTCGACCCCAGCACGAGGTAGCCGTGCCGATGCGTGCCGATCGGCCAGCGGCTGCCGAAGGCGAGCACTGAAACCGCTGCGACCGCGAGTGCCGGAATGATGCCCCATGGCACCATGGTCCACACGTTGTGGCCATAGGCGACCTGACCACCCGCCCACGCCGTTTCGTGCACCGCGACCAGCAGCACGAGCCAGAAGAGTCCCGCGTGCGAGGCTTCGGGCGCGATCGAGGCGCCGGAGCTCGTCTCTCGATCGAACCAGCGAAGCAATCCCGCCACAACGGCGATGGCAATCGGCCAGGCGAGCGCGCCGCCATGCGCGAACAGATGCAAGTCGCTCTCCCAGCTGCGGGCTATCAGAACGGCGGCGATGGCAAAGAGCGTCGGCAGGAGCAAGAGCGCCGGCACGCGCGCCGCCGGCCAGCACAATCGCCGTTCTGCGATGGCGAAAAGGACGGCGGTCGCGGCGAGGAACGCGACGAGCGCCGAATGCCGCATGTCGATCGCAACAAAGCGCTCGATCTCGCGCCAGCCGGCGGCGACCCACCACAGCGCGCCCCATCCCAAGGCAAATGCGGCGAGATCCCGCTCGCCGCCCGATACGCCGTCGCGACTGCGCTGCAGCAGCCACGCGCTATAGAGGCCCGCGAGCGCGACCAGCACCGCGCCGACGTACGCGCTGTTCACGACGGGAATTGCCGCTGGCGCCGCCCGCGGGGCCCACAACGAGAGCCCGAGCATGAACGCCACGCCGGCGCCGAGCTGCAGCAGAAGGCCGAAAACGCGGACGATCGTCCGCCGCTGGCGGACGCCGGCCCAGAGGATCGCAGCGCCTTCGACCGCCCACGCCGCCGACGTCCAGCGCGCATCGAGTCCGAGCGGGATGGCGAGCGTCGCCAAGACCACGCCGAGCGCCAGGAACGATTCGATCAGCAAGCGGATGTCGTCGCGGCGGCGATGCCACAGGATCCTCGCGATCACAAGATAAAGCGCGCCCATGGCAAGCGCGCTCCAGGCCATCGCATATTCGATGTCGCGGACGAGCGCGCTCTGCAGCCCGGCGGCGACGAGTGGCGTGCCGAACACCAGTCCGGCGTCGACGTAGCTCCGCACTTCGACCGAGCGGCGCAGCGCATAGAGCACGGCGATCGCGACGTAGAAGACGAAGAACAGGATCAGAAACGGTTCCGTCGTCGCGAAGTTCTCGGGCCGATACCGCGTCACCCCCCAGAAAGTTCCCACGAGAAACGTGAACACGAATCCCAGCAGGTTGAGCGGGCGCCATGCCTTGAACCATGCGATCCCCAGGATGCCGACGTTGAGGAGCGCGTAATAGCTGAACAGCAGCACGTGGTTGCCGGACTGGCTTGACGTCAGGATCGGGGCCAGGAATCCACCGACGACCGCAAGTGCCGCGAGCGAGATCGCGTCCTGCCGCACGGCGAGAAAGCTCGACAGCCCCGAAATCCACAGCAGCAGCACGAACGCTGCGACCGGCGAGACCATGGCGTACAGACGCAACGCCGCGAACACGGTGAGATACAGCACGCCCACGCCGCCGCCCTGCAGCACCATCGCGTACGCGCGCCGCGCGTGCCGCAGCCGCCAGCCGAGGACCAGCAATACGACGCCGCCGAGCGCGACACCGGCGAGCCGGACGGACATCGGCACGTACACGTGCTCGACCGCGTACTTGAGCAGGAAACCGACGCCGATAAAGAGCAGCAGGACGCCGATGCGCGCGAGCGTATTGCCGCCGACCATCCACGCCCAGAGCGGGTTCGGTGGAGCGGACACACCGGTGTCTCCGCCGCCGCCTTGGGCATCGAATGTCGCCGCCGGCTGCGCAAGTGCCATCGCCACGCCGCCCGCTGCGGGCTGCGGCGCGAACGACGGCGCCGACAGCGTGCCGTCGGGCGAGCGGGCAAAGGCCTCTACGCTCGCGGCGGCGGCCACCGGCGGCAGCGGCAGCGATCGCGCTGGCGGGATATGCGGTGGCGGGAGCTCCGCCTCGAGCGGCGGCAACTCGCTAGCCGGCGCGGGCTCCGGCGCTGCCTGATCGGCGGGTGCCGCGAGCGTGCCGCCCGTGCGAAGCACACGCTCGAGCTCGCCGACGCGTCGCTCGAGGTCGACCACCCTCTGCGCCAACGTGTCACCGCCATCGGGCGCACGCGCTGGCGCGGCAGCGAGCGTCGCATCCGGACGACGGTATCGGTCGCGCTCGCGCCGGCTCGCGATGACGGCGCCGACGAAAAAACCCGCGAAACCGCCGATCGCCGCACCGGTACTGCCGAAGCCGGCGCCCCCGATCAATGCCCCAATGACGAGACCGATCAATGCCGCCATCACGTTCTCCCTGGCGCCCTGCGAGGCGCACTTGTTTTCGCTACTTCCGCTCTCCACGGAGTGCCAGCACCGTCCCCCGCAGGTCCTCGAGCGTCACCCGCTCGGGTGGCACCGGCGGCGCCGCGACCAGCGCAATGCGCGAAAAGATCCCGCGCAGACGACGCATCGCCTTGCCCTGATGCGAGCGACTGAAAAAGCTGCCCCACAGGCCGCGCAATGCAAGCGGCACGACGGGCGCCGGCGTCGCCGCGAGGATCTGCTGGACGCCGGGACGGAACGGATTCAACTCGCCCGTTTCGGTCAAGCGGCCCTCGGGAAAGATGCCGACGATTTCGCCGGCGGCGAGCGCCTTCGCGACTTCCGCGAACGCGCGGTCCTTCATCGCGGCGTCCTCCTTCGCAGGCGCGATCGGGATCGTGCGCATCGTGCGGAAGATGAACGACAGGAGCGGCACCTTGAAGATCCGGTGATCCATCACGAACCGCACGGGGCGCCGCACGCATGCGGCAATGACGACGGCGTCGACGTAGCTCACGTGATTGCAGACGAGAATGCACGGGCCTTCTTCGGGAATGTTGTCGAGTCCCTCCTTGTCGACGCGGTAGAACGTGTGCACGAGGAGCCAGGCGAGGAAGCGCATCAGGAACTCGGGCACGAGCGTGTAAATGTACAGCGCCACCGCCGCGTTCAGCAGGCCCACGACGAGGAACAGCTCGGGAATCGTCAGCCCTGCCTTGAGAAAGCCGATCGCCACGCCCGCGGAGGCGACCATGAACAGCGCATTCAGGATGTTGTTCGCGGCGATGATGCGCGAGCGATGCGACGGTGCGGAGCGCATCTGGATCAGCGCGTACAGCGGCACCGTGTAGAAGCCGCCGAACGCTCCGAGCATCAGCACGTCGAACAGCACGCGAAAGTGCGCGCCGTAGGCGAGGAATGTCGCGACGTCCGCATCGACCTGCGGCACTAGATGGCGCGTGCCGAGCCACAGGTCAACGGCAAAGACCGTGAGCCCGATCGAGCCGAACGGTACTAGGCCGACCTCGACCTTGCGTCCGGACAGCCGTTCGCACAACAGCGAGCCGGCGCCGATGCCGATCGAGAACACCGCAAGGAGCAGCGTGAACACGTGCTCGCCGCCGCCCAGCACATCGCGCGTGAACGCCGGCAGCTGGGCGAGGTAGATCGCGCCGTAGAACCAGAACCACGAGATGCCGAGCATCGAGCGCCAGACGACGATGTTCTCGTGGCCGATGATGAGGTTGCGCCACGTCTCGCTCACCGGGTTCCAGTTGAGCGAGAGGTCGGGAGCGACCGCCGGAGTGAGCGGGATCGCGCGGCTCGTGAGCCAGCCCGCAACCGCGATGGCGAGCACGAGCGCTCCGGAGGCGATGAGCCCTCCCGGCTTGATCGCCACGACGAGCCCGCCGGCGATCGTGCCCAGCAGGATCGCGACGAAGGTGCCCATCTCGACGAGGCCGTTGCCACCGGTCAATTCCGAGGTAGACAGGTGCTGCGGCAGGATCGCGTACTTGACGGGGCCGAACAGCGTCGAATGGATGCCGAGGAGTCCGAGCGCCGTGAACAGCAGCGGAACGCTCTGCTGCCAGAAGCCGAGCGCGCCGACGACCATGATCGCGATCTCGAAGACCTTGATCCAGCGGATGAGTCGCGACTTCTCGAGCTTGTCGGCGAGTTGCCCCGCGGTGGCCGAGAACAGCATGAACGGCGCGATGAACACGGCGCCGATCAGGTTGACGATGGTCGCCGCGTCGAGCCGCATTGCCGCGGCCGCCTCGAAGGTCACGAAGACGACGAACGCATTCTTGAACACGTTGTCGTTCGCGGCCCCGAAGAACTGGGTCCAGAAGAACGGCGCGAAGCGGCGCTCGCGGAGAAGGTCGAACTGGTTGGGTGTGTGCATGAATGCGCTCGCCGTCAGGTCGGGTCTGCGAAAAAGGACCGGGTCTCGAACACCGTGCGGCCAAAGCCCTTTCCGCCCGACTCGACGCTGCGCTTCAGCACGAAGTCGAACAGCAGCGCGTTGTGCTCGCGAATCTCGCGCAGCACCGTGACCGCCTCGGCCGCGAGTAGCCCGCGCTCGGCCAGGAGATCGGGCGACACGAGCGGCAGTATGCCCGGCAAGGGATAGTCCGAGCCATTGAGGAGGCGGGAATGCCAGTCGCCGCGCTCGATCAACGTCGCCAGCACGTCGATGCGATTGCCCTGCGTGACCGCGGAAATGTCGCCGAACACGCGCCCGTCATGAGCGGGCGAGTCCATCAGGCGTGCGAAGAGGGCAAAATTGGCGACGAGCGGTCCCGCCGACCCGCGGTCGAGATCCTGGCCTGCGCCCAGCGACGCGCAGTGCGCAACGATCACCCGCACGCCGGCATCGAGCGGCCGCCGCAGCCGCAGCGGATTGCCGAGCGCCTCGTCGTGGCCGCGCACCGCGCGCTCGTCGCCGGCGTGCGAGAGCAGCGGCAGCCCAAGCGAGGCAAGATGGCGGTAATAAGCATCGCAGCGGGGCGATCCAGGATTGATCCCCTGCGCCGACGGGAGCCACTTGACTGCGCGCGCGCCGTTCGCCGCGGCCCAGTCGAGGCGCGACAGCGCGTCCTTCGCGTGCGGATGGACCGAGGCCGCCCATTCGAAGCGCGCCGGATCGGAGAGCGCGACCGCGGCAGCGTAAGTGTCGGGAACATAGAACGTCGAGCGATCCTCGAGCGGCGTGCCGGTGCCATCTCGCGCCCAGTCGAACGCCAGGAGCACGACTTTGGCGCCGCGCGGGAACGCCGCGCACTGGTTCTGCAGACGGTCGACGACGCTTGCGTCGACGTGGCCGGGCGAATCGTGGACGCATCCCGCATTGAGGTAGAAGAGCCGCTGCACGAACTGCTGCGGGCGCAGCAGCGTTGCCATCGCGGGATTGAACCAGAGCCCACTGCCCGAATCACCGTTACCGAAGAGGTGGCAATGGACGTCCCAGCACTTCGCCGCGTCGATGCCGCCCCACGCGCGCGTCACCAGGGGATGCGAAGCGAGCGCCGCCGGGAGCGCCGCCCGGCAGCCGTTGAGCAAACCTTCGCGCCACGACACGCCGCAGCCCGCAGCCAGCGCTCCGGCGATGCTCGCGAGAAAACTCCGGCGGTTCATTCGGACGGCGTCACTGTTGATCGAGATAGTCGAGCACGGCGGTGAGCGCTGCGCGGACCGCGCCGGGGTCGGGCCAATACCAGACTTCCTTGCCGATCTTCTCGCATTGCAGCACCCCGGCGCCGCGCAGCACCCGCAAATGGTGCGCGACCGCGGAGCGCGACAGCGTCGATGCGGCGACGATCTGTCCGACATTGAGCCGCTCGCCCGGCTCGAACATCAGCAGGATGCGCTGCCGGTGCGCATCGCCCAGCGCCACGAACATCGCGGCGGTGTGCCGCCAGGCGCGGGGGATGGCCTTCGCGTAGCTCGGTCTCATCGGCGTCCTCGGCAACGCAATCTAAGGCAACTTGCTGGACATATAACTAATAGACTAGTTACATAGTTACGTAGTGTAACCCCATTCCGACGCTTGTCAACTCATCCGAATGGCCGAGGTTCGTCGGGCCGACGAACGGTTATGCTGGAGCGCCGAGCCTTGTCGGGACCCCCGCCGGCTCATCCGGCCCCCAGGCTTGACGGTGACCGGCGGGCAGCACGCTACAATTTGCCGGCAGCTTTCGGTACCGCCGCTGGAACGCCCGGTGCCACTTCGTCCAGGACCGCCCCAACCTCCCACCGCGAATCGCCGATGCGTCAATACCTCGATTTCATGCGCCACGTCCGCGACCACGGCTACCGCAAGGCGGATCGAACCGGGACGGGGACGCTGTCGGTGTTCGGCTACCAGATGCGCTTCGACCTGTCTCGTGGTTTTCCGCTGCTGACGACCAAAAAAGTGCACACCAAGTCGATCATCCACGAATTGCTGTGGTTTCTGCGCGGCGAGACCAACGTGCGTTCGCTCCAGGCGGCGGGTGTGACGATCTGGGACGAATGGGCCGACGCCGACGGCGAGCTCGGGCCGATCTATGGCTATCAATGGCGGAGCTGGCCCGCGCCCGACGGACGCCACATCGACCAGATGGCGAACGTCCTGGCCGAGATTCGCAGGAATCCCGACTCGAGGCGCCTCCTCGTGTCGGCGTGGAACGTGGCTGACATTCCGCGGATGAAGCTGCCACCGTGCCATCTGCTGTTCCAGTTCTATGTCGCCGGCGGCAAGCTCTCGTGCCAGCTCTACCAGAGGAGCTGCGACATTTTTCTCGGGGTGCCGTTCAACATCGCGTCCTATGCCTTGCTGACGCACCTCGTCGCGCAGCAATGCGACCTCGAGGTCGGGGATTTCGTGTGGACCGGCGGTGACTGCCACCTGTATCTCAATCACCTGGAACAGGTCGCCACACAGCTCGCGCGGGCGCCGTTTCCGCTTCCGCGACTCGCAATCCAGCGAAAGGCGGGCACGCTGTTCGATTACCGGTTCGAGGACATCGAGATCACCGGCTATCAATGCCACCCCGCCATCAAGGCGCCCGTCGCAGTCTAGACTCCGAGCGGGTGAGCGGCGGGGGCGAGTCGGCGCAGACGCCGGAGCCCGGCCGCGGCCAGCGCTGCCGCTGCCCACGCCCGCCCGTGCGGTGCATACTGTAGGTTGCGCGCGCCGGGGAGGGAGCGCGCGGCCTTTCGTTCTCGCCAAGCGCTGAACCGGCCGCCGCAGGTCCACGGACGCGGTCTCACATTGCGTGGATGGGGCGAGATTGGGTGTTCGAGCGATTTCCAAAGACGCGTCCGTCGCTGCCGCCGGAGATCGCGGAGATCTACGCGGCGCACTACAAGGCGAATCGCGAAGGCCGCACCGCCGCGTCGTCGCTGGCTCAGAAAATGGAGTCGTGGCTGCACCGGCAGGTGGCTGCCGACGTTGCGGATCACGGCAATTCGACCAGCGCGACGCTGGAGCTCGGCGCGGGAACGTTGAACCAGCTCCGCTACGAGCCCCCCGCCCGCCGCTACGACATCGTCGAGCCTTTCGCCGAGCTCTACGCGAATTCGCCGCAGCTCGGACGGATCACGGCCATCTATGCGGATATTGCCGATGTTCCGGTCGATCGTCGGTACGATCGGATCACATCGGTAGCCACGCTCGAGCATGTGTGCAACCTGCCGGAAGTGATCGCGCGAAGCGGGCTTCTGCTGGCGGCGGAAGGCGTCATGCGCGCGAGCGTGCCGAGCGAAGGAACATGGCTCTGGACGCTCGGCTGGAAGATGACGACCGGATTGGAGTTCAAGCTCAAGTATGGTCTCGACTATGCCCTGTTGATGAGGCACGAGCACGTCAACACCGCCGAGGAAATCGAGCAGGTGCTCGGGTATTTCTTCAGCGCCGTCAGTTGCCGCGTATTCGGGCTGTCGAAGGCGACGTCGCTCTATCGCTACTACGAGTGCCGCAGTCCGAGGCTCGAGCGATGCCGTGAATTCGCGCGGACGACGAGCGCCTGACGCGACCGGGGGAACGATCATCGTGCAGCTTCCGGACGATACTCTCTGTCGCGATGGCAGCCCCGACGAAGTGCTGCGTTCGGAAGGGCTCCGTCTGCCGCTGTCGGACCCGCCGGGCGAGGACGCCGTGGCCGTCGTCATCCCCGCGTTCAACGAAGCCGCCCGCGTCGGAGCCGTCGTCACGGCCTGCCGCGAATGCTTCCCCATGGTGATCGTCGTCGATGACGGCTCGGCGGACGGCACGGCGGCCGTCGCGCGCGCTGCCGGCGCGCACGTGGTCCGGCACCCGATCAACCTCGGGCAGGGCGCGGCGCTGCAGACGGGCCTTCAACGTGCGCTCGAATGCGGGGCGTCCTGGATCGTCACGCTCGACGCCGACGGCCAGCACGATCCGGTGGACGCGCAGCGGCTCGTGGCGCTCGCTCGCGAACGTGGGTGGGACGTCTGCCTCGGCTCGCGCTTTCTCGGCGGAGCGATCGGCATGCCCGGTACGCGGCGGCTGTTGCTGAAGCTCGCGATCCGGTTCCAGCGACTGACCACCGGCCTTTCGCTCACCGACGTCCACAACGGGCTGCGCGCCCTCTCCCGACGTGCGGCGCTGCGCATCGAGCTTACGCAGAACCGGATGGCGCACGCTTCCGAGTTCGTGGCCCGCCTCGCGACGCTCGGACTGCCGTTCGGGGAGGCGCCGGTGACGATCCGCTACACGAAGGACACGCTCGCCAAGGGACAGCATTCGGTCGCCGTGCTGCATATCCTTTTCGATCTGTTGCTGGCTCGCCTGGGACGATGAGCCGACGATGATCATATCGTTCCTTCTGTCCGCGATGATGCTGGCGGCCATCGGCGCGGGTCTCATGCTGCGCAGGCGGGCGCCTGCGGTCGGCGCAGCGATCGCGCTCGCGGCGCTCGGCGGGCTCTATTTCGTCTGGATGCCGGCGCACCTGAGTGCCGTCGCGAATGCGCTGGGCGTCGGACGCGGCACGGACCTGTTGCTGTATCTGTGGGTGTCGCTCACCATGCTGGCGCTGGCCGGGCTCGTGCTCGAGTTGCGACATCTGCAACGCCAGCTGACGGTGCTCGCGCGCGAGCAGGCGCTGCTGCGCGCTCGCCACGAGGCGCCGGCCCGGACGTCCGCCGCCGGCCCAGTTGGCGAACGCTCGACAGTCGCGAACGGGACGAGCAGCCAGGCGGGTCCGGTGCCATGAGCAATCACGCGCAGCTTTGGGAGATCGGTCTCTCGCTCGGGAGTGCGCTCGGCATCTCGATCGGGCAACTGCTGTTCCGGTTGAGCGCACAACGGATCGACGGCGAGCGGTGGCTCGCCTCGACGCTGGGCAATCCGTGGCTCTGGGCTGCGCTGATCGTCTACGGCGCGGCAACGCTGCTGTGGGTGCACGTGCTGCGCACGGCGCCGCTGTCGAGGGTCTATCCGCTCATCGCCCTCGCGTTTGTCGTCGTCCCGCTGCTCGAGACGCTGCTGCTCGGCGAGCCGCTTCGGCCGCAGGCGCTCATCGGCGGCGCCGTCATCGTCGTCGGAGTCGTCATCGCGGTCCACGGAACCGCCGAGTGACCGATACGCTCCGCGTCCGGACGTGGCGCGCCGCGGCGCTTGTCGTGCTCCTCGCGTGGTTCGCTGCCGTCCAGGTGCTGAACGGCGCGGGCCACCTGTCAGTCGACTCGCTGATCCAGCTGAGCGAGGGCAGGAGCGGCGTGATGACCTCATTCAATCCGGTCTTCATCACCGTCCTCTTCGGCAAGCTCGCCGCCTTCGGAGGCACGCGGCTGCTTGTCGTCTGCTCGTCGCTGATGTTGCTCGTCGCGCTGTTCGCGCTCTTGTCCGGCGTCGGGCGACCGCGTTTCGCCGGTGTCGGACTGCTTGCCTGCGCGCTGGCAGGCCCGATCATGCTGATCTATCCCGCGATCGTGTGGAAGGACGTGTGGTTCGCGCATTTCGCCCTGCTGGGTTTTGCCGTGATTGCGCTGCGGCGAAAGCTTTCGTGGGCCTTGGTCGAGGCGGGAAGCCTTGTCCTGTTCGCCGCGGCGACGCTGAGCCGTCCGAACGGCGTGATCGTCGCCGTGTGCGGCGCCGCCACGCTCGCATGGGCGCGCTGGTCCGACGAGACGTCACGCGCGGGGGTGTCGCGCCGTACGGCATCATTGCTTGCGGGCGTCGGCGCGCGGTTCATCGCTCTCCTCGTGCTCGTCTTCGCGCTGTCGTGGGTGGCGCGGCTCAGCGTGCAGCAGATTGCGATAGGCGAAGTTTCGACCGGAATACGGATTCTCTTCCACTACGACATCACGGGGATGATCGCGCGGGATCCGGCGCCGGACCTGTCGCTGCTGGCCGGCAGCGGCGTCGACGTCGACCGCGTGATCATGCTCAGCCGCTCGAGCTACAGCGCCGAGCGGATCGATCTGATCGAAGGCGACCAGCTAGTGCTGATGTGGTCGGTACCGGATTCGATCATCGCCCGACAGTGGCTTGCCTTGGTAACCGCCAATCCTGCGGCGTATCTCGGCCATCGGGCGGACGTGTTTTCGTGGCTGCTCGGTCTGCACGATCAGATGCGCTGCGCTCCGGTGTGGGTGGGTTACGCCGACTCGGCGCTCGTCGCGAAGGCCGGAGTGTCGACAGCACCGTCACCGCACGTGTCCCGGCTTTACTTGTATTCGCTCCGCTTCGTGAACACGCCGTACTTCAGTCCGGCCGCCTGGGCGCTGGGGTCGGCGATGACGCTTGCCTTTGCGATGGCGCGACGCCGATTCGACCCGGTGATGATCGGATTGCAGGTCGCCGCCCTTGCCTATCTCGGCGCGTACTTTTTCGTGTCTCTCTCGTGCGACTTCCGCTACGCTTACTTCAGCGTGCTGGCCGCAACGGTCGGCCTCGTCTGGCTCCTCACCGGGGCAACGCGCCCCACGGATGAACCTGCGACGCCAATGCAGGGCACGAGGGGACTCTCGCCCCGCGACTGATCGGTCGATTTCCCGATCGCCGATCAACCGGCACCCGTCGTCGACGCTCCCGTCAAAGCGTCCTCGCTCTTCGAGTGATAAAAAAAAGCCCGCCGGGAGGAAGATAGCGGGCAAGGGGGATTCGGTGGTGCTCCCTTGGCGGATGACCCAGGGATGCGGCGGAGACGACCTGGCGTCGCCGCTGTCTCGTACAAGTGTTCTTTGTCTGGCCTCCGTCAGTACACGCTGCGCGCGGCGCTGATCCGATCGGCAAGCGCATCGAGCGCCGCTTGCTGCGACGGCGTCAACGACTCCTCGGCGCGACGCTCGACGACCGCGTCGTCGGCGCTGGACGATTGTCCGGCGAGCCAGTGTCGCGCAAGTTCGGGCGAGAAGGAGTCCATGGGCTCTGGTCGATTCACATGCTCTCTTGCCTTCGGGCAAAGCAAACGGCATGCCATGCATTTTTCTGGAATCGACTGAAGTGCTGCGCCTGGCGATCTTCCCTGCGAAATCGCGTTGTCGCCCTTCGCGCTTTCACGCGCAAATCAGCGCCGGTAGCGGCTCGGTTTGTCGCAGTCCACCGACAACCTTCAGGGGCCATTAGACTAAGTTAATGATTAACAATTGAAAAACACGTCTCTTTTTGGCGACAGCGGATGCGGCAAGCGCGCCATTTGCGGCACAAAAAATGACGATGGGATGACGACCGCAGCGATCGCTCATCCGACCGCGGACGGACGCTCCGCCGGTGGTGGATATCGCAGTGAGCTCTCTCGGCCCGCACGCTGGGGCCGGGGTTGCCGCCCGTGGGGCGTGGCGGCGTCAGGCCGTACAGTCGGCTTCGAAAGCCGCAGAGGCGCTCGTCAGGACGTCTTGCCTTCCTTGAACATCGCGGGTTCGAGCCGGTGTCGCTGCAGCAGCTTGTAGAACTCGGTGCGATTGCGCTTCGCGAGCAGCGCCGCCTGCGTCACGTTGCCGCCAGTGATCTTCAGCAGCCGGACGAGATAGTCGCGCTCGAACTGCTTGCGCGCTTCCTCGAACGGAACGAGCGCGCTCGCGTCTTCCTGGAGCGAGCTCTGGACGAGCGATGCGGGAATCATGCTGGTGGTCGCGAGCGCCACCGCCTGCTCGAGAAGATTCAGCAGCTGCCGAACGTTGCCGGGCCAAGGGGCGGCGATCAGCAGCGCCATTGCGTCGGGCGCGACCGCGGGGACCGGTCGCTTGTAGCGCTCGGCGAGCTTGCGCAGGAAATGCGTGGCGAGGAGCGGGATGTCCTCGCGGCGGTCGGCGAGCGCCGGGAGCTTCAACGAGACGACGTTGAGCCGGTAATAGAGGTCCTCGCGAAAATGCCCCGACGTCCTCTGCGTATCGAGGTCGCGATGCGTCGCCGAGATCACGCGGACATCGACGGGGATCGGCTGCGTCGCCCCCACCGGCCGGACCTCGCCCTCCTGCAGCACACGGAGCAGCTTGACTTGCAGCGCGAGCGGCATGTCGCCGATCTCGTCCAAAAAGATCGTTCCGCCGTCGGCGGCCTGGAACAGCCCCTTGTGTGCCTGGACGGCGCCGGAAAATGCGCCCCGGGCATGACCGAACAGCTCGGACTCGAGCAGCGGCTCGGGAATTGCGCCGCAGTTGACGGCGACGAACGGCTTGTCGCCACGCGGGCTCGCGCGATGGATCGCCCGCGCCAGCAGTTCCTTGCCCGTACCCGAATCGCCGTAGATCAGCACGCTCGCATCGGAATCGGCAACGAGCCGCGCCTGCCGCAGCAGATCCTCCATCTGCGGGTTCCGCGTGATGATGCCCGCACGCCACTCGCCCGAAGCCTCCTGCGCGTCGCTTGGCGCGTCGCCTGCGAGTCGCAGCGCAGATGCAACCATCTGCAGCAGCTCCTGGCTGTCGAACGGTTTCGTGAGGAAACCGAAAACGCCGCGCTGCGTCGCGGAGACTGCATCGGGAATCGTGCCGTGCGCGGTCAGGATGACGACCGGCAGCGCCGGATGCTGGCGGTGGATCGCATCGAACAGCTGCAGCCCGTCGATGCCGGGCATTCGCAAGTCGGTGATGACCGCGCCGGGACGCGCAACGGCGAGCGCCGCGAGCGCCGTCTCGCCGCTGTCGGCGGTGCGCACCCGATAGCCCGCCGACGTGAGCCTCAGGCTGATGAGCTTGAGGAGGTCCGGGTCGTCGTCGACCAGGAGGATGTCACCTGTCTGCATCGTCGTCCCCCGCGCGTCAGCGACCACCACCACCGCCGCCGCCACCACCCCCGCCGCCGCCTCCGCCACTGCCGCTGCCACCGCCGGCGCCGCCGCCACCACCGCCGCCGCGAACGCGATCGCGGAGAAGGCTGCGCTCCATATTGCGCAGCGCCTCGAGCTTCTGGATGGCCGCGTCAGCCTTCAATTGTTCGTCGCGCACCGCACGTTGCCGCTCGGCAATCTGCGCCTGGAGCAGCGCCGCGACCTGCTTGACCGCGGGCGAGCCCGGGTTGCTCCTGGCGACGTTTTCGAGCAATTGCATCGCGCGAAGATCGTCCTGCGGCGAAGTCTTCACGTAGGTGTACAGAACGGCGAGGCGCACCCGGTTGGCGTCGGTCCGCTGCCGCGTCAGCCCCTGCGTGGCGTTCGCAAGCTCGCGCCGCAACTCGTCGTTGCTGAGCGTGCCGTAGCGTTGCAGGTCGGCGAGGAGGTCGAGCACCTCGATGGTGTCGGCCGGGAACACCAGCGACGGCGTCGGCGCGGGAGAGGGGATGAGCGCTTCCTGCGGTGGCGGCGAGGGTTGCGAAGCCGGTGGCGCCGCCTCCGGCATCTCCACGGGCGGCTCGACGGGCTCGATCGGTGGATACTCGACCATCGGCACGGTGGGTGGCGTGACGACGACGGACTCTTCGTCCTCATCGGGCTGCGCTGGCGGCGTCGCGCAGCCGGCAAGCAGGGCCGCTGCGACGGGCAGCAGGATCCACGCGAGCGGATTCATCCGGTGTGGCTCCCGCACCACGCGCAGGCGTCCTTGCCGTCACCAGGCTCGCTCACCCCGCGGCCTCCGCACGTTCCTCGTTTCGCGATGCGCCGCTGCGTCGGCCGCCAGGCTCGCTCACCCCGCGGCCTCCGCACGTTCCTCGTTTCGCGATGCGCCGCTGCGTCGGCCGCGCTCGATCGTTCGGCGACGCGCCCTTCGGGCCTTGGCTCGCTGCGCTCGCCCGCCTCACTCACTCGCCCCCCGTGATGGTGATCGGGGAGATCGTCGAAGCGGCTCGTGCGAGGCCTTCGCCGCCGACGGCGAGCGGGAGCCACAGCCGGAAATGGGCGCCGCGCTTGCCGTCGGCGCGGTCCAGCACTTCGACCCGCCCGCCATGCGCGAGCGCGTATTCGCGTGCGATAGCGAGTCCGAGCCCCGATCCTTTCACCCGGCCACTCGCGGGAGGCTTGCCCTGATAGAAGGAATCGAAAATCAACGCCCGTTCCTCGCGATCGACGCCGTGCCCCTCGTCGACGACGTCGAGCACGGCGAACCCCTGGTCCTGCACGAGGTCGAGCGCAATCGCCCCCGATCGCGGCGAGTACTTGATCGCGTTCGACACGAGGTTGTCGATGATCGTGCGGATCTTGTCGCCGTCGCCGACGACGACTGCGGGGGCGAGCTTTGCCTCGAACGTGATCATCCGCGCCAGCGCCGCGAGCTTGTGCTCCTTTACCACCCGCCGGATCACGTCACCGAGGAGCACCGGGCCGAGCGTAGCCGGCTCCATCGCGCGCGTCTGGTGATAGCTGAGCAGGTCCTCGATCAGTTTCTGCAGCTGCAACGTGTTCTCGCGGACGATGCGGACGATCTCGCGCTGCTCGGGCGCAAGCTTGCCGCCGACGTTGTCGCGCAGGAGCTCCGCGCCCTCGCGCACCGCCGTCAGCGGTGTCTTCAACTCGTGCGAGACGTGGCGCAGAAACCGGGTCTGCTGTGCCTCGAGCTCGGAGAGGCGCGAGCGCAGCCACTCGAGCCGCTGGCCGAGATAGCGCATGTCCTGCGGACCGTTCACTTCGATCGAATGCGTGAAGTCGGCGGTGCCCATCTGGCGGATCGCCTGGTCGAGCTGACGAATCGGTCGCGCGATCAGCACGGCGAACAGGATCGCGAGGGCCAGCGCGATGCCGACGGTGGCAAGCGTGAGATAGAGCCACTTCTGCCGGCCTTGCGACGCGATCTCCTGCAACCGCTCGATCGCGCGCTCGGTGAGATCGTTGGTTGCTCCGAGGAGCGACTGCGCGCCGTCCGCAAGCTTCGCGTAGCCGTCGGCGAGCGTCGCCTGCGTCTCGGCGGGGCGCTGCGGCGACACGAGCAGCTTGTGCAGACGGCTTTCGCTATCGGCGAGATTGTCGAGTGTGTCGAGCTGCTCGCGCGACAACGGCAGCAGTGCAAGTTGGCGCGCCGTCCCGCGGAACTCCTGGCGCACGCGCACGTAATCGTCGATGAGCGCGCTGTCCTCGAGGATCAGGAACTGGCGCACGACGCGCTCCAGCGTGACTGCCTGCTCGAACAGCTGGCGGCTCGCGCGTCCGGCCTGGGCCGCCTGCTGCACGGCTTCCTGCCCCTGCAGCTGCAGCCGATCGAGCGACAGGATCAGCTCGGCGAGCGCGTAAACCAGCGGCAGGCTGACCAGCAGGAAGCCCAGCAGGATGAATTTGAGAAACGAGCGAGGGTAATACACGAAGGTCGCCGCTATAATTTGCGGCAATTATGACACCGCAGCGATGCGGCGCGGACTGGAATGGAACCGGGTCACGATACACCACCGGAGAGCGCGGCGGCAACGGTGGAAAGCCCGCCGCGACTCGCCGTCATCGCCGCCGTCGCAGCGAATGCGGTGATCGGCGACGGCAATCGCCTTCCGTGGCACCTCGCCGACGACCTGAAACGGTTTCGCGCGTTGACGACCGGCCACGCGGTGATCATGGGGCGACGAACGTGGGAATCGATCGGGCGTCCGCTGCCGGGCCGGCAGAACATCGTCGTCATGAGGACGCGTGGCTATGTGCCGGCGGGTGCGCACGCCGCCGGATCGCTCGCGGCCGCGCTGGCGCTGGTGCGGATGCCGGCGCCGGCCTTTTGCATCGGCGGCGGCATGCTTTACCGGGAAGCTCTTCCGCTCGCGACGACGCTGTACCTGACCGAAATAGACCATGCCTTCGCCGGCGATACGACGTTTCCCGCGTTCGATCGGCGCGATTGGCGCGAGACGGCGCGCGAAGCGCACGTGAGCGACGGACCTGACCGTTTTGGCTACGCGTTCGTCACCTACGAGCGCGTCGCGCACTGACGCCTGCATCGCTGTTCCCGAAAAAGGAATCGCCCATGTCGGAGGCCATTTCCACGTCCACGGTCCGCACGATCATGAAGCGGAGCATGCGGCATAGCTCCGGTGATCCCTTCGCCGGCCGCTGCCGGTGCAACGCAGAACGAAGCGCTCCTGTGGAAGAACGACGCCGCAATGAAGACGACGGGAGCCTCCGACCAGTGGAACTTCTACCATGCTGGGCACGCTCGCGGCGTTGCACATCTGATTGGCCGGCTCCTCTTTGCGGGCGGCCGATCCCGGGTCGCGCCCGCGTAATCCAGGCTGACGGCCGGCGCTTGCTCCGGCCCGCGTCCGGTCTTATGATGTTGTCATGACACGCCGGCGGGAACGAAACGGCGCGGGCGTTTGTTGCTTGCGGGGGCGCGAGGAGGCAATCGAGGCGCGCTCGAGGCGCAGCGGCCGCCAGAAGCGAGGTACGTTGTGGCGCGCATCCCGTTCTTCCCGCTGAACCGCTTTCTGCGCATGGCGGCGCACGCCGCTGCCACAGTCCTGCTCGGCGTCGTCATCGCGGCGCCCGCGTTTGCCGCAGGACACTCGCTGCGCTTCTTCGGCACCGGCACCGGCGACATCGACCGCGTCAAGATTCGCATCGACGATCCGTTGACCGCGCTGCCCGGTCCGCCCGCCGACGTCGGTGCCGGGGACTTCACCCTCGAGTTCTGGCTCAAGGCGAACGCCGCCGAGAACACCGCGGCCCCCGTCACCTGCGGTGCGAACGTCGCCTGGCGGAACGGCAACGTCATCGTCGACCGCGATCGCCTGAACCTCGGCCGGAAATTTGGCGTGGCGATCGCCGGCGGCAAGATCGTCTTCGGCGTCTCCAGCGATACGAGCGGCAGCCTTACGCTTTGCGGGATCTCGTCGGTGCTCGACAGCGCATGGCACCACGTCGCCGTGCAGCGGCGGCGAAGCGATGGCAACCTGTGGCTGTACGTCGATGGCAACCTCGAAGCGCAGGCGATCGGGCCGGGCGGGGACATCTCCTATCCGGACAGCGCGGCGCCAATCGATCCCGACGATGTATTCCTCGTGCTCGGGGCGGAAAAATACGACACCGGTCCGGCGTTCTCCGGGTGGCTGGATGAGCTGCGCATTTCGACCAAGCTGCGCTTTCCGGCAATTGCGGGACCCGGATCGCGAATCAGGCCGGGCACTGTTTATTTTTCGCGGCCGCGTGCGCCGTTCGTGCGGGACCGCTATACCGCGGCGCTCTATCACTTCGACGAAGGCGGCGGCGCGACGCTGTACGACACGTCGGGCGCGAGCGGTAGCCCGAGCGACGGCCAGATCAGCCGTGGCGGCGCGAACAATGGACCGGCGTGGGCGCCGGACAGCCCGTTCAACGTCGGCGGCCTCGGCAACAATGCGACCGTCACGCTGTCGCCATTCGTGACCGGCTTCACGGCCCCCGTCGATCTCGTCAATGCCGGTGACGGCTCCGGACGGCTTTATGTGGTCCAGCAGACGGGACAGATCCGGATCATCAGGAACGGCGTGGCCCTCCCGACGCCGTTCCTCAACATCGCCCCAAAGATCGTAAGCGGCGGCGAGCAGGGACTGCTCGGCCTCGCGTTTCATCCGAACTACAACGTCAACGGCCGCTTTTTCGTCTACTACACGCGCGCCGGCGACGGTGCTGTCGTGATCGAGCGCTACCAGCGCAGCGCCGACAACACCAACGTCGCCGACACGACGCCGGCCAATGTGAAGACGCTGCTCGTCATCCCGCACCCGGGACAGAGCAACCACAACGGCGGCAAGCTCGCGTTCGGTCACGACGGCTATCTCTACGCCGGCACCGGCGACGGCGGCAGCGGCAACGATCCGCCGAACAACGCTCAGACACTCGGCGTGCGGCTGGGCAAGCTCCTGCGGCTCGACGTCGACCAGAACGTCAACGTCGCGCCGTTTTACGGCATCCCGCCCTCGAATCCGTTCGCGGCGTCCACGTGCAGCGGCGCCGGTGTCGGGCAATGTCCGGAAATCTGGGCGTACGGACTGCGCAACCCGTGGCGTTACACGTTCGATCGGGTGACGGGCGATCTCTTTATCGGCGACGTGGGGCAGAGCGCGCGCGAGGAGGTCGATTTCGATATGTGGCCCGGCACGCCGGGACGCAACTACGGCTGGCGCGTGATGGAGGGCAACCTCTGCACGCCGGGCGTGAGCCCGCCAAGCTGCTCGCCGCCGCCGAATTACGCGCCGCCGATCTTCGACTACCCGCATCCGCCCGGAGTCGCTGTCGTCGGCGGCTACCGCTATCGCGGGAGCGCGATCCCGGCGCTTGCCGGCGCGTACATCTACGCTGACGAGGGCTCCAACTTCATCTGGGCGGCGACCCGCGCCGATTCGGGCGTGTGGACCGCGCAGCAGCAGCTCCTCGTGCCGCCGACGAACATCAGCGCGTTCGGCGAGGACGAGACAGGCGAGCTCTATGCCGCCGGCTACAGCGACGGCACGATCTACAGGGTGGCCGCGCGCGACAACGACGGCGACGGCCTGCCGGACTGGTGGGAAATGGCGTATTTCGGCAGCACGACAGGCGCGGTCGCGGGCGTGGACGCCGACGGCGACGGCGCGAACAACCTGTCCGAGTATCTCTACGGCACCGATCCGCTGAATCCGCACAGCGCACCCGGCTCGCCGCCGGCGCCGCCGGTCGTCGCGGTTTTCCGCCCGAGCACGCTGCAGTTCTTCATCGACGGCGACGGCGATCTCGCCGCAGACCAGGTCGTGAGCTTCGGGTTGCCCGGCGACGTGCCCCTTGTCGGCCGCATCGACAATGATCGCAAGTACGACGTCGTCGTTTATCGCAGCGGGCTCTGGCTTGCCGACATCAACCGCGACGGCGTTGCCGACTACGTCTTCGTTTTCGGCGGCGCTCCCGGCGACAAGCCGGTACTCGCCGATTTCAACGGCGACGGGCGGGACGATCTCGTGATCTACCGCAACGGGCTCTGGTACGTGAGCACGACGCAGACCGGCGCGGCGGCATCCGTGTACGCTTTCGGGGGCGTCCCGGGGGACATCCCGCTTGCGGGTGACGTCAATGGCGACGGCATCGCCGACCTCGTGATCTACCGGAGCGGCGTCTGGTGGATCGACATGAATCGCGACGGCGTCGCCGACGTCGTGCTGATCTTCGGCGGCTCGCCGGGGGATGTGCCGGCTCTCTTCGACTGGGACGGCGACGGCAAGGCCGATCTCGTTATCTTCCGCAACGGTCTTTGGTACGTCTGCACGAAGCTCGATGGCGTCCTTCGGGGCATCTTCGCTTATGGCCTTGGCGGCGACGTGCCATTGGGGTGGCGAGAATGATCGATACGGTCGCGGAACTAGGCCAGATTGCGCAGCTCGCGCAGCGCGACGGACAGCATCGCACCATCGGCCGTACCGTCGGCGCGTAGCTCGGCCAACAGCCGCTCCGCGCGCTCGATCGCGCGCCGGTTGCGGTCCTGCCACGCCGCGATCAGCGCCGGCGGAGCGACATCCGCGCCCGCCGTCAGCACCTCGCTCGCGATCGTCCGCTGCAATCCGGACAGATCGTCATGCATCGCGCTTTTCGCCAGCAGCTGCCAGTGCTGATCGCCCGATAGCGCCGAGATCCGCTCGCGCAGCCATGGCAGGCCGAGCCGCGCCGAAAGCGCGAAATAGATCTGGGCGACGAGCTCCACCGGACGCTTCGTGCCGCCGGCGACCTCGACGATGTCGAGCGTCGAGTACAGGGTCTCGAGCGTCACCACGCGGTCCGCAACGTCGGCCGGAACCCCGCTCTTGACGTACAGGGCGACGGCTGCGGCATCGCGCGCGCGATCGCCCTCGTCCAGCAACTCGGACAGACGGGCGGACAGGGCTTCCACGCGCGGCGTGAAATGCGCGATCGTCGCGGCCATGCCCTCCGCGAGCCGCCGCGAGCGCAGGAACCACGTCGTGCCCCGCTCCATCTGCCGACTCGTGTCGATCAGCATTTTCGACTGCACGGCGTCGTCGACCCGGTTGTCGAGCGCTTCGATCGCCTGCCACAGCGCGACGAAGCCGAAGATCTCGCGCGCAAGGAGATAGGCGCGCACGACCTCGTGCGGGGCCGCGCCGGTCGACTCGCACAGCCGGTGCACGAACGTGCTGCCGACACGGTTGACCATGCTGTTGGCCACGTGGGTCGCGATGATCTCGCGCTTCAGCGCGTGGCGCGGAAAATACGCGGCGTAGCGAGCCGAAAGCGCCCGCGGAAAGTACCGCTCGATCGCGGTGGCAATCCACGGATCGTCGGGCAGCGGAGACGCCACGAGCTCGTCGAAGAGCCACATCTTGCTGTAGGCGAGCAGCACCGCATGCTCGGGACTGGTGAGGCCCTGCCCGCGCGCGCGCCGCTCGGCGATAACCTCGTCCGACGGCAGGAACTCGATCGCGCGATTCAGCCGTCCCGACTTTTCGAGGAACTCCATGAAGCGACTCTGCGCGTCGAGCAACCGCGGCGCGATGCGTCCGGTCACCGACAGCACCTGGGTCTGGAAGTAGTTGTCGCGCAGCACCAGCGCGGCGACGTCGTCGGTCATGTCCGCGAGAAGGCCGTTGCGCTGCTTTTCGGTGAGCTCGCCCTCGGCGATGGGCATCGAAAGCAGGATCTTGATGTTCACTTCGTGATCGGACGTGCCGACGCCGGCCGAGTTGTCGATGGCGTCGGTATTGATGCGGCCACCGCTCTGCGCATACTCGATCCGCCCGAGCTGCGTGCAGCCGAGATTGCCGCCCTCGACGAAGACCTTGCAGCGCAATTCGCGCCCGTTGACGCGGAGCGCATCGTTGGCACGGTCGCCGACCTGCGCATTCGTTTCGCTCGCGGCCTTGACGTACGTGCCGATGCCACCGTTGTAGATGAGGTCGACGGGCGCCTTGAGGATTGCGTTGACGAGTTCCGTCGGCGTCAGTGTGTCGGTGGTGAGTCCCAGCACCGATTTGATCTCCGGCGTGACGGCGATGGCTTTCGCCGTCCGGGCGTGGACGCCGCCGCCGGGCGAAATCTTCGCCACGTCGTAATCGGCCCACGACGAGCGCGGCAACCGGAACAGCCGCTCGCGCTCGGCGAAGCAGAGCTCGGGATCGGGGTTCGGATCGAGAAAGATGTGGCGGTGATCGAATGCCGCCACGAGCTTGACGTGGCGCGACAGCAGCATGCCGTTGCCGAAAACGTCGCCCGACATGTCGCCGACGCCGGCGACGGTGAAATCGGTTGCCTGCGTGTCGATCCCCATTTCGCGGAAGTGGCGCTTGACCGACTCCCATGCGCCGCGCGCGGTGATGCCCATCGCCTTGTGGTCGTACCCGGCGGAACCGCCGGAGGCGAAAGCATCGCCGAGCCAGAAGGCGTATTCCTTGCTGATCGCGTTCGCGTAATCGGAAAGGGTCGACGTCCCCTTGTCCGCGGCAACGACGAGATACGGGTCGTCGGCGTCGTGCCGCACGACCTGCGGCGGCGGAACGATCGCGTCGCCGACGCGGTTATCGGTCAGGTCGAGAAGACCGCGCAGATAATCCTGGTAGCAGGCGACCCCCTCCCTCATGAAGCCGTCGCGGTCGGCCGCGGCCGACGGCGCACGCTTCAACACGAATCCACCCTTGGAGCCGACCGGCACGATCACCGCGTTTTTCACCATCTGAGCCTTGACGAGGCCCAGGATCTCGGTCCGGAAATCCTCGGGGCGATCGGACCAGCGCAGGCCGCCGCGGGCGACCCTGCCGCCGCGCATGTGCACGCCCTCGAACCGCGTCGAGTAGACGAAGATTTCGAACATCGGCTTCGGCTCGGGAAGGCCCGGCACCTTCGCCGGATCGAACTTGAACGCGAGAAAGCTCTTTCGCCGTCCCGCGGCGTCACGCCGCCAGTGGTTGGTTCGCGTCGTCGAAAGGATCAGCGACAGGTACTCCCGCAGCACGCGGTCCTCGGACAGATTCTCGACCCGGTCGAGCGCGTCGTCGATCTGCTGGATCTTGGAGAGCGCCCGCGAGCGCGCGGCGGGGGTCAGTTCCGGATCGAAGCGCAGCTTGAAGAGCTCGCTCAAAAAACGCGCGATGTCGGGATGCGCAGCAAGCGTGGCCTCGATGAACGCCTGCGACAGCGGGAAGCCGATCTGGCGCATGTATTTCGCATACGCCCGCAGCACGACGATTTCTTCCGCGGGGAGTTGCGCCGCGACGACCAGGCGGTTGAAGTCGTCGTTCTCGACCTCGCCCTTGAAAACGCGGCCGAACGCATCTTCGAACACCGTATGGAGCGTGTCGATCTCGAGGTCGGCGTCGGCAACGGAGGCCCGCATGCCGAGGTCGTGCATCCACACGGGCGGCGCACCGTGCGGCGCGATGCGGTGCGGGCGCTCGTCTTCCACCCGCATGCCCATGCGCTCCAGCATCGGCAGGCTGTCGGATAGCGCCACCGGAGCGCCGCGATGGAAGAGCTTGAACCGCAGCACTCCCGGTGCCGCCTCGAGCGGCCGGTAGAGGCTCATCCCGAGCGGCGCATCCTTGGAGAGCCGCGCCATCATTTCGATATCGGGCACGGCGGCGCGGGCGGCGAAGTCCTCGCGATATCCGGCCGGAAAGGCGCTGCCGAACGCCGCGAAGAGCTCGCTGCCGCGCGCCTCGCCCAGCGCCGTGACGAGCGCTTCGCGCAGGTCGTCCTCCCAGCGCCGCGCGGCGGCGGCAAGGCGCGCCTCGAGCTCGCGCACGTCGAACGCGGGGACTCCGCCCGGCGTCGTGCGCACCGTGATCATGATGCGCGCGAGCATCGATTCCGACAGGTGGACGTTGAATTCCGCGCTCGTGCCGTTGAAGGCCTGCGTGAGGATCGTCTGCCACTGCTGCCGCAGCTCCGTCGTGTAATTTTCCCGCGGCGCGTAGATGATGCAGGCGAGGAAGCGCCCGAACGGATCGCGACGGACGAACAGACGAAAGCGCTGGCGGTCGCCGAGATGCAGAATGCCCGTCGCGGTGCGCAGGAGCTCGTCTTCGCTCGTCTGGAAGAGCTCGTCGCGCGGATACGTTTCCAGGATGTTTCGCAGCGCCTTGCCGGCATGGCCGCCCGACGCGACGCCGGCGCGCGCAACGACGTTCGCGGTCTTGCGCCGCAGCAGTGGAATCTCGGTGGGATTCGCGCTGTAGGCGGTCGAGGTATAAAGGCCGAGAAAGCGGTGCTCGCCGCACACCTCGCCCTTGGCATCGAAACGCTTGACGCCGATGTAGTCGAGATAGCCCGGACGGTGCACGGTCGAGCGCGCGTTCGCCTTGGTGATGATCAGGAGCTCGGGGACGCGCGCATAGGCGCGCTGCTCCGGCGGCAGCGCCGCGAAGCTCGCGGCGACGTCTTTCTTGCCGGTCTCGCGCAGGATGCCGAGACTCGACCCAGAAACGATCTTGAGCGCATCCTGGCCTTCGACACTGACGAGGTCGTGGCAGCGGTAGCCCAGCAATGTGAAGTGCTCGGCGGCGAGCCAGTGGAGGAAGGCCTTGCCCTCGGCGAGCTCGTCCGCCGGAAGCGGCGGCGGTCGCGCTTCGAGCTCGGCGACGATCGAGAGCATGCGCTCCTTCATCTTCTTCCAGTCGTCGACGGCGACGCGAACGTCCGCGAGCACGCGGGCGAGATCGCTCGCGAGCGCATCGAGACGCGCAGGATCCGTGATCCGGTCGACTTCGACGTGGATGAACGATTCGCGCCGCGACGCTTCGGCTTCCGGCGCCAGGCCCTCGAGCACGCCGCTCGCGTCGCGCATCACCGCGAGGACGGGATGGATGATGAGATGCAGCGTGAGGCCGTGCCGATTCGCCTCCATCGTCACCGAGTCGACGAGGAACGGCATGTCGTCGTTGACGATCTCGATGATTGTGTGCGTGGATTGCCAGCCGTGTTCCTCGATTGCCGGGTTGAACGCCCTGATCTTCGCGCGGCCTGGCTCGCGCCTGTGGGCGAAGTTCCAGTGCGACAGCATCGCGCCATACAGATCCGCGGGCTGCCGCTCGGCCAGATCCTCGGGATCGACCTGGCCGAAGTAACGGTCGACCAGCTCTTCGACCGTCGCGCGGCTCGACGCGGCGATCTTCGCGCGCACGAGCGCCGCGACCTGCGCCTGTCGTTCGTTCACGCCCGGTGCCGCATTCGCGTCCATCGTCGCCTCCTCGAGCTTGCGTGCAACGCCACTGCCGGAGCGTTCGCGCGCGGAACAGGATAACCGATGCCAATCGAGATTCATCGACGCGCAAGCCCGGGGGCAGTCCCCGCAATTGAAGCAAGACCTCCCGGCCCCGCTTCGCACTCGCGCCGGTTTCCGCGATAATGGCGCGCTTGTCGCCGCCCGGCAATGTGCGCCTGCGGCGGCCGCAAACGCCCAGGTGGCGGAACTGGTATACGCAGCAGACTCAAAATCTGCCGGTCGCAAGGCCATGAGGGTTCGATTCCCTCCCTGGGCACCAAACCCGCCTCAAATACTGCTGCGCGGCCCGATAGCTTTGTCGTGCTTAGTTGGCAAATGAGGCTCGCCCCTCGCGGTACCTCTATTACTATCTCGGGTCTCGCTGCGGGCCCCCATCCGGCAAATGAGGCTCTCGGGCCGCTCGCCGGGATCTTGAGATCGTTTCCACGTGTCACGCCAACACACGCTCAAGGATTTCGACTATCGGCTGCCGCCCGAGCTGATCGCGCAAGTGCCGGCGCCGACGCGCACGGGGAGCCGGCTGCTTCACGTCGACGGCGCCGCGCTGGCCGACCTCGTCTTTGCCGACCTTCCCGGTCTCATCGCCCCGGATGACCTGCTTGTCTTCAACGACACACGGGTGATCAAGTCGCGGATCGAGGCGACCAAGTCGACAGGCGGACGAGTCGAATTGCTGCTCGAACGGATCACCGGTCCGATGCAAGCGTTGTTTCAGCTCCGCGCGAGTCATCCGCCGCGCATCGGCGACATGCTCGAACTTCCGGGCGGTGCTCGCGCGGCCGTCACCGCTCGGCGCGATCGCCTGTTCGAATTGCGCCTCGAGACCGAGACGTCGATCCGCGATTACCTCGACCGGCACGGCGCGGTTCCGCTTCCGCCGTACGTCGCGCGGCCCGTTGCTGCCGATGACGAAGTGCGCTATCAGACCGTTTACGCGCGCCACGCCGGCGCGGTCGCCGCCCCGACCGCGGGATTGCACTTCGACGAAGCCCTGCTGGCCGCGCTGGCCCGGGCGGGGATCGCGTTTGCGTACGTCACACTGCACGTCGGCGCGGGTACGTTTCTGCCCGTGCAAACCGAGGACCTCTCGGCCCACACGATGCACGCCGAGTGGTACCGCATCCCAAGCGCGACGGTCGACGCGATCGACGCCGTCCGCGCTCGTTGCGGTCGCATCGTTGCCGTCGGCACGACCAGCCTGCGCGCGCTGGAATCGGCGGCGACCGCGGATGGGCGGATCCGGTCCGGCGACGCAGAGACGCAGCTCTTCATTACGCCCGGCTACGGTTTTCGCGCGGTCGACCGGCTCCTCACCAATTTCCATCTGCCGCACTCGACGCTGCTGATGCTGGTCTCGGCGTTCGCCGGTTACGACAACGTACGGGCCGCCTATGCGCACGCGATCGCGCTTCGGTACCGCTTTTTCAGTTACGGCGACGCGATGCTGCTGGAGCGAGCGAGCCGGCGCTGACGCCAAAACGAGACACCCATAAGCGTCGCTCAATGGCGACAGATTGTGGCGCGGCTGGGATTCGCGCAACAAATCTTGGTCCAAAACGCCAGAATCATGGTCAACCGCCTAGGCGCGCGCATGACAAAACGTTACTCTGTCGACTGACCGCAACTGTTGCGGAATATGGCGCTGCGATTCAGCAACGGCGCCAACCTGCTTTTCCATGATGAATCCTACATTCCGCAGTGCGCTTGCCTGCGTGGCCTTCACATTCGCTGCGGCGCAGGCCGCCGACGCGGACGCCGCACGCGTCGGCGTGCTGTCGAACAAATATTTCGCCGAGACCGCGGCCGATTTCAGCAGCAACGTCGGCGGGCACACGTTCACCGGCATCGATGTAAGCGCCGCCACGCCGACGATCGCCGCGCTTACCGCGAATTACGACGTCCTGCTGCTGTTCGAGGACGGCACGTTCGTGAACGCGCCGAACGTCGGCAACGCCGTTGCGGCGTTTGCGGCGACCGGCCGGCCGGTCGTGCTGGGCGCGTTCTATGACCAGGATCGCAGCGACAGCCCGCCGACGACCATTCCGCACGGCTGGGGCACGCTCGAGACGATCGACCCCAACACGACCGACGGCATCGCCACGCCGTACGCGTTGCGCACGCTCAACACGGCAAACATGATTGCCGATCCGCTCACCACCGGCCTCACGTCGCTCACCAGCACCAAGTTCGCGGGCGGCAACGACGCGAAGCCAGGCACGACGGTCGTGGCCGTCTGGACGCAGCCCAATGCGCTCGGCAGGGTCGACCCGGCGATCGCTTATCGTGTCACCGGCGCCGCGTGCGTGATCCACGTCGCGATCGCACCGCAGTATCCGACAATCGGCACGCCCGGCGTCGACTTCGGCGGCGATTTCTACCGCGCCTGGAAGAACGCGTTCGACTTCGCGGAGGGCAGTTGCGGATTCGCCCCCGCCGCGACGATGCCAGGGATACCAACGCTTTCCGCCACGGGCCTCGTTCTCACGATGTTCCTCGTCGCCGCCGTCGGGGTTTTCGCGCGCCGTCGCCCCGCACGCGCGCGGCCGCGCTGACCGCCCGCTCCGGAGCGGCGCACCCCTTTCCCACGCCGGATGCATTTCCGCGTCCTCGCCACATCGGGCCCGGCCCGACGCGGTCGCCTCGAGCTCGCTCACGGCACGGTCGACACGCCGGTGTTCATGCCGGTCGGAACCTGCGGCACGGTCAAGGCGATGGCGCCAAGGGAGCTCGAAGAACTCGGCGCGCAGATTGTCCTCGGCAACACGTTCCACCTGTGGCTGCGTCCCGGCGTCGACGTCATCAGCGCGCATGGCGGCCTCCATGGATTCATGGGCTGGCGCCACCCGATCCTCACCGATTCCGGCGGCTATCAGGTCTACAGCCTGGGCTCGATGCGCAACGTGCGCGAAGAGGGGGTCACGTTCGCCTCCCCCATCAACGGCGACAAACTGCTGCTGACGCCGGAGATCGCGATGGCGGTCCAGCGCGGGCTCGAAGCCGACGTCGCGATGGTCTTCGACGAATGCACGCCCTACCCTGCAACGCGCGACGAGGCGGCGCAATCGATGGAACTGTCGCTGCGCTGGGCGCGGCGCTCGCGCGAAGCGTTCGACGCGAGCGGCAACGCGAACGCGCTTTTCGGCATCGTCCAGGGGGGCATGCACGAGGACCTGCGCGACGCGTCGCTCGCAGGGCTCCAGGCGATCGGCTTCGACGGTTACGCGATCGGCGGGCTTTCCGTCGGCGAGCCGAAAGACGACATGCGCCGCGTGCTCGCCCACGTCGCCCCGCGCCTTCCCGCGGCGCGCCCGCGCTACCTGATGGGGGTCGGCACTCCCGAGGATATCGTCGCGGCGGTGACCGCCGGCATCGACATGTTCGATTGCGTGCTGCCGACCCGCAATGCGCGTAACGGCCATCTCTACACGCGCTACGGCGACGTCAGGATCCGCAACGCCAAACATCGCACCGACGTCCGGCCGCTCGACGAAACCTGCGCGTGCTACACCTGTCGCAATTTCACCCGCGCCTACCTGCATCACCTGCAGCGCGTCAACGAAATCCTCGGCGCGCGGCTCAACACGATCCACAACCTCCATTACTACCTGACGCTGATGGCCGAGCTGCGGGAGGCCGTCGCGGAGGATCGGCTCGACGCGCACAGTGCCGCGTTCGCCGCGGAGCGGGCGCGCAACGCAGGGAATATTCGGGAGTAACGCCCGCGTTCCCACGCCGCCATGCGCCGTGACCAGCCGCGGGGTCCCGGGCGCCAGGACGTGACATGCTAAAATATTGAATTTCCCGCGCGCCGCGGGACACGCCCGCCTGCGTCTTGCGGGAGCGCCGCGGAACGATCGCGCTGCCCCGCCCGCACCCTCACGGAGGACATCCACGTGCTGCTCGATCCGTTCATCAGCTCCGCTTACGCGCAAGGCGCTCCGGCGTCGGCACCCGGCGCCGACTACATGACGTTCCTGCCGCTGATCGCGATCTTCGTCGTCTTCTATTTCCTGTTGATCCGGCCACAGCAGAAACGGGCGAAGGAAACCAAGGCGATGCTCGAGGCGCTGCAAAAGGGAGACGAGGTTGTCACGTCAGGCGGGGTCGTCGGACGGATCGCCAAGCTCGGTGACCAGTACGCGACGATCGAGATCGCGCCCAACGTCGAGATCACCGTGCAGCGCGGCGCCGTTGCCCAACTCCTGCCCAAGGGCACGATCAAGAACCTCTGACCATTCTGGGTCGGGCGTTCAGTGCTCTTTGTTCAGCGCAGAAGCAGATTCCCTCGCACCCCTCCCGGTCTCGGTTCCGCGCCGCAATGCGAGACCCACGAAACGCTCGACACCCAACGCGGAACGCTAAAACCAATTCATGAACCGCTATCCTCTCTGGAAGTACGTGATCATCGGCGTGGCGCTCGTCATCGGCCTCGTGTACACGCTGCCCAACTTCTTCCCGGAAGCGCCGGCGGTGCAGGTCAGCTCGTCGAAGGCCGCGGTCAAGATCGACACCGCGCTTCTCGGCACCGTCGAGGACACGCTCAAGACGGCGGGCATCGCCTATCGCGGCGAAACGCTCGACGCGACCGGGATCAAGGTGCGCTTCGCCGATCCCGACACGCAGCTCAAGGCCAAGGACGCGCTGCAGGCGAAACTCGGCGACAACTACATCGTCGCGCTTAACCTGCTCTCGTCGTCGCCGCCGTGGCTGACCGCGATCGGCGCGCTGCCGATGTACCTCGGCCTCGATTTGCGCGGCGGAGTGCATTTCCTGCTGCAGGTCGACATGAAGGCGGCGCTCGACAAGGCCGCCGACCGCTATACGACCGACATCCGCTCGCTGCTGCGGGAAAAGAAGGTGCAGTACGCAGGCGTCGGCCGCGAAGGCACCAACGTCGTCGTCCGCTTCCGCGACGACGCCGAGCGGGGCAAGGCGCGCGCCGAGATCGAGAAGACGTACGGCGATCTGCAGCTGCGCGATGCCGACGCCGCCGGCGGCGAGCTGCGCCTCGTCGCGTCGCTCAAGCCCGAAGCGCAGAAGCGCATCCAGGACGGGGCGGTGCTGCAGAACATCACGATCCTGCGCAACCGCGTGAACGAGCTGGGCGTGGCCGAGCCGATCATCCAGCAGCAGGGCGCCGACCGTGTCGTCGTGCAACTCCCCGGCGTGCAGGACACGGCGCGCGCGAAGGACATTCTCGGCCGCACGGCGACGCTCGAAATCCGGATGGTCAACGAGGACCCGGGCGCGCTCGAGCAGGCGCTCGCGGGCCAGGTGCCGTTCGGCAGCGATCTGTTCACCGAGCGCAGCGGCGCGCCGGTGCTGGTCAAGCGTCAGGTGGTGCTGACCGGCGACCGGATCAACGATGCCCAGCCGGGCTTCGACCAGCGCAACAACGAGCCCGCCGTGCACGTGAACCTCGACGGCAGCGGCGCGCGGATCTTCAAGGAGGTCACGCGCGAGAACGTCGGCAAGCGGATGGCGATCGTGCTGGTCGAGAAGGGCAAGGCCGAGGTCATCACCGCTCCGGTGATCCGCGAGGAAATCGGCGGCGGTCGCGTCCAGATCAGCGGCCGGATGAACACGCGCGAGGCCAACGACATCGCGCTCCTGATGCGCGCGGGCGCGCTCGCGGCGCCAATGGAGATCGTCGAGGAGCGCACCGTCGGCCCCTCGCTCGGCAAGGAGAACATCGACAAGGGCTTCGACTCCGTCTCCTACGGTTTCGTGGTGCTCGTGGTCTTCATGTGCGCCTATTACCTGTTGATGGGGCTCATCTCGTCCATCGCGCTGTCCGTGAATCTGCTGCTGCTCGTGGCGATCCTGTCGATGCTGCAGGCGACCCTCACCCTGCCCGGCATCGCGGCCATCGCGCTGACGCTTGGCATGGCGATCGATTCCAACGTGCTGATCAACGAGCGGATTCGCGAGGAGCTGCGCTGGGGGGCGACACCGCACGCGGCGCTCTCGGCAGGCTACGAGCGGGCGTGGGGAACAATTCTCGACTCGAACGTGACGACACTGATCGCCGGCGTCGCGCTGCTGATCTTCGGCACCGGGCCGGTGCGCGGTTTCGCGGTCGTCCACTGCCTCGGCATCATGACGTCGATGTTCTCGGCGGTGTTCGTCTCGCGCGGCATCGTCAACCTGATCTACGGCAGCCGCAAGCACCTCGCCAAGATTTCGATCGGGCAGGTGTGGCAGCCGGCGGCAGGCACGGGCGGCATCAAGTGAGCGGCACGGCGCCGCGCGGGCCGCGGCCGACGGCTCTCTCCGACATCCCGCTCTGAACCCTGCCGGCGCGAAGGCGGCGTCGGACGATACCTACTCGAACCCATGGAATTCTTCCGTATCCAGCGCGACATCCCGTTCATGCGGCACGCGCTCGTGTTCAACGTGATCTCGGCGGTCACGTTCGTGCTCGCGGTGATCTTCCTCGCGACCAGGGGCTTGAATCTCGGCGTCGACTTCCGCGGCGGCACGCTGATCGAAGTCGCCTACGACAAGGCGGTCGACTTCAACCACGTCCGGGCCGCGATCGACAAGCTCAATCTCGGTGAATACGCGGCGCAAAGCTTCGGCACGTCGAATACGGCGCTGATCCGGCTGCCGTTGAAGGAAGGCCTGTCGAGCGCGCAGCTCTCCGAGCAGGTGATGAAGGTATTGCGCGAAGCCGACCCGTCGGCGCGGCAGCAGCGGGTCGAGTTCGTCGGCCCGCAGGTCGGCAAGGAGCTCTTCGAGAACGGTGCGCTCGCGCTCCTGCTCGTGTCGCTCGGCATCGTCGGCTATCTCGCCATGCGCTTCGAGTGGCGCTTCGCGGTGGCGGCGATCATCGCCAACCTGCACGATGTCGTCATCATCCTCGGCTTCTTCGCGTTCTTCCAGTGGGAGTTCTCGCTCCCCGTGCTGGCGGCCGTGCTGGCGGTGCTCGGCTATTCGGTGAACGAGTCGGTCGTGATCGCGGACCGGATCCGCGAGAACTTCCGCAAGATGCGCAAGGCAACGGTGACGCACGTGATCGACAATGCGATCACGAGCACGATCTCGCGGACGATCATCACTCACGGCATGACGCTGATGATGGTGCTGTCGATCCTGTTCTTCGGCGGCGAGACGCTGCACTACTTCGCGCTCGCGCTCACGATCGGCATCTGTTTCGGCATCTATTCGTCGGTGCTGGTGATGGCGCCGCTGGTGATGTGGCTCGGCGTGTCGCGCGAAGACCTGGTCAAACCGGAACGCCGTGGCGAGGGCGGGGCCGAGAAGATCCTGCCCTGATGCTGACCACGCTCTTCTACTCTCTGCTGGCCCTCGACCAGACGGTCGTGCAGCTGGCGGCGCAATACGGGCACTGGCTGTACGGCCTGCTGTTCCTCGTCATCTTCGCCGAAACGGGTCTTGTCGTGTTCCCGTTCCTTCCCGGCGACTCGATTCTGTTCATCTCCGGTACCGTCGTGGCGACGGCCGATCTCAACATCCACGTGCTCGTCATCGTGCTGACCGCGGCAGCAATCCTCGGCGACACCGTGAATTACTCGGTTGGTCACTACATCGGCCCGCGGGTATTCGACAAACCCGATTCGCGCTGGTTCAAGCAGGCGCACCTCCGCCGCACGCAGGCGTTCTACGACAAGTACGGCGGCGTGACGATCATCATCGGCCGCTTCGTGCCGATCATCCGCACGTTCGCGCCGTTTCTCGCCGGCGTCGCCGGAATGCGTTACCACCGCTTCCTGTCGTTCAACGTGATCGGTGCCGTCGCCTGGATTGCGTCGCTCTCCTACGCCGGCTACCTTTTCGGCAACATCCCGTGGGTCAAGCACAACCTGACGATGATCGTGATCGGCATCGTCGCGCTGTCGCTGATTCCGGCAGTGTCGACGTTCATTAAGGAGCGGCGGGCAGCGCGATCGCAACCGCCGCGGCGCTGACTCGTATTCCGTTCACGGCACGCGGGCCCGGACCGCCGTGCCCTAGCCTCCCACAGGCGCGGCATCGTCGGCTTCGTCGGCCCCGAGGAACCGCAGTGCTTCGCTGACCGCATCCTCGGTCGCCATCGCGCGTCCGGCCGCAAACGCCGCTTCGCAAGCGGCTTCGCCAAGGGCCTCGCGACAGCGGTTGCGGCACGCATCATGGGTCGGTTGATCGACCGGCAGCACGGCGTTGCCCGATCGCGCGCGGAGCACGTCGGCCAGACCGGCGAAGATCGCGCCTTGTCGATTGTTGCCCTCCTCCACCGCGATCCTCGCGGCAAGGTCGAGCGCGTCGGCGATCCCAGCGATACTTCCGAGTTCTCGAGCCAGAGTCAACCCTTCGGCAACGTGCCTGCGCGCTGCCGTTGCGTCGCCCCCGAGGACGCCGATCTCGGCCAGGCGCAGAAGCTTCTCCGCTTCGTGGCCTCGCACGCCCATCTCGCGGTCGATCGCCAGCGCCTCCTCGATTTGCGCCTGAGCCGTCACGTAGTCGCCGCGGTATTGCGCCTGCATGGCCAAATGACCAAGGACATCGGACTCCAGGACGCGCATCCCCATCGCCCGGCTCAACTCCAGCGCGCGTTCGAGCGGCGCCACCGCCGCCGCGAAATTGCCAAGGCTGTTCGCGGCATTGCCGAGGTTGACCAGATTGATGATCTCGTGGGTCTGGTTGCCGAGCTCGCGATTGACGATTACCGCCTCTTCCAGCAGCGCCTGGGCCTCGGCGAATTTACGCCCGTTGAACGCAGCGGTGGCGAGGTTGTTGAGTGCGCGCGCCTCCAGCGTGCGGTCGTGCAATTCGTGGCTGATCGCGAGCGCGTGTTTGAGCGCGTCCTGCGCCGCGGCCTGATCGCCGACGTAGGTGGCGAGCGTTCCCGCGCCGAGCAGCGCTTTCGCGCGCGGTGCGCTCGCGGCGCGATCCACGTTGCGCGCGAGCGCGGCCTGACACCAGCGATAACCCTCGCGATGATGGCCCCGATGCACCCAGAACAGATACAGCGCGCCGCACATCGAGGCAGCGATCTCGGCGCCTTCCGGATCGGCCAGGCTGAACGCGAGCGCGGCGCGCAGGTTGTCGTGCTCCCCTTCGAGCCGCGAGAGCCAGTGCGCCTGCTGCGGGCCGCCGGGCAGCGCCGGCTCGGCTTCGCTCGAAAGCGCCGCGTAGGCGTCGCGGTGGCGACGGCGGATCAGCGGCGCCTCGCCGCTTTCCTCGAGCCTTCCACGCGCGTATTCGCCGATGGTCTCCAGCATGCGATAACGATCCGCGTCGGCGTCGAAGGTAACCAGCGACTTCTGGACCAGGCTCGACAGCAGATCGAGGACGTCGCGCTGCGCAATCGTGCCGATCGCGCACACGTTCTCCGCGGCTTCGAGCGCAAACCCGCCGGCGAACACTGCAAGGCGCGCGAACATCGCCTTCTCCGCGGCGGACAGCAGATCGAAGCTCCAGTCGACCATCGCGCGCAGCGTCTGCTGCCGCGGCAACCCGGTGACGGCACCCCCCGAAAGCAGCCGGAAGCGATCGTCGAGCCGTTCGGCGATTTTCGCCACCGGCAGCGTGCCTATGCGCGCGGCGGCAAGCTCGAGCGCGAGCGGAATGCCGTCCAGGCGCGTGCAGATTCGCACCACCGCTGGCGCCTGCCGCGCGTCGAGCGCGAAATTCGGTCGTTGCAGCTGCGCCCGCTGGACGAAGAGCCGGATCGCCTCGGAGCGCGCGATACCGTCCGCGCCCGCCGCCGGATCGGGAAGCGAGAGCGGCCGCAACGGATACGTCTGCTCGCCGACGATGTTGAGCGGCTCGCGGCTCGTGGCGAGGAAGCGCGCGCCGGGCGCCGCCTGCAGCAGCGCGCCCAGCAGCGCCGCGCACGCGGCGACGAGATGCTCGCAGTTGTCGAGCACGACGAGCAGGCGGCGCGGCGCGACATGTGCGCAGAGCGCCTGCACGAGCGGCATGTCCTTCTGCTCCTGCACGCCGAGCACGCGCGCTGCCGTCTGCGGAACCAGTGCCGGATCGGTCACTGGCGCCAGATCGACGAACCATGTTCCGTCCGGATACGCGTCCATCACGTCGGCGGCGACCTGCAGCGCAAGCCGCGTCTTGCCGATCCCGCCGGGCCCGATCAGCGTCAGGAGACGGGGACCGGAAAGGAGCCGCAGGACTTCCGCGCGCTCGCGCTCGCGGCCGATGAACGACGTGAACTGCTGCGGCAGGTTGTGCGGCGTCGCCTCGAGCGAGCGCAGCGCCGGGAAATGGTGCCGCAGCTCCGGATGGACGAGCTGGTGGATCCGCTCCGGGTGGGCGACGTTCCTCAGCCGGACCGAGCCCAGATCGGTGAGCGACGTGCCTGCCGGAAGACGGTCATGGACGAGCTCCGCCACCGCTTGCGATAGCAGCACCTGGCCGCCATGCGCAGCGCTCATGATCCGGGCCGCGCGATTGACGGTGCTGCCGAAATAGTCGTTGTCGCGGCCCTCGGCCACGCCCGCGTGCAGGCCGCAGCGCACGCGAAAGCGGATGCCGTTGGTGGCGGCGGGATCGGCGAGCGCCCGCTGGAATTCGAGCGTCGCCGCAATCGCGTCGAGAGGATCATCGAAAGCTGCATGGATGCCGTCGCCCGCCATCTTGACGATCGTGCCGCGATGCTCGGTGACGGCCGCGCGCGCGAGCGCATCGTGCCGCGCGAGCGCGTCCTGCATCCGCTCGGGCTCCTCCTCCCAAAGCCGCGTGCTCCCCTCGATGTCGCTCAAGAGGAACGTGACGATGCCGGTGGTTGCATGCACGGCCATGACCGCCGTCCGCGTGATGGGGTGTCAGATCCGCCTGGCGAGCGCTCCGGCGTTGCCGATGTACGTCGAGGGCGTCAGCGCCTTCAGACGCGCCTTGGCGTCTGCCGGCAACGTGAGCCCGTCGATGAATGCGTGCAGCGCTTCGCGCGTCATTCCGGTCCGGCCGCGCGTCAGGGCCTTCAGCTGCTCGTAGGGATTGGGGACGCCGTAGCGGCGCATGACGGTCTGGATCGGCTCGGCCAGCACCTCCCAGTTGGCGTCGAGATCGGCGGCGATGCGCGCGCCGTCGACGGCGAGCTTGTCCACGCCCTGCGCGAGCGCGGTCCAGCCGAGCAGCGTGTGCCCGAGCGCCACACCCATGTTGCGCAGGACGGTCGAATCGGTGAGGTCGCGCTGCCAGCGTGAGATGGGAAGCTTCTCCGCCATGTGCCGCAGGAGCGCGTTGGCGAGCCCGAGATTGCCCTCGGAATTCTCGAAATCGATCGGGTTGACCTTGTGCGGCATCGTCGACGACCCGATCTCGCCTTCCCTCGTTCGCTGCCGGAAGTAGCCGAGCGAAATGTAGCCCCAGAGATTGCGGTCGAGATCGATCAGCACCGTGTTGGCACGCGCGATCGCATCGAACAGCTCCGCCATGTAATCGTGCGGCTCGATTTGCGTCGTATAGGGATTGAACTCGAGGCCGACCTCGTTCACGACCTTCGCGGCGAGGCGCTCCCAGTCGACGTCCGGGTACGCGACGACGTGGGCGTTGTAATTGCCGACGGCGCCGTTGAGCTTGCCCTTGATCGGCACGTGGGAGATCGCCGCGATCTGCCGCTCGAGCCGCGCATAGACGTTCGCCAGCTCCTTGCCGAGCGTCGTTGGCGTCGCCGGCTGGCCGTGCGTGCGCGCGAGCATCGGCAGATCGGCGTGCAGACGCGCGAGATCGCGCACGCGCGCCGAGATGTCCGCCAGGGCGGGCAACAGGATCGACCGCCGCGCTTCCGCCAGCATCAACCCATGCGCGAGATTGTTGATATCCTCGGACGTGCACGCGAAATGAATGAATTCGCCGACGCGGGCGATCTCGGGCACGGCGGCGAACCGTTCCTTCAGCCAGTATTCGATCGCCTTGACGTCGTGATTCGTCGTGCGCTCGATCGCCTTCACGCGCTCGGCGTCGGCAGGGTCGAACGACGCGGCCGCCGCGTCGAGCGCCGCGCGCGCGGATTCCGAGAACGGCGCGACTTCGGGGATTCCCGGTTCGGCAGCGAGTGCGCCGAGCCACGCGATCTCGATCCGGACCCGCGCGCGGATCAATCCGAATTCGCTGAAATGTTCGCGCAGCGACTCGACCTTGGCCGCGTAACGGCCGTCGAGCGGAGAGAGGGCGGTCAGCGTGGAGAAGGGGACTGCCATAACGGACACTGCGACGACGGGTGGCGCCGCCGGCATCGACGCGTCCCGGGTCGTGTCGCAGGAAACGCGTACGAGTGTAGCACGCGAAGCGGCTTGGTCGCGATTCTCGCAGACACCGCCGATGCTATACTTTCTATCCCGATTTTCTTCCCGCGCCGCCCCTTGCTGAAACTGATCGCCACGCTGACGAGCCCGTACGTGCGCAAGGTCCGTATCGCGCTCGCCGAAAAGAAGATCGAGTTCTCGCTCGTCGTCGATTCGCCGTGGGGCGCCGGCAACACGGTCGCGCAATTCAACCCCCTCGGCAAGATCCCGGTGCTCGTGCTGGACGACGGCACGCCGCTCTACGATTCGCGCGTCATCGTCGAGTACCTCGATACCGTGAGTCCGGTGAGCCGGCTGATCCCGGAGCCGTCGCGGCAGCGCATCGTCGTGAAACGCTGGGAGGCGCTCGCCGACGGCATCTGCGACGCCGCCGCCGCAGTCTTCCTGGAGCAGAAGCGGCCGGCACGGCAGCAGAGCAAGGACTGGCTCGAACGCCAGCGCGACAAGATCGCCCGCGGGGTGGTCGAGATGGCACGCGAGCTGGAGGAACGACCGTGGTGCAACGGCGAGGCGTATTCGCTCGCCGACATCGCCACCGGGTGCGCGCTGGGGTACCTCGACCTGCGCTTCCCCGAGATCGATTGGCGCGATGCGCATCCGAATCTCGCCAAGCTGGCCGAGAAGCTCGGGGCGAGACCTTCGTTCAGCGACACCGTTCCGCCGGCGGCGTAGCGGACGACCGCGACGGGACGCCGGCAAGCGACCGGGACGATCCTGGAGCCTCAGCGTGGCGCCCCTGTCGACCCCCGCTCCGTCGGTGCTTGCCGGATTGAAGCAGACGCTGAAACCGCATCCGCCGTTCGCCGCGATGCACGAGGGCGATGTCGACCGTCTCGTCCGCGCGTCGCGAATCGCCTATTTTGCGCCCGGCGAGACAATCCTCGGCCCGGGAGCCGATCGTCCGTCGCATTGCTACGTGATCCGGCAGGGCGCCGTCCGCGGTGAACGGTCGGATCAGACGGGGTCGGCGTCCGCGCTGTGGGAGCTCTCCGCCGGCGAGATGTTTCCGCTGGCTGCGCTCGTCGCGCGGCGCGGCGTCACCAGTGTCTACCGCGCGAGGCGGGACACATTCTGCCTTGTCTTTCCGGTTTCGGTGTTCGATGCGCTGATCGAAACTTCGCCGGTCTTTCAGGATTTCTGCACGCGGCGGCTCGCGCATCTTCTCGACCTGTCCCGAGCCGAGCTGCGGGCCGAGTACCTTGCCGCCACCACCCTGCAACGCGGGTTCGCGACGCCGCTCGGCCGCCTGCTGCGACGCGCGCCGCTGACGTGCGGTGCGCACACTCCGCTCGCCGACGCCCTGGCAACGATGGAGCGGGAGCGAATCGGCTCGCTGCCGATTGTAGATGGCGACGCGAAACCGCTCGGCATCTTCACGCGGCAGGACGTCATCGGCCGCGTCGTGTTGCGAGAGCGTCCGCTGACAACTCCCATAGGCGACGTGATGAGCGCGCCGGCGATCACGCTTGCGGTCGACGCGACCGCCGGCGACGCGGCGCTCGTGATGGCGCGAAGCGGTGTCCGTCACGTCGTCGTCTGCGACGCTGGCGGCAGCGTTGCCGGCGTCGTCTCGGAGCGCGACCTGTTTGCGCTGCAGCGGCTGTCGGTGCGCGAGCTCGCCTCGGAAATCCGCCGCGCGGCGGACGTCCCTGCCCTCGTCCAGTGCGCGGCCGACATTCGGGCGCTTTCCCATTCGCTGATCGTGCAGGGTGCCGCAGCCTCGCACCTGACACGGATGATCTCGAGCCTCAACGACCAGATTGCCGTGCGCCTCCTCGATCTCTTCGCGCCCCGGTTCGATCTCGCCGGTCTTTCGTTGTGCTGGCTTGGAATGGGCTCCGAAGGGCGCTCCGAGCAGACGATCGCCACCGATCAGGACAACGGCCTCATCTTTGTCCCCGCCAACCCGGGGCTCGCGCCGTCCGCGGCGCGCGAGCGGCTGCTCCCGTTCGCGCGCGCCGTCAATGAGGCCATGGACCGCTGCGGCTATCCGCTTTGCAAGGGCGGCGTGATGGCAATGAACCCGCGGTGGTGCGCGAGCCTCGACGAATGGAAGGCGGCTTTCGCGAACTGGATCGATCGCGGCGATCCCGACAGCCTTCTCGCCGCGAACGTCTTCTTCGACTTTCGGGCGTTGTGGGGCGACTCGCGCCTCGGGGACGCGCTGCGCAACGACGTCGCGGCGCGCGCGCAGGCGAATTCGCGGTTCCTGAAGCAGATGTCCGACAACGCGCTCAGGAACCGTCCGCCGCTAAACTGGTGGGGCGAATTGCAGACGGCGGACGACGGCTCGGGCGTCGAGGGGATCGACCTCAAGATGAGCGGCAGCGTTCCATTCGTCGACGCCGCGCGGATTTTCGCGCTCGGGGGCGGCATCGCCGCAACCAACACCATCGAGCGGCTGGAGCAGGCGGTCGCGAAGCGCGGTTTTCCCGCGACCGAAGCGCGCGCATTCTCCGATGCCTTCGAGTTCGTGCAGCTGTTGCGCCTGCGCGCACAACATCGGCGCGCCGCGAACAGAGGCGATGGCCCGGAGTCGAACCCCAACTGGGTTCCGCTCGCGGAGCTCTCCGAGCTCGATCGGCGCATCCTGACGGAGGCAATGCGGCAGATTCGCCGGATACAGCAGCGCCTCGAGCTCGACTATCCCGGATGAGCGGCGCATGCGTGAGCGCGAAACCCCGCCGATGAACGCTACGCTCGCCGCGCTGCGGCACTGGCTCGGCGGCCATGCAAGCCGGGCAAACGCCGGATCGGCCGAACGCTGGGTCGTTGTCGATACCGAGACTGCCGGCCTCGACCCGCAGCGCGACCGACTGCTCGCGATCGGAGCGATCGCCGTCGACGACGCCGGCATCCGGCTCGACGACAGCTTCGAGGTCGTCTTGCGCAGCGAGCCGGCTGGCGAAGCGGCGAACATCGTCGTGCATGGGATCGGTCACGGCGCGCAGGCCGCGGGCGTGCCGGCGCCCGCTGCACTGGCGGCGTTCCGTGATTGGGCCGCGCATGCGCCGCGCGTCGGGTTTCACGCCGATTTCGATCGGGTCGTGCTGCGCAACGCCGGTGCCGCGTCCGGTGTCGCTGCCGACAATGTCCCATGGCTCGATCTCGCGCCACTCGCCGCAGCGCTTTCGCCCGACGCGCATCGCCGCGGGACCCGCAGTCTCGACGATTGGCTCGGCGCTTTCGGGATCGAATGCGCGGTTCGCCACAATGCCGCGGCCGACGCGCTTGCGACCGCGGAGCTGCTGTTGCGACTGCGCGCCATCGCGGCGAAACAGGGACGGATCGGCTTCGACGCGCTCGTACGGACCGCGCGCCAGCAGAAATGGCTGGGAACTGCCGGCTAGGAACCTGTCGAAACGATGGAAACGCTGCGCCGCATCGCCTATCTCATTTTCCGCCCGAAAGCGGAGTGGGACCGGATCGCCGACGAAAAGACGTCGATCGATGCGCTGCTTCGCCGCTACATCCTGCCGCTGGCGCTGCTTGCGCCGATCGCCACGACGATCGGTATGACGACCTTCGATCGCGAGTGGGACCCCGTGCACGGCTACCTCGTTCCCGCCGACCAGATATTCGTCGCCGGTGCGGCAACGTACTTCGCAACGATCGGATCCATATTCGCGCTGGCCGCGATCTTCGTTCTGCTGGCGCCGATGTTCCGGATCCCGCGTGACTACACGGCCGCGCTCAAAGTCGCGACGTACGGTTCGATCCCCGTCCTGCTCGCCGGCGCGACGCTGCTGCTGCCCGTGATGGCGATCGTCGGCGTCATCGGCCTCGCCCACACGCTGTTCCTGCTCTGGCTCGGCGTGCGCCGGGTGCTGAACGTTCCGGCAGGCGCGCAAACCGAGTTCATCGGCATTTCGATCGTGCTGCTGACGTTCGTTTCCGCCGTTGTCGGCGCCGTCGCGAGCTCGATCGGGCTGCTCTGACCAAAACCGCGGCGCGCCAAAACCCTTCGCCCGACGCGACCGTGTTTGGGTAAACTCTGGCGGCGCGGCCCGCGACGAGGCCGCAGGAACGCTTGCGGTGAACGACCTCCATTCGACGCTCTTCTGGCTCCGGCTTGCCCAGGTCATCGTCGCGATCCCGCTGTTCGCGCTGGCCGGCCAGGGAGCCACTTACGTCCTGACCCGGATCATGGGGCAGCCGCCGCAGCGGAATTTCATCTACCGGCTGTTCGAGATCGTCGCCTCGCCGGTGGTGAAGCCGTGCCGCTGGATCGCGCCAAGGGTGATCCCCGACCGGCACCTGCCGCTGGTGGGGTTTTCGCTGCTGCTCGTGGCCTACCTCTGGATCATGATCGAGATCGCGGCGGCCTGCGGACGGCACGGGCTCGCCATCGCCCAGTGCCTGCAGTCGCAATGATCGCGCGCCTCAAGCGCTGGTACTGGAATCAGGTCGCGGCCTGGTGCGTGTTGTTCCGGCGGCGCGACATCGCGCTCGAGTATTACGAGCGCATACTGGCGCTCGATCCTTCGGACGCGCTCGCACTGGCATCGATCGGGTACCAGTACGCGCAGCAGGGAAGGAAGCGCGAGGCGCTCGCGATGTTCGACCGCGTGCTCTCGCTGAAGCCGCGGGACGCCGAGGCGCGATTCAATCGGGCCTTCCTGCTGCAGCAGCTGAACGACCACGACGCGGCAATGGCGGCGTTTCGCGAAGCGCTCGCGATCAATCCGGATCACGACCGGGCGCTCTACGGTCTCGCGCTGTCGCTCATTTCGACGCGACGCCCCGAGGAAGCGATCGCGCCGCTCAAGCGAAATACAAAGCTGCAACCGATGAGTCCCTACGGCTGGTACCAGCTCGCCCGCGTCCAGCACGAGCTCGGGCACTCCGCCGAAACCCAGAAGATCATCGACCACCTGGCGCGCTTCGAACCTGACGTCTCGCGGCAGCTCGAACGGGAAACGGGGCTGAAGGCGCGGATCCCGGACTAGGGGCCTGCCGGGAACGAAATCCAACACGGTGCGCCGCAACATCGCCGCCGTCCGGCGCCTGCCGGGTTGCGCTTCCGAAAAGCTCAGCTATACTCCGCGCAATTTGGACGCCCACCGCGTCGGGGCGCCGTTGCGTGTGACATAAGAATGACGCCGGATCCCGTTTCCGGGCTCACGGCGGTTCGGGGTAGTTCATCAGGAGGAGCCTTCCATGCAGCTGACCGAGCGGCATCTGGAGTACTGGCACAAGAACCTGGCGATAACGAGCGTCCTGCTGTTCATCTGGTTCCTCGTGACGTTCGTGCTGATGTACTTCGCTCGCGATCTCTCGTTCAACTTCTTCGGCTGGCCATTCGCGTTCTACATGGCGGCGCAGGGCGCGTTGATCATCTACGTGATCATCATCTGGTACTACGCGCGCTACATGAACGACCTCGACCGCGTCTACGACGTGCATGAAGGGGAGGACGAATAATGGCCACCACGCCAGCAGCATCCAGGACGAGCGCCGCCCTCTCCCCCATGACGGGCCGAGGGTTCTTCAACAAGCTCAAGAAGGCGTACACGTTCTACACGATCGGATTCGTCGTCTTCGTCATCGCGCTCGCCATCGCCGAGCAGATGGGTCTCTCCCGGCGGTGGATCGGCTACGTCTTCCTGATGGCAACGGTCGGTCTTTACGCCGGCATCGGGATCATCAGCCGCACGTCCGATGCCGCCGAGTATTACGTGGCGGGCCGGCGGGTGCCGGCGTTCTTCAACGGCATGGCGACCGGCGCCGACTGGATGAGCGCAGCGTCGTTCATCGGGATGGCGGGGACGCTCTATCTTGCGGGCTTCGGGGGTCTCGCCTTCGTGATGGGCTGGACCGGCGGCTACTGCCTGGTCGCGCTGTTCCTCGCACCGTACTTGCGCAAGTTCGGCCAGTTCACGATTCCCGATTTCCTCGGTGCGCGCTACGGCGGCCACATCCCACGCGCGGTCGGCATCTTCGCCGCGATCCTCTGCTCGTTCACCTATGTCGTGGCGCAGATCTACGGCGTGGGACTCATCACGACGCGGCTTACGGGCGTCCAGTTCGAGTACGGGATCTTCCTGGGCCTGGGCGGTATTCTCGTCTGCTCGTTCCTGGGGGGGATGCGCGCGGTGACGTGGACGCAGGTGGCGCAATACATCATCCTGATCATCGCCTACATGATCCCGGTCGTCTGGCTGTCCGTGAAGCAGACGGGCATCCCCATTCCGCAGATCGTCTACGGCAAGCAGCTCGAGAAGGTGACCGCGCTCGAGGAGAAGTTCATCAAGGACCCGAAGGAGATCGAGGTCCGCAATATCTGGAAGGCGCGCGCCGACGAGGCCAGCGCCAACGTGAAGGGGCTGCCGGGATCTTTCGATGCCGGCAAGCAGAAGCTGACCGCCGAAGTCGCGAAGCTCAAGACGGAAAACGCGCCGCCCGAGCAGGTGATCGTCGCCGAAAAGGCGCTCGACGCGTATCCGAAGGACGTCGATGCCGCCAAAGCGCAGTGGACCAAGGATGCGGGGCTCATTGCGCGCGCGGCGCCGCCGCTGCGCCACGCCGAGGCGTTTCCCGGCAAGGACGACGCCGCACGCGATGTTTCGCGGCGGAACTTTCTCGCCCTGGTGTTCTGCCTAATGGTCGGTACTGCGGCGTTGCCGCACATCCTGATGCGCTACTACACGACGCCCTCGGTGCGGCAAGCGCGCGAATCGGTTTTCTGGTCACTGTTCTTCATCTTCCTCCTGTACTTCACGGCACCGGCGCTCGCTGTGCTCGCGAAGTTTGACGTCTACAGCTTCGTCGTCGGCTCGCAGTACGCGACATTGCCGAACTGGGCGGCGGCCTGGGCGAGGGTGGACCCAGGATTGCTGTCGATTGTCGACGTCAACCACGATGGCATCGTGCAGCTGGCCGAGATCGCGATCGGCGGCGACATCATCGTGCTCGCGACGCCGGAAATCGCAGGCCTGCCCTACGTGATTTCCGGGCTCGTCGCCGCCGGTGGCCTGGCTGCGGCGCTGTCGACCGCGGATGGTCTGCTGCTGACGATCGCCAACGCGCTGTCGCACGATTTCTACTACAAGATGCTCGATCCCAATGCATCCACGGCGCGCCGCGTGACGATCTCCAAGATCCTGCTTCTGGTGGTAGCGCTGGTTGCAGCGACGGTGGCGGCGCAAAAACCGGCGGACATCCTGTTCCTCGTGTCGGCAGCGTTCTCGCTCGCGGCGGCGGCGTTCTTCCCGGCGCTCGTGTGCGGGATCTTCTGGAAGCGCGCCAACAAGTGGGGCGCGACGCTCGGCATGATTGCGGGGCTGGGCATCACGTTCTACTACATGGCGACGACCCAGCCCTGGCTGCGCGGCCTCTTCGGCGTCACCGGATCGATCGCCGACCACACGTGGTGGGGCATCGGCTCGATCTCCGCGGGACTGTGGGGCGTCCCGCTCGGCTTCATCGTCATCATCATTGTGAGCCTGCTCACGCCGGCGCCGCAGAGGGAGGTCCAGGAGCTGGTCGAGCACGTCCGGTATCCGAACCTCGCCGGCGACAAGATGGTGACGCTGGGCACCTGACGCGAGCGTTCCCCGCAAGGCAGAAAGGCCCGCGGTGTGCGGGCCTTTTCTTTGCCGCTACGACGAGCGGCGAGGGCGGCCTCCGATGCGACCGCTTGCATCGTGATGCCGAGGCGTCGGCCGCGGCGTCGACTCGCCCCGGTAGCATCCCCAGGTGCTACCCGCGCGCGGTTCTGCCTCCGCACCGCCAAGTCATGCGTGTGCCGCGCCGTCGACCTCCGAACGCGACTCGCGGTTGCTCGCATCCCCTCGCCTGCGGGAGGGGCCCCTGCTCGCCGCTCGCGCGTTCCCCCTGCTCCCAGGCTCGCGCCGCTACAGCACCTGCTTCAGTTGCTCGAGAATCGCCGGATTTTCGAGCGTCGACGTGTCCTGCGTGATCTCCTCGTTCTTCGCGAGCGAACGCAACAGGCGGCGCATGATCTTGCCGGAACGCGTCTTCGGCAGGTTGTCGCCGAACCGGATGTCCTTCGGCTTCGCGATGGGACCGATCTCCTTGCCGACCCAGTCGCGGAGCTGCTTCGCGATCTTCTCGCCCTCGGCGCCATCGGGCCGATGCTGCTTCAGGACGACGAACGCGCACACCGCTTCGCCGGTCATGTCGTCGGGCCGGCCGACGACGGCGGCCTCGGCGACAAGCGGATTGGCGACCAGCGCCGACTCGATTTCCATCGTGCCGAGCCGGTGCCCGGAAACGTTCAGCACATCGTCGATGCGGCCCATGATCGTGAAATACCCGTGCGCCTTGTCGCGCACCGAGCCGTCGCCAGCGAGGTAGAGCTTGCCGCCGAGCTCCTCCGGATAATAGGACTTCTGGTAGCGCTCAGGATCGCCCCAGATCGTGCGGATCATCGCCGGCCACGGGCGCTTGACGACGAGAATGCCGCCGTGGCCGTTCTCGACGTCGTGGCCGGTCTCGTCGACGATCGCGGCCATGATCCCCGGAATCGGCAGCGTGCACGATCCGGGCACCGTCGCCGTCACTCCAGGCAGCGGCGAGATCATGTGCCCGCCGGTCTCCGTCTGCCACCACGTGTCGACGATCGGGCACCGCTCGCGGCCGACGTTCTTGTGGTACCACATCCACGCCTCGGGATTGATCGGCTCGCCGACCGTGCCGAGCAGGCGGAGGCTCGACAGATCGTAGTTCGTCGGCGCACATTGCGGGGTCACGCCGGACGCCTTGATCAGCGAGCGGATCGCCGTCGGCGCCGTGTAGAAGATGTTGACCTTGTGTTTCGCGATGTTCTGCCAGAAGCGGCCCGCGTCGGGGTAGGTCGGAATGCCTTCGAACACGACCTCGGTCGCGCCCACCGCGAGCGGTCCGTACGTAATGTACGTGTGGCCGGTCACCCAGCCGATGTCCGCGGTGCACCAGAAGACGTCGGTCGGCTTGATGTCGAACACCCAGCGCATCGTCAGCATCGCCCAGAGGAGGTAGCCGCCCGAGCTGTGCTGCACACCCTTCGGCTTGCCGGTCGAGCCGGACGTGTAGAGGATGAACAGCGGATGCTCGGCGCCGACCCATTCGGGCTCGCAGGTGTCCGCCTGTTTCGCAACGAGCTCGTGCAGCCACAGGTCGCGCGGCGCGTTGAAGGCGATCTTGCCGCCGGTCCGCTGGTAGATGATCACGCTGCGGATGCTCTCGCAACCGCCCATGCCGAGCGCTTCGTCGACGATCGCCTTCAAGGGCAGGGACTTGCCGCCGCGCGCCTGCTCGTCGGCGGTGATCACCGCGACAGCGCCGGCATCGATGATCCGCTCCTGCAGCGACTTGGCCGAGAAGCCGCCGAAGACGACCGAATGCGTCGCGCCGATCCGCGCGCAGGCCTGCATCGCGACGACGCCCTCGATCGACATCGGGATGTAGATCAGGACGCGGTCGCCCTTCTTGATCCCGAGCGACTTCAAGCCGTTCGCGAGCCGGCAGACGCGGTGGTAGAGCTCGCGGTAGCTGACCTTGGTGACGGCGCCGTCGTCGGCCTCGAAGATGATCGCGACCTTTTCGGCGTTGCCGTTCGAGAGATTGCGGTCGAGGCAGTTGTAGGAGACGTTGAGCTCGCCGTCCTCGAACCATTTGTAGAACGGCGCGTTCGACTCGTCGAGCGATTTGGTGAACGGCTTGTGCCACAGGATCTCGTCGCGCGCATGCTTCGCCCAGAAGCCGCCGAAATCCTTGGCGGCGGCGGCGTTGAGCGCGTCGAAGTCGGCCTTCTTGACGTTAGCCTGCGCGACGAACTCGCGCGCCGGCTCAAAGATCCGGGACTCGGTGGATACCGACTCGATCGTGGACATGCTGGATTCTCCTGTTGGGGGTGCGGTCGGGCGCCCGCGGCCGGCCTTTCGCCTCGGTGCGACTTGGGAGTCTAACCAAGAGCCCGCGTCCCGCGCAACGCGCCAAGGTTGATACAGCGCAAGGGTCGTCGCTGCCCCGTGGGCGCTCGTTCCGGCGATCGATGCCGTGCCCCGAAATTGTCCGCCGAACGACAGTGGCAGGGTTTGATTCAGGTCGGGGCGCGCCGGGCGGGCGGTGCTAGACTCGTCCAGCGATCCGCCACTTTCCGCAGGACGATCATGGCCGCCATCCGCCAGCAGGATTTCATCGACAGCGTCGCCGACGCGCTCCAGTACATCTCCTATTACCACCCCCAGGATTACATCGAGGCGCTGGGCGAGGCCTACGCCGCCGAGCAATCGCCGGCGGCGAAGGACGCAATCGCGCAGATTCTCACCAATTCGCGGATGTGCGCCGAAGGCCACCGTCCGATCTGCCAGGACACGGGCATCGTCGTCGCCTTCGTCAAGGTCGGGATGGACGTGCGCTGGGAAGGCGTGACGATGCCGGTCGCCGAGATGGTCAACGAGGGCGTCCGCCGCGCGTACAACGATCCGGACAACAAGCTCCGCGCGTCGATCGTCGCCGACCCCGCGGGCGCGCGGAAGAACACGAAGGACAACACGCCGGCCGTCGTCCATTTCGACCTCGTTCCCGGCAATACGGTTGACGTGAAGATCGCGGCGAAGGGCGGCGGCTCCGAGAACAAGTCGAAATTCACGATGCTCAATCCGTCCGACTCGATCGTCGACTGGGTCGTCAAGACGCTGCCGACGATGGGCGCCGGCTGGTGCCCGCCCGGAATGCTGGGGCTAGGCATCGGGGGCACGGCGGAGAAGGCGGTTCTGCTCGCGAAAGAAGCGCTGATGGAGCCGATCGACATGCACGAGCTGAAGAAACGCGGACCGAGGAACGCGCTCGAGGAATTGCGCATCGAGATCTTCGACGCCGCGAACGCGCTCGGCATCGGCGCACAGGGCCTCGGCGGGTTATCGACAGTGCTCGACGTGAAGATCCTCGACTATCCGACCCATGCGGCGTCGAAGCCCGTCGGCATGATCCCCAATTGCGCAGCGACGCGGCACGCGCATTTCACGCTCGACGGCAGCGGCGCGGCCCTGCTCGCGCCGCCGGACCTGTCGCGCTGGCCGAAGGTCGAATGGGCGCCCTCCGCCGCAGCGACCCGGGTGAACCTCGACACGCTCACACCTGCCGAAGTCGCGACGTGGAAGCCGGGCCAGACGCTGCTCTTGAGCGGCAAGATGCTCACGGGGCGCGACGCCGCGCACAAGCGGATCTGCGACTGCTGCGATCGCGGCGAGGCGTTGCCGGTGGATTTCCGGAACCGCGTCATCTACTACGTCGGCCCGGTCGATCCGGTGCGCGACGAAGTCGTCGGTCCCGCCGGACCGACCACGGCGACACGCATGGACAAATTCACCGAGACGATGCTCGCGAAAACCGGCCTCATCGCGATGATCGGCAAGGCCGAACGCGGACCCGTCGCGATCGAGGCGATCCACAAGCACAAGGCCGCCTATCTGATGGCGGTGGGCGGCGCCGCGTATCTCGTTTCGAAGGCGATCAAGCGCTCGCGCGTCGTCGCGTACGAAGACCTCGGCATGGAAGCGATCTACGAGTTCGAGGTGAAGGACATGCCGGTGACCGTTGCCGTCGACGCCAACGGAATCTCGGTGCATCAGACCGGCCCGCGCGAGTGGCAGCAGCGCATCGGGAAGATCCCCCTACCCGTCTGAACCTTCTGGCCGGTGCGTTGGCTGTGGGCGACCCCGAGCGCGGTTTGGCTCGCACCGAATGGCACGGTGTATGCTTACGAAACCCTGTTGCGGACAAGGCCAAGAACGTCCGCGCAGAGCGCGGGTTGCGAAGAGACGCCCGGATGGTCCGGCAGTGACTCCGGTGCGTAGAAGCACGAGAGCCAGTTGATCACGACCGGAATCGAAACGCGGGAGGCGGAAGCCGTCCCGCCGCGGGATGCATGCGCGACTCGCAGGCGTGCGATCGCCCACCAGAGCGATGACTCGCGCGCCGGAGCGAGCACGTGAAACGCCTGCGCCGACATCTCACGTCGCTCGGCACGGACACGATCTCGCCGCTCAACCTGCCGCCAGTGCGGTGGCCGTTGCTCACCAAGCTCAACCTGCTGACCGTCGGACTGATCTTCCTGACGGCGATCCTGACGACGGGCTTTTACCTCTCGCAAAATCGGCAACTTGACGAAACGGAGTTCGAAAGGGACTTGCGCGCGCAGGGGTCGACGATCCTGGCCATGCTGACCGAGATGTCCGAGCGCGGTCTCTCCGCGACCGACCGCGCGCGCCTCGACGCGGTGCTCGACAATCTCGAAGCGGACGGCGATTACGCCTACGTGGTGGTGCTCGGCTTGAACCGGACGCCGATCCTCGAGCGACGGTTCGGCGATTCGCTGCGCAGCGTCGACCTGCCGGCCCTCGCGGCCGACGCTGCGATCCCGGTGGCGGGTGCAATCGGCTCGTCCGACGTCACCATCCAGGGACGGCGCTACATCGAGCTCATTGCGCGCGTGCTAAACGCCGGGACGGCTGCAAGCAGCGGGCCGCCGCCGCGGAGCGAAGCCGAGCCTCCGCCCGACGCCGCGGGCACGGTCTCGGCGGTCGCGCGCGTTCCGGTCGGCTTCATTCGCGTCGGCATGACGTTTGAGCGGCAGCGGGCGCAATTCAGGAAGACGCTGATCGGCGCGCTCTCCGTCGTCGCACTTGTCGTCGTGATCGCGATCAGCGTGACGCTGCTCCTGACCCGGCGGCTCGTTGCGCCGATGCGGCGGCTGATGCGCGCCGCGCGGGCCGTGGGATCGGGCAAGCTCGACGTCTACGTTCCGGCAAGCTCGGCCGACGAGCTCGGCCTCCTCACGCACACGTTCAATCACATGACGCAGCGGCTGTCCGAATCGCAGGCGGAAGTCGCGACCTACCAGCGCACGCTCGAGGACAAGGTCGCGCAGCGGACCAAGGAGCTCGAGATCGCGACGGCGCACGCGTACAAGCTCGCGCAGCACGACATCCTGACGGGCCTTCCCAATCGGTCGCTGCTGAATCAGCGGCTGAAGCAGATTCTCGCGCAGGCGCAGCGCGACGGCACGCACGTCGCGTGCCTGTTCCTCGACTTCGATCACTTCAAGCGGATCAACGACACGCTGGGCCACGACTCCGGCGACCAGCTGCTGCAGGCGGTCGCGCAGCGGCTCACCTCCGCCGTCCGCGAATCGGACACCGTAGCGCGGCTCGGCGGCGACGAGTTCGTGCTGATCCTGCCGGGCCTCGATCCTGCGCACGCGACGTTCGAGACGATGACGGTGCTGGCGCGTGTGCGCGAGTCGTTCCTCGCGCCGTTTCGTCTGTCGGATCAGACGCCCACGCTGACGTCTTCGATCGGCGTGTCGATGTATCCGCTCGACGCGACCGATCCGGTGAGCCTGATCAAGCAGGCCGACACGGCGATGTATGCGGCGAAGGAGGCCGGGCGCAACGCGTACCGATACTACACCGCCGACATGAACGCGCGAGTCCAGCTGCGGCTGCAGCTCGAGACCGACATGCGGCGCGGGCTGATGGACGACGAGTTCTTCCTCGTCTACCAGCCGCAGATCGAAATGCAGACCGGGCGCGCCGTCGGCGTCGAAGCGCTCCTGCGCTGGCGCGATCCGGAGCGCGGCGTGATCTCGCCCTCGGAGTTCATTCCCATCGCCGAGGAATCCGGAATGATCCAGGCGCTCGGCGCACGCGTGCTGCGCGACGCGTGCCGGCAGGTCGCCGCCTGGCACCGTCACGGGATGATGCTGCGGCTCTCGGTCAACCTGTCGGTGCAGCAGCTGCAGCACGACAGCTGGCTCGGGATCGTCGACGAAGCGCTGTCGGCGAGCGGACTTCCCGCGCATTACCTCGATCTCGAGATCACCGAGAGCGTGATCATCACGCATCCGGAAAAAGCCGTCGCGACGCTGGTGAAGCTGAAGCAACGCGGCGTATCGATCACCGTCGACGACTTCGGCACCGGCTACTCGAGCCTGTCCTATCTCGCGCGGCTGCCGATCCAGGCGGTGAAGGTCGACCAGCGGTTCGTCCACGGCCTCGAGCAGAACCGCAACGACGAGGCGATCACGCAGGCGATCATCGCACTGTCGCATTCGCTGGGCCTGCGGGTGATCGCCGAAGGCATCGAAACCGCGGCGCAGTTCGATTTCCTCAAGCGGCATGGCTGCGAGGAGGCGCAGGGGTTTCTCATCTCGCGCCCGCTCGAGGAGCCCGAGCTTCGCAACTGGTGGCGGATGCAGGAAGAGGAGAACCGGATCGTCGGCCGCCAGAGCGACATGTGGCAGCCGCAGGGCTGAAGCGCGGCCCGTGGTGTAAACCAACCGCGGGCATCGTGGTTCGGAACAGTTACAGATCCGAAGGCGTATCGACGTCGCGCAGGATGCCCGGATCGTCGACGTCGATCCGCACGACGCGATCACGGTGCGCGGCAACGACCGATTTCGCGCCTTCGTCGCCGGTAAGCGCAGCGAGCGCGTCGTAGCACGATTTGCCGAACCCCACCGGATGGCCACGTTCGCCGGCGTGAAACGGTGCTGCAACCGGCGCGCCGTCGCCGAGCGCCGCTGCAACGCGGGCGATCGTCTCGGAACGGATCCACGGCATGTCGGCAAGCGCGACGACCCATGCGGCGGCATCCGGCGCGGCCCGCACCGCGCACGCGAGGCTTGCGCCCATGCCGTCGTCGGCGTTCGCACAACGCACGATGCGCGCGCCGTTTGCGCCGAGCTCCGCCGCGAGCGCGCGATCGTCCGGGCGCACGACGGCGACGACGTCGGGAACCGCGATGCGCAAATGGCGCAGGGCCACGACTCCGACGGGCTCGCCGGGAAAGTCTCCCGCGTGGAGCCGGGCGAGCAGCTTGTCGCTGCCGAAGCGCGTCGCGCGGCCGGCGGCGAGGAGGATGCCGATGATGATTGGATCACGCATCAGGAAAAGTCGAACGACACTGGGTCCCCGCCGGAGCCTGCCCTCGAGTGGGTCAGTCGGGGGCGGGGACGACTGGATGCTTCGGCATCACTCGGCCAGCAACCGGAACTTGCCGTCCTTCACCGTCACCAGTACCCGCGCGCGCTCGTCCATCCCGTTGTGATTCGAAGGCGACATGTTGAACACGCCCTGACAGCCGACGATCTCGCGCTCCTTTTCGATCGCATCGCGCAGCGCCGTGCGGAACGCTTCGGTCCCGGGCTTGGCCTGCGCCAGCGCGGCGGGAATCGCGCGCTCGAGGATGATGCCGGCGTCCCAGGTGTTCGCGCCGAACGTGGCGGGCTTCTGCTTGAACTGCTTTTCGTAAGCGGCGATGTAATTCAGCGCGACTTTCTTCACTGGATTCGCATCGCCGATCTCGTCGATCACGAGCATCGGTCCGGCCGCGAGCACCGTCCCTTCGACCTTGTCCTTGCCGAGCCGGATGAAGTCGTCGGTGGCAACACCGTGCGTCTGGTAGATCGTGCCCTTGTAGCCCTGGTCGCGCAGCGTCGTCTGCGGCAGCACGCCGGGGCCGCCGACGCCGGCAACGAGAACGGCGTCGGGCTTCGCGGCGATCAGCTTGAGCGCCTGACCGGTCACGCTCTGATCGGTGCGCTGGTAATACTCGGTCGCGACGAGCCGGATGCCCGCCTGTTCGGCCATCGGCGCGAAGACCTTGTGCCAGTTCTCGCCGTAGGGGTCCTTGAAGCCGATGAACCCAAACGTCTTCACGCCGGACTTCGCCATGTGCTTGACCAGCGCGGCGGCGATCAGGTCGTCGTTCTGTGTCGTCTTGAACACCCATTTGCGCTTCGCGTCCATCGGCTCGATGACGCTCGAAGTGCCGACGGTCGCGAGGAGCGGAACCTTGCCGTCGGCGACGAGGTCGAGGATCGCGAGCGCATTGGGCGTCGTCGATGGCCCAATCAGCGCATCGACGTTGTATTCCTGCAGCAGCTTTTTCGCATTCTGCACGGCGCGCGTCGTGTCGCCGCCGTCGTCGAGCTGGATGTACTCGACCGTCGCGCTGCCGATTCGCGTCGGCAACAGCACGCCGGTGTTCTGCTGCGGAATGCCGATTGCCGTGGTGGGGCCCGTCGCCGATACCATGAGGCCGACCTTGATCTGGGCTGCGACCGACGCCGAAAACGCAAGGACAACGAATGTCACGAGATTACGGATCGACACGGAATGCTCCTCTGAGTCGCTGCGAGTTATTCTTTGTCCGCTCAATCGTAATCGTTGTGGGTGGCGCTAGGCAAACTGCCCCGCAGCGTGGCCCGACGCCCATGCCCATTGGAAATTGTAGCCGCCAAGCCACCCGGTGACGTCCACGACTTCGCCGATGAAAAAGAGCCCCGGAACCGCCGACGCGCCCATTGTCTTCGAAGACAGATCGCGCGTATCGACGCCACCCAGCGTGACCTCTGCCTTGTTGTAGCCGAGCGTCCCGGACGGCAATACCATCCAGGCATTGAGCAGCGCGGCAAGCTTCCGCAGCACGTTCTCCGAAATCTCCCGCACCGGCAGCGCCGCACGGTGCGCCGCACACCATTGCTGCGCAAAGCGCTGCGGCAGGCGCTCGGCAAGAACGTTCGCAAGCTGCGCGGCCGCACCGCGTCGGTCAACCAACCACGCCCCTGCGTCGGTCCCCGGCAGAAGGTCGATCGTCAACGGCTCACGGCCGTTCCAGTACGACGAAATCTGGAGAATCGCAGGACCGGAAAGCCCACGATGCGTGAAGAGCAGGTTCTCGCGAAAGCGGCCGCCGTTGCAGGACACTTCGGCGTCGAGCGAGATGCCTGCCAGATCGCCGTAGCGCGAGAGCGCCTCCGGCTGGAATGCGAGCGGCACCAGCGCCGGCCGCAGTGGTACGACGCGCAAACCGAACTGCTCGGCGATGCGATAGCCGAATGGCGTGGCGCCGATTTTCGGCACCGTCAGCCCGCCGGTCGCGATGACGACCGATGCGGCTCGCAATTGGCCCGCCGGTGTCGCGACCCGCCACGCGTCGCCCTCGCGCGTGATCCCGCCGACCACGCAGGGCATCTTCCATTCGACGCGGCCACGCTCGCACTCGGAGGCGAGCATCGCGATGATGTCGCGCGCCGTTTCGTCGCAGAAGAGCTGCCCCTGCTTCTTCTCGTGGTGACGGATCCGGTAACGATCGACGAGCGCAATGAAGTCGTGCGGTGTGTAGCGCGCGAGCGCCGAACGGCAGAAATCCGGATTCTGCGACAGGTAGTTGGCCGGTCCGGCGTTGATGTTCGTGAAATTGCAACGGCCGCCGCCCGAGATGCGGATCTTTTCGCCGAGCACCGGGTAGTGCTCGATCAATACCGCACGACGACCGCGCAGACCGGCTTGTGCCGCGCACATCATCCCGGCCGCGCCGGCACCGATGACGACGACGTCGCAGGTCGCGCTGCGGTTCAACGCTCGGTCCGGCGCTCGATCACGCCGTGCAATCTAACATGCGATCACGATGCGGCGTCGCAACTCGCGCGCGCTTGGGCTGCAACCTACCGCCCTGATGCGCTCGCCTAAGCTGTCGCAAGCCGGACTTGATCGGCCAACCAGCGTCGGACCGTACCTACTCTCAAACGGCTGCAATCGGGCCATCTCCAGACGGTCGCCCTCATTTCTCAGTTTGCCGGGAAGATACTATGAAGGGCTGCTCGTGATTTGCCCCCTTGAGTTAAAACGAGAGTTCGACCAACTCGATTTAACGGAAGGAGGACGAAATGAATGCGTCTGGAACAGCCCTTCAAGGAAAGCATACGGTAGAAGCGAGCGAGCTGTACATGGCCTTCGAACTGGGCGAGAAGAATTGGAAACTGTCGCTGGGCGACGGCGCGCGTAGCCCGAGTCGCTATACGGTGGCAGCAGGTGACACCGTGGCGCTGCTCGAGTGCATCGCCAAGGCCAAGGCGCGTTGCGGGCTTGCGCCGGAGGCGAGCGTAGGCAGCTGCTATGAGGCGGGGCGCGACGGCTTCTGGCTGCACCGCTGGCTCATCGAGCACGGTATCGACAACATCGTGGTGGACTCTGCGAGCATTGAAGTCAATCGCCGCGCGCGGCGGGTCAAGACCGACCGGCTGGACGGCGACAAGCTGCTGGCGATGTTGATTCGCTACGGCGCGGGCGAGCGCCGAGTGTGGTCGGTGGTGCGGGTACCCACGCCGGAGCAGGAAGACACGCGGCGAGCGCACCGGGAACTGGGGCGACTGGGGCAAGAGCGCATTGCTCACATCAATCGGATTCGTGCGCTGCTGGTGTTAAACAATCTGCGGGTGAAATACGTTGGCGGGCGCCTGTGGCAGCGCTGGTGGACGGGCCATGCGAATGAACTTGCGCCGCGGGTGCGTGCCGAGATCGAGCGCGAGAGCGAGCGGTTGTTGCTGGTCAAGAAGCAAATGGACATGATCGAGGCCGCGCAACGCCAGGCGGTGGCCGGCGGCACCGAACCGCAAGTCGCTGGGTTGGCGCAGCTACGCGGGATCGGGATAAGCAGCGGCTGGGTGTTGGTGAAGGAGCTGTTTGGTTGGCGCGGCTTTCGCAACCGGCGCGAAGTGGCGGGCTGTCTCGGGCTGACGCCCTCGCCCTACGCCAGCGGGGAGAGCGAAACCGAGCAGGGCATTTCCAAGGCCGGCAATCGACGGGTGCGTACTTTGATGGTCGAGCTCGCGTGGAGCTGGCTGCGCTACCAGCCGCAGAGTGAATTGAGCCAGTGGTTTAACCGACGCTTCGCCGGTGGTGGCAAGCGCCTGCGACGCATCGGCATTGTGGCGCTGGCTCGGCGCCTGGCCATTGCGCTGTGGCGCTACCTGGAGCACGGGCTGATCCCGCAGGGGGCGCAGCTCAAAGCCATCGGCGGGTAGGCAGAGCACGTTGTTGCCCATAGCGGAGAACGATGCATCGTGAGCATTGAAGGTCAACGCGCCCGAAACGGCTGCGGGTTGCTTGCAAGCGACCGTCCGCAAAGATGGGGCGCGTTGGTAACCGGGGCTTGGACCCAGCGCTTTGCGCGTATGCGGTATGTGGTGACCGGCCTGGCGCCGGCACGGATAGAAGTTAGACCGAGCAACGGGCTCGGGCGCTCTATACACCCCGACCTTGAATCTCAAGATGCATAAACTCGGGTCGACAACAAGCTGCAACCGAATCATGGATAACGACACCGCAGCAAGAGGAGACAATCCATTGAACCACTGAACATCTGAATTCAAGGGGGCTTGACAAACGCCCTCATAGAAGCAGCCGTTGACGAGGCGGCCGGCGCCTCGCTATCCGAAGCCGCCACCCGCTTACCTAGCCAACGCGCCTCGGCCGCACGACTGCATCTCAGCGGCCAATGTCCGCCGGCCCGCGCGCCGCCCACGCCTGAGCCTCCACGCTCGACAAGGGGTAGGCATGGACGGCACGGTCTGGGCCATGGAGCGTACGGGTTCGATGAACGCAGCGCTTGGTACCCTCGCCAGGACATTGGATGTACGATGCGTTCTTCGACAACTCGAACGCGTCCGGCTGCGTAAACAGGGAGGAGTGCTATGGAAACTCTCACCCCCAAAGATTTCGTCCTGGATTTCGATCTCAGTAAGCCGAGCAGACGCGTCTTCATTCAGGGCTTGGGCTTCGTCAGTGTTGCGCTGCTCATGGGCAGTCTGGGCGGTTGCGAGACACTCATTGAGGCCATTCGCAACAGGCCGATTCGCCGACGCCTGCGAAGTGGATCGGCCGACGTCGATGGCGCCATCGCAATCTATCGCGATGCAGTAACAGCGATGAAAGGGCTTGGGGCCAGCGATGGCCGTAATTGGGATGCACAGGCGGCAATCCACGGCACTGCCGGGGTCGGCTTCAACTTTTGCCAGCACGGTACCGTCCACTTCTTCGACTGGCATCGCGCCTATCTCTTCTATTTCGAGAAGATCTGCCAGAAGCTCACTGGCAACAAGGAATTTGGTCTGCCCTACTGGAATTGGAACCAGAATCCAGACATCCACCCCGCCTTCCTCGACACGGCGAGCGTTCTGTTCCTGTCGAGGACGCGCAGTAGCATGAGCGGATCGAGTTCGATCACCACTCCGACACTCGACCCGATCTTCGCGGACACGAACTTCTTCACCTTCAGCTCGCAGCTCGAGGGCACGCCGCACAACAACGTACACACCTTCACCGGCGGCGCATTCGGCGGCTTCGGTTCGGCCCGCGACCCGCTGTTCTACATGCACCATTGCATGGTCGACTACAGCTGGTACAAGTGGAACGTGGATCTCGGGAATGACAACACCAATGATTCGGCTTGGATCAACACGGACGAGGTCCAGTTCGTCGATGCCGACGGCAATTCAGCATCGGTGACCGCCGGCGTCACAATCCTAATGCCGCTACTCAGCTACCAGTACGAGAGCAGCGCGATCGGCGGCAACGCGGCTTCCGCTTCTCTGAGCACCAAGAAGGCCTACCAGGCGATCGAAGCGCGCCTCAAGACCGGTGCGAACATCCGCTTCGACATTACGCACCGCGTGCGGATCAGCGAGCGCGCAGCGACCAGCATTGCCAAGCCGCTGTCGCTCGAATCCCGCGTCGCACCGGACACGATGGCGCAGATCGTCAACAGCGATACGGCGCGCGAACGCATCTTCGCCAGCATCGAGTACGCACAGCTTCCCGCCACGAGCGACTTTTCCGTGCGCGTGTTCGTCAATCTGCCGAGCGCCGATCGCAATACGCCTAACACTGATCCGCACTATGCAGGCAGCTTCACTTTCTTCGGAACCGAGGAGCCGGGTGCGCCCGCCGCGGGCGCCCACCACCATGCGCCGAGATTCCTGGTGAACCTCACCGATACCATTCAGCGGCTGCGGCAGCGTCAGGAACTGAGAGGCACGACGCCGATCTCACTGCAATTGGTGCCAACGCCTTTTCCGGGGAAGCTCGAGCGGGAAGATACCCAGCTGGTCCTGAATGCCATCGATATCATCACCACGCCCGTCATCGTCCCTTCCGCACCGCGCTAGGCGCGGACGTTGGCTCAAGTGGCTGCTCGTGGCGGCGCTAGCGCCGGCCGCTTGGTGTGCCGCAGAGCGGAATGAGGCTGCCGTGCGCTACCTAGACGTCGCCAACACCACGCTGACTCAACCGGTCGACCCCGCGAGCGCGAAGTCAGGCGAGACCAAGTTCGTTGAAGTCCAGGTCGCGGAGGTCGTCAATCCCGCCAAGGCCGGCCTCTCGTTCGAAGTTTACTTCGAACCGGCCGGTGCGCCGCGAGTTCGTCTCGGCACGTTCAGTCTCTTTCCCGCGAACAATCCCGGAACGTTTATCGTCCCGACCCAGGGCAAGCTGGACCGCACGGGCACGCTCATTGTCACAATGCTCGTGACCGAGCCGGTTCCAGCCGGAGTCCCCTTGAAGGTGGGGATCGGAAGGATTGCGCTCTCCTCCGGACTGCCTCGTAATTGAACCCGTCGGAAACGGTCCCAGACCCTGACCGCTCGGGCCGCTCTACCGGCTCGCCGCCCTGGTAGCGCCAACGCGCGTCCACCGCCAACGTTACTTCGGCGCGCCGGCGGCCAACTCACCGCTGCGCACCCCAGCCAGTACCTGCGGTGCCCACGCCGGCTGCGCCGCCATTGAGAGTCCGCTACCAAGGTTTCCTACGGCTGCTTTCGGCAGCCCGTCATGTCCGCGGCGGGTCGAACTCGGTCGATTGAATTGTTTGTCGGGTCGAGTCCAGATCAGGACGCTTGAGTAGCACTGGCCTCGCGTCAGCCTTCGCCGCAGGTCAGGGCGCAAAGAACTCCTTGACCTTGTCCATGAACGATTTCGCGCGCGGATTGTGCGCGCCCGGGTCGCGCTCGTTGATCGCTTCGAACTCGCGCAGCAGCTCGCGCTGCCGTGACGTGAGCTTCACCGGCGTTTCGACCGCGACATGGCAGAAGAGATCGCCCTGGTGCGAGCTCCTCACCTGGCGGATGCCCTTGCCGCGCAGTCGGAACACCTGCCCCGTCTGCGTCTCCGCGGGAACCTTGATCTTCGCATGGCCGTCGAGCGTCGGAATCTCGATCTCGCCACCGAGCGCCGCAGTCGCGAAGCTGATCGGCATCTCGCAATGCAGGTCGCCGCCTTCGCGCTGGAACACCGCGTGCGGCTTCAAGCTCACGACGACGTAGAGATCGCCGGGCGGCCCGCCGTTCATTCCGGCCTCGCCTTCGCCGGTCAAGCGTATGCGATCGTCCTGATCGACCCCCGCCGGAATCTTCACCGACAGCGTCTTGTGCTGCTTGATACGGCCGGCGCCGTGACACGTGACGCACGGATCTGGAATCACCTTCCCCGTGCCGTGACACGTCGGACACGTCTGCTGGATCGAGAAGAATCCTTGCGACACGCGCACTTCGCCGCGGCCGTGGCACATCCCGCACGGCTTCGGCTGCGTGCCCGGCTTCGCGCCGGTGCCGTGGCAGGTCGCGCATTCCTCGAGCGCCGGGATGCGGATCTTCACCTCCGTGCCGCGCGCGGCCTCCTCCAGCGCGAGCTCGAGGTTGTAGCGCAGGTCAGCGCCGCGGTAGACGCCGGCGCCGCGGCCGCCGCGCTGCGCACCGAAGATCTCGCCGAAGATGTCGCCGAACGCGTCGGCGAAGCCGCCGAATCCTTCCGGACCGCCGCCGAAACCGCGCGCGCCCGCGGCGCCGAAACCCGCCGAAGGATCGACGCCCGCGTGCCCGAATTGATCGTAGGCGGCGCGCTTCTTTGCGTCGGTGAGAACTTCGTAGGCTTCCTTCGCCTCCTTGAATTTCTCCTCGGCGTTCTTGTCGTCGGGACTCCGATCCGGGTGGTGCTTCATCGCGAGCTTCCGGTAGGATTTTTTGATTTCCTCCTCGGAAGCGTCGCGGTTGACGCCCAGCACCGTGTAGTAATCGCGCTTCGCCATCGAGTCCCCTAGCACAACGTTCGACTAACTCAATGCAAACAGCCGTGCTGCCAGTGAAGGCAGCACGGCCACGTCCGCGTTAACCGGCGGCGTCGACGCCGGTTCAACGCGGACAGATATTCCGTCGCGCCGCAAACGCGCGCGAAGCGAAATGTCGCCGCCGCGACGGATATCAACTACTTGCGGTCCTTCACCTCCGTAAACTCGGCATCGACGACCTTCTCTTCCTTCTTCCCTTCGTCGCCTGTCGCCTTGGCGCCGCCGTCGCCCGCCGCGGCTTCCGCGTGCTGCTGCGCCTGTGCGTACATGATCTCGCCCAGCTTCTGCGCGGCCTTCGCGAGCGACTCGGCCTTGGCTTCGAGCGCGTCCTTCGCGGCGTCCTTTTGCTTCAGCAATTCCTCGGCCTCCTTGACCGCCGCCTCGATCTTGCCTTTCTCGTCGACGCCAATTTTGTCGCCGTACTCCGCGACCGATTTCTTCACGCTGTGCACCAGCGCGTCGAGGGCGTTCCTCGCCTGCACGACCTCGAGCTGCTTGCGGTCGTCGTCGGCATGCGCCTCGGCGTCCTTCACCATCGCCTGGATCTCGGCTTCCGACAGGCCGGAGCTCGCCTTGATCTTGATCGTGTTCTCCTTGCCGGTCGCCTTGTCCTTTGCCGAGACGTGCAGAATGCCGTTGGCGTCAATGTCGAACGTCACTTCGATCTGCGGCATGCCGCGCGGCGCAGGCGGGATCCCCTCCAGGTTGAACTGGCCGAGGCTCTTGTTGCCCGAAGCGACGTCGCGCTCGCCCTGCAGCACGTGGATCGTCACCGCCGACTGGTTGTCGTCGGCCGTCGAGAACGTTTGCTGCGCCTTGGTCGGGATCGTCGTGTTCTTCTGGATCAGCTTGGTCATCACGCCGCCCAGCGTCTCGATGCCAAGCGACAGCGGTGTCACGTCGAGCAGCAGCACATCCTTGACGTCGCCCTTGAGCACGCCGCCCTGGATCGCCGCACCGACCGCCACCGCCTCGTCGGGGTTGACGTCCTTGCGCGGCTCCTTGCCGAAAAAGGCCTTGACCGTTTCCTGCACCTTCGGCATCCGCGTCATGCCGCCGACGAGGATGACGTCGTTTATGTCGGACAGCGCGACGCCGGCATCCTTGATCGCGATGCGGCAGGGCTCGACGGTCTTCTCGATCAGGTCCTCGACCAGCGACTCGAACTTCGCGCGGGTGAGCTTCATCGTCAGGTGCTTCGGCCCGCTTTGGTCCGCGGTGATGTACGGCAGGTTGATCTCGGTCTGTTGGGTCGACGACAGCTCGATCTTCGCCTTTTCGGCGGTCTCCTTGAGCCGCTGCAGCGCGAGCACGTCGTTCTTCAAGTCGACGCCCTGGTCCTTCTTGAACTCGGTGACGATGTAATCGATCAGCCGCTGGTCGAAGTCCTCGCCGCCCAGGAACGTGTCACCGTTGGTCGACAGCACCTCGAACTGGTGTTCCTTTTCGACCTCGGCGATCTCGATGATCGAGATGTCGAACGTCCCGCCGCCCAAGTCGTAGACCGCGATCTTGCGGTCACCCTCCTTCTTGTCCATCCCGAAGGCGAGCGCGGCCGCAGTCGGCTCGTTGATGATCCGCTTGACGTCGAGACCGGCGATCCGGCCCGCATCCTTGGTCGCCTGCCGCTGCGAGTCGTTGAAGTACGCCGGCACCGTGATGACGGCTTCGGTGACTTCCTCGCCGAGATAGTCCTCGGCGGTCTTCTTCATCTTGCGCAGGATCTCGGCAGAGACCTGCGAAGGCGCGACCGCCTTGCCACGGATCTCCACCCAGGCGTCGCCGTTCGAATGACGGACGATCTTGTACGGCATGAGGCCGATGTCCTTCTGGACCTCCTTTTCCTCGAAGCGCCGGCCGATCAGCCGCTTCACCGCGAACACCGTGTTCTTGGCATTGGTGATCGCCTGCCGCTTCGCCGATGCGCCGACGAGGATCTCACCGTCTTCCTGGTAGGCGACGACCGAAGGCGTCGTCCGCGCGCCTTCGGCGTTCTCGATCACTTTGGGCTGGTCGCCTTCCATGATGGCGACACAGCTGTTCGTCGTGCCGAGGTCGATGCCGATGATCTTGCCCATGTTCGTTTCCCTCCGAATCCTTGAATGAGATTGCCTGACCGGCTAGGTGGGGGTTTCGGCCGTCGGATCAAGCCGTTGGCCCGCCTCGGACACATCCGGTATCTTCGCCACGGCGACCAGCGCCGGCCGCAACACGCGATCGTTGAGACGGTAGCCCTTCTGGAAAACCTGGACGACCGTGTTCGGCGGCTGCGCACTGTCGACCAACGTCATCGCCTGGTGCTGATGGGGATCGAACGGGGCGCCCGCGGGATCGATCTCGGAAATCTGCGCCTTGTCGAACGCGGCGACGAGCTGTTTCAGCGTGAGTTCGACGCCTGCCCTCAACGCGTCGGGCGTCGTGTTGCCCGCATTGAGCGCCGATTCGAGCGCGTCCTTGACGGCGAGAAGCTCGCCGGCGAAACGCTCGATCGCGTACTTGTGCGCGCGGGCGAGATCGTTCGCGGCCTGCTTGCGCACGTTATCGAGATCGGCACGCGCGCGCAGCCACGCGTCCTTCAACTCCGCGGCTTCGTCCTCCGCCTTCTTCAGGAGCACGCCAATGTCGGGCGCGGGATCGGCCGGGGGGAGGTCGGGGATCGATTCGGCGGACGGGATTTCGCCGACGATGGGCGGTGTCGGCTCCGGCGCATGCGCGTGGGGTCGTTTGTGGTGGGTGGTCATCGCGGTTCGTCCTGTTCGAGACTCTCTGCTGCGGTGTTTTTCCGCCCAACACGCACAGTGGGGGCATTCCCGGGCTTTTCAACACGTTTCTCGCCCATCCAGAACGGAACCGCTCATGATTAAAACATACGTGTAAACAAATGGTTATCGGTTGATTCCGTGGAGCCCACGTGCGGGGGATCGTCGCGCCGCTCGCCGTCCTCCATCGGGTCGCCGCCCGCCGGGGGACCGCCCGCCCCGATTGACGCCTCCGCGGGTCGATCGGCGCGGGCTATTTGCGCGCGCCCAGCGCCTTGGCGCGAAGGAAGGTGAGCTCGCGCGCCTGCGCGTCGGGCGGTGCGGAAAGCCAGCCCGCGAGGTTCCGATGCACGAGCTCTGCGAGCGCCGCGATCCACCGCGGGTGCTCGTTCAGGCACGGGATCACGTGGAAGTCCTTGCCGCCCGCGCGGAGGAACGCCTGTCGGCCCTCGATGCCGATCTCCTCCAGCGTTTCGAGGCAGTCAGCGACGAAGCCCGGACAAATGACGTCGACGCGGCCTTTGCCCTCCTTGCCCAGCGCAATCAGCGTGTCGGCGGTATAGGGCTTCAGCCACTCGGCGCGGCCGAAGCGCGACTGAAAGCTGACGGCGCAATGCTTGGCCTCGAGCCCGAGCTCCAGCGCCAGGAGCCTCGCTGTCTTGTGACACTGGCAATGGTACGGATCGCCGAGGTCGAGCGTTCGGCGGGGGAGTCCGTGAAACGACAGCACGACAAAGTCGGGGCGTCCGTGCTTCACCCAATAATCGTTGGCGTTCTGCGCGAGCGCCTTGACGTACGCGGGTTCGTCGTGGAAACCATCGATCGTCCGCAGCGCGGGCACGCGCCGCGTCCGCTGCACGTAGTCGCAGACGGCGTCGAGCGCGGAGCCGGTCGAGCTGGCCGCGTACTGCGGATAGAGCGGCACGACGAGAATGCGATCGCAGCCCGCGGCCTTGAGCTTGTCGAGCGCGTCTGCGATGGTCGGGGTGCCGTAGCGCATCCCGAGCTCGACCGGCGCGAAGTCGGACGGCAGCCCGGCAGCCTTCAGCCGCTGCCCCACGAGACCCTGCAGCAGCGCCTTCTGTTTCAGGCTGTGGACGAGCAGCGGCGAGCCGTCCTTGGTCCAGATCAGCGCATATTTCTTCGCCGACTGCGCAGGTCGCGTCCGCAGGACGATGCCGTGCAGGATCGGCCGCCAGACTGCCGACGGGATCTCGACCACACGCGGATCGGTCAGGAATTCCGCGAGATACCGACGCACGGCAGCGGGTGTCGGCGCGTCGGGCGTGCCCAGATTCACGAGCAGCACACCGACCTTCGGGGCGCGATCGTGCGAGAACGGCGGCTCGCGGCGGTAGCTTGACATGCGCGCGCTAGGAAGCCGTCTTGTCGCGCCAGGCGGCGAGCGCGTGCGCGGCCTGCCTGCGCACCGCGCGTTGCACCGGCGGGAGCCAGCCGAGCAGAACGCCCTTGACGCCCAGCGCCTGCCGCGTCCAGCGATACAGGTCGAAGCGATCGACGTGACGGACGATGCGGCCGTCGCGGAACGTGAACGCAGCGTCGATCCGGTTCACCACGTTCCTGCCGGTCGCCGTATAGGTGTACATCGCGACCCAGTGCGCGCGACCCGACGTCGCGTCGGCGGCGATGTCGGAGGCGACGACGCGCAAGTCTTTCCCGCGCGCGCACAGCATCCGCCACATCACCGCCACGCCGGCGGCGTCGAGCCGTGGAAACACCGGGTCGGAAAATATGGCGTCGGGTGCGTAGCAGGCGACCATCGTCTCGGCATCGCGCCGGTCGAGCGCCGCGTAGAAGCCCGCGATCAGCCCGGCATTGGCATCCGGGGCAGCGCCGACCATCAGTCGTTCATCTGCTGCGTCAACGCGTTCGACAGGAGCTTCGCCGTCACGTCGACGATCGGGATCACCCGCTCGTAGGCCATCCGCGTCGGCCCGATCACGCCGAGTGTGCCGATGATCTGCCCATCGATTTCGTAGGGCGCGGTGACGACGCTGCACTCGTCGAGCGGCACGAGCCCCGACTCGCCGCCGATGTAGATCTGCACACCCTGCGCGCGCTGCGAGACGTCGAGCAGGTGCAGGAGCGAGGTCTTCTGCTCGAAGAGCTCGAACAGCCGGCGCAGGCGATCCATGTTCGACGCGAGGTCGGACGCCGAAAGCAAGTTCTTCTCGCCCGTGACCACCAGCTCCTCGCCTTCGCTCAACGTGCCGCCGACCTCCACCGCAGCGGTCATCAGCCCGACGATGTCCTCGCGCAGGCTTTTCAGCTCGTCGGCGAGCAATCCGCGCAGTGCACCGAACGGCTGCCCGGCGTAATGCTCGTTGAAGAAATTGGTCGCCTCCACGAGCTGCCCCTGCGTGTATGCGCGGTCGGTGTGCAGGATCCGGTTCTGCACGTCGCCTTCGGACGTGACGATGATGAGCAGCACACGGCGGTCGGACAGGCGCAGGAACTCGAGGTGGCGAAACGACGCCTCGCGCCGCTTGGGCGTCATCACGACGCCGGCGAAATGCGTGAGCTGGGACAAGAGCGATGCCGCCGCGCTGACGAGCTCCTGCGGGCGGTCGGCGACGAACTCGCCTTCGAGCCGATGGATCTCGATGTCCTCGAGCGGCTGCATGACCATCAGGCTGTCGACGAAGAACCGGTAGCCTTTCGGCGTCGGGATGCGGCCCGCCGACGTGTGCGGGCTCGCGATGTAGCCCAGGTCCTCAAGGTCCGCCATCACATTGCGGATCGTCGCCGGGGAGAGCTCGAGCCCCGATTGTCTGGACAGTACCCGCGAGCCCACGGGCTGGCCCTCGGCGACATAGCGCTCGACCAGCGTCTTCAGCAGATGTTGGGCGCGGTGATCCAGCATGACGCCCATTTTACAGAGGCCTCGCCCGTGCGGCGCCTCGCACCGCACCGTTCGTCCGACCGGGCCGCGAGTCGTCCGTCCGTCGGCTTCAGGGTGCCTCCCGCGTATGCTTTAATCCCGCCCATGCCCGAAACCCCCGCCGCCGTCCGTTTCCGCCGCGTCGCGCTGATCGGGCGCTATGCGAGTCCGGGTATCGCCGAGCCGCTGACGCGTCTCGCGGCGTTTCTCTCGGCGCGCGGCTACGCCGTCGTCCTGGAAGCCGAAACCGCGCGCCACACCCCCTTGCCGGGCTACCCGACCGCCGCCGCGGAAGCCCTCGGCAAGGAAGCCGACGTGGCGATCGTCGTCGGCGGCGACGGCACGATGCTGTCGATCGCACGCCAGCTCGCGCCTTTCGGCGTGCCCCTGATCGGCGTCAACCAGGGTCGGCTAGGCTTCCTGACCGACGTGCCGCTCGCGAACATGGAAGACGCGCTGTCCGCAATGCTCGCCGGCCGCTACGTCGAGGAACGGCGCACGCTGCTCGAGGCCACCGTGCATCGTGCCGGCGGCGGCGCCGAAGAGGTCGTGCTCGCGTTGAACGATGTCGTCGTCAATCGTGGCACGTCGGGCGGGATGATCGACAGCGCCGTCGACATCGACGGCCGCTTTGTCTACGCGATGCGCTCCGACGGCCTCATCGTCGCGACGCCGACCGGCTCGACCGCGTACGCGCTCTCCGCGCAGGGTCCGATCGTCGACCCGCAGGTCCCCGCGCTGCTCCTCGTGCCGGTGGCGCCGCACGCGCTCACCAACCGGCCGATCGCCATCGGCGACGGCGCGACGATCGTCATCACGCTGCTCCGCGGCGCCGACGCCTGGGCCCATTGCGACGGGCAGGCGCACGTGCAGTTGCACGAAGGCGATCGCGTGACGATCCGGCGCGCGGCGCGCGCAGTGCGGCTATTGCATCCGGAAGGCTACGACCACTTCGCGATGCTGCGGGAAAAGCTGCATTGGAGCGAGACTCCCGAGCGGCTGCGCCCGTAGTTGCGGCGAGTCAGGAATGTTGCGGCTCCTGTCCATCCGCAATTTCGTCGTCGTCGAGGCGCTCGACCTCGAGCTTGCCGGTGGCTTTACGGTGCTGACCGGCGAGACCGGCGCCGGCAAGTCGATCCTGCTCGATGCGCTGGCGCTGCTCCTAGGCGACCGCTTCGAGTTGCGCCAGCTTAGGCCCGGCGCCGAGCGCGCCGAGCTCGCCGCGGCCTTCGATGTCGCAGCGCATTCCGGCGTCGTTGCCTGGCTCGCGGAACAGGGACTCGCAACCGAGGACGCCACGCTGCTCCTGCGTCGCACACAGGACGCGCAGGGGAAAAGCCGCGCCTGGATCAACGGCCGTCCTGCGACCCTTGCGCAACTGAAGGAGGTGGGCGAGATGCTGGTCGACCTGCACGGCCAGAACGCGCACCAGTCGCTGCTTGCGGCCGACCTGCAGCGTGCGCTCGTCGACGCGTTCGGCGGCTTCGCGGCCCTCGCGCGCGAAACGGCAAATGCGTGGCGCGATTGGCGCGCGGCCGTGGCAAAGCGCGATGCCGCAACCGCCGCAGCACGGGAATCGACGGCGGAGCACGAGCTTCTCGAAACGCGCCGGCGCGAGCTCGCAGCGCTCGGGGCGACTGCCGACGAGTGGACCGCGCTGTCGCAGGCCCAGACGCGGCTCGCCCACGCCGCCGCGCTGCTCGAAGCCGCGGCCGCCGCGGAAGTGGAGCTTGCCGACGCCGATGCGGCGCTGCTGCGCCGGCTCGCCGCACTGATCGCGAAACTCGACGCGACCGCCGTCCACGATCCTGTGCTCGCCGAGATCGTCGCGCTGCTCGAGCCTGCCCGCATCGAGCTCACCGAAGCCGCGCGCGAGCTCCGCGCGTACCGCGACAAGCTCGATCTCGATCCCGCGGAGCTCGCCCGCGTCGAGACGCGCCTCGCCGCAATCCACGAGGTTGCGCGCAAGTATCGCGTGCGGCCCGAGGCGCTGCCCGAGCTTTTGGTCGACACCGAAGCGCGTCTCCAGGCGCTCGCGGACTCGGCCGACATCGCCGTGCTCGACAAACGCGCGGCGATCGCTGAGACGGACCTTCGCGCGCTCGCGGACGAGCTTTCCAGGAAACGCGAGCTCGCGGCGAACGAGCTCGAAACGCGGGTCACCGATGCGATGCAGGACCTCGCGATGAAAGACGGCCGCCTGGAGATCGCGCTCGTTCCGCTCACGGTACCGGCTAGCTACGGCAACGAGCAGATCGAATTTCGCGTCGCGAGCCACCCGAAGCAGCCGCTGGGGCCGCTCGCAAAGGTCGCCTCGGGCGGCGAGCTGTCGCGGATCGCGCTCGCGATTCAGGTCGTGACGAGCGACGTCGGCGAAGTGCCGACGCTGATCTTCGACGAAGTGGACGTCGGCATCGGCGGTGCCGTCGCCGCGACGGTCGGCCGCCTGCTGCAGTCGCTCGGGCTACGCCGGCAGGTGTTGTGCGTCACGCATCTGCCGCAGGTGGCCGCGTTCGCCGACGCGCATTTCCGCGTGACCAAACAGGGCGACGAGACCGCGGTACGCGCCGAGGTCGAGCCGCTGGCCAGCGCCGCGCGCGTGGAAGAGCTGGCCCGCATGCTCGCCGGCAGCGCGATCACCGCGAAAACGCGGGCGCACGCAAAGGAGTTACTGGAGCAGCACCGGCGCGCAGCGCGCTAGCGTTCGGGCCTCTACAGACCGATGCGGCGCAGCCGCAGCGCATTGCCGATCACCGACACCGAGCTTGCCGCCATCGCTGCGCTCGCGATGATCGGCGAAAGCAGCCAACCGGTAAGCGGGTAGAGCGCGCCGGCGGCAAGCGGCACGCCGAGCGCGTTGTAGACGAACGCGAAGAACAGGTTCTGGCGGATGTTGGCCATCACCCGCTGCGACAATGTCCGGGCGCGCGCGATGCCGCGCAGATCGCCGTGCACGAGGACGATCCGCGCCGACTCCATCGCAATATCGGTCCCCTGACCCATCGCAATGCCGACGTTCGCCCGAGCAAGCGCCGGCGCATCGTTGACGCCGTCGCCCGCCATCGCCACGATGCGGCCCGCGCTTTGTAATTCCTTGACCAGCGCATGCTTGGCGTCGGGCAGCACCTCGGCGCGAAAATCGGCGATGCCGAGGCGGCGCGCGATCGCCTGCGCCGTCGCGCGGTTGTCGCCGGTCGCCATCACGACGTTGACGCCGGATTCGCGCAGCGCGGCGAGCGCGTCCGGCGTGCTCGCCTTCACGGGGTCTGCGATCGCAACGAGGCCGAGCGCGGAAACGCCGCGCGCGACGAACACGACAGTATCGCCGCGCGCGCGCAATTCGGCAGCGCGGGCCTCGAGCTCGCCGAGCGCAACGTTGTTTTCCGCCATGAAGCGCGGACTGCCGAGGCGCACCGTTGCGCCATCGAGCTGTGCTTCCACGCCGCGCCCGGTCACCGACGCGAAGCCATCGACCGTCTGCGGCGAAATGGCGCGCTCATTCGCGAATCCGAGGATCGCCTGCGCCAGCGGATGCTCGCTCGCCGCCTCGAGGCTCGCTGCGGCGCCAAGCAGCGCCGCTTCGTCGGCACCGGTGGCAGCAACGATCCCGGTGACACGGGGCTTCCCTTCGGTCAGCGTGCCCGTCTTGTCGACGACCAGCGTGTCGACCTTTTCCATCAGCTCGAGCCCTTCGGCGTCGCGGATCAGCACACCGGCCTGCGCGCCACGCCCGACGCCGACCATGATCGACATCGGCGTGGCGAGGCCCAACGCACATGGGCACGCGACGATCAGCACCGACACGGCAACCACGAGCGCATTGGGCAGCCTCGGCTCGGAACCCATCGCCGCCCAGACGATCGCAGCGACGATCGCAATGCCGACTACCGCCGGGACGAACCACGACGACACCCGGTCGGCGAGCTTCTGGATCGGCGCACGCGAGCGCGAGGCCTCGGCCACCATGCGCACGATCTGCGCGAGCAGCGTGTCACCGCCCACCCGCTCGGCACGCATCACGAAGCTGCCGGTCTGATTGACCGTCGCGCCGGTGACCTTGGTGCCCGCGGCTTTCTCGACCGGAATCGCTTCGCCGCTCATCATCGATTCGTCGACGCTCGATGCGCCTTCGAGCACGACGCCGTCAACCGGGATTTTGGCGCCCGGCCGCACGCGCAATCGATCCCCGGCATGCAAGTCATCGAGCGCAACCTCACGCTCGGAGCCGTCGGATTCGAGGCGCAGCGCCGTCGGCGGCGCCAGTTGCAGCAGCGTCTTGACGGCCGCCGAGGTTTGCGCGCGCGCGCGCAGCTCGAGCACCTGCCCGAGCAGCACCAGCGTCGTGATCACGGCCGCCGCCTCGAAATAGAGTGGTGCATTGCTGTCGACCTTGAACGCATCAGGCAGGATTCCGGGCGCGAAAAAAGCGACCACCGAGAATGCATAAGCGACGGCGACTCCGAGCGCGATCAGCGTGAACATGTTGAGCGAACGGTTGACGAGCGATCGAAAGCCCAGCACGAAGAACGGCCAGCCGCCCCACAGGACGACGGGTGTCGCGAGCACGAACTGGATGCGCGCGAACCACGGTCCCAACGCATCCGCGATGCGCTCGTGCAAGCCCGGCACGAATTCGCTCATTGCAAGGATTGCGATCGGCAGCGTCAGCGCGACGCTCACCCCGAAGCGCCGCGTCATCCGCGCGAGCTCGACGTTTTCCTCCTCGAGCGTCGCGTCGACCGGCTCGAGCGCCATCCCGCAGATCGGACAGTTGCCCGGTCCCGCCTGGCGAATCTGCGGGTGCATCGGACAGGTGTAGATCGTGGGGCTTGCGGTGACCGTGCGTTCGCCCGCGGGCGCTAGAGGATCATGGGCGTCGTTTGCCTGCTCACGCGAAGACGCGCGACGGTGTTGGTGATCGGGTGCCGATGCGTTCACGGCCGGGCTCTCCTGCCGATCGCCGCCACAAGGCCGCCGGGCCCACGGCGCCCGACGCCTCGGTTCACGCCGGCACGAACTTCAGCGCCACGCCGTTGTTGCAGTAGCGCAAGCCCGTCGGTTTCGGGCCGTCGTCGAACACGTGGCCTTGATGTCCGCCGCAGCGCGCGCAGTGATATTCCGTGCGGGGGTAGATCAGCTTGTGGTCGGTGCTGGTTTCGACGCGGCCCTTGATGCAATCGTAGAAGCTCGGCCAGCCCGTGCCGCTGTCGTACTTCGTGCGCGACTCGAACAGCGGCAGCTCGCATGCGGCACAGACGAACGTGCCTTTGCGCTTCTCGTCGTTCAAAGGACTCGTGAACGGCCGCTCGGTTCCTTCCTGCCGCAGTACCACGAACTGCGCCGGGGTCAGGAGCTTCCGCCATTCATCCTCGGACTTGACGACCTTGTCGATCTTGCCCGAGAACGCAGGCTCCGCTGCAGTGGCAGAACGGACCCCGGCCGCGCCTGCCAGCGCGCCCAGCGTCGTCGTCAGAAAGTGCCGTCGATTCATTGCAGCCTCCGGTTGATCCGCGAAGCCATTGGTCGACGTAGGACAGTCGAGCTTACGCTCAAGTTGCGCTCGAAAAACGACAACGGCCGCGCGGGATCGCCCCCGGGCGGCCGTCGAACGGGGCTCCGCTGTTCAGCCGCGAGGGGCCTTCGACTGCGCGAACTTGACGGGCCGCAGCGAGCCGGTCACCGGGCCCTTGGTCTTCGCCGCTTTTCCAGCGGCCTTGTGCACCGTGGGCATCGGCATCGTCTGCCCCGTCTCGAGCCAGTAGCGGACCCGCTGCGCGTCACCGAGCCGCGTGTACTTGCCGGCCGAATCGAGCAGCACGATCACGAACGGCCGGCTCGCGATCGTCGCCATCATGACGAGGCACTTGCCGGCTTCGCGGATGTAGCCGGTCTTCGAGAGCTGGATGTCCCACTGCGCGTTCTTCACCAGGTTGTTCGTGTTGTTGAATCCAAGCAGCCTGCCAGTCGGCTGCACTTCGACGTAATGGCTCCCGGTGGTCGTGAACTCGCGGATCAGCGGCTGCTGGGCGGCGGCGTTGACCAGAATCGCCAGGTCGCTCGCCGTCGACACGTTGTCCGGGGACAGGCCGGTCGGATCCGAGTACCGGGTGTGCGTCATACCCAGCGCACGTGCCTTCGCGTTCATCGCCGCGACGAACAAGGGCGTGCCGCCGGGATAGTGACGGGCGAGGCTCGATGCGGCCCGGTTCTCGGAGGACATCAGCGCGAGCTGCAGCATTTCGCCGCGCGGGAGCTCGGTGCCGAGATTCAGGCGCGACCGGGTGCCCTTCAGGTAGTCGAGGTCTTCGATGCCGATCTCGATCGGCTCGTCGAGCGACGGGGCCGCGTCCAGAACGACCAGCGCCGTCATCAGCTTGGTCAGCGACGCGATCGGCGTGACTTCGTCGGCGGCCTTCGCGTAAATCGCGCGGTTGTCCGAGGCGTCGAGGACGAGCGCATTCGCCGAAGCAAGCCGCAGCTTCGCCGGGTCGAGCAGAACGGGACCCTGTGCGAACGCCGGCGCGGCGCAAAGCGCGATTAGCCCCGAAAAAACAATTGTCAAGCGCAGCTTCATCAAGTCGGACCTTAGCTCCAGCAGGCTTATAGCACAGACGCCCCGGGACGCCAATCCCCCTGCACAGTCACGGAAATGGCGCTGCACACGGCGCGGCATCGGGTGCCGGGCAGCGTCACGTCACGGCGTGACCGGCGACTCGGGATCGGCTGCCGCCTCGATCGCCGCGCCGGGTACAAACGCGCCAGCCGGGGATCGCGATGACACGGCTGCAGGGGCGTCGCCGCTCCGTTCGTCGTCGCGCGACTCCGTCTGCTGCAGCTGCCACATCCGCGCGTACACGCCGTCGAGAGCAAGAAGCGCACCATGGGTGCCGCGTTCGACGATCCGGCCGTGGTCGACGACGAGGATCAGGTCGGCGTCGATGATCGTCGAGAGCCGGTGCGCGATCGTCAGCGTCGTCCGGTCGCGGGCGATTTGCCGAAGCTCGCCCTGGATCGCCTTCTCCGACTTGGAATCGAGCTGGGAGGTCGCCTCGTCGAAGATCAGGATCCTGGGTCCCTTCAGCACCGCGCGGGCGATCGCCACGCGCTGCTTTTCGCCGCCGGAAAGCTTCAGGCCGCGCTCGCCGACGGGCGTCGCGTAGCCTTCGGGCGTGCTGACGATGAAATCGTGGATCTGGGCGAGCCTCGCCGCGGCGACGATTTCGTCGTGCGTCGCGCCGGGACGGCCGTACGCGATGTTGTATTCGATCGAATCGTTGAACAGGACCGTGTCCTGCGGGACGATGCCGATCGCCGCACGCACGCTCGCCTGCTGCACGCTGCGCAGGTCGTGCTTGTTGATGAGGATGCGCCCGCCGGTGACGTCGTAGAAACGGAACAGGAGCCGCGAGAGCGTGCTCTTGCCTGCGCCCGACGGCCCCACGACGGCGACCGTCTTGCCGGCGGGAATCGCGAAGCTCACGTCGAACAGGATCTGCCGGTTCCGCTCGTAGCCGAAATCGACGTGCTCGAAGCGCACTTCGCCGTCGCCGGCATCGAGCGGCGGCGCGCCCGGGGCGTCGGCCACCTCGGTGTTCTCGGCGGTCAGCGCGAACATCCGTTCCATGTCGGCCAGCGCCTGCTTGATCTCGCGATAGAGAACGCCCAGAAAATTGAGCGGGATGTAGAGCTGGATCATGAACGCGTTGACGAGCACGAGATCGCCGATCGTCATCGTGTGGTTGACGACGCCGACGGTCGCCCGCCACATGATCAGCGTCACCGCAATCGCGATGATCGCGCTCTGCACGACGTTCAGGAGCGACAGCGACGTCTGGCTTTTCACCGCCGCCTTTTCCCAGCGCTGCAGGCTCTCGTCGTAGCGCTGCGCCTCCCACCGCTCGTTGCCGAAATACTTGACCGTCTCGTAGTTGAGCAGGCTGTCGATCGCCCGCGTGTTGGCCCTCGAGTCGAGCTCGTTCATCTGGCGACGGAAGCCGGTCCGCCAGTCGGTGATCGTGATCGTCGCGGTGACGTAGAGCGCGAGCGCGACCGCCGTGATCGCGATGAACGTCCAGTCGTAGCGCGCGATCAGGATCGCCGACACGAGGCTGATCTCGACCGCGGTCGGCAGGATCGAGAACAGCGTGAAGCTGATCAACGTCGAGATTCCGCGCTGGCCGCGCTCGACGTCGCGGGTGAGGCCGCCCGTCTGCCGCGCGAGGTGGAAGCGCAGGGAGAGCGCGTGCAGGTGGCCGAACACCTCGAGCGCGATCGTGCGCACCGCGCGCTGCGTCACTTTGGCGAACAGGTATTCGCGGAGCTCGGTGAAGAACGTCGTCGACAGCCGGAGGATGCCGTAGGCGACGAGCAGCGCCAGCGGCACCGCGAGGATCGCCGTCGCCGGGTCGAGATCGTCGACGATTCTCTTCAGCAACACGGGGACGCCGACGTTCGCGACCTTGGCCGCGATCAGCGCGATGATCGCCGCGAGCACGCGGCCCTTGTAGGCCCACAGATACGGCAGCAGCGTGCCGATCGTGTGCCAGTCGCCGCCCTTGGCGGGACCGGGGAGTGGCAGCGACGAGCCGGACGAGTGGCGCATGGTGAAATTTTAGCAGGGGCGCATGCCGCTGCTCTGCCCGTCGTCCCCGCGCAGGCGCGTTCCGCTTCACCGTCATTCCCGCGAAGCCTGCCCCCAAGTGGTGTAGTCGGGGGGTGGGAATCCAGCGTCTTTCGACGAACGGCACTGGGTCCCCGCGTGCGCGGGGACGAGGGATCAGCTGTCCTCGGCCGGCAGCACCGCGGGGGGGCCGCGGCGCGAATCCGCGCCGCCGCGCCACCATTCGTTGCCGCCGTAACCGAGAAGGCCCATGGCAACGCGGACGATGCCGTAGGCGATCCAGACGAGCGCCTTGTACGCGCGCGGCCGATCGGCCCAGTGCTGCGGGCCCAGCGGGCGCGCGCCGTCCTCGATCATCCGCCGCAGCTCGACCCGGAGCTCGTCGGTGAAGTAGGGATCGCGGACGACGACGTTCGCCTCGCGCGCCATCAGCAGGCTGTACGGGTCGATGTTCGACGATCCGACGGTCGCCCACAGGTCGTCGACGATGGCGACCTTCGCGTGCAGGAACGACGCGTGGTATTCCTGGATCTCGACGCCGGCAGCGAGGAGCTGGCCGTACAGCGCGCGGGAAGCGTAATGCAGCAGCACGTACTCGACGCGCGCCTGCAGGAGCAGCGTCACGCGGACGCCGCGTCTTACCGCCGCGATCAGCGCACGGCGAAAGCGGATTCCCGGAAAGAAGTACGAGTTGGCGATCACGATCTCGCGCTTGGCGGTGCGAATCGCCGCGAGGTACGCCCGCTCGATGTCGCGGCGATGACGCACGTTGTCGCGGATGACGAACTTGGCGGTCTGCGCGCCCGAACGCCGGCCGCGGCGCGGCGACGGAAACAGCGGCACGTCGGTGCGCTGGTATTGCACGAGCTCGTTCAACGCCCACACCCGCTGCATCGTGCCGACGATCGGCGCGAGCAACGGCCCTTCGACGGCGACCGCGAAGTCGACGCGCGGCGGCTTGTGCCCGGGCGTGTTGGTGTCGTCGATGACGTTGATGCCGCCGACGAACGCAATGCGGCCGTCGACGTGGGCGAGCTTGCGATGCAGGCGCCGCAGCCGGTGCGAGCGGAACTGCCACGGCGCCACTTCCGGCCGGTATTTGAGCAACGCTACGCCCGCGCGCGCGAGGTCGGCTTCGAGCGCGCGCGTCAGGTAGTGCCGCGCGCCCCAGCCGTCGACCATCACGCGCACCTGCACGCCACGCTGCGCCGCGCGAATCAGCGCCGCGGCAATGATCCGCCCTGCGTCGTCGTCGGCGTAGATGTACGTCTCGAGCCAGACTTCGCGCTCGGCACGGTCGATCGCGGTCGCGAGCGCCGGGAAGTACTCGCCGCCGCTGCGCAGCAGCGTCACGCGATTGCCAGGGATATACCAGTTCATCGGGCCCGCTTGGCGGTATCGAACGTTGCGGCGAGCGCGGCATGGTCGGACATCCGGCGGCCGGCCCGGAAGGCATAGTGGACGCGGGCATCGAGAACCGCGAGGCCCCGCGCGTAGATCCGATCGAGACGAAAAACCGGGAGCACCGACGGAAAGGTGCGCGCCGGGCGACCGCGCACCGCTTCGAAGACTTCGGTGACCGCGAGCTCCTCGACAAGCGCGCGATTGGCCTTCCGGCGCCAGTCGTTGAAATCGCCGGCGATCAGTAGCGGCGCATCCCTGGGCACCGTCGCCCGGATCCGCTCGCAGAGCGCCCGGATCTGCCACCGCCGGCCGCGCTCGAACAGGCCAAGGTGCACGTTGATGCAGTGGAGCGACGGTCCGCGCGAGGAGAGCTTGACCTCGCAGTGAAGCATCCCGCGGCTCTCGAACGGGTGCGCCGAAATGTCGAGGTTTTCCTGGTCGACGATCGCGAAGCGCGACAGCACCGCGTTGCCGTGATGGCCGTGCCGGTAGATCGCGGTCCGGCCGTAGGCGACTTCATGCCACACGGTGTCGGCGATGAATTCATGCTGCGGCTTCGCCGGCCAATCGTAGTGCCGCGCCGCGTGGCGCTCGTGGACGCCGACCACCTCTTGCAAAAAAAGGATGTCGGCGTCGAGGCCGGCCAGCCGATCGCGCAGCTCGTGGATCACCATCCGCCGGTTGAGCTGCGAAAATCCCTTGTGGATGTTGTAGGTCGCGACGGTGAAACGCATGACGGGCCGATGCGGGAGCGGGCAGGGAATTCTAACCGGTCGATGCGCGAAATCGCGGGACACGCGGGGAAGCCTGCGCGGCGGCGGTCCAAAGGCTGCTCGATGTAAGGCGCACCGAATGCGTGCGACCAACATGAGACGACGCTGCGCATCGGACCCGCGAGCCGCCGCAAGGACCCGCGGTGCTGGTGCGCGCCTGCCACGAATCGGGCCCTGCCGCAGCATCGCGCGCCCATGGAATCTGACACTTGGGCACACTCCTCGATTGCAAGGAAGCGACTCGCCTCATTTCCCGCGCGCAGGACGGGCCGCTGCCGCTCGGTCGTCGGATACGGCTGTCGTTGCATCTCCTCTGGTGCGATGCGTGTCGTCGCTTCGAGCGGCAGGCCGTCTTCCTCCGCCTCGTGCTCGAGCGTTATCGGGAATGACGCGCCGGCGGCGGGTGTGGCCGGAGCTCCGGACCGGGGCCCGCTTGCGTGCGATCCCCCAATCGCCGATCATCGCGCCTCGGCCCGTTGCTCCACGAACACGAAACGAAGGTTGCGCCGTGGCCGTGTAATTTTGCGACGCGCGCGCCGACCATAGCGTTTAGATGGGCACCGCCCGTCGCTTCCCTTTCCCTCAGGAGACCTTGCCATGAACCACCAAGCCACGATCCAGGCCGCGCTCGCCGGCATCCTCGCCCTCGGCCTCGCCGCCTCCGCCACCGGTCAACCGGTGCCGCAACCGAAGGACAGCGAAAAGTGCTACGGGATCGCCAAGGCGGGCCAGAACGACTGCGGCACCGCCAAGCACGCGTGCGCCGGGCTGGGCGCCAAGGTCGACAAGGACGCGAACGAGTGGAAGTACGTCTCGAAGGGCTCGTGTGAAAAGGTCGGTGGCAAGACGATGGCGCCGAAGGCCTGATCCCAGCGCCTCCTGATACCCGCCTGGCCGGACCAGCACTGGTCCGGTCGGGCGCGTTGGCATGCCGCAACCACGTTCGATAGGCGCTGCCGCCGGTATCGGCCTGCGCGCGCGGCACGTGCGGCAAGTGCTCACGGACCGGCCGCACGTCGCCTGGCTCGAAGTCCACAGCGAGAACTATTACGCCGACGGCGGCACGGCGCTCGCGGCGCTCGATCGCATTCGCGCCGACTACCCGTTGTCGCTGCACGGCGTCGGCATGTCGCTCGGCTCGACCGATCCGCTCGACGCGACGCATCTCGGGAAGCTCAAGCGCCTGATCGGCCGCTGCGAACCGGCACTCGTATCCGAGCATCTGTGCTGGAGCGGCGCCGGCGGCCGGTATCTGAACGACCTGCTGCCGCTGCCGTACACCGAGGAAGCGCTCGCGCACGTCTGCCGGCGGGTGATGGCGGTGCAGGACTTTCTCGGCCGCGAGCTCGCCGTCGAGAACGTGTCGTCGTATCTCGCGTTCGCCGACGCGACGATCCCCGAATGGGAGTTCGTCGCCGCCGTCGCGCGGCGCACGGGCTGCAAGCTCCTGGTCGACGTCAACAACATCTACGTCAACGCGACGAACCACGGCTTCGACGCCGACACGTATCTCGCCGCGATGCCGCCCGACGCGATCGCCGAGATCCATCTCGCGGGCTTCGACGCGAGCGGACGGTGCCTGATCGACACGCACGGCACCCCGGTCGCGCCGGACGTCTGGGCGCTCTACACGCGCGCGATCGCGCGCTATGGCCCCCGCCCGACGCTCGTCGAGTGGGACGTCGACATTCCGCCGCTCGACACGCTGCTCGCGGAGGCAGCGAAGGCGCAATCGATTCTGGAAGCATGCGATGCCCTCGCTGCGTGAGCTGCAGCACGGGTTCGTCGCCGCTGTCCTCGACCAGAACGATGGCGCACCGGCACTCGCGATAACGCCGGCCGAAGCCGCCGCCGAACGCATCGCGATCTATCGCCGTGCCGCGTTTGCCAACTACCGCAACGCGCTCGGCGCGACGTATCCCGTCGTTGCGCGCCTCACCGGCACACCGTTCTTCAACGCCGCTGTCGAGGCGTTCGTCCACGATCATCCCTCGACATGCGGCGATCTCAACGTCTACGGCGACGCGTTCACCGCATTCCTGTCGAGCTATGCGCCGGCGGCGACGCTGCCCTACCTCGCCGACGTCGCGCGGCTCGAATGGACGATCGACGAAGCGGGTCGCGCGCCGGACGCGCGGCGCGCACCTGACTCTGTACTCGCAGCATTCGGCGCCATCGCTCCCGATCGCTTGCCAGCGTTGCGCGTGACGCTCGAGCCATCGTGCCGACTCGTCGCCTCACGCTATCCGATCCTCCACCTCTGGCAGGTCAACCAGACGGGATACGAAGGTGACGACCACGTGAGCCTGGACGAAGGCGGGCAGGCCCTTCTCGTCCGCCGCGACGAGCGCGGGATCGCGCTCGAGCTGCTCACGCCGGGCGAGCTCGCGTGGCTCGAGGCTCTTGGGTCAGGTGCTGCGCTCGGCACCGCGATCGACGCAGCGCTGGCGGCCGACGCCGCGTTCGATCTCGGCGTCACGCTCTCCACGCATATCGCTGCGGGCACGATTGCCTCAGTAGCCGCGGCGTGATGTCAGGTTTGCGCGCGCCCGGCGACCAATCGGCATCGTTTCCGTCGCCAGGAGTGCGAAAACCATGAACGCAAGTACGTTGTCGCCATCCATCGCGCAACGCGCCGTCCGCGTTTACGCCGGCGCCGCGCGTCTCGTCGACATGCTGCAGCCGGTCTTCGCGCTGGCGGTTCGTCTATACGTCGCCCGGATCTTCTTCAACTCGGGCATGGTGAAGCTTGGCAACTGGAGCGGAACGCTCGCGCTGTTCGAGAACGAGTATCACGTGCCGCTGTTGCCGCCGCACGTGGCCGCCTACCTCGGCACGGCCGCTGAAGTGGGCCTGCCCGTGTTGCTGCTGCTGGGCCTCGGCACGCGCGCGGCCGCGATTGTATTGTTCGCGTTCAACATCGTCGCCGCGACGTCCTATCCGGACCTGAGCGCCGCGGGCCTCAAGGATCACGTCCTCTGGGGCGCGCTGATGCTGGTGATCGTGTTCTACGGCCCGGGCAAGATCGCGCTCGACGAGTGGATCAAGGGACGCTACGCGTGAGCGCCGGGAGCTCGCGAGCGTTCATTTCGACTTCTGATACGTTCCCATCAGCGCCCCCTGGGCGAGGACGTGCCCCTGCATCGCCTGCTCGAGGGAAGCTTTCGTCGCCGGATTCAATGCCGGCAGCACCGCGTCGAGCGCATAGAGCTTGAAGAAGTAGCGGTGCCGGCCGATCGGCGGGCACGGGCCGCCGTACGCGGTGCGACCGAAGTCGTTGCGCGCTTCCCGGGTGCCCGGCGGGAGAGCCGCGGCCTTCACCCCCTCGCCAAGGCCCGTCGCGGTCGGTGGAATGTCGTAGAGCACCCAGTGGACCCACGTCATCTTCGGCGCTGCCGGATCGGGCGCATCGGGGTCATCGAGGATGAGCGCGAGGCTTTTCGTTCCTGCGGGGATGCCGCTCCATGTGAGCGGCGGTGAAACGTCCTTGCCTTCGCACGTATAGAGCACCGGTATCGCAGCATTGGCGGCAAACGCCGTCGATGTAATCGTCATGCTCATGGCTTTGGCCTCCTGTGCATATGCGGGCTCTGCAAGTGCGAGAATCAACACCCATCCCGCGAGAGCCGTCCTCGGTTGCCGCAACACGCTCGCCCCGCGAGCCCGATTGATCGATGCATCGCGTGACGTTTCGCTCTGCAGCGCCGGCAACAAACCAGGTAACTGGATCGTCATTTACGTCTTTTTTACATCCGACCTTCGAAATTGAACGGTGTCTTTATTCTTGTCCGCATATATTAGCTGCATCGAATTCCAGAAAGAAACACATGTACGACTGGTTGCTCTTCCGGCTCGTCCTGCTCTTCGTCATGCTGGGTGCCCTTCTGGGCATCGCGCTGATCTCGGGCCTTTGCGACAAGTACCGCAAGCGGCGGAACAGTTTTGCCTGGCCCGCGAATCCGGAACGTTGCGATGAGCAGTGTCACGTCAGGCTTCGTTGCCGAGCACGCGCCGCGGTGGCGTTGCATGATTCACAGCCGCCGACTGGCGCTAGGAGGATACGATGGACTTGATCTTCGTTGGACTGATCGTCGGTTTTTTCGCGATCTCGGTCGGCCTCGTCCATTTTTGCGCTCGCCTCATGGGTAAGGGAGGGCGCCCATGAAGAGCGGCATCGCGCGCGCGCTGCTGCTCTCGGCACTGGCGCGCCAAATTGCGTCGTGGGCACTGGATGCTGCCCTCGATCGCGGCGTCAGGCCGCCCCGCGCGCCGCAAATAGGAACCCTCGCCGGAGGACGCCGATGAATTGGATCTATTGGCTGAGCGGGATCGCCACGCTCGGAATTCTCGTCTATCTGATCGTCGCCTTGTTCAAGCCGGAGCTCTTCGAATGAACGCGTCGGGTTGGCTGCAGCTCGGTCTCTACGTTGTCGTCCTGCTGCTGCTTGCGAAGCCGCTCGGCGCGTACATGGCCGCCGTTTACGAAGGGCGCGCCACGCTCGCGCAGCGCATCGGTGGGCCGCTCGAACGCCTGATCTACCGTGGCGCCGGCGTCGATCCGGCGCACGAAATGGGCTGGGTGGAATACGCGCTCGCGATGCTGTGGTTCAACCTTGCCGGCGCTCTCGCCGTCTACGCCGTGCAACGCCTCCAGCAGTTCCTGCCGCTCAACCCGCAGGAGCTTGCGGCCGTCAGCCCTGATTCGTCGTTCAACACCGCGGTGAGCTTCGCCACCAACACGAACTGGCAGGGCTACGGCGGCGAGTCGACGATGAGCTACCTGACGCAGATGTTCGCGCTCGCCGTGCAGAACTTCGTCTCGGCGGCCAGCGGCATGGCCGTGCTGGTCGCGCTCGTGCGCGGCTTCGTGCGCAAGGAAGCCGCCACCATCGGCAATTTCTGGGCCGATCTCGTCCGGACCACCGTTTACATCCTGCTGCCGCTCTCTCTCGTCCTCGCCCTCGCGCTGGTGTCGCAGGGCGTGCCGCAGACGTTCGACAAGGCCACCACGGTGACGCTCACGCAGCCGGTCACGTACGACAGCCCGAAGACGGGACCCGACGGCCAGCCGCTCAAGGACGAGAAGGGCAATCCCGTGACGGAGAAGGCCACGGCGACTGAGCAGCAGGTCCCGCTCGGGCCGGCGGCATCGCAGATCGCCATCAAGCAGCTCGGCACGAACGGTGGCGGCTTCTACAACGTCAACTCCGCACATCCGCTGGAGAATCCGACGCCGTTCTCGAATTTCCTGGAGATGCTCGCGATCCTTCTTATCCCGGGGGCACTTTGCTACACGTTCGGCAAGATGATCGGCGACACCCGCGAGGGCTGGGCGATCCTGGCCGCGATGACGATCGTCTTCGTCGTGCTGCTGGCCGCCACCTATGCGTTCGAAGCGCCGGGCAATCCGGTACTCGCCAAATTGGGGGTCGATCAAGTCGCGAGCGCGACGAATCCGGGCGGCAACCTGGAAGGCAAGGAGCTGCGTTTCGGCGTCGCCAACTCGACGTTGTGGGCGACCGCAACGACGTCCGCCTCCAACGGCTCGGTGAACTCGATGCACGACTCCTTCATGCCGCTCGCCGGATTGATTCCAATGTGGTTGATCCAGTTGGGCGAAGTGATCTTCGGCGGCGTCGGCTCGGGACTCTACGGGATGATCATGTTCGCCGTCGTCTCCGTGTTCATCGCCGGCCTGATGATCGGCCGCACACCGGAGTATCTCGGAAAGAAGATCGGCGCCTTCGAGATCAAGATGGCGTCGATCGCGATCCTGCTGCCACCGCTCGTCGTGCTCTGCGGCGCCGCGGTGGCGGTGATGACCGACGCCGGCAAAGCGGGGGTCGCGAACCCCGGTGAGCACGGCTTCTCGGAAATCCTTTATGCGTTCTCGTCCGCCGGGAACAACAACGGCAGCGCATTCGCCGGCCTTTCCGCCAACACGCCGTTCTACAACACCGCGCTCGGGATCGCGATGCTCTTCGCCCGGTACTGGCTCGCGATCCCCGTGCTGGCAATCGCCGGCGCGTTCGCCGCGGCCAAGCACGTCCCCGCTTCGTCGGGAACGCTGCCGACGTATACGCCGCTGTTCGTGGTTGTGTTGATCAGCGTCGTAATCACCGTCGGTGCGCTGACCTTCGTGCCGGCGCTGGCACTCGGCCCGATCGTCGAGCACATGCTGCTCTTTGCCGGCAACTGACCGCGCCATTCGGAGAGGAATCGACATGACAACGCTGGCCGCCAAGCAGGGAGTCACCTGGTTCATCGGCCGGGACCTGCTGAAGCGGGCGCTTCTCGACAGCTTCCGTCGCCTGACGCCGCGCTACCAGTGGCGCAACCCGGTGATGTTCGTCGTCTACATCGGCAGCATCCTGACGACGATCCTGTGGCTGCAGGCGCTCGTCGGCAAGGGCGAAGCACCGGCCGGATTCATCCTGGCCGTTACGCTTTGGCTTTGGGTAACGCTGCTGTTCGCGAACTTCGCCGAGGCGATCGCCGAAGGCCGCAGCAAGGCACAGGCTGCCTCGCTCAAGAGCGCCCGCAGGGACACGATTGCGAAGAAGCTCCCCCGCCCGGATCGCGACGCTCCGCAGATGCCGACACCATCCGCCAAGCTGCGCAAGGGCGACATCGTGCTCGTCGAAAAAGGCGATCTCGTGCCCGGCGACGGCGAAGTCATCGTCGGCGTTGCATCGATCAACGAAAGCGCGATCACCGGCGAGAGCGCCCCGGTGATCCGGGCCGCCGGCAGCGATTTCAACACCGTCACGGGCGGCACGCTGGTCCTGTCGGACTGGATCGTCGTCCAGATCGGCGTCAACCCCGGCGAAGCGTTCCTCGATCGGATGATCGGGATGGTCGAAGGCGCGAAGCGGCAGAAGACGCCGAACGAGGTCGCGTTGACCATTCTGCTGGTCGCGATGACGCTCGTGTTCCTGCTCGCGACCGTGACGCTGCTGCCCTATTCGCTCTACAGCGTCGAGATCGCCAAGGCCGGCACGCCGGTGACGATCACGGTGCTGGTCGCGCTTCTCGTCTGCCTGATCCCGACGACGATCGGCGGCCTCCTGTCGGCGATCGGCGTTGCCGGCATGGGCCGGATGATGCGCGCCAACGTGATCGCGACGTCGGGCCGCGCCGTCGAGGCCGCCGGCGACTGCGACGTGCTGCTGCTCGACAAGACCGGCACGATCACTCATGGCAACCGGCAAGCCTCCGCCTTCCATCCGGTCGCGGGCGTGACGCCGCAGCAGATGGCCGAGGCGGCGATGCTTGCCTCGCTCGGCGACGAAACGCCGGAGGGCAAGAGCATCGTTGCGCTGGCCAAGCGTGCCTTCGGACTGGTCCCGCCGACGCTGGTGCCCGGACAGTTCACGATCATTCCCTTCTCCGCGCAGAGCCGCATGAGCGGCGCCACGTTCGAGCGCCGCGAGGTCCGCAAGGGTGCGCTCGACGCGATCCGCGACTGGGTCGTGCCGCAAGGAGGACACGTCGACGCGGAGCTGGTCGCGCGGGTCGAGGACGTCGCACGGCGCGGCGCGACGCCGCTGGTCGTCGCCGAGGGACGGTACATGCTCGGCGTGATCGAGCTGAAGGACATTGTCAAGACGCACATCAAGGAGCGCTTCGCGGAGCTGCGGCGGATGGGCATCAAGACGATTATGATCACCGGCGACAACAAGCTCACTGCCGCGTCGATCGCCGCGGAGGCGGGCACCGACGATTTCCTGGCCGAGGTCACGCCGGAAGCGAAGCTCAAGCTGATCCGACAAATCCAGTCGGAAGGAAAGCTGGTCGCAATGACCGGCGACGGCACCAACGATGCACCGGCGCTGGCGCAGGCCGACGTCGCCGTCGTGATGAACAGCGGCACGCAGGCGGCGAAGGAAGCCGGCAACATGGTCGACCTCGACTCGAATCCGACGAAGCTGATCGAGATCGTCGAGATCGGCAAGCAGCTCCTGATGACGCGCGGCGCGCTCACCACGTTTTCGATCGCCAACGACGTGGCGAAATATTTCGCGATCATTCCGGCCGCGTTCGCCAGCACCTATCCGGTGCTCGAGGCCCTCAACGTGATGCACCTCGCGACGCCTGCCAGCGCGATCCTGTCGGCGGTGATCTTCAATGCGCTGATCATTCCGGCGCTGATCCCGCTCGCGCTCAAAGGGGTCAAGTACCGGCCGGTCGGCGCGGGCGCGGTCCTGCGCCGGAACATGCTGATCTACGGCGCCGGCGGCATCCTGTTGCCTTTCGTGGGCATCAAGATCATCGACATGCTGCTCGTGGCGGTCAATCTCGCCTGAGCCAAGGAGATTGCGATGTTCAGATCTTTCCTGCCGGCGCTGCGCATGCTGGTCGTGCTGACCGTGCTGACCGGCGTCGCCTACCCCTATCTCGTGACGGGAATCGCCCAGATGGCATTTCCGACCGCTGCGAACGGCAGTTTGATCGCGTCGAACGGCAAGACAGTAGGCTCCGAGCTGATCGGCCAGCCGTTTGACGATCCGAAGTACTTCTGGGGCCGGCCGTCGGCGACCTCGCCGCAGCCCTACAACGCGATGGCGTCGTCCGGCTCGAACCAGGGGCCGCGCAACCCGGCGCTCGCCGACGCGGTCAAGGATCGCATCAAAGCATTGCGCGACGCCGAGCCGGGCAACACGGCGTCCGTGCCGGTCGATCTTGTCACTGCGTCCGGCAGCGGGCTCGATCCCGACATCAGCGTTGCCGCGGCCGAGTACCAGTTGACCCGCGTTGCCAAGGCGCGCAAGCTGTCCGAGGAGAAGGTTCGCGCGCTCGTCGTGGCGAATACTTCGGGCCGAACGCTCGGCGTCCTCGGCGAGCTACGCATCAACGTCCTGAAGCTCAACCTCGCACTCGACCAGTCGCACGACTGATCCTGTCCCAAACGCATGGATTCGATCTGGCGCTGGGTCGGCCCGCAGGACATCGCACTCGACCTCGACGCGCATGACAAGCAGGAAGCGCTCCGCGCCATAGCATCGCTGTGCGAGCGTTCGCATCGCCTTCATTCGGCACCGATCTTCCGGGCGTTGTGGCGGCGGGAGCAGGCTGGATCGACCGGGCTCGGCGCTGGATTTGCGATTCCGCATGCCAGAATCGAAGGGATCGAACACCCGATAACGTTATTTGTGCGCACCCGAACGGCCATTGCGTTCGGCGCGCCCGACGGCAAACCGGTCTCGCAGCTTTTCGTGATCCTCGTTCCGGCGCAACGCAACAGCGACGAGCACCTCGAACTCCTTGCGAGAGTCGCGGAAATGTTTTCGGATCGCGCGCTGCGAGAGCTTCTCGCGGCTGCGTCGACCGAGACCGACGCGCGAAACGCGTTTACGGGATGGATCCGCTCCAGAACCGCCGGCGCATCCGAGGTGGCGGCAGGCGATCGATAGAAACGAACAAGTTCGAACGACGCACCCATCCGCGCGTTTGCCGAGCGAATCCGCATCCGGCCAACGCCGCGTTCGCGCAATCCCCGGGGCGCTTGCTACACTTGCTGACGCATTCCCCCGGCACCGCATGCAGAACGATCGTCCTGATCCCGATGTGCTCCTGGCGCAGGTGAAGGCGCAGGAGGTGGCGTCGCGGCGCGGGCAGCTCCGCATCTATTTTGGCGCCTCGGCGGGCGTCGGAAAGACCTACGCGATGCTGGTCGCTGCGCGAGCGCTCCGTAACGAGGGCCGCGATGTCGTGATCGGCGTCGTCGAGACCCACGGCCGGCGGGAAACCGAAGCGCTCATCGAGGGGCTCGAGGTCCTGCCACGCGCCGAAATCGAATACCAGGGACGCAAGCTGCCGGAGTTCGATCTCGATACGGCGCTCCGGCGACGGCCGGCGCTCATCCTCGTCGACGAGCTCGCCCACACCAACGTCCCCGGATCGCGCCACCCCAAACGCTGGCAGGACGTCGACGAGCTGCTCGAGAACCGGATCGACGTCTTCACGACGCTCAACGTCCAGCACCTCGAGAGCCTGAACGACGTCGTCGGCGGCATCACTGGAATCCAGGTCTGGGAGACCGTGCCCGATACGTTCTTCGACGAAGCCAGCGAAATCGTCCTGGTCGACATCTCGGCCGATGATCTCCTCGCGCGACTCAAGGCGGGCAAGGTCTACCTCCCCGAGCAGATCGAGCGCGCGGCCGGCAACTTCTTCCGCAAGGGCAACCTGATGGCGCTGCGCGAGCTCGCGCTGCGCCGCACCGCCGACCGCGTCGAGGACGACGTTCAGGAATACCGCGAGAACAAGGCGATTTCGCCCGTATGGAAAACTGAAGCGTCTCTTCTTTGCTGCGTTGGACCGCGGCCAGGTGCCGAACACGTGGTGCGCAGCACGGCGCGTCTCGCGGGACAGCTCGACGTCGAGTGGACCGCCGTCTACGTCGAGACACCGCATCTGTCGCGGCTTCCGCCTGCCGAGCGCGAGCGGATCCTGCACACGGTCAAGCTCGCTCAGGAGCTCGGCGGCCAGACCGCGATCCTCTCTGGAAGCGATCCGGCAGCGGTAATCGTCGATTACGCGCGCACGCACAACTCCTCGAAGGTGATTGTTGGACGGGGCAGCGCGCTGCGCTGGTGGCCCTGGACCCGCAGCGTTGCCCAGCGCGCTGCGCAGCTGGCGCCGGAGATCGATCTCGTCGAGCTCGGACGTGCCGAATCGCCGGCCGAGGCGCGAAGACCCCTGACATCGGAGCAGGACGAAGACGATCCGCGCCGAACAGCCAAGCGGTTGCGCTTCGTGTGGGCGCTCGCGGCCTGCGCCGCGACGACGCTTGTCGCCGTGACGCTGTTGCCCTACCTCGATCTCGCCAACATCGTCATGCTGTTCCTGCTGACCGTCGTGCTGGTTGCCTTGCGGCTCGGCCGTGGTCCGGCCGTGCTGGCCGCCTTCGTGAGCGTCGCTGCGTTCGACTTCTTCTGCGTGCCGCCGCGCCTTTCATTCGCGGTGAGCGACGTCCAATACCTGGTGACATTCATCGTGATGCTTGCCGTCGCCCTCATCATCGGCCAGATGACGGCGGGGCTGGGGTATCAGGCGCGGATCGCCAAGTACCGCGAAGAGCGCTCGCGCGCGCTCTATGAATTCGCCCGCGACCTGTCGAGCTTGCTGCAGACCGAGGACGTCGTCGCCACGGCGACCGCCTTCATCGCGCGCACGTTCCGCGCCGAAGTGGCGATCCTGGTCCTCGACGAACAGGACCGCCTGCATTTCCGTCCCGGTCGCGCGCCGCCGCCGGGCACCGATCTCGGGACCGCACAATGGGCGTTCGACAATGGTCAGCCCGCGGGACTCGGAACCGACACGCTGGCAGGCAGCTCGTTCCTGTATCTGCCGTTGCGCGCGCCGATGCGCACGCGTGGCGTACTTGCGGTCAAGCCGGAAAGTAGACGCTTGCTGCTGGTGCCGGAGCAAAGACGTCAGCTCGACACGTTCGCGGCGCTGGCTGCGATCGCGCTCGAGCGCGTCCATTACGTGGAAGTCGCCCAGCAGGCGCTGTTGCGGATGGAATCCGAGCGGCTGCGCAACTCGCTGCTGTCGGCGCTTTCACACGACCTGCGCACACCCCTCTCCGCGCTTGTCGGCCTTGGCGAATCGCTCGCGTTGACGCAACCCGCGCTGTCCGGTCAGCAGCTCGAAACAGCGCGCGCGATCACCGACGAAGCGCGACGAATGAGCGCGCTCGTCAACAATCTCCTCGAAATGGCGCGGATCCAGAGTGGCGATGTCAAGCTCAATCGGCAATGGCTGCCGTTCGAGGAAGTGGTTGGCAGCGCGCTCAAATCCGCGCAGGCAGCGCTTACGCGACACCGCGTCGAGGTCACGCTCGCACCAAACCTGCCTCTCATCGAATTTGACGCCACGCTGATCGAGCGCGTGCTCTACAACCTACTCGAGAACGCGGCCAAATACACGCCGGAGGGCACGCGTGTCACGCTCGCCGCCGAGGTGTCGGGGAATGAACTTCTGGTCACTGTGAGCGACAACGGTCCCGGGGTTCCGCGTGGCCAGGAAGAACTCATCTTCGAGAAATTTACGCGCGGCACACGCGAATCGTCGACCCCCGGAGTCGGGCTCGGGCTCGCGATCAGCCGCGCCATCATCGACGCGCATCGCGGTAGGATCTGGGCTGCGAACAATCCCGCCGGCGGAGCACGCTTTTCGTTCACGCTCCCGCTCGGAAAGCCGCCAACGATCCCCGAGGAAGCTCCAGCCGCGGTCGCCGGCTGATAGGTGCCCGGGCCGGGCAATCCGGCCCCGTCTGCCTCGCCACGCCGTTTCCGGCGATAATAGGTGGCACTCGCCGCCCCCGCGTGCGGCATTGCCGAAGCGCGGGTGACGAAGTTCTCCGGTGCGGCGCTGCCCCATGACCGAATCTTCCCCGACAGCCCTGCTGGTAGAAGACGAGCCGCAGATCCGACGCTTCGTGCGCACCGCAATGGAGACCGAGGGCTGGCACGTCGTCGAGGCCGACACGCTGAAGCAGGGGCTGATCGACGCGGGCACGCGCAAGCCCGATCTCGTCATTCTCGATCTCGGCCTTCCTGACGGCGACGGCATCGATTTCGTCCGCGGCTTCCGCGGCTGGTCGTCGGTGCCGGTCATCGTGCTCTCGGCACGAGTCAACGAAAACGACAAGATTGCGGCGCTCGATGCCGGCGCCGACGATTACCTGACCAAGCCGTTCGGCGTAGGCGAGCTGCTCGCGCGTGTGCGAGCGATGCGCCGGCGCCAGGCTCCGACCGGGACCGACGGCACCGCGGTCTTCCGCTTCGGTAGCGTCGAAGTCGATCAGCCGAACAGGGTCGTGCGCAAGGACGGCGCGATCATTCATCTCACGCCCATCGAATACCGGCTGCTCACGCTGCTGATCGCGAACGCCGGCAAGGTGCTCACGCATCGCCATCTGCTGCGTGAAGTCTGGGGGCCGAGCTTCGTCGAAAGCAACCACTACGTACGTGTCTACGTCGGCCATCTCCGCAGCAAACTCGAGGCCGACCCTGCGCAACCGCAACATCTGCTGACCGAGACCGGCGTCGGCTACCGCTTCCAGCCCTAGCAAGCGGCGAGATCAATGGCATTTGCGCCCACCGACGAAGCAACCCCGTACGTCCCCGCATCGCGGCGTGCGCGCCTTGCGACGCTCACGCTCGCGGCGCTGGGCGTCGTCTACGGTGACATCGGCACAAGCCCGCTCTACGCGATCAAGGAAGTCTTCGGCGGCGCGCACCACCCGGTGCCGATCGACACCGACAACGTGCTCGGCATCCTCTCGCTCGTCTTCTGGGCGCTGATGATCGTTGTGTCGATCAAATACATCGTCTTCATCATGCGCGCGGATAACAAGGGCGAAGGCGGCATCATGGCGCTGATGGCGCTCGTGCTGCGCGAGGAGAAGAACGAGCGCCGCGCAGGTGTGCTGGTGTTGATGGGGCTCGCCGGCGCCGCGCTCTTCTACGGCGACGGCACGATTACGCCGGCGATCTCGGTGCTGTCGGCGATCGAGGGTCTCGAAGTCGCGACACCCACCTTCAAGCCCTACGTGATTCCGCTTACGCTCATCGTCATCATCGTGCTGTTCTTCGTCCAGAAGCACGGCACCGGGCGCGTCGGCGCACTGTTCGGTCCAGTCATGCTCGTCTGGTTTGCGACGTTGGCCATCCTCGGCGTGCACAGCATCGTTCAGGCGCCGCACGTTCTGGTGGCGCTCAATCCGCTGTACGCGATCCGATTTCTCGCGACGCATGGCGCGCTCGGCTTCTTTTCACTCGGCGCCGTGGTGCTCGTCGTTACGGGTGCCGAAGCGCTGTACGCCGATATGGGGCACTTCGGGAGCACGCCGGTGCGATTCGCATGGTCGACGCTCGTCCTCCCCGCGCTCGCGCTCAATTATTTCGGGCAAGGCGCACTACTCATCACCAACCCGGCGACCATCGCGAACCCGTTCTACCTGCTCGCGCCGGACTGGGCGCTCTACCCGCTCGTGGGACTCGCGACGATCGCGACCATCATCGCGTCGCAGGCGGTGATCTCCGGCGCGTACTCGATCACGCAACAGGCGATGCAGCTCGGCTTTGCGCCGCGGATGGACGTGCAGCACACATCCCGGCACGAAATGGGACAGATCTATCTGCCGGGCATCAATCGGGCGCTCTTTCTCGGGGTCGTCGCGCTGGTGCTGGGGTTCGGGTCGTCGACGAATCTTGCCGCCGCTTACGGCATCGCGGTGACCGGCACGATGGCGATAACGACGGTGCTCGCGTTCGTCATCGCGCGTACGTTATGGGGATGGAGCCTCCCCGTCAGCCTGGCCGTCTTCGGAGCCTTCCTCTTTGTCGACATCGGCTTCTTCAGCGCCAATATCGTCAAGATCGTCGACGGCGGCTGGTTCCCGCTCGCGTTCGGCTTGTGCGTCTTCATCCTGATGTCCACGTGGAAGCGCGGGCGTGCGCTTCTTCATTCGCGGATGGAAGCCGACTCGATTCCCCTCCCCGAGTTCGTCCGCGCCGCGGCGGTCGACTGCGGCAAGGTCCCGGGTACCGCGATCTTCATGACCGCCAATGTTGATGCGGTCCCGCACGCGCTCCTGCACAGTCTCAAGCACTACAAGAGTCTGCACGAACGCGTGATCCTGCTCACCGCCTGCACGCTCGACGTTCCGCACGTCCAACCGTCGCAGCGCGCGGCCGTCGAATCGATCAACACGCAGTTCCACACGGTCAAGATGTTCTTCGGCTTCATGGACGATCCCGACCTTCCCGAGGCGCTCGAGTGGTGCGCCGAGCAGGGATTGCGGATCGACATGATGGACACGTCGTTCTTCGTCGGCCGCGAAACGCTGATCCCGAAGCTCGACTCGGAGATGGCCTACTGGCGCGAAAAGCTGTTCGTGACGATGTACCGGAACGCGAGCAGCGTCGTCGCGTACTTCCGGCTGCCGCCCAACCGCGTCGTCGAGCTGGGCTCGCAGATCGTGCTCTGAGGCACCGGTGCGACGCTGGCGCCGCCACTCCCCGTCACGATGACTTCGCGGTGGACGGCACGCGGATCGCGGCCAGATCCCCGAAGGCGACTTCGACAAAGAACGCGCCGCCGTCACCGCCGGTAACCCGGTACTCGAGCAGCGTCGCCGTTTTCGCGTTCGGACGGTCGCTCGATTCCGGCGCGTCGATGATCACCCGGGCGGCGCAGGTAAGCCGCCCTGTCTCCTTGTCCCATTCGACCAAGCGCGCGTCTTCGGCGGTCACCCGCGTCGCCTTCTTGAACGCAGCCTTCTTGTCCGCATTGTACGAGTACGCGACGGTATCGAACGCAACCCGGAGAAACTGCTCCCGCACGATCGAAGACAACGTGCGCTTCACGGGTTCCGCTCCGCACTCGAGCTGCTGTTCCGCGCACGAAGACAGGACCGCGCAGGCGAGGCAAAGCCAAATCCGTTGCGTCCGGCGCATGAAGTCCTCCCGCGGAAGATGCGACAAGCGGCGTCAGCAGCCGCCCGCGATCGCATCCTGCGTTCGTGCTGACCGGGAAGGATAGCCCAAAACGAGACCCGCAGCCGAGGATCGATTGATCGGCCCGCGGTAACTCGGCTGCCTCTGAGCCCCGGCAGAAATGACACGGCTCGATCAGAATGTTGCGCGAAAAGTCGCGAAGGGACTCCCCAGCCGTCGGCAAAGCGTGTATACGGTTAGCACAATGCAAAAGAGCGCGTAGACGGACGCCCGTCCGTCAGTCTCCCCCTCGTGCAACCATTGATTCGCCTGCTGCGCCTTTCGTGCGCGCTATTCGTTGGCGTGGCCTCGCTCGCGCCGCCGCCGGCCGAGGCGGCCGACGAAGAAGAGACACGCATCGGCGGCGTCGACGTCGTCGTCTGGCTGCCGTCCGCGGGCGCCCGCGAAAACCTGGCGGTGCTGATGTTCTCGCACGCGTTGTACATGTGCCCCACGCAATCGCGCTATCTGACGGGCGCGCTCGCCGACGCGGGCTATCTGGTCATCGCACCCCGGCATGCGGATTCGAGCTGCAGCTTTTCGATGTGGCCCAGCCTGTCGCGGATGAGCCTCAAACCCTCGTCGATGTGGACGGACAGCGACTTTCGCGATCGTGCCGATGATATCCGCACCGTCGTCAACGCGCTTGCCGACGACCCGCGGTATCAGCATGTGGCCGATCTTGGGCGACTTGCGCTCGTGGGTCACTCGCTTGGCGGCTACACGGTGCTTGGGCTCGGCGGTGCGTGGCCGTCGTGGCAACTGCCCGGCGTGCGTGCGATTGTCGCGTTGACGCCCTACTCGCTGCCGTTCCAGCAAAGCGAGGGCCTGCGCCACATCGCCGCGCCGATCATGTATCAGGCCGGAACGCTCGACCCGATCTTCACGATCCCGCTCGAGCAATTCGGGTATGCGCAGACGCCCAAGCCGAAATACATGGTGGAGATCGCCTGGGCGAGCCACATGGCATGGACCGACGCCGGGGGGACGTCCGACCGCGATGCGATCGTCGACTATGCGATCGCCTTCCTCGATCACTACGTCAAGGGCGCGCCCGAGGCAGTCGCGTTGCACGACACGCTGCCCGGCGTGTCGAGCTTTCAGCGCGATTGAATCGCCGCGGCGCCGCCGCGCTCCGGACACGGCCACCGCTGACGGTGCCTGCCGTCCATAGCTTCTCTGACGGGCGGAACCGCGCGCGGCAGCGCCCGCTGCAGTGCCTTGGCGGGTGACTGTTGACGCGCGTACGCCTGTCGGAAACAATCTCTGTTGCAGCTCCGCCCTGCCGGCCGATTCCACGAGGAATACCCCGATGTCGCTGACTACGCCGGCCGCGCGCCGCGACCAGTCCTACCACTTGCACCCCGCGACGAACCTGCGCGCGGTGCAGAACGAAGGTCCGCTCGTCATTACGCGTGGCGAAGGCGTCTACGTCTACGATGACGAGGGCAAACGCTATCTCGAAGGCATGGCCGGGCTGTGGTGCGCGTCGCTGGGGTTTTCCGAACGGCGGCTCGCCGACGCGGCATACCGGCAGATGTGCGAGTTGCCGTTCTATCACAGCTTTGCGGGGAAAGTTCCGGCGATCAGCACCGAGCTCGCCGAGCGATTGATCCGCATCGCGCCGGCAGGAATGGGCAAAGTGCTCTTCGCAAACTCCGGCTCGGAGGCAAACGACACGGCAATCAAGCTCGCCTGGTACATCAACAATGCCCTCGGGCGGCCAAAAAAGAAGAAGATCATTTCGCGCAAACGCGCGTACCACGGCGTGACGATTGCGACGGCCAGTTTGACGGGACTTGCTTTCGCGCACGACGATTTCGATCTGCCGATCGAGCGCATCCTGCACGCCGATTGCCCACACCACTATCGGGGCGCGGAGCCGGGCGAGAGCGAGGAGGCGTTCGCGGCGCGGCTCGCGGCGAACCTCGAACAGCTCATCCTGCACGAGGGCCCCGACACTGTCGCGGCGTTCTTTGCCGAGCCGGTGATGGGTGCAGGTGGCGTCATCGTGCCGCCGGTGACTTACTTCGATCGCGTCCAGCCGATTCTAAAAAAATACGACATCCTGTTCGTCGCCGACGAAGTGATCTGCGGCTTTGGACGCACCGGCAACATGTTCGGCGCGCAAACCTTCAATCTGCAACCTGACATCATGACTCTGGCGAAGGCATTGTCCGCCGGATACCAGCCGATCTCGGCCAATCTCCTGACGGGCAAGCTCTACGACATTCTGCTTGCGCAGAGCGACAAGCTCGGAATCTTCGGCCATGGCTATACCTATTCGGCGCATCCGGTGCCGGCGGCTGTCGCACTCGAGACGCTGAAGATTTACGAAGAGCGCGACATCGTTGGGTTGGTGCGGCGCGTCGGTCCGCGGATGTTGGCAGGCATCCACAGCTATGCCGACCATCCGCTGATCGGTGAAGCACGCGGCATCGGGCTGATCGGCGCCGTCGAGCTCGTCCGCGACAAGGCGACCAAGCAGAGTTTCGATCCGAAAGCCGGCATTGCCGCGTATCTCGTGCGCCGCGCGCAGCATCACGGGGCGATATTGCGCAATATGCCGGGTGACAACGTCGCCTTCTGCCCGCCATTGATCATCAACGAAGCCGAGATCGACGAGATGATCGCCTGCTTTGGCAAAGCGCTCGACGACACGTGGTCGATGGTGAAGGAAAAGGGCCTGGCGTGAACGCGGGCGCCATCCCAACGGCGAATGCCGGAGTGCGCAGCACGAAGGTCTCCAATGAGCCGGCCGTCCCAAGACGCCTGCGCGAGCAGGGCGAAGCCGAGGCCCGCAGGGCGCGTCTGCGAGCGCGGGCGGCGGCCGACTTCAGGGAGGACCGCGAAGATCCAACGGCGCGGAGGCCGCGACTACAGGAGTGCGAAGCACGAAGGTAGCCCAATGAGCGCGACCGAGCCCATCGTTCGCTTTGTCGGCATCGGCAAGACCTACGATGGCGTCGCCCGCATCGTCGATGATCTCCATCTCGACATCGAGCGGGGCGAGTTCCTGACCTTGCTCGGACCTTCCGGATCGGGAAAGACGACAACGTTGATGCTGCTCGCGGGCTTTGAAACGCCGACTGCCGGAGAAATCCTGCTCGAGGGCAAGCCGCTTTCACGTGTGCCGCCCTATCAACGCAACATCGGCATGGTGTTCCAGAACTACGCGCTGTTCCCGCACATGAGCATTGCCGAAAACATCGGCTTTCCGCTCTCGGTGCGCGGCGTACCCGCGGCCGACCTTGCCAAGCGCGTCGAACGCGCACTGGACATGGTGCAGCTCGGCGGCTTCGGCTCGCGGCGACCCGCCCAACTCTCCGGCGGTCAACAGCAGCGCGTGGCGGTGGCCCGCGCGCTGGTATTCGAGCCGAAGCTGATTCTGATGGACGAACCGCTCGGGGCGTTGGACAAGCAGCTGCGCGAGCAGATGCAGCTCGAGATCCGGCGGCTGCATCAGCGACTCGGCGTGACGATGGTCTACGTCACCCACGACCAGGCCGAGGCGCTCACGATGTCCGATCGGATAGCGGTATTCCATCGCGGCAGGATCGAGCAGCTCGACAATCCGGAGCAGATGTACGAATACCCGAAAAACGCCTTCGTCGCGCGCTTCATCGGCGAGAACAACCGCCTCGACGGCAGGCTGGAAGCGGTCCAGGACGGCCGCTGCACGATCCGCATCGCCATCGGCGATACGCGGATCGACGGTACGCTGGTCGAACCGGTTCCCAGCGGCGGCGCGGTCACCGTATCGCTGCGGCCGGAGCGGGTGCAAATCCGCGACGCCGGGCATACAATCGACGCGCATTCCGGCTGCCGTCTGGCGGGTTCGCTGCGGGAAGTCATCTATCTCGGTGACCACGTCCGTGCGCGCGTGGCGTTGGCCGAAAGCAAGGAGTTCATGGTGAAGCGCCCGATTTCCGAGGCGCACACGTTGCCGCGCATCGGTGCGGCAGTCGAGGTGTTCTGGGCGCCCGAGCATTGCCGCGCGTTTGCGCAGGAGCATTAGTGCGTCTGGCGCCGATGCACGTCTGACCTGAGGAGGAGACCAACATGCAAGGCAAGAGAATCTGGATGGTGGCACTGGCCGCGATGATACTCACGCTGTCTGCGGCGGCGCCCGCACGCGACCTGACGGTCGTTTCGTGGGGCGGTGCGTATCAGGACGCGCAACGCGAAGTCTATTTCCAGCCTTTCATGGCCACGACCAAGATCAAGATGGTCGAGGAGAACTGGGACGGTGGCGTCGGTACGCTGCGGGCCAAGGTCCAGGGCGGCAATAACAACTGGGACGTGGTTCAGGTCGAATCCGAGGAGCTCCTGATCGGTTGCGAGGAAGGGCTCTACGAAAAGATCGACTGGGCCAAGCTCGGCGGCAAGGACAAGTATCTGCCCGATGCGGTCAACGATTGTGGCGTGGGCGCAATCGTGTACAGCTTCATCCTCGCCTACGACGGTGACAAGATCAAGGGCGACGCGCCGAAATCGTGGGCCGATTTCTGGAATGTGCAGAAATGGCCGGGCAAGCGCGCGTTGCGCAAAGGGCCGAAGACGACGCTCGAAATCGCCCTGATGGCCGACGGCGTCGCGCCGAACGACGTCTACAAGACTCTGGGAACGAGCGAGGGCGTCGAGCGCGCGTTCAAGAAGCTCGATCAGCTGAAGGCGAATCTGGTGTGGTGGGAAAAAGGCTCGCAACCGCCGCAATTGCTGGCCTCCGGCGAAGTCGCGATGACCGACGCCTACAACGGGCGGATCGCCGCGGCGAACGACAAGGACAAGAAGAATTTCAAGATCGTATGGACCAACAATCTCTACACGATCGACTCGTGGGTCATCATGAAGGGTTCGCCGAACAAGGCGCAGGCCGAAACGTTCCTCGTGTTCGTCAACGATCCGCAGAACCAGAAGAACCTGCCGCCGAAGATTCCGTATGGCCCGACGACGAAGGCCTCGACGGCGCTGATCGACAAGAACGTGCTGCCGAACCTCGCGACCGCGCCGCAGAACATCGCGACGGCGCTCTACATCAACGACAAGTTCTGGCTGGAGAATCTCGACAAGCTCTCGCAACGATTCAACGCCTGGGTCGCCAAGTAGCCGTTTGACCGACCAGGCGAGGGGGAGCGATGCTACGCGGTGCGGCGGCGTCGCTCCACGCGGCGCTGGCAAGCGTCGACACTGACGCCGCCAAACTGCGCCGCGCGCTCCGGAAGAGCCGCCGTCGCGAGCAGCTGCGAGCGGCGGCACTGGTGCTGCCGCTTTTCACTTTCCTCGCGGCGTGCTTTGTCATTCCGATCGGCGCGATGCTCTCGCACGGCGTGATCGACACCGACATCGCCCGCATCCTCCCCACGGTCACCGCCGCGCTGAAGAGTTGGGACGGGCACGACCTGCCGCCGCAGAATGTCTACGCGGCGTTGATCACCGACATTCGCGCGGCCCGGGAAGCAGGGACGCTCGCGAGCGCGGCGACGCGGCTCAACTATGACGTTCCCGGCTTCCGTACGCTGCTCTTTACCACGGGCCGTCAGCTGCCCACCGAGCTCTCTGGATCGAGCCGCGAGGCGCTCATCGCCATCGATTCCAAGTGGGGCGATCGGGAGACATGGGCGGCGCTGCGTCGCGCCGGGGGACCGGTGACCGATTTCTATCTACTTGGCGCGCTCGACTTGCGTCGCGATGCCAACGGTTCCATCACCGGCGCACCGCCGGAGCAGCGGGTGTTTCGCGACGTGCTGGGACGCACGCTCTGGATCTCGGCGATGGTGACGCTGATCTGTCTCATCCTGGGATATCCGGTCGCCTACGTGATTGCCGCGCAGCCACCGGGGCGCGCCAGCGTGCTGCTGTTCCTGGTGCTGCTTCCGTTCTGGACCTCGCTCCTGGTGCGCACCGTTGCCTGGGTCGTGCTGCTGCAGAAGGAAGGCGTCCTCAACAGCCTGTTCCTGACGCTCGGCATCGTGGACGAGCCGCTGAAGATGATCTTCAACCGCTTCGCGGTGTACGTGGCGATGGTGCACGTGCTGCTGCCCTTCATGGTATTGCCGCTGTACAGCGTGATGCGCGGCATTCCTTCGTCGTACGTGCGCGCGGCGTCATCGCTGGGTGCCCGCCCATTGACCGCGTTCTGGCGCGTCTACCTGCCGCAGACGCTGCCGGGAATCGGCGCGGGCTGCCTGATGGTGTTCATCCAGGCGCTGGGCTACTACATCACACCGGCGCTGGTGGGCGGCGCCGACGACCAGATGATCAGCTACTTCATCGCCTTTTATGCGAGCAGGACCGTGAACTGGGGGATGGCTGCCGCCCTTTCGATCATGCTGCTCGCTACCACACTGGCGCTGTATGCGGTGTACAACCGCCTCATCGGCGTCGAGCGGATGCGGCTGGGCTGATCCGATGAGAACGGGCACCGAAACGATGGGAGAACGCCTCGCCGGTATCGGCCTCAAGGCGCTGACCGGGGCCGTGCTGGTATTCCTCGTCGCGCCGATCCTGATCATCGTGCCGCTGTCGTTTTCTTCCGGCTCGTTCTTTTACTATCCGCTGCCCGGATTCAGCCTGCGTTGGTACCAGGACTTCTTTGCCTCGTCGTTCTGGCTGGCGTCGCTCAAGAACAGCCTGATCGTCGGCACTTCGGCGACCATCCTGGCGACGGTGCTAGGCACGGTTGCGGCGCTCGGCATCTGGCGCGCGCGCTTTCCGGCGCAGGCACTCGTATTGGCGATACTCATTTCGCCCATGGTCGTGCCGGTGATCATCATTGCAGTCGGCGTCTATTTCGCCTTCGCGCCGCTCGGGCTCACCGACGGCTACCTCGGACTGATTCTGGCGCACACGACGCTGGGCGTGCCCTTCGTCGTCATCACTGTCCTCGCGACCCTTTCGGGTTTCGACCGCACGCTGATCCGCGCCGCGGAAAGCCTGGGGGCTTCGCGAATCACAACGTTCCGCCGCGTTACATTGCCCCTGATCCTGCCGGGCGTAGCTTCCGGGGCGGTCTTCGCTTTCGCGGCGTCGTTCGACGAAGTCGTGGTCGTGCTCCTGATGGCGGGACCCGGCCAGCGCACGTTGCCGCGACAGATGTTCGCCGGCATCAACGACAATATCAGCCTGACGATCGCCGCGGCGGCGACGATGTTGATTGCGATCTCGCTTACGCTGATGATCGCGGTCGGCTCGCTGCAGCGGCGCAGTGCCCGAATGAAGAAGGCGGGCGCCTACGCGAATCACTAAGACCTGAACATCGTGTTGATTTCGGCGTAAGGTACCGCGTCGCGCGCGAAGTCAAACGTCCCTCGCTCCCTGACCTCCCGTGCGGCCCGAAGGAATGCGCCGTAGGCGGCCCGCGCAAGGGACGAGCCCAGGCTCACGCGTTTCACGCCCAGGTTTGCGAGCACATCGAGGGAAAGCGTCGGTCCAGAAAGGCCCATGACGACATTCACGGGTTTGGGCGCGACCGCGCGAACCACGGCACCAATTTCCTCTGGCGTCCTGAGGCCAGGTGCATACAGGACGTCGGCGCCGGCCTCGGCAAACGCGGTGAGCCGCCGAATCGTGTCGCCAAGATCCGGGCGCCCGTTGATCAGATTCTCCGCTCGTGCGGTAAGGACGAACGGGAAGGGCAGAGACCGGACGGCGCCCACGGCAGCTCTCACGCGCTCGACCGACAAGTCGAATGCATAGATGGGGTCGCCGGCACGTCCGGTCGCGTCTTCGATCGATCCGCCGACGAGTCCGGTCTCCGCCGCGAGCAGGATGGTCTGAGCACAGGTGTCGGGGTCATCGCCGAAACCATTCTCCAGATCCGCCGAGACGGGCAGCGACGTCGCCTCGACAATCGTTCGAGCGTTGCGCAGCGTTTCGTCGCGACCGATCGCTCCCTCGGCGTCGGGCTTGCCGACGGAGAATGCGAATCCCGCACTGGTCGTTGCGAGCGCCTCGAACCCCAGCATGGCGAGCATCCGCGCCGAACCCGCGTCCCAGGGATTGGGAATCGCGAACAGCCCGGGTCGTTCGTGAAGCGCCTTGAATGCTTCAGCCCGTTTCGCCCGAATTTCGCGGTCCATTCGCGCTCGATGTCAGAGCTACCGTTTTCCCGCACGACGGGTTCCGACCGCTCATTCTTGGTCGACCTGCGATTTCGGTCCCGGCGCGCCTACTTCGAGATCAATACCCACTTGCCGTTCTTCACCTCGAAGATCGTGAGCAGACCTTGCGTGAGGTCGCCCTTGTCATCGAACGCGATCGTGGCGGTGATACCGTCATATCTGATCTTCGCAAGGGCAGGCATGTACTTCGCCGGATCGGTCGAATTGGCCGCCTTCATCGCCGCCGCGATCAGCATCACGCCGTCGTAAAAATAGGGAGCGTACAGCCCGATATCCTGGTTGTATCGCGCTTTGTATTTGTCTGCGAACGCCTTCCCGCCCGGCCGGGTATCCAGAGCGGCGCCGGGGGTCGAGGCAATGGCGCCTTCGGCCGCCGGGCCGGCCAGCTCGATGAACTTCGCGGAGTTCATCGTTTCACCGCCCATGAGCTTCGTTTCCATCCCCAGCGTCTTCATCTGGCGTGCCATCGGGCCAGCCTGTTGGTCGTATCCTCCAAAAAATATGGCCTGCGGATTCTGGGCCTTGATCGAAGTCAGCTGCGGGGCGAATTCCACCGCCTTGTCGTTCGTGTGCTCATGCTTGACGACCTGTCCTCCCGAGGCCCTGACTGCCCGTTCGAACTCGTCCGCAAGACCCTGTCCGTACGCAGTCGAATCGTCGATCACCGCGAGACGCTTGAACTTCAGGGTCTTCACGGCGTACTCCCCAAGCGCCTTCCCCTGCTTGCCGTCGTCGGCCATCAATCGAAACGCCGTCTTGTACCCCTGCATCGTGTACTTGACGTTGGTCGACACGGAGAGCTCTGGAATGCCGGCATCACTGTAGACCTTGGATGCGGGGATGGTAACGCCGGAATTGAAGTGCCCGACCACGCCCGCAACCTTCGCGTCGACGAGTTTCTGCGCCACGACCGGCCCCATCTTCGGATCGGCCTGATCATCCTCGGCCAGCAATTCGAACTTGACGGTCTTGCCGCCGATCTTCAGTCCCTGTGCGTTCAGCTCGTCGATCGCCATCTGGGCGCCGTTTTGATTATCCTTGCCGTAGCTTGCCTGCCCGCCGGTCAGCGGCGATGCAAAGCCGATCTTGACGACGTCCTGTGCCTGCGTCGGCCCGGCGGCCAGGATCGTTGCAATAGTGATTGCGCCTGCGAATCCGAGGATGCGGCGGGCTGCGTTCATGGGGATTTCCTCCTGAGGGTTTCGGGGCAAGCATCCCCTCGCTGATCCAGCATGGGTGGGCGCCGACATCGTTGGGACGATAGCGGACCGTAAGCGGCCGACAGGCATTCTAAACCCGAATATTCGCCACGGGACGGTGCCCCGAAACCAAGGTAACGGGAGACCCGCGGCGCGAGTGGAGCGCTATCCGCGTGGCGTTCGCGTTGACGATTGCGTCAGGCCGCTGCCAGTTGCTTGAACATGACATACGCATCGATGAAACCCAGTCGTTGATGATGAAATGCTCCGGGCAGCCTCCCAACGATACCGAACCCCAACCTTTGCCAGAGGCGAAGCGCTCTGTCGTTAGTGGCAACGACAAGATTGAACTGCATCGCTCGAAATCCCATGGAGCGGGCCTGCTCCTGGGAATGCTCGCACATGGCCGCGGCAATGCCGCGCCCTCGGGCCTTTGCAGCGACGACGTAGCCGCAATTGCACACGTGTGACCCGAGACCTGGCTGATTGGCCTTGATGAAGTACGTGCCAACGGGTGCGCCGTCAGCGGCACAGGCGACAAATGTTGCGGCGGGCAGAACGACCCACGCGTGATAGATCTCGGCCTCCGTGCTCTCGGGCGGAAAGACGTAGGTGTCTCCCGCCAGAAAGGTGGCGCGAAGAAAGGGCCAGACCGACGGCCAGTCACTTTCCTCGAAACGGCGGATAGTTGTCATATGCTCCATGAAGATCTTCCTTCCCACCGTCCAGCAGGCAAGGGAGTAGGTAGCCAATGAACACCGATTTCGACATTACCAGGCATTACAGCCGGGGCAATCTCCGCGACCGTGTGAACGCAGCGCTGACGGAGGATGGTATCGACCCCAATCATCCAAGCATAGAGGCCTTGGCCCCCTACGACCAATTCCATGGCCGCGGGGTCGAAGCGACAGTGGAAATCGCCGATCAGCTCCAGATCGACGCCACCGACCGGATTCTGGACATTGGCAGCGGGATCGGCGGGCCGGCGCGTTACTTCGCACACCGCTTCGGCTGCGAAGTCACCGGGGTTGACCTGACCGCTGAATTCTGCGACGTTGCCCGCGATCTGACGCGAGCACTCGGTCTCGAGAGTCGCGTCAAGTTTGTGCTCGGCAACGCCCTGGCGATGCCGTTTGCCAGTGGCAGCTTCGACGGTGCTTACTCGATGAACGTCTCAATGAACATTGCCGACAAGAGGGCGTTCTACCGGGAGATTCATCGAGCGCTGAAGCCGCGGGGCTGGCTAATGCTATCGGAGATTGCAAAAGGCGCCGGCGGAGATCCGGAGTACCCGACCCCCTGGGCCCACAGCGCGCATACGAGCTTCCTGTCAGCGCCAGAGGAAACGCGGAGCGGCCTGCTCGAAGCGGGATTTGACGGTGTCGAGCTGCGCACCACCCTTGAACAGGCACTGGCCTTCGGTATCCGCTCCCGTGCGATGGTCGAGCACGGCGAGAAACCACCGCATCGCGCAGTCCAACTGATTCACGGCGAAGCGGCGTCTCAGGTCATGGCGAACACGGCGCGCGCGCTCGCGGAAGCGCGAATCATTCCAATCGAGGTGTTTGCTGTGAAGCGCCGGTAGTTTCGAGGACGCGGGCGGCAGATAGCGCGCACTCGATCGACCGCCTCGAATCGGACCCGAGGCGGCCGTTGCTCATTTCAAGCGAGGATCGCAACGCGCTGCTTAACCTCGGACGATGCTCAACCAGACGTCATCAACAGCGGAAGAAGCACGCTGATCAGCACGCTCGCACCATCCATCAAAGCGTGCGCGATAGCGAACGGAATCAATCGGCGAAGTTGCAGATACAAAAACGTTTGGAAGACCGTGTTCGGCACCGACGACAATAGGCGAAAGGCCATGAACTTCGCATCAAAGGTCAACGGCATGAAAACGTGCTGCAACGACCAGGCGAACGCCACAAATGCGATCGCCAGGCTCGTACGCCGGCAAAGAACCTGGAAGCGCGGTGCCAGATAGCCGTTATAGGTCATCTGCTCGGTCAGACCCCAAATGAACGGCCATACCAGCACGCCATAGAGCGCAGCCGGTAATGGCAGGGGCCCGAAGAGATACGGCGGCGTGAGCGTTCCGTACAAAAGCCAACCCGCCGCATAGATGCCACCAAGAATGAACACAAGGCTCGGCGGGATGAGCGCGAAGCCGAGCAGCACGTCGCGGACGAGACGCGGCCGATCGAAGCCGACAAGATCGAACAGCCGTATGCCCTCGCGGCGCGTCAGGCGCCACAGCAGCGTCAAACATCCCGCGTCGATCAACGTCCCGTATACGGGCAGCCATGCCTCGGCGTCTTGCCATGGAGTCGGCGACGATCGCAGGGCGAAGATGGCCGCGACGAAGGCTTGTGCTCCGACAGCACAAGCCGAGCGGGCAGACAGCATCAGGGCCGGGCCGCGCCATGTCAACGTCTCCGCGTCCAGCCGCTGAAGCAGGGCCTCGCGGGAGTTCGGGTCCACGGCGCTCGACCCAGGCCGCAAGCGGAGGCGTTGCGCCCGTGCCGGCGCGACCGGCCAGTCAGGTGATTCCCGTTACGCGGTCTTCTTGAGCTTCTCGAACTGGCCTGGTCGATACGTGCCCGCTGGAGTCCTGAAAGCAATGTTCAGTCGGTTCCAGCCGTTGATCGCCACAACGGCGAGAGTGAGATCCGCGAGTTCCTGCTCGCTGAACTGCGCCCGCACTTGATCGAAAACCTTGTCCGAAACGTGGCCGTCTCGGATGTTGGTCGTGGCCTCGGCCCACATCAGCGCCGCCCGCTCCCGTTCCGAATAGAAGGTCGTTTCACGCCAGGCATCCAGGGAATACAGGCGCTGATCGCTCTCCCCCTCTGCCTTCAGGTCCTTCCAATGCATGTCGAGGCAATATGCGCAGCCGTTGATCTGAGATACGCGCAGATGGATCAAATCTATGAGCTTTTTGTCCAGACTCGACTTGGCGAGATATTCCGCGAAGCCGTACATGAGTCTGTAGCCACCGGGATTGAGCTTGGCGACGTTGATGCGTCCTTCCATGACAACCTCCAATTGAACTAGGCACCTCTTGTTCGACTCGGTCGCTACGTCCCCGGTTCCGAGAATCGCGGTCTCACGCGCTTCCGGCGATCACAGGCTATCGCCAGCTGTCACTCACAACGATTTCTTCCATCGACCGCATCCACGAGGAGAGGCTAGTCAGCATAGCTTCCAATATGGAACGCGAACTGCAGCGCTGCTCGAGACTCATCGGATTGCCACGCTCCGGCCGCCTCGTTAACGGCCGCTTCTATGAGGGCGTTTGTCAAGCCCCCTTGAATTCAGATGTTCAGTGGTTCAATGGATTGTCTCCTCTTGCTGCGGTGTCGTTATCCATGATTCGGTTGCAGCTTGTTGTCGACCCGAGTTTATGCATCTTGAGATTCAAGGTCGGGGTGTATAGAGCGCCCGAGCCCGTTGCTCGGTCTAACTTCTATCCGTGCCGGCGCCAGGCCGGTCACCACATACCGCATACGCGCAAAGCGCTGGGTCCAAGCCCCGGTTACCAACGCGCCCCATCTTTGCGGACGGTCGCTTGCAAGCAACCCGCAGCCGTTTCGGGCGCGTTGACCTTCAATGCTCACGATGCATCGTTCTCCGCTATGGGCAACAACGTGCTCTGCCTACCCGCCGATGGCTTTGAGCTGCGCCCCCTGCGGGATCAGCCCGTGCTCCAGGTAGCGCCACAGCGCAATGGCCAGGCGCCGAGCCAGCGCCACAATGCCGATGCGTCGCAGGCGCTTGCCACCACCGGCGAAGCGTCGGTTAAACCACTGGCTCAATTCACTCTGCGGCTGGTAGCGCAGCCAGCTCCACGCGAGCTCGACCATCAAAGTACGCACCCGTCGATTGCCGGCCTTGGAAATGCCCTGCTCGGTTTCGCTCTCCCCGCTGGCGTAGGGCGAGGGCGTCAGCCCGAGACAGCCCGCCACTTCGCGCCGGTTGCGAAAGCCGCGCCAACCAAACAGCTCCTTCACCAACACCCAGCCGCTGCTTATCCCGATCCCGCGTAGCTGCGCCAACCCAGCGACTTGCGGTTCGGTGCCGCCGGCCACCGCCTGGCGTTGCGCGGCCTCGATCATGTCCATTTGCTTCTTGACCAGCAACAACCGCTCGCTCTCGCGCTCGATCTCGGCACGCACCCGCGGCGCAAGTTCATTCGCATGGCCCGTCCACCAGCGCTGCCACAGGCGCCCGCCAACGTATTTCACCCGCAGATTGTTTAACACCAGCAGCGCACGAATCCGATTGATGTGAGCAATGCGCTCTTGCCCCAGTCGCCCCAGTTCCCGGTGCGCTCGCCGCGTGTCTTCCTGCTCCGGCGTGGGTACCCGCACCACCGACCACACTCGGCGCTCGCCCGCGCCGTAGCGAATCAACATCGCCAGCAGCTTGTCGCCGTCCAGCCGGTCGGTCTTGACCCGCCGCGCGCGGCGATTGACTTCAATGCTCGCAGAGTCCACCACGATGTTGTCGATACCGTGCTCGATGAGCCAGCGGTGCAGCCAGAAGCCGTCGCGCCCCGCCTCATAGCAGCTGCCTACGCTCGCCTCCGGCGCAAGCCCGCAACGCGCCTTGGCCTTGGCGATGCACTCGAGCAGCGCCACGGTGTCACCTGCTGCCACCGTATAGCGACTCGGGCTACGCGCGCCGTCGCCCAGCGACAGTTTCCAATTCTTCTCGCCCAGTTCGAAGGCCATGTACAGCTCGCTCGCTTCTACCGTATGCTTTCCTTGAAGGGCTGTTCCAGACGCATTCATTTCGTCCTCCTTCCGTTAAATCGAGTTGGTCGAACTCTCGTTTTAACTCAAGGGGGCAAATCACGAGCAGCCCTTCCCAGAAACATAGACGTGCGTGCAATCAGGGCATGGTGCCGACGCCTATGTTGGGGAAAGATGGACGCCACCGAGCCATCGGGATCGTAGTCACGCTGGCTGGGCTGGAGGCATGAGTTTGTACCCCAACGCGGTCGCTCGACGCTGCAAATTGGCCACGACCCGCTGCCGGTACTGCTGTTCGTAGTAATCCTGCCCCTGATCGACGTATTCGGTGCCTTTGGTTAGCATGGTGTAGATCAGGCGAGCGAGCTTGTGCGCGGCGGCTTTGATGGCTTTTGGCTTATCCATGCGCGCGGCCATCCGGCGGAAATAAGCGCCCAGGGCCGAGTGACTCCTGAGCAGCCCGGTCGCGGCCAGCTTCAAGGCCTGCGCGAGCCGGTTGGCGCATGGCTTGCTCGCTCCCGACAAGCGCTTGCCGCCGGAAATCTTGGTGCCCGGACACAAGGCGAGCCACGAACAGAAGTGCTTGACGGTCTTGAACTTCGACAAATCCGGGCCGACCTCGGCGATGACTTTGAACGCCGTCGACACATCGATCGCGTCGATGCGTGTCAAGTCCACCCCGCAGACGCGAAACAGCGCCGTGCGCATATCGAACTTGGGCGCATTCTTCTGCCGTCCCTTGTTCCTGTTGGGCTCGGGTGCGCCCGCATGACTCGCGAGCTGCCAGAGCAGTTGTTCCAAGCGCTCGTCGCACTCGCCAATGAGCTGCTGATAGGCGTCGAAGAGTTTTAGCGCCTGCGCGAGCGAGAACAGATGCTCCTCACGCCAGTTGCCGCGCAGCGACTTGGCAATCTGCTCTTCGCTCGCGTGGATGCGCCGATCGCGAAACTGCGCCAGCTTTACCGGGTCGCGCTGGCCGGCCACGATGGCGCGGATGATCGCCTGTCCCGTTTTGCCCACAATGTCGGCGATGACGTTGGCCAACTGCACGTTCATCTGCGTGAGCGCCTTATGCATGTGCTGAACGTGTCGCCCCTGTGCATCGAGCAGCATGTCGCGCTGCCGGGAGAGCGCGCGAAGCACACAGATCTGCTCCGTCGGACGAAACGCACCGGAGAGCAGACCGAAGCTCATCAGCTGCTGCAGCCACTGGCAATCCAAGACGTCGGACTTGCGGCCCGAAACGTTCTTGACGTGCCGGGCATTGACCAGATACACCGCAAACCCACGTGATTCCAGCAACTCGAACACTGGGATCCAATACACGCCAGTCGATTCCATGACCACCGTATCGATGGCGCAGCCGGAGAGCCAATCGGCCATCGCCAGCAGGTCTTCGGTGAAGCTCTTGAATTCCCGCACCGGCTGCTCATCACGATCCGCCGGCACCGCCACGTAGTGACTGGCCGATCCAATATCGATCCCGGCAGCGTTCGGGTACATCAACTCAAACACCTTGCGTGCGGCCACGGCATCCTCCGTCATTAACATGTGGAATGCCGCGCCGGTTCGGGTACGTCGCTATTGCTCACTCTTCCCAGCGGGATGTCGGAAGCCCCATTCCGACTCACCAATGTCGCCGACGTAACCCAGGACCACGCTTCATAACGGGCAACAGTGCACCAGTGGGCCACCGGTCATCGCCGACGCGGCATTCCGCCAACCTAGCGCATTCGCCACCATTACGAAAGTTTCTGCGGAACGCCTTCCGGCCACCGGCCGGTTACTTCGCTTCATAGTATCTTCCTGGCAATTGAAATGTGAACGAGAGCATCCGGAACTGGCCGACAGCCGTCGGTGTCTCAGAACTTTCGAACGCAGGTACCGCCGCGTCGTATTGGGATTCCGATGTCCCGCGAGCGCCTGCGGATCGAGACCGCCGGCTCGCGCGTCGTCTAGACTGCGCGCATCTCCGAGAGCCACCCTGCCATTGCCCTCTGCCAGGCTGCCTGGAAGCCCTCGTGCGTGAATGGCTGCCCTTTGCGCCCGGAGAACAGGCGCGTCGCGCTTGCAATCTTCGGTCGCATCCTCTTGGCGGCCTCAATCGCATCGCGCAATGCTGCAGTCCACTCCACGATTTCGGCGTCTCCTTTCTTTGCTGGCGGGAAATGGATGCTGGAATCAAAGCAGGTCGGGTGGCTGATGGGATTCGAACCCACGACAACCGGAATCACAATCCGGGCAACCGAGAATTCGAGAATCCTGTAGAACAAACTAGAGCAATTCAATCAGCAACTTACCTGTTCTGGGTTTCTCCCATTAATTCCCCGTTTCTGCCTGTCAGTGTCCCGCCAGTGTCCCACGCTACTGCCTTGCGCTAATCGGCATCTCGATGATGTGCACGCGAACAGACGACGGCGATCCTGCGACCGCCGAGCCATTTATGTACGTTCCCGCACAGACAAACAATGCCGGTTGGTGCCCACTATGCGATTGTCGATTTGCGACATCTTACGGATACGATTTGGGACGAGTGACTATCATGAAACACACATTGCTGAGGGAAATCAATCAGGATATGGCGTTGCGGTCGGCAGGTCGCAATGTCCATACTCTGGCGCACGATCCGGCACGCATCCAGGGGGGCAACTGGAAGATGCAGGGACTTCGGCGTTCTTCACACGTCTACGACGAGGCCGAGTGCGAGATGTCGATTGCTGAGTTCATGGCCGACACGCAGGAGCGCGACGACATCGTTGACTGACTTTCCGCACCCAGCGACAGCAGGTACTGGGGCGCCGTCCGCTCGGCGCCGGTGACCTGAAGGGACGGCAGACGCTGCGGGTGTCGGCATCGAGCCAGTAGTCAGACGTTTCTGTCGTGGAGGTCGGAACCCGCCGAGCCACGGCGGCGGCACCCATGCATTTAAGCCGATTTCGTTCTAGGTGCCGGTCGGACAGCTCGAAAATAACGGACGGCCCCTCGACCAGCTTTCCTGACGCGGTGATCAGGATTTCGTGCCCGACATGGATTCGTTGCCCACCCGCGGCGCACCGAAGGTGTAGATGCCGGTCGTGTGCGGGTAGCGTTCGGCCGCGAGGGTCGCCAGCGCGCCGCCAAGGCTGTGCCCAGCGAACCATACCCGCCGCCCGGGCCGCTTTCGTCGCAGTCGCTCGAGTCGCGAGCCGATGGCCGGCCAGATGCTGTCAAGGTCGTGCAGAAAGCCGGCGTGCGCCCGTCGGGGCGAGCGCCGTCGCACCGGTAGCAGCGGTGTTTCGGCGTTGCCCCACCAATCCAGCACGACGGAACGGAGGTTGGCCCGTGCATCGTCGAGCGATCGCCAGCGATCCGGCCTTAGGATCTCCGAACCCCGGAAGACACCGGTGACAAACGCGTCGTTGATCAGCAGATAGCAACTCGTGTCCCGCTCCGCGTTTCTGACGAATTCGATGGCGGTCCTGCCTGGGCCGAAACGCTCGAATATCTCGAGTGCTTCCTCCGGCGGCGAGTAAGCAAGCATCGCAGCCTCGGCGAGCCACCCGGCGTTTGTCAGGTGGAAATGCGTGTCGTCCGGTTGGAATGGGTGATGCCGCCAGAAATCGAAATAACGGAATCGCCGCGACTCCCTGACCGGTGGCACGAGGTCGAGCAGGTTTTTCAGCCACCGCGGCGTGGGCATTGAATTTTCCTCGGCCCACAAGCAACCAGGCCCCTGCACACAAAATCAATGTTAGACAGCTAGCGGTGGCCTGAATTGACCGATGTCAATGTTAGCGACCTCACCTGGCTTGGTCCCTGCGGCAAAAGGCCCCTGACTTCGGGGTTGTTATGTGCGGAAGAAGGAAATTGAACAATTCTGCTGACAGTACGCATCGCGTCATGAATAATTGCAGTCGTCCGGCGCGATCTTGCGCTGACGCGGCGAATGACAGACAGGAGGAACCATGGCCACGCGACGTACGACGATGAGAAGCCGATCCGGAACCAAGCTTTATGCCGTCCGTGATGCGAGCGGCAAGTTCAAGGACATCCAGACCTACAAGCGTGCTCACACCGCTGACATGCGCCACAAATCGAAAGCCGAGAAAGAAGCCGCACGGGGGCCCCTCGAGAAGAAGGTCAGGAAGGCGGCGAACGATGCAGTCAGGTCCGTCAAGAGTTCGGTGCGAGGCGCGGTCGCTGCGGTGGGACGGGCGGCGAAACGAGCCATGAAGCAGGTTTCGAACCCGCAGCCCGCGGGAAAAAAGACGGTGAAGACGGCCGCGAAGAAGACGATTAGTAAGCCGGCCGCGAAAACGACCGTGAAGAAGAGCGCGAAGAGGGCCGCCCGGAAGCCTGCCGCAAAACGGACCTGAAGAAGGGGTGAAGACGAATTAGCGCTGGCTGCACGACGGCCTGCACCACGCATCCCAGACGATACCGCGGGCCCTTCACCAACCAGCTTCTGCTCGTCGCATACCGGTAGGGCACGTGACGACCCGCGGTTTGACTGAACGATCTACACCCGTGCGCCGACTCAATTGCCCCAGACTTTGATGACCTGATCGAGGCCCTTTCGGTAATCCGGAAACCTCGGTTTCCATCCCGGCACGCGCGGTGACGGCGCCCGAGGTGGCATGTCCAGCGCCGTTTGCTGCATGTGTTTCTCGCGAATGATCACCTTGGCCAAGGGGCTTCGAGAGCAACGGCAGATGCAGCGGGGTTCGCCGGCCAACCCGATGCGCGAACGCATCCATCAGCTGCATGAACGAAACCGCGCGACGGTCGGTGGCGTAGAAGATCTTGCCTGCGTTTCGTGGTCTCGCTGCGGCGAGCAGGTCCGAAACAGCATCGAACTGATGAAGATGGTACTGCAGCGCCTTCGCCGGACCCGACCAGTACGGTCGCCCAAGACAAAAAGCGGTGCGATACGCTCGCAGATCACGGCTCTCCGGGCCGTACAGATAGCCGAGGCGCACGACACACGCGGGCACCAGACCTGTCAGCGCCAGCGCTTCGCATTCGAGGATCGCCTCGACCGACGAGCGCAACGGCTCCTTTGAGGCTGGCCCCGTGCTCGACTGCATTCACGAAGGCGAAGCTCGCGTGAACGAGCATCGCGGCGCCGCCGGTTCGAGCTGAACGCATCGCGCGGCGCGTCCCGGCTTGCGCCGTCCGGGCGAAGTCGTTCCAGGCATGGCTGTCGTGCAACAGACTGTTCGCCTGCTCTTCGGCAAGGTCGATGTAGACGCCTTTCGGTTACGCTCGCTGCATGCCGCCGCGCGAGGATGCCACCCAGTTCGGAGCGCGCTCCGGTGATCGACAATTTCATGGCGTCGCATCGACGTTAGGATATTCGTTGCCGTAGTGTCCCAAGACTGGAACCATCGTCGTGAAGCGGCGCATCTATAGCAATGGCGATATCGGGGGCTCCTTGCAGGTGGCCCTCTTGTTCTCCTGCGTTGTTACCAAGCGCAAATCGCCAGCTCTACGCCCTACCGTCCCGTGGTCCGAGGAAATACCACAGGATCAAGCCCAGCACCGGCAGAAGCACCACCGCGATTGTCCAAATTAACTTCTTCTCATTGGAAGCAGCGCTTTGGAAGATATTGATAATCGCCCAGATGTCGCCGGCGAGTATCAGCACGCCCCAGAGGCTGTTGTATCCGAAGTTCATCATTCCCTGGTTCCTCCCGTCTGATGCCACAGCCGCCAAGCGTGACATGCAGCGTCCTGGACGGCCGAGCATCTTGCTGAGATTCTATCGCAAAGGGCAGAGCAGCTCGTTGTCGCTCGAGGAAATGACGAATGGCGATCCCAGCGGGAATGCAATACCGTCCGCGCCTCTCCGAATGACGGACCAGCTCTCGGGAAACCTGCGGACCGACTGCAACGACATCGTTCGGCAACCCTATTGCCTTGGATTAAACCCACATGTGCGTTAGCGCACAGAGCGTCCCGGGGAAGCGGGGCAGAATTCTCGTTGGTGCCCACCAGGCTGCAGGGCACCAGGACATACGGCAACCTGCGTCGACTGGGAGAATGCCTGGACGGATGATCGATGTGCTTCGCTCAGCCGCTGTCGTTGAGGGCCGGAACGCTGTCCGAAGGATTTCAGGCTACCACCAAGTGTTTAGTATGGATCTTCTGCGGGCGGGCGCGGATGCTTGCAAGTTGAAGTAAATTGGGCACGTCCGAGGTTTATCTCATCTCGTTTACCACTCCCCAAAAGTTGCAAACAGATCTTTGACCGCCTGGGGCCGAGTTGAGCAACGGGTTAAGGAGAAAGCAATGACAATCCGTAAGTGCTGTCGATTTGCGCTGACGTTTGCTCTCGCCCTGTTCGCTCCAAGCTTGTTCGCCGGCGAAATTGTGCTGTTCGATGGCGAAAACTTTCAAGGCGGCAGCATAGCGTTCCGTGATACGGTGCCCAACCTCGACGGCACGGGCTTCAATGATCGAACCGCATCAATCAGCGTTCGCGACGGCACTTGGGAAGTCTGCTTCGACGCCAACTTTCAAGGCGGCTGCATGCAGTTGCAGCCAGGTGACTATCCCCGACTCGATCCACCATTCAATCGCAGCATTTCCTCTTTGCGCGAGGTCGGCAGCGCCGAGTACGGCGGTAACTACCCCGCACCGGCGGCACCGCAAAGTGCAGCGGCGAATGAGATTACGCTGTTCGAGGGCGAGAACTTTGAAGGCAATCGCATAACGTACGGCGATATGGTGTCCAACCTCGACGGCGCGGGCTTCAATGATCGGACCGCATCGATCAGCGTCCGCGGCGGCACTTGGGAGGTCTGCTTCGACGCCGACTTTCAAGGCGGCTGCATGCAATTGCAGCCGGGTGACTATCCCCGGCTCGATCCACCGTTCAATCGCAGCATCTCTTCGCTGCGTCCGCTTGGGGGCGCAGCGTACGGCGGCAACTACCCTGCTCCGGCCCCGCCGCCTCAGGTGAGCCTCGGAATCGGGCTTCCCGGTGTCAGCATCGGAATCAACCTGCCATCGTATCCGGAGTTGGTCCCCGTGCCGGGCTATCCGGTCTACTACGCTCCGCAAGTCAATTCCAACTACTTCTTCTACGATGGCATGTACTGGGCCTACCAGCGAGACCACTGGTACGCCAGTTCCTGGTACAACGGGCCCTGGGGTTTCGTCGCTCCGGAGGCGGTGCCGCTATTCGTTCTGCGCGTCCCGGTACGTTATTACCGGCAACCTCCTACGTACTTTCGAGGCTGGGGTTCGGATGCACCGCCGCGCTGGGGTGAGCACTGGGGCAACGCTTGGGCGCAAAGTCACCGCGGATGGGACAATTGGAATCGCAACGCTGTACCCGCGCCGGCCCCGTTGCCTGCATACCAGCGGCAGTACTCAGGGAATCGGTATCCGGCAGCGGCGCAGCAGTGGGCACTTCAGAACCAGAACTACCGTTACCAGCCGCAGGATGCCGTAGTCCGGGAGCACTATCAGACGCAGCAGGGCGCTGCACCGGTCGCACGCGGACAACCGCCGCAATCGGGAACCCGCGACGTTCAGCGGCCTGCCGCCCCGACGCCCACTCAACAGAGCGCCGCACCGGTCGCACGCGGACAACCGCCGCAATCGAGAACCCGCGACGTTCAGCGGCCTGCCGCCCCGACGCCCACTCAACAGAGCGCCGCACCGGTCGCACGCGGACAACCGCCGCAATCGGGAACCCGCGACGTTCAGCGGCCTGCCGCCCCGACGCCCACTCAACAGAGCGCCGCACCGGTCGCACGCGGACAACCGCCGCAATCGGGAACCCGCGACGTTCAGCGGCCTGCCGCCCCGACGCCCACTCAACAGAGCGCCGCACCGGTCGCACGCGGACAACCGCCGCAATCGGGAACCCGCGAACTTCAGCGGCCCGCCACTCCGGCGCCATCTCACCAGGGCGGTCCGACAGCCGCGCAGCAGCTGCCGCAGCCAGGGCATGCGGCGCAGGTACCAAAGTCACAAGGCGAGGACAAAGGACCCCAGGGCAAGGGGCGCGAGCAAGAACCAAAGCAGGGTCAAGGGAAGGACGTCGAGAAAGGCGAGCAGCAAGGTGGGGAACGCAGCAGATGACGCAACCTATCAGTCGGTCGGCAGCTTTCGCAAGCGCTTCATGAAGCGGGACACTGATTCCGGTCCCTTAGACAAGAATGGTTGATGGCCAACGGGCCCCGGCAGTTCGACTGCCGGGGCTTTTTTTGCGTCACGCGTTCGCAGCGACGCGATGGCGGGGTACTGGAGGCTAACCAGCCAGGATAGCTAAGGGCCTCTTCGCAAACCTGCCCAACGCGTGACCTCACCCTCCTGAACGGAAGGTCGCTCGGTCACGATGCAAGAGACAATTTTGAATTGGCCGCCGTCCTGCGGACCAGCCACTTGCGCAGTTCCTCCAGAATGAATAACCCGACGGCGAACGGGATCATGAAAAGCCAGACCTGCCGGGCGATGGGCGCGGTTCCGAAAATGAGATGTCCCCAAGGGGTATAGTCGATCAGCAGAATCAGCGCGATCTCCAGAATCACTCCCCATCCGATCAGTGAATTTCCCAGCAAACCGACTGAAAACGTCGATCGGGTCATGCTTCGGCAAAGGAATACGTTGACGATCTGCATCACGATGATCGCGCTCAGGCAGGCGGTGGTGCCCTGTCGATAGAGAGAATCCGACGTCGCCAGAATCTGGTCGTATTGCCAGCCTGCCCCGTAAAGCACGAAGAAGAAGGCCGCCATCGCGGCGACCGCTTCGATCATTCCCAGGAATCCGTAGGCGCGCAGTGCCAGGGGCCAATTCAACAGGCGCTCGTGCTGCGGCCGCGGCGGCCGCGCCATGACCGCCGGGGTGGGCTTTTCTACCCCCAGCCCGAGGGCCGTAAGCGAGTCGGTGCCCATGTCGATCGCCAGGATCTGGATCGGCGTCAACGGCAAGGGAATCTTGAACAGCACGAACGCCAGATAGGGGATCAATTCCGCCACGTTGTGCGCCAGGATGTAGGTGAGAAACTTGCGGATGTTTTCGAACACCGCGCGCCCCTCCTCTACGGCACTCACGATGCTGGCGAAGTTGTCGTCCAGCAGCACCATATCGGCCGCCTCCTTGGCCACATCCGTGCCGGCAATTCCCATTGCGATGCCGATGTGCGCGCTCTTCAGTGCCGGAGCATCGTTCACGCCGTCGCCGGTGACGGCCACCACGTGCCGCTTTTGTTTCAGTGCCTCGACGATGCGCATTTTCTGGTCGGCGCTGACCCGCGCGAAGATTAGCTCGGGCGCGTCCAGAGCCAGTCGCAATTGGATGGGGGACATGTCGCGCAATTGTTCGCCCGTGATCACGCTGGGATCTTCCGACCGGACAAGCCCGATCTCCCGGGCGATCGCCTGCGCGGTGTGCGGATGGTCGCCGGTAACCATGATTACCCGAATGCCGGCTTCGTGGCACTTGCGGATCGCCTCCGGCACTTCAGGCCGTGGCGGGTCTTCCAGGCCGACGAGCCCGGCAAAAATCAGATCTTCTTCCAACTCCGTCTGTCGCCATTCCGGTTTGAGCGGCCGATACGCCAGGGCGATGACCCGTAAACCTTGTTCGGCCATGTCTTCCTGGGCTCTAACGACCCGCTCGCGCAGCGCATCGCCAAAGGTGCCGATGTTTCCCTCCGTCAGGATCCGACGGCAGAGGGGCAGGACGGTCTCTGGCGCTCCCTTGCATAAGACTGTGGGGGCCTCCGGCAGCGCATGCACCGTGGTGAGCCGCATGCGGTCGGCGTCGAAGGGAATCTCGTCCACCTTGGGGAAAGCGGTCCCGGCTGGCAATGCGTCCTGCGCCATTTCCACGAGCGCGATCTCCATGGGATCACCCAAGAGCACGCGCTTACCGTACTGCTCGCCGGCGTTGAGATCGTGGCACAGGTACGCGTTCAGGAAAAACGGCCGGTACTGCTCGACGAATCGTGGTCTTTGTGCAGCAAGGTTGAGCGAATCAAGCGCGTCGCCCAGGAAGAGGCGTTTGACCGTCATGCGGTTCTGGGTCAGCGTACCGGTCTTGTCGGTGCAGATCACCGTGGTCGAACCTAACGCTTCGACGGACGGGAGATAGCGGATGAGGACGTTGCGTTTGGCCAGGCGTCGGGTGGCAAGCACCAGCGCCAAGGTCAGCGTGGGGAGCAGTCCTTCCGGCACCATGGCGACGATGAGGCCAATGGCGAAGATGAAATCGTCCCAGAACGGAACGCCGAGGGCCCAGCCAATTGCGAAGAACACGACCCCGATCACGACCGCGAGGATTGCAATCCATCGACTCAGGTGGGCAATCTCCCGGCGCAAGGGCGAGGCACCCGCTCTACCCGTTTGGGTGAGGTGCGCGATCTTCCCAAATTCCGTGTGCATACCCGTAGCGAAAACCACTGCCTTTGCTTCTCCGGAGATCATCGAGGTGCCGGTGAGCAAGATGTTTTTGCTGTGGATCAATTCATCTGCTTCGGCTGGCTCCGCGTCCCGCGCTTTGGGCAGGGATTCGCCGGTGACCGTGGCGGTGTTGACGCGGACGCCAAACGCCTCGATCAACCGACAGTCGGCAGGAATGTTGTCGCCCTGTTCGAACAGCACGATATCGCCCGGGACGAGCTGTGTGACAGGCAGCGACGTCGCCTTACCGTCGCGTACTGCCTTCACTTCCTGTGGGAGTAGCTTGAGCAGCGCGGCCAGCGTTTGTTCGGCGCGATATTCCTGCCAGAAGGAGAACAGGCCGCTGACGATGATCACACCGATGACAACGCACCCAACTTTCGCCATGCCCTGGCCCGGGGCGCTCCATTCACCCACGAACGCCAACCCCGCGGCGAGCCACAGGATCACTGCAAAGAAGTGAAAGAATTCCTTAAAAAAGCGCAGCCAAAGAGGTGGGCCGGCAACCCTTTCCACCTGGTTAGGACCAAATTCGCTCAACCGGTTCAGGGCTTCGGCAACGGACAATCCTTGCGGAGCGCTGTGGAGGCTCGCAACGGATTCGGCTGCCGAGAGCTTGTCGATTCTCACGGTCAGGAAGGACTTTGAAGAGGATGAAGATCCGCGAACTTGGTGGGCTCTGCCGTCCGCGGCAGCCAGTCGGGGATCGTAGGCGCAAGCGCTATGCGCCGTGGCGACGCTCGCTCCGGCGCGACCCGCCGACCAACCGGCCCACCGCTGCGGCGCACGCTATGCCCGGGCGCTTCTGCTCGTCAGCATCCATCAGGTCTTGGCTTCTCTGCACGATCTGCGGCGTACCGATGCGTTCGAGTGCTTGCGGCACTCCAACTCCACAGGGCCAACGTTGCGGCTGGTGACCCCTTCCCCTCGCCGCTGCCCGTCGACCCATCGATGGCGGCCCAAGCCTCGCCGTTGGCACCTGTGTCTTGATGTCGACGACCTAGAGGCGCGACCGCACGTGACCTTCGGCGCACGCGTCGAGGACAGGGCGCCCGTGTGGCGCAACACGCAGACGAGTTTGGTGGCCCGTGCTGTGTACAGCGGACTCACCACCGTCGCTCCATCCACTCTGCAGCCTCCCGTGACGGCGCCGCCGTGAATATATGATGCGGGTGCGGGTCCGCAGCGTCTGAGACTCAGTCGGGAAGCCCCGCGCGACTCGCGTCGCACCGTAGGCCCCCGCTCAGGCTCGAATTCACACCGGGTCGTCGCCTTGCCGAGATCCTAGTCAAAGCGACCACGGAGCCCGGCAAGGCAGACCCAAGTCCTCAGTGTCGATGAGCACGCTGCGGTGCGTGCGTCGTCCGTTTCCGGACCGCCATCTGATGCACGCTGGGCGGCTGAGGCGACGGGGCGGCGCCCACCTCTTTGACACCCTGGACGACACCGGCCAGAACGCCCGCTACCGTTCGCGCCGTGTGGGTTCCGATCTCGCCCGCCGCTTTAATTGCGCCATCAACCGCAGCCTTCGCAGCACGACCCACGTCTTCACCCGTCTCGACCGTAGCCTCCAGGACGCCATCGACGGCACGTCTTGCCACGGTGCCGACATCCGCGCCCACCGCGGCCGCATGTTTGACCACCGTCTTGATCGTTTCGGATGCGGCTGTGGCAATGTCGCCGCCCACCTCGTGCACGCCCAGCACGACGCCCTTCGCGATGCTCTTGGTACTCACAACCAACCCGGTGCCCACCTGCTCGGTCGCCTGCAGGGCGCCACCCACGACGTCACGTACCACGATCACCAATTCATTGGCGACCGATCCAGCGGCACCGAGGGTGCTTGAAACTGCGGACTTGACGAGCACCACAATCTCTCCCTCGATCCTGGTCAGCGTTGTAAGGCTGCTGGTGATCCCATCCCTGACAGCATTCCCCGCTCGGCCCAAGGGAACCGGAGTTTCCACGGGAAGCGGTCGGGCTAGCCGCAATTTGCGTGATGATGCTGCTGGCCTGACGGGTTTCACGGTGATCGTGCGCCGTGCGCGTGGTTTTGCACTTTTTGTCTTCATTTCGACTCTCGCTTTCATCTTTGTCCTTCGCTCTACCAGACCACGCTGCGTGCGCAGCGTCGTCGCTCCCGCTTGCGCGGCTGAAGTCCTTATCCGTTTTTGACGGTTTCCTTCAGCTCGCTAACAGCTTCTTTCAGATCGCCAACTCCTTTCTGCACTTTGCCTTCGATCTGATTTGTCAGCCCTTTGACCTGCTGTTTCTTGCTACCAACCAGCTTGCCAACTTCTTCCTGGATCTTGCCGCCGATGTCCTTTGCTGCGCCTTTAACTCGATCCTTGTTAATGCTCATGATGAACTCCTCAACATCCGTTGAAACATCCACTTAACGAACCGGCATCGGATCTCGTTGAGCCAGCCCCGTTTCTGCCGCGCCGCTGGCTTCCGCCGCGAGCCGCGCTTTCCCACCGCCGCTTCTATGATTGCCACGGAAGCCGTTACTCAATTTCATTTCGGATGTCACCACAGCGGCGCGCAATTTTCTCGGACTGGCAAGCAGCGTTGACCAGAAAGAGCATCCAGTAGCGGCTTCGACCGGCATGCCACATGTCTAAAGCTCCGGAAGGTGTCGGGATTGCGCGGGTAGCCGAGAAGTAGATCCATGGCTGCGATCGCTTCGACTCGCGGGGCGAGTTCACGATAGGCAACTAACGGCTCGGTCACAGGCTCGCGCCGCGGGAGCCCGTCGCTGCACTTGTGAGGTGCTTTCCGTTGCCGGCCAAACAGCGACGCCCCGCGCGGAAGATACGTTTAACGATGCCCCCCCACTTGTTGTCCTGTATTGATCGAAGTCAACGTCCGCCACCGCACCGACGGTCCTCACGCCCTTGCGGCAAGGCGCTGCACGGCCTGATCCGCGCCCGCGACAACGCCGGCCGATAGCCCGCTGGCGACAATGAGCAACTTCGGTCAGGCAAAATCGGTCTCAAGGATCAACGACAAAATCTATTGGTTCTCGGCGGCGTCCTTGATGATTTCTTTGGCATCGCCCACTGCTTTCTGCGCCTTGCCGGAGACTTGTTTGTCCAGGCCCTTGACCTGCTGTTCTTTGCTTCCTATCAACTTGCCCGCTTCTTCCTGGATTCTTCCAACCAATTCGTTGGCGGCACCTTTGATTTGCTCCTTGTTCACGCGGAATACCTCCCTTATAAAGGTGAATGAGAATGACCGATCCTTAGCCGTGACCGGCCTCGACGGTTGGCTTCATGATGATGCAGGCGCCACAGAAACCGCTGTAGCTCGCAATAAGTGAGGCGATCTCCGGCGAGCAGCTGATTTTCAGTACCTTCGAAGTGAAGCTTGGTTGAGTCCCCGAGTTGGTTATTGCGCCCGGCTGATGCCGCCGAGGTATCCCGACCATTGACAGTACTGATCGTGTCCTGTCATGCGCCCGTTAAATCCGCTGATCGTCGGGGTAACTTCGAAGAAGTCGAACGTGCCTACCGTGCCATCGCTGCAATCGTAATTCCCATTTACCTCTCCGAGCTTACCTGTTTGGTTGTACGTACCGGAATAGCTACAGGAGGTAGGCGCGGTCATCGTGGCACTGAACGAGGTCCCGGCGTGGTTTACGGAGATCACGCCCGCCTGCTCGTGGAGGCCATTCAGAGAAGACGGATTGCAACTTGAGGCACTTAACGAATAACCACCTGCATATGTGCCGGTGTAGTCCTCATTACTCCATGTCGCGCGTTATACGAACTTGCTAACCGCCACACCATCGACCGTGTAGGTCAATGTTGAATGATTGATGCTTTCCAAACTGAACGTGGCCGTGCCTGCCTGTCTGACAACGACCACGCCGGGATTGAACGCGCCACCGAACCAGGGGCCATGCGTCTCGTATAAATTGCCGCTCCAGACCTGCGCACCACCAATGCCAATGGCCCCTTGGTATTTCGCAGGTGCGCTGTACCAAATTTGATTCTTGCTGGAGTCATAGACGAAGAAAGTGAGGTAGGCAACGTCGTTCTGCAAGATGACATTGATGCCCCAACCCGATTCATCCGCTATCCACCACATGTCGGTGATTTCGGTTGTTTGTGCGGACGCGAATGCAGAGGCGGAACCCATGAGCAGAACCAGGGCCAACACCAATGGACGGAGCAAGCGATTCATTCGTTTCCTTTGTCAATTGGAGGGCTCGCTGACGGGACCGACGGTGTTGCCGATTACGTGCGTTGAGGGCCATTGCCCGACGGGCGCCGGCACACAACCACCCTCCCTCGATCCAGTGCATCATCCGGCCACGGCTCGACAAAGTCTGTACGCTGGCGAACATTTGGTCGAAATCCGTCATTGGCCCTTCGTGCGATGATTTGAACTGCATGGACCTTCTGGCGACAGCATGGCAGTTCGTTGGGCATCTCGATGGCCAGCTCGACCTGCTGCTGCGGCAGTACGGCGTGTGGATCTACCTGATCCTGTTTCTGATCGTCTTCTGCGAGACCGGGCTTGTCATTGCGCCATTTCTGCCCGGTGATTCATTGCTGTTTGCTTCCGGTGCGCTCTGGGCCTCGGCGGACATGCGGGTGGAAGTCCTTGCGCTTACATTAATGGGCGCGGCCTTTACCGGCGACAACTGCAACTACTGGATCGGCAGATTATTTGGAAGACGGATCGCAAATAGCCGACATCCGCGATTCCTGAGCCGGAGAGCCCTGGAGCGGACACAAGCCTTCTATGCCCGTCATGGCGGAAAGACGATCGTCCTTGCGCGATTCGTTCCGATCGTGCGTACCTTCGCGCCCTTTGTTGCCGGCGTCGGACGCATGGCCTACGGCCGCTTCCTCGCGTTCAGCGTGGCCGGTGCATTGCTGTGGGTCGGGCTGCTGGTTTCCTGCGGCTACCTGTTCGGCAGGATCCCGGCGGTGCAGGAGAATTTCGGGTTGGTAATCCTGGTGATCGTCGCGTTCTCCATCGCACCGCTTGCCTTCGAATATGCGCGGGCGCGGCTGCGCCGGTAACTGCGCCCGGGCATCGCGTCGAGGCACGCCGATGGCGTAACTGGCCAAAGAAGCGGTCATTCGCCGGGTACAGCATCTTGCAGCAGCCGGTAACAGTCGCTGCGACGGCGCACATAGGCCAGCCGGCTCGCCACAGCAATAGGCTCGAAGGATGCACCGCCAGCCTCTGTGCGATGTCGCACACAAGAGCAGTCCCAAGACTTATACTATCTTGATGGTAGCCACCAAACCGGTAGGGAGCGTTGGGAACGTATCGTCCTCGTCCCTGATGACTAGGTCGCGCACGGCCGACCCTCCTCGCCACAACCCGCATCAGAATCACCTGCTCGATGCCCTTCCGACCGGCGACTACGAGCGGATCGCATCCCATCTGGAACTGATACCGATGAGGCTCGGTGACGTCCTTTATGAATCCGGGGACAAGTTGCGGTACGTCTATTTCCCGACGACGTGCATCGTTTCGTTGCTGTACGTCATGGAGGATGGCGCCTCCGCCGAGATCGCTGTCGTAGGCAACGAGGGGATCCTCGGCATATCCCTGTTCATGGGCGGTGAAACCACGCCCAGCCGCGCCGTCGTGCAAAGCGCGGGGCACGCCTTCCGGCTCAAGGCCGAATTGCTCAAGAACGAATTCGGGCGCTTTGGTCCGACGATGCACCTGCTGCTCCGCTACACCCAGGCGTTGATCACGCAGATGGCGCAGACGGCCGTGTGCAATCGGCATCATTCGGTCGACCAGCAGTTGTGCCGTTGGCTGTTGCTGAGCCTGGATCGTCTGTCATCGAGCGAGCTTTCGATGACGCAAGAGTTGATCGCCAACATGCTCGGCGTACGCCGCGAAGGTGTCACCGAGGCCGCCGGGAAGCTGCAGGACGCGAAACTGATTCGTTATCAGCGAGGCAAGATCACCGTGCTCGATCGCCCTGGCGTGGAGGCGCGTTCCTGTGAGTGCTACCAGGTGGTCAAGACCGAGTTCGATCGACTCCTGCCCTACGTTCCCAGGTAGGTCCCCGAATCTCTTTTCCATTTTTCTGGTGATCGTCGCGCCAAGTACTTTTGCGCGCCGGCAGCGGTGCCGCATTTCGCGCCAGTCCCAGTCTTCGCATCAACCTTCAAGTCTCCGGGTGATATCGACGCGTAAGGCGCGTCGTTCCACCGAGGTGCAGGAAAAGACCCTCGCTACGTGTGACAACGCACATACGACATCGAGAGTCTCGCGTATGGTCTAAACGAGTTGTGAGGCCAGCCACGCGCATTACCGGCGCACGTGCTGCGTCTATACGTTGCCGGGTTAGCCGAGGCATCGTTGTTGCGGGATCCGCACCGGCCCTCCCTCCTCGCTCACTTGAAAGGTGCTGCCATGAAGATCCCGGTTCAAATGAAACCTGCCCTTTGGGGCGCCGTAGGCGGGGCAATCGTATTGGCAATCGTGGGATTCTCATGGGGCGGATGGGTCTCCGGCGGCAAGGCTGAGGCGGACGCGACGCAACGGGCCGACGCCGCTGTCGTAGTGGCGCTTGCGCCAGTCTGCGTCGAAAGATTCCAGCAAACTGCTGACGTCGCGGCCAATCTGGCCGCGTTCACACAAGATCGATTCGTGGTCGCAGGGTGACTTTGTCGAGAAGGGTGGCTGGGCGACGATGCCAGGATCGAAGTCGCCCGACCAAGTGTCAGCAGTGGCCAAGGCGTGCGCGTTGTTGCTCGCCACCGCTTAGTCGCTGTCGGGCGGAACTGATCGATTGCCGGGCCCGATTTCGGTGGGCTCGGCTTATCGCGCGGGCGCACGTTGAACTGATCAAGTTTCGGCACGCGCAAATACCGCTTACGGCGGTGCGTTTCGGGTCCGGAATTGACGAGGGTCCGCGAGGCAGCCGCGGTTTGACTACGGGTTCAGCGTCTGCTCAGCCGCAGAAAAAGGCCCGGTTGCCCGGGCCTCGTTGCAGTCGATCGAAGTCTTGTCAATCGATCGGCTTGATGTTGGCGGCCTGATCCCCCTTGGGACCGGTAGTTACATCAAACGAACACCTTCTGGTTCTCGCGCAGCGACTTGTGACCGTCACCCTGGATTGCCGAGAAGTGCGCGAAGAGATCCTTGCCACCACTGTCTGGTGTGATGAAGCCGAACCCCTTGCCGTCGTTGAACCATTTGACGCTACCTGTGCTCATCGTTGTTGCTCCTATGATGTACGAATGACGGGCGTTTGCCCGATGGCGGGAACATCAAGGGAGGGACGAAGACCAGAGGGAAGCCGCGGAAGCGGACGCAACGGACCAACTACTTCACTTGAGGAACCTGCTCTTTACCTGTACGCGCATCGGACTCGCGCGTCAAGCGCAATCGCGGATTGGCGGTTCCCCGGCCATGGCACTACGGACGAACGTCCATCCGGCTGCGCTGGCGTCAGCCCTTCAAGCCATTCGAGCCGCCGATCACGACTACCCGGCCGCCCGGTCGCCACATTCGCGAGGTTGCCTCGTTGAACACCATCGTTGACCCGTCATGAAAGCGGACGGTGAATTCGTACCCCTGCCCTCCAGCTCCATTGCTGACGACTCCACGGCCGGAAACAGCTCCCGCGAACTCCACCTCGACCTTATGTTGCTCGCTCACGTCACTTGCCCGCTCGAACCGCCGCATCGATTCGATGACCCCACACTCCCTGCACCCCGCGCGGCTTCGACGGTTGATCGTAGTCACCGCTGGCGCAAGGTAAGCTAGCGTGTCCTTGGAGTTCGCGTCGTCGGACCCGCTCGGGGCCGTCACATGCGTAGACAGTGCGCCTGTGTCTGGAATGGTGGCGTACGAGGCCGGGATCGATCGGACGATCGCCACGATGCCCGCGGCCGCCAACAAACAGATCGAGGCGCCGGCAATCCACGTCGGCACGCGTGCCGTTCGTTCGAGGTGCGTTCGCATTTCGTTCTCCTTTGGGCCTGCACTGCCACGAACGATGCCCACGCGGCACCCGCAGGCAATCCAATACCCTGCGAGAGATATTCGGTCCGCGGACCAATTTAAACCGAGCATGACCAATAGATGCGGAAGTGTCGGTACGGTAGCGCACATGCCGCTGTGTTGCGCGTTGGGTCGCCGATCCGAGAGCCGCGCGGCGACTCTTTCCCCGTAAGTGCGTCAACGCACCGACTACCATCGCGGCTGCGGCCATCATGGTTGCGATCAGAGCAAATCATGAAGAACTCCCTCGCGAAATATCGGGAAGCAGGCAGTTTCATCGCTGGGCTCCTGATCGGAATCTCAATCGTGGCCCTGGTGATTGCGATGACGGTTGCGGACTACGGCGATTGGCAGACGGTGGGGCTCTTCGGCGCGCTCGTCGCCGTGGCTCTTGGAATCGCGCTGCAGATCGTTGTCGTCGCCAAGCCGCGGCACCCGAACGCGGCAGAACCCGAGCTCGGGGTCTTGCCTGTCGGTTCATGAAGCTGGACCATGGCAAGAGTCCGACCCAACGAGCTGCTCGCTAGGTGCGATACCGCCTGTGTGATCCGGTGAGAGTTTCAGCCTATCTTCGATCTGCCAACGGGTAAGCTCAGCACCTCAGAAGAAGCTTTTTGCCGACGACGCATCGTCCGCTAGCGCACATAACGTTTAATCCAAATCAATAGGCATGACGAGTGAAGGGATATATTCACGCGATCGGCCAATGGAGCGGTCGATTTCGTGTCTTGGGAGGGTTTCGTTGTTGGATCGATACTCGTATCGGTCGTATCCGGACACGCGCTTCGCGTCCAGGGACAGGGATGGCGCTGTTTCGCCGCAACACGTACCCAGGCACAACCATCTTCTTGCGGCGCTGCCACTGGAGGACTATGAGCGTCTGCTGCCCGATCTGGAACCCGTTCCTCTGCCGCTGGGCTGGATCGTCCACGCCGCCGGCGACCGGGAGAAGTACCTGTATTTCCTCACCGTAGGCATCGTTTCCCGGTTCAACGTGACGGAGAGCGGGGCGTCGGCAGAATTCGCAGTGACAGGCAGCGAAGGCGTGATCGGCGTCGCATCATTCCTGGGCGGCGAAAGCACGCCAAGCCGAGCGGTGGTAGTGAGCGCCGGCCACGGTTATCGGCTTGCCGCACATCGCCTGAAGGATGAGTTTGATCAGGGTGGCCCGCTGTCGCATTTGCTGCTGCGCTACACCCAGGCGCTGATTGCGCAAACTGCGCAGATAGCGGTATGCAACCGGCATCATTCGCTGGAACAGCGCCTGTGCCGATGGATCTTGTCCTGCCTGGACCGGTTGCCTTCGAACGAGCTGTCGATGACGCAGGAACTGATTGCCGAAGTGCTGGGCGTGCGCCGCGTCGGCGTCACGCAGGCGGCTCGACGGCTACAAACGGCGGGACTGATCCATCACAGCCGCGGCCACATTGCCGTACTCGATCGCCGTCAACTGGAAGCACGGGTATGCGAGTGCTACGCGGTCGTCAAACGGGAGTATGACCTCTTGCCCGGAAAACACGATTGGCAGCGCTCGCGTGCAGGGCGCGTGTCACCAGTGCGACAGGTGCCGAAGCGCCCGCCCATGCTCAATTGACCTGACGCGTCCCATTCGCGTTCCACGGTTCCCACTAAGAAGAGTCGCCCGAAAATGCCAGTTCGCCACAGGGAATGGCACCGGACGGACCGCATCGGGTGGTTACGCGCGGCGGTATTGGGTGCCAACGACGGCATCGTTTCGACAGCGAGCCTGGTGCTCGGTGTCGCCGCCGCGGGGGCGACTCACAGCAGCGTTATGGTCGCAGGGATTGCCGGCCTGGTCGCGGGAGCCATGTCGATGGCCGCCGGCGAGTACGTATCGGTCCATTCGCAGGCAGATTCCGAACAGGCCTCGCTCAACGTGGAACGCGCGGAACTCGAAGCAGACGACCAAGGCGAGCGCCGGGAGTTGACCGCGATCTACGTCAACCGCGGGGTCGATCCCGCGCTCGCGAAACAGGTTGCCGCACAACTCATGGCCCATGACGCGCTGGGCGCGCATGCCCGTGATGAACTCGGCATCTCCGAGACGCTCAGGGCGCGGCCGATTCAGGCTGCGCTTGCATCGGCAGCGAGCTTCGCCGTCGGCGCAGCGATGCCGCTGCTGGCTGTTGCTGTGGTCTCCGAGTCGAACTTGATCCCCGTCGTCTCGGGGACTTCATTGGTGTTCCTCGCGATCCTGGGCGGGCTGGCTGCGCGGGTGGGTGGCGCAAATATGACGATCGCCGCAGTGCGCGTTACATTCTGGGGCGCGCTGGCCATGGGGTTGACCGCGGGCGTCGGGGCCTTGTTCGGAGCAGCGGCGTGACAAGGCAGGCGCCCCACCGCCGACAGGCGCTCAAGATCGATCGGCTCTTGGACGCTGCACGCGGAGATGCGCCGCCCGTCGGTTCGCGAACCGCCAACCGCCACCGAAGCGCAACACCCTGCTCGGTCACCCGGTCGCGCAGACGATGGAGGAATCTATGAAAAGACAAGCGGGTTTGTGGATCGACCACAGAGAGACGCTCGTAGTCCTTGTCGGTGACGGCAAAGAAGAAACGATACGAATCGAATCAGGCATGGAGAAGCATGTTCGCTTTTCCGGCGGCTATGGCTCAGACGAAGGCTCGGCAGACGACCAGCGAGACAGACAATTTGCCAGCCATCTCAACAAATACTATGACGATGTGATCGCGAATATTCGTGATGCAGAATCGATCCTGCTCTTTGGTCCGGGCGAGGCAAAAGGAGAGCTCAAAAAACGTCTCGCGGCCAAAGGACTGGATGGACGCATCGTGGGCATTGAAACAGTCGACAAGATGACCGCTCGCCAGATTGCGGCAAAGGTTCGACAGCATTTTCAAAAATGAGCGTATCTGTTAGTCATTAGGACGATAGCGAGAGACGAGAATCGACCTCGAAATTGGACACTCGCAAATGGATGTCAAGTGAGGAATACTCCGCCGTAGCCCATGGCAGCGTGCGCATTGTGGTGTGGTTCGTTACCGGACAGGAGAATCGATGATGGGCGGAGAGAAGGGTATGTTGAGCAAGATCGGCGACGCCGTTGAAGCGACCAAGGACAAGATGCAGGAAGTGGGCGCCTCGCTTGTGAACAAGGCTGTAGGTGCGGCCTCCGGCGCGAAGCGCGAAGCCGGAAAGGTGCGGACGTTGGTGAAGAAGCAAACGCGGTCCGCGAGGGCAAGCGTGAAGCGCAAGGCGAAGGCCGCCGAAGCGGACGCGAAAGGGATACTGGGCAAAACGAAGCGCCGGGTGAAGAGCAGGGTGAAGGCAGCGGCAGCTGGCGCGAAAAAGGCTGCCAGCAAGGTCGAGCGAGCCATGGGGCCGAAGAAGCCCGTGGCGAAGCGCAAGACCGGCACGGCAAGAAAGGTCGCGGGACGCAAGACTCGCCCCGCCAAGTCTGCGGTGAAGAGCGGCGCGGCCAGGGTCAAGACCGCAGCACGTAAGGCGGGTGCGGCGATGACGAAGGCCGCCAAGCGGGTGGCGAGGAAACCCGCGAAAGGAACAACAAAAAGGGCGGCAAGAAAAAGCAGAACCTAGCCTGCTCGCAACTCTGGGTGACGAAAATCGGGATACCCGGCACGAGGCCGAACAGGACACATCGGCCGCGCTCATCAGCGTCAGCCCCACGGTCTGAAACCTGGAATAGACGTTTCGTTCCAGCTTGCCGTCTCTGCCGCCCGACCGCCCAACCCTGCCGCGGCCGTGGCGCTGGTGGCGCGACGGCGATCACAGCGAATCCTGGATCCGAGGTTCCTGGACCTATTGTGCGCTGCCGCACAGAACCAAATGCGAACATCGCCGAGAATGATCACGCACCCGCCGGTTCAATTTCTCCGACAGCAAATGGCGGATGCAGGCCCTTGGATTCCGATCACGTCCGAGGGCCTTGTTCTTTGCGCTCGCCAAGAGCGTCGCGATGATTCGGCGATATTGACCCTGTGGCCGGTTCCGTTGGCCGCACGCTGCTCTGTCCCGGCTCGGTGAAGACCCGGACCGAGCGCGAGAGGGCGGGGCCCTATCGCACCCCTGGGGTGCCGGTATTCCCGCGAGCTACTACCGAATGGTCTGATAGCTCTTCAATTGGCGGTTGAGCTGATGAATCCGCAAGTCGCAGCCATCGACTGACCGCGAATGCGTGGAGACGGAGGCAGCCCGCGGGTGGAGATTACGGCAGTACCGGAGCGGCAGGGGCCGGCGCCAAATTGCCACCTTCGTTTTCCCAGGCCTTGAGCTCCGTCGTGTGTTCCCGATCGTTCGCCGTCCGGTGATTTCGGCGGCGCCATTTCGATGCGGCGGCCGCGCCGATCGCGGTGCTTACGACAATGGCGAGGGGCAGAATCCAGCGGCTGTCGATCTTCATTTTGGGGATCACTTCGCAAACAAGGAACGCGTATGCGAAGGTTAGAGGAATGCGCGGGCGAAGTCTGTGCGCTGGCGCACATGCACGAAGCGGTATCGGGATCGATGGTTTCGCGTCCGAAGACTTGGACGAGATATTCCAACTGTCCTACTCTCCCGCTGCCTGTACCTCGACCAGGACTTGGTGCGCGACGCGATCGTCGACGAGCTGTACTGAGCCATCGGGTTGCGCGACGCTATCCACCGTTACGCGGGTCGCCTGGATTCTTGCGCCGGCGCCGGCGAGCGTTTGCCGGACGGCGATGTCGTACATGGTCTCGCGGTAGCGGTACCGCATCCCGAACGCAGTCCATTCCGCGGGTATGCACGGCGCGAAACGGAGACGATCCTTTTCGCGCGTCACCCCGAGCAACGATTCGACAATGAGCCGGTACATCCATCCGGCAGAGCCCGTGTACCAGCTCCATCCGCCGCGGCCGGTATGCGGCGAAAACGCGTAGACATCGGCGGCGATCACATATGGCTCCACCTTGTAGGTCGCAATGTCCTCGGGCGTTCGCGCATGGTTCACCGGGTTCATCATCGTTGTCAGCTCCCAGGCGCGTTCGCGATCACCCAAGGCCGCGAACGCCATTGCCGACCAGATCGCACCGTGCGTGTACTGGCCGCCGTTCTCCCGCACGCCCGGGGCGTAGCCTCGGATGTAGCCCGGGTCGAGATTCGATCTGTCGAAGGGCGGATCCAGAAGCTGGATCAACGCGTGGTCGCGGCGCACGAGGCGTTGGTCGACGGCCTTCATCGCCCTGCGTGAGCGATTGGCGTCGCCCGCCCCAGACAGCACCGACCAGCTTTGTGCAACGGAGTCGATTCGGCATTCGGCGTTGTTCGCAGAGCCTAGCGGCGACCCATCATCGAAGTAAGCGCGCCGATACCACGCGCCGTCCCAGCCGTGCTGCTCCAGATTCTGGCGAAGCTTGATCCCCTCCGCCTCGCATCGCTCAGCGAATGGCGCGTCGCCCTTCGCGTGCGCAACGTCGGCGAACTGCTTTAACACCGCGCAAAGGAAAAAGCCCAGCCAGACGCTCTCGCCCGCGCCCTTGATGCCCACCAGATTCATGCCATCGTTCCAGTCGCCGGAGCCCATCAGTGGCAGGCCGTGCGCACCGTATTGCAGGCCATGAACGATAGCGCGCACGCAGTGCTGGTAAAGGCTGGCCGATTCTCCGGTCCGGACGGGCAGGTCGTAATAGGAATCGTCCCCCGGATTTACCGGGCGACCTTCCAGGAAATGGATCGATTCATCCAGGACGCCGTCATCTCCTGTGGCCTTAACATAGCGCGCCGTGGCAAGAGGCAGCCAGAGATAGTCATCCGAACAACGCGTACGTACGCCCCGGCCCGACGGCGGATGCCACCAATGCTGAACATCGCCTTCCACGAACTGGCGGCCCGCGCAGCGGAGCAGGTGCTCGCGCACGAGCGCGGGTTCGGCGTGGACGAGCGCCATCACGTCCTGCAACTGGTCGCGGAATCCAAAGGCCCCACCCGATTGATAGTAGCCGCTCCGCGCCCACAGGCGGCACACCACCGTCTGGTACAACAGCCAGCCGTTGGCCAACACATTGAGCGACGCGTCGGGCGTTTCCACCTGCACGGCGCCCAGCGTGCGCGTCCAGTGGGCTCGTGCCTCGTCCAGTGCGGTGCGAGCCGCGGTCGGCCCCCGGAAGCGCTGCACAAGGCTGCCGGCGTCGGCGGCATTTCGGCCCACGCCTAGCCTGAAGACGATCTCCCGCTCCTGGCCATCGGCCAGTTCGAATGGGATCTGGATAGCGGCGCACGGATCGAGCGCCGCGCCCACATTGCCCGAAAGGCGCGATCGCACCATCGCGGCCGGATTGGAAAGCATGCCGTTGCGGCCCAAGAATTCAGTGCGGTCACCAGTCACGCTCCGGGTCGGGTCGTCAACGTCGAAGAATGCGACCCGCTCGGGGAACTCCGTGTTGTAAGAGTTGCGCGCCAGCATCGCGCCCGTCTTGACGTCGATCTCGGTGATCACGTGCATCGTCGTCTTGGGCCGCAGATCTCCGAGCACCCATTCGACATAACCGGTCGCCGACAACCGGCGCGACCGGCCTGACGTGTTGCGAACCTTCAACACGGAGAACTTCACCGCTGCATCGATGGCCACGTACACCGACAGTTCGGAGCTGATTCCATCCTCGCGGTGCTCGAAGACGCTGTAGCCGAATCCGTGACGCGTGACATAGGCGCCAGCTCCGCGGGTGGGCAACGGCGCGGGCGACCAGAAATGACCCGACTCCTCATCGCGAAGGTAGAGGGCTTCTCCGCTCGCGTCACTCACGGGGTCGTTGTGCCAAGGCGTGAGACGGAATTCGTGGGCGTTCTCGCTCCACGTATATGCAAGCCCGCTCTCGGAGATCACCGTTCCGAAATTCGGATTCGCGAGCACATTTGCCCAGGGCGCCGGCGTTGCTTGACCCGCTATTGTCTTGATGACGTATTCATTACCGTCGGCCGTGAACCCCCCAAGGCCGTTGAACAGAATCAATTCGCGCGAGGGCGGCTCGGCGGGCAGCGATTCGTCCCTCCTATGGGTTCGCGTCGGCGCGAGGCGTGGCACCCGCACTTCCACAGGGCCACGACGAGTGACCTGCTCCACCAAACTTCCCCGGCGGTCGCTGATGATGGCGCGCGCCACCGATTGAAGCAGGATGCGGTCCTCGTCCGAGATCTGCTCTACCCGCCGCACGAAGATGCCACCCGGTCGATCCACCACGTGCGCTTCGACTCCAGCGGCAATGAGCCCCATGATCTGATCCTGGAGGACTTGCCGATATCCGCCGCGGTCTTCGTTCCAAATTACGAGGTCGACCGCCAGTCCCTTCAACCGCCAGTAAGCGTGCGCCTGGACCGTTCGACGAACGAGGTCGATGTTTTCCGAGTCTCCGATCTGCACCAAAACGATCGGCAGGTCGCCCGAAATCGCATAACTCCACAGACCGGACTGCCCGCGCCGGTTCCTCAAAAGAACGCTGGATTCTGCGCGCAGCGACGCATTGGCATAGATTACGGAACTGGCGAGGCGCGCATAGAGCTGGGCGTCGGATTCCGTGGCGTTGATCTGCCGCAGCATCACCCAGCTGTGCGTCGACGCCAGGTCGAAAACGCGGTCCGCCAGATGCCGATCCTGATATTTTCCGACGAGACCCAACGCGGCATCGCGCGTTTCGGCTATGCCGGACGCCATATCGATTGTTGCCGTCTGTTGTGGATCGAGGGTCATCCGATGCCGGATCGCGACGATCGGATCCAGGACCGAACCTTCGTTGCCGGATAGCCTTCCGGCATCGGTCAGCGCCTGGGGCGCGGCGACCGTGCGGCCGCGCCCGATGAATGCCATGCGGTCCGTCTCGTAGGACACGTCGAGCGAATCCGGCCCGTGGATGGCCATGAGGTGAAACATCCAGGGCGGGCGCTCCTCGAGCGAGCGAGCCCGACGCGTGCACAAAATGGCCTGTCGCTGCGGGATGATCTCCGTCTGCACGAAGAGGTTGGAAAACGCCGGATGCAGCGCGTCCGCGGCCGGGGACGCGAGAGCGACTTCCGCGTAACTCGTGACGTCGATCGTCCGCCGCATGCGCGAGCGGTTGGTGATCCGCAGCCGGCGCAGCTCGATGTCGTCTTCCGGCGAAACGACGATCTCGGTGTGCGATTCGAAGTCGTCGTCGCGCCGCCGGAATTCAGCGCGCCCTTCGGTGAATATCGCTTCGTAGTGTGCCGGGCGCTTCCCCGTCGGCTGATGCGCGGATGACCAGAAGTTTCCGCTCACCGCGTCGCGGATGTAACAGAACATGCCCCAGTTGTCGCAGGTGCCGTCTTCGCGCCAACGAGTGACGGCGAGGTCTTTCCATCGGCTGCTCCCGCCTCCGGCGTTCGTGACCATGACGTGGTATCTGCCGTTCGACAACAGCTGCACTTCCGGCATCGGCGTGTCGGGATTGTTGAGTACGCGTACCGGCGCTTCTGCACCGCCAGAAATCCCGCGAACGCCAGCAAGTTCGGCGGGTTGCGAATGGAGCGCTGCGGCCTTTGGAATGCGTTCCTGCAGCAACAGCAGCGTTGCCTTGAACAGTGGATCGGATTCAAATCGCTTCTGCATCGGACGGGCAAGGAGCAAGTGCGCCAGGGACAGCAGGATCATGCCCTGGTGGTGCGCCATGTACGAACGCACGACGGCGCCGGTTTGCCCGCGCGGCAGGCGAGCAGCGGTGTAGTCGATTGCCTCGTAAAGACCGAATCGTCCCGCGAGCCCGTCGGCCGCGAGCCGCTGCAAGTTGACGCACGACTCCTCGGGCGCCACCATCAGTGCGAGCGCCGACGCGTAAGGGGCGATGACGAGATCATCCGCGAGTCCCCGCTTCAGCCCAAGGCCGGGCACGCCAAAGGCACGGTACTGGTAGTTGAGGCTCGCGTCGACCGAGTTGTAGCCACATTCCGAAATACCCCATGGCACGCCCCGCTGCTTCCCGTATGCGATCTGGCGCTCCACCATCACGCGATAGGTCTGGTCGAGAAGCGTGTTGTCGTATGTCGGCATCACCAGAAGGGGCATCAGATACTCGAACATCGAACCACTCCAGGACAGGAGTACCGAATGCCCGCCAGCGGTCGTGAGCAGACGGCCGAGCGCGAACCAGTTCTCCTGCGGCAACTGCCCCTGCGAAATGGCCACGAAACTGGAAAGCCTCGCTTCCGAAGCGAGCAAATCGTAATAGCTCGAATCATGCCTGCGCTCGCCGACGTTGTACCCGATGGTCAGCAGGTGACGCGCCTTGTCGTAGAGAAAGTCGTACTCCATGCGGGCGAGGTCATCGCATTGCAGGACCAGGTGCTCGATCTCCGCCATCCGCTCGGTGGCGCGACGGCTCGCTCCGGCGACGATTCGGCCCAACTCATCGAGCCGCGCGCGGTCGGCGGGCGACGCGTCCGCGCACCGCCGGCGCTCGATGACCGGCAGCAATTCCACTTCGAGCGCCGCAAGCTCGCGCAACGTCGGAATCTCGTCGATACGGACCAGATCGCCAACCCCATTCGGCGCGGCGGGCAGCGCGCTCCAGGGCGCGAGAAATGCGAGCTCCTCCTGCATGCTCCGGCATTGATGGACCAGGGCATCCGCCCAAAACGTCGCCTCACTCACAGTCGCAGGTGTGCTCGCGGAAGCGGGACTGGGATTGGCGGCGACCTGCGCGGCGACCTCAGCGACGCTCGCGTCGAGCCGGCCGAGCCACTGCTGCGCCGCTGCGATGGTCGCGGGCCGGGAGTCGTATGCGGTTTCGAGGTCCCGCTTCAAACGAACCAGCGAAGGCGGCGCGGTTCCGCCGACCGCGTCGGTGAGAATCTGCACCGTGTCGCTCAAGCCCTCGAACCACCGTGCATTCAGGATCCGGTCGTCGGCGAGCGCAAGCAACCCCGCCCGCAAGGTCAACAGGTGTCCCGCGAGGTTCCCGCTATCCACCGCCGAGACATAGAGAGGCGGCAGCGGCTTCAGGGATTGTGTGTCGTACCAATTGTAGAAGTGTCCCTCGTGCCGTTCCAAGGTCTTCATCGTGCTCATTGCATTTGCCGTTCGCAGGATGAGTTGTCCGGCGGGAATGAAACCAAAGTCGTACGCGGCCAGATTCGCCAGCAGCGAAAGTCCCATGTTCGTCGGCGATGTGCGATGCGCGACACTGACAACCGGATGTTCCTGGCAGTTGTCCGGTGGAAGCCAATGGTCGTCCGCAGCGACAAAAGTCTCGAAGAACGCCCATGTCCTTCGCGTGAGGTTGCGGAGAAAGACCGTCTGATCCATCGTCAACCGCGCTTCGCGGCGAACAAGCGGGCGGCTGATCCACCATGCTATTCCAGGTGAGACGAACCACAGGAAAAGTATCGGCCCGGCCATCGCCAATGCGGACGGAGCGAGCACCGTCACCAGGACCGCTGCGGTCGTGGTGATGACGGGGGCGATCCACATCGACCTGAGCGATGTAGTTAGTTCAGCGCGACTGGTTGTGTTGTCGAAGCGGCGGCGATCCGGTTCATCGCCCGCCGACGGATTCCATTCGAGAAGCCGTCGCTGCGTAATGAGCTTTCGCCACGCGGTGCGCGCAATCGCATCGAGGTTGACCATGGCCTCGTAGGGGAGGAATGCGAGCGTTAGCACCATTTGTGCGGCGTGCCGGCCCGCCACGCTCGCGGCGGCCGCAAGATGCTGCTGCGGCAGCACCTCGTCGGGTTTTCGCAATAAATCCACGACGAAGGCGCTCGCCGCCGGAAGCAACAGGACCGCGATCACCGCCAACGTCCACAGCCAGGGATGCGGAAGCACGGTCCAGCCAAGCAGCAGCAGCAGCGCCAATGCCGCCGGGACGAGACTGCGCCGCAGGTTGTCGAAGAGCTTCCACTGCGAAAGCATCGACAATGGATTTTTCAGCCTGTGCTTGCCGGGGCCGGGCACGAGCGGCAACAGCCATCCGACCAGCTGCCAGTCGCCGCGAATCCAGCGGTGCCTGCGGCTGATATCCGAGTCATAGGTCGACGGATGCTCTTCGTACAACTGCACGTCGCTCAACAAGCCCGATCTGGCGTAGCAACCCTCGAGCAGATCGTGGCTCAGGATCCTGTTCTCGGGAAAGTGACCGTTGAGAGCCCGCTCGAACGCGTCGACGTCGTAGATCCCCTTGCCGATGAACGAGCCTTCGCGAAACACGTCCTGGTAAACGTCGGAGACGGCACGCGTGTAGGGGTCTATGCCCGGTTCACCCCCGTGCAGCCGCGCGTACCACGAGCGGTTCGCGCCCGGCAGGCTGACGCTCACTCGCGGCTGCAGGATCCCGTATCCCTCGGTCACCAGCCCACCGCCTTTCTGCTTGCCGGCGGTATCGAAGCGCGCACGGTTCAGCGGATGCGCCATCACGCCCACGAACTGCCGCGCCGAGTCGCGCGGCAGCTGCGTGTCGGTGTCGAGCGTGATCACGTATTTCACATTCGACAGCACCGAGGTCTCGCCGACGACGAGCGAGAAGCGGTCTCTCCCACCGTTGCGCAGGAACGAATTCAGGTCCGCAAGCTTCCCACGCTTGCGCTCGTAACCCATCCACACCGCTTCCTGCGGGTTCCGGCGGCGCGGACGATGAAAAAGAAAGAAGGTGTCTCCGGTTGCGCCAACCTCGGTTTGGTTCGCCGTAACCCGGTACTTTTCATTCAGGTCCTCGATTCTTGTTCGAGCGAGCTGCAGCAGGGACTCGTCCTCGGGCATCGTTTCTGCGGCTGCATCCTGAAAATCGGTGAGCAGGCCAAAATGCAGGTGATCGTCCCGGTTGGCGAGGAACCGGACTTCCAGCGCCTCGACCAGACCTTCGATATTTTCGGTGTTGGTGAGCATCGTCGGGACCACGACCAGCGTGCGCGCCTGCGGGGGAAGTCCCTGGGAAAAGTCCATTCGCGGCAACGCGCGCGGCGTCACCAACAATGTCGCCAGCCAGTTCACCATTGCCACGGCCAGTTGGCTGGCAGCCAGCAGCAGGAGAATTCCGAGCGTCACGAGCACACCATCCGCTACCCTGTCGCGATGTGCCATCGTCAACAAGGTCGCTGTGAGGGCCATCGTGACGACTGCGATCGTCCCCAGATACAGCAACAAAGGGATTCGTCGCCCAGCTCTGCGGAGTGCCTCGGAGAGAGAAAGACGCATCTCCGACGCTCGTTCGAGGCGCGGCCGCCCCTTGTCGACGAGATAGAAACCGACGTGAGCTGCCCGAACATCATCGCCGTCCCCGCCAACGGCGCCGGCAGCGCCTTCGTATGCCAGCTGAATCGCCTTGCGCGCCACCTCGCTTTCCGTGAGATCGCTGCCCTTCGCGATCTCCTCAACGACGTGCCGGTAACGATCGCGAGTCGCAAAATCCATCCTGCCGTAGAGCCCGCCCGGATCTTCGCGCAACTTCCGCTCGACGATGCTCATCGTTTCGACGAACTCGCGCCAGTCCATCGACCCCAGAAATCGAAGACTCCCGATGGTGTTGCTGATCGAGACCTGGTCGCCGGCCTGCTCCTGCGTCTCGGATTGCACCAGTTGTTCGATTGTGAAACCCGACTCGGAAAGTCGTTGCTCGATCCAGGTGAGCGGCAAAGCCAACGCGGCGCTCTGCCCCTGCAAGCGGCGCGCCAATTCGGCGACGAACGGGCTCACCATCGGCGGGTTCGAGCGCGCCATGTCCGCAATCACCAGAATCAAACTCTTGGGATCGTGCACGGCGACGTCCATCATCTGGTCCGCCCACGCGTCGGCACGGTTCCGATCAATCGTGCCGACGGCGATCCGGACGCCGACGCGGCGGAGATTCTCGATGAGCGCCAAGCGCAGCATGATCGGAATGGCCCACAATTCGCCCAGCTTGAGCGGAGTCACCGTCTGGTAGGCCGCCACGAAACGGGAAAGACTCTCCGCGTCGACCCTGCCGTCGCCATGTGAGATCGTCTCGAAAGCGAGGTCGTAGACCCGTGGAAGCCTGGCGGAGGGTCCGTGCGCCAATCGGGGAAGTTCGCGGCTGTACCCCTTGGGCAAATGCCGCTTGGCCGTTCGGATCTGCTCTTCGATCAGATAGAAATTGTCGAGGAGCCATTCGGCGGCCGGCGTAATGCGGCGGTTTGCGGTAACTGCCGCAGTCAGCAGGTCGCAAACCTCCACCAGGACGCCCTCGTTCTCGGCCAGCCGGGTCAGCAGCTGATCAGCGCGTCCTGGCGCCAACCTGTGCGCTGCCGCGAGGTTCTTGCCGTGCCGCTCCATCTGATCGGCGCTGAACAACTCCGATCGCAGCGGCGGCTCTTCGTCGGCGTATTTTCCGAGTGAGTCGGTGCGACCGAACCGCGCCGTGATCGCGAGCAATCGTTCAAAAATCGTCCGCTTGCTCACTTTCCCCTCTTCGCGGCGATGCCGAGACAAGACACGGATCACTGCATTTCTCCATTTTCCCGGCGACTTGGCCAGGAGCTGCCGTCACTCCATTCACTCGGAGGCTCGGAGGCTCGATGGCGATGCCAACCTCACTTGCGATACCGATTCGGCGTGCGCACTTTCCAGCGAGCGTCTCGGCGAAGATTCAGCGTAACACGCGCGCCACGCCTGATCATTCGTAGAAGCATCAACCGTCCCGCGAGGGAAAGGTCTTGCTGGGACATCTTGGACCGCAATGTCTGGATCCGTGCTGAGGACGCGGCCGAGGCCGACAGAACAGGCAGTCGCAGAGCGTTAGGACTTTCGATTCGATCTGCCTTCGATTACACCAACGCCCGTTTCCTCCCCCCGCGCACGGCGAATCCCAAAAGCGATGGTGGATTCGGCAAGAAGGCAGCCAGGCGTCCTTAAAGCAGCTCGTCGAGCGGTAGCACCGAAAGCATGTCGACTTTCAATCGCTGCCAGAATGTCACTGCGGGTTCCTCATCGAAGTCCACCGGCTTTCCGTCCTCCAGCGTGTGCCAAACGAGATGGCGGTGACCCAATCCGTCGGCCGCGCTGAGCATGAGGACGTAGCTGTTGGCCGGTCGTGCAATCTCCGCGAAGCGGACAGCGATCTGACGTGCAAGCTCGGGGCTTTCGATGATCAGTCCGATTTCCGTATTGAGATGCAACGACCGTTGGTCGAGATTCATCGAACCGATGAACACTCGCTCGCGGTCGAACACGAACACCTTGGCGTGCAACGCGTACATTCCCGAACTCGGCGATTTCAATTGGTTGCCCCGAACGGTCGGTTGACCGAGGACCGGCCGCACTTCGTATAATTCAACAGCCATTTCCAGCAGCGGTACCCGGAACGCCTGATAACCCGAGTGGACGATCGACATGTCCGTCGATGCAAGCGAATTGGTGAGTATCCGCACGCTGACATTCCGCTCGCGCAACCCCTCGAAGAATTTCATCCCCCCGGGCCCTGGTACAAAATACGGCGACACAATGATCAACTCCGATTGGACTTGCTTCGCCACCTCGCCAAGGCGATGCCGCAGCAGCCGGCCCCCCTGCTCACCGTCCTCCACCTTCGCCTTCTCCGGGCTGTCGTAGATGACTTCCGCCTTCGCCCATACGAGCGACGATTTGCCGCTCACTATTGCCGCGAGGGGCTCGCCAGCAGCCAAGGCACGCATGTACGGCGCATTGGCTGCGATCATCTGTGCGCGGTGCGCGGCGAGGCCACCACGATAGTCGTCAAGTTCGTGTGCGGAAGGCTTGCCGCCTGCGAGAGCCTCGATCGGAATCGCCATCGGGCTATTCCAAAAGGCGTCGAAAGTGTTCGAGATCTGATTTACGATTGGGCCGGCCGCGATGATGTCGTAGTCTCCGAACTCAAAGTCGCGGCCACCCTGGAAATATTCGTCCCCGACGTTGCGCCCGCCGACAATGCCGATCTCGTTGTCGACGACAAAGAGCTTGTTGTGCATCCGATAGTTGAGCCTGGATGCATCGCCAAGAAATTCCGCATCGTGAAAAGCCCCAAGCTCTCCGCGGTAGGCAAACGGGTTGAATAGGCGCAGCTCGACGTTCGCGTATCCCGCAAGCGTTCTGATCTGCGCGTCGCGGCCGAAAGTGCCACTGTCGTCGAGCAGCATGCGAACCCGCACGCCGCGATCGGCCGCCTTGAGCAGCGCCTCGATCAGCAACTGCCCCGCATCGTCGCTTTGAATGACGAAGTACTGTACGTCGAGCGTTCGCTCCGCGGCTGCCGCCATTTCCATCCGGAGCAGAAAGCTGTCGATGCCGACGGGGAGCAGTTTGAAACCGGACGTTCCAGGGTGCGCGGCCTTTGCCGCGGCCAATTGTTGTCCCAGCCGGGTTTGTGCCGGGTTGGTCAGGGCGTTCGACGTTGTCTTTGGATAATCGGAGCCCGGCGGCAGTGACGCGCAGCCCGCCAGGAGAGCCACGAGGCCAATTCCGAGCAGGGCCAGCCTGATGCAACGGGGATGCGCCGGCGACTGCGCGGCGACTGAGGTACGTGCGGGGCCCGCGTCGGGAGTGCGATCGCTGGCCGGCGCGTGCGCCGACGGCCTCACATGATCGAGGTAGCTGCGCGCAGTCACTTCAAATGGAGATTTCCGGCGCCAAACAGCCCAAGCAACCCAATGACGATCAGATAAATTGCGACGATGTAGTTCAGCAACCGCGGCATGACAAGAATCAAGATGCCGGCGAGAAGCGAAACGAGTGGTGCGAGACTCAAGGTCATGTTCATCGTTGGCTCCTGGAATCGGGGACAGTTCGGCGGCGATCTGTGACATGGGTTCTGGGCTTGCCCGCTCGGTCGCCGTTGCCCGACCGTTACATTTTCTGCTGCACTTCCTTGGCCTCGTCGTGAACCTTCTGGCCACCACGTTCGATGTCCTTCCCCGCGCCCGCAACGGTATTACACCCCGCTATCGCGCTCAACGAGCCAAGCATCCCCAGCAACATCAGCACCGTCAGAACCTTCCTTGCCATGATCGATCTCCTCGCTTGTCAGCGGAATCCGCCGATCAGGAAGAATCCGCCTGCCTGCGAAAAGCGTCTGTGCGGTGGCGCACGTGGAGCGCAGACCTTTCAGTTCGCGCTGGTGTGATCGATGATCGCGGCGCTCGACATGTACGTCACGCTCGCGACGGCGACAAAACGAGGCCCCATTGCGCCTCGCTTTTTGTCGATACACCGCCGGGCCGCTGCGTACGCTGCCAATAGCGCTGCGGCCCGGCGGTTCGAATCGCAATCGCCGTTCGGCCGGTCGTCAAACGGCGGCCAATTGAGTCCGGCGTCGGGATGAGTCCGGGTTTACTTCAGGCGCATGTCGTTCTTGACCGACTTCACGCCGCCGACGGTGCGGGCAACCTCGACCGCCTTGCTCTCCGCGGCCTGCGAGCTCACAAAGCCGCTCAGCTGAACCACGCCCTTGAATGTCTCGACGTTGATCTCGGCCGATTTGAGCGAAGGCTCATTGAGGATCGCGGCTTTGACCTTGCTAGTGATGACCGTGTCGTCGACGTATTCACCGGTGCCTTCCTGTGTACGTGTTGAGGCGCAGCCCAGCGTCGTCGCCACGAAGAGAATGCCAACGAAAGCTGCCACCTTGCGAGCGATGCTTGTCATGCTTTTTCCTTTTGACAGAAACACTCCGCCGTCACCGTGCGGAGTTACAGGCGTCCCATCAAGAACAGGACGAGAACGATAATCAGAATGACGCCAACGATGCCGCTGGGACCGTAACCCCAGCTGCGGGCGTGCGGCCAAGCGGGAATGACGCCGACAAGTATCAGGATCAGGACAATCAGCAGAATGGTGCCAATGCTCATGATTTGCTCCCTTGTTGACTTGCTCCCTTTTTCGCGGGCGCCGTTTCACGGGCACCAACTCTGATGCGCCACAAGCAGACGAGAAACGAGCCGCGGACGCACCGATAACTGGGGGAAATATCGATCATCCCGGCCGTCGCCGTCTGTGCGCTAGCGTACACAGCACGGCCGTGGCCCCGGCCGGACCTTCGTGCTTTGTATCGGAGGGATGTAGCCCTCCGTCCTGACGCCCGCCATGCGGGCGAACGCGAGCTTTTCGCCTCCCCTCCGCCAACGCCGGTCAACGAGTGTGCGCTGCCGAACAGACGGCGAACGGGAAGTCGTCCAGACTCAAATCAAGTCTCGAAGCGCATTGCACGGTAAGCGATAGTTGCCCTGCAGAAATGGCTCGGCGTTGAGACCGGGCTACCGGCCGACGATGTTGTTGCCAGCCTACGATAGGAACCACGTCATCCAGAAAGGTGCATTTCATGCTCTATACGATTGCGGTTGTTCTGCTCATATTGTGGGTCCTCGGACTCGTCACTTCCTACACGATGGGCGGTTTTGTCCACATTCTTCTGGTGGTGGCCATCGTCATGATCCTGGTCAACCTCATCAGCGGGCGGCGCGCCTTGTGACGCCCTGACCACTCCCAGGCGGAATCGCGCCAGGGTCGCCATCGTGCGCAGCGCGACCAACATGCAACGGTTCCGGCACGGGCACGGATTCAATCGTGACAGGCGGCCCGCCGGGACACGCCGAATCGCTTATCGACCGATGAGCGTCGCGTGTGCCAACGGAAATGAGCGATACCAACACGTAAAGGTCAACGCGTATGAATGCTGGAGAACGGGTGATGGCTGTGGAAGGTGATCGGGTCACCGCCGACAAGCTCAAGGCCGATCTCAGGGTGCTTGCGGACGACATGGAACAGCTGCTGAAGGCCACCGCCAGTCAGACTGGACAACACGTCGCGCGGGTGCGTGCCAAAGCGGAGGAATCGCTGAAAGCGGCCAAGGCCCGTGTCACTGTTCTGCAGGGCGTGGCACTGGCGAAGACCCGGGCAGCCGGCCGAGCGACCGACGACTACGTTCATGCCAATCCTTGGCAGGCTATGGCCATCGGCGCCATTGCAGGCCTCGTGCTTGGCTTGTTGCTCGCGCGCGACGGCGAATCGAATGCCTAGCATGCGAACCCAATTCCGTACCGGTTACGTCCTCGGACCCATGGGAGTATGTGCGGCAACGAACAGATGTGGCTGGGTATCACGCGTATGCTTCAAGTCCAGGGAAGACGGGCTCCTCGCGGTGAGGGGCGCATCGAGTCGAAGTACCCATGCCGTCCGTGGCCTTCGATAGCGCTTCCGATTACCGTAGTTGAACCGTGAGGAAATGACATGTCCAAGTTGATGATTGCACTATTCGTATCTGCCGGGCTAGCTTTTGCCGGAACCGCAGCGGCGCAGATGTATGCGCCGAAGGCCGCCTCGACGACGATGTCGAAGGAAGGCTACGCGGCGGCGAAGAAGGATGCCGACGCGCAGTACAAGATCGATAACGATGCGTGCTCGTCCTTGAGTGGAAACGCCAAGGATATCTGTGTCGCGGGAGCCAAGGGCAAGGAAAACGTCGCCAAGGCTGATGCGGAAGCCGCGTACGAGAACACGCCAAAGGCTCGCGAGAATGCGCGCATAGTGCACGCTCAAGCGAACTACGACGTCGCCATCGAAAAATGCGACGACCTGGCGGGCAACCCCAAGGACGTCTGCGTAACGGAAGCAAAGGCCGCGCTCGTCAAGGGCAAGGCGGACGCCAAGGTCGACCGTGTCACTGCCGATACGCGCCATGACGCGGCGGCGAAGCAGGCTGACGCCAGCAAGGAAGCCACGGCCGACAAGCGCGACGCGGAATACAAGGTTGCGATCGAGAAGTGCGACGCGCTTGCGGGTTCCGCCAAGGATGCATGCGTCAGCAACGCGAAGGTGCAATACGGCAAGTCCTGATAATGTTAGCCCCCGCCACCGCCCTCATTTACGGGCAGCGCGCGGGAATTGCTCTTGCGGCCGGGGTCGTATTTCCCCGGCCTTTTTTTGCCGATCGCCCATCTGCAGATCGCCCCTGGTGCTGGTTCGATCAGTTGGCTGTACCGAAGGAGACAAACGTGAACGCGATGAAGATACTGGGAATTGTCCTGATCGTTGGCGGTATCCTGGGGTTGGTGTACGGCGGCTTCAGCTACACGAAGGAGACCCATGAGACCAAGATCGGACCGCTCGTGCTGTCGGTAGCGGACAAGGAGACGGTGAACGTTCCGATCTGGGTAGGGGTTGGAACAATCGTGATCGGCGGATTGCTACTGGTCTTTGGAAACAAGAAGAGCTAGCCACTGCACTGCCCGCCGAGCATTGCAGACCACGCCCTCCGGCGAGCAGCGGCCGGAGGCGGCTCTCCCGTTCACATCGTGTACCGATGCAGGTTCGGGGGACCGACTTCGCGAAAGCGCTTATTCCCCAAGGAGCTCCGCCACGGGGTGCAGTTGCTCCACATGCTGCGACACGACCTTGACGATGACGATGATGGGAATACTGAGCAGCAATCCCCAGACGCCCCATAGCCACCCCCAGAACAACAGCGAGATGAATATGGCTGCCGAATTCATGTGGGCGATTCGTCCGATCATCCAGGTGGTCACGAACGTTCCGACGACGGTGGCGATCGCCAGCGATGCGCCGGCGATCAGCAGCGCCATTGCAAACGATTCGAACTGCATGTAGGCAGCCATTCCCGTCGCGACGGCCGTGACGCCGGGGCCCAGGTAGGGAACGATGTGGAGCACTCCCGCGGCGGCGGCCCAGGCTCCCGCGTTCTCCAGGCCGATCAGGTGAAACGCGGTCCAGCAGAGCAACGCGACCAGCAGGTTTGTCGTCAGCAGCATCAACATGTATTTCTGGATCGTACCGTTGATGTCGTCGAGAATGTGGACGGTGATCTTTCTTTTCGACAGCGACGGCCCCGTCAGGCGCACCAGCTTCCGCTTGAATGTATCGCCACCGAGGAGCAGGAAGAAGACCAGGAAGACGACCATCGCCGCCTGGCTCATGACTCCGATGGCGCCCATCGAACTCTCCCACAAGTAGCTACCGAGCCTGAAGGTGGGCTTGTCGACGATGACGTGGGTGGCCGGTTGGCGCGGGGCCGCAGAGCCACCGGCTGCCTGCGTCGTCGCCTTTTCCACTTGGGTCGCTGCGTCCTGCATTTTCTGCATGTTGCCGATCTGGCCGATCTGCAGGCGCGCAACGCCGGTAGCGAACTTGGTCGCCGCTTGGGGTAGCTGCTCGATGATGGTCTGCATCTGTCCGCGCAACGAATAGGTGCCGAGAACGAGCGCGCCGATCACGCTTGCCATTACGAAGACGGTGCCGACAGCGCGCGGGATCCTGATCGCTTCGAGCCACGCAACGAGCGGACTCAGCGTGTAGGAAATGACGATGCCGAGCAAGAGCGGCACCACGAAGGCCTGCGCCCACGACAGGGCGAAAATCGACGCGAGGGCCGCCAGAATTCCCAGCGCCAGGCCCCGGGCATCAACCTGCATGCGCGTTGCAGGGACGGTGACGAGCGAGGCGTCGACGACAGCGCCGACTTGCTCAACAGCGCGCTCTGAGTCAGCTGTGCCTGCGGAGGCTGGAACGGCGGCGGGTTTCATTGCGCACTACGAATAGCGGCTTTGGGGAGCGCATTTCGGTGCGCTCGTGGCGCGAAGGCTCGCGTCGATTTTTCCAATCGCCCATTTCCCCTCGACTCTTCGGGAAAAGCCATCTGCAGGTCGGCCATTTCGTCGGCGCGGTCCTTCTGAATGGTCGGGACTCCCTTCCATGATGGCAGGAGTTGCCTTATCTGTTGTGCTCCCCACCTTGCTGCTCACCCTTGTCGGAGCTCTTCCCCTGGCCCTGCTTTGGTTCCTGCGCGGGTCCCTTCCCTTGCGGTGCCTTGTCCTGACCTTGCGACTTCGGTGCCTGCTGCAGATGCTGGGGCGCCCCTTGCTGTGGTTGCTGAGTCTGATGTTGGGCAGTTGGTGCCTGCGCTGGCGGTTTGCCGTGCGCTGATTTGTCCTGGCCTTCCGCCCTGGGTGCCTGCTGCTGACGCTGGGCCTGCTGCGGTTGCTGGCTCGGATGCGGGGCCGTCGCGCTACCCTGTTGAGGAACCGCCTGCGTGGCCGCCGGCCTTTGACCATTTCCGCCCACCGTTTGCGCCGGTTGTCCGCGCTGGGCTGGTGGAGCGTTTTGCGGGACTGACGATGGCGGGCGGGAGACGCGTTGATCCTGCGGGGCGGTTCTTTCCTGAGGCGCTGCCTGCCGTACCGGTTGAGCGGGCGCGGGCGCACTTTGGACCGGCTGCGCCTGATAGTGCTGTCGCACTACGGCGTCTTGCGGCTGGTATCGGTAGTTCTGGCTTTGAAGCGCCTGCTGCTGCTCCACGCGCGGATATCGATTCCCCGAATACTGTCGCTGATATGTAGGCAGCGGGGCCGGCGTGGGTACAGCGCCACGATCCCACATGTCCCATCCGCTACGACGCTGCTCCCATGAATTGCCCCAGTGCTCACCCCAGTGCGGCGGCGCATCGGAACGCCATCCGCGAAAGTACGTGGGCGGTCGCCGGTAGTAGCGCACAGGGACGCGCAGGACGAATAGCGGGACCACCTCCGGTGCCACAAGCGCCCACGGCCCGTTGTACCAGGAGCTCGCGTACCAGTTGTCCCCCTGGTAGACCCAGTACATGCCGTCATAGAAGAAGTAGTTCGAATTCACCTGCGGAGCGTAGTAGACGGGATACCCGGGCACGGGCACCAGCTCCGGATACACCGGCAGGTTGATGCCGATGCTGACGCCGGGAAACCCGATGCCGACGCTCATCTGAGCGGCGGCCGACGTGATCGAGCAAAGCATCATCCACAGCACAATGAGTCCGTTACGCATTCTTCTGTCCCTCAGTTCAACGCTTGTCGTGCTTCTTGGGTTTGCGGGTCCGTCATCGCTGTCTTCGATCGGCGCAATTGCGAACGCAAGCCGAGGTTTCGCATCGCTTCATCACCGGCCTGTCGCCGTCTTTCTGGCCATCGCCGTCACTTTCGCGAATGCGCCCGCCGTCGCCTGTACTGGCCTTTCCGCTTCTTTCTGCTGCTCTCGCCGGATCCTTGCGAACGTTTTCTGCAGGTCCGTGTTGAAGCTCGCCGTATATCGAAACGAAGGGTCGAGAATCGATTTCATGTGGGGTCGAATCTCCTATCATCGAATGGCGCCGTGGCCGGACGCGCAGGTCGTATCGAAACGACCCGCCATCCAAGATGAGTCTCAGCCGATTTCACGCGCACGTTCCTGACGGAT
>CAVTFT010000007.1:0-1013597 GCA_963734085.1 uncultured beta proteobacterium | reverse complement strand
AAACCGAAGCGCGGCATGTTCGTGCAGGCGTTGTACGCCTCGGCGTTGTAGACCTTGCCGTAGACGTACTTGCGCATTTCGTCGGTGTAGCCGCGCGTCTTGCCGAACTGGTAAAGCGACGGACCGATCGTCCCGTAGGACACCTCCTGCGGCGCGAGCTGGTGGCACGCATAGCAATTGGCGCCCACCGGCCCCTTCGGATCGTCGGAGTATTGCATTCCCCGCCCTTCCTGCGCGAGCTTCTCGCCCGCCTTCCAATCGCCGACCAGCTTGCCGTCGGCCGGCCACTTGATCGTCGCGAGATTCTCCTTTTCGATCCGCGCGGCGACGTCCTTCGGTAACGCCTTCCCGGCGTATTCGCTGCACGCCTTCTGCGTATCGTCCTGATTGAGGCGGTCGAGCTTTGCCTGTCCCTGCTCCTTGAACGAGGCCTTCATCGACGCGGCAGCCCTGGCCGCGACCTCGGTGTCGGACGGCGCCGTCGCGCAGCCGAACAGGATCGCCGGAACGGCAACGGCGGCGACCGCGATCATGAAATGAGTGCGGGACATGAATGGCCTTTCGTCAGCGTTTGATCGCCGGCGCGTCGAACGCGGCGCCGTTGGCATTGCGGGCGAGGAACATCGTCAGCGCGATCGACGCGTCCGACGTGAAGACGAGCTCGGGGAAGCGCTGCTGGCGGAAGCAATCGTTGAGGCGCCACTGGAACGTCCGCAGCTCGCCCTGCGACACGCGATAGGCGGGCCACGTCGTGTATGCCTTTTGCGCACCCTCCTGCTTCGTCAGGTTCGGCAGGTCCTGCAGCCGGATCCGCTTGCCGTCGTCGCCGTGGCACGTCGCACAGGCGAAGTCGTGAGTGCCGCCGCGGAAATAGAAGATCTTTTCGCCTTCGCGATAAGCTTCCAGTTCCTTCGGATTGGCAAGCGCAACGTTCATCTTCACGCCGCGCGACTGCGACGTCACGTACGCGACGAGCGCCTCGATGTCGGATTTCTTCCCCGGGCCACCGAAGGGGTTCTTCCTCGCGTCGGCGTCGGAGAAACCCTGCAGCGTCACCATGCACCAGACGAGCCGCGTTTCGAGATCCTGAACGCGATCGGCATCGGCGAAATACTTCGGCAATTGCGCGTAGGCGCCTTTGACGACCCCGGGCCCCTGCCCCAGGTCGCATTGCTCGAGCGAAACGTTCTTCGGCCCGCGCTTCTGCTTCCACAGGTCCTCGCCGCGCGCTTCCCACAGCTCGGCGGGATTGCCGTCCTGCAGGGCGGCCCGGTACTTGGCGATTTCGTCGGCGGCGCTGCCCTGCGCGAACACCACGGGTGCCGCGACCAGCAGCATCAGCGCGGCGCCATACGCGGCGCGCCGTCGGAACTTGCGCATGAATCCCTCCTGTTGAAGTCACCTGCGCGGGCGATCGCGCGTCGCTGCGCGCTTCCACCCGCTTGCCACGATTCTAGGAGATCGTCGCTTCGTCGGTTCTCTTGTCACCCTTGCTGTCGACCCAGGTGATCTGGATTTTGTCGCCTTTCGCGCCGCCCTTGAACTTGAACGCGAGGAAGGGATTCTTGGCTACCGCCGGCCCCCACTGCGCGGAGAGCACCGTCTTGCCGTTCCACGTCGCCGTGACCGTCTGGATGAACCACGCGGGTATCGGCTTGCCTTGCGCATCCTTGCGCTGACCCGTCTCCATCTCGTGATTCATCAGCACCTTAACCTCGGTCGAATCGCCGACTGCGGTCGCCCGGATCTTCATCGGATCTGCCATGGCCGTCTCTCCCTTAACCGCCGCAGCCACCCAGGGTGACCTTGATCTCTTTCGACGCGACGTAATACTTGCCGTCCGCTTTCACCAGCGCGTAGACGTTCGAGCTCTGGCCCATCTTGACGCGCGTCGTGATCGCCGGGTCGGTGCCCTGAGGGATGTCGAAACTCGCCGTCAGGATTGCGGGGTTCTTCTCGATCAGGATCGCGATCGATTCGGTCTTCGGAATGGCGCTCGTCACGCCGATCGGCACGACCGCGCCGTTCTCCGCGATGTCGGGGGTGGAGACGAACGCGATGTCCTTGCTCTGCGCGGGCGGGCTGCCGCCGATGGCCTTCAGCGCTTCGTCCATCGTCTTCGCCTCGAACGCGGCCTTGTTCCATGCCTGTGCGGCCGCCTCGCCCGGAGTCAGCCAGCCCGCCGCCGCGAGCAGCGCCAGCACGCTCGCGCCGCCTCCCGTTTTCAGCACATCCCTGCGTGTGGTGCCCATCGATTCACTCTCCTCCGTAAGGCAAGGGGCCGGCGCGCCCGCTGTTGGCTGCGCGCCCGAATACTTCGATTCTATCGCGGCGCAACGCCGTCGGAACCGCGATGCGGGGGTGATGCGAACGAGTGCGGTCAATGCCGCGACGCGAACGCGAGCAGCTCTTCGCGCAGCGGCTTGTGGGCATCGATCCGATGGGCCATCTGCACGCACACCATGCTGCAGACGTCGACGAACATCGGGTCGGCGACCTTGTAGAAGACGGTGTTGCGAACCTTGCGCCGGGTGACGACCCCCGCCTGGTGCAGCAGCGCCAGGTGGCGCGAAACGTTGGTCTGGCTCGCGCCCGTGGCGGCGACGATCGCCGAGACATGGTGCTCCGAGCGGCAGATCGTATGCAGGATCTTGAGGCGCGTCGGGTCGGAGAGCAGCCCGAAATACTTCGCGACGGCGGCGAACACGGGCTCCAGGCTTTCATCGTCTCCGAGGGCCAGCGCCGGTACCGACGCCGGCTTCAGCGAGGTCGCATTTTCCATGGTGACATGATCATATGCGCATATGCTTGGAGAGGTCAAGCCCCCGCGCATCCGGGTGGCTCGTCGGCCGTGCCCGGCGCCCCGGATGCGCGATTCCGCCGCTCAATAAGTCATGCAGGCGGCGTTCAGCACGCCGACCGCGACCGCAAGCGAAGCGAGAAGCGCGGCGGCCGCCACGCGACCGGCGGAAATCGCTTCGGCGAAATGCGGGACGACGCGCCCCACGATGAAGAACACGACGATCTGGGCTGTGAGCGCGACCACACCCCAGACCATCATGTCGGCGACGCTCACGCTGTGCGCAATCGCGCTCGCGAGCGGGAGCACGAAGCCGAGGATCGCGCCGGCGAGCGAGATCGCCGCGGCGACGTTGCCCTCGCGGATCAGCGAGAGCTCCTTGTACGGGGTCACCCACGAATAGATGGCGAGGAAGCCGAGCAGCAGCAAGAGCCCCAGCGCGAAATAGACGAGAAAGCTCGGCAGCCCCGAGAGCGATTGCGCCACGACGTCCATCGGTACCCTCCCCGGTATCCGCGCGGCCTCGCGCGGTCACACGAAATAATGCGGAACGAAGCGGCTCGTGTTGCGCGTGATTTCGCTTGCATCCTCGCGCAGCCCAATGCCGGCGGGCTCATCGCCGATCACCCACGAGCCGATCGTCACGTAATCGTCGCCGAAACGCGGGATCGTCGCGTACGCCTGCCAGATCCGTCCTTCGCCGCCGTAGTCGCCGTCCGCCGCGACGATCGCATTTCCGCGGTGGATCGTCACGTTCGCGCCCTCGCGCGACAGGAGCGGCTTTTCCACCCAGTCGCCGGTGACCCGCCCCGGCTCGAAAAACGCGGGCAGCAGATTCGGATGATCGGGGAAGAGCTCCCAGAGAATCGGCAGCAGGCCCTTGTTTGACAGCAGCATCTTCCACGCCGGCTCGATCACCCGGATCCGCGCCGAAAGCAGGTGCGGTCCGAACGCCTCCGCCGCCATCCATTCCCAAGGATAGAGCTTCATCAGCACCGAGATCTCGATGTCGTCGGTGTCGAGGAAGGCACCGCGCGCGTCGTTCCAGCCGATGTCCTCGACGGCGATGAATTTCGTCGTCACGCCGGCCTGCGTCGCGACGTCGCGCAGATAGTCGAGATTGCCGCAATCCTCGGCGCTGTCGCCGGCGCAGGTGAAGTGCACGGGCGTGTTCGCCGACCAGGTGACGGCGAGCGCACGCCAGTTCGCGATCAGCTTTTCGTGCAGCGAATTGAACTGGTCGGCCGAAGGCTCGTGCGGGAGAATCGCCTGCTGCATCCAGTACCACTGGACGACAGACGCCTCGAGCAGCGCAGTCGGCGTGTCGGCGTTGTACTCGAGGAGCTTCGGCGGACCGCTGCCGTCGAACGCGAGATCGAAGCGCCCGAAGAGCGACGGCTGCCGCGCGCGCCATGACTCGGCCACGCGGTCGTGCCATGCTTCGGGAATCGCGAGCTCGGCCATGCGGCCGCGCGCGACGATGTGCTCGGCAGCGTCGAGACAGCGCGCGGCAAGCTCCGCGGTCGCGGCTTCGAGCGCGTCGACTTCGGCCGCGGTGAAGCGATAGCAACGCGACTCGTCCCAGTATGTGCCGTCGAGCGAGTGGTACGCAAAGCCGACCTTCTCGCATTGGGCGATCCAGTCGGTCCGCGGCGTGCGCATTTCGCGTTCCATCACGATGCACTCGAGCCGTGCGCGTGGCCACTCGATCCGAAGCCGCCACGGGTCGTGCCGCCGCCCACGTGGCTGCCACTGCTGCTGCCACCCCAATTGCCGCTACGCCATCCACCGCCGTAGCCGCCGCCGATGTAGACGCGCTGGCGCGAGCCATCGCCCTGCGTGACGAGCTGCTCTTCGCACTCCTTGGGGTCGCCCCAGTCCGCAAGGCAATCCTCGCGCGTCGCGTATTGCGCGCGGCGCGGGCCCGAATCGGGAGCGTTGCACGCGCTTGCGAGCGCCGCCGCGCCGAGCAGCACGAGCGTGATGCGCGTCGAGGATTTCCGTGGACGGTCCGGCATCGCCCGCGCATCATAGCGGACGCCCGCCCGCGGCGGCGGAACCGGCCCGCGGTCGCCGCAATCGAAGCGGAAGCACTCGATCACTCGTCAAGGAGCGACATGCACGCGCGTACGTTGCAGAGTATCTCGAGCTATCGCTTGCGTGCGGCCGCGGCGCTCGGATCGGTGCTGGTCGCGCTGTCCGCGGCGAGTCTCGTCGCGGAAGCTGCGGTCCTTGCGCCCACGCCGAGCCAGACCGAGGGGCCGTTCTACCCGAGAACGCTACCCGCGGACCGCGACAACGACCTCACGCAGGTCGAAGGCCAGCCGCGGACGGCACAGGGGACGCGACTCTATCTGACCGGCCGCGTGCTCGCGCAGGACGGTCGCCCGGTGGCGGACGCCAGCGTCGAGCTATGGCAATGCGACACGTTCGGCCGCTACCACCACGTGGGGGACGAAGGCCAGCCGCGGGATGATGGATTCCAGGGGTACGGCACGACGACGACCGATGCCGACGGACGTTTTTCGTTCAAGACGATCCGGCCGGTCGCGTATGGCGGGCGCGTTCCGCACATGCACTTCAAGATCCGCACGGCGACCGCAACGCTGACGACGCAACTCTACGTCAAGGGTGACCCGACGACGGGCGATCCGGTGCTCGCAATGTCATCGGCAGCGGCGTTGGACCGGCTCACCGTCACGCTCGTCCCCGCAGCGGGCCGCGAGCCGAGCGCGCTTGCGGCAACGTTCGATTTCGTCGTTCGTCAGCGATAGGGCGAAGCGCCGTCAGTGCACGGTCGCCGCCGAGAGAAAGCGCAACAACGCGCCCGACTTCAGGCGGAAGATCCCTTCGCCCAGTTGTTCGGCGTCATCCATTTCGGCGCGCGTGAAGGCGACCTCCGTGTCGCCATGCCGCGCCTCGAGCACGATGTCGTCGGCCACGGTCACGTCATCCGGCGCGCCAAGGTAGGCGCTCTCGAAAATGACCCCGTCGATCAGCACGTAATCCGCGTCCCCCATCGCGCGTACCAGGTTGGTCGCCATCGGGGCACCGCTTCTCGCCATCGCCATAGTGGCCTCCGTTGCGCGGGCTGCCGCAACCGGCCTTCCGCACACCCAGAACGTGCGGGCGGCCATTGCGGCCTTCAAGGGCGCCGTAGCGGGCCCTCGATCCGAAAACGTCCCGGCCAAAGCGGGCGTTGACGGATTTGCCCTACACACTGGGCCGAATCAGCCGGGGCCTACAAGCGCACGGACGAAATTGGGCAGCGCGAGCGCGGCGCGGTGGATGTCGCCGTTGTAGTACTGGAGCTTCGTCAGATCGCGCTGCGCGATCCGCCGATCGACCTCGCGCGCGGAGAGGCTCTTCGGGTCGAGCGTCTGCGAGGCGCAGGCCATCATCCACATCCCGCCATAGAGCGGCACTGACGCGAGATACGGCGTCACGAGCGGAAACGCCGCGCGCAGGTTCGCAAGGCATGCCCTGATCCGCTGTGGATGCGCGATGGGGCTCGCGATGTGGAGCGTCATCGCGCCGACCGGTTTCAGCCGCACCGCGCATGCGCTGTAGAAATCCGGCGTGTAGAGCGATTCCGACGGGCCGCCCGGATCGGTGAGGTCGAGCACGATCAGGTCGTACTGCTCCTCGGCTTCGTGGACGTACTGGAACCCGTCTTCGATCTTGAGGGTGAGGCGCGGGTCGTCGAGCGCACCCTTGTGCACGGTCTGCAGGTACTTCCGCGCGATGTCGACGACCGCGAGGTCGATTTCGCACAATGTCACCGCTTTGATCGACGGATGCTTGAGGAGCTCTTCCGCGGAGCCGCCGTCGCCCCCGCCGATGACGAGCGCGCGTTCCGGGCTCGGATGCGTGAGCGCCGCCATGTGGACGAGATTCTCGTGATAGAAGAACTCGTCCATCTCGGAAGTCATGAAGTGACCGTCGAGCCGGAACAGCTTGCCGAAATGCGCGGTGTCGTGGACCTCGACCGCCTGGAACGGCGAACGGAACTTCTCGAATTGCCGCGTCGACCGGATGAAGAATCCCCAATCGTCGGTGAGATACTCGGTCATCGCGCCCGGCGCGACATCGCCGGCGCCTTCGCCCGGCTTGTCCGCCTCAGGCGGCATCCTTGCCTCCGCGATGGATCGAGTGGAACCGCGTCCGCTGCGGCTTCAGCGCCGTCTCGAGCGAGCGGAACAGGCGCTCCGCCTTCTGCGAATTGTCGGTGGCCAGATTGCAGACGTAGACGTCGACGGTGACGAAGCCGTGCTCGGGCCAGGTATGGATCGCGAGATGCGACTCGGCGAGAAGCACTGTGCCGGTGACGCCCTGGGGCTTGAACTGGTGAAATGATTCGCCGACGATCGTCAGTCCCGCGCTGGCCGTCGCGTCGAGACAAAGCGTGCGCAGCGCATCGGCGCGCGTGAATTCGGGTGTATCGGCCGGACAGCCATACCACTCGCCTAACAGATGGATTCCGTCCATTAGCCGTCCCCCTGTAATGAAAAAGCCCCACCCCAGTTCGTCACTGGCGGAAGGGCATGCGCCATTCCTCTATTGCAAGAAAATGTAAGCATGCAATTATTGCACAATCCTTGCGCAGGCGCGATAATTTTCCCGTTTTTCCGCAGCCCGCGGCATCGGTCGCCGTCGAGTAACCGATTCGCTGCACCTTCCAGGCTTTTCAAGAATTCCTCCGCTGCCATGACCGTTGCCGCCGCTGCAGCTGCCGAGATCGTTACCGATTCCCAGCTTGCCAACGCGATCCGGGTGCTGGCGATGGATGCGGTGGAGGCGGCGAAGAGCGGGCATCCGGGGATGCCGATGGGGATGGCGGAGATTGCGCTGGCGTTGTGGCGCGGGCCGTTGCGCTACAACCCGGCGCATCCGCGCTGGCCCGATCGCGATCGCTTCGTGCTGAGCAACGGCCACGGCTCGATGCTGCTCTATGCGCTGCTGCACCTGACCGGTTACGACCTGCCCATTGAGGAGTTGAAGCGCTTCCGCCAACTCGGCTCGAAGACGCCGGGCCATCCCGAGGTCGGGGTGACACCGGGGGTGGAGACCACCACCGGCCCGTTGGGCCAGGGGCTCGCCAACGCGGTGGGGATGGCGCTGGCCGAGCGGCTGTTGGCCGCCACCTTCAACCGGCCCGGGCACACCATCGTCGATCACCACACCTACGTGTTCGCCGGCGACGGCTGCCTGATGGAGGGGATCTCGCACGAGGCCTGCTCGCTCGCCGGCACCTTGGGCCTGGGCAAGCTCATCGTCTGCTACGACGACAACGGGATTTCGATCGATGGCGAGACCAAAGGCTGGTTCACCGACGACACGGCGCAGCGCTTCGAGGCCTACCACTGGCACGTGCAGCAGGTCGACGGCCACGACGTGGCGGCGGTGGCGGCGGCGCTGGCCGCGGCCCAAGCCGACGGCGCTAAGCAGCAGCGGCCGCAGTTGCTGATCTGCCAGACGGTGATCGGCAAGGGCGCGCCGACCAAGGCCGGCACAGCGGAGACCCACGGCGCGGCGCTGGGGGCGGAGGAAGTGGCGGCCGCCCGGGTGGCGCTTAACTGGCCGTATCCGCCGTTCGTGATTCCGGCGTCGATCTACGCCGCCTGGAACGCGCGCGCGCGCGGGGCGGCGCAGGAAGAAGACTGGGCGCAGCGCTTTGCCGCCTACCGTGCGGCGTATCCGCAGGAGGCCGCGGAGTTCAGCCGGCGCATGGCGGGCGAGCTGCCGGCGAGCTGGCCCGCGACGGCTGCCGCGCTGGTCGCGGCGCAAGCCACCAAGGCGGCCAGTGTGGCCACTCGCAAGGCCTCGCAACAGGCGCTCGAGGCGCTCGCCCCCACGCTGCCCGAATTGCTCGGCGGCGCCGCCGATTTGACCGGCTCGGTGTTCACCAATTGGTCGGGCAGCGTCGCAGTCAGCAAGACCGCGCCGGGCAACTACCTCAACTTCGGCGTGCGCGAGTTCGGCATGAGCGCGATCGCCAACGGCCTGGCCCTGCACGGCGGGTTCATCCCCTACGTCGGCACCTTCCTGACCTTCTCCGACTATGCCCGCAACGCGCTGCGCATGGCGGCACTGATGCAGCTCAGATCGATCTTCGTGTTCACCCACGATTCGATCGGCCTGGGCGAGGACGGCCCCACCCACCAGGCGGTCGAGCACACGGCGAGCCTGCGCCTGATCCCGCAGCTGGACGTCTGGCGGCCGTGCGACACGGTGGAGACCGCGGTGGCGTGGACGGCGGCGATCGCCCGCCAGCACGGCCCCACCGCGCTGATTCTCACCCGCCAGAACGTGCCCTTCCAGCCGCGCGATGAAGCCCAACGCCAGGACATCGCCAAGGGCGGCTACGTGCTGGCCGACTTCGACCCCGCGCTGGCGCGCCGGGTGGTGCTGATTGCCACCGGCTCCGAGGTGGCGCTCGCCTTGGGCGCGCGCACCACGCTCGCCAAGGACGGCATTGCCGCGCGCGTGGTCTCGCTCCCCTGCACCAGCGTGTTCGAGCGCCAGGACTTGGCCTGGCGCCAGGCGGTGCTGCCGCCCGGCATTGCGCGGCTTGCCGTCGAAGCCGGCGCCACCGCCGGCTGGCGCGCCTACGTCGGCGCCAGCGACGATCCGCACGCCGCAGTGGTCGGCATGGACACCTTCGGCGAGTCCGCCCCCGCCAGCGCTCTCTTCCCCCACTTCGGCTTCACCGTCGACGCCGTCGCCGCCGCGGCGCGAAAGGTTGCGTCGGCGTGAATATTCCGCGACGCGATCGTTCGCGCACTCACTGCAGGTCCCTGTTCGGGTAGGCGCGTGATAGCGCGACACGGCTATGGACGCCGACCCGGCAAGCCTCGTCTAATGCGCTGCCGTGCACGCTCGGTGCAAGCACCGTCGCGTGCATCGTTCCCGCGCGCTGCGTGATCCGGCTCTCATTCCATTGACTAGCACGGCGCGAGAGGATTATTGACGTGGGTCATCGCGGGCAACCGGGGAGCGCGTGCATTCTATGAGCATCTGGGCGCAGAACTCCTGATCGAACGGCCGTTCCAATGGGATGGTCTCGACCTCGTAGAAGTGGGGAGCGGCTGGCGCGATCTCGACGCGCTCGCCGCTGCCTGCACGTCATCGTTTACGCACCATTGATTCCAATCGGCAATTTCCGGAGAAAACAATGACCGTCAAAGTCGCCATCAACGGCTATGGCCGCATCGGCCGCAACATCCTCCGCGCGCACTACGAGGGCGGAAAGAAGCACGACCTCGCGATCGTCGCGGTCAACGACTTGGGCAGCCCCGAGACCAACGCGCATCTGACGCGCTATGACACCGCGCACGGCAAGTTCCCGGGGAAGATCGAAGTCGACGGCGATTCGATGATCGTCAACGGCGACCGCATCAAGGTGTTCGCCCAGCGCGATCCGGGGCAGCTCCCGTGGGCCTCGCTCGGCGTCGACGTCGTGCACGAATGCACGGGTCTCTTCAACACCAAGGAGAAGGCAGGGGCGCACGTTGTCAAGGGCGGCGCGAAAAAAGTCATCATCTCGGCACCCGGCGGCAAGGACGTCGATGCAACGATCGTCTACGGCGTCAATCACGGCACGCTGAAGGCCTCGCATACGGTCATCTCCAACGCGTCGTGCACGACCAACTGCCTCGCGCCGCTGGTCGCGCCGCTGCACGCGAAGATCGGTCTCGTCAATGGCTTGATGACGACGATTCACGCGTACACGAACGACCAGGTGCTGACCGACGTCTATCACGAGGATCTGCGTCGCGCGCGGTCGGCGACGATGAGCATGATCCCGACCAAGACCGGCGCCGCTGCGGCGGTCGGTCTCGTGCTGCCCGAGCTCAACGGCAAGCTCGACGGCTACGCGATCCGCGTGCCGACGATCAACGTGTCGATCGTCGATCTCTCTTTCATCGCCGCGCGCGACACGACGGTCGACGAGGTCAACGCGATCATGAAGGCGGCGTCGGAATCGGGCCCGCTCGCCGGCATCCTCAACTACAGCAAGGCGCCGCTCGTCTCCGTCGATTTCAACCACGACCCCGCGTCGTCGACGTTCGACGCAACGCTGACCAAGGTCTCGGGCCGGTTGGTGAAGGTCTCGGCGTGGTACGACAACGAGTGGGGATTCTCGAATCGCATGCTCGATACGACACTCGCGTTGATGGCGGCGAAATAGCGCGCGCGGCGACGATCATGAGCATCTTGCGCCTTTCCGCCGTCGACGTCCGCGGCAAGCGCGTGTTCATCCGCGCCGACTTGAACGTGCCGCAGGACGACCACGGCGCGATCACCGACGATACGCGGATCCGGGCATCCGTGCCCGCGATTCGCGATTGCCTTGCGCGCGGCGCCGCCGTGATGGTGACTTCGCATCTCGGCCGGCCGAAGGAAGGCGAATGGAGCGCGGCGGATTCGATGGCGCCCGTCGCGCAGCGATTGTCCGAGCTGCTGGGCGCACCCGTCCCGCTCGTCAAGGATTGGGTGGACGGTGGAGCGTGGCACGCGGCGCAGAAGCCGGGCCAGGTCGTGCTGCTCGAAAACTGCCGCTTCAACAAAGGCGAGAAAAAGGACGACGACGCGCTCGCGCGGAAAATGGCGAAGCTCTGCGATGTCTACTGCAACGATGCGTTCGGCACCGCGCACCGTGCCGAAGCGACGACGCATGGCATCGCGAAATACGCGCCGATCGCCTGTGCCGGCCCGTTGCTCGCGGGCGAGCTCGATGCGCTCGGCAAGGCGCTCGCCCACCCGGCGCGTCCGCTGGTCGCGATCGTCGCGGGCTCGAAGGTGTCGACGAAGCTGACGGTGCTGAGGGCGCTCGCCGCGAAGGTCGACGCGCTGATCGTCGGCGGCGGCATCGCCAACACGTTCATCCTCGCCGCGCACGGTCACGTCGGCAAGTCGCTGGTCGAAGCCGATCTCGTCGGCGAAGCACAAGCGATCCTCGATGCGTGGCCCGGCAAGGTGCCCATTCCGGTCGACGCGGTGTGCGCGAAGCAGTTCTCAGCCGCCGCGACGCCGACGCTGAAGGCGATCGAAAATCTCGAGCCGGACGACATGATCCTCGACATCGGTCCGACGACGGTCGCGGCGCTGAAGACGGTCATTGCGAAGGCCGGAACGATCGTCTGGAACGGTCCCGTCGGCGTCTTCGAGTTCGACGCGTTCGCCGCCGGCACCAAGGCGCTGGCCGAGGCGATCGCCGCGTCGCACGCGTTCTCGATCGCCGGCGGCGGCGACACGATCGCCGCGATCAACAAGTTCGGAATCGCCGATCGGATCTCGTACATTTCGACGGCGGGCGGCGCGTTCCTCGAATTCCTCGAAGGCAAGACGCTGCCCGCGGTGGCGATGCTCGAGGCGCGCGCAACGGCATAAGCATCGCGCCGACGGCGTTTGTCGCCCGGCGTCGGCCGGGGTTCGCCGAATTCACGTAAAATTCGGGGTCGGCGCCATCGCCGCTTCCGGAATTACGTTTGCTTCGCGCCACCAAGATCGTCGCCACGCTCGGTCCCGCCTGCAGCGAACCCGAAGTGCTGCTGCGCATGCTGGCCGCCGGCGTCGATGTCGTGCGCCTCAATTTTTCGCACGGACTCGCTTCCGACCATGCCGAGCGCGCGCGCCAGGTCCGCGAGGCCGCCCGGAAACTGGGCTGCGAGGTCGGCATCATGGCCGACCTGCAGGGGCCGAAAATTCGCATCGGCAAGTTCGCCGACGGCAAGACGGTGCTCGAAGAGGGGCAGCGCTTCACGCTCGATGCGAGCCGCGAACTCGGCGATGCCGAACGCGTCGGACTCGACTACAAGGAGCTCGTCGACGACGTCGAGCCGGGAGCGATCCTGCTGCTCGACGACGGACGGATCAAGCTCGAAGTCGTGTCCGTGGACAGCCCGCGGATCGTCACCCGCGTCGTCGTCGGCGGCACGCTGTCGAACAACAAGGGGATCAATCGTCAGGGCGGCGGCTTGTCGGCGCCGGCATTGACGGACAAGGACATCGACGACGTCCGGACCGCGGCGGCGCTCGGCGCCGACTTCCTCGCCGTATCGTTTCCCAGATCGGGCGAAGACATGCGGATGGCACGCGAGCTGCTGCGTGTCGCCGGCAGCCACGCGCTGCTGATCGCCAAGATCGAGCGCGCCGAGGCGATCGGCGCATTGGCGTCGATTATCGAGGCCTCCGACGGAATCATGGTCGCGCGCGGCGACCTGGCGGTCGAGGTCGGCAACGCCGCGGTACCCGGCTTGCAGAAGCGGATGATCCGGATGGCGCGCGACGCGAACAAGCTCACCATCACTGCGACGCAGATGATGGAGTCGATGATCCAGCATCCCGTGCCGACACGCGCCGAGGTCTCCGACGTCGCCAACGCCGTGCTGGACGGCACCGACGCGGTCATGCTGTCCGCCGAAACGGCCACCGGCAAATATCCGGTCGAGACGGTCGAGACGATGGCGCAGATCTGCGTCGAGGCGGAAAAGTCCGCGACGGTCGAGTTCGACCGCGACGTGCTAGAACGCGCCTTCACGCGGATCGACCAGTCGATCGCAATGGCGGCGCTGTTCACCGCATTCCACCTGAAGGTCAAGGCGATCGCGGCGCTCACGCAATCCGGCTCGACGGCGCTGTGGATGTCGCGGCAGAACTGTGGTTGTGCGATCTACGCGCTGACGCCCGAGGTCGCGTCGCAGCGCAAAATGGCGCTCTTCCGCAACGTCCGGCCGCTCTATTTCGAGCAGAGCGACGATCGCGATGCGGTGCTGCGCTCCGCCGAAGACCTGCTGGTCGAGAAGGGACAGGTGCAGCTCGGCGATCTCATCGTGCTCACGGTCGGCGAACCGATGGGCAAGTCGGGCGGCACCAATACGATGAAAATCGTCAGCGTCGGCGAGCACCGCGCCTGACCGCTGCGCCCACCGGATGGAGTAGCCCATCCGGGTGACCGAAACGGCCGACACAGCGCAGTAAAATGGACGGCAGCGAATCCATCATCCCGAAGGAGATCCGGAAATGCCTCTCGTCTCGATGCGCCAGCTGCTCGACCACGCCGCCGACAACGGCTACGGCCTTCCTGCGTTCAACGTCAACAACCTGGAGCAGGTGCAGGCGATCATGGCCGCCGCCGCCGAGACCGACAGCCCGGTGATCATGCAGGCGTCCGCCGGCGCCCGGAAGTACGCCGGCGAGGCGTTCCTGCGCCACCTGATCGAAGCCGCCGTCGAGAGCTTTCCGCACATCCCCGTCGTCATGCACCAGGACCACGGCGCGTCACCCGACGTCTGCGCATCGGCGATCAAGCTCGGCTTCACGAGCGTGATGATGGACGGTTCACTGATGGCGGACGGCAAGTCGATTGCGAGCTACGACTACAACCTCGACGTCACCCGCAAGGTCGTCGACATGGCGCACCGCGTCGGGGTCACCGTCGAAGGCGAGCTGGGGTGCCTGGGCTCGCTCGAGACGATGAAGGGCGACAAGGAGGACGGCCACGGGGCGGAAGGGACGATGACGCGCGAAATGCTGCTGACCGATCCGGACCAGGCGGCCGACTTCGTCAAGAAGACGCAGCTCGACGCGCTCGCCATCGCGATCGGCACCTCGCACGGCGCCTACAAGTTCTCGCGCAAACCGACGGGCGACATCCTCGCGATCGACCGGATCAAGGCGATCCACGCGCGCATTCCCAACACGCATCTGGTCATGCACGGCAGCTCGTCGGTGCCGCAGGACCTGCTGCAGGTGATCCGCGAGAACGGCGGCGAGATGAAGGAGACGTACGGCGTGCCGGTCGAGGAAATCCAGGAAGGCATCAAGCACGGCGTGCGCAAGGTCAACATCGACACCGACATCCGGCTCGCGATGACCGCGGCCGTGCGCAGGTTCCTCAACGCCAACCGCAGCGCGTTCGATCCGCGCGATTTCCTGAAGCCCGCGCGCGAAGCGGCGAAGCAGATCTGCAAGGAGCGCTACGAGCAGTTCGGCTGCGCCGGCATGGGCTCGAAGATCAAGCCGGTTCCTCTTCCGGCCGTCGCGTCGCGATACAAGTCGGGCGAGCTCGCGCAGCTCGTCATGTGAAAACGTCCAGTGTAGCGCGTCGCGCTTGAAGGCCGCCGTCGCGGCCGTAGCGCGCCGCCTCTGCGGCTACGCCGCAGGATTAGCGCGTGGGCGCGCAGGCAACCGGCACGGCGAGCGCCTGCAGCACGACGCCGCTGTCGACGTTCTGGACGAACGCGACGACGGTCGCGCCGGTTCCCGCTTCCGCAGGGAGAGGCAGCACGACGTCTTCCGCGACGCTGCCATTGCGGTCGACGGGAACACCGTCGCGCAACGCGCGGACGACGTGATCGTGGCGCAGCTTTTTCCCTGCGTTCTCGCCGGCCTTGACCTCGGAGACGAGACCGCTGTCCGCGAGCGCGACGAATAGCACCGTGCCCTTGCGGTCGGCTGCAGCCGGCACGTGGGCGGTCGCCTTCACCGCGATTGCTCCGCCGCGCGGCTCCGCTTGAACCTTGATCGTCGCACGCGCGGGCCGCGCATTGGCGGCAGCGACGGCCGCCATGGCTTTGGGCGTGGCGCGCCAATCGGGAAAGTCCCTGCCTTGCAACATTATCTGCGGCGTGTAGACGAGACTCGAGCGGGCGGCGTGCGCCAGGGCGTATTGCCGCGCCGTCCACGCGGGCGACGCGAAGCGATCCTTCCAGCCGAGGCGGTCCCAATAGTCGACGTGGAATGCGAGGGCGATGACGCCGGGCTCCGTCTTGTCCGGCGGGAACGACGCCGACAGCCAGCGGTCGGCCGGCGGGCAGCTGTCGCAACCCTCCGACGTATAGAGCTCGACCAGCGCGGCCGTCTGCGCGCCGCTCTCGGCGCTGCAGCTCGCCCCGGCGGCCGCCACGCTCGGCGATCCGGGGAGCGACGCAAGCGCCAGCAGGGCACCGGCGAGCAACGGACGGACCAGGAGAATTTCGGCAGCCATTACAACCTCCTTACGGGTGTCGCCATTGGTCGGCGGCGCGGGCGCTCGCCTTACGCGGCGGTCGCAGCCGTCGTTGCCGCAGCGGTACACTAGCATTCCGAAACGACGGCGAACACATCGAACGACCACTCGAACGGAGGAATCGTCATGGGCATCATCGGCATCATCGGAACGATCATCGTCGGCTTCATTGTCGGGCTGCTCGCGCGCTTCTTCTATCCGGGCGCGGTCAATCTGGGCTTCTGGATGACCACACTGCTCGGTGTCGCGGGTTCGGTGGTCGGCGGATTCATCAGCAGCCTGATCTGGAGATCCCCGGACGGCCGATTCCATCCTGCAGGCTGGATCATGTCGATCATCGGCGCGATCGTCCTGCTCTGGATCTATCTGAATTTCCTCAAATAGCCGGGCACCGATCATCGTGATCGACAAGATCGTCGCTTCGGTCACCGCGGCGGTGGCCGACATCGGCGACGGCGCCACGGTGATGATCGGCGGCTTTGGCACTGCCGGCATGCCGTCCGAGCTGATCGACGCGCTGATCGCGCAACGCGCACGCGACCTCACGATCGTCAGCAACAACGCCGGCAACGGCGACGCGGGACTCGCGTTGCTGCTGAAGGCGAAGCGCGTGCGCAAGATCGTCTGCTCGTTTCCGCGCCAGACCGATTCGTGGCACTTCGACGCACTCTATCGGTCGGGGGAGATCGAGCTCGAGCTCGTTCCGCAAGGCAATCTCGCGGAGCGCATCCGCGCCGCGGGGGCGGGCATCGGCGCGTTCTATACGCCGACCGGCTACGGCACGCTGTTGGCCGAGGGGAAGGAGACGCGGGTCATCGCCGGACGGCCCTACGTCCTCGAGTACCCACTCCGCGCCGATTTCGCGCTGATCAAGGCGCACGCCGCCGACCGCTGGGGCAATCTCGTCTATCGCAAGACGGCGCGAAACTTCGGACCGATCATGGCGGCGGCCGCGACCTGCACCGTTGCGCAGGTCGCGCACATAGTGAATCTGGGCGATATCGATCCGGAAGCGGTCGCCACACCCGGCATCTACGTCCACCGCGTCGTGATGGTGCCGGCGCAGGCAACGCGGATCGCACCGATGGGCGCCGCCGCATAGCGTCCCCCCGGAAGCATGGACCAGGATTTGAATCGCTACACCCGCGAGCAGATGGCCGCGCGTGTCGCCCAGGACATTCCCGACGGGGCGTACGTGAACCTGGGAATCGGGCTGCCGACGCTCGTTGCCAATCACCTGCCCAGGGACCGCGAGATCGTCCTGCACACCGAGAACGGCCTGCTGGGGATGGGTCGTGCGCCCGAGCCCGGCGCCGAGGATCCCGATCTCATCAACGCGAGCAAGCAGCCGGTCACGGCGCTGCCGGGCGCCGCGTATTTCCATCACGCCGATTCGTTCGCGATGATGCGCGGCGGACATCTCGATTTCTGCGTGCTCGGCGCGTTCCAGGTGTCGGTCGCAGGCGACCTCGCCAACTGGCACGCCGGCACACCCGATGCGATTCCCGCGGTCGGCGGGGCGATGGATCTCGCGATCGGCGCGAAGCACGTCTACGTGATGATGGAGCACCAGGCGCGCAATGGCGAGAGCAAGATCGTCGCGCGGTGCACGTACCCGCTCACGGGGATCCGCTGCGTTGGACGCATCTACACGGACCTGGCCGTGATCGACGTCACGTCGCGCGGTCTCGCGGTGCTGGAAATCGTCGACGGCCTCGCCTTCGACGAATTGCAGCGGCTGACCGGCGTGCCGCTCGTGCGTTCCGAGCCTGCGCCCGTGCGCTGAAAGGATACTGCAATGGCCGACGCCTTCCTCTGCGACGCAATCCGCACGCCGTTCGGCCGCTATGGCGGCGCGCTAGCGACCGTGCGCACCGACGACCTGGCCGCGATCCCGATCGGGGCGCTCGTCGAGCGCAACGCCGGCGTCGACTGGGAGCGCGTCGACGACGTCGTCTATGGCTGCGCGAACCAGGCCGGGGAAGACAATCGCAACATCGGTCGCATGGCGCTGCTGCTCGCCGGGCTTCCGGTCGCCGTCCCGGGAACGACGGTGAACCGGCTGTGCGGATCGAGCATGGACGCGATCGCGATCGCCGCGCGGGCGATCAAGAGCGGCGAAGCGTCGCTCGTCGTCGCGGGCGGCGTCGAGAGCATGTCGCGCGCGCCGTTCGTGCTGGCGAAGGCCGAGAGCGCGTTTGCGCGGGCCGCGAAAATCGAGGACACGACGATCGGCTGGCGGTTCGTGAATCCGCTGCTGAAGGCGAAATACGGGATCGATTCGATGCCCGAGACCGCCGAGAACGTCGCCGCCGAGTTCGGCGTCGCCCGCGCCGATCAGGACGCGTTCGCGTTGCGCAGCCAGCAGCGCGCGATGGCGGCGATCGCCGCCGGACGTCTCGCCGAGGAGATCGTACCGGTGACGGTGCCGGCGAAGAAAGGCGAGCCGGTCGCGGTGAGCCGCGACGAGCATCCGCGCGAGACGACCCTCGAAGCGCTTGCGAAGCTCAGGGGCGTCGTCCGTCCTGACGGCACGGTGACCGCGGGCAACGCGTCTGGCGTCAACGACGGCGCGTGCGCGACGCTCATCGCCTCCGGCGACGCAGCTCGCCTGCACGGGCTGACACCGCGCGCGCGCGTCGTCGCCGCGGCGGTCGCCGGCGTCGCACCTCGAATCATGGGCTTCGGTCCGGCCCCCGCGATGCGCAAGGTGCTCGCGCTAGCGAAGCTCACGCTCGGGGAAATGGACGTCATCGAGCTGAACGAGGCCTTCGCCGCGCAGGCACTCGCGGTGACGCGCGACCACGGGCTTGCCGACGACGATCCGCGCGTCAATCCCAACGGCGGCGCGATCGCGCTCGGGCATCCGCTCGGCGCGAGCGGCGCGCGGCTCGTGACCACGGCGCTCTATCAGCTCGCGCGGACACGCGGCCGCTACGCGCTCTGCACGATGTGCATCGGCGTCGGGCAGGGGATTGCGATGATCATCGAACGCGTCTAGACGGCCTCGCTCCGATCATCGAGCAGGAGCAGGTCGGGCGTCACTCGACGACCGGGTCCGCGACGCCCGGGATGGCGGGCTCTGGGGAGGGGAAGGGTGGCGCCTCAACACGGTGAGCTCGCGCGCCGCAACGACGAGTCTCGCGGAGAACTATGTGGGCCTGCCGTTCGAATGATCGAACGCGGTCACGACGGCCCCAGCGCAGCCGGCACGAGCTCGGTGATCAGCTCGACCGACGCGCTCTGCAGGGGCGTCGTGGGCCGCTCCCCAGCGACGGCGATCGTGAGCGCGCTTTTCAACGCCGGCTGCACGATCGGCCGCGCAACGAGCTTGCGCGCGGGGTCCACCGCATGCACGGCCCGCGGCGACAGGATCGCGTAGCCCTGCCCTTCGGCCACGAGCTCGAGAATGGCCCCGATCGCGTCGATCTCGAGCGCGACCTGCGGCCGCAAGCCATAGCTCGCGAGTCGCGCCTCAACCAGCGTGCGGATCGCGTGCGGACGGCTCGGGACGATGAGCGGATAGCGCGGCAGGTCGCGCAGCCGGACCGCGCGCGGCTCGCGGCGCTTTGAGCGCACCCCGATCAGGCACAGATTCTCCTCGAGCAGCGGCGTCAGCTCGACCGCCTGCGATGGCGTCGGGTTGTAGAGCAGCCCGATGTCGACGCGTCCGACGACCACCCACTCGTGGATGTGCGCGGACAGTCCCTCGACGATGGCGACCGACGCACGCGGAAAGCGGTGCCTGAATTCGCGCACGATGGGCACGGTCAGCACGCGGGCGAGCGTCGGCGGCAGGCCGACGACGACGTGCCCGACCGGGGCGCCCTTCACCTCGTCCACTTCGCGGCGTGCGCGCTCCGCCTGCTGCAGGATGCTTCGCGCATGCGCGAGCAACCGCTTGCCGGCCTCCGTCGGCACGGCCCCGCGACCGTTGCGCAGGAGCAGGTTCTGGCGCAATTCGATCTCGAGGCTCCTGACCTGCCGGCTGATCGCCGGCTGCGCGATGCCCAGGAGCCGTGCGGCCCGGCTGAAGCCGCCGAGATCGACGACGGTGACGAAGTATTCGAGCTGCTTCAGATCCATGGCAACGGGCGAATAGGTCGGGCCGCGGCCCGCTCCGGGGCGATCGAAGCCGTCCACGATTCCGCCGCCGTCATGCCGCATCGGCATAGCTGCTAGTGTAGCAATAGCACTTTCATCGCGGCCCGGGGACGGCGCAAACTTGGCGCTATCGCACCGCGCGAGCGACCTCCGATGACTTCCCCGATCAGGATCGTTTCCTCGATGGCCACCCGGCAGGTGCTGGCCGAGCTCGTCCGAGCGTTCGACTTGTCGCATGAGGTCGTGCTCGAGTCGGTCGGCGGCGTCGATGCCGCCAGGCGCGTGCGCGCCGGCGAACACTTCGATGCTGTGGTCCTCGCGGCCGATGTGGTCGATCAGCTGATCGCGGAGAGCCGGATCGTGGCCGGCAGCCGGGTCGACGTCGTCCGGTCCGGCGTGTCGATCGCGGTTCGAGCGGGAGCTCCGCGGCCCGATATCGGTTCGGAGGACGCAGTCCGGCGCGCCGTGCTTGCCGCGAATACCGTCAGCTATTCGACCGGGCCGAGCGGCGTAGAGCTCGCGAGGCTGTTCGAACGCTGGGGCATTGCCGACGTTGTGAAGTCGCGCATCGTGCAGGCGCCGCCGGGCGTGCCGGTCGGCACGCTGGTGGCCGCGGGGAAGGTCGATCTCGGGTTCCAGCAGCTCTCCGAGCTCATGCACCTCGAGGGGATCGACGTCGTGGGCCCGCTTCCCTCGGGGATCCAGATCGTCACGACGTTCTCGGCAGGCGTGGCCGCGACATCGACGCAACCCGAAGCCGTGCGGACGATGCTCACCTTCATGGCATCGCCTGCCGCCGCCGCGGCGAAGCGGCGAAACGGGATGGAGCCGGCGTGAAACCGCGTGGCCGAGCTGCGGCGACTCACGCATCCATGCCGATCCGGCATATCTGCTAGTGCAGCAATAGCGCTTTCCGTCATGGCTGTCGCGGCGCACACTCGCTCTACGTCCAGGTCGCGTGGCGCCGGTCCTGGCGGAGGCAGCGAGGGAGCAACGATGGGCGAATACGGAAAGACGGGCATCGCAGTGCGCACGATCGAGCGCGCCGACGCGGCAGCGGTCGCGCGGCTCGCGCGCTTCGGCGTCGCCACCGTGCACGAGGCGCAGGGCCGCACCGGTCTCCTCAAGTCGCACCTGCGGCCGATCTATCCCGGCGCCGCGGCGTGCGGGACGGCGGTGACCGTGCTCGCGCAGCCCGGCGACAACTGGATGCTGCACGTCGTGGCCGAGATGATCCGCGACGGCGACGTCGTCGTCGTCGGCGTCACGACCGACAACGACGACGGGATGTTCGGCGACCTGCTCGCGACCTCCTACCGCGCGCGCGGCGCGCGCGGGCTCGTGATCGACGCAGGCGTGCGCGACGTCGCGACGCTGTCGGCGATGAAGTTTCCGGTCTGGTCGCGCGCCGTGTGCGCCCGCGGCACGGTGAAATCGACGCTCGGTTCCATCAACGTACCCGTGGTGTGCGCAGGCATGCTGGTCGAGCCCGGCGACGCGATCGTCGCCGACGACGACGGCGTGGTCGTCGTGCCGCGGGCGCGGGTCGCCACGGTCGCCGACGCCGCGGAAGCGCGCGAGAAGAAGGAGGACGCGAACCGCAAGCGCCTCGCGGCGGGCGAACTGGGGCTCGACCTCTACGGGATGCGCGACGCGCTTGCGAAGGCGGGCCTGAGGTACATAGACTGAACGCGGGGGTAAGACTCGATGCTCGAGTCTGACCCGCTAATTTGGTTGCCGTGGACGCCGACTATCTGCCTTTCGATCCCGCGCCGTCGAAGCCGTCCTTTGTGGTGCCGAAGGGTGTTGTCGACGCGCACTGCCACGTCTTCGGCCCCGCCGCGGTGTTTCCCTACGCGCCCGAGCGCAAGTACACGCCTTGCGACGCACCGAAGGAGAAGCTCTTCGCGCTGCGTGATTTTCTGGGCTTCGAGCGCAACGTCATCGTCCAGGCGACCTGCCACGGCAACGACAACCGCGCGCTGGTCGATGCGCTCGTCAACTCCGGCGGACGCGCGCGCGGCGTCGCCTCGGTCGCTCGCGACATCAGCGATGACGAGCTCCGCGCGCTGCATGCGGCGGGCGTGCGCGGCACGCGCTTCAACTTCGTCCGCCGGCTGGTCGACTTCACGCCGCGTGAGGTCCTGGCCGAGATCGCGCAGCGAATCGCACCGCTCGGCTGGCACGTCGTCGTCTATTTCGAGGCGCAGGACCTGCCCGAGCTCTGGGATTTCTTCACGACGCTGCCGACGACCGTCGTCGTCGACCACATGGGCCGGCCGGACGTGGGCAAGCCCGTCGACGGGCCGGAGTTCGAGCGTTTCGTACGATTGCTCTCCGAACATCCGAACATCTGGTCAAAGGTGAGCTGCCCCGAACGGCTGTCGAAATCCGGACCGCCGGGATACGATGACGTCGTGCCCTTCGCGCAGCGTCTCGTCGACACGTTTCCGGGTCGCGTCCTCTGGGGCACCGACTGGCCGCATCCGAACATGAAGACGCACATGCCGGACGACGGCAAGCTGGTGGATTTTGTGCCGAAGATCGCGCCGACGCCCGAGCTGCAGCGGAAGCTCCTGGTCGACAATCCGATGCGCCTCTACTGGAGCTGATGCCCGTGCCGAAAAGCTACACCGACGCGTTCAAGGACATCCCGGGCACCGTCGTGTTCGACGCGACGCAGTCGCGGCTGGGCTACCACCTCAACATGTTCTGCATGTCGCTGATGAGGGCAGAGAACCGGACAGCGTTCAAGGCGGACGAGCGCGCCTACCTCATGCGTTTCGCGATGACCGACGCGCAGCGCGAGGCGGTGCTCGCGCGCGACTACAACCGGATGATCGAGCTCGGCGGCAACATCTACTTCCTTGCAAAGATCGGCGCGACCGACGGCTTCTCGTTCCAGAACCTCGCGTCCAAGATGACCGGGATGGCGGAAGACGACTACAAGGCGATGATGATCGCCGGCGGCCGGTCGGCGCACGGCAATCGCAGCAAATCCGATCCGGATCGGTAGGGCCATGGCACGAATCACCGCAGGCGTCGCCACGTCGCACATTCCCGCCGTCGGCGCCGCGTTCGATCTCGGCAGGACGGACGAGCCGTACTGGAAGCCGGTGTTCGCGGGCTACGAGTTCTCGAAGCGCTGGATCGCGGAGTGCAAGCCCGACGTCGTGGTCCTCGTCTACAACGATCACGCGTCGGCGTTCTCCCTCGAGATCATTCCGACGTTTGCCATCGGCTGCGCTGAATCGTTCGCGCCCGCCGACGAAGGCTGGGGCCCGCGCCCGGTGCCTGTAGTCGAAGGCCATCCCGAGCTCGCATGGCACATCGCGCAGTCGACGATCCTGGACGAGTTCGACATGACCATCGTCAATCGGATGGACGTGGACCATGGGCTGACCGTCCCGCTCTCGCTGATGTTCGGCCAGCCCGCAGCATGGCCGTGCAAGGTGATCCCGCTCGCCGTGAACGTCGTCCAGTATCCGCCGCCTACCGGCAACCGCTGCTGGAATCTCGGCCGCGCGATCCGCAAGGCCGTGGAGTCGTTCGACACCCGCTTGAACGTGATGGTCTGGGGCACGGGCGGGATGTCGCACCAGCTGCAGGGGCCGCGCGCGGGGCTCATCAACCGCGAGTTCGACACGCGCTTCCTCGACCGGCTCACCACCGATCCGGACGGCCTCGCGCGATTGCCGCATCTCGAGTACGTGCGCGAGGCGGGCTCCGAAGGCATCGAGCTCGTGATGTGGCTTATCATGCGCGGCGCGCTGGCTGCGAATGCGCGAGAGATTTACCGCTTCTACCACGTGCCGGCGTCGAACACGGCGGTCGGCCATATCATCTTCGAGAACCCGCGATGAAGATCTGCCTCGCCGGCGCCGGCGCCTTCGGTGTCAAGCACCTCGAAGCGCTCGCAAAGATCGACGGCGTGGAAGTCGTCTCGCTCATCGGCCGCACGCTCGAGCCCACACAGGAGGTTGCGCGCAAGTTCGGCGTCGCGCACGTGACGACCGACCTGGCCGAGAGCCTCGGCCGCAACGACGTCGACGCGGTGATCCTCGCAACGCCCACGCAGCTCCATGCGGCGCAGGCGCGAGAGTGCCTGCGCGCGGGCAAGCACGTGCAGGTCGAGATTCCGCTGGCCGACAACCTCGACGGTGCGCTCGCCGTCGACCGGGCGCAAAAGGAGACGGGCCTCGTGGCGATGGTCGGCCACACGCGCCGCTTCAATCCGAGCCACCAATGGGTCCACCACCGTATTGCCGCCGGCGCGCTCGCGATCCAGCAGATGGACGTGCAGACCTATTTCTTCCGGCGCAAGAACATCAACGCGCTCGGCCAGCCGCGGTCCTGGACCGACCACCTGCTCTGGCACCACGCGGCGCATACGGTCGACCTCTTCGCGTGGCAAACGGGGCCGATCGTCGCCGCGCACGCGATGCAGGGACCGATCCATCCCGAGCTCGGCATTGCGATGGACATGTCGATTCAGCTCAAGAGCGCGACCGGCGCAATCTGCACGTTGTCGCTGTCGTTCAACAACGACGGGCCGCTGGGAACGTTCTTCCGCTACATCGGCGACACCGGCACCTACATCGCGCGCTACGACGATCTCGTCGACGGCAAGGACCAGAAGATCGACGTGTCGAAGGTCGACGTGTCGATGAACGGGATCGAGCTGCAGGACCGCGAGTTCATCGCGGCGATCCGCGAGGGGCGCGAGCCGAATGCGAGCGTCGCGCAGGTGCTGCCATGCTACCGGACGCTCGCCGGGCTTGCGGCGCAGCTTGCGCGCGAGGCGACCTGACGGGCGGAAATCTCGCGGACGGCGCGAAGACACCGACCGCATTGGCCAGACGAAAGAGGCAAGAGGGCAACGGCGATGGGCAGCGGGCAGCGGGACTACGGAATTCCCGGCACGACGGTGTACGACGGGTATCAGGCGCGGAAGGGCTACGCGCTCAACCGGATGTGCTATTCGTTCAACTCGGCGGACAACCGCGCGGAGTTCAAGCGCGACGAGGACGCCTACTGCCGCAAGTTCGCGTTGAGCGACGAACAGCGCGCGGCGATCGCGAGCCGCAACGTGCTGCAGCTGATCGAAGCCGGCGGCAACATCTACTATCTCGCCAAGTTCGCCGGCATCCTGGGCCTCGACGTCCAGGACGTCGGCGCGCAGCAGACCGGAATGACCAAGGAAGCGTTCAAGGCCATGCTGGCCTCTGCAGGCAAAGAAGGGGAATGACCATGGCAAACGTCATCGGCGCGGTCACCAGCTCGCACGTGCCGGCGATCGGCGGCGCAATCGCGAAGAAGAAGCAGCAGGATCCGTACTGGAAGCCGTTCTTCGACGGCTATCCACCGGTGCACGCGTGGCTTGCACAGACGAAGCCCGACGTCGCCGTCGTGTTCTACCAGGACCACGGGCTCAACTTCTTCCTGGACAAGCTTCCGACGTTCGCTGTCGGCGCAGCGTCGGAGTACCGGAACGCCGACGAGGGCTGGGGCATCCCGACCGTCAAGCCGTTCAGGGGCAACCCCGCGTTGTCGTGGCACCTGATCGAGTCGCTCGTCGCCGCCGAGTTCGACATCACGATGTGCCAGGAGATGCTGGTCGACCACGCGCTGACGCTGCCGATGGCCCTCCTGTGGCCGGGCGGCGGCGACTGGCCGGTGCGCATCGTCCCGATCGCGATGAACCACGTCCAGCATCCGCTGCCGTCGCCGCGGCGTGCGTATCGGCTGGGCCAGGCCGTCGGCCGTGCGCTCGACGCGTGGGATGAAGACGTGCGGATTCTCGTGCTGGGCACCGGCGGGCTCTCGCATCAGCTCGACGGCAAACGCGCCGGCTTCATCAACAAGCCGTTCGACCTGATGTGCATGGACGCGCTGGTGAACGATCCGGAGCGGCTCACCCGCTACTCTACGCTCGACATCGTCCGCGAGGCCGGCGCGCAGGGGACCGAGCTGATGGCGTGGATCGCGGCCCGCGGCGCGCTCACGGGCCGCGTGACCCGCGTCCACTCGAACTATCACGTCCCGGTCTCCAATACGGCGACGGGGCTGATGGTGCTCGCGAACGAGCAGACGCCGAAGGCGCGCGCGGCGTGAGCCGGCGCGGGAGGGCTCACGGATGATCATCGACTGCCACGGGCATTACACGACGGCGCCGGCCGCGCTCGAAGCGTGGCGCAAGCGCCAGGTCGCGGCACTCGACGATCCGGCGAAGGGGCCGAAACGCGCCGAGCTCGTCATCGCCGACGACGAGATCCGGACGAGCCTCGAGAACGCGCAACTGAAGATGCAGCGCGAACGCGGCACGGATCTCACGATCTTCTCGCCGCGCGCGAGCTTCATGGCGCACCACATCGGCACCGAGGCAACGAGCCGCGAATGGTCGGAGATCTGCAACGATCTCGTCGCGCGCGTCTGCGGTCTGTATCCGGACAACTTCGTCGGCGTCTGCCAGCTGCCGCAGTCGCCGGGCGTCCCGCCCGAGCGATGCATCCCCGAGCTCGAGCGCTGCGTGAACGAGCTCGGCTTCATCGGCTGCAACCTGAACCCGGATCCGTCGGGCGGACACTGGAAGGAGCCGCCGCTGACCGACCAGTGGTGGTATCCGGTCTACGAGAAGATGGTCGAGCTCGACGTTCCGGCGATGGTCCACGTGTCGACATCGTGCAACCCGTGCTTCCACGCGACGGGCGCCCACTACATCAATGCCGACACGACCGCGTTCATGCAATTCCTGACCTCCGATCTGTTCAAGGATTTTCCGGCACTGAAGTTCATCATTCCGCACGGCGGCGGCGCGGTGCCCTACCACTGGGGTCGCTATCGCGGGCTCGCGCAGGACCTGAAGCGTCCGCCCTTGAAGGAGCTCTTGCTCCACAACGTGTTCTTCGACACGTGCGTCTATCATCGCCCCGGGATCGAGCTGCTGACGAAGGTGATTCCGATCGACAACATCCTGTTCGCCTCGGAGATGGTCGGCGCGGTGCGCGGCATCGACCCCGAGACCGGGCATCACTTCGACGACACGAAGCGCTACGTCGACCAGATGGAAGCGCTTGGGGCCGCGGACCGCGAGAAGATCTTCGAAGGCAACGCGCGGCGCGTCTTCGGGCGCCTCGGATCGAAAACGGCGCGCGAAGTGAACGCGGCGGCGAGACGGCGCTGATGGACCTGCTGCTGCTGCCGGGGCTCCTGTGTGACGCCGCCGTGTGGGAACCGATGCTGCCGCATGTCGAGGCGACCGCCGCCTGCACGATTCCCGTCTACGCCAATGCCGCGAGCCTCCCCGAGATGGCGACGCGCGTGCTGGCGAAGGCGCCCCCGAAGTTCGCGCTGGCGGGACATTCGATGGGCGGGCGCGTGGCGCTCGAGATCACGCGGCTCGCGCCGGAGCGCGTGCAGCGCCTCGCGCTGCTCGACACGGGGTTCCGCGCGCGGCCCGCCGGCGCCGCCGGCGAGGACGAGAAGGCTCGGCGCCTCACGCTGCTCGCGCTCGCCCGGGCCGAAGGCATGCGGGCCATGGCGCGTGAATGGGTGCGGCCGATGGTCCATCCGACGCGGCTCGACGACGCGCCGCTGATCGACGCAATCCTCGACATGTTCGAGCGGCGCACGCCCGACGACTTCGCGGCCCAGATCGAGGCGCTCCTTGCGCGGCCCGACGCGACGGGTGTGCTGGCGTCGATCGGATGCCCCACGCTCGTGCTGTGCGGCCGCGAAGACGCGTGGAGCACTCCTGCGCAGCACGAGGAGATCGCGGCGCGGATTCCCGGTGCACAGCTCGTCGTCATCGCGCACTGCGGCCACATGGCGCCGATGGAGCGGCCGCGCGAGGTGGCGAATGCGATGCAGGCGTGGCTCCGCACCCCGTCGCACGGCGAACCTGCGCGAGAACGGACTCGGGCTTAGCCGGGTGACGGCGAGGTTACACTGCGCATCGAACCGGATGCTCGAATCAACCACTGACAAGGAGGAGTCGATGAACCGCCCCAAACGAAACTCACGCCGCCGCGCACTGCAAAGCCTCGCGGCCGCCGCGGCGTTCACCGTGCTGGCCCTCCCGGCGCTGGCCGCCGATCCGTTCAAGATCGGCCTCATCCTGCCGCTGACCGGGCCGTTCGCGTCGACCGGCAAGCAGATCGAGGCGGCGTGCCGGCTGTACATGGCGAAGAACGGCGATACCGTCGCCGGCCGCAGGATCGAGCTCATCGTGAAGGACGACACCGGCCTCGCCCCCGAGACGACGAAGCGCATCGCGCAGGAGCTGGTGGTGCAGGACAAGGTGAACGTGCTCGCGGGCTTCGGCCTGACGCCGCTCGCGCTGGCGACGGCGCCGGTGGCGACCGAGGCGAAGGTGCCGATGATCGTGATGGCCGCCGCCACCGGGATGATCCCGACGCGCTCGCCGTACATCGTGCGTGCGAACTTCACGCTGCCGCAGGTCACGGCGCCGATCGCTGAATGGGCGCTCAAGAACAAGATCAAGCGCGTCGTCACGATGGTCACCGAGTACGGCCCCGGGCTCGACGCCGAGAAGACGTTCCAGGCGGTGTTCAAGGCTGGCGGCGGCGAGATCGTGGAGTCGATCCGCACGCCGCTGCGCAACCCCGACTACGCGCCGTTCCTGCAACGGGCGAAGGACGCGAAGCCCGACGCGCTGTTCGTGTTCGTGCCCTCCGGCGAAGGGCTCGCAGTAATGAAGCAGTTCGACGAGCGCGGATTGAAGCAGGCGGGCATCAAGCTGATCGGCACCGGTGACGTGACCGACGACGATCTGCTCGAGAGCATGGGCGCCGCCGCGGTCGGCGTGATCACGTCGTTCCACTACTCGGCCGCGCACGACTCGCCCGAGAACAAGGCGTACGTCGACGCCTTCATGAAGGCGAACAACGGGATGCGCCCGAACTTTCACTCGCTCGGTGGCTACGACGGCATGCACCTCATCTACGAGGCGCTCAGGAAGGCCGGCCCCAACGCCACCGGCGCTGAGCTCGTCGAGGCGATGAAGGGGATGAAGTGGATGAGCCCGCGGGGGCCGCTCGCGATCGACCCCGTGACGCGGCAGCCGATCCAGACCGTCTACCTGCGCGAGGTCAAGATGGTGAACGGCAAGCCGTGGAACGTCGAGTTCGACAAGGTCGAGAACGTGAAGGACCCCGGTAACTGATGAGCGCCCAAGCTCAGGCAGCCCGGCGAGAGGCCCGATGAGCCCCCAAGCTCACTTCGTTCGCCTGCCCCGCGCCGCCTCATGATCGGCAATCTGGCCGGGGTGCTGTTCGACGGCGTCGCGTACGGCAGCCTGCTGTTCATCATCAGCATCGGCCTGTCGGTGACGATGGGTCTGATGAACTTCATCAACCTCGCGCACGGCGCGTTCGCGATGCTGGGCGGCTACGTCTGCGTGATGCTGATGACGCGCGCGGGCGTGCCGTTCCTAGCGACCTTGCCGGCTGCATTCGCGGTCTCGGCAGTGGCCGGCATCGTGCTTGAACGCACGCTCTACCAGCGCCTCTACAAGGCCGCTCATCTCGACCAGGTGATGTTCTCGATCGGCCTCGTGTTCATGGCCGTCGCGGTGACGACGTATTTCTTCGGGCCGTCGCAGCAACCGGTGCGGCTGCCCGACTTCCTGCGCGGACAGGTGCACGTGCTCGGGCTCGACCTGGGCGCCTACCGGCTGTTCCTGATCGCCATCGTCGCGGTGCTCACGGTCGCGCTGCAGCTCCTGCTCGTGCGCACGCGCTTCGGCGCGCAGGTGCGCGCCTCCGTCGACAATGCGGTGGCATCCGCCGGCCTGGGCATCAACGTCAACCGCGTCTTCGGCGTGACGTTCGCGCTCGGCTCCGGGCTGGCCGGGCTCGGCGGTGGCCTCGGCGTCGACGTGCTCGGGCTCGACCCGACGTTTCCGCTCAAGTACATGGTGTACTTCCTGCTCGTCGTCGCGATCGGAGGCGCGGGAACGATCAAGGGCGGCCTCGTCGCCGCGATGATCCTCGGGATCTGCGATGTCGCCGGCAAGTACTACGTGCCGCAGGTCGGTTCGTTCATCATCTATTTCCTGATGGTGACGCTGATGATCGCGTTCCCGGCGGGCCTCTACGGACGCCGTGCATGAATGGCACGATCGCCGCCGCTGTCGCCGCACCGGGGATCGCTCCGCGCCTGCCCACGGATCGCTGGCGCGCGGTCGAGCTCGCGTTCTGGGCCGTCGCGCTCGCCGCGTTCTTCGTCTTCCCGAATCATCGCGTGCTCGGCAGCCAGATCCTGATCACGGGTCTGTTCGCCGTATCGCTCGATCTGATCATGGGGTACGCGGGGATCGTCTCGCTCGGGCACGCCGCTTATTTCGGCATCGGCGCGTACGTGGCGGGCCTGCTCGCGGCGCACGGCTGGGGCGAGCCATTCTCGGGCCTGGTCGTCGCCGGCGCGGCCGGCGCGATCGTCGGCTTCGCGACGAGCTTCCTCGTCGTGCGCGGGTCGGACCTGGCGCGGCTGATGGTGACGCTCGGCATCGGTCTCATGCTGTTCGAGGCGGCGAACCAGCTGCCGTCGATCACCGGTGGCGCCGACGGCCTTTCCGGCGTGACGATGGGCAAGGTGTTCGGCCTGTACTCGTTCGACCTGGCCGGCAGCACTGCGTATCTCTACAGCCTGGGCATCGCGTTCGTCCTGTTCGTCGTCGCGCGCCGAATCGTGAGCTCGCCGTTCGGTCTTTCGCTGCGCGGCATCCGGGAGAACGTGCGGCGGATGCCCGCGATCGGCGCGCCGGTGAGGAAGCGGCTGATCGCGATCTATACGATCAGCGCCGCGATGGCGGGGGTAGCGGGCGGTCTCCTCGCGCAGACGACGCAGTTCGTCGGCCTCGACGTGTTCGGCTTCCCGCGCTCGGCCGATCTCATGATCATGCTGGTGCTGGGCGGCGCCGGTCGCCTCTACGGCGGGCTGGTCGGCGCCGCGGTGTTCATGATCGCGCATCACTTCCTGTCCGACCTCAACCCGATCTACTGGCAGTTCTGGCTCGGACTCCTGCTCGTCGTCGTTGTCCTGTTCGCGCGCGGCGGTATCCTCGGGGCCGTCGAGACGATGCGTGAACGTCGGCGCCGGCGGCGGACATGAGCGCCGCCGGGCCGCCTCCGCGCCCGCCGGGCCGCCCCAAGGGCGCGGCGGCCCCCGAAAATTCGAACCCCGAATTTTCGGGGGCTTCGTCTGCTGGCGCTCAGCCCCCTCGGGGGGAGCGGCGCGAAGCGACGCTCGGGCGGGAACGTACAATCCCCGCGTTGCGCACGTCGGGGCTGTCGAAGTCGTTCGGCGATTTCCGCGCGGCGAGCGATGTCTCGCTCGCGCTTCCGCACGGCGTCAGGCACGCGCTGATTGGCCCGAACGGCGCCGGCAAGACCACGCTCATCAATCTTTTGACCGGCGCCTTGTCGCCGACCGCGGGCGACGTGTTCCTGGGCGACGAGCGGATCACCGCGCTCGCCCAGCACCAGCGCGTGAAGCGCGGCATGACCCGCACGTTCCAGATCAACACGCTGTTCGGCGGCCTCACCGTGCTGGAGTCGGTGACGCTCGCGGTTTGCGAACGCAAGGGTCGCGCCGGCATCTGGCATCGGACGGTCGCCCGCGAGCGCGAGGAAGCCGACGAAGCGCTGGCGCTCCTGCAGATGCTGCGGCTCGGCGGGGAGGCCAACACGCTGACAAGGAATTTGCCCTACGGGAAGCAGCGGCTGGTCGAGATCGCCCTTGCCCTCGCGACGAAGCCGCGGATTCTGCTGCTGGACGAGCCGGCGGCGGGGATCCCGGCCGGCGAGAGCGCCGAGCTCTTCGGCGTGATCGCGGGCCTGCCGAAGGACGTGACGATCATGTTCATCGAGCACGACATGGAGCTCGTGTTCCGGTTCGCCGAGCGGATCACGGTGCTCGTCGGCGGCAAGGTGCTGACCGAAGGGACCCCGGACGAAATCGCGGCCGACCCGCGGGTCCGCGAGGTGTATCTCGGCGAAGCGCAGCATGGCTGAGCTCCTCGCGCTCGATGGCGTCACCGCGGGCTACGGCGATGGCGTGGTGCTGGAAGACGTCTCGCTCGCGCTCGACGAAGGCGACAGCCTCGCACTGCTCGGAAGGAACGGCGTCGGCAAGACGACGCTGCTCGTGACGCTGATGGGCCTGACGCGACTCCGCGGCGGCTCGCTGCGCTGGCGCGGAGCGGACCTGGCCGCGCTGCCCACGCATCGGCGGAGCCAGTCCGGGCTGGGGTGGGTGCCGCAGGAGCGCTACATGTTCCCGTCGCTGACCGTCGAGGAGCACTTGACCGCGGTGGCGCGGCCCGGCCGCTTCACCGTGCCGCGCATCTATGCGATCTTCCCGCGCCTCGAGGAGCGCCGGTCGAACTACGGCAACCAGCTCTCCGGCGGCGAGCAGCAGATGCTGGCGATCGCGCGCGCGCTGATGGTCAATCCAGCATTGCTGCTTCTAGATGAGCCGATGGAGGGACTCGCACCGATCATCGTGCAGGAGCTGATGAGCGTGATCCGCGACCTCGTCTCCGATAGCGGCATGGCGGTAATCGTCGTCGAGCAGCACGCGAAGCTCGCGCTGTCGCTGACGAGGCAGGCGGTCGTGCTCGAGCGCGGCCGCGTCGTCCACCGCTCGGCCAGCGAAGTGCTGCTGCGCGATCCGGAGACGCTGCACCGTCTGGTCGCGGTGGCATGAGGGGAACACGATGAAGGCGATCACGATCATCCAGGACGAGCACCGCGCGATCACGGCAGTTGTCGAGGGGCTGCGGCACCTGGTCCACGAGGTCGGCGCGGGACGGATGGCGGCGGACCACCAGCTCTTCGGCGCGATGTTCCACTACATCGAGACGTTCCCGGAAAAGCTCCACCATCCGAAGGAGGACGACTACCTGTTCGCGCGGCTGCGCGCGCGGCGACCGGACGCGGCGCCGGTGCTCGACGCGCTCGAACGCGAGCACGTGGTCGGCCGCGAGCGCTTCGGCGAGCTGAAAGCGCTATGGGAGCGCTATCGCGGCGATCCGACCGCCTTCGCGCCGTTCGCCGACGGCATCGAGCGCTATGCGCACTTCCACTGGCGGCACATGCGCAAGGAGGAGGACGAGGTGCTGCCGCTCGCCGCGCAGGCGCTGACCGCCGAGGACTGGGCCGCGATCGACGCCGCGTTCGCGTCGAACGAGGATCCGGTCGTCGGCGTGCCCGCGAGCCGGGCGTTCCGCGAGCTCTTCAAGCGGATCGTCACGATCGCCCCGGCGCCGTGGGGCGTCGGGCCCGAGCCTTCGGCGCGCAATTGACGCGACGGGAACGCGTTCGCGCCACATACCCGACCGAGTGGCTGGCGCAGTACCGCGCTATTCGGCGGCGGATTTGCGCGCGGCGTGGAGCGTCTGCAGCAACCGGTCGGCAAAGGCCCGCCAGTTCGCGTCCTTCGCGACCTGCGAGAGCCCTGCTACCTCCTTCTGTTTCGCCATCCAGTCCTGCCGTTCGGCGGTCGCGGCTGCCAGCAACGGCTCGAGGCCGATTTCGCGCACCGTCACGGCGACCTCGCGCATTTCCTCGGCGCGGCGCTTGCCGTGCAGTGCCGTGCGACTGAAGAGGTACGAACCCAGCTCTTCCCAGTCGAGCGCCGGAAACGTCTCCTGCAGCGATGCAAGCACGCGCTCCTCGACGCCATACGCGCGCGCGGCGGTAAAGCTCTCGACGACCAGCGATTCGAGCCCTTTGATGATCACGCTGCGGCACATCTTGATCGCCGAGGCAACGCCGATGCGCGTCGCCGCAACCTCCATGCTGAACCCGAGCGGCGTCAACGTCTCGCGCAACGCCTCCGCGTGGCTGCCCCCCAGGAGCATCGGCACCTTGATGCCGTAGGGTGGGACCGAGGTCATGACCGCGCATTCGACATAGCGGCCGCCCGCGGCGTCGATGAGCTCGCCGCTTTTGACCTTGGTGCCCGGTGACGCCGAGTTGAGATCGACGAGCCACGTTCCGCGCCGGATCGTGCGCGCGGCTTCCGTCGCCACGGCGAGCGTCTGCGACGCCGTGACCGCCGAAATGACGACGTCGGCGCGCGCGAGCAGCGCCGCGAGCGACGGCATTGGCGCAGCACCCGTGCGCGCCGCGTGATCGCGCATCGCCGGCGCCGACACGGGGTCACGCAGCAGCAGGTCCCAGACGCCGACCCACGCGACGCCGCGCGCGACCAGCGCCGCCGCGAGGATCTTGCCGACCTCGCCGTAGCCTACGAGACCGATCGCGAGCTTCGTGCCGTCAGTCATCGTCGCGCCTTCCTGCGATCGTCAAATGCCGCCCCAGACTTCGCGCGCGGTCTCGACGCAGAGCCTGAGCTTCGCTGCCTGCGTCTCGACGTGGATCTCGTTGCCGTGGACCGTGGACGAGAAGCCGCATTGCGGCGATACGCACATCTGCTCGAGCGGCACGAACTTCGCCGCTTCGTCGATGCGCCGCTTGATGTCGTCCTTCGATTCCATGCGGTCGAGCTTGGTGCTGACGAGCCCAAGAACGATGGCCCTGTTCTTCGGCACGTGCCGCAACGGCGCGAAGTCACCCGAGCGCGCGTCGTCGTATTCGAGGAAATAGCCGTCGACGGCGAGCTCGTTGAACAAGACCTCGGCGACGGGCTCGTAGCCGCCTTCGGCCGCCCAGGCGCTCTTGAAGTTGCCGCGACAGAGGTGGACGCAGATCGTCACACCGGGCGGGCGCCTTGCAATCGCGGCGTTGATGAGCTTCGCGTACCGATGCGGCAACTCATTGGGATCATCGCCCCGGGCGCGGGCGCCGGCGCGCATCTTCTCGTCGCAGAGGTAGGCGAGGTTGGTATCGTCGAGCTGGATGTAGGTGCAGCCGGCGGCCGCGAGGTCGGCGATCTCGTCGGCGTACGCAGCGGCGACATCGTCGTAGAACGCCTCGAGGTCCGGATACGCCTCGGCGCTGATCGCATTGCGACCACCGCGGAAATGCAGCATCGTCGGCGAGGGAATCGTGACCTTCGGCGTGCGTTTCGTCGCCGAGCGCAGGAACTCGAAGTCGCGGCGCTGGATCGGCCGCGCGTGGCGCACGTTGCCCGTCACGTGCATTACCGGCGGCGCGAAGTCGACGTTGCCGGCGTTGCTGTGGAAGCTGATGGCGATGCCGCCCTTGATCTCCACACCGGAGAGTTGTGTCAGGAAGTCGATGTGGAAGTAGGTCCGGCGGAATTCGCCGTCGGTGATCCCCCGCAGGCCCAGGTCTTCCTGAAATCGCACGATGTCGCGAATCGCCGCGTCCTCGACCTCCCGCAGTTCTGCGGCGCCCATCGTGCCGGACTTGAAGCGCTCGCGCGCGTCGAGCAGCGCCTTCGGGCGCAGGAAGCTGCCGACGTGGTCGGCGCGGAACGGTGGTGCAGCGCGGAGCGTCATCGCCCATTCTCCTTCGGCGGCTTGCCGCACGCACCGGTGCGCCGGAGACGTGCCGCTTCGTCAATTATACGAGCGCCGGCGCGCTAGCCCTCGACGCGTTCCTGCGCGAGAATGGGCGGCGATCGGGCGGCGCGATGCCGTCTGTCGCTTCATCGTGGAAATGGACCCAGCCCCTGCACCCCGGCCGATGATCCCGCTCGCCCTGCTCGAAGCCGCTGCGCGCAACGTGTACGCGGCGATGTCCCCGACGCCGCAATACGCATGGCCGCTGCTCGCCCGGCGCGCGGGCCGCGAGGTTTGGGTCAAGCACGAAAACCATACACCGACGGGCGCGTTCAAGGTGCGTGGTGGATTGAACCTGCTCGCGCAGCTCACCGCGCGCACGCCGCGGCCCGCCGGGCTCATCAGCGCAACGCGCGGCAATCACGGCCAGAGCATCGCCTACGCCTGCCGGCGCCACGCGATGCGCTGCGTCATCGTCGTGCCGTACGGCAACTCGACCGACAAGAACGACGCGATGCGCGCGTTCGGCGCCGAGCTGATCGAGCACGGCCGTGACTTCGACGAGGCGCGCGAGCGCGCACATGCACTCGCCGCGCGCGAGCAGCTCCATTTCGTCGGACCGTTCGAGCCCGAGCTCGTCGCCGGCGTTGGCACTTACGCGCTCGAGCTCTTACGCACGATTGCCGAACTCGACACCGTTTACGTGCCGATCGGCTGCGGCTCGGGGATCTGCGGGTTGATCAGCGCACGCAACGCGCTCGGGCTTGCGACCCGCATCGTCGGCGTCGTGTCGACGAACGCGAACTGCTATGCGCAATCGTTCGCGGCGCGACGGCCGATCGAGACGGCGAGCGCCGACACGCTGGCCGACGGGATGGCGGTCCGCGTTCCGGTGCCCGCGGCGCTGGATGTGATCTGCGCCGGCGCGGCGCGCGTGGTCGAGGTCACTGACGGCGAGGTCGAGGACGCGATCCGCGCGCTCTACAGCGACACGCACCAGGTCGCCGAAGGCGCCGGTGCCGCGCCGCTCGCCGCATTGCTGAAGGAAGGCGACCGCGCCGGCCGCAAAGCCGCCGTCATCCTGACCGGCGGCAACATCGATCGCGCCGTCTACGCGCGCATCCTCGCGGGAAGCTGGACGTGATCCCTGGTGGCCATCAGGCCCGGCGCACACGCGTCTGCGACTGCTCGCGCAAATACTGCGGAAGATAGTAGAGCGATCCGCCAGCTTTTCCCGTCGAGCCCGACGCCTTCCAGCCACCGAACGGCTGGTAACCGGGCCACGCTCCGGTCGTCGCGCCCTGTGGCCGATTCGCATAGCAGACGCCGGCCTCGATCCCGTCGAAAAAGCGTTCGGCCTCGTCCGGCGCGCCATAGAACCCGGCAGTAAGGCCGTACGCACTCGCATTGGCCCGCGCGATCGCTTCGACGAGATCCTCGACCGGCGCCACCAGCACGAACGGCGCGAACAGTTCCTGAGCCCAGAGCGGATGATCGAATGGCGCGCGAGCGATCGTCGGCGCGCAGTAGTGGCCGTGCGCGAGATCGCCTTGGTCGAGCCGTTCGCCGCCGTGGACGATCGCGCCCTGCCGGGAGAGCGCGTGAATCTGCGCGCTCGCGTCCTCGAACCGCGCGACCGCGGCGGCGTCGATCACCGGCCCCATCCAGTTCGCGCGCTCCGTCGGATCGCCGACCGCGATGCTCGTCGCGGCGGCGTGCAGGCGCGCGACGAAGTCGTTGAATACCGTGTGCTCGACGTACACGCGTGAGCACGCCGAGCATTTCTGACCGGACAGCCCGAACGCCGAGCGCGTGACGCCGGACGCCGCGTCGGCAAGATTGGCACGGCGGGTGACGATCGCCGCGTTCTTGCCCCCCATTTCGGCGATGCACGGCCGCGGCCAGGCTCCCTCGGCGAACGTGCGATGCAGGTACATCCCGACCTCGCGCGAGCCCGTGAACGTGACGCCGGCGACGTCGCGATGGCGGATCAGCGCTTCGCCGAGCGAGGCGCCCGGCCCGGTCACGTAGTTGAACACGCCTGGCGGAATCCCGGCGTCGTGAAACGCGTCGGCGAGAAGCCGTCCGCTCCACGACGTCGCCGACGCCGCTTTGAAGACGACCGTGTTGCCGGCGACGAGTGCGGCGCCCGACGGCCCGCCGGCGAGCGCCAGCGGAAAGTTGAACGGCGCGATCACGAGCCAAACGCCGTGGGGCTTCAGCACGCTCGTGTTCTCGCTCTCGAAGCCTGCGAGCGGATCGCTCGCCATCGCGCGCTCGAAGCCGTTGTTCGCCTCCATCTGGTCGCAGTAGTAGGCGATGAGATCGGCGGTCTCCTGCGCTTCGCCCAGCGATTCCATCCGGTTCTTGCCGACTTCGAGGGCAAGCGCCGCGGCGATGAAATAGACGCGCTCCTCGATCAGCCGTGCCGCGTGGCGAAGGCGTTCGACGCGCTCCGGCCACGGCGTTGCCGCCCACGCGGGGAACGCACGCTTCGCGGCAGCCACCGCCGCGTCCGCGAGCGCCGGATCGCCGGCCTGGAAGCGGCCGAGGACGATCCGCTGGTCGATCGGACTTCGTGTCTCGATCTGGCGCGTCGCGCGGACAGCGCCGCCGTCGACGAGCATCGCATGTTCGGCGCCGAGTTGAGCCTTCTGCGTCGCCAGCGCCGCCTCGAACCGCGTGTGCAGCTCCGGCGGCGGATCGAACATCGTCGAGTAGGTGAGCTTGAACGGCGTGTTCATCGGCGGGGTCGGCTGCAGCGGGAATGCCACCGGAGGAAACTGCGCCGATCTTCAGGCCGCGGGCCGCGCCCGCAACGCAACTACACGAGGTCTGCCGCGGGGCCCAGTATCTGCTCGCGCAACTCACGATAGCGCGGCAGCTGTGGCGGATAGACGCAGATGTACTTGACCTGCGCGGCCTGCAGGCAGCGTTGCTTGATGATCTCGAGCTTTTGGTCGCGCGGGTTGACGACGGTGTCCGGCTCCTTCGAATCGACGATCGCGAGAATCGTCATGTCGCGGTCGCAGACGACGAAGCCGACATGCTGGTTTGCGATTTTGCGAAAAGCGCGCAGCCGCTCCATTCCTTGGGGGCCGATTTTCACCTGCAGCACGTCGGCGAGGCGGATCCGCGCGAAGACTTCATGGCGCGGGAACGCCGCCTTGAGCAACAGGTAAACGACGTTCTCGGCCTTGGAGAGGAAGCGCGGCCGCAGCAGGTAGAGCCCCGGCAGCTCGGCGGAGGACAGCAGGCGCGTCGTCTCGCCTTCGGTCCACTGCGCAACCGTGTTCGGCGAATCGCCTCCGGCTTTGCTCCCGCCGCCTCCGGTACGACTGCGCCGGACGAGGCCGACGACGACGGCCACGACCAGCGCAAAGATGGCGATTGCGAAAAGGATTCCGGAAGTCATGGGTTCGTTGTGCGTTCCCCAAGGGCCGGCCACCGCCAATGGCGGGGCCGATGACCGGGGAATATCCTTGCTCTTTTTCGATAGTTCGGCACGGTCGCCGCTAGTCTAAAGCATTATCTGCAAGGGCCGCTACGCCCTCGTACAGGGGCGTTCCACTGGCTGGCTGGCGCCATGGCGCCCCTGCGCACGCTGTTGTGAACCACCAAAAAACAAAGCCCCGCCGAAGCGGGGCCTTGCTGTCCTTGCGGCCAATCGTCGCCGCCTGGGAACCTGGACGGCTTACATGTCCATGTCACCCATGCCGCCCATGCCGCCCATTCCGCCGCCACCCATCGGCTTTTCGTCCTTCGGGTGCTCGGCGACCATTGCGTCAGTCGTGAGGATCAGGCTTGCCACGGACGCTGCGTTCTGCAGCGCGAAGCGCGCGACCTTCGTCGGATCGAGCACGCCCATTTCCACGAGGTCGCCGTACCCACCGGTCTGCGCGTTGAAGCCGAAGTTGCCCTTGCCCTCGACGACCTTGTTGAGGACGACGGACGGCTCCTCGCCGGTGTTCTCGACGATCTGGCGCAGCGGCTCTTCCAGCGCCCGCAGCACGATCTTGATGCCGGCCTCCTGGTCGTGGTTGTCGCCCTTGAGGTTCTTGAGGTTGGCGCGCGCGCGCAGGTAGGCGACACCGCCGCCAGCGACGATGCCTTCCTCGACCGCCGCGCGCGTTGCATGCAGCGCGTCTTCGACCCGCGCCTTCTTTTCCTTCATCTCGACTTCGGTCGCTGCGCCGACCTTGATCACCGCCACGCCGCCGGCAAGCTTCGCCACACGCTCCTGCAGCTTCTCCTTGTCGTAGTCGCTCGTCGCGTCTTCGACCTGCTTGCGGATGTTCTTCACCCGCGCCTCGATCGCCGCCTTTTCGCCGGCACCGTCGATGAGCGTCGTGTCTTCCTTGCCCACTTCGATCTTTTTCGCGCGTCCGAGATCCTTGAGCGTAGCGTTTTCCAGCTTCAGGCCGAGCTCTTCTGCGATCACCGTGCCACCGGTGAGAATCGCGATGTCTTCCAGCATCGCCTTGCGGCGGTCGCCGAAGCCCGGCGCCTTGACCGCCGTCGTCTTCAGGATGCCGCGGATGTTGTTGACGACGAGCGTCGCCAGCGCTTCGCCGTCGACGTCCTCGGCGATGATCAGCAGCGGCTTGCCGGACTTCGCGACCTGTTCGAGCAGAGGCAGCAGATCGCGGATGTTCGAGATCTTCTTGTCGTGCAGCAGGATGTACGGATCCTCGAGGATCGACACCTGCTTGTCCGGGTTGTTGATGAAGTACGGCGAGATGTAGCCGCGATCGAACTGCATGCCCTCGACCAGCTCTAGCTCGTTCTCGAGCCCCTTGCCGTCCTCGACGGTGATCACGCCTTCCTTGCCGACCTTGTCCATCGCCTCGGCGATTGTCTTGCCGATCGCTTCGTCGGCATTGGCCGAGATCGCGCCGACCTGCGAAATTTCCTTGCTCGTCGTGCAGGGCTTGCTGATCTTCTTCAGCTCCTCGACGACCGCCAGCACCGCCTTGTCGATGCCGCGCTTGAGATCCATCGGGTTCATGCCCGCCGCGACGAACTTGAAGCCTTCGTTGCAGATCGACTGCGCGAGTACGGTTGCAGTCGTCGTGCCGTCGCCCGCTACGTCCGAGGTCTTCGACGCGACTTCCTTCACCATCTGCGCGCCCATGTTCTCGAACTTGTCCTTGAGCTCGATCTCCTTCGCGACCGACACGCCGTCCTTGGTGATCGTCGGCGCGCCGAAGCTGCGCTCGAGGACGACGTTGCGGCCCTTGGGACCAAGCGTCACTTTCACAGCGTTCGCGAGCACGTTGACGCCAACCATCATCCGGTTGCGTCCGGCCTCGCCGAAACGTACGTCTTTTGCTGCCATGTTGTATCTCCTGGAATCTTTGGGTGGTGGAAGGAAGGATCAGGCGACGACGCCGATGATGTCGTCTTCGCGCATGTGGAGCAGGTCCTGCCCCTCCATCTTGAATTCCTGGCCCGAGTACTTGCCGAACAGCACCTTGTCGCCGGTCTTGACGCCCATGGCGATCAGCTTGCCGTTCTCGTCGGTCTTGCCCGGGCCGGCATAGACGACTTCACCCATCGAGGGCTTCTCGGCTGCGGTATCGGGAATCACGATGCCGCCGGCGGTTTTGCGTTCTTCCTCGAGCCGCTTTACGATCACGCGATCATGCAAAGGACGAATCTTCATGGTCAGTGCTCACTCCTAGTGGGATTTTGTTACAAATCAGTCGCTTGCAATACCCATCTCCAATGCTGGAGCCGGCCGCCGAGGCGACGGGGCTGCGGGGTACGCCGCCCTTGTTAGCACTCAACGTAAGCGAGTGCTAATATTAGGCGCTCGGCAGGCGGAAATCAAGGCCCGAAGCGGTCCGGATCGCAATCAAATTTGCGCGGACGATGTCCAATGGCCCAAGGGCGTTCCGGCCAACCGCTTGCCGCCCGCGGGTAACCGTTCGTAAGCCTGTCTTCCCACTGCGTCCGCGCCGCGTTAACGTAAGTGCGGGAAGCCTCGAACAGCGACGCCGAAAACCATGCTCCAGCCCGCCCACGTCGGCCATCTTTCGATCCTGCGCGCATTGATCCGCGACGGCGCGCAGCGCGGCAGCTTCGATCGCGAGCTCGCGACCGATTCGCGCGAGGCGGCGCTGTTCTTCTCGAACCTTCGCCAGGCGCTCAACACCGGCTACTTCGTCGAGGAAGATCCGAAGACCGGCGACCTCACGACGGTGGCCGTACCCGGCTACGTCTATCTTCCGGACCGCGGCGGCGCCGTCAATCATCCGATCGGATTCGGCCTCTTCAAGGCGACCGACATCGGCTTCGAGCTCTGGCTCACCGGGGTCGACGCCGAGTGGCGCGGGCACGGCCACGGCCGTGCGATGATCGCTGCGCTTCTCGCCACCCCGCCCGGACGAAAGGCCTACATCGTGCGCGTCCATCGCTTCGGCAGCGACAGCCCGGCGATGGCGCATCTGCTGGCGTCATTCGGCTACGTTCCCGTCATCGAATCGCGGCACCACGCGTGGTATCTGCGGAGCGACGCGCCGTCGGAGCTCGCTCGCCGCATGCGCGACTTCGTGCCGCAGAACGCGGTGCCGAAGAACACCGCCGCCTGACCCGCCCGGCCGGCCGCGTGCGGCCGCCAAGTCCCGGTACCGCTCGAAGCGTCGCGGCGCGAATCCGTGATGCGCCACCGACTGTGCTACGTTAGGCGCCCGCGCCCTCTCGGAACGCGAGGACCCCATGGACAATCCGCCGCCCGCCGCCACCCCGCCATTGCCCCCGATGCTCGGTGCCTCGCCGCAACCCGGCACGCCCCCGGCGGATGGCTGGGCGGTAGACGCGGGACGGGGCGCGCACTGGTGGAGCGAAGGCTGGCGCTACTTCACCGCATCGCCGGTCATCTGGATCGTGATCGCAATCCTGTACCTCGCGATCATGATCGGCCTCTCGGTGATTCCGATCATTGGCCAGATTGCCTCGATGCTGCTGCATCCCGCGCTCACCGCCGGCCTGATGCTGGGCTGCCGCACGCAGGAGCGCGGCGGAGAACTCACGGTCGGCCATCTGTTCGCGGGCTTCGGCGACAGGCTCTCGCCGCTCGTGATCCTGGCGCTTCTCTATCTCGCCGGCTGGATTGCGATCTGGCTCGTTACCGCGGCGCTGCTGGTCGCGGTGATCGGCGCCGGCACCCTCGGCGCGCTCCTGAGCGGCGATACGATGCGGGCGGCCCTTGCGATGCTGTCCGCGGTGAGCCTGGGCGCGCTCGTCGTGGTGTTGATCGCTCTCTTGCTCGTCGTCCCGCTGCTGATGGCGATCTGGTTCGCGCCCGCGCTCGTCGTCCTGCGTGGCGACGAGCCCATTGCGGCGATGAAGACGAGCTTCAATGCGTGCCTTCGCAACGTCGTGCCGTTCCTCGTCTACGGGCTCGTCGGGCTGTTGCTCGCGATCCTCGCCACGATTCCGTTGGGCCTCGGCTGGTTCGTGCTGGCACCCGTCTACGCGGCGAGCATCTACGCCGGGTACAAGGACATCTTCGGTGATCCGGCGTAGATTGCACAACAATCGTTCAGGTCTTCTGTTCTTCCCCGCTCGTCAGTGCGCCTGCTCCCAGTTCGGGCCGACGCCGACGTCGACGACGAGCGGCACCGTGAGCTCGGCCACGCCGGTCATCCGCTTCGGCAACTCGGCCCTCACGTGCTCGAGCTCCGCTGCGGGCGCTTCGAAGACGAGCTCGTCGTGGACCTGCAGCACGAGCTTCGTCGCGAGCTTGTCGCTGTCGATCCAGTCCTCCACCGCGATCATCGCGAGCTTGATCAGATCGGCCGCCGTGCCCTGCATCGGCGCGTTGATCGCTGCGCGCTCGGCGCCCGCGCGGCGCGGACCGCCGGCGGCGTTGATGTCGGGCAGGAAGAGGCGCCGGCCGAACACCGTCTCGACGTAGCCGTGCGCGCGCGCGAACTCGCGCGTCTGCTGCATGTACTGGGCGACGCCGGGGTAGCGCTGGAAATACTTGTCGATGAACTGCTGCGCGGCGTTGCGCTCGATGCCGAGCTGCTGCGAGAGCCCGAACGCGCCCATCCCGTAGATCAATCCGAAATTCACCGCCTTGATGTAGCGGCGCTGATCGGATGTCACCGCAGAAACCGGAACGCCGAAGATGTCCGCCGCAGTGGCGCGGTGGATGTCGGCGCCCTCGTGAAACGCGGCCACCAGTGCCGGATCGCCTGACAGGTGCGCCATGATCCGCAGCTCGATCTGCGAATAGTCGGCGGAGACAACGACATGCCCGGGCGGCGCGATGAACGCCTCGCGAATGCGCCGTCCCTCGGCGGTTCGCACCGGGATGTTCTGCAGGTTCGGCTCGCTCGAGGCGAGCCTTCCCGTCACGGCCGTCGCCTGGCTGAACGTCGTGTGCACGCGGCCGGTGCGCTTGTTCACCATCTGCGGCAGCTTGTCGGTGTACGTCGACTTGAGCTTGGTCAGCGCGCGGTGCTCGAGCAGCACCTTCGGCAACGGATAATCGGCGGCAAGCTCGGTGAGCACGTCCTCGTCGGTTGACGGCTGCCCGGTCGCCGTCTTGCGCACCGCCGGCAGCTTCATCTTCTGGAACAGGATCTCGCCCAGCTGCCGCGGCGACGACAGGTTGAACGGCTGGCCGGCGAGCAAGAACGCCTGCTGCTCGAGCGCCATCACCTTCTCGCCCAGCTCCCGGCTATGCGCAGCGAGCAGCGCCGTGTCGATCATCACGCCCTCGCGCTCCATCCGGTAGAGGATTTCGCGCACGGGAATCTCGATCGCCCTGTAGACATGATCGAGCTTCGGGACGGCAGCGACGCGCGGATAGAGATGACGATGGAGCTGCAGCGTGATGTCGGCATCCTCGGCCGAGTAGGCGGTGGCGTCCTCGATGCTCACCTGATCGAACGCGATCTGTTTCGCACCCTTGCCGGCGACCTCGGCGTAGGTCAGCGTCTTCACGCCGAGATGCCGCCAGGCGAGATTGTCCATGTCGTGCGGGCGGTGCGCTTCGAGCACGTAGGACTCGAGCAGCGTGTCGTGACTGACGCCGGCGACCGTCAATCCGTAATTGGCGAACACGTGCTGGTCGTATTTCGCGTTCTGGCCGAGTTTCTTTTTCATCGGATCGGCGAGCCATCGTGCGAGGCGACCGAGCACGAGGTCGGGGGCCAGCTGATCCGGTGCGCCAGGGTAGCGGTGCGCGACCGGGATGTAGCAGGCGCGGCCCGGCTCGATCGCCAGCGCGATGCCGACGATCCTTGCCTCCATCGGATCGAGGCTTGTCGTTTCGGTGTCAACACAGACGAGATCCGCATGCTCGATCGCGTCCATCCATCGTTCGAACGTCGCGACGTCGAGCACGGTCTCGTAGTGGCGCGGAACGGGCGCCGGCATTTCGCTCTCGGTTGCGCTGTCGCGCCGATCGGCGTCGACGAACGTCCGCGTATCCTGGCGCGAAGCGCGATCGGCGATCGCCCCGGCGACATCGGGCTTCTCCGCGCCATTTTGAATGTCGCGCAACCAGCTCTTGAACTCGAAGCGTTCGTAGAGCGCCTTGAGGCTCTGCGCGTGCGGCTCGCCGGGCTTGAGATCGGCGAGGCTCACCGGCAGCTCGCAATCGGTCTTGACGGTGAGCAGGCGCTTTCCCATCGGGAGCCAGTCGAGCGTCGAGCGCAGGTTCTCGCCGACGACACCCGGAATCTCGCTCGCATGTTCGACGACTGCCTCGAGACTGCCGTACTGGGTGAGCCATTTCGCTGCGGTCTTCGGCCCCACCTTCGGCACGCCCGGCACGTTGTCGACGGTGTCGCCGGTCAATGCCAGGAGATCGAGCACCTGGTCGGGACGTACGCCGAATTTCGCGACGACACCGGGCTCGTCCAGCGTTTCGTTGCTCATCGTGTTGACGAGCGTGATGCCCGGCCGCACGAGCTGCGCCAAGTCCTTGTCCGACGTCGAAACGATGCAGCCGATGCCGGCCGCGGCGGCCTGCACGGCGAGCGTCCCGATCACGTCGTCGGCCTCGACGCCGTCGATCATCAGCAGCGGCCAGCCGTGCGCGCGAACGACGGCGTGGATGGATTCGATCTGCCGCGCGAGATCGTCCGGCATCGGCGGACGATGCGCCTTGTACTCGGGAAACCACGCGTCGCGGAACGTCTTGCCCGGCGCGTCGAACACGACGGCGAAGTAGTCGGGTTTCTCGTCTTGGGCTATCCTGCGCAGCATCGACACGACGCCGCGCAGCGCGCCGGTCGGCTCTCCCGCCGATGTGCGCAGATCGGGGAGCGCATGGAACGCGCGATAAAGGTACGACGATCCATCCACCAGGACGAGCGTAGGCATGGCAACGACCAGCAAGATTCCGGAACTCATCGATCCGCAGGCGATGTACACGACCAACGGGCAGGAGGCCTGGCGGGTGCTGGGGATTATGGCAGAGTTCGCTCTCGCGACCGAACGTCTGCGCGGCCTGCGGCCCGCGATTTCGATGTTCGGCAGCTCGCGCATCGGACCGGGTCATCCGTATTACGAGAAGACGGAAAAAATCGCGCGGCTCTTGTCCGATGCGGGGTTCGCGGTGATCTCCGGCGGCGGACCGGGACTGATGGAGGCCGCCAATCGCGGCGCCTTCGCGGGCCGATCTCCGGCGATCGGCCTCAACATCCTGTTGCCGAGCGAGCAGGGCGGCAACGACTATCAGGACGTGAGCTTCGACTTCCGCTATTTCTTCGCGCGCAAGATGATGTTCGTGCGCTTCGCATCCGCATATGTCGTGCTTCCGGGCGGATTCGGCACGCTCGACGAGCTCTCCGAATGTCTGACCCTCGTGCAGACCGGCAAGAGCCGCAAGATTCCGATCATTCTCGTCGGCAGGGCGTTCTGGCAGGGACTGATCGATTGGGCACGTGACCGGCTCGTCGGCGAAGGCATGATCGGTGAAGACGATCTCGACCTGATGCAGGTCATCGAGGAGCCGGAAGCGATCGTCGAGGCGATCTTCAACTTCTACGAGAATCGCGGCTTCCAGCCGTCGCGGGCCGAGCGCGAGCGGATGCTCAATCTCTGAGTTTCGGGATTGGCGCGTCGAATCCGGCTGATTCCGTTGTAGGGCAACGTGAGGCGCGGGCCCTGATCCGGCGCTCGGCCGGCGCAAATGGCGCGCAACGACGGAACGCGACCGGAGGGCCGGGTCTCTAAGCTTCATCGGCGGCGGGACCGGCCGCCGGACTGCTGCGACAATATGTCGCCGGGAATGTGGTGTTCCGCCGCAATGGTCCTGCTCTGCTAAAATCGGATCCCTTTTCGAGATATAGCATGCGCCTGGACGTCCTTGCCGGTTGCGCTCTCTTGTGTGCCGCGGCTCTCGCTGCGGGCCCGGTGACGGCTCAAGCCGCCGCGCCCGCGCCACCGCCGGCATTGGAGCCTCTGCCCGAGATTCCGCCCCCGCCGAATCTCGAGGACGCGGATCTCGAACCCCAGATCACGATCTCGCAGACGAAAAGCGAAACCGTCGAGGAAGCACGCATCAATGGAACCCTCGTCTGGATCAAGGTCACGCCGCGGCATGGCCGCGCGTATTACCTGATCCCGAACGGCGGCGGCAATACGTTCATACGCCGCGACAGCCTCGACGCGGGGCTCAAGGTGCCGATGTGGGTGCTTTTCTCGTGGTGAGCTGACGCTCTCCTGGTCGTCCCACTTTTCGATCCGTCAGTGTGAGAGCGGGCGTGCTTCGCGCGGCCGCGAATGGCCCATGTCCGTCTACACGCTCGTATCCACCGATGAACTCGACGCATGGCTTGCACGCTATGCCGTCGGCTCGCTCGTCGAGCAGACGCCGATCGCCGCCGGGATCGAGAACACCAATTACTTCGTCACGACCACGAAGGGCCGCTGGGTGCTCACACTCTATGAACGCCTGCCGGCCGAGGAGCTGCCGTTCTATCTGAACCTGATGGCGCACCTCGCGCGTGCCGGCGTCGAGTGTCCCGCGCCGGTGCCCGATCGAACCGGCGCGTTGTTCAGTCTGTTGAACGGCAAGCCGGCCGGACTCGTCTCCCGCGTCGACGGCGCGCCAATCGCCACGCCCGACGTGCCGCATTGCGCAGCCGTCGGCGCGGCGCTCGGCCGGCTGCACGTCGCATCGGCAAGCTACCGGGCACGGCTCACCAATCGTCGCGGTCCCGCCTGGTGGCGGCAGGCCGCGCGCGCGGTGCGCCCGTTTCTCGATGCCCGTCAGAACGAGCTCCTCGCCGCGGAGCTCAAGTTCCAGACGGGTTTTGGCAGGGCGACGATGCCCAAAGGCACGATCCATGGCGACCTCTTCTGCGACAACGTACTCTTCGTCGGCGACCGCGTTTCGGGGATCATCGATTTCGGCTTCGCGGCGACCGATTTCCTCGCCTATGATCTCGCGATCACCGTCAACGACTGGTGCATCATCGACGGCGGCGTCGGCGCAGGCGGGCTCGTGCCCGAGCTCGTCCACGCGCTCATCGGCGCCTACCACGCCGTTCGTCCGCTGACGCCCGTCGAGCGCACGCAATGGCCGGCGCTGCTGCGCGCTGCCGCGCTGCGTTTCTGGCTCTCCCGGCTCTACGACATCCACCTGCCGCGCCCCGGCGAGCTCGTGCACGCGCACGATCCCGCGCACTTCGAGCGCATTCTCGCCGACCGCGTCACCTGCCCGTTGCGCCTGCCTGAGCTCGACGCCGCGCCGGCGCGCGAGAAGGCGCCGTTATGAGCGAAGCAAGCGTGAAGGCTCACCGATGCGCGTGACGGCCGAGGAGATGGATCGATGAACGCGGCGTCGGGCGCCCTTCCCTTCACGCGGCATCCAGCCGGTCGCGGCGTCGTCTGGCTGAAGGAATCGTGGGTGATGCTGTCGGCAGCGCGCGTGCCGTGGCTGCTGCTGCTCTTGACCTATTACCTGATCCAGCTCCTCGTGAGCCTCATCCCCATCGTCGGACCGCTGGCGCTGATGGTGCTGCGCCCGGTCTTCACCGTCGGCTTCCTCGCGGCGGCATGGAATCAGGAACGCGGCGGGATGCCCGAGATCCGGCATCTGTTTCGCGGCTTTCGCGCCAATCTTTGGGCACTGATTCCGATCGGCCTCTTTCTCGTCGCGGGCACTGCGCTCGCCGTCTTTGCAACGGTCGCGGTCGACGGCGGCGAGCTTTTCGAGGGCATCGCGACCAATCGGCCGCTCGAAGATGTGCTGGCCGGCAAGGATGTCGAATCGGCGATGCTGTTCGCGTCGGCATGCGCAGTGCCCATTGCGCTCGCCGCGTGGTTCGCGCCGGCGCTCGTCGTGTTCAGCGGCTGCGGCGCGGCGCAGGCGCTCGGCACGAGCTTGCGTGCGGCGCTCGCGAACTGGAAGCCGGCGGTGGTTTACGGACTGCTTCTCGTCTTCTTCGGGGCCGTCGTTCCGGCGCTCGCGGTCAAATTGATCGCGCTTGCGCTGCCGCTGATCGCGGCGCGTGTCGTCGTCGCGGTGATCGTCGTGCCTTACATGTTCCTCTTCATCGCGGCGCAGGCGATTTCGGATTACGTGAGCTACCGCGACATCTTCCACACCGACGAAGGCCCGGCGCCGCCCCCCGAGCCGGAGACGGACTCCGCATAGCGCCGCGCGGACGCTCGCGGCCATGCGTACGCCGCCCGAACGCAATCCGCTGCGAGGCTTCGCGCGCTTTGTGCCGGGACTTGCACTCATCGCCGGCTACCCGCGCGGCGCGCTCGCCGGAGACCTCTTCGCCGGCGCGTCGGTCGCGCTGGTCACGATTCCATCGGCGGTCGCGTGTGCGGAGCTGCTCGGCATCGCACCGATCACGGGCCTCTACGCGGCAGTCGGTGGAATGATCGGCTACGCGTTGCTCGGCACAGGACAGCGGATCATCGTCGCGCCGGATCCCGCAGTTGCGGTTCTCGCGGGCAGCGCAATCCTGCCGCTCGCAGCGGGCGACGCGGTGCGTGCGGCCACACTCGCCGCCGCGCTCGCGATCATCGTCGGCGCGCTGCTGGTGCTCGCCGCCCGCGTCTCGGCCGGCACCGTTGCCGACCTCCTGTCGAAGCCCGTGCTGACGGGCTACCTCAACGGCGTCGCGCTGATCCTGATCGCAACGCAGCTCTCCCGCTTCATGGGCGTTGCGCTCGAGAACGACGATTTTTTCCCACGTGTCGGCGAGGCGCTCTCCAAGGCAGCGCAGACGAATGCGGCGGCCTTCACGCTTGGCACGAGCCTCGTCGCGCTTCTCTTCGTGCTGCGCAAGCTCGCACCGCGCTGGCCGGGCCCGCTTATCGCGTGCATTGCCGCCGTCGCCGCGGCACGTCTTCTCGATCTGCCGGCGCACGGCGTCGCCGCGCTCGGCACGATGCCGCAAGGGCTGCCGTGGCCCCGCTGGCCGGACGTCAACGTCGGCGACGCGAAGGCTTTGCTGCCCGCGGCCATCGCCATCGCGTTCCTCGCTTTCGCCGAGGGCGTCGTCCTCGCGCGGGCGTTCGCGGCCAGGCACCGCGAGGAGATAGATGCGAATCAGGAACTGGTCGCCTTCGGCGCCGCAAGCGCGGCTGCCGGAGCGCTCGGCGGATTTCCGGTGAACGCGAGCCAGTCGCGCTCGGCGATCGCGGCCGCAGCCGGCGCCCGCACGCAGCTCGCGCAGTGGACGGCGGCGGCATTCCTCGTGCTGTTCCTGCTCTTTCTCGCGCCCTCGCTCGAACGCGTGCCGCTGGTCGCGCTCTCGGCGATTCTCGTCTTCGCGGGGCTTACGTTGCTCGACGCCTCCGTCCTCCGCCAGATCCGGCGTTTCGATCGCCGCGCGTTCTGGCACTCGCTCGGCGTGACGCTCGCCGTGCTGATCCTCGGACTTGTCCCCGGCCTGCTTCTGGGAATGGCGCTCTCGCTCGTGCGCCTCGTCGTCGACGTCTCGCGGCCGCGCGACGCGGTGCTCGCGCGCCTGCCCGATGATCATCGCTTCCACGACCTCGACGACGACCAGCCGGGGAGCACGCCGCCTGGTGTCCTCGTCTATCGCCTCTACGCGCCGCTGTTTTTCGCCAACGCGCGCTATTTCTCCGAACGCGTGAAAGCAGCCATCGCCGGCGCTTCTCGTCCGGTCCGTTGTCTCGTGCTGGACCTGCAGGCCGTCGGATCGATGGACGTCACGGCGACCGAAGCGTTTGCGCTGCTCTACCAGGAGCTCACCGACGCCGGCATCGACGTGCGTATCGCCCACGCGAACCGGCCGCTGCGCGAGCAGCTGATGCGCCTCGGCCTCGCGAAGGAGATCGGCGAGGACCGGTTCTTCCACGCGGCGTGGGAGGCCGTCGACGACTTCGTCGCGCGCGGCGCGCAAACGCTGGCCCCGGGACCGCACCCTCCGCACTGATCGGTGTCAAAGCAGCATGCGGAGAGCAGCCACGAGAATCGCGGGGCGACCGAAGGCCGCCAAGAACGTCTATTGGAGCGGCCGGGTCACCCGCGAAAGCCACGCACTCGCGCTCGAGGACGGCGTCTTCACCTGGGACGATCCGAAGCGCATTGCGCAATCGCTCAAGCGCTCCGCCGATGCGAGCGTCGAGCGCAAGGCGGCGCCGTTTCGCTCGGCGATGTCGATGCTGGTCTTCTACATCAACCGTGCCGGGACGCAGCTCGATCGCCAGCAGCGCCGGGTGCTGGAGGCGGCAAAGGCCGAGTTGCGCAGCCTCTATGGCAAAGAGTAGAACCTCTCTCAAAATCCTGGCGAGCGGCCCGAGAGCCTCATTTCCCAAATGAGGGCCCGCAGCGAGCGGGGAGAGAGTACATAGGCGTACAGCGAGGGGCGAGCGAGGACACGACAAAGCTATCGGGCCGCGCAGCCAATTTTGAGTCAGGCCGCTTCGAGCTTCGCGTACTCGAGCGCCAGCCACTTCACGCCGCCGTCGCGGAAATTGACCTGCACGCGGGCGTCGGCGCCGCGGCCTTCGGCATCGATGATGATGCCCAGCCCGAATTTGGCGTGCCGCACGCTCTGCCCGATCCGCCAGCCAGGGCCGCTCGCGGCAGCGCCCCGCCGCGGTGTGGTCGCTTGCGACGGCGCCGCCCATGCGGGCGCAGGGCGTTCTCCCGCACCCCACTCGGCGACATCGACGTCGATCGCGCCGCGCGACCATCGCCGCGGCGGCGAGAGCCAGGCGATCTGCTCGCGCGGCACGTCGTCGAGGAAGCGCGACGCGATGTTGTAGCGGACCTGGCCGTGCAACATCCGGCTCTGCGCGTGGGTGAGATAGAGCCGGCGGCGCGCGCGCGTAATGGCGACGTACATGAGCCGCCGCTCCTCCTCGACGCCGTCGTATTCCGACAGGCTGTTCTCGTGCGGGAAAAGGCCCTCCTCCAAGCCCGTCACGAACACCGTATGGAATTCGAGCCCCTTCGCCGCGTGCACCGTCATCAGCTGCAGCGCCGGGCGGCCCTCCGCCGCCTGCGTCTCGCCGGCTTCCAGCGCTGCGTGCGACAGGAACGCGGTCAGCGGATCGACCGCCCCGGCTTGCGCCGGATCCTCGCCGGGCGCGCCGGTCGAGATCGGCGCGTCGACCGCGAGATCGGCTTCGCGCAGGAAACCGTCGGCGGCGCTCACGAGCTCCTCGAGATTGTCGAGACGGTCCTGGCCGTCCTTCTCCGTCTTGTAGTGCGCGATCAGGCCCGAGGCTTCGTTGACGTGTTCGACCGTCTCGGGTAGCGGCAGCCCCGCGGTCGCCGCGCGCATCGCGTCGATCTGGCGCACGAACGTGGCGAGGCAGGACCCGGCCTTGCCGCCGACCGTGCCGGCGCAGGCCACCTGCCACAGGCTCGTCCCCGCGCCGCGCGCGGCATCCTGCAGGTTTTCGAGCGTGCGCGCGCCGATCCCCCGCGGCGGAAAGTTGACGACACGCAGGAATGCGCCGTCGTCGTCCGCCGTCGCGAGGAGCCGCATGTAGGCGAGCGCGTGCTTCACCTCCGCTCGCTCGAAAAAACGCATGCCGCCGTACACGCGATAAGGCAGCGCCGCGTTGAACAGCGCATGCTCCAGCACCCGCGACTGGGCATTCGACCGGTAGAGCACGGCGATCTCGGACAGCGCGAGGCCGTCGGCCGCGAGGCCCTTGGCCACCTCGACCACGAATCCGGCCTCGTCGTTGTCCGAGGGTGCTGCGAAACCGCGCACCGGCTCGCCCTTGCCTTCGCTCGTCCACAGGTTCTTGCCGAGCCGCGTCCGGTTGTGCTTGATGAGCGCGTTGGCCGTGTCGAGGATGTGCCCATGGGAGCGGTAATTCTGCTCGAGCTTGATCAGCGTCACCGGGCTACCCGGGGTCCCGAAATCGCGCTCGAAGTGCTGCATGTTGGCGACGTTCGCGCCGCGAAACGCATAGATCGACTGATCGTCGTCGCCGACGGCGAAGACCGCCGTGTCCGGTCCGGCGAGCAGCCGCAGCCACTTGTACTGCAGCACGTTCGTGTCCTGGAACTCGTCGACCAGCAGATGCGAGAAGCGGCGGCGATAGTGCTCGCGAAGGTTGTCGTTGCCGGCAAGCAATTCGTAGCTGCGCAGCAAGAGCTCGGCAAAATCGACGACCCCTTCGCGCTGGCAGAGCGCCTCATAGAGCGCATAGTGCTCGACCAGGCGGCGCGTGAACTCATCGCTCGCCTCGACCTGGTTCGGGCGACGACCCTCTTCCTTTTCGCCGGCGATGAAGTTCTGCAGCTGCCGCGCGGGAAAGCGCTCGTCGTCGATGCCGTGGGCCTTGTACAAACGCTTGATCAGCGCGAGCTGGTCCTGCGTGTCCATGATCTGGAAGAGCTGCGGCAGGTTCGCATCGCGGTAGTGCGCGCGCAGCATCCGGTTGCACAAGCCGTGGAAGGTACCGATCCACATCCCGCGCGTGTGGACGGGCGTCATCGCGGAGAGGCGGGTCAGCATCTCCTTCGCCGCCTTGTTCGTGAACGTGACCGCGAGGATTGCGAGCGGCGACGCCTGTCCGGTCGCGAGCAGCCAAGCGATGCGCGTCGTCAGCACGCGCGTCTTGCCGCTGCCCGCGCCGGCCAGGATCAGCGCCGAGCGATGCGGCAGCGTGACCGCCGCGAGCTGCTCCGGGTTGAGGTTGTCGAGCAGGGACGAAGCCATCAATGCGACCGATGTTCCGCGTCGAGCCATCAGCGCGGATCGAGTCGAGATTATAAGCGTCGGCGGTATAATCCGTCGGCCCTACAGCCCTTACGCGACTCCCACGCCCCGATGTCGTCCGTCCCGAACGCCGCACCAGCCGCGCACTCGGCGACCACGCGCGCGTTTGTCCAGTGGATCCGCTCGGCGGCGCCGTACATCCACGCCTTTCGCGGCCGGACCTTCGTGATCGCGTTCGGCGGCGAGGTCGTCGCCGACGACACGTTCCTCGGCATCATCCACGACCTGAATCTGCTGCACAGCCTCGGCGTGCACCTGGTCGTCGTCCACGGCTCGCGCCCGCAGATCGAGGCGATCCTCGCCCAGCAGGACATCGAGAGCCGCTACGCGTTCGGGTTGCGCGTTACCGACGCCGAGACGATGGATTGCGTGCTCGAAGCGGGCGGACAGGTCAAGAGCCGCATCGAGGCGCTGCTGTCGCTCGGCATCGCGAATTCGCCGATGGCGGGGGCACGGATCCGCGTGTCGTCGGGCAACTTCATCACCGCGAAGCCGATGGGCGTGGTCGACGGCGTCGACATGCTGCTCACGGGCGAAGTGCGCCGCGTCGACACCGCCGCAATTCAGCAACGGCTCGACGACGGCGACATCGTGCTGATTTCGCCGCTCGGCTACTCGCCCACCGGCGAGATCTTCAACCTCGCGCTCGAGGAGGTCGCGACGCAGGTCGCCGTGCGCCTCCCCGCGCACAAGCTCGTCTTTCTGATGGAAACCGAGGGCGTGCGCAACGGCCGCCGGCAGCTCCTGACCGAACTCTCCACGCGCGATGCCGAAGCACTCCTCGCGGCCGGACGCGGCAAGCTGCCGCCGGACGTCGAGCACTACCTGCCCTGTGCGGTGAAGGCGTGCGACAACGGCGTCAAGCGCGCTCACCTGATCAGCCGCCACCTCGACGGCGCACTCCTGCTCGAGCTTTTCACCCGCGACGGCGTCGGCACGATGGTCGCGGCGGCGCCGCTCGCCAACCTGCGCAACGCGACGATCGACGACGTCGGCGGCATCCTCTCGATCATCGGCCCGCTGGAGGAACAGGGCATCCTCGTGCGCCGCTCGCGCGAGCGGCTCGAAACCGAGATCGAGCGTTTCGTCGTCGCCGAGCACGACAATGCGATCATCGGCTGCGCCGCGTTGTACGCGTTCGCCGACGAGAAGCTCGGCGAGCTCGCGGCGCTCGCCGTGCATCCGGATTTCCGGCGCGAGGGCTACGGCGAGACGCTGATGAACGAGATCGAGGCGCGCGCGCGGAAGTTGAAGCTCGCGGAGCTCTTCGTGCTCACGACGCGCACGTCGCAATGGTTTCTCGAGCGCGGCTACCATACGGCGACGATCGCCGATCTGCCGAGACAGAAGCAGGCCCTTTACAATTACCAGCGCAAATCGCAGGTCTACCGCAAGAAGCTCTAGGAGTCGTCATGGCACGGATGGTGAACTGCATCAAGCTCGGCCGCGAAGCCGAGGGCCTGGATTTTCCGCCGTACCCCGGCGAGATCGGCAAGAGGATCTACGAGCACGTGTCGAAGGAAGCGTGGCAGCAGTGGCTGCGCCATCAGACGATGCTCGTCAACGAGAACCGGTTATCGCTCGCCGATCCGCGCGCGCGCAAATGGCTGGCGGAGCAGATGGAACAGCATTTCTTCGGGGCGGGCGCCGAGACGCCGCAGGGCTACGTTCCGCCGAAGTCATAGCATCCATGACCACGCCTCCAATTTCGCGCTATCCCGTGCCGGCGCTCGCGGAGTTGCCCGACGACATCCGCGCGCGAATCCTCGAAGTGCAGGAGAAAGCGGGCTTCATTCCGAACGTTTTCCTGACGCTCGCGCACCGGCCCGACGAGTTCCGTGCGTTCTTCGCCTATCACGACGCGCTGATGCTGCGCGACAGCGGCCTCACCAAGGCCGAGCGCGAGATGATCGTCGTCGCCACGTCCGGCGCCAACGATTGCCTCTACTGCATCGTCGCGCACGGGGCGATCCTGCGCGTCTACGCGAAGAACCCGTACATCGCCGACCAGGTCGCCGCCGATTACCGGCAGGCCGACATCACGCCGCGGCAGAATGCGATGCTCGCGTTTGCGCTGAAAGTCGCGAGGAAGGCCGCCGAGATCGTCGACGAGGACCTCGCCGCGCTGCGCGCGCACGGTTTCTCCGACGAGGACATCTGGGACATCGGCGCCATCGCCGCATTCTTTGCGCTGTCGAACCGGATGGCGGGCCTGATCGCGATGCGCCCCAACGACGAGTTCCATCTGCTCGGCCGGACACCCAGGAAGACTTGAACGTTGGCCAGTTGAGGCGAGCGTCGGCGTCACCGTCCGGCGAGCTGACGGCGGGCGCTCGAACGAATCGATATCAGGGGTCATTGCGACCGCAGCTGCCTTCCTCGTCGCGGGCCTCGCATCGACCGACAATCGGGACGCCGTTGCGTCAGGCGAGAACAAGGTCGACGTGACGGGCAGCCACACCCCGGACCGGAACGGAAATCCCCCCGTCGCTCAGACGTTCCCCTTCTCGGTTATCCCGCTCCTGCACTCGGGATGTATGGACCCGCGCCCGCCAAGGGCCGCGGTCGATGACCCCGACCTTGTGGCGCTTCGTTACGGGCTCCGGTACACTCGCGGTTCGCCGCTGCCGGCGGCTCAACCGTTCAGGTGTAGACGATGAATCGATCCGACCTGCTTTTTGTCGCCGTCTGTGCGCTCCTCCTCGCGGGCTGCGCGACGACGGACAAGAAACAGTCCGCTGCCGACGACGACGAGAAGACCTACGTGACGGGCAGTCGCATTCCCGTGAAGGATCGCAGCACCGTCAACTCGACCACCGACAGGAAGGCGATCGACGACATGATGCGCAGGGGCGCCACGTCTTCCGGTGGTGGTGGCAGCTGAGCATCGCTGCTAGGCTCGGCACCGGGGAACGACGAACGCCAGCAGCTCATCGACGCTCGCCTCGACCTCCTGGGTTTCGGTGTCGATCGCGACGTCGGGGCGCTCCGGCACTTCGTACGGTGCATCCACGCCGGTAAAGTCCCGCAGCAATCCGGCGCGGGCTTTCTTGTAATGCCCCTTCGGATCGCGGCGCTCGCACGTCGCGAGCCCCGACTTCACGTAAACCTCGAAAAAGTGCCGGCTCCCCGCCGCCGCGCGTGCTTTCGCGCGGTCATCGCGATAGGGTGAAATGAAGGCCGCGATGCAGATCGTTCCGGCGTCGGCGAACAGCGCAGCGACCTCGCCGATGCGGCGGATGTTCTCCTGCCGGTCCTGCGGCGAGAATCCGAGATCGGCGTTGAGGCCACGCCGGACATTGTCGCCGTCGAGCGTATAGGCCTGCCAGCCGAGATCGGTGAGGCGACGTTCCAGCGCCATCGCAAGCGTCGACTTGCCCGAGCCCGGGAGCCCGGTGAGCCACACGACCGCGCCGGCGTGTCCCGTCCGTTTCGCGCGTTCCGCGGCGCTGACGTCATGACGCACGGGAACGGTGTCGGCACCGCCTTCGGCGCGCGGCGGGATGTCGGCAGTCACGTTGCAGCCTCCCCGAACGGCTGCCGGCATCGACGGATCATGGCGGCATTCTAGCAGCGCCTCGCGCATCCCCGGATGCAGCAAAAAGACGGCGAAGCGAGCCTCGCCGCGCATGAGCCCGCCGGGCCGCCCCAAGGGCGAATACCGGAGCGCGGAGCGCGAAGGTAATCCGATGGGCTGCCGAGGAACGCTTACGCCGCTCCGTACTTCGCGAACCACGCGAGCATCCGCTTCCAGCCGTCTTCGGCATCGGCCTTGCGGTACGTGTCGGGGCGGAAATCGGCATGGAAACCGTGCCCCGCGTCGGGATAGACGACGAGCTCGGATGGCGTCCCTGCGGCTTTGAGCGCGGCGAAAAATTTCTGCGCCTGGTCGACGGGAATGCCTGCATCCTTGGCGCCATAGAGCCCGAGCAGCGGGACCTTGATCTCGTTGACGCGGTCCATCGCCGTGCGCGGCGTGTACTCGTTCGTCTGGCCGCCTACGGGGCCGTACCACGCGACGGCCGCCTTGAGCTTCGGGTTGGCGGCGGCGTAGACGAGCGTCGTGCGTCCACCGCGACAGAAGCCGGTGATGCCCATTCGTGCGACGTCGGCCTTCCCGCTCGCGCGCGCGAAGTCCACCGTCGCATCGTAATCGGAGACGAGCTCGGTGTCGTACTTGGTGTTGATGATCGGCATGATCTCGGCGATCGAATTCATCTTGGTGAGATCGGCCTTGCGCGCGTACATGTCTGGCACGATCGCGTAGTAGCCGGCTTTCGCGAGGCGCAGGCACACGTCCTTCGTGTAATGGTCGAGGCCGAAGACCTCGGCTGCAACCAGCACGGTTGGAAACGGCCCACCCTTGTCGGGCATCGCTCGGTAGCCGCGCAGGTTGCCGGTCTTGGTCGGGATCGAGACGTCGGCGGCGTCGAGTCCGGCCGGGTCGGTCGTGATCTGCTGCGCCGACGCGCGCGACGCGAGCGCCAGCGTGGCACTCGCGCCCAGCGCGGTCCAGATGAAGTCGCGGCGATCGAAATCCTTTTCGGGCAGCAGGCCTTTGACGTCCTGTTCGAGATCGAGCTTCATGGCATCCTCCGGAAGGCGGCGCCATCGCGCCGCGGGCGTTGAAACGCGAACAGACAATGCGGCGCAGCATTCCCGCCGCCTCGTCCACGTCCGGGATTGCTTCAGCTCTCGAAGACGACCTGGCCACTCACCAGCGTGGCTCGGACCCTGCCCGGCACCTCGAGCCCGAGGAACGGCGTGTTCTTGCCCTGGCTCTTCAATGCTGCAGGCCCGACCGTCCAGTGCGCATCCGGGTCGAACACGCAGATGTCCGCGGGTTGTCCCACGCCGAGATGACCGGCATCCAAGCCGAGGATCGCTGCCGGTTCGACGGTGATCCGCGCGAGCGCTGCGGAGAGCGCGACGTTCTGCGCAGCAGCCCATTTGAGGGTCAGCGAGAGCAGGAGTTCCAGGCCGGTCGCGCCCGGCTCGGCTTCGGCGAACGGCAGCTGCTTGGCGTCGTCGTCGACCGGCGTGTGGTCGGAACACACGAGGTCGATGGTTCCGTCGGCGAGCCCCGCGCGCAGCGCCGCGCGATCGCGCGTGCTCCGCAGCGGCGGCACGAGGTTGCACTGCGCGTCGAACCAGCCGATGTCGACGTCGCACAGATGCAGGTGGTGCACAGCGACGTCGCAGGTTACGGGAAGACCGTCTTTTTTCGCCGCGCGGACCATCGCCACGCCGTCGGCGGTCGAAAGCCGGCATAGATGGACACGCACGCCGGTCTCCCGTACCAGCGCAAAAATCGTCGCCAGCGCGATCGTTTCGGCGGATGACGGGATCGCCGCCAGGCCGAGCCTTGTCGCGACTTCGCCGTCGTGGGCGACGCCGCCTCGCGCGAGATGCGGATCCTGCGGCCGCAGCCACACGCGGTGGCCGAATGTCGCCGCATATTGCATCGCCCGCAACAGCACCTGGGTGTCGGTGAGCGGCGCTTCGCCCTGCGAAAAGGCGATGCAGCCGGCTTCCGCGAGCTCGCCCATCTCGGTCAGCTCCTCCCCTTTCAGTCCGACCGTCAGCGCGCCGACCGGATACACGTGCGCCTGGTTGAGCGAGCGCGCACGATGCTTCAGCATTTCGACCAGGCCCGGCTCGTCGAGCGGCGGGTCGGTGTCCGGGGGGCACGCGAGGCTCGTGACGCCGCCGGCGACGGCGGCTTCCATCTCCGACTCGAGCGTTGCCTTGTACTCGAATCCGGGCTCACGCAGCCGCGCGGCCAGATCGATAAAGCCCGGTGCGACGACCTGGCCCTTTGCATCGAGCGTGCGATTGGCGCTCCACCCCGAAGGCGGCGCGCCGATCGCCGCGACTTTGCCGGCGGCGATGTAGATCGAGGCAACGCGGTCGACCCCGTGCTTCGGGTCGACGAGCCTGCCGTGCCTGATCTCGATCTTCATCAGTTGCCTGCCAGCATGCTCATCACCGCCATCCGCACCGCGATGCCGAACGTCACCTGCGGCAGGATGACACTGCGCTCGCCGTCGGCGACCGCCGAGTCGATCTCGACGCCGCGATTCATCGGCCCCGGGTGCATCACGATCGCATCGGGTTTCGCGAGAGCGAGCTTCTCCGGCGTGAGCCCGTAGTGCTTGAAATACTCGCCCGCGGAAGGGAGCAGCGCACCCTTCATCCGCTCGTTCTGCAGGCGCAGCATCACGACCACATCGCAACCTCTCAAGCCGGCGCGCATGTCGTGATGCACCTGGACGCCGAGCGCCTGCACCGCCGTGGGCAGCAGCGTCTTGGGTCCGACGGCGCGCACTTCGGGCGTGCCGAGTATCGTCAAGCCGTGGATCAGCGAGCGCGCGACGCGCGAATGCAGGACGTCACCGACGATCGCGACCACGAGCTTGCGGAAGTCCTGCTTGTAATGGCGGATCGTAAACAGGTCGAGCAGGCCCTGCGTCGGGTGCGCATGGCGGCCATCGCCGGCGTTGACGACATGAACGTGGCTGCGGCCGGTGCGGTTCAGGTGCGCGGCGATCAGATGCGGCGCACCCGACTGCGAGTGACGGACGACGAACATGTCGGCGTTCATCGCGACCAGGTTGTCGACGGTGTCGAGCAGCGTCTCGCCCTTGCTCGTCGACGAAAACCCGATGTTGAGATTGATCACGTCGGCGGACAGGCGCTTGGCTGCGATCTCGAACGTCGTGCGCGTGCGGGTCGAGTTCTCGAAGAACAGGTTGAACACGGAACGACCGCGCAACAACGGGACCTTCTTCACGTCGCGCTCGGAAATCGACGCGAACGGCACCGCCGTGTCGAGGATGCGGACGATGACTTCCGCCGGCAGGTCCTCGAGCGTCAAGAGATGGGTGAGCCGACCGTCGGCGTCGAGCTGCGGGCTATGCACCGCCGGCCTCCGTTGCCGCTTCGGTTGCCAGAGCCAGGCGGCCGTCGGCCGCGCGCGACAGCACGATCGACACGTCACGCGCGACGGCGAGGCGCGCACCGGTGTATGTCGCCTCAATCGGCAGCTCGCGCCCGCCGCGATCGATCAGCACCGCGAGCTCGACCGTCGCCGGGCGCCCGTAGTCGAAGAGCTCGTTGACGGCGGCGCGAACGCTGCGGCCGGTGTAGAGCACGTCGTCGACCAGGACGATCGTCGCGCCCTCGACCTCGAACGGAAGGCGCGAGCGCTTGACCTCGGGCTTGAGTCCGGTGCGATGAAAGTCGTCGCGATAGAACGAAACGTCGATGTAGCCGACCGAGTGCTCGCCCGGGATCATCTGCGCGAGCCGCTCGGCGATCCACGCCCCGCCCGAATAGATGCCGACGAACTTCGCGTCGAACGCGACTGCGCCGCGCATGCGCTGGGCGAGCGCGGCGAGCGTCTCTTCGGCGTCAGGCAGGCTCATTGGATCATCGTTCTTTCTCGTTCAGGTCGAGCCAGGCCTGCAGGATCACCTGCGCAGCCACCGCGTCGCGCGCGGCTTTGCGCGCCGCGCCACGCACACCGGCGTCGCGCAGGCCGGCGTCCGCCGCACGCGTCGAGAACCGCTCATCCACGCGGGCCACCGGCAGGCGAAAGCGGGCTTCGAGCGAGCGCGCGAATTTTTCGGCGCGTACGGTCATTTCATGCGCCATGCCGTCCGCATCGACGGGCCGGCCGACGACCAGCGCTTCGGGCTTCCATTCGCTGACGAGCGCCGCAATCGCCTCGAGGCGGGCGGTCTTCGCTTCGGTCACGATTGTCGTTAGCGGATGCGCGACCCGAACTAGAGTATTGCCAACCGCGACACCGATCTTGCGTGTCCCGAAATCGAATGCGAGGACCGTCCCTTCGTTCGCCGTCCGTGGCGGCTCCACGCTTCACGCGTGCCCGACGTCGTCGGACAACCGCGACAGATCGATGCCGAGCAGGCGCATCGCCGCGGGCAACCTGCCCTCGGCGGGAGTCTCGAACATCACGCCGGGATCGGCCTCGACGGTGAGCCATGCATTCTGGGCGATCTCCTGCTCGAGCTGGCCCGCCGACCATCCGGCATAGCCCAGTGACACGAGGACGTTGCGCGGGCCTTCGCCCCGACCGACGGCTTCGAGCACGTCGCGCGACGTCGTCAATCCGAGATCGTCGCTGATCGCAAGCGTCGACTGCCAGTTGCCGAGGGGCCGATGCAGCACGAAACCGCGATCGACCTGCACCGGACCGCCGAAATGCACGGGGGTTCCCCGCAGAACGGCATCGGTCAGCGGAACGTCGATCTGCTCGAACAGCGTCGACAGCGTCATGTCGGTGGGCTTGTTCACGACGATGCCGAGCGCGCCGTCCTTGTTGTGCTCGCAGACGTACGTCAGCGTATGTGCGAAATTCGGATCGGCCATCGTGGGCATGGCGATCAGGAAATGGTGTGTGAAGTTGGCGGTCCGACCACCCATGGGTGCAATTGTAAACGTCGCTCCGGGCCGGCACAATTGGCGGCTCGAGCCGCTTCCCCTTGCCGTCATCGTGCGCGTTACCTTCCCATTTCACCGTCCGCGCGGCGCCACCGCGATCTGCACTGCGACCCTTGTCGCTATGGCGTGCCTGCTCGTTTCGCCGCGCGCGGCTGCGACGCTTGTCGTCATGCACGGCTACACGTACCCCACACCTTCCCAAAGTCTCGCGTGAGACGATGATCCCCGTGCTGTTGCACAGCTGCACGTCGTGATCGCGTAGGGCGCGACAGTCTCGCGCCCGCGCGCTTCATCTAAACACTGCTCGCCAGCCTAGCCCTTTCGCGGGCAGGCGTCCACGCGTGCAGGCCATTGGGGAGGCTACATGGACGCATCGACATCATCACTGCACCAGAACCCGAGCCCCGAGAGCAGTACTCGACCGCGGTTGCGGCTGGCCTCACCGGCGCTCGACCTCGCGGCGATAGCGCGGGAGATCGACACCCGCTACGCGGCATCGCTGGTCGCGTTGACTGAGGGCGCAACTCAGGCCCGCGATCAGTGGGTCAAGATCGGCCAGCTACTCTTGCAAGTCAGGGCTGCCCTCCCGCACGGCAAGTTCTTGCCGTGGCTCGCGGCTAACGTGAAGTTCTCGGGCAGCAAAGCCCGCGGGTGCATGCGGCTCGCCCGGGCCGATCCGGCTAAATTGGCAACCGTTGTCAATTTGACTGTGCGTGGAGCACTCACGGCGCTAGCACGGGAAGGTGCCAAGGAGCGGCCCGACCTGACCAGCTTAGCCTTCGCGCTCAGGCTCGCGCAGCCGTGCACGAGGTACGACGGCGCTGAGATCCTCGTTCATTTCTGCTTCGACGGCGACCGCCTGTTCGCCTACGACGCGATAGCCGCGATCATCGTCGACTTCCCGACCGGGCTGCACTGTGCGGTGCGTGGCGAGCCGCTGCTGAAGCTGGTGGAGCTGGCCGGACGGAGGGCGAGGCGAGCTTAACGACCGCCTGGAGCATGCAATTGACCGGCTCGGGGAGCTCGACGACGCGATGAGGTTGGCGAAGAAGGACACAAGCTTGAACGAAGTCGAGCGCGAGAAGCGTGTCGCCACCGCGCGTGCCGCCGCACAGCGCGCCGTAGAGGCAGCTCTCGAGGATTCACGCCAATCGCTAAAAGCCGCTGCCGAACTCGACACCGACGACTGGGCGAATATCGACGCCCAGGAGCAAGAAGTCACGCGCGTGCTCGAATCGGCGATGGCCATCCAACGCTTACTGGCGCGCGCCTTCGCGGCCGTCCCGCCGTCGGCTCGAGGCACCGAAGGCAGAACCTACGTGAACTACTTGAATCGATGAATGGGGATCACCATGCAGACGGCGCCTGGTGGGCGTATCAGCGTCCGCTCACGACCCCTTCTCGGCCACACGCCCGACGAAGCCGACCGGCTGCTTCGCCGCGAGAGCGGTCATCCATCCGATGCTCGTCAACGGGCGCTACCGGCCCAACTCCGTCTTGTCGATGTCGCCGTGGAAATTTCCCGTGAGCGGCCGTTCGCGTCAACACGCCGAAGTAGCGATGACGGTGGATCCGCGGCGGCGGCACCAGCGCAGCGAGGCGGTCGAACTGCTGCAGCTGCGTCAGCAATGGAAGTGGAGGTGCGCGTTGAGGGTGGAACCGAAGCGGCGGATGAAGGCGGCCGCGCCGGCCACGCAATCGCTCGACGCTGCCTTCCGCTGGTGCGCTGCGTCAAACTCTGAATTCCCTGGTTTGATGCCACAGCGGACGCCCTGATAGTCGGAATTTCTTACAAAGATGCCCACCGAGATTCTCCGCCTCCGACCAGATCAATGTATTGCGCCATTGGTGCGGAACATGCGTGCGTGTATTGTCATTTACCCCGGAGTTCTTCGACGAGGGCGGTGCGGATGCTCGCAGCAGTTCCGCCATCGCGCCGCATGGTCGTGCGCGGCATCGCAGCAAAGCCCAACGGCCGGCACGACCCAAAGGGGACAGCGATGCGCACACGTATGCTGGTAATGACCCTGTTGCTGATGCTGTGGGGCCTGCCCCAGCTCAGCCATGCCGTTCCGACCATCACGGTAGGGTCGGCGACCGTGAATGAGTTCGATACGTTCACAATTCCGGTCTCGATCACCGACGTGGTGGATCTAACCTCCTGGCAGTTTGACTTGGCCTTCGGTCCCGCGATTGTCCAAGTCACGCCGACGGGTGTCACCGAGAGTAGCTTCTTCACCCAGGGCGACAGCACGGTGTTCGTCCCCGGCTTTTTGGATAACACGCTGGGCCAGATCCTCGGGGTCTCCGATGCCCTGATCTTGCAGCCAGCGGTGAACGGCAGCGGGGTCTTGGCCAACATCGAGTTCACCGCGACCGCCGCGGGGATCTCGCCGCTGACGCTGTCGAACGTGTTCTTGAACCTATCCGATAGCGGCTTTACGGTGACGAATGGGAGCGTGTGCGTGAATTTGCCGACGGCGTCGACGTGCCAACCAAATCCGGCGCCCGAGCCGAGCACGCTGGCCCTGCTCGCCATAGGGCTGTTGGCTTTCGGCGCGCTGCGCCAGGCGGCTCGTGCGTGGCGGGATGCTGCCTGCTGACGCGAGGCGTCGGCTACCGTTGATATTGGCGCTCGGCCTGATCGCGGCCGGCTGCGGGCGCCCAATCCCCGAACCTTCGGATCGAACTGCCACCCGGGCGGTGCCTGCGGCTGCGCACGCGCACGAAAAGTCTTCGCCAGCTACGGCGGTATCGACAACCCGATACCGCGAGCCAATGCCAACACCGGACCCCGCCTGGTTCGCCGCAGCGCGCGATGATCCGGACCCGAATGTGCGCCTGCATGCCCTGGAGACATGGGCACAGAATCCCGGCGAGAACCTCGACCCGCTGACCTACGCGCTCGTCGATCCCGACGAGACGGTACGCGCACGGGCGCAGGAATTGTTGGAGCAGGAGCTGGCGCGCCGGTGATGTGGCTCGCGTTGCTGGGCACGCGGGAGCGTGCAAACGTGTAAGAGGAGAGCTAAGCAGCACTAACCACGAAAGGACATGACATGAAACGCGCATTGACGTACACCGCACTCGTCGTCGGCCTGGCAATCGGACTCGTTGCAGGCAGCGTACCCGCACTGGGTGCCACTAATGCAGTCGGGCCGTATTATGCGACGCCGTCGTGGGATCAGACCCTCCCGGCCGCCACCCGGTTCATCGTTCTGACCAACATGAACAACGAGGCGGTGCTGGATCGGGAAACCGGCCTAGTGTGGGAGCAGTCGCCAAGCACGTCTGCGTCCGATTGGGTTAGTGCATCAACTCAGTGCGTTAAACTGAGCAAGGGCGGTCGGAAAGGTTGGCGGCTCCCGACCATTCAGGATCTGGAGAGCCTCATCGACGTGACACAATCAAATCCCGCGCTCCCGTCCGGGCACCCCTTTAGCAACGTGCAGTCGTCCGCCTACTGGTCGGCCTCGACCCTCGCCTTCGGCTCCACCAACGCGTGGGTCGTGGGCTTCAGCAGTGGCGGCGTGAACGGCGTCGATAAGTCCAGCGGCCTCTTCCTCGCCTGGTGTGTGCGCGGCGGACAAGGACCCGATACTCAGTGATCGGGGCATTTGCGTGCATTGGTAATTCTGAGGCGTTGCAGGGGCTCGGCCCCTGCCCGTCCCACGGTTTTTGTTCGCGCCATTCGTTGTTGCTACCGGCTCACGTATCCAAGACGCGCAGCCAATAACGAGTGTGCCGAACGCCCGAACTCCGCGTCGGGGTTCGCAGACTGCGTGATCGGCTAGGAATCGGCTGTGAAAGTGTGCGTTTGGCTTCTGCCGACATCTCAAGTGTGGAGAACTGCTCAGTCGCGAGTGCTACCTGCGCACGACAGTCAGCGCAATGTCTGCAGTTGGGCTAACTAGGTTTAGCCTCCAAATGGCTGCTTCTGGCCGGTGTGAAAGTACCCACGTTTGATGGACACCTTAATTCGGGCAATACTAGCTCGAGGGAGGTGTTCGATGGAATACAAGCCGCGCAGGAAATTGACGCGGGAATTCAAGCTTGAAGCGGTGCGTCAGGTTGCATTGAGCGAGAAGCCCAAGGCGCAGCTGGCACGGGAGCTTGGCGTTCGAGTGGGTCAGCTGCGTGATTGGCGATTGCAGTTCGAGAAGGAGGCCGTGACCGGCATCGCCAAGCCGGATCGAGCCGCAGTCGACGACCTTGAGCAGCTGCGTCGTGAGAACGCAAAGCTCAAGATGGAGATCGAGATTTTAAAAAACCGCCCTCGCGGCTTTCCGCGCCCCTATGCGTAGAAACACCAGGCACCTAGACTGGGCGGGCGTTCGGAGAGTGGCCGCATGCTTTTTGGAGGCATTGTCCCCGTCAAAAAACCTGGCCCAGGGGAAGCTACGGACCCAACTGTGGTGGCACGATGAGTGACCCCGTTTAGGAAAGTGATCGATTCCGAGTCCCCGTCCGACGCGCTCAATCGGAAGGAGGATGAGATGTCGAAGAATGTGAGCACGCAGTCGGGATTGCCAGTGGTGCATGCGCGAGCGGCTGGAATAGACATCGGTTCGCGATTTCACGTCGTGGCGGTTGCACCGAATCTGACCGATGAACCGGTGCAGACTTTCCAAGCCTTCACTGCTGATCTTGTGCGAATGGCGGACTGGCTGGTCGCTCTTGGCATAACGACGGTGGCAATGGAATCGACCGGGGTCTATTGGGTACCAGCATTCGAAGTGCTGGAGAGCCGTGGACTCGACGTGATCCTGGCCAATGCGCGCGAGGCGAGAGCGGTGCCGGGTCGCAAGAGCGATGTGAATGACGCGCAATGGCTGCAGCGGCTACATGCGTGCGGACTGTTGCGGGCCAGTTTCCGTCCAGGACGCGACATCGCCGCGCTCCGAGTCTATCTGCGGCTCCGGGAGCGACTTGTCGACTACGGAGCTGCCCACATCCAACACATGCAGAAGGCGCTGACCTTTATGAACCTGCAGTTGCACCACGTCGTCAGTGATGTGACCGGCGTCACGGGCATGAAGATCATTCGCGCGATCGTCAGCGGCGAAAGAGATCTGGAAGTGTTGGCCGCCATGCGTGACGTGCGCTGCAAGGCGACTACGGAGACCATTCGTGGCGCACTTACCGGAAATTATCAGCCGGAGCATGTTTTTGCGCTCAGACAAGCACTGGCGTTGTATGACTTCTACCAGTCACGGATCGACGAGTGCGATGCGCAGATCGAGCAAGTCTTGGCCGCGCTGACGGCCGGCAAACCCAACCCCGCCACGCCGCTGCCCCAGCCACGCCATCGAACGAAGCAGCCCAGCGACCTCAACTTCGATCTTCGTCCGGTGCTGTATCAACTGACCGGGCTCGATTTGACGCAGATCCACGGCATCGGTCCACACTTGGCGCTGCGCCTAATCGGAGAATGTGGCACTGATTTGAGCAAGTGGCCTTCGGCCAAGCATTTCGCGTCATGGCTGACACTTGCGCCGGGCTGCAAGATCAGCGGCGGCAAGGTGCTGTCGGCGCGGACACGGAAAACGACCAACCGATTAGCCGCGCATCTGCGTTTGGCAGCGGTCACGGTCGGACGGACCAGCACCGCACTCGGCGCTTTCTATCGCAGGCTCGCTGCCCGCATCGGAAAGGCAAAAGCGGTAACTGCGACGGCACGTAAGATCGCCATTCTGTTCTACAACGCCATGCGCTTCGGGAGGGATTACCGAGACCTGGGCGCTGATCAATATGAGCGCAAATATCGCGAGCGCGTCATCAAGCATCTCCATCGACGGGCGGCGGAATTCGGTTATACCTTGCAGCAGGTCACGGGTGTTTCTTAGGAAAGCGGCCATCTACTTTGCGAAGGCGTCGAGATGAAGTACGCCTTTGTCGAATGCCAGCGCCGGCAGCATTCGGTGCGTACGCTGTGTCGAGGCCTTGCGCGTTTCACCCAGTGGGTACTACGCAGCACGGATCGCGGCCGCCCAGCGCCCGGGCAGAAGCGGCAGGCGACTCTGACCGCTCAAGTATCCGGAAGTCCACCATGCCAGCCGCCAGTCGTATGGCGCGCCGCGGGTGCACGCGAGCTCTGGCCCAGGGGTTGCCGTGCTGTCGCAACACGGTCGCCAAGCTGATGCACAAGCGCTGGGATCCTGCCCAAGGCGATTCGGCACTTCCGCGTAACGACCGACTCCCGCAGTACCAAGAGGTCTACCCAACTTGGTCAACCGGTGCTTCAAAGCCAACACATCCCAATGACCTCTGGCTCAGCGACATCACCTACATCCCGACGAGGCGAGGTCTGGCTCTACCTGGCGGCGGTTCTGGATGCATACTCCAGGGCGCTTGGTGGGCTGGGCGATGAGCCAAACTCTGGACGCCAAGCTGGCGACGGACGCGCTGACATGGCGATCGCGCATCGGGCGTCCACCGGTCTCGCTGCACTCCGACCAGGGGTCAACCTACGCTACTCGAACTACCTGGACATCGTTCGAACCGCTATGGCATCCGGCAGAGCATGAGTCGCAAGGGGATTGCTGGGACACTCAATATACGATGCAGTTGAACGACCGGCCCAGCCTGACTCGTGCTGGGATTGGCCAACGTGCCTTGGCGTTGACTTGTCGACTGCGGCCCGGCGTTCCCCGAGCGTTGCCGGGCCGCGCGTCTGTGACCTGATAGGAGCTTTGTTCTGCACCGTGAGTGTCCTGTCCTGCGAACGGGTTGGCAATGCATCCCCACGCATGCAGGAGGACCGGATGAGTGATCTGGCTGAAGAGCGCGAAGTAATTCTCGGTGTTGACACGCACCTCGACGTGCATGTAGCGGTGCTGATCGACGTGGTGGGCCGCGTCGTTGCGACGACATCCGTCCCGACGACGGCTTTGGGCTACGAACAACTGATCGAATGGGTACGCGGATTTGGTCGCCTCACCCGCGCCGGAATTGAAGGCACTGGAACGTACGGCGCGGCGCTTGCGCGACGGGTGCAAGAGCATGGCGTACAGGTGCTCGAGATCAACCGGCCAGATCGTTCACGGCGGCGGTTGCGCGGCAAGAACGATCCCACCGACGCCGAGAACGCTGCTCGGGCAGTACTGGCCGGAGAAGCCCATGCCATCCCGAAAGCGCAGTCGGGCGTAGTGGAAGCAATGCGGGCCGTAAGTATGGCCAGGCGCAGCGCGGTGAAGGCAAAGACCCAAGCTATCAATCAATTGCGGGCGCTGCTGGTGACGGCGCCCGAATCGATACGCGCCACGCTCTGGAAGGTGAAACCAGAACAATGCGTGGCCCGTTGCGCGCGGCTGCAATCGCTGGGTGATACACCGCTGCTCAAGGCGCTAACCAGTACACTGCGCCTGCTTGCAAGACGCTGGATGAGCCTGGCGAAAGAGCTCCAACAGCTTGACGCCGCGCTAGCGGAGCTCACCAAACGAGCAGGCCGCCGGCTTCTCGCACGATTTGGCGTTGGACCGCAAACCGCGGCCACGTTGTTGGTAACGGCGGGCGACAATCCCGATCGGCTACGCAGCGAGGCTGCGTTGGCGGCGCTCTGCGGCGCAAGTCCGTTGGAAGCATCCTCGGGAAAGACCACCCGACATCGGCTCAACCGGGGCGGCGATCGCGCCGCCAATAATGCCCTGTGGACGATCTCGATGGTGCGTATGCGGAGCGATCCTCGGACGCGTGCGTACGTCGCTCGCCGGACTGCCGAGGGATTGTCCACGAAGGAGATTCAACGTTGCCTCAAGCGTTACATTGTTCGCGAGCTATACCCGCTGATCCTGGCAGATTTGGCAGAATCGTCGCGCCCGACTTGACATAGGAGCGTCAATGCGCCTATGGAGAGCTTCTTCCACACGCTCAAGACCGAATTGGTCATGCACTGCGACTACAAAACACGCGATGATGCGCGGGTCAGCCTGTTCGATTACATGGAAGTCTTCTACAACGACGCTTCATGGTGCCCCACCTCGCTATGTGCTTGAGAATTCGAAGGTTGCCTGTTCCGTGTTTGGTATTGCGGATTGGCGATTTCTGCCGGTGACGCGCTCGATCAGTGTCGCCGCCGCGGCGGTCTGAAGCGTTTCGCGATTGAACACCCACGGCCCGTCGGCCAATGGATGCTGTGCCTCGATTTCACCGCGCTCGACGGCAAGGCGTAGCGTTCGCGGACTCATTCCCAGGTGTTTCGCGGCTTCGGTCAAATTCATCCAAGGTTCGCTGTCACGCTGCTCAGCACGATAGCAGGGAATGTGATGATGACTGCGCAGTGCCGTCACCCGTTCCTGGGTCCAACGGTTGCCGCGGCCGGTCAGTAGCCCATTGCGATTGAGAACGCCGGCGATCAATCGATCCGAACAGGCGTGCGCGAGCACGCGCACTGCGTCGAGGACTTCGATGGAGGTATGGGTGCTGTTCTGCCCGCGCCGCCGTCGTGGCAGACGCAGCTCGGTGTGGATGCCGCCCTTCCAGTGAATGACCAAGATCACTTCACCGGCTTGCGCATCGACATCGACGATGATGTCGCGAATCAAGGTGCGAATGACGCGCTTCTTCAACCGCGCATCAGTCACCTGCTCATTCCATAGGGACTCAAGATCGGCAGCCAGTTCGGCGAATTCCTCGCGCGTTGGCGCGGCTGACGGGCCTTGGCGATCCCGATGCTGCTCGATCTGCGCTTCGATCTCGCGGACGCGCTGCAAGGACTGATTCCAGCGCCGTTCGAGTTCGTCGGTCACCAGTCGATTCTCCGGATCGGCAGCATCGAATTGCTTCTGTGCCCGCCGCGCGCTGTACTGGGCAGCCTCCAGATCGCGCTCGAGCGCGGCCAAGACCTCGTCGACCTTGCGAGCTTGCTCTTCGTGGGCCATGACCGCCGCCTCGATTGCTGCCGGCTGTATCACGCGCAAGATCTCCCTCGTAATTGCCTGATCAACGACCAAACCCGCAAAGCCGATGCAGCGCGGCTCGCCATTATCGAGCCAGCCGCGACGGCACTGATACCGCAACACGTCGTGATGGCTGCCGGTGTAATGCACCACCAGCTTATGGCCGCAGCGGCGACAGCGCAACAGGCCGGCCAGCAGCGCGGGACCCCGCTGGGCGGCGCCGATTTGCTCGGACCGCATGACATTCGCGGAGATGGTCGCCTGCAGGCGCTCGAACTCCTCCCAGCTGACGTAGCCGTCATGGGTTCCCAGGATGAAGGAAAGCCACCGCTCCCGCGGTTTGCGGCGGATCGCTTGCCGCGCTTCGCCGTCATCGTACTGGGTGAGCTGTTCGGTCTTGCCGTAGGCATAAGCGCCGCCGTAAGCCGGGTTGGTCAGCATGCTGTAGAGCATGCCGTAGGAGGGACGCTTCCAGCGCACTTCCTCATGGGCGTTGGTCACCGGAAGTTCCAGCCCGTGTTCCAGGAACCACAACAGGGTCTGGCGCACGCTCCCCAGCTCGCCGAGCTTCTGGAACACCAGCCGTACGGCTTCCTGAACGCGTCGATCGGGATCCTTCTCGAGGCGGAGTTCGCCTTTGCGATAGCCGACCGGACTGACTATCAACAACTCGCCGCGCCGTGCTTTCTCCCGGCGGGCCTCGACCGAACGCTGGCGCAGCAGATCGAGTTCGTATTCGTTGAGGCTGCCCTTGAGCCCAAGGAGCAGGCGATCATTGCTCTGCCGTGGCGCATACACCATCTCCTGGTCGATCAGGACGGTGTCGACGACACGACAGACTTCGACCAGCTGTTGCCACTCGCGACTATTCCGCGCAAAGCGCGACACTTCGCGCGCGGCCACCGCGCCGACCTTGCCCAGACACACCTCGGCCACCATGCGCTCGAACCCGCTGCGCGTCACCAGACCGGCGGCCGACCGCCCGAGATCCTCATCGACGACCTCGATTTCGCGCCAGCCCAATTGCGTCAACCGCTCCCGCATCGCATATTGCAGCTTCTGGCTCTCCAGGTTGTGGCTGACCTGGTAGGCCGAGGACTGACGGACGTACAGAATGGCCTTGCGCGACAGATGCTGCGACTTGAGCTTCTCACTCATCGCCGGCCTCCTGCGTCAAGAGGGAAGCCAACTGGCGTTCGGCGTGTTCGTTCAACATCCGCGCCAGCAAGCGCACCGTCTGCTGCCGCGCCTCCCACGGCAGCTGCTCCCAGCGCGGCCCTCCCGGGCTCGACTGAAACAAAGCAAGTTGGGTCGCCCGGCGTGGGCTTGGTGGGACTCGCATCAGCACCTCCTTCGGGTAACAAGGAATCGTGCTGGGCTTGTAGCATGGGGCCGCCATCAGGCCGCAACTGCGCAGCCAGCAGCGCCGCTAACTCGTGCAGCGCTTCGATGTTCACGACGGGCACCGGTGCCATGCGCATCTGGCAGCAAACCGCCGTGTCGAACATCCAGAGCGGAACTTCGACACCGCGAGACTCGTGCCGCGGTTCCAATCCGCAATGGGCGACCATTCGCCCATGGTTCACTCGCGTCAGAAAAATCCAGACGGCGCGACCAAACCAGGGGTGCCACGGGTAAAGAATCTCTCGGGATTCGGTACTATGGGTGTTCGATTGATGACTTGTACAACCGGCAGCGACGGCACTCATCGATTAGCTACGAGGCCCCGCTACCATTTGAGGCGATGAAGTCGCCTTGCAAGGTGTCCGTCGTTCGTGGGTAAGACCAGTGACCGCCGCTGACCTGCGCCCGGCGAATGACTGCTCCCCGTCTGTTGCCGACGCTCAGGTTAGCCATGCCTGGGACTGCTCATGGCAGTACTGACGGTCAAGGTGCAGATCGATCTGACACACTGCCATCTGGATTAAGGACAATCGAAGGAACGCGGTACGACAATCGACCTCCTTGCTGCTCGTTGAGCTTTTCGCTGCCAACGGCAGCAATGCACGCGTAACCGGCCGCTCACTCCCGGCCCGTGAATTGGCGCTCTCGGCCACTTCCAGCCATTCAACCGGCGCCCAATAGTTCCCGAAAGCCGACATAGGGCGAGGGCCCACCTCCGCGCTTGCCGCCAGCAACGCCTTGGCCTAGCCTGTCGGTGATCACGGTGCCGAGGCGGCACCAGCTGCGGCGGGGGAGGCGATGCGGCAAGGTTCGAAGGGTAAGAAGACCGGAGCCGGCCCAAAGCCGCGTGTCGCCCGCAGACCGCGGAAGCGCTCGAAAACGAAGGTTCAGGCCAACCGAGTCGTCGCCAAGAAAGCGCTGAAGCGTGAGGGCTCCGAGCCTCGCGAGCCTGACAAACGCCTCGCCGAGGCACTGCAGCGGCAGGCGGCAACCGACGAGATTTTGCGCGTGATGTCGAGCTCGCCGGGCAATGTGCACCCCGTGCTCAATGCGGTTGCCGAGCGGGCCGCTGGCCTATGCGATGCGGCGTTTGCTCAGGTATTACTGGTTGAAGGTGACGTGCTTCACCCGACGGCTGCATATTGGGCCGATGTCGGCCTCGACAAGTCGCCGGGACCGAAGCGAACCTGGCCATTGACGCGAAGCCTCGCTATCGGCCGTGCCGCACTGGACCGCGAGACCATCCACCACGCCGACGTCGTTCCTCTGCTCAGCACTGATTATCCGACTGCCCGAGCGAAGCAGCAGGAGTTGGGGTTCCGTGCAGTGCTCGTGGTCCCACTCCTGCGCGAAGGCGGGGCTTCCGGGGTAATTTTCATGTTCCGCCGCGAGCCGCGGCCGTTCTCGCCCGAGCAGATCGCTCTGGTGGAGACTTTCGCGCGGCAGGCCGTGATCGCCATCGAGAATGTGCGTCTATTCAACGAGACCAAAGAGGCTCTGGAGCAGCAGACCGCGACAAGCGAGATCCTGCGGGTGATTAGCAGGTCGCCGCGCGATGTGCAGCCGGTGTTCGATACGATCGTCAAGAACGCGGTGCGGTTGTGCGAGGCGCGCTTCGGCGCTGTATTCCGCTTGGATGGCGGCCTCGTTCACCTGGCTGCTCACCATAACTTCAGCGGGGAGCTGCTTAGCCGAATTCAGACGTGGTATCCGATGGCGCCGAACCGCGGACATGTCTCAGGTCGGGCGATTTTCACGGGTACCGCCGTTCAAGTACCCGACATATTGGCGGACGAGGAATACCTCGGCACCACGTTAAAGGCGGCTGGCTTTCGGAGCCTGCTTGGCGTGCCATTGCTTCGTGGCGAGCGCCCCATCGGTGCCATTGTCATCTATCGCGCGGAGGCGGGCGAGTTCGTAGACAAACATATCCAACTACTGAAGACCTTTGCAGATCAGGCCGTGATTGCCATAGAGAACGTGCGCCTGTTCAACGAGACAAAGGAGGCGCTCGAGCAGCAAAAGGCCTCGGGCGAAGTGCTCGCGACCATCAGCAGCTCAATTGCCGACACAGCGCCGGTATTCGACAAGATCTTGCAAAGTTGCGAACGGCTGTTCGCAGGCACCCTAGTCACGATTCACATCCTCGGTGAGGACGGCCTGACGCGCATCGTCGCCCACCAGGGCCCGAAGCGCGAAGCTTTCATGGCGTCGCCGCCTGCGCCGGTGACCGATCAAAGGGCCACCGGGATCTGTATAAGGCGTCGTACCGTCCTGCACTATCCCGATACGGAGGACGAAGCGGTGCCACCCGGTACACGCGAAGGAGGCCGCCTCGTCGGCACGCGAGCCGCGATTTTCGCGCCGATGCTGTGGGAAGGTAGAGCTATCGGCGTGATCGCCGTGTGTCGCGTAGCGCCAGGACCATTTTCGGATAAGGAGATCGCCCTCCTCAAGACCTTCGCCGACCAGGCGGTGATCGCGATCCAGAATGCGCGGCTCTTTCGCGAGATCCAGGACAAGAGTCGCGAGCTGGAGGCGGCGAGCCGTCACAAGAGCGAATTCCTTGCCAACATGTCGCACGAGCTGCGCACGCCGCTCAACGCCATCATCGGCTTCTCGGAAGTCCTCGCCGAGCGGATGTTCGGAGAGATCAACGAAAAACAAGCCGAGTACATCGGCGACATCCTGCAGTCAGGGCAACATCTTCTATCCCTCATCAACGATATCCTCGACCTATCCAAGATCGAAGCCGGACGGATGGAGTTGGAGCTAAGCGATTTCGATTTGCCCAGCAGCATCGAGAACACGCTCACCTTAGTGCGGGAGCGGGCGGTGCGGCGCGGCATTGAACTTGGGCGCACGGTGAATGAGCGGCTGGGAATGATTCGCGCCGACGAGCGCAAAGTGAAGCAGGTGCTTCTCAACCTTCTGTCGAACGCGCTGAAGTTCACGCCGGAGGGCGGGCGGATCGATGTACGGGCCGCTGTTCGCGACGGCTTGGCAGAGATCTCGGTCACGGACACCGGCGTTGGCATCTCTCCCGAGGATCAGGAGTTGGTGTTCGAGGAGTTCCGGCAGGTTGGGACGGCTGGGAAAAAGGTGGAAGGCACGGGACTCGGGCTCGCTATCTCTCGCAAGTTCATTGAGCTCCATGGCGGAAGGATCTGGGTCGAGAGTCAGGTTGGGGTTGGCTCAACCTTCGCATTCACGCTTCCATTGCAATGATTTCGCTGGCGCGGTGATTGGCCGACACGAACGACTCCCTGCAGGCGCAGAGCAATCTTCGCCAACGTCTGCTTTTGCAAGGGCTTGATAGACCGCTACGGGTCTATTCTGTTGAATAACTAGACGTTTGAGCGGCGCGCTATTGCTGCGAGCGTGAAGCGGCGAGAGGATCGGTGACTGGGAGCGGTCTATTTTGCGTTGGCGAAGCTGTTCGGCGCCGATTTAGATCGCCATTCTTGCTATTTCTGGGTCCGCCGGGCACAACCACTTCGCCATTCGTCGTAGGTTCTGCGCGGTTGCTGCCAGAAGAAACTCGTCGTGAGCCCCACTTGGTCCGCGCAATCGCAGGCGATCGAGCTTCAGGATTCGCTTGAGGTGAGCGAAGAGCACTTCGACCTTCTTGCGATCCCTGCGTGATTGCTTATAAGCATCGGTCTTGGCAACGTCGCGAGCGACATCTCGTGCCGATTCATGGACACTGCGAGCGATCTTCCGAGTCGGTGTATTCGGGCAGCATCGAGCCTTCATCGGGCAAGTAGCACAATCGGATTGGCTGGATCGATAGATGATGGTGTCGGCCTTGGTGATGTGGCTACGAATGCGCTTGAAGGGGCGCCATTGGCGGCGCAGCACGCGGCCCTGCGGACAGCGGTATTCATCGGCCTGTTCGTTCCACTCGAAGTCGCTGCTGGATAGCGTTTCGTCGTGGCGTTGGGTCTTGTCCCACACCGACACATGCGGCTCGATTTGTTTCTCGTCGACCATCCACCCCAGAATTTCTGCCGTGCCGTAATTGGTGTCACCGATCAGCCGCCGCGGCTTGAGATCAAATCGCGCCTCAACCCGCTCGATCATCGTCCTGGTGGCGTTGATCTCATCGAGCTTGTGAGCTGGTGTCGCCTCAACGTCAACCACAATGCCCGCGGCAATGTCGATCAGGTAGTTCGCCGAGTAGGCGTAGAACGCCGGTCCCCAGGCCGCACTCCACTGCGCCGCCGGATCGGTCAGCGAGATGTTCTTCGGTGTGCTCTTCTCCAGCTCGGACTGATCCAAGGCCGCCAGATACTCGCGCACCGGGCGGCTGATCAATGGCTGGCTCGACCAGTCGGCCTCGGCACCAGGCACGCCACGCTGACGGTTGGCATCCGCCTTCACCAAGCTGGCATCGATGGCGAACCCTTCGCCACCCACCAGCCCCTCCCGCACGCAGCGCTCCAGGACCTGCTCGAACACGAAACGCAGCGTATCGCTGTCCCGGAAACGGCCATGCCGGTTCTTGGAGAACGTCGAGTGATCCGGCACCGGGTCTTCCAATCCCAGCCGGCAGAACCAGCGGTACGCCAGGTTCAAGTGGACTTCCTCGCATAACTGCCGCTCGGAGCGGATGCCGAAGCAGTAGCCCACGATCAACATGCGAATTAGCAGCTGCGGGTCAATCGAGGGGCGACCGGTATGGCTGTAGTACGGGGCGAGGTGGCGATGCAGGTCGCCGAGGTCGAGGAACTGATCAATCCCGCGTAGCAGATGATCCGAGGGAACGTGATCGTCGAGGTTGAATGAGTAGAACAGCTGCTTCTGGCCGCCACGCTGTCGTCCCATCATTCCCGCGTCTCCCCTTCGAACATCTTGGCTTCAACCTAGCCAAGAACCGACCAATTTCAAGGGAGTTGTTCAACAGAATAGGTCGGGTACGGTCTGTCGCTTCCCCGCGATGAACGACTGCTCCGCCGCGATACCAACCGTTCAGCCATGGCCCGTCGATGGGTGCGTTCGGCTATCAACAGACGTTACGCTTGACGGAAGACGCAGCGTCTTGAAGATGCTGTCCATCGGCGATATGTCCCAGTAGCTGCTCTTGCGGCCATCTTGGCCATTCTCGCTTCTCGGTTCATGCTGTCGTCTGTGTGGAAGCGGTGTGGAGGCCGCTGAGAAGTACACCTGCTGCGAAATCCCGCTCGGCTTGCTCACAGACGTAACGCCGCCGCCGTAACGCGCCGTCATAGTACGAAACATGCTCGACTATTTGCTGGGACTCGTCAGCCGCCTGGGACATTGGGGCTACCTCATCATCTTCCTGGCGGCTGCACTGGAATCGGCTGCCTTCTTGGGCCTCTTCGTTCCCGGTGAAAGCCTCGTGTTGGTCAGCGGGTTTCTCGCCGCCCAAGGTGTACTGGATCTCGACGGGTTGATCGTGACCGTAGCCCTCGGAGCGACATTGGGTGACAGCCTCGGCTACGAACTGGGAAGGCGTCTCGGTCGACCATGGGTCGAGCTCCACGGTGATCGCTTCGGCTTGTCCAAGCAGCGCCTGAATCGCGCGGACGCGTTCTTCGCGCGCCACGGTGGCAAGTCAGTCTTCCTCGGGCGGTTTGTCGGGTTCGCGCGTGCCGTCGTCCCTTTTCTCGCCGGATCCTCGCGCATGCCGTACCGCCAGTTCCTCTCGTACAACGCACTGGGGGCAATGCTGTGGGCGACAAGCTTCGTCCTGCTCGGCTACTTCCTAGGCGCAAGCTGGAATCGAGCCGAGAAATGGATCGGGCGCGCAAGCATTATTCTCGGCGCGATCGTGTTCTTCATCCTCGCGCTTACTTGGCTGTGGCGCTGGGCCGTTCGGCACGAACACGGCATCAAGCGACGTTGGAGCGCGTTCCTCGAAAGTCCTCGGATTGCTCGTGCGCGTCGCCAATACGCTCCCCAGATTGAATTTGTGCGTGCTCGCCTGTCGCCACGCGGATACCTTGGCCTGCAGCTCACTTTGGGTGCGTTGGTATTGCTTGGCGCCGCCTGGTTATTCGGCGGAATCACGGAGGATGTAATCCACGGCGATCCATTGACCATCGTCGATCAGAGGGTCGCAAGCTGGTTCGGGGACCATTCCACGCCCCCCCTGACGCAGGTGATGCAGTTGGTCAGCGATCTCCACAACACGATTCCTGTGACGACGGTTGCCATGATTCTCGCGCTATTTCTGGCTTGGCGGCACCAGTGGTACTGGCTCACGAGCCTCGTCATCGCATTACCTATCGGCATGCTGCTGAACGCCGTGACGAAAGTTATCATCGAGCGCCCGCGCCCTTATTTCCGGGATCTCGTCGGCTCGCTGGTGTCTTACAGCTTTCCAAGCGGGCATACGGCAGCGGCAACTCTGCTGTACGGATTCCTGGCCGCCTTCCTGATTGTTCACGTCCAAGCGTGGCGGTGGCGCCTCTTGATTGCCCTCGGTGCATGCTTCCTCATCGTTCTGGTCGGCCTCAGTCGAATCTATCTCGGACTGCACTATTTGAGCGACGTGCTGGCCGCGATCGCCGAGAGCATTGCATGGCTCGCGTTCTGCTTGACAGCAATGAATACGCTTCAGCGACGCGCGGAGTTAGACCGCGTAACCTGATAACCGGGTTCGCTTGTGTCGGGACGCACCGAGGGCGTGATGCTGATGGCCGGAGTTCGTGTAATCACGCCAGATAGAAGACGCGCTGTCCGCACGATCTTCGTCGTCTCGATTTCCTCAATGACAGTCTGCTTTCTGGCATTGCGACCGTCTGCAATGGGTCGGGTACGGCCTGTCGCTTCACCGCGATGAACGACTCCTCCGCCGCGATGACGGACATTGCGCCGACGCTGATCAGTGGGTGCTACCGGCCAACTGCAGCCATACGGCAAAGCCGCCGATAGCAGTCATTCGATGGCGCCGTCTCCCTGTAGCGGACGGTAGAGGCCGGCTATCAGCGGCGCGATGATACGCGGCAGTGCACGGTCCGATGCATGGCCTTGTTGGGTGGCGCTTCCGCTCAGAACCCACATGGTTCTTGGCCTCGACTCTTTGCCGCGGAAGCTATGGCAATGCCTTGGGGGTGGCGACCCCACCGACGTCGGCTGACTTCTCGTCATTTGAACTGCATCCCATGTTTCTTGGCAATTGCGTTCAACTGTTCGCGAGTGAGTTGCTTTGGCGGTCCGCCAGGAGCACTGGATACCTCACGAAAGAACGCTTCTACTCCCGGTGGTGCCACGACCCAAAGTAACAATAGCTCACAGTCGGGATTTTCGACACCATGCCAAACGCCCGTGGGAACATAGATTGCCGAACCTTTTTCAACACGCATCCGGGTGTCGCCTACGATGCCGAAACCAGAGCCTTCCAGAATGAACAGCACCTCATCTGCTTCTTGATGCTGATGGACAGGGATGCCGGCACCGATGGGGACCTGCTGTGTCCCCAAGGCCATATTGTTTGAACCCCTACTGGGGTCAACTTTGATAAAAAGGTTTCCAGTATTACGAATAAGGTGTTCGCCCTCAGTGGGGCCCAGCACATACCCTTGTGCAGACACGTCTTGCACCCCCGCGACGTTGTGGAGCACTAATCTCGAAAGCTGACCATCGTACTCCCCGCACTGGGCCAAACTATGGCCATCGGCAAACGGGCCGAGTGCGGCCAAACCGGTCGCAGCGCCGCGTTCTAAGAAGCAGCCGCTCGCCAGCGCACGAGATGTCAGTTCGGATTCGTCGTGTATACCATTCACGGCCGGTGTGCTGCAGCGAAGGGCGCCGGTGTTATCGCCGCGACAAGTGGTGTACGCGAGCGCTGTGCGGATGAACTCGCGCGCCTCGATAGTAGCTATGCCTTGACGCCTGTCATGCTGCCCCACTCTGGCACGATACCCGATGAAGCAGCTTCCGCAGTTCGCTGAACCATAGTACTACGCTCGCCATCGCGGCGCAGACGCACCATTGCTCGAGGTTGAGCGGCACGGTGCCGAATGCGAGGTTGAGGAAGGCGATGTGGACGACTGCCACCTGCAGCAATAGCGAAAGCGCGATCGCCCCCCACAGCCATGGGTTTGCGAACAAGTGATGGAACGCGCTCATCGTCTCCGAACGCGCATTGAAGCAGTTGAAAAGCTGCGCGAGAACGAGCACGGTGAAGGCGGCGGTACGTGCACTGGCGAGGTCATACGTGCCTTCGACGAGTCCGCCGGGCAGGTAGATGTCGAGCGTCAGCAGCGTCACCACCGCCATCACTAACCCGATCTCGACGACGCCGACCCACATGCGCGTGTCGATCGCGCGCTCGGTCAGTCGCCGCGGCTTGCGCGCCATTACGTCATCGGTCTCAGGATCGACCCCCATTGCGAGCGCCGGCCACGAGTCGGTCAACAGGTTGATCCACAGGATTTGGGTCGCGAGCAGCGGCAGCACCACCGCTTCGCCGGCGCCGGTGAGCCCGATCACGCTGGCACCGACGACACCGAGAAAAACCGTCAGCACCTCGCCCATGTTCGAGGACAGTAGGTAGCGCAGGAACTTGCGGATGTTGTCGTAGATTTTGCGGCCTTCGCGCACCGCGTCGACGATGGTCGCGAAATTGTCGTCTGCGAGAATCACTTTCGCCGCCTGCTTCGTTACCTCCGTGCCGGTCACGCCCATCGCGATGCCGATATCGGCGGACTTCAGCGCCGGTGCGTCATTGACGCCGTCGCCGGTCATGGCTACCACATTGCCATCGGCTTGCAGTGCGTCGACGATACGCAGCTTGTGCACCGGCGCGACGCGGGCAAAAACTGAGTTCATGTGCACCGCCGCCACAAAGCCCGCTTCGTCGAGCGCGTCGAGTGCGGCTCCCGTAATCGCCTTCGCACCGGCCTCGACGATGCCGAGGTCGGCCGCGATGCGCGCGGCGGTGCTCGGGTGATCGCCGGTGATCATGATCACGCGAATGCCGGCGCGGTGCGCATCACGGACGGCCACGCCGGCCTCCGCGCGGGGCGGGTCGATGATGCCGACCGTACCGACAAAGATTAGGTCACGCTCGACTGCCGTTGAGTCCTCGAGGTTCTCGCCCGGTGCGAGCGGCCGGTAGGCGACGGCGAGCGTGCGCAAAGCCTCCTCGGTCAGCTCCTCCACATCGGCCACGGCGCGCGCCCGCAACGCGCCGTCGAACGCGACCACGTCCATGCCGACCCGGGCGCGCGTGCAGCGCTCGAGTAGCACGTCGGGCGCGCCTTTGGTGACCACGATGGCCTCGTCGCCATGCTCGTGGTCGCACTCGATCGTCGACATCATCTTGCGGTCGGAAGTGAAAGGGATCTCGCCGATGCGCTCGAAGCGGCGCTTGCGCCGCGCGGTCGTCCCGAGTTTGCGCTCGGCGACGAGGAAGGCGGCCTCGGTCGGGTCGCCCTGGATTTCCCACTCGCCGCTCTCGGTCTCCTGCAGGTCGGCATTGCTCGCGAGGCTGCCGCCGCTCAGCACGACGATATGTTCGTCGCGCAGCGGTCCGGCGGACAACTCGATGCCCTCGTGCTCAACGCGTCCCTCGGGTGTGTAGCCGACGCCGCTGATGCGGCTGCCACCGGAGGCGGTCATTACGCGCTCGATCGTCATTTCCGAGCGGGTCAGCGTGCCGGTCTTGTCCGAGCAGATCACTGAGGCACAGCCAAGCGTCTCGACCGACGACAGCTTCTTGACGATGGCGTTGCGCTTCGCCATCCGCTGCACGCCCAGCGCGAGCACGACGGAAAGGATCGCTGGCAGACCCTCCGGCACCGCGGCGACCGCGAGGGACACGCCGAGTAGCAGCACCCTAATCACGTCGGAAGCGGTGCGTACCTCGGACAGCAGCAACACCGTCGCCACGACGACAACGGCGATGATGACGACCGCGACGCCGAGCGTGCGCCCGATTAGGGCGACCTCCTTCTGCAGCGGCGTCGGTTCCTCGTTGGCCGCTTCGAGCATTTCGGCGATCGCACCCAACTGCGTTTCCATGGCCGTCGCAATGACGATCGCACGGCCGGTTCCCTGCGCGACGGAGGTGCCTTTGAAGACCATGTCGAGCCGGTCGCCGAGGGCGGTCGGCGCGGCAAGCGTTGCGGCATTTTTCAGCACCGCCTCACTCTCGCCTGTAAGCGACGCTTCCAGGATGCGCAGCGTGGCGGCCTGCACCAGACGTGCATCGGCGCCGACGGCGTCGCCTTCGCCGAGGGCGATGATGTCGCCGCGTACCAGCTCGGTGCTCGCTACGCGCTGGACCTGGCCGTCGCGGACGACCGCCGAGGTGACCGCGGTCATCCGGGCGAGCGCGGCCACGGCGCTTTCGGCCTTGGCCTCCTGCACATACCCAAGCAACGCGTTGAGCGCGACGACCAGGGTGATGACGATCGCATCGATCGGCCAGGCGACGCGCCCTTCGATTATCCACGCGGCGAGCGCGATGACGACGGCACCGAGCAGCAGATAGACGAGGGGGTCCTGGAACTGCGCGACGACGCGGCGCCAGGTCGGCACCGGCGGCGCCGCGCGCAACTCGTTGGGGCCATCTTCGGCGAGCCGGCGCGCAGCCTCCTGCGACGAAAGCCCGTTGTCGATATCGGTGCCGAGCGCCCGAGCCACCTCGTCAGCATCGATGATGGAGGGATCGTCGAGCTTTTCCGCCTGCGTCATGTGGAAATTCTCTTACCGGATGATGAATGCCGGTACGTCCCTGGCGAGCCCGGGTTGGCGTCCATGAGCACGCAAGGTGGGCGCCGTTCAGGCGGCGCTTTAAATTGAAGACGGCAACAGCGGCTCGCAGCCGCCGCATTAGTCACTGATGATAGTGCCGCTCGTTCATTGGAGCAATGTAGTGGCGATCAGAACTCTACGTCGTAGCCGAACGACCGCTTGTCGTTAGAGCGAATGACCGCGAAGGGTCGAGAGCCGCAGTTCAGGCGACTCGATCGAGCGGCGGCTCAATGGCGCATAGCTGCCTTCTGAGTACGAAGAGCCGCTGTGGGGTGCGGGTGCGCTCGGCGAGTTACGGGTGTTTCTGCCGCGTTGGGGGCGAGGCGGGCGCGCTCGCGTCGAGGGCGCTTACAGTGATGGGAAAGAGCTCGGGCGCGCCGCGGATCACCTGAGCGACGCGGGCGGCATCGCCCTGGCGGCGGGCGCGGCGCCAGAGGCGGTGCGCGAGCATTGCGACCACCCCGAAGGTGACTTTCCTTTCCGGCGGGACGAGCGCCATGGCGCGCTCGGCTTCGGCTGCAGCTTCTCCGTACAGGCGCTCGGCTTTGCGCGCGTCGCCGAGATGCAGCAGCGTGCGCGCAGCGGCTGCGAGCTTCGTGCTCCGCTCATGGTGTTCGAACCACGTCATAGAGCGCTTCCTCCGGACTTCTCTCAACCAACTCGCATGATAGCGCGAGAGCGGAAGCGAACTTAGGCAGCCGGGCTATATCCACATGCCGCGAAGTTTGAACCGGGCAATCCTATGTCACGCGATCGTGCGGCGCGATGGAATATTCACGCGTTCCGATTCGGAGGGGCGGGGGGTCATGCTCCTTGGAAGGTTGGCGGATTCTATTTCTTGCTGGCGGCAGCGCTAACCTGCGCGAGCAGATTGTCGGCCGCGGGGTTGTGGACCGATGTCCGCACCAGAATGTCCGGCGGCAGCACCTTTTTCCCGTAGAACGACGCGTTCCAGTCATCGGAGGCAGTGACCACGGTTCCGTCGAGATTCAGTCCGCCGTACACGCCCTTGGCCCGGTTGAAGGTGATGAGGTCGGCCACGATGTCGCTTCGGGCACCCGCGCCGACCGGACCCGCGGCGATGCTGGCGTCGCCGCCGATCTTGAACGAAGTCGCGAGCAGCGAGTTGAAGCCCTTTTCCGTCATCACCAGCGTGACGCCTTCCGCCACCGAGATCCCGGCCTGGAAACCGACGCTAGCGGTCGCCATCACGTAGAACGCGGGGCCTACCCATCCGCCGGTCGTCGGGTCGCGCGCGACCACGAGCGCCCGCCCGCCCGAGCCGCCGAAGATGAAACCGGCCTTGACGATCTCGGGTGTGATGATCACCGCCTTCGCGCGGCTGAAGTTTTGCTGTAGCCAGCCCATGTCGGGATCACGGAGGAAATTTGAGAGCGTAGCCTCCGAGGCGACGATGTGTGCTTGCGGGTCGGCCTGCGCGCAAACGTCGGGCACGACGAATGCGTAATTCGCCGCGACGAGCGCGGCCATTCCGGCAGAACGAAGCAATCTGGATAACATGATTATCTCCTCGACCAGCACTTCGGGTACTTATGGTTCGGATTTCATCGTCAGCATGGTGACGTCTGCCAAAGCCGATCGAAGTCTACGCCATCTGTACGCGCGCGACAGGTGAAGGATCCGACATGGCGCTGCGGATGGCCGGAATGCGACAGAACGTTTATTCTTCCAACGAAATGGCAAGGGGAGGATGGCGATGAGCAAACGGCTAGCGCGGAACCCCAAGTCGTACGAAAACGAAGCGCGCCTATTCGAAGAGGCGGCGAAGATGGTGGAAGCAATCGGCTTCCGCAATGTAACTGCCCGAAAGAGCGGGGCGGTAAAGATCATCGACGCGAAAGCCGTTGACGGCGGGCGCGTCTCGTTCTGGGTCAAGCTCGGCTGGTCAACGGCCGAGTACGCTGCGATTCAGTTTGGACTGTTTGCCGGACCCGAAGGCAGCAAAACCAGCGATGCGGCATTCGTCCAATTCGTTCGGGAGCGCATCGCACACATCAAGGCGCGTGGCGCAACGCACGTGTTGCTCTTTCATCATGACACGCCCCCTATCGCGTTGCCTCTGGAGAAGATGGGCGAGGCGTACGCGGAACAGATGCGGAAGTTTCCAGCGCTCGCACGGAACACCAAGTCACCCACGATGTGGTTCTTCGACCCGCGACCGGCGGCGAAGCCGGAACTCACTGCCATTGTGCGGCGGTACGCCATACCGCTTGAGCTGTTGGCCAAGCGAGCGGATGTGCGTGCCGATGATCCCGAGGTGCGAAGCCGCATGGGCGAGGTTGAGCTTCGAGTTTCGCAAGTCGCGTTTCGCAACCGCGTCGGCGACCGCTGTCGTTGGCGTTGCGTCGTGACGGGGTCAGCGATTCGCGCAACGCTCGATGCGGCGCATTTACCCGGCCGGGATTGGCGCAAGCACAATAACGCATCCGACGGCATTTTGCTTCGTGCAGATATTCACCGGCTCATTGACAACGACCTTGCGTGGATTACCGACGGGCGCTTCCATCTCTCTCTCGCCGCAAAGAAAGAATATGCGCAATACGAGGGGTGCACCGTCGCATGATGCGAAAAAAACACTGCACGTGATGTGCGGTGCAGGGTTGCCGTGGATGCGCGGTTTGGGGTGGGCGGTTAGCCCAACGTTCCGTCGGGGCGGGGGTGCGCGGTTTGGAGAGCCCGTCTACTGTGCTTTCCAATAGATATTCGTTCGACAATGGTCTCGAGTGTGCCGTGGCGAACGTCGGCTTGCTGCCGCCGCGCTGAAATGCTCACTCGGTACCAGCCCCAGATAGGCCATCGTAAGCTTGGGAAGATGCCGCCTCCAGGGGCCTTTCCGCCGATGCGCGCCGGAGGCCGATGATCGCGGGTTCCGCCCGCGCTACTCATTGTCTGTAGATTCCAAGGCATCATTTCCCGACACTGGCACGATTCGTCCTCGAAAATTGCGTGGCAGTGGATGAGAAAAGCAAGAGCACTCCGCAAACCTAGCTCCTCCCTCACGGCCATCTTGGCCGGCAACATCCGCGCCTTCCGCGAAGGGAACGCTTTTTCGCAAGAAGAGTTCGCGGACATGTGCGGTTTACACCGTACCTATGTCGGGCAGGTTGAACGTGGCGAGCGAAATGTCAGGCTCAGCACGTTGGAGGTGTTCGCCTCCGCCATGGGCGTCTCTGTTCCCCAGCTTCTGACAGGTAAGAGGCCCAAGATATGAGCCCTGCACCCGCAGGCGGTGGAAAGCTACCCGGCAAGACCCTTTACGCCGGCCGCCGCCGCGCAATGACCAGAAGTTCCGGATTTAAGGTTCACAAAGACACAACGGGTGGGGAGTTTTGCCGACACATTGAGAAAATGATCCCGCTTCGGCGCGGCGAGGAAGTGAAGGTCACCTTCCGCATAACCGGGCACTCCCCAGGGGATCTGATCGGTTATGGCCTTTGGTTCTGGCACGCTCCCGGGGTCACGTGCACCGTAGCGGGCGGCCCAGACAAGAGAACGTTGACGCGGATCGCAAGCAAGTGCCATCCTTTTGCTTCCCCCCAACCCCCGTCGGTAGGGTTCCCTCTTCCGCCGCGTCGCCGATCGACGGCGCGACAGTCTATTGCACGCCGAATCGCTGATTCCAGAGGTGTTGCGCGTGACCAGGCGGATCGTCCCCGGAGGCCGGCGGACCTGCGGCTCCGCACTCAGGGCACGTAACGACAACAGCGCGGACGCGATCATCGCCGATCGCCGCTACGGTCGGCTTGTCGTAGGCGCAGTAGGGACAGGGACGAAGTGAGGTGTCGGGGCTCATCGCCGTAGGTTACCGCGTCCCCGATGACGCCGATATTGCACCTTTGGCCGAGGGGGAAACACTTCCGAGGCGCGGAAGTGGCCGAGAAACCTACACCACGCCTACATGGGAGCCAATGAATGCCAAAGCCCAGCGCATTGGCTGGGCTAATTGCTTGATTGTGTGGTTGCGGCGGAAGGACTTGAACCTATCTGCTATTGTTGTTGATGAGGGATCCGATCCGCGGGAGACCGATGATGAAGCCAGTGACGCTGGTCACTAAGCGCCTCTATTTCGGACTCGACGCGCTGCAGTTGCGCGATGCGACCGAGCGTGTGCTGTCACGCGTGCATGGAATTCCACCCGAGCGCGCCAAGGTGCGCCTCGACACGCTAGTCCACGATTTCCGTGTCAGTGCCGCGGCAAGCAAGGCGATGGTCGACGAGATGGTGCGCAAGGGTCTCTTGCGCCCGCTGGCGCCGGACAGCAGCGAATACTGCATCACCGAGAAGTTCCGGCAATACGCGCTGGCGCGCATCGTCGAGGCACTGCCGCGCACGCGCGCGAAAATGCTGCTGGATTACATTGCCGACCTTGCGCTCAGTTTCAACCGCACAGCGGCGAACAACAAGTACGAAATCGAGGCCATCGCGGTATACGGCGCCTACATGACGCGCGACCCGGACCTGACGGAACTCTCGCTCGGGGTCACCGGGCGGCGGCGCCCACCGGCCAACCGTCCGGCGAGCGGTCGAGGCGCCAAGCCGGTCGACGGCAGCGACCAGATCCGCGAGCTGTTCGAGAGGCAGAGCAGCTTCGTGGAAGTGAGCTTTTTCCATCATTTGCAGGATGTCCCGCGCCCGTTCGCTGTGGTTTTCAAGGCCGACGGCTGAGCCGTTACCCGCACCCGCACTTCGATACCCGCTAGCCGGTAGCTGTTGCGCAAGAATCCACTGGCGTCCGAACGTATAGCGGGTGTGGAAGCGGGTGCCGGCGCCGGGGTCCCATCCCCATCGCGGTACGATGTGGACCATGCCCGGCCCCCTGCACGCCCGGTCCTCCTCGTGCTGTACCCGTTTCGCTTCCGCGATCCGGTGACGGGGAAGTGGATCAAGGCGCGCTACATCGCAGAGGGGTGAGAACTCGAGGCGCGGTACACGAAATGCGAGGAGAGCATCGATGAGGGCCGGAATATCGGCGGCCAGTCGAGAATTCGTCTAACTCGTGGTGGCCTAGTGGCGCGCAGCCCGGCACAGGCGTCGTTGCGGCGCTCCCCCTGGGCAAGCCGCCCCAGGCCCGAACTTATCCCGCTTCGAGAAACGTCGCTCCTGAGCAATTCTCGTCGAGCGGCCGCCTCGACTCACCAGGAGAAGATCACCCAGTTCGGTACGCTGAGCCCTGTGTCGAGGCTGTCACGGCGGATAAAGGTGCTCCCACCGTCGCCCGGGATCAGGTAATACGGGCGACCGTATCGAGGCGTAACCTTGACCCAGACAAGGGTCCCATTGATGCTCGCCTCCTCGACAGTTTGGGTTGGCGTCTGCGAGATCGTGACGTACGTCTGGGCACCGGAGTAGTTCGGCGAAGTCTCAGGCACCGATTCTAGCGACGGCCGCGCTGTTGCTGGCGGTAGTGCTTCAGGCGCCGATGCTGCTGGGGTCGCTGGCGGCGTTGTAGGGTCGGCTGCCTGTCCCACTCCTCCACCAGCGGCGAGGGCAACAGCGGCGCAGAGTGCACTGCAGCCAAAGAATCGAAAGCGCATGCTGGTCCCCTTTTAGGCCGCTATGCGCGCGCCACGCTTCGGTTCTGAGGCCAACTTACCCGCAGGCTTGCGCGAGCGAATGGTTCCCCAATGAGGATCGAGTTCCGGCAAGCCTACCAGCTGCAACTCGACTGTCATCTCAGCTCTGGCTGCACGTTGTTCTTCTCTTTGTGCCATGGCCATGAGCGCGAATACCAAGATTCCCCCGAAACTGCCCAATATCAGCGCATACAGCAACCACCCGATCGACACCATAGCGTCCTCCTTTCCGAAGACCTACCGATGCCGGATTGGTAACACTCCCAGTATCTCTAGTTTCGGAGACGCATACGTTGAGCCAAAGCAAAGGGCCCGAAAGTCGCGACCGTTTGTCGCGCATCGCTCTCGGTCAACTCGAGGGCGAGGCACAGATTTTCCGCGACCCGGTAACGCATAAGATCGTGCTGGCGGCGCTATCGCCCGTAGCGCTCCTCGTTCCCTTCGCGCTCCAGGCGTGGCGACGGCGACGGCAGCAGCGCGCCGACGTGTAAATTACAAACTGTTAGATCTGGCGGCGTGTCCGGGCGTCGGCCCGCAACACAGATTGCGGCTCCGTGGTGCGATCCTCATCGCATGCGGAAGGCTCGCTTCGTGATTGGTGATCGCATCGCGACACCCAACGGTTTCGTTGCTGAGATCGTGAGTGTGTGGCGAGAGCGCGCGGTGATCCGCTATCTGAGCACGCCCCCCGGTCCAGGGGAGACGGAACTCCCGCTGCGAATGTTTCGGCCGGCGACTGCGGACGATCTCCTTCTAGCGCGGATCAAATGACCATCCAATCATTCTGAACTCTGCTGATTGTGGTCGGAATCGGCGTAGCTATCGTACTGGGCATCCTGATAGCGATGGGAGTCATCCCGCTCTTCGGCGACTACAAAAAGATGACGAAGGGTACTGCGCCCAAGGATACGCAGCGGCGCTCGGACGTGTCCTAGCCTACCCGCGGTCGAGATCGTCGATCCTGGCGATCGCTGCATATCGTCGTTCACAAATTGTTGATGGCATGTCCGGTTGTCAGCCGCGACACCGACTGAGTCCCTGTTGTGCAATCCTCATCGCTGGCCGGCGTGCGCGGCACGGTATGTGCTGTGGTGCGTCGAGCTAGAGCTTTAGCGGAGACCAGCGAATGCCGATACTGGGCATCATCCTGCTGCTCGCCACCGGCGCGGTGATCGGTGGCCTGGTATCGCTCATGTTCGTCGAGGCACGCCAGCCGCAACCTTTGATCGTGGGGGCGCTCGCGCTTGCCGTTCTGTTGCTAGCGCCAATTCTTTTCTAGGCGACGGGGTAGCATGAGCTTCGAAGCATTTGGGACTCCGCTTCTGGTCGTTATGGTGTTACTCGCAGTCTTCGCATTCGGCTTTTCGTCGGTCTTCGTCATTTGGAGTTCGTTCTTCGCGAAACATGTTCCGGTTAGTTTGGAAAGGCTCGCGGCGCTTGCATTCATCGTAGGACTCGCATTGCTGGCCATCGCGGTGGCCTTTTTCCCGAAAACCTGACGCCGGGTTCGGCCACGAACGACGCGCCGCGATCTCGACGACTTACGGCCGCCGCAGCGGCGCTGGCTCCAGGCTGTTGTAATCAATCCATGCCGGGCCGCGTAATCGTGATGTCGGTAAAGGGGTCGAGGCTCTTTTGCGCGTGGCGTGCTGCACGATCCTGATCGCCGGCCATTCGCAACAAGACCAGCACGACTAGAAGGCAAAGCACCCAGACGACGACGCCAAGCAATAGCCAGCCCCAATCCATAAGACGCCCCCCTCCGCAGCACGATCAGCCGAAAAGCGTCATCCCCTCCTCTTTGTCGCTCGCGCCGCCGAACCGTATTGAATAGCATTTTTTGCGCCGTCGATTCCCGCCGAAACCTATTCAAAGGGTTGCGCCAGCGGCAGTCTGCGCTGAGATGCAGGCTGTAAATTGATCCGACGGTCAGAGACTCCGGATCAAGTCGGCAAGCCGGCTCGGGCAGTAACATTCACACCATGCCCGGCCCGCTGCACGCCCCGACGGTGCTGTTCCTCTACCCGTTTCGGTATCGCGACAAGCTAATGGGCCGCTGGGTGAAGGCCCGATACAAGGCCGAGCGCCACGAACTGGTCGCGCGGTACGCGGAATGGGAAATCATCGGCGAGCCGGAACTACGGTGGCCGCAGGGTATGGGCGGGACGTTCAACCCGTGGCGGAGTCCTTCTTAACAGCGACGACTGCCTCTCTGTAGAATAAGTATCGGTCGATCATTTCGGCAGCGATGGCGCGTGCTTCCTCAAGCTCGCCTTGAGTCGCATCGCGGTACCGGCCAATACTCCCCCCACGATGCCGTGCTTGCCGAACTTCCTGATTGTTGCATAGACGTTCGAGCCGGCCCCATCGTTTGCGATCTATGCCTAGCTCAGCGCATGCCCTTTTGCGACTGCTGCCGAAGTACGCTTGCAAACAATCGCCGATCTCATAAAAGCGAACAAGCTCGATGTCTGGTTCCCTGACCGCCGCATCCCTGCTTTTCACCAGCGCCATAAGCGTAGGGTCATCGCGATGAGCCGCAACGCGAGCCGCAAAGAGTTTGCGTTTTTCGATGCGATCGCGCTTGGTGTCGCTAATTACGTTTCCATCCTTGTCGAACGTCACCATATCGACCACCAGGCCTACAGCCTGAACCATGGCAGCGCCCAACGTAATAGCAACCGCGCGGTGGCCATCAGGATCCAGCCGCGTCACGTAAGGGCCGTGAAGATCGAAACGCTTAGGGTTGATGAGGTTGGCACCAAGGAATCGAGCCTGTAACTCTTCGCCCAATGCTTCGCCTATCGCCGGGTTTGCGTCATAGACGGCCGCATCGAAGGTTGCCTTTATCTTCCCGTCGTCGATCATCAATGCGTAGTTCGGACGCTCGATGGTCTCTGGCTCCTCGAAAAAATCACGAGGCGTGAACTCCCATTCGAGTGTGACGGTCGTGGGCATAGTGGCAATGGCCGCCGAACAACGTGATTATCTGTGACCTAGTATCGGGCGCCCCAAATCCGGGGGCAACCCGTCCCCTAAACAGGGGGCACGCGGGGGTCAAGAAACGTCTGCCGCGCGTCGCGCTGCCCCGCGTCCAGCCGCCGGACGTGCGGCCGCCGAGGGACGGGGGGTTCAGCCCGTGGGGAAGCGGTGGAGGTGTAGCGTGACCTCTTTCCTCAGATGCAAAACGCTTCCCTGACCCAGTCGTCGGTGATGTGAAATGGGCCGTGGATGGATTTGAAACAGCCGCGGCTCGGTACGTGCCTCGCTAGACGTGCATGCCGGGTTCGGGCGCTACCCCGACGCGGCGCTGCGAGCAAGAATGACGGCAGTGCTGTCGGGCTGATCAGCGCAGCCTCCGGCGTCGTCAGCCGCCTTTTGCGGCAGCAGTCACTTCTGGGACCGACGCCTGTTCCGATGTACGCGCACGCGCCTCCTGCGCGCGGCCGAGCGCGAGCGAGAGCACGAGCCAGGCTGCTGCAAGCGGTACGGTAGCCAGGGAGATCGTCGACAGCTCGAGGCCCGCGTCTCGCAGCACGGTGAACAGCCAGCCGGCAACCGCATCGGCACCGCGGAACACGACGATATCGATCACGTTCTTCGCCTTGTATTTCTCTTCCCGCCTGAGCACTGTAAATAAGACTTCGCGCGCCGGATTCGAAATGGCGAAGTTGGCCGTGCGTTGTATCGCCTGAAACGCGATCACGACGAGAAGCCATGGCATCCCGGCGAGCACCAGAAAACCCACTCCGAACACCAGCGGCAGAAAGGCCGCCGCGCGGCCGACGCCGAAACGCGCGAGGAGCCGCCCTGTCGCGGCAAACTGCACGACGATCGTCAGGATTCCGACAGCCAGATCGATCGTCGCGAATATCCTTGTGCGCACTGCCGGATTGTCCGACGCCGCTGCAACGATATTCGCCTGCTGAAAGTAGAGAAACGTTCCAGCGATGGAGAGCAGAAACACCCACAACGCGATGCCCGCCAGGTACGGCGAACGCAAGATCATCGCGAGGCCGGCCAGCCAGCCTCCGCCCAGACCACCAGTCTCGGGCGGCTCGGCGGGCTCCCTGCCCGCCTCAGCGACCGCGTTGTCTCTGAGTCCAGTGGCCGCAGACTCGAGTCTGCCCGCGCAAAACACGGCGATTTCCAGCAATGCCGCGGCGACGATGAGAAGGTTGACCGGGCCGAGAGGCACCGCGAGCGCAACCGTTACGGCAGGACCGAGAAGCGCTCCAGCCGATCCGCCGGCGGCGATGAAGCCGAACAGCCGCTTGCCCTGCTCGCTCGTGTACAGATCGGCCATGAACGACCAGAACACCGACACCGCAAACAGGTTGAACACGCTGATCCAGACGAAAAACACCCGGGCGACGTCCTGCCGGGCGACGCCGACTGTCAGCAGCAGCCAGAAGATCGCGATGTTGAAAACGAAGAAATGGTAGACAAGCGGAATGAACCGCCGTCGCGGCAGAGAGGCGACGACCCATCCGAACAGGGGAACGGCGGCGAGCATGACGATGAACGTCGCGGTGAACATCCATTGCAGGTTCTTCACCCCTCCGGCGATGCCCATCTCGTCGCGCAAAGGCCGCAGAACGTAATAGCCGGCGAGGAGGCAGAAGAAATAGGCGAACGACCAGCACAAGGCCGCGGCCTCTTCCGGACGCGCGGCGACGAGCTTGTTCAGCCGCCGCCGGAAGAACGCCGAGTACACGTTCTACGAGCCGACGCCGAGACTCTTCCGCAGCTCGGATGCCGTCAACGCCTTGCCGAAGACCGGCGTGCCGACGTCGAACTCCTTCGCCTTGCTGAGCGGGCCGACGACCACTGGCTCGAAGCCCGCGGCCTCGACCAGGCGCTTCGCGACCTGGAGCGCCTCGGCGTCGTCGGCGGCGAGCGGAATTGCGACCTTGTCGCCGGCGCGATGCGCTTCGCTGCGCAGCGACGTATATCCAACCGAATTGAATGCGCGCACGAGACGCGCGCCCGAAAGATACTCGGCCGATGCAACGCCGGTTCCCTTCGCGCGGGCCGCGACTGCCATTTCGCCGTCGCGGGCCTGCACCGGGTTCGACGTGTCGAGAACAACCTTGCCCTTGATCGATTGCGCGTAATCGCGACCGATCTGCGGCAGCGCGCTGTACGGCACCGATACCAGTAGAACGTCGGCGAAGGCCGCCGCCTGCGCCGGCGTCCCGGCCTGGGCACCGGCCCCGAGGCGGGTCGCCAATTCCTTGTCGTGCTCGAGATCGAGCGACGAGAACATGACCGGGTACCCTGCTTTCACCCATAGCTCACCCAGCGTCCCGCCGATTCTTCCGGACCCGATCACGCCGATCTTCAGGTTTGCATTGGCGGCATCTGCGCAACGAACCATTTGCGACCATCCCATAGCAAGACCCACGCTTGCGGCGAAGACGGTCCCGAGAAATCCGCGGCGGGTTTGGTTTCGTGAATCATTCATGTTCATCGCATCCTCCACGATCGGATCCAGGTCCCTGCTCGATTGTGCTTGGTCAGCGGCGCTGCGCCATTGTTCGCTGCCTCGTCGCCACAGAGTATCCGCCACCCCGTCGACTGACGGAAGTCCACCGATGCTGCGCCCACACGCAGAATTTGGACGCCACCAGCGAGTGACCGGTTCTGGGCCGAACTCAGTCAGTGCTAGCCGACACCAAGCTTACGCTGAGATTAATGTCGCAGGCGAATGGCAGTGTTCGTTTTGCTTACGCGCGCGCCGATACATACGCGCCGATACACAACACGGCCCCCATGGCGTACAGCAGCCAGGTTGTGGAGATAGCATATGGGTAAAGCATCAACGCAACCCCTATCCATTTCGTGGCTTGGAGTGACATCTTCTTGCCGTACCGATAAACGACATAACCGACGATCCCGAAAATCAGGACACCGATGATGTACGCCGTGCTGGGGAGAGTGATACCCAACGCATCGAGGGCTGCGAGCTCGTCCTTCATACGAAGCTGGCTACGGTTGATTGCCTCAAGACTAGGTACTGCTACTGTGTCGCTACATCCGCCCGTTGACCACACGGATCAGCTAGCTTACCGCCGCACCCGAGGTCTCCGCTCGCGCAATCCGATCGGCAATGCTCATTGTGTCTTCGTCGACACCGCCATGGAACGACGACTTTCTCTTGCGCAGCCACGGAAGGCCGAGGAAGTAGATGCCCGGCACCGCAGTCACACCCCGACGGTGCTGCTCTGCTATCCGTTCCGGTTCCGCGACCCCTCGACGAGGGGGACGAGGTTGTCGTCGAGCTAGCACCGCAGCCCCTGCAGCCGCCGCAGCCACGTCACCGAATTCGGCGCGCTGCGGTGCGCGAAGCGAACGACGGGCGCGGCGTCGCACGCAGCCCGAGCGGCCGGCAGCTGTGCTTCAACAGCGCGATCGCGCCGCGCAGGTTCTGACTCGTCCGAATCGCAGTCAAGGCCGGGCCGGAGGCCGGTAGGCTCCCAGTGTAGACTCTTTGCCGTCAGCTAGGGTGCCTCATCTGGGAGGGCAAAAATGGAGCAACTGCGCATTCTCGCGTACCGGCGAGTGTCGAGCGACGAGCAGTCGAAACACGGCTACAGCCTGGACGAGCAAACGGAACGCATCGAGAGAGCCACGGCGCCGTTCCGCAAGAGTAACGTGATCTGGTACGGCGGCAGCGAGTCGGCGGTAAAGCGGCAGCGGCCCGAGTGGCGACGACTGTTGCGTGATGCGCAGGCCAAGCGCGGCGACGCGGTCGTGTTCTTCAACGTCAGCCGCTGGGCGCGCAGCATTCTCGACCACAAGGAGGCTGTGCCGATCCTGCGCGCCTACGGCGTCCGCTTGTTCGAGTTGGGCAAGGAATGGGACCTCAATGATGGCCGCGACCGGCGCCGGCTGGAGCAGGAAGTGCTCGATGCCGAGCACGACCCCGGCGAACGGCTCGAAGGCTCGGCCGCCGGCATGCGCCGCATTGCGGCGAAGGGCTTTTGCATCGGCCAAGCGCCGTATGGTCGCATCTGCACCAATCACGCCGAGCGCAGGCGCGCCGACAAGGCCGCGTGGAAGATTGATCCGGTCGCGCAGAAGTGGACCCGCCGCATCTACGAGTGGTACGTGGTCAAGGGGCTCACGCTGCGCGCGATCTACGCGAAGCTGCAGACGATGCCGCGCTACTGGCAGGAGACGGGCGAGCGAGACCCCGGCGAAGGTACGATGATTCAGCGCATCGACCACCGCCTGACCCGGGCCGGGCCGATCAAGCAGCAGCAGCTGACGATCGACGAGAAGCCCGTGGTGATCGACATCGTGGGCGAGCCCATCCCGGGCCTGCTGACCGAGGAGGAGGTAGAGCTATTTCGACAACGGGCCGAGGTCAACAAGCGCGCGTCAGTGAAGAAGAAGAACAACCCGTTGGCACGCTTCGTGAAGTGCGCTGCTTGCCAGTCGACCATGAACGCAGGTCCAGCCGGCATGTACCGCTACTACGTGCACCCGCGTGAGCGGGGCAAGCCGGTACCGAAGGGCTGCACGGTGTCAGTCCGCGCCGATGCCCTGGAGGGGCAGTTCTTCCGGGCACTCGGCACGCTCAGGGACCTTGATGAACTGCGCAAAGCCGTGCAGGCCGGAATGGTGTCGCACGAGGGACCGTCGAAGCAGGAGTTGGAAGAGCGGCTGGCAAGCGCACTGGAGCGAATGCACACGAAGCACGAGGAGATGGACGGCCAGGACAAGCTGTCGGCCGCCTTGGTAAAGGCCGGGCGGTCCATGACCGGTGCTTATGGCGCGCGGTTCGAGAAGAACATGCAACGGCTCAACGCCGAGGTCGAGGCCTTGCAGCGCGAAGTGGGGGAGATCCGCTACGACCTCGGCCGCTTCGACCTGCCCGCCGACTTCGATCAACGCGTCGTGGACTACTGGGTCAACGCTTTCGGCGTTGCCCCGGGTACTATGTTCAAGCCCAGCGGTCGGCCGGTGCTCCCCTACGTGAGCGATGGGTTGGGTGCCGAGGGCAAGCGCAAGCTGGCCTGGTTGTTCTTCGGTGGTTTCACCAGCTTGTCGAAACGGAATAACATCCACAACCCAGAGCGCGTGCTGCGCAACAGCCTCGGCGTGTTCGTCAAGCGGAAGGACGACAACCCGAGCGAGCCCGTGTGGTACGCGAAGGGACTCATCGGCGAGATTCCGGAGGGGCACCACCCCTGGCGGGCACAGTTCAGCATCGAGCGCGACGAAGATTTGCGGCGCGTCGCCGATGTAATCCGCGAAGCCGGGGAGAAGCAAGCACGCAGCAAAGCCGAGGAGCGAGTACGGACCAAGGCCAAAGCACCTGTTGGGAACGTGTCAGGCAAGCGTATGCCGACTTGACCAGCACGACGCTGTGGATCCAGACGGACGCACCCGGGATCGTCACCATCGCCTGGCGCCCCGAGGGTGAGACTGCGGAGCGGCACGTCGAGCTCACGGCAGCGACGGAGCGGGACAATGTCGTCGTCGCCCGACTGACCGGGATGAGGCCGGGCATGACGGCCAGCTATCGCGTCGCCGCCGGGGCCGACCGCCGCGACGGGACGATACGTGCACAACCCTTCTGGACGAGCGCTGCGGACGCACTGCCGCTCACAATCCCCATTGGCTCGTGCTTCTATCTCGCCGATCCGGACCCGCGCTGGCCGGGGCAGGACTACGGCGGCGGCTTCGGCATCTTCGACGCGATCACCGCACAGCAGCCCGACCTGATGCTCTGGCTCGGCGACAACCTCTATCTGCAGCAGCCCGATCTCCTCGATCCGGCGTCGATGGCGATGCGCTATCGCCGGCAGCGCGCCTTCGCACCGCTGCAGTCGCTGTTGACGGCGACATCGCACATCGCGATCTGGGACGATCACGACTACGGTCCCAACGATTCGGATGCATCGTACGTGATGAAGGGCGAGACGCTGAAGCTCTTCGAACGTTACTGGCCGAATCCGAGCTTCGGGCTTCCCGATGTCGCCGGAACGTTCGGCGAAGTGCGCTACGGCGACGTCCTCTTTTTCCTGCTCGACGATCGCTGGTACCGCTCCCCCGATCGCTGGCCCGACGGGCCGGACAAGACGATGTTCGGGGCGCGGCAAATCGAATGGCTGAAGCAGGCGCTCGTGTCGGCGCCGCGCGCCGCGATCAAGATCGTCGCGGCCGGCGGACAGTTCTGGACCCGCACGAGCCGGTTCGAGGGCTGGCATGCGTTCGCCGCCGAGCGCCGCGCCTTCGCCGAGTGGCTGCTTGCGGAGAAGATCGAGGGTGTGATCTTTCTTTTCGGCGATCGCCATTTCGGCGAGCTCCTGAAGATCGACCGGCCAGGCGCCTATCCGCTCTACGAATTCACGTCGAGCCCGCTCACGTCGCGCGCCCCGGCGAAGATCGACGACGTCGAGCGCAACAATCCGGACGTCGCCCCCGGCACGCTTGCGCTGAAACGGCAATTCGGATTGATCCGCGTCTCGGGGCCCGGCAACGATCGCAGGATCGCGCTCGAAGCTCATGACACGGACGGCGCGCTGCTGTGGCGCCACGAAATCTCTGCGCGCGAGCTGCGATTTCCGCGTAAGCAATAGCACGGATATGAGACGCTTCATTGCAGCCCGCCGCGGTTCGCTTCCGCGCGGCGTCGCGGCAGTCGCGTGCACGATTGCATTGACGTCCGGCGCGGCGGCCGAGCCGGCGGCGCCGCCGGTCCAGCTCGACCCGTTCGCCCAGGCGACGAACAGATTCGGCGGGTGCCCGGCGACGGCGCCGCCGCTGGTCACGCCCGAACAGCTGCGCATCATTGCTCACGAACGGGCCGAGCGCGGGACGTATTGCGCGCTCGAAGGCCGTTGCGAGCCCGGCGGCGCCTACAAGCACGACGCGGAGGTGAACGAATCCGTGCGCGCGGCGATCGCCGCGGACAAGCGTTTCGCGAACACGTCGGTCTGGATCACCACGACACGCCGCTTCGTCACGCTGTCGGGCTGCGTGCGCTCTGCAGCGCAGCAGCGCGCACTCGCGACGTTCGTCGGAACGCAGGCTGGCGTCGACCGGGTGTTCGACGAGACGCGGATCGGCACGAGGCGGCCCGACGCGCCGCGCTGACGATGTCTTCTTCAAGGCTCGGGTTTTCCGCGTTGCGTTGACCCCGGCCGGCGGGGTGCGCCGTTAACAGCGGCATCGTCCCCTGCCCGGAGGTTAGCATGCCGTCCTTTGCCGCCCGCGCGATGGCGTGGCTCATCGTCGTCGCCGCACTCGCCATTTTCATCGTCGTCGCGTCGCCGCCCGCAGCGGCGTTCTGCGGTTTCTACGTCGGCAAGGCCGATGCCGGCCTCTTCAACGAAGCCTCGCAGGTGATCCTGGTCCGGCGCGACGGCAAGACCGTGATCAGCATGGCCAACGACTACCGCGGCGCGCTGACCGAGTTCGCGCTGGTCGTGCCGGTGCCGCACGTGCTCGAGCGGGGGCAGATTCATATCGGCGAGCGCAAGCTCTTCGAACGCATCGACGCCTACAGCGCCCCGCGCCTCGCCGAGTATTTCGATCCCGATCCGTGCGCGCCGAAGTACCCCCGCTCGATCGGTGCCGTGGACGCGGCGGCACCGATGGCGCAGGCCAAGAGCGAGATGAGGCGCGACAAGGCGCTGGGCGTCACCGTCGAGGCCGCGTACACCGTCGGCGAATACGACATCGTGATGCTCTCCGCGAAACAATCCGACGGACTCGAGACCTGGCTTACCGAAAACGGTTATCGCATCCCGAAGGGCGCGAGCGCCGCGCTTCGCCCCTATGTCCGCCAGGGGATGAAGTTCTTCGTCGCCAAGGTGAACCTGAAGGAGCAGACGAAGACCGGCGTCGCGTACCTGCGGCCGCTGCAGTTCGCGTTCGAGTCGGAGAAATTCATGCTGCCGGTGCGGCTCGGCATGCTGAACGCGAAGGGACCCCAGGATCTCGTGCTCTACGTGTTGACGCCGCAGGGCCGGGTCGAGACGACGAATTACCGGACCGTGAAGGTGGCGGCGAACATGGACCTGCCGACGTTCGTCCGCGGCGAGTTCGCGGCGACGTACAAGGCGCTGTTCGACACGCAGGCGGCGCACGAGGATTACCGCGCGATCTTCACCGAATATTTCTGGGACATGGGGTGGTGCGATCCCTGTGCCGCCGACCCGCTCACGCCGGACGAATTGCGGCAGGCCGGCGTGTTCTGGCTCGACGTGCCGGGTTCGCTCGCGCGCGGCGGCGGGCAGCCGGTGATGCTGACTCGGCTGCACTTGCGCTACACGAAGGAATCGCTGCCCGAGGACCTCGTGTTCCAGGAGACCGCCGACCGGCAGAATTTCCAGGCGCGCTACGTGCTGCGCCATCCGTGGCGCGGCGAGCGCACTGCCTGCGCCGAGGCGCCGGCGTATTTCGACGAAGTCGCGCGGCGCGAGGAGCGCGAGGCGGCCACTTTGGCGTCGCTTACCGGCCGCGATCTCCGCGACGTCAGAGCGCGGATGGCGCTCGCACCGCAGAAGAACCGGTGGTGGGAGACGCTGTGGAAGTAACGCTCCACGACGCTGAGCCGCGGACCGCTGCCACACGCTCGGCGTGGCGCAGGCGCATCGCGTCGCGGCTTGCCGCGGACGCGCGCATCTACCAGATCGCGTTCCAGGCGATCCTGCTCACGATCGGCGTTCTGGTCCGCGATTTCGCGCTCGACCCGCAGCAGATGCTGCTCGCATTCGCGGCGGGGCTCGCGACGCAGCGCGTGTGGCTCAACGCGCTCCGGCTCGAGTCCAAAGGCGTGCTGTCGGCGGTCATCACGTGTCTCGGCGTGTCGCTGCTGCTGCGCGCCGACACGTTATGGGTGCATCCGCTCGCGGCGGCGCTCGCGATCTCGTCGAAGTTCGTACTGCGTATCAACGGCAAGCACGTCTTCAATCCCGCGAACCTGGGCGTCGTCGCGGCCGTCGCGCTGCAGCCGGGAACCTGGGTGTCGCCGGGGCAGTGGGGCACCGACGTCGCCCTCGCGGTGGGGTTCGTCGCGTTGGGCGGGCTTGTCACCGAGCGGGCGCGGCGCTTCGACATTTCGTCGGTCTTTCTCGCGGCCTGGGCAGCGCTCGTCGCGGCGCGCGTCCTGTGGCTCGGTCAGCCCTGGACGATCTTCATCCACCAGTTCACGGGCGGCGCCCTGCTGCTCTTCGCGTTCTTCATGATCTCGGATCCGATGACGATTCCCAACCGGCGCAGCGCGCGCATCGGCTACGCGATCATCGTCGCGCTCCTTGCGTTCGGCTGGCAATTCGTGCTGTTCCGGACCAACGCGCTCCTGTGGGCGCTGTTTTTTGCCTCGCCGCTGGTACCGTTGCTCGACCGCTGCTGGCCGGGCACGGGGTTCAGCTGGCGTCACCCGACCGAAGTATCCGACCGCGACCTGCGGACCGAGGGTGGAGCAGCAGTTCGGTGATGGCGAACGCGACCGCGATCGCGAGCCCCGCGGCGCTCGTCCCGAATCCCTGCTGCACAACGACGAGGATTGCGATTGCCGCCACCAACGCCGCGGCGAACGCGGGAACGGAATGGCGTCCCCACGCCGAGAGCGCACCGATCGCCGAATAGATCAGCGCATTCGACAGAATCGCGGCGAGCGGCAGATACAGCCAGTGGCGACCCGCGGGATCGTCGGCGAACATCCTCGCCATCGGCCACAGTGGCCATTCGACGTCGCGCAACTCCACGCGTGCGTCCGGCGCGAACATCTGAAAGACCCATCCGAGCAGCACAAAGAAGAGCGGCACGCCAAGCCCGCCGATCGCCCCGAACACCAGGATCGCGCGTCTCATGTTTACGAGCGGCGCCGAATCCGTCAGCCGTGAACGTAGACGCGCGTGCGGACGAAGCGGTCGTGCGCGGCGGCGCGAAAGATGAACTCGGCCAGGTCCTGCCGACTGATGCTGTGGAGCATCCGCACCGGCAGCAGCGGGTCCGCGTGCACATTCCGGGTGAGCGACCCATCGGTGAGCCGCGCTGGCTTCACGAGGGTCCAGTCGAGCCCGCTCGCCATCACGATCGTCTCCTGCTCCGCGCGATCGGCGGCGATCGCAGGAAGCCGCCTGCGGAACAGCGCCGCGGCGATGCGCATTCCGACGCTCGTATTCTCGGGCATCGCGCCGATCATCGCGCCGGTGAGGCAGACGAGCCGGCGACGGGCCTCGGCGTTCATCGCCTCGACTATGCGCCGCGTGAATGGCGCGCAGAACGCTTCGGCGGACGTCGGCCGCGGGCCGAACACGCAGCAGACGCAGTCGGTTCCGCGCACCGTGGCAGCGATATCCGACGACCGCTGCGGATCGCCGTGGACCACCCGCAAGCCCTCGGGAAGCGGCAGCCTTGCGCCCGCCTGCGTGCGCACGAACGCGCGCACCTGCCATCCGTGCGCGAGTGCGCGGGCGACCAACGCCTGCCCGGTTCGCCCCGTCGCGCCGAAGACGGCGAGCTCCATCGCTTCACGGCCGGATCGAGCGCTCCATCGGATACCGGAGCGCGCCGACATGCCTTGCCGTGGTCATTCCTCCTCCTGCTTGCGCGACTTCTTGAACTCGCTCGCAAGCTGCTGCTGCAGGTTGGGCGGCGCATGCTCGTAGTGTGACAGCTGCATCGACCACGACCCGTGTCCGCCCGTCACCGACTTGAGCCGCGCCGAATAGCCCTCGAGCTCGACCAGCGGCGCCTGACCGCTGATGGCGATGATCCCCGGCTGCAACCCCGTCGTGCCCGTCACCTGCCCGCGGCGCGACGAGAGGTCGCCGGCGATGTCGCCGGTATTCGACTCGGGGCAAATGATCTCGACGTTGACGATCGGTTCCAGCACGATCGGCCGGGCCTTTTCGATCGCGTCGAGGAACGCCTTCTTGCCCGCGGCGACGAACGCGACTTCCTTGGAGTCGACCGGGTGGTGCTTGCCGTCGTAGACGACGACGCGCACGTCCTGCATCGGAAAGCCCGCCACAGCGCCGGTGACGAGCACCTGCTCGACGCCTTTCTGCACGGCCGGCATGAACTGGTGCGGAATCACGCCGCCCTTGGTCTGGTCGACGAACTGGAAGCCTTCGCCGCGCGCGAGGGGCTCGACGCGCAACGACACTTCGCCGAACTGTCCGGCGCCGCCGGTCTGCTTTTTGTGGCGATGGAAGCCTTCGGCGCGCGCCGTGATCGTTTCGCGATACGGAATCCGCGGCGGCCGCGTTTCGATCTCCAGCTTGAACTGCGAGGACATCCGCTCGAGGATCGAGCGCAGATGCAGGTCGCCCAGCGCCCGCAGCACCGTCTCGTTGGTCGACGGATCGCTCTCGACAACGAGCGTCGGATCCTCGGCCAGCATCCGGTGCAGCACGTCGGAAATCCGCTGCTCGTCGCCGCGCTTCTTGGGCGTGATCGCCACGCCCTGCATCGGGACGGGAAACTCGAGCGGCCGCATGTGGATGTGGTCCTCGTCGTGCGAATCGTGCAGCACGCAATCGAACCCGATCTCGTCGACTTTCGCCACCGCGGCGATGTCGCCGGGGACGACGCGGTCGGTCTCGACGCTCTTGCCGCCCTGCAGCAGGAAAAGGTGGCCGACCTTGAATGGCTTGCGGCCGTCGCCGATGAAGAGCTGCGAATCCTTCGTCACGGTGCCTTGATGCACGCGGAAGACGCCGAGCTTGCCGACGAAGGGGTCGACGACGACCTTGAACACATGCGCTAGGGCATGCTTTTTCGGATCGGGCTCCGAGCGAAATTCGGCCGCCGCATCGCCCTCACCCTTGTAGAACAACGGCGGATTGCCTTCGATCGGGTTCGGCGCCAGCTTGACCAGCACTTCGAGCAGCTCGGCGATGCCGGCGCCGGTCCGCGCAGACACGAAACAGACCGGGACGAGGTGGCCCTCGCGCAGCGCCTTTTCGAACGGCGCGTGCAACTGATCCGGCGCGATCTCGCCTTGCTCGAGGTAGAGCGACATCAGGTCTTCGTCGACCTCGACGACCTGGTCGACGAGCGCGCGGTGCGCGGCCGCAACCGACGAGAAGTCCGACTCGCCCTCCGGATTGAAAAAGCAGTCGACCACACGCTTGCCGCCGTCGGCAGGCAGGTTGATCGGCAGGCACTCCCTGCCCCACGCCGCCTGGATCGACGCGAGCACCTTCGGCAGGTCGACGTTCTCGGCGTCGATCTTGTTCACGATGATAATTCGGCACAGCCTGCGCTTCGCCGTCCAGTCCATCATCCTGGACGCGATCATTTCGATGCCAGACTGCGCACTCACCACGACGGCGGCGGTCTCGACGGCGTCGAGCGCGCCGATCGCCTGGCCGATGAAGTCGGGAAATCCCGGCGTGTCGATCAGATGGATGCGGGTGTCCTGGGTGTCGACATGCACGATCGACGCGCGCAGCGAATGTTGCCACGTCTTTTCGAGAGGATCGAAGTCGGCGACAGTCGTTCCGCGCTCGACCGTGCCCGCCTCCTTGATCGCACCGGTCTTGAGGAGGAGCGCCTCGGCCAGCGTCGTCTTGCCGGACCCGCCCTGGCCCACGAGCGCGACGGTGCGGATGTTTTCGGTGGCGTAATTCGCCATGCGGCTTCCTTCCCCAGTGGCTGTCCCGGAATTATACCGGCGAGGGAAGACCGCTCCGGCCGTACCGCCAGCGGCCTGCCCTGCGGCGTTCAGCCGCACGTGGGGAGGCGGTCGCAGTGCCGCCGCGAAGCGCGTCCGTTATGTGCACGGCCACGCATTTGACACACCGGCGGCACAATCCTAACGTCGATAGAGCGGCGCGGCTGCGGCGCCATCGATTTCGACCGAGAGGAGACTTCTCATGCGCACTGCTGCAATCATCCCGCTATTCACCGTTGCCCTCGCCGGGCCTGCGCTCGCCGCGCCCGTCCTGATGTCCGCCGACTGGGCCAAGGAAGCATGCGAAGCGTGGAACAAGGATCCGGTGCTTACCGACAAGCTCGTCGAGAGCGGCTGGATGAAGAACGACAAAGGGCGGGGCTTCAAGGTGATGCAGATCTATCGCTCCGATTGCGGTGACAAGCCTTCCGCCGAACTGCGCATTGCGCAGAAGGACGGCAAGGCAATGTGCGTCTACGGCGGCACGCCCGAGACTGCGACGCTCGATTCGGGCGCCGATTACGTGATGAAGGCCGAGACCGCACGCTGGGTCGAGATGGGCAAGGGCGAATACGGACCGATGAAGGCGATGATGCTGGGGCGCCTGGGCTTCGAGGGGCCGATGATGGAAGCGATGGGCAACATGGGCCCGTTCGAGAACTTCCTGCTGCTCGTCGGCAAGGTCCCGGGCGACGCGGGCTCGTGCCCCGCGAAGTAGCGACGCGAGTGGCGAGCAGGGGCCCCGCGCCGCGAAGCGGCGAGGGGATGTGAGCAATCACGAGTCGGCGCTAGCGGCCGACAGCTCGGCATCCCGAACGCAATCGGCGGAGCGGAAGGCCGCCGGCGCGAGCTTGGAAGCAGGGGATGCGACCCGAACGAGTCGACGCCGCGGCCGACCCCTCGGCGTAACGAAACAACATTGCTGCGCGGAGGCCGCCGAGGCGAGCCGACGGCAGGCTTTGGCTACGCCGTCACGGTGAGCATTTCCCGCAGGGTCCGGATCAGCTCTTCTTCCTGATACGGCTTGCCGAGGTAAAGGTCGACCCCGAGCTCCTTCGCGCGATTGCGGTGCTTCTCCGCCGTACGCGACGTGATCATGATGATCGGGATGTGGGCGTGCTTGGGATCGCCCTTGATCGTCTTCGTGAACTCGAAGCCGTCCATCCGCGGCATCTCGATGTCGAGCAGGATCACGTCGGGCGTCTGATCGGCGAGGAGCTGCAGCGCGTCGACGCCGTCCTTGGCGGTGATGACGTCGAAGCCTTCGCGCGTCAGCGTGCGACTCGTGATCTTGCGCACCGTCAGTGAATCGTCGACGATCATCACCAGCGGCGGCCCGGCAGTCGCCGCAGCCGCCGTCTTCGCGAGATGCGGCGCGAGCCGCTCCGCGCCCGGGTCGAACCGCGGCACGTCGGCGCGCTGCGCGAGTTGCACCGGATTGATGATCAGCACGATCTCGCCGGTGCCGAGCACGGTCGCACCGGCGATGCCGGATACGCGCGCGAGCTGCGGCCCGATGTTCTTCACCACGACTTCCTGATTGCCGATCATTTCGTCGACGTGCACCGCCGCGTAGCTTTGGCCCGCACGCAGCAGCAGCACCGGGTTGTAGCGTCCGGTTTCCGGATTGTGGTGCGCGTCGCCCAGGAGCCGCGGCAGATAGTGGAACGGGTAGCTTCGCCCCTGCCACTCGACGCGCCGCGCGACGTACAGGTTGAGCAGCACGTCGGCCTTGACCTGCTGCACCTGCTCGACCATCGGCGCGGGCAGTGCCCACAGCCTGCCGCCGGCGCGAACCAGCACCGCCTGCGCAACGGCAAGCGTGAGCGGCAGGTAGAGGAGAAATGCCGTGCCTTTGCCTGATGTCGTCGTCACCTCGACCCGTCCGCCCAGCGCCGCGATTTCCGCGCGCACGACGTCCATGCCGATGCCGCGTCCCGATAGCTGCGTCACCCGGGCGGCGGTCGTGAACCCCGGCTGGAAGATGAGCTCGATCAGCTGTGCGTCGGTCGGATTGGCGTCGGCGGCGAGCTTGCCCTGCGCGATCGCCCGGGCGCGAACCTGGTCGAGATTGATGCCGGCGCCATCATCGGTCAGCTCGATCGCGATTTCGTTGCCGACCTGGCGCACCGTCAGCGCGATTTCCCCGGTTTCCGGCTTGCCTGCCTCCGCGCGCGCGCTCCGGGCCTCGATACCGTGATCGAGCGCGTTGCGCAACAGATGCTCGAGCGGGCCGACCAGCTTTTCCAGCACCGAGCGGTCGAGCTCGGTCTGCCCGCCGCGGATCTCGAGGTTCGCCCGCTTGTCGAGCTCCTTCGCCGTTGCGCGCAGAATGCGGTAGAGCCGCTCCGAGAGGCTGCCGAACGGAACGGTCCGGATCGAGAACAACTGTTGCTGCACTTCGCGCGACAGCCGCGCCTGCGCGAGCAGCGCAGCGTCGGCGTCGTCCAGGTTCTTCAGCAACGACTGCTGCACCGTCGAGACGTCGTTGACGCCTTCGGCAAGCGAGCGGGTCAGCTCCTGGAACCGGGTATAGCGATCGAATTCGAGCGGATCGAACCCTTCGGCCGCTTCGCCGACCTGGCTCATCCGCGACTGGATCTGCGATTCGCCCTGGATCTCGATCTCGCGCACCTGCGAACGCAGGCGGATGACGCTGCTCGTGAGCTCGAGCAGGTTGGATTTGAGCGAGCGCAGCTCGCCTTCGACGCGTGCGCGCGCGATCGCGACCTCGCCCGCTTCATTGACCAGGCGATCGATCATGTCGGCGCGCACGCGCAGTTGCGCGCGCTGCCCGGTCTCGGCTTCGGCGACCGGTGCCGGCGCGGGCACCCCGAGTGGCGGATGCGCTGCAGGAATCGGCATTCCGACGACCGGCGCTGCCTCGGTCGCTGTCGGCGGCACGGATTCCGCTGGATGCGGCATCTCGACTTCGTGCAATTCCGGCTCGGTCGCCTCGCCGGACGCGGCTTCCATGGCGGCGACCCACGGCAGCGGGACGTTGGTCCTGCCCTCGCGCAAGGCGTCGAGGACGAACGCGACGTGGTCGAGATCGTCGTCGAGTGCGTCGAACAGCTCCGGGGCAGCCGAACCCGACGGGATGTTGCCTTCGAGGCGCGACTCCATCCGGTGCGTGAGCTCGCCCAGGCGCATCGCGCCCGCCATTCGCGCGCTCCCCTTGAACGTGTGCAGCGTCCGGCGCAGCTGGCTCGCGCTGTCACTGTCGCCGGGTCGGCGCCGCCACGCCCGCAATTGCTCGCCCGCCTGCGGAAAGAGCTCGGCGGCCTCTTCGAGGAAAATCGGCAGCACATCGGCATCCACTTCGTCGCGCACGTCGGCGAGCGGATCCACGAGAGAGACGTCGGCGTGCGGCGCGTCGACCGAGGGCGGCGCCGGCGGCGGTTTCACCGCTGGCACCGCTTTCGTCGGGACCGTCGCCGCAGGCTGCGGCGGCGCGACGGCGTGCATGCTTGCCGCGGCGATTCCGACGACCGGCGCGATCGCCGGCTCCCGGCCCTCGGCAAGCCCGACGCCGGAACCCGTCCCGGGCACTGCCGTCAACGGCACCGGCCGCGCGGGAGCTTCGTCATGTTCGTCACGTGCCGCTTCGCGCTCGGCGAGCGCTTCGGCATCGGCGGGTACCGGCTCGGCCACCGACTCCTGACGCAACAGTTCGAGCTCGTGCTGAATGTCCTGTGCCTCGACGGCGTCCGCGGACGTGAACGCCGCGCGCGCTTTCACGCGGTCGACGAGCAGCTGCAGTCCCTCGACTGCGCGCGCGAGCACCGGTTGCGCAGCGCTCGGCAGCGGCGGACCCTTCTGCTGCAGGCCGAGCAGGCATTGCTCGAGGGCCCTCGCGGTCGTCGCCACCAGCGGAAAACCTCCCGTCCGGTGAATGCCGCACAGCGTGTGGCTCGCGCGAACCATCGCTGCCGACGGCGTTTGCTGCGTGTCGAACTGCAGCACCTCGAGCTCGTGGGCCAGTGTCGCCAGATGCTGGGTCGCCTCGTCCACGAGAATGTTGAACAGGACCGCCGAGAGCCGGACGTCGCCCACGGTGATCTCTGGGGGCTCGGCCGGTGCGGCCACAGCTTCGACCGCCGCAGGCTCGGGCGCCGCTTCAGCAGTGAACGGGAGCTCGATCACTTCGCCGAAACCGGCGCCGACCTCGGGCAGATCGATCAATGGCATCGACTCCACTGCGGATTCGGTGAGGAGACCATCCAGGTCCGCCTCTACCAACTCGAGCGCGTCACGCGGCGACCTGACGGCTGCGACCACGGGCGCCAGGGCAATGGGTGGCGGAAAATCATCGACCACCGGCGCCGGCGGTGTCGGCGTGAGCGCGGATTCGCGACCGCCGGGTAACTCCGCCTCGACGGTGCCGATCGCCGCATGCAGCTCCGCCGGATCGGCCACGACGCGGCCCGAGCGCGACAGCTCGGAGACCCACTGCCGGAAGCTCTTCTCGGCGACATCGATCATCGCAAGGACGGCCGGCGTGACGACGCGCTCTTCCTCGAGCAGCCGGTTGTGGATCTTCTCCACCTCGAAGGCGATCTCGCCCAGTTGCGTGAGCCCGACCATCCGGCCACTGCCCTTCAACGTATGGAACTGACGGCGCACCGTGCGCAGCGCTTCGCGATCGCCGTGATTCTCCTCGAGAACCCGGCGATGCTCGGCTACGGTATCGAGCACTTCGTCGGCTTCGGTGAGATAGATGTCGAGGAGCTCCGCATCGAGGTTCGTCGCATCGGTGGCAAGGAGCCGCTGTGTTTCCGCTGAAATCTCGGGTGCCGGCGCCGCGCTGCCGCTCTCGGCGATCGCCGTGACCGCGGCTTCGAGCGATGCGGTGGCGCCCGCGTCCAGCTCGGCGAGCGCCGCACCGGCCTGCGCGGCGAGATCGGGATCCCCGATCAACTCCGCGTCGTCGCGCAGGTTCTCGAGCTTCGAGCGCAGCGCCGAGCGCGCGCCGCTGTCGGCAGGTGCCGCGTGAACTTCGGCCACGAGCGACGGAAGCGTGCTGCGCAATTCGACGACGGCGGCCTCGACCGTATCGCCATGATCGATGCCGACGGCTTTCGGGGCTTCGCCGAGGCGCTTCGCGAGCAGCGGCGCAATCAGCCGGTCGCGATCGGGGCGCTGCTGCTCGACCGCCTCGACGTAGAAGCCCAGGCCGGACAGCGATTCTGCGAGGAGCTCGAGCTCGTCGTTGCCGACCTGCGTTTCCGGATTGGCGTAGGTCTCGATCTGCTGCTCGCAAAGGCCAAGCAGCCGCTCGGCATCGGCGAGTCCCAGCATCTTGAGCGCGCCGCGGATCTGCTGGCTGTCCTTGCCGAGGGTTGCGAGATCGCCGCGCTTGGTGTGATCGCGGAAGAACGCGTCCAGCACCTGTTCCATGTGCCGCAGGTTCGCCTGGATCTCTCGTCCCACCTGCGCCAACAGCAGGCGTTCCTGCGCGCGCCGCGACATCTCGTCCAGCACCGGCGCCGCGACCGCACCGGTCATCGGGCGGGCCGTGCGCGCAGCGTCGAGCCGCGCCAGCATCGCCTCGACCTGCTTCGGAAAGTCCGGCGTCAGGCTTGCGTAATTTTCGAGCGCGCTTTCCGCGAGCAGCATGCCGGTCGCGTATTCCATCGCCAGCGTATCGGGAACCGTCTGCGGCAGCTTGTTCAACCGCTCGACCAGCGAGGCGGTGAGCTTCATCAGCGCGCCGTTGCCGACCTCGGCGACGTGTTTGTGCACCGAGGTCAGCGTCTGCTTCAACTTCGGCAGGTTCTCGGCGCGGCCCGACGTGAACTTGAGCCAGGCGTCCTTCGCCGCGGCGAGCTGGTCGCGCGCTTCGCGCAGGTGCGGCTGGATGCGCACGAGGTCGGCGTTCAGCACCTCGGCCGACGGAATCAACCCGGAAAGGCGGAAACCTTTCTGCACCGCCTGCACCGACGGCGCCACCGGCGCGCTGATCGCGACGTAATAGAGCACTTCGCGCCGCAGCCGGTCGGCGACCTTCGCCGAGCCTTCGACGACGCGGCGAATCTGCAGGTCGACCCGCGCGGCGAGCTGCTTCACGCCGAATCCCGTCTCGAGCCCGCGCTCGGTCAGCGCATCGAGGAGCGCGCCGACGGTCCACCAGAAAGCGCGCAGGTTCTGCTGTGTCGTCGCCGACTCGATGCCCGCGACCGCGTCGCGCATCGTCTTCGCGCCTTCGTCGTCGCCGCGCAACCATGCGAGGAGGCCGCGCTGATAGAGGCGGCGCTGCTTCACCATGTACGACGGCAACCGCGCCGGCGGCACGATCTGCGCCGTGCCCAGTTTCGGCGCGCGCGGGGCGAGGTCCGGGTAGAACAGATCCGTCGGCGCGGCCGCCTTGACGCCGCGCAGGCGTTGCATTGCTTCGTATTCGGGGAAGAGCTTGAGCGGAACCGGCGCCGCCCCGTTGACGAGCTCGTCCAGGAAGATCCGCAGCTTCTTGCAACCGCGATCGATCGTGTCGCACGCGGCTTGCACCTCGCGCGGCGGAAGCTCTTCGAGGCGCGTCAGCTGGCGCTCGATTTCGTCGGTGAACGCGGCGACGGCATCCAGCCCGACCATCTGGATCGCTCCGGTCGCCTGGTGGATGTGCGTGCGCGCGTGCTTGAGCGACGCGACGTCCTTCGCGTTCGAGCGAAACGCGGAGAGCGACGTCAGCCCCCGCGCGAGGGCCTGGTCGATCTCACCCTGCACCCATGACAGGGGGCCCAGGTCAAAGTCGGCTGCGTTGTCGGTTGCCATCAGAAGTCAGGTATCGGACGTCAGGGATCGGAACCGCTGGAGCACAAACCGCGCCAGTCCGAGACATCTGCTTTCTGTCGCCTGTTACCCGTTACCTGTTACCTAACCGATTCAGACCTTGAAGCCGGCTACGGAGCTCCGCAATTCCGCCGCCAGTCTCGTGAGCTGGCCGATCGACACGTTCGTCTGCTTTGTGCCCTCCGTCGTCTCCTCGGTGATCTTGAGGATGCCCTGCATCCCGCGCGTAACGTCGGATACCGACGCCGACTGTTTCTGCGTCTGCGCGGAAATCCCGCCGATCAGCTCGGCCAATTCGCGCGACACGCGGCGGATTTCCTCCAGCGCCTGTCCCGCGGCGTCGGATAACTTCGTCCCCTCGACCACGCCGACCGTCGACTTCTCCATCGCCGCCACGGCATCCTGCGTGTCGGCCTGAATGGTCTTCACGATCGCCTCGATCTGCTTCGTCGCCTCGCCGGAACGCTCCGCCAGGCGCTGCACTTCCTCGGCCACCACAGTGAAGCCGCGGCCCGCCTCGCCGGCGGACGCGGCCTGGATGGCGGCGTTCAGCGCGAGCACGTTCGTCTGTTCGGTAATGTCCGAGATGAGCTCCACGATCTCGCCGATCTCGAGGGACGATTCGCCGAGCCGCTTGATCCGCTTCGACGTGTCCTGGATCTGCGTGCGGATTTCGTTCATGCCGGCGATCTGGTTCTGCACCGCCTGCCCGCCCTTTTCGGCGGCCGCCAGCGACTGCTGCGCCACGCGCGCGGACTGCACGGCGCTCTGCGAGACCTCGTTGATCGACTGCGCCATCTGCAGCACCGACGAGGACGCCTTCTGGATTTCCTTGTTCTGCCGCTGCGATGCCTCGAACAGACGGTTGGAGATCGCCTGCGCGTCCTGGGTCGCCTTCGCCACCTGGTCGGTCGCCGAGTTGATGCCCCGCACCAGCGTGCGCAGCTCCTCGATCGTGAAGTTGATCGAGTCGGCGATCGCGCCGGTCACGTCCTCAGTCACCGACGCCTGCACGGTGAGGTCGCCGTCGGCGAGGTTCCCCATCTCGTTCAAGAGCCGCAGAATCGCTTCCTGGTTGCGCTTGTTCTCGCCTTCGCTCTCGAATGCGCGCACGCGGGCGTCGTCCAGGAACACCTTGCCGAGCAACACGAGCGCCGCCAATGCAAGGAGCACGAATACGATCGCGGCCCACAGCGGCCAGCGGGCCCTGGCGCTGCCCTCGAAAGCCTCGGAAAGCTTCGTCGTATCGCCGAGAAGCGCCTCGGATTCGTTGTTGATCCCGCGTGCCGCCTGCTTCGCCGTCACCAGCCGGTTCATGTTCTGCAGAATGGCGGCGACGCCCTGGTCGTAGGCGTTGAAGCGCTTCTGCAATTCGGTCAGCGTCGAGCGCGCGTCCTCGTTGCGCACGCCGGAGAGCCGCAACGCGTCGCTACCCTTGAGCAGGCCGTTCAGGATGTCGCGGAACGTGCCCGCATCCTTGCCGAGCAGGAAGGCGACCTCCGGATCGATCTCCTCCGCCGACGCGAGCGTGTTGGCGTTCTTGCCGATCCGCTGCGACAGCACGGCGAGCTGGTTCGTGTATTCGATTTCGCGCAAGCTGCCGCCGCCCTGCCCGACCTGCTGCGCGGCCTGCTGCGAGAGCTCGAGGATCGCGTTGTTGCCGAGGTTGATGTTCTCGAGGCCCTTCGCGAGTGATGTCAGGCTTTGCTGGTTGTCGATGACGCGCTCGGCATTGACGTCGACGCGGTCCCATTTCGTCCGGATGTCCTGCAGCAGCTTGACGATGCTTTCGTCCTGCGAAACGTCGAGCGATACACCCTTGATCGTCCCGCCCGACTGCAGCGCCTCGAGGTCCGATTTGAACCGGTCGCGGCTGTCCTTCAACGCGGGGAACGCGGCCGCCTGACCCTGCGACGCGAGCGCCGTGCCGCGCGCGAGCCGCTGCGAGAGCATCTGCATTTCCGTCGCGGTGGCCGCCGCGGCCGAGCTTTGCGTCGCCGCGCGGTTGTCCAGGAACACCATCAGCGCCGCCAGCACGAGGAACGTGACCATCACGATGCCGAGCACCTGGAACTGCTGGACGATCGGAAGATGTCCGATCACCGGCAGCCGCTTCGGCATCTTCATCTCGGAGGTCGCCGAGCGGAGCTGCTCCATGATCGACACGGACGCCAGCGGGTCGTAGGCCGGCTGCGACGCGCGGACCTGGGTCGTCGGCATGTCGAGAGCGGCGGCCGATGCCCCACCCCCCTTTTCGTTGCCGAACAGTTTCGGCATTTTCATGTTAAGCGCCATTGGTCCCTCCATGTGGCGCACTCGCATGCGCCGGTCGCCTTGTCCGAAGTGCCCCCACGCTTGCGGCCTCATTGGCCAATTCGGCCGCTGCGCTGCCGACGGGGGCGCAATTCCATGCGGCCTCCGCGCCGTTGTGCATTCCGCGTTGCAGATTGGGGTCGGCCGCCGCCCGCGCTCGCAGACGCGCCCTTCGGGCCTTGGCTTTGCCCTGCTCGCGCAGGCGTCCTTGGGACGGCCCGGCGGCGCTCATCGATCGCGGCATGGCGTGGCCCGGCATCAAATGCCGACCCGCAAGAATTTGTTGTCCTGGGCAAGGCGCGCGAGGTCGATCTCCTGCCACGCGCCGCCGTCGGCGTCCATCCATCGCTGGCCGTACCACTCGGGCGCGCCATCCGGCGGAGCCGCCGGCGCAAGCTCGGCCAGGTTGCGCAGGCCCAGCACGCGCTGGACGACCAAGCCGGCGCGCAACTCGCCCACACGAGGCCCGAACAGCACGAGGCGGCTTTGGCCGAGCGTACCGGTCGCCGCGCCCGCGTCGCGTCCCAGAAAACCTCCGAAGTCGATCACCGTGTAGAGATTGCCACGGATGTTCGCGACACCCAGGAACCACGGCTGGGTGAGCGGTACCGCAGCGACCGGGGGAACGGTGATCACTTCGCCCGCGTCGGCGAGCCGGATCAGCCATTGCTCGCCGCCGGTCGCGAGCCCCAGCCGCGACGATTCGACCTGGGCGACCGTCTTGTTCGCAAGACGGGACGCGAGCTCCTGCTGGAACGAGCGGAGGTCGAGTTTGGCGGCGCGGGCCATGGCTTTCTAGTCGTGGGGTTTCAGCTGAGTGCCGCGATTTTTGCGAGCAGCTCGTCGCGATTCACGGGTTTGACCACGTAATCGCGCGCCCCCTGGCGCATCCCCCAGATCTTGTCGGTCTCCTGGGTCTTCGACGTGCAGATGATGATCGGGATGCTGCGCGTGTCGGCATCGCGGCTGATCGCGCGCGTGGCCTGGAAGCCGTTCAATCCCGGCATGACGACGTCCATCAGGATCACGTCGGGCTTCAGCTGCTTGGCCTTCTGGATCGCGTCCTCGCCGTTGTCGCTGGCGATGACCTCGAACCCGGCCTTCGTCAGCATGTCGTTCAGCACATGCCGCTCCGTCGGCGAGTCGTCGACAATGAGAATTTTCTTGATCGCCATGGTTCTGCCCTGTCTCTTGCTTTGCCCCCCGACGCCGCCACGAGAGCGAGTGGACGGCGCGGTTGCCGTTCAAGCGGCCGCGGCGCGGTTCACGTGCGTCGCAACGGCCTTCAGCAGGCTCTCTTTGGTGAATGGCTTGGTCAGGTATTGGTCGGAGCCCACCATCCGCCCGCGCGCGCGATCGAACAGCCCGTCCTTCGACGACAGCATGATCACGGGCGTGGCGTTGAACTTGGAATTCTTCTTGATGAGCGCGCAGGTCTGGTAGCCGTCGAGCCGCGGCATCATGATGTCGACGAAAACCAGGTCGGGTTGATGATCGGCGATCTTGGCGAGCGCGTCGAAGCCATCCTCGGCGAGGATGACCGTGCAGCCGGCCTGCAGCAGGAAAATCTCGGCGCTGCGGCGAATGGTGTTGGAGTCGTCAATCACCATTACCTTGACGCCCGACAGCGTATTCTGCTCCGCCAACGTATTCTCCCTCGCGTGCGCCCCGATCCTCGGGGCGCCCGAATGTCAGACGCGACGCTACCGCGGCAAGTTTGCCATGGTGCAAGCCAACTGCCTAGAGCATAAACCTTGCCGGAATCGGCATCGGCAGCCCCTTTGCGACCATTTTGCAACATGGAGCCAAGTTTTCGGGGTTCGCCCTGCCGCTGCGCGGCATTCCCTGCCCCTCGGCGTCGGAAACCGGCCGCGGGCCACCCACGCAAGCTCCGGGATAACCAAGGCTTTTCGACACGTGGGGCCGGGTTCGGCGGGAAGCGGGGGGCCGGACCGCCGCAAAAGGGCACCTGCGGCGCGCGATCGGCAGCCCCGCAACCATGACCGCGGACAGACCTAGCGACCGAGGAACATCCGATAGGCGGGGTTCGCCGTCTCGTCGACATAGTCGTAGCCGAGCCGGTCCAGAAACTCGCGAAATTCGCCCTTGTCGGACGGCGGCACCTGCATGCCGACGAGCACGCGGCCGTAATCCGCGCCGTGGTTGCGGTAGTGGAAGAGGCTGATGTTCCAGCCGCGGCTCATGCTGTTCAGGAACTGCATCAGCGCGCCCGGACGCTCGGGGAATTCGAATCGGTAGAGAATCTCGTTTTCCGCGGCCGGTGCATGGCCGCCGACCAGATGGCGGACGTGCAGCTTCGCCATTTCATTGTCGGTCAAGTCGAGCGCCTCGATCCGGTGGCGCCGCAGCTCGGCGAGCAGATGATCGCTCTCGTGCCGATTGGCGACTTCGATCCCGACGAAGAGATGGGCGATTCGCGCATCGGCATAGCGGTAGTTGAATTCGGTGACCGAGCGCTTGCCGAGGAGCCGACAGAACGCCCGGAAGCTCCCTGGTCGCTCGGGCACCGTCACGGCGATGATCGCTTCGCGCTTCTCGCCCAACTCCGCGCGCTCGGCGACGAAACGCAGCCGGTCGAAGTTCATGTTCGCGCCGCAGGCGATCGCGACGAACGTCCGGTCCTTGGTGCGGTGCCGCTCGACCCAGGTCTTGAGGCCCGCGATCGCGAGCGCGCCCGCCGGCTCGAGGATCGACCGCGTGTCCTCGAAGACATCCTTCAGCGCCGCGCAGGTCGCGTCGGTATCGACCAGCACCATCTCGTCGACCAGCTCCCGCGCGATGCGGAAGGTCTCCGCACCGACCTGCTTGACCGCGACGCCGTCGGCGAAGAGGCCCACATGCGCGAGCTTCACGCGGCGGCCCGCAGCAAGCGAGCGGGTCATCGCATCCGAGTCGACGGGCTGCACGCCGATCACCCTGACCTCGGGCCGCACCCGCTTCACGTACGACGCGATGCCGGCGATGAGGCCGCCGCCGCCGACGGCGACGAAGATCGCGTCGAGCGGACCCTGCCACTGCCGCAGGATCTCCATGCCGATCGTGCCCTGTCCGGCGATCACGTCCGGATCGTCGTACGGATGCACGAACGTCGCGCGCGATTCCTTCATCATCTCGAGCGCTCGCGCGTAGGCATCGCTGTACGAATCGCCGTGCAGAACCACCTTCGCGCCGCGGGCTTCGACCGCCGCGATCTTGATGTGGGGCGTGGTGACCGGCATCACGATCGTCGCTTTGCAGGAGAGCTTTTGTGCGGCGAGAGCGACGCCCTGGGCGTGGTTGCCCGCCGACGCGGCGATCACGCCGCGTGCGCGTTCGGCCGCGGAGAGGTGCGCCATCCGGTTGTACGCGCCGCGCAACTTGAACGAGAACACCGGCTGCTGATCCTCGCGCTTCAGGAGCACCCGATTGCCGAGGCGCCGCGACAGCGTCGGCGCGAGGTCGAGTGGCGATTCGATCGCGACGTCGTAGACCTTGGCGGTGAGGATCTTCTGCAGATAGTCGATGGGCATGGCGGATTGCACGGCAGCCGGAAAGCTCCGCGAGCGTAGCAGGAAAGGCGCGACGCCGGAAATCGTCGCCCCGTACGACGCGACGGCCATTTCTGCTACGCTCCGCCGCACCATGCCGCGTCCCGCTGCCGCCGAAACGCTCGCCGTCGTCGACATGGGCTCGAACAGCTTCCGGCTCGAGCTCGGGCGCGTCGAGGGCGACCAGATCTATCGTCTCGATACGTGGCGCGAGACGCTGCGTATCGGCGCGGGCGTCGACGCCAAGGGCCGTCTGACGCCGGAGGCGCGACGCGCGGCGCTCGCATGCCTCGCGCGGTTCGGCGAGCGGATCAAGGGCCTCCACCCATCCGCGGTGCGCGCGGTCGCGACGAACACGTTCCGCGTCGCCGCCAACGCGCGGATGTTCCTGCCGCAGGCCGAGCGCGCGCTCGGCTTCCCGATCGATGTCATCACCGGGCACGAGGAGGCGCGCCTCATCTACAACGGAGTGGCGCACGTGCTGCCGGCCTCGAGCGAGCCGCGGCTCGTGATCGACATCGGCGGCGGCTCCACCGAATTCATCATCGGGCGCGGGCTCGTGCCGGAGCGGCTGGAATCGCTGAAGATCGGTTGCGTGGGACTGACGCAGCGCTATTTCGCCGACGGAGGCCTTGCCGCGACTTCGTTCGCGGCGGCCGACACGACGGCGCGCGCCGAAATCGAAGCGATCGCGCGCGCGTTCGCCCGCGACCAATGGCACGAGGCCTACGCGTCGTCGGGCACCGCGCTGGCGCTGGCCGAAATTCTCGAACAGAACGGGCTGTCTGCCGCCGGCATCACGCGCGAAGGCCTCGGGCGCCTGCGCAAACGGATGGTCGGCGCCGGTCACGTGAGTCGTCTCGAGCTTGCGGCATTGAAGCCGGAGCGCGCGCCGGTGCTGGCAGCCGGCCTCGCGATCATGACGGCGGCACTCGCCGAGCTCGACGTCCCGCGGATCAATCCGGTCGGTGGCGCGCTGCGGCTGGGGGTCCTCTACGACCTCCTCGGCCGGACGGTGCGGCGCGACGTCCGCGTGGCGACGATCGAGCAATTCATCGCCCGTTACCGGATCGACCGCGAGCATGCGACACGCGTGGCGCTGCTTGCGGTCTCGCTTTTTCGGAAGGCTCGACCCAACGCGGACCCCGCGGCACTGCAGCGCCTCCACTGGGCGGGACTACTCCACGAAACGGGGTTCTCGGTGTCGCACACCGGATTTCACAAGCACGGCGCGTACATCCTGCGCAATGCGGACATGCCGGGGTTTTCCGCCGGCGAGCAGCAGGATCTCGCGAACCTCGTGCTGGGCTGCCGCGGCAGCCTGTCAAAAATGGCGCCGCTGCTCGGAAGCGCTGCATTTCGCGCACAGCTGCTCGCGCTGCGACTCGCGGTGCTGCTGCACCACGCGCGGCGGCCGATCGACCCGCCACGCGCGTTGCTCAGCGTGACCCCACGGATCCGCTTCGACGTTGCGGCGCGGTGGCTCAAATCGCATCCGCTGACGGCGTACGTGCTTGCGCGGGAACGAACCGAGTGGGCGGAGATGGGCTTTGCCTGGCGCAAAGGGACGTGACCGCACACGCGCGGCTGTCATCGAACCTTTATGTCGCCGTAACACCGGCGGCGTAAAACTTGGGAGCGCCCCGCCAGACGCAGGTCGCGTTCATCGTTGCCGATGTCCCGCCGCGCGTCCTTTCGGAGTCACCTCGCCAGCACCGCGGCGCCGATGCGCAGCAATTCAGGGCCGGCAAGAAGTGCCCATGTGACCGCGAGCGCGGCCAGAGCGATCAGCACCGCCGCGCTGCCCAGGTCCTTTGCACGCTTGGACAGCCGATGGGTATCGAGACTGATCCGGTCGATGGCTGCCTCGATGCTGGAATTGAGCAGTTCCACGACCAGGACCAGGAGCACCGAGCCGATCAGCAGGACGCGCGCGATCGCGTCGACCTGCAGGATGCACGCGAGCGGAATCAGGGCCGCGGCGAGCGCGACCTCCTGGCGGAACGCGCTTTCGTGCCGATAGGCGAGCGCCAGCCCGGAAAGCGAATAGAAGAATGCATTGATCAGGCGCCGGATGCCGCGCCGTCCTTTGTGCGGGCTCTCGGAAGCATCGGGAACGAGCATGGTCGGAGGGGAGCAGAAGGCGACGGGCTATGGAGGGCAGCCGGCGCTTCACAGGGCGTCGCAACGACGTCGTCGGCCGGCGGCGGGGATTATACGTGGGGCCGACCGGCGGATAGGATCGCGGGCGGCGGGCGAATGCCGGTGCCGAAAGCAGGAAGACCCGGCTCGTACGGCCGTCACGTCCTCGCCGGGGTGCCGGAGGATTGGCCGAAAGCGCCTTTGGCGAGATCGACGGCAAAGCGGCGCACCCACGCTTCGCGATTCCCGCCGCGGTACGCGATATCGCAGTGAGTGACGATGTTTTTGACTGTCACGATGTATCGCAGCCCGTACGGACCACGCGTCGCAACGCGCTGCACGCTGATCGTGAAATCGTCGTGCGAAAATCGCCGGCGGGTTATCTCGGCCTCGAAGTCCTGCTTTTCCCACGTGGCTTCGATCAACTGACAGTCGCCGCTGCATCGTACCGTCATCGATCTCTCCCCCCGACGCCCGCCATGCCCGATCGACAATCAGCATGCGGCCCGCATATGACAATCCGGTTACGGACGCACGATCGGATGGGCCGTTACCGGCCCGTGACGAGCGACTTCCGCCGGCGTTGTCACAAAACGGGAACATCGGCCCATCAATATCGATCGGTTAAACTTGGCCGAAGGCCGCGGGCGGCTCGCGCGCGATCGGCCACTGCCATGACCGAAAAAGCCCACATCGTCGACGCGCTGGGCGAGCGCGCGCTGCTGCTTCCGGCGCTCGCCAACGCGGCGCTCGCCGCCAACGACCGCGCGAAATATTTCTTCGCGCTGCTGCAGACGGCGCGCCTGCGCGCGGACGCCCCGTCGCGGCCAGCGCCCGATCTAATGGCGGAACGCGTCGCGAGCGGGGTCGCGGACGCGGCTTGCGACGAGGTGATCGCCGCCACGGAGCGCCGGGACGACGGCACCTATGCAATTCCCGGCGCCGACCGCATCGTGCATGCGCTGCTCGACGACGTGAACGCGATGCTCGCTCCATTCCGCGACGCCGAGGGCGGTGAAGCGCTGCGAGGCCGATTCGCCGCGCTGGCGGCGCCGCTGGCGCACTTCCAGGGCAACGTCATCGCCGGCGATGCGATCGACCGGATGACGTCCGGCGACCGCGACGATGCCGACAGCGTGCATTTGCTCGTGATGGACGTGCACAAGGCGCTCAACCGGTTGCAGGTGACCCTTGCGACCGAAACGATCGACGGCGCCACCGCCTACGGGCTCGCGCCGGCCGATCGCGCGCACGTGAAGGCCTTCATGCGCGGCGTGCAGCGCACGGCGCCGCTCCGGTTCGACCATCCGGGGCTCGCGACGACCGCGACCCGCAGCGGCGACCGTCTGGTGATTCAAAACGACATCGGAACGACGGACGCGCATGTGCTCGTCGTGCACGTGGGCGGCGTCGCGGTCACCGTCACGTATACCGACGTTCACCTGCAGCGCCTCCTGTTCTTCCAGAGCCTGTTCGACGGCCGCGGGATCCAGTGGGAGGACACGCGTTCGCGCAAGGACACCGAAATCGAGGACGGCGTCTACCATCTCGGGCTCGGACGCTACGCGGCGGAGTCCGGTGCCGACCTCCGCTCGTTCCTCGAGTTCCTGGGCTCGCGCCTCGTGTTTCTGATCGACTGGAACAAGGCGCGCAAGCGGCTGCGCAATTTCGTGCTCAACGACGAGGCGATCAAGCTCCTCAAATGGGCTGCCGACGCCGACATCGGGCACATGGCGTTCCTCAAGGCCGGCGGCGAGCAACTCGTCTTCGACGCGCTCGAGTTCGCCGCCAAGGACCAGTACCGGATCGGCGAGCCGATGCACGAATTGCTCGGCCTGCGCGAGACCCGCGACTATCTGCGGTTCGTGCTCCGTACGTGCTCGGAGCTCCTGCGCAAAGGGGAGCCCGAGTTCCACGTGCAGGACGCGGTGCGCGTCGAGTTGTTCGCACATTTCCGCACGGGGCGGCAGGAGCTGTTCGACATCGTGGCACTGCACGCCGCATATGTCGTCGAGATTGCCGGCGGCGTCCGCGACACGCTGCTCGCCTGTCGCCTGCCGGACGACCGCGAACAGCGCGAGCGCGGCGCGAAGCGCTCGAAGGAGTGGGAGAAGCGGGCGGACGAGCTCGTCAATCGGACGCGCGACTCGGCGCGTCACGCCGTCACCGGTGCCTTCTTTCGCACGCTGGTCGAAGCCGCCGACGACGCCGCCGATGACCTCGAGGAGGCCGCTTTCCATTTGGCCGTCCTGCCGGAGGTTCCACGCGACCGGCAGCTTACGCAGCCGCTCGAACGCCTGGGCGAGTTGCTGGTGCAGGGGTCCCAGGAATACGTCAAGGCCGTGGAAATCGCGCGTCACGTGCGGCGGGGCGGCGCGCGCGAGGACATGCAGGACTTCCTCGAGGCGATTTACCGCATCGTTGCGCTCGAGCAGCGGACGGACGAAGCCGAGCGCAACGTCGAGGCGTCGGTCGCCGCGAATGCCGCGGACTTCCGCACGCTCTATGTTCTGGCCGAAGCGGCGAAGAACCTCGAGCAGGCCGCCGACGGCCTCATGCACTGCGGTCTCAAGCTTCGCGACCAGGTTCTGGGCGAAGTGATGTCCGGATGAACGGTCGCATGCGCGACGACACGAACATGGGCACAACCGGTGACGAGTTCGCGACGATCGGCTACGGTGCGGGCGCCTCCTCGCCGCCCGACGCCGTGCACCTGGGCTTCAAAGGCGCGAACCTGTTGCGAATGGCGGGCCTCGGCCTGCCGGTGCCGCAGGCGTTCATCATCGGCACCGACGCCTGCCGCGCCTATTTCGCCGAAGGCAAGCTGCCGCGGGGGCTGCGCGAAGCGATCGCCGCGAAGGTGCGCGAGCTCGAGCGCGCCACCGGGCTCGCGTTCGGCAGCGCACGGCGCCCGCTGCTCGTGTCGGTGCGGTCCGGCGCCGCGGTATCGATGCCGGGAATGATGGAGACCATCCTCAACGTCGGGCTCAACGAAACGAGCGTGCGCGGGCTGCTGCGCTACACCGGCAACCCCCGCCTCGCCTGGGATTCGTTCCGGCGCCTCGTGCAGTCCTTTGCGCAAACGGTGCACGGCTGCGCGCCGGCGCCGTTCGGCGATCTCGTGCTGGGCGAGCTCGACCGGCAGAAGCTCACGGATCCGCGCACGCTCGATTTTGCGAGCCTCGAGCGCCTCACCCGCGAGTTCCTCGCGACGTTCGAGACGCTGACGCGCAAGCCGTTTCCGCAGGCGCCGGCGGAACAGCTCGAAGCGGCCGTTGGCGCCGTCTTTTCGAGCTGGTATGGCGATCGGGCGCGCGAATATCGCCGACTCAACGGCATCGACGACGATCTCGGTACCGCCGTCACCGTGCAGCGGATGGTCTACGGCAATGCCGGCGGGACCTCGGGCGCGGGAGTCTCCTTCACTCGCGATCCGGCCACCGGCGAAGCACGTCTCTATACGGATTTTCTGTTCAACGCGCAGGGCGAGGATGTCGTCTCCGGCCGGGGCAGCGTCGACAGCGTTGCGCTGCTTCCGGTGGTGCTGCCCGACGTCGATCGTGAAATTGCGCGCGTCGCGGCAGCGCTCGAACGTGAATTTCGCGACGCGCAGGAGTTCGAGTTCACGGTCCAGGATGGCAAGCTCCACCTGTTGCAGACGCGTACCGCACAGCGAACGCCGCTCGCCGCCTTGCGGATCGCCGTCGAGCAGGTCGCGCAAGGGATCATCTCCGCGGAGGAGGCGCTCGCCCGTCTTGCGAGCGTGGATCTCGATGCGATCGAGGTCACCCGGCTCGAGGCCACGGACAGTGCGGCGGTCGTCGCCAAGGGGGTCGCGGCGAGCATTGGCGTCGCGACCGGTGCGATCGCGTTCGACATCGAAGCCGCGGAACGCCTGCGCGAGAGCGGCCATGCGCCGATTCTCGTGCGCGACGATATTGCGACCCACGACATCGCCGGCATCGCGCTCGCCGCGGCGATCGTGACCCGCACGGGCGGACGAACGTCGCATGCGGCGGTTGTCGCGCGGCAACTGGGCAAGGTCTGCGTCGTGCACTGCGATTCGCTGGCGGTGAATCGGGCGGCACGCCAATGCTCGTTCGGCGCGCGCGCGTTCGCCGAGGGCGACATGATCAGCGTGGTGGGCGACACCGGGGAGATCTACGCCGGACCCGTGCGCGTCGTCGTGGAGAAGCCCGAGGTCTGGCTCGCCGAAGTGCGCCGCTGGCGCGCGGCGACACGCTAGCCCGCGACCGACGTATCGCGCAGCCCGTCACGTTCCGCGGCTGCCGCGGCCTCGCGCGGCGCCCCCGACAAAGAACGGCTCGCGACAACCGACGCAAGCGCCGCTTCGACGCCACGCGCGGTAGCGAGTGCGCGCTCCTCGAGCCCGAAACAGAGCACGGGATCGCCGCGCGGATCCACTTCGACGATCGGGTCGCCCACCGCGACGCGGGCGCCCCGCGCCGAGAGTCCGCGCAGCACACCGCCGATCGGTGCCGCGATCGACGTCGTGCCGAGGACACCGACGATCTCGCCTTCAATGACACGGTCGCCGATCCGCCGACTGGTCGCGAAGCGGCCCGCCCTCGGCGCGTGGACGATGCGCTCGCCGATTGCGCTGGCGATGGCCGCCGTGTCGCCCGATTCCACCGCGGTCCCGCGTTCGGCGATCATCCCGACGCGCCCTCCTGGCGCCGGTTCGATGGCGAGATCGACGTCGCAGCCGGCTACGAAGCCGGCGCCGATTCCAATCGTCAGCACTCCGGCGCGTGCCCGCGTTTTCGGTCCGTCGCCGCCATCGCGCCGACGGGTCCTGGAATCGACGACGGCAATCGGATCGAGCGCCTCGGCAATGCCCATCCACGACCACGTCGTCGCCGCGATCAACCGCTCGCGCTTCAGCACGGCCGGGATGCTCTTCACGCTCGCGCAAAACACTGCCGCGTCACCGTCGAGCTCGGCGTTGCCGACGTACCAGGCATTGGTGAACGACATTCCGCGGCGGGCCCACGCCGGATCCACGTCGTCGCAGAGGACGACGGCATAACCCGCCCGCTGCAGGATGACGGCGATCGCGGAGCCGATCTCGCCCGATCCAATGACGATCATCACCTGCCGCATTCGGTCCGTCACGCTATCGCTCGCTGCTGTATTTAAGAAAATGGCCGCCAACGACAAGGCGGCCCGAATGGGTGCCGCAACAGGAGAGAACTTCGCCGATGATCGGCGCACCGTGTTGCGGCCTCAAGACAGCGTCTCGACGGCGCGTTACGCATCCCGGATGTCATCGTCTTGCAATGCGTGCGTCACATTGACGTCGCATCCGGCACGTAATTTGAGCAGCGCGCCGGCAATATCGTGTTCCGGCACAAGGAGATGCGGTTGTTACCTGACGTACGACATGAAGACGCTGGCGCGGCGGCATGTACGCGATCCGAAGCGCGGCATGTTCCGATCACGCGCAATCGAACCGCCTGATCTTCGGCGAGCCGACGACGACGCGATGGCCCCGCCGCGCGACAACCTGGCTGCGGTGTCGACCTCGGCCGCCATTGCCGCCGGCACGCCTCATCCCTCGCGCCCGCGGGACGATCGATTCCGATTCCGTGCCGTGTTCATCTCCGATACCCACCTCGGGACGCCCGGGTGCCAGGCGCGGGCGCTGCTCGAGTTCCTGCGCCGCACCGATTCGGACTATCTCTATCTGATCGGCGACATCATCGACGGCTGGCAGCTCAAGCGACGCTGGTACTGGCACCAATCGCACAACGACGTCGTGCAGAAAGTGCTGCGCAAGGCGCGCAAGGGCACGGAGGTCGTCTACATCCCCGGCAATCACGACGAGGCGGCGCGGCATTACGTCGGGGTTGCCTTCGGCGGCATCGCGATTCGGGACGAGGCGGTCCACACCACGGCGCAGGGCAAGCGCTTCCTCATCACGCACGGCGATCTCTTCGATGGCGTGATCCAGTGCGCACCGTGGCTCGCGCTGGCCGGCGACGTGCTCTACACGCTGACCCTGCGACTCAATCGTCATTTCAATGCGCTCCGCGGGCACTTCGGCCTTCCCTACTGGTCGCTTTCGCAGTTCCTGAAGCACAAGGTGAAGAACGCGGTCAGCTACATCGCGGCGTTCGAGCAGGCGCTGGCGCGTGAAGCCCGGCGGCGCGGGCTTGACGGAGTCATCTGCGGCCACATCCACAAGGCCGAGATCCGCGACATCGACGGGATCCAGTACTGCAACGACGGCGATTGGGTCGAGAGCCTGACTGCCCTCGTCGAAACCCGGGAGGGCGTGTTGCGCATTCTTCGCTGGCACGACATGGCGGGCGCGATGGCCGAGGCCGACGACGAAGCCGCGATCGAGCCGCGAGCCGAATTCGCGCCCGCATCGGGCGTTCGGATCTGAGGCTCGCGGCGATGCGCATCCTCATCGCGACCGACGCATGGGCGCCACAGGTCAACGGCGTGGTCACGACGATCCGGAATACCGCACGCGAGCTCGAGAAGCTCGGCCATCAGGTACGGCTCGTCACGCACGAGGGTTTTCGAACGGTGCCGTGTCCGAGCTATCCGGAGATTCGTCTGGCCGTTGCGCCGGGGCCCCGCGCCGGCCGCATTGTCGATGAGTTCGAGCCCGACGCCGTGCACATCGCGACCGAGGCATCGCTCGGTCTTGCCGTGCGGCGGCATTGCCTGACGGCCGGCTTGCCGTTCACCACAGCTTTCCATACACAATTTCCCGAATACGTGCATGCGCGCTGCCGACTTCCCGTCGGCGTCACCTACCGCTGGCTGCGGTGGTTTCACGGCCCGTCCAGCGCCGTGATGGTTCCCACGCCGGAAATTCATCGCCGCCTTTCCCGACGCAACTTCGCGAACCTGTCCTACTGGTCGCGCGGCGTGGACACCGAGCAGTTTGCGCCCGCTCCGCGCAACCCCCTCGCGAGCCGGCGACCGATCTTCCTCTACGCCGGACGCGTCGCGGTCGAGAAGAACATCGAGGCGTTTCTGCGGCTCGATCTCCCCGGGACGAAATGGATCGTCGGCGACGGCCCGGCGCGCGCGGGCCTCGAGGCGAGGTTCCCCAACGCCGTGTTCCACGGGACCAAGCACGGCAGGGAGCTCGCGCATCATTACCAGCAGGCCGACGTGCTGGTGTTTCCGAGCCGCACCGACACGTTCGGACTGGTGCTGATCGAAGCGATGGCGTGCGGCACGCCGGTCGCTGCGTTCCCGGTCACCGGGCCGATCGACGTCGTTCGCGATCCCGCAGTGGGGGTCCTTTCGGAGGACCTGCGCCACGCGGCGCTCGCCGCGCTCGATCTCGATCGCGAAGCGGTGCGCCGCTACGCGCTGCAGTACTCGTGGGCGGCCGCGACACAGCAGTTCGTGACGAGCCTTTCGCCGGCAAACGCAGGCCGCGGCGAGTTGCGCACCGCGTAACGGCAGCCGGACGCGGTCCGATCAGCGGTGACGGTGCGCGAGCGCGTCGCGGGTGCGGCGGCTCGCGAACAGAATCAGGTAATCGGTGATTCGAGCCTCCGCGGAAAGCCGCGCAAACTCGCCTTCGTAGATCTCTTTCACCTCATCGACCGGCCTGGACGTTTCCCTGGCCAGCGTTTCGATTGCATTGCGACTGACTTCTTCCTGGTCGCTATCGCTGTAAAGTGGGCCCACCTACGCTCTCCGTTCAATGATATCGACGGTCAGTCACGCACTTCCCCCGCCAATCATCCTAATGCAATTAGACAGCAGAAATTGTCATCTTTCGGCAACATTTGACGGGCAATTTTCTCTGTCTGTGACAACGCCATTTCCATCAATCACTTGCATCATGCGTCTCATCCTGTATCACATGTTCACGGCACCGCATCGGTGCATTCGCCGGTTACCCCGCGCGCATAACGAGACCGGCGCGACGATCGTCCACGGCAGCGCCGGCGGAGCAACGACGCGATGAACCCGCCTATCGCGTCGTACGGGGCCGACCGGGTCGGCTTCATCTGCGGCTTCGTGTTCGCGCCGGACAATGCGGGGCGCACGATCGGATTGCCGGAAGCGCTGGAGTGGTTGGCCCGCGCGCCCGAACCGCAAGGCTGCGACTTCGCCTGGCTTCATTTCAACCTCGCGACCGGCGCCACCGAAAAGTGGATGCACGAGCACCTTGCGCTGCCCGACGCCTTTCACGAGGCCTTGCGCGAAGGCTCGCAGTCGACGCGGATCGAGTACGTCGATGGATCGCTGTTTCGGCGCCGCGGACATTGCGACGCTGTGGATCTGCGTCGATCGGGGCCGGGTCGTCACCGCACGCAGAAAGCCGCTCCGCTCGATCGACCGGCTGCGCGCGGCGGTCAGGAGCGGGGCGCCGTTCCGCTCGTCGATGGATCTGCTCGTGCACCTGCTGCAGGACCAGTGCGACGTCCTCATGCAGATCGTGCGCAATGCCACGTCGAAGGTCGACGGGATCGAAGACAGCCTGCTCGCGGGCCGTCTCGAAACCGGGCGCCTCGATCTCGGCGCGTTGCGGCGTGTGATGGTGCGGCTGCAGCGCCTGCTCGCGCCCGAGCCTGCGTCGCTGTTCCGTTTCCTGAATCGCCCGCCGGCATGGATCGCCGATCCCGATATCGCTGCGCTACGCCAGTCCACCGAGGAATTTTCCGTCGTGCTGAGCGACATGAGCGCGCTCTCCGAGCGCATCAAGCTCGTCCAGGAAGAGATCGCGGCGCAGGTGAACGAGCAGAACAACCGCAGCCTGTTCCTGCTCACGATCTTTACCGTGCTCGCGCTGCCGATCAATATCATCGCCGGACTCTTCGGGATGAACGTCGGCGGAATTCCGCTGAATCAGGACGAGCGCGGATTCTGGACCATCGTCGGCATCGTCGCGGCGTTCACGGTGCCGGCGCTCTGGATCGTGCTCCGCCGGCGGCGCGACTGATGCCGCGCATCGAAGCGACGCAGTCAAACGGGTAGAGTCAGACGAAATCGGGGCCGATCACCACGCGCAGGACGACTGCCGACGACCCGCCGCGGTCGCGGTTCGTGAGCCACCAGACGGCGCCCTTCTTGACCGACCAGAACGCCTCCTCGCCCGAGAGCAGGAACGATGCGACCGCGCCCAGCGTCGGCTGATGACCGACGATCAGCGCCGCCTCACGCGCGTCGGGCCAGTTGGCCGAGGCGAGCACGGCGGAGACCGACGCACCGGGCCCGATCTCGTCCAACGTCCTGAACTTGCGCTTCAGTGCAAGCGCTGTCTGCTGCGCGCGGTCGGCGGGCGAGACGAGAATGCGTGCCGTGTCGGGCAGGTGGCGATCGAGCCACGCGCCCACGCGCTCGGCCTGCTTGACGCCTTTCGCGGTGAGCCGGCGGCCGAGATCGGGCTCGCCGGGTTCGGCTTCCGCATGTCGCCAGAGCACGAGATCCACGGTCAGTCGGCCTCCTCGGTTCCGCGCATCCGCGCGAGCAGTTCGGATTGTGCGGAACGCGGCTGCGCGCGCCCGCGCGGCTTCGCCTTTTCCCAGGCACCGTCGGAGGTGAGCGTCCAGGAATCGCGGCTGTCGGCGAGATACGCGAGCAGTCCTTCGTCGACGACGCGGCGCCTGAGCTCGGGATCGCGGACCGGGAACGCGACCTCGATCCGGCGGAACAGGTTGCGGCCCATCCAGTCGGCCGACGACAGCCAGACATCGGGGTCGCCGGCGTTTTCGAAATACCAGACGCGGTGATGCTCGAGGAAGCGGCCCAGGATCGAGCGCACGCGAATGTTCTCGGACAGCCCCGGCACACCGGGACGCAGCGCGCACGCGCCGCGAACGATGAGGTCGATGGCGACACCGGCCTGCGCCGCGGCATAGAGCGCGCGGACGACGCCCTCCTCGAGGAGCGCGTTCATCTTGGCAACGATGCGTGCGGGCTTGCCGTCGCGCGCGTGCTTGGTCTCGCGCTTGATCATGTCGACGACCCGCCGGTGCATCGTGAACGGCGCGAGCAGCAGCTGCTTCATCCGGCCCGCTCTGGCGAGACTCGTGATGTGCATGAACACTTCGTTGACGTCGGCGCAGAGCGTCGGATCGGCGGTGAGCAGCCCGAAGTCCGTGTACAGCCGCGTCGTGCGCGGATGGTAGTTGCCGGTACCCAGATGCGCGTAGGGTCGCAACCGCATGACGCCGCCGGCGTCGCGCTCGCGCCGGATCAGGAGCGCGAGCTTCGCGTGGGTCTTCAGGCCGAACACGCCGTAGACGACCTGTGCGCCCGCCTGCTCGAGCCGCTCCGCCCAGTTGATGTTCGCTTCCTCGTCGAAGCGCGCCATCAGCTCGACCACCACCGTCACTTCCTTGCCGCGTCGCGCCGCCTCGATCAGCGCTTCCATCAGCACCGAGTTGACGCCGGTGCGATAGACGGTCTGCTTGATGGCCACGACGTCGGGATCGTCGGCGGCGCAGCGAATGAACTCGACGACGGGCTCGAACGACTGGTAGGGATGGTGGAGCAGGATGTCGTGCGCCCGGATCGCGGCGAGGATGTCCGGTTGATCACGTAACCGGTCGGGGAGTCCGGGAACGAATGGCGGATACGTGAGGGCGTCGACATCGACCTGGTCGATCAACGATGCGAGGCGGGCGATGTTGACCGGCCCGTCGCAGCGGTACAGATCGGCATCGGTCAGCTCGAACTGCTGGAGCAGGAACTGCGCGATCGGCGCCGGACAGTTCTCGGCGACCTCGAGGCGCACCGCCGAGCCGAATTGCCGGTGCGGCAGCTCGCCCTGCAGCGCCTGACGCAGGTTCTTCACTTCCTCCTCGTCGATCCAGAGATCGGCGTCGCGCGTCACACGGAACTGCGCGTAGTTGACGACGTCGCGGCCCGGGAAGAGATCGGCAAGATGGGCGTGGATGACCGAGGACAGCATCACGAACGCGTTGTCCTGGCCCGACACTTCGCGCGGCAGCCGGATGATGCGCGGCAGGACGCGGGGGGCCTTGACGATCGCGATTGCGGTATCGCGTCCGAACGCGTCCGTACCTGACAGCTCGATCACGAAGTTCAGGCTCTTGTTGACGACCTGCGGAAACGGATGCGCGGGATCGAGCCCGATCGGCGTCAAGAGCGGGCGTACCTCCTGCTGGAAGTAATTCATGGCCCAGGCCTTTTCCGCCGCGGTGAATTCGGTGCGGCGCACGAGGCGCACGCCGGCCTTTTCCAGCGCCGGCAGCACCTCGTTGTTGAGCGCACGGTATTGGTCGACGATCAGCGAGCGTGCCTCGTCGCCGATGCGCCCGAACAACGTCCGCGCATCCTGCAATGTCATCCCCAGCGGCGGGACCTTGGCGCGCAACTGCTCCTTCACCCCAGCCACGCGTATCTCGAAGAACTCGTCGAGATTGCTTCCCAGGATGCAGAGAAAACGCAGTCGCTCGAGCAGCGGAACGTCCGGGTCCTGGGCGAGTGCAAGGACGCGGCGATTGAACGCGAGCAGCGACAGCTCGCGGTTGATCGGCACAGTTTCCAGGCCCGGCGGCGGTGCGCGCATGGCGGTAGACACAGCCGCGGGCGGTGCCACCGCCGTTGCCGTCGACGTGGCGGCGACCGGCGGCGTGCCGGGTGCGGATGAAGTCACGGCCGCGGGTGGTCTGGCGGATGGGGTGTCCATGAGAATGGCGGCGGGACGTGACAACAGTGTTACGGAAGCCGGCCGGACATTCTACAGGGCTGGCCGGGAGCCCGCGACTGACGCAGTCCGGATACTGTGTCGGCTCCTGCGTCGGCAGCGCGCCCCACTAAGCGGCCAGCGCCGACTCGAGCGCAAGCCAGATGCATTGGCCTTTCGATTCGCGGTCGAGCGCGGCGAGATATTCGCGATGTGCAGCAAGCTCGTCTGCGCTCGGTTCAAGTACTTTGATCGGCCCAATCGAGGGCAGACTGCCCGAGCCGGTTCCGGCGAAAGACTCGCCGTCCTGCCGTTGCGGCGCCGCCCCCAGATCGATCGTCAGCGTTTCCTGTCCGCGCGTCATCGCGAGCCAGACCTCGGCCAACAGCTGCGCGTCGAGCAGCGCGCCGTGGAGCGTGCGATGCGCGTTGTCGATTCCGAACCGGTCGCACAGCGCGTCGAGGCTGTTGCGCTTGCCGGGAAACATTTCGCGCGCGAGACCGAGCGTGTCGGTCAGCTTCCCGTACATGCTGGCGCACGCCGGGTGTCCGGCGAGCGCGAGCTCGAAATCGAGGAAGGCGACGTCGAACGGCGCGTTGTGGATGATCCACTCCGCGCCACGAGCGAAATCGAGGAAGTCGCCGGCGATGTCGCGGAATTTCGGCTTGCCTCGGAGGTCGTCCCACGTCTTGCCGTGCACTTCCGTCGCGCCGAAGTCGATCTCGCGTTCCGGGTCGACGAAAAACTGGACCGTGCGGCCCGTCGGCCGGCGGTTGACGACCTCGAGGCCGGCCAGCTCGATGATCCGATGGCCCTGCAGCGGATCGAGGCCGGTCGTTTCGGTGTCGAGGATGATCTGGCGCATTTCAGCTATCCGCTGTCAGCTATCAGCTATCAGCTATCAGCTGTCAGCAAATTCATAAGGCCCTCGCGCGCGCACCTTCGTCTGTGCTCTTGCCGAGAGCCGACAGCTGACAGCGGGCAGCTGGTTTGCCCTTGCTGAGAGCTGATGGCTGAGAGCTGACAGCTGCTCATTTGCGGTAACGCTGGATCGTCGCCTGGATCTCGGCGATCGCGCGCTCGATCTCGTCGTCGGAAAGGTCGCGCTGCGCACCCTTGCGGTCCGTGAGCGTCAGCGTGCGGTCGATCTGCGTCTGGAATTCGCCGAGGCCCAGCGTTTCGGTGATCGTCGTCGACGGCTCGTCGGTCAGCGTCTCGGGTCCCCAGCGCACCACGATCGTCGACAGGTTGTCGCCGTCCGGGCCGCCGCGCTTTTCCGCCTCGCGCATCATCTGCGGCGCGGTCTTGAGGATTGGCGTCGACGTGAGCCACGTCGCGATCTCCTCGCGGGTCATGACGCCCCAGACGCCGTCGGTGCACATGACGATGACGTCGCCGTTGCGCAGCGGCGTGCGCTTGCCGAGATCGATCACCGGGTCGACGAGCCCGCCGAGGCAGCTGAAGATCTTGTTCCGGTCCGGATGCTCGGCGACGTCCTCGGCGCCGATGATCCCCTGATCGACCAGGTACTGGACCTTCGAATGGTCCTTCGTCTGCCCGATCATGCCACCCTGCCGATAGAGATAAAGCCTCGAGTCGCCGACGTGCGCCCAGTACGCGTGGTTCGCCTGGACGATGCACGCGACGCACGTGGTGCGCGGCGTCTCCAGCATCGAGAACTGGTTCGCATACGAGCCGAGTGCGGCGTGAGCGCGCAGCATCGAGTCCTGCAGGAACTTGAGCGGATTCTTGAGGATCGGCTTTGCCTCCTGCTGGAAGCGCTCGATGAACAACCGCACGGCAATCTGCGCGGCGATCTCGCCGCCCGCGTGCCCACCCATGCCGTCGGCGACGACGAGCAGCAGCGTGTCGCGGCTGTACGTGTACGCGATCCGGTCCTGATTGACCTTGCGTGAACCCTTCCGGGACTCCTGGAAGATCGTGAAGCGCATCGAAAAGGAAATGTCGGGAGTGCGTGGCGCGCGTCAGGCGCCGATCTCGCTGAACAACTTGCGCTTCAGGTTGCCGAAGAACGTGAGCTTGCGCTTCTTCGGCGGAATGTCGCGGATCGCCTTTTGCAGCGCGAACACCGACTGCGGGCGTTCGAGCGGATCGAGGCGCAGACACCAGTCGATCACCTCGAGCACGTTGTCCGAATATTGACCCGACCAGATCTTCTTCGCCGAGACGAGGTGGTCTTCCTGCACCCGCGCGTCGGCGGCCTGCGGCGCAAACGCGGCAAGGCAGGCAAACATGCTCGCGCCAACGCCATAGACGTCGGTCCAGGGACCGAGACGATCGGGCTCGCGATACTGCTCCGGCGCGGCGAAGCCGGGCGTGTACATCGGGGCGAGCTTCGGCCGGTTGGTGGTGAGCGTCTGCCGCGCGGCGCCAAAGTCGAGCAGCACGGGACTGCCGTCGGTGCGCAGATAGATGTTGGCCGGCTTGATGTCGAGATGCAGCAGCTTGTGCGTATGCACCTCGCGCAGGCCGTTCAGCAGATGCATGAACACGTGGCGCACGAGGCGCTCGGACATCTGGTCCTGCCGCATCTGGATCTGCTGCTGCAGCGTGCGGCCGCGCTCGTAGCGCATCACCATGTAGACCGTCTCGTTGGCGCGGAAGAAATTGAGCACGCGCACGACGTTCGGGTGGTTGATCTTGGCGAGCGCGCGGCCCTCCTCGAAAAAGCACTTCATCCCGTACCGGAACGACGTGAGATTCTCGGCCGACGAGGCGCGCACGATGTCGCCCTCGGTGCGCAGCACCAGCGACGAGGGCAGGTATTCCTTGATTGCGACCGGCGCGCCGGTCTCGTCGAAGGCGCGGTAGACGATCGAAAAACCGCCGCGGCTGATCTGCCGGTCGATCCGGTAGTTCAGGAGCTGATAGCCCCCCGTCAGGGCTTGATTAGTGACCGGCATGGGCGCGGATGTTAGATGTTATCCGTGGAAAACGCTCGCAATTCATGTGCCAGCAGCGCCGGGACGGCTTGCGCCACCGGGGGATAACGCATACATTCTCGGCAACCCGGGGGCCAAAGTAAAGCCGGAAAACCTGCATAAAGCTCACAAAAATACCCGATGATTCTCAGCATGACCGGCTTCGCGGCAGTTGCCGCCGATCTGCCGGGGGTCTCGCTCTCGGTCGAGCTGCGTTCGGTCAATCACCGCTATCTGGACCTTCAGGTACGGCTCCCCGACGAGCTGCGCGGGCTCGAATCCTCGCTGCGCGAGCGGATCGGCGCCGAATTGCGGCGTGGCAAGGTCGAATGTCGCATTTCGCTCAATCGCGCGGCGCCGGGCGCGGCGACGCTCGCGGTCGATCCGGCGCGCGTCGAACAGCTCGCAAAGGCAGCAGCGGACGTGGAACGGCATGCGTCGGGGGCGGCGCCGCTTTCGGTTGCCGAAATCCTGCGCTGGCCGGGCGTGCTGGCGGAGCCCACGGTGCCGCCCGAAGAACTTGCCGCGCGAGTCCAGGAGCTCGTCGGCAAGGCGCTCTCCGACCTTGCGGCCTCGCGTGCCCGCGAGGGCGCGAAGCTGGCGCAAGCGCTGGCGGAGCGCTGCGCGGCGATCGAAGCCCAGGTCGCGCGCGTAACGCCGCGAATTCCCGCATTGCACTCCGCGTATGTCGACAAGCTGGGGGCGCGGCTGCGGGAGGCCGGGCTCGACCCGGATCAGGATCGGCTGAAGCAGGAGCTCGCCCTCTTCGCCACCAAGATCGACGTCGCCGAGGAAGTGGAGCGACTCGCGACCCATGTTGCCGAAGTGCGCCGGGTGCTGGCCGCCGGTGGCAGCGCCGGCAAACGACTCGATTTCCTGATGCAGGAGCTGCATCGGGAAGCGAACACGCTGGGGTCGAAATCGGTGGACGCGGAGCTCTCGCACGCATCGCTCGAATTGAAGGTGCTGATCGAGCAGATGCGCGAGCAAGTGCAGAATCTTGAGTAGCGACGCGAGCCTGGGAGCAGGGCCCCCGCGCGCCCGGCGCGTGGGGTGCGACCGGGGCGAGTCGACGCTGCGGCCGACAACTCTGCGCCACGAGGGTCACGAGCGGTACGGAGGCCGCGACGCGAGCCTGGGAGCAGGGCCCACGCAGAGCGGGGTGCGACCGGGGCGAGGCAGCGTTGCGGCCGACGGAGACTCATGACGCAAGGCGCCGACGGATCGCGGAAGGCCGCCGAGGCGGGTGGCGCAACTAAAGCCCCGCCGGCCTCCGGTTGCCTGTTCGTGCTCGCCGCCCCGTCCGGCGGCGGCAAGACGAGCCTCGTCGCCGCATTGCTCGAACGGGAGCCGGGGATACGGCTGTCGGTGTCCTATACGACGCGCGCACCGCGCCCCGGTGAAGAGGACGGCGTCCACTATCACTTCGTCGACGGGCCCCGGTTCATGGCGCTCAAGGCCGCCGGCGAGTTCCTGGAACACGCGTACGTGCACGGCCATTGGTACGCGACGTCGGCGACGTGGCTCCGCGAACAGGTCGCGCAGGGCCGCGACGTGCTGCTGGAGATCGACTGGCAGGGGGCCGCACAAGTCCGCAAGCTCGTGCCCGATGCGGTGCTCGTCTTCATCCTCCCCCCGTCGCTCGCATCGCTGCGCGAGCGCCTGGAAAAGCGGGGCCAGGACAGCGCCGAGGTGATCGTCCGTCGCCTGGATGCGGCGCGCGAAGAGATGCGCCACTGCGGTGACTTCGATTATGTTATTATGAATCAGGAGTTTGCGAGGGCCGTCGACGATCTGTCCGCGATCGTCCGTGCGGCCCGCCTGACCGCGGCAAGGCAAGTGGTCCGCCACGCGCAATTGCTCGCCCGGTTGCTCGAACATTGAAGAGGTTTCGAAAATGGCACGCATCACGATCGAAGACTGTCTCGACAAGATCCCGAATCGCTTCGAGCTGACGCTCGCGGCGACCAACCGAGCGCGCCAGATTTCGGCGGGCTCCTCGCCGCTGCTCGACGCCGACCGCGACAAGCCGACCGTCATTGCGTTGCGCGAAATCGCCGCCGGCAAGGTCGGCATCGAGATGCTGCTCAAAGTGCAGTCATGATCGAGCCCCACATCTGACGGCCCTCATGGTCCAGATGTCCCCGCATGTCGGAAATTGCGGAGTTCACCCGACACCTCGGCAATTACCTGCCGCCGCCTGACATCGCGCTCGTCGAGCGCGCGTGGCAGTTCTCGGATTCGGCTCATCGCGGCCAGTTCCGCAAGTCCGGCGAGCCCTACATCACGCATCCGCTGGCGGTCGCCAGCATCCTGTCGCAGTGGCGCCTGGACGCGCAGGGACTCGCCGCCGCGCTCCTCCACGACGTGATGGAGGACACCGCCATCACCAAGGCGGAGATCGAGTCGTCGTTCGGCAAGCCCGTCGCCGACATGGTCGACGGCGTCTCGAAGCTCGACCAGATCGAGTTCGACTCGCGCGAGGACGCGCAGGCCGAGAGCTTCCGCAAGATGCTGCTCGCGATGGCGCAGGATATCCGCGTCATCCTGATCAAGCTCGCCGACCGGCTCCACAACATGCGCACGCTGGACGCGATGGCGCCGGTCCATCGCAAGCGCGTCGCGCGCGAGACGCTCGACATCTACGCGCCGATCGCGAACCGGTTGGGTCTGAACGCGCTCTACCTCGAGCTGCAGGACCTCGCGTTCAAGCACCTGAACCCGATGCGCTACCGGATCCTCGCCGGCGCGATCAAGGCGGCGCGCGGCAACCGGCGCGAGGTGATGAACCGGCTGCTCGACGTGATTCGCGGCGGCTTCGTCAAGGCGGGGATCACCGCCGCCGTCACCGGCCGCGAGAAGACGATCTATTCCGTATACAAGAAAATGCGCGAAAAGCGCTACACGTTCTCGCAGGTGTTCGACATCTACGGCGTGCGCGTGCTGGTCCCCGATCCGACCGCCTGCTACGCGGCGCTCGGCGTGCTGCACGCGCTCTACAAGCCGATTCCCGGCAAGTTCAAGGATTACATCGCGATTCCGAAGGCCAACGGCTACCAGTCGCTGCACACGACGCTGTTCGGGCCGTTCGGGACGCCGCTCGAAGCGCAGATCCGCACGCACGACATGCACCGGATCGCGGAGGCTGGCGTGGCGGCCCACTGGCTCTACAAGTCCGGCGACGCGCTCGACCTCGCCGAGGCGCAGCGCGAAACGCATCGCTGGCTGCAAAGCCTGCTCGAGATCGGCTCGGAGTCGCGCGACTCGAAGGAGTTCCTCGAGAACATCAAGGGCGACCTCTTTCCCGACGAGATCTACGTGTTCACGCCGAAGGGCAAGATCATGGCGCTGCCGCGCGGCGCGACCGCCGTCGACTTCGCCTACGCCGTGCACACCGACATCGGCCACCACTGCGTCGCGGCGCGGATCAACTACGAGCTTCTGCCGCTGCGCACCGAATTGAAGAACGGCGATCACGTCGAGATCCTGACTTCACCCACGGCACGACCCAATCCGTCATGGCTGTCGTTCGTCGGCACCGGCAAGGCGCGCTCGCGGATCCGTCACTTCCTCAAGGGCTTGCAGCAGAAGGAATCGGCGGGCCTGGGCGAGCGGCTCCTGTCGCAGGCGCTCGCAACCCTCAAGGTCGCGCCCGAAGCAATCACCTGGGAACGCTGGGAAGCGCTGCAAAGGGAATACGGCGCGAAGAGCCAACTCGAAATCCTCGCCGACATCGGGCTCGGCAAGCGGCTGTCGTTCGTCGTCGCGCAGGCGCTGACGCGACCGCTCGGCAAGGCCGGCGAGGATGCGGCGGCGCTCGCGGCGCCGGCCGCGGCGAAGCCCTCCGCGTTGACATTGCGCGGCGTCGAGGGCGTGGCAATCCAGTACGCGAAATGCTGCCGGCCGATTCCGGGCGACGCGGTCGTCGGCCAGTTCCGCAAGGGTCAGGGGCTGCTCGTTCACACGCGCGACTGCGTTACGCTCCGCAAGCAACGCCCGGAGGTCGAGCAGCTGGTCGATGTCGAGTGGGCAAGCGAGGTCGAGGGCGAATTCGACGCCGGCGTGCGTCTCATCGCCTCCGATCGGCGCGGGCTGCTCGCCGACGTCGCGACGGCGATTGCCGACGCCGGCGCCAACATCGACAACGTGTCGATGGAGAAGTCCGACGGCTCCGCGATGATCGCGATGTTCTTCAGCGTGCAGGTGCGCGACCGGAGCCACCTCGCGCACGTGATTCGCGCGATCAAGCGGACCAACGACGTCCGGCGCATTCATCGCGCCAGAACCTAAAGTCTCGTCGGCTCAAACGGCAATCGCCTTGCCGACGATCTTCTGCGCCTCGCCGACAATCGTTTGCAGGTGCGCTTCGTCGACGAAGCTCTCCGCGTAGATCTTGTAGACGTTCTCGGTGCCCGACGGCCGCGCCGCGAACCAGCCGCGCGCAGTCTCCACTTTGAGGCCGCCGATCGCGGCGCCGTTGCCGGGCGCCCGGGTGAGCCGAGCGGTGATCGGGTCGCCCGCGAGTGTCGGCGCGGTGATCGCGTCGGGCGCGAGCTTGGAAAGCCGCGCCTTTTCCTCTGGCGTCGCCGCCGCGTCGATCCGCGTGTAGAGCGGCGCGCCGAGCTCCGCGACAAGCTCACGATAGTGCTCGCCGGGATCCTTGCCGGTCGTTGCCGTGATTTCGGCCGCGAGCAGGTTCATGATGAGGCCATCCTTGTCCGTGGTCCACACGCTGCCGTCGCGGCGGAGAAAGCTCGCGCCGGCGGACTCCTCGCCGCCGAAGCAGCACGAACCGTCGTGCAGTCCCGGCGCGAACCACTTGAATCCGACCGGGGTCTCGAACAGCCGCCGGCCAAGCAAGGCGACGACCCGATCGATCAGACGGCTGCTGACGAGCGTCTTGCCGACGACGGCGTCCCGCGGCCATCCGGGTCGATGCGTGAGCAGATACCGAATCGCGACCGCAAGATAGTGATTCGGGTTCATGAGTCCCGCCGACGGTGTGACGATACCGTGCCGATCCGCGTCGGGATCATTGCCGAACGCGACGCGATAGCGGTCCTTGAGGCCGACGAGCCGCGCCATCGCGTACGGACTGGAACAGTCCATCCGGATCTTCCCGTCGTGATCGACCGTCATGAACGAGAACGTCGGATCGACACTCGGATTGACGACGTCCAGGTCGAGCCCGTACGCCGCTTTGATCGGCTCCCAGCAACTCACCGCGGCGCCGCCGAGCGGATCGACGGCGAGCCTCAAGCCTGCGGCCCGGATCGCCTCCATGTCGACGACGTTCGGGAGATCGTCGACATAGGGCCGGACGAAGTCGTCGCTGCGCACGTGCGGCATCTTGATCGCCGTGGCGTACGGCACACGCTTCACGCCCGCGTTGCCGGCGCGCAGCAAGTCGTTCGCCCGATCCTCGATCGCCCGCGTGACGTCGGTGTCGGCGGGTCCGCCGTTGGGTGGGTTGTACTTGAAGCCGCCGTCCTCCGGCGGATTGTGCGACGGCGTGACCAGGATTCCGTCGGCGAGGCGGTCGCGACGGCCGCGGTTGTGGACGAGGATCGCGCGCGAGATTACGGGAGTCGGCGTGACCCCGTCGTCGCGCTGGATCACCGTCTCGACGCCGTTGGCGGCAAGCACTTCGAGCGCCGTGCGCTCCGCCGGGCCCGACACCGCGTGCGTGTCCTTGCCCATATAGAGCGGACCGTCGATTCCGTTGCGCTTGCGCTGGTCGCAGATCGCCTGCGCAATCGCGGCGATGTGCATTTCGGTGAACGATCCGTTCCGGGGCGTGCCGCGATGCCCGCTGGTCCCGAAGCTCACCCGCTGCGAGGGATCATCGGGATCCGGACGGCGCGCGAAGTACGCGCGCACGAGCGCGTCGGGATCGATCAGGATCTCTTTCGGAGCCGGCTTGCCGGCGAGCGGCGAGATCGCCATGGATGGAATCAGGCCCAATTTTCGGCTCGCCCGTCGCGCGAGCCGAGAAATGCCGAAGGAAAGCGAGTCTGACCCTACTTTTTCGGTAAGTCGAGTCTGACCCTGCCTAATAGACGACGGACGAGGAGATCTGCAGCGGCCAGGGATAGCTGCCGGGAACGAGCCCCGCCGCAAGGTAGAAGCGGTAGCTCAACTGCAACAGAGTATCGCGCCCGGGATAGACTTGATTCACGGCGCCGCCCTCCGGTCCGATTTCCACCGCTTTGCCGAGGCCGGTGATCGTCGCACGCTCGAACAGCCTCGCGCGCGGGTCGAAGCTTACGGAAAATCCCTTGCGCTCGTTGCTCTGCGCGCGAAGCTGCGTGCCTGCCGGAACATCGACGTAGCCACGGTCGATGTCTTCAGGCGTGACGGTCAGCGTCGGCGCCTGGCGCACAACGTCGAGCTTGTGATACGGAAGCACGGTCGCCGAGAACGTGATCGCCGAATAGGCGGACGCGGCAGCTGCCGTCGCCGGCGCGAGCGTCGATGCAAGCAGCGCCTCCAGGGCGAGGCGCAGGAGCGTCCGCTGCAGATGCAGGCCGCGTGCGATCTCTGGCTCGCTTACGTAGCCCGCGCCGACGAGCGTGTCGCCGAGCCGGCGCTTCGATTGCTGTTGCTGTTGGAGCCCGTCCTGCAGTTGCTCCGGAGTGATCGCACCCGTCGCAACCAGGAGATTGCCGAGCTGCAATGGGCCCGCGGCATCCGTAGCGCTGCGGCCGAGGCGCTTCTGGAATGCGAGCACCAGACGCACTTCCGACGCGGTCAGCCAGCCGTTGCGCACGAGCACTTCGCCCAGCCTCTCGCCGGAGCGGGACTGACCCGCGAGTGCCTGATCGAGTTGCGCGCGGGTAAGGCGGCCCGCGCTGATCAGCAACTCGCCGATCGGCTCGCGAGGGCCGGCCGCGACCGCCAGAACGTCGTTGGCGCCGACCCATTGCGCTGAAATCTGCTCGACGAACCGCCGCTCGTCGGGGCTGAGATCGAGCGTGCGGATCAACTCGATCGCGATCTCCTTTGGCATTACACGCCGCGCGCGAGATCGGCTGCTGAAATGGTGGATTCGTAGCCGTCGCATCATCTTCATCCTGTACGAGACAGAACGCTTGATGCGCGCCATCCCACGATCAGTTTTTGCAAGAACCGTGCCCCTGCTCGGGCAGCGGTCGCGTAGCGCTCGATCGCGAGGCAAACGGCCGCATCGCCGCAAGCCATCGTGGGCTGACCGCGCAGGACGCGAATGAGCGCAATTCGTCCGCAGCAACCCGGTGCAGCGGGGCGCGGGAAGGCACTGGCTTCTGATCCCCCGCGCGAGAGTGCCCCTTGCCCGCTCAAGGTTACTGGCACATCCCTTGCTCAGTAGGTTTGGTGAGGGGCGAAAGTTGGCGCTCAACCATCGGGCCCCGACCAGAAGTCATTGATAAACAAGGAAAAGGACTTTGATCATGATGAACCGCTCGATTATCGGCGCGGCCGTGGCTGCGTCATTGATGCTCCCTTACTGCGCCGCACAAGCAGCGACTGCCGGTCCCTCGAATTTCAATGTTACCGCGACGGTCGCCAACTTCTGCACGGTGTCGGCCGCCAACGTTCCTTTCGGTTCGGTGAACGCCGGCGCTGCCGCGACGAATACCGCGAACAGCGTGACGCTCACGTGCAACAAGGGCGCGACGGTGACGGTCGTTCAACTCAACAATGGATCGAACGCTTCCGGCACGCAAAAACGGATGAAGGACGCGGTCAGCGGCGACTTCCTGAACTACAACATCGACGTTCCGACGGGCGCGACGTTCAACGGGTGCCCCGCCGCGGGCGCCGGACCGGAGTGGAATGCAACGAACACGATCGTGGGCACGTCGTTGTTCACGGTGACAGGTGGACCGAAGCTCATCAACCTCTGCGCGTCGATCCCCGCCAATCAGTTTCCGTCGGCCGGTAATTACTCGGACACCGTCCAAGTCCAGGCGACGTATAACTGATCCGGCCACGGCTGCGAGCCCGGACGGCTACGCGTCGCCCGGGACCTGCAGGCGTGGACGTTGCCATGAACAGCGGATCGGCATTGGTCCCGGCGGCGTCCGGGTCCGCAGGTGGTTCCGTGCGCGTCGTGACGATGGCGATCGCCATTGCGTTGGCGCTGGGGCTGCCCTGCAGCGCGCGCGCGGGCACGGCGGGGCCGTCGAATTTCAACGTGACGGTCACCGTGGCGAAGTTCTGCACCGTGTCGGCGACGAACGTCGCGTTCGGCGCGGTCAACGCGGGCGTCGCGTATGCGAACACGTCGGGCAGCGTGAGATTGACGTGCAACAAAGGCGTCAGCGTGCCGTCGGTCGCGCTCAACAACGGATCGAACGCGCTCGGAACGATCAAGCGGATGCGGCGCGGCGCCGAGCGCCTGCAATACCATATCGACGTGCCGACGGGACCGACCTTCAACACGTGTCCGGCGCCGGGTGCCGGTCCCGAATGGAACGCGACCAACACGATTGCGGCGACGCCGCTGTTTGCGACGACCGGCGGCGCGAAGCTCATCACGCTGTGCGCGTCGATCCCCGCGGGGCAGTATCCGCTGGCCGGCAATTATACTGATACGGTTCGCGTAACCGCTACCTACAACTGAGATGACCGGTCGGGAATCGACGAGATGAGGGCTGGCTTACGCGCAGCAGCGGCAGCGGTGCTGCTCCTGGTTTTCATCGACGGCGTCGCGGCGACGTTCGGCCTCACGCCGATGCGGGTGGAGCTGTCGGCCGCGTCGCCGACCGCGATCGTCACCGTCAATAACGGCGGCGATGCGCCGGTCACGATCCAGGTTCAGCCGTACACGTGGACGCAGCCCGGCGGTGAGGACGTCTACGAGGAGACGCGAGGGTTCATCGTGAGCCCGCCCATCTTCACGATCGCACCGGGCGCCGCGCAAATCGTCCGGATTGCGCTGCGCGGCAAGCCACCCGCCGATGTCGAGCAGGCCTATCGCTTGATCTTCCGCGAGGTTCCGCCCGTCGAGGAAGCCGCGACCGATCGCGCGCTATTCCGCATCGCGCTCAACATGAACATTCCGATGTTCGTCGAGCCGACGGGCCCCGCGGTCGCGCCAAAGCCTTCGTGGAGCATCGCTCCGGGTCCGGATGCGTCGTGGCGGCTCTCCATCGTCAACGCCGGAACCGGAAACCTGCGGCTTGCCCCAATCACGGTAAGTCAGGGTGAAACCAAGCTCGCCGAGCAGGATGTCCTGGTCGTGTTGCCGGGGTCGACGCGCACCATTGCGCTCCCGCAGGAACGGGTGAAGCCCGGGCTATCCTTGCGCGTCGAAGCGCAGAGCAACGGCGGCCGCGTTGATCTCGCCCTGCCCGTCGCCAAGCCGTAGTGGCCTCCGTCGCGCCTTCGCCGCGGCTCTTCTCGCGATGTGTCTTCCGGCCGTCGCGTCGACCGCGCCGGACAAGGCGGTGCGCGACATCGATGCCGCGCTCGTTGTCGCGCTTGCCGCCGAGATCGCGGTGCTGGCCATCACGGTCAACGGCGGCGCGGAGCCGGGCGTCGCCTACGCCGTCCGCGATCCGAAAGGCCTGATGGTCGATACCGGAACGCTCGCGAGGTTGAAGCTTGCTTGGCGCGAATCCGATGCTGTGCCGCTGGAGGGGCGTTCCTACGTGCCGCTGCGAACGATGCGCGGCGTGCGCGCCTCGATCGCGGAGGACGCGCAGCGTCTCGATTTCGACATCGATCCGGACCTGCTTCCCGCGGCGCGGCTGCGCTACGGACTGCCGGCGCCGCAGTTGCCGCAGACGCCCGCGTGGGGCGGATTCCTCAACTACACCGTCTACGGTCAGAGCTACAGCGGGAGCGACTTCGTCGGCAGCTTTTCCAAGTCGATCGCCGGTGCGTTCGAAGCCGTCGCGTTCGGGCCGGCCGGAACCTTCGGCGCAAGCTTTCTCGTGAACTCGACAGCGGCAACACAGACGGGCGCCGACAATGCGGTCCTGCTCGACGCCGGGTGGCGCTGGGACGATCCCGCGAAGCTCACGACGTTGATCGCCGGCGACGCGATCACGGCGCCGGGGTGGTGGGGTCAGGCGATACGCTTCGGTGGCGTCCAGTACAGCTCCAATTACGCTCTGCAGCCCGGCTACGTGACCTATCCGCTGCTGACGGTGTCGGGCATCTCGGCGGTGCCGACGGCGGCGGAAATCTACGCGAACAATATGCGGATGGGTACGCAGAACGTCCCGGCCGGGCCGTTCTCGATCACCAACGTGCCCGCGCTCAACGGCGCCGGCGAGCTGCAGGTCGTCGTCACCAATGCGTTCGGCCAGCAGCAGGTGATCACGCAGCCGTTCTACGTGACGAGCCAGCTCCTGAAGCCGGGGTTGAGCGAGTTCTCGTTTTCTGCGGGGTCGGAGCGATACAACTACGGCGTCCGCACGGCCGACTACCGCGGGTTCATCGGATCGGCCTACTATCGCTACGGGATCAACGACAGGCTTACGGCGCAGGCGCGCGTCGAAGGCGACAACAATGTCCGTGGCGCCGGCGTCGGGGCGGATTACGTCGTCGGCTACCTCGGCGTGCTGAGCGCCGGCATCGCCGCCAGCAGCTCGAGCGGGAATCAAACCGGGGTCAACGGCACCGGCGAGCGGTTCCTGCTGGGCTTCAGCCGCCAGGCCTATCTCGCGAGCTTTGCGATCGCCTCGACGTGGGCAACGCCGCGCTACAGGGAAATCGGCGACACCGCGCTCCAGCAATCGCAGCTCACACGGGCGACGTTCAACGTCGCGCTTCCGGGCGAAGCGGGATCGCTGGCGCTCGCGTGGAGCGGCCAGCGCTTTCGCGACTCGTCGCCGCCGGATCCGTCCGGGATTTCCCGCAGCGGGTCGCTCAACATCTATACGGGGACGTACTCGGTCGGCCTCGGACGACTGGGGTTTCTCACGCTGTCAGCCTCGAAATCGCAGGGGCTTTCGAGCCAGACGCAGCTCCTCGCCCTCTACACGCTGCCCTTCGGCACGACCAACACCGGCCCTGCCGACACGACGCTGACGCTGGGCGGGCAGCGCACGCGCGGCGATGGCCAGTCCAATTCGTACGGCACGCTCGACCTGCAACACCCGCTGCCGGTCGGAACGGGCTGGGGTTACTTCGTTCATGCGCAGACGGATGACAATTACACGGCCGGCACGTCCTATTATGGAAACTACGGCCGGTATTCGGTCGAGGGATCCCACGTGAACGGCGTCAGTGCGGTGCGCGGCGCGATTGCCGGTGGCATAGGCCTCGTCGGCGGACATGCGTTCCTCGCCCCGCCGATCGACCAGAGCTTCGCGCTCGTCTCCGTCGGCGACGTCGCCGGCGCACGCGTGCTGCAGGAGAATATCGAGATCGGCCGCACCGGCGCGGACGGCACGCTGATCCTGCCGCGACTGCCGTCGTATACGCCGGTCAACATCGCGATCGACCCGACGACCATTCCGCTCGACGCCAGCGTCGGCGAGACGGTGCAGAAGGTCGTGATGCTCAATCGAACCGGGATCGTCGTGAATTTCGAATCGCACCGCGAAAGGAACGCGCTGATCCGGCTGGTCCTTCCCGACGGATCGCCGCTGCCGGCGGGTGCCGTGGCGCGCATCGCCGGGGGGACCGAGCCGTACCCGGTCGCGATGGGCGGCGAGGTTTACATCACGGGTCTCGCCGATCGCCAGGACGTCGACATCGTGTATCGCGGGCAGTCGTGCCGCATCGCCATCGCACTCCCGAAGGACGCGCCACCGGTCGCGGATCTCGGCCCGTTTGTCTGCGCGCTGCGCGAAGCCGCCGGAGAGAAGCGATGAAATATCCGATCGATCGCAGCCTGCGCGGCGCGCTGCGCGCGGCGCTCGCGTGCGCGCCCCTGCTGTTCGCAACGCCGGCACACGCCGTCCACACGTGTACGGTCGGCATCGGCAATTTGAGCTTCGGCGCGTACACCGGCGTCCAGATCACGTCGTCGGCAACGATGACCGTCACGTGTACGATCACGAGCGGGCTCGTCGACAACGTCGCCTTCACCGCGACGCTGTCGACCGGCGCGGGCAGTTACCTGCAGCGGCTCCTCAGGCACGTCGGCGCGCCGCCGGACACGTTGCCGTACAACCTCTACCTCAATACCGTTCCCGCGATCCTCAACACCAACGTGTGGGGCGACGGTTCCGGCGCCACCGTCACAGCGAGCGGCTCGATGCAGCTCATCATCATCTTCGCGCCGACGAAGACCGTGACCTTCACCGTTGCCGGTGCGATGGCCGCCGTCGCGACGATGCCGACGGCAGGAACGTATCAGGACATCATTGCCGGAACGGTCACGTACAACTGAAACGTGGCTAGCGCGGCGGCGCGGCCGGTGGTGCGTACCACTTCGCCCTGGGGACGATCTTCGCGTCCGCGGGGTCGCCGAGGTAGTGCGGCGACATGATCTGCACGCCGTGCTCGTTGAACACGTCCTGCACGTTGCCGTGGAGCGTGGACACCACTTCGGCGCGCGGCCGCGGCTCGGTCGGAAGGGCCTGGCAGACGAGACGGTATTCGACGTAGAAATCGGACAGCGCCGTCTGGAACACGCGCGGCGCCGGTTCGGACAGGATACCCTGCGTGCGGCTCGCCGCCTCGATCAGCATCGCGTGGACCTGCCGCCACGGTGCGTCGTAGCCGATGGTCACCGTGGTATCGACGATGAATCCAGCGCCCCTGACCGCGCGCGAGTAGTTCTTCGTGACGTTGGAGAGGACGAACGAATTCGGCAGCGTCAGTTCTTCGCCGAGCCCGGTGCGGATTCTCGATGTGAACATGCCCATCTCGACGATCGTGCCCTCGTGGTCACCGACGCGGACGTACTCGCCCGGGCGGTAGGTCCGCGTGTACATGAGGATCAGCCCGCTCGCCGCCTGGCCGACGATGCCGGAGGCGCCCACGGAGACCATGAGGCCGATCAGCACCGACAAGCCCTTGAAGGCGTCGCTGTCGGAGCCGGGAATGTACGGATACGCCATCACGAGCGCGAAGACCCAGACCGCGATTGTCGTGAGCCGGCGCGTCGGTCGCGCGGAGTCGGCGTCAATCCAGCCGACCTTGATTCGATTCGCCTGGACGCCATCGTAGAACGTCCGCAGCATCCCGTTGACGGCGCGGGCGATGACGACGACCGCAACCACGATGATCAGATTGGGCACAGCCGACGCGATCGCCGACAGTCCGCCGCTCACGTTGTCCAGCAGGAACGAGTTGAGCTGTTCGCTCCAGGGCCGCGTGAACGGGAAGCGGCCAAGCACGAAGCCGACCCATTCGTAGGTGACGAGGAGCACAAATCCCCAGAAACCAATCTGCAGGATTCTCGCAACGACGTGGATCGTCCGCTCGCGGTGCAGGATCTGGGCGCCACCAATCGTGATCTGGCCGGCGGTGGCGTCTGCAAGCTGGACCATCCGCCGTGTGACCACGTTACCGAGCCGGCGAAGCAGCCACAGGACGAGCATATAGACGAGCGTCGCACCGCCGGCCCAAAGCGCGGCCAGCAGCATCAGTCTTCCGTTGCGTGATTCGTGCGTCTCGGCAATCGCGCGCTCGAGCGTCTGTACAGTATCCTGCGTCAGGCTGTCGAGCGATTGCGCGAGCAGCGGATCGTCGTCGCCTCGGGTGAGCACGAACGCGAGCGAGCCATCGACCTTGATGACATTGCCTTGCTCGGGAATCGATTCGACGCTGACCTTGCCCTCTCCGCCACGCTCCAGCAGCGCGTAGATCCGTTGCCGGGCATTGTCGGCGCGCTGATCGGGCGGAATTCCCAGAAAGGTCGCCCGAAATGTGACGATCGGGCGATTGAAGACGACGAGGGTGTCTTCGCGCTGCCGCTCGCCGGCGTGGCCCGTCTTGGCCGCCGCGGGCGTGACGGCAGTCGCCGAGCGCGGAGCCCCGGCGTCGTCAGCCGCTGCGGCGATGCCGCCGGACAACAGCAACGACGCGAGAACCGGAACGATCCAACGCCTGCGCCACTGCGAGCGCAGACCTGATTCCGGGGCGGGCGGTTCCGACATCATCGCGGGGCCGCGATCGAATGTCGAACCGTCGCCGCCCCGGCGCGGGCGCGCTAGACCGGTTGCTTGGCGAAGACCTGCTGGAGCTCTCCGGCCTGGTACATCTCGCGCAGGATGTCGCAACCGCCGACGAATTCGCCGTTCACGTAAAGCTGCGGGATCGTCGGCCAGTTCGCATACTCCTTGATCCCCTGGCGGATCGCGTCATCGGCGAGCACGTTGACGGCGAGGTAATCCGTCACGCCGCTGCGCTTCAGGATTTCGACGACCGTCGCCGAAAACCCGCATTGCGGGAATTGCGGCGTGCCCTTCATGTACAGCACGACGCGGTTCGACTTGACCTGGTCGCGAATGGTGTCCTGGACGCTCATGGGGTTGCTCCGTTGATCGATCCTCGATGGATATTGTACCGAATTGGCGTTCCGCCGGTCGATTTCAAGTATCGGTCACTCTTTCACGGCGCCGGTCAGACCCGAAACGTAGTATTCGACGAAAAACGAGTAGAGCACGGCCACCGGCAGCGACCCCAGCAGCGCGCCCGCCATCAGCGAGCCCCAGTGATAGACGTCGCCTTCGACCAGCTCGGTCACGACTGCGACCGGCACGGTCTTCACCTCGGACGACGAGATGAACGTGAGCGCGTAGATGAACTCGTTCCACGACAGCGTGAACGCGAAGATCCCCGCCGAGATCAGCCCCGGCACCGCCAGCGGGAGGATGATCTTCACGAGGATCTGCAGCCGGGAGGCGCCGTCGATCAGCGCGCACTCCTCGAGCTCGAGCGGGATCGACTTGAAGTAGCCCATCAGCAACCACGTGCAGAACGGCACGAGGAACGTGGGATAGGTGAGGATCAGCGCGAGGCGCGTGTCGAAGAGGCCCAGCTTGTAGATGATCGTCGCGAGCGGGATGAACAGGATCGAAGGCGGCACCAGGTACGCGAGGAAGATGCTCATCCCGACGTAGCGCGACCCGCGGAAGCGCAGGCGCTCGATCGCGTAGGCGGCGAGCACGCTCGCGACGAGCGACAGCGCGGTGGCGACCACCGAGATGAGAATCGTGTTCCACAGCCAGGCGGGATAGTCGGTGTCGAACAGCAGCTTGTTGATGTGCGCGAGCGTCGGGTTCTTCACCCAGAACGGGTTGCCCTCGCGCGAGAGCAGCTCCTCGTTCGGCTTGAACGTCGTGACCGCCATCCAGTAGAACGGGAACAGCAGTACGATCAGGAAGACGCCAAGCGGAACGTACACGGTGACGATGCGGCGCGGCAGCGAGACGAGGTAGCTCATCCCGCCGGAGTCGACGACGTCGGGCGCGGCGATCGGCTTGTTCACTTGTCGGTCCCGCCTTGCTGCCACGCCCGTCGCTGCAGGCCGAAATACGAGACCATGATCGCCGCGAGCAGGAATGGCACCATCGCCGTCGCGATCGCGGCGCCCTCGCCCAGGCTCCCACCCGGAATTGCGCGCTGGAACGACAGCGTGGCCATCAGGTGCGTCGCGTTGAGCGGCCCGCCGCGCGTCAGCACGTAGATGAGCTGGAAATCGGTGAACGTGAACAGCACCGAGAAAGTCATCACCACCGCGATGATCGGCGTCAGCAGCGGCAGCGTCACATAGCGGAACTGCTGCCAGTCGGACGCGCCGTCGAGGCTCGCCGCCTCGTAGTACGACGGCGAGATCGTTTGCAGGCCGGCGAGCAGCGTAATCGCGACGAAGGGGACGCCGCGCCAGATGTTGGCAGCGATCGTCGAGAACCTCGCCATCCACGGGTCGCCGAGAAAATCGATGTACTGGTGGATGATGCCGAGCCGCTCGAGCGTCCAGCTGATGATCGAGAACTGGGCGTCGTAGATCCACCAGAACGCGATGGCGGACAGCGCGGTGGGCACGATGAAGGGCAGCAGCACGATGGCGCGAAAGAAGCTCTTGAATGGCAGATGCTTGTTCAACAGCAGCGCGAGCCAGAGCCCGAGCCCGAACTTGATGACGCTCGCAACGGTCGTGTAGAAGATCGTGTTGAAAAGTGCGAGGCGAGTGACCTCGTCGCCCCAGAGGAACTCGTAATTCTCGAGTCCGATCCACGTGCCGCCGCGGCCGATCTTGGTGTCGGTGAATCCAAGCCAGGTGCCGAGGCCGAGCGGATACGTAAGGAACAGCAGCAACAGCGCCGCCGCGGGCAGCATGAAGAGCGTCCCGAGGACGGCGCGGTTGTCGAGGGCGCGCGAAAGTGCGCCGGAGCGTGAGGCCAAGAGCGGTTTTACCGTGTCGTCATAAGACAAGCATCGCTATCGCGCATCGCGCGGCAGTGGGTCGGACGCCCGGGTTAAGCGGCGACAGCGGGCGCCGCTTCAACCCGTGCAGATAGTCCGTCGTCCGGATCCAGCGGTCGTGTCTCGACCAACGTTGCCGGACGACGGACTATCAGACTTTGTAGTAGCGTTCCGCCCGCTTCTGCGCCCGCTCCGCGGCTTCCTTCGGCGTCTTGCTGCCGGATGCGGCTTCCGCGACCATGTTGACGACGATGAAGTCGGCGAGCGCTCCCGCCGAGGCGTACCCCATCTTGCCGGCGTACCCGGACGGGATCATGTTGATCATCGAGTTACGGTACGGCGTGTGCTTCGGGTCCGAGGTCCAGATCGGGTTCTTCTCGTAATAACGCAGCGCCGGGGTCACGTAGCCGATCGCCGCCTGCACCCACGGGTCCATCTGCTCGGGCTCCATCATGAAGCGGAGGAACTCCTTCGCCGCCTTCGGGTACTTGCTGTACTTGAAGATCATCTGGTTGAAGAAGAGCTGAAACTCGGTCGGATGGCCGACCGGGCCGATCGGCATGTTGGCGTGATTGATGTCCGCCGCCATTTCCTTGACCTTCGGGTCGGTCGAGTTCTTCGCCGCGTAGTAGATCGAGATGCCGTTGTTGGTGACGAATAGCTGGCCATCGAGAAACGCCTTGTTGTTGTTGGGGTCGAGCCATGACAGCGTGCCGGGGACGAAGGTCGGATAGAGCTCCTTTGCGTATTCGAGCGCTTTCAGCGTCTCGGGGCTGTCGATGACCACCTGGTTATTCTCGTTGACGAGCTTGCCGCCGAAGGCCCAGACAAGCCACTGGCACCACGTGTTGGCGTCGCCCGTCGCATTTCCCAGGGCCATCCCCGCTGGCGTGCCTTTTTCCTTCAACGCCTTGCACATCTTGAGAAAGCCGTCGGTGTCCTTCGGGAACTGATCGAACCCGGCCGCCTTGAGGGCGCTCTCGCGGTAGACCATGCACACGCCGGCGACGCCGAGCGGAACGCCGATCCACTTCTTGCCGTCGGGCTTGAGATAAGGATTGCAGACGGGATACCAGCCACCGAGCTTGCTGCCGAGATAATTGCAGACGTCGGTGACGTCGACCAATTTTTCCGGATAGAGATTCGCATCGTCGTTGGTCGACAGGATGATGTCGGGACCGGCGCCGGTATTGGCCGCAACCGCCGCTTTCGGCCGCACGTCCTCCCAACCTTCGTTGTCGACGCGCACCTCGATCCCGTACTTGGCGGTGAACTTCTTCACGTTGACCATGTACTGGTCGATGTCGCCCTGAACGAAGCGGCTCCAGCGCAACACACGGAGCTTCGCGCCCTTCTCGGGTGAATTGCTCCACTGGGCGTTCGCATTCTTGACCCAGATGAACGGACCGACCGCGGCGCCGGCCGCGACGGCGCCTGTCGTTTGCAGGAACTTGCGGCGCTTCATGTGACTCATGGACCCCTCCTCGGTTATGGGCGTGGCGTGCGTTTGCGCCCGATGGAAAGCCTCAGGTGACGAGCCGTTTGCCGCTCGCCGCGTCGAAAATGTGCGCTCGCGCGAGATCGGGCGCGAGATGGATCCGGTCGCCGGGATGGCAGTCGGCGCGATCGCGGATCGTTGCCGTGACCTCCTGGCCATTGAAGCGGCAGTAGAGCTGCGTGTCCGCACCCGTCGGCTCGACGACGACGACTTCGACCGGCATACCCGTCGCACCGAGCGAGAAGTGCTCCGGACGGATGCCATAGAGCACCGGCTGACCGGCGTCCGCGCGGGCGCCTCGCGGCAATGGCAACGTCGCGACACCGCCGAATTCGATCCGTGTCGCGGCATCGCCGGTCGCTGCGGTTCCCGGGATCATGTTCATCGCCGGAGAGCCGATGAAGCCGGCGACGAACGTGTTCGCGGGCCGATCGTAGAGCGCGAGCGGGTCGCCCGTCTGCTCGACGACGCCGTCACGCATCACGACGATCTTGTCGGCCATCGTCATCGCCTCGATCTGGTCGTGGGTGACATAGATCGACGTCGTCTTCAGGCGCTGGTGCAGCTCCTTGATCTCGGTGCGCATCTGCACCCGGAGCTTCGCATCGAGGTTACTCAGCGGCTCGTCGAACAGGAACACCTGGGGATCGCGGACGATCGCACGGCCCATGGCGACGCGCTGCCGCTGCCCCCCCGAGAGCTGGCGCGGATAGCGATCGAGATACGGGACGAGGCCCAAGATGTCGGCGGCCTTCTGGACGCGCTGTCCGATCTCGTCCTTCGACTGCTTCGCGAGCAGCAGCGCGAACGACATGTTGTCGCGCACCGTCATGTGGGGATAGAGCGCGTAGTTCTGGAACACCATCGCGATGTCGCGCTCCTTCGGCGGCATCCGGTTGACGACCCGCTCGCCGATGGCGATCTCGCCCTCCGAGATCTCCTCGAGTCCCGCGATCATCCGCAACAGCGTCGACTTGCCGCACCCCGACGGTCCGACCAGCACGCAGAACTCGCCGTCGGCGATGCCGATATCGACGCCGCGAATCACGTGCGTCGACCCGAAACGCTTGTGCACCTCGCGGATGGCAACGCCGGCCACGTTGTTCCTATTGCGGCTTGCGCGTGCCGGCGACGACGACGTAGTCGGGCCGGCCCGTCTTCAACCAGGTGACGATATTCTGCGCGGCCTTGCGCCGCAGCTCGCGCTCGGCCTCGACCGAATAGAACGCGGCATGGGGCGTCAGGATGACGCGCGGATGGCCGAGCAGATGGGAGCCCGGCGGCACCGGCTCGACCGGCAGCACGTCGAGCGCAAGGCCCGCGAGCGTGCCGCGCTCGAGGGCCGCGAGCGCCGCGTCGACGTCGACCACCGCACCGCGCGCCGTGTTGACAAGATAGCTTCCCGGCCTCATCACGCCGAGCACCGCGGCATCGATCATCCCGCGCGTCTCCGCCGTGAGCGGGACGTGAAGCGAGACGACGTCGCTTTGCGCGAACACGTCGGTCAGGCTCGCCCGTCCGACGTAGGCCGGAAAATCGCCGTCGATGATGTACGGGTCGCAGGCGATCACGCGTCGGAACACGTTGCGCCCCACGTGCGCCATCCGCTTGCCGATGCGACCGAGGCCGACGATGCCGAGCGTCATGTCGCCCGCGCGCCTGAGCTCGCCCGGCGACAGGTAGTGCCACGTCCCGGCCTGGATGTCGCGATGGTAGGCGACGACGTTGCGCATCAGCGCGAGCGCCAGCGCCAGCGCGTGCGTTGCGACTTCGCCCACGCCGTAGTCGGGCGAGTTCGCGACCCAGATCCCGAGCTTGGCGCACGCCTCGGTGTCGACGGTGTCGAAACCCGCGCCGATCCGGCTCACGATGCCGACGCGTGGCAGCCCGGCGACGACACGTTCGGTGATCGGCGCATATTGCAGCAGGATCCCGGCGCAGTCGCGTGCGGCTTCGATCACCTCGTCCTCCGTCTTGCATTGCGCGACGACAACCTCGATGCCGGCCGCGCCGAACAGGTCGCGCTCGAGCCGCACGTCGGGGTACTCGTTGTCGGAGAACAGGACCTTCGCCATGAGAACTCGGTTGGACCAACCGGCGTCGCCGCGCCACGGTACGTGCGCAGTCGACGTTGGTCAAGTGGCCTGACCGCGCCGCCTTGCGAGCCGCTATAATCGGCGCCCCCGTGCGAACCGGGACGATGGTCTCGCCGCACCCGAAGCGAACCACGGAGTCGGCGATGACCAAGCTGCTGCAAACCACGATCGCGGGCAGCCTCCCGAAGCCTTCATGGCTCGCCGAACCCGGGCAACTGTGGGCGCCGTGGCGGCTCGAGGGCGCGGCGCTCGCCGAGGGCAAACAGGATGCCGTGCGCCTCGTGCTCGCCGACCAGGAAAGCGCGGGCATCGACATCGTAAGCGACGGCGAGCAGACCCGGCGCCATTTCGTCACCACCTTCATCGAGGCGCTCGACGGCGTCGATTTCGCGCACAAGCGGACCGTGCGCATCCGCAACCGCTACGACGCCGACGTCCCGGTCGTCGTCGGACCCGTCGCCCGGCGGCAGCCGGTATTCGCCGCCGACGCGGCCTTCCTGCGCTCGGCCACGCAGCGCAAGGTGAAATTCACGCTGCCCGGCCCGATGACGATGGTCGACACCCTTTTCGACGCGCATTACCGGAGCCGCGAAAAGCTCGCATGGGCATTCGCCGAGATCCTGAACGACGAGGCCCGCGCGATTCAAGCCGCCGGCATCGACGTGATCCAGTTCGACGAGCCGGCGTTCAACGTCTATTTCGACGAGGTCCGTGACTGGGGGATCGCGACGCTCGAGCGGGCCGCGCAGGGACTCAAGTGCGCGACGGCCGTTCACATCTGCTACGGCTACGGGATCAAGGCCAACGTCGAATGGAAGAAGACGCTGGGATCCGAATGGCGGCAGTACGAGCAGACGTTTCCGCTGCTCGCGCGCTCGGCGATCCGCCAGGTCTCGCTCGAATGCGCGAATTCGCATGTCCCGATCGAGCTCCTGGGCCTCCTCGACGGCAAGGACGTCCTGGTCGGCGCCATCGACGTCGCGACCGACCCGATCGAGTCGCCCGAGACGGTCGCGGCGACGATCCGGGCGGCATTGCCGTATGTTCCCGCCGATCGCCTCTACCCGTGCACCAATTGCGGGATGGTCCCCCTGGCCCGCGACGTGGCCCGGGGAAAGCTCGGCGCGCTCGGCGCCGGGGCGGCGATCGTCCGTTCGGAGCTCGCCGCTGGGCGCTGACCGCCCTCCCCGCCGCATCGGGTCCGGGCCCCGAACGTTGCGGATTTGACCCGGCCCGCCGCCCGTTCGGCGGAAACCGGCAAATACTGCTGGCGCCCCCGCCCGTTCCTGTGTATCCTGCCGCAAGTGTTTTAGTTTCAAGGCACTAGGTACGCTCTGTTCGACCGCTTTGCAGTCGTCGCCGTTCTTTCCTTGAGATCGAAACATTGGCTGGGACGCTAGAGTCCCGATATCTTTTTGTACTTGAGGAAACAACACAATGGCAACCGGAACTGTGAAATGGTTTAACGACGCGAAGGGCTTCGGCTTCATCACTCCCGACGGCGGCGGCGAAGATTTGTTCGCGCACTTCTCGGCGATCAACATGCCGGGGTTCAAGACGTTGAAGGAAGGCCAGAAGGTCCAGTTCGAAGTCACGACGGGCCCGAAGGGCAAGCAAGCGAGCAACATCCAGGCGGCGTAATTCCCTACCGGGAACTCGCCGCAAGAGAGGCCGGGCCGATGCCCGGCCTTTTTTACTTGCGAAGCCACGCGTGAAATGACCGCGCAGGACGTTTCCGTTCTCGAGCGAGCGGCAGCAGCGGGAGATGCCGCGGCGATGACGTCTCTCGGGGCGCGGTTGCTGACCGGAAACGCCGCGCCGTTCGCGCCGCAGCAGGGCGCCGACTGGATTGCGCTGGCGGCAGAACGCGGGAACGCCGAGGCTTGTGCGCAGCTGGCCGTTCTGGCGGGTGCCGGCGTGTGTCGGCCGCAGCGCTGGGACGTGGCCCTCGACTACCTGCAGCGCGCAGCCGAACTGGGATGGGAATCGGCGCAGGCGCAGCTCGTGCTGCTCGCGACGGATCAGCCGCATTTTCCGCCCGGCGACGTTCCGACGTTCGGCGCAGTCGACCGCTGGCGGCGGCTGCGGCAGGCGATCGATGTCGACGGGTGGATCGCCGCTCCGCCAAAGAAAAGCCTTTCGGAGGCGCCGCGCATCCGCGCGATCGAGAACTTCGCGTCCGCAGCGGTCTGCGCCTGGCTGATCGAGCGCGCGCGCGGCAAGCTCGGCCGTGCGCGGACCTACGATGTGGAGACCGGCGAAGGCATCGTCGGCGAGTCGCGCACCAACAGCGAGACCGACTTCAATATCGTCGAGAGCGACCTCGCGCTGATCCTGCTGCGCGCCCGGATCGCCGCGGCCACCGACCTGCCGCCGGCGGTCTTCGAGCTCACGAAGGTGCTCCATTACGCCGTCGGCCAGCGCTTCGCGCCGCATTTCGATTTCATCGATCCGGCCATAAAGGGCTTTGCCGGCGAGCTCGAAGCGCGCGGGCAGCGCCTCGTCACGTTTCTCGTGTATCTCAACGACGACTACGAAGGCGGCGAGACCGAATTACCGGCGCTGGGGCTGCGCCACCGGGGGCGCCGCGGCGACGCGCTGTTGTTCGCCAACGTCGATCTCGCCGGAAATCCCGACCGACGCACGCTCCATGCCGGGCTGCCACCGACGCGCGGGGAAAAATGGGTGCTGTCGCAGTGGATCCGCGACCGCACGCCGGCCGCGCGGTAGGTCCGACCGCCCATCAGCGGCCCGGGGCAGCGCTCACGACTGCCAGCGCCGTCAGGTTCACGAGGCGCCGCACCGTCGCCGACGGGGTCGCGATCAGCACCGGCTTGCGCGCGCCGAGCAGGATCGGCCCGATCGTGATGCCCTCGCCGCCGGTAATCTTCAGCAGGTTGAACGAGATGTTGGCGGCGTCGAGATTCGGCATGATGAGCAGGTTCGCTTCGCCTTTCAGCGTCGACTCCGGCAGGACGCGGCTGCGAATGGCTTCGGACAGCGCGGCATCGCCATGCATTTCGCCGTCCACCTCCAGCCCGGGCTCGCGTAGCGCGAGCAGGCGGCGCGCCTCGCTCATCTTGCGCGCCGACCGCGAGTCGTCGCTCCCGAAGTTCGAGTGCGACAGGAGTGCTACCTTGGGCACGAGGCCGAAACGGCGCAGCTCGTCCGCTGCGAGCCGCGCGATCTCGACCAGCTTTTCAGCGGCGGGGTTCCGGTTCACGTACGTGTCGCAGATGAACACCGTGCGGTTGGGGAGCAGGAGCCCGTTCATCGCCGCGAATACCGGCGCGTCGGGGCGCTGGCCGATGACGTCGGCAACGTGCCGCAGGTGCGCCTGATACTTGCCGACCGTGCCGCACAGCGCCGCGTCGCATTCGCCCATCTGCAGGAGCAGCGCCGCAATCAGCGAGGGCTTGCGCAGCACCGCCTCCTTCGCATCCTCGGGCGATATGCCGTTTCGCCCCATCAACTGGTAGTAGAGCTGCCAGCACGCCTTGTACCGCGGGTCGCTGTTGATGTTGACGAGCTCGAAGTCCCGGCCCGCGTCGAGCCGAAGTCCGAACTTCGCTACGCGGGCGGCAATCACTTCCGGCCGGCCGATCAGCATCGGCTTCGCCAGGCCCTCGTCGACGACGACCTGCACGGCCCGCAACACGCGCTCCTCCTCGCCTTCGGCATAGACGACGCGCTTGCCGGCCCGCTTGGCGCCCTCGAACACCGGCCTCATGATCAGGCCGGAGTGGTAGATGAATTGCGACAGCCGGTTGCGATAAGCGTCGAAGTCGGCGATCGGTCGGGTGGCGACCCCACTTTCCATCGCTGCCTTGGCGACGGCGAACGGCACGTTGACCATGAGCCGCGGGTCGAACGGCTTCGGAATCAGGTATTCGGGCCCGAATGACAGCGACTCGTCGGCGTAGGCCTGGGCAACGATGTCGGACTGCTCGGCATGAGCGAGCTCGGCGATCGCGCGCATGCAGGCGAGCTTCATCTCATCGGTGATCGTCGTCGCGCCGACGTCGAGCGCACCGCGGAAGATGAACGGGAAGCACAGCACGTTGTTCACCTGGTTCGGATAATCGGACCGGCCCGTCGCGATGATCGCGTCGGGCCGCACGGCCTTCGCGACCTCGGGCCGGATCTCGGGCTCGGGGTTCGCCAGCGCCAGGATCAGCGGGTCCTTCGCCATCGCCTTGACCATGTCCTCGGAGAGCACCCGCGGGCCGGACAGCCCGAGAAAGATGTCGGCGCCGCGAATCGCATCGGCGAGCGTGCGGTCCTTCGTGTCCCGCGCATAGCGCGCCTTGTTCTCCTCCATCGGCGACTCGCGCCCGGAGTAGATCACCCCCTTGCTGTCGCAGGCGATGACGTTTTCGCGTTTCAATCCGACCCGCACCATCAGGTCGAGGCAGGCGATCGCCGCGGCGCCGGCGCCCGAGCACACGAGCTTCACCTTCGCGATGTCCTTGCCGACAACCTTGAGCCCGTTCAGGATCGCTGCCCCCGCGACGATCGCCGTGCCGTGCTGGTCGTCGTGGAACACGGGGATCTTCATCCGCTCGCGGAGCTTGCGCTCGATGTAGAAGCAATCGGGCGCCTTGATGTCTTCGAGGTTGATGCCGCCGAACGTCGGCTCGAGCCGCGCGATCGTCTTCACCATTTCTTCCGGGTCGGTCTCGGCGAGCTCGATGTCGTAGACGTCGATGCCGGAGAACTTCTTGAAGAGGCACGCCTTGCCTTCCATCACCGGCTTGCCCGCGAGCGGCCCGATGTTGCCGAGCCCCAGCACGGCGGTGCCGTTGGTGACGACGGCAACGAGATTGCCGCGCGACGTAAGCGAGTGCGCCTCGGCCGGATCCGCGGCGATCGCGTCGCACGCGGCGGCCACGCCGGGCGAATATGCAAGGGCGAGATCGCGCTGGTTGATGAGCGCCTTCGTCGGGCTCACCGAGATCTTGCCGGGGGTCGGCACGCGGTGGTATTCCAGCGCGGCGGTGCGCAGCAGCTCGTCCATCTCGATCCTCCTCCGGCTCATCATGGGCCGGTACGGGATCGATTCTACCCACTCCGTGCGGCGCGCTCCGATCCCGGCCACCGCCAGCGCGGCGGACAAGGAGAATCCCGAGGGATCCCCGGTGCATCGGGACGCGGGCGTCAGCGCCGGATACGGACGGAGCGGGTGGCCGCCCGCCGAGCGCCGACCCACGCCATCAGAGCGATCAGCAGTCCGAGCGCCCACGGCGCGTCGACCGGGATGACCGCGATCGCCGCGGCGCCGACCACGCTGCTGACGCTGCTCGTCGCGTTTGCCGGTGTCGGGTCGCTCGTGCCTCCGGGCGGTGACACGGTGGCCGTGTTGATCACGGTACCGGTGCCGGACACCGTGCCCGAGATCGTGATCACGACGCTGCCGCCGACCGGTAGCGCGGTCACGATGCCGGTCACCGTGTTGCCGGCGACGTTGACCGCGCCGCACGCCGCGCCGCCGCTCAAACCCCCGCAGCTCGCCATCACGCCGAGAACGGCCGCCGGAACGATGTCGGTGAACGTGGTGCCGTCCGCGATCGACGGTCCCGCATTGGTGATCTTCAGCGCATAGGTGATCGCGTCGCCCGGCGCGAGCGTCGCGGGCCCGGTCTTCACGATTCCCACGTCGGCCATCGCGCTCCGTGCGTCGCTGTCGGAGGCGCTGACCGGCGCGACGAGCGACGGATCGGTGACCGTCACCGTGTTGACGAGCGGATTGGCGTTGAGGTTCGCCGCGAAGCTCACGGGAACCGTAAACGTGAGCCGATTGCCGACGCCCGCGGCGATCGTCGCACCGGTCGTGCCGAAGCTCGTGCCACCGATGGCGCCAGTGACCGTGCCGCAGGTCGCCGTCCCGGTCGCCACACAGCTCGCCGCCGCCGAAAGCGTCACGCCCGCGGGGAGCGGGTCGGTCACCGTGATGCTGCCCGCGTTGCTCGGCCCGGCATTCGTGACGACGATCGTGTACGTGGCACCGGCGCCGGGGACGTAGATCGCGCTGCCGTCGGTCTTGCTGACCGAGATCCCGGACGCCGCGGCCAGCGCGTCGCTGTCGGAGCCGCTCGCCGAAGCCCCGCTCGCAACGTCGGTGGCGGTTGCGGTATTGACGAGCGGATTGGTCGTCATCCCCGCGGCGAAGGCGACACTCGCCGTGAACACGAGTGAATTCGCGCCACCCATGTTGACGCGCGCGGCGGTCGCGCCGAAGCTCGTCTGACCGATCGTTCCGGCGACCGTGCCGCAGCTCGACGTGCCGCTGGCGACACACGTCGCGTTCGCCGCCAGCGTGACGCCCGCAGGCAGCGGATCGTTGACCGTCACGTTGACCGCATCCGACACCCCGGTGTTGGTCACCGTCACCGTGTAGGTCGCGGTGCCGCCGGGCGTGTAGGTTGCGCTGCCGTCGGTCTTGGTCACGGCCAGCGCGACGTTCGACGCGAGGGCATCGCTGTCCGAGCCGTTCGCTGACGCGCCGCTCGCGGTGTCGGTTGCGCTTGCCGTGTTCACCAGAGGATTCGTCGTCATCCCCGCCGCGAACGCGACGGGCGCGGTGAACACGAGCGCATTGGCGGCACCCGCGTCGATGCGCGCGAGCGTCGAGCCGAAGCTCGTCTGGCCAATCGTTCCAGTCACCGTGCCGCAGCTCGACGTGCCGTTCGCGACGCACGTCGCGTTCGCCGCGAGCGCCACGCCGGCGGGCAGCGGATCGGTCACCGTCACGCTCAACGCATCCGTCACGCCGGTGTTCGCAACCGTCACCGTGTACGTCGCGGTGCCGCCCGGCGTATAAGTCGCGCTGCCGTCGGTCTTCGTCACCGCCAGCGTGACGCTCGCCGACAGCACATCGCTGTCCGCGCCGTTCGCGGTGATTCCGGTCGCGACGTCGGTCGCACTTGCCGTGTTGATGAGCGGGCTCGTCGTCATGCCCGCGGCAAAACCGACGGGCGCCGTGAACACGACCGTGTTGCCGGCGCCGGCGTCGACCCGCGCCGACGTCGCGCCGAAGCTCGCCTGCCCCGTCGTGCCGGTCACCGTGCCGCAGCTCGACGTGCCGTTCGCGACGCACGTCGCGTTCGCCGCCAGCGTCACGCCCGCGGGTAGCGGATCGGTCACGGTGACGTTCTGCGCATCGGACAGTCCGGTGTTGGACACGGTGACGGTGTACGTCGCGGTGCCGCCCGGCGTGTACGTCGCGCTGCCGTCGGTCTTGGCGACGCCGAGCGTCACCGCAGCCGAGAGCGTGTCGCTGTCGCTGCCGCTCGCCGTGTTGCCGCTCGCGAGATCGGTCGTGGTCGCCGTGTTGACCAGCGGATCGGTCGTCATCCCGGCCGCGAACGCGACGGGAATCGTGAAGACGATCGTGTTCGCGCCGCCCGCATCGACACGCGCCCCGGTGGTACCGAAGCTCGTCTGGCCGGACGTTCCAGTCACCGTGCCGCAGCTCGACGTGCCGTTCGCCACGCAGATCGCGTTCGCGCCGAGCGCGAGCCCCGCCGGCAGCGGGTCGCTCACCGTGACGTTGAGCGCATCGGTGATCCCCGTGTTCGAAATCGTCACCGTGTACGTCGCCGTGCCGCCCGGCGTGTACGTGGCGCTGCCGTCGGTCTTGCCGACCGCCAGCGTGACGTTGGCGGACAGCGTGTCGCTGTCGGAGCCGCTCGCCGTCGCCCCGGTCGCAACGTCGGTCGCGCTCGCGGTGTTGACCAGCGGATTGGCGAACATGCCAGGCGCGAACGCGACGGGAATCGTGAAGACGATCGTGTTCGCGCCGCCGGCATCGACGCGCGCGCCGGTCGTGCCGAAGCTCGTCTGCCCCGTCGTGCCGGTCACCGTGCCGCAGCTCGACGTGCCGTTCGCCGCGCACGTTGCGTTCGCCGTCAGCGTGAGGCCCGGCGGCAGCGCATCGCTCACGGTGACGTCGAGCGCGTCCGAAATGCCGGTGTTCTCGACGGTAACCGTGTAGGTCGCGGTGCCACCCGGCGTGTAGGTCGACGCGCCGTCGGTCTTGGTGACCTGCAGCGTGACCGCCGCGTTGCGGGCGTCGCTGTCCGAGCCGTTCGCAGTGCTGCCCGCTCCGGACGCGTTCTGGTCGGTCGCCGTCGCGGTGTTGACGAGCGGATCGGTCGTCATTGCCGACGCGAACGCGACGGGCACGGTGAACACGAGATTGTCGCCGCCGCCGGCACCGACGCTCGCCCCCGTCGTGCCGAAGCTCGTCTGCCCGGTGGATCCGGTCACCGTGCCGCAATTCGCGGCGCCGCTCGCGGCGCACGTCGCGTTCGCAGTGAGCGTCAATCCCGCCGGCAGTGCGTCGGTCACGCTGACGTTGCTCGCGTCCGACGGCCCGCCGTTGGTCACGGTGACCGTGTACGTCGCGGTGCCGCCCGGCGTGTACGTGGCGCTGCCGTCGGTCTTGACCACTCCGAGCGACACCTGCGCGGCGAGCGTGTCGGTGTCGGTCGCTGAATTGTTGCCGGGATTGGGATCGGTAACGCCTGCGGGCGCAGTGATCGTCGCGGTGTTGACGAGCGTTCCCGTGGCAGCCGCCGACACCGTGCCGCTCAGCGTGAACGTCGCGCTGCCCCCGACGGACAGATTGACGCTCGCGCTGATGTTGCCCGAGCCGGCCGCGGGACAGGTTCCTCCGCCCGCACCCACGCATGTCCACGTCGCACCGAGGATCGTCGCCGGGACCGTGTCGGCGACCGTCGCGCCGGTCACGCCGCTCGGCCCGCTGTTGCTCGCGACGATCGTGTAGGTGATCGGCGATCCGGGCGTCACGGTCGCGGAACCGTCGGTCTTGGTGATCGCAAGATCCGCGGTCGGCGTCAGCGTGTCGGTGTCGGTCGCCGCATTGTTGCCCGGATTGGGGTCGGTGACGCCGACCGGCACCGAGATCGTCGCGGAGTTCGCAAGCGTTCCCGTGGCCGCCGCCGAGACGGTGCCGCTCAGCGTGAACGTTGCGATGGCGCCCGGTGGCAGGTTGACGAGCGCATTGATGTTGCCCGAGCCGGACGCGGGACAGCTTCCCCCGCCTGCGCCCGCGCACGTCCACGTCGCAGCTTGGATCGCCGCCGGGACCGTGTCCGCGACGGTGGCGCCGGTCGCCGTGCTGGGCCCGCCGTTGCTCGCGACGATCGTGTAGCTGATCGGCGAGCCCGGCGTGATCGTCGCCACGCCGTCGGTCTTGGTGATTGCGAGATCCGCGGTCGGCGTCAGCGTGTCGGTATCGGTGGCCGAATTGTTGCCGGGATTCGGATCGCTGACACCCGCCGGCGCGGCGATCGTCGCGGTATTGGAGAGCGTGCCGGCCGCCCCGGCCGACACCGTGCCCGTGACGGTGAACGTGACCGACGCGCCCGCCGGCAGATTGACGAGCGCGTTGACGTTGCCGGCGCCGGATGCGGGACAGCTCCCGCCGCCTGCGCCGACGCACGTCCAGGTTGCACCGAGGATCGCGGCGGGCAACGTGTCGGCGACCGTCGCGCCGTTCGCATCGCTCGGTCCCGCATTGCTCGCGACGATCGCGTAGGCGATCGGCGACCCTGGCACCGTCGTCGCGACGCCGTCGGTCTTGGTCATCGCGAGATCGGCAATCGGTGTCAGCGTGTCCGTGTCGCTTGCGCTCGCATTGCCGTTGTTGATCACCGAGCCCGGAACGGCAAGCGTTGCCGTGTTGGTGATGCTGCCCACCGCGCTCGATGCGATCGTCGCCGGGACCGTGTATGTGATCGAGCCGCCGTTCGGGATCGAGACGGTGTCGCTGATCGGCCCCGAGCCCGAGCCGCAGAAGGCCCCGCCCGCCGGCGCGCACGTCCACGCGCCGAAGGTGACACCCGCGGGCGGGGTGTCGTTGACGATGAGCCCGGCGACGCTGTTGGGACCGCTGTTGGATACCGTGATCGTGTAGGTCGTCGCGCCGCCGGGAACGACCGAGACGACGCCGTCGGTCTTGGTGATGTTGAGATTGACGACGCCGGTTGCGGCGAGCGTCGCGGTGCCCTGCAACGGATTGGTGACGCCCTGCGCGCTCGCGATCGCACCCGGCGGGATCGTGTTGATCAGGTTGCCCGAGACGTTGCCGCGCACGGTCACCGCGAGCGTGCAGATCGAGTTCGCGTTGACGTTAGCACTCGCAAGCGTGACGGTCGTGCTGTTGTTGACGGCGGTGATCGCCGCGCCGCTGCAGCCCGCTCCGGTGAACGTGGGCACCGGCGGATTCGCGACGACCATCCCGGCCGGCAGGGTGTCGGTGAAGCCGACGCCCGTCAGGTTGATCGCGCTCGCGTTGTTGTTGCGGATCTGGACCGACATCGTCGACGTGCCGCCGACCGCGACCGTCGTCGGGCTGAACGACTTGTTGACCGTGACCGACGTGTTGACGAGCACCAGGTTCGCCGCAGCAGCGGCGTTGGTCACGCCTTCGGTCGTCGTGACCGCATTGGCGGGGATCGTGTTGATGTGCGTGCCCGTCGGCCCGGCAACCGGCGTTGCGACGTCGAGCGCGACAGTGCACGACGTGTTGGCCGCGCCGCCGGCGAGACTCCCGCCCGCGAGCGAGAAGCTCGTCGTCCCGGACGTCGCCGTGACCGTTCCCCCGGTGCACGTGGTCGCTGCATTCGCCGGCGTGGCGACGACGAAGCCCGCGCCCATCGACGTCAGCAGATCGGTGAAAGTGATGTTCGAAAGCGCCGAGGCGCCTCCCGTTCGCGTCAGCGTGACGGTGAGGCGTGACTTGGTGCCCGACTGCACCGTCGCGGGAGCGAACGCCTTGGCGACGGTCAATGCCGGCTGCACGTTGACCGCCCCGGTTATCGTTATCGTATTGTTGCCTTGCGTCGTCACCACACCGTTGACGGCGATCGTATCGGTGCGATTGCCAGTCGCCGCGGTCGCCGCGATCGCGACCGGCAGCGTGATCGTGCAACTGCCGCCAGCGGGAATCGTCCCGCCGACGAGCGTGATCAGCGTGCCCGGCGTCGCTGACGTGAGCGTCGAGCCGCAGGTGCCGCCGGGGACCGCCCCCGATGGAACGGTGAAGCCCGTCCCCATCGTCGTCAGCTGGTCGGTGATCGTGGTGATCGTGGCCGCGACCGCCGACAGGTTGTTCAACGTGATCGTCATCGTCGTCGAGCCAGTCTGCATCGCAGGCACCGTGAACGACTTGCTGCCGGTGATCGAGCTCACGGTCAGCGTGCCGCTCGCGCCCGCGTGCGCCACACCGCCGAAGTTGCCCGCCGGTATCGTGTTGGCGGTGGTCGCCGTCGCCAGCACCGGGACGGTGATCGTGCACGACGTCGCGCCCGCGGCGACCGGCGCGGAGCCCAGGCTGCCGCCGTTCAGCGTTACCGAGCTGGCCGTGTTGGTCAGGACGCCGCCGCACGTCGTCGACGGTACGCCGTTGACGGTCATCGTCGCCGCCCAGCTGTCGGTGAACGTGATCGGCGTGAGGATGCTGTTGTTGAAGTTGTTGATCGTGATCGTCATCGTCGACGGTGTCGCGCCGCCCGCCCGGATCGGATTCGGCGCAAAGGATTTCGTGAGCGACGAACCGGTCTGCACGGTGATGGCGCCGTTGATCGCCGGGCTCGTCGCGCCCTCGGTCGTCGTCAGCGCGCCTGCGACGATCGCGTTGGTCGAAGAGCCGTTGGTGGCGGCGTTAGGATTGCGTGCGATCACGTCGACCTTGATCGTGCACGACCCGCTGGCGGGAATCGTCCCGCCCGTCAGGGCAATGGTCGCCGGATTGCTCGCGGTGGGTGTCGCCGTGCCGCTGCCGCAAGTTGTCGACGCGTTCGGCGTGCCGGCGATGTTGAGCGTCGCCGGGAGCGTGTCGGTGAGCGCGGCATTGGTGAGCGGCACCGGATTCGGATTCGTCAGCGTGATCGTCAGCGTGGACGCGGCCCCGTTGCCGTGGACGTTGTTGGGGACGAACGCCTTGGTGCCGGTGACGTTCGCCGGCGCGGAGACGACGAGCGTCGCCTGCGCATCCTGCGGATTGGTGCCTTGCGACGACGCGACCGACCCCGCCGCGATCGTGTTGAGATACGTATTCGGCGTCGACGACACGATATTGATCGTGAGCTGGCACTGGCCGGGCAACCCGCCGGTGATCCCGGGGATCGTGCCGTTGGTGAGCGCGATCGGGCGCAGGCCGGGTGTCGCGGTGACCGTGAAACCGCAGGTGTTGCTGCCGATCGTCAGAGGGTTCGCGACGACGACATTGGCCGGCAGCGTGTCGGTCAGCGTGACGCCGGTCGCAGCGGCGGCATTCGGGTTCAGCAGGACGATCGTGAGGACCGACACCTGCCCCGCGATCACCGAATTGGGCGTGAAGCTCTTGTTGACGCCGACAGCGGCGAACGCGCCGGAGGCGAACAGTACAAGACCCAGCGCGAGGGCGCGCAGCGTCTTCAACGGCGCTTGCCACGGCATTGCGGTGTAGCCTCCCTGTCGCGGCGCTGCGGCGCCCTGTCGTTGTCCTGCGCGGGGCCGTGCTCGATCCGGCGCAGCCCGGCCAACCTGCAATGCGAGGCAATTGCCGTGCCACGGTCCAGGCCTGCGCTCCGCGGTGCGTCGCTCGCCGCGGTGCTCGCGCATCGACCAACCCCAGCCAGCTATTCGGCTCGCACAAACGCCCACTTATCCGGCAGCGGGCCGCTGCAAACCCGCGATCGCGCCCCGGTACGCGATCCGGAGCGCGGCCGAAGGGCGAATTCATCCTAGCATCGGCGCCCGCCCCGAGCAGCCTGCAGACCGCAATTTCGGGCCGTGAGCTGACGAAATTCGGGAATTTGCAACAATAAGTCGCGCCGAGCGCCGGAATGACGGGCGACGAAGCGAATCGACCGCGCCTGCGGGATGGAAGGGATGGCTGTTCAGCGGGCGCGTCGCCGCGACGGGTCGATCGGGGCGACTGCGCGACGCCGTGTCGTAGCGACCCTGGCAGCCGATGCGTCAGGACCTCGGGTGCGGCGTCACGACATCGGTCTGCGCGTCGATGTAGTTGAGCGCCTCGTTCAGCATCGACTGCGCGCGCGCCGTGTTGCCGGCCGCGAGCTGGTCCTTGACATCGACGATCACCTGGCGAAGCTGCTGCTCGTAGGCCTCGGCGCGTTCGAGCTCGCGCACGAGCCGCGTGACCTCGTCCGCCAGCGCCTGCATCTTGCGGTCCGCCATCGCATCCCCGGTAACGATTACGGGGAGATAATCTTATTCCAGCGCGACCCGGGTGGGTAAGCGAAGACGACACCCACCGGGAGCGCGCAACCCACGGCAGGCAAGACGGTCATGGAGATTCGCGACGGATTCGCCGGCGCCGTCGGCAATACCCCGCTGCTCCGGCTCGATCGTCTGAGCCGCGAGACCGGCTGCGAGATCCTCGGCAAGGCGGAATTCCTGAATCCCGGCGGCTCGGTCAAGGATCGCGCTGCGCTCTACATCGTCCGCGACGCCGAGCAACGCGGCGCGCTGAAGCCGGGTGGAACCGTCGTGGAAGGCACGGCCGGCAACACGGGCATCGGCCTTGCCCACATCTGCAGCGCGCGCGGCTATCGCTGCGTCATCTACATTCCCGAGACGCAGTCGCCGGAGAAGATGGAACTGCTGCGCGCGCTTGGCGCCGAAGTCCGCCCCGTGCGCGCAGCGCCGTACAGCGACCCCGACAACTACGTGAAGCTCGCCGGACGCGCCGCCGCGCAGATGGACAACGCGGTCTGGGCCAACCAGTTCGACAACGTGGTCAATCGCCGTGCGCATTACGAAACGACGGGGCCGGAAATCTGGCGCGATACGGGCGGGCGGGTCGATGCATTCGTCTGCGCGACCGGCACGGGCGGGACGCTCGCCGGCGTCGCCCGCTACCTAAAGGAGCAGCGGCCGGCGACACGGATCGTGCTCGCCGACCCGATGGGCAGCGCGCTATATCGATATGTGAAGACGGGCGAGCTCGGCGCCGAGGGCAGCTCGATCACCGAGGGCATCGGGTCGAGCCGGGTGACCGCGAATCTCGAAGGCACGCCGATCGACGACGCCATCCGCATTCCCGACCAGGAATGCGTCGCGACCGTCTACGATCTGCTACGGCGCGAGGGGTTATTCGTCGGCGGTTCGACGGGGATCAACGTTGCCGCCGCCGTGCGCGTCGCGCGCGACATGGGCCCGGGGCACACGATCGTCACGCTCCTTGCCGACCGCGGATCGCTCTATCTCGGCCGCCTGTTCAACCCGGCGTTCCTCGCGAGCAAGGGCCTCGTGCCCGAACCTTGAAGCGACATCGGCGCCGCTCGAAGCGCGAGCACAATCTTGACCGCTATCGATGGTCTGCAAGCGTATATTGAACGGTTCCGGCGGGAACTTTGCGCCAGGATTCGCACCGAAGATCGTGGCGAGCCGGTCTTTCGTTCCGCGGCCCGCCGCGAATGCGGTCTCGAGCGTCATGTTGCGAACGAAAATGGCATGGAGATAAACGATGCAATTGCGAATTGGCGACGAAGCGCCGGACTTCACCGCGGAAACCACGATGGGGAAGATCCGGTTTCACGAATGGATCGGCGACGGCTGGGCGATCCTGTTCTCGCAGCCGAAGGATTTCACGCCCGTGTGCACCACGGAGCTGGGCTACATGGCCGGCCTCAAGCCGGAATTCGACAGGCGTAACTGCAAGATCATCGGCCTGTCCGTCGATCCGGTCACCGATCACCAGAAGTGGGCAAAGGACATCGAGGAAACGCAGGGGCACGCCGTCAACTATCCGCTGATCGGCGATGCGGACCTCGCGGTCGCAAAGCTCTACGACATGATCCATCCCAACGCCAGCGGCACCGCGCCTCGCACAGCGAGCGACAATGCGACGGTACGCTCGGTGTTCCTGATCGGGCCGGACAAGAAGATCAAGGCGATGCTGACCTATCCGATGAGCACGGGTCGTAACTTCGACGAAGTGCTGCGGCTTCTCGACTCGATGCAGCTGACGGCGAAATACAAGGTCGCGACACCGGTCAACTGGAAGCAGGGCCAGGACGTCATCATCGGCGCATCGGTCCCCGACGCCGAAGCGAAGCAGCTCTTCCCGGAAGGATGGCGCGCACCGAAGCCCTACATCCGGTACGTGCCGCAGCCGCGCAAATAACCTGACCGCGCGCAGCGGCGAATGCAACGAGGCACCGCGCGCGGCGCCTCGTTTTTTTGCGCCGTCCATCCGGCGCTGCGGCCGACGGAGGGTGTGTCGCGGCCGACGTTCCTGCTGGTGTTCGACCGTTGCCGGCGCAATCGTTTGATTCTCGCGTATCCGCTTGCTCTCAGCCTTTGACGGCACCCATCGTCAGCCCTTTCACAACGTACTTCTGGAAGATCATCGTCAAGGCTATCGCCGGCGCCATGATTGCGACCGCGGCGGCCATCACGCCGCCCCAGTCGACTTCGGCATAGGAAAGAAAGTTGTAGACCGCGATAGGGAGCGTCTTCGTCTTCTCCATGCTCAGCACCTGGGAGAACATGAAGTTGTTCCAGGAAAAGATAAAGGACAATGTGGTGGCGGTGATGATGCCTGGCCCCGAAAGCGGAAGGACGATCTTCCAGAATGCGTATTGGCGGGTCGCGCCGTCCACCATCGCCGACTCCTCCATCTCGGGTGGAATAGTGCCGAAGTAGCTGGACATGATCCAGACGACGATGGGCAAGGCGATGAGCATGTGGCTCAGGATCAGCGCCGTGTAGCTGTCCATCAGGTCCAGTCGCGAGAAGACGATGTACCACGGCATGAGGAACGAAATACCAGGCATCAGCCGCGCCAGCAGAATGAACACGGCGAGCTTTCTTTGCGTGAACCGTGCGATCGAATACGCCGCGGGAAGTCCGAGGACGAGCGATAAGCCTACGGCGACCGTGCCGACGATCGTCGAGTTCAAGAAATATTTCAGAAAGTCCTGTTCCCCAAAGACCTTCTCGTAATTCTGCAGTGTCGGCGAGAAGAAGAGCTTCGGCGGCCACGAGATGATGTCGATCTGAGTCTTGAAGGACGACGACAGCATCCACAGAAACGGGAACAGCACGACAAGCGCCATCGCCGCAACGACCAGATAGAAGATGGCACTCGACAGGTATTTCCTGTTCATTGGGGACTCTTCGTTCGATTCTTCAGGCGCCGGGGTCCCGATCCGCCTAGACTTCGGATGCCGCTCGCAGCTTCATGATCCCCAGGCTGCAACCGAAAACGACAATGAAGAGAACGACCAAGATGACCGCGGACTGGCCCATGCGGAAATACTCGAAGCTGTACTTGAAGCCCATGATGTTGAGCGTTTCCGACGCGTAGCCGGGACCGCCCCCCGTCATGGCGTAAATGATGTCGAAGGTCTTCAATGCGTCGATCAGGCGGAGGATCAGCGCGGTGAGAATGACCGGCATGACCATGGGAATCGTCACCCAGCGGATGATCTGCCACTCGCTCGCGCCATCGATGCGCGCCGCTTCGACCGGCTCTTCCGACAGGCCGGCAAGGCCGGCAAGAACGATGAGCGTGATCATCGGCGTCCACTGCCACACGTCGACGAGGACGAGCGACGGAATGACCGACTTGGCATTCGAAATCCACAGGCCGGGAGGCAATCCGAACGATTGCAGCACGAAGTTGGCGAGGCCGATGGTCGGATCGTAGAAGAGATTGAACACGATTCCGATGGCGACCGGTGTTGCCACGAGCGGTAGCAGAAGCAGAAGCTTGGCGAGGCTCCTTCCGACAAAGGCGCGGTTCAGGATGAGGGCGGCGGCCACGCCGAGGACTCCTTCGATCGCGACCGCGAAGAACGTGAACGCGAACGTCCTGGCAAGCGCATTCAGGAAACGTGGCTCGGTCAGAACCCGCGCGTAGCTTCTCAGGCCCACGAACGTCGCGGGCATGCCGGAGGTGAGATTCCAGTTGGTGAAGCTCAGGTACAGCGTGTAGAGAACGGGAAAGACCATCAGCATGGCGACGAAGACGATCGCCGGGAGCGGGAACAATCTTTGCAGATTCCGTTCTGCAAAGCTTGACTGGATCATGTTCAATCCTGCCGCTTACTCGTTCCGGTCGCGGGACCACAGACCAGCGCATACCGGCCACCCGGCACGACCTCTGCGGATGGCCGGCGCTGCATTCATGCGCTGTCCCGACGTCGCTGAACGTCGAGCCGGGACCGCGGCATTTCGCCTGTCACTTTCCACTCACTTTCCATATTCACCCGTGTCCTCGAGAAGCTCGTTCACCTTCCCGACCTTGTCCTTCGCCATCTTCTCGAGGTTCGGCGACGCGCCCTTGGTGTTGATCGATTCAATGATCAACTCACCGATCAGGTCACGCGCTTCGCCGACGGCGCTCATGTACGGGCGGTCCAGCGGATAGCCGTTCTTGGCCGCGAACGCTCGCGTTTCAACCAGGCCCGGATTCACCTTGGCCAGAACGGCCTTGTCTTCCCAGACGGAGGACCGCGCCATGGTGATATTGGCGAGCATCCCCTTCGATGCGAGTTCCCTGCTGGTCGCCCAATCGACGAATTTCATCGCCAGGTCTTTCTTCTTCGATTGCTTCGCCACGGCCATGCCCCACGACGTCACGATGAACGGTGAATTCGTCTTCGGACCCGCCGGGAAATTAGCGATTCCGACCTTGTCCGCCCCCAGCTGCGTCTTGGCAGGATCGATGATCTGGCCATAGAACACCGAGGCATCCGTCCACATGGCGACCTTTCCGGCCTGGAAGAGCGGCATGATGTTCTCCCAGGACATCGACGTCACGCCCTTGGGGCCGTAGTTGCCGAGGAGCTTTCCATAGAACCTGATGGCCTCGACTGCGGGCTTGGAGTCGAAGACCGCGACGCCCTTGTCGAGATACTGGCCTCCGTAGTTGTAGACGTAGCTTGAGAGCTGGGTGACGGCCGCCGCGCCCTTGCCGCGCGAGGCGAGACCCGCAACGCTGTCGGAATTGAGCTTCTTCGCCGCAGCGTCGAGGTCAGCGAAGGTTGCCGGGATTTTGATTCCGGCACCGGCGAGGAGATCCCTTCGGTAATAAAGCACCTGCCATTCGGTCACCAGTGGAACGATGTAGGACTTCGCTCCGAACGTCGCGACACTCATCACGTTCTTCGGATAATCGGAAAAGTCGTAGCCGGTCAGAGGTTCGTACCAGCCGTTCTTGTAGAACATCTTCCCTTCCTGCAACGGACGGGTCATGAACACATCGACTGAGGAAGAATTGGTCGCGAACTCGGTCGTCAGCTTGGTCGTGAGCTGACTTTCCTGGAGGCTTTCCGCGTTGACCTTGATTCCCGTAGCACTTTCAAATTCTGGAATGGCTGACTTAAGCAGTTCGCCGTAGGGATGGTTCGCGAGCAGCACGCGAATTTCCTTGGTCTGGCCTTGCGCCATTGCGCTCCCGGCAATCCAGACTGAAGACAGTGCAACCAGAGCGTTCCTGATGACCTTTTTCATACTCCCTCCATCACATGATGAGAACCTGATTCGACGCAACCCCAGCCGAGCTGCGGCCGGAACGCATTACCGTGCTCCTAGATGATCGTCTGCGACGTGTCCGAGTCAAAGACGTGCGTCTTCACCAATTTCAGATCGACCTTCAACGTTTCGCCGACGCGAAGCGGGCGTTCGGGTACGTCCATCCGGGCGACGAGCGAATGCGCACCGCACGTCAGGTGCGCAAATATCTCCGAGCCGAGTGGTTCGACGACATCGGTCCGCGTGATCACCGTGTTTCCGTTGTCTGCCTCGGCTGACGAAACATGCGCCGCGATATCCTCGGGCCGAACGCCGAACACGACCTGTCGCCCGGCATACGGTCGGAGCCGCGGATGGAACGAGTCGGGCATCCTGACGCGGAAGTCGCCGGCTTCGATGAACAGGCTACCGTTCACCTCGATTGCCCTGGCGTCGATGAAATTCATCGCCGGTGAACCGATGAAGCCCGCAACGAAGCGGTTGGTCGGCTTCGAGTAGACCTCCATCGGTGCACCGCTCTGCTGCAGGAGGCCCTTGTTCATGATGAAGATCTGGTCGGCCATCGTCATGGCCTCGACCTGATCGTGAGTAACGTAGATGATGGTGGCGCCGAGACGCCGATGAAGCTTGCTGATCTCGGCGCGCATCGCAACCCGCAGCTTGGCGTCAAGGTTCGAAAGCGGCTCATCGAACAGGAATAGCTTCGGTTTGCGAACGATCGCGCGCCCCACCGCCACCCGCTGCCGCTGGCCGCCGGACAACTCCTTCGGTTTCCGGTCAAGCAGATCGTTGAGACCAAGGATGTCGGCAGCCTCCTGCACCCGGGCATCGATTTCCTTCTCGGGGAGTTGCCGGATCTTGAGCCCAAAGCCCATGTTCTCGCGGATGTTCATGTGCGGATACAGGGCGTAGTTCTGAAAGACCATGGCGATGTCCCGATCCTTGGGTGCCATGTTGTTGACGAGCATATCGCCGATGTAGATCTCGCCGGAACTGACTGTTTCAAGGCCGGCGATCATGCGCAGCGCAGTCGTCTTGCCGCAGCCGGAGGGCCCGACCAGCACCGCGAACTCCTTGTCCTGGATTTCAATGGACAGGCTATCGACTGCCTTGATCGCGCCGAACTGCTTCACGACGTTCTTCAGCGTTACACCGGACATTGGCGCAGACGTCTTTGCTTGAAATTCGCGTATCGAAGGCTGCCCGTCTGCGGCGTCGCCGCCGTTAGCTGTCAATGGGCGGGCAGTTCCCAGTCCTGTTTTGCGTGCCCATCAGGACGGCTGATGCGTAAGGTCCTGCGGCCACAGCGGGACGGGTACCCGGACGCGCATCGCCCTCCGCTCGTACGGAGCACTTTGAACAGCGTACTTCGGGGCGTGCCGACAAGGGTTGCGCAGGATCAAGCTCCGCTGAGGCGAAAAGCGCGAGTGTTCACGCCGCAACAAGCCCGTTTCCAACGTCTCGCCCGGTGCATGAGCCCTCGTGGGGAGCGGTGCCTGGAAAGGCGAGCCGAGGTGCGAAGGAGAGTTACAGGGGCGGATGTTTGCGACGGCCTGGAGCAGCTGAGCTGCAGTACATCCCGCTGCGCGCGAAGCAGAGGAAAGAACGAATAGACGACAGCTGGCGTGGAGCCTTAGCTACAGCGAGGCTAAGATCCTGTCTACCGCCCGTCTACTTGCCAAGGGACTAGGTCCCGGAGCCTGTCCGTAACCTATTGAAGAAGATGGTGGCCAAGGGCGGAATGGCCGCGTCCCCATTTCGCGCTTGACTCTCCACGCCTTCGCCAGCCACGGCCCTGGTGCGGGATTGATAATGTGTTGCACCCTGATGCTACCCCAATTCCCACCGCCACAGCTGGGCTTGGATAGCAAAATGCAAAGCGCGCCCCGAGACTCCCGAACAGATCATCTGTCCTAACCGATATTCGACCTGACGGACATTGTTCGATTAAGTTGAAACGCCTTCGATCCAAATAGCCGCGATTCGACCCGCCGCTGCCGATGAGCTTCACGCCGCCAACGGCAGCAATGCCGCGCGGGAGCGGCCGTTCAGTCAGAGCTCATCAACGGGCGCGTTCGGCCACAACCGGACCTAGAGTTTCGTCCTCCAAAGGGCCGCCGTGCCGGATAGTCCCTTGGCCCGATAATGCTCGTAGAGTGGGCGCCATGTCTTGGTCTTTGCTGCCGACATCGCCGCCAAGAAGAGCAGCCGGCGCAGTTCGCCCGGTCCGCGTTTGGAGAGGCGGCGTTTGCCGCGATGCTGTCCGGAGTCATCCGGTCGCGGGTCCAGGCCGGTGAAGGCGACAAAGGCATCTGCGTTCTTCACCGGCACCCGCTCCAGGGTGTTGACCAGCGCGGTGCCGATGACCGGGCCGACGCCGGTGATCGTGCACACGCGCGTAAAGTTCTGTTTGCGATCAGGACTCGCTTCGACCAACGCCTTGGTCCGCAGGTCAATGCGCGCGATGAGTTGATTGAAGCGTGTTCTTAAGGCTTTGAGCTCGTCGGCGAATCCGCCCAAGTCATGGAGTGACATTTCGACTGCTTCGCGCAGGGAGATGAGCGTAGCGCGGCGCTTGATGAGTCGATCGATCTCGCGTTGCTGCGGCGTGGGCATCGATGTGCCAAAGTGGAAATTGTGGAATTGCCACTTAATCGAGAGGAGCGTCCGCGATGAAGATTACGACGGTTGGGATCGATCTGGCAAAGAATGTGATCCAGATCCACGGCGTGGATGAACGAGGCAAGACGGTGTTGAGAAAGCAGCTCAAGCGTGCCCAGGTGGCGTCGTTCTTCGCCACGCTGGAACCTTGCCTGATCGGCATGGAGGCGTGCGGCAGCGCGCATCACTGGGCGAGGAAGCTGCAGGGATTTGGGCATACGGTGAGACTGATGGCGCCGCAGTTCGTGAAGCCCTACGTGAAGACGAATAAGAATGACGTGGCGGATGCGGAGGCAATTTGCGAGGCGGTGGGCCGTCCGAATATGCGCTTCGTGCCGCTAAAAACGACCGAACAGCAAGGTGTGCTCGCCTTGCACCGAGCTCGGCAGGGATTCGTGAAGGCGCGTACGGCCCAAGCCAATGCAATCCGCGGGCTGCTCGGCGAATTTGGGATCGTGATTGCCGCAGGGGATCTGAGTCCTCTGGCTCAGCGCGTGCCGGAAATCCTGGAGGATGGCGAGAACGGCTGCCTGGATCGTTCCGACAACTGCTGCAGCGGCTCACGGAGCATCTCAAGGAACTGGACCGGCAGGTGGGCGAGCTGGAGCGCGAAATTCAAGTTTGGCATCGGGAGAACGAGGCCAGTCGCAAGCTGGCGAAGGTTCCGGGCATTGGACCGATCACGGCGCAGCGCGCTGGTGGCCTCGGTGGGCGACGCGAAGAACTTCGCGAACGGACGACAGATGGCGGCCTGGTTGGGGTTGGTTCCCCGACAGCACTCGAGCGGAGGCAAACCGACGCTCCTGGGTATCAGCAAACGAGGCGATTGCTTATTTGCGTATGCTGCTCGTCCACGGGGCCAGGTCGGTAGTCCGGTACGCTCGAAGGCAAGACGAACCCGGCCAGCGGATGGTTGAAGAGCCTATTGAGCCGACGCAACACCTAATGTGGCGGTCGTCGCACTTGATACGGTCGGTCATCGGCATCAGCCGGCTAAAAGTGTCCTTCCCGTGGGCGATCGACGCGGATTCAGAATTGACCCAACGTCCGTCGTAAGGGACGATAGCGGCAACAACCCTGCCCTTGGGATGGCCATGCACTCCGGTACCCGAACCGACGCCGTGACCTTTCTGTTTACCGACATCGAGGGCAGCACCCAACTCTGGGAGCAGGAGCCCGAGCGGATGCCGTCGACGCTGGCCGCGCACGACGCGCTCGCGCGTGGAGCAGTCGAGCGTCACCGCGGCAAGGTAGTAAAGACAACCGGAGACGGCATTTATGCCGTATTCGACGATGCGCTGGACGCGCTCGCCGCGACTTTGGACCTGCAACAAGCGCTCGCCGATACCGTCGCGACCTGCGGCATTCCGCTGCACTTGCGTTGTGGACTGCATGTGGGGGTCGCGGAACGACGCGATAGCGATTTCTTCGGGATCCCCGTCAACCGTGCGGCGCGGATCATGAGCGCGGCGCACGGGGGCCAGGTGTTGCTTTCCCAGGCGGTGGTCGATTGCGTACGCGAGATCCTTCCAGCAGCGGTTTCGCTGCGTGATCTCGGTAATGTCCGGCTCAAGGACCTGGCGACACCCGAACACGTCTATCAAGTCGTGCACCCGCAACTGCGGCAGGAGTTTCCGGCGCTGCGTTCGCTGGAGAGCACGCCGAACAATCTGCCTCAGCAGGTCTCGTCGTTTATCGGCCGCGAACGCGAGCTGGCCGATCTCGGGAAGTTGCTGGGGGATACCCGCCTGCTCACATTGATCGGTCACGGAGGGATTGGAAAGACTCGATTATCGCTTCAAGCGGCGGCCGATATGATGGACAACTTCGCTGATGGAGTGTGGTTTGTAGAACTTGCGCCGTTGACCGACGCGCGGCTAGTGCCGCAGGCCGTGGCTTCAGTGCTTGGCGTCAAGGAAGAAGCGGGACGGCCGGTCCAGGAAGCGCTGCTCAAGCACGTCAAGGACCGCCAGATGCTGCTGATCCTCGACAACTGCGAGCATCTGGTGCAAGCCTGCGCGGATCTGGTCAAGCCAATGTTGCAGGCCGGGCCGCAACTGAAGATCCTTGCGTCCAGCCGTGAACATTTGCACCTGACAGGCGAGCGAACCTATGAGGTCCCCTCGCTCGGGGTTCCCAAGGAGTCCGACGCCGTCGACGCGTTGACCCGCTTCGAAGCAGTCCGCTTGTTCATTGACCGGGCGGTCGCCGCGCAGTCGACATTCCAGCTGAACCAGGAGAACGCGTATGCAGTTGCGCGCATCTGCCACCGCTTGGACGGGATACCGCTGGCGCTCGAACTTGCCGCCGCGCGTATACGCGCCCTTTCCGTGCAGAAGATTGCTGAGCGGCTCGGCGACCGTTTCCAGCTGTTGACCGGCGGCGACAAAACCGCGCTGCCGCGTCAGCAAACGCTGCGCGCGCTGATCAACTGGAGCTACGACTTGTTGGTGGAGCCCGAGCAGACCCTGTTCCGTCGGCTCGCGGTCTTCTCCGGCGGTTGGACGCTCGAAGCGGCAGAAGCGATAGGTATCGGCGGTGACATCGAGACCTCGGACGTCCTTGACCTCCTGACCCGCTTGGTGGAGAAATCTCTGGTGGCGCGGGATGCGACGGGCGACCGCTATCGCCTGCTTGAAACTGTGCGGCAGTACGGGCAGGAGCGGCTCGATGCGTCGGGGGAGGGGGCTGCGGTGTCTGACCGCCATCTTGGTTTCTATCTGGCCCTTGTGGAGCGGGCGCGCGCGGAGCTCGCGGGTTCGCAGCAGGTGACGTGGCTCGCGCGGCTCGATCTGGAGCGGGAGAACCTGCTCTCGGCGCATGCCTGGTGCGATCGCGCGCACGATGAGGCGGAACGTGGGTTGCGGCTCATCGTTGCCGTGCAGCTCTACTGGCTTGGTCGCGGCCTGCTGGAGCTGGGGTATCGGGTCACCGTGGAGGGGCTCGCGCGGCGCGGAGCCAACGAATGTGGCCTCGTTCGGTGTCGTGCTCTTTTTGCCGCCGGCCAGCTTGGTTACTTCAGCGGGCGTTACGAGCAGGCGAAGGGACACCTGACCGAGAACGTAGTGCTTCTCCGTGAGCTGGGCGACAAGCCGAGAATCGCTGCGACGCTTGTGATGCTGGGGGCGGTGTGCATCGGACAGGGCGACCTTACCGCGGCGCGGCGGCATCTGGACGAGTCGCTCGCGCTGGCCCGCGAGTTGGCAGACCCACCCCGACTCGTCGAAGCGCTGAACGCGCTTGCAGAGCTGCATCGTGCCGAGGAAGATCTCGACGCGGCAGAGCCGCTGTACGGTGAGTCTCTCGTGCTTGCGCGAGAGGTGGGGGATAGCGAAAACATCGCAATCGGTCTGCAGAATCTGGCGCGTGTTGCGATCAGCCGCGGGTCGGCCGATCGCGCGCGGGCGATGCTGCTCGAGATGCTGGCGATCGTCGACGAAATCGGCTCGAAGCGAGCGGGGCGAAGCGTGCTGGAGGTCAGCGCGGCATTTGCGGCATTCGTGGGGGAGTTTCAACGCGCCGCACGGCTTTATGGAGCAACGCAGGCGCAGCTGGAGCAGACGGGATATCACCGCGATCCCGCTGACGAGGCTTTCCTGGCACCGCTAATCGCGCGCGCCCGCGCGGCGCTGGGCGCGGCGGCCTTCACTGCCGCGGAGACTGCCGGAAGCGCGCTCGACTACGATGACGGGCTGGCAGAGACGCGCGCGTGGCTGCAGAGCCGTTCTTGATGTTGGCCGTCGGTTGCACGGCGGCCCAATTGAAGGTTCAGCCAAGTTGCCCCCGCAAACCCTGCCACTTGCGTAGTCGGGTTTTTGCTGATGAATGGCTGCTCCAGGCCGCACTGCGAACGCCGTGAACGTCCGCCTCTCTCACGACCGTAGGACCGGTTCGGGTCGATAGCGCCCACCCACGACTCACAAAGAGGTGACCGCTTTCTGCGTGGCTGACGGTTCAATCCGAGCGGACAGTGTCCGTCAGGTCTGATTCCGAGCAGGACAGATCATCGACGACATCGCAACCTACCTTTCGGCGACCAGAATTGCCTAGCCTTCGGGCGCCGCGTTCGGCGTCAGGGGCGATGCAACAGGCGATTGGTCCAGGGGGTTGATTCTCAAAGTTGGTGGCCAAGGGCGGAATTGAACCACCGACACAAGGATTTTCAGAATCAGTCTTAACAAGCGTCGTATTTTAAATCAAGCTCTTGCGACACACGCCAAGTTCCAAGAGCAGCCACGAGCAGCCTAAGACCAGTTGCAAAGAGCTCAGCAAAGTTACGAAATGGCTACGCTCGTGACTCTCCGCCCGCGCATCAGGGGAGTACTGAAATGCGGATGCGCTCGGGCTGGAGGACGACGAAGCTGCCTGTGAGCCGATCGGCGTGCTTGCGCACCAGCTCCAGAAGCCGAGCCCCGAGGGCCGATCGAGCGCTTGTCGGAAACCGAATCAAGACGACGCCCAGAGTCTTGCGTCCAGCCGCAAATACGAGCTGCCCGAAATCCTTGTCCTCGGTGAGCAGAATCCGGCCTTCGTCCAGCGCCACGGCGATGACCCGCTCATCTTCAGCGCCCGCCGAGGCCTCCGCAACCGAGAGAACGTCGAAGCCCGCAGTCCGCAGCGCGCGGACAGCGGCGAAGTCGCAGCTCTCGTCGGCGAGAAAGCGCAACATCGGAATCGCGTCGACGCACTACACAATCTCTTCGTGGGCGAGCACCACGGCCGCATAGGTCATCGCAGCCCGAATGTCGTCGGGCTTTAGATTGGGATAGGCGTCGAGCAAATCCTGCTCGGTCGCGCCTTCGCCCAGCTTACGCAAAATCAGCTCGACTGGGATCCGCGTGCCGCGGATCACCGGCTTCCCAAGCATGACCTTGGGGTTGATTTCGATACCCTCAGGCAGTGCCATGACGTCTTCTCCTCGATCCATTGCCATGCGGATTCTACCGCGATCTACGAGCAGTCGGCGCCCAGACGGCGCTCATGCCACGTCATACCCAATGCGGGTGAGTCGCAGCGCTCGAAGCGGCCCTTGAGTGACTATTGCCGCCGAAGATGCGCGTCAGAATCTGGTTACGGGGGGCTGCAACCGGATCCGTCTACCCGTACGCGTAAACGCTCCCTACGGAAGGCTAGCTTCGCGCCAAGGTTTTTCGATGGCCTGAACCGCCGCACACGACTCTCTGCCGACATTACGCAACACCGGAAGCGGACGCACGACGACGAATCAACTGGCTGCCCGTCGATCCACGCAAAGCGCTGCCCGCGGGACGCTCGTGTTGAACGCCGGGTCAGGTTGCATACAGCATATGGAAGAAATACTCGGTCTCTTCCTCGACGCCAAAGCCTAGTCGCTCATAGAAACGCTTCGCGGGATTGACCTTCAACACGTGTAGACGCAATGGTACACAGCACGCCGCGGCTTCCTTTTGAAGTGCAGATACGAGGGAGCAACCAATGCCGCGGCCCTGATAGCTTGGAAATAAGCACAGCTCTTGGAGGCGAATCTCATGGGGCAATCTCTCGACAATCAGAATTCCCGCGTCTACCGCGCCAACTACGATGACGCTTGCGCTGGGGCTAACGCTGTCCTCGGCTGTTTCTCGACGCCTACGCTCTTCATCCCAAGCTCCCCCTGCAGCAATGACGTGGACGCGCATGGTTTGCTCTATGACGTCGTAGAAGAGATCGGCATCCGCATTCCGGGACGCACGCAATGTGACGGGCAGCGCCATGGACTCTTGCAACCTAACGAAAGATGGAAAACTTAAAACGGCCGAATACAAGGCGTCAATCGCCCGAATATCCGATGCCCGGCGCGAGCAAGTCGTGGAAGAGCTGAAAAACGTCCGCTATCGAGTGCAATGCGCTACGGCTGGAGGTGGCCGAGGGTCGACGGTCGCAGTTCGCCCGTTGCCGCCGGTCGTGCGATAGAGAAGCGAACGCTCCCTGGCTCCGTTCACCGGCCAATACCAGACCCATCACGGCCGCGTTTGGCCCGAACTATTTTTCAGGGAAACCAGCCTTGCGCAGCCCCGCGTACCAGTATTTTTCTGCCAACTTCTGATACTCCGGGTGATCCGAATAACGCTTGGCGCGCAGTTGGGAGATTGTGAACCCGGGCACGGTCCGAAGCACTTCGGCCTTTGTGGCGGCCGCCTTCTCCGTATCGCCATTGTTGGCATAGGCGGCCGCGAGGAGCGCATGGACCCACCAGTCGGTCCAGAGCCCGGTGGACTTCTCGCACATCGCGATCGCCTGCGGAGCTTGTCCCGCCAACAAGTGCGCTTCGCACGCGTTCCGCAAAGCATATCCAAGGTCGGGCGGGTCCATGGCGAGCGCGCGATCGATGAGCTTGAAGGCTTCGTCGGGGCGTCCCGTCATGTTCATGACCCGAGCTCGCAGCACGTAGCTGTTGGGATCACTCGGAGCGACCTTGATCCGCTCGTCACTGGCTTGGAGCGCGGCATCCCATCGCCCGAGATCAATGAGCGCAATGGTGCGCATGTGCCACGCGCCCGGGTCACTCGGTTCAAGGCGGATGGCTCGGCCGGTAAACTCGTCCATGTCGCGCACGATGCGATCGTGGTCCGGAGTGGGATCGATGTCATTTTCGGACACCGTGATAATCGCTCCGGCGATCAATGCGGGCTCCAAGTCGGGTTCGAGACGCAGTGCCTGGTCAACGAGCTTGCGCGCCTGGATTAGCTCGGCAAGCGACGGGTTCTTGGTCGTCATTGCATTAGCACGCAGGACGAGCTCCCTCGCGCTCAACGCGGACACCGGTAGGACCTCGACGCGCCGGATTTCAGTGCTGACGATCGCAGAGCGCAGCCGATTGCTCAAGTTATAAAGGCTGGCCGATGACTCCGTCGTGAGATCGGAGTCGTGCAAGGTATCCCGCTCGGACCAAACCTGCCCACCTGTGCCAGTGTCCACGAGGCGCAGATTCACGATATTGCTATCGCCGCCGCGGAGCACGTCGCCCTCCACCACGTAGCGGACGTTGAGACTGCGCCCTAGTTCGCGCGCGCTGGTGGCGTCATTGCCGCCCGTCGTGGCAGAGAGGCCCGAGACCACTCGCACACGCCCCGCTCTGCCTTCCACGCGGCCGAGGCGCGTCACAAGATCGCGGGCCAGCGCCTCGGCAAACCGCAATGCGTCCGCATCGCCGTGCGGCGCGGCGAATGCCAAGATCGCGACCGACATCGCAGGCGATGCAGGCGCTGGCGCAGTCTTCCACAATTGGGGCACGATCAAGAAAGCGATTCCTGCGAGACCGACCGCGACAACGCCTGCACCCGCCCACCGCCACTCGCGAGACCGGGCCAAACGCTGCCACCCACTACGACCCCGGCCCTGCGTTTGCGCCATCCCGCTCCCAAGGTCCACGCGGTATACCTCGACCGGCCGGGCGATGTTCTTGACTTCCTGCGCGCCAAGATCATCGAAGGCAAAGCTCAGCTTGTCGAGAACCTGATCGCGCACGACCTTGCTGACGCAAATGCCACCCGGATCGGCCAGCGTCTGCAGCCGCGCGGCGACGTTGACACCGTCGCCGAAGATGTCGTCCCCGTCGATGATGATGTCGCCGACGTTGACGCCGATGCGAAACTCGATTCTTTGCTCGGCAGGCACATCGGCGTTGCGTTCGGCCATGCCGCGCTGCACGTCGACCGCGCAGCGCACCGCGTCGACGACACTGGGGAACTCCAGCAACAAGCCATCACCGGTGGTCTTGACGATGCGGCCACCGTATTCTGCAATCTTGGGGTCGATGAGTTCCTGCCGGTGCGCCTTCAACCCCGCGAGGGTCGCGCTGTCGTCGCGGCCCATGAGCAGCGAATAACCGACCACATCGGCCGAGATGATCGCCGCGAGTCGCCGCTGGTCCCGTGCCAAGGCTCCCTCCCAAGGGCGCTCCACCCGCTTGCATCATAGGGACTACCCCACAACGGGTCGCTCCTACGCCGGTCGCTTGGACGCTTGGCACATACGTCGGCCAGCGCGGCGAGCAAAAGAGCGCGCCCATGCTGTGGCCTCAACGCGTGTCGCGCGATCGCCGAAGTGCCTGGCATCGGCAAGCTCACCGCGACGGCGCTGGTAGCGACGATGGGCGATGCCAAGACGTTCAAGTCGGGCCGTGAGTTTGCTTCGTTTCTGGGCTTGGTGCCACGGCAAAGCGGTACTGGCGGCAGGATCCGCTTGGGATCGATCTCCAAGCGAGGCGACCCGTACTTGCGCACCCTGCTGATCCATGGCGCGCGATCAGTGATGTACCACGCCAAGGTACCGACGACATGGCAGACCGCGATTCAGGCGCGACGACCGGCCAACGTGGCGGCGGTAGCCTTGGCCAACAAGATGGCACGAACGGCGTGGGCGATTCTGGCTCACGGAGAGGCGTATCAGAAGGACTACGTGAGCGTGAAGCCTGCGTAGCTGACTAACAGGCTGTTGAAATTGTGTCGAAAAATGGACCGGGTTGCGCTGGCGAAATCGGCGCAAAGCGAGTCATTTGTTCTGTCGTCGATTCTTTCGAGGCATCCGATGCGTCGAAATGGCCTTCGTGGTTCGCTTCTCGGTTCATCCTGGTGCTCCGCATGGCACTGCGCCCGGCATTCGGGCGAGTCGCATCAAGTTGCTAGCGGTCATTGTGAGCTTGAATTGCTGATCGACTCGCTGCAGTCCGCGAAACACCGTTTGTCGAATCCGGCCGACGGTCTTGCTCCAACCGAAATGCTCTTCGATGCGCTTGCGAACGATCTGGCTCAAGCGGTAACCAGGATGACGCGTAGTACGACCGTCGATCGCGCTACCGCCGCGCCGGGTAACGTTCGCAGCAACATGCGGCGTGACCTTGCGCTCACGGCACGCGGCAACAAAGTCGGTCGTGTCGTAGGCTTTATCGGCACCGATGCTGCGGCGACCGTTTCGGCACGGCATCGAGCATGGCCAGTGCCGCCGACGCTCCCCAAAACCATCCGCATGGGTGACTACCGCGCTGACCACCAGGCCGCTGCGGTTCTCCATCAGCACATGACCTTGGTAACAGAGGATCGACGCCGTGTTGTGGCTCTTGCGGTAGGTTCGCGCGTCCGGGTCGGTGGTGCTTGCGTGAGTGTCGTTGGTGCGAGGTTGGCCTTTCCAGTCAGCTTGCGCGTTGCGCCCGCCACCCCCAGGCCGCTGATCATCGCTGCCATCCTTCGGCCGAAAGCTCTTCTGGCTCGCCCACGCCTGAATCAGGGTGCCGTCGACCGAGAAATGTTCCTTGGACAGCAGACCGCGGGCATCAGCCAGGCGCATGACCTCGGTAAAGAAGCCTTCCACCACCTGGTGCGCCAGCAACCGATCGCGATTCTTCGAGAATGTCGAGTGATCCCAGATCACGTCATCGAGCGCCAGCCCCACGAACCAGCGGAACAACAGGTTGTAGCGCAACTGCTCGCACAGCTGCCGTTCGCTGCGGATCGAGTAGAACACTTGCAGCAGCAAAGCCCGGATCAACTTCTCCGGCGCGATGGAGTCACGGCCGCTATCCGCATAGATCGCGTTGAACTGGGTGTTCATCGCCGTCAGCGCATCGTTCACCAGCGTGCCAATCGCTCGCAGCGGATGATCGGCCGGCACAAAGTCCTCCAGCTTGGCTACCGTGAACAGGCTTTCCTGCATTGCATCCGCTCCACGCATCGCCATCACCCCGAGGTCGCCGACATGACAACCACAGAGACCATAAACCAACGGGAAAGTGCGTCAGGATTCATGCGAAATTCAACAACCTGCTAACCCTTGAAACAGGATGCAGATGAACCGATGGGTTGCTAAGGTTGATTGCCGTGTGATGGCAAGACAGGTCGGGACCGCAGGAACACAAACCTGAACACGGCCGTGTGCCTAAAAGCACGTGACCGAGATGAGGACGTTCTTGGCGAATTCCATCAGGGCCCGCAGGCTTCGGCTTGCACGAAAAGGCCGGATATAAGACTGCAGCCAGTACCTCGTTGAGGCATCACATCAAAATCAGCTTGGCAAACCGGGCGGTGTCCATATAAGACTGTGTGAAAACTCGTTGATCGGGCAATTTGAGGGGTCCTTGGACCTCTACCGAGGTCGAGAAAATCGATCCTGGCGCGATCTGGCGCGTCGTTCTCTCGCGGCACACGGGGCGCGCTGAGTTTTCACACAACCTTATATGGACACCGCCCGGTTTGCCAAGCTGATTTTGATGTGATGTCTCAACGCGGTACTGGCTGCAGTCTTATATCCGGCCTTGTCATGCAGGCCGAAGCCTGCGGGCCCTGATGGAATTCGCCAAGAACGTCCTCATCTCGGTCACGTGCTTTTAGGCACACGGCTGTGTTCAGGTTTGCGTTCTTGCGGTCCGACCTGTCTCGCCATCACACGGCAATCAACCTTAGCAACCTATCGGTTCATCTGCGTCCTATTCAAAGTTTAAGTTAGTCAGCTACGCAGGCTTCACGCTCACGTAGTCCTTTTGATACGCCTGTCCGTGAGCCAGAATCGCCCACGCCGTTCGTACCATCTTGCTGGCCAAGGCTACCGCCGCCACGTTGGCCGGTCGTCGCGCTTGAATCGCGGTCTGCCATGGCGTCGGTACCTTGGCGTGGTACATCACTGATCGCGCGCCGTGGATTAACAGCGTGCGCAAGTACGGATCGCCGCGTTTGGAGATCGATCCCAAGCGGATCCTGCCGCCGGTACCGCTTTGCCGTGGCACCAATCCTAGAAACGAAGCAAACTCACGGCCCGACTTGAACGTCTTGGCATCACCCATCGTCGCTACCAGCGCCGTCGCGGTGAGCTTGCCGATGCCAGGTACGGCCGTGATCGCGCGGCACGCCGCTTCCTGCTTCTGCCACGTGCCGATCCGCTGCTCAAGCTGATCGATATCCTGCTCAAGCCCATCGATGCGTTGCAACTGGTCCTGCAGACTGCCGATCATCGTTCCCGGCAGCGCATCCTCCAGCTCGACCATGCGGGCGCGGATCTCTGCCAGCCCAGCCACGCGTCCTGCCCGAAACGTTGCACCAAACTCGTACAACAACCCCCGTAACTGGTTCACCTGCATGGTCCGGAACTTGACCAGCAAGGCGCGCATCCGGTGCAGACTAAGCATCGCCTGCTGATCTTCTGTCTTGGCAGCCACCGTGCGCATTCCCGGCTGCTGCACCGCCGTCCAGATCGCCCGCGCGTCCGCTGCGTCGGTCTTGTTCGTCTGCACAAAGGGGCGAATAAACTTCGCATGCAGTAGCACGACCTCGTGCCCAAGCGCTTTGATCTTGCGCGCCCACCAATGCCCACTGCCGCACGCTTCTAACGCCACCCGGCCTGCCGGCCGCCGCGCCAGAAATGCAAGCAATTCGTCACGTCCAAATCGTCGATTCACGATCTCACCGGTTTGGGCGTCGACCCAGTACATCTGCAACACGCGCTTTGCAACATCCAATCCATATGTCGTAGCATTCATTTCGGGCCCTCCGTTCCTCAAGTGGTGGTCGAAACTCCACTTTGGCACATCGATGCCGTTCGGTCCTGGAGGGCCCCATTTGTTACTAGCCCTTCATCCCCGGAGGGAGGGCGGTGTCCATACCATCTCGGTAGAGTCGACGACTGGCGCGGTGACGATAGGTGTGGCATCGCCGTTGCCGCGCCTTTCGGTTCGCGGTGCCCTACTAGCCACGCCATGGCTCCGTTTCCAGTCGCCGCTCATCGAACCGGACAGGCGGATTTCCCGCATCCGGCTCTCGGACAAGGCATCATGCTTTCGCCCACAGAAGGTCGCGTGTGCCGATGACGATGGTGCAACAGCCAGGTGCGCGTACCCGGCTCCAGCTGGCATGGCCCCTCTCGCAACCACCCAATCCGCCCGTTGCCGGCCGGCGGGTTTCTCGAACACTGCAACGTTCGAGTTCTCCCTTCGCTTCCACATGGCATGCACTTCGCAACGCCTGCAACCACTCGAGTTTTGTAGGGTTGCCCCAATCTCGGCTCCTTGTTGCTTCCTGCATTCGCCTTGAACCAGGGCTCCTTCCCTCCATCGGCGTTACCCGACTTCCACAGTAATACGAGCCCCTCCGCCACCCCACCGCGCCCGACCCATCCCTCACGGGTTGTCGGTTGATCGTGCGCTCGATCACGCGCCGGGGTTTCCCGTGTTGCCTGCGCTTTCCTTGCGTGCATGCTGTCGCCACTACCCCGGCACAGCGACTGGTGGTGTTGCATCGCTCATTCCGTCCAGTCGTATCAGCCTTCCCCGAAAGGGTGATCGGGTCGGCCTGTGCATCGACCTTTTCGAGGATTGCTCAGCGTTCACTCGCGTTACGGCCTGCACACTCGCTGGACCACCTTTCGTGGCCTGTTGCGTCGAAGGCTTCAGCCACTTCATTACCTCCATGACCGCTCCGACTACTTCCGGCTGGAGCATTCGCCGGGTGGGGTTCGCACCCACTGGAAAGCGCCGCCTTGTCACGGCGCACACCCGTAGCAGTCACTCCTCGAGCAGGATTCAATGACGGCTTTGCACGGTTCCGGTCGGTCAACCTCGACCTTCGTACTCACTCGGAGCACATGCCGATCATCGCAGCGCACAGGCTGTCGTGATGTCAAACGTCTGGTCTGAGGGGAAGTACAGACATGCGCTGACGCGGCTGGCGCCAACTCGCGTCGTCGGAGGGTCCGATGTCTGCTGCTCATGCCAGCGAAATCACCCGCCAGACACCTTCCTTAAGCGGCCGGTTCTCAAACTGTCGGCCAAGAGTGAACCCTTAAACGTCCCTCAATTCAAACCGGCGCCTCGCCGACCAGAGCATTCAAGCACCCTACGGAGAATACGTCGGCGCGGCTCCGTTTTGTCGGATTGCCCGGCGAATTTGAGGGCTTCGCGTTCGGCGCGGCGCGCGCTAAAATTGCAAACCGCGTAGCCGTCCTACTGACGAGGAGCAGGCGGCCATGACGTCTGGATCAGGCAAGCCGCGAGTCGTGCAAGTTGAGCCCCTGCGGTTCGCGCACGGCTTGCGTGTGCTCGCGCCGGAACTGTTCACTGCGCATGAAGAAAGTCCGCGCGAGCCTGCCGTCCATGTCGACCTAGTCCGTTCTGCTGATCTGGTGGCCCTATCGGTCGATGCCGTCGGCTGTGAACTGGTCATCGGCGGCGCAGAACCGGCCCACCTCCGACCGATTGCCGGCTTCGCACACCCGCACCTCGTCGTTGGCTACGCGTTCCAGCACATCGGCGAAGAAGCGCAGTACGAAGCTCGCGTCGGCAGCAAGCTGACGGTGCCGAATGAATTCGACCACTCGAAGCCGCCTGGCGACGAGCCAATTCCGCCTGGCCACGATTCAAATGCGCGCATCACGCCTCCAGTCGCCGCACGCGCCGCACGCGGCAGCCGTCTTGTCTTCACGATTCCCGATGGGGAGACCATTGAGTTTTCCCGCGCCGGGCTTCTGGCGGCGATGGGCCGCCTCGAGTTGGCGTTGCACAAGCTCGCCGCGCCCGGAAACGCACCGACCGCCGGGCGAACTGGCGAGGGGCCAGTCTTCGAACCGGGGCATCTGGTCTTGGGCCTACCGGGCCGACTGGTCGCCAAGGTGTCGGGCGATGCGATCGCGGTGTCGAAAGCCAGTGCAACCATGCTGCAACGCCTGGACGCGCTCGGGGCCGACTCGCTGGCCGGCATCGCCTTCCAGGCAAGCGAACTGCGCAGGCTTCGCCCGCTGCTGCAAACCCGTGCCGCGATCGCCGTGCGCGGCACCCGGCTTCCGGATCACCACTTGCTCGGTCCTGGCGGACTGGTCGGCGAAATCCCTGGCCCGCTGCGACGACTGCCCCGGTTCAGCTATCCGCCGACAGCGAGCGAAACCGCCATTGAAGCGCCCTACCGGTTGGTGATCTCGCCGGGCAGCGAGGCGCGGTGGGTCCATGTCAACGAACCTTCCGCCGCCGCCGCCCCGCCGCGGCACGTCGAGCTGTGGCACACCCGGCTGGGCAACGCCAGGCTGGCCGCCGACGGCACAATCAGCGGGGACGAGCGCAATTCCGGCCGCCGCATCGTCCGCGCGATTTGGGCCCGCGACCGCGACACGATGGCCAAGGACGATTGGCAGAACCCGACATCGCCCAATCCCGTCCACGGTAACGACGACCCGTTTCGGATGTCGCTCGATCCCGCCGATCGCCACATGCTGGTGCGGCAATCCTCGGAAACGCTGGTCGGCGACCGCGGCAGCATCGATCCGGTACCAGTTGCCGCGCACTCGCTGTGGCTGTCCGGGTTGGGCGCGTGGCTTGATCTGCACGGCGCGTGGACCACCAAGCCCTACTCCGAGTCCGCTATCCGATCGATCCTCGCGTGGGACCACGTCGCACCGTTGGGCCGCGACCAGTACGTGCGCGTGGTCTACCCAGGGTATCTGTACCCTTGGGGCCACCAGGCGGCGCTGGTCAAGGTCACCGAGCGCAAGATGAAGGATGCCGCGCCATCGGTCGCGGGTCTCTACCAGCGCAAGTTCCTTGTCATCGGCGAGCGCCGGCGTACCTACCCCGATCGACACGACCTGCCGTTCATCGAAGTCGGCATTCGTCCGCTGGTTACGCCCGTGATCGACGAACCGAGTGGGACCCCGGGCGATAGCCAAGACGATTTCTTCTGGCCCAAGGTCGACCGCCAGCCGTTCCCATTCATCATCGACGGGCTCGACCACGCCGGGCAGCCGGTGCGGGTTCCCCAGATGCCCCTGCTGTGGGTGGCGGAACGCTTCCAGAATTTCGCCGTCGTCGATAGGGCCTACGACGCCGACCCCAAGCGGAAGGTGGCCACCTACGGCCAGCGAGTGGCGTTCGCGCCGGCCGCGAAGGGCGGCGATACCGTGGTCCCGGCGGCGACGTTGGCGTTCCAGGGCAAGGCCGAGCTCGGCACGTCGACGCCGCGCATGACCAGCGCCGAGGTAGTGATCCCGGCCGTGCAGCAGCTTTCGCCGACCGGACCGGTGCCCATCGCCTATCACCCCGCCTACAAGGCGCATGGATTCACCGGCGCGGCCAACAGCGGAGAGTTGTGGGCGCGCGTGCTAGTGCAGGGCGAACAGCAGCCGGAGCACGCCACCGACCCGGTCGTGCCGCTGCCGGTGCTTCGCTTCGGCGATGGCGCCCCCAGCGGCAGCGACAAGAGCGGTGGCTTCCTGACCCCCAACGTGCCGATCCGCGGTCTGTCGCGGCTCACCGGCACCGTCGGCGACGCCGCCGGCATGGCGACGCAGTCGTTCGACCCGAAGGCGTACTTCAAGGATTCGTCGCCAAAGCTGTTCGGCCTGATCGACCTCGGCGATGTCACCGTCACCGTCGACAGCGACCTCCCGCGGATCCCGAAGATCATCTCCGAGATGGTCGGCCGGGTGGAAGCGCTGGTGGAGGACATCGGCCGCGCAGCCGAGTCACTGGCCGACGCCATTGCCGAAGCCAACCGGATGGTCGCGCAGGCCGCCGACAAGACCGCGGACCTGCAGGCCGCCGCACAGGCCGCGGTGGATGCGGCCGCCGATGCCAAAGGTCCCTTCGACGACCTCTCGAAGCAGCTGCCCAAGTTGCTCGCGCGGATCCAGAACAACGGCAAGTCCGATCCGAACGTGCAGCCGCTGTTCGATCAATTCAAGATCCAGGTCCAGGACACTGTCGCCAAGCTCGACGTCGTCGCCGACCATCTGCCGCCTTACATGGCCAACGTCGTCCGCGCGATGGCCAATGGGCTGCGCACCGTCGTCCTGGGAACGGTCGATCTCGTCGTTGACATGGAACGTTACGTCACCGGCTTGGCCGAGTCCGGAGCGCTGGCGCGCGTCCGCTTCGAGTGGAAACCTCGCCTGGCGTCGTGGCCCAACGCCCATGCGCCGCTGCTGGAAGTGAAGGAAGACAGCTTGGTGTTCGCAATCGAGGCCAAGACCGGCTTCGACGGTAAGTCCAGCGCCGAAGCGACGGCTGAGATGCACGACTTCGCCCTGCATCTGTTCCCGGATGCGGAACTGCTGGCTTTGAAGTTCGACCGTTTCATGTTCAAGGCGGGCACGTTCGGCAAGCCCGAAGTCGACATCGTCTTGCACGATATCCAGTTCAAGGGCGTGCTGTCGTTCGTCGAGGACATCAAGGACCTGATTCCACTCGACGGTTTTTCCGATCCACCGAACCTCGCCGTCACCGCCGAGGGCATGACCGCCGGATTCACGCTGGCGCTGCCGAACGTGGCGCTGGGTGCATTCAGCATCACCAACCTGTCGCTAGGCGCCGACGTGCTGGTCCCGTTCCTCGGCAAGGCGGTCAGCATTGGCTTCAACTTCTGCACCCGGGAGCGGCCGTTCACCATCGCCGTGGTGTTTCTCGGCGGCGGCGGCTGGGTCGGCATCCGCGCGTCGGCCAGCGGCCTGGAAGTGCTGGAGGTCGGCCTCGAAGCCGGCGCCTGCATCGCCGTCGACTTCGGCGTGGCGTCGGGCTCGGTGTCGGCCATGCTCGGCGTCTACATCCGGCTCGAAAGCCATAAGGGTTCGATTGCAGGTTATTTCCGCTTGCGCGGGGAAGTGGACGTGCTGGGCCTGGTGTCAGCCGCGATCGAGTTGTACATGGAGCTGCTGTATCAGCCGCCCACCGGCAAGCTGATCGGCCAAGCCAGCATCACCGTCAACGTGTCCGTGATCGGCATATCCAAATCGGTGCACATCAGCGCCCAGCGGGTGTTCGCTGGGTCGCGGGGCGATCCGTCGTTCTTGGAGGTAATGGGCGCCGGCAGCGGCACGTCCCGCGCTTGGACCACCTACTGCCTTGCCTTCAGCGGGGAATGACGCGATGGCGACCGAGTACTTCATCGCTTGCGCGCTGCCGTATTCGGCGGCTGCGGACCGCAACTTCCACGTGTCGCTGTTCTTCTCGCCGACGATCCGGCCGGACGTCGACAGCACGCTGCGGCAATCTCGGGTTTTCGCGGATTGGGCCGAGACCGCACGGACGCGGCTGGCGATCGAACTGTTCGACCAGAACGGCACGATCGAATGCGAACCCTTGCGCGACCCGATCGACGCATCGCTGTGGCGGGCCCTGTTTCCGCCATCCACACCGGTCAAGGCGCCCGCGGTGCCACACTGGGAGAACCGCCACTGGCGGAGCTTCGCCGCACGCACCGTGCACGACATCGCCCGCGACCTACACATGGCGACAATCTACGCCGACCCGACCACACCGCCGCGCCCGCAGGACCATCCGCTGACCGAGCAGCTGTCGCGGATGATCGCCAGCAAGGAGTACTACCACGTCGAGGGCGAGGGTCGGGCCGTCCATCGTGTCTACGACGAATCCAGAATGACCGCGGACCTGGATCGCGTCATCGAAAGCCGCGAGCCGCTGGCCAACATAGAACGTTTCGTGGCCGACCAGCAGGACTGGCTCGAACGCGCCGCACTGGAGCTGCACCGCTGTCGCCGGTACTACGAGCGGCCGGAGTCGCAACTGCCCTACCAGGCCAGTCTGACACCGGGCGCAACGGTACCGCCGATCGCGCCGCCCGAACCCGAATTCCACGAGCGCTGCGCGATAGCTGGCGACCATCCAGCCCTTCTGCGTCGCCTGGGACTCGTGATCGACCTGCGGGTTGCCGACCCTGCGCGCCTGCTGCAGGCACAGTGGCTGTCGGCGCGCGTGTCCATCGACGGGGAGCTGAGTGCCTGCCGCGGTGCGCGTGTGCGGTGCCAGCGTGCCGGCGACGACATGGTGAGCACTCCTCTCGGCAACGACTGGTCCGACGGCTTGTTGCGGCTCGGCGACGAGCGGCGCTTTAGCGTCCTGACGCTCGACACCGACGGCAGCGCGATCAAGACAGAGCGGTTCCTGTGGACGCTGCCGCGGCTGCTGCATATCGAGCAGAACGGCGACCCGGTCAATGCCGCCACGCCGGCGATGCGCTCCGGCGGGCTCACCGTGGCGGCCACAAAGCAGGCGCTGGAGATCCAGCAGCGCCTCGGCCGGCAGAACGACGTCGTGGCGGACTTCGACAACGGCAGCGCACCAGTGCTACATGCCGAAGACGTCACCCGTGGCTTGCGCGTCGAGGTGTGGGACGACAAGGCCAGGCGCTGGGCATCGCTGCACCGACGGCTCACGCATCTCTCGGTCGAGGGTTTTGGCGTGGTGTTTCAGGGCCTGCCGGAAGCGGGTTTCGTGCAGGGCAGCGCGGCGCACGAGACCCCGAACGTCCGCCAGGCGCCGGTGCACGTGCACGATGCGTTGTTCGGTTGGGAGGGTTGGAGTCTTTCGGCGCCGCGTCCGGGCAAGCGCGTCCGCCACGACAACGGCAACGAGGTGGTCGAGGACACACCGAACCTGCCCGCCGGCGACTTGGTCCACCCGATCCGCATTCGCAGCGAGGTCGAGCCGGGAACGCTGCCGCGGCTGCGCTACGGTCGCCGCTATGCCTTCCGCGCGTGGGCGGTCGACCTGGCCGGCAACTCACGCCCGCATCCGCTGGGTCCGGATCCGGCGGCGCCGCCGGACCGGGTCGCCGGAATGCTGGCTGCCGGGCGGCCGGACACCGCGGCGCCGGCCAATGCCGCGGCATGGTCGTCCACGGCTCTGCGCGCGGCCACGCACGCGACGCTCGAACGTCGACGGATGCTGGCAGTACCTACGGCCGCCGACATCGACGACAGCGCCGAAACCATCGGCAACCTGCTCGCGCACCCCGAGGTGGGGCCGTTGGTCATGGAACGCCTAAGCGCCCGTCCGGCAACCGCCGCACGCGGCGACGCGGCGACGCTGCACGCCCAGCTCAGTAGGCGTTCGCTGGTGTCGACGGCGATGGCCGGAGCTGTCGCCGACACCGAGCAGCCGTTCGTCGTCGACGTCACGCTGCGAGGATCGCAGGACTTGGCTGCGCTGGTCGGCTCGCAGGCGGCAGTCGTAGGGACCGTCGCCAACGCGCCGATGGCCGACGCGATCGCGCGCGCACGCCAGACCGTCACCCCGTTGCACCCCTTCCTGCGCTGGGACCCGGTGCCGAGCCCGGCACTTGTGCCGCGCAAGCGCTACACCGAAGGCGAGTCTCTGCGCGTCCTCGTCATCCGCTCCGGCGTGGTCCAGGACCCCAAGACACTGGCCCTCACGGTCCGCGAACCGGCGATCTATGCCGCGGCTGCTGCGGCGGCCATCGCCGACATCGGATACGGCGACACCAGCGAACGCCACCTCGCCCCGCCGAAGATCAGCCAGATGCAGGCCGAACTGCATGGCATGTTCGACGTCGCGATCGGAGCGGCCGCGGAGGCCAACCACACCCGGATGCTCGGCTGGGCGCTGCGCGAGAACGGCACGTTCCAGGACCTCGATCGCGCCGACATCGACAATCCGCCCAATCGTATCCCGCAGCCCAACGTCGACATCGTCCACGTTGGCACGCCGACGACGGCGCTCAAGACGCTGCCGCTCGGCGTCGGCGAAGCGCCAGCCCCTGGCCAGACCGTGGTTCACGACGTTGACGAACTCGGCCTGCCGTACCTGCCCGACCCCATGGCGCGCGGCCTGTCGATCGTGTTCACCGAGGCAGGCCAGGATCGCGTGCTGCCGTTCCCGTTCGGCGTCGAGGGATTCACCGCTGCCTACCGAGGCGAATGGCCCGAGATCGAACCGTTCCGGCTGGTGCTTACCGGCAGCGCGGAGCTGGACAGCGATGTCAAGGGACGCACGGTCACATTCGCGCTACCGCCCGGCGACATCCAGACCTTCCGCCTCGCCAGCAGCTTGCCCAGGCACCTACTCGACCTGATGGGCGTGTGGCGCAGTCTGCCGCCTTCGGTGCGCGACAACCGCGACGTCGCCGAAGCGGCAGCCGACGGCTGGCTGTGGGGGCTGTCGCCTTTCGAGGACGTGACGCTGGTGCACGCCGTCGACCGCCCGCTGCGAGCGCCGCGTCCGATCCGCGTCATGCCAGTGCGCGCCGCGGGCGCGACGCACGTGCATCTGTTTGGCGCGATCGACCTGCACGGGCCGAGCACAGACGGCCTGACCGCGGAGGCCACATGGACTGATCGCGTCGACGACCTGACGCTGCCGAAATGGCAGGACCTGCAGTCCAGCGCCACGGCGTTCCGCACGCATGTGCGCCCTTACGAGGACGTGGCGCTGCTTGCCAACGCCGACGCCGAAGCCGTATTGCCGACCGTTGGCAAGGTCGGCGCACACAACGCGCGGCACGAATTCGGCGACACCCGCCACCGGCGCGTCGACTATCGCTTCCGCGCATCCACCCGCTTCCGCGAGTACTTCCGGCCCGAGTTGCTGGCCGCCGCCGGCGGCAATCCTCTGGACGACGGTCAGAGCGTGATCGGCCCCGTGGTACAGGTCTCGGTGCCGTCGTCGGCGCGTCCGGCCGCGCCGATCGTGCATTCGGTGATCCCGCTCTTCCGCTGGTCGGATGCCACCGAGCCCGAGCAGCCGATGTCGCGACGGCATGGCCGCCGCGCCGGGGTGCGGATCTACCTCGAACGTCCTTGGTTCTCCAGCGGCAACGGCGAGCTGCTCGGCGTGCTGCTCGCCCGCGGCGGCGACGACAACTTCGGGCCGCCCGCGGAAGATCAGTCCGGCTTCCCGTTCGTCAGCAAGTGGGGAGGGGACCCGATATGGAGGAGCGCGGACGTCGCGCCGCGAGCAATGTCGATGCTGCAGCTGGACGACCTGCTGCACAGCGCGGGGCTCGACGACCGCGTGCGACCAGGACAACCCGTCACGCCAGCGGTGCAGCTGCCACTGGTGACTTCTCCCGGTCAGCCGATCGTCACCGTCGTCGGGTACGAACCGCAGTACAACGCGACGCGCGAACTCTGGTATGTCGACGTCGCCCTCGATCCGGGCGAACATTTCTGGCCGTTTCTGCGCCTGGCCGTGTGCCGTTACCAGCCGGAAAGCATCTTGGACTGCCATCTATCGGCTCCGGTGCGCTGTGACTTCGTGCAAGTTCCACCGGAACGGCTCACTAGCGTCAGCCGCACCGATGACCGCCGCGTACGTGTCGTGGTCAGCGGGACAGTCGGGGTACGCACGCCGGCCGGACAGGGCTTGGGTGCCGCTGCCGCGCTGGCCGGTGCGGTCGACCAAAATCGCTATCTGGTCGCGCGTTTGCAGCGTCGTGACCCGCTCATCGATACCGATCTTGGCTGGGAGACGGTGGTCGCAACGCGGCTGACGCTGCGCGGCAGCGGACACAGCAGCCATGAAGCCGCCTGGGTGGCTGAGCTCGACGCCGGCGAGGAGATCCCCTTGATTCGTCCCGGCCGCGGTCCGAGCGGGTGGCGTTTGACGGTGGAGGAATGGGAGATGCTCGAAGGCGATCCTACACACGTTGATGTCGCGTTTGTTGACATCGACATTCCGCGACTGGAACACCGGCTGATCTACGCCGACGAAATCGATTTGTAGCTCCGGTGACCACAGCAATCGCAGATTGTCGGTGACGATGCGCGCCAAGGCTCGGTTCTCTGCCAGCCGGCAACGCTTGGTCGGTGCGCCCGATACCGGGCAGCGCTGTCGGCTTGAGTCGTCCGATACCCTTCGTGATCGCCATTGCGCCTGATCTTGCGGCTGACAGTCGATAGCGCTTGGTCGCGCTGTGCGGCGATTTGATCGGATCGGCTGACCTGCTATAGGCCGCGCGATATCTCCTCTCGCTCGGCCAGGCGTGCGCGCAAGTCTTGAACGGCGTCGCTCCGGCGGCCGTATCCCGCCAGCCTCAGCCAGGATTCGATGCCCCGACGAACACGATCGATCAAGTGGCTGCGCAATCCGATGGAGTGGCATCGATCGGTTAAATCCGCACTGCATTGCGGTCGGCAACTGCTGTCATTCGACGGCGGATCCTGAACTGCAGGACCCAGTCCTCAAGCGGTCATTCGACGCGGCAACTCGATCGTCCGCTCCTGGCCTATTCTGTTTGCAAGGACTTCCCGCAGCGAGTCAAGTTGTATTTGGTTGGGGTGGACCAGTTGAAGGCGGCATGACAGTTGTAAGGTGCTGGCTATGGTGGCGACGGTAGACGAAGGAACAGACTGCGTCTTTGCAAACGGCCTTGTTGCGCAACGATGATGTGCGCGGGCCACGATATAAGCCGCCCGAGAGATCCCCATTTGAATATCGGCGTAGTGTGCGAGTTTATGTGCAGAAGCCCGCATTGAGGAAGGCGGGGGTGGTCATGGTATGAGGGCGATTGTGAGATCGACCCGGAACCCTTCTGTGGAGGGCCACACCATGACCGTACGTAAGCTTAAGCCGGCGCCGCAGCGAATTGAAGCGCTGGTGGCCGAGGATCGCGATTTGCTGAAGACGCTGGTGAAGGAAGCGTTGGAGGAAGTGCTGCAAGCGGAGATGACCGACTGTGTGGGCGCTGAGCCTGGGGAACGGACGGCGGGCCGGTTGGGATATCGCGCCGGCTATTACGACCGCGGGCTGATCACGCGAGTAGGCAAGATCGAGCTGCGGGTGCCGCGCGATCGTGCCGGGGAGTTCTCGACCGCGCTGTTCGAGCGCTTTGGGCGCAGCGAGAAGGCGCTGGTGAGCGCGTTGGCGGAGATGTACGTGCAGGGCGTATCGACGCGCAAGGTGAAGGCGATCACCGAGGAATTGTGCGGGCATCGGTTCTCGGCCTCGGCGATCAGCGCCATCAACAAAGGGCTCGATGAGAGCCTGACTCGGTTTGCCCGCCGCCGGCTCACCGAGCCCTATCCGTACCTGATCCTGGACGCGCGCTACGAGAAGGTGCGCGAGGACGGCATCATCCAGAGCCAAGCCGTGCTGCTGGCCATCGGCATCAACTGGGAAGGCAAACGTCAGCTGCTCGGCGTGGAACTCGCCAACCGGGAGAGCGCCTCGAGTTGGCGTGAATTCCTGGTGGGACTCAAGCAACGCGGGCTGAGCGGGGTCGAGTTCGTGGTCTCCGATGACCATGCGGGGCTGAAGAAGGCGATCACTGAGATCCTGCCGGAAGCGGCATGGCAAGGCTGCTACGTGCATTTCCTGCGCAATGCCTTGGACTACCTGCCACGCAAGGCCGACGACGATTGCCTGCAGGAGCTGCGCTGGCTCTACGATCGGCGCAACCTGGTCGAGGCGCAACGCGATCTGGCGGCGTGGCTCACCCGCTGGCAGAAGAAGTATCCGAAGCTCACCAACTGGGTCGAGGAGAACATCGGCGAGACCCTGAGCTTCTACCGCTTGCCGCGGCAGCACCATCGCCACCTGAAGAGCAGCAACATGTTGGAGCGCTTCAACGAAGAGCTGCGCCGTCGAACGCGGGTGGTGCGCATCTTCCCCAATGCGGCGAGCTGTCTGCGCCTGGTGCGGGCGCTCTGTGCCGAGACCCACGAGGCGTGGCTCGAGGACAAGCGCTACATCAACATGAGTCTGTTGTACGAGGAGCGAAAGGAACAGCTGCGACGAGCGGCGTGAGCCTCAGACCCTGACCACCCCTTTTGCACAACTTGACGAACACAACCATCGGCGTAGCGCGGCAACGGTGATCGCCGGTGCCAGGTGGAATGCTCGCCAACAGAATAGCCGGGCTCTTCTCTCGTTCGGTCTGACCTCGTCTCGCTATCGCGTGGAGCAGCTCCTCTGGGTAGTTGATGAGGTTTAGGCGTTGCCGGCGAGCGGCGGCTGGTGCACGGGGTGCCGCTGCCGAGCCGCGGCATCGTAATGTTCATCCTTGGCGAGCATGGCCCAGAGGATGCGGGCATGCTTGTTGGCGATGGCAATCAAAGTTTTGTAATAGCCCTTGCGACCATAGAGCGCGATGATCCAGTGCTGTAAATGGTTGGCCCGTAATGGTTCCGCATTGATGGCCGCCTGCAGCGTACTGCGGGCACCTTGAATCAGCAGGGTGCGCAGATAGACATTGCCACGCAAGCTGATCCGTCCCAGTTGGGTCTTGCCGCCGGAGCTGTGCTGTCGTGGCACGAGGCCCAGCCAGGCGCCAAACTGGCGGCCGCTCTTGAAGACCCTGGCGTCGGGAACCGTCGCCGCCAGCGCGCTTGCGGTGACCGGGCCAACGCCAAGTTAGTTCACTCGCGCGCTGTGCCGCCGGGCTGTTTCTGACATGAGCCGCGATCTGCGCGTCACAGCGCGCCAGACGGGCATGCAGCGCGGCGAATTGCTCGCGGGCCTCCAGCAGCATGGCGCGCATTGCGTCGGGAAGCCTCGAGTCTTCGGTCAGCTCAGGCAGTGTCGTCAGGAGCCGATCCGAAGAGCGCCCGATGACGATACCGAATTCGGCGAGCAGCCCCCGCACCCGGTTCAGCAGCGCGGTGCGTTCTTCCTTCCAGCCCTCGCGCACACTGTGCCAAGCCAGAAGGGCCTGCTGATCGACGGTCTTGATCGGAACGAAGCGCATCGTTGGTTGCCGAGCAGCGATGGCGATGGCCTCCGCATCCGCGGTGTCATTCTTGCCACCTTTCCGGAACGGCACGACAAATTCGGCAGCGATCAGCAGAGCGGTGTGGCCATGCGCGGCAAACCAGCGGCCCCAATGATGAGCCGATCCGCACGCCTCCATCGCCACCTTGCACGACGGCAGTTGTTCTGCCCATCGCTCGAACGCGCCACGGCGGAGAACGCGACGTTCAATAACCGCACCGTGCACATCGAGCACGCATGCCGCAATCACATCCTTTGCGAGATCAAGGCCGACCGTAGTAAGCTGTTCCACGACTTCCCCTCCTGTTCAGATTGAAGACTCAGAACCTCAATCTTGGCACTCGATGCCGTGCGACTCCAACGTCGCTTCGGGACGGGGAAGTCCCTTACATTTGAAAAACTCCTCAACAATGTTTACTGAGGAGCTTTTCGGGGTCCTCCGACCATCAACCGACAGACGATCGTCGATCCTGGGCCATTCTACGAGGTCGACCTTTTCTTGCCACTCCGCACAGCGAGTTTTTCAACAGAATAGGCCGTTAGCGCCATTTGATCGACGTTGGCGCAATGACCGCAATCGCGGCGAAGCGGACCGTCGGGTTCATCGCGGGTATGACCGAGAAGGGTCCGGCAGGATCGTTGATCGTGGCTCTGCGTTCGTAGCTCGTGGCTCGCCGTCCACCGCACCCGGTTCCCCGAACTCAGAATGCGGCTCGTCGGTGTGCAGGATTGGAATGCAGAAGTAGCGTTCTACCCGACCGCGGCTATCCTTGGCGAAAACGTACGCCCATGCAGGCCGCGTCAATTCGACCTGAAGCGCATATTGGTCGCCACTCTTGAGCGCCACATCTTCAGGGAGCGCGGTCCCTTCGACTGAGATGAGTCGCGCGGATATTTTTAGCGGCGTATATTCCCGCGCCACGATTCGATTGATGCGGGCAGCAACGTAAGCATAAACCTCGTCGTCCGCCGACGAAGGCTTGACCAAGTTGATGTGATCGCGGTCGAATGCGACCGGCCGCTCATCGCATCCGGTTTGCATCCGGCTCCGTGGTACGACGGTGATAGGGCCAACCGGCTTTTTCTCGTATACGCAGAACGCTCGCGGGTAAGGGTGGGTCGCCGATCGTTTGCGCAGCAGTGCCATCCAATCGTCCTCAGTGGTCTGAAGGAAGGTATTTAATCAAACCGAGACGCTCGGATCGTTGAGATCGCGCGGCCCTTTGCTCGTCCGTTGGCTCGTCTACCGCCGCGACTTCCAAACGGCTCCTCGTGATCTCTGCTATCTGACTGTTAAGCTCGCTGATTTCTTTGTCAACGGCGGCGAGCCGGCCCTCGCGGTATTGAACATTGAGTTGCTGGTTTGTGAGCCCAGGGAGCAACTTCGTCTCAACCGTAGTAATGAGTCGCACGTACATGCGCTCGGCAAGGACCAGGTAGCCTTGACGCCGATACAGACCCGCGAGTTTCCGTCCAGCCCCCACGTATTCGAGCGTTTCGGCCTTGTCTGCAGCGGCCAGCTTGGCCATCTTTGCGACGAAGATGCGCTCGGCACCTTCGAAATCACCGAGCTCCGATTGGGCTCCCGCAATGCAGGTCTCCGCGAAGTCCGTCTCGGCGGATGATTCGGACATGTCGAGCAATGCCCCACACACTCGTAGGCCATCGCGGGGACGGCCAGCAAACAAATAGCGCGTTCCGAACAGCATTAAGCCGAATCGTTTGAAGAAGGGAAGACGGTCGCCTACGACAACGAGTTTTCCGAATTGTGCGATTTCTTCGTTCTTTACATTGTCGACTGCCGCATCCGGCGCGCCATCGGCGGCGATCACGTTGGCAACGAATAGCACCGATATCGACAGGATCGCGGAGCACGATAATCCTCGCCATGACGAACGTGACGTCTTACTCATGCCAATCGCATCTGACAACACTGCGGGCCAGGCTGATCGAAGTCGCCGGTTCGATAGGCGGCGCATAGAGGCCTCCGCCGGCGTACTGAGTACTCCGAACTTCGCTCTGAATTCTTCGCGCTTCGAGGACATGGGCGCTACAATGGCTGTCGGCGCATTCTTCCATAGGGGTACTACCATGGAACGGAAGCTTGCCAGTGGCTTTCCTCCCGAAGTTCTCAAGCTGTTCGATGGGTATGTTCATGGCTGGATGAGCCGCCGTGATTTTCTGGATCGAGCCGGAAAATACGCCGTAGGTGGATTTACCGCGGCGGCGATGCTGGAGAGCCTGCGGCCAAACTATGCGTTCGCACAACAGGTCGCCAAGGACGATGTTCGCATCAAGACGGAATATCTGACTTACCCGTCGCCGCAGGGGTCTGGAACCATGCGCGGATATTTCACCCGGCCTGCGAACCTGCCTGGCAAGTTGCCCGGCGTTGTGGTTATTCACGAGAATCGCGGCCTCAACCCGTACATCGAGGACGTCGCGCGTCGCCTGGCGCTGGCGAACTTCCTGGCTTTTGCGCCGGACGCCCTCACTCCACTTGGCGGCTATCCCGGCGATGAAGAGAAAGCGGCGCAGCTGTTTGGTCAACTCGACCCGGCCAAGCGCACCGAAGACTTGCTCGCAGCCTACGCGGCTCTGAAGTCTCGTCCAGAATGCACTGGCAAAGTCGGCGCCGTGGGCTTTTGCTTCGGTGGAACGACCGTCAACATTTTTGCGGTGCGGCTGCCGGATCTTGCGGCGGCAGTGCCGTTCTATGGCGGCCAGCCCGGCGCTGCGGATGTCGCCAAAATCAAGGCGCCCTTGTTGATCCACTACGCAGGGCTTGATGAACGCGTCAACGCCGGCTGGCCGGCGTTCGAGTCGGCCCTCAAGGCAAATGCAGTTAAGTACCAGATGTTCATGTACGCGAACACGAATCACGGCTTTCACAACGACACGACGCCGCGCTACGACGAGGCGGCTGCAAAGCTCGCATGGTCGCGCACAATCGCGTTCCTCAACGATAACCTGCGGACCTGAGCGCGTCCGCAGGTAGCAACGGGGCGAGCGCGATCGTTGAGCGAAACGCGTCACGCTTTCTTGCCCCGATGCAAGCTCAAAGTACTCCAAGTGGCGTACTGAGTTCTCCGAACTTCGAACGACGTTCGACCACATGAAAGCGGTGTGACGTCTCTCTCACACAAACTTAGAAAGCTTTCCAATCGGTGGCGGTGTCTGGATCACACTGGCTGAAGGTCTGCTTCTTGCACACCTTCACCGAAGTGACCGGATGAATCTCCCACAGCGAGAAGCGCTTGGGCTGGCCCCCTATTGGATTACTCGCGTCTCCATTTACGAAGTGAGGATTGTCGTAAAACAGACCGCCTTCGATCAGGAGCACTTTCCCGCGCATGGTGTTGACGTTGCTGGATGTCCAGTTCGCAGGCCGATTCTGCGGGATCATCTCGACAACGATTCCTTCAAACTCACTGCTATTCTTTGTTTCTGTCACGGATATGTGAATGTCGTTGTTGGCCTCCTTCTTGAGGTTGCAGTTCACTGATTCCCCGGTGTTGGCGTGCGGTTTGCCATTCGACAGAAACGCGACCAGGCGCACTCGCGATCCCTCACCCACTGTGCCCTGGGCTGTCTCGATGCTCTTAATCTTGTCCCTCTCGGCCGGCTCGATCTCGACGCCCTGGTCCACCAACTCCACAGCCGCGCTCTGCAACTCAGAGAAGGTGTCGAACGTCAGCGTGGTTGGCGTTCCGTCTGGTGGAACGGTTTTCTTCAATTGATTGAGTAAGCCGTGAGCGCTGTCGGGCGCCGCACAGCCGGTAGGCTTGTTCATCGTGCAGGCATTCAAGGTCTCCGGACTCACGCATGGTTGAGCCGAACCCTCGAGGGCAATGTCGGCCAGATCCGCTTCGGCAACCTTATTGACGTCCGCTTCCAAGACCCATCCGCTCGGGCCTTTCGGAATCATGACCCGCACATACTTGCCTTTATGATCGCCCATCACCCAACGCAAATCCGTGTTGGCGTCCACCGTCGTTGCCGCAGGCGCGTGCGCATTCGGCGCGACCTTGAGGGCGGTCTTCTTCTTCGTCGTCACTTGGCCGAACGCAGGTGTGTCCTCTTGTGCGAAAACGGATGAGGTCACCGACAGCGCCAAGGCAACCAATGCAGTGATCAATAGATAGCGCTTCATTCTCAGCTCCTCTCTTGACTGCAAGACTTCACTTTGCCTCACGGATTCGTTCAAGTTGCTCCCACAGGTTGCGGGCATTCGCAGCCTGTGCATGGTCAACCGCTGTCAGCTTTGGTTTTTCGACACGAGCTGTCTTGCGGTAGTCGGTCGCAGCGTTTAACCGGAGTCCGCTGCGCGAACCGCCATTGATGACCGCATCACGCCGGTCGGCCGAAACGCGGTCGGAATAACCGCGTAGACTCTCGACCCCGAAAGGGACCTCGCCCTTGTCGACGATGGGCTTTTTCTTTCCGTCGACTTGGAGTTGAAACAGGTGGCGGGTGTTTGGATCGAACCACGACAGGTATCCACCATCCAACACCTCGCGCGGGCCACGCACCTGCCCCGAAAAGCTGTAGCGGACGTCACTGCTCTTCACGGGATCGAAATACTGCGGCGTATAGAAGTCGGAGACCATGACGGAATTCACCGAATAGGCGAATTTCGAAGCTTGACAGGGATCGCACACCTCGAGCAGGTACTCGACGCGCCCCTGGCCTGGTTTCAGCGAGTTCCCGGCGCGCGTAAGGGTTCCCTGGGGGTCTACCAACATTTCGAGCACTTCGTGGCTCATGAATACGGGCCAGTTCGTGGTCAAGGCTACCAGTGCAAATGGTTGCTTGTTGTGATCGCGTTTGTGCAGACCCGCGGCGCCGCTTGGCAATTCGTCTTGCAGCAACACGTGCCAATAACCAATCGGGACATCCTCCAATTTGTCGAAGGCATCGACGGTCGCCTCCACGTTCCACATCGGACCGAAATCGCGTGAGATCTGCTTTTGAATGGCGGCAGACACGGGTGCCAGTTGCGGCAGCGTGACTTCCTGAGTGATGGAGACCAAAGCTATGTGGAGAAGCATATGATCCCTCCCAGTGGATAGCGTACGCTTGTTCTTCCCAGCATATCCATACAGAAGTAATGAATTTCGCGGCCCTTGCCCCTATTTGAACGGCGGCTTCCATCGGTTTCAATGGCCGCTCGCGGCTCAGCCCAACGTCGGTAACGGGTCCGAACTGGGTCGTTGAGTAAGGTCCGAGGACCGAGGCGTTCAACGGCGTACTGAGTTCTCCGAACTTCTGCCAAGTGCTTCGAACGACTGCGATCGATATATCTCAGCAGGTCGCGAGTGTCCGAGCCGACGCCATTCCGCCATCACGGTGCCGGTTGCGGCTTAGGATCGAACACGTTCCTCACCGGCAACAGGTCGGCGAATTTCGCTTCGCGCTTCTCAGCTTTTGCCTTAAGGCTCTCCACTACGTCGGCCTCCGGGTTGAACATGCCAGCCTGCCACGTCGCGATGTAATCGAGGCCGTCGGCGATCGAGTGATCGCGCGCGTAATTGATCATCACTTTTGAGCCATGCACGGCAAGCGGCGATTTCTCGGCGATATCCTTCGCAATGCCCTTCACTTGATCGAGCATCTCTTCTTGCGTCCGAAACACCGCGTCGAGGCCAAGCTCCAGCGCCCTCTGTGGCCGGTAGGCGGCGGCCAGGAATAGGCAAGCTCGCGCACCATGCCTTGCGGCATCAGAAGGCAGAGTCTCGGGAACGTGCCGAGATCTGCCGTCATGCCAATGTTGATCTCCTGGATGACGAAGAACGCGTCCGCAGTCGCATAACGGCAATCGCATGCACAGGCGAAATCAACGGCGCCGCCAATGCAGCCTCCTTGGATTGCCATCAGCACCGGCATGCGCGCGCGTTCGATGACATCGCCGGGAGTCGATCGTGGATAGAAGCCGCCCAAACTTTTTCAGCGGCCGAGATCGGCTGTGGATTCAACTGGTCGGCGCAACACATGCTAGGTTTAGATACTCTCTTTCCTGTCAAGCGATTTTTTCAGGGAGCCTGAAGAATTTGTTGCCGTCGAAATCCTGGTCGTGCTTGAGCATGCCCCAAATGGCGTGCAGCAATTTACGCATCACCGCGACCACGGCTTGCATCGGTTTCTTCCCGGCGGTAACGAGTTTGTTGTAGAAGGCTTTGACGTTGGGGTCGTGTTGAATGGCCACCAGGGCGGGCATGTAGAGAGCGGCGCGCAGATGGCGGTTGCCGACTTTGCTGATGCGTCGCGGCCGATGGACCGAGGTACCCGACTCGTAGGGACGTGGATCGAGCCCGGCGTGGGCCACCCACTGCGGGGCAGCGAGATCGTCCGGGAGCACCAAGACCTCCGCCAATATGCGCATCGCCGAGGCCTCGGCGATGCCCTTGGCCGAAACCAGGTGGGCCAACTTGGTAGCCAATGCCGGCACACCACGCACCAGTTGCAGGCCACTGTCTTGCATGCGCTCGATGCGCCGCTCCAGGTGCCGGATATTGATCTCGATGTCGTGGGCGATCGCATCGGCACTGGTCCCACCAAACTCGGCAGCATGGCGGCGATTCTTCTCCCGCGTGAGCTCGGTGTGGAGTTGCACGATGCGACGGTTAATCGCCTGCAGCTCCAGGATCTCCGGGGCCGGGGGTTGCCAGGCGGTAAACGGCATGCGTTCGAGATAGTCCAGGATGCCGCCGGCATCCACCGCGTCGGTCTTGGCCCGCTGCATGCACGCCCGGACGAAATCCTTGATCGCCCGCGGGTTGACCACCATCACTTCCACGTTCTTGGCATGGTGCAAGGCAAGCGCGAACTCCAGGCTGTAGATCCCGGTCGCTTCCAGACAAACCCGCGCCGGGCGCGCACCTTTGGTCGCCCAACGAATGAATTTCTTGTGCCCAGCCGCGGTGTTGGCAAACGTCGTCGTCGGCGTCCGTTGCCCCGCGCGCTTCATCGCGCACACCAACTCTTCCGAATCCACATCGACTCCGACCTGACTGACTTGCTTCATGGCGGCTCCCGTACTACGCTGACTCTCCGGTTCCCCCGACCTTGCACCCTTGCTAAACCGACCTTGTGATGCAGACTCTAACGTCTGTGATACTCCACGGTATTGGCAAAGAAGGCGGGGGGCCGATCTAAACCACAAGGTCCAAGCCTTAAGGAGACTGCGGCCTCCCCGGAGAACTAGCGTTTCCGCCGCTCATATCGCGTAGCGCAAATCACTTCGTTCCAATATACAAGGAGACGCAACAGCAAGTGCTTGTCACATCGATACTAATCGCAAGTAGCGCTGTTTCCTTGGGCCCTCTCACTCGTGCTTGTACGATCTCAGATCGTCGCTAAGCCACGTCGCAGGAAGGCCGTCGGCCTCAAACCTTTGTCTGTAAGGATGGACGGTGTTGCGTCGACAGGTTGAGCCCGCAACCCAAAGCAGACGGTCGCTCCAGGTCCGGCCTTTTCACTCGCGCGCATCAGCAAATATTCTAGACAAGCGATACGTCCTCATCGTAATCTCTGTACATCTCGTAGTCATTCGCGAGGGCACTGCGAAGGCGGCACGCTTGAGGGGTTTTGTGGAACGCCCCATCTTTAAACACCCGCAGGAGCGACGATCATGGCTGGAAAAGCAGTTCCCAAAATGAAAGGGGTGCAGATCTTCCCGCCGCCGCCAAAGGGTTTCGACGCGCTCGCTGCGACCCCCAAAGACCTCGCGCGGCACGGACTACCGCAGCGCCCGGATCCTCGAACGCAGCCTGCACTGGCGGCACTGTGGGAGCAGTGTGCACGCCGCTATCAGGGTTATGAGCACCTCAAGCCCAAGCTTCTTCCTGCCGACAAGCCGACGAAGCCCGTTGCCGCGGCCTTCGGGCTGTTCCCGCTCGAATCTTGCGGGTTCGAGCTGTTCAACAGTGCCGGTCCGATCACCGTGCTATCGGGAACCTGGACGGTCCCGAACCTGAACCACAGCCCGAGTGGGAGCCTTCCGAACAACTTCCGTACCTTCTTCGGCCTCGGTTTCCTGGACCTCCACGTGGAAATGACGGTCGATACCGCCCAGAACGTCACGACCCTGGTCCGGATCCACACCGGGGCACAAGTCGCCCTTCCGGTCAGACCCGGCGACTCGATCAGCGCCACGCTGTGCCTGCAGACCAACTCCGCCGGTACCGCGTTCTACGGCCTGGTCAATGAGACCACGGCCCAAACCGTGAACCTCAGTATAGATACCGGGTTCCCGCCGGCCGTGACAATCAACGCGGGGATCAGTCGCGGCAGCCAATTCAACGGCCCGCCCGATCCGCTGGCCCGGTTCGGCGTGGTGTACTTCGACGAGATCGTCGCCTTCACAACCGGCGGAACAAAGTTGCTCACGGACGGCACACCGACCACGATGGTCGACTCCAACGGATCGACACTGGCGATACCACAGAGGCTCAACGATACGGCATTCAAGGTGATCTACCGAGGTCCCTGACCCTCTCCGATTTCGGCGGTGACGATTCGCTACCCGAAACCCTGTCCTCGTTATTCGGTGAACGACGAACCCACGAATCGCCTCTGACGCCGAACGCCGCGGTTCACGCTCGGGCCGAGCGCGCAGCGCGAGGCTTGCTGCCATAGCGGCGCAGGCTCCAGATCGCCTGGTCGCGATACCTTGCGACGTGACCAATCCTGCCCAAGTCAGCGCTGTCTTCGAGGAGGCCGAGCAGCGCTTGGGGCCGCTCGTATGCGCGGTGTTCAACGCGGGCGCGTATCAGAGAGGCTCCATCCTCGACATCGCACCCAACGACTTCGAGCATTGCTGGCGAGTTGGCGCGTTTGCGGGTTTCCTCGTTGGGCAGGCAGCGGCCCGGCGAATGGTGGCGCACGGAGCTGGGACGATCCTGTTTACGGGCGCTACCGCATCACTGCGGGGCGGCGCCAATTTCGCCAACCTCGCATCTCCAAAGCTTGCCCTGCGCGCGGTTGCGCAAAGCATGGCGCGGGAGCTCGGGCCACGCGGCATTCACGTTGCGCACATCATCATCGACGGCCAGATCGGCGGAGCAGCGACCGACGATGATGGCAGTCGCTTGCCAGACAGCCGGCTTGCGCCCGAGGCGATCGCAGAGGCTTATCTCGATCTCCATCGCCAGCATCGCTCGGCCTGGTCGCAAGAGATCGACCTGCGCCCCTCGGTGGAACGCTTCTAAGCACATCCGCAGGGTGTCAAAGGCATGGATTCGCGTCGGGTGCTACGCCGGCTATCGAGGCGAGCAGGAGCCGCTCGCGTTCTGGCTCGGGGAGCGCCGGCTAACCGTGCGCGACTTGGTCGATCGCTGGTTCGCGCCAGCGCAGCGTTGGTTCAAAGTTGGCGCCGACGACGGCAACATCTACATCCTTCGACACGATGAGGCGAGTGGGGATTGGGCGATTGCCGCCTTACGTGCTACCGGCTGCAATCGGGCCAGGAGTGGCCATGCGATGAATGCTGGACCCGTCAGATACGGCAACTCATGGCACGGAGATAGTCATCTCGTGCAAGAAACCATCGGCGACTATCAGTGCTGGATTGCCGTCCCCCGAATGCGTGCCGGGTCCGTTGACCATGCCGCCCACGAGCCAGCTACTGTTGCGCGCGGCGAGCGAGCGCAACTGATTCTGGCGCGCACCGGCAACGACGTCGTTGCGCTGCTTCAGTGTGCCATCGGGCTCCAGTACCGCAAGGAGCGGCGTGGTCTGCTCGGAAATACTGGCGCCGGTGGGATTCTGCGAATAGCCTGCGGCGCCGGCCACCAGGAAGCGACCCTGAGCCAGCGGTGCGATGTCGAACAGCACCTCGCCACGGTCGAGGTCGATCACGCGATAACTCAACAGCGCGCCGCTCGCGCGACCGACGTGAGCGGCATAGGCATTCCAGCCGGTACCGTCGCCGCGCACCTCCGAGAAGACGCGGCCCACCAGCGCGATGTCATCGCCGTTCAGCCGCAGGCCATAGAGTTCGCTCGTCTGGACCGTATCGATCACCGTGGAGCCGAGCCGCTGGCCATCCGGAGCAACCCGGGTGACCAGCAACCCCGTCGTCACGCCGGTGGGCTCCTTGAAAAAGTCCGCATGGACCCCGAACAGCGGGTCGATGAACTGCCGACCGATCACCGCCACCGCGACGTTGCCAGCCGCATCGGCATCGACGTGGACATGCCAATGATTTTCCAGTGCGCCGAATACGTCGAAGCTGCCCGAGGTAATGCCAAGGGCGAACATCGTCAATCCGGGTTCCACGAGCGTGCGCCAGATTCGCGTGTAGCTGGTGGCTTCCGTGTAATCGAAGCGATAGGCAACGACCGCGTTGCGGCCGGTGCGTAGGGCCACGGCCAAGTTTTCGCCGATGGCGGCAACGCGTACCGCATCGCGGGTGACGACTGGCAGCAGGGATCCGTCGTCGCGAACACCGCCGTTGTCGTAGAACGGATCGTTCGGGGCCTGCACATCGGTCAGCGCGAAATCGTTTCTGACGACTGCGCTGCGGTCGAGACGCACAAGCCTGACCGTTCTGGCCGTCGCCAACACCGCGGAGATTTCGCCCGAGGGATGCTGCGTAAAATCGATCAGCGCCCAGCCGGAGGGCGCCGAATAGCGGCCGCTCGCGGCGCCGCTATTGTCCAGCAAAGTGATGCTGCGTTCAGGCCCGGACTCCAACAAGGAGGTGACCTTCTCCGACATGAGAGTCACGCCCTGAGCGCCGTTTTGTACCTTGATCACCGCCATGCCGGTAATGTCCAGGTTGATCGACACCGGCGGCGGAGGTGTTGTTTGGACCGTAGTGTCACTTCCGCCGCCGCCGCAGGAAGCAAGAGCGATCGCCAAGCACAACGCGACGCCTGTTCTTGAGAGGCAGTTACGGACTCGCTGAGAGCGCAGGACGCCCACCATATGCATAGCCATAGACCGTTGCAGGTGGATTCGGATGATCGCGTCGACGAGTGAGGTCGCGTGTTGCAGTTGACGCTTTGTGAAGCTTCGGGTTGCAGCCCAGTCTACTAGGCATGTGTGCCCGGCAAATTTCACCAAACGACCAGGTTTGTTTCGCGTGTTTCACGCACAAACAGCGGCTTTCAAGCGGTACGTGCGGCCGCTGTATAGGGTCGTAAGCAGTCGTTGCCTGAAAACTCAGCACTGGCACAAGGGTATAAGGCACCCCCTTCTAATTTCGGGCACCACCCCGGGAAGGTGAATCCACAAGCACTCTGCGCAGCGGTGGGGGACCTTTGCGAGGGCCTCGTTCGTCGTACTTTGTACGGCGCCTGGGTACGGGCTTTGAGGTCGAGGCTTCAGGTGGTGGTAGGGGGTACCCTTCCTCCACAGGCGGTACTCCTGCTTCGAGCTATTACGCAGTGCGAGGCGCCTCGAAGGAGGTGCCTGGTTCGTTTGTCATAGGCGAAATTGACCTGATAGACAACGCCGGATGGCTTCGACCTTCGATCTGCTCGCCACGACACGCGATGTCCGGTTGTGCCGCTATTCTGCGGGGGCCGCCTTGACGACGGCGGGGAGCACTCGGTAACTTGGCGCACTCCTATTCGCGGGAGGTTGGGATGGCGACGATTTCCGAGCTTGGCTATCTGGGCGTGGGCGCGGGCGATCTCACTGCCTGGCAACGGCTTGTGACCACCGTCTTCGGCATGCAGATCGTGCCCGGCGACACCTCCACCACGTCCTATCTGCGCATCGACCATCACCACCACCGCATTGAGCTCAACGCAGGGGGGCCAGAGGATCTGCAGTTCGCAGGTTGGGAGGTGGCAGATGCCGCTGCCCTCGACGCCATCGGGAAGCAACTCGTCGCTGGTGGAGTCGAAGTGAAGGCCGGCACGCGAGACGACGCCGCGCAGCGGCGAGTCGTGGATCTCATCAAGTGCGTGGATCCGAATGGTGTCCCGACTGAGATCTTCTATGGCCACCCGGTCAATCCGCAGCCCTACCAGCCCAGCCGCGCTGGCAGTGGCTTCAAGACGGCGGGCCAAGGCTTGGGCCACATCGTTATCCACGCCCCGGATATCGACGCCAGTGTTCGCTTTTACCGCGACCTACTCGGCTTTCGCGTGTCTGATTTCACCACCATCTCGACCCCGGGCGGACCGCTGCGCCTCGCCTTCCTCCACTGCAACCCGCGCCATCACTCAATCGCATTCATTGGCGCCCCCGGGCCCAAGCGGCTCAACCACATCATGTTCGAGAGCAACGCGCTTATGGACGTCGGAATTGGGCGGGACGCGTGCCTTGCGCACAATATCCCCATCGTCATTGACCTTGGCTGCCACATGAACGACCGGATGGTGTCGTTTTACCTGGGGTGTCCTTCGGGCTTTGCGCTCGAGTACGGCTGGGGTGCGCGAGTGATCGATGACGCCACCTGGCAAGTCGAGTACTACGACTCGGTCGATAGTATCTGGGGACACCCACAGCTCAAGACGCTTGCCACGGGTGGACCACCGGCTTGAGCCGGGCTGGTTGGCGTCACGATCGATTCGAATTCGCTCCGTCTGCTGCGCCCAGGGCACGGACGCTCGAGTAGGGGGCCGGACGTCGTACTTCATACGGCGCCCGAGTTCTTCGACCCCGTCCAAGGTCTCCGTGCTTCGAAACGACGCGCTGGGATTCAGCGGTGTTCGCGTATGCCGGCCTTCGCCGCGATCTGAAAGACGACTTCCGATCAGAGCGGAAATTCACTTTCTTTCAGCGGCCGAGATCGGACCCCGAGCGGTGGGCAACGCGGGTTTCGAAGGTAGGCATCGCAGTCGTCCTGGTGCGGTAGATCACACCCGGCTCCGCATGTGCGGACCCGGAATCGGTTGCGCATCGGCCCCACCGTGGGCTTGTTGCGCGATCGATCTCAACGTGACTGCGTACTTTGCGCACGGGCAGACAGTTACTTGCATTCACTGTCCCACCAGTGTCCCCTACGCGAGGATGACAACGGGAGGCTTTAGCTGCAACCCATTAATTCAACGGTGAATTCTTGGTGGCCAAGGGCGGAATTGAACCACCGACACAAGGATTTTCAGTCCTCTGCTCTACCAACTGAGCTACTTGGCCGAAGGGCGAATTATAGCAGCCAGGTGCGCTTCGCCGGTACTCCAGCGCGTCCCGGACGAGCACCGCGGTCAGTCGCAGAAAAACGCCATCAATTCTGCGAGCGTTTGCTCGGGCGCTTCTTCGGCGAGGTAATGCCCAGACGGCAGCGGCGTCCCGCGCACGTCGGTCGCGACGTTCTTCCAGTCGGCAACCGGAGCGAACAGCCGGTGCACGACGCCTTTGTCGCCCCACAGCACGAGCAGCGGACACGCGACGCGCCTGTCGGCATCCGCTGCATCGTGTTCGAGGTCGATCGACGCCGCGGCGCGATAGTCCTCGCACGTGGCGTGGATCGTCGCGGAATCGTTGAAGCACCGTTCGTATTCGGCGAGTGCCCGCGCGTCGAATTGCACGCTTCCGCTCGACCAGCCGCGTATCTTCTTGCGCAAATAATAGATCGGATCGGCGCCGATCAATCGCTCGGGCAGGTCGAAGGGCTGGATCAGGAAGAACCAGTGGTAATACGCGGTCGCGAACGCCTTGTCGGTCTTGCCGTACATGATCCGCGTAGGTGAGATGTCGAGCACCGCAACGCGCTCGACCGCCGCCGGATGATCGAGGCAGAGCCGGTGCGTGACGCGCCCGCCGCGATCGTGCCCGGCAAGGCGGAAGCGCGCAAAGCCCAGCGCGCGCATCACTTCGACCTGATCGGCTGCCATCGCGCGCTTCGAATAGTTGACGTGGTTGTCGCCGCCTGCGGGCTTTGACGAATCGCCGTAGCCGCGCAGGTCGCTGCAAACGACGGTGAAGCGTTCCGCCAGGCGCGGGGCGATCGTGTGCCACATCGCATGCGTTTGCGGATATCCGTGCAGCAGGAGCAGCGGCGGACCGCTGCCGCCTACGACGCAGTGGATCTCGGCGCCGGACGTCGCGACGCGGCGCACGGCAAACCCCGGAAAGAGCGTGGCGTCCGCGCTGTTCATGGGTTCAATCGTCGGCCTCTCCACCGGACGTGGTCTGCGAAGGCCAGAACGACGGCCGACCTCCATCGCTCGGCGACGCGCCCTTCGGTGCGCCCTCCGCACCGACAGCGTAGCGCGTTGCGCCGAGGGGTCGGGGCGCCGTTCCCGCTCGCAGACGCGCTCCTCGAGCCTTGGCTTCGCCCTGCTCGCGGAAACGTCCTCGTCTCGCTCACGCTCGCCCGCCTCGCTCGTTCGCCGGCCTCTTCCACCGGACGTGGCCTGCGTAGGCCGGACCAACGGCCGACCTCCATCGCTCGGCGACGCGCCCTTCGGGCCTTGGCTCGCTCGCGCTCGCCCGCCTCGCTCAGTCGACCTTCGCCCCGGACTTCTTTACCACATCCGCCCACTTCACGACCTCGAGCTTCACCATCGCGGAAAATTCCTCGGGCGAATTGCCGACGGGCTCGGCACCGAGCCCGATGAGCTTTTCCTTCACCTCGGGCATGTTGAGGATCCTGACGATCTCGACGTTAAGGCGCTTGATGATTTCGGGCGGAGTGCCGGCGGGCGCAAACACGCCCTGCCACGAGCCGACCTCGAATCCCGGCAGGCCCGATTCGGCGAGCGTCGGGACGTCGGGTGCGATGGCCGATCGGCTCGCGGTCGTCACGGCGAGCGCGCGGAGCTTGCCCGCCTTCGCGAGCGGCCACGCCGTCGTGACGTTGTCGAAGGTCATCGTCACCTGCCCGCCGACGACGTCCTGCAGCGCGGGCGGGCTGCCCTTGTACGGAATGTGCTGCATCTCGACGCCCGCCATCGTCTTGAAGAGCTCGCCGGAAAGATGTTGCGACGTGCCGTTGCCCGACGACGCAAACGTGTACTTGCCAGGATTCGCCTTCATAAGGGCGATCAGTTCCTTCACGTCCTTCGCGGGGACGGAAGGATTCACCACGAGCATGTTCGGCACGCGCGCAATCAGTGTGATCGGCAGGAAGTCTTTCACCGGATCGTACGGAAGCTTGCTGTAGAGCGACGCGTTGATCGCGTGCGTGCTGATCGTGCCGCCCATGATCGTGTAGCCGTCGGGCGCCGACTTCGCGGTGAATTCGGCGCCGATGCCGCCGCCGGCGCCCGGCTTGTTCTCGATGACAACCGGCACGCCGAGCGCGCTCGCCAACTTGTCGCCGACTGTGCGTGCGAGGATGTCGGTCGTGCCCCCCGGCGCGAAAGGCACAACCCATTTGATCGGCTTCGACGGCCAGGCTTGTGCACCGGCGACGATTGCGAGTGTCGCAAGCGCGATGCCGAGACACATCGTGATGACACGTTTCATCGTTCCTCCGAAGCTTTCGTTGATGTCGCAATGATCGCGTCGACTCGCGTGTGATCGATGCCTACTGACGCAGCGGCGGCCACGAGATCGTGCCACGTCGTGTCGTCGAGCGGAACGCCGTCGGCGAGCCGCGCTGCGCGCGTGCGACGCTCGACTTCGCCCGGAGCGAGCACCGGCTGTCCCGCGACGGCGGGCGGCGAGGCCGTCACCCAGTCGACCAGACGCTGCGCTTCGATGGGTATCGCGCCATCCTTGTCGTACACCGCCGGCGCGATGTAGATCGACAGCATGTTGTTGCGCAGGACCGTGTCTGCCGGGTCCGAGCTCCTGCCCGTCGTCACCGCGCCGGCAAGGAGGTCGGTCAGCATCGACAGCCCCGAGCCCTTGTGCGCGCCGATCGTCAGCAGCGCCCCGCCGTCGTAGAAGTCCTTCGGTTCGGTCGTCGGCCTGCCGTGCTTGTCGACGATCCACCCTTCGGGCACGCGCTCGCCTTTGTTCGATGCGAGCATCAGCTTGCCTTCGGCGACGGTGGACGTCGTGATGTCGAGGATCGCCGGTGCACCGCCTGCGAGCGGCACGCCGATCGCCATGGGGTTGGTCGACAGCCGCCGGTCGGAGCCGCCGAAGGGTGCGACGCGCTGTGCGCCCGACGTGTTGAGGAAATGCAGCGACACCTGACCCGCCGCTGCGGCCATTTCGGCCCAGTCGCCCAGACGCCCGAGATGGCCGCAGTTGCGCAAGCCGATCATCGCGATGCCGGTCGCCGCCGCCTTCGCGATGCCGAGCTTGGTCGCGAATTCGCCGATGACCTGACCGAAGCCGCGGTTGCCGTCGATGATCGCGATCGTCTCGTTTTCGAACACGATGGTGGGCGGCGTGTTTGGGCGCAGCCAACCGCTGCCGACCCATTCGAGGTACTTGGCGACTCGCAGCACGCCATGCGAGTCGTGCCCGACGAGGTTGGAATCGACAAGCCGCTGCGCGATCGTCCGCGCTTCCGCGACGCCGCTGCCGCCGGCGTTCATGATTGCGGCGACGAGGTCGACGAGCTTGGCAGCCGGGATCGTGCGCATCGGCGATCCGATCAATGGATCTCGGGATCCGGTGTCGGTGCCGTGCCTTCGAGAAAATCGAAATCACATCCCTGGTCGGCTTGCGCGATGTGCTGCTGATAGAGGGCACCGAAGCCGCGCGCGTAATGCGGCGGCGGCCGCTTCCACGCGGCGCGGCGGCGCGCGAGCTCGGCGTCGCCCACCTTGAGCTCGAGCTTGCGCGCTGGCACATCGAGCTCGATCAGATCGCCATCCTGCACGAGCGCGAGCGGCCCGCCGATGAACGACTCCGGCGCGACGTGCAGGACGCAGGCACCGTAGCTCGTGCCGCTCATCCGCGCATCCGACACGCGGACCATGTCGCGTACGCCCTGCGCCAGCAATTTCTTCGGAATCGGCAACTGTCCCCACTCCGGCATGCCGGGTGCGCCTTGCGGACCCGCGTGCTTCAGCACGAGGACCGAATCGGCGGTAACGGGTAGCGCCGGATCGTCGATGCGTGCGGCCATGTCGTTGTAGTCGGCGAAGACGACTGCCGGCCCCGTGTGACGCAGGAGGTGGGCTTCGGCGGCCGCCGGCTTGATGACCGCGCCGTCGGGCGCAAGGTTGCCGCGCAGCACGGCAAGGCTGTCACGCGCGACGAGCGCGGCGGCTCGCGGCAGGATCACGTTGCGGTCGAATACCTCCGCGCCCGCGATGTTTTCGCCGAGCGTCCGGCCGTTGACAGTACGCGCATCGAGTCGAAGCAGATCGCGGATTTCGCAAAGCAGTGCCCGCAGGCCGCCCGCGTAGAAGAAATCCTCCATCAGGAACTTGCCGGCGGGCCGGATGTTGGCAATCAGCGGCGTCGTTCGCGCGAGCTGGTCGAACCGATCGAGCGCAAGCGCGATGCCGGCACGCCGCGCGAGCGCGACCATGTGCACGACCGCATTGGTCGAGCCACCGAGCGCGAGGATGGTCGTAATCGCATTGTCGATACTGGTCGCGGTCAGGAAATCGCGCGGCTTCAGGTCTTCCCATACCATGTCGACGATGCGCCGGCCCGTTTCGGTCGCCATTCGCGCATGACGCGCATCGGCCGCTGGAATCGAAGCGGCGCCGGGCAGCGTGAATCCCAACGCTTCGCTAGCGGAGGTCATCGTCGACGCGGTGCCCATCGTCATGCAGTGGCCGGGCGAGCGGGCGATGCCGTCCTCGATCCCGAGCCATTCCTCGTCGCTCAGGTTTCCGGCGCGCTTCTCGGCCCAGTATTTCCAGACATCCGATCCGCTGCCGAGCTTCTGATCGCGCCAATGGCCGGACAGCATCGGCCCCGCGGGCATGAAGATCGCCGGCAGGTTCATGCTGATCGCGCCCATCAGCAGCGCCGGGGTCGTCTTGTCGCAGCCGCCCATCAGCACGCAACCGTCGACCGGGTACGAGCGCAAGAGCTCCTCGGTTTCCATCGCAAGCAGGTTGCGATAGAGCATCGTCGTCGGCTTCTGGAAGACCTCCGCGAGCGCGATCGCCGGCATCTCGAGCGGGAAGCCGCCCGCCTGCAGCACGCCGCGCTTCACTTCCTCGGCGCGCTGGCGGAAATGCGAATGGCAGGCGTTGATGTCGCTCCAGGTGTTGACGACCGCGATGACCGGCTTGCCGAGATAATCGGCGCGCGAATAGCCCATCTGCGCGGTACGCGAGTGGTGGCCAAACGAGCGCATGTCGGCAACGCCGAACCAGCGGTGCGAGCGCAGCTCCTCGGGCTTTTTGCGTGTGGTCATGCCGGTCTCGTGACCTCTTGCGCGGTGGAGACTTGAAAGACCGCGTGCGAATCTCTCGGGAGGGCGAACGGATCGAAACGCTCGGTTGAATTATACCGGCCGATCTTCCGCGTCCGCCGGCCCCGCCGGCAACGCGATATATTGGCGGCAGGGGAACTCGCCACCGCATTCCGCGTCTTCCTCGAGAGGGTCCCGATAATCGCCATTTCCCTGCCGGAGGGCAGCGGGTACGGCATTCGAGCCTTCATCGGAGGTTGCCATGCCGATCGGTCACTCAAGGTTGCCCAGCGTCGTTGCGATGGCTCGCGCGGCGCTCCGAATTCTCCTTTGCGCCGGACTGGCTCTTCCCGTTGGCGCGGCATCGGCCGCCGACGCGCCTTCGAAACCCGCGGCCCGCGCGACCGCGCCCGCAACCGATGCGCAGGACGCGGAGCGCTTCTTCGAGGCCGTCGTCAAGGTCGAGGCCCGCGCAGTGCCCGATGCGCGCAGTGCCGCCACGCTCGGTGACGAGCGCGAAGGCACCGGCATCGTCATCGGCGACGACGGCCTGATCCTGACGATCGGTTATCTGATCATCGAAGCCGACGACGTGAAGGTCGTCGACAGTAAAGGTCGTGCGCTCCCGGCGCGCGTCGTCGGCTACGACCACGCCACCGGTCTCGGGCTCGTGCGTACCGTGGTGCCGCTCGATGCCGCGCCGATGCCGCTCGGCGAATCGGGAAAGCTCACCGTGCACGAACCGGTGATGATCGTCAATCACCGTGGCGTGAGCGACGTGACGCTCGCGTACGTGGTCGCGCTGCGACCGTTCACCGGCAGCTGGGAATACCTGCTCGAGCAGGCGATTTTCACCGCTCCGCCGACCGGGAGCTGGAGCGGCGCGGCGCTCGTGAGTCGCGACTTGAAGCTTGTCGGCGTGGGCTCGCTGATCGTGCGCGAAGCGAGCGCCGGCGACACGAAGCTGCCGGGCAACGTGTTCGTTCCGATCGACACGCTGAAACCGATCCTCGACGACCTCGTCAGGAACGGCCGGCGGGCCGGACCGCCGCAGCCGTGGCTGGGGATCGCCGCCGACGAGGTGCAAGGGCGGCTGATGGTTGCGCGTGTCTCCCCGGACGGGCCGGGCGACCAGGCCGGCATCCAGGTCGGCGACATCATTCTCGGCGTCGGCGGCGAAGGCGTGCGCACGCAAGCCGATTTCTATCGCAAGGTGTGGAGTCGCGGCAGCGCCGGCACCGATATTCCGCTGCGCGTGCTGCAGGGGATCGACGTGCGCAACGTGACCGTCCATTCGATCGATCGCGTCGAATATTTCCGGCCACGCACGACGTACTGAGTACTGAGGAACCCAGCTCGATTTCATGCCGGGTCGCCCCGCCGGGCAACGCGCGGACGCGGGTTGCGCCTAAGCCCCGTCCCGCCCCCCGTACAATGCGGGACTTTTGCCGATCGCTTCACCGCCGCGCTTCCCGCCTTCATGCTGCTCTACGCCGTCACGATCTTCGTCAGCGCGTTCCTGCTGTTCCTGGTCCAGCCGGTGATAGCGAAGCAGATTCTGCCGTGGTTCGGCGGCTCGGCGGCCGTATGGACAACCTGCCTCGTGTTCTTCCAGACGACGCTGCTTGCGGGCTACGCGTACTCGGACCTGGCCGTTCACCGGCTGGCGCCGCGCAACCAGGTCAGGATCCACATGGCGCTGCTGCTGGTCTCGCTCGTCGTGCTGCCGATCGTTCCGAGCGCAAACTGGAAGCCCACGGGCGCGGAAGATCCGCTGTGGCTGATCCTCGGTCTCCTCGCCGCGACGATCGGCCTGCCGTACTTCCTGCTGTCGACGACGAGCCCGCTGGTACAGGCGTGGTTCGCGCGCGCGCGTCACGGTGCAAGCCCGTACCGGCTTTTCGCGCTCTCGAATTTCGCATCGATGCTGGCGCTCGTCGGCTATCCGTTCCTGCTCGAACCGTGGGTGCCGACACGCACGCAGGCCATCGGATGGTCGGTGGGCTACGTCCTCTTCGTCGGCTTGTGCGCCGCAGCGGGCTCGACGAGCGTCAGGCGTCTGCGCACGCCGGAAGTCTTGTCGCTACCTGCCGGCGAGGGCACCGGTGACGGGACCGGCTTGGGGGAAGCGCCGCCGACGCCTGCGCGGCAGGTTCTCTGGTGCACGCTCGCCGCGACCGGCTCGCTGTTGCTCCTCGCCGTGTCGAACCACATTACGCAGAACGTCGCCTCGGTTCCGCTCCTGTGGATCGTCCCGCTCGCGATCTATCTGCTGACCTTCATCCTGTGCTTCGATGCGTCAGGCTGGTATCGGCGCGATATCTTCCTCGCGATGCTCGCCGCGGGTCTCGGCGCCATGGCGTGGACGCTCGCCGATTCGAGCCTGACGCACGAACTCGAGATCCAGATCGGCGTGTTTTGCGGCGGCCTCTTTCTCGCGTGCATGTTCTGCCACGGCGAACTCGTGCGGTTGAAGCCGGCGCCGAAATACCTGACGCGGTTCTACCTCATGATCTCGCTCGGCGGAGCCGGCGGCTCGGTTCTGGTGGGGATCGTCGCGCCGCTCCTGCTTCCCGCGTATTTCGAGCTGGCGGGCGGCCTCGTGCTGTGTTCGCTGCTGCTCCTTTGGCAGGTTCGCCGCGAGCACGCCGTTTTCGGCGTGCTCGGGCTGATCGCCGCCGTCGTCACCGTCGGCTGCGGCGTCTGGTCGATCCGCCAGTTCTACGAAGACGTGATCGTCTCGACGCGCAACTTCTACGGCGTGTTGCGCGTCACCGAATGGGGTTCAGACGAAGCGAGCCATCGCCGGTCCCTCACCCACGGAACGATCCTGCACGGCACGCAGTTCCTCGCGCCGAATCTAAGGCGAAGGCCGACGACCTACTACACGCCGACCTCCGGCATCGGCCGACTCCTCGAGGCGCTGCACCCCAGACTCGAGCCGCTTCGAGTGGGCGTGATCGGCCTCGGCACCGGGACGCTTGCGACGTACGGCGCGAAGGGAGACGTCTACCGCTTCTACGACATCAACCCGGACGTCATCGCGATCGCAAAGCGCGATTTCACGTTTCTCGGCGACAGTGATGCGACGATCGAATTGGCATTGGGCGACGCGCGTCTGTCGCTCGAGCGCGAACCACCGGAAAAATTCGACGTTCTCGCCGTCGACGCCTTCTCCAGCGATGCCATTCCGATGCACCTGATCACGTCGGAAGCCATCGCGGTCTATCTGCGACACATGAAGCCTGGTGGCGTGATCGCGTTCCACGTCACCAATCGTTATCTCGCCCTGGCTCCGGTCGTCGAAGCGCTGGGCGAGGCGCACGGGCTTGCCGCGCTCCATCTCCGCGACGACACCAAGGACGGGATGACGAGCATCAGCGATTGGGTGCTGCTGTCGGACAACGCCAAACTGTTTGCCCGACCCGAGCTCGCGGATTTTGCGAGCGAGATCGAGAAGCGGCCCGATTGGCGGCTGTGGACGGACGATTTCAACAATCTGATTCAGGTGCTGAAGTAGCCGGCCTCCCGGGACCGCGGGCTACAATAGGCGGATGCATTTGAGCGGCGACTCGCCGGGTGTGCAGCGCGATCCCGCGCCGTATCGCGCACTCGTGCACCCACCCGGTACGCGCTATGTCGAGGCGCTCGATCAGCGCGCACTGCCGCATGCGATCGTCAGCGTCAAGATCGCCAACGTCGACAACGCTGCTCTCGCGATCCGCAAGATGTGGGTACGCGGGGCACCGCTGATCGGCGCGGTCGGTGCCTATGGCCTCGCGCTGGCGCTCGATCGCGACCCGAGCGACACGGCGCTCGCCAAGGCGCATGCCGCGCTCGACGCGACGCGACCGACCGCGGCCAACCTGCGCTGGGCGCTCGACCGCGTGCGTAACGTCGTCGTCGCGCTGCCGGAGGATGCGCGTGCCGATGCAGCGTGGCGCGAGGCCGACGCGATCGCCGAGGAGGACCAGCGGATCAACCATGCGATCGGTGTCCACGGCCTCGCGCTGCTGCAGGAGATTGCGGGCCGCCGTCCCGGTCCCGTTCGCGTGATGACCCATTGCAACGCCGGCGCGCTCGCGACGTGCGGATGGGGTACGGCGACGGCGCCGTTGTTCCTCGCGCACGCCGCGGGACTGCCGCTGCACATCTGGGTGAGCGAGACCCGGCCGCGGTTGCAGGGCGCGAATCTCACGGCGTGGGAGATGGATCGGCGCGGCATTCCGCATACGCTTTTCGCCGATGCCGCCGGTGCGCTGCTGATGCGTCGCGGTGAAGTCGATGCCGTGATCGTCGGTGCCGACCGCGTCGCGGCGAACGGCGATGTCTGCAACAAGATCGGCACGTACGAAAAAGCGCTCGCGGCGCGCGACAACGGCGTTCCGTTCTACGTGGCGCTGCCTTCGCCGACGCTCGATGCTGCGCTCCCCGGAGGCGATGCAATTCCGATCGAAACGCGCGGGCCGGACGAAGTTCTGGCGGTCACCGGCCGCGACGGCTACGGCCAGACCGCCACGGTCGCGATCGCGCCCGCGGGGACCCGCGCGGTCAACTACGCGTTCGACGTGACGCCGGCGCGGCTCGTCACGGGACTCGTGACCGAGCGCGGTGTCGCGACCGCCGAAAGGGGTGCGCTGCGCGCATTGTTTCCAGAGCGGTATCCCAGGTGAGAGCACCGTCACCCGAACACGCGCTCCGCGAAGCGGTCATCGCGACTGCGCTCGCCATGAACGCGCAAGGTATCAATCGCGGCAAGTCGGGCAACGTCAGCGCGCGCTTTTCGGACGGCAGCTTCGACGGCTTCCTGATCACCCCGACCGGGATGCCTTACGCCGATACGACGCCAGACGACATCGTCGCGATGACCACGGACGGCGAAGCGCGAGGCGCGCGACTGCCGTCATCGGAATGGCGATTTCATCGCGACATTTATCGCGCCCGCGCCGACGTCGACGCGATCATCCACACCCATGCGCCGTTCGCGACGACGCTCGCGTGCCTGCATTGCGGAATCCCGGCGTTTCATTACATGGTCGCCGTCGCCGGCGGACGGGATATCCGATGCGCGCCTTATGCGACGTTCGGCACGCAGGCGCTTTCGGATCACGCGGTCGCGGCGCTTTCGGACCGCCGAGCGTGTCTCCTCGCGAATCACGGAATGATCGCTGTCGGCGCATCGCTTTCCGATGCGCTGGCGCTCGCCGTCGAAGTCGAGACGCTCGCCGAGATGTATTGGCGCGCACGTCAGCAGGGCGAGCCGCACGTTTTGTCCGATGAAGAAATGAACGTTGTGCTCGACAAGTTCAAGACCTACGGGCAGGCGGAGTGACGCAATTGCGCCGGGAACGGGGCGCCGGCCTGCCGCAAATCTTACCGACCGCCAAGCAAGGGCAGTTCCCAGGCGCCGTTCCCTGGCGCCGCCCGATGCCCTGAAGAGTCGCTTGGCGAGACCCGGCCAGAGCGAAAATCCCCTTTTCCGACCGGCGGTTATGCCATCGGCATATGCTTGTGGCATGATTACCTGGTGTATGTCTCCCCTCAGGGGAGCGTGACCCGCCAGCGGCAATGGCATGGGCCTTGCAGCCGGATATCCCTGCTCAGGGAGACGAAGAATGAAGATCGTCCTGCCGGCCGCGCGCCGGATCGCTCGCGCTGCGGCCGTTGCCCTCCTTGTCGGGGGCGCGCCGGCAGCACTCGCCCACCACGTCATTGGATGAAATCGGTGGTCGCCGTTGCAGACGACGGCGCGCCCGTCGCGCTCGAGGGCCGACTTGCGATTCTCGATTTCATCCACGGCACGGGTCGCGAGCGGATCTACGCGCTCGTTTCCGGCAACGGCACGTATCGTTCGCTTGCGGAGTGGGGAACCGACCATCCTGTCGCGGAACACGATCATGGTCGTGGCCCGCGCGTGAGGTAGTCAACGCGCCCTCAAAGCCAAACGCCTAGTCGAATCGACCGGGCGTTTGAGCTTTCGCCGCTGCGCCAATCGATTCTCACTCGACCCTGGCGTCCCCAGGCATCAGCCCTACTGTTTTTGGCCTTGCGTGTGACTGCGAAAAACGAACGCCCGACACAGACCGAACATCAGCACGACGTAGACAGAAATTGCGATGAGCTGCGCGACAAATGGGTCAACTTGAGTGTAGCGGGTAAGCACATGCAAGGTTGCGAGATTGGCCAGGAAGCTCGAAAGGAAAGCGACGATAAAGCGCAGCAGTTCGCACGAGATTGCACCGGTCGCGCGAAACACGAACCGGCGATTCACGACGAAGCTCAGCAACAGGCCACTTCCATAGCCGGCGATGTTGGCGACCATCGCGCCGACCCCGACTGCCATCAATACGAAGATGACCGCCAGTCCGAACATGGTGTTGAAGGCCCCGCCGGCTAGGAACCTGGATACGAGGGCCGCGTCACCGGACAAACTGAACATAGTACTGTGCGCCCAGTGGAAGCCACGCCAATCCCCGTTGGAATGAGGCGATGCTCTTCCCGGAAAAAGGCAGGAACAACGTGAATGCGGCTCGACGAACCCGCAGCCCTGCCAGCTCACCGAGGCGCACAATCTCCCGTCGACGAATCATCGTTGCGCCACGATCGAACGGACAATGCTCGAATACGTGCCGGGTGAGTGGATTGAGCGGATTGTGCTCGAAGACGAACAGGCTACCGGCGCTTGCAAGTGCACCGGCGCAGCGACGCATTTCGTGTTCCCGCGCATCTGCTGCAATGTGATGAAACACGTTGGCTGCCATCACGCAATCGAACTGCCCTGTCGGAATTTCACTCCAGTCCGCTGTGACCCGTGCTCGCGATTCACGTTTGCGCGCAGCGACGACGCAGTCGACGGAGGGCTCGAAACCCCACAGCTCAGCGCCCGGAAACGTTGTCGCGATGAACGGCAGGCTTCGGCCGACACCGCAGCCGAAATCGAGCAAGCGTCGAATCGCGAGCCGGCGCAGTCGATACGCGATTTCGTCGACCTTGTAGGCAGCAAATCGATCGATATCGCTCGTTCCGAGCGAATCAGCGAGCAACCGATCGTACGTTTCGGCATAGGGATCAAATTCAACCGGCATTGCGGGCATTCGCTATCTCGGCCATCCCTACGGTCGTCTCGCGCACCACATATTGCGGCTTGCGATTGAGCTTGAGATAGGCGCGGCCCAGATATTCGCCGATCAGTCCGAGTCCGATCAGTTGCAGCCCTCCGACGAGCAGGATCGTTGCAATCAGCGAGGTCCACCCGGCCGGCACCGAAGGATTGAGCAGCTTGATGACAATCACGCAGACGACCATGATCAGACTGAACAAAGCGAGCAGAGAGCCCGCCACCAGCATCAACCGCAATGGATAGACCGAAAAGCTGGTCGCCATCTTGAGCCAGAGCGACAGAGAGCGACGAAGGTTGTAGTTTCCCTTCCCTGAAGCCCGTGGCGCGTGATCGACCTCCACCACCGCGATGTGACGAGTAACATCGAGAATCAACCCGTCTACGTAAGCATAGGGGCCATCGTATTTCACGATCTCTCTTACAATCGCGCGATCCAGTGCCTTGAACGAGCTGAGATAGAGCCATTTGGGCTTGTTCAGCAGCAAATTGGCGGCGATGTCATTTATCGTGCTGCCCACCTTTTTCCAGAGCACATGCTGCCGGTTGCGATAGTGCGTGTAGCAAACGTCGTAACCTCGGTCGAGCTGCGCCAACAGCTCCGGAATGGCGGAAGGCGGATGCTGCAGGTCGTCGTCCATCACCACGACCTGTGCACCACGCGCGCGTGCCAAACCCGCCATGGTCGCATTGTGCTGGCCCGCGTTCTTGCGCAGCAAAACACCGTGGACTAATGGATTCGATTTCGACAATTGTTGAATTACGTTCCAACTGTCGTCCGGGCTCGCGTCACACACCAGGATCATTTCGAAACATTCATCATGACCGGCGGCCGAGAGCGCCCTCGTCGTTTCCTCGACGAGGCGCGGCAGGATCTCCTGGCTGCCGTAGACGGGAACAACGACCGAAACCTCCGGCGGCGGGGGCTCAAGGGGGGGCGGCATAGTATTTGCGGATAACGCGCTCGAGATAGTCCTTGTCAAATGATGCACCTGCCGCCGCAAGGAACGGACGGATGCGAGCGATATCGATGGCGTACGCCGCGCCACGCTCCAGAACATCATAAACGGCGTGCCCTGCGATCACACGTGTCAAGATATCGACAATTTCGATCAGGCTGTGGTCGTGGCTACAGGCGACATTCACTGTTTCCGCGCGCACCCCGCCCTCGATCAGCTGAACGCCAATCGCGCGCGCATCTTTGCAATCGATGATGTTGCGCCGCGCGCCGCCCCAGATCGAGAAACGCTCGCCGCGCGCGATGCGTGCATGCAAATAGTTTAGAAGCGTGTGCGGGTTGGGTGTATGTCCCGCAACCTGCGGGAACCTGAGAATTAAGTGTCGGGGATGCGCGCGAACCCGCTCTTCCATCGCCAGCTTGTGCCGGACATAAGGTGAGCTCGCAGACGCCGGATCGAGAATGCTACACGTTGAAAGGTAGACGAGGCAATCGGCCCGGCCGGCTTCGCGGATCGTCTTCTGCAACAGCGTCTCGTCGCGCTCAAACTCGCGCGGATCCTTGCATTGCGAGTTCGACACACCCGCTGCATGCACCACGATATCGGATCGTTCCGTGATCGGGCCACGGAACGCGGACGCCATCATTCCGGATCCGACGATCATTCCGCGCCGCCGTACGGCGCGGCGGCGTCCGCCGCAGGACGGCTGTCGCGTCGACCACCATCATCAACGATGGACGAAGGTGACATCAGGTCGGTCGATTCGCCAAAATGGCGCGCGAGACAGCGTCGCGGCGCTGATCCCGTGTTTGCGCGTGAGCTGCGCCACCGGCACGCCAGCTTCCCCTTCCTTCAGAATCGCCACGATCGGCGACTCGGTGAACCGTGACTTCTTCATCGGACTTCCCTCCGGCATAAAATCCTGCCAGAAAAGTCCAATTCATGCTGTCCACCGTTTGGGGAAGCTTACGATTGCGCCGGCCAAGCTGCGGGTCAGCAACGAAGCACGAATTCAACTGCACCATCCCATTCAAGATCATCTCAATCGAGCCATTTCCCAGGATGATTGGCGCGAATAAGCGGACACAGATCATTCGGCCGCTGTCGAATTTACGATCGCCCAACAGCGAAGCCCGACCAAGTGGCCGGGCTTCGCTGTTTGTGGGTGCCTGACGATGACCTACTTTCGCATGGGGATCCACACTATCATCGGCGTGCCGCCGTTTCACGGTCCTGTTCGGGATGGGAAGGCGTGGGTCCAACGGGCTATGGTCGTCAGGCGTAGCAGTTGTCAGGAGTCAGTTGACAGTAGTCAGTAACCCCTGAGCTCGGGAAGAAGTAAAGAGGTTGGTCGTATCGCGGCAAACACCGCGCGCGGGCTTTCACTGTCAACTGGCAACTGACGCGCGTCAGCGCTCACGGTTATGGGGTCAAGCCGCACGGGCCATTAGTACCGGTTAGCTTAACGCGTTACCGCGCTTCCACACCCGGCCTATCAACGTGGTGGTCTGCCACGACCCTTCAGGGGGATCAAGTCCCCGGGACGTCTCATCTTCAGGCGCGTTTCCCGCTTAGATGCTTTCAGCGGTTATCGCTTCCGCACATAGCTACCCGGCAATGCGACTGGCGTCACAACCGGTACACCAGCGGTGCGTCCACTCCGGTCCTCTCGTACTAGGAGCAGCCCCCGTCAAACGTCCAGCGCCCACGGCAGATAGGGACCAAACTGTCTCACGACGTTTTGAACCCAGCTCACGTACCACTTTAAATGGCGAACAGCCATACCCTTGGGACCGGCTACAGCCCCAGGATGTGATGAGCCGACATCGAGGTGCCAAACACCGCCGTCGATATGAACTCTTGGGCGGTATCAGCCTGTTATCCCCGGCGTACCTTTTATCCGTTGAGCGATGGCCCTTCCATACAGAACCACCGGATCACTATGTCCTGCTTTCGCACCTGCTCGCCTTGTCAGGCTCGCAGTCAAGCTGCCTTGTGCCATTGCACTATCAGTACGATGTCCGACCGTACCTAGGCAACCTTCGAGCTCCTCCGTTACTCTTTGGGAGGAGACCGCCCCAGTCAAACTGCCTACCATGCACGGTCCCCGATCCAGATAATGGATCCAGGTTAGAACCGCAATGACACCAGGCTGGTATTTCAACGTTGCCTCCACGCCAGCTAGCGCCAGCGCTTCAAAGGCTCCCAGCTATCCTACACAGGTCCCATCACAGTCCAATGCAAAGCTACAGTAAAGGTGCACGGGGTCTTTCCGTCTTGCCGCGGGGAGATTGCATCTTCACAAACACTTCAACTTCGCTGAGTCTCAGGAGGAGACAGTGTGGCCATCGTTACGCCATTCGTGCAGGTCGGAACTTACCCGACAAGGAATTTCGCTACCTTAGGACCGTTATAGTTACGGCCGCCGTTTACCGGGGCTTCAATCAAGAGCTCGCACCCCATCATTTAACCTTCCGGCACCGGGCAGGCGTCACACCCTATACGTCGACTCGTCGTCTTGGCAGAGTGCTGTGTTTTTGTTAAACAGTCGCAGCCACCCTTTCACTGCGGCCCCGCTCGGCTCCAGCCGTATGGCCTTCACCTACCCGGGGCGCACCTTATCCCGAAGTTACGGTGCTAATTTGCCGAGTTCCTTCTCCTGAGTTCTCTCAAGCGCCTTAGAATATTCATCCTGCCCACCTGTGTCGGTTTACGGTACGGTCAACCAGCAACTGAAGCTTAGAGGCTTTTCCTGGAAGCAGGGTATCGCGCACTTCAGGCGAGCAAGCCCGCCCTCGTCATCACGCCTCGGCTAAGACCCCCGGATTTGCCAAGAGGCCACGCCTACACGCTTCAACCGGGACGTCCAACACCCGGCCGCGCTAACCTTCTCCGTCCCCCCATCGCATCACTGGTCGGTGCGGGAATATTGACCCGCTTCCCATCGGCTACGACTCTCGTCCTCACCTTAGGGGCCGACTCACCCTGCGCCGATGAACGTGGCGCAGGAAACCTTGGGCTTTCGGCGAGCGGGCCTTTCACCCGCTTTATCGCTACTCATGTCAGCATTCGCACTTCCGATACCTCCAGCAGCCCTCTCGAGCCACCTTCACCGGCCTACGGAACGCTCTCCTACCGTCCAGGAGTCAGATGTCAGTTGGCAGTTGTCAGTAAAAGCACACCTTCACCGCGCGCCTTTACTTAACCCCTGCAGCATTTTGGCGATCTGTTCATACTCATCTCGCCATACCTGCCATTTCGACTCGGATACATAGCCCAAGTCGAGACAGTAACGTAACCACACCCGCATTTCGTCAGCAGAACCAATCGCCATCGACAGAAACCGCTGCAACTCTGCCTTCGAACGATTGGACTTGCCGAGCCCTTCCGCGATGTTGGCGCAAATCCCTTTACTACAACGCCGGACTTGATCGCCTAGCGCGTATTGCTCGAGCGCCGGAAACTTCAAACTGGCACGATGGACATCCAACGATACCCGATACGCACGTTTGAAGACTTCCAGATCCTCGAATCGAATCAACGCCATGGTTGTTACCGTCAACTGTCAACTGACAACTGACTCCTGAACCCGCGATTTCGGTATCTAGCTTGAGCCCCGTTACATCTTCCGCGCAGGACGACTCGACCAGTGAGCTATTACGCTTTCTTTAAATGATGGCTGCTTCTAAGCCAACATCCTGGCTGTCTGAGCCTTCCCACCTCGTTTCCCACTTAGCTAGAGCTTGGGGACCTTAATCGGCGGTCTGGGTTGTTTCCCTCTCGACGCCGGACGTTAGCACCCGACGTCTGTCTCCCAGGCTCGCACTCAACGGTATTCGGAGTTTGCTATGGCGCGGTAAGTCACAATGACCCCCGCCACCATGACAGTGCTCTACCCCCGTCGGTGATACCTGAGGCACTACCTAAATAGTTTTCGGAGAGAACCAGCTATTTCCGGATTTGTTTAGCCTTTCACCCCTACCCACAGCTCATCCCCTACCTTTTCAACGGGAGTGGGTTCGGCCCTCCAGTGAGTGTTACCCCACCTTCAGCCTGGCCATGGGTAGCTCATCCGGTTTCGGGTCTACGCCTACCAACTCAAGCGCCCTGTTCGGACTCGCTTTCGCTGCGCCTCCCCTATTCGGTTAAGCTCGCTGGTAAACGTAAGTCGCTGACCCATTATACAAAAGGTACGCCGTCATCCCTTGCGGGACTCCGACTGTTTGTATGCATGCGGTTTCAGGATCTATTTCACTCCCCTCCCGGGGTTCTTTTCGCCTTTCCCTCACGGTACTGGTTCACTATCGGTCGATCACGAGTATTTAGCCTTGGAGGATGGTCCCCCCATCTTCAGACAGGATTTCACGTGTCCCGCCCTACTTCGCTCGCGCCTAGTTTCACATCGATCCCTTCGGTTACGGGGCTGTCACCCACTGCGGCCGCCCTTTCCAGAGCGTTCTCCTAAGATCAATGCTACATCGCGACGGCTACTCCCATTTCGCTCGCCACTACTCTGGGAATCTCGGTTGATTTCTGTTCCTCCGGCTACTGAGATGTTTCAGTTCACCGGGTTCGCTCCACCTCGCCTATGAATTCAGCGAGGGGTGACCCACAGTTAAGCGTCCTCGTCTCCAAGCTCGCTTGTTCTCGGAGGGCTTTGAACGCGCGCTCGTCCCGCGCGCGCGTGAAAGCCGCTTAACTGTGGGCCGGGTTTCCCCATTCGGACATCTGCGGATCATTGCTCGTTTGCCAGCTCCCCGCAGCTTTTCGCAGGCTGCCACGTCCTTCTTCGCCTGTGATCGCCAAGGCATCCACCACATGCACTTAGTCGCTTGACCCCATAACACTGAGCACTGACTCGCTCCGCATCACGGGTGCTTGCGCACACCCATCCCCTCCGACTAAGAGAGAACGGGACGATACAATCCAACCCAATCTCGCCCCGACTTCGCCGGAACCGACTCGCGCCGGCACCTGCTCGTCAGAGCAAGACCTTTACTTCTTCCACATTGTTAAAGAACAACCGATAGCACTGGTTCAAAAAACCAGAGCTAAGCCCCAAAGCTTAGCGCTGGCCTCTTCTGATGCCTGATCCCTGTCCTCTGATCCCCGAATGGTGGAGCTGATCGGGATCGAACCGACGACCCCCTGCTTGCAAAGCAGGTGCTCTCCCAGCTGAGCTACAGCCCCGGTGTCGCTTCCAGCTCTCCGCTTTCAGCTGTCAGCAACTACACGCCGTGCCTCATTGTCGTCCTTGCTGGTAGCTGATAGCTGACAGCTGACCGCCGAGCTGGTGGGTCTGGATGGATTCGAACCATCGACCCCCGCCTTATCAAGACGGTGCTCTAACCAACTGAGCTACAGGCCCGTTTCAGTAGTCAGTTGACAGTTGGCAGTTGACAGTAAGAACGCAAACCGCCGCCTGACGCACAACCGATAAGCGTGGGCACTAAAGCACCCAGTGCGGTGTCGCAGCAGTCGCGGTTGCCGTTACTGACAACTGACAACTGGCATCTGACACCTGCTTTCCGAGAAAGGAGGTGATCCAGCCGCACCTTCCGATACGGCTACCTTGTTACGACTTCACCCCAGTCACGAAACGCACCGTGGCAACCGCCCCCCTTGCGGTTAGGCTAGCTGCTTCTGGTACATCCCGCTCCCATGGTGTGACGGGCGGTGTGTACAAGACCCGGGAACGTATTCACCGCGGCATGCTGATCCGCGATTACTAGCGATTCCGACTTCATGCAGTCGAGTTGCAGACTGCAATCCGGACTACGACCGGCTTTACAAGGGATTGGCTCCCCCTCGCGGGTTGGCTACCCTCTGTACCGGCCATTGTATGACGTGTGAAGCCCTACCCATAAGGGCCATGAGGACTTGACGTCATCCCCACCTTCCTCCGGTTTGTCACCGGCAGTCTCCCTAGAGTGCCCTTGCGTAGCAACTAGGGACAAGGGTTGCGCTCGTTGCGGGACTTAACCCAACATCTCACGACACGAGCTGACGACAGCCATGCAGCACCTGTGTTCCGATTCCCTTTCAGGCACCCCCACCTCTCAGCAGGGTTCCGGACATGTCAAGGGTAGGTAAGGTTGTTCGCGTTGCATCGAATTAATCCACATCATCCACCGCTTGTGCGGGTCCCCGTCAATTCCTTTGAGTTTTAACCTTGCGGCCGTACTCCCCAGGCGGTCAACTTCGCGCGTTAGCTACGGTACTGAGAAATCGCTCCCCCAACACCTAGTTGACATCGTTTAGGGCGTGGACTACCAGGGTATCTAATCCTGTTTGCTCCCCACGCTTTCGTGCCTGAGCGTCAGTGTCAGCCCAGGGGGTTGCCTTCGCCATCGGTGTTCCTCCGCATCTCTACGCATTTCACTGCTACACGCGGAATTCCACCCCCCTCTGCCACACTCCAGCCCGCCAGTTTCCACGGCCATTCCCAGGTTGAGCCCGGGGCTTTCACCGCAGACACAGCGAACCGCCTGCGCACGCTTTACGCCCAGTAATTCCGATTAACGCTCGCACCCTACGTATTACCGCGGCTGCTGGCACGTAGTTAGCCGGTGCTTATTCTTCCAGTACCGTCAAGAACCTCGTGTATTAGACGAAGCCTTTTCTTCCCGGACAAAAGCGGTTTACAACCCGAAGGCCTTCTTCCCGCACGCGGCATGGCTGGATCAGGGTTGCCCCCATTGTCCAAAATTCCCCACTGCTGCCTCCCGTAGGAGTCTGGGCCGTGTCTCAGTCCCAGTGTGGCTGATCATCCTCTCAGACCAGCTACCGATCGCAGCCTTGGTGAGCCTTTACCTCACCAACTAGCTAATCGGGCATCGGCCGCTCCCATAGCATGAGGCCCTTGCAGGTCCCCCACTTTCCTCCGTAGAGCATATGCGGTATTAGCGCCGGTTTCCCGGCGTTATCCCCCACTACGAGGTACGTTCCGATGCATTACTCACCCGTTCGCCGCTCGCCGCCAGAGTTGCCCCCGCGCTGCCGCTCGACTTGCATGTGTAAAGCATGCCGCCAGCGTTCAATCTGAGCCAGGATCAAACTCTTCAGTTCAATCCTTCCAAAGTCTCGCTCAATCGACGTTGGCCCCATCCCCATCCCAAAGCTTCCCTCAGGATCAGGACAAGACTTCCATCGTGTGAGCACTGCAATTTCCCTCGCCCCAGCAAGACAGCTCGCACCATCCCACCAGGACACCAGGCCACCCCAGCACCCACACTTATCGGTTGCAATTTGTTAAAGATCAGGCCGGCAGGACGACGCCCGGGACGGGTCCCGAGAATCACCGGCAAAGAGGCGCGATTATACAACGATTCCAGGGTCGGTCAACAGCTCCTGCCCCTGTTCGGCGAAAGCCCGGCGGTGGCGGCACCCGCCGGCGCAAACCGGAGAACGCGTGCCCGCGCCATCGTTTCGCTAGCGCTTTCCGCCCGCTGCTAGAATGCCCACGGCATGCGGATCGTTCGAGTTGTGCTGCACGATTCGCACGCCCGGTTCCAGATTGCGCCAGACCGAGCGCCGGTCATTATCGGATGCGATGGCGATGGCGGCGCAAGGGCCGACCCTCGATTGCCTACAACGCAATCCTTTCCACGGCACCCGTGTCCCGCTCCGTTCTCATCGTCAAACTGGCCGCCATCGGCGATGTCGTGATGGCACTGCCGATGGTGACGGCACTCCGGGCCGCGGATCCCGGCACGCGCATCACGTGGCTGTGCGGCGCGACAGTCGCCCCGCTCCTGCGCTGTGCGGAGGGGATCGATGAGCTCGTGGTCGTCGATGATGTCGCGGTGCTGGCGGGAACACGGGTGGAAAAGGCGCAGGCGGTGATGTCGGCCTGGAACGCGCTTCGCGCCAAGCATTTCGACCTGGTGATCACCGCCCACTCGGATCCGCGCTATCGGATGCTCTCGGCGCGCATCCGCGGCGCGGAGCGACGCTGGCTCGGCGAGCGTGGGACGCGACCGCGGCTCGTTCCGGGTCGCCATTACGGGGACGAGTACGTGCGGCTCGTCACCGGCATCGACGATCACGGCGCCGTCCGCTTTGCGCCGCCGACGGTGCGAGCAGCGCTCGACGAAAACGTCGCCGAGCGCATCGGCGATGGGGGGGCGGCGAAACTCGTCGCGCTTGCCCCCGGGGGCGCGAGAAATCCGGCCCGCGACAATCCACTTCGGCGCTGGCCGCTCGACCGCTACGCCGCGCTCGCCGAATTGCTGGCCGCAAAAGGCTGCACCGTCGTGCTGACCGGCGGCCCCGACGATGTCTGGGTGCGCAGCGCATTCGCGGGCATCTCGGTTACCGACCTCATCGGTTCCACGACGCTTCCCGGTCTCTTCGCGCTCTACGCAACCTGCGCCGCCGTTGTCACGCACGATTCGGGGCCGATGCACCTAGCGCGACTCTCCGGTGCGTCGGTCGTCGGACTGTTCGGGCCGACGCTGCCGGCCACGTTCCTGCGCGAAGGTTCCGGTGCCGCCGTGCTCTGGCCCGGTGCCGCGCTGCCTTGCGCGCCATGTTATGACGGCATCGGGTTTGCGGCGTGCACCAACAATCGCTGCATGCAACTCATCGAACCCGTCGATGTCGCGGCGCGGGTCGACGCGCTGTTGCGGCTGTGACCATGCGCGTTGCGCTCGTCCACGACTGGCTCGACACCTGGGGCGGCGGCGAGGCCGTGCTCGTGGAGTTGTTGCAGGTGTTTCCCGGTGCCGACCTGTACACGCTCGTCGATTACCTGCCGCCGGCGGATCGGGCGCGCCTCCAGGCTGCCCGCATCGTCACGTCGTCGCTGCAGCATCTGCCCGGCGCGCAGCGCTGGTTTCGCTACGCCGCGGTGCTGCGTCCACAGATCATCGAGCGCTTCGATCTCTCGGGTTACGACGTCGTGATTTCCGATTCTCACGCGGTCGCGAAGGGCGCGCTCGTGCGCCTGCCGCAGGTCCACGTCTGCTACTGCCACACGCCGGCCCGCTTCGCCTGGACGATGGCGGCGACGTACGCGGACGCTGCAGCCGGCGGCGCATCATGGCGCCGTCCGTTCGTCGAACGCGCGCTCGCGCGCTTTCGTGACTGGGACCGGCGCGCCAGCGCGCGAGTCGACCGGTTCGTTGCGAACTCCCGCCACATCGCCGCCGCGATCGCCCGCTGCTACGGTCGCGACGCGGAGGTCATCTATCCACCGGTCGACGTTGACCGCTTCGTTGCGGCGGCCGGAGAAATCGGCGCCGGATCGCGCGGGGACGAATACGTCACGGTCTCGCGCCTCGTCCCCTACAAGCGTGTCGACGTGCTGCTCGAGGCCTTCCGCCTGCTGCCGCAACGGCGGCTCGTCGTGATCGGCGATGGCCCGGAGCGTTCCCGCTTGCAGGCCCTGGGCGTTCCGAACGTCGCGTTCGCCGGCACGCTCAACGATACCGAAACGGCGCGCCGTGTCGCACGCGCCAAAGCGTTCCTGATCGCCGCCGAGGAGGATTTTGGCATCGCGCCCGTCGAGGCGCAGGCGGCCGGCACGCCTGTCATCGCGTACGGACGCGGTGGCGCGCGCGAATCGGTGCGGGGCCTCGCCGACCCGGCGCCAACGGGCGTGTTCTTCGATGCGCAGACGCCGCCGTCGGTCGTTGCGGCGATCGCCGCTTTCGAGGTCGACGGCCATCGGATAACGGCGGCTGCCTGCCGCGACAACGGGCGGCGTTTCGAGCCATCGCGCTTTCGCGCCGAGATTGCGCAAGCGGTCGAAGCGGCTTGCGCAGCGCCTGCGCGGCCGCGCCCCGTCGCCGAGGCAGCCTGACGCCATGCCCCGCAACGTCCTGAAGGAGAATTCGACGCTCCTCGATGCAGTACTGCGGATCGTCGATCCGCTGTTCACGCTGGCGTCCGGTGTGCTCGCCTATTACCTGTACTTCAACACTTGGGAAATGGAGGCGCATTACGTCGCTGCGTTGCTCGCCGTCGCGCTGCTCGCGTTCGCCGCGTTCCCCTCGCTCAGGCTCTACCAGTCGCACCGTGGCACGAGCTTCGCCGAAGAAGTTCGCACACTGTTCCTCGCGTGGCTCGCGATCGCGGTGACCGGCGGGGTGTTCCTGTTCCTCACCAAGACGGGTGCCACCTTTTCGCGCGGCTGGTCTCTTATCTGGATGATCGGCGGATTTCTCGCGCATACGCTGTCGCGGGCCTCGATCCGCATTGCACTGCGCGCCTTGCGCCGGCGCGGCTACAATCTCCGCCACATCGTGATTGCAGGCGCGGGCGATCACGGCCGCGCCGTCGCTGACCGGCTCAAGACAGCGCCGTGGAGCGGACTGAACGTACGCGGATTCTACGATGACGATCCGCATCTCCGCGGCACGATGGTCGACGGCATTCCGGTTCTCGGCGACCTCGATCGGATCGCCGAGGATCTTGCGCAGGATTCCGCCGACCAAGTGTGGATCGCGCTGCCGTTGCGCGCGGAAAAGCGCGTGCGCGACGTGCTGGACAGCCTTCGCCAGACCTCGGCGCTCGTGCGCTTCGTTCCGGACATCTACAGCTTCCATCTCCTGCATCACTCGGTGACCGAAGTCGCCAGCATGCCGGTGTTGAATCTCACCGATTCTCCGCACACCGGCATCGATTCGACGCTGAAGACGCTGGAGGACCTTGCGCTCGCGTCGCTGCTGCTGGTCGCGAGCCTGCCGCTTTGGCTGCTGATCGGCATCGGCGTGAAGCTCTCCTCCCCGGGGCCGGTGTTATATCGGCAGGAACGCGTCACCTGGAACGGCCAGCGCTTTGCGATGCTCAAGTTCCGCTCAATGCCACAGAACGCGGAGGGCGCCTCAGGCCCGGTCTGGTCGCGTCGCGGGGAGCAGCGCGCGACCGGGTTCGGCGCCTTCCTGCGCCGCTACAGTCTCGATGAGCTGCCCCAGCTCTTCAACGTGCTGAAGGGCGATATGTCACTGGTCGGACCGCGGCCCGAACGGCCGGAGTTCGTGCAGCAATTTCGGCAGCAGATCCCGGGCTACATGCAAAAACATCTGGTCAAGGCCGGCATCACCGGTTGGGCGCAGGTCAACGATCTGCGCGGGGACACCGACCTCGCGCAGCGGATACAATACGATCTGTACTACATCGACCACTGGTCGGTGCTGTTCGATCTGCGGATTCTCGGTCTCACGCTTTGGCACATTCTGACGAGTCGTCACGCCCACTAGCCGTGCCGGCGGGGGCTCTGATCGCCGCGCCGGCGGAGCCGGCCGCTGCGGCTTCCGCAGATCATCCCGGGCGCGCGTCGCGCGTCGTCGCCACTGCCTTCGTGATCGCGCTCGCCGCGCTTTTCGCGATCTATCTCGCGCTCGCCGTTCCGGGAAAATGGTTCAGCACCGCGGATTCGAAATCGTTCGACGCCAAGACGTTCGCCGTTGCCGTCGGAAACGCCACCATCGAAGATGATGCGCTCGTCGTCGTGCCTGCGGACGCCTCGGGCACGATCATCGTCACCGTTCCGGCGACGTTTCGTGCCGGCGACTATCCGGGTGTCACATGGAAGCTGTCGGGCCTTCCCGCCGGCACCGAGGCGCGCCTCCTCTGGCGGAGCGAGTTCAAGCCCGGCCGCACGTTCACGCTCGCTATCCCGGTCGAAGCCGACCGCCTGGCGCCCGTCATCGCCGCACGCGAGCAGGACTGGATCGGCCCGATCAACGGCATCGGGCTCGCCCTCCGAATGCCGGCTGGCGCGCCGGTGCGGATAAGCGGGGTGATCCTCGACACGCTGTCGGCGGGCTCGCTTCTCAAAGGCCGCATGCGCGATTGGACGTCGTTCGAGCCCTGGAACGGCGCATCGATCAATACGATCGTCGGAGGTGCGGATCTGCAGGAGCTGCCGCTGCCGGCGCTCTTCGGCATCACGGTGCTGGTCGCTACGGCGATTGCGGTCCTCCTTGCGTGGTGGCGGCCGCAGCGGTTCGGCGCGGGATTGGCGCTCGCGCTTGCCGTAATGTTCGTCGCCGCCTGGTTCGTCCTCGATGTCCGATGGCAATGGAATCTCGCGCGGCAGGTGCAGATGACTGCCGCCCTGTATGCCGGCAAGTCGTGGCAGGAGAAGCACCTAACAGCAGAGGATAGGGGGCTGTTCCAGTTCATCGAGAGAGTCCGCGCCAAGCTGCCACCCCCTCCTGCGCGGGTATTCATGGTCGCCGATGCGCCCTATTTCCGCGGCCGGGGCGCCTATCACCTCTACCCCTACAACGTCTTCTTCGATCCCTACCTCAACACGGTGCCACCACGCACCGCGCTGCGGTCGGGCGACTACCTCGTCGTCTATCAGCGGCAGGGCATCCAGTTCGACCCCAAGCAGGGCCTGCTGCGATGGGACGGAGGACAGCCGGTCGCCGCCGAGGCGATGATCGTCGACCACGGGGCCGCGTTGTTCCGGATCCGCTGAATGGACTCGATCGCATTGATGGCCGGACTGTCGTTGCCGTGGTTCCTCGGCATTGCGGCGCTGCTCGCACTGCGCAATCCGCGGCGCCCATTGGCAATGCCCGGCGAGATCGCGTGGATCGCGGGCGTCGGATATCTGGCTGGCGCGGTTCTCCTTACCCTGTGGATGCGCGTTCTGTCGAAAGGGGGTGTGCATTTCGGCGTGTTGCCGATCGCACTACCGCTCGGATTGATTACGTTCTCGCTAGGCTACCTCGCGATCCAGCATCACGATAGCGCGTCGATAAGCGAGGCGGCACGTTTGTCGCTGCGTGCGCTGATCGCCTCGCCGGGGCTCCGCGGCACTGCCCGCATCGTTTGGCAATTGCTGATCGCGTGGCTCGCGTTACGCTACGTCGTGCTCGGACTGCTCGTCGAGTGGCAGCCGTTGTATCCGTGGGACGCGTGGATCCAGTGGGCGACCAAGGCCCGCGTCTGGTACGAGCAAGGGCAGATCGTCCCGTTCGTGCGCAGCGATGCATGGTACGCAGCGGGCGGCACTGCGTGGTTCGACGCGTCGCCCGAATATCCGCCCACGGTTCCGCTGCTGCAGGCGTGGACCTGCATCGTGCTCGGGCGCTGGGACGATTCGTTGATGAACTGGCCGTGGTGGCAGATCTCCGTGGCGTTGACGCTCGCCGTTTACGGTGGGTTGCGCTCGCTCGAAGTCCCTGCCCTGGCCGCGCTTGTCGGCGCGTTCCTCGTCGCAACGCTTCCCCTCGCGAACGTCCACGTTGCGCTTGCCGGTTACGCCGACCTGCCGATGGCCGCGTATTACACCGGCGCCATGCTGGCGTTGCTGCGCTGGAGCACGATGCGCGATCCGCGCATGGCGGTGCTCGCGCTGCTGCTTGCGCTCGCTTGCACGCAGATCAAGGTGCCCGGCATCGTCTGGGCGCTGACGCTCGTCCCCGGTGTCGTCGTGACGCTGGCCCCGCGACAAGGACTAAAGCTCGCGGCGATCGGCTTCGGCGTCGCGCTGTTTACGCTCGCCGTGCTCGCCCAGACGCATCCGGTCGTCTTCAATTACCGGCTGCACCTCGATTTCGATCCGGCATGGCGAGCGATCGGCGAGACGCACTTCCTGCTGTCCAACTGGAATCTGCTTTGGTACGGCGCGCTCGCCGCGGCGGTTCTCGCATGGCGGCAGCTCGTCTCGCCGGCGCTTGCGCCGATGACGGCCGTTATCGCCGCCGGCGCGCTGTTTCTCATCGTCGTATTTGGCTTCACCAACGCGCGCGATTGGGTGACCGACCAGACCACGATCAACCGCGCGACGCTCCACGTCGCTCCCGTCGCCGTCGTCTTCATCGTGCTCGCGTTCCGGGCGTTCGCTGCACGATGGTCCGTTGCGCACCCTGGGGCGCCGGCAACGGCAACGGCGACCTAGCGCGAAGGCAGCATCCGCCAACGCATGCTGGACCTGCCGGGCGTCACACTCGTCTGCGCCGACACCGCGAATCACGCGCTCGCGTTGCGGGCCCTCGCGAAGTCGCGCGAGGGCATCCGCTACGCGCGGACGCTGTTCCTCACCGATGCCGTTCCCGCGCACGTCATGGTGCCACAAGGCATCGAGGTCGGGCGGATCGCGCCGCTCGCCTCGCGTGATGCCTATTCGGAGTTCGTGCTGAAAGCGCTCGCGCCGCACGTCGATACTCCGCACGCGCTTGCTTGTGCAGTGGGACGGATACGTGGTGAATCCCGCGGCGTGGGACCCCGCATTCCTCGAGTGCGACTACCTCGGTGCAAAGTGGTATTGGTACGACGACGGGATGCGCGTGGGCAACGGCGGATTCTCGCTGCGCTCGCGCAAGCTCCTCGAAGCGCTGCGCGACCCCCGCATCGTCCTCACCGACGTCGAGGACGTGACGATTGGACGCACGTTCCGGCGGCTGCTCGAGAACGAGCACGGCATTCGCTTCGGGACCGAAGCGCTCGCCGACCGCTTTTCGTTCGAAGTGGCGTATCCGATCGGCAAGCCGTTCGGCTTCCATGGCCTGTTCAATTTCTGCCGAACCGTTCCGCCGGCAGAGATTGCCGCACTGGCCCCGCAGTTTTCCGACGCCATCGCACGCTCGCCGCAACTGCTTGTCGCTCCTGACGGAACTGCAGCGCGCTCGGGCAATGGGACGCGGCGATCGCGATCGCGCGGCGAATTCTCGCCGCTCGCACCCGATCATGCCGAAGCTGCGGCGATGCTCGCCCATGGCAGAACGCAACGCCGCGCAGCCGACGATCGTCAAGCGCAACGAACCCTGTCCCTGCGGCAGCGGCAGGAAGTACAAGCATTGCCATGGCGCGCTCGGAATCGACCGGGAGGCCGCCGCATCTCCGCCAGCGGCGCCGGTCGACGTCGACGCGCTGGTCCGCAACGGAATGGCCGCGCACCGCAACGGCGACCTCGACGCAGCGGAGCGCGCCTATCGCGCGGCGCTCGCAGCGATCGCAGCGCATCCCGTGGCGACCCACTATCTCGGCGTCACCTTGTACCAGCGCGGAGCGCTTGCCGACGCACTGCCGCTCCTCGAACGCGCCGCGGCGGCGGTGCCGGAGGAGCCCGAGTTCCACAACAATCTGGGGCTCGCGCTCGCGGCCGCCGACCGTGAGGACGAAGCGATCGCGGCGTATCGGCGCACGCTCGTGCTCAATGCCGATCACGCCGTCGCCTGGAACAATCTCGGGCTCGCGCTGCAGGCGAGCAATCGGCTACCCGAGGCGATCGCTTCCTTTCGCGAAGCCCTCACGCAGACTCCGGACTTCGCGCAGGCGCACTGGAACCTCGCACTCGCACTGCTTGCGCACGGCGAGTTCGAGGAGGGCTGGCGCGAATACGAATGGCGCTTCAGGATCCCGGAGCTCGCGCGTCACGAGCGGCAATATGCGGGCGAACGCTGGGATGGCGTCGTGCGTTCCGGACAGACGCTGCTCGTCACGGCCGAGCAGGGCCTGGGAGACACGCTGCAATTCATCCGGTTGGCGCAGCCGCTCGCCGCGCGCGGCGTGCGCGTGCTGGTAAGCGCGCCGCGTCCCCTCGTCCGTTTGCTGGCGAGCGTACCCGGCGTTGCGGCCGTTTATCAACCGGACGACACGTTGCCGGCGTACGACGCGCATGCACCGGTCATCGCGCTCGCGGGCGCGCTCGGGATCACGCCGGAAACGATTCCCGCGACGGTCCCGTATCTCGCCGTCGATCCGGAACGGCGCGCGGAAATTGCGGCAGTGCTGTCGCGCGACCCGGAGCTCAAGGTCGGCCTCGCCTGGTCGGGCAGCGCGCACAATACCAATGACCGGCGCCGCTCGATTCCGCTCGCGACGCTGTCTCCGCTGTTCGACGTGCCGGGCATCTCGTGGTACTCGCTGCAGCGAAGCGAAGACGAGGCAGATCTGGTGCGCGTGCCGGCGTCGCGTGCGCTCGCGCGCATTCCGGCGCGCAACGACTTCGACGGCACGGCGGCACTCGTCGATGCGCTCGATCTCGTCATCAGCGTCGACACGAGCCTCGCGCATCTCGCCGGTGCGCTGGCGCGCCCGACGTGGGTGATGCTGCCGTATGCGAGCGATTGGCGCTGGCGGCAAGCGCGAGCCGACAGTCCGTGGTATCCGACCGTCCGCCTGTTCCGGCAGCCACACGCAGGCGCCTGGGACGCGGTCGTTGCCACGATTGCCCGCGAGCTTGCTGCGCTTGCCTCCGGGCGGCCACGCGGCGGCGCCTGACGCCAACCCCTGCCACGAGGCTTCTCCGCTGCGATCGTCGCCCAGTCTTCATCCGCCGCAAGCCGTGCCGCAATGCGCACGTAGTCGTCTTGGTCGTTCGCGGCAAGCTCCGGCAGCCCCGCAAGCGAGAGCATCGCGGCGCTCTGTCGCCCGCGCATGAAGCGGCCGGGCAGCGTGACGATCGGCAATCCGGCGGCAAGGGCATCGAGGCTCGTGTTGCCTCCCGACCAGCGCAGCGTGTCGAGCATCGCATCGCAGACGGCGTTGATGCGCAGATAGTCTTCGTGGCTGCATGGCGGCAGCACAATGAGCCGCCGGTCCGCCACCCCGCCCGCGCAAATGCCGCAACGAGTCGCGAGCGATACTTCGCGGTCAGCGCCGGATGACGTCCTTCGAACGCGACGAGCCTTGCACCCGGCGCCGCAGCCAGCACGCGTGCAAACAGCGCATCGTTGCAAGGGTGGATCTTGAACAACGACTGCGGACACAGGAAGAGGGCCACGCCCCCGGGAAGGCCGAAACGCGAGCGCACGGCATCGGCGGGGATTTCGGGGCGCGGGTAATCGGTACCGATTCCCGGCAGTCGCAGCAACCGTTCGGCGTAATGCGCATCGGCATCCGCCGGCTCCATCGTGGCACAGGAGAAGAAGGCATCGATCGTCGCGTGTCCGGTAGTGACCGGATGACCCCACGCGGCGCATTGCATCGGCGCGAGACGCAGCGCCGCCAGTGCGAACGACGTCGCGTCCATCCCGAGCTCCGGATACACGAGCACGTCGAGCGCGTCCGCGCGAATTGCGGGTGCGATCGCTGACGGGAGCAGCCCGGCGCCGGTGAACGTTCGCACACGATCCGCACGAGGTGCAAGCTCCGTGAGGAACGGCGTGACGTCGCGGCGCAGGTGATAGACAAAGATTTCGAAGCGCCTCCGGTCGAGACCTTGATCCAGCCCTGAAATAACGCCCGACGGTGCCTTCGCTCCAGAATGCCGAGACGAATCCGACGCGGATGCGCGCGCCCAGCGTCGAACGACGCAGCGGTGCACGCCACTCGGGCGCCGTCATTTCGATCGCGCGACCGGCGATTGCCGCGTAGCGCGCCTGCAGATCGCGGTCGTCCTCACCCTGATAGGCAAGCAGGAAGTTGGTCCAGCGAAGATCGTCGACGACGTCGCCGAACGCGCGGTCGCGAACGAGCGTGGGGATTTCGTCTTCGAGCTGCGCGAGGCCGGCGACGTAATTCGCCCGCGCCGACTCCACCTCGGCGGCATCCGCATAGATCATCGGCAACGTGAGCGCCTCGCCAAATGCCGCGCGCAGCAGACCCGGCTTTTGGGCGCGGGCGGCGGCGTATGCGCGTCTTGCCGCGAAGAGATCGTCGCGCTCGGCGAGTGTCCCGGCGAGCTGCAGCAGCACGTTGGTCTCGGCAGGGGCGAGAGCAGCAGCGCGGGAGTACAGATCGACGGCGGCGTCGACGTCGCCGCGGCGCCGCGCGATGCCCGCCAGCGCGGCCAGCGATGCGGCGTCCGGTCTGAGAGCGATCGAGCGTCCGTAAGCGTCACCGGCAGCAGCGTCGTCCCCTTGTTCGACGAGCAGCGCGCCGAGATGGCTCCACGCGAGACCGTAGCCGGGGTCAACGGCGATCGCTCGACGCACCGCCGCGAGTGCCTCGTCGGTGCGGCGCGCGATGCGCAGCGCATTTCCGAGATTGTTCCACGCACGCGCATACGCGGGGTCGATCTCGACCGCGAGGGTCAGCTCGGCGACCGCATCAGCGATATCGCCGCGATCGGCAAGGAGGAGACCGAGCGCGTTCCGCACGCGCGCATCGCGCGGTGCGATGGCGGCGGCACGCCGCAGATCGGAAATCGCCGCCGGCAGGTCGGACAGGCGCTCGCGTGCCTTCGAGCGCAACACCAGCGCGGCGTGCACGTCGTCCACCGCGGCATCCGGCGTTGCCAGCACCGCCGACAGCAGCGGCATCGCGGCTGCGGGGTTTCCGGCGTTGAGCAATGCTTCGCCTCGGGAAACCCGCGGGTCGCGTGCCCGTGCGTCAGCCATCGGGCGAGCCTTCGGCACTGGCGAGCGCCTCGGGCGCCTTCGCGGCAAGCGCGGCGATGTACGCACGCTCGAGCGAACGCGTGTGCTCCGGCATGGCGGTCAGCACCGAATGCGCGAGTCCCGCGCGGATTTGCGCGCGAACGTCGCGCATGAATGCGGGGTCGCCGGCGAGCCGCGCGGCGATGTCCACGTATTCGCGACCGCTCGCCGCGACCGTCGCGGTAACGCCGAGATTGGCAAGAATCGAATACGACGTCCGCTCGCCGTGGCGCTTGCCGAGGAGCGTCACCACGGGTACGCCCATGTCGAGCGCCTCGAGCGTGCCGTTGACGCCGCCGAACGGCATCGGGTCGAGCACGAAGTCGACCAGTGCATAGCGCGCCCGATTCTCGGCCTCGTCGCGTCCCTGCGGAACGAAGAGCAGCCGATCCGCCGCAATTCCGGCAGCCGCCGCGAGCCGTCCGTACATGCCGGCAAGCGCCGGGTTCGCCGGCGAAACCGCGAGCTTCGCCCGCGGCACGCGCGCGAGGACCTCGCGCCATAACGCAAGGCAACGCCGCGACAGCTTGAGGCCGGCAACGAAGGCGCCGATGACGATCGCATCGTCATCCACGCCGAGCGCGGCGCGCTGGAACGGATGCTCACGCGCCGGCGCGACGTGGCGATACGGATACACGCAACCGTCCATCGGCAGCAGCGTTTCGATCTGGAATGCCTGCGTTTCGGGGACGTCACAGAATGCGTCGGTGAGCTTGTAATCGACCGTCGACAGGCCGACGGTACCGGCGCTCGCGACGTGGGTGATCTGCACGCGCGCCGGCTTCAGCGCGAGGATCCCCGGCTTCGCGCCTTTCGTGTGCGTCGAGAGATCGACGAGGACGTCGAGATCGTCGGTGGCGATGCGAGTCGCCGCGGCGCGTTCGTCGAGACCGGCCACGACCTCGAAGCGATCGGCGAGACCGCGAAATTTCGCCGTCCACTCGTCGTTCACGTCGGAAAGCGAATAGAACGAGAGCTCGAACCTTGCCTTGTCGTGGTGCTCGACCGCGGACCAGACCATCTTGCCCATCACGTGGTCGCGAAGGTCGGCCGAGAGGTACCCGATGCGCAGACGGCCCGGTCGGCGTGCCGTCGGAGGCGGCAGCGGCTTTCCATACACGCGCCCCGCGGCCTCGTCGTACGCGCGCGCGTATCGCGCGATCGTTTCTGCGGGAATGTCGAAAAAGAGGAGCAGGTACAGCAGCTCTTCGAGGCTGTCGACGAACGCCGCGTCGCCGTCGGCAACGAAGGCATCCTGGGAAAGGCCGTTGAGGTAGCGCTCGAGCGCAGCGAAGTCGGCAAGATGCTGGCACGCTTCGAGCGCCTGGACCGCGAGTGGCAATGCGGTCGGACAATGGATTTCGAAGCGACGAAAATTCGCGAGCCAGGCGTCGATCCGGCCCGCGCCGTGCAACACCTCGCCCAGATTCTTGTAGGCGGCAACGTTGCCCGGATCGACAGCGAGCACTTCGCCATAAGCGGTGATCGCGGCATCGACCGCACCCTGTTCCTGGAAGACCACCCCAAGGTTGAAATGCGCGGCGGTGAGGTCCGGGCGCAGCGCGAGAGCGCGCTGATAGGACCGCGCCGCTTCGGCACCTTCCCGCTGCATCTGCAAGGCAACGCCATGGCTGTAATGCGCCTGGCCGTCGTTCGCATCGATGTGCAATGCAGCCTCGAATGCTGCGGCTGCCCTCCCGCCGTCGCGCCCGGCGAGCCACGCGTCGCCCAGCGCACACCACAGTCGGCTGTCGTTCGCATACCGCGCGAGCCCCTCCTCGCAGAGCGCGATCGCCGAGTCGACTTCACCCATCGTCAATGCGGCGCGCGCCGCCGCGACCCGCGCGTCGACGTATCCCGGCGCCGCGGAAAGAGCCGCCGCAAAGGCAGCGCGCGCGCCAGCGACATCGCCCTCCTCGCGCAGCGCCATGCCGCACAGGAACCACGCGGTCGCAAATTCCGGTTGCAGGTCGAGCACCGCTCGATAATTGGCGATCGCCGCCGTCCGATCGCCGCCCTGGTGCGCACGCACCGCGTCTTGCCACATTGCATCGAGCGCGGCGACGTCAATGGGGCAATCCAGCGTTGGATCACGTGCATGCACGAGCGCTGCGAGCGCCGCAATCGCTTGCGCCACATCGCGAAAGGTCCGAGCGACGAGCGGAGCATGGTTCGGCAGCGGCAGCGTGCCGAGCGTCCACGTCGCGCGCGCGGGACGAAGCGCCAGCAGCGGTCCGCTCGCCGCGGCGAGACCCACGAAGTCGACGAGCACGTCGGGATCGCGCGCCGCGATCGCCTTGGCGCCGAGCGCGTCGGGCTCGACCGGCAGCGCGATCCCGGTCAAACCCGCGAACATCGGCGGCGCCGGCGCGCCGATCGCGGCCAGCGCAACGTCGAACGTATCGCTTCGCAATGCCGCGAAGTCCCGCACCTCTGCGGCCGCGATGATCTCGGCGGGGAGCAACAGGACGACGCGCAGCCGCGCTCCCGCCGTTCGCCGTGGCCACATCGCCGGGACCGGCGCAACGAACGCCGCGGCACACAGCACCGCATAATGTTCGGCGAGAACGCCCGCGCTCTCGGCGTCGAATCGTGCGACCGCGACGGCAGCACGGCGCAACGCCTCCCGTTCGACGCCCACGTAGACGCGCTCCCGGACACGCGCGACGAGCGCAGCGCGCATTGCGGCAGCTTCGGCGTGCGCCGTGCCGCCAAGGTGCTCCAACACGAGCGTAACCAGCAACGCCGGCGCTGCGGCGAGCGCATCGACGCGAGCGGCAAGCGCATCCAGCAGTGCTGCACGGCCGGGACTGCGCGGCGTTCTTTCGAGCGCCGTCGCCAGCGGACCCGCCAGGGCCGGGACGGCAAGAAATCGTGGCTCGTCTGCGAGCGCGCGTGCGGCAGTCGCGAACGGTTCGGAATCCAGCGAGCGCTCGTTTGTTGCGATCGCCGCGATGGCGCCAATCAGCGTCGCACGAGGATCGCCGGGCGCGAGGAAGCGTACGCGCTCCGCCGCAACGCGTGCGGCGGCGAAGTCACCCGTCGCGAGCAGCGCTTCGGCCAGCGCCTGCGCCGGAGCGAGATGCGTGGGTGACAATCGCGCGCCTTCGCGCCATGCGGCAATCGCCTCGGCGGGCCGCCCGAGTTGCCACAGTACTTCGCCCAGCACGAAATGCGGATCCGACGCGCGCGGGTCTGCGCGCGCGGCACGCCGATAGCAGAGCATCGCGTCGATTGCGCGCCCATCGCGCTGATGCGCGCGCCCCCGTTCGAACCACTGCGCGTATTCCGGCGTCGCCATCAACTCGATCGAGGCGTTGGCGTCGCGCGGCGACACGCGCGAACCGGAGGCGTGCGGTCAGGAGGAAGATCGGGGGTCATTGCCGGCATCGGCGGACGCAGGCGGGAGCGAATGTCACTGCGGCTCCGCCCCGGCCGCTCGCTGTCCCGCGCATTTTATCGCAACGCAGCGTGGCGCCAACGTGGAATCGGCCCGCGTCGAACGAGGATTCGCCGAACTCGCGCGCCGCCATAGTAAACTGCGCGAGATTCCGGCGAGCCCGACCATGAACGCTTCCGACCTGATGCGGCAGGTGCACGAACGCCGCTGGTTTTACGAATTCGACCTGCCCGACGGCACGACGACGGCGTCGTACCTGCCCCCCGGCGTCGCGCGCATCCACACGACGCGCCTCGCGATGCTGTGGCAATGTCTGACGCCGCTCGCCGACGGTGGCTGGAAGCAGCTCTCCGTCGTCGACGTCGCCTGCCATCAGGGCTATTTTGCGACTCAGCTCGCGCGCAAGGGCTGCCGCGAAGTGGTCGCCCTCGACGCACGCCGCGAGCACGTCGCCGACACGACGCTGATGGCCGCCGTCTACCGGCTCGCCAACCTGCGCACCGTCGAAGCGGACATCACGACGCTCGACGCTGCCGCGCTGGGCACGTTCGACGTGACGCTGATGCTGGGCCTCCTCTATCACGTCGAGAATCCGGTCGGTGCGCTGCGGCTCGCCCGTGCGCTCACCCGCCGCGCCTGCGTGATCGAGACGCAGGTGACGCCGAACGTGACGGGCGTCATCGACTGGGGAGCGTACACGTTCCAGCGTCACATGGTCGGCAGCTTCGCGCTGATCGACGAAACCGACGAGACGCACGCCCCCGAAGCAAGCACCACCGGCATCTGCCTCTGCCCCAGCTACGAGGCGCTGCGGTTCGTGTTGGCCAAGGTCGGCTTCACGCGGGTCGAGCGCGTCGCGCCTCCTCCCGATGCGTACGAGCAGCTCGCGAGCGGCAAGCGAGTGATGGTCATCGCGCACGTCGACTAAGCGCTCGAGCAACTCCGCTGCATACGGCCACATGTGCCATGCCGCGGAGTCGCGATCGAGAAGCGCTTCGAGGCTTTGCGCGAGTGCGGCGGCCATCGCCACGGGATCGCGATAGACGACAGCCGGCGCGATGTCGAGCTGCCGCCGCCCGGTCGTGCGGTCGAGCGCCGCGCTGAACGTGACGACGGGGATGCGGCGCGTGCAGGCGAGCGCGATCAGGCCGCGCGGCATCGTGAGTCGTCCGTCGCGGAACGGCGCTTCGATCTTCGAGCGGCCCGGCGGCAGCGGCACGTCGCACAGCGCGACAATGGAGGTGCGCGCGTCGAGCGCCTCCCCAATCTCCGCTGTCGCGCCGCCCGTGTAGATCACCGGAGCGCGCGTCGCCCGCTCGGTTGCGCCAATGCGCATCCGCATATAGCGCCGCCGACCGGCGTCGCCAGCGAATTCGGCTTGCGAAAGACGACGCGCGAGAAACCGCGCCCGATGCCCGGCACGGCCGAGATGCCGCAGCGCCCACAATCCCGCGCCCCAGTGGCAGGTCACTGCGAGAAACGGACCCGCTGCAGGCCATGCGCCGCGCACGTCGACATGCCGCTCGAGCCAGCGATCGCTGCGGGTACGGGTGAGGAAGAGATCGGCGTGATCGACGAGTTGCACGAGACGCCAGGCGCGGCGCCAGCCGATTTCATCGACGTTGGTGCCGCTCGACTCGGGCAGCCGCGTGCCCGCGAATCGGCGCGCCGCAGCGTACGCCGCCGACTCGGCCTCGAAGCGGATCGTATCGCTCGCGACGACGCGGGCGAGGAGCGCAAAGCCCCTGGGCCACGGCAACGAAGCTGCGAGCGCGGGCCAGCCCCAGTGCGTCGCTGCGGTACTCATCGCCCGAATTTTCGCAGCGCGGCAGTGGCGGCCGGTCCGCTCACTTCGCGGCCTCCGTGCGTTCTTTTTCCGTCGAGGCACCGCTGCGTCGGCCGCGCTCAATCGCTCGCGGACGCGCCCTTCGGGCCTTGGCTTCGCCCCGCTCACTCATTCGATCACATGGTGTCGTCGTGCCAGCGATGCGGCAGCCGAACGAAGCCCATCTCGCGCGTCTCGCCGGTGACCACGAGCGGCGCTTCGCAGGTGTCGAACACGCGCATTCCTTCCGGATCGGCAGCGAATCCGCGCACGTAGTACTTGCCGGGAAGGAGCGCCAGACGCGGCAGCGTCAGCGTAAACGCGTAACGGTCCGGCGCGATCCGTGTGGGCCGCACGCCGTCCATGTCGGTTCCGACGCCATAGACCGGCGTGCCGTCGGCGCGGACGATACCGACGAGCGCCACCGGAACGCGGCCGTCCGGAGAGTACACCTCGCCGCGGACGACGAGCTCCGAATCTTGCGCGATCGTGCCCCCCGGCAAAAGCTCGAGAGCGCGCATCGCGTAATGACCCGCGGAGCCGGTGGACGTTGGGTCTGCGCGCGGCAGCGCCGGCGCTTCGCGCGCGGTCTTCTCCTCGTGGTAGGCAAGATACGCCTGCGTCACGTCGGCCGCCGGCCCGTAGCGCTCGACCTGCCCATCCTTCAGCCACAGCGCATGCCGGCACAGCTTCTGGACGTGATACATGCTGTGCGAGCAGAAGAGCAGCGTGCCTCCACCTTCGAGGTACGCCTCCATCCAGGCGACGCACTTCTTCTGGAAGGATTCGTCACCGACCGCGAGCACTTCGTCGGTGATCAGGATGTCGGGCGCGAGCGTCGTCGCGATGGCAAAGCCCAGCCGGACCACCATCCCCGACGAATAGTGCTTGATCGGATCGTGGATGTGCTCGCCGATGTCGGCGAAAGCGACGATCTCGTCGCGCTTGGCCGAGATGTCGGCAGGCGACAGGCCGAGAAGCGCCGCGGCGAGATCGATGTTGGCGAGCCCCGTGTATTCGGGGTGGAAGCCCGATCCCAGCTCGAGCAACGCGCCGACGCGGCCGTCGACGGCGACCGCGCCGCGCGTCGGCTTGATCACGCCGGCGACGATCTTCAGCAGCGTCGACTTGCCGGCGCCGTTCTCGCCGATCACGCCGAGCGACTCGCCGCGCCTCATTTCGAGGCTGACGCCGTCGACGGCACGGAACACGCGCGCGGCGGGTCGTCCGCGCAGCAGAGTCCCAGACGAGACGCAGGCGGCCGCCGCGCGACTCGACTTTCGCGTAGTCCTTGCCGACATCGGCGAGCGTAAGCAGCGCCGTCATCGATGTGGTCTCATCGCTATCGTTGCGATTCACGCAGCGCGCGCTTCGGAATCACACGAAGTCCTCGAAGTGCGGCGACAGCCGGCGAAAGACCCATCGCCCGCAACGAACAGCGCCAGTGCAACGGCCAGCGCAACGACGTCGCCCCACCGCGGCGCAATCCGGCCGTCGAGCAGCGCATCGCGCAAGCGCAGGACGAGCCAGCCGAACGGGTTCGCCGCGACCCATGGACGCACTCCCTCGGGCACGAGCGTCAGCGGATAGAGGATCGGCGTCAGGTACATGAGGATCATCAGGATCGGCGAAAGCACGTGCTCGATGTCGCGGACGAAAACCTGCAACGCCGACAGCAGCAAGCCGATCCCCGTCACCGCGATCGCGAGGATGATCCAGATCGGCACGGCGAGCAGCAGACCTTCGAATCGCACGGGTTCGCCGAATGCATAAAGCACGACGAGCACGGCAACGTAGCCCACGAACTGCAACGCGAGCGTGGCTGCGACCGAGGCGTAGACGACGATCTCGTGCGGGAAAGCGACCTTGCGGATCAGATCCGCGTAGGCGAGCGGCGCGAGGGTGGCGCGCTGCAAACCTTCCTGCGCCGCGAGCCACGGCCACAGCGCGACCGCGACGAACAGCAGGAAGCTGCGGCCATCGAATGCACCCGCGCGGAACACCGTGGTAAACACGAAATGGTAAACGCCGAGCAGCGCCAGTGGATTGAGGAGCGCCCATGCGAGCCCCGTGATGCTGCCGAGATAGCGGGTGACGAGCTCGCGGCGAAAGAAATTGGCGAACAGCGCACGGTTGCGGCGCGCGTCGTGCCCTGCGACGACGAGACGCGAACCTGCGGCAGCTTCGCTCACCGTTCGGCCTCCGCATGCACGCAGACGTCGTTGGCTTCGCCGCGGCCTCCGCGCCGCTTCGTTGTCCGCGATGCATCCGGCTCGCGCGTCCCGCTCACGCGTTCTCCGCCACCGCCCGCAGGAGCAATTCCTCCAGCGCCCGCGTATAGCCGATCGAATCGAACAGCGGCTCCGTCTTGCGGTTAACGGAGAGCCGGGCCCGGAATCGCGCGAGCGTATCCGGTTCATCGGCGAGCTTGAGCGCCAGCGCTTCGTAATCGGCCGGCTTTGCGTCACGAGCTCGGGCACGCCGATCGCGCGAAGATGGCTGCCCGAGACCCGGCTTGCGAACGTTTCGCCAGCGCAGGTCACGACCGGCAATCCCGCAAACAGTGCATCGTTGGCCGTCGTGTGCGCATTGCAGGGAAACGTGTCGAGAAAGAGGTCGGCGACGCCATGCCGCGCAAGATGCTCGGCCACGGGCACGCGGGGCGCGAACACCAGCCGCCCTTCCGCCAGGCCGCGTTGCCGGGCTTCCCGCTGCAGATTCGCCCGCGCGAGCGGATCGGTGTCGAGCAACCATAGCACGCTTTGCGGCAATTTCTGCAGCAGACGCATCCAGATCCCGAAGACGGCCGGCTGGATCTTGTAGCTGCCGTTGAAGCAGCAGAACACGAATCCGTGCTCCGGCAATCCGCACTGCGCACGATGGGGCGTCACACCCATCGGGCGCTTGCTGTCCCCCGGCAGATAGCAATGCGGCAGATACATGAAGCGCTCGGCGAAGTGGATCTGTTGCTCCGGCGGGCTCACGAAACGGTCCGTCAGGATGTAATCGTAGTAATCGGCCCCGAGCGTCCCGGGAAAGCCGATGCAGTTGATCTGGATCGGCGCCGGGCGTGCCGCGAAGATCTCTCCGCGCGCATATATCACGTGCCCGCCGGTGTCGAACAGGATCGCGATCTCGTCCGTCCTGATGCGCCGCACGGTGTCCGCAAACGTCTCCGTGCGCACATCGACGAACCGGTCGAATGCCCTGCCGAACCGCGCGCGGGCGGCGCTGCGGTCGTCGGGGCCGAACGAATAGCCGAAGACCTCGAAGCGCGACCGGTCATGCGTCTCGATCACCTCGGTCAGCAGATTGGCGAGCGGATGCGAGCGGAAGTCCGAACCGAGATAGCCGATCCGCAGCCGGCCGTCGCGCCGGCGGGGCATCGCCGGCCGCGCGGTGGGCTTGGCGCCGATCTGGCGTTCCACCCAGTCGCGCGCTGCGATGAGCTGCTCTTCGGGCGTGTACGGGAGCGCCAGCAGGTTGTGGGGCGAGATCGGCGGGCCGCGGTGCTCCCGGATCCGTTCGCGCTGGCGCAGGAACAGCGGCTCGAGGCCCTTCCATTGGCACACCTGCTGCTGCGTGTACAGCAGGACGTTCTCGGCTTCGTCGGATCCCGGCTCGATCGCCAGCACCCTTTCGAGGAGCGGCAGCGCGTCGCCGTAACGCTGCTCGGCGAGCAGCATCGACGCCATGTTGATCATCGTCTTGGGATCGTCGCTGCCGTACTCGAGCGCGCGATCGAAGCTCGCGCGTGCCGCAGCATGGTCACCGATCCGGTACTGACAGGTCCCGATGGCAGACCACAGCGCCGCAGCGCGCGGACTCAGTGCAACGGCGCGCTCGTAGCAGCGTATCGCGTCGCCGAACCGCCCCTGTTGCTGAAGGACGCCGCCGAGATTGACGATGGCTTCGAGCATCGCCGGCTGTTGCTCGATTGCGTCGCGGTAGCTGCGTTCGGCTGCCTCGAGATTTTCCTGGGCCTGCAGCGAGAGCCCGAGATTGTTCAGCACGACGGGATGCCCGGGGCGCGACGCGAGCGCCCGCCGGTAGGCGGTCGCCGCGAGATCGTGATTGCCTTCGCGGCGATGAAGGTTGCCGATCCGGAAATGCGCTTCCGGTTGACCGGGCGCCAGCGCCGCTGCCTTTTCCCAGGCTGCGAGAGATTCAGCCGGAGACGTCGGTTCCACGCAAAGCCCGAGCACGTTCCACGCGTCGGCGTTGGCGGCATCGAGCGCGATCGCGGTGCGCGCGGATTCGACAGCGCTCGGAACCGCGCCCGCGCCGAATTGCGCCCTGGCGAGACCCGCGCGAAGCTCGGCGCGAGCCGGATCGATCGCAATCGCCCGCGCGAACCGATCGAGCGCCGATGTGTAGTCGCTGCGCTGCAGGTCGATCTGCCCCAGCATAGCCCACGCGTCGGAACGGTTCGGCGCCGATGAGAGCACACGCTCGCAGCGAGTCGCCGCGATCGCGAAATCGTTTCGTTGCATCGCCGTGCGCGCCTGCTGCATCAGCGCGTCTTCTCCACCCGGCGCCGAATCCCGCGCCGGACCCGCTGCGGCGAGATTACCGTGACAGTCCTTGTAGCGCTTGCCGCTGCCGCAGGGGCAGGGCTCGTTGCGGCGAGTTGGGGTCGACAGCATTTGCGGCGCAGTCGGTGGTCGGGGTCGCGCGTGGGGATTCTACGGCCGAGCCTCGCCAAGCCTCGCTACGATACCGTACCCAAGGTGCTTCACAGCTTCGGCGTCAAGCTTCGCGTCACTGTGTAAAAACGCCGCGGGGTGCCAACGTAGCCTACGGTGCCGGTCGCTCCGATCGTAGCGCATCGACCGCGGCCTCGTCGACGACAGCCTCGTTCTTTGTCGCGATGTCGCGCATCAACGCGCTCTTGGCGCTGGCGATGTGCTTGTCGCGAAGCTCGTCCATGATCTCGCCCTTCACTTCGTCGAAGCTCCTCGTCACCGGGGGATTGCGCGTGTCGAGGCGCACGATGTGCCAACCGGCTCGCGACTTGATCGGCGGGCTGATGTCGCCGGGGTTTTTCAGCAGAAACGCAACTTCGGCGACGTTGGCGTCGAGCTCCCTGCGCGCGAGCGGCCCGACGCGGCCCCGGGCGTCGCGGCTCTGCGTATCGTCGGAGATTGTCGCGGCGAGATCGCCGATGTCGGCGCCAGCGCGGAGCTTCGCGTAGGCGTCGTCGGCGCGCTTCTTCGCGCCCTCGAAGCCGTCCTTTTCCGCTGAGAAGAAGATCTGCGTCAGCATCAGCGTCTCGGGCGTCGTATAGCTCGCCTTCGCGGTGATGTACTGCTCGCGCGCGGCACGCTCGAATGCCGCGGCTTGCGCAGCGAGTTCGCGTACGGCTGCCGCCTCGACATCCGCAAGCAGAACCGAAACGAGGAGCTTATCGTCGGCCAGCAGCAAGCGGCGCTTCACGAGGGCGTCCTGATCGAGCTTCCTGTTCCGGGCCTCCGCGGCAAGCTCGCGCGCGACGAGCATCCGCCCGACGAGCTCGCGATTGCGGCGCGTGCTGGCCCTGAACTCGGCGCGGTCGTCCTTGGGAATGTTCAGCAGCTCGGCCTCGTAGTCGGACCGGGTAATCACGATGTCGCCGCGACGCACGAGCACGGGGTCGGCCGCGTCGGCGGCGAGGGCTACTGCCGGTGCGGCGACGATGAATGCGATGGTCAGCAGCAAGCGGCAGGAATGGTCGAGAAACACGGTGATTTTCATGCGAGGGAAGGAATGGCGGCAATGTCGATAAGAGTGGCCGCGGCATATCCGGCGGCTGCGGTAAGAGCGTTTTTGGCGCTACCGCTGCAGGGGATCCCGCCAGCGAACCTCGGGGAAACGCGCGAAATCACCGTCGGTGGAACACACAACGAGTCCATGCTCGATCGCCAACGCGGCCAGATGCGCATCGGGAACCAGGTTGGCCTGCACACCGGCGCCCTGCAACAGCGATCCCAACACTTCCCGATGCCGCTCCGTCGGTTGCGGAATCCAGGCGACTTCCGCGTCGAGCCACGCACTCACCTGGCGCCACGCCCAGGCCATGGGCTCGGGGCGCTGGAACACGCGCGGATTGGTGACGATGCGAAGAAATCCAAGGAGCGTTGGCCACGGCAGCCCTACCGGTCCGCTGCCGCCCAATTGCGCGTCGAGCCACTCGCGCGCGCGCACGTGTTGCGGGAAGGAAGTGACGTGGGCATAAATAAGCAGGTTGGCGTCGAGCAGAATCATCGGAACGATTCGCTCTCGACGACTGCCAGCACGTCGGCCACGTTATCGACATTGGCGACGAGGCAGCGCCCGAGGTCGACAGAAACCGTGCGAAACGGGGTGCGCCTTCGAGGGGGCGCCGCGATCTGCTTCAACCCTTCCCGAAGCGCTTCGTTGACCAAGTCCTTCATCGTCTGACGTCGAGTCTTGCGCAGGCGCTCGATCACGGCAGCCACGTCCTTGTCCAGCGTAAGGGTCGTTCGCATGCATCAAAGCATACTACAGATGATGTCTTGATGTCAACAAATCCTCCCTGGCGATATTGTTGTCGACTTCCCGACAGTCGTGGACTCGACCGCGAACTCGCCGCGCGCCTGCGCTTGCTCCTCGCCCTCTGGATCAATAGCTTCGCGCTGCATGTCACGCCGTTCGCCTTGCGTTGCGACCCACACGACGACAGCAGGCGGGCAGCGCAAACAGCCTCGCGGTGCGAATCGACATTGGGTTCCGGACGCCAAAAAAAACGAAGCCCCGCGGCGCGGGGCTTCGCTGGAGAGATACCGTGGTTAACTATTGTCTGGCTTTAACATCGTTACCGAAATGTCGCAGGCTTCCCCATAACCACTGCAATATCGCACGGACCGATCTTGCACGTCCAGCCCGCGCCTGGGTTAAACGCGCTCCTGTTCTGGATGTTCAGGTAATACTTCTGGCCCGGCATCAGACTGGGGTAGTTCCCGAGCCCGTTGGCTAATCCGACACTCGTAACACTCGAAATAGTAGGTATCGAACAATAGATGTCAGGATTAGCTATCGTCCTATTCGCCATCCTCACGGCAATCCAATTACCACATCGCCGAGTTCGTCTCGAGAGCGTCTGGCTTTCACATCGCTACGGAAATGTCGCAGGGCGCCGTGGTGCACGTCAGGGATCCGTCGCCGAACGGCTTCCTACCCTGGATGTTCGCATAGTAGGTAGTGCCGGGAAGCAGGATCGGCAAGCCTATGCTGCTCGAAATACTGAACCACATTGTCGAGTCTACCGCGTAGTAAGTAAAGCTTCCATCGACTAGGGTTCCCCACTGACAAGGCGACGTAGAAGCCACCACGACGGCAGTGGCCGGACCCATCGAGATCTGTGTATTCGCGCTGCGACCCCCACGGAAGGTCGTATTCGACGGTGTTCGCGAAATCCGTACGGGTTACCGCCAGCTTGACAGTCAATCCCGCCATATTGTCGTCCACCGTGCGTCTCCAGCGGAACCGTATTCGAATATGTCCAGGTGACCGGCGTGTCCAGAAACGGACGGAGGCGCACCAGGCGGGACCGTGAACTTCACGACGACGGCCTCATTTGGACCCACCGCTATGCGGGTATTCGTCGCGGTTCCCCAAGTGAGGTCATATTCCGTGGTCTTCGCGAACCCCGCGCCACAGTCGATCGTGCCGCCGCCGCCACCGCCACCGCCGGTGCCGGCCACGGTGAACGTCGTGCTGATCGCAGATGCACAGGAAGCGCCGTTGCACGCGGTCAACGTATAGGTGTAGGTGATGGGACTGGCCCCGGTATTCTGCGGGAGCCAGTCGGCTTGGGACGCATTGTTCGGGCTCCAGGGCGGCCAGACAACGCCGTTCCTCTGCCAATTCCATGCCGTGGGCGTACCGCCGCCCGAGCACGAACCCGTCATGCCAACGGGCCCGCCCACGGCAGGAGCCAGCCCGTTGGCGGGGTTACGTGCGATCGAGCAACCCGTCGGAGCAGGTGGCGGTGCGGCGACCCAAGTGACGGGGAGCCCCGCCGAGACCGCTCCGGTCCCGGCGCCGTTCGTGCCTTGCACGGTGTACATTTCTTGTCCGGTCATGGCCTCGTTGGCGAAGCAGGTCGCACCCACCTGACCAGCGCACGAGCCGCCGGTCCAGGTGAAGCTCGCGGCTTCAGGGCTGCATCGCGCAACCAAGGCCGTCGCGGTCCCGACCGTGGCGGTGGTCGCGCCCGAGATCGTGCATACCGGGACGCCGGGCCCCCCTCCTCCCGCGCCGCAGGTCAGCGTGAGGTTGGGAGGCGTGCCACCGAGCGTCCACTGCGCGCAGGAGACTCCACTGATGGTGATGGTGGTTCCCGACTGCGCGAATGACGGAAACGAGGCGCAGAGCGCAAGCACGCCGACCAGGCCGGCCAAGCCGGCCAGCAGCGATCGAATCGATGACCTCGTCATAATGCGCTCCCTCGTCTACCCAAATGCTCGCATCGGCTCGAGGCCTCGCGAAACCGGATGAATTATAGTCCAAAAAGGCGCGGATTTGTAGAGGGGAAATCCTATCCGCGTGTCAGGCTAAGCCGACCTTCGGGCGGGTGATCGGCGCGCGCGGTCGGTTCAAACCGAGGCGCGCTGTCATCCGGGACGTGCGCGGGGCGCGCGCGTCGGTGCGGCGCGCGGCAATAAAAAAGGGCGGGAACGAATCCCGCCCTTCCAAAGCTGCATCGAGCGCTGCTTAGTTGCTCGTGTACTTGTGGGTGTAGCTTCCGCCGTAGGCCGATTGGGTCGTCGGGCAGGTTGCAGGGGGCAACGCGTTGCATACGGTCGCCAGCGAGCCGTTGAAGAACGTCGCCGTCGCGAACCCGATGACCGGCAGGCCGTTGAACGTCTGGCTGCCCACCGAGATCATCTGGTGAACTCCCGCGACTGCGGGGACGGGCGGGACCGGACCGAGGGTCAGGCGAGCCCAACCGTTCTGCATTGGCTGCGTCTTGGCTGCGTCGTAGTAGACGTCGATGTTGCGGCTGTAGGGCGAGCTGAACACGTTCGATTTGTTGAACGTGACGACGTTCGCTTCCCAGCACAGCGCCGACGGCGGCGTGCTCGGCAGCGGCGGCGAGAAGGACCCGGCGGGGGTGCCCGGCACCTGCTCTTCGCGGTCCCAAGCGCTGATGCCGACGTCGTCGCACGCACCGGCCGGCGCAGTGAAATTGCGCTGGAACAGCTGCGGCGGCGAGAAAGAGCCGGCGTTCTTCAGCGTGCCGTTCGCGTTGTAGTAGTAGCGCTTCGTCGGGTAGGTCACGACCCAGTCGGTGCCCGATTTCGTGCCCGAATCGAGGATGAACTCGTTCATCAGGGTGTCGTGCATCATCGAGGCGCTGACCGCATCGATGGGCTGCGTCCACGTCGCCTGGACCACCGCGCCGCCCTTGAAGCTTTCGGATGTCAGCACGCTGCCCGACGCAAGCGTCGGGTTGATCGATCCCGGGAGCGCCCAGATCGAACCAGCCGTGTTGAAGTTGGCGAGCGCAACGGCGTCTGTCGCCGTTTCCGCCGTGGCGTTGACGTTGATGATCGTCAGGTCGCCGAACAGTCCGCCGCTGCCGGCGACGGTGTCCGTGGCCGCGATGCCCGAGATGATCTTGCAGGGCGGCGTGCCCGACGCGTGCGTGACATCGGTCACGAAAGCTGGGCGTGGCGATGTCGCCCATCTCGATGATTTCGATGTAGCCCTCACGCGTGCGGTCGAGCGAAGTAGTCCACGCCGTCCGTAAACAGCGTGCCCACGAACGGCTGGACGGCGCCCGGCGTGAACCCCGGATCCGTGCAGGACTTGTCTTGCGTAACCACGCCGGCCCCGTCGCCCGTCGGGACAACGGCCGCCGTCCAGACGTCGTTGTGCGACAGGTACAAGTTGAAGTCCAGCACTTCGCGGGAGTTCAGGTTCTCGAGGAAGCGGACCTTGACGGCCTTCGCCGAGGCTGTCGAGTTGACGACCGACAGCAGCGTGTTGAACTGCGCGCCGGCGAACGGACCGCTCGTCTTGGCCCGGACCGTGTAGTACGGATAGAGCAGGACCTGGCCAAGGCCATCCGGGTTGACGTAGACCGCGTCAGCGGTGCCCGCCACGCCCAGCGCGCCCAGTCCGGCGATCGCGGCGTACAGCGACTTTTTGTTGAACGTGTTCATGGTTGGTGGTGACTCCTGTGTTTGCGATTGCGATTTAAAGTGATCACTTTAGAACCAACAGCGTGCGAATCTTATTACAGCTTGCCTCTCATGTCCAAACGATTTCAATTCCGCCCGAAAGCCCCCCTGTGGAAAAATTGCAACGGCCGCCTGGTCTAGGGTCGCCAGACGTACCAAACTTGTCCTTCGTCGATGACCCAGGATTCCTCATCCAGCGTCGGAATGCCTTTCATTTTCCGGTGGTCGTACACCACCGTCAGCGTCACCTTGCACACTTCGATTTCGCAATCGACTTTTTCGATCTTGGCCTGCTGATAACCTTTTCCCCTTGCCTGCGCCTTGTAGGCCGAAAGCGACGTCACCGCGCGCGACGCGGGACTCAGGAACGTGTACGCGGTGTCCATGTCGCCCTTGATCAGGGCCGCCCACCGGGCGTTGACGCGTTCGGTGACCGCCTCGCGCTTGGCCTCGGGCGTGGAGTCCTTCGTGATGCCGCCCATCGTCGAGCATCCTGCAACTGCGACGATCACTGCGACACCGAGCGAGCGCGCAAGCCACCGAAAAACGCGTGCGCGGAAGCTCCGCGACCCGAAACCGTGCTGATCCATCTGGATTGCCCCTGAAAAAAACAGGTAAGGCGCCGCAGCGGAAATTGCCGAGGACCGCCCAATCTCTGCCTCACCGCCCTGCGGCGCCGCAATCCTCGAATCAAGCCTAACCAATGCTTCCGGCATCGTCAACGGCGTTTTCCCCGATAGCGAATAGGCCAAATTTCCGTTGCGCGGGCGCAACAACGAAATGTCGGGGTTTGGCGACGTTTTCGTGTCGCCAAACGGCGACGCCAGCGCCTGTTTGCTATTGATTTCCCGGTGCGGGAGTCGGCGCGGCGGCCGGCGCCGGATTTGCCTTCGGCATCGCGGCCCCCGGGGTCGCCGGAAGCTGAACGCGCGTGAAGACATTGAACGAATCGTCGATCTTCTCCATCCGCTTGCGCAGGTCCTCGATCAGGCCCTTCATGTCGACCTCGCTTTCGACGACGCGCGGCGTGATGAACATGACGAGCTCGGTGCGGTTGTTCGTGAGCGATTGATCGCCGAAGAGTCCGCCGATGATGGGGATCCGGGAAATCAGCGGCAGCCCCTTCGAGCTGTTTCCCCTGGTCTCGCCGATCAGCCCCCCCATCACCATCGTCTGGCCCGACTGAACGTTGACGAGCGTCTGCACCGAGCGTGTATTGATCGGCGGCGCATCGCCCGGGTTCGCCACCGGGCCGGGGTCGCTGACCTCGGCCTGCACGTCGAGCGTGACGAGGCCGCCCTGGTTGATGTGCGGCGTCACCTGCAGCAGCACGCCGGTGTCGATGTACTGCGATGTCGTCGTCACCACGTTGGTCGTGCTGCCGACGATGCTCTGCTGGTTGATCGGGATCTTGTTGCCGGCCTTGATCGTCGCCTTCTGGTTGTCGAGCGCAGCAAGATGCGGATTCGCGATCACCTTGGTGTCGCCGTACGTGTCGAGCAGGTGCAGCGCCGCCTGGATGCCGCCGGGGAAGTTTGCGTTGTTGATGATGTAGGTGAAGCCCTGCGCAAGTGACAGGATGGGACTCGTCGCCCCGGCCGCCGGCGTCGCCACCGGCGCGCCCGGATTGAACGGCGACGTGCGCGTGAGGAGCCCACCCGCGCCGCGTCCGGACGGGGCACCGCCCTTGAACAGCCACTCGACGCCGAAGTCGAGCTCGTCGGTCAGCGTCACCGAGGCGATCGTGACCTCGATTGCGACCTGCCGCGACGGAACGTCGAGCTTCTTCAAGGCGGCCTCGATCACCGTGTACTCGACCGGCGTGGCGACGATCAACAGCGTGTTGTTGTCCTTGTCGGCGACGACCTGGATGTTGCGCACGACTGCGAGCCCCGCCCCAGCGCCGGTCGGGGCCGCTGCGGCCGCGGGCGTCGGCGGTGGGACGATCTGGATCGTCGGCTGACTGATGGTCGGCTGTTGCTGGAACTGCGGCGGACTGACGATCGACCCGGCCGGAGTGCCTGGCGCGACGGTCGGCGGGGGCGTCGGCGTGGCCGCCGCGGCACGACCGGTGAACGCCGAGGTGAGCAGCGGCCCGAGCTTTTCGGCGCGCTGGTTCTGCAGGTTGTAGACGTAGAAGCGGGGACCGTCGCCGCCGCCGCCCTGATCGAGGCGCGCGATCCATTTCTTCGCTTCCTCGAGGTACGCGGGCTGCGGCGTGATCACGAGCAGCGCGTTCAGCCGTTCGATCGGGATGATCCGCAGGATGCCGGAGAGCGGGCTCGTCGCCTTGTCGCCGATCGCCTTGTCGAGCTCCTGCCCGACGCTCTTCACGTCGGCGTACTGCAGCGTGAACAGGCCGACCGACATCCCGGCCATCCAGTCGATGTCGAACATGTCGATCGTCTCGACCAGGTGCTTCAACTCCTGTTCGGTGCCCGAGAGCACGAGCAGGTTGCGCAGCTCGTCGGGGCGCACGGCCGTTGCGTCGCGCACGAAGGGCTCGAGGATCCGCATCATTTCGCGCACGCCGATGTAGCGGAGCGGAACGATCTGCACCGAAAATCCGGGCGGCAGCGCCCGCGACGAGTTGCCGAGCTGCGGTGTGATGTTGCCGCGGACCGCAACAGCCTGCGGCACGATCTTGTAGACGCCGGAATCCTTGACCATCGCCGCGCCGTTCATCCGCAGCAGCATCTCGAGGGTCGCGGGCAACGCTTCGCGCGGAATCCCGGACGACGTGCGGATCGTCACCGTGCCGCCAACCGACGCATCGATCGTGTAGCTCTCATTCAGGATGTCGCCCAGGATGTTGCGAATGACTTCGCGCAGGTCGGCGCCTTCGAAATTGAGCACGACGCCGCCACCGGCAGGCTGCGCCGGTGGGCCGGGCGGCAGCGTCCCTCCCGGCTGCTGGCCCTTGACGAGCACTCCGGTGCCCTTGAACAGCCGTGCTTTCTCCTCGGCCGTGGGCAGTCCCGGCTCCATCGCCCTCTTGGCCGCGTCGGCCAACGCTGGCGAAGGCGAAATAATGTCCGTTGTCGTCGTATGGGGTTTCGCCCGGTTGTCGGCGACCGGCGCCTCCGGCGTCGACGCGCACGCGGCGAGGAAGAGCGGGAGCGCGCAAACGAGAGCTCCGCGGAAGGGTCGATTCATCGTCATTTGTTGTTTTCCGGTTGACGTGCGCTGGCCGTGCCGTCTCCGGCAAAGCTCGCGAAGACGGCGGGGGGCAGCGCGCGGCGGCGCATTATCGCAGTTCGGTGGGGGCGACCTCATTTGGGAGTGGTCTGGGCGCGCCGTTGCTCGTAGCTGCGGTAGAGATCGAGCCAGCGCGGGTCCGGCGACGCCGCCGGTGTCGTTGCAGCCGCGGGCTGCGTGGGGGTAACCGGTGCCGGCGCCGGCACGGCGCCCGCCGGTGGCTGCCCGGCCGCGGCAGCAGCGGCGGCACGCGCCGCGGCCCGCCGTTGGGCGAGCGATTGGCCGTCGGCGGCCGGCTGGGCTGCGGCGGGCTGGGCTGCGCCCGGCACGGGCTGGGCCGGGGCGGAACCTGCCGCTGGCGGGACCGGAACGGGCACTCCCGCTGGGGTCGTAGGCCGCGGATTTGTCGCGACACGCAACACCAGTTCCTCGGTTTCGTCACCCAATGCAAGCTTGACCCGGTCGGGCTTGACCTCGGCGACCGTGAGCCCGTTGACGGTTTCGCCCTGATGGACGTGACGCGACTTGCCGCCGGCCGTTTCACGCAGGAAGGCGGTGCTCTTGCCGTCGATCACCGTCGTTCCGGTGAGCGCGAACTGGCCGCGCTGCATCCGTTGCTTCGACGCGTCTGCAACGATCGCGGCCTGGCGGCGCGTCGGATTGAAAAGCGTCCGCGTCGCCGTTTCGGTGCGCTCGCCGATGCCGCCTGCGATCGAATATTCGGGCATGAGCGCCAGCGCGACGGGCTTGGGCGCGACGGGCGCTTCCGGGAGCGGCTGTTTGCGGATCGTGCTGCCCCAGCCCGACTCCAGGCCGATCAGCACGACGAGCAGGGCGAGCGGGCCAAGCCACCATAGGGCCGCGCGCGCGCGCGTCGTGAGAGCGTTCACGGATCCTCCTACTTCTTCTCGCCCTCGGCGTATGCGTAGCCGATTACGTCGAGCTGGACAGTGACCTCGGGTTCCTGCCCGGGCGCGGGCCTGAAGCCGCGAAACGCGTTCAGCGGTCGCATCGACAGGTTATCGACGATGAGATACGGCTGCTGGGTCTCGAGCGCATACAGCACCTTCTGCAGGTTCGGCGTCGTCGCGAAGAACTGAACGTTGACGCCGATCTGGCGAAATCGGCCGTCGTCCTTCGCCGCCTGGTTCTGGCTCGTCGTGATGCGCCCGCCGTTGCCCTCGATCGCCGCGCGCACCATTTCCTGCAGTTCCGCGCCGGCCAGATTCGGCGCCGTGTTCTTGAGGAAAAAGCGGCGCATGTCTTTCGCGCTCATCGTTTCGAGCGCCTTCCGATATTCCGGCGCCTGTGCCGCAACGCGGCGATAGGTTTCGAGCCGGTCGTCCAGCGCGGCGATGCCATCGCCATAGTGCTTGTGCAGCAGGACGACGGGCAGGAACAGGATCGCAAGCGTGATTGCGACCGCGACGACCAGCAATCCAATCGCGAGCGCGCGCTGCTGTTTCGCCGGGAGCCTCGTGATCGTCGCGATCATGACGGCCTCGCCTGCACCGGACGAAGCGAGGACGGCCCCGGCGGCGCCTGGGCAGGCCGGGGTGGACCGAAGCCGGGCGCGAGCGGGACCGGCGTGACGCCGGGGCTCTCGCCCGGGGGCACGGTGCGGAGCCCCGTCGCCGGATCCTTTGCCGTCGTCGGTGCCGCGGGTGTGGCTGTCGCCGGCGCCGCGGGTGTGGCTGTCGCCGACGCCGCGGGTGTGGCTGTCGCCGACGCCGCGGGTGTGGCTGTCGCCGACGCCGCGGGTGTGGCTGTCGTCGGTGCCGCGGGTGTGGCTGTCGCCGGCGCCGCGGGTGTGGCTGTCGCCGACGCCGCGGGTGTGGCTGTCGCCGACGCCGCGGGTGTGGCTGTCGCCGACGCCGCGGGTGTGGCTGTCGTCGGTGCCGCGGGTGTGGCTGTCGTCGGCGCCGCGGGTGCGGATGTTGCCGTGGGCGGCGCGGCCGCGGGGGGCGGCGCTGTCGTAGGCTGCGGCGTGGCTGCTGGTGGGGCGGCCGGTGCCGCGGACGATGCAGGCGTGGCTGTGGGTTGCGGGGTCGCGGCAGGCGCGGTGGCGGACGGCGTGGGTGTCGGCATCACCTGCGTGGAAGGCGCGGCGCCCGGCGCGCTCGCAAGCTGCAACGGCTGCGGCGGCGGTGCGGAAACGATTTGCGCACCAAGGTCGAAAATCTCTCCCGGCCCGGGCTGAATCTTGGTCGTCGGCGACCGTGGCGCCGCGTCGCTGAAGAGCTTCGAATCCTCGAGCAGCGAGACGAGGCGGCCCGCATTGGCAGACTCGCCGCGCAGCAGCATTTCGCGATGCAGGTCCTTTCCCTTGGCCTGACTCTTGACCTCGAACTGCGTGAGCCACGTGTCATCGGGCATCAGCTTCGTCACGTTTTCTACGATGTCGACGGCACTCGGAAATGCATATTTCCTGGAGAGAACATAGTTGTAATCACCGGCCATGGTCTCCAGCCGCTGGCGCAGCACGCTCGCAGCGTCGGCTTCGCGCCGCGCCTGCTCGGTGATCCTCGAAAGGGCGATCGCATAGTCGCGCTTCTGCCAGATCGGCAGTGCGATCGCGATCAACGCCGCTACGCCGACTGCGGCAAGCGGCGCCCACACATGCCATCGTCGCCACCATGCCGTTTCCGGGCGGGCGCCAGGCGGGAGCAGGTTCAGCTTCGAGGCCACCGGCGTTGCCGAGCCGCCGCCCGCGTCGGGCGTTACCGCAACGACGGTGGCACCCCAGCTCTCCGCCTGCCGCCGCGCCTGGTCGACGACGCTCTTCAACGCCGCCATCCAGTCGACGGTGATTTCCCTGCGCTGCGAGTCGCGTCCGATCACGACGGCGTCGAAGTAAAGCTCGTCGGGCTTGAACGGCGTATGCCGGTCGAGATCGTAGCTGAGCGACTCCCGCAGATTCGGCTCGACGGCTGCGGGCAGCGTCAGCCGCTTGCGCAGTACCTGGCCCTTAGGCAACGCGACGATGACGTTGGCGGCGGTGATGGCCCCGCCGTAGGCGATGTGGGGCAGGCCGTCGATCGCGGCGCGGCCGGCATTCACCGTTGCCGCCGCGTCGCCTGCGAGCGGAATCCGCGCCCCTTCGCCGTAGCCCAGCGTGCCGTTGACAATCTGCGGCTCCCAGAGGACGACCTCGTCGCGACCGAACGCGAGCACCGGGCGCAGGCGCCGGCGCTTGATCGCAACGCGCGGCTTCGCGGGGACGAGCGGCGCAAGCTCGGCCATCCACCAGCGCCAGAAGGCCGGCAGGCCGTAGCGATGCGCGAGGTCGCGCAGCCGATGAGTGAAATTAGCGAATGTTTCGTTCATGGGTATCCGGTCCTGCACCTCCAGCCGCGGCGACGGGGTCCTGCGCCGGCGCACGCGCGCCTTCCTGCCACAGGAGTGCGATGAGCGGGCGTCGCGGGTCAGCCGACGGTCGCAGCACGGCGTCGCGGACGAAGGTTACGTCATCACTCATCGTCGCCTCGACGTGGATCCGCCACACGGGCGACGCGCCCGTCGCGAAGCCCGTCGCCTGCGGCAGGGGCGGCATGGGCAATTTGTTCGCGAGTGCGTCGCTGCGCTGCGCGATGTAGGCATCGACAATGGCCGGCGTCATGTTCGGCAGCGCGAGCAGCACGTCGCGCGAGGCGGTCATCGTGTTGATCGCCGACTGCCACGAGTACACCGTGAGCGTGTCGGCGATCCGCGCCATCGCGCCTGGTGTCACCCCGAGCACGCGCTGCAATTCTCCGACCGAGCTGAATGGCGCATTTGCGGGACCGTATTTGCGTCCAGCCGCGAGGTAGTCCGCGGCCTCGGCGCCGTTCGGACGTCTCAAGTCGTCGGCATCGCGCCAGTCCTCGATCGCCTCGACGACGTGTTGCGCGGTATCGCCATCCAGTCCGCCGACATTCTGCATCAGCCCCTTCAGCAGCGGTTCGGGCGCCGCGTTGAGGTCGATGCGGGCGGATTCGTCCACGGCCGTGGCGGTAAGCCGCGCCTCGCCGTCCTGCCAGACGTGTGGAACGCCATCGAGTTGCCACACCTCGGCGATATTGCGCGGGCGCGAAAGCTCGAACGCCATCCGTTCGACGGCGCCGTCGGCGGCAGCACGCGCCTGCGCGAGCGAGAGCGCATTGCGCGCCGCGAGCGCCTCGCCACGCATCGAATACGCAAAGCCGCTGGCGACCACCGTGAGCAGCACGACAAGCCACAGCACGGCGATCAACGCAATGCCCGATTGGCGTGATGGCGGAGAGCAGACGGCACGCATTGCGCTCATCAGCCCACGCTCCCGCAGCGATTGCGCGCCGGATCGTACGAGACGCATCCGGATTCCGGCGCGCGCCGCGGCTCGACGACGAGGACCGGCCACGCGGCGCCTTTCTCGGGCTTCACTTCGATGCGCACGAGGAGCGGCAATCGCTGCCGATCGCCCCAGTGGTCGCGCCAGGTGGGCGCGTCGACGTCGCCGGCGTCCGGATCGCGGCCGAAGTACGAGATATGCAGCTCGGCGACACCGTCGGCCAGCACCGAGCGCTCGGCGTCGCGGAATTCCGGTTCCTGCAGCGCACCGGGATCGGGGATCAGCCGCTCGAGGATCAGCTGTGACTTGTCGTCGGACTTCGCCACGACGAGGCGGAAGTAGTAGACGCCGCCATCGACCACCCGCGGCGGCAGCGCCGCGGCGTAGCGCATCTCGTCGCGCTCGCCGGCAAACAGCAACGGTACCTCCGCCACCTTGCGCAGGCGCAGCGGATACTCCGCTGAAAGCTGCTCGCGAAGAAACTCCTGCGTCTGGCGCATCGCCGAGACCTCTGCGACTTTCGCTTCGCCGCCGTCCCAGGTCCTTCCCGCCATCGACAGCGACCCGAACATCACCGCCGACATCAACGCAAGCAGTGAAAGCGCGATGATGAGCTCGATTAGCGTGAAGCCGGCCATTTGGTGGGCCCCCACGCTTGCGGCTTGCGCCGCTGCGCTGCCCCCCGAGGGGGACCAATTCGCGCCTTGGAGCGGCCCGGCGGCGCGAATACGCGCATTCACGCACTGGAGCAGGCGCGCACGTGTCCCGCGAAGCCGGGGACCCAGCGACACTCCACCGAAGGGGCTCGCACGTCTCATCGCGTGTCCTTCGCGGAAAGGCGCGTCGTCGCGAGCGTGAGCGCCCGCTTGCCGCCGGCCGGGGACGGAAACGTGACGTCGACGCTCACGCGGTAGAGGCGCACGTTCATCGACTCCGATGCGCGCTCGACGTCCGGGTTGGCGCCGGGCGCGACATACGGTTCGACGCGCGTCGTCCATTCGATGCGCCCGTCGTCGGCTGCGCCCTGCTTGGTCGCCTCGCGCAGCGGTCGCGCCGCCGCCGTCTCCGCGAGCACGCTTTCGGCGACCAGCACTGCGCGGCTGTAGTCGTCCGCCGCCGACGCGTTGTTGAGCGCACCGGAAAAAAGCCGGAACAGCGCAGTGGCGACGAGCGACAGGATCACGAACGCGACCAGCACCTCGAGCAGCGAGAAGCCGAGCGCACGCCGGTTCGCGCAGCGAAATCGCGCGCGGTCGCCCCCGCGCAGGCGGGGACCCAGTGGCTGTCGTCGGACGACGCTGGATTTCCGCCTTCGCGGGAACGACGTCAACCTGTTTGCGAGCGGATTTCGCATCAATCGAGAATGGCGACCCGACCGGTCAGCCAGTCGATGTCGACCTCGTACTTGCGCTCCCCTGCCGCGAGCGTAATGCGGCCGCCGTTGGAGCCGCCGTCGGGGAAGAAGCGGATCGCACCGACGCGGTCGGAGACGAGGTCGCTCTGCGCGGTGTAGAGCTTCATCTCGAGCTCGCGCGGCAACGCGTGGATTCGCGCGTCCGGCTCGACCTGGAACGTCCGGTGCTCGAGGTCCAGCACGAGGCGCGTGTCGTGGCGGGTGGCCACCGCCTCGCTCCGCGCAAGACGCAGTCCCGCGGCGACCTGTCGCGCCGCGCTCTTCAATGCGGTGCTCGACACGCCGCTGCCGAACATCGGGATGACCATCGCGGCGACGATCGCCATGATCGAAAGGACGATCAGGAGCTCGAGCAGCGTCATACCCGCGAGCCCAAGTCGCGCGGCGCGCAGCGAATGCCTGCTGTCGTGAGTTGCGCGTTGGCTCATTGCGAAGCGCTGCTGATGTCCTTGTTCGGGCCGTCGCCACCTTCCTTGCCGTCGGCGCCGAGCGAGATGATCTCGTACGGCGCATTCGACGCCGGCGACGCGTACTTGTATTCGTTGCCCCACGGATCCTTCGGCACCGACGATTTCTTCCAGTACGGGCCGTTCCAGTTGGCGACGCCGGCCGGCGCGCTGATCAGCGCCTGCAGGCCTTCCTGTGTCGTCGGATAGCGACCGATCTCGAGCTTGTAGAGGTCGAGCGTCTGGCTGATCTGGCCGATCTCGATCTTCGCGGCGTCCGCCTTGGCTTTCTCGCCACGGCCGATGTAGTTGCCGGCGACCACGCTCATGATCACTGCGAGCAGCACGAGCACGACGAGGATCTCGATCAGCGTCATGCCGCGCGCCGCGTGTCGATTCATTTCGCGTCCGGCCATTGTCGTTCTCCCGCGGTTGTTCGCTACAGCGCCGCGGCAACACCTGCACGCGGCGCAAGGACTGATTAGACACGCTTCACTGGACAAGTTCGCTCATCCCCATGACACCCCACAGGATCGAGAGCACGATGCTCCCGATCAGCACGGCGAGCGACAGGATCAGCGCCGGCTCGAGCACCGCGAGGAAGCGCTTGATCGACATCGCCACCTCCCGGTCGTAGATCTCGGCGACGCGGGTCAGCATCTCCTCGAGCCTTCCCGACTCCTCGCCCACCAGGATCATCTGCACGGCGAGCCTCGGATAGAGGCCCGTCTCGGAGAGCGGCCGGGCGAATCCCTTGCCTTCGCGCAGCCGCGAGATCACGCCATCGAGCGCGTTGGCGAGCACGCTGTTGCCGAGCGTTTCCTTGACGATCGCGAGGCCCCCGAGCAACGTCACGCCGTTGCCGAGGAGCGTTGCGAGCGTGCGCGCGAACCGCGCGGTCTCGACCTTGGTGACGACGTCGCCCAGGAGCGGCCAGCGCAGCATCCGCGCATCCCAGCGGTTGCGAATGACCGGATCGCGCAGGCGCCGGCGCATCCACAGCACCCACAGCACGACCGTCGCCGCAATCGCCCACCACCACCGCTTGAGCCCGGTGCCGACGAAGATCACGATCTGCGTGGGCAGCGGCAGCGCCCGGCCGGCCTGCGCGAACGTCTGCTCGAACTGCGGCACGACGTAGGTGAGGATCAGCATCAGCGACAGCACGGCGACGCCGATCAGGATCGTCGGGTAGATCAGCGCCGAGATCACCGACTCGCGCAGATCCTTGTTGCGTTCCATCGTGTCGGCGAGCCGCGTCAGCACGTTGCCGAGCGCACCGCCCGCCTCGCCGGCGCGCACGATGTTGACGTAGAAGCGCGAGAACACCTCGCGCCTTGCGTCGAGCGCCTGCGACAGCGACTTGCCGCCGCGCACGTCGTCGCGGATTCCTTGCAGCAGCAATTCGACCGGCGGAATTTCGGCGAGGCCGATCAGGATCTCCAGCGCGCGATCGAGCGGCAGCCCGGCACGAAGCAGCGTCGCGAGCTCGCGCGTGATCGTGAGCAGATGGTCGCGCGTCACCCGCTTGGCGACGAAGAAGCTGCGGCGCGCGCCACCGGCGCCGGACGCTGCCGCGCCCGCCGCGGCCGATCCTTTCGCGGCCGCCGCCGGCGCGACCTGCATCGGCAGCAGGCCCTGGTCGCGCAGCCGATCGACGATCTCGGACTCGTTGGCGGCGTCGAGCTCGCCGACGGCGACGTCGCCCGACGCGTTGACGGCTTTGTAGCGGAAGATGGGCATCAGGAGCCTGCCAGGCTTGCCATCGCGTATGCGACGGCGGCGAGTTGGGCGCAGTTCAAGGCCCGAAGCCCGAAGTCATACCGGGAGTATGACAAGGGCGAGAACACAGAAATGCGCCCAAATCGCGCCGTCCCTTCGGGTTGCTGCCAAAAAGCGCGTCTGCGTCGTTGCAAGGCTTGCGAATATTCCCGATATTCGCGGCGCCTCGCGCCTAGCATCCATCGTTTTTTGGCCCTGCAACGCATATGTGATGGCAAACCTGACAAGCTCCTCTCGTCAGCGCTCCGGCAACTGGCTCTTGCCGGCGCTCCAGAACGTGAGCGGGCTCCAGAACGACTCGCCCTCGTTGCCGACCGGGCCGACGTCGCAGGTGCCGCACACCGGCATCGCGGCGCGGTCGGTCCGCATCGCCTCCTTCATCCGGCGGCGCGCTTCGCCGTTCAGGATCTCGCTGTACGTCTGCTTCTTCAGATTGCCGAAGACGCCCGCCTGCGGATGCATGCAGCAGGGAACGACCGTGCCGTCGGCGTCGACGTAGAGCAGGTTGATCTCGCCGTGCCACGGATGCGTCGCGTACTCGCTCGCATCGGCCAGGAACACGCAGGCGCCGCGCGGCGCGAGCACCGCACGGCCGGTCCGGTTCTCCTTCGCCCCCGGGAGCGCCATCCAGCGCCGGAATTCGGGCGCCCAGCCGCGCGGCCGCAGTACCTCTTCCCAGCGTCGCGCATCCTCGCGCGTCTCGATCACCGACCGCGTCGCGAGCTGCAACGCCGGCGCGTAGCGATCGCGCAACGCCGCCGCGCGCTCGAGGAACTCGATCAGCTTCTCCCATTGCGACGGCGGTCGCAGCCGCTCGTAGGATTCGGGCGACGCGTCGCCATCGCAGGAGACGACCAGCCGGTTCACGACCTCGAGCTTCAGCATTTCCGCAAAATCGTCCCAGTCGACCCATTGCGCGTTGGTCGAGATCTCGACCACCGACACGCGCCAGCGCTGCTTCGGGATCTCGGCGACGACCGCGGCGAGCTCGCGGTGCAGCAGCGGCTCGCCGAAGTTGAACAGCCGCAGCGTGTGGATGCGTTCGACGTCGATGTGCGACAGACAGAGTGCGAAATCGTCGACCGCGATCCGCTGGATCTTCGGTTCGAGCGTCGAATTGGGGCAGCCGACGCAACGCAGCTGGCAGCCGTGGACGATGTCGAAATGGACCGAGTAGATGTGCCGGGGCTGAAGTGGGGTCATGCGTTACTTCTCGCGGGTGACGCGCAGCACTTCCTCGAACGTCGTGATGCCGCGGACCGCCTTGCGCAGGCCGTCCTCGTACATCGTCACCATGCCCTCCCGAATCGCCTCGTTGCGCAAGTCGGTCGAAATTGCGTGCTTCATCACGAGACTGCGCAGCGGGTCGGTGATCGGCAGCATCTCGAGGATGCTGATCCGGCCCGAATAGCCGGTCTGCGCGCAGTTCGGGCAGCCCTTCGGATGGTAGAGCGTGATGTCCTTGTCCTTGCTGAAACGCGAAAGGCCCAGCTCGTCGACAAGCTCGGGCAGCGCCGTGTACGGCTCCTTGCACTCTCCGCACAGCGTGCGCACGAGCCGTTGCGCGAGGATGCCGATGATGGTCGATGTCAGCAGATAGTCTTCGACGCCCATGTCGAGCAGTCGGTTCACTGTGGACGGCGCGTCGTTGGTGTGCACGGTCGACAACACGAGGTGGCCGGTCAGCGCCGACTGCACGGCGATCTCCGCGGTCTCGAGGTCGCGGATCTCGCCGATCATGATCACGTCCGGATCCTGGCGCACGATCGAACGCAGCGCATTGGCGAACGTCAGATCGATCTGCGGCTTCACCTGGATCTGGTTGATCCCCGGCATCTGGTACTCGACGGGATCCTCGACCGTGAGGATCTTCACGTCGGGCTGATTGAGCTTTTCGAGCGCCGTGTAGAGCGTGGTCGTCTTGCCCGAGCCGGTGGGCCCCGTGACGAGCAGGATGCCGTGCGGCTCGAGCAGCACCTTGAGGAACACCTTCAGCGTGTCGTCCTCGAAGCCCAGCCGCTGGAAGTTGAGCGCGACGCCGCCCTTGTCGAGAATCCGCATCACGACCGATTCGCCGTGCATCGTCGGCACTGTCGACACGCGCAAGTCGATTTCCTTTCCCTGCACGCGCAGCCGGATGCGTCCGTCCTGCGGCAGCCGTCGCTCGGCGATGTCGAGGTTCGCCATGATCTTGATGCGCGAGATCACCGCGGCCGAGAAACGGCGCGGCGGCGACTCGACTTCATGCAGCACGCCGTCGATCCGGTAGCGGACGACCAGGCGATTCTCGAACGGCTCGATGTGGACGTCGGACGCGCGCACGTCGAGCGCGTTGGTGATGATGAGCGAGACGAGCCGGATCACCGGCGCCTCGGCGGCCAGGTCCTTCAGCTGCTGGACGTCGGCATCGAACGCGAGGTCGTCACCGCGCTGCTCGACGTCGCCGATGATCTGCCCGACCGCGGAGCGTCCCGTGCCGTAGAGGCGCTCGAGCGCCGCGTCGAGCTCGGAGGGAATCGCGACCATCGGCTTCACGTCGCGGCCGGTCACCATGCGGAACGCGCCGATCGTGTATTCGTCGGTCGGATCGGCCATCGCAAGCGAGAGCTCCTGCTCGTCCTCCTTCACCGGCAGCGCACGCGCTTCGCGCAGGAAACGCGCGGAGATGCGCTCTTCGAGGATCGGGAATTCCGGATAGCCGGCGGTGTCGAGGAGCGGCAGCGAAAGCTGCGCGGCAAGCGCCTCGGTGACGTCACGCTGCGCGCAAACGCCGAGCGTCACGAGCAGCGAACCGAGCTTTTCGCCGGATTCCTGCTGCAGGCGCAGCGCGCGCTCGAGACCGGCAGCGTCGAGCTTGCCGCGCTCGATCAGGATCTCGCCGAGGCGCTTTCTCGCAGGTGTGTCCACGCGTTCTCTTTAGGGTCTGGAAACGTGCAAAAAGAGCGGTCGATGATAGCACAGCGAGCGCGCAAAAATCCTCGCAGAGCCGCATGAATCAAGGTGTTGCGAACGATTCTTCCGGCAAAGTGTCGCCGTCACCCGACGAGGTCACGATAAAATGTCGCTGTCTCCCGACGACTTGGCGGTGCGCACGTCCGCGCGCTCAAAAAACCCGACACTTCCCGTTCCGGCGCCCGTGCCCGATCCCAAGCTCATCGCGTTCTACCTGCCGCAGTTTCATCCGATTCCCGAAAACGACGCCTGGTGGGGCAAGGGTTTCACCGAGTGGCGCAACGTCGTACGCGCGCGACCGAATTTCAAAGGCCACTATCAGCCGCATCTTCCCGCCGAACTCGGCTTCTACGATCTGCGTGTCCAGGAGGCACGGAGCGAGCAGGCCGAACTCGCGCGGCATCACGGCATCCACGGCTTTTGCTACTACTACTATTGGTTCGGCGGCCGGCGGCTCCTCGCGCGACCGCTCGATGAAGTGGCGGCGACGGGAACGCCGGATTTTCCGTTCTGCGTGTGCTGGGCGAACGAAAACTGGACGCGCCGCTGGGACGGCGGTAACGACGACATCCTGATCGGGCAGACCTATTCGGCCGCGAACGACCGCCGCCTCATCGCGGATCTCGTTCCGCTGTTCGAGGATCGCCGCTACATTCGCGTCGGCAAGCGTCCGCTCCTGCTCGTCTATCGCGCAGGCCTGCTGCCGTCACCGCGCGATTCCACGGAACGGTTCAGAGAGACGGCACGCAAGTCCGGCGGCGACGAACCGTTCCTCGCCGCGGTCGAGTATCCTGGCATGCCCGATCCGCGCGAAATGGGGTTCGACGCCGCCGTCGAGTTTCCGCCGCACGGCACGCGTGCGCAGACCGTCACCGCGCAGATCGAACGGATCAATCCCGCATACCAGGGCGACGTCTGGGACTACATCTCGGCGGCGCAAAACGCAATCGCGCGGCCGACGCCCCCGTATCCGCTGTTCCGCGGCGTGATGACGGGCAGGGACAACACGCCGCGGCTTCAGAACAACGCGCAGATCTTCGTCAACGCGCACCCGGACAATTACCGGCGCTGGCTCGAGGCGATCGTCGGCGCGACGCGCAGGCACAATTCGCCCGACGGGCAACTCGTGTTCGTCAACGCGTGGAACGAGTGGGCCGAGGGCTGCCATCTCGAGCCGGACCAGGCGTTCGGCCGCGGCCATCTCGAAGCGACCCGGGCGGCGCTCGCGACGTCCGGCTCAACGGCAAACCGCACCCGCTAGCTCGCGGCAAATGCCTTTTCCGCGAGCGTGATCGTCGTCGCGATGTCTTCGGCGGTGTGTGCCGCCGATACGAATCCCGCCTCGAATGCGGAGGGCGCGAGATACACGCCCGCGTCGAGCATCGCGTGGAAGAATTTGTTGAAGCGCGCCTTGTCGCACGCCATCACCGCATCGTAGGTGTCGGGCACCATGGCCGCGAAATAGAGGCCGAACATCCCGCCGGCCGACTGCGCGGCGAACGGCACGCCGGCCCGCCTTGCCGCACTCGCAAGGCCGTCGGTGAGTGCTTTCGTTCGCGCCGACAACGCGTCGTAAAAACCCGGCGCCTCGATCTGCTTCAACGTCGCGAGGCCCGCAGCGACGGCAACCGGATTGCCCGACAACGTCCCTGCCTGGTAAACAGGGCCGAGCGGCGCAATCTTTTCCATGATCACCCGCTTGCCGCCGAACGCGCCGACCGGCATGCCGCCGCCGATGACCTTGCCGAGCGTCGTCAAGTCGGGCGTGACGCCGGTCGCGCCCTGGACGCCGCGCGGATGGACGCGAAAGCCGGTCATCACTTCATCGAAGATCAGCACGGCGCCGTGACGATCGCAAACGGCGCGCAGGCCCGCCAGGAAACCGGCGCGGGGCATGATCAGGTTCATGTTGCCGGCAATCGGCTCGACGATGATGCAGGCGATGTGCTCGCCCTCGGCCTTGAACGCAGCCTCGACGGCGACCAGGTCGTTGTACGGCAGCACGATCGTCTCGTTCGCGATCGCCTCCGGGACGCCCGCAGACGAGGGCTGGCCGAACGTCAACGCGCCGGACCCGGCCTTCACGAGCAGGCTGTCGCCGTGGCCGTGATAGCAGCCTTCGAACTTGACGATCCTGCTCCTGCCCGTGTAGCCGCGCGCGAGCCGCAGCGCCGACATCGTCGCCTCGGTTCCCGACGACACGAGCCGCACCATCTCGAGCGAGGGCAGCAGCCGGCATAGCGTTTCCGCCATCTCGACCTCGATCTCGGTCGGCGCGCCGAACGAAAGTCCCTTCGGCGCGATGTCGACGACGGCCTTCACGACTGCCGGATGCGCATGACCGACGATCGCCGGACCCCACGATCCGACGTAGTCGATATAACGCTTGCCATCGGCGTCCCAAACGTATGCGCCCAAGCCGCGCTCGAAAAAACGGGGCGTGCCGCCGACGGAGCGGAAGGCGCGGACCGGCGAGTTGACCCCGGCGGGAATCGAGCGTTGCGCGCGGGCGAAAAGTTCGTCGTTGCGACTCATTGCGTAACCTCCCCCAGGCTTGCCCGCTGCGCGGGCAGCGCCTCCCCCCTCTCGCGGAGGGGGCGAGCGCCTTCGGGCGGCCGTGCGGCGCTTGGTCCCTTCATTCGTGCAAGGCGCGCGCGGAGGAAGATCGGGGTTGTGGGCAGGCCGCCGCGATCGCACGCGCTGCTGCTTCGACGTCGGGCGCGTCGAACACCGCCGAGATGACGGCCACCGCATCGGCCCCGGCCCGGAACAACGTCGGCGCGTTGGCGGCCGTGATGCCGCCGATCGCGACGACCGGAACCGCGAAGATCCGCGCCTGCGCGAGCAGCTCGATGTCTGCGCGGCGCGCATCGGGCTTCACCGTGGACGGGAAGAAGCTGCCGAACGCGACATAATCGGCGCCGGCGGCGACGGCGGCCTGCGCCTGCCTCAAATCGTCGTAGCAGGAGACGCCGACGATGCGATCGGGACCGACGATCTCGCGCGCCATCGCGACGCCGCCGTCGTCCGCACCCACGTGCACGCCGTCGGCGCCGACCTCCGCGGCGAGCGCGGGGTCATCGTTGACGATGAAGAGCGCGCCGCGTGCGGCGTGGATCCGGGCGAGCGCCGCGGCCTGCGTTCGCCTGCATGCCGCGTCGGCCGTCTTGTTCCGGTACTGGACGGCCGCCGCGCCGCCGGCAAGCGCAGCACCGACACGCGCTGCGAGATCAGCGACGTCGGCGAGATCCGGTGTAATCGCGTAGAGGCCGGCGATGCGGCGCGCGTGAGCGCGGCGCAGGGATATCGCCGTGTCAGTGGGTACGGCCGGCATCGGCGGCGCGCGGCGCGTCGGTCGCGTCGGCGGGCGCATCGGCGTCCTCGCGCGCCCAGAACAAGCGGTCGGGAAGATACTGGCCCATCCCTGGACGGTATGCCTTCTTGAGCGCGTGCCACGTGTAGTCCTGCGCCTCGCGCACGGCCTCCGGCAAGTCGAGACCGTTGGCGAGCATCGCCGCGATCGCCGAGGCCAGCGTGCAGCCGGAGCCGTGGTAGCTGCCGGGAAGACGCGGCCAGCTGTCGGTGCGCACGACGCCGCTCTTTCCGTACAGCGTGTTGACGACGTCGCGCGTCGCCTCGTGGGTGCCCGTGACGAGCACGAATTCCGCACCCAACTCGATCAGTCGTCCGGCGCACGTGCCGAGCGGGGTGTCCTCGTCGTCCTCGACTTCGGCGAGGCGGCGCGCCTCGATGCTGTTCGGCGTGAGTATCGTCGTCTGCGGCAGCAGCAGCTCGCGCAGCGCGTGGATCATGTCGTCGGTCGCGAACTCGTCGCCGCGGCCCGACGCGAGCACCGGGTCCAGGATCAGCGGAACGTCAGGATAGTCGGACACGATCTCGGCGATCGCGGCGATGACTTCGACGCTGCCGACGACGCCGACCTTGAACGCATCGACGGGCATGTCCTCGAGGAGGCTCCGCGCCTGATCCGTCACCCATTCGGCATCGAGCGCCTGCACGCCGTCGACGCCCATCGTGTCCTGCACGGTAATCGCGGTGACGACCGACAACGGATGACAACCCATGCTGGCGAGCGTCAGGATGTCCGCCTGCAAACCGGCGCCCCCCGACGGATCCGTGGCTGCGAACGTGAGGACGAGCGGCGGAAATTCGGGATCGGTGTCGGGAGGCATCGCGCGGCATTCAACGCTCGCGGTCGAAATGCAGCTGGCGCGCAGCGCTTGGAGAGCTTGCTAGAATTCGCTGATTTTACTCCAACGGCGCTGCCTCGATGAAAAAGTACATGTGCCTGATTTGCGGCTATATCTATGACGAAGCCGCGGGCGCTCCCGACGAAGGCATTGCGCCCGGGACGAAATGGGAAGACGTGCCGCCGAACTGGACGTGTCCCGAGTGCGGTGCGCGCAAGGAGGATTTCGAGATGGTGGAGTTCTAGGAGCGACTGACATGAGAATCCTGCATACGATGTTGCGCGTCGGCGATCTGCAACGATCGATCGATTTCTACACCGGCGTAATGGGAATGCGCCTGCTGCACACGACCGATCGCCCCGAGCAGAAGTACACGCTGGCGTTCGTCGGCTACGGCGACGAGGCGACCGGCGCCGTGCTCGAGCTCACCTACAACTACGGCGTCGACCGTTACGAGCTCGGCAGCGGCTTCGGGCACGTTGCCATCGAAGTCCCCGATGCCGCGGCCGCATGCGCAGCGGTGAAGGCGAAGGGCGGGACGGTCACGCGCGAGGCGGGGCCGGTGAAAGGCGGAACTGCGGTGATTGCGTTCGTGCAGGACCCGGATGGCTACAAGTTGGAGCTGATCGAACAGTCGCGGCGCTAGAGCGGTTGCGGCGTTCTTTGACTGTGGGTTTCATCTGCGCGTCCGTCGCGCTCGATGGAGCGGCGCCCTTGGTCGCCGCTCATCCCGCGCGCCGGCTCACGAGTTGCGTTTGGTCGGGCACCAGCCGTCCTACGCGACCGCCTTCTTGCTTGCGGGTTTGTCATCCCTGCGCGTGCAGCAGCTCCTTGATGTCGTGCACGAACACGTCGGGCCCCTGCCCGTAGCCGACGTAAAGCCGCAGCCGCCCCTGCGGATCGAAGATGAAGGTTCCGGCCGAGTGATCCATCGTGTAGGTCGACGGCGTCGGTCCCGGCTGCTTCTGGTAGATCACCTTGAATTCCTTCGCGGTGCGCGCCGTCGCGTCGGCATCGCCGTAGAGACCGACGAAGCGGGGGTCGAACGCCGGCACGTATTGCGCGAGCAACGCGGGCGTGTCGCGCTCCGGATCGATCGTGACGAACAGCACCTGCACGCGGTCGGCGTCGGGACCCAGCCGCTTCATTGCCTCGGCAAGCTCGGAGAGCGTCGTCGGACACACGTCGGGACATTGCGTGTAGCCGAAGAACAGCACGGCGGCCTTCCCGCGGTAGTCGGCAAGCGTGCGGGGCTTCCCGGTGTGATCGGTGAGCGCAAAGTCGCGTCCGTACGTTGTACCGGTGACGTCGGACGCCTTGAACTTGGGCGCGCCCGGCCCGCACGCAGTCAATGCGAGCGTCGCGAAAAGGACGACGGCGAAGCGCGCGAAGGCGCGCATCAGATGAACATCACTGCAGATAGTGATCGGCGAGCAGTGCCGAAAAAAGCGCGGCGAGATACCAGATCGAGTACTTGAACGTCGCTCGGGCGAGTTCGACGCTGTAATCGCGGTAAAGTTGCACCACGTAGAGCAGGAAAAGTCCGTCCAGCAGCAGCGCGGCGGCCAGGTAGACGAGCCCGCTCATCCGCACCGCGAACGGCAGCAGGCTCACCGCGACCAGCACCACCGTGTAGAGGACGATCATCAGCTGCGTGTACCGGCGGCCGTGGGTGACCGGAAGCATCGGCAACCCCGCCTTCGCGTAGTCCTGCGCGCGATAGAGCGCGAGCGACCAGAAGTGCGGCGGCGTCCACACGAAGATGATCATGAACAGGAGGAGCGCCTCCGGCGCGACGTCGTTGGTGACCGCCGCCCAGCCGAGCACCGGCGGCATCGCGCCCGATGCGCCGCCGATCACGATGTTCTGCGGCGTAGCCGGCTTGAGCAGCACCGTGTAGACGATCGCGTAGCCGACGAACGTCGCGAGCGTGAGCCACATCGTCAGTGGATTGACGAAGCGATAGAGGAGCAGCAGTCCGGTGCCGCCGACAAGCGCCGCGAAGACGAGCGTCGAGCCCGAGGTGATCTCGCCGGCGGGCAGCGGCCGGCGGCGCGTGCGCGCCATCAGCGCATCGATCTTCTGCTCGACCAGGCAGTTGATCGCTGCGGCCGCGCCGGCGACGAGCGCGATGCCGAGCGTCCCGAAGACAAACGGCCCGACTGGGGGTATGCCGGGGACGGCGAGGAACATCCCGATCATCGCGACAAAGACGATGAGCGAGACGACGCGCGGCTTCGTCAACGCGAGGAATTGGCGGAAGCGGACTTCGGCGAGCGCGAGCGTGGTCATCGCAAATCAGGGGCGGCCGGAACGGCGCAAGGCGTGCCGCCGGCGGAGCGACGAAGGGCGGATTCTAGCACCGCGCAACCGGCCCCGGACTATCCGATGCCGGACGCACGGAGCAGCCGCCCAAGGTCGTTCGCCAGGCGCCTGATGTCCGGGTCCTCGGGATACGACAACACGAGATTGCCGAGCGGGTCGACGAGCCGGATGCCGCGGTCGCCACCCGGGAGCGGCGCAATCGCCCCCGCGCCCACGCGCGCGACGACGAGACCGGGGTGCTGCGCGAGGATCTCCGGCGACAGCCCCGCGTCGCCGGTCGTGAGGAGCACGCGCACGATGCGGTCGTGATCCTTGCCCTGCATCGTGCGCGCCTGCCGCGTCGCATAAAGCGCACGCTCGCACTTCGCCTCGCAACGTCCAGCGGCAACCACCAGCAGCACCCAGCGGCCGCGGAGATCGGAAAGGCGGAACGCGACACCGTCCGGCCCGATGCCTTCGATCGGGGGTGCCGGTACGGTCGGCAGCAGCGTCCCGTAGTTCAACTGCGCGCCGCGCGGAAACAGGTAGTAGAACGCGTAAGACGCCAGCACCGGCGCGACGCACACGGCGGCGAGCAGCAGCAGCGTGCGCTTGCCGCGCCGGTTGGTGTTCGCGGGTCCGGGCGTGGCGCGCGCGGCGTCAGCGGTCATCTTGCACCCGGTCGCGGAAATTGAGCACGAGCCACAACGCGACCGCGAGCCCGGCGAATGCGTACCACTGCGTCATGTAGATCCAGTGCTTCTCGACCCCGAAATCCGGCGCCGGCCAGTCGCGAACGAGGCCATCGGCCGGCGATGGCGCGGCAGTCTCCTCGATCACGACGGGCAGCACCGCGATGCCGGTCGCGGCGGCGAATCGCGCCGGGTCGAGGTTCTGCCACACCGGTCCCGTCGGCGCGTCCGGCCTGAGCTCCAGATACGACGGCGGGACGGCGAGGCGGCCTTCGACCACGACATGACCTCCGAGTGGCGGAACCTCGGGCAGCACCGCGCGCGAAGCGCCCTGCGCGACCCAGCCACGATCGACCAGCACGACCCGCCCGTCGTCGAGAACGAGTGGCGCTACCGCGTCGTAACCGGCGCGACCATCGTGTATTTTGTTGTCGATGAAGATCTGCCGGCGCGCATCGTACCGGCCCGCGGCTTCGACCGGGCGATAACGAAGCGCCGGCCAATCGGACGTTGCCGGAAGCGCCGCGAGCGAAACCGCCGGCAGGTGCGACATCGCCTCGAGCTGCGCACCGAGCGCCTCCTTCTCGTGCATGCGTCCGCGCTGCCACTGCCCGGCAGTAATGAACATTGCGACGGCCGCGAGCATCGCGAGCGTCGGCAGCGCGCGCGGCCGGAAGCGGCGTCGCGGCGCGTGCGAGACGGCGTGCGCCGCGTTTGGCATCGGCAGTGGCTTCATCTAGACTCGGTCGAAAGGAGCCTCGCCCCGCATGAAGATCATCGTCGTCGCCGCGCTCATCGCCGTCATCGTGAGCCTGTTTTCGGCGCTCTATTACCTGTATCGCGACCGGGGACAGGGCACACGAATGGTGCGGATGCTGGCCATTCGCGTCGCGCTGTCGGCGAGCCTCGTCGCCTTCCTCGTCTTCGCGTACTGGATGGGGTGGATCGCGCCGACGGGATTGCGGTAACTTAAGGCTTGGCCGCGGCCTCCGCTCAGAAGATGAAATTCGTAATGCCGAGCCGTCGGCCGCTGCGTCGACTCGGGCCCGGTCGCACCCCGCGTGCCGAGCGCGCGGGGGCCCTGCTCCCAGCCTCGCGCCGCTACAGCCAGTAAACCAGCACGAACAGCAGCAGCCACACGACGTCGACGAAGTGCCAGTACCACTCGGCCGCCTCGAACGCGAAGTGGTGGTTGGGGGTGAAGTGACCGCGAAGCGAGCGCACCAGCATCACCGACAGCATGATTGCGCCGATCGTCACGTGCGCGCCGTGAAAGCCCGTCAGCATGAAGAACGTCGAGCCGTAGACGCCCGTCGACAGCTTGAGGGGGTAGGTCGCGGTGTACGCATCGATGTATTCATGGGCCTGAAAGCCCAGGAACGTGAAGCCCAGCACGATCGTCGCGAACAGCAATAGGTTGAACCCGGCGCGGTTGCCAGCTTTCAGCATGTGGTGGGCGACGGTTATCGTGAAGCCCGACGACAGCAGGATGATCGTGTTGAGCAGCGGTATCCCCATCGCGCCCATCGGCGTGAACTTGTCCCTGATGTAGGGTCCGGTCGTCGGCCATGTGGGGTTGTAGTCGGGCCACAGGAGCTTCGAGCCGAGGCCGCCGAGATCGGGTACCGAAAGGTTGCGTACGTAGAACAGCGCGCCGAAGAACGCGGCGAAGAACATCACTTCGGAGAAGATGAACCAGCTCATGCTCCAGCGAAACGACAGATCGACCTTCCGGTTGTATTGATGGCCCTCGGATTCGCCGATCACCTTGCCGAACCAGCCGAACATCATCACGAGCAGCACGCAGAAACCGGCGGCGAGCATCCACGGACCGGCGGCGAAATGGTTGAACCAGAACGCCGCACCCATGCCCATCAGCAGGAGCGCGAGCGAGCCGACAATCGGCCAGTGTGAAGGCTGCGGGACGAAGTAATAAGGCTTGGCGCTGTCGTGGGTTGCGGTCATCGGAAGACCTCTAGTGGAACTGGGGGCGCGGCGAAGCGCACGCCCCACTCTGTGTTAGGAATGACCCTCGACTTCGAAGAACGTGTACGAAAGCGTGATCGTCGCGACATCCGTCGGCAGCGCCGGGTCGATGACGAACACGACCGGCATCCGTCGCCTTTCACCGGGGGCGAGCGTCTGCGGCGAGAAGCAGAAGCATTCGAGCTTGCGGAAGTACTGCGCCGCGTACGCCGGCCCGTAACTGGGGATCGCCTGCCCCGTGATCGCCCGGTCGGTGGTGTTCGCGATTTCGTACTCCACCTGCCGCACCTCGCCCGGATGCACGTCGACTTCGACCTCGAGCGGGCGGAACGTCCACGGCAGCTTGCGCACGTTGGAGTCGAATTCGATCCGCACGGCCCGCGCCCGGTCGACCTGCGTGTTCTTCACCTCGTCCGCCTGCGCGATGTTGCGCAATCCCGTGGCCTCGCAAATCCTGTCGTAGAACGGGACGAGCGCGTAGCCGAAGCCGAACATGCCGACCACGACGACGCAAAGCTTGCCGAGCAGCGTCCGGTTCTGCCTGCGGCGGTCGTCGTTCATCGGCGCGCTCACTTACGCGGCCTCCGCACCGAATGAGGCGAATCGAAAAGGCCGAGCGGTCGGCCGCCGCAATCGCTCGGGGACGCGCCCTTCGGGCCTTGGCTGTCGCCCCCCTCGCTCATGCGTAGACTCCTGCCGATCGCGAAGACGAGAAACAGCAGCACCGCCACGCTCATCACCCCGATGCCGATCACCGGACCGCCCAGAATCCGGGCGGCGATGATGCCGACGAAGAACGTCGCCGCGATCGACGCGAACGTCAGCGCGGTGCGAACGTTCGCCTTGCGGGTCGAGTCGAGAGGCTGCATCACACAAATTCGAGCCGCCGGCTGTTCGATAGGCGGCTCGTTATCCATCTACTTTACGATGGGCGGCGTTTCGAACGTGTGGTACGGCGCCGGTGACGGCACCGTCCACTCGAGCGTGTCGGCACCCTCCCACGGCTTGGCCGGCGCCTTCTCGCCCTTGCCCATGATGCATTTCAGCACCGCCCAGAGGAACAGGAGCTGGGAAGCGCCGAACCAGAACGCGCCGATCGACGCCAGCATGTTCCAGTCGGCAAACTGTTGCGCATAGTCCGGGATTCGCCGCGGCATACCGGCGAGACCGAGGAAGTGCATCGGGAAGAACGTCAGATTGAACGCAAGCATCGACGACCAGAAATGGATCGTGGCGAGTTTCTCGTCGTACATCGTCCCGGTCCACTTCGGGATCCAGTAGTACACCCCGCCGAAAAATGCGAACAGGCTGCCCGCCACCATCACGTAGTGGAAATGAGCGACGACGTAATAGGTGTCCTGCAGCTGGATGTCCACCGGCGTGATCGAGAGCACGAGCCCGGTGAAGCCGCCCAGAGTGAACAGGAACAGGAAGCCGATCGCAAACAGCATCGGCGTCTCCAGCGTGATCGCGCCCCTCCACATCGTGGCGAGCCAGTTGAACACCTTCACGCCGGTCGGCACCGCGATCAGCATCGTCGCGTACATGAAGAACAGCAGGCCCGCCGCCGGCATCCCCACCGTGAACATGTGGTGCGCCCACACGATGAACGACAGGATCGCGATGGCGGCAAGGGCGTAGACCATCGACGCGTAGCCGAACAGCGGCTTGCGCGAGAACGTCGGGATGATCTGCGAGATGATGCCGAAGGCCGGCAGGATGATGATGTAGACCTCGGGATGGCCGAAGAACCAGAACACGTGCTGGAACAGGACCGGGTCGCCGCCGCCGGCCGCGTTGAAGAATGTCGTGCCGAAATGGCGGTCGGTGAGAAGCATCGTCACCGCGCCGGCGAGCACCGGCATCACGGCGAGCAGCAGATACGCAGTGATGAGCCACGCCCAGCAGAAGAGCGGCAGCCGCATCATCGTCATCCCCGGCGCGCGCAGGTTGAGGATCGTCGTGATGATGTTGATCGAGCCCATGATCGACGACGCGCCCAGGATGTGGATCGCGAAGATCGTGAGGTCCATCCCCATGCCCGCCTGCACGGTCAGCGGCGGATAGAGCGTCCAGCCCGCCGCCGCAGCGCCGCCGGGCACGAACAGCGACGTGACGAGCAGGATCGCCGCCGGCGGCAGCAGCCAGAAGCTCCAGTTGTTCATTCGCGCGAACGCCATGTCGGGCGCGCCGATCATCATCGGGATCTGCCAGTTCGCGAAGCCGACCGCCGCCGGCATGATCGCGCCAAAGACCATGATGAGGCCGTGCAGCGTCGTCATCGAGTTGAAGAATTCGGGATTGACGACCTGCAGGCCCGGCTCGAACAGCTCGGCGCGGATGACCATCGCCATCGTGCCGCCGACGAGGAACATCGTGAACGAGAACCACAGATACATCGTGCCGATGTCCTTGTGGTTGGTCGTCGTGATCCAGCGCATGATCCCCGTGGGATGATGCGCGTGATCGTCGTGCACTTGGCCGTAGCCGGGGGCGACGCTGCTCATGAGGATGTCTCCGGGGTATCGACGGCGCTACTGCCGCGCGACCTTGATCTCGGACGGCTGCACGGCCTCGCCGGTCTTGTTGCCCCAGCTGTTCCGCGTGTAGGTGATCACCGCAGCGATGTCGGTGTCGGACAACTGCTTCCACGAGACCATCGCCGTGAGTTTGCCGTCGTGTTCGACGCCGTTTAGCACCGTCTTGATCTGCACGGCCTTCGGCCCGTTGACGACTTTGGAGCCGTCGAGCGCCGGAAACGCCGGCGGCGCGCCCTTGCCGGTCGGCTGGTGACACGCCGCGCAGTTGGCCGCGTAGACTTTTTCGCCACGCGCGATCAGGTCACTCACGTCCCACACCTTGTTCGGATCGTCGCCGGCGGCCGCCACTTTCTTCTTCTGTTCGTCCATCCACTTCGCGTAATCGTCCTTGGTCTTCACTTCGACGACGATCGGCATGAAGCCGTGTTCCTTGCCGCAGAGCTCGGCACACTGGCCGCGGTAGACGCCCGGCGCTTCCGCCTTGAACCACGTGTCGCGAACGAAGCCCGGAATCGCGTCCTGCTTGATGCCCAATGCCGGGACCCACCACGAATGGAGCACATCACCCGCGGTAATCAGCAGGCGGACCTTGGTGTCGACCGGAACGACCAGCGGATTGTCGACTTCGAGGAGATAGTGCTCACCCTTCGGCGCCCGGTTCTCGATCTGGGCGACCGGCGTCGACAGGTTCGAATAGAAGCCGATGCCGTCCTGCAGATAGTCGTAGCTCCACTTCCACTGATAGCCGGTGACCTTGACCGTCATCCCCGGCGCGCTCGTGTCCTTCATCGCGAGCACGGTCCGGGTCGCGGGGAAGGCGATGAAGAGGAGGATCAGGAACGGGATCACGGTCCAGACGACCTCGACCGTCGTGTTCTCGTGGAACTGGTGCGCCTCGTGTCCGACCGACTTCCGGTGCCTGAAGATCGAATAGAACATCACGCCGAAGACGACGACGAAGATGACGACGCAGACCCAGAAAATGAACGCATGCAGGTCGTACATCTGCCGCGCGATCGGCGTCACGGGCGTCTGCAGATTCCACTCCCGCGCCGCGAGTGCCGCCCCCGGTACGGCGAGCGCGAGTGCGAGACCCGACTGCAAGAGCCGGCGACCGGCCCGGAAATCACTGCGCATCATCCGTCCCTTGGAAAAGCATCGCGCGCCCGTCGTCGATGGTGCAAAAGGCGCGGAATGTTAGCACGGATCAGGTGCACCTAGATACATGATTTGCGACTCATGTTCCTCTGCCGCCGCGCGTTTTTTCCGCCTCAAGCCGAGCGGCCGAGCGCAAGCATGCGGATCGCGCTTTGCGGCAGCGTGACGACGGTGTCCCCGCCCGGTTGCCACGGAAGTTCCGCGACGAGCGGCGCGGCAAGGCGCTCCGCGAGTGCAGCTACGTTTTCGTCCGCCGCACGCATCGCCGGATCGATCCGGTTGGCGACCCAGCCCGCGAGCTCGAGACCGCGCGCATTGATCGCGAGCGCAGCGAGCAACGCGTGATTGAGGCATCCCAGCCTGATCCCGACCACCAGCAGCACGGGCAAATGCAACCGCGCCGGAATGTCCAGCATGTCGAAGCGGGCGGAGAGCGGCACGAGCGGCCCGCCTGCGCCTTCGACGACCACGCGGTCCGCCCGTGCGGCGAGTCGCGCGTAGGCTGCAGCGATCGTCTCCAGGTCGATCGCGCTGCCGGCTTCGGCGGCGGCGAGATGCGGCGCGATCGCCGGCACGAACGAATGCGGATTGACGTCTTCCAGTTCCGCCGGGACATTGCCGGCGGCCAGCAGTGCCGCCACGTCCGCATTGCGCGTCGCACCCTGCGCCACGCCTGCCGCCACCGGTTTCATCCCGACTGCGCGCCGCCCATTCGCGGCGAGTGCCCGCAACAGCGCGGCCGCGACGCGCGTCTTGCCGACCCCGGTGTCGGTCCCGGTGACGAACAGCCCGATCGATTTGCGTACGCCGCTCATGTAGGTGCCCCCACCCTTGCGGCTGTCGCCGCCGCTGCCCCCCGAGGCAGAATGCAGTTGCGCGGTCTTGGGCGGCCCGGCGCACTCATGGCCGCGGCTTGCGCGGGAGCGACACGATCGCGTGCCCCTCCGCCGTGCGCCTCGGCGCGGCTTTCCAGGCATGCCCGTAAATCACCTCGAACGTCGCCGCAATCCGGCCGTCGCAGCGCATCGCGTCGAGCGCCGCGAGCGCGCGCTGCCAGCGCGCCCGTCCCATCAGCCCACGGCCGCGCCCCCGCATCGCATTGGTCGCGCCGATCGCCTTCAGGTCGCGCAGCATCGCCGCCGCGTCCGCATAGGTGAGCCTGATCATTTCCATCTGCAGCACCGGATCCGCGAAGCCCGCGTGCACGAGCAGATCGCCGACGTCGTGCATGTCGACGAAACGGCTCACGTGCGGATGTGCATCGACGCCGTCGAACGCGGCGCGCAGTTCCTTCAGCGTGTCCGGGCCGAACGTCGTGAACACGAGCAGCCCGTCCGTTTCGAGAACGCGATGAAATTCGGCGAATGCTTGGCCCAGGTCGCTCACCCACTGCAGCGCGAGATTGCTCCAGACCAGGCCGAAGATCCGCTGCGCGAGCGGCAGCGCAGCGATGTCGCCGCACGCGAACTGCGGCGTGGCGCCGCCGCCGCCGCGGATCGGCGCGAGCAGGCGAGTCACGAGCGAGCGCCGCTCTTCGGCATGCGCCCGCGCCACCGCGATCATCGGCATGGCGATATCGAGCGCGACCCGGCTCGCGTCGGGATAGCGCGCCGCGAGCAGGGAGAGCGCCTCGCCGGTGCCGCATCCCGCATCGAGGATCGCGCCCGGCGCGAGCCGGACGACGTCGAGACGCTCGGCCATCCGCGCGCCGACCTCCCGCTGCAGGACCGCGGCCGCATCGTAGGTCGCGGCCGCGCGCGCGAAGTGCCGGCGGACGGCGCGCGGATCGATCGCTGCCGGGTCCCGGTCGCGACCTGTGTCAGCAGGCATCGAGAAATCGATCGAGCAGAGCTTCGACCGCGTCGGGGTGCGACAGAAACGGCGCGTGCGCAGCGCCGTGGATCAGCGCGAAGCGCGCGTGCGGCAGCGTCGCGGCCAGCCACTCGCCGGCCGCCGGGAGCGTGAGCGTGTCGCGGCTGCCCGCGATCACGAGCGCCGGTTTATCGATCGCGCGTACCTCCGCGCGCAGGTCGGCGTTGCGCAACAGCAGGAGCCCGGCGGCGAGCGCGCGCCGCGACGGCTCTCCGCGCGCGTAGAGCTGCGCCCGAAGCCCCGCGAGCACCGTGCGCGCGTGCTCGCTGCCCTTTACCTGCAGCGCGAGAAAGCGCTGCACCGTCTCTTTCCACGCGACATGCAACTCGTCGCCGAAGCGGGACAGCGTCTGGTGCGACATCGCATGCGGCCAGTCCGGACCCGCGACGAACCGCGGTGTCGTGCAAACGAGCACGAGCCGCGCGATGCGTTCAGGATGCGCGCGGCCCCAATGCAACGCAATCATTCCGCCGAGCGACCAGCCCAGTACGTCAAGCGCGCGTGCGTCGTCGCCGAACGTCGCTTCGAGCGCGGCCACGATGCCGTCGAGCGTGAACGGGCCGATGGCCCCGCTGCGGCCGTGGCCCGGCAGGTCGACGGCGTGGACGCGATGCCGTTTCGCGAGGTGCGCGCGGAGCGGCCCCCAGATACCCGAATGCATCGCCCATCCATGCAGCAGCACGACCGGCGGGCCGTGACCCGCCACTTCGACGTGTAAACCTGCGCTAGGAACGTGTGCCCCCACGCTTGCGGCTGTCGCCGCTGCGCTGCCCCCCGAGGGGGAGCAATTCGCGCCTTGGGGCGGCCCGGCGGCGCTCATCTGCGAGACGCATGGGTGGAGGCGAGCTCCGCGAGCGCGGTGCCGAGCGCGTCGACGTCGGCAACCGTGTGCGCCGCCGAAAGCGTGATGCGCAAGCGCGCCGTCCCCTGCGGCACCGTCGGCGGACGGATCGCCGGCACCCAGAAGCCACGCGCCCAAAGCGCGTCGGCGAGGGCGACGGCGGCCGCATTGGCACCGACTACGAGCGGCTGGATTGCGGTCTGCGATTCCGCAGGCGCCCACGGCAGCGGGGCCACCCGCGCGCGGAACCGCGCGATCAGCGCCGTTAAGTGCGCACGGCGCTCCGGTTCATTGCGGATGATCGCGAGACTCGCGCGAAGCGCTTCCGCGAGCAACGGCGGCGGTGCCGTCGTGTAAATATAGGGACGCGCCGTCTGGACCAGCGTTTCGATCACCACGGGATGCGCGGCGACGAATGCGCCGGCCACGCCGGCCGCCTTCCCCAGCGTGCCCATGTAGACGATCCGCTCCGACGCAACGCCGAAATGCGCGAGCGTTCCGCGGCCTTCGCCCAGCACACCGAAGCCGTGGGCGTCGTCGACGACAAGCGTCGCATCGAACTCGTCGGCGAGCGCGGCGAGCGCAGGCAGCGGCGCGAGATCGCCGTCCATGCTGAAGACGGCGTCGGTCGCGATCACCTTGCGCCGCGCGTCGGTGGCTGCCAATCGCGCGCGCAGCGCGGCGACATCGCGATGCGGATAGCGAATGAGTTGCGCGCGCGACAGCAACGCACCGTCGTTCAAGCAGGCGTGGTTCAGCCGGTCGGCAAAGATCGCGTCGCCCCGCCCGCAAAGCGCCGTCAGCAGCGCGAGATTAGCGAGATAGCCCGTCGAGAACGTGAGCGCCCGCGCGTTCGCACACGGACTGACGAATGCGGCAAGCTCGCGTTCGAGCGATGCGTGCGGCGCAAAGTGGCCGCTGATCAGGTGCGACGCGCCCGCGCCCACGCCGAAGCGCGACGCGCCTTCGCGCGCCGCCTCGACGATCGCCGGATCGTTGGCGAGACCCAGATAGTCGTTGCTCGCGAACGCGATGACTTCGCGGCCGTCGGCGATGATCCGCGGGCCTTGCGGCGAGGAGAGCGTTCGGCGCACGCGCGCAAGCCCGGTCGCGGCGCGCGTGGCGAGTTCACGCTCGAGGTCGGCGATCAGCGACATGCGATCGAAACCACGCGGCGCGGGTTCACGCGGAACCATCCTGCCGTTGCCGCCGCAGCGCCGGCGCCGACCAAGGACGGCTTCACCCCGAGGTCGCGAGTCCGAGCCTTGCGAAGAGGGCGCGGTCGGCCAGCGCGTCGGGATTTTCCGTCGTCAGCAGCTTTTCGCCGTAGAAGACCGAATTCGCGCCGGCCACAAAGCACAGCGCCTGCACCGCCTCGGGGAGCTCGCGCCGCCCCGCCGACAGCCGGACGAAGGCCTTCGGCATCGTGATGCGCGCAACCGCGATCGTGCGGACGAACTCGAACGCGTCGAGCGCATCGTCACCGTTGAACTTGTCGTGGAGCGGCGTCCCGGGCACCTGGACCAGGTGATTGATCGGCACCGATTCCGGATACGGATCCATGTTGGCGAGCTGCGCGATCAGGCCGGCGCGCGCGTTGCGCGACTCGCCCATCCCGACGATTCCGCCGCAGCAGACGTTGATGCCGGCTCCGCGCACGCGCGCAAGCGTATCGAGCCGGTCGCGATAGGTGCGCGTGGTGATCACCTCGCCGTAGAACTCGGGCGCGGTGTCGAGATTGTGGTTGTAGTAGTCGAGCCCGGCGTCCGCGAGCTGCTCGGCCTGGCCGTCCTTGAGGAGCCCGAGCGTGCAACACGTTTCGAGACCCAGCGCTTTCACCGCGCGCACCATCTCGAGCACCGGCGCGAGATCGCGCTCCTTCGGCCCGCGCCACGCCGCGCCCATGCAAAAGCGCGTCGCGCCGTTCGCTTTCGCCGCGCGCGCCGCCGCGACGACGGTGGACAGGTCGAGCAGGGCCTCGTCCTCGACACCGGTGTGATAGCGCTTCGCCTGCGGGCAATAGCCGCAATCCTCGGGACAGCCGCCGGTCTTGATCGAAAGCAGCGTGCAGAGCTCGACGGTATTGGGAGTGTGATGCTCGCGATGAATCTGCTGCGCCCGGAACAGCAGCTCGGGCAGCGGCAGCGCGAACAGGGCCTCGACGGCCGCCACTGGCCAAGGCGCGGAAACCGATGCCGGCGCGGCCGTACGGGCCGCCCCGGGCTCGACGATCTCGCTCATGCGGGGGCCCCCACGCTTGCGGGCGTCGCCGCTGCGCTGGTGTGCGGGGCGGCGGCGCTCATGCTTTCGGCCGATGGCATTGCGGCAACCTCTTTCGCTAGTGTGCAGGGAACGAAACCACACCGATGCGGCATTCGCAGCGCAGCGCGAGCGCCCGACAACGGGAGCCCAGTGTCGAGGGAGGCCGGAGGCTTGTCAAATCCGCGCACGGAACCATTTGACAGTGCCCCGGCACCGGGGCCGGGGGCTTCGTATCGCCTGCGCACCGCGCGCGCCCGTCGCACGTATGACGGATTGCGCAACGCCGCGCGTCTCGCGCTGCCGCAGCGTTGTGTGCTGTGTGTCGCCGCTGCGGGCACTGCGCTCGTCTGCGACCGGTGCACGGCGGCGCTGCCGCGATTGCCCGAGGCCTGCCCGATGTGCGCGCTGCCCTGCTCGGGCGGCGCGACGTGCGGCGCGTGCCTCGCCCATCCTCCCCCTTATGCGGCGACGATCGCGGCGCTCGTCTATGCCCTTCCGGTGGACCGCTTGCTGCAGCAACTCAAATACGGCGGCCGGCTCGCACTCGCCGATTGGGCCGCCGCCACGCTTGCCGCGGCGGTCACATCGTCGCTTGCACGGCGCGCGGGAACGCCGTTGCCGGACCGCATCGTCGCGCTGCCCCTCGCGGAGGCGCGCCAGCGCGAACGAGGTTTCAACCAGGCGCGCGAGATCGCGCTGCGGGTTGCGTCGGTGGTCGCGTTGCCGCTCGCGACGCCGCTCCTGCGCGTCGCCGGCGGGCCGCCGCAGGCGGCGTTGTCGTGGACTGCGCGCGCGCGCAACGTCCGCGGCGCGTTCGCGATCGAGGGAGACGTTCGTGATGCGACGATCGCGCTCGTCGACGACGTGATGACGACCGGCGCGACCCTCGCCGAGGCCGCACGAACGTTGAAGCGCGGCGGCGCTGCGCAGGTCGAGTGCTGGGTCGTCGCGAGGACGCTGCGTCCCGGCACCGGTTGAGCGTTCGCCGTTCAGCGCAAGCGCCGGCACGCGCGGGAGCGGCACCGACGCGAGGTGTTACGCTCACCGCTCAACGCCCGACGCTCAACCCAATGTTCTCCGTCGTTCTCGTCCACCCCGAAATTCCGCCGAATACCGGCAACGTGATCCGGCTCGCCGCGAACACGGCCACTGAGCTCAACCTCGTCGAACCGCTGGGCTTCCGGATGGATGACCGCGAGCTGAAGCGCGCCGGGCTCGATTACCACGAGCACGCGCGCGTGCGCATCCATCACGATTTCGCCGCCTGCCGCGCGGCGCTCGATGCAGCTTCGGCGCGACGCTGGTTCGCGTTCACGACGGCGGCCGAGCGCTCACTCTACGACGCGCGGTTTCGCGCCGGCGACGTGCTGGTGTTCGGCTGCGAGACCGCCGGACTGCCCGATGCGATCGTCGCGCAATTCGATGCCCACGCGCGGCTTCGCATCCCGATGCGCCCCGGCGTGCGCAGCCTCAACCTGTCGAACGCCGTCGCCGTCGCCGTCTACGAAGCATGGCGGCAGAGCGGATTTGCGGGCGCAGGCTGATTCGCGGCGCCGCGCCGTCGTCATTGGCCCTCGGGCCGCGGCTCGCGCTGAAGCAACGCTTCGACCGCCTGCCGCGGCGGCAATCCTTCGTAGAGCACCCGGTAGACGGCGTCCGAGATCGGCATGTCGACGCGGTGGTGGCGCGCGAGCGCATGCACGGCGGTCGCGGCGCTCACGCCTTCCGCAACGTGGCCGATCGCCGCCAGGATCTCGGGCAGCGGCCGCCCCTTCGCCAGCGCGAGCCCGACTTGCCGGTTGCGCGAGAGGTCGCCCGTGCACGTCAGCACGAGATCGCCCAGTCCCGCGAGGCCCATCAGCGTCTCGCGCTCACCGCCGAGCGCCGCGGAAAGGCGGCCGGTCTCCGCCAGGCCGCGCGTGATCAGCGCTGCGCGCGCGTTGTGACCAAACCCGAGGCCGTCGCTGGTCCCGGCAGCGATCGCCAGCACGTTCTTCACCGCGCCGCCGACTTCGACGCCGACGATGTCGTCGGTTTCGTACGCCCGCAGCGTGTCGGCACGAAGCAGTGTGGCGATCTCGGCCGCGAGCGACGGAGCGGTCGCGGCGACGGTCAGCGCCGTCGGCAGCCCGCGCGCGACTTCCTCGGCGAAACTGGGGCCGGAGATCACGCCCACCGGTGCACTCCATCGCGGCGCGAGCACCTGGTGCGCGAGGGCGATGCCGGCCGGCAACGCTGCACTTGCCGGGACCGCGAGGAATCCCTTCGACAGCCAGACGAGCGGTGCGCGTGTGCCGGCATCGGCGGCAACGTCGGCAAGGGCCGGGAGCGCCGCCACCGGTGTCGCGGCGACGAGGAGCGCTGCTTTCGCCGCCGCACCGAGGTCCGACGTCACCGCGAGCGCGTCGGGGAGCGTCACGCCGGGGAGATATTTCGCGTTGACGCGCGCGGTGCATATCGCGCTCGACTGGGCGGCGTCGCGCGCCCAGAGCATCACGCGTACGCCGTCGCGGCGCGCGAGGTGGGCGGCGAGCGCCGTACCCCACGCGCCCGCGCCCAGGACCGCGATCGTGGAAGCGCTCGTGGCCTACCTCAAATCAGGACCCGCAACCACGGAGAGCGGGTCTCCCTTTCCATCGATTTTCCCAGTGCTCGCGGTGAATCCTCCGCGCTCTCCGTGTCCCCGCCTTTCGGTTTTTGCCACGCTCGTCACAACCCGAAAACCTGCGCGATCCGGACGTACCCGCTTTGTCCGTCACGGTGCCGGACCTTGACCCAACCTGGCGACGCGGTCGCCGCCGCGGACGTTGCCGTCTCGGCCATTTCGAGCAGCACGTTGTGTTCTGCCTGGAAGACGAGCGGCGCCTTGTCGTCTGGGCTGGCCCGGATTTCGGCCAGCGGAACGCGCACGACGAGCGTGCGCTTGTCGGCGAGGCCCCTCTTCTCGACCCAGCCGATCGTACCGCCGGCGTCGCGGACCTTGCTCCACCCCTCGACCGGAACGATGATCTCGAGCGGCGTTTCGCGCGACAGCACGAACAGTGGTTTCGCTTTCGTCGACGGTGCGTCGTAGAGCACGGTCGCAGCTTCCGCCGTCGAACGAAATTCGGTCGCGGCGAGCGGCCCCGTCGCCGCCAGCGCTGCGGCGGCCAGAACAACGGCGCCGATGCGAACTCCCGGGAAGTGCGCGCGAGGACGCCTCCGCCGTCCGCGATACGTCCCTGGGAATGGCGTCGCGACGCCGCGCGTCATCGACTAGGGCCTGTTAGCGTGAACGGGCCCTAGTTGACCGCGGCCGGCGCCGGCTGCTGCTGCAGCTGTTCCTGCTGTTGCTGATAGAGCGCCTCGAAATTGATCGGCGCGAGGTGCACCGGAGGGAAGCCGGCTCGCCCGACCGCATCCGCGAGCGTCTCGCGGAGGTACGGGAACAGCACCGTGGGGCAGTTGATCCCCAGTACCGGTTGCAGGTGCTCGGGCGGGACGCCCCGAATCGTGAAAATCCCCGCCTGCGACGCCTCGACCAGGAACAGCGTCTTGTCACCCGTCTTCGCGGTCAGCGTGATCGTCAGCACGCATTCATACACATCGGGGTCGATCTGCTCGCCGCGAGTGCGAAGCCCGACTTCGATGTGCGGGGATTCCTGCGTCCGGAACGACTGCGGCGAGCCCGGGCACTCGAGGGAAAGATCCTTCACGTAGATCTTCTCGATCGAAAACGCGGGGCCCTGCTCGCTCGTGGCGGGTTGTAGCGGGTCGGCCATTTGCAGTCCTTCGAAGGGGGTAAACGTGTGATTTTACAGCACGATGCGAGCGCGGCGCGTCACTCGCCGCGCAGCGATTCGACCGACGACGCCGTCGCCTCGCCCGCGAGCAGCGTCGCGAGCCCCCCCGCATGATCGAGCGCGACCAGGTCGTCGTATCCGCCCACGTGGACGTCGCCGATGTAGATCTGCGGCACCGTGCGCCGACCGGTCCGCTCCATCATCGCCATGCGCACGCCGGGATCGAGGTCGACGCGGATCCGGGTGATCCCGGAGACGCCTTTCGCTTTGAGGAAGCGCTCGGCCTGAATGCAATACGGACACATCGCGGTCGTGTACATCGTCACCGCGGGCGCGCCGTCCATCACGCCTCCCGCCGGGCCGCCCCAAGGGAGGCGTGCATCCCCCTCGGGGGGAGGCGAGCGAAGCGAGCTTGGGGGCTCATCCTCACTTCTCCAGCGGGAGGCTGTCCTTCCTCCACGCCTCGATGCCGCCATGCAGGCTGTACATTTCCTTGAAGCCGACGCGCGTCAGCGCGCCGGCGGCCATTCGGCTGCGCCGACCTGTCGCACAGTAGGCGACGATGGGCCGCGACGCCATTTTCGCGAGCTCCTGCGCGCGGCTGCCGAGCTGCGACAACGGAATGTGGATGGCGCTCGGCAGGCGTCCGCCTTCGTATTCCTTGGCCTCGCGAACGTCGAGCAGCACGGCGTTCTGCCGATTGATGAGCCGCGTCACTTCCGACGTGCCGATGTCCTTCATCGCCCCGAACTGCCGCTGGACGAGCGGCCAGACGAGCATCGCCCCGGACAGCAGGAACACGGCGATCAGCATCCAGTTGGTTTGAATGAACGACAACGACATGGTCGGGGCAGAGTCGCAGCGACAAAGGTAAAATGATAACGCAACGCATCGGGCGCTTCGGCGCGGTGGCCGCACGCAGCGACACCCGCCGCTTGCGGCGCACGCCGATCACCCCGTCCGCCCTTCGCCGATGACCGCCGCCGTTCATCCTCTCGTCCGCCCCGTCGTCCTGCTAATCCTCGACGGTTTCGGCTGCCGGCCGAAGGCGCCGGACAACGCGATCGCGCTGGCGAGAAAACCGCATTGGGACGCGCTCCTCGCATCGTGCCCGCACACGACGATCGACGCGTCGGAGCGGGCCGTGGGTCTGCCCGGCGGGCAAATGGGCAACTCCGAAGTGGGCCATCTCAATATTGGGGCGGGCCGCGTCGTCTACCAGGACTTCACGCGGATCGATCAGGCGATCGAGGACGGCGATTTCGCGCGCAATCCGGCGTTGACGGACGCCGTCGCAGCGACGAAGGCCGGCGGCGCGACGCTCCACATCCTGGGGCTCGTCTCGCCCGGCGGCGTCCACAGTCACGAGCGGCAGATCGCAGCGATGGTGGAGCTCGCGGCCGCGGGCGGTGCGCCGCGCGTGCGCGTGCACGCGTTCCTCGATGGCCGCGACACGCCGCCGCGCAGCGCCGCGCCGTCGCTCGCGTACCTCGAAGGCGTATGCGCGAAGCACCGCGACGCGCGGATCGCATCGATCGTCGGCCGCTATTACGCCATGGACCGTGATGCGCGCTGGGATCGCGTCGCCGCCGCGTATGATCTCCTCGTCGACGGCCGCGCGCCGTTCGCCGCCAATTCGCCGCAGGCGGGGCTCGAGGCAGCTTACGCCCGCGGCGAGAACGACGAGTTCGTCAAGGCCACGGCGATCACGGGCCGCGACGGCAAGGTGTCGACGATGGACGACGGCGACGACGTCGTGTTCATGAATTTCCGCGCCGATCGCGCGCGGCAGATCACGCGCGCCCTCACCGATCCCGCCTTCGCCGGTTTCACCCGCCGCCGCGTGCCGAAGCTCGCCCGCTACGTCTGCCTCACGAGCTACGGTAACGAATTCGCCCGGCTGCCGGTGGCGTTCCCGCCACAATCGGTCGCCAACGGCTTCGGCGAGTACATTGCCGGGCTCGGGCTCACGCAGCTGCGGATCGCCGAGACCGAGAAGTACGCGCATGTCACGTACTTCTTCAGCGGCGGCGTCGAGGCGGTCTATCCGGGCGAAGACCGCATCCTGATCCCCTCGCCCAAGGTCGCGACCTACGACCTGAAGCCCGAGATGAGCGCCGTCCTCGTGACCGACAAGCTCGTCGCCGCCATCGACAGCGGCAAATACGACGCGATCGTCTGCAACTTCGCGAACGCCGACATGGTCGGTCATACCGGGAACCTCGAGGCGGCGATCCGCGCGATCGAGGCGCTCGACGCCTGCATCGGCCGCGTCGCCGCAGCAGCCTCGAAGGCGGGCGGCGAAGTGCTGATCACTGCCGATCACGGCAACGCCGAGCAGATGCACGACGACACGACCGGTCAGCCGCATACTGCGCACACGCTGAACCTCGTCCCCTGTGTCTACGTCGGGCGCAAGGCCACGATCGCCGCAACAGGCGCCTTGCAGGACATCGCGCCGACGCTGCTCGCGATGATGGTGCTGCCGCCGCCGCACGAGATGACGGGCCACTCGCTGCTCACGTTCCCCCTCCCGTAAACACCGGCGGCGTTCGGTCCCCGACTCCGCCGGAAGGTCCCGCGTCCTACATGCGGGCCACGGCCGGTCCGATGGGGGAGTGCGTCGGGAACTTACGGTCCCGCTCGACACCCAAGTCATCTGCAGCAGGAGGGAGGCGGCGCGAGAGGCGCAAGCCCGATTTGCCCGTCCCGTCAGTCCGAAAAAAGGAGCCTCGGAACCGGCCGCTTCAAGGACGGACCGCGGGGACCTCCGGATTTCCCGTGTTTGTGATGCTTACGGTTGCACGAAGCGCCGCCTGTGGGTGCTCCCGGCGCCGTTCGGCTGCAAGCCACGACGCCCGGCAAACCGGGCGTATACTTTGAGATTCGGCATCAAGGGGGCGGGCTCCCGGCGCCGCATTTTTCGGCGGGCAAAGGAAGGCAGACGATGGGCAACTGGAAAAAGGCAGGACTGATCGGGTTGGGTGCCGTGCTGGGCGTCCTGCTCTCGCTCAATTTCTCGGCGGTCGCGCAGCGGGACGCGCGGATGCCGATTCCGTACGAAGACCTGCAGCTTCTGTCCGCGGTCTTCGGCAAGATCAAGAGCGACTACGTCGAGCCCGTCTCCGACGATAAGCTCATCAAGGAAGCGATCAACGGAATGGTGCACGGGCTCGACCCGCATTCCGACTTCCTCGACGCTGAGGCGTTCAAGGACCTGCAGATCTCCACGCAGGGCAAGTTCGGCGGCCTCGGCATCGAGGTCGGCGTCGAGGACGGGCTCGTGCGCGTGGTTTCGCCGATCGAGGACACGCCGGCATTCCGGGCCGGAATCAAGTCGGGCGACCTGATCGTCAAGATCGACGACGACGCGACCCGCGGCATGCCGCTCACCAAGGCGGTCGAGAAAATGCGCGGCAAGCCCGGCACGCAGGTCGTGCTGACCGTCGTGCGCAAGGATGCCGAGGGCCCGCTGACGTTCACGCTGACCCGCGAGGAAATCAACGTCAAGAGCGTGCGGGCAAAGATGCTCGAGCCGGGCTACGGCTACATCCGGATCCGCCAGTTCCAGGACCGCACCGCCGACGACCTCGCGAAGGCATTGCGGGATTTCTACAAGCAGGGTGAATTGAAGGGCCTCGTGCTCGACGTGCGGAGCGACCCGGGCGGACTGCTCAACCAGGCGGTCGCCGTCTCCGCGGCCTTCCTGCCCAAGGACGCGCTGGTCGTCTACACCGATGGCCGCACGTCGGAAGCCAAGATGCGCCTGTCCGCGCGCAAGGAGGACTACACGCGCCGCGGCGAGGACTATCTGAAGGATCTGCCGCCGGCCGTGAAGAAGGTGCCGATGGTCGTGCTGGTCGACGGCGGCACCGCATCGGCGTCGGAAATCGTCGCTGGCGCGCTGCAGGACCACAAGCGGGCGACGGTGCTCGGCACGCAGACTTTCGGCAAGGGCTCCGTGCAGACGATCCTCCCGCTCGGCAACAACGCGGGGTTGAAGCTCACCACGGCACGCTATTTCACCCCGTCGGGCCGCTCGATTCAGGCGAAGGGCATCGAGCCCGACATCGCCGTCGACGACGGCCGCGCATCGCCGCTCGTGCGCGAAGCCAATCTCCAGGGCCATCTCGAAGGCAACACCGCGGACGCGGCGAAGGCCAAGGCGCTCGACGTCGTCAAGGGCCTGGACAAGTCGGCGTCGAAAGCGCCGGACAAGGGCGGAGCCGACAAGGGCGCGGACAAGGTCGGCGCCGAACCGCCTCTGCCGCGCTTCGAATTCGGCGCCAACGACGACTTCCAGCTTGCGCAGGCGATGAACCACTTGAAGGGCCAGCCGGTGATCGCCTCGACGAAGGCGGTGTCGGCGCAGGCGAAGCCGTAGTAATCGCGTCCTCCTGCATCGCGCAAAACGCCCGGTTCCGGCCCGGGCGTTTTTGTCTGCGAAGAGTTCAGCGCGACAATTGAGCCCGCGATGGACGACACGCAGCTCCTCCGCTACAGCCGACACATCCTGCTGCCCGAGCTAGGGCTAGATGCGCAGGAGAAATTCGCGGCCGCGCACGCGCTCGTCGTCGGCACCGGCGGCCTGGGCGCGCCCGCCGCACAGTTTCTTGCGTCGGCCGGCATCGGCACGATCACGCTCGCCGATCCGGACGCCGTCGATCTCACGAATCTGCAGCGGCAGATCCTGTTCGCCACCGCCGACGTCGGCACGCCGAAGGTCGCCGCTGCGAAGGCACGCCTCAACGCGATCAACCCCGAGGTGCGGATCGAGGTCATCCAATCGCGCGTCGGCGCGGACGAGCTCTCGCGGCTCGTCGCAGCCGCGGACGTCGTGCTCGATTGCTCCGACAATTTCGCGACGCGGCACGCGGTCAACCGCGCCAGCGTCGAAGCGAAAAAGCCGCTCGTCTCGGGCGCTGCGATCCGCTTCGACGGGCAGGTCGCGGTGTTCGACCCGCGCGATCCGGCAAGCCCCTGCTATCACTGCCTGTTCGGCGAGGGCGAGGAGCTCGAAGAAACGCGTTGCGCGATCATGGGCGTGTTCGCGCCGTTGGTCGGCATCATCGGCGCCACGCAGGCCGCCGAGGCATTGAAGCTCGTCGCCGGCGTCGGCGAGACCATCGCCGGCCGCCTGCTGCTGCTCGATGCGTACGCGATGCGCTGGCGCGATGTGCGCGTGACGCGCGATCCGCACTGCCCCGTGTGTGGCGTTCGCTAGCCGAACAGAAACTTGCGCTGCTCGTCCCAGCCGTCCTGGGGCGGGCGCTTGAACCCGCTCTTCGCGAAGAGCTGCCAGCGGCCGAGAACGAACGCGAGCAGCACGTTCGCTTCGGCATTGGGGTCCCCCGGCCACTTGCCGGCCGCCTGCGCGATCCGCAACGCCTGCCGCAACGCTGCCTCGATCCGATCGTAGAGCTGGTTGATCCGCGCCTGCAGCCGCTCGTCCTCGTTCACGAGCGCATCGCCGATCAGCACGCGCGTCATCCCGGGATTCTTGTCGGCGAAGCCAAGCAGCACGGCGACGACCTGCTGCGCCTGGATGACGCCATCGGGCGTGTCGGTCGCAATCTTGTTGATCAGTGTGAAGAGCGTCGTCTCGATGAACTCGATCAACCCTTCGAACATCTGCGCCTTGCTCGCGAAATGCCGGTAGAGCGCCGCTTCGGACACGTCGAGCCGCGCCGCGAGTGCGGCGGTTGTCACCTTGTCGCCGCGCGGGTTCTCGAGCATCGCCGCGAGCGTCTGCAGGATCTGGAGGCGGCGTTCGCCGGGTTTCGCGGCCATTTCGCTTCCGCCTAGCGCGCCGCGCGCGCGTGGACTGGCGCGGTGTCGTCGGCGCGGATCATCGTGCCGACGCCTTCGTTCGTCAGCACTTCGAGCAGCAGCGCGTGCTCGACGCGACCGTCGATGATGTGCGAGCTCGCCACGCCGTTGCGCACCGCGTCCAGCGCCGATCCGATCTTCGGCAGCATGCCGCCGTGGATCGTCCCGTCGGCAAAGAGCGCGTCGATCTCGCGCGCGGTGAGCCCGGTGAGCAAGTTGCCGTCCTTGTCGAGCACGCCGACGGTGTTGGTCATCAGGACCAGCTTTTCGGCCTGCAGCGTCTCGGCGAGCTTGCCGGCGACGAGATCGGCGTTGATGTTGTACGCCTCACCATCGCGGCCGACGCCGATCGGCGCGACGACCGGGATGAAATCGCGCGAGTCGAGCAGCTGGATGATTTCGGGATCGATCCGGTCGATCTCGCCGACGAGGCCGATGTCGACCATTTCGCCGTGGCTGGTCTCGCTCGGCAGCAGCATTTTGCGCGCCTGGATGCACGCGCCGTCCTGGCCGGTGAGCCCGACCGCCTTGCCGCCGTGCTGGTTGATGAGCCCGACGATCTCCTGATTGAGCTCGCCCAGCACCATCTCGACGACGTTCATCACTTTTTCGTCGGTGACGCGCATCCCCTGCCGGAACTCGCTCTTGATCCCCATTTTCGTGAGCAGATCGCCGATCTGCGGTCCGCCGCCGTGCACGATCACCGGATTCATCCCGACCAGCTTCAGCATCACGACGTCGCGCGCGAACCCGGCTTTCAATGCCGGCTCGGTCATCGCGTTGCCGCCGTACTTGACGACGATCGTCTTGTCGTGGAAGCGCTGGATGTAGGGCAGCGCCTCGGCGAGGATCTGCGCCTTGACGGCGGCATTGACGGCATCGAAGGGCATGGCGGCGGGGACGGCGCGCGCGGCGCGGCGGGTCCCGGGGGATCACTGCCGATTGTACCGGAACCGCGGGGGCGGCAACTCGAAGCGTTCGACGGAGTCCGACGCGCGCGCGATCGCGGGCGAGTGAGCCCTGACTCGAACGTAGCGGCAACGAAATCGAGTTGCGTCGTGCCGCGGCCGTTCGGAACGTGCTATGCCAGGCCCAGTCGGCGCAGGAACGGCTGCCAGCGCGGATCGCCGTGCAGCGGTCGCAGGAACAAGTCCACGGCCGAGTACACGACGCCGGGGTCGCGCTGGACGTGGGCCTTCTCGAGCCATTCGAACGCCTTCTCGACGTCGTTCCGGTCGGCGTGGGCCTCGGCGATCTGGTATGCGGCCGTCCAGCCGAATTCGTTCTCGAGCGTCCGCAACGCCGTGTCCGCCTCGGCCTGCCGCCCGAGCGCGCGCAGCACCATCGCCAACGCCAGGTTGCGGAAGACCGCATGCGGTTCCGCCTCGGCCAGCGGCAGGGCTTCCTGCGCGCGTCCCTGGAGAACGCGCGTGATGGCGAGGAACGCGTGGCCAAGTCCGCTGTTCGGGCTCAGGTCGGGCGCGAGTTGAAACGCGGCCGCTGTCTCGTCGAGACGCTCCGCGATCAGGTAGATCATCGCGGCCTGCCGATGCGTCCGCGCGTCGAGAGGATCGAGCGCCAGCGCCTTCCCGATGAGGTCGCGCGCTTGGTCGCGCCGGCCCAGGATCCGCGCGAGCCCGGCCGCGGCGCGCAGCGCGTGAGCGTCGCCGGGAGCGAGCTCCATCGCGCGCCGGAACGACGCGTCGGCCGCCGGCCAGTCCCAGTCGTGCAGCTGCTGGACGAGGCCCTGCGCGATGTAACCTTCGGCCAGCTCGGGTGCAAGCGCGAGCGCACGCTGCGCCGCGTCGCGGCCACGCTCGTGGCCTTCATCGATCGGCGCAAATCCATAGCCGGCCTGCGTCTGGTAGACCCGCGATAAGCCCGCCCAGGCAAGCGCGAAGCCGGGATCGATCGCGATCGCGCGCTGGTAGAGCTCGACCGCGCGGTCGGTATCGGCCTGCGTGTAGCGCTCGCTGTGGAATTTCGCCTGCAGGTAGAGCTGGAACGCCTCTGGATTATCGCTGCGCCCGGTCGAGGCCCGGCGCACTTCGGTCGCTGCGGCGGCGCTCCCCACCGTTTCGGGCGGCGTACCGAGGAGCGTGGTGCGGAGTTCCTTGACCACTGCCTGCGCGATGTCGTCCTGCACGGCGAAAATGTCGTCGAGCTCGCGGTCGTAGGTCTCCGACCAGAGGTGGGAATCCGACGCGACCGCGATCAGCTGTGCCGTTATGCGTACGCGCTTGCCCGACTTGCGCACGCTGCCTTCGAGCACCGTCGCCACGTTGAGCTTCTGCGCGACCGTGGGAATGTCGACATCCTTGCCCTTGAACGAGAACGCCGACGTCCGCGACGCGACGCGCAGGCCGCGGATCTTCGTCAGGACGTTCAGCAATTCCTCCGACAGACCATCGGCGAAGTATTCGTTCTCCTCGTCGCGGCTCATGTTGACGAACGGCAGCACGGCGATCGAAGGCGTTTCCTTCTCGGGCGGTGCGAGCTGGGTCTTAAGCGGCGGGAAACCCTGCGGCAGGTCCGGATGGCAGAGCTGGAACACGGCTTCCGGTCGTCCGATGTCCCTCAACCCGTGCGCACCGAGCGGCTTGACGCTCGCGAGGGGCGGCAGGTGGTCGCGGCAGAGGTCGTGCGTCGACTCGGAGAGCAGCGTCTGGCCGCCGTGTCCGGCCGCGATGGAGCGCACGCTGCGCTTGCAGCGCCGCGGCGATCGCGTCGGCCGCCGTATGGAACGCGGCACAGAAAGCGTCGCCACCCGTCTTGAACACGTGGCCGTCATGATCGTCGATACACTGGCGCAGCAGCGCGTCGTGGCGCGCGAGCGCGGCGCGCATCGCTGCGGCATGCGCTTCCCACAGCTGCGTGCTGCCCTCGATGTCGGTGAAGAGCAGCGTGACGGTGCCGGTCGGAAGGTCTGCCATCGTGCGATCGCCACCGGGAAGGCGGACTCCGCAAATGATACCCGGCCGCGATGACGACGAGGTGCCGTTCGCAGGCGGCCACCGCCAAAGGCACCCTCGATCCCGCCGCCTCGTGGCGCCAGGCTTCAGGGCTCAATACGAGGGCCCGCCGTGACCTTTCACCGTCGAGTTTCCGGCAGGTGCTGTTTTTTTGCTATCGTTCCGAGCCATGTCGAGCCGAACGGCCGTCCCCGCTTCCTTCCGCCCCATCGGCGCCGCATGCGCAAGCACGGGGCGAGGTCGCCCATCCGCGGCGCTTCGCTGATGCGGCTCGCGATCATCCGCCAGCGCTACGCGCCCGAAGGCGGTGCCGAGCGCCTGTTCGAGAGCGCGCTCGAAGCGCTGCTCGAGCGCAACGTGGCAATTTCGCTCTACACGCGCTCGTGGCCGCAAACCAAGCTGCAGCTGATCGAGCCGGTGATCTGCAACCCATGGTTCGCCGGCGCGCTCTGGCGCGACTGGGGTTTCGCCCGTTCCGTCTGCCGCGTGATCGGCGGCGCCAGGGCGAATCTCGTCGAATCGCACGAGCGGCTCCTGTGCTGCGACGTCTATCGCGCGCACGACGGCGTGCACGCGGTGTGGCAGGAGGAGCGGCGGAAAGGCGCTTCCTTCCTCGGACGCTTGCGCCTCGCGCTGTCGCCCTACAACCTCTACGTGGCCCGCGTCGAGCGGAAGCTCTACGCGAGCCCATGGCTGCAGATCGTCATCTGCAATTCGCAAATGGTCAAAGACGAGATCCGCGATCGCTTCGGCCTGCCCGAGTCGAAGCTCGCGGTGATCTACAACGCGGTAGACAGCGATTACTTCCACCCGCAGCTCCGTGCCGGGCGCGTTGATTTTCTCGGCCGCCACGGGATAGACGCCGGCGCGACCGTGTTCCTGCTCGCCGGCGGCGGATACGAGCACAGCGGCGCGGGCGCGGCGATCGAGGCGCTCTCGGAGCTTCCGCCGCCTGCGCATCTCGTCATCGCCGGACGCGGGCGCCACGCGGAACGCTACCGCGAGCTCGCCCGAAGGCTTGGCGTGGGTGGCCGCGTGACGATCGCGCGAGCGGAAACCGATCTGCGATCCTGTTACGGCGCGGCCGACGCCTTCGTGCTCCCGACGCTCTACGACCCGGCGCCGGAGTCGACGTTCGAGGCGATGGCCTGCGGCCTTCCCGTCGTCACCAGCACGAAATCGGGTGCGGCGGAGCTGCTCCTTGCGCACGACGGCGGGCTCGTCTGTCCGGCGGGCGACGTCGCGGGCCTCGCCGCGCAGATGCGAACGCTGCTCGACCCCGCGACGCGAAACCGCCTCGGCGCCAACGCGCGCCGCGCGGTGCTGGCGCTGACGCCCGCCGCGGTGACGTTGCAGCTCGTGCTTCTCTATCGCGATCTGCTGGCGGCGACGGTCCATGCAAAAACCGCGAAGCGCGCGGGACCCGACGCCGCTCCGGTCGCGGAAGCCCCGTCTTCGACCGCACCCGGCAACGCGGACGCCGCGACTTCCTCCGACGATACGCGTTCGGTCGACGTTGCGGACGCGCCGGCCGAAGCCGCAGCAGCGGAACCGGTTCCCGAACCGGTCGGAGATCCGCCGGCGCCTCCGGCGCCCGCCGGAGAAGCGCCCGCGGGCAAGCCCTCGGCTTGACGAGATCGACGTGATCGGGTCGCCGCTTCCGGCCGCGCAACGGTTCGCGTTGCGATGACGGCGCTCTTCGCCGATCTCGGCAGCAACGCAATCCGTGAATTCCACGCTGCACGCGTTGCGCAACGTCGCTGGGCGGCCTCTGGCGAGGACATGGAAAGCGTCGGCGCCTGGCGGTGGATCGCAGTAAATCATCGCTGCAACATCCTGTTGTGGGACGAGGAAGATCTCGCGCGACGGACCGAGGCCCCCGCTGCCGAGATCGTCGCCAACAAGCGCACGATCGATCGCTGTAACCAGCAGCGCAACGACGCGATCGAGATGATCGACGAAACGCTGCTCGCGCGGCTCGACGGGATAACCGTCGCCGACGATGCCTGGCACAACTCGGAAACGGCGGGCTCGATGATCGACCGTCTGTCGATCCTTTCGCTCAAGCTCTACCACATGCACGCGCAATCGATCCGCACCGATGCGTCGTCAACTCACCGCGCGGCGTGTGCGGACAAGCTCGCGCGCCTTGCCCGACAGGCCGACGATCTTGCCCGCTGCCTCGACACGCTGCTGGCGGAGGCGGCAAGCGGCCGTGCCTTCTTTCGCGTCTACCGGCAGTTCAAAATGTACAATGACCCCGCGCTCTATCCGCAGCTTCGCGGCGGCGCGACGCGGCAGAACTAAAGCGGACGTTCGCGCGACCGCGCCCTCCTCCCTTCGGATGAGCCCGAAGCAACTGCTGCGCCGGATTTCCGATCGGCTGTTCGGAACCACGCTCGATCGCGCCGTGCGCCGCCTCGCACGCGACCCGCGACGCAGCATCCTCTTCTGCTGGAATCGCGGACTGGGCGACATCGCGCTCGGTCTCGTGCCGGTCTTCGCGCGGATCCGACGCGAAGTCCCGGACGCGCGCATCGCCGTCGTGACGCGGCCGGAGCTCCAGGAGCCGTTCCGCATGACGGACGCAAACGACATTCGCGTGATCGCCGGCCTTGCGCGCGATGCCCCGATCCGCGACGGCGACATTCGTTCTGCGGCAGGATTGGATCCGGACGACTTCGCCGTCGTCTTCGCGTACCCCGATCCCGCACGCTGGCTCTCCGGTCGGCGCGGCGAGTTTCCGCCGTCGCTGCGCTGGGATCCCGCATGGGACACGTACGCCGACCGTCTGCTTCCGGCAATGCCGGGAACGACGCTGATCGGCGCGCACGTCGATTCGGAGACCGCCCGGTACTACAACTATCGGAAGGATTGGCCAGCGGCCGCATGGCGCGACCTCTTCGACCGGTTCGATGACCGGCCGGACGTCAGCTGGGTGCTGTTCGGCCAGCTGCGCGAACCCGACTTTGCACGGCGGAACGTCGTCGACCTGCGCGGCCGGACCGGATACCTCGAGCTCGCGTCCGTGATCCGCAACCGGTGCCGCGTCGTGATCGCTCCGGACAGCGGCGTGCTCGCTACCGCGTACTATCTTGCGGCGCGCTTCCCGCTCGACGTGATTTCGCTGTGGTCGGACCCGCGCCAGGGAATCCTGCAGCAAGGATCGGCGTCGCCGAATCCGTTGCTGCACCATGTACCGATCATCGGCCGCGATGAGCTCGCGGCCAACATTCCAGTAAGCGAGGTCGAAGCCGCGGTGCGCGCCGCACTGCGGTGACGCAGGGCGCGTGCTAAAAGCTAACGCCGTCGCGGCGCGCGCAACGGCAGCGGCTCGGGCGCCGGGGTCTTTCCGTGCGCAGCTTCCGTGGGAATCGGCTGCACCGGCACTCCGGCCGGCGGCATGTACTCGGGAATCCACGTCTTCAACCGCGCGCGAACCTCGGCGTCGTCGGCGGCGCGATCGCGCTCGCACCACGCGACCATCGGGCCGATCGCATCGCGGTTCGCCGCCCGCGCCTGCGCGATCCTGAGCTTCGGGTGCGGCGTCGGCAGCGTGGCTTCCTCCGAGGCGAGCGGCTCCTCGTAGAGCTTCTCGCCGGGGCGAAGGCCGGTGAACACGATCGGGATCCGATCGGGGTGGGCGCCGGAAAGGCGGATCATGTCGTGCGCGAGATCGACGATGCGCATCGGCTCGCCCATGTCGAGCACGAGGATCTCGCCGCCCCTGCCCTGGAGGCCCGCCTGCAGCAGCAACTGGGTCGCCTCGGAGAGCGACATGAAAAAGCGGGTGATGTCCGGATGCGTGACGGTCACCGGACCACCGCGGGCGATCTGTTCGGAAAAGCGCGGAATCACGCTGCCGGCGCTGCCGAAGACGTTGCCGAACCGCACCAGCACGAATTGCGTGCCGCTCCCCTGCAGGCTCTGGCAGACGATCTCGGCAAGACGCTTGGTCGCGCCCATCACGTTGGTCGGATTGACTGCCTTGTCGGTCGACACGAGCACGAACTTCTCGACGTTGGCGGCGATCGCCGCGCGCGCGAGGACCCAAGTCCCGTAGGCGTTGTTGCGCACCGCGAGCCACGCGTTGGTCTCCTCCATCAGCGGGACGTGCTTGTACGCACCCGCGTGGAAGATCACGCTCGGCCGCTCGCGGTCGAGTACCGCATCGACGAGCGCCGCGTGCTTGACGTCGCCGACGACGGCGACGAGCGGAAGCTGCGGAAACGCATCGTGCAGCGCCATCTGGATTTCGTAGAGCGCCGCCTCGGAAATGTCGAACAGCACGAGCCGCGCCGGCCGGAAGCGGGCGATCTGATGGCAGAGCTCGGCGCCGATCGAGCCGCCGGCGCCGGTGACGAGCACCACGCGATTGCCCAGCCATTCGGCGAGTCCTTCGCTGTCGAGCTCGACGGGATCGCGTCCGAGCAGGTCGTCCAACTCGATCGTGCGGATCGTCGTGAGCGGCGAGCGGCCGCTGATCAGCTCCTCGTACGACGGCACCGTCAGCGCTTCGAGCCCGACTGCCGCGCAGATCTCGACCACGCGCCGTCGCACGCCGTGCGCCGCCGACGGCAGCGCGATGATGATCTTGCGCACGCCATATTTCTTCGCCCACTCCGGCAGGCTCGAGATCGGCCCGTAGACGGTGACGTTGCCGAGCTGGCGGCCATGCTTCGTCGGGTTGTCGTCGAGCAGGCCCACCACGCGCCAGTGCCGGCTGTGCGCAAGCTCCTTGGTGAGACGCTCGCCCGCCTCGCCCGCGCCGATCACGAGCACCGGCTCGCCCAACGCGACGAAGGGGCTGTAGAGGCGGTGCTCCTTCCAGATCCGATAGGCGAATCGATCGCCCGCCATCAGGAAGATCAGCACGACGGGGTAGACGATCAGCACGCTCCGCGGCACCACCGCGTGCAGCCGCAGCATCACGAGCACGAGCGGAATCAGCAGCGCGCCGAGGCCCGCGGCGAGCACGATCCGCTGCAGATCGACGAGACTCGCGAAGCGCCAGAGACCGCGATAGAGCCCGAACGCGAGAAAGATCGCGCCTTGCAGCGGCACGATCCACGCGAGCGTCCACGCGACATCGACGAAATCCGGCGCCCTGAGGTCGAGATTGAAACGCAGCCAGTAGATCGCCACCCAGGCGAGCGCCGCGGCGCAGACGTCGTGGAAGAAGGCGAGCCAGGCGCGCCAGTTGCTGGGTTGCGTCATCGGGCGGAATCGCGGCGTCGGTTCCAATGATAATCAATGCCGGCGAAAAAAGCCCCTACAACGACGATCGACGCGCCGAGCACTCCCCAGCCGGACGACGGCGCAAACGCAAGCGTGGCGAGGGCGGCGCCGGTCGTTCCCGCCATCAGCGCCCCGTAGACGACGAGCGTTCCCCGATGGCCCGCCCCCAACCGGTTCAACCGCTGATAGTAGTGGCCCCGATGCGCCTCGAGCACCGGCGCGCCGCGCGCAAGGCGTCGCAGCAACGTCAACGTCGCATCGGCGACGAAAGGCAGGAACACGAGCAGCGGAAACCATGCCGGCCACGTGCCGGCGGCGCACCCGGACACGCCGAAGAATCCGGCGAGAAAGCCCAGCGGCACCGCCCCGACATCGCCCATGAACACGCGCGCGGGCGGCGCGTTCACCGCAAGGAGCGGCAACGCCGCCGCAGCGAGCGCGAACAGCGCAGCAGCGGGAACCTCGGCGTGGATCGCCGCGAAACCGTACGCGCCGAAGCCGAAGACTGCCATCGCCGCGGCGAGACCGTCGCTGCCGTCCATGAAGTTGTAGAGATTCGCCGACCAGACGATGAGACCCGCCGCCCCGGCCGCGACGAGCCACGTCGCGGCGGTCGCGGGCGCGCTTTCGGCCACAAGCACCGCCACGACGGCGGTCGCGGCGGCAATGGCGTGCACGGCGAGCCGGGGCCACGCGCGAACGCCGCGCCAATCGTCGACGAGTGAAACGATCGTGATCGCCGCCCACGCGGCGAGCCACGCCCCGCCGCCGGGGACCGCGGAGGGCGTCGCGATCACGATCGGGAAGAATCCGGCCCACAGCGCCACGCCCCCCACCCGTGGCACGGGCCGGTCATGCAGCGATCGCGCGTTCGGATGGGCCTGCGGCAGCTGCCCCGGAAAACGGAGGATCAGCAGCACCGTCGCAGCCGAAAATGTCGCCGCGAAGCCCGCGGCGATCCAGTTGGATAGGGGCGACGCCGGCATTTCGGGCATCATCCTACGCGAAGGCCGCCCGGCAGCCGCCGTAGCGAAGAAATCCCCCGGAGCCGGTACCCTTCCGGCGCGAAAAAAGGTCGAAAACCGGCGTCAAGGGTCAATGCAGCGCCCGATGTCGGGGAAATTGAAGTTTTCCACAGCCGATCATGACGTTAGCGCTACCTTTTCAGGCGAAACTCCGAGGCCTCGCCAGCCTCTTTTTCGGGCATGAGTTCCCAATCATGTCGCGTTTTAGCAACAGGCTCGTCTCGCTCTACCGGTCATCCGGACTTTACCTTGCCACGGTCGCGACCGCTTTGGCACAATGAGGTTGGCTTCTCGAAAATCCTGAGAAGGTTCCGATGGCAAAGGCACGAGGACGTCGTTTCCTTGCCAATTTTTTCCGTTAGAGGAGAGACTTCATGAACAAAAAGCTCGTCGCCCTAGCTGTCGCCGGCGCGTTTGCGCTGCCGCTGGCCGCACAGGCGCAAACCGCGAATGTGACGCTGTACGGTCGCATTAACATCGATACCGAAGTCATCATCAACGCCAAGCAGGACACGTCGACGCCGTCCACTACCGTCAAGGGGAACTTCTATCGCGTCGCCTCGAACAGCTCACGCCTGGGCGTCCGCGGCACCGAGTCGCTCGGCGGCGGCACCAATGCCATCTTCCAGATCGAAGAACGCTTCGACGCCTCGAGCCAGAGCACGGTAACCAACGGCGGCGACAGCTTCGTCGGCCTGCAGGGCGGCTGGGGCACGATGAAGATCGGCTACTACCTCACCCCCTATGACGACATCGGCCCGATCTTCGGTAGCGTTCCGACGTTGATCACCGGCATCTTCGGGTCGTCGGCCGTCTGGTCGAACACCGGGTGGGTCGGCAACACGCAGGCGGCAGGTGCGTTCGACGACCGCGCCGGCAATTCGCTCCGCTACGACACGCCGAACATCAGCGGCTTCACGGCGTCGTTCCAGGTTGCCGGCCGCGACGCGAGCGGCAACGACGAAGGCGGCGACCTCACGCAGCAACGCCGGCACGCAGCGATCTACTCGGCGAACGCGCTGTACAACAACGGTCCGTTCCAGGCCGGGGTCGCGTATGAAGCGCACATCAAGACGCGCGCGCCCACCTTCCAGGGCGAATCGACGAATGACTACGGCGTCACCGTGGCGGGCGCTTATACGTTCGGCCCGGTCAAGCTCGGGTTGGTCTACGAGCACCTCCAATACAAGAACGCCCTTGTGGTTCCCGTCGGTGGCGCCTTCGTCAACGGCACGCTCAAGCGCGACATGTGGGGCATCAGCATGATCGGCAACTTCGGTCCCGGCCAGCTGTACGCCGCCTACTTCGGCGGCAACAACGGCCGTGGCGACGCCCCATGCCTGACGGCAGCCGGCGTGACGAGCTGTCCGCGTGTCGGCGCCGTGACGATGGGCTCGGATACGGGGGTCAACATGTATGAAGTGAGCTACACGTATCCGCTGTCGAAGCGCACGCTGCTGTACACCGGCTATGTGATGATCGCCAACGACAAGAACGCTGCCTACAACTTCCACGTCAACCAGATCACCGGCGTGTGCACGGGCGACGGCGCGCTGTGCGGCGACTCCGCGCGTCCGCAAGGCTTCGCGGTGGGCATGGTGCACTTCTGGTAAGAGACAACAAGATCTGAAGAACCTTTGCTTCATCGCTGTTTGAAGTGATCACGCGGGCGCCTTCGGGCGCCCGTTTTTTTGGTCCTTGGCGCCTGCCGAAGTCGACCGGCACGGCGGCGATCGATTCTGCTAGGATTCGCAGATGCAGGATGATCTTGTTGTCGGCTTCGACCGTGCGCTGCGCACGCTTTCCGGCCTCGCCACGACGTCGCGTCCGGTCCCCGGGGCGAACATCGCCGATACGCCGTTCGCGCCCGAAGAGCGGCGCCACGCCGCGGGCCTCATGCGCGTCAACCATACTGGCGAAATCTGCGCGCAGGCGCTGTACGCCGCGCAGGCGCTCGTCGTGCGGGATCCGGCCATCCGCGAAGAACTGGCGCGGGCGGCACGCGAGGAGGAGGAGCATCTGGCGTGGACCCAACAGCGCCTCGCCGAACTCTCCGACCGCACCTCGCTTTTGAACCCGCTGTGGTATGCGGGCTCGTTCGCGATCGGGCTCGCCGCCGGCCTCGCAAGCGACCGCGTGAACCTGGGCTTCGTCGTCGAGACCGAGCGCCAGGTCGAGGAGCATCTGACCGGCCACATGGAGCGGCTGCCCGCTGCGGATGCGCGAAGCCGCGCGATCGTCGAGCAGATGCGCGACGACGAGGCGCGACACGGCGCGATGGCACAATCTGCCGGCGCCGTCGACCTGCCGTTTCCGGTGAAAGGCCTGATGCGCCTCGCCGCCGACTTGATGCGCGCCGTGGCCTATCGCATCTGACGGTGCCGGAGTCCTGACGATCCTGCTCCGGTAGTTGGATTCCACTCGCCACGAAATCGCGACGAGGGCTTGGCGCTTTAGCGCCGCCTCGAATTCCCGGGCTCCGACGCGAATGCAAGCCCAATTTCTCGCCCGGTGCGTCAATGCGGCGCACACCGCCAACGTTCGCGGCGAATTCGCAGTTTCCGTCGACTGGTGCAGGCAGGCCCTGCAACTCGCGCCCGACCTGCCCGAGGCCTGGTATAACCTCGGCGTGGCGCTGCGCGGCCTGGGCAACCGAGCCGAAGCCGTCGCCGCACTCGAGCGCGCCGGCGCCCGCACGCAGAACTCCGCGGAGGCCCAGAACAACATCGGGCTCGAGCTGATCGAGCTCGGTGCGCTGCCGGCGGCAGAACGTTGCCTCACCCGGGCGCTCGTTCTCGCCCCCGGCTACGCCTTTGCCCATTCCAACATGGGCAAGCTGCGCGTCAAGCAACGACGATTCGACGAGGCCGAGAACGCGTTCAGGACGGCCCTCGAGCAGAAACCCGACCTCGCGCCTGGGTACGTCAACCTTGGCGGCGCGCTCAACGCCAAGAGGAACTACGGCGCCGCCGAAGCCGCCTGCCGCAAGGCGATCGAGCTCGACCCGACATCCGCGGATGCATGGCGCAATCGCGCCACCGCCCTCGCCGGGCTGAAGCAGTACGGACCAGCGGCGGAATGCGGTGAACGGTGCCTCGCGCTCGACTCGCACGCCAAGTTCATCAGGGGCGCCGCGCTGCACAACCGGATGAAGATCTGCGATTGGACTTCGTTCGACGCGAACGTGGCCGCCCTTCTTGCGGCGATCGGGCGTGGCGAGAAGGCGTCGTACCCGTTTCCGGTTCTGGGACTGACGGCCGATGCGGCGGCCCAGCGCCGAGCGGCGGAAGTCTATGTTGCCGACGAATTCCCCGAGCACCGCGACCTCGGCCCGCCGCGCAAACATTCCGGGCACGACCGGATCCGCGTGGGCTACTACTCGGCGGACTTCCGCGATCACGCGGTATCGATCCTGATGGCGGAGGTATTCGAGCTCCACGACAAGGACCGCTTCGAATTATTCGGCTTCGCGTTCGGGCAGGAGAGTCACGACGAGATGCGGAAGAGAGTCAGCGCCGCCTTCGGCACGTTGATCGATGCCCGGAACAAATCCGACCGCGAGATCGCGGAGCTTTCGCGCGAGCACGAAATCGACATCGCGATCGACCTCGGCGGCTTCACCGAAGATTGCAGAATGGGTATCTTCGCCATGCGGGCCGCGCCGGTCCAGGTGAGCTACCTCGGCTATCTGGGGACGACCGGGACGCCCTACATCGATTATCTGATCGCCGACCGAACGATCATCCCGCCGGAATGCCGCCGGCACTACGTCGAGAAGATCGCGTACCTTCCGAGCTACCAGGCCAACGACTCGAAGCGGCTGATCTCGGAGCGGGTGTGGAGCCGCGAGGAATTGGGGGTGCCCGGTACCGGGATCGTGTTCGGCAACTTCAACAACAATTACAAGATCACGCCGGACATTTTCGACAGCTGGATGCGGATCCTGGAGCGGGTGGCCGGTAGCGTCCTGCTTCTCTACGCCGACAGCGACATGTCGGCCTCGAACCTCGGGAGGGAGGCCGAACGGCGCCGGATCGATGCCCGGCGCGTCGTCTTTGCCCCTCGCCTGCCCGCAGCCGAATACCTGGGGCGATACCGCGTCGTCGACCTCTTCCTCGATACGCATCCGTACAACGGCGGCACGACGGCGAGCGATGCGCTATGGGTGGGCGTCCCGGTGTTGACGTACGCGGGAGAGTCGTTTGCGAGCCGAGTGGCGGCGAGCTTGCTCAACGCCATCGGCCTGCCCGAGCTCGTGACAACCTGCCAGGACGATTACGAAGCGCGCGCCGTCGAGCTCGCAACAAGACCTGGATACCTTGCGGCATTGAAGCAGAAGCTCGCGACGAACCGGCTGTCGATGCCGTTGTTCGATGCCCCGCTGTTCACGCGCCGCATCGAAGCCGCCTACACGTCGATGTACGAGCGTCTCCAGGCGGATCTGCCTCCCGCCGACCTCACGATCGAGCGATAGCGCGCCGGGGACCGGGCGCCGGCACCGCAGCGGTCCCCGGGTCAGCCTTTCCTTTCCTCCACTCCCGCAGCGCTTTGAGTCGCGCGGCCCGCACCGCCTTCGCGATCGCATCGGCGGGCGGCGCGCCTTTCGTTCTGCGCTGCGCCGGAACGGCCCGGGCAACGGCCGCCGCATCCACGCGCTTGACGATTCCGAGCGCCGCGCGCACGAAATCGGCGGGCACGTACGCGGCGCTCGCGCCCGGCCGCGACAGGGCCACGGATTCGCAGGCATCGAGCAGCGTGTCGAGCCGTTCCGGGCGCCGGAGCGCATCGGCAGCGGTCAGCAGGTCGAGGAGCTTCGCGCCCGGCAGCTCGGACACCCGATCGATGGCGCCGCACCACCGCGCCGCGAGCCGCGCGGCATCGCGGCATTCGACCGGGACCTTGAGCCGCGCCGACAACTGTTCGGCAAGGCGGACGCTGCGCGCGGGCGTTGGACGCTGTTTCGCCGCGGCGCGCGCGCCCGCTGCGCCGCCCAGGTCGTGGGCGAGCACTGCGTAACGCACCGGCAGCGGATGCGCCCGTGCCGCGGCGTAGTCGAGCGCCTGCGCGAGACGAACGCCGGCGTCTGCCGGCGGGGCGCGCCGCGAGCGCCGCCCGGCGCCGTACAGTGCATCGACTTCCGGCAGGATCGCTCGGAGCGCGCCGCACTCGCGCAGCACGGCAAGCATTCGCGACGGCTGCGGCTCCATCAGACCCCGCGCGAGCTCCTGCCAGACACGCTCCGCCTGCAGTTCGGCAAGCTCGCCCGAAGCGACCAGCGAGCGCATCAGCGTCGCGGTTTCAGGCACCACCGCAAAGCCGAAACGCGCTGCGAAGCGCGCGACGCGTAGGACGCGGAGCGGATCCTCGACGAAAGCGGGCGACACGTGGCGCAGCAGCCCGGCGCGGAGATCGGCCTCGCCGCCGAACGGATCGATCAGCGTCCCGTCCTCGTCCCTCGCCATCGCGTTGATAGTCAGGTCGCGCCGCCGGAGATCCTCTTCGAGCGTGACGTCGGGCGAAGCGAAGAATTCGAAGCCGCGATAGCCTCGCCCGTGCTTGCGCTCGGTGCGCGCGAGCGCGTACTCCTCGCGCGTTTCGGGATGTAGGAAGACCGGAAAATCGCGCCCGACGGGTTTGAAACCCGATGCGATCAGCGTTTCCGGAGTCGCTCCGACGACGACCCAGTCGCGGTCGGCGACAGGACGACCGAGAAGCTCGTCGCGGACCGCGCCGCCGACGCGATAGATCTTCACCGGCTGCGCGCTGCGCGACGGGCGTGCCATCCGCTTACGTTAACCGCAACGCATCGCCAGCGCAACGAGAGCTCCGCGCAAGAACCTGCCGCAAAATTCCGGCGAGCGAGGATGCGACAAGCTGTCGGGCCGCGAGAGCCTCGTTTGAGATGGGTTCTAGCGCCCGCTCGTGGCGCGAATGGCGTCGTAGCGGCTGCGCTCGGCGTCGGGCGAGAGATAAGTTGGCGCGATCGCCGCCAGCGCGGTCGGCGCGACGCCGAAGACCGCCGGAAAATCGCAGCCGCAAACGCTGTCCCTCTCCATCGACGCGAGATTGTCCCGGCTCATCAGCGTGCCCGGGAGCATTTCCAGCACGAGCGCCTGCAGCCGACCGAGCCGCGGGCCGAGGGCGATGATCGGCCGCTCGTTGCCGGTCACGTTGCCGACGTAGGCCACGAGTTCGCGCAGCGTGCGGACGTCGGGTCCGCACAGCGGGTACTTGTGCCCGATCGTCGCCGGACGATCGAGCGCGCGGACGAAACAGTCGGCGACGTCACCGACGTACACCGGCTGGAACCTGGTCTCACCCCCCGCGAGCGCCATCACCGGCAGCAGGCGCTGCAGTTTCGCGAACAGGTTGAGGAACGAATCCTCGCGGCCGAAGATCACCGACGGCTCGAAGATCGTCCAGTCGAGACCGGAGGCCGCGACGAGAGCCTCCGCGTCGCCTTTGCTGCGCTGGTAGCGACTCGGCCCCGCCGGGTCGGCATTGAGCGCGCCCATCTGCAGCAGGCGCTTGATGCCCGCCCCGCGGCAGGCGGCAACCACGCGGCGCGTGAGCTCGACGTGAACGCGCGCGAACGTTTCCCGCCGTGTTTCGTTAAGGATGCCTACGAGGTTGATGACCGCGGATGCTCCCGCGACAAGACGCCCGAGCGTGGGCGCGTCGTGGATATCCGCTTCGACGACGTCGACCGTCGGCAGCAGGATCAGATGCCGGGCGTTCTCGCGGCGACGCGTCGTGACGAGCACGCGGCGGCCAGCGTCGACCAAGCGATTGACGACGTGGCGGCCGACGAAACCGCTGCCGCCGAGGACTACGACCGCGGGCGGAACCGCCGTCATTCCGGTGCTCCAGGCTTGGCGCTCATTGCCCCTGCGCGGTGATCGCCGCGCCGTCGCCGTTCGTGCGCGGCGGTACCGTGCCGAGCCTCTCGGTCAGCGGCCGGTACGGCTGGTTCAGCTCGCGCGCGTAGAACACCGCGTTGGCGAGCACTCTTTTCACGTAATCGCGCGTCTCGTTGAACGGGATCGATTCGACCCAGATCGCGCCTTCGAGCGGGGCGCCGTTGCGCCAGACCTGGGCACGATTGGGTCCGGCATTATACGCAGCGGCCGCGAGCGCCGGCATGCCCTCGAGCAGATCCAGGCAGTGCCTGAAATAGTACGCGCCGAACTGCGTGTTGACGGCGACGTCGGAAATCAGCGCCGACTGGTAATCGGCACGGCCCATCTGCTTCGCGATCCAGCGCGCGGTCGGCGGCATCAGCTGCATCAGGCCGACGGCGCCCGCCGCCGACACGATGTCGGGGACGAAGCGCGATTCCTGGCGCGCGAGCCCCAGCAGCAATGCCTCGTCGACGTCCTGCTCGCGCGCCGCCTGAGCGAAATACTCGCGGAACGGCATCAGGTAACGCAACCCGAAATCGTGCCGCACCGACGTTCGCTCCGCGGTATTGATCGCGCGGTCGTAGAGGCCCGCGCGGCGCGCATATTCGGCAGCGACGATGAGGCCGTCGTCGTCGCGTCCACGCACCACGTACAGCCATTCGCGTCGCGATTCGGCGCGCATGTCCATCTCGACCAGCTTGAGGGCGCGCCGGACGCCCGGCTGCGCGTCAAAGGTCGACAGCGCCGCGACGTCCGGCTCCCCGGCGCTGGGCGCGGGCGGGAGGCGCTGGCCGAGCGCCTCGGCGGCAAGCACGCCGTAGAAGTCGAGATCGGGGGCGAGCGCCGCGTAGATGACGTTCGCGTCGTCGCCATGGCCCGCCGCCGCGAGTGCGCGCGCTTTCCAGTAGCGCCAAGCGGGCTCCTGTGCCTGCGCGGGCGGCATCGCCTCGATCGCGGCCGCGACGTCCGGCCACGCGCCGGCGCGCAATGCGGCGCGCACTCGCCACGCGCGTTGCTCGCTCCCGAGTGGCGTCCCGGCCGCCTCGCGGAACCAGTCGTTCGCCTGCGGGTTCAACTGCCGCGCCGCATGGAACGCGATCCGCGCATTGCCATACAGCCGATCGACAACCGGCAGCCATACACGCTGCTTTACCCATGCAGCGCGCACGCTCGAGGCGTCCTTTCTCGCCGCCCGCTCGAGCGCATACAGCGCGAGCTCGCGCCCGCTTTCGCGCTTCCAGCCAAATTCGCCTTTGGCGAGCGCGCGCGAAGGATCGCGCTCGACCGCAATGAATTCGCGCGCGGAAATCCGGCTCTCCGGAGGCAGGTCGACCGCGATCGATTGGGCAAGCCGCACGTTTCCCGCTTCGTTCGCCAACCGGAACCGCGTGCGGCGGTCGGCGGGCGCAATGTCGCCGCTGGCGATCAGCGCAACGAACAGCGGCTCGCAGGCGTCGGGCGTGGATTGCCCGGTGAACCACAGCGGCTTGGCGGCAGCGAGCGCCGCATTGCCTTCCTGCTGCCGGCGATACTGGATGCCGAGACACGCGAGCTCGAGATCCTCGCCCGCTGGCGGCGGATACTCGGCGCCGAAAGTCTCCCACTGCGCGCGTTTGCCCAGCGATTTCAGCCATTCGACGCGCAACCGGTCGCCCTGCGGCGAGCCCGGCCAGCGCGCGAGGTACGCCCGTACTTCGTCGTCGCTAGCGGTGTCGAGCTTTGCCCTGAGTTGCCAGTACTCCACGTAGGATTCGAGGACATGGCCCGCGAGCTTCGGGGCGAGGATATCGAGCTTGCCGCGGTCGCCGCGCTCGAACGCCGCTTTCGCGGCCAGAAAATCGGTGTCCGAAGGCTCGGGCGCGGCGATGGCGACGGCTGCGAAGCCGGCGGCGGCGAGCGCGAGAAGTCGGTAGGCGACGGTCATCACGGGGTTCCCAGCGAGCATTGTCGACGACGCGAGCACACCGCGGCAACCCGTTCAGCGGGCGATCGTCAAAGTCCGTCGTGAGACCACGAGCGTGGCGCGTCGTTTCGGGCAGGACGCCCGTGGAGACGGCACTTAGGCATGCACGTTCGTGGGCCGGCCGGTCCGAGTGCTAAAATCGCCCGAAAAACCGGCACCAGTAGCGGGCGCTGCTCCGAACCAGGCGCGCGCGTACGATCCCGCGGAGGACCTCCCGATGGCACAACGCAAGAGCGCGCCTTTAGTCGGCGTGGTGATGGGCAGCGACAGCGATTGGGACATCATGCGCCATACCGCCGCGCAGCTCGACGCATTCGGCATCGTCTACGAGGCTCGCGTGATGTCCGCGCACCGGATGCCCGACGACACCTTCGAGTATGCCGAGGACGCTCTCCCGCGCGGACTGCGCTGCATCATCGCCGGCGCAGGTGGCGCCGCGCACCTCGCGGGGATCATCGCCGCCAAGACGACGGTCCCCGTGCTGGGAGTTCCGGTGCCATCGAAATATCTGCGCGGCGAGGATTCGCTGTACTCGATCGTCCAGATGCCGAAGGGCATTCCGGTCGCCACGTTTGCGATCGGCGAAGCCGGCGCCGCCAACGCCGGCCTATTCGCCGTCGCGTTGATTGCCGCGACTGATCCCACCGTCGCGAAAAAGCTCGCTGCGTTCCGGCTGAAGCAGACCAATGCTGCGCGCGCGATGCGGGTCCCGCCGGTGGGGTGAACGCGATCACCTCGGTCAGCCTCTGTTGAAGCAGGTCGAGGGCGGTACCGCGTGAGTCTCCTGCGTCAGGTCGCTGTCCCGGCGATCCGCGTCTTGCGTTTTTCCCGCGGCGCCGTGCCTGACGCGACGTCCTCGCGCGCAGCACCGATCGGAAGGCTCGCGACACGCGCGTACTCGGGGTCGGCAAAGCGGCACCCCGCGGCGACATAGTCGGCAGCCATCGCGGTGGCGTCGGCGCCCCAGAAAAGCTCGCTGCCGATCGCGAGCGTCGGTACGCCGAAGACGCCGCGTGCGATCGCCTGGTCGGTGTTGCGGCGAAGCTCGCTCTTTACCTCCGGCGACGCGATGCGCGCCGTGGCATCGGGCACGCCGACCCCGCTTTCGAGCTCCGCCCATTCGATGGGCAGATCCGGCAGGCGGCCGTCGCGCCAGACGAAACGGAAGATCTTGTGTACGGCGACATCGGTGCAGTCGCAGGCGATCGCGAGGCGCAAGAGCGGCAGCGGATTGAACGGATGTTCGGGCGGAAATTTGAGCGGAATCCCGAGCCTTTTCGCCTGCCAGATGCAGAAGCGATAGGTGAACGCGCGCTTCGCCGGGATTTCGGCCGGCCCCTTCTGGCCGTTTGCACCGAGCAATCCGGCAAACAGCACCGGCGTGTAGCGCACGGTGATCGCGGGCGCGAGCGAGGCAAGCTGCTCGCTCTGCAGATACGCGAACGGCGAGACGAAATCGAAGTACCAGTCGGCGATCATCGCCGTCACGCGGTCCGTTTGGCGACGGCGCGACGGGCGGGAAGCGCGGCCAGCACCCGGCGTTTTCCGGCGTCGTCCAGCACGCTCCAGGTGGCGATCTCGTCGAGCGTCCGGAAGCAGCCGATGCAAAGCCCGCTCGCCTTGTCCATCGTGCACACGCTGGTGCACGGGGACGGCACGCCCGAAGCTTCGAGCGGCTGCTCAGCCTTCATGCGCCGGGAGCGGTTGTTTGGCGGCGAGCGCGCGGGCGACGCGCGAGGCGGGCGGGCGCGAGAGCGCGTCCGAAATGTAGCGGCTTGCGATCCGCAGTTTCGTCATGTCGATGCCCGTCTCGATACCGAGGCCGTCGAGCAGATAGACGACGTCCTCGCTCGCGACGTTGCCGGTGGCACCCTTCGCGTACGGACAGCCGCCGAGCCCGGCGACGGACGCGTCGAACGTCGCCACGCCCATTTCCATCGCCGCGTAGACGTTGGTCAGCGCCTGGCCGTACGTATCGTGGAAATGCCCGGCGAGCGCGGCGAGCGGCACGTGCTCGGCGACCGCCGCGATCAGCGCTTTGGTCCGGCCCGCCGTCCCGACCCCGATCGTGTCGCCGAGCGAGACCTCGTAGGCGCCCTCACGATAAAGCACCGCGGCGACCTCGGCCACCTTGCGCGACTCGACGTCACCTTCGTACGGGCAGCCCAGCGCGCACGAAATGTAGCCGCGGACCCGGATGCCATGCGCCTTCGCCGCGACGAAGACCGGCTGCACCCGCGCGAGACTTTCGCCAATCGAGCAATTGATGTTCTTGCGCGAAAACGTTTCCGACGCGGCGACGAACACCGCAACCTCGTCGGCTTTCGCCGCCAGCGCCGCCTCGAAGCCCTGCAGGTTCGGCGTCAGCACCGGATACCGGACGCCGGGTTTGCGATGAATGCGCGCCATCACCTCCGCCGCGTCGCCCATTTGCGGCACCCATTTCGGCGACACGAACGCCGTCGCCTCGATCGCCGGGAAGCCGGCTTCGGTCAGATGGTCGATCAGCGCGACCTTGACCTCGGTCGACACCATCGCCTTCTCGTTCTGCAGGCCGTCGCGCGGACCGACCTCGACCAGGCGCACACGCGGAGGGAGCTTCGGTTCCATCAGGCCTCCAGCCGGGCCGCCCCAAGGGAGGCCTGCATCCCCCTTGGGGGGAGGCGAACGAAGTGAGCTTGGGGGCCGTTCATCAGGCCTCCCGCCGGGCCGCCCCAAGGGAGGCCTGCACCCCCCTCGGGGGGAGGCGAACGAAGTGAGCTTGGGGGCCGTTCATCAGGCCTCCCGCCGGGCCGCCCCAAGGCAGGCCTGCACCCCCCTCGGGGGGAGGCGAACGAAGTGAGCTTGGGGGCCGTTCATCAGTAACCGCGCTCCCGATCGACGACGCCGCTGATGGCCTCTCCCCGCTCGATCCTTCGGATCTTCGCCGCGACCTGCGCGACCGAGTCCGCGATCACCGTAAACGCTGCGACATGCGGCGTGATCGTGATTCGCGGATGATGCCAGAACGCGTGCTCCGGCGGCAGCGGCTCCTCGCGGAAGACATCGAGCATCGCCCCGCCCAGATGCCCTTCGTCGAGCAAGGCCATCAGGTCGGCGTCGACGACGATGTCGCCGCGCGCGATGTTGACGACGTGCGCGCCCGGCGGCAGCAGCGCGAGCGTCGCGCGCCCGAGGAGCCCGCGCGTTGTGCCCGTCGATGGCAATGCGCAGATGAGCACCCGGGATCGCGCGAGAAACGGCGGCAGCTCCGCCGGCCCCACGAAGGTCGCGATTCCCGGCACCGACTTGCGCTCGCGACTCCAGCCGGCGAGCGGAAAGTTGAAGGGCGCAAGCGCCGCTGCGATCGCGCGGCCCAGCACGCCGAGTCCCATGATGCCGACGCCGAACTCGCTCTTCGCGCGCTGCGGCCGCGGCCGCCAGCGCCGTTCGACCTGGTCCGCCGCGTAGATATCCATCTCGCGGTAGGCGCGCAGCACCGCGAAGGTTGCGTATTCCGCCATCTGCTCGGCCATTCCCGCGTCCTCGAGGCGGACCACCGGCACGCCGTCCGGCAGCGTGGCGACGGAAAGCAGCGCATCGACGCCGGCACCGAGATTGAAGATCGCCTTCACCGGCCGCACTCGCTCGAACAGCTCGGGCGGTGGCCTCCAGACGACCGCGTAGTCGGGGGAGAGCGGTGCGTCGGGCCAGGTCGCAATGGTCGCTTCCGGCAGCGCGCGCTCGAATCCGGCGCGCCATTCCGCAATCGTGCGGCCCGTCGTCTGCAGGAGGATTCTCATCGACTCGAGCGGCCCGCCGCGGCCTCCACACTACCGGTGCGATTCGTCGCGCCGAAACGTCGGCCGCCTGCGCCGACTGGCAATTGCTCGCCTCCCCTCGCCTTCGGCCGGGGCCGCTCGCTGCAGGCGTCGCTAGGCATCGTCAATGTCGGCGAGGTCGGCGCCTTCCTTGACCCGGTCGCCGGCGCGGTAGTTGACGGTCCGCACGACGCCCGCCGCGGGCGCGGCGATCGTGTGCTCCATTTTCATCGCTTCGAGGATCAGCAGCGGCGCGCCACGATCCACCTTGTCGCCGGCCCTGACCATCACGGCGATGACGGTGCCCGACATCGGCGCCATCAGGTGGCCGCCGTGCGCTTCGTCTTCGCCGGCGTGCGCAAGCGGATCGATCAGCAGGAGCTTCCGATGCACGCCATGGCAGAACACATGACGCTCCTCGCCCTGCGGCACGACGGTGGCGTGGAACTCGGCGCCTGCCGCGGTGATGGCGAGCCGGCAGTCATCGGCGGTGACGCGCGCCGTCGTCTCACGCGTCGGCCACGTCACCCGCCAATCGCTGCCCGCGCGGCGTACTGCGATCTCGCGGCGGGCATCGCCGTCGCCGAACACGATGCCGATCGCATGGGATGCACTTGCCGGCCACCAGGGATCGACCGCATGCCAGGGCGAATGCGGATCGTCCGTCGTTCGCGCCGCCGCGGCGCGCGCCGCCACGAGCGAGCGGACCTCGGCCAGCGCCACCGCGAGCAGCTCGTCGTCCGTCGCCGGCGTCGCCTTGGGGAAGAGCGCCGCGTGGTGCCGGGCGATGAGACCCGTATCGACGCTGCCCGACGTGAACGCCGGGTGCGCGACGATCCGCTGCAGCAGCGCGACGTTGGTTGCGACGCCGACGATCTCGAATGCGCCGAGCGCCTCGGCGAGCCGCCGCAGCGCCGCGGCGCGGTCTTCGCCGTGAACGATCAGCTTGGCGATCATCGGGTCGTACCACGGCGAAATCTCGTCGCCTTCGCGAACGCCGGTATCGACCCGCACCGTCGCGTCGGTTTCCGGCGCCGACAAGTGCACGAGCTTGCCGATCGACGGCAGGAAACCGCGATCGGGATCCTCGGCGTAGATGCGCGCCTCGATCGCGTGGCCGCAAATTTCGAGCTCGTTCTGGCGCTTCGGGAGCGGCTCCCCGGCAGCGACGCGAAGCTGCCATTCGACCAGGTCCTCCCCCGTGATCATCTCGGTAACCGGGTGCTCGACCTGCAGCCGCGTGTTCATCTCCATGAAGTAGAACGCCCCATCGCGCGCGAACGTCTCGGCGGCGATGAATTCGACGGTGCCGGCGCCGACGTAGCCGATTGCCTTGGCCGCAGCCACGGCCGCCTCGCCCATTGCGCGCCGGTGCGCCGGCTTCATCCCCGGCGCCGGCGCTTCCTCCAGCACTTTCTGATGCCGGCGCTGCACCGAGCAGTCGCGCTCGAAGAGGTAAACGGCGTTGCCGTGCGTGTCGGCGAACACCTGAATCTCGATGTGCCGCGGCGCGGTCAGGTATTTCTCGATCAGCACGCGGTCGTCGCCGAACGCCGCCTTCGCCTCGCGTTGCGCCGAGGCGAGCGCCGCGGGGAATTCCGACGCGCCCTCGGCGATCTTCATTCCTTTGCCGCCGCCGCCCGCGGTCGCCTTGATCAGCACCGGGTAGCCGATCGTCGCGGCCTCGCGCGCGAGCAGCCCGGCGTTCTGATCGTCGCCGTGATAGCCGGGAACGAGCGGCACTTTGGCGGCGCCCATGATCCGTTTGGCGGCCGATTTCGAGCCCATCGCCGCGATCGCCGCCGGCGGCGGCCCGATGAACACGAGCCCGGCGCGCGCGCAGGCGGCGGCGAAGAGCTCGTTCTCGGACAGGAACCCATACCCCGGATGGATCGCCTGCACGCCCGATTTCTTCGCGATCGCGATGATCGCCTCGCCGTCGAGATAGCTCTCGCGCGGCGGTGGCGGGCCGAGCCGATACGCTTCATCGCACGCGGCGACGTGCAACGCTCTAGCGTCGGCATCGGAATAGACAGCCACCGTGCGAATGCCCATCCGCCTTGCGGTGCGCGCAACGCGAACGGCGATCTCGCCGCGGTTCGCGATCAGGATCTTGTCAAACATCGGCGTGCGGCTTACCGACGCTGCCGGCATCCCGTCGCGCTCCGGTCACCCTGCCGACGAGCGCGCCGATGAAGCGCCACACTCTGGGAATGAGCCAGATCATGAAAACAACGAGCGCGGCGAGCACGACGAGCGCGGCAAGCGGATACGCGAACGCGAGCCACAGCACCGTGCCGACGGCGAGCTCTTCACCGAACGATGCAGCCCAGTTCGAGAAGGGCTCGGGCGACAAATTGATCGCGGCGCGGCTGCCGGCTTTCGCGAAATGGCTGCCTGCGGCTAGCGTGCCTCCCAGAATCGCTGCCGCGAGTGTGGCTGCCGCCGACGAGTCCCCGAACACGCTCGCCGCCAGGGCGGCCCCAGCCGGAATGCGAATGAACGTGTGGACGGTGTCCCACAGCGTATCGACGCCCGGGATCTTGTCGGCGAAAAACTCGACGAAAAACATGAAGCCTGATGCGGCGAGCACCCATGGGTGCGCGAGCAGCGCGAGCCCGCCGGGCAGCTCGATCCAGTGCAAATAGCCGAGCCCGCCAAGGATGAACAGCACCGCGTAGAGGCGGATGCCGCTCGCCCAGCCCACCGCCGCGGCGAGCGCGACCAGCTGCCAGGTGTCGAACGCCGCAAGGCCCGGAATCGTGTTCATTCGTCCAGCGCGGCCGGAACCCAGACGGCTCGCCGTTTCGCAAGAAACGCGGCGACGCCTTCCTTCGCTTCGGGCGAGGCGCGGACTCTGGCGATCCGCGCCGCAGTGTCGGCGATGATGGCATCGCCGATCGGCCGGTGCGCGATGGCGCGGATCAGCGCTTTCGCCTCCGCCTGCGCATGCGGGCCGGCGACAATGAGCGCACCCAGGAGCTCGTTGATCCGCTCGTCGATCGCCTCGAGCGTGGCAAGGTCGTGGACGAGGCCGATCCGGTAGGCCTCCGCCGCGGTGAAGCGCTCGCCGGTGACGAAGTAGCGTCGCGCCATCCGCGCGCCGATCGCTTCGACGACGTAAGGCCCGATCGTCGCCGGGATGAGCCCGAGCTTCGCCTCGGAAAACGCGAACGTCGCGTCCTGCGTCGCGAACGCGATGTCGCAGCACGCGACGAGGCCGGCGCCGCCGCCGTACGCCGCGCCATGCACGCGCGCAATCGTCGGCTTGCCCAGCATGTAGAGCGTCCGCAGCATCGCAGCGAGCGCGTTGGCGTCGGCGAGGTTCTCGGCATGGCCGTAGCTCGCCGTTTTTTTCATCCAGTTGAGATCGGCGCCGGCGCAGAAGCTCCTGCCGTGGCCGTGGAGCACGACGGCGCGCACCGCAGAGTCGGCGTCAAGCGCTACGAGCGCTCGGGTCAACTCGGCGATCAACGTCTCGTCGAAGGCATTGTGGACGTCCGGCCGGGCGAGCGCCACGAGCGCAATCGCATTGCGGATCTCGACATCGAGCGTTGCATAGGACGGGGCCGCGCCAACCGATCTCTTCGGCTTGCCGCCGGTTCCGCGTTTCCCGCTCGCCGCTTTCGTTCCTGCCTTGGCCATGAAGCCCCTCACATTCGAAACACGCCAAACTTCGTCGGCTCGATCGCCCGGTTGAGCGACGCCGATATCGCAAGCGCGAGAACGCGGCGGGTGTCGACGGGATCGATCACCCCATCGTCCCACACCCGCGCGCTGGCAAAGTAGGGATGGCCCTCGCGCTCGTACTGAGCCCGGATCGGCGCGCGGAACGCTTCCTCGTCGTCCGCACTCCACGCGCCACCCTTCGCCTCGATGGCATCGCGGCGGACCGTGGCCAGCACGATCGCCGCCTGCTCGCCGCCCATGACGGAGATGCGGGCGTTGGGCCACATCCACAGGAAGCGGGGAGAAAACGCGCGGCCGCACATTCCGTAGTTGCCGGCGCCGTAACTGCCGCCGATGATCACGGTGAACTTCGGCACCTGCGCGCACGACACCGCCGTCACCATCTTGGCGCCGTCGCTGGCGATGCCCCCTGCCTCGTATTTCTGCCCGACCATGAAGCCGGTGACGTTCTGCAGGAATATGAGCGGGACACCGCGCTGCGCGCAGAGCTCGATGAAGTGCGCGCCCTTCAGCGCCGATTCGGAAAAGAGGATGCCGTTGTTGGCGACGATCCCGACCGGATAGCCCCAGATCCGCGCGAAGCCGGTGACGAGCGTCGTGCCGTAACGCGCCTTGAATTCGTCGAGCTCGCTGCCGTCAACGACGCGCGCAATCACCTCGCGCACGTCGTAGGGCTTCTTGATGTCCGCGCTGATGACGCCGTAGATCTCCTCGGCGGCGTACTTCGGCGCGACCGGTTCCGTTACTTCCAGCGCGGGATGCTTCGGGCGATTGAGATGACCGACGATGCGCCGGGCGATCGCGAGCGCATGGTGGTCGTTGAGGGCGAGATGATCGGCGACGCCGGAGACGCGGGTGTGCACGTCGGCGCCGCCCAGCTCTTCGGCCGACACCATTTCGCCGGTGGCCGCCTTGACCAGCGGCGGCCCGCCCAGAAAGATCGTTCCCTGGTCCTTGACGATGATCGACTCGTCGGACATCGCCGGGACGTAGGCGCCGCCGGCCGTGCACGAGCCCATGACCACCGCGATCTGCGGGATGCCCTGCGCCGACATCGTCGCCTGGTTGTAGAAGATCCGCCCGAAGTGATCGCGATCGGGAAAGACGTCGGTCTGGTTCGGCAGGTTGGCACCGCCCGAATCGACGAGGTAGATGCACGGCAGGTTGTTTTCGCGGGCGATGTCCTGCGCGCGCAGGTGCTTCTTCACGGTCAGCGGATAGTAGGTGCCGCCTTTGACCGTTGCGTCGTTGCAGACGATCACGCATTCGCGGCCGGAAACGCGTCCGATCCCCGTGATGATTCCGGCCGCCGCGATGTTGTCGTCGTACATCCCGTACGCCGCGAGCTGCGAGAATTCGAGGAACGGGGAGCCGGCGTCGACGAGCGCCCGGATGCGCTCACGCGGCAGGACCTTCCCGCGCGCGACGTGCTTCGCGCGCGGGCCTTCGCCGCCGCCCTGCTCGATCTCGGCGACTTTCGCCTTCAGGTCGGCGACGAGCGCCGTCATCGCGTCGCGGTTCCTGGCGAACGTCGCGTCGCGCGGATCTAGCTTCGATTCAATGACGGGCATGGAGGGCGTCAGGCGGGAGGCGGCAGCGGATGCCCCGGCATCAACGTGTACGGATGCACCCAACGCGGCTCGGATTGTATCCGTTCGAGCCAGCCGCGAATCCCGGGATAGGCGCTCCAGTCGACGCCGATTTCCTCCGGCCAGAACAGGTACCCGCAAAGAGAAAGGTCGGCAATGGTGGGCCGGTCGCCAACGACATAGCGGCGATCCGCGAGATGCGCATCGAGGACGCCCCACGCCGTCTCCGCGCGCTTGCGGAAAATGTCCACGACTGCCGGGTTCGGATCTCTGGTGAACGCGCGCATGAACCGGTAGGTCGCCGTGTAGCTGGTGAGCTTGTGGTTGTCCCACAGAAGCCAGCGCAGGATCTCGCGCCGTTCCGCAGCATCGGCGGGGCCGAACTTGCCAAGCTTCTCCGCGAGATAATCGAGGATCACGCCCGATTGCGACAGCCGTTCGCCGCGATGTTCGAGCACGGGCGCCTCGCCCATCACGTTGATCGCGCGATAGGCGGGCGTGCGCGTCTCGCCGCCGAAATAGTCGACGAAGCGAGGCGCCCAGTCGGCGTCCGCGAGCTCGAGCATTAGCGCCGGCTTGTAGCAATTGCCCGACTGCGCGAAACAGTAGAGTGTGAATTCGGACATCGTGTCAAAAGCCGCCCGTGATGAGCCACCTGTCGATCTGCTCGAAGCGATCGAGCCCCCAGAACGGCTCGCCGTCGACGATGACGAACGGTGACCCGAACACGCCGCGCGCGATGGCCCCGTCCACTTCGCGCTTGAGCGTCTCCTTGATCGCCGGATCGTCGATCGCCGTGCGCGCGGCGGCGGCGTCGACGCCTTCCTTCGCCGCGACATCCACGGCCGTGTCCGGCGCCGAAATATCGATGTCGTCGACCCAGTAAGCGTGGAACAACGCCTTGGCGACCCGCGTCGCGCGCGCGGGGTCAAGCATCTTCTGCCACACCACCACGCGCGCCGCCGCCTGTGTCGGGATCGGAAAACGGGAGGGCATTCGAAAATCGGCGATGCCATGGAAACGGGCGCTCCGCTCCATGTCATGCTTCGAATAGTCGCCCTTCAGCGGGTAGTCGACGAGCGGCGCCGTGCCGACGCGCTTGAAGGCGACGCCGAGCAGCATCGGGCGCCAATCGACAGCGCGGCCGTGCTTCGCGGCGAGCGCCTCGATCCTCTGCGACGCGAGATAGCCGTACGGCGACGAGAAGTCGAAATAGAAGTCGATCGGCGCAGCCATCGCGCTCCTTCCGGATCCGGGTTTCAGCGGGCGAGCGCGCGGCCGATCACCAGGCGCTGGATCTCGCTCGTGCCTTCGTAGATCTGGCACACGCGCACGTCGCGGTAGATCCGTTCAACCGGAAAATCGCCGAGGTAGCCGTAGCCGCCGTGGATCTGGATCGCGTCCGAACACACGCGCTCGGCCATTTCGGAGGCGAAGAGCTTCGCCATCGATGCCTCCTTCAGGCATGGCTCCCCGGCGTCGCGCAACGCCGCGGCGTGCCAGACCATCTGCCGCGCCACTTCCACCTGCGTCGCCATGTCGGCGAGCTTGAAATTGACCGCCTGATGCTCGGTCAGCGCCTTGCCGAAGCTCGTCCGCTCCCGCGCATAGGCGAGCGCGGCGTCGAAGGCAGCGCGCGCCATCCCGACCGCTTGCGCGGCGATGCCGATGCGGCCCGCTTCCAGATTGGAGAGCGCGATCCGATAGCCTTCGCCTTCGCGTCCCAGCAGGTTCGCCGTCGGCACCTTGCAATTCTCGAACACGATCTGCGCCGTGTCGGACGCGCGCTGGCCGAGCTTTTCCTCGATCCGCGCGACGAGATAGCCGGGGGTCGCCGTCTCGACGATGAAACCGGAAATTCCTTTCTTGCCCGCTGCCCTGTCGGTCACGGCGAAAACGACCGCGACGTCGGCGTTTTTGCCGGTCGTGATGAATTGCTTGACGCCGTTCAGCACGTAGTGGTCGCCGTGGCGTTCCGCGCGCGTCGCGATGGCGCCGGCGTCGGAGCCGACCTGCGGTTCGCTCAGGCAGAAACAGCCCAGCATTTCGCCGCGCGCGAGCGGCTTCAGGTACGTTTCCTTCTGCGCGTCGGTGCCGAACGCCTGGATCGGTCCGCAGACGACCGAATTCTGGACGCTGACGATCGTCGACGTGGCGCCGTCACCGGCGGCGATCTCCTCCAGCGCCAACGCGAGCGAAACGTAATCCAGACCGGCACCGCCCCAGTGCTCGGGCGTGACGACGCCGAGCGCCCCCAATTTGCCAAGCGCGGCGAGCTCTTCCCGCGGGAAATGATGCTCGCGGTCCCAGCGCGCGGCATTCGGGGCGAGTTCCGCTTGCGCGAATGCGCGCACGACGTCGCGGATATGCGCCTGCGTGTCGGTGAGGATCATGGGCTCACTCGGACACGGCCACGGCCAGGGCCGCCTCGGCGCGGACCGGCCAGTTGATGACGAACACACCGGCGACGACGAGCGATCCGCCGACGATCATCGATCGTGCCAACGGTTCGCCCAGCAGCAGCACGGCGAGCGCGATCGCCGCGATCGGCACCAGGTTCACGAACACGGCCGAGCGGGCCGGTCCGATCGTCTGCACGCCGTCGTAGAACCAGATGTAGGCGAGCGCGGTGCCGAAAAGGCCGAGGAACGCGAGGCCCACCCACCCGCGCAGCGTCGCTGCGGGAACCACGAGATCGCCGGTCGCAACGCCGATCATCGCGAGCATCGCGGTGCCGACGATCGCCGCGTAGGTCGTTGCCGCCAGTGGCGACAGCTCCTTCAGCAAGCCCTTTCCGAGTAGCGTGTAGGCGGCCCACGAGAGCACACAGCCGAAGAGCGCCGCTTCGCCGATTCCGGCGTGGCCCTGGAACAGCACCAACGGATTGCCGTGGCCGAGCTCGACTGCCACACCGACAAGCGCCAGGACAATGCCGACACCGCGCCGCAGCGTCAGGTGTTCGTGCAGGAACATCGCGCCGCCCAGCAGCGTCGCCACCGGTATCGTCGCGATGATCAGCGATCCGCGCGAGGCCGTTACACTCTGCATGCCGAACATGAAAAGGACGTTGTAGAGGACGACGCCCGTCGCTCCGAGCAGACACACACCGATGATCTGCGCGCGCGCGAGCCGCGGGAGGCCGCGCTCCAGCGCAAATGACATGCCCAGCAGCGCGGTCGTTGCGATCAGATAGCGCCACAGCGCCGCGGTCGGCGCCGCCATCTCGACCGCCACGACGCGCGCCGCGATGAACGAGCCGCCCCAGATCAGCGCGACGGCCACGAGCTTTGCATAGACAGCCGGCGCCGCGGCAATCGTCATCGCCGCTCGTCCAGCACGAGCTTCAGCGCGAGCGCCGCGAAGATGCCAGCGAGCACGCGCTTCGACCCGCGCGAAAAGCCGGGTCGCGCATCGAGCCACTTGCGTACGCCCGCAGCGGCGAGCACGCAGGAGGCATCGAACGCGAACACGATCACAAGCTCGGTCACGCCGAGGACCAGACTCTGCGCAAGGACACTGCCCTGCGCGGGGTCGACGAACTGCGGAAACAGCGCGAGCTGGAACAGCGCGACCTTGGGATTGAGGATTCCGGTCACCACGCCGTCCCGATACAGTCGCCACATCGGCGCGGGACGCGGCGCGGTGGAAGCCGTTGCCGCGGGCGCGCGCCAGGTCTGCCAGGCGAGCCAGCCGAGATAGGCGGCGCCGGCCCAGCGAACCGCGTAGTACGCTGCCGGGACGGTGGCGAGCAGCGCCGAGAGTCCGAGCGCCGCCGCCACCACGTGCACCGCGAGTCCGGACTCGGTGCCCGCGAGCGAAACGAGACCCGCCGCACGCCCCTGCACCAGCGCGCGCGACACGAGATAGAGCAGATTGGGCCCGGGTGTCGCCGCAAGCGCGACGCACGCGACGCAGAACAGGAGCCAGGTGGCGAGCGGCACCATGCCAGCCTCTACACCCGCTCGATCGCCATCGCGGTCGCTTCGCCGCCGCCGATGCACAGCGACGCGACGCCGCGCCGCTTGTTGTGCTTGCGAAGTGCGCCAAGCAGGGTGACGACGATCCGCGCGCCCGACGCACCGATCGGATGACCGAGCGCGCACGCGCCGCCGTGGACGTTGACGGCCTCGTGCGCAATGGCGTGGTCCTTCATCGCCGCCATCGCGACGACGGCGAACGCTTCGTTGATCTCGAACAGGTCGACGTCCTTCGTCGTCCAGCCGGTCTTCTTGTACAGCTTTTCGATCGCACCGACGGGTGCCGTCGTGAACCACCCCGGCTCCTGCGCATGGGTCGCGTGACCGACGATCACGGCGAGCGGCGTCAGCCCGCGCGCTTCGGCGGTCGAGCGGCGCATCAGCACGAGCGCCGCCGCGCCGTCGGAGATCGAACTCGAGTTGGCGGCGGTCACCGTGCCGTCCTTGCGGAACGCAGGTCGCAGCGTCGGGATCTTTTCGGGCGACGCCTTCGCCGGCTGCTCGTCCTTGTCGATCAGGATGTCGCCCTTGCGGCTCGGGACGGTGACCGGCGCCGTTTCCCAGGCGAACGTCCCGTCGTTGTTCGCGGCGAGCGCGCGCGAAAGCGACGCCAGCGCGAACGCGTCCTGCGCCTCGCGGGTAAATGCGTACTTTGCCGCGCACTCCTCGGCGAACGTCCCCATGAGCCGGCCCTTGTCGTACGCATCCTCGAGGCCGTCGAGAAACATGTGATCGGCTACCACCTGATGTCCCATCCGATAGCCGGCGCGCGCCTTCGGCAGCAGATAGGGCGCGTTCGACATGCTCTCCATCCCGCCGGCGACGATCACGTCGCTCGTGCCGGCGACAAGCGCATCGTGCGCGAGCATCGCCGCTTCCATCGCCGAACCGCACATCTTGTTGACCATCGTGCAGCTGGTAGCGAGCGGCAGTCCCGCCTTGATCGCCGCCTGGCGCGCCGGCGCCTGGCCTTGCCCGGCCGGCAGCACGCACCCGAAGATCACTTTCTCGACGTCGGCGGGCTTCTGACCCGCACGCTCCACCGCCGCTCGAATCGCAACAGCGCCAAGATCGCTTGCCGCGAGCGCGGCGAAATCGCCCTGAAACCCGCCCATCGGCGTTCGCGCTGCGCCGACGATGACGATAGGATCGTTGGTCATGATGATCTCCTGAGCTTCGAACAACTGCACGTCATTCCCGCGCAGGCGGGAATCCTGCGTCGTTCGTCGAAAGCCACTGGGTCCCCGCCTCCGCGGGGACGACGGTCGAAGTCATTTCGTCTCGTTGAACAATTCGCGCCCGATCAGCATCCGGCGGATTTCCGACGTGCCGGCGCCGATCTCGTAGAGCTTGGCATCGCGCCACAGGCGCCCCGTCGCATAGTCGTTGATGTAGCCGTTGCCGCCGAGCGCCTGAATCGCCTCGCCCGCCATCCACGTTGCCTTCTCGGAAGCGTAGAGGATCGCGCCGGCCGCATCCTTGCGCGCCGAGCGGCCAGCGATATCGCCGTGATCGAGCGCCTGGCCAACTGCGTACACGTAGGCCCGGCAGGCATTCATCGTCGTGTACATGTCGGCGATCTTGCCCTGCATCAGCTGGAACTCGCCGATCGGCTGCCCGAACTGCTGGCGCTCGTGCACGTACGGCAGCACGGCGTCCATGCAGGCCGCCATGATGCCGAGCGGGCCGCCGGCGAGCACCGCGCGCTCGTAGTCGAGCCCGCTCATCAGCACGTTGACGCCGCTCCCCTCCTCGCCCAGGACGTTTTGCGCCGACACCCGGCAATTCTCGAACACGAGCTCGCAGGTGTTCGATCCGCGCATGCCGAGCTTGTCGAGCTTCTGCGCCGTCGCAAACCCGGGCATCCCCTTTTCGATGAGGAAGGCGGTGATGCCGCGCGGGCCCGCCTGCGGATCGGTCTTCGCGTAGACGACGAGCGTATCGGCGTCGGGCCCGTTGGTAATCCACATCTTGCTGCCGTTGAGGACGAACTCGCCGTCCTTGCGGTCCGCCCGCAGCCGCATCGACACGACGTCCGAGCCCGCGCCCGGCTCGCTCATCGCCAGCGCGCCGACCTGCTCGCCCGAGACGAGCCGCGGCAGATATTTCCGCTTCTGCGCTGCGTTGCCGTTCCGGCGGATCTGGTTGACGCACAGGTTCGAATGCGCGCCATACGAGAGCCCGACCGACGCGGAGGCGCGGCTGATTTCCTCCATCGCCACGATATGCGCGAGATAGCCCATCGCGGTGCCGCCGTACTCTTCCTCGACGGTGATCCCGAGCAGGCCCAGCTCGCCCATCTTGCGCCACAGGTCCGCCGGGAACGCGTTGCTGCGATCGATGTCTGCGGCACGCGGCGCGATCTCGGCGGCCGAGAATTGCCGCACGCTTGCGCGGAGCATGTCGATCGTCTCGCCGTGATGAAAGTCGAGCGCGGGGAAGTCTTGCATCGTCATTCCTCCGATAATCGCGAAGCGCCCGTCAGCCGTCGGCCTTGCCGTGCATGACCATCAGCGTCTGCTGCATCAGCGCGACCAGCGTGCGCTTGCCCCCGTGCTCGGCGTGGACCTCGCCGCGGGTGATCGCAAGCGTGCGGCCGGGTTTGACCACGAAGCCCTCGGCCACGAGGCGCTCGCCGGCGGCGGGTGCGAGCAGGTTCAGCTTGAACTCGACGGTCAGCACCGACGCGTTCGCCGGAAACAGCGTGAAGCCCGCGTAGCCGCCGGCGGAATCGACGATCGCCCCCACGATCCCGGCGTGGACGTAGCCGTGCTGCTGCGCTATTTCCGGTCGCGGAACGAGCGCAATCGCGCAGTAACCCGGCCGCACGTCGGCGAGTACGGCGCCGATCAGGCGCATTGCGCCCTGTCGCGCGAAGCTCGCGCGCACGCGCTCCGCGAATTCGGGATCGAGCGGCGTCCAATGCGCCAAAGGCGGGGTACGCGGGGCGGCGTGCGACATGGCGGCGCAGTCGGGGCGGCGGATGCCTGCAGGAACGGCGAGCCGGCACTTTACTTAACGTTTACGTTAACGTCAACACCGGTCGGGCAGCCCGGACCTCACGGTATGACCATCTTCTAGCCGTCGCGCGCCGGTTTGCTCGCGCGCTCGCTCTTCAGGCGCCGCCGACAGTCGCGCTCGAGCACGCCGATCTCGGCCAGCACGGCGTCGATATCTTCGCGCTGTTGCAGGAGCATCGCGCGCCGGTCGGCGAGCATCTGCAGGAACTTGGCGAGCTGGGGCCGCTCGTTGCCGGTCGCGGCATAAATGTCGAAGAGCTCGCGGATCTCGGAAAGCGCGAGCCCGAGCCGCTTGCCGCGGAGGATCAGCTTGATCCGCGTGCGCTCACGCTCGCCGTAGACTCGCGTCTGGCCGCGGCGCAGCGGCGCGAGCAGGCCCTCGTCTTCGTAAAAACGGATCGCCCGCGTCGTCAACGCGAATTCCTGCGCCAGGTCCGAGATCGAGTAGGTCGGCGGCCCCCGCTCGGCAGCCTTGCGTGCGGGCATCGACGGGGCACCTGCGGGTGGATTGAGCGCGGACATCGTGGAACGGCGGCGGAGGGTCATGCGAAAGCGGCGGCGACCAAGTCACGATACCATATCGGGTTGACGGCATCTCCGGATCCACCGATGATGTTGCACTGCACAAAACCGACCGCCGCACTGCATTGCGTGCGTATCTCATGACCGCGGCGATGCCGGCTGTGCTCGACTATCCGTTCGCCGCGCCGCCGGCGCCGGGCGAAGTGATCGCGGTCGCGCCGCAGATTCTCTGGCTGCGAATGCCGCTGCCCTTCGCGCTCGACCACATCAACCTCTGGCTGCTCCCCGGCGACGATGGCGCGACCCTCGTCGATTGCGGTTACGGCAACGACGCGACCCGCGTGCTGTGGGAGCGCCATTTCCCGACAACGCTCCGAGAGCAACCGCTGTCCCGGATCATCGCGACGCATTGCCACCCGGATCACATCGGCAACGCCGCGTGGCTGTCCAACCGGTTCGGCGCCCCCGTAACGATGACGCATGCCGAATACCTGACTGCGCATGCGATCTTCGGCGAGCGCGCCGGTCATGGCGTCGCGTCGACCGTCGAAATGTTTCGCCGGCACGGGATGGCCGCCGAGCACCTTGGCGCGCTTGCCGCGCGCGGCAACGCGTATCGACGCGGCGTTCCCGAGCTGCCGGAATCGTTCGACCGACTGCTCGACGGCGACCTGCGTCACGCCGGCGATACGACATGGCGAGTGGTCGAAGGCCACGGCCATTCGCCGGAGCACGCGTCGCTGTACTCCGCGGAGCGAGGGGTGCTGATCTCGGGCGACATGCTGCTGCCGAAGATCAGCACCAACGTGAGCGTGTGGGCGTCCGAGCCGGACGGCGACCCGCTCGCGCGATTCCTCGCGTCGATCGCCGCGTTCGAGACGCTGCCGCCCGATACGCTGGTGCTGCCTTCGCATGGGCTCCCCTTTCGAGGCATCGCGGTGCGCGTCGCGCAACTCGCCGCGCACCACGCTGCGAGGCTCGACGAGCTTGCCGCCGCCGTCGCTGCCGCCGCAGCGCCGCTCACCGCGACCGACCTCGTCCCGGTGCTCTTCCGCCGCGAGCTCGATCTGCAGCAGCGCTTTTTCGCGATGGGCGAAGCAATCGCCCATCTCAATCACCTGTGGCACGCGCGCCGGCTCGCGCGCCGTGTCGCCGCCGATGGAACGATCCGCTTCGCCACGCCGCGTCACGCGTAACCGAACAACCCGTACGAAAGCGCGCCCACCATGTCCACAACCGCCAAGACCGCTCCCCCGACCGAAACCGTGCCGGCACATTCCTACGACCCGGTGGCGCTCGCCGAATCGCTCGCTTCCGCCGCCGAGAAGAGCGCGAAGCTGATCGGCGACTTCGCCGCGCACCAGACCAAGGCCGGCAAGTCGCTCGTCGCCGACGAGCTCGGCATCGGCAAGGCGTTCATGGAGCTCGCGGCGAAGATGCTCGCGAATCCGTACCGGCTCGCCGAGACGCAGATGAACCTCTGGTGGGACTACATGAACCTGTGGCAGGCCTCGACGATGAAGATGCTGGGCGCGTCGACCGAGCCGGTCGCGGCGCCGAACAAGGGCGACAAGCGCTTCCGCCACGAGGACTGGGAGGAGCACTTCCTGTTCGACTACGTGAAGCAGGGCTACCTGATCACCGCGCGCTGGCTGCACGATGCGGTCGCCTCGGTCGAAGGGCTAGACGAGGGCACGAAGAAGAAGGTCGACTTCTTCACCCGCCAGTACATCGACGCGCTGGCGCCGTCGAACTTCGCGCTCACGAACCCGGAGGTCTTCCGCGAGACGATCGCCACCGGCGGGCAGAACCTGGTCAAGGGCCTGCACAACCTGCTGGACGACATCGAGCGCGGCAACGGCCAGCTCAAGATCTCGATGACCGACACCAAGGCCTTCGAGCTCGGCGTCAACATCGCGACCACGCCGGGCAAGGTCGTCTACCAGAACGACCTGATGCAGCTGATCCAGTACGAGCCGACGACGAAAAAGGTCGCGAAGCGTCCGCTGCTCATCATGCCGCCGTGGATCAACAAGTACTACATCCTCGACCTGCGCGAAAAGAACTCGATGATCAAGTGGGCGGTCGACCAGGGGATGACCGTGTTCGTGATGTCGTGGGTCAACCCCGACGCCAAGCTCGCGCACAAGGATTTCGAAGACTATCTGCTGGAGGGGCCGCTTGCCGCGCTCGACGCGATCGAGAAGGCGACAGGCGAGTCCGAAGTGAACGCGCTCGGCTACTGCCTGGGCGGCACGCTGCTCGCGGCGGCGCTCGCCTACATGGCGGCGAAGAAGGACAAGCGGATCGTCAGCGCATCGTTCATGACGTCGCTCGTCGATTTCACGCGCTCGGGCGAGCTCGAGGTGTTCATCGACGAGGACCAGGTCGCTTCCCTCGAACGCAAGATGAGCGAGCGCGGCTATCTCGAGGGGAGCGAGATGGCGACGACGTTCAACATGCTGCGCTCCAACGATCTCATCTGGTCGTTCGTCATCAACAACTACCTGATGGGACGCGATCCGTTTCCGTTCGACCTGCTGCACTGGAACCAGGACGCCACCAGGATGCCGGCGACGATGCACAGCTTCTACCTGCGCAACATGTACATGAAGAACCTGCTGCGCGAACCGGGCGGCATTACGCTTTCCGGCGTGCCGATCGAGGTGTCAAAGGTGACGGTGCCGACGTACTTCGCTTCCGCGATCGAGGATCACATCGCGCCGTGGAAGGCGACCTACGCGGGGCCACGCCTCCTCTCGGGGAAATCGCGGTTCGTGCTGTCGGGCTCGGGCCACATCGCCGGCATGATCAACCCTCCCGCCGCGAACAAGTACGGTTTCTGGACGAACGACAAACTGCCCGCGACGCCCGATGCCTGGCTCGCCGACGCGAAGCAGCACGAAGGCTCGTGGTGGAGCGATTGGGCCAAATGGCTCGCGCCGCATCGCGGCCGCGAAGTCCCGGCACGCATTCCCGGCAAGGGAAAGCTCAGGGTGATCGAGGCGGCGCCCGGGACGTACGCGCGGATCCGCGCCGACGGCCGATGAGGGCACGCACCGGCTTCGTGATAGTCAAACGCACATATCATCACCCAAGGAGGTCCGCCATGGATCGATTCGTTTCGCGATTCGCAGCCATCACCGTCAGCGCAACAGCATTCGTTCTCGCGCCGTTGGCGCTCGCGCAGACGCAGGCTCCGCCGCGGGCGCCCGCACCGGCTGCGGCACCGGCCCAATGCGCCGACTGCGGCGTCGTGCAATCGATCCGTTGGGTCGAGCAGCAGGGCAAGACTTCGGGTGTCGGCATGGTCGCGGGTGGCGTGCTGGGCGGCGTCCTCGGCCATCAGATCGGCAGCGGGCGCGGCAACACCGTTGCGACGATCGCCGGTGCTGCGGGGGGTGCCTACGTCGGCAACGAGGTCGAAAAGAACAAGAAGAAGACCGGTTACTGGTCGGTCGGAATCAAGATGGACAGCGGCCAGAACCGCACCTTCACCTACTCGAGCCAGCCGACCGTGCACGAAGGCGAGCGCGTCAAGCTGGTCGACGGCGGAAGGCGACTCGCGCTGGTCGCGAACTAAACCACCGCGCGCGCTGCAAGTCAGGCAGGACGCTTACTGCCGCGGTGACGTCGCGGCGTTCGGATTTTCCTTGGGCGGCGCCGCGTGGGCGGGCTTTCCGCTTTCCTGCGGCGCGGCTGCCGGATGCGCCGGCGCAGGCTGTCCGCTGCCGTGAGGAACCACCACGGCCTGCCCGGCGGCTGGCGCCGCAACCGGTGGCGCAGGGGCGGCAGCGGGTGCGCCACGCGATCCCTGCGGCGGCAGCGGTATCCCGCGCTCCGCGGGTGGCGGCCGCTGAGGCACCGGCCGCGCTGCCGGGGCGAGGGTCGAAGGAGCTTGTTGCGGTGACGCCGTCTGCGGCACCGGAGCACCCGACGATTGCGGCGGCAACGTCCGCGGCGCGGAGCGCGCCTCGCCGCGTGCCGACGGCGGCGTTGCGCTGATACTGGCTTCGGGCACGATCGCGGCTCGGCCGCCATGCGTGGGCACCGCCGCTGACGGCGCCTGCCGCGACAGATTCTGACTGCCCGCAGGATTGGCTGCCGTGTCGCCGCCCGGTGCGCGTGCGCCGAGGGGAGGATTCGCGACCGCCGCGGGCGCTGCGGAACGCGGCGCGGGGGGAGCACGCGTAATCGTGCTCGCGCTGCCCGCAGGAGCACTGGCGCCCTGGCGCGTTCCCGGTCGCGCTTCTCCTGCCGGAACCGCGACCCGCGGCGGAAGCGTCGCGCCGACCGCGCCCTGGCCCGGTCGCGTGACCGGATAGAACGTCGAAGCCGGTTGCGGCGTGCCGCCTGTTCCTGCACGGACCACCGGCACATGCAGGGGACCCGACGCGACACGCGGCGCCGAGGCGAGCACTGGCGCCGCGGACACGTCGCGCGGCGGTACCCGGACGAGGTTGTTCGCCACCGGAATCCGCCCGGCCAGCGTGGCTCCGTTGACGACGGTGACGGCGCCCGGCACGCCGACGTTCCGGTACCGTGGAGGCGGCGCGCTGGGGCGCGCGGAAACGTTCACCGCGTACGGCCGGTTGTATTGCGTCCAGCAGTTGTACGAACAACGGTGCCACCACGGGTGATACGGCTCGCCCCATCCGAGCGGAACCCATCCGTACACCGGCGAACCGAAGTTTGCCGAGACCGCCCACCCGGCACCGCCGACCCAGCCGACCAGCGCCGGCGCCCAGACCGGGCGTGGGACATACGCGCCGGGACACCAGCCCCAGCGGCCACCGACGAAGGCCCACCGACCGTAATGGAACGGCGCGTAGCCCCAAGGCGCGGCGTCGACCCACGTGTAGCCCCAGCCGCCCACAGTGGTCCAGTACCCGAAGCGATACGGCGCCCAGTCATCGGCCACCGCAGTGGGGTACCAGACGGGACCGTAGTCGGGCGTCGTCTGCCAGGTGCCGTAGTCGTCGAGATCGGCATAGCCGACCATCTGCCGCGAGACATACGCTTGCGCGCGATTGCGTTCGTAGTGGCGATCGCGGCTCGCGCTCCACACGTCGAAGCCGTCCTGACCCACGCCGTTGCGAACGTCGACAACCGATGCGTCCGGTCCGCTGACGATCACCGTCTGCCCGGGCAGCGCCTGCTGCACGCCCGCAGGGAACGCGACCTGCGCCTCGCCTTCGCGCACCGTGACACGCGTCGTCTGCCGATCCGGCGTCACTTCGATCCGATACACGCCCGGACGCGTCAGCTGGATTTGCGTGTTGGGGACGTCGATGCGCGCCGACTCGCCCGGATCGAGCACGCGAACACGAAAGATCGCGCGGCCCTGAGCGATGAACAGCGCGATCTGGTTGTCGTCGAGACGCGAAACGTGCAGATTCGTGTCGCCCGCGAGCCGGAACTGCCCGCCGCCGTAATCGACCTCGGCGCGGCCGTCGCCGGAGACCCAGAGATTGTCGCCGGAGGTGACCGGGTAATTGAGACCGATCGGCACCCACTCGGTGGCGCGGTCCTCGGGCGATTGATAGAGTTGGCCGGCCAAATCGGCAATGCGTCCGACGCGACCCGGCAGATCGTCGTCGGCGCGAACCGCACGCGGGCCACAGGCGAGCACAATCACCGCAATCAGCGCGGCGACAAAAGCGAAACCGGAATCGTTCTCGCGGGCAGCAGGAAGCGCTCCGCAACCCCGCGCGATCTGGCGCCTGCGCATGGCCCCTCCATCGAACAGTGTTGCATAAACGATCCGTCTCGGGTGGCCGTTGACCCGCCGGACGTTCCTTCCGGCGGCCTCGGGGCGGCTTTTGGACTAGAATCGAATCAGCGTCGGCTTTTCGCGTTTCCCCATTCTTCGCTGTTCTCGCCTGCCCCTTCTTCCAGGAGACACCGTCATGCGGAACTTCAAACGTACTCTGCTCGCCGGCGCAATCGCCCTCGCCGTTTCGGCACCGGCTGCCGCGCAGTTCACGAACGGATATTTCTTTGGCGATAGTCTCATCGACGCCGGATCGTTCAAGCCTGTATTGCCGCCCGGAACGGGTCTGTTCACGACGAACCCCGGGCCCATATGGGTTACGCCATTCGGACAGACTTTCGGCTTCGCCGTCACGCCGGCCAATCAGGGCGGCACCGACTATGCGTACGGAGGCGCGCAGGTGACGCAGACACCCGGATATCCGCCCACGCCGCCGACCAACGCTGCTGTTCCGATCGCGACGCAGGTCACGCAGTTTCTCGCCAAAGGGCCCGCCGATCCAAACGCAGTCTACGCGATCGACGGCGGCGCCAACGACATCTTCACGCAGCTCACCGCTCTCGCCGGCGGGACGATCAACCAGACACAGCTACAGGCCAATGTCGCGCTGTCCGCGACGCAGTTCGCCGGAGTCATCGCGACGCTGCATGCGGGCGGCGCGAATTACATCGTCGTGTGGAACGTCCCAGATATTGGCAAGACGCCCTTCGGCCTGTCGCAGGGCGCGGCGGGTGCAGCTCAGCTCACCGCCATTTCGCAGCTGTACAACAGCACGTTGTTTGGCGCGCTCAATGCGACCAGTGTCCCGACGATCCGCTTTAACGCCTATCAGCTCCTGAACGAAGTCACGGCCAATCCTGCGCTCTACGGCTTCACCAACGCGACGACGCCCGCTTGCGGCACCACGGCGTCACTCGTATGCACCCCCGCAAATCTCGTCGTGCCGAACGCGGCGCAGACCTACGTCTTCGCCGACGGCGTGCACCCGACGACGGCGACCGGCGCGATCATCGCGCAGGCGATCACCTCGATGATCACCGGTCCGGAGCAGATGGCAGCGTTGGGCGAAGCGCCGTTCCGCGTCGAGGACGCGAATTTCCGCGCGCTCGACGGGAGAATGTGGTCGAGCCTGAACGCGCCGCAATCGACGAAGAAGCTCGACGCGTGGGTCGCCTACGACTACGGCAGCATCGACATGAACGCCGGCCCGAGCAACGGCACCGGCCACGAAAACTCGGTCGTCGTCGGCCTCGACGGCAGGGTGTCCGACCGGCTGCTGGTCGGCGGCATGTTCGGCTACACCGAGAACAAGGGCGACTTCGGCGGCGCCGGCGGTGGCTATACGCTGCGCCAGCCGACAGGCACGTTCTACGCGGGTTACGGCGAAGGTCCGTGGTACGTCGGCGCGACGCTCGGCGCGGGCAGCCTCGACTACAGCGACGTCAACCGCAACATTCCGCTCGGCGCGACCGTGCGAAACGAGAGCGGGGAGACGCGCGGTTACGAATACACCGGACGACTGCTCGGCGGCTTCTGGTTCCATCTGCAGGACATCCTGCATGGTCCTTACGCGCGCCTGACGTACACGAAAGCGATCGTCCGCCAGTTTTCGGAGACGGGATCGGACAGCACCGCGCTCACCTACGGCCAGCAGAATAACGAGCAGCTGCTTTGGAGCCTGGGCTGGCAGGTCGCCGGCACGTGGAGCGGCATCCGCCCGTGGGCGCGCGCGACGTGGGAATACGATTCTCTCGACAAGGACCGCACGATCGACGCCTCGTCGGTGACGCTCGGCGGCAATTACGGCATCCCCGCGCCAAAGCCGGATAACAACTACGTGCTGTTCAACCTCGGCGCCGCCACCGACCTCGGCGGCATCACCGGCTACATTTCCGGATCGGGAACCGCGGCGAAGGGCGACGGCAATTACTGGGCCGTCACCGTCGGCTTGCGCATGCCGATGTAGCACGCCGGTGTCGTGTCCCCGGAGGGGCCGCCTGGATGGCGGCCTTTTTCGTTTCGAGAGCGTGAGGTCGGCGCGGTCTCCCGGATCGCCTTACTCGCCGACGCGCGGCTTGCGCGGCGCGCGCGCGAACGCGAAGTCATAGAGTGGCCGCGGGAGCATGCGCAACGCGCACCCGACGACCGCCATCGGCCACGGCAGCACGTAGAAGCGTCGCCGGCGCGCGATTGCGCGCGCGATGAGGCGCGCTGCACGGTCCGCGTCGATCCGGAACGGCATGGAGTACGGATTCTTCTCGGTCATCGGCGTGGCGACGTATCCGGGACAGATCGTGACGACCGCAATGCCGGTGCCCCGAAGCTCGACCCGCAGGCTCTCGAGATACGTGATCGCCGCAGCCTTCGACGCCGAATACGCGCCTGCGCCGGGAAGGCCGCGGAAGCCCGCGACGCTCGCGATGCCGACCAGCGCGCCTGACCGCGCGGTACGCATCGCAGCAAGAAACGGATCGAACGTGGCGACGATGCCCTGCACGTTGGTGTCGAACACCGCGCGAAACACCGCGAGGTCCTCCGTGTGCCCGGTGAGCGTACCGCGGGAAATTCCGGCATTGGCGATGACGATCGCGGGCGGACCGAAGCGGGCGATGAATGCCGCCGCCGCGCTCGCAAGCGCCGCGGCGTCACGCACGTCGCCCGCGTACACCGCTGCACGATCGGCACCGAGCTCGGCCGCGAGCATGTCGAGCTCGCACTGCCGCCGCGCGAAGAGCCCGACGAACGCGCCATGCGCCGCATAGTGGCGCGCGAGCGCGGCGCCGATGCCGCTGCTCGCGCCGGTGATGAAGACGTTCAGGTTCGGCGTCGTGCGCGCTGGCGCCGGCGGCGCGGCGTCAATTCTTCGGCCGTTCGGCGCGCGCTTTCGCGATCAGCGCATCCATGACCGGAGGCATCATTCCGTGCGTGCCCACCTTGTCCGATGCGGTGATGAATTTGCCGTCGATCACGACAAGCGGCACCGACTGCACGCGGTAGAGCTCCGCCTGCTGCCGCGCCCGGTTCATCTTGCCGGCGATCGCGAACGAGTTGTACATGTCCTCGACCTTCTTGCGATCGAGGCCCTTGCTCGCAGCCCAGTCGAAAAACGCCTTCTCCTGCCACAGCGGCAGCCCCTTGCCGTGAATCGCGACGAAGACCTCGGGCGAGAGCCGCGCTTCCTCGCCCAGCGCATCGAGCGTGTAATAGATCTTCGCGAGCGGAGCCCAGCGATCCTGGAACATCACCGGCACCCGCCGGAATTGCACGTCAGGAGGCACCGTCTTCAGCCACGCGTCGAGGATCGGCTCGAACTCGCCGCAATGCGGGCAGCCATACGAGAAGAACTCGATTACCTCGATTTTGTTGCCGGTCTCGACCGGCACCGGATTGCGGATCCGCGTGTACTCCCGCCCTTCCTGCGGCCCTTGCGCCCCTGCCGTCGCAACGAGCGACAAGGGAACGAAGAGGGCGAGCGCCGCCACGGGCAGCCGGCGGACCACGTTTGACATCCAGCGCATCATTCCATCTCCCCTGTTGAACGGCGAAACGCCAGCCGCGGCGAGCCGTTGAGGTTGGTCCGGCAACGGCGCGCGGAGTTCCCTCCACGCCGCCTCCGAATTCGTTCAGTACTTGATCACTGCCACGTCGAAGCCGCGCTTGCCGAGCTCGCCCTTGATGCGGTTCAGCTCATCGGTGTTGTCGTAGGGCCCGAGGCGCACGCGATAGCGGACGCCTTTGTCCGGCAGCGTCGCCGCCTGCACCGCCGCCTCCCATCCGGCGAGCGCAAGGCGCGCCCGAAGGTTTTCCGCGTCGGATTCGGCCGCGAACGACCCGGCTTGCAACCAGAATCGATCGGAGGGCTTGGGCGCCCGCGCCGCGGAATCCGGAGGGCTGCGTTCGTCGGCCCTTGCGACGTTCCTGTCGGATGGTTTCTCCGATTTTTCGGGAGATGCCGCGCGCTCGACGGTGGCCCTGTCCGGTTGCGGCCGCGCCACGTTTCCCTGCACCTTTGGCTCTTCGATGCCCGGCAGGATCTTGTAGAAGTCGAAACGTGGCTTTTCCGTGGTACCCGGCTCTGTCTTGCCCGATTTCGCCGGTTCGCGCGCCGGCTCGCGCGGCAGCTCCCTGGCTGTCGACAGCGCCTGATACGGATTGCCCGATTTCATGAGGTAGAACGCCACCGCCGCAGCGAGCGAGATTCCCAGCGCAATACCGATGAAAAGCCCGAGCAACGTGCCGCCGGCGCCGGACTTGCGGGTTTGGCGCGGGGACGCAGCGCGGGGCGGATGGCGGACGTTGCGGGAAGTCATGGACGGGAAGCCGACGTCGGTGCGAGCGTCACATCTGCTCCGGTGCACGGAGCCCCAGCACGGCAAGACCATTTCTCACCACCTGGCCGGTCGCAGCGGCGAGCGCGAGGCGGGCCCGCTGCAATCCTGCGTCGGCGGTGAGGAAACGTTCCGCATTATAGTAACTGTGGAATTCGCCGGCCAATTCCTTGAGGTAGAACGTCACGGCGTGCGGCGCGAGCTCGCGCGCCGCGGCCGCAAGCTCCGCCGGAAAATCGGCGAGCCGCCGCAGCAGGGCTTCCTCGTAGGGGCTCGTCAGCGGCGCAAGGTCGGTGTCGGCGAGCGCTGCTGCCGCGCCTTCGAGCGGGATTCCCGCCTGCCTCATCACCGAGGCAACGCGCGCGTGCGCGTACTGGACGTAGTACACGGGGTTCTCCTCCGACTGCGAGCGCGCGAGATCGATGTCGAACGTGAATTCGCTGTCCGCCTTGCGCGACACGAGAAAAAAGCGGACCGCATCGCGTCCGACCTCGTCGATCAAGTCACGCAGCGTCACGTAACTGCCGGCGCGCTTGCTGATCTTCACTTCCTCGCCGCCCTTCATCACCGTCACCATCTTGTGCAGGACGTAGTCGGGATAGCCCGGCGGGATGCCGAGGCCGGTCGCCTGCAAGCCTGCGCGAACGCGCGTGACTGTGCTGTGGTGATCCGAGCCCTGGACGTTGATCGCTTTCGCGAATCCGCGTTCCCATTTGGTCACGTGGTAGGCGACGTCGGGCACGAAATACGTGAAGCCGCCGTCGGATTTCTTCATCACCCGGTCCTTGTCGTCGCCGTAGTCGGTCGTCTTCAGCCACACCGCGCCTTCGTGGTCGTACGTCTTGCCCGAAGCGAGCAGACGGGCCACCGTCGCGGCGACGCGACCGTCGGTGTAGAGCGAGCTTTCGAGATAATGGTTGTCGAAGCGGACGCCGAAGGCCGTGAGGTCGCGGTCCTGCTCCTTGCGCAGCTCGGCCACGGCGAAGCGGCGGATCGACTCGATGTCGCCCAAGTCGTGGCCGACTTCGTCCAGGTAGCGTTGCGCGAGCTCGCGGATGTATTCGCCGCGGTAACCATCCTCCGGAAACGTCGCGTGCTCGCCCAGAATTTCCTGCGCGCGCGCACGCACCGAAATCGCGAGGTTCTGGATCTGCGCGCCGGCGTCGTTGTAATAGAATTCCCGCGTGACGGCGGCGCCCTGCCATTCGAGCAGAGTCGCGATCGCATCGCCCAATGCCGCCTGCCGGCCGTGGCCGACATGCAGCGGACCGGTCGGGTTGGCGGAGACGAACTCGACCATCACCCGCTCGCCCCGCCGCGCAGAGCTGCGGCCGTACTCATCGCGCAGTGCGAGGATCCGCGTCACCACCGCCTGCCGCGCCGCAGGCGTCAGGAAGATGTTGATGAACCCCGCACCCGCGATGTCGACTCTGGCCACGAGATCGCAGGGCGGCAGCGCCGCGACCAGCGCCTGCGCAAAATCGCGCGGCTTGCGCGCGAACGCCTTCGAATGCTGGAGCGCGACGTTCGACGCGTAGTCGCCGTGCGCCGCCTGCTTCGGCCGCTCGACGATGATCGGCGTGTCCGCATGCCCCGGCGCAACCGCCGCGAGGCCGTGCGCCAGCCAGACGCCGAGTCGGGTTTGCAAATCGTTCACCGGCACATTTACCGTGGACAAGCAACATGAAAACCGCGAATCGCGCGGCGCGACGCACGCCGTCCGAATTCGCGGAGACATTGCATCGCCGCGCGAGCGGCAACGCAGCATTGCATTATAGACGGCTTCGTGCGCACTCCCGGCTGACTTCCGCAGTGCCACGGCCGCATGCGCGTCAACATCCGCGTCGTCCCTCGCTCGGCTAGGCAAACCCCAGCGGATCGACGTCGAGCGACCACCGCACGCGTCGCCCGGGCAGCGCCGCGATCGCGTTTCGCCAACGCGGCAGGAATCGCTGCAGCGCCGTGCGGTCGGCGCTCTGCGCCAGCACGTGCCCGCGCTCCATGCCGGCGCGACGCGCGAGCGTGGCGGGCACCGGCGGAAAGACTTCCACCGCCCTGCGCCCGTCCCCGACGATATCCCGCCCCGTCGCGTGTACCGCCGCAAGAAACGCATCGACTGCGTCGCGCTTCGGCGCTTCGGCAGCGAGCAGCGCGAGATGCGCATATGGGGGCAAGCAGGCTACGCGGCGCTCCGCCTGCAGGTCCCGGGCGAACGCGCGGTAATCGTGCGCGGCGAGGGCGCGAAACAGCGGATGGGTCGGAAAATCGGTTTCGACCATCACTTCGCCGGGGAGCGCAGCCCGGCCGGCGCGGCCGGCGACCTGGAACAGCAATGCCGCAAGCCGCTCCGTCGCGCGGAAATCGGCGCTGTAGAGCGCATTGTCCGCCCCGAGCACGCCGACGAGTGTGAGCCTTGGAAAATCGTGGCCCTTGGCCAGCATCTGAGTCCCCACGAGGATGTCGATCTCGCCGGCTTCGACCTGATCGCGCATCGCGGCGAAAGCGCCGACGCGGCGCGTGCTGTCACGGTCGATCCGCGCGATGCGGGCTGCGGGAAAGCGCTCCGTGAGCGCGCGCTCGAGCCGCTGCGTCCCCCGACCGAGCGGCTGAAGGTCGACGTTGCCGCATTCGGGGCAGGCGCGCGGAAGGCGCTCGGCATGACCGCAATGGTGGCATCGCAGCACTCCCGCATCGCGATGAACGACGAGACGCGCCGAGCAGCGCGTGCATCCGGCCTGCCAGCCGCACGACGAGCACAGGAGCGACGGCGCGAAGCCGCGCCGGTTGATGAAGACGAGCGATTGCTCGCCGCGCTCGATCCGCGTTGCGATCGCCGCGATGAGCTTGCCGCCGATGCCGTCGGTCGCCGCCCCATCGCCGCTCCCAAAGAATTCGAGCTCCGGCAGACGCGCCGGCGCCACCGCGCGTCGCGGCAGCGAGAGCTTGCGGTAATGTCCGCGCTCGACATTGACGAGCGTTTCCAGCGACGGCGTCGCGCTGCCGAGCACGATCGGCACGCCGCGCTGCCGCGCGCGCCAGACCGCGACGTCGCGGCCGTGGTAGTGGACGCCTTCCTGTTGCTTGAACGAGGCATCGTGCTCTTCGTCGACGACGACGAGGCCGAGCCGCGGCATCGGCGCAAATACGGCGAGCCGGGTACCGAGCACGAGGTCGGCCGCGCCGTCCGCCGCTTCGCGCCAGCATCGCCGCCGCGTCCCCGCAGCGAGACGACTGTGCAGTGTCACGGTGCGACGGCCGGGCAGCGTTTCGGCGATCCGCCGCGCAAACTGCGGCGTCAGGTTGATTTCCGGAACGAGTAGCAGCGCCTGGCGACCGCGGGCCATGCAAGCGGCCGCCGCCGCAAGGTAGACGTCCGTCTTGCCGCTCCCGGTGACGCCTTCGAGCAGGAAGGGCGCGAAGCCGTCACGCGCCGCCTCGATCGCGGCAACCGCTCTTCGCTGATCCTCGTTGAGCATCCTGCCGCCGGCAGGAGAAACGGGTGAAGGCTGCCGCGGTTGCGCCGCGTCCTCGATCCAGCCCGCGTCGGCCCAGCGCCGCAGCATGCGCTTCTGATGCGCCGGCAGCAGCGCGATGTCGTCGGCCGCGAGCAGTGCGCCCGGCGCGCTGCACCACTGCTCGTACAGCGCGCGCGCCCGCGGCGCGCGGGCGAGTGCGTGTGGCAGCGCGCTCCGACCCTCAGACGTCAGCCGCTGCGCGACCGGGGCGGCGCGCGGACCCGCCAAAGCGGTCGGCCCGGCGCCGAATGGCGGGAGCATCTGGGCGAGGACGCGTCCCAGTGGCTCCTGGTAATAGTCGGAGACAAAGCGGGCGAGATCGAGCAGATCCGCCGGTAGCGCCGGCATTTCGCCGACGATCGCGACAAGGGGCTGAAGCTTCTCCGGCGAAACGCTGGTGGTCTCGACGCTATCGACGACAACTCCGATGAGCGAGCGGCGACCGAGTCGCACACGTACGAGGGAGCCACGCTCGATCGCAAGCCCCGCGGGCACCCAGTAGTCGAACGCCGAATCGGCCGCGACGGGAAGCGCAACGCGTGCGATCGTCATGACGGCACGCTACGTTCAAGCATCTGCCGACAATTTGTAGTGTTCGAAATCCTAACCTCTCGCAGCAGCAATGAGGGGCAAGTCATTGGTTTATATGAAACGCAAAATCCGGCCCACTTCATCTGTGGATAAATTTGTGGGTAAGTGATCGCTAGCATCCCTGCGGCGAAACAGCGGCGCAAACGTACGTTGCCGACGCTGGGGTGATCGCCTTTTTTTTGTTTTTCTATTTCAATGAACTGCGATGTCTTCGCCCTGCACTCGACAGCCCGTGCCGAGGGTGCGAATATCGCCCGGCGCATGTGTATAAGTACGCTTGATAACTCGCGTTCGCGCTATTGCCGGCTTGCGTCCGAGCCCCGGCGCAGCGCGAGTTTGCGCCGGTTTTCTCTCGTTGGAACTGCCCGGATCAGGCGGCAGCACGCATCGCGCGCGACTCGCGATGGACGGCTTCGACCAGCGCGTCGACGTGCTCCGGCGGCGTCGTCGGCAGGATACCGTGCCCCAGGTTGAAGACGTGTCCCGGTGCGGGCCCCGCGGCGCGCAGAACGCGCGCCACTTCACGCCCGATCGTGTCCGGATCGGTGAGCAACACCAGTGGGTCGAGATTTCCCTGCAGGGCGATCCGCGCGCCGAAGCGCGCGCGGGCAAGGGCCATATCAACGGTCCAGTCGAGTCCGACTGCCGCCGCACCGCAAGCGGCGATGTCGTCCAGCCATTGACCGCCCCCCTTGGTGAAGACGATCGTCGGCACGGCGCTGCCGTCCGCTGCGTGCGCGAGTGCGCCCAGCACCTGCCGCATCGACGCCAGCGAGAACGTCCGGTACGCCGCAGTCGACAGCAATCCGCCCCAGGTGTCGAAGATCATCACCGCATCAGCGCCGGCGGCAATCTGCTCGTTCAAATACGCTGCGACGGCCTTCGCATTGATGGCGACCAGGCGGGCGAGCAGATCGGGTCGGGCATACGCCATTCGCCGCACCGCGCCGAAGTCGGCGCTGCCCCGGCCCTCGATCATGTAGCAGGCGAGCGTGAACGGGCTGCCGGCAAAGCCGATCAGCGGGACGCTGCGCTTCAACGCGCGCTTGATCTCGCGAACGGCATCGAACACGTAAGCGAGTTTCGCCATGTCCGGGACGGCGAGCTTGCCGATCGTCGCTTCGTCAGCAGCCGTGTGCGTGAATCGCGGGCCCTCACCCTCGGCGAAATGGAGGCCGAGGCCCATCGCATCGGGCACGGTCAGAATGTCGGAGAAGAGAATGGCCGCATCGAGCGCAAAACGCTCGAGCGGTTGCAGCGTGACCTCGGTTGCGAGCGAGGGCGTCTTGGCGAGCGCGAGAAAGCTCCCGGCCTTCGCGCGCGTCGCATTGTATTCCGGAAGATAGCGGCCCGCCTGGCGCATCAGCCACACCGGCGTGCGCGGCGTCGATTCGCGCTTCAACGCGCGCAGGAACGTATCGTTGTCGAAGGTCGGCATGGACGAAATAAGGTGCCCGCGCTCCGTCAATGCGCTGCGTTGGCGGCGGGGCAAATCAGGACGCCGGCGCGAGCGTCCTGCCGGTCAGCCGCTCGAGCGTCGCCAGCGGCGAGCGCTTCGCATCATACAGCGACGACACCGGCAGATGGATCGTCTGCTCGAGCATGTACTGGCCGGAAACTGCAGCGTGCATCACCTGATCGGAGAAACAGAGCCAGGTCGTCCCCGGCGCGAAATGCGCGATCTCCTGAACGCAGTCGCGCTGGTAGGCGAGATCCGCCTTGGCGCGGTCGTGCAAGCCCAGCATCAGGTAGTCGTACTCCGAGCGCATGCCTTTGGTCGCCCGCACCGAAGCGAGGAACAGCGCCGCACCCGGCCACGGGCGCTTCAGGTGCGGCAGAAACGTCTTCGCCATCGCCTCGAACGGCTCGCCCACTCGCCAGACGCGGTCTTCGGTCCGGCTGATGTTCGAGAACACCCGCAGGATGCGCTCGCCACGGTTCGGCCGTGACGGGAATGCGTCGACATGCAGGCGCGAATCGTCCTTTCGCCACGACACATCGCGCCCGATGGCGGGCTGGGGCCGATAGCTCGTGCGCGCCCGCTTGACGTACGGCGCGTAACGCGGAAAGAGCGCAGTGACGAGATCGGCCGCATCCGCAGCGAAGCGCGCGATCATTGCGGCGAGCGCAGCAAGATCCGTCGCGCTGCCGAGGGCGCCTTTCAGCGCGGCGCCTTCGAGACTGATGTTCTTCGACCGCCCGTTCGACCAGTCCGCCGACAGGAAACGCAATTCATCCGCCGACAGCGCGAAATTCACGTGCGGCAACACGAGCACGCTGCCATCCTCAAGCGCTTGCGCGGCGGCGTGTTGCGCTGATGGCGGGAGCGTCGGGCGCCAATCCGTGAGATCGAGCGTGACCAGAGCCGACATCGCGAAGCGTGATCAGCGCGGCAGCTGCGAGGCGCCCATGAGGAACTCGTCGACGGCCCGCGCACACTGTCGCCCCTCGCGAATCGCCCACACGACGAGCGACTGGCCGCGCCGCATGTCGCCCGCAGCAAACACCTTGGCGAGCGACGCGCGATAGTCGTCGGTATTCGCCGCAACGTTGCTGCGGCCGTCGCGCGCGACGCCGAACTGCTCGAGCATCCCCGTGCCGACCGGGCCCAGGAATCCCATTGCGAGCAACACGAGGTCCGCGTCGATCTCGAACTCGGTGCCCGGCATCTCGACCATTCGCATCTGGCCGTCGGCGCCCTTCTGCCACTCGACGCGCGCTGCGACGAGCCGCTCGACCTTGCCGTTGCTGCCTTCGAAGCGCTTGGTTGCAATCGCCCAGTCGCGCTCGCAGCCTTCCTCCTGCGACGACGACGTCCGCAGCTTGACGGGCCAGTACGGCCAGGTCAGCGCCTTGTTCTCGTGCTCCGGCGGCTGCGGAAGCAACTCGAACTGCGTGACCGACTTGGCGTTCTGCCGATTCGACGTGCCGACGCAGTCCGATCCGGTGTCGCCGCCGCCGATCACCACGACGTACTTTCCGGTTGCGAGGATCCGGTTGCCGACGGCGTCGCCGGCGACGACCTTGTTTTGCTGCGGCAGGAATTCCATCGCGAAGTGGACGCCGGCGAGGTCACGCCCCGGTACGGGCAGATCGCGCGGCGCTTCCGCGCCACCCGCCAGCACGACAGCATCGTATTCGGAGAGAAGCTCGCGCGCGTGGACGTCCCTGCCGACCTCGACCCCCGGCCGGAATTCGACGCCTTCGATCGACATCTGCGCCATCCGGCGGTCGATCAGATGTTTTTCCATCTTGAAATCAGGAATGCCGTAGCGCAGAAGTCCGCCGATGCGATCGGCCTTCTCGAACAGCACGACATCGTGCCCCGCACGCGCGAGCTGCTGTGCGCAGGCGAGCCCCGCCGGACCCGAACCCACGACGGCCACCCGCTTGCCGGTCTTCGCGAGCGGCGGCTGCGGCACGACCCAACCCTCGTCCCAGCCCTTGTCGATGATGAAATGCTCGATCGACTTGATGCCGACCGCATCGTCGTTGATGTTGAGCGTGCACGCCGCCTCGCAGGGCGCAGGGCAGACACGGCCGGTGAATTCGGGGAAGTTGTTCGTCGCGTGCAGCGTGTCGAGCGCCGCGCGCCATTGCCCGCGATAAACGAGATCGTTCCAGTCCGGAATGATGTTGTTGATCGGGCAGCCGCTCTGGCAGAACGGAATCCCGCAATCCATGCAGCGGGCACCCTGCTTCGAGGCTTCGTCGTCCGCGAGCGTGCGGATGAACTCGCGGAAGTTGCGAACGCGCTCGGGGATGGGGAGCGCCACCTCCTGGATCCGCTGCAATTCCATGAAGCCGGTGACCTTCCCCATCACGCGGCCTCTTTCTGTCGCACCGGCGCGGCCGGTTTCGCCGCCTGCTGCGCGTGCATCTCGGTCAATGCGCGCCTGTATTCGTTCGGGAACACCTTCACGAAGCGCCCGCGCGCGGCCTCCCAGTCGTCGAGGATCGCGAGTGCGCGCGTGCTGCCGGTGAAGCGCAGGTGGCGCTCGATCAGCTCGCGGGCCAGTGCCTCATCCGGGCGGCCGCGGTGCAGCATCCGGCCTCTTCCTTCATGCGCGAGTGTCGCTTCCGCTTCGGCTTGCGCGGCTTCGGCCTGCAACGGTTCAAGCGCGACCATCGACGTATTGCAGCGCGACCGGAACGTGCCGTCGGCGTCGTAGACATACGCGATTCCGCCGCTCATGCCCGCGGCGAAGTTCCGGCCGGTAGCGCCCAGCACGACGACGGTGCCGCCGGTCATGTATTCGCAGCCGTGATCGCCGGTGCCTTCGACGACCGCGCTCGCGCCCGAATTGCGCACGCAGAAGCGCTCGCCGGCAACGCCGCGGAAATAGGCCTCGCCGTCGATTGCGCCGTACATCACCGTGTTGCCGATGACGATGTTGTCCTCGGGCTTCGCCGGACAGGCCGGGTCCGGATAGACGACGATGCGGCCGCCGGAAAGGCCCTTGCCGACGTAATCGTTGGTCGCGCCCTGCAATTCGAAGGTCACGCCGCGCGCCAGGAATGCGCCGAAGCTCTGCCCGGCGATGCCTTCGAACGCGACGTGAATCGTGTCCTCGGGCAATCCTGCGTGGCCGTGCTTGCGGGCCACCGTGCCCGAGAGCATCGCGCCGACCGAACGGTGCGCGTTGCGGATCTTGTAGGTGAGCCGCACCGGTTGCTTCTTTTCGAGCGCCGGCGCCGCGGCGGCGATCAGCGCGTGGTCGAGCGCGCTCGCGAGACCGTGGTCCTGCGCTTCGCAGTGATGGCGGGCGACGTCGACCGGCATGTCGGGCTGATAGAACACGCGCGAGAAGTCGAGGCCCTTCGCTTTCCAGTGCGCGATGCCCTTGCGCATGTCGAGCAGGTCCGAGCGGCCGATCAATTCGTCGAACTTGCGCAGCCCCAGCTTCGCCATCAACTCGCGCGCTTCCTCGGCGACGAAAAAGAAATAGTTGACGACGTGCTCGGGCTGCCCGACGAACTTGCGGCGGAGCTCCGGATCCTGCGTCGCGATCCCGACGGGGCAGGTGTTCAAATGGCACTTGCGCATCATGATGCAGCCTTCGACGACGAGCGGCGCCGTCGAGAAGCCGAACTCGTCGGCGCCCAGCATCGCACCCACGACCACGTCGCGCCCGGTCTTGATCTGGCCGTCGACCTGCACCGCTATTCGGCCGCGCAGCCGGTTCAGCACCAGCGTCTGCTGCGTCTCGGCGAGGCCCAGCTCCCACGGCGTTCCCGCATGCTTGATCGACGACTCGGGCGACGCCCCGGTGCCGCCATCGTGACCCGCGATCGTCACGTGATCGGCTTTGGCCTTGGCGACACCCGCGGCGACCGTACCCACCCCCACCTCGGAAACAAGCTTGACCGAGATCGACGCCTGCGGATTGGCGTTCTTCAAGTCGTGGATCAGCTGCGCCAGATCCTCGATCGAGTAGATGTCGTGATGAGGCGGAGGTGAGATCAGTCCGACACCCGGCACCGAATAGCGGATCTTCGCGATGTACTGGGAGACCTTGTGTCCGGGGAGCTGGCCGCCCTCGCCGGGCTTCGCCCCCTGCGCCATCTTGATCTGCAGCTGGTCGGCATTGACGAGATACTCCGCCGTCACGCCGAAACGCGCCGAAGCCACCTGCTTGATCTTCGAGCGCAGCGAATCGCCCTCGCGGAGCGGGACGTCGGCGACGACGCCCTCGATGCGCGAGGAAAGCGTCTCGCCCGCTTTCACGGGCGGATAGCGATGCGCGTCCTCGCCGCCTTCGCCGGTATTCGACTTGCCGCCGATCCGATTCATCGCCACGGCGAGCGTCGTGTGCGCTTCGGTCGAGATCGAACCCAGGCTCATCGCGCCCGTCGCGAAGCGCTTGACGATCTCGGCCGCGGGTTCGACTTCCTCGAGCGGCACGGGCTCGCGCGCATGGCGGAATTCGAAGAGCCCGCGCAACGTCAGCATCCGCTTCGTCTGGTCGTTGATCAACGCTGCGTATTCCTTGTACGTCTGCGCACTCCCCGCGCGTGTCGCGTGCTGCAGCTTGGCGATCGAGTCGGGCGTCCACATGTGGTCTTCGCCGCTCGTGCGATAGTAGTACTCGCCACCGACGTCGAGCGCGTTGCGCAGAAGCGGCGCATCGCCGAATGCCGCCCGATGCAGCCGCGCCGCTTCCTCGGCGACCTCGAACAGGCCGATGCCCTCGACGTTGCTCGCGGTCCCGGTGAAGTATTTTTCGACGAACTCCCGCTGCAGGCCGACCGCCTCGAAGATCTGCGCGCCGCAGTACGATTGGTACGTGGAGATGCCCATCTTCGACATCACCTTGTAGAGCCCCTTCGAAATCGCCTTGATGTACCTGTAGGCGGCATCCTTCGGCGACGCGCCCGCCCCGAGCTCGGGCTGCGCAGCAAGGGTCTCCAGCGCGAGGTACGGATGGATCGCCTCGGCGCCGTACCCCGCGAGCAGTGCGAAGTGATGGACCTCGCGTGCCGACCCGGTCTCGACGACGAGGCCGGTGCTCGTGCGCAACCCCTTGCGCACGAGATGCTGATGCACGGCCGCCGTCGCGAGCAGCGCCGGGATCGGCAGCAGCTCGGCTGACACCCTGCGATCCGAGACAATCAGGATGTTGTAGCCCAGATGCACCGCGTCCTCGGCCTCGGCGGCGAGCGACGCGAGCGCCGCCTCCATGCCGTTCGCGCCCCACGCCGCGGGATAGCAGATGTCGAGCTCGTAGGCCTTGAAGGCGCTGCCGGTGAAAAGCGAAATGTGGCGGATCTTCTCCATTGCGTCGCAGGTGAGGATCGGTTGCGGCGCTTCGAGACGCATCGGCAGGTCGGTCGCGTTCGCAGATACGTCGACGGCAAGGAGATTCGGCCGCGGTCCGATGAACGTGACGAGCGACATCACGAGCTCTTCGCGGATCGGATCGATCGGCGGATTCGTCACCTGGGCGAAGAGCTGCTTGAAATAACTGTAGAGCACCTTCGGCCGGTTCGACAGCACCGGCAATGCCGCATCGTTGCCCATCGAGCCGACCGCTTCCTCGCCCGCCTGCGCCATCGGACCGAGAACGACCTTGAGGTCTTCCTGCGTGTAGCCGAACGCCTGCTGGCGATCGAGCAGCGGCACTTCGGTATGCGGCGGCGGTGCAGGTTCAGGCAGGTCGTCGAGTGCAATCCGCGTGCGCTCGATCCAGGCCCGGTAGGGCTTAGCCGTTGCGAGCGTCCGCTTGAGTTCGGCGTCGTCGATGATGCGACCCTGTTCGGTGTCGACGAGCAGCATCTTGCCCGGCTGCAGTCGCCACTTCTTGATGATCTTGCGCTCGGGGATGTCGAGCACGCCCACCTCGGAGGCCATCACCACGTAGTCGTCGTCGGTGACGATGAACCGTGCCGGCCGCAGGCCGTTGCGGTCGAGCGTTGCGCCGATCTGCCGGCCGTCGGTGAAGGCCATCGCCGCCGGACCGTCCCACGGTTCCATCAGCGCAGCGTGGTATTCGTAGAACGCGCGGCGGTCCTCGTCCATCAGCGGATTGCCGGCCCACGCTTCGGGAATCATCAGCATCATCGCGTGGGCGAGCGGATAGCCGCCCATGACCAGCAGCTCGAGGCAATTGTCGAACGACGCCGAGTCCGACTGGCCGTCGTAGATCAACGGCCAGATCTTGTCGAGGTCGCGACCCAGCACCGTGCTCGCGATTCCTTGCTGGCGCGCGCGGATCCAGTTGACGTTGCCGCGCAGCGTGTTGATCTCGCCGTTGTGGCAGACGAGGCGGAATGGATGGGCCAGGTCCCACGTCGGAAACGTGTTGGTCGAGAAACGCTGGTGCACCATTGCGAGCGCCGACACCATGCTCTCGTTCTTGAGATCAAGGAAATATTCGCCCACCTGGTGCGCGAGCAGCATCCCCTTGTAGACGAGCGTGCGCGTCGACATCGACGGGACGTAGAACTCCTTCCCGTGGCGGAGCTGCAACGCCTGGATTGCGTGGCCGGACTTCTTGCGGATGATGTAGAGCTTGCGCTCGAGCGCGTTCTGGTCCATGTCGTTCGACCCGCGCGCGATGAAGACCTGGCGGATCACCGGCTCGACCTCCTTCGTGCGCATCGACAACCCGCTGTTGTCGGTGGGAACGTCGCGCCAGCCGAGGAGGATCTGACCCTCGCTTGTCACCGCACGCTCGATTTCCTGTTCACAAGCCATCCGCGACGCCGGTTCCTTGGGCAGGAAAACCATGCCCACGCCGTATTGGCCGATCGCCGGCAGCGTCAGGCCCTGGCGTCCGCAGGCGCGGCGCAGAAATGCATCGGGAAGCTGGATCAGGATGCCGGCGCCATCGCCCTGCAACGGATCCGCACCGGTCGCGCCGCGATGGGTGAGGTTTTTCAGGATCGCGAGACCCTGCGTGATGATCGCGTGACTCTTGCCGCCCTTAATGTGGGCGACGAACCCCAGGCCGCACGCATCGCGCTCGTTCGCCGGATCGTAGAGACCCTGGCGCCCCGGGGGAAAATGACTTTGGTCAGCGAAAGCTTCGTCCACGGGCGACCTCACGGATTTGCTGAATCCACGGCCGGCCGCACAAAGAGGAGTGCGGGCAGGTTTTCGCGAAAATATGGCGAAACCTATAAATATTAATCGCTATGCTGCGTTGCGGCAAGACCTCGCCGCGCCATTCCGGCCCACAAAGTAGCGTTGCGCGCCACACTCCCGCTGGACGGTCGGTTTGACCGAGGCAAAAGACTTGCGCCGCGGGTGGTTCTTAGGCTTTAATCTGAACAAAGTGGGCTAGATGCTTGTTGCAGCATTCAAAACCGCACGGCCCCTTGTCATCTTTTAGGACAACATCATCAGGGATTCGATCATGACGGAAAAGCGCCTGTTCGCCGCCTGGCTGAGACCTATCGCCGGCATCTTTGCTCTTGTCGGCATGCTCGGGCTGACCGCGTGCGGTGGCGGCAGCGGCGCACCGAACAATCCGTATGCGCCCGGTCCGGTAACCCCGGCCGCGCTCGCCATCCTGCCCGCGGCGCTCACCGCTTATGCGGGTACGCCGGCGACGCTGACCATCACCGGCGGCTTCCCGCCCTATAGCGCCTTTTCGAGCGACACCGCGGTTCTGCCGATCAGCCTGGGAGCGTCGTCGAACACGATCGTCCTGATCCCCGCCTCCGTCGGGCTGGCGACGAGTGTGACAGTCAGCGTGCAAGACTCCGCGGGCACGATCGCGACGGCAGCGGTGACCGTGCAGCCCGCGCCGCTCCTCAACGGGCTGACGATCACGCCGAACGCCTCGACCTGCGGCAGCAACGCCGTGTGCTCGGGGCAGACTGCAACGGCGTCGGTCACCGTCACCGGGCCGGCCGGCGGCGGGATCCCCAACCGCCAGGTTCGGTTCGACGTGCAGTCCGGCGATTTCGCGATCCAGACCAACAACCCCGGATCGCCGCTCGTTTCGACGCTGACGGTCACCTCCGACGCCAACGGCCTCGCGCAGGTGATCATCAAGGCCGGCGTGAATGCATTCACGCAGCCGGCGCTGCTCCGAGCGACCGAATTGATCACCGGCAATCAGGTCACCGGGCAGTTCACGATCGTCCAGACGATCAACGGGTCGGCGGTCCTCTCGGTCGTGCCGGACGACGCGACCATCACGAGCGCAACGACAACGTGCTCGACCGGCATCCGTATCGACTACTTCATCTACGGCGGCACGCCGCCTTACCGTGTCACCTCGACGTTCCCCGACGCCGTGACCCTCGTCAATTCGACGGTTGCGACGGCCGGCGGATTCTTCGAGGCGATCACGAACGGAACGTGCGTCGACCCGCTGGTCTTTTCGATCCTCGACGCCGTCGGGCTGCAGACGACGTCCACGCTGCACAACAAGCCAGCCACGAGCACGGGTGGGGGCACGCCGACGCCGTTGGCAGTGGCGCCCCCCGGACCGATCGCAGCGACCACCGCGCAGTGCAATTCGGCGTCCGGGTTCCCGTTCACGGTCACCGGAGGAACAGCACCATACACCGCCACCGTGACGGCTGCGTCCGGTGCCACGGGCACCGCGACCCCGTTCGTCAGCGGGGCTACCACGGTCAAATTCACGGGCGTGCCAGCCGGCGCGCAGACGGAGACGGTGCAATTCACCGACTCGACCACGCCCACCGCGAACACGATAACGGTCACGATCAACTGCTCGTGATTGCGAGAAGCTCGGAAGAACGGCGCCCGCGGGCGCCGTTCTTTTTGTGCGCTGGCAGCCTCAGCGCAGAACGGCGGCGAGCTCGGCGTCCGGCACGTCGGCGGTCACGAAAGCTTCGCCCAGCGCGCGCAGCAGCACGAAACGAATCGTTCCCCGTGTGACCTTCTTGTCGCGGCTCATCAGCGCGAGGTAGCGCTCGGCGCCGAGCGGTGCGCCCACCACGGGGAGGCCGGCGCGCTGGAGCAATGACCGCAGCCGCTCGACGTCCGCGTGCGGCAGCAGGCCGATGCGCGCCGACAGTTCGGCGGCCATCACCATGCCGGCAGCGACCGCCTCGCCGTGCAGCCATTCGCCGTAGCCCACGCCGGCTTCGATCGCGTGGCCGAAGGTGTGGCCGAAATTGAGAAGCGCGCGTTCGCCTGCCTCGCGTTCGTCGGCGGCGACGATTTCGGCTTTGATCCGGCAGCTTTCACCAATTGCATACGTGAGCGCCTCGGCGTCGCGGGCGAGCAGTCGATCCATGTTCGCTTCGAGCCAGCCAAAGAAAGCGCGATCGCGGATCGCGCCGTACTTGACGACTTCGGAAAGACCACCGGCGAGCTCGCGGTCCGCGAGCGTGGCGAGGCAGTCGGTATCGATCAAGACGGCGCGCGGCTGATGGAAGGCACCGATCATGTTCTTGCCGAGCGCGTGGTTGACCCCGGTCTTGCCGCCGACCGACGAGTCGACTTGAGCGAGCAGCGTGGTTGGGACCTGGACGAACGGCATTCCGCGCTGGTAGATCGCAGCGGCAAATCCCGCCAGGTCGCCGACGACTCCGCCGCCGAGCGCGATCACCGTCGTGCCGCGTTCGGCCCGCTGCTCGAGGAGACGTGTCAGCACGTCTTGCAATGTCGCCCACGTCTTGTGCGTCTCGCCATCGGGAACGACGATCGTATCGGCGGCGATGTTCGCGGTCGCAAGACTTGCGCGAAGCGGAGCGGCCCACCACCGCGCAACGACCGGATTGGTGACGATCACTGCACGGGGAGAGGGCAAGAGCGGCGAGAGGAGCGCTCCCGCGTCGCCGAGGATACGTGCGCCGATCCAGATGGGGTAGCTTCGCTCGCCGAGCGCGACCTCGAGCGTTCGCATTTGGGGCCCGCCCACGCGATGTCGGGCCTATGCCCGCCGCGCCCGGCTTTGCTGGTCCGCGAGGTTCAGCGCAAAACGGGTGACGTGGTCGCGATCGGACTCGAGCACGAAATCGGCGACTTCCCGATAGAGCGGATCGCGCTGCGCGTACAGTTCGATGAGCCGCGCGAGCGGGTCGGCGGTGTTGAGCAGCGGACGATGGCGACTCTTGCGCGTGCGCTCGCGCAGCGTCGTGGGCTCGGCGTGCAGGTAGACGACCGTCCCGTTCGCCTTGAGCCGCTCGCGATTCGCCGGTCGGATCACTGCGCCGCCCCCGGTTGCAAGAACGATGCCGGTGCGGATAACGAGTTCGGCGATCGATGCCTGCTCGCGATCGCGAAAGGCTGCCTCACCTTCGATCTCGAAGATCGTCGGAATCGAGACGCCGAGTCGGCGCTCGAGCTCCGTATCGGCATCGACGAACGGCATGCCGAGCCGGCGCGCAAGCACGCGGCCCAGAGTCGATTTTCCCGACCCGGGAAGCCCTACGAGGAACAAATTGCCGCGATGCAACTGCATTGCGGCATTGTAGTGGATTCGCTGCGGCAGCGGCGGCAGCTCACGGACGGCAATCAACGGACCGCGCTGCACCAACACTCCGCCGTTTCCGCGCGCGCGAACCTGGCGTCCCTTGGGTTTTTGCTGGACGACGCTGGATCCCCGCCGGCGCGGGGATGACGAATCCGTTTCCAATCGCGGGCACGTCCGTGCCCGCTCTTGGATGGATTCGTCACTTGACGGTGTTGATCGTCTCCTTGACGACGCGCGGCGTGAGGAAGATCAGCAGCTCCTGCTTGTCGCTCGTGCGTCCGGTCGTCTTGAACAAGTAGCCCAGGAACGGAATATCGCCGAGCACCGGCACCTTCTCGACGGTGTTGGTGATCGTTTCCTCGAAGATGCCGCCGATGACGGCGGTGTCGCCGTTGTTCACCTGGATCTGCGTGAGCACGTTGCGGGTGTCGATCGACGGAACCGCGAAGCCGCCGCCCAACTGTACGTACTGGCCGACGCTGTCCTTCCTCACTTCCACCGTCATGATGACTCGATTGTCGGGCGTGATCTGCGGCGTCACGTCGAGTGCCAGCACCGCCTTCTTGAACGCGACGGTCGCCGGCGAGTTGGCGCTGCCCGGCGTCACGTAGGGAATTTCCGTGCCCTGCTCGATCCTCGCCTTCTGATGGTCGGCGGTCACGACGCGCGGGCTCGAGATCACCTTGCCGAGCGTATCGGCCTCGAGCGCCGAGAGCTCGAGGTTGATCAGATTTCCGCTGCCGAGGTTGATGAGCGTCAGCGCGAGCTGGCCGGCCGGGTTGATGACGGGCAGGTTGACGTTCAGCTGCGGCGAATCGGAGTAGCCGGCGCTCGCGATGCCGGAGGCGAGTTCGAACGGCGTCTGCGTACGCGTGTCCCGGACGAGCTGCGTGCCGTTCAGGTGCACCACGGGCTGCGTGTCGAGGCTGCCGCCCTGGCCGACGGCGTATTTCTGGTTGTTGAACGTGAATCCCGTCTGCGCGCCGAAGCGAACGCCGAGCTGCTTGCTGAACTTGTCACTGGCGACGACGATCCGCGCTTCGATCACCACCTGCCTGTTCGGCGTGTCCAGCTGGCGGACGATCTTGCGCACTTCCTCAAGCCGCGAGGCCGTGTCCTGCACGAACAGGATGTTGGTGCGCGGATCGACGAATGCGACCCCGCGGTCGGACAGGATCGAGCCCTGACCCCCGGTCGTGGCCGTCTGGCCGGCGCCGGCGCCGAACTTCTGCTGCCGGTTGGTCGACAGGATCCTCTCGAAGTCCTCGGCCTTCATGTAGTTCAACTGGAACGATTCCAGCAACACCGGCTCGAGCTGGCCGATCTGGATCGCATTTTCGAGCTGCTGCTTCTCCTTGAGCGCAAGCTCCTCGCGCGGCGCGATCAGAACGACGTTGCCGTTCTTGCGCATGTCGAGGCCCTTGGTCTGCATGATGATGTCGAGCGCCTGGTCCCAGGGGATGTCCTTCAACCGCAGCGTCAGGCTGCCGGTCACGGTATCGCTGGTGATGATGTTGAGGCCCGTGAAATCGGCGATCACCTGCAACACGGCGCGCACTTCGACGTTCTGGAAGTTGAGCGACAGCTTTTCGCCCTTGTAGCCCTGCTTGGTGCCCTGGATCAGCTTGTTCGGGTCCTCCTGGACCGGCTTCACCTCGAGGATGAACCGGTTGTCCGTCTGGTACGCCGAATGCTCCCACAGGCCCTTCGGCTCGATGACCATGCGCGTGTTGCCGCCCTGGCTGAACGTGTCGACGGCGACGATCGGCGTGCCGAAGTCCTGCACGTCGAGGCGGCGCTCGAGATTGCGCGGCAGCGTCGTCTTGATGAAGTCGACGATCAGGTTCTTGCCCTGCTGCCGGATGTCGATCCCGGTCGCGTTGTCCGAAAGATCGACGACGATCCGACCCTCGCCGTTGGTGCCGCGACGGAAATCGACGTCACGCAGCGCATGGGTCGTGTCGCCCGGGCGCGCTTCGGCGAAACGCTGGACGATCTGCGTCTTCGCGTCGAGCTGATCGCTCTGGTCGAACAACGTCACCAGCACGGTGTTGCCTTCGACACTGGTCTGGAACGTCTGGGGCCGGTTGAGGTTGAACACGACCCGTGTGCGGTTGCCCGCCTGGATCACGTTGAGGCTGTGCAGCGCCGGGTCGTCGATGACCCGCTGCGTGGTGCCGAGACCGTTGCTCGTATCGAGGAAATCGAGCGCCAGTCGCGGCGGACTTGCGATCGCGAAGCCTGCAGGCGGATTCGCCGGCGGCGACTTCAGCACGAATTTGACGATCGTGTTGCCCGACGTACCTTTCGAGACGGCCAGCGATTCGATGGCGTTCCCCGCCTGGGCGTAGGCCGCGCTGGTCACGGCGGTTAAGAGCGCGGCTGTGAGCCACGCGAGCGCGCCGCGGGCGATCGGCCCCGGGCGTGCCATGAAGCCAACGCAGACGAACGCGCTCATCTTCTTACCCCCTGTGTCTTGGTATCGCCGGCCTGCACGAGCTGCAGCGTGCTGGACCGCTCGGTCCAGTCGCCGGCGCCATCCTGTACCAGTTCCTTCAAGCGGATTTCGCTGTCGCTGACCCCGATCACAACGCCGTAGTTCTGGCCGACGTAATTCCCCCGGCGCACCTGATAGAGGTCCCTGTCCGGCGTACGCACGAGCGCGTAGACGGTCTTGCCCTTTTCCAGCGTCCCGACCATGTTGAGGGACTCCAGCGGATACGCCTCGAGCGGCTCCTTGCGCCGGGTGAGGTCGGGGGCGAGCTTGCTCGCACCCTTGGTCGGCTCGATCTTGCGCGGCTTGAACGGATCCGGGAGGTCGAACGCGTTGTATGCAAACGGCTCGTACGGTTTCATCTGCGGCAGCGGATCGAGCTTGCCCTTGGCGCTCTTGCCCTGGTCCGCCATCCAGGCACGCAGATCCTGGTGGCTCTCGCCGCTGCACCCGGCGAGAGCGAGCACCACGCCCGCGATCAGTATCAACCGGTGCTTCATCTCTTCGCCTTGTCCTTGGCGTCCTTCGCCGCCTTGCGCTGCTTCGCGATCTCTTCCTCGTCCAGATAGCGGAACGTCTTGGCCACCGCGTCCATCGTCAACACGCCCTTGTCGTTGACAACGGCAACGTCGTTCAGCGTGACGATCCGCGGGAGCTGCGCGACGTCGCTCGCAAACGCGCCCATGTCGTGGTAGCCGCCGGTGATCCTCACGTTGATCGGCAGCTCGGCATAGAAGTCGGCGATCCGCTCCTGCGCCGCCGGCTTGAACAGCTCGAACTGGAGCCCGCGACCGAGCCCGGCCTGGTTGATGTCGGTGAGCAGCGCATCCATCTCGGCCTTGTTCGGCAGCTGCTTCAGCAGCGCACCGAACGACTGCTCGATCTCCTTCAACTGTTGCACGTAGAGATCGTAGTTGACGGCCTTGGCCTTCTTCGAGGCGTACTGCTCCCTCAACTTCGCCTCGTCGTCCTTGGCGCGCTCGAGCACGTCGTATTGGTCCCTCCAGTCGAGCGCGGCACCGGCGGCGAGAATCGCCAGCACCAGGATCGCGAGCAGGCCGACCTTGGCGTAAAGCGGCCAGTTGCCGACGTCGCGAATGTTGAGCCGGCGGATGTCGTCGAGCGTCATGCGTCGGCTCCTTTCGCTGCTTGTGCTGCCTTGGGAGGCGGCGACGCCATGCCCGGCGCCGTTTTTGAGTCGGGTGGCGGCGCCGCACGCTTCAGCTGGAAAGCGAGCGTGAACTCGTTGATGCGCGCGTCCTTGTCCTTCGCGCCCGGCGCCGGAACCGCCTTGATCTCAACCAGCTCCGGCTGGGTGAGCCACGGCGAGGATTCGATATTGCGCATCAACGTGGACACGCGCGCGTTCGATTGGGCATACCCGATTACCGTGACCCTCGTTCCGGTTTGCTTCAGCGAGCGCAGGTAGACGCCGTCCGGAAGTTGCCGCACCATCTGGTCCAGCAGGTGCACGGCCTCGGTCCGATTGGTCTGCAAGGTCTCCACGACCTGCTTGCGCGAGAGCAACGCCTGCGTCTGTTCGCGGAGCTTGTCGATCTCCTTGATCTGCTCGTCCAGCTTGGCGATTTCGTCCTTGAGCAGCTTGTTGCGGCTTTGCTGGTTCTCGATCTGCCCAAGGAAGATCACGTGCACCAGCCCGACGACCGCCAGCGCCAGGACCGTCATGCCGATCGCCACCGAGATGAACTGGCGCTGGCGCGCCTGCCGCTTCTGCTCGCGGTGAGGTAGCAGGTTGATGCGGATCATTCGAAGCTCCGCATGGCGAGCCCGCACGCGATCAGCAGCAGCGGCGCTTCCTGCGCAAGCTGCCGCGGGCGGATGTTGTCGGACGTGGCCATCGTCGCGAACGGGTTGGCGACGACGGTGGCGACGCCCGCCCGCTTGGCGACCAGCTCGTCGAGCCCCGGCAGCAGCGCGCCACCACCGGCAAGCACGATCTGGTCGACCTGGTTGTACGATGTCGACGTGAAGAAAAACTGCAATGCCCGGGTGACCTCCAGTGCCAGCGTTTCCATGAACGGCTGCAATACGTCGGCGTCGTAGTTCTCGGGGAGTCCCTGATTCTTCTTCGCCGATTCGGCTTCCTCTGGCGAGAGGTTGAACGCCCGCTGAATGTCGTAGGTCAGCTGATTGCCCCCGAAGGCCTGGTCGCGGGAGAACAGAAACTGGTCGTTGCGCAGCACATAGAAGTGCGTCACATGCGCGCCGATGTCGACGAGCGCGATGTTCTGGTCGCGGCCGGACGCCGGGAGGGAGGGGGCAATCAGGCGGAACGCTTCCTGGGTTGCATAGCTCTCAACGTCCATGACGCGCGGCTTCAGGCCGGCGGCTTCGGCGATGGCGACCCGATCCTCGACCTTTTCCTTGCGCGAGGCTGCGATCAGAATCTCGACTTCGTCGGGGTTGTTGGGCGCCGGCCCCAGGATCTGGAAATCGAGATTGACTTCGTCCAGCGCGAACGGGATGTACTGGTTGGCTTCGGCCTCGACCGTCAGTTCGAGGTCTTCCTCCTTCTGGCCGGACGGGACGATGATCTTCTTGGTGATGACCATTGCCGCAGGCAAGGCGAGGGCGACGTTGCGATTGCGGCTGCCAAGGCGCTTCCAGGCGCGTTTCAGCCCATCGCTGACCTGGTCCAGGTTCGCGATGTTGCCGTCGGTGACGACGTCCTTGGGGAGCGACTCGACGACGTATCGCTCGAGGCGGACGACACCCTTGCCCGCGTCGGCGAGCTCGACCAGCTTGATCGAGGTCGAGCTGATGTCAACGCCAATCAGCGCGGGTGACTTTGTAGTGAAGAGGTCCAGCGCCGAACCAAGCTTTTCAGCGATCATGGCCGTCCCTGTGGCGCAATGCTGATAATTTACATTAAAGGTTGGCAGCAACTATGAATCTTGTCAAATTGTTTGCCAACCGGGCATTGTGTTGTTGTAAGCCCGCCTATAATTGGGGGTTCCACCCCTGCCGTCCAGCAAGTTTTATTCCTCCATGCTAAAACGGTGGCTTCTCTATGTCGGGTCCGTCCTGCTTGGCTTGGCGGCCGTTGCCGCCCTGCTGGGAGCCTTCGTGCTGGCCCTCCTTTATCCGACGTTGCCCTCGCTCGAAAGCCTGACCGACTACCAGCCCAAGATCCCGCTCCGGATCGTTTCGGTCGAAGGGGACCTTCTGGGTGAATTCGGCGAGGAGCGCCGGGCGGTCGTGACGATGGCCGAGGTGCCGGATGTCATGAAAAAGGCCATTTTGGCGGCCGAAGACGAGCGCTTCTATTCGCACGGGGGTGTCGACTACATCAGCGTGCTCCGTGCGGCGGCCTCCAACGTCGCCGGCGGCAGCCAGCAGGGGGCAGGCACGATCACGATGCAGGTGGCCCGGAACTTCTTCCTCACACGGGAAAAGACCGTCACCCGCAAGTTGCGCGAGGTCCTGCTCGCCTGGAAGATCGAAGCCAGTCTCAGCAAGGATGAAATCCTTCAGCTCTACATCAACCAGATCTTCCTGGGCCAGCGCGCCTACGGGTTCGCAGCCGCCGCACAGATCTATTTCGGCAAGCCGCTCAAGGATGTGACGCCGGCCGAAGCCGCCATGCTGGCCGGCCTGCCCAAGGCCCCGTCGGCGTTTAACCCCGTCAGCAACCCCCGCCGGGCGAAGACCCGCCAGCTCTATGTCCTGCGCCGAATGCATGAGCTCCGGTTCCTCAGTGACGACCAGTATCAGCAAGCACAATCCGCGCCACTGGTCGTTCGGCAAGGGTTGCGCGAGGTCATCCCGACCCATGCCGAATACGTCGCCGAGATGGCGCGACAGGTCGTGTTCGAGGCGTACGGCGAGGACGCCTACACCAAGGGCCTCACCGTCTACACGACGATACGAAAGGCCGATCAGGAGGCTGCGTATGCGGCTATGCGCCGCGGCGTCCTCGACTACGATCGGCGCCACGGATACCGCGGTCCCGAAGCCTACGTGAGCCTGCCGGACGATGCGGCGGAGCGGGACGCGGTCTTCGAAAAGGTATTCCAGGATGCGACAGAAAGTGACGGTGTGGTGCCTGCCGTCGTCCTCGAGGCGACGGCCGCCGAGGTCAAGGCGGTGCTGGCCGACGGCGAGACCGTGAGCGTGACGGGCGACGGGCTCCGCTTCGCCGCACGCTCCCTCGGCGACAAGGCAGCGGCGCCGACCCGGATCCGGCGCGGGGCGGTGATCCGGGTCATGCGCGAGGAGAAGGGACACTGGGGGATCGTCCAGATGCCGCAGGTCGAGTCCGCGTTCGTTTCGATCCGGCCCCGGGATGGCGCGCTGCTGTCGCTCGTGGGCGGCTTCGACTTCGAGCGCAACAAGTTCAATCACGTCACGCAGGCCCAGCGGCAGCCCGGGTCGGCGTTCAAGCCGTTCATCTACTCGGCAGCACTGGAAAAGGGATTCACCCCGGCCACCGTCGTCAACGATGCGCCATTCTTCGTCCCGGCCGCGCAAGCCGGCGGCGAGGACTGGGAGCCGAAGAACTACGACGGCAAGTACGACGGTCCGATGCGGGTGCGCATGGCGCTTGCGAAATCGAAGAACCTCGTGACGGTGCGCGTGCTCCAGGCGATCGGCCCGCAGTACGCGCAGGACTACATCGCCCGCTTCGGCTTCGATCCCAAGCTCCATCCACCCTATCTGACGATGGGGCTGGGTGCGGGATCGGTGACGCCGCTGCAGATGGTGGGTGCTTACGCCGTGTTCGCCAACGGCGGGTACCGCGTCACACCGTACCTCATCGCGAAAATCGTCGATGCCAGGGGCAATGTGCTCTCCGAGGCGGGCCCGGCCGTCGCCGGTGAAGACGCGGAAAGGGCCGTCGATCCGCGCAACGCGTGGATCATGACCTCGCTCCTGAAGGACGTCGTCCGCGTCGGCACCGCGACGCGCGCATTGAGCCTCAATCGCAGCGATCTCGCCGGCAAGACCGGCACGACCAACGAGTTCGTCGATGCCTGGTTCTGCGGCTACAACGCCGCGATGGTCGGCGTCTCGTGGATCGGCTTCGACCAGCCGAAAACGCTCGGGAACGGCGAAACCGGCGCCCAGGCCGCGCTCCCGATCTGGATTTCATACATGGCGAAAACGTTGAAAGGGACGCCGCCAGCCGAGCTGGCGATGCCCGACGGCGTCATCGCGGTCCGCGTCCAGGCCGACTCCGGGCTGCGGGACGACTCGAGCTCGCTGACCGAATACTTCTACTCGGAGTTCCCGCCGCGCGGACGCGACGACAGCCTCTCCCCGTCGGCGTCCGGTGCGCCGGCCAAGGACATCCGCGACCAGATCTTCTGATGACGCGTCGTGCGCGTAGCGACCTTCGCGATCGCGAACGCGGTCGGAGCGGCGAGACGCGCGCCCGCGAGGATCGCGCCCGGATCGCGCAAACGGCCGCCCGTCTCATCGCCGAGCACGGGCTCACCGACTGGTCGCTCGCCAAGCGCAAGGCAGCCCGGCAACTGATGCTGGCCGCCTCGGCAACGTTTCCGTCGGATGCAGAAATCGAGGAGGCGCTTTCGGCGCATCACGCGCTGTTCGGCGGCGACGCACATGCCGCAACGCTGCGGCTGCAGCGGACCGAGGCGCTCGCGTGGATGAAGCGCCTCGCGGCGTGGGAACCGCTCCTTGTCGGCGGCGTCGCCGCAGGTTGGGCGACTGCGCACAGCGACATCCGGCTGGAGCTCGTCGCCGACGACGCCAAGGCCGTCGAAATCGCACTGACGAACGCCGCGGTCCCGTATGCCGCGCTGCCGCCACGCGAAGCCGGGACGGGTGCGCAGCTCCTCGTCGAAACGCCGCGCGCCGCCGTGCGCATCGTCGTCGTCACACCGCAGCAGCGCCGCAACCGGCCGCGCCGCGACGACGAGCCGCGGCTTGATGCGAAGGCGCTGGCGCTGCTGCTCGCGGCGGTCTGAAGCCCTCAATCAGCGTCGCGCTTCGGCCAGCCATTCGGCGGCGACGAGCGCGAAATACGTGAGGATCGCGTCCGCACCGGCGCGCTTCATCGCGATCAGCGCTTCCAGCACGCACGACCGCTCGTCGAGCCAGCCGTTGGCGAACGCGGCCTTGAGCATCGCGTATTCGCCGGACACCTGATAGACGGCGGTCGGGGCGCCGAACGTCTCCTTAACGCGGCGAACGATGTCGAGATACGGCATCCCCGGCTTGATCATCACCATGTCGGCGCCTTCGTCGAGGTCGAGGTGGACTTCCCGGAGCGCCTCGTCGCTGTTGGCCGGATCCATCTGGTACGTGTACTTGTTGCCGCCGCCGAGGCTGCCCGAGGACCCGACCGCATTGCGGAACGGTCCGTAGAACGACGACGCATATTTCGCCGCGTAGGCGAGAATCCGTGTCCGCTGAAAGCTGCTGCCGTCGAGCGCCGTGCGGATCGCGCCGATGCGGCCGTCCATCATGTCCGACGGCGCAACCATGTCGACGCCCGCCGCGGCGTGGCAGAGCGCCTGCCGCGTGAGGGCGGCGACGGTTTCGTCGTTCATCACGTAGCCGGCGTCGTCGATGAGCCCGTCCTGCCCGTGACTCGTGTACGGATCGAGCGCGACATCGGTGATGACGCCCAAGTCCGGGAACCGCTCCTTCAGCGCCCGGACAACCCTCGGCACCAGGCCTTCAGGGCGCCACGCCTCGGCGGCATCGAGCGACTTCTGCGCCGGTGCGATCACCGGAAAAAGCGCGAGCGCCGGGACCCCGAGTTCGATGCAGCGCTCCGCGTCGCGAAAGAGGAGATCGAGGGTCTTGCGCGAGATTCCGGGCAGCGACGGAACCGGCTCCTCGCGTTTCGCGCCGTCGAGGACGAACACGGGATAGATGAGATCGTCGGGGAGAAGCCGGTGCTCCCGCATCAGCCGGCGCGAAAACTCGTCGCGCCGCATCCGCCGCATTCGCGTTCCGGGATAACGCCCGCTGAAGTCAAAACCCATGATCGCAGCTCCTGCCTGATCACCGCTCATCGAATCTGCACAAGTCGCGCATCGTAGCGGTTCGGTTGCCGCGCCACCAAGCTGGCCCCGCTCTCTTTGCCTTTCGAACCGAAAGCCTCTACAGCATTGTAGGACCCTTGGATCGACGATGTAGGACTTTGCAGAATGCGCGCACTTCACCGCTCCGGAAATCTCCCTCCGGACCGAAAGGATTATTGCGTCAGAACAATTTTCGGAACTCGGCGCAACAATCCATGGTCTATCCCTCCAGACGGCAACGTCTCCCGCTTTCCTCCCTGAGCGGGTGCCCTCGCAGCGATCAATCCTGCGACGGGCGTTTCGGGCCCCGCGGCACTCCCCTTGATCGCGGGGCCTTTTCTTTGGGCGCCCGTCCTGCGCGATTCCCCGGTTCCGCCATCGCGCGATCGAGGCCGAGCCATTCGGCAAGGACCGCTTCGGCGGCATCGATGCCGCGCCGATGCGGGACCGAGAACGCAATCACCGTGACTTGCGCCGCGTGCGGCGGAAACGCGGCGACGATCGATTGCCTGATTTCCTGCAGAGCCCGCACTTGCGCCGAGCTCGAGAGCTTGTCCATCTTGCTCGCAAGAACGAGCACGGGACGGCCGCTCGGCAGGAATCCCGCGAGAAGGTCGCGATCGGAAACGGCGAGACCGTGCCGCGCATCGACGATCAGCACGAGCCCGATCAACGCCTGCCGGGTCGCCACGTAGCGGCCGAGGAAATCCTGCCAGTGCCGCTTCAGCGCGAGCGGCACCGCGGCATAACCGTATCCAGGCAAGTCGGCAAGCAGCGCGCCCGAACGCAGACGGAAGAAATTGATCTGCTGCGTGCGGCCCGGCGTCTTGCTCGTGAACGCGAGCCGCGAGCGATTCGCGAGGGCGTTGATCGCGCTCGACTTGCCGGCGTTCGACCGGCCCGCAAACGCGATCTCCGGCGGGCCGGGCGGCGGCAATTGCGAGTCATCGGCGACGCTCTGCGCGAACTCCGCCTGCTGGAGCGGATGCTTCAAGATGCCGACGCCTTGCGGCCGTCCGGCGATGACGCTTTGGCCGGGCACAACGATTCCGCTACAATAAGATGTTTGTGCACCATTTGGTCGGGCGCGCAGGGCGAAAGATCGGAATCGCCGCCAAAAGGTCCGCCGAATTCGAGGGAGTCAACGATGAAACGCATGCTGCTGCTCGCCGTCATGGGCGCGTGGCCTGCGGCGGTCGCGCTGGCGCAGGGCCAGCCGGCCACGCCCGATCTCGGGAAGGCGCAGACCATCGTCAACCAGGTCTGCTCGGCCTGCCATGGCGCCGATGGCAACAGCGCGACCCCGGTGAATCCGAATCTCGCGGGGCAGCCGGCGGAGTATATCACTCTGCAACTTGCGCATTTCAAGGCAGGAATCCGGGCCAACCCGGTCATGCAGGGCATGGCAGCGGCGCTGACACCCGAAGACATGAAGGCGCTGGGCCTCTACTTCTCGCAGCAGAAGCCGAAGGGGCTGGCGGCAAAGGATCCGGCGCTCGTCAAGGCGGGCCAGAAGCTCTATCGCGGCGGCGACGCCGCGGCCGGCGTGCCGGCGTGCGCCGCGTGTCATTCGCCGGACGGCGCCGGCATCCCCAAGCGTTTTCCGCGTCTCGCCGGCCAGTACGCGGACTACACCTATCTTCAGCTGCAGGCGTTCAAGTCGGGCGCGCGCGGCTCGGACGCCGAAGGCAAGGACGTCAACGGCCGAATCATGGCGACGATCGCCGAGAAGATGACCGACGCCCAGATGAAGGCCGCGTCCGAGTACACGACCGGATTGCGCTGAGTCGCTGCGCTCGCGGCCGCGCGGGTGTTGCCCATGAGCACAACCGTCGTCTCCGCCCTCAACGTCTACCCCGTCAAGAGCTGCCGCGGGATCGCGCTTTCCCGTGCCGGCGTCGCCGTGCGCGGGCTCGTCGCCGGCACGGATGCGCAAGCCGTGGCGGACCGCGAGTGGATGATCGTCGACGGCAGCGGACGGTTCGTCACGCAGCGCGAGCACCCGCGGCTTTCGCAAATCACGGTTTCCGTCGACGGGAACGCGCTCGAGCTCGCGGCGCCGGGCTGCGATCCGCTGCGCGTGCCGCTTCAGCCGCGCGGCGGCGCCGTACGCGACGTCGTCGTGTGGGACAGCGCGGTTGCTGCGGATGACGCGGGCGAGCAGGCGGCCGCGTGGCTGTCCGCGCTCATCGGCGAGCCCGCGCGGCTCGTTCGCTTCGACCCGTCGCAGCAGCGCCGATGCAATCCCGAGTACGTCGGCGATTCGGGAGCGCACACCGCGTTCGCCGACGGCTATCCTGTCCTCGTCATCGGCGAAGGCTCGCTCGCCGATCTCAACGCGCGCCTCGTCGCGAGCGGCACGGGCGCACTGCCGATGAACCGGTTTCGACCGAATGTCGTCATCGCGGGGCTCGAACCTTACGATGAAGACCATCTCGACACGATCGCAGCGGACGGCGTCGTGCTGAAGCTCGTCAAGCCCTGCACGCGGTGCCAGATCACCACCACCGATCAGGAGGCCGCGATCCGTGGTGCCGAACCGCTGGCGACACTCGCGACGTATCGCAACGATCCGCGGCAGAATGGCGTCGCGTTCGGCATGAACGCAATCGTCGTCGCCGGCGTCGGGCGCGAACTCGCGACCGGCGCAGCCGCGCGCTGCACGTTCCGCTTTTAGAGCGCCTCGGGGTCCGCCGGGCTCGCAAGGCAGCGGGCGAGTGCGTCGCGCCAGTCGGGCAGCGCGAACCCGAACGCCGCCTCGAAGCGGTCGGTCGCAAGGACGCCGTACGCCGGCCGTTTCGCGGGCAGCGGATACTCGGCGGTCGTGATCGGCACGATCCGCGGCGTCTGCCGATCGTCAAGGATCGCGCGCGCGAAATCCCACCAGCTCGCGTGCCCCGAAGACGAGAGATGATAAAGACCGGCGCGATCGGCGATCGCGGGCAATCCCGCCGCCACGACGCGTGCCATCGCCTCGGCGAGCGTGCGACACCAGTTGGGGACGCCGATCTGATCGGCAACGATCCGGAGCTCGTCGCGCTCGCCGGCAAGGCGACGGATCGTGACGAGGAAGTTCCGCCCGTGCAACCCGTAGACCCAACTCGTGCGGAAGACTAGCGCATGGCCGCCCACCGCGGCGATTGCCCGCTCGCCTTCAAGCTTGCTCGCGCCATAGACGTTGAGCGGTCCCGTCGGCGCGTCTTCGGCGTACGGCGTCGTGCGTTTGCCGTCGAACACGTAATCGGTCGAATAGTGGATCAGCACGGCGCCGATGCGCCGCGCTTCTTCGGCCAGAACGCCCGGTGCGCGGCCGTTGATCGCATGCGCCACCGCGCGCTCGGTCTCGGCCTGGTCGACCGACGTGTACGCTCCGGCATTGATGAGCAATGCAGGCTTCGCGCCGCGTACCGCGCGGACGATGGCATCGGGATCGGCGAGGTCGAGCCGCGCGCGGTCGGTCGCAATGACGTCGCCGTGCGCGACAAGAAGCGCCGCAAGCTCGCGGCCGAGCTGCCCGGTCGCACCGGTGACGAGGATCGTCGGCCGCGCCATCGTGAACGTGAATGCCGGATGCGCGGGCGCGCTAGCGGTACGCTTCCGCGCTCGCGAGCGGCGTTCCCGCGGCGTCCTTCGCGTTCAGCACCGGTGGGCCGGTGAGCGGCCACTCGATGCCAAGCGCCGGATCGTTCCAGAGCAGCGTCCGCTCGTGCTCGGGATGCCAGTAATCGGTCGTCTTGTAGAGGAAATCGGCCGATTCGGACAGCACGACGAAGCCGTGCGCGAATCCGGGCGGCACCCACAGCATTTGCCGGTTTTCCGCCGACAGCGTGACGCCGATCGCGCGACCGAACGTCGCCTTGGACCGGCGCAGGTCGACGGCGACGTCGAAGACTTCGCCGACGACGCAGCGAACGAGCTTGCCTTGCGCGTGCTCGATCTGGTAGTGGAGGCCGCGGAGAACTCCGCGGCGCGAGCGCGAGTGATTGTCCTGCACGAATGCTGCGTCGATTCCGGCCGCCGCAAGTGCGCGCGCATTCCAGCTTTCGAAAAAGAATCCGCGGTCGTCGCCGAACACGCGCGGCTCGATGATCCGCACGTCGGGGAGCGCGGTCGGCGTGACCTTCATCGGAACCGGATCGACGGCTCAGTCAGCAAGGCGAGCAGATACTGGCCATAGCCGTTTTTCGCCATCGCGCGCGCGAGCCGCTCGACCTGCGCTGCATCGATGTAGCCCTGGCGGTACGCGATCTCTTCCGGGCACGCGATCTTCAATCCCTGGCGCCGCTCGATCGTCGCGATGTACTGCGCGGCTTCGAGCAGCGACTCGTGCGTGCCGGTGTCGAGCCACGCCATTCCGCGGCCCATCACCTCGCAATCGAGCGCACCCCAGTCGAGATAGGTCCTGTTGACATCGGTGATCTCGAGCTCGCCGCGCACCGAGGGCTGCAACCGCGCCGCGACGTCGAGCACGCGGTTGTCGTAGAAGTACAAGCCGGTCACCGCGTAGCGCGATCGCGGCTGCGCGGGTTTCTCCTCGAGCGAGATCACTTTGCCGTTGGCGTCGAATTCGGCCACGCCGTAGCGTTCGGGGTCGGCGACGGGATAGGCGAAGACGGTCGCGCCGGCGGTGCGCGCATTGGCCCGCGAAAGCTGCGTCGAGAGGTCGTGGCCATAGAAGATGTTGTCGCCCAGCACCAGCGCCGATGTGTCCGGGCCGACGAAGTCGCGGCCGATCACGAACGCCTGCGCGAGGCCCTCGGGCGAAGGCTGCACCGCGTAGCTGAGATTGAGCCCCCACTTCGCGCCGTCGCCCAGGAGCTGCACGAAACGCGGCGTGTCCACCGGCGTCGAGATCAGCAGGATGTCGCGGATGCCGGCCAGCATCAGCGTCGAGAGCGGATAGTAGATCATCGGCTTGTCGTACACCGGAAGCAGCTGCTTCGAGATGACCTGCGTCACCGGATGGAGCCGCGTCCCCGATCCGCCGGCGAGGATGATCCCCTTCCTGGTCATCGCGTCGGCTTTGCGCTCATTGGACTGCCTTCGTGCTGCGCGCCAAGGCGGCCTCCGGGCCGTCGTAGTTGAGCGAAATCCACTTCCGATAGTCGCGGCTCGTGACGCCCGCGAGCCACGCTCCGTTGTCGAGATACCACCGCACGGTGCGCTCGAGGCCCGATTCGAACGTCGCCTGCGGCGTCCAGCCGAGCTCGCGCCGGATCTTCGTGGCGTCGATCGCGTAGCGGCGATCGTGGCCGGGACGGTCTTTGACCAGGGTCACGAGCGCCGCGTAGTCGCGGCCGGGCTTCTGTTCGGCGAGAATGCGGCAAACCGTCGCGACGACGTCGAGATTCGTCTTCTCGGCGTTGCCGCCGATGTTGTACGTCTCGCCCGTCCTTCCTGCCGCGAGCACCGTCCGGATCGCCGCGCAGTGGTCGGCGACGAACAGCCAGTCGCGGACGTTCTTCCCGTCACCGTAGACTGGCAGCGGCTTGCCCGCGAGCGCGTTGACGATCATCAGCGGAATCAGCTTTTCCGGGAACTGGCGCGGCCCATAATTGTTCGAGCAATTCGTCGTCAGCACCGGCAGGCCATAAGTGTGCTGCCATGCACGGACGAAGTGGTCTGCCGCGGCCTTGGATGCGGAATAAGGACTGTTCGGGGCGTAGGGCGTCGTCTCGGAAAAAGGTGGATCGGCGGAGCCGAGCGAGCCGTAGACTTCGTCGGTCGACACATGCAGGAAGCGGAACGCCGCGCGCAACGGGTCGGGCTGGCTCGCCCACCAGGCACGAGTCGTTTCGAGCAACGTGAACGTGCCGATGATATTGGTCGTGACGAAATCGGCCGGACCGTGGATCGAACGATCGACGTGGCTTTCCGCCGCGAAGTTGATGATGGCGCGCGGGCGATGTTCACGCAGCAGCGCGTCGACCTGCGCGCGCTCGCCGATGTCACCGCGCACGAACACGTGTCGGCGGTCGCCCTTGAGCGACTCGAGATTTCCGAGGTTGCCCGCGTAGGTGAGCTTGTCGAGATTGACGACGGGCTCGTCGGTCGACGCGAGCCAGTCGAGGACGAAATTGGCGCCGATAAAACCGGCCCCGCCAGTCACAAGGATCATGTTTTCTCCGGGGCCGGTTTCAGTGCAGGCTCATGGGCGAAGCACGTGATGGCGGAGCCAAAACGGGCGCCACCGGTGACGAGGATCATCGGTCGAATTTTATCATTCGCGGCCCCTCGGATCAGACCGCCTTCGCGTGATAGTAATCGCGATACCACGCGACGAAGCGTGCGAGGCCCTCGGCCAACGGCGTCGACGGCGAGAATCCGGTCACTGCGGCCAGCCGGTCGATCGACGCGTAGGTCGCCGGAACATCGCCGGGCTGCATCGGCGCGTACTCCTTGATCGCCTGGCGTCCGAGTAGGCGTTCAAGCGTGGCGATGAACGTTTCGAGCGCGACCGCCTCGTGATTGCCGATGTTGTAGATCGCATGTGGCGCGCCGTCGCCGTCGGCTGCCGGCGGACGCGCAAGCACCCGTATCACGCCCTCGGCGATGTCGTCGACGTAAGTGAAATCGCGCCGCATCCGTCCCTCGTTGAAGACACGAATGGGCTCTCCGGCGAGGATTGCCTTCGTGAACAGCATCGGCGCCATGTCGGGCCGGCCCCATGGCCCGTATACCGTGAAAAAGCGCAGTCCCGTTGCCGGCAGCGCGAAGAGATGGCTGTAGCTGTGCGCCATCAGCTCGTTCGCTTTTTTCGTCGCCGCGTACAGGCTCACTGGATGGTCGACGTTCTGGTCTTCGGAGAATGGCAGCGTGTGGTTGGCGCCGTAGACGCTGGAGCTCGACGCGTAGACGAGGTGCCGGACACGTGCGTGCCGGCACGCTTCGATGACATGGCCGAACGCTGTGAGGTTGTTCGTGAGATACGCTTCGGGATTGACGAGCGAATAGCGAACGCCGGGCTGCGCGGCGAGATGGATGGCGTGTGTGAAGCCGCCGTCGCGAAACAGCCGCGCCGCAGCCCGTCCGTCCGCGAGGTCCACGCGCTCGAACCGGAATTCCCGGAGTGCGGCGAGCCGTTGCAACCGCGCTTCCTTCAGCGTGACATCGTAATACGGGTCGAGGTTGTCGGCGCCCGTTACCGCATATCCACTAGCAAGGAGCCGCTCAACGACGTGCATGCCGATGAATCCCGCCGCACCGGTGACGACGACGTGCCCCTGTGCACTCGCGGCGGGGCTCATCGCTTCGCCTCCACGGTCTCCAGTGCGCGAAGCTTCGCGTACTTCATGAAGCTGTTGTGGCACCCGATCGCAATGTGCACGAACCCCGCGACGCCGTCCAGGAAGCCGAGCTTCACGACGTAGAAGCGGAAGAATCGCGCGAGCGGCGAGACGACGAGTCGCGCCACGCTCGCGCGTTCGCCGCGGGCGTGCATCGCCTCGGCCTGCAGCGTCGTGTAGCGGTTCTGCTTCGCCATGTAGGCGTCGATCGATTCGGCCGAAGCGTGCAGCAGGTCGCCCGCGAGTCGCACCACCGGTCCGTCGGCGACGACGTGCTCGTGCACCGGGTCATCCGACCAGCGTGCGCGGCGGCGATCGAACAGGCGCACGTTCCAGTCCGGGTAGCCTTCGCCGTGCGCGAGCCAGCGGCCGAGGAAACGATTGCGCCGCGCCATCGCATAGGCCGCCGCGTCGGGCTTGTCCATCGCGACGCGGATCGAAGTCGCGAGCGCGGGGGTGACGCGCTCGTCGGCATCGAGGCAGAGCACCCAGTCGTGGCTGGCCTCCCCGACGGCGAAATTCTTCTGCGCTCCGAATCCCGACCACGGATGAAGGACGACGCGCGCGCCGCAGCGGCGGGCGATTTCCACGGTATCATCGCGGCTGCCCGAATCGACGACGACGATCTCGCCGGCAAACGTTGCCGACGCGAGGCAGTCCGCGAGCAATTCGGCGGCATCGCGCGTGATCACACAAAGACTCAAGGGGAGCGGCCCGGACATGCTTCTCGCGACTGCGGAGCCGATGGTTCCGCGCAGCAATGGATTGCGCGCATTCTACGGGGTTTCACGGAACGACGAGTTGCGCTCCACGCTGGCGAGGATCGTGCGCCTGCCATGAGCGCCGCTGGGCAACCCCAAGGCGCGAATTGCTGCGGCCTCCGCGACGACGTCGCGATACGTTGCATTGCGGGGTCGGCCGCCGCCCGCGCTCGCAGACGCGCCCTTTGCGCCTTGGCTTCGCCCTGCTCGCGCAAACGTCCCTCGGGGGACAGCGCAGTGGCCGAATTGGCCAATGAGGCCGCAAGCGTGGGGGCACAGCCATGACTGACGCGGTCCTCGTCGTTCGCCCCTCGTCGCTCGGCGACATCGTCCATGCGCTCTCGCTCGTCGCCGATGTTCGCGAGCACCGCCCCGAGCTCGCCGTCGACTGGGTCGCCGAAGATGCGTTTGCTCCGCTCGTGGCCCTCCACCCAGGGGTGCGGCGAGTGATTCCGGTAGCGCTGCGGCGCTGGCGGCAGCGTGCGTTCTCGGTCCGTACGTGGCGCGAGATCGCGGCGTTCCGGCGCGATGTGCGGAACGACGCGTACGTTGCGGTGCTCGACCTGCAGGAACAATTGAAGGGCGCGGCAATCGCGCGCCTCGCCCGCGGGCGCCGCCACGGCCCGGATCGCGCGAGCATCCGCGAGCCCATCGCCACGCTCGCGCACGACGTCCATCATCGGATCGACCCGGATCAGCATCTGATCGACCGCTGCCGGCAGCTGGCCGCGGCGGCGCTCGGCTACGACGTGCGCGGACCGCCGCGTTTCGGTCTTGTCACGCCGCTCCCGGCGGACGACGCGGTCCCGGACCGCCCGTATGTGGTGTTCCTTCACGCCACTAGCCGCGCCGACAAGCTGTGGCCGGAAGCGAACTGGCGCGCGCTGATCGGCATGTTGGCGGGTGCCGGCTTCGTGATTCTGCTGCCCTGGGGCAGCAGGGCGGAGCGCGTGCGCAGCGAACGCCTCGCGGCCGGCACCGCGTCGGCCGTCGTACCGGCCCATCAGAACCTGCCTGCCCTCGCGGGGCTTCTCGCCCGCGCCGAGGTTGTCGTTGGCGTCGATACGGGACTCGTGCACCTCGCCGCGGCACTGGGCACGCCCACGGTTTCGCTCTTCGTTGCGACGGACGCGAGGCTCGCGGGCGTCGAGCGCGCCAGCGCGCGGGCACGTGATCTGGGCGGCATCGAGTGCGTGCCGAGTGTGGCGGAAGTCGACGCCGCTGCCGGTGCACTGATGCGCGAGAAGCCGAAGGGTTGACGGAGGAATCCGATTCGCGCGCTCTACACGCTTTTCTGGTATCTCGCACTGCCGCTGCTGCCGCTGCGACTGTGGTGGCGCGGCCGGCGCGAGCCGGGTTACCGCGAACGCATCGGCGAGCGCTACGGCAGATATCACGGCGACGCACCGCGCGGTCCGGTGCTCTGGGTGCATGCAGTCTCGCTCGGCGAAACGCGTGCCGCGGCGCCGCTCATCGAGCGGGCATTGCGCGCCTTCCCGGACGCCACGGTGCTTCTCACGCACATGACGGCAACCGGCCACGCTGCGGGACAAGCGCTTGCCGGCAAGCGCGTCGTGCAGGCGTGGCTCCCCTATGACGTCCCGTTCGCGGTGCAGGCGTTCCTCGCGCACTTTAAACCGCGCGCCGGCCTCGTCATGGAGACCGAGTTGTGGCCGAACCTGTTTGCGGCGGCGGCGCGCACAAGCGTGCCGGTCTATCTCGTCAACGCGCGGATGTCGGAACGCTCGGCGGCGGGTTATGCACGCGTTCCCACGCTCACGCGACCGCTGCTCGCCGCACTCGCAGGTGTTGCGGCACAGTCGGAAGCCGACGCCTTGAGACTCCGGCAACTCGGCGCGCCGGCGCCGATTGTCACCGGCAATCTCAAGTTCGACGTCGGCGTTCCCGAATCGGCGCTGATCCTGGGACGCGAGCTGAAAGCGCTTTTCGGGGACACCCGCGCCGTGTGGGTCGCTGGGTCAACGCGCGACGGCGAGGAAGCACTGATCATCGACGCGCTCGTAGCTCGCCCCCTGCCGTCCGGCGCATTGACGGTCATCGTGCCGCGGCACCCGCAGCGGTTCGATGTCGTTGCGCAGTTGCTGCGCCAGCGCGGCGTCGCGTTCGTCCGGCGCAGCGACAACGTGCCGGTGCCCGCGGACGTTGGCGTCGTGCTCGGCGACTCGATGGGCGAGCTCCTCGGCTTTTACGCGGCGGCCGACGTGGCGTTCGTCGGCGGAAGCCTGCTGCCGCAGGGCGGCCAGAACCTGATCGAGCCGATTGCCGTGGGACGGCCGACGCTCTTCGGGCCGCACATGTTCAATTTCGCGGAGGCGGCGCAAAAGTCGCGTGCGGCGGGCGCCGCGGCGGAGGTCGCAGACGCGGCGCAACTCGTCGCCGAAGTCGGCGCGCTCTTCGGCGATCGACCGCGACGCGAGGCGATGCGCGACGCCGCGCTGGCCTTCCATGCCGCGCACGCCGGCGCCGGCGATCGCCTGTGGGCGTGGCTCGCGCCGCAGCTCGCGCCCCTCATGCGGGATGAAGCCGCACCAGCGCGTGCGCCGCCTGTCAGCCGCGGAGCTGGCGGTTGATGTCCTCGACGTCCTGGTCGCTCAGCGTGCCGACCGCCGCCTTCAGCCTCAATACGCCAATCAGATAGTTGAAATACGCCTGCGCGAGGTCGCGTCGCGTGGAGAACACGTTCTGCTGGACGTTCAGCACGTCGAGGTTGGTGCGGATGCCGACTTCCTGACCGAGCTTGTTCGACTGCAGCGCGACCTCCGCGGACGCGACGGCCTGGTCGATGGCCTTGATCAAAGCCGCAGCGCTGGTGACGCCGGTGAATCCCGTCTGCGCGAGGTAGAGCGCCGTGCGTCGCGCGGTCTCCAGGTCCTGCCGCGCCTTCTCCTGCTGTGCGATCGCCTGCCGCACTTTGGAGTCGACGAAGCCGCCCTGGTAGATCGGGACCGCGAGCTGGACGCCGATCGAGGCGATCGTCGAGTAGTTGGCGACGCCCAAATTGATCGCGCCGCCACCATAATTCGCCCAGTTGACGCTCCCAACCAGGTCGAGGGTCGGATAGTGACCCGCCCTCGCGCGGTCGACCTCGAGCTTGGCGATCTCGAAATTCTTTTCGCCGACCTGGACGCTTTGGTTCTCTTTGAGCGCGCGATCGACCCAATAGTCGATCTGGTTCGGCTCGGGGAGCTTCGCCTCGAAGCCGATGCCCACTTTCTTGAGCTCCTTGGGCGGGCGGCCAATGATGGCGCGAAGCAGCGTCACCTTGTTGTCGTAGTCGTTGCGGGTGGCGATTTCCTGCGCGACGATCGAGTCGTACTTGGCCTGCGCCTCGTTGGTGTCGGTGATCGTCGCGACGCCGACCTCGAAATTGCGCTTCGCCTGCGCGAGCTGCTCCGAGACGGCGGCCTTCTGGCTGTCGTTGAGCTCGATGTTGAATTGCGCGAGCAGCACGTCGAAATACGCCTGGGAGACGCGCAGGATCAGGTCCTGCTGCGCGATCGTGAGGAGATTGTCGGCCTGAGAGACCTGCTGCTTCGCCTGGTCGTAGGCGATCCAGTTCTGTTGCCGGTACAGCGGCTGCGAGGCCGACACGATCGCCGTGTATTGCGCGTAGTGAGACGAGATGTTGGTCTTCGGGTCCGTCTTGATCGTCGCATCGTACTGATTCTCGGAGGCGGCGCCCGACGCCGACGCATTGGGCAGCAATCCCGCACGCGCCTGCGGCACGGCTTCCTGGCTTGCCTGCCAGTTGGCCTTCGCCGCGGCGATCGTCGGATCGTTCTGCTGCGCCTCGCGATAGATCTGCAGCAGATCCTCACCTTGCGCCAGACCGGCAGTGGCGCCGAGACCGAGTGCGGCGGCCATGGCGAGGGCATTGAAACGTCGTTTCATCGTTGTTTCCGTTGTCGGGTCTCGCGCGGGCGGCGCGTCAGTATCTCTTCATCGACGGCTCGACCTCGGCCGCCCATTCCTCGACACCACCGCGCAGGTTGTGGACCTGGACAAAGCCGGCGTGCTTCAGCATCGCCGCAGCGTGGGAGCTGCGGTGGCCGTGGTGGCAGACGATCACCAGCGGGCGGTCGTGCGGCACTTCGTCGAGCCGCTGCCCGAGTTGCCCGAGCGGAATCGATACCGAGCCTTCGATCCGGCAGTAGTCGAACTCCCACGGCTCGCGCACATCGATCAGCACCGGCGGCGTCCGTCGCGGGTCCGCGCGCCATTTGAGAATCTCGGCGGGGCCGAGTTGCGGAATCAAAATTCGAAGCGCGACGGCGTCGCGGCGTTCTTGAGCGGATCGATCACCGTTTCGAAGAGATCCTGCGACGTGAACGATCCCGGTGCAACCCAGTGCACGAGCCTTGCCGTCATCGCCGGCGCTTCGCCGACGACCGCGAAGACGCGTCCGCCCGGCTTCAGCTGCTTGACGAAGGTGTCCGGCAGGACCGGCGTCGACCCCGTCAGCACGATCGCATCGTAGGTCGCGGTGCCCCAACCCCGCGCGCCATCGCCGACGGCGAGCTCGACTCCGCTCCGCCCGGCACGTGCGAGCTTCGGCTTGGCTTCGGCCGACAGTTGCGGGTCGATCTCGACGCTCACGACCTGCGCGCCCTGGCTCGCGAGGAGCGCGGTCAGGTATCCGCTTCCCGTGCCGATCTCGAGCACGCTCTCGCGCGGCCTGACCTTGAGCTCCTGCACGACGCGCGCCTCCAATTTGGGCGCCCACATCCGTTGACCGCCGGGAAGCGGGATCTCGAGATCGGCAAAAGCCAGCGTCCGGTACGCCGCGGGGACGAACTCCTCGCGCCGGACGGTGAACAGCAAGTCGAGGACATCCTGATCCAGCACGTCCCAAGTGCGAATTTGCTGCTCGACCATGTTGAAACGCGCTTGCTCGATGTCCATCGCGATCGTTCGCGTAGGGAAAATGTCTGGCCGACCCGAAAGCCGAAATCTGGACGCCGGCGGCGCCCATGTCGGTAACCTGGGTCACACTGCGCTCGACGCCCTGCGGCCCCGCCGGTTGTCGTCGTGACGCTGCGGCGAGACAACTGACTCTTGGTCATTTATTACTCTGTCGCTCATTATCGCACGTTAAATCGCCGTTTTTCCCTTACTCGGCGGGACCATGCGCCGCTTCGGGCGCGGCCGCCGCCTGGCGTGCCGCGCGGGCGGCGCGCTTCGCCTTGCGGCGTTCGGCCCAGGCGTCGAGGTAGCTGTAGATCACCGGCACGACGATCAACGTCAGCAACGTCGACGTGATCACCCCGCCGATGATCGCGCGTCCCATCGGCGCCTGGGTCTCACCGCTCTCGCCGAGGCCGAGCGCGAGCGGAAGCATCCCGAAGATCATCGCCGACGTCGTCATGATGATCGGCCGCAGGCGCACCTGCCCGGCGGTCAACAGCGAGTCGTGCAGGCTCGCGCCGGCGCGTCGCGTGCGATTGGCGAAGTCGACGAGCAGGATCGCGTTCTTGGTGACAAGACCCATCAGCATGACGAAGCCGATCATCGACAGGATGTTGAGCGACGTTCCCGTGAGCAGAAGCGCGAGGAGCACGCCGATCAGCGTGAACGGCAGCGACATCATGATCGCCACGGGCTGCACGAAACTCGCGAACTGCGAAGCGAGCACGAGATAGATGAAGATGATCGCGAGGCCCAGCGCGGCCACCAGCGCCGTGAACGATTCCTGCGTGTCCTCCTGCTGTCCGGCCACGACGAAGCGGTAACCGGGTGGGAGATCGGTAGCCTTCATGATCTTGCCGATATCGTCGCTGACGTTGCCGGAGCCACGCCCTTCGACGTTCGCGTAGAGCGCGACGCGCCGTTGCAGATCCTGCCGCTTGATGATCTGCGGGCTCGTCGTCTCCACGATTTCGGCGACCTGGCGGAGCGGCACCATGATGAGCTCGCCCGCCGGGCCCCGCTTGTTGGTGGACAGGTAAAGGTTGGCCAATCCCGAGGCAAGCCGCCGATCCTGCCGCGGCAATTGGACGTTGACCTCGTAATTCTGCCCATCCGGCGCGAGCCAGTAGCTCACCGTGTCGCCCGCGAGCAGCGTGCGGACCGTCGATCCGACCTGCTGCACCGTCACCCCGAGGTCGGCCGCGACGTCGTTGTTGAGGCGGATCGATAGCGCGGGGACTAAGGCCTTTTCGGAAGTCTCCATGTCGGCGATGCCGGGGACTTTCGCCACCTTGTCTGCGAATTCATTGATCAGGGTCTTCAACGTGTCCGGGTCCGGGCCGAGCAGGTTCACCCAGATCGGCCGGTCGTATCCCAGCGCGAGCTCGACGCCCGGGATCGGCTTCAATGCCGCGCGGATCGCGCTCTCGATTTCCTTCTGCGAGCGATTGCGTGTAGTGCGATCGACGAGGCGGAGGTCGACGCGGGCGTAATTGCGTCCGTCCTGCGTTCCGACGTTCGTCAGCGCGAGCCGCACTTCGGGGAACGCCTTCAGCGCTTCCTCGACCTCGCGCACCTTGGTGTCGGTGTACTCGAGGCTCGTGCCGACCGGCGTGTTGAGGCGCAACGAGATGAAGCCCTCGTCGACCTGCGGCTGGAACTCCTTCTCGATGAACGGCAGGAGCCCGAAGCTCGCGACGAAGATTGCCGCCGCCAACAAAAGCACGATGCCGCGATGACCGATCGCCCATTCGAGCATGCGTCCGTAGACCTTGTGCAGCCAGACGACGACGCTCTCCACGCGGTCCATGAATCGCCCGAGCCAGCGCGCGCGGCGGAACCGCGAGCCGGGTGGATCGTGCCAGACGGACGACAGCATCGGGTCGAGCGTGAAGCTCACGAAGAGGCTCATCAGCACGGCGACCGCGACGGTGAGGCCGAACTGGAAGAAGAACTGGCCGATGATCCCCTTCATGAATGCGATGGGGACGAACACGGCGACGATCGCGAACGTCGTCGCCATGACGGCGAGCCCGATCTCGTCGGTGCCCTCGCGCGCCGCCGCGGGGTGCGTCTTGCCCATGCCAAGATGTCGAACGATGTTCTCGCGCACGACGATGGCATCGTCGATCAGCAATCCGATGCACAGCGACAGCGCCATCAGCGTCATCATGTTGAGCGTGAAGCCGAATGCGTAGAGCGCGATGAACGTGGCAATGACCGCAATCGGCAGCGTGAGCCCGGTGATGATCGTGCTCCGCCAGGAATGCAGGAAGAGGAAGACGATCAAGACGGTGAGCAGCGCGCCTTCGAGAATCGTGCTCTTGACCCGGTCGACGCTCTTTTCGACCTGATCGGCCTGCGAGTTGACGATCCGCACCTCGACGTCCGGCGGCAGGCGCGATTTCAATCCTTCGACCGCGGCGCGCACAGCGGCACCGGTCTCGACGATGTTGGCGTCCTGCGCCTTGCGGACGTCGATCGTGATCGACGGCCTTCCGTTGATCCGCGAAATCGAGTCCTGCTCCTTCTCACCGTCGATGACGTCGGCGACCTGCGACAGGTACACGGGCCCGCCGCCCTGCTGGGCGACGACGATGCGGGCAAACTGCGCCGGATCCTTGATCTTGCCCTCGACGCGCACCACCGCGTCATTCTGTCCCCGCGTGAGGCGCCCCGCCGGCACGTCCTGATTCGCCTTTTGGATCGCGCTGATGACCTGATCGACACCGAGGCCAAGCGCGTTGAGCGCGGTGGGCTTGATCTGGATCAGGATCTGCCGCGTAACCCGGCCGTTGACAGTGACCTGAGCGACCCCTGGAATATTCTCGAGGGCCTTGGAGATGGTCTGGTCGGTGAGCGAGGTGAGCTCGCGCAGTTCGACCGTCGGCGAGAGAACCGCGAGCGACACGGTGGGGCGGTTGTCCTCGATATCGACCCGGACGACTTGCGGATCCTTGACATCGCGCGGGAAGTCCGTCCGCACCAAAGCGATCTTGTCGCGGGCTTCCTGTATGGCGCGGGTGACATCGGTGCCCTGGCGGAACTCGACGAACACCTGGCTCCGCGCTTCGCGCGAGTTCGAGTAGATCCGCTTGACGCCCGTAACCGTATTGACCGCGTTTTCGATCGGCTTGGTCACGTCGGATTCGACGACCTCGGGCGACGCTCCCGGATACACGGTCTCGATGTCGACGAACGGCAGCGTGACGTCCGGCATCTGCTCGACGCGCAGCCGCGCGTACGAGAACAGGCCGAGCACGACGATGCCGACCATCACCATCGTGGCGAACACCGGGTTCTTGATCGAGACGCGTGTGATCCACACGGCGTTTCTCCCTTCGCCGTCAGCCGGCGACCTGTGTTGAGCCCGACGTCGGCGCCGCCGCCGGCACAGGCGTTGCCGATGGCGCCCTCACCATCGCCGGAGCGCCATCCTTGAGGTTGTCGAATTTCGCCGCGAGCACGAGCGCGCTCGCGGGCAGTGCCGTGCGGAGCTCGATGCGGCCGGCCGTGTCGTCGCGTGCGCCCGTCATGACGATGCGCTTGACGAGCTTGCCGTCCTCGAGCGTCCAGACGAACGACTGCCCCGCCTCGGTGCGCAACGCGGTCGCGGGAACCGTCGGCACGGGGGCGCCCGCGGCGAGCGCGATCCGCCCGGTCGCGAACATCCCGCCGCGCAGCGAGCCGTCGTGGTTCGGAATGCCGACGTAGACCAGGATCGAGCGCGTCCCGGGCTCGGTCGCCGGGTTGATCCGCTCGACGCGCCCCGAGAACCGCCGGTCGCCGAAGCCGTCGATGTTGAGCTCGACCATCTTGCCAATCGAAAGCTCCGGAACGTCCGTCGCCGGCACGACGGCCTGCAGTTCCATGTCCTTCAAGTCGATGACGGTCACGAGCGGCGAATCGAAAGCGACTTTCTCACCCGGCTGGACGTGGCGCTTGGCGACGATGCCCGTCAGCGGCGACACCGCAACCGCGTCGCGCAGCGCATTCCGCGCAATCTGCACCTGCGCCTCGGCGGACTTGACCGATCCCTGGGCCACGTTGTAGCTCGATTCGGAATTGTCGAATGCGTTTTGCGAGATGAAGCTCTGCTTCAGCAGTGTCATATTGGTCGTGCGCGTCTTTTCGGCGAGCGCGAGCTGAGCTCTCGCCGACTCCAGCGCGCCGCTGCGCTCGATGAGTTTCGCCTCGAGGTCCGCCGTGTCGATTCGCGCGAGCAGCTGCCCTGCCTGCACACTCTCGCCTTCGCGGACGGTGATCTGTCGGACGTCACCCGAGACCTTGGCCTTCACCGTCGCCTGGCGTACCGGTTGCAGCGCCCCCGAGACCGGCAGCCAGCGCGAAAGTGAGTGCGGCTCGACGCGAACCAGGTCGGACGCGGCAAATTCGAGCGTCACCGGCGCCCCCTTGGCCGCGGCGTCGGCGTTCTTTTTGACAATCCGCATCGCGACGCTGCCGCCGATCGCCGCCACGACCAGCAGTCCGACGATGCCGACAGTGAACCGGCGGCGGGTCCATCGTTTTGTCATGCATGCTCCCCCGCGGCGGCTGCCGGTGCGGCGGCCGCCAGGTCATGAAGAGCAGGCCCGGGTTGGCCGGGCCGGCCCGTTTTGTCTAGAACGTCCGCTTGGATGCGCGGGCGCGCCGGTTCGGATTCGCAAAAGGCCGTAGTTTGAGTTTCCCGCAGCGCTCCCGGAAGGGCGCTGCGACGGACTGCGCCGGAGCGCGACAGGCGGCGCCGGCGTGCGGCTGGCTGCCGCCGTTCGCAAGCGCAGCATGTTACGACAGCAGCGTCGCAATTGACAGCCCGACGCCAACAGCAAATAATCTTCTGTTGCCCATTTGGTCCAACCCCCTTTCCCGGAGGAAATTGATGAAAATGACCCACAAGCTCGGCCTCACAGTCGTTGCGTCCGCCCTGCTCATCGTCTACGGCTGCGGCAAGGAGGAGCCGAAGAAGGCCGAAGCCCCGAAGGCCGCCGCCGCCCCGGCGGAGGAAGTCGCCATCGTGAAGATCGGTGTTGCGGGCCCGCTCACCGGCGGCATCGCGCACCTCGGCAAGGACGACGAGAACGGCGTCCATCTGGCGGTCGACGAAGCCACCGAAAGGAAGGTCAAGATCGGCGGCAAGGTCATCAAGTTCGAAATGATGAGCGAAGACGATCAGGCCGACCCGAAGATGGGGCCGACGGTCGCGCAGAAGCTGGTCGACGCCAAGGTCGCCGGCGTGGTCGGGCACCTCAATTCCGGCGTTTCGATTCCCGCCTCGGCCGTCTACCACCAGGCCGGCATTCCGATGATCTCGGGCTCGGCGACGAACCCGAAGCTGACCGAGCAGGGCTTCAACAACGTCTTTCGCACCGTCGGGCGCGACGACCAGCAGGGCCCGGCGATCGCCACGTACATCGCCAGCGAGCTCAAGGCCAAGAAGGTCGCGATCGCCGACGACGCGACCGCCTACGGCGAAGGGCTCGCCAACGAAGTCGAGAAGACGCTGAAGGCCGACGGCGTGCAGGTCGTCGCCCGCGAGAAGACCAACGACAAGGCGACCGACTTCAAGGCGATCCTCACCAAGATGAAGGGCAAGAATCCCGACGCGATCTTCTACGGCGGGATGGACGCCACCGGCGGCCCGATGATCAAGCAGGCGCGCGAGCTCGGCATCAAGGCGACGTTCGCGTTCGGCGACGGCGCATGCACGAGCGAGATGACCAAGCTTGGCGGCGCGGCGGCCGAGGGCATGTACTGCTCGCAGGCGGGAATCCCGACGCAGATGGCGTCGCATGAATTCCAGAAGGCGTTCACGGCGAAGTATGGCGAGGTCAAGCAGTACGCGCCGTTCTTCTACGACGCCGCCAAGATCCTTATCGCCGCGATGCAGCATGCGGACTCGACCGACCCGGCCAAGTACCTGCCGGAAATCGGCAAGATCAAGTTCGATGGCGCGACGGGCCACATCGAGTTCGACGAGAAGGGCGACCGCAAGGACGCCGAAATGACGATCTTCCAGCTCAAGAACGGCAACGTCGAGCCGGTCGCGATCATCAAGGCCGGCAAGACGACGAAGATCGAAGCCGGGGCCGCTGCGGCTCCGGCGGCCGCGCCTGCTCCGGCGATGGCCCCGGCTGCTCCGGCCATGGACGCGAAGGAAGCGCCGAAGAAATAAGGCGCCTGCGCGACGAGTTAACGGCGTCCCCCGGGGCGCCGTTTTTTTGCCCTTTTTCGGCGCGAGTGGGCTCTCGAGGGTTGCGGCGAGGCGCGCTTAGGACCGAGAATCGCGGCGTCGCAGGCGCACGGTCTCCTCTGATCCCCGATCCCTGACCTCTGATCCCCGAACCGTGGACATCTTCCTCCAGCAGATCGTCAACGGCCTGACGCTGGGCAGCGTGTACGCGATCGTCGCGCTCGGCTACACGATGGTCTACGGGATCATCCAGCTCATCAACTTCGCGCACGGCGAGGTGGTGATGATCGGCGCGATGACCACGCTGTCGGTCATCAATGCGCTTGTCGGCGCGCACACCGGCCTGCCGCCGGTCGCGATCGTCGTCGCCGGCACGCTGGTCGCGATTCCCGTCTGCATGGCGGTCGGCTACGCGCTGGAGCGCGTCGCCTACCGGCCGCTGCGCAATGCGCCGCGTCTTGCGCCGCTGATCACCGCGATTGGCCTGTCGATCGTGCTGCAGCACATCGGAATGATCGTCTGGAGCCGCAATCCGCTGTCGTTTCCCCAGATCATCGCCGTGACACCCTACCACTTCACCGGCAATCCGGACGGAGCAACGATCACCAACGTCCAGATCGTGATCATCGCGACGTCGGTGCTGATGATGGCGGGACTGCTCGCGCTCGTCTACCGGACGAAGCTCGGCATCGCGATGCGCGCGACCTCGCAGAACCAGGCGGTCGCCGGGCTGATGGGCATCAACATCAATACGGTGATCGCGTTGACGTTCGTCATCGGCGCGGGGCTGGGCGCGGTCGCCGGCTCGATGGTCGGGACCTATTACGGAATCGCCCAGTACCAGATGGGCTTCATCCTCGGGCTCAAGGCGTTCTCGGCCGCCGTGCTGGGCGGCATCGGCAACCTCGCCGGCGCGATGCTGGGCGGAGTGCTGCTCGGCATCATCGAGGCGCTGGGCGCAGGCTATGTAGGCGATCTCACCAATCTCTGCCAGCTCTCCGGCTGGTCCGACGCGATCGCCCAGCGCTGCGCCACCGACCCGAACATGACGCTGTTCGGCAGCAACTACCAGGACGTGTTCGCCTTCCTCGTCCTCATCACCGTGCTCATCTTCCGCCCGTCCGGACTGCTCGGTGAGCGCGTCGCCGATCGCGCCTGAGGCTCGCGAATCGTGCATCGGCTGATCGATCCGAGACAGCATCCGCGCGGCGCGTGGCTCGGGCTCGCGCTGGTCGCGATCGCGCTCGTGCTCCTCCCGTTCGTGCTCACCGGGATCGGAACGGCGTGGGTGCGCATCACCAACCTCGCGATCCTGTACGCGCTGCTCGCGCTCGGCCTCAACATCGTGGTCGGCTTCGCCGGCCTCCTCGACCTCGGCTACATCGCGTTCTACGCGGTCGGAGCCTACACCTACGCGCTGCTCGCCTCGCCGCAGTTCAACCTGCACCTGCCGTTCTGGATCATCCTGCCGCTCGGCGCGGCGGTCGCCTGCATGTTCGGCGTGCTGCTCGGCGCGCCGACGCTGAAGCTGCGAGGCGACTATCTCGCGATCGTCACGCTGGGCTTCGGCGAGATCGTGCGGATCTTCCTGAACAACCTGTCGCAGCCGTTCAACCTGACCAACGGCTCGCAAGGGATCTATCTGATCGACCCGTTCCGGATCGACCGCTTCAACTTCGCGCAGAACGAGACCATCGGCGGGCTCGCGTTCATCGGCCCGATCAAGTACTACTACCTGCTGCTCCTCGTTCTCCTCGGCATCATCGTGCTCAACCTGCGGCTGCAGGACTCGCGGATCGGCCGCGCGTGGGAGGCGATTCGCGAGGACGAGATCGCCGCGCGCGCGATGGGGATCAACACGCGCAATATGAAGCTGCTCGCCTTTGCGATGGGCGCCTCCTTCGGCGGCATTTCCGGCGGCATCTTCGCCGCCACGCAAGGCTTCATCAGCCCCGAGAGCTTCGTACTGGTCGAATCCGTGATGGTGCTGTCGATGGTCGTTCTGGGCGGCATGGGCAACATCTGGGGAGTGATCCTCGGCGCGGTCCTGCTCTCGTTCGTGCCCGAGGTGCTCCGTTACACGGTCGAGCCCGTCCAGGTCGCGCTCTTCGGCCGGACGCTGATCGACCCCGAGGTAATCCGGATGCTGCTGTTCGGGCTCGCACTGGTGCTGATGATGCTCTTCCGCCCGGCCGGGATTCTGCCCTCGGCGCTGCGCAAGCGGGAACTCGAGACCAAGCGATGAGCGTCGACCACCATCTGGCCCTGCTGTCGGCACGCGCCGTCAGCAAGCGTTTCGGCGGCGTCCATGCGCTTGCCGATGTCGGCTTCACGATCAACCACGGCGAGATCTACGGGCTGATCGGCCCCAACGGCGCCGGCAAGACGACCCTGTTCAATGTGCTGACCGGCATCTATGCGCAGGACGAAGGCGAGTTCACGTTCGACGGCGCGCCGCTCACGGGACTCAAGCCGAACGAAGTCGCCGCACGCGGCATCGCCCGCACGTTCCAGAACATTCGCCTTTTCGCCAACCTGTCCGCGCTCGAGAATGTGATGATCGGCCGTCACGTGCGCACGCATGCGAACGTGCTCGGGGCGATCTTTCGCGATGCCGGAACGCGGGCCGAGGAGAAAGCCATCGAGCGGCGCGCCCACGAGCTGATCGAGTACGTCGGCGTCTCGAAGCGCGCAAACTCGCTCGCCAAGCATCTCGCCTATGGGGACCAGCGCCGGCTCGAGATCGCGCGTGCGCTCGCGACGGAGCCGAAGCTCCTCGCGCTCGACGAGCCGGCCGCAGGGATGAATGCCACCGAAACGACAGCGCTGAAGGCGCTGCTCGACGACATCCGCCGCGACGGCACGACGATCCTGCTGATCGAGCACGACATGAAGCTCGTGATGAGCGTTTGCGACCGCGTGCTGGTGCTCGACTACGGACGCAAGATCGCCGAAGGCTCCGCCGCCGACGTGCAGAAGGATCCGAAGGTGATCGCGGCGTACCTCGGCGGCGACGTCGCGCTCAATTTGCAAGGCGCAGCCTGATGGCCGGGCATGGCGGCGCCCCGCTTCTCGAGCTAGCGAAGCTCGAAGTGGCCTACGGCGGCATCCAGGCCGTCAAAGGCATTGATCTTACTGTTGGTGAAGGCGAGCTCGTGTGCCTGATCGGCGCCAACGGCGCGGGCAAGACGACGACGTTGAAAGGCATCTGCGGCTTGCTCGCGATCAAGTCCGGGACGATCCGCTATGCGGGCGAGAATGTCACCGGGAGGCCGGCGTTCGAGCTCGTGCGCCGCGGCCTCGCGATGGTGCCCGAGGGCCGCGGCGTGTTCGGAGCACTGACCATCGAGGAAAACCTCACGATGGGTGCGTACGTGCGCACCGACAACGCGGGCATCCGCACCGACGTCGAGCGCGTATTCGAGCTCTTTCCGCGCCTCCGGGAGCGCCGAAGGCAAACAGCCGGCACGCTGTCCGGCGGCGAGCAGCAGATGCTCGCGATGGGGCGCGCGCTGATGTCGAAGCCGCGCCTCCTGCTGCTCGACGAGCCGTCGATGGGCCTCGCGCCGCTCATGGTGCAGAAGGTGTTCGAGACCGTGCTCGCCGTGGCGAAGGAAGGCGTCACGATCCTGCTGATCGAGCAGAACGCTAAGCTCGCGCTCGAGGTGAGTCGCCGCGGCTACGTGATGGAATCGGGCGAGATCACGCTCTCGGGCGACGCGAAGGCGTTGCTGCACGATCCCGCGGTGCGCGCCGCGTATCTCGGCGAAGCGGTCCTGTAGCAGCTGGATGTCGGACCCATCGCCGCTTCCGGGTCCGACGCCCTCGCCGCCGCCCGCACATCTGCATCCCCGCATGGTGCCCTGGCGGCACGCGCTCGCGTGGTACGAAGAAGCGATGCGCCTGTTCAAGCGCGCGCCAGCGACGTGGATGGGACTCGCGGTCCTCACGCTTGCGAGCGAGCTCGGGCTGAAAGCGCTGCCCGGCGCAGCCGCGCTCGCGGGCGAGATCGTGACGCCCCTCGTGGCCTGCGGTCTCGTCTACGCGGCAGCGGCCGCCGATCGCCGCACGCCGCCCACGCTCGGCCTCGCGTTCGCCGCATTTCGCGCGGGCGCAAGCGCGATCGTTGCGATCGTGGCCGCGGACCTGTTCGTATTCGCCGCGCAGGCGGCCGCCGCGTGGTGGATCGCCGACGTAAATCTGCTTGCCCCGGCGGGCACGCTGTCCGATCTTTCCACAGCTGCAATCCTCGGCATCCAGACGACCGGCGTCCTCGCGGCGTTGCCGGTCACGTTCGTCCCATTCCACGTGCTGTTCGAGCGCGTGCCGCCGGGCGCGGCCTTCGTTGCGAGCTGGAATGCGTTTGCGCAGAACCTGCTGCCGCTGCTGGCGTACGCGGCGGCATCGCTGCTGCTCGTCGCGTTCAGCGCCGTGACGCTGGGGCTGGGATTCGTGCTCGCGCTGCCGCTATGGGTCGCGTCGTCGTACGCGGCATGGAAGGACATCTTCGGGGTGCGCGACGCGCCCGAAGCCGAGTAAGCGAGGCGGGCGAGTGCCAGCGAGCCAAGGCCCGAAGGGCGCGTCGCCGAGCGACCGAGCGCGGCCGACCGGGCGGCGCATCGCCGGACGAGGAAGGCGCGGAGGCCGCGAAATGAGGGCCAGCCTCTACAGCGTCGGTCGGTGCGTGAATCCGGCGAGCGCCGAATCGGGTGCCGCCGGCGAAACGTCGACGGAGCTCACGCGTGCCGCGGGGGGACCGCGGCGGCACCACGCGACGATCGCGTCCAGCGCCGCGGCGTCGCCCTGCACGAACGCCTCGACGGTGCCGTCGCGGCGGTTGCGCACCCAGCCTGCGACGCCACAGGATTCCGCGGCATCGACCATCGCGTAGCGGTAGCCCACGCCCTGCACGGCGCCGTGGATCACGAGCCTGCGCGCGATCATCCGGTCAGCGCCGGCGCCGCCGTGCGTAGAGCAGCAGCGCCGCGACGGTCTTGGCGTCGGTGATCTCGCCGCGGTCGAGTGCGGCGAGCATTTCGTCGACGCTCATCGTAATGGTCTCGACGAACTCGCCGTCGTCGAGGTTCGCGCCGACGTGCGTCAAGCCTTCCGCGACGTAGATGTCGATCTTCTCGTTCGTGTACGAGATCAGCGTGTGGATCGTGGCGAGCGGCACCCATGTCGCCGCCTCGTAGCCCGCCTCCTCGATCAGCTCGCGCTTCGCGGTTTCGAGCTCGGCCTCGCCGGGGTCGAGCTTGCCGGCGGGAAACTCGATGAACACGCGGTCAAGCGGATAGCGATACTGGCGCTCGACGACGAGACGGCCGTCGGGGAGCACGGGAACAATCAGCACGGCACCCGGATGGACGATGTGCTCGCGCGTCGCGAGCTTGCCGTCGGGGAGCCGCACCGTATCGCGGCGGACGTGCAACAGCTTGCCGTCGAACACCGCTTCGGAGCGCACCTTCGTCTCGATCAGGTGGGCGTCGGCCGGTTTTGCCCCGTCGCCGCTCATCGCGCGCCCGTCATTCCAGCCAGTCCTTCGCCACGAGGAAGTGCGAATACAGCCGCGCTTCGGGCGTTCCGGGTTCGGGTTTCCAGTCGTAGCGCCATCTGACCACCGGCGGCAGCGACATCAGGATCGCCTCGGTCCGTCCATTCGATTGCAGCCCGAAGAGCGTGCCGCGGTCCCAGACTAGATTGAACTCGACGTAGCGTCCGCGCCGGTACATCTGGAAATCGCGCTCACGCTCGCCGTACGGCGTGTTCTTGCGCCGCTCGAGGATCGGCGCATAGGCGTCGAGAAAATGATCGCCGACGCCTTTCGTCAGCGCAAAGCAGCGGTCGAAACCACCTTCGTCGAGATCGTCGTAGAAGATGCCGCCGATCCCGCGCGGCTCGTTCCGGTGCCTGAGATAGAAGTAGTCGTCGCACCAGCGCTTGTACTTCGCATGGACGCCGGCACCGAACGGCGCCAGCGCGTCGCGGCACGCGCGGTGGAAGTGAACCGCGTCCTCCTCGTACGCGTAGTACGGCGTCAAATCCATCCCCCCGCCAAACCACCATGCGTCCGCGCCGCCGGCGGACGGCGCGTGCGCAACGAACAGCCGCACGTTCAGGTGCACCGTCGGCGCATGGGGATTGCGTGGATGCAGCACAAGCGATACGCCCATTGCCTCCCACGCGCGGCCGGCGATGGCCGGGCGCGACGCGGTCGCGGCCGGTGGCAGCGCCGCGCCTTTGACATGCGAGAAATTGACGCCACCGCGCTCGAGGACGTTCCCTTCCTCGACGAGCCGAGTCACGCCGCCCCCGCCCTCCGGGCGTGTCCATTCGTCGCGCAAGAACGGCACGCCGTCGATCGCCTCCAGCGCGGCGACGATGCGCGTCTGCAGATCCAGGAAATAGGCGCGGGGGGCTGCGACCAGCATCGGAGCGGCGAATGGGCGGGATGGTTGAACAGCAGGGCGATGCTACCGTCCGCCCTCTGGCGCGGCAACTGCCGCCTCGCTGCAAGCCCGCGCCGACGTCAACTCCGGCGGACGCCGAGCGCGCGGTGCCCGATGTCGGTCCGGTACTGCATGCCGTCGAAACGGATGTCGGCGATCGCCGAATAGGCCGACCGCTGCGCCTGCCTCACCGAGTCGCCGAGTGCGGTGACGCACAGCACGCGACCGCCGGCAACGACGATCCTGTCGTCCTCGCGGGCGGTGCCGGCGTGGAACACCTTGCAATCGGGATGCGCGTCGGCAGTGATGCGATCGAGGCCGGCGATCGCATCGCCCTTGCGCGGCTCGCCCGGGTACCCGTGCGCGGCGAGCACGACGCCGAGCGCGGCGCGGCGGTCCCACTCGGCGTCGATCGCGGAGAGCTTGCCGTTGACCGCGTGCTCGAGCAGGTCCACGAGATCCGACTTCAAGCGCACGATGATCGGCTGTGTCTCGGGATCGCCCATCCGGCAGTTGAACTCGAGCACCCGGGGATTGCCGCCGCCGTCGATCATCACGCCGGCATAGAGAAAGCCCGTGTACGGAACGCCGTCCGCCGCCATCCCCGTTACCGTCGGCACGATCACTTCGCGCATGATTCGCGCGTGCAGCACCGGAGTAACCACCGGCGCCGGCGAATACGCTCCCATGCCGCCGGTGTTCGGACCCTGGTCGCCGTCCTTCAACCTCTTGTGATCCTGGGACGAAGCGAGCGGCAGCACGTCGTGGCCGTCGACCATGACGATGAAGCTCGCTTCCTCGCCTTCGAGAAAGTCCTCGACGACGACCCGCGCGCCGGCGGCACCCATCGCGTTGCCGACGAGCATCGCGTCGATCGCGGCGTGCGCTTCATCGAGCGTCGTCGCGACGACGACGCCCTTGCCCGCCGCCAGGCCGTCGGCCTTCACGACGATTGGTGCGCCGCGCCCGGTCGCGTACGCGCGCGCCGCGGCGGCGTCGGTGAAGGTCCGGTATTCGGCGGTGGGGATCGCGTGCCGCGCCATGAACGCCTTCGCGTAATCCTTCGAGCTTTCGAGTTGCGCCGCGCCCTGCGTCGGGCCGAAGATCTTCAGCCCGGCGGCACGAAATGCGTCGACGATGCCGGCCGCGAGCGGCGCCTCCGGACCGACGACCGTCAAGCCGACGTGCTCACGCTGCGCGAACGCCACGAGCTCGGGAATCGGAACGATCGCCACGTTGGTGAGCTCGGGCTCGCGCGCCGTCCCCGCGTTGCCGGGCGCGACAAAGACCTTGGCCACACGCGGCGAGCGCGCGATCTTCCACGCCAGCGCGTGCTCGCGTCCGCCGCCGCCGATGACGAGGACGTTCACGGGGATCCGTTAATCGATCGCGATCTTGCCGAAGATGTAGAGGATGCTGCCGTGGTTGATGCCGCCGTTCAGCGTCGGGATGAACGTCGAGATCAGCGTGGCTTTCTGGTAGCGGAGCGAGAACAAAGGCAGGATCGCGGGAAACGGGATGCCGCTCGCAATGTCGGGCCGCTGGACGAGCATCAGCGTGTAGCCCAGGCCCGGCTGGACGCTGTCGCGCGCGCGCCAGTACGTCGACCATCCGTAGCCCAGGTTGAATTCCGGCTCCCGGTGCGAGTCGCTGAACACCAGAAAGAACACCGTATCGGTGTCGCCGTTGTCGCGCTCCGTCGTGCGCGCCCATCCGCCACCCCACGCATATTCGTTCTCCTGCGCGCGGGCCTCGGGAGTCCACGTCCACGGCAGATGCCAGGCGTAGCCCGATAGGATCAGCTCGTTGCTGCCGTTCGTGTAAGTGTCGGCGAGACGCCGGCAGGCCTTGTTGACCCAGTCCCAGAGATCGGCGCATTCGGCGGCGCGGGCCGGCAGCGGTGCCGAGAGAGCCAGCACTGCGGCGAGCCACACATGGAGCCCCCATCGCCGCATTGGCCCGCGGCCTCCGAACAATGTCATGCCCATCGATCCCCCGCGATGTCGGCCGCCTTAATCGCTCGGGGACGCGCCCTTCGGCGCGGCCTCCGCACCGTTGTTGGTATGTCGCTGCCCCTCGGGGTCGGCCGCCACCCGCGCTCGCAGACGCGCGCTGCGCGCCTTGGCTCCGCCCTGCTCGCGCAGGCGTCCTTGGCTTCTCTCCACCCGCTCATTCAAAGCACCCGTTCAGTGACGGAAATGCCGGACGCCCGTGAACACCATTGCGATGCCGCGCTCGTCGGCCGCCGCGATCACTTCATCGTCGCGCACGCTGCCGCCGGGCTGGATCACCGCCACGGCGCCGTTGTCGGCGACGACGTCGAGACCGTCGCGGAACGGGAAAAACGCATCCGAAGCGACGATCGAGCCCGCGAGCGGCAGGTCGGCGTTCCCTGCTTTCATCGCGGCGATGCGCGTCGAATCCACACGGCTCATCTGCCCCGCGCCGATGCCGAGCGTGCGCCCACCGGCACAATAGACGATTGCGTTCGACTTCACGAACTTCGCGACCCGCCACGCGAACATCAGGTCGGAAAGTTGCTCGGCCGTCGGCGCCTTCCTGGTCACGACCTTGAGCTCGGATGGAAGCACGTTGCGGACGTCCGCCGTCTGTAGCAGCAGCCCGCCGCCGACGCGCTTCAGGTCGAGCTGCGCCGCGACCGGTCCAGCGGCAAGCGGCACGTCCAGCACGCGCACGTTCTTCTTTTGGGCGATGACGGCGAGCGCATCCGCCGCATAGCCGGGCGCGATCAGCACCTCGAGAAACTGCGCCGCCACGGCGTCGAGCGTCGCGGCATCGACCGGCCGGTTGAACGCGATGATGCCGCCGAACGCGGAGACCGGATCGGTCGCAAGCGCCTTCCGGTAGGCTTCGAGCGGCGAGTCGGCGATCGCGACGCCGCACGGATTCGCGTGCTTGACGATCACGCATGCGGGCTCCGCGAAGGTCTTCACGCACTCCCACGCGGCATCGGCGTCGCCGATGTTGTTGTACGAAAGTTCCTTGCCCTGCAACTGCCGGAACGTGGCGATCGTGCCGGGCGCAGGAGCGAGGTCGCGATAGAACGCGGCGCCCTGGTGCGGATTCTCGCCATAGCGCAGGTCCTGCACCTTGACGGTCTGCAGATTGAAGTTGTCGGGAAACGGCGCGGCGCTGCCGTCGGGACCGCGCGCAGTGAGCCAGTTCGAAATCGCGCCGTCGTAAGCCGCCGTATGCGAAAACGCCTTCCGTGCGAGCGCAAAGCGGGTCTCCGCGCTGAGGATTCCCTTCGCGTCGAGCTCCGCCAGGAGAGAAGCATAGTCGGCAGGATCGACGACGACACCGACGTGCTGCCAGTTCTTTGCCGCCGAGCGCACCATCGCCGGACCGCCGATGTCGATGTTCTCGATCGCATCTTCGAGCGTGCACCCCGGCGTCGCGACCGCTTCGCGGAACGGATAGAGATTAACCACCACGAGGTCGATCGGCGGTATGCCGTGCTTCTCGAGCGCAGCCGCGTGCGCGGGGACGTCGCGGCGCGCGAGGATGCCGCCGTGCACCTTGGGGTGAAGCGTCTTTACCCGGCCGTCGAGCATCTCCGGAAACCCCGTGTAGTCGCCGACTTCGACCGCGGCAAGCCCCGCTGCAGCAAGCGTCTTCGCCGTGCCGCCGGTGGAGATGAGCGTCACACCGAGGCGCGCGAGCCCCTTCGCGAATTCGACGAGGCCCGTCTTGTCGGAGACGGACAGCAGCGCTCGAGCGATACTGGCGGACATGCGCAAGGCAGGACGTGGGCGCGGCGGGCGTGGAAGGCGCAATGGTAGCGCGCGCGTACGAACGCGGTGACCTAGGGCGCGCCTCGACGGGAATCCTTACCGGATCCCGTATTTCGAAAGTTTCGAGCGAAGCGTGTTCCGGTTCATTCCGAGCATGTCGGCGGCCTGCGTCTGATTGCCGCCCGCGCGCTCCATTATCGACGCGATCAGCGCACGCTCGACGTGCGTGATCACCATGTCGTAGACGCCGTGCGGACGTTCGCCGTCGAGCTTGCGGAAATATTCGTCGAGGGATTTCTCGACCGTCTTGCCGAGCTCGTTGCTGCCGTTGATCCGTAGAGTCTTTCTCACGCGGCCAGGGCCTCCCCACCCCGTTGCGATTGCTGTGGCGCCCGCGCGAACGCGGCGCGCGCATCGACGACGACCGCGTCTTTCGTGCGGTAGTCGAGGCGCTCGCTTTCGCCGGCGAGCGTTTCGAAAAAGTGGTCGACCGCGCGGAGCTGTGCGTCCGCCGTCTCCGTCGTATTGATTTCACGCCGGAAAAGATCCGCTCCGGCGAGGTCCTTCGTGTACCAGCCCAGATGTTTCCTGGCGATGCGGACACCCGCGGCTTCGCCGTAGAACGTGTAGTGGTCAGCTAGGTGCGCCACGATCGCCGCATGCGCTTCGGTTACCGTCGGCGGCGGCAGGTGCGTGCCGTGGTCGAGAAAATGGCGGATCTCGCGGAAGATCCACGGGCGGCCCTGCGCGGCGCGGCCGATCATCAGGGCATCCGCGCCGGTGTAGGCAAGGACCTCCTTCGCCTGGTCCGCCGACGCGATGTCACCGTTGGCGATTACCGGAATCGCGACTGCCGCCTTCACCGCGCGGATCGTGTCGTATTCGACCGGGCCGACGAAGCCGCACGCGCGGGTGCGCCCGTGAACGGCGAGCGCCTGCACGCCGGCATTTTCGGCGATATGGGCGATCGCGAGCGCATTGCGGTGCGCGACGTCGCGTCCCGTGCGGATCTTGAGCGTCACCGGGACATCGACGGCACGGACGACCGCCGCGAGGATCGCCGCGACCAGCGGTTCGTTGCCGAGCAGCGCCGAGCCGGCCGCGACATTGCACACCTTCTTTGCCGGACAGCCCATGTTGATGTCGATGATCTGCGCGCCGCGCTCCACGTTGTAGCGCGCCGCCTCCGCCATCTGCGCCGGATCGGCACCGGCGATCTGGACTGCGACCGGCGCGAACTCGCCGCGATGGTCGGTGCGCAACAGCGATTTTTCGGTGCCGCGCAGCCTGGGATTCGAGGCGACCATCTCCGACACCGCGTAGCCCGCGCCGAAGCGTTTGCAGAGCTGGCGGAACGGCCGGTCAGTCACACCGGCCATCGGTGCGACGACCAGGTTGTTCGCAATGGCGTACGGTCCGATGTGCACGGCGCGTTGCTTCGAATCGAGTGGGAACAAAGCGAGGGAAACAAATTATAACCGTTCCACGCAACGTGGGGAGCTACGCAAATCAAATTATCCGAGCGCCGATATCGTTTGTTGCAATGGCACGAATCTTGGAAACCAAAGCGCCGGCCGCGACGTCCGCGTCGTGCGATCGAGGCGGCGCGATTGTCGCCCGACGAATGCGACGCACCGATGCCGGGCGACGAGCGCCCGTGTTCCACGCCGCGTTACAACATCGCGCAAGAAAACGACGCGCAGGTGCGCGCGCTCGTATCGTACAGAAACGGATGCCAATCATCCGTTTCGTAAAATTGGTCGACAGTCGACGCGGCAATCGTCCCGATCAGGCGGCACCGCGCTTTTCGGGACGTCAACGAACGCCGAACAGCATCGCGCGCGTGAAAGCGCGCTTCGCTGGCGGCAGCGCATCGAGAAAAGTGAGCGCCAACCCGCGCGGCCAGCGCATGTACGGCAGGTCGTTGCCGAAAACGCGGACGAGCCCATGCGTGAACGCGACGCCGGCCCAACGATCGCTTCGGCGCCGCCGCGCGTAGCGCTCGAGCATCCGCCGATCGCCGATCGTTTCACGTGGCACGTCGGTCACCGCCCGCGCGAGCTCGTAGGCGTCGCGCAACCCGACGTTCATGCCCTGGCCGGCGACGGGGTGCAGCGTTTGGGCGGCGTTGCCCACGGCGACGGTGCGCGTGGCCGTAGAGTTGCGCGCGACCTCGAGCACCAGCGGGAAGCTGCGACGATCGGTCACGCGGGCAAAGGATTCGGTCCGCGCGCCGAAATGGCGGCCGAGTTGCTGCAGGAACGATGCGTCGTCGTCGACCAGGAGCCGCTCCGCGCGCTCCGGCGTCATCGTCCAGATGAGCCCGTAACGATCGCCTTCGGGCAACAGGGCGACGGGGCCGTCGGGCGTGAACCGTTCGTAGGCAAGACCGCCGTGTGCTGTCGTCGCCCGCCAGAGCTTCGCGACCAGCGCGACCTGACCGTAATCGTGGCGTCGGCGCGCAACGCCATCGACGTCCGCGCCGGTGCCGCCGGCGATCGCCGCGAGCCTTGCGAGGATCGCCTCGCCGCCGCTCTCCGTTTCGATTGCAGCGTACGCCGGCGTACCGCTGACGGCCTTTGCCGCAACGCCATGACGGACCACGATAGTCGTGCGATCGAGCGCGGCATCGAGCGCCGCCTGCAGCGCGTGGTAGCTGACGACATAGCCGAGCGCGGGCACGTCGTTTTCCGCCGCGGTGAGCTTCACCGCGCCAAAACCGCCCGCCTGCGAGACATCGATCGTCGTGATCGGCGTTACGCTGCCCGGTGTTCCGGCAAGGCCGGCCCACAGGCCGAGCCGATCGAGAATCAGCCGCGCCCCGTGCGACAGCGCGAGCGAGCGGTCGCCGCGCAGCGTTTGGCCTTTCGCGCGCGCGTCGAGGACGACGACATCGAGGTCGCTGTCGGCAAGCGCAAGCGCGAGCGTCGCGCCGACCGGGCCGCCACCAACGATGACGAGATCATGGAGCACGCCGTCGGCCTCCGCTCCGACCGTGAGTGTTCGATATGCCGAGATGTCGGCCTCTCGCGATCGCTCGGGGACGCGCCCTCCGGGCCTTGGCTTCGCCCCCCTCGCTCACGCGCCCTCCGCTCCGACCGTGAGTGTTCGATATGCCGAGATGTCGGCCTCTCGCGATCGCTCGGGGACGCGCCCTCCGGCGGGGCCTCCGCACCTTCGTTGGTATGTTGCTGCCCCTCGGGGTCGGCCGCCACCCGCGCTCGCAGACGCGCGCTGCGCGCCTTGGCTCCGCCCTGCTCGCGTAGGCGTCCTTGCCTTCGCCCCCTCGCTCACGCGCCCCCCGTCCGGCTCGGCCCGCGCCCTTAGCGCCGGCACGCCGCTTCGACGTCGGCCACCGACTTCGGTGCCGCAGCCGTCAGGTTCTCGATTCCCGATGCCGTCACCAGCACGTCGTCTTCGATCCGCACACCGATGTCCCAGAATGGGTCGGGGACATTGTCGGCGGGGCGAATGTACGTGCCCGGCTCGACGGTGAGCACCATGCCGGGAACGAGCTTCTGCGACGCACCCTTGACCTGGTAGAGCCCCGCGTCGTGGACGTCGAGACCGAGCCAGTGGCCGGCGCGATGCATGTAGAACTGCTTGTAGCTCCCGCTCTCGAGCACCTCGTCGAGCGTGCCCTTGCACAAGCCGAGGTCGATGTAGCCCTGGGCAAGCACGCGCTCGGCAACCTTGTGATAGTCGTGGAAGTCCACGCCCGGCTTCACGGCGTCGATGCACGCCTGCTGCGCGGCGAGGACGAGCTCATAGACGTCCTTTTGCGGGCCCGAAAATCTGCCATTGACCGGAAACGTGCGGGTGACGTCGGACGCGTAGCTTCCATATTCGCAGCCGGCGTCGATCAGCAGGAGCTCGCCGTCCTGGAGCTGGCGGTTGTTGTCGCGATAGTGAAGCACGCATGCGTTGGGACCGCCGGCGACGATCGACGGATAGGCGACGGCCTGCGCGCCTGCGTGCAGAAACTCGTGCAGCAGCTCGGCCTCCGTCTGATATTCGAACCACCCCACCCGCGTGCGCTGCATCGCCCGGCGATGCGCGGCAGCGGAGATCTCCGCGGCCCGGCGCATCAGCTTCTGCTCATGCTCGTCCTTCACAAGCCGCAGCGCGTCGAGCGCCTGTCTCACGTCGACGATTTCCTCCGGCGCGCTGATGCCGGTGCGCACGCGGCCGCGCACTTCGTTCAAGAGGTCGGTAACCCTCAGGTCCCACGCGGCGAACAGCCCGAGCGGCGTGTAGAGCGCCGGACGATCAGCGGCAAGGTCGGGAAGCGACTTGTCGAGCGCGGCGATCGGATGCGCCTCGTCGAAACCGAAGATCTCGCGCGCCGCATCGGGTCCGTAACGGAAACCGTCCCAGATTTCGCGCTCCTCGTTCTTGTCACGGCAGAAAAGGATATGGCGATCGCCGGTGGGACCCTCGCCGCCCGCAACGAGCGCGATCACCGCTTCCGGCTCGGGAAACCCCGAGAGGTAGTGGAAATAGCTGTCGTGCCGGTATGGGTAGAAGGAGTCGCGATTGCGCGCGACTTCGGGTGCCGTCGGCACGAGGGCGAGGCCGCCGCCCGATTGCGCGCGCATCTGTCGCATCAGCGCCGAGCGGCGGTCGCGGTGGATCTGGTGGACGTTTTTCATCGGGGCGTTCCGAAAGGGAAGGCGTGATTATAGGCGTGGTCGCGGCGCGCCCTCCGCACAGCAGGCGAGATCTGTCGCGCACGGTTGTCGGGCGCTGCTCGGTCGCGCCGCGACGCGCCGTGCTCACTCGCGCCTGCGCTAACATCGGGCCATGTCGTCATCCCGCGACCCGGTCGACGCGACACCCCAAGGTGCGGCGCTGCGCGAAGCCAAGCTCGCGTTGCGCCGCCAAGTGCTGACGGCACGAGACGCGCTGCCGGCAGAGGCACGCGCCGCGGCAGCACACGCGATCGCCGCGCGCATCGCCGCCTTGCCGTCGTTCATCGCAGCGCGCAACGTGCTGCTTACGCTCGCGTTTCGCAGCGAATGGGAGACCGGGCTTCTCGTGCGCGCTGCACTCGCCGGCGGCAAGGGCGTCGCCGTGCCGCGAGTCAACCCGACGACACGGATGCTCGAGCTCCACGCGTTGTCCGATCCCGAACGCGACATTCGTCCCGGGCATCTCGGCATTCCGGAGCCCTTGCCCACGTGCCCTCGCGTCGCGCCGGCGGCTATCGATTGGGTGCTGGTCCCCGGTGTGGCGTTCGACATCGAGGGAAGGCGTCTCGGCTACGGCGGCGGTTATTACGATCGGCTGCTCCCGCTGTTGTCGCGCGAGGCGCCGCGCGTCGTCGGCACATTCGACCTGCAGGTTGTCGCGCGCGTCCCGGCCGCACCACACGATCTCGGCGTTGACACGATCGTGACCGAATCGCGGACGATAGAGATCGCTCGGTGAGCCGCGATGACGCCTGCCCGCACCGCGGCCCTCGCGCTCGCCGTCACGCTGGCGATCCAGGTCTTCACGTCGCTCGCCGCGACCGCCACGTCGGTGCTGGCGCCCGTGATCGCCGTCGACCTCGCGGTGCCGGCGACGCTGGTCGGTGTGTTCGTCGGCATCATCTACGCCGGGTCGATGTTCGGGAGCCTCGGCAGCGGCGCGTTCATCGAGCGCTTCGGCGCGATTCGCGTGTCGCAGGTGTGCGTCCTGCTCTGCGCAGCCGGTCTCGCGTTGGTGGCAACGGGGGCGGCGCGTCCTCTGCCTTCGCTCCTGCTTCTCGTCGCCGCGCCGTTGATCATCGGCCTGGGCTACGGGCCCATCACGCCCGCGTCGTCGCACGTGCTGATCCGCACCGCGTCGCCGGCACGGATGGCGCTGACGTTTTCAATCAAACAGACCGGTGTTCCGGCGGGCACCGCGCTCGCGGGCGCCCTGCTGCCCGGTCTTGCGCTGGTACTGGGCTGGCGACCAACCTTTGCCGTCGTTGCGGTGCTGGGCGTGGCCATCGCGGGAATCGCGCAATCGACGCGCGCGACCTTCGACAGCGAGCGCGTGGCGGCGCGCCCACTGTCGCTCGACGCCGTCGTCGCGCCGCTTAGGGTCGTCTTGGTCACGCCGGCGCTGACGCTGCTCGCTGTGACCGGGTTCGTCTATGCGGCAACGCAGGTGTGCCTTGTGAGCTTTCTCGTTGTCTATCTCACCGCGACGCTTGGACACTCGCTGGTCGCCGCGGGACTCGCGCTGACCGTCGCCAACGTCAGCGGCATCATCGGCCGCATCGGCTGGGGTGCCGTCGCCGATCGCTATGTGCGGCCACGCACGCTGCTCGGGCTGATCGGGCTCGCCGCGGGCGGCTGCGGCTGCGTGACGGCCTCGTTCGGCGCGACGTGGCCCAGCGCCTGGACGCTCGCGGTGTGCGCGCTGTTCGGCGCGACCGCCATCGGCTGGAACGGCGTGCAGCTCGCCGAACTCGCGAGGAACGCTCCAACGGGCCAGGCGGCGACGGTCACTGGAGCCGCGAACTTCGTGACGTTCGGGGGCGTGGTCGTGGGTCCACCGAGCTTCGCGCTCCTGGCCGGGCTGACGGGGAGCTATCGGCTCGGATTCATCGCGTTCGGCACATTGTCGGCGCTCTGCGGGACTTGGTTGCTAGTGCGCAAAAAGTGAGTACTTGCTTTCTATGAACACGTATCGGAGCGGAGCATAGCGAGATTTGAAATTTTCGGAAATCATTTCCACTTATCGTATAATTTCCGGCTGACGGCGCTGCGATACGCCAACGATGCGGCAATGCAGCGATGCGGGATGCCGCGACCCGCGCATACAATCGACACCCGCCCGCGCGGATGCCGCCAAGAGGAGTTGCCATGGACATGGTCCCGGATCACGACTCGCAGGAGACGCGGGAATGGCTGGAAGCGCTCGAGGGCGTTCTCGCCGCCGAGGGTCCCGACCGCGCGCATTTCCTGATCGAAGCGCTGATCGACAAGGCGCGGCGCTCGGGCGCCTATCTGCCGTTTTCGGCGAACACCGCGTACATCAACACGATCCCGGTCGAAAAGCAGGTCCGGCTGCCGGGCGACTTCAACCTCGAGCAGAAGATCCGCCATTACGTGCGCTGGAACGCGATGGCGATGGTGGTCCGCGCGAACAAGGACACGAACGTCGGCGGCCACATCGCGAGCTTCGCGTCGGCGGCGATGCTCTACGACATCGGATATAACCACTTCTGGCACGCGCCGTCGGGCCAGCACGGTGGCGATCTCGTGTTCGTCCAAGGCCATTCCGCGCCAGGGATCTACGCGCGGATGTTCATGCTCGGCCGGTTCACGGCCGAACAGATGGATAACTTCCGCCAGGAAGTCGACGGCAACGGGATCTCGTCGTACCCGCACCCGTGGCTGATGCCCGACGTCTGGCAATTCCCGACCGTGTCGATGGGCCTCGGCCCGCTGATGGCGATCTACCAGGCGCGGTTCATGAAATACATGCAGGATCGCGGCCTCGCGCAGGCCGAAGGGCGCAAGGTCTGGTGCTTCTGCGGCGACGGCGAGATGGACGAGCCCGAGTCGATGGGCGCGATCGGCATGGCGGCGCGCGAGAACCTCGACAACCTGATCTTCGTCGTCAACTGCAACCTGCAGCGACTCGACGGCCCCGTGCGCGGCAACGGCAAGATCATCCAGGAGCTCGAGAGCGACTTCCGCGGCGCCGGCTGGAACGTGATCAAGGTCGTCTGGGGCCGGCACTGGGACCCGCTGTTCGCGCGCGACAAGAAGGGGATCCTCTCGCGGCGGATGATGGAAGTCGTCGACGGCGAATACCAGACGATCAAGTCGAAGGACGGCGCCTACGTGCGCGAGCATTTCTTCAACACGCCGGAGCTGAAGGAGCTCGTCGCCGACTATTCGGACGACGACATCTGGAAGCTGAATCGCGGCGGCCACGATCCGTTCAAGGTCTACAACGCGTACTACGCGGCGGTCAACCACAAGGGCCAGCCGACGGTGATCCTCGCCAAGACGATCAAGGGCTACGGGATGGGCGAGTCGGGCGAGGCGCAGAACATCACGCACCAGCAGAAGAAGATGTCCGGCGTGTCGATCCGCGCGTTTCGCGACCGCTTCCACATTCCGGTGCCGGACGACAAGCTCGACGAAGTTCCCTATGTGACGTTCCCGGACGGCTCGCCCGAGCTCGAGTACATGCGGGCACGGCGGATGGAGCTGGGCGGCTACCTGCCTGCGCGGCGCCCGAAGGCGATGGCGCTCGCGGTGCCGGAGCTCTCGACCTTCGAACGCTTCCTCAAGAGCACCGAGGACCGCGAGATCTCCACGACGATGGCGTTCGTCCAGATCCTGCAACTCCTCGTGCGCGACAAGAACCTGGGCAAGCACATTGTGCCGATCGTTCCCGACGAGTCGCGGACGTTCGGGATGGAAGGCATGTTCCGGCAGCTCGGCATCTGGAACCAGCAGGGGCAGCTCTACACGCCGCAGGACTCCGAGCAGCTGATGTTCTACAAGGAATCGAAGAACGGGCAGATCCTGCAGGAAGGGATCAACGAGCCGGGCGCGATGTGCGACTGGATCGCCGCCGCCACGTCGTATTCGACGCACGGCGTGCCGATGATCCCGTTCTACATCTTCTACTCGATGTTCGGCTTCCAGCGCGTCGGCGACCTCGCGTGGGCCGCCGGCGACATGCGCTCGCGCGGCTTCCTGCTGGGCGGCACCGCGGGCCGCACGACGCTGAACGGCGAGGGCCTGCAGCACGAGGACGGGCACTCGCACATGATCGCCGCGACGGTCCCCAACTGCATTTCCTACGACCCGACGTTCGGCTACGAAGTCGCGGTAATCGTCCAGGACGGGTTGCGACGGATGTACGCCGAGCAGCAGGACGTCTACTACTATCTCACGGTGATGAACGAGAACTACCCGCACCCGGCAATGCCCGAAGGCGCGGCCGACGACATCATCAAGGGGATGTATCTCTTCCGCGCCGGTGAAAAGAAGGGAAAGGCGCCGCGCGTGCAGCTGCTGGGCTCCGGCACGATCTTCCGCGAAGTGATCGCGGCCGCGGACCTGCTGAAGAAGGAATGGGGCGTGGACGCGGACATCTGGGGTTGTCCGAGCTTCACCGAGCTCGCGCGCGAGTGCATGCGCATCACGCGCGACAACATGCTGAACCCGACAGCCGCACCGAAGACTTCGCATGCCGAACGCTGCCTCAAGGACACCGCCGGGCCCGTCATCGCCGCGACCGACTACGTGCGCGCCTATGCCGATCAGATCCGCGCCTGCATCGGCCGCCGCTACGTCGTGCTCGGCACCGACGGCTTCGGCCGGTCCGACACGCGCGAAAAGCTCCGCCGCTTTTTCGAGGTCGACCGCTATTACGTCACAGTCGGCGCGCTGAAGGCCCTGGCCGACGAGGGCACGTTGCCTCCGACCAAGGCGGCCGAAGCGATGAAGAAATACGGCATCGATCCGGCGAAGCCGGCGCCGTGGACCGTGTGACGGAACGCGAGGTGAGCATGATCGAGGTCAGAGTTCCCGATATCGGCGACTTCAAGGACGTGCCGATCATCGAGGTCTTCGTCAAGCCGGGCGACACCGTGAAAGCGGAGGATTCGCTGATCACGCTCGAATCCGACAAGGCGACGATGGACGTGCCGTCGCCGGCGGCGGGTACGGTCAAGGAGCTCAAGGTCAAGGTAGGCGACAAGGTCGCCGAAGGCGTGCCGATCCTGACGCTCGATGCAGCGGAAGGCGGCGCCGCAAAGCCGTCCACGGCTGCGCCAGCCGAACCGGCAAGACCGGCGCCGCCGAGTGCACCGCCCCCACCTCCGCAGGCAGTCGCCGCCCCCGCCGCGGCGCCTGCTCCACCCGCGGCACCGGCCGCGGCGCCCGCAGTGCCCGTCGACAACGCGGCGTTCAAGGCCGCGCACGCGTCGCCGTCGGTGCGCAAGTTCGCGCGCGAGCTTGCCGTCGATCTGTCGCGCGTCACCGGGAGCGGGCCGAAAGGCCGGATCCTGCAGGAGGACGTGCAGAATTTCATCAAGCAGGTGATGGGCGGTGCTGCGTCGGCGGGCGCGGGCGCAATCACCGGCGGCGGCGCCCTCAATCTCCTGCCGTGGCCGCAGGTCGATTTCGTCAAATTCGGTGCCGTCGAATCACGGCCGCTATCGCGGATCAAGAAGATCTCCGGCGCCAATCTCGCCCGCAACTGGGTGATGATCCCGCACGTCACGCAATTCGACGAGGCCGACGTCACGGACCTCGAAGCGTTCCGCGTTGCACTCAACAAGGAAAACGAAAAGGCCGGGATCAAGGTGACGATGCTCGCGTTCCTGATCAAGGCGAGCGTCGCGGCGCTCAAGAAATTCCCGGACTTCAACGCGTCGATCGACGCCGACAACCTGGTGCTGAAGCAGTATTTCAACATCGGCTTCGCCGCAGATACGCCGAACGGCCTCGTCGTCCCGGTCCTCAAGAGCGCCGACCAGAAAGGCGTGCTGCAGATCGCGAAGGAAATGGGCGAGCTTTCGGCGAAGGCGCGCGAGGGCAAGCTCGGTCCCGCCGACATGCAGGGCGGATGCTTTTCGATCAGCTCGCTCGGCGGAATCGGGGGCACGGCGTTCACGCCGATCATCAACGCGCCGGAAGTCGCGATCCTCGGCGTATCGAAGTCGCAGACGAAGCCCGTGTGGAACGGCAAGGAGTTCGCGCCGCGGTTGATGCTCCCGCTGTCGCTCTCCTACGATCATCGCGTGATCGACGGCGCTTCCGCGGCGCGCTTCACCGCCCATTTCTGCGGCCTCCTTGCGGACATGCGCCGCGCGATGCTATGAGCGCCGCGGGGCCGGTCAAGACCGCGCAACTGCACTCTGCCTCGGCGGGCAGCGCAGCGGCCGATTTGGCCAATGAGGCCGCAAGCGTGGGGGCTCAACCATGAGCGCGCTCGAAGTCAAGGTTCCCGACATCGGCGACTTCAAGGACGTCCCGGTCATCGAGGTCTTCGTCAAGCCCGGCGATGTCGTCGCGGCCGAGGATTCGCTCGTCACGCTGGAATCCGACAAGGCGACGATGGACGTGCCCGCGCCGGCCGCCGGGAAAGTTCAGGCCGTTCGCGTCAAGGTCGGCGACAAGGTCAGCGAAGGCACGCTGATCGTCGTGCTGGAAACGGCAGCCGACGGCGCCGAGACCGCAAAGCCTGCACCGACCGCGGCGGCACCCGTCGCGGAACCGGCGAAGGCGGTTCCCCAGGCTGGGAAAACCGAGGCGCCCTCCGCTCCCGTTCCCGGGGCTGCAACGTACTCGGGCAAAGCCGATGTCGAGTGCGAGATGCTGGTCCTGGGTTCGGGTCCCGGCGGCTACAGCGCCGCGTTTCGCGCCGCCGATCTCGGGATGAAGACGGTGCTCGTCGAACGCTATCCGACGCTCGGCGGCGTGTGCCTCAACGTCGGCTGCATTCCGTCGAAGGCGCTTCTGCACGTCGCCGCGGTGATGGACGAGAGCCGATTGCTCTTCGAGCACGGCATCGCGTTTGGCGCTCCGAAGATCGATCTCGACAAGTTGCGCGCGTGGAAGGACAAGGTCGTCGGCAAGCTGACCGGCGGTCTCGCCGGGATGGCGAAAGCGCGCAAGGTCGAGGTCGTGCGCGGGTATGGCCACTTTCTCGATTCGCATCACGTCGAAGTCGAATTGACCGACGGCGCCGGGCAAGAGAAGACCGGCGGCAAGAAAGTCGTCAAGTTCGACAAGGCGATCATCGCCGCCGGGTCGCAGGCCGCGCGGCTGCCGTTCGTCCCCGACGACGCGCGGATCGTCGATTCGACCGGCGCGCTCGACCTGCGCGCCGTTCCGAAGCGCATGCTGGTCGTCGGCGGCGGCATCATCGGCCTCGAAATGGGCACCGTCTATTCCACGCTCGGCGCGCGCCTCGACGTCGTCGAGATGCTCGACGGACTCATGCCGGGCGCCGATCGCGATCTCGTCCGCGTCTGGGAGAAAATGAACAAGCCGCGCTTCGATCGCGTGATGCTGAAGACGAAGACCGTCGCCGTCGAAGCGAAGCCGGATGCAGTCCACGTGACGTTCGAAGGCGAGCAGGCGCCGAAAGGGCCGCAGCCGTACGATCTCGTGCTGGTGTCGGTGGGCCGCAGCCCGAACGGCAGGAAGATCGACGCCGACAAGGCCGGCGTCGCCGTCACCGACCGCGGCTACATCCCCGTTGACAACCAGATGCGCACGAACGTCGCGCACATCTACGCGATCGGCGACATCGCGAACCCGCCGATGCTCGCGCACAAGGCCGTGCACGAAGGTCACGTCGCGGCCGAGGCCGCGGCCGGCGAGAAGAGCTACTTCGACGCGCGCGTCATTCCGTCGGTCGCCTATACCGATCCCGAAATCGCGTGGGTCGGCCTGACCGAGGACGACGCGAAAGCGAAAGGCCAGAAGGTCGAGAAGAGCATCTTCCCCTGGGCCGCGTCGGGCCGCGCGATCGCCAACGGCCGCGACGAGGGATTCACGAAGCTGCTGCTCGAGGCGACGACGCACCGGATCGTCGGTGGCGGCATCGTCGGCACGCACGCCGGCGACCTGATCAGCGAAATTGCGCTCGCAATCGAGATGGGGGCCGACGCCGTCGACCTCGGCCGCACCATTCATCCGCATCCGACGCTCTCCGAATCGGTGGGCTTCGCCGCCGAGGCATTCGAAGGCGTGTGCACGGATCTGCCGCCGCCGCGTAAAAAGTGACCTGCGTCAAACCGCAATCGTATTAGATGGTGTGCTCTAAGGGGTGGGTGTAGCGTAACAAATGAGATTCGCGAAGTGCGAATTGACCCGAAAGTTGGAAATGTTCGAATACTTGCCCGAATTGCAGCAAATGCTGTATGCGCCTAGCGACGCCGCCGCGACGGCGTTCCTCGCGCATGCTGTCGATCTCGAGGACCTCGAGCGGCGCGAAGCGGTGCTCGAAGAAGAGTTGCGGCGCAACCTGCAGCCGGCGCCGGTGCACTGACGTTCGCGATCGCAGCGTTGACCTTGTCACGGCGAACGTGCGGGTGGTGGCTGCTACCATAGGCTCGTTCCCACCCGGGACCCCCCGATGACCCAAGATGAACTGAAGCAGGCCGTTGCCCGCGAAGCGCTCAAGTACGTCGAGGACGACGCGATCATCGGCGTGGGCACCGGTTCGACCGCGAACTTATTCATCGACGAGCTCGCCAAGATCAAGCACCGCATCAAGGGCGCCGTCGCGAGCTCGGTGAAAACGGCAGAGCGGTTGAAAGGCCATGGCATTTTCGTCGAGGAATTGAACAACGTCGGTGACTTGCCGGTGTACATCGACGGCGCCGACGAGGTGACCGAGCACGGCGCGATGATCAAGGGCGGCGGCGGCGCGCTGACGCGCGAGAAGATCGTCGCCGCCGTCGCGCGCAGGTTCGTCTGCATCGCCGATGCCTCGAAGCTCGTCGGCATGCTCGGCAAGTTTCCGCTGCCCGTCGAAGTGATCCCGATGGCGCGGAGCTACGTCGCGCGCCGCCTCGTGCTGCTCGGCGGACAACCCGCGTGGCGGATGGGCTTCACGACCGACAACGGCAACGTGATCCTCGACGTGCACGGCCTCGCGATCACGAACCCGGTCGAGCTGGAAGCGAAGATCGGCGCGATCGTCGGCGTCGTCACCGTCGGCCTGTTCGCCGCGCGCGGCGCCGACGTGATCCTGCTCGGCGCCGACGCCGGCGTGAGGACGATCAAGCCGAAAGGCTGACGGTCACGCCACCCCGCCGCGCCCCGCATACAACGGAGCGGGGGCTCGCGGCGGAGAGCCACCGTCACCGTTCGCGCTAGAATGACCGGATGACCAATCTCAACATTCCGGGTCTCGGCACGTTCACCGACGTCGCGGCGTACATGGCGGGCGTCGGTGCGGCTGCGCGGGCCGCCGCGCGCGAGCTCGCCCGCGCGAGCACGAACGCCAAGAATGCCGCGCTGACCGCGATGTCTGCCGCGATCCGGCGCGACGAGGCGAGCCTGCTCGTCGCCAACGCCGAGGATGTCGCGGCCGCCAAGGCGGGCGGCCACGACGCCGCGTTCGTCGATCGGCTTCTCCTCACGCCGAAAATCATTGCCGCAATGGCGGAAGGCCTGGAACAGATCGCCGCGCTTGCCGACCCCGTGGGTGAAATCACCGGTCTCAGGTTTCGGCCGTCCGGTATCGAGGTCGGCAGGATGCGCGTACCGCTGGGGGTCGTCGGCATCATCTACGAATCGCGCCCCAACGTGACGGCGGACGCCGCGGGACTCTGTCTCAAGGCAGGCAACGCGACGATTCTGCGCGGCGGTTCGGAAGCGATCCGCAGCAACCGCGCGATCGCCGCGTGCGTGCACGAGGGGCTGCGTACCGCCGGGCTCCCCGAAACCGGCGTGCAGGTGATCGCGACGACGGACCGCGAAGCCGTCGGCCAGCTGATCGCCGACGAGAAGCACGTCGACGTGATCGTTCCGCGCGGCGGCAAGGGCCTGATCGAGCGCATCGCGCGCGAGGCGAAAGTGCCGGTGATCAAGCACCTCGACGGCGTCTGTCACGTCTACATCGACGCCCGCGCCGACGAGGCGATGGCAATCCGCATCGCCGACAACGCGAAGACGCAGCGCTACTCGCCGTGCAACACGATGGAAACGCTGCTCGTCCACACGGACATCGCGCTGCGAGTGCTGCCGCCGTTGGCCGCGATCTATGCCGCGAAGGGCGTCGAGCTGCGCGGCTGCGAACGCGCGCGCGCGCTCGTCCCGGCGATGAAGGCCGCGACCGAGCACGATTGGTACACCGAGTACCTGGCGCCGATACTCGCGGTGCGCATCGTCGACGATCTCGACATGGCGATCGCGCACATCGCCAAGTACGGCTCGCAGCACACGGATGCCATCGTCACGGGAGACTACGGCGCCGCGATGCGCTTCCTGCGCGAAGTCGATTCGAGCTCGGTGATGGTGAATGCGTCGACACGCTTCGCCGACGGCTTCGAATACGGGCTTGGCGCCGAGATCGGCATTTCGACCAACAAGCTGCACGCGCGCGGCCCCGTCGGGCTCGAGGGGCTGACGAGCGAGAAGTGGATCGTGCTGGGCTCTGGACAGATCCGGGCGTAAGTGGGGTCGCTTCTGGCGCCAAGACGATGTCATCGTCCGTCACGCTGTCGATCGCGACCAATTCGGCGATTGCCGCAAGCAAGGCCTTCGGCTGGTTCGTGACCGGTTCGCCGACGCTCTTCGCGGAGACGATCCACTCGCTCGCCGACGTCGGCAACCAGATCCTCTTGAAGATCGGTGAAGTCCGCGGCCGCGGCGGTCCCGATCGGATGCATCCCTTCGGGCGCGGCCAGGAAAAGTTCTTCTGGGCGCTGGTATCGGCGGTCAGCGTGTTCTTCGTCGGCTGCGGGATCAATGTCTACCACGGCGTCCACGCACTCCTGGCCCGAGCACCCGTGGAACCGTTCACGCCACTGGTCGTCGCGCTGCTGCTCTTCGCCCTGACGCTCGAGTCCTGGACGTTCGTCGTCGCGCTGAAGGAGATCGGCGGTCTTCCCGGCCTCAAGGCCAACCGCAATCGAGTGACGGTGCTCGCCGTCGTGCTCGAGGATGCCGTTGCGCTCCTCGGCATTTTTCTGACGCTGCTCGTGGCTGGCGTATCGTATGCGCTGGGGCCGCGGCCGGAATTCGATGCGCTTGTCGCAATCGCCGTCGGCGTGTTGCTGGGAGCGATGGCGCTGTTCCTCGCGGCGCTCAACCGGCGCCTGCTGATCGACACGTCGGACGCGGTGCTCGATCGTGCCGCCGAAGAATGGCTGAAGAAGCGCGACGTGACGGCGCAGGTGCGCTCGCTGATCGTCGACGACGACCGGGCTATCGTGTTCGTCCGCGCGTCGCACGAGGTTGGGCAGTCGTTCGCACTCGGTGAAGCGCTGAAGTCGTCGATGAAGTCCGCTCACCGCAAGACGGTCGACGCGGTCTACTGGAAATTCCGCACTGGTCCCTGACCCGGGAGGCGCACATGGCAAAGGCGACATGGAACGGCGCTCTCCTCGCCGAAAGCGACGCGACGATCGAAGTCGAGGGCAACCACTACTTCCCGGCCGAAGCGATCCGCCGCGAGCACTTTCGCGACAGCGCGACGCATACCGTCTGCGGCTGGAAAGGTACGGCGAGCTACTACGACATCGTCGTCGGCGACGCGGTCAACCGCGATGCGGCGTGGTTTTACCCGACGACGAAGGACGAAGCGAAGAACATCGAAGGCTATGTCGCCTTCTGGCACGGCGTGAAAGTCGAGCCTTAAGGTCGGGAGCTATCCCGCGGCCGCAGGGCGCACGCGGCGGCGCCAAGCGAGCCAGAACACCGCAGCAGCGATCAACGCGAGAAACGGCAACACCGCGCGGTTCATCATTTCCCATCCGGCGGCCGACACCATGGCCCCGGATGCGAACGACGAGACGCCCATCGTCGCGAACACGATGAAGTCGTTGGCACCTTGCGTCCGCGCTTTTTCCGCCGGCGCATACGCCTCGGTGAGCAACGTCGTACCGCCGGTGTACATGAAATTCCAGCCCACGCCGAGGAGCATAAGCGCGACGACGAAATGCGCAATCGTGTTGCCGTTGAGCGAAACGACGACGCATCCGGCGACCAGCACGACGCCGGAGAGGATCACGTTCAGAACGCTATAGCGCTTGATCAGGAAGCCGGTGAAAAAGCCGGGAGCGTACATGCCGACGACGTGCCATTCGATCACCATCGCCGCCGCACCGAACGGATGGCTGCAGAAGCTCATCGCGATCGGTGTCGCCGTCATCAGCAGGTTCATGACGCCGTAGCCGAGCGCACCGGCCAGCGCCGCCACGATGAAGACCGGCTGGCGCACGATCGCCGAGAGAGGCCGTCCGCCGCCGGCGCGCTCCTCCTTCGATGGTGCGGGAACATGGACTTGCGACTGCACGGCGAGCGCGAGGAGCGCGTAGGCCGCGAGCACGAGATACGCACCGAGAAACGGCGTCGGGAAGAGGTCGGCGGCCCGCCGCGCGCTTTCCGGTCCGAGGAACCCGCCGACGATTCCGCCTGCCAGCACCAGCGAAATCGCTTTCGCGCGGTCGGCGGGCGTCGCGACCTCTGCCGCAGCGAACCGGTACTGGAGCCCGATCGCATTGTAGATGCCGATGACGGCGGTCGCGACGCAATACAGCGTGAAGCTGCCTTTGGCCATCGCAAACGCCGCGAGCGCGCATCCGCCGATGTTGATCAGCGCCCCGACCATGAATCCCGCGCGGCGTCCGACGCGCGCCATCCACAACGAGGCGGGCATCGTCGCGACCGCCGAGCCCAGCACATAGGTCGTGACGCCGAGCGTCGCCAGCGTCTTCGTGTCGGCCAGCGCGTAGCCGACGAGGCCGTTCATCGCGATGAGCCCCGCGCCATTCGTGAGCAGCAGCGCCTGGCAGCACGCGAGCAGGAAGACGTCGCGGCGGGAGGTGCGCATCTCGGGAGTCGGGAGTCAGAGGTCAGGCGTCGGCAACGGCACGGCATGCCGGCAATGCTGCGGATGTTTTCGCGCATGGCTCGAGATTCGTCGCTATCATAACGTGATGGTGCAGGATCCCTTGGCGAACGACATTCTCGCGTTCTGGTTCGGCCCGCTGCCGCACGCGACGCGCGGCGTCTGGTTCCGCAAGGACGCGTCCTTCGACGCGGAGATCCGTTCGCGCTTCGGCGACGCGGTGGAGCGGGCGCTCGTCGGTGCGCTCAGCGAGTGGACTGCGACGCCGCACGGCGCGCTCGCACGCGTGCTGCTGCTCGATCAGTTCACGCGCAACCTCTTCCGCGATATGCCGCGGGCCTTTGCCGGCGACGCCGAAGCGCTGGCGACCGCGACGACGGCGGTCGACGCGGGACACGATCGCGCGCTCGACGCGTATGAGCGGTGGTTTCTCTATATGCCGTTCGAGCACGCCGAAAGTCCCGCTGCGCAGCAGCGATCGCTGGCGCTCTTCGCTTCGCTCGCCGCAGAGACCGGCGACCGTGGGCAGCTCGACTGGGCGCAGAAACACGCGGCGATCATCGACCGTTTCGGTCGCTACCCGCATCGCAATGCAGTCCTCGGCCGCGCGTCGACGCCCGAGGAGATCGCGTTCCTCGCCGAGCCGGGATCGCGTTTCTGAGCCAGTACAATCCGGCCCATGGAGACGGTCGAACTCGGGCTCGCGCTGTTTCTCGCCGTTGCCGCGATGGGCGCGCTTGCACGATGGACGCCTCTGCCGCTGCCGATGCTGCTCGTGGTCGGCGGCGCCGCGCTGTCGTTCGTGCCGGGACTCTCCGGCGTGCGCCTCGACCCCGACGTGTTCTTCCTGCTGTTCGTGCCGCTGCTGCTGTTCGGCGACGGCTGGCAGTTCCCGAAACGGGAGTTCGTCAGTTACCTGCGGCCGATCCTGCTCCTGGCGCTCGGTCTCGTCGCCGCGACGGTCGTCGCCGTCGGCTACCTGATGCACTGGCTCATTCCATCGCTGCCGCTCGCCGCGGCGTTCACGCTCGGCGCAATCGTGTCGCCGACCGACGCGGTCGCGACGGCCGCCGTGACGGCCCGGCTGCCGCTGCCGTCGCGGGCGACGCACATCCTGAACGGCGAAAGCCTGATCAACGATGCTTCCGGGCTCGTTGCGTTCAAGTTCGCCGTCGCTGCAGTGGCAACCGGCGCATTCTCCTGGATCGATGCAGGCGAAGCGTTCGTGCTGCTCGCCGGCGGTGGCGCGCTCGTGGGTCTCGCTGTGGCGGCGGCGATCGGCGAATTGCGGGTGCGCCTCGTGCGCTTCTGCGTCGACGACCCCACGATCCAGACGATGGTGTCGCTGCTGACGCCCTACGCCGCGTATCTCGCGGCCGAGCATCTGCACGTCTCGGGCATTCTGGCGATCGTCGCGGCAGGGCTCTACGCGGGCCTGCACGACACCAGGCACCTGTCGGTGGCAACGCGCCGGCACGCTTGGGAAGTATGGGCGATGCTGCTGTACGTCTTCAACGGCTTCGCATTCCTGCTGCTCGGATTGCAGTTGAAAAGCGTCCTCGAAAGCATGAAAGGCGAATCGTGGACCGGACTCGTCGGCTACGCGCTCGCGCTCTATGCAGCAATCACGCTGGTCCGTGTAATCTGGGTCTATCCTGCCACCTACCTGCCACTCCTGCTGTCGCGGCGCATCCGCGAGCGCGAGGGCTGGCGCGACCCGCGCGTGGTGTTCCTTGTCGGCTGGGCGGGGATTCGCGGTTCGGTAACGCTTGCCGCGGCGCTGTCGATTCCGTTCGTCACCGCGACCGGCGCGGCGTTCCCCGGCCGCGATCTGATTCTGTTCCTCGCCGGAACGACGATCGTGCTGACGCTGGCGATCAACGGCCTCACGCTCCCCGCGCTGATCCAGGCGCTCGGCGTCCGCGGCGACGGCACTGCCGAACGCGAGGAAAGGGCAGCGCGACTTGCCGCGTCGCAGGCCGCCGCCAACGCCGTGCGCATCGAGATCGGCAAGCTCAGACGGCCCGAGGAAATCGCCTTCGCCGAGCGGCTCATCGCCGACTATGAGGCACGGTTGCACCGCCATTCCGCCAACGGCCCCCGGCGCCAGGACCTCGAGAATGTCGCCGCTGCCGAACGACGGCTGAAGCTCGCCGCCCTGGCCGCCGAGCGCGCCGAGCTCCATTCGCTGCACGACACGCTCGTCATCAACGAGCAGACGCTCCGCGCGATCGAGGCCGAGATCGACCACGCCGAAACGCTGGTCGCGGGCGTTCCGCGGTCCGGACATTGAACGGATCGGCCGCGATTAACCGCTGCCGCGATGACCGACACACACCATCTTGCACTCGGCCTTCTGGGCGGGACGTTCGACCCGATCCATTACGGACATCTCGAGCTCGCGCGCGAAGTGCGTGCCGCACTCGATCTGGCGACGGTCCGCTTGCTCCCGACGGGCGACCCGCCGCATCGTGCCGCACCCGTCGCCTCGGCCGCGCATCGGCTGGCGATGGTCGAGGCGGCGCTCGCCGAGTATCCGGGGCTCGAGGTCGACGCACGCGAGATCGAACGTCCGGGCCCAAGTTACACGGTCGTCACGCTCACGGAATTGCGCAACGAGTCCGCCGCACGACCGCTGGCGCTGATCGTCGGCGGCGACGCCTTTGTCGGGCTGCCGACGTGGCATCGCTGGCGTGATATCTTCGATCTCGCGCATCTCGTCGTCGTGGCCCGGCCGGGAACGACGATCGACGGCGCGCTGCCATCCGTGCTCGTCCCCGAATGGACCCGGCGCCATACCCGCGATCCGCAGGCGCTGCTGCGGCCGGAGGGCGGCGCGATCGTCACGCAGCCGATCACACCGCACGACATTTCGGCGAGCGCGATCCGTGCCGAGCTGGCCCGCGGTCCCGACGGCGCCGCCGCCGTGCGCGGTTTGCTTCCGCCCGCTGTTTTGGCCTATATTGACCGCAACCAACTCTACCGCTCAGACCCGGATGCGACTTAACAAGATTCAGAAAACCGCAGTCACCGCCCTCGAAGACATCAAGGCCCGCGACATCACGGTCCTCGACGTTCGCAAGCTGACGAGTCTCTACAGCACACTGATCATTGCCAGCGCCGAGTCGAATCGGCAGGTGAAGGCGCTCGCCAACCACGTGCGCGACAAGCTGAAGGCCGGTGGCGCGCCGATCCTAGGCGTCGAGGGCGAGCAGACGGGCGAGTGGGTGCTGGTCGACGCCGGCGACATCGTCGTCCACATCATGCAGCCGGCCGTGCGCGCGTATTACAACCTCGAAGAGCTCTGGGCGCCCGGCAAGGTGCGCGCGCGCACGAGGCCGGCCGATCGCGCCGCGGCATAGCGCTGCCTCCGTGCCGCTGTACTATTTCCGATACACCGTGCCGTCGGCAGCCGCTCACGCTCTGGGACGCGCCCTGCGGGCCTTGGCTTCGCCCCCATCGCGTACGCGTCCCGCTCCGTCGCTTGGGTGAAGCTTCGCGTCGTCGCGCTTGGTCACCGGATGCCGGCGTGGGTCAGTGCCGGATGGACCGACTATGCGCGCCGGATGCCGCGCGAGTTCGCGCTCGAGCTGATCGAGCTCAAGCCGGAGCCGCGCGAAGTCGGCAAAGCGGCTCCGCGCCTGCTCGAAGCCGAAGGTACGCGCATCGCCGCGGCATGCCGCGGCGCGCTCGTCGTGGCGCTCGACGAGCGCGGTCAGCCGTGGACCACGCGGATGCTCGCCGACAACCTCGCGCGCTGGCGCGACGAGTCGCGTGGCGTCGCATTCGTCATCGGCAGCGCGGACGGGCTTGCCGATTCGATCAGGCGCAATGCGCAAGCCGTCGTGGCGCTGTCCGCGATGACGCTGCCGCATGGCCTCGTCCGCGTGTTGGTCGCCGAGCAGCTCTATCGCGCCGTGTCCATTCTTTCCGGGCACCCGTATCATCGCGAATGAGGCGAGCTCCAAGCGAGCTTTACTTGAGTGCGTGAAGGCTGGAAGTAACGCTCGTCGTCCCCGCGGAGGCGGGGACCCAGCGACTTTCGCCACAAGACACCGGTTTCCCGCCTTCGCGGGAACGACGTCAATGACACACCCCGAAATCTACCTCGCCTCGAAGAGTCCGCGCCGGCATGAGCTCGTCCGCCAGCTCGGCATCGACTTCACCGAGTTCAGGTTGCGCGAAGCCGCGGGCCGCGAGCCCGACGTTCCCGAAGCCCCGCGCGAAGGCGAGGCGGCGAAGGAGTACGTGGAGCGGATCGCACGGACCAAGGCCGCGATCGCGTGGCATCGGATGGGTCAGCGGCGGATGCCGCCGCGGCCGATGCTCGGTGCCGACACCGAGGTCGCGCTCGACGGAATCGTTTTCGGCAAGCCGGCGGACGCCGCCGATGCCGTCCGCATGTTGACGCTGTTGTCGGACCGCACGCACGACGTGCTGACCGCCGTTGCGGTGCGCTGGGAGCACGCGTTCGAGATTGCGGTATCGTCGTCGAAGGTGACCTTCCGCGCGCTGGCGCGAGCGGAGATCGAACGTTATGTCGCGACGGGCGAGCCGTTCGGCAAGGCCGGCGCGTACGCGATCCAGGGTCGCGCCGCCGCCTTTGTGAGCCGGCTCGAAGGCAGCTACTCGGGCGTCATGGGCCTGCCGCTCTATGAAACGGCCGCAGTTCTCGCCCGGATCGGGTTCCCCGTGCTATAACGACGGCAACGACTCTTCGCCGCCGGACACCGCGCGTCGTCCGCGGCCGCAAAGGATTACAGCCTTGATCAATCTTCACCGCCGATGTCGCATGAAATCCTTATCAACGTAACGCCCCAGGAAACCCGCGTCGCGATGCTCGAACAGGGTGTCGTGCAGGAGCTCCACATGGAGCGCGCCAGCGCGCGGGGACTCGTCGGGAACATCTATCTGGGCCGCGTCGCGCGCGTGCTCCCGGGGATGCAGAGCGCGTTCGTCGAAATCGGCCTCGAGCGCGCAGCGTTCCTCCACATCGCCGACATCTGGGAGCATCGGCAGAACGGCCACGGCGGCGCCGATTCGCGTCCGATCGAGAAGATCCTGCACGAAGGCCAGGCGCTGCTCGTGCAGGTGATCAAGGACCCGATCGGCACCAAGGGCGCGCGACTGTCCACCCAGGTGAGCCTCGCCGGGCGGCTCTTAGTCTACCTGCCGCAGGATTCGCACATCGGCATCTCGCAGCGGATCGAGGACGAGGCCGAGCGCGAGATCCTGCGCGAAAAGCTGCAGCTGCTGCTGCCCGAAGGGCTCACTGGCGGCTTCATCATCCGCACGATGGCGGAGACGGCCACCGAACGGGAGATGCAGAACGACATCGAGTACCTGACCAAGCTGTGGTCCGACCTGAACGACGGCGCGCGGGAGGTGCCGGCGCCTGCCCTCCTCTACCAGGACCTGAACCTCGCCCAGCGCGTCCTGCGCGACATGGCGACCGAGGAAACTGCACGCGTCGTCGTCGATTCGCGCGAGACGTTCGCGAAGATGCAGGAATTCGCACGCGAGTACACGCCGGCGCTCACCGAGCGCGTCGAACACTACGCCGGTGAACGACCGCTCCTCGATTTGAACAGCGTCGAGGACGAGATCGAGAAGGCACTCGCCCGCCGCGTCGATCTCAAGTCCGGCGGTTATCTGATCGTCGACCAGACCGAGGCGATGACGACGATCGACGTCAACACCGGCGGCTACGTCGGCGGCCGCAGCTTCGACGACACGATCTTCAAGACCAACCTCGAGGCGGCGCAGGTGATCGCGCGGCAGCTAAGGCTCCGCAATCTCGGCGGCATCATCATCATCGACTTCATCGACATGGAGAACGCCGACCACCGCAACGCGGTGCTGGCGGAACTGAATCGCGCGCTCGACCGCGACCGCACGCGCCTCACGGTGAACGGCTTCACGCAGCTCGGCCTGGTCGAGATGACGAGGAAGCGCACGCGTGAATCGCTCGCGCATGTCCTGTGCGAGCAATGCCCGACCTGCCACGGTCGCGGCCAGCTGAAGACGGCGCAGACGATCTGTTACGAAATTCTGCGCGAGATCCTGCGCGAGGCGAAGCAGTTCAACGCACGCGAGTTTCGGATCCTCGCCGCGCAGCCGGTGATCGATCTCTTCCTCGACGAGGAATCGCAGTCGCTTGCGCAGCTGGGCGACTTCATCGGCAAGCCGATCTCGCTGCAAGTCGAGTCGATCTACACGCAGGAGCAGTACGACATCGTACTGATCTGATCGGGATCGGCGCAGGCGTCCCGCGACGGTACGGGCATCGAGCGAACGTCCCGCAGCCGATTCTGTTCCGTCAATGGCCAACGGACTCTGGACCCGCGTCCGCGACTGGTTCGCGCGGCTCTTCCGGCGCAAGCCGCCGGAGCCGGGACGCTTCGAGTCCGATTCGAAGGCATCGTTTCGCGGCTTCCTCGCCTCGGCGCCGTGGATCTGGCCGGGCCGCGACTATCTCGTCTACGTACCTAGGGGGCACTCGAACTGGCGGCGCGTCCCCCTGCTCGTACTGATCCACGGCTGTCGCCAGTCACCGGAGGACATCGCCGCGGCGACGCGCATCACGGTGCTCGCCGACGAGATCGGGTGCCTCGTGCTGTTGCCGCGGCAGAATCCGCGCGCGAACGCGTGGGGCTGCTGGAACTGGTTCGACCAGGCGACCTCGCGTGGGTGGGGCGAGACGGCGATCGTCGCGGCGCAGATCCGTGCCGTGCGGCGCAAGTACCGGATCGATCGCAAGCGCGTGTTCGTCGCCGGAATGTCGGCGGGCGGTGGACTCGCGTCGGCGCTCGGCATTTTCCGACCGGCGCTGATCGCCGGTGTTTTCGCCCATTCTGGAGTCCCCTGCGGAGCAGCATCTTCACCGCTGACGGCGCTCGCGGTGCTCCGCACCGGCGCCGACACCGACATAGCGCGGATCGCCGCCGAGGCGCGCGAGAAGGCGCATCCGCGCGTGCTGCCGGTGCCGTTGATGACGATCCAGGGCGGACGCGACGACGTCGTCGCCCCGGTCAATGCGGCGCAACTCGTCCGCCAATACCTGACGCTCGACGGCCATCCCGCGGCGGCCGAAGGCCTCCGGACCGAGCTGCCGCCCGCCGACCGCACCGCAGAGGCGACGACCGCCGATGGCCGCACGGTCACGACGCGCGAATGGCAAGTGGACGGACGGCTCGTCGCACGCCACGTCGGCGTCGATCAGCTCGGCCACGCGTGGAGCGGAGGCGATGCGGCCTATCCCTTCAATGATCCGCACGCGCCCGACGCCACCGCGCTCCTCGGCGCGTTCGTCCGCGAGGCCGTGCAGTAACATCCGAGCTTCGACATGACGAGTGGGCAGGCCATGACCATCGCCGCGATCAACCACTTCACCATCCTCACCGACGACGTCCCGCGCACCGTGCGCTTCTACGCCGACCTGTTCGGTCTCGCCGAAGGCTTTCGGCCGAATCTCAATTTTCCCGGCGCCTGGCTCTACGCGGGCGACAGCGCCGTCCTGCACGTGGTCGGCGGGCGTTCGCGCGCCGAGCTCAGGGCCGGGGTCATCGATCACGTGGCGTTCTCGGCGACGGGCCTCGCCGATACGCTCGCCAAGCTGACGGCGCATGGCATCGAGCACATTTGTCGCCAGCAGGTGGGCTCCGGCGTCTGGCAAGTCTTCATTCACGACCCCAACGGCGCGCGGGTCGAGCTCGACTTCGCCGCCGACGAAGTCCGTTGACGACACCCGATCACCTCGTCGTCGCGGCGACGACGCTCGCCGACGGCATCGAGTACGTTGCCGACATCACCGGCGTGGCGCCGCAGCCCGGCGGACGGCATGTCGCGATGGGAACGCACAACGCGCTGCTGCGTCTGGGAGAGCGCTTCTATCTCGAAATCATCGCGATCGATCCCGAGGGAACTCCGCCGCCGCGACCGCGGTGGTTCGGCCTCGACGACATCGCGCTGCAAGCCGAGCTCATGGTGCGGCCGCGCCTGATTCACTGGGTCGCGCGCACCGAAGCGATCGAGCGCCTGGCGGTGGCGTGCCCGGTGCCGCTCGGGCCGATCCATCCGATGGCGCGCGGCGACTTCCGCTGGCGCATCACGATTCCCGACGACGGCGCGCTTCCGGGCAAGGGCGTGGTGCCGACGCTGATCCAGTGGGACGTTCCGGTCCATCCCGCGGACAAGCTGCCGAATTCGAGCGTGTCACTGGACGCGTTCGCCGCGACGCACTCCGATCCGACGCCCGTTCGCGCCGCGCTCGCCAAGCTCGGTGTCGAAGGCGCCGTGCGTGTCAGCTACGATCGCGAAACGCGGCTGGCGGCAATGTTGCGCACGCCACGCGGCGTGGTCACGCTGTCGACGTAAGTCACGCGAGCGCGCCGCGCGCAGCGACCGGCCACACGCATTCCACGCGCGATCCGCGGACCCCGACGAGAAAGTCATAGAGGTTGACCGTCGGATCGCAGTGGCCGGGGATGAGCCAGAGTCGGTCGCCGATCGAAGGCGGCGGCGCAGAGGGCGTGACCGCAAGCACCCCGTGCTCGTCCGACGCCTTCGTGTATTCGAGGCCGCCGACGCCGTAGACGAGCGGCGGACCCGAGTCGAACGCGAACGCCTTGAGCCCCGCGTCGACGATCGCGCGCTCGCGCGAAGGCGCGCTCATCACCGTCGCGACGACGTAGAGGCTCTGCTCGAAATCGTGCTCATTCGGCGCCAGCGCGTTGCGGTGGTAGTCGGCATCCATGAAAATGTACGAGCCCGGTTGCAGCTCGGTGTACACGCCGCTGTCGCGCTCGTGCTGCCACGTGCCGGTGCCGGCTCCGGTGACGACCGGGCAGGCAATGCCTCGGGCTTCGACGGCCGCTTTCGTTTCGCGCGCGAGCTCACCGGCACGGATGATCGCTGCGCGTCGCTCCTCGGGCGCGCGCAGGTGCTGCGCGGCGCCGTGATACGCGTGCAGGCCGCGAAAGCGCAGGGCCGCCGTGCGCGCCACGACGTCCGCGAGCGTCACCGCGGCGGTGCCCGGCGCAACGCCGCAACGATGCGCGCCGACGTCGATCTCGACCAGCACGTCGAGTGTGACGCCGGCCCCGCGCGCCGCGGCGCCGAGAGGCAGCAAGGCCGCCGCGTCGTCGACCAGTACGCCGATCGTCGCTTCGTGCGCGAGGGCCGCAACGCGCGCACACTTTTTCGGCCCGACGATTTCGTTGGTGATCAGGACGTCGCGAATCCCGGCCGCGACAAAAAACTCTGCTTCGCCGGCCTTCTGGCAGCAGATCCCGACGGCACCGCGCTCGAGCTGCGCGTGCGCAATGTCGGGGCACTTGTGCGACTTCGCGTGCGGGCGGAGCGCAACACCGGCACCGCGCACGGCGTTGGCCATCAGATCGAGATTGCGCTCGAACGCGTCGAGATCGACGATGAGCGCGGGCGTGTCGATGTCGTCGACGGCGTCGCCGACGCGGGCAGGAAGAGTCTGCATGACCCGGATGCTACCGCGAGCGAGCGAGGCGGGCGAGCGAAGCGAGCCGGGGCCCGAAGGGCGCGTCGCCGAGCGACCGAGAGCGGCCGACACTCCGGAATGACGCAGCATGACGAACGCGCGGAGGCCGCGTCCGGGTGCTCGAGAACCGCCTACTTCGCCTTCGCTCCCTCGGCCGCGGCGAGCTGCCCGTAGACGACCTGCGCGATCTTCAGGAGCTGCGCGCGGTCGACGTTGCCCGAGATCGCATAGCCGCAGTCCTCGTCGTCGATCCAGTAGAAGACGCCGACGCCGCTTTCCACGGCATACCGGAACGCCGTCTCGCCAGTGCCGGTCGACGCCTTGCCGCCGCGGGATTGCCTGCGGATCTGCAGTGTCAGCCGCTGCTTGTCGGCGTTCTCGTACATGAGGAGCGCCGTCGGGTTTTCGTTGCCGGCCACGAGCCGGCCGCCCACCAGCGCGTAGCCGATCCCGTTCAAGTCCGGCGCGTACACCTGGAACCCGAGCCGTCTGGTGAGCCACGTGACGAGGCTCTTTTCCTCGTTCGCCCACACCTCGACGGGTCGGCGGACGTCGGCGGCGTAGAGCGCGTGCGCGACGGCCGCCTGCCGCGGAAACGTCGTTGGAACCCCACCGCGCTCGATCACGATGTCGCGGCCAAGCCAGCCGATCCCCACACCGAGCATCAGCGTTGCCGCGGCAGCGAATGCAGCGACGAAACCCCGGCGCAAGCGACCGTCGAAACGCGCTTTCGGCGCCGACGCGGCGGCAAGCACGCGGTCGGGAATCGGTTCCGCGAGCATCGGATCGAGCGCATCGCGGAGCGCTGCCGACTGGGCGCGGATCTCGGCGACGCGCGCGGCGAGCTCGGGATCGGCTGCGAGCGCAGCATCGACGACAGCCGCCCGGTCCGGCGCGAGCTGCCCGTCGGCGTACGCGTGGATGTCGGCGTCGGGGATGGCGTTGGGGCTCGCCGGGTTCATGGCCGCTCTTTCATTTGACGACGCGGAGCGCCGATGCGGGCTCAGCAATCATGCGCTTCAGCTTGTCGCGTGCGCGCGACAGACGCGACATCACGGTGCCGATCGGGATCGAAAGCATGGTGGCGATCTCCTCGTAGCGCAGCTCCTCGACGGCAGCGAGCAGCAGCACCTCGCGCTGATCGACCGGAAGCCGGCCGATCTGGGCGACGATCTCCTTGATCTCTACGCGCTCGATCTGGTTCGCGCGAACCGGGAACTGCCACCCCGCGCCGCTGCCGGTATCGGCGTCGAGCGAGACGTTCATCGCCTCGCGCCGCACGAGCGCCAGCTGATTGACGTGGATGTTGTGCATCACGGTAAATAGCCATGCCCGCAGGTCCGTTCCCGCCTTCCACAGCCGCCGCTTTTCCCACGCTCGCGCAAGCGTGTCCTGCACGAGATCGTCGGCGCGGAACGCATCGCCCGTCAGCACGCGCGCATAGCGGCGAAGCCGCGGGATCGCGGCGACGAGCTCCGGATGCGGCAGCCCGGCCGCAGGAGGCGCAGTCAAGTCCACGATGCTCTTCGCTCGATCCCTTCGCCGCATTGCGCTCGGTGACTCTAGCGGCGGCTCTTCTCCGGAAAAACGCGGCCCCGCCCTGGGGATTCGAGCCGGGCCGCGTGGCGCGATATTACTCCACGCGCGCCAGGAAAGCCGTCGCCGCGCAAAGGGCGAGAATCACCGGTGTCTCCCTCGCGTTTGTAGTCGGACTATAGCGGCGCCAACAGCGTGCAACGCGGCGCTATTCCCCGCCGGGCGGCGCAATGACGCGCCCTGTAGCCAACATGAGGACTCCGACCCATCCGTTCACTCGCGGTCAAAGGAGAAACAGCGTCGCAAGGCCCAGGAAAATGAAGAAGCCGCCCGAGTCGGTGACCGCAGTGATCATCACGGACGAGCCGACCGCGGGATCGTGACCGAGCCTCAACATCGTCATCGGAATCAGCACGCCCATCAGCGCGGCGAGCATCAGGTTCAACGTCATCGCGAGCACCATGACGAGGCCGAGCGAAACGTCCTTGTAGAGCAGCATCGCAATCAAGCCCATCACGCCGCCCCAGACGATGCCGTTGACGAGGCTCACGGTGATTTCCTTGCGGATCAGCTGTCGCGCGTTGGCCACCGACACCTGCGAGAGCGCCGCCGCGCGCACGATCATTGTGATCGTCTGGTTGCCCGAATTGCCGCCGATCCCGGCGACGATCGGCATCAATGCCGCCAACGCGACGAGCTTCTCGATCGAGCCTTCGAACACGCCGATGACGCGCGAAGCGATGAAGGCGGTGACGAGATTGACCGCGAGCCACGCCCAGCGGTTCTTGAACGATGCCCACACCGACGCGAAAACGTCCTCGCCGGCACGCAGGCCCGCCTGCGCGAGCAGGTCCTCCTCGCCGCTTTCGCGGACGAAATCGAGAACCTCGTCGACGGTCACGCGGCCGACGAGCTTGTCGTTGGTGTCGACGACCGGCGCCGAGACCAGGTCGTAGCGCTCGAAGGCCGACGCCGCAACGTCGGCCTTTTCGTGCTGCAGCAGCTTGACCGTCGGCGGCTGCATGATCGCTTCGACGGTCGCCGCCGGATCGGTGACGATCAGCTTGTTGACCGGGAGCACGCCCAGGAGCCGCTCGTCGCGATCGACGACGAAGAGCTGGTCGGTCTGGCTCGGCAAATCGTCCATGCGGCGCAGGTAGCGCAGCACGACGTCGAGCGTCACGTCGGGGCGCACCGTGACGTCGTCGAAATCCATCAGCGCGCCCACCATGTCGTCGTCGAAGGACATCGCCGCGCGCAGCTGCTCCCGCTCCTCGATCGGCAGGCTCTGGAACACATCGTCCATCACCTCCTGCGGCAGGTCGGGCGCGAGCTCCGCGATCTCGTCGGCTTCGAGGGTCTCCGTCGCGGCGACGAGCTCCTCGGTGTCCATCGAGGAGATCAGCGATTCGCGGACGGCGTCGGAGACCTCGAGCAGGATCTCGCCGTCGCGGTCCGCCTTCACCAAGTCCCAGATGTAGAGACGCTCGTCGCGCGGCAGCGCTTCGAGGATGTAGGCGATGTCGGCCGGATGCAGCCGATCGAGCTCGCGCTGCAGCGCCGCCTTGCTCTTCTTGTAGACCGCGCTATCGGCGAGCTCGGCGCGGGCGTCGTTTTCCTGCTGCTCGTGCACCAGCCCCTCGACCAACCGGTGCTTGCGCAGCAGCGCCGTTACGTCGTCGAGCGCCTCCTGCACGCTCGCGCGCGCCTCGGGCCGTCCGGTGTCGGCGTGGTCGAGGAGTTCGGGCATGACGGCGGCTCGAGCAAGGGCGTGCGCGTGGAATCGGAGACCGCCGGCATTCTATGCTTTAATCGGCAACCGCCGCTATGGAATCTGCGCCGACGGCATCCGGGCGATGATCGTTGCGACGCGTCCCGCGAGATACGCCGACTCGGGATTGCGCTCGAAGACACGCGGTGCGGGCGCCATCGCGGCGAGTCGCGCCGCCTGCTCGGCGGTGAGCTGATGCGCACCGACGTGGAAGTAGCGGCGCGCCGCGGCATCGACGCCGAAGACGCCGTTGCCCCATTCGATCACGTTGAGATAAAGCTCGAAGATCCGCTCTTTCGGCAACAGCGCTTCCAGCAGGACGGTGATCACCGCCTCCTCGACCTTGCGCCAATAACTCTTCGCCGGCGACAGGAACAGATTCTTTGCGAGCTGCTGGGTGATGGTCGAGCCGCCGGCGACGATCCGGCCACGGCGCCGGTTCTTTTCCTGCGCCTGCTCGATGCCCTCCCAATCGAACCCGGAGTGCTCGACGAACTTCGCGTCCTCCGCCGCGATCATCGCCCGCTTCATCGGCGTCGCGATGCGGCCGTAGGGCACCCAGCTGTAGCGGAGCTCGATCCTGCGGCCCTTGTCGCGCGCTTCGGCAAGGCGCTGCGCCATAAACGCCGTCTCGCGCGGCGGGTAGTAGCGGTACCAGCCGATGTGCGCGGCGATCCACGCGAGCCACAGCAATGCGATCGCGAAGATCGCGGCCACGACGAAGAGCGCGTAGCGACTGACCGGGTGCAGCGCCATCACTCGCTGTGCAGCTCGTCGCCCTTCGTGAATGTCCAAGTCCGCGTGATGTGCAGGATGTCGGTGTCGCGCCGGATGTCCGGCGGAAACGCCGCGAACGGCGCCGCCATTTCGACGATCTTCACGGCAGCGGCGTCGAGGACGCGCTGACCCGACGAACGATTGATCTCGACCGTCTCGACCGAGCCGTCGGCGCGGATCGACACGGTGATCAGCAGGTTGCCGTAGAGCTTCAGCTGCCGCGCCGCTTCGGGATAGTTGAGATTGCCGACGCGCTCGACCTTGAGCCGCCAGTCCTCGACGTAGCGCGCGAAGCGATATTCCTCGGCCCGCGCCCCGACGAAGCGCCGCTTCGGACGCTTCTGGTACGCATCCATGTCCTTCGCGATCTGCGCCTCGAGCCGCATCGCCTCGAGCGTGCGCTGCATCAGCTCGGTCGCGGTCGGCAGATCCTTGGGATCGCTCGCCTCGGTCGGCTTCGGCATCGCCTGCGGGGTCGGCGTGCTGGCGAGCCGCGTCATCAGCTCCTTCGTCTCCTTTTCGAGTGTCTCGACCTTTTGCGTGGCGACGGTCAGCTCGGCATTCGGGCTGTCCTTGGGCAGCACCGGCAACGGGGTTTTCGCGCGGCGATCCGCGTCGGTGTTGCCGCCGCCGTCGAGATGCGCCTGGGCGAGGATGTCGGCCTTCGTCGGCTTGGCCGGCGATTTGGCGTTGACCAGCGCGACTTCGAGCGGCGGGCCGCGATCGAGCATCTTCTGCAAGTCGAACGGCTGGAACTTGATCGCGAGCAGCACCGCGTGAATCACGATCGAAATGCCGAGCGCGTAACTGAAAAGCCGGCTGCCGCGATCGTCGGCGCCGAGGCCCCCGACCCAGACCGGGGTCGCAATTGCCGCGGCGCCTCCAGGAATCACCGCCAGCTTGGCCGGGACAAGCTGCGGCGGCGATTCACGCCGCGGCGGCCGGCGCTTGCCTTCGGCGGCCGATCCGGCGGGCTTTGCCGCGCCCGTGGCAGGAGCCGCCTTCGGTGCGCGAGCCCCTTTCGGAACCAGCGGAGCGACCAAATCGGCATTCGCCGCGGTTCGCGCTGCCGGAGGGCGGGGAGCGGCAGCCTTCTTGCGCGGCGCCGCCGCTGCGCGCGAGCGTCCCGACGGCACCGCGGCGTCCGGTATCGGCGCAGCGGGCAGCTCCATCTTTGACGAGGCAGGTCGGCGCGGCAAAGGAGATCGGCGCGTTATGTCAATGTCTTATTGTAGCCGCAGGCCGCGGCAAGCGTGGCGGGTTCCGGCAAATTCGCTACGGGCGTTGCCAGGTGGGGTCACCCGCCACCCGTCCTCGCGGACGCGCCCTGCGGGCCTGGGCCACGCCCCGCTCGCACGGGGGTCCTCGCTCCTCGGCTTCGCCCCGCTCGGACGGGTGTTCTAGCCAGCCCCGGGCTGCAGCCTGTCAGCGGGCGAGACCCGCAAAACGACACTCGAGCGTCGCGGCGAGGAGGTCTATGCGCCCGATCCCGATCCGCACCGGCGTGTCCGGCGCCTGGGAAGGCAGGTCGGGAAGGCGAACGATCAGGGGCAGGGCGTCGAAGCGCACGAGGGTGTCGCGAATGACCGTCCCGGTCGTCTCGCCGATCTCTTCCTGCAGGAGCCAGCGCAGGCACCAGTAATGCTCCATCCGGTCCTGGAACTCGGCATAAACCGCGTAGGTCGCTTCGAAGTCGGCGAGCGCCGCGTAAAGCTCGGCATCGTTTTCGCCGTAGGGCGGCTTTTCGCCGGCGACAATCGCGATCAGCTGCCGCTGGTTGACGAGGTCGCTGTAGCGGCGCAGCGGCGAGCTCGCCCACAGGTAATGCGCGAGTCCAAGCCCCTGGTGCTCGGCCGGCCGCGTGCTCATCTTCACCTTGCCGTTGGCCTGCGTCCGGTAGAGGCCCGGCGCGCGCGCGTCGGCAAGGACCTTCCCCCACGTGCTGTTGACGAAGATCATCAGCTCGGAGACGAGCTTGTCGAGCGGGGAGCCGCGCGGCCGCGGGACGATCGCCACCTTGCCGTCCGGTGCCGCGCCCCAGTCGACGTAGAAGCTGTAGTCGATGCGCGGGAAATCGGCTTTGCCGCGCATGGCGGCGAGCGCCTGCGCGAACGTCCACAGCACGCGCAATTCGCCGGTCCATGGCGCGTCGGCAGGCGACGGCGACGCGTTGGCGAACGTGTCGGCGATCGCATCGAGCCGCAGGTTGGCCGCGACCGGAACGCGGTTCACGCGCGTCTCGTGCCGGATCAACGTGCCGTCGGGCGCGACTTCCGCATACATCGACAGCGCGGGCGGCGCGTGACCGGCGGCGAGCGTGAACGCGGCGATCGCCGCATCGGGAAGCATCGTGATCTTGCGGCCCGGCATGTAGACGGTCGACAGCCGCTCGCGCGCGATCGCATCGAGCGGGGAACCCCGGGGAATCGCGAGCGCCGGTGCCGCAATGTGAATGCCGATTTCGTAATGGCCGCTCCCGAGCTCGCGCACCGAGAACGCGTCGTCGATTTCGGTCGTCGTCGCGTCGTCGATCGAAAACGCGCGCACGTCCGCGGTTGGCAGGTCCGGCAAGGCCGGAAGCGTGCCCCACGCAGGAAACGCGACGCCGTGCGGAAACGCCTGCGCGAGAAACGCGTCGTAGTGGTAATCGTGTGATGATGGAATCGCGCCGCATTGCGCAAGCAGCGACAGCGGATTGGTCTGCAGCGCGGCGCACGCCGCGGCGAGCGCCTTCCATTCGAGCGCGTTCTTGTCGGGCTTGTGCAGCAGCATCGGAAGCCTGGCGCGCAGCGCGTCGGGCAGCCGGTGCGCCGAAAGCTCGTCGGTCCACGCGGCCATCTGCTCGCCCTCGCGCTTCTTGCGCTCGACGGAAGCGAGCGCGGCCTTGAGGGCATCCGCCGGCGCTCTGCGGTAGCGGCCCTTGCCCCGCTTGTAGAAGTACATCGGCGCGGTGGCGAGCGCGAGCGCGACGGCCGCAGCTTCGGGCGCCGCCGGCGTACGGCCAAAATATTCGTGCGCGAGATCGGCGAATCCGAACTCCTCGTCGGCGCACACTTCCCACAGGAAATTCGGGTCGAGCTCCCCCGCGAGCCTTTGTGCATCGGCGTTGAGCGCGGATGGCGAGGGCTCGGCGAAGCGCAGCAGGACTGCGGCGGCCTTGATCTTCAGCCGCTTGCCGGAAGCAGCCTCGACCTGCAGCGACGTGTCGTTGTCGGCGAGGACGGTGCCGGCCTTGAGCTGGCCGTCGTCCTCGAAAAAGACGTGCATGGGAAAACCATCGGGCGCGGCCCGGTAGGAGGCCGCTCGGGGACCGCATTATAGCGGGCAGCGCCCCCCGGCCCGGATCGCCCCTGGTGCACGACGGTCTTCGTCAGCGGAGTTTCTGTACCCGCTCGATTTCGGACGCGTAGAGCTTCTGGATCGCGGGATCGTAGGTTGCAAGCGCCTTTTCGGTCACCGGCCTCGCGATCTCGCGCATCCGCTGCTGCTCGGCCGGCGCGACCGCGTTGAACTGCATGCCCTTCGCCTGCAGCTCACCGACCGCGCTCTCTGCGGCCGCGCGGCTCACCGCTCGCTGGTAGTCGCGCGCCTCGAGCGCTGCGTCCTGAAGGATCTTCTGCTCGGTTGGCGACAGCTTGTCCCAGAACTTCCTGCTGACGAGAATGATGTTGGTGCCGTAGACGTGGTTGGTCCCACTGACGAATTTCTGCACTTCGTAGAACTTGTTCGACAGGATGACCGCGTACGGATTCTCCTGGCCGTCGACAGTGCGTGTTTCGAGCGCTGTATAAAGCTCGCTGAAGCTCATCGGCACCGGATTCGCCTTGAATGCCCTGAACGTGTCGAGAAAGACCGGGTTCGGGATCACGCGCAGCTTGAGGCCCTCCAGGTCCTCGGGTTTCGTGATCGGGCGCTTGCTGTTGGTCACGTTGCGAAAGCCGAGATCCCAGTACGCGAGACCGACCAGCCCCTTTTCGGGCAGCTTCTCGAGCAGCGCCCTGCCGAGCGGGCCGTCGAGCAGCGCGAACGCCTGCGCGTGGTTCGTCACGCTGAACGGAAAGTCGACGACGCCGTAGTCCTTCACGATGCCGACGAGCGACGTCGTCGCCGGCGCCTGCATCTCCTGCACGCCGCCCTGCAGCGCGGAGGTCTGCTGCTGCTCGGTGCCGAGCTGGTTCGACGGGAATTCCTTCACCTGCAGCTTGCCACCGCTCTTCGCGGCGACGAGCTCGGCGAACTTGTGCACGCCCATGCTGACGGGGTGATCGGTATTGTTGAGGTGGCCGAAACGGATGACGCGTTCCTGGATCTCCTGCGCTGGCGCGGACGTGGCGCATACGGCGAACAGCGTCGAGAGGAAGATGAAGCGAGTTCGGATTCTCATGGGGACTCCGGTCGTGCATCACGAACCAATCGTGATGGCAAAGAAATCACGCGCCGCTCACGGCGGCGGTGCTGCGGTCGTGCGAAACCACTCGAGTATAGAAGAGCGCGTCGAAAACAACGCGCAGGGCCGTCGAAAAGTGTGCGCTCGCCGCCCGGAAAAACGGTCGCGGGGTTCCCTTCGGCGATCGCCCGCTCCGTGTCAGGCGCCGCCGCGCGCGCGGGCGATGATGTCATAGACGGTCTTGAGATCGGCGATCGGCATTTGTCCCGGCGCCGAACTGCCTTCGCCGACGGCGAAACTCAGCGACGAGCCGAATGCGCCGCCGATCATCCGCGTCACCGCTCCCAGCGGTCCCATCGACATGCTGATCAGCGGGATCTTCGCCTTGTCGTCGGCCTGCGCGGTCGCGGCGAGCAGCGTCAGCACGTCGGCGCGGTCGCGCGGCATCACCGCAACCTTGGCGACATCGGCGCCGAGCCGCTCGGCCTCGAGAAAGCGCTGGACCAGGAATTCCTGCCCCGGCGTGTAGCCGAAATTGTGATACGACAGGATGAGCCGAGTCCGGTGCGCACGCGTGCTTTCGCGTACGCGCCTCACGTGACCCGGGTCGTTCCCCATCTCGAAGTCGATGAAGTCGACATGGCCGCTCGCGCCGACCGCGTCGTAGAGCCGGACCACCTCGTCGTCGTCGATCGGAATCGGTTCGCCGCCTTCCTTCACCGAGCGACGGGTGAAGATGAGAGGCAAGTCGCCAATCACCTTGCGCATCGCTCCGCCAATCTCGACGACCGCCTTCGCGTCGGCGATGCCTTCGAAGTAGTCGACGCGCCATTCGACGACGTCGGGCTTCTTCGCCGCGACGTTCGTCGTTTCCGCGATGAGCCGCTCGCGTGTACGGCCGACGAGCGGCGAGCAGACGAGCGGCGTCCCGGAGCCGAGCTTGCGGCCGCGGACCTCGATGACCTTGGTCTCGCCCATCAGATCCCCATGCAGAGGTACTTGACTTCGAGGTATTCGTCGATGCCGAAGTGCGACCCTTCGCGCCCCAACCCCGACTCCTTGACACCGCCGAACGGTGCGACCGCCGTCGAGATCATGCCGGTGTTGATGCCGACCATTCCGTACTCGAGCTTTTCGGCGACGCGCCAGACGCGCGCGAGGTCGCGGGCGTAGAAGTACGAGGCGAGGCCGTACTCGGTGTCGTTCGCCATCCGGATCGCTTCCGCTTCGTCCTTGAAGCGATAGAGCGGCGCGACCGGCCCGAACGTCTCTTCGTTAGTGATGCGCATCGAGGCATCGACGTCGGTGATGACCGTGGGCTCGAAGAAGCGGCCGCCCAGCGCATGCCGCTTCCCGCCGATCGCGACGTGCGCGCCCTTGGCCAACGCATCGGCGATGTGGCTCTCGACCTTCGCCACCGCCTTGTCGTCGATCAGCGGCCCGATCACGACGCCCTTGTCCATGCCGTTGCCGACGGCGAGTTGCCGCACCCTCAGGACGAGCTTCTGCACGAACGCGTCGTACACGCCGTCCTGGACCAGCAGCCGCTGGGCGCACACGCAGGTCTGCCCGGCGTTGCGGTACTTCGACGCGATGGCGCCGTCCGCGGCCGCGTCGAGGTCGGCGTCGTCGAAGACGATGAACGGCGCGTTGCCGCCGAGCTCCATCGACGTCTTCTTCACCGTGCCCGCACACTGTTTGAGCAGCACCTTGCCGATTTCGGTGGAGCCGGTGAACGAAAGCTTGCGCACCAGCGGGTTCGATGTCATTTCGCCGCCGATGACGGCGGCCGAGCCCGTGATGACGCTGAACACGCCCTTGGGTACGCCGGCGCGCTCGGCCAACTCGGCCAGGGCGAGCGCGGAAAAGGGTGTCGCGCTCGCGGGCTTCAGCACCATCGGACAGCCGGCGGCCAGCGCGGCGCCGGCCTTGCGCGTGATCATCGCGGCCGGGAAGTTCCACGGCGTGATCGCGACCGATACGCCGATCGGCTCCTTCAGCACGACGATCCGCTTGTCGGTCTGGTGGCCGGGGATCGTGTCACCGTAGATGCGGCGCCCTTCTTCGGCGAACCACTCGATGAACGATGCCGCGTAGTCGATCTCGCCGCGCGATTCGGTCAGCGGCTTGCCCTGCTCGGCCGTCATCAGCAGCGCGAGATCCTCCCGGTTCGCCATCATCAGCTCGGACCATTTGCGCAGGATCACCGCGCGCTCGCGCGCCGTCTTCGCCCGCCACGCGGGCCATGCGGCGTTGGCCGCTTCGATCGCGCGCCGGGTTTCCGCGGCGCCTGCGCTGGGAACGGTCCCGAGCGTCGCGCCGGACGCGGGATTGGTGACGGCAATCGTGCCGCCGTCGTCGGCGGCGCACCAGCCGCCGTCGATGTAGCACTGCTGGCGGAAGAGCTTCGGATCCTGCAACGGCGGCAGGCCGTGAACGATGTCAGGGGCATTCATGGGGTGACTCCTTCGAGGTGCGACGCCTCGGGCGGACTTTGCATTTTAACGCTGCGCCGCATCGTTCCGCGAACGCCTGCTTCATCGCAGCGCCTCGGCGTGCGCCTGGCGCCTCGCGATCATCCTGCCGGTTTTCGTGATCGCAACCCGCGGGCGGACGGCTCGCCGGCCTTCGTCAGTAGGCGACCTTCGCCACCGCCCGCAGCTCGTCGGGCGTGGCGGTGCCGAAGCCGAAGAATTCGAGGTAGGCGGGAATCATCTCGAACAGCATGTCGGTGCCGATCTGGTATCGGCATCCGCGCTCGCGCGCCGCCTGCAGGAGCGGCGTGAACTCCTGCTTCATGACGACCTCGCCAACGAACGTGCCCGGCGACAGCCGGTTCACGTCGAAGGGCAGCGGGTCGTTCGCGTTCATTCCGAGCGGCGTCGCGTTGACGACCAGATCGTACCCGGCGGGATCGTTGGACGCGACCCGGACGGCGAGTCGCGGATAGTTGTGGGAGAGCCGCGCCGCGAGGCCTTCGACGGCCGCGGCGTTGACGTCGAAAAGCGACAAATGAGCCACGCCCTCCGCCGCAATCGACGCCGCAATCGCCGAGCCCACGCCGCCCGCGCCCACGACGAGGCATTTCGCGCCGGCGAACTTGAATCCCTTGCGTGCCGCCCCCCGGGTAAACCCGCTGCCGTCGAACATGTCGCCCAGCAGCGAGCCGTCGGGCCGCTTGAGGATGGCATTGCACGATCCCGCGATCCTGACGGCGACGGTCGTTTCGTCGAGCAACGCGACGGTGCTGACCTTGTGCGGCATCGTGATCAGCGCGCCGCGGATGTTCGCAAGGCGGAACAGCGGCCGCAGCAGCGCCGCGTAATCCTCCGCCTTGCAGCCCATCGGCACGACGACGGCGTCGATCCCGCGCGCGTCGAACCACGGGTTGTAGATGAGCGGCGCCTTGAAGGACTCGGTCGGATAGCCGATGTGCGCAATGAGCGTCGTCCTGCCGCTGATCATCGTGGCTCCCCTGGTCCTCGAGACTCGGACGTCGTCCCCGCGTGCACGACACGACGGGTGCGCACGGCCTCGAGGACGGCGGTCATGCGCAGGTTCTGCGTGAAAATACGGAATCGATGGGTGAGCGGCGCCTCGGTGCAGTTCTCCCGCACCGCGCGCCGCGCGCCCGCTTCGCTTACTTGCCGCGGACCTTGTCGACCTCGGTGAAGACCTCTTTCGCGAAGTCTGCGCCGACATTGGCGCTGTACTTGTCGATGACGGGCTTCAGCTTCGTCCGGATCTTGGCGATTTCCGCCGGCGGCAGCTCCGTGTACTCCATCGTCTTCTTCAGGTTGGCGAGCGCCGCGTCCTGCGCGTCGCGCGAGAACTTGCGCTGGAAGACGGCGGACTCCTTCGCGGCATCGAGCAGGATCTGCTGCTCGTCCTTGTTCAGGCGGTCCCAGGTCTTCTTGCTGATGAACATCGACTGCGGGTTGTACATGTGGTGCGTGCCCGCGAGGTACTTCTGCACTTCCTGGAACTTGTTCGCCTCGATCACGGTGTACGGGTTCTCCTGCCCGTCGATCGCCTTCTGCTCGAGCGCCGTGTAGACCTCCGTGAACGCCATCGGCACCGCGTTGGCACCGAGCGCGTTGAACGTGTCGACGTAGATCGGCGACTGGATGACGCGGATCTTCAGCCCTGAGATGTCGTCCGCCGTCTTGATCGCGTGCTTGCTGTCGGTAACGTTGCGGAAGCCCAAGTCGTAGTAGGCGAGGTGGACGAGGCCTTTTTCGGGGAGCTTGTCAGCGAGCTGCTTGCCGATCCGACCATCGAGGATCGCGTCCGCTTCCTTCGCGTTGTCGAACAGGAACGGGAAGTCGACGATCGCGTACTCCTTGATCTGGCCCTGCAGGATCCCGGAATTCATCGAGGCCATGTCGATCGTGCCGCCCTGGACCGCGGAGAGCACCTGCACGTCGCCACCGAGCACGCCACCCGGGAACACCTTGACCTGCATCTTGCCACCGCTCTTTGCCGCGACGAGGTCGGCGAACTTCTGGCCACCGACCGGGATGGGGTGGCCTGCCGGGTTGGCTGTCGTCCACCGGAACGTCTGCTCCCGCACCTGCGCCTGCGCGGCACCGACCGTCATCAGCGCACCGCACGCGACTGCCAGCACCAGTTTCATCGATTGCTTCATTTCTTAGCTCCTCTCTCAGTGACACCACATTGACGCGACGGCCGGTGGCTCCCTGCCGGACCGCGTTACGAATATCTCTGCCTCATCCGCTGAACCATTTCGCCGGCCCGGTGACCAGGATCGGGAACAGGACCAGCAGCAACAGCACGAGCAGCTGCGCGACCAGGAACGGCCACACGCCCTTGATGATGTCGTCCATCTTGATCTTGGCGACGCCGCAGACGGTGTTGAGCACCGTCCCGACGGGCGGCGTGATCAGGCCGATCGAGTTGTTGATGATGAAAAGCACGCCGAAGTAGATCGGGTCGATGCCAGCAGCCTTGACGATCGGCATCATCACCGGAGTCAGGATCAGGATCGTCGGCGTCATGTCGAGCGCCGTGCCGACGATGACGACCAGCACCTGCATCGCGAGCTGCAGCAGCAGCGGGCTGCCCATGAACGGCTGCAGCAACGCGGTGACCTGTGCCGGCAGCTCGGCGACCGTGATCAGCCACGCCGAGACCAGCGCCGCGGCGACGAGGAACATCACGATGGCCGTCGTCTCGGCGGCGGTGACGAACACGCCGAAGACGTCCTTCCACTTGAGCTCCTTGTAGATGAAGATCGCGACGAAGAGCGCATAGACCGCGCAGACGACGCCGGCTTCCGTCGGCGTGAAGATGCCGAATTTGAGCCCGAAGATGATGATGCCCGGAAGCGCCAGCGCCCATCCGCCCTCGACGAGCGCCCGGATGACGTCCCGGGTCGTCGCCTTCGGCGGCGGGACGATGTGCTCCTGCCGGACCTCCCACCACCACGCGGCCGCGAGGCCGCCGCCGATCAGGATCCCCGGAACGATGCCGGCGAGGAACAGCTTCGAGATCGACAGCCCCGCGGCGACGCCGAAGACGATGAAGCCGATCGACGGCGGGATGATCGGGCCGATGATGCCGCCGGCGGCGATCAGGCCGGCCGACTTCGCCGGGTTGTGTCCGGCCTTGACCATCATCGGGAACAGCAGCGCCGAGAGCGCCGCAGCATCGGCGACCGCGGATCCGGACAGCGCCGCGAGGATGCACGACGCGAGAATCACGACGTAGCCCAGGCCGCCCCTGACATGGCCGACAAGCGTCAGCGCCACGTTGACGATCCGCTTCGACAGCCCGCCCGAGTTCATGACCTCGCCGGCCAGCAGGAAGAAGGGCGCTGCCATCAGCGGGAAGCTGTCGGCGCCGGCGATGAGGTTCTGCGCGATGATCTGCGCGTCCATCATGTTGAGCTGGTACATCATCGCGACGGCGCATACCAGCAACGCGAACGCGATCGGCATGCCGAGTGCCATGGCGCCCAGCAGCGAGAACAAGAAGATGGCGATGGTCATGGCGGCATACCCTAGGCCTTCGGGCGATCGATCGGAACGCCAGCGGAACCGGCCGCCTCCTTCTCGTGCAGCTTTGCCACTTCAACCTTGTCCTCCGACTCGCGGATCTGAATGAGGTCCTTTTCCGTCAGCTTGCCGGTCACCGCATGCCAGAGATTGCGCAGCAGCAGGCCGGCCGCCCCGACCGAGAAGACCAGGCCGACGCTGTAGTAGAAGTACCCCATCGACAGGTTGGTGGCCGGCGCCATGTTGTCGAGGTTGATCACCGTTTGCTGCCACGTTCCCGAGAAGAACAGCCACACGCAGCCCAGCATCAGCAGGTTCGATAGCACGAAGCACGCTTTTTTGCCCCAGTCCGGCAGCCGCGACACGACCGAGTCCATCCCGAGGTGGGCGTGGTCGCGCAGCGCGACGACGGCGCCGACGAACACCAACCAGACGAACAGCCAGCGTGACAGCTCCTCGGAGATCGAAATCCCCGAATTGAACGCGTATCGGAGCACGACGTTGCCGAACACCAGCACGACCATCCCCATCATGCACAGCGCGATGAAGACTCGCATCAGCCTGAAAGTGCCGTCGGCGATGCGATTCATGCCGCGCTCCGGTGGTGATGCTCGTGGTCGGGCGTCTCGCCGGCTCCCGCGCCGCCGTCGAGATGGCTGCGCGCCACCGTGATCGCGAGCCGTGCGACCTCCTCGGCCCCGACCGCCTTCGTCAACGCGACACGCGGGATCTCCAGCGCGTAGGGAATGTCCTGCGGCATGCGCGCAAGTATTCCGCGCACGTCGATCCCGCCTTCGCCGGGGAACTGGCGCTCGTCGCGCGCAGTGTGGATGATCCCGGCCATGGTCGGAGGCACTTCCTTCGCGGCGTCGCAGACGTGCACGAAGCGGAACCACTCGCGCGGCAGCGCCACGAGCTGGTCGAGCGTCGAATCCGATCGCCCGAAGTGCAGCATGTCGACCAGGATTCCGGCATTGCTCCTGTTGACGGCGCGCACCACGCGCGCAGCCTCGGCAAGATTGCCGGTCTCGGTCCAGTGCGGGAATTCCAGGCTGACGAAGATGTCGCGCTCGAAGGCGAGGTCGCACAGCCGCGCGAACCGCGCGGTCTTGCGCTCGCGCTCGGGGTCGGGCAGCTGCGCGATGAGATGATGCGCGCCGAGCTCGGCGGTTGCATCAAGCTCCGGGAGGAAGTGCTCCGGTTCGAGCGCCGGATCCATGCGGAAGAGCTCGCTGTCGTGGACCGCGACACCGGTGGCGGCGAGCCGCGCCCTGGTCTCCTTCATCAGCGCCTTGTCGCGCGCGAGGTCGTAGAGCACTTCGTCGGGCGTCACGCGCGTCATGCGCAGCCCCACGTAACGGTATCCGGTGCGCGCCGCGACGTCGACGAGCTCCGGTGGCGAGAGCGACAGCGCGGTCAGGTGCGCGAGCGAGTAGTCGTGCCTCATTGGGATCGGTCCTCGTGCAGGGCGGCGGTGTCCGCTTTCGTCAGTCGGCATGGACCGCGCCACCCGTGCTCACGTGATGCACCTTCTTCCCCGGGGAATAGATGTCCATGATGTTCCAGTGGCCCGCCGTGGGCACCGGCTCGTTCTGCATCACGACGTCGATGACGAACGGCTTTTTCGACTTGATGGCCTTCTCCAGCGCCGGACGGAACTCGGCGGCCTTGTGGATCTTCACGCCGTCGATGCCGTAGGCCTTCGCAATCGCCGCATAGTCCGGTGAATACGGCTTGCCGTCCTTCTCGAACACGGTGCCGAACGTCGTGCCGTAGTGCGCCTTCTCGAGGCCGGCGATCGTGCCGAACGCGAAGTTGTTCATGATCACCCAGACGACGGCGATGTCCTGTTCGAATGCCGTGGCGAGCATCGCCGGGTTCTGCCCGAAGCCGCCGTCGCCGACCAGCGCGACGACCACGCGGTCGGGGCATGCGATCTTCGCGCCCAGCGCGGCCGGCGCGCCGAAGCCCATCGTCGCGTAGCCGCCGGGCGTGAAGATCGTGCCCGGCTCGAGGATCGGGAACTGCTGCCCGACGCCATTCTTGTTCCAGCCGACGTCGGTCGTGATCAGCGCATCGCGCGGCAGCGCCGCGCGCACGTCGGCGAGGATCCGCTCGGGACGCATCGGATACGCGTCGGACGTCGCATGCGCTTTGTTGCCAGCCACGAAGCGTTTCCGATTCGCCGCCATCTCAGCCACGAGCGCGGCGCGCTCTACGCCGGCCGGTGCGAGCTTCCGCGCAATCCGGGTGAGAACCTTCAACGCTTCCTTCAGGTCTGCGACCGCGCCGATCGCGACCGGGTAATTGCGGCCGATCTCCGCCGGATCGATGTCGATGTGGATCAGTTTGGTCGGCGGGAAGTTGAACGTGTATTCGTTCTCCCACGAACTGCAGTCCGCTTCGGAGAACCGCGTGCCGAGCCCGAGGATCCAGTCGGCGCCCTTGCATTTGTCGTTGATGTATTTCGTGCCCCAGAAGCCCGTCATCCCAAGAATCAACGGGTGATCATCGGGCAGCGCGCCTTTCCCCATCAGCGTGTGGGCGACGGGCAGCGACAGGTGCTCGGCGAACTCGCGCATCTCGGCCGCCGCATCGGCGAGCAGGATGCCACCGCCGACGTAGAGAAGCGGGGTCTTGGCGGCAAGCAGTTGCTTGACGATGCGGGTCGCCGTTTCGTCGTCGAGCGAAGGCTTCGCGAGCGACTTCGTGTTGCCGAGGACGCGCTGCCACAGCTTGACGTCGATCTCCTGCGAGAAGATGTCCATCGGGACGTCGACCAGCACGGGGCCGGGCCGGCCGCTCTCGGCCAGCGTGAAGCCCTTCTCGATGATCTCGGGGAAGAGGTGCGGCGAATCCACGCGCCACGCGCGCTTGACGAACGGCCGGTAGATCTCGTACTGCGATGCATCGGCATGCAGGTTGACTTCCTGATGGGGGTGCTTGCCGTAATAGTGCGAAGGCACGTCGCCGGCGATGACGACCATCGGAATCGAGTCGAGCGCGGCGTTGGCGACGCCGGTGGCCGCGTTGGTGAGCCCTGGGCTCAGGTGCGTCAGCACGACCGAGGCCTTCTTCGTCGCCCGTGCATAGCCATCCGCGGCGTGCGCGGCGATCTGCTCGTGGCGCACGTTGACGAACTTGATCCGGCTCTTTTCGAGCGCCGCCAGCACGGCGATGTTCGTGTGGCCGCACAGGCCGAAGATGTGCGCGATGCCGCGGGCTTCGAGATATTTCACGAGCTGGTTCGAAATCAGGTCCTTCATGTGCTGCTCCTTCACTCCTCGTGCTGCCCCGCGAGCGGGGCGGGTCGCAACGCGCTTGGGACGCGGTCAGTCGTCGGCCGGTCTTTAGGTCGTGATCGTCTCGAACTCGGCTTCCATCTCCGGGTCGTAGAACGGGCCGAACAGCTCCTCGTCGGACGGCCGGTCTTCCTTGATCGGCACCGACACCCATGTCGTGTTCAGGTAGTGCTTGAGATGGACGTTCTCGGAGACGATGTTGCCGCCCCATGTGCCGCAGCCCAGGCTCGACGTCATCGGCATCCCGTTGTTGAATGCGCCGGCGTTGGCCTTCGACTGCGGCTGCCGCACCATGATCCGCGAGACCGGCGCGGCGAGCGCAAGGCGATGAATATGGTCCTGGTCGAACGAATAGATCCCGCACGAGTGGCCCTTGCCGCCGACCTCGTAGACGCCGCGCATCATCTCGAGCGCCTGGTCGAAGCCTTTGTACTTGTAGACGGCAAGCAATGTGGTCAGCTTCTCGCCCGAGAACGGGTGCTCCTTGCCGATGCCATCGCCGTGGACGATGATGAACTTGCGATCGGCGGGAATCGAAAATCCGGCGGCGGCAGCGAGCTTCTGCGGAGCGATCGCGACGGTGTCCGGCGTGCGGTGCGCTTCGTCGTCCCACATCACGCGGCGCAATGCTGCCTTTTCCTGCTCGCTCGCGAGGTAACCGCCTTCGAGCTGCAGCTGCGCAAGGAGCTTGTCGAAGATCGACGCCTCGATAATCAGGTTGCCGTCGGCCGAGCAGCCGGAGCCGAAGTCTGAGGTCTTCGAAAGCCGCGTGTTGCGCGCGGCTTCCTCGATGTTCGCCGTCTCGTCGATGATCATCGTCGAGTTGCCGGCCCCGACGCCGTAGGCCGGCGTGCCCGAGCTGTACGCGGCGCGCACCATCGGCTGCCCGCCCGTGGCGACGATCAGGTCGGCGCGCGCCATCAGCGCCTGCGACATCGGGATGTTCACCTTCGTCAGGCACTGCAAGATGTCGGCGGGCGCGCCTTCGGCCTCGAGCGCCTCGCGCATCAGCCGCACCGTCTCGAACGACGTCTTCTTCGACCGCGGATGCGGCGAGAAGATGACGACGTCGCGCGCCTTGATCCCGTAGATCGCGTTGCCCGCGGGCGTGAGATCGGGATTCGTCGTCGGCACGATGCAGGCGATGATCCCGGCCGGTTTACCGTACTTGACGATGCCTTTCTCCGGCAGCTCCTCGATGATGCCGACGCTCTTCTGGCGCAGCGCATCGCGCAGCACGCCGCGGATCTTCATCCGTTTGCCCATCCGGCTCACGGCATCGCCGAGCCCGCTTTCCTTGATCCCCATGTCGACGAGGCGCGTGAACGTCTTCTTGTTCGCGACCGCCCATGCCACCGCCTGGCAGAGGCGGTCGACGCGCGCCTGGTCGTAAGTTTCGATGATCGCGAACGCTTTTTTCGCGCGGGCGAACACGTCGTCCAATTCCTGTTGCTGCTCCTCGGTGATGCCTTTCTTCGGTTCGGTGCTGGGTGTGGCCATGGTGGTCAGTCCTCTTGCAATGTCTAAGCCGGTTGGCGGTTCAAGGATCATCCAACGTCGATTCGAATTCAATGATCAGACGAACATGGGTTTCGGATGGTTCGCGCGCCTATTCGGCCGCCGCCTTGAGTCGCGGCGCGCGGCCGGTGATCCTGTGCCACAGCGTCGTCTGGCTCAACACGGTAAACGCGAGCAGCGCCACCAGCACCGCCGAGACGGGGCTCGTGAAGAACTCGAGCAGGAACTGCCCGGGGTCGTCGCCCGCCGAGATCATCGCGCGGCGATAGTTAGCATCGAGCAGCGGTCCGAGGATGATCCCCAGGATCACCGGACCGACCTGGAACCCGTACATCTTCAGGAAATAGCCGAGCACACCGAAGCCCAGCATCCAGTAGATGTCGACCGGGTTGTTCTGAATCGCGTAGGAACCCACGGCGGAAAGCACGACGATCATCGGCAGCAGCGCCGATTTCGGGATCTCGACGATCTTGGCGAATATCTTGATCCCGGTGAAGCCCAGGACCGCGAGCCAGACGTTGGCGAGCACCAGGTTGCCGACGGTAAACCAGAACAGGTGCGGCGTCTCGATCAGCATCATCGGGCCGGGCTTGAGACCATGGATGTAGAGCGCGCCGATGATCACCGCCGTCACGGCATCTCCGGGGATGCCCAGCGTCAGCATCGGGATGTACGCGCCGCCCACGGCACCAACCGCCGCGGCCTCGGGCGCCACGATGCCTTCCCACGCGCCCTGCCCGAAGGGACGCGATGGGTTCTTGACCGTTCGCTTCGCGTGGTCGTAGGCCATCAGCGCAGCGATGTCGCCGCCCGCCCCCGGTAAGGCGCCCACGACTACGCCGATCAGCGAGCAGCGCGATGCGAGCGGCAGATGCTTGCGCACGAGGCTCCATGCCGGCAGCAGCTTCGTCACGTTCTGTTTGACCGTCGGGAAATGAAGCTCGTGGAGCTGCACGAGCACTTCGGACACCCCGAACAAGCCGATCATCGCTGCCACGTACGGAGCACCGCCCGACAACGCGACCGAGCCGAACGTGAACCGCGGCTCCGCCGTCAACGGGTCGAGACCGACCATTCCGAACAGGATGCCGAGCGCGCCGGCGAACACGCCCTTCGCCAACGACTCGCCGGACAGGCTCCCCACCAGCAGCAGGCCCCAGATCGCGAGCATCATGTAATCGCGCGGCGCGAACAGCAGCGACAGCTTCGAGAGCGCCGGCGCGCCGACGGCGAGGCACAGGATGCCGATGAAGCCGCCGACGACGCCCATCAGCGTCGTGAGCCCGATCGCCTGCCCGGCCTCACCCATCTTGGCGAGCGGATAGCCGTCGAGGCTCGACGCGATCGCCGCCGGCGCGCCGGGAACGTTGATCAGGATCGCGCTCCGCGAGCCGCCGTAGACGCCGCCGAAGAAGATGCCGGCGATCAGCGCCAACGCCTCGTTGACGTTCCACTTGAACGTGAACGAGATCAGGATCGACACCGCCATCGTCACTGACAACCCCGGGATGGCACCGATGTAGATGCCGAAGAAGACGCCGGCTGCGGTCAGGAACATCAGGTACGGATCGAGCCAGCTCATGAAGAAGTACGAGCCGGAGGTCATGAGCTCGGTCATCGGAGGATCCTTTCGACGGGACCCGCCGGCAGCACGACCGAGAACGCCGTCTGGAACACGAGATAGACGGCGGCCAGCGTCAGCAGGTTGACAGCCGTCATTCGCACGTAGCGCCGCTCACCGAGCACGAGGCTCGACAGCGTGAGATACAGGAACGAGGAGAGCAGGAATCCGAGCGGCTCGAGCGCCACCATGTAGAGGACGATGACGACGGTGAACAGGATATGCCGCACCGGAAGGATCTTCTCGAAGAACTGGCGCGCCGCCGGATTGTCGGGCGTCGCGTGGACCGGTGGTTTCTTCAGCGTGCCAAAGATGAAGACAATCGCGCTCACGCACATCGCGAAGCTCGTGCCGAGCGGCACCGACCCCGCGGAGCTCCACGACGAAAAGCCCGAGATCCGGTACGACAGCCACAGGGCCGTCAGCGCCAGCAGCAGCATCGCCAGGGCAAACGTAAGCTCGCCGGGCAGCCGGTGCCTGCGGGAATCTGGTCCGTCCATCGACGATCTCGTGAGCGCGCGGAAGGCTTGGCAGCGGCGAAGAGGCCGGCGACCGACCGGCCCCTTTTCGCCTTCAGGGTTTCGGGATGTGCAACGACTCCGGCGAGACCTTTGCGGCGCCTGCATCCTGCAGCACCCATGCAGTCACCGACTGCCACTTCTTCAGGAACGTGTCGGCCTCGGCGCCCGAGATGTTCATCACGACATTGCCCCGGTCCTTCATCAGCGTCTCGAACTGCGCATTGGTGCCGGCGGCCTTGAACGCCTTCACGAGCGTCGCCTTGATGTCCTCCGGCGTATCGCGCTTGACGAACACGCCGTAGAACGGGCCCCAGGGAAGGTACTTCGCGAATTCCGGATAATCCTTGGTGATAGGGGGGACCACGACGCCGGGCGCCACGGTGAACGGATTGGTGTCGACGACCGCCAGCGCCTTGATCCGGCCGGCCTTGATGTTTTCGGTCGCCGCGCCGGCCCCGACCGGCATGATGTCGACATGCCCGCCCATCAACGCGGTGATGCCGGGTCCATCACCGTCGAAAGGCACGGCGATCACCTGGAACTTGGTGACGGTGTTCAGCATCGAGCCCACCGTGTGGGGCAGCCCGCCGGGACCCGTCGAGCCCATCTTGAACTTGCCGGGTTGCTTCTTCGCGTCGTCGATGAACTCCTTCAGCGTATTCCACGGCGCGTCCTTGGCCACGACGATGACCGCGACGCCACGGCCGAGCACGATGACGGGGTAGAACTTTTCGTAACCGAAGTCGGCGATGCCCAGCACCTGGTGGAGCTGCGGGTTCTCGGCGCCGTAGAGCAGCGTATAGCCGTCCGCGGGCGCGTTGTTCACGTAGTTGGTCGAGATCGCGCCGGTTCCCCCGGCCTTGTTGACCAACACGATCTTCTTGCCCAGCGCCTGCTCGGCGTGCGGGGTGACCGCGCGGGCGACGACGTCGGTCGCACCCCCGGCACCCCACATAATCACACCGGTGATATCGCGGTCCGGATACGCCGCGTTCGCGACGCCGGCCAAGAGCGACAGGAATGCCGCTGCCAACCATTTCGTACAAGACATGATTCTCCTCCGCTGACATGAAATTGCGATCCCGAGGCGCGTCGTCGTTTCGCGCGGAAGCGGCTCCCTCGGCTCGGTCACTGCGCGCATGGATTGCATCGATTCAGGCCCGGCCTTCCGCCTCCGCCGACAACGGCGGCAAGCCCAGAAAATCAAGATAGAGCGGCATCTGTTCCTTCAGCATCTCGCGCCCGAGCACCGTGCGGCAGCCTTTTGCCCGAGCTGCGACGACGAGCGGCGTCGCGTCGTGCTTCATCACGATCTCGCCGATCGTCATCGCCGGCGTGATCTGCGCGGCATCGATCGGAAGCGGGTCGCCGATCTCCATCCCGAGCGGCGTCGCGTTGACCACGAGATCGAAGCCGGCGAGCGCGTTAGGGCCGGACTCGATGCGGCTCGCGAGAAAATGCTTCTGCAGGCGCGATGCAAGTGCGGCCGCGTGCTCGGCCCTGATGTCGCAGAGTCGCACGGTCGCCGCGCCGGCCGCGGCCAGCGCTGCGGCAATCGCGGCGCCCGCTCCACCGGCACCGAGGACGAGGCAGCGCGCGCCGGTGACGACGAAGCCGGTCCTCTCGGCGGCGCGCACGAACCCGATGCCGTCGAACAGGTCGCCGTAGAGCGAGCCGTCCGGCCGGCGCACGACGGCGTTGCAGGCGCCGGCGATCCGCACGGCGTCGCTGCAGTCGTCGAGCAGCGCGACCGTCGCCGCCTTGTGCGGAATCGTGACGAACGCGCCGGCGACGTTCCTCGCGCGGAATAGCGCACGCATGACCGCGTCGTAAGCGTCCGGTGCAACCTCAAGCGGAACCACGGCGGCTGCGATGCCACACTCCGCGAACAGCGCGTTGTACAGCATCGGCGCCTTCACCTGCGCGACGGGGAACCCCACCACTGGATAGAGCAGCGTCGTGCCGCGGATGAATTCGGCGGCGTCGGTCGCTTCCTGCGCAGGCGTTACTCCGGCGGGCGCGGTTGCGCGTCCCCGTGACGCCGTTGCGCCGAACGCGGCCTGACTGCCGATCTCGACTACCATCGTGGAACTCCTCCTTCGCTGCCGCGGCGCATAGATCGGGGCCGCATACGGTTGCGGGTTTTTGCAATCAGCCGGCCCGTCTGCTCGGGCCGTGCTCCGCTCGCATTCTCGTGATGGCGCCAACGATAGGCCGGCCAATGAGATCAGGTCAAGGGCGTATGGCGACGATATGTGCGCTACACGCCCACAATTTTGTACCTTCGGCCAAATTTCGGCTATTCTTCGAACGCGTTGGACAGAGAGCCTAGAAATTGTTCGGCATGCGCCCGGAGTATAGGTATTTTCGGACGCTACCTGACAGGGAGAAATGACCGATGGCCATCAGCACAGTGAAGGTTCCGCAAGGAGCCGACGAGAAGCCACGCACCACGTCACTGCCAGCACCGCCGTCCTTGACCGACCCCGACATCCTTGCCGTGGAAACGATCGAGCGCTTCGGCGATGATCCAGACTTCGTGACGGCGCTGGCCCGAGGGCTCGCGGTGCTGCTCGCGCTCTCGGACAAGCGGCGGCGGATGTCGATCGCGCAGGTGAGCCATCGCACGGGAATCCCGCGCGCGGCCGCCCGCCGCAGCCTGCACACGCTGTCGAAGCTCGGCTTCGCGGCGATGGACGAGCACCGCCGATTCTATCTGCGCCCACGTGTGCTGTCGTTCAGCCACGCGTACCTTTCGGCTTCGCCGATCGCGGTGCTGGCGCAGCCGGTGCTCGATCGCCTCGGCGAGTCACTGCGCGAGGCGTGCTCGCTCGCGACTCTCGACGGCGACGAGATCGTCTATCTCGCCCGTTCGACGTCGTCGCGGATCATGTCGCCGCAGTTGAACGTCGGCAGACGCCTGCCCGCCTACTGCACGTCGGTGGGCCACGTGATGCTCGCGCACCTGCCCCCCGACGAGTTGAACGCGTACCTCGCCCGCGTGCGGTTCCACCCGTATACGGAGTACACGCCCGCGTCGAAGGAAAAGCTGCTCGCGTTGCTGAAGGAAGTCCGCGAGTCGGGTTACGCCTTCGCGAGCCAGCTAATGGAACCGCGGCTGTGCACGCTCGCCGTTCCGGTGCGTGATGTAGGCGGTCATTATGTGGCGGGCATCAACGTGATTCTGCAGGGGCGGCTCGTGGCGCGCAGCGAGATGGCGCAGCGCTTCTATCAGCCGCTGCAGGAAGCTGCGATGGAGCTGGGATCGCTGCTCCTTCCCTGATCCGCGTTCAAGCGGCGAGCCGTGTCGGCGTAAACCACGGTAGGCTATGATCGTGCTGCCGCCGCTGTACGCTCGCGCGGCCACCAGGAGACGGGAACCACGATGACGAATGCGATGGACCGCGAGGCGGTCCCCGAACCGCTGAACCCGCTCGGCTTCGATGGCATCGAGTTCATCGAGTTTGCGACATCGAAGCCGCAGGCGCTGGGCGGCGTGCTGGAGATGATGGGATTCCGCCCGATCGCCCGTCACCGCTCGCGCGAAGTCGAGCTCTATCGTCAGGGGACGATGAACGTCATCGTCAACGCCCAACCCGCCGACGTGCCGCGCACAGTCCAGCCGGTCGAGCGTCCGGTGCTCTCCGCGTTCGCCGTGCGCGTGCGCGACGCGAATGCCGCGTTCAAGCGCGCGCTCGACCTCGGCGGCTGGGAGATCCCCGTGCGCGCGGCGCCGATGGAGCTCAACATCCCGGCGATCCACGGCGTCGGCGAAAGCCTCATCTATTTCGTCGACCGCTACGACGAGTTCTCGATCTACGACATCGACTTTCGCGCCATTCCCTCGGTTGACCGCCATCCGCCGGCCGTTGCCGGCCTCGACTTCTTCGGCATCGTCCAGTACGTCGGCGCCGGTCGTACCGCCGACTGGATCGAGTTCTATTCGCGCATTTTCGGCTTCACGCCGCTGCCGAACCGGATCCGCTTCGGGATCATGCCCAAAGGTCTGCTGCTGCAGAGCCCGTGCAAGCAGTTCTTCCTGCAGCTGATCGATCCCGACGAGGCCGCGACTGACGTCCCGTGGGAGGAGCATCTGCAGCGCATCGGCTTGGGCACACCGGACGTGCTGGCGGCCGTGGCGGCGCTCGAGAAGCGCGGCATCGAATTCGTCGCCTCCGGCGAGGTCCACTCGGGCGAGCGCGGCGCGCTGACGCGGCCCTACCTCGGCAGCGTGATGTTCGAGCTCGTGCATGACGACAGCGCGGCCGAGCGCAAATGAACTTCACCGATTTCGGCATGGACACCGCGTCGCTCGCGGGCTCGCTCGAGGCGAAGCTCGACGCGATCCGCAACGCAGGATTCGCGCAGGTGATGATTTCGGCCGCCGACGTCGTCGCGCACCCGCAGGGCACGACGGCCGCTGTCGCTGCGATTCGGGCGAGTGGGCTGCGTGTCACCGGCTATCAGGCGCTCTCCGACTTCGAGGGATTGACCGGCCATCTTCACGCCTACAAGATCGACGTCGCGAAGGCGATGCTCGAAGTGTGCAACGCGATCGGCTCGCGCCTGCTCTTGGTCGAGGCATCGACCTCCACGCATGCGGACCGCGATCCCGATGTGATCGCCAACGATCTGCACAAGCTCTCGGTGCTCTCGATCCCGCTTGGCATCCGGATCGCGTTCAAGGGCACGCCGGCGAGCCGCACCGTCAGGGACCTCGCCACCGCATGGGAAGTCGTCGGCCGCGCGAACTGCCCGAACCTGGGCCTCGCGATCGATTCGTTCGACACGCTCGCCGCGCATGCGTCGCTCGAATTGCTGGACGAAGTCGATCCGGACCTGCTCTGCCTCGTCCAGCTGTCCGATTTCATGTGGACCGAAATCCGCTCGGCGGAGGAGCAGGCCGCGACGGCGACGCATTTCCGCGTGTTTCCCGGCGAGGGCGTGCACAGCGAGTCCGTCGCGGATCTCGTGACCAGGCTCGACCGGATCGGCTACTACGGCGATTACAGCTTCGACGTCTACAACGACGATTATCACCAGCTCCCGCCGCAGACGGTGGCGCAGCGCGCGCGCAGAGCCGCGCTGTGGCTCGGCGAAACCGTGCTGCGCCGGGCGCTGCCGGTCCCCAACATGGAACGGCTGCGACGCGCCGCGAATCCCTGATGGCGGCGAAGATCGAATACCGGCGACTCGGGGCGAGCGGCCTCGAGGTCTCGCCGGTGTGTCTCGGCACGATGATGTTCGGCGACCGCACCGACGCTGCCGACGCGCAGCGGATCGTCGATGCCGCATTCGCGTCGGGCATCAATTTCGTCGACACCGCCGACGCTTACGCCAACGGACGCTCCGAAGAAATCGTCGGCGCCGCCATCAAGGCGAACCGCAAGCGCTGGATCCTCGCGACCAAGGTCGGCAACCCGCTTGCCGGCAAGCCGCACGATGGCGGGCTTTCCCGGCGCTGGATGTTGCAGGCGTGCGATGAAAGCCTGCAGCGGCTCGGCACGGACTACATCGACATCTACTATCTGCACAAGGACGATCGCGACACGCCGCTCGCCGAGACCGTGGCCGCAATCGGCGACCTCATCAAGAGCGGCAGGATTCGTTACTCCGGCGTGTCCAACTATCGCGGCTGGCGCATCGCCGAGGTCGTCGCCGAATGCGAGGCGCAGGGCGTGCCGCTGCCCGTCGTCTGCCAGCCGTACTACAACCTGCTGAACCGGATGCCCGAGGTCGAGATCCTGCCGGCGTGCGACTACTACGGGCTCGGCGTCACGCCGTATTCACCGGTCGCGCGCGGCGTGCTCACCGGAAAGTACGCCGGAGGAAGCTCGCCGGAGGGTTCGCGCGTCGCGCGCAAGGATCCGCGGATGATGGAGACCGAATTCCGCCAGGAATCGTTCGCAATTGCGGAAAAGCTCAAGGCACACGCCGAAAAGACCGGCCGCACGCTGACGCAGTTCGCGCTCGCGTGGCTGTGGGCCAACGAAATCGTCACTTCGGTGATCGCCGGCCCGCGGACATTCGCGCAATGGCAGGACTATGTCGGCGCGATCGGCACGCCATGGCGCGCCGAGGACGAAGCGATCGTCGATTCGCTGGTCAAGCCGGGCCATCCCTCGACGCCGGGCTACAGCGATCCGCAGTATCCGTTCTTTGGGCGGAGAGTCGACGGAGCGAGGCGGGCGAGGCCGTAAGGCCGAGCCAAGGCCCGTAGGGCGCGTCGCCGAGCAATGGAGGTCGACCGTTGGTGCGACCTTCAACGACCTGTCGTGGAGGGAGAGGTCGACGCGCGGTGAGAGCCCACTAAAACGGCAGTCCGACGTAGTTCTCGGCGAGCGAGGCGAGCGCCTTCGGCGACGAGAAGAGATAGGCGATCTCCGTATTCTGCAGGCGCTGGTCATAAGCGCTGCCGTCGGGAAACCGATGCAGCAGCATTGTCATCCACCAGGAGAAGCGCTGCCCCTTCCACACGCGCGCAAGGGCGCGCCGGGAGTAGCTGTCGAGGCCGCTGTCGTCGCGCCTCTCGTAATGATCGACCAGCGCGTGATAGAGGTAGTAGATGTCCGAGGCGGCGCTGTTGAGCCCGCGCGCCCCCGTCGGCGGCACGATGTGCGCCGCGTCGCCGGCCAGGAACAGGTTGCCGTGACGCATCGGCTCGACGACGAACGAGCGCAGCGGCGCAATGCTCTTCTCGATCGAGGGACCCGTCATCATCGCCGCGGAGACGTCCTCCGGCAGCCGGCGCTTGAGCTCGTCGAAGAATCGCTCGTCCGACCAGTCGTCGACCGAATCGGTCAGCGGCACCTGGATGTAGTAGCGGCTCAGCGTCGACGATCGCAGCGAGCACAGAGCGAAGCCACGATCGTGCGTCGCGTAGATCAGTTCCGGCGACACGGGTTTCGTGCGCGTCAGCACACCCAGCCAACCGAAGGGGTAGACGCGCTCGAACTCCGTGATCCTGTCCTTGGGAATCGACGGGCGGCTCACGCCGTGGAAGCCGTCGCAGCCGATGATGTAGTCGCAATCCACGCGAACGGATTCGCGCTCTTTCCGGTAGGTTAGATAAGGCCGCGCCGTATCGAAGTCGTGCGGCTTCACGTCCTCGGCGTCGTGAACCACGATTCCGCCGAGGCGGTCGCGGCCGTCGTAGAGGTCGCGCGTGAGCTCGGTCTGCCCGTAGACGATCACCGTGTTGCCGCCGGTCAGCCCCTTCAGATCGACGCGATCGCGGATGCCGTCGTGGGCGATATAGAACCCCTCGTGGATCTGCCCCTCGCGGTCCATCCGTTCGCCCGCCTGCGCCTCGCGCAGCAGTTTCGCGAAGCCGTGCTCCAGCACGCCGGCACGGATGCGTCCGAGCACGTAGTCGCGGCTGTGCTTCTCGAGCACGACCGTCTCGATGCCGCGCAGATGGAGGAGCTGAGACAGGAGCAGTCCCGAGGGGCCGCCCCCGATGATTCCAACCTGAGTCTTCATTGCAGCGCTTGCCGGGAGGCTGCCGTCCGCACGAAGCCGCCGGCTACGGCTGCTTGCCGGGGTCGCTCACGTTTTCGATCTTGTCGAACTCGACGTTCCACAATTCCCCGTCCTTTTTCTCGACGCGGCGCACGTAGATCGTCTGCACGATGTCGCGCGTCTGCGGATCGATCGAGATCGGTCCTCTCGGGCTCTGCGTCTTCCAACCCTTTGCGATCTCCATCGCCTTGTCCGCGTCGATCTTGCCGTTGAGCTTGGCGACGATGTCGTAGATCAGCGCCATGCCGTCGAAGGCTCCCACCGTCATGAAGTTGGCGCGACCCGAATCCGGCGCTACCTGCTTGTAAGCCTGCAGGAACGCCTTGTTCTCGGGCGAGTCGTGCGCCGCCGAATAGTGGAACGTCGTGACCAGACCTAGCGCCGCGTCGCCCATCGCGTTTAGCACGTGGTCGTCGGTGACGTCACCGGTTGCAATCGCCTTGATCCCGGCCTGCGCCAGGCCCCGCTCGGTGTAGGCCTTCATCACGCCGATGCTCTGCTGGCCGGCGGGCACGAAGATGAACACCGCGTCGGGCTTCGCGTCCTTCACGCGCTGGATGAACGGTGCGAAATCGGGATTCTGCAGCGGCGTCCGGATCGACTCGACCACCTGCCCGCCCGCCGCGGTGAAGGTCTTCTTGAACGCGGCCTCGGCATCGTTGCCGGGCCCGTAGTCGGCCACCAACGTGATGACTCTCTTGATCCCGTTCTTCGCCGCCCAGGTGCCGAGCGGCGCGCTGATCTGCGGCAGCGTCATCGACGTTCGCGCGATATACGGCGATTTCGTCGTGATGATCGACGTTGCCGCGTTGAAGATGACCATGGGCTTCTTGGCCTGGGTCGCGACGTCCGCGACCGCGAGCGCTTCCGGCGTGAGCCCGAACCCCGCCAGAAAGTCCACGTTCTCCTGGACGACGAGCTCCTGCGCGATCCGCTTGGCCACCTCGGGTGACGGACCTCCGGTGTCCTTGAAGATGAGCTGGATCTTCCGGCCCGCGACGGTGTCCCCGTGCAGCTTTTGGTACGCCTTGGCTCCCGCTTCGAACTGCTTCCCGTAGTCGGCGAAGGGTCCGGTGAAGGGCGCGATGACGCCCACCTTGATGGGCTCCTGCGCAAGCGCCGGCAAGGCAACGAGCAGGCAGGCGATGGCGGCCGCGGCAAGTTTGTTCATGATTTCCCCACGACGAGTTGAAAGCGGATGACCGAGCCAAAACGGGCGCCCGGCTTGAGCACCCGTCCGACGCTTCGACCGAACGGCCCCCGAACCGGAGCCGACCGTGCCGTCGCTGGGCGGCCCCCTTTGCTGCCCTAATCATAACCGGGCATCTCCCCCGGCGCTCGTCTTATTCCGTCATTACTCGCAGACAAAGTTGGCCGCGTCGTCCGTACTGCCGACGCCCGTCCACCGCGCGAATGCGCAGCCGAAGCTGCCGTCGAGGAAGCTCAGAAACGGCGGAAACCGCTGGGGACCGCCAGTATGTCCTGTGTCGCTCGTCGGCGCCCGCGTAGCCACCGAGCAGTGCGCTCGTCGGCACCGCCAGCGCGGCAGTCCCCGCGTAGACGCCTCCGCCCAGCGATTGCCAGCGCCCGTTCCATTTGTCGCCCATCGGCAGGCCAACCCAGATGTGGATCACCTCCGGCACCAGCACCGGGTTCGCGTGCGGCACGATGACCTTCACCAGGCAATAGGGAACGGCGCCCGCGACACCCGTCGACACCGACTCGATGCTCACGGGCGGTCCGTCGCCGACGATGAGCGGAGCCGATACCCGCGGCGTCGCACGTGGTCACGGGAGAATTCTGCGCGTGGGCGACCGATACGGCGAACGCGCACACCACGGCAACGGCGCAGGCATGTTCGTGCAGAGTGCGCATCTGAACATACGGCTCGTGCAGCCACCGATGCGAACGCCGAAGATCGATCTCAAGCTGCATTGGCACCGAAACTTCCAGCGCGACCCGAAGAACAAGTGGCTGCGTGAGCTCGTCGCGGGCCTGTTCACCGACGAACTGGACGAGTGGCAAACATCGCCGTAGGAACATCGGAACGGCAACTTCCAGTGGGACCCTTCCAGCTGCCGCACGTTGGCGCCATCGTCAGCGGAGCACGATCTCACCGTTGGCGTTGCGCTCGAGCGCCGCGAGCGCGCCGGGTGCGTCGAGAGCGTAGCCGGCGAGCCGGTCGACCACGGCGCGCGTTTCGGGACTCGCGAGGACCGCGCGGAATCGGGCGACAGCCGCGGAGTTGACCGCGCGCTTTCGGCAGGCGAAGAGATAGCTCTCCTGCGCGACGGGCACGAACGCGAGCCCGAACGCCGCCGCCGCGGCTTCGAGCCCGAATCCGGCGTCGGCCTTGCCCGAAGCGACCGTCGCCGCGACCGCCGCGTGCGTGAACTCCTCGTTTGCGTAGCCGGCGATATCTCCGGCGGGAAGTCGGTCGGCGGCGAGCAGCCGGTCGAGCAGGATCCGCGTTCCTGAACCAGGCTGGCGGTTGACGAAGCGCAACCGCCGCGAGGCAACGTCGCGCAGCGTGCGCACGCGCTTCGGATTGCCGCGCGGCAGGATCAGCCCCTGCGTCCGGTGCAGAAACCGGACCACGGTATCGGCGCCGGGCCGCAGCAACGAGAGCAGGATCTCGCGTCCGCGCTGCCGATCGAGCGCGATGTGAAATCCGGCGACGTCGACCGCGCCTTCGACGTAGCGCGCGAGACTCGCCGCGCTGCCGTGGAATTCAACGTCGATCGCCTGGTCCGTGCGCCAGGATTCGCGCAACTCGCTCAACGCCATGTCGTGACTCGCGGCGATCGACAGCCGGCGCGCGCCCGGCGTCGGCCTCGCGGTCCCGCGTACGTCCTGCACGAGCTCGTGCCGGTGCGCGTGCAAGAGGGACTGTGCGGCGGCGTCGGCGGCGAGCAGGCGTTCGCCGAGCGGTGTGAGCCGCGCACCGCGACCGCGTGAAAGGGCCGCGAGCGGCGTGCCGATCCGGCGGCCGGCGTCCTCGAGCACGCCCCATGCCGCGCGATACGAGACGCCGCATTCGAGCGCCGCCGCCGTCAGCGTGCCGCGGGCGGCGATCGCGCGCAGCAATGGGAGCGCACGCGAATCGAGCGCCGCGCCGCCGCGCGCTCCGACCACCCAGCCCACTGCCGGGGCGAGCCGCATTATGTCGATCCGTGCATATTTTCGCCGTGGCGGCCCGGCCCTAAGATGCGTCGCCGGCCACCCGATCCACTAATTGTGCACGCTCTTGCCGAATAGCGCGAAGACCGCCACCCGGGAATCCGCGCCGGATATCGGCGGTCCCGTTCCCTCATGAGCAGCCTGTCCCAAGCCGCAGCCGAGGCGATCCGGCTCGTCGCCGGCGCCGACCCGAAGCTCGCGGAGATCGTGCTCCTGAGTCTGCGGGTCAGCCTGACCGCGGTCGCGATCGCTTCGGTGATCGGGCTGCCGATTGGCGCCGCCATTGCGGTGAGCCGCTTCCCGGGGCGCCGGACGGTGATCGTGATCCTCAATGCGCTGATGGGGCTCCCCCCTGTGGTCGTGGGCTTGCTCGTGTACCTGCTGCTGTCTCGCGCCGGGCCGCTCGGCAGCGCGGGGTTGCTGTTCACGCCGACCGCAATGGTGATTGCCCAGGCGATCCTGATCGCGCCGATCGTCGCCGCGCTGTCGCGGCAAGTGGTCGAGGACGCGTGGCAGGAATACCGCGAGCAGTTGCGCTCGCTGGGAGAGACACCGTTTGGCGCGGCGGCCACGCTGCTGTGGGACCTGCGCTTCTCGCTCGTCACGATCGTCCTCGCGGGCTTCGGGCGTGCGGCCGCCGAAGTGGGCGCAGTCATGATCGTCGGCGGCAACATCAACGGTGTGACGCGCATGATGACCACCGCCATTGCGCTGGAAACGAGCAAGGGCGACCTGCCGCTGGCCCTGGGACTCGGGATGATCCTGCTCGCCATCGTCCTCGCGCTCAACGCCGCCGCGTACATCGTCAAGGAAACGGCGCAGCGGCGCGTCGGATGAGCGGCCCCCATAGCATGGACATGCATTCGCCGCCGTCGTTGCTTCCGCTCCGCCTCGACCAGGTGGTGTTCGCGGTTGGCGCGAAACGGATCATCGACGGCATCTCGCTGCAACTCGATGCGGGCCCGCGCACGGTGATCGTCGGCCCGAACGGCGCTGGCAAGAGCGTCCTGCTGCGCCTTTGCCATGGGCTGCTCCGTCCGACGTCGGGGCACATCACCTGGACGTCGCCCGAAGCGCCCGGCGAGCCGCGGCGGCAGGCGATGGTCTTCCAGCGGCCGGTGCTGCTGCGGCGAACGGCGATCGCCAACATTACTTACGCGCTGGCAATCGCCGGGGTGTCGCACACCTGGCGAGCGTCTCGGGCGCTGGAAGCTTTGCGCAAGGTGGGGCTCGAACGCGTCGCAAGCCATCCTGCCCGGGTACTTTCGGGCGGCGAGCAGCAGCGGCTTGCGCTCGCCCGCGCCTCGGCGCTGGCGCCGGAAGTGCTGTTTCTCGACGAGCCGACCGCGAATCTCGATCCCGGTGCGACACAGGAAATCGAGAAGGTCATCGCGGCGATGCACGCGGACGGCACGAAGATCGTGATGGTCACGCACAACCTCGGTCAAGCCAGACGGCTTGGCGACGAGATCCTGTTCATTCACCAGGGGCGGCTGTCCGAGCGCGCGCCGGCGGATCGCTTCTTCAGGCAACCGGTGTCGCGCGACGCCGCTCAATTTCTCGAGGGAGAATTGCCATGGTAACCACACGCCGTCTCTTTACTTCGGCCTTTTTCGCTTTGCTTGCGCTCGGCGCGCACGCCCAGGGACGATTCATCGCGGTAGCCTCGACCACGTCGACCGAGCAGTCGGGACTCTTCGGCTACATTCTTCCGCTGTTCGAGCAGAAGACCGGCGTCAAGGTGCACGTCGTCGCATTGGGCACCGGGCAGGCGCTCGATCTCGCGCGACGCGGCGACGCCGACGTCGTCTTCGTTCACGCGCGCGCCGCCGAGGAAAAATTTCTCGCCGAAGGGGAAGGCGTGAAGCGCTTTCCGGTCATGTACAACGACTTCGTCCTCGTCGGGCCGAAAAGCGATCCTGCCGGCGTCGCGGGCGGCAAGGATATCGTCGCGGCGCTCAAGAAGCTCGAGGCCGCCAAGGCGCCATTTGTCTCGCGCGGCGACAAGAGCGGCACACACATGGCGGAACTCGCCCTGTGGAAAGCGGCGAGCATCGACATCGACAAGGCCAAGGGGCCGTGGTATCGCGACACCGGTCAAGGGATGGGCCCGGCGCTGAACACCGCCGCGTCGATGAACGCCTACATCCTCACCGACCGCGGCACGTGGCTCTCGTTCAAGAACCGCGCCGACCTCGTCATCGTGGTCGAAGGCGACCAGCGCCTGTTCAACCAGTACGGCGTGATGCTCGTGAACCCGGCCAAGCATCCCAACGTCAAGAAGGAGCTCGGTCAACTCTTCGTCGATTGGGTGATCTCGCCCGAAGGACAGGCGGCGATTGCCGCATACAAGATCAATGGCGAGCAGCTTTTCTTCCCCAACGCGGGACAACCGGGCGCGTGAACGCCCACGAAACGTTACCGGGAGTCAGTCCATGAAAGTGAGCGCTCGTAACCATTTCAGCGGCAGCATCAAGGACGTCGTCAAGGGCCCCGTGAGCACGGAGGTCAAGGTCTCGATCGCACCCGGCATCGACGTCGTCGCCATCATCAGTACGACCGCGGCGAACAACCTGCAGCTTGCCGTCGGAAAGCCGGCGCACGTGTTGATCAAGGCCAGCAGCGTGATGATCGGCGTCGACTAGCATGGCACCGCGTGACAGGTGGCGCTTGGGCGCTGCGGCGGCGATGCTGTGCTTTGCGCTTGCGATCGCAGCGCAGGCCTCGCCGCAGGCAACGACGAACTTGACCGTTACGGGCAACATCGCCCAACCTCTGACCCTGACGATCGACGATCTCAGGACGTATCCTGCGCATCAGATCGACTATCGGCCGCGAGCGGGCACATCGGGAAAGGAGCCGGCGGAACCGATCCGTCATTACACGGGATGCCGGCTTCGGGACGTCCTCGCGGCCGCCAAGCCAATCGAAAACAAGGCCCGGGATCTGCGCAAGAGCTATGTCGTGGCGACCGCCAGCGACGGCTACGAGGTCGTGTTTTCCTGGGCCGAGCTCTTCGTCTCGCCGATCGGAGACAATGTATTCGTCGTCTACGAGCGCGACGGCGCACCGCTCGGCGACGATGAAGGACGCATCGCCCTGATCGTCACCAGCGACACGCGACCGTTGCGGCACGTCAAGTGGCTGCACGCGTTGAAGCTGCGGGTCGCCTAGCGGCTGACGGACCCGCCGCGGCGACGCGAAGCCCGATCAGTCGACGTTGGCCACGCCGTGCGGCACGTGCCCGGCGGCGACGTGCTTCAGCGCCGACTCGACGTGCGTGCGCTGGTCGTCGAAAAAGATGTCGGCGCGAAACGCGCGCAGGAACTCGCCCTTGTCGAGGCCCCCCAGGAACAATGCCTCGTCGATCCGGATGTTCCAGGCGCGCAGCGTGCGGATCACCCGCTCGTGCGCGGGCGCGCTCCGCGCGGTGACGAGCGCGGTGCGGATCGGACTCCTGTCCTCGGGAAAATCGGACTGGATCCGGTGGAGACCCGCCAGGAACTCCTTGAACGGTCCGCCGGAAAGCGGCTCCAGCGCGGAATCGGATTCGCTCTTCGAAAACGCCGCGAGCCCGTCCTTCTGGTAGACGCGCTCGGCCTCGTCGGAAAAAAGCACCGCGTCGCCGTCGAACGCGATTCGCAACTCGTCGGCCTCGTTACCGCCCACCGCGCTCGGAAAGATCGTCGCCGCCGCGTAACCCTCGTCGAGGGCGCGCCGCACATCGCCCTGATCGGCCGACAGGAAGAGATGCGCACCGAACGCCGGCACGTAGCGCGATGTCGCCTCGCCCTTCGTGAACGCGGCGCGGGTGATGTCGAGGCCGTAGTGCTTGATCGCGTTGAAGACGCGCAACCCCGTATCGGCGGAATTACGCGAGAGCAGGATGACTTCGACGTACTGCTTGTCCGGACGGTTCAACCGCAGCAGCTTCTGGACGAGCACGAACGCCGGACCCGGCGCGAGCAGCTCGTCCTCGTGTTCGACCTGGTAGCGGTGGTACGCATCGACGCCGGCCTCGGTGTAGATCCGGTGGCTCTCGGTCAGGTCGAAGAGCGCCCGCGAACTGATCGCAACGACGAGCTTCCCGGCGAGCGTGGGTCGCGGCATCGAACAAGTATAGCGCCACGACCATCTACCTGACCGTGAAGAAGCGGTAGTCAGCGGTGTAGACAATACGAGCAATCGTGCCGATCGCATCCCCGCCGCAACCCGCCGTCGGGGCGACGCCGCCCTGCGTATTCACGCGCTGGACGCTCGTCACCTTGCTGAACGAGCCTTCGGGGCCGACGGATCGAGCGGCAAGCAGCAGCCAGGGGATGGCGCCGGCGACGGGTGCATCGACGCGTTCGCTCACCGTGCCGACAATCTTGCTGCCATCGATTGCCTCCCACGACGGCCCCGCTCCGTGGCGGCCGACCCTTCGACCGCTCGCGTCGAAAAGCTCGGCCTCGGGCGCAACGAATGCCCATTCAAATCCTGCGACGTCCTTCGCCTTTCGGCACTCGTAGATCTGCACGCCCTTCGCCGCGACGGTCATCGCCAGCACTTCGTTCGGACCGGGCTCGAGCTTCGTCGGCACTGTCACGGGCGGCGAGTCTGCCCAGGCTATGAGGGCGACAACCAGCAAGGACGCCATGGCCGTGCCCATGAGCGCGATGCGATCCTGGTTCGAAAGTCTGGTGTTCATGAGCGTTCTCCTTCGCGGCCGACGGAAGTCAGCGTCTGGTGATGATGACTTCCAGATACGCTGCCGGAACGACGAGCGATGCCACCCCTGCCGTGTTTCCGCTTACGCCGCGCGCTTCAACCCGTCACCCAGCTCCGCGAACACCGCGCGCACCTCTTCGACCGCCCAGTCGAGCGCGTTGCGGTCGATGACGAGCGGCGGCGCGAAGCGCACGACGGTGCCGTGCGTGTCCTTCGACAGGATGCCGCGCGCGAGCAGGCGGTCGACGACGTCGCGCGCGGTGATCCGCTCGCGGTCCACCTCGAGGCCGACGAAAAGCCCTTTGCCGCGGACGTCGCGGACCAGCGGGCTGCGGATCGTCTGCAGCCGCGCGAGCAGATGCGCGCCTTCTTCTTTCGAACGCTCGATCAGATGCTCGTCGAACAGCACGTCGAGCGCAGTGAGCGCTACCGCGGCGGCGAGCGGATTGCCGCCGAACGTGCTGCCATGGTCGCCCGGCGCGAAGACCTGCATCAGATCGTCGGTGCCGACGAGCGCCGAGACCGGCAACAATCCGCCGCCCAGCGCCTTGCCGAGGATGACGCCGTCGGGCTTCACGTTCTCGTGCTCGCATGCGAGGAACTTGCCGGTGCGCCCCATGCCGGTCTGGATTTCGTCGCAGACGAGGAGCACGTTGCGCTCGCGGCAGATCCGCGCGCACTGGGCGAGATAGCCAGACGGCGGCACGACGATGCCGCCTTCGCCCTGGATCGGCTCGACCAGGAACGCGGCCGTACGCGGCGAGATCGCGCGCGCCAGCGCGTCGGCATCGCCATATGGGATCTGCACGAATCCCGGGGCGAACGGTCCAAAGCCGTCGCGGTACTGCGGTTCGGAAGAGAAGCCGACGATCGTGATCGAGCGGCCGTGGAAGTTGTTGCGGCAGACGATCACCTCGGCGCGATCGGCCGGAATCCCTTTGACCTTGTAGCCCCACTTGCGCACGGCCTTCAACGCGGTCTCGACCGCTTCTGCGCCGCCATTTGCCGGCAGCGCGCGGTCGAGGCCCGTCAGCTCCGTGAGCCGTTCGAGAAAGTGCGGCAGGATCTCGTTGTGAAACACGCGCGACGTGACGGCAAGGCGCTGCGCCTGCTCGACCAGCGTGCGCACGATGCGCGGATGCGCGTGGCCGTGGCTTACCGCCGAGTACGCGCTCATCATGTCGAGATAGCGGCGCCCGTGCTCGTCCCACAGCCAGCAGCCGTCGCCGTGCGTCAGCACGACGGGCAGCGGATCGTAGTTGTGCGCAGCAAACCGACGCTCGCGCGCAATCGCGGGCGACACCGCCGATGAATCGAGGGCCGGCGCAACGCCGGCAGCGAAACGGCTATCCATGCCGATGCTCCTTTTGAGAGTCGGTCCGCGTGTCTTCGGACACGGGGAGAAACGGAAGATTCAGCGTCAGGCTCGTGGCCGTCGCGGAACCGGAAACAGGATCAGTGAGGTGAGAAACCGCAACTGGGCCATGTCATGGGCGCGAACTATACCCGGACGGCGCGACGAACGCGAGGTGCACTGCAGCATTCGCCTCCGGCGCCGATGATTGGCTCGAGTCAAACGCCGGTCGCCTCGGCCATCAGCGCGCGCCAGCGCCGATAGCGCGCGCGCAACGCGGGCTCATCCGCCGGCGCGAAAACCTGTTCCTCCGTTTCGATATTCCACTGGGCCGGGCGACCCGCCGCGAGGTAGCCGATGCCGCGCGCGGTCGCTTCGGGATCGTCGCGCCGATGTACCGGGAGCCCGCTGACGGCAGCGAGTTGGCGGCACATGCCGTCCATTCTGGACACGCCGCCGCTTATGCGAATCCTCTGTGCGGGCGGCAGGTATTTCGCCATCTCGTCGATGTTCGCCTGCAGCAGGAAAGCGATGCTCTCGACGACTGCGACCCCCTGCTGCCACGGCTCGCCGACGCCGACATAGCGCGAGGCGAATTCCGGCTTCCAGAACGGACCGCCGAGACCCGCGATGCCGTTCAGGAACAACAGGGGCTCGCCGTCGCGCGCGAGCCATTGCGCGAGCAGCGGCATGACGTCGGCGACGTCGAGCTCTTGCTGCAGCCACTCGAGCGCCGTCCCGGCGCCGTTGACGTTGCCTTCGACCGTCCAAACGGTCGTTCGCCCGTCGTCGAGGACGATTCCCACAAGCTGCCGTGGCACGTAACCGGGATCGTGGGTCAACACCCGCTGCACGAATGCGCTGGTGCCGATGTTGACGTACGCCGAATCGCCCTCGGGCCAGCCGAACGCAAACACCGCCGCCGACTGGTCGCCGTTCACAGCGAGCAATGGAATTCCCACGTCGCCTGAACGAAGGGTCCCGTAGCGATGACAGGTCGGCACGCTCTTCGGCAGAAGACCTTGCGGCAACCCGAACAGTGCAAGCAGCTCGGGATCCCAGTCGCGGGACTGCAGATTCCAGAGCTGCGTGCGCGCCGCGCACTGCGGGTCAGCGTAAAGCGGGTGCTCGGCGAGCAGCCGGAAAACGAGGAACGAGGCCTGTGGTCCCCAGCACAGCGTGCCCGCGTGGCGCGCCGCCTGCACCGCCGGCAGGTGATCGAGCGCCCAGCGCAACTTGCTCGCCCCGTAATGCGCCGAGAGGAACAGCCCGGTCTTGCGATGTACTTCTTCGCCGTGCGGCTCGAACTGGGCGAGCCATCGATGCGCGCGGCGGTCCTGCCAGCTGAAAACGGGCGACAGCGGGCGGCCGTCGCGCCGATCCCAGCAAACGCAGCTCGCGCGCTGGCTCGCAAGTCCTGCCGCCACGACGTCACGCCGGCGATTGCCCAGCGCCGCCAATGCCTCGTCGACAGCCGTGACGATCGAGGCAACCATCGCTTCGCCGTCCTGCTCCGCCCAATCGGGCTGCGGCCGCGACAGCGCGATCTCCTGCTCGGCTCGCGCGTGCACGCGGCCGCACCGATCGAGTACGACCGCGCGGCTTGCATGCGTGCCCTGGTCGATCGCAAGGTACAGGGTCTCGCGACCGGCGAGCCCGGGGTCGTCGCTGCCGGTGGTCATCGTCAGCCTGTCGCGCCGGTCGCGAACCGCAGCACGGCCGGTATCTCGCTCGCGAAGTCCGCCCAGCCGTGGTCGCCGCCGCCCAGTACGTATTGCCGGGCTCCCCCGTAGAACACGACGGCTTCGCGCCAATCGAGCACTTCATCGCCGGTGCGCACGAGCAGGAAGTAACGTTCGGGGCGGGTGATATGCGGGACCATGAGCGCCCGCAGCGCGGCCAGATGCGCCGCAGTGACTTCGAACGTCTCGCCCGTATGCAGATTGTGCTGCACACCCGCCGAGGGTGCGAGATCCTCATAGGGCCGGATCGTCGGATTGATCAATGCCGCGCGCGTTCCGAACCGTTCTGCGAGATGCGTCGCGTAGAAGCCGCCGAGCGAGCTGCCGACGAGCGTCAGCGTCGTCGCCGGCGCAACCGCGATCTCACCCTCGATCCACGCGGCCAGGTCGTCGACGGCGGCACGCGGGTCGTGGGATAGCGACGGCACGATGAAGCGCGGGCGCTCTTCGTCCGGCAACGAGGCAATCGTGCGCGCGAAGAGCTGCGCCTTGATGCTTTGCGGCGATGAGCGGAAGCCGTGCAGATAAGCGATCGTCGTCATGCGACTTGCAGTGTGTGTGCCCCCACGCTTGCGGCCATCGCCGCGGCGCTGCAGGCAGACTGCAGTTGCGCGGTCTTGGGCGGCCCGGCGGCGCTCATCGCGCGTTCGCGAGCCTCTGCAGCAGCTTGTCGTGAATGCCGCCGAAGCCGCCGTTGCTCATCACCAGTACGCGATCGCCGGGGCGCGCTTCGGCGACGATCGCAGCGACCAGCGCATCGAGATCCTCAAAGACGTCGGCTTTGGCGCCGAGGGGCGATAGCGTGTCCGCAACGTCCCAACCCAGGTGCGACGCATAACAGAACACGCGGTCCGCCCCTGCGAGGCTCCCCGGCAGAGCGCTCCGCATCGCACCCAGCTTCATCGTGTTCGACCTCGGCTCGAGCACCGCGACGACCCGCGCGTCCCGCGCGCCGCGACGTAAGCCGTCGATCGTCGTCGCGATCGCCGTCGGATGATGGGCAAAGTCGTCGTAGACCGTGATGCCGCGCACGGCGCCGCGCACTTCGAGCCGGCGCTTGATGCCGCGGAATTCCTCGAGGGCCGCGAGGCCGACGTCGACCGGGACGCCGGCGTGACGTGCGGCAGCGAGCGCCGCCAGCGCGTTCAGCCGATTGTGGCGTCCGAGCTGCGGCGCGTCCGCCGGCCAGCGCACTGTGCCCTGCGGCGCGCTGCCGTGCGTGACCTTGCCATCGGGTGCGATCCGCCATGCCGGCGTGAGAACGCCGTCCGGCGGCGCGAGCTCGGCGCCGGAGAAATACTCGACTTCGGACCAGCAGCCCCGCGCGAGCACACGGCCGAGGCTCGCCTCCTCTGCGTTGACGATCAGACGCCCCGACCGCGGCACCGTGCGGACGAGGTGATGAAACTGCATCTCGATGGCGGCCAGGTCGGGGAAGATGTCGGCATGATCGTATTCGAGATTGTTGAGGATCGCCGTGCGCGGGCGGTAATGAACGAACTTCGAGCGCTTGTCGAAGAACGCGGTATCGTATTCGTCGGCCTCAATCACGAAGAAAGCGCTGTCGGCCGCCCGCGCCGACACACCGAAGTTCATCGGCACGCCGCCGATCAGGAATCCGGGGTGGAGTCCCGTGCGCTCGAGGATCCACGCGAGCATCGACGCCGCCGTCGTCTTGCCGTGCGTGCCCGCAACGGCGAGCACCCATTTTCCGGCGAGCACGTTTTCGGCGAGCCATTGCGGCCCGGAAATGTAGCGCCGTCCGCTGTCCAGCACGGCTTCCATCAGCGGATTGCCGCGCGAGACGACGTTGCCGACGACGAAGATGTCGGCGTCCTTGGCGACCGTGTCGAGCTGCCAGGGCTCCCACCCCTCGGTGAGACCGATGCCGAGAGCGTCGAGTTGGAGGCTCATCGGCGGATAGACGTTGGCGTCGCAGCCGGTCACGTGATGCCCGGCCGCCTTCGCGATCGCGGCGACGCCGCCCATGAACGTGCCGCAAATGCCGAGAATGTGCAGGCGCATCGTTATGTTCAGTGCGGGATTGGTTCGTGCGAGGCCATCGCTTCGTCGAGCGCGGCTTCGAGGTCGCGGGTGTAGCGCACGGGGTAGCTCGCCGCCGCCGCGGCGAACTTCGCTCGGACGTCGGCGGCCACGATCGCACGTCGAGCGGGATCCGTCAGCAATCCCACGGCAAGCTCCACATACGCCGCCTCCGTCTCCGCCACCAGCGCGTCGAGCTTCATGTGCCGCATTATGCTCGCGCTCATCCGCTCGGCATGGCGCGTACCGATCAACGTGACGACCGGGATGCCGGCATCGTGCGCCGCGAGTGTCGTGTCGCCACCCGAGTAGGGAAGCGTATCGAGCACGAGGTCGACGAGCGCGTAGCGCGATCTTTCGCCGGCTTCGTCGGCGCCGCGCGGGACGAAAGCGGCGCGCGCCGGACCGATGCCGTAGCCTGCGAGCTGGCGCCGAAATCCTTCCTGCTCGGCAGGCGCCGACGGCGAAAACAGGAGCACCGCATCGGGCACGCGCTCGAGGATCGCGCGCCACAACCCAAGGCAGCGCGGCGAGAGCTTGTGCACCGGTACGAATTCGCCGAGAACGGGCGCCGTGGCACCAATACCTAGCGCCGCACGTGCCGGCGGCGCCGTCACGCCCACGCTCGCGCGGCGGAACGGCAACACGCACGATGCCATTGCGAGCGGCCGCTCGATCTGATAATCGCCGGCGTCGGCAACGTCCGCAATGCGATCGGTGAGCTTGAAATCGACCTGCGACAGCCCGATCGCGCCGTGATAGCCGAGATGCGTGACGATCGTCCGCGCCGGCTTGTAGGCAAGGATCTCCGGCCGCGAAAACATCGTGTGCCCCATCAGGTCGACGAGGACGTCGCAGTCATCGGCGGCAATGATGCGCGCGGCGGCAGCGTCATCGCGAGGTGGCAGATCGACGAAGCGATCGGCGTCCTGCCGAAAGCGCGCGGTGAGCGCATCGGCCATGCCGGCGCCCGCAAGCGAGTAGAGATGGATCGCGTAGCGGTCACGATCGTGCGCGCTAACGACGTCGTACCACAGGCGACCCATCACGTGCTGGCGGAAATCGGCCGACAGATAGCCGATGCGCACGCGGCCCGGTGCACGCACGCGATGCGCGAGCGGCCCGCTGCCTGCAACGCGCTGCTGGAGCAGACGATCGTAGGTGTCGTAGAGCCGCTTCAGGTCGGCGCGATCGACATCGAAATACTGGAGCCGCATGAGAAAGCCGGCGAGCGTCCGGTGATCGTCCGGACCGTATTCGAGCGCGAGCGCCGCGCGGACGCAGCGTTCCTCGCGCGCCGGATCCCCGAGCGCGCGCGCGCTTTCGAGTGCCGCGCGCAGGAAGACCGGCGTCGCTGCGGCATCCGTCTCGAACGCAAGGAAATCGGCCAGCGCTTCCTCGCGCCGGCCGAGAACGAGGCGCGTGTTGTAGAGCTGATACCAGACCTGCTCGTTCTTCGGATCGAGCGCACGCGCCCGTTCGAGCGGCGGCAGCGCCTCGGCGAAGCGCCACAGCTCGTGCCGTGTGTAGCCCAGGTTGTAGTGCGCCTCGACCGATTGCGGCGCGATCCGCGCGGCCGCGCCGAATGCCGCGTCCGCCGCATCCAGGCGGTCGCGGCGAAACTCGACATGGCCGAGTGAAAGCCAGGGTGCGGCCGACGTGGGGTCCATGGCCGCGGCCTGGCGGAGACAGTCGGCTGCATCGTCGAAGCGGCCATCAGCCGCGAGGGCAACGCCGAGGTTGTGGATCAGCGCAGCGTTGCGCGGGGCATGCACGAGCGCGCGACGATACGCGGCCACCGCCTCGTCGAACCTGCCGGCAGCGTAGTGGCCGGCGGCAGACGCGATGTCGTCGTCGAGCGTCGTCATCGCGGGCCTTCGCGCTGTCGCATCCGCCATGTCAGGCGACGGCTCGCGCCTTCGCCGCGAGCGCGCGTGCGTACGCGTCCTCGAGCGCACGCGCGTAGCGCACCGGATCAGTCACGGCGGGATCCGCCATCGCCCTCGCCACCGCGCTGCGCACTTCGGCGCGGAACGAAGGCTCCCGCGCGAGCCGCACCGCGACGTCGACGTAGCCGTCGTCGGTCTGCGCGATCGTCTGCGTGAGCGACAAGTGCATCAGGATGCTGTAGCTCATTCGCTCGGCGTGGCGCGCGCCAACGCGCGCGACGACGGGAATGCCCGCGTCCAGCGCCGCCGCCGTCGTGTCGCCGCCGCTGCAGGGCATTGTGTCGAGCGCGACGTCGACCGCTCGGTAGCGCGCGCGGTTGAACGCGTCGTCGCCATGCCGATACGGAATCCAGACGAGCCGATCGGAGGAAAGACCAAGACCGGTCGCCCGCCGCTCGATCGCGTTCCGGTCGTCATCGCGCAACGGTGAGAACGCGAGCACCGCGTCCGGAACGGCATCGAGGATGCGGCGCCATGCGGCGATGCAGCGCAACGAGAGCTTGCGGACGCCGGCAAATGCAGCGAAGACGACCGCCGTTGCCGGGATGCCGAGCGCTGCACGCGTGATGGGGGCGTCGGCGGCAGGCGCGATGTGGGACAGCGGCAGCACGCAGACGTCGAGCGGCAGCAATTCCTCCAGCTGCCAGCGCGCATTGGCGTCCGTGTCGGCGTAGCGATCGGTGATCCTGTAATCGACCTGCGAAAGCCCGAGTGCGCCGTGATACCCGAGGTGGGTCGCGATCACGCGCGCCGGCTTGTAGCGCAGGATTCCCGGCCGCGCGCCCGGTGAGTGCCCCATCAGGTCGACGAGGAGGTCGAGGTCGTCGGCCGCGATCGCCTCCGCCGCCGCGCGATCGTCAAGCGCCGCGAGTGGGACGAATTCGTCGACGGCCGCCTTCCATTCGGCGGTGATCGCGTCGGCGCTTTCCGCCGGCGCGAGCGAGTACGCGCGGACGGCGAAGCGGCCGGTATCGTGCGCGGTCACGACGGGAAGCAGCAGTTTGCCGAGTACGTCGGCGCGGAAATCGGCGGAGAGGTAGCCGATGCGAACCGGGAGCTCGGCGTCGCTGCGCTGACCGGCGAGCGGCGGAACGTTACGGTTCCCCGCCTGCTGCAACCGGTCGTACGTCCGATAGATGGCGTAGAGCCGCTCCTGTCGCACATCGACGTACTGGAGCAGCGAAAGCAGCAGGGCGACTTGGCCTTCGTCGCCTTCGACATATTGCCATTCCAGCGCACGTTCGAGGCAGGCCGCTTCGCGCGCCGGATCACCGCCCTTCATCGCGACGTCAAGGCCCGTGACCACCGTGCGTGCCGACGGTGTCGCGACAGCGTCGAAGCGAAGAAAATCGGTGTCGGCATCCTCGCCACGGCCCGAGCGCAACAGCAAGGCGCGCAGCTCGGCCCAGATCTCCTCGCTTGCGGGCGCGAGCTCGCGTGCACGCGCAAGATGCGGGATCGCGCGCGCCCAGTGCCTGGTTCGCATCAGCGCGTGCGCGGCCTTGAGCCAGGCGTCGGGGCGGGTCGGCGCCCGTGCCGCCGCGGCTTCGAGGGCGCCGGCGGACTCCACGTAACGCCCGCGCGCGAACAGCAGATCGCCCTGGGCGAGCCACGGTTCCGGCCATTCGGGGCGGTATCGCGCGGCCGCGGCAAATGCCCGCAGCGCCTCGCCGTCGCGATGCGCGCGCGCGAGCAGCGCGCCGAGCTCGTAATGGAGCTCCGCGCGCTCGGGCGCGAGCGCGATCGCCTTGCGGTACGCGGCGATCGCGCCCTTGCGGTCGCCGGCAGCCGCGGATTCACCCGCTGCGCGCAGCTGCGCATCGAGGTCGTCGGCGTTCATGCCGGTACGATTCGCATCGCCAGCGTGTGACGTCGCCAGCCCCACGCGAACCAGAGGCACGCCGACGCGTCGGCGGCAAACGCGATCGCGAACGCGAGCCTGAGCCCGCTCGCCGTGTCGTAGCCGAGGCCGGTCCGCGCCGCGTCGATCACCAGGCCGATGCCCCACTGCATCGCGAAGCTGCCGACGAACATCAGCAGGTTGAGCGCGGTGTTCGCCCGCGCGGCAAGCTCGTTCGCAAAACCCTCGTTCAGCACCGTGAACGCGAGGATGTTCGCCGTCGCGCCGAGACCGTAGAGCGCCCACCACACCAGCGTGCCAGGGAGCTCGGAAACGACCGCCGCCAGCGCCGCCGCGTTCAGCGCGAAACCGATGCCGAAGAGGTGCTGCGGGCGGAGCCCGCGACGAGCGAGCCGCGTCGCGAAAAGCCCGAGCAGCAGATAGCCACCGAGCATCACGACGCTCATCACGAGCAGGTGGCGCGCGGCCTGCGCGCGGTCGTAACCGTTGACCTCCATCAGCCACGGCACCGACCACAGCCCCTGCACCGCCATGAACGAGCCGAAGCCGAAACAGCCGAGCGGCGCGATCCACCAGAAGCGCCGGTTCGCGAAGACCGAGCGCACGCCGGCCCATTGTTCCTTGAAGCGGGTCGGGCGCGCCGGCTTCCCCGTATCGGGCACGCGCAGCCAGATCCAGATGGCGACCGCGTACGTCGTCACCGCGAGCGCAGCGAAAATCGCGCGCCAGCTCGCAAACCGCAACGCGAGCTCGAGCGGCGCCGTCGTCGCCAGCGCGCCGACTCCGCCGGCGACCATCATCCAGCCGCCGAGCGAAGCCTGCCGCTCGATCGGATACCACGTTGCGATCGCCTTCATCGGCGCCATCAGGCACACGGCCACGCCGGCGCCGATGAGCGCGCGCGCGGCTAGCAGCTCCGCTTCGCTCCCCGCGAGCCCGAAGGCGAGCGCGCCGGTTCCCGCGACGAGCAGCAGCACCGGCTCGACTCGGCGCGGACCGAAGCGATCGAGCAACATCCCCGCTGGAATCTGCATCGTTGCGAACGCGACGAAGTAGGCGCTGGTCAGGAGCCCGAGCGCGCCCGGCGTGAGCGAAAGCTCGCGCGTCAACTCCGGCGAGATCACCGCGTTGACGGTGCGGTAGAGGTACGACAGCAGATAGCCGCTCGCGAACGCGAGGTACAGAACGCGGAAGCGCAGAGCGGGTGGGTTCATCGGCTGGACGTCGTGTGCATCGAGCGGAAATACGGCGATCGGGACAGCAGGACTCATCGCCGCAAAGCGCCGCGAAGGCAATGTCCCCGGCAAACCTCGCCATTATCGCCGATGCAGGATGCGCCTCGCCACCGCCGCCGCGACCGAGCAGCGGCGATGCGGGTCATTCAATCGCCGCGCCAGCGGAATCGCGTTCCGGACGGAAACCGCAATCCGAACACGTCGGCGAGGACGGTCACGATTTCATCGTCATCGGCAAGCGTTCGTTCGCCGATCTCGCCGCCGCGATCCTCGGTGTAGGTTCGATTGCGCAGGATGCGCCGGACCTCGGGACCAACCTGTTGCGCGGTCAGCGTCTGCGTGAACCGCGACTCCGGATGCGTCGACGTGTAGTAGTTGGCGAGCTCGTAATCGACCGCGTGCTGCGGCTCGTCGCTGAACGTGTACAGACTCTCCCATGTGTCGTCGCACGTCGATTGCAGCAGCGAAGCACCGGCTTCGTCGACGATCCGATAGGTCCACGCGTACTGCCGCACGGGGCGCCCGCCGTCGAACGCCACCGGCAACAGCAATCCGGAAGCTCCGAAGCCGACGTCGGCGAGGACTCGCTTGCCGTCGACGTCGACGGCGAGCGTCATGTGCGTTCGCGGCCGTATCGCGTCGCTGTCCAGACGCACGCGCGCGGCGAGGCGGGTGACGGCAAAGCCGAGCCGCTCGAGGGCCGCCGCAAAGAGCGCGTTCTGCTCGAAGCAGTAGCCGCCGCGACGACCGGTGACGAGCTTCGCCTGCAGGCTCGCCAAGTCGAGCCGGATCGGCACGCCGAGCAGAATGTCGAGATTCTCGAACGGAACGTGCGTCGCGTGCGCGAAATGCAGCGCATCGAGCGTCGCGCGCGTCGGCGTGAGGTCGCCTGGATACTCGATGCGCCGCAGGTAGGCATCGAGGTCGAAAGCGGCCGGCAGCGTGGCGCCGGTCATCGCGGCGATTTCAATCCTCGAGCGTGAAGCCGGCCTTGACCGTCACCTGCCAGCGCACGACCCTGCCGTCGGCAACCTGGCCGCGCGTGTCGACGACCTGGAACCAGTGGATGTTGCGAACGGTCTTCGCGGCCTTCGCGATCGCCTTTTGCACCGCGTCCTCGACTCCCGTGGCGGAGGTGCCGGTGAGTTCCACCTGCTTGTAGACGTGATCGGTCATCAAACGGTTCCTTTCGCGGTAGCCAGCGCGTCCAGTACGCGCTGCCGTGTGAACGGGACCGTGCGCAGCCGGATCCCTGCCGCATCGTACACGGCGTTGGCGAGCGCCGCAGCCACCGGCGTGCTCGACGCTTCGCCGGCGCCGAGCGGCGGCTCGTTCGGATGCACGACGAGCTCGATCCGGATTTCGGGTACCGCCGGAAAGGCGAGGATCGGGTAGCTCGCCCAGTCGATGCTCGTCACCCGCGAGCGATCGAAGGCGACTTCCTCGTAGAGCGTGCGCGACAGCGTCTGCAGGATGTTGCCCTCGATCTGCGCGCGCAGCGTTCCGGGGTTGATGACGAGCCCACAGTCGTGCGCGCAGGCGACCCGCCGCACGCGGATCGCGCCGGATGCCTTGTCGACGTCGACCTCCATCGTCATCGCGACGTACGTCTCGTTGTGCTTGTAGTGGACGTACGCGGCGCCGCGACCGGCGCCTCCGGGTCCGGGCGACGGCCGCGCCTGCCAGCCGATCATCGCGGCTGCCCGCTTCAGCACTTCGATCCCGCGCGGATCGGTCAGTCCCTGCAACCGGAACTCCACTGGATCGCGGCGCGCGCTCGCGGCCAGCTCGTCGGTGAAGCTCTCGACTGCGAAAATGTTGGCGATCTTGCCGGGCGCCCGGATGTTGGACGGCCGCAGCGGCGCCGTCGCGAGCCAGTGCACCCGCACATCCTGATTCGGAACGGCGTACGGCGGATTGCCGTTCTGGGTGATGAGCCCGGTGGAGATTCCCGCCGTCTGCGCAATGCCGGCAGCCTCGGGACCGAGCAGCGGGATGTTCGGGAGATTCGCGGTCGCCTTCGGCAGCCACATCTCGGTGCGCCAGGCGAGGATTTTGCCATCATCGCCCAGGGCGCCTTCGAGCGCGAGCAACTGCGGCGGCCCCTTCGGATCCCAGCCGTGCTCGTCTTCGCGCGACCATTGGACGCGAACCGGCCGCGCTGCGGCGCGCGACAACAGCGCGGCGTCGGCCGCTGCGTCGTCATGACCGTTCATCCCGTAACAGCCGGAGCCGTCGACGTAGATGACGCGCACCGCGTCCTTCGACATGCCGAGAACGCGTGCGATCGTCTCGCGGAAGCGGTGTGTTGCCTGTGACGCGCTAAAGATCGTCGCCTTGCCGTCGCGGATGTCGGCGACCGCGCACGACGGTCCCATCGACGCGTGCGACTGCATCGGCCAATAGTATTCGCCGGCAATACGCCTTGCATTGGCGAGTGCCGCCTTCGCGTCACCCTTCTGGAAGAGCGTCTCGTCGCTCTGGAACGGCCCGGCGCGCAGCCACTCGCGCACGGCGCCGTTGCCGATCAGCGGTGCACTGTCCGACCACGTGGCCTTCAATGCGCGCGCGGCGGCGACGGCGTCCCATTCATCGTCGGCGACCACGCCAAGAAAGTCGTTGATGCGCACGACGCGTGCGCCGGGAATCATCCTGATCGACGCCTCATCGACGGCGACGAGCTTCGCACCGACCGCGGGCGGCCGGATCACGCGGCCGTGCAGCATGCGGTCGAGCTTGACGTCATGCACGAACGCGTGGCGGCCGGTGACCTTCGCCGGGATATCGGGGCGCGGAAGCGATCTGCCCACAACGCGATACGTTGCGGGATCGGCAAGCGGCGCCTTCGGATCGATCTTCCGCGCGAGGCGCCTGCCGCCGACAAGCTCGCCGTAGCGAATCCCCGCTCCGCCCGATTTCGGACGAATTTCGCCGTCGACGGCCACGAGGTCGGCGGCTGGCCGGCCGAGCCGCTGCGCACCGAGTCCGATCAATGCTTCGCGCGCGGTCGCGGCCGCCTGACGGATCTGCACGCCGCCCCGCATGACGCCGGAACTGCCCGCTGTCGCGCCCTGATCGGGCGTGAGCGCCGTGTCGCCCTCGATCAGCACGATCCGGCCGACGTCGAGCGAGAGCTCCTCCGCCGCCATCTGCGGAATCGCGATCCGCAAGCCCTGGCCGAGATCGACCTTGCCGCAGAACACCGTCACCGAGCCATCGGCGTTGACGGCGAGGAAGCCGTCGACCTCGCTGCCGTCGAGCGTCTTGCCGAGCGTCGCGTCGTCTGCGGTGGCGCGCTGCCCTGCTGCGCGCCGGGCGACCGAAAAGGCGATGACGAGCGCACCGCCGCTCCTCAGGAATTCGCGCCTGTTCACGCGTTTTCCCGCGCGGCGCGCATGACGGCCTGGAGGATCCGCTGGTGCGTGCCGCAGCGGCAAAGATTGCCCGCAAGCGCGTCTTTCGCCTCGTCCTGCGTGACTCTTGGCTTTTTATCGAGCAATGCCGCGGCCGTGATCACCATGCCGGTGATGCAGTAACCGCATTGCGCGGCCTGCTCGGCGATGAACGCCGTCTGCAGCGGATGCGGCTTGCGGGATGTGCCGAGACCCTCGATCGTCGTGATCTTCGTTCCCGCTGCCTTGCTCACGGGAAGCTGGCACGAAGGCACTGCCTCGCCGTCGACGATGACCTTGCACGCACCGCACTGGCCGAGCCCGCAGCCGTACTTGGCGCCGGTGAGGCCGAGGCGATTGCGCAGCACGTAGAGCAGCGGTTCGTCGGGGTCGCGGACGCTGACTGTCTGCGTGCCGCCGTTGACGTGCAATTCGAAGCTCGGCATCGCCGCCTCCGGATCGGGTCGGGATGCCGGCCGGCACTCCGGCATCGGATCTGAAAATATCGCACCGCACTCGCGCGGCGTCCAGCGCCTTGCCGTCAGATGTTGATCGCCGCAGCGAGTTCCCGGCGGAACCGGCGGACGAGGTCGCTGTCGTGGGGAAGCGCCTCGAAGATCGTCAGCATCGTCCGGCGGCCGACGTCGTTGTCGAACTGCCGGTCGGTCCGCACGATCGCCAGCAGCAGGGAGAGCGCGCGCTCGTAATCGCCTTGTGCGGCAAGCGCGTTGGCGTAGGCGAGCTTGGCGGCGCAATCGACCGGCATCGTCGCCGCCGCCGCGGCGAGCGCGGGCAGATCGGTGCTGCCAGCGGCGCCGAGTGCAATCCGCGTCTTGACTGCGCCCAACCTTCGCTCGTCGCGGATCGGCCGCGTCGCGACACGCCTCGGGGATTCGAGCTCCGCAAGCACTGCGGCCGCCTGATCGCGGCGGGAAAGCGCGAGCAGCGCCTCGATCCGCGTCAACAGCGCGGCCTCGTCGTCCGGATCGGCGGCAAACGCAGCATCGAGCTCCCCGAGGGCGCCCATTGCATCGCCGCGCGCGAGGAGCGCCTGCGCCGCCGCGACGCGCGCCGCCGCGGGCGATGGGATGATCCTCGCGAGAAATTCGCGGACCCCGCCTTCGGGCAGCACGCCGGTGAACTCGTCGACGACTTCGCCGTCGCGAAACGCCTTGACGTTCGGGATGCCGCGAATGCCGTAGCGCGTCGCGAGCTCCGGCTCCTCGTCGGTATTGAGCTTCGCGAGCGTGAAGCGGCCGGCAGACTCGACGGCGAGCTTGTCGAGGATCGGCGCCAGCATCTTGCAGGGGCCGCACCACGGCGCCCAAAAATCGACCAACACCGGCTTGTCCGCCGAGCCGCGAAGGACGACTTCGTCGAAATTGTGTCGGCCGACGTCGATTGCGCCGTGCGCTGCCATGATCGTGGTCTCCTCGACTGAGTCCTGTTGCGAGATGGGGGCGCCCCGCCAGTGGCTCAACCGGGCGCGACGCCGGGCAACGTCACCGTCACGACGACGCCGCCCCCGTCGTTGCGATTGTCGGCGCGCACGCGGCCGCCGTGGAATTCGGTGATCAGCCGGACGATGTAGAGGCCGAGTCCCAGATGCGGGACATCGCCGCCCGTCTCGCGCCGCACCGACACCATCGAATCGAAGAGACGCCCCGCCATGCCCTCCGGCAGCGGCGGCCCGTCGTTGCCGACGCTGAGCTGCACGTCGCCGCCGACGTGCGTCACGCGGATGACGACCGACCCGCCGGGCACGCCGAATTCCATCGCATTCGCCACGAGCTTGTCCAGCATTTGCGCGATGAGATCCGGCGCACCGTCGATCGAAAGCGGATGCGGCGGGGCGATCCAGTCGATGGTGCGCCCGGGATAGGCGACCCGGTAGCCGGCGACGCATGCGCTGACGAGCTGCCCGACGTCGATCCGCTCGCGCTCGGCGTCGCCCAGGCTTTGCTCGAGGCGTGTGGCTTCGGTCATCCGGGTGAGGATCGCCGCGAGGCGGTTCAGGCCCTCCTGTGCGCGCTCGATATAGACGTGCGCGTCGGCCGCCGCGGGCTCGAGCTTGAGGTTGTCGAGCGACGAGCGCACCACGGCGACGGGGGTGCGCAACTCGTGCGACAGGCGGCTCGCCATGTTTTCCTGATAGCTCGCGAACTGCGCGAGGCGCGCGAGCACGCTTGAAAAGCTCCGCGACAGGTCGCCGATTTCGTCCCCCGCCTGCGAGCCCGCGAGCGCGCGCTTCATGCGTCCCTGTGCGTCGATCGCGGCTTCGACCTCGTCGCGCAGCGTACGAATCCGCGCGGTGAGACGCGACGCGAACCAGGTCAGCGCGACCGAGCCGATCAGGAGCGTGGCGAGGACGACGCTGAACAGCCGCTCGAACGCGTGGTTGCGCTGTGCCAGCACAGCGTTGCCGGTCTCCTCGACGATCACCGCGCCGCGCACTTCGTCACCGACCCAGATCGGATGCGCGGCGGCGACGATCGTCGCGCGGCCGTCCGGCGTCGGCCGCCGATCAGTCGTCAAGATACCTGCGAGCGCGCCCGTGACTTCGCGCGCCGCGCCGAGCGCAGCCTCCGGGTTGTCCTCGCTGAAGTCCTCGGTGGGTTGCGTCAGCACGAGCGCGTAGAGCGGGTGCAGCGCCGCCCGCTCGACCACGCCCCATGCCCGTTCAACGGGGGACGCTGCGGCGTCAAGCGCCGGCGCCGAATGCCTGAGCGAGCCCGCGCGCGCGAGCACATTCAAGTCGCGATCGATCACAAAGATCCGCGCGGGCGTCCGCGACAGGCCCTGCAGGATCTGACCGATCTCAGCCACTGCGCCCGGATGCGGAACCGGACGTCTTGCGCTCGCCGCGTCGACGGGTGCGGGCGATGGATCGTCGTCGGACCTGCGTTCGGCTGCGAGCGATGGCAGCGGCACCGGACGGAGGTCGAACAGCCGCGCGCGGTCGTGCAGCGCGGTGGCCACCGCCTGCGCCGTGCCGGCAAGCGTGCGCTCCTGCGCGTCGCGCAACACGCGCTCGAGCTCGCGCACGTATTCGTAGCCCAGGAACGGGATGACGAGGAACACCGTCAGCACGAGCAGGAGCTGCGCGCGGATGCCGAGGGCGACGCGAAAACGATGACGCACGACGCTTCAGTCCTCTGGATTCCAGCGATACCCCATTCCGTACACGGTGTCGATCCGGTCGAACTGCGGGTCGACCGCAGCGAACTTCTTCCGGATCCGCTTCACGTGCGAGGTGATCGTCGAATCGTCGACGACGATCCGCGCGTCGCGCATCAGACTGTCACGATCCTTGACGTGTCCCGGAAACCGCGCGAGCGCGTGCACCATCCAGAACTCGGTCAGCGTGAGATCGACGCGCCGGGCATTCCAGTGCGCCGTCAACCGCTTCAAATCGAGTGTCAACCGTCCGCGCGCGAGCACGTCCTCGGAGGCCGCGGGCGCAGCGAGCAGATCGCTGCGGCGGAAGAGCGCCGCGATGCGGGCCGTGAGGTGCGGCAGGCTCACGTCCTTGGTCAGGTAGTCGTCGGCACCCAGCCGCAGTCCCGCGACGATGTCGAAGTCCGAATCGCGCGCGGACAGAAAGAGAATCGGCAGGCTCGCCGACAGCGCGCGCAACTCCCGACACAGCGTGAAGCCGCCGTCGACGTCGTCGGCGAGGCCGATGTCGATCAGCGCGAGGTCGGGGAGCCGCGTCCGGAACGCCGAGAGCGCGTCGCCGCGATTCGCGTATGCGGCGACCTCGTAGCCCTGCTTGCGCAGGACGTCGGTGTAGTTGGCGCGGATCGCGGGCTCGTCCTCGACGATGGCAATGCGGCGTGACATTTGTGCCGTGTCCGTGGTTTGCCTGCTCGTGCCGACTATAGCGCAGGTCGTCCGCATCGCCGCGACCGCGGCGCCACTTGCCATCTTTTCGCCACATTTCTTTGTCGCACCGCCCTTTTTCCCGCTCCGCATCGCCCTCTTCGCGGCCTTCAATGCAGCGTGAGGGCATACGGGTTCGGCAACCGATGCCGTCTGCAGGGGCGCCGACCTTGAACAACGACATTCACACCTACCAGAACTGCCTGTCGCACTGCGCGAAGGGCGTCCGTTGCCGTTTTGCGGCCGGCCGCGTCGAGGCGCATCGCTGTGCGCTGCTGTGCGCGGGCATTCCGCCGGGACGCCCTGCCCGCTCGCGCCGCGTCTGGTTTGACATCCTCAGGAAAGGGAGCAGCCATGGACACCGCTAGCAACCTCCGCCCGAACGACCTGCATCCGCTGCGCTCCGGCGCCTGTCGCGATCTCATGCGCCTTGCCGCCGAAGCGCTCGCGGCGGGGCTCATCGTGAGCCTCGTGCTCGCCCTCGCGATCTTTCTCGTCGCCACGCAGGCGCAGGCGGCGGAGACGAGCGCCGTCCCCGGTCAAGGAACGTTGCTCCTGAAGAGCGCGCCGGACGCGGCACCGGTCGCAGCGCCGCTGCTCCTGACCGACGTCCGGATCGACGTCAGCGGAATGGTCGCCCGCGCGACGGTGGCGCAGCGCTTCGTCAACCCGACGGCGTTATGGCAGGAAGGCGTCTACGTGTTTCCGCTGCCGGCGGGCGCCGCCGTCGACCATCTCGACATGCGGATCGGCGAGCGCCGGATCGAAGGCCAGATCCGCGAGCGCGCCGAAGCGCGCGCCGCCTACGAGCAGGCGAAGAGCGAAGGCCGCAAGGCGACGCTGGTCGAGCAGGAACGGCCGAACGTGTTCACGACCAGCGTCGCGCACATCGGACCCGGCGAAGAAGTCGTCGTCACCATCGAATACCAGGAGGCGCTCCGCTACGACGCCGGCACGTTCAGCCTGCGCTTTCCGATGGTGGTCGCGCCGCGCTACGTCCCCGGCACCACCGCGGTCGCCGGCGAGCCCGGAACCGGTTGGGCGGCGAACACCGACCAGGTCCCCGATGCGCTGCGCGTGACGCCGCCCGTGCAACATCCGGCGCAAGGCCTCATCAACCCGGTGACCCTCGCGGTCGATCTCCATCCGGGCTTTCCCGTCACGAGCGTCGCGAGCCCGTACCACCGGATCGACGTCGTCGAATCGGCGCAGGGCCGCTACGCGGTGCAGCTCGCCGATGGGCCGGTGCCGGCCAATCGCGATTTCGAGCTCACGTGGACGCCCGATGTCGGCGCCGCTCCCGGTGCGGCGATCTTCGCGGAGCACCGCGGCGACAAGACCTACGCGCTGATGATGGTGCTGCCGCCGACGCCGACCGCCGGGTTCGACACGCCGCGCAGCCCTCGCGAAGCGGTGTTCATCATCGACACGTCGGGTTCGATGGAAGGCACGTCGATCACGCAGGCGAAGCAGGCGCTCTCGATGGCGCTCGATCGTCTGCAGCCGGGCGATCGCTTCAACGTGATCGAGTTCAACTCGGTCACGAGAACGCTGTTCGGGGCGCCGATGCCGGTGGATCCGGCCACGCTCGCGCGCGCCCGGACGTTCGTTGCGGGCTTGCGCGCCCGCGGCGGCACCGAGATGAAGCCGGCGCTCGAAGCGGCGCTGACGCGCGATCCGGCACCGGGCTTCGTGCGCCAGGTCGTCTTCCTCACCGACGGCGCCGTCGGCAACGAAGGCGAGCTCGTCCACCTCATCCGCGAACGGCTGGACGACCGCCGCCTGTTCACGATCGGCATCGGTTCGGCGCCGAACTCCTTCTTCCTCACCAAGGCTGCGCAGTTCGGGCGCGGAACGTTCACGTACATCGGCGACGTCCGCGAGGTCGGCGAGAAAATGGACGCGCTCTTCCGCAAGCTCGAAAGCCCCGTGCTGACCGATCTTTCGATCACATGGCCGGGCAGAGCCGAGACCTGGCCGCGGCAGGTGCCGGACCTCTATGCCGGCGAGCCGGTTGTCGTCGTCGCGGAGCTCGATTCGCTTGCCGGCGATGTCACGGTCTCCGGCAAGCGCGGCGGCAATACGTGGAGCGCGAGCCTGCCGCTCAACGCCGGTGCGCGCGAACCAGGCATCGGCGTCCTCTGGGCGCGCGCCAAGATCGAAGCGCTCACCGACGCGCTGAAAGGCGGCGAAGCGGAAACTGAGATCCGCAAGGCCGTCGTCGACGTCGCGCTGACCCACCACCTCGTCAGCAAATACACGAGCCTGGTCGCCGTCGACGTGACGCCGACGGCTCCGCCCGGGACGACGAGTCTCCCGAGTGCGCTGCCGACGAACCTGCCCGAGGGCTGGTCGTACGATGCGGTGTTCGGCGGCGCGCAGACGGCCACACCGGCGACGCTGCACCTGCTCGCGGGCCTCGCGCTGCTCGTGATCGCGTGGCTCGCGTGGCGGTGGCAGGCGACACCGGCGCGGATCAGGCGAGGCGCGTGATGCCGCGCGGATTGCACACACTCCGCGACCTGCAACGTTTTGCGCCGGCACTCAACGTGCCCTCGCCGGCGGGGGCCGGCGTCGAGCGGGGAGGATCGGTCGGCCGTTGCGGCGCCCCGCCGCGAAACTGGATGCACGCGCGGGCGCCCGGGATAGCATTTCGCTTTCCCAGGGTCGAGTCTTCCCCCGTCGACGCCGGAGCTTCTCCACGACCGGCGAGGAAAAAGCGCGTCTGGGCGTGGATCGCCGCCGGCTCGCTCGCCGCAGGCGTCGCGCTCACCGGCAACGCCTTCTACCTGCACGCGAAGGCGCTCGTCGCACAGGTGCTGCTCCATCGCGCATGGATTGAGACGCAGGCGAGCGGCGCGGCAGTCAAGCCTTGGCCGTGGGCCGACACCGCGCCCGTCGCGCGGCTCGTCGCGCCCGCGCAGGATGTCGACCTGCTCGTGCTCGCCGGCGCGACGGGGCGCACGCTTGCGTTCGGTCCCGGGCATCACGACGGCTCGGCGATGCCGGGGCAGCCCGGCAATACGGTGATCTCGGCGCATCGCGACACGCATTTCCGGTTCCTGCGCGCGCTCGCGATCGATGACGCGCTGATCGTCGAGCTGCCGGCCGGTCAGCGCTTCCACTATCGCGTCCGCGAAACGTTCGTCGCCGACCAGCGCGACCTGAAGCTGCCGAGGCTGCCCGCCGAGCCCACGTTGACGCTCGTCACCTGCTATCCGTTCGACGCAGTGAGCCCGCGCGGACCGCTCCGCTATGTCGTCGTCGCGACGGCCGACGCCGGAACGATGTAGGTTACTTTCGAGTCAGTTGGCAGCCAGGCGCGTCGGCACCGACACTTCGGCGTGCAGCGTCCGGTGCACCGGACACTTCTCCGCGATCTCGAGCAGCTTCTGCTTCATTGGAGCGTCGAGCTCGCCTTCGAGCGTGAGCACGCGCTCGATCCGATCGATCTTCCCCTCCCGCGTCTCGCAGTCGGCGCAGTCGTTGGCGTAGATCTTTTCGTGCCGCAGCGCGACCGCGACCCGGTCGAGCGGCCACTGCTTCAGGTCGGCGTACATGCGCAACGTCATCGCCGTGCACGCCCCCAGTCCCGCGAGGACGAGATCGTAAGGTGTGGGCCCGCTGTCCATCCCGCCGGCGCTCGCGGGCTCGTCGGCGATCAGCCGGTGCGGGCCGATCGCGATCGTCTGCTGAAACTTGCCCGCGCCAGTTTCGCGCACCGACACCGTATCGCGCGGCCCATCGGCTTCGGGCGCCGCCTGAAGCGCCGGCGCCAGATAACGCGACGCCCACGCCGCGAGCACGATCCCGACATACGCGGCGTCGGCGCGGCGCGCGAGCAGGTGATCCGCGTCATCGAGCGAGACAAAGCTCTTCGGATGCCTTGCCGCGGTGAATATCGCTTGCGCATTGTCGATGCCGACCGTCGTGTCGCGCGGCGCATGGAAGACGATGAGCGCACGACGCAACGTGCCGACGATTTCCGAAAGCTTCTGCGCTTCGATGTCCTCGAGGAACTCGCGCCGGATGCGGAAGGCACGCCCCGCGAGCTCGACCTCCGCCTCACCCGCGGCCTCGATTTCGGCGCGCTTGCCGGCGAAGAGCCGCGCGACGTGCGCCGGATCGGCGGGCGCGTTGATCGTCGCGACCGCGACCGCTTCCGGGATCTTCGGTGCCGCCGCCAGCACCGCCGCGCCACCGAGGCTGTGACCGACGAGAATCGCGGGCGCCGTGTAATCCCGGCGCAGCCATTCGGCCGCGGCGACGAGATCGCCGACGTTCGACGAAAAGCTGGTGTTGGCGAAATCGCCGCCGGATCCGCCCAGACCCGTGAAATCGAAGCGCAGCGTCGCGATGCCGGCGTCGGCCAGCGCTTCGCTGATGAACGCTGCGGCGCGCGTGTCCTTCGAGCAGGTGAAACAATGCGCGAAGAGCGCGAACGCGCGCGGCGCGGCGCCGGTCGGTAGATCGAGACGCGCGGCGAGTGACGCCCCGGACGCGCCGGGAAAGGTAACGGATCGGTTGCGGTTGCCCATGTGGTAGGCCCGGAAATCGTTCGTGGACTGGAAGTCGGTGCGCGGAGCCGAAAGCTTACGCCGTCCGGCTCTAGGCACGGCGTTGCCCGATTGCAGCAGGCGTCCTATCATCGACGAACCTGACCGGAGGCCGTGATGAAGCTCGAAGGCTCCTGCTGCTGCCGCGCGGTGAAGTTCACCGTCGCATCGCGCACGCCGTACCCGTTCATGCGCTGCTACTGCTCGATCTGTCGCAAGACCGACGGCGGCGGCGGCTACGCGATCAACATCATGGGCGAGGCGGACTCGCTGAAGGTTCGCGGGAAGCAACACCTCGGCGTATTTCGCGCGCGCATTCGCGACAAACCCGGCGATCGCGGAACGCTGTCGCCGGGTCGGCGCCATTTTTGCGCCAAGTGCGGCAGCCCGCTGTGGGTCTGGGACCCGCGCTGGCCCGAGTGGATCTATCCGTTTGCTTCAGCCATCGACACGCCGCTGCCGAAGGCGCCCGAGGAAGTCGAGATGATGCTGGACTTCGCACCGCTGTGGGCCGACATTCCGCGCGGGCGCGGTCATACACATTTCAAGGAATTCCCCGACGAGGGCATCGCCGACTGGCACGCGAAAAGGGGTCTCACAGTCAAGTAGCGGCGCGAGGCTGGGAGCAGGGGTGCGACCGGGCCGAGTCGACGCTGCGGCCGACCGCTCGGCATCACGAGTTTCATCATCGGCGCGGAGGCCGCGGCACCGAAGCACCGCAGCAGCCTCAGGTGAATGTCAGCGTGAGGCCCGCGAGCCCGAGTGTCCCGTAATCGGACGCCCAGGTCTCGCCAGCCGCCACTGCCCAGGCATCGGTCACCGTTCCGGTCGTGACGATCTCGCCCGCCGCGAGCGGCGGGAATTGCGGCTGCGTGGCCAGTACCCTCGCCAGATGGACAAGGGCCAGCAGCGGGCTCCCCAGCACGTTGGCGCCGACACCGCGATCGATGACCGTGCGCCCGCGCCGCAACGTCAGCGTGAACACCGGGAGCGCCGCCGCGATCGCCGTGCGATTGCGCGCCGTCAGCCTGATCGCCTTGCCGACGACGAGCGCGCCGTGCAGTCCGAACGCTGCGGTGCAGTCGGGCGCTTCGAATTTCCAGTCCGGGAAATGGCTTTGCACGACTTCGAATCCAGGCGCGATCCAGTCGACGCACGCGAGCACCGCCTGCGGATCGGGCGTCGTGGGAACGGGCGCCTTGAGCTTGAAGACGACCTCGGGCTCGATTCTTGGCTGCACGAATCCCTTGAGCGCGACCACTGCGCGTCCCTCCACGGCAAAATGCACCGAGTGCGCCCAGACGTGCGCCCACATCGGCTGATAGACGCCGTAGCGCGGCCAGATCGTGCGGTTGGTGAAGCCGATCTTGCGGCCGACAGGCCGCCAACCCTGCGTGACGCGACGGCGCTTCTCGATTTCGCGCAGCACCTCGTACGCGGCCGCGACGTCGAAGGTCGGGTCGGCGGCGGTGATCGGCGCGATCTGCGTTGCGCTGTCGTAAGCCGAAATCAGGCGGTCGGCGATCGACGCGATGTCAACGCCCGGCGTCATGGAATTGCGCCGAGCTTGCGCAACAGCGCCGTGCCGGCGGCCCAGGCCGCGGTCGCAACAACCATGCCGATGATCGCCGCGACGATCGAGCCGAAGGTTCCGCCAAGGCCCGCCGCGGTAACGACAGCCCACGCCGTAACGCCGCCCAGGCCCCCGCAAACGACGATGCCGAGGATGCTCGCGAGGATCGAACCGCTCTCTTTCTCTGTCAAGGCTGGGAACTCCAGGATCCGTGAGGCGACCTTTCGATGGTACGTCGTTCGCCGTTGCCGCACCAATGGATTGTTTCGCGCAAGCCATCGGGGCCCGTCCCGCGCAGGTAGCAAATCGCCGGAAGACCCCGCTTGTCCACGCGCCGGGGGCCACGTATAAGACGGGCTGCGCTCGTGGATTTCCCTTCCTGGAGCCTTGCATGATCGATCGCGTCGTCGCCGTGCTGTTTCACGTTGCGCTGTCGATGTGCCTGCAAGCAACGCCCGTCGCCGCCGCCGACATGGCGAAGACGCTGCGCGTCGCCTTCCCTATCGCGGAGACCGGCTTCGATCCGCAGGCGGCCTACGACCTGTACTCGTTCGACGTTTGCCGGGCGATCTTCGATCCACTCTACACCTTCGACTACTTCGCCCGCCCGGTCCGACTCGTCCCCAATACCGCGGAGAGTCTGCCGGAAATGGCCGACGGCGGACGCACTTACACGATCCGGGTGAAGCCGGGCATCTACTTCGCCGCCGATCCCGCGTTCAAGGGCAGGCCACGCGAGCTCACCGCCGAGGATTACGTCTTTTCGATCAAGCGAATCGTCGACCCGAAGGTGCGCTCGTACTGGCTGTATCTGCTCGAGAAAAACCTCGTCGGTCTCGACGACGTGCTCGCACGGGCGCGAGCATCCGGCGCGCTCGATTACAACGCGAAGATCGAAGGACTGCAGGCACTCGACCGCTACACGCTGCAAATCCGCTTCAACCGACCCAACTATGCGTTCAAGTGGTGGCTTGCGACCGCGCAGTTTGCCGCGGTGGCCCGCGAAGTCGTCGACGCGTACAAGGACGCGAGCAACCGGGTCATGGAGAACCCCGTCGGCACGGGACCGTATCGGCTCAAGGAGTGGACGCGTGGTCAGCGGATCCGCCTCGAAGTCAATCCGACGTTCCGCGAAACGCACTTCGCGGCGCCCGGACCGGGGAGCGAGCCCGGTGATGCGGCGATCGCGAAGGGGCTCGTCGGCAAGCGCCTTCCCCTCGTCGGCAACGTCGACATCGGCATCATCGAGGAGGCGCAGCCGCGACTGCTGAGCTTCGAGACGCGCGCGCTCGACTATCTCGACGTGCCGGCGAGCCTCGCGACCAACGTGCTCGCGGGATCGGCGCTGAAACCCGAATTCGCGAAGCGTGGCATTGTCCTGCACCGCGAGGTCCAGCCGTCGATCCAGTTCTTCTTCTTCAACCTCGACGATCCGCTCGTCGGTGGCTATACGCCGGCGAAACTCGCGCTCCGCCGCGCGATCAGCATGGGCTTCGACCGCGACGCGGAGATCCGGCAGCTCCTGAATGGACAGGCGATCCCCGCGACGCAGCCGGTGCCTCCGGCGCTGTATGGCCACGATCCGAAATACGTTGCGCGGTACGGCTACGACCCTGGCGCAGCCCGCGCGCTGCTGGATCGCCTTGGGTACAAGGATCGGGACGGCGATGGCTACCGCGAATTGCCGGACGGCAGGCCGCTGACGGTCGTTCTCGCCTCGACGACCGACGCGGCGTCCCGCGCCCGCGACGAGCTCTGGAAACGCAGCATGGACGCGATCGGCATCCGGATCACGTTCCTCAAGAACAAGTGGACCGAGTTGAACAAGATGTCCGAAGCCGGCCAGCTGATGATGTGGGGCCTGGGCTGGATCAGCAGCATCCCCGATGGCAACGACTATTACAGTTATTTCTACAGCCGCAACATCGGCACATCCAACGATGCGCGGATGCGGCTGCCGGCGTTCGACGCGCTGTTCGAGGAGTCGCTCGCGTTACCCGATGGCGCGCCGCGCACGGCGCTCTTCGATCGGATGAACGACCTGATCTTCGACTACGCACCGTGGATCCTGACCGACTATCCGTACATCAACGTCGTCGCGCAGCCGTGGCTCCGGGGTTACAAGCACAACCCCTTCCTGCAGCACCAGTGGTGGTATTACGACGTCGCGCCGCACTGACGCGACTCGGCCTTCAGCGTTTGGGGCGGATGACGGGCTTGGGGGCGAGGTTCTGGGCGAGTGGTTCTGCCGCTGCGATCGATCCGCCGCGAATCGCCGCGAGCAGGCTTTCGAGCCCGAGCGCGAACGTGCTGTCCCAGAAGACCGGCTGGAAGTAAGGCGCAGCAGCGGCGAGCCGCGGACAGTGTTCGGCGACGTACGCGTCCGATACCGGGACGGCGGCCGACGGACCTTTCGCGTATCCGGCCGTCTCGTCCAGGGCGGCGCCGGTCAGGTAATAGCCCAGCACGCGGAAATTTTGTGCGGCGAGGCGATCGTCGGGCGCTGCATCGCGGACGAGTTGCAGCACACGCTCGATGGCGCGCACGCCGGTCGGCGTGTTGAGCCGGTGGACAGCCAGGAGCTGGTAGAGCTTCGGGTAGCGCTGCGCCATCGCGCGGTACGAATACGCCATCACCCGCAACCGCTCGATCGGGTCGGACTCGGCGGGCTCGGTCACGACCTCGGCGAGCGCATGATCGACGAGCGCGTCTTGCAGGTGCGCCTTGCTCGGAAAATAATGGTACAGGCTCATCGCCTCGCAGTGCAGCGCAGCGCCGAGCCCGCGCACGCTGAAGCGCGCAAGGCCGTCGCGCTCGATCAGCGCAAGCGCCGCGGCGATGATCCGTTCGCGCGTCAATGGCGTCGTGCGCGCCGGCCGCGGACCGATCGTCCGGGGCGCCCTGGGCGAACCCCGGGGAGACGACCGCCCCCGAGTCGGGACAGAGGGCGCGGGTCGGCGGGACATCTTGCAATCTTACGCCGTAAGGGTATAGCATTGCAAGCGACTTACGGTGTAAGGACGGCACGGCCGCCGCAACCGCATCGAGGAACGTCATGGACACCGTCGATATCATCGGACTCCTGGTCCCCCTCACCTATTTCGCATTTCTGATCACCGAGCGGCTCTGGCCCGCGCGCGAATTTCCGCCCCGCAAAGGCTGGCAATGGCTCGGGATCGCATTCCTGCTTTTGATCGGCACGATCTCGACGGTCGTGCCGCTGCTGGTCCCGGGCCCCTGGCTCGACGCGCATCGCTGGATCGACGGGACGCGGCTCGGCGTCGTCGCAGGAACGATCGTCGGCTACGTCGTGATGGAGGGCGCGATCTACGGCTGGCACCGCAGCGCGCACAACGTCGGCTTCCTCTGGCGCGGCTTTCACCAGATCCATCACAGCCCGCAGCGCGTCGACATTCCCGGCTCGGTGCTGTTTCATCCGCTGGAAATGATCGTCCAGGTCCTGCTGCAGCTCTTCGTGACGGTGATCGTGCTCGGCCTCGATCCGCTCGCCGCGGCGCTGATCGGTTATCTCGTCGCGTTCAACGGCTTCTTCCAGCACTGGAACGTGCGCACGCCGCAGTGGCTGGGCTACGTCATCCAGCGTCCGGAGTCGCACTGCGTGCATCACCGCATGGGGGTCCACTACTACAACTATTCGGACTTCCCGCCGTGGGACATGCTGTTCGGCACGTTCCGCAATCCGGCGAAATACATGGGGGACTGCGGATTCGAGGGCGGTGCCGACCGCAAGCTCGGCGCAATGCTCGCGTTCGCCGACGTCAACGCGCCGCTGTACAGCCCGGGAAGTCTCGGCGCGAAACCGATAGCCGGCGCATCGTAGTCGGCCGCCGCGCGAGCGCGCTTCCGCAACCGCTGGCAGCAGCAGTACGTTGCTGTAGGAGTTGCCACGCTGGCGGTGCGGTTTCGGTTGTACTCGCGTGCGAAAATTCGTGAAAGGCGCGATAATTGACGTCCCTTTCGGAGAGTTCAACCATGAGCGAGCAAAGAGAAGTCGTCATCCTGAGCGGAGTGCGCACGGCGATCGGTGATTACGGCGGAAGCCTGAAGGACATTCCCCCGAGCGACCTCGCGGCGCGCGTCGTCAAGGAAGCCGTCAGCCGGGCCAAGATCGACCCGAAGGACGTCGGCCAGTGCGTATTCGGCAACGTTATCCATACCGAGCCCAGGGACATGTATATCTCGCGCCTCGCGTGCGTGAACGGCGGCCTGCCCCACGATACGGGAGCGTTGACGTTGAATCGTCTCTGCGGCAGCGGGATGCAGGCGATCGTCTCCGCATCGCAGTACATTCTGCTGGGTGACACCGACGCCACGGTCGCAGGCGGCGTCGAGAACATGAGCCGCGGCGGCTATTGCGTCCCGTCGGAACGCTGGGGCGCGCGGATGGGCGATGCGAAGCTGATGGACATGATGGTCGGCGCGCTCACCGACCCGTTCGACACGGTCCACATGGGCATCACCGCCGAGAATGTCGCGAACAAGTGCGGCATCACGCGCGCCGAGCAGGACGCATTCGCCGTCGAAAGCCACAAGCGCGCGTCCGCGGCCATCGCCGCCGGCCACTTCAAGAGCCAGATCCTCCCGATCGAGTTGAAGTCCCGCAAGGGCCCGGTACAGTTCGACACCGACGAGCACGTGCGCGGCGACGCGACCCTGGAGGGGATGCAGAAGCTCAAGGCCGCGTTCATCAAGGAGAACGGCACCGTTACCGCCGGCAACGCATCCGGCATCAATGACGCCGCGGCGGCCGTCGTGCTGATGGAAAAATCGGCGGCGGCGAAAAAGGGGCTGAAGCCGATGGCCAGGCTCGTCGCGTACGGTCATGCCGGCATCGACCCGAAGATCATGGGTCTCGGCCCGGTCAGCGCCGTCAAGCGTGCACTCGCGAAGGCCGAGCTCAAGCTCGAGCAGATGGATGTCATCGAATCGAACGAGGCGTTCGCCGCACAGGCGCTCGGCGTGTCGAAGGAGCTCGGCTTCGATCCGAAGAAGGTGAACCCGAACGGCGGCGCCGTTGCGCTCGGCCATCCGATCGGCGCGACCGGCGCGCTTCTGACCGTAAAGGCGATGTACGAGTTGCAGCGCACCGGCGGCCGCTACGGTCTCATCACGATGTGCATCGGCGGCGGGCAGGGCATCGCCGCAATCATCGAACGGATGTAGCGGCGCGAGCCTGGGAGCAGGGCCCCCACGCGCCCGGCGCGTGGGGTGTGACCGGGGCGAGTCGACGCTGCGGCCGACACCACTGCGTCACGATTCTCACGAGCGGAACGGAGGCTGCGGCGCGCGGGTCGCGAGTAAAAGCCCTGCGGCAGCCCGCAGGGCTTTTTCTTGGTCGACGGGCAACGCCGCTCGACAACACGGGGGCTCGTCGAACAGCGCGGCGACGGCAGCGCACTGATGTGCCAACGGCTGCCCGTCGCCTTCGTGCTGACCGGGCGGCACCGACGATGGCCTTCCGCGGCGCGACGTTCTCCGCGAGTCGTGCGAGCCCGAGCGGAAGGGGACATTCCCATCGCGAAGTCCAGCGGCGTGGAGCATCAATGCTTGCGTATCGGTCGTGGCAGCGATTCTCGCGACGGTGCACGCGATCCACCTGGGCTTCGCGGTGGTGATCGGGCTCGCCGTGCCACTCTACGCGACGGCGTTCCTGGTCTGGCGCTGAGCGGCCCAAACGACGGCGCAGCGCAGTCCGGATTTCCGGCAGATGCCGAAACACGGTAGCCTTGTCGCCGAAATTGAATCGAACCGGGAGGTCGCGCATGACGCCATCGCTCGTCCGCATCGGGATCGCCGGTCTCGGCCGCATGGGACGGCGGCACGCGCAGAACCTCGCGCACCGCGTGCAGGGTGCGAAGCTCGTCGCCGCCTGCAGCCCGGTGGAGGACGAACTCGATTGGGCCCGCGCCACGCTTGGCGTCGCCGACGTCTACGCGGAGTACGCGCAGATGCTCGCGCACCCGGGGCTCGATGCGGTCTTTCTCGTGACGCCTACGTCGCTTCACGCGGACCAGATCATCGAGGCGCTCGCCGCCGGCAAGCACGTGTTCAGCGAAAAGCCGCTCGCGCTCAACCTGCCCGACTGTCTCCGCGTCGAAGCCGAAGCAGCACGGCACCCGCGCCAGAAGGTGATGGTCGGCTACGTGCGCCGCTTCGACGCGAGCTATCGCGCTGCGCACGAGAAGATCGCGGCAGGCGCAATCGGTCGTCCGTTCCTCGTCCATTCGCAGACCGCCGACCGGAACGACCCGGGCGGATTCTTCGTCCGTTTCGCGCCGACCTCCGGCGGCATCCTGCTCGACATGAGCGTCCACGACATCGACGCCGCGCGCTGGCTGCTCGGCGCGGGCGCCGCTACGCGCGCGTATGCAACGGGCACGATCGCCATCCACGAAGGACTTGCCGCGTGCGACGACGTCGACAACGCCGTCGCGACGATCGAGTTCGAAGGCGGGCAGATCGCCACGCTCTATGCATCGCGGACGATGGCGCACGGCCACGAGACGACGGCCGAAATCGTAGGTACCGCCGGTCGACTCACGATCGGCCGCAACCCATCCCTCGATCGCGTGGAGATCGCCGACGCGCACGGCATGCGCAACGAGTGCACGCCGTCGTTCTACGAGCGCTTCGCCGAGGCGTTCCTGAACGAAGCACAGGCGTTCGTCGCCGTCGTCGCCGAAGATCGCGCAACGCCGCTCACATTGCACGACGCGACGGAAGCGACGCGGATCGGCATCGCCGTTACCGAATCGCTGCGGACAAAGCGCACCGTCGAGCTTGACCGCGTCGCGTAGGAGCCCGCAAGTGCACGCGCTGTTGTTCGACCCCGCGCGGCATGAGCCTCTCGTCGACCGGCGCTGGGATGCCGACGCCACCCGCGCCGCAATCGCGGCGATTGTCGACGACACACTCGCGGCATGCTCGGCCGCCGGCCTGTGGCCGCCGCATCCGCTCGATCTGGACGGCGGCGACGATCCCCGCTCGCCGTTCACGACAACTTACATGGGCGCCGCCGGCGTCATCTGGGCGCTCGATTGGCTCTCGCGAGCGGGAGCATCACACCGGCATCGAGACTTCGCGCCGGGCCTCTCCGATCTGCTTGAGCGGAACGTCGAGCAGGTGACGCGGTGGGGACATGGAATCGACGGCCTGCTCATAGGTCGCGCCGGCGTGCTGCTCCTGTCGTGCCGCCTTGCGCCGTCGGCGGCAAACGAGGATCGGCTCGCTGCCTCCATCGCCGCGAATACCGGCCATTCGTCGCAGGAGCTGCTGTGGGGCACGCCGGGAACGATGCATGCCGCGCTCGAGATGTACGAGCAATTGGCCGACGAGCGCTGGGCCGAGCTCTTTCGTCGCGATGCGCGCGCGTTGGCTCGATCGTTTTCGTACCTCGCCCAGGCGGGCTGTCATTTGTGGACGCAGGACCTCTACGGAAGACGCGACGTCCTGCTCGGCGCCGCGCACGGCTTTGCCGGCAACGCCGGCGCGATCATTCGCGGCCTCCCGCTCCTTTCGGAGGAGGAGCGGACATGGTGGATCGAGCGAATCGTGCAAACCGCGAACGTGACTGCGCTGCGTCACGGCGCGCACGCGAACTGGCCACCGGCTTTCGCGGCCGTCCCGGCGAGCACGTCGAAGCGGCTCGTCCAGTGGTGCCACGGCGCGCCCGGCATCGTGACCAGCCTCGGCGACCTTCAGGATGCACGCCTCGACGAGTTGCTGCTCGCGGCCGGCGAGCTGATCTGGGCCGCCGGACCGCTGACGAAGGGCGCCGGCCTGTGTCATGGCACTGCCGGCAACGGTTGGGCGTTCCTGAAGCTGTTTCGCCGCACCGGCGACGATCTCTGGCTGGATCGCGCCCGCGCTTTCGCGATGCATGCGATCGATCAGAACGACCGCCACCTCCGCGAGTACCGGATGCGGCGCCATTCGCTGTTCACCGGCGATCCCGGCCTCGCGATCTACCTCTGGAATTGCGTGACGGGCGACGATCGCTGGCCGATCATCGACCGGACCACCGTTGCCCGGGCCCCCGCACCGTCATAGGACGCGTTCCGATACTGCTACCGCTTCGGTGCAGCGTGGATGTTGTCGACCCAATGCACTTCCTCCGGATTGGGCTCGACATTGGGTAGATCGAGGTTGACGACGACCGGCTCCTGACCGCTGCGGCAGAGGACGCACGAGAGCGGCTCAAAGTCGCTCGCGTTGATTTCCTGGTGCGGAACGAACGGCGGCACGTAGATGAAGTCGCCGGGGCCGGCTTCGGCGATGAACTCGAGCCGGTCGCCCCATCGCATCCGGGCCCGGCCACTCACCACGTAGATCACGCTTTCCACGGGGCCGTGATGATGCGCGCCCGTCTTCGCCTTCGGATGAATGACGACGGTGCCGGCCCAGATCTTTTCCGCGCCGGCGCGCGCATGGGTAACGGCCGCTGCGCGGTTCATCCCCGGCGTCTGCGGCGTGTTGGCATCGAGCTCGCCGGCGCGGACGACGCGCACACCGTGAAGGCGCCATTTGGATTCGGTGGTGCTGGTCATGATCGGCTCCCGATGGCTTGGCGGGCTATTCTAGTCTCCGCTGCGCGCGGCGTCGCGCGAATGCGATCGCGCTCCCCGTACGCCGCGATGCCGGGCGAGGCGCATAATTGACCGGAGCTTCCCAGGTCCGCGCGCGATCTCCTGCATCTGACCACGGGCCGGCGAGCGACGATTACACGGCACACGAGGAGGGCACGATGAGCAACAGGTTGCGCAAGATCGATTACTTCTACGTGATGGTCCCGAACACCGCCGGTCAAGGCGCGAAGATCATGGACGGGCTTGCCAGGGAAGGCGTTAACTTGCTCGCCTTCTCGGGCTTTCCGAGCGGCCGCAAAGCGCAGCTTGACCTGATGCCCGAGAACGCGGCCGTTCTCAAGCGCGCGGCCAGGAAGCTCGGACTCAAGCTGTCCGTGAAGAAGACCGGCTTTCTCTACCAGGGCGACGACCGCGTCGGCGCGATGACCAGAATTCTCGACAAGCTCGCGGGCGCAAGGATCAACGTCGTCGCGATCGATGCGGTGATCAGCGGCAAGGGCCGATTTGGCGCGATCTTCTGGGTGAAACCGAAGAACGTCGCCAAGGCGGCGAAGCTGCTCGGCGCTTCATAGCCGCGCGGCTGCCGCGCCCCTCAAGCGTCCGCGCGGCGTTGGCTCGGCGGGGCGGGTTCGGGGAAATCGCCGATTTCCGGCAGGTCGTACTCGTCACCGGCGCGCGCACCGACAATGTCCGAGGTCGCGCTCAAGTCGGCGCGCAGACGGCGGACGAACGTCTCGACCGTCGGTGACGCGCCGTCGCCCAGGTGGACGACGAATTGCACGGCGACGTCCGGCGCGATTCGATCGAGGATGAAAATGCCGGCGTCGACGACGGGGTCGAGATCCGGAAACGTGCCCTCGGGCGTCGCGAGATAGACGAACTGCGTATCCTGGTGACACGGCGCGATTTCGGCAACGGCTGCGCGCCACGGCGCTGGAATCGGCGGCAGACCCTGCGCCTCGCTCCGCGCGAGCGCCTTGTACAGCGAACGGCCGACGTCCCGGCGGACGTCGTCGAGGGATGCGCCGCGCGCGGTCAGGAACGCCAGCAGCGCGAATTCGATCCCCTGCGCCGCGACGTGATGCGCCGCCTGCGATTCCGCGCATGAGATGCGATGCTGGCGAGAAAGGCTTCGCGCGGTTCGCAAATAGTCGTGCGCGTAGCGCCAGAGCGCGAGCGGCGAGGTTCTCCGGGATTCGTCCGAGGTCGATGACATCATGGCGCGGGACTCCTTCGCGTGAATTCTGGCACGGGCATGTCGCGGTCGTATCCGACGACGGTTCGATGTTGGTGCGTGTCGGCGCGGCGAAGTTCCATCGCGTTGCGCACCATGGCGCCGGGAAACACGCGCGGCGACGTCGCAATCGAGCGGTAGACACGCGTGGTCGCGTCACGGCAACCTGCAGACTGATATCGTACTTCGCCTGCGCGTTCGCGCGGAAGGAACGATTCTGTAGGACGTCGTCCGGCGCGCAGCCGGAACAGAAACTCAGTGCCGTTTCAGACGATAGAGCATCTCGCCTGCGCGCGGCACGACGAGAACGCTTTCGCGTTCGTGCCCCTGCCATGTCCCGACGTCGATCGACGCCGGATCGCGGTAACCCAGGTTGATCCGCCGGCAACGCTCCGGCGAAATGCCGGTGGCGAGTGTCACCGTCACCCGGGAATGTTCTACACCTGTCGCCGCATCGTACGTGCCCTGCCCCTTCACGTGCGTCGAATGCGCGAGCACGCCGCCGGGATATTTCGCGAAACGCTCGGGCTGCGCGAGGAAATAGTCGCGGCAGTGATAGCCGATCTCGTCGATCAGGCGGCCGTGCGTGTAGCTGACCTCGCGGATGTGCGGCGCATAGATGATGACTTCGCCGCCGTCGGCGACGACCGGCTCGATTTTGTACATGCCCTTGCCGGCCGTCCAGACGTCGGCGTACATCTCGGGCATCACCGAGAGCACCTGGCGCACCGGGGTGTCCAGCCAGACGATATGCCGTTGCGCGGAAAGTGCTGCCGCCTGCGCCCACGCCTCGGTGGCCTTGCCGAAATACAGCCCGGCGAGACCGGCCTGCGTCACCACCAACGCGAAGCAGGCGGTGGGGACCGGCACCATCGAGGCGGCGCGGTCGATCACCGCACGCACCGGCGTGTAACCGGCGCCGATGATCTCGTAGTTGGTGATGAGCGCGCCCAGCCAGTGCGTGAAATCGATGATCTCGGGACCGGCGATGCCGGGGAAGAAATATTTGTTGCCGCCCGAAAAGCCGACGACTTCGTGCGGAAAGACCGGGCCGCAGATCACGAGCTGATCGTAATCGAAGATCCGGTGGTTGAGCGATACCGTCACGTCCTGCTGCAACCGGCCGCCGGTCAGTGCGGCGATCTCCGCGGCGGGAATCTCGCCCAGCCGCGCGAACATCGCGGGGTCGTGCCATTCGTGATTGTAGATGCGCGATGCGCCGGCGCGACCCTCGACGACGTCGCGTCCGACGAGCCGGGTCAGTTGCGCATCGCTCATCGGCTGATGCGTGCCCAGCGCGACCAGGAAATCGAGTGCCGCGACCTTGCCGGCGAGCTCCTCCTCGAACAGCGCAAAGAACTGCGGCATCGGCATCGTTCGCGTGCCGTCGGGGATGATGAACAGCACGCGCTTGCCCGCGAGCGCGAGCGAGGCGAGACCGTCGCGGACGATGGTGCGGATCTCCTCGGCGGTGAGGAAGCGATTCCTGAATCCGGAGCCGTCCATGCTGTCCATCGTACACGCAGCGCGGCGCGGCGGCGACGGCCCCCGCGACGGCGGCCGCGACCCGGCGTAAACTTGGTGCCTCCCGCACGCGGGGGCGACGATCGGCTGAACGCCGGATCAAACGATGAACGACACTGTGAAGTGCGATGCAGTCGAAGTCCTCTACGGCAAGTCGGGATTGCGCATCCGGCTGCCGGCGGAAGCGCGCGCGACTTTGATCGGCAAGCGTCCGCTGCAAAAGGTCGAGGATCCGGACGCCGCAGTGCGTGCTGCGCTGTCGCAGCCGGTGGGGACGCCGCCCTACGAGACGCTGGTCCGCGGGCGACGGAGCGCGTGCATCCTGATCTGCGACATCACGCGGCCGGTCCCCAACCATCTGTTCCTGCGCCCGTTGATCGAGGGCATGCTGGCCGCCGGCATGGCGCGCGAGCACATCACCGTGCTGGTCGCAACCGGGCTCCATCGTCCGAACGAGGGGGCGGAGCTCGACTCGCTCGTCGGCGACCCGTGGGTGCGGCAGACGGTTCGCGTCGAAAACCACTTCGCGCGCGATGACGCGGCGCACGTCGACCTGGGCGTGACCTCGGGTCGACGCACGCCGGTGAAGCTCGACCGCCGCTTTGTCGACGCCGATCTGCGCATCGCCACGGGGCTCGTCGAGCCTCACTTCATGGCAGGCTATTCCGGCGGCCGCAAGGTCATCGCGCCGGGTGTCGCACACGCCGACACGATCCGCACGTTCCATTCGGCGCGGTTCATGGAAGATCCGGCGGCGATCCAGTGCACTCTCGCCGGCAATCCGCTGCACGAGGAGCAGCTCGAGATCGTGCGGATGCTGGGCGACGTGTACGCCGTCAACACGGTGATCGACGAGGATCGCGATCTCGTCCACGTCAACTTCGGCGAAGTGATCGCGAGCCATCTCGCCGCCGTCGACTTCGTCGCGGAAAGCGTGCGGGTTCCGGTCGGTCGGCGCTTTGCGACAGTGCTGACGTCGGCGGCGGGCGACCCGCTCGACAAGACCTACTATCAGACCGTCAAGGGGATGGTGACGCCGCTCGACATCCTGGAACCCGGCGGCACGCTGATCGTCGCCTCGGCGTGCTCGGAAGGTTTCGGCTCGCCCGAATTCCGCGCCGCACAGGCGCGGCTCGTCGACCTGGGCCCCGACGCGTTCTTGCAGACGCTCGTCGCGAAGCGCTTCGCCGACGTCGACGAGTGGCAGACGGAAATGCAGCTGAAATCCATGCGCGTCGGCCGCGTCCAGCTCTATACGACCGGGCTCGACGGAGACGAGCAGCGTCTTACCGGCGTGGAGACGATAGACTCGGTCGAGGCCGCGCTCGCGCAGGCGTTCGCGCGCGCCGGCGATCCCGCCCTCGCCGTAATTCCCGAAGGACCTTATGTCGTCCCGGTCGTCGCCTGATCCGGCGGCGATGCCGCCACCCGACGGGTTGGCGGTCCATCTCGATCTGCTCGGGGGCATTAGCGGCGACATGTTCATCGCTGCAATGATCGACGCCCTGCCCGCACTCGCCCAGCCGGTGCTGGCCGAGCTTGCCGCCGTGCAGCCTCCCGGCGCCGCGGCGCCTGCGTTCTTCACCGCGACGAGCGGAGGATTGCGCGCGCAGCGGTTCGGCCTTGCGGCGGCCGGCGCGCCGTCGCACCCGCATGCGGGCACGGCGTACCGGTCGCTGCGCCAACGAATTGCCGATGCCCCGCTTTCCGCGGCCACCCGCGCGCATGCGCTCGCGCTCCTTGCGCTCCTTGCGGACGCCGAGGCGCACGTACACGGCATTGCCGTCGACGACGTGCATTTTCACGAGCTTGCGGACTGGGATTCGCTGCTCGATCTCGTGGCAGCGGGATGCATCGCGGGAGCGCTCGACGGCGCGCACTGGAGCGCATCGGCGCCGCCGCTCGGCAGCGGCACCGTACACACCGCGCACGGTCTGCTGCCGGTGCCCGCGCCGGCCACGAGCCGGCTTCTCGAGGGCTACCCGTGGCAAGACGACGGCACCGCGGGCGAGCGCGTGACGCCGACCGGTGCGGCAATTCTTCGTCATCTCGTTGCGGCGACCGCATGCGGGACGCGGCGCGAGACGGGACGCCTCTTCGCAACCGGATACGGTGCCGGGACGCGCGAGTTGCCAGGCGCTGCGAATGTCGTGCGGGCGCTCGTGTTCGAACGCGTGGATGCATCCGAATCCGATGCCGTCATCGTCATCGAATTCGATGTCGACGACATGACCGGTGAGGAGATCGCCGGCGCCGCGGATCATCTGCGCGCCGTTTCCGGCGTACTCGACGTGTCGATCGGCACACGATCCGGCAAGAAGGGCCGCCCGCTCGCCGACTTCCGGCTGCTCGTTGCCCCGAGCGCTGTCGACGGCGTCGCGCGGGCCTGCTTCGCCGAAACGTCGACGCTGGGATTGCGCTTGCGCGACGAACGGCGGCGCGTGCTGTCGCGCAACGAAGTGCCCACGGCGGTTGGCGGCGCGACCATCGGCGTCAAGGTTGCGCAGCGGCCGGGCGGCGTCCGCACCGCGAAGGCTGCGCACGACGACGTCGCCGCGGCGCCCGTGCTCGGGACGCGGCGCCGCGTGCGTGCCGCGGCCGAAGAGCGTGCGCTTGCGCCCGACGACCCGTCGGCCTCCACCCGTGGCGCTTCACGCCGATGAACGCCGCCTTCCCCGCCGACAGCGATCTCGCGCGCCTCCTCGCGGTGCTCGACCGTCATGATCGCATCGCGCTTGCGGTGAGCGGCGGCGTCGACTCGATGACCCTCGCGCATGTCGCGTGGCGCTTCTCGCACGCACGGACGACGATGTATCACGCGGCCGGCCCTGCGGTGCCGGCGACGGCGCGCGCACGTGTCGAAACGCACGCCGCGCGCCACGGTTGGCCGCTGGTGCTGCTTGACGCGGGCGAGCAGGCCGACGCCCGCTACCGGGCGAATCCCGTCGATCGCTGCTACTACTGCAAATCAAATCTGTATGCGCGGATTCGCGCGAACACCGCAGATCCCATTGCCTCCGGCACGAACCGCGGCGACCTGTCCGACTTCCGTCCGGGGCTGCGCGCCGCAACGGAACATGCCGTCATTCATCCGTATGTCGAGGCTCGTCTCGACAAGGGCGACGTGTACGCCTTGGCGTCGAGGCTCGGCCTCGACGATCTCGAACGGTTGCCGGCGCAGCCGTGTCTCGCGAGCCGCGTCGAAACCGGCATCGCCATCGCGCCTTCCGACCTCGCGTTCATCGACGATGTCGAGATGCGGCTTGCCGCGGCGTTGGGAAACGACGCCGTCGTGCGCTGCAGGGTGACGCACGCGGGCGTCGTGATCGAGCTCGACGATGCGAATTTCGCGGCAACGGCGGGCACGGCCCGCCATATCGCTGAAGCCGCGTGTCACACGACGGGGCGCACATTCGCCGGCATTCGGAACTATCGGCGCGGCGCCGCGTTTCTCCGCGCGACGGTCAATGTCTGAATTCCTCCTCGACTGGCAACGCGTCGAGCGTACGGGCTTGAGCGAGGCGGTGCTGTGCGAGCCGAAATCGGCGGCGCAGATCGGCGCGATTGTCGCGCATGCGATCGAGCTCGACGAACGCTTGCTGCTGACGCGCCTTGGTGCGCGCAAGCTCGGCCGTCTCACGGCTTCGGCCAGGAGTCTCCTCGACTACGACGCCGTCTCGCGCACGGCGATCCTCGGTGGCGTTCCCACGCCGCGCGCGACCGGGCGGATCGCAATCGTATCCGGCGGGACGTCGGACGCGCCGGTCGCGCACGAAGCCGCGCGCACGCTTGCCTTCGAAGCGGAAGGCGCGACGCTGGTCCACGACGTCGGTGTCGCCGGCCTGTGGCGACTCATGGAGCGGATCGACGAAATTCGCCGCCATCGGGTCGTCATCGCCGTGGCCGGCATGGAAGGCGCGCTCTTCAGCGTGCTCGCGGGACTCGTTCCGGGCGCCGTGCTCGCGGTGCCGACGTCCGTCGGCTACGGCGTGGGCGCCGGTGGCCACACTGCCCTCAACGCTGCGCTCGCGAGTTGCGCGTCGGGATTGACCGTCGTCAACATCGACAACGGCTTCGGCGCGGCGCATGCGGCGCTGCGCATCGTCGGACGATAACGCGCAGGCGATTTGGGTCCCGGCGTCGACGAGCTACAGGTTCGGCCCGAGCCAGCGCGCGAGCTCGTCGCGGCTCATCTGGCGGCGGCGCGCGAGGTCGTCGAGCTGATCGGCGCCGATCTTGCCGACGGCGAAATACGTCGCTTCGGGATGCGAGAAGTAGAAGCCCGACACCGACGCCGCCGGCAGCATCGCGCCGCTTTCGGTCACTGTCATGCCGAGCTCCGGCGCACGCAACATCTCGAACGTTGGCGCCTTCACGCTGTGGTCGGGGCACGCCGGATAGCCAGGCGCGGGACGGATGCCGCGATATTCCTCGCGCACGAGTGCGGCGGCATCGAGTCTTTCGTCGGCAGCGAAGCTCCACAGCTCGCGCCGCACTTTCATGTGCAGCCATTCGGCGAACGCTTCCGCAAGGCGGTCGGCGAGCGCCTTCAGCATGATCGCGCTGTAATCGTCTTTTTTCGCCTCGAAGTCGGCGACCTTCCTTTCGACGCCGAGCCCGGCCGTGACCGCGAACGCGCCGAGGTAGTCCTTGATGCCCGAAGCCTGCGGCGCGACGAAATCGGCGAGGCAGTAATTCGGTTTGCCCGGCGGCCGCTCGTTCTGCTGCCGCAGGTTGTGCCACGTCAGCGCAACCTTCGCGCGCGTCTCGTCGGTATAGAGCAGGATGTCGTCGCCAACGGTGTTCGCAGGCAACAGCGCGATGACACCGTTGGCCGTGAGCCAGCGGCCCTCGACAATCCGCTTCAGCATCTCCCGGCCTTCCGCGTAGACGTTGCGCGCCGCCTCGCCGACGATCGCGTCGTCGAGAATCGCCGGGAACGGGCCGGACAGTTCCCAGGCCTGGAAAAACGGCGCCCAATCGATGTAGCGCGCGATCTCGGCCAGATCGGCGTTGCGGAACTCGCGCCGGCCCGTCGCCATCGGCACGGGGGGCAGGTAGTGGGTCCAGTCGGTCTTGAACGCATTCGCGCGCGCCGCCTCGATTGACACCAGGGTCGGGCCTTTCTTGCCCGCATGCTGGACGCGGATCCGCTCGTAGTCGGAGGCGACTTCGGCGACGTAGCCGTGCCGCAAATCGTCGGACAGCAGATTGCTGGCGACGCCGACCGCGCGCGAGGCGTCCGGAACGTAGACGGTAACGCCACCGTAATTCGGTGCGATCTTCACCGCCGTGTGCACGCGCGAGGTCGTTGCGCCGCCGATCAGCAGCGGCTGCGTCATGCCGAGGCGCCGCATCTCGTGCGCGACGTGCGCCATTTCCTCCAGCGACGGTGTAATGAGCCCCGAGAGCCCGACGATGTCGGCGTGATTTTCGCGCGCCGTGTCCAGAATCTTCTGCGCGGGCACCATCACGCCCAAATCGATCACCGCGAAGTTGTTGCATTGGAGGACGACGCCGACGATGTTCTTGCCGATGTCGTGCACGTCGCCCTTGACGGTCGCCATCACGATCGTGCCCTTCGGCTTGCCGGCATCGCCGGTCTTCGCCTTTTCCTCCTCGATGAACGGCACCAGATGGCCGACCGCCTGTTTCATCACGCGGGCGCTTTTCACTACCTGCGGCAGGAACATCTTGCCGGCGCCGAAGAGATCGCCGACGACGTTCATCCCCGCCATCAGCGGGCCCTCGATCACCTGGATCGGCCGCGCATATTTCTGCCGTGCTTCCTCGGTGTCCTCGACGATCCACGTCGTGATGCCGCGCACCAGCGCATGCGAGAGCCGCTCCTCGACGGAAAGCGCGCGCCAGGCAAGGTCTTCGACGACGGTCCTGCCTTGCGCCTTCACCGTTTCCGCGAACGTGACCAGCCGCTCGGTCGCGTCGGGACGGCGATTCAGCACGACGTCCTCGACGCGCTCGCGCAGGTCGGCGGGGATCTCGTCGTAAACGCCCAACTGCCCGGCGTTGACGATGCCCATCGTCATCCCGGCCTTGATCGCGTGGTACAGGAACACCGTGTGGATCGCCGCGCGCACCGGTTCGTTGCCGCGGAACGAAAAGCTCACGTTGGAGACGCCGCCCGACACTTTCGCATGCCGGAGGTGCTGACGGATCCAGCGCGTCGCATTGATGAAGTCGACCGCGTAGTTGTTGTGGGCGTCGATGCCGGTCGCAATCGCGAAGATGTTCGGGTCGAAGATGATGTCCTCGGGCGGGAAGCCGGCCTTGCGCGTGAGCAGGCTGTAGGCGCGCTCGCAGATTTCGACCTTGCGCTCGAACGTGTCCGCCTGGCCCTGCTCGTCGAAGGCCATCACGATCGCCGCCGCGCCGTACCGCCGCACGAGCGCCGCCTGGCGCAGGAACGTCGGCTCGCCTTCCTTGAGCGAGATCGAGTTGACGACCGGCTTTCCTTGCACGCACTTCAACCCCGCCTCGATCACCTCCCATTTCGACGAGTCGATCATCACCGGCACGCGGGCGATGTCGGGTTCGGTGGCGATCAGGTTCAGGAATCTGACCATCGCCGCCCTGGAGTCGAGCATCGCCTCGTCCATGTTGACGTCGATCATCTGCGCGCCGCTCGCGACCTGCTGGCGCGCGACCTCGACGGCGCCCGTGTAATCGCCGGCGAGAATCAGCTTCGCGAACGCCCGCGAGCCAGTGACGTTGGTGCGCTCGCCGACATTGACGAAGAGCGATTCGTCGCCAACGTTGAGCGGCTCGAGGCCGGAAAGGCGCATGACGCGGGACATGGGGAGCGTGCGAATCCGATGTTCTTTCCTCTCCCGTGTGGGGGAGAGGGTGTCGGCAGAAGAGTTTCTTGCCCCGGCGCGGCGATGACGCTCGCCACGCCGAATCGAGATCAGGCGAAGATCAAACGGTCGCGAGGGCCTCGTCGATCCGGATTTTTCGCGGCGGCAATGTCCTCACCGCTGCTGCGATCGCGCGGATGTGTGCGGGGGTCGTCCCGCAGCAGCCGCCGACGAGATTGACAAAACCGCTGCGCGCGAAATCCTCGATCAGGCGCGCCGTCTCGGCGGGCTTTTCGTCGTAGCCCGTCTCCGCCATCGGATTGGGCAGTCCCGCGTTCGGGTAGCACGAGACGTACGTGTCGGCGACGCGCGCCATTTCCTCGATGTAGGGCCGCATCAGCGCGGCGCCGAGCGAGCAGTTGATGCCGACGGCGAGAGGGCGTACGTGGCGCACCGAATTCCAGAACGCTTCCGTCGTCTGGCCGGACAGCGTGCGGCCCGACGCATCGGTGATCGTGCCGGAGACGATCACCGGAAAGCGCCGGCCGATCCGCGCGAAAAAGGTTTCGAGCGCGAACAGCGCGGCTTTGCCGTTCAGCGTGTCGAAGATCGTCTCGACCAGGAAGAGGTCGACGCCGCCCTCGGCCAGGCCTTCGATCGCTTCGGTGTAGGACGCCACGAGATCGTCGAAGCGGACGTTGCGCGCGCCGGGGTCGTTCACGTCCGGTGAAATCGACGCCGTCCGGTTGGTCGGACCTAGGGCACCGGCGACGAACCGCGGCTTGTCCGGCGTCTTCGCGCTCCACGCGTCCGCCCGTTCGCGGGCGATCCGCGCCGCGGCGACATTGATCTCGCGCACGTGCCCCTCGAGCTGGTAGTCGGCTTGCGCGATCGATGTCGCGGTGAAGGTGTTGGTTTCGATGATGTCGGCACCGGCCTCGAGATAGGCATCGTGGATTTCACGCACGACATCGGGGCGCGTGAGTGCGAGGACGTCGTTGTCGCCCTTGACGTCGTGCGTGTGGTGCGCGAGGCAGACGCCGCGGTAATCGGCCTCGGAGAGCCGATAGCCCTGAATCATCGTGCCCATTGCGCCGTCCAGCACCAGGATACGTTGATCGAGCAGAGCAGTGAGCTCGGCAGTGCGGTCTCGTTGCATGTCGCGAGTCCTCGAGGCACGCGATGCGGGCCGCATCGCGCTAGCGCCTTGAATTCTAACATTGCCGGCGCACCCTTGCCCCATGATCGGGTTATATGACGCAAACGAAACGTCATATTGCATTTGGCGTGGCGCGTGCTAGATTTGCGCGGATGAAACACCTGAATCCCAAGGACGCTGCCCAGTTCCTGCACGACAATCCATCCGCGGTCTTCATCGACTGCAGGAGCGAGATGGAATATTTCTTCGTCGGCCACCCCGTGGGCGCGCACCACGTCGCGTGGAATGACGGGCCCGACTGGGAAGTCAACCCGCATTTCGTCGGCCAGGTGAAGAAGGTCGCCAGCATGAACCGGCCGATTGTGCTGATCTGCCGCAGCGGTCATCGTTCGATCGATGCCGGCATCACGCTCGAAAAAGCGGGATTTGCCGAGGTCTACAACGTGCTCGAGGGTTTTGAGGGTCCGCTCGACGACGACCACCATCGCGGCTCGCTTTCCGGTTGGCGCAAGGAAGGCCTGCCCTGGGAGCAACTCTAACTCGAGCACGACTGCAGCCGGGGGTAACATCAGGGTCCCGCCCCAACCCCCGTTTTCATGGCCGCTTACGGCCGTCTCTGCACGCTGTTCTACGACGCCGACAAGCCGCGCGCCTCCGCTGCCGAGGTCGCATGGTATACGGCGCGCCTGCCTCGCGACGCTGGCCCGTCGCTCGAGTTGATGGCGGGCTCCGGACGGCTGCTGCTGCCGCTGCTCGAACAGGGCTTCAACGTCCATGGCGTGGATTCGTCAGCCGCGATGGTGTCCTCGTGTGAAACGAGGATCAGCGCGGCGCATCTCAGGACTGCGCTGTTCCGGCAGGACGTCGTGGCGCTGAACGTTCCACTTCGTTACGCTGCCGGGTTCATCGCCGCGGGCTCGTTCCAGCTGCTGGTCGACCCCGTCGGCGCGCAGAAAGCGCTCGAGCGCATTCGCGCGCATCTGGTCCTGCCCGGCCTGCTCCTCCTCGACCTGTACGTTCCCGCGGAGGCGTCGCATCCGCCTGGCGCGCCGGTCGCCGAGGTCCAGACGGTCACGCTCGCGAACGGCAGCACGATCGCCAGGCGCTCGGAGATTTTTGTCGACGCCGAGGGGCGGCGCATCGACATCAGGAGCCGCTACGAGCAGCGCGAGCGCGCGACGATCATAGCCCGCGAGGACGAAGTGCTGGCGGTCACGTGGTACAGCGAGGACGAAATCATCGCGCTGCTCCGCGATACCGGCTATCGCGACATTGTCACCGGGCCGGCCGCGTGGCCGGTTGGCGACGACGCGCCGGAAGGGGAAAGAAGGTTTTCGGTGAGCGCTCGGGTCTAGCGATTGCGCAAAGACGAATCGTCGCAAAAGGTCACCAGCTCCCCGACGCCCCGCCGCCGCCAAGCCGCAAGCGTGGGGCTCACCAATCACAGCGTCATCGCCATGTAAACGACGCCGGGCAGCGGATTCGCGTAGTACGGTGCACAGGCGCGAAATCCGACTTTCGCGTAGAGGTTGCGCGCGTCGGTCATCCAGTCGAGCGTGTCGAGCTTGAGCTCGCGGTAGCCGATCGCGCGCGCCTCGGCGATAACGGCGTCGACGAGGCGGTGACCCCATCCACCGTTGCGCGCCGCCGGCTGCACGAACAGCCGTTTCACCTCGCCGGTCGGAGTCTTTTCGCCGCCGAGCGGGCGCAGCGCGATGCAGCCGAACGCCGCTTGGGGCGTTCCGACGAGAAGCAGGCGTCCGTCCGGCGGCGCATAGGCGCCCGGCAGCGTCGCAAGCTCGCGATCGAATCCCTGGAAGCAGAGGTCGACGTTGAGCCACTTCGCATACTCGACGAAAAGCGTCCTGGCGAGCGCGACGTCTTCCGGTGTGGCCGCCCGGCGAATCGCGGTGTGGTCGGAATCGGGATTCACGCCTTGGTATTCGGGGCAGCGCGGAACGTCAACTCGGCTTCTCGCACGCACCGATCTTCACTTCGGCCCCCGGATACGATGGCGCGAGCTCGCGCAGCCGCGCGAGGAGCGGCTGTTGCGGATCGCGGATCACGAGCAGTGTCTGCACGATCACCTGCGAGCGGGGACCGACTCTGGCGCCCGAGATGCCCTGCTTCGCGAGCTCCGCGAGGTAGGCGTTCGCGGCGTCCTCGGTGCGGAACGCGCCGAGCGAAATGGCCAAACGCTGCGCGCCGCCGTCGACGACGAAGACGTCCTTCTGTCCCGCGGCGCGGAGCTCCGCCGCGCGCTTGTCGGCCGCCGCCTTGCTTGCGAGCGGAGGAAGAAAGACCCAATAGGCGGCGCTCGTCTCGGTGCGCCGTTGCGTGAGCAGCTTGCCGAGCGCAAGCGATTCGACGTCGCTCTGGGCACGCGTGCGATCCGCATCGCCGAACGGCCCCCATTCGAGGCAGACGTCGGCAAGCGCAGCTGCGCTTGCCGGCCCGAGTGCGGCAACCTCCTGCGGCGTCAGCAGCTTGATCTTGTCCGGTCGCACCTGTTCCTTGAGCCGCACACCTTCCCCGGCCCCGGAGTCGAGCCGCGTGTACGCAAACAGCGTCAGGTTCGCGAGCAGGAGCAGGATCACGAGGGTGCGCATGGGATGAGCAGGGCTCTAGGAGCCTGTCGGGCTTACTGTCGCGCATGCGACGGCGGCGAGTTGGGCGCAGTTCAAGGCCCGAAGCCCGAAGGCATACCGGGAGTATGACGAGGGCGAGAACGCAGAAATGCGCCCAAATCGCCCCGTCCCTCCGGGTTGCTGCCAAAAAACGCGTCTGCGTCGTTGCGAGTCTTGCGCATATTCCTGATATTCGCTTCGCCTCGCGCCTAGCATCCATCGTTTTTTGGCCAAGCAACGCATACGTGAGAGCAAGTCCGACAGGCTCCTAGGCGCGAGATGTTAACCCGAATGCTTGATCGGGGCGCGCGAAGCGGTCCGCGTTCCCCGCGGCGTCGCGCCACGAAGCGACGGGGCGGGCTCAACCCGCAACCCGGACCCCGGCCAACGTGAGCACGCCTTCGAGCACGAGTTGATCGACGACCTCCACCGGCGGGTTGAGGTGCGGCGCGATCTCGGCGGCCGCGCCGCCGGCAAGGTAGACGCGCACCTGCGCCGGGTTCGTATCGATCCGGTGGCGCATTTGCTCGATCGCGCCGCACACGGCCTGCATCGCGCCCGAATACAGCGCGTCGGCGGTGTTGTCGGGAAATTCGCGAAATTCTCCAGGCGCGCCTTTGAGCGCGGCGGTGTTCTCCGCGAGCGCTCGCAACATCAAGCGCATTCCGGGCAGGATGAGTCCGCCGCGGAACGCGCCTTCGGCATCGAGCGAATCGATCGTGACTGCAGTGCCCGCATTGACGACGACGCACGCGGGCGGAAAGAGGTCGGTGTTCAGCGAACGGCAGCGCGCCGCGACGAGGGAGGCCCAGCGGTCGGCGCCGAGTTGCGCCGGCTGAGCATAACGGTTGGTGACGCCGCATGCCGCTGCGGTTGCCGTCAGCCATTCGGGAACGAGCCGCCAGCGCGTGAGCTGCGCTTCCACCCGCACGCGGGCCGCTTCGCCGGCGACGTTGACGCCGACCACGCGCATCGGTCGCGGCAGGCTGTGCCAGTCGCGCAGCGACAGCGTGCCGATCTCGGCATTGGGCGTGATGCCGACGGTGATCCACCCGTGCGGTCCGGCGAGCCCCCACTTCATCCGGCTGTTGCCGACGTCGATGACGAGGGTCAGGCTCATGCGCTTGCGACTGTTGCCGCTGCGGTGCTCAGCGGACGATCATGCAGCGCTGCGACGTCGCGCCGCTCATCGCGTTCGGACCGGGAGCCTCGCTCTGGCGATGGGTCGCAGCGAAATCTCGCCGGACAGGAAGCGCGCGCGTCGGGGTCCGTCAGCCAGCACCAAGGCACCGCTCGCATCGACGCCGGCAACCTTGCCCGCGACGGTGCCCCCGTCGGGCAGAAGCAGCGTGACGGGTTTCCCCTGATAGGCGTGCCGGTGCTGCCATTCGGCGGCATACGGCGCGAAGCCTTCCTTCGCGTACTGCCGGAGGACGGCGGCGAGTTCGGCGATGAGGCGGGCTGCGAGCTGGTTGCGGTCGATTCCCTTCGCCTTGCGTCCGGCCACCGTCGTGAGGTCGGTCACGGCCACGGGAATCTCCTTGCGCACCGCCGCCGGCAGCCGGATGTTGAGCCCGATGCCGATCACCGTCGTCGACGGCCCGAGCGCGTCGCCGTTGACTTCGATCAGGATGCCGCCGATCTTCATGTGCCGGTAGACGAGATCGTTGGGCCACTTGAGCGCGACGCCACGAAAGCCGTCGGCTTCGAGCGCGCGCGCCACCGCCACACCGACGGCGAGACTCAAGCCCGCGAGAAACCCCGCGCCCTGCTCGAACCGCCAGCCGATCGAAAACGTGAGACTGCCGCCCGCAATCGCCGTCCACGCGCGACCGCGGCGACCGCGGCCCGCGGTCTGCCATTCGGCGGCGAGCGCGACGCCATGGATGTCGCGTCGTTGGGCGCGGCGCAGGAGCTCGGACGACGTCGAGTCGATCTGGTCGACGACCTCGATCGTAAGCGCGGACGCGTTGCCGTTTGTTTCGGGCATCGCGGAAAGCGCATCCCTGATTCGCCGGGCGTCCAAAAAGTCCGGCGCCTCGAGCAGCCGATAACCCCGCCCTTTGATCCGTTCGAGTGCAAGGCCCGCGGTCTCGGCGTCCTTCAAGGCCTGCGAGACGCGGGCGCGCGTCAGCCCCACCTTCGCGGCGAGGTCCTCGCCGGAGTGGAAGTCGCCATCGGCCAACTGGCGCAGTAACGAGAATCCAAGCGGAGTAAGCACTGACCTGCGCGGATGCTTGGCGAAATATTGAATTTTCGCAGAATCAGCACCAAAACGCAACAAATCATGGACTTGCGGGGACGATGGCGACGCCGATCGCCGGACGATGCCCGCGTGAGACGCGCGTCCTGTCGACGCCTGCGGTGTGACCGAGGGCGACCCGCATTGCCCCGCGAGGCGCGGCCGGCCGCCGCTGCGCCGGGCAGGATCAGCCTTTCAGCACGCCGCGGCGAATCTGGTCCTGTTCGATCGATTCGAACAACGCGCGGAAATTGCCTTCGCCGAATCCCTCGTTGCCCTTGCGCTGGATCAGCTCGAAAAAAATCGGGCCAATGACCGTCTTCGTGAAGATCTGGAGCAGCATTTCGCCCTTGGCCGGCGCGCCGTCGAGCAGGATACGATCGGCTTTGAGCCGCGCGGTGTCCTCGCGGTGGCCCGGGAGGCGGGTTGTGAGCGCATCGTAATAGGTGTCCGGCGTATCCTGGAAATCGACGTGCGCGCGCGATAGACGCTCGACCGTCGCGTAAATATCGTCGGTGCCGAGCGCGACGTGCTGGATCCCCTCGCCGTGATACGCGACGAGATACTCCTGGATCTGGCTCCTGTCGTCGGCGCTTTCGTTGATCGGTATCCGGATCCTGCCGCAGGGCGAGGTCATCGCTTTCGACTTGAGGCCGGTCAGCTTGCCCTCGATGTCGAAATAGCGGATCTCGCGGAAATTGAACAACCGCTCGTAGAAGCCTGCCCATTCCTCCATCCGGCCGCGGTGCACGTTGTGCGTCAGATGGTCGACATAGGTGAGGCCCGCGCCGGAAGGATGCTGATCGACCCCCGGCAGCGGCACGAAATCGATGTCGTAGATCGACACGCCGGTCCCGTTGCCCGGGTAGCGGTCGACGAGATAGATGAGCGAGTCGCCGATGCCCTTGATCGCCGGGATGTTGAGCTCCATCGGTCCCGGGTGCGCTTCGACCGCCCACGCCCCCTGCTCGACGCAACGCGCCACGGCGCGCGCCGCGTCCTTCACGCGAAAGGCGATCGCGCAGATCGACGGTCCATGGACCCGCGCAAACGCCTGCGCGAAGCTTCCGGGCTCGGCATTGACGATGAAGTTGATCTCGCCCTGCCGAAAGAGCAGCACATTCTTCGCGCGATGCTTCGCGATGGCGGTAAAGCCCATCTGCTCGAACAGCCGGCCAAGCGCCGCGGGATCGGGCGCGGCGTACTCGATGAACTCGAAGCCGTCGGTGCCCTGCGGATTGTCCCAGAGATCGACCGGCGATGCCGTTGCCATGCGCACCCCCTTCCGCGGTTCGACCTAAGCACCAGCAAGCAGTTTCAGCACCTGCGCGTGCAGCGCGCGGTCGCCGCACGCGACGACCGCGCCGCCTTCGTCGCACGGCCCGCCGGTCCAGCTCGTGATCACGCCGCCTGCAGCCTCGACGATCGGGATCAGCGCCTGGATATCGTACGCCTGCAGCGACGATTCCATCACGATGTCGATGAGCCCCATTGCAAGCATGCAGTAGGCATAGCAGTCGCCGCCCCAGCGCGTGAACCGCGCGCCGTCGGCCACGCGCCGGAAGGCTGCCACCTCTTCGGCCGTCGTGAACATCTTCGGATCGGTCGACGCGGCGACGGCGTCGGCAATGGAGCGGCAGCGACGCACCTTCAACGTCCGCCGTTCGGCGCCGCGGCGCCACTCCGCCTTGCCGTCGGCGGCCGCAGCGACAAAGGATTCGCCGACGTAGGGCTGATGGACGACACCGACGACGACGCGCTCGCCATCGTGGAGCGCAAGGAGCGTCGCCCAGTGCAGCTGACCGAGAATGAAGCTTCGCGTCCCGTCGATCGGATCGATCACCCACGTGTAATTCGAGGAACCTTTGTGCCAGCCCTGCTCTTCGCCGCGGATGCCGTGACCAGGGTAAGCGCGCGCGATCTCCGCGCGAATCATGTTCTCGGCGGCGCGATCGGCCACGGTGACCGGGTCGTAAGCGCCGTCATCGCTCTTGTTCTCGACGTGCAGGGCGACGCGGAAATGCGGGAGAATGACGGCGCCTGCGGCAATTGTCGTGCCGTGCGCAAATTCGAGAAAGTCGGACTGCGTGTCGGACGGCATGCGGGGCGTTCGGAGAGGATTCGGGCGCTATGATCGCACGAGCGCCCGACGGCCGGCGCCGAAACGGCTTTGCCGAGCGCAAACGGCGCCGCAATGCTGTTCCCATACGCCCCTTTCACCGCGGTTGCAGCAGCAGCCGCTCCCTGTCGGCCGACAGCGTATGCGCCCACGCGGCCGAATTGTCGCGCGCCGAAAGCCACGCCGCCGTGTCGTCGAGCGTTTCTTCGAGCGGCCGGAAACGCAGCCCGTGCGCCCGCGCCTTCGCACACGCGAACTCCATGAAGCCCGCCATCGCACGGTCGGATTGCGGAATCCACAACGGCAGCTCGGTCCAGGGTTCGACACCGCACAGGACGAGCGCGTTCTCGTCGATCCATGTCGGCACGACGGCGCTCCCCCGGGAGCGCAACGCATCGATAAGCGCGCCCATCGTCCATTGCCGCGGCGGGCTCACCGCGTTCCACACGCCCGGAGTGCGCGCCAGCACGAGATCGAGCGTCCATTGCGCAAGATCCCGCACGTCGATGAACTGGATCGGCCGCGCCGCAGGCGCCGGCACGACGGCGGCCGCGCCGCGATCGCCCACAAGCTCCGGCCGCAGGAACCGCGCGACCCAGTACGAAAAGCGATCGGTCGGGTCGTGCGGGCCCACGATCAATCCGGGGCGGATGATCGCTGCCCGCTCGCCGAAAGCGGATCGCACCTCGCGCTCGCAGGCGGCCTTCAGCGCACCGTAATTCGCAGCAGCGTCTTCGGACGCCGGATCGGCGAGGGATGCGAGCGCGGCACTCTCGTCCTGATCTGCGCGGCTCGCATCGGCATAAACGGACAGCGACGACACGAACACGTAGTGCGCGACCCGCCGTTCGAGCATCGCCGCTGCGGCATGGACATGACGTGGAAGGTAACCGCTCGTATCGACGACGCCGTCCCATTCGCCGGCCTCGAGTGCGCCGAGACCGGGCACGGTGTCCGGATCGCGATTGCCGACGAGCCGGGTGACCTTGTCGCCCCAGGGACCTGGTTCCCGGCCGCGGGTGAAGATCGTGATGCCGTGGCCGCCCGCGAGCGCCGCGTCGACGAAATGGCGACCGAGAAACCGCGTGCCGCCGAGGACGAGAAGCTTCGACGGGCAGCGAACCGATGCGCGATCGTCCCCGTCGTCGCGCACGCGAAACCGCGAGCGGCGCGGATCGCCGCCGTCACGCCCGCCTGACGAACGTCACGCCGGCCAACTTTTCCTGCGCCTCCATGAGCGACGCGATGTAACGGTCACCGAATCCCAGCAGGTTGGCATTGACGAGCGTCTGGTGCACCGCTTCGCCGACCAGCGCCGGCGTCGGCAGCGATTCAGCGAGGTGCGTGTAATAGCGCAGGTCTTTCATCGCATTCACGAGCGTGAACTTGAGGCCCGACAGATCGCCGCTTTCGAGCATCCTGCCGACCGTCAGCTGGAAGATCCCGGAATTCACCGCGCCAGCCGAGATGATTTCGTGGAGCTTCGCGATCGAGACGCCGGCCTTCGCCGCCGTCGCCGCAGCCTCGGCCGCCGCCGTCGCAATCGCCATCGCAAGGAAATTGTTGATGAGCTTCAGCGTATGGCCGTGACCGGGCGGGCCCACGTGAATCACGTTCTCGCAGTACGCCGCCAGCACCGGTTTCAGCTTCGCGAACACCGCGTCGTCGGCGCCGACCATCGTGTTGAGCCGGCCCTCCTCGGCTTCCTTCGGCGTGCGCGCGAGCGGCGCGTCGACGAACTCCGCGTGCTTCGCTGTGAAATCGCTGCGGATTGCCGCGGTGGACGCGGGCTCCGCCGTCGACGTATCGACGACGATCAAGCCCTCGCGCGCCGCCGAGAGCAGCCCGTCGTCGCCGTAGACGATCGCCTCGACCTGCGGCGTCCCGGTGACGCAGAGAAAGACGATGTCGGAAGCGCGCGCCAGATCGGCGGCGGTTTTCGCTTCCTTCGCCCCGGCGGCGAGGATGTCTTCGAGCGGTTTGCGATTGCGGTGGGCGAGCACGGTCAGCGGGAATCCCTTGCTCACGATGTTCTTCGCCATGCCGTGGCCCATCAGTCCGAGGCCTATGAAACCGACGCGCGGCTTTGCGTTCGCGGTTGCGTTCATGTGTTCCCTTTGCGGCGATGGAAATACCCGGACCGAATTGGTCCGATGGTCTGACCGATTCTACCGCGCGGGCGAGTTCAATTGACGGCGGGCGGCTCCTCAGGGAGCGCCGCCAGCGCCTTGCGCCGTTCGTGCCAGGCGAGCATCAGCCCGCTGCCGGCGATGATGGCGATCCCGCTCAGCGTGAATCCGTCGGGAAAGGTGGCGAAGAAGATCCAGCCGAGCAACGTCGCCCAGACGATCTGCATGTAGGTGAACGGCGTCAACGCCGACGCCGGCGCGCGCTGGAACGCGAGGATGAACAGGAAGTGGCCCAGCGTGCCGAGGGCGCCGGTCAGCGCGACCAGCACCATGTGCGTCCACGGCATCGCGCCCCCGCGATCGAGAAACGGCAGTACCATCGTCATCAGCACCGTGCCGCAAAGCGCCGGATAGAACAGCGTCACCCGCGGGTCCTCGGCGGCGAGCTTGCGCGTCAGCAGCTGATAGCTCGCATAGAAGCTCGCCGCGCCCAATCCGAGGAGCGCGGCGCCATGCAGGATCGACGCGCCGGGCCGTACGATCAGCAGCATCCCGAAAAAGCCGACGCCGACGAACGCCCACCGCGATCGGGTCATCCGCTCCTTCAGCACGGCCACCGACAGGACGATCACGATGATCGGCGTCATGTAGTTGATCGCCGTCGCGTCGGCGAGCGGCAGGAACTTGAGCGCGGAAAAGAAGCACAGCGACGAAGCGAGCAGGACCGTGCCGCGAATGAGTTGCAGCCCGAGCTGCGGCGTGCGGAGGAGATCCAATCCCATCTTCGGGGCGAGCCACGCCACCGTCGCAACCGCCTGCAGGCCGTAGCGCGCCCAGACGAGCAGCGGCACCGGATAGCGCTGAGCGAGGAACTTGACGCAGGCGTCGAGCAGCGAAAAACAGAGTACCGCGCCGACGATCAGGAGAATCGCTGCGACGGGAAGCTGAAGGGGACGAGAGCGGCTCATCCGCGCAATCGATCGATGCAGAAAGGTAACGCGCGGACCCGGGCCACGGCAGCGCAGCAGGTCGAAGCATTTTACGGAGCGTGTGCGGGCGCGGCAAGCGGCAACGCCGTGCCGGGTCTCTCAAGATCGATCGCGGGGTACACTTGCAACGACCCTTGCCACACCATCGCCGACCAGCGTGCCGTCCCTCACCTCCGTTTCCCGAACCAAAGCGCGGAGCACGTGGATGATCTACGGCGCGAACGGCTATACGGGCCGCCTCGTTGCGCATGAGGCGAAGCGGCAGGGGCTCGCGCCCGTTATCGCGGGCCGCGATGACTCCGAGATCAGGTCGCTCGCGAACGAGCTCGCGCTTCCGTGGCGTGCCTTCAGCCTCACGGACGCATCCGCGACGCGACACGCGCTCGCCGACGTCGGCGTCGTCGCCAACTGCGCGGGCCCGTTTTCGGCGACCAGCGCGCCGATGATCGCGGCGTGCCTCGACAGCAGGACGCACTACGTCGACATCACCGGCGAAATCGACGTCTTCCTCGCCGCCGAGCGCCAGCACGCGAAAGCGCGGGCCGCGGGAATCGTCGTCTGCCCGGGCGTGGGCTTCGACGTCATTCCCACCGACTGCGTTGCCGTGTGCCTGCTGGAAGCGCTGCCGGACGCGCGATTCATCGCGCTGGGCTTCAAGGGCCTTGCCGAGCAGAGCCCCGGCACCGCCCGGACATCGGTTGAAGGCGCGGTCCGCGGCGGGCGCGTACGCAAGGACGGCGCGATCATCACCGTGCCCCTCGCGCACCGGACGCGGATGATCGATTTCGGATCCGGGCCGCGACTCGCGATGACGATTCCATGGGGCGACGTCGCGACCGCCTACTTTTCGACTGGAATACCGAACGTGGAGACGTACATCGCCGCGTCGCCAGGCGCCGTTGCGCAAATGCGGCGGATGAACTGGATGCGTCCGCTGCTGCGTCTGTCGTTTCTGCAGGCGCTGCTGATGCGGAGCGCCGCGAAGGCGCATCCGGGACCGTCGCAGAAACAGCGCGACGCCGACAAGATGTACGTCTGGGGCGAGGCGCGCAACGACCGTGGCGATACGCGCACCGCTCGCCTCACCACCAGCAACGGCTACCGGTTGACCGTCGACGGCGTGCTGATGGCCGTGCGCACGCTGCTCACGCACACGGCGGAGGGCGGCTACTGTACGCCGACGCAGTTGATGGGTCCGCGCTGCGTCGAACGGCTGCCGGGGTGCAGTGCCATCCGAATCGAGGCAGCTTGAACATTCGGCGGCGCTCGGGCTTACACTTCGCTTCCGCCGCCCCTCCGCAAGGACCTTCCGCATGAAGCTCTACTACCATCCCGTATCCACCGCCAGTCGTCCCGTCGTGCTGTTCGCCGCCGACAGCGGAATCACGCTCGAGTTGCAAGTCATCGACCTCATGAAGGGCGAGCACCTGCAGGAACCCTACGGCGCGATCAACCCGAGCCGCCTCGTCCCGGTGCTCGAGGACGGCGACTTTCGCTTGACCGAAAGTTCGGCGATCCTCAAGTATCTCGCAGACAAGATCGATTCGCCGGCGTACCCGAAGGACTTGCGTAAGCGCGCACGCGTCAACGAGATGATGGACTGGCTCAACACCGGGCTCTACCGCGACTTCGGCTACGGGCTCGTCTATCCGCAGATCTTCCCGCACCACAAGCGGCCGAGCGACGAAGTTCATGCGGGCACGGTGCAGTGGGGCAAGGAGAAGACGCGGTTCTGGCTCTCGGTCCTCGACCAGCATCTGCTGGGATCCGGCAAGAAGTATTTGTGCGGTGACGACCTCACCATCGCCGACTATTTCGGCGCCGGCGTCGTCTCGATCGGCGAGGTCATCCATTGCGACCTCGCGCGGTACCCCAACCTCGCCCGCTGGTACGCCGCAATGAAGGCGCGTCCCAACTGGGCCAAGGTGAACGAGGTGTTCTATGGAATGGTGGGCGCATTCAAGGACAAGGCGTTCGAGACCGTCTGACGCTTTGCCGGGGCCGAAGGAGAGCCGTCGATCATGATCAAGGGACTGCACCACAACGCCTATCGCTGCCGCGACTCCGAGGAGACGCGCCGCTTCTACGAGGATTTCCTCGGCCTGCCGCTCGCCGGCACGCTCGAGATCCACGAAACAAAGACCGGGCGGCAGGTGAGCGTGTTGCACACGTTCTATCAGATGGGCGATGGATCGTTTCTCGCGTTCTTCGAGGCGCCGGAGATGCCCTTCGAGTTCAGAGCGCAGCACGACTACGATCTGCACATCGCGCTCGAAGTCGACGCGCCAACGCTCTCCGACATGTTCGCGAAAGGAAAGGCGCGCGGCATCGAGACGCGCGGGATTTCCGATCACGGCTTCGTTCGCTCGATCTATTTTCGCGATCCCAACGGCTACGTGATCGAGCTGACTGCGAAGACCGCGGCGCACGCGGCGGAGATGGATCCAGCAAGAAACGAAGCCCGGGCGAAGCTCGAGCGGTGGCAACGCGAGAAGACCGCGCACGCGCCCGGCTGACGTACACGGTTCGACCGGGGTCGCGCGTTCCTTGCGGCCTCCGCTCCGTTGGTGAGATTCGTGACGCGGAAACGTCGGCCGCCCTGCGCCGACTCGGCCCGGTCGCACCCCGCTCCGCGGGGGCCGTGCTCTTAGCCTCGCGTCGCTAACCGCGGGCGCAATCCTGCGGCAGGTATTTCCTCGGCACGTCGACCGGCACGCAGATCCACTGCACACGCTGTTGCGGATCGACGGAGGGAGCAAGCAGGATGGATTTTCCGCGGAGCTCGGGCAGCTCCAGCTCCAGTCGCAGACGTCCACTCGCCGGGCTCACGCCGACCAGGCGGATCGGCGCTGCGTCGGGAACGCTCGGCGTCGACGGGTAGCCGGGAAGGAATGTGAGCGAGGCCCCGTGCCGCCATGCATCCTCGATCGCGGCTTGCAGCGGACGGAACGCAGCCAGGCTGTCGGCGATGCTGACGCGAACGATCTGCTCGTGGTAGAGCGCCGAGACGCGCGGCGCAATCGCGATTGCGAAGAACGCGAGGGCTGCAGCGCCGAACACGAGCGCAGCGCCGGCCGACGTCGGTCGGCGCGCACTGATCAACGTGGCAGCCTCGTCAGCGCGATGGCATCCTTCCTCGGCCAGCGCGACCCGTCGTTTCACGTGCCAGTAGAGGAGCGCGTTCGCAAGCGCCGCGGCGATGATTCCCGGCACCAGCCAGATGGCGGCGACGGCGGCCGCGAGCCAGCCCAGCGTCGAACTCCCGACGGCGGGGGCAACCGCGCCAAGCACCGCGACGCCGATCAGCGGCAGACACGCAAAGGCGATGCCCGTGAGCCAGAGCTTCCGATAAAAGGCCCATGCGCTCCCGAGCAGAAGCGCAGGCCAATGCCAGCCGAGGCGGGCGCCCCCGTGCCGCTCGTAGCGCAGGAAGCGAGGCCCGTAATCATCGGCCGCGGGCCCCAGCGCCAGACGAAAAAGAATCGCGAGCGCGGGACGAACGACAAGATCTTCGTAACCGGACTCACTCCACGGCATGCGGACCGTATCGCCCGGCGCCAGCGGTGAAACGGTGGCACTGCCTTTCCGCTCGATCGGTGATTGCATTGCGATACGTACCCTCGTCCTGGCGCGCACAACCTCCGAGCGGATCCTCGCCGCAAAGCGCCTGTGGAAAATATTATTGTGGAGCGGGTGAAGGGAATCGAACCCTCGTCGTAAGCTTGGGAAGCTTCTGCTCTACCATTGAGCTACACCCGCGCGCAGCGAAATTGTAGCGAATTCGGCGCGCGTCGTCGCGTCGCCGATCAAATTTCTGTCTTGCGGAGATCGGGCCTTTATCCAGTCGTCCGCGCGCGAGCCGGCGGCCCGCCGGGCTCGCCCACGTCAAAGAACAATCCCGTCATGATCCGCAGGCCTTCCCGCGCAACCGTCGCCAGCAAGTGCTCGTTCGGCGCGTGCTGCGAACACGCCGGATACGAATGCGGCACCCAGATCGTCGGCAAGCCGAGCACGTCGGCGAAACACTCGTTCGGCAACGAGCCGCCGAGGTTCGGCAGGATCGCCGGAGGCGTGCCGGTCGTTGCCGCAATCGACGCGCTCGCGAAGCGCACCCACGGATGATCCGGATCGAGCCGGGTTGCTGCCATCGGCTCGCTGTCCGACGGATGGACGCGGACGCGCCCGAAATCATGCGCATCGAGGTGGGCGCGGATCGCCGGGAGAAAACCTCGCCAATCGCAGCCCGCGACAAAACGGATCTGGAGATGAGCGGTTGCGCGCGGCGGAATCGCATTGACCGGACGATAGGGATTGCCAGTGCGAAACGCGAGCACTTCGAGCGTGTTCCAGCCGAACACACGCTCGGCCGGCGACAACCCGGGCTCGCCCCAGTCGGCGTCGATGGCGGGACCGCCGGGCTCTCCCGGCTCGATGTCGGCCAAGGCGCGACGCACCGATTCCGGAATCGGCGGCGGACGCAGCGCGTCGACGAGAATCCGGCCGCGAGCATCGACCAGCGACGCGATCGCTCCGGCAAGGATCGTTCCCGGATTCGCGAGCAGTCCACCCCAGTTCCCCGAATGGTGCCCGCCTTCGCGCAGATCGACGACGAGATCGAAGTTCTGCGCGCCGCGTGAGCCCAGGAAGATCGTCGGCCGGTTCGCCCGAAGACGCGGGCCGTCGGAGGCGATCAGCACATCGGCCGCAAGCGTGTCGGCGCGTGTCTCACAAATCCGGCGCAGACCGGGCGAACCCGTTTCTTCGCCCATTTCGAGCAGCAGCTTGACGTTGAAGCCCAAACGCCCGCGGGTTTCGAGCACGCGCGCGAGCGCGGCGAGATTGATCGTGTGCTGGCCCTTGTTGTCGGCGGTGCCGCGGCCATACCAGCGGTCCTCGGCGACAGCAACCTCCCACGGCGAACGACCGTCTGCCCATTGGTCGTCGTAGCCTGCGACGACGTCGCCATGGCCGTAGGTGAGCACCGTCGGCAGCGCATCGTTCTCGCGGCGCTCCCCGAACAGCATGGGCGGCGCTTCGGCCACCGGGTTCGGCCAGATGTCCCACGTGAATCCCAGGCGCGCCAGCGATGGGCCGATCTCGTCGCGCAGGTAGCGCTCGAGCTCGCGATGCCGGCCGGGGTTCTGGCTTTCGGTGGGGATCGCGACGCGGCGGCGCAGCTCAGCGAGCAATCCGCCACGATCGAACCAATCGGATGCGTGGGCGATCGCGTCGGCACGGGTTCGGGACGCGGTTGCCCCGCTGCGGGGCGGTGCGCTCATGGGCTCATGCGTCGTCGATCTGATACGGCAGCGCGGCCGCGCCATCGAGCGCAAGCACGACGCGCGCCACCGCGGCGACGACGGCGTCGACCGTCGACAGATGCTCGATCCCCTCGATGTGCGGCGCACCTTCGAGCCCGAACACGCGCTTGCCGAACTGCAGCGCGAACGCAATCTCGGTCAGCGTGCCGTGACCGCCGCCGATCGCCACGACGCAGGCGGAACCGCGCGCGATCACCGCGTTGCGCGCAAGCCCGATCCCGGTCGGAATGGGGATCGTGACGGCGGGATTCGCGTCGGCGAGCGACTCGCCCGGCAGCAGACCCACGCTGATTCCACCCCGAGTGGCAACACCTTCGCACACGGCGAGCATCACCCCGCGACGGCCGCCGCACAGCACGGTGAGCCCGGCCTGCGCGAGCGCCTCGCCCAGCGCACGTGCCGCAAGCGCCTGCGCGGTCGTCGCGTGCCGGCCCCCGATCACGCCGACCGGCTGCCGCGACGGCGTCCCGCTCTCCTTCTGCAGCCAGTGGACGGCAGCGACGGGATCGATCGCGTCACCCGCGAGCATGTGCGGCGCTGCGCGCCACATCAGCGCCGCGCCGTCGAAGACGAGACCGGCGCCATCGTGCAGGCGGCGATGTGCGCGGTCGTGGAAAAGGGTCGGCGCGGGGACGAGCATGCGACGTCTGTTCTTCTGCACGCAAATGCGCATCTTAGCGCAGCGACTCGCGCAGGGAGGTCAGCCGTCGGTCGCGCGTCGAGGACGGACCCGACGATCGCTACCCGTGCCGGCAATCCCCGCGCCGGGTCACGAAGAAAATCGGTCACGCGCTGTAACAATCGTGCAACGCCGGGCGTCAAGCATCGTCGGCATCGCGTCGACTCTGGACGGACATTCGGCGCGAGCGTATCCTCGGCGCTCGCCGATCCGACGGCCGCACGCGGTGCACCGCGCGGCGACAGGTCGATCGAGAGCGCTGTGTCTTGCGGTTTCGCGATCGATCCCCGGCTTACCCGCAGGAACACTTTGCGCGCGTGCGCTGTTCATCTTCCGACAGGGCCCTTCATGAACCCGCTTTCCCGCATCCTTACCGCCACACTCGCGGTCCTCGCACTGTCTGTCACGGTTGGACTCGCGCTGGCGCAGACACCCGCTCCTGCACCGGCTGCCCCACCTGCGGACCCGTGGCCGCGCGTCGTCGATCTCAAGAACGGGCAGGTGCTCGTCTACCAGCCGCAGGTGAACAAGTGGGAGGGGAACCGCATCGACTTCCGCTGCGCGCTGGCGATCAAGCCCGAGGGCGCGAAGGAAGAGGCCTTCGGCGTCATCTTCGCCAATGCGCGCACCCAGGTCGACAAGGTTGCGCGCACCGTCGTGTTCGAGGATTTCAAGTTCACGAAGACCGATTTCCCGACGCTGCCCAATCACGGCGCGGCGTACACGACCGAACTGCAGAGCGAATTCGCGAAGGGCGTGCGCACCATTGCCCTCGACCGGATCGAGGCGTCCCTCGCGCTCGCCGGGATCAAGCCGCCGGCGGTGCCGGTGGAGAACACTCCGCCGCAGGTCATCGTCAGCTACTCGCCGGCGATCCTGGTCCCGATCGACGGCGCGCCGGTGCTGAAGCCCGTGCCCAATCACTCGCGGGCCAAGCGCGTCATCAACACGCGTGCGCTGATCCTGCAAGGCGGATTGACGGACGCCTATTACATGCACGTCTACGACGGCTGGCTGTCCGCGACGTCGATTTCCGGCCCGTGGACGCAGGCCTATCCCGGCCCATTCATGGCCAACGAGATGAATGCCATTGCGGCCGAGCTTTCGAAGCAGGGCGTCGTCGATCTGCTCGACGGCGGTCCGAAGGCGAACCCGAAGCCTTCGCTCGCCGACGGGGTTCCCGCGATCTACACGGCCCAGGCTCCGGCCGAGCTGATCGTGTTCAAGGGCCAACCCGATTTCGTGCCGATCGTCGGCACGCAGCTCTTGTGGGCATCGAACACGACGAGCGACGTTCTCATCAACACCGCCAACAGCAACTATTACGCGTTGCTCGCCGGCCGTTGGTTCATGGCGGGCGGACTGACCGGACCGTGGACGTTCGTCGCGAGCAATGCGCTGCCGCCGGATTTCGCAAAGATTCCGCCGCAATCGCTGGCGGGCGCCGTGCTGCCGACCGTCGCCGGAACGCCGCAGGCGCAGGAAGCGGTGATCGAGAACTCGATTCCGCAGACGGCGACGGTGCCGCTCAAGAATGGTCCGAACTTCACGCCGAGCTTCGACGGTCCGCCGCAGTACGCCGCGATTCCCGGCACGTCGCTTTCGTACGTCGTCAATTCGTCGGAGCCGATCATCCAGGTCACGCCGCGTTCCTATTACGCGGTCGTCGCCGGCGTCTGGTTCACCGCGGCGCAATTGACAGGACCGTGGACGATCGCGACCTCGATCCCCACGGCGATCTACGCGATTCCGCCCTCCTCGCCGATCTACTACGTCACCTACGTGCGGATCTACGAGGCGACACCGCAGTACGTCTACGTCGGCTACACCCCGGGGTACCTCGGCGTCGTCGTCTCGCCGTACGGCACCGTCGTCTACGGGACCGGCTACGCGTACTCGCCGTGGATCGGCAGCGTGTGGTATCCGCCGCCGTACACCTACTACGTCGCGGCGGCGCCGGTCTACAACCCATGGGTCGGCTTCACCTACGGCTTCGCAATGGGACTCGCGACCGCGGCATGGACGGAACCCTACTGGGGCGGCGCGTACTACTACCCGGCGTATTGGGGCCATTACCCGTGCTGCGCGACGGCGAGCGCCAACGTCTACGGCCATTGGGGCGCGACAACGTGGTCGGGCACGCGAAGCTGGTACGCGGGCGGCGGCGTTGCCGGCACGACGGCGTCCGGCAGCTACTACAACGCGCGCACCGGCACGTCGGGCAGCTACAACGCCGGCCGGCAGTACAACGCATGGACGGGCAACGCCACCCGCGGCTACGATCGGACGATGAACGGTGCTGCGGGCGGCTCGGGCAACGTCGCGCGCGCGAGCAACTACAACACCTACACCGGACAGCGCTCGACCGCCAACGCCGTGTCGGGCACCGGTGCCGGCGGCAGCTCTTACAACCGCGCCGGCGCGACCACCGCGGGGCCGGAAGGGAACGCGCACGTCGGCGGCGGCTCGACGTACAACGCGAAGACCGGCAACACCAACACGTGGGGCACCGCGAGCGTCGGCAACCAGCACTACGCCGACGTCAACGGGAACGTCTATCACAACAACGGCAGCGGCTGGCAACAGGCGAACGGCGGCGCCCACGCGACGGGCGACACCTCATGGGCGGACAAGGAATCGCAAGCGCGCAGCGCCGGCGACGACCGATGGGGCGGCTTCTCCGGCGGTGGCTTCGGCGGCGGCGACCGCTCATGGGGCGGTGGTGGCGGCTTCGGAGGATTCGGCGGCGGTGACCGCTCGTTCGGCGGTGGCGGCTGGGGTGGACGTTTCGGCGGCGGCGGGTTCGGCGGCGGGGGCTTCCGCGGCGGTGGCCGGCGCTGAGCCGGTATCGATCAATCGCATCATCCAAGGAGAACAAAATGGCGTTTCGTTCGAACCTGCTCGTGCTTGCCGCCGGTCTGATCGCCGCCGGATGCGCATCCGGCCCTCCATTCATCGATCAGATGCAGCCCGAGGCCGTGAACATGGCGGTTCGCCGCGGGCAGTTCGAGATGAATTGCCCAGCCGCTACCGGCGAAGTGATCTCGCGGGAGACGCTGCAGCCGCTGGTGCAGACTTTCCGGTACTCCGGGCCCGATCGCGCCGAATACACGGTCGGCGTCTCCGGCTGCAACCAGCGCGCCATGTACATCGTCATCTGCCCTGACAACGGCTCGGGAAGCTGTTTTGCGGGCGGCTCGCGCACCGTGGTCCGGTAGCAATACGGCGCTCCACCCTCTCTCGTTTCCACAACATCGGGTCGGGGTTGCCTGCGCCGTCCTGCAGACCATGAGTTCGCTCATGACGACACGACCGTTTTTGTTTGCCGTTGGCTTCGCCGCAGTCGGTGCAATCACCATGCCGACCGTGTCCGCACAAAATGCGCAGCAGGCCTGCGCGCCGGACATCCAGGCCTATTGCGCCGGCGTCCCGCAAGGCGAGGGTCGGATCGCGAAGTGTTTACGCGCGAACGAGCAAAAACTTTCGCCGGCGTGTCGGCAAGGCATGGCGCAGATGGCTGCAATGATGAAGGAAGTCGTGCGGGCCTGCGAGGACGACATGCACCGCTATTGCGCCGGCGCCGCACCGGGAACCGCCAAGGAATGCCTGCGCGCGAATTTCGGCGAGCTTTCGCTTCCTTGCAAGCGGGAGCTGTTCGAAGCGAAGAAATCGATGTGATCGTGGACGCAAAATGCGAGGCACGGACAATCAAACGGAATTGATGCGACGAGCGGTCATCGCCTGCGCAATCGCGATCGGCGTTTCGCTCGCGGCGCCGGCCCACGGCGAAATGAGCGCCGAGGAACTGGCGAAGCTCGCGCAGAACCCCGTCGGCAACCTGATCAGCGTGCCGTTCCAGAACAACACGAATCTCAACTACGGTCCGGAGAAGAAGACCCAGAACATCCTGAACATCCAGCCGGTGATCCCGATCGAGGTCAGCAAGGACTGGAACATCATCACCCGCACGATCATTCCGGTCGTCTCGCAACCGGCGCTGTTCTCTGGCGAAGACCGCACGAACGGCATCGGCCCGACGCAGTTCACGGCGTTCCTGTCTCCGGCGGTACCGAAGGGCGTGATCTGGGGCGCGGGAGCCATCGCGCAGATCCCGACGACGTCGGACTCCGCATTGGGGAGCTACCGCTGGGGCCTCGGCCCGTCGTTCGTGATCCTGCGCCTGGAAAAAGGCGATCCGTGGGTGTACGGCTTTCTCGTGAACAACGTCTGGTCGGTCGGCAGCGGCGCCGGCGGGTCGTACAACAACTTCCTGCTGCAGCCGTTCGTGAATTACAACTTCCCCGACGGGTTCTATCTCACCAGCGCACCCATTGCCACCGCCAACTGGAAAGCCGACAGCGGCCAGCAGTGGACCGTTCCGCTCGGCGGCGGCGTCGGCAAGATCTTTCACCTCGGCAAGCTGCCGGTGAACACGCAAATCTCCGCGTATTACAACGTCGTCAAACCGGATTTCGGGCCGAACTGGCAGATCCGCGCGCAAGTCCAATTCATGTTCCCGAAATGATCGCGCGGCGCTCAGAGTCACATAGTCCGTGACCCGAACGGGCGCCCGTCGCAGCATTGCCATCTTCGACCTGGGCGGCGTGCTGCTCGAGTGGAATCCGCGCTACCTCTATTGCAAGCTGTTCGGTGGCGACGACGTGGCGATGGAGGACTTCCTCGCCACCGTCTGCACGAAGGAATGGAACGAGCGGCAGGACTTGGGCCGCACGTTCGCCGACGGGATCCGCGAGCTCCTGCCACGGCACGCCGACAAGCGCGAGCTGATCGAGGCGTTCGGCGCGCGCTTCGGCGAGATGATCTCCGGCCCGATCGACGGTGCGGTCGATGTGCTCGCGGAGCTCAAGGACCGCGGCACGCCGGTCTATGCGATCACGAACTGGTCGGCGGAGACGTTTCCGCCGCAGCGCCAGCGCTTTGAATTTCTCTCATGGTTCGACGACATCGTCGTGTCCGGTTGCGAGCGCGTGATGAAACCCGATCCCCGCATCTTCGCGATCCTGCTCGAGCGCAACGCGATCGCGCCGGAATCCGCCGCGTTCATCGATGACGTCGCAGCAAACGCCGTTGCGGCAACGAAGCTCGGGTTGCACGGCATCCATTTCCGCTCGCCGGCGCAACTGCGGCGTGAGCTGGTCGCCATTGGGCTCCTTCCGGAATGAGCGCGCGGCCCCGGCCGCGGGGTCACGAACGCGCGCCGTGACAGGGGGTGCCCGGCCCAAAGGTTGCCCGAACCGCCGGAATGGCGTAACGTCTTTTCTCGACGCTAGGGGTCCTTCCCGCGACGCGGGAGGGTGAGAACACACCCTTGGTACCTGTGCGGATAATGCCGGCGCAGGGAAGCGTAGCCAAGCCTCTCCGCTCCCTGCGCTGTTCCGGCCGAGGAGCTTTCATGAACGCCAACGATGAGTTCTACGCGCGCGACGCGCACGTCGACGCGGCGGCCATTGCGCCGCTGCCCAATGCGCGCAAGATTTTCGTGCGGGGATCGCGACCGGATGTCAACGTGCCGATGCGCGAGATCGCGCAGGCCGATACCCCGGCCATGTTCGGCGTCGAGAAGAACCCACCGATCGTGGTCTACGACACGTCGGGCCCGTACACGGATCCTGCGGCGGCGATCGACATCCGCAAGGGATTGCCGGCGCTGCGCGCTCCGTGGATCGCCGAGCGCGACGACACGGTCGAGCTCGCCGGGCCGACGTCCGCCTACGGCCGCGGGCGCCTTGGTGACCCGGAGCTTGCGGGCATGCGCTTCGACCTGCATCGCAAACCCCGGCGCGCGAAGCCTGGCGCCAATGTCTCGCAGATGCACTACGCGCGCCGCGGCAGCGTCACGCCGGAAATGGAGTTCATCGCAATTCGCGAAAATTTGAAGCGCGAGGAGATGCTCGCGACGCTGCCGGAGCAGGTCACGCGCCAGCATCCGGGTCAGAGCTTCGGTGCGGCGATTCCTCCGGTGATCACGCCCGAGTTCGTCCGCGCCGAGGTCGCGCGCGGCCGCGCGATCATCCCGTCGAACATCAACCATCCGGAATCCGAGCCGATGATCATCGGCCGCAATTTCCTGGTGAAGATCAACGCCAACATCGGCAACTCGGCGGTGTCCTCGTCGATCCACGAGGAAGTCGAGAAGATGACGTGGGCGACACGCTGGGGCGCCGACACGGTGATGGACCTCTCGACCGGAAAGAACATACACGAGACACGCGAATGGATCATCCGCAACTCGCCGGTGCCGATCGGCACGGTGCCGATCTACCAGGCGCTGGAGAAGGTCGACGGCAAGGCCGAAGAGCTCACGTGGGAGATGTTCCGCGACACGCTGATCGAGCAGGCCGAGCAAGGGGTCGACTATTTCACGATCCACGCCGGCGTGCTGCTGCGCTACATCCCGCTGACCGCGAAGCGAATGACGGGCATCGTCTCGCGCGGCGGCTCGATCATGGCCAAGTGGTGCCTCGCGCATCACAAGGAGAGCTTCCTCTATACGCATTTCGAGGACATCTGCGACATCATGAAGGCGTACGACGTCGCATTCTCGCTCGGCGACGGGTTGCGCCCCGGCTCCGGTTACGACGCGAACGACGAGGCGCAGATGGCCGAACTTGCCACGCTCGGCGAGCTGACGCAGATCGCGTGGAAGCATGAAGTGCAGACGATGATCGAAGGTCCCGGCCACGTACCGATGCATCTCATCAAGCACAACATGGACGAGCAGCTGCGGCTTTGCGGCGAGGCGCCGTTCTACACGCTGGGGCCGCTCACGACCGACATCGCGCCGGGCTACGACCACATCACCAGCGCGATCGGCGCGGCGATGATCGGCTGGTACGGCACCGCGATGCTCTGCTACGTGACGCCGAAGGAGCACCTGGGGCTGCCGAACAAGACCGACGTCAAGGACGGCATCATGGCGTACAAGATCGCCGCGCACGCGGCCGATCTCGCCAAGGGCCACCCCGGCGCGCAGATCCGCGACAACGCGCTCTCGAAGGCGCGCTTCGAGTTCCGCTGGGACGATCAGTTCAACCTCGGTCTCGACCCGGACAAGGCGCGCGAGTTCCACGACGAGACGCTGCCGCAGGAGGGCGCGAAGCTCGCGCACTTCTGCTCGATGTGCGGTCCGCACTTCTGCTCGATGAAGATCACGCAGGACGTCCGCGACTACGCGGCGAAGCAGGGCATCGCCGAAGCCGATGCGATTGCGAAGGGGATGGAAGCCAAGGCGGTCGAGTTCGTGCAGAAGGGTGCGAAGATCTACACGAAGGCGTAACGCTGCCGGCGGCCACGCGCGTCCGGACGCTACCCGACGGGGATATTGACAACGTGCGCCCCCCGCGCGATAACGCGCTCGGGGACAAGAACGAACCCGCCGTCCCCAGAGACGGACGGAAGAGTCCCGACTTCAAAGGAGGAGCGATGGACCGACGATCTTTCGTGCTGGCGGCCGCCGGCAGCAGCGTTCTCACCCTCGACTGGCGTCGCGCGCTCGCGGCGGGCCTGCCCCCCGGAGCGATCGAAGCCGGTACGCTCGAGACGCTTCCCGGCAAAGTCCCGCTGATCAAGCGCTCGCTGCGCCCGCCGAACTTCGAGACGCCGGTCGACCTGTTCGATTCGGCGATCACGCCGAACCGCGCGTTCTTCGTCCGCTGGCACCTGGCCGACATCCCCGAGGTCAATCCGGCGACGTGGCGGCTCAAGGTCGGAGGCGCTGCGGTGACTTCGCCCGCGGAGTACTCGCTCGACGAATTGAAGCGCGGCTTCGAGCAGGTCGAACTCGTCGCCGTTTGCCAGTGCAGCGGCAACCGCCGCGGACTATCCGACCCGCACGTCCCCGGCGTCGAATGGGGCTACGGCGCGATGGGCAACGCGCGCTGGAAGGGCGTGCGGCTGCGCGACGTGCTGAACAAGGCGGGAGTGAAGAAGGAAGCGGTCGAAATCGCGTTCGACGGCGCCGACCATGGCGCAGCGGCCGCGACCCCGGACTTCCACAAGAGCCTGCCACCGTGGAAGGGGCTGGACGAGAACACGCTGCTCGTCTGGGAAATGAACGGCGAGCCGCTGCCGCATTTCAACGGCGCACCGCTGCGCGTCATCGTCCCCGGCTGGACGGCGACGTACTGGATGAAGATGCTGACGTCGATCGAAGCGCTCGACAAGCCGATCACCACGTTCTGGATGAACACCGCGTATCGCGTGCCGAAGGGCAAGTTCGCCTTCGCCGACCGCTTCCTCACGCAGGAAAGCGACGTATCGACGCCGATCACCGAGATGGTCGTCAACTCGCTCATCACCAACATCAAGGACGGACAGCGGATCGGTATCGGCAAGGACGTGGACGTGAAGGGCGTCGCATGGGATGCGGGCTACGGCATTCGCGGCGTCGACGTTTCGGCCGACGGCGGGCGCACGTGGTACGCGGCCGAGCTGGGCCAGGACCTGGGGCGGTTTTCGTTCCGGACGTGGACCTACCGGTTCCAGCCGGCGAAGGCGGGCGACTATCCGATCATGGCGCGCGCGACCAATCGCCAGGGCGGGACGCAGACCGCCGAGCTCATCTTCAATCCCGCCGGCTATCACAACAACGTGATGCAGCGGATCGTTCTGGTCGCCGCGTGATCACCGGAGCTTGCCAATGAAACCGAGATACGTGTTGCCTTTCGCCGCGGCGGCCGTCGCGGCCGTGGCGGCCGTCGCTTTCGCGCAGGAGTCGAAGATCGAGTTGAAGCCCGGCGCCGGCCGCGACCAGGTGATGGGGTATTGCGTGATGTGCCACAGCGTCGATTACATCCAGGGCAACTCGCCGTTCATGACGCGCCAGGTGTGGGAGGCCGAAGTCAACAAGATGATCAAGGCCTACGGCGCGCAGGTGCCGGCGGCGGACGTTCCGAAGATCGTCGATTACCTGACGGCGAACTACGGCGTCGCCACGCCCCCGAAATAGTCGTGAGCGCGGCGGGCGAAGCCAAGGCCCGAAGCGTGCGTCGCCGCGCGAGCGACCCGGGCGACCCCACGACGATGCGAAATATCTAGACTGTTCGGAGCCCGGCGGCGATGGCCGACAGCCTCGACGACCTGCAGGCCGCGATCGACGCATTCGTCGCCGAGCGCGAGTGGGCGCAGTTTCACACGCCGAAGAACCTGGCAATGGGCGTGGCGATCGAGGCCGCCGAGCTGATGGAGCATTTCCTCTGGGCCGGCGCCGGTGAGTCAGCCCCGCCGGACTCGCGCAAAAGGGAAGAAGTCGCCAACGAAATCGGCGACGTGCTGATCTATCTCGTGCGCCTCGGACGCGTGCTCGACATCGACATCGTCGCTGCCGCGCGGGACAAGCTTCTCATCAACCGCGAAAAATATCCGGTGGAGAAGGCAAAAGGAACGGCGAAGAAGTACCTCGACCTCGAGTAGGCGCCCCCTACTGCGAGATCAGCGCGAGGATCCCGGGCCACGCCACCACGGCGAGTCCCAGGATAACGAGCGCCGCGCCGGCGACCTTTGCGAGCGCGAGGCCATGAATCCAGTGCTTCTCGGCGAAGAAGAGGACAACCATCCCGGCCATCCACATCAGGTTCATGAGGCCAACGACGACCAGCACCGCCATCACCGCCCAGCAGCAGCCGAGGCAGTAGAGGCCATGCGCCGCGCCGGCGCGCAGCGCGCCCGCCACGCCGCCGCCGAAGTCGTGCGAGACGATGAACGCGAGCGGGCTCTGGCAGCCGTCGAGACATACGCGTTTCCACGACGTGAACTGGTAAGCGCCGGCGACGACGAGGATCCCTCCGCAGAGCGCGTGCAGCCAGCGCGCCTGTCCGGCCTCGTCGTCCAGTTGCGCAAAGCCCCAGTACGCGAGCATCGGCAGGACGCCGATCGCCGCCCAGACGAGCGGGTACCCGCCGACGAAGACAACGGTCGGCAGGATGCCGCCCTGCCGCCGTGTGACCGCGAGATGCGCGAGGACGATCGGTACGACCGTGGGCAACATCATGGCCGCCATCATCGTCGTCCACATCGCGAGCAGCGCGGCAGCGCTCATCGTGCCCTGGAACCGGCTGCCGATCTGGCCGAGCCCCATGACCATTCCGCTCATCGCGGTCGCGTCCGCGATCGTGCTGCGCCAGGCGATCGCGGCGAGCGCGACGAGCACGATGACGACGGCCAGGTTGACGCGCCAGGACAGCAGGGCGAACGCCGAGCGCGGCGTGTCGTCCTCGGGCGTCGTTGCGGCGTGAGCCGCGGTCAGCCGGGGCCGCTCCACGAAAACGGGATGTGCTTGCTCGACTGTCCGCTGCGGTTCCACTTGAAGCCCAGCGCATCGGCGCGATCTACGACCGCCGTGCCCCAAGTCGCCACGCCGCCCGGACCGACCTCGGACCCTGGTGGGTTGAGCGTCTGCACACGCTTGCCCGGCGGGGTGGTCGGACCCCCGAGCGCCTCGGCCTTCGCATCGACCTTGCCCGGAACCGCGGCGCGCCACCGCGCGAGGTCGGCGGCGAGCTCGAACTTTATGGGCGCGAACTCGATGCCCCGGATCTCCGCGATGTTCTGCGCGAACTGACCGGGCCAGCCGCCCGCCTGCCCGCCGAAGATCGCCTGGAGCGCACCGCGCTGCCGCTCGTCCGCGCGCGCGTCGATGAAGATGCCCATCGTCGCTTTCGCGCCCTGCCAGATGTTGCCCTTGAAGTAGCCGAGCGCGAGGACATCTAGGCCGTCGAGCTTCACGTCGCCGTAGGTGCCCTCGCGCACGTGCCAGACGAGGATGCCGTCGCAGTCGCCGTAGGTCGGCGCGCGCGCGAATTCACACGGACAGGGGATGTCGCACTTGCCACGTCGAACCAGTCGCCATCGAGTCGCCACCGGGGAATCTCTGCCATCGTGCGCCTCCGTCGAGAGCCGGGCGTCGCGCCCAATCTACCCTGCGCGCGACGGGATTTCAATCGGCCGTGGGCCCCCGCGCACCACCGCTCACGCCGACAGCGCGATCCTGACGGGCACCCGGCGCCGACCCCACGCGCCGTCATAGGACTCGAAGCGCCCCGGCAGTGCGGTGTCGCAATGCTTGCAGCGGCCATCCGCGCCGACGTCGTAACGCAGGATCTCGTGCCAGTCGCGGGCGATCACGGGCTTGCCGCACCCGCGACAGAACGTCGTCCCCCCGGTTCGATCGTGCACGTTGCCGGTGTAGACGTAATGGAGGCCCTCGCGCAGCGCGATGTCGCGTGAGCGCGTGAGCGTTGCCCCCGGCGTGTGCGGGAGGTCCGTCATCTTGTAGTCGGGATGAAACGCCGTGAAGTGCAGCGGAACATCCGGACCCAGCTCACGCATGATCCATTTGCTCATCGCCAGGACTTCCTCGGCCGAATCATTCTTGCCGGGAATGAGGAGCGTGGTGATCTCGAACCAGACGTCAGTCTCGTGTTTCAAGTAGACGAGCGTGTCGAGCACCGGCTGCAGGTGCGCGCCGCAGAGCTTGACATAGAACTCGTCGGTGAAGCCCTTCAAGTCGACGTTCGCCGCGTCCATCTTCCGGTAGAACTCGCGCCGCGCGTCGGCGCCGATGTAGCCCGCAGTGACCGCGACCGTCTTGATCCCCAGCGCGTGGCACGCATCCGCGGCGTCCATCGCGTATTCGGCGAAGATGACGGGGTCGTTATAGGTGAACGCAACGCTGCGGCAGTAGAGCCGTTTCGCCGTTGCGGCGATCGCCTCGGGCGACGCCGAATCCATCAGCGTGTCCATCTCGCGCGACTTCGAGATGTCCCAGTTCTGGCAGAACTTGCAGGCGAGATTGCAGCCCGCGGTGCCGAACGAGAACACGCTCGAGCCCGGATAGAAATGGTTGAGCGGTTTTTTCTCGATCGGATCGATGCAGAAGCCCGACGAGCGACCGTAGGTCGTCAGCACCATCGCGTCGCCGACGCGCTGGCGCACGAAGCACGCGCCGCGCTGGCCCTCGTGCAGACGGCAGTCGCGCGGACACAGATCGCACTGGATGCGCCCGTCGTCGAGACGATGCCACCAACGGCCGGGATAGTTTTCGTTCATGCCGATGCCTGCAACGACGGGAATTCCGTCTGCTTCCATTTCGTCACCGAATAGCGCGATACGTTCACCTGCGCATGCCAGAACCCGGCGGGCAGCCCCGCCTTGCGCTTCAGCGCCTCGAGAAACCCGCGCGGCTCGCCGATCGTGTCCCACACCTGCGGCAGGAACGTCGCGCGGCGGCGGCCGTATTCGAGGGTCACGCCGTCGACGCCGGGCCGCAGCTGCGCGAGCAAATGCGCTTCGTCGTCGAATGCAATCGGCTCGCTCACCGACAGCACCGACACTTCGACCGACGTCGCTTCGAACTCGACGTCGCTCAATGGCAGGAAGCGGGGATCGCGGAACGCCGCAGCCACTGCGTTGGTCTCGACGTCGGCGCGCAGCGGGCGGACTGCCGCGAGCGTGCCGATGCAGCCGCGCAATTCGCCGTTCTTCATCAGCGTCACGAACGTCGCGCCCGGGCGCTCGAGCGCTTCGTGGCGGACCGCACCGTCACCGGCGAATCCGAGTTCGGCGCCAATTGCATCGCGCGCGATCCGCAACAACGCGCGCCCAAGATCAATATCGCGCATTTCCATTGCCTTGCGCGAACGCGAACGACGCGTAGCCGACGACGCGCGACTTGTCGCCTGCCGTGTCGCCCGAATTGCGGAGGTCGAGGAGCTCCGGCGCGAGCCCGCGACGGCGGGCGGAAAGGAGGAGCCCATTGACCGGCGTCGCGCCGCACGCCTGCTCGTGATCGATCGCCGGCCCGAGTGCGAGGATCGCGTCGGCGGTTCCGCGGTCGATGGCGCGGGCTTCCGCATAGCGGTGATAGTGGGACAGATCGGAGCTCACGACGATCAGCGTTTCCGGCCCGCCCCACAGCCGATCGATGACGTCGGCAACCTCGTCGGCCGTCGCGTCGCCGACGGCGAACGGCACGATCCGGAACTCGTCCAATACCGCCTGCAGGAACGGCAGCTGCACTTCCAGCGAATGCTCGAGCGCATGCGCGGCATCGCTCTCCTGGACCTGCGGCAACGTCAACGCGAGAGCCGCCGCCTTGCGATCGATCTCGACGACGCCGAGCGGCGTGACGAACGCCCGCGCAGTCGGCAACGCGAGGCCCCGGACCGGCACCCGGTGCGTGGGTCCCAGCAGAACGACGCGGCGAATCGTCCGCCGCCCGGAGGCGAGCCGCGAATACGCAGCGGCGGCGACCGGCCCCGAATAGACGTAGCCCGCGTGTGGAACGATCACCGCCTTTGGTATCGCTCCCTCGCCCGGCGGACGCGTTGCCGCATCCGCCAGGCACGCTCGGATGCTTTCAGCCAGCGCCGCAGGTGAACCGGGGTAGAACATGCCGGCCACCGCGGCCGGTCGAATCTCGTGCATCCGACACCTCCTTGCCGTCGGAAGCCCGCAGGCGTCCGCGTCGCGCGGTCGCCTCGCCATCAATGCCCCTTGGGCCTGCCGAGCAGGATCCGTCCGGGGCGCTCCCATCCATTCTTGGGGCAAGCCGTGCTGAAATCAACTGCTTCCGGCGCCGCGCGTCAGGTGCGCTCGACCAGCGCGAGCCGGATCCCCAAGTAGACGAACAAGCCCCCCACGGCGCGCCCGAACCACCTTGTCGCTTCTCCGCGCACCGCCAGGCGCCGGCCAACGCCCGCACCCAGCCATGCAACCAGCAGGTTCCACAGCGTCCCGTTGACGTTGAAGATCATGCCGAGCGCCACGAAGGCCAGCGCCTTGTTCGGCGCGGCGGCGTCGATGAACTGGGGCAGGAACGCGAGGAAGAAGAGCGCGACCTTCGGGTTCAGCACGTTGGTGAGGAGTCCCTGCACAAAAACCTTCCGAAGCGACGCCGACGACGGCGAAGTCGAGCCCGCCGCCGGCCCCGGGCTACCACCGCGCAGCAGTCCGACGCCCAGCCAGACGAGGTACGCGGCGCCGACCCATTTGACGATGGCAAACGCACCCGCGGACGCCGTCAGGATCGCCGAAAGCCCGACTGCCGCAGCGAGCGTATGCACGACGCAGCCGGCGCCGATGCCCAGTGCCGCCACCAGACCGGCCCGCCGGCCCTGCCCCGTGCTGCGTGCGACGATGTAGAGCGTGTCGGCCCCGGGCGTGATGTTGAGCAGCAGTCCGGAGACGACGAAAAGGCCGAGATCGTGGATACCTGGAACCATTATGTGCTGTGATCGGGATTCGACCTGACAATCAGCGTCCGATTAAAGGAGACGCCTTCCAATGTATCTATTGAGTTCCGAAGGTGGACCCTCAGCGCGCCGGTTGTCAACAGTCCGGCGAGCGTCTGCTTTGAGCATCAGCGACCTGCTGTTTTCGACCCTATGCAGCCTGTCGGTCTTCTCCGTAGCGGACGTTCGACGACTCAAGTTGCCAAGTGACCCATGCGAATACCACGCAAGCCGCGAGCAACGTACGACGACCAATCATTGAATCACCTCATCCGCGCGCAACAGCAGCGACTGGGGGATGCTCAACCCGAGGCTCTGCGCAGTTTTCAAGTTGATCGCCAGCTCGAATTTCGTAGGCTGTTGCACGGGCAGCTCCCCCGGATTGGTTCCCTTGAGAATCTTGTCGACGAAAACGGCGGCACCGGCGGACAGGTCAGGGATATTGGGACCGTACGAAAGGAGCCCGCCGGCAACGACGAAATCCCTGAACTGCCACAGGGAGGGAAGCCGGTGCACCGCGGCCAGCTTCGCGAGCTGCACTAGGTTCTGCGCGAACTCCGGTCCCGAGAGAATGATGACCGCCTCGGCGCGCTGGCGCGTCATGTCTTCGAATGCAGGTCCGTACTGCTCGAGATCTCGCGCTTCCACGACCTGGAGCCGAACGCTGTGCGGTCGTGCGGCGGCCTGCATGACCTCGACCTGCTCCGTGTGATCCGGCCGCAGGGGGCTCCTCAGTACCGCAATTCGCTCGATACCCGGCATCGCGTCCTGGAACAACTCGACCCATTTGGGCGCCAGCTCGCTGGTGAGAGACGTCATGCCCGTGATGTTGCCGCCGGGGCGGGCAAGGCTAGCAACGAAGCCGCTCTTCACCGGGTCGTCGCCGCTGAATGCCATTACGATGGGGATCGTCGCGGTCGCGTCCCGTGCGGCCCGGATCGCTGACGGCGACACCGCAACGAGGACATCGACTTTGAGCGTCACGAGTTCGGCGGCGAGGCTCGGTAGCCTTTCGAGGCTGCCACCGGCAAAGCGCGCCTCGAACTTGACGTTCCGACCCGCCAAATACCCAAGACCGGCGAGTGCCTGCTTCAGTGCAGAAAAGGCGCCCCCCGGATCCTGCGAGGTTGCCGGATTAAGATAGCCGATCCGATAAGTCTTTCCAGCCGGCTTGCCATTGACTACGAGCGGAAGGGCAAGAACGCAGCCCAGCAACGTGCCGATCAATGTTCGCCGGTCCATTACCGGATCCTCTCGTCGCCGAATGGAACCAGGACCATACTACGCCTCCCGGCGTGGCTTCATTCCTCGCTCAGTGACCGCTTCTGGCCCGATCTCGGCCGGTTGAGGCGACGCGCTGGGTGCTTGGGTTCCTGCCAGGTTCGCGCCGCTACTCCTCACCCGCCGCCAGCCGGACGATATAGCCGCCGGATTTTTCGTCGCGCTCGAGCGCGAGGCTGCCGCGCCGCTGCCCTTCCTCGAGCATGCCGTTGAACGAGCGGAACCCGTAGTAGGACTCGTTGAAGCCGGGCTTGCGCCGCTTCAGCGCCTGCTTGATCATCGAGCCCCAGATCTTTTCCTCGTCGCCCCGCTCCGCGACGAGCGCCTCGAGCGTCTCGCCGATCAGGTCGAGCGCCTCCTGCCGCCGCTCCTCGTCGCCTTTCTTCGCTGGCGGCTTGACCTCCTCGGCCGCAACCTTGGCCATGGGCTTGCCGTTGCCGCCGGCGCCTTTGCTCGCCGCTTTGCGCGGCTGCGGCTTGCGTTTTTCGCGCACGAGATCGTCGTAGTAGATGAACTCGTCGCAATTGGCGATCAGCAGGTCGGACGTCGAGTTCTTCACGCCGACGCCGATGACGACCTTGTTGTTCTCGCGCAGCTTCGAGACGAGCGGCGAGAAATCCGAGTCGCCGCTGATGATGACGAAGGTCTCGACGTGCGATTTCGTATAGCAGAGATCGAGCGCGTCGACGACCATCCGGATGTCGGCGGAATTCTTCCCCGATTGCCGGACATGCGGGATCTCGATCAGCTCGAAGGACGCTTCATGCATCGGCGCCTTGAACGCCTTGTAGCGCTCCCAGTCGCAATAGGCCTTCTTGACGACGATGCTGCCCTTGAGCAGCAGCCGTTCGAGCACCTTGCCGATGTCGAACTTCTCGTATTGCGCATCGCGAACGCCGAGCGCGATGTTCTCGAAGTCGCAGAACAGCGCCATGTTGGTCACTTCGGGGGGGTGGGCCATGAGTTCTTCCGGAACGGGATTCGGGCGCGGAGCGGGTTTCCGACCGCCACGATAGCAGCACTGGCGCGGCATGGAAAACCGCCCCGCTCGATCGAGTCGACCGTCCACTCCGGGCCCGTAACCGGTACCATCCCTTGATCCCGGACAAGGCACCCGGCGCGACCACTTCGCACAATCGCCGCAGGGACACCTCAAAGCGGCAGGCACGCGTCGGGGTGGACGCGCGATGCGCCGACGAACGGAAAAGGAGATGACGATGCGTGGATGGCTCTTGTTGGCGCTCGCCGGGACTGTCGGCGGCGCAATCGCGGCAGCGCCGGAATGGCAGCCGCTCGGCGAGAACGCGAACGGCAACCGGATCTTCGTCGACAAGGCAGGCGTGAGGACCGACGGCGGAATCACGTCCGTCACGTTCCGTACCGAGCTGCGGACGCCGCTCGACACGCCGGGCGGCGGCATCACCAGCATGCGCTCGCAGATGAAGGTCAACTGCAAGGCGATGACCGCCGCGGGTGTCGAGGTGACCCTGTTCGAGGACGAGGCGAAGAACCAGGCGTTCGCGCGGAACCGCGCGTCGAAGATCGAATACCTGAAGGAGCCCGAAGGCAGCTCGGCGGACATGGTCGTCAAGTTCGTCTGCAGGAAATAGCGGAGGGCACCGCGATGACGCAAGCGGTGCGAACCCTTTCGCTGCTCGAAACGCGCGTGCTCGGCGTGCTGGTCGAAAAACAGCGGACGGTACCCGACGCCTATCCGCTGACGCTCAATGCGCTCGTCACCGGCTGCAACCAGAAGACGAGTCGCGATCCGGTGATCAGCGCGAGCGAGGCCGACATCCAGGCAACCATCGATCACCTGAGGTCGCTGTCGTTCGTCGTCGAGTCGAGCGGCGGCCGCGTGATGCGTTACACGCACAACGTCGAACGTCTGCTGGCGATCCCTTCCCAGGCGGTGGCGCTGCTGGCCGTGCTGATGCTGCGCGGCCCGCAAACCGTCGGCGAGCTGCGGATCAATTGCGAGCGGCTGCATCGCTTTGCCGACATTTCTGCCGTCGAAGCCTTCCTGCACGAGCTCGCGCAGCGCCCCGCGGGAGCGCTCGTGACCGAATTGCCGCGCCAGGCGGGCGCGCGGGAAACACGCTGGGCGCACCTGCTCTCGGGCGCCCCGGCGCCGGAGTCCGCGGCAACGATGGCCGCGAGCGATGCCGATGTGGAAACGGTGACCCTCTCCGAGTTGGCCGCGCTCAAGGCCAACATCGTGCAACTGCGCGCCGAGATCGATGCGCTGAAGGCGACCGTCGCGACGCTGTGCGGAGAGCTTGGCGTCAAGGGTCCTCCGTAGCGTACCGCGTCACTTCACCCAAAGCGCGGAACGGCGTAGCATCGTGAATCCAATTGCGGATCGACATGCACGAGGAGGCGAGCCATGGGAATACTCGACGGCCTGATCGGCGGGATGCTGGGCGGAATGCAAGGCGGTGGGGCACTCGCTGGCGGCACCGGAGGTGCGCAGCAGAATCCGCTGCTGCAGGTCGCACTGCAGCTGCTGCAGCAGAATGGCGGACTGCAGGGCATCCTCGGCAGGTTTCAGCAGGCGGGCTACGGCGCGCAGGCGGGCTCGTGGGTGTCCACCGGTCAGAACATGCCGATCTCCGGCGACGCGGTTTCGCAGGTGCTCGGACACGGGCAACTGGGCCAGATCGCCCAGCAGCTCGGCATGTCGAGCGGAGACGCCGCCGGCGGACTCGCGTCGGTGCTGCCGCAGTTGATCGACCGGATGACGCCGCAAGGTCAGGTCCCCGCCGATCATAACGACATGGTCGAGCAGGCGTTGGCGCTGTTGCAGCAGCGCGGGACCGGCTGAACCTTCGCACTGCGCTACAATTGGGCCGGCCGGTTGCATCCGCACCGGCCATTTTTGTTTGCCTGCCTGCCCTTGGATCAGCCGACGCTTGTCACCGCCTTGCTGCTCGGCATCGTCGAGGGGCTGACCGAATTCCTGCCGGTGTCGTCGACCGGCCATCTGATCGTCGCCGGGTCGCTGCTGTCGTACACGGGCGAGCAGGCCAAAACCTTCGAGATCGTCATTCAGGCCGGCGCGATCCTCGCCGTGTGCTGGGAGTACCGCGCGAAGCTCGTGCAGGTGCTGCGCGGCCTCTTGAACGATGCCGTCGCGCAACGCTTCGCGCTGAATCTCGTCGTCGCTTTCCTGCCGGCGGCCGTACTGGGCCTCGCGTTGTCGAAGGCGATCAAGGCGCACCTGTTCGCGCCGGTCCCCGTCGCCGGCGCGTTCGTCATCGGCGCCTTCGTGATCCTGTGGGCGGAACGCCGGCAACGCGCGCGGCCGGACACTGTGCGGATCACGACCGTCGACGAGATGACGTGGGTCGACGCGCTGAAGGTAGGCTGCGCGCAGGCGCTCGCGCTGATCCCCGGCACGTCGCGCTCGGGCGCCACGATCATCGGCGGGATGCTGTTCGGAATGTCGCGGGTGGCCGCGACCGAATTCTCGTTCTTCCTCGCGATCCCCACGCTCTTCGCGGCGACCGGCTATTCGCTGTGGAAGGACGCGAGCCTGCTCACGGCGCAGGCGCTGCCGGCGTTCGGTGTCGGCTTCGTCGCTTCATTCGTCGCCGCGTTCGCGTGCGTGCGCTGGCTGATCCGCTACGTGAGCCACCACGACTTCGTGCCCTTCGCGTGGTACCGGATCGCCTTCGGCGCGATCATTCTGGCTACGGCGTACGCGGGCGTCGTGCAGTGGGATTGACAAGCGACCGCGCTCAACGGTGGGTCGGTCCGCTTTGCGCCGTGCTGGGCGTGCTGGGCTTCTCGTTCAAGGCGATCCTGATCAAGCTCGCCTACGCGTGGCACGCCATCGACGCCGTGACGTTGCTCACGCTGCGGATGTTGTTTGCGGCGCCCTTCTTCGTCGCGATGACGTTGTGGGCGAGCCGGCAGCCCGGCGCAGAACCGCTCGCGCGCCGCGACTGGCGCGATCTCGCCTGGCTGGGCTTCATCGGCTACTACCTGGCGAGCCTGCTCGACTTCATGGGGCTTGCCTACATCACCGCCGCGCTCGAGCGCCTGGTGCTGTTCCTGTACCCGACGATGGTCGTCGTGCTTTCCGCGCTGCTGCGAGGCAAGCCGATCACGCGCCGCACGATCGCCGCGCTGGTGCTCTCCTATGGCGGGATTGCCGTGGTTTTCGCGCACGATGCAGGCACATTGGGCGACGCGCGCGCGCTCTGGACCGGCGGCGGACTCGTCTTCGCGAGCGCCTTTCTCTACGCGCTCTACCTGGTCGGCGCCGGCGACGTGATCGCGCGCGTCGGCAGCATGCGCTTCATCGCCTGGGCGATGCTGGCCTCCGCGGTTTTTGTCGTCGTGCAGTTCGGCCTCACCCGCGACATCGCGCTTTTGCGCGTGCCGCCGCCGATCTACGGTCTTTCGCTCGCCATGGCGGTGTTCTCGACGGTGCTGCCGACGTGGCTCATCGCCGAGGCGATCCGGCGCATCGGCGCGAACGCGTCGTCGCTGGTCGGATCGCTGGGACCGGTGTTCACGATCGGCCTGGGTGCCGTGATCCTGGGCGAGCCGGTGCACGCGCTGCAACTCGCCGGCGCGGTGCTGGTACTCGCAGGCGTCATGCTGGTCACGCTCAAACCGCGCGCCGTCCGTGCCGAGGAAACCACCCCTCCTGCACTGGGCTGACGCGGCTTAGAGCTTCGACGGTGACGCGACCTCGTGCGTCGACGCGCCGGCAACTGACTTCGACTCGGCCGTGGCGACTTTGGCCGGCTGCGCCGTGGCGACCGGCGCCGGGACCAACGCGACCTCGCCGGTCGGCAGCGGCGAATGCGTGGTGAACAACGCGATCATCCCGACGATGAACAAAATCGACACCGCCTTGGCGCCCGTCGAGAAGGATGCTTCCCTCGTGAAGCGTTCAATCCGGTTCATTTACTGGCTCCTTGTAGATCCCGGTGCTGAATTCCGTTTCCCGTCGACAGCGATCGGCCGGGAACCCCGGTTCGGCGATGCCCGGATGGCAGCGCCGATGGAGAGCAGTCTAGGCGCCACCTTGGGGCGGCGAGACGGATGATTCGGCGCCGGATTTGCAGAAAATTCACGTTCCGGGGGCCGCACCCCGCCGTCCGGCCGCGCTTCGCTGCGGACGGGGGATCTAGATCTTCCGCGCCGCCCCGATGCCACGCTTCGCCGCCTCGGCATTCGTTCGCGACACCGGCTGGGCGACCGTCGCGCCTTTGGGCGCCAGCTGTGGGACCGTGATCTGCGCGGGTACCAAAGCCACTTCGCCCGTTGGCAACGGCGAGTGCGTGGTGAAGAGCGCGATAACGGCGACCACGAACAAGATCGACACGGCCTTGGCACCGGTCGCGAGAATCGAATCCCTGTCGAAGCGTCCGGACCTGTTCATTGCCATCTCCTTGCAAGCTTTGGTGTGGAACCGTCCCGTGCCGACAGCGATCGACCCGGGACCACCCGCTCGACGGTGCGACAAATGCGCCGCCATCGCCACCGACCTTAGGCGCGCATGCGATGCGGCGAGATGGACAATGCCGCGCTGCTGTTGCAGAAGATTCACGCTCCGGACGAGCCGGGAGCTACGGCCGGGGTGGTCCCGCGAAGGCGATCGCGCGCTGCAGGGCGCCGTCACCAGGCCGGCGGCAGCCGCTTGACGATCGTGATCGTGCGATCCTCGACCGCCAGATAGCCGCCCGCCACGAGATCCTTCATCAGGCGGCTGATCATGTCGCGCGACGCGCCGACGCGTTCGGCAATGTCCTGCTGCGTCAGCTTCTCGGGAATGACCTGCCGCCCGTCGCGTTCCTGCGCGAGCGCATGCAGCAAGCGGACGAGCCGGCCGTAGACGTCGGACAACGCGAGGCTCTTCACGTTTTCCGTCGTCCGCCGCACGCGTTCTATCAGCTTTTCGATCAGGTGCAGCGCGAAATCCGGATGCGCGAGGATGAACTCGCGGAAGTTGGCGCGGCTCACCACCGCGCACGACGTCGGTTCGACGGTCATCACGGACGCGGACCGCGGCGCGCCGTCGAGCGACATCTCGCCCACGTATTCGCCCGGGCCGTGGAAGTCGATGATGAATTCCTTGCCCGCCTCGTTGCTCGCGAACACTTTCACCTTGCCGGCGAGCAGGATGAACAGCGAATCGCCTTGTTCGCCCTCGTTGATCAGGACCGCATTCTTCGGAAACTGGCGCACGACGCCGGTGGCGGCGATCGCGCGCAGCGTCTCCTCCGCGAGGGGCGCGAAGGGATCGGCGGGAGCGGAACGCGAAGGCACGGGCGCGAGCGCAGCGGCAAAAAGTCCGGTTTGCATGCTAGCACGCTGGACGCGCGCCGGACGGGGAAACGCGACGCGGAAGCCGGGACGCGTATGTAGGAATCATCCGACAGCCTCGACCAGCCTCCCCGCCCCCGCCCGTGGCTCACCCTCAATCGTATGTGCGCACGTCGTCGATCACCTTGCCGTCGTTCGGCAGCTGTCCGGGCTCGCGGAACGCGACCTCGCCGCGGAGCTTCGTGATCTCGCGGATCGACGCGACGACCGCGTCGGCCAGCGCCTGGGGGCGGGACTTCACCTCGACGTTGAGCGTCATCCGGTCGTTGCCGTCGGGATTGTCGACGACGAGACGCGCTCTCGCGATTTCCGGATGCCGGCCGACGATCTTCGCCACCTGCCCGGGATGAACGAACATTCCCTTGACCTTGGCCGTCTGATCCGCCCGACCCAGCCATCCCTTGATTCTGGCGTTGGTGCGTCCGCACGGGCTGCGGCCGGCGAGCAACGCCGACAAGTCGCCGGTGCCGAACCGGATCAGCGGATATACGGGATTGTGGAGCGTCGTGACGACGACTTCGCCGACTTCGCCCGGCGCAACGAGATCGCCGGTGCCGGGACGGACGATTTCGACCAGGACGCCCTCGTCGATCACGAGGCCCTCGCGTGCCTTGGTCTCATAGGCAATGCTGCCGAGGTCCGCGGTCGCGTAGGCCTGATATCCCGCGATCCCACGCGCGGCGAGCGCGTCGCGAAGGCTCGGCGGAAACGCTTCGCCCGAAACGAGCGCCTTCGTAAGGCTGCGGCATGCGACGCCCATCTCGTCCGCCTTCTCGACGATGATCTTGAGGAACGAGGGCGTACCGACATAGCCGTCGGGCTCGAGGTCGACGATCGCCTGCACCTGCTGCTCGGTCTGGCCGATGCCGCCGGCGAACACCGTGCATCCGAGCGCGTGCGCGCCGGTTTCGAGCATCGCGCCGGCCGGCGTGAAGTGATACGAGAAGCAGTTGTGGACGAGATCGCCGCGGCGAAAACCCGCGGCATAGAGCGCGCGCGCGAGCCGCCAGTAGTCCGGGTAGCGGCCCTCGGGTTCGTAGATCGGCCCGGGCGAAGCGAACACCCGCGCGGGCTCGCCGCGGCGCACTCCGGCGAGGCCGCCGAACGGCCGCTCAGCGTTCTGCAGCGCGGAGAGCTCCGACTTGCGCGTCACCGGCACGCGCGCAAGGGCCTCGCGCGTCGTGATCGCCGCGGGATCGACGTCGGCGAGGATGCGCGCGAATGCCGGCGCGCTCGCCTTGGCGTGCGCGAGTTGCCGCGGCAGCACGGCCAGGAGCGCGCGCTCGCGCAACTCGGGATCGCGCGTTTCGAGGGTGTCGAAGTGATCGCTCATCGGCGGCCGCTACGCGAGCCACCGTTTTCTGCGGCGGTAATGCTTGACGTCGCGAAAGCTCTTGCGGCCCGCGGTCGACAGTCCGAGGTAGAACTCCTTCACGTCCTCGTTCTGCGCGAGGTCCTTCGCAGCGCCGTCCATCACGACGCGGCCGTTCTCGAGGATGTAGCCGTAGTCGGCGAAGCGCAGCGCGACCATCGTGTTCTGCTCAGCCAAGAGAAACGAGACGCGCTCCTTCTTGTTCAGGTCGCCGACGATCTCGAAGATTTCCTCGACCAGCTGCGGGGCGAGGCCCATCGACGGCTCGTCCAGCAGAATCATCTTCGGACGCGCCATCAGCGCGCGGCCGATCGCGGTCATCTGCTGCTCGCCCCCCGACGTGTAACCGGACTGGCTCGTGCGCCGCTCCTTCAACCGCGGAAAATACGTGTACACGAGATCGAGGTCGCGCTTGAGATCGGCGCGGCTGACGCTTCGCGTGAACGCACCGGTGAGGAGGTTTTCCTCGACCGTGAGGTGCGAGAAGCAATGCCGGCCCTCCATCACCTGGCAGATACCCATCCGGACCAGGTCGTTCGGCGTGAGGCGATCGACGCGCTTGCCCATGAACTCGATCGTCCCCTTGGTGACGTCGCCGCGCTCGGCGCGCAGCAGGTTGGAAATCGCTTTCAGCGTCGTCGTCTTGCCCGCGCCGTTCGCACCGAGCAGCGTGACGATCCGGCCCTCCTGCACGTCGAGCGATACCCCTTTCAACACCAGGATCACGTGATCGTAGATGACCTCGATGTTGTTGACCGACAGATAGGCGCCGGCCGCCTTGGCAGGCGCCGTGTCGGTGGCAGGTGCGAGAGCCGTGCTCATCTGTGGCGTCGGTAGGCCGGTTACAGAAATTCGAGGCAACGTGGGATCGCCGCACGTTTCCGCGGCGAACCCTCACCCCAGCCCTCTCCCGTGCGCGGGAGAGGGGAAACAGCACGAACGATCACATCTCCTTGCTGCAATCGCGCGGCGTGATGTTCTTTTCCTTCGCGTACTTCGCCGCGGATTCCTCGACCATCCCGCGCACCAGTTCCTTGTCCGGCTGGATCCAGTCGGTGATGACCTTCCACTGATTGCCGTCCCACTGCTGGAACTTGACCGCGCCGCCGCCTTCGTGATCGAGGCAGCTCACCTTCACCGGCTGCATGAAGCCCACCGCGCCCAGCTCCTTCAGCCGCGCGTCGGTGATGTTGAGGTGCTCGATGCCCCAGCGCATCTGCTCGGGAGTGATGGTCTTGCCCTTGCCGTATTTCTGCTGCGCCGTGCGGATCGCTTCGACGGTGACGATGCCGTGGACCACGCCCCGGTTGTAGTAGATCGAGCCGATGCGCGTCTGGTCGTCCATTTCGCCCTTGCCCTTCGAATACACGTACTTCTTGATGTCCTGGATCACCGGGAAGTTCGCGCCCGCGACGTTGAAGCCCGCCGCGATGAAGCCCTTCGCCGCCGCGCCGGCGGGAATCGTGTCTTCCTCGGCACCTGACCACCAGACGCCGACCATGTGGTCGCGCGGGAAGCCGACCTTGGCTGCCGCCTTCAGCGCCGTCGGGTTCATCACGCCCCAGCCGCGCAGGATCACCCAGTCGGGCTTGATCTGCCGGATCTCCAGCCACTGTGCGCCTTGCTCGTTGCCCGGATGCGGCACGGCGATGTGCGTGACGGTGAAGCCGTACTTCTTCGCCTGGGCGTCGAGAATCGGGATCGTTTCCTTGCCGTAGGCGGAGTCGTGATAGAGGTTCACGATCTTCTTGCCCTTGAGCTTGTCCATCCCGCCTTCCTTCATCCCGATGAACTTGATCTTGGCCGTGTTCTGCGACCAGTAGTTCGTGATCAGCGGAAAGACATACGGGAACACACGGCCGTCGCTCGCGTCGGTGCGGCCGTAGCCGAGCGAAACCAGCGGGATCTTGTCGGTGGTGACCTTGTCAATCAGCGAATAGGTGATGCCGGTGGACAATGGATTGATCACCGTCGCGCCGGTCGGGCCCTTGGTCTTCTCGCGCTCGTAACACTCGACGCCCCGCGCGTTGTTGTACTCGGTCTCGCACTTCTCGTACGTGAGCTTGACGCCGTTCACGCCGCCGTCGCGCGCATTGACCATGTTGAGGTAGTCGATGAACCCGCCGTAGATCCCGGACCCGCCGGCCGCATACGGGCCGACCCAGTAGCCGATCATCGGGATGAACTGCTCGTTCTGCGCCGAGGCCAGAGTGGCAGCTCCGGCGAGTGCAAAGCCCAGCAGGGCCGCTTTGAGGTGTTTCATGGTTCCTCCTGAGAAATAACGTCTTTCGTCGTGCAGTCAAACTCAAACAGGATTGGCGAGACCTACGCCAATGTCAATGTTCTGGATCAAGGTAACCAAACAATGAGCCATCCTATTCGCCAGGTCATATTGCATTGCAACATCAATGCGGGAACGGCCATAGCCGCAGCTTTTCCTTGCCGATCTGCCAGAGGCGGGCGAGACCGTGCGGCTCGACGATCAGGAAGAAGATGATCAGCGCGCCGAAGACCATAACTTCGAGGTTGGACATGAGTCCGGGCGGAAGCGTGATTCCGAGCACGTTCTCGATGGGCCGCGCCATGCTGTTGAGAAAAATCGGCAGCAGCGTGATGAACGCGGCGCCCATGAACGAGCCGAGGATGCTGCCGACGCCACCGATGATGACCATGAACAGGATCCGGAACGAAAGATCGAGGTTGAACGCTTCCGGCTCGACGGTCCCGAGATACGTGTAGGCGTACAGCGCTCCGGCCACGCCGCAGTAGAACGAGCTGATCGCAAAGGCCAGGAGCTTCGTGCGCATCATCCGGATGCCGATCACCTCCGCGGCGAGGTCCATGTCGCGGACCGCCATGAACATCCGTCCCGTTTCGCTGCGCATCAGGTTCTTGGCGAGCACCGCGAGCACCGCGACGACGACGAGCGTCAGCACGTATTTCGTGGCCGGCGTATCGAACGCATAGCCTGCGATCACGACCTTCTGCGCGGTGATCACGCCGGAGGCGCTGTTGTTGGTGAACCAGCCGATCCGCTGCAGCGCCCAGAGCACGAAGAACTGGCAGGCGAGCGTCGCGACGGCAAGGTAGAAGCCCTTGATCCGCAGCGATGGCAGGCCGAACACGATCCCGACCGCGGCGGCGCACAGACCCGCGAGCACGAACGACACGAGCGTCGGCAGCCACGGAAGCCGCAGCTCGAAGTTGTAGGTCATGAACGCGCCGACGGCCATGAACGCCGCCGTGCCGAGCGAGAGCTGTCCCGCGTAACCGGTCAGGATGTTCAACCCGAGCGTCGCGAGGGCGAAGATCAGGAACGGCGTGAGGATCGCGGAAAGCCAGTATTCGTTGCCAGCGAGCGGGACGACGACAAACGCGACGAGCAGCACGAAGGCGACGGCGACGCGGTCCTGCCGGATCGGGAAGACCTGCTGGTCGCCCGCATACGTGCTCTTGAACTGGCCGGCTTCTCGGTAGAGCACGCTCTATACCCGCTCGATCCGTCTTTCGCCGAACAGGCCCTCGGGCCGCACCAGCAAGAACGCGAGCGCAAGCACGTAGGGAAACCATGACTCGAGCCCGCCGCCGACGTAGGGTCCGAGATAGACCTCGGCCAGCTTTTCCGACGCGCCGATGATGAGGCCGCCGACGATGGCGCCGGCCACCGACTCGAAGCCGCCCAGAATCAGCACGGGCAGCGCTTTGAGCGCGATGAACGTGAGCGCGTACTGGATCCCGTTGCGCGCACCCCACATGAGACCCGCTACCAGCGCGACAAAACCCGCAACGGTCCACACGATCGCCCAGATCTGCCGCAGCGGAATGCCGACGGCAAGCGCGGCCTGGTGGTCGTCGGCGACCGCGCGCAACGCGCGACCGATGCGCGTGGTCTGGAAGAAGATCGCCAGCACCGCGACCAGCAGCCCGGCGACGGCGGCCGCGAACAGGTCGAACTGGCTGATGTTGATGTTGGTGCTCTCCGACAGCCACTGCATCGGCTCGTCGGGAATGCCGAGTTCGAGCCCGTGCGGTTGCGAGCCCCATACCATCTGCGACAGGCCCTCCAGCACGAAGGTGAGGCCGATCGTCGCCATGAAGAGCGTAATCTGCGGCTGATTCACGAGCGGCCGCAGCACCAAGCGCTCGATCGCGATGCCTAGCACGACCATCACCGCGAGCGTGAGCGCAAGCGCGAGCCAGAAGTTGACGCCCCGCTCGGTCAGCGACACGAACGTGAGCGCGGCAAAGAACACCATCGCGCCCTGCGCGAAATTGAACACGCCGGAGGCCTTGTAGATCAGCACGAAGCCGAGCGCCACGAGCGAATACATCACCCCGGCGAGCAGGCCACCCATCAGCACTTCGAGGAAAAACTGCCAGTTCACCTGTACCCCCTAGTGCGCCCCGAGGTACGCGCGGATCACGACCGGGTCAGCCTTCACTTCGCCGGGCGTCCCTTCGGCGATCTTCGCGCCGTGGTCCATCACCACGACATAGTGCGAGATGTCCATCACGACGCCCATGTCGTGCTCGATCAGGATGATCGTCGTTCCCCACTGGTCGTTGACGTCGAGGATGAAGCGGACCATGTCCTCCTTCTCCTCGACGTTCATCCCCGCCATCGGCTCGTCCAGCAGCAGCACCTTGGGCTCCATCGCGAGCGCGCGCGCGAGCTCCACGCGCTTCTGCAGTCCGTACGGCAACCGCCCGACGGGCGTCTTGCGGATCGCCTGGATCTCGAGGAAATCGATGATCTTCTCGACCTCTTCGCGGTGCGCGATCTCCTCCTTCTGCGCAAAGCCCCAGTACAGCGCGTCGAAAAGGAAGTTGCCTTTCATCTTGAGCGAGCGCCCGGTCATGATGTTGTCGAGCGTCGTCATCCCCTTGAAGAGCGCGATGTTCTGGAACGTCCGCGCAAAGCCCAGCCGCGCGACGGCGTGCGCGGGCAGATGCGTCCGGTCCTTGCCCTCGAAAAAGATCTGCCCGTGCGAGGGCCGGTAGAAGCCGCTGATGACGTTCAGCATCGAGCTCTTGCCTGCGCCGTTCGGGCCGATGATCGACGAGATCTCGCCGCGGTTGACGCCGAACCCGACATTCGCGATCGCCCGGACACCGCCGAAGGAGAGCTGGATGCCCCGCACTTCCAGGATCGGCTGGGCGTCGGTCTGCGCCGCGCCGACGGCGCCGGTTTCGCCCAGCAGCTCGTGCCGTTTGCGCATTTCGCCGAGCGCGAGCAGCGCCTGATCGCGGGACTCGTAGATGTTGGCGCGGAACATGTCGCGCCGCGCGTGCTCGCGGATCGTCTCGCGCGCGGTCGCGCTCGTCCCCACGCGCGCCGTGCCCAGTCCGTAGGTGACATTGGTGTGCTTGCCGCGTGCGGCGAAGCGGTCCCACACCTCGGGCTTGATCAGGCAATCGGTGTAGATGACGAGGAAGTACCAGCGCTTGCCGGTCGAAGCGAGGCGGCGATCCGCCTCGTCGTAGAACGCGTCGACGTCGGCCTCGGTCGCGAAGGTCAGATGCGTGAAATCGGCCTCCAACGTGCCGATGTCCTCGTGCAGGATCACCCGATCCGCCATTGTCCGCTCGGTCATGAGCCGTCTCGTCGCCCGGTTGCCGGAAAGGTCGTCGCCTGCGTCGGAAACTGCGTCAGGCCGCCTTGGCGAGCGGGCCGTAGACCTTGGCGTCGCGGATCGCGAGGTCGGCGCTGATCATGCCGGTGCGGCCGTCCTCGAACTTCACCTGCGTCTCGATGTGCTGGACGGTGCGGCCGCCGTAGAGCGCGTCGATCAGCACTGCATACTTCTCGGCGACGAAGCCGCGCCGCACCTTGCGCGTGCGCGTGAGCTCGTCGTCGTCCGGGTCGAGCTCCTTGTGCAGCACGAGGAAGCGGTGGATCTGCGACGCGGCGAGCGAGCCTTCGTTTGAAAGCTCCGCATTGACCTTCTCGACGCAGTCGCGGATCAGCTCGTAGACCTCGGGCTTCTGCGCGAGATCGGTGTAGCCCGAGTAGGCGATGCCGCGCCGTTCCGCCCAGTTGCCGACCGAGCCCATATCGATGTTGATGAACGCGCAGACCATGTCGCGCTCGTTGCCGAACGCGACCGCCTCCTTGATGTGCGGGAAGAACTTGAGCTTGTTCTCGATGTAGTTGGGCGCGTACATCGCGCCGCTCGCGAGCTTGCCGACGTCCTTCGCGCGATCGATGATCTTCAGGTGCCCGTCGGCGTCGAAGATGCCGGCGTCGCCGGTGTGGAAAAAGCCCTCGGCATCCATCGACTCGGCGGTCGCATCGGGTCGCTTGTAGTATTCCTTCAGCAGGCACAGCCCGCGCACCAGCACTTCGCCGTTCGCGGCAATCTTGACCTCGACGCCCGGGATCGGCTTGCCGACGCTGTCGAACTTGATTTCGCCGTCCGGCTGCAGGCAGACGGCAGCACACGTTTCCGTCGACCCGTAGAGCTGCTTGAGGTTGATGCCGATCGACCGATAGAAGCGGAACAGGTCCGGACCGATCGCCGCGCCGGCCGTGTAGGCGACGCGAATGCGGCTCATGCCGAGCACATTGCGGAGCGGCCCGTAGATCAGCACGTTGCCGATCGCATAGAGCAGCCGGTCACCCAAAGACACCGGTCTGCCGTCGAGGATCTCGGCGCCGCAGCGCTTCGCCACTCCCATGAAATAGTGGAAGAGCCAGCGCTTGACGGCGCTCGCATCCTCCATCCGGATCATGAGCTGCGTCAGCAGATTCTCGAACACGCGCGGCGGCGCGAAGTAGTAGGTCGGGCCGATCTCGCGCAGGTCGGTCATCACCGTGTCGCCGGATTCCGGGCAGTTGATCGTGAAGCCGGCGACCATCGCCTGCGCATAGGAAAACAGATGGTCGCCGACCCACGCCATCGGCAGGTACGACAGGATGTCTTCGTCGGCCGTCAACCGGTCGAACCCGACGCCGCTTTTCGCCGCATCGATGAACGAACCGTGCGTCTGGCACACGCCTTTCGGCTTGCCGGTCGTGCCCGACGTGTAGAGCATCACCGAGACGTCGTCGGCCCGGCCCTTCGCCACTTCGCCGTCGTAGAAGCCCGGGTGCGCGCGATCGTACTCGCGGCCGATCGCCTGCAAATGCTCGAAGCTCGTGACCCCCTCGTAATTGCGCAGGCCCCGAGGGTCGTCGTAGTAGATGTGCTGCAACGTCGGGACCTTCGGCGTCGCCTCGAGCATCTTGTCGACCTGTTCCTGGTCCTCGACGACGGCATAGGCGATTTCCGCATCGTTCAGCACGAACACGAATTCGGCGGCCGGCGCATCCTGGTACATCGGCACCGCGATGCCGCCCAACGCCTGCGCGGCGGCCATCGACCAGTAGAGCCGCGGCCGGTTGTCGCCGATGATCGCGAGGTGCATCCCGCGCCGGAATCCTTGCGCGGCCAAGCCGCACGCGAGCGCGCGCACCTCGTCGGCAACCTGGCCCCAGGTCCAGGTCTGCCAGATGCCGAGATCCTTTTCGCGCACGGCGGGACGGTCGCCCCGCACCTGCGCATGAGCGAGCAGCAGGCGGGGAAACGTATCCGGTCCCGATGACGCGGACGGGGCTGACACCGATTGGCTCCTCCAGAGGGTGGCCGGCGGAAACCGACCCCCGGTCCCGGCGCTCTCCCGGGCCGGGTTTCTCGTTCCGATTCTAGCAGGCTGGTGCGAGAATAGTGGCCGCCCACGGGGGAAGCTGTCATCCGCGGGACAATCCTCCCGAATCCAGCCGAATCCAGCCATGTCCGCCCTGGCCGAAATGCTGCGCGCGAGCCTGTGGGCGCACTCGCTCACCGCAGAGGAGATTTCGCGGGTCGAGGGGGCGATTCAGGAAAAGACGTTCGACGCGGGCGCCTACGTCTGCCGCAAGGGGGAGTCTGTTGACTACTGGATCGGGATCGTCGAGGCGCTCGTCAAGATGGCGAGCCTGTCGCCGGCCGGCAAGCTCACGACGTTCACGGGCCTTCCGGCAGGCGCGTGGTTCGGCGAAGGCTCGCTCCTCAAGCACGAGCCGCGCAAGTACGACGTGATCGCGCTCCGCGCGAGCCGCGTCGCACTGATGCCGCGCGCGACCTTCGCGTGGCTCCTCGACAACAGCATCCCGTTCAACCGCTTCCTCCTGCTGCAGCTGAACGAGCGCCTAGGCCAATTCATCGGCCTCGTCGAATACGACCGCCTGCTCGACGTCGAGGCGCGCGTGGCGCGTTGCCTCGCGTCGCTCTTCAATCCGTATCTGTATCCACGGACGGGAATGGAACTCGCGATCTCGCAGGAGGAGATCGGCTACCTGTCCGGCATGTCGCGCCAGCGCGTGAACCAGGCGCTGAAGACGCTCGAGCGCGCGAACCTGCTGCGCGTCGCGTACGGCGGGATCGTCGTGGCGGACCTCGACGGCCTGCGCAATTACGGCAGTTGACGGACGATCAGCGGCCCTTGAACACCGCGGGCCGCTTGCCGAGGAACGCGGCCATCCCTTCGTGCTTGTCCTCGGTCGCGCACAGGAAGCCGAACACGTCCGCCTCCATCGCGTTGGCGTTCGCGAGATCGAGATCATGGCCGCGCTGGATCAGATGCTTCGCCATTTTCACCGCGACAGGTCCTTTCGCTGCGATCAGGCGTGCTTCGTTCATCCCTTCGTCGGCGAGCTTGTCCGCCGCAACGACATGGTTGACGAGGCCGATCGCGAGCGCTTCATCGGCTTTGACCTGCCGGCCGGTGCAGACGAGCTCGAGCGCGAGGGCGGTGCCGACCCGGCGAGCGAGGCGCTGCGTTCCGCCGAAGCCGGGGCAGATGCCGAGATTCACCTCGGGCTGGCCGAAGACCGCCTTGTCCGAGGCGACGATCCAGTCGCACGCGAGCGCCAGCTCGCAGCCGCCGCCGAGCGCAAAACCGTTGACGAGCGCGATCACCGGAAACGGCGACAGCTCGAGCGCGCGCAACGCCGCGTGTCCCTTGAGCGCGAACTCGCGGCCCTCGATCGCCGTCATCGAGCTCATCGCGGCGATGTCCGCACCCGCGACGAACGCCTTGTCGCCCGCGCCGGTGACCAGCAGCGCGCGGGTGCCGGCGTCCGCATCGACCTCCGCCACCGCGGCGGCGATTTCGTAGAGTACCTGCGGCGACAGTGCGTTCAATGCCTTGGGCCGATTGATCGTCAGGCGCCAGATGCCGGGCTCCGGACGTTCGAGGAGGACGGTTTCGTAGCTCATGACTTGGTCGCCGGGTAATCGTGGAAGCCGCGGCCGGTCTTGCGCCCGAGGTAACCCGCCGCGACCATCTCCTTCAGGCGCAGCGCTGGCCGGTATTTCGGGTCGTTGAAGTCGCGATAGAACACCTCCATCACCGCGAGCATCGTATCGAGGCCGATCAGGTCGGCGAGCGCGAGCGGCCCGATCGGATGGCTGCAGCCCAGCTTCATCGCATTGTCGATTTCCTCGGCGGTGGCGAGACCCTCCTGCAGTGCGAACACCGCTTCGTTGATCATCGGGCACAGGATCCGGTTGACGACGAAGCCCGGGCTGTTGCGCACGACGATCGGCGTCTTGCCGAGGCGCTTCGCCAGCGCTTCGGCTGCGGCAACCGTCGCGTCGGAGGTCTGCAAGCCGCGAATCAGCTCGACCAGCGCCATCATCGGCACCGGGTTGAAGAAGTGCATGCCGATGAAGTCCGCAGGACGCGACACGATCGCCGCGAGCTTGGTGATCGAGATCGACGACGTGTTCGACGCGAGGATCGTCTCCGGTTTCACGATCGCGTCGACCTGTTTCAGGATCTTGTGCTTCAACTCCTCGTTTTCGGTCGCCGCCTCGATGACGAAATCGCAGCCCTTGAGCTCGTGGTACCCGGTCGTCGCATGAATGCGCGCCAGCGCGGCATCCTTGTCGGACGCGGTGATCTTGTCCTTCTTGTGCAACCGATCGAGGCTCGTCGTAACCGCTGCGAGGCCGTGCAGCACCGCGGCTTCCGCGACGTCGACCATCACGACATGCAGCCCCGCGACCGCGCACGACTGCGCTATGCCATTGCCCATGGTTCCGGCGCCGATGACGCCGACTTTCTCGAGAGTCATGGTGAAAAGTCCTGCGAGATGAGAAGGGATCCCCGCGACGACCGCGTCGCGCGTCGGACGAACACGTCCTGTTATCGCTATTTTACGCCGTGGGTGGCGCCGGATCGCGAGCGCGAGTCTGCGCAGTGCCGCGACGGATTGCCGCGGGTAGGACTGCCGCGGGTAGTTACTGCAGGCGCGGCTTTTTCAGGAAATCCATCCGGTCGGCCGAATGCACCAACACCTTCTCGGGTGCGCCGTCGCGCGCGATCGTCAACGCGATTTCGGTGCCCGCCGGACCCCGCCGCCAGACCTTGCGGAAGAATTCGGCGAGCTCGACGACGCGCTCCCCGCCGACCTCGATGACATGATCGCCCTGCTCGACGCCGGCGCGATCGGCGGGGCCGCCGGGCGCCACGCCGCTGACGATGAGGCCCTCCTGCATTTGCGCCGTGTACATCCCGAGCCACGGCCGCGGCAATCCCGCGGGTCGTCCGCGTTGGAGAAGGTCGGGCAGCGCGGGCTCGAGCAGATCGATCGGCACGAACATGTTCGCCTTCACGGTTTCCTCGCCGGAAGGCTCCTGGACGAACAGCGACCCGATGCCGACCAGGCGCCCGTCGTCGCCGACGAGCGCGGCGCCGCTCCACTCCGGATGCGGCGGTGTCGTGAACAGCGCATCGTCGATCAGGTATTCCCAGGGACCGGCGAACTCGCGCTTGGCGAACACCTGCGTCTTGAGCGCATGCGCGCGTCCGCCGTGGCCGATTGCAATGACTTCGTCGCCCGGTGCCATCGTCGCGGACGAGCCGCGCGCGAGCGCCGTCCGCGCAAACGGCCCGAGCGGCTGGACGAGCCCGAAACCGGTCGCGAAATCGTAGGCGAGCGGATGGGCGGCGACGAGCGTGCCGTCGTTGGCGGTGAGCCACACCGATTCGGCCTCGACGATCAGATAGCCGATCGTCAACACGAGCCCATCGTCGCGGATCACGACACCGTTGCCGACGCGCTCGGTGCCGAGGATCGCGGCGGTGAACGCGTCCTCGGGAATCTCCGCGCGCAACGCCACGACCGAGTCGAGCGCTCGCCCGAGGTCGAAGCTGACCTCGTGCGCCTTCGGCTGCAGCTCGCGGGGAAATCCCCAGTGGGTGGATTCGGCCATGGAAATGGTGCGGGCGCCGCTCGAGCGCTTCGTATGGGGACAATGTTACGCGAACCGCGCGGCGGGACAACGGCGCTCCTCCATTCGAAGCGACCGCGTGGCGGGACGGAAGTTCAGGACACGAGCACCCTATCGCGCATGGTCGGCTTCCCGATTGGCCTCGTGAGATAGAGACCATCGGCGGGACGCCGAAACGCTTGGCCAGGGCTCATGCTTACGGATGCAACGATTTGGAATTTGTTGCCGCCGAGGTTGAAGACACAAAGGGGCCGACTTTGTCCGTCGGGCCAAACGTTCTTTTCGTCTGCGCAGAGTCTTGCCATTCGGCCGTTCGCGCTATGTCACCCCATCATGGAGCGGATCTTTGGCGGGGACAACTCGAACTTCGGAGTTTCCTAATCGGGCGGCGTCCCCTTCGGCCGCTTCCCGCCGGCAGGCGGCATCGCCTTGCGCATCACCGGCCTTGCCGGCTTGCGCCGCGCGACTTCGACGAACCCCGTGCGGTCGAACATCGGCTTCGTGCCGAACCACAGCGAGTCGTCGGGCTTCTTTTCCGCCTTGTCCCAGGGATACGCTTCGAGCAATCTGACGCCGTTCTCGCGCGCCCACGCCAACGCAGCGGTGAGCAACGCCTCGGCAACGCCGTGATGGCGCGCCTTCGCGTCGACAAAGAAGCAGACGATCGACCACACCGGCTGGTCGTCGACCGGCTTCATCACCGGTGAACGCGCGAGCTTCGCGTAATCCTCGCGCGGACCGAGCGAGACCCAGCCGACGGGACGCCCGTCGTCGTACGCGAGGAGCCCCGGTACGGTGCCGCGATCGACGAGCGCCTCGAGGTCGCGCTTGTTCGCCTGCGAACGCGTGATGCCGCGCGGCGGCACATGTTCGCCCGAGCGGCGGTAGTACATGCAGTAGCAGCCGCGCGCGATCGACGCGCCGGGACGCTCGAACAGTTCGACGAGGTCCGCGAAGCGGTCTCGCGTCAACGGCCGGACATCGATTCGCGGCGCCCGGGTTGCCGCGCGCGATCGGGCGTTCATGGCAGCTCCTCCCAATAGACTTCGACGGCGTAGCCATCGGGATCCGCGCAACGAAACGACATGAAGGTCGCGTCCTCGTACAGCGGCGTTGCCAGCCGCACGCGCTCGCGCACCAGTGCTCCGTCGCAAGAGTTTTCTCGCGCGGGGCCGCTCAACGGCGACGAATGGCAGCGGGCGACACCCTGGCGATCACCGCCGCGCGCAATCGCAGGCATCCTCGCCCTTGTCGAGGATGATCCGCCATGCTCCAGGCGTCTCCTGCCGCCAGACCGACGTGAAGGTCCCGATCCGCTTGCCCGCCGGATCGAAGACCGGTCCCGTGCTCAACGCGAGCGTGCCGGAATCGAGCACCTCCACCTGCGCCGGCTCCCAGCTGAACGGCGCTTCCTTCGCGTCGAAAAATCGTTTCCACCCGGCGGCGATCTGCGCCTTGCCGCGCAGCGGGCCGGAGCCGGAAAAAAATACCGCCTCCTCGGACACGAAGCCGGTGAACGCGCCAAGGTCGCGGTCGGTCATCGTGCGCGCGAACGCGCGCTCGGTCGCGACGACCTGCTCACGCAGTACCTCACGGTCGGCTGGCGAAGGGACCCGCGCCGGCGTGCCGGCGCAGCCGCAGAGGAGCGCGGCGATTGCGCACGCAACGAACGTTCGGACCGCGGCCATCCGCGCATTCTAGCGCGGGTGCGATGAAGAGGACTTCAGACGTCCGACTTGAAGATGACGCTGAACGGCCGCGGCATGTCCTGCAGATGCCGGAAGAAGCTCACCTGGACATAGTGGCTTTGCGTCTCGAACAGCTCGCGAATCCGCTCGTGCCCTTCGATGAGCTTGGTCGCGCGCCCGTCGGAGGGACGTCGGGCCGGCGTGCGGCGCCGCCCGGTGACGCCGAGCGCGAGCTCGGGAAGCCCGGCGTCGAGGCTCATGTAGCTGCCAAAAACGGCGACCGCCTCGATTTCGTACTTGTTCTGCGTCGCGGTCTGATTGAAGTGCCCCGCAAGATCGGCGATGTGCTCGAGCAGCATCTTCGCGCGCGTGCGCGGCAGCGGCTCGACGATGCGCGCGACCGCGTACTGCCGGAACTTGTCGGTGATGCCGTATTCGATATCGCCGACGCCCAGCCGCTGCAGCAGTCCGCTGTCGACCATCTCGTCGGCGAGAGCGCGGCTCGCGCTCGGCGTCACGCGAAAATCCTGCTCCAGCGCGTCGAGACGCACTGTCGCGCGGTGCGGCGGAAGTCCGTGCAGCCGCGACAGCACACGACCCGTCGCGTCGCGCAACTGCAGCGCATCGAGACCGAAATAGAGGCGCTTCGTCACCAGCGTCAACGGCTTCATCGTGGGCCCCCGCAGACTTTCCGTCTATGACGGTAGCATATTTTGGCCGCGCCGTCATCCTGCCCGACGTACGGCGGCGGCGGGCAGGCAAACGTGTCGCATGCCGGGTACTGGCGCGAGGCGGCGTTCCGGTGTATTCTATTGTTCGAAATATCGTTCTATCACACAGAACGACCACTTCACCGTACGCGAGCGAAAGCGACGCGATCGATGCCGGTCGCACGATCCGAAAGGGAAGGCTCCGCATGAGCGCCGAACGCAAATCCGATCCCGCGCAGGAGATGCGCGATTGGTGGCACACCGCCATCATCGACATGAAACCCGGCGTCATCCGCTATCGCGGTTACGCGATCGAGGAACTGATCGGCCGCGCGACGTTCTCCGAGATGATCTGGCTTTTGACCCGCGGCGAGCTGCCTGATCCGCGACGGGCGAAGCTCCTCGACATCGCGCTGATGTCGGCGGTCGATCACGGCCCGCAGGCACCGTCGATCGCGATCGCCCGCATCGCTGCGACCTGCGGCGTCGGGCTCAACAACGCGATGGCGACCGCCGTCAACGTGCTGGGCGACATCCACGGCGGCGCCGGCGAGCAGGCGGTGGAGCTCTACGAGGCGATCATCAAGCGGATCGACGCTGGCGAAACCGAGGTCGCCGCGACCGACGCGGCGCTGGCCGATTTTGTCGCGCAGCACGGCAAGATCATCCCCGGCTTCGGGCACCGCTTTCATCCGATCGATCCGAGATCGGAGCCGCTGCTCGCGCTGGTCGAGGAAGCCGCGCGGGCCGGCGTCGTCTCCGGGAACTACGCGCGGGTCGCGCGCGCGGTCGAGGCCGCGCTCGAACGGCAGAAAGGGCGCCGCATCCCGATGAACATCGACGGCGCAACCGCGGTGATCTACGCGGAACTGGGCTTTCCAGCGCCGCTGGCGCGCGGCCTTTTCTGCCTGTCGCGCTCGGTCGGCATCCTCGCGCATGCGTGGGAGCAGACGAAACAGGGCGGGCGCAACAAGGGCCCGATTCCGCGCCAGTACATCCCGACCTATGACGGTCCGCCGCCGCGCGACGTGCCGCATCTGTAGGATCGGAGACGACTGTCCGACGCCCGGCGGCCAAGCAAACGGTCCAAGGTGACCCCCGACTCTGGATTCCACAACGTCGTCTCTGACCCCGCTTTGCCGGGCGGAGTCGCCGCCGTCGATCGCGCGTTCGCGATTCTGGCCGCGTTCGGCCCGCAGGACCGCTCGCTCACGCTCGCCGAGCTTGGTCGTCGCACCGGGCTCTACAAGAGCACGATCCTGCGCCTGATTGCGTCGATCGAGCGTGCCGGCTTTATCCGCCGCCTCGACGATGGTGCGTATGCCGTCGGCGCCGGCGCGCTGCATCTCGGTCGCCTGTTTCAGGCGTCGTTCGATTTGGACCGGAGCCTCCTGCCCACGCTGCAGGAGCTTGCACGAGGCTCGGGCGAGACCGCGTCTTTCTTCGTCCGCGACCGCGACCGGCGCATCTGCCTGCGCCGGGTCGAGCCCGATCGGTCGGTGCGGATCGTGTTGCGCGAAGGCGATCGCCTGCCGCTTGAATTCGGTTCCGCGGGGAAGATCCTGCTCGCCTTCGGCAAGGCGCCGCCGAAGTCGCTCGGTAAGATCCGCGCCGCGTTCGTCGCGATCTCGCACGGCGAGCGCGATCCCGATGCGGCGTCGGTGTCGGTTCCGGTGTTCGCCGACGAAGGACGGCTCGCCGGCGCGCTGTCGATCTCCGGCCCCGTCGATCGCTTCGTCGAGGCGAAGATTCGCGAGTTCGCGCAGCGGCTGCTCGCGAGCGCGGCGGCGTTGAGCCAGCGGCTCGGCGGCGACGGAGCGGCGCTGCGCCTTGCGCGCGAGCGGCTTTAAGCCTGCGCTTCGAGCGCCTGCCCGATATCGCCGATCAGGTCGTCGACGTGCTCGATGCCGATCGACAAACGCACGAGGTCGGCCGGGCATAACGTTCCCGGACCCTCGACGCTGGCGCGGTGCTCGGCGAGGCTCTCGACCGATCCGAGCGATGTCGCCTGCTTGAACACCTTGAGCCCGGCGGTGAAGGACTTCGCGGCGCCTTCGCCTTCCTTGAGCCGCAGCGACATCATGCCGCCGAAGCCGCCGCGCATCTGTCTTAACGCCACGTCATGTCCCGGATGTGTCGGCAGGCCCGGATAGAGGACGTGCGCGAGCTTCGGATGACCGTCGAAGTGCCGCGCGATCGCGAGCGCGTTGCCGCACGCCGCCGCGACGCGCAAGTGCAGCGTGCGCATCCCCCGCAGCAGGAGCCATGCCTCCAGCGGACCCAGCACCGCACCGCCGCCGCCGCGCACGTAGCGGATGCGCTGCCACAGCGCGTCGTCGCGCGCTGTCGCGAGCGCTCCGGCGATCACGTCCGAATGGCCGTTCAGATACTTGGTCGCCGAGTGCATGACGAGATCGGCGCCCAATTCGAGCGGCCGCGTCAGCAGCGGCGTGGCCGCCGTCGAGTCGACGGCCACGATCGCGCCGACCTCGCGCGCAAGCGCGCTCGCCGCGGCGATGTCGGTGATGTCCCACGTCGGATTCGCCGGTGTTTCGATCCAGATGACGCGGGGCCGATGCGCGCGCGTTTGCCGGGCGAGGTCGTCGATCGAGGCATTCTCGTAGAACAGGACGGTGAGGCCCCACGGCGTTGCGAACTCGAGCAACCATTTGCGAAACGCCCAGTACATGTTGCGTGGAACGAGCGCGCACGCACCGGACGCGAGCGCCTGGAAGACCGCCGCTGCGGCCGCCTGCCCCGACGCGAACAGCAGCGCGCCGGCTGCGCCTTCGAGCGCCCCGATCAGCGCCTCGGCCTGGTCGTAGCTCGGGTTGTCGGCGCGGGAATAGACGCGACCGCCGGGGTACGTGCCGTCGGCGCCGCGCTCGTACGTCGTCGAAACGTATATGGGCGGAACGATGTCGCGATACGGCGGGGCGACCCGGCCGAGCCCCTGGGCGGCCAGCGATTCGGGGCGCAACGTAGGTTTGTCGGCGGACATTGCGCAGGAAGGCGAAAACGCGAAGCGTGCACTATGCCCGCAACCGCGGACGCCGGCAATTTCCCGCCTTGAAGTGCGCATCGGATGCCGCTGCGTGTTGGCCGTACAATGATGGATCCCGTCGACCGCGAAGCGAAGGAAAACGCATGCCAGTCCGTGCCGTCCCGCGTGCGCTCTTCGCCACCGGTTTCACGCTGTTCGCCGCGATGCCGTGCGGAGCCTCGAGCGCCGCCGACGAAAAAGCCGTTGCCGACCTCGATACGCAATACCAGCTCGCGGTCAAGAACAACGACGCGACAACGATGGAGCGGATCCTCGCCGACGACTTCGTGCTGGTCACCGGGCGCGGCGCGACGGCGAGCAAAGCCGATCTGCTCCAGGATGCCCGCTCGGGCGCCGCTGTGTACGAGCACCAGGAGGACACGCAGCAACGCGTTCGTGTATGGGGCGACACCGCCGTCGTCACCGCGCTGCTCTGGCTCAAAGGGACGCGGTCCGGCAAACCGTTCGACTACAAGTTGTGGTTCGGCGACACTTACGTTCGCACGCCGGCAGGTTGGCGCTACGTGTTCGGGCAAGCTTCGTTGCCGTTGCCGCACGGACCTTAGGCGCAGCAACCGTCACGCACCATCCTCTCGATCCCCGTCACGGAGTCCGATGTGAAGATCTTCCATGCACCTGCATCGCCGTTCGTACGGAAGTGCCTCGTCGCCGCGGATGAGCTCGGCTTGCGCGAGCGCATCGAGCTCGTTCCGGCGGCCGCGCACCCGGTCAATCGCGACCAGAGCGTCGTCGCGCACAATCCGCTGGGGAAGATCCCCACGCTGATCACCGACGAAGGCATGGCCCTCCACGACAGCCGCGTGATCTGCGAATACCTGAACGCGCAGGGCCGCGGCAACCTCGTCCCGCGCGACGGTTCGGCGCGCTGGAACGTTCTGGTCGAACAGTCGCTTGCCGACGGCCTCATGGACGCCGCCGTGCTCGCGCGCTACGAGACGGCGTTGCGCCCGGAGCCGCTGCGCTGGAACGATTGGCTGGACGGCCAGCTCGCCAAGGTCGGCTCCGCGCTCGACGCGCTCGATGCACGTGCCGCAGCGTTCGGCGACCGCGTCGATCTCGGCACGATCGCCTTCGCCTGCGCGCTCGGCTACCTCGACTTTCGCTTCGCATCGCTCGGCTGGCGGAACACGCGTCCAAACGCCTCCGCGTGGTTCGAGCGATTCGGCGCGCGCAAATCGATGGTCGCGACACGGCCGGCGCCGGCGTAGGCAACCCGCCGCAAGCCCGAGAATTGCGGCGCCCGCGCCGCTCTTTCTATTCCGCGCTACGTTGCGCGCCGGATGCCCGGCGCCACCCAGCGGCCGTCGACGACGTCCTGCTTCGGCCAGTAATTGCGCAGGATCAGCGTGAACTGGCCGGTCGGAGCGGGCAGCCAGTTCGTGGCCTTGTCCCCTCCGGGATTCTTGTTCTGAATGTAGATGTCGAGCGACCCGTCGGCGTTACGCGCGAGCTTGTCGCGGCTCCCGACGTTGTAGCGATCGAGCGGATTGGCGACGAAGTGCTGCTTGTCGTCGTACAGGCTGAGCGACCAGAATCCGTCCGTCGGCGGCGCGTTTCCGTTGTTGAAGTGCAGCACGTAAGCATGGGCGCCCTCCAGCCGATGGCCGCCGCCATCGAGTTGCGCGGTCATGAAGATCGCATCCTCCGGCGCGTTGACGCCGAGACCCTTCCAGGCATTGAGCGCGCGCTTGCCGTAGTCGGTGCCCCAGCGCCCGAGGTCACGCTCGATCATCCAGCCGTTCCGGATGTCGGCGCCGGCACCGGGCCGTTTCGCCGCCGTTACGATCGCTTCGAGCGCTGACTTGGCACCTTCCTCGACGCCCTTTGCCGACAACGGGTCGAGCTTGCCCGGATCGAACCGCTGGCCGGCGACGATGCCGAGCGTCTTCATCTTCTCGACCATCGCGGCGTCTTCCTTCGCGGGCGGGTTGGCGGTCAGCAGCAGCGCGAAACGCGAGAAGAACGTCGCCGCATCCATCTTCGCGATCTGCTCACGCGGCTCGGTCTTGACGTCGAGGCCGCCCGCTAGTCCAGCTTCTGTCCCCTTGGCCCCGCCCTTGCCCGGGGCAGCGAGCGGCTTCAGCTTGTACTGGTCCTGGATCTTCGTCGCGGCCGCCGCATCGTTCTTGCCGTTGACCTCGGTGCGACCGAAGAGCCAGGCCATGTCCGTCGGCGATTTCACCTCCGACACGCCGCCCGACAGTGTGCCCTTCCACTTCGGGCCGACGATGGCGAAATCACCCTTCTCGGTGCCGGTCGTGCGTTTGCCGAGCGACGCTGCGACGTTGGTCCACGCATCGAGCATCGCGATCAGGTAATAGCGACTCTTGGTGTCAGGGACCGAAAGGATGATCGGACCTTTCGACAGATCGAGCCACGCCTGCGAATACAGAAAATCCGCATTGGGGTATGCGACGTCCGCCGTCGAAGCGTCCGGAACACCACGCTTGTGCATGAAGGTGTTGACGGGGACCTTCGCGCCCTGCACCTGCCGCGCGATGTCCATCAGCACGATCGGATAGGCATAGACGTAGACCTCCGCGGCGAGGCGTTTCATCTTCTCGTCCACCGCGGGCGGCGCGGGCGTGGGCGCCTCGACTTTCGGCGGCGACGGGGCTTCGGTCTTGTCGCATGCCGCAACCAACGCAGCGCCGAAGAGGGCAAGCAGAAAGAGCGAGCGGCGTCCCGGGTTCATTTTGAAGTCCTTTGCCACATCGTGTCGTGTTGCTGGCGCGATGCCACCACTGCCAGGCGGGACCCGCAGCCTAAAGCGGCTGCTCGCGCGGTGTCAAATTCGGCCGCCCCCGTCTCGAAATGGTATGACCCATGTTTCTTCGACCTGTGTGTCACAACATCGCGTCGCCACAAAGGCGGCCGTCAGCTCGATCCGAACAACGAATGTTTCGCTTCCGGCGTCGTCGCGAAGTCGACGATGTCGCCGTGGGTCGCAATGAGAAAGGCGGGCGGCGCTTTCCGGAATTCGTCCGCGAGCCAGCGGCGAAGCGCCGCCTTGTCGGCCACCATGAACAGCGGCGCGATGTTGTTGAACTTGAGCCCGGGTCCGCTGCGGCTCAACCCGAACATGAGTTTCGCGATGGGGTTCTTCGGAAGTACCGGCCAATTCAGGATGACGTCGGTCACGTACCAGACAATGCCGCGCTCCATCGTGATCCGGACGAGGACTTCGCCGGTCTTGTAGTGCGGCATGTCGATGAGCTCGAGCTGCGGGCCGCAGATCGACGCGGCGTCGGCGAGCGGCCGGATCCCCGGAAGCTTCGAATGCTTCTCCACGCGCGCGATCGACTGCGCGGGCGCGAAGATCGCGGCGTCGTTAAAGCGCGCCTTCCAGACCGGCAGGCCAAGATAGTGGAACGCGTTCGAGGCGACGAGTGCGCGAACCGCGCCGAACTGTGCGAGGTCATCGAGGACTCCCGCAGCGACACGACACGGGGGGCTCACCACGACGAGCCCCTCCTTGCCGCCGACCGCGAGCGCGTTCGCGGTGCCCGGCCCGAACGAATACTCGTACGTCAGAATCGGCGTCCGCGCGTCGAAAATCTTCCAACCGTGGGGAGTCGTTTGCATGTCGCTCGAGCAAAGCCGGGCCGCCATCCTGTCGTAGCCCGGTCGCGCCGTCAAATTACCTCGCGCCCCGGCAACATGGACCGGGCCCGGCCTTCGCCGCGAAGATCGACAACGCGCGACCGAGGTGTATGCTGAGCGGCTTCGTCACGTCGGTATCGTCGGGTGCGGGAGGCAGAGCGATGTCGACCTCCAAGTCCATTCAGATCATTCTGGCGAGGCAGCTTGCGAGCTCGATCGCCACGCCGATCCTCCTCGTCGACGCCGACGGCGCGCTCATCTACTACAACGAGCCGGCCGAATCGATCTTCAATCAGCGCTTCGACGAAACCGGCGAAATGCCCGCCGCGGAGTGGACTGCGCGGATCGCCGCCGTCGACGACAACCGCAACCCCCTCCTGCCGGAAGATCGGCCGATGATGCGGGTGCTCGCTGCGCGGCAACCCGTCTGGCAGACGATGTGGGTCCGCCGTTCGGACGGCGAATGGCGACACTTGCGCGTCACCGCCTTCCCGCTCATCGGCGAGCGCGATGCGCTACTCGGCGCGATGAGCATCTTCTGGGAGATCTGACGTGCGGATCACGCTGTGGGGCACGCGCGGCTCGCTCGCGACCCCGGGGCCGGAAACTGCACGTTACGGTGGCAACACGTCCTGTGTCAGCGTGTACGGCGGCGCGGGCACGGTGCTCGTGCTGGACGCCGGAACGGGGATTCGCCGCTTTGGCGCGACCATCGATACGAGCGTGCGCCGTCTCGATCTCCTGCTCACGCATCTGCACATGGATCACATCCAGGGACTGGGATTCTTTGCGCCGCTCTATCGCGCCGATCTCGAGGTCCACATCTGGGGACCGGCGAGCAGCGGACTCAGCCTGCGCGAACGGCTGATGCGCTACCTGTCACCGCCGCTGTTTCCCGTGAGTCTGCGCGAGCTGCCGTGCGGAATCACGCTCCACGAAGTTCCGTGCAGCGACGTCGATATCGGCGAATTCCGGGTGTCATCGGCGCTCGTCTGTCATCCCGGGCCGACCGTGGGCTACCGCATTGCCGACGCGCACGGCCGCGTGCTCACGTACCTGCCTGACCACGAACCCGCGCTCGGCGCGCTCACGTTTCCGTCGCTGCCGCGCGAGTGGACATCGGGTGGGGGCCTGGCCGCGGAGTCCGATCTGCTGATTCACGACAGCCAGTACGGCACGCGCGAGTATCTCGATCATGTCGGCTGGGGCCACAGCTCGCTCGAACAGGCGCTCGACTTCGCGACGCTCGCGGAAGTGAAGCACCTGGTGCCGTTCCACCACGACCCCGGCCGCACCGACGCCGAGCTCGACCGCTTGATGGCCGAAGCCATTGCAGAGGCGCCGCGCGCGTATCGCATCACGCCGGCACGGGAAGGCGCGACGTTCGAGATCTAGCAGCCTGGCGGGCTTGCTCTCGCATGTGCGTTTCTGGACTCGTTGCCGGCCCCCCGCCCCCAATCACCGGATCACGTCGCTCGCACGCAGCAGCAGCAGCGGCGGGATCGTCAGGCCAAGCGCATCGGCGGTCTTGAGGTTAACGACCAAGTCGAACTTGGACGGCTGTTCAATGGGCAGGTCGGCGGCTTTCGCGCCGCGAAGAATCCGGTCCACGTAGTCGGCCGACTTCCGGAATAGATCGACGATGTCGGGTCCATAGCTCATGAGCGTTCCCGCTTGCGGGAACTCCCTGAAGGCAGAGATCGTGGGCAAGCGGTACTGCAAGGCCAGGGCAGCGACGGCATCGCGCGCCGCGTAGAGGACGCCGCCAGTGGCGATCAGGACACCCTCTGCGCCCTGGCGTTTGATTTGCGCGAACGCCGGGCCCAATTCCTGCGGCGTAGCCACCAGCACCGGTGGTGGCACCTCGATGCTCAAGTTCCTCGCACCCTCGGCGATCGGATTCGCCAACGTGCGCCGGTAGAGTTCCAAGTCCATGTCCCAGAGCACGGCGACGCGGGAGAGCCGCCCTACCGCCGTCTTCAGCATTTCGAGCTCTTTGCCGAAACGCTCCGGCGTAGCCGCGTAGGTCAAGCCGGTCATGTTGCCGCCCGGTCGGCCGAGGCTCTGTGCAAGGCCCTCCGCCACCGGGTCGCTGCTACCCGCTACCATCACGATCGGGATGGTGCTTGTCACCGCATGCGCCGCGCGGATTGGTCCTGGCCCGGCGACCACGATCACATCAACGTTGTGGCGGACCAGATCGGCCGCATTTTCCAGCAGACGTTCCGCGCTGCCCTCGGCGAACCGAAACTCGAATTCCAGATTCTGGCCGGGAACGTATCCCGCGTCGCGAAGGCGATCGACGAACGCCTTGCCGATGGGATCGGGTTCAGGCGGTCGGCCGCCCCACGCCAGCAAGCCAATCCGGGCGACCTTAGGAGGCGTCTGCGCGCGGACGCCGCGCAGCGCAGCCACAGCAGCAATCGTGCCCGCGACGAACCGCCGACGATCAACCACGGGACCTCCCTCGCTCGCCCGGTCGAGGCCGGGATCGAAGCGTCAAATCGGGGCTACATGCTCCGCCGGTATTCTCCGCCCACGTCGAACAGTGCCTTCGTGATCTGCCCGAGCGAGCAGACGCGCACGGTATTCATCAGCTCGGCGAAGACGTTGCCGTTATCGATGACGACGCGTTTCAGCCGTTCGAGCGCCGCCGGCGCCGCCTCCGAATGGCACGTGTGAAACTCGGCGAGCCGTGTGAGTTGCGAGCGCTTCTCCTCGTCGGTCGAGCGTGCCAGCTCAATCGTCTTCGGTGTTTGATCGCCGTGCGGGTTCCTGAACGTGTTGACGCCGACGATCGGATAGCTGCCGTCGTGCTTCTTGTGCTCGTAATAGAGCGACTCCTCCTGGATCTTGCCGCGCTGATAGCCGGTCTCCATCGCCCCCAGCACGCCGCCGCGTTCCGAGATCGCCTCGAACTCCTTCAGCACGGCTTCCTCGACCAGATCGGTCAGCTCCTCGACGATGAAGCTGCCCTGGTTCGGGTTCTCGTTCTTGCCGAGCCCCCATTCGCGGTTGATGATGAGCTGGATCGCCATCGCGCGACGCACGGAATCCTCGGTCGGCGTGGTGATCGCCTCGTCGTAGGCGTTGGTGTGCAGGCTGTTGGTGTTGTCGTAGGTCGAGATCAGCGCCTGCAGCGTGGTGCGGATGTCGTTGAACGCGATCTCCTGCGCGTGGAGGCTCCGTCCGCTCGTCTGCGAGTGGAACTTGAGCTTCTGCGAGCGCTCGTTGGCGCCGTAGCGCTCGCGCATCGCGACCGCCCAGATCCGTCGCGCGACGCGGCCGATCACCGCGTACTCGGGATCCATCCCGTAGCTGAAGAAGAACGACAGGTTCGGCGCGAAGTCGTCGATGTGCATGCCGCGCGCGAGATACGCCTCGACGAACGTGAAGCCGTTCGACAGCGTGAACGCGAGCTGGCTGATCGGATTCGCGCCGGCTTCGGCGATGTGGTAGCCGGAAATCGACACCGAGTAGAAGTTCTTGATGTCGTGCTGGACGAAATACTGCTGGATGTCGCCCATTACCTTGAGGCTGAACTCGGTGGAGAAGATGCAGGTGTTCTGGCCCTGGTCTTCCTTCAGGATGTCGGCCTGCACGGTGCCGCGCACCGTAGAGAGCGTCCACGCCTTGATCTTTTCCGCCTCGTCGTCGGTCGGATCGCGGTTGTTGTCGGCGCGGAACCTGTCCATCTGCTGGTCGATCGCGGTATTCATGAACATCGCGAGGATCGTCGGCGCCGGGCCGTTGATCGTCATCGACACCGAGTTGTTCGGCGCAGTGAGGTCGAAGCCCGAATAGAGCACCTTCATGTCGTCGAGCGTGGCGATCGATACTCCGGAATTGCCGACTTTGCCGTAGATGTCGGGGCGGAGATCCGGATCGTTGCCGTACAGCGTCACCGAGTCGAACGCCGTCGACAGGCGCTTGGCCGGCATGCCGTCGGCCAGCATGTGGAAGCGCTTGTTGGTGCGAAACGCGTCGCCCTCGCCGGCGAACATCCGCGTCGGATCCTCGTTCTCGCGCTTGAACGCGAATACGCCGGCGGTGAACGGGAAGCTTCCGGGGACGTTTTCCTCGAGTTGCCAGCGCAGGATCTCGCCGTCGTCTTCGAACCTGGGCAGCGCGACCTTCGGCACGTGCGTGCCGGACAGTGAAACCGTGGTCAGCGCCGAGCGGATTTCCTTGCCGCGGATCTTGACGACGTACTCGTAGCCGGTGTACGCGGCCTTCGTCTTCGGCCACATGTCGAGGAGCTTCCGGGCGCGCGGATCGAGCTTCGCGTCACGCTCGGCGATGAGCACGTCGAGCTCCGAAGTGACGTCATTACCGCGGACGCCGGAATCCCGTGTCTTCTCGGCGGCAGCAACGTCACTGGGTCCCCGCGTACGCGGTGACGACGTTCCTGATGCGAGCATCGCCTGCGCCGCGCGCAGCTGCTGCCGCTCGCGCGCGATCTTCGCCTGCGCCTTCGCCCATGCGTGATAGCCACGCACCGTCTCGGCGATCTCGGCGAGATAGCGCACGCGTGACGGCGCAACGATGACGTTCTGGCCGGTCGAGCTCTTGGTGGCGACCGCGGGCAGCTTGCCGGGACCGAGCTTCAATCCCTGCTCCACGAGGCGCGCAAGAAGCGCCTGGTACAGCGCAGTGACGCCGTCGTCGTTGAAGCGCGCCGCGATGGTCCCGTACACCGGCATCGCTTCGGGGGCGGTCGAAAACAGCTCGTGATTGCGCTGATACTGCTTGCGCACGTCACGCAGCGCATCGGCGGCACCCTTGCGGTCGTACTTGTTGATCGCCACGAAATCGGCGAAGTCGAGCATGTCGATCTTTTCGAGCTGCGAGGCCGCGCCGAACTCCGGCGTCATCACGTAGAGCGAGACATCGGAGAGCGGAGCGATCGCCGCGTCGCCCTGGCCAATGCCGGACGTCTCGACGACGATCAGCTCGAAACCGGCGGCCTTGCACGCCGCGATCGCGTCGGGCAGCGCCTTGCTGACCTCGGTGCCCGCTTCCCGCGTCGCCATCGAGCGCATGTAGATGTTGGGGTGCTGGATCGCGTTCATCCGGATGCGGTCGCCGAGCAGCGCGCCGCCGGATTTGCGCCGCGACGGATCGATCGAAATGATCGCGAGCGGGAGCCGGTCGCCGTGATCGAGCCGGAAGCGACGGATCAGCTCATCGGTAAGCGACGACTTGCCCGCGCCGCCCGTGCCGGTGATACCGAGCACCGGCGCCTTCGATGCTGTTGCCGCGCGCCGCAGCTCGTCGTGCACCTTCGCCGGGACGGTTCCGGCCTCGAGCGCCGTAATGAAGCGCGCGAGCGCACGAGTGCGCAAATGAGGGTCGCCCGCCTTGAGCGCGCCGACGTCGCGCGGCATGTCCTTGGCGAGATCGACGTCGCATGGGGCGATGACTTCGTTGATCATCCCCTGCAGACCCAGCCGCTGCCCGTCTTCCGGCGAAAAAATGCGCGTGACGCCGTACGTCGTGGAGCTCCGCGATCTCGGACGGAATGATGACCCCGCCGCCGCCGCCGAACACCTTGATCTCGGCGCCGCCGCGCTCGCGCAGCAGGTCAAGCATGTACTTGAAGAACTCGACGTGGCCGCCCTGGTAGGACGACACCGCGATGCCGTGCGCGTCTTCCTGCAGTGCGGCGGTGACGATTTCCTCGACCGACCGGTTGTGCCCGAGGTGGATCACCTCGCAGCCGGTCGCCTGCAGGATCCGTCGCATGATGTTGATCGACGCATCGTGGCCGTCGAACAGCGACGCCGCCGTGACGAAGCGGACCTTGTGCAGCGGCTTGTAGATGAGCGGCGGGCGGCTCGTGTCGTTCATCGGAAACGCTCCTGGTCGCGAACCTGTGCCCCGGTGCGTGCGGCGCAGGCGGGAACATCGTCACCGTCCCGGGGACGCAAAGCTTACTCCCGCCACCGTTTCCGGAGGGCGGCCGACTATGTTACATGACGTTTACGTAAACGTCAACTTGGCCACCGGCGGTCATGGCGCGGCGAGCGCTGTCCCGCCTGTGGTCGTCGGCGCGCCGCGCCGTCCGTCGGTGCCGGCGGTGTTTCGTCGCACTCCCGTGAACCCTGCGCGGTACCCGCTGTCGATCAGGGCTTCGAGACGCCCGCTATACTGCGCCCCCGCCAACGCTCCGACCATCAACCGACTCATGCATCCCGCCACCCGTTTCGCCCGCGTTTCTGTCCCTCCCCTCGTCGCCGCCCTCGCCGTGAACGCCGCCGCCGCGCTGCCGCCCGGCGTCACGCGGGGCGCGTCCGTCGAAGGCATCACCGAATACACGCTCGGCAACGGCCTCAAGGTCCTGCTCTTCCCGGACGCAGGCGTCGCAAAGACGACGGTCAACGTCACCTACCTCGTGGGGTCGCGGCAGGAAAACTACGGCGAAACCGGGATGGCGCATCTGCTCGAGCACATGACGTTCAAGGGGACGCCGACCTCCGGCAACTTCTGGGACCAGATGAACAAGCGCGGGATGCAATTCAACGGCTCGACCTGGTACGACCGCACCAACTATCACGAGACGTTCAACGCCTCCGATGCCGACCTCGAATGGGCGCTGCAGATGGAGGCGGAGCGCATGGCGCATTCGGCGATCGCGAAGAAGGACCTCGACACCGAAATGACGGTCGTGCGCAACGAAATGGAGCGCGGCGAGAACGACCCGTGGCGGATCATGATCCAGCGGATGATCGGCGCGTCCTACGACTGGCACAGCTACGGCAAGGAGACGATCGGCGCGCGCTCCGACGTCGAGGGTGTGGACATCCGCCGGCTGCAGGCGTTCTATCACTTGTACTACCAGCCCGACAATGCGGTGCTGGTCGTCGCCGGCAAGTTCGACCCCGACCAGACGCTCGGCTGGATCGCAAAATACTTCGGCGCGATTCCCAGGCCTGCGCGCACGCTCCCGCGGTTCTACACCGAGGAACCGGTGCAGGACGGCGAACGGATGGTCACCGTGCGCCGCGTCGGCGACGCGCAGCTGATCGGCGTCGAGTATCACACCGTGCCCGGCGCGCATCCCGATTTTGTCGCGATCGACGCGCTCGCCGACGTGATGACGGTCGAGCCCGCCGGACGGCTGTACAAGGCGCTGGTCGAAACGAAAAAGGCCTCGGCCGTGCAGAACTGGGCGGCGCAGTTGCGCGATCCCGGCTTTGTCGCGTTCTTCGCGCAGGTGCCGATGACCGATTCGCTCGAGGTGGCCAAGGACACGATGACCGCGACGCTCGAGGGCGTAAGGACGAACCCGATCACCGCGGCCGAGGTCGATCGCGTCCGCGCCAAAGCGCTGCGCAATTTCGACGAGACGCTCGCCGATCCGACGCGGCTCGGCGTGCGTCTTTCGGAGTCGATCGCCGCCGGCGACTGGCGGCTCTTCTTCCTGCAGCGCGATCGCTGGCGCACGGTGAGCGCGGCCGACGTCGAGCGCGTCGCCGAAGCGTATCTCAAGCCCGCGAACCGCACGATCGGGCTCTTCATACCGGGCGCGAAGCCGGACCGCTCGCCGGTCCCGCCCACCGTCGATATTGCCGCGCTGGTCAACAATTACAAGGGCGACCCGGCTGCTGCCGCCGGCGAGGCGTTCGATGCCACGCCGGCGAACCTCGATGCGCGGGCGCAGCGCTTTGTGCTCGCGAACGGGATGAAGGTCGTGCTGCTGCCGAAAAAGACGCGCGGCGAGACGGTCAAGTTTCGATTGCAGCTCCATCAGGGCGACGAGAAATCGCTGTTCGGCACGATGCCGCGCGGCGAGCTGATGGCGTCGATGCTTCAGCGCGGCACACTGAAACACAGCCGCCAGGAGATCGAGGACGCGCTCGATCAATTGCGCGCGAAGCTGTCCGTCGAGGGCCACGAGACGAGCGCCACCGCGAGCGGTGAGACGGTCAAGCCGAAGCTCGCCGGGACGCTCGCGCTCCTGGCCGAAGTCGTGCGCGAACCGTCGTTTCCGGCGGCGGAATTCGACACGCTGAAGCGCGAGGCCATCACCGCGCTGGAGGAAAAGCGCGCGGATCCGGAAAGCGTCGGCGAGCGCGCGTTGGAACGGCTCGGCAATCCCTACCCGGTGGGCGACGTCCGCTACGAGCCGACGCTGGACGAAGAGATCGCGACGATCGGCGCGACGAGCGTCGACGACGTGAAGGGCTTCTACGAACGGTTCACGGGCGGCGCGCATGCCGAGCTCGCGATCGTCGGCGATTTCGATCCCGGCGCGGTCAAAGGTCAACTCGATACGCTGTTCGGTTCGTGGAAGAGCCCGGCGCCGTTCGTGCGCGTGCCCGAACCGCTCGTCGCCAAGCCGGCGAAGACCGTCATGCTCGAGACGGCAGACAAGGCGAATGCGGCGCTCTTCGGCGAGCTCGCGCTGTCGATGAACGACGAGTCCGCCGACTATCCGGCGATGGCGATCGCGAGCTACGTCCTCGGCGACAGCGGCAGCTCGCGGCTGTGGAAGCGCATTCGGGAAAAGGAGGGTTTGAGCTACGGCGTCTACGCCTGGATCCAGCCGTCGAGCTTCGAGCCGAACACGCCGCTGATGATCGAGGCGATCTTCGCGCCCGAAAACCGCGAGCGGCTCGCGCAAGCGGTGGCGGAAGAGGTGTCCGGCGCCGTCAAGAACGGATTCACCGCCGCGGAAGTCGACGTGGCGAAGAACAGCCTCCTCAAGCGCCGCCAACTGCAGCGCACGCAGGATGCGAGCCTCGCCGCTGCGCTCGTGCAGCAGGCGTATCGCGACCGCACGTTCGCGTTCGCGGCCAAAGTCGATGCCGCGATTGCGGCGCTGACCGCGGCAGACGTGACCGCGGCGTTGCGCAAGTATGTGAAACCCGACGCGTTCGCATTCGTCTACGCCGGGGATTTCGCGAAAAAGGCCAAGTAGGCGCGGGTGCGGGCGCAGTCAACCCGCCAAGTCTGTGACGGGAGCGGCGATGCGCGCCAGCGTTCGCATGCGGCACGGTATTATCGGCGTTCAGTGGCGCCCAACGTGAAGGCCCATCTCGCTCCGCGCGACCTCCTGCTCACGCTCGCGGTCGTCGCGGTGTGGGGCTACATGTTCGTGCCCATCAAGGTTGCGCTCGCCGAAGTGCCGCCGTTCGCGCTCGCTGCGCTGCGCTTCCTGGCGGCCGCCATCCCGCTCGTGTTCTTCATCCGTCGTCCGGCGATCCCGTGGCGCTACGTGATCGGCTACGGATTCGCGATCGGCGTGTTCCAGTTCGGCCTGCTGTTCCTGGGAATGAAGCTCGGAATGCCGGCGGGACTCTCGTCGCTCGTGATCCAGCTTCAGGTGTTTTTCACGATCGGACTCGCCGTCGCGCTCGAGGGCGACCGGCTGCAGCGTCACCACCTTGTCGGCGCGATGATCGCGACGGCCGGCATCGTTCTGCTCGCCGCGCACAAGCTCGGCGCCGGCCTCGGGGGAACGTTCATCGGCTTCATGCTGGTGATCGCCGCCGCGTTCGCGTGGGCGTGCGGCAACATCATCGCGAAGCGCGGCGCCGGGACGCACGCGCCCGACATGTTCGCGCTCGTCGTGTGGTCGAGCCTGATCCCACCGTTGCCGCTGGCCGCGCTGTCGTACGCGACGGAGGGCGGCGCCAGCGTCGTGCAGATGGTCGGCGCGATGAGCCCTACCGCATGGGGCTGCGTCGCGATCATGGCCTATGGCGCGACGCTCTTCGGCTTTGGTTCGTGGAACGCACTCCTGCACCGCTACCCGACGGCGCTGATTTCTCCGTTCGCGCTGCTGATCCCGGTGTCGGGGCTCGCAAGCGGCGCACTGTTCCTCGGCGAGAGCCTCGCGCCGCTGCAGGCCGCCGGCGCGCTGCTGGTGTTCGCCGGCCTCGCGATCAACGTCTACGGCCTGCAGCTCCGCGACTGGCTCGTCGCTCGGGACTAAGGTCTTCTCACGGAATGCAGCCCGCGGCATCAAGCGCGCGTGCCCACTCCGCCGCCCAGCTCGCAAGACCGTTCTCGTGGATCGCCGGGAGACGCACCAGCGCGCGCGCGACCGGACTCCAGCAGAAGTAGCGGTCGGGCAGTGCGTAGGGCGGCGACACTTTCGGCGTCCGCAGATTGGCGACGACGCTTGCGAGCGGCTCGCGCCGCAGACGACCGACGATGTCGCGCTCGAACAGGTCCGGCCATTGCGCGAGCCCATCGGGCGTCTGCACGATCAGCCGCGACGACAGCGGCTGTGCCTGCACCGGAGGAAGGATGAACCCGCCCTGCGCGTTGCGCCCGAACGGAATCGCGCCGACATGGTCGGGGATCACGACGAACGCGTAGCCGTCCGCGGCAGTTGACGCAGCGGTCCCGGCCAACGACGCCGCGAGCGCGCGCGCATCGCGCCCCGCCTGCACCCACCGCTCGACACCCTCGTGCGCGAGGACGTATTCGCTTGCGAGCAGGACGGTCGCGCACAGCCACGCGAGCGCGCGCAAGCGTGGCCCGGCAGTCGCCAGCGGCAACGCCAGCCCCAGCACCGCAACCGCGCCGATTGCATAGAGCACGCGTCCGCCTTCTCCGTTCGGCGGCCAGCGCAGTTGCGCCAGCACCAGCGCGAAACTGACCGCCACGGTGGTCGCGACAACGCAGAATGCGCGCGCCGCGGCGCGCTCGCGAGAGGCCGCGACGATCGCGCAACCGGCGAGCGCGAGTCCCGAGAGTGCAAACGCGATGCGCGCTTCGGTCCCCGGCAACGCTCTGTCCGACCACGGAACGATGCCTGGAAGCGCAGCGAGCCACTCGCCGGTCGCTAGCGCGCGCAGCGGCGAAACACCGGGATACACACGAAAGGCGTCGCCGAAGAGCACCGCGCGAAACACGAAATACGCGGCGGCGACGACGAGAAACGGCGCGGTGGCGATCGCCGCGCGCACCGCATTGCGCGTCAGCGAAGCGCTGTACGGCTGCTTCCACCATGCGAGTGCGGCGATCAGCACGACGCCGATCGCCGCCGCCTCCTTGCTCATGAACGCGAGGGCCGTTGCCGCGAGACTCGCGATGGCGAACCCGTCGTTCCAGCGGCGGCTCGCGACGAAGGCGCACGCGGCAATCAGCATGAAGAGGAGCGCCATGTCGTCAAAGCGCGCCGCGACCCACGCCACCGCTTCGACCCCCGGCGCGAACCAGGCGAACAGCCATCCGGCGGCCAGCGCCGCGTAGCGCGCGTGGTTCGTGCGACTGCCGACGAGCTGCGACGCGAGTAGCGCAGTGAGCGCAGCATTGGCCGCATGCAACGCGACGTTCACGAGATGCCAGAGATACGGATCGGCTCCGAGCATCGCGTTCACCGCGAACGACGCCATCACAAGCGGCCGGTACTGGTAGCTCGGCGCCGACATGCCGGAGACGAACAGGCGCGCGATGCACGCACCGACCGCGGGCACGCCGTCGCAGCCGTCGAACGCGTGGAGCTGGCTGTAGTCGTCGCTCAGGAACCCGGCCGAGAGCGTCGGAACGTACAGCATGAACGCGGCGATCGCCGGCAGGACGAGCACGAACCACAGCGGAGGAAACGGCGGCGCGACGGGCTTGGCGGGCGGGAGCGGCATCGTCGCGGTCGGGGACCAAAGGCGCCGCGAGTCTAGCAGGACGCTCGTTCTCCCGGCGGCAGGCGTAGTCGCACGAGGCCGCCGCGAAGCCGAAGACCCTGAGGGAGATTGGTAGGCCGTGTAGGGATCGAACCTACGACCAACGGATTAAGAGTCCGCTGCTCTACCAGCTGAGCTAACGGCCCGACCTGCGATCATTTTGCCGCATTTCACAGCGAGATGAAAAGATCGCGCCAAACCGGAAAGGACGAAGCCCCGCGATTGCGCGCGGGGCTTCGTTTGGTAGGCCGTGCAGGGATCGAACCTGCGACCAACGGATTAAGAGTCCGCTGCTCTACCAGCTGAGCTAACGACCCGATGCGGGAGTTGCGATCCAGTGCGCGGGCAGCGCGTCAAAGTTGGAGCAGGACCTGGTAGGCCGTGCTGGATTCGAACCAGCGACCAACGGATTAAAAGTCCGCTGCTCTACCAAGCTGAGCTAACGGCCCGCCGAAAAACGGCGAATTATAGCCGACGACGGGCGTTCGCCTCAACCGAAGCAGCCCTCGAACGAGCGGACCGTGGCGGCGTCCGGCGATGGGCTGCGGACGCGTCGTCCCCGAATGCGGTGAAGCTTCGCGCTCAGTGCACGTCGCGCGTCAGGAAATCGGGCAGAGGCGAGAAGTCGATGCCCTCCTCAGTCAGCGCTTCGGATTCTTCCTTCGAGGCCTGCCCGCGAATCGGCCGCGCCGGCGCTTCCTCGTAGTGAATCTTGCGCGCTTCCTCCGGAAAGCGACGGCCGACGTTTTCGGTATTGCGGATCACGTCGCGCACCCTGGCCAACACGTCCGCGGGAATTCCGGCAACGGCTTCGGTTGCTACGCCCGTCGCCGGCGTCGACGTCGGGGACGAAGCGTCCACGCGGGAACCGCCGCGTCCGATGCGAACCTTCGCCGACGGCACACGCACGACGTCCGCGTCGTCGCAGACGGGACAGCGCACGAGCGCGCCGTCCGCCTGTCGCGCGAAGTCGTCCGCCGAGGCGAACCAGCCCTCGAAACGGTGACCGTGCGTGCATGCGAGGTCGAATACGATCATGAGGTCGTGTACATAGCGTGAACAGAGAGTGTCATAACGTCCCTTGACGGGCCTCCGTTGACCCTCGGGCCGCCAGACTGCGGTCGGAGGCATCCGCCCGTTCCAATCGCCACATCTGGTACTTCAGCGCGGCAACGCAGCCCGCGATGATCGAAAAGAATGCAAGAAACGAGCCCAGCGCCAGCGTCGAGACGCCCGAGAGCCCCTGACCGATCGTGCACCCGAGCGCGGTGACGCCGCCGAAGCCCATCAGGATCCCGCCGGCGACGTGATTGACGAGATCCTCGGTCGTCGCGAAGCCTTCCCAGCGGAACGTCTTCATCGCGAGCGCCATCGCCGCCGAGCCGACGATCGTCCCCAGCACCGCGGCGATGCCGAAGGTCAGCACGCGCGACTGATCGGTCCAGTAGACGAGCAGCTCGAGCAGGTACGCGACCGGCGCGACGAAGCTGAACGATTCCATCCGTCCGGAATTGGTGGCGACGAATCTTTCCTCGAGCGTTTTCGGATCCTCGGCGAGAAAGCCGATGTGGCCCGACACATACCAGCCGCCGACGATGACTGCGCCGATGATGAGGCCGCCGACGATCATCTCACGCGTCGCGCGGAACTCGCGGTTCGCGAACACCCACGCCGCGATCGCCGCCGCCACCGCGTAGGGGAGCCACGTCTTCATCGCCGCAGGCAGGCCCCACGCCGCAAGCACGGACGGCAGGTCGGAAGCGGGCGCGCCGGTGTCGATGCGCACGCCGTCGAGCGCGACGGTGCGCCACACGGCGAACACGCCTTTGAGCGTCATGTAGGCGGAGATGCCGAGGAAGACCAGCACGATCAGCGATTTGAGATTGCCGCCGCCGATGCGGATCAGCGTCTTGCTGCCGCAGCCCGAGGCGAGCGTCATCCCGAAACCGAACAGGAAGCCGCCGACGATCATCGACAGCCATGCGATCTTGGCGCCCGTGTACAGCGACTTGCCGAGGTCGATCTGACCGAACGCCTGCAGCGCCGCGGCGCCGGCGATCGCGACGGCGATGGCGAGCACCCACATCCGCATCCGGCGCCAGTCGCCGAAATTGGCGGCGTCCGAAATCGCGCCCATCGTGCAGAAGTTGACGCGCTGCGCGACCGCGCCGAAGACGACGGCGAGGGCAAACGCAAGCGCGGTAACAAGGGCCGGGAGCTGTTCCATGTCGGGCATCCGAAAATTATTGCACGCGGACCTGACGCACCCCATCCGCCGGAAAGGGTAGCCCCGATAGGGAGTCGGCGGGCTTGATCCAGCGCAGCGGAGTCTTAGACCGTTTGGGCCCGTTCCGCCGTTAACAAAGCCAGCCATCGAGCAGCGATCGCCGCGCCGATGGACCATTGGAGGAGGGCGACATGGGTGCGAAGGGCGGCAACAATTCTGCGCAGAGATCCGTTTTGCGCTCGGCAACAAGAGAGTGTGCGCTTACATTTATAGCGGTCAGCGCCGCCATCGCGATGGCGTTCGGCGCCGGCTCCGCAGCGGCAGTAGGTCGCCTCGGCAATCTCGACATCGTCACCCGCGGGGACGGCCAAGTGCTTCCCGTCTATGCCTCCGGAGGGCGCAACTGGGTCGTCGGCACGCCCGGCCAGGAATACTCGATCCGCTTTTGCAACTCGAGCGCCAGCCGTGTCCTCGCGGTCATGAGCGTGGACGGCGTCAACGCGATCTCGGGCGAGACCGCATCGCCGGCGCAGTCGGGCTACGTGTTGAACGCCTACGAGTGCGCCGACATCCAGGGCTGGCGCAAGAGCCTCGCGCGCACCGCGGCGTTCTATTTCACCGAGCTGCCCGACGCGTACGCGACGCGCACCGGCCGCCCGGAAAACGTCGGCGTCATCGGCGTCGCCGTATTCCGCGAGCGGCCGCAGCCGATCGCGTGGAAGGATCGTGCCGGCAGAATCGCGAGCGAGGCGCGCCGCGAGGCGCCGATGGAACGCCAGGACGCCGGCGCCGCCGGAACGCTCACCGAGGACAGCCGCATGAGCCCGCCGGGCCGCCCCAAGGGCGAATATCGGAGCGCGGAGCGCGAAGGTGATCCAATGAGCGCGGGAGCACCGGCGTCGCGCAACGAGGCCGCGCAATCCGCCACCGACGCGATGAGCTCGATCCCGGTGCCGGCGCCGCTGGCGAAGCTCGGCACCGGCCACGGCCGCAGCGAAGAATCGCCCGCGCAGATGGTGCGCTTCGAGCGGGAAAGCGCGGCGCCGAACGAGACGATCGCGATCCATTACGATCGGCGCGAAAACCTGGTCGCGATGGGCGTCCTGCCGCCGCCGGTCATCGCGCGCACGCCGAACCCTTTCCCCGCGTGGCCGAGGTTCGTCGCGGATCCGCCGCCGCGTTGACCTGGCGGCACGATATCGGGCCTGAGCTCGGTTGCGTCGCGCGCGGGCGCCTCGCATACTCGCGGGCGATGCCCGCGCTCGCTTTCGCCGATGGCGTCGCAGACGGCGACGAAGCCCTGATGCTCGCCTATGCCGCGGGCGACGCCACCGCGTTCGACACGCTGTACGCTCGGCACAAGGGCGGCGTCTATCGCTACCTCGTCCGTCATTGCGGCAACGCGGGCCTGGCCGACGAGCTGTTCCAGGACGTCTGGATGAGCGTGATCCGGGTTCGCGCGACGTATGCGCCGACGGCGAAGTTCACGACGTGGCTCTACCGGATCGCGCACAACCGGCTCGTCGATCACTGGCGCGCGAACGGGCATGTCGAGCTCGTGACTGCCGCCGCGGATGGCGATTGCGACGACGATCCGATCGCTGTGATCCCCGGCGCACGCAACGACGAGCCCGAAGTTCGCGTCGGCGCGCGCGAGATCGGCGCGCGACTCGCTGCCGCGCTCGCGGCGCTGCCGCCCGCGCAGCGCGAAGCGTTCCTGCTGCATCAGGAGGGCGGCCTCGAGTTGGCCGAAATCGCCGCGCTCACCGGCGCCGGCGTCGAAACCGTGAAGAGCCGGATCCGCTATGCGCTCGTGAAGCTCCGCGAGACGCTGGGAGACCTGCAGTGACGACGCGAAGGCCCGACGACGCGAGCGATCTGCGCGACCCGCGCTTCGACGCGACGTGGCGCGCACTGTCGCGCGACGAGCCGCCCGCGGCGCTCGACGATGCGATTCGCGCCGCGGCGCGACGCGGGGCGCACGCGGGTCCGCGGCCCGTCGGCGTTCCCGCCGCGCACGTGCCGAGCGCACTGCGTCCGCAGCGCTGGTGGTGGCCGCTCGCCGCCGCGGCGACGATCGGCGCCGTGGCGATCGGACTCCTGCAGCTCGCGACACCCGAGCACGTCGGCGCGCCGACAGCCGACAAGGGTGTCGTCTCCGACATCCCCATCGTGCCCGAACAGGCCCGGCGCAAGGCAGAAGCCGCGCGCGAGGAACTGCCGCCGGCAGACGCCGCGAAAGTCTTCAAACAAGCGACCGACGAAAGCGCGGTGCGGCACCCCCAACCGTCGGCGCCAGCCGCCCCGCGCACACAATCGTCGGCGACGCCTTCCCCGCCGGCCGCTTCGATGCAGAGAAAGGACGCGGCGTCACCGGTCGCGCCGAGCGCGCGGGTGCCCGGTACGCCGACATTCGCGGCCGCACCGCCGCCCGCATCGAGCCCGCCGGCCGAGAAACCGTCGAGCGCGGCTGAGCAAAAGACCCGGCAAGCAGCCGCCAATGCAGCGGCGCCGGCCCCTGCCGCCGAGCCGTTCCCCGCGGACGCTGCAAAGCGCGGTGCGAAGGAGACGGCGTCCTCCGCACCGACACCGTCGAAGACCGAAAGCGAAGGCGGCAGCGCCGGTGCACTGTCGGGAAGACTCGTGGAAGCGCCAGCACCCGCGCAGCAGGGACAAACGCAGGCGGGCGCGCCCGCGCCGGCCGCGCCGCTTCCTGCGCCACGGGCGAAGACGCTGGGCGGCGCCGTCGCGCAGGACAGTCTCACGACGGCGCCGGCAACCGCAGCCGGGACCGTTGCATCCACGGCGCCGCGTTCCGCTTTAGAACCGTCGAGTACCCCGGAACGCGCGGCCTCGGCGCGCGGGGCGACGAGAGAAGCGCAGCTCGCGAAGTCTTCGATCGCGCAAAGCGTCGATGCGCAATCGGAGCTCGGCGCGAAGCATCCGCCGCTGCCGGTTGCGGACTGGATCACGCTGATCCGCAAGCTGCGTGATGATGGCAAGCCCGATGATGCCGCGAAGGAGCTGGCCGCGTTTCGCACCGCGTATTCCGATCACGAGCGGCTGCTGCCGCCCGACCTGCGCGATTGGCATCCGCCGCCGCGCTAAGCGCACGGCCCGTCATTCCCGCGCACGCGGGAATCCACTGTCGTTCGTGACGACCTGCAAGACGCAGGGTTCCTGCCGTCGCGGGGACGACAAGACCTGGACCGCGCAGCACGCTACGCCAGCGATCGAATGAGCGTGCGGATCGGCGCCGGCAGCGCCGCGGCGCTCGCATCCGCGCGCGTGAGCCACAGGAGCCCCGGCGCTTCGGCGCGCGGCGGCCACGCGCGCACGGCGACGCGTTGCGGCCGAATCGTCAGCCGAAAATGCGTGAAAACGTGGTCGATCGGCGTCAGCTCCACGCCTGCGGCAACGTCGGCCGCAAAGCGCGTGCGGCAATGCGCCGAGACGTCGGCGTCGACGTCGAGCTCGGGAAGGCTCCACAGGCCGCCCCAGATCCCGGTCGCCGGTCGCTTCTCGAACAGGATCGCGCCGGCGCGCTCGATCACCAGCACGCGGACCGCGCGCTGCGGCAGCGCGCGTTTCGGCCGCGGTGTCGGCAGTTCCGCGACGCGCCGCTCGCGCCGCGCGACGCAATCGGCGGCAACGGGACACTCGCCGCAGCGGGGCGCACGCCGCGTGCAGACCGTCGCGCCGAGATCCATCAGCGCCTGCGTGTAGGTCTCGACGTCGCGCGCCGGCAGCAGCGACTCGGCGATTTGCCACAGCGCATGCTCCACCGGCGGCGCGCCGGGAAAGCCGTCGACGCCGCGATGACGCGCGAGCACGCGTTTGACGTTGCCGTCGAGAATCGCCGCGCGCGCGCCGAAGGCGAACGCGGCGATCGCCGCCGCGGTCGAGCGGCCGATGCCGGGAAGCGTCGCGATCGTCCCGGCGTCGCGCGGAAATTCGCCGCCGTGCTTGTCGACGACCGCTTTCGCGGCAGCGTGCAGATGATGCGCGCGGCGGTAGTAGCCGAGGCCGCTCCAGTGCTCGAGCACGCGGTCTTCCGCGGCCGCGGCGAGCGCACGCACGTCCGGAAAGCTCGCGACGAAGCGCTCGTAGAACGGGATCACCGTCGCGACCTGCGTCTGCTGCAGCATGATCTCGGAGAGCCAGATCCGGTACGGATCCCGCGAGCGCTGCCACGGCAGATCGTGGCGGCCGTGCACCGCCTGCCACGCGACGAGCGGTGCGGCGAAGTCGGCGCCGGAGCGCGCCGGCGGCGCCTCTCGCATCCGCCGGTCAGCGGACGCCGAGCCGAGCCTTCGCTTTCGCGGCAGCATCGGACTGCGGGTATTTCCGGATCAGCTCGTCGAGCGTCTTGCGCGATCCGGCGGCGTCGCCGAGCTCGAATTGCGCAGTGGCGACGTTGAGCAGCGCGTCGGGCACCTTCGCGCTGTCGGGGTACATCGCAATCAGCTGCCGCTGCGACGCGATCGCGCCCTTGAAATCGCGCTGCGCGAACTGCGCGTTGCCGATCCAGTACTGCGCCGAAGGCGCGAGCGTGCTCCTCGGGTAGGTCTTCACGAACGCGCCGAAGCTCGCGATCGCCGGCCCGTAACGGCCGGCCTTGAACTGATCAAGCGCGGTATCGTACGCACGCTGCTCGGCCGCCGCCGGAGGCGGCCCGACGGCCGGCAAGTTTGCCGCAGCCGGATTAACCGGCGCAGCACTTGCCGCTCCGGCGGGCCCGATGGCGGCTGCCGCAGCCGGTGCGCTCGCCGGCCCCGCCTCCGGACCGGGGCCAGCCGCTCCCCCAGGGCCGCCTTCGAGCTTGCGCAGCCGGGAATCGAGGTCGACGTACAGGTCGCGCTGCCGCTTTTGCTGCTGATCCTGCTCGTAAGTCAGGACCTCGATTTGCCCGCGCAGCCGCGCGAGGTCGGACTTGAGCTGCTCGACCTGGCTGAAGAGCTCGACCAGGCCCTGACTCTTCAACTGCGTCTCGAGCGCCGCGACGCGGTCCTGGATCTGGGCGAGCCGCTGGTTCGTCGCTTCGATGCGCTTGCGCGCCTCGTCATCGTCGAACAGCGCCCCGCGCGCGGGAAGCGCGACGGCGGCAAGCATCGCCACCGCCATCGTCACGCGCCGGAACCGCACGATGCCCATCCGGGCGCTGTTATTCGCCAACGTACACGATGTCGACGCGGCGGTTTTCGGCCCACGCCGTCTCGTCGTGCCCATCGCGCCGCGGCTTTTCCTTGCCGAAGCTCACCGTCTCGATCTGGACCTCGGTCGCGCCCAGCAGCACCATCAGCTTCTTCACCGCGTCGGCGCGGCGCTGACCCAGCGCGATGTTGTATTCGCGCGTGCCACGCTCGTCGGTGTTTCCCTGCAACGTGATCTTGAGCGAGCGGTTCGCCTGCAGATACTTGGCGTGCGCCTCGATCATCGGCCGGTACTGGTCCTTGATCGCATACTCGTCGAAGTCGAAATAGACGCTGCGCTGCTTCGAGAGAATGTTGCTCGGATCCTTGTGCGGGGCGATGGTGCCGGCGGTTCCGGTCACGCCCGTTCCCGTTGCGCCGGAGGTCGTCGCGCCCGGTTCGGCGGTCACCGCACCGCCTTTTTCTTCGACCGGAGCGGGACTCTGCGTGTCCTTGGCGCAGCCGGCGAGCACCACGATGGCGAACGCCGCGATGATCCATTTGCTCATTTTTGTGTCTCCTCGGGTGGATGACGGTGGAGGCCGGTGGCGACTCGCGGCAGCGGTCAACGCGGGAGCGGGCCCCACGCCGGCTCGCGCACGTCGGCGGCGGGCGAGACGAGCCGTTGCTTGAGGCGCCCGTCGGAGGACACGCCGGCCAATATACCATGGCCTCCTTGCTGCGCCGCGTAGATGATCATCTTGGAATTCGGCGCGATGCCGGGGCTTTCGTCGAGCGGGCCCGCCGTCAGCACCTGCACCTGCCGTGTCGCGTAATCCTGGATCGCGAGCATGAAGCGGCCGCCTTCGCGCTTCACGAACACGAAGCCCTTGCCGTCCGGCGTCGCGCGCGGCGACACGTTGTAATTGCCTTCGAACGTCATTCGCTCGATGGCATTGGTCGCGAGATTGAGGCGATAGACCTGCGGTGTGCCGCCGCGATCCGACGCGAACAGGATCGACTTGCCATCAGGGGTGAACGACGCCTCGGTATCGATCCCGGGCGAACTCAGAAGCCTCGTCAAACCGCCGCCGTCGGCGTTGATGAAATAGAGCTGCGAACCGCCGTCCTTGGTGAGCGTCACGACGAGCCGGCGCCCGTCCGGCGACCATGCCGGCGCGCTGTTGCTGCCGCGGAAATTCGCGAGCACCTGCCGCGCGCCGCTCGCGAGCGACTGCACGTAGATCACGGGCTTGCGGTTTTCGAGCGAGACGTACGCGAGCCGCGTGCCGTCGGGCGACCACGCCGGCGAGAGCAGCGGCTCGTTCGATGCGGCGACGGCCTGCGGATTGCCGCCGTCGGCGTCGGCGACGATCAACTCGTAGCGCGGCCCCTGCTTGGTGATGTAGGCGATCCGCGTCGAGAACACGCCCACGTCGCCGGTCAGCTTTTCGTAGATGATGTCGGCGATCTTGTGCGCCGTCGCGCGGAACTGCTGCGGCGTGACGACGTAGGTCATCCCGGCGAGCTGGACCTGGCGGACGACGTCGACGAGCGCAAATCTCACTTCGACGCGCGCTTCGCCCAGCGCGCGCATCGAGCCCACGACGACCGCGTCGGCGCCGCGCGAACGGAAATCCGCCGCCCGCACGTCCTCGGCGCGATAAGGCCGCGGCGAGATCCCCGCATCGTCGACCAGGCGAAAGAGGCCGCTCCGCGTGAGGTCGGCCCCGACGATGCCGGTGATGCCGAGCGGCCAGTTGCTCTCGTTCTCGAACGCCGCGACCGAGATCGGGATCGCCGTGCCGGCGCCGCCGACGATCTCGATCGTAAGCTGCGCGCGCGCCGGCGCCATCGCGACGACGGCGAGCAGGAGAAACGACAGAGCGAATCTTGCGCGGCGGTAGAAGGCGGGGCTCGGGAAGGGGCGTTCCATCGGATTGCGGCGGGGAGAGTAATGTCGCCGGTCGGCGACGCCTTCGAATGCTTGTTCTTTTCCGTCCGATTATAACGAACGCGACGCTCGATCCGGGTCGATTGAGCGCCGAATGAATCCGCTCAGTCGACGGCAATCGTCGACGGCAGTCCGAGTGCCTCGCGGAGCCGGTCCGCGGTGCGCCGGGCGTCGTCCCGCGACGGATACGGACCCACGAACACGCGGAACAGACCGTTGACCTGGCGAACCTTCGCTTCGACTCCGACCGGTGCGAGTTGGTTCGCGACACGCCCGACGAAGTTCTGCGCATTGGTAAAGTTTGCAAACGCGCCGAGCTGGACGACGAACCCGCCGTCGGCGCGGGCGACCGGCACCGTTGCGCCGGGCTCGGCGGTGGCAGGTTCGAGCGGTGCCGCGGCCGCGGGGGCCTGGGCGACGGGCGGCAGCGGCGCTGCAGCGACCAGCACTGCTTCGCTCGGAATGATCGCCTCGACCACGACCTCGCCGCTGCCCTTCTGCGCGATCCCCAGCCGGTGCGCGGCGGCATAGGAGAGGTCGATCAGCCGATCGTGCAGGAACGGGCCGCGATCGTTGACGCGCACGACGACGCTCCTGCCCGTCGCCACGCTGGTGACGCGCGCATACGACGGCAGCGGTAGCGTCGGGTGCGCAGCACTCATCGCATACATGTCGTACATCTCGCCGATCGACGTCTTCTGGCCGTGGAACTTGCGGCCGTACCATGAGGCGATGCCACGCTCCTTGTACGGACGAAGCGCGGTCGCCGGCACGTACTCGCGACCGAACACGGCATAGGGGCGGCTGGCGAAGCGGTTCAGCGGCTCGAGCCGGGGCTGCGCGTCGGGGATCGCGTCGAGATCTGGCGGCGGGCCTTCGCCCGGCCCGTCGTCCTTGTAATAACCCGGTTTGGCTGATCCCGCGGATCCGAGGAGCGGCCCCTTCGGCGCACTGCCGCAGGAGGCGAGTGCCACGGCGGCCACGGCCAACGCAAAACGGGACGAAAGAGGGATGCGCATGGGCGGCGTCGCAGCAACGGGGTATTATCGGGCGAGTTGCCGCATTCCGCGCGGGCCGGGGGTCCTTTGGGGCTGTCGGATCCGCGCGGGCGACCCGATTACCCACCGCGAGGAGCGCACCGTTGGCCAAACCGAATTTCGAATTCCAGAAGCGACAGAAGGAACTGGAAAAGAAACGCAAGAAGGAAGAGAAATTGAAGCGCCGGCAGGAGCGCAATGCGCCCCCGCCCCCGGCCGAGGCCGCGCCCACAGCGCCCGAGGAAAGCGGCAAGGCGTAGGTACGCGGAGGAGCGGCGCCAGGCAAGCGCTACCCGCCTTCCGCAAGAATCGACTCGCGCCGGCCCTCAGGCGCGTCACCTCCGATCGTGGTGGCGCGGCGCGCCGCCGGCCTTCAAGTCGTCGAGCGGGCTCACCACGCCGAATCCACCGCGGTTCAGCACGTGCGTATAGACCATCGTCGTGCTGACGTCGGAATGGCCAAGCAGCTCCTGCACCGTGCGGATGTCGTAGCCGGCTTCGAGCAAGTGCGTGGCGAAAGAATGCCGCAGCGTGTGCGGCGTGGCCGGTTTCGCGATGTCGGCATCGCGGACCGCCTGCTTCATCGCGCGCTGGAATGCCTGGTCGCTCACGTGATGGCGGCGGACATGTCCGGTACGCGGATCGGGCGAGCGGCGATCCGCCGGAAAGACGTACTGCCAACCCCACTCTCGCGGCGCGGCCGGGTACTTGCGCGCAACCGCATAAGGCAGCCAGACATCGCCGAACCCGTCCGCAAGGTCGACGCTGTGCTGTTCGCGCACCTGCGCCAGATGGGTGCGCAACGCGCGCGCGGTGCCGCGCGGCAGCATCGTCACGCGATCCTTGAACCCCTTGCCGTCGCGCACGAGAATCTCGCGGCGGCTGAACTCGAGGTCCATTACACGAAGCCGCACGGCCTCCATGATGCGCAACCCCGAGCCGTACAGCAGGCGGCCGATCAGCCGATGCACGCCCCGCAATCGCGTGAAAACGGCGGGCACTTCCTCGCGCGTCAGCACGACCGGCAGGCGGGCAGGCGTGCGCGCCCGCTCGACATGATCGAGCCAGGGGAGAGTGCGCTCGAGGACGTCCCGATACAGGAACAGGATCGAGCTCTTCGCAAGATTCTGGGTGGCCGCAGCGACATTGCGGTCAATTGCGAGATGCGTGAGAAACGCCTCGACTTCCGACGCGCCGAGCGTCTCCGGATGACGCTTGTCGTGGAACAGGATGAAGCGCCTAATCCAGTCCAGATACGCCTGCTCGGTCCGGATGCTGTAGTGGCGCAGCCGAATCTTGTGGCGGACGCGGTCGAGCAGTCGCGGAGGTTCGCAATAGTCGAGGTCGGTGTCGCCGGTAGCCATTAGGCCCCCTTTTCTTGCCCGACACCCATGATTCTTCGACCTTTCCGTCAGCCTTGGAATCATCCAAACTACCGATTGACGCCTTTTTCCCCGTCAATTAGGTTCCCTACTTCTCGTTAGGCCGCATGTCCGCAACGTTCCACATCTTCGATCTTGACGGAACGATCAGCGATCCGTCTGTCGGGATCGGCCGCTCTCTGAACTATGCGCTTCGGCATTACGGCTACGAACCGATTCCCGAGAGCGAGGTTTCCCATTTCATTGGTCCACCTCTCGACCTGACTTTCGAGTCGATTGTGGGTAGTTCGTCACCGACGCATATTGCTGCTTTGGTTTCGAAGTACCGCGAGCGCTACGCCGACGTTGGCTACTCTGAGAACGTCATCTATCCAGGCATACCCGAGGCGCTGCGGGCCCTGGACGCCGCCAACATTTCAATTGGACTGTGTACGTCAAAGCGCGTCGACTTTGCAGAGAACATCCTCAGCCTCTTCGGCATTCGCCAATATTTCTGCTTCGTCAGCGGCGGGGACATCGGAGTGCGGAAAGTCGACCAGCTTGCGTCTCTCCTCAGTGATGGCGTAATCGCCAAGTCTTCTACTATGATCGGCGATCGGGCCATCGACGTTCTTGCCGCGAAGGAGAACGGGCTGAACTCGGTGGCTGTGCTCTGGGGCCATGGCTCTCTCGAAGAGTTGCGGGGCGCCTCTCCCGACGCTTTACTCGAGTCTCCGCACGAGCTGTTAGCGCTCACCAATGCGGCCTAACCGCTCTCTACGGACTTCCCCGGAAACGCAAGTGGTTTCCGCACGACGATGAGTTGCCTCGTCGTTGGGCGGCGTTCATGGCGGTCGCATGGTCATGGTTTGCGCGTGAGGGTTGAGAGGTTTGTGAATTGTTCAATCCGAGATCAGCGTCCGTGGCGGAGGTAGCTTGACCCCTACCGCACTCGAAATAATCGCTCCTGAGCCGTTCTGTGAGGTCGACTCGGGTCAGAGAAGGGCACTGAAGGCATGTTTTGATGTTTTCACAACTCTGAGGCGATGGGTGATGAGTAAGCGACAAGGTACAGACTGCATCTCTCTACACGGCCTTGTGGGAGAACGTTGACGTTGTCTCCGGGCTCAAGATAAAAGTCGCGCGCTGCCGCCTCATTCGGTCATCGGCCTCACCTGCCAGCGCGGATCAGGCGCCGGCAGTTCGATGTGGGTCCGCCAGGTTAGCCAGGTTCAGGCAGCGCTCGGTCCAACCTCGTTGCTATCTCACCTCGGTCATCGCGGGAAGCGTTGGTCGTTTAATTTCATCCTTGTCCGGTTAACGGGGTCATGCCGGTGCTCGCGGGCGCGGTGGACGGGGTCGTTCGGGTCCAGCGTCGCCAGGCGTCGGGATCGTAGTTCTCGCCCTTGGCGAGGATGGCCCAGATCATGCGCGCGTGCTTGTTGGCGATCGCCACCAGGGTTTTGTGATAGCCCACGCGCGCGTGCAGCTGCACGATCCAGGCTTGCAGGCGGGTGCGCCGCAGAGGTTCCTTGGTCAGCGCCACCTGCAGTGCCGAACGGGCGCCTTGGGTAAGCAAGCCGCGCAGGTAGGTGTCGCCGCGCTTGGTGATGTGACCCAGCCGGGTGTGACCCCCTGAGCTGTCCTGGCGCGGCACTATCCCCTGCCAAGCGGCGAACTGACGCCCGTTCTTGAAGTCGCGCGCGTCGGTGACGGTGGCGAGCACTGCCGCGGCGGTGAGGGGACCCACGCCGTTGATCGCGGTCAGGCGTTGTGCCACGGCATTCTCTTTGACGTGGTTCTTGATCTCCACCTCGCAAGCGCTGATCGCGTCATCCAGTCGTGCGAGGTGTGGCCGGGCTTCGCCGAGAAGACGGCGCACCAACAGTGGCAGCGCTTCGTCTTGTTCCAGCGCCGGCAATGCTCCTATCAGCACCTCTGCCGAGCGACCGCGCCAGACCCCGAATTCCCCGAGCAGACCACGCAGGCGATTGATCAGCGCGGTGCGTTCCTCACTGAAGCCTTGGCGCATCCGATGCCACGAGAGGTGGGCTTGTTGCTCGACACTTTTTACCGCCACGAAGCGCATATTGGGTTGCCGCACCGCCGTCAACACCGCTTCGGCATCGTTGCGATCATTCTTCGCCGCCCGACTCTTGCGAAACGGCTTGACAAACTCCGCCGCCATCAGATGTGGCGTGTGGCTATGACTGGCGAGCCAGCGCGCCCAGTGGTGTGCCGCCCCGCAGGCTTCCAGCCCGAACACGCTCGGCGGCAGTTGCACTGCCCAGGCGGCAAAGGTGTCGCGGCGGAATACCCGTGTGAACACCGTCTTCCCCGACCGGTCTGCCGCACACACCGCAATGACTTCCTTTGCCAGGTCCACGCCAACAGTAGTAATCTCGTTCATGACTTCCCCTCTCGTTCAGATTGATGGACAGCACCTCAATCTTGGCACTTTCGATGCCGTGCGGTTCAACCGCTTCGAGTAGGGGAAGTCCCTCTCATTCGGTCAACACGGACGCCCCGCCGGCAGCGCTTCGCGCTCGCCGGTGGTCGCCGGTTACCTTGGTTCGTTGGGCGTCAAGTCGCAGCGTCACTCGAATGGGAGTATCCTTGCGCCATGAAAATGGCAACTGGAAAAGTTGTTGGTGGAAAGGTCGTTCTTGAAGGTGTTTCCCTCGAGGAGGGAACCTCAGTGACGGTCCTCGCCAAGGACGATGAAGCCGGCTTTGATCTCACGCCTGAGCAAGAGGCAGAACTACTTCTTTCTATAGCTGAGGCCGATCGCGGTGAAACGGTATCTGCCGAAGAGGTGCTCGCGAAGCTCGCACGTCGCCACGGCTAGATAGTCCGTGATCGTCCGCGTCACCAAGCGTGCACAAGCCCAGATTGATCGGGCCGCTCGATGGTGGGACGAAAATCGCGATCTCGCACGCGAAGCATTCGACGAGGATCTCGCGGAGGCTTTCTTGCTTCTGGGCGCGGAGCCCGGTGTCGGCGCGCCGGTGTTACGCACACGTGCGCAAGGGGTAAGGCGCCTGCATCTCGCACGGATTCGCTATCACCTCTACTATCGCATCCGCGGCGATCGAGTTGATGTGCTCGCACTTTGGCACACGAGTCGCGGTGGCGGGCCATCTGTCTAAACGGTCACTATGACGCCCAACCCGGCGGTCAACCGGACGTGCCGCAAGCGGGCCGCCGGTTACCTTGGACGTTGGGCGTCATAGCAAGATGGCGCAGCTCGTCATTGACGTGAAAACCAATGTCGCCTTTGCGGCGGAGGCGCGCGCAACGCCTCCCACAAGCCTGCGCAGTGGCAATGCGATCGACGACTACGGTACACCCGTCCCCTTCGATGCCGTGCTGGATGCAACGTCAGATTTGTACCTTGAGTCGTTCCACTGGGGCCTTCCGCATCTGGACGCGATCTCGTGGAGGCATTACCTTCCCTATCTGATTGACTACGCATATCGACACGTTGACCGACCTACGTTGGTCGTCGATTCGCTACTCAATTCACTCCGCCCTCCTGATCGCGAGCCCGCACGCCTTGCGTCGTTGAGCGCAGCACAAGAATCAGTCGTAGTGCAGCTTCTCGATAAGCTTGCGTTCTCGCCAGGTTCCGCGCACCAAGAGCTTGCGCGCCAAACGCTGGAAGAATGGTGGGCACCCGCCGCTCTCTACCGGCCAAAGCCATGACGCCCAACCACGCGGTCAACACGGACGCCCCGCGTGCGCGGCTTCGCCTGCGCGGCGGGTCGCCGGTTACCTTCGTTCGTTAGGCGGCAACTCGGAGCGTCGCATGAAAACACTCATCTTCGTTGTTGGCTGGTGCATATTGTTTGTTCTGTCGTCGCCGTTGGCTCTGCTGGTCCTGGTCCTGGCACCGCTCATTTGGCTGCTGTCACTGCCGTTCCGCTTGGTCGGCGTGTGCGTCGCCGCAGTGTTCGCGCTGTTGAAAAGCCTGTTGTTCCTGCCAGCACGGCTACTCGGGTATCGTGGCTAAGCCATGGGTGTTTGCCAGCGCCACTGCCGCCTAACCCGGCGCTCAACTCGGACGCTCCGCGTGCGCGGCTTCGCCCGCGCAGCGGGTCGCCGGTTAGCTTAGTCCGTTAGGCGGCACTGGTAGCGCCCACTTCGTCGCGATGATCGCTAAAGGCAGCCGCGTGAAACTTGCCGAGATGCCTCCTTGGGTAGCGCAGTTACCCGACGAGAGTCAAGGTGTCTTCCGATTTTGTCTAGGGCGCATCTACCGCGTTGATGAGGTCGACGAACATGGCCTTTTTGTGCTCGACGTGAGCCATGACGTTGATCGCGAATTTGGCGGCTACCTCAATGACATTCGAGTCGAGGTCGAGTACCTTGAGGAGGTCTCGCATGACGCTTTCTTCGGTCGGGTGCCGCCTAACCACGCGTTCAACCGGACCGCTATCGGCGGCGCTGCGCGTCCGCCGAGCGGCCGGTTAACTTAGAAGTTATCCGTAAATAATATTTATCTTCGCTGGCACGTGCCGAAAGCTGATGATGGCGGCGGCAAGCATGGTCAGGGCCAGGTAGGAGCGATGCAGCTTCTCGTAGCGAACGAGCAGTTTGCGGAAACGGGTGAACCAGGAGTGGGCGACTTCGACCACCCAGCGCCGCGGGCGTTTGCCTTGAGCGCGTTGCGGGCGCTCCTCGCCGCGTGGCCGCACGTGGGGGGTGTAGTCACGGTCGAGCATGTCCTGCTCGGCGGCGACTCCGACGAAACCGGCATCCGCGCACAGATGCTGTCGAGCGCGTGGCGCCACCGTCGGACGTGGAGCGATGATGGCGTCCAGGGTCGCCGCCAATTGGGTAACATCGTTACGGTTAGCCGCGGTCACGATGATCGACAGCGGGACACCACGGGCGTCGACCAGCAACATCCGCTTGCTTCCATTTTTTTCCCCGGTCGGTGGGGTTCGGCCCCACCGACTCTTGTGCCAGCGGTGCCTTCAGCAATGCCCCGTCGATGCTCTGCCATCGCCAAGCAATACCCTCCATCTCGTCGTACTCAGCGAGTCCGGCCTGCCACAACGCGACGAAGAAGCCAGCCTTTTCCCATTCCAGAAACCGCTGATGGATGGCACTGGCGCTGCCGAATCGTTCGCGCGGCAACGCCTTCCATTGGCAGCCGGTGCGCAATACGTACACGATGGCCTCGAATACCACGCGTGCCTCTTTGGGCTTGCGCCCGCCGCCAGGCTTGCGGGCAAACTTCCGCCGCATCGGCCGGCCCGGCCGCTGCGGGATCAGCGGCTCGACCCGTTCCCAAAATGCATCCGACACCACCCATGACTCAAGTCTCGCTTTCGCCATCGCCTTCCTCCGTCCCGCGCACCGGCGCGGACGGAAGAACAGTGTACTCCTTTATTTACGGATAAGCTCTTAGTTCCGTTAGGCCTCTTACATGGACACGAAAGACGTATCGGCCATTCTGTTGAAGACAGTTGGCTTGGTCATGGTCGCTTACGCCGTGTTCGAGTTGCCTCTGTACTTTCCGCCCAATTCCGGCTCGCTCGATCAATACTCAATCTTTGCCGCATTGGCGCAGGCCACGGCTACTCTGGCGCTTCCGATAGTGCTGGGTCTGCTGCTTTGGTTCTTTCCGAGCACGGTTACGAATAAGATCGTTTCGGGAGAGAAACTGTCTGGCGATCGCTTCGGGTCCGCGGATCTCGAACGCGTCGCATTAACGGTAATTGGCGCATGGCTCGTGGCTTATGGGTTGTCCGACCTAATTTATTCAATCACGTCATTGATCTTCGTGCAGCGCGAATATGCAGAGCGTGCTCCATCAATCAGTCGCTACTTACCGGGACTCGTGACCAGCGGCGCCAAAGTTGCAATTGGCGTCGGTCTTGCCATCGGCGCAAAAGGCATTGCACGACTCATAAGTCGAGTGCGCGGTGAGGCCTAACCCGTCTCTACGGACTTCCCCGGAAACGCAAGTGGTTTCCGCACGACGATGAGTTGCCTCGTCGTTGGGCGGCGTTCATGGCGGTCGCATGGTCATGGTTTGCGCGTGAGGGTTGAGAGGTTTGTGAATTGTTCAATCCGAGATCAGCGTCCGTGGCGGAGGTAGCTTGACCCCTACCGCACTCGAAATAATCGCTCCTGAGCCGTTCTGTGAGGTCGACTCGGGTCAGAGAAGGGCACTGAAGGCATGTTTTGATGTTTTCACAACTCTGAGGCGATGGGTGATGAGTAAGCGACAAGGTACAGACTGCATCTCTCTACACGGCCTTGTGGGAGAACGTTGACGTTGTCTCCGGGCTCAAGATAAAAGTCGCGCGCTGCCGCCTCATTCGGTCATCGGCCTCACCTGCCAGCGCGGATCAGGCGCCGGCAGTTCGATGTGGGTCCGCCAGGTTAGCCAGGTTCAGGCAGCGCTCGGTCCAACCTCGTTGCTATCTCACCTCGGTCATCGCGGGAAGCGTTGGTCGTTTAATTTCATCCTTGTCCGGTTAACGGGGTCATGCCGGTGCTCGCGGGCGCGGTGGACGGGGTCGTTCGGGTCCAGCGTCGCCAGGCGTCGGGATCGTAGTTCTCGCCCTTGGCGAGGATGGCCCAGATCATGCGCGCGTGCTTGTTGGCGATCGCCACCAGGGTTTTGTGATAGCCCACGCGCGCGTGCAGCTGCACGATCCAGGCTTGCAGGCGGGTGCGCCGCAGAGGTTCCTTGGTCAGCGCCACCTGCAGTGCCGAACGGGCGCCTTGGGTAAGCAAGCCGCGCAGGTAGGTGTCGCCGCGCTTGGTGATGTGACCCAGCCGGGTGTGACCCCCTGAGCTGTCCTGGCGCGGCACTATCCCCTGCCAAGCGGCGAACTGACGCCCGTTCTTGAAGTCGCGCGCGTCGGTGACGGTGGCGAGCACTGCCGCGGCGGTGAGGGGACCCACGCCGTTGATCGCGGTCAGGCGTTGTGCCACGGCATTCTCTTTGACGTGGTTCTTGATCTCCACCTCGCAAGCGCTGATCGCGTCATCCAGTCGTGCGAGGTGTGGCCGGGCTTCGCCGAGAAGACGGCGCACCAACAGTGGCAGCGCTTCGTCTTGTTCCAGCGCCGGCAATGCTCCTATCAGCACCTCTGCCGAGCGACCGCGCCAGACCCCGAATTCCCCGAGCAGACCACGCAGGCGATTGATCAGCGCGGTGCGTTCCTCACTGAAGCCTTGGCGCATCCGATGCCACGAGAGGTGGGCTTGTTGCTCGACACTTTTTACCGCCACGAAGCGCATATTGGGTTGCCGCACCGCCGTCAACACCGCTTCGGCATCGTTGCGATCATTCTTCGCCGCCCGACTCTTGCGAAACGGCTTGACAAACTCCGCCGCCATCAGATGTGGCGTGTGGCTATGACTGGCGAGCCAGCGCGCCCAGTGGTGTGCCGCCCCGCAGGCTTCCAGCCCGAACACGCTCGGCGGCAGTTGCACTGCCCAGGCGGCAAAGGTGTCGCGGCGGAATACCCGTGTGAACACCGTCTTCCCCGACCGGTCTGCCGCACACACCGCAATGACTTCCTTTGCCAGGTCCACGCCAACAGTAGTAATCTCGTTCATGACTTCCCCTCTCGTTCAGATTGATGGACAGCACCTCAATCTTGGCACTTTCGATGCCGTGCGGTTCAACCGCTTCGAGTAGGGGAAGTCCCTCTCATTCGGTCAACACGGACGCCCCGTGCGCGCGGCTTCGCCTGCGCGGCGGGTCGCCGGTTACCTTCGTTCGTTAGCCGTCTCAGGGCGGCGGTGGTACCATTTTTCGTCATGATCGACTGGTCCTCTTGCCCGGCTGTCGAGCGAGACCCCGAACGCGTCAGTGGCGCCTGGGTATTCCGCGGCACCCGCGTGCCGGTGTCTGCACTCTTCGAGAACCTTGAGGACGGCGCTCTTGCGTCGCAATTTGTGGACTGGTTCCCCGGTGTTACTCTCGAACAGGTCCGCGCGGTACTCGACCACGCCGCACGCAGCGCGCTTGCCACGGCATAAGTGCGCGTACTGTTCGATCAGGGCACTCCTGAACCGCTGCGTCACTCGTTGACGCCACACGAAGTTGCCACCGCGTACGAGCGTGGCTGGTCGAGGCTTAAGAACGGCGAGTTACTGGACGCGGCCGAGAAGGAAGCCTTTGCCGTACTTGTGACGACCGATTCGAACTTCAAACACCAACAGAATCTCCGGTCGCGGCGCATTGCGGTCGTCGTCTTGTCCACGCCCAGTTGGCCCCGGATTCAACGCGCGATCGCTTCCGTCGTTCGTGCAGTCGAACGGGCCACGCCCGGCACCTACACCGAGGTCGAGATTCCGCGAACAAGACGGCTAACCGCTCGGTCAACACGGACGCCCCGCATGCGCGGCTTCGCCCCCGCAGCGGGTCGCCGGTTACCTTGGTTCGTTAGCCCTCATCGCCATCGCTTGCACGAGTGTACGTTTGTGCATATAATTCCCAATGCAGTTCGAGTGGGACAAGGAAAAGAATCGCGCAAATCTCGCCAAACATGGCATCGACTTCGCTGACGCCGTCGCAATCTTCGAGGACAATTTGGCTCTGACCCGCCCTGATCCAGAATCGCGTGGCGAGCAACGCTTCGTGACCGTCGGCGTCGACGGCTTCGGCCGCGACCTTGTCGTTGTGTTCACCGAGCGCGGCTCGCATATCCGGCTAATCTCCGCACGAGTCGCGACGAAACAGGAGCGCAAATTCTATGAAGGCTGAATACGACTTCTCCCGCGCCAAGCGCGGTGCCGTGGCCCCAGCCGCGCCCGGCAAGACCCGCATTACGATCCGTCTCGACAACGAAGTGATTGACTGGTTTAGGCGCCTAGTCAACGAAGCAGGGGGCGGAAACTATCAGAGCCTTATCAACGAGGCGCTCAAGGCGTACGTTAAGCAGCGCGGTCTTGAGTCCACGCTACGGCGCGTCATCCGCGAAGAGTTGCGTCGCGTGGCTTAGACCGTGAGGGCTAACCGCTCTCTACGGACTTCCCCGGAAACGCAAGTGGTTTCCGCACGACGATGAGTTGCCTCGTCGTTGGGCGGCGTTCATGGCGGTCGCATGGTCATGGTTTGCGCGTGAGGGTTGAGAGGTTTGTGAATTGTTCAATCCGAGATCAGCGTCCGTGGCGGAGGTAGCTTGACCCCTACCGCACTCGAAATAATCGCTCCTGAGCCGTTCTGTGAGGTCGACTCGGGTCAGAGAAGGGCACTGAAGGCATGTTTTGATGTTTTCACAACTCTGAGGCGATGGGTGATGAGTAAGCGACAAGGTACAGACTGCATCTCTCTACACGGCCTTGTGGGAGAACGTTGACGTTGTCTCCGGGCTCAAGATAAAAGTCGCGCGCTGCCGCCTCATTCGGTCATCGGCCTCACCTGCCAGCGCGGATCAGGCGCCGGCAGTTCGATGTGGGTCCGCCAGGTTAGCCAGGTTCAGGCAGCGCTCGGTCCAACCTCGTTGCTATCTCACCTCGGTCATCGCGGGAAGCGTTGGTCGTTTAATTTCATCCTTGTCCGGTTAACGGGGTCATGCCGGTGCTCGCGGGCGCGGTGGACGGGGTCGTTCGGGTCCAGCGTCGCCAGGCGTCGGGATCGTAGTTCTCGCCCTTGGCGAGGATGGCCCAGATCATGCGCGCGTGCTTGTTGGCGATCGCCACCAGGGTTTTGTGATAGCCCACGCGCGCGTGCAGCTGCACGATCCAGGCTTGCAGGCGGGTGCGCCGCAGAGGTTCCTTGGTCAGCGCCACCTGCAGTGCCGAACGGGCGCCTTGGGTAAGCAAGCCGCGCAGGTAGGTGTCGCCGCGCTTGGTGATGTGACCCAGCCGGGTGTGACCCCCTGAGCTGTCCTGGCGCGGCACTATCCCCTGCCAAGCGGCGAACTGACGCCCGTTCTTGAAGTCGCGCGCGTCGGTGACGGTGGCGAGCACTGCCGCGGCGGTGAGGGGACCCACGCCGTTGATCGCGGTCAGGCGTTGTGCCACGGCATTCTCTTTGACGTGGTTCTTGATCTCCACCTCGCAAGCGCTGATCGCGTCATCCAGTCGTGCGAGGTGTGGCCGGGCTTCGCCGAGAAGACGGCGCACCAACAGTGGCAGCGCTTCGTCTTGTTCCAGCGCCGGCAATGCTCCTATCAGCACCTCTGCCGAGCGACCGCGCCAGACCCCGAATTCCCCGAGCAGACCACGCAGGCGATTGATCAGCGCGGTGCGTTCCTCACTGAAGCCTTGGCGCATCCGATGCCACGAGAGGTGGGCTTGTTGCTCGACACTTTTTACCGCCACGAAGCGCATATTGGGTTGCCGCACCGCCGTCAACACCGCTTCGGCATCGTTGCGATCATTCTTCGCCGCCCGACTCTTGCGAAACGGCTTGACAAACTCCGCCGCCATCAGATGTGGCGTGTGGCTATGACTGGCGAGCCAGCGCGCCCAGTGGTGTGCCGCCCCGCAGGCTTCCAGCCCGAACACGCTCGGCGGCAGTTGCACTGCCCAGGCGGCAAAGGTGTCGCGGCGGAATACCCGTGTGAACACCGTCTTCCCCGACCGGTCTGCCGCACACACCGCAATGACTTCCTTTGCCAGGTCCACGCCAACAGTAGTAATCTCGTTCATGACTTCCCCTCTCGTTCAGATTGATGGACAGCACCTCAATCTTGGCACTTTCGATGCCGTGCGGTTCAACCGCTTCGAGTAGGGGAAGTCCCTCTCATTCGGTCAACACGGACGCCCCGTGTGCGCGGCTTCGCCCGCGCGACGGGTCCCCGGTTACCTTGGTACGTTAGACATCACACATGTATCCCGCTCGACGCGGGTTCTCTACGCCGCAGTAGGCGGTCCGAACCAGGTGGTCAGCGCGTCAGCGAGCCCCAGCTGGGTTAGGTCTCCCACCCAGGCCACATATCCGTCGGGCCGAATCAACACGGCGGTGGGAGCAGTGACCGCCCCGATGCCGGAAGCTCCCACGTGCCACGTATTTGGCGTCGACCAACTGAACGCGATCCGCCCATGGAGTGATGTCGAAGCCGCCGGGCTCACCGAGATTGAGCAGCACCGGCCGGGCATCGTGCAGCAGGGTGAAGACCCGCAGCGGGCCGTCGGCGGTGACCAGGTCGAGATCGGGCATGCGGCGTCCGAGCAGCGGGTGTCCCTCGCCGAGGTCGTAGTGAATGTCCAGACCGGACATCATCGCGGCGAATCGTTTGCGCGGCTCGTCCATGCTGAGCAGCTCGGATACGGTGTCGCGCAGCGCCTCGATGCGATCGTCTGGGCGGCGTAAGCGCGACCTGCGCCATCGTGTTGCGCAGCACGCGGGCGGCGACCGGGTGGCGCTCGGCGTGGTAGGTATCGAGGAGGCTTTCCGGCGATGTCCGCTTGACCACCTGCGCCAGCTTCCATCCCAGATTCACCGCGTCCTGCACACCGATGTTGAGGCCCTGTCCGCCGACCGGGGAATGCACGTGCGCGGCGTCGCCGGCCAGCAGGACCCGTCCGTCGCGGTAGGCCGCGGCCTGCCGAGTCATGTCGGTGAACCGGGAGATCCAGGTGGGACTGTGGATCCCGTAGTCGGTCCCGTAGACGGCGATGAGCGCCTCGCTGAGATCGCGCAGGGTGGGTTCGCTCGTGGTCCGATCTGCGGTTCGGTCAGCATGACACGTACCGGCCCGCCCGTCCTGTAGACCACCTCGCCGTCGCTGATCTCGTACTCCACCTTGCCCAGAGGCATGGATGCCGAGGGCGTCGCGGCGGATGCCCAGTTCCGGCTCCTCGGTCATCTCGACCTCGGCGATCAAGGCGCTCGTCGTCGGATCCCACCCGGGGAAATCGATGCCGGCCGCCTTGCGGATCAGGCTGCGTCCGCCGTCGCACCCGACGAGATACTCCGCCCGCAAGCGACTGGCCGTCGGACAGCGCGACGTCGACGCCGCCGTCGTCCTGCGCGAAGCCCGTGACCTCGCGTCCGCGATAGATCGGCACCGGCAGCTCGCCGACCCAGTCGGCCAGGATGCGCTCGATGTGGTTCTGCCACAGCCCGAGCCCGTAGTGGTGCCGGGTGGGAAAGTCGCTGATGTCGAACGGGTCGCGGCAAAGCCCGCGACCTGAGCCTTCTGTCCCTGCGACAAGGAATCGATCGGCGATTCCGCGCTGATCGAGCACCTCGATGGTGCGTGCGTGCAGTCCGCCGGCGCGCGAGCCGGGAAGTCCTGGCTGGCGCGCCGCTCGACGATGGCGACGTCGATCTCCGCCAGCGCCAGTTCGCCCGCCAACATCAGCCCCGTCGGGCCGCCTCCGGCGATCACCACCGCATGTTCGGTCATCGCAACTCCTCATTCAAAAAATGAGCGCGAAGTTTGAACTCGCACGGGGGCCTTGCCGCAAGCCTCGGGGTGCGTGATAGTGTCCATTGCCCCATAGCGGTAGCAGGGCGAGCAAAACATGCCGACAACCGCGTATCGGCGCGGGCCCACGCACGTCAGGAGAACTCATGTTTGACCACGTCAAATTCGGAGTCAGCGACTATGCAGCGAGCAAAGCCTTCTTCCTCAAGGCACTCGAACCGCTCGGCATAGCTGTTGTCTCGGAGGGGCCGCCGACGTACGGTGTCGAGCTTAGCCCAAAGGGTAAGGCTTCATTGTGCCTGTACCAGACCGAGGAAAAGCCGGCGCATCTTCACTTGGCGTTCACAGCCGAGGATCGCCAGCAAGTCGAAGCGTTCTATCGCGCGGCTCTGGAGGCGGGTGGCAAAGACAATGGTGCGCCTGGCCTGCGCCCGCACTACCACGCGAACTACTATGCAGCTTTCGTCATTGGTCCGGACGGGCACAACATCGAAATGGTTTGCCACGAACCCAAGGCCTAACCTTTCCATCGAGGGGACGTCCACAGACGGGCTTCGCCCGCTTGCGGTCGCCCCTCATGTCAAACGTTAGGCGCCAAAGAAGAGTCCCACGTATGTCGACACGTCTTGCCTCCTGCAGTTGCGGTCAGCTCACGGCCCAGGTCGTCGGCGAGCCTGTACGCATCTCCATCTGCCACTGCTTGGCATGCCAACGCCGAACTGGCAGCGTTTTTGGCGAGCAAGCCAGGTTTCCTCGCGAGGATGTATCGATCTCGGGCACCTCAACTGAATACGTCCGCGTGGGCGACGAAGGCTCACGAGTCAAGTTCCACTTCTGCCCGAAGTGCGGCTCGACCGTCTACTACGAGCCCGAGGGATTGGAAGCGTTCTTGGCAATCCCTGTTGGGGCCTTTGCTGATCCAAGCTTTCCTTCGCCTCTCGTCTCCGTTTACGAGTCACGAATGCATCGGTGGGTTGCTCCGCCTCCGGAGGCGGAGCACATACCATGAGCACGCGGGCACCCAACCCCTCCGTCAAGGGGATGTCTTGCGGCAAACCGCCCCTTACATCGAACGTTAGGCCGCATGGATTCCGCACGCAGCCGAAGCGGTCTGCGCCGAATCCTCCGTGAGGAACTGGCGCACCATGGGTAACGCGTGGCCTAACCGCCTCTACGGACTTCCCCGGAAACGCAAGTGGTTTCCGCACGACGATGAGTTGCCTCGTCGTTGGGCGGCGTTCATGGCGGTCGCATGGTCATGGTTTGCGCGTGAGGGTTGAGAGGTTTGTGAATTGTTCAATCCGAGATCAGCGTCCGTGGCGGAGGTAGCTTGACCCCTACCGCACTCGAAATAATCGCTCCTGAGCCGTTCTGTGAGGTCGACTCGGGTCAGAGAAGGGCACTGAAGGCATGTTTTGATGTTTTCACAACTCTGAGGCGATGGGTGATGAGTAAGCGACAAGGTACAGACTGCATCTCTCTACACGGCCTTGTGGGAGAACGTTGACGTTGTCTCCGGGCTCAAGATAAAAGTCGCGCGCTGCCGCCTCATTCGGTCATCGGCCTCACCTGCCAGCGCGGATCAGGCGCCGGCAGTTCGATGTGGGTCCGCCAGGTTAGCCAGGTTCAGGCAGCGCTCGGTCCAACCTCGTTGCTATCTCACCTCGGTCATCGCGGGAAGCGTTGGTCGTTTAATTTCATCCTTGTCCGGTTAACGGGGTCATGCCGGTGCTCGCGGGCGCGGTGGACGGGGTCGTTCGGGTCCAGCGTCGCCAGGCGTCGGGATCGTAGTTCTCGCCCTTGGCGAGGATGGCCCAGATCATGCGCGCGTGCTTGTTGGCGATCGCCACCAGGGTTTTGTGATAGCCCACGCGCGCGTGCAGCTGCACGATCCAGGCTTGCAGGCGGGTGCGCCGCAGAGGTTCCTTGGTCAGCGCCACCTGCAGTGCCGAACGGGCGCCTTGGGTAAGCAAGCCGCGCAGGTAGGTGTCGCCGCGCTTGGTGATGTGACCCAGCCGGGTGTGACCCCCTGAGCTGTCCTGGCGCGGCACTATCCCCTGCCAAGCGGCGAACTGACGCCCGTTCTTGAAGTCGCGCGCGTCGGTGACGGTGGCGAGCACTGCCGCGGCGGTGAGGGGACCCACGCCGTTGATCGCGGTCAGGCGTTGTGCCACGGCATTCTCTTTGACGTGGTTCTTGATCTCCACCTCGCAAGCGCTGATCGCGTCATCCAGTCGTGCGAGGTGTGGCCGGGCTTCGCCGAGAAGACGGCGCACCAACAGTGGCAGCGCTTCGTCTTGTTCCAGCGCCGGCAATGCTCCTATCAGCACCTCTGCCGAGCGACCGCGCCAGACCCCGAATTCCCCGAGCAGACCACGCAGGCGATTGATCAGCGCGGTGCGTTCCTCACTGAAGCCTTGGCGCATCCGATGCCACGAGAGGTGGGCTTGTTGCTCGACACTTTTTACCGCCACGAAGCGCATATTGGGTTGCCGCACCGCCGTCAACACCGCTTCGGCATCGTTGCGATCATTCTTCGCCGCCCGACTCTTGCGAAACGGCTTGACAAACTCCGCCGCCATCAGATGTGGCGTGTGGCTATGACTGGCGAGCCAGCGCGCCCAGTGGTGTGCCGCCCCGCAGGCTTCCAGCCCGAACACGCTCGGCGGCAGTTGCACTGCCCAGGCGGCAAAGGTGTCGCGGCGGAATACCCGTGTGAACACCGTCTTCCCCGACCGGTCTGCCGCACACACCGCAATGACTTCCTTTGCCAGGTCCACGCCAACAGTAGTAATCTCGTTCATGACTTCCCCTCTCGTTCAGATTGATGGACAGCACCTCAATCTTGGCACTTTCGATGCCGTGCGGTTCAACCGCTTCGAGTAGGGGAAGTCCCTCTCATTCGGCCAACCGGACCGCACCGGCGGCGCTTACGCGCCGTCCGCTCGCGGCCCGTTAACTTAGTTCGTCAGGCGTCGGCTCCGCACATGAGGCTTATCGCCATCGCCATCGCCATTATCGTCGCCGCAGTCGGCGCTCTCGGCGTGGCTTCGCCTTCCGTTTTGCTTGAGCTCGTGCGCCCCCTCCTCACCCCGGGCGCTCTCTATTTTGTTGCGGCCGTACGCATCGTGTTTGGCTTGCTGCTCTTGTTCGTGGCTTCAGGCTCGCGCATGCCACGAACAGTTCGCGTGCTGGGTATCATGATTATTGTTGCCGGTGTGCTCACGCCATTTTTCGGCATTGAGCGTTCGCAGGCCGTTTTCAACTGGTGGTCCGCTCAGCCATCTTCGTTCACGCGAGCGTGGGCGGGGTTGGCCGTCGTTTTCGGTTGCTTCGTTATCTATGCGCTGCGCCCGCGCGCACAAGCCGCCATGGCGGCTCCGGCCCGGACCCGCGCGAAACGCCGCCACCGGTCTGCGGACTCGTGACATCTACACTCCGGACCTGCCCGTCGACTCGATCAAAGTGAAGACGCGCGATATTCGATAGCGTAAGAGCCAAGGTACTATTGTCTCGGCACATGGCACCCTGGGTAGAGCATGTGGACGCCGGCTTTATAGGTCTCGATATACTGCTCACAGGAATCCGGCACGCACGGCCGAAGGTTTATTTTCTCGACGCTGTAAAGCCTGAAGCCGAAAAGGCTGGCGCATCTTTGATGGACGCCCGACGGGGTTCGTTGTAAACATTCCGACCGCTTGATTTTAGAGGAGACGCAGCATGGGCCGATTCACGGGCGGTTGCCTTTGCGGCAACGTCCGAATTGTGGCGTCGGGACTCCCCTACCGGGTCGGCCTTTGTCACTGTCTCGACTGCCGCAAGCATCATGGGGCGCTTTTTCAAGCTTCTGCGGTGTTCCCTCAGGATGCGGTGACGATCGATGGCGAAACACGCGACTACGCCGGGCGGTTTTTCTGTCCCCGCTGCGGCTCGTCCGTTTTCGCACGCACCGCAGACGAAATCGAAGTGAGCCTAGGATCCCTGGATGCCCCTGACCAACTGATGCCAACCTACGAAAGCTGGATCGTCCGTCGCGAGTCCTGGTTGCCGCCGTTTCCTCTCACGAGACGATACGAGCGCGATCGTGACGCCACGGGTCGCTTCGAGGAGTAGGTGGCACGAACGGTGCGAAGGCGCCGTTACGAGGTAACCGAGATGTATGCCTTGATCGGGATCTCGAACCAGATGCTCAAGCGGGCCGTTCGTCCGCTGGCGTCCGGCGCACCGTTGGTGGCGGGCTTGCCGCGCGTCACGAAAAGCTGTGCCGTGAGCCAGCGCCCGATCTCGCCTTCGTCAGCCCACATCGTTATGTCGGGGCGGGCTGTCCGTCCGTTGGCAGCCGGCGCACCGACGAGGTGTCCCAAGCAGTGGTGGTCGGAGTCTCTGCCGCCTCCGGACAATCGTTGCAGTCGAAGTCGGCCTTGGGGTCCAATGCAGAGTCAGCCGTTGGTGCGCCCGGCAGGCGTCGCTGCTTGGTGCGTGCCTAATCCATCCATCGAGCGGAAGTCCGCTCATGTCCAACGTTAGGCAGCGCAAACCCGTGGCGGAAATTCCAATTCGATGCGCCGTTGCTTCTGCGGTCGTTCTCGAAGATGGGGCCGCTCAACCGCGAATGCTGCTCTTGCGCCGCGCCAAACATCCTCTTCTCAGTGAGTGGTGCCACGTGGCCGGCGGAATCGAGGATCGCGAGACTGCGTGGCAGGCCGCGCTCCGCGAATTCGCGAAGAGACTGGACTCGCCGTCACCCGCTTGTTTTCCGCCGATTACAACGAACAGTTCTACGAACCCGGACGAAACATCTTTTCCATCGTACCGGTGTTCGTCGCCTACGTTGACTCGTCACGGGCCGTTCGTTTGAACTCCGAGCATTCCGAGTTTCGTTGGGTTACCATCGCCGAAGCTCAATCGCTAGTCACCTTTGGCGGGCAGCGCCGCGTCTACGAGGAAATTCAGCGCGAGTTCATAGATCGTCGGCCGTCGCCTTGGCATGAGATCACAATCGCCGCCTAACCGCTCGGTCGACGGGGACGGTTACCTTAGTTCGTTAGGCCTCACAACAGCATTGGTTGGTTGACACATGCAAATGTTTGTATTCGCCCGGCTTCACGCTCTTCCTGGTAAGGACCGCGAAGTGCATCAAGCTATGTTCGAGGTACAGGGACCTACGCGTAAGGAACCTGGCTGCCTGAGCTATGGCGCATTCCGGTCAATTCGTGACCCCGATGAGTTCTACATTCACTCCTGCTGGAAGGACATGTCGGCTTTTGAACGTCATGCGGAACTCCCTCACACTGTTCAGTTCGTTGAAACGGTCGAACCGCTGCTGGATCACCCGTTCAAGGCAACACTTTCGGAGCGGCTTTGGTAGCCGTTCCATGGCAGTCGTAACAGTTGCGGACAAGCGAGAGGACGGACAGGCTGAATGGCTGCTTCTATGAGGGCGTTTGTCAAGCCCCCTTGAATTCAGATGTTCAGCGGTTCAGTGGATCGTCTCCTCGTGATACGGTTGTCGTTACGTTTGTCATCCACGATTCAATTGCAGGTGTTTGCTTGTCGCTGACCCAAGGTGCATCTGAGCTTCAAGGTCGGGGTGTATAGAGCCGGGCCCGTTGCTCGGTCTAACTTCTATCCGTGCCGGCACCAGGCCGGTCACCACATACCGCATGCGCGCGAAGCGCTGGGTCCACACCCCGGTTACCAACGCGCCCCATCTTTGCGGACGGTCGCTCGCAGGCGACCCGCAGCCGTTTCGGGCGCGTTGACCTTCAATGCTCACGATGCATCGTTCTCCGCTATGGGCAACAACGTGCTCTGCCTACCCGCCGATGGCTTTGAGCTGCGCCCCCTGCGGGATCAGCCCGTGCTCCAGGTAGCGCCACAGCGCAATGGCCAGGCGCCGAGCCAGCGCCACAATGCCGATGCGTCGCAGGCGCTTGCCACCACCGGCGAAGCGTCGGTTAAACCATTGGCTCAATTCACTCTGCGGCTGGTAGCGCAGCCAGCTCCACGCGAGCTCGACCATCAAAGTACGCACCCGTCGATTGCCGGCCTTGGAAATGCCCTGCTCGGTTTCGCTCTCCCCGCTGGCGTAGGGCGAGGGCGTCAGCCCGAGACAGCCCGCCACTTCGCGCCGGTTGCGAAAGCCGCGCCAACCAAACAGCTCCTTCACCAACACCCAGCCGCTGCTTATCCCGATCCCGCGTAGCTGCGCCAACCCAGCGACTTGCGGTTCGGTGCCGCCGGCCACCGCCTGGCGTTGCGCGGCCTCGATCATGTCCATTTGCTTCTTGACCAGCAACAACCGCTCGCTCTCGCGCTCGATCTCGGCACGCACCCGCGGCGCAAGTTCCTGCGCATGGCCCGTCCACCAGCGCTGCCACAGGCGCCCGCCAACGTATTTCACCCGCAGATTGTTTAACACCAGCAGCGCACGAATCCGATTGATGTGAGCAATGCGCTCTTGCCCCAGTCGCCCCAGTTCCCGGTGCGCTCGCCGCGTGTCTTCCTGCTCCGGCGTGGGTACCCGCACCACCGACCACACTCGGCGCTCGCCCGCGCCGTAGCGAATCAACATCGCCAGCAGCTTGTCGCCGTCCAGCCGGTCGGTCTTGACCCGCCGCGCGCGGCGATTGACTTCGATGCTCGCAGAATCCACCACGATGTTGTCGATACCGTGCTCGATGAGCCAGCGGTGCAGCCAGAAGCCGTCGCGCCCCGCCTCATAGCAGCTGCCTACGCTCGCCTCCGGCGCAAGCCCGCAACGCGCCTTGGCCTTGGCGATGCACTCGAGCAGCGCCACGGTGTCCCCTGCTGCCACCGTATAGCGACTCGGGCTACGCGCCCCGTCGCCCAGCGACAGTTTCCAATTCTTCTCGCCCAGTTCGAAGGCCATGTACAGCTCGCTCGCTTCTACCGTATGCTTTCCTTGAAGGGCTGTTCCAGACGCATTCATTTCGTCCTCCTTCCGTTAAATCGAGTTGGTCGAACTCTCGTTTTAACTCAAGGGGGCAAATCACGAACAGCCCTTCCCAGAAACATAGACGTGCGTGCAATCAGGGCATGGTGCCGACGCCTATGTTGGGGAAAGATGGACGCCACCGAGCCATCGGGATCGTAGTCACGCTGGCTGGGCTGGAGGCATGAGTTTGTACCCCAACGCGGTCGCTCGACGCTGCAAATTGGCCACGACCCGCTGCCGGTACTGCTGTTCGTAGTAATCCTGCCCCTGATCGACGTATTCGGTGCCTTTGGTTAGCATGGTGTAGATCAGGCGAGCGAGCTTGTGCGCGGCGGCTTTGATGGCTTTTGGCTTATCCATGCGCGCGGCCATCCGGCGGAAATAAGCGCCCAGGGCCGAGTGACTCCTGAGCAGCCCGGTCGCGGCCAGCTTCAAGGCCTGCGCGAGCCGGTTGGCGCATGGCTTGCTCGCTCCCGACAAGCGCTTGCCGCCGGAAATCTTGGTGCCCGGACACAAGGCGAGCCACGAACAGAAGTGCTTGACGGTCTTGAACTTCGACAAATCCGGGCCGACCTCGGCGATGACTTTGAACGCCGTCGACACATCGATCGCGTCGATGCGTGTCAAGTCCACCCCGCAGACGCGAAACAGCGCCGTGCGCATATCGAACTTGGGCGCATTCTTCTGCCGTCCCTTGTTCCTGTTGGGCTCGGGTGCGCCCGCATGACTCGCGAGCTGCCAGAGCAGTTGTTCCAAGCGCTCGTCGCACTCGCCAATGAGCTGCTGATAGGCGTCGAAGAGTTTTAGCGCCTGCGCGAGCGAGAACAGATGCTCCTCACGCCAGTTGCCGCGCAGCGACTTGGCAATCTGCTCTTCGCTCGCGTGGATGCGCCGATCGCGAAACTGCGCCAGCTTTACCGGGTCGCGCTGGCCGGCCACGATGGCGCGGATGATCGCCTGTCCCGTTTTGCCCACAATGTCGGCGATGACGTTGGCCAACTGCACGTTCATCTGCGTGAGCGCCTTATGCATGTGCTGAACGTGTCGCCCCTGTGCATCGAGCAGCATGTCGCGCTGCCGGGAGAGCGCGCGAAGCACACAGATCTGCTCCGTCGGACGAAACGCACCGGAGAGCAGACCGAAGCTCATCAGCTGCTGCAGCCACTGGCAATCCAAGACGTCGGACTTGCGGCCCGAAACGTTCTTGACGTGCCGGGCATTGACCAGATACACCGCAAACCCACGTGATTCCAGCAACTCGAACACTGGGATCCAATACACGCCAGTCGATTCCATGACCACCGTATCGATGGCGCAGCCGGAGAGCCAATCGGCCATCGCCAGCAGGTCTTCGGTGAAGCTCTTGAATTCCCGCACCGGCTGCTCATCACGATCCGCCGGCACCGCCACGTAGTGACTGGCCGATCCAATATCGATCCCGGCAGCGTTCGGGTACATCAACTCAAACACCTTGCGTGCGGCCACGGCATCCTCCGTCATTAACATGTGGAATGCCGCGCCGGTTCGGGTACGTCGCTATTGCTCACTCTTCCCAGCGGGATGTCGGAAGCCCCATTCCGACTCACCAATGTCGCCGACGTAACCCAGGACCACGCTTCATAACGGGCAACAGTGCACCAGTGGGCCACCGGTCATCGCCGACGCGGCATTCCGCCAACCTAGCGCATTCGCCACCATTACGAAAGTTTCTGCGGAACGCCTTCCGGCCACCGGCCGGTTACTTCGCTTCATAGTATCTTATGTAATTGTGGATATCGAGGTTACCGACTCGGTGGCATTCGAGCGTTACAAGAATGCGGTCGCCGCGAACATCGCGGCTTTTGGAGGTCGCTATCTCGTCCGCGGCGGCGCGACGGAGGTGCTGGAAGGCCATTGGATTCCGAGGCGCTTGGTCATCCTCGAGTTTCCCACCATGGCCAGGCTGAAGGAGTGGTACAACTCTCCCGAATACGCGCCTCTGCTTGATCTACGAAAGGCTTCTGCGTCATCGAATCTAGTCGTTACGGAAGGAATTTAGGCGCCAGAATGCGCGTTGTAAATCGAACACCGTGGCTAACCATTCGGTCAACGCGGACGCACGCAGTCTAGGAACCAGTGGAACGCCTTCTCGCCCTCGTCCTTGCTGGAGCTACTATCGCCGCCTGTAGCAGCGATTCGTGGCTTGATGAATCGAATCCTTCGGGCAACCACTTCTTCGACTCACGGCTGGCGAGAGAAATTCGCTCGTTTTGGTATGTGTCTGCGTCGCAAGTCGACGTCGCGGCGCAATTACTCAGGACTCAGGCAATTGTCTCCATTTCGCCCGCGCGCGCTGCGCCTCTCATTGGGCACGTCCCAGATGTCCCCGCCGGCGAGTCTCTGTACCTTATTCGCTCCATCGACGTTGCTGACGCGACTCCCATTCGCATTTATCAGGTTGGCGCGTGGGTCGAAGCCAGCGCCGGGAGCCACTCGACCTGTTTCATGTTTCGCCCACCGCTTAAGCGCCAACCCATCGTTGTGGCTCTTCCCCAAATGCCGACCCGGCTACGCTTGAGCTACTCTTGCGATGGGTAACGCGTCCACGCCGCTAACCGCTCGGTCAACACGGGCGCCGCGCGTGCGCGGCTGCGCCTGCGCTGCGAGTCGCCGGTTACCTTGGTTCGTTAGCTGCCTTATCGAGGATGGCTGTGACGCAACCTGCCGCAGTAGACGTAGCGCTTGAGTTCTGGCGGCTCATGGCCACGAACGATTTTCGCTCCGTCGCTGCCGTGCTGGCGCAGGACTTTGTGCTCGAATGGCCCCAGACCAAAGAGCGCATCCGTGGCGCAGAACGTTTTGGGCGTATGAATCAGGAGTATCCCGCGCACGGTCCTTGGCGTTTCACGATCAATCGGCTCATTGGCACCGAATCGGAGGCAGTCTCGGATGTAACCGTCACGGACGGAGAACGGAGCGATCGAGCCATCACATTCTTCACGGTTGCTCACGGCAAAGTGATTCGCATTGTCGAGTTTTGGCCCGGACCCTCTCTTCCCGCACCGAACCGAGCGCATCTCACAGAGCCCATGGACTGAGCGTTACTATGAGGGCGGCTAACCTCTCGCTCAGCACGTCCCGCCGCCGGCGGTGCCTTCGGCCCCGGCCCCGCGGCCGGTTAGCTTGCGTTACGCGTCACCCGCGGCTAGACAAAGGACACGCAGCGTGAAACACCGCGATATCGAAAACGAACATCACTGGCAGGAAGATATTGTTGCACTGGAGGCCGAAGCCCGTCGCGCTTTCGTTGCCCGCGATCTGGGTCGACTTGCCCAATTATGGTCGGACGAGCTTCTTGTAAACTCGCCCATCAAGCGGGTCCACGATAAACGGCAGGTCCTCGATCTGCTTCGAGCCGGAACGATCGCTCATTGTTCGCTTGAGGGCCACATCGAGGCGATCGTGCGACGGCAAGATCTCGTCGTTGTAATGGGCAGCGAACAAGTAGTCAACGCGCCCGACAGCCCCGTCATCAGTCGACGATTCACGGACCTGTGGCGCTGGGAGGTCGACTCGTGGCGGCTTCTTGTCCGCCACGCTAACATCAGTCTCGACAGGTGACGACTAACGTCTCGGTCAACACGAACGCCCCGCATGCCCGGTTTCGGCCACGCAACGGGTGGCCGGTTACCTTGGTTCGTCAGGCCGCAGGAGGGGCACCATGAGGCGCACGTGGACTATCATTGGTGTTGGCGATGTGTCCGGCAGTTTCAAGTGGTACCAGTCGCTACTTGGCCTGCCGGAGACGGCTCCCGCCCATGACGACTTCGGTCAAATCCTCGACTCGGATGGAACGGTCTTGCTCTGCCTTCACGAGTGGGGTGCCCATGAGCATCCCTCCTTGATGAAGCCCGATCACGCACCGCCTGGCAACGGTCTCCTCTTGTTTTTCCGTGTCGATGATTTCGCCATGGCGCTGCCCAGGGCGCGCGCTCTCGTCGCCCGCCTCGAAGAAGAGCCCCACGTGAACCCGAACACCGGAACTAAGGAGTTCTCGCTCCGAGATCCGGACGGGTATTACGTCACGATCAGTGCGCTCTCTGCGGCCTAATCACGCATTCAACCGGACCGCGTCCGGTTAACTTGGTCTCGTCATGCATCAAATCGGCATCTTCGCCATCTCCATCCATGAGGAGTCGACCATTGCCTTCCAGGAGCAAAGTCCCATCGCTTGACGAGCTTCGCGTCAGCGCCCGAGTGAAGCTGTCCGCAATTTGGGCATCGGTCACGTTCTGCTATATCTACTGCGACTACTTCGAGCTCTATCAACCGGGTAAGCTGCAATCAATGCTTGAAGGGAAGTTTGGTCCCCTTGGCCCGACGTCCCAGGGAGTTCTTCTTGGCGCGTCGGTCTTCTTGGCCGTTCCCAGCCTCATGGTGTTCCTGACCATCGCTCTTCCCGCCAAGGTCAGCCGATTGCTGAATCTGATCTTTGGTGTCTTCTACAGCATCGTCATGCTATTGATACTTCCCCGTGTTTGGCTCTTCAATGAGTTCTTTGCCACCGTCGAGATCCTGCTGACCATGTCCGCGGTATGGCTCGCGTGGAAATGGCCGAGAAGTTCCCCAGTTGCCGAGGCAGGTGCCGCCTGACCCTCAACGGGACCGGTTAGCCTGGTTCGTTATGCCACGCGGTTCGCCGGCGCGGGAGAGAAACCGCTCGAGATCTCAGATGTACGGACCTGGCTGCATAGAATGAGGAGGGACGGCGAGTGCTTGCGTTCGTCTGCGGTGGATTCGGGATACTCCTGCTACTTCTCGTTATCAGCGCGCTTCGCGAAGCGGTTGCGATGAAACGATGGCCCGTCGCGAAGGGTCGGATCTTGTCGTCCAAGGTCGAGGAGTATCAAGCAGTCGCGGGTGCGGGAGACTTCGGAACCGCCCGTTCGCGCATGACGCTGTATCGGCCGGTCGTCGCCTATGAATACGACGTCGCTGGCGAGCGGTTTCATGGCAACCGAATTGCACAGAGCCCAGGGATCAACCGAGGCGCTCCGGTGTTTGCCGAAAAGACCGTGGCGCGCTATCCGAGCGGAAGCGTAGTTGACGTGCGTTTCAATCCCAAGCGGCCCAGTGAATCCGTTCTCGAGCCGCGCGTGCCGGCCGGTTGGATTCTCGTGGCGTTGATTGCGGTCGCGCTACTCGCACTCGCGGTCCACATTTATGAGAACGAGGCATGAGTAGACGCCATAGACCCAAGTCTCGCTGCAAAATGGCACAGCGGCCTAACCGTGCTCTACGGACTTCCCCGGAAACGCAAGTGGTTTCCGCACGACGATGAGTTGCCTCGTCGTTGGGCGGCGTTCATGGCGGTCGCATGGTCATGGTTTGCGCGTGAGGGTTGAGAGGTTTGTGAATTGTTCAATCCGAGATCAGCGTCCGTGGCGGAGGTAGCTTGACCCCTACCGCACTCGAAATAATCGCTCCTGAGCCGTTCTGTGAGGTCGACTCGGGTCAGAGAAGGGCACTGAAGGCATGTTTTGATGTTTTCACAACTCTGAGGCGATGGGTGATGAGTAAGCGACAAGGTACAGACTGCATCTCTCTACACGGCCTTGTGGGAGAACGTTGACGTTGTCTCCGGGCTCAAGATAAAAGTCGCGCGCTGCCGCCTCATTCGGTCATCGGCCTCACCTGCCAGCGCGGATCAGGCGCCGGCAGTTCGATGTGGGTCCGCCAGGTTAGCCAGGTTCAGGCAGCGCTCGGTCCAACCTCGTTGCTATCTCACCTCGGTCATCGCGGGAAGCGTTGGTCGTTTAATTTCATCCTTGTCCGGTTAACGGGGTCATGCCGGTGCTCGCGGGCGCGGTGGACGGGGTCGTTCGGGTCCAGCGTCGCCAGGCGTCGGGATCGTAGTTCTCGCCCTTGGCGAGGATGGCCCAGATCATGCGCGCGTGCTTGTTGGCGATCGCCACCAGGGTTTTGTGATAGCCCACGCGCGCGTGCAGCTGCACGATCCAGGCTTGCAGGCGGGTGCGCCGCAGAGGTTCCTTGGTCAGCGCCACCTGCAGTGCCGAACGGGCGCCTTGGGTAAGCAAGCCGCGCAGGTAGGTGTCGCCGCGCTTGGTGATGTGACCCAGCCGGGTGTGACCCCCTGAGCTGTCCTGGCGCGGCACTATCCCCTGCCAAGCGGCGAACTGACGCCCGTTCTTGAAGTCGCGCGCGTCGGTGACGGTGGCGAGCACTGCCGCGGCGGTGAGGGGACCCACGCCGTTGATCGCGGTCAGGCGTTGTGCCACGGCATTCTCTTTGACGTGGTTCTTGATCTCCACCTCGCAAGCGCTGATCGCGTCATCCAGTCGTGCGAGGTGTGGCCGGGCTTCGCCGAGAAGACGGCGCACCAACAGTGGCAGCGCTTCGTCTTGTTCCAGCGCCGGCAATGCTCCTATCAGCACCTCTGCCGAGCGACCGCGCCAGACCCCGAATTCCCCGAGCAGACCACGCAGGCGATTGATCAGCGCGGTGCGTTCCTCACTGAAGCCTTGGCGCATCCGATGCCACGAGAGGTGGGCTTGTTGCTCGACACTTTTTACCGCCACGAAGCGCATATTGGGTTGCCGCACCGCCGTCAACACCGCTTCGGCATCGTTGCGATCATTCTTCGCCGCCCGACTCTTGCGAAACGGCTTGACAAACTCCGCCGCCATCAGATGTGGCGTGTGGCTATGACTGGCGAGCCAGCGCGCCCAGTGGTGTGCCGCCCCGCAGGCTTCCAGCCCGAACACGCTCGGCGGCAGTTGCACTGCCCAGGCGGCAAAGGTGTCGCGGCGGAATACCCGTGTGAACACCGTCTTCCCCGACCGGTCTGCCGCACACACCGCAATGACTTCCTTTGCCAGGTCCACGCCAACAGTAGTAATCTCGTTCATGACTTCCCCTCTCGTTCAGATTGATGGACAGCACCTCAATCTTGGCACTTTCGATGCCGTGCGGTTCAACCGCTTCGAGTAGGGGAAGTCCCTCTCATTCGGTCAACATGGAGTACCTTCTCCATGTCGAATCGATGACCGATTAACGTTTCAAAGAGGAGGCTACCGTGAAGCCGTTCACGACGATCGCAGTTGCGTTGTTCACTTTAATGGCACTAGTTCATTTGGGGCGGCTTTTTGCGGGCTGGGAGGTCGTCGTGGCCGGATTCGTCGTTCCAGTCTGGTGGAGTGCGGTCGGTCTGGTCGTTGCCGGTGGGCTGGCTCTAATGGTCTGGCGTGAGGCGCGCCCGTGAATGGAATGGCGGGCTCAGTCATCCGCCCGAACGCGGGACGCAACCCGTCGGTCAACACGGACGCCGGTTACCTTCAGGCCTATTCAGGGGCGGAGTCCCTTAGGACTTTGTTGTCTTCGAAAGTTTCGACTTGCCGGAACTGTTGAGGGCGACCGCCTCGCGAACGAGCACCTTGAAGGCGGGCCCGTCAACCTCCTCTCCTTCGTGGATGTCGATCGCGCGGCGTACGTTTCCATCGAGACTCGAATTGAAGAGATGGGCCGGATCCTTCAGAGACGCGCCCCTGGCGAAGGTAAGCTTCACGACATTCTTGTAGGATTCGCCAGTGCAGATGATGCCGTCGTGCGCCCAAACCGGAGTGCCCATCCACTTCCACTCCTCGACGACGTCCGGGTCTGCTTCCTTGATGAGCTTGCGCATTCTGCCGAGGGTTTCACCGCGCCAGTCCCCGAGTCCGGCGATTTTTTTCGAGATCAGCTCCGAGGCCGACTGGCCCTGGCTCGCGCCCGACTGTTTCATGTTCTCATCCCGGAAGTCTCAGATATGTTCCATTGGCAAGACAGTGGAGGATCGTCACATAAGACTTCGGCGCAATGTTACGCCGGGCGTATATGCGTGGAAATGGCCCGTCGTAAGGATTTCTTCATGGGAATGGGACGGATACACGTTCGCTTGCGAAATGGGGTACCAACGGCAAAACGGTCCAAACGTACGTTGGTTCGTCGGGCGTTCTGAGGCGGAGCACGTAGCATCACCCGAAGTGACCGATGCCTTGCGCCCCGCAACGTGAGCTAGGCGTTCATTGGCGAAGACACGTATTCCGCTTCGGCGCGAAATCCTTGCCGACACACGATCCGTCGGCCGGGCTCCGGCTGTTGCTCATCGTATTCCTGTTCGAAGCGGTCATTGACCCCCGATTCTGGCTGTTCGGCTTGCTCGGGCTCCCGCTTCCACCATCGTGGTTCCGCGTACCGCTCCAGCTGGCCGCCGCGTTGATGTTGGTACCGCTTTTCGCGGGGCCAGAGATCCGGCAATCTGTGGATGGTGGGCGTTTTTCATGGTCTCGGCGAATCCTATATTCTTGGAACGCTTGAGCAATGACGCCCACCCCGGCGCTCGACGCAGACACCCCGCGTGTGCGGCTTCGCCCGCACAACGTATCGCCGGTTACCTTGGTTCGCTAGGGCGCAGGAGATCGACGTTGCACATCCAGACGCAAGCGCTGCTTTCATCGGCTTTGGCCGGGCTCGTCATGTGGACGAGCAGCGTGAGCCTCGGTGACGGCGAAACCCGCGGACCGATGGATGCGGCGTCCGGTGTCACCCGGGCTGACGGCAAAGGGCCGCGCGAATATCGCCTGATTCCGCTGCGGCCGATGTCCGGCGACGTCGAGATTCTCTACGGCGACCCGGAAGCTCCCGGCGAACCTTTTGTCATGCGCATTCGCGAATTGCCCGGGACCATCGTTCCTCCGCATTCACATCCGGTCGACGAGCACATTACGGTACTGCAAGGCACGTGGTATTTCGGCCTGGGAACCGAATTTGATCGCAGCGCCCTTCGCGAGCTTGGGCCGGGCAGCTACGCGTTCGCTCCGAAGGGCAGCTCGATGTTCGGCTTCGCGCCGAATGGCGCCATCGTCCAGGTACACGGCGTCGGCCCGTTTCACATCCACTGGCGCGGGGGCTTGCATACGCTGGACGACACGGACGCGAAGACGGTGTTTCGCTATGCCAAGGGGGCGCGCGCAGCCTCGCCGCGGGGAACCGGGCAGATCGTCCAAGGCTACGCTTCCGGCACGATCGTTCAGTACGAGCTCGAGGGCCCTGGCGGAGAGCGCTTCATGGCGAGCGAGCACGAGCTTCGTCTGCCCTGAGATGCAGACAGGACCATGCTGTGCTCGGTCAGCGCCGACACCCCGCCGGTGGCCCTCACGCCGTTGTTGCCCGGCGCCCGTCATGTTCGATCGTCGGGCTTCGGCCCGCTATGATTCGTCTTCGATCACGCCCCGGAGGTGCAGATGAAGAGAGTCACGGGTATCGGCGGAATCTTCTTCAGCGCCAAGGATCCTGTCGCACTGAGGACCTGGTATATGACGCACCTGGGAATCGACGTACAGGAATGGGGAGGTACTGCATTTCGCTGGGCCGACGACGCCGGCAAACCCATCACGGGCACCACCGTCTGGTCGATCGGCGGCGCCGATGGCGATCACTTTGCACCGAGCAAGTCGTCCTTCATGATCAACTACCGGGTTGCCGACCTGCACGGCGTGCTTCAGGCGTTGCGCAGCGAAGGCTGCAACGTGCTCGAGAAGACGGACGACTCCGAGTACGGAAAGTTCGGCTGGGTCATGGATCCGGAGGGCAACAAGGTCGAGCTCTGGCAACCTCCCGAGGGTCAGTGAGCATCACGCATCATCGAAGGCAAGTCCGGCGCCCGAACCTGCGCTCAACCGGAGGCGCGGGTACATGTCGCGCTGGCCTGCATCGGCGCAGCCTGCCGGTTGGCTTGATGCGCCGGGCCGCTTGCCCAGAATACAGATGAAGCTCGTGGCGGTCAGTGTCGGAAGGCCGCGCGACGTGCAATGGCGCGGGCGCAACGCTCAGACCTCCATCTACAAGACGCCCGTATCAGGCCGCGTGCATGTCACACGCGATAACGTCGAGGGCGACCAGCAATCGGACCTTTCCGTTCACGGCGGACCCGACAAGGCCGTGTACGGCTATCCGGCGGAACACTACGACTTTTGGCGTCGCGAGCTGCCGGATGCCGACTTGCCCTGGGGCGCATTCGGTGAGAACTTCACGACCGAAGGGCTGCTGGAAGACGATGTCTGGGTTGGCGACCGTTACCGTATCGGAACCGTCGAACTCGTTGTCACCCAGCCGCGCATGCCGTGCAACAAGCTGGCGATCCGCTTCGGACGTCCCGACGTAGTCAAGCGCTTCCTCGAGAGCCGCCGCAGCGGGTTCTATTTGGCTATCGCCCGAGAAGGCGACGTCGGTGCCGGCGACGCGATCGAGCGGCTCGCGCGCAGCGAAACGCGCCTGTCGATCGCAGACGTGGTCGCGCTGTATGGAGCGGATTCGGCGAATCAACCCTTGCTGGGAGTCGCGAGCGATCATCCTTCGCTGCCGGCCGCCTGGCGTGAGTACTTCCGCAAGCGACTGTGGAAGCCCGATGCGTGACGCCCATCGCAACGACTCGGCCAACCCTGCGCTCAACGCAAGACCTCGGGGCTGCGCTTTCCACCGGCCACGAGTCGCCGGTGATCCGGTTTCGTTAGGCGTGCGTCGAATGCCATTGCCCGGACGACTCAGATGGCCGTGATCCGATACCTCGTCAGCGACGTCGATGTCGCAGTGGACTTCTATGTCGACACGCTGGGTTTCGAGCTCGTGCAAAAGTGGGGTCCGCCGTTTGCGATGGTCAAGCGCGGCGATCTTACGCTGTGGCTGAGCGGTCCGGGCAGTTCGGCCGCGCGGCCGCTTACGGATGGCTCCAGGCCTCTGCCGGGTGGCTGGAACAGGTTGGTGCTTGAAACCAGCGATCTCGCATCTCTGGTGGCGAAGCTCACGCTATCCGGCGCGCAATTTCGCAGCGAGATCGTTTTGGGTCCCGGCGGGAAGCAGGTTCTTGTCAACGATCCGTCAGGCAATCCGATCGAATTGTTCGAATCAAGCGGCGACTAAAGTGCGCCGAGCCTCTCGTTCAACCCTCAATCGACTATAGCCGCAATGCTTACTGCGACTTGCCACTGCGGCGCCGTGCGCCTTGAAATTCCGCGAAAGCCCCGTCAGCTCACGAGCTGCAACTGTTCGATCTGCCGTCGCTATGGCACGCTCTGGGCGTACTACAAGTTCCGCGACGTCAAGGTCCACGCTCCGCGAGGAGCCGTCACGAGGTACTCGTGGGGGGAAAGGAACCTGAGGTTCGTCCGGTGCGCCACGTGCGGCTGCATCACGCACTGGGAACCCGTGCAGGTAAAGCCCGATAGCCGGATCGGCGTAAACGCGCGAAACCTCGAGCCCGGCGCTATCGCCGCCGTGCGCGTGCGCCACCTCGACGGCGCGTCGACCTGGAAATTTCTGGACTAGCCACCGAACCGGCGCATCCGCAGATGACGTCACGCGCCGACCGCAACCAACCCCTTCTGCGCGCGTGGCTCTTCGGTCCCGGCGCGGACACTGCGGCGCATGAAGCCATGGCGGCCAGCCGCGCCGACGTCCTGATTCTGGATCTCGAAGACTTCACTCCGCCCCCGCGCCGCGGCGAAGCGCGTGCGCTGGTCGCCAAGGCCTTCGATCGCTGGCGCAGCGTGGGCGCCCGGGCATGCGCTCGCATCAATTCATTGCACGCGGACGGACCACTGGACCTCGCGCACGTGATTCCGGCCAAGCCCGACTTCGTCGCCTACCCGAAGGCCGCGACGGCCGGCGACATGCACGAACTGGATCGAGCCATCACGGCGGCCGAAAGGAAGGATGGCCTGGCGCCGGGCAGCATCGGCATCCTCCCGGTGTGCGAGACGGCGCTGGGCGTGGTGAACGTGCGGGAGATCGCCGCCGCGTCACCGCGCATCCGCTATGCGCTGCTGGGCGCGGAAGACCTCGCTGCCGACCTCATGGCCGAGCGCAGCCGCGACGCCGTGGAGCTCGACCACGCGAGACGCCGCTTCTTGCTGGAGTGTCGGGCGGCGGGCATCGAGCCGATCGATGCGCCCTACACGTTCACCGATGCGGAGGGCGCGGCGCGCGAGACACGGTACGCGCGGAGGCTGGGCTATCGCGCCAAGAGCCTCGTGCGTCCGGACCACACCGCGGCGATTCTTGCGGCGCTGATTCCGAGCGACGCCGAGAAGGCGCAGGCGCAGCGGATGGTGGAAGCTTTCGAGGCAGCCCGGGCGCGCGGCGACGAGCGCGCACTGGTCGACGGTCTCTGGGTCGAGGTGCCGACCTACCTCAGTGCGAAGCGGTTGCTCGCGCAGCTCTAGCTGCCCCGGCGGAGTCGGTTCAAAATCGTCAATTCGAGCGGCTCGCTCATTGCACAGACTTTTTTGCCGCGGAACGGCCCACGTCCATGCCAATCGTTACGGTGGAGCTTGTCGTTGCGGAGGGGCACACGCTACCGCACGATCTTGCGCAAGCGCTTGCCGCCGCCGTCGGTCGCGCGCTCGACTCACCCTCCGGCCAGACCTGTTGAATGGGCGCGAAGCGACGTAAGACGCTGAGAGCCGTTGCCGGCATCTTGGTCTCGTTCATCTGCCTTGCGGGCACGATTGTGCTGCTGTCGCAAGGGGAAATGATAACCGTCGAGATGGCGAAGCTGATGCTTGTTGCGTTATTGGCGTTGTACGTGGGATTCGGATTTCTGATTGCGGTCTATCGCTTGATCGACAGGCTGAAATGAGCGACATTCGCGACGCTCTCTCCGTGCGCCTGGCGCTGCCTGGCGTACCGGCGCCGATTCGGTCGTCCAATAACATCGGGCGATGCCGGAGATCCGCATGCTCCTGACCGGCAAGTGCCATTGCGGCAATATCGCCTTGGAGCTCGAATGGGCCGGTGACGCCGATGCAATCCCGGCACGAGCGTGCGGCTGCTCGTTCTGCTTGAAGCACGGCGGCGTGTGGACATCCAATCCGGATTCGAGGCTGGCGGTCGCCATTGGCGACGCCTCGCTCGTGTCGCAGTATCTTTTTGGAACCCGTACGGCGACGTTTCACGTCTGCTCGCGTTGCGGTGCCGTGCCCCTCGTGACCAGTGAAATCGACGGTCACCTCTATGCGGTCGTCAACGTCAATGTGTTGGAGAATATCGATCCATCGCGGTTGCGTCGCGCCGCGGCCAACTTCGAAGGCGAGGCTACGGCATCCCGCCTGGCGCGACGAAGGCGCAACTGGATCGCCGATGTGCGAATGGTTGAAGGCGGCGGCTGACCGCTTCGCCCAACAGACCCGCGTGGGCCCGCTGATGCGTCCTGACCCTTCGCCAATCTCTCGCCATCAACAACAGCTTGTTGGATAGCCTTTCCGCATGCGCATCGCTGAGTTGATTCGGTGGCAATGGGCTGGCTATTCTCGGTACCACCAGTCCCGTGCCAATTTGCTCATTCACATCGTCGCAGTTCCGCTTTTCCTGCTCGGAACCCTCGGCCTCGCCGCCGCTGTCGTCCAACTTTCGGTCATGCTCTTCGCAGTCTCACTCGGCTGCGTCATCGTCGCGATCGCGCTTCAAGGCCGAGGGCATCGGCTGGAGCCGGTTCCGCCGGAACCTTTCAGCGGCCCGGTCAATTTCATTGCCCGCCTGTTTCTCGAGCAATGGGTCACGTTTCCGCGCTTTGTCGTCTCGGGAGGTTGGGCCGCCGCGCTGCGCAAGGCCCGCGAATGATCCTTGACGGAAGCCTCGCGCCTAATGAGTCTGATCCTCGCGTCTTCTTTGCTGCCGAACCGAGTCAGCCCGAGCCGAGCGCGTGGAAGATCGCGTCCACCAGGATAACGCCATGTGCAGAAACATCAGGATCCTCTTCAATTTCAACCCGCCGGTCACCGAGGAAGAGATTCGCGCCGCCTCGTTGCAGTTCGTGCGCAAGGTGAGCGGGTTCAACAAGCCGTCGAAAGCCAACGAGGCGGCATTCACTGCCGCGGTCGAGGCGATAACCGACGTTTCGAGGACACTCCTCGATTCGCTCGAAACGAACGCGCCTCCCAGGAACCGGGCAGAAGAAGCGCAGAAGGCGCGCGCTCGCGCAGCGCTGAGATTTGCCCGATGAAGGCCCTGCGCCACGATCGGGACACTCACCGCAGGCACTGATCGCTTCGCTCCATTCGCTTTTGCCCCGAGGAGGCGTGAATGGATACTGACGTTCTGATCGTCGGCGCCGGCCCGACGGGACTGATGCTCGCCAACCAGCTCGGTCGGAGAAGCGTGCGCGCGCTGATCATCGACCGCCATGCGGGGCCGTCGCTGCAGACGCGCGCGCTCGGCGTGCAGGCACGCACGCTGGAGATCTACGCGAAGCTCGGCATCGTCGACCGCGCGCTCGAGCTCGGCAAGCCCGCAACCGGCGGCAACATCTGGGCGCAAGGGCGCAAGATGGCGCGCGTCCCGCTGGGCGATGCCGGGCGGGCGCTGACGCCGTATCCGTACATCCTGGTCCTCGGCCAGGACGACAACGAACGGATCATGGGCGAGCGGCTTCGTGACTTCGGGATGCCGGTACAGTGGAACACCGAGCTCGTCGGCCTCGAGCAGGAACCCGCCCGCGTGACGGCGACGCTCAAACGGCCGGACGGCAGCACGACGGCGATGACGGCTGCGTGGGTCGCCGGATGCGACGGCGCGCACAGCGCGGTGCGCGAACGGTGCGGCATCACGTTCCCGGGCGCCCCCTACGAGCACGTGTTTTTCGTCGCCGACACGCAGGCGACGGGGAGCATGGTACCGGACGAAGTCAACGTGTACCTGTGGCGGGAAGGCTTTCACCTGTTCTTCCCCCTGCGCGGAAACGATCACTGGCGGGTGGTCGGCATCGTCCCGCCGGAATTGCGCGACAAAAGCGACATCACGTTCGAGAGCGTGTTGCCGTCGGTGCGCAGCGAAGCGGGAAGCGGTTTGTCGTTCACGGAATGCTCGTGGTTCTCGACGTACCGCATCGCGCACCGCAGTGCGGCACGCTTTCGCGATCGTCGTTGCTTCCTGCTGGGGGACGCCGCGCACATCCACAGTCCGGTGGGTGCGCAAGGGATGAATACCGGCTTGCAGGATGCGTACAACCTGGCGTGGAAGCTCGCGCTCGTCGTCGGCGGCCGCGCCGACATGGCGCTCCTCGATTCGTACGAGGAAGAGCGCGTCCCGATCGCCCGGCAATTGCTGAACACGACCGATCGGGCATTCAAGCTCGTTGTGTCCGACAGCCGGCTCGCGGGGCTGTTTCGTACGGAGCTGCTCGCGAGGATCGCCGCGTTTGCGATGAGCTTCGAACGGATCCAGCGGGCCGCGTTTCGCGTCGTCTCGCAAACCGGCATTCACTACCGGAACGGCCCGTTGTCGCAGACGCAGGACGGCCTGGCGGACAGCGCGCCGCGCGCGGGTGACCGCTTTCCGTGGCTGCGGCTCAGGCTCAAGGCGGGTAGCACGATCGCGGATCTGTTCGACGAGCTCGACGACACGCGCTTCAATCTGCTCGTCGTCGGGCAGCCCCCGCTGCCGGACGCGATACCCAGCCTGGACCAGCTGCTGCGCGTCCATGTGATTCCCGACGATGCCGACAATGCCGCGGAACTCGCGCGCGCGCAGATCCCGCGGCCATCGTTCTATCTCGTGCGCCCCGACGGACACATCGGCCTCTGCGGCGCTCGCCTCGACGCTGCGACGGTGACGGGTTATGTCTCCGCGCGGCTCCGCCTCGACGGCGGAGACGCCCGTCCGCACGCAGCGACTAACGGCGCAATGCGTTAGCACGGCGCCGCACCTCAAGGGGACGCGCTCTCGGGACGACAATCGGCAGTAAGATTGGCGTGCGTACGCCGATCGATGCGCAACCTGACTCGACACGTTCAGGAGACGGCACCATGCCCGAGGACCGGTTCGATCATTTGTTTGTTGCACCGTCCGATTTCGATCGTGCCGTGGCGTTTTACCGTGACGTACTCGGCTGGCGCCCCGTTGCGAGCTGGGGCGGGGACGACGAGCCGCGCGGCACGGTTCTCGACGGTGGAGGCATCGAAATCGTGCTGGCCGAGCAGCACGCAACGGGCGATCACTCGTGGTCGCATGGCATCAATGGTCAACGGCCGACGATTCATCTCCGGGTCGATAACCTCGACGATCGATTTGCCGCGTTGGCGTCGACGGCAGAAGTCGTCGTGACGCCAGAGCAAACGCACTGGGGAACGCGATGGTTCGTGGTGAAGGACCCGGACGGCAACCTCATTGCCTATGAGCAGCCGGTTTCGGGCCGCGCCAAACCCCTGACATGAAGCGTTTCGCCTTCGGTTTGCTCTGGGGCATCGGCGGCTACATCGCAGTCGCCGTCGCGAGCTATTTTCTCATCGGCACGTTCTCGTCGAATCGGCACGATCGCGACGTCGAGGCGGCGATGACGAGCGTCTTCGTCTTCGGCCCCATTGGCGGGGTCCTCGCATTCGTCATCGGCATCGTTCGCGGCGGCCGGCCTGCGGCCAAAACCGGTGAAGACCGCTGAACATGCCGAGCCTTGCCCGGCGCGTGACGATGAACCGAAGCATCGATTTCTTCGAGACGCAGTTCCAGTCGCAGATCCGGGCCGGGGATCTCGCACTAAACCCCTTCGAGACGCTGGCCCTCCCCTACGTCTCCGGCCAGACCCTGGACCTCGGGTGCGGTCTCGGCAACCTCGCCATCGAAGCTGCGAAACGGGGCTGCTCCGTCGTCGCGTTGGATGCAAGCCCCACGGCGATCGCGCACCTCCGGCAAACGGCTGCATCGGCCCGGCTGCCGATCCATGCGGAGCTCGCGGACCTGACCAGCTACCGGATCACCGCGACCTACGAAACGATCGTCGCCATCGGACTGCTGATGTTCTTTGCGAAGGAGCGTGCACGCGAGCTGCTGGACGACATCAAGGCGCACGTACGGCCCGGAGGGCACGCGATCCTCAACACGCTGATCGACGGCACGACCTACGCCGACATGTTTGCGCCGGACCACTATTACCTGTTTACCGAGTCCGAGCTCCGCGCGCGATTCGAAGGATGGACGCTGCGGGAATTCAAGCTCCAGCGCTTCGAAGCCCCGCGATCGACAGTCAAGGCGTTCGCGACCATCGTGGCAAGGAGAACCGGCGAAGCGAGCGCTGCTTGAGGAGTCGCAGATGATACGAGGAATAGCGGGCGTGGTCGTCGGCCTCGTGGCGTGGTTCGTCGTCGCCACGGCAGGAAATCTACTGCTGCGCATTGGATGGGCGAGCTACGCCGCGGTCGAAAAGGCGATGCAGTTCACGCCTTCGATGATGGCGGCACGGCTCATCCTGGGTGCGCTGGCTTCGCTCGGCGCCGGAATCGCCGTCGCAGTGATCACGCGGCGCAACGGCCGCGCCGCCCAGGCGCTCGCCGGCGTCCTGCTTGTTCTGTTCATCCCCGTGCATTACGCTTTGTGGGACAGGTTTCCGCTTTGGTATCACGTCACATTCCTTGCGTCGCTCGTCGTGATGACGCTGGTCGGAGCAATGCTGGTCCGCGCGGCGCCGCCTGCAGCAGCGGATTCAAGCTCACGCTGACGTTGCCGTTGGTTGCGAGCGCGGATCTCATCAATCTTCGGATCCCGTCATGAATCTTTCGAACGCCACCGTCGCCCAATCGAGGGCCGAAAACGGAGCTGTGGCTCGCCGAATTCACGGACCCCGACGGCAATCCGCTGGCGCTGATGGCGGAGGTTGCCGTGGCCCCCGCTTGACGCCTCTCTTGTGTTAGGCAATCCGATGACCACGGCGCGCCCCGACGACGCGTGGAACGAAGGCACGCCCTACGAACGGTACGTGGGACGGTGGAGCCGTCCCGTCGCCCGCGAATTTCTGGCCTGGCTGAATCTGCCCCCCTTGCTGCGCTGGCTCGACGTGGGCTGCGGAACCGGCGCCCTCTCCGCGGCGATTGCCGCGACATGCCGGCCTAAACAGTTGATCGGAATCGACCCTTCCGCGGGATTCCTTGCGGAGGTGCGCGAACGTCTCCAGGACCGCGCCACTTTTCACGTTGGGAGCGCGACGGAAATCCCGTTGCCGGATGCATTGATGGACGTCGTCGTGTCGGGCTTGGTGCTCAACTTCGTTCCGAGCCCCGCTTCGGGAATTGCCGAAATGAAACGAATAGCCGATGCGGGGGCGACGATCGCAGCCTACGTGTGGGACTACGCGGGGAAAATGGAGCTCATGCGCCATTTCTGGGATGCCGCCGTGGAGCTGAACCCCGCTGCGCGCGCGCTCGACGAGGGCGTCCGGTTTCCGCTGTGTACACCCGCGGCGCTGCGCGACGCGTTCGAAAATGCAGGCCTTGTCGAAATCGCCGTCGCGCCGCTCGAGATCGGTACACCATTCCGCGACTTCGACGACTACTGGACGCCGTTCCTCGGCGGGCAGGGGCCGGCGCCGGCCTACGCGATGTCGCTCGATGAATCGGTGCGTACCCGATTGCGCGAGCGCATTCGTGCGCGCCTGCCGATCGGACGCGACGGATCGATCGCGCTCGTCGCCCGGGCGTGGGCGGTCCGCGGACGCGTATCCTGACGCGTTCCCGGTGTGCCCGAGCGCACGTTGAACGAACCCGGCGAAGCTGCCGTCTAACCTCGCTCGTTCGGCGCGCGATGCGGCCCGCACGCGTGGCAATGGGAAGCGGACAATGCGGTCCTTCATGATCATCCTTGGTGGTCTGTTGCTGCTGGGAGCATTCGTTCTCGGCGGGCGCTGGCTCGGCGGCGGCGCCACGCAGCCGATGGTCACGGCGGCCAAACTCTTCCTGCCGCTCTGGCTCCTTCTGGCCGCAATCAACATGTGGTTCGGCGTCTCCCGGGCCGGCTATTCCGTTGCGGATGAGCTTCCGATCTTTCTCGCGATCTTCGGCGTTCCGGCGATCGTCGCGGCGACGATCTGGTGGACATTTTCGTGACCGCACCTGCGCACTGGGGACAGGTCCCGCGCCAACAGGTCGATCGATGAGTCGCGAGCCCATGCCGGCGCCGCCGATCCTGCACTCGGTCCTGACCTGCCCGCATTGCGGGTTCGCCGCCATCCTGTCGATGCCGGTCGATGCGTGCGTGTACTTCCACGAGTGCTCGCATTGCCGTACGCTTCTCCGGCCCAAGGCCGGCGACTGCTGCGTCTTCTGCTCGTATGGATCGGTCAAGTGTCCGCCGGTGCAGCAATCGGGTGACTGTTGTGGTGGTCGGTAGGCTTGGCGGAAGGAGGTGTTCATGAGTGAAAATTGCGAGCATTTCGGCGAGATACGGGAGGTTGCGCCGCGCACCGACGGCTGCGAGGGTTGCCTCGCGCTCGGCGCGCCCTGGACCGCGCTGCGGATATGCCTCACGTGCGGCCACGTCGGATGCTGCGAAGATTCGAAGCACGCGCATGCGCTGCAGCACTTCAACACGACCGGACATCCGATGATCGCGTCGCTGGAGCGCGGCGAGTCGTGGGGCTGGTGCTACGTCCATCGCCGGTACTTCGATCTCGCGCCGGAGCTCCTGCCCAAGCGGCGATCGCGGCTGGCGGCGCTTTTCGGTCGTTTTGCTTCCCGCTGAAACGTCGACCGGAGCGACGGTGAGCGCAACCCCGCAGGTCGCCCGTCCGCCTTCGGCGCACCCGACCCACCTCCGCACGCTGGCGGTCGCGCTGCGGGATTTTCTCGTCCGCACGAAACACAGGGTCGACGCGGAGATCGGAACCTATCCAACGCCGATTCCGCGTTGCGACGCGCAGTTCAACCACCTCTACGAGCAACGCTCGCGTATCGCCCGGACGCTTTATCGCGTCAGCGGTGCGCTCGATGGCGACGATCCGCGCGAGGATCTCGGCGCCGTCCTGGGCGAATTCGCGGCGATGCCTTCGCTCGCCGAAAGCCCGGAGGAACGAGACCTGCGCGAGCGGATTCGCATCGCGATCGCTGACGCGCGATCGGCACCGGCGCGCGCAGCGCAGGACCACGCGCAGCGCTAGACGCAACTTCGGCCGTGGGCTTCCGCTGGCCGATTTCCGGACCCCCGCCATGGCGCGCTACGCGCTAGTCACCGACTGGCACATCAACGCCCCGATCGAACGGGTCTGGGACTTGCTCGTTGCAGCGGAAGACTGGCCGCGCTGGTGGCGCTACGTGCAAGCGGTGCTCGTGCTCGAGAAGGGCGACGCGCAAGGCGTCGGGGCGCTCCGGCGTTATACGTGGTCGAGCAGGCTTCCGTATCGGCTGACCTTTGAGATGCGGACGACCGCGCTCGCGCGCCCGAGTTTCATCGAGGGAATCGCGGTGGGCGAGCTCAACGGAACCGGACGCTGGGACCTTCGGCCCGCCGACAACGGCTCGCGCGTCCGCTACGCCTGGACGGTGACCACCGCGCGAGGCTGGATGAACGCGCTGGCTCCCCTCCTCGCGCCGGTCTTCGCGTGGAATCACGACCAGGTGATGCTCGAGGGCGGTCGGGGGCTCGCGCGGCACCTCGGGGTCAGATTGCTCGCCTTCGAACGCTCGCATTGACGGCGCTCCGGGCAGCGTCGAGAACTCTTACAGCAGGGGACGGCGCCATCCGGGCGCATGTTTCGGCCGGAATCTCGATTTTCAGGAGCGCTGTCAGCGCCGCCCTAGCGGCGCGGCATCGAGCAACGGTCAGGCGCATTTCCAAGCGGTCATCGCGACTGTCAGAAAATATTACACATTTTCGTGTCAGGGCGTCCGAATCAAACCACCGACGTGAATTCACGTTTAAATTCAATGGCTCACAAACGTCCTGCGAATTGGCTCGCTTCTTGCGGCCTGCCACACTGATTGAGTCGGCGTCGCGGGCGGCTATTCCCACCGCCGATTGCCGGAATGCACCTGGCAAGGAGGATGACCGTGTCCAGCAAGAGTTTGCGAGTGTTCGCGTGCGCCGTGCTTGCGGCGGCTTTCGTGACGTTTGGTACAGCGGCGAAGGCAACTCAATATGGCGTCGTTTTCGATCCTCCCTTCTTGGTTCCAGGGCTGATGATCATCGATGTACCTCTCGGATCGCCATGCCACGACGGGGGCATACAGCCGTGCCCCTTCGAAGTCCTCAGTGTCGACTTCGTCGATGGCTTCGGTAACGAGTGGGGCATTCCTGGTCCGGAAACCCCGGGAGGAACCTTCGTTGACTTTGTTGAGCCCGCCGACACCCTCGTCGCTATCTCGGTAACCCTTACGGATCTGGTCTTGATCAAAGGCGAGGCCTTCTGCGGCGAGGGCGGGCCGAGCCTCGCAATCGGCATTGAGGGTGATGTGTCCTTCAGCTGCGGCAACGAGTTGACAACCGGAAACGTGATTTCCATAACGAAGGTGCCGGAGCCAGCAACCCTGGCACTGCTCGGCCTCGGGTTCGCGGGTATGGCGCTGACACGCCGCCGCAAGCTGCACTGATCCGGAATCGTCGCCACGTGGACCCCGCCCGCGCGGCGGGGTTTTCATTTGGCGGGCCAGCGCAGTCTCGGACCGGTGCGGCCACGATGCGCCGGATTGAGCTCCTACGCCGTCACAGCCGGGCTCGTCGTCGGATCCAATGCGTGTTTGATCGCTTCATCGAGCGTCCAGGTCTTCCCTGTTGACCACGCCACGCCGAATGCGGCGTCGCCGAGGGCTTCGCGCGCCGCCTTGACGCGCGTCTGCATCTCGGCTTCACGGTGCGGCGAACGTACGAGGCATAGCGCCTCGCGAATGGCGCCTGCAGCTGCGCATACTCGAACAGCGTTTTCGTCCTCGCCGACGAGCTGGAGGAGCTTCGCGTAATCCTCGAGGCAATCCAGCACTTCGGCATAGAGCTCAAACGCCTGCAAGGCGCGCAGGGCATCGGAGAGCCTTTTTCGGGCGGGGCCGAGCTCACCTGCTGCAACGTCAGTCTTTCCGAGGCGCCACAGAGCGATCGCTTCGCCGCGCTTGTCTTCCGCGTCTGTGCAAACCTTGAGCGAACGCGCGAACCGCGCTTGCGCCGCCCGGACGTCGCCCGCGCCAAGAGCGATCTCTCCCAGATTGCGCTCGCAGTCGCTTTCGAGTTCCTGGTGCTTGATGCTGCGCGCGATCACGAGACATTGCTCGAAGATTTCCCGGGCGCTGCCCGAGTCGCCTTGCTGCACCGAAATCTCGCCCAGGCTCAGCAATCCGATCGCCTCACCGACCCGATCTCCGAGCTCGCGAAAGATGCCGAGGGCTTCCTCGTCGCAATCGCGCGCCTTCGCCAGATCGCCCTGCTGGAGGTAGAGCGTCGCCAGATTGGACAGGGCCGCCGCAGTCTCCCGCGGGTTCTGCAGGCTGCGATGGATTTCAAGGCATTCCGTCAGCATTTTCCGAGCTTCCGCATGGTCGCTCTGGTTGATGGCCAACGCCCCGCCGACATAGAGCGCGTGGGCGCGCGCCACGTTCGGCTCCTGAACACCACGAAGCGCTAGTGCCGCGCGGATGTTGTTGCGGGCCTCGGTCGAGTAGCCACGGAGCGTGCGGAAGCGCATCAACGCGACTTCGAACTTGACTGCCAGCACCGGATCGACTCCGCCAGCCAGCGCCAACGCAATCGCTGCGCGCAGATTGTCGAGTTCGATCTCCAGTCGCCGCATCCATTCCGCCTGCTCCGGCCCCGCGAGCTTGTCTCGCGCCGTCTTGGCGAGGTGCCAGTAGTAGTCGCAGTGGCGCGCGGCCGTCGCAGCCAGATCGTCGCGGTCGATCAGCCGTTCCCGGGCAAACTCGCGGATCGTCTTCTGCGTATCGTAGCGCCCGGTCGAGTGCTCGCGGGCGAATTCCCGTATCGTTTCGAGCAGCCCATAGCGCGAGGCGCCGTCTCCCTGCTCCAGCATGACGAGCGATTTCTCGACCAGCGAGCTCAGCAGATCGATGACGTCTTCGGGCGCGAGCGGCTCCGCGCCGCAGACCGCCTCCGCCGCCGACAGGTCGAAGCCGCCGGAGAACACGCTCAGGCGGTCCAGCAGCATCTGCTCCCTTTCCTGCAGCAGATCGTACGACCAGCTTACGAGCGCGTGCAGCGTCTGCTGACGCTCCAGCGCGACGCGGCTGCCGCCGGTGAGTAGCTTAAAACGATCATCCAGGCGTGCATTGATGTCGTCGATCGACAGCGAGCGCATCCGCGCGGCTGCGAGCTCCAGCGCCAGAGGAATGCCGTCGAGCCGCGCGCAGATGTCGGCAACGGCCGGAGCCTCCCGGTCGGTCAGGTCGAAGGCGGGCTTCTGGAGCCTGACGCGCTCCACGAACAGCTGCACTGCCTCCGAACGCAGCAGGCCCTCAACGCCGGCCTTCCGATCGGGCGCCGCCATCGGCAGGACGGGATACGTTTGCTCTCCGCGGATATGGAGTGCTTCGCGACTCGTGGCAAGAATGCAGACATCGGGGGCGCCGTTGAGCAAAGCGTCGGCCAGGCTTGCGCACGCGCGTATCAGGTGCTCGCAGTTATCCAGGATGACGAGCAGCTTGCGTTGCCTGAGTTGCGCGCACAACGTCTGGGTAAGCGAGTGTCCCGCCTCCTCCCTGATACCCAGCACCTGGGCGGCCGCGCTCGCGACCAGCGACGGATCCCTGATCGGCGCGAGATCGACGAACCAGACGCCGTCCGGGTAGGCGTCGAGTGCATCGGCGCCGATCTGCAGCGAGAGCCGGGTCTTGCCAAGCCCGCCCATCCCGAGCAGTGTCAACAGACGAGTGCCGGCGAGGAGCGCCTTCGCCTCCGCGAGCTCGCGCTGGCGACCGATGAAAGACGTGGTCTGCTGCGGCAGGTTGGTCGGGGTGCTTTCGAGCGAGCGCAGCGACGGAAAATCCCGTCGCAGCTGCGGGTGCAGAGCTTGATAGACGTGCTCGGGCGTTGCCAGATCGCGCAGACGGACCCGGCCAAGATCGCGCAATGCAACCGCGGGTTCGAGCCGCGCGCCGATCCCGTCGACCGCGGCCTGCGAAAGCAGCACCTGGCCCCCGTGGGCCGCGCTCATGATCCGCGCGGCACGATTGACCGTGGTGCCGAAGTTGTCGTTGCCGCGTCGCTCGACGACGCCCGTATGCACGCCGCAGCGCACCCGCAGCGCGATCCCGTTGGTCGCCGCCGGGTCGGCGAGTGATTGTTGCAGCGTGAGCGTGGCGCGCAGCGCATCCAGCGGATCGTCGAAGGCGGCGTGCATTCCGTCACCGATCATTTTCACGACGACCCCGCGATGCCGCTCGACGGCTTCCCGGGCGAGCGCGTCGTGTCGTGCGAGCGCCCCCGACATCCGTTCTCCCTCCTCGTCCCAGAGGCGGGTACTCCCCTCGATGTCGGTGAACAGGATGGTGGCGACGCTCGATGACCCGGGCACGACGATGCGCTCCATGATGGCGTGAGCGAAACTCTACAACCGCCACGGCAGGATGCCAATCGATCCCGGTCGCATTTGTCCCCGTCGCCCGTGGGTCCTATTCACGGAACTTGGCGCTGGCGGCTCGGTCATCGGTTGATCCGGCTGCGTCGTGTTTTCCGAGCGGAGGCATCATCCAAGACGACAGATCCGCCGAATGGCCAACCGGTCAAGCGCGCAGGCGACGTATTATCGTTCCTCGATAGACGGCGTGATGGCGATGGGTCGTTCGCGATGCCAACATGCTCGCCGTCGTCACGAGTTAGCGACCAAAGCCCCGGCCCGACCTCGATTCGGTCTTGCGATGGCGACCCTGTTCATCGGCGTGCTGGTCAGCGCCTTCGGCCTTGCCTACCTGATCTACGGCAGGAAGCAAGGGAAATTCGTCCCGGTGATCGCCGGCGTTCTCCTGTGCATCTGCCCGTATCTGATCGACAACTGGGTCTGGCTCGGCGTCGTCGGAGGAGCGCTTCTGGCGGCGCCCTTCGTCATCGATATCTGAAGCCGCCTCGAGCGCTGGTCCGGCCTGGGGACCTCGAGGCGACGGCGATGGACCCGGCTCGCAACGAGGTCTAGCATTACGCCGCGGCGCTCGAACCGCCACGGCCGGCACGTCCCGAGGAGGAACCGATGAAACCGGAACTCACGTATCTCGCCTGGGTGACCGTCCTCACGGCGCTCATCTGGATTCCCTATGTGCTCGATCGCATCGCCGTCTGGGGCATTGCGGACACCGTCGGCTATCCGGAGAACCCGAAGCCGCAGTCGCCGTGGGCGCGGCGGATGAAGGCCGCCCACGCGAACGCCGTAGAGAACCTGGTGATCTTCGCGGCGCTGGTCCTTGCCGCGCAGGCCGCCGGCGTCAGCAACGGCACGACGGTGCTCGCCTGCACGCTGTACTTCTGGGCGCGCGTCGTCCACGTGCTGGCCTACACGTTCGCGCTGCCGTGGATTCGTACGCTCGCGTTCACCGTCGGCTTCTTCTGCCAGCTCGCTCTCGCGTGGCAGCTGCTTGCACGCTGACCTGCGGACTCGCCCTATCCGTCGAGGAGGACGTCGTGAGCGACATGAACTCCAAAGTCGGCGCCGCGCTGTTCAAGTAACCGTTGCCGTACCTCGCGAAAATCGTCGTCTTCTGGCTCGCCGTGTGTGGGGCGATCTGGCTGCTCAAGCTCGTTCCGGGAAGCCTTCCCGCGCGGATTGCGTTTGTGCGGCTCGGCCCGGCGCCCGTTCGCGGCGAGCTCCGCTGCCGCTATCTGTTGCGCTGGGCAGCCTGCGCGGGAATCTGGTTCGCGCAGGCGCTTTCCGTCTTCGTGGCATGCTCGCTGGTCGCGTCACACTCTGACCCGACGCTCCGCGAATCCACCGAATTCGTGGTGTTCTGGGTGGTGATCGTGCCCTGCATCGGCGCCGCCTCGGGCGTGGGCGCTTTGGCTGCCGTCGCGGCGTCGCTCTGGCTGCGCCGCGGCGGCGCGTTGCGCCGGGCGGGCCGATTGCGCACGAGAAAGATGGTCGGTGGCCCAGCACATTCGTGAGCGGCCCTTTGGGGCCGAGGTCGATTGACTGGTGAAGCTCGTCCGACCTTCGCTGCGTTACCTCACGGATTACCGGGCCGCGCTGGAGCGGGGCTGGTCTCCCGACAACATCAGGGGGATCGCCGTGACGCAGGAGGCTGCGACCGATCGACACGCGGAACCCGAATGATCGCGATCGACATCCCCGACTTCGGCGCGCTGCGCCTCGAGCACCTCGTTCTCGATTACAACGGGACGCTCGCCGCGGACGGCGAGCTTCTGCCCGGCATTGCCGTGGCGCTGACGACGCTTGCCGCGGTGGTGCGGATTCATGTCGTGACCGCCGACACCTTCGGGCGGGCCGGCGCCCAACTCGCCGGCCTACCCCTCGAGGTCGTCATCGCGCCCGCCACCGCCCAGGCCGAGGCGAAGCTCGAATTCGTCACGACACTGGGGCCAGATCGCGTCGTCGCCATCGGCAACGGGCGCAACGACCGCCGGATGCTCGGGGCCGTCGCGCTCGGGATCGCGCTGATCCAGCGCGAGGGCGCGAGCGCCGAATCGCTGCAGTGCGCCGACGTGGTCGCGACAAGTATTCTGGACGCGCTGCAGCTGCTGCAGCATCCGCGGCGGCTCGTCGCGACGCTGCGCTCGTAAGCGCCCGCCCTTCGCTTCGGCCGTGAGGCTACCGAGATGGCGGACCGCGGGAAGAACGCGACCTTTGCCAGCCGACGGCGACGGGAGTACGCTGTTCGCAACGGTTGCTTCCGCGAGGGGACATGGATTCGCCGTACATGGCGTCCGACATGGAACCGCTGCTGATTCTGGTGTTGCTGCCGCTTGCGATCGGGCTCGTCTCGGAATGGGTGTTTCGCGACCGCAAGCGGGCAATGTTCACCGCTGCCGCGGTGACCACGCTCGCCGTGTTCGTATCGCTGGGGCTTCTCGACGATGAGGGCACCTGGAACTGGCTCGCCGCGCTGCTCGTTTCGCCCCTGGCCATCACCTTCGCGCTCTTCGCCGTCATCGCAACCTACGGGCGCTCGCAGGTCCCCAGGCGCCGGCATCGGCAGGACGCGTGAGCGCGCGGGGCGAGGGCGCCCGCGTGAGCCGCGGCAATCGCCATGGCGACGAGACACCCGCCCGACAACGCCCGGCTCGACCGCATCGTGGCCGAGGCGCGGCGCGCGCGCGAGACGCGCGAGCAGGGATATCGCGAACAGGCACTCAAGATCTATCCGTGGATCTGCGGCCGATGCGGCCGTGAATTCGACCGCACGACGGTCCGGGAGCTTACCGTCCATCACCGCGACCACAATCACGACAACAATCCTCCCGACGGCAGCAACTGGGAGCTCCTGTGCGTCTACTGCCACGACAACGAGCACCAGCGGGAGCTGGAGCATCGTGCAGGCGGTGAGGCGGTCTCCGACGAACCCCGATCGCCGCCCGCCACGCATCGCCCCTTCGCCGACTTGAAGGCGATGCTCAAGGACAAGTCACGATAGGCCCCACGACGCTGCCGCAGCCGGTCTAGGGCCTAGACAATGATCGCGCGCCTGCTCGCCGACGCGGTGCTCGCGCTGCACGCTGCATTCATCCTGTTCGTGGTTGCCGGCGGCGTCCTTGTGCTCTGGCGGCGAGGCATCGCGCTCTTGCATCTCCCCGCCGTTGCCTGGGGCGCATGGACCGAGTTCACCGGTACGGTCTGCCCGCTGACGCCGCTCGAGAACTCCTTGCGGCGCGCCGCCGGCGACACCGGCTACGCCGGGGGCTTCGTCGAGCATTATCTGACCCCGGTGATCTATCCGGCGGGACTGACGCCGCATCTGCAGGCGGCATTCGGCGGCGCTCTGCTCGGCATCAACGTCGCCCTCTACGCGGTCGTGTGGTGGCGCACGTCGCGGCGCAGCAAGGCTCGGCCGACCGTGTAAGCCTGCTCAATTCGCGAATCGCGATTTTCTCGCCGCGACCGCGGAGGTTGGGAGACAATGCCGGCCTGGTGGTCGTGACACCGGTCGGACAATCGTCGGACCTATCGCGTATCCGTATTGCGACCCGAGCCTCGAGGAGAGACGAAATGACCGTTTGCCCCATCGCGATTGCCGTCGGCTGCAAGAAATGCCCGGTGTTCGCCGTGTGCCCGTTGAAGAGCGTCATCGGTGATTACCGGAAGGAAGACGACGCGAAGGCCGCGCCGCCGGCCACCAAAGGCAAGACGGGCAAACGATCCAAATAGCACTCCGCCTCCCCGATGACATCGATGACTTACGCCGCGATCACGGGCTGGGGGAAATGCATGCCCCCCTCGGTCCTGTCCAACGCCGATCTCGCGACATTCCTCGACACCGACGACACCTGGATCACGACGCGCACCGGCATCCGCGAGCGGCGGATCTCGCACGTCTCCGGGATCGAGATGGCGCACGTCGCAGCCTCGCGGGCACTCGCCTGCGCGGGCCTCGCGAGCGATGACGTCGAGCTCATCGTCTACGGCAGCTGCTCGAACGACGAGCTGGTGCCGAACTCCGCGTCGGGCCTGCAGATCAAGCTCGGCGCCGGGAATGCCGCGGCGATGGACGTCAACACCGCGTGCACGAGCTTCCTCTACGCGCTGTCGACGGCCACCGCGATGATCCGCACCGGCGTCGTCAGGAACGCCGTGGTGGTCGGCGTCGAGCTGATCTCGCCGTTCATGGACTGGATGAATCGCGGCGTCGCCGTGCTCTTCGGCGACGGCGCTGCGGCTGTGGTCCTGGAGGCGTCGGAGCGCGAGGAAGGCGTGCTCGCCGAGAAGCTCGGCTGCTTCGCCGATGCCCGCCAGACGCTCCGCGTGCGCGGGATGGGCACGACGTACGCCAATCGCGGCGTGTTCTTCGGCGACACGCTCTGGGACTTCGACGGGCAGGAGATCTTCAAGCGCGCCGTCGCCGGCATGGCTGGTTCCGCGCAGGACGTGCTTGCGAAGAGCGGACACACGGTCGACGACGTCGATCTCGTCATCCCGCACCAGGCGAACCTGCGGATCATCGAATTCGTCGCCAAGCGGATCGGCGCGCCGCTGGAGCGCGTATTCCTCACGATCCAGCGTTACGGCAACATGTCGGCGGCGACGGTGCCGGTCGCGCTCGTCGACGCGCTGGAAGAAGGGCGGATCAAGCCGCACGCGTTGATCCTCACGCCCGCGTTCGGCGGCGGTCTCACCTGGTGCTCGCATCTCATTCGCTGGGGCGCGCGCACGACGCCGCTTGCAACGACCGACATCGACCTCCCGCCGTGCCCGCAAACGGCGCTCGATCGCGTACGTGAACTCATCGTGCAGAGGTCGCCGTACGGACGCTCCATCGCCGGGCTTACTTCGGCGAAACTCGCGGAGGCGTCGTAACGCGACCCGCGGACAGGCGCGAATCACTGCCGAGAGGTTCGGGTTGAGCGCGAGATTGGCGTGGCCGGTAACGGACCAGGCTGACCTTCGATCCGCCGCGGGGATGCGGGCCCGCACGCCGGGCATCCGCGTGAAACGCCGGGCTACGCTGCACTGTAGGCATTGGGGTTGTGGATTTCCATGATGCGGTCAGGCGATGCCAGCGGCTTGAAGCCATACTTGGAGTACAAGCCATGCGCGTCGCGCGTGGCGAGAATAAAGCGCCGCAGACCTTGAAGCTCTGGGTGTCGCATTACCTCGTCCATCAGGCGTCGGGCGAGCCCCCTTCCGCGGTGAGCCTCGAGAACGTATACGTCGGCCAGGTAGGCGAACGTGGCTTTGTCCGTAATCACGCGAGCGAATCCCACCTGCTCGCTGCCGAAGAGGACACCAAAGCAGAGGGAATTCGAAACGGCGCGTTCGACGACGAGTCGTGGAATGCCAGGAGACCAATAGGCCCGCGCGAGAAAGGCATGGATCGCGTCAATGTCAAATCGCGAGACGTCGGAGGTGATCTCGTAGACGGGCATGGTGCGGACACTCCGGAGCGGCGCGACTAGGTATTGACCAGCTTCCGGTGCGCCTGCACGCTCATCAGGATGCCGAGGCCGATGAACAGCGAAATAAGCGCGGTGCCGCCGTAGGAGATGAGCGGGAGCGGCACGCCGACGACCGGCAGAACGCCGCTCACCATCCCCATGTTGACGAACGCGTAGGTGAAAAACATCAGCGTCATCGTCCCGGCCATCAGGCGCGCGAACATCGTCGACGCGTTGGCGGTGATCATCATCCCGCGGCCGATCAGCAGCAGGTAGAGGAGCAGCAGCACGACGTTGCCGACGAGCCCGAACTCCTCGCCGAACACGGCGAACACGAAGTCGGTGTGCTTCTCGGGCAGGAAATCGAGGTGCGTCTGCGTGCCGTTCAACCAGCCCTTGCCGACCACGCCGCCCGACCCCAGCGCAATCGACGCCTGCGACGAGTGATAGCCGGCGCCGAGCGGATCGCGCGTCGGATCGATGAACGTCAGGATCCGTTCGCGTTGGTAGTCATGGAGATGCGACCAGACGAGCGGCGCCGCAGCGGTGCCGAGCGCCGCGAGGCCGACGATGATCTTCCACGACAGGCCGGCGAGATAGAGCACGTAGAACCCCGATGCGCCGATCAGCAGCGCCGTGCCGAGGTCCGGCTGCCGCTTGATGAGCCACACCGGAGCCGCGATCAGCACCGCGGTCAGCGCGAAGTCCTTCCAGCCGATGCGGCCCTCGAACTTCTGGAAATACCACGCGAGCATCAGCGGCAGCGCGATCTTCATGAGCTCCGAGGGCTGAAAGCGCGCGAGCCCGAGATTCAACCAGCGCTTCGACCCGTTGACCGTCGTGCCGAAGAGCGCGACGCCGATCAGCATCACGACCGCGATCGTGTACAGCGGCACGGCCGCGCGTGCGATCGTCTGCGGCGGAATGTTGGCGACGACCCACATCAGCACCAACGCAAACCCGAGGCTCATTACCTGGCTCGACATGCGCGCGACGTTCTGGTCGGCGGCCGAAAACAGCGTCACCAGCCCGATGCCGGCGATCGCCATCGCGATGCCGAACAGAAAGCTGTCGACGCGGCGCGTCAGCACTTCCCACACACGGGTCAGAAAGTTCGCCATCAATCGCTCTCGTCGTCGGCGCCGGCGGGACCGGCGGTGGTCGGTGCGGCGCCCTTTTTCGCGTCGCCGGTCAGGTAGTAGTCGAACACCTGCCGCGCGATCGGCGCCGCGGCCTGCGCCCCGAACCCGCCGTTCTCGACCAGCACCGCGACGGCGATCCTTGGCGCGTCGGCCGGCGCGTAGGCAATGTACAACGCGTGGTCGCGCAGCCGTTCGTCGACCTTGTGCTCGCTGTACTTCTCCCCCTTGAGCGAGTACACCTGCGCCGTGCCCGTCTTGCCCGCGCTCACGTATTTCGTGTCGCGGAAGGCCGCGGCCGACGTGCCTTCCTTGGGCACGCCCGCGAGCGCGCGCTTGATCACTGCGAGATGTTCCGGCTTCACGTCGAGCCGTGCGGTGGGCTCCCGCACGAACTCGTGTACTTCGCCGGTCTTGAGATTCTGCACGCTCTTCACGAGGTGCGGCGCGTAGCCGACGCCGTCGTTCGCCAGCATCGCGATCGCATGCGCCATCTGGATCGGCGTGAACGCGTTGTAGCCCTGCCCGATGCCGGCCGAGATCGAGTCGCCGAGATACCACTTCTGCTGCTCGCCGCGAAAGCGCTGCCGCTTCCAGGCCCGCGACGGCAGGACCCCCGAGACCTCGCCCTCGATGTCGATGCCGGTCGGCGCGCCAAATCCGAGCTGGCTCAGGAAGCGTGCCGTGTCGTCGATGTCCGTGTCGTTCGCGAGCATGTAGTAGTAGGTGTCGCACGACACGACGAGCGACTTGTACATGTCGACCGAGCCGTGGCCGCCCGGCTTGTCGTCGCGGAAGCGGTGCGCCTGCCCGGCAATCTGGAAGAATCCCGGATCGAAGATCGTCTGCTGCGGCGTGCGCCGACCCGAGCTCAGCGCCGAGAGCGCGAGAAAAGGCTTGATCGTCGACCCGGGGGCGTACGTACCGCGGAGCGGCCGGTTGATGAGCGGCTTGTCGGGCGATTCGTTCAGCTCCTGCCAGTTCGCCGGATCGATCCCCTCGACGAACAGGTTGGGGTCGAAGCCCGGCTTCGACACGAACGCCAGCACGTCGCCGGTCGACGGGTCCAGCGCAACCAGCGCCCCGCGCCGATCGCCGAACGCCTTCTCCGCGACTTCCTGCAGCCGGATGTCGAGCGAAAGCTGCAGGTTGTCGCCCGAGACCGGCGGCGTGCGCGACAGCGTGCGCACCGCGCGGCCACCCGCGTCGACCTCGACCTCCTCGAAGCCGGTCTTGCCGTGGAGCTCGCGCTCGTAGGACGACTCGAGGCCCGCCTTGCCGATGTAGTCGGAGCCCTTGTAGTTCGCCGTGTCGTCCCACTCGTCGATGCGTTTGACGTCCTGTTCGTTGATGCGGCCGATGTAACCGACGACGTGCGAGGCGATCTCGCCGTACGGATACTGGCGGAAGAGCCGCGCCTTGATCTCGACGCCGGGGAAGCGGTAGCGGTTCACCGCGAAGCGCGCGACTTCCTCGTCGGACAGACGCGTGCGCAGCGGCAGGCTTTCGAAATTCTTCGATTCCTCGAGGAGCTTCCTGAAGCGCTTGCGGTCGCGCGGCTGCACATCAACGATTTCCGCGAGCGCGTCGATCGTCTCGTCGAGATTCTTCACGCGCGAGGGCTGGATTTCGAGCGTATAGGCGGAGTAGCTCTGCGCGAGCACCACGCCGTGGTGGTCGGTGATGACGCCGCGATTGGGAACGACGGGCACGATCGCGATCCGATTCGTCTCGGCGAGCGTCTGGTAATGCCGGTGCTCGATCACCTGCAGGTAGAAGAAACGGGCGGCGAGCGCGCAGAAGGCGATGAATACGAGCGCACCGGCAAGACCGAGCCGGCGACGGAACAGGAATACCTCGCGCTCTGGATTGCGCAGTTCCGGCGAGCCGAAATCGCCGCCGGCTTCGAAGCGCGCGCGCGAAATGAACAGGAACCGGCGGGCCATGGATCGGCGTTCTCTCGCGACGACGGCGCTCAGAGCTCCGCGGACGAGCGTTGCGGCCGCTGCGGCCACTGCAGCACGACTGACACGAACGGCCACAAGAGAGCGCCGACGAGCGGCGGCACCGCGTACGTCCAGCGCGGCAGCGGCGCCCCGCCGACGACCCGGATCAGCAGCACGAGGGCGGCGCAAAGCAGGAGCAGCGCAGCGACCTGTGCGGCCTGCTGCCACGGCGGGAAGCGCAGCACGCGACGCCGGAAGTACTCGGCGGCGTACGCCAGAAACGCGTACGCGAGCGCGTGCTGGCCGAAGATCGTGCCGTCGCCGACGTCCATCATCAGGCCGACGGTCCAGGCCACGCCGACGCCGACGAACCGCGGTTCCTGGATACACCAGTACAGCAGCACCAGCGCGAGAAAATCGGGGCGCAACGCGAGCGCGGTCCCCGTCAACGGCAGCAGGTTCGCAAAGAGCGCGAGGCACAACGTGAGAACGATGAACCACGGCCGCGCCGGACGCAGGATTTCCTCGGGGCGGGCAGGCGACAGCGGAATGTTCGGCAGCACGATGGCCATCTACGTCCCCCTGCGCTTGCCCTTGCCGCCCTTCCGCGCGGCGTCGGCATCGGCCGGCTCCTCGGGCCGTGGGGGGAGGGCCGCCGCCTGTCCGAGAACGAGCAGATGCTCGCTCCGATCCACGCCCGCGACCGGCCTCGTCGTGATCCGCGCAAACATCTGCCCCGTCTCGCGCTCTAGCGTTGCCACTTCCGCGACGGCGAGACCCGGCGGGTAGGTGCCGTCGATGCCCGACGTGACGAGCGCGTCGCCGACCCGGATATCGGCATTCGGCGACATGAAGCGCAGTTCGGGCGAGCGCCCGGCGCCCGCGCCGTAGAGCACCGAGCGCACGCCGCTGCGCTCGACCTTAACGGGCACGGCCTGGTCCTTGTCGGTGACGAGCGTCACCTCGGCCATGAACGGGAACACGCGCGTCACCTGCCCGACGACACCGTGCACGTCGATCACCGCCTCCCCGGGCACGAGGCCGGCGTCGACGCCTTTGTCGAGGAAGAGCTTCTGCGCAAATGGATCGCGACCGGTGTAGAGCACCTCGGCGACGGTCGCCGCACCGCCATAGCGCCCGCGCAGATCGAGCAGCGATTTCAGGCGCGCATTCTCGGCCTGCGCAAGGGCAAAACTCTGCACGGCGACGCCCTGCTCGACCAGTCGCCGCTTGAGCTCGGTGTTTTCCTCCGCCAGCGCACGCTGCGAGACGAGATAGCCGTCGACGTAGGCGATGCCCTCGCCGGGCAGCTCCGCCGCGCGCTGCAGCGGATAGAGCGCGATCGCCGCGACCTGCCGCACGCTCTCCAGATAGCGGTAGCGCGTGTCGAGGAAGAGGAGCGCGAGCGAGATCACGCCGAAGAACGCGAGCCGCGCCAACGGCGACGGGCCGTGGTGGAAGAACGCGGGCGGCTCGACCGGAATGTGGCGCATCGCGATCTCTAGGGATCGCCCGGAATCACCGGTGCCTCAATCCGACGTGAAGATCGTGGACAGCTTGTCCATGTTCTCGAGCGCCTTCCCGCAGCCGCGCACGACGCACGTCAGCGGGTCGTCGGCGACGATCACCGGCAGCCCCGTCTCTTCCATCAGCAGCCGGTCGAGGTCGCGAAGCAGCGCGCCGCCGCCGGTCAGCACCATCCCGCGCTCGGCGATGTCGGCGCCGAGCTCTGGCGGCGTGCGCTCGAGAGCGCTCTTCACCGCGGACACGATGCCGTTCAGCGGATCGGTCAGCGCTTCGAGGATCTCGTTGGACGACACGGTAAAGCTGCGCGGGATGCCCTCGGCGAGGTTGCGACCCTTCACTTCCATTTCCTTGACTTCCGAGCCTGGAAACGCGCTGCCGATCGTCATCTTGATATGCTCGGCCGTTGTCTCGCCGATCAGCATCCCGTAGTTGCGCCGGATGTAATTGACGATCGCCTCATCGAACTTGTCGCCGCCGACGCGCACGCTGCCCGAGTACACCATGCCGCCCAACGAGATCACGCCGACTTCGGTCGTGCCGCCGCCGACGTCGAGGACCATCGAGCCGATCGCATCCGAGATCGGCAGATCGGCGCCAATCGCCGCGGCCATCGGTTCCTCGATCAGGTACACCTTCGACGCGCCCGCGCCGAGCGCTGATTCGCGGATCGCCCGCCGCTCGACCTGCGTCGAGCCGCAAGGCACGCAGATGATGATGCGAGGGCTGGGCGAGAAGAGCCTTGAGTCGAGCACCTTCTTGATGAACTGCTTCAGCATCTGCTCGGTCACGGTGAAGTCGGCGATGACGCCATCCTTCATCGGCCGGATCGCCGTGATGTTGCCGGGCGTGCGGCCCAGCATCTGCTTCGCGGCGAGGCCCACCTCCTGGATCACGCGCTTGCCGTTGGGGCCGCCTTCCTGGCGGATCGCGACGACCGAGGGCTCGTTCAGGACGATCCCCTTTCCCCGCACGTAGATCAGCGTGTTGGCGGTGCCGAGGTCGATCGCAAGGTCGCTGGAAAAATAACCTTTGAAGGACTGGAACATGAAGCGGTAGCCTGCGGATAGAGGGCCGCGCCGGGTGGCCCGCGGCCGGGAATCGGGGAAGAGCCGCCGCTCTCCGAAAATATGACAATATGATACCCTATCACGCTGCTTCTGCACTGATTTTGCGCGGGAAACCGTGGGAAATCCCGACGGCGCGAGTGTTCGCCGTCCGCGCCGGACCGTCACCACGGATCGCCGCGGGGCCCCCGGGACGGGCCAACCGGTCCCGCACCCGATTCATCGACCCGCTCGCCGCCAGTCCACCCATGACGATTTCCCGAGCCGACGTCGCGCGCATCGCCCATCTTGCGCGGATCGAAATCGACGCCGGGCAAGCCGAGGAGATGCGCACGAAGCTCGATGCGATCTTCGCGCTGATCAACGAGCTCCAGGCAGTGGACACGACCGGCGTCGTGCCGATGGCGCACGCGCAGGACGTCATGCTGCCACTGCGCGATGACAAGGTCAGCGAGACCGACCAGCACGCGCTCTATCAGAGCGTCGCGCCGGCCGTCGAGGGTGGGCTCTATCTCGTGCCGAAAGTTATCGAATAGCCGAATGCATTCGGAGACCATCGTCGAGCTCGCGCGCGCGCTCCACGCGAAGCGCCTGTCCAGCGTCGAGCTGACGCAGGGCCTCCTCGAACGCATCGCGAAGGTCAATCCAGAGCTCAATGCGTTCGTCACGCTCGATGCCGAGCACGCGCTCGCCGCTGCCCGCGCCGCCGACACGAGGATCGCCGCGGGCGCGGCGGGCCCGCTCACGGGCATCCCGGTCGCCCACAAGGACGTGCTGATGACCGCGGGCATGAAGACGACCTGCGGCTCGCGGATGCTCTCGAACTTCATCGCGCCCTACGATGCGTTCGTCGTCGACGGATTGAGGCGCGCCGGCACGGTGCTCGTCGGCAAGACCAACATGGACGAGTTCGCGATGGGCTCGTCCAACGAAACGTCGTACTTCGGCCCGGTGAAAAATCCGTGGAACCGCGACTACGTGCCGGGCGGCAGCTCGGGCGGCTCGGCGGCGGCGGTCGCGGCGCGGCTCGTTGCCGGTGCCACCGGCACCGACACCGGCGGCTCGATCCGCCAGCCCGCCGCGCTCTCGGGCATTTGCGGCATCAAACCGACGTACGGCATCTGCTCGCGCTACGGCCTCATCGCCTTCGCCTCGAGCCTCGATCAGGCGGGCCCGTTTGCGCAGACCGCCGAGGACTGCGCACTGCTGTTGAATGCGATGGTCGGTCACGACGCCCGCGATTCGACGTCGCTCGATCGACCGCGCGAGGATTACACGCGCGATCTCGCGCGACCGCTGCCCGGGCTTCGCATCGGACTGCCGAAGGAATACTTCGGCGACGGAATCGACGCTGGCGTCGCAAGCGCGATCGACGGCGCGATAGCCGATTTGCGGAAGCAGGGCGCGACGACGGTCGAGGTCGGGCTCCCCAACGTCAAGCTCGCCGTGCCCGTCTATTACGTGATCGCGCCCGCTGAAGCGTCGTCGAATCTGGCGCGCTTCGACGGCGTCCGCTACGGCCACCGCGCCGCGAAGTACGCGGACCTGGCCGACATGTACAAGAAGTCGCGCGCCGAGGGTTTCGGCGCCGAAGTCAAACGCCGGATCCTGACCGGCACGTACGTGCTTTCGCATGGCTACTACGATGCGTACTATCTGAAAGCGCAACAGGTGCGCCGTCTGATTGCCGACGATTTCCGCCGCGCGTACGAAAAGTGCGATGTGATCGTCGGCCCGACGGCGCCGTCGGCTGCGTTCCGGATCGGCGCGAAGGCCGACGATCCGGTGCAGATGTACCTGAACGACATCTTCACCGTCGCCGCCAATCTGACCGGCGCGCCGGCGATGTCGATTCCCTGCGGTTTCGACGGGAACGGCCTGCCGATCGGCCTGCAGATTCAGGGCGACTACTTCACTGAGGCGAGGATCCTGAACGTCGCGCACCAGTTTCAGCAGGCGACCGACTGGCACCGAAGGGCCCCCACGCTCGCCGAAAGTCTGGGCTCGCTGCCCCCCGAGGGGGCGGAGTGAGCGCCTTGGGGCGGCCCCGCGGCGCCCACGGGCGCGCGCCGGACGAAGCTCGCCTCACCGGGGTCGCGTGATGGCGAAGTGGGAAGTCGTCATCGGGCTCGAGACGCACGCGCAGCTCTCCACCGCGGCGAAGATCTTTTCCGGGGCGCCGACCGCGTTCGGCGCCGCGCCGAACACGCAGGCCTCCGCCGTCGACATCGCGCTTCCCGGCGTCCTGCCGGTGCTGAACCGCGGCGCCGTCGAGCGCGCAATCCGCTTCGCGATCGCCGTCGGCGCGACGATCAACAGGCGCAGCGTGTTCGCGCGCAAGAACTATTTCTACCCCGACCTCCCCAAGGGCTACCAGATCAGCCAGTACGAGATCCCCATCGTGCAGGGTGGCGAAATTCCGATCGCCTCGCCTTCGCGCGGCGAAATCAGGATCAGGCTCACGCGCGCTCATCTCGAGGAAGACGCCGGCAAGAGCCTGCACGAGGATTTTCACGGGATGACCGGCATCGACTTGAATCGCGCCGGCACGCCGCTGCTCGAAATCGTCTCGGAGCCGGACATGCGGAGCGCTGAAGAAGCCGTCGCGTACGCGAAAGCGCTGCATGCGCTGGTGCGCTGGATCGGCATCTGCGACGGCAACATGCAGGAGGGAAGCTTCCGCTGCGATGCGAACGTGTCGGTGCGCCGGGAGGGCGAAACGAAGCTCGGCACGCGCACCGAGACCAAGAACCTGAACAGCTTCCGCTTCCTGCAGCAGGCAATCGAGTTCGAAGTGCGCCGGCAGATCGAGCTGATCGAGGACGGCGGCGCCGTGGTCCAGGAAACGCGGCTATACGATCCGGATCGGCACGAGACCCGCTCGATGCGCACCAAGGAGGACGCGCAGGACTATCGCTATTTTCCCGACCCCGACCTGCCGCCGCTCGCGCTCGAAGACACGTGGATCGAGCACGTCCGCGCCACGATGCCGGAGCTGCCGGGCATGCGCCGGCTGCGCTTCATGGCCACTTCACGCGCGGATTTCATCGAAGCCGTAAAACGCCAGTCCGGATTGGAGCAGGAGGACATCGGCGACGAACTGTTCGACGAGAGCATGCCCGGACTTCAGGCGAGCGCGCTCCTGCCGACCTACGGGTTGCCGCAGCAGGATGCGACGACGCTCGTGGGAAGCCGCGCGCTCGCCGACTACTACGAGCACGTCGTCGAAGCCGGCGCGGGCGATCCCAAGCTCGCGGCAAACTGGGTCCTCGGCGACGTTTCGGCGGCGGCGAATCGCGCCGAGATCGACTTCGCCGCCGTGCCCATCGGACCGGCGGAGCTCGCGGGTCTGCTCGCGCGCATCAATGACGGCACGATCTCCGGCAAGATCGCGAAGGAGGTCTTCGCCGCGATGTGGGCCGGCGAAGGCGATGCCGACGCGATCATCGCGAATCGCGGGTTGAAGCAGATCTCGGACGAAGGCGCGCTCGAAAAGATCGTCGACGAAGTCATGACTGCGAACCCGGCGATCGTCGCGGAGTTCCGTGCCGGGAGGGACAAGGCGTTCAATTCGCTCGTCGGGAAGGTAATGGCGGCGAGCCGCGGCAAGGCCAACCCGGCGCAGGTGAACGCGATCCTCAAACGGAAGCTCGGCGGGTAAGAGTCCGCTGAGTTCGCCGCGGGCCGCACTGGCGGCGCCGTATGCTGCCTTATGCGCCGGCCGCCCGGGCGCCCTTCAGGCGTTGACATCTGGTGAGAGGCAGCTTGCGGGCAAGCACCGGCATCGGCCGTTCAACGCGCTCAAGCGGGCAAGTACGACGAAGCGTGGTTAGCAAAAATGCGAACGGCTGCGACGCCTATTGAAGGCGCGGAATCGGCCTTGTTCGAGCGCAGGATCGTCCGAATGGGATGGGCATGTCCTCTGGTGGGAGTTAGCATTTTTGCAAACCACCCCGCAAGCTCTACATGCGCGAACGCTCTCAACTTCTCGCGAGGGACCTCGCGCTCCTGACTACACACGAGCGAGCGAGCAAGCGCCCGCGCACGCTCAGAGCATGAAGCGATAGCCTTCGCGCTCCGGCCCCAGACACGAAGTCGTAGCCGAAGGGCAGCTTGCGGGCCAACTCCTGCCTTTCGGTGTCGCCGCGGAATTTTCTCGTGAGCGGCCGTTCGCGCGAGCACACCGAAGTGGCGAAGCATCGATGGCGGTGGACGCGTGGTGGCGGGACAAGAGAGGCGAGGCGGTCGAGCAGTTCCAGCGGCGTCAGCAGCAGCAGCGGGCCGTTCCCGCCCGGACCGGGCTTGGTGCTCTCATCGAGCAGGCGCTCGGGATCGAGTTCGCGCGGCCGGACCAGGGCGAACAGCGGGCGGGTGCAATAGCGCAACAGCCGCTCACGTCCGGCACGGTCAGCCGCCGCGATGCGCACCGACGCATCGACGGAGAAGCCGCCGCCGTGTTCCCATTGCGCCATCGGAGTGCGTCATTGGCCGGCAGCAGGCCGCGCCGCACGAAGAGGCGCAGTAAGCGCCAGCGCACCTGCGCCTGGACTTCGGCGATGGCGGTCGCATCGAGCCCGGTGGCGGCATGGAAGATGACCCCGCCCGCCGCAGCAGCGTCGAACACGCCGTCGATGACGACACAATGGAAGTGAGGTGCGGAGGGGCTCCGGCCTGCATGTTCCACGCCTCAATCTGCCCGGCTTCAAGGGACTGGCCCGTCGGCATTCAGGTGATAGGTGCGATCAACGACGATGTCCGGCTGCTGCGCGCGGCGAAGTGGATCGCTGCGCACATCGGCGACGCCGTCGGCAGCGCCTAAATCTCATCGCGGAGGCGGGCAAGTTCCGAGTTTTTCTGCGGTGGCTCAATCGCCGCGCTTCGCTCTCATCCGCGCCTCCGCCACGCGGTGCCGGACCTGACTACGGACACACCGTGCTACCGCGGCTCAGCACAGTCTTGTCGCAAACGATGGAACCGATGGTGACCCCCTGAAACTCCGCGCGGGTTCCAAACTTGAGGTCCACGTCGGTGCCATTGTTCTGGATCACCGATGCGCCTGGTGGGTCCGACACGATAGTGATTACACCGGCGCCGTCGCCGAGCAGACCCGTGCTTGCATTGTTCCGCACGGTGAGCGGCCCCCCCAGGAACAAACCCCCGGAGCCCGCCTGGACCTGCATTCCGACGTCGTTGTTCTCGAGCACAAACCGACTGCTTCCATTGACGCCTACGATCAATGAACCATTGCCGAGAAAGAGACCGATGGCGTTGTTGGACGCGGCGATCGTGCAATCGGCAAATGCCGTCAGCTTTGATTCCCCGAGGACAACGCCGGCAAAACCGTTGTTGTTGGCAGTCAGCGTGCTACCGGCCGATGACGCAAGTCCAAACAGGGCGAGCTGCCCACTCCCGGCTATTACGCCGATACCTCCGTTGCCATTTGCCTGAACGTGCGCCCCGCGAATCTCCAGAATGGATTCGCCGTTGACCTCCGCGCCGTTGCCGGAATTGTCGTTGAGGGCGACGGCGCCCCGCAGGATGGCGCTCGAGCCTGTGAACACATCGAGGCCTGTGACATTGCCTTGCAACGTGACATCGGTCAGCTCGGCTCTGGAGCTATCGACAGCGATGCCTGTCAGAGCGTTGTTTCGCACCGTAGTGTTCTGCACTGCGAATGCCGCGCCACGCCGGCCGAGAATCCCTTCCCCGGGGCCATTCCGGATGACGAATCCGGCGATGGTCACCCCGTGGACGCCGTCGATCGTCACGACCGCCGAGAACTCGGCAGGACCGCCACCACCACCGTCGATCACGGCACTCCCCTGCCCATCGAGCGTGATCTGGTCCGTGGTGATCGTGATGCGCTCCCGGCAGACGCCGGTGACGCTTAAAGTGTCGCCGGGATCGGCCTTCGCCAGCGCCTTCGCCAAGGACTCGCCTTTGCCGCAGTTCACCTTGTGCGAGTTGGCGAAGATCGGGCCCGCAGTCGCGACGGCAATGAGCGCCAGAAGGATAGTTCCGAGCCTTGTAGCGCGGCGCGAACGGCCGTGCGTCGTTGCATTCATGGTTGTCCTCCTACGTAGGGTGGGAAGCGCCAGCATCGCGGACCCTGCCTGAGATCGCCGAGCGGGCGAACTACGAGCACGAAGAGCGCGATGCAAGCGGCATCGACATCGAACATGCGCAACGTCGAGGAGCGCAAGTGGTTTGCGACGAGTTCGGGAAATCGTGGCACGATTCCGGCGCCGGGAGGCATGAATCAGGTCGCGACCTCAGGCCGACGAAAGCGCTTTTTGGCCTCCATTGCCAGACGCGCGCAAGGCGTTCTATTCTTGTGTGTGAGCAACGTCCGGCTCGCGGCACCAGGGATCGCCGGGAGGGAGCCGTCATCCGCGCCTTCGGTCTGGCAGGTTTCTTTTCTTCCGACGCGCACTACGCGCCGTTCGGACTTGCGTGGCTGCGGGGATTGACTGCGAGCAGAGTCGGCGTCGTGCTGACGGTGTGCGTGCTGTACACGTTGCATTCCGTCAGTGAAAGCATCGCGCTCGGTTTCACGTCCACGAGTGCACTCGGGCTGCCGATCAAGCTGGCGATCATTTGCCTCAGCGCGGCGCCATTCACCCTTCTGGTGACGATTGTGGACAACGTCAGCGACGGTTGGAGCACTTCTCGGCGTGCCTTTGCCCTTACGCTTGCCGTGGCTGCGGGGGCTGCCTCCGCAGGATGGCTCGAAGCCAGCATGTACGAAGCCATCGTGACCGGCCCGCCGCCCGGCAATGCGGCGCTGTGGGACAGCTATGCCAGTTATATCTCGGAGGTTCTCGATGCCTACCCGGCGGACTTTCTGTTGGCGCCGCTGGGGACGTTCTGGGGCATTCCCTTCATTGTCTGGACCGGATTCTCGATGCACTGGCTCATGTACGGGACTCTGCTCACCGCCGTGTACTTCTTCGTCACGCGTGAGCGGGCTGCGGCCGCCGCCCTGCATGAGTCCCGCACCCTGCGCCAATCGCTCGACCGGCAGATGACCGAAGCCCGGCTACAGGTGCTGCAAGCGCAAATCGAGCCGCATTTCCTGTTCAACACGCTCGCCACGATCAAGCGTCTCTACTTGATCGATCCCGACCGGGGAAAGGCGGTGCTCCACAACCTTGCCGATTATCTGCGCGCCGCTCTGCCGCACATGCGCAATTCCGGGTCGACGCTCGGGCGTGAGCTCAAGTTGACCGATGCCTACTTGGACGTGCAACAGGTGCGCATGGGCGAGCGGTTGAAGGTGGAGAAGGATGTGCCGGAAGCACTCTTCGCAGCGAGCTTGCCGCCAATGATGCTGCTGACGCTGGTAGAGAACGCCATCAAGCATGGACTCAATCCCCTGCCGCGGGGAGGCACGATCCGAATCCACGCTGAATGCGATGGCGTTCGACTCAAGGTTGCGATCGCAGATGATGGTGCGGGATTTCACCAATCGTTGGGCACTGGTGTTGGACTCGCCAACACCCGCGACCGACTCGCTACGCTTTACGGCGCCGACGGCCGCTTGGGTTTCGACGGTAATGTCGAGGGCGGAATTACCGCCGCAATCGAGGTGCCCTATTCCGTGTATCCACTCGATGGGTCAGCCCCATGAAGCACGACGTCGCCGTTGCGGCGCCGAGGGGAATCGCGCTGAGCGTCCTTTGGATACGCATCCTTTTCGAAACCGTGCGCCGTATCAGTTTGCGGCAATGGCTTGCGGTCGCCGCGTTGTCGGCCGGGTGGGCGCTGGCGAATCTGTTCTCGCACGTCGTTCATACACCTCCCGAGATAACCCGCTGGGACAGGAACTGGTACGAAATCGTGGCGCAATTCATGCTCACCGGCCTCATGCTGTTCGTGGCGATTCGCCTGGTCGAGCATCGGGGACGCCCAACGGTGACGCGCTATCTATGGGCCGCAGCAGTCACCTTGCTGCTGGCGGTCGGGATCGACTTCCTGGTGTTCTACGTGCTGGCCATCGTGCCCGCGGGATTCTACGGGAACACTCCTCAGGAACAAGCCGTGCACAGAGTCGTCGCCATGTCCGGGCTGCTCTTTCTCGAAGGCGGGTTCGGTGTTCTGATCTATGCGCGCCTGCGCAGCGCTCGGATGGCACAGGCCGCATTTGCTGCGGCCGAGCTTGAGCGCACCACCAGCGCACGCCAAGTCCTCGTCTCGCGTCTTTCCGCCCTGCAGGCGCAAGTGGAGCCGCGGTTCCTGTTCAACGCCCTCGCTCAGGTCGAGGCGCTCTACGACAACGATCGTGCCGATGGCGACCGCATGCTCGACCAGCTGATCGCTTACTTGCGCGCCGCAATTCCGCGACTTCGCGCGAAGGGCTCGACCTTGAAAGACGAGGTGGAACTGGCACATGCCTACTTGTCCATCGTTCAGGTGCGCATGGGTAGCCGGCTGATTCCTGTGTTCGATGTACCGTCGGAGCTCCGCATTGCGTCCTTTCCTCCTATGGTGCTCTTGCCCCTTGTCGACAACGCGCTGCGCCACGGGCTGGAGTCATGCCCCGTGGGCGGGCGCATTTCGGTGCGCGCGCAACGGCAAGGTGAGCTACTGCAAGTGGAAGTGGCCGACGATGGCGTCGGTCACGCCGAGGCTCTCGTCGAAGGGCGCGGCCTGGTCACGCTTCGCGAGCGTTTGAAAGGGCTCTATGCCGACAAGGCAAGCCTCACACTCGCGTCGAATCGCCCGCGCGGAATCGTGGCGATCGTGAGCGTACCGCATGAGATTCCACCCGATCCACACTAACGCACGTATCACTGCGCTATTGTTCGGGTCCTTGGTGGCCCTGCCGGCGCTGGCCGAAGACGACGCTCGACAGCCCGCAGAAAGGATCGAGAAGATCGAGGTGGTCGGGTCCAACATCCCGCGCCTCGAAGGCGAGGGACCGCTCCCGGTCACCTACATTCATCGCGACGAGATCGAGCGCAGTGGCGCGACACGCCTCTCGGAGGTTCTGGCGAAGCTTCCCTACTTCGGCGCCAGCAACCTAACCGAGGCAAGCGCTCCGCCAAGTCCTTACTCGGGGGCTGCCTCGGTCTCGCTGCGAGGTTTGGGGACCTCCGACACGCTGGTGCTGCTCAACGGGCGACGCATCGTGAACTTCGGCGTGGCCACACTCGGGGGCAACGGCAATTCATTCGTCAATGTGAACGATCTTCCGCTGGCCGCGATAGATCGCGTCGAAGTGCTTAGGGACGGCGCTTCCGCGATCTACGGCGCTGATGCCATTGCCGGCGTGATCAATGTCGTTCTGCGCAGTGACTATCTTGGCGCCGAGGCTCAAGCCACCTTCGGGGGGGCCAGCGAAGGGGACAGGCGCAGCGTGTACCTTGCCACCACTGGCGGCACTGGGGATATCGCCGTCGACCGATTCAACGTGCTGGCGAGTGCCGAGTACCAGTATTACGAGCGCTTGCCGTTCACGTCGCGGTCGTTTTCGCGCAGCGGGGATCATCGTTCCCAAGGCGGCTTCGATCTGCGCGATCCCTTCGGCTTTCCCCCGACGGTCCACTTTCCGGACAGGCCGCCGCAAGCCGGGCCGGGTTGCCCGCCCGAACGAACGCGTTTTTCGGCCGGCCAGAGCGAGTGCGTCATCGATTACGCCGCGGAGGAGTACCTGTTGCCGGTCGTCGAGCGATATAGCGCCCTTCTTGTCGCGAATGGAAATCTAGCGGGTGGCATGCGGGTTTTCGCCCAACTGTTGCTCGGACGCACCCGCACGACCGACCAATCGCGGCCTGCAGGCGTGTCGGTGGTGCTGCCGAAAGATGCACCCGCCAATCCTTTCGCCGCAGACATAGGGTTGAGTTGGCAACCGCCGAATCACGGACCGCGTGCGGAAGAGGTAGCGATCGACCTCGCCAATGTTGTTACTGGTCTGCGGGGCGACGCCGGCGGCTGGGACTGGGAAGCGGCGGTGGGTTACGGCCGTAGCGTGAGCGAGTATCGAGGAAGCAATGAGTTTCAATTGTCTAAACTCCAGCGGGCCTTGAACGAGGGCGCATTGAATCCGTTCGTCGCCGACAATGATCCCGCTGCGCTTGCGGCCGTCACCGTGAGCGAGTCCGATCGATTCACGAGCACGCAGACGTTCGTCAATATCAAGGGCACCAAGGAGCTGATGCAGGCTCGGCATGGGCCATTGGCGCTCGCGGTCGGATTCGAGCGAGCCCGAGCGGTGGTCAGCAATGCGCTCGATCCGTTGCTCATTGTCGGAGACATCAGCAACGGTCTCGGTGCCATCGAGGAGACCCATGGCCGGCGCGATTTGCGTGCCTTCTACGCTGAGCTGAATTGGCGCGCGCTGCGGACGCTCGAGATGCAACTGGCGCTTCGGCGCGACGACTACAGCGACTTCGGCGGCGCTACGAGTCCGAAGCTCGCCGTGCGTTGGCAACCCGTCGATTCCTTTCTCGCCCGTGCTTCGGCCGGGACCGGGTTCCGTGCTCCTACGCTGTTCCAGACCAATGCCCCGCGCATCACATTTTTCGACGTGATCGCGGACCGTCTTCGGTGCCCGGTGACCCAAAGCTCGGATGACTGCATTCGCGAAGTGCCACATGCGTTGTTGGGTAATCCTGCGCTGCAACCCGAGCGATCCCGTCAATACAATCTCGGCTTTGTCTGGGAACCGACAGTCGGACTTTCGGCCGGCTTGGACCTCTGGCGCATCGACCAGAACGACAAGATCATGTTCGGTGGCGAATTCATCCTCGATCATGAAGCGGAGTTTCCCGGCAGCGTCGTGCGCGCGCCGGCAACGGCGGCGGATAAGGCGCTCGGCCTGCCCGGGCCGATTGTCGGCTTCAGAGATCTCTACCTCAACCTTGCCGAAGCCAGCGCCAAGGGCATCGATCTCGACGTGCGCCGACGTCTGGTCGGGACCGCCGGGCAGCTTACTGTAGGTGCCACCGCAAGCTATCAGTACACGTACAACGTGCGATTCACACCGGATGCGCCGCGGATCAATCTGATGGGCACGGACGGGTATCCGCGAACGCGAGCCACCGCGATGGTCCTCTGGCAACGAGACACATGGGAGACGAGCCTCACCCTCAATTTCATAGACTCGTATCGCTACCGGGAATTCGTCACCGGAAGCGACAAGAAGATGGCGTCGTGGACGACGATCGACGGCCAACTGACGTGGCAGTTGGACAATCGCGACAAGCTCATGCTGTACGTTCGCAACCTCACAGGCCGGGATCCGCCGTTCCGAGCTGACGATCCCGCTGGATACGACAGCTTTGTTCACGATCCAGTCGGCCGGTTCATCACGCTGACTTGGCGACACAGGTTCCAGTGAAGCAACGGTGGCCGGGTTGGCGCCTTGCCCGGAAGCGCGAGCGAGCGTAACGTTCATCTCGGGACGTAGATACATCGCGAGCGTCTGGACGTCGGAAATGCAACCGCGCGCTGTCATCGCCGAAGACGAGCCGGTGCTGCGCGCCGAGCTTCGGGATTTGTTGGTCAGTGTCTGGCCCGAGCTCGAAATCGTCGCGTGCGCTGCAGACGGTCTGCAGGCGATTCACGCAATGGAACAGCACGCCCCGAACGTGCTGTTCCTCGACATACAAATGCCGGGGCTATCCGGATTGGAAGTGGCCCACTGTGCCAGCGGCCGCTGCCACGTGGTGTTCGTTACCGCCTACGACCAGCACGCCGTAGCAGCATTCGAAGAAGGCGCCGTCGACTACGTAATGAAGCCTTTTAGCACCGCACGCATGGCTATCTGCGTGGGTCGAGTCAAGGAACGACTGTCGTCGACACCTGCCAATCTGGACAATCTATTGAAACAGCTGGCGGAACAGCTGACGAGAGTCCGCCCATGGCTGCGGTGGATCAACGCGTCGCAAGGCAAAAACGTGCGACTCATTACGGTCGACGAGATCTGCTACTTCCAATCCGACGCAAAATACACGCGCGCCGTCACCGTCGATGGCGAGGCGCTGATTCGCACGAGACTCAAGGAACTGCTGGAGGAACTGGATCCCGCCATGTTCTGGCAGGTACATCGCTCGACGATCGTCAACATGAACGAGGTTGCCGCCGTTACGCGAGATTTTCGCGGGCGGCTCGTCCTGAAGCTCAAGCGGCGAAACATGACGGTGCCGGTGAGCGAGCCCTACGAGCACCTCTTTAGGCAGATGTGAAGCACCGGATCAGAAATACGTTCGGATCAGGCCGGTGACATCGTAATCGTCGTCGACGGTCGGCAGCCAACGCCATTTGTCGAACGTCGCGCACGGATGCGAAATACCGCAACCGACAAGGTCGCCCACGTGGACGTCGCCTCCGTCCGGAATCTGCAGATATGCGTGCTGGTCGTTGATCCTGCTGATGCGCTAATTCGCGGCGAGTGGCATGCGCACGCCGTCACGCACGCGCGCGAACCGCATCGGCAAATCGATGTCGAACTACGCGTCGCGCTTGCCGAGCGCAAAGATCGCGAGGCCGGCTTCCGGCTGTGACTGAACGTGCGTCCAGAGCTTGAGTCCCCCGCGCACTCGCCACCCGGTGCCGCTGCGAGCGATGACCCGCGGCGCGAAGCGCTCATAGAAGCCCGCATCGTGAGTAACGCATCACCCGCTGCGCAAGATCGTACGCACTGGTCGCGAGAGCTGCGTGGGCAGGCTACGTGCGACGATGTCGAACGCGGCCGAACCGCCGGCCGAAAAGGGTGACCTAAGCGGTGCTGTAAAGCGCTTCCGCGTCGCACTGTCGCGCCACCTGCTGCACGGTGTGCATCCAGCGTTCGACCGCGATCCGGGGTGGTGTCGTTGGCTCGCCGAGGTGGAGGACGGCGCGCACCGTGGTGGCGTCGGTGATGAAGGCCATGATGCGCATTCCGCTACCACCGTGGGTGCAGCGGAGCGGGAACCCTTCACAGACGCGGGCGAGTAGCCGCGCCCAGGCTTAGCGGGCATCGCGACGGTGGGCCGGGTCGGTAGCGGGTAGCTCGAGCAATGGTGCGGGCGGCGGAGTCGGCGCCCGCAGCCGGTGCCAGCGCGTTGACCGCAGCGCGCACCGGTGAGTTGGGCGCGAGCACTCCGACGTAAACGTTGCGCGAACGTCAGCTTCCCTCGGATTGACAGTCAGCTTTCAGGAATGTCGACAGGCGACAACGGGTCGGAAGCGGTCCAAGGTACCCCACCCCGACACGCCCGAGATGGGCAGCAAGCTCTGTGAGATGGGAGTTGGCCGCCGAGCCTCGGTTATACCCCGTCAATGCATGAGCGGCTTGTAGCGTAGCCGGTGCGGACGCGCGCCCTCTTCGCCGAGGCGTTTCTTCTTGTCGTCCTCGTACTCGCGGTAGTTGCCCTCGAAGAACACCCACTTCGCCTCGTCCTCGGCGGCGAGGATGTGCGTGGCGATCCGGTCCAGAAACCACCGGTCGTGCGAGATGACGAGCACACTGCCGGCGAATTCCGCCAGCGCATCCTCGAGCGCGCGCAGCGTCTCGACATCGAGATCGTTCGACGGCTCGTCCAGCAGCAGCACGTTGCCGCCCTTCAACAGCGTTGCAGCGAGGTGCAGCCGTCCGCGCTCGCCGCCGGAGAGCGTGCCGACCATCTTCTGCTGATCCGGCCCCTTGAAGTTGAAGCGACCGAGATACGCGCGCGAGGGCATCTCGAACCTGCCGACGGCCAGGATGTCCTGGCCGTTCGAAATCGCCTGCCATGCGGTCTTGTCGTTGGGCAGCGCTTCGCGCGTCTGGTCGACGACGGCGAGCTGCGCAGTGTGTCCGACGATCACCTCGCCCGAATCGGGCTTCTCCTTGCCGGTGATCAGCTTGAAGAGCGTCGTCTTGCCCGCGCCGTTCGGTCCAATCACGCCGACGATCGCCCCAGGCGGCACCTTGAACGAGAGATCGCCGATCAGCAGTCGATCGCCGTAGCCCTTCGACACGGCCTTGAACTCGATCACCTCGTTGCCGAGCCGCTCGGCGACCGGAATGAAGATCTCGGAGGTCTCGTTGCGTTTCTGGTGTTCGTAGGACGCGAGCTCGTTGAAGCGCGCGATGCGCGCCTTGCTCTTGGCCTGCCGACCTTTCGCGTTCTGCCGCACCCATTCGAGCTCCTGCTTCATCGCCTTGATCCGCGCCACTTCCTGCTTCGCTTCGGTTTCGAGCCGGGCTTCCTTTTGTTCGAGCCAGGAGCTGTAGTTGCCTTTCCACGGAATGCCATAGCCGCGGTCGAGCTCGAGGATCCATTCGGCGGCGTTGTCGAGGAAATAGCGGTCGTGCGTCACCGCGATCACCGTGCCCGGGAATTTCTGCAGGTATTGCTCGAGCCAGTCGACACTTTCCGCGTCGAGGTGATTCGTGGGTTCATCGAGGAGCAGCATGTCGGGCTTCGACAGGAGCAGGCGGCACAGCGCAACGCGTCGCTTCTCGCCGCCCGACAGATTCGCGACCGTCGCGTCCCACGGCGGCAGGCGCAATGCGTCGGCGGCGATCTCCATCTGCACGCCGGCGTCGGCACCGGAGGTCGCGATGATCGCCTCGAGCTTCGCCTGCTCCGCGGCAAGCGCGTCGAAGTCGGCGCCCTCCTCGGCGTAGGCCGCGTAGACCTCGTCGAGACGCTTCTGCGCGCCCAGCACTTCGCTCATTCCCTGCTCGACGGTTGCGCGTACCGTCTTCGCGGCATCGAGCTGCGGCTCCTGCGGCAGGAATCCGATGCGCAGATTCGGCATCGGCACCGCTTCGCCTTCGTATTCGCGATCCTCGCCGGCCATGATCCGCAGCAGCGACGACTTGCCGGATCCGTTGAGACCCAGCACGCCGATCTTGGCGCCCGGAAAGAAAGAGAGCGAGATGTCCTTCAGGATCACCCGCTTGGGCGGAACGATCTTGCCCACGCGGTTCATCGTGTAAACGTATTGCGCCATGCGAATGCCCGAAACGTCGAAGACGCAATTATCGCAGGTCGAGGCCGATCCCCTCCGGAAAGGGCGATGACGCCGCGCCCCGCTCGTTCGCGTTCGCGCCCGCGGCCTCCGCTCCAATGTGCTGCATCGTAGCGCCGCGATGTCGGCCGCAGCGTCGACTCGGCCGGGTCGCACCCCGCGCGCCGGGCGCGCGGGTCGGCCTCCGGACCGCGGAGCAATGAGCAGCGCCGCGCTGTCGGCCTCCGAAAGCGACTCGCGAAAGCTCGCATCCCCTTGCCTTCGGCACGGGGCCCCTGCTCCCCGCTCGCGCTTTCCCCTGCTCCCAGCCTCGCGCCGCTACTTCTTGTTCTTCGGCTGTGCGCCCGGATAGGGTTCGTTATCCACGACGGGGGGCGCGCTGCTCGCACTGCCCGCGGTCATTGCGGGCTCTGCGCCTTTCGCCGTCACGAGCGCGCGCCAGCGCTGCTTGATGTTGTCGTACTTGCCGTTGACCTGGACGATTTCGCTTTTCTTGAGCGCAATGAGGTCGGCCTGTCGTACGAGCTCGGTGTTGATGCCTTCGAGCTCGCGCTCGAGCACCGGCGGGAACGGCTTGTCGCTGAACTCCGCCTTCTTCTTCGCTTCGAGCGCGGCTTGACGCTTGGTCAACTGCTCGCTGTACCCCTGCGCCGACTTGAGCACGCTGTCGATCGTCTGCAGCGACCGGTTTCGCGCGAGGTCGATCTCGCTCTCGCTTGTATACGACGACAGCAGCGCGCGATCGCGGCGTTCCGCGTCCTCCTGCTGCCTCGCGAGCTGTCTTTGCCGCTCTTCCTCCTGCGCCTTGGCCCGGAGCTGTTCGGGAGTCAGGGCGGGATCCGTCTTCTTGACCGGGACGCCCTGCTGGTTGAGCTCGACGTTGCCCTTGTTGACCTCTTCGGGTGGCAGCTTGTCCGTGTAATGGACGACGCCTTTTTCGTCGACCCATTTGTACGTCGCCGCGCGCGCCGGCTGCGGACCGAACAGGAGCGCCATCGCGGCGAGCGCTGCCGCAGCGAGCGGAAGCGCAAGCCACAACGCATCATCGTGACGGTGCGCGCGTGCCGTCCGCATGCCCAATCGTCCCCCGACCCGCCGCACTGCGGCCCCTGCCTTCATTCCATCTGTGCTGCGCATTTCGATCCTCGCCGCGATCCTAGCCGATTGCCCGGCACCGAAGCCTACCTTACCGTGTCTCTCTTTCATCCCGCATCAGGCGCCGTACTGGTCGCGATACGCGGTGACCGGGTTCATGAACGGCGAGAGCTCCGCTCGGCCGGCGATGAACTGCATCAGATCGGCGAGCGTCGCGATCGCCACGACGGGTATCCCGAATTCATCGCGGAGTTCCTGCACTGCGGAACGCCTTCCCTGCCCGCGCTCCAACCGATCGAACGCGATCAACACGCCGGCGGGGTTGGCGCCGTGGGCGCGGAGCAACTCGATCGCCTCGCGCTTTGCTCCGCCGTCCGTGATCACGTCATCCACGATCAGCACCCGGCCTTTGAGCGGCGCCCCGACGATCGTACCGCCCTCACCGTGATCCTTTGCCTCCTTGCGATTGAAGCTGAACGGCAGATTGTGACCTTTTTCGGCAAGGGCGATCGCCGTCGCCGCCGCCAGGGTGATGCCCTTGTACGCCGGTCCGAACAGTTGATCGCAGGCGATTCCGGACGCGAGCCACGCTTCCGCGTAGTACCGCCCGAGACGCCGCAAGCTCTCGCCGTCATCGAACCGCCCGGCGTTGAAAAAATACGGGCTCCGGCGCCCCGCCTTGGTCACGAATTCTCCAAAACGTAGCACGTCATGTGCCAGTGCAAAGGCCAGGAATTCCTGGCGAAAATCGGTCATCGCCGCATCGCCTCACAGATCCTCCCCGAGTATACCTGCCGGTGCGGCGTCGCCTTCCCCCGCAGGCAGCGGCCGTGCGAACCTCCGCCGGAGGACGCGACCTGCGAGGACGGCGTGTAAACTCGCGCCTTTTCGGGCAGCGGGTTGCGTTCTCCGACGCATCGCCTTTCGCGTGCGTATCATCACCCTCAACGTCAACGGGATCCGGTCCGCCGAGCGCAAGGGACTCGCGCGGTGGCTCGCCCGTGCCGAGCCCTGGGACATCGTCTGCCTGCAGGAGATCCGCGCCGCACACGCCGAAATTCCGCGCCCGCTCAAAGCGCCGCGCAAGGCGCACGCGGCATTTCACCCGGCGGTGCGCAAGGGTTACGCCGGCGTCGCGGTTTATGCGAAGGCGCCCCCGCGCGTGGCGACGGGATTCGGCAGCCGCGAGTTCGACGGCGAAGGGCGCTACCTCGAGGCTCATTTCCCGGGGCTCACGGTCATCAGCGTCTACTTGCCGTCCGGCTCGAGCGGGCCGCACCGACAGGCGTCGAAGTTCCGCTTTCTCGGCGAATTCCTTCCGCACCTGGCAAAGTTGCGCGAATCGAAGCGCGAAATCGTGCTTTGCGGCGACTGGAACATCGCCCATCGCGAAATCGACCTCCGGAACTGGCGCAGCAACCAGAAGAATTCGGGCTTCCTGCCCGAGGAACGCGCGTGGCTTACGCAGGTCTTCGACGAGCTCGGCTTCGTGGACGTCTTCCGGCGCGTCGACCCGCGCCCCGATCAGTACACGTGGTGGTCCAATCGCGGTGCCGCGTGGGAGAACAACGTCGGGTGGCGCATCGACTACCAGATCGCAACGCCGGGGATCGCCGCCACCGCGCGTGCTGCGGCGATCTACAAGAATCGGCGGTTCTCCGACCATGCGCCGCTCGTCATCGACTACGAATTCGATTTGACGGCGTCTTGATCCGACTCTCCAACCTCACGCTTGCCCGCGGCGCCAAGCGGCTGTTGGATGGCGCAAACCTCGCCCTCCATCCGGGGCACAAGGTCGGCTTGATTGGGCCCAACGGGTGCGGCAAGTCCAGCCTGTTCGCGCTCTTGCGCGGGGAACTCCATCAGGACGCCGGGGAGATCCTGCTGCCCCAAGCCTGGACGATCGCCCACGTCGCGCAGGAAACCCCCGCCGTGGCGACGCCGGCGATCGATTTCGTCCAGGACGGCGATCGCGAATTGCGCGACGTCGAACGCGCCCTCGCGGCCGCCGAAGCCGCGGCCGCGATCGACCCGGAACTGGCCGGCGAAACGCTGGCCGAGCTTCATCACCGGTTCGACGCGATCGGCGGCTACGCGGCGCGGTCGCGCGCCGCGACGCTGCTCTCGGGACTGGGGTTCCCGGAGGCTCGCCACGGCGACGCCGTTGCGAGCTTTTCCGGCGGCTTACGGATGCGGCTGAATCTCGGGCAGGCGCTGATGGCCCGCTCGGACCTGCTCCTGCTGGACGAGCCCACGAACCACCTCGACCTCGACGCGGTGCTGTGGCTCGAAGACTGGCTGATCCGCTACCCCGGGACGCTGCTCCTCGTCACACACGATCGCGATTTTCTGGATCGTGTCGTCACGACGATCGTGCACGTCGACGCGCAGAAGCTCAAGACATACAGCGGCAACTACTCGCAGTTCGAGCGCGAGCGCGCGCTGCAACTCGCCTTGCAGCAGGCGACCTACGCCAAGCAGCAGCGGCAGATCGCGCACCTGCAGGCATTCGTCGACCGGTTCCGCGCCAAGGCCACGAAGGCGAAGCAGGCGCAAAGCCGGATCAAGGCGCTTGAACGGATGGAGCGCATCGCCGCGGCGCATGTCGACAGTCCGTTCGAATTCGCGTTTCCCGCGGTCGACCTCGCGGCGCGGCAGCTCGTGCGGCTCGCCGACGTCACGCTCGGCTACGGCGACGAAGACGAGCGGCCGCCAGTCCTTGCCCATCTCGACTGGAACCTGCTCGCCGGCGAGCGCATCGGTCTTCTCGGACCCAACGGCGCGGGCAAGTCGACGCTTCTCAAAGCGCTCGCCGGAGCCCTGCCGCCGCGCGGCGGCCGAAGGCTCGTGGCGCAGGGCCTCAAAATCGGCTATTTCGCGCAGCACGAGGTCGAGCAACTCCACTCGGCCGAGTCGCCGCTGTGGCATCTCGCGCGGATCGACGCTGCAGCGCGCGAGCAGGAGTTGCGCGACTATCTCGGCGGCTTCGATTTTTGCGGCGACATGGCGACGTCCGCCGTCGGGCGCTTTTCCGGCGGCGAAAAGGCGCGGCTGACGCTCGCGCTCATCGTCCGGCAACGGCCGAACCTGCTTCTGCTGGACGAACCGACCAACCATCTGGACATCGAAATGCGCGAAGCGCTGGCCGAAGCGCTGCAGGACTACGGCGGCGCGCTCGTCGTTGTCGCGCACGACCGGCACCTGCTCCGTGCGACCACCGACACGCTGTGGCTCGTCGCCGACGGGCTGGTCGCGCCATTCGACGGCGACCTCGACGATTATCGCGACTGGGTGCTGACAAGGCCGCGTCGCGGTACGGCGGCTGCACGGGGTGCGCCTCCCGACACGAGTGCATCCAGCAGCGATCGCAAGGCGCAACGCCGCGCCGAGGCCGAAGCGCGCCAGAAGCTCTATGCGCGAAAAAAGCCGCTCGCGGAGCGCCTGGCGCAGATCGAGCGCGAGCTGGATGCGCTCACCATGGAAAGGCGCACGCTCGAGCATACGCTTGCGTCGCCGGACGTCTACACGGACGCGAACCGCGACGCCCTGAAGGAAATGCTGGCTCGACAGGGCGACGTCACTTGGCAGCTCGCGCGATTGGAGGCGGAGTGGCTCGACGTCTCGGCGACGCTCGAGCAGATCGACGGCGAAGCTGCCGTCTGAGGTCCTGCGTCAGCCGACGCGCGGGCTCGGCCGGTAGAACAGGTATACCGCGTAGCCCAACGTATCGCGACCCCAGCGCAGGTAGGCGTCGCGCCAGCGGCGAATGCGCTCGATCATCGCCGGCACGTCCGGATCGTCCGGCATTTCACGCGCATACCGCTCGATCGAGCGGCAGTACTTCCACTCGTATTCGTCCCATTCGTCCATCGACGCCGTCATCGCGTGCATCGGGATCAACCCGGCGTCCACCCCCGCCTGCACGTTGCCCCGATGATCGAGGTACTGGCTGTCGATCCCGCCCAGCAAAGCAAGGTATTCCGGATGCGGCTTCGCTCGCCAGTAGCCTTCGCCGACCAGCACGTAGCCGCCGCCCTTGGTCCACCCCTTGAGCCGGTTGCAGACTCCCGCCATCCCGCCGGAGATGCCGCCTGCGCCCATCATGACCGTCAAGTGGAACGTTTCCGGGTCGGCCTTGAATTCGCGGATGTCGATGTCGTCCAGATGGAGCTTGTGCAGCGCGCCGGTCCACTCCGCGCGCTCCCGTGCAGCGTCCAGCATCAGCGACGAGTTGTCGACGGCGATCACCGTCGAGCCGAAACGTTCGATGATCCGCAATGAGAGCTCGGCACGTCCGCAGCCGAGATCGAGCGCGCGCGAAGTTTCGTCGAGCGGGAGAAGGTCGAGGAGTCGCTCGATCTTCGCCGCCGAGATCGGGTTGCAGTAGTCGTGGTCGCGGTGCGCGATGGCGCTGAATTTCTGGTGGTTCATCGCCCTTTCTCCTCGGCCGAGCGGTTGATCCAGGGAGCCACATGCAAAAGTAATGCCATCCCAGGGAGCGCAAGCGCCGTGCAGATGAGGAAGAACACGAACCAGCCGGTCTGCTCGACGATCCAGCCCGTCGACGCGTTGAGCACCGCCCGCGGCACCGAGAAGAGACTCGTGAACAGCGCGAACTGCGTGGCCGTGTAACGCGGATCGGTCGTCCGGGCGATGAAAGCGGTGAACGCGACGGTGCCGAGCCCGGCGCCAAGCGCCTCGAATGCGATCACCACCGCCAGCACAGTCGGGTCGGGCCGGTGCACGTACGCGAGCCAGGCAAAGCCCAGGATCGACACGACCTGAACGGCGCCGAACAGCCACAGCGCACGATCGATGCCGATGCGCACCATCAGCAGCCCGCCGACCATCGCGCCGACGATGCTCGCGACGAGACCGACGTTCTTGGCGATCAGCCCGATCTGCGACAGCGAGAATCCCGTGTCGATGTAGAACGGTGTCGCCAGCGCCGTCGCCATCGAGTCGCCGAGCTTGTAGCAGAAGATGAACGCGAGCACGAGCAGCGCATGGCGAGCGCCCGACCGCCGCATGAACTCGACGAACGGCTCGACGACGGCCTGAGCGAGCGTTTGCGGCTTGCCATGCACGAGCGGGGGCTCGCGGATCACGAGCGTCATCGCGACGCCGGGAAGCATGAAGAGTGCCGTGATCAGAAACACCTGCGTCCAGGGAAGATGATCGGCGAGAATAAGCGCTAGCGCGCCCGGAACGAGGCTCGAGATCCGGTACGCGTTGACGTAGAGGGCGGTGCCGAGGCCGAGCTCGGCGTCGGGCAGGATCTCGCGGCGAAGCGCGTCGAGCACGATGTCCTGGCTCGCGCTGAAAAATGCGACGGCCGCCGCGAGATATGCGATCGTCCACAGGTCGAGCGTCGGGCGCAGATAGCCGAACAACGGAATCGAGACGAGCAGCAGCACCTGCGTGACGAGCATCCAGCCGCGGCGGCGCCCGAGCAGCGGCAGCGCGTAGCGGTCCATCAGCGGCGACCAGAGAAACTTCCACGTGTACGGAAACTGGACGAGGGTGAACAGACCGATCGACTTCAGGTCGACGTGTTCCGAACGCAGCCACGCCGGCAGCAGATTGATGAGCAGGTAGAGAGGCAGACCCGCCGTGAAGCCGATGAACACGCAGGCGAGCATCCGCCGATTGAAGAGCGCCTCGCGCCAGGTTTCGCGCGCGGGCTTGCCGGCCGATGCGATGTCGGGCATCCGTGAATTCTATTGAGCTTTACGCAAGTTCGTGCTGGCGCGCAAGTGACGACCATCGTCGCGGAGAAGAATGACGATATCGACGATCATTGCATCATGCCATCGCGAAGTCTCAGTGGGCACGCCGAAACCGATAGATCGCGAGCTCGCCGCGCAGATTCGGCAGCACGCTCACGGGTTGGCCGCCGGCGAGCACGACGCGATTCTCGACCACGCAGCGGTGCGCGGCCAGAAACGCGTCGAAGTCGGCGACGGTGCAGAGGTGGATGTTCGGCGTGTCGTACCACTGGTAGGGCAGCGACGTCGACACGGGCATCCGCCCTTTGGCGATCTGCCAGCGGTGCGAGAAGTGGCCGAAGTTCGGAAACGTCACGATCGCCTCGCGGCCGACGCGCAGCATCTCGACGACGATGTCCTCGGTGTGGCGCATCGCCTGCAGCGTCTGCGACAGGATCACGCAGTCGAACGACGCGTCGTCGAAGCCGGCGAGTCCCGACTCGAGGTCGCTTTGCAGCACGTCGATGCCGTTCGCAACGCTCGCGAGCACGCCCGCGTCGTCGATCTCGATGCCGTAGCCCGAGACGCCGCGCTCGCGCGCGAGATAGGCGAGGAGGCTCCCGTCACCGCACCCCAGATCGAGCACGCGCGCACCACGTGCGATCCATCCGGCGATCGTCGCGAAATCGGCGCGGCCCGCCGCGGCTGCCGCCGAAGGCACGTAGGTGGAAACCGCGGTCAGACCGGCCTTATCGCCCGCCCGGGAGAGGGCCGCGGCCGACCGGCCGGCCGGAAAAGGCGAGTCCGACCGTATTTCCACGGCGATCCGTTCGTAGTACGCGCGCACGACGCCCATGTATTGCGGATCGTCGAGCAAAAATGCGTCGTGGCCGTGCGGCGCGACGATCTCCGCGTACGACACGTCGCGACGATTGTCGACGAGCGCCTTCACGATCTCGCGCGAGCGCGCCGGTGCGAAGCGCCAATCGGTCGTGAACGCGACGACCAGGAACTTGCACGCCGCCTTGGTGAGGGCCTCTGCGAGATCGCCGCCGGTCGACTTCGCCGGATCGAAATAGTCAAGCGCCTTGGTGATCCGCAGGTAGGTGTTCGCGTCGTAATACTCGGCGAACTTTTCGCCTTGATAGCGCAGATACGATTCGATCTGGAACTCGGGCGCGAACGAGAACTTGAGGCCGTCGCGCAGCGCGCGGCCGAACTTCTCCTCCATCTGCTCGTCGGACAGATACGTGATGTGCCCGATCATCCGGGCGACACGCAACCCGCGCCGCGGCTTCGTGCCGTGCGCGTCGAAGTGGCCGTCGTGGAAATCGGGATCAGTCAATATCGCCTGGCGCGCGACCTCGTTGAAGGCGATGTTCTGCGCCGACAGATTCGGCGCCGCGGCGATCACGAGCGCGTGGCGAATGCGTTCCGGGTAGCGGATCGCCCAATCGAGCGCCTGCATACCGCCCAGGCTTCCGCCCATCACCGCCGCCCATTGCCGGATGCCGAGATGGTCGGCAAGCCGTGTCTGGGCGTCGACCCAGTCTTCTACCGTGACCAAGGGAAAATCCGCGCCCCACGGTCGCCCCGTCGCCGGGTTCAGGGTGAGCGGGCCGGAGGAGCCGAAGCAGCTGCCGAGATTGTTGACGCCGACGACGAAAAAACGGTCGGTATCAAGCGGCTTGCCCGGCCCGACCATGTTGTCCCACCAGCCGACATTGTCGGGCTCGCCTTCGTACCAGCCGGCGACGTGATGCGACGCATTGAGGGCGTGGCAGATCAGCACCGCGTTCGAGCGCTCGGCGTTGAGCGAACCGTAGGTCTCGTAGGCGAGATCGAACGACGGCAGCGACGTGCCGCACGCGAGCGGCAGCGGCGTGTCGAAATGGGCGGACCGCGCGACGACGGCGCCGACGGACGCGCCCGCCGGTGCCGAAGCGCCGGCGCCGCCGGTCGTTGCTGCAAACGATGGCATGAGTTCGGTTCGCGGCGTGCGGCAACAAAAAACCCGACCAGCTTGTCGCTAATCGGGTTGGCCCGGGTTGCCCCGTTTCCTCTCCGCTTTAGCCGTATTTGTCGCGTACACCATGTTCCGCGTCCGCTCGCGCCCGCAAGCTGGTTCAAATCGGCGCAGGGCAAGTTTAGCCGGAGCGGCCGGGATTGGCTATGGTTTGTGGCTGACGTTTCGAGAGCGACCGACTCGATCTCGGCGACGGATCGAAGGTACTTGCCAGCCCTATGACGTTGGAATATTCTATGACGTTGGAATATACGCTCGTGAGGGCGCAGCCCTGCGGCATCGCGGGGCGCAAATCCCCGCAGCAAGCATTCACTTGAATTCGAATGGGACAGTTTGGGGGGCACGCATTGGTGTTGCTGCTGACGCGTGCCGCGGCGTGCTTGCTCGGCGCGCCCGCGCGCGAGTTCCCGGTTGGAAGGCAATGATGAAACGTCTAGCCACGCTCGGTTGTGCCTTCGTCGTTACGCTCGCCTGCGCGTGGTCGGTTCACTCGTTTGCCCAGGCGACCGGCAACGCAGCACAAGGCCAGACGACTTACAAAGATTTGGGCTGCAACCAGTGCCACGGCCCCGACCCGCGCGTCGGCGATGCCACTGTGGGGACCCTCAATCCAGTCCTCCTGAATGGGGCGCGCAACCCCAACTGGATCGACTACGCGCTCGGGCTGTTTACGCCGACGGGCTATGCTGAAAGCATTAGGGCCTTACCGAACGCAGAGCAGATCTTCGGCGACATCGCCGAGTTCATCTATGCGTGCAAGATCACGCCCTTGCCTGCGCCCTGCGACCTCAGCGACGGCGCCGGTGGCGGTGGCGGCGGTCCAGGTCAGCTGCAGGGATCGCCGTCGATCGCTTTCGGCAGCGTTGCGGTCGGGTCCGCCAGTGTGACCAGTGCGCTGACGCTCACGAACGTCGGCTCCACTCGGGTGAACGTCGCCAATGTTACCAGCAGCAATGCGACGGAGTTTTCGATCGTCAGCAACGGCTGCGGCGCCGTCGATCCCTTTGGATCCTGCGATGTCACACTGGTGTTCCGGCCCTCGGCATTGGGCTCGCGGAGCGGTGCCGTCACCGTTACGAGCGATGGGGTCGGAAGTCCACAGGCGTTCGCGCTCGGGGGCACCGGCGTGGCGAATGCCAACTATGAAGGACTGTGGTGGGTCGACAACGATGCCGAGGACGGATGGGGCGTCAACATCGCGCATCAAGGTGATAGCGTCTTCGCCACCTGGTACACGTACGACACCGCGGGTACCGCATGGTGGCTGTCGATGCTGGCGACGAAAGTCCCCGGCAAAATCGGTACCTTCACCGGACCGATCCTCCTCAACCACGGCTCGGCGTTCAACGCGGTGCCGTTCACGCCCAGCCCCCCCGGTGTGGACGTCGGCAACGGGACCAAAGGAACGCTGACGTTCAGCGACGGCAGCCACGCGAGCTTCGAGTACACCGTCAACGGGGTCCACCAGAACAAGGCGATCGTCCGCTACGACCTCCACACGGGACCGCTGCCCAGCTGTACCGAAGTTGCGACGCCGGATTACGCCGGCGCGAGCAACTACCAGAACCTGTGGTGGGTGCCGGGGGGCGCCGAATCCGGGTGGGGCATCAACCTCATCCACCAGGGCGACAGCATATTCGTCACCTGGTACACGTATGACACGAACGGACTGCCGCTCTGGCTTTCGGCGCTCCTGGGAAAGACCGGTCCGGGCGTTTACGAGGGGTCGCTGATCCGCAAATCGGGCCCGCGTTTCGACGCGTACGTCGGACCGGCCAAGAATTCCGACGCCGGCACGCTCAAGTTGGAGTTCGCCAACGGCAATCTCGCAACGATGACGTACACGGTCAAAGACGTCGCGCCGGGGGCGCCGGTCCTCGGCTCCAAGCAGATCACCCGGTTCGTGTTCGGTTCGCCGCCAACACTCTGCCATTAGGCTGCATCCTTGCGGCGGAGGGTCAGCTCGACCCGGCGATCGTTGGGCCGTGCACTGACCCGTCCGCTGCCACCGTGACGTAGTCGAGGCCCTGCTCCTGCAGAAACGCCTCGGCCCCGCGTTCGCGGAGCATCGCGATCGTCGAGCAGCTTCCGGCGACAATGCAAAGCGGCGCGATCACGCTGATCGACTGCCAATGCGTGGCTGGCATTCCCGTACGCGGATTGAGGATGTGGCAGTAGCGCTTGCCGCCGATCTCGAAGTAGCGCTCGTAGTCGCCGCTCGTCGCCACCGCGCCCGAATCGAGCGTGACGGCCGCAGCCGCCGCGCCTTCCTTGCGCGGATGGCGAATGCCGATGCGCCACGGCCTCCCGTCGGGTTGCGGCCCGATGACCCGCACGTCGCCGCCGAGATTGACGAGCCCATGCGCGATCCCGTGCTCGGTCACGATCGTCGCGACGCGATCGGCCGCGTATTCCTTGCCGATGCCGCCGAAGTCGATCTCCATCCCCGCGCGCGGCAGGCGGATCGTCCGCTCGCCCCGTTCGACTTCGGCCCAGCCGACGAGCGCCAGCGCGGCCTCCAACGCGCGCGCGTCCGGCACGCGCGGCGACACGCGCCAGAAGTCCCATACCTGACGCAGCGCGCCGGAGGTAAGATCGAAAAGCCCGCCGCTCAACTTGAAACAGCGATCGGCATATGCAAGCAACGCCGCGGTCTCGGCGTCGATCGCGACCGGCGCACCGCCGGCGGCGCGATTGATCCGCGACGTATCGCTGTCGTCGCGGTAGCGCGAGTACTTGGCTTCGATGCGGGCGACATCGGCAATCGCGGCGGCGGCGACGTCGCGCGCACGCGCCTCGGTCGCGGCGAACAGCTGCAGCTCGTTGTCCGACGCCATCGCGCGGAACGTCGTGCGGACGAGCGGCATCGGCGTGGGCGCGCTCCGGTTTCGCGAGCCGGCGGGTCAGAACGCTTTGGTGATGCCGGCGAGAATCCACCGCGCCGAAAACGGGAGCAGGCCCGGCGTACCGCCGCCCCCAAGGCGCCAGCTCGATTCCTGCCGGTAGTAGTCGACGCGCACGTCGACGCTCCATCCGTCGCCGAGCGCTTTCGCAACGTCGACGCCGACGGTGAACGCGCCGAACGCGGACAGCCGCGTGTCCCCCGTGAACGGCTGGCCGATGACGAAGCCGGTGCCTACTGGCAGGCCGTAGAAGAAGCTCGCCGCGCTTTGCGTGTAATAGCGGAGGTCTGGCGTGACGCTGAAGCCCGCAGGCAGCGTCTGGACCCACGCCGCCGTCAGCGTGTTCGACGTGCTCCCGAACGAGTCGTGCAGCAGGCGATACGAAAGCCGCAGCGTGCCGTCGGGCTCGGCAAAGTACTGGTTGTAGCGCGTGAGCCAGGCGATGATGCTGCGGTCGCCGGGGCGCTTGTCGAGCAGCTTGTACGGATCGTTGAAATAACCATGGCCATACGAGTACGTGACGTTCGAATTGACGATGGAACTGGCCGAGAGCGCCTGCGTGATTCCGACCAGGAACTCGACGGTGTTGCGCGGCGCGTTGGAGGCAGCGCCGTTCGTGGGATTGATCCGGTCGTTGGCGCCGGCGAAGCCGAAGGCGTAGGTACGATTGCGATCGTCGGAAAAGATCCGCAGGTCGACCGCACCGCCGCGCGACAGGTAATCGCGCTCCGATGAAGCGACCCCGGAAACGCCGATTGCCCAGCTGCCGAAATACTTGGTGATCTTGGCTTCGCCCGCGGTCCGGTAATCGGTGACGCCGAGACCCGATGCGCCGGACAGCGTGTTGAAGAAGAGCGGCGACGCGCCGGACATCGCGTCGTAGACCACCGAGCCCTCGACTTCCACGGTGTCGCCCACCGGGACCAGCGTGTAGAACGACGGGCTCTTCACGCCCATCCGGTTCGCGCCGGATTGCCAGTCACGGTAGTCAAGATATTTGAGCTCGATCCATCCGTGGTCGTGGACGCTCTGTGCGTGGACTGCGGCCGGGACGATCCCGGGAAGCGCAAGTGCCGCCGCGAGGAGCGAGCCGCGTCGCGGCGGCTTGCGGCGACGCTCAGTTGCAGCCACAGCCGCCGCCGCCGACGCCGTAGCCGCCGTTCGCGGCCTCCTTGCTCGTGTAGATGTGCTGATCGATCTTCAACGCGAGCGGGTCGGGGTCGACCTGCATCGACGGCTTCGCGAGGTCGCCCTTTTCCCAGGGCTGCGGCGGCACCACAGTCGCACACCCGGTGGCGAACACCGCCGGCAGAACGAGGAGCAGCAATCGCATGAGCACTCTCCGGAACACCGAATCAAATCAGTCAGCGGGCCGCGAGCAACGCGCGGATCCGCTCTTCGATCCCTGCCTTGTGCTCGTCGAAAAACCCGATTTCCACAGTGGAAACGTTGCCCTGCGCGTCGATCAGGTACGAGCTCGGCATGCCCTTCACCACGTACGCGGCGGGCGTCACGCCGGGTTCGTCGTAGACGATCGTGAACGCTGCCGGCGTCTGCTGCAGGAAACGCTCGGCGTCGGCGCGCTTCTTGTCGACGTTGATGCCGACGATGGTAAGTCCGCGGGCGCCGTACTTCTGCTGCATCTCGTTCATCCACGGAAACGAACGCCGGCACGGCCCGCACCACGATGCCCAGAAATCGACATAGACGACGCGTCCGCGCAGCGTCGCGAGCGATACCGTCTCGCCGCTCGCCGTGGTGAGCGCGAACGGCGGCGCGGCGTCGCCCACACCGGCCGCGAGAGCGCAGATCGAGGTTGAGAGCGCAACGACGAGAAGGGCAATTCGGGCACAAGTGCCGATGGTGCAGTCCCCTGCAATCATGTTCGTTCGGTGTAAACGTCCGCCTTGGCGCGGCCGCATGTCGACGCAAACCACCGGCGACCACCAAAAATTCCGCCCCCGGCAGGGCTTCGAGCGCTTATGCCAATGTCATTATGCCCGAAAGTCGCCGCGGCCGCACGCGAACCCCCGCGCCCGGCCTTTACCCGTTCAGCTTGTCGATCAGCGCCGTGAGTCGCGCGGGGTCGTCGGTCCGCCGCAAGCGCGCGAGAATCGGCTCGCCCTGCGCGACGTCGGTCGTCAGCACCCGTTGCTTGACCGTCAGCACATGCGCGGGATGCATCGAGAGGTTGCGCAAGCCGAGGCCGAGCAACAGCCGTGTCAGCCGCGCCTCTCCGGCCATTTCGCCGCACACGGCGATCGGCACCTTCGCCCGGTTTGCCGCGGTGATCGCCATCGCGAGCAGCTTCAGCACCGCGGGGTGCAGCGGGTCGTACAGGTGCGAGACGGCGTCGTCGGCCCGATCGACGGCGAGCGTGTACTGGATCAGGTCGTTGGTGCCAATCGACAGGAAATCGAGACGCTCGAGGAACGACGAGATCGCAAGCACGGCGGCCGGGATCTCGATCATCCCGCCGACCGGCACCCCCGAATCGAACGGCACGCCCTGATCCCGCAGCGTCTCCTTCGCCTGCGCAATCAGCGCGAGCGTCTGGTCGATTTCACCGACCGAGGCGAGCATCGGAATCAGGATCTGCACGCGGCCGTAATGCGACGCCCGGAGAATCGCGCGCAGTTGCGTGAGGAAGAGCCGCGGTTCGGCGAGGCAGAAGCGCACCGCGCGCAATCCCAGTGCGGGGTTGGGCGCGACGCGGACGAGCCCGTCCAGTCCCGCGAACGACTTGTCGGCGCCGAGATCGAACGTGCGTATCGTCACCGGCTTGCCGCGCATGCCTTCGGCGACGCTGCGATACGCCTCGAACTGCTCGTCCTCGGAAGGCAGACCCTCGCGGTTGAGGAACAGGAACTCGGAGCGGAACAGCCCGACGCCCGTCGCGCCGCTCTCCAGCGTCTGCGCAAGGTCGCCGGGCAGCTCGATGTTCGCCTGCAGTTCGATTTCGAGGCCGTCGAGCGTCGTCGCGGGCTTCGACTTCAACCGCTTGAGCCGCGCACGCTCGAGCTCGAGCTCGCCCTGCTTCAGCCGGTATTCGGCGAGCACCGACTTGTCGGGGTTGACGATCACGACGTGGTGGGTGCCGTCGACGATCAGCAGCTCGTTCTCGCGGATCAGCGTCCGCGCGTTGTGCGTCGCGACGACGGCGGGCACGGCGAGGCTCCGCGCGACGATCGCCGTGTGCGACGTCGCGCCGCCGACGTCGGTCAGGAACGCCGCGTAGCGATGCCGCTTGAACTGGATCACGTCGGCGGGCGAAAGATCGTGCGCGACCAGGATCGTGTGCTGCTCGGCGCCGCCGGGTCCGACCGCGCCCGGCTTGCCCAGCAGCCGCTTCAGGATCCGCTCGACGACCTGGACCACGTCGGCGCGGCGCTCGCGCAGGTAGGGATCCTCGATCTGCTCGAACTGCTCGACCAGCACGTTCATCTGCTGGACCAGCGCCCACTCGGCGTTGCAGCGCTGCTCGGCGATGATCTTCTTCGGCGTTTCCGACAGTGTCGGGTCGGTGAGGATCATCCAGTGGACGTCGAGGAACGCGCCGAACTCGGCCGGCGCATCGCCCGACGTCATCGCGGCGTGCAGCCCCTCGAGCTCGTGCTGCACTTCGGCGAGCGCGTTTGCAAAGCGCGCGATCTCGGCATCGATGTTTCCCGGCGCGATCGAATAGTGCGCGACCTCGAGCGTCGCGTGCGAGACGAGCTGCGCCCGCCCGATGGCGATGCCTCCCGAGACGCCGACGCCGTGGAGCGCGAAGCTGGTCATGCTGGCTCTAGAATATTGCTAAACCGATGTCAAAAATGTCGCAAGCAGCCCCGAGTGCGCGAAGACCCGCAGCGAGCCCCGAGATAGTACACAGAGGTACAGCGAGGGGCGAGCGAGGACGCGACAAGGCAATCGGGGCGCGCAGCTATTTTTGGGATCGGTTTCTACTGACCTTCGCCGAATAAGTCGTCTATCAGCGCCACGATCGCCTCCATCGCTTCGGCTTCGTCCGGACCGTCGGTCATCAGCGTCACCGTCGCACCCTTGCCCGCCGCCAGCATCATCACGCCCATGATGCTCTTGGCGTTCACTTTCCGGTTGTTGCGGGCCATGGTGACATCGCACTGGTACTTCGCCGCGAGCTGGGTGAGCTTGGCGGAGGCGCGTGCGTGCAGCCCCAGCTTGTTCGCGATCTCAACCTCGCGTTGCTGCATAGACCGGGCCTGGATCGATGTGCATGACGCCCTCGCAGCCGCCGGAGATGGCTTTTTTGACCATCGTCTCCAGGCCCCGGTTGCGGTAGGTGAACGCGCGGACCAGCATCGGCAGGTTCACGCCGGAGACACCTTCGACCCGGCCGGGTTTCAGCAGCTTCGCAGCGAGGTTGCAGGGGGTCGCGCCGAAGATGTCGGAGAAGATGAGCACGCCCTTGCCGTCGTCGAGCCTCGCGACGAGCTCGTGCGCCGCGGGCAAGAGCTGAATCGGATCGTCGGTCGCCGCCACCGACAGCACCTCGAATTGCGCTGGCCGGGTGCCGAGCACGTGGGTGACCGCGCGCACGAGGCTCTCGCCCAGGCTGTCGTGGGCAATGATCAGGATGCCGATCATCTCGAACCGGGACAGGGCTTCATGTGAGTCCGGCGCACGGCGCGTTCGCGCGCCGTGAAACGTCGAGGATTATGGTAGCACGCACGGCCTCCGCACCTTTGCAGTACGGACACCGCCGCTGGGTCGGCCATCGCCCGCGCCCTTCGGACCTTGGCTTTGCCCTATTCGCGCGGGCGTTTGGCTTCGGCCGCCTACGCGCACGCCGCGACGAGCGCGTCGGCGAACATCGCGGCGACGTCGAAGCCCGTCTGCTCGGAGATCTCGACGAAACAGGTCGGACTCGTCACGTTGACCTCGGTCAGATGCGGGCCAATGACGTCGAGACCGACGACGAGCAACCCCTCGGCAGCGAGCTTCGGCCCGAGCGCTAGTGCGATCTCGCGGTCGCGGGGCGTCAGCGGGCGCGCCACGCCGCGGCCGCCGGCGGCGAGATTGCCGCGCGTCTCTCCGGGCTTGGGAATTCGCGCCAGCGCATAGGGCACCGGTTCGCCTCCGATCAGCAGCACGCGCTTGTCGCCGTCGACGATCTCGGGGATGAAGCGCTGCGCCATCACCGTCCGCTCGCCGTCGCGACTCACTGTTTCGATGATCACGTTGCGGTTCGGATCGTCGTCGCGGATCCGGAACACCGACGTGCCACCCATGCCGTCGAGCGGCTTGAGGATGATGTCCCGGTGCGCATCGATGAACTCGTCGATGCGGCGCGCGTCGCGCGTGACGAGCGTCGGCGCGATGAATTCGGCGAATTGCGCGATCGCCATCTTTTCGTTGTGATCACGGATCGCGCGGGGGCGATTGTAGACGCGGGCGCCGTCGCGCTCGGCGGCTTCCAGCACGTACGTCGCATAGACGTACTCCATGTCGAACGGCGGGTCCTTGCGCATCAGCACCGCGGCGAAGCCCGTGAGCGGCCGCTCCTCGGGCTCGCCCGCGGCGTACCAGTCGACGTTGCTCTGCGCGAGCGTCAGCGGAACGACGCGCGCCCGTGTGCCGCGCGCGTCCCAGTAGAGGTCGGACGATTCGAGCGCGAACACCGCGTGGCCGCGGGCGGCGAGCGCACGCATCATGGCAACGCTCGTGTCCTTGTACGCCTTCAACAGCGGCAGCGGATCGACGATGAAGGCGAAATCCATGGCGGGGCGGGGCACGGGGTCCCGCACGAACTGGCCGGGGCCGACATGCTACCGCATTCGCGACGGGATCAAGGCGGCGGAAAGCGTGCTGCGCGGCCAGGCCGGCATCGCGGGTCAGCGGAACCGGTCCATCCTGAACGCGCCGAGATCGATGCGGCTTGCGCCGTCGATGACCCGCTGCGCCAGCGCTTCCCCGATTGCCGCCGAATGCTTGAAACCGTGCCCCGAGCAGGGAGAGGCGACGAGCACGCGATCGAAGTCGGGGTGCGTATCGATGACAAAACCGAAATCCGGCGTGACGGTGTAGAGGCAGGCGGCGGCGCGCAAGCAGTTCGGACAGACGGACGGCACGTGCGGCGCGACCAGCCGCGTGTAGACCGCGCGCGACTCGTCCTCGGTCACGTTGCGATTGACGGTCTCGGGCGTGGTCGTTGCCTCGAACTGCTCGGTCGAAATCTTGATGCCGCCTCCCGGGCCGTCGATCGCCGGAAAGCCGTAGATGGCCTGCCGGCTCGCCTGCAGTTCCCAGATGAAGACCGGGAAGCGTTCGGGCGAAAAGGCCGCTGCGGAATCGCTGACATCGAACCAGAACACGACCTGGCGGCTCACCGTGAACCATTTCGCCCATTCCGAGCGGAGCAGGCCGGGGAGCCATGGGCCTGCTGCGACGATCAGGCGCTCCGCGGCGTAGGTTGCGCGATCGGTTGTCACCGTCACCGCATCCGCCAACGCCTCGAAGGCTCGCACGACTTCGTTCACGTGGATCTCGGCGCCATGCGCGCGGGCGAGGGAGAGCTGCGCCCGCACGCAGGCCTCGGGTCGCACGAAGCCGGCGGACGGCTCGAAATAGCCGATCTCATCATCGCGCACGTTGAACTGCGGGTACCGGCGTCGGAGCTCGGGCGCCGACAATATTTCGTGGTCGATGCCGAATCGCTCCGCTGCGGCGAGCGTGTTCGCGAAAAAATTCTCGACGTGGACGGTCGACGTTTTCGCCGCGCTGGATATGACGAGCCCGCCGCACGCCGTCAAAAGCGCCCGTCCGGTTTCCCGCTCGATCTCTCGCCACAGCTCGTGCGAGCGTTTTGCGAGCGGCGTGTACTGCGCGCCCTCGCCGATCGCGAGGCGGGTGATCCTCGTGTCGCCATGCGTGGAACCGTACGTATGCGGCGGGTCGAAGCGGTCGATGCCGAGGACCCGGTTGCCGCGCCGCGCGAGCTGGTAGGCGGCGGCGCTGCCGGTCGCCCCCAGGCCGAGCACGATCGTATCGAACTTGATCATCGATGGACGGGCATTGAACGGAGGCGGGGCGCGGGATTCCTGTGGCTCGCTTTCGCGACGCTCGCTGCAACGTTAACATCTCCGTCATGCCCATACCGCCGCTCGTGCCGAAGGGCGAAGCGCTGCGCCACGCCGTCGCATGGCTCGGGGAGCGTGGCGTTTGGACGCCGGCACTCGTCAACGAAGCCTGCCAGCGCTTCGACGTTGCGCCGACCGACGAGGAATTCCTGCTCGGCGAGTGCCGGCGGATGCACGAGGAGCGCCTCCGCGCAGCCGCGAAGCCCGTGCAATAGGCGCCCCCTATACTGCGGCCGACCCGTCACGCGCCGGCGCGAGACAGTCAGACGGACTGGAGACAGCATGCCCGCATCGCCAAACACCCGCTACGCCGGCGTCTTTCCGATCGCCCCGACGCCGTTCACCTCGAACGGCGACCTCGACCTCGACAGCCAGCGCCGCGTGCTCGATTGCATGATCGACCAGGGTGTGGACGGCATCTGCATCCTCGCCAACTATTCCGAGCAGTTCCTGCTGACCGACGACGAGCGCGACACGCTGACCGACCACTGCCTCGGGCACATCGCCGGACGGGCACCGGTCATCGTCACGACGAGCCACTTCAGCACGCGCGTCGCCGTCGCCCGGGCGCGTCGCGCAGCGGCCGCCGGGGCGAGCATGCTGATGCTGATGCCGCCCTACCACGGCACGGGATTGCGCGCCGACGAGAAGGGAATGCTCGAGCATTTCATGCGCGTCGCCGACGCAGCCGCGATCCCGCTGATGATCCAGGACGCGCCGCTGTCCGGCGTCAGCCTGTCGGTCGCGTTCCTCGCGCGCCTCGCCCGCGAAGTCCCGCTTGTCCGCTACTTCAAGATCGAGGTGCCGCAGGCCGCTGCGAAGTTGCGTGCATTGATCGAAGCCGGCGGTGACGCGATCGCCGGCCCGTTCGACGGCGAGGAATCGATCACGTTGATGGCCGATCTCGACGCCGGCGCAACCGGCACGATGCCGAGCGCCCTGCTGCCCGATCTCATCAGGCCTGTGCTCGTGCACCACCGCGCCGGCCGGCGCAGCGAAGCCGCGGCGGCCTACGCGCGAATTCTGCCGCTCATCAATTTCGAGAATCGCCAGTGCGGGCTGCGCGCCGCCAAGGCGATGATGATGGAGAGCGGCGTGATCGCGAGCGACACTGTGCGGCATCCGCTGGAACAACTCCATCCCGCCACGCGCGCCGGACTGCTGGAGCTTGCCCGCGACGTGGCTCCGCTCGCGTTGCGGTGGGGAAAGTAGCTCGGCAAGGTCGCATCGGGATTTCGCCACGGCCCCGGCGGGTCGTCCCGCCGGGATGCCGCGACTGCTGACCGAAAAGTGGTCACACTTTCCGGCGGCGATCCCGCAACGGAACCTCTACACGCGCCCAGCGCGTTTGCGCTGCAGGGCCAAATGCGGATGAATGCCTCAGTTGGCAAATGAGGCGCGACGAACGGGAGTCGACACTACGAAGCCGAGGAGCGCGGCGACGCAGGCGCCGCATTTGGCAGCAGCCCGAAGGGACGGGGCGCTTTTCGGGCGGCCTGCTTTGTCGCTCGGCTTGCGAAGGGGCCCACCCTTCGCTGCGCCTCGCTTCGCGCATTCCATCCCGAAAAGTGCCCGTCGCAATCGCGTTGGACGCGCGCAGAGGTTCCCCGGTTAGGCGTGCCGCGTACAGCACACGAAATCGCCGTCCTGCTGCCGCCTACGCGGCATCAACCCCCCAACAACAGCCAGCTTGCGAGTTGCACCGCGAGGACGGCGCGCCTCACCCACACCGCCACCCGCCACCACCGTCTGACGTCGGGTTGCTCGCACCATCGCCTTACGTCGCGCCAGAGCGCCCAAGCGCGATCTCCACCTCCGCCCGGTGCGTGTGGCGCCATTCGGCTTCCCGCATCCGCGCGCGCCCGCCCTCCGGCGCGGCAACGCGGACCATCATGCCGTCCGGCGCCAACCAGTAAGCACCCTCGGGCCCTGCCCGCACGAAGTCGAAGTGGCGCGATCCGTGCGGTCTTGCGAATTCCGGATTTAAGCGTTTCATTTTCGGTGCCTCGTTGTGCTGTGCTGCTCCGGCGCCGGAAAGCAAAAGCCCGGTGCCGTTGACTTGCGGCGCCGGGCTTTTCGCTCGGGGAAGGATCGGTCCGTTTACGGAACGCCTCCCTCTGGAAAGGCCCGGCAACGCATCTGTTTGTGGCCGATTCCGGTCTCGCCAATGCGCAGCGCGAAGACGCGCGACGCGCGAGAGCCGACCACGGCGCACGCCTGGCCGATTGGCTGCGGCGTGTCCATTGGCCCACCTTCGTGCTGTGCACTCCGGTATTCGCCCTTGGGGCGGCCCGGCGGGCTCATGCGGACGCGCGCGCGCCAGTGCGGCGTGGTTGCCCGTTTGCAGTCGATCGTATGCGTCATGCGGTCCGTTCTCCTTTCGTCGCGCCCCCGCGCGCGAAACGCGCGCGTACGAAGACGCTCACCTCGTCACCGAGGGCGGGTGCTGCCGAAAAGGGAAGGAAAGACGACCTTCCGACAGTCCCGCCGAATCACCCGGCGGAATGTCTTCCGGTCAGGTGAGGCTACTGCGTCGCGACCACGCCGGCTTGTGCCGACGCCCAATGCAGGAAAAGTTTCATGCTGCCGCCGAAACACGTGCCGATCCCCTGGGCGGCAAAGCCCATGGCGAGGGTCGGTTGAATGTGCGTCGTACGGTTCATGAGTTTCGGGAGCGACGTTGTGCTCGATTAACGAGTGCTTGCATCTTAACGTTGACAGACAATCTCAGGCAAGAAAATTCTGCGCTCCGCGTGAATATTCACGTGCGGAAATGCAACAGCGCCCTCCGGGTCTTCGCGCTCGCTCGCTGCCGCTCGCGCGCCTCGCTCGGCCTCCGCGCCGCCGCAAGCCACGATAGCCTTGTTGTCGGCCTCATGCGGCGACTCGCATTTGCCGTCGACCCCGTTGCGCTTCGCGTCAACGGGGCCCCTCGCCGGCTGCTCGCGCCGCTACTCCACCGTCACGCTCTTCGCGAGATTGCGCGGCTTGTCGACGTCGGTGCCACGGATCACCGCCGCGTGATACGCAAGGAGCTGCAGGGGAATCACGTGCACGACCGGCGACAGGTGCCCGGCATGCTCCGGCAGCCGGATCACGTGGATGTTCTCGCTCGAGGTGAGCTTGCTGTCGAGATCGGCGACGACGTAGAGCTCGCCGCCGCGCGCGCGGACTTCCTGCAGGTTGCTCTTGAGCTTGTCGAGCAGCGCATCGTTCGGCGCGATCGCGACGACCGGCATCGCCGCGTCGACGAGCGCGAGCGGCCCGTGCTTCAACTCGCCAGCCGGATACGCTTCGGCGTGGATGTACGAGATTTCCTTGAGCTTCAGCGCGCCTTCGAGCGCGATGGGGTAGTGGAGCCCGCGGCCGAGGAAGAGCGCATGCTCCTTTTTGGCGAACTGCTCGGCCCACGCAATGACTTGCGGCTCCAGCGCCAACGCCGCCTGCAGCGCCGCCGGCAGATGGCGCAGCCCGCGCATCCAGTACGCCTCCTCGTCGGCGGTGAGCCGCGCGCGCAGCTTGGCGAGCGTCAAGGCGAGGAGGAAGAGCGCGATCAGCTGCGTCGTGAACGCCTTGGTCGACGCGACGCCGACCTCGACGCCGGCACGCGTGAGAAACGTGAGCGCCGTCTGCCGGACCATCGACGAGGTCGCGACGTTGCAGATCGCGAGCGTGCGCGTGTGGCCCAGCGCCTTCGCGTGCTTCAACGCGGCGAGCGTGTCGGCCGTTTCGCCCGACTGCGAAACGACGATCACGAGCGCATTCGGATTGGGCACGCTGTCGCGGTAGCGGTATTCGCTGGCGATCTCCACCACGGAGGGTATGCGCGCCACCGATTCGAGCCACTGCCGTGCCACGAGACTCGAGTAGTAGCTCGTCCCGCATGCGAGGATCAGGACGCTGTCGACGCCCGAAAGTATTTCGGCCGCCTCGCGCCCGAAAATCTCCGGACCGATGCCGCTGACGCTCTCGAGCGTGTCGGCGACGGCCCGCGGCTGTTCGAAGATCTCCTTCTGCATGAAGTGGCGGTACGGGCCCAGCTCGATCGCTGCCGCCGACGCTTCGACGGTGACGACGTTTCTAAGGACGCGCTCGCCGCGCGCGTCGTCGATCGTATATCCCTCGCGCCGCACGTCGGCGACGTCGCCTTCCTCGAGATACGCGACGCGCCGCGTGACCGACAGCAGGGCCGCGGCGTCCGAGGCGAGGTAGTGGTCGTCCTCGCCGATGCCGACGACGAGCGGGCTCCCCTGGCGCGCGCCGACGACGCGGCCGGGCTCGCGCGTCGAGATGACGGCGATCGCGTACGCGCCGTGGAATTCCGCGACCGCCGCCTGCACCGCGCGCTTGAGATCGGCGCCGCCGGCGCCGTGCCAGTGCGCGTGGACCAGGTGGGCGATGACCTCGGTATCGGTCTGCGTCGCGAAGACGTAGCCCTGCCCCCGCAAGCGCTCGCGCAGCGCTTCGTAATTCTCGATGATCCCGTTGTGGACGACGGCGATCTCGCCGCCCGAGATGTGCGGGTGCGCGTTCGCGGGTGTCGGCGCGCCGTGCGTCGCCCAGCGCGTATGCGAAATGCCGGTAGTCCCCGCGAGCTGGCGCGCCTGCGCCTGCGACGCGAGATCGGCGACGCGCGCGGTGCTCACGAGCCGCTCGAGGCGCGGCACCGCACCGTTCTCGATCACCGCAACGCCGCTTGAGTCGTAGCCGCGATATTCGAGCCGCCGGATCCCGTCGATCAGGATCGGAACCACGTTGCGCGTCGAGGCCGCGCCGACGATGCCGCACATGCGTGTCTCATCCTTTCAGCGGGGCTTGCCGCTCATTTCGGCGCCGTCTTTTTCACCGGGCGCTTCCAGCCCGGGACCGTCGCTGACCGCGCGCGCGCGACAGTCAGCACGTCCGGCGGAGCGTCCTTCGAAATCGTGCTGCCGGCGCCGATCGTCGCACCGCGACCAATCGTGATGGGCGCGACCAGCACGCAGTTCGAACCAACGAACACATCGTCCTCGATGACCGTACGATGCTTATATGCGCCGTCGTAGTTTGCGGTGATCGAGCCAGCGCCGATGTTGACGCGGGCGCCGATCGTCGTATCACCAATGTACGCGAGGTGATTGGCCTTTGTGCCGCACCCCACCAGGCTCGCCTTGACTTCGACGAAGTTGCCGATGTGCACGTCGTCGGCCAATGTCGCGCCCGGCCGAAACCGCGCGTACGGCCCGACCCGGCAGTTCGAGCCGATGTCGGCATGATCGAGGTGCGAAAATGATTCGATCCTCGTGCCCGCCCCCACCGTGACGTCGCGCAACAGGCAATGCGGCGCGATCTCGACTTCGTCGGACAGCACAACGCGCCCCTCGAACACGCAGCCGACGTCGATCCGGACGTCGCAGCCGCAGTCGAGCGTGCCGCGAAGGTCGAAGCGCGCGGGGTCGGCGATCCAGGTGCCGGAGCGAAGGAGCGCCTCGGCCCGCCGCCGCTGCACGATGCGCTCGATTGCGGCCAACTGCGCGCGGTCGTTGACGCCGAGCGCCTCGCTCTCGTCGACGGCAACGTGCGCCTTCACCGCGGCGCCCTCGGCCACGGCGAGCTTGACCACGTCGGTCAGATAGAACTCGCGCTGCGCGTTGTCGGCACGCAATGCCGCGACGAAACGGCGAAGCAGCGACGTCGGCGCGGCGAGCGCGCCGGTGTAGATCTCGTCGATCGCACGCTCGGCCGGACCCGCGTCCTTGTCTTCGACAATCGCGCGTACCGCACCGGAGCCATCGCGGACGACGCGGCCCAGACCGGCGGGATCGGACACGCGCGCTGTCAACACCGCGAGGTGTCCGCCGGCCGCGACGCCCGCGAGGGCGGAGAGCGTCGCCGCCGCGATCAGCGGGCAATCGCCGTTGGTCACGACGGTGACGCCGTCTTCCGGAAGGTGCTCGAGCGCGACGCGCACCGCGTCGCCGGTTCCGCGCGGCGGATCCTGCGTGACGATCGCGAGGTCCGGCGCGGCCAGCACGTCGCGCACGCGTTCCGCGCCGTGGCCGATGACGAGACAAAGCGCTTTGGGCGCGAGCGATCGCGCCGTGTCGAGCACGTGCGACACGAGCGGGCGGCCGGCGAGCGGGTGCAACGGCTTGGGCAGCGCCGAGTGCATGCGCTTACCCTGCCCGGCGGCCATCACGACGACGTAGAGCGGAGACGAAGCCACGGAACGAGTAGGAGACTCCCTGGGTCGGCGACGTGAGCCAGCAGCACCCCGCCAAGCCGCTCATGATACGGCATCGCGCCGGCATTCGCCCACGGCGCGGTCGCGCCGGGCGCCTACGTATAATCGCAGTTGCCGTAGCCCGCGCGTAAGCGAGCAGCGGCCAAGAAAGAAATGACGGTCATCGCGGTGTTCAACCAGAAGGGCGGCGTCGGCAAGACCACGACCGCGCTCAACCTGCTCGCCGCGATCGCGCAGCGCGGGCACCGGCCGCTCGGCATCGACCTCGATCCGCAGGCCCACCTGTCGCACGTGTTCGGCGCGAGCCAGCGCCACGCCGACGACACTGTGTACAGCTTTTTCATCCGCCAGCGGCCGCTCGCCGACGTCGCGCAGATCACGAAGAGCGGCGTCGTCATCTGTCCCGCGCATCTCGAGCTCTCCAAGCTCGACTCGGCGCTCGGCAAGGGCGTCAACGTCGTCACGCGCCTCCGCCATGCGCTTCGCCACGGGAGCGACGTGCCGGGTCCGGTCGTGATCGACTGCGGGCCGCTGCTGAACGTGCTGTCCTTGAACGCCGTCTTCGCGTGCGATTTGCTGCTCGTCCCGGTATCGTGCGATTTCCTTTCGCTCCGTGGCGCCCACGAGGTCGAGCGCGCGTTGAACGCATTGGAACCCGTCTTCAAGCGGCGGTTGCCGCGACGCTATCTGCTGACGCGCTACGACGTCCGCCGCAAGATGAGCGCCGAGGTCGTCGAGCGGCTGGCGGGCTCGCTGCGTCCGGAGGAGATCTGTGCGACGCGGATCCGCGAAAGCGTGAAGCTCGCGGAGAGTCCGGCGGTGGAGCTCGACGTCTTTCGCCATGCGCCGGAGAGCCGCGGTGCGCGCGACTACCAAGCGCTGGTTGACGAGCTAGTGAGTGCCGGCTTTGTTGCGTAGCCGGAAGACGGTGGCCGGTGCATCGTTGGCGGCGGCGAGCATCGCCGGCGGCTCGCTGTTGCTGATGAGGCCGATCACGCCTTCGACATCGAGCGTGTCGACGCGGCGCGGGACCGCCTGGGTATTGCATTGCAGGATTTCGCACTGGTGATACATCTGGCGCAGACGGCGCTCGGCGTCGGATTGCGAACCGGCCATGATGGAGATGTTCTCCACACGTTGACCTGTGCGGGTCTTGATGCTGAATGCGAAGCGGATCATCGCCTGCCTCCCTATTGCAATCCCGCCCGATTCGTTCGACGCCGTGGCCCTTGGGGTCAAGCCGTTAGCGACGGGGGTTAGGATCACAGATCAAGAATCATGCCCAACCCAAAGTCGACAAATACTTTCTGGCAGATGCTGCCCACCAATCGCGTCAGGAATGTCCATCGATGACTTCGGTCGGAGCATCGACGATCACCTCGGAACAGGCGCCCTTAGCCGATGCCTTAAGGCGCATGGCGATAGCAAGCGCTCACCAACTGATCGTGTTGGCGCCGCTGGCCGGAGGGGTCTCGTCTGACATCTACAGGGCGTCGGTGGGGGAGCGCATTGTGTGCATCAAGCGTGCCCTTCCAAGGCTCAAGGTTGCCGCAGAATGGCAGGCCCCGGTCGAGCGCAACCGCTTCGAGGTCGAGTGGATGCGTGTCGCCGCCGCCATCGTTCCGGGCGCAGTCCCGGAGATCCTCGGCGAAGACCGGCAGACCGGCTGCTTCGCGATGGCCTATCTGCCGCCGGACGACTATCCCGTGTGGAAGTCACGGCTCGCGGCGGGCACGATCGAACCCGGCGTCGCGCGCGGCGTCGGCGACGTGCTCGGTCGCATCCATGCGGCCACCGCAGACCAGCCAGAGGTCGCAGCGCGCTTCGCCACCGACGACATCTTCTACGCGATCCGGCTCGAGCCGTACCTGGTCGCAACTGCGCATGCGCATCCGGACCTCGCGCCGCGCCTCGCCGCGCTCGTCGAAACGACGCGAACGACCCGGCGCGTGCTCGTCCACGGCGACTTCAGCCCGAAGAACCTGCTGATCGGCCCGCACGGTCCCGTCATTCTCGATGCCGAATGCGCGTGGTTCGGCGACCCGGCTTTCGACTTCGCGTTCGTGCTGAGTCATCTGCTGCTCAAGGGCGCGTGGCAGCCGCAATGGCGTACCCGCTATGTCGATGCTTTCGGGGCGCTCGCCGATGCGTATCTCGCCCACGTCCGGTGGGAGTCTCCCGCGTCGATCGCCGCACGCACCGCGGCGCTGCTGCCCGGATTGATGCTCGCGCGCGTCGATGGCAAATCGCCGGTCGAGTATCTGACGAGCGCCGCCGCAAGAGACGAGGTTCGCGCGTTCGCCTCTGCGCTGTTGCGCGAGGCCGTTGTCCATCCCGCGCAGATCGCGGCGCGCTGGATCGGGCGATGAAGACCACGATTGCGGCGGTCCACGCCCGTCGCGTGTGGGACTCGCGCGGCCGCCCGACGCTCGAAGCCGAAGTCACGCTCGCAGGCGACGCGCGCGGACGCGCGATCGCGCCGGCCGGCGCCTCGCGGGGCACGCACGAGGCGATCGACCTGCGCGACGGCGGCGACCGCTTCGGCGGCCTCGACGTGACCGCCGCGATCGCGAACGTCGCCGGACCGATCGCCCGGGCGTTGATCGGTCTCGACGCCGCGGACCAGGCGAAAGTGGACGCGGCGTTGAGCGCGGAAGACGGTACGCCCAACAAGGCGCGCCTGGGCGGCAACGCGACGGTCGCGGTGTCGCTCGCCGTCGCTCACGCCGTGGCGGTCGCACACGGAGTCCCGCTGTGGCGCTACCTCGCCGCCGGCGCGCCCGTCTCGCTGCCGCTGCCCGAGATCCAGATCTTCGGCGGCGGTGCGCACGCGGGCCGGCGCATCGACATCCAGGACTTGATGGTGATGCCGCTCGCTGCGACGTCGTTTGCCGAAGCGCTCGCAATGACCGCCGACGTTTATCGTACGGCGGGCATATTGATGGGCGAGACCGGAAATCTCTCGGGCGTCGCCGACGAAGGCGGTTACTGGCCGACGTTCGCCACCAACGAAGATGCGCTCGCAACGCTTACGCATGCCATCGAGCGCGCAGGCTACGCGCCCGGTGACGACGTGGCAATCTCGCTCGACATCGCCGCGTCGGAATTCCACCGCCAAGGTCGCTATGCGCTCGCGCGTGACGCACGCGCACTCGATCGCGACGGGCTGATCGAACTGCTGCTGGGGTGGCTCGACCGCTATCCAATCGTCTCGATCGAGGATCCGCTCGCCGAGGACGATCACGAGGGCTGGGCCGCGTTTACGCATGCGGCGGGATCGCGCGTGCAGATCATCGGCGACGACTATCTGACGACGAACGCCGCGCGGGTGGAAGCCGCCGCTGCGGCACATGCGTGCAACGCGGTGCTGATCAAGCCGAATCAGGCGGGGACGGTCACCGAAACGCTCGCCGCATTACGGGCCGCGCAGCGCGAGCGCTTCGGCACGATCGTCTCCGCGCGCTCCGGCGAGACCGAAGACGTGTCGATCGTGCATCTCGCGGTCGGCTGGAACGCGGGTCAGCTCAAGGTCGGCGCGATCGCGCGCGGCGAGCGCACGGCGAAATGGAACGAGGTGCTGCGGATCGAGGAGACGCTCGGCGCGGATGCGCGTTATGCGGGGCGCGCGGCGCTCGCACGTTCGGCTTAGCGTTCCTAATAGCTAGGAACTCACTCGACCGCCATGGTGCGGCGCCGCCGAAACGATCAGGGATTCCATGAAGACCGACGACCTGCGAATCAGACGCGTCCGACCGCTGCTCGCTCCGGCGATTCTGGCAGAGGAGATCCCGGTCACGCCGCGTGGCGGCGAGTGCATAACGAGTGCGCGACGTACGATCGAAGCCATTCTGGACGGCCGCGACGTGCGGCTTCTCGCCGTCATCGGTCCATGCTCGATCCATGACACCAAGGCGGCGCTCGACTACGCGACGCGCTTGCGAGCGCTTGCGGATGAGGTTCGCCATCGCATCTTCATCGTCATGCGCGTGTATTTCGAAAAGCCGCGGACCGTCATGGGTTGGAAAGGCCTGATCAACGATCCCGATCTCGACGGCTCCTAATGTCGAGGGAAAGAACCTCGTCATCGAGTCCCGCTATGCGAACGGCGATGCAGGTCGGCTCGCGACGCTGTCGACGGAGCTCGAGCGCTTGCCGGTCGATGTCATCGTGACGTCGGGCGATGCGGCCGCGATCGCGGCGAAACGCGCTACCCGAAAGATTCCCATCGTCGTCACCGACCTGAGCCTCGATCCCGTGAAGGCGCAGCTTGTGGCGAGCCTGGGACGGCCCGAAGGAAACCTTACCGGATTGGCAACCCAGAACGAGCAGATGTGGCCGAAACGGCTGGCGCTCCTGAAACAGGTGGTCCCCAAGGTCTCGAGCCCGGCGGTACTCTGGAACTCGACCAATCCGGGCAACGAATCCTGCGTCAAGGAGATCCGCGCGGTCGCGCCGGCGCTTGGCATGCAGGCCAGCTTTTTCGACGTGCGCGACGCCGCCGCGCTGGAAAATGCATTCGAGGACATCAAACGCGGGAAGACCGACGCACTCGTAACGTGCTGGGACAGCCTCACGCTGGCGAATGCACGACGCATCGCCGACTTTGCGCTGCTGCGCCGAATACCGCTGCTCGCACCGCTGCGCGAGTACGCGGAGGCCGGGGCGCTCATGTCCTTTGGCGCGAGTCTCCCGGCCCAGCGGCGGCGTGCGGCCTACTACGTCGACAAGATCCTGAAGGGGACGAAGCCCGCGAGCCTGCCGATCGAGCAGGTCACGCAATTCGACCTCATCCCCAATCAAGTGACGGCGAAGAGTCTTGGGCTCGTCTTTCCCGGCGAGATCCTCGTGTTGGCTGATGATGTGATCCAGTGATGGCACAACGATGGTTTCCAGTCGCTGCGGTCGGGAGAACGCCATGCCGCATCCCGTGACGTTCGCGTTGGGGATTTCGCTCCTGTTCGTCATCCAAACGGTCGGCGCGCAAAGCAACCTGGGCGAGTTGCTCGACGGGGGTGCGAAGAAAGTCTCGGCGAACGAATTCAGGGAGGAGCTGGTTCAGAAAGTCATTACCGGCCTTTCGCCGACCGGCGGGACCCTTGAAGTCACCTATACGAACAGCGGCCTGATCAGCGGTGTAGGCACTGCGACAAGAAGTTCTCCGGTGCAGATGGACGTGAGCGGTACCTGGGTGATCGATGACAACCAAAGAATCTGCACGAGTATGTTGGTCGCCTCCGGCGCCGGCTCCGCAGCTGGAGGGTTCTCAACTTCCGGTAGCCTGGTTCTTCCACCCCGCTGCCAATTCTGGTTCAGGTCTGGCGAATACTATTACCTCTCCGATTCCGATTCGGATCGGCACGCGCGCATCATTCAGCGCGCCGTGAAGCCCGCCGTGATAAGCGTCGTCACGAACGCGCCGCTGACGCTTCCAAAGTCGATGAAGGGTTTTGCCTACTTCCAGCAAAGCCCGGCCCAAGCCCGTGCCCAGTGGTCGCTGGCGGTTACCAGGACAAACGACGACGGCACCTTCGAAGGTTTCGTCACGATCGCCGGACGCAGGTGCGGCGGAAACGGCGCGCCGATCACGAACGCCCTCCTGACGGCAGGCGAGGTTCGCTTCAAGGCGACCATGCCTGCGCAGTGCCACGCCACCTTCACACTGCGCAGGGGCAGCGATCACTTTCTCGAGGGGGAGTTGACGGACGACTTCTTCCCGGGGGCGCCAGCTCAGGTGTGGCTCGACCCCGACTCCTGACGTAGAGCCGCTACGGTTCCAGCAGGAAATCCGCCAGCTCCGCAAACCCTGCCCCTGCCTCGCGTTCCGTGACGTACGCCGGCAGCGTCGCGATCCGGTCGGCGAACTCGCGGATGTTGGCGACGCCGACGGCATTGGGGAAATAGCCGAACATCGGCGCATCGTTCGGCGAGTCGCCGACGAAGACATGCCGCTCGCGCTCGCGATCGAGGTCGACGCCGAACGCCTCGGCGAACAGCGTGCGCGTCATCGACAGCTTGTCGTAGGCGCCGAACCAGCCGTTGACGTGGATCGAGCTCACCTTCGCCGTCATGCCTTCGGCTTCCATCAGCGCGACGATCCGGTCGACGGCCTCGCGCGGCAGCTCGGGCACGTCCTCGCGGTAGTCGATCGCGAGGTCGGACTCGCGGTAGAGCTGGTCTGACGCGAGCGCGCACCCAGGCACCGCGGCGACGATCCGCTCGCCGATCGCGGCGAGCCGCGCGCGGTTCGCGCGGCGAGTGTGGTCGTCGACGACGAAACGTTTGACGAGCTTGCCGGCGACTGCGTCGTAGCGCATCCAGAACGCGCCGTTTTCGCCGACGACAGCGTCGACCGGCCACATTCGCGCGATATGATCGCACCACCCCGCCGGCCGTCCGGTGATCGGGACCACGCGCTTGCCGGCGGCGTGCAAACGTTCCAGCGCCGCGTAGGCTTGCGCCGTGATCCGGCCATGCCTCGACAGCGTTTCGTCGATGTCGGCAAGAACGCCGCGGATTGCACGTCGCGTCTCGCGCGGCATCGCGGCGAGCGGACGCAGCGACGGCGACGCGGCCCGAATCACGCCGGGTTCGCGGCGACGGCGAGCGCGACGCAGGCGGCCACACCCGCGCGCGCTTCCGCCGACAGGCCGAGCCCGCACTTCGTCCGCCGCCAGAGGACGTCGTCCGTCGTGCGCGCCCACTCCTCGCGGACGAACCATTCGACTTCGCGCGCGGTCAGGCCGTTGCCGAATTGCGTTCCGAGATCGGCCGCCACCCTCGCGTCGCCGATCACTTTCGGCGCGAGCGAGCCATGCCGGCGCGCGATGCCGCGCACCACATCGGCGGGGAGCCCCGGATAGCGGCCCTCCATCTCGACGATCCAGGGCCCGATCCCGCCCGGCGGCAGATCGCCTCCCGGCAGCACGACGTCATGCGTCCACGCCGGCTTCATCGGCGGCAGGTAAGGCTGCAATTCGGCCAGCACGTGTTCGGCGAGCTTTCGATAGGTCGTGATCTTGCCGCCGTAGACCGACAAGAGCGGCGCACCGGCGTCGCCGGCATCGAGCTTCAGCACGTAGTCGCGCGTGATCGCCGAAGGGTCGCTCTGCCCGTCGTCGTAGAGCGGCCGGATGCCGGAAAACGTCCACACGACGTCGGCACGGCTCAAGGGTTGTTCGAGATACGTATTGGCGAGCTGCAGCAGATAGTCGATCTCGCCCGCGGAGATCTCGGGATGCTCGAACTCGGTGACGGGCACGTCGGTCGTGCCGATCAGCGAGTAGCGCTCTTCGAACGGGATCACGAAGACGATGCGATTGTCCTTGTTCTGCAGGATGTAGGCGTGGCCCTCCGCGTGCACGCGCGGGACGACGATGTGACTGCCCTTCACGTGGCGGACGTTTTCCTTGGACGGCGTTGCGGCGAGCGAGTCGCGCATGACCTTGACCCAAGGTCCGGCGACGTTGGCGATCGCGCGTGCCGTGACCTCGGTCGTCGCACCGCTGGTGGCGGCGAGCGTCGCGCGCCAGTGGTCGCCCTCGCGCCGCGCGCCGGTGAGCTTCGTGCGTACGCGGATGTCCGCGCCCAGCTCGCGCGCGGCCATTTCGTTGGCCAGCACGAGCCGCGCGTCGTCGACGCGCGCGTCGGCGTAGACGAACCCCCTGTGGAAACTGTGCTTCAACCCGGCGCCCCATTTCGACGCCTGCAGGTCGACGCCGAACGAGCCGGGCAGCGTGACCCGCGGCGACAGGTGGTCGTACATGAAGAGGCCCGCGCGAATCATCCACGCGGGACGCAGGTGCGGCTCGTGCGGCAGCACGAACGAAAGCGGTTGCGCGAGATGCGGCGCCTGATGCAGCACGACCTCGCGCTCGGAGAGCGACTCGCGGACGAGCCTGAACTCGTAGTACTCGAGGTAGCGCAGACCGCCGTGGATCAGCTTCGTGCTCCACTGCGATGTGGCCGCCGAGATGTCGTCCTGTTCGACGACCAGCACCTTGAGGCCGCGGCCGGCGGCGTCGCGGGCGATTCCCGCGCCGTTGATGCCCGCACCGACGACCGCGAGGTCGTAGACGTTCGCGTTGTTGTTTGCCATTGAGGAGATGGAACGGCAGCAGCAGATGCAATTCTAGCCTACGGTGTCGCGGGGTCACCACCGCATCGGCGAGGATGTTAAGCTTGAATCAACATAACGCCGAAAATCGGCCCGCGCAACCTTGCAAGATGCTGGAGCGACCGCTCGTGAAAATTGCCCCCGAAGTCGCCGCGCTCGTCCCCGAGATGAAAGCGTGGCGCCACCATATCCACGCACATCCGGAGACGGCGTTCGAGGAAACGGCGACCTCCGCGTTCGTTGCCGACAAGCTCAAATCGTTCGGGCTCGAAGTGCACGCGGGGATCGCGAAGACCGGCGTCGTCGGCGTGCTGCGGAGCGGCCGCGGCGACGCGGCGGAACGGTCCGCTATCGGCCTGCGCGCCGATCTCGACGCGCTGCACATCCAGGAAAAATCCGGCGCCACGCACGCCTCCAAGATTGCCGGCAAGATGCACGCATGCGGCCACGACGGCCATACGGCGATGCTGCTCGGCGCCGCCGCCGCGCTGGCGCGCCGCAAGAACTTCGACGGCACCGCGTATTTCATCTTCCAGCCGGCCGAGGAAAACGAGGGCGGCGGCCGCGTGATGGTCGAGGAGGGGCTGTTCGAGCGTTTCCCGATGCGCGCCGTCTACGGGATGCACAACTGGCCGCAGAAGCCGTTCGGGACGTTCGCGATGCGCGCGGGACCGCTGATGGGCGCGTTCGACATCTTCGAGATCGTCGCGACCGGCAAAGGCGCGCATGCGGCGATGGCCTACACGGGGAAGGACCCGATGCTGTTCGTCGCGCACGCGATTCACGCGCTGCAGACGATCGTCTCGCGCAACCTGCACCCGCTCGAAGCGGGCGTGGTCAGCATCACGCAGGTGCACGGCGGCGACACGTGGAACGTGATCCCCCAGGAGATCGTATTGCGCGGCACGGTCCGCACGTTCAAGTCCGAGGTCTCTGACCTGATCGAGCAGCGGATGCGCACGATCGTGGCGGGGATCGCCACGATGTTCGAGATGACGGCAACCGTTCGCTATGAACGCCGCTATCCGGCGACGGTGAACGACGAGACCGAAACCAGGCACGCGATTGCGGCGGCAGCGGCGGTGGTCGGCGCCGGCAACGTCGACACCGACCCGACGCCGAACATGGGGAGCGAAGACTTCGCATTCATGCTCCAGGCGAAGCCCGGCTGCTACGTGTGGCTCGGCGCCGGCCGCGGCGCCGACACGCCGAACGTCCACAACCCGCACTACGACTTCAACGACGACGCGCTCGCGATCGGCGCGAGCTACTGGGTCACGCTCGCCGAGCAGCAGCTCGCTGCGGGGGCGGGGAGAAGGGCGGCGTAGGTCGTCATTCCCGCGCAGGCGGGAATCCAGCGTCTCTTCCACCAACGACGCCAGGTCCCCGCCGCCGCGAGGACGACAAGCATGTTCAAGCCTTCGGCAGGAGCCGTCCGCGCCGCTCGTGCGCGACCAATTTCAGCACGGCGGTCGACGCGAGCCGCGCGCGCACGTTGTCGGCGCGCGACGTGAGCACGATCGGGACGCGCGTTCCGCAGACGATCCCCGCCGAATCCGCGCCGGCGAGATACTGAAGCTGCTTCACCATCATGTTGCCGGCTTCGAGGTCGGGCACGAGCAGGATGTCCGCCTGCCCGGCGACCGGCGAGTCGATCCTTTTCGTGCGCGCCGCCGCGACCGAGATCGCGTTGTCGAACGCGAGCGGGCCGTCGAGCAGGCCCCCGGTGATCTGGCCGCGGTCGGCCATCTTGCACAGCGCGGCAGCGTCGAGCGTCCCGGGAATCTTCGGATTGATCGTCTCGACCGCGGACAGGATCGCGACTTTCGGTTTGGCGATTCCGAGGATGTGCGCGAGGTCGATCGCGTTCTGGCAGATGTCGACCTTGTCCTCGAGCGTCGGGTACAGGTTGATCGCGGCGTCGGTGACGAGCAGCAGGCGGGGATATGCCGGCACGTCCATCACGAACACGTGCGAGATCCGCCGCGCCGTGCGCAGGCCCGTCGTCGACGGCACGACGGCGGCCATGAGTTCGTCGGTGTGGAGGCTCCCTTTCATCAGTGCGTCGACGTGGCCGGCGCGCGCCAGTTCGACGCCCTTTTCCGCCGCGGCGTGGCTGTGCTCGACGGCAACGATCTGGTAGGGCGAGACGTCGATCCCTTCGGCGCGGGCGACGGCGCGGATCTTCGCTTCCGGGCCGACCAACACCGGCACGATCAGGTCGCGCTTCGCCGCCTCGATCGGCCCGGCGAGCGAATCGCGATCGCACGGGTGGATGACGGCGCAGGTGACCGCGGGCAGGCTCTCACAGCGCTTCAAGAGCCGCGCGAACGCATCGTTGCGCCGCAGGATCAGCTCCGGCGTTGCCACATCGTTGTAGGCAATCCGCTCGGTCGGCGCCGCGACCGTCGCCACGCCCTCGACCAGCACGTCGCCGTTCTGGTTCGTGCAGCGACAGTCGAAATCGATCCGGTGCTCCTGCGGGTGCCGCGCCTTCGCCGTCACTGTCGCGGTCAGCGTGTCGCCGACGTGGCATGCGCCCGCGTAGTGGAGGCGCGTGCCGACGATGGCGCTGCCCGGGCCGGGGAGACGGCGGTTCAACAGACCCGCGACCAGCGCGACCGCGGCCGCACCCTGGGCGCAAATGCGCTCGTCGGCCGTTCCACCTTGGATATGAAAGCCTTCGACGTCGCCGGCCGCGAGCGCGAGCGCTTCGACATCGGTGGCCGTCAGTGTGCGGGAGATCGTCTCGGTGGCGCCCACCGCGATCTCGTCGAACGTGCGGTTGGTGAAATCGCGCATGTTCCGATCCGCTTCGCCGCGCGCCGTCAGGTTCGCGCCGCGACGCGCCTTTCCGTCTTGCGCGCTCGCGCGCCATTCTTCCGTACGGCCGGCTTCTCCGCGGCGGCCGCCATGCCCGCTGGCAGCGGCAATAGCGTCTTCAGCTCGGCGGAGAGCGCCCGCTGGCGCTCGTCCAGCCGGAAGTGCGAGAGCATCACGTCGAGCAGCGCGTGCGCGTGCCGGCGGTCGGCGGCGCTGCGCAGGAGCTTCGGCAGCGCGCGTTTCGCCTGTACGGGCTCGAACTCGACGACGATCGTCTCCTCGTGCATCAAGCGGCGAAATTCGTCTTCGCTCACGCGGTCCAGAACGTGCGCCGGGGCGACCAGCTCGCGCACGCGCTCCATCTGCGCGAGCTTGCGCTTGCCGCCGCCCGCCTTCGCCATCAGCAGGCCGATGCGGACGAAACCCTCGGCGGCGCTTCCCTGCTCGATCGTATCGAGCACCTGTCGTACCGCAGGAACCGAACGCGGGTCGAAGCGGGTCGCGCGGCGGATCACGCGCTGCTGGTCGGCGACGTTGAGCGAGAGCAGGTTGCCGTAGACCTGGAAGAACGCCGCCTCGGCAGCGGCGTCGCGCAGGTCGCGGTAGAGATCGAGCGCTGCGCTCACGCACTCCGACGCCGTGTGCTCGACGCCGTTCAGCACGTTGTCCGCACGCCGCGGGCGCCGCCCCGCCCGCACGGCCGATGCCGCGTACGGCAGCGCGCCGAAGAGCGAATTGCGATCGGAGATCGCCCAGCGCTGGACGCGCAGCGGATGAAACTCGCGCCGCAGCTTGGCGAGCCACTCGGGCGACAGTTGTCGCACGAGCGGGCGCGCGAGCAGCTCATAGGCGCGTTCGGTGAGCTCGGACAGCGCAGCGACCGCCTCGAACGGCTTTTCGTCGACGCGATCGTATTTCTGCATCTTGCGCAAATCCTCGAGCGTGCGCTCGACGATCGTGACGTCGTAGGCGACGGCGCCGCCTCGTCCCGGCCGCTCCTTGATGTCCATGGCGTAGAGCCCGGGCGGAAGCTGCTGGATCTGCTTCAGGAGCTCGACGATCTGCGCGTGCTCCTTTTTCGCGACGGCGCCGGACACGAATATCCCGAGGTGCCCGATGTCCTCGTGCAGCAGCCCGACAATCGTCTGCCCCGCCGCCTTGATCTCGTCCGTCGACGAATAAAGATCGCCGATCCAGTTGAACGCTTGCTGCGGCGGCGTGATGTTGTCGCCCATCGACGCGAACACGATGATCGGCGACTTGATCGACTTCAGATCGAAGAAGCGGCCCGGCCCCAGCCGCGCGTCGCCGGCGGAGAGCTTGTTGCCGACGAAAAGGTTGTTGACGATCCAGCGGATTTCCGCATCGTTGAACAGATAGAACCCGCCCCACCAGCGCTCGAACTCCAGGAAGCGCGACGCTTCGTCGTCGATGTTCTCGTACAGGTGGTGGTACTTCTCCCAGAGCGTATTGGCCGGGTTGAGGTTCTCGAAATTGGCGACGAGATGCGCGCCGTCGAACTTGCCGCCGCCGAGATCGCCGGCGAACAGATTGATCCACGCGCCGCCGAACAGGCCGCCGTAGTAGCGCAGCGGATTCTCGGCGTCGTTGCCCGCCCAGTACGACATCGGCGCGCCGTTGATCACGCACGGGCCGGCGATATCGGGGCGCGAGGCGGCGAGCATCATCACGGCCCAGCCGCCCTGGCAGTTGCCGACCAGCACCGGCTTCGGGCTCTCAGGGTGCCGCGCCGCGACGATCCGGACGAACTCGGCCTCGGCGTCGACGACGTCCGCAAGCGTCTGCCCCGGCTCGGGGTCCGGAAAGAAGATCACGAAATAGACGGGATGCCCCGCCTTCAGCGCGACGCCGACCTCCGAATCCTCCTTGAAGCCGCCGATCCCCGGTCCATGTCCGGCGCGCGGATCGATGATCACGAACGGGCGCAGCGCGTCGTCGACGCGAATGCCGTTGGGTGGAACGATCCGCACCAGGGCGTAATTGACGGGCCGCTCGAACGATCGCGCGTCGGCGAGCGTCTCCCATTCGTAGTGAAGGAGCGGCGGCTTGCCGGCCGCCTCGTGCGCGAGGTAGTTGTTGCCGCGCTCGCGCAGCGTGTCCCAGAAAAGCACCGAGCGCTGGACGCTGTCGATCCCGAATGCCCACGCGTCCTGCCACAGGTCGAGGGGCGTTTTCGGCGTCGACGAAGCGGCGAGATATCGGGTGCCGGCCTTTTGCAGGCGGCCGGTATAGCGCTCGATCGCGGAGCGCATACGCCGATCGAGCGTATTGGCGACGCCGCGGGAAATCTGGGTCGCACGATCAATCGTGGTGTTGAGGTCGGTCATGGGGTCTCACGCAGCGGGATGCTGCAATGCAACATGCTAGCAGATTCGCGGCATCGGACATTGGCCGAACGCAAGGGTCGGCCACTTTGCCATGGCCCCACAAGGCGCTCCCTCTGGCGAAGGAGCGAGTGCCCACTTAGGCGCGGTGCCGCATCTTGCGGATCGCCTCGAGCTGCGCCAAGGCGATAGCGAGCTCGCCTTCAGCCTGCGCGATTTCCTCGCGCGAGGTCTTGTTCTGCATCGCTTCCTCGGCGGCCTTTTTCGCTTCCATCGCGGCGACTTCGTCCAGGTCCTTCGCCCGGATCGCGGTGTCAGCGAGCACGGTAACGACGTGCGGCTGCACTTCGAGGAAGCCGCCCTGGACGAACACGAGCTCGTCAACCGTCTGGCCCGGCAGCCTGATCCGCACGGCGCCGGGCTTGATCTGCGTGAGCAGCGGCGTGTGGCGCGGATAGATGCCGAGCTCGCCCATGACGCCGGGCAGCACGACGAACTCCGCTTCGCCCGAGAAGATCTGTTCTTCGGCGCTGACGACGTCGACGTGGATGGTGGGGGTCATTTCAGTTGTCAGTTGTCAGTTGTCAGTTGTGCGGTTGGCGGTTGGCAGTGGCAGCCGAACCAGGGCCGCCGACCGCGGTAGAGCAGTGCATGGACGAAGCGCATCGGTACCGTACGACGTGCGGGAGAGTTGAGCGTCGGCGCACACTCCCATCGAAGCGCGCCGCGCTGCCGCAACGACGCTCCAACGAACCTGCACGTCGGCGCTCACGCCTGGCATGTCGAGCTGTTCGAACAATCGCGCGTCGCATCCTATTGAAGGGTTTTCGCCTTTTCGAACGCTTCTTCGATCGGCCCCACCATGTAAAACGCCTGCTCGGGGAGCGCGTCGCATTCGCCATCGACGATCATCTTGAAGCCCTTGATCGTTTCCTTGAGCTCCACGTACTTGCCGGGCGACCCGGTGAAGACTTCCGCCACGCTGAACGGCTGCGAGAGGAAGCGCTGGATCTTGCGCGCCCGCGCAACGGCCAGCTTGTCCTCGGGCGAGAGCTCGTCCATCCCGAGGATCGCGATGATGTCGCGCAGCTCCTTGTAGCGCTGCAGCACCGACTGCACGCTTCGCGTCACCGCATAGTGCGCCTCGCCGACGACGTTCGGGTCGACCTGGCGCGACGTCGAGTCGAGCGGGTCCACCGACGGGTAGATGCCGAGCGCGGCGATGTCCCGCGACAGCACGACGGTCGCGTCGAGGTGGCCGAACGTCGTCGCCGGTGACGGGTCGGTCAGGTCATCCGCCGGAACGTACACGGCCTGGATCGACGTGATCGAGCCGACCTTGGTCGACGTGATCCGCTCCTGCAGCCGTCCCATCTCCTCGGCGAGCGTCGGCTGGTAGCCCACGGCCGAGGGCATCCGGCCGAGCAGCGCCGACACTTCGGTGCCGGCCAGCGTGAAACGGTAGATGTTGTCGATGAACAGCAGCACATCGCGGCCCTCGTCGCGGAACGATTCCGCGATCGTGAGTCCGGTGAGCCCGACGCGCAGGCGGTTTCCCGGCGGCTCGTTCATCTGGCCATAGACCATCGCCACCTTGTCGAGGACGTTGCTGTCCTTCATCTCGTGATAGAAGTCGTTGCCCTCGCGCGTGCGCTCGCCCACGCCCGCGAACACCGATTGGCCGCCGTGGGCCTTCGCGATGTTGTTGATCAGCTCCATCATCGTGACCGTTTTGCCGACGCCGGCGCCGCCAAAGAGCCCGATCTTGCCGCCCTTGGCGAAGGGGCAGATCAAGTCGATGACCTTGATCCCCGTCTCGAGCAATTCCTGCGACGGCGAGAGTTCTTCGAACGTCGGCGCGTTGCGATGGATCGACATCTCCTTGTCGGCGCCGATCGGACCGGCTTCGTCGATCGGCCGGCCGAGCACGTCCATGATCCGGCCGAGCGTCTTGGCGCCAACCGGAACCATGATCGGCGCGCCGGTGTTGACGACCTTCATCCCGCGGCGCAGGCCGTCGGAGCTGCCGAGCGCGATCGTCCGCACGATGCCGTCGCCCAGCTGCTGCTGGACCTCGAGCGTGAGGCCGATCTCGTCCATCTTGAGCGCGTCGTAGATGTGCGGCAGTTCGGCGCGCGCGAACTCGACGTCGACGACGGCGCCGATGCATTGGACAATTGTTCCCTGATTCATGGCGTTACCCTTGGGTTCATATTGCAGATTCGGTTCACTGCGCGCGCCTGGAAGATTTGGTCTCGTCATAACGTTCGCTGCGCTCGCATTAGTCTCGCCCGATCTTCCCGCGCGCGTCATACTGCCGCCGCGCCGCCGACGATCTCGGCCAGTTCCTTGGTGATCGCCGCCTGCCGCGTCTTGTTGTAGATCAACTGCAGTTCGTCGATGATCGTGCCCGCATTGTCGGATGCGGCCTTCATCGCCACCATCCGCGCCGACTGCTCGGAGGCCATGTTCTCGTTGACCATCTGGTAGACCAAGGCCTCGACGTAGCGGCGCAGGACGCCGTCGAGCAACTCCCGCGCGTCGGGCTCATAGAGGTAGTCCCAGGAACGCTCTCCGACCTCGGCCTTGAACACCTCGCCGGTCGGCGTGCGGAACTGCTCCGGAATCGGCAGCATCCGCGCGTGCCGCGCCTCCTGCTTCATCGTGTTGATGAACAGCGTCGAAAAGATGTGCACCTCGTCGATCTCGCCGGCGACGTACTTGTCACCCAGCACCTTCACCGGGCCGACCAGGCGGTCGACGTGCGGACGGTCGCCGAGGCCCACCGCCTGCGAGACGACGTTCGCGCCGAGCCGCGCGAGGAAGCCGAGGCCCTTGGCGCCGATCGCGCAATAGTCGACGTCGATGCCCTTCGCCCGCCACTCCTTGTGCTGGTTCAGCACCAGCCGCAGCACGTTGGTGTTGAGGCCGCCGCACAGTCCCTTGTCGGTCGTCACTACGATGGCGCCGACGCGGCGGACGTTATCGCGCACGGCGAGGAACGGATGCTTGTATTCGGTATTCGCCTTGGCGACGTGCATCGCGATCTGCAGCGCGCGCACGACGTACGGGCGCGAGGCGCGCATCCGGTCCTGCGCCTTCTTCATCTTCGACGCCGCGACCATCTCCATCGCCTTGGTGATCTTGCGCGTGCTCTGCACGCTCTTGATCTTGGTGCGGATTTCCTTCGAGCCGGCCATGTCGCCCTTCGTTGTGCGCTCGTCGCTGTCGCGGTGATCAGTACGCGCCGTTCTTCTTGAAATCCTCGACCGCCGCCGCCAGCGACGACTCGATCTCCGGCGTCAGGTCCTTGGTCTTCTCGATGCTGTCCATCAGCGCCGCGTACTTGCTCTTCATGTAGGCGCGCAGCGCCGACTCGAACGCGAGCGCCTTCTCCACCGGGACGTCGTCGTAGTAGCCCTTGTTCACGCCGAACAGCGTCAGCGCCATCTCGTTCACCTGCAGCGGCTGGTACTGCGGCTGCTTCATGAGCTCGGTGACGAGACGCCCGCGGTCGAGCTGCTTGCGCGTCGCTTCGTCGAGGTCGGAGGCGAACTGCGCGAACGCGGCGAGCTCGCGGTACTGGGCGAGCGACAGCCGCACGCCGCCGCCCAGCTTCTTGATGATCTTGGTCTGCGCGTCGCCGCCGACCCGCGACACCGAGATGCCGGCGTTGATCGCGGGGCGGATGCCGGCGTTGAAGAGGTCGGTCTCGAGGAAGATCTGGCCGTCGGTGATCGAGATCACGTTGGTCGGGACGAACGCGGTCACGTCGCCCGCCTGCGTCTCGATGACCGGGAGCGCAGTGAGCGAGCCGGTCTTGCCCTTGACCTTGCCCTTGGTGAACTTGTCGACGTACTCCTCGTTCACGCGCGCGGCGCGCTCGAGCAGGCGCGAGTGGAGATAGAACACGTCGCCAGGGTAGGCCTCGCGCCCCGGCGGCCGCCGCAACAGCAGCGAGATCTGGCGGTACGCCCAGGCCTGCTTGGTCAGGTCGTCGTAGATGATGAGCGCATCCTGGCCGCGATCGCGGAAGTATTCGCCCATCGTGCAACCCGAATACGGGGCAATGTATTGCATCGCCGCCGACTCGGACGCGGTGGCCACGACGACGATCGTGTACGCCATCGCGCCCGTTTCCTCGAGCTTGCGGATCACGTTCTTGACCGTCGACGCCTTCTGGCCGATCGCGACGTAGACGCAGATCAGGTCCTTGCCCTTCTGATTGATGATCGTGTCGATCGCGACCGCCGTCTTGCCGGTCTGCCGGTCGCCGATGATGAGCTCGCGCTGGCCGCGGCCGATCGGCACCATCGCGTCGATCGACTTGAGTCCCGTCTGCACGGGCTGCGACACCTTCTTGCGCCAGATCACGCCCGGCGCGACCTTTTCGATGACGTCGGACTCCTTGGCATTGACCGGACCCTTGCCGTCGATCGGCTGGCCGAGCGAGTCGACGACGCGGCCGATCAGCTCGGTGCCCACGGGGACCGACAGGATTCGCCCGGTGCACTTGACCGTGTCGCCCTCGGTGATGTGCTCGTAGGCGCCGAGGATCACCGCGCCGACCGAATCCCGCTCGAGGTTGAGCGCGAGGCCGAAGGTGTTCTGCGGAAATTCCAGCATTTCGCCGGCCATCGCGTTCGACAGACCGTGAATCCGACAGATGCCGTCGGTCACCGACACCACGGTCCCCTGCGTGCTCACTTCGGCGCCCGTGTCGAGGTTGGCGATCTTGCTCTTGATCAGTTCGCTGATTTCGGAAGGATTCAACTGCATGGTGTCCTCGCGTCGCGCCGGCTCTCGCGTGCGGCCGGTGTCACGATAGTTGTCAAATCAGGCCCGCAAGCGGGTCGCCATCACCGCAAGCTGCGACGTCACGGTGCCATCGATCACGGTGTCGCCGACGGTGATCCGCGCGCCGCCGATCAATGACGGATCGACGTTGACCGTCGCGTCGATCTTCTTGCCGAAGCGCTTTTCCAGTCCCGCCGTAAGCTCGGCGAGCTGCGCGTCGGACAACGGGAACGCGCTGTCGATCCGGGCTTTCGCCTGGCCTTCGGCGGCGTCCTTCAGGTTGTCGAACAGCACCGCGATCTGCGGCAGGACGGCGATACGATCGGCCTCGATCAGCACGCGCATGAAATTGCGTCCCATCGAGTCGAGCTTGTCGCCGACGATCGAGAGCAGCAGCGCTTCCTTGTCGCCGGCGTCGAGCCTCGGATTGTCGAGCGCCGCGGTGACCCGCGGGTCGGCGACGACCGTGCTCGCGTAGCGCAGCATCGACGACCAGACCGGCAGCGCATTCGCGTCGCGCGCGATCCCGAACGCCGCTTCCGCGTACGGCCGGGCGATCGTCGTCAGTTCGGCCATCGTGGGCTCTCGTCAGAATTGCTGCCGGATCGAAGCCAGCAGCTCGGCGTGCGCCTTGGCGTCGACCTCGCGCTTCAGGATCTTCTCCGCGCCGGCGACGGCCAGGTCCGCGACCTGATTGCGCAGCGCTTCCTTCGCGCGCCCGACCTCCTGCTGGATCTCGGCCTTGGCGGTCGCGAGGATGCGGTCCGCCTCCGCTTTCGCATCGGCCTTGGCCGCCTCGATCGTCTCGCCCTTGAGCTTGTCGCCCTGGGCGATGATCTCCGCGGAGCGCAGCTTCGCCTCGGCCAGCATGCCGGCGATGCGCTTCTCGGCGGAGGCGAGGCTTTGCTTTCCCTGCTCGCCCGCCGCGATACCGTCCGCGATCTGCTGCTGGCGCGTCTCGATCGCGCGCGTCAGCGGTGGCCAGATGAAACGGGCGCAGAACCAGATGAACGCGGCGAAGGCGATCGCCTGCATCACCAGCGTGAAGTTGATGTTCATGGCGATTTCCCTCGACGGCGGCCGTTGCGCCTTCTAATGGATCACCCCGAGCAGCGGGTTGCCGAACGCGAACATCATCGCGATGCCGAGGCCGATGATGAACGACGCGTCGATCAGGCCCAGCAGCAGGAACACCTTCGCCTGCAGCTGCGGCATCAGCTCCGGCTGCCGCGCGGCGCCTTCGAGGAAGCGCGAGCACATGATGCCCACGCCGACGCAGGCGCCGAGCGCGCCCAAGCCGATCATCAGGCCGATGCCGACGCCGGTGTACGCCTGGATCATCGCGAGCAGTTGCAGTTTCGGATCCATCTTGTTTCCTTTCGTTGGGCGGATGAGGACGGGAAGCGGGGTCAGTGGTGCTCGTGCGCCATCGCGATGTACACGACGGTCAGCATCATGAAGATGTACGCCTGCAGCACGACGATCAGGATGTGGAAGATCGCCCACGCCAGGTTCAGCAGGGCCGAAAAAACGAACGTGATGCCCATCCAATGCAGCGCCATCTCGGCCGCCGCCGAGGCGAGTAGCGCAATCAGCATGAAGATGATCTCGCCCGCGTACATGTTGCCGAACAGCCGCAGCGAGTGCGACAGCGGCTTCGACAGGTACTCGACGGCGTTGAACAGCAGGTTGATGGGCACCAGGAGCGGCGCGAAGTACCACGGCGAAATGCCGAACGGCGAGGCGACGAGCTCGTGGACCCATCCGCCCACGCCCTTCACCTTGATGCTGTAGAAGATCATCAGCGCGAACACCGACAGCGCGAGCGCGAACGTCGTGTTGACGTCGGCTGTCGGCACCGGGCGCCATTCGGGGAAGCCGATCAGCCGGAAGAATCCCGCGGTGATGTCGACCGGCAGGAAATCCAGCGCGTTCAACATCAGCACCAGGAAGAACGTGGTCAGCGCAATCGGCGCAACCAGCGCGCTCTCACCCTGGTAGACCCCCTTGACCTGATCGTTGATGAAGCCGATGCAGAGCTCGACGAAGGCCTGCGTCTTCGACGGTACGCCGGGGCTCACGCGCCGGGTGATGATCCAGAAGAAGCCGAACACCAGCACGCCGGCGAAAATCGTCATCGCCAGCGTGTCGACGTTGACCGTCCAGAAGCCGCCGTCGCCGCGGACCGGATGCGAGAAGAACGTGAGGTGGTGCTGAATGTACGACGTCGGGGTCAGCTCGTGCTCGGCAGCCATGCTCTTATCTTCCCTCGTCGCGAACGAAAAACGCCATGCTGAACACGATCACCGTGACCACGAACGCGGTGAGGAACGCCGCCATCACGATGTCGCGGTACAGCGACAGCGCGAGCCAGAGCCCGCCGACGATCACGAGGATCTTGCCCGCTTCCGCACGGAACATCGCGACGAGCGACGCGCCGGCGCTCGGCACCGACGCGGCACCGAGACCGAGGCCCAGCAGGACCGCATAGACGACGCCCGCCGCCAGGTTGACGATGCCTCCCAGCAGCGCCGAGATCGCCCCATGCCCGCCGGCCCACCACCCCGCAATTGCCGCGACGACCGCCGTGGCGATGACCTGCCACTTGAGAACAGTGCGGATCGGCTTGGTCTTGAGCGGGGAAATCACTCGGGCGCGACGAGCGCGCTTCCGGCAGAAGCAAACGGGCGATTATAGTCGTCTTTTGCGCCGCATCGCAACGAAAGTGGTGCGATGCAATACGGCTGCGGACACATAATTTACGCTCGATTTGATCCGCATCAACCGCCGGAAAGTGCGCCAACGATCATCAGCTCCGCGCCCGGTTCGACGCGCCAGCCCAGATCGCGGACGAGGACGCCGTCGACGAAGAGTTTGATATGTGGCCGCACCGCATTCTGTTCGTCGATGATGCGAAAGCGAAAGCCGCGGTAGCGTGCATCGAGCAGGGCCAGCGCATCGGCGAGCGTCGCGCCACGTTCCGGGAGCGACAGTGCGACCTGCTCGGCGCCGTCCGTGTAGGAGCGCAGGAGCCCGGGGATCCGGACCTTGACGGTCGCGGCGCCGGCAGTTGCGCGCACCGCCGCGTCAGACGGCTTCGACGGCATAGATTTCGGGCAAGTGCGCGGCCAGACATTTCCACGTCCGCCCTTCGTCGCGACTGCCCCAAACTTCTCCGCTGGTCGTGCCGAAGTAAACGCCGACGCTCGGCGCCTGATCGGCCGTCATCGCTTGCCGCTTGACGGTCCACCACGCCTGCGCCTTGGGAAACCCCGTCGCCTGCCGCTGCCACGTCTTGCCGCCGTTGACCGAGCGGTACGCCGCCGGCTTTCCACCGGGCGATACGCGCGGCCACACCTTCGTGCCGTCCATGGGGAACACCCACAGCGTGTCCGGGTCGCGCGGATGCAGCACGATCGGGAGGCCGATCGATCCGACCGATTTCGGCATTGACACGCCGATCTCGGTCCAGCGTTCCGCGGGGCGGTCGAGTCGGTAGATTCCGCAATGGTTCTGATGGTAGAGCCGGTCCGGTGCGAGCGGGTGCAGCCGCAGGCAATGCGGGTCGTGACCGAACTCGGGATCGGGGTTCGGCAGGAAGTCGGCGCGGACCCCGCGGTTCAACGGCCGCCAGTCGCCGCCGGCGTCGACCGATTCGAAGATGCCGCCGCCCGACATCGCGATGTAGAGGTGCTTCGCGTCGCGCGGGTCAACGAGGATCGAGTGGAGCTTCGGACCATCGGGCGTGCCGTCCTGGTCCCCGCCGCACCATTCCTTGCGCCGCGGATGATTGTTGAAGCCGGCCACACCCGTCCACGTTACGCCGCCATCGGTCGACCGAAACAGGCCCTGGGGCGAGGTTCCCGCGTACCAGGCGCCGGGCTCGCTCGCATGGGCCGGCGTCAACCAGAACGAATGATCGACGGTGCGTCCGCTCCCCGGCTCGAACGCGGGCGGCGTTGCGGCCTCCTTCCACGTCCTCCCCCGGTCCGTCGAGCGGAAGATCGTCGGCCCGAGATGGCCGGTGCGCGCGGCGGCGAGCAGCGTCTTGCCGTCACGCGGATCGAGCATCGCGTGATGCACGATGTTGCCCAGGAACTGCGGGCCCACGAGCTTCCATTTTCGCCGCGACGCGTCGCCCAAGAGCGACCACAATCCTTTTCGCGTGGCGATCAGCAACGTCGTGTTTCGCGGCGCCCGTGTGGCGGCCGCGTTCTTGTTCTTCGGGGGGCCCATCGTGGTTCTCCGCATTGATCGAGCCGGTAACGCTACCCCGGTCGCGGAAACGCTGCAAGCGGCAACACGCGCCGCGCGGTCTGTCGACTGTCGGACTGTGACAATTCCCCGCGCCGGAGAAGGGTTGCAAAAGACGCGCGAGCCTGCAATTCTTCGCGGCTCCCCGTTTTTCCACCGTCCGTGAAGGAGCGCGCATGACGATCAAGGTTGGCGACAGGCTGCCCGCAGGCACACTGTCCGAATATATCGAAGTCGAAGGCGACGGCTGCACGATCGGCCCGAACGAATTCAAGGTGGGCGATCTCGTGAAAGGCAAGAAAGTGGTGGTCTTCGGACTGCCCGGCGCGTTCACGCCGACGTGCTCGGCGAAGCACGTGCCGAGCTACGTGCACAATCTCGACAAGCTGAAGGCGAAAGGTGTCGACGAGGTCGTCTGCATGTCGGTCAACGATGCCTTCGTGATGGGTGCGTGGGCACGCGACCAGAAGACCGGCGGCAAGATCCGGATGATGGGCGACGGCAGTGCGGCGTACACGAAGGCGCTCGGACTCGAGAACGACTTGACCGCGCGCGGACTCGGTGTGCGCTGCCAGCGCTTTTCGATGCTGGTCGACGACGGCGTCGTGAAGACGCTCAACGTCGAGGCGCCCGGCAAGTACGAAGTCTCCGACGCCGAGACGATGCTAAAGCAGCTCGACTGAGCGAGGCGGGCGAGCGAAGCGAGCCAAGGCCCGGGGACGCCTGCGTGAGCCAGGGCGAAGGCAAGGAGCGAAGCTCGCGTCTGCGAACGCGGGTGGCGGCCGACCCCGAGGCGCAGCGAGCACGCTCGTATGGTGCGGAGGCCGCGCGTCGCCGAGCGATGGGGGTCGGCCGTTGGTCCAACCTTCGCAGATCGCCTCCCGCGGAAGAGGCCGACGGATAGTACGACGCTAACGCAGTTTCGCGAGTATCCCGTCGAGCTGGTCAAGGCTCGAATACGCGATGACGAGCCTGCCCGCGCCGTTCTTCCTGGGCTCGATCGCGACCTTTGCGCCCAGCGTTTCGGCGAGCTGTTCGGTGAGGCGCGCGAGATCGGGGTCGACGGCTCGCGCGCCACGCTTCGTCGGATGCCGACCCGGGTGCGCGAGATGATGGACGAGCCGCTCAGTCTCTCGAACCGACAGTCCTTGCGCGACGACACGCGTCGCAGCCGCCGTCTGCGCGCCTGCGGCGAGCGCGAGCAGCGCGCGCGCATGCCCCATGTCGAGCGCGCCGCCGATCAAATATTCCTGCACCGGCTTCGCGAGCTCGCGCAGCCGCAGCAGGTTGGTGACCGCGCTGCGCGAGCGGCCGATCGCTTTCGCCACGGCGTCGTGCGTGAGTCCGAACTCGTCGATCAGTCGCGCAAGCCCGTTCGCCTGCTCGAGGGGATTCAAATCCTCGCGCTGGATGTTCTCGATCAGCGACAGTGCGAGCGCCGATTGATCCGGCACTGATTTCACGAGCGCCGGCACTTCGGTCAGCCCTGCCAGCTGCGCGGCGCGCCAGCGGCGCTCGCCGGCGATGATTTCGAAACGACTCCCGTCGACGGGTCGCACGAGTACCGGCTGCATCACGCCATGCTCGCGGATCGACGCCGCGAGCTCGTCGAGCGATGTCTTGTCCATCCGCGTGCGCGGCTGGTATTTGCCGGGACGCAAGCGGTCGATGGCGAGCGTCTGCAGCGACTCTTTCGCGCTTCCTTCGTCGGAACCCGCGAGCAGCGCATCGAGGCCGCGGCCCAGTCCCTTCGGTCGGATCATCGTGTGCTCCCCCTTCGCGCTCGCGTCATGCCACGGCCGCCGGTTGCGCGCCCGCTTCCGGTTGCGCTTCCATCCGCCGCAGCATTTCGCCGGCGAGCGCGAGGTACGCCTGCGCGCCCTTCGAGTTGCGGTCGAGATGGAGCGCAGGAATGCCGTGCGACGGCGCTTCGGCCAGGCGGATGTTGCGCGGGACGACCGTACGGTAGAGCTTCTCGCCGAAGTGTTTTTCGAGCTCCGCGGCGACGTTGAGCGCAAGCGTATTGCGGGGGTCGTACATCGTGCGCAGCAGACCTTCGATCTCGAGCGCCGGGTTCAGGTGCGCACGCACCTTGCGGATCGTCTGGACGAGATCCGAGAGCCCCTCGAGCGCGTAATACTCGCACTGCATCGGGATCAGCACCGAGTCTGCGGCGCAGAGCCCGTTCAGCGTCAAGAGCGACAGCGACGGCGGGCAGTCGAGCAGGATGAAGTCGTACTCGGGCGCGACTTCGCTGATCGCTGCGCGCATCTGCGAAAGCGCTTCGGCCAGTGCATCCTTCAGGCGCATTTCGCGCTCGGGCAGGTCGACCAGTTCGACTTCGGCACCGGCGAGCTCGCGGTTTGCCGGCACGAGGTCGAAGCCGCCGGACGGCGAAGCGACGCGCACGTCAGCGATCTTGCGCTCGCCCAACAGCACCTGGTAGACCGTTGCCGGCAGCGCGCGCTTGTCGAGACCCGCGCCCGTCGTCGCGTTGCCCTGCGGATCGAGGTCGACCAGCAGCACGCGCCGCTTCATTGCCGTGAGGCTCGCCGCGAGATTGACCGCCGTCGTCGTCTTGCCGACGCCGCCCTTCTGGTTCGCCACGGCGATGATGCGCGTCATCGGCGCTCCATGACGACGAGATGCCGCTTGGCATCGAGACCGGGGACGGCGAGCGCCGGCGTCGCGACGACACGGACGTCGTCGGGAAGATGCGCGATCTCCTCGTCGGGAAACACGCCTTTCATGGCGGCGAGGCGGCCGCCGGGCGCCAAGTGCCGCGCGCCCGCCCGCGCGAACGTCGCCAGATCCGAATACGCACGCGAGATCACGACGTCGAACGGCGCGTTCGAAACGTAATCCTCGACCCGCGCGGTCACTGCTTCGGCGTTGTGCAGGCCGAGCTCGATCACCGCCTGCTGCAGGAACGCGCCCTTCTTGTGATTCGCGTCGAGCAGCACGACGCGCCAGCGCGGCCGCGCGAGCGCGAGCGGAATGCCGGGCACCCCGCCGCCGCTCCCGACGTCGAGGATGGCGAGACCGTCCCGCGCCGGCAGATGCGGGAGCACCGCAAGCGAATCGAGCACGTGATGCGTGACCATCCGCTCGGGCTCGCGGATCGCGGTCAGGTTGTACGTGCGGTTCCACTTGGCGAGCAATGCAACGTAGGCCGCGAGCGCGTCCCGCGCGTGCGCCGGCAACGCCGCACCGGCAGCGCCGAGGGCTTCGAGCCCGAAGTCGAGATCGAATGTCGCGATCACGCGGAGCGCCGCGTGCGCGCAGCCGGGGATGCCGGCGGCACCGCACCTTCCTCGGCGCGAACGTCGAAGCCGCGCTTGAGATGCACGAGCAGGAGCGAAATCGCCGCCGGTGTGATGCCCGAAATGCGCGCGGCCTGGCCGAGCGTTTCGGGGCGATGCGCATTGAGCTTTTGCTGCACCTCGGTCGACAGCCCGCGCACGGTCCGATAGTCGAGATCGTGCGGCAGGCGCAGTTCCTCGTCGGCGCGGTGCCGTTCGATCTCGTCACGCTGGCGATCGATGTAGCCGGAATAGCGCGCCGCGATCTCGATCTGCTCCGCGACGATCGGGTCGGTCACCGCATCGCCGGCGCCGGGCAGCGTCATCAGCGTCGCGTAGCTGACGTTCGGGCGGCGCAGCAGATCGGCAAGCGAATACTCGCGCTCGATCGGCGCGCCGAGCACGCGCTCCGCGTCGTGGCAGGAAATCACGTTCGGGTTCACGTACGTCGACTTCAGGCGCTCCTGCTCGCGCGCGATCGCGTCGCGCTTCCTCGCGAAGGCATCCCAGCGCGCATCGTCGACGACGCCGAGCGCGCGCCCGATCTCGGTGAGCCGCAGGTCGGCGTTGTCCTCGCGCAGTTGCAGCCGGTATTCGGCGCGCGACGTGAACATCCGGTACGGCTCCGTGACGCCGCGGGTGATGAGATCGTCGACCAGCACGCCCAGATACGCTTCGTCGCGCCGCGGGCACCAGCCCGTCTCGTCGCGCACGGCGCGCGCGGCATTGATGCCGGCGAGCAATCCCTGCGCGGCGGCTTCCTCGTAGCCCGTCGTGCCGTTGATCTGACCGGCGAAAAAGAGGCCGCGAATCGCCTTCGTCTCGAGCGTGGACTTGAGCGCGCGCGGATCGAAGTAGTCGTATTCGATCGAGTAGCCCGGCCGGAGGATGTGCGCGGCTGCGCAGCCCTTCATCGTGCGCACCAGTGCCAGCTGCACGTCGAAGGGCAGCGACGTCGAGATGCCGTTCGGATAGATCTCGGTCGTCGCGAGGCCCTCGGGTTCGAGAAAGACCTGGTGGCTCGTGCGTTGCGCAAAGCGCACGACCTTGTCTTCGATCGAGGGGCAATAGCGGGGACCCACGCCCTTGATGACGCCCGTGTACAGCGGCGAGCGGTCAAGTCCGCCGCGGATGATCTCGTGCGTACGCTCGTTCGTGTGCGTGATCCAGCACGGCACCTGGCGCGGGTGCACGGCGCGGCTGCCCATGAAGCTCATCACCGGCACCGGGTCATCGCCGGGCTGTGCGTCAAGGGCGCCGAAATCGATCGTGCGGCCATCGAGGCGCGGCGGCGTGCCGGTCTTCAGTCGGCCGACCGGAAGCCTGAGCTCGCGCAGCCGCGCGCCCAGCATCTTCGCCGGCGGGTCGCCGGCGCGCCCGGCTTCGTAGTGGTCGAGCCCGACGTGGATCAGGCCCGACAGGAACGTTCCCGTCGTCAGCACGACGGCGTCCGCCTCGAAGCGAATGCCGATTTGCGTGACGACGCCGGTCACGCGCGCGCCCGCGCCGTCGCCATCGAGCGTGAGGTCGTCGACGGCCTGCTGGAACAGCGTCAGGTTCGGCTGGTTTTCAAGCCGAGACCGGATCGCCTGCTTGTAGAGGACCCGGTCGGCTTGCGCGCGAGTCGCGCGGACCGCCGGCCCCTTGCTCGAATTGAGGATCCGAAACTGGATGCCCGCCTCGTCGGTCGCGATCGCCATCGCGCCGCCAAGGGCGTCAACCTCCTTGACCAGGTGGCCCTTGCCGATCCCGCCGATCGACGGATTGCACGACATCTGTCCCAGGGTTTCGATGTTGTGCGAGAGGAGCAGCGTCTTGCGGCCCATCCTCGCGCTGGCGAGCGCCGCCTCGGTGCCGGCGTGGCCTCCACCGACGACAATCACCTCAAACCGAGTAGGGAAGTCCATGATTTTGTTGGAGTTTTACTTAACCACCGTTAAGTTGCCAGAACCGATGATCGAAATCCAAATGATACTTCAATCAGGGGAGGCGGAAAAGCGCTCAACGGCTGACGGCGCCGCGGCATCATGCCCGTTTCACGTGGAACGGATGGGCGGTCCATTCGTCGCCGCAGCCACTAGCAGAAAGCGGATCGTCACTTCGCGCATCGGGACCCTGAACGGCTAAAGCACCGCCCCCGCCCATTGATGTTCCACGTGAAACGCCGGTCATATCAGCGGTTACAAGCTCTGCCATTGCCGATGCGGGAAAGCGGGGCCAACAAGCCCTGCCGACGCGCGACGCTATCGACCGCTTCCTCGCGGCGGCGCTGGCCGGAGATTCGGTGGCCGCCAGGGGTGCCCAAAAGCTGCGCTAATTTTTGTGGCAGCGCTCTCCGAAACCGCTGTCCATCTTTCCAAACCCGGGAATCCTTGCCGACGCCGGCGACCTGTTGTCTACGTCGAAATCGTACCCAAAGGCGGTGGGTCAATTCGCATATGTATGTGGGCGCTCACACACGGCGAGATTGGCCAATCTACGGCCTAAGCGCTGAGCCTCCCGCCCAAACGGGTCCTCTCGGCAGCCAGCGCCGCCGGGCGCTTGCCGCCGAGCTTGGCGAAGAGCTGATCGTGCGCTGCAAGTTCCCGCGTCCACATTTCGCGATCGACGCGCATCACCTGGGCAAAGCGGTCCGGCGAAAAGTCGATCCCCGACCAGTTGAGGTCGCCGTAGGCGGGCTCGAGGCCCAGCGCCGTTTCGACAGCGTGACCGCGCCCGCGGCAACGCTCGATGATCCATTGCAGGACGCGCATGTTCTGGCCGAACCCCGGCCACGCGAATTTGCCTTTTTCGTCGGTCCGAAACCAGTTGACGTTGAAGATCTTGGGCGGCCTCGCGACGGCTTTGCCCATCCGCAGCCAGTGCGCGAAATAGTCGCCGACGTGATAGCCGCAAAACGGGAGCATTGCGAACGGGTCGCGTCGGACTTCGCCCACTTTCCCCACCGCCGCGGCGGTCGTCTCCGACCCCATCGTCGCGGCCTTGTAGACGCCCTCTTCCCATGACGACGCTTCGACGACGAGCGGCACGGTGTCGGAGCGCCGCGCCCCGAAGACGAACGCGTCGATGGGAACGCCGTCGGGGCTGTCCCAATGCGGATCGAGCGACGGACACTGAATCGACGCCACGGTGAAGCGTGCGTTCGGGTGTGCGGCCTTGCGCCCGCACTCGGGCGTCCAGTCGTCGCCTTGCCAATCCATCAGGTGCGCGGGAGGCGTCTTGGTCATCCCCTCCCACCACACGTCGCCGTCGTCAGTGAGCGCGACGTTGGTGAAGATCACGTTTTCGGCGAGCATCTTCATCGCGTTCGGGTTCGATTCCCACGACGTGCCCGGCGCGACGCCGAAATAGCCGGCCTCCGGATTGATGGCATGGAACCGGCCGTCAGCGTGCGGCTTGATCCACGCGATGTCGTCGCCGATCGTCGTCACTCTCCATCCCTCGAACCCCTGCGGCGGAATCAGCATCGCGAAGTTCGTCTTGCCGCAGGCGCTCGGGAACGCGGCCGTCACGTACGTCTTCTCGCCTTCGGGCGAGGTCACGCCGAGGATCAGCATGTGCTCGGCGAGCCAACCCTGGTCGCGCCCCATCACCGAGGCAATGCGCAGCGCGAAACACTTCTTGCCGAGCAGCGCATTGCCGCCGTAGCCCGAGCCGTAGCTCCAGATCTCGCGCGACTCGGGGAAATGGACGATGTACTTGTGGTCCTTGTTGCACGGCCAGCGCACATCGTGTTGCCCCGGCGCGAGCGGCGCGCCCACCGAATGCACGCACGGGACGAACGGACCATCCTCGCCCAGGACTGCGAACACGGCCTCGCCCATTCGCGTCATGATCCGCATGTTCGCGACGACGTAGGGGCTATCGGAGATCTCGATGCCGATGTGCGAAATGTGGCTGCCGATCGGCCCCATCGAGAACGGCACGACGTACATCGTGCGACCGCGCATCGCTCCGTCGAAGAGGCCCGCGATTGTCTTGCGCATTTCGGCGGGCGCAACCCAGTTGTTCGTCGGGCCCGCATCCTCCTCGCGTTCGCTGCAGATGAACGTCCGGTCCTCGACCCGCGCGACGTCGGAGGGGTCCGACAGCGCGAGATAACTATTCGGGCGCTTCGCCGGATTGAGCTTCGCGAGCGTGCCCGCCGTCACCATTTCCGCGCAGAGCCGGTTGTATTCGTCTTCGCTGCCGTCGCACCAGATGACGCGGTCCGGTTTCGTCAACGCGGCGACTTCGGCAACCCACGCGAGCAGCCGTGGATGGCGGACGTAGGACGGTGCCGACACGGTGGCGGCCAGTGCTTGCAGCGAATGGGGAGGGTTCATGCGGGGACCTGGCGGCGTGTGGGACGAGGGCCCGCGCGCGAAAAAGGTTGCGCTTCGCAGGCGCGGCGAATGAACTTTTGAGTTTACACCGCGCGTCGAGTTCGCCTTAAGCCTCGCGCGCGGCCCGGTGGCCTTACCGCTTGCTTCGTGTCGCGACGACGAAGAGCCGCCGAAACGCGAACAGCACGCGCCCGTCCCCCCGCGGCGGATACGCCGCCGTGACACGCTCGGCGTACTCGCCGACGAACGCGCGCTGTGCTTTGTCGTCGAGCGCGGCCAGGAACGGCGTGAGCGCCGTGCCCTTCGTCCACGCCACGACGGGATGCTCGCCGTCCTCCGTCGGCGCGAGGACGTGCAGGTATTCGGTCGTCCACGCGTCGATCGTCTGCGCGAGCGGCGCGAGCCAATCGAAATACTGCGCCGCGCTCGCGACGGGCGCCGGGCGCACGAGCGCACGAAGCCGCGATCCGAAGCGCGGCCCAATGGCGATCTCTGAGAGCGCGACGTGCGACGGCGCGTCGAAATTCGACGGCATCTGCACGGCCAATGCACCGCCTACGGCGACCGTTGCGAGAAGACGCGGGAAGAGCGTTGCGTGCTCGGGAAGCCAATGCAATGCCGCATTGCTGTAGACGAGGTCGATGCCGCCCGGCGGCGTCGCTTGCGCCCACGCGGCAAGATCGGCCTCGACTCCAGGTAACGCGCGGATGGCCTTGCAGCGTCGCCCTCGCCTTCCCGAGCATCGCGGGCGAGTTGTCGACGCCGGTGATCTGCGCGGCCGGCCAGCGCTCCGAGAGAATCCGCGTCACGTTGCCGGCCCCACAGCCCAGGTCGACGATCGTTCGCGGTTGCACGAGCGGAACGTGCGCCATCAGGTCCTGCGCCGGACGCAGCCTTTCGGTCGCGTACTTGAGATACTGGCCGGGATCCCAGGTCATTCCGCCCCCTCCGCCCTTTCGTTACGAGTCCGCGTTGCCCGGCTGCCGGCGTGCGCGGCGCCACGCGCGCGCTCGCGCGAAGAGCGGCGCGGTCACGAGCAGCAGGACGACGACGCGCGTCACGTGAAACGCCGTCACCAGCGGCACGCCGAGCTGCAGCACCTTTGCGGTGATGCACATCTCCGCGATCCCCCCGGGCGCCATCCCGAGCACAACGGTGGCCGGATAGAGTCCGGTCAGCTCCGCCGCAAGCACGGCAACGGCCGCGGAGAGCACGATTGCGACCACGACGCTTGCGGCAACCGCGCCGATGAACCGATGCGCGCCTTTGAGGAAGTCGGGCTCGAAGCGCGCACCCAGCGCACAGCCGAGCAGGCATTGTCCCGCGTTCGACGCAAGCGTCGGCGTCGCCGACAAGTCGACCTGCGCCGCGGTGAGCGGAATCGCCACCGCGAGCGAGCCCAGCACGAACGCGTTCGGCAGACCGAGCCGCTGCGCGACGACGCTGCCGGCGAGCGTCGCCGCCATCAGCAGCGCATAGCCCATGCCGTCGAACGTCGTTATCCCCGGCACGTACGCGTCGGCGCCGTGCAGGCCGAGCGCTGCGTACGCGAACGGAATCACCAGCACGACGATCAGGATGCGCAGGCTTTGCGCCGCCGCCACACGGTCCACGCGTGCGCCGAAGCGCTCGCCCAGCACCGACATTTCCGCCGCACCGCCCGGGACGCTCGCGAACACGCCGGTGGTGCGATCGATGCCCGAAAGGCGCGAGAGCACCACGCCGCCGACATAGCCCAGCCCGATCGCGAACAGCGCGCCGCCCGCAAGGAGCCACCACCAGCCGGCGACCTCGCGCACCACGTGCGGCGTGAAGTACAGGCCAAGCGACGTGCCGATGATCCATTGCCCGATCTGCCGGCCCCCGGGCGGCGCGCCGATCCGCACACCCGCGACGCGGAGGAAGGCGAGCGTCGTGAGCGGCCCCAGCATCCAGGGAATCGGCGTGTGCACGCGACTGCAGAGCCAGCCGGCGAGCGCGCCGACGGCGAGTCCGCCGCTACCCTGAAACCATTGGCGTGCCCGGGGCGCCATCACTTGCCGATGCAAAAGCGCGAAAAGATCGCCCCCAGCAGATCGTCGGCGGTGAACTCGCCGGTGATCGCGCCGAGCGCGACCTGCGCCGCGCGCAACTCCTCGGCGAAAAGCTCGAGCGGAGGGCGGGCCGCGGCGAGATGCTGCGCGGCGGCCGCGAGCCTCGCGTCGGCCTCGCGCAACGCGCGCAAATGGCGCTCGCGGCGCCAGGAACGCGCCCTCCATGTCCTCGTGCGCGCCGACGAGCGCGAGGATCTCCTGCCGCAGCGCGTCGACGCCGGCGCCGGTCTTCGCCGAGAGCCAGACGTGGGGGCGTCTCGGCGGCGGAGCGGCGCCGCCGTCATCCGCCGGATCGACGCGGAGCTCCGATTTCGGCGCGATCGCGAGGAGATCGATCTTGTTGTGGATCACGAGCCGCGGCAATTGCTGCGGGAGCTGCGCGAGGATCGCCGCGTCGGCGGGCGCGAGGCCCGCGTCTCCCGCCTTCGCGTCGACAAGCGCCAGCGCGAGGTCGGCGCGACCGATCGCCGCCCACGTCCGCTCGATGCCGAGCGTCTCGATCGGATCGTCGGTCGGGCGCAGTCCCGCGGTATCGATCACCGACAGCGGGATGCCGTGGATTTCGATTTCGCTCATCACCGTGTCGCGCGTCGTGCCGGCAATCGGCGTCACGATCGCCACCTCGTCACCCGCGAGCTGATTTAAGAGGCTCGACTTGCCGACGTTGGGCGCACCAATCAGCACGACGACGAGGCCGTCGCGCAGGAGCGCCCCCTGCTCCGCGCGCGCTTGCACGCGGGCGGTCTGCGCACGAATCGCCGCGAGCCGTCCCTGCGCATCGGCCGCGCGCAGGAAATCGAGGTCCTCGTCGGGAAAGTCGAGCGTTGCCTCGGTGATCATCCGCAGCTCGGTCAGCGCGTCGACGAGCACACGAATTTCGCGCGAGAATGCGCCGGAGAGGCTGCGCGCCGCGGCGCGCGCCGCCGTCGCCGTCGCGGCCTCGATCAGGTCGGCCACGCCTTCGGCCTGCGCGAGATCGAGCTTACCGTTCAGGAACGCCCGCTTGGTGAATTCCCCGGGTTCGGCCAGCCGCGCGCCGAGCTCGAGGCAACGGCCGAGGAGAAGCCGCAGCACCGCGGGTCCACCGTGGCCATGCAACTCGAGCACGTGCTCGGCCGTGTACGAGCGCGGCGCCGGGAAGTGGAGCGCGAGCCCCTGGTCCAGGATTTCTCCGCGGGCGCCGCGGAACGTCGCTGCCGTCGCGACCCGCGGGACCAGCTCGTGCCCAAAGAGGGCCGTGATCATCGCGGGGACGGCGGGGCCGGAAACGCGGATCACGCCGATCCCGCCGCGACCCGGCGGCGTCGCGATCGCGGCAATCGTATCGGAGGCCCGCGCCATGCCGCGAGATTAACGCCGGCGCAATCGCGTGTCGCGGTCGTTGGCGCGGCGCGGATCTAGCGCCGCTTCGCCGCGGCGGCCGCCGCTTCCTTTTCCAGCAGGTAGTTCATGTGCCATTGCTGGAAGATCTGGATGCAGTTGTTGACGAGCCAGTAGAGGACGAGCCCCGAGGGAAAGAACACGAACATCACCGAGAACGCGATCGGCATGATCTGCATCACCTTCGCCTGCACCGGATCGGAGATCGGCGTCGGCGACAGCTTCACCTGCAGGAACGCGGTGATCGCGTAGACGACCGGCAGCACGAAATACGGATCGGGTGCGGAGAGGTCGTGGATCCAGCCGATCCATGGCGCGTGGCGCAATTCGACCGCGGACAGGAGCACCCAGTAGAGCGCGATGAACACCGGAATCTGGACCACGATCGGCAGGCATCCACCGAGCGGGTTGATCTTCTCCTGCTTGTACATCTCCATCATCTTGACCTGCAGCTGCTGCTTGTCGTCGGCGTACTGCGCCTGCAGCGCCTTCAACTTCGGCGCAATGACCTTCATCTTCGCCATCGAGCGCGCGCTCGCGTGGTTCAGCGGATAGAACGCGCTCTTGATCAGGATCGTCATCGCGATGATCGCCCAGCCCCAATTGCCGATGAGGCCATGCAGCCACCGGAGAAGCCAGAAGAGCGGCGCCGCAATGACGGTGAAGATGCCGTAATCGACGGTGAGGTCGAGTCCCTTTGCAAGCTTCGCCAGCGCATCCTGGTCCTGCGGGCCGACGTAAAGCGGCATCTCGAGCGTGCCCGTCGCGCCCGGTGCTAGGGTCCCCAGCGGCACGACGACGCCCGCGGCATAGGTGCTGTCGAGCTTGCGCGCATAGAACTCGCGGGGGATCTTCTTTTCATCGGACGGGAGCCAGGCGACGACGAAATAGTGCTCGACCATGCCGACCCAGCCGTTGTCGGCATTCTTCGTGTACGGAAGCTTCCGGCTCGGGTCGGCGGCGAGCTTGTCCAACTCGCCGAAATCGATCTTCTTGAACTTGTCGGTCTCGTTGTAGACGACCGGGCCCGCGTAGGATGCCGGCGCCATCGAGTTGTGCGTGCCCTGCGTCTTCGTGTCGCGCACGAGCTGGAAATACGCGTACGGTGCCGCCGGCGCGCTCGTCGCGTTGGTGACGTCGTAGGTGACGTCGATCACGTAGCTGCCGCGGTGAAACGTCAGTACCTGCACGACTTTGTCGCCGTTCGCCGCGGTCGCCTGCAGCTTAAGCGCGAGCGTATCGGCGCCGGGCGAAAGGTCGCGCGGGCCCGGCAGGGCGTCGTATACGGTGCGGTGGTTGGGCATCCCCTCGCCCAGCAGGCCCGACTGAGCGATGAACGTGCGCTCCGGCGTATGCAGGAGCGCGAGGTACGGCTTGGCCTCGTCACCCGGGTCGCGATGCTTGAGAAGCGCGACCTCCTCGATCACGCCGCCTGTCGTATCGATCTGCGCGCGGTAGAGGTCCGTCGTGATGGTGACCAGCTGCCCGGCGGGAACGGGCGCCGATGCCGCCTGGCCCGCGGCCGTCGCTGCAGCGCCGGGTGTCGCCGCCGGCGGCGCGGCGGGAATCGCCGGCAGGTCGGAAGCACCGTTCGGCGCCGCGCCCTGTTTCTGCGCCGTCGCAACGGGCGGCAGCGGATGCTGCTCCTTTTGCCAGGCCTCCCACAGGAAGACCGCGGACATCGAGAAAATGACGAACAGAATCAGGCGTTGCGTATCCATGATCACCCAGGGTTGACTGCGATCGCCGGAACGGCGAGGGCTGCAAGAGCGGGCGCGGTTTCAGGGAACCGGGTCATAACCGCCCGGATGATACGGGTGACAGCGCAGGACGCGACGCAGCGCGAGCCACGCGCCTTTCACCGCGCCGTATTTGGCGATTGCTTCGCTCGCGTATTCCGAACAGCTCGGTGCGAACCGGCAGTTCGACCCCATGAGCGGGCGCAACAGGTAGCGGTAGCCTTTTAGCGCCGCAAGGAGGATCGCTTTCATCTTGCGCCGCCTTCCCCGATGAGCAACGCGATAAGCGCTGCCGCGTCGGCCGCCACGCGCGGGTACTCGATCCGCGGACAGCCGCGTTTCAGGCGCAGGATCACGTCGTACGCCTCGATTCCCGGGCGCGCCTCGCGCAGCGATTCACGGAGCATCCGGCGGATTCGGTTGCGGTCGACGGCGAGCGGCAGCGCCTTTTTTCCGACGATGAGACCGACGCGGCCCCGGGGATTCGCCGCAGGCGCCGCGAGCAACTGGAGATATTCCCCCTCGCGACGGCGTCCGCGGCGGATCAGCGCCTCGAAGGCGCCGACGCCGGTCAGGCGGAAGCGGCGAAGCCGATGCGGGTTGGCCGTCAGGGGGCGAGGCGCGCGCGGCCCTTGGCGCGGCGCGCCGAAAGCACCTTGCGGCCACCGACGGACTTCATCCTGGCGCGAAAGCCGTGCGTGCGCTTGCGCTTGACGACGGAGGGTTGATACGTGCGTTTCATCGTGAGCAGCCTTGGGTGAAAAAGCCTTACATTTAAACGCGTTATAGCTGTGCTTGTCAATTGCTGGTCTACGTTTAGCAACGGCCGCCCGACCTTCGGCGCGCGACACGCAAGCGACGCGGCAGCTGTGGATAACTTGCGCGCGACGCGCTACACTGTCAGCCGACGTCCGCGCGCCACGCGGCGCCCGCGTGAGTCCGTCTTCGACCCCTGCGCGTGCGCCTCCCGACTCGCACGGGCGCCGGGACAAGAGCGCCCGATCCCCTCCGCCAGCGCCAGCGAAGCGCAGGAGCCGGGCCATCCCAAGAGAGCCTTCTCCGCTTGGCAACGCCACCAGGGACCTTCCCGCGGCATGACTTCGATTCCGCTTTTCTGGCAGCGTTGCCTCGACACCTTTCGCGAGGAGCTGACGCCGCAACAGTTCAACACGTGGATTCGCCCGCTCGCAGTCGAGGGCGCGGCCGAGGGCTATCGGCTGCTCGCGCCGAATCGCTTCGTCCTGCAGTGGGTCAAGGAGCGCTTCGCCGACCGCATCGCCGAGCTCGCGACCGCCGCCGAGGGTCGCGCCGTCCTGATCGCGCTCGGCGTGCGGGACTCGGCTGCAGAGGGCGTCGCCGCAAGGGCGCCCACACTCACCGCGCCCGTCAGCATTCCGGCGCCTGTCCCGGCGGAATTCGCCGCCCCAATGGCGCCCGCTCCCGTTGCGGCGCTGCCGCGGCGGCACGAACAGACGAGCCTCAATCCCGCGTTCACGTTTGCGTCGTTTGTCGCCGGAAAGGCGAACCAGCTCGCGCGCGCGGCGGGGATGCAGGTCGCCGAGCACCCCACGTCGTACAACCCGCTTTTCGTCTACGGCGGCGTCGGGCTCGGCAAGACGCACCTGGTGCAGGCCATCGGCAACGAAATCCTCCTCACCAATCCGGCCTCGAAGATCCGCTACATCCACGCCGAGACCTATGTCTCCGACGTCGTGCGCGCCTACCAGCACAAGGCCTTCGACGACTTCAAACGCTACTACCGCTCGCTCGATCTGCTGCTGATCGACGACATCCAGTTCTTCGGCGGCAAGAGTCGCACGCAGGAAGAGTTCTTCTATCTGTTCAACACGCTGATCGAGGCGCACAAGCAGGTCGTCATCACCTGCGATACCTATCCGAAGGAAATCTCCGGGCTCGAAGAGCGCCTCATCTCCCGGTTCGGCTGGGGATTGACCGTCGCGCTCGAGCCGCCCGAACTCGAAATGCGCGTCGCGATCCTGCTGTCCAAGGCCGCGGCCACCGGTCTTGCGATCGACGAGCAGATCGCCTTTTTCATCGCCAAGCACATCCGCTCGAACGTGCGCGAACTGGAAGGTGCGTTGAAGCGCGTCGCCGCGTATTCGAGCTTTCACGGCCAGGAGATCACGCTCGCAGTCGCGAAGGAAGCGCTGCGCGACCTACTCGCCGTGCAGAACCGACAGGTCTCCGTCGAAAACATCCAGAAGACCGTCGCCGACTACTACAAGATCCGCATCTCGGACATGCACTCGAAAAAGCGCTCGCGGGCCGTCGCCCGGCCGCGGCAGGTGGCGATGGCGCTCGCCAAGGAGCTGACGCAGTTGTCGTTGCCGGAGATCGGCAGCAATTTTGGCGGGCGCGATCACACGACGGTGCTGCACGCGTGCCGCCAGATCACCAAGTTGCGGGAGACCGTCCCCGAACTCAACCACGACGTCAATTTCCTGCTCCAGGTGCTGCGCAACTGACACTTTTTCGGACTGGATAAACCCGCCTTTCTCGTCTATAATTTGTTGATTACGCAGCACGGGGCTGAACTCACAAAAAAGCCCACAATCGCTCCACCGTGCCGACCGGCGTTGTCCACAGGGTTCTACGTTATGCAACCCGCTGATGCAGAACGGTTTTTTGTCTTGTACCGAAATCGGCCCCTCTCCTATTAGCTGTTGAACGGTTTAATCAATGCAACTCAAGCAAACCGCCCGGGATGTGCTGCTGAAACCTTTGCAGGCGGTCTCCGGGATCGTCGAACGACGGCACACGCTGCCGATTCTCGCGAATGTCCTGCTCGAACTGAAGGACGGGCGCCTCTATGTCACGGCGACCGACCTCGAGATGCAGATCACCGCGCACTCCGCATTGCCCGGCAAGGAAGCGCAAGCGGTCACGGTTGCGGCCCGCAAGCTCCAGGACCTGCTGCGGGCGCTTCCCGACGATGCCGTGCTCACCGTGGACGCCACCGGCAGCAAGATGACCGTCCGCGCCGGCCGGTCGCGGTTCAACCTGCAGACGCTGCCGGCGGCCGACTATCCGCGGATTGGCGCGGGAACGGACCAGGTGCAGGCGCTCACGCTCGCGCAGCGCGACTTGCGCGGCCTCTTGAAGTCGGCCGAATTCGCAATGGCGCAGCAGGACATCCGCTATTACCTGAACGGCATGCTGCTCGTCATCGACCGCGACACGCTGCAGGCCGTCGCCACCGACGGGCACCGGCTGTCGTGGGCGAGCTTGAAGATCCCGGGCAGCTATCAGCGCCAGGAGGTGATCCTGCCGCGCAAGACGGTGCTCGAGCTCGGAAAGCTGCTGGCCGACGTCGAGGATCCCGTGACGATCGACATTCTGGCCAATCAGGTCCGCTTCGCTTTCGCCAACGTCGAGCTCACAAGCAAGGTGATCGATGGCAAGTTTCCCGACTACAACCGGGTGATCCCGACCGGGCACGCGAAGAAGATCGATCTGTCGCGGAGCGAGCTGCTCTCGGTCCTGCAGCGCGCGGCGATCCTGTCGAACGAAAAATTCCGCGGTGTAAGGCTCGTGCTCGGTCCGGACCAGTTGAAGATCATCTGCACGAACAGCGAGCAGGAGGAGGCCGAGGAAGAGCTCGAAGTCGCCTACAAGGGCGATGCACTCGACATCGGCTTCAACATCACGTATCTGCTCGACGTGCTGCAGAACATGGCGATGGAGCGGGTCGAACTCGCGTTCGGCGACGCCAACTCGAGCGCGCTCGTCACGGTCCCGGGTCGCGACGACTACAAGTACGTCGTGATGCCGATGCGAATCTGACGCGGCCGCCCCATTCTCAATCGAGGCCCCGATGCATCGCCCGCGCGCCGATCGTCCCGTCGGCGCGGATGGCGTTGTCCGCGGTGGTAGCAATGAATAACCGAAGCTCACGATGACCCCAGCAGAGCACAAGCCCAACGAAAACGGCGAAGACTACGATTCGAGCAGCATCAAGGTCCTGAAGGGCCTCGACGCGGTGCGCAAGCGCCCCGGCATGTACATCGGCGACACCTCCGACGGCACCGGGCTCCACCACATGGTGTTCGAGGTGCTGGACAACGCCATCGACGAGGCGCTTGCCGGCTGGTGCGACGACATCAAGGTCGTCATTCACGCCGACAACTCGGTGTCGATCGTCGACAACGGCCGCGGCATCCCGACCGACACCAAGGACGACGACGAGGAAAAGCGCTCCGCGGCCGAGATCGTGATGACCGAGTTGCACGCCGGCGGCAAGTTCGACCAGAACTCCTACAAGGTCGCCGGCGGGCTCCACGGCGTCGGCGTGTCGGTGGTGAATGCGCTCTCCGACTGGTTGAAGCTCCGGATCTGGCGCAACGGCCAGGTGTACCAGATGGAATTCCGCCGCGGCGAGGCCGTGGCGCCGCTGAAGATCACTGGCACCACCGACCGCCGTGGCACCGAAGTGCATTTCATGGCGGCCACGGAGACGTTCGGGCGCATCGAGTACCACTACGAGATCCTGGCCAAGCGCATCCGTGAACTGTCGTTTCTCAATAACGGAACCAAGATCGAGCTCATCGACCAGCGCGACGGCAAGAGCGAAAACTTCGCGTATTCGGGAGGCATCCGCGGCTTCGTCGAATACATGAACCGCAGCAAGGCGGTGCTGCACCCGAAGATCTTCTACGCGATCGGCGAAAAGGACGGCACGACGGTCGAGGTGGCGATGCAATGGAACGACTCCTACGCCGAGAACGTCCAGTGCTTCACCAACAACATTCCGCAACGCGACGGCGGCACGCATTTGACTGGGCTGCGCCAGGCGATGACCCGCACGCTCAACAACTACATCGAAAAAGAGGAGATCGCGAAAAAGGCGAAAGTCGAGACGACCGGCGACGACATGCGCGAAGGCCTCTGCTGCGTGCTGTCGGTGAAGGTTCCCGAGCCCAAGTTCAGCTCGCAGACGAAGGACAAGCTCGTGTCCTCGGAAGTGATGCCCGTCGTGCAGGAAATCGTCGGCGCGAAGCTCGCCGACTTCCTGCTCGAGAATCCAGCGGACGCCAAGATCATCTGCACCAAGATCGTCGAGGCCGCGCGGGCGCGCGAAGCGGCGCGCAAGGCGCGCGAGCTCACAAGGCGCAAGGGCGTGCTCGATTCGATGGGGCTTCCCGGCAAGCTCGCCGACTGCCAGGAGCGCGACCCCGCGCAATGCGAGCTCTATCTGGTCGAGGGTGATTCCGCCGGCGGCTCCGCCAAACAGGGCCGCGATCGCAAGTTCCAGGCGATCCTGCCGCTGCGTGGCAAGATTTTGAACGTCGAGCGCGCCCGCTTCGACAAGCTCGTGTCCTCGCAGGAGATCGTCACGCTGATCACGGCGCTCGGCACGGGCTTCGGCCGCTCTACGGGCGACAAGGAAGAAAAAGACGAGTACAACGCCGACAAGCTCCGCTACCACCGGATCATCATCATGACCGACGCCGATGTCGACGGCTCGCATATCCGCACGCTGCTCCTCACGTTCTTCTACCGGCAGATGCCGGAGCTGGTCGAGCGTGGCCACATCTACATCGCGCAACCGCCGCTCTACAAGGTGAAGCAGGGGAAAGACGAGGTCTACCTCAAGGATGACCACGAGTTGAAGCAGCACCTGCTGCGCGTCGCCTTGAAGGGGGCGGAGCTCGTGCCCGGCACCGGCAAAACCCCGCTCGCCGCCGAAACCTTCGCGACGGTCGCGCGCGAATACCTGCTCGCCGAAGCGGTGATCGACCGGCTCGCACGCGTGGTCGAGCCCGCCGCGCTGCACGCGCTACTGTCCGGCGTGAAGATCGACCTCGGTTCCGAAAAGGCCGCGGTTTCGAGCGCCCAAGCGCTGCAGGCGGCAATCGCCGATCCCGACATTCGCGTCGAATCGCGCGATGACGCCACGACCGAAACGCGGCGGCTCGTCGTAATCCGCACGCGCCACGGGACGCCGCATGCCACCGCGATCGACGGCGACCTGATTGCGAGCGGCGATTTCGCGCAGATCAACGCGGCGGCCGACGTGCTGCACGGATTGATCCTCGTCGGGGCGACCGTTCGCCGCGGCGACAAGCAGCTCGCGGTGAAGTCGTTCAAGGAGGCGCTCGACTGGCTCCTCGCCGAAGCCCGCGGCAGCGTCTCGCTCCAGCGCTACAAGGGTCTGGGCGAAATGAATCCCGCGCAGCTGTGGGAGACGACGATGGATCCGGCTGCCCGACGCCTCCTCAAGGTGCAGATCGAGGATGCGATCTCCTCCGAGGAGATCTTCTCGACGCTGATGGGCGAGCAGGTCGAGCCGCGGCGCGCGTTCATCGAGACGAACGCGCTCGGCGTGCGCAACCTCGACGTGTAGCGGCAACGGTTCGCGCAACCGGAGCGGCGGCTGCGGCTGCGGCTGCGGCTGCGGCACGCGGAACCGCCGTTGCCGGCGGTTGTCGTAGAGGGCTTCGCGCGCGACCTTGCTTGGCCGGGGCCGGCCGTCGCGAGGCGCGTATTCTTGGGAGTTCGCATGGCGGTGAGGATTGGTCTGCGGGCGCTCGCACTGTTGGTCTTGTCGCTCGCCATCGGGACGGCGCTCGCGCAAACCACCCCGCGCGAAACGAGGGTGTCGCGCCTCATCGTGAAATTCCGCGACACCGGGCCCAAGGCCGCGCTGGCGCTTTCCAACCGCATTGCGCAGGTCGCCACCGATACCGGCGTGAGGATGTCGCATCGGCGGAGCATGGCGCTCGGCGCGCACGTGCTCGACCTCGAGCATCCGCTGTCGACGACCGAGGCTGCCGCGCTCGTCGCGCGCCTCGCCCGACACGCCGACATCGAATTCGTGCAAGCCGACCAGCGGCGCCACGCCCATTTCCTCCCCAACGATACCTATGTGAACACCCAGACGTATCTGCAGAATTCGGCGGGAGGAATCAGTGCGATCGCGGCGTGGGATACGACGACTGGATCGCCCAACACCATTGTCGCCATCGTCGACTCGGGCTACCGCCCGCATGCAGATCTCGCCGGACGCATCCTGCCCGGCTACGATTTCATCAGCGATGCGAAAGCGGCCAACGACGGCGACGGTCGCGATCCGGACGCGAGCGACCCGGGTGATTGGATCAGCGCGGCCGACGCGGCCGACCCGTTTTTCAAGGATGTCGGTTGCGACACCGAAGAACCGAGCTCCTGGCACGGAACGGCGATCGCTGGCGTGGTCGCCGCGAACGCGAACAACGGCCAGTGGCTCGCGGGCATCGACTGGGCGGCGAAAATCCTGCCGGTGCGCGTACTCGGCAAATGCGGCGGCGACGACGCGGACATCCTCGATGGCGTCGCGTGGGCCGCGGGGCTGCCCGTTCCCGGCGTGCCGGCCAATCCGCATCCGGCCCAGGTCGTGAACCTGAGCCTTGGTGGTCCCGGCGACTGTCTTGCGGCCTACGTCAGCGTATTCAACGCGGCTCTCGCGCATGGCGTCACGAAGGCGATTGTCGTCGCGGCGGGCAACGACGGCGGCGACGTCGCGAACAACGCGCCCGCGAACTGTCCGCAAGCGATCGCGGTGGCCGCGACGACCAAAGGCGGTTCGCTCGCGGGCTACAGCAATTTCGGCGCCGGCATCGCGTTGTCGGCGCCCGGCGGCGCAACGTTGAACGACCTGATCGTCCATCTTTCGAACACCGGCGCGACAACCCCGGCCGCGGATTCGTTCGACGCGGACGCGGGGACGAGCTTTTCCGCGCCGATGGTTTCCGGCGTCGTTTCGCTGATGCTGAGCGTTGCCCCGAACCTGACGGCCGCGCAGGTCCGATCGCTTTTGACCGCGAGCGCGAAGCCGTTTCCGGCGGTCTCGACGTGCAACACGGGCATCTGCGGCGCGGGCATCGTCGACGCGAACGCGGCCGTGCACGCGGCGATGACCGGAACGGTCGCGTTCAACGTCCAGGGCTTGTGGTGGGCGGCGGGGGGCAGCGAATCGGGCTGGGGCATCAATTTCGCACACCAGGGCGATCAGGTCTTCGGCACCTGGTACACCTACGATACGACCGGCAAGGCGTGGTGGCTGTCGATGCTCGCCAACCGGAGCGCCGGCAACACGTACAGCGGCAACATCAACGCGGACACCGGTCCGCCGTTCAACGACTTCGTCGGCTCAGGGAAGCCTTCGCAGGTCGGCACCGGCACGCTCACGTTCACCGATGCCAACAACGGCAGCTTCAACTATACGGTGAACGGGACGACGCAAAACAAGGTGATCAGCCGTTACGACCTCGGCACCGGGCCGCAGCCGACCTGCACGTACAGCGCGACCACACCCAATTTCGCCGCCGCCACCAACTACCAGGACCTGTGGTGGGTCGCGGCCGGCGCGGAAGACGGATGGGGAATCAACTTCGCGCACCAGGGCAACACCCTGTTCGCCACCTGGTACACCTACGACGTCGACGGCACGCCGTTATGGCTCTCCGCGCTGGCACCGCTCGTCGCCGGTACCGCCAACGTCTACAGCGGAGCGCTCTACCGCACGGCGGGGCCGCGCTTCGATGCCTACGTCGGCCCGCCGGCGTCGAAGATCGTCGTGGGCACGGCGATCGTCACCTTCGCCGACGGCAACCATGCGACGTTCGCGTACAACACGAATGGCGCCGGAGCGCTGCCGAGCGTGAGCCAGATGAAGCAGGTCACGCGCTTCCCGTTCGGCCCCACGGGCGGCACACTCTGCCAGTAGCGAATGGGCGGCAGCGATGAACGGCCACACGACAGCGGACATCGCGGGACTGTTCGGCCGGCTCGGGATCGCCGCCGACAACGCCGGGGCGTGCCTCGGTCCGGGCGTCTGGCGCGGCGGCGGTGATGCCATCGCGTCGATCAACCCGGCGAGCGCGCACGAGCTCGCGCGCGTCAGGCTCGCCGACGCGGCCGATCTCGATGCGGTGCTCGACACGGCGGTGAGCGCGGCACGTACATGGCGCGATGTTCCCGCGCCGAAGCGTGGCGACGCGGTGCGCCGGCTGGGCGAGCTCTTGCGCGAGCACAAGGACGCGCTCGGCACGCTGATCGCGCTCGAGAACGGCAAGATCAAGGCCGAGGGCGACGGCGAGGTGCAGGAGATGATCGACATCGCCGACTTCGCGGTCGGCCAGTCGCGGATGCTCTACGGCCGGACGATCGCCTCCGAACGCCCGCAGCATCGGATGATGGAGCAGTGGCATCCGCTCGGCGTCGTCGGCGTCATCACCGCGTTCAATTTCCCCGTCGCGGTCTGGGCGTGGAATGCGATGCTCGCCGCGGTCTGCGGCAACGCGACCGTCTGGAAGCCCTCGCCCAAGACCCCGCTCGCGGCGATCGCAGTCCAGCATCTCGCCAACCGGATCGTGCGCGAGTGCTCGCTGCCGCCGATCTTCCTGCTCGCCGTCTGCGACGCCGAACGCACGCGGCGGCTCGCCGCGGACCCGCGCGTCGCGCTGGTGTCGTTCACCGGCTCCTCCGCGGTCGGACGCGAGATTGCCACGACGGTCGCCGGCCGCTTCGGCAAATGCCTGCTCGAATGCGCGGGCAACAATGCCGTCGTCGTTGCGCAAGACGCCGATCTCGACCTCGTCGTCCCCGCGGTGCTGTTCGGCGCGGTCGGCACCGCGGGCCAGCGCTGCACGACGACGCGGCGCTTGCTCGTTCATCGCTCGCGCATGGCCGAATTGACGGACCGCCTGAAGGCGGCGTACGCGCAGGTGCGCATCGGCGACCCGCTGGACCCGGCGACGCTGATGGGTCCGCTGATCGACGCCGCCGCGGTGGAAAATTTCCGCCACGCGATCGCCGAAGCGCGCGCCGCGGGCGGCCAAATCGTCTGCGGCGGGAACGTCAGACGGGGGCGGGGCTTCTGGGTCGAGCCGACGATCGTTGCCGATGCGCGTAACGACTGGCCGCTGGTGCAGCGCGAGACGTTCGCGCCGATCCTCTATGTGATCGCGTTCGACACGCTCGATGACGCGATCGCCGCCAACAACGGCGTGCGCCAGGGACTTTCCTCAGCGATCTTCACGCAGGACTTGCGCATGGGGGAGGCATTCGTGGCCGCGACGGGCAGCGATTGCGGGATCGCCAACGTCAACCTTGGAACGTCGGGTGCCGAAATCGGCGGCGCGTTCGGCGGGGAAAAGGAAACCGGCGGCGGCCGCGAGGCGGGATCGGACGCCTGGAAGGCCTATATGCGCCGGCAGACCAGCACGATCAATGCGAGCCGCGAACTTCCGCTTGCGCAGGGGATTCGCTTCGGTGTCTCCAAGCCGCCGGCGGCGGATTGAAGCTCGCCCGGCCGATGCGGCGCACTACTTGCGCCTGGACGTCGTGCGCCGCGTGGCGGGTTTCGCTTTGGCGCGCGAAGTCGTCTTCGCCGCCACGCGCGGGTTCGTTTTCGTTCGCGGCTTGGTCTTCGGCGTTGCCGCGGCCTTCGCGGCCGCGGGTTTCGAGCGGCTGGTCCTCACGACGGACGCGTAACCACGCGCGGGTTCGGCAGCCTTCGGCGCTCCGGCGCGCTTGCGCGGAGGGGCGCGGCGCGTGCGCGCCGTTGGTGGCGGAGCGGCGCCGCTGCGGGCCACTCTGGCGGCGAGCAACGCCACTGCTTGCGCGAGCGTGAGATCGTCGATGCGATCGCGATCGGGCAGCGTCGCATTCACTTCGCCGTGCTTCACGTAAGGACCATAACGCCCGGCGTGGAGCTCCACGGGCTTTCCGTCGTGCGGATGCGCGCCCAGGACCTTGAGCGCTGCCGCGCTCCGCGCGCCCCGCGGACCCTTGGCCTTGGTTGGGTCGCGCGCCTCGAATTCGAATCCGATCTTGCCGTCGCCCTGGCGCACCAGGAAGGCCCTGAACGGACGGCGCGTGCGCGCCGACACGAACTGCAGGAGATCGGTCTTTCCCGTCGCGAGCAGCTTCGCCATCTGTGCGCGCTCGACCGGCCGCTGCAGGATCACGCGGCCGGAACGGAAATCGCACGTCTTTCCCGGGCCAACCGCCTTTTCGCAAACGTAGGCCTGCGGCAGCTCGAAGACCGAGGCGCCGCACTTCGGGCACGGACCGAGCGCCTCCTGTCCGGAGAAGTCCGGCGCTTCCCCGCTGTCGCCGCCCGCGGCGCCATCGCCGAAATCGAACGTCACCTCGAACGTGTCGGAGAGCTTCAGCGGCGCGGTGAAGGGTCGCCCGAGCTTGCTCCGGAAACCCTCGAGCGGTCCCACGCGCCGGTCGCGCAGCAGCGCGTCGGCCTCGGAGAGCGCGAGTTGCCGGCCGGCCATGATCTTCCAGAAGCCGAAGTCGCACTGCTGGCACTGGAACTTCTTGTAGCGTTCGTGCACCTCGCCGCCGCATTTGGGGCAGCGCGCGGACAGCACGCCGAAGTCGACGTCGATCGTGTCGCTCTCGTGCCCCTTCGCCTGGGCGACGATATGTTCTGTCATCGCGACGATCTCGCGCATGAACGCCTCACGCGGGAGCTTGCCGTGCTCCATCTGCGCGAGCTTGAATTCCCAGTCGGCCGTGAGCTCCGGCGAAAAGAGCTCTGGTACGCCGAGTCCGTGCAGCAGCGTGATCAGCTGGAAGGCCTTCGCCGTGGGAATCAGTTCCTTGCCTTCGCGATGAATGTATCTTTCGGCGATGAGCCCCTCGATGATCTGCGCGCGCGTCGCCGGCGTGCCCAGCCCCTTTTCGCGCATCGCCTCGCGCAGGTCTTCGTCATCGAGCAGCTTGCCCGCGCCCTCCATCGCCGAGAGCAGCGTCGCTTCGGTGAGCCGCGCCGGCGGCCGGGTGGTGTTCGCGGCGACCTCGATCTTTTCGCTCGCCACCGTTTCGCCCGGCTTGACCGCCGCGAGCATTCCCTTGTCGCCCGCCTTCGCTCCCGCCTCGGGCTCGGGCTGCGCTTCCTTGCCGTACACCGCGAGCCAACCCGGCGTCACGAGTACTTTTCCCTCGGATTTGAACGGCTCGTCAGCCACCCGCGTGATCCGCGTCGTGAGCGTGAACTCGGCCGGCGGATAGAACGCCGCGATGAAGCGGCGGACGATGAAGTCGTAGAGCTTCGTTTCGATCTCGTTCAAGTGCCTCGGCGTGACCAGCGTCGGGATGATCGCGAAGTGGTCGGAGACCTTCGCGTTGTCGAAGATCCGCTTGTTGGGCTTCACCCATTTCTGCTTCAGCACCTGCGCGGCGAGCCTGCCGTAGAGGGTGGTCTCCTTGAGCGCGCCCATCGTCGCGTTGACGGTGTCGAGGTAGTCCTCGGGCAGCGCCCGCGAGTCGGTGCGCGGGTACGTGATCGCCTTGTGCTTTTCGTAGAGCGACTGCGCGAGCGAAAGTGTGGTTCGCGCCGAGAAACCGAAGCGGCCGTTGGCTTCGCGCTGCAGGCTCGTCAGATCATAGAGGAGCGGCGCGCCTTGCGTCGAAGGCTTCGATTCCTCGCTGACCGTGCCGGGCTTGCCTTCGCACTTCGCGGCGATGGCGCGCGCCTTCGCCTCGTCCCACAGCCGCTCCGCCCGGGCATGCTCGTCGTCGTCCTTCTTGCTGAAGGCTTCGTCGAACCAGCGGCCGCCGTACTCGCCGCCGCTCGCGCGAAACGTCCCGAGGACCTCCCAGTAGTCGCGCGGCACGAACGCGCGGATCCTCTCCTCGCGCTCGGTGAGGATCGCGAGTGTCGGCGTCTGCACCCGACCGACGGTCGTGAGCTGGAAGCCTCCCGACTTCGAATTGAACGCGGTCATCGCCCGTGTGCCGTTGATGCCGACGAGCCAGTCGGACTCGGATCGACATACCGCGGCGTCGGCGAGCGCGCGCATCTCCTTGTCGGTGCGCAGCCTGTCGAACGCGTCGCGAATCGCCGCCGGCGTCATCGATTGCAGCCACAGGCGGCGGGTCGGCTTGGCGGTTTTCGCGTACTGGACGACATAGCGGAAGATGAGCTCGCCCTCGCGCCCGGCATCACACGCGTTGATGAGCTCGGTGACCTCCTTGCCCTTGATCAGCTTCAGCAGCGTCTTCAGCCGGTTCGCGTTCTTTTCGATCGGCTTCAACGCGAACTTCGACGGAATCGCCGGGAGATGGGCGAACGTCCACTTGCCGCGCTTGACCTCCTCGTCCTCGGGCATGCCGATTTCGAGCAGGTGTCCCACCGCGGAGGAGAGCAGGTAGCGATCGCTCTCGTAGTAGTCGTCGCGGCGCGTGAACCCGCCGAGCGCGCGGGCGATGTCGCCCGCGACGGACGGTTTTTCGGCGATGATGAGGGTCTTGGACATCAGGAACGTGGCGCGAAGAGCGGCAGATAGTACCGAAGTCCGAGCGGCCGGAGCAAGAAATCGTTGTGCGGGGCCGCTTTCAACGCGCGCGCAGGCGCAGGCGGCCACGCGCAGGCACGCGCGCTCGCGCATGCGCGCGCGTACGCGAGGCAATGGCTGTCAATCGCGGCGTCTCGGGCCTTGGCTCAGCCTTCGGCCTCGCCTGCCTCGCTCAGGCGTTGCCACAGTCCGCCCGGAAGCGGCGCGACGCGACCGGCGAGCTCGAGCGAGAGCAGCGCCGCCGCGATCGTCTCGGCAGGAAGCGCGGTGCGCAGAGCAATCGCATCGACGCTGGCGGGCGCGTAGCCCAGCGCCGCGACCACGCTCTTCTCGTCGTCGGTCAGCTCGTCATCGGCGGTGCTCGCGTGCACATCGCCGCTCGCGGCCGCACGCGCGGGGGAAGCGCGCGCGAATTTGAGCTCCTCGAGCACATCCTGCGCGGTCTCGACCAGCTTCGCGCCTTCGCGCAACAGCTTGTGACATCCTTTCGAGAACGGCGAGTGAATCGACCCCGGCAACGCGAAGACCTCGCGACCCTGCTCGCCTGCGAGGCGCGCGGTGATGAGCGAGCCCGACGAGATCGTCGCTTCGACCACCAGGATTCCGCGGGCGAGACCGCTGACGACGCGATTGCGCCGCGGAAAGTTGTGCGGCAGTGGCGGCGTGCCCGGCGTGAATTCGGAAATGATCAAGCCGCGCAGGGCGAGCTCGTGCGCGAGCGCGCGATTTGCCGCCGGGTAAACACGATCCGGGCCGGTGCCGACGACGGCGATGCTGCTGCCGGCGCCGCGCAGGCCGCCGCGGTGCGCGGCCGCGTCGATCCCGAGCGCGAGCCCGCTCACGATGGTGAGCCCGGCGTCGGACAGCGCGGCAGCGAACGCTTCGGCATCGGCGCTTCCCTGCGGCGTAGCGTTGCGACTGCCGACGATCGCGAGCGCCGGCTTCGATAGCAGGTCGCGCCGGCCGATGCAATAGAACACCGGCGGCGGATCGGCGGTTTCGAGGAGCGCGTGCGGATAGTCGTCGTCGCCCCAGGCGACGAGCGCGTTGCCCGGCTCCCCGAGCCAGGCGAGCGTCGTTTCGAGACGCTGCGGATCGGGGCCCGCCGCGAGCAGTCTCGCGGCCGGTGCCGCGACGACGGTGCGGCGCTCCGCGGGCTTCGCCGCCAGCACGGCTTCCGGGGTCCCGAACGCGCGGAGCAGATCGAAGAGCGGTCGCGGCGCGAGGCCCGTGACCTGGAGCCGCGCCCACGCTTCAGCGCGCGCGTCGACCTTCATCGCTGCGGCGCTTCGGCCGGCCGCGCGGCGCGCGCTTACGGCTTGCGCGCGTAATCGCCGACGACGACGGGGTCCGTCGTGTTGAGCACGAGCGCGTAGGACACGCGGTCGAAGACCCGGAACACGAACATCAGCCCCAGCCGCTCGTCGGGGATGTCGAGGTAGCGATCCGGCTGGATGTATTTGGTCGGGCTCGAGAAAATGACGGCGAGCTCCGGCTCCTTCGAGGGGCGCGGATCAAGGATCGGCGGCACGGCGTTGTAGATGGCGAGCACCGTGCCGACGTCGATGCCGTCGGCGGCGCCCTTGTCGATCGTGACGATCCAGCCGCGCCCGATCTCGGCCGCGTCGCGGGCGAGGGCGATGATGTGGCCGTCGACCGGGCGGTCCGGTGCATGCGGCGCATAGGAAAGAAGCTGCTCGCGCGGCGATGGAATCAGGCGGTCGCCGACCAGGATCTCCTCGCGCGCGTTCACGATGCGCAGCGTCGACACGTTGTCGAAGCGTTCGACCTTGGCGGTGCCGAGGAAGAGCTGTTCGTAACCGAGCACGTCGAGGCCATCGAGCGACGTGAGCGTGGCGCCGGGGCGGTACAGCCGCCACAGCGTGCCGGCCTTGGGATCGATTCCGCTTACGTAGATGATGTCGCCCTCGCCGCGGATGACGCGCGCCTGATCGCGGCCGGCGACGATCTCGGCGGCATCCTGGAGACCGTCAGGGCCGGTGACGAGCGGCCACGACAGATACGGCTCGATGTCGCCCGGCGGTATCGACGGAATGGGCTCTACGCCGAGCGGGGTCACGCGAACCGTCGGCGAGAGCTTCGTCACGGGCGTCGCGACCGAAAGGCGCCATTGGCCGTCCGACTTGTCGAGCACGATGACGTCGCCCGGGTAGATCCAGTGCGGATTCTTGATCTGATCCTTGTTGAGCCGCCAGACTTCGGGCCAGCGCCAGGGCTCCTTCAGGAACTTGCCGGCGATCCCCCAGAGCGTGTCGCCCTTCTGGACCGTGTAGCGGTCGGTGGCCCGGTCGTTGAGCCGCAGCTCTTCGGCGCGGGCGATGCCTACCGCGAGACCAAGCATCACGGCCATCGCCGCGAGCACCCACTTCGGTATGCTAAACTTCTGACGCATAAAGCCTCTTCCGGTGAAGACGGGGCTTGCTAACGTCCTAAACCGCCGCAAAATAAGGGCTTGGAGCAGATTCTGCATCCCGAGTCTGCATTTTGCAAGTCGGGCGTCGCAAACGCCCGACCGGCGGCGAGCCGGAGTACCAATTCGCCGACAGGGCAGGGCGGGACGGTATACCCAGGGTCTTCTACGTGTAAATGGCACTGCTGACCATCCTCGAATATCCCGATCCGCGGCTGCGCAAGATCGCGTCGCCGGTGGCCGCGGTCACGCCCGAGATCCAGAAGCTTGTGCACGACATGGCCGAGACGATGTATGCGGCGCCCGGGATCGGCTTGGCGGCGACCCAGGTGGACGTCCACAAGCGCGTGATCGTGATGGATCTCTCGGAGGCCCGCGACGAGCTTCGCGTCTTCATCAACCCCGAAATCCTCTCCGCCTCCGGCGAGGCCGAGCATGAGGAAGGGTGCCTGTCCGTCCCGGGCTACTACGACAAGGTGACGCGTGCCGCGGCGATCCGCGTGCGCGCGCAGGACGAGCACGGCCGTCCGTTCGAGGAGGACGCCGACGCCATGCTTGCCGTGTGCATCCAGCATGAGATGGACCATCTGATCGGCAAGGTGTTCGTCGACCACCTTTCGCCATTGAAGCGGGCGCGGCTCGCCGCGCGGGCGCGCAAGAAGCAGCGGCTCGCGGGCTGACCGACCCATGCGTGTCGGCTTTGCCGGAACGCCGGCGTTTGCAGCGACGGTGCTCGCCGCGCTCGTCGACGCCGGCTTCGCGGTTTCGCTGGTCCTGACGCGGCCCGACCGGCCGAAGGGACGGGGCTGGAAGCTCGAACCTTCGCCGGTCAAGGCGCTTGCTCTGGAACGTCAGCTCGCCGTGCTGCAACCGGCTTCGCTCAAGACCGACTCCGACCGCGCGGACGTCCTCGCGCTGCCGCTCGACGTCCTGGTGGTCGCGGCGTACGGGATGATCCTGCCGCCGGCGATGCTTGGCTGGCCGCGTCACGGCTGCGTCAACGTCCACGCGTCGATTCTGCCGCGCTGGCGTGGCGCCGCGCCGATCGAGCGTGCGCTCCTTGCGGGCGACGCCGAGACCGGCGTCACGATCATGCAAATGGACGCCGGGCTCGACACGGGGCCGATCGTCGATGTGGTCCGCGTGCCGATTGCGCCGCGCGAGACGGCCGCGACACTCGGCGCGAAGCTCGCATCCGCCGGCGCCAAGGCGATCGTGGCCGCGCTGCGAAGCCTCGATGCCGGAGGCGCGCTCGCCTCGGTGCCGCAGCCGGATGCGGGCGCTTGCTACGCCCCCAAGATCGACAGGGCCGAGGCGGCGATCGACTGGCGGGCAACTGCCGAAGCGATCGATCGGCAGGTACGGGCCTTCGATCCGGTCCCCGGGGCCGCCACGGCGCTCGCCGGCGAAGCGGTGAAGGTGTGGAAGGCGGCGCCTTCGGCGCGTCCGGCGCTGGCGGCGCCGCCGGGGACCGTAGTGGCGGCAGATTCGAAGGGAATGCGGGTCGCGTGCGGCGCCGGCGTGTTGCAAGTCGACGAAGTGCAGCCCGCGGGCGGCCGGCGAATGAGCGCGGCGGCGTTCGTCGCCGGACGCAGAATCGCTCCGGGGACCCGACTGGGCGCCAACGCGATGGCGCCCCCGGGCCGCGCCAACATGGAGACGAACGGTTGATTTCGGCGTGGGCGCGACCCTCTTCAGGACGCCCTTGCAATAGCCGTGATCGGCAGTGGCCCGAAGTGCAGATGATGATCGTCAACCCGTTCATCGCGGGCGGCCTCGCGGCGCCGGCCGCAGAGCGCGTCGCGCGAAAGCGCGCCCTAGCGGCGGGCTGACGCCCGCATTCGAAGCGCGTGCAGGAAGCCCAGCGCCAAGCCGCGCTCGCCGTGCACCGCGTGCTGGGCGGCGCCACGCTCCGCGCGGCGCTCGCCGCGGTCGCGCCGTCCGCAGACCCTGCCGTCGGCCGCCGCCGCGCGCTCACGCAGGAGCTCGCCTACGGCACGTTGCGCCACTGGGGAACGCTCGAAGCGATCGTTCGAAGGCTCGCGGCAAAGCCGTTAGCAGATCCGGTGCTCCGGTGTCTCGTCGCCGTCGCGCTCTACCAGCTCGATCACACGCGCGCGCCGCCGTTCGCCGTGGTCGATCACGCGGTCGATGCCGCCGCGGCGCTCGTGCGGCCGGCGGTGAAATCGCTGGTCAATGCGCTGCTGCGCCGCTATTTGCGCGATCGTGACGCGATACTCGCCGCCGTTCGCGCCGATCCGGTCGCGCGCTGGTCGTATCCGCAGTGGTGGATCGACCGGGTCCTGCGCGAATATCCCGACGACTGGACGACGATTCTCGAGGCGGGCAACGTGCGGCCACCGCTCGCGTTGCGCGTCAATCGACGGATCACGACGCGCGCCAACCTGATCGCCGAGCTCGCTGCCGCGGGCGTCAGCGCCAGCGCCGCCGGCGAGGCGGGCATCCTCGTCGATCCGCCGCGTCCGGTCACCCTGCTTCCCGGCTACGGCGAGGGAGCGTTCTCGGTCCAGGATCTCGGGGCGCAACTCGCGGCCCCGCTGCTCGCAATCGAGGACGGCATGCGCGTGCTCGATGCCTGCGCGGCGCCCGGCGGCAAGACGACGCACGTCGCCGAGCTCGCCGACGTCGATTTGGTCGCGCTCGACGCGGACGCTTCGCGCGTTGCGCGCCTGCGCGAAAACCTCGACCGACTATCGTCTGGCGTGGCGCGCGCGCGAATCGTCTGCGGCGATGCCGGTGCGCCCGCGACGTGGTGGGATGGTCGGCCCTTCGACCGCATTCTCGCCGACGTTCCCTGCACGGCGTCGGGCGTAGCGCGCCGACATCCGGATGGCAAGTGGCTGCGCCGCGAGTCGGATATCGGCGGATTCGGGCGCGTTCAGGCGCGGCTCACCGATGCGCTCTGGCCATGCCTCGCGCGTGGTGGCGCCATGCTCTACGCGACGTGCTCGGTCTTCAGCGAAGAAAACGACCATCAGGTCACGGCGTTCCTCGCGAAGCACGCCGACGCGTTGCGCGAAACCCTCACCTTCGCGCCGGACATCGCGCATCGTGGCGGGCAACTCTTGCCTTCGCTCCCCGGCGCGAGCCACAATCAGGACGGATTTTTCTACGCGCTCCTGCGCAAGACATGAGCCCGCAGGGCCGCACATCGGCGAATACCGGGGCGCGTAGCGCGGAGGTATCCAGTGAGCGCGCGCGTGGCGGTCCAAGGGCGCCGCCTTCGCAAAGGGTCGCGACCGGATTCCAAACCCGACGTCCGTCCCGCCGCTTTGCTCCTCGAGCCTTCCCGGCCGCATGTTCCTTTTGCCTCCCTCCGCCCGTGATGACCCGCCCGCGCAGCAGCGGCCGCCGTGCGGCGCTGATCGGGGCAGCGTTGCTGGCAGTGTCGGCCTTGCTCGCCCCCATCGCCGCGCGCGCCGATGCGATCGAGGTCAAGAGCGCGGAGCTGCGCGCCGAGGAAGACGGGTACTACCTCAACGCCGAGTTCGACTTCACGCTCAACGCGACGCTCGACGAGGCGCTGCAAAAGGGCGTGCCGCTCTACTTCCTGCTCGAGTTCGAAATCCTTCGCCCGCGCTCGTACTGGTTCGACGAAAAGGTGTTGACGGCGACCACGCAGTATCGCGTGTCCTACAACGCGCTGACGCGTCAATACCGCGCGTCGAGCGGCCTGCTGGGCCAGACGTTCGATTCGGTGGACGAGCTCGAGCGGTTCCTGTCCCGGGTCACGTCGCGCGAGGTCGCGCGGCGAGACCAGCTCGTGAAGGGTGTGCGCTACGAAGCCTTTGTGCGCCTGCGTCTCGACGTCAACCAGCTGCCCAAGCCCTTCCAGGTGAGTGCGCTCGCCTCACGCGAGTGGACGCTGCAGTCGGAATGGTACCGGTGGAGCTATACGCCATGAGCGGATTGATTCCGTCGCGCGGCATCCGCTGGCTCCTGCTCGTCTTCGCATGCCTGGCGGCGATCTCGCTCTTCCTGCTCGCGACCGCGTCGGCGAATACCGACCTCTTCGCGCGTCGCTACGACCTGCTGCTCGTGTTGAACGGGGCATTGGTCGTGCTGCTGATGCTGCTGGTCGGCGTGCAGTTGTGGCGGCTGTCGCGCAACCTGAAGGCGGGCGTGTTCGGCTCGCGCCTTGCCGTCCGCCTCGTGCTGCTGTTTGCGCTCGTGGCCGTTCTCCCCGGCGCCGTCGTCTACGCGGTCTCGGTGCAATTCCTGGGCAAGAGCATCGAGAGCTGGTTCGACGTGCGCGTCGATGGCGCGCTCGAAGGCGGCCTGAACCTCGGGCGGAGCGCGCTCGACTACCTGCTGAAGGACACGACCAACAAGGCCGGCCAGATCGCGCTCACGCTGTCCGAGGCGGGACCGGGCAGCGTATCGATGCGCCTCAATCGTGCCGCCGAGCAGGCGGGCGTCTACGAAGCCGCGCTGTATTCGGCATCGGGCGGCGTGCTCGCCGTCGCGGGGGTGGGCGGCTCGCGCGCGCCGCCGGAGCCCCCTCCGGCGCAGGCGTTGCGCCGGGCGCGGCTGCAACAGCCGACCGCGGCCATCGAGCAGACCGGCGACGGCGGGCTCGTGCTGCGCGTAGTGACCGCCGTCAACAGCGACGACCGGCTCGAGCCGTTCAAGGTGCTGCAGGTGCTGGAGCCGGTGCCGAAAACGCTCGCGCAGGAAGTGGAAAAAGTGCAGGCAGGCTCGCGCGACTACCAGGAAATTTCCTTCACCCGGCAGTCGTTGAAGCGCCTCTACGCGGTGACGCTCACGTTGACGCTGCTGCTCGCGCTGACGCTGGCGCTGGGTCTCGCCGTGGTGCTCTCCGAGCGCTTCGCGGCGCCGCTCGGGCTTCTCGCCGAAGGCACGCGCGCGGTTGCGCAGGGCGACTTCACGCGCCGGCAGCCGGTGACCTCGCGCGACGAGCTGGGCGTGCTCACCGAATCGTTCAACACGATGACGGCGCAACTCGCCGAAGCGCAGCAAAAGACCGAGGAGTCGCGCCGCGCCACGGAGACGACGCGGGCCTACCTCGAGAGCATCCTGGGCAACCTGTCCGCCGGCGTGCTCGCGTTCGACGACCGCTACCGGTTGCGGACCGCCAACGCGAGCGCAGCGGTGATCCTGCAGCAACCGCTGGCCGAGTTGACCGGAATGACGCTCGACGACTGGGGCAGAAAGATGCCCGCGCTTTCGCCGTTCGCCGCGCTCGTCGCCGAAGGGTTTCGCGGCAGCCGCGACGGGCAGTGGCAGAAACAGGCGGAGCTCGCGGTCGCGAACCTGACGCGCGTGCTCCTGATGCGCGGCTCGCGGTTGCCCGTGACGCCGGTTGCCGGTTACGTTGTGGTGTTCGACGACGTGACCAATCTTGTGCAGGCGCAGCGCGACGCGGCATGGGGCGAGGTCGCGCGAAGGCTCGCCCACGAGGTCAAGAACCCGTTGACGCCGATTCAGCTCTCCGCCGAGCGGCTCGCGGTGAAGCTCGCACCGAAGCTCGACGGCGCCGACCTGGAAACGCTGAACCGCGGCGCGCAGACGATCATCGCGCAAGTGACGGCGATGAAGCACATGGTCGACGATTTCGCGGTCTATGCACGACAGGCGCGCCCCGGGACGATGCAGCCCGTCGACGCCGGCGCGCTCTTGCAGGAGGTGCTCGCGTTGTACGACAATCTGCGCCCGCACGTCTCGTTGTCACTTCCCCCCGAGCCGATCGTGATCCAGGGCGAGCCCACACGCTTGCGTCAGGTATTCCATAATCTTCTGCAGAACGCGATCGACGCTCAGGTCGATACGGCGGAGCCTCGCTACGAGATCGTGCTCTGCGCCCGCGGCGATCAAGTCACGCTTTCATTCGGCGATGCCGGGGCGGGATTCGACGACGATCTGCTGCGGCGGGCATTCGAGCCGTACGTCACGACCAAGACGAAAGGCACCGGGCTCGGCCTTGCAATCGTGCGCAAGATCGTCGACGAGCACCGCGGCCGCGTCGAGCTCGCCAACCGGCCGCCGCATGGGGCGCTGGTCACGCTCATTTTTCCGCGCGACGCCGCGTTCGCGTAGGATAGGCGCGCGATGACTCCCGCAAACGAAATCCTGATCGTCGATGATGAAGTCGGCATCCGCGAGCTTCTCTCCGAGATCCTGCAGGACGAGGGGTACCGAGTGTGTCTCGCCGAGAACGCCACCGAAGCGCGCACGTATCGGTCGAAACAGCAGCCGGCGCTGGTGCTGCTCGACATCTGGATGCCCGATACCGACGGCGTGACGCTGCTGCGCGAGTGGGCGGCGTCGGGCCAGCTCACGATGCCGGTCGTGATGATGTCCGGGCACGGGACGATCGAGACGGCGGTCGAGGCGACGAAGATCGGCGCCTTCGATTTCCTGGAAAAGCCGGTCGGACTCCAGAAGCTCCTCGGTACCGTTGCGCGGGCGCTGAAGACGGCGCTCGCGAAGGAGCCGCGGCGCGTGTCGCTCGCCTCGCTCGGGACGAGCCCCGCGATCCGCGATGCCGAGCGGGCGATCGAGCAACTTCTCGCTGCGAGAAAACCGGTCCTGGTGCTGGGCGAAGCGGGCACCGGACACGACATTGCGGCGCGCGCACTGCAAGTGCCGGGTGCGGCGTGGATTGCGCTCGCCACCGGCTCGCGGCTCGCCGCTAACCCGCTCGCCGTGCTCGACGAAGCGCGCGACGGCACGCTCTACTGCGCGGAAATCGGGCAATACACGAAGTCCGAGCAGAAAGGGCTCGCGTTCCTGCTCCCCAAGCTCGAGCGGGCGAGCGTCACGCTCGTGTGCACGAGCGCTGAGCCGCTCGGCAATTTAGCCGCCGAAGGCAAGTTCGATCCGGCGCTCTTAGCCGCGCTGTCGATCGGCGCCGTGCTCCTGCCGCCGCTCCGCGCGCGGCGCGAGGACATCCCGATGCTCGTCGATCGCTACTGGCGCGATATCACGGCAGCGCAGAAGGATGCCGAGCGCGGAATGACGCGGACGGCCGCCGCGCTTCCGCCCGCGGCGATCGGTGCGCTGTCGAACGCGTACTGGCCGGGCAACGTCGACCATCTGCAGAATGTCGTGGCCAATCTCGCGCTCAACGCCGGCGCCGGCGACATCACCCCCGACCACGTGAAGCGGCTCCTTGGCGATGCAGCGGCGGCCAATCAGGCGGTGGCGCCGGAGATCACCGCGCGCTTTTTCGATCTGCCGCTGCGCGAAGCGCGCGAGGCGTTCGAGCGCATCTATTTCGAGCAGCTCCTGGGTCGCGAGCAGAGCAACATGAGCCGCGTGGCCGACAAGGCCGGGCTCGAGCGTACGCACCTGTATCGCAAGCTCAAGCAATTGAATATCCGTTTCGCGCGCCGCGGCGACGACGCGAGCGGGAATGGCAGCGGCGGCGCCTGACCGCCTCGGCCTCCGCATCGCCTCGCAACAGCCTTTGTTGTCGGCCTCATGCGCCGACTCGCGCCTGCTCGCATCCCCCTGCCCGCGGCGCGGGGCCCCTGCTCGCCGCTCGCGCCGCCCAATAAAAAAACGCCGGCGCGCGCTGCGCGTGCCGGCGTTTCTGAAGCAGACCGTTGGGCGTCAGAGCCCGTTCATCTGCGTCCGCATCGATTTCAGCGCCTTGCTTTCGATCTGCCGGATGCGCTCGGCGGAAATGCCATACTCGTCGGCGAGATCCTGCAAGGTTGCGGGATCTTCCTCGCGCAGCCAGCGGGCCTCGATGATGCGCCGGCTCCGCGCATCGAGCTTGGCAAGCGCCCGGGTCAAACCGGTCTTGCGATTGCGGGCCGTCTGCGCACGCTCGAGGATCTGCGCTGGCTCATCCTCCGCGTCGGTGAGATACGCGATCGGCGAAACGGCATTGCCCTCCTCGTCCGGCTGCGGGTCGAGCGCGATGTCGCGTCCGGAGAGCCGGGTTTCCATCTCGACGACTTCCTCGGGCTTGACACCCAGATCGCGCGCGATCGCCTTCGCGTCGGCCGGCGACAGCGTGGCGCCGGTCTTTTTCATGCTCCGGAGGTTGAAGAAGAGCTTCCGCTGCGCCTTCGTCGTCGCGACCTTGACCAGGCGCCAGTTGCGCAGGATGTAGTCGTGAATCTCCGCCCGGATCCAGTGCAACGCAAAGGACACGAGACGCACGCCGCGTTCCGGATCGAAGCGGCGGACCGCCTTCATCAATCCGACATTCCCCTCCTGGATCAGGTCGGCCTGCGGCAGGCCGTAGCCAAGGTAATTACGACTCACCGCGACGACGAGCCGCAGGTGCGACAGCACGAGCTGCCGCGCCGCGTCGAGGTCGTCGTCGCGCTGGAGCCTGCGGCCGAGCTCGGTCTCCTGCTCGGCCGTCAGCAGCGGAAAGCGATTCACCGCCTGGATGTAATGATCCAGGCTCCCCAGCGACGCCGGGGTCGGAAAAGCCAACGCAGTACCGCTCATTCTTGGATCTCCTTGGTCACGGCGGCCGGTCCGATGCCTTGAACCGTCCCCCCGGGTGCAATCTTAGCACTCGTAACATGAGAGTGCTAAGCCGGGAGGAAGTTCCCGAGTGATTTAGTAGGGTATGCGGATTGCCCTTCCTCGGGCTTTCATTGGACGCACCGGCGCGAACGGAGTTGCGATACACGGGCGGGCAACCGCGGCGGCTGCAGGGAAGCGTCAAGGGCGAGAGTGTGCGCTGACTTCCTGGTCGTGAACGCGTGCCGCGCCGCGATCGGTCACCCGACCAGCGCCTCGACAAAGTCGGCGGCGACGAATGGCTTCAGGTCCTCGACCCCTTCGCCCACGCCGATGAAGCGGAGCGGGACCGGATGCTCTTTCGCAATGGCGGCGACCGCGCCGCCCTTGGCGGTGCCGTCGAGCTTGGTCAGGATGAGCCCAGTCAGTCCCAGCGCCTCGTCGAACGCCCGGACCTGCGACAGCGCGTTCTGGCCCGTGTTGGCATCGAGGACGAGCAGCGTTTCGTGCGGCGCCGCGGGATCGGTCTTGCGAATCACCCGCTGCACCTTGCGGATCTCGTCCATCAGGTTCTGCTGCGTGGGCAGCCGCCCCGCGGTATCGGCGAGGACGACGTCGATACGCCGCGCCTTTGCCGCAGCAATGGCGTCGAACATTACCGCCGCCGGGTCGCCGCCGGCCTGCGCGATCACCACGACGTTGTTGCGCTCGCCCCACACGGCGAGCTGCTCGCGCGCCGCGGCGCGGAACGTATCGCCCGCAGCGAACAGCACCGACAAGCCGTCGGCCTGCAGAAGTCGCGCGAGCTTGCCAATCGACGTCGTCTTGCCCGCGCCGTTGACGCCGGTCAGCATGATGATGAATGGCCGGGCCGCGCCGATCACGAGGGGCTTTTCGAGCGGTTTCAGCAAATCGACCAGCGCCTCTTGCAAGAGGACCTTGGGATCGTCCGCGCCCCCCGAGCGTTTCCACCGCGCCCGCAGGTCGTCCAAGAGGTGCGCGGTCGCCGCGACACCCACGTCCGCCGTGAGGAGCGCCGACTCGAGTTCTTCCTGCGCTTCGTCGTCCAGCGTGCGGCGGGACAGCGCGGCCGCGAGCGCCCCTGCGAGCTTGTCGCGCGAACGGGCGAGACCCGCACGCAGTCGCTCCGCCCAAGGTTTCTTTTCCGAGGCGGCGTCGGGCGTGCGTTTGAACAGGTCGAACATCGGCGGGGGAGGGGCGCGAGAAATTCGCGGCGCGGACGCAACGTATAATTTTACGCGCCTCTCTTGAAGCGTCCCGCGTGTGCGCGACGCGGCTCTCATCACGGCTTTCGCGACGATCCCTTGTCCCCGCGGCACGCGAATCGCGTCCGTATCATCGGTGGCGCCTGGCGCGGACGCCGGATCGCCTTTCCGGGCGTCGAAGGATTGCGGCCGACGCCCGACCGCGTCCGTGAAACGCTATTCAACTGGCTCGGCCAGGACCTGACCGGCAAACGTTGTCTCGACCTTTATGCCGGGACCGGCGCGCTCGCCCTCGAAGCGCTGTCGCGCGGGGCGGCGCTCGCGGTGGCGGTGGACAGGAGCCCGGCGCTGATCGCGTCGCTCCAGTCAACCGCGAGCGTGCTCGGGACAACGGCGCTCGAGGCGCACATCGCCGACGCGCGCCGATTTCTCGCCGCGGAAACGCGAATGTTCGACGTGATCTTTGTCGACCCGCCTTTTCGCGAGGATCCGTGGGCGTGGCTGCTTGCTGCTTGCGCGGACCGCCTGGCGAATGACGGTCTTCTCTACGCCGAAGCCGGGAGGACGCTCGCTCCTCCCGCCGGACTCGTCGCCTGGCGCGGCGACAGGGCAGGCCAAGTGCATTATCATCTTTTCGCCCGCGCGGATGACGCGCGCTAGTGTCCGTCCTCACCTCGATTCCCGCGCCTCCATGCTCAAGGTCGTCTACCCTGGCACGTTCGACCCGCTGACGCGTGGGCACGAGGATATCGTCAGGCGCGCGGCGCGACTCTTCGACCGGGTCATCGTCGCCATCGCCGACAGCGAGGCCAAGGGACCGTTCTTTACGACCGCGGAGCGGGTGGACATGGCGCGCGCGGTGCTCGCGCCCTTCGCCAATGTCGAAGTCGATTCGTTCTCGTCGCTGCTGATGGATTTCGTCCACGCGAAGGACGCGCGCGTCATCCTGCGGGGCCTGCGCGCCGCCTCCGACTTCGAGTACGAATTCCAGATGGCGGGAATGAACCGGAACCTCTACCCCGAGGTCGAAACGCTGTTCCTCACGCCTTCGGAGGAGTACATGTTCGTCTCGGCGACGATCGTCCGCGAGATCGCGCGATTCGGTGGTGACGCGTCCCAGTTCGTTCATCCGGTCGTGCTCGCGCAGCTCACCGCCAAGGTGGCCGCCGCCCGAAGGTAGTTCGGGCCCGCCCGCCGTTCGCAGCGGAATTGTCGCGACAGAAACGACCGTTCGACGGCAACCAGCACGCGTAATCAGCTTCCGCCATGGCGCTCATCATCACCGACGAATGCATCAACTGCGACGTCTGCGAGCCCGAATGTCCGAACGGCGCGATCGCGCAGGGACCGGAGATCTACGTCATCGATCCGAACAAATGCACCGAGTGCGTCGGGCATTTCGACACGCCGCAGTGCGTCGAAGTCTGCCCGGTCGACTGCATTCCGGTCGACCCGGACCACGTCGAGACGAAGGACGAATTGCGCCGGAAGTACGAAGCGCTGATGGTGGCGAAGACGGGGACCTCGTAGGGTTACCCGGGACGCCAACCGCGCATCGGGAGTGCGCAGCGCTACGCGTTCGCCGCCAGCGGCACGACGTCCGGATTGAGGACGATCGCCTCGATGGCGGCGATTTCGCGCGCGAGCGCGCGCACCTGCGCGGCGAGCGCCTCGTCCTGGGCGACGAGCTCGGCGACGCGCTCTTCCAGCTCGCCGCTCGCCCGGTGGATGCGCTTGATGCTGTCCAGGCGACGGCGCAGCTGCAGGTGATGCTCCTTCACCTGCGTCTCGAGCGGCGACATCACGGCGCGGAGCCAGCTGTCGAGGTCGCGGTTCGCGATGTCGTAGACATGCTTGACGCGCGAGGCGATGGTCTCGAAGAAGCGCTTCATCAGCGCGAACTTCGCCTTGCTTACCATGTTCCACAGCGTGTTGAAGTGCTGGTTGTACGCACGCTCGAGCCGGTCGATCTCCTTCTGGTATTTCATCATCGAGAACGGCGGCGGCGCATAGCGCTCGAGTCCTTGCTCCTTGGCGAAGCGCGTATACATCGCCTGCATCATGTCGTGGATCTCGGCCGAGCGGCGCGCCGCATCCTCGAAGTCGCGCCGGATCGTCGCGAAAAAGTCGTTCATCGCCGTGCGCACGCCCTTGGTGAACGGGCTCCCCTCGATATGCCGGCGCGTGCGGCCGGCGTTGGTCCGCAGCGCATCGAGGCCGATGACGTCGAACAGGCGGTTCGTTTGCTGCGCGAACACGGTGCGCAGCGCGGTGAAGCGCTGCAGTCCGCGTTCGAACAGCTCCTTCTCCTGGCGCACGCGCTCCATCATGTGCTCGACGACGTCCTGGTTCTTGCCGCGCAGCGCGCGGAGCTCCGAGAGCTGCTCGGCGATCCCGTTCTGCCGTGCGCCCAGCAGCGCACGCACGCCCGCGGCGAGCGCCTTGACTTCGGAAGTCGTCGCCGCGCCGACGATATCGCGCTTGGCGGGAATCAGTTTGCGCGACAGCGCGTCCTCGAGCACCGGCAGGCGGCTTTTCGCGAGCAGCGCATCGTCGCCGTTGACCTTGGCGAGGAGCGCCTTTTGCGCGGTCACCGCGAACACCTGCGCCGGCGGGATCGCGAGAAGCTGCGCCGAGGACCTGACCTGGCGGTCGATCTCGGCATCGACGTCCGCCTCGGACCTGAGCTCGTCCCAGAGGCCGTCGATCTTGTTCAGGATGACGATGCGGCCGGCGCGCGTCGCGGCGTCCTCGCCGGCCAGGTGCTTGTTCCACACCTCGAGATCCGTCTTCGTGACGCCGGCGTCGGCGGCGAGGATGAACAGCACCGCATGGGCATTGGGAAGGAGGTTCAGCGTGAGCTCGGGCTCGGTACCGATCGCATTCAGCCCCGGCGTGTCGAGGATCACGAGCCCCTGCTGCAGCAGCGGGTGCGGGAAGTTGATCACCGCATGCCGCCAGCACGGAATGTCGACCGCGCCTTCGCCTTCCGCCTCGAGCGCCGCGAGGAAGTCCTCGTCTTCGTACAGGCCGTATTTCCGCGCGAGCGCCACCGGCACGCGCTTCATCTGCGAGACGCGAGACAGCGCTTCGCTCATCCGGTCGGCCGACGAGAGATCGAGCGGGATCGTCACCCACTCGTCGGCGTAGTTCTTGAACTCGGCAACCGTCGTGTCCTTCGCCCGCGTCTCGATCGGCAGCAGCCGGATCGACGGTGCGCGCGTCGTGTCGTAGAGGAGCTCGGTCGGACACATCGTCGTGCGGCCTGCCGATGAGGGGAGCAGCCGTTGCCCGAAGTCGGCGAAGAAGATCGCATTGATGAGCTCGGACTTGCCGCGCGAGAACTCGGCGACGAACGCGACGACGAGCTTGTCCTGGTGCAGCCGCTCGAGAAGCTGCTGGACTTTGAGGTCGATCTGGGCGTCGGCGAGCTCCTGCTCGGCGAGCCATTCGTGCAGCCCGGAAATCCCGGAGGAGAGCCGGCGGCGCCAGTCGCTGTAGGCCTCGAAGCGCGCGGCGAGCTCGCGGGATTGGGCCATGCCGTCGTAACGGGTCATCGTTTGCCTGGCGGGTCGAATTCGGGGAAATGCGGGGCGCCGGAATCTAACACGGGGAAATAAGCATTTCCTGTGCCGACCGGGCGAGCGGCAGGGGCGCGATAAGACGAAGGGCGCCTCAGCGCTGGCATCGCGGGCAGTAACACGTCGCCCGGCCGCCGAGCCGGATCGACTTTATTGCACTGCGGCAGACACGGCAGGGCAGCCCCTCGCGCCCGTAGACGAAATAATCGACCTGGAAATAGCCCGGCTCGCCACGCGCATCGACGTAGTCGCGCAGCGTCGACCCGCCCTTGGCGATCGCGTCGGTCAGCGTCGCGCGGACCGCGGTCAGCAGATGCTCGAAGCGACGCTGCGAGATTCGGCCCGCCGGAATCGTGGGGCGGATTCCCGCGCGAAACAGCGATTCGTTCGCATAGATGTTGCCGACGCCGACGATGAGATGGTTGTCCATCAGCGCGAGCTTGATCGCCGCGCTCCGCCGCCGCGTCGCCGCCCAGAGATATCGGGCATCGCACGCGGTGTCGAAGGGCTCCCGACCCAGCGCCGCGAGCAGCGGGTGCGCTGCGCTGGGTGGCGGCACCCAGAGGATCGCGCCGAAGCGACGCGGATCGTGATAGCGCAGCGTGGTCCCCGATGCGAGCACGATGTCGGCGTGATCGTGTGCTTCACGCGGCGGCGCGCGCGAGTAGAGACGCAGGCTGCCCGTCATGCCGAAATGCACGAGCAGCGTGTCTGCACCGAGGCGGAACAGCAGGTACTTGCTGCGCCGTTCGAGCGCATCGACGGTGCGGCCGACGATCTTCTTTTGCAGCGATCGGGGAACCGGCCAGCGCAAACGCCGGTCGTACACGTGCATCGCGGCGACCTGCTGTCCGACGACGTGCGGCGCGATTCCGCGGCGCGTGGTTTCGACTTCGGGGAGTTCCGGCATCGGCTACCGAAAAAAGGGGCTCGGGGCGAGCCGGGGGCGATGTCCGCGGTTCGCAATTTGTTGCGCTGCCAAATATAACCTAAGATTGCTACGCCTCCCGGCGTTCTGCCCGCATCGCGGGCGCGTCGGGCGCCGGCCCGTCTTAACGCTGGATGTCTACTTTGGCCCAATTTCGTCCTTCGCTTCTCGCTTTCGCCGCAGCGGCAGCCCTTATCTTCGCGCCGCTGACCGCAGGCGCCCAGACCGATCCTGCGGCCGACGAGCCTCCGCCGCCCCGCGCCGCGCCGGAACCGTCACAGGTCACCGGTCCCGGCGGACTGACTGCGGAGTTGATGTATCGGCTGCTGATCGCCGACATCGCCATGCAGCGGGGAGAACCGGCCCTCGCTGCGCGCGCCTACCTGGAGGCCGCGCGGGAGACGCGTGACGTGACGCTCGCCCGCCGCGCGGCCGAGGTCGGCGTCGCGGCGCGCGCCAAAACGCTCACCGTTCAGGCGGCGCGATTGTGGAGCGAGCTCGATCCCTCGGCGGAGCGGCCGAAGCAGTTGATTGCCGCGTTGTCGGGCAGCGCCGCGGGTAAGGGGTTCGACGCTCCCGGCGTCGGGAGCGACCTCAAGGCCGAGCTCGAGCGAGTGCTCGCCGATGCCGCCCATTCCGGTCCCGCACTCGGCGAAGCGTTCCTGCAGTTGAATCGCCTGCTCGCGAACGAGCCCGACAAGATGGCGACCTTCAAGCTCGTCGAAGCCGTCGCCCAGCCGTATCCGAATCTCGCCGAAGCGCAATTCGCCGTCGCGCTTGCCGCGCTCAACACCGGTTTGAAGGACATCGCCACGGCGGCCGCCGCCGCGCAGGCAGTCGACCGCGCGCTCGCGCTGAAGCCCGGATGGGAGCGCGCGGCGATGCTCAAGGCGGAAATCCTCGCCAAGCGTTCGCCTGCCGAGGCCATCGGCTACCTGCAGTCGTACCTGAAGGCGCAGCCCGAATCGCGGGCGGCGGCCGGCGCGCTGGCGCAGATCTACGTCGAGCAGAAGCGCTACGCCGAGGCGCGTGCGATTTTCGAGCAGTTCTGGGAAGCCGACAAAACCAATCGCGATTATCAGTTCGCCGTCGCGGCGCTCGCCGTGCAGATGAAGGACTGGGCGGTGGCGGAGTCGCTGTTCGAAGACCTGCAACGCGCGGATTACGACGAGAACGGCGGCGTCGAGCTCTATCTTGCGCAGATCGCCGACGAGACGGGCCGCTACGCGCTTGCCTACGAACGCTATCTCGCGGTGCCGGAGGGCGAGCGCGCATGGCCGGCGAAGCTCCGTGCCGCGACGATGCTCGCAAAACAGGGAAAGCAGGAGGAAGCGCGGCGATTTCTGGCGGACCTTCCCGCAGTCACGATCGAGCAGCGCGTGCAGGTGCGCCAGGCCGAGGCGCAACTGCTGCGCGACGCCGGCGACAATGCCGGCGCTTATGCCGTACTCGCCAAGGCGCTCGAAGAACATCCGGACCAGCCGGACCTTCTCTACGATTCCGCGATGGTGGCAGAGAAGCTCGACAAGCTCGATGCCGCGGAAGCGCACCTCACGCGGCTGATCGCCGTGAGCCCCGACAATGCGCAGGCATTGAATGCGCTGGGCTACACGCTCGTCGACCGCACGCAGCGAACGGGCGAAGGCCTCGCGCTGATCGATCGCGCGCTCAAACTCGCGCCGGACGACCCGTTCATTCTGGACAGCATGGGCTGGGCGTATTTCCGGATGGGCAAGTACGACGACGCCGAAACCTACCTGCGACGCGCGCTTGCCGAGCGCAGCGACCCCGAAATCGCCGCGCACCTGGGCGAGGTCCTCTGGGCCCGCGGCGAACGCGTGCGCGCGCAGGAAGTCTGGCAGTCGCAGTTGAAAGCGACCCCCGACAATCCGGTGCTGCTGGAAACGGTGAAGCGTCTCGCGCCGTAACGTTTCTCGCGTGCGCCGCACGGCGGGTTCGTGAACGTCGGCCTTTCCGTCCGGAACCACGCGCGGCCTGCCATTACGGCGACGATCGCCGCGGGTGTGCTGGTCCTCGCCGGCTGTGCGAGCGTGCCCCCTGTACAGCCGGGGCGTGTTCCCGCACTCGATGCCGGCATTCCGTTCACGATCGAGGGCCGGCTCTCGGCGCGCCGCGGCGCCGAGGGTTTCAGCGCGAACTTCACGTGGACCCACGCGCTGCCGCGCGATGACCTCGTCGTCACGACACCGCTCGGGCAGGACGTTGCACAAATCAGCGGCAACACCGCCACCGCGCGGGTGGAGTTGCGGACGGCCGACGGTCGCCGCGACGAGGCCTCCGATTGGTCGACACTGACCGAGCGTGCGTTGGGCTTTGCGCTGCCCGTCGCCGGACTCGGCGCGTGGGTGCGCGGGGTGCCGCACGAGTTGACCCCCTACTCGATCGAGCCCGACGCCAGGGGACGCACTGCTGTGCTGCGCCAGGACGGCTGGGAAATCGTCTACGGCTACGGCGACGACGCGACGCAAAAGCCTGCGCGGATGCGGCTCACGTATGCCGATCTCGAAGTGCGGATCGTGATCGATCGCTGGACGATGGGCCCCTGAGGCGATCGCTTGGGGCGACAATCCGGACATGCAGAGGTTGATCGTTCCGGCGCCCGCGAAGCTCAACTTGTTCCTGCACGTCACCGGGCGACGTGCCGACGGGTTGCACACGCTCGAGACGCTCTTCGTCGCCCTCGACCAGGGCGATACGGTCAGCGTGGCGCGACGGGAGGACGGCGCGGTTCGCCGCACCGCCGATCTCCCGGGCATCGCGATCGATGACGATCTTGCGGTGCGCGCGGCGCACGCGCTCAGGAACGCGACCGGCTGCCGCGACGGCGTCGACATTGCGGTGGTGAAGAGGATCCCGCAGGGAGCCGGCCTGGGCGGCGGCAGCTCCGACGCGGCGTCGGTGCTGCTCGCGCTCAACCGTCTTTGGCACTTGAATCTGCCGCGCGCCGAATTGATGCGCATCGGCGAAACGCTGGGCGCGGATGTTCCCTTCTTTGTCTTCGGCGAGCCCGCATTCGCGCACGGTGTCGGCGAACACTGCCGCGCGGTTTCGCTGCCGCCGCTGTGGGTTGCCGTCGTTGTCCCACCCGTCGTCGTGCCGACCGCCGAAATCTTCGCGAGCGCCGAATTGACACGAAACACGCCGTCGGCGAAAATGAATGTCTTTTCCGAGGGTTATGGCTGGAACGACCTGCAACCCGTCGCAACGGCACGTTTTCCCGAGGTCGGGATTGCACTGGCGGCGTTACGCAAGCATTCGCCGCTCGCGCGGATGACGGGATCGGGCGGGTGCGTGTTCGCACCGTGCATTTCTGAAATGGCGGCGCGCGACGCACTGGCGGCGCAACCGGCAGGAACGCAGGGTTTCATGGCGCGCACGCTCGCGCGCCATCCGCTCGCGGCGTTCGCGTGATCGTCGGCCAGGTTCCGCGCGGCACCTTCCGCGCCCGTCGAAAGCGGGCGCGCACGTTTTCTCCGCTGGGGAGTCGCCAAGTTGGTTAAGGCACCGGATTTTGATTCCGGCATTCGAAGGTTCGAATCCTTCCTCCCCAGCCACTCAACGACGGGCAGGCTGCGGCGTGCGCGGCCGGCCCCGGCTCCGTAGTCACAGCACAGGTTCGCCATGGCCTTCGAGCGGATGAGAGTCTTCACCGGCAACGCGAACCCGAAGCTCGCCGAAGCCGTGTGCCGGCATCTCAACATCAGCCTTGGCCGGTGCGTCGTCGGCCAGTTCTCCGACGGCGAGGTGATGGTCGAGTTGCTCGAAAACGTCCGCGGCCGCGACGTCTTCATTCTCCAGTCGACGTGCGCGCCGACCAACGACAACCTGATGGAGATCCTGGTGATGACCGATGCGCTGAAGCGCGCGTCGGCGGCGCGCATCACCGCGTGCGTCCCGTATTTCGGCTATGCGCGGCAGGACCGCCGCCCGCGTTCCGCGCGCGTGCCGATCACGGCCAAGGTCGTCGCCGACCTCCTCACCACCGTCGGCGTCGATCGCGCGATGGTGATGGACCTGCATGCCGATCAGATCCAGGGGTTCTTCAACATTCCGGTCGACAACATCTATGCGACGCCGATCCTGCTGGGCGACCTGTGGAAGCAGAACTACGACGATCTCCTCGTCGTGTCGCCGGACGTCGGCGGCGTCGTGCGCGCCCGCGCGATCGCGAAGCGGCTCGACTCGGACCTCGCGATCATCGACAAGCGCCGCCCGCGCGCGAACGTCTCCGAGGTGATGAACATCATCGGCGACGTCGCCGGGCGTACCTGCGTAATCATGGACGACATCGTCGACACCGCCAACACGCTGTGCAAGGCAGCCACGGCGCTGAAGGAGCACGGCGCGAAAAAAGTCGTCGCCTATTGCACGCATCCGGTGCTGTCCGGGGGCGCGGTGCCGCGAATCGGGAGCTCCGAGCTGGACGAGATCGTCGTCACCGACACGATTCCGCTGACCGACGAAGGGCGTGCGTGCACGCGCATCCGCCAGCTTTCGTGCGCGCAGCTGCTTGCCGAGACGATGACGCGCGTATCGAACGAGGAGTCGCTGAGCTCGCTTTTTACCGAGTAGCGACGGCGTCCGGCGCTGTCCCAGTGCTGGTTGGCGCAGACATCCGAATCCGGTTATAATTCAAAGCTTTCCCCGCCGAAGCCCCGAGAACCGGGCGGCGGGATGTCGCCAATCGCGGACGAAGGAATTGGGGAGCTCTGCCCCCATTTTTCTGAGGCCGCAGACATCGGGAGTCGCACCATGCAAATCGAATTCACCGCGTTTCCGCGCACGAGCGAGGGCCGCGGCGCGAGCCGCCGGATGCGCCGCGCCGGCAAGGCGCCGGGCATCGTCTACGGCGGCACGGAAGCGCCGCAGCCAATCGAGCTCGACCACAACGCGCTCTTCCATGCGTTGCGCAACGAGGCGTTCCACTCGTCGATCCTGCTGATGAAGCTCGACGGGTCCGCGACCAAGGTGCTGCTGCGCGACGTGCAGATGCACCCGTTCAAGAACGAGATCCTCCATGTCGACTTCCAGCGGATCGACGAGAACCGCAAGATTCACATGAAAGTTCCGCTGCACTTCATCAACGGCGAAAACTCGCCGGCGGTGAAGCTGTCAGGCGCGATCGTCAGCCACGTCACCAACGAGCTCGATGTCGCGTGCCTGCCGAAGGACCTGCCGGGCTTCATCGAGGTGGACCTGATCGCGCTCGACGTCGGGCATTCGATTCACGTGTCGGCGCTGACGCTCCCGCCGGGAGTGACGGTCGTCACGCACGGCAAGACCGACCCGGTCGTCGCGGCCGCCGTGGTGCCGAAGGCGCACGTCGAGGAGGTCGTCGAAGCGGTTCCGGGCGAGGAGGCCGCTGTTGCTGCCGCCGCCACACCGGAGGGCGCCGCGGCCGAAGCCAAGCCCGCCGAGAAGGGCGCCGAACGGGGCGCCGAAAAGAAGGAACCGGCCAAGGAAGAAAAGAAGAAATAAGCCTTCGCGTCGAATCGGCACGGAGGCCCGCCGCGTGCATCACGGCGGGCCTTTTTGCTGTGTCGTTCGATCGCGCAACGGCTTGCCGCGCAAACCATCATGGATGCACCGATCCGTCTCTTGGTCGGCCTGGGAAATCCGGGCCGCGAGCATGACGCCACCCGACATAACGCGGGATTCTGGTTCGCCGATGCGCTCGCCGAGCGACTTTCCTGCGCGTTCGTAAGCGAAGGGAAGTTTCACGGGCAGGTGGCGCGCGCCGGCGATCTGCGCTTGCTGAAACCGTCGACGTACATGAATCTCTCGGGACGCTCGGTTGCCGCGCTCATGCGCTTTTTCGGGATCGCGATCGAGGAAACGCTGATCGTCCACGACGAGCTCGATTTGAAGCCGGGCGAGATCAAGCTCAAATTCGGCGGCGGGCTCGCCGGCCACAACGGCCTGCGCGACATCGACGCGCAGCTCGGAACGGCGGAGTTCTGGCGGGTGCGAATCGGAATCGGACACCCGCGCGACTCAGCGATTCCGCAGCAGGACGTCGTCGATTACGTTCTGCGCCCCCCGTTGCCGGAAGAACGAACCGCGATCCATGCGGCAGTCGACAAGGGGCTCGACGCGTGGCCGGCAATCGCCGCCGGCGAGTTCGAGCGCGCGATGATGCTGCTCCACACGAAGGAGAATCCATGAGCGCCGCCGGGCCGCCCAAGGCCGCGCAACTGCAGTCTGCCTCGGGGGGCAGCGCAGCGGCCGAATTGGCCAATGGGGCCGCAAGCGTGGGGGCACACCCATGAGCCTCAAGTGCGGAATCGTCGGGCTCCCGAACGTCGGCAAGTCGACGCTGTTCAACGCGTTGACCAAGGCCGGCATCGCCGCGGAGAATTATCCGTTCTGCACAATCGAGCCCAATGTGGGGATTGTCGAGGTGCCGGACCCGCGTCTCGCCGCGCTCGCGGCGATCGCCCACCCCGAAAAGGTGCTGCCGGCCACCGTCGAGTTCGTCGACATTGCCGGTCTCGTCGCCGGCGCGTCGAAAGGCGAGGGCCTCGGCAACCAGTTCCTCGCCAACATCCGCGAGACGGACGCGATCGCGCACGTCGTGCGCTGCTTCGAAAACGACAACGTCGTTCACGTCACCGGCAAGGTGAATCCCGTGTCCGACATCGAGACGGTCAATACGGAGCTGGCGCTCGCCGATCTCGCGACCGTCGAAAAGCAGCTCGCGAAGTACGAGAAAGCCGCGCGCGCCGGCGGCGACAAGGAGGCGCAGCGGATCGTCGGGGCGCTGAAGAAGGTCGAGGCGGTGCTGGATACCGGCCGTCCCGCGCGCACGGCTGATCTCAACACCGCGGAGAAGGAGGTGCTGCGCGCGTACTTCCTGCTGACGATGAAGCCGACGATGTACGTCGCCAACGTCGCCGAAGGCGGCTTCCACGACAATCCGCTCCTGTCCGCCGTCGAGACGTACGCGGCGAAGGAAGGGGCTCCGGTCGTGCCGGTTTGCGCGGCGCTGGAGGCGGAAATCGCCGATCTCGACGGCGAGGACAAGCTTGCGTTCCTGGCCGACCTGGGGTTGAGCGAGCCCGGGCTCGATCGCGTGATCCACGCGGGCTACATGCTCCTCGGGCTCGAAACGTATTTCACGGTGGGCCCCAAGGAAGTCCGCGCCTGGACGATCCATGCCGGCGACACGGCGCCACAGGCGGCGGGCGTGATCCACACCGATTTCGAAAAGGGCTTCATTCGCGCCGAGGTGATCGCCTTCGCCGACTACGTCGCCTGCAAGGGCGAGCACGGCGCCAAGGAGCACGGCAAGATGCGGCTCGAAGGCAAGGAGTACGTCGTCCGCGACGGCGACGTCATGCATTTCCGCTTCAACGTCTGACGTTGTTAACGGCGATGGCCAAGCTCGCGTTCACCAAGATGCAGGGCCTCGGCAACGATTTCGTCGTTCTCGACGCCATCCGGCAGCGCGTCGACCTTTCGCCGGCGCAGTTGAAGCGCCTCGCCGATCGCCGCTACGGCGTGGGCTGCGACCAGATCCTCGTCGTCGAAGGATCGACACGGGAGGACGCCGACTTTCGCTATCGCATCTACAACGCCGACGGCGGCGAGGTCGAGCAATGCGGCAACGGCGCGCGTTGCTTCGTCCGGTTCGTGCGTGAGCACGGCCTGACCGACAAGCGCAGGATTCGCGTCGAGACTGCGGGCGGCATCATCACGCCGGAAGTGGTCGCCCCCGACCAGATCACCGTCGAGATGGGCGTGCCGCGCTTCGCGCCCGAGGACATCCCGTTCGACGGCGAGGGCGACGACGTCATCCGACCGCTCGACGTCGACGGCGAGACGGTGCTGATCACGGTGGTCTCGATGGGCAACCCGCACGCGGTGCAGGCCGTCGCCGACGTCGACCGCGCGCCGGTGGTTACGCAAGGCCCCAGGATCGAGCATCACCTTCGTTTCCCGCAGCGCGCGAACGCCGGCTACATGCAGGTGGTGGATCGCGCTACCATTCGCTTGCGCGTCTGGGAGCGCGGCGCCGGCGAAACGCCCGCGTGCGGGACGGGCGCCTGCGCGGCCGTCGCGGCAGGCATCCGGCGCGGATTGCTGGATCGCGTGGTCCGCGTCGAGACCCGCGGCGGCGTCCTGACGGTTGCGTGGTCGGGCCCGGGCACGCCGGTCGCGATGACCGGGCCCGCGGAGACGGTGTTCGAAGGGCAATGGGAGGTGCCGGCCGCGTGAGAACGGCAACGGCGCAGGAACATCAATGGAACAGCACGGTGACAGGACTGCCTGGATGGACGCCAATGCGGTTGCCGACTACCTGAAACAGAACCCGGCCTTTTTCGAGGATTACGCCGACGTCATCGCGGAGATTTTCGTGCCGCATCCGCACGGCGGTCACGCGATTCCGATCGCCGAGCGGCAGATCATCACGCTCCGCGAGAAGAACAGCGAGCTCGAAAGCCGGCTGCGCGAGCTGATCCAGTTCGGCGGCGAGAACGACCAGATCAGCGAAAAGCTCCATCGCTCCACTCTCGCGCTGTTTGCCGCGGCCGATCTCGAGACGACGCTCGCGGTGCTCTATCACAGCCTGAAGGAGGACTTCGGCGTGCCGCACGTCGCGAGCCGGCTGTGGGGTCGAGTGCCCGAGCAGTCCTATCTGCCTGAGCTCGCCGCGACGACGCACGAGTTGCGCGAATATGCCGACCACCTGGGCGCACCGTACTGCGGCCCCGCCGCGCCGTTCGAATCGCGCGACTGGTTCGACGCGGGCGACGCGTGCCGCTCGTATGCGTTCCTGCCGTTGCGCACCGCGCACACCTTCGGCCTGCTCGGCCTCGCGAGCGAAGATGCCGGGCGATTCTATCCGGGCATGGGCACCGTCTACCTGACGCGCCTCGCGGAACTCGCGAGCGTCGCGACGGCGCGCTACCTGCCGCCCGCCTGATCCGGCTACGCGCCGGTCGCAATGCGCAAAGCCCGGCCGCCGAGCACCGCCACGGAAATCGCGCCGGCAAACGCCGCACTGCTCGACGCCTTCGCGCGGAGCCTCGTGCCGCGTGCTCCTAACACGCGGTCCGCGTACCTTCGCGACACTGCCGCTCTCGCAGCGCTCGCCGGGGATGCGGCGCTCACCGGGCTTTCCTCGCCGCAGATACGCCGGTTCCTCGCGACGCTGCATGGCCATGGGCTCTCGGGCCGAAGCCTCGCGCGAATGCTCTCGTCGTGGCGCGCGTTCTACCGCTTCCTGCTCGATCACGACGCCGCGGTCGGCGAAAATCCCTGCGCCGGGCTGCGGCCACCCCGATCGCCGCGCAAGCTGCCCGCGGCACTGTCGCCCGACGACGCGGTGCGCCTCGTCGAAATCGTCGGGGCCGATCCGCTCACGGTCAGGGATCGCGCGCTCTTCGAGCTCGCGTACTCGTCGGGCCTGCGCCTGGCCGAGCTCGCGGGGCTCGACATCGACCGTGTCGACCTCGCGCAGGGCGAAGTCCTGGTCTTCGGCAAAGGCGCAAAAGAGCGGATCGTCCCGGTCGGCGCCGCCGCGCGTGCCGCGATCCGCGCATGGCTGCCCGAGCGTGCGGCGATTCCGCAAGTCGACGCGAAGGCGCTCTTCGTGGGGCGGGGCGGCGCGCGAATCACGCCCCGCACAATCGAACGGCGGCTCGCCGCGTGGGCGGTGAAACAGGGGCTCCTTCAGCACGTCCATCCGCACATGCTGCGGCACTCGTTCGCGTCGCATGTGCTGCAGTCCTCCGGCGATCTGCGCGCGGTCCAGGAAATGCTGGGCCACGCGAGCATCGCCAGCACGCAGGTCTACACGCACCTCGATTTTCAGGCGCTCGCCAAGGTCTACGACCAGGCGCATCCACGCGCCAGGCGCAAGCGCCGGTAGGTTCCGACCGACACCGCTTTCCGCGGCCCGCTTCGCGCGAGCCCGCGGGGTAACGCGCTCTCAGCCTTCTTGTAGCTAACATCCGCGGGCGCTGCGCAGCGAGACGCGATCTCATCTACCGCTCGTCGGCTGATGTCCTACACAGGCGCTCAGGGGATTGCAATTTATGCGAATGTCATGCAGGCTATCTATGCGATTGTCATATCCGCGGGCTTCGTCCACGGGGTGCCCGGAAGCGGTGGGCAGGGTGGTCGGATTGACGTTATCCCCGCTGGCGCCGGAGCGCGGCCCTCTCAAAACAGGGTGGCGCTTCCTTCGGGAGGGAGGCTTCCGAGCGGCGCGGCGGTCATTGAAACGAGGGCGTCCATGCTGCAAGACACTTCTGGCGCGCGCCGGCGCGCTCTATCCCCGTTGTTCTCTCGCGCGGCGGCCATCACGTTGCTGGCGTTCGGCATCGTCGCGCCCGTTTCGGCAGCCATGCAGGCGGCGGTCGGAATCTATCGGTGCAGCACCGGCTACTTCTATTTCGACGGCGACGGCGACAGGACCCTCGACCTCAAGGTTCAATTTCCCGCCCCGCCGGCGCCGCTGCCTGCGTGCCCGGCGACCACGACTGCCGTGGTCGGCCTCGTCGGAGACTTCAACGGGAATGGCATCAAGGCTCCGGTGACGTTCAACAACGGCACTTGGTCGGTTGACAGGAACCGCGACGGCGTGGCCGACCTCACGTTCAACTTCGGCCTGCCGGGCGACATCCCGTTGCTCGCCGACATGAACGGCGATGGCATCGACGACCCCGTCGTCTACCGCAATGGCGTCTGGTTCGTAGGCGATGGCACCAATCCTGGCGGTGTCATCAGGGCGACGTATGTCTTCGGCGGGTCGCCCGGCGACATTCCGCTGCTCGCGGACGTGGATGGTGACGGTATCCCGGATCTGATCATCTACCGCATTACCGGCTTTGCCGGGACGTGGTACGTGTCGACCAAACGCAACGGCATCGCCGACAAGACGTTCTATCTCGGCGGCAAGCCGGGGGATGTTCCACTCGCGTTCGACTTCAACGGCGACGGTCTCGCTGATCTCGCCATCTTCCGCATTACGCCGGCGACGAAGGGCACCTGGTACGTTTCGACGGGGCGTAACGGCATTGTCGACGCAACCTATTACCTCGGCGGCCTGCCCGAGGACCGGCCGTTCTACGCCGGAAAGGGAGCGGTGTCGACGGCGGACCTCGACGCTGCACGTTTCCTGCAGCAGGCGGCGTTCGGCCCGACGCCAGCCGAAGTCGCCAACGTGAAAGCGATGGGCTACTCGGCATGGATCGACGCGCAATTCCTCAAGCCGGAGACCGCGCTGCCGGCGTTTGCGTGGCAGCCGCAGAGCCAGCCCAACAACTGCACGAGCCCCCTGACCGTGGGCGGACCAGCCGATCCGTTCGGCACGAACTGTCCGCGCGACCTCTATACGCTCTTCCAGGTGCAGCGCGGTTTCTTCAATAACGCCGTGTCGGCGCCCGACCAGCTCCGGCAGCGTGTCGCCTGGGCGCTGTCGCAGATCTTGGTGACTTCCGGAGCCGCCGGCTCCGATTTCCAGCTCGCCTACGGGATGCGCGATTATCAGCAGATGCTGATCCACGACGCGTTCGGCAATTTCCAGAACTTGCTCGTCGATGTGTCGTTGAGTCCGTTCATGGGCGACTACCTCGACATGGTCAATAACGACAAGGCGAACCCCGTCACCGGGCAGCAGCCGAACGAGAACTACGCGCGCGAGATCATGCAGCTGTTCTCGATCGGAACGCTCGAGATCGACACGACGACGGGCGGGCTGCTCCTCGACGCGCAAGGGCAGCCGATCCAGACCTACGACCAGACCGACATCAACAACCTCGCGAAGGTAATGACCGGCTGGACGTTCTATCCGAGACCGATTGACACGTCACTGCACTGGAACATGAACGTCAATTACCAGTTCCAGATGCTGCCGTGCGAGGGCGCGCCCAATTGTCTGACGGGTGCCGCTTCGATCAACCATCACGACCAGACGATCAAGACGGTGCTCGGCTACACGGCCTCCGGAGGGCTTTCGGCCGGCCAGGATCTCCTGACTTTCGCCATCGTGATCTTCACCCACCCGAACCTCGGATTCACCGTCGGGAAGCAGCTGATCCAGCATCTGGTGACGAGCAATCCGTCGAACGCCTACGTGATGCGCGTCGCCAGCGTGTTCAACGACAACGGCTCGGGCGTGCGCGGCGACATGAAGGCCGTCGTGAAGGCGGTCCTCATGGATCCGGAAGCCCGCAAGCCGCGCAATCCGATCGGCACGACCGGGAAGCTCAAGGAGCCGATGATGTTGCTGACCGGGTTCCTGCGCAACCTGAACCTTTTCGCCTTTTCCGATGGCGTGGCCCCGTTCTACCCCCAAAGCCTGCTGGCCCCGATGGGCCAGGACGTGTACCAGTCGCCGACGGTGTTCAACTACTACCCGGCCGATTACATCATTCCGGGCACGACGCTCGCCGGCCCGCAGTTCGGGATCTACGACCCGACGACGGTATTCGCGCGGAGCAATACCCTCTACAACTGGACGCTCGGGGCAGCGTGCGTGCCGGCGACCGGCAACCTGTGCGGTCCGAATGCGGACGCGTCGGTCACCGGGTCGGCGGGCACCAAGATCGACTGGACGTACTTCGCGTCGCTGGCGGCGAACCCCGCGAGCCTCGTCGACACCGTCAGCACGTTTCTCCTGTACACGACGCTTCCCCCGGGAATGCGCCAGCAGGTGATCAACGGCGTCAACGGCGTAACGCTGAGCACGCCGCCCACGGCCGCCCAACTGCGCGACCGGGCGCGGACGGCCGTCTATCTGATCGCAAGCTCTCCCAAGTACCAAGTGGAGTACTGACATGAACGGACCTTTCGTTTTCTCCCGGCGTCGGTTCCTGCAAGAGGTCGGCGGCTTTTCCGCGCTGTCGCTCGCCGCCAGCATGGACAAGCTCGGGCTCGCGAGCGCCGCGGCCGCACCGCCGGATTACAAGGCCCTCGTCTGCGTCTTCCTGTTCGGCGGCAACGACGCGAACAACATGGTGCTGCCGTCAGACACGGGCGTCCCGGCGGGTTACTCGACGTACAACCTGTCGCGTGCACCGGCTACCGGCCTCAACATCGCTGATATCGGGGCGGGGGCCATGCTGCATGTGACACCTGCGAACCTCGGCGGCAAGATCTACGGATTCCATCCGTCGCTCGGCGAGATTCGGTTGCTGTTCCAGGGCCTCTCCCCGAATCCGGTCCTGGTCCCGAATCCTGCCACGCCGCCGGTCGCCGTCGTCTGCAACACCGGCCCGCTCATCGAGCCGATCACCGGCGCTCAATACAGGCTGTCCGGTCACGGCGGAAAGAAGGTTCCGCTCAATCTCTTTTCGCACAACGACCAGCAGCAGCAGCAGATGACCTCGGTGTCGCAGGCTTCGCTCGGTCAGCCGACGGGTTGGGCCGGGCGGCTCGCCGACAAGGTGGTCGGGCTGAACACGACGCCGAACGCGTCGCCGATGGCGATGTCGTTCTCGGGGCAGCAGACGTTCGGCAACGGTGTAGCGGTCAAGTCGCTTGCGCTGCCGACGAGCGGCAGCTTCGGCTTCACCGGCGACGGAAACAGCGCGCAGCAGTTGGCGCGCAGCGGCGCGCGCAACGCGATGATGAAGATGTGGGATGCCAATATGATGGTCGCCTCCGCGCAGCAGACGATGGGCGTCGGCATCGATTCGGCGGTGGCGATCAACGCGATTACCAACACAAATCCCGCTGCGGGAACCCCCATTTTCGAGGCGTTCCGGACCCCGGGGAACCCCAACGTGCAGCTCAACACCAGCCTCGCCCGGCAGCTGAAGGCGGTCGCCAAGATGATCCAGGGACGGGCGTCGCTCGGTCACGACCCCGGCCGGGAGATCTTCTTCGTCTCGGTAGGTGGCTTCGACACGCACAGCGGTCAGGTCGGCGCGCACGCCTCGCTCTTCCCGCAGATATCACAAGCGTTGAGCGCGTTCTGGCAGTCGACGGTCCTGCTGGGTGTCGCGAACAACGTGACTTTGTTCACGATGTCCGATTTCTCCCGGACGATGAAGCCCAACGGCTCCGGCACCGACCACGCCTGGGGCACGCACAACTTGGTCGTCGGCGGTGCCGTGGCGGGCGGCAACTTCTACGGCACCTACCCGGACCTGACGCTCGGCGGCCCGGACGACTCGGGGAATCAGGGTCGGTGGGTGCCGTCGACCTCGGTCGAGCAGTACGGAGCGACACTCGCGAGTTGGTTCGGCGCCACCGGGTCGGACATCGCGCAGATCTTTCCAAACCTGGTGAATTTCTTGCCGTCTAACCTCGGGTTCGTCTGACCGGATCCCCTCCGCGCCGCAAGGCGCGCGGAAGCCCCCAGGACTCTCCTCCCTGGGGGCTTTTTTCATCAGGGCGAGCCGGCGCCGGAAGGCGCTTCCAGAATCCGCACCACGCCGGGCAGCCACGGCAGATCGGTCACGCCCGGATCGCGTCCCGCCTGTTTGATCAGCGTCGTGAGCTGGCCGCGGTGGTGCGTGCCGTGATTAAACAGGTGCAACGCCGCGACGGCGCGCGGCAGTTCGCGCGTCTTGCCGTCGACGCGGCTCGTGTAGACAAGCGCGCCGGCGAGCCATTCGGGCGTCACGTGGCCCGCCCACTCGAGCATCGTGCGATCGGTGGCTTCGCGTTCGCGCGCGAGCTCGGAAAAGTCCGCGTACATGTCGGCACCGAACGCGGGAACGGTGCACGAGTCATCGAGGAAGCGCCCTAGCCACATCCGGTCGCCCCAGAGCAAATGATTCGCCGTGCCGTGCATCGAGCCGAAGAACGCGCCGCGATCGCGTTTGCGCTCGGCATCGTCGAATTCCCCGAGGAGCGCGTAGAGCCGCTCGTTCATCCAGCGGTTGTAGCGCGCCATCAGCAGGCAGTATTCGGGAGTGATCATCGAAACCGGAGGGCGCCGACCGCGGAGCCGCGATTGTATGCCGAAAAAAACGGGCGCCGTTGCGGGCGCCCCGAAAGCCACTGAGGAGAGATTATAAAGACCCAACTACCCCCTTGCGGGGTTACTCCACCACACGCTCGCCGTGGAGACTGATGTCGAGACCCTCGCGCTCCTGCTCATCGGTAACGCGCAGCCCGATGACCATGTCGATGATCTTGAGAATGATGAAGCTGCCGACGCCGCTCACCACGAGCGTCGTCGCGACGGCGCCGAGCTGGACCAGGATGTCGGCGTCGGCGCCGCTGATTTCCTTGACGTTGAAGACGCCCGTCAGGATCGCGCCGACGATGCCGCCGATGCAGTGGACGCCGAATGCGTCGAGCGAATCGTCGTAGCCGAACGCTTTCTTGACGCTCGTCGCGGCGAAGAAGCAGAGCACACCCGCCGCGATGCCGATCACGAACGCACCCATGACGCCGACAAAGCCCGACGCCGGCGTGATCGCGACCAGTCCCGCGACGGCGCCCGAGGCGATGCCCAGCACCGACGGCTTGCCCTTGACCGACCACTCGGTGAACATCCACGCGAGCGCGGCGACGGCGGTGGCGAGCTGCGTCACCACCATCGCCATGCCGGCGCGGCCGTCGGCGGCCACGGCGGAGCCGGCGTTGAAGCCGAACCAGCCCACCCACAGGAGCGCCGCGCCCGTCACGGTCAGCGTCAGGTTGTGTGGCGCCATCGCCTCCTTGCCGTAGCCGATCCGCTTGCCCAGCACCAGTGCGCAAACGAGCGCAGCGATGCCCGCATTGATGTGCACGACGGTGCCGCCGGCGAAATCGAGCACGCCCTTGGTCGCCCAGTACCCGGACGGCTCCCACATCATGTGCGCGATCGGCGAATAGATCAGGACCGACCAGAGGCCCATGAACCAGAGCATCGCGGAGAATTTCATCCGGTCGGCGAACGCGCCGCAAATCAGCGCCGGCGTGATGATCGCGAACGTCATCTGGAACGTCATGTAGACGGACTCGGGGATCGTCAGTCCCAGATGTGAAACGGTGAGCTTGCCCGCCTCCTTCTGGAACAGCATGCCCTTGAGGAACAGCCGATCAAGGCTGCCGATGAATTCCCCACCGGGCATGAAGGCGAGGCTGTAACCGCAGATAACCCAGAGGATCGTGACGAGGCAGGTGATCGCGAAGCTCTGCATCAGCGTCGCGAGCACGCTCTTCTTTCTCACCATGCCGCCATAGAACAGCGCGAGGCCGGGGATCGTCATCAGCAGCACCAGCGCCGTCGACGTCAACATCCACGCGGTGTCGCCGCTGTTGATCTTGTCTGCGGCGACGAGTTGCGGCTCGGTGGGCGCGGGCGGTGCGGCGGCGGGCGTAGCTGCGGGTGCCGCGCCGGCCTCCGCTTTGGCCGGTTCGGCGGGTTTCGCTTCGGGCGCCGCTGCCGGCGCGGGGGTCGCCGCGGGCGCCGCGGCCTTGTCGGCCTGCGCCAGCACGATCGGTGCGTCGGATGCGACGCCAGGAATGGCGGTATCCGCTTGCACGGAACCGGTCGTGCCGAAGGCGAGCGCGCCTGCGAACGCGAGAAGTGTGAGCGATCTTTTCATGTCGGTCCCCTTACAGCGCCTGCGCGCCGGTCTCGCCGGTGCGAATGCGCACGACCTGTTCCAGGTCGAAGACAAAAATCTTGCCGTCGCCGATCTTGCCGGTGTTCGCGGCTTTTTCGACGGCTTCGATCACGCGGTCGACGAGATCGTCGGAAATCGCTGCCTCGATCTTTACCTTCGGCAGGAAGTCGACGACGTATTCGGCCCCGCGGTAGAGCTCGGTGTGGCCCTTCTGGCGGCCGAAGCCCTTGACTTCGGTCACGGTGACGCCCTGGACGCCGATCGCGGAGAGGGCCTCGCGGACCTCGTCGAGCTTGAACGGCTTGATGATGGCGGTGACGAGTTTCATGTTTTCCTCGTGTGCGTGCGGTCGTGGATCAGAACGTCTTCTGGACGTAGGCGACGAACTGGCCGGCGGACGTGTCCTTGCCGTAGATGTTCGTCCAGTACTGGCTCTGAGCGTTGGTGCCGGTGCCGTAGATGCCGACCGTCAGGCCATAGATCTCCGTTGACGCGCCGACTTTCCAGTCGCCGTAGTTGTAGTTGTTGTTCGAGAACGACGCCGCGCCGCTTCCGGTGTTGCCCTCGAACCACTGGTGCCCGAGGTGACCGAAGATCGTCACCTTGCCGATCGCGTCGCTGACCTTGTCGATGACGTCGTAGCTCGCGGTCAGATCGAGGTAGCTGCTGCCGCGCGAGTCGGGCACGCCAAACGTCTTGTTGTTGGCGCTGTAGCTGTACTTGAGCGACAGGAATTTCCAGGTCAGCGCGGCGTAGAGCTCGGTCGTGTCGGGCTTGGTGTAGCCGGGGGGTGCGTTGCTGTAGTTGCCCGGATACCAGTAGTAGAGGACGCCCAGGTCGTAGCCGAAATCAGCCGGCAGGCTGCCCTTGTAGCCGCCGTAGAAGTCCCACTCCATGCTCGCCGACACGTTGTACGGCGGAGCCACGTAGTCGGAAATCCAGTTGACGTTGGACGCCCAGGTGCCGACGTAGAAGCCGCTCTTGTGGGCGAGGTCGAACCCGCCCTGGACGGCGGGCTTTTCGTTGGTTTGCGTGATCCCGCGGAAGACGTACTGGCTGAACAGACCGATGTTCGCCGTTCCGGTCCAGTCGGGCTCGGGGGCCGGAGCCGGAGCGGCGGCGGGCGTCTGCGCGAGCGCAGCGCCGGAAGCGATCGAAGCGGCGGCGAGTGCGACCAATGTCGCGCGCAAAGGGAGGGGTGCAGCCATGTCAAGTTCCTTTTTTGACGTTGACGGACAGGTGGGACGCGTGCGGATAAGCAACTTCGTCGCTTTCTCAGCATTTCGTGTGCCACTGCAGCAAAATGTTTAAAAACATCATGTTATGCCGTAACCATCGCAAGGCTGGCAGGGAGATATCCGCGGCGGCGCCCGTTTTCGGTGCATTGCGCTGGGCCAACGCGCTGAACTGGGGCGTACCTTACGTCTAGGGAAGCGCGCTGAGAGGATCAAGCTCGCCTGAGCGAAAAGAGCGAGCTCGGAGCCTTCGTAGCCGATGCGCGCCTTCCGCCGGGCACGGGAACTACGCTTTCACGGACCTCGGTGCTACCGTCGACGTGCGCTTCGGGGGCGCTCGCGCCGGTATTCGCCTCGTCGAAGCGTGGCCGGGACTCTCGCGCAGCGCGGCGAGAAGTCGCGGAATGTCCTCGGGCCGATCCTCGCCGTCGGAGTCCATGACGATCGCGGCCGAGTAGCGCGCGCTTGTCCACCTCGGTCAGGCCAATTGCGATCGCGCGCTGTGTCGTCCACGTAACACAGAAATCGCGTCTGGTTGCCGTCCCCGAATATCGTGATCGGCTCGTTGTGCAATGCCTGCACGATGAAATTGGAGATCACGCGACCGTCGGCGGGGTGCATGCTCGGGCCATACGTATTGAAGATCCGGGCAACCTTGATCCGCAGATTGTGCTGGCGGCAGTAGTCGACGAACAGCGTTTCGGCACAACACTTTCCCTCGTTGTAACACGATCGTCTGCCGATTGGGTTGACCCGGCCCCAGTAGTCGTCGGTCTGCGGATGCACCTCGGGGTCGCCATAGACTTCGCTGGTCGACGCCTGCAGAATCGGCGCTCCCACCCGCTTGGCGAGCCCGAGCATGCTGATCGCGCCGTGCACCGACGTCTTCGTAGTCTGCGCGGGATTCATGCTGGTAGTGGATAGGCGACGCCGGGCAGGCCAGGTTATAGATTCGGTTGACCTCGACATAGAGGGGAACATGTCACGTCGTGGCGGAACAGTTCGAATTCGGGGTCCCGAAGCAGCCCGACCATTCTCCCTTGTACCCGTGAAGAAATTGTCGGCACAAATGACCTGGCAGCAGTCCCGCAGTATTTAGCCGGTCGCACACATGAGAGCCGGGGAACCCGGTGCCACCTGTGACAAGCACCCGCAATCTGCCGTATCTTGGCATCCCATTTCTCCGAAACCGCTGGACGGCGCGCGGTGGTTCGCATCGCAGATCGAGCGCGGTCACGGCTCTTGATCAAACCGCCGCCGGCGGACCCTCGGCGCGCCTGTCCATCTTCCGTCGCCGCGCGGCGCGGCGTGCGCCGAAATCGACTTTTGCCGTTGCCGGGAGCGGGCCCGTATGAGGAACAGCGCATATCAGGTGTCGACCGGGCTGTTCCTGATTCTGGCCCTCGCCTTTGTTCTCGCTTCGGTGCTTGCGATCTTCCGGTTTGCCGTCTTCATCCCTTACTGGGATCAGTGGTACTGGCTGTTGCGCTATCTCTCTCGAAACGAGACGTTCTACTCGCTCTCGTTCACCCCGATCAACGGCCACATCCTCGCGATCCCCGGGCTCGTCTTTCGCGTCGACGTAGCGCTGTTCGATGCATCGAACATAGCGAACCTGACAGTTTCGATGCTATGCGTCGCGGCGATTTGCCTGCTGCTGCGCGCGCGGTTTCCGGGCCTCGCCGACGCGTTTGTCGGGCGAACGGCCAGCATCTATCTTGCGATGATCGCGGTCCTGATGGTGTGGTTTCACAACTGGGAGAACCTCTTCTGGCCGTTCCAGGTCCATCCGTACCTGTCGATCCTCCTTTCGATGGGGAGCTTGCTCGCGCTGTCGTCGGCCCTAGTCAGCAATGGCCGTCGCGCTGTCGCCGGGAGGATTGCCGCGACGCTGGTCATGGGCATGATGGCGAGCGCCTCGTCCGGCGCGGGGCTTGGCGTATGGGGTGCCGGGCTGGCGATTGTGGTGCTGGGACGCTGGACCGCGGCATGGAAATGGCTTGCCGCGGTTGTTGCATTGGGCGTAATCGTGCCGCTGGGGTTGTACCTGAAACAATATGCAAACCCGGGTTCCCGCCCGGTCGACGTTCAAGCCGTGCTGAATTTCCTGGCGCTGTTCCTCGGCTCGCCTGCTTTTCCGGGAGGCAACGGGCGCGTGCTGGAGACGGATCCGAATCGCTTGACCTTGGCCATCGGGGCAGGATATCTCGGCATGGCGCTTGCCGCCTTCGTCGCAACTCAGGTTGTGCGAATCCGGCGTCGTCGCGCGCTCAACGAGGCGGAGCTGTTTTTTTTCGGTGTCATGGCATTTGCGCTGCTGGACGCCGTCATAGTGGCGGGAGCAAGGGCGACGAGCGATCTGCCTTCGCCGGCGCTATCGTCGCGTTACGGGGTGCTGTGCCTGCTGTTCTGGGCCTCGGCTGTACCACTGCGCGCCGCGAGCCTAGCTTCGAAGGCGAGCCTCCGGCGTGTCGAGACATTGGTCCCGATCTTCCTGCTGGTGCTAATCGCGGGAAGCCAGAATGCCTACCTCGAGTGGTGGCTGAAATTGCGGTACCTCGTCGAGGTCGCCGGCGCATCGCTTGCGTCTGCGGTACCGGACCGCGATTATCTCGGTTACATCTACTATGCCGGCGATCTGCCGGTCGTCGAGCGGGTGAACGACACGCTGTGGCAAAAAAAGCTCTCCCCGCTCTCTGCTGAACGATCACGTTACTTCGGGCATTCGGTCACCGATTTCGGCGCCGTTACCGGTGCGTGCCGCGCGCAGTTGCTCGAAACGAAAAGGTTGGCGGCAGGCTATCGTATCAGCGGCTCGGTCACCGGGGACAGTTCCCCCTTCGACGAGCAGCGCGCCTTTGTTACGGACAGGGATGGCGGAATTATCGGCGTCGGTGCCGTCGAGAAACGGTGGCCGGGCTATGGCAGAGGCCAGGTCGCCAATGAACGACGATCCTGGACGGCGTATGCTGCGGTCAACGAGTCGGCGATCGATTCGGTGCAGGTCTACCTGTCCCTCGGAGACGGATTGTGCGTCGCGGCACGACAGGATGGCGTGCGCGGGACCCCCAAGGGAGAATAGCGCCCCGATTTGGCTGGCTCGTTCGTCGTTTTCTTTCCAAACGGGAAATCGCGCCCACGCAGAGCCGAATGGACAGCAGCGATGCCCGCGAAACTTTTGGTAGACTGGACTTCGGGGTTCCCCTCGGGAGAAGACCGTGCTGAACACCAAAGCCTTTGATGAGCTCGCCGCGAGGATTGGTCATGCAATCGAGAACAGTCCCGCGAAGGACATCGAAAAGAACGTGCGCGCGATGCTCTCGTCCGGGCTCGGCCGCCTCGATCTCGTGCCGCGTGCCGAGTTCGACGTGCAGGCGCAGGTGCTGCTGAAGACGCGCGAAAAGGTCGAAGCGCTCGAAAAGCGCCTCGCCGAGCTCGAGGCGAGACTCCCCGCGGCGGGCGCAAAGTAGCCGCCGCCACTGGCGCTGGCTTCGGCCCGCCGTCGCCGCGATCGCGCAGACGTGACCGGCGCGTGACGCGGTAATGCCGCGTTTCGCCGTGGCGAGCGCGGCGCGCCAGCGGAGCGGTTAGGCCGAGAGGACGAGAGCGCGCCGCCCGCGAGCATGCCTACACTTGCGCGCCGGTACCCCCCTCACGAGCCTTCGCGCGCATGTCGCTTGCGGTCGTCAACTCCCGCGGTCTCGCCGGGCTCGATGCCCCGCGCGTCATGGTCGAGGTGCATCTCGCCGGAGGTCTGCCGGCCTTCAACCTGGTCGGCCTCCCCGACACCGAGGTCAAGGAATCGCGCGACCGCGTGCGGGCTGCGCTGCAGAACGCGCAGTTCGAATTTCCTGCCCGCAAGATCACCGTCAACCTCGCGCCGGCTGACCTGCCCAAAGAGTCGGGCCGCTTCGATCTCCCGATTGCGCTCGGCATTCTGGCCGCGACGGGACAGATCCCCGGCAATGCGCTTTCCGGCTACGAGTTCGCCGGGGAGCTCGCGTTGGGCGGCGCGCTCCGCCCCATTCGCGGCGCGCTGCCGATGGTGATCTGTGCCCGCCGCGATGGCCGGGCGTTCGTCCTGCCCGCGGCGAGCGCCGTCGAAGCCGCGCTGGTGCGCGACGCCGTCGTCTATCCTGCGGCGACGTTGCTCGCGGTCTGCGCGCACCTGGCGGGCCACGCGCCGATTCCGCCGCTTGCGCGCAGTGTCGCAGTCGCGGGCGGAGAGCCCGGCGCCGACCTCGCCGATGTCCGCGGGCAGGCCCAAGCAAAGCGAGCGCTCACCATCGCGGCGGCGGGCGGCCACAGCCTGCTGATGATCGGGCCCCCGGGCACCGGCAAGTCGATGCTCGCGCAGCGGCTGCCGGGGATCCTGCCGCCGCTTTCCGAAGACGAGGCGTTGTCCACCGCCGCGATCGCCTCGCTCGCCGGGCGCTTTTCCGTTGCGACGTGGGGCGAGCGTCCGTATCGGGCGCCGCATCACACGGCGAGCGCGGTGGCGCTGGTCGGCGGCGGCAGCGATCCGCGTCCGGGTGAAGTCTCGCTTGCCCACCACGGCGTCCTGTTCCTCGACGAACTGCCCGAGTGGGACCGCCGGGTGCTCGAGGTGCTGCGCGAGCCGCTCGAGTCGGGCGTGATCCACGTCTCGCGCGCCGCGCGGCAATGCACGTTTCCCGCGCAATTCCAGTTCGTCGCCGCGATGAATCCCTGTCCGTGCGGCTGGCTCGGCCATGCGAGCGGGCGCTGCCGCTGCACGGCGGAGCGGATCGCGCGCTATCGCGGCCGCGTCTCGGGACCGCTGCTCGACCGCATCGACATCGGCATCGAGGTGCCGGCGCTGTCGGCCGAAGCGATGGGCGCCGCGACAGGCGCAACGACCGTCGCCGAGGTATCGGGCGGCACCAGCGCCTTCGTCCGGGCGCAGGCCACGCGCGCCCGCGACCGCCAGTGCGCGCGACAGGGCAAGCCGAACGCCCGGCTCATGCCGCGCGAAATCGACGCGCAGTGCGCGCCCGACGCTTCGGGTGCCGCGCTGCTCGCGCAGGCGATGGCGCGGCTGTCGCTCTCCGCGCGCGCCTATCACCGCATTCTCAAGGTCGCGCGCACGATCGCCGATCTCGCCGAGTGCCCGGCCGTCGGGGCAGCGCACGTCGCCGAGGCGATCGGCTACCGCCGGTTCGAACGCCTCTGAGTCTCGGGTCGCGCGCACGAGAGCGGGGCCGTTAAGATAGCGGCTGCGCCACGGCTCTTCCGCCGCGCCGCCCTTCGTATGCGCGATCGCTATTTCGCTCACGTGCGCCGGATCCTCGAGGGGATCGACGCCGACGGCTTCCGCAAGGCCGAGCGGGTGATCGCGAGCCCGCAGGCACCGGAGATCACGCTCGAAGGCGGGCGCCATGTGCTCAACTTCTGCGCCAACAACTATCTCGGCCTCGCCGACGATGCGCGGCTCGTCCGCGCAGCGAAGGACGGCCTCGATCGCTACGGCTTCGGCATGGCCTCGGTGCGGTTCATCTGCGGGACGCAAAGCGTGCACAAGGCGCTCGAGGTGGCGCTGGCGTCGTTTCTGCGGATGGACGACGCCATCCTCTATTCGAGTTGCTTCGACGCGAACGGCGGCCTGTTCGAAACGCTCTTGACCGAAGAGGATGCCGTGGTGAGCGACGAGCTCAATCATGCCAGCATCGTCGACGGCATCCGGCTCTGCAAGGCGCAGCGCTATCGCTACCGCAACAACGACATGGCGGACCTCGAAGCGAAGCTGCGCGAGGCCGATGCGACCGGGGCGCGCTTTAAAGTCGTTGCGACCGACGGCGTGTTCTCGATGGACGGGATCGTCGCGAACCTGCCGTCGATCTGCGATCTCGCCGAACGCTACGGCGCGCTGACGATCGTCGACGACTCGCATGCGGTCGGCTTTGTCGGCGCAGGCGGACGCGGCACCCCCGAACATTGCGGCGTCGAAGGCCGTGTCAACATTCTCACGGGCACGCTCGGCAAGGCGATGGGCGGCGCGTCAGGCGGCTACGTCGCTGCGCGGTGCGAGATCGTCGATCTCCTGCGGCAACGTTCGCGTCCGTATCTGTTCTCCAACACCCTCGCGCCGTCGATCGCTGCCGCCTCGCTTGCGGTGCTCGACCTCCTCGCGAGCCCCGAGGGCGCGGCGCTCCGCGCGCGCGTGCGCGAAAACGGCGAGCGCTTTCGCCGCGACATGACTGCGCTGGGGTTCGAGCTCGTGCCGGGAACGCATCCGATCATCCCCGTGATGCTGGGTGACGCCGCGCTGGCGACGCGGATGGCCGATGCGCTGCTCGCCGAGGGCGTGTACGTGATCGGTTTCTCGTACCCGGTCGTGCCGAAGGGAAAAGCGCGCATCCGCACGCAGATGTGCGCTGCGCACACCGAAACCCAGATTGCGCAGGCCGTCGCCGCGTTCGCCAAGGTCGGACGCGCCGTCGGCGTGCTGCACTAAAGGCCGTCGATGAAAGCGCTCGCCAAGCTCGAACGCGCACCAGGACTCACGCTGACACGGGTGAAGAAGCCGGAAGTCGGCCACAACGACGTGATGATCCGGATCACGAAAACTGCGATCTGCGGCACCGACGTCCACATCTGGAAGTGGGACGACTGGGCGCAGAAGACGATTCCGGTGCCGATGCACGTCGGCCACGAATATGTCGGCGAGATCGTCGAGATGGGCCAGGAAGTGCGCGGCTTCGCGATCGGCGACCGCGTGTCGGGCGAAGGGCACATCACCTGCGGGTTCTGTCGCAACTGCCGCGCTGGACGACGACACCTCTGCCGCAACACGGTGGGCGTGGGCGTCAATCGCGAAGGCGCGTTTGCCGAATATCTGGTGATCCCCGCATTCAACGCGTTCCGCATTCCGCCGGAGATTCCCGACGAGATCGCGGCGATCTTCGATCCGTTCGGCAACGCGACGCACACGGCGCTGTCGTTCAACCTGGTCGGCGAGGATGTGCTCATCACCGGCGCCGGCCCGATCGGCATCATGGCGGCGGCGATCGCCCGTCATGTCGGCGCGCGCTACGTCGTCATCACCGATATCAATGAGTACCGGCTCGCGCTTGCGCGCAGGATGGGGGCGACGCGCGCCGTCAACGTCGGCCGCGAAAAGCTGCGCGACGTGATGGGCGAGCTCGGCATGACCGAGGGCTTCGACGTCGGGATGGAAATGTCCGGCGTCCCCGACGCCTTCCGCAGCATGCTCGAATGCATGAACCATGGCGGCAAGATCGCGCTCCTCGGCATCCCGCCCGCGCAGATGGCGATCGACTGGAACCAGGTGATCTTCAAGGGCCTCGAGATCAAGGGGATCTACGGCCGCGAGATGTTCGAGACCTGGTACAAGATGGTCGCGATGCTGCAAAGCGGGCTGGACCTCACGCCGATGATCACCCATCGCTTCGCCGTCGACGATTACGAGAAGGCGTTCGCGACGATGCTCGGGGGCGACAGCGGCAAGGTCGTCCTCGACTGGACCACGTAGCGGAGTTGGTGCCGAGCCAGCGAACGTCGCGTTCCTGAGCGGGTCATCCGTTGCGGTAAACTCGGTAGTCCGATGGACGCCGCTGCCGACCGCCTGCCCGACACCGCCGAAATCCGCGCCGAAGCCCCCCGGCTGCGCGAGATCCCGTACAACTACACGTCGTTCTCCGATCGCGAGATCGTCGTTCGGCTGCTCGGCGCGCCGATGTGGGCGCTCCTCGAGGAGCTGCGCGGCGAGCGCCGCACCGGCCGCTCGGCGCGGATGCTCTTCGAGGTTCTGGGCGACATCTGGGTCGTCGAGCGCAACCCGTATCTGCAGGACGACCTCCTCGACAACCCGAAGCGGCGGCGGCTTCTCGTCCTGGCGTTGCAGCATCGTCTCGGCGAAATCGACCGCCGTCGAATCCTTCATGCCGGCGACGCGGTGCGCGACGACAAGGTCGCTCGGCTGGTCGAAGCCGCCCGGGCAGCCGTCGCGCGCTTCGAGCATGCGTTCGGCGAAACCGGCGCACTTCGCAGGCGCACGCTCGCGGTGCTCTCCCGCTACACCGCCCGCGACAACATCGCGTTCGACGGCTTGGCGCGCGTTTCGCACGTGACCGACGCCACCGACTGGCGCGTCGAATATCCGTTCGTCGTTCTCTATCCGGACACCGAAGACGAAGTGCGCGGCCTGGTCGAGGGCTTGAGCGAGCTCTCGCTCACCATCATCCCGCGCGGCGGCGGCACCGGTTACACCGGCGGCGCGATTCCGTTGACGGCGCGCTCCGCGGTCATCAATACCGAGAAACTTGAGCGACTGTCCCCCATCGAGCGCACGGCGATTCCCGGCCGCGCGGAGTCCGTGCCGACGATCGACTGCGCTGCGGGCGTGGTGACCCGGCGCGTGATGGATGCGGCCGACGCGGCGGGGCTCGTGTTCGCGGTCGACCCGACCTCCGCCGACGCGTCGTGCATCGGCGGCAATGTCGCGATGAACGCCGGCGGCAAGAAGGCGGTGCTCTGGGGCACCGCACTCGACAACCTGCTGTCGTGGCGGATGGTGACGCCCGACGCCGAGTGGCTCGAGGTGACGCGCGTCGACCATAACCTCGGCAGGATTCACGACGTGCCCGTCGCGACGTTCGAGCTCGCGTGGTACGACGCGGACGGCAAATCGCGCAAGCGTACCGAGACGCTGGCGATCCCGGGCACGGCGTTCCGCAAGGCGGGTCTCGGCAAGGACGTCACCGACAAGTTCTTAGGCGGCTTGCCCGGTATCCAGAAGGAAGGCTGCGACGGCATCATCGTCAGCGCGCGCTTCGTGCTGCACCGGATGCCGCCGGCGGTGCGGACGTTCTGTCTCGAGTTCTTCGGCCGCGTCCACGATGCAACGCCGGCGATCGTCGAGATCAAGCGCTTCGTCGACGCGCGCGCCGGCGGCGCGCCCGGCGCGCGCGCGATGCTCGCGGGTCTCGAGCACCTGGACGAGCGCTACGTGAAGGCGGTCGGCTACGCGACGAAGGCTGCGCGCCATGGGCGGCCGAAGATGGTGCTGATCGGCGACATCGTCGGCGACTCCGACGATGCAGTGGCGAGCGCCGCCTCCGGCGTGATCCGGATCGCCAACGCGCGCGGCGCCGAAGGCTTCGTCGCCGTGTCGCCCGAGGCCCGCAAGCGTTTCTGGCAGGACCGCGCCCGCACCGCGGCGATCGCCCGGCACACGAACGCCTTCAAGATCAACGAGGACGTCGTCATCCCGCTCGACCGGCTTGGCGACTACACCGATGGCATCGAGCGGATCAACATCGAGCAGTCGATCCGCAACAAGCTGGCGCTCTGCGACGCGCTCGCCGCGTTCTTCGCAGGACCGTCACTCGCGCAGATTTTTGGTCCGGAAGACGAGGACCGTCCGGCGCAGGACCTGCTCGAGACGAAGGTCGGCGAGGCGAGGGCGCAGATCGCCGCGACGCGGGCGCGCTGGCAGGACTTGATCGAGCGGATCGGCACGACGTTCCCCGCGCTGCAGGATCGCTCGCTCGTCGTGTCGTGGAAGGCGGAGCTCAAGGCGCCGCTCACCGACATCTTCGCGGGCCTTGCGTTCGCGCCGGTGCTCGCCCGGTGCAACGCGATCCACGACGAGGTGCGCCGCAGCCGCGTATTCGTCGCGCTGCACATGCATGCCGGCGACGGCAACGTGCACACGAATATCCCGGTCAATTCCGACGACTACGCGATGCTGCAGGAAGCGAATGCCGCCGTCACGCGGATCATGGCACTCGCGCGCGAGCAGGGCGGCGTCATTTCCGGCGAGCACGGAATCGGCATCACCAAGCTCGGCTACCTGACCGAGGCCGAGCTCGCGCCGTTCGCGGCCTACAAGCGCAGGATCGATCCGCAGGGCCGCTTCAACGGCGGCAAGCTCCTTGCCGGCGCGGATCTCCGTAACGCCTATACGCCGAGCTTTTCGCTGATCGGCCACGAGAGCCTGATCCTCGAAGCGTCGTCGATCGGTGACATCGCCGACTCGATCAAGGATTGCCTGCGCTGCGGCAAGTGCAAGCCCGTGTGTTCGACGCACGTGCCGCGCGCGAACCTGCTCTACTCGCCGCGCAACAAGATCCTGGCGACGTCGCTCTTGATCGAGGCGTTGCTGTACGAGGAACAGACGCGCCGCGGCGTTTCGCTCCGCCATTTCGATGCGTTTGGCGACGTCGCCGACCATTGCACCGTCTGCCACAAGTGCAAGAACCCGTGCCCGGTCGACATTGATTTCGGCGACGTCTCGATTGCGATGCGCAATCTGCTCGCGCGGGAGGGGAAGAAGAAGTGGAGGCCGGGGGCCGCGGCAACGATGTTCTTCCTGAACGCGACCGATCCCGCGACGATCAAGGTCGCCAAACGCGTACTGATCGACTGGGGCTACGGTGCCCAACGCATGGCGCACGCGATCGCCAAACGCGTCGGGCTGATCCAGGCGCAGACGCAGCACCCGCCGGCGACGGTTGGCAGGCCGGCGTTGCGCGCGCAGGTGATCCATTTCGTCAACAAGCCGATGCCGGCGGGCGTCCCAACGCGCACTGCGCGCGCGCTCCTCGACATCGAGGACGACGGCATCGTGCCGATCATCCGCGACCCGGCCAAGGTGAGCGATGATTCGGACGCGGTCTTCTATTTCCCCGGCTGCGGCTCGGAACGCCTGTTCTCGCAAGTGGGGCTCGCGACGCAGGCGATGCTGTTCCACATCGGAGCGCAGACGGTGCTGCCGCCGGGCTATCTGTGTTGCGGCTATCCGCAGACCGCGTCGGGCAACGAGGAGCGCGGGCGGCAGATCATCACCGGCAACCGGGTGCTGTTCCATCGCGTCGCCAACACGCTCAACTACCTCGATATCCGGACCGTCATCGTCTCCTGCGGCACGTGCATGGATCAGCTGCAGAAATACGAGTTCGACAAGATCTTCCCGGGGTGCCGCCTGCTCGACATCCACGAATACCTGATGGAGAAGGGGGTCCGCCTCGATGGGGTGACCGGCACGCGCTACCTGTACCACGATCCCTGCCATACGCCGATGAAGACCTACGCGCCGCTCGGCGTCGTCAACGAGTTGATGGGCGAGTCCGTCATGCCGAGCGAGCGCTGCTGCGGCGAGTCGGGCTCGCTCGCGACCACGCGTCCCGACATTTCGACGCAGGTGCGTTTCCGCAAGGAAGAGGAAATGCGCAGGGGCGCGCAGGCGCTTCGCGCCGACGGCTTCGCGGGCGAGGTCAGGATTCTCACTTCCTGTCCGTCGTGCCTTCAGGGGCTGTCGCGCTTCGACGCCGACGCGGGAACGCAAGCCGACTACATCGTCGTCGAAATCGCGAAGCGGACGCTTGGCCCGAACTGGCTCCCGCAATATGTCGCCCGGGCAAACGCGGGCGGCATCGAGCGGGTCCTCGTCTAGGCGCAGAAAAAAAGCCCGGCGGCGACGACCGGCTTAAGCCGGACGCGCCGCGCGGGGTGGAGGAAAGCCGGCCGCGGAGCGGCGCCGCGGGACCTTGGGACCGACGCGGCGGTCGGCCCAAGGCATACGATGAGCGTGCGCGTGCCGGGGCTGCGGCAACCACGGTAGATTCGTGCGCCGACGTGTCGGAAATTCACCTACGCGCCCGACCGGGAGGCCCCGCCCCCCGCTGCGCGGTAGCCTGTCCGGTGGTGCGTTTGTGCTATAAGCTCACGAGGAATCCGGACGCGGTTTCGGGGCTCCCTGCAGGCTCCGGTCGCGCGCCGGCGATGGATCGATGGCGACGCGGTGCGTTTTCTGCGATGGGGAAGGCGGCCGGCGGCTGTGGCGCGATGCGCGCTGCCGTGCCGTGCTGACCGAGGAGCCCTTCGCCGGATTCTGCCGCGTGATCTGGAATGCTCATGTGCGTGAAATGACCGATCTCGATGCTGCCGACCGCGTGCATCTGATGCGCGTGGTCTTCGCCGTGGAAGCCGCGCTGCGCGCACGGCTCAACCCGGACAAGATGAACGTCGCGTCGCTCGGCAACGTGACGCCGCATCTGCATTGGCACGTGATTCCGCGCTTCGCCTCCGACTCGCATTTTCCGCAGCCGGTGTGGGGTACGCCGCAACGGGCAGCGACAGGGCGGAGCGTGCCCGACGATTTCGTCTCCGGCCTTGCCCGCGACCTCGAAGCCGCGCTCGGGCCGGGCGCGATGCAATGACGACAGCCGCGATGAACGACTCGACCTCCCCCGCGATCGCGCCGCCGCCCACGCCGGGAGCTGCCGCGCGTCCCGGCACGTTGCCCCCGCTCGCCTTCGCCGACGCCGACAGCGCCAAGCGCTGGGCCAACGCGCTGCCGCTCACCAACGTCGCCCAGCTGTTCGAAGTCGTGCACGGGCAGTTGAAGTCGCTGTCCGCGGCAAGCTTCGCACCGCGCGAGCGGGCGACGATCGCCGAGGTGCTGCGCGATCTCGTCGCGCACCTGCACACCGAACTCGCACGCCGCTACGCGGGGAAGCCACAACCGCTGGTGGACCGCGAGCTCGAGGCGGCCGATCAGGCGCTCGCGCTGTGGCAGATTCTCTGGGAGCAGTATTCGGCGTGCCTGAAGCCGCTGCTCGAAGGCGATCCCGATCTCGCCGGAGTCAAGCCGAAGCTGCTGCAGCGAGGGCTCTACGTGGGCAAGCAGCTGGTGCTCGTCCACGGTCTCGCGCGCCGCGTTCCGCCACCGGCGCTGTGGCAGGAGCTGCACGCGTATTACCGTCTCGCCGAGATGCTCGAATGCGCGGTGACGTCGGTGTCCGACGATCTCATGCCCAACGCAATCGGGATCTCCTGCTACTCCACGTACTGCCACGCGCTGCTGCTCGCGCTGGCGGACCCATGCGCGATGACGGTCCGGCAGATCGAGCTCACCGACCGCTGGCTCGCGATGTGGGCACGCAAGATCTTTCCCTACGAGCGCCAGCGCGAAACCGAAGGCCCGGTGATCGTCATCGATCTCGACAGTCCCGCGGGAGCCGCGCTCTCGGGCGCCGCGCCCCGGAAACCGGCCGCCTCGACGCGCTTCGCCTACCCCGGCAAGCTCGCAACGAGCGTGCGCGGCCGTCTGAAGCGGCTGCAATCCGGAGCCAATCCGGCAGAGCTCCAGCTCGGCCACGACTGCAGCGTCGAGCAATGCACGACGCTGCTTGGCCATCTCGACGCGCGGTGGTATCAGGTGCCGAGGCGCGGGGGCGACATCCCGCGTGTCACGATCGAGCTCTGCGGTGGCGGGCTCGGCGCCGCGTATTTCCGCGTTGGCGGCCGCACGTTCGACCGCAAGGATCCGCTGGGCCGCCTGTCGTTCCAAGGCGCGCAGCATCTGCAGACGCTGGACGCGCTCACCGACTACGACCGCGGCCGCGAAGACGCCGAACGCACGTGGATCTGGGAACGCTGGGACGGCGCGTACGAATGGCGCGAAGCCGCGGTGACGCGCACGACGGGCTCGCACCACCGCTGGACGCTCGACCAGCTCGTGGCGGTCCGCGACGAGGAGCGCGTGCGCCTCGGGTATGTGACTCGGCTCGCCCTCGACGTTCACGGTGAGCTCGCGCTGTCGCTGCGACTCTACTCGGGTGCACCGAAGGCGATCGCCGTGCGGCCCATGTCAACGGCGGTATCGGAAGACCCGCCGCTGCCGGCGCTGCTGCTCTCCGAATCCCCCGACGACAAGGAGTGCCTGATCCTGCCGCCGCGCACGTTCAACCCGAGTCGTGTGCTGCGCTCGCTCGATGCGGGGGCGGAGCGGCGATTCCGGCTCACAAGGCTCCTGCAGCGCGGCGCCGATTTCGAGCGCGTCGCGTTCGAAGAGACGACGTAAGCCCGCTCGTCGCGGCGACGGCGGAACTCCCGCGACGGGGCGGCAGTCCGATCTTCGGCGCAGTTTGTTGCGCCAGAGCGTTCGCGTTCCCGCGCGCAAGAAATCGCTCCTCATGCCGAACCATCTCGAACGCGAGACGAGCCCGTACCTGCTGCAGCACGCCGGCAATCCCGTCGACTGGCATCCTTGGGGTGAGAAGGCGCTGTCGCTCGCCCGCCGCGAAGGCAAGCCCATCCTGCTGTCCGTCGGCTACTCCGCGTGTCACTGGTGCCACGTGATGGCGCATGAATCGTTCGAGGATGCGGCCGTCGCCGCGGTGATGAACGCGAACTTCGTCAACATCAAGGTCGACCGCGAGGAGCGGCCGGACTTAGACCAGATCTATCAGACGGCCCACGCGTTGCTGACGCGGCGTTCCGGCGGCTGGCCGCTCACGATGTTCCTCACGCCCTCGGGGGAGCCGTTCTTCGGCGGGACGTACTTCCCCAAAGAGGGCCGCTACGGGTTGCCGGGGTTCCTCGATCTGCTCCCGCGCATCGCCCAGGCGTACCGCGAGCAGGGTCCGGCGATCGCGGAACAGAATGCGCGCCTCAAGGACGCATTGAACGCGCTCGAACCGGAGCCGCCCGGCGAAGGCGCGCTGCCGGCTGGCGCGGCCGCCGCCATGCTCGGCGCGCTCAAAGGGAGCTTCGATCCCGAGCATGGCGGGTTCGGCACGGCGCCCAAATTCCCGCATCCGACCGACCTCGATTTCTGCCTGCGGATGGCGCTGCGTACCGGCGACGCGTCGGCGCAGGAGATCGTCCGCGTGACGCTTTCGCGAATGGCCGACGGCGGCATTTACGACCAGCTTGGCGGCGGTTTCTGCCGCTACAGCGTCGACGCGGAGTGGACGATCCCGCACTTCGAAAAGATGCTCTACGACAACGGGCCGCTCCTCGGCCTGTATGCCGACTTCGCGCGCGTGACGGGCGAATCGCGCTTCGCCGACGTCGCCCGCGGCATCGTCGACTGGATGAGGGGCGTCATGCGCGCGCCGGACGGTGCATTCTTCTCGAGCGAGGACGCCGACAGCGAGGGCTGCGAGGGCAAGTTCTACGTGTGGACGCAAGACGAGGTGTGCGCGGTGCTGGCAGCCGACGACTACGCCGTCGCCGCGCCGCACTGGGGCCTCGACCGCCCGCCGAATTTCGAGGGCCACGCCTGGCATTTGCGCGTCGTGCGGCCGCTCGCTGACGTGGCGGCCGCTCTCGGCGTGCTGCTGCCCGAAGTCGAGGCGCGGCTTGCGCGGGCGAAGGCGGCGCTGCTGGCGGCGCGCTCGCTGCGCGTCCGCCCCGGCAAGGACGACAAGATCCTGACCTCATGGAACGCACTCGCGATCGCCGGGCTCGCCCGCGCGTCCCGCGCGTTGGACGTCCCCTCGTTCGCCGATCTCGCGTTTGCGGCGGCCGATGCCCTTCGCCGGACCGCATGGCGCGACGGCCGTCTGCTCGCCACGCGCAAGGGCGATCACGCGCATCTCAACGCCTATCTCGACGACTACGCCTTCCTGCTCTCAGCGTTGCTCGAGCTTCTGCAGACGCGCTTCCGCAGCGCCGATTTCAGCTGGGCCTGCGAGATTGCCGACGTGCTGCTCGGGAAGTTCGAGGATCGCGATCGCGGCGGATTCTTTTTCACGAGCCACGATCACGAGCGGCTGATTCACCGGCCCAAACCGGGGCACGACAACGCGACGCCGTCGGGCAACGGGGTCGCGGCGCGCTCGCTCCTCGCACTCGGCCATCTCGCCGCGGTGCCGCGCTACGTCGAGGCCGGAGAGCGGACGGTACGGGCGTTCGCCGCGGCGCTCGCCCAAGCGCCGGCAGGCTACGCGGTCCTGCTCGGTGCGCTGGACGACGCGCTGACGCCGCCGTCGTCGGTGCTGCTCGCCGGCGACGCCGCGACCTGCCGCCAATGGCAGCGCGCGCTCGAGCGAACGCTGCGGCCGTCGGTGCGCGTATTCGACGTCGCGAACGCGCAGCTGCCCGCGGCGCTCGCGAAGGGACCGGTCCCGTCCGCCGGTGCGGTGGCGTGGGTTTGCCACGGGACGCAATGCCTGCCGCCCTGCACCGATCTTCCGTCGGTCGAGCGGGCGCTCGCCCGGCCGCCCTAGCGGCAAAGTGGGCAGGCGGCCGCAGCTTCCTGTAAAATCCGCCGCCTGCAGTTCCCGCGTCGCTCGTTCATCCACCCTCGGAGATTCGATGAAGCTCATTGTTGCCACACTCGCCGGCGCGACGCTCGTCGCGGCCGGTTCCGCCAATGCCGCACTCGACAACGCCGCCGCCGAAGCGATGATGAAAAAGGACGGCTGCGCCGCGTGCCATTCGATCGACAAGAAGGTCGTCGGTCCCGCCTACACTGAAGTCGCCGCCAAGTACAAGGGTGACGCGGGCGCGGCCGCCAAGCTCGAGGCCAAGGTCAAAGCCGGCGGCGCGGGCGTCTGGGGACCGGTGCCGATGCCGCCGAACGCGAGTGTTCCTGACGCGGACATCAAGGCGCTCGTCGGCTGGATCCTGACGCTCAAGAAGTAGCACCCGCTCCACTCCGCGCGGGCGTCTTTGACAGCGCCCGTCGCGGCCGGTAACCTTGTTGATCGTGCAGGAGAGTGCGGGGCCCGCGATCAGCGGGCGCCGCCGCCGAAGGCGCAACTCCCGAGAACCGCTCAGGCAAAGAGGACTGCACGGACGTAGAGCATCTGGAGAGCGGCCGCGCGGGTTCGTGACGGCCCACCGAAGGGGCATCCGGCGCGGGAAGTCGCGCCGCAATCTCTCAGGTAAACGGACAGACGGGGCGAGGCAGCTTGGCTGCCTTGCCCCTTTTGTTTCCTGCCGGGAGAACCACGTGCTCAAACACACTCCGCTCCACGCGATTCACCGCGCCGCCGGCGCGCGTATGGTCGACTTCGGCGGCTGGGATATGCCGGTCCACTACGGCTCGCAGATCGACGAGCATCACGCGGTGCGCACTGACGCCGGGATGTTCGACGTCTCGCACATGCGCGTCGTCGATCTCGGCGGCGCGCGCGGCCGTGACTTCCTCCGCTACGCTCTTGCGAACAACGTCGACAAGCTCGTGGCCCCCGGCAAGGCGCTGTACTCGTGCCTGCTCACGCCGGAGGGTACCGTCATCGACGATCTCATCGTCTACTTCCTGCGCGAGGATTTTTTCCGGATCGTCGTCAACGCGGGGACCACCGACAAGGACGTCGCCTGGTTTCGAAGGCTCATCGCCGAGCGTGCGCCGGCGCTTCGCCTCACGCCCCGCGAGGACCTGGCGATGATCGCCGTGCAGGGCCCCAACGCCCGCGCGAAGGTCTGGAAGGCGCTCGCCGGGAGCGAGGCCGCGTCCGCGGATTTGAAGCCGTTTTCGGCGACGACGACGCAATCGCCCTTCGGCGAAGCGTTCATTGCGCGCACCGGCTACACCGGCGAGGACGGCTTCGAGATCGTGCTCGCCGCGGCGCGCGCGGGCGAGCTCTGGGCCGCGCTTGTCGGCGCCGGCGTCCGTCCCGCGGGTCTCGGTGCGCGCGACACGCTGCGTCTCGAAGCGGGGATGAATCTGTACGGCCAGGACATGGACGAGCAGGTCACGCCGCTCGAGTCGGGCCTCGCCTGGACCGTCGATCTCGCGAGCCCGCGCGAGTTCGTCGGCAAGGCAGCGCTCGTTGCACACCCGCCGCAGCGACAGCTCACCGGGCTGATGCTGACCGACAAGGGCGGCGTGCTGCGTGCGCACCAGGTCGTGCATAGCGCACACGGCGACGGCGGCGTCACGAGCGGCACGTTCAGTCCGACGCTCAATCGCTCGATCGCGCTCGCGCGCCTGCCGCTTGGCGTCGCGCCCGGCGACACCGTCACTGTGGCGATTCGCGACAAGGCGCTCGCCGCCCGCGTCGTCAAGCCGGCGTTCGTGCGCAACGGCAAAGCGCTGGTGCCGTGAATCCGGAACCTCGCAATCTTCACGTCTTTTCCCTCCCCTACCCGGAGCGTGCATGAACGTCCCCTCGAATCTCAGGTATACCGCTGCGCACGAATGGGCGCGCGCTGAAAGCGACGGCACCGTGACGGTCGGCATCACCGACCACGCGCAGGCGCAGTTGGGCGACCTTGTCTATCTCGAGCTCCCCGAAATCGGCCGCAAGGTCGCCGCCGAGGAGGCGTGCGCGGTGGTCGAGTCGGTGAAGGCGGCCTCCGACGTCTATGCGCCGCTCGCGGGCGAGGTCGTCGCCGTCAATGACGGCCTCGGCAATGCACCCGAGCAGGTGAACCAGGACGCCTACGCCGCGTGGTTCTTCAAGCTGAAACCCGCCGACGCCGGCGCCTTCGCGAAGCTGCTCGACGCCAAGGCGTACGAAGCGGTGATCGGGACCGAATGACGCGCTCGGAGCCACCGCTTTCCGCGCGCCGACGATTTCACAGGTGAGGACGATGCCGATGAACGATTCCCGGCAAGCAACGCGCGCCGACGCCGCGTCGCCGCTCGCGGCGCTCGAGGACCGCGACGCCTTCATCGCCCGCCATATCGGCACGTCGCCCGCCGACCAGGCCGCGATGCTCGCCGTGCTCGAAAAGCCTTCGCGGAAAGCGCTGATGGATGCGATCGTGCCCGCGGCGATCCGCCGCGCTGCGCCGCTCGCGCTCGCCTCCCCGATGACTGAAGTCGAAGCGCTCGCGCGGCTGCAGACGATCGGCGCGAAGAATCGCGTGCTGACGGCGATGATCGGCCAGGGCTACTACGGCACGCACACGCCCGGCATCATCGCGCGCAACATTCTCGAGAATCCCGCCTGGTACACCGCGTACACCCCCTACCAGCCGGAAATTTCGCAGGGCCGCCTCGTGGCGCTCGTCAATTTCCAGACGATGGTCTGCGATCTCACCGGCATGGCGATCGCGAACGCGTCGATGCTGGACGAAGCGACCGCGGCCGCCGAGGCGATGACGTTGTGCCGGCGGATGAGCAGGAGCACGAGCACTCAGCTCTTCGTCGCCGATGACGTCTTCGCGCAGACGCAGGACGTCGTGCGCACGCGTGCGCGGCCGCTCGGCATCGAAATCGTCGTCGGTCCCGCGACGGACGCCGCGACGGTCGATGCGTTTGCCGTGCTCGTCCAATACCCGGGTACCGGCGGCGAGATCCGCGATCTGCGCGCCGTTGTCGAAAGCGTGCACGCCCGCGGCGGGCTCGTCATCGTCGCCGCCGACATTCTCGCGCTGACGCTGCTCGCGCCGCCCGGCGAATGGGGCGCGGACGTGGTGATCGGCTCGGCCCAGCGCTTCGGCGTGCCAATGGGCTACGGCGGGCCGCACGCGGGCTACCTCGCGACGCGCGACGACTTCAAGCGTTCGATGCCGGGGCGGCTGGTCGGCGTGACGGTCGACGCCGATGGCGGCAAGGCGTACCGGCTCGCGCTGCAGACGCGGGAGCAGCACATCCGGCGCGAGAAGGCGACGTCGAACATCTGCACGGCGCAGGTATTGCTCGCGGTGATCGCCAGCATGTATGCGGTGTACCACGGACCGGCCGGTCTCACGCGGATCGCGCGGCGCGTGCACCGGCTCACGGCGATTCTCAAGGCCGGGTTGGCGCGACTCGGGTTCGCCGTTCCGACGGCCGGTTTTTTCGACACGATCACCGTGGCGACGGGCGCGCGAACGCGAGAAATCCTCGACCGTGGCGTCGCGCAGGGAATCAATTTCCGCTTCGCGGATGGACAAACGCTCGGCATCTCGCTCGATGAGACGACCACCCGCGCCGACGTCGAGCGCGTCTGGCGGATCTTCGCGGGGGGTGACGTCGCGTTTTCGGTCGCGGCGCTCGACAGCGCAACAGTTGATGCACTGCCCGCGACACTCGTGCGCGCGACGCCGTTCCTCACCCACCCGACGTTCAACCGCTACCACTGCGAAACGGAGATGCTGCGCTATCTGCGAAGGCTCGCGGACTTCGACATCGCGCTCGACCGCGCGATGATTCCGCTGGGCTCGTGCACGATGAAGCTCAATGCGACCGCCGAGATGATCCCGATCACGTGGTCGGAGTTCGCCGATCTGCATCCGTTCGCCCCGCCGGATCAGGCTGCGGGCTACCGCGAGCTTGTGGTCGACCTCGAACGGATGCTGTGCGCCGTGACGGGCTACGCTGCGGTGTCGCTGCAGCCCAACGCCGGGTCGCAAGGCGAGTACGCAGGCTTGCTCGCGATCGCGGCCTTTCACGAAAGCCGCGGCGAAGGTCATCGCAACGTCTGCCTCATTCCCGCCTCGGCGCACGGGACGAACCCGGCATCCGCGCAGATGGCCGGGATGCAGGTCGTCGTCGTCGCTTGCGATGCCGGCGGCAACGTCGATCTCGCCGACCTCGAGGCGAAGGCGGCAGCGCACCGCGACCGGCTGGCGGCGATCATGGTCACGTACCCCTCGACGCATGGCGTGTTCGAGGCGGGCATCCGGAAGATTTGCGAGATCGTCCATGCCCACGGCGGGCAGGTCTACGTCGACGGCGCGAATCTCAACGCGCTGGTCGGCCTCGCCGCACCCGGCGAGTTCGGCGCCGACGTTTCGCACTTGAACCTGCACAAGACGTTTTGCATCCCGCACGGCGGCGGCGGCCCGGGCGTGGGCCCGATCGGCGTCGGTGCGCATCTCGCGCCGTTTCTGCCCGGTCATCGGTACCTGCCCGAATCGACGACCGCGACGGGTGCCGTGAGCGCCGCCCCGTACGGCAGCGCGAGCATCCTGCCGATCTCGTGGATGTACATCGCGATGATGGGCGCCGAAGGCCTGACCGCGGCGACGGAATCTGCGATTCTCGCGGCGAATTACGTCGCGAGGCGGTTGGACGGCCACTATCCGGTGCTCTATTCGGGCGCCGGCGGACTGGTCGCACACGAATGCATCCTCGATCTGCGGCCGCTGAAGGAAGCCTCCGAAGTCGCCGTCGACGACGTCGCGAAGCGGCTGATGGACTACGGCTTCCACGCGCCGACGATGAGCTTCCCGGTTGCCGGGACGTTGATGGTCGAGCCCACCGAGAGCGAATCGAAAGCGGAGCTCGATCGCTTCGTCGACGCGATGATCGCGATTCGCGCCGAGATCCGAGCGATCGAGGAAGGCCGCGCCGACCGTGCCGACAATCCGTTGAAGCACGCGCCACATACGGCGCGCGCCGTCGGCGCCGATGAGTGGAAGCATGCGTATCGCCGGGAGGAGGCCGCGTATCCGGTCGCATCGTTGCATAACGCCAAGTACTGGCCGCCGGTCGCGCGGATCGACAACGTCTACGGCGATCGCCACCTGTTCTGCAGCTGCATCCCGATCTCGGACTACGCGGACGCGGAATCGCCGGCACCTGCGGAAATCGCGGCGCCGGCCTGACGAGATAGGGAACCTCTGAGCAAGCCCCACGCGATTGCGCTTCAGGGCCAAATGCGGATGAATGCCTCAGTTGGCAAATGAGGCGCGACGAAGGGGAGTCGACACTACGAAGCCGAGGAGCGCGGCGACGCTTCGCGCCGCATTTGGCCTTATTTGGCAACTGAGCGAAGGGACGGGGCGACTTCGGGCGGTCTGCTTTGTCGCGAATCTCGCTAAGGGGCCCACCCTTAGCTTCGCCTCGCTTCGCGCATCCCATCCCGAAAACTCCCCGTCGCAAGCGCGCGCGACTTGTTCAGAGGTTCCTTAGATGCGCGTCCTTGTCCTCGGCGCCGGTGTCGTCGGCGTCGCGGCCGCCTGGTATCTCGCCGCAGACGGGCATGACGTCGTCGTCGTCGACCGCGAGCCGGGACCGGCGCTTGAAACGTCGTTTGCCAACGGCGGCCAGATCTCCGCCTCCCACGCCGAGCCGTGGGCCAATCCGGAAGCGCCGGCCCAGATCCTGAAGTGGCTCGGCCGCGAGGACGCGCCGCTCCTGTTCCGGCTGCGCGCCGATCCGTGGCAGTGGCGCTTCGGCCTGCAATTCCTGCTCGAGTGCCTGCCGTGGCGCGCGCGGCGCAACACGATCGCGTGCCTCAATCTCGCGCTCTACTCGCATGCGTGTCTCAAGGCGCTGCGCGCGGAGACCGGAATCGAATACGATCACCTCGAGCGCGGGATCCTGCAGTTCTACACCGACGAAAAGGCGTTCGAGCGTGGCGTCGCCACGGCCACGGCGATGCGGGAATTTGGCTGCGATCGCATCGCGAAGACCGTCGCCGAATGCGTGGCGATCGAGCCCGCGCTCGCGCAATGCCGCGATCGTCTCGCCGGCGGCATCTACACGGCGAGCGACGAATCCGGCGACGCGCAGCGCTTCACGGCCGCGCTCGCCCGGCTTGCGCAGGCACGCGGCGTCATCTTCCATTGGAACACGACGGTCCGTGCGCTTGTCGTGGAAGGCGACACCGTGCGCGGCGCGCGCTGTGCGCATGCGGAGGGACGGGACGACGTTCTCGGGGCCGACGCCTGCGTGATCGCGCTCGGAAGCTACAGCCCGCTGCTGTTGCGGCCGCTCGGCGTCCCCTGCGCCGTATATCCGGCCAAAGGTTATTCGGCGACCATCGCCATCGGCGGCCACCGCGGCGCGCCGACGGTGTCGCTCACCGACCTCGAATGGAAGATCGTGCTGACGCGACTCGGCGACCGCTTGCGCGTCGCCGGCACGGCCGAGCTTTCCGGTTACGGCACCGAACTGAATCTCGTGCGCTGCGAGGCGCTCGTGCGGCGCACGTTCGACCTCTTCCCGGACGCCGGCGAGCGCGCGAGTGCGCAGTTCTGGGCCGGCCTGCGACCAGCCACGCCATCGAACGTTCCACTGCTCGGACGCACGCGGTTTCGCAACCTGTTCCTCGACACCGGACACGGGACGCTCGGCTGGACGATGGCCTGCGGATCCGGCCGCGCGCTCGCCGACGTGATCGGCGGGCGCACGCCCGAGGTCGACTTCGCGTTCACGGAGGCTTGAGCGCCGGCGCCGGCATCGCTAGAATCCGGCGCCATCGTCTCATCCTCCGCCTGCCCCCGATGACACTCGACGCGCTCAATCGCTGGAAAGCGGCCGGGATCCATCTGTGCCTGTCGGCACTGATCGCCGCGACCGTGGTAGTGGTGATGCTCGCATTGTGGTATCCGGGATCCTATTTCGACGCGATGGGCGGGCAAACGCTCCTCGTCCTGATCGTGGGCGTCGACGTGACACTCGGACCGCTGCTGACGCTGATCGTGTTCAATCCGAAAAAGAAAAGGCTCAAGCTCGACCTCGCCGTCATCGCCGTGTTCCAGGTAATCGCCCTCGCCTATGGCGTCTTTGTCACGTTCGGCGCGCGGCCCGTCTACACGGCGTTCGTCAAGGACCGCTTCGACGTCGTCTCGGCCAATGACCTCGATGCCACCGATCTCGAGGTCGGCCCCCTCGAGTATCGAAGCCTGTCGCTCACCGGCCCGCGCGTCATCGGCGTGCGTTTGCCGACCGATCCGAAGGAACAATCCGATCTCATCTTCAGCGCCCTTGCGGGCAAGGATGCGCAGAGCTTTCCCAAGTATTACGTTCCCTACGAGGAGGTCGCCGGCGAGGCGATCAAGCGCGGCAAACCGATCGACACGCTGGTCAGGAAATATCCGGGCGCGCGGGAGGCGGTGCGTTCACTCGCGAGCGAATCCGGACGACCGGAAGGCGCATTTGTGTACGTTCCCTTCCATGGCCGCGCGCAGATCATGACGGCGGTCATCGATACGCGCGAGGGTCACCTTGCCGGTATTCTTCCGTTCAATCCGTATTGACGCGGTGCCGCGTGCCGCAGCCGCTATAATTCAGGTCTTTCTCGCGTTTTCCTTCATGTTCCCGTTTCGTTTCCTCGTCGTGGCGGGATTCGCCGCGACCGCCGCCGCCGTTCCTGCGGCTCCGGCGGCCACCGCCCCCGGTCTTGCCGCAACCTCACCCGCCCCGGCCGTCGCAGCCGCGGCGTATGTGTTGCAGGACACGGCGAGCGGCCAGGCGATCGTCGAAGAGAACGCCGATGCGCGACGCGACCCCGCGTCGCTGACGAAGCTCATGACCGCGTACGTCACGTTCGCGGCGCTGCGCGACGGCAAGATCACCGCGTCGCAGATGGTCACGGTCTCGCAGACGGCCTGGCGCGCCGAAGGCTCGCGGATGTTCATCGAGCCGCGCAAGGCGGTGTCGGTCGACGAGCTGCTGCACGGGATGATCGTACAGTCCGGCAACGACGCGTCGATCGCCCTCGCCGAGCAGGTCGCCGGGAGCGAAGCGGCGTTCGTCGCGCTGATGAACGAGGAAGCGCAACGGCTGGGACTCGCCAATACGCACTTCGTCAACACGACGGGACTGCCGCACGCGGAGCATTACTCGACCGCGCGCGACATCGCGGTACTCACCGCCGCGCTGATCCGCGATTTCCCGGACTACTATCCTCTTTATTCGCTCAAGGAGTATCGCTACAACAACATCACGCAGCCGAATCGCAACCGGCTGCTGTGGATCGACCCGTACGTCGACGGCGTAAAGACGGGCCATACCGACAGCGCGGGCTGGTGCCTCGTCGCCTCGGCCAAGCGCGGAGAGCGACGCCTGATCGCGGTCGTGCTCGGTGCCGCGTCCGATGCCGCGCGCGCGAGCGAAAGCGAGCGGCTCCTCAATTACGGCTTTCAGGCCTTCGATACCGTGCAGCTCTACCAGTCCGGCAAGCCGGTCGCAACGCTGCACGTATGGAAAGGTGCGGCCGACGACGTTGCCGCGGGATTCGTCGCCGACCAGTATCTGACGCTGCCGAAAGGCAAGGCCGACAAGCTGCAGCTGACGATGGCGGCGACCGAGCCGCTGGTCGCGCCGGTGACGCAGGGTCAGCGCGTGGGCACGGTGAAGGTCTCGCTCGAAGGCAAACCGATGGGCGAGTTCCCGCTCGTCGCCCTGACCGAGGTGCCTGCGGCGAGCATCTTCGGTCGCGCGTGGGACAGCGTGCGGTTGTGGTTCCACTGATGAGATCCCCCCGAAGCGAGCTTCGTTCGCCTCGCCCCAGGGGGCTCCGCGCGCTTGGGGCGGCCCGGCGCGCGCGGAGCGCTTCTTCCGAAAGCACCCGATGACCGTCTACCTCAACGGGCAGTTTCTCCCCCTCGCCGAGGCGAAGATTCCGGTGCTGGACCGCGGCTTCATCTACGGCGACGGCGTCTACGAGCTGATCCCGGTCTATCAGCGCACACCGTTCCGGATGACGCAGCACCTCGCGCGCCTGCAGCGCAGCCTCGACGGCATCCGCCTGCCGAACCCGCATGCGGCGACGGAATGGGCGTCGATCATCGGCGAGCTGATCGCGCGCCAGTCGTTCGCCGATCAGGGCGTCTACCTGCAGGTGACGCGCGGCGTGGCCAAGCGCGATCACGCGTTTCCGCAGGGCGTCCCGCCGACGGTGTTCATGATGAGCAATCCGCTCGCGACGCCCACGACCGAGCAGGTCGAGCGGGGCGTCGCCGCCGTGACCGCCGAGGACAATCGCTGGCGGCGCTGCGATTTGAAGACCATTTCGCTTGTCGGCAACGTGCTGATGCGCCAACTCGCCGCGGATTCTGGCGCCGTCGAGACGGTGATGTTCCGCGACGGCTGGCTCACCGAAGCGTCCGCGTCGAACGTGCTCGTCGTCATCGGCGGCCGAATCGTTGCGCCGCCGAAGGACAACCTGATCCTTCCGGGCATCACCTACGACGCGGCCGAAGAGTTCGCGCGCGAGGCGGGGCTGCCGTTCGACATGCGGCCCGTGGCGAAAGCGGAAGCGCTCGCCGCCGACGAGATGTGGCTATCCTCGTCGACGAAAGAAGTGCTTGCCGTGACCACACTCGACGGGCGACCTTTTGCGAACGGTGCGCCCGGCCCGATGTTCCGCACCATGCACACGCTGTTCCAGCAGCACAAGCCCGGGGCGCGCTAGTCGAGCGGATGCGTCGAGCCGTAGCGGCTGTGATGGAACACGAGTGCGGTGCCGCTTCGGCGTTCGCAGGTTTCGACTTCGCCGATGAACAGCACGTGATCGCCCGCATGGTGCTGCGCGTGATGCCGGCATTCGAACCACGCGACGCAGCCTTCGATCAACGGCGCGTCGGCGGCGCCCAGGCGGTACGGCACGCCGGCGAAGCGGTCGGCGTGCGGTCGGGAAAAGCGTCGCGCGAGCTCGACCTGGTCGCCCGCCAGCACGTTGATCGCGTAGCGCTGCGCCGACTGGAATGCCGCGAGGTTCTCCGCGTGCCGGCTCAAGCTCCACACGACGAGCGGCGGGTCGAGCGATACGGAATTGAACGAGTTCGCGGTAAAGCCGACATAACGGCCGTCCGCCCTGCGCACGCAAATCACGGTGACGCCGGTGGCGAACTGGGCGAGCGCGTCTCGGAACTGCCGTTCGGTGGGAGCGCGCGCCGGAGTGCCCGCGTCGTCGCGGGCGTGGGGCTTGGACAAAGAGAAGGGCGCCCGGCAGCGGGCGACGGGGGAAAGTGGCGATGGTAGCAGCGGGGGGCGGCCTGTCAAAAGGTGCCGCTTGCCTGCGGCTCCCCGATTTCCCGCGATCTCGCTAGAATATGACGAACTTCGCGGACGGGCCCGTCGGGCCCCGCCGGCCCGCAGCCGCGAGGTACCTCCCATGGCCGCGCCGATGTCCGAATCGCTGCAGAAGATCATCGCGAGCCGCTACCAGGGCCGCAGCCTGCCGGTCGTGCTGGTGCTGCCGGACGGCGGCCGGGTACCGCTGTCGTCCGACGCCGATATCGAGATCGTCGCCCGCACCTGGCGAGGCTTGAAGGCGCTCGCGTCCCCTGTGCTGGGCAATCTTGCCCGCGCCTACGTTCGCTGCGACATCGATTTCACCGGCAGCACGCGGCGCGTGCTCGACGTCGCCGAGTCGATGGTCGGGGCGATCGCGCATGGACGCGAATCCGCGCGCGCCCGCCTGCGGACATTCCTCCACCAGCATCGCAGCAACAAGACCAACATCCAGCATCACTACGACGTCTCGGACGCCTTCTACCGGCTCTGGCTCGATTCGAGGATGGTCTATTCGTGCGCCTATTTCCGCACCGACGGCGACACGCTCGACGACGCCCAGGCGGCCAAGCTCGACCACGTCTGTCGCAAGCTGATGCTGAAACCCGGCGAATCGTTTCTCGACATCGGCTGCGGCTGGGGCGGACTGATCTTCTGGGCCGCGCAACACTACGGCGTCACGGCGACCGGCATCACGCTGTCGCAGCATCAGTTCGAGCACGTCGAGCGGGAGATCGCGGCGCGCGGACTCGAAGGCCGTGTCAAGGTCGAGTTGCGCGACTATCTCGACCTTCCGGAGGATGTCCTCTACGACAAGATATCGAGCATCGGCATGTTCGAGCACGTCGGCGTGCGCCGCTACCCGGCGTATTTCGGCAAGATCTATCGCGTTCTTGCGCCTGGCGGCTTCGTGCTGAACCACGGCATCACGCACAACGTGCTCGGCGCCGACGCCCTCGGCAGCGGCATCGGTGATTTTGTCGAGGAATACGTCTTTCCCGGGGGCCAGCTTGCACACGTCCAGACGGTCATCGAAGGGCTCGCGCGCGAGGGCCTGGAGCTGATCGACGCCGAAGCGTTGCGCGAGCATTACGCGAAGACGCTGTGGCATTGGCTCGACGGGCTCGAGGCGAACGCCGACTCGGCGCGGGCGGCCGTCGGCGAGGAACGATTCCGCGTGTGGCGCGTCTATCTCGCGGGCTCGGCGCACGCATTCGAGCGCGGCTGGCTGTCGTTGTGGCAACTGCTCGCCGGCAAGCCGCTTCCGGACGGGCGCCTGCCGCATCCGCTGACGCGGGACTACATGTATCCGCGCGGCGGCGGTTAGCGGCGCTTGCATTAGAGGCCGGAAAGCGTACTGCGGGCTTGCCCGCGCGCTGCATCGCCCCCATGTTCGGCATTTCCGGAGTGCCCATGCCGATCGTTCCTCCCGAAGCCCAAGAATCGCTGCTCCAATTTCCTTGCGCGTTTCCGATCAAGGTGATGGGGCGCACGCAGGACGGCTTCGCGCAGGCAATCGTGACCGTCGTCCGCAAACACGCGCCCGATTTCGATCCGGCGACGCTGGAGATGAGGGCGTCCCGCGCCGGCAACTACCTTTCGGTCACGGCGACGATCCAGGCGACCTCGCGCGAGCAACTCGACAACCTCTATCGCGATCTCACATCGCATCCGATGGTCACGATGGTGCTGTGACGCTCGTTTGATGGCGCCATGCTGCGAAGATGTTGCGATTCGCTCGCTCGGCCGGACCGAGTACGAGGCGACCTGGCGCGCGATGCAGGCGTTCACCGCCACGCGCGGCACCACTACGCCCGACGAAATCTGGCTCACCGAGCATCCCGCGGTCTACACGCTGGGACTGGCAGGGCGACGCGAGCACCTGCTGCGCGACAACGGGATTCCCGCGATCAAGGTCGATCGCGGTGGTCAGATCACCTACCACGGTCCCGGACAGCTCGTCGCGTATTTGCTGTTCGACTTGAAGCGCCGAGGCCTCGGCATTCGCGCGATGGTCCGGGAGATCGAGACGAGCGTGGTACGATGGCTCGATGCCATGGACATTCGCGCGTACGGCAAGCCCTCGGCACCGGGCGTTTACGTGATGACCGCCGGCGGTGAAGCGAAGATCGCGGCGCTGGGCCTGCGCGTGCGCAACGGCTGCACCTACCACGGGCTCGCATTCAATGTCGCGATGGACCTCGCGCCGTTTGCCGACATCGACCCGTGCGGCTACAAGGGCCTCGCCGTGACGCAACTTCGTGACCTCGGCATCGCGCGGACCGTCGAGCAAGCGGGCGCCGAGCTCGCCCCGATCCTTGCCGCGCGGCTTGCGGGACGGATGAGCGAGGGGGGCGTAAGCCAAGGCCCGAAGGGCGCGTCCCCGAGCGATTGCGGCGACCGACACCTCGATCCTTCGATTGTCGTTAGTCGGCGCGGAGGTCGCTCATGACGGTCTACACACCGTCGGAACTCGTTTCGCCGCTCGCCGCCGGCGACAAGCAGACCGGCGCGGCGAAGACCGCGCGCATTCCCATCAAGGTCGTTGCGGCGGAGCGCCTCAAAAAGCCCGAGTGGATTCGCGTGCGCGCCGCGTCGTCGCCGCGCTTCCACGAAATCAAGAAGATCCTGCGCGACCATCGGCTGCACACGGTCTGCGAAGAGGCTTCCTGCCCGAACATCGGTGAATGCTTCGGCAAGGGCACCGCGACGTTCATGATCATGGGCGACGTCTGCACGCGACGGTGCCCGTTCTGCGACGTCGGGCACGGCCGCCCGCTGCCGCTCGACGCCGACGAGCCCGCGAATCTCGCACAGACGATCGCGGCGCTTCGCTTGAGCTACGTCGTGATCACGAGCGTGGACCGCGACGACCTGCGCGACGGCGGCGCGCAGCACTTCGTCGACTGCATTCGCGCGGTGCGCGGGCTTTCGCCGGCGACGCGGATCGAGGTGCTCGTTCCGGACTTCCGCGGGAGGCTCGAGCGCGCGCTCGACGTCCTCGCTGCGGCGCCGCCCGACGTCATGAATCACAATCTCGAGACGGTGCCACGGTTGTACCGGGAAGCGCGGCCGGGTTCGGATTATGCGCACTCGCTCCGCCTGCTCCGGGAATTCAAGCGCCACTTCCCGGACATTCCGACCAAATCCGGACTGATGGTCGGGCTCGGCGAGACCGACGACGAAATTCTCGCCGTGATGCGCGAGATGCGCGCGCACGGCATCAACATGCTGACGATCGGCCAGTATCTGCAACCCACTGCAGGTCACCTCCCGGTGCGCCGCTACGTGCACCCGGACGTCTTCCGCGAATTCGAACGCGAGGCCTACGCGATGGGGTTCCGGCATGCAGCCGTGGGGGCGCTGGTGCGCTCGTCGTATCACGCGGATCATCAGGCCGAAGACGTGCTCGGCGGAGGTGGGCGTTAAGGCCTGGGCGGGCCGGCGTCCCTGGGCCACAGGATCCACATCCGGCCGTCCTGTTTCATCCGTCCTGCCTCGCGGCCGGCATCGTCACCGAAGCCCCAGAAGTAATCCGCACGCAATGCGCCGCGGATCGCGCCGCCGGTGTCCTGCGCCAGCATCAGCCGCTCGAGCTTCGCCGTCGACGACGGCGACGTCGTCGCGAGGAACACCGGCGCGCCGAGCGGGATCGCGCGGGTGTCGACTGCAAGCGTACGACCGGCGGCAAGCGGAACGCCCAGCGTGCCGATCGGCCCATCGATCCGCGCTTCCAGCGTCCCGCGCGCCGGCGCGGGAACGACGCGGAAGAACACGTAGCTCGGATTTTCGTCGAGCAGCGCGGGCAGCGCGTCCGGATGCCGCCGGCCCCATTCGCGGATCCCCTGCATCGACGCGCGATCGGCGGTGATCTCGCCGCGATCGATCAGCACCCGCGCGATCGACCGGTAAGGATGACCGTTCTGATCCGCGTAGCCGACGCGCAGGATGCTGCCATCGGCGAGCGCAACCCGGCCCGAGCCCTGGATCTCGAGAAAAAACGCGGCCACGGGATCCTCGACGTAGACCAGCACCTTGTCGGCCACCGGCGCCTTGCCGTTTTCGATCTCGGCACGCGACCAGTAGGGGACGACTTTCCTGCCGTCGACGCGACCGCGCAGCCGCTTGTCCTTCAGCTCGGGATACAGCGCGCCAAGATCGATCGTCAGCAGATCGTCGGGCGCCGCATAAAGCGGCACCGTGTAGCGCTCGGTCTTCGTCGTGCTGCCGGCGAGGAGCGGTTCGTAGTAGCCGGTGATCGTCCCCGAATCGCGGCCGTCGGCGGCAATCACCTGGTATGGGCTAAAATGCCGTTCGAAGAAAGCGCGGATGGCATCGGCGTCGCGATCGTCGACAGTTGCGGCCGTGGCGCACGGGGACTCCCACAGGGCGCGCGTCGCCGCATCGGGTTTGACGAGCGCCGCGCAGCCGACGCGGAACGCGGGCCAGGCCTCCAGGACGCGATCGACGGACCAGCCGGGCAGCGCGCTCCACTCGACGGCGTGGTATGTCGCCGGCAGCGACGGTCGCGCGGGCGGTGCGGCGGGGGGAGCCTCAGGCGGCCGGGTCGCGCAACCGGCAGCGAGCAGGACGAACGCGGCGGCAGCGCACATGCGACGCGGCGCGCGCGTCCGGCAAAGGAGTGCTGCAGTCATGGGGTGGTTTTTGCTGGAAGCGCTCGTGGCACTCGTGATCGCGGTCGTCATCGTGTGGTGGACGATGGGGCCGAAGCGCCGCGAGCCGGAGGGCGATCCCGACCGGCGCGACGGTGACGCGCGTCAATGAAGGACTCTGGGCACCGACAGCGTGAACGCCGGAATCGCCGCGTCGAACGTGCGGCCGTCCTCGGCGACCATCTGGTACGTTCCGCGCATCGTGCCCACGGGCGTGGCGAGGTGCGTACCGCTCGTATACTCGAACGACTCGCCGGGTTTCAGGAGCGGCTGCTGACCGACGACGCCAAGTCCGCGAACTTCCTGGACGTGGTGGTCGCCATCGGTGATGATCCAATGGCGGCTGATGAGCTGCGCCGCGACCCCGCCGGTGTTGGTCACGGTGATCGTGTAGGCGAACACGTACTGGTTTTTCGACGGATCGGATTGCTCGGCGATGTAGGCCGCGTTCGCCGCCACGGTGATGTCGTATTTCTTCGGATCGGCCATCGGTCCTGCCCCGCACCATTGCCCTGCTGATTATAACGCCATGCCCGACTACCGAATCGCGCCTTCGTTGCTGTCCGCCGACTTCGCGCAGCTCGGCGACGAAGTGCGCGCCGTCACCGCCGCCGGTGCCGACCTCATTCATTTCGACGTGATGGACAACCATTACGTTCCCAATCTGACGATCGGTCCGCTGGTCTGCGAGGCGCTGAAAAAGCACGCGACGATACCGATCGACGTCCATCTGATGGTGAAGCCGGTGGACCGGATCGTTCCCGATTTCGCCAAGGCGGGCGCGGCGATCATCAGCTTCCACCCCGAAGCTTCCGAGCATGTCGATCGCACGATCGGACTGATCCACGACTGCGGCTGCAAGGCCGGCCTCGTGTTCAACCCGGCAACACCGCTCGAGTGGCTCGACTACACGCTGGACAAGCTCGACCTGGTACTGATCATGTCGGTGAATCCCGGCTTTGGCGGACAGTCATTCATCCCGCAGGCGCTCGACAAGCTGCGCGCCGCGCGGGCGCGGATCGATGCGCTGGAGAAGAAAACGGGCCGAAGCATCATGCTCGAGGTCGACGGTGGTGTGAAGATCGACAACATTGGAGCGGCGGCGAAGGCGGGCGCCGACACGTTCGTCGCCGGGTCGGCGATCTTCGGCACGACCGATTATGTCGCCACGATCGCCAAAATGCGCGCGGAGCTCGCGAAGGCCGGATAGCCGACGGCGGGCGGAGCGTACCTGGTGGCCGACCGCATCTTCGACGTCAGCGCCGTTGCCTTCGATCTCGACGGCACGCTGCTCGACACGATTCACGATCTCGCCGCGGCGGTGAATGCGCTCCTCTCCGAGCTCGAATTGCCGAACGTAGAGAAGGACGTGCTGCGCGCGATGGTCGGCAAGGGCATCGGTAACCTCGTGCGCCGCGCGCTCGCGCACGCGACGGGCGTGGCGCCCGAGGCGCTGGAAGACAGCGAGGTCGGCGACGCGCTGATCCGCTATCAGGCGCACTATGCGGGACTCATCGGCCGCGAGACGCTGCCGTTCCCCGGGATGATCGAGGGGCTCGACCGGATGAAGGCGATGGGCTTTCCTCTGGCCGTCGTCACCAACAAGGCGACGCGTTTTGTCTGGCCGCATCTCGAGCGCGCGCACATCGCGCACTATTTTGCGCTCGCGGTCGGCGGCGATGATCTTGCCGCGAAAAAGCCCGATCCCGCGCAACTGCTGCACGTAGCGGCGATGCTGCGCGTGCCGCCGAACCGGCTGCTGATGGTCGGCGACTCCGGCAACGATGCGCAGGCGGCGCGCGCGGCGGGTTGCCCCGTGCTGATCCTGCCTTACGGCTACAACGAGGGCCTGCCGGTGCAAAACCTCGATGCCGATGGTATAGTTCCCTCGCTCGCCGCGATTGCCGATCGCATCCGCTACGTTTCTTCCGACCCTTGATGAGCTTCGACCTCTTCAACCGCAACGACCCCGTCCTGTCGACAGGATGGCGGTGCGCGACCGGTTGGCGCCGCTCCCGCTGACTGTTCGTGCGAGCGTCCGCCGGAACCGACGCACCTTGGCAACCGTTGTCTCCGTTGAAGCCCTTGTCGAAGCGCCATGACCGAAGCCGAATTCCGCGCCCTCGCGGCGCAAGGCTATAACCGGATCCCGCTCGTTCTGGAGTCCTTCGCGGACCTCGATACGCCGCTGTCGCTGTACGTGAAGCTCGCCAACGCGCGCGACACGTTCCTGCTCGAGTCGGTCGTCGGCGGCGAGCGCTTCGGTCGCTATTCGTTCATCGGGCTGCCGGCAAGGATCCGGATTCGCGCACGGGGCACGACCATCACCGTCGAAGATCGCGGCACGATCGCCGAGCGGCACGACGGTGATCCGCTCGAGTTCGCGCAGGCGTTCATGCGCCGCTATCGCGTCGCGCCACGCCCGGAGTTGCCGCGCTTCTGCGGCGGTCTCGCCGGCATGTTCGGCTACGACTCGGTGCGCCACATCGAGCCGAAGCTCGCGGCCACGGCGCCGCCGCCGGCACCGGGTCTGGCCGACGTCCCCGACATCCTGCTGCTTCTGACCGAGGAGCTCGCGGTCGTCGACAATCTCGCCGGAAAGATCTCGCTCATCGTGTACGCCGATCCCGGCGAGCCCGATGCGTATGCGAGGGCGACGACGCGCCTTGCTGCATTGCGACGGCGACTGCGCGAACCGGTGTCGATTCCGTTTCAGACGGCGACCGCGGTGACGGAGGCCGCGAGCGAGTTCGGCGCGGCCGGATTCCAGGCGGCGGTTGCGCGAGCGAAGGAATACATCGCCGCCGGCGACGTGATGCAGGTCGTGCTGTCGCAGCGGATGCGCCGGCCGTTCACGTCACCGCCGCTGTCGCTCTACCGGGCATTGCGCTCGCTCAATCCGTCGCCGTACATGTTCTACTACGACTTCGGCGACTTCCACGTCGTCGGCGCGTCGCCCGAGATCCTCGTGCGCAAGGAAGGCACGACCGTCACGTTGCGCCCGATCGCCGGTACGCGCCCGCGCGGCGCGACGCGGGACGCCGACGAAAGGCTCGCCCAGGAGCTCCTCGCCGATCCGAAGGAAATCGCCGAGCACGTGATGCTGGTCGATCTCGGCCGCAACGACGTCGGCCGCGTCGCCCGGACGGGCACTGTCGAAGTCACCGACCGGATGGTGGTCGAGCGCTACTCGCACGTGATGCACATCGTGTCCAATGTCGAGGGAACGCTGAAGCCCGGGCTCAGCAGCATCGACGTGCTGCGGGCGTCGTTTCCCGCGGGAACGGTCAGCGGCGCGCCGAAGGTGCGGGCAATGGAGATCATCGACGAGCTCGAGCCCACGCGGCGCGGCCCGTATGCGGGCGCGGTCGGTTATTTGAGCTTCCAGGACGACATGGACACGGCGATCGCGATCCGCACCGCGCTATTGAAGGACGGGATGCTCTACGTGCAGGCGGGCGCCGGCGTCGTCCACGACTCGGTCCCGGCGTCCGAGTGGACCGAGACCTTGAACAAAGCGCGGGCGGTCTTGCGCGCCGCCGACATGGTGCAGCAGGGGCTGGATGCGGAGGCGTGAGGCATGCAGCGACGAAGCAGGGTTGGTTCGGCACGCGAGCGCACTCGTGGAGCTCGGATCGAGCCTACCACCGAGTGGCCGCGACCGCGGCGGCATGCAATGAACTCGATCTCGCACGAGCATGTTCTGCGGGCGTATCGCCGCTACGCACCGCATTACGACCGGCTGTTCGGGAGCATTCTCGCGCCGGGCCGGCGCGCCTTGTCCGATGCGGTGGCCGGCCTGCAACCTGCATCGGTGCTCGAGGTAGGCGTGGGCACCGGCCTCACTTTGCCAGGATACCCCGCCGCATCGAAGGTCGTCGGCGTCGACATTTCGGCGGAAATGCTCGCGCGGGCGCGCGAACGCGCGGCGCGGCTGCCGAACCGCAACATCCGGCTCGAGATCATGGATGCCGAGGCGCTGCGCTTCGCCGACGACTCGTTCGATTGCGTCACCGTCCCGTACGTCTTGTCGGTGACGCCGCATCCGCGCCGGCTGGTGGAGGAGATACGTCGCGTTTGTCGAGCCGACGGCACGATCTTCATCCTCAACCACTTCAGCGGCAGCTGGCTGTGGTGGGCGCTCGAGCGCATCGTGCATCCATTTCCCGGCAAGGTGGGGTTCCGCTCCGACTTCCATCTGGCGCGCGAGGTCTCGGCGCATGACTGGAAGATCGAGTGGGTGCGCGATGTCAACGTCCTCGGCTTGTCCAAGCTGGTGGCGATCCGCAATGTCTAACAACCCTCGCCAGAGGCTGCGCGCGCGGCGGGACACGCCATGCTGCTGATGATCGACAACTACGACAGCTTCACCTACAACCTCGTGCAGTACCTGGGCGAGCTCGGGGCGGACGTGCACGTGCATCGCAACGACGCAATCACGATCGAAGAGATTGCTGCCTGGGAACCCGAGGCGATCGTGATCTCGCCGGGCCCCTGTACGCCGAGTGAGGCGGGCATCTCGGTGCCGCTGATCCAGCGCTTCGCCGGCAAGATTCCGATCCTTGGCGTGTGCCTCGGTCACCAGGCCATCGGCCAGGCGTTCGGCGGTCGTATCGTCCGCGCCCAACGGGTCATGCATGGCAAGCTGTCGCCGGTCGCGCACGATGGCCGCGGCGTCTTCACCGGATTGCCGTCACCGCTGACGGCGACGCGCTACCATTCGCTCGCAATCGACCGCGGAAGCTTTCCGCCGGACCTCGTCGTCACCGCGACGTCGGACGACGGCGAGATCATGGGCGTCCGGCATCGCGAATTCGTGGTGGAAGGCGTGCAGTTCCACCCGGAGGCGATCCTTACCGAGCACGGCCATACGCTGCTCGAGAATTTTCTGCAGGGGAGGCGATGAAGCGCTTCGCCTTCCGCATCCCCCACCGCAGCGACCTCGCGCGCGAGCGCATCGCCATTCGCAAATAGCCCTGCCCCGGAGCCGTCATGCCCATTACCCTGCAGGAAGCGTTGCAACGCATGATCGAGCACCGCGAGATCTTTCCCGACGAGATGCTGTCGCTCATGCGCCGGATCATGGGCGGCGAAGTGACGCCGGTGATGATCGCCGCGCTGACCGTCGGCTTGCGCGTCAAGAAGGAGACGATCGGCGAGATCGCCGCCGCCGCCGAAGTCATGCGTGAGTTCGCAACCCGGGTCGACGTGCCCGATCGCGAGCACCTGGTCGACATTGTCGGCACGGGCGGCGACGCATCGCACACGTTCAACATTTCGACCGCCGCGATGTTCGTCGCCGCGGCGGCCGGCGCACGCGTCGCGAAGCACGGCGGGCGCTCGGTGTCGTCGAAATCGGGGAGCGCCGACGTCCTCGAGGCGCTCGGCGCCAACATCATGCTGAAGCCTGAACAAGTCGCGCGCTCGATCGAGGAAACAGGCATCGGCTTCATGTTCGCCCCCTCGCACCACAGCGCGATGAAGCATGCCGCGCCCGTGCGCAAGGAGCTCGGTGTCCGGACGATCTTCAACATCCTGGGGCCGCTCACCAATCCGGCGGGCGCGAAGAACCAGCTTCTCGGCGTGTTTCACCCCGACCTGGTCGGCATCCAGGTCCGCGTCCTGCAGCGCCTGGGCAGCAAACACGTGCTGGTCGTCTATGGCAAGGATGGGATGGACGAGGTGTCGCTCGGCGCGGCGACGATGGTCGGTGAGCTGAAAGACGGCGAGGTGCGCGAATACGAGATCCATCCCGAGGACTTCGGTCTCTCGATGAAATCGCATCGCGGGCTCAAGGTCTCGGGCGCCGCGGAATCGAAGGAGATGGTCATCGAGGCGTTGTCGAATATCGAGGGCACGCCGCGCGAAATCGTCGCACTCAACGCCGGCACCGCGCTTTATGCGGCGGATATCGCCGGGTCGATCGGCGAGGGCATCGAGCGGGCGCGCGCGGCGATCGCCTCGGACGCGGCGATGAAGAAGCTCACGCAGTTCGTTGCGCTGACGCAGAAGCTCGGCGCAGCGAACGCCTGATCCCTTCGCCTTCAAATGGCGGACATCCTCGCGCGCATTCTCGCGACCAAGACCGATGAAATCGCCGCGGCGAAGCGCGCGTTGACTTTCGGCGCGCTCGAGAAGGCGGCGCTAGCCGCGGGCCGGCCGCGCGATTTCGAAGGCGCGCTTCGCGCCAGGATCGCCGCCGGCAAGCCCGCCGTCATCGCCGAAATCAAGAAGGCGAGCCCGAGCCGGGGCGTCCTGCGCGCCGATTTCGATCCCGCGGCCATTGCTCGAAGCTACGACCAAGGCGGCGCCGCCTGCCTGTCGGTGCTGACCGATCGCACGTATTTTCAGGGTCGGCCCGAGGATCTGACCGCGGCGCGGGCAGCATGTGCCCTTCCCGTGCTGCGCAAGGATTTCATCGTCGACGAGTGGCAGGTTGCCGAAGCGCGCGCGATGGGCGCAGATGCGATCCTGCTGATCGTCGCCGCGCAGGACGATGCGCGCCTCGCCGCGCTCGAAGCCTGCGCGCGCGAATTCGGCATGGCGGTGCTGGTCGAAGTGCACGAGGCGCACGAGCTCGACCGCGCACTCAAGCTCGAGGCGAGGCTCATCGGCATCAACAACCGTAACCTGCGGACGTTCGACGTCTCGCTCGCGACGACGCTCGACTTGCTGTGCCGCGTTCCTGCGAGCCGCCAGGTCGTGACCGAGAGCGGCATCCTCGCACCCGCCGATGTGGCGCTGATGCGCGGGCGCGGCGTCCATGCCTTCCTGGTGGGCGAGGCGTTCATGCGCGCCGCCGATCCCGGTGCCGCACTCGCGGCGCTTTTTCCCTGAAGTCCTGACGGGTTTGCGCCGGGACGCGACCGGCTGGCTCCGGTCCCGCGGGCTCGGTCGCGACTGCAGCGTGCTATCATGCGCTGCCGTTGCAACGCGGCGGCCGCGAAACAGGCGGTGATGCCCGGATACGGCTCAGAGAACTCACCAGATCGCCGCGTTGCCGGGAGAGCGCTTCCGTGTCGGCCATCGCCGCCGAAAACGTCAGCAAGCATTGGACGACTGCCGAGGGCGAAGTGCGCGCCGTCGATCGGCTGTCGTTCGCTTTCGACGCCGGCACGCTGAACGTTCTGCTCGGCCCTTCGGGCTGCGGTAAATCGACGACGCTGCGCCTTATCGCCGGACTCGAGGAAGCCGACTTCGGCCGCATCGTCATCGACGGGCGCGATGTCACGAATCTGCCGCCATCGCGGCGCAACATCGCGATGGTGTTCCAGTCCTACGCGCTGTTTCCCCATCTGTCAGTTGCCGAGAACATCGCCTTCGGCCTCAAGGTGCGCAAGGTGGCGGCGGCGGACGTGAGCCGGCGCCTTGCGCGAACCGCCGACCTGCTGGGGCTCGCAACGCTTCTCGACCGCAAGCCGTCGCAGCTCTCGGGTGGCCAGCAGCAGCGTGTCGCGCTGGGCCGCGCGATCATCGCCGAGGCGCCGGTCTGCCTGATGGACGAGCCGCTGTCGAACCTCGACGCGCAGCTGCGCCAGGACATGCGCGCCGAGATTCGTCACCTGCAGCGGCAGCTCGGTATCACGATGGTCTACGTCACGCACGACCAGGTCGAGGCAATGTCGATGGCCGACCGGGTCGTGCTGCTGAACCGCGGTCGGATCGAACAGAATGCGACGCCCAGCGAGCTCTACGAGCGCCCGGCCAACACGTTCGTCGCGCGCTTCATCGGCACGCCGCCGATGAATCTGCTGCCGCTCGAAGCGGGAGCGCAGGGCGCCGTTGTCGCGGGCACCTCGGGCCCGACCGTCGCGCCCGCCGATTGCGCAAGGATGACGCTCGGCGTTCGCCCCGAGCACATCACGCTCGGATTCGAGCGCGGCGCGCCCGCGGAGGTCGCGGCGATAGAGTATCTCGGCGCCGATTCGCTCGTCACGTGCCGGCTCGGCGCGGCGACGCTCGCCGTGCGAGTCCCGGGCAGCGTGGGGCTCGCGCGTGGCGACGCGACGTGGCTCTCGTGGGCGCCTTCCGCGCAGCATCTGTTCCGACCCGACGGTCGCCGCCGGGAAGACTCCGTCCAACCCGAAACAGCGACGCTGGTCGCGTGAGCGCACCAGCCGATTCCACCCGAGGAGGAAGTGCCATGGTTCTGAAAGCCGCTGCGCGCGTGCTGGCGGGTCTTGCCGTTGCGATTGCCTCGGTCGGCGCTGCCGCGCAGGCGCCGGTCGAAGTATCGTTCTATTACCCGGTTGCCGTCGGCGGCCCGATCACCAGGATCGTCGATGGGCTCGCCGCCGATTTCGAGAAGGAAAACCCCGGCATCAAGGTGAGGCCGATCTACTCGGGCAGCTATCAGGAGTCGATCACCAAGGCGCTGACTGCGGTAAAAAGCGGCGAGCCGCCGGTGACGTCGATCCTGCTGTCGACCGACATGTACACGCTGATCGACGAGGAAGCCGTGCTCCCCTTCGACGATCTCATCAAGACGCCGGACGACCAGGCCTGGGTAAAGAGCTTCTACCCGGCCTTCATGGAGAACAGCCAGACCGGCGGCAAGACGTGGGGCATTCCGTTCCAGCGCTCGACGATCGTCCTCTACTACAACAAGGAAATGTTCAAGGAGGCGGGCCTCGATCCGAACCGCCCGCCCGCGACGTGGGAGGAGCAAGTCGAATACGCGCAGAAGCTCACCCGACGCGATGCGTCGGGCAAGGTGACGCAGTGGGGCATCCAGATTCCGTCGTCGGGATTCCCCTATTGGCTCTTCCAGGCGCTGGCGATCCAGAACGGCGTGAACCTGATGAACGCCGCCGGCACCGAAACGTATTACGACCGCCCCGAAGTGATCGAGGCGCTGCGCTACTGGGTCGATCTCGTGACCAAGTACAAGGTGCATCCCGAGGGCATCGTCGAGTGGGGCACGACGCCGAAGGATTTCTTCGAAAAAAAGGTCGCGATGATGTGGACGACGACCGGCAACCTCACGAACGTCAAGAACAACGCCAAGTTCGATTTCGGCGTCGCGATGCTGCCCGCGGGCAAGCAGCGCGGCAGCCCGACGGGCGGCGGCAACTTCTACCTGTTCAAGAAGAGCACGCCGGCGCAGCAGCAGGCCGCGCTCAAGTTCATCAAGTGGGTGACCACGCCGCAACGCGCGGCGCAATGGGGCATCGATACCGGCTACGTTGCGGTGCGCGCGGACGCATGGGACACGCCGGTGATGAAGAAGTATGTCGAAGGGTTTCCCGCGGCTGCCGTCGCGCGCGATCAGCTGCCGTTCGCCAAGGCCGAGCTGTCGACGCACGACAACCAGCGCGTCACGAAGGCGTTGAACGATGGCCTGCAGGCGGCACTTACCGGCACCAAGACGCCCGAGCAGGCGATGAAGGACGCGCAGCGCGAGGCGGAGCGGTTGCTCCGGCCGTACCGGAAATAGGCACCACGGCATCTTCGACGCGCCGGGACGATGACGCGCGCAACGCAATGGCTCTACGGTTGGCTGCTGCTGCTGCCGGCGGCGGCATTGCTCGCGCTGTTCACGCATTACCCGGCATTCGGGACGCTCTGGCACAGCTTCCTGTCGACGCCCAAAGGGAGCCGCCCCGGCGTGTGGGTCGGTGTTGACAACTACCGGCAACTCATCGACGACCCGATCTTCTGGCAGGCGCTCGCGAACAATCTCTGGTATGCGCTGGGGACGATTCCGCTGTCGATCGCGCTCGCGCTGCTGATGGCGGCGTGGGTCAACGGCAGCGTCGCGGGGCGGGGTCTGTTGCGGCTCGCCTACTTCACGCCAACCGTGCTGCCGATGATCGCGGTGGCCAACATCTGGCTATTCTTCTACACCCCCGAATACGGCCTCCTCGAAAAAGCGCTCTCCGCCTTCGGCGCCGGCAGCCACAACTGGCTCGGCAGCAAGAGCACGGCGCTCGGCTGCCTGATGGTCGTCGCGGTCTGGAAAGAGGCCGGGTTCTTCATGATCTTCTACCTTGCCGCGCTGCAATCGATCTCGCCGCATCTCGCCGAGGCGGCGGCGATCGAGGGCGCGTCCCGCTGGCACTTTTTCCGGAGGGTGACGTTTCCGCTGCTGATGCCCACGACGCTGTTCGTGCTGGTCAACGCAGTGATCAACGCGTTCCGCCTCGTCGATCATGTCGTGGTGATGACCCGCGGCGGACCCGACAACGCGACCGAGCTGCTGCTCTATTACATCTACGAAATCGGGTTCCGCTTCTGGGACTCGGCTTACGCCGCGGCGCTGACGATGGTGCTGCTCGCGATTCTCGGCGCAGCCGCGCTGGCGCAGTTCTGGTTCGTCGAACGCAAGGTCCACTACCAATGACGCACGTCTACGCCGCCCGTGGCGTCGTCCGCGGTGTCGAGACCGCGGGCGCGTGGACGCTCGGGCTGCTCTGGCTCCTGCCGCTCGCCTACGCGTTCTGGACGGCGTTTCACCCGACCGAATTCTCGACCCGCTTCGTACTGACGGCGCCGTTGACGCTCGAGAACTTTGCGCAAGCCTGGGCGGCGGCGCCGTTCGCGCGCTATTTCGTCAACACCGTCGTGCTCGTGACCATGGTGCTGGCCGCACAGCTCGTGCTGGTGACGCTCGCCGCGTACGCGTTCGCGCGCTTTACGTTTCCGGGCCGCGGCGTCCTGTTCGCGCTCGTGCTCGTCCAGCTGATGGTGATGCCCGACGTGCTGATCGTCGAAAACTACCGCACGATGACGCTGCTCGGCCTCAAGGACACGATCGTCGCCATCGGCCTCCCGTACATGGCGAGCGCGTTCGGGATCTTCCTGCTGCGCCAGACGTTCAAGACGGTGCCGCGCGAGCTCGACGAAGCGGCGCGCGTCGAGGGCTGCGGTCCGCTCGCCGTGCTGTGGAAGGTCTACGTGCCGCTCGCGCGGCCGGTCTATCTCGCCTACGCGCTGGTGAGCGTCAGCTACCACTGGAACAATTTCCTGTGGCCCCTCATCATCACGAACTCGGTGGAATCGCGGCCGCTGACCGTCGGGCTGCAGGTGTTCTCGGCGACCGACCAGGGGATCGACTGGTCGATCATTACCGCCGCAACGCTGCTCACGACCGCGCCGCTGCTGCTCGCGTTCCTACTCTTTCAGCGACAATTCGTCCAATCGTTCATGAGGGCCGGCATTCGATGAAGATCATCACCTGGAACACGCAGTGGTGCTGCGGCATCGATGGCCGTGTCGACCCGGCGCGGATCGTCGCCGAGGCCAAGCGGCTCGCCGATTTCGATGCGCTGTGCCTGCAGGAGATCGCCGACAATTTTCCAGATCCACGCCTCGCGGGCAGCGCCGGCGAGGACCAGTTCGCCGCGATCGCGGCGCTGCTCCCCGGCTACGTGGCGATTCCGGGAGTCGCCGTCGATCATCCGGGCGACGACGGCCGCCGCCGCCGCTTCGGCAATCTCATCCTGTCGCGGCTGCCGGTGCGACAGGTGTTCCGCCATCTGTTGCCGTTCCCGGTCGACCCCGCCGTCAACGGCATGCCGCGAATCGCCCTCGAGGCGGCGATCGCAGCGCCGTTCGGCGAGGTGCGCGTGATCACCACGCATCTCGAGTGGTACTCGAAAAAGCAGCGTACCGCGCAGGTCGAAGCGCTGCGGGCGATCCACGCCGACGGCAACGCGCACGCGCGCCTGGGCTCGATCACTGACACGTCGGGCGGGCCGTTTCACACGCACCTGCGCCCGGCCGCGACGATCTTCACCGGCGATTTCAACCTGGAACCGGTCGATCCGCTGCACGCGCGGATGAAGGCGCCCTTCGCGGACGGCACGTCGCCGCTCGTCGACGCGTGGGAGCATCTCAACCCCGGCGTCGCGCATCCGTCGACGTTCTGCATCTACATGAAGATGGAGCCCGGCGGCCCCGAGCTTCACTGCGACTTCTTTTTCGTGAGCGAGAATCTGGCGCCACGGCTGAAGTCGATCCGCGTCGACCAGCAGACGCAGGCCTCCGACCACCAGCCGGTGATCCTCGAGCTGCGCTAGCGTATCGCGAGGCGCATCAAACGCCCGGGGGCAGTCCTCGCAACGCGCGCCAGAGCCGCCGCCAGGGCAGCACAAGCCACCAGCGCAGGCCCGCACGGCGCTCGATTTCCTGCCGGGCCCGCTCGATCTCGGCGGCGAGGCGCGCCTCGTCCGCGGCTTCTTCGGTGCGCGCCGCGGCCGCATCGCGTTCGCGGACCGACGCCGCCAGGCGTGCGGTGAGCGCGGCATTCTGCTGCGCCAGCGCGCCGCTTTCGCTCTGCGCGGAAGCGACGGCGCGGGTCACGTTTTCGTAGTCGCGATAGACCCACTCGTCGCGGTCGGCGAGCACCGACAGGCGCGGCCCGACGCGTGCGAGCGCTTCGGCACTCGCACTCGCGACGACGATGAAGTACAGCGGCCGTGTGTGTCCCGCCGCCGGCGTGTCGGCAGTAGCCGCGCTCACCTCGAAGATCTCCGCCGTCGCGGGGCCACACTCCGGCCACAGCACCGAAAAGAAGCCCGTCCGCTGCCCATACCACGCGGCGTGCGCGAAGCGCGGCGCGAGCAACGCCGCGAGTTCTTCGCGGTAGAGTTCGTGGACGTGAAAGGCGTTGACGACGCCGCGCTTGTCGGTGTACTCGATCTTGTTGGGACAGGACAGGATGAAGAGGCCATCGCTGCGCAGCACGCGGCGCACCTCGTCGAGGAAGGCCTCCTGCTTCGCCACGTGCTCGATCGTCTCGAACGACACGACGGCGTCGAACGACCCCGCGGCGAACGGCAGCGCGGCGCAGTCGGCTTCGCGGAATTCGACGTTCGCCTGCGCCGCGTAACGCCTGCGCGCGTGCGCAATCGCGTCTTGCGAGAGGTCCGCACCGGTGACGCGCGCGGCGTTCCGGGCGAGTAGCGCGCTGCCGTAGCCCTCGCCGCATGCGACGTCGAGCACGCGGGCTCCGGCGACGAGCGGCGCGGCAAAGAGATACCGGTGCCAGTGCTCGTACCAGATCTCGCCGGCGGCGCCGGGAACGAAGCGCTCGCCGGTGAATTCGAGTTCGTCGTTCATGGGGTCGATTGTCGTCAGGCGACGACGACGATCCCGTGATTCTACGCGCGGGCGGTCTCGTTCCGTGGCGCCTGCCGGCGCGACGAACGCGCCTCACGCACAGGCGCCGATCGCGGCCGGCCTGCTAAAATAACGCTCCCGTCCCGCACCCGCAGGCGCTCATCGCCGCCGGGCCTCCGGGCTCTTCCGCATGCCCACGAAGTCCGATCAATCATCCACCGAAGCACGCGGGCAAGGTCACCAACCGCTGCGCGCGGCCGCTCGCCTGTCGTGCGCCGGCCCGATTCACCGATGACCGAGACCGCCGTACCGGAGCTTCGCTACGGCGTCGATCGCCTCGTCACAAGGGGAAGGCGCGTCTTCGGCTGGGGCTGGGCTGCGCATCCGGCACGGTCGATCGATGCGATCACGCTCTTGGTGAAGGGAAACGGCTGGGAGGCGCAGCTGCCCGTCAACCACGGCCTCGCCCGAGACGACGTGAAGGCGGCGTTTCCCGGCCTCGTCAACGGCAGGTCTTCCGGTTTCGTCGTCACCGGGTACGTTCAGGACATTCCCATCCGTGAGCTGACGCTCGAAGTGAAGCTCGACGACGGCGCGATCGCGTCGATCGACGTCACCGGCGCGATGGAGACGCGCTCGGTGGGCCAACGCAAGCTCCGGGAAGTGCGCTGGCTCGCGCGCGCCGTTCTGCGCCGGATGCGGCAGCGTGATTTCCGCGGCATCCTCCGGCGGGCGAAATCGCAGAATTACGGCGCACCATCGCTCGATTCGGTCGCCATTGTCGCGAGCCTCTTGCCGCGATTGAAGACGAGCGGCGGCGTGAGCCTCGTGTTCGACCACAACATGGGGGGCGGCGCGAACATCTATCGCCGGGCGGTGATCGACGAGCGGCTCGCGAAAGGCAGGACGGTGCTGCTCTGCACCTACAACCTTCCGACACTCGATTACCGCCTCCATGTCCTCGCGCCGGGCGTTAACGAGCAGATCTTCCGGCTCTCCTCGTTCGTCGTCCTCGAATGGGTCCTCGCCAAAGCGCCGGTCGACGAGCTGTTCCTGAACAGCCCGGTCTCGTTCGACGAGCCGCTGCTGTTCGCCGAATGGCTCGCCACGATGCGCGCGCTGCACCCGAAAGCGCGGCTCGTCGTCGCTGCGCATGACTACATCACGGTGTGCCCGTCGTTCGTGCTGCTCAATGCCGATGGCCGCTATTGCGGGATTCCCGAGATTTCCGAATGCGCGACGTGCCTGAAACGGCATCGCGCGAGCTACCTCACGCTGTCGCCGCCCACGGAGATCGGCCCGTGGCGAGCGCTGTGGGAGCGCTGCCTCGCCGCGGCGGACGAGGTGCGCTGCTTTTCCGAATCGACGCGGCACCTGCTGCTGCGCGCGTATCCGGCCCTCGATGCCGGCCGGATCAGCGTCGTCCCCCATCGCGTCGACTACGTGCCGGCCCGGCGGCCAAAACCGGATCATGGAGCGCCGCTCGTCGTGGGCATCATCGGCCACATCAGTGCACAAAAGGGAGCGCTCGTCGTGAGAGAGCTCGTGAGCACGATCGAGCGCGAGCGCCGCGACATCCGCGTGGTCGTGATCGGGACGCTCGATGCCGCGCCCGACTCGCCGCGCCTCGTCGTCACCGGCAACTATCGGCGCGAAGATCTCCCGAATCTCATCGAGGCGCACCGGATCAACCTCTGCTTCTTTCCTTCGATCTGTCCGGAAACGTTTTCCTATGTCATCGAAGAGATGATGCTGCTCGGATTGCCCATCGTGGCCTTCGATCTCGGCGCTCCGGGCGAGCGGCTCAAGAGCTACGCCGCGTCGAGGCTCGTGAGCGACACGAGTGCGCGCGCGGCGCTTGCTGCGCTGGTCGACTATCACGAGCAACTCGCCGCAACGCAGACGACTCCGGCGTAGTCGCGCCGCTCGCCCTCGAGGTTCCCGATGCCGGAGGTGTTGCACATCTTCACGAGCGCGGCGGTCAACTACCTGCCGAAAGTGCGCATCCTCTGCCGCTCGCTGAAAGCGCATCACCCGGAGGCCGTCATTCATCTCGCGCTCGCCGACCGGCGCCCGGCGTGGCTCGGCACGCACGGCGAGCCATTCGATCACATTGTCGACATCGCGGAGCTCGACATCCCGAACTGGCGGGGGTGGAGCTTCACCCACAACATCGTTGAGCTGTCGACTGCGATCAAGCCTTTTGCGCTCAAGGCGCTGCTGCGTCTGCCGGACGCCGGCACGGTCCTGTATTTCGATCCGGACATGGTGCTGTTCTCGAGGGTCGACGACATCCTGGCGACGCTGAAGGACGCCAACGTCGCGCTGACGCCGCACCAGGTGAAGCCCGAGCAGACGCTGGAGGCGATCCTCGACAACGAGGTCGCGAGCCTCAAGCACGGCGTGTTCAACCTCGGATTCATCGGCGTTCGCAACACCGAGGAGGGGCGACGGTTTGCCGACTGGTGGGCGGACCGCGTCTATCGGCTGTGCCGGGCGGAAGTGGAAAACGGCCTGTTCACCGACCAGAAGTGGATCAATTTCGCGCCGGTGTTTTTCGACGGCGTGGCCATCGTCAAGTCGGGGCGCCACAACGTCGCGACGTGGAACCTGACGACGCGCCGCGTGACCGGTAGCTTTGATGCGGGATTTCTGGTCGACGGCGAACCGCTCGCCTTCTATCATTTCACCGGATTCGACAGCGGCGCCCACCGGATCATGGCCATCAAGAATGCGGCGGCGAGTCCGCCCGTGCAGCGGCTGATCGCCTGGTACGAGCAGGAGATCGCCGTCGCCGAGGGCGATCCTGTCAGCAAGTGGCCATGGGCGTTCGGGCGCTTCTCCGATGGCACTGCGATCGCCGCCGCGCATCGCTTCTTGTATCGCGAGCACCAAGACCTCCAGGCGGCGTTCCCCGACCCCTACGACGCCGCGCCAGGCAAGGCGACGTTTCTGCGCTGGTGCAACACCGAGGGAAGAGTGCGCTTTCCCGAGCTCATGTGCGCGAAGGGACTCGACTCTCCGCCGAAGCTGCCGATCCGCGGTGGCGTTTCGCCGGGCGCTGCGCTGCGGCTCTCGTTGCTGATGCTGCAGCCCAGGTCCGGCAAGGCGTTGCGGGGGAGGGTCGCCGACGTGTTGCGCAGCGAAGGATTCGGGGGCATCGCGCGGCGGCTCATGCGCCCGCGATAGAGGTCCGCATGATCGACGTCATCATTCCCGTCTACAAGGGTGCGCGCGAAACCCGCCGCTGCCTCGGCAGCGTGCTCGAAAGCGCGCAGCGCGCGCGCTTCGAAGTCGTGGTCGTCGACGATGCGAGCCCCGATTCCGAGATCACCGCCTTCGTAAACGAGCTCGCGGCAGCGGGGCGCATCACGCTCGTGCGGAACGAATCGAACGCGGGATTCGTCCGGTCGGTCAACCGCGGCATGGCGATGCACGCCGATCGTGACGTCGTCCTTCTCAACAGCGATACCGAGGTGGCGAACGACTGGCTGGATCGGTTGCACGCGAGCGCATCCCGCGGACCGGACGTCGGCACCGCGACGCCGTTTTCCAACAATGCGACGATCTGCACGTATCCGTTCCCCGGCTGGACCGGCGGGATGCCCGGAACGCTCGGCCTCGCTGCGCTCGATCGACTCTTCGCCTCCGTCAATGGTGGAAAAGCGGTGGAGCTGCCGACGGCCGTGGGATCGTGCATGTACATCCGGCGCGCATGCCTCGAGGCGATCGGGCCGTTCGACGCCGAACGCTTCGGGCGCGGCTACGGCGAGGAGAACGACTTCTGCCTGCGCGCGGCAAAGGCGGGCTGGCGTCACGTGCTGGCCGGTGACGTCTTCATTTTCCACGAAGGCGCGGTAAGCTTTTCCGATGAGCGTTCCGCGCGCGCAAACGCCGCGGAACAGGCGCTCCTCGATGTCCATCCGGACTATCTGCGATTGGTGCGCGAATTTGCGCTGCGCGATCCATCGAGCGAGCTACGCGAGGCCGTCGATGCCGCGCGTGCGGCGTTGGGGCGAAACGAGGCAGACGGCGTATTGGCCGAACGTCGGGCCCATCGGGCGCAGCTTGCCGCGCGGCTCGCGGAAGTCGAAGCGCTGGTGGACGAACGCGCGGCGGCGATCGCGAAGCTGGAATCGGCGCTCGCCCACGCCGAAGCGGTGGTGGCCGAGCGCGACGCGGCGATACGCGAGCGGAACGAGGAAATCGCGAAGCTGCGGGCAGGGCTCGCGCACGCCGAAGCGCTCGCGTTCGCGCGCGCCGCCGAGCTCGATCGCATCCGCCGATCGTGGGTGGGGAGATATGTCGCGTTCCTGTTGCGGAAATCCTGATCAACACTCTGCGCCCGACTCCCGCTGCGATCCCTCATGCGAATCCCCATTCTCACCTACCAGGCGATGCACATTGACGGGAACGACTATGGCGTGAATGACCTCAAGGCGCTCGCCTCCGACCTGAGGCAGATTACCGCGGCTGGTTTCAGCATCGTGCCGCTGCGCGACGTCGTGGAAGCCTGGATCGGTAACCGCGGAAGCGAGCTGAACGGCAAGCTCGTGGCGCTCGCTTGCAGCGGCGGCGCGGATTTCGATTACCTCGACCTGCCGCATCCGACGGCGGGAACGCAGCGCAGCGTGCTCAACACGCTGCGCGATTTCGCGGCCGAGCATCCCGGAAAACAGGAACAGCTCAACATCACGAGCTTCGTCATCGCTTCTCCGCAGGCGCGCACGATGCTGGATTCGACCTGCCTGCTGGGCAAGGGCTGGTGGACCGACGCGTGGTGGCGCGCGGCGATCGGCAGCGGCCTCATGCACATCGGCAACCACAGCTGGGACCACAACCACGAGACGCTCCCCGATTCGCTGTCGCGGGGCGTCCGGCGCGGCACCTTCCTCGCCATCGACTCGAAGGAACTTGCGGACGACGAGATCCGGCAGGCGGCCGATTACCTTCGTGCGCACGCGTCCAATCCCGGGACGGCGCTCTTCGCCTATCCCTACGGCCAGTCGAACCGCTACCTCGCCAAGGAATACTTCCCTTGCTACGGCGGGGAGCTCGGAATCGAGGCGGCATTCACCGATCGGCCCGCGTTCCTCCAGCCCGGCTGCGAGCGGTGGGCGATCCCGCGTTTCGTGTGCGGCCGGGATTGGAGCTCGCCGGCGCAGTTGCGGGCGATCCTCGACGAAGCGGCAGAAGCCGCGGGCGCCTGGATTCCGGCGCGGCCGCCCGAGGCGAACGTTATGTCGCCGCCGCGGGACGTGGCAGTCCCGGCGCGCGCGGCCAAACCCCGAAGGAAGCCGTCGCGCATCCAGGTCGCTTTCGCGTCGCCGCGCGTGAAGAAGACAAGCCGGGGCCTCGTGCCGATGCATTTCGACATCGACGGCCCCCGGGGGACATATGAGCTCGCGCTGACGACGAAATCGACGCTCTCTCACCGCAGGAGCTTCACGCTGGACGAAGACGATCTGCGCGTGGCGGCCTATCTCAACTCGCATTTGCTGCGCGATGGAACGACCCGCATCGAGGCGAGCGTGACGCAAGCGGGGAAAACGCTGTGGAGGGAATCATTCACGCTCAATGTCTCGAACTCGGGGCCGCTGGCGGAGCGGGTGCGGGCGAGTCTGCGCGACTACGGGACGCCGCAGGTGCTGGACGACTACGTGGACAGCTCGGCCTACGACATCGCCAACCCGTTGCTCGCCGCCTGGTTCGACCGCCCGGACGCGTTGTCGCATCTGGCCGCGATGCGGGAGGCGGGTTCGATCGACTCGATTGAAGAGCGCGCGTTGGGTCAATTCGTCGACGATGGCTACATGGTCCTCTCCGCGCCCATCGAGGAGCCGCTGCTCGCCAGGGTCGACCGCGAGCTCGACGACGCCATCGGGAAGAAGGTCGAGGGCTACGAATACGGCAGCAGCCAGCGGATCCACAACCTGCACTGCCGCTACCCGGGTGTGCGCGCGCTCTGGAAGCACCCGGCCGTGATGCGCTACCTCGAGCTGGTCTTCGGCGTTCCCGCGCGGCCCTGCCAGACGCTCACCTACATCTTCGGCAGCCAGCAGGGCGCGCACCAAGACACGATCCACCTCACGCCGTTTCCCGCGGGCTACATGTGCGGCGTGTGGATCGCGCTCGAGGACGTGCAGCCCGATTCGGGCGAGCTCGAGGTCTATCGTGGCAGCCATCGCCTGCCGCGCGTGTACATGGCGGGCAGCGGCTGCGCAAAAGTCACGGACGACGACTGGACCCAATTCGGCCACACCGTCCCGGCCCGCTGGCGCGAGATGCTCGCCCAGGGGAATTTCGAGAAGGTGACCTATCGCCCGAAGCGGGGAACGGTCCTCGTCTGGCACGAGAACCTGATGCACGGCGGGAGCGTGCGCATAGACCAGTCGCTCTCGCGTCGTTCCATCGTGAGCCACTACTTTGCCGACGGCGCGATCGCGTTCTACGACTCGACTGGAGTCGCCGGACACATCGAGTGAAGCGAGGCTAGAGACTCTCGCTGGACCTTCGCCGCATCAGCGCAACACCCGCAAGCGCGAGCGCGTCCAGGCTCAGCGTCGTCGGTTCGGGAACCGCATCGAAACGCGCAAAATAATGCGCGCTTTAGCGGCGCACTTGCCGATGGAACAACATGTCCCACACGCCGTGGCCGAGGTCGATTCCGCGCGCTTCGAACTTGGTGAGCGGGCGATAGGCGGGACGCGGCGCGAATCCCGCCGCCGTATTCTCGAGCAACGGCTCGGCCGAGAGAGTCGCGAGTATTTCCTGCGCGTAGTCTTCCCAGTCGGTCGCGACGTGCAGATACGCGCCCGGCGCGAGACGCAGCGCGAGCTCGTGCACGAATGCCGGCTTCATCAGCCGCCGCTTGTGGTGGCGCTTCTTCGGCCAGGGGTCCGGAAAAAACACGTGGACGCCGGCGAGCGAATCGTGCGGAATCATCGCGCCGACGACCTCCACCGCATCGTGCTGGATCACGCGGACATTCCGGAGTCCGTGCTCGTCGACGCGCTTCAGCAGGCTGCCGACGCCGGGACCGTGAACGTCGATGCACAGAAAGTCGTCTCCGGGCCGTGCCTGGGCGATCGCCGCCGTGGTCTCGCCCATCCCGAAGCCGATTTCCAGCACGCGCGGCGCGTGGCGTCCGAAGACGCCGTCGAGATCGAGCGGCCGCGATTGAAACGGCACGCCAAGACGCGGCAGCAGCGCGTCGCGCGCGCGCTGCTGGGCCGGCGACATCCGCCCCTGCCGCAGCACAAAGCTCCGGATCGGGCGGTGGCGCGGCGACATGGAATCGGCAGTCATTGCGACACCGCGGGGCGAGCGCGATGCAGGCGCATGCGTCACGGTGGGGTATAGCGTAGCCAGCCGGGATCGGTCAGCTTGCGCTCGAGCGTCGCTTCCGTGCCGGCGCCTTGGCGCGTGTATTCGACAACGAGCGTGTCGGCGTCCTTCCACGAAACGCCGGCGTCGGCCCACGCCTCCTTCGGCTTCCACGAATATTCCTTGCGCACGCCGTCGCGCGTCACGCGCCAGACCGCAAGCTCGTTGCTGCACGCCGACGCACAGAAGTCCGCCGTGGCGAGGCGCGCGTGGTTGGGCGACACCTTCGGCTCAGCGGGAAGCTCGACCTTGCGGCCGTTTGTCCGCTGCAGCAGCGTGAACGTCACGCTGGGGCCGTCGGTCGTGAAGAGGATGACCGCGTTCAGCTCGTTGCTGAAGTCCCACAGGCTGTACGAGCGGCCGCCGTTCAGCGCTTCGGTGTCGGCGAACGTCGCCGTGCCGGACGGATAGAGCGAGACAGTGAGCGTCGCTCCGTCGCGCTTGGCGAGGCTTGGCAGCCGCTTCAGCTGCACGGCCTCGACCTTCCTTGCGCAATGCGCGGAGCCTTCGGTTTGCGCGCACACAGTCGCGAGCTCCTCCGCCGCGAGGGGGTTCGCCGCGGAGCTCGACGCCAGCAGGCCTCCAGCCGCGAGCATCGACACCGCGAGCGCAGCGCGCGCGCCGAGTGCAGGGCGGACGACGGCGGCCGTATTCAACCGATGAGGCCGCCGGTCGGAGAGGTGGGAGACGCCTCGTAGAGCTTGCGCGGCATGCGGCCGGCGAGGAACGCCTCGCGTCCGGCTTCGATCGCGAGCTTCATTGCGCGCGCCATGCGCACCGGATCCTTCGCCGCGGCGATCGCCGTGTTCATCAGCACGCCTGCGCAGCCCAGCTCCATCGCAATCGCGGCGTCCGACGCGGTGCCCACGCCCGCGTCGACCAGCACCGGGACCTTCGCCTCGGCGAGAATCAGCTTCAGGTTCCACGGGTTGAGGATGCCCATTCCCGAGCCGATCAGCGACGCGAGCGGCATGATCGCCACACAGCCGATCGCCTCGAGCTCGCGCGCGATGATCGGGTCGTCGGACGTGTACACCATCACCTGGAATCCGTCGCGAACGAGCGTTTCCGCGGCGCGGATCGTTTCGCGCACGTTCGGAAACAGCGTGTGCGGGTCGCCCAGCACCTCGAGCTTGACCAGCGTGTGGCCGTCCAGCAACTCGCGCGCGAGCTTCAGCGTGCGCACCGCATCCTCGGCGGTGTAGCAGCCGGCGGTGTTCGGCAGATACGTGAATTCGGAGGGCGGCAGCGCGTCCAGCAACGACGGCGCATGCGGGTCCTGGCCGATGTTGGTGCGGCGGATCGCGACGGTAACGATCTGCGCGCCGGAGGCAACGATCGCCTCGCGGGTCTCCCCGAAATCGCGATACTTGCCGGTGCCGACGAGCAGGCGCGAATGATACGCGCGCCCGGCGACGAGCAGCGGATCGGCATGGGTGGCGGCGGGGTCGTGCGGAGCGTTCATGACGCCAATTCTACTTCAGCCGCCCCCGACGGCGCCGACGATTTCGAGCTTGTCGTCGTCGGCGAGGCGTGTCTCTGCGTACCGGCTGCGCGGCACGATCTCTCCGTTTCGTTCGACGGCGATCCGCTTGCCTTCGAGCCGCATCTCGCGGATCAAGTCGGCGATCGTCGCCGCGCCGGCGGGCAGCGCCCGCGGTTGGCCGTTGACGGTGATGGCGAGCATGATCGGGAGCGACGACGTCAGATGATCGATTTTACCGCCGCCGACCTGCGCCGAGCTGCCGGGGACGCTACTCCCGGTACGTGCGCATTGCGGCACGCAGGAAGCGCACCTGCCGCTCGAACCGCGTGCACCCGTCGCAGATGGCGAGATGCAGCCGCAGCTTGATCCGCTGCAGCAGCGGCACCGGAGTGTCCTGCATCTGCGACACGAGGTGCGTCACTTCACGACACGAGAGGAAATGGGTCAGCTTGTGCATTGTCCGTCCCGCAAGCTCGTCCGCCGATCACGCGAGGCGGGCGCCGCCCGCCGCGAACCAGTTCTGCTCGAGACACGCTCGGAGCGCCATCCGGGCGCGGTACAGGATGACCCAGAGATTGTTCGCGGTAATGGAGAGCTCCGCGCAGATCTCGTCGCAATCGAGATCCATCACCTCGCGCATCATGAACGCGCGGGCCGTGTTCGGCGGAAGCTTTTCGAGGCAGAGATCCATCACGTCGAAAAACTGGCGGCGATTGAGCGCCTCCTCGGGATCGCCCCAGTCGGCGGGGGGTGCATCCCACTCGCCCTTGCTGTTGAACAGCGCATCGAAATCCTCGACGTCGAGCTCCGCATCGATGCCGCCGAACGATGCCACGGCGGCGGGTTCGCGCTGCTTCCTGCGGATCGCATCGACAATCTTGTGCTTGAGGATGCCGGTGAGCCAGGTCTTCACGCTCGACTTGCCCGAAAACCCGCCGCCCGACAACGCAGCGGCCAGCGTTTCCTGGACCACGTCCTCGGCCAGCGCCTCGTCGCGCAGTTGCAGCCGGGCGACGCGGAGCAGGTAGCCGCGGTGCTGGGCAAGCTGACCGGATATGTCGGCAGCGGGCATGGATGATCCGCTTGGCACTCTACCACGCGTGGCAGCAAGTCGATCCGGCACGGCCGCGCACGACTCGCCGCGGCGCTGGCGGCTCGTCGGGCCGGTCCGCCGAAGCGCAGATTTGCTGACCCACGACCGTGTTCCTGCGCTCGTTGCGGGCGACGCTTGCGATCCGTGGCACTGGTGCATAGGCCTGCGTGATGGGTTCCAACTGCAACTCCCGGTCCGGCGCCCGCGAGGTTGTCGGCGACCGCGAACGTGCTCGTCTCGCTCCGGCGGCGCGAGACCATGGCAGGAGGTTTCGTGCACGAAACGATGCCACCACAGGCTGCCGCGCGCATTCCTCGTCGACGCAGTCATGCATTGCTGCAACCTGCATTCTTACGCCAATATTCGCGTGTGCGTATTAGCAACGCTCGCGATGCAAGGCCCAAAATCGGCGATGAACCCTTGCAATACAATGAAATGCGACTAGAATTCACACGACAGGTAGCAACGGGTTTGTCAAGAGGTTGCGGCAATTTGCGACGCCAATCGGCAAAGCCGGCGCACCTGCCAAGAAGTAGAACTCTCATAACAGTCGCATGAACTTAGACAGGAGAAGACGCAATGACGGACATTTTGTCGACGATGCCGGGTGGTGACGCGGCGGTGAAGGAGGCGATCAAGCGCAGGATCCTGAAGAAGGCCATCCTGAAGAGGGCCATCAAGCGCAAGGCCGTGAAGCGCAGGGTCGTGAAGAAGGCCATCAAGCGCAAGGCCGTGAAGCGCAGGGTCGTGAAGAAGGCCATCAAGCGCAAGGCCATGAAGCGCAGGGTCGTGAAGAAGGCCATCAAGCGCAAGGCCGTGAAGCGCAGGGTCGTGAAGAAGGCCATCAAGCGCAAGGCCGTGAAGCGCAGGGTCGCGAAGAAGGCTGCCAAGCGCAGGATCGTGAAGAAGGCCGTCAAGCGCAAGGCCGTCAAGCGCAGGGTTGCGAAGAGGGCCGTCAAGCGCAAGGTCGCAAAGCGCGCGGCCAAAAAGTAAGCCTTCCGGCGCCAGCGTCCGCCCAGATATGTGGCAGACGCAAAACAGGCGACGCGATGCGTCGCCTGTTTTCCTTTGGGCCGGCGAATGCCGAGTGCGGCGCCCGCGCCGCCGCTATCCGGCGTGCGAGGGAGCGTTCATCGCCGTGCGCGGGCCTGCCGATTTCGACTTGGTGAAACTTCCCGACTTTGCCGTTGCGGGCTTTGCCACCGCCGGGATGGGCATCGAATGACTGAACAGGTGCTTTACTTGTCGAAACCGAGACTTGATCTCACAGGCGGTGTCGGGCCATATCGGCGCTTTCACGGCCTAAGGGATCGGCCCAATATCCGACATTGAGGCGCCCAATCCGATCCCGCTAGACAGGTGCCGACCGCTGCAACTTGATGACCTGCCAGCCGACGTGCGATCAACGCCACCGCCATACCTCCGGTACGTCGGGATCACGTTGGCTTGTCTTGCTGCTGCCCGGGCGCCTCGGCCTCGCCCCGGGCCGCCACCCAGCCCATGAAGATCTGGTAGCCCAACGCCAGCAGCGTCGCACCGACGAACATCCCGAGAATCCCCGCGGCCGCCATGCCGCCGAGTGCGCCGATCAGGATGATCGGCATTGGCGCGTCGACGCCGCGGCCGAGCATCAATGGCTTGAGCACGTTGTCGGCCATTCCCGCGACGAAGATCAGCACACTGTAGATGATCGCCTCGACGGTCCCGTAGTCGCCCCTCCACCAAATGTAGCCGATGGCCGGCAGGGTGACGATCAGCGCGGGCACCTGGGCAATCCCGAGTACCAGGACGATCATCGCCAGCACGCCGGCAAAAGGTATGCCGGCAAGCAACAGACAAAGGCCGACGAGGATCGCCTGAATGAAGGCGACGCCGATGACGCCTTGTGCAACGGCCCGTATGGTCGCCGTGGATAGCTTCGTGAACTCGGCGCCCCGCGCGGCGCCGGCGAAGCGCTCGAAGATGGCAAGGCTTGCACGGCTGCCGGCCTTACCGAAGGCCATGATGATGCCGGCGACGATGAAGGCGGCGAGGAATTGCAGAAGCCCTGCGCCGATGCCGGCGACGAAGCCGAGCGCCGCCTTTGCGAGGTTGCCGATCTTCGGCTGCATGCTATGGATCAGAGCAGGCAGGTCGGTGTACGCCGCGGACCAGATCGCGTGGAGCTTCTCGCCGGCCACGGGCCACGTTGCGACAGCGTCGGGTGGGGCCGGGATCTCGAGCGTATTCTCCTGCACGTCGATGATCAATTGATGCACCGAGTCGCCCAGCGAACTCATCAGCACTGCGGTTGGCACGACGATCAGGGTGATGCCGAGGAGAACCACGATCGTCGCCGCGAGCCCTTGCTTTCCTCCGATTTTGGCCGCGAGGTACTGATGCAGCGGATAGAGCGCGACGGCCAGAATCAGGGCCCAGACCATCAGGGTCAGGAACGGCGCGAAGACCTGATAGCAAAGCACGGCCAATGCCAGGATGAGTCCGGCGCGGATGAGTACGTCCAGCAGCCCGGACTTATCGAGTTGCCCTGAGTTGGCATCATTCCTGTCGTGCAAGCTCATATGCGGCTCCTACCGTAGATTTCCGGGCCGAAGCGAAAAGCGCCACTGACCATGATAGCGGGCCTCGTTGGCGGTCCCGATTCCAGTACGCACAATCCTTGCCGTTAACCAGATGCGTTAACTTTGATCGGCATCCGACTTGCCCGTGTTCGGGGGCGCGTTGGGATGTATTGGCGGCGGAAGATGTGGACCTCTTCTCGGGACGTTTCGACGCGAACGCGGCGGCAGAGAATCTTCGCGCCTTGGGGCTGCGCTGCGGGGCAGACGTGGCTGGGGCCTTCAAGTCCAAAGCCCAGTTTCAACGACGCTGCAATAAGGTAAGGTAGCCGTGGTCCTATGGAACGCTGACGGCTTCGCTATGCCGAGCTGGTGATTAGCGGCATTCGTGACCCCGGCGTAAACCTGCGGTCTGTGAACGTGAGCTGCCATCTAGCAACCCATTGTTTTTTCTGGTGGCGAACCAGGGACTCGAACCCCGGACCAAAGGATTATGATTCTATCGCAGATTGTCGTTGTTTCAGTGAGTTAGGCTGGAAACCGTTCCGCAATTACAACGAATTCGCGGTCCGCAGAGCCTTTACTGGCGTGGTGTCCCCCGAAATTGCGGAACGGAATCTGGTCCGTCCTCAATTCCGGTTTCTCCACAAATGGCGCTGAGCTTGGGAGGCAGGTTCACTCCCTTCGACTTCGCCATCTCCGACGCAATCTTCTCAAGTAGATCGAACCGTTCATCTGCAAGGATGCGAGCCCACCGGCTCAACTCTTGCTCGATGCCTTGTTGGTCCTTCACACTGCTCATGTCGAGCCCGACTTGTCGGAACTCGTCGATTTCGTGCGGTGAAAAGCGCGTTGAATTGCCCAGTCGAATCATGGATCGAGTATAGCGTAGCGCGTCCGATCCTCACTCGTGAAACGATAGTCGCTAAGCCCCCTTGAACATGGAGCGGGTGACCGGCTTCGGACCCAAACCCGCCGTCGCGCCTTACGAAAACCGGACGCCCATTAGCCGGCCGGCGTCAAGCGAGTAAGCGATTGCATGGCGGCGATAGCCGCCGGTCTTCCTTTCTCCATACTCCGTCTGCAACCCGCTGACCGCGCCCGTTTCTTCAACGAATGGCTGCGACGAATCGCGCCAGACACCCATCAGGATCAAGCGAGCGGCGATGAATTGCCGGTCGCCTTGGCAGCTTGGCCGCCCCAGAAGAACGTTGGTGCCGCATCGCGTCCAATGGGTTGATCACATTCCCGTGGCTGCCGATGCCTTGGCGCCAATCCTTGGCTGGCTCGCGTTGCGGGCGATCCGCGTTTGCTGCAAATCGGTGACGGCGACACGGCATCCAATTCATTCAAGTTGGCTGTGGCTCCAGTCCGGTTTCCTGGCTTGCCGGTCCCCGTCGTTGTTCATGCGAAGCAGCGCCTCACGTCAAATGGTTTGCGCTCCTTCAGAATGTGGAAGCACGCTCGAGCGAGCTTGTGGGCCAGTGCCTTGATCGCCAGCGCGCGGTTGGCCTTCGCCTTCTTGCGTTCGTAGAACCGTTTGGCTTCGGCGCAGTACCGCAGCGCGAAGTTGGCCGCTTCGACGAACGCCCACGCGAGATACTTGTTGCCGTTCTTGGTGTTCCCTTCGCCCTTTTTCTTGCCATTGCTCATGCGCTGACTATCGACACAGCGGGCATAGGAGGCAAAGTTGCCGGCGGCGGCAAAGCGGTCGATCGGCCCGGTTTCCAGAAGGATGGTGGTCGCCAGCACCCGGCCAATGCCTGGCACACTGGTCAGAAGGCCATATTCAACTCGCTCCCCCATCACTTTCTGCAGACGCTTCTCAAGTAGAGCGATCTGCGCCGAAAGCGTCGTGATCACCGCCACGTTGGCCTTGACGGCCAGGGCAACGTCGTCCGACAGCGGCATCTGTTCAATCGCCTCGGGAGTGAGGCTCTTCACTTGATTGCTGCTGATCCGCGCGCCATGTTGGCGCGCCGTGATGTTCTCCACCGCAAGAATGTGTGTGGTGCGACTGCGCACCAATTGCATGCGCTTTCTCGCCAGATCACGCACGGCACGCTGTTGCGGCGGCAGAATCGTGCCCGTCGGCAGTATCCCCAAGCGCAGGAGGTGCGCTAGGTAACGCGCATCCGCCTCATCACCACTGTGCTTGAGCCCATCGTACTTCCTGATCGCCGTGGTATTGGCCAGATGCACCATAAACCCCGCCCCCTGCAGACCATCAACCAGCCAGTACCAATTGAAGGTCGATTCGACGACGACCCCCACCAGCTCCTCTCGCCAAGGACTCAGAAATCCGACAATCTTGCCAAGATCGTTTGGCAGCCGCTTCTGCGCCACCACCCGATCTTCCTCGTCCATCACCGTTACCACGCTGTTGTTCGAGTGCAGGTCAATTCCGCCATATTTCATTTCTACCCCCACTGGTTAAAGCAGTTCGCAAACTCACTTTAACCTCGCCGCCCTTACGACGGCGGTGGGAGGCCAGCTAGATGATTTTCATTCAACGTTGGAGTTGAGCCGCAGACACCGGCTTGCCGGGGCTGTCGGCTCAAACTATATGTGCCAAAAAGGGACCCAATTGTGCTTGCCAGCCGCATGATTGAGCCACACTATGAGTGATGCTGCCATCAAATAAAACGATATAAATCATGAAACTATTCTCCGGATTAAAGAAAATCAGGGAGTTTGAAAGGCTGCAACTACCCTTCCTCAAGTCCGTCGTCGATTTCGATATCGTCATCGAGATCGGATATGCCGAAGAGCAGGGGCAACCACTAACGCTGAAACCGCTCTTTCTGCTGAATTTCGGTTCGCGCACGACGGTACGCCGCAAATTAGCCAGGCTTATTGAGCAAGGAATCGTAATCCGGCGCAAACATGCGAACGATCATCGGGCCAGCCTCCTGATCGTTTCTCGTTCCGGTGTCAAACTGCTAAGGAAGTATGGCGGCCTACTTGCATCGATTTCGGCGTTGCACTTCAAATAGGCTGCAGAGTCTGTCTGCCGCGACGGGCTGACAAGACTCGAGACAGCGCGTGCGTATGCGAGAGACCTTTCTGATCAATCTTCGTTGTTGCGTGCACCGCGCCTTTGACGTTGATCCTATCGGCATACGTTCGTGAAGTAAGGGGATGCCCACTATGTCTGCACCGCACACGCCCCATCAGAATCATCTGCTCGACGCCCTGCCGAAGAGCGACTACGAGCGGCTTGCACCCCATTTGGAACTGGTACCGATGAAGCTCGGTGACGTCCTCTATGAACCCGGGGTCAAGCTGCGCTACGTCTACTTCCCCACCACGTCCATCGTTTCGCTGCTGTACGTGATGGAGGATGGCGCGTCCGCCGAAATCGCCATCGTGGGCAACGAGGGTATCCTCGGCATATCCTTGTTCATGGGGGGCGACACCACGCCCAGCCGCGCGCTGGTGCAGAGCGCGGGGCACGGCTTCCGGCTTAGAGCCGATTTGCTCAAGAACGAGTTCGGGCGTTTCGGGCCGGCGATGCATCTCCTGCTGCGCTACACCCAGGCGCTGATCACCCAGATGGCGCAGACGGCGGTTTGCAATCGGCATCACTCGGTCGATCAGCAGTTGTGCCGGTGGCTGTTGCTGAGCCTGGATCGACTGGCATCGAACGAGCTCTCCATGACGCAGGAGTTGATCGCCAACATGTTGGGCGTACGCCGCGAAGGTGTCACCGAGGCCGCCGGGAAGTTGCAGGACGCCGCGTTGATTCGTTACCAGCGAGGCAGGATCACCGTGCTCGACCGCCCGCGGTTGGAAGCACGGGCCTGCGAGTGCTACCAGGTGGTGAAGACGGAGTTCGATCGCCTCCTGCCCTACGTCGCCAGGTAGTTTTTCGAACCTTACGAAGCAATCCGAAGCGGCCCCGAAGACGCCGCAGCTCCCGGCGACCGCCCAGACCCGCAACTGGCCGACTGTGACGACACGGTGAATCGAAAACGCGGCTCGCTGCAAAAAGAGTTGCTTCGAATAACCTGCGACCCAGATGATGCATGTGCAAGCGGCCCGCCAAATACTCGTTTGGTCAGGTCTTCCATCTCTCGGCGCTTAGACACGAGCCTTCTCGGCCTGTGAATGTCCGGTCTCGGGGAAATCCCCGACCGTCTGCAGTTGGCGTGCGCCGTGATAAGGCGGCGCTTTCCAGTGGGTGAGAGGCCCATCCCGGCTAACTGCTCCAGCCGGAAGCACCGGAGCAACTATGGAGGAAACCAAGTGGTTCAAGCCTTCGGTTAAGCGAGCCACGATTCGGTGGCCGCGCGAGTGTGCAAGCCGCAACGCGAGTGAACGCTGAGCAAACCTCGAAAAGGTCGATGCGCGGGCCGACCCGGCAGCCAATCCGGGGAAGGCTGTTACGACGAGACGGATGAGCAATGCAGTGCCGCCCCTTGCCGCGACGGGGTAGTGGCTGCAGCATGTACACACGGAGAGCGCACGCAATACGGGAAGCCCCTGTCGCGTGGTCGAGCGCACGATCAACCGACAACCCGTGACGCACTGAGACGTTGACACCCGGCCATCCGTCTCCATCGCTGTGCCAGCACGGAGCGTGCCCAGGCTGTTCAGTTAAGCCACCACTTTTTTGAGGCTTTTCGGGTTGTCAGCCGCGATCGAGCGCGGCACCATGGGGCCGTGCTAATGCCGAAAGCCCCCCTCTTTTGGCGCCATTTCGACTGGAAACCAATCTGAGATGGTGGGACCATCGATCTCAACGTTTGTGCAGGTAGCTTGCCATCCCTGGTTGCCCATCGCGGGCACGAAGGCAAGCACGTTAGCTGGCCGCGTAGAAGTAGGCAAGCAGCAGACAGTTGGGTCTTCAGACCCGTAGAGCGCGAAGTAAGCCCGTATCGCTTCGTGCGCGCCGTCAAGGCGTTTCGGGAGGAAGTAACGCGCGTGGGCAGGCCCTTGAGACTGCGCGGGCGTCGCAAGACGCGGGGCAATTGCAGCAAGGGCGGTTCCCAAGACGGTCGCAGAGATCGTCGCCGTCCTTGACGGCGGTGTAAGTCACTGAGAGCCGCCCTTGTGGGGGCCTGCAGGAGACATCCCGCGAGGGGTGGCCAGGTGTTCACGCTTGATGTGAGCGCCCGGTTCTTCCAGAGAGACCAGGCAACGTTGTCAGTTGCCTCGGTCGTGAACGCGAAAGCGTTCTTAGCGACGTAGCGGTCCTGTGCTTGACGCAGGATCGATACGTCTAGGTGCAACCTCAGAGTAGCGGGAGCGGCGCGACTGTTCTGCGCGTGCTTCTTCGCGCGTCCCCGTCATCACGACGGGGACCGTCGCGCCACTCGCTGCGACTGAGCGTTGCCACCTGAGTAGCCGTGGCGCTTGCAGAGCAACGCAGGCGCCGCCGGCCTTCATCCGAGCCCCACCCCGAGATCGCCGCCTACAGGCGGTGCGTGCGCAAAGGCCTTCGCGCCGCTCGTGTGCCGCGAGCCATCGAGCTCGCCACGCGATGTGGCGTGAGGCCGTAGCGGGCACGCAATCGCGCTTCGCGCGCGTCGTTACTGGCCAACCGCCAGTGACGCACGCGCGCATACCACGATGGGCGCCGCTGTCAACGGGCTTCCTTCGCATGACGAAGGCTCGGAAACCACGTGACGGCCTCTCGCGAGGCCGCCACGTCTTCTGCCGCGAGGTGTGCAACGCCCCTCGCCGAATGATTCCCGTACGGGATCAAACAGACGCGCCTTAACGGCGCTCCTTGAGTCCTGGGTTAATGACTCTCGCGATCAAGCGCTCCCCCGGGGGAGCGCAATCGCGACGCCGAGTAAGCGCCGCGCGGCGTCGGCGAGCAGCACAACAACCGCGCACAACGGGAGTGGTGTCCCGTGCTCAGCAGTTTCCCCTGCGGCTGCCATTGGCGCCCCAGGCGAGCAGAAACACTTACCAGACTCGCATACACCAAGGCAGCAGAAAGAAACGCTCTACGACGATTTTAGACGGCCCAGAAGCAAGGAAATGAAAGGAGGTACCGATGCGCGATTTGAACTATGACTTGAAGCAGCTCTGCCGGCATAACCGTGACGGCAGCTATGCCACCCAAGCGGATCGGGAACACATCCTCGATTTGATCGCCGACCAGCTCCACGAGATCGGGTTCCGGCACATGAATGTCCACAGCCTGAAGCCCAAGCATGTCGAGAAGCTGGTCGAGCGCTGGCTGGCCGAGGAACTCGCGCCGGGGACCATCAAGAATCGGATGTCAGCCCTTCGCTGGTGGGCAGAGAAGATCGGCAAGGAGAACATCGTTGCCCGTACCAATGCCGTCTACGGCATCCCGGATCGGGTGTACGTCACCAACATCAGCAAAGCGAAGGAACTCGATATGGACAAGCTCAGGCAAATCCCAGATCTCTACATTCATATTTCGCTCTGCCTACAGGCGCTCTTTGGCCTGCGCCGCGAGGAATCAATCAAAATGATTCCGGCCTGGGCGGATCGCGGTGGCCACCTCGTGCTCAAGGCTTCGTGGACCAAGGGTGGGCGCCAGCGCGAGATTCCCATCCGCACCCAGCAGCAGCGGGAACTGATCGATCAGGCGAAGGCCTTGGCCAAAGGCAAGAGCCTCATCGCGCCGCGCTACGACACGTACCGCGACTATCTCAAGTACTTTCGTTATCAATGCGAGCGGGTCGGCATTCACGCCTTCCACGGCCATCGTCATTTCTATGCGCAGACGCGCTACCTGGAGTTGACTGGCTGGGCATGCCCCGCGCGCGGCGGCATTAGGTCAAAGCAACTCACGCCGAAGCAGAAGGAAATCGATCGCCGGGCTCGGGAGGTCATCAGCCGCGAGATGGGCCACGGTCGCGAGCAGGTTACCGCGGTGTATCTGGGGCGGTAACGTCGTGCGGGTCGAAGACAAGCCGAGCGAGCAACGCTTGATTCGTGCGATCGGAGCATCGACGATCTTCCTCAATCCCGATGAGCTTGCGATGCTGACAGGGTTTCATCGCAAGGGACGCCAGCTCGACCAATTGCGGCGCATGGGCATCGCCTTCTACGTTAACGGTTGTGGCCGACCGGTCGTCGCGCGCGCCGCGATCGAAGGAAGTGCCGCAGTGACTTCGCCACGCAGGTGGAGTCCCTCCGTGGTCAAAGTCGCCAGAGGAGCGTAGATTTGCTTGCCGTGGGCCGCCGACCAACCAAGCATTTGAACGTTCCGTCGCGATTGCGGGCGCGGACTCTGCCGAGCGGTCGGACGTATTACTACTACGACACGGGCCAGAAGCCGCGGCGCGAGATCCCGCTAGGTAGCGACTACGCACTTGCCGTCAAGAAGTGGGCCGAGTTGGAGATTGACGCGCGGCCGCGGCATGCCGAGATCGTAACGTTTCGCTACGTAGCGGAGCGGTACCAGCGCGACGTGTTGCCCACCAAGGCAACGCTCACGCAGCGCGACAACCTGATCCAGATTGCGCAGCTTTACAAATTCTTCGACACACCGCCGGCCCCACTTGAAAGCATCACACCGCAACATATCCGGCAGTATCTCGACTGGCGCAAAGCCGCGCCGGTGCGCGCTAATCGCGAGAAGGCTCTCTTCTCTCACATCTTCAACAAGGCGCGCGAGTGGGGATACACCGCGGCGCCGAATCCATGCGCGGGCGTAAAGGGGTTCACCGAGCGCGGCCGAGATGCATACATCGAGGATGTGACTTACAAGGCCGTGTGGGACGCCGCAGACTGGCCGACGCGCGACGCGATGGACCTCGCGTACTTGACCGGGCAGCGCCCCGCTGACGTGCTCAAAATGCGCCTGCCTGACATTCGCGACGGCTTTCTGTGGCTCAGCCAAGGAAAGACGCGCAAGAAGTTGCGCATGGCGATCGCGGGCGAACTCGCTGCGTTGATCGAGCGCATTCAGGGCCGCGCGTACAAGGTGACCAGCCTGGCACTGATCCGCAACGAAACGGGGCAGCCGCTTTCCTACCATGCGCTCTGGAACCGATTCGAGGAAGCCCGGAAATCGGCAGCCAATGCGCTCGACGCCGACGGCAGCACTGAAACTGCAGTCGCCGTCAGGGGGTTCCAGTTCCGCGATCTAAGGGCGAAAGCGGGCACCGACAAGGCCGACTCGACGGACCTGCGGGAAGCTCAGCAACAGCTCGGGCACAAGAGCGTCAAGACCACCGAGATTTATCTGCGGGCCCGGGCGGGCGACAAGGTCACGCCGACCAAGTAATCCACAGAATTGCGGAACGCGGCCGGTTTTGCGGAACGCAACGCAACCGCCAAAACCGCCGCGACCCGCATGTATATTGGTGGCGAACCAGGGACTCGAACCCCGGACCAAAGGATTATGATTCCTCTGCTCTAACCAGCTGAGCTAGTTCGCCAAGGGCCGTAATTATAGGCGAGGCCGGGAGTCCCGGTCAAAGAAATCCGCGAACCGTGCGAGCGCGATTCGGCATCGCCTCGGCGCCATGGACATTCAAAATGCCTGCGGAACACTCCGGCGTCATTCTCAACATCAGCGCCGTCGAGCGCGAGACCGGCCTGTCCAAGGACGTGCTGCGGATGTGGGAGCGCCGCTACGGTTTCCCCAAGCCCCCGCGCGACGACAACGGCGAGCGGCAGTACACGCTCGCGGAAATCGCCAAGCTGCGGGCGGTCAAGCGGCTGATGGACGTCGGCATGCGTCCGGGCAAAATCATCCACGCACCACTCGATGAGCTGACCGCGCTCGCCGACGCGAAGATCGCGCCGCGGCGCGTCGAGGTCGCGCCGGCCGTCGAGCGCGATATCCTCGCCCTGCTCCAGGGCCACGACACGACGGGTCTGCAGGGTGCGTTTGCCAATCTGTTGATGAGGCAGGGGCTGCAGCGCTTCGTGCTCGACACGCTCACGCTGCTGAACCATGCGATCGGCGACGCCTGGATGCGCGGCGAGGTGCAGATCTTCGAAGAGCATCTGTACACGGAACAGCTGCAGGTGACGTTGCGCACGGCGATCAACGCCTTTCCGCGGCAGACCGGAACGCCGCGCGTGCTGTTGACGACGTTGCCGGGTGAGCAGCACGGCGTCGGCCTGCTGATGGTCGAAGCGCTGCTTGTCCCGGAAGGTGCGCAATGTGTTTCGCTTGGCGTGCAGACGCCGCTCGATGACATCCGTCGCGCCGCACTCGCGCACAAGGTGCATGTCGTAGCGCTGTCCTTTTCCGCGGCTTTCCCGGTGCGCCAGGCGGGCGACGGACTGTCGACGCTGCGCCGGCAGCTGCCGCAGACGACGACGTTGTGGGCCGGAGGGGAGACGACGCGCCGGATCCGCAAGACACTCCCCGGCGTCGTGCTGATTCCCGATCTTGCCGCGGTGATCGGCGCGCTCAAGAGCTGGCGTGCGCATGGCGCGCAGGCGGTGTCGAAGCCTGGAGCCGGGCAAGGCCCGGCTGCGCCGTAGAGTTGGGTCATGTTCACCGCGATCACGCTGGCACTCGTCTACCTCGGCGGTGCCGCGGCCTACGCGGCGTTCGCGTCGCACGAAGTCGCCGAGGGCGCTGCGGCGGGATGGTTCATCGCGGGCGCGTTCGTCATTTATTTCGGAGTGCCCGCGCTCGCGACGGCCTTGTGGTTCACCGTTGCGTGGATCTGGCGAACGCCGCGACCGCCGGCTCAGCAGATCGGGCGTGCGGCGACATGCAGGCTGTTCTGGAACGAAGCGATTGCGATCACCCGCAATGGACCGCGGATGGCGTTCTGGTGGTGGCGGCTCACCGATCCGGAGCCTTCTCCCGCTGCCGCGCCGATCCTGCTGCTGCATGGCGTGCTGTGCAACGGCGCGGTCTGGCGCAGGTGGCTTGCCCGACTCGCGGCGCGGGGATTGGGACCCGTCTACGCGTTGTCGTATGGTCCGCCGCTTTCGTCGATCGAGCTGTTCGCAGAAGAGACCGCGGCGAAGATCGACGCGATCCTCGCGGCGACGGGCGCGCGCAAGGTTGCGCTCGTTGGCCACAGCATGGGCGGGCTCGTCGCACGCGCGTATCTGCGCCGTTACGGCGGTGCGAAGGCGCACTGCCTCGTGACGATCGGCACGCCGCATCACGGCAGCATGCACGCATGGCTCTTTCCCGGGATCTGCCTCGCGCAGATGCGGCCGGGGAGCGCCTGGCTGGCAGAGCTCAACCGTGACGAGGCGGTGCCCGCGCCCGTGGTGGCGCTCTGGTCGTGGCACGATTCGATGGTCGCGCCGCAGACGAGCGCGCGACTCGCCGGCGCCCCGAGCATCGAGCTGACCGGCATCGGGCACAACGCGCTGCTCGGCGACCCGCAGGTATTCGCGCTCGTCGCCGCGGAGCTCGAGCGCGTCGCGGCAGCCGCCACCGTCGTTTCTACTCCAGCTGCAGCCGCCGTCGCCGGCACGGCCGCGTAACGGCCGCTAGCCATCCCCGTTCCGCTCGCGAAAATCGGGCGCCCTTAGTTGGCGCTACCAGTGAATCCCCTGCGTGAGCTGAGCGAAAGCCATCTGCTCGGGCGTGAGTTGCGCCGGCGCTTCGCCCTCCTTCTTGCCCAGCGCCGCCGCCGAGTCGGGAAACATGTTGAACGCGGTGTTGAGCAGGATCTGCGTGAGTCGCGGCGCGGCGGCGTGGCAGATCGCGCCGAAGATGCCGAGACGCGTTGCGATGCGCACCGGCTTGTAGACGATCGCTTCGACGACGAGATCGGCGGCCTGCTCGGGCGAGAGTGTCGGCACCTTCTCGTACATCTTGGTCGGCGCGATCATCGGCGTGCGCACGAGCGGCATGTTGATCGTCGTGAAGCTGATCCCCTTGTCGAGGAACTCGGACGCCGCGCACGCGGAGAACGAGTCGAGCGCCGACTTCGAGGCCACGTAGGCCGAGAACCGCGGCGCGTTCGACAGCACGCCGATCGACGAGATGTTGATGATGTGGCCGCGTTTTTGCGCGATCATCGCCGGCAGGAAGCCGAAGATCAGCCGCAGCGAGCCGAAATAGTTGAGCTGCATCGTCCGCTCGAAATCGTGGAAGCGGTCGAACGAATTGATGACGCCGCGGCGGATCGAGCGGCCGGCGTTGTTGACGAGATAGTCGCACGTGCCGTGCTCCTTCAGCACCCGCGCGACCAGCGCATCGCACGAGGCCAGGTCGGAGACGTCGGCGGTACAGATCCACGCCTTGCCGCCGAGCTGGTCGATCTCCTGCTTGGTTTCGAGGAGCTTTTCCTCGCCGCGAGCGACGAGGATCACCTTGGCGCCTGCTTCCGCGAGCTTCAGCGCCGTCGCCTTGCCGATGCCTGACGAAGAACCCGTCACGACGACCACCCTGTCGCGGACGCGGCCCGAAAGCGTGCGGTCGATGAAGAGGTCCGGGTCGAGGTTGCGCTCCCAATAGTCCCAGAGCTTCGCCGCGTAGCTCTCGACGTGGGGGACCGAGATTCCCGATCCCTTGAGCGCCTTCGTCGCCTCGCGGTTGTCGTAGCGCGTCGGCCAGTTGATGAACTGGAAGACGTCCTTCGGAATCCCGAAATCGGTGAGCACTGCCCTCACCATCCGCTTCACCGGCGAGAGCGAGCCGATGCCGTAGAGGATCGGCGCCGGAATGAAGCCGAACATCCGCGCGTTCAAGCGCATCGTCATCTGCGGCGCGTGTCCCGCCCGCGCGAAGATGTTGAGCACTTCGCCGATCCGGTGCGGTGCCGGATCGGTGAGATGGAAGCACTTGCCGTCGAGGCCCTTCTTGTGCGCGAGGAAATCCAGCGCGGCGGCGACGAAATCGACCGGCACGATGTTGATGCGGCCGCCTTCGATGCCGATCGTCGGCATCCACGGCGGCAACGCCTGGCGGAGCTTCTGGATGAACTTGAAGAAATAGTACGGGCCGTCGATCTTGTCGATGTAGCCCGTTTTCGAGTCGCCGACGACGAAGCCGGGGCGGTAGATCCGGTACGGTCGTTGACATTCGCGGCGGACGATCCCTTCCGAATCGTGCTTGGTCCGGAAGTAGGGATGGTCGAGGTCCTCGGCTTCGTCGAACATGTCCTCGCGGAACACGCCGTCGTAGAGGCCGGCGGCGGCGATCGAGCTCACGTGATGGAAGCAGCCCGCCTTGATCGTCCCGGCGAATTCCACCGCGTTGCGCGTGCCGTCGACGTTGGCCTTCTGCTGGTCCTCGGGGCTCGCGGTGAGGTCGTAGATCGCGGCGAGATGGAAGAAGTGGCGCACCTTTCCGGCGAGCCTTTTCGTGTCATCCGCGGAAATGCCGAGGTTCGGCTTGCCGAGATCGCCGGCGACGCCGATCACCTGCTTGTCGGTCGCGTGCCAGTAGTCGTTGCGGAGCTCCGCGAGTTTCTTCGCCGAGCTCTTGCGGACGAGCACGTAGATCGGCTCGCCGCGCGCAAGCAGCTTGGCGACGAGAAAACGGCCGATGAAACCGGTTGCGCCGGTGACGAAGTACGCCATGACCTTCCTCCTTGCGGTGACGTGGGCGGCGACCACGCAGTGACAGCGCCGCTCGAAGGGCGGCGTCGGATTCGCGGCGACACCTCCAAGTGCTTTCGGGCGAACGGCCGCCGTCCGGTCGGTGCCTCGCCGATTATACCGACGCGTTTCCCGTGCCGGCGCTTGAGAACGACGCCTTACGCCGCGAACGCCGGCGGGCTACCGCGAGGGGACGTTTAGTATGATTGCTCTAACGGGGGGGCCTAGAATGAATTCGGAGGCACCGCCGCAGGCGGGGGCTTTGAAGAGGAGCGCAGGCGATGTTGAAGAAAGCGAAGGCGGACGCGAAAAAAAGTGATGCCGGAACGGTGGGCGACCTGTCGCAGGCGGTGCTCGACTCGTCGCACCAGATCTGGCTTGCGGGATTGGGCGCATTCGTCCGCGCCCAGCAGGAAGGCATGCGCGTGTTCGAGACGCTGGTGAAGCAGGGCGAGCGTCTGGAGCAGAAGACGAGACAGGTTGCCACCGAAACCGCGACGGCGGCACGCGGCGCCGCGACGGCGAAAGCGAAGGAGATGCAGCAAATGGCCGGTGGAACGTGGGACAAGCTCGAGCAGGTGTTCGAGGATCGGGTCGCGCGGGCGCTGTCGAAGCTCGGCGTCTACACGCAGAACGATGTGCAGAAGCTCGCCGCGCGCGTGGATGCGCTGTCGAACGCGGTCAACGAGCTGCTGAAGGCGAGCGGCAAGCCGACCAAAACAGCGGCGCCGAAGAGGGCGCGCAAGACGGCCGCGAAATCGACCGCCAAGAAGTAAGTGTCTGTCGTTCCCGCGAATACAGCCACGAGCGCGGCGGACGAAGCCAAGGCCCGCAGGGCGCGTCGCCGCGCAACCTGCTCGCGCGCTCGGCCTCCGCACCGCCGCAATCTGCGACCGCCTTGCTGTCGGCCTCAAGCGTCGACTCGCATTGGCCGTCGATCCCCGTTGCGCTCCGCGTCAACGGGGCCCCTCGCCGGCTGCTCGCGCCGCTACTCGCGATTCAGCTTGTCGACCTGCTTCACGTAGTTCTGCATCGCGTCGTCGCGGCTCATGCCCTTCAGTTTGGCCCAGGCATCGTACTTGGCGCCGCCGACGAAATCGAATCCTCCGGGCCGGTCCCCCTTGACGTCGCCGTCGGTCGCCTGCTTGTAATACGAATAGAGCTTCAGCAGCGTCGCGTTGTCGGGCTTCTTTTTCGTCTGCTTCGCGGCGCCGGCCGCAGCCTCGAATTTCGCCTTCAGGTCGTCCTTCTTCGGCGCGGCAGCCATTTCCGATCCTCCTCGCATCCGGTTATCAGTGCCGGCACATCTGTGCTACTTTAGCGCGAAGCGGAAAACGCGTGCAAACGATCGGCAGAGGGGACGTCCGGCCTGCCGATCCGCGCGCTTCGCTTCCGGTGACCCCGATGCCCAGACGGGAAAAAATCTCCGCGGTCGACACGGCCTGGTTGCGGATGGACCGCGCGAGCAACCTGATGATGATCTGCGGGGTGATGTTCTTCCGCGAGCGGGTCGACTTCAGGCGTCTGCGGGCGGTGATCGAAAAGCGCTGGCTGCAGTTCGACCGTTTCCGGAAGCGTCCCGTTCAGACGGTCGCCGGCGCGTTCTGGGAAGCCGACCTGCGCTTCGACCTCGATCATCATGTCGTCCATGTCGCGTTGCCGGGGAAGGGCGGCAAGAAGGAGCTGCAGGCATTCGTGAGCCGGCTCGCGGCGACGCCGCTCAATCCGGCGCACCCGATGTGGCAGTTCCATCTCGTCGAGAATTTCGACGGCGGGAGTGCGCTCGTCGCACGCATCCACCATTGCTATGCCGACGGCATCGCGCTCGTGCAGGTGATCCTGTCGATGACGGACGCTGGGCCGAAAGGTCCGCCCGCGATGGCGCCGCCGCCCAGGCGCAAGCGGAACGCCGCGCGCGACGACGACCCGCTCACCCAGTTCGTGGCGCCGCTCACCGATGCGCTGAAGACCGCGCTCAAGGTCGGCTCGACGCTGATCGACAAAGGGGTCGAGGTCTGGGCCGATCCGGCGAAGGCCGTGGCGCTTGCCGGGCAGGGCGGCGCACTGACGGCCGAGATTGCCAAGCTCGCGCTGATGGGCGAGGATTCGCGCACGCGGTTCAAGGGCACGCCCGGCGTGAGCAAACGGGTTGCATGGGCGGAACCGATTCCGCTGCCTGAAGTGAAAGCCGTCGGCAAGGCGCTCGGAGCGTCGGTCAACGACGTGCTCCTCTCCTGCGTGGCGGGCGCGCTGCGCGAATATCTCGTGCACAAGGGTGAGAAGACCGACGGCGTGATGATGCGGGCATTGGTGCCGATCAACCTGCGTCCGCTCGAGAAAGCCTACAAGCTCGGCAACCAGTTCGGCGTCGTATTTCTGGAGCTGCCGATCGGCATCGAAAACCCGGTCGAGCGCCTTTACGCCGTGCGCGCCAACATGCGGTCGTTGAAGGGGAGCTTCCAGCCGATTCTTACGCTGGGGCTCCTCGCCGCGGCAGGAGCGGGACCGAAGCTCCTGCAGGACCAGCTGGTCGCCGTGCTCGCACGCAATGCGACCGCGGTGATGACCAACGTGCCGGGTCCGCAGCAACCGCTCTACATGGCGGGTCGGCGCATCGATCGCTTCATGTTCTGGGTCCCGCAGTCGGGCAACATCGGAATGGGCGTGTCGATCCTGTCGTACGACGGCGAGGTCCAGTTCGGGCTCATCACCGATCGCGGGCTCGTCCCCGATCCCGAGCGCGTCATCGCGCACTTCGCGCCCGAATTCGAGAAGCTGGTATTGACGACGCTGCTCTCGCCGTGGCCTCGCGACGGCGATCTCGACCCGGGGATCGCGGCTGCGGCACTGACCGCCGCGTGACGCGGCGCGCCGCGCGCCCGCGCTACGGCCACGCCGGATACGTGTTCGGAGCGGCGAACGCTTCCTTGAGGAACTGGTTCAGCGGTACCGTCAGCTCCTTCGTCGCAAACCATTTCGCGTACAGGCGCCGGATTTCGCCGGACTGGAACAGATCGATCAGCGCGCGGTCGACGATTTTTTCGAGCTGCGGCTCGTCCTTGCGCATCATGATCGCGTACGGCTCGACCGACAGGTATTTGCCGACGACCGCAAAATCGTCGGGCTTCGCCGCTTTCGAGATGAGGCCGTAGAGCAGTACGTCGTCCATCGGGAACGCGATCGCCTTGCCATCCTCGACCGCCTTGAACGACTCGTTGTGGTCCTTCGCTTCGAGGATCGTCAGCTTCAGGAGCCGCTCGTCGTTCAGGTGCTTCATCATCGTTTCGCTGGTCGTGCCCTTGGTGACGACGACGGTCTTGCCGCGGAGGTCCTCGACGCTGTTGATGTTCGACGACGCCTTCGCCAGCATCTTGATGCCGGCGATGAACGTCGTGTAGGCGAACGCGACCTGCTTCGCGCGGTCGCGGGTGTTGGTCGTCGAGCCGCACTCGAGGTCGATCTTGTTCTCGAGCAACGCGGGGATCCGGTTGGCCGAGCTCACCGGCACGTACTTGACCTCGAGCCGCGGCATCTTGAGCTCCGCCTTGATCGCATCGGCGACCTTGAGGCAGATGTCGACGGAATAGCCCTGCGGCTGCTTCTGGGTGTCGAGGAACGAAAAAGGCACCGACGCTTCGCGGACGCCGATGATGATCGTGCCGGTGTCGCGAATCCGTTTCAGCGTGTCGATCTTTTCGGTGGACGACGTCGGTTGCGTGGCCGGTGCGGCCGCCGGAGCGCCCGGCGTCGTTGCAGCCCGTTTGGCCGGGGCCTTGGTCTGGGCCAGTGCGGCCGGGACGGCGCCGCCGGCGGCGAGCGCCATCGCGAACACCGCAAGCAAGTGCCTTGCAGCGGTCATCGCAATCACTCGAGTTCTGTGCGGGCCTGCTCGATGTCCAGTCGCTCCATCGCGTCGGCAGGCTTGCACGCGGCCGCTTCCTTGTAGAGCTTCTCCGCGTCGGCGAGACGTCCCTTGCCGAACAGCATGATGAGCCCGTTCGCGTATTCGATGCGGGCGATCGCGGATTCAGGGTTCAGCTTCAGCGCCTTCTGAAAATGCTCGAGCGCAGAATCCTTCTTCGCGCCGTACGTCATCCCGGCGACGATGCCGCCGACCTTGTCGACGACTTCCGTCTGGAAGCTGCCGTACGCGATGTGAGCGTCGGCGTGCTTCGGCTCGAGCTTGAGCGCCGTCGTGAGCGCCTCCTTGACCTTGCCGCCGAGTCCCTGCGCAAGCGCCTTGGCGACCGAGAGGCTCTGGCTGTAGCGGCCGAGTGCGTAGGCGTAGAAGTAGTGCGCGTTCGGATCCTTCGGCGCTTCACTCTTCCGCGATTCGGCCCAGCCTGCCGCCTCCTCCAGCAGCGCGAGCTTTGCCTTGTCGCTGCGCTCGAGATGCGTTGCATAGACGACCTGCGCCTTGACTGCGGCGTGGAGCCCGGGGCCGCCCGCGGCAACGCCCGCTTCGACGGCCTGCGCGAATTCGCCGGCGTGATAGAGGCGCCACGCTTCCAGCACCGCAGGGGTCTTGGGAAGCGGCTCGCAGTCGCCCTTGTGCAGGCGCGGCCACTGCTTTTTCAGCGCCGCGGCGTCGTGGAGATAGGACTTGTCGGGATAGGGGAACTTCACCCATTTCTTCGCCACGCGAGTATCTCCGTCAAAGATAATTCGCGCCGCGCCGATCGATGAGGGCGCGCGCATCGCCGACGAGAAACGGCGCAATCAGCGCGAGCACCTGGTATGCCGCGCGGCCGGCATCCGGCACGATCGCGCTTGCGCCATCCTCGATCCGGGCGAATGACTGCCAGTAGGTTGCGACCAGCACGACGTTCCTCGAAAGCGCCGCGATCTCGCGCTCGGTGGCCTGCATCGTTCCCGCCGCGACCATGCCGCGGCACAACTCTACCACGGTCGCGCAGCCCTGCCGGAGCATGCGGCCGAACCGCATGCCGAGCGCCGGATCGCGGGCGGCAAGCTCGGCGAGATCGCGATAGAGGAAGCGGTACTGTCCCATCAGCTCGAAGAGCAGGTGCAGCCAGAGCCAGAAGTCCTCGACGTCGACGTGGCGTCCATGGGGATCGGCGAGAAGCGGTTGCAGCCGCGACTCGTACTTTGCGTACAGCTCGCCGATGATCTCGTCCTTGTTGCGGAAGTGGTAGTACAGGTTGCCGGGACTGATGTTCATTTCACCGGCGATGTCGGCCGTCGTGACCTGCGGGGCACCGTCGCGATTGAACAACGCGAGGCTCGTTTCGAGAATCCGCTCGCGTGTCCGGCGGGGGCGCTTCTTTTCGGCCATCGATTCCCCGGGTGCGCCGTTGGTCCGCGCCGTCAGTCGGACACTGGCATCAGTTGCCGGCGCGGAACGGCAGCGCGAACCAGCCAGCGATCCCCGCCACGAACGCGCAGAGCGAGAGCCAGAAGGCGATGCGCCAGCCACGATTGCCGGGGCGAATAATCTCGGCGTGTGTCGCGAACACGGTCTCGCACGCGCCGTTGCCGTTATCGGTCCGTGTGATGCTGGTGCCGCGGAAGAACCGGAAGCCCTGATTGTGCGAATACTCGGCGAGGTAGCCGCTGAAATTGACCTGGTCGCCGACGCGGGCGCTGCGCAGCACGCGCGCGATCGCCGGTTCGTCGGTGAGGAGGTGATTGTTCGAAAGCGACGTCATGTCGAAGGCGGCCCATGCGGCGCTCGAGCAAGTCTGCGCATAACACACGAATTCGCCGCTCGAGAAGTCGAGCTCGCGATAGATGCCGCTGCGCGCATTCGCGCCCCAGACGACGCAGAGGTCCGTCACGTTGAGCTTGTCGTTCCACGCCTTGTGAATCCAGTCCCACCACGTATCGGCGTCGTGCTTGCTGACGACGAGTCCCGTAAGGTCGTAGGTGTAGAGGGGCCGGACGGTGTAGGTGACGCCGCCGACAGTCGTCTGAAACGCGAGGCGATCGGTAGGTTGCTGCGCCGGTTCGGTGAAGACGGCGGGCGAGAGCTTCCCCGGCGGCGGCAGGGCGTCGCGCTGCCACCAGGCGAGGACGAACAGCGCCGCGCTCGCCACGAGAACGGCACGGACGCAAAGCGAGGCGGACATCGTTTGGATTCCGGGGAACAGACGCCGCCGGCATGGTACTACGCAGCGCCCCGCTTCGCCGCGAGGGCGTCGCTACGGGTTCGTCGTCGCGAGCCAGCGCTCGAGCTGATCCAGTACGTGGCGCAGGTCGCGCGTGGTGCCCGCAACGTCGGCGCCGGGCTGCGCATGGAGCGGGCGGGGGTCGGTCAGCGCGTCGGTGATCGCGCGCGCAGGATCGTGCAGGCGCTCGCGCCGCAGCGAGATGCCGTGGCGCGCGAGTCGCGGCGCCAGCAGGTCGGCGCGATGGCGGAGGTTCTGTCGCGTCTTCCGGTACGCTGCGGCGCACAGCCGCTTGCGCTGCGCGTAGCTGAAAATGTTCGCGAAGAACATGTCGGCGTCCTCGCGGTCCGGCTCGAACAGCACGACGTCGGCATCGGGGTATTGCCGCCGGTATTTCTCCATTCCGACTTTCAGCCGCGAGTGGATGATCGCGCGAAACGTCTGCGACAGCACGATCGGCAGCCCGCCGTGATTGAGCCGCTCTACGGTGAGCCGCCCGCTCTGCGCGGCCCTGCTCGCGTCGAAGGGCACGAGCGGATTCACGCAGAGCAGCAGGCCGACCCCTTCCTCGAGCGCGACGGAGGCGTGCAGCGTCTTGTTGAGGGCGCCGTCGACGTAGTGCTCGCCGCCGATCATCACCGGTGGAAACATTCCGGGCAACGCGGAGGACGCCTCGATCGCCATCGAGATCGGGACGTGGTCATAGCCCGGTGCACCGAACGTCACCGATTGGCCGGTGTCGAGATTGGTCGCGACGAGAAACAGCTTGGGCTCGAGCTTGCGGAAATCGTTGGTGCGCCCGCGGGCGGCGAACAGGCGGCGCAGGAAATCGCCGACTGACCGGTTGTCGAACATCCCTGCCGGAATGGCGCGCGACAGCGTCGCGAACGACGCCATCAGCCCGTGCCGGAACGGATCACGCAGATACTGCAGCGTCGCCCGCGTGACGAGCCGCGGAAGCGAAAGCGCGCGCAGCGCGAACTCCGAGAACGCCGGGCGAAGAAAGACCTCGGGCGTGAGCGCGGCGTCGGCGCCGTCGTCGATGAAGAGCCGATACATCTGCGCGGGCGAAATGCCGTTCGCGAGCGCTGCGGCGACGTAGCTCCCCGACGACACGCCGACATAGACGTCGAGATCCGCGAAGTCGATGCCGTCGAGCGAGTCGGTCAGCGCGAGCAGCGCGCCGACTTCGTAGATTCCGCCCAGCGGCCCACCGCCCGCCAGGGCGAGGCCTACGCGCGAACGCATACGGTGCTGCCGCCGGGCGCGACGTGCGCGCCCGGTTGCAACCGGTGCCGACATGGAACTCCCCCTTGCGATCGTTCGCCGCCGAGGCGCCCCCAAGGCGAAAACCGTCCTCCCTCGGGGGAGCGCAGCGGCGAAGAGTCGCTGGCGCAGGGGCGCCCGGCCCGCGGTGCCGCGATCTTACCGCGTCACGCGCGTTTCGTCGCGCGGCGCGCCGTGCGCTTCGCCTTCGCCGTCTTCGCGGGGCGAGCCTTCACGACCTTCTTCGCCCGCTTCGCCCGGGTGGCCGGCGCCGCGGCCGGCGCGAGGAACGTCGGCAACTCGATTCTCGGCAGCGACTTCGGGAGCGCCTGTTGCGCGTAATCGACGACACTCGTCGCGGCTTCTCTCACCGTCGATTCGACCACCCGACGCGTCTCTTTCCACGCCGTGTTGGCGCGCGCGAGTGACGATTCGAACTGGTCGCCGAAAAACCGGATGGCGCGCGACTCGACAACCGTGCCTTCCTTGACCAGCGTCTTGAACACGTGACCGGCCTCGCTTTGCACCCAGTCGCGCGTGACGACGGTGGCGCCGAGACCCGCAAGCCACACTTGTCGCGACGCGACGAGTGCGGCTTCGCCGAATTGGTACCGATGGAAACTGGTGGCGACTTGCTTTTGCATGATGTTTCCTTTCAAAGGTGGGGCAGTCGATGTCAATTTAGCGCAGCCGTTTAGAGCAAACACACTAATCGCTGCGCCCCGACCACCGCGGAATTCAGTCGCGCGTGCGAGGCCGCGCCGAAACCAGGTCGCCCGCGATGCCGTCGGCGAGTCTTGCGGTCACCGCATAGATCGACAGTTGCGGATTCGCGCCGATCGAAGTCGGGAAGAGCGAGCCGTCGAGCACGTACAGGTTCGACAGGTGGTGGTAACGGCCCTGCGGATCGACGGCGGCGCGCCGCGGATCCGGTCCGAATGCGCATCCGCCCATCACGTGCGCGCTCACGACCGGCGTCATGCGCGGCGACAGCGCCAGGCCGTCGATCGCCGCGCGCGCATCGGCCCACCGCGTGTAGGCCACGCCTTTGTCGTGGATCGGCATCACGCTCGTCGCGCCCGCCGCGAACTGGATCTCGGCCATCGTGCGGAACGCGCGGCGCACGCCGTCCCACACATACGGCGTGAGCGGGTAATCGAGCACCGGAGCGCCATCGCCGTCGACGGTGACCGTCCCACCGCGGCTGTCCGGATGGAAACCGTCGCGCATGAGCGCAATCTCGACGTGGAGGTGCGGCAGCTCGCGCATCCAGCGCGCGTGGTCGGTGCCTTGGCTCGGCAGCGTGATCGCCATCAGGATCGGATGCACGGGGGGCGCCTCGAGCTTGTAGCCGATCGGGCCGTCCAGTGGCAGCGTATCGAGATAGTGGTCGGAATAGATCGTCTGCGGTGCTCCCGAATACGGCGCGATCACCGCCGGCATCGTCGCAGCGGAAACGACGGTCGGGTGGAGGAACGTGCGCTTGCCGACCACGGCGTGCGGGTCGGGAACGCGACTGCGCAGCAGCAGGGCCGGCGTGCCGATCGCACCCGCGGCGGCAACGTATGCGCGGGCACGAACCGTGATCCGGCGAGCGGTCATGTCGACGCCCTCCGAATCCATCGCCGCACAGCGCAGCGCGGTGACCCGCTCGCGCTGATGGACGAACTCGAGCGCGCGTGCCCGCGTCAGGAGGATCGCGCCGCGATCGAGCGCGCCGGGGATCGTCGTCACCAGCATCGACTGTTTGGCATTCGTCGGACAGCCCATCCCGCAATAGCCGAGGTTCCAGCAGCCCTTGACGTTGCGGCGGATCGCCGCGGTGGGGATGCCGATGTCCGCGGCCCCTCGGGCGAGCGCTTCGTTGTTGGCGTTCGGCGCGACATCCCACGGCGCGATCGCGAGCCGTGTTTCCATCCGCGCGAACCAGGGCCTCATGTCGGCGGCCGAGTATCCGGTGAGACCGAACGCACGCTGCCAGTACTCGAGCGTCGCCTCGGGCGTACGAAACGAGCTTGTCCAGTTGACCGTCGTGCCACCGCCCACGCATCGGCCCTGGAAGATGTTGATCGCCTTGTCCTTCGTCTTGCGCGCCGCGGATTCCTGGTAGAGCGCGGGGTAGGCGTCGGATTCGCGCATCCGGAAATCCGTCGATGTCTTGAGCGGGCCCTCCTCGATCAGCACGACGTTAAGACCCGCCTGGGCGAAGATTTCGGCGGCCGTAGCGCCGCCGGCGCCGCTGCCGACGATCACGACATCGGTTTCGAGATCGACGTCGCCGTCCTGCAGCGAGGCGTCCTGGACCCGCCAGCCGCGTGCTATTCCGGCGTGCCAGGGGTCGCGCAACGGCGATGGGGCGGCGTTCGTCATGTGCCGAGTGCGGGGGGGCCGCCGTAACCGATCGCGGGCCACGACCGCGGGTTGCCGTACCACGCGGCGAACACGAGCTGATGCAACGCGTCGTAGGCCGAACGAAGGAGCGTGAGCCGGCTTGCCTGCCAGCGATCGAGAAACGCGGCGACGTCGCGCTCGCTCGCGTCGTTCCACGTCGCGGTCACGCCGGTGAGCGCAATGCGTGCGGGTGCGAAGTCGAGCAATGCGAAAAGCTGGCCGAGCTCGCGCTGCGCCGCGGGCGGCAGCCCGGCAACGGCGCGCGCGACGTTGACGATCGTTTCATTCACGGCGACCGGCCGCGAGGCGGGATCGTCGGGAAGCGCCCCGGCGAGCAGCACCGGAACGACCGCCAGGACGATCGCGGGCGCGCCGGCATCGAGCCGTGCCAGCGGGGCGAGCGCAGGGGCCACGGGCTGCGCTTCGCGCCCCCGCCTGAGCCAGTGGGCGGCCGCGAGTGCAACGCCACCCGCGACTCCAGCGAGGATGAAGGTGCGGCGCGTGAGCATGGCGATCGGGACGGCCCGACGAGCAGCGAAACGCGTGAAGTCACCGCGTATGCGACGGTTCGGTCCCTCCGCCTCCAATCTAGCGATGCCGTCTAGACAAAACAATCTAATTCGCCCGCAGCGGACTGCTAAACTTGCGGAAACGGTGTGGACGGCCACCGTGGCCTGGTCCCGATCATCGCAGAAGAATCAGCTCGCTCCATGTCCAACTCGCCCGACCCCACTCAGGCCGCACTGACGGCCGGGCTTATGCAGCTCGCCCGGCTGCATGCGGAACGCGGCGCGAACCCGATTCTCGCCGGCGCGCTCGAGCGCGTGGCCACGTGGCAGGCGCGGCGGCTGCGGATGACCTACGCCGATCTCGCTGCGCAGAAGCGCTATGCCGATGCGATCTCGTTCTTCCAGACCGATCTCTATGGCAGCGCCGACTTCGCGCAGCGTGACGCCGACCTGGCGCGCGTCGCGCCGGTGATGGCGCGGATGCTGCCGGCGCGCGTCATCGAGACGATCGGCAACGCGGTCGAGCTCAGCGTGCTGTCGCAGATGCTCGATCGCTCGCTGCTCGCTCGGCTGCCGCGCGCCGACGGGCAGTTCAGCGTCGCCGAATATTGCAAGGCGTACCGGCGCACCGGCAAGCGGCCCGAGCGCGAGCGCCAGATCAGGCTGACGAGCGAAATCGGCGCGGCCCTCGAGGGCTATGTGAAGATACCGCTGCTCCATGCGGCGCTCGTGATGATGCGTCAGCCCGCCCGGATGGCAGGGCTCTCGGCGCTGCACGATTTTCTCGAGCGCGGCTTTGCCGCATTCCGCAAGATGAACGGCGCAACCGAATTCCTGGCGATGATCGAATCGCGGGAGAGGGCGCTGATGGAGTCGCTCTACGCGGGCGACACGGCACCGTTCCCGGACCCGCTGCAGCCGGCACTGCAGCCTTCGGCCGTGCCGAGGCCGGCCCGGGCATCGGTCTGACGTCGCGCAGCGCAGCGCCCGCTCTTCGGTCAGGCCTTGCCCTTGCCGAAGTACTTGGCGAAGTCGCGGTGGACCACCTGCTCGATCGTCGGCTTCAGCATCGACAGCAGGAATCCCAGTTCGCAGTCGAGGCGCACCTCGTTCCGGCCGACCGAGAGCGTGCCCGTTACCCCCGGGCGCCGGAATTCGATGTGATCGCCGTTCCACGCGCATTCGAGGTCGAAGCGCGCGCTCAAGTCGTCGGCGATCTTCTGCGCGGCTTCCTTCGCCTTCTGGTGGGACAGGTGGTGCTTTTTGGCGATCGCGACGGTAGCCATCGGCGGCATCCTCCCCGGCCAAGTATAGCCAACTGCGCGTGCGCCGCAGTGCGTCGCTGAACCGGGCATGGCCGCCAACATCGCCGATTTTTTCGCGCAGCACCTCGCGCGTCGCGACACCGTCCTCTATCGCCATTATGCGGAGGGAACGTGGCACGACGTGACCGCCGGGGCGCTGGCGATGGACATCGCGCGCTGGCAGGCGGCTTTCCGGAGCGAGGGCCTCGCGCCAGGCGAGCGTATCGCGATTTGCGCGCGCAACGGCGTCGACTGGGTCGCGAGCGATCTCGCGGCGCTGGGCCTGGGCCTCGTCGTCGTGCCGCTCTACGTCGAGGACAATGCCGAGGACGTGGCGTGGTGCGTCGCCGATGCCGATGCGAGGCTCGTCATCGTCGAGAACATCAGGCTCTCGCACGGCGTCCGCAGAGCCGCGACGGCCGCCGGACGCACGCCGCGAATCGTCGTGCTGCGCGCCGAAGGGGTGCTGGCAGAAACCGATGGCACGACGACGGCGGCGCGCCTGCTGCCCGCGGAAGGCGGCGAACCGGAGATCCGGCCGCTGCCCGCCGAGAGCCTCGCCACGATCTGCTATACGTCGGGTACCGCCGGCCGGCCGAAGGGCGTGATGCTGTCGCACGGCAACATCATCGCCAACGTGACGTCCTGTCAGGCGACGCAGATGGCGCGACGGCCGGATCGTTTTCTGTCGGTGCTGCCGCTGTCGCACATGTTCGAACGCACCGGCGGCTACTATCTGCCGCTTTCGCTCGGCGCACAGGTGGTGTTCGGCCGCGGGGTCGCCCGCCTCGCCGATGATCTTGTCGCCGAGCGGCCGACCGTCATGTTCGCGGTGCCGCGGATTTTCGAGCGCTTCGCGGCGCGCATCGATCAGCGACTCGCCGCGTCGCCGCTGCAAAAGGCGCTCTTCGACCGCTGTGTCGCTCTGGGCGTGCGCGTCGCGCAGGGTAACGCCTCGCCGATCGCGCAGCTCGTCTGGCAAACCCTGCGCGCCTTGGTCGCACGACCGATCCTCGCGAAGCTCGGCGGACGGTTGCGCCTCGTCGTCGTCGGAGGCGCGCCGCTCGACCCGGCGCTCGCGCGGCGATTCATCGGCCTCGGGCTGCCGTTGCTGCAAGGGTACGGAATGACCGAAGCGTCGCCGGTGATCGCGGTGAATCTCGAGCGCGACAACGTGCCCGAATCGGTCGGTCCCCCGCTGCCGGGCGTCGAGGCAACGACGCTCGAGTCCGGCGAGCTCGTCGTTCGCGGCGGAAGCGTGATGCTGGGTTACTGGCGCAACCCGGAAGCGACACGCGCGCTGCTGGACGCGCAAGGGTGGCTCCATACCGGAGACCTGGCCGAAATCCGCGGCGGCAAGATCTATATTCGCGGGCGGGCGAAGGACATCCTCGTCATGTCGAACGGGGAAAAGCTCTCGCCGCAGGACGTCGAGCTCGCGCTTCTGCATGACCCGGTGTTCGAGCAGGTCATGCTGATCGGCGAGGGCCGTCCCTTTCCGGTGCTGCTCGCGGTGACGCAGGAATCGGACGAAAAAGCGCTGCTGCGGCGCGCCAACGACCAGTTGAAGGCGTTCCCGCGCTGGGTTCGCGTGCGGCGCGTGATTGCGACGCACGAGCCGTGGGACGTCGAGAGCGGGCTCCTCACGCCGACGCTGAAGTTGAAACGCCTGCTGGTCGCTGCGCGCTTCAAAGACCGGATCGACGCCGCCTATGCGGGACCGGTGCCGGACTGAAAGCAAGCAGAGTGGCTGGCGACGCCGGCCCGGCGGCGACGCGTCATTGCCCGCAGTGTCAGCCGGAGGCTCGCGCCACCGACTAACCCGTGTCAAGACCCCTCGGCGGCGGCAAGCTGCCAATGAGATCGGTGCCACGGCCCGAATGAAGCGAGAGTGTGCGCTCACACAGGGCGGCATTTACTACAGGACCTGTCAAATCCCCGTTGACAGGTCCGGCCGAACGCCTCTAGCATTCAAACAAACGTTTGATCGAGATGCCGACCACGCGGATGCGGGCGGTGAGGAATGGCTTCCTCCGCATCGACCGCGAATGGAAAGGTGTGAATGAGCGAGCGGCGCGAAGCGCAGGCCCGAAGGGCGCGTCCGCGAGCGATTGAGCGCGGCCGACGCAGCCGCGCTTCGTGGAAAGAGGAACGTGCGGAGGCCGCGGTATGAGCAATGTTGTGCGGATGACGGAAGCGCGTGCGCCGCTGGCGACGAAGATACGGATTCTCGACGCCGCCGAAGCGCTCTTCATGGAGCACGGCTTCGAGGCGACGAGCTTGCGCCTCATCACTGCCGCTGCCGGGGTCAATCTGGCCGCGGTCAACTATCACTTCGGCAGCAAGGAAGAGCTATTCCAGGCGGTGCTGACCCGAAGGCTCGATCCGATGAACCAGGAGCGTCTCGATCTCCTGACGCGACTCGAGCACGACACGGCGCCGGAGCCGGTGCCCTGCGAGCGGATCCTGTCGGCGATGTTCATCCCGGCGCTCGCGCTCGCGCGCGACCCCGAGCGCGGCGGGGAGAACTTTCTGCGGCTGCTGGGACGAGCGTATGCCGATCCCGCGCCGTTCATCCGGCGGTTCCTGTCGGGCCAATACGCGGTGATGATCGGCCGCTTCAAGGCGGCGTTCGCCCGCGCGCTGCCGCAATTGCCCGCGAAGGAGCTCTCGTGGCGCCTGCACTTCATCATGGGCGCGCTGTCGTACACACTGGCGGGGACCGATGCGCTGAAGCTGATCGCGGAACTCACGCCGGCCGAAGCCGGCAACGACGAAATGCTGCTGCGAAGGCTCGCGCCTTTCCTGCTCGCCGGATTGCAATCACCGCCGGAGCTCTCCGAGGCGAGCCGCGCGCTCGACGGCGAGTTGCAGCGGTTCCGCTGATGAGCCGGGTTGCGCCCTCGACGCTTCCCCCGCTCCCGCAAGCGGCCGCGGGGAATTTCGTGGGACAAAGATGAAGCGCCTTTGCATGAATTCGACTGGGAGTCTTCGATGCTGATCCTCGCCTGGTTCATCGCCGTCCTGATCGGTGCGTTCGCGCTCGCTTACGTCAATGCATCAGGCATCCTGTGGAGTGCGGGTCTGGCCGTCGCGCTCGCGTTCGCCTGGGGCGCGCAGGTGCTCCCGACGTCGCTCGTGCTCCTCTTCGCCGTCGTCTTCGTCCTGCTCGCCCTCCCGCTCAACGCCCCGGCGTTGCGCCGCAAGCTCGTGAGCGACGCGGTGCTTTCGGCGTTCCGCAAGGTGCTGCCGCCGATGTCGCAGACCGAGCGCGAAGCGATCGAAGCAGGCACCGTCTGGTGGGACGGCGAGCTCTTTTCAGGCAAGCCCGACTGGATGAAGCTCCTCGCGGCGCCGCGTCCCATGCTCACGCCCGAAGAGCAGCACTTCCTCGACCACGAGACCGAGGAGCTTTGCGCGATGGTCACCGACTGGGAGACCACGAACATCCACCACGACCTGCCCCCCGCGGTGTGGCAGTACATCAAAGACAAGGGCTTCTGGGGGATGGCCATCGCGAAGGAATTCGGCGGTCTCGGCTTCTCGGCGTACGCGCACTCGCAGGTGATGACCAAGCTGTCGACGCATTCGGGAACCATCTCGGTGACGGTGATGGTGCCGAACTCGCTCGGGCCGGGCGAGCTGATCGCGCACTACGGCACCGAAGAGCAGAAGCGCCACTACCTGCCGCGGCTTGCGAAAGGTCTCGAGATCCCGTGCTTCGCGCTCACCAATCCGAATGCGGGGTCCGACGCCGCCGCGATTCCCGACTACGGGATCGTCTGCTGGGGTGAGCACGACGGCAAGCGCGCGCTGGGCTTGCGCGTGACGTGGGAGAAGCGCTACATCACGCTCGGCCCCGTCGCGACGCTGCTGGGCCTCGCCTTCCGCGCCTACGACCCCGACCATCTCGTCGGTGACAAGGAAGACATCGGGATCACGTGTGCGCTCGTCCCGACGTCGCATCCCGGCGTCGAAATCGGCCGCCGGCACATGCCGCTCACCGCGGCGTTCCAGAACGGCCCGACGTGGGGCAAGGACGTCTTCATCCCGATGGACTGGGTGATAGGCGGCCAGCCGATGCTGGGGCGCGGCTGGCGGATGTTGATGGAGTGTCTCGCCGCGGGCCGCGGCATTTCGCTGCCCTCCTCGTCGACCGGCATGGCGAAGCTCGCGGTGCGCGCCACCGGTGGGTACGCGCGCGTGCGCACGCAGTTCAAGACGCCGATCGGCAAGTTCGAAGGGATCGAGGAGCCGCTCGCGCGGATGGGCGGCAATCTGTACATGATGGACGCTGCGCGCGTGCTGACGACGACGGCAGTCGATCTGGGCGAGAAGCCGGCGGTGATCTCCGGCATCGCCAAGCTGCACCTGACCGAGCGCGGCCGCCAGGTTGTCATCGATGCGATGGACGTCGTCGGCGGCAAGGGCATCTGCATGGGTCCGTCGAATTTCATCGGCGGCGCGTACATGCAGGTGCCGATCATGATCACGGTCGAGGGCGCCAACATCCTGACCCGGAGCCTCATCGTCTTCGGCCAGGGCGCGATACGCTGCCACCCGTACGTGCTGAAGGAAATCGAAGCCGCGCGCGCAACCGACCTCACGAAGGCGTCGATCGCCTTCGACGCGGCGCTCTTCGGCCACATCGGGTTCACGCTGTCGAACATGGCGCGCACGCTCGTCACCGGAATCACGGGTTCGCATTTCGTTCGCGTGCCGTCCGGCGTTGCGCCGGAGACGCGCCGCTACTACCAGCAGCTCACGCGCTACTCGGCCGCGCTCGCGTTCCTCGCGGACGTGTCGATGGGCTCGCTCGGCGGCGCGCTCAAGCGCAAGGAGAAGCTCTCGGCGCGGTTGGGCGACATCCTCTCGCTCATGTATCTGTGCTCGGCGACGTTGAAGCGCTACGAGGTCGAGGGCCGGCAGCAGGGCGACGCGCCGCTGATGCACTGGGCGATCTGGGACGCGATGTTCAAGGCGCAAACGGCGTTCGAAGGCGTGATCTCCAATTTCCCGAACCGGGCGATCGCGGCGGTGCTGCGCCGGATCGTGTTTCCACTCGGCCGCCCGTATGTCGTGCCGTCGGACAAGCTGGGGCACGAGGTCGCGAGGCTGCTGCTCGAACCTTCGGCGACGCGTGATCGGCTGACGGCGGGCGTGTACATCCCGGAATCGGGCGACAATCCGCTCACTCTGATCGAGCGCGCGCTCGCTGCAACGCTCGCGGCGGAGCCGATCGAAGCGAAAATCCGCGCCGCCGCGAAGGAGGGGCGGTTCGACGCGAAGCTCCCGGCGGGCGCAGGCCTCGACGTGCTGGTCGAACGTGCGCAAGCGGCAGGGATCATCAACGCCGCCGAAGGCGCGACTGTGCTCGCCGCGCGCGAGCTGACGGCAAAGGTAATCCGCGTCGACGATTTCGCGCACGATCTCGGCGCGTCCGAGATGAACCTCGGCGACGCGATCGGCGTGCAACTGGCGCCGCCAGTCGTCCACAAGGCCGCCGCATGACGAGGATGATCCCGTGAACGACTCCATCTACATCATCGACGGCGCGCGCACGCCGTTTCTGAAGGCACGCAACCGGCCCGGCCCGTTTTCGGCCTCCGACCTCGCGACCGATGCGGGCCGCGCGCTCCTCGTCCGGCAGAGCTTCGAGCCGCCCGAGCTGGACGAAGTGATCCTCGGCTGCGCCGCGCCGTCGGTCGACGAGGTCAACATCGGCCGCGTCGTCGCGCTGCGGATGGGCTGCGGCAAGAAAGTGCCTGGCTGGACGGTGATGCGCAACTGCGCGTCGGGGATGCAGGCGCTCGATTCGGCGATTGCGAATATCCGAATCGGCCGATCGAACCTCGTGCTCGCCGGCGGCACCGACGCGCTGTCGCGCGCGCCGCTCCTTTTTTCCGACGCGATGGTGGTATGGCTCGCGAACTGGTATGCGGCGAAGTCGCTCGGCCAGCGGGCGGCGTTGCTGGCGAAATTCCGGCCCGGCTACCTCGCGCCGGTGATCGGCCTCATGAAGGGCCTCACCGATCCGATCGTGGGTCTGCTGATGGGGCAGACCGCCGAAAATCTCGCGTATCGATTCGGCATCACCCGGCGCGAGATGGACGAATTCTCCGCACGCAGCCACCAGCGCGTGCTGGCCGCGCAAAAAGCGGGGCATTTCGCGAACGAAGTCGTTCCGCTCTTCGACAAGGCCGGCAAGCTCTATGCCGCCGACGACGGCGTCCGCGAAGACTCGACGCCGGAAAATCTCGCGAAGCTCCGGCCTTTCTTCGACCGCAAATACGGGAACGTCACCGCCGGCAACAGCTCGCAGGTGACCGACGGCGCCGCCTGGCTCGTGCTGGCGTCGCAGCGCGCGGTCGAAGAACACCAGCTCGTGCCGAAGGGCCGCATCGTCGATTCGCAATGGGCCGGCCTCGATCCCGCGCAGATGGGCCTCGGTCCCGTCCACGCGGCAACGCCGATCCTCAAGCGGCACGGGCTTGGCTTGAACGATCTCGATACGTGGGAAATCAACGAAGCATTCGCCGCGCAGGTGATCGCCTGCGAGCGCGCCTGGGCGAGCGCCGACTACTGCAAGACGGAGCTCGGACTCGATGCGCCGCTGGGGCAGATCGACGAGTCCCGGCTCAACGTCGACGGCGGCGCGATCGCGCTCGGCCATCCGGTCGGTGCGTCGGGCGCACGGATCGTCCTCCACGTGCTGAATGTGCTTGAACGTACCGGCGGCCGCCGCGGCATCGCCGCGATCTGCATCGGCGGCGGACTCGGCGGCGCGATGCTGATCGAGCGTGCATGATGGAGCACTGGAAGCTTGCCCGCGATCCCGACGGCTTCGCGCGGCTCACGTTCGACAAGGCCGGCACGACGACCAATACGTTGTCGGCGGCCGTGCTTGCCGAATTGAACGTAGCGCTCGATCTCCTCGACCGTGAGCCGCCGAAGGGGCTCGTCATCGCATCGGGCAAGGCGAACGGCTTCATCGCCGGTGCCGACATCGACGAATTCGGCGAGGTGAAGACGGAGTCCGACGCGATTGCGCTGGTGAAGCGCGGCTGGGACACGTTCGAGCGCCTGGCCGCGGTCGGCTATCCGACGCTGGCACTGATCCGCGGCTTCTGCCTCGGCGGCGGAACGGAGCTGGCGCTCGCGTGCCGCTATCGCGTGGTCGTCGACGAGCCGGGCACGCGCCTCGGCCTGCCCGAAGTGATGCTGGGCATCGTTCCGGCCTGGGGCGGAATGAAGCGGCTGCCGCGCCTAGCCGGCGCGCCTGCCGCCCTCGATCTGCTGCTCACCGGCAAGACGATCGACGCGCGCCGCGCGAAAAAGCTCGGCATCGCCGACGAATGCGTGCCGCCGCGGATCATGGAAAATACGGCGCGCGGCGTCATCAAGGCGGCACCGCCACCGCGCACGCTCGGGTTTCCGTTATCGCTGACGTTGAATCCGCTCGCGCGGCGAGTCATCGCCGCGCAGGCGGAAAAGCAGGTCGCGAAGCGCGCCCGGCGCGAGCACTATCCGGCGCCGTACGCGATCCTCGACCTATGGGTGAAGCACGACGGCAACGCGCTCGCCGCGCCGGCGTCGGATCCCGCGTCGGTGCCGGCGCTGCTGAAGACGCCGACCGCCGCCAATCTGATCCGCGTGTTCCGACTGCAGGAGCGCTTGAAGTCGCTGGGCAAGGAAGGCGACTTCGAGGCGCGCCACGTTCACGTCGTGGGCGCGGGCACGATGGGCGGCGACATCGCCGCATGGTGCGCGCTGCGCGGGCTCACGGTGACGCTGCAGGACCAGAACGCGGAACGGCTCGTCCCCGCCTTCGGTCGCGCCGCGAAGCTCTTTGCGCAACGGTTGAAGGATCCACGCCGCGTCCGCGACGCGTCCGACCGTTTGATTCCGGATGCGGGCGGCGCCGGCGTCGCGCGCGCCGACGTCATTATCGAGGCGATCTTCGAGAACCTCGACGCCAAGCGCAGCCTGTTCGCGGCGCTCGAAGGCAAAGCCAAGCCCGGCGCGATTCTCGCGACCAATACGTCGAGCATTCCGCTCGAGGACATCGCGAGCACGATGCGCGATCCATCGCGCCTCGTCGGCATCCATTTCTTCAATCCGGTGCCGCAGATGATGCTGGTCGAGGTTGTCGCCGGGAAGGCCACGCGGGTCGATCTCCGGTCCGAGGCCGCGGCATTCATCCGGCAGATCGACAAGCTGCCGCTGCCGGTGAAGAGCGCGCCAGGGTTCCTCGTCAACCGCGTGCTCGCGCCGTACCTGATGACGGCGATGCGCTGCGTCGACGAAGGCATCGCGCCCGAGACTGTCGACGAGGCGGCGCTTGCCTTCGGAATGCCGATGGGACCGATCGAGCTCGCTGACACGGTCGGCCTCGACATCTGCATCGCCGTCGGCAAGATGCTGTCCCCCGACAGCGAGCCGCCGAAAAGGCTGGCCGAGTTGGTCGCGGCGGGTCATCTCGGGCGGAAGAGCAAACGCGGGTTCTACGACTGGAGCACGGGGAAAGCGGCAAAGCAGGGCGCGGGTCCCGTGCCCGCAGGACTTGCCGATCGGCTGATCGGTCCGTTCGTCGCGGAGGCGAAAGCCGCGCTCGCCGAGGGCATCGTCGCCGACGCCGATCTCGTCGATGCCGGCGCGATCTTCGGCACCGGGTTCGCGCCTTTCCGCGGAGGACCGCTGCATTACGCCGCGGGCGGGGGCGCGACGAGAGGCCTTGCTGCGGCACGACCCGCGCCGGCAGACGCGCGGAGCATGGTGTAGCATTTCGAGTAGGTCCTAAGAAGACGACGGCGAGGTCCAAAGCGCCGCACGGCGTTGCGCGGGTTCCGCGCGCTGCGACCAAAACGGGAGCGCCACCGCGCCGCGCGTGGCGGGGAGGAGGGTCGTGGAAAAGATCTGGCTCAAGGCTTACCCGAAGGGCGTCCCCGCGGAGATCGACGTCAGCGAGTACGCGTCGGTGCGCGACGTGTTCAGCGAAGCCATCGCCAAGTACGAGACGCGACCGGCGTACACGTGCATGGGCAAGACGATCACGTTCGCCGAGCTCGACACGCTGTCGCGCGCGTTCGGCGCGTGGCTGCAGGCGAAGGGTTGCAGGAAGGGCACGCGCATCGCGTTGATGATGCCCAACATCCTGCAGTACCCGGTGTGCCTGTTCGGCATCCTGCGCGCCGGGTGCACGGTCGTCAACGTCAACCCGTTGTACACGGCGCGCGAGCTCGAACACCAGCTCACAGATTCCGGCGCTGAGATGATCGTCGTCGTCGAGAACTTCGCCCATACCGTGGAGGAGGTCGTCGGCAAGACGAAAGTGAGGCAGGTCGTCGTGACGACGATCGGCGAGTTGTTGGGCTTCAAGGGGCTCATCGTCGACTTCGTTCTCCGCCACGTGAAGAAGATGGTGCCGGCGTGGAAGCTGCCGGGTGCGATCCGCCTCTCGGACGCGCTGGGGGAAGGCCGCAGGGCGAAGCTCGAAGACGTGCCGCTCGCGCACGACGACATCGCGTTTCTGCAGTACACGGGGGGCACGACGGGCGTGGCGAAAGGCGCGATGCTGCTGCATCGGAACGTCGTCGCGAACCTGCTCCAGGCGCGGGCGTGGGTTTCGCCGTTCCTCGCGCCCGGCAGCCGCGAGATCGTCATCACGCCGCTGCCGCTCTACCACATCTTTTCGCTGACGGCGAACTGCCTCACGTTCATGACGCTTGGCGCCGAGAACGTGCTGATCCCGAATCCACGCGACATCCCCGGCTTCGTGAAGGAAATGGCCAAGTTCCGGTTCACCGCGTTCACCGGCGTCAACACGCTGTTCAATGCGCTCGTCAACAATGCGGAGTTCGCAAAGCTCGACTTCTCGGCGTTGCGGATCACCCTCGGCGGCGGCATGGCGGTGCAGGAGGCCGTTGCCGTCAAATGGAAGCAGGTGACCGGACATCCGCTGATCGAAGCGTACGGCCTCACCGAAACGTCGCCGGCGGCGACGATCAATCCGCTCGACCTCCCCGCGTACAACGGCTCGATCGGCCTGCCGATTTCGTCGACCGAGGTGATCCTGCGCGACGACGAAGGCAAGGAGGTCGCGCTGGGGCAGCCGGGGGAGATCTGCGTGCGCGGGCCGCAGGTGATGGCGGGGTACTGGAACCGGCCCGACGAGACGGCGAAAGTGCTCGACAAGGACGGGTGGCTCGCGACGGGCGACGTCGGCATCATGGACGAGCGCGGCTTCGTCCGGATCGTCGACCGCAAGAAGGACATGATCCTGGTCTCGGGCTTCAATGTGTATCCGAACGAGATCGAGGCGGTCGTCGTGATGCATCCCGGCGTGCTGGAATGCGCGGCCATCGGCGTGCCCGACGCGAAATCCGGGGAGGCGGTCAGGCTCTTCGTCGTCAAGAAGAATCCGGCGCTCACCGCGGAGGACGTGATGAAGCACTGCCGCGAGCATCTGACCGGGTACAAGTGCCCGCGCGAGATCGAGTTCCGCAAGGACCTGCCGAAGACCAACGTCGGCAAGATTCTACGGCGCGAGTTGCGCGACGAGGCGAAGAAGGCGGCGTGACGAGGCAGCGGAAGAGATCCTTCGCGATGGATAAACCGAGAGCGCGGAATGCACGAGGAGCGTCTGTGATAGAGCGGATCGTTCTTGTCTGAGACCTCGGTGTGCCCCGCGGTAAAGCCTTCCTGAACTTCCGCCGATAATGGCCGAGAACGTCTCTCTTCCGGACAAGCCGCCGACGCTGCGCGTGGTCCCGATGCCCGCCGACGCCAATCAGCACGGCGACATCTTCGGCGGCTGGGTGATGTCGCAGGTCGACATCGCCGGCGGCGTGCTCGCCGCGCAACGGGCGCGCGGACGGGTCGCCACCGTGGCCGTGAACTCGTTCGTGTTCAAGGAACCGGTGCTGATCGGCGATGTGGTGAGCCTCTATTCCGAGATCGTCCGGATCGGACGAACCTCGATCACCGTGGATGTCGTCGTATACGCCCAACGCAATCCCACCGACGTGATCTGCGTCAAAGTGACCGAGGCAAGCCTGACTTATGTTGCAGTCGGGCCCGACCGGCGGCCGCGGGAGATCCCGCCCGAATAGCTTCGCGGCGGACTGCTTGCCCAAATACAACACTTCGGCCCGCGCTGGGTTTGCCGCGAAGGAGAACGGGTGCGATGCCCGCACCGGCGGGGTATAGTTTGAGAGTAAGTCATACCCCACCGGCCGCCCCAATCCGGCCGCGCAGAACCCCGTTCCAGCCCGACACCGGCGCCGAAAAAACACGACAAGGAGAGACCTGCCATGACCACACCCTTCGTCCGCACCCGGATCGCTATCGCGCTTGCCGGCGCTTCCCTCGCCCTGGCCGCGGGTCAGGCGCAGGGCGCGGCGTTTTCGCTGCAGGCTTATTGCGGCAGCGCGCTCGGCAACGCCTACGCCGGCGGCGCGGCGGCCGCCGAGGACGCGTGCACCGTCTGGTCGAACGCCGCGGGCATGTCCCACATCGGCACGAACCAGCTCGTCGGCGCCGTCACGCTCGCGCAGCCGTCGATCAAATTCAGCAACAGCGGCTCGATCGCCGCACTGAATCAGCCGCTCGGTGGCGAAGGCGGCGACGCGGGAGGCTTGCATGCCCTGCCCGCGCTGTACCTTGTCGTTCCGATCGACAAGCAATGGACGTTCGGCCTTGGCGTCAACGTACCGTTCGGCCTCACGACGGAATACGACGACGGCTGGATCGGCCGCTTCCAGGGGATCAAATCGGACGTCAAGTCGATCAATGTGAACCCGGCGCTGTCGTGGCAAGTGACGGACAACTTCGCGATCGGTGCGGGGGTGAGCTACCAGCAGATCAAGGCGACGTTCACGAGCAACGTCAACTATTCGGCGGGGATCGCGCAGGCCGCGCAGACCGCCGCGGCAGCGGGGCAGATCACGGCCGCCGCCGCCGGCGCGATCATCGCGCAGACGGGCAATCTCAACACGTTCACGAGCGTCACCGGCGACGACTCGTCGTGGGGCTGGAACATCGGCGTGCTAATCGACCTGAACAAGGACAACCGCATCGGTGCCTCCTGGCGCTCGGACATCAAGTACGATGTATCGGGCAACGTCGACTTCACGAACCCAACGATGCCGACGCTCGTGCCGGCTACGCTCATTCCCGTCGGCCAGCTTCTCGCGAATGCCGTGAACCAGAACCCGCTGCTTGCCAACGGCGGCGTAACTTCCAGCATCAAGCTTCCCGGCATTGCGAATATCTCGTGGTTCGGTCACGTGAGCGACCACTGGGACATCATGGCCGACGTGCAATGGACGCACTGGTCGACCGTTCAGGACCTGACCTTCGTACGCACAAATGGGGTGTTGCTGCAGTCGACGCCGGAACATTTCAAAGACGTCTGGCGCTACTCGCTGGGCGCGAGCTACCAGTACGACCCGGCCTGGAAGTTCCGGATGGGCGTCGCCTTCGACCAGTCGCCGGTCCAGGGCCAATACCTGACGGTGCGGCTGCCGGACAACGATCGCACCTGGCTCACCGGCGGCGTTCAGTACGCGATGAAGAACCCGAACCTCAAGTTCGATCTGGGCGTGGGCTATGAGTGGGTCAAGAACATGTCGATCGCCCAGATCAGCACGGCGCCGGCGAGCGTGGCCCAGTACGGCTATGTGAACGGCAGTTACAACAACAGCGTTGTCAACGTCGCCGGCCAGGTGACGTGGTCGTTCTGATGCGACGGAGCGAGGCGGGCGAGGCCATGAGGCCGAGCCAAGGCCCGAAGGGCGCGTCGCCGAGCGATGGAGGTCGACCGTTGGTCCGGCCTTCAACGAGCACGTGCGGCGGAATAGGTCGACGGTAGCGACCTCATTCGGATCCCCGAAGCGCGGCTGGAACTCCCGGCCGCGCTTTTTTCATCCGATGCCCGATTTCTGGTCTTCGTGCGGCTACCGGCTGCTGACCGTCGGCGCGGATGGCCGGCTCACGCTCACCGACGATTTCCTGCGCGCGTTGCTGCTGCGGCCGGAGCTTGCGCCGATTCCGGAATCCTGCGCCGCCGAGCTCGCGCTGCACGAACGATTGCTGGCGGCGCCGCAGGCGGCCATCGGCGATGCGCTGCTCGCATCGATCGCCGACCCCGACGTTCGCGAGAATTACGCCGTCTGGCTCCGCTTTCGCAACCGTCTCACCGGCGCGCCGTCGATCGAGGCAGCGTACGTCGGGTTCTTCCGCGATGGCGTGGACGTGCCGCCGATGCTCGTCCATGGACTCACCCAGGTCCTGCTGCGCCACATCCTCGGCGAGCGGGCGGATCCGCTCCACGCGCGTGCGGCCGAAATGCTGTTTCGTCCGCAAAGGATCATGGTTCGCGACGATGGCGCAGTGATGGCGGCCGACGAAACGACGGTCGAGCTGTACGCTACGACGGGCGGATTTGGCAGCCTCGGGGAGCTCCTGCAACGGAACCGAATGCCATTGCGGTCGGTCGATCTCGATGTGCTGGACGCCGACAACGCCGAATCGTACTGGGGCCGGGACGAGCGGCACGACCTCGCCGTGAGCCTCAATCGCGGGCGGCCCGCCCTCGCCGGTCTTTGCCGCGTGCTCGAACGGTGGATCGCCCATTTCCTCGGAATCGCGGTGACGATCGAGCCACAACGCGAGATCGACGACTCCCGCTGGGTGTGGCACGTGGGACTCGATGCCGAGGCGAGCGCGCTGCTGAACGATCTGTACAATCGCACCGACGTCGACGATGAACGGATGCGGCGCCTCTTGTGCCTGTTCGAGCTGCGCTTCGCGAACGCCGGCGACATGCGCCCGCAGATCGCCGGCCGCCCGGTCTACCTCGCGATGGCGATGGACCACGACGCGCGGCTCAAATTGAAGCCGCAGAACCTGCTCCTCAACCTTCCCCTGGCCCATCCGCAATGACGTTGCGCAACCCTTGGCATCTGCGACGCTTCCGCGTGCAGCACGCGCTTTTCTGCTCGCTTTTCGCGACCGCGATCGCCGCGGGACAAACGACGCCGGGCCCGGAGATCGCTCCCGGCGCCGCGGCGACGAAGCCCGTCGAAACGCTGGCGTCCTTTGCCTGGCTCACGGGCTGCTGGAGCGGCGCCGTCAACCAGCGCGAATTCACCGAACGATGGACCGCGAGTGCCGGCACGATGCAGGGCACGAGCAGGATGGTCATGGCGGGAAAATCACAGGGGGACGAGCAGCTGCGGCTGGAGTCGCGCGCCGACGGCATCTACTACGTGGTGGCGCCCGAGGGTCGGAAGGAAGAGGCGTTTCGTCTCGCCGGCAAGACGGTTGAAACGGTCGACGGCCGCGGTGACGACATCTTCACGTTCGAGAACCCGGCGCAGGAATTTCCGCAGCGCATCGTCTATCGTCATACCGCGGGCGGTGGGCTGTTTGCGCAGGTCGAGGGGAAGGTCAACGGCGCCGAGCGCAAGGTGATCTACCCGATGCACAAGGTCGACTGCGGCGCCGGCACGAAACCGGACAAGTAATGGCGGATCCGCCGTCCTCGGCGCTCGCGAACTTCGAGAAAATGCTCGCTGCCGGCAGGGACGGCGCGTTGTTGCGCTATTCGCTCGGCAACGAATACCTCAAGGCCGGCGACCCGGCGCGGGCAGCGGAGCATCTCGCGCGCGCGGTGGTCCAGGACGCCAGGTACACGGCAGCGTGGAAGCTCTACGGCAAGGCGCTCGCCGGCGCCGGGCGCAATGCCGAGGCGCTGGCCGCGTACCGTGAAGGAATCGCCGTCGCGCACGCGAAAGGCGACAAACAGGCGGAAAAGGAGATGACGGTGTTCGCGCGGCGGATCGAGCGCGATCTCGGATCAGGTTAGCGGCGCGCGGCGGCGACGCAAGGGCGCGCGTCTACGGTGCCGCAAGGGCGCGCGCCACCCCTTCGTTGGCGAGCGCGTCCGCCCGATCGTTTTCCGGATGGCCGTTGTGGCCCTTGACCCAGTGCCAGCGGATCCGGTGCAGCGCCGCCAACGCATCGAGCGCGCGCCACAATTCGGCGTTCTTGACGGGCTTGCGGTCGCTCGTCTTCCAGCCGTTTCTCTTCCAGCCGTGGATCCAGCTCTCGATCCCGTTCTTGACGTACTGGGAGTCCGTATAGAGATCGACCTCGCAACCGCGCGTGAGGCTTTCGAGCGCACGGATCACCGCAGTCAGCTCCATCCGATTGTTCGTCGTGTCGAGCTCGCCGCCGAACAATTCCCGCCGGTGCGTACCCGACACCAGCAGGACGCCCCATCCACCCGGCCCCGGGTTGCCCTTGCACGCACCATCGGTGTAGATCGCGACCGGGCCGCTCAATGAGTAACCTCCCCTAGGCTTACCCACTGTGTGGGCAGCGCGTCCCCCCTCCCCAGGAGCGGGCGAGTGCGGCCTGCGCAGCAGAGTGCGTTGCGCGTTACACCTTGAGGTCGGCCGCCGCCCGCGCTCGCAGACGCGCCCTGCGGGCCTTGGCTTCGCCCTGCTCGCGGGGGCGCTCCGGGCAGCCGTGCGGCGCTCATTGCCTGCTCGATGCACTCGCGCGCTTGCCGCGGCGCCGTCGCGAGGCCATTCTTGCGCCGCTCCCACGCCGGCGTGATCACGCGCATCCCGAGCACCCGCTTGGTTGCGCGCAGGTAGTAGACGCCGCCGCCGATCGGCCACCAGCGATCGCCGGCAGCCTCGAAGAAGCTCGAGCGCGACAGCCATTTTTCCTGCGTGAACGGCGGCACGTAGCAGTCGAGACCGCCGCCCGTGACCTCGAAGCCGAGAAGCGCGAGCCAGTCCTTCAGGCGGTAGAGCGCGATGAAGCTGCCGTTCCACGGCGGCGACTCGCCGCGCCCGAAATAGCGTCGGGCGCCGAAAAGCGAGAACGGATTGAATCCGGCGATCAGCACCTGGCCTTCCGGCCGCACCGCGCGATACACCTCGCGCAGCAGCTGATGCGGCTCGCCCGCGAATTCGAGCGCGTGGGGCAGCACGATGAGATCGAACGAATTCTCGGGAAACGGCAGCCAGCACGGATCGGCCAGCACTTGCGCGGGGGCCGCAGGGTCGACGGTCCATCGCGCCGCGATCCTGCTTTGCGCGAGAAACGCACATTCGGGCAGGCCGACCTGAATGGCCTGGAAGCCAAAAATGTCGGCCACGGTCCGATCGAACCACGCCTGCTCGCGGGCGAGGAGGTATTGTCCTAGCGGCGTCCCAAACCAGCCGGCAAGCGTCGTTGACACGCTCCCCGGCGCTCCGGATGATGCTTCCATGGCGGCGATTATCCCCATCCCTGCCCTTGCCGACAACTACATCTGGGTCGTGCGCGAGGGGCGCAACGCGGCGGTCGTCGATCCGGGTGACGCGGCTCCGGTGCAGGCGTACCTCGACCGGGAGGGCCTCACGCTCACCGCGATCGTCGTGACGCACCATCACTGGGACCACGTCAACGGAATCGCCGCGCTCGCTGCGCAGTTCAAGGTGCCGGTGTTCGGCCCCGCCCGCGAGTCGATCCCCGACCGGACGCACGCGCTCGTCGAGGGCGATACGTTCGTCGTCCCCGGAACCGGATTCGAGCTCGCCGTGCTCGACGTACCCGGCCATACGGCGGGGCAGGTCGCCTATGTCGGCGCGAACGAAGGTCATCCGATCACGTTCACCGGCGACACGCTGTTCACATGCGGCTGTGGCCGGCTCTTCGAAGGCACGCCGGCGCAGATGGTGGCCTCGCTCGCGAAGCTCGCCGCGCTGCCCGGCGACACGCGCGTTTATTGCGGGCACGAGTACACGCTCGCCAACGTGCGCTTCGCGCTCGCGGTCGAGCCCGCTAATCGAGCGCTCGCCGAACGGCAAAAGCGCGAGCAGGCGAAGCGCGATCGCGGTGAACCGACGGTTCCGTCCGAGATGGCGGGCGAATGCGCGACGAATCCGTTCCTGCGTGCCGGCGAGCCGGCGGTGTTCGCCGCCGCGCAAGCGCATGCCGGGCGCCCTCTCGCCGATGCGGTCGACGCGTTCGCGACGCTACGCGAGTGGAAGAACACGTTCAAGTAACAGAAAGACGCTCGGTTGACGGTTGGGGCGGTGACGCCTACCATCGCCCGAATTTTGTGCAATCCGACGACTGACCAAATTGCGAAGACGCCTCGTTCCTCTGCTCGCCCTCGTTGCGCTGGTAGCCGGCTGCGCAACGCCCGCCCCGGAACCTTCCGCGCCTCCCCCGGAAACCCCCGCGCCTGCGCCGGCAGCCCCTGAACCGGCGCCGCCCGTCGCCGCAGCGCCGGCCGAGGTCGGTCCGCCGAGTCCGTTTTCGCCGTCCGCTGCGGAAGTCCTCGAACAGCTCCCACCCGCCGCCGACGATCTGTGGGTGCGCGTTCGCAAAGGCTATGCAATGCCGGACATCGACGGAGCGCTCGTCGAAAAATGGGAGCAGTGGTACGTCGAGCGCCCCGATTACGTCGCCCGGATGATCGAGCGCAGTCGCCGCTACCTGTATCACATCGTGGTCGAGGTCGAAGAGCGCCACATGCCGAGCGAGATTGCGCTTCTGCCGATGGTCGAGAGCGCGTACAACCCGATCGCGCTGTCGACGAGCCGCGCGTCGGGGATCTGGCAGTTCATGCCGTCGACCGGGACGCTGTACGGCCTGAAGCAGAACTTCTGGTTCGATTCGCGGCGCGATGTGATCGCGGCCACCGACGGCGCGCTCAACTACCTCGAAAAGCTGCATGGCGATTTCGGCGATTGGCAGCTCGCGCTCGCGGCCTACAACTGGGGCGAGGGCAACGTCGCGAAGGCCGTGGCGATCAACGAGAAGGCGGGCAAGCCGACCGACTACGCGAGTCTCAAGATGCCCGACGAAACCCGCAACTACCTGCCCAAGCTGCAGGCGGTCAAGAACATCATTGCCGATCCCGACAAGTACGGGATCGTCCTCGCCGATATCCCGGATGCGCCGTACTTTGCCGTCGTGAAGACACACCGGAAGATGGACGTCAAGCGCGCCGCCGAGCTCGCCGAACTGTCGCTCGACGAGTTCCAGTACCTCAACCCGCATCACAACCGTCCGGTGATCGCCGGGGCAGACGAGTACACGATCCTGCTGCCGATCGACAAGGCCGAGCTGTTTGCGGCGAAGCTCGACCTCATGGACCAGCCGCTCGTCTCCTGGCAGGCTTATCGGATGCGCAACGGCGAAACGCTCCCGCAGGTCGCGGCGAAATTCGGGATGCCGGTGGAGACGCTGCGAGCGGTGAACGGCATCGGGGCGAGAGCCCGGATTCCCGCGGGCCACACGCTGCTCGTGCCCGCCGCGCATCCGACGCAGGACACGGTCGACGGGCTCTCACAGGCCGTCTTCACGACGGTGCCTCAGGGCCGCACCTTCTACTATCGGGTGAACCGCGGCGACACGCTGGCGCGGATCGCGACCCGCTACGACGTCAGCGCGCAGGACATCCGGCGCTGGAACGGGCTTACGCAAAACAGTGTTGTCGCGGGACAGCGACTGCGCATCACGAGCGAGCTCGCGCCGAATGCCGGCAAGGCCAAGCGCGCCGGCGGCAAGAGAATCCTGTCGACGCAGGCGAAGACGGCTCCGGCCAAGGCGACGACGCGTGCAGTGAGCGCCAAGCCCGCGCCGCGGCCGGCGCCGAAGAACGGCAACGGGACGCGATCGGCGAAGAGCACCACTGCCGCCGGAGGGTGACGAGAGCCTCGCCGCCCGCACGTGCTGGCGGGCGTGCGGTACGCCGGAAACAAAACAGGCGACGCATCGAGCGTCGCCTGTTTTTTTGTCCACCACACATCTGCAGCGGACCTTTTCGCCTTGGTAGGCTTACTTTTTGGCGGCTTTTCTCTTGGTCGCCTTTTTCTTGGTCGCCTTCTTGGCGGCCTTGCGCTTCGGGGCGGCCTTCCGCTTCTTCGCCTTCTTCGCTGCCTTCCTCTTCTTCGGGGCGGCCTTCTTCTTCGCCTTCTTCGCTGCCTTCCGCTTGGTGGTCTTCTTCGCGGCCTTCTTCTTCGTGGGCTTCTTCGCGGCCTTCTTCTTTTTCTTCGTGGTCTTCTTCGCGGCCTTCTTCTTCTTCGTGGTCTTCTTCGCGGCCTTCTTCGGAGCGGCCTTCTTCTTCTTGGCTTTTCGCTTCGTTGCCTTCTTGGGCGCCGGGGCGGATGCCGCCGGCATCATCGACATAATGTCAGCCATTGCGTTTTCTCCTGTCTGAGTTGCTGTGACTGTTATGGTGCTTCCACTTCTTCGCAGGCACCGGCGTTTTCGTCGAGCGGTATTGCAAACTGCTGCAACCTCTTGACAAACCCGCTGCTACCTGCTGCATGAATTCTAGCCACATTTTGTTGAATTGCAAGATTTCTTCGCCGATTCCGGGCCTTGCATGCACGAGTGTTGCGTCCGCGCACACGCGTTGCAAGGCACATCAAGCGCATAAAACGCGTTCGTAACGGCGGTCGTGCTGTGCGCTGGGGGCGGGCTACGGCAGCGTGGATTCGCTCGCGAAAAGATCGGAAGGCGTCTCGCGCGGCCGGACAAGATGGACGCGATCACCGTCGACGACGATCTCGCAGGCGCGAGGCCGCGAGTTGTAATTGGAGCTCATCACGAACCCGTACGCGCCGGCCGCGCGCACGGCGAGGAGATCGCCGGTGCACAGCGCGAGATCACGGTCGTGCGCGAGGAAATCACCGGTCTCGCAAACGGGCCCGACGAGCTGCCAGCGGCGCGGCGGATCGGCGCTGGGACGCACCGGATCGACGGGATGCCATGCGGCGTACAGCGCCGGGCGGATCAGGTCGTTCATCGCTGCGTCGACGACGGCAAAATCGCGACCTTCGCCCGGCTTGAGGTAGAGGACGCGGGTCAGCAGGACGCCGGCGTGGCCGACGAGGAACCGGCCGGGCTCGAAGAGCAGCCGATGCGTCCGCGCGCCGCGCGCACGCCGCACGGCGCGCGCGTACTCGTACGGATCGATTGTCTCTTCGTCCCGGTAGCGGATGCCGAGGCCGCCGCCCAGGTCAATGTGCGAGAGCGCGATGCCGTCGGCCTCGATGCGGTCCGCGAGCGCAAACATTTTCTCGGCCGCCTCGACATACGCCGACAGGTCGGTGACCTGCGAACCGATATGGCAACCAATGCCGTGCACGGCGACGTGCTGCAGTGCGAATGCCCGCCGATAGAGTTTCGGCGCATCGGCATAGGCGACGCCGAACTTGCTTTCCTTGAGGCCCGTGGAAATGTAGGGATGCGTGCGCGGATCGACGTCGGGATTGACTCGAAACGATACGGGCGCGACCTTGCCGACCTTCGCGGCGACCGCGTTCAAGAGGTCGAGCTCGGCTTCCGATTCGACATTGAAGCAGAGGATCCCGGCCGCGAGCGCGGCCTCCATTTCGGCGGCCGTCTTGCCCACGCCGGAGAACACGATCTTGCCGGGATCGCCGCCCGCCGCGAGCGCGCGCACGAGCTCGCCGCCGGAGACAATGTCGAAGCCGCTGCCAGCCCGGGCGAGCAGGTTCAGCACCGCGAGGTTCGAGTTCGCCTTCATCGCGTAGCAGACGAGGTGCGGCAGGTCGGCGAAGGCGGCGTCGAAGTCGCGGAAGCCGGCTTCGAGCGCCGCGCGCGAATAGACGTAACACGGGGTGCCGAAGCGTGCGGCGATCTCCGAAAGCGCGACCGCCTCGACGCGGAGCTCGCCGTCGACGTAGGCGAATGCGCCTGCTTCCGGTGCCCCGACGCTTGCGGCCGTCGCGGCGCTCACGGTTTCCTTTCCGGATCTTCCGTATCGGTGACTCCGGACGGCGTCGGCGCGCTCGTGGCGGGTGGCGGCGTCGCGGGCGTCGTTCCCGGAGCGGGCCGCAACGGGCCCTTGATGCCGCAGCCCGCGAGCGCGCATGCGGTGATCGCGACCATCATCGCAGCGATGATCGGCGTCGGTGCGGCAAGGCGAACGAGTGCGGTGAAATCGCGTAACATCGGCCGGAATCCTAACAAGGAAATGCCACCCGAACCACCTCGACCTCCGTGCTGACCGATTCCGAATTCATCGCCGCCGCAGATCGAACGCTCGCCGCCATCGGCGAGGCGCTGGACGCGGCGCTCGAGGCTTCCGACGCCGACATCGACTGGAGCTTGAACGACGGCATCCTCGAGATCGACTGCGGCGACGGCGGCAAGGTCATCGTCAACCGGCACGTACCCAATCGCGAGATCTGGGTCGCCGCGCGCAGCGGCGGATTCCACTTTCGGCCGCAGGACGGGACGTGGCGGGACACCCGTTCCGGCGCCGAGCTCGCCGCGTCGCTCCGCACGCTGCTTACGGCGCAGGCGCAACTGTCGATTGCGCTGCCACCACTCGCGGCACCGGCATAAGCAGTGTCTTCGACCCTGTTTATTCCAACAGCGCCGTCCAGTCGGAGAGCGCGCGCCGCGCTGCCGCATGGCCGGGAAACAACGATTCGACCAGCGCCCAGAACCGCGGCGAATGGTTGAGCTCGACGAGATGCGCGACCTCGTGCGCGACGACATAGTGCGCGAGCCACGGCGGCAGATGGACGAGTCGCCAGTTCAGCCGAATCTCGCCTTTGCGGTTGCAGCTTCCCCATTCGCCGCGGGCATTCGAGAGCGCGACCGGCGGGGTCGAATCGGTGATCCGCGCCGCGCTCGCCGCAACCAGCGGTACGACCAGGCGCAGCGCTTCGTCCTTGAGCCAGCGGATGACGAAAGTGGCGACGCTCTCCTCGTCGTGCGGCGACGGATGCAGCACCGTCAGGTTGAGGAGATCCGCCGCGATCTCCTTCCGCCGCACTGGATGAAGGGCGAGGGCGAGCTCGCGCCCCTGGTAGAGAATCGGGGCCCCGGACTTCCACTCGTGCGGAAGGACGTTGCGGCGCCGCTCCCGCCACCAGGCGAGCTGACGCACGATCCACTCGGCGTGTTCCGCAAGCGTTGCCTCGATCGCCCGAACCGTTACCCAGCGCGATGCGCGCACCGTGAGGCCCGCAAGGCCGACGTCCATGCCGATCGAGCGGCGCTTCGCGCGCACCAACCGATAGTCGAGCGCCACGCCGCCGAGAACGATGCGGCGCACCTGTCCGTCGGCCGCGGACCGCGCGCGCACGTCGAGGGGCTCGTCGGCGCGCAAGCGGGTGGGCGATGACTTCGGCGTCACGCGGGGACGCCGAGCCTCGCGACCTCGTTTTCGATCCATGTCTCGACTTCGTTCGTGAGCTTCTGGGGATCCTTGCCGTCGGGGGCGATCGGCTTGCCGAACGAGATCGTAACGGTTCCCGGGCGCTTGCCAAAGATCCCCTTCGGCCACAGCCAGCCCGCATTGTGCGCGACCGGCACAATCGGCACGCCGAGCTCGCAGGCGAGGCGCGCCCCGCCGGTCTTGTACTTCGCGCGCGTCCCGGCCCTGATCCGGGTACCCTCCGGATAGACGACGATCCAGAATCCCTGGGCGAACCGCTCGCGGCCCTGCTTCGCGATCTGCTGCATGGCGTTCAGACCGGCCTTGCGGTCGATCGTGATCGGCGAGGCCAGCGCGAAGCCCCAGCCGAAGAATGGGATCGACAGGAGCTCCTTCTTGGCGACGTAGGCAAGCGGCGGAAAGAACCACGTCAGCGCCAGCGTTTCCCAGGTGGAGCTGTGCTTCGACATCACGATGTGCGGTGTGCCGGAGGGAATGTTCTCGGCGCCGATCACGCGGTGCCCGATGCCGCAGATCCAGCGTGCGCCCCACAGGTTCGTCTGGCACCACGCGGCGGCGATCCGGTACATCGGCACGCGCGGGATCCAGAACAGGAGCAGCATCACCGCGGCGAAAACCGGAGTCACGACCGCCTGGAACAGCAGGAACACGAGCGAGCGGACGGCGGACATCGACAGCGCCGGATTACTCGGCGGCCTCCGCGCTGATTTCGAACATTCGACCGTCGAGGTGTCGGCCGCCCTCAATCGCTCGCGGACGCGCGGCCTCCGCACCATACGCGTGTCCTCGCCGCGCCTTGAAGTCGGCCGCCACCCGCGCTCGCAGACGCGAGCTTCGCTCCTTGGCTTCACCCTGCTCGCGCGGGCGTCCTCGGGCCTGCGCTTCGCTTCGTTCACTCATACCGCGGCCTCCGCACGTTCCTCCTTGCACGAGGCACCGCTGCGTCGGCCGCGCTCAATCGCTCGGCGACGCGCCCTTCGGGCCTTGGCTCGCTGACGCTCGCCCGCCTCACTCATTCGCCGGCAAGCAGTGCCGAGGCCGCGAATGCGAGATCCGGGAAGATCACCGTGTTCTTCGGGAAGTTGCCCTCGCGCAGCGTCTTCTCGCCTTTGCCGGTCAGCACGAGCATCGGCTGGGCGCCGACCGCCTCGGCCGCCTTGAGGTCGCGCAGCGAATCACCGACGCACGGCACGCCGGTCATGTCGACGCCGAAGCGCACGCCGATCTCCTTCAGCATTCCCGTCTTCGGCTTGCGGCACTCGCACTCGGAATCCGCGGTGTGCGGGCAGTAGAACAGCGCGTCGATGCGGCCGCCCGCGAGCGCGAGCGCGCGGTGCATCTTGTCGTTGATGGCGTTCAGCGTCGCCATGTCGAGAAGGCCGCGCCCGATGCCCGACTGGTTGGTGGCGACAACGACGCGGAAACCAGCGTGATTCAGGCGCGCGATCGCTTCGAGGCTGCCGGGAATCGGCCGCCATTCCTCCGGCGACTTGATGAACTGCTCGCTGTCGCGGTTGATCACGCCGTCGCGATCGAGCACGATCAGCTTGACCGCGCGGGTCTGGGCGACGCCTTCGGAGGCAAGCTGGACCATGTCAGTCCCGCCGGGCCGCCCCAAGGGACTGACCCGCCCCTCCGGGGGGCAGCGAGCAGCGCGAACGTGGGGGCGGTTTCATCCTAGGCGGCCAGCTTCGAGATGTCGGCGACGCGGTTCATCGTCTGCGCGACGCCGCGGAGCAGCGCGAGCCGGTTGGCGCGGACGGCGGGATCGTCGGCCATCACCAGGACGTCGTCGAAAAAGCGGTCGACGGCCGTCTTCGCCGTCGCGAGCGCCAGCAGCGCGGACGTGAAGTCGCCTCGCCCGCAATCCGCGGCGACGGCGGGCTCGAGCTTCTGGAACGCGAGCCACAGGTCGTGTTCGGCGCCGGTCTCGAGCCGGCTGCGGTCGACCGCCGTTGCCGCTTCGGCGTCGGCCTTGCGCAGGATGTTGACGATGCGCTTGTTGGCCGTGGCGAGCGCTTCGGCCTCGGGCAATTCGCCGAACGCGCGCACCGCCGCGAGGCGCGCCGGAAGGTCGTCGATGGCATCGGGCCCCGCGTCGACGACGGCGGCCACCTGCAGCGCCGTGTAGCCCTGGTCGCGCAGATAGCCGCGCAGACGGTCGTAGACGAAGTCGAGCAGCGCTTCGCGCTCGCGCTTCACGGCGGGAACGGCGTCGAACGCGTCGTACGCGAGATCGACAAGACGCGAAAGCGGCACGCGGCGGCTGCGCTCGATCAGGATGCGGATAACGCCAAGCGCTGCGCGGCGCAGGCCGAACGGATCCTTGTCGCCGGTCGGCATCTGGCCGACGCCGAACAGACCTGCGAGCGCTTCGAGCTTGTCGGCGAGCGCCACGGCTTCCGCGACGCCGCCTTCGGGCAGCGCGTCGCCCGAAAACCGCGGCCAGTAGTGCTGCGCGATCGCATCGGCGACTGCCGCGGGCTCGCCGTCGTGCTGCGCGTAATAGCGCCCCATGACGCCCTGCAGCTCCGGGAATTCACCGACCATATCGGTGACGAGATCCGCCTTGGCAAGAAGCGCCGCGCGGTCGGCGAGGGCGGCATCGGCGCCGAGCAGCGGCGCGATCCTGGTCGCGAGAAAGCGCAGGCGGTCCACGCGTTCGGCCTGCGTCCCGAGCTTGTGGTGATAGACGACACCGCGGAGCTTCGCCACCCGCGTTTCGAGCTTCGCCTTGCGATCCTGCTCGAAGAAGAAACGGGCGTCCGCAAGACGTGCCCGCAGCACGCGCTCGTTGCCGCGGACGATCGCTGCGGGATCGGCGGTTTCGACGTTGCTGACGAGCAGAAACCGATTCGTGAGCCGGCCGGCCCCATCGGCGAGCGCAAAGTATTTCTGGTTCTGCTGCATCGTCAGGATCAGGCATTCCTGCGGCACGGCGAGGAACGCGGGATCGAACGTGGCCGCGTAGACGGCGGGCCACTCGACCAGCGCCGCGACTTCGTCGACGAGGGCATCGGGCATGATCACCGTGGCGCCGGCCGCGCCAGTTTCGAGCGCGGCTATGATCTGCGCGCGCCGTTCGCCGAAGCTCGCGATCACCTTGCCCTCGGCGCGCAGCGTTTCCTCGTAGGCGTCCGCCGTCGCGACTTCGAGATCGCGGCGCCCGAGGAAGCGGTGGCCGCCGGTCATTCGGCCCGCGTCGAGCCCGAGCGCATGCACCGGCACGACGTCGGCACCGAAAAGCGCGAGCACCCGATGCACGGGCCGGACGAACCTGACCGTCTCGCCGTCGGGCCGTTGGTAGGCCATCAGCTTCGGGATGGGCAATGCGGCGATCGTGTCGTCGAGGGTCGCCTGCAATCCTGCGGCGAGCGGCAGGCCCGGCTTCACGCCCTCGAAATAAAACGCGTCGACCTTGCCGTCCGATTCGCGCTTGAGCGTATGCCAGTCGGCGACGCCTGCGGCTTCCAGCTTCTTGCGCAGCACCGCGGTCGGAAGGCCGGCGGCATCGAGTGCAACGCCGACGGGGAGCAGCTTTTGCCTGAACGGCTGGTCGGGGCATTTTCCGAGCACGTGCGTGAGCGACACCGCGAGCCGGCGCGGCGTTGCGAACGGCACGGCGCGACTCTCCGGCGACAGATAACCTCGTGCTTTCAGGCCGTCGACAATGCGTTGGGCGAACGCATCCGATAGCCGCTTCAGCGCCTTGGGCGGCAGTTCCTCGGTGAAGAGCTCGACGGTCAGCGTCAGGGCCTTCATTGAGCGGCCATCTCTTCGCCTGCGGAAAGCATCGGGAAGCCCAGCGCCGCGCGCGATTCGTAGTACGCCTGCGCGACCAACTTCGACAGCGTCCGGATGCGGCCGATATACGCGGCGCGCTCGGTGACCGAGATCGCGCCACGCGCGTCGAGCAGGTTGAACGTGTGCGCCGCCTTGAGGATCATTTCGTAGCCGGGGAGCGGCAGCTTCGCTTCGAGCAGCCGCGTAGCCTCGGATTCGAAGACCGAAAAGAGCTCGAAGAGCTGCGGCGCATTCGACTGCTCGAAGTTGTACGTCGACTGCTCGACCTCGTTCTGATGGTAGACGTCGCGATAGGTGAGCTGCCGCTTCGTGCCGTTTTCGCTGCGCTCGGTCCAGACGAGGTCGAACACATTCTCGACGCCCTGCAGATACATCGCGAGCCGTTCGAGGCCGTAGGTGATCTCGCCGGTGATCGGGTTGCAATCGAGCCCGCCGACCTGCTGGAAATAGGTGAACTGCGTGATCTCCATGCCGTTCAGCCATACCTCCCAGCCGAGGCCCCACGCGCCGAGCGTCGGGTTTTCCCAGTCGTCCTCGACAAAGCGAACGTCGTTTTTCTTGAGATCGAAGCCGAGCGCTTCGAGCGAGCCGAGATAGAGATCGAGGATGTCAGGCGGCGAGGGCTTCAGCACGACCTGGTACTGATAGTAGTGCTGCAGCCGATTGGGATTTTCGCCGTAGCGGCCGTCCTTCGGCCGGCGCGACGGCTGCACATAGGCGGCGCGCCACGGTTCCGGCCCGAGCGCGCGCAGGAACGTCGCCGTGTGCGACGTGCCCGCGCCGACTTCCATGTCGTAGGGCTGCAGCAGCGCGCAGCCCTGGCGGCCCCAGTAATCCTGCAGCGCGAAAATGACTTGCTGGAAAGTGAGCATTTCGAACCGGGAGCCGCGGGGCCAACTGCCTGAAAAATACGCATTTTACCGGCTATCCCTCCCCTCCGGGCGTGTCGCGGGGAAGCGCGCGCACTGGCGATCCACCAGCGTTGCCGCGTGACCGTGCCGAGAAGATCACGACCACGACCAGAACCAACGCCGCCAACACCGCGAGCCAATCGCCGAAACGCACGAACGGCGTCAATCCCTGTCGTCCGGTGACCTCGCCTTCGAGGATTGCGCGTGTGAACCACGGCAGCCGCGCGATCTCGTGACCGTCGTGACCGATGGCCGACGTGATGCCGGTGTTGGTCGCGCGGAGCAGCGGCCGGCCCGTCTCGAGCGCGCGCATTGCGGCAATCTGATTGTGTTGCTCTGCGGCGAGCGAGCGGCCGTACCACGCGTCGTTGGTGACGTTGACGAGGAGCGTCGCATCGCTTGCCTGCGGCCGGATGTCGGCGCCGAACGCGTCTTCGTAGCAGATGTCGACGGCGACCTTTTCGCCGGCAACCAAGAGCGGCGGCTGGTCGGCGTCCCCCGCTGCCTGGCTCGCGAGCGGGATCGACAGGATCGAGCGGATGAACCAGCCCACCACCGGCTCCAGCGGAATCGTTTCGCCAAAGGGCACCAGATGCCGCTTGCGGTAGAGCTGCGGTCGTCCGGTCCCCAAGGTGACGACGCTGTTGTAGTAGCGCGGTTCGTCGCTGCCGGGCAGCGGCGGTTCCAGCGTGAACAGCCCGACGAGAATATCGCCGTCGCGTTCGGAGGCGGTGCGCAGAAGCGAGAGCAACACCGAATCGGGGACGTCGCCGGCGAACTGCGGCAACGCGCTTTCCGGCAGCACGATGAGCCGCCCGCGCGTTTTCTCCACGAGCCCCGTGTACAGATCGAACGTCCGGTTCCTGAACTCGGGATCGAACTTGAGGTCCTGCGCGACGTTTCCCTGCACCAGCGATACCGCCACCGGCGCGCCCGAGGGCCGGGTCCACTCGACGCTACCGACCGCTGCACCGCCGCCGCCGATCGCGAGGATCGCCGCGAGCATCGCGCTGCCGCGCTTAACGTGCGCATTCGCGAACGCGTCGATCGAAAGCGCGAGCAACGACGCGCAGAGGGTTACGGCCAGCGTAACCGCGAATACACCGCCGATCGGTGCATAGCCGACAAGCGGGCTCGCCGGCAGCTGACTGTAGCCCAGCGACAGCCAGCCGAAGCCCGACAGGAGGACGCTGCGCAGCCATTCGGTCAGCGTCCATGCCGCCGCTGCCGCAAGCGCGCGCGATGCAGTGTGCGGCGCCGTCCACCGCGTCGCCAGCCATCCCGCCGCGGCCGGATAGAGCGCGAGATACGCACAAAAGCCGGCGGTCGCAATCGCGGCCAGAACGGGCGGCATCCCGCCGAACGTGTTGAGCGCGATGTAGACCCACGATACCCCCGTGCCGAAGAGCGCGAGCCCGAACGCGAAACCGAGCCACGCGGCAGCGCGCGCGGTCGCTGCGTCCTGCCACAGCACGACGAGCGCGGCAAACGTGACCAGCGGAACGACAGCGGATCCGAGCGGGGCGAAACCGAACACCGTCGCCAAGCCGGCGGCGAAGGCGAAGACGATCGACAACAGGGAGCCGCGGCGAGTCGCGCCCGCGTGCACGGTCAGTGACCGGCCGGCAGGCCCGGCGACGGCGGCGCGCCCGCAGCGGCTGTCGCTGCGGCCTTGGGCTCGACCTGCAGCGTGTAGAGACGGCGGCTATCCGCCCGGACAACGCGAAAACGATAGTCGCCGATCGTCGTCGCTTCGCCGCGCTTGGGGAGCCGCCCGAAAGCCTGCAGCACGAGGCCGCCGACGGTGTCGAACTCGTCGTCGGCGAAATCGGTGCCGAAGTGCGCGTTGAAATCGCCGATCTCGGTCTGCGCCTTGATCCGGTGCCGCCCGCCCGCTTCGGCGATGATGTTGTCCTCGGACTCGTCGAAGTCGTACTCGTCCTCGATGTCGCCGACGATCTGCTCCAGTACGTCCTCGATCGTGACCAGTCCCGAGACGCCGCCGTATTCGTCGACGACGATCGCGATGTGGTTTCGGTTCGCGCGGAACTCGCGCAGCAGCACGTTCAGGCGCTTGGATTCCGGCACGAACACCGCCGGTCGCAGCGTGTCGTGGAGATTGAACGTCTCGGGACTGCGATACCAGTTGAGCAGCTCCTTCGCGAGCAAAATGCCGACGACGTCGTCCTTGTTCTCGCCGATCACGGGGAAGCGCGAGTGGCGCGTCTCCAGCACCAGCGGGATGAACTCGGACGGATCATCGTCCTGCGACACGACGTCCATCTGCGCGCGCGGAATCATGATGTCGCGCACCGTCATCTCGGAGACCTGCAGCACGCCCTCGATCATCGACAGCGCGTCGGCGTCGAGGAGCTTGCGCTCGAATGCACCATGCAGGAGATCGAGGAGCTCCTCGCGGTCTTCCGGCTCGCGCGTGAGGAACGCCGACAGGCGCTCGAGCAGTGTCGGCTTGTCCGTCTTGTCGGAGGGCTCTTCCATCGTCACCGCCTCGCCCGGTCCGAGGCGTGTCGCGCACCGGCGTAGGGGTCCGGCACCGACAGCGCGGCGAGAATGGCCGTCTCCCGCGCCTCCATCGTCCGCGCGGTGCGGCCTGTGCCGTGGTCGTAGCCTTGGAGGTGCAGCATGCCGTGGACGACGAGGTGGGCGCAGTGGCGCCCGAGCGTCTTGCCCTGCACCTTGGCTTCCTGCCGCAGCACCGGGGCGCAGAGCACGATGTCGCCTTCTAGTCGACCCGCGTCATCGTACACGAACGTGAGGACGTTGGTTGCGCAGTCCTTGCCGCGGTAGAGGGCGTTCAGCGTCTGGCCCTCGCGCCGGCCGACGAAGCGCAGCGTCACGCGCGCGTCGCGCTCGAGCGCAGAGCGGGCCCAGCGCCGGAGCGCCGAGGCGCCGGGCAATTTCGCGGCCGACACCGCGTACTGGACGGCGAGCGACAGCCTTGGCCGCCGTCGTGCCATCAGCGCTCGGGCTCGCCCGGCTTCTTCTGGGCGAGGTCACGCTCGTAGGCGCTGATGATCTTCTGCACCAGCGGATGGCGGACGACGTCGGCGCTCGTGAAACGGCTGAACGCGATCCCGCGGACGCCGGCAAGGATGCGATCGGCCTCGATGAGACCGCTTTTTTGCCCGCGCGCTAGGTCGATCTGCGTGACGTCGCCGGTGACCACCGCCTTGGTGCCGAAGCCGATCCTTGTCAGGAACATCTTCATCTGCTCGGGCGTGGTGTTCTGTGCCTCGTCCAGGATGATGAACGAATGGTTGAGCGTACGGCCGCGCATGTAGGCGAGCGGCGCGATCTCGATCGTGTTGCGCTCGAAGAGCTTGCCGGTCTTGTCGAAGCCGAGCAGGTCGTAGAGCGCGTCGTAGAGCGGGCGCAGGTAGGGATCCACCTTCTGCGCGAGGTCGCCGGGCAGGAAGCCCAGCCGCTCGCCGGCCTCGACCGCCGGACGGACGAGCACGAGGCGCTTCACCGCGTCGCGCTCCAGCGCGTCGACGGCGCAGGCAACGGCGAGATACGTCTTGCCGGTGCCCGCGGGGCCGATGGCGATCGTGATGTCGTGCTCCTGGATGTTGCGCAGGTAAAGCGTCTGGTTCGGCGTGCGGCCGTGCAGGTCGGCGCGACGCGTGCGCAGGAGCGGCGTGTCGTCGTCACCGCCGGCGGGGGGGCCTCGGCGCTGCGTGGCAATTTCGATCAGGCCGAGCTGGATGTCGTCGACCGACAGCGGCTTCTCGGCCTGCGCATAGAAACGCTCGAGCGCCGCGGCTGCCCGCGCGTTCTGCGCCGGCATGCCGGTCAATGTGAACGCGGCACCACGATGCGCGATCGCGACGTCGAGCGCGGCCTCGATCTGGCGCAGGTTGGCGTCGAGCGGCCCGCACAGGTTGGCGAGCGCGCGGTTGTCGAGCGGATGCAACGACAGGTCGTGCCGCTCGCGTTTGGCCGTCATGCGGTCACTGCCCTCCCCTTGGGCGCCTGCCGGCGTCGCGCCTCCCCGCGCGACGCCACCTTCGCGCCGTCACACTCCCTGGCGGATCATCGGCGCTCTCAGCGCTTCGTCGAGCATGCCCGCGGCTTCGACCAGGTGCGCGCGCGTTTCGCGGTCGCGATTGCCGTTGGCGGCGGCCGCCTTGATCTGGGTGGAGAGTTGCCGCGCCTCTTCGCGCATCTGCGCGCTCGCGTCCGCAGGCGTGGTCGGCGCCGGGCGGGTGAGCACCGCGACGATGCGGCGCAGGTGTTCGCGCTGGAGGTCGCGGCGCGGCCCGGGGATCGAGCCGCCCGTCTTCAACTCGCTCCAGATCGAGTTGCGCAGCACCGCGAAGAGCTCGTTCAGCGTGAGCGCCTGATCGGCCTTGTTCACCTTGATTTCCGAATCGAGAAGCCGGCTCATCACGGTGTCGGAAAGCAGCTGGTTGAGCGCGCCGGTCTGCAGCGCCAGCACGCGGCTGCGCAGGCTGAAGTCCGGATTGAGCTGGCTCGGCGTGAAGCCGACGTCGAGATAGTCGATGCCCATGCTGCGGATGAACTCCGGCTTGAACCTGAAGCTGTCCACCGAGAAGATCTGGGTCGCGAGCAGCTTGAGCGCCGCACGCTGCTTGTCCGGCGCCACCGGAGTCAGCGGGAGGTTGGCCGTTCCCGCGTAGTCGCGAACGTAATAGACGCCGCCCACGTATTTCGCGGTGAGCGCCGCGGCGCGGGCGACCTGCTTGAAGCCGGCGTCGAAGCTGCGGCGCAGCACCGCGTACGACTCCCCGGGCTTCAATTGCCGCGCCTGCAGCCGCTGCCACAGCTCCTGCGAGATGACGAGCCGCTTCTGCAGATACGCAAGCGGTTCTGCGCCGAGGTCGAACTGGCTCGCCTGCGGATCGAGGCCCGCAAACGCTTCCTCGTCGGACGAGAACGCGAGCAGCGGATCGGTGGCGCCGCGCGCGGCGATCCGCGCGAGGTCCGCGGCTTCGGTTTCCTTCGGCAGCGGCTTGTACGCGTACTCGATCGCCCAATAGTCGTACGGCCCGATCGTCGGCTCGACGTAGGCCCCCTGCGACTCGCCCTTGACGGCGATGTTGAGCGGGTTGTAATCCATCACCGAGCCGGAGATGCCGTTCGTCTTGCTGAACGTCGGATCCGAGATCTTGGCGAGCGGATAGACGGTCGAGCCGCGGAAGTTGTGGCGCAGGCCCAGCGTGTGGCCGACCTCGTGCATCACGACCGACTTGAGCGAGGCAGCGACGAACGCATCGGCTTCGGCGCTTCCGGGGGTGATGTCGCCGCGGGCTTCGAGGAGATCCAGACCGAACTCCATTTCCGCGAGTGCATCGGCCGCGTACGTGCACGCCCTGCCGTCGAGCCCGAGGGACGCCTTGTACGCGTCGAATGCCGGCCACGCCGAGGGCGCCGGCGCCTGTTCGGCGATGAACGTGCGTTGCGCGCGCGACCACGACTCGGAAATCGCGACTTGCGCATCGAGGATCTCGCCGGTGCGCGGATCGACCGTGTGCGGGCCGATGGCGACGAATCCCGGGTCGGTGGCGACGAACCAGCGGACCGTCGAGTGCCGGGCGTCGTAGGTGTCGAACGGCGCATCGGCGTCCTGCTGCTTGACGACGATCGCGTCCTTGAACCCGATCTTCTCGAACGCCTTGTTCCATTCGAGAATGCCTTCGCGCACGGCGGCGCGGTACTTCTCGGGGACGGTACGGTCGATCCAGAACACGATCGGCTCCTTCGGTTCCGAGACTTCCGCGCTCGGATCCTTCTTTTCCAATCGCCAGCGATCGACGATGTGCGTCTTGGCGGTGAAACTGGAGTCGGTCGAAAAGTCCCAGACCTCGCTTTCGAAGTGCCCCACGCGCGGATCGGCGGCCCGCGCCGTCATCGGCTCGGGCAGCTTGGCGAAGTTGTACGTGTAGCCCAGGAACAGGCTGCGTGCATCGGGCAGCGTCGTGAAGGGGGGGAACGGGCTCGGCGGTGCGGCCGCGTGGCTCGGAGGGGGCGGCAACGACGCCTTGGGATTGGAATAATGCGCGGAGACGACGAGCGACGACTGGTCGGGCGCATTCCTGACCGCTTCGAAGCTCGAATTCCGGGGATCGAACATGTAGTTGCGCATGTGGATCCCCGTCGTGAAGCGTTCGCCGACCGGAATGTCGGTGAGCAGCAGCTGACCGGCGTCGACGAGCACGGTCTTGCGCTCCGGATGCGGCTGGCTCGCGACGATGGTCGTCCCCACCAGGCTGTCGGTGAAGCCTTCCTTCACGCCCTGGGCGATCGGTGCGTTGGCGCCTCCGGTGAAGGCGTAGTTCTTTGCGATCAACTGCACGAGGTTGCCGATGCGCTTGAACTCCACGATCTGGTCCGCGAGCATCATGCCGCCGTACACGCCCTGCTCGCCGACGCCGCGGCTCAAGTTCGCAGTGAACAGGAACGGTTTGCCGAATTGATCCGGCGCGATCTCGATCCAGACCTTGTCGTCCTTCTGCCACAGACCGAAGAGCCCGGGCGTTTCCTTTGCCTCCTTGACCACGTCGGCGAATGGGCGCGGCTGTCCCTGCACGACCGCGGCGGCTGCGGCTGCTGCGGCCGCGGCAGCGGCGGGTGGCGTGCCGTGGCCATTCTTGGCCGATCCGGAGGCGGCGATCGCGGCGGCCACCCCGGTAGCCGCGGCGTCGGCGGCGACGGTGCCCCCGTTCGACGGGAGATTGGCGCAGGCCGCCAGAGTTGCAACAAGCATTGCGCAAACGGCGGCGCGCGCCGGACGAGCGAAACGAACGATGGACATCGGACTATCTCCTACACACACTTGCACCCTCCGCGCGAACGCGGACAACAAAGCGACTTCGGCACCCCCAATACCTCATGCCGCCACAAGTTCAGCGCGCAACGAATGCGGTAGCGCCGCCGTGATCGTCACATCGACATAAGTGCCGACGAGCGCGCCGTCGCCGGCGAAATTCACGACGCGGTTGTTTGCGGCGCGCCCGGCGAGTTCGCGGGCATCGCGTGCGGCGCGGCCCGTCACGAGCACGCGCTCCCGCGCTCCCACCATCGCCACGCTGCGATCGCGATACTGCGCGTCGACGACCGTCTGCAATGCTTCGAGCCGCGCCTGCTTCGTCGCGGCCGGGATCTGATCGGGAAGATCGGCCGCGGGCGTACCCGGGCGCGGGCTGTAGGCGAAGCTGAAGGCGCCGTCGAAACCGACTTCCTCGATGAGCTTCAAGGTCTGCTCGAAGTCGGCCGCCGTTTCGCCCGGGAAGCCGACAATGAAATCGGACGTCAGCGCAAGATCCGGCTGCGCCGCACGAAGCCTGCGGACGATCGACTTGTACTCGAGCGCCGTATAGCCGCGCTTCATCGCGGCCAACACGCGGTCCGATCCCGACTGGACGGGCAGATGCAGGTGCGAGACGAGCTTGTCGACACGCGCGTACACGTCGATCAACGGTTGCGTCATTTCCTTCGGATGCGACGTCGTATAGCGGATGCGCTCGATGCCCGGAATCTCGGCGACATATTCGATCAGCGTTGCGAGATCGGCCATTTGATCCTGCTCAAGCGGTGCGCGATAAGCGTTGACGTTCTGCCCGAGGAGCGTCACTTCCAAGACCCCATTGTCGGCAAGGTCGGCGATTTCGGTCAGCACATCGTCGAACGCCCGCGAGACCTCTTCGCCGCGCGTGTATGGCACGACGCAGAACGTGCAGTACTTGCTGCAGCCTTCCATGATCGACACGAACGCGGCGGCACCGTCGACGGAAGGCGGCGGCAGATGATCGAATTTCTCGATCTCGGGAAAGCTGACGTCGACCTGTGGTGTGCCGGTCGCGCGCCGGGCGCGGATCAGTTGCGGCAGCCGGTGCAGCGTCTGCGGACCGAAGACGACGTCCACGTAAGGCGCACGCCGGACGATCGCTGCGCCCTCCTGGCTCGCGACACAGCCGCCCACGCCGATGATGAGGTCGGGCTTGCCCGCCTTCAGCGCGCGCACGCGGCCGAGATCGTGGAACACGCGCTCCTGCGCCTTTTCGCGCACCGAGCACGTGTTGAACAGGATGATGTCGGCGTCTTCGGGGCGCCCGGTCAGCGTGAGCCCGTCGGTCGCGGCGAGCACGTCGGCCATCCGGGCCGAATCGTACTCGTTCATCTGACAGCCGAAGGTGCGGATGTAGAGCTTCTGTTTCACTAGCTTCGCCCCGGGGCCGGCGTTATCCGGAGGGGGGCGATCCTCGTCGCAGGGGCGGGAATTATAGCAACAATGCGGTGCGGAGCGCACGCCGGGCGTCAGCCGCGCGACGCCTTTCAAAGGCCCCGTCGCCGTTGCGGCGTCAGTCGCTATAATCAGCGCGTGCAGGTGTCCGTCGCGGATCCCTCGCGGCGGGTGAAACGGGAACGCGGTGACGCGCGATGTCGCGCCAGCCCGCGGCTGCCCCCGCAACGGTAAGCCCGTGCGGTCCGCTCGACAACGCCACTGTCCCCTTGTTTTTGGACGGGAAGGCCAGGCGGACAAGACCGGCGAGCCCGGAGACCGGCCTGCGCTCGGTCCATGGCGTGGCCACGTGCACGCCCGGATCGCGACGCTGCGGATCTCGCGATGCGCGGAAGATAGCGGTCGCAATCCCGGTCGCCAACGTCATGCGGGGTTGCGTGGCGCGCGCGGAGTCCGGCGATGCCGTTTCCCGTCCTGCGTCACCGTTCGGCGCGATCCTGCGCCGCCGCAGTTTTCCGGCGATCGTTACCGGCGCTGATCGTGACTGCGGCGCTCGCCGTTTCGGCGCGCGCCGAGGAGACCCCGCCGAAACCGTTCCCGCTCGAACCCCTCGTCGTCACCGCGGCCCGCGCTCCCCAGCCGATCGGCGAGGCGCTCGCTGACATCACCGTCATCGGCGCCGAGGAAATCGCGCGGAGCGGCGTCCAGAGCCTCGCGGCGCTGCTGCAGCGGCAACCGGGCGTGGAAATCGTCCAGAACGGAGGGCCCGGATCGGTGTCGGGCGCGCTGCTGCGCGGCGCGAACCGCGGCCAGACGCTCGTGCTGATCGACGGTCTGCGTGCGGGATCGGCCTCGGATGGGGCCACGTCGCTCGAAGCGATCCCGCTCGACCAGATCGAGCGGATCGAAATCCTGCGCGGCCCCGCGTCGAGCCTGTATGGCGCCGATGCGATCGGCGGCGTGATCCAGGTGTTCACCAAACGAGCGCAGGGCGCCGGGATTGTTCCCAATGCCACCGTCGGGTACGGAACGTACAACACCGCTGCACTGTCTGCGGGGGTCTACGGCACGAGCGGCCCGCTCCGCTATTCGGTGCAGCTCGGCGGACGGCGAAGCGACGGCTTCAACGCGATCGTCGATCCGGGCAACTTGAGCTATAACCCCGATCGCGACGGCTATTCGACGGCCAACGCGACGGCGAGCGGGACGTGGACGTGGGCCGCGGGCCAGGAGCTTGCGGCGCAATATTTCTACAATCGCCTGAACGCTCAATACGACGGCAGCGCCGACTTCGACGACCGGACGATCACGACCCTCGAGACGTGGTCGGTCACGAGCCGCAACACGCTCACGGACCATTGGACTTCCGCGTTCACGGCGGGCGAAGGCATCGACGATTCGGTATCCGAGACGGCCTTCGGCAACTTTCCATTCAGGACGGTGCAGCAGCAATACTTCTGGCAGAACGACTTCGCGCTGCCGCTGGGATCGCTGGGCGTCATTTTCGAGCGGCGCGACGAGCGCCTGACGACAAATGCGGATTTCGCGATCACGCAACGGTCGACAAATTCGGCGACCGGCGTCTACCAGCTTCGCTACGACTTGCTTTCGTTGCAGGCGAACGTCCGTTACGACGACTCGAATCAGTACGGCGGCAAGACCACTGGCGGCCTTGCGCTCGGTTACGCGCTGTCGCCTTCGTGGCGGCTTACCGCCGGCGCGAACACCGGCTTCAAGGCGCCGTCGTTCAACGATCTCTACTATCCGGGCTTTTCGAATCCCGACCTCGTCCCCGAAACGTCGAAGAACGCCGAGATCGGCACGTACTGGACCGCCGCCTACGGCGACGCGCGGTGGGAAGCGCGCGCGATCGGCTATCACAACCGGGTGCGCGATCTCATCGTGTTCGCCTGCGATGCGAGCTTCTGCCTGCCGCAGAACGTCGCGGCCGCGACGCTCGAGGGCGTCACGCTCGGGCTCGATCTCGCGTGGCGCGAGACCCGGGTCGTCGCTTCGCTCGATCTGCAGGATCCGACGGACGACGCGACCGGCAAGCTGTTGCCGCGGCGCGCGCGCGAGCATGGCGCGATCAAGGCGCTGCAGCAGGCGGGTCCGGTCGAGCTCGGCGTCGAGTTCGTCGCCTCGTCGCGCCGCTACGACGATGCTGCGAACGTGCGCTCGATGGGCGGCTACGGCATCGTCAACCTCACGCTCGAATGGCCGTTCGCGAAGGGGCTGTCGCTCCTGCTGCGCGGCGACAACGTGTTCAACAAGAACTACCAGCTCGCCGCCGATTACTCGACCGGCGGCGCGACGGTGTACGCGGCGGTGCGGTGGCAGCCGTGAAACGGGTGGCCGGCGGCCTGGTGACAGGGCTTGCGTTGGCGGCCGCGGTTGGCGCGTCTTTCGCCGCCGCTGCGGTGAGCGTCCGCGACGACAGCGGCACCGAGGTGACCCTCGCCGCGCCGGCCACGCGGATCGTGAGCCTCGCGCCGCATGCGACGGAGCTGCTCTTCGCGGCCGGAGCGGGCGCGCGCGTCGTCGGCGTCATCGCGACGTCGGACTTTCCTCCGCAGGCAAACGCGTTGCCGCGCGTCGGCGACGCCACGACGCTCGACTTCGAACGGATCCTCGAGGAGCGGCCGGACCTCGTTGTCACGTGGCCCTATACAGCGCCCGCGCAAGTGGAAGCGCTTCGCGCGCGGGGCATCGCCGTCTTCACGACCGATCCGAAGACGATCGACGGCATCGCCGACGACCTCGATCGCCTCGGCGCGCTCGTCGGCAACGAACTGCAGGCGCGCGCCGCGGCAGAAGCGTTCCGGACCCGGCTCGCGCGGCTCCGCGGGGACCATGCGGGTGCGCGTCGCGTCCGCGTCTTCTATCAGATCTGGAACGCGCCGCTGTACACGATCGGCGGCGGACACCTCATCACCCGCGCAATCGAAGTGTGCGGCGGCGACAACGTTTTCGCGACCGTTCGTCTGCCCGCTCCGACGGTCAGCATCGAGGCGGTGCTCGCGGCGCGTCCGGACGCGATCATCGCCGGCACCGACGGCGGCGTGCGCCCGGCGTGGCTCGACGACTGGCGACGGTTTCCCAAGGTGCCCGCGGTCGAGCGCGACAGTCTTTTCACGATCAACGCCGATCTGCTGCATCGCGCCGGGCCGCGATTCGTCGACGGCGTCGCCGAATTGTGCGCAGCGATCGACAGGGCGCGGCGCCAGTAGGGCCTGTTGACCGCGGATCCCTTTTCCCTGTATCTTACTTGAATGATCAACCAAGTTGCGGACAAGCCTTCTTCCCGGGCCCGCCTCGTCTTCGCTGCGATGCAGCTCTTCGCCGCCAAAGGCTACGGCGGAACGAGCGTGGCCGATGTGTTGCACGCAGCGCAGATGAACAGCGGCAGCCTCTACTACTTCTTTCCCGGCAAGCAGGACCTTCTGCTGGCCGTCCTCGACCAATACCGCAGCGGCATCGACGAAATGCTTCTCCGGCCCGCATGGCATGGGGTCGACGACCCGATCGAGCGCATCTTCGCGCTGCTCGCGCGCTACCGGCTGTTCCTGGTTCAGACCGATTGCACCTATGGCTGCCCGATCGGCAGTCTCGCACTCGAGCTGCACGAGCCCGACCCGGCGGTGCGTGTCGCACTGGCGGCCAATTTCGCCGCATGGGTTGATGCCATCGAGCGTTGCCTGAAGGGGGGTGCCAAGGACATGGTGCGAGGCGTCGATACGCGCGCGCTCGCCGAATTCGTGCTGACCACCATGGAGGGCGCGGTGATGCAAACCCGTATCCATCGTGACATCGGCTACTTCGATCGCGCCGTGGAGCAGCTGAGGAATTACCTCGGCGGCCTCCTGCGCCATGACAAGAGGCGGAAGTCGACGCCGCGCAACGCAATCCGTCGCAAGGCGCGCGCCTAGGAGCCTGTCGGGCTTGCTCTCACGTATGCGTTGCTGGGCCAAAAGGCGATGGATGCTAGGCGCGAGGCGCAGCGCATATCGGGAATATGCGCAAGCCTTGCAACGACGCAGACGCGCCATTTGGCAGCAACCCGAAGGGACGGGGCGATTTGGGCGCATTTCTGTGTTGCGAGGCCTCGCCATACTCCCGGTATGCCTTCGGCCTCGCGCCTTGAACTGCGCCCAACTCGCCTCCGTCGCATACGTGACAGTAAGTCCGACAGGCTCCTAGCGCAGGCGACCCTTTGACAATCGCCCTACCTGCTGCCGTGTTCGCTTAGTTCAACCAAGGAGAAGACGCATGAAACGATTCCCCGCGTTGCTGCTGCTAATTCCTGCCATCGCGTCGGCCGCACCCGCCGAAGGCTTGAAGCCGATGGCTTTCCTTGCCGGCCACTGCTGGAAAGGGACGTTTCCCGACGGCAAGCAGACCGACGAGCATTGCTTCACCTGGCTCTACGAGGGGAAGGCGCTGCGCGACGTTCACACGGTGCGCGCACCCGGACGCCCGGACTACGTCGGCGAGACCCTCTATTACTGGGACTCGAGCGCGAAGCGCGTCGAATTCCTTTACGTCGAAAACCTGGGGGGCATCAGCCGCGGAACCATGCAACCGGCCGAGGCCGCGCTCACGTTTCCGCCGACGCAATTTGTCGCCGACGGTGAGGTGATGACCTATCGGGCGCGCTGGACGCCGTTGAACGAAAACGCGTATGAGGCATGGAGCGAAGCGCAAGGCAAGGAGGGCTGGAAGACGCTGTTCAAGGTCGTCCTGCAGCGCATGGACAGGTGACGCCGCTGCGCCGTTAGAGCGGGACGAAGGTCCGCGTGCGGCCTTCGCCGACCGCGGCCAGTCGATGGCCGAACAGCGTCGACAACGTGTCGACGGACAGGATTTCGGGCGCGGGCCCGATGATGGCCTTTCCCGCACCGAGCGCCACGGCGTAATCGGCGTAGCGCAGCGCAAGGTGCAAGTCGTGCAGCGCCATGACCAGCGCCTTTCCACGCTCGCGGGCGAGCGCGTCGAGTGCGTCGAGCGCGGCGATCTGCTGCCCCAGGTCGAGGTGCGACGACGGCTCGTCGAGCAGCAATAGATCCGGATCCTGCGCGACGAGCGCTGCCAGCGCGACGCGGCGGCGCTCGCCGCCGGACAGCGTGCGGACGTCGCGGTCTTCGAAGCCGGCGAGGCCGAAGCGCGACAGCGCGTCCCGCGCGCAGTCGATGTCGGCCTCCGATTCCCACTGCAGGCGGCCGAGATGCGGATGGCGGCCGACGAGCACGGTCTCCAGCACTGTCGCCGGAAAGAAGTCGACGCTGTCCTGCGGAAGGAAGCCACGCTTTTTCGCGCGCTCGCGCGGCGACAGCGCTTCGAGTGCGACGCCGTCGTAGGCAATGGCCCCGGCAGCGGCGGCGCGCAAGCCCGCGAGCGTCGTGACGAGCGTCGTCTTGCCTGCGCCGTTCGGCCCGACGATCGCCCACCGTGCGCCCGCGCCGACCTCGAGGTCGAGACGATCGCACAGCAGGCGCCCACCGATCGACAGGGCGAGACCGCGGACCGACAGGCGCGAAGGCACGCTCATGTGCGCGCCCCGCTCTTCGCCAGAAGGTAGAGGAACACCGGCACACCGACGAGTGCCGTGATGACGCCGACCGGCAATTGCGCCGGTGCAATGACGCTGCGCGCCAGCGTATCGGCCAGCACGAGGAGCGCACCTCCGGCGAGCGCGGCGGCCGGCAAGAGCACGCGCTGGTCGTTGCCGATCACGAGCCGGAGCGCGTGCGGAACCACGAGCCCGACGAATCCCACGCTGCCCGCCGTCGTGACCGCCGCCGCGGTCGCGAGCGCGGCGAGCGCGTGGAGTGCCAGCGTGACGCGAGGGACTTCGACGCCGAGCGTCGTCGCGATTGTCTCGCCGCGAACGAGCACGTTGAGATCGCGGGCAAGCCCGAACGCGAGAACGAGCACCAGCGCCAGCGTCGCAAGCGCCGGCAGCGGCGGCGGCACCGCGGACAGGTCGCCCAGCATCCAGAACAGCATGCCCTTGACCTGCGCGTCCGGCGCGACGGTGAGCAAGAGCGCGATCAGTGCGCTCCATCCGGCGGCAACGACCACGCCCGTGAGGAGCAGACGGGTCGCCGTCCACGGCGTGGCTGCGGCCCCGGTGCGAGCGAGACTGAACACGAGGAGCGTCGAAACGAGCGCACCTGCGAGCGCGGCGGGCGCGACCAGCGCCGCGGCTCCGGCGATCATCGTCGCGAGCGCACCGACGGCGGCGCCGCCGGAAATGCCGAGCACGTAAGGGTCGGCGAGCGGATTGCGCAGCAGCACCTGCATCAGCGCGCCGGCGACCGCGAGCAAACCGCCGACCGCGAACGCGGCGAGCGCGCGCGGCAGCCGCAGGTCGACGACGATGATCGCGCCGGTGCCGGACGCGCGGCCGACGAGCGCGCGCAATATCGTCGAAGCGTCGATCGCGACGCTCCCCATCGAAAGCGCGACGGCAAGGGCCGCGCAGCCTGCGCCCGCAAGCAACGCGAGGATGACGCCGGCACGGAGGAGCGGCCGCATGGTCGCGTGCGTGCGCACGGTGGCTGTCGAGGTCAGCGGTGCGGACATGAGGGTGGTCCCACGAGCCGATGTGCGCTTCAAGGGGACGTAGCGATTATAGGGCCGGCTGTTCCCGTCTCCGCGGGCGAAGGGGCGCGATGTCTCCGCGCGGACGAACGCTTATAATGAAAAGCTCGGCGGCGCCATTTTCGGCGACCGTCAAGCGACGATGAGCAAGGCATTCACCCGCGAAGCGGAGACGACCGACGACGACGACGCCGAGACCTCATCGCCGCTGCCTGCGGGCGCGCGGAACTATCTCACGCCCGGCGGCTTCGAGCGGATGAAGGCCGAGCTCGAACGCCTCGTCCAGAAGGAGCGCCCCGAGCTGGTTGCGACGGTCGCCTGGGCGGCAAGCAACGGCGATCGCTCCGAGAACGGCGACTACATCTACGGCAAGAAGCGCCTGCGCGAGATCGATCGGCGCATCCGCTTCCTGATCAAGCGTCTCGACATTGCCGAAGTCGTCGACCCGGCAGCGCGGCGCGACGACGACGCCTCCGACCTGATTTTCTTTGGCGCGACGGTCACCGTGCGCAACGCGAAGGGCGAGGAGCGTACGCTTTCGATCGTCGGCGTCGACGAGATCGACACCGCGCGCGGCTACGTGAGCTGGGTGTCGCCGGTGGCGCGCGCGCTCTTGAAGGCCCGCGCGGGCGATACGGTGACGCTTTCGACGCCGGGCGGTGTCGAGGAGCTCGACATCCTTGCGGTTCGTTACGTGCCGCTTTCGACCGGCGATGCGCCGGCCATCCGAGCAGGTTGACGCGGCGCGCATCGACCGGCTAGAGTGATCCGATGTTACCGACGAATTTGCCGGCGGTGGGCGCGTCCGATGCGGCGATCGACGCCGAAATCGCGGCGCTCGAGCGCAAGCAGGCGTCGCTGATTGCGCACACGCGTGCGCTGCGCGCGGCAAACGAGGCGCTGCGGCGCGATCTTGCCGCCGCCAATACCCGCAACCACGCGCTGGCGCAGCGGGTCACCGAGGCGACGCAGCGGCTCGACGCGCTGCTTGCGCGACTTCCTGAGGTCGTCGAATGAGCCGAGGCGGGCGAGCGTCAGCGAGCCAAGGCCCGAAGGGCGCGTCGCCGAGCGATTGAGCAGCGCCCGACAACCGCGCATGCCGCCGAAGACCGGCGGTGCGGAGGGCGCGTATGACGACCAGGCCGTCGGCCGGCGGCAGCGTCACGCTCGACATCTCGCTGCTCGGACGCGAGTACAAGGTCGCCTGCAAGGAGTCCGAGCGCGCCGAGCTTATCGATGCCGTCGCATTGCTCGATCGACGGATGCGCGAAATCCGCGACGGCGGCAAGGTCGCCGGCGCCGAACGGGTCGCGGTGATGGCCGCATTGAATCTCGCGCACGACCTTCTGCGCGAACGGCACACGCCGCGCGCGGCGTCCGCCGCGGTTGCCGCGACGCCCATTGACGATGCGGGATTGCGGCGTAGAATCCTCAACATGCAAGCCGCCATCGATCAAGTGCTCGCGGCACAGGATACGCACTAGCGGATGGCGGCAGGCTCCACGTTCCCTGCGGTGTTCGAGCGGCCCATACACTCTTTGAACCAATGCTATCTAGCGAGGTTGCTTCGCCTTCGTTGAGCTGGTGTGCGCTCCCACGCGGAAGCGCCTGAAGGCTCCGGCTTAGCGACCCTCTTGAACCTCCGGTTCAAGATGACGGGCTATACGGCACAGGCGGGGAACACCCATTTGATTCGCTCGCTTTGCGGCTCAGCGAGCGAGTGAAGCGATAGCGGCGACCAACAACAGGCACCACGCGCGACGGACTAAAGTCCCGCGAACTCCAGACAGGCGCGGCGCTGGCAAGGCGCCGCGATTTTTTGCGCCGCCAGCTGAGTGCGTCTTCGCCATGCCGCCGGCGAGTTCTTACTTTCGGTCGTCGCCGACGTCCAAATCGCGCGAGTCCAGCGAGAACTCCAGCTTTTCGTCCGCGACCTCGATGACGTCGCCATGGCGCAACAGGCGTGCTTCCTTGCCGATTGACCGGCGGTTGACGCGCGGATAACGACGACCTTCCACATGGGTGATGAAATAGCCGTGAGGCCGTCGCGTGACGACGGCCAGCGCGCTGCCGGGTCTGCCGAAGGTCGCGACGACCCGGTCGAGCGTGATCGCGTCCCCGGCGCGATCGCCTGCGATCACCCGCACCTCGCCCTTGGGAAAATGAATGCTTGCGACGTGCGCAGCCGGCATGCGCACGGCTGCGGTGAGCCGGCCGGATTCGCGCTGCGCAGCATCGAGACGCTCCCACAATCCCGCGATGAGCATCGTGCGCTCCAGGTCTCTGTCGGAGGAGGCCCTTGGATTCAGGTAGCGCAGCGAGAACGCGCCGAACTGCATCACGTCGCCGTGCTGCAACAGGTGACGGATCACCCGCGACCCGTTGACGAAGGTGTCGTTGACGCTTTGCACGTTCTCCAGGATATGGTCGTTGCCGACCGGGATGATGACGGCGTGCTCCTCGCTCACCGCGGGATCGTCGATCACGACCTGGTTGTCCGGTTTCCTGCCAACGTGCAGCCGCTCCTTGTCGACAAAGCATTGATACAGGATCGACCCGCCCGAGCTCAGCACCAGCTTTGCCATGGGCTATCTCGACGCCGCCTCACCGGAGCCAGCCGAACAGTCGGCTGATCCATCGCACGTGACTCGCCGCCGGAAACGGCTTCAACACCCTGGCGAGGATCACGGAGACGTTGTCGTATCCGCCGTTGTCCTTCGAAGCCTGGACCAGGTGGTGAGCGGCGAGCGGCAGATTGGTCTTGAGCGCGCCGACGATCAGCTCGATGTCGGCGTCCTCCACCAGGTCATTGAGTCCGTCGGAGCACAGCAGGTAGATGTCGCCGGGGGAGGCTTCGTCCTCGCGCAGATGGGCGCGCGCGCGCTCGTCGATGCCCAATGCGCGGGTCACGAAGCTCCGGTTATGCGAGGCGGCCGCATCGGCAACCGAGAGGAGTCCGAGCTCCATCTCATCGCGGAGCAGCGAATCGTCGCGCGTGAGCAGCTGCAGGACATTGTCTCGCAGCCGGTAAATGCGCGAGTCACCGATATGCCCCAGCGCGACTCGATTGTCATAGAACAGGGTCAACGCCAGCGTGGTTCCCATGCCATGGTACGTCGAGTGTCCTTGCGCCGCATCGAAGACGGCCATATTGGCCTGATTTATGCTTTGTTCAACTGCCCATAACGGCGAATGCGGGCCTGCGCCCGATTTGAAGCCGGCGACCTGGGCCTGGAGACCGCCCAAGATGATTTGCGTAGCCATGCGGCTTGCCACCTCACCGGCACGGTGTCCGCCCATGCCGTCGGCCAGCACCGCGACCCCATTAGCGGGGTCGGTCACAATGCTGTCCTCGTTGAACTGGCGCACACTGCCGGCGTCGGTGACGGCGGCCATTTCGATGAAATCATGCGCCATGCTGCGGAGTCATCCGGCTCAATTGACTTGAAAGATCGCGAAGCGCTCGCTTTGGCGAATTGAAGTATCCCATGCGAACGAACCCTGAATCGAGTCACCGCATCCACTTCGGACAAACGCGGTAGGTCAGAAGACGGACGTCAACCTATGCCGCTCGAGCAGCTAGGCCGCTACGAGATCATCGGGGAGCTGGGTCACGGCGCGATGGGCGCCGTGTACAAGGCCCGAGACCCGCTGATCGATCGTATCGTTGCGATCAAGACCGTCGGCCTCGAACTGTCGCGGGAGGAATCCGAAGCATTCGAGCAGCGCTTCTATCGCGAAGCCACGTCCGCCGGGCGTCTCAATCACGCCAATATCGTCACGATCCATGACGTGGGCAAGAGCGGCGACGTGGCGTACATCGCAATGGAATTTCTGCAAGGCCGGTCGGTACGCGAAATCCTCGACTCTGGCGTCGTTCTCCCGCCTGAAACGATCGCCGACATCGTCGCGCAAGTTGCAGACGGCCTTGCATATGCCCACGAGAACGGCGTCGTGCACCGCGATATCAAGCCGCCCAACATCATGGTGCTGGATAGCGGGTTGGTCAAAATCACCGACTTCGGAATTGCGCTCCTGCCCACCGGATCGCGCACGCTGGCCGGGACCGTTTTCGGCTCGCCAAAATACATGTCGCCTGAACAAGTGCTTGGTCGCGAAGTGGATGGACGCACCGACATCTTTTCGCTGGGTGCCGTGCTCTACGAGATGTTGACCGGCTTTGCGCCATTCTTCGGTGGCGAGCTCGACGCCGTTCTCTACCAGGTCATCAACGAAACGCCGGCTGCACCGCATAGTCGCAACAAGGCCATTGCGCCTGTGTTCGACTACATCGTCGCGAAAGCCATGGCAAAGATTCCGGACGATCGCTATGCAAACGCGCGGGCGATGGCGTCGGATCTCAGGAATTTCCACGATTTCGCCGTATGGCGGCCCAAGGGCGAGACGGCCGCCGCGCTTCACTCGGCTGCTGCGGCAAAAACGCCGGATGCCGCGGCAGCCCAATCCGGGGTTGCGAGCGATGGCACAGCCTCTCGGCACCGGCGGAATCTGGTTGTCTATGGCGTGCCTGCGGCGCTGATCGCCGTTGTTGCGGGTTGGGGCGTACTGTCCAGACGTGGGTCGGATCGTGCGCAAGTCGATGCGAGCCAGGGTCCCGATAACTCCTCGGCCGAGAAGCTCGCGGGCGCGGTTCCCGGCGCACCGGAACTGCCGCGACAGGAAAGTGAGACGGCGGAACGCCTCGCGCCGAGTCAGCCGGGCGCGCCGTCCGCCACCACGCCCTCTGGCACCAAGCAGACCAGGGCTGTCGCCAAGCCGATGGCGCGGTTGGCATTGGCGGTTACGCCATGGGGTGAAGTCTATGTGGACGGCAGGAGAAAGGGCATCTCGCCGCCGCTGGCGGAGATCAGGATCGCGCCAGGCAGACACACGGTCGAGATCCGGAACACCACCTTTCAGCCCTACGCCACGACCGTGGACCTCGAAGCCAAGGCCTACATCAAGATCAAGCACAAGTTTCAATGAGGGCGATCCGGATGTCCCCCTTCGGTGGAGCGTGGATACCCGCCGTTCTGTTGGCGCTGGCATGTGCCGGCTGCACCACGCCCGTCGTGAAGGAGCCCGCCGAGACGCGCGAAGACGCCGCTCCATCGAAGGACGTCAACGCGGCCAGCAGCAAACGGGAACTCGAAACGGCGAGGGAGGCGCGTATGCCGCCCAAACCCCAACCGTCCGGGGTCTCCGTGCCGAGCAACAGCGAACAAGAGCTCGAACGGGGTGTTAAGAGCTACGAGGAAGGCGAATACAAGACTGCGGCCAAGCAGCTGCGGACTGCGCTACACCTCGGGTTGGATGCGAAGCGGGACCAAGCGAGGGCGCACAAGTACCTCGCCTTCATCACTTGCGTGTCGGGCCGGGAAAAGTCGTGTCGCGACGAATTCCGAAAGGCACTGGACGCGGACCCCAATTTCGAGCTCGAGCCTGCTGAGGCCGGAAACCCGATCTGGGCTCCGGTCCTGCGGAGTATCAAGGCAGAACGCGCCGCCAGAGCAAAGTCGAAATCGTGATGAAATTGAAATGGAACAGCCGCGGTACGCGCGGAAGACATCATAATGTCACGCGTGAATGCCAACTTCCATCAGCAACGCCTTGACTCCATTCCACACGATCTGCACGCCGATGCTCAGCACGATAAACGCGGAGAGACGCACTACGATGTTCATTCCCTTGTGCCCCAGCCTCGCGCCGAAAGTCTCCGCATAACGATAAGTTAGCAAGATCGACAACGCAACGATCGCGCTGCCGACGACCGCGGCGATAAATTGAACAACAACGCGATCAAGAGTGTGCGAATGGTTGGCCCCGATCGTGACCGCCACCGACATGACGCCTGGATCGACCGTCAACGGCATCGTCAACGGATAGAACGAACGCGCCAGCGCGGCCACCGTAGCTTGGTGTGGATCAACAGTCGCGTCAGCCGGTTTGGGATCGTCATTGAGCAGCTTCCAGCCGAGCGCACAGACAACCGCACCCCCGGCCACCTGGATGACCGCCACCGTCAGGTCGAAAATGCGCAAGACGAACGAGCCCAACACAAGCGAGCCCAACAATAGCGCGAACGAGTAGAACGCGACGTGACGCGCAAGCATCCGGCGCGTCAGTTCGTCGCACCCGGCCGTCATCCGCAGGAACAGCGGGGCGTCGCCTGGAGGATTGACGACGGGCAGAACCGCGCCGACGATCACAAGGATCGCACCAAGGAGTTGATGCAAGTCGGTCCAGACCATTGCGCGGCTGGTCGATGTTTCGACGAAGGATACAACATGGTGTTATCCGAGGATTCGATCGGCGCAGGGCCGAGTTTCGCGCCGCCTTACTTTGAATGGCCACGTCGCAGTTGACCCGGGTGCGTCGAGGGTGTTTGGCCAGGACGATGCACGGGCTACAAACGAGTCGGAGCCACCGGCGCCGGTGCGAAAACGCTTCCCCATTGTGACAAGCGCTGGCAGTATGGCGTGCGATCGGCGGCCGATCGGCCGCCAAACAGCTGAGCGAAGAACCGGGAGCCTCCACGCATGATCACCGGCGCCATCAAGAACCCCGGACGTTAACGGAAGCCCCATGCGCTACTGGCTGATGAAATCGGAGCCCGACGAGTTCTCGATCGACGACCTCGCGCGGGCCAAGAACCAGTCGACGCCGTGGTTCGGCGTGCGCAATTATCAGGCGCGCAATTTCATGCGCGACCAGATGAAGGTCGGCGACCGGGCGTTCTTCTATCACTCGAGCTGCCCCGAGCCGGGTATCGCGGGCATCGTGGAAATCTCGGCCCCCGCCTATCCGGACGCGACGCAGTTCGATCGCAAGAGTCCGTATTTCGACGCCAAGTCCGCGAAGGACGCGCCGCGCTGGGTCAACGTCGACGTGAAGTTCATCGAGAAGACCCGTCTTGTCTCGCTCGCCGAATTGCGCTCCGATCCGGCGCTCGCCCGGATGCGGGTCCTGCAGCGCGGCAACCGGCTCTCGATCACGCCCGTCGATCCGGCCGAGTGGGCGCACGTCGTGAAGCGCGCCAAGCGTCGGCCCTGATGGAATGGATCCGACGCTGATCGCAGCCTTCGTCGTCCTGGGCGCGATCGTCGGCTTTCTTGCAGGGCTCCTCGGCATCGGCGGGGGGATGACGATGGTGCCGCTGCTCACCATCGTCTTCAGCCGCCAGGGATTCCTGGCCGAGCACGTCGTGCACATGGCGGTGGGGACGGCGACCGCGACGATCCTGTTCACGTCGATCTCGTCGGCGCGCGAGCATCACCGGCACGGCGCCGTGCTGTGGGGCGTCGTCGCCGGGATGGCGCCCGGCATCATCGTCGGCTCGCTTCTCGGGCCGCAGATCGTCGGCGGCATGTCGACGCCTGCGCTGGCTGCCTTCTTCGGCGTCTTCGTCGCGGTGTCGGCCACACAGATGCTGGTCGACCGCAAGCCGAAGCCGACGCACAAATTGCCCGGCCGCGGCGGACTCTTCGCCGTCGGCGGCGGCATCGGTCTCCTCTCGAGCATGGTCGGCGCCGGCGGAGCGTTCCTGTCGGTGCCGTTCATGGCTGCCTGCAACGTCGACATCCGCAACTGCATCGCCACTTCGGCGGCGCTGGGGCTGCCGATTGCGGCGGCCGGCACGATCGGTTTCATCATCGCCGGCTACGGCCGGACCGGGTTGCCGTCGTATTCGATCGGCTACATCTATGTGCCCGCGTTGCTCGCGATTGTCGCCGGCAGCGTCATCTGCGCGCCGATCGGAGCGCGCGCCGCGCATCGCTGGTCGGTACACAGATTGCGGCATGCGTTCGCCGTGCTGCTCTACGTGCTCGCCGTGTACATGCTCTGGAAATCGTGGAGTGCGTGGCAGCACTAGGCAATGCCGATGAACGCATGGGTCTTACCGGCCGAAACGCTCGCGCAATACGTTTTTCATGACCTTGCCCATGGAATTGCGCGGAAGAGCGTCGACGAAGTGCACGCGCTTCGGCACCTTGAAGCCCGCAATCTCGGCCTTGAGCGCCGCAATCAGGTCGTCCTCGCGCAACACCTCACCTGCGCGCGCCACGACGACCGCCGTCACCGCTTCGCCGAAATCCGCGTCCGGGACGCCGATGACCGCGGATTCCGCCACTCCGGGCAACGCGTCGATCTTCTCCTCGACTTCCTTCGGATAGACGTTGAGGCCGCCGGTGATGATCAGGTCCGTGGCACGGCCGACGATGCGGACGTAGCCATTGGCGAGGATCTCGCCCACGTCGCCGGTGCGAAACCACGCGTCGGCCGTGAATTCCTCGCGCGTCTTCTCCGGCATGCGCCAGTAGCCGGCAAATACGTTCGGTCCCTTCACTTCGATGGCGCCGACCACGCCCGCGGCGCAGGCGTTGCCGTCCGCGCCGACGACACGCACCGATACGCCGGGAAGCGGTGGGCCGACGGTGCCCGCAATCCGTTCGCCTTCGAGCGGATTCGACGTGTTCATGCCGGTCTCGGACATCCCGTAGCGCTCGAGAATCGTGTGTCCGGTCCGTTGCCGGAACTCGCCGAAGGTCTCGGGCAGGAGCGGCGCCGACCCGGAGACGAACAAGCGCATCGAGCGGCAGTCGGCGGCGCCGAGCGCCGGATCCGCGAGGAGCCGCGTGTAGAACGTCGGAACGCCCATCATGACCGTCGCGCGCGGCAGTAATGCGCGCACTTCGCCCGCGTCGAATTTCGCGAGCCAAAGCATGTGGCTTCCGGAAAGCAGCGCGCAGTGCACGGCGACGAACAAGCCGTGGACGTGATAGATCGGCAGCGCGTGCAGCAGCACGTCGCCACGGGTGAAACCCCATGCGTCGACCAGCGCAAGCGCATTGCTGCCGAGGTTCCTATGCGTGAGCATCGCGCCCTTCGCGCGGCCGGTCGTGCCCGACGTGTAGACGATCGCCGCGAGGTCGTCCGGCCGCGACGTGACGGTGTCGAACGATTCCTCCCGTCCGGCCGCGCGATCGAGAAGCGTGCCTTCGCCGTTACCAAGCGTCAGCACGGTCGCCTCCGGCCGCAGCGGCGCGACGGTTTGCGCCGATTCGGGCCGGCAGACGATGACGCGCGGCTCGGCGTCACCGAAGAAATAGGCGAGCTCGCTTTTCTGGTAGCCGATGTTGAGGGGCAGGAAGACGAACCCGGCGCGCAGACAGGCGAGGTAGAGGGCAAGCGCTTCCCAACACTTGTCGACCTGCGCCGCGACCCGGTCGCCGGTCCGGCAGCCTTCAGCGTCGAGCGCGTGGGCGATTTGCGCCGATACCGCGTCGAGCCGGTCGTAGTGGATCACCGGTCCGTCGGGGATGAGGATGCACGGTTCCCCGATATGCTCGTCGAAATGACTGCGCAGGAGCGCGTAGAGATTGGCGTTCATGCAGACGAGGCTCGCGGGCCGCACACCGGCGCGCAGCCGCTGACATTACAGCACAAGCCGGTGTGCTACGTGCCGATGACTATCCAAATCGGACACCAACCGCAAGACTCCGCCGATCCCCGCCTCCGCGGGGACGACAGCCGAAACCTCAGATCAGACCGGCGCCCCGCGCCCACTGGTACTTGGCGCCGAGCACCGCAACCGGCATCTCCGTCGAATACGGGTAGGCCGGGATGCCATGGTCGAAGAGATACTCGGACGCTTCCTCGACCTCGACGTCGCCGGCGAGCGACGCGACGATCGGCTTGTGGATGCCCTTGGCGCGCATTTCCTCGATCACCTCGACCATCGTCTTGGCGAACACCATCGGCGGCGTGATGATCGTGTGCCAATACCCCAGGATCAGCGCGTGAATGCGCGGATCCTCGAGGCCGAGCCGGACCGTGTCCTGGTACGTCTTCGGCGGCTGGCCGCCGGTGATGTCGACCGGATTGCCCGCGGCGCCGAAGGGCGGAATGAACTTGCGGAACGCAGCGTCGAGATCGGGCGGCATCGGCATCAGCCTGAGGCCGTTGTCGACGACGGCGTCGGACAGCAGCACGCCCGAGCCGCCGGCGCCGGTGATGATCACCACGTTCTCGCCCTCTGGCGTGGGCAGAACGGGAATCGCGCGCGCGAATTCGAGGAGGTCGCGCAGGCTCCGGGCTCGGATGACGCCGGATTGCTTCAACACGTCTTCGTAGATCTTGTCGTTGCCGGCGAGTGCGCCGGTGTGCGAGCTCGCCGCGCGCGCCCCCATCGCCGTGCGTCCGGCCTTGAGCACGACGACCGGCTTTTTCTTCGACACGCGCTTCGCGACCTCGGCGAACGCGCGGCCGTCTTTCAGGTCCTCGCAGTGCTGGGCGATGATGTGCGTGTTGTCGTCCTGCTCGAAGAACGTGAGCAGGTCATCCTCGTCGAGGTCCGACTTGTTGCCTAAGCCCACGATCGCCGAGACGCCCATCTTGGCCGAGCGCGAGAAGCCGATGATCGCCATGCCGATGCCGCCCGACTGCGACGACAGCGCCGCGTGGCCCTTGAAGTCGTACGCGGTGCAGAACGTCGCGCACAGGTTCTTCCACGTGTAGTAGAAGCCGTAGATGTTGGGGCCCATCAGCCGCACGTTGTACTTGCGGCCGATGGCCTGGATCTCCTTCTGTCCCTCGACGTTCCCGGTCTCGGCGAATCCCGAGGGGATCAGCACGGCGCCGGGGATCTGTTTTTCGCCGCACTCGACCAGCGCGGCCGCGACGAACTTGGCGGGGATCGCGAACACCGCGAGGTCGATGACACCCGGGACGTCCTTGACGCTCTTGTACGCCTTGCGCCCGAGGATCTCGGCTGCCGAAGGATGGATCGGATAGATCGCGCCCTGGTAGCCGCCGTTGATCAGGTTCTTCATCACCGAGTTGCCGATCTTGCCGTCCTCCAACGACGCGCCGATGACGGCGACCGACTCGGGCTTCATGATGCGATTCATCTGCCGGACGATTTCCGCCTGGCTCGGCCGGTAGCGCGGCGGCGCCGGATTCCAGTCGCAGACGATGCGCACGTCGGCGGCGGTCGCGCCCTTCGGCGTCGCGAATACCGGGTTCAGATCCATCTCGGAAATTTCTGGGAAGTCAGCGACGAGCTGCGAGACGCTCTGGATGATCCGCGCGAGCGCCTGGCGGTCGACCGCGGCGGCGCCGCGCACGCCCTTAAGGATCGGCGCGGCGGCGATGCCGTCCAGCATCGACATCGCGTCGGATTTCGACGCCGGAGCGAGCCGGAACGTCACGTCCTTCAGCACTTCAACCAGCACGCCGCCCAGGCCGAACGCCACGAGCTTGCCGAACGACGGGTCGGTCACCGCGCCGACGATGACCTCCTGACCGCCCGCGAGCATCTGCTGCACCTGCACGCCCTGCAGCGTGGCCTTGCGGTCGTACTTCTTCGCGTTCCGCATGATCGTGTCGAAGCCCTTGCGGACCTCGGCCGTAGTCTTCACGCCGACCAGCACGCCGCCCGCTTCCGTCTTGTGCAGGATCTCCGGCGAGACGATCTTGAGGACGACCGGAAGGCCCATCGCGGAGGCGAGCTTTGCGGCTCCGGCGGCCGAGGTCGCGACACCTTCCTTGGGGACGGGAATGCCGTAGGCGTCGCAAAGGAGCTTGCCCTCGGGCGCGGTGAGCGAGGTTCGCCCTTCCGCCTTCACCTGGTCGAGAATGCGCCGGACTGCCTTCTTGTTGTTTGCCATCGTGGTTCCTCGGGGATTTCAATGATGAGGAAAACCCTGCTTGATCAGATCACTTTTTCGGCGCGCAGCGCCGCGATCGCATCCTTGTCGTAGCCCAACTCCGAGAGCACCTGGTCGGTGTGCTCGCCCAGGAGCGGCGAGCGCCTGACGTCGCTCGGGCTATCCGACATCTTGATCGGATTCCCGACCGTCAGGTATTTCCCGCGCGTCGGATGATCGACCTCGACCACGGTGCCCGTCTTGCGCAGCGAGGGCTCGTCGGCGATCTCCTTCATCGACAGGATCGGACCGCACGGGATGTCGTGCTTGTTCAGGATGTCCATCGCCTCGAACTTCGTCTTCGTCATCGTCCACTTCTCGATTTCGCCGAAGATTTCCATCAGGTGCGGCAGCCGCGCTTTCGGCGTCGCGTAGCGCGGGTCGGTCAGCCACTCGGGCCGCCCGATCACCTCGCAGATGTCCTTCCATACGGGCGCCTGCGTGATGAAGTAGATGTACGCGTTGGGATCGGTCTCCGAGCCCTTGCACTTGAGGATCCACCCCGGCTGACCGCCGCCCGATGCGTTGCCGGAACGCGGCACCGCCTCGCCGAACGTGCCGTTCGGGTACTGCGGGTATTCCTCCATGACGTGGGTGCGGTCGAGGCGCTGCTGGTCCCTGAGCTTCACGCGGCAGAGATTGAGCACGCCGTCCTGCATCGCCGCCAGCACGCGCTGGCCGCGGCCGGAAGTGTTGCGCTGGTAGAGCGCGGCGACGATGCCGAGCGCGAGGTGCAATCCGGTGCCCGAGTCGCCGATCTGCGCGCCGGTGACGAGCGGCGGCCCGTCGTCGAAGCCCGTCGTCGACGCGGCGCCCCCTGCGCACTGCGCGACGTTCTCGTAGACCTTGCATTCCTCATAGGGCCCGGGGCCGAAGCCCTTGACCGACGCCATGATCATCCGCGGGTTGAGCTCCTGGATGCGCTCCCACGTGAAGCCCATCCGGTCGAGCGCGCCGGGAGCGAAGTTCTCGACCAGGACGTCGCAGTGCTTGACCAGCCGCTCGAGGACCGCCTTGCCCTTCGGATTCTTGGCATCGACAGTGACCGAGCGCTTGTTGTGGTTCAGCATCGTGAAGTAGAGGCTGTCCACGTTCGGGATGTCGCGGAGCTGCCCGCGCGTGATGTCGCCCTCGCCCGCGCGCTCGATCTTGATCACGTCGGCGCCGAACCACGCGAGCAGCTGCGTGCACGTGGGTCCCGACTGCACGTGCGTGAAGTCCAGGATGCGGACGCCATCTAATGCCTTACCCATTGCGTTCCCCTATGCAATGCCGTCATTCAAGAGCGCTGCGCCTACCGCGGATGGCCGTCACGGCTTTTTCTTCGCGGCGGGATTGAGACTCGTGATGCGCCCGCTTTCCGTGCCCGCCTTTTCGTCGATGACGGCGTTGACCAGCGTTGGCTTCCGCGAGCGGATCGCCTCTTCCATCGCGCTACGAAGCTCGGCCGGCGTCGTGGCAAGCACACCCGTGCCGCCGAAGGCTTCCATCAGTTTCTCGTAGCGCGCGCCCTTGACGAACACCAGCGGCGACGGATCGCGCCCTCCGGTCGGATTGACTTCATCGCCGCGGTAGACGCCGTTGTTGTTCAGGATCACGACGCAGACCGGCAGGTCGTAGCGGCAGATCGTCTCCACTTCCATCCCGGAGAAGCCGAAGGCGCTGTCGCCCTCGATTGCGATCACCTGCTCGCCGCTGACCACCGCCGCGGCGACCGAGAAGCCCATGCCGATGCCCATGACGCCCCAGGTGCCGACGTCGAGGCGCTTGCGCGGCTTGTACATGTCGACGATGCTGCGCGTGAAGTCGAGCGCGTTCGCGCCCTCGTTGACGAGAATGGCGTCGGGGTTCGCCTTGACGATGTCGCGCACGACGGAAAGCGCACTGTGGTAGTTCATCGGCACCGGGTTCTTCGCGAGCGATTCAGCCATCTTCGCGACGTTCCTGGTCTTGCGCTCGGCGATGGCGTCGAGCCACTCGGCGGGCGGCTTCGGCCACTTCGTTCCCTCAGTTGCGTTGATCGCGGCGAGGAGGGCCTTCACGCACGAACCGATGTCGCCGACGACCGGCGCATCGATGCGGACGTTGCTGTCGGCTTCCTGCGGCGAGATGTCCACCTGGACGAACCGTTGTCCGCCCCACGCCTTGGCGCTCGTGCCGCCCCAGGTCTTGCCCTTGCCGTGCGAGAGCAGCCAGTTCAGCCGCGCGCCGATCACCATCACGACGTCGGCTTCCGGCAGCACGTACGAGCGCGCCGCGGAGGCGGATTGCTCGTGCGTGTCGGGCAACAAGCCCTTGGCCATCGCCATCGGCAGGTAGGGGATGCCGGTCTTCTCCACCAGCGCGCGGATGTCCGCATCGGCCTGCGCGTACGCCGCGCCCTTGCCGAGGATGATCAGCGGACGCTTGGCGCTCTTCAGCAGATCGAGCGCGCGCGAAACAGAGTCCGGCGCCGGAATCTGGCGCGGCGCCGGATCGACGACCTTGATCAGCGAATTCTTTCCCGCTTCGGCGTCGATCGTCTGCGGGAAAAGCTTCGCCGGCAGGTCGAGGTAGACGCCGCCCGGACGGCCCGACAGAGCGGCACGGATCGCCCGCGCCACGCCCACGCCGATGTCCTCGGCGTGCAGGACCCGGAACGCGGCCTTGGCGTGCGGCTTGGCGATCGCGAGCTGATCCATCTCCTCGTAGTCGCCCTGCTGCAGGTCGACGATCTCGCGCTCGCTCGAGCCGCTGATGAGGATCATCGGAAAGCAGTTGGTAGTGGCGTTGGCGAGCGCCGTCAATCCGTTGAGAAAGCCCGGTGCGGACACCGTGAGGCAGATGCCCGGCTTGCCCGTCATGAAGCCGGCGATGGACGCGGCATACCCCGCGTTCTGCTCATGACGGAACGCGATCACGCGCATTCCGTTGGCCTGCAACCGGCGCGTGAGGTCGGTGATCGGGATGCCGGGCAGGCCGAAGATCGTATCGATACCGTTCAGCTTGAGGGCGTCGATCACGAGCTGGAAGCCATCGGTTTCCTGTGCTTGACGGTCGATCGCGCCGGCGGCGATTTTCGACGTGTCTTCCGCTGTAGTCGTCGCGGGCTTTTCCGCGGACTTCGCAGTCACTTCTTGCATGACGTCCCCCGTAATCCTGGTGATGTTGCCGCTGGCCTCGATCCGTCGCCGGCGCAGCGATCCTCGCAGGTCGTAGCGGTGGCCGTCGCCGCGCCGCTTGGATTTTTCCTCGATCTGGCATAAGGTATGTGGTATACCACCGCTTGTCAATGTGTGTTGCCACCACGGTGCCGATGTCCACCATTCTGAATTCAACCGCGCCACCTGCATTGGATCTGCAGCCAATCGCGAGCAGCGCCAGCCTGCGCGATCAGGCCTACGCCGCGCTCAAACAGGCGATCATGGACGCCGACATCTACGCGCACCGCGAGGAGATCCGCCTCGACGAACGACAGTTGAGCAAGGCGCTCGGCGTCTCGCGGACGCCGATTCGCGAAGCGATGACGCTGCTCGAGCGCGAGGGTTTCCTCCGTACCGTACCGCGGCGTGGTGGTTTCATCGTCCGCAAGACAAAGAAGCAAATCATCGAAATGATCGAGATGTGGGCGGCGCTGGAAAGCATGGCGGCCCGGCTCGCCACGTTGAACGCGTCCGATGAGGACATCGCCGCGCTGCGCCACATGTTCGACGAATTCCGCAACACGACGCCGGCGGAGAACATTCACGAATACTCCGATGCCAACATTGCGTTCCACCAGGCGATCATCCGCCTGTCGGGCTCGCACCTGATGGGGAAGACGATCGACGAGCTCTTCATCCACGTGCGCGCGATCCGGCGAATGACGATATCGCAACGCGATCGGGCGTCGCGCTCGATCGTCGACCACATGCGGATCATCGAGGCGCTCGAGGCGCGCGACACCGAGCTCGCCGAGCGACTGGTGCGGCAGCATTCGCTCGATCTCGCGGCGCACGTCGAAAAACATTGCGACTTCCTGGAATGAGCGAGGCGGGCGAGCGGCAGCGAGCCAAGGCCCGAAGGGCGCGTCGCCGAGCGATTGAGCGCGGCCGACGCAGCGGTGCATCATTCAATAATGAACGTGCGGAGGCCGCGGTATGAACGAGCGAGCGACGATCGACGTCTCGGGCCTCTCGCGCAAGCGGGGCGCGCGCGGACAGCCCAAGGGCCGCGCCGTCGATCCGCGGGCGCTCTCCGAGGTGCGCGCCCTTCTTGGCGATGCGCCCCGGCGCCGCGACCTGCTGGTCGAGCATCTGCATCGAATCCAGGATCGCTACGGCTCGCTCGCGGCCGCGCATCTCGTCGCGCTGGCTTCCGAGATGAAGCTTTCGCTCGCCGAAGTCTACGAGGTGGCGACGTTCTATCACCACTTCGACGTCGTGAAGGAGGGCGAATCGCCGCCGCCCGAGATCACCGTGCGCGTCTGCGAGACGTTGTCATGCGAGCTGGCCGGCGCGTCCGCGCTGCGCGCCGAGCTCGTGCGCGCCTGCGGTGCCGACGTCAGGGTGATCGGAGCGCCGTGCATCGGCCGCTGCGAGCACGCGCCCGCGGCCGTCGTCGGCAAGAATCCCGTCGACGGCGCGACAGCGGCAACCATTCTCGATGCAATCGCGAAGCGGCGTCTCGCACCGGAAATCCCGCGCCATGTCGACTACGCCGCCTACCGGGCCGGTGGCGGCTATCGCACGCTCGTTTCCTGCGTGCAGGGCGAGCGCAGCGTCGAGGCGGTCATTGCGACACTCGACGACTCGGGCCTGCGCGGACTGGGTGGCGCCGGTTTTCCGGCAGGCCGCAAGTGGCGGATCGTGCGCGCCGAGCCCGCGCCGCGACTGCTGGCCGTCAACATCGACGAAGGCGAGCCGGGGACGTTCAAGGACCGCTACTACCTGGAGCGGGACCCGCATCGCTTCCTCGAAGGCATGCTGATCGCCGCGTGGGCTGCCGAAATCGACGCGATCTATATCTACCTGCGCGACGAGTATGCCGCGTGCCGCGCGACCCTCACGGCGGCGATCGCGGCGCTCGAAGCCGATCCGCCGTGTCCGCTGCGGTCGATCGACCTGCGCCGCGGCGCCGGCGCGTACATCTGCGGCGAGGAATCGGCGATGATCGAGTCGATCGAGGGCAAGCGCGGGATGCCACGGCTGCGCCCGCCATATGTCGCGCAGGTGGGACTTTTCGGGCGGCCGACACTCGAACACAACATGGAGACGCTCTACTGGGTGCGCGACATCCTGGAGAAGGGCGCCGCATGGTTCGCGGACCAGGGGCGGCGCGGGCGCAAGGGACTGCGCTCTTTCTCGGTGTCGGGGCGGGTGGCTGCGCCCGGCGTCCATCTCGCGCCGGCCGGCATCAGCGCGCGCGAGCTGATCGACGAATACTGCGGCGGGATGCTGCCGGGTCACGAGCTTTATGCCTACCTGCCGGGCGGCGCCTCGGGCGGGATCCTGCCGGCGTCGCTCGCCGACGTCCCGCTCGATTTCGACACGCTGCAGCCGCACGGGTGCTTCATCGGTTCGGCGGCGATCATCGTGTTGTCGCAGCACGACCGTGCACGCGATGCCGCGCTCAATCTGATGCGCTTTTTCGCCGCCGAGTCGTGCGGACAATGCACGCCGTGCCGCGTCGGCACCGAAAAAGCCGTGCGCCTCCTCGAAGCGCCGCGCTGGGACGTGCCGCTGCTCCAGCAACTGTCGCAGGCGATGGCCGATGCGTCGATCTGCGGGCTCGGTCAGGCGGCGCCGAATCCGATTGCGTGCGTGGTCAAGTATTTTCCGGAGGAGCTATGAACGCTCCCGCTGGCGTCATCGAGTTCACGTTGAACGGCGCGCCGACATCGGCGTTGTCAGGCGAGACGCTGATCCAGGTCGCCGATCGGCTCGGCGTGCCGGTCCCGCGGCTCTGCTACAAGCCGGGAATGCGGCCGGACGGCAACTGCCGCGCGTGCATGGTCGAGATCAAGGGCGAGCGCGTGCTGGCCCCGTCGTGCTGTCGCGCGCCCACGTCCGGCATGGACGTGTCGAGCGAAAGCCCGCGCGCGCGCCACGCGCAGAAGATGATCGTCGAGCTGCTCGCGTCCGACGTGCCGGACAAGATCTACAAGCCCGATTCCGAGCTTGCGCACTGGAAGCGCGAGCTCGGCGTCGGCACGTCGCGGTTCGAAGCGCGTGCGCAACCCGCGCCCGACGTCACGCACCCGGCAATGTCCGTCAACCTCGACGCCTGCATCCAGTGCACGCGCTGCGTGCGCGCCTGCCGCGAGGAGCAGGTCAACGACGTCATCGGCTACGCATTCCGCGGCGCGCACTCGGCGATCGTCTTTGACTTCGGCGATCCGATGGGCGCCTCGACGTGCGTCGCCTGCGGCGAATGCGTGCAGGCGTGTCCGACGGGCGCGCTCGCGCCGGCACACGACGCTTACCTCGCCGCGGCGGATCGCGTCGTGCCGTCGGTGTGTCCCTACTGCGGTGTGGGCTGCCAGCTCGACTATCACGTGAAGGACAACGCGATCGTCCGCGTCGAAGGCCGCGACGGGCCGGCGAACCACAGCCGGCTGTGCGTCAAGGGCCGCTTCGGCTTCGACTACGTCAATCATCCGCAGCGGCTTACGAAACCGCTGCTGCGCAAACCCGGCGCGCCGAAGACCGCAGACTTCGTCATGGATCCGGCCGATCCGCTTTCGGCCTTCCGCGAAGCGAGTTGGGACGAGGCGCTCGAAGTCGCCGGCGCCACGTTGGCGAAGATCCGCGACGCGCACGGCGGGCACGCGCTCGCCGGCTTCGGCTCCGCGAAGGGTTCGAACGAGGAGGCGTACCTGTTCCAGAAGCTCGTGCGCACGGGCTTCGGCTCGAACAATGTCGACCACTGCACGCGGTTGTGCCACGCGTCGAGCGTCGCGGCGCTGCTCGAAGGCATCGGCTCGGGGGCGGTGTCGAATCCGGTGATGGACGTGATGCAGGCGGACGTCGTGCTCTTGATCGGCGCCAATCCGGTCGTCAACCATCCGGTCGCCGCGACGTGGATCAAGAACGCGGCGAAGCGCGGAAAGAAGCTGATCCTGGTCGAGCCGCGCCGCTCGGAGCTCGCCCGCCACGCCACCCATTTTTTGCAGCTGAAACCCGATACCGACGTGGCGCTGCTGAACGCGATGCTGCACACGATCGTCGACGAAGGTCTGGTCGCGCAGAGCTTCATCGCGAGTCGCACGAGCGGCTACGACGAGCTCCGGAAGAACGTCGCCGGCCACAGCCCAGAAGCGATGGCGGCTGTATGCGGGATCCCCGCGGCGACCATTCGCGAGGTCGCGCGGCTCTTCGCGACCTCGGGCGGGTCGATGATCCTGTGGGGCATGGGGATTTCGCAGCACATCCACGGCACCGACAACGCCCGCTGCCTGATCGCGCTGTCGCTCGTGACCGGACAGGTCGGGCGGCCGGGCACGGGGCTTCATCCGCTGCGCGGCCAGAACAACGTGCAGGGCGCGAGCGATGCCGGGTTGATCCCGATGATGTATCCCGACTATCGGCGCGTCGACACCGCGGAGGCGAAGCGCGCGTTCGAGGCGCTGTGGGGCGCGGCGCTCGATCCGAAGGCCGGACTCACGGTCGTCGAGATCATGGACGCGGTCCACGCCGGCAAGATCCGCGGCATGTACATCATGGGCGAGAACCCGGCGATGTCGGATCCGGACGTCGCCCACGCGCGCGCGGCGCTCGCCAAGCTCGAGATGCTGGTCGTCCAGGACATCTTTCTCACGGAAACCGCGTATCTCGCCGACGTGATCCTGCCCGCGTCCGCATTTCCCGAAAAGACGGGCACGTTCACCAATACCGACCGCCTGGTTCAGCTCGGGCGCGAAGCCTTCCCGCCGCCGGGTGACGCCCGGCAGGATCTGTGGATCATCGTCGAGATGGCGAAGCGCCTCGGTCTGCCGTGGCGCTATGCGCACGCGCGCGATGTCTTCAACGAGATGCGCACGGCGATGCCTTCGATCGCCGGCATTACGTGGGAGCGGCTCGAACGCGAGCACGCGGTCACGTACCCGTGCGAACACGAGGGCGACCCGGGGACGCGCGTCGTATTCACCGCGCAGTTTCCGACGGCGAGCGGCAAGGGACGTTTCGTTCCCGCCCAGGTCATTCCCGCGGCCGAGCGACCGGACGACACTTACCCGTTCGTGCTGATCACCGGACGTCAGCTCGAGCACTGGCACACCGGCAGCATGACGCGCCGCACGGCGGTGCTCGATGCGATCGAGCCCGCGCCGGTGGCGTCACTCAATTCGGACGACCTCGAGGCGCTCGGCGTCGCGCCGGGCGGCACGATCACGGTGGCCTCGCGGCGGGGCTCGATTGCGCTTTCGGCGCGCGCCGACGACGGCACGCCGCGCGGTGCCGTATTCATCCCGTTCTGCTATTACGAGGCAGCCGCCAACCTGCTCACCAATCCCGCGCTCGATCCGTTCGGCAAGATTCCCGAGTTCAAGTACTGCGCGGTGCGGGTCACCCCAGGCGGGGTCGTTGCCGTGGAGCAGGGCTACGGCACGGCGGGCAATCGGGTCGCGGCGCGCGCCACCGCGGCGGAATAGCGCGAGGGTCACGAGCGCAGGACGCCTTCTAATACTTGCCGCGAAACCGCGCGATCACGTGCGCGATGAGCGGCCAGAACAGCATCGTGAGCGCGAGCGCCGTAATCCCGCCGACCAGGCCATTCGAGAAGAACACGGTGAGATCGCCCTGGGCGATCAGCATCGACTGCCGGAACGAATCCTCGGCGCGGTCCCCCAGCACCAGCGCCAGCACTAGCGGGGCGAGCGGGTAGTCGAGCTTCTTGAACACGTAGCCCAGCACGCCGAACACGAGCATCAGCCAGATGTCGAGCATCGCGTTGTGCACCGTATAGGCGCCGATCGCGCAGATCACGATGATGATCGGCGCGATGATCGAAAAGGGGACCCGCAGGATCGCGGCGAAGAGCGGCACGCAGGTGAGCACGATGACGAGGCCGGCCAGGTTGCCCAGGTACATGCTGGCGATCAGGCCCCAGACGAAATCCTTCTGCTCGACGAACAGCAGCGGTCCCGGCTGCAGGCCCCAGATCAGCAGGCCTCCCAGAAGCACGGCCGCGGTCGGCGATCCCGGGATGCCGAGCGCCAGCATCGGCAGCAGCGCGCTCGTCCCCGCCGCGTGCGCCGCGGTCTCCGGAGCGACGACGCCTTCGAGTTGGCCGGTCCCGAACTTGTCGCCGTTCTTCGACATCTTCTTCGCGACGCCGTAGCTCATGAACGACGCCGGCGTCGCGCCGCCCGGCGTGATCCCCATCCAGCAGCCGATGAGGCAACTGCGCAGCGACGTCATCCAGTAGGCCGGCAGCTTCTTCCACGTCTGCAGGACGACCTTCGGGTTGATCGTCGCGGTCTTGCCGCTAAAGGACAGGCCTTCCTCCATCGACAGCAGGATCTCGCCGATGCCGAAGAGGCCGATGACCGCGATCAGGAAATCGAACCCACGCATCATTTCGGAGAAGCCGAACGTCAGGCGCAGCCGGCCGGTAATGTTGTCCATGCCCACGGCGGCGAGCGCGAAGCCCAGCAACATCGATGCCAACGTCTTCCATGGCGAGCCCTTGCCCATGCCGATGAAGCTGCAGAACGTGAGCAGATAAACGGAGAAGAACTCGGGTGGCCCGAACTGCAGCGCGAATTTCGCGACCAGCGGCGCGAGAAACGTGATCATGATGACGGCGAACAGCGCGCCGACGAACGACGAGGTGAACGACGCGGTCAGGGCTTCGCCGGCGCGTCCCTGCTGCGCGAGCGGATAGCCGTCGAATGTCGTCGCGACCGACCACGGCTCCCCCGGAATGTTGAACAACACCGAGGTGATCGCGCCACCGAACAACGCGCCCCAGTAGATGCAGGACAGCATGATGATCGCCGAGGTCGGCGGCATCGAGAACGTCAGCGGCAGCAGGATCGCCACGCCGTTGGCGCCGCCGAGACCCGGGAGCACGCCGATGATGACGCCGAGGACGATCCCGATCAGCATCAGCAGCAGATTGAACGGGGAGAGAACGACGACGAACCCGTGGAACAGCGCGCCGATCTCAGCCAAGAATCCCCCTCGCAGGTACGCAAACGGAGCGCGCGGGGCGCGCAGTGGTCAATAGCCGAGCCACGACAGCGCGTCGTAGGCACCCTTGTAGAGTGGCACCTTGAACCAGACCTCGAACATCAGGAACAGGCAGACGCTGACGACAAGCCCGATCGTGGCGCTTTTGAACCACGAGTACTTGCCGAGCCAGATCATGAACACAGCGATGTAGAGCGCCGAGGCGACGTAGATCCCGAAGAGCTCGACAAAGAGCACGTAGACGATCGCCGGCAGCAGGACGGAAAAAACCTGCTTGGCCGCACTCCATCCGACGAACTCGCGGCGCCGCTCGGCGACGGCGCCCGCGAACTGGCCCCGCCGCTTCCACTCCTCGAACGCGACCTGGGCCAGCGTCGCAACGCTCGAGACGCAGAGGAGAAGCCCGATGTAGAACGGGAAGTAGCCCGACTGCGGGCCATCGTCTCCCCAGCTCGAGCCCAGCCGGTAGCTGTCGATCACCACCAGCGTGCCGACCGCAAAAAGCAGCACCGCCACGATGACGTCCATCGCCGGCGTCGAGATGCTGGCCTCGCTGCCGGGCCGGTCGTCGTCATTCATGGCCAAGGTCGGCAATTGTCGACGCACAGCCATGCCCGCGCCCCGCCGGCGCCAGGGCGGAGCGCAAATCGCGGCAGGTCACGGCTTGGCCAGGAAACCGGCCTCGCGCATCAGCTCGACGTGGGTCTTCTCGGCGCCTTCGACCCATTTCGTGTAGTCTGCGCCGGCCATGAAGGTCGTGTTGAACGCGCCGTCCTCCATGAACTTCTTCCAGTCCGGCGTTTCGCGCACCTTCTTGAACAGGTCGACGTAGAAGTCGACCTGCTCCTTGGTGACGCCGGGCGGCATGAAGATACCGCGCAGCATCACATAGTCGACGGCGACGCCGGCCTCCTTGCAGCTCGGAATGTCGTTCCACGACATCGTGTCGGTCATCTTGGTCTTGTAGGGCATCCGCTGATCGTCGAAAACGCACAGCGGCCGCAGCGCCCCGGCGCGCCACTGGGCGACCGCCTCGATCGGATTGTTGACGGACGAGTCGATGTGCTTGCCGACGAGCTGAACCGCGACATCGCCGCCGCCTTTGAACGGGACATACGTGAACTTGACGCCGGAGGCCTTCTCGATCGCGACGGTGATGATCTGGTCCTCCTGCTTCGATCCCGTGCCGCCCATCTTGAACTTGTTGGGCCCGCCGGCCTTGACCGCGGCAAGATAATCCTTGGCCGTCTTGTAAGGCGTGTCGGCGTTGACCCACAGCACGAACTGGTCGAGCGCCAGCATCGCGACCGGCGTCAGGTCCTTCCAGTTGAACGGCACGCCGGTCGCGAGCGGCGTCGTGAACAGGTTCGAGAGCGTGATGATGATCTTGTTCGGATCACCTTTCGCTTCCTTGATCGCGAGAAAGCCCTCGGCACCCGCGCCACCGGACTTGTTCACGACGATGATCGGCTGCTTCATCAGGTTATTCTTGGTGACCACGCCCTGGATGAAGCGCGCCATCTGGTCTGCGCCGCCGCCGGTACCAGCGGGGACGATGAATTCGACCGGCTTGGTCGGTTCCCAACCGGCCGCCGCCGCCGGGAGCGCCCAGGCCATGGCCGCGGCGATGGCGCCCAGGATCATCGTCGCACGGCGACGTGTACGCCCGAGGTCGGTGATGCTCGGGTCGTTGCGAACCGAAGGGAAAATACGTTGCGCAACCGGCATCGTGGCAATCGCGTAGACCATTTCGATTCCTCCAGATGAAGATTACTCGCAAATTTTTCGCGACACCGCCTTCGAATTCAGGCGATGTGCGCCTCGTTGGCCAAGGCTGCGTAATGGTACGCCATTTTCGGCGCGTGGTAGGAGGACACGGCAGGCAGCGGTGTTACCCACTGCCGACGCTGATCGATCGCGTGGGATCGACTCCCCCGAGATCGGCCACGATGTTGCGGTGCGGAACGCTCGATCGACGACGTTCGGCGTTACGTTTATCGCCTATGACAATAACATGGGTTGCTGCTTTCTCACCGCCAATGGCCGCGACGGTTGCATTGCACCGCTCGCAGCCATCGACCGCAGCGCGGCGTTGACTGAACGACACAAAAAAAGCCCGATGGACGGGCGTAGAGGAGAAGAACCATGCCGTCGCTCTGGATCAGAACGGTTGCATACGCATGGCGCCGCTGCTTGACCGCTACCGTCGTCTTGAAATTCGCGACCGGTTCCCACCCGCAGTGATCGGCGGGCGCCCTGTCCCCTCACATATGCGCGCCACCATTGACGTTGATTTGCTGCCCCGTCACGTAATCGCCGTCGGCGACGAGGTAGAGCACCGCCTTCGCGATCTCCTCGGGATGCGCGAAGCGGGCCGCCGGGATCTTCGACTTGATCTGCGCCTGGATCGTCGCGGGCACGGCGGAGAACATGTCGGTGTCCGTGTACCCCGGCGCGACGACGTTGACGGTGATGCCGAAGCGCGCGAGCTCCAGTGCGGCGGTGCGCGTGAACGCGATGATCCCGCCCTTGCTCGCGCTGTAGTTCGCTTGCCCGACCGCGCCGACCTGACCGTTCATCGAGCTGATGTTGACGATCCGTCCGTAGCTCTGCGCCGACATGTACGGGATCGCCGCGGACGTACAGAAGAAACATCCGTTCAGATTGGTCTGGATCACCTCGACCCACTGCTCGTCGGTCATCCTGGGCAGCAGGCTGTCGCGCGTGATGCCTGCGTTGTTGACGAGCACGTCGAGGTGCCGAAAGCCTTCGGCCACCGCTTTCACCATCTCGCGCGCCTGCTTGGCGTCGCCCAGGTTCGCCTTGACCAGCATGCATGTGCCGCCGAGCTTTTCGATCTCTTCGCGCACTTCCTGCGCCTTCGCGTCGTTGCTCGCGTAGTTCACGGCAACCTGTGCGCCTTCGCGCGCGAGCTCGATCGCGATTGCGCGGCCGATTCCGCGGGATGCACCGGTCACGAGTGCCGTCTTTCCTTCGAGACGTTTCATCGCCATTCTCCTTCGCTTCCCGATCAACCGTGCTCGAACAGCGCCGCGATGCCCTGGCCGCCGCCGATGCACATCGTCACCAGCGCGCGCTTGCCGCCGGTGCGCTGCAGCTCATAGAGCGCCTTGAGGACGAGAATCGCGCCGGTCGCGCCGATCGGGTGGCCGAGCGAGATGCCGCTGCCGTTCGGATTGGTGCGGTCCGCAGGCAGCTTGAGCTCGCGACAGACCGCGATGGCCTGCGCGGCAAACGCCTCGTTCACCTCGAAGACATCGATGTCGTCGACGGTCAGTTCGGCCTTCTGCAGCAAGCTCCGCACGGCCGGCACCGGCCCGATGCCCATGAACTTCGGGTCCACTCCGGCGTAGCTGTACGCGACGAGTCGCCCGAGCGGCTTCAACCCGCGCTTCGCCGCGAGCTCGCCATGCATCAGCACGACCGCGGCCGCCGCGTCGTTGATGCTCGACGCGTTGCCGGCCGTCACCGATCCCGCCGGATCGAAGACCGGCCGCAGCTTGGCGAGCCTTTCCGCCGTCGTTTCGGCACGGGGGCCCTCGTCGGTCTCGAAGGGAATCTTGTCCTTCTTGACCTGGACCTCCACGGGGACAATCTGCGCCCGAAAGTAGCCGTGCTGAAGCGCGAGCGCCGCGCGCCGGTGGCTTTCCGCCGCGAGCGCGTCCTGGTCCTGCCGCGAGACGCCGTACTTCTTCGCGACGTTCTCCGCGGTGATGCCCATGTGGCAGTCGTCGAACGGATCGGAGAGCGCGCCCACCATCATGTCGACCATCTTCGCGTCGTTCATGCGCGCGCCCCAGCGCATCGCCGGCACCGAGTACGGGCTGCGGCTCATGTTCTCCGCACCACCGGCGACGGTCACGTCGGCGTCGCCCAGCATGATCGTCTGCGCCGCGGTAATGATCGCCTGCAGCCCGCTGCCGCACAGACGGTTGAGCGTGAGCGCCGGCGTCTCGGCCGGCAAGCCGCCTTTGATGCCCGCGACGCGAGCGAGATAGTGATCGTGCGCGTCGGTGTGAATGACGTTGCCGAACACGACGTGACCCACGTCGGCCGGCTTGACCCCGGCGCGCTTGACCGCCTCGCGCACGCACTTGGCCGCGAGCTCGCTGGGCGGAATGTCCTTGAGGCTGCCCGCATAGCCTCCGATCGCCGTCCGTGCACCACTGAGAACTACCACATCAGGTTTCATCGTATTCCTCCACCAAGGGGTACTGTCGGGGCGAACGTCGCCCGTTGTCACGGCGAAGCACTGTCGCAACCTGCTGCCGGAAAGGATGCTACGGGCACGCCTCCGCCACGTTGATCTGCGTCAGTCGTCGGTCCATTGCCCCGCGAGCGACCCGGTTTGGGCTTACAATAAAATGTTGATTCCTGACCCTCGGGTCGGGCCGTCTACGCGAGCCCATTTGTTTTCCGGAGAGCGACACGCCATGAGCGACCGCGCGCCCAAGACCGCCTCGATCGACGACTGGCAGACAGCGGCGACGAAGTCGGCCGGGTCGCCAGAGAAGCTCGTCTGGCACACCCCCGAGGGCATCGACGTCAGGGCGTTGTACACCGCCGACGATCTGCAGGGCCTGCCGTACGCGAATACGTTGCCGGGGTTCGAGCCCTTCATGCGCGGCCCGCAGGCAACCATGTACGCGGTGCGGCCTTGGACGATCCGGCAGTACGCCGGGTTCTCGACCGCCGAGGAGTCGAACGCGTTCTATCGACGCAACCTCGCGGCCGGACAGCAGGGCGTGTCGGTCGCGTTCGACCTCGCCACGCACCGCGGCTACGACTCCGATCATCCGCGCGTCGAAGGCGACGTCGGCAAAGCCGGCGTGGCGATCGACACCGTCGAAGACATGAAGATCCTGTTCGGCGGCATCCCGCTCGACAAGGTCTCCGTGTCGATGACGATGAACGGCGCCGTGCTGCCCGTGCTCGCCGGCTACATCGTTGCCGCGGAAGAGCAGGGCGTGCGCCAGGAACAGCTCTCGGGGACGATCCAGAATGACATCCTCAAGGAGTTCATGGTCCGCAACACCTACATCTATCCGCCCGAACCGTCGATGCGCATCGTCGCCGACATCGTCGAGCACACGATGCGGTGGATGCCGAAGTTCAACTCGATCTCGATCTCCGGCTACCACATTCAGGAGGCCGGCGCGACGCAGGCGCTCGAACTTGCGTTCACGCTCGCCGACGGGCGCGAGTACGTGCGGGCGGCGCTCGCGCGCGGGCTCGACGTCGACGACTTCGCGGGTCGACTCTCGTTCTTCTTCTGTCTCGGGATGAACTTCTACCTGGAGATCGCCAAGCTGCGCGCGGCGCGGCTCCTGTGGTGGCAGATCATGAAGGCGTTCAACCCGAAGAACGCGCGCTCGATGATGCTGCGCACGCACGTGCAGACCTCGGGCTGGTCGCTCACCGAGCAGGATCCGTACAACAACGTGGTGCGGACGACGATCGAGGCGATGGCGGCGGTGTTCGGCGGAACGCAGTCGCTGCACACGAATTCGTTCGACGAGGCGATCGCGCTGCCGACCGACTTCTCCGCGCGAATCGCGCGCAACACCCAGCTCATCATCCAGGAGGAGACGCACATCCCGAACGTCATCGATCCCTGGGCCGGCTCGTATCTGATGGAAAAGCTCACGCAGGAGATGGCCGACAAGGCATGGGCGATCATCGAGGAAGCCGAGGCGATGGGCGGCATGACCAAGGCCGTGCAGTCGGGTTGGGCGAAGCTGCGCATCGAGGCGTGCGCGGCCGAGAAGCAGGCGCGCATCGACCGCCGCGAGGACGTGATCGTCGGCGTCAACAAGTACGTGCTGAAGGAAGAAGCGCCGCTCGCGATCCGCGAGATCGACAACACCGCCGTCCGAGACTCGCAGCTCAAGCGGTTGCGCGACGTAAAAGCCCGGCGCGACACGAAAGCGGTCGATGCGGCGCTTGCGGCGCTCACCGACGCCGCGCATACCGGCACCGGCAACCTCCTCGAGCTTGCCATCGCCGCGATGCGGGCACGAGCCACGGTGGGCGAAGTGAGCGATGCGCTGGAGAAGATCTGGGGCCGCTACCAGGCGCACGGGCAGACCGTTTCCGGCGTCTACGGTGCGGCGTTCGCCGAGGACGCCGGCTGGCAGACGCTGAAGGACGAGGTGGAGCGTTTCGAGCGCGAAGAGGGGCGCCGGCCGCGGATCATGATCGCGAAGGTCGGCCAGGACGGACACGATCGGGGCGCGAAAGTGATCGCCACTGCGTTCGCCGATCTCGGCTTCGACGTCGACGTCGGCCCACTGTTCCAGACGCCCGAGGAAGCCGCGCGGCAGGCGATCGAGAACGACGTGCACGCGATTGGCGTTTCCACGCTCGCCGCCGGGCACAAGACGCTCGTGCCGCGACTCGTCGTCGCGCTGCGCGAGCAGGGAGCGCCCGAGATCGTCGTCGTCGTCGGCGGCGTGATACCGCAGCAGGATTACGAGTTCCTCGAGAAGGCCGGGGTCGCGGCGGTGTTCGGCCCCGGCACCGTCATCTCCACGGCGGCGCAGGCGGTGCTGAAAGCGATCCGCGAGGTGCGCGTCGCCGCGGATGCCGTTTGAGGTAGAACAACACAGCGGGCCGCGGCCCCCTGTACTTTTTCAGATTGCGAGCCCTCGCTGGGGCTCGCTCGACGCCATCGACATGCCTGCCGCATCAAGGGTGCACAAAGCGCCCGAATGCCTCAATCAGGCGAGCCGCGCGCTCGCCGACGGCGTTCTCGCGCGCAACGTTCGTGCGATCGCCAAGGCCATCACGCTGATCGAGTCGTCGCGTCGCGAAGACCGGGCGCCCGCCGATGCGCTGCTCGAGGCGCTGCTCCTGCACACCGGCGGCAGCTTTCGCGTCGGCGTGACGGGCGCGCCCGGAGCGGGCAAATCGACGTTGATCGAAGCGTTGGGCCTGCATCTGATCGCGCGCGGCCATCGCGTCGCTGTCCTTGCCGTCGATCCGACGAGCGCGATCTCGGGCGGTTCGATCCTCGGTGACAAGACGCGGATGGAGCGCCTCGCGCGCGAGCCGAACGCGTTCATCCGCCCAAGTCCCTCGGGTGGAACGCTCGGCGGCGTCGCGCACCGGACGCGCGAAGCGCTCGCGCTGTGCGAGGCAGCAGGCTACGACGTCGTGATCGTCGAGACCGTCGGCGTCGGGCAATCGGAGACCGCGGTCGCGGGCATGACCGACTTCTTCGTGCTGATCGCGCTGCCGAATGCCGGCGACGATCTGCAGGCGATCAAGCGCGGCATCGTCGAGCTCACCGACCTCGCTCTGGTCAACAAGGCGGACATCGACCCGCGAGCGGCCGAGCTCGCGCGCTCGCAGCTCGCGAACGCGTTCTCGATGCTGCGACCGCGCGACGCGTGGTGGGTGCCGCCGGTGATGAAGATCAGCGCCACCACCGGCGCGGGCGTGGAGACGTTCTGGGACACGGCCGAATGCTATCGCGCAGCGGCGACGATGAATGGCTCGCTTGCGGCGCGGCGCAAGAACCAGGCGCTTGCCTGGATGGATGCGCTTGTCGAACACGAATTGCACGCGCGCTTCTACCAGCGGCCGGGCGTTCACCAGGAGCTGGCCGCGTTGCGTGCAGCAGTGACCGACGGAACGATGACGCCCGCCCGCGCCGCAGCGCGGCTGCTGGCGCTCGCGAAGTGAGCGGAGAAAGGGGAACGATGCACAACATCATCAAGCAGCTCGACGACAAGCGTGCCGCGGCGCGCCTGGGCGGTGGGCAGAAACGGATCGACGCGCAGCATGCGAAGGGCAAGCTCACCGCGCGCGAGCGCATCGAGCTGCTGCTCGACCCGGACACGTTCGAGGAATGGGACATGTTCGTCGAGCACCGCTGCGCGGACTTCGGCATGGCGGACCAGAAGATCCCGGGCGACGGCGTCGTCACCGGTTATGGCACGATCAACGGCCGGCTGATGTTCGTGTTCAGCCAGGACTTCACCGTGTTCGGCGGCGCGCTCTCCGAGGCGCACGCCGAGAAGATCTGCAAGATCATGGATCACGCGATGAAGGTCGGCGCGCCGGTGATCGGTCTCAACGATTCCGGCGGCGCGCGCATCCAGGAAGGTGTTGCCTCGCTCGCCGGCTACGCCGACGTGTTCCAGCGCAACGTCGTCGCCTCGGGCGTGATTCCGCAGATCTCGGTGATCATGGGCCCGTGCGCCGGCGGCGCCGTGTACTCGCCGGCAATGACCGATTTCATCGTCATGGTGAAGGACAGCTCGTACATGTTCGTCACCGGACCGGAAGTGCTGAAGACGGTGACGAACGAGGAGGTGACCGCCGAGGAGCTCGGCGGCGCGATCAGCCACTCGACGCGCTCGGGTGTCGCCGACCGCGCGTTCGAAAACGACGTCGAGGCGCTCGTGATGGTTCGTCGCCTCGTCAACTACCTGCCGCCGAACAACCGCGAGCGTCCGCCGGTGCGCCCGACGACCGACAGCGCGAATCGGATCGACCGCTCGCTCGATACGCTCGTGCCCAGCAATCCGAACAAGGCCTACGACATCAAGGAGCTGATCCTCAAGGTCGTCGACGACACCGACTTCTTCGAGCTGCAGCCCGAGTACGCGAAGAACATCGTCATCGGTCTCGCGCGGATGGAGGGCTCGACCGTCGGCATCGTCGCAAACCAGCCGCTCGTGCTCGCCGGCTGCCTCGACATCAAGAGCGCGATCAAGGCGGCGCGCTTCGTGCGCTTCTGCGACGCGTTCAACATCCCGCTGATCACGTTCGTCGACGTCCCCGGGTTCATGCCGGGAACCGCGCAGGAGTACGGCGGGATCATCAAGCATGGCGCGAAGTTGCTCTACGCGTACGCCGAGGCGACGGTGCCGAAGGTGACGGTGATCACGCGGAAGGCGTACGGCGGCGCCTACGACGTCATGAGCTCCAAGCACCTGCGCGGCGACGTCAACCTCGCGTGGCCGTCGGCGGAGATCGCGGTGATGGGCTCGAAGGGCGCGGTCGAGATCATCTTCCGCAAGGACGCCACCGACGCGATCGCGATCGACGCGCGCAACGAGGAGTACCGCAAGATGTTCGCGAACCCGTTCGTCGCGGGCAGTCGCGGCTTCATCGACGACGTGATCATGCCGCGCGAGACGCGCAAGCGGATCTGCCGCTCGCTCGCGATGCTGCGCGAAAAGAGGCTGGAGAACCCGTGGCGCAAGCACGGCAACATCCCGCTGTGAGGCGCGCGGAAGGCGCCGTGCGGGCGCGCGCTGCGCGCCCCGAACCGTTGCCGATGTTCAGGAAGATCCTGATCGCCAATCGCGGCGAGATCGCGTGCCGGGTGATCCGCACCGCCCGCCGCATGGGCACAGCGACAGTCGCCGTGTACTCGGAGGCCGACCGCGACGCGCTGCACGTGAGCCTCGCCGACGAGGCGGTGGCGATCGGTCCGGCGCCTTCGCGCGAAAGCTACCTCTCGATGCAGCGCATCCTGCAGGCGTGCCGCGACACCGGCGCGCAGGCCGTGCATCCCGGCTACGGCTTCCTGTCCGAGAACGCGGCGTTCTGCGCGCTGCTCGAGGAGAACGGCGTCGTCTTCATCGGCCCGAAGGCGCGGTCGATCGAGATGATGGGCGACAAGATCGCGTCGAAGCGGCTCGCGCAGAAGGCGAAGGTCAGCACGATTCCCGGCCACACCGAGGTGATCGAGAGCCCGAACGAAGCCGTGTCGATCGCGAAGAAGCTCGGCTATCCGGTGATGATCAAGGCGAGCGCCGGCGGCGGCGGCAAAGGGCTTCGCGTCGCGTGGAACGATGCCGAGGCGCGCGAGGGCTACCAGAGCTGCCGCAACGAGGCGAAGGCGGCATTCGGCGACGATCGCGTGTTCATCGAGAAGTTCATCGAGGAGCCGCGCCACATCGAGATCCAGGTGCTGGGCGACGCGCACGGCAACGTCGTCTACCTGGGCGAGCGCGAGTGCTCGATCCAGCGCCGGCACCAGAAGGTGATCGAAGAAGCGCCGTCGCCGTTCCTCGACGATCGGACGCGCCGGGCGATGGGCGAGCAGGCGGTCGCGCTCGCGAAGGCCGTCGGTTACCAGTCGGCGGGAACCGTCGAGTTCGTCGTCGGCAGGGACCGCGCGTTCTACTTCCTCGAAATGAACACGCGGCTGCAGGTCGAGCATCCGGTGACCGAGTTCGTCACCGGCCTCGACCTGGTCGAGCAGATGATCCGCGTCGCTGGCGGCGAGCGGCTTGCGTTCGCGCAAAAGGACATCGAGGTCAACGGCTGGGCGATTGAGTGCCGGATCAATGCCGAGGATCCGTTCCGCAACTTCCTGCCGTCGATCGGACGGCTCGTGAAGTACATCGCGCCGGATCCGGTCGAAGGCGCGGTGCGGGTCGACACCGGGGTCTACGAGGGTGGCGAGATATCGATGTACTACGACTCGATGATCGCGAAGCTCGTCACGCACGGCACGAGCCGCGACCAGGCGATCGCCCGCATGCGCGATGCGCTGAATGCGTTCGTCATCCGCGGCGTGTCGACGAACATACCGTTCCAGGCGGCGCTGATGCAGCATCCGCGCTTCGTTTCCGGGCGGTTGCACACGGGCCTGATCGCCGAGGCGTTCCCCAAGGGGTTCCGCGCCGAGGACGTGCTGCACGACGATCCGACGCTGCTGATCTGCGTCGCCGCCGCGATCAACCAGCGGTACATGCAGCGCGCCGCGGGCATTACCGGTCAGCTGCCCGGTCACGAATACAAGATCGGCGAGGACTGGACGGTGTTACTGGGCGGCGAGCTGCACGCGGTGACGGTGACCACGATCGCGGACCTCCCCCAGGCGAGCGCGCAGCTCGTCCGCTACAAGGGCGAGACGTTCACCGTGCAGTCAGACTGGACGTTCGGCCACCCGATCTTCCGCGGCACGATCAACGGCCGTCCCCTGTGCATGCAGGTCGAGCGGCGCAATCTCCTCTACCGTCTGTTCCACTGGGGCTCGCAGGTCGACATCATGGTGCTGACCGCGCGCGCAGCCGAGCTCTACGCGCTGATGCCGCAGAAGCGGCCGCCCGATCTGTCGCGGTTCCTGATTTCGCCGATGCCCGGCCTGCTGACCGAGTTGGCAGCCGCTCCCGGCCAGGAGGTGAAGGCCGGCGAGAAGCTCGCCGTGATCGAGGCGATGAAGATGGAGAACGTGCTGCGCGCCGACAATGACGCGCGCGTGAAAGTGTTGCTCGCGAAACCGGGCGACAGCCTCGCCGTCGATCAGCCGATCATCGAGTTCGAACGCTAGGGTTTCGACTGACCCGAGCCGGCCGCGTAGGCGGCGACCACCTCCGGCGGCGCCTGCACGAGCTCGATCAGCACGCCTTCGCCGCTGATCGGAAACTCGGCGTTCGCCTTCGGGTGGATGAAGCAGATGTCGTAGCCCGCGCCGCCGCGGCGGATCCCGCCCGGCGCGAAGCGCACGCCCTGCGCGGTCAGCCACTCCATCGCCTTCGGCAGGTCGTCAACCCACAGACCGACGTGATTCAGCGGCGTCTCATGGACGGCGGGCTTCTTCGTTGCATCGACGGGCTGCATCAGGTCGACCTCGACGCGATGCGGACCCGCGCCGAGCGCGAGGATGTCCTCGTCGACGTTCTCGCGCTCGCTCCTGTAATTGCCGGCGAGCGGCACGCCGAGCGTATCGGTCCAGAGCTTCGCGAGCCGGCTCTTGTCGAGCCCGCCGATCGCGATCTGCTGCAGGCCCAGTATGCGAAACGGTCGAGTGGTCATCGCGCCGTTCTCCTAATGACCACCGGCGCCCATCAACGCGAGCAGCACGCCGCCGGCGACGACGCTTGCGACCTGGCCGGCGGCATTGGCGCCCATCGCGTGCATCAGCACGAAGTTCTCGAAGTCCTCGTCCTGCGCCATCCGCTGCACGACGCGCGCGGCCATCGGAAACGCGCTGATGCCCGCCGCCCCGATCAGCGGATTGATGCGCCCGCCGCTCAGCAGGTTGAGGAGCTTCGCGAAGAGCACGCCGGTGGCGGTGTCGACACCGAAGGCGATGATGCCGAGCACGAGGATCGCGAGCGTGCTCGGCTTGAGGAACTCGGTGCCGACCATCGTCGCGCCGACGGCGAGCCCGAGAAAGAGCGTCACCGCATTGGCGATCTCCTGTGACGACGCCTTGGTCAGCCGCTCGACTGCACCCGACTCCTTCATCAGGTTGCCGAGCATCAGCATGCCGATCAGCGGCGTGGCGAAGGGCACCAGCGTGCCGACGAGGACGGTGACGATGATCGGGAACAGGATGCGCGTGCGCCGGCTGATCTTGCGCTGGCTGTAGGGCATGCGGATCCGCCGTTCCTTCTCGGTCGTGAGCAGGCGCATGATCGGCGGCATGATGATCGGCACCAGCGACATGTAGCTGTACGCCGCGACGGTGATCGGGCCGAGCAGATGGGGCGCGAGAATGCCGCTCACGTAGATCGACGTCGGTCCGTCGATTGCGCCGATGATGCCGATCGACGCCGCTTCCGGCCGGCTGAATCCGAGCGCGAGCGCAAGGATCAGCGTGAGGAAGATTCCGAACTGGCCCGCCGCACCCAGCAACACCATCCGCGGATTCTCGAGCAACGGTCCAAAGTCGGTAAGGGCCCCGATGCCGATGAAGATCAGCAGCGGGAACAGCTCGTTGCGGATGCCCATGTCGTAGAGCACGCGCAACATTCCGTCCTCGGCAATCAGCGGTGACAGCGGCAGATTCGCAAGCATGCAGCCGGCGCCGATCGGCAGCAGCAGCAACGGCTCGTAGTCCTTGACGATCGCGAGATAGAACAGCACGAACGCGACGCCGATCATGATCAGCGACTGCGGCGAGACGTGGGTGATCCCGAGGAGGAGCTGGCGGAGCGTTTCGTCGCTGATCATGGCGGTCAGTCCGCGGCGAACCGCACGAGCGCATCGCCATGGCCGACCGCCTGCCCGGCGGCGACGCAGACCTCGGCGATGGTGCCGGCGCGCGGCGACTTGATGCTGTTTTGCATCTTCATCGCCTCGAGGATCGCGATCTGTTGGCCGCGCACGACGTTGTCACCGGGCTTGACGTTCACTTCGAGCACCACACCGGGCATCGGCGCCGCAAGCGTGCCGACACCGCCGCCGGCGGCCGGTTTGCGTGGCACGACGACCGCCGCTGCGGGCGAAGAGGGCTTGCGTGTCGTCGCCGCGGTGCCGGTATCAAGGGGTGCCGCGTGGAGGCTGCCTGGCGCGTGCGCCGGTGCGAACGCGGGGGTGATCGTCGCCTCGGGAAGATCCTGGTCGCCCGCGAGCTCGACTTCGTAGGACTCCTCACCGACGGTGACGGCAAAGCGATTGGCGGCGAGATCGTCGACGTCGATGACGAACTCGCGGCCGCGAATCTCGAGCCTGTAGCGTCGCATCTACTTGCTCCCCCGCTGCCAGGTGCGGTTCTGCCGCGTGCGCCCGCTCGTCACCCAGCGCGACGCGTAGAGCAGGCTCCCGGGCCAGTAGCTGCGCATCACCGGCGCGGCTTCGCGACGGCGCACGCCTCGATGCGTCAGCGTGGCCACCGCAATTGCGGCGACCAGATCGGCATCCATGCCCTGCACCGTCGGTGTCACCGGAACCTGAGCGCCGATCGCGTCGTCGGCGATGGCGGCGATGCGCTCCGCAGCAACCGTCGACGCCTCGCCCGAAATCGGCTCGACCGGCGCTCTCTCGAGTCGCAGAACGAGATGGAGCAAGCCCCAGAGCAACGCGAGCAGCGCGAAGACGAGTCCCATCCCGAGGACGGTCATCTGCAAACCCCAACCGAGATTGTCCATCGCGTTCGCGTCGTCAGGACGGAGCGAGGCCGTGCTTCTTCGGCGGATTCTGCTGCACTTTCGTGCGCAGCACTTCGAGCGCGCGAATGAGCCGCGGACGTGTCTCGCGCGGCTCGATCACCTCGTCGATCTGGCCGACGTCGGCGGCGCGATAGGGGTTGTAGAACTGCTCGCGGTAGTATGCGATGAGCTCGCGCTCCTTCGCCTCGGGGTCGGCGGCGCCCTGGACATCGTCGCGGTAGAGCACGCGCACGGCGGGCTCGGCCCCCATCACTGCGATCTGCGCGGTGGGCCATGCAAACGCGAGATCGGTGCGCATCTGCTTCGAGCACATCGCGACATACGCGCCGCCCATCGCCTTGCGCGTGACGATCGAGATCTTCGGCACGGTCGACTCGCAGTAGGCGTAGATGATTTTCGCTCCGTGGCGGATGACGCCGCCGTATTCCTGGTCGGTACCGGGCAGGAACCCCGGACAGTCGACGAACGTGACCAGCGGGATGTTGTACGCGTCGCAGGTACGGATGAAGCGCGAGATCTTGTCACTCGCGTCGATGTTGAGTGCCCCCGACAAGGAGGCAGGTTGGTTCGCAACGATGCCGACCGAGAATCCATCGAGCCGGACGAAGCCGACCACGGCGTTGGGCGCGAAATCCGGCTGGATCTCGAGGAAGCTGTCGCGATCGAAGATCAGCGCAATCGCATCGCGCATGTCGTAGGGCTCGTTTTCGGCGCGCGGAATGAGCGCGTTCAGCGCCTCGTCCATCCGGTCCGTCGGGTCGTACGGTGTGATCTGCGGCGGATCCTCGTTGTTGTTCTGCGGCAGGTAGGCGAGCAGCCGCTTGACCATTTCGAGTGCGGCAACCTCGGTGTCGGTCGCGAGGTGGGCGACGCCGCTGCGCGTCGTGTGCACCTGCGCGCCGCCCAGCGTCTGCGCAGTGACCTCCTCGCCGGTGGTCGCCTTGATCACATCGGGGCCGGTCAGGAACATGAAGCTGTCGCTCGCCATGATCACGAAGTCGGTCAGCGCCGGCGAGTACACGGCGCCCCCTGCGCACGGGCCGAGGATCAGCGAGATCTGCGGGATCACGCCCGAGGCCATGACGTTGCGCACGAACACCTCGCCGTAGGCGGCCAGGCTGCGCACGCCCTCCTGGATGCGCGCGCCGCCCGAGTCGTTGACGCCGATCAGCGGAATGCCGCTCGCGAGCGCGAGATCCTGGATGCGGCAAATCTTGTGCGATTGGACCTCGGAGAACGAACCGCCGAGCACCGTGAAATCCTGCGCAAAGACCGCGACGCGACGGCCGTTGATCTTGCCGAAGCCGCTGACGATGCCGTCGCCGGGGAAGCGCTGCTTGTCGAGGCCGAAATCGCTGAAACCATGCGTGGCGAGCGCGCCGAACTCCTGGAACGAGCCATCGTCGAGGAGGAGCGCGAGGCGCTCGCGCGCCGTGAACTTGCCGCGCGCATGCTGTTGCTCGATGCGCTTCTGCCCGCCGCCGAGCACGGCGCGGCTGCGCATCTCGCGCAGTTTGCCCAGATGGTTGCCCGTCGTGTCCGTCATTGCTGCCCCTTCGTGTCGCTCCGGCGGATCTGCAGCGCACCGAGTGCTCGATATTGATCCCGGTCACGCGGCTGCGACAGCAGGCTTGAAACACAGTCCGCAGAACCGCGGCAACGGCGATGGGACGCTATCGCGGAGGAAGCCTTTAGCCCGCGCGCCGCGACGACCGGAACCGCGGCGCGCAGCCCATGCCGTGACGCATGAGAGATTCAACCACACGACCCCGCGCAACGCATAGCAGATTCCGTCCACGAATCCCTCCCAGCGGGTTGGGGCGACCCATCGAAGGACCGGTTTTGGGCGGCAACCGCCCGGCGATGTCCTGGCGTCAGCTTGGCCCAGGCGGCGACCGGCCGGCGGCTGCAGGGCGGAAGGCAAAACGGAGTGGGCTGCCAGCACTTACGCGGAACCGCGCGCAGCCCAGAGGCGCGCGATCTGCTCCGCGCGGTCGGCGATGAGTGCGTCCGCATCGGCGATGGATTCGGCGAGCGTCAGCGGTCCGCCGGGCAACGCGAAGCACCCATCGAACATTTTGCCGAGCGCGGGCAACGCTTTCGAATCGACCGCCCCCGAAAGCAACGTGACGGGGACGCCCGCGGCGCGTGCATGGAGGGCGACGACTGCCGGAGCCTTGGCGAGCAACGTCTGCGCATCCGTGCGACCTTCGCCGGTGATCGCCCATTCCGCGCCGGCGAGCGCGGCGTCGAGGCCGACGAGCCCTGCGACGACTTCGGCGCCGGAACGGAATGCGCCACCGACGAGCTGCAGCGCGAAGCCGAGACCGCCGGCCGCGCCCGCGCCGGGATTGGTGGCGGCGTGACGGGAAGTCGCCTGCTCCGCGAGCGCCGCGAAATGCGCGAGCGTCGCGTCGAGCGCGGCGATCTCGTCCTCGCGCACGCCTTTTTGCGGACCGAAGACCGCCGTGGCTCCCGGAACGCCGCAGAGCGGATTGTTGACGTCCGACATGATCGTGATCGCGGCGTCGCCGAGCCGTGGATCGAGCGTCGCTTCGACGCGCGCGAGCGTAGCGAGTCCCTGCGGCGTCGGCTGCGCGTGCGCGCCGCGCGCGTCCAGGAGGGAGAGTCCCAGCGCGGCCAGCATGCCGGCGCCCGCGTCGTTCGTGCTGCTGCCGCCAAGCCCGATCATGAACCGGCGCACGCCATCGTCGAGCAGCGCGCGAACGAGCTCGCCGACGCCGCGCGTCGTCCGCTGCGCCACGGGGACCGCCATGCCGTCCGGGTCGGTGATGCCGACGATCTGTGCGACCTCGAGCACGGCGGTGCGGCCCTCCGGCGCGTCCAGCACGCCGTACGCCGCCGTCCGCGGAGCCCCGCCCGCGCCGGTGACGCTGCGCGTTGCGCGCAGGCCGCCGCGCGACAGCACCGCGTCGAGCGTGCCGTCGCCGCCGTCGGCCATCGGGCACGCGCGCACGTCCGCGTCCGGCCACACGCGCACGAGGCCGCGCGCGATCGCGTCGCACACTCCGGGCGCGGTCAGCGAGCCTTTGAACTTGTCGGGCGCGAGGACAATGGACGGCTGTGCGCGGTGGGCCATGACGTAAGATTCCTGCCAGGCAAGTGGACGTTGGGGGCGTGCGGCGATCCGCGTCGCATCGTAACAGTCCGCAGGTTGCAACGGAGGAAGCCGTGGGTCGGTCGCTGTTGGCGTTGTTCGTCGTCTCGGTCGCCGCCGCTGCGTTCGGCGCGCCGGCGATCGACGCTGGGCGCGAGGAGCGCCTGGCGCAGGAGATCCTGCCGTCGCTCGTCGTCGGCGACGCGGTGTGGCTTGCCACTCCGGCGCAACCGAAGGTCCTGGCAATCCTCACCGAACCCTCCGCCGCATCCAAGGGGGGCGTGATCGTCATTCACGGTCTGGGCGTGCATCCGGATTTCGGGCTCATCGGCGGCGTACGCACCGGCCTCGCCGATGCCGGTTACACGACGCTCTCGGTGCAGATGCCGGTGCTCTCCGCCACCGCATCGCGCGACGATTACGCCGTCACGCTGCCCGCCGCGGGCGACCGGATCGCAGCGGCGATCGCTTTCCTGCAGGGCAGGGGTGTTGCGAAGATCGCGATCGTCTCGCACAGCCTGGGCGCGACGATGGCCAACGCCTATCTCGCGCGCCCGGGCGCATTTTCGATCGACGCCTGGGTGCCGGTCGGAATGGCCGTCGACTTCGCGGCGCCGCCGAAGGAGCCCGTGCTCGACGTCACCGCAGAGACAGAGCTCGCCGTGGTCGCTGCGGCCACACCGTCGCGCGCGACGACGCTGCCGCAGGATCGATGCTCGCGGCAGCTGACGATTGCCGGCACCGACCACTACTTCGAGAACCGGCAGAAGGAGCTTACCGCGGCCATCGCGGCGTTCCTCGACCGGGTGTTCGGCGGCCGCTGTTGAGCGGCAGCCGACGCGGGGTCAGCCGCCGGTCGGCGGCCTCCGGTCCGACGCGTGAATCGCGACGCCGAGGGGTCGGCCGCAGCGTCGACTCGCTCGGGTCGCATCCCCACGCGCTACCTGCGCGCGGTTCGGCCTCCGCACAGCCAAGGGACACGCGCGCCGCATCGTCGGCCTCCGAACGCGACTCGCGATGGCTCGCATCCCCTCGCCTTCGGCCCGGGGCCCCTGCTCGCCGCTCGCGCGTTCCCCCTACTCTCAAGCTCGCGCCGCTAGTCCCGGTCGTCGTCCTCGCCGCGCGCCGCGCGAGTGAGGCGATCGCGGACGGCGAGCCACGCCTCGTCGCCGGGCACCGTTTCGATCAGGATCACGTCGGCATTGGCGGCGTCGAGCGCGCGCAGGCTGGCGTAGAGGTCGTGCGCGTACGCGGCAGCGTCGGCAGGCGCCTGCAGCCAGACGTTGCTGAAATCGGCCGGCCGCGCGACCGTGCGCGCGAGCACGGCCACGTCTTCGTCACGCGCTTCGAGCTGCGTGATTTCCGCGCGCAGCGCATCCGGCGCAACGAGTGTCGCCGGCGTCTTCGGCGCGTAATGCGACGGCAGCGTGCCCGATGCGCGCGGCGCCGCCGTGTCCGAAGCGCGCAGTGGACGCCCAAGCACGCGCGCGAGCGCAGTTGCGCCGATGGCGCCGGGACGCAGCAACACGGGATCGTCGCCGACGAAGGCGACGATCGTCGATTCGATGCCGACGACGCAGGGACCGCCGTCGAGGATCGTCGCCACGGCCTGGCCGAGATCGTCAGCGACATGGGGCGCGGTCGTCGGCGAGATGCGGCCGAAGCGATTCGCCGATGGCGCCGCGATACCGCCGGCGAACGCGGCGAGGAGATCGCGCGCGACCGGATGCGACGGGACGCGCAGGCCGACGCTGTCCTGGCCGCCGGTGACGATGTCGGACGCTTGCGGAGCACGCGGCAGCACGAGCGTCAGCGGGCCGGGCCAGAACGCGGCGGCGAGGCGTCTGGCGCCGTCGGGAAACGCGCGCGCCCAATGCTCGACGTGCGCGGTGTCGGGCAGGTGAACGATGAGCGGATGATCGGCGGGGCGACCTTTGGCGGCGAAGATCTTGCGCACTGCGATCGCCTGATTCGCGTCGGCGCCGAGCCCGTAGACCGTCTCGGTGGGAAACGCGACGAGCTCGCCCGCACGCAACCGATCCGCGGCACGGGCGATTTCAGCGGGCGTCGGCGCGACGATCGATGTGCTCATCGGCTCGGCCGTGCGCTTGTCGAAGTGATCATCACTCCTCGCGGCGCACGCCGACGCCCGCGCCCGACCCCACGGCTGAAAGGGTCGAACCCATCCGGAATGGAGAGAGAAATCTGCTAGAATTCAAGCTTTTGCGCGGCGTCGTTCGACGGCGCGTTCCCTTGGGCGCGGACATACGCGTCGAGGCGGCAAGGAGCGGCAATGAGCGATTTCCTGTTCACGTCGGAATCGGTATCGGAGGGTCATCCGGACAAGGTCGCGGATCAGATCTCCGACGCCGTTCTCGACGCGATTCTAGAGCAAGACCCGACCGGCCGCGTCGCCGCCGAAACGCTGGTGTCGACCGGCCTCGTCGTGATGAGCGGCGAGATCACGACCGCCCACAAGCACGATTTCGCGCGCATCGCCCGCGACACGATCCGCCGGATCGGCTACAACGACCCCGAATTGCGCTTCGACGCCGACGGTTGCGCGGTGATGGTCTGCTACGGCCGCCAGTCGCCCGACATCGCGCGCGGCGTCGATCATGCGTCGGACGAATATCTGAACCAGGGCGCGGGCGACCAGGGTCTGATGTTCGGTTACGCATGCGACGAGACGCCGGCGCTGATGCCGTTTCCGATCTACTACGCGCACCGGCTCGTGCAGCGGCAAAGCGAAGTGCGCAAGGACGGGCGCCTGCCGTGGCTGCGTCCCGACGCCAAGTCGCAGGTCACCGTGCGCTACGCCGAAGGCAAGCCGGTGGCAATCGATACGGTCGTGCTGTCCACACAACACGATCCCAGCATGAACGAACGGCAGGCGGCGCTCGCCGAGGCCGTGATCGATGAAATCATCAAGCCGGTGTTGCCGGCCTCGATGCTCGACGGCACCAAGTATCTCGTCAATCCGACCGGCCGCTTTGAAATCGGCGGCCCGCATGGCGATGCGGGGTTGACCGGGCGCAAGATCATCGTCGACACGTACGGTGGCGCGGCCCCGCACGGCGGCGGCGCGTTCTCGGGCAAGGATCCGTCGAAGGTCGACCGCTCCGCGGCCTATGCGGCACGCTACGTTGCGAAGAACATCGTCGCCGCCGGCATCGCTCGGCAGTGTCAGGTGCAGCTCTCGTATGCGATCGGCGTCGCGCATCCGATCAACGTCACCGTGTACACCGAGGGCACCGGCCGCATTTCCGACCAAAAGATCGCCGCGCTCGTCAACGCGCATTTCGATTTGCGGCCGAAGGGCATCATCCAGATGCTCGATCTGCTGCGGCCGATCTATCTGAAGACCGCAGCGTACGGGCACTTCGGACGCGACGAGCCGGAGTTCACGTGGGAAGCGACCGATAAGGTGGAAACGCTCAAGGCCGCCGCGGGCCTCTGACGTCATCTGCCCCGGGTTACCGTGGCGCAAGCCCGCCTCAACCGTTTCGCCCGGCGGCTCGCCTCGCGCTGGGAGCTTGGCTGCTGGACGGGAATCGTCGTACGGGCGATCCCGGCCGGGGAACACGATGAAGGCGGCGCAGTCGTCCGCACCCCCGACCACTTCATCGGCGCCGCGTGGGCGCCTGTCGACGGCGCACCGATGCGCTGGCCCGAGGCGGTCGTCATCGGCTCGCCGGCCGCCGACAATGCGCTGGCCGAGCTTTTCATCCACGTGCCCGACACCGCGCGACTCTTTCTCGCCGGCGTCGACGACGTCGACGCGGCGTTCGTCGCCGAAATCCTGCTCGCGGGCGACCGTAATCTGGAGACGTATCAGCGCGACGCGTTGCGCAACTTCATCGACATCGAGCGCGCGCGGACGCGGGCCGCGATCGCCGCGCGCTATACCGATCGCGATCCCGGCTTCGAGCGGTTTCGCGCGCGCCTCATGCATCGCCGCCGCGACTAGGCCCGGTCCGGCGCGCGCCGCGCTTCCCTCGGTCCGCGCGTCCGGATACAATAACGCTTTCGCCGTGCCGCTACTGCGGCGCGAGCCCCGATGATCGAGTATACGAAGGGAGGTGATGCCATGGCCGAACGTTCCCGCACCCGCCGCAACACCCTCGAGCGCCGCTGCCTCGGCAAAGCCTACAAGCGTCTTTTTGTGGGCTCGCAGAAGGGCATATTCAAGATGCTCGAGAAAATCAAGAAGGCATAGCGTCCTTCGCCGCGGCGCATTCCGCGCCGATAGAATGCACGGGGCCGCGCAGCGGCCCTTTGCTTTTGGTCTCTCGATGACTCTCCCCCGGCCGCCCGCCGGGCTCGCTCTCGATGCCCTTCGCGTATTACGCCAAGCTCTCGCCGGCCCGGCAGCGGATCTACCGCAAGAGCGATGCGATCGAAACGCTGGCGCTGCCCGCCGGGGTCAACGCGGGCCCGTGCGTGGCGGGGATCCGCGACGGGCTCGTCGCCGACGACCGCGCCCTGGTGCTGCGCGCCTGCCAGGATCTCGTCGATCTGCTGGTCACCGGGTACCGCGTCCCGCCGATCCGCGTGCGCGTGCTCGCGCAGCGCCCCGCCGACGACTACGGCGAGCTGCACGGTCTCTACGAACCCGAGGAAGGACGCACGCCGGCGCGCATCACCGTCTGGATGCGGACCGCGGCGCGCCGCAACGTCGTCGCCTTCAAGACGTTCCTGCGGACGCTCATTCACGAGGTCTGCCATCACCTCGACTACGAGCTCTACGAGCTCCCCGAGACGTTTCACACCGAGGGCTTCTACAAGCGCGAGTCGACGCTGACCGCCGCGTTGCTCGCGCAGGCGAATGAACGAGGCGGGCGAGCGCCCGCTGCCGATATCCCGCAGCGGTGACGCGAAGGCCGGCTATTGCTGCGCGAGCGCCGTCGCGTTCCAGCCGCCGCCGAGCGCCTTGATCAGCGCGACGCTCGCCGCGAGGCGCCGACCGCGGATGCCGAGCGCCGTGCGCTCGTTGTTGAGTGCGCCCGCCTGGATCACGACGACGGCGATGTAGTTGACGGTGCCGGCGCGGTACTGATTGTTGACGATCGTCACCGCTTCGCGCGCTGCCTTGACCGCGTCGTCCTGCACGCCGGCTTCCTCTCCAAGCACCCGCAGCGCCACGAGGTCGTCCTCGACTTCCTGAAAGCCGGTGAGCACCGTTTCGCGATAGGCGGCGACGGTCTGGTCGTAGATTGCGATGGCCTGCTCCTTTTGCGCGCTGCGCAATCCGGCGTCGAAGACCGTTTGCGCGAGCAACGCGGGCCCGAGCGACCAGTAACGGGCGGGTGCCGTCAACCAATTCGCGAAGCTCGACGCCGCAAAGCCGCCCGTCGCCGAGAGCGTGAGCGTCGGGAAGAACGCCGCCTGCGCGACGCCGATCTGCGCGTTCGCCGCAGCGATTCGCCGTTCGGCGGCGGCGATGTCGGGGCGTCGCTCCAGCAACTCCGACGGCATGCCGACCGGAATGTCGGGAAACGCGTGGTCGATCGGCACCACGGCGATCGAGAATTCGGCCGGTGGCTTGCCGATCAGGATGGCGATCGCGTGTTCGAGCTGCGCGCGCACGATGCGAGCGTCGAGCACCTGCGCCTGCGTTGCCTTGTACTGGGTTTCCGCCTGGACGACGTCGCTCCTGCCGACGACGCCCGCGGCGTACTGGTTTCTGGTCAATTGCAGCGACTTCTCATAGGCCGCTGCCGTCGTCGCGAGCAGGTCGATCTGTGCGTCCTGAACGCGCAGCAGCAGGTAGTCCTGCGCGAGGTCGGCCTGCGCCGAGAGCTTCGCCGCTTCGAGGTCGGCGATGCTCGCCTGCGCGCTCGCTTCGTTCGACTCGACGTTGCGCCGCACGCGGCCCCAGAGGTCGAGCTCCCAGTTGGCGTCGAGCGCCAGATTGTAAAAATTGCTCACCGTTCCGCCGCTCACGCTGGTTCCGCTTGCCGTTGAACTACCGCCCCGACCGCCCGCGCGCGTTGCCGAAGCCGACGCATCGACGGTCGGGAAATAGGCTGCGCGTGCCTGTTGCGTCAAAGCGCGTGCCTGGTGCACGCGGGCCTCGGCGAGCTTGACGTTCTGGTTCGAGATGTCGACTTGCGCCTCGAGGTCATCCAACGCCGGATCGCCGAACACGCTCCACCAGTGGCCCCGCGGCGCTTCGTCCTTGGGCTGCGCCGGCTTCCAGCCTTCGGCCTCTTTGAATGCAGCGGGCGCCGGAGCGGCGGGCCGCACGTAATCGGGCCCCACCGTGCAGGCGGCAAGCGCGAGCGCGGTGGCGGCGACGAGACTTAATCGGTACCTGGCCATGGGGTGGAACCCTGACGCTTAGTCCGCGCCTCGCGGCATCAGGTTCGCCGCACCGGCAGGCCGGCCCCATCGCTGCCGGCACCAGAGCCTGAACCGGTCGAGATAGATGTACGCGACCGGTGTCGTGTACAGCGTGAGGAGCTGCGAGAGGATCAGACCGCCGACGATCGCGATGCCGAGCGGGCGCCGCATCTCGGCGCCCTCGCCGGCGCCGAGCGCGAGCGGCAGCGCGCCGAAGAGCGCCGCCATCGTCGTCATCATGATCGGGCGAAAGCGCAGCAGGCACGCCTCGTAGATCGCGTCGCGCGGCGCGATCCCGTGGCTGCGCTCGGTCGCGAGCGCGAAGTCGATCATCATGATCGCGTTCTTCTTGACGATGCCGATCAGGAGGATCACGCCGATCAGCGCGATGATCGTGAACTCGCTGCGGAAGGCGAGCAGCGCGAGCAGCGCGCCGACGCCCGCCGATGGTAGCGTCGAGAGAATCGTCACGGGGTGGACGTAGCTTTCGTAGAGGACGCCCAGCACGATGTAGACCGCGATGAGCGCGGCCAGGATCAGCCACGGCTGGCTCGAGAGCGAGGCCTGGAATGCGCGCGCCGTGCCCTGGAAGCTGCCGCGAATCGTGTTGGGTACCCCGATTTCCAGCAGCGCGGCATCGATCGCGCGCGTCGCCTGCGACAACGAGACACCGACGGGCAGGTTGAACGAAATCGTCGAGGCGACGAACTGCGACTGGTGGTTGACTCCGAGCGGCGTGTTGGTCGGCGCGTAGCGGGCGAACATCGACAGCGGTACTTGCGCGCCCCTCGCCGCACTCACGTAGACGTTGTCGAGCGTCTCCGGCGACTGCCAGTACTGGGGCGCGGCCTCCATGACCACGTGATACTGGTTCAGCGGTGCGTAGATCGTCGACACCTGGCGCTGCCCGAACGCGTCGTTCAGCGTCGCATCGATCTGGCGCGGCGTCACGCCGAGGCGCGTCGCCGTGTCGCGATCGATGACGATCGACGTCTGCAGCCCCTTGTCCTGCTGGTCGGTGTTGACGTCGGTGAGCTCGGGAAGCGCAGAGAGCGCCTGCCGGACCCGCGGCTCCCACGTGCGCAGATCGGCGAGATCGTCGGCCTGCAGCGTGTACTGGTACTGCGCGTTCGCCTGCCGTCCGCCGACGCGAATGTCCTGCACGGGATTCAGGAACAGGTTGGCGCCGGGCTCCTGCGCGAGCTTGACGCGAAGCCGCGCGATCACCTGATCGACGCTCGCCTTGCGCTCCGCGAGCGGCTTCAGGCCGACGAACATCGACCCGGTGTTGCGCTGCTGGCCGCCGGTAAAGCCGACGACGTTCTCCACCGCGGGATCGCCGCGGACGATCTCGATGAAGTCGGCGAGCTTCTTCTGCATTGCCTGGAACGAGATGCTCTGGTCGGCCTGGATGAACCCGACCAGCCGGCCGGTGTCCTGCTGCGGGAAGAATCCCTTGGGGACGATCACGTACAGGTAGACGTTGAGGCACACCGTCGCGAACAGCACGAGCATCGTCAGCACGCCGTGATCGAGCATCCATGCGAGGCTCCTGCCGTACCCATCGCGCACCGCGGCGAACCCGCGCTCGCTAAGGGCGTAGAGGCGGCCGTGCCCGGTTTCCCGCTCGGGCCGCAAGAGCCGCGAGCACATCATCGGCGTGGTCGTGAGCGACAGGACCAGCGAGACGAGGATCGCCGTCGAGAGCACGACGGCGAACTCGCGAAAATAGCGGCCGATGATGCCACCCATCAGCAGGATCGGAATGAACACCGCGATCAGCGACAGCGACATCGACAGCACGGTGAAGCCGACTTCGCGCGCACCCTGGAGCGCCGCTTCGCGGGGGGCCATGCCGGCCTCGAGATGGCGCGAGACATTTTCGAGGACGACGATCGCGTCGTCGACGACGAAGCCGGTGGCGATGATGAGCGCCATCAGCGACAGGTTGTCGAGGCTGTAGCCCGCGAGATACATCACGCCGAAGGTCGCGATCAGCGACACCGGAACCGCCATCGTGGGGATCAGCGTGGCGCGCCAGTTGCGCAGGAACACGAACACGACGAGGATGACGAGCGTCACCGAAATCAGCAACGTGCGCTCGACGTCGCGGAGCGATGCGCGGATCGTCGTCGTCCGCTCCATCATCAGGTCGAGGTTGATCGCACTCGGGATCGACGCGCGGAGCGACGGCAGCAGCGCGGTCACGCGATCGACGGTCTCGATGATGTTCGCGTTGGGCTGGCGGTTGATGACGACGAGGACCGAGCGCTTGCCGTTGGCGGAACCGGCATTGCGCAGGTCCTGCACCGAGTCGACGACCTCCGCGACGTCAGAGAGCCGCACCGCGGCGCCATTGCGATAGGCGATGACGAGCGGCAGGTACTCGGCGGCCGTCTTCGCCTGATCGTTTGCGTAGATCTGCCAGTGCCGGTCGCCCTCCTCGAGCGAGCCTTTCGGCCGGTTCGCGTTCGCCGCGGCGAGCGCCAAGCGCACGTCCTCGAGCCCGATTCCGTACTTGTTGAGCGTCTGCGGATTCAACTCGACGCGCACCGCCGGCAGTGCGCTGCCGCCGACCCTTACCTCGCCCACACCTTCGATTTGCGAGAGCTTCTGTGCGATGATCGACGAGGCGGCGTCGTACATCTGACCTTGCGTCATCGTGTCCGAGGTAAGCGCGAGGATCATGATCGGCGCATCGGCGGGGTTCACCTTTCGATACGTCGGATTGCTGGGCAGGCCCGACGGCAGCAGTGCGCGCGCCGCGTTGATCGCCGCCTGCACGTCGCGGGCCGCGCCGTCGATGTCGCGATCGAGATCGAACTGCAGGACGATCCGCGTCGAGCCGAGCGACGATTGCGACGTCAGCTCGGTGACGCCGGCGATGCGTCCTAGCGCGCGTTCGAGCGGCGTGGCGACTGTCGCCGCCATCGTCTCGGGACTCGCGCCGGGCAGGTTGGCCTGCACGGAGATCGTCGGAAAGTCGACCTGCGGCAGCGGTGACACGGGCAGCAGCCGGAACGCGAGCACGCCGGCGAGCGCGACGCCGAGCGTCAGCAGCGTCGTCGCGACCGGGCGGTCGATGAACGGCTGCGAAAAGTTCATTCCGCGGCCTGTGGAGTCGGGCCGCGCCGCCCGCGCCTCGCTTCAACGCGCCTGGCGAGACGATCGAAGGCGAGATAGATCACCGGCGTCGTGAACAGCGTCAGCATCTGGCTCACGATCAGTCCGCCGACCATCGTGATCCCGAGCGGATGCCGCAACTCGGCACCCATGCCCCAGCCGAACATCAGCGGCAGCGCGGCGAGCAGCGCCGACATCGTCGTCATCAGGATCGGCCGGAAGCGCAGCAGACAGGCACGGCGGATCGCCTCGCGCGGCGCCATCCCTTCCTTGCGCTCGGCGTCGAGCGCGAAGTCGATCATCATGATCGCGTTCTTCTTGACGATGCCGATCAGCAGGATGATGCCGATGATCGCAATGATCGAAAGATCCTGGCCGGCCAACATCAGCGCGAGCAGCGCGCCCACGCCGGCCGAGGGCAGCGTGGAGAGGATCGTCACCGGATGGATGTAGCTCTCGTAGAGGACGCCCAGCACGATGTACATCGTGACGATCGCAGCGAGGATCAGCCAAACTTCGTTCGCGAGCGACGCGCGGAACGCGAGCGCCGCGCCCTGGAAGCGGAGCTGCACCGACGCGGGCATGCCGAGCTCCTGCTCGACGGATTCGATCGCGTGCACCGCGTCGCCGAGCGAAGCACCGCGCGAAAGGTTGAACGACACCGTCGCCGCCGGAAACTGGCCGATGTGATTGACTGCGAGCTGGGCCGGCCCCTCGACCACGCGCGCGATCGACGACAGCGGAACCTGCTGCGATGCCGGGCCGCTCGCGGCAGCTGCGGTGGCCGTCGCGGACGCGGTCACACCCGGTATCGGCGAGGCTGCCGCGCTCGTCGCGGCTTGAGCGCCGGCCGCCGGCGCCGACACGTAGATTTCATCCAATGCCGCCGGACCGCGCTGAAACTCGGGTTTCACTTCGAGCACCACACGATATTGGTTGGTCTGCGTGAAGATCGTCGACACGAGCCGCTGCCCGAACGCGCTGTACAGCGCATTGTCGATTGCCGCCGGCGTGATGCCGAGCCGGCTTGCCGTCGCGCGGTCGATGTCGACGTACGCCTGCAGGCCGCCTTCCTGCAGGTCGCTCGCGACGTCGGCGAGCTGCGGCAGCTGGCGGAGCCGCTCGACGAGCTTCGGCACCCATGCCGAGAGTTCTTCGCCATTCGCGTCTTCTACGGTGAACTGGTATTGTGTGCGGCTCACCCGATCCTCGATCGTCAGGTCCTGCACGGGCTGCATGTAGAGGGTGATGCCAGGCACGTCGGCGAGCGCCGTCTGCAGCCGGCGGATCACTTCGACAGCGCTCGCGTCGCGCTCCGACAGCGGCTTGAGGTTGATCAGCATGCGGCCGCTGTTCAGCGTCGTGTTGACGCCGTCGACGCCGATGAACGACGACAGGCTCAGGACGGCGGGATCGCGCAGCACGACCTGCGCCAGCGCCTGCTGCCGTTCGGCCATCGCGGCGAACGAGACCGTCGGCGGGGCTTCGGAAATGCCCTGGATCGCCCCCGTGTCCTGCACCGGGAAGAAGCCCTTGGGGATGACGATGTAGAGCAGCACGGTCAGCACCAGCGTGGCGATCGCCACGATGAGCGTGGCGCCCTGCCGGTCGAGCACCCAATCGAGCGCGCGACCATACTGGCCGATCACGCGCTCGAAGAGCTCGCCGCTCCTGCGATAGAAGCGCCCCTGCTCTTCCGGCGGCGTGTGGCGCAGCAGCTTTGCACACATCATCGGCGTCAGCGTCAGCGAGACGACGGCCGAGATCAGGATCGCGACGGCGAGCGTGATCGCGAACTCGCGGAAGAGCCGGCCGACGACATCGGCCATGAACAGGAGCGGGATCAGCACGGCGATCAGCGAAAACGTGAGCGAGATGATCGTGAATCCGATTTGCTCCGCGCCCTTCAACGCGGCCTGCAGCGGCGGTTCGCCGGCCTCGATGTAGCGGGCGATGTTCTCGATCATCACGATCGCGTCGTCGACGACGAAACCCGTGGCGATCGTCAGCGCCATCAGCGTCAGGTTGTTGATCGAGAAGCCGGCGAGATACATCACGCCGAAGGTGCCGACGAGCGACAGCGGCACCGCGACGCTCGGGATCACCGTCGCTGCGAGGTTGCGCAGGAAGACGAAGATCACCATCACGACCAGCACGACGGCCAACATCAGCTCGAATTCGACGTCCGCGACCGAAGCGCGGATCGTCACCGTGCGGTCGGTCAGCATCGTCAGATCGACGGCGGCCGGCAGCGACGCCTGCATCTGCGGCAGCACCTGCTTGATCCGGTCGACGACCTCGATCACGTTGGCGCCCGGCTGCCGCTGGATGTTGACGATGACGGCGGCCGCTTGGTTCGCCCACGCCGCGAGCCGCGCGTTCTCCGAGCCGTCGATCACGTCGGCGACGTCGGACAGGCGCACCGGCGAGTTGTTGCGGTAGGTGACGATCATGCTGCGGTATTCGTCGGCCGACTTGAGCTGATCGTTGGCGTCGATCGTCGAGGCGCGCGTGGGCCCGTCGAAGCTTCCCTTCGCCTGGTTCGTGTTGGCATTGACGATCGCCGTGCGCACGTCTTCGAGCCCGAGGCCGTACGCGGCGAGCGCCTTCGGATTGACCTGGATCCGCACCGCGGGGCGCTGGCCACCGCTGATGCTGACGAGACCCACGCCGGGCAGTTGCGACAGCTTGGTCGCGAGCCGCGTGTCGGCGATGTCCTCGATCTTCGGCAACGGCAACGTGCGCGAGACGAGCGCGAGCGTCACGATCGGCGAATCGGCCGGGTTCACCTTGTTGTAGATCGGCGGCGCCGGCAGGTCGGCCGGCAGGAACGTGCCGGATGCGTTGATCGCCGCCTGCACTTCCTGTTCGGCGATATCGAGCGACAGGTTGAGGCTGAATTGCAGCGTGATGACCGACGCGCCGCCCGAGCTCGTCGACGACATCTGGTTCAATCCCGGCATCTGGCCGAACTGGCGCTCGAGCGGCGCCGTGATCGACGACGTCACGACGTCCGGGCTGGCGCCGGGGTAGAGCGTGACCACCTGGATCGTCGGATAGTCGACCTGCGGCAATGCGGAGAGCGGAAGCACCCGATAAGCGAGGATGCCGGCCAGCAGGATCGCGACCATCAGCAGCGAGGTCGCCACTGGCCGCAGGATGAATTGTCGCGACGGATTCACGTACGCGTCGGTTCGCGTGCGGCAGCGCTATGGCTCCGCGCCGCCCTTGCTTCGGCGCGGCTGACCGTCACCTGGCGCACGCCCGCTGGCGGAACCCTTGGCGCGCGGCGCGGTGCCGGGAGCGCCGCCCGCCTGCGCATCGCGCGTGACGAGCTCGACCTTGGCGCCTTCGCGCAGCTTGTCGGCGCCGTCGACGACGACCATGTCGCCGGCGGCGACGCCGCTGTCGATCGCCGTCACTTCACCCTGCGCCGGTCCGAGCTTGACCGGCCGGACGCTGACCGAGCGATCGGCGTTGACGACGAAGACGAAGGTCCCCGGCGCGCCGCGCTGGATCGCGGCCGTCGGGACCAGCGTCGCGTCCGCCCGTGTTTCGATGCCCATCCGCGCGTTGACGAACTGGTTGGGAAAGAGCGCGTTATCGGTGTTCGGAAACTCGGCCTTGAGCTTGACGGTGCCGGTCGCCGTGTCGATCTGATTGTCGATCGTGACGAGCTTGCCGGTCGCGAGCTTCACCTTGCCGTCGCGGTCGAACGCCTCGACGGGAAGCACCTCGCCGGCAGCGAGGCGCTTCATCACCCGCGGCACACTGTCTTCGGGCAGCGTGAACACGACGGTAATCGGCGTGAGCTGCGTGATCACCACGAGGCCGTTTTGGTCTGATGCATGGATCATGTTGCCGGGATCGATCTGGCGCAGGCCCACGCGCCCGCTGATCGGCGCCGTGATGCGGCTGTAGGTAAGCTGCAGCTTCGCGTTGTCGATCTGCCCCTGATCCGCCTCGATCGAGCCCTGATACTGGCGCACGAGCGATTCCTGCGTGTCGACCTGCTGCTTGGAGATCGAATCCTGCGCAAGCAACGTGCGATAGCGCTCGAGGTCGGTCTTTGCGTTTGCGAGGAGCGCCTGGTCCTTCGCCATCTGCCCCTGCGCCTGCGTGAGCTGCACCTGGAACGGCCGCGGATCGATTTCGGCCAGCAGGTCGCCCGCCTTCACGGTATCGCCCTCGCGAAACGCGACGCGCACGAGCTGGCCGTCGACCCGACTCCGCACGACGACGATGTTGCGCGGCGTGACGGTGCCGAGACCGTTCAGGTAGATCTCGATGCTGCCCGTTTTCGCCGCGGCGGCGACGACCGGCAACGGGCGTCCTGCCTGGTCGGGACGGCCGCGAGCGCCCTGCGCCGGCTGGCTTGCCCCGGTCGGCCACCAGTACCACGCCCCGGCCGCCATCAGCGCCAATGCGAGCACTGCCGCGATCCAGGGCCAGCGCCCTCGGCGAGGCGCACTGCTCGGGGACGAAGCGGCGGCGGTCGCGGCGGTGTCCGGAGCGGGGGAGTCGTTGGGCGTCATTGTTCTTGTCGAGAAGGCCGGGCAGACGGTTGGATTGTCCTTTTTTGGCCGGGTTCGTTGCACCACAGTTGTAACCATCTGTAAGGACAATGGCAATGGCGGCGCGCCGGACGGCGAGATCCCGCCTTCGCCGGCAAACCCGGGGCGTCGGCCGGGCGCTGCACAAGCGTCCGTTTTTGGGTAGAATCACCGGCTCCCGAGGAGCGTTGCAACGGCGGGCCTCGATTACAGTCTGCTGCCAGGCTCGGGGTCGTCCAACCGCAACCGCGCTCGTTGAACCGTGCCCGCGCACGGGGTGACGAGCGGGTCTCCCGCCTTCCCCAGCGCGGTCACCAACGATGGAGTGACCGATGAACGCTGTGACCGATACCCGCAACTTCACCGATTTCAGAGTCGCGGACCTGGCACTCGCCGATTGGGGCCGCAAGGAAATCGCGATCGCCGAGACCGAGATGCCCGGCCTGATGGCGATTCGCGAGGAATTCGCGCCGGAGCAGCCGCTGCGCGGCGCCCGCATCGCCGGCTCGCTGCACATGACGATCCAGACGGCGGTGCTGATCGAGACGCTGCAGGCGCTTGGCGCCGAGGTCCGCTGGGCGTCGTGCAACATCTATTCGACGCAGGACCACGCCGCTGCCGCGATCGCCGCGCGCGGCACGCCGGTGTTCGCGTACAAGGGCGAGACGCTGGCCGAGTACTGGGAGTACACGCACCGGATTTTCGAGTGGAGTCCGGCGGGCGGCCCGATCAGCACGCCCAACATGATCCTCGACGACGGCGGCGACGCGACGCTGCTCGTTCATCTTGGCGCGCAGGCCGAAGCCGACCGCTCGGTCGTCGCGCATCCGGGCAACGAGGAGGAGTTCTGGCTTTTCGCGGCGATCGCCAAGCGCCTTGCGAGCGACCCGCAGTTCTACTCGCGCATCAAGGGCAACATCAAGGGCGTCACCGAGGAGACGACGACCGGCGTGAAGCGCCTCTACCAGATGCACAAGGAAGGCCGGCTCGGCTTCCCCGCGATCAATGTCAACGATTCGGTCACCAAGTCGAAGTTCGACAATCTCTACGGCTGCCGCGAGTCGCTGGTCGACGGCATCAAGCGCGCGACCGACGTGATGGTCGCGGGCAAGGTCGCCGTCGTCAACGGCTACGGCGACGTTGGCAAAGGCTCGGCACAGGCGTTGCGCGCACTGTCGGCGCAGGTCTGGATCACCGAGATCGATCCGATCTGCGCGCTGCAGGCGGCGATGGAAGGCTTTCGCGTCGTCACGATGGACTACGCGTGCGACAAGGGCGACATCTTCGTCACCGCGACCGGCAACATCGACGTGATCACGCACGAGCACATGAAGCGGATGAAGAACAACGCCATCGTGTGCAACATCGGCCACTTCGACAACGAGATCGACGTCGCCGCGCTCAAGACGCACAAATGGGAGAACATCAAGCCACAGGTCGACCACGTGATCTTCCCCGACGGCAAGCGGATCATCCTGCTGGCCGAAGGAAGGCTCGTCAACCTGGGCTGCGGAACGGGACACCCGTCGTACGTGATGAGCTCGTCGTTCGCGAATCAGGTTATGGCGCAGATCGAGCTGTGGACCGACGCGCGCTCCGGCGCCAGCCGGTATCCGGTCGGCGTCTACGTGTTGCCCAAGCATCTGGACGAGAAAGTCGCCCGGCTGCAGCTCTCCAAGCTGGGCGCGATGCTGACGCCCCTCACCGACAAGCAAGCCCGCTACATCGGTGTGAATGTCGAGGGACCGTTCAAGCCCGAGAGTTATCGGTATTGAGGGTTTCACTCTTTGGAGATTTGCCGCCCATCCGGCTCGCTCAACCGGCGCGCACAATTGCGGAGCGCGCCGGTTACCTCGTCGGACGGTGCGGCCTTTGGTACGAAAAACCGAGCGACTCGCGTTGCGACGTGCGTCCGTCGCAGCTACCGCGCCCGCCGGTTTTCTCTCCCTCGCCCCGCTTGCGGGGAGAGGGCCGTGGTGAGAGGTTGAGCGAATGCGTATCGCAGTAATGGGCGCGGGTGGAGTCGGCGGCTATTTCGGCGCGCGGCTCGCACAAGCCGGTTATGACGTGGCGTTCGTCGCGCGTGGCCGTCATCTCGCGGCGATGCGCGAGCGCGGGCTCCGCATCACGAGCGCGCTCGGCGACATCCAGCTTGAGAAGCCGACGGTGACCGACGATCCGGCGACGCAGGGCTGGTTCGACATCGTGCTGTTCGCGGTGAAGCTGTGGGACACGGAGTCTGCCGCAATGGCGATCAAGCCGATGCTCGCCGCGGGCGGCGTCGTGATCCCGTTCCAGAACGGCGTCGAGAGCATCGAGCGGATCGGCGCGGTCGTCGGGCCGGGACAGGTGATGGGCGGCGTCGCCTACATCGCCGCGAAGATTGCCGCGCCCGGCGTCATCGCGCATACCGGCACGATGGCGCGGCTCGTGTTCGGGCCGATGGCCCCCGCGCAGCAGGCGGCGGCGGAAGCGCTGCAGGTCGCGTGCAAGGCCGCTGGCATCAACGCCGAGATCGCCGCCGACATCCGCAGGGCATTGTGGACGAAATTCGTGTTCCTGGTCGCGTTGTCGGGAGTGACCAGCGTCACGCGGCAGCCGATCGGCGCGATTCGCGCCGACGCCGACATGCGCGCGACGTTCGAGGCGGCGATGCGCGAGACCTGGGAGCTCGGTCGCGCGCGCGGGATTGCGCTTCCCGACGATCTCGTCGCCGAGCAGATGCGCTTTGGCGACAGCCTCCCCGCGGAGATGAAGGCGTCGATGGCGCACGATCTCGACGCCGGCAACCGGCTCGAGGCGCCCTGGCTGTCCGGCGCCGTCGCGCGAATGGCGAAGGATTCGGGGATGTCCGCTCCGGTCAACGCGACGCTCTATGCCGCCGTGAAGCCCTGGTGCGCGGGCGGCGCGCGCTGATCGACAACCGCAAAGGAGACATCATGCGGCTACTGCTCGTCTGGCTCATCAACGCGGCAGCGCTGTTCCTGCTGCAATACGTGTTTCCATGGGTGACCGTCGACTCGTTCGTCACCGCGCTGATCGCGGCGCTGGTGCTGGGTCTCATCAACACGCTGATCCGCCCGTTGCTCGTGCTCTTGACGCTGCCGGTCACGCTGCTGACGCTCGGTCTCTTCATCTTCGTCATCAACGGGCTCCTCTTCTGGTGGGTCGGCTCGTTCATCCAGGGTTTCCACGTCGGCGGCTTCTGGTCCGGGGTATTCGGCGCCATCGTCTACAGCCTGATCTCGTGGGCGCTCTCGTCGCTGCTGCTCTCCAGGAAATTGGATTAGAGGTTTTGACGTGAATCGGCCGGTGGTTCTAAAATGGAGCCGATGGCGCCATTATGGAGGCAGCAATGCCGGTGAATCTTTCGATCAAGGGCGTTCCCGAAGCGCTCGCCGAGCGGCTGCGGGCGCGGGCTGCAGGCAATCGCCGCTCGCTCCAACGCGAACTGATGGTGATTATAGAAACGGCCGTGGCGCAACCCGATGCCACGCGCGCTCCCACTCCGCGTCGCCCGGACGAGGCCGCCGACATTGCAGGCCGACGTGCCCAGGGGAACCGTCCGATCGAGGAAATCGCGGCAGAGCTGCGCACGGTATTCCCGCGCGCGCGGGCGCGCGGTCCATCGTCGGCCGATATCATTCGCGAAATGCGCGAGGGCCGCTACGGCGGCGGGGCCCGGCGTTCGCTGCGCAGCGGCGAGCCGAGTTGACGGTGGCAACACTCTTCGTTGCGGAACCGGCGGGAGCCTGGGCCGAGCGACCGCGGCTCGTCGTCGATGCGAGCCTCCTCGCGGCAACGATTTTTGCGGAGCCGGGGCGCGACGAGGCCCTGGCCCAGATGCGCGGGCGCACGCTTTGCGCGCCGGCATTGATCGACTATGAGCTCGCCAACGTCGCTTTGAACAAGATTCGTGGCAAGGCCATATCCGCGGACGAGGCTGCGCGCGCGCTGGGCGCTTACGTCACACTCGACATCGAACGGTGGGATGTCGAACCGGTGTCAGCCGTCCGCATCGGCGAGGAATTCGGATTGACTGCTTACGATGCGGCGTATCTGTGGGTCGCCGGGCGGCTGCGCGTGCCGATTGCGACATTCGACGCCCGGGTCGCCGCGGCCGCCGCCGCATTTCTCAAGCAATTGCCCTCGTCGCGCTGACCCCGAAGTCGCATGGCAGGCGAATCCAAACGTGTCTGCAGCCTGGAGTTCTTCCCGCCGCGTACGCCGGAAGGCGTCGAAAAGTTGCGCGCCACGCGCCGGCAGCTCGCGCAGTTGAAGCCCGCGTTCTGCTCGGTCACCTTCGGTGCTGGCGGGTCGACACGCGAAGGGACGCTTGCGACGGTGCTCGAATTCCGCGCGGACAACCTGGAAGGCGTCCCCCATCTATCCTGCATCGGCGGCACGCGCGAGTCGCTCCGCGAGGTCCTCGCGCAATACCGGAGCCACGGCATTCGGCATCTGGTCGCGCTGCGCGGCGACCTGCCATCGGGCGCCGGCGAAGCGGGCGAGTTCCGCTACGCAAGCGAGCTCGTCGCGTTCATCCGGCAGGAAACGAGCGACTGGTTTCACGTCGACGTCGCCGCCTACCCCGAGTATCACCCGCAGGCGCGCAGCGCGCAGGAGGACCTCGCGGCGTTCAAGCGCAAGATCGACGCCGGCGCCGATTCGGCGATCACCCAGTATTTCTTCAACGCCGACGCTTACTGGCACTTCGTCGACGCGGCGCGCGGCGCGGGGATCGACGTGCCGATCGTTCCGGGCATCATGCCGATCGGGAGCTTCGCGAAGCTCGCGCGGTTCTCCGACGCCTGCGGCGCGGAAATTCCGCGCTGGCTCAGAAAGCGCCTCGAAAGCTACGGCGACGACGTCGCGTCGATCCGGGCGTTCGGGCTCGATGTGGTGACCGAGCTCTGCGACGGGCTCCTGTCACGCGGGGCGCCGGGGTTGCATTTCTACACGCTGAATCTCGCCTCGCTGACGACGACGATCTGGCAGCGCCTCGGGATCTAGCGCAATTTCGACTCACGCCTTTGACCAGGATTGAGTCCGGGCACCGCGTAGAATAATCGCGATCCACGTACGCCGGCTGACGGGAAAGGGCCGGATCCGCGGTAGTCCCTCCGGAGGCCGCGCTTGATCGATGACGTGACCGGATTGCTGAGGCAGGCGTCATCGGGCGACGGCGCAGCGGCGGACCGTCTCTATGCCGCGCTCTATCCGGAGTTGAAACGCCTTGCCCGCGCTCATCTGTCTCGCGCGGGCACGGTCTCGCTGGATGCTCCGGCGCTGGTTCACGACGCCTATCTGCGCTTCAAGGCGCGCGGTGGCGCGATGTTCGCGGAGCGCCGGGTGTTCTTTGCCTACGCCTCCAAGGTCATGCGCAGCGTCGTGATCGACTATGTCCGCGAGCGCAGCGCCGAGAAGCGCGGCAGCGGCGAGCGACACGTGACGCTGACCACCGGTATCGCGGGGGAAATCCTCGATGCGAGCGGGATCGAGCGACTGCACGAGGCGCTGACCGCCCTCGAACGGGTCAGCGAGCGCGCGCACCGTGTCGTCGAGATGCGCTACTTTGGCGGCATGACCGAGGACGAAGTGGGAGATGCGCTCGGCGTTTCGGTGCCGACCGTCAAGCGCGACTGGCGGACGGCACGCGCCTTCCTGCACGAATACCTGCGCGATCTGCGATGAGCGACGCTCCCGCCGACATGACAACCGGAGAATGGCGGGAGGCTCTCGTGTTGTTCGAGACGTGGCTGGCGGGCAGCGACGCGGACAAGGCCAGCCTCATCGACCGAGTGCGCAACGAGGCGCCCGATCGGCACCGCCGGCTGCAGGCGCTGATCCGTGCCGATGCGGAAGCGCACGCCCAGCGCTTTCTCGCCCGTGACGCACTGTCCGATGTCGGGCGCGGGGACTCGCAGGGCCCCGACAATTTCGAACTCGGCGGGCAGCGGCTCGGACCCTGGAAGCTGGAGCGTCCGATCGGGTCGGGCGGCATGGGCCAGGTCTGGCTCGCCCGCCGCGACGACGGGCTGTACGAAGGCGACGTGGCGATCAAGATGTTGCGCGTCGCCGTCGCGGACAGCGGCGCGAATCAGCGCTTCGCGCGCGAGGGGCAGTTTCTCGCCCGCCTGAAGCATCCCCACATTGCCCGCTTGCTCGATGCCGGCTTCACAGCGGCCGGACAGCGTTATCTAGTCCTCGAATACGTGATTGGCGAGCGGCTCGACCGCTGGTGCGACGAGCGCAAGCTCTCGATCGATGCGCGGATCGATCTATTCCTGCAGGTGTGCTCGGCGGTGTCGCACGCACATGCGAACCTGGTCGTCCACCGCGACCTCAAGCCGTCGAACATCCTGGTGCAGGACGACGAACAGGCGAAGCTGCTGGACTTCGGCGTCGCCAAGCTCCTCGACGCGACGCAGGATGACGCACCCACACAGCTGACCGCGCTGGCCGGCGCCGCGCTAACGCCGGAATATGCGGCGCCGGAGCAGTTGAGCGGCGCGCCGATCACGATCGCAACCGATGTTTATTCGCTTGGCGTGGTCCTGTACGGATTGCTAAGTGGGCGGCCACCGTATGGAAACGATGGCGAGTCGCCGCTGCAGCGTGCGCGCCACGTCGTCGACACCGAGCCCGTGCGTCTTTCGGAGGGTGTCGAGAAGGCCGGTGACGCTGCCGCGACCATCGCCGAGCAGCGTTCGACGTCACCCGAGCGGCTTCGCAGGAACCTGTCGGGGGATCTCGAGACCATCGTCGGCAAGGCGCTGAAGAAGGACCCGGCGCAACGCTATGCGTCGGTCGACGCGATGGCGCAGGACTTGAAGCGCTATCTTGCGCACGAGCCGATTTCCGCGCGCCCGGACACGCTCGGGTATCGCGCGCGGATGTTCGTCGCGCGCAACCGGCTTGCCGTGGCGCTCGCCAGCGTGGCGTTCATCGGCGTGATCGGAGGCGCCGGCGTCGCGGCGTGGGAGGCGCACGAAGCGCGGCAGAAGGCGGCGATTGCCCAGGCCGAGGCGGCCAAGGCGGATGCGGTCAAGCAATTCCTGCTCGGTCTCTTCGAGGCGAACAGCACCGAAAAAAGCGGTCCGCAAGCACAAAACACCACGGCACGCGAGCTGCTCGACCTCGGCAGCCGGCAGATCGAAGCGCAACTGAAGGATCAGCCCGAGATTCGCGCCGAGGTGCTCGCCATGCTGTCCGAAATGTACTGGCAATTGGATGAGAAAGATCGCTCGGAAGTGATGGATGGGAAGCGGGTCGAGGTCATGCGGACGCTGAAGACCGTTCAACCCGCGCAGTTGGCCGATGCGCTATGGAATCATGCGCAGACGCAGGGCGAAGTCGGCAAGAAGGCGGAGGCCCTCGCCAGCACTGGCGAGGCGTTGCAGATTCTCGACGCGGCAGGCGAACGCGACTCAGAGCTTTATGCCAGGTTGTTGCACGAGCGAGGGGACCTTCGCCGCCGTGATGCTCCCCGCGAAGCCCTGCCCGACCTGGAAGCGGCACTCGACATTCTGTTGCAGAAATATCCGTCCTCGCTAGGGGTGTCCGGCGTGGTCACCGCTCTCTCGCAGTCCTATGACGACTTGGGCCGGTTGGACGACGCGCAGCGCGTGCTCGTGCGGGGTGGGGAGGCCCTGCGGGCGCATCAGAGCGGCAATCGGGTGGGCCTCGCCAACCTCCAGGCCACGCTCGCGATCAGCACTACAAAGTCGTTTCGCCTCGGCGAGGCACTGCGCGCGCACGAGCAGGCGTGGCGCCTGGAAATCGCTGCCAACGGACCAACGCACACCGAGACGCTGTCCGAGCGGGCGAATTTCGCGGCACTGCTGGCCCGTCGCGGAGACGTCGCGGATGGGCTGTCGCATCTCAATGCGGCCATCGCTGCGATGCCGGACGATCCTCAGGGCAAAATGCTGCCGCAGATCTGGGCACGGCCGTGGCTTTACAAGGCGGCGATGCTGGTCGACGCCGGCGACCCGGCCGGAGCGAACGCCGCGCTGGATCGAATCGACCGGGTCGTTACCGACAGCCTTAGCAGGAATGCCTATTACCCACGCGTGCTGCTGGTTCGCGCGGAGGCGCGACGCCTGGAAGGTCGCAATGCGGACGCCTTGGTGCTGGCGCGGCGCGCGCGGGCCGCAACCACAGAGCAGGCGACTTCCTGCATCGCCGGAGGTTGGCAGGTCGACGCGACGTTGGCGAGGATGCTGCAGGTCAACGGGGATAGCGACGCGGCGCGCGCGCTCATCGCCAATATCGATGCGTGCCAGGTCGGAGGCATCGACGACACGGTGCTGCGGGTCACCGCATTGCGATTGTGGGCGGTTGATGCGCTGCACCGCAATCTGTTTGACCTCGCGCGGGAGCGGGCGGATGCGGCGCTGGATCGCCTCGCGCGCTCGCCGGATCGCGCCTTTTACGCGCTCGACGAGGCCGAGCTCCAGCGCATCGAGTCCGCCGCGCTGGCCAGGCAGGGAAACACGCGCGAGGCGAAGGAGCGCCAGGCCGCGGCCATCGCAATCCTCGAGGCTCGCCAAGTCGCGGCGAGCCCAACGTTGAAGGAGGCGCGCGCCGCCCCGGCTGCGCTTCGCTGATCCGTCGTTGGCGGTCTGTGAGGACCTCCAGCCAATCAGCGTCGTTCCCGCGCAGGCGGGAACCTAGCGTCGTTCGTTGTACGCCACTGGGTGCCCGCCTCCGTGGGGACGACGTCCCCAGTAGGGCAATGATCCCTTTCGCGCACCGGTCGCGTCTTTAAGGTTGAGGACGCCATGCGGTGCGTCGACCCGCGAAGGAGAGATCATGCCCAACCCACGTGTGCTCCAACGGCTCTGTTGCCTCGTGGCGGTGCGTGCGTGCGGGGCCTTCGAGTGCATTCGTCGCTTGCTGACTCTTCTCCTAGTTGTGATCGCGCTCGCCCTCCCATCACTTGGTCGAGCGGCGCCGCCGGTCAGGGCCACAGGCGCAACTTTCACGGGCGACCCCTGCAACTTCGCGACTGCCTTCGCCTTTGGATACGACGAGGTGCTGGCGTGCTATCGATCGGTGCCGTTCTGCCCGGATCCCCGCAATCTGGCGACCTGTGATCGCGACGCGCAGGTGGCGCACCTGCGCGCGGCTATCGAAGCCTTCAGCGACTTGCGCGAGATCTACGATCCGGTCGCGCACTGGTTCTCATCTGCATATTCCCGAAGCTCTAAAAACCCTCAAAACCAACCGCTCGATTTACTGGAGAGCCCACATTCTTACTCTCCATCATGTTGACTCCCCCTTTGAAATCCTCGTTCTCATAGTACATTTACTCGCGGCACAGGAATGGAGGCTTCGATGTCAAACGCCGGCATTTTTCTTCAGCAGAAGATCGACGAAACGATTGGTGAATATGCCGTGCCCGCTCTGGCGGCCGCGGTTGTCGGAAGTGCGGGCAAGATTGTTGCGAGTGCTCAAGGCGGCATTCGCAAGGTCGGCGCGAGCGGTGCCGATAACTTGGTGCAGGCTGGTGACAAATTCAACCTTGGCTCAGTCAGTAAGGTACTCACCGGCTATCTCATGGGCAAACTTATCCAGGAAGGCGTCGGCGGCTTGACATGGGAGACGACGATCACCGATGTCTTCCCAGAAATGCAAGCTTTGCTCGGCTGGAAACCCGCTTACGCTGCCGCAGCCATACAACAGCTTGTTACGCACACCGCCGGCATGCCGTACCAGCCCGACAAAGAGAAACCCGCTGCTATCGGGGAGGACTGGAAGTCCTGGACGACGGCCGATCTTACCAAGGCGAAGCTGATTGCCCGTCGCAAGAAATATGTCGAGCACGCTGTCGTCGATGAACCCTTATATGAGTTGGGTGCGGGCTGTGTTTACGAGGGTGGCCCAATTATCTGTGCCGCGATGGCGGAGAAGATTACCGGCCAAACGTATGAAGAACTCGTGCAACGCTACATCTACACGCCGCTCGGCATGAGCCATTCCGGTTTTGGCCAGACGGCAGTGGGCGATCTCGACGGTCCTTGGCAGCATTCCTGGGACGTAGACAATCTCAGGGTTGTTCCCTACGGTGACACCCACCTCGCCAGTTACAGCTGGAACCCGCGTATGCCAGTCGGCGGGATCTGTGTTTCCGCCGCGGACATGGCGGCGTTTCTGCGCGAACAGGTGATCGCAACACCGAAGGTCTGCAACACGGACACACGCAATGCGCTGCAGACCACCGAACTGACCCCTAGCTTTGTGCGGGGCGGCTGGGGTGCCGGATATGGCGGGCCGCCGGTGACCATTGCTCATGATGGCGATATATTGACGGCCTATGCCAGCGCGACGGTGCATCTCGACCGCAAGGAAGCTTACGGTGCGATGTGCAACATGAGCAGCATCTTCGCCGGGCCCGCCGTCGGCGAGATGAACGCGGTCTGCCGCGCCATGCTCGACAATTGGCTGTTATTCGACGATCGTGGTCCGGCTGAACGCTTTGTCCCCTGTGTTCACCCGGCGCCGGCGCTAATCGTCAACGGCAATCAACGGATCGTCTTCGCCCGCCGGCATGACGGCTCGGTATGGCGCAAGTCGTCATCCGACAACGGCCACAACTGGACAAATGCGATGGCGTTTCCCGCCTCGGTCATCAACTCCGGGTTGGCGGCGGCCCGAGCCGGCGCTGGCGATCGGTGCTATATATTCGGTCGCGGGCTCGATCAGCGGATCTGGTTCGCCCGCTCACAGGACGGTGGCCTCAATTGGCAGGGTTGGTGGCCGATTGGGGTCGGCACGTTCCAAACCGGTCCGTCGGCTGCGGTGAGCACGTTTGGCCTCGACGTGTATGTCACGGCGATCGGCATGGACGGCAAGATGTACCGCAACCGGTCGATCGACGGCGGAGACTCATGGGCGGAGCACTGGGGGCAGCCAATTGGCGCTGGTGTGTTCAATTCGGCACCCGCGCTGGCCGTCTCGATCGAAGGCGAAATTCATCATGCCTTTGGCCGCGGCCTCGATTGGCGCTTTTGGTACAACCGCTCGGTGAACGGCGGGGAATCTTGGGAGCCACACTGGCGCCCCATCGGCGCCGGCATTTTCACCTCGGGACCTGCGGCGGCGCTCACAGGGAGTAACGGGCAAATCCATGTTGTCGGGCGTGGAACGGATGGCCGGATTTGGCGAAACCGTTCATCCGATAGTGGCGACACTTGGTTACCCCACTGGAAGGGCATCCCGGGAGGCGCAATTACGTCAGCGCCAGCGCTGGCGACCAGCGGTGGCTCAGATTTGGCGATGATTCTTCTCGGAAACGATTTCCGATTGTGGCAGGATAACTCGCCGGACGGGGGCGACAGCTGGGAAAGCTGGAGTCAAATCTCCGCGCCAGCCAGCGAATTTTACTTGTGAATTCGTCTACTCCGAGCGCAGTTCTCGGCTGGGACGACCGGTTCGCCGCGGGAGCGGCCTACGCGTGCGACCATGCGGATCGGCTGATCGTTGATCTGCGCAACAATGGCGGCGGCTACGTCTCGCGCGGCCAACGCCTCGTGCGTTACCTGAAGGCGGCGGCGCCGGCGGTGCCGACGCAGTGTACGGATTCCGCGGGCTCGCGGGCCCGCCGGCACTGAACGAGTTGCACCGTCTCTTTGAAACGCTGGTGTCGTCCGGCTTCGATGCCTGTACTGCGGGCTACGAAGCCGCCTGTTTCCTGAAGATGCCGTCGGGACAGCCGGTGACCGACCCGTCCTGGGACACCCACGTCACATTCGAGCGCCGCGGCAATGCCATCGAGCCGCTCACGCCACTCGTCACCTACGGGACGATCGTGCCGCAGGAAGATCGCGTCATTCCCTGCCCTGGCAAGTTCACCGGGAAGAACCTGATCCTTCTGTTGAACGGCGTGAACGGCAGCATGGGCTTCTTCACGCCAGCGCTGCTCGAAGGCTTCGGCACGCTGGTCGTGAACGGCGGTTTCGCGAATGAGCCCATGCTGACGGGCCGCGCGCGCGGCGGCCCGGTGCGAGACACGTCGTCGTTTCAGGACGATGCCGACTTCCTGACCGACGCGACGGGTGTCGAGGCGAAATTCCGCCTGCCCGACTTGCCGCGGCCAGTTGTATTCAGCCTCGAATGGCACGCGTTCTACAAGCCGGATCTCAGGCATCTTCATGTCGACCACCCGTCGTACGGCGATCTCCAGCTTCCATTCTGGTCGAATTCACGGGCCACCGACGGCGCCGCGTATCGCACTGTCGTGAGCGCGGTGGAGCGCCACGCATTGGTCGACCCGCTCTGCGGGCTTCCAAGCGAAGCGCGGTCATGTTCCATCTACGACCGCTGCGCGCAGCGAGCGCTCGACGCCGCTGTCCAGCATGGCAGCGTCTCGGCGAAGACTGCGGCGCGCACACTCGAGGACGCCGAGTCCGCGTGCCGGCCCTCGCGCGAATGATCCCTTTCGCCGTCAGGTTGCGTCTTTAAGGATGAAGACGCCATCGGTGCGTCGACTTCGCGAAGAAGCGATCATGAGAATCCCAAGAGTGTTCCAACGGCTGGCGTGTGCCATGGCAGCGGGCGCCTGTGCTCTGCTCGTTCTCGGCGCCGTACCGGCATTCGCCGCCGCACCGCCCGAACCCGAGCGCATCGCCTTCGGGCTGGTCGGGATCACGTTCGGACAGGCGGTCCAGGTCAGCGTGGCCAACACGCGGCTCGCTCAGCCGCCCGAGCCGGACGCGCCGCCGATCGCCGTGGAGATCATGTTCCTGGACGGCGACGGCAGCGTGTTCAAGCGCTCGGTGCAGACGGTCGAGACAGGCCACTCGGCGACGCTCACGCTGGCGCGCGGGGAATTGTCCCCACGTGGCGGTCGGGCGATGGTGCGGGCGCTGGTGCGCTTCTCGCAGCCTCCGGAGCCGGACGCGATCGGCCGCGCCATCCCGGTGGCCGCAACGCTGGAAGTGGTCGACGTCGTAACGGGGCGCACGAGCTTCGCGCTGCAGGCACCGCCCGAACCTGATTGAACAACCGGCCAGCCGCCGCGCATTCGGTAGCCACGAGACCATAACTCTGAATCGCGAGGACCTCATGAATACCCTCTGCCGTTCGCTCTCCTGTGCGTTGTGCGGCCTGTTTGCCGTGACATCGGTGTCTTACGCAACGGTCTCGCATCCGATGGACCCGCTCGAGGACACCGAGATCCTCGCCGCGGCCAACATCCTGCTCGCGGGTCATGCCGCGCAGCCGGGTGCGATCTTCCAGAGCATCGAGCTGCGCGAGCCGCCAAAGGATGTCGTGCTCGCGTTCCATCCGGGCGACCCGATCCCGCGCGCGGCGCAGGTGTTCTACCGGCAGAGCAAGAAGAGCTACAAGTCGATCGTCGATCTGACGCACGGCACGTTCACGCCGCCGGTGCTGATTCCCAAGAGCGACGGCCAGCTCGGGCTGACGATCACCGAAGTCTTCGATTTCTCGTTCGCGTTCCAGGATCCGCAGTTCCTGCACGCGCTGGCGCGCCGCGGCCTCACCACGCCGGACCAGCTCGCGCACGTGTTCGTGACGCCGTTGACGGCGGGCTCGTTCGGATTGCCCGAGGAGAACCGGCGCATCGTCAAGGCGCAGATGTATTACACCGAAGGGGAAGGCATCAACCTGTACGCGCGGCCGATCGAGGGCATGCAGGCCATCATCGACCTCGACGACAAGGTCGTGTTGCAGGTGATCGACACGGGCGTGGTGCCGGTGCCGGCGATGACGCACGACTTCGACGAGGCGACGGTCGCGGCGCGCTACGGCCTGCGCGCGCCGATGAAGCCGCTGACCGTGAGTCAGCCCGACGGTGCCAACTTCACGATGACCGGCAATTTCATCGAGTGGCAGAAATGGCGCTTCCATGTGCGCTTCGAGCGGCGCGCCGGAACAATCGTGTCGCTGGTCACCTACGACGGGCGGCCGGTGATGTACCAGGGCTCGCTCGCCGAGATCTTCGTGCCCTACCAGGACCCGGACGCCAACTGGTTCTACCGCACCTACATGGATGCCGGCGAGTTCGGGTTGGGCCTGCTGTCTTCGCCCCTCGCGCCGGGCCTCGACGTGCCGTCGAACGCGGTCCTGGTCGACGCACTGGTGGCGGCGGCCATTCCCGATCCGACAGTTCCGGTGGTGCCGCTCCCGCTGCCCAAGGTGATCGGTGTGTTCGAGCGTCTCACTGGCAATCCGGCATGGCGCCACTTCGAGCTCTTCTCGGGCGGCCTGTACGAAGGACGCGCCGACGTCGAGCTGGTGGTGCGCAGCATCGCGCAGGTCGGCAACTACGACTACATGGTCGACTGGATCTTTTCGCAGAACGGTGTCATTCGCGTGGAAGTCGGTCTGACCGGCATCGACGCGGCCAAGGGTGTGCGCAGTGGCGTGCTCGGCGACCCGCTGGGCTCGGGCGATACCCAATTCGGCACGCTGGTCGCGCCCAACCTGGTCGCGATCAACCACAGCCACCATTTCAACTTCCGCCTGGACCTCGACGTCGACGGGCGCAACAACAGCTTCATGCTGGGGCAGCTCAAGACGCGCAGCCTCAACAACAATCCGCGCAACAGCGTCTGGGTGGTCGACGAGCAGCGGGTGAACCGGGAGCAGGACGCGCAACTCGACGACGACAACTCCATCTGGCGCGTGATCAACCCCGGCCGGCGGAATGCGCGCGGCTACAACATCGGCTATATCGTCGAATCGCACGCCAACGCGGACCCACTGCTGAAAGGACCGGATTTCAAGCGCGCACGCTTCATCGGTCACAACCTCTGGGTCACGGCCTACGATCCCGACGAGCGCTACGCCGCCGGCGATACCCCGAACCAGAATGCGGGCGAACCCGGGCTGCCCCAATACATCCAGAACAACCAAAGCCTGGTCAACACCGACATCGTGCTGTGGCTGACCGTCGGTTTCCATCACGTGCCGTGGACCGAGGACTTTCCTGTGCTCTCGCGCGAGACGCTTTCCTTCGAGATCAAGCCGGCGCATTTCTTCGACCGCAACCCGGCGCTCGATTTGCGCCGGGCGCCGTTCGAGGTCGTGGGCCCTTGAGGGTTGGTCTTGCCTTCGCGTTGACTACGAAGGGAGCTCGTGGCTAGATTCGGCGCATTTGTCCCTTACACTTCGCTCGCCAGGGATCGGTGGGAAAGCGTCTCCGATCGCCCGCAGTGAGGTGCGCCGATGCCGAACACGAAGGACTTCGTCGCCCACGTCGTCGAGACGATGCGGCCGGCGCGTGCGGTCGTCAAGGCGATGTTCGGGGGCCACGGGATCTACGTCGACGGCCTCTTCGTCGCGATCGTCGTCGACGACGTCCTCTATCTCAAGTGCGACGCGGAGCGCGCCGCCGCGTTCGATGCGCTCGACCTGCCGAGATTCGTCTACCGGGCGAAGGACGGGCGACCGACGCCCACGCAATACCGCCGCGCGCCGGACGAGGCGCTGGAGAGCGGCGCCGAGATGGAGCGCTGGCTTCACCTCGCCATCGCCGCGGCGCTGGCGAAGCGGAAGCGCGCGCCACCGCCGGCACGATCCGCAGCGACGCGCCGCCGCTCCGCGAAGCCGACCAGCTAGCGGCCCCGCGTGTACGACACGAGCTCCACGTCCATGTACTGGCCGGGGTGATAGACGGCGGCGCCGTTTTCGCTTTTCTCGCGCCACTTCGACTCGTCGTGCTCGCGCACCGCAGCGCCGAGCGCCGGCGCGTACCAGATCACGTTGTTGCAATTCGTCGCCGAGCGCCAGAACGTTTCGTCATCGAGATCCATGATGACGCGCATCCGGATTGCGTCGAACGTTCCGGCCGGCGTCGTCACCTTCTCGGAGCCGTCGACCGTGACGTGGCGAACGATCGGGCCATACGGACCAGGCGGCTTGTTGAGATCGTGGATGCGCTGGTTCCACGATTCCCCCGATGACAGCGGGAACTTGTAGCGGATCAGCGGCGGGTCGAAGCGATCGGTCTCGTGCTCGTAGACCGCGCCCTCGACCACGACGCCGGGGGCCGACCATTTTTCGGTCCGCACGACGTCGGTGGACGGTCCCTTGGCGGTCACGCGCACGGTGATTCCTTCCGGTCCGATCGAGATGATCTCGTGCGTCTCGTCCCAGACGGTCTTCACGCGGAAGCCGTCGACCGCGTGATAGACCCAGCGGTCGCCGACGCGGTAGCTGGGCGCAGCGGCGGGCGGCCCCGGCTCGCCGCCAGACGTGCCGGTTGCGCATCCGACGAGGATCGCGGCGATCGCCGTTGCCGCGGTCGCGGCGAGCGCGGTGACCGTGACGGAACGTTCGATCATGCCTCGGCCTCCGCGCGGGCGGCGGACCTCGTAATGCCTCGGCGTCGGGCTCCCACAATCGCTCGCCGACGCGAGCTTCGGGTCTGTGCTTCGCCGCGGCCTCCGCGCCATTGTGCTGTCTTCGGTACCACTCGGGGTCGGCCGCCGCCCGCGCTCGCAGACGCGAGCTCCGCTCCTTGGCTTCGCCCTGCTCGCGCGTGCGTCCCGCTCATGTGTGCGTCAACAGTGCGACATCGGCGACTGTTCCCCCCGCGACGTGAACGAGATCGTTCGGGCGGATCGGGAACATCGCGTTCGGCGTGCCGCCGGCCGCGTAGACGAGGTCGTAGCGCAGCAGGTCGCGGTCGACGATCGCGGTGAGCCGCGTCGCATGCGCAAGCGGAGGGATGCCGCCGATGGCATAGCCGGTGACCTCGCGGACGAAATCGGCGTCCGCCTTGCCCGGCGTCTGGCCGAGGATCGCCGCGAGCTTCGTGAGGTCGACGCGGTTCGCGCCGCTCGCGATGACCAGCGCCGCCCCGGCATCACCCTGCCGGAATACCAGCGACTTGGCGATCTCGCCGACCGTGCAGCCCAGCAAGCGGGCGGCCTCTGCCGACGTGCGCGCGGACGCCGCGTACTCGACGACCGTCGTCGCGATGCCGGCGGCCGTGAGCGCATCCTGGACCCGCTGCGCGGATGCCGACAAGGGCTTTGCCGGTTCGTAGCCCATGTCCCGGTCAGTCACCCCTCGCGCGCCTCGATCAGCCGTCATCGGTGACGGCGCCCCGGCTTGCCGTCGACACGAGGCGCATGTACTTCGCCATTACCCCGCGCGTGTATCGCGGCGCCGGCGGCCGCCATTTCGCGCGGCGGCGCGCGAGCAGGTCGTCGCCGACGTTCAACTGGAGAAGCAGTCGGTGCGCGTCGATCGTTATCGAATCGCCTTCTTCGATCAGCGCGATCGGGCCGCCGACGTACGCTTCCGGCGCCACGTGGCCGACGACCATTCCCCACGTGCCGCCCGAGAAGCGGCCATCGGTGATGAGCCCGACCGACTCGCCGAGCCCTTGTCCGATCAACGCGGAAGTCGGCGCCAGCATTTCCTGCATCCCCGGGCCGCCTTTCGGCCCTTCGTAGCGAATGACGATGACGTCGCCCGGCTTGATCTTCTCCGCGAGGATCGCGTCCATGACGGCGGGCTCCGAATCGAAGACGCGCGCGGGGCCGGTGATCGCCGGGTTCTTGAGGCCGGTGATCTTGGCGACGCAGCCTTCCGGCGCAAGATTGCCCTTGAGAATCGCGAGATGCCCTTGCGCATACATCGGCTTCGACCACGGGCGGATCACTTCCTGGTCGGGGCGCGGCTCCGCCGGCACGCGCTCGAGCTCTTCGGCCATCGTGCGCCCGGTGATCGTCACGCAGTCGCCGTGCAGACGATCCTGCGCGAGCAGCATCTTCAGCACCTGCGGGACGCCGCCGGCGCGGTGAAAATCGACCGCGACGAAACGTCCGGACGGCTTGAGCTCGCACAGCACCGGAACGCGCTTCCTGATCCGCTCGAAATCATCGATCGTCCATTCGACGCCCGCGGCCTGCGCGATGGCGAGATAGTGCAGCACCGCGTTGGTCGAGCCGCCGGTCGCCATCACCAGCGAGATCGCGTTCTCGATCGATTTTCGGGTGATGATGTCGCGCGGCTTCAGGTCCCGCTTTACGGCATCGACCAGCACGCGCGCGGATTCGCCGGCGGAGTCGGCCTTCTCCGGATCGGGCGAAGCCATCTGCGAGCTGCCGAGCAGGCTCATGCCGAGCGCCTCGAACGACGAGCTCATCGTGTTCGCCGTGTATTGACCGCCGCACGCACCGACCGTCGGACACGCGTTGCGCTCGATGCCGTCGTAATCCTCCTTCGTCATCTTGCCGGCGGTGTACGCGCCGACGGCCTCGAACGGGGAGACGATCGTCAGCTTCTCGCCCTTCCAGAAGCCCGGCTTGATCGTGCCGGCGTAGACGAAGATGCCGGGCACGTTGATCCGCGCCATCGCCATCATGCTGCCGGGCATGTTCTTGTCGCAGCCGCCCACGCACAGCACGCCGTCCATCAGCTGACCCTGCACGGCGACCTCGATCGAATCGGCGATCACTTCGCGTGACACGAGCGAGTACTTCATCCCTTCGGTGCCCATGCCGATGCCGTCGGTGACCGTCGGAAAGCCGAAGACCTGCGGCATCGCCCCGGCCGCCTTCAACATTGTCATCGCGCGGTCGACGAGCGGCTGAATGCCCGCGTTGCACGGGTTCATCGTGCTGTGGCCGTTGGCGACGCCGATGATCGGCTTCTCGAAATCGCCGTCGCCGAACCCGACTGCGCGCAGCATCGCGCGGTTGGGCGAGCGGGCCACACCCTGGGTGATGATCCTGGAACGGCGGTTCAACGGCATGGAGGCTCCGCGCGGGCGACTCGTCGAAGGCGAGGCCGGCAGGTCATTGAGCCGGCCTCTCGTATAATCGGACCGCCCGATTTTAGCGCGTCCCACCACCATCTCCTTTCCCGATGCTCGTTCATCCGCAATTCGATCCGGTCGCCTTCGAGATCGGTCCGATCGCCGTCCGGTGGTACGGGCTCATGTATCTCGTCGGGTTCGTGCTGTTCGTGGTGCTGGGAAAGGTCCGCGCCCGCCAGAACCTGCTCACCGGCTGGCATCCGCGCGACGTCGACGACATGCTTTTGTACGGCGTGTTCGGCGTGATTCTGGGTGGGCGTCTCGGCTACGTGCTGTTCTACAAGCCGCTCTACTACCTCGCGCATCCGCTCGAGATCCTCGCTGTATGGCAGGGCGGGATGAGCTTCCACGGCGGGTTCCTGGGCGTGCTGATCGCGCTGTGGCTGTTTTCGCGCTGGCGCGGCAAGCGCTGGCTCGACGTCACCGATTTCGTCGCGCCATTGATCCCGCTGGGACTTGCCGCCGGACGGCTCGGCAACTTCATCAACGGCGAGCTCTGGGGACGCGTTACCAGCGTTCCCTGGGCGATGGTGTTCCCGCAGGCAGGACCCGAGCCGCGGCATCCGTCGCAGCTCTATGAGTTTGCTGCGGAGGGCCTGCTGCTGTTCGCTGTCCTGTGGTTCTACACGCGCCGAAGGCGACCGCTGGGCGCGGCGTCGGGCCTGTTCCTGATCGGCTACGGCGCGTGCCGCTTCGCCGTCGAATACGCGCGCGAGCCCGACAGTTTTCTGGGTTTTCTTGCGCTCGGCTGGACGATGGGCCAGTGGCTGTCGCTGCCGATGATCGTCGCCGGCGTCGCGATGATGGTCTGGGCGTATCTGCGTGCCGGCAAATCCGAACCGACGGTGCTCGATCGGTTGAAGTAGCGACGCGAGGCCGCGAGCAGGGGAACGCGCGAGCGGCGAGCAGGGGCCCCGCGCGCGGGCAGCGCGTGGGGATCCGAGCAATCGCGAGTCGCGTTCGGAGGCCGACAGCACGGCGCGCGTATTCCTTGGTGGTGCGGAGGCCGAACCGCGCGCGGGTAGCGCGCGGGGATGCGACCGGGGCGAGTCGGCGCAGGCGGCCGACATCTCGGCATTACGACATTCACAACTGGATCGGAGGCCGCGCCGGCGCAACGATCAGTCGAGTCGCCGATAGTCGCCGTCAAGGTCGCCGCCACGCGAGCGCCCGGCCGTCGCCGGCAGCGGGCCCAATCCCCGCCCGACGTTGAGCGGCAGCGCGAGCAGCAGCAACGCAATCAGATCGCTGACCACGCCTGGGAGCAGGAACAGGAAGCCCGCCAGCACCTTGCGTCCACTGTCGAGGAGCCCGCGCAGCAGCGATTGCTCGCCGTGCATCGCGGCCAGCGTCTTCGCCCGGAAGGCGAGACGCTCGTTGCGCAGAAGCAGGAATCCCGCAACCGTCGACAGGCCGAGCCAGATCCACACGGGGACGCCGGTCCAGCGCGCGAAGCGCACCGTGACGAAGAGATCGAGCAGCGGGAAAGCCAGTACAATCGACAACACGATGAAACGCATGGGGACTCCTTGCCCGCTGCCGCGATTCTGGTGCTGACGCAAATGCCCGACCGCGCATCGGCCCGGGCGCTCGCCCGCGCGCTCGTCGAGGCGCGGCTCGCCGCCTGCGTCAGCATTGGGGCGCCGGCGGAATCACTCTATCACTGGCGCGGGGAGATCGAAACTGCGCGGGAAGTGCCGGTCGCGATCAAGACCCGCACCGAAAGGTATGCCGAGGTCGAAGCCTTCATCGTGGCGCGGCATCCTTACGAACTTCCGGAAATTCTCGGTGTCCCCCTAGCCCATGGTCTTCCCGGTTACCTCGACTGGATCGGCACTGAAACGGCCGGTGGATGACGCTCGAGCACGCCGACGCTTGCGGCTCGGGCTCACCGGAATGGTCGCGGCCGCGATTGTCGCGGCGCTCGGAGCGTCGCCGCTTGGTGCGCTCGGTCAGGCGGACCTGCTTCCCAACGAACGGGCGTTTGCGTTCAGCGCGCGCGGCCTCGACGAGCGGACCGTCGAAGCGCGGTTCGTGATTGCCGACGGGTACTACCTGTACCGCGAAAAACTCAAGTTTGCGCTGGCACCGGCAACGCTGGGTCCGGTTGCGCTGCCTCCGGGCAAGATCAAGGAGGACGAGTTCTTCGGCAAAGTGGAGACCTATCGCAACCAGCTCGTGGTCCGGCTTCCGCTCGGTCAGGCCGCCACGGTCCAGTCGGTGACGGTGAGCGCCGAATCGCAGGGCTGCGCCGACATCGGCGTCTGCTACCCGCCGCAAATCCAGAAAGTGACGGTCGTGTTGCCGGCCGCAGGTGGACCCCCGGGTCCGATCGTGGACGCGTCCCCGGCGAAGAAGTCCTTGTTCAAGTAACGTTGCGTCGGTCCATCGTTTGATGAAGTCTGATCAGGCGTTTATGTGAGCACTCACTTCTAGACACTGATGACGCTTCGGCGAATCGTCCTTTCCGGCGTATTTGCGCTGACCGGCGTCCTTGCCCTTGCGGGCGGACTCTATTACGGGCGGCAGAGCTTTATGCCGGGGCAAGGGTCGGCGGCAGGCGACGCCGCGGCGCTATTGGCCGTTTCGCTCCCGGATCTTGGGGGCACGGACCAGCCCTTGGGACAATGGAAGGGCAAGCTGCTGATCGTCAATTTCTGGGCGACATGGTGCGCTCCGTGTCGCGAGGAGATGCCCGAGTTCGTGAAGGCGCAGCGGGAATTCGGTCCCAAGGGTCTGCAGTTCGTCGGGATCGCCGTCGATGAAGCCGACAAGGTGCGGCAGTTCGCAACCGATATCGGCCTCAACTACCCGGCGCTGCTTGGCGGTTACGGGGCGATCGAACTGTCGAAGACCCTGGGCAACCGTCTAGGCGCTTTGCCCTTTACAGTCATCGTCGATCGCGCCGGCCGGATCGTTTATACGCAACTCGGGCCCATTAAAAAGGAGCGATTGAACGACTTCATCGGTCAATTGCTTTGAATTGCGTCGATCTTTTGAGAGTCGTTAGGGCCGACCTGGCTCTGCTGCGCTGCTGACGTCCGTGTTGCCCGATTGGACCGATGCCGCTAGATCCAATCCCGGAAAACCGCCGCGTTTGCGGCCATCTTGCATCAATCCTGGACATTTGAAGGCATCTGCGACAAACTTCAAGATTCGGTCCCGATTCCATGACGCATGGACCTGCGCAAGCTGAAAACACTGATCGAGCTCGTCGAAAGCTCCGGAATTGCCGAACTCGAAGTCCAGGAAGGTGAGGAGCGGGTCCGCATCACGCGTGCGATCGCGCCCGGCCCTCAGGGCGTGATTGGCGCCGCCGCCGGGCTTGTCACGCAGATGACCGCCGGCGCGCCGCCCGCGGCGCTGACCGCCGAACCGCCGCCTCCGCCCGCGGAGCCGGAGGGCCATCTCGTGAAGAGCCCGATGGTCGGGACGTTCTATCGGGCCGCCTCGCCCGGGGCCAAGCCGTTCGTCGAGGTCGGCGACACTGTCCAAGTCGGCGACACACTGTGCATCATCGAGGCGATGAAGCTGATGAACGAGATCGAGTCCGACAAGGCCGGCGTGGTGAAGCAGATCCTCGCCGAGAATGGGCAGCCGGTGGAGTTCGGACAGCCGCTCGTCGTGATCGCCTGATTTGGCGCTTTCGTCGCCCGTGGTCGCGAAGAACCCGAATCAACTGTTCGGCAAGATCCTGATCGCCAACCGGGGTGAGATCGCGCTGCGCATCCAGCGCGCGTGCCGCGAGCTCAACATCAAGACGGTCGTCGTCCATTCCGAGGCCGACCGCGAGGCCAAGTACGTGCGGCTCGCCGACGAATCGGTATGCATCGGACCGCCGCCGTCCGCGCAGAGCTATCTCAACGTCCCGGCGATCATTGCCGCCGCCGAGGTGACCGACGCACAGGCCATCCATCCCGGTTACGGCTTCCTTTCGGAGAATGCCGACTTCGCCGAAAAGGTCGAGCGATCGGGATTTGTGTTCATCGGGCCGCGCGCCGACACGATCCGGTTGATGGGAGACAAGGTCAGCGCAAAGGCCGCGATGGTGAAGGCTGGCGTGCCGTGCGTGCCGGGCTCGGAGGGTGCGCTGCCCGAGGACCCGAAGGAAATCGTTCGGATCGCGCGCACCGTCGGCTATCCCGTGATCATCAAGGCGTCGGGGGGCGGCGGGGGCCGTGGGATGCGCGTCGTGCACACCGAGGCGGCGCTTCTCTCCGCGGTGACGCTGACCCGGGCCGAGGCCCTGGCTGCATTCGGCAACCCGGTGCTCTACATGGAGAAGTTTCTCGGCAATCCCCGACACATCGAAATCCAGGTGCTGGCCGACGAGCATAAGAACGCCGTCTACCTCTTCGAGCGCGATTGCTCGATGCAGCGCCGGCACCAGAAGATCATCGAGGAAGCGCCCGCGCCCGGCGTCTCGGCGCGCGCGCTGATCCGGATCGGCGAGCGGTGCGCGGACGCCTGCCGCAAGATCAGCTACCGAGGCGCCGGCACGTTCGAGTTCCTCTACGAAGACGACGAGTTCTTCTTCATCGAGATGAACACCCGCGTGCAGGTCGAGCATCCGGTGACCGAGCTTGTCACCGGAATTGACATCGTGCAGGAGCAGATCCGCGTCGCGGCCGGCCAGAAGCTGCGCTTCCGCCAGCGCGACCTCGTGCGCAAAGGCCACGCGATCGAATGCCGGATCAACGCCGAGGACCCCTACACCTTCGTGCCGTCGCCCGGACGGATCACGTCGTATCACGCGCCGGGCGGACCGGGAATCCGGGTCGACTCGCACATCTACCAGAACTATTTCGTCCCGCCGTATTACGACTCGCTGGTGGGCAAGGTGATTGCCTACGGTGACTCGCGCGAGCAGGCGATCGCCCGCATGCGCATTGCGCTCTCCGAGATGATCATCGAGGGCATCAAGACCAACATTCCGCTGCACCAGGAGCTCTTGCAGGACGAGAAATTCCTGCGCGGCGGCACTTCGATCCATTACCTCGAGGAACGGCTCGCCAAGCGCAAGGTCGCGGGCTGACGCCGGCGGTCGATTTCAACTGCGTCCTGCGGGGCGGCGGCACACTTCGTGGCGTATCTCTCGCTTCGCTTCGAGACCGACGCCGGCGCTGCCGATGCATGGGGCGACGCGCTGCTCGAAGCGGGCGCGCAGTCGATTGACGTCGCCGATTCCCGAGCCGGGAGCGCGGACGAGGTCGCGCTCTTCGGTGAACCGGGCGGGCCTGCGGGAGAACGCTGGCCGGTTTGCCGGCTGACCGCGCTTTTCGGATCGGGCGTCGACGCCGAGGCGGCGCTGGCCCTCGCCGGTAGTTGGCTCGGATTGCCGATTCCGGCCTTTGAGCTCTGCGCGGTTGCCGACGCGGATTGGGTACGACTGACGCAGGCCCAGTTCGCGCCGCTGCGAATCGCCGATCGGTTGTGGATCGTGCCGTCGTGGTGCGAACCGGTTGATGCGAGTGCGATCAACATCACGCTCGATCCCGGGCTCGCCTTCGGCACCGGCGCGCATCCGACCACGCGGCTTTGCCTGGAATGGCTCGCGCGCGAGCTCCGCGTCGGCGACACGGCGCTCGACTACGGCTGCGGCTCGGGGATTCTCGCGATCGCGGCGGCGAAGCTTGGCGCTGGCCGCGTCGTGGCGATCGACGTCGACCCGCAGGCGGTCGTCGCCGGCACGGCCAATGCTGCGGCGAACGACGTCGTCGTAACCTTCCGCAGCGCCGACGAGCCGACGGCCGGCAGCGGTGAAACGTTCGACGTCGTCGTGGCCAACATCCTCGCCAACCCGCTCGTGCTCCTTGCGCCGGCGCTCGCCGCTCGCGTGCGCGCGGGCGGCCGCATCGTGCTGTCTGGAATACTCGCCGACCAGGCAGCGAGTGTCGCCGCCGCCTATGCGCCGTGGTTTATCATTGGCGTCTGGAACACTGGCGACGACGGCTGGGTCGCCTTGGCGGGGAGCCGTCGCGCGATCCCGCGCAGCGCCTGAACCGCGCTCGATCAGCCCACATTCGAGTCCGGCCGACGCTAAAGAACGGCGCCCGCGATGCCCGAAGAAAAATATACCCGCTGCCCCGGCTGCAAGACCGTGTTCCGCGTGACCCCGCAGCAGCTTGCGATGCGGGGGGGACAAGTGCGTTGCGGGCACTGCAAGGCGGTGTTCGACGGGAACGCCGCGATAGTTTCACTTGCGCCACGACTCACAAGCGACGAACGCGACGCGGGTGATGACGAAGCGGCGCTCGGACCTCCGACCGTCACGCTCCGCAACGCGCAGGCCCTCGAACCGCCGATGGAGGAAGTCCACCCGCCGCGCGCGGCCGACGCTTCCGACGACGCCGTTACCGAAATCGCCTACGAGGAACGATTCGCTTGGGCGGACCCCAAGAGGAAACGCCGGTCGTGGGGCGCGCTGTACGCCACGGCAATCCCGCTGCTGCTGCTGCTCCTCATCGCGCAAACGGTGCTTCATTACCGCGACGCGGTCGCCGCTTACTGGCCGGCGGCCAAGCCGGCCCTGGCGCGACTGTGCGACGCCGCCGGCTGCGCGATCCGGCCGCTGCGCGACGTCGCAATGAATTACCTGTCGATCGAATCGTCGGATCTGCAGGCGGACCCCGCCCACAGGGGACTGCTGATCCTGACGGCGAGTGTGCGCAGCCATGCCGCGTGGGCGCTCGCGTATCCGTATCTCGAGCTCACGCTGACCGATGCCAAGGACGATGTCGTCGTGCGGCGGGCACTCGCGCCCGCCGACTATGCGGGCGGGACCGCGGATGTCGGCAGCGGAATCGCGCCAAATGGCGAGGTCGCAATCAAGCTCTTCATCGATGCCAGTGCGACGGTGCAGGCGGGCTACCGGCTCTACATGTTCTACCCGTGAGCCTCCGCATTCGGGGCGCCGACGAGGCAAATGCCGAAAACCCTTAAGGATCGGTAGATGCACCACACCGGTGCGGTCGGGCGCGCAGCTGGTTATTAAAGTTAATGCCTAAAATCAAATGGTTGCATAAAAACCATTGTCTGAGGTCCGATCGCCGACCCAAGAATTCACGACGCTGCCCGTTGAATGACGCAGTGCATCAAGACATTGTCGAGGATGTCGCGATCAGCGCACCATTTTATTGCTCAACCATCAAGGTATGCATCATAATGGTGCGAAATTGCCGAGCTAAGCGACATCCGGAGGCCAATTTCCCTCGCAGCACGGGCGTTTCCAACCCTCCGGACTATGGCATAGTTATCGCTATTGGCTTTGCGCGCTTTATTGCAACGCATCCTCGTTCTTCCCCGCTTCAATCCAGTCCCTTCCCGCTTCGATCAGGAGATTCAGATGACGACCGCCGCCGACGTGCTCAAGATGATCAAGGAGAAGGAGGTCAAGTTCGTCGACTTCCGCTTCACCGATACCCGCGGCAAGGAGCAGCACGTTTCGGTGCCGTCCAAGGTCTTCGGCATGGACAAGTTCGAAAGCGGCCACGCGTTCGATGGCTCGTCGATCGCCGGATGGAAAGGCATCCAGGCCTCGGACATGCTGCTGATGCCGGACCCGTCGAGCGTGTACATCGATCCGTTCATGGACGAGGTGACGCTCAACATCACGTGCGACGTGATCGAGCCGATGGACGGCAAGGGCTACGAACGCGATCCGCGCTCGCTCGCCAAGCGCGCGGAGGCGTATCTCAAGTCGACGGGGCTGGGCGACGTTTCATATTTCGGACCGGAGCCCGAGTTCTTCATCTTCGACGCGGTCGAGTGGTCGGTCGACATGTCGGGCAGCTATTGCAAGGTCTTTTCGAGCGAGGCCCCCTGGTCGTCTGCCGAAAAGTTCGAAGGCGGCAACATGGGGCACCGCCCCGCGGTCAAGGGCGGCTACTTCCCCGTGCCGCCGGTCGATTCGCTGCAGGACATCCGCTCGGCGATCTGCCTCGCGCTCGAGGAGATGGGCGTCGAAGTGGAAGTGCATCACCATGAAGTGGCGGCCGCCGGGCAGAACGAGATCGGCACGAAGTTCGCGCCGCTCGTCCAGCGCGCCGACTGGCTGCAGCGGTTGAAATATGCGGTGCACAACACCGCGCACGGCTACGGCAAGACGGCGACGTTCATGCCGAAGCCGATCGTCGGCGACAACGGCTCGGGCATGCACGTGCACCAGTCGGTGTGGAAGGACGGCAAGAACCTGTTTTCCGGCGACGGCTACTCGGGCCTGTCCGAATTCGCGCTCTATTACATCGGCGGCGTGATCAAGCACGCGAAGTCGCTGAACGCGATCACCAATCCCGGCACCAACTCGTACAAGCGGCTCGTGCCGGGGTTCGAGGCGCCGATCAATCTCGCGTACTCGGCGCGCAATCGCTCCGCGGCGATCCGCGTGCCGTACGTCTCGAACCCGAAGGCTCGGCGCATCGAGGTGCGCTTCCCCGATCCGACGTGCAACCCGTATCTCGGCTTCGCGGCGATGCTGATGGCGGGTCTCGACGGCGTGCAGAACAAGATCCACCCGGGCGACCCGATGGACAAGAACCTCTACGATCTCGAGCCCGAGGAGGCCGCCAAGGTTCCGCATCCCTGCGCATCGCTCGACGAGGCGCTCGACCATCTCGTCCGCGACCGCGCGTATCTCACCAAGGGTGGCGTGTTCACCGACGACATGATCGATGCCTATATCGCGCTCAAGATGGAGGAGGTCACGCGCTTCCGGATGACGACGCATCCGGTCGAGTACGACATGTATTACAGCTTGTAGCGCGGTTTCGCCGTGCCGGTGGACGAGGGGCGGCGCCACGGGCCCGCCCCTTTTGCTTGCGGCTCACGATTTCCAATACACTCGCGGCATGATGCTCGTTCCGGAATGGCTCGGGCGCCGTCGCGCTGTCGGATGGTGCGCTGCTGCGACGATGTGGTGCGCGCTCTCGTGCACGTTTCCCGCATTCGCGGCGACGGTCGCGGAAAAAGCGAAGGAGTCGGGCTGCGTGAACAAGCCCGTCGTCGTCGCCGGCGAGACGTACAAGTGCTACACCGCGTCCGGCAACAAGGCGTACTTCAACGTCGAGGGTGCGCCGTACGCGAGCCCGCCGGACAGCGGCGCGCGCCGCAGCGCTGCCGCGCCGCCGTCGCCCGCTGGATTTCCGAAGGTCGACGCTGCCACGCAGAAGGGCCGCGACGACATGCGCAGAAAGGTGCTCTCCGAAGAACTCGCGACCGAGGAAAAGCTGCTTACCGAATCGCGGACCGCGTACGCCGATGGCGCACCGGCAGTGCTGCCGGACGAGCGCGCCGACGTCGAACGATACCGGGCGCGGATCGCGAAGCTGCGCGAGGGGATCAATGTGCACGAGAAGAACATCGAGGCGCTGAAGAAGGAGCTTGCCGCGGGCAAGTGACCGCGGCCGCGCGCGGCGCACCTGTCGTTCCGGGCGCGGATATTGCTAACGTAACGGCGTTGCCCTTCACGCGCCGTCCCGCCCGCGGTCTCTAGCCCCTTCCGAACGTGAAACCACGGTTCCTGCATTCCTTCGCGCGCGACGAGACCAGGAGCACGCATCCGGGTCTGGAGATGCTCGCGACGGCGGTGCTCCTCCTCGACCGTACGCGGTCGGTTGTTTACGCGAATCCCGCGGCCGAGAACCTGTTTGAGCTCTCGCGCAAGCATTTGGTCGGCCACAACGCCGCCGCGATCTTTGCCGATGCCGCGAGCCTCATCGGCGCGATCGACAAGGCGGTCGCCGGCGGCGCGACGTATACCGAACAGGAGATCGAGCTCGGCGTCAACGGCAAGCCGAAGCTCCATCTGACGTGCACGGTTTCGCCGGTCGACGTGGGCGACGCGGTGCTGCTGCTCGAGTTTCGCCACATCGACCAGCAGTTGAAGATCGCCCGCGAAGAGCGCCTGCTCGAGCAGCAGCAGGCGAATCGCGAGCTGATAAGGAGCCTTGCCCACGAGATCAAGAACCCGTTGGGCGGCATCCGCGGCGCTGCGCAACTGCTCGAGCGCGAGCTCGATCGTCCGCCGCTGATCGAGTACACGCAGGTGATCATCGGCGAGGCCGACCGGCTGCAGTCGCTCGTCAACCGGTTGCTCGCGCCGCATCGACTGCCGAGCTACCGGCGGACCAACATCCACGAGATCCTGGTGCGCGTGAAGGGCGTAGTCCAGGCGGAATTTCCGCGGGTGCGGATCGCTGCGGATTTCGACACGAGCCTGCCGGAGTTCGAGGCCGATCCCGAGCAGCTGACCCAGGCGGTGCTCAATATCGTGCGCAACGCCGCGCAGGCGCTCGCGGGCACGACGACCGATCCGCAGATCGAGCTCGTAACGAGGGTCGCGCGCTATGTGACGCTCGCGAAGAAACGGCATCGGCTGGCACTGGCGCTGTCGGTGGTCGATAACGGGCCGGGCGTTCCCGACGCGATCCGCGACCGGATCTTCTATCCGCTGGTCTCCGGCAGGGAAGGCGGAACCGGGCTCGGCCTGACGCTCGCGCAGACGTTCATCGCCCAGCACAGCGGGACGATCGAGTGCGACAGCGTTCCCGGTCGCACGTCGTTCACGATTCTGCTGCCGCTGGAGTTCGGCCGCGCAGTTGCGTAGATTGAAAGGACCATGGATGCACGCATTCGCGTATGAACCACCACGGACGACGGCGATGAAGCCCGTATGGATCGTCGACGACGACCGCTCGATCCGCTGGGTGCTCGAGAAGGCGCTGGCGCGCGAGGGCATTCCGTTCAAGTCGTTCGCGACGGCCTACGAGGTGCTGCAGGCGCTCGCGGTGAGCGAGCCGCAGGTCCTGGTCTCCGACATCCGGATGCCGGGCGAATCCGGTCTTGTGCTGCTGAACAAGGTGAAGGAGCGCTATCCGCAGATTCCGGTGATCATCATGACCGCGTACTCCGATCTCGACAGCGCGGTCGCGTCGTTCCAGGGTGGCGCTTTCGAGTACCTGCCGAAGCCCTTCGATGTCGATCATGCGCTCGCGCTCATTCGCCGCGCGAGCACCGAGACGCCTTCGCCGGTCGACGCCGTCGCGGCGGCGACCGAAGCGCCCGAGATGCTCGGGCAGGCGCCGGCGATGCAGGAAGTGTTCCGCGCAATCGGCCGCCTTTCGCAGTCGAACGCGACCGTCATGATCACCGGCGAGTCGGGAACCGGCAAGGAGTTGGTCGCCCGCGCGCTGCATCGGCACAGCCCGCGCGCGGCCGGCCCGTTCATTGCGATCAACACGGCAGCCATTCCGAAAGACCTGCTCGAGTCCGAGCTCTTCGGTCACGAGCGCGGCGCGTTTACCGGCGCGCAGAGCTCGCGCCGCGGTCGCTTCGAGCAGGCCGAAGGCGGGACGCTGTTCTTGGACGAGATCGGCGACATGCCGCCGGACCTGCAGGTGCGACTGTTGCGCGTTCTGTCCGACGGCGAGTATTACCGCGTCGGCGGGCACGCGCCGCTCAAATCCAACGTCCGCGTGATCGCCGCGACGCACCAGAATCTCGAGGAGCGTGTGCGGCAGGGACTGTTCCGCGAAGACCTGATGCACCGGCTGAACGTCGTGCGGTTGCGCCTGCCGCCGCTGCGCGAGCGCGCCGAGGACATCGCGCCGCTCGCGCGGCATTTTCTCCAGAAGAGCGCGCGCGAGCTCGCAGTCGAGCCCAAGCTTCTGACCGAGGACGCACAGCGGGCGCTCGCGGCATTTCCGTTCCCGGGCAACGTGCGCCAGCTCGAGAACATCTGCCACTGGCTTACGGTGATGGCGCCGGGCCAGCGCGTCGATGTCGCGGACCTTCCGCCCGAGGTTCGCGAAACGCCGGCCGCTGCCGTAGGCGCTGGCGAGACGGGCTGGCGGCAGGCGCTCGATCGCGAGCTTGCGCAGGCGTTAACGCGCGGCGAGCGCGCCGTCGGCGATCGCCTCGAGCGCGAGTTTGAAAAAACGCTGATCCTGCGCGCGCTTGCCCATACCGGCGGCCATCGGATGGAAGCCGCGCAATGGCTCGGCTGGGGTCGCAACACGCTGACGCGCAAGATCCAGGAACTGGGGCTCGAGGCGGAGTTGAAGAAGGGCGGTCGCGAGAGCGCCTGATCGCCGGCCTCCGCACCGCCGAATTCTTGCCAGCGCCAGACGTCGGCCGCAGCGACGTCGGCCTCCGCTCAGCCGCAGCATGCGAATCGCCAACCGTCGGCCTCTTGGCGCGGACTCGCGATGGCTCGCATCCCCACGCGCCCGCGCGCGGGGCCACTGCTCGCCGCTCGCGCGTTCCCCCGCTCTCAGGCTCGCGCCGCTACGGACAGCTCCGCAATCGGATGCCGCCTCAATCCGCCGGTGATTGTGCCGCCACTGTGTGCGCGCCGCGCGTCGCCCGCCAGGTGCGCAGCCGCTCGAAATACAGGTAGATCACCGGCGTGATGTAGAGCGTCAGCATCTGCGATACGACGAGCCCGCCGACGACCGCGAGCCCCAGCGGCCGGCGAGCCTCGCCGCCGGCGCCGAGCCCCAGCGCGATCGGCAGGCTGCCCATCAGCGCCGCCATCGTGGTCATCATGATCGGGCGAAAGCGCGTGATGCACGCCTGGAATATCGCGTCGGCGGGCGCCTTGTGCTCCTTGCGCGCTCCTTCGATCGCGAAGTCGATCATCATGATCGCGTTCTTCTTGACGATGCCGACCAGCATGATGATGCCGACGAACGCATACATGTTGAGGTCGATGCCGAACAGCCAGAGCGTGACCAGCGCGCCAAACCCCGCCGTGGGCAGTCCGGACAGGATCGTCAGCGGATGGATGAAGCTCTCGTAGAGGATGCCGAGCACGAGGTAGATCACGAAGATCGCGAGCACGAGCAGCACGCCCATGCCCTGCAGCGACGCCTGGAACGCCTGTGCCGCGCCCTGGAACGTGCCGATGATCGTCGCGGGCATCCGCATGTCGGCGGTCGTCCGCCGGATCTCGGCGAGCGCCTGCGACAGGGACACGCCTGGCTTCAGGTCGAACGATATCGTTACCGAGGGAAGCTGGCCCAGATGCGTGATCGCGAGCGGTCCGATGGTCGGCTTGAGCGTCGCCAGCGCGTTGAGCGGGACGAGGGCGCCGGTGTTCGAGCGCACGTAGAGCATCGCCAGCGCCGACGGATCGGCCTGGTAGCGCGGCTCGAGCTCCATCACGACCCAATACTGGTTGGTCGGCGCATAGATCGTCGAGACCTGCCGCGAGCCGTAGGCGTCGTAGAGCGTGTTCTCGACGGCCTGCGCGGAGACGCCCAGCGCGTACGCCTTGTTGCGGTCGATTTCGACGGTCACCTGCGGCTGCGTGATCTGCAGATCGCTCGTCACGTCGATGAGGCCGGGCAGCGCGCGCAGCTTCTCCTCGACCAGCGGCGCCCAGTGGTAGAGCTCGGTGGTATCCGTGTCCTGCAGCGTGTATTGATATGCGCTCTTGGTAAGAAGGCCGATGCGGATCGCCGGAATGTTCTGGACGTAGGCCTTGATGCCCGGCACCCGCATCAGCCTGGGGCGCAGCTCCTGGACGATCGCGTCGGCGGAGGGCCGCTCCCCGCGCGGTTTCAGGGTGACGAACAGGCGGCCGCTGTTGAGCGATTGGCTGGGCCCGCCGACGCCGACGAACGACATCACGCCCTGCACGTGCGGATCTTCGCGCACGATCTCGGCGACCTGGCGCTGCAGGTTCGACATCGCGTCGAAGGAGATGTCCTGGGCCGCCTCGGTGATGATGAAGATCTGGCCGACATCGTCGCTTGGCAGGAAGCCTTTCGGCATGGCGTAGAAAAACAGGCACGTGCCCACGAAAATCGTCCCGAACGCACCGAGCGTGATGCGGCGATGGCGCAGCGCCCACGCGAGGCTCGCGCGGTATGCCGCGAGCACCGCGTCGAAGGCGCGCTCGGACAGCGCGTAGAGGTGCCCATGCTGCTCTCCGCGCTCCAGCTTGAGCATGCGACTGCACAGGAGCGGCGTGAGTGTCAGCGAGACGAATCCCGAGATCAGCACGGCGACGACGATCGTGACCGCGAACTCCTTCAGCAGCCGGCCGAGGATGCCCCCCATGAAAAGCACGGGGATGAACACGGCGGCGAGCGAAAGGGTCATCGACACGATGGTGAAGCCGATCTCCTTCGCCCCGACGAGCGTCGCCTCCATCCGCGATGCGCCCATTTCCATGTGCCGCGTGATGTTCTCCAGCATCACGATCGCGTCGTCGACGACGAAGCCGACGCAAAGGGTCAGCGCCATCAGCGACAGGTTGTCGAGGCTGTAGCCGAACAGGTACATCACCGCAAAGGTTCCGACCAGCGACAGCGGCAGCGCGAGACTCGGGATGATCGTCGCCGAGACGCTGCGCAGGAACACGAAGATCACGGCGACGACGAGGCAGAGCGCGAGAAGAAGCGTGAGCTGCACATCGCGCACCGACGCGCGGATCGACTGCGAGCGGTCGTAGAGCGTCGAGAGCTTGATCGACGGTGGGAGCTGGGCGTCGAACGTGGGCAGGATCCTGTTGATCGCGTCGACGATCTCGATCGTGTTGGTGCCCGGCTGGCGCTGCACAGCGAGCACGACGCCGCGCGTGCCGTTGTACCACGCGGCAACCTTGTCGTTCTGCACGCTGTCGAACACCCGTCCCAGTTCCGCGAGCCGCACCGGCGCGCCGTTGCGGTAGGCAACGATCAACGGCGCGTACGCCTGCGCGCTCATGAGCTGGCCCGTCGCCTGGACGGAAGTGGCCTTTTGCTGCCCGTAGAGCGTACCGGTGGGCAAGTTGACGTTCGCGTTGCCGATTGCCGTTTCGACGTCGGTCAGTGCGATGCCGCGCGCGGCGAGCCGATTGGGGTCGAGCTGGACGCGCACCGCGTATTGCTGCGATCCGTACACCTGGACCTGCGCGACGCCACTGATCGTCGAGAGTCGTTGCGCGAGGAGGTTCTCGCCGTAGTCGTCGACGACCGACAGCGGCTGGGTCTCCGACGTGAGGGCGAGCAGCAGGATCGCGAAGTCGGCCGGGTTGACCTTGCGCAGCGTCGGCGGATTCGGCAGCGACGACGGCAGCTGGCGCGCAGCGGCGGCGATCGCCGACTGGACGTCCTGTGCGGCGGCATCGATGTTGCGGTCGAGCGAGAACTGCAGCGTGATGGTGATCTGCCCGGACGTCGACACCGACGTCATCGAGTCGACGCCGGCGATCGTCGAGAACTGCTTCTCGAGCGGGGTCGCCACCGCCGAGGACATCGTCTCGGGATTCGCGCCGGGAAGGCTCGCCTGGACCTGGATCGTCGGGAAGTCGACGTTGGGCAGCGCGTTGACCGGCAGCAGGCGGTAGCCGACGATGCCGAAGATCATGATGCCGGTCATGACGAGCACCGTCATCACCGGACGGCGGACGAAGAGTTGGGCGATGTTCACGAGTGCTCGCCGCTCGGGCCGGGATTGACGCGCACGCCCGGAGCGAGCCGCAGCTGGCCCGCCGTGACGATGCTTTCGCCGGGCTTGAGGCCGCTTGCGACGATCGTGTCTTCGCCGTCGGTGCGCGCGACCTTCACCTCGCGCAGCTCGACGGTCAGGTCAGGCTTCACGACGAACACGTATTGACCGTTGGGGCCGTTCTCGAGCGCGGCGGATGGCACCACGATCGCGTCCTTCTGCTCGTAGAGCGTCACCCTGACGTTGACGAACTGGCCCGGCCACAGTGCCTTGTCGAGGTTCGCGAACTCGGCGCGCAGCCGGATCGTGCCAGTGGCGGCATCTGCGGTGTTGTCGATGGAGGCGAGTGTGCCGCTCGTGAGCTCCCGGGAATTGGCGAAGCCGGCCTCGACCCGAAGCACGCCCTCGCTCCGGTACGTGCGGATCTCCGCGATGTTCTGCTCCGGAACCGAGAACGACACGTAGATCGGGACCACCTGATTGATCGTGACCAGCGGGTTCGTGTCGTTGGCCTTCACCAGATTGCCTTGCTGGATCAGGATCCGGCCCGCGTAACCGGTAACGGGCGAGCGGATCGTGCAGTAGTCGAGCGACAGCTTTGCGCTCTCGATCGCGGCGGCGTCGGCAGCGACCGTCGCCGCCGCCGTGTCGGCGTTGGTCCGAACCTGCTCGTACGCATCGGTGGAGATGAAATTCTTCTGCAGCAGGTCCTTGTAGCGTTTCTCCTGCTCGACGGCACGATCGAGGAGCGCCTTGTCCTTCTGCAGGTTCGCCTGTGCCTGCCTGAGCGCGGCGGCGAAGGGGCGCGGATCGATCTCGAACAACGTCGCGCCCTGCCGGATCTCATCGCCTTCCTTGAAGCCTACCGCGACGATCTGCCCATCCACGCGTGCCTTGACCGCGACAGACGTGTACGGCTCGACGTTGCCGATGGCGAGGAGTCGGACGGGCACCGTTCGTTGCGCGACCGTCGCCACGGTGACGGGGACGGCCGGCACGCCCTGTTGCGTGGCGGCCCGCGAGCCGTGAACCAGTTGGAACGTGACTGCCACCGCAACCGCCACTGCGGCCAGGGCAAGCGTTCCGAGGACGAGTTTTCTTGTGGCTGACAGGTGCATTAGCGTGGGGGCCAATGAGCCTCGGTTCGCGGCGGTGGCCGCTTCCCGGCGGACAGAACGCCGGCTCGCGCCTCGACCCGGGATCGCATCACCAAACCGCCCCGGCGCCGTCGGGTTTCGGCGATCGGCGCGGGGAAACTGCTAATGATCGTAATGAGACCGCGCGACGTAAACACAATGCCATGTTTTGTTACACATCGGATCGCGAACGACTGCACGCGGCGGCGGTCCGATAGTCGCGTGTCACTTCGCCAAACTGCCTTGCCACGGGAGAAAACATCGAGAATCGGACCGGCTTCTGGGTTGCCCTATTGTGCGCCATCGCGCTGTCGCCGATCCCGCCCGACCTCGAAGCCCAGACCGTCGCGGCAGCCACGGGGACGAGTGCGCGCGTCATCGTCAAATTCAAGACGGGCTCGCCGTTGCTGGGCCAAACGGCGCTGCCGGCCGGCCAGGAACCGGCGGCCCGTGCGAGCGCGCTCGGCCTGCGGGTCGGGCTGGCGCTCGTTGGCGGCGCGGCGCTCTCCGATCACGCGCAGGTGGTCCTGGCGCCCGGATTGACGTCGGCGGAGCTGGCGCAGCGCCTCGCGCAGGAGGGCGATGTCGAGTACGCGGTGCCCGATGAGCGCCGCCATATCGTGGCCGCGCCGAACGACCCGCTGTACGCCGACGGCGTTCCAGGGAACGGTCCGGCGGTTGGACAGTGGTACCTGCGCGCGCCGACGGGCGTCATCGCCTCGTCGATCGACGTCGAGCCCGCCTGGGATGTGACCATTGGCACCCCGAACGTTGTCGTGGCGGTCGTCGACACGGGTGTGCGCTTCGATCATCCGGACCTGCTGCCCGTCAACGATGGCGGCAATCTCCTTCCCGGCTACGACATGGTCAGCGATCCCGTCGTCGCCAACGATGGCGACGGGCGCGACGCCGACGCATCCGATCCGGGAGACTGGGTAACGCAGGCAGAGCTGTCCCAAGTCGGCGGCCCGTTCTATCAGTGCACCGATTCGCCCGAGGCCAGCTCCTGGCACGGCACCCAGGTTTCCGGTTTGATCGCAGCGCTGACCAACAACGGCCTGGGAATGGCCAGCGTCGGGCGCAACGTGCGAGTGCTGCCGGTGCGCGCGCTCGGCAAATGTTTCGGCTACGACTCGGACATCATCGCCGGCATGCGCTGGGCCGCGGGCTTGACCGTCCCCGGTGTGCCGGCCAACTCGACCCCGGCGCGCGTTGTCAACTTGAGCCTCGGCGCCGACGGGCCGTGCACCGCCGCCTATCAGGCGGTCGTCAACGAACTCGTCGCAGCCGGCACGATGATCGTCGCTGCCGCGGGCAACTCGGCGGGCCATGCGGTCGGCGCGCCGGCCAATTGCGTCGGCGTCATCGCCGTCGCGGGGCTGCGCCACGCGGGCACCAAGGTCGGGTTTTCCGATCTCGGACCCGAGATCGCAATCAGCGCTCCGGCCGGCAACTGCGTAAACACGACTGCCGGCTCCCCTTGCCTGTATCCGATCCTGACGACGTCGAATTCCGGCGCCACGGTTCCCGTCGGTCCGATCTACACCGACAGCTTCAATGCCTCGCTGGGCACGAGTTTCTCGGCGCCGTTGGTCACGGGCACCCTTGCGCTCATGATGTCTGCGGAGCCCGGGATGACCTCGCAGCAGGCAAGGCAGTTGCTGCAGGCCACGGCCAGGCCCTTTCCGACCGCCAGCGACGCCACGGGGGTGCCGGCATGCACCGCGCCGCGATACGACGCTTCGGACAAGCCGATCGACCAGTTGGAATGCAGTTGCACGACGACCACCTGCGGCGCAGGCATGGTCGATGCGGGCGCCGCCGTGCGCGCGGCCGCCGGTCTGACGGCGTCTGCGTTCAATGTCCAAGGTCTGTGGTGGGCGACGGGCGGGACCGAATCGGGCTGGGGGATCAATTTCGCGCATCAGGGCGACCAGATCTTCGCCACCTGGTACACGTACGACATGGCCGGCAAGGCGTGGTGGCTGTCGATGCTCGCCAATCGCACGACCGGCAACGCGTTCAGCGGTCCCATCTACGTCGACAGCGGACCGCCATTCAACAACGTCGTCGGGCCCGCGATCCCGGCGTTGATCGGCAAAGGGACGCTCACCTTCACCGACGCCAACAACGGCAGCTTCGCGTACGCGGTGAACGCGACGGTGCAGACCAAGTCGATCGCTCGCTTCGACCTCGGGACCGGACCGCAGCCGACCTGCACTTACAGCCCCGGCACTCCGAACCTTGCCGCGGCGACCAATTATCAGGATCTGTGGTGGGCGGCCAATGGTGCGGAACCGGGCTGGGGAATCAACTTCGCGCACCAGGGCGCGAGCGTGTTCGCGACCTGGTACACCTATGACGCTGGCGGTGCGCCGCTGTGGCTCTCGGTGCTGGCAGCGCAAGTCGGCGCGACCAACGTGTACACGGGAACGCTGTACCGAACCTCGGGACCGCGGTTTGACGCATACGACACGACCAAGCTGATGCAGGTCCAGGTGGGAGTTGCAACGCTGACCTTCGCTGACGGCAACGATGCGACGTTTGCCTACTCGACCAATGGCGCCGGTGGTCTGCCCGCGGTGACTCAGTCGAAGCAGATTGCGCGCTTCCCCTTCGCGGCAGCGGGTGGGACCGTTTGCCAATAGCGAGAATCGAGCGGCGGCGTGGCAGCGGGTTCGCTGGCTATGCCTATCCGTCGGCTTCGGCCGATGCTTCCGGCTGGCCCTCGGTACCGCCTCGGCGTCGCGTGCCTTATTGCTTCGGATACCCACCCGGGGCGGTAACCGCCTGGACGGACTCGGGGGTTCCCGACGAGGGGGCCGCGGCGGTTGTCTCGGGCGGGGCGCGACCGGCCGGCGCGCGGCGGGGTGCCGGGGTCTTCGGGTAGCCGGCCTCGTCGAGCGCGGCCTGCCATTGCGTTTCGCTGTAGCCCTTGATGAAGGTCTTCTCGCCGACCTGCAGCACGGGCGCCCGCAGTTCGCCCGTCATGCGCGCGAGCTGCTCGGCGCCCTCCGGTGTCTCGACGTTGACGACCGAAAACGGCACGCCGCGGCGGTTCAGCAATCCCTCGGCGATGTTGCAGACCTCGCCGCACGAGAACGTGTAGAGCTTGACCGGAAAGCGCTCCTGCGCCTGCTGCGCCGCGAGCGGCATCGCGCTGTTCTCGATCACATTGGCGCCCACCCGCTTCGACTGGACATCCTTCGAGTCGCCGGGCGGCATCCGGTCCGAATAGACGACGTGACCGTCCTTGTCGATGTATCGGTAAACCTGCTGCGCCTGCCCGGCGACGCCGCCTGCCGCCAGTGCTGCGACCAGGCCGCATGCCACCGCGAATCGCTTCGTCGCATGACCCATGGCTCCTCCTTATGCCGATGTCATCATGCCATTATGCCGCAGAAGTGCGTCCAGTTGGGGGGCGCGCCCGCGGAAGGCGACGAATGACTCCATCGCCGCCCGGCTGCCCCCCCTCGCCAGCACCTCGTCCCGGAACCGGGCCCCCGCAGCCGGCGACAGCACGCCGACCTCCTCGAACAGGCTGTAGGCGTCAGCGGAGAGCACCTCCGCCCACTTGTAGCTGTAATAGCCGGCCGCGTACCCCCCGGCAAAAACGTGGCCGAAGGACTGGATGAAACGATCGTAGGCCGGACGCGGGACGACCGCGACCTCGCCCCGGACGGCGTCGAGGACCGACTGCGGTGACGCGCCGCTCGTCGGGTCGAACGTCGAGTGGACCAGCATGTCGAACAGCGCGAACTCGAGATGGCGCACCATCGCCATGCCGCTCTGGAAATTCTTCGCCGCGCGCATCCGCTGGAACAGCGCGCGGGGCAGCGCCTCGCCGCTGTCGACGTGCGCCGTCATCTCCGACACCACGTCCCACTCCCAGCAGAAATTCTCCATGAGCTGACTCGGCAATTCGACCGCGTCCCACTCGACGCCCTGGATACCGGACACGCCGGCGACGTCCACGCGCGTCAGCAGCTGGTGGAGGCCGTGGCCGAACTCGTGGAAGAGCGTGATGACTTCGTCGTGCGTGAAGGTCGCCGGCTTGCCTTCAACCGGCGCCGACAGGTTGCACGTGAGATACGCGACCGGATGCTGGACATGCGCACCGGAGCGGCGACGGTTGATCGCGTCGTCCATCCAGGCACCGCCCTGCTTGCCCGGCCGGGCATAGCAATCGAGATAGAACTGCCCGAGTAACGCACCGGCGCGATCGGTGACGTCGAAAAAACGCACGTCCGGGTGCCATGTCGGTGCTTGTCCTTCGCGGATCGCGACGCGGTAGATCATCTCGACGACGCGGAACAGGCCGGCCAGCACCTTGTCCTCGGGAAAATACGCGCGGACCTCCTGCTCGGAGAAAGCGTGGCGTCGTGCCTTGAGCTGCTCCGCGGCATACGCGACGTCCCAGGCTTCGAGCGTCGCGAGACCGAGCTCGGTTCGAGCGAATTCGGCGAGCTCGGCGTAATCGCGCAGGGCGAAGGGCTTCGCCCGCCGGGCCAGATCGCGCAGGAACGCGAGCACTTCGCCGGCGTCCTTCGCCATTTTTGGCACCAGTGAGAGCTCGGCGAAGTTCGCGTAGCCCAGGAGCGACGCCGCCTCGCCGCGCAGCGCGAGGATGCGGGCGACGATCGGCGTGTTGTCCCATTCCGGATTCGTGCCGAGGTCGGAGGCGCGTGTCGAATACGCGCGATGCAGCGTGGCGCGAAGCGAGCGATCGTCGGCATACATCAGCACCGGCAGGTAGCAGGGCATGCGCAGCGTGAGCTTCCAGCCGCTCCTGCCCTCGTTTCGCGCCTGGGTCCGCGCTTCGGAGCGCACCTCGTGCGGCACTCCGGCCAATGCCGCCTCGTCGTCGACGAAAAGGGCCCAGTCGTTGGTGGCGTCGAGCACGTTGTCGTCGAAGCGCGCCGACAGGTTCGCGAGCTCCTCCTGCACGGCCTTCAACCGCGCCTTGCTGTCCTCGGGCAACAGGGCACCGCAGAGCCGGAAGTCGCGCAACTCGTTGTCGATTGACTTCCTGCTTGCCGGGTCCAGCGCCGCGAACGCCGGAGAGGCGGCCAACGCCCGATACCGCTCGTACAGGCGCAGGTCCTGCGCGAGCTCCATGTGAAAGGCGGTGACCTTCGGGAGGTTCCGGTTATAGGCGTCGCGCAATTCCGGCGTGCTGACCACGGCGTTGAGGTGGCTGACCGCGCCCCAGACGCGATCGATCCGGTCGAGCGTGTCCGCGAGCGGCAGGACGACGTTGTCCCACGCCGCGGGCGCCCGGTCGGTCACGACGGTGTCGACGACCACGCGCGCCTCGCCGAGCAGCGCGTCGACGGCCGGCGTGATGTGGACGGCGCCGATCAAATCGAAGCGCGGCAGGCCCGAAAAGTCGAGCAGCGGATTGCCTTGCGTAACGGGATTCATCGCAGTGTCGTCGCAGCCGTTCCGGATCGGCGCCGCAGCGCCGCGTCGAGCGTGACCAGTTCGGCAGGCGTGCCGACGTTCGCCCACGGTCCGGTATAGAGCTCGCCGCTCACGATCCCGCGACCGATCCAGTCGCGATAGAGCGGGAGCAGTTGGAGCTTCTTCCCGCGTGGAAGTTCGCGGAACAGCGCCGTGTCGTAGACGCCGATGTTGCCGTAGGTCGAGCGGGGCCCGCCGTCGAGCGCGATCCGGTCTCCCTGCAACGCGAAGTCGCCGCGAGGGTGGAACGGCGGATTGGGCACCATCACGAGATGAACGCGCGGGCATTGTGCGTCGCGTGCCATGGCCTCGAGCCGCGGCACCAGCGTCGCGTAATCGAAGGCGGTCCAGACGTCGCCGCTCGCGATCAGTGCGGGGCCGCGCGGCAGAAGCGGCAGCGCGGTGGCGATGCCGCCGGCGGTTTCGAGCGCTTCGGCCTCGAGCGACCAGCGGAGCGTAACGCCGAAAGCCGCGCCGTCGCCGAGCGCGGCGACGAGACGATCGGCGAGGTGCGAGGCGTTGACGACGATGTCGCGGAACCCCGCCCGCGCGAGCGCCTCGATCTGCCATGCGATCAGCGGCTTGCCACCCGCTTCGAGCAGCGGCTTCGGCGTCGTGTCCGACAGGGGCCGCATTCGCTCCCCGCGCCCGGCCGCGAGGATCATGGCGCCGATCGTCACGAGGGGTTCACCGCGGGCGGGGAGCGATGCGCGCGCGCTTCGAGCGCGTCGAGCAACTGCCGCAGCGGATCGAGCGCGCGATATCGTGCGCAGGCCGCGCGGACGTAGGTCATCACGCGCGGCATGTCGTCAACGTACGCCGACTTGCCGTCGCGATGCTGGAGCCGGGCGAAGATGCCGAGCACCTTCAACTGGCGCTGCACGCCCATCCATTCGAAATCGAGCCAGAACGCGCCGAAATCGGCGCCGACCGGAAGCTTCGCCGTGCGCGCGCGCTCCCAGTAACGCACCGCCCAGTCGATCTGCCGTTCCTCGTCCCAGGCGATGTACGCGTCGCGCAGCAGCGACACGAGATCGTAGGTGATCGGGCCGACGACCGCGTCCTGGAAATCGAGGACGCCGGGATTCGGCGCGGCGACCATCAGGTTGCGCGAGTGATAGTCGCGATGGACGTACACCTGCGGCTCCCGGAGATTGTGGTCGAGGATCTGTCGGAACGCGGCCGCGAGCGTCGCACGCTCGTCGGGCCGAAGCTCGACGTTCATGTGCCTCCCCACGTACCAGTCCGGGAACAGCGCGAGCTCGCGCGCAAGCAAGGCCTCGTCGTAACGCGGGAGGGCATCGTCGCGCGTCGCGCGCTGCCAGCGGATCAGCGCGTCGATCGCATCCGAATAGAGACCCGCCGCCGATGCCGGATCGAGTGCTGCGAGATAGGTTCGATCGCCGAGATCGGTGAGGAGGAGCAGCCCGCGCTCGAGGTCCGCCGCGAGCACGAGCGGGGCGTTGAGACCCGCCGCATCGAGCAGTCGCGCGACGTGCACGAACGGGCGGCAGTCCTCCATCGGGGGCGGTGCGTCCATCACGATCAGCGTCGCCTGTCCGCGCCACGGCGTGTCGGGCGTGATGCGGAAATAGCGGCGGAAGCTCGCATCGGCCGAGGCGGGCGCGATCGCGAATGCGTCCGTGCCGAGCACCGCCGCGGCCCAGCTGCGAGCGAGGTCGAAGCGAACGTCGCGGACAGCGTGCGTATTCAGGGCGGCGGAGGGCATTGTGAGGCAGGGCGCGCGAGCCGCGGGCCTCGCCCGTTGCGGACATCGACGTCCCGCGGCGAAGTCGCCTGGCGGGTTGCGAGTCAACCGTCCGACCGATTGGTGCGCTCTACGCAATCGGGCGTACGGGCGACTTTAGTACATTAGAATGGCGCATTTTAACATTGTGGTCCGGCACCTTCCTTCGGCGCGGCGCATGCGTTTTCGCCTGCATCCCTTGGCAATCGCGCTCGCGCTCGTGGCAATATCCCGGGTCGCTGCGGCCGAGGACGATGCCTCCGCCGTGCCGCCGGCCGTGCTGAAGCCCGCGGAGCAACTGACCCCGCCACCGCTGCGTGCCCCGCTGGGCGCGCCGGGAACCACGGCGCCGAAGGCGCCAGGGGCTTCGCCCGCCGCCGCACCGCGTCCTCCGTTTGCGCCCGACAGCGGCGTGATCTTCTTTCGCGCGGACAACGTCGAAGGCGTGTTCAACAAGGAAGCGACGGCGACCGGCAAGGTCGAGCTTCGCACGCGCCGCGAAACGGTGCTGGCGGACTGGCTGCATTACGATTTTCCGAACGATGAAATCTGGGCGAAGGGCGACGTGCTGCTGCGGCAGGGCATCGACTGGGTCGCCGGCCCCGAGGTGCGGTTCAAGCGGGGCTCGGAAACGGGCTTCTTCTCTTCGCCGCGCTATTACATCGGCGAAAACGGCGGGCGCGGGTCGGCCGGCGAGATCCGGTTCACGGGTCCGGAGCACTACGAGGCCTCCGACGCGCGCTACACGACGTGCGTCGCCCCGCGCGATGACTGGTACATTCGGATGGACGAGCTCGAAGTCGACCGCTCGCGGATGGTCGGCACCGGGCACGATGCGACGCTCAATTTTCTCGGCGCGTCGGTCGCCTATCTGCCCTGGCTCGAGTTTCCGCTGTCGGCCGAACGCAAGTCCGGGTTTCTCACGCCGACGTTGGGCTCGTCGGGCACGCGCGGCTTCGACGCGTCGATTCCCTATTATCTCAACCTCGCGCCCAACTACGACGCGACGATCACGCCGCGGATCATGACCAAGCGCGGGTTCCAGGTCGGCGGTCAGTTCCGCTACCTGTTCGAGCAGTCGTTCGGCAGCGTCGAAGCCGAGGACCTGCCGCACGACCGCCTGACCGGCACCGACCGCTATCTGCTCGCGTGGAGGCACAACCAGAGCTTCGAGTCGGTGCTGAAGGGACTCTCCGGAACGGTCAATCTCAACAAGGTGTCCGACGACACCTACTTCACCGATTTGTCGGACCGCGTGTCGCTCACATCGCTGACGACGCTGCCCCGCGAAGGGGCGCTCAACTACGTCAACGGGCCGTGGACACTGGTAGCACGGGCGCAGGCGTTCCAGACGCTGCAGGATCCGACGGCGCCGCAGCCGGCGCCGTACAACCGCGTACCGCAGTTCCTGCTCGCGTTGCAGGAGATCGACTGGGAGGGTCTCACCTTCGCGGGCACCGGCGAATACGCCTATTTCCGCCAGCCCACGCTGACGACCGGACAGCGCGTCTACGCCTGGCCGACGGTCGCGTGGTCGCGGCAGGGCGCCGCCTGGTCGTTCACGGCGAAGACCGGCGTCCACGCGCGCGAGTACGACCTGAACGAAGTCCGGCCCGACGTGCCGAGCACGCAGAGCTACGTGATCCCGATCACTTCGGTGGAGGGCGGTCTCGTGTTCGAGCGCGACTGGAACCTGGCCGGGAACGATTTCGTGCACACGCTCGAGCCGCGCGCCTTTTACGTCTACGTGCCCTACCACGACCAGAGCAACGCGCCCACCTTCGACACGGCGGTCGACGACTTCAACTTCGGCCAGCTGTTCAGTGTGAACCGCTACCTCGGCAACGACCGTATTGGCGACGCCAACCAGCTCACGCTCGCGCTGACCTCGCGTTTGCTCAACGCCGAAACGGGAGGGGAACGGCTCCGGGTGGGCGTCGGCGAGCGCTTCTACTTCCAGGGTCAGCGCGTCGTGTTGAACGAGGCGCCGCGCTCGGCTGCCACGTCCGATGTGCTGTTCGGCGTCGAGGGAAGGCTCACCGAAGCGTGGGCGCTCGCCGCGCTGTGGGAGTACAACTTCGATTCTTCTCAGACCGAACAGCTGAACGCCGGAGTGCGCTACACGCCGGCACCCGGCAGGGTCTTGAGCGCCAAATACACCTACAACCGCCAGTTTGTCGACCCGGTGACCAACCAGACGCAATTGAACCAGTTCGATCTCGCCGGCGAGTGGCCCGTCGCCGAGGGCATTACGCTGCTCGGCCGCTGGAACTACTCGATCCTCGGCCGCAAGACGCTGGAGGCGGTCGGCGGCGTCGAGTACAATGCGGGCTGCTGGGTACTGCGGCTGGTCGGTCAGCGCTTGACGACGACCACACAGACGGCGACCAATTCGATCTACCTGCAGATCGAGCTCAATGGTCTGGCGCGTTTCGGTACGAGCCCGCTCGATCTGTTGCGCCGCAGTGTGCCGGGGTACCTCAAGACGAACGACCCGACGGTGTCGCCGCGCGACCGCAGCGGCGATTACTTCCCCGAGTTTTAGGCACCACACGGACCGGTTTCCGGATAGACACATCATGACGCTCTCCCGCATCCTCACCGCCATCATGGCGCCGGCCGCGATGGCCGCGGCGCTGACCGCGACGGCGCAATCGCCCGCCCAATCGCAGCCGGCCGCGCGTCCGGCGACCGAACGCAGCGTTCCGCTCGATCGCGTCGTGGCGATCGTCAACGACGAGGCGCTGACGCAATACGAGATCAACGAGCAGAAGCGCGCCGTGCTCGCCCAGATGAAGGCACAGAACGTCGCGCCGCCGGCCGGCGAGGTGCTCGAAAAGCAGCTGCTCGAGCGCCTCATCACCGAGCGCGCGGTGCTGCAGTTCGCCAAGGAATCCGGCGTCCGCGTCGACGATACGCAGGTCGAGCGCGCGATTCAGCGGATCGCGCAGGACAACAAGCTCTCGTCCGACGAGTTCCGCAAGGTGCTTGCGAAGGAGGGCATTGCCTACGCGCAATACCGCGAGGACATCCGCAACGAAATCGTCATCCAGCGGGTGCGCGAGCGCGAGGTCGACGCGCGGCTCACGGTCAGCGACGCGGAGGTCGACGCGTTTCTCGCCTCGCAGAGCGCGCAGAGCGGCGGCGACATCGAGTATCGTCTCGCCCACATCCTGGTCATCGTGCCGGACCAGGCGTCGCCGGAGCAGATCGAGGCGAAGCGCCGGCGCGCCGAGGAAGCGCTGAAGCAGATCAGGGACGGCGCTGACTTCGCGCAGGTCGCCGCCGGCTATTCGGATGCGCAGGACGCCTTGCAGGGCGGAGCGCTGGGCTGGCGCGCGCCAGGGCGCCTGCCGACCGTTTTCGCGGAAAAGGTGGCGACGATGAAGCCCGGCGACGTGTCGGACGTTCTGCGCTCGGCGACCGGCTTTCACATCGTCAAGGTGCAGGAGACGCGCAGCCGCAACGCGCCGACGGTCGTCGAGCAGACCCGCGTGCGGCATATTCTGATCAAGGTGAACGAAGTCGTTTCGGAGTCCGAGGGGAAGGCGCGGATCGATCGGATCAGGGAACGGATCGAGACCGGCGCCAAGTTCGAGGAGCAGGCGAAGCTCAATTCCGAGGACGCGAGCTCGGTGAAGGGCGGCGACCTGGGCTGGCTGTCGCCCGGGGACACGGTTCCCGATTTCGAAACGGTGATGAACAAGCTCAAGATCGGCGAGATCTCGCAACCGGTGCGCACGCAGTTCGGCTGGCACATCATCCAGGTCAGCGAGCGGCGGACGCAGGACATCACCGCCGAGCGCCACCGCGACCAGGCGCGCCAAGCGCTGCGCCAGCGCAAGTCCGACGAGGCGTTTCAGGAATGGCTGCGGCAGACGCGCGATCGCGCGTACGTCGAGATCAAGGCCGACGAACGCTAAGCACCTCTTGCCGATCGGCCGGGAGCGCCGCGCGGCGGCGCTCCATCAGCAGCTCGGGCACACCCTCGGGGGTGCGAATCGCGCGCACCAGCGCGAATCCGGCCTTGGCAAATGCGCGCAACGACGCGGTGTTGTCGGCGCGGGGGGTCGCGATGCAGGTTGGCGTCGGGAACGCGGGCCAGACGATCTCGTCGACGGCAGCGGCGATCACGCGCGGGCCCAAACCGCGCCGCGTGTACTCGACCTCGCCGATCAGCACGTCGATCGCCACCGCTCCGTCGAAATCCACGACCGTCGCCGCGTAGTCGGGAAAGTCGGCGACGCGGTACACCTGCACGTAGCCGACCGGATGCTCTGCGACGGAGGCGACGAATCCGCGAACCGGAACCTCGCCGGCGATCCGTGGCCCGTACTTGGCGACGACATCCTCACGCGAGCTCGATACGCGCGAATATCCGGCAACCACGTGCGGCGCGTTGAGCCACCCGTGGAGGAGCGGCAGATCCGCTTCGACCAACGGCGCGAACATCACGTGGGCGGGATTGCCGGCGGGGAAAAGCGCTGCGGACATTGGGCGTTCCGGCGTCCGCGGACGCCGGAGTCAATGGGTCAGGACTGATAGACGTAGGGAGGCTGCGGCACGCGGCCTTCGTCCATCTTCTTTTCCTGCGCGAGCTCGCGCGGCGGCTTGTCCCACCAGATCGCCCGGCCGGTGATCTGCTGGTCCACGATTTCCGGCTTTTTCGCGAGCAGCTCACGAATGAATCTCGTGTGTTCGGATTCGTAATGGCGGGAGGGAAGGAACATGGTCGTTGCGGGGGCGAGAAACCGCGTGCAGACGCGATTCTAGCACCGCGTATCGCCGGACTCCGCTGCGCGGATGCGCACGGGCCGCCCGGCGACGATCTCGAACCGGAACAGCCGGCACTCGATATTGCCGTTGTAGAGCGGTGTTCTTCTCGACGGTTTGAGCCCGATCAGCTTTGCGAGCCGCAGATCCCCCGTGAGAAGGCAAACGGTCCAGCCCGTGAAGTTTCGCTTCAGCGCGTCGCCGAGGCGGGGATAGAAGGCGGCGAGCTTCGCTTCGTCGTCCAACCGCAGACCGTAGGGCGGATTCGCGATCAGCGTGCCCGAGGCTGCGGGCGCCGCGCGTGTCAGCACGTCCTGTTGCGCAAGGTCGATCCAGTGAGCCACATCCGCCGCGGCGGCATTGGCGCGGCATTGCGCGAGCGCGCGCGGGTCGATGTCGCTCGCGAAAATCGCCGGCAAGGAAGGGGGAGGCCGTACGCGATCGTGCGCGCGCTGCCGGATGCGCTGCCACGTCGGACCGTCGTACCACGAGAGCTTCTGAAAACCGAACGTGCGGATAAGCCCCGGCGCGCGATCGGCGGCAATCATCGCCGCCTCGATCGCGATCGTGCCGCTGCCGCACAGCGGGTCGAGGAACGGCGTCCCCGGCGACCAGCCCGCGAGCGCGACGAGACCCGCGGCGAGATTCTCACGCAGCGGCGCCGCGTCGACGTCGCGCCGATAGCCGCGTTTGAAGAGCGCCTCGCCGGACGTGTCGAGATAGAGCGTCGCTTCGCGCTCGGTCAAGTAGGCGTGGACGCGGATGTCGGGGCGCTCCTTGTCGACCGACGGCCGCCTGCCCGCAGTCTCGCGGCAGCGGTCGCAGACACCGTCCTTGATCCGGAGCGTCGCAAACGCGAGGCTCGCGAGCGGCGAGCGGGTTGCCGCAACGTCGACGCGCAGCGTGCGCTCGACCTTGAAGTGCGTCGCCCAGTCGACGCCGTGGGCGAGCCGGTAGAGGTCGTCTTCGCCGCGATATCGGCCGTGCGCGACCTGCCACAGGATGCGGCTCGCGAGCCTCGAATCGAGGTTGGCGCGATAGACGAGCTCGCGCGGTCCGGAAAAGGAGACGCCGCCTTCGGCCGGGGCGACGAACTCGCCGCCGAGCGCGGAAAGCTCGACGGCGAGCGCGGTTTCGAGGCCGCGCGGGCACGGCGCAAAAAAGCGTTCGGCCATCGGCATCCGCGCGTGCGTCGGCGGCCCGCTTCAGCGCAGCAAACGCCGCCGGGTCAGCAACAGCGCGACCAAATACGCGGCCGCCGCATAGACGAGGAGGACCGCGACATGCAACAGGATGTCGGCCGGCACGTTGCCCATCAGCAACGGCCGCGCGAGATCGATCGCGTGCTTCAGCGGCAGGAACGCTGCGACGCCCTGTAGCGATGCGGGCATCTGGTCGACCGGAAAGAACACCCCGGAGAGCAGCAGCATCGGCGTTAACACCAGCGTGAAGAAATACGTGAAGAAATCGTAGCTGGGCGCAAGCGAATTCATCACCAGCCCGAACGCGCCGAACGTAAGCCCGACGAGAAAGCCGAGCGGAATTATCCAGAGCGCGAGCCACGAGTGGCCGAAGCCGAGCGCGATGATGACGGCAAGGATCGCCGCGGTCGACACGACGGCTTTCGACGCCGCCCACACCCATTCGGCGAACACGACGTCGTCGAGCGACAGCGGCGCATTGATGATCGCCTCCCACGTTCGCTGCACGTGCATGCGCGAGAACGCCGAGTACATCGCTTCGAAGCTCGACGTGAACATCGCGCTCTGGCACACCATGCCGGTGCCGATGAACGCGATGTACTTCATGCCGCCGACCTCGGGCACGAAGGCGCCGATGCCGTAGCCCAGCGCCAGCATGTAGAGCAGCGGATCGGCGATGTTGCCGAGCACGCTCGCGATGGCGAGCTTCTTCCAGACGAGGAGGTTGCGTTGCCATACCGCGGTAAAGCGCAACGAGAGCTCGGGTGGTTTCCAGAGGCGTGTGGCGGCTGTCGTCATGTGCTAGTCCCGTAATTCGCGGCCGGTGAGCTTGATGAAGAGATCCTCGAGGTTCGCCGGCCGGTGCAGATAACGTACACCCGCCGTTGCGGCGAGCGCGGCCAGGAGCGGCGCGGCGTCGGCCGCGTAGCAGAAGGCGGTTTCGCCGGCGAGCTCCAGGCGCGACGCGAGCTTCCTGCCGTGCGCCTCCGCCCAGGCTCTTGCCTCGTCGCCGAAGACCTCGACCACTTCCGGTTCCAGGTGCGCGTCGATCAGCGCCTGCGGTGTGTCGCACGCGATCATCGTCCCGCGATCGATGACGGCAAGGCGCGTGGCGAGGCGCTCGGCTTCGTCCATGAAATGCGTGGTCAGGAGAATCGTCTTGCCCTGCGACAGGAGCTGGCGCAGACCGTCCCAGATCAGGTGGCGCGCCTGCGGGTCGAGGCCCGTCGTCGGCTCGTCGAGGATCAGCAGCTCCGGATCGTTGACGAGCGCACGGGCGAGGGTGAGTCGTCGCTTCATTCCACCCGACAGCGTCCGGATGCCGGCATCGCCCTTGCCGGCCAGGCCTGCGAACTCGAGGAGTCGCGGAATGCGTGCCGCGAGCGTTGCGCGGTCGATGGCAAAGTAGCGGCCGTAGATCCGCAGATTTTCGGTCACCGTGAAATCGGGGTCGAGATTGTCGACCTGGGGAACGACGCCGACGCGGATGCGCGCCTCGCGCGCCGCCTGCGGCACCGGCACGCCGACCATCTCGATGGTTCCGCCGTCGGGATCGACGAGGCCGAGGCAGCAGCGCAGCGTCGTCGTCTTGCCGGCACCATTCGGTCCGAGGAGGCCGAAGCACTCGCCGCGGCGAATCTCGAAATCGAGGCCGCGGACGACTTCGTTCTCGCCATAGAACTTGCGCAACCCGGCGACGCGGAGGACGAACTCCGCGGCGGCGCCGCGCGGCCCGCTGCCTTCGCCCGTCAAGGGCGCGAGGCGGACGCGGCGAGGCTGGGTGTCGTCGTTCATTCCGGGAGTCTTCGGGGGTGGCTTCGCTATGCTGAGCGCGGATGCCACATGCCCGTGACGACACGCTGCAATTGCGGCAGCCGGCCGTGAAAGAAGTGGCCGCAGCCCGGGAAGACGACGACGGGCAGCTCCTGCGGTCGCGCCCACGCGAGCACCGCACCGAGGGGTACGACATCGTCCTCTTCGCCGTGGATCACGATCGTGTCGGCCGGCACCGATTCGCCCTCGAGGCGACCGACCGCCGGTCCGACCATGACGAGCCGCTCGGCGGCGATCGTTTTCGCGACCCGCGTCTGCACGAACGTTCCGAACGAGAATCCGGCGAGCACGACCGGCAGGTCGCGCATCGCATCGTCGCGCGCCTTCGCATAGGCGAGCGCAGCGCGTGCGTCGTCGGCCTCGCCGTTGCCGTCGTCGAACGTCCCCGCCGAGCGTCCGACGCCGCGGAAGTTGAAGCGGACGCTCGCATAGCCCAGCGCAAAAAAAGTCTTCGCGAGCGTCTGCGCGACCTTGTTGTCGAGCGTGCCGCCCTGCAACGGATGCGGATGGGCGACTAACGCGATGCCGCGCGGCGCGTGCTCCGGCGCGTTGACGACGATCTCGAGATCGCCGGCGGGGCCATCGATCACAAGCCGCTCGGTCGATTTCGGCGTCAAGGAAGGAACCTCGGGACGAGTGACGTTTCGAGGGACGCGCCTGGGGCGCGCGCGGGACGGGCGTGCAGGCAGGGAATTATAGCGGAGCCGCGCCACGGTCTCCGCCGGGCGGGTGCCCGGCCGCTCGCGGGCGCTCCGATATAATCGGCACCCGCGAACGGACGACGCGCCGCTCGCTCTTCCAGTCCCCGACGCACGTGAAGCTCTACCGCCGGCTGCTCCGCTACGTGCGTCCTTACCGCGCGGTCTTCACGTTCGCGATCCTCGGGATGCTGCTGGTCGCGTCGACCGACGTGATGATGCTGCGCATCGTCCAGCCGCTGCTGAACGACATCGCGTCGATCACCGTCGAGAGCGCGCGCTGGGTGCCGCCGATGATCGTCGGCGTGTTCGTCCTGCGCGGCATCGGCAGCTACATCAGCGAATACGGCCTTGCGTGGATCGGCTCCCGCGTCGTCTTCGACCTGCGCTGCGAGGCGGGGGACCACCTGCTGCGGCTGCCCACCCCGTTCTACGACGCGTCCTCCGCGGGCGTTCTGCTCTCGAAGGTGACCTTCGACGCGCAGCAGGTCGCGGCGACCGCCTCCGAGGCGATCACCGTGATGATCCGCAACACGCTGACCATCGCGTTCATGCTCGGCTATCTGCTCTACATCAACTGGCAGCTCACGCTGATCGCCTTCGCCGCGTTTCCGCTCGTCGGCTTCGCGATCCGCAAGATCAACCGGCGAATGAAGCGCGTCAGCGTTCTCGTGCAGGAGCGCACGGGCACGCTGACCCACGCGCTGGAAGAAGCGATCAGCGCGCACCGGGTGGTCAAGGTGTTCGGCGGCGAGAAATACGAGAGCTCCCGCCTGCGCGCAGCGGCCGACCGGCTGCGTCTCGCGATGGCGAAGCAGGCCGCAGCGGCGGCGCTGGGCACGCCGATCAACCAGATCATCGTGTCCGTCGCCGTCGGGGCGATCCTCTGGGTGGCGATCCGGCAAAGCGCCGGCGGGAATTACGGCGCCGGCGATTTCGTCACGTACGTCTTCGCGCTGCTGCACCTCATGAACCAGCTGAAGACGCTGACGAACGTCACCGGCACGATCCAGCGCGGCCTCACCGCCGCCGAAAGCGTGTTCGCACTGATCGACGAGACACCGGAATCCGACACCGGGGCGGCGAGCCTCGACCGCGCGGCCGGCGGCATCCGCTTCGAGCACGTCACCAAGCGCTACGGGCCCGATCGGCCGCCGGCGCTGGCCGGAATCGATCTGACGATTTCCCCCGGCGAATCGGTCGCGCTGGTCGGTGCGTCAGGCGGCGGCAAGACGACGCTCGTCAACCTGATTCCGCGCTTCTATACGCCGACCGAGGGGCGCGTGCTCGTCGACGGCCAGGACGTCGCGGCGATCCGGCTCGCCGACTTGCGCCGGCAGATCGCGCTGGTGAGCCAGGAGATCGTGCTCTTCAACGACACGATCGCCGCCAACATCGCCTACGGCACGATGGCCGGCGCGCCGCGCGAGGCGATCGAGCGCGCCGCCGCCGCGGCCAATGCGATCGAGTTCATTCGCATGCAGCCGCAGGGCTTCGACACCGTCGTCGGCGAACGCGGCATCCGCTTGTCCGGCGGCCAGCGGCAGCGGATCGCGATCGCCCGCGCCATCCTTAAGGACGCGCCGATCCTGATCCTCGACGAGGCGACTTCCGCGCTCGACAACGAATCGGAATTCCTGATCCAGGCCGCGCTGAACGAACTGATGCGCGGACGTACCACGATCGTGATCGCGCATCGGCTGTCGACGATCGAGCACTGCGACCGCATCATCGTTCTCGACGGCGGGCGCATCGTCGAACAGGGCCGGCACGCCGATCTTCTGGCGCAGCAGGGCGTCTACGCGCGGCTGCACTCGCGCAGTTTCGAGGACGAGTAAGATTCTATGGTTCATGTCAAGCCGTTCGTGAGCCGTTGCGGGTCGAACGTGGTCTTGTGGGTGTAGATCGACCAGGCGGTACGCGCGATGCGCCGTGCGAGGACGACCAAAGCTGCTGTGGTGGAGAGCCCTCGTGCTCGATAGTGCTGGTAGATGGGCTTACAGGTCTTGGTTTTTGCTGCCGCCATGGCGGCGAGGTAAAGCAGCCGGCGCAGTTCGCTCGGTCCGCGCTTGGACAGGCGGCGCCGGCCGTGATGGTGTCCGGACTCATCGGGGCGCGGATCGAGGCCGGTGAAGGCCACAAAGGCGTCGGCATTGCGGAATGGAACTCTCTCGAGCGTGTTGAGCATACTGCTGCCAACGACGGCGCCCACCCCGTCAATCTTGCGCAAGCGAGCGTAGTCCTGCTTGCGCTCGGTACTCGCCTCGATGAGCGTCTTGATCCTCACGTCGAGGCCTGCAAGGAGCTTATCCAATCGTTCCCTCAGCGCCTTGATCTCGGCAGCAAATCCCTTCACGTCCTTAAACGACTGAGTGAGCGTGGCCCGGATGCGGCTCACCTTGGCGCGCCTTTTGAGTAGTCGGTCGATCTGGCGCTGCTCGGCAGTGGGCGGGATCCATGGGTGGAGCTTCTCGTGCTCGTGGGCGATCATGCGGGCGATGAGCTCGGCGTCTACGCGATCGGTCTTGCCGCGAAGCCCCATCGCCTTGGCATAGTGGCGGGTGTCCTTGGGATTGAGCACGTAGACCACGAAGCCGCGCTGGTGCGCGAGCTCGGCGAGCAGCTCGTGATAGATCCCGGTCGATTCCATGCCGATGCGGCTGCCCGCGGGCAGGTCCTTGAGGAAGGCGAGCAGCGCAGCGCGCTGGTTGTGGATCTTGCGCGTGGCGAAACTTGCTTCGGCAGACGCCATCGCCACGTCGTCTTTACCGACATCGGCACCGATATTGAATGCTGTGGATGGGGTTTGCATCGTGTCTCTCCGGTGATTACGATTCGGTTGCTGGGGTGGAACACCCAACCGGCGTGAGCTTGTGGTCAAATCGGCGGTCGCATGCCGCTAGATTCTTCATCGACGCTGGGTGGTGTGGGTGGGGGAGTTCTTACTCAGTCTGTCCCTCTGCGGAGGGCAGATGCCTCAAAAGGCCCCTCCACCCCGGCCTCTTCACTGTTGCAGAAGGCAGCCGAAAACACCATCGGTCGCACAACAACCGCGACCACCGAAGAAAGCATACAAGCCCTCACCAGGTCGAAATGTTGGCGGGCCGCTTGCGACCTGAGCGGCCGGACAAGGTGCTCCACAGCGGCCGTTGAAAATGATGAAAGCAGCCATCTAACTCGATTGCAGAGCGTGGATTCGCGGTGGCGTAGAGGTTTGCTCAGCCGCCGACCGACCTCCACGGTCTGTCCGCCCCGCTATTAATCATCTTTAAGGCGCGTGTGGCCATTCTGTGCTTAAAATATTCGGTCGCCGGTGTGCCGCCGCGCAAAGCACCCCGCTGCCACGATGGGAGTCATGCCATTGTCATCGCGTGACGATCTACGGATCCGTTCGTATCGAAATGGCTAAACGCACCGACCACGCACGATCCTCGGCCAGTTCGAATCCGATACGAGTGCGCTTCGACCGATTCGAGCTCGACGAGGCGAACGCACGCTTGCTGCGCGACGGAACGGCTGTCACGCTCGCGCCGACGCCATTCGCTGTCCTGTGCGCTCTTGTGCGGCAACCCGGGTCCCTGCTCACCACGAACGCCTTGCTCGATGAGGTTTGGGGCCACCAGTTCGTTACCGACTCAGTGTTGAGAACCGCGATCAGCGAGCTCCGGACGGCGCTCGACGACGACGCCCGCAAACCGCGTTTCATCGAAACGGTGTCGCGGCGCGGGTATCGCTTCATTGCCGCCCCCAGTGCGATCCCCGCTGCGCCAGGCGTCCAGCCAAACGTCTCGAGCGTTGCCGCCGCGCACGTGCCCTACTTCATCGGTCGTGCGGAACCGATGTCACGACTGCACCGCGCCTGGGACATCGCGTGCAGCGGCAAACGCGCGATTGTCTGGGTCGCCGGCGAGCCGGGCATCGGCAAGACGACGCTCATCGAACACTTCGTCGCCACGCTTGGAGACGTTACTGTCGCCCGCGGCCAGTGCGTCGAGCACTACGGTGCAGGGGAGCCGTATCTTCCCGTGCTGGAAGCTCTATCCGAGTTGTGCCGAAACGACAGCACCCTCGTGCCGTTGCTGCGCGCTGTCGCACCGACCTGGCTCTTGCAGCTGCCATGGCTCAGCACGGGGGACGAGCGCGAAGCACTGCGCCAAGAGCTCGCAGGGGTCAGTCCGGATCGCATGCTGCGCGAGATGGGTGAGGTTCTCGATCGCTCGGGCGAGCGCCGGCCGCTATTGCTGGTGACCGAGGACTTGCATTGGAGCGACCGTGCAACGATCCAGCTCATCGACTACATCGCGCGGCGCCGCGGCAGCGCGCGCCTCATGTGGCTTGCCAGCTTTCGCCTCGCCGAGGTCGTGGCGCTCGACCATCCGCTCAACCCGTTACGACACGAGCTGCGCCTGCATGACTTGTGCGAGGAGATCGTGCTCGATCCGTTCTCCGAAAGCGAGGTCGCCGACTACGTGGCGGAACGGTCGCCAGCGATCGCCACGGACGAAGCGTTCGTGCGCGCGTTGCACGAGCGCACCGACGGATTGCCGCTATTCATCGCCTCCATCATGAGCGAGATGAGCGCGCGCGCCGCGCAAAGCGGCGGCCGCGTTGCCCCCGAGCAAGTGGCGAGAATCGCCGTTCCCGAACACCTGGCGGCGATCATCGAGCATTACATCGCCAAGCTAGAGAACGAGCAGCGCACGTTGCTCTCGGCGGCCGCCGTTTGCGGTGTCCAGTTCCGCATCAATACGATCGCCGCCGCGCTCGAGCGGGACGCCGTCTGGGTTGGTGACACCTGCGACCAGCTCGCGCGCGAGCAGCTATGGCTCGTTGCCCCGCGCGCCGAGGAAGGCAGCGACGCGGCAGAGTCGCCGTATTCGTTCAGGCACGCGCTCTTCCGCCAGGTGCTGTACGAGCGCACGGCGCCATCGGCCCGCGCACAGCTTCACCGGAAAATCGGCGCTGCGCTCGAACGGGAGCACGCCGCACGAGTGCCGGTCCCCGCGGCGGAGTTGGCGATGCATTTCGAGCGAGCCGGCGAGGCGATGGCCGCCGTGCGCTACTACGCCGAAGCCGCCGAAGCTGCTCTTGCGCGCTTCAGCCCCGACGAGTGCATCAGTATCGTCGAACGTGCATCGCCGCTGCTCGAGCACATGCCGGACGGTCCCGAGCGCAACGCACTGCAAATCACTCTCGGGACGCTTCACGGCCTTGCCGCTACCCGACTGCTTGGCGCGGGCATCGAAGCAAAGAGCGCGCTCCAGGGGGCGTACTCGCTGCTCGACCAAGCTCCGCAGCATCCAATGCGAGGGCGCCTGGTGCACGGATTCGCGTGGATGCTTTGCCTCCGCGCGGAATATGCCGAGGCGCTCGCGGTGGCCGATCGGGCGGAAGCGCTTGGATCGATGACTAATGATCCGCTGCTTATTTCGACCGCGTGCACCGTGCATGGAGAGGTCGATCAGCTTCAGGGTCGATCGCGGGCCGCGCGAACGTGGCTGGAGCGCGGGCTCGCCCTTGCCGAGCGGCTGGACGCGGGTCCTGGAGAATTCCTGGTGGATCCGCAGGTCGCACTGCTCGGGCTGCTCGCGAACCCCCTTGTTCATCTAGGCCTGGTCGAGCATGCGCGCGCGTGCGTGCAGCGTGCCTATGCGCGCGCCCGCGATCGGGGATGGCCGATGGCAACTCTGGTCGCAATCTGGCACAGCGCGCTGCTCGAGGTGCGGCTCGGCAACGCCGAGCGTGTCGCCGCTCTCGCCGACGAGATGCACGCGCTCGTGGACCAATTCGCGCTCGCTCACGGTCAAACTGCGTGTCGGTGGTTTCGCGCGTGGGCGGACGCCCGAATGGGCGCACCGCGCGGCGCCTATCAACGCATTCGGAGCGCGTACGAGGACAACGCGCGCCTTGGAATGCTCGTGGGCGCAAGCGAGACCTTGGGGTATGCGACCGAGGCGCTGTTACTCGCCGGCGACCTGGACGGAGCGCAAAGGCAGCTCGACGAAGCGCTGCAGATCGCCGGCAAGCTCGGCGAGCGTGTGTATCTGCCGCAGTTGTTAGAGATGCAGGCCGCCATCGCGCGCGCGCGCGGCGACCGCGCGGCCGCCGACGCCGCGATTCGAGGAGCGATCGCGGAGGCCAGAGCGCAGGAGGCGCCGTGGCTGGAGTTGATGGCGCTGATTGAACTCTGCGAGCACTACAGTGCAACGGCCAAAGATCGACGTGCGCTTGCCGCGCTCGTTGACCAGCTTCCCGAAGCGCTTAATACATCCGCTGTCAGGAAAGCGCGAGCACTGCTCGACAAGACACAATCCGCCTAAACCGGCGCCTGCCCCTCCAGCGCGCGCTGCAGGCGTGTCAACGTGCGACGCCGCGCGGCCGATTCGATGACCTGACTTTGTGGCTGCCCCGGCAGCGAAGCTGTGCTATCCAAACTCGCTTGAGGCAGTCGTTCTCGACGCGGACGCGGTTGCCGACGCCGCGTCACGGACGCTCACTGACCGCGCATTCGTGGCTACGGCGGCGTGCCGTCGCGGGCGCTCACACAACGTCGACGAATGGGCGACGTTTCGCTGACAACCCGGCATTGCCTTGCGCCTATGCTCGATCACGTCGACTTAACGGGCCCGTCGCTACGTGCAGCCGAGATGACCTTCAATACTGACTCCAAGTACCCGAACCGGCGCGCATACGTGGTGAAAGTGCGCGGCGATGCGAACCCCGGTGCGCTCGCCGGTCGTCTCGAGAACCTCGTTACCGGTCGGCAATGTGAATTCGCGTCCGGTGGCGAGCTGCTCGAGTCCATTGCCAGCGACCTCGAGGCGACCCTGCACGAGCGGCCGCCCGATGCGCGATGCAAGTGATCGACGCCGTTCAGCGTCGGCATTTATGACGATTCCGGAGCGAATCCATGACTGAGCAGCAAGATGATCTGCAGATTGCCTGGTGGGCGAAGAACATCGACGAGCTCGACCGCGAGATTGGCCGGTTGTGCGCGATTTGCCAGATACGAATCCTCGATCCCGGCATCATCGAGCGTGTTCTCAGGAAGGACGCGTCCGTGTGCGGAACACCGAACCCCATAGCCTTCGCAAAGCTGCACGACATGCTGATGTTCTATTTTTCGAATCGCCAAAAAGCTGTCGCCGCTGTAGGGCAGGTGGAGACCGCGCAGATTGAGGCGCATGTCGTCGAGGAGCTGAGGACTCGCTTCGCCGATTTGCTGGGAAAATGGCCGCCCGCGTAGATAAGCGAACGGTGCGATCGTAGGCGCGTCCACCTATTGCTCGTAGTCGCGGAATTTGTCCGGCGCCGGAGTCTTGGGGCCGAGACGAAACATTGACGGAAGGCCGACGAATCGCTGACGACTCGGAGCGGCGCGGCAATTACGCTTCCGGTCGGGCAGAGCTCGAATGCCATCGGCACGCGAGCCAAAGCGCAGTTGCGCCCCACGAACGCCTTTCGGCTAACCCGAAACACAGTTATCCACGACTCTTGGAGATAGTATGAATCGAACCTACGCAGCAATTCTCATGTCCCTTTCCCTTGCCGCTTCGCCGCTCATCGTGAACGCGGAAAGCACCAAGCCGGATGCGACCCTCGAGATCTCGGGAAAGACGGTCGCAGTCGGCGTTGGGTTCACCGAAGCGAAGGGCACGCTTCATTACCAAGGCCAATCGTACCCCGTACAAATGCAGGGCGTGAGCCTTGCGCAAGCAGGCGCATCGAATATCGAGGCCACGGGCGAGATCTATCACCTCAACCGCTTGCAGGATGTCAGCGGCAATTACGCCGCGGCATCCGCAGGGGCCGCTGTGGTCGACGGCCATACCGAAACCACGATGAAAAATCAGAACGGCGTGGTGATCAAGCTGCACGCCAGGACCGACGGTGTCGACCTTCGCCTTTCGGTCGATGGCGTCTCGCTCAAGCTTACGCAGTAGAGCAATTGCGCTGTGAGCGGCGAGATCCACTCGCCGCAACGCGGGCCGGAGGTGATCCTTCTGCCCGCGTCCTATCGAGCACATCGCGGCGGTGTCGCGGCAACCGCGCTTACCGCGTCGACGCGCCGCCAAGCGCAGTGCGCATGCCGAGCGCAAGTTCTGTCGGCGCGCGCTGGGCCGAGGCCACAAGCGTCCGCATGTCTGCCAAGCGGCGCACCGCGAGGTGAGCCTGGCATTCATGCTAGAGCTCAGGCACACGAAAATCATAAGCTAAACATCGCGCTTTCGTTGTGTCATCCAATCCCCACGGAACAGAGACGTTTCCCTTACAACTCGGCCGGCGGCGGGCGTTAATGTACAGCGTATGAAGACCGCACAAACGATCGGCGTCATCGGCGCTGGAACCATGGGCGCCGGCGTCGCGCAGGGATGCGTCGTCGCTGGACTCTCGGTGGGTTGAGAGAGGGGGAGGGGAGAGGAGGGGGGGGGGAGGGGGCGCAGCTCTGAGGGTGTGGGGACGAGAGAGAGAGGGGGGGGGGGGGAGGGGAGTTTTTATTTGAAGAGGCGACAGAGAAAGAGAGGCGGGGAAAGGGGGGATTGGGGGGGGGGGGGGGGGGGGGGGGGGGGGACAGTGGGGCAGCGGTGTTGGGGGGGGGGGGGGGCGGGGAGATTGCGCACGTTTTGTTTTTTTTTTCAACGGTTGGTGAGGTGGGGGGGAAAACCGAGATGAGACCGTGTGCTGCTGTCGCGCTGAAAGGGGCGGGGAAGAGAGCGGTCGTGGTGAAAGACGCCGGGTAGTCAACCGGTTGCTGTGCCCGATGCTTAAGAAGGGTGTTGCTATTCGGAAGAAATCGCGAGGCTCCGATATCGACGAAGGATGAAGCTCGGCTGCAACCACCCGATCGGTCCGCTCGCACTATGCGATCTGATCGGTCTCGACGTGGTGCCGCCGTGATGAATGTTCCACCACGACTTCGTGACCCGAAGTACCGCCCTGCTCCGCTGCTCGTGAAGATGGTCGCCGCCGGCAACCTCGGCCGCAAGTCCGGCCGCGGCTTCTACACCTACGAGCGTGCGAAATGAAACCCGCGTTCAAGGCGAGAGCCAACGTACGCACGTTTCGCCGCCGAAACCTGCCATGACGCTCAATTCGGAATCGAAATATCCGACCCGACGCGCCTACGTCGTCAAAGTGCGCGCCGAAGCAAAACCCGACGGCCTCAGCGGTCGGCTCGAGAACCTCATCACCGGACATCAGCGCCACTTCGCATCCGGCCAGGAACTGCTCGAGTCGATTGCAAGCGACCTGCAAGCGACTGCGCATGCGTGGTTGTCGGACTCCCCGCCCAAATGACGAAACGCCTTTATCAATTTACGAGAGTGATGCCATGACCAAACCCGCCAAGCAACTTTCCGACAGCCACGAAGTTTCCGCGAAGGTCGCGCAAGTGCTGCAAACGCGCACCAAGTTGGCGCTCGAGCACTACAGCGGGAGGGTGAAGGAGGCCGTTCGAGCCCGCGTTGGGCGCCGCAAAGGCGAATCCCCTGTTGCCGTGGGAAATCTCCGCCGGTGCGGCGCAATACGCCGTCGACTTCGCGCAGCGCTCCATCCTCTTCTGGGACACGCTGCGCCAGCGCGGCAACAACTTTCTCGAGCACGAGCGGCAAGGATTGCCGCCGGTGCTTCACTTCGACTACGAGACGATCATGGACGGACGCCGGCTCAAGCGTCCGGTCAACTACGCGCTGTTGCGCATCATTCCGCCGAAAGGCACGACGGTAGACGCCAACCGGCGTCCGTACGTCATCATCGACCCGCGCGGCGGCCACGGCCCCGGCATCGGCGGTTTCAAGGATGATTCACAAGTCGGCGTGGCGCTGCGCGAAGGCCACCCCGTGTACTTCGTCATCTTCTTCCCGAATCCCGAGCCCGGTCAGACGCTGCTCGACGTGTGCAACGCCGAGCGCGAGTTCGTGCGCCGCGTGCGCGAGTTGCATCCGAATGCCGAGAAGCCGGCAATCGTCGGCAACTGTCAAGCCGGGTGGGCGGCGATGATGCTCGCCGCTTCGAATCCCGACGACACCGGCCCGGTCGTGATGGTCGGGGCGCCGATGTCGTACTGGGGCGGTGCCTGGCGCGAAGGCGCGGGCGACAACCCGATGCGCTATGCCGGCGGTCTGCTCGGCGGCACATGGCTCTCGTCGCTCGCTGCCGACCTCGGCGACGGAAAGTTCGACGGCGCCTATCTCGTGGAGAACTTCGAGAACCTGAACCCCGCCAACACGTTCTGGGACAAGTACTACAACGTTTTCGCCAACATCGACACGGAGCCGTCGCGCTTTCTCGAGTTCGAGCGTTGGTGGGGCGGCTACTTCCTCCTGAATCGCGAGGAGATCGAGTGGATCACGCAGAACCTGTTCGTCGGCAACAAGGTGTGGTCGGGAACGGTGAAGGCGGGCCCGAGCGGTGTGTTCGATCTGCGCCAGATCAAGGTACCGATCGTGCTGTTCGCATCTCTGGGCGACAACATTACCCCACCGCAGCAGGCGTTCAACTGGGTGGCCGACGTGTACGGGAGCACCGAGGAAATCAAGGCGCGCGGCCAGGTGATCGTCGGCCTGATGCACGAGGACATCGGCCACCTCGGCATCTTCGTTTCCGGCAAGGTTGCGAAGAAGGAGCACGCCCAGATCGTGTCCGTGCTGAAGTCGATCGAGGCGCTGCCGCCGGGCCTCTATGGAATGCAGATCGCGGAGACGAGCGACGGCGGCAAGCCGTCGTACGACGTGAGCTTCGTCGAGCTGCGTCTCGAAGAAGTGGTCGAGCGCCTGAACCGCTTCAAACGCGAGGACGAGAAGCCCTTCGAAGCGGTGAACGCGGTCGCCGAGTTCAATCAGCGCGCGTACGAGCTGTTCGGCCGTCCGGTCGTAAAGGCGTTCGCCAACGAGTACGGCGCCAAGCTCTCGCGCCTGTTTCATCCGCTGCGCGCGCAGCGCTGGGCATTTTCCGACTTGAACCCTGCGCTGTGGTGGCTGGCGCCGGTTGCGAAGGCCGTGAAGGAGAACCGCCAGGCAACTGCGGCAGACCACCCGATACGCAAGGTCGAATCGACGGTGTCGGAGTTGACGAGTGCTTCGCTCGATTGCCAGCGCGCGCTGCGCGACGCCGTCGCCGAAGCGACGTTCTTTGAGATCTACGGCAACCTGGCAGCCTTCTACCTCCAGGGCGACCAAAGCGCTGAAGCGAAGGCACTACCCGCCGCCCCGCGCGAGCTTTCGTTCGTCAAGGAAGCGCTGGCCTCGATCGACAAAGGCGGATACCCAGAAGCGCTCGCACGTGTCGCCTTCCTCATGGCGCACAAGGACGAGCCTCTCCCGCTTTCCCGCTTGCAGCTCGCGCACGACCTGCTCGAAGAATACCGCGAACTGCTGCCGGACCTTCCGCGCGACGAGGCGCGACGCATCGGCGGCGAGCAGGAAATCATCGCGCGCTATGAACCGGAAAAGGCGGTCGAGACGCTGCCCTTGCTGCTCTCGGACGCGAACGACCGCGATCGCCTCCTCACCCTGCTCGATCGCGTGCTTCGCGACAAGCGCGTGCAAAGGATTCAGCCCTCGGCCGAGCAGAGCGCGATGCTCGCACGAATTCGCGGCGTGCTCGCATCCCTCGACGTACGCGAAGGCGCCAAACGGCGCGGCAACGGATCCGGAAAGGTGGCAAAGGCGCGTAGATCGACGAACGCAAATGGCAGCGCGAAGCGTGTCGCGCGAAACGCGACGCCTGCCGGACATTGAGTGAAGGGCCGACGCCGTGAGCATCGATGGCGACTGCCGCCTTGCCGGCTTCCGCGCCACGAGCCGTGCTCCGCGACGGAACTCCGGTTTGCGTACGCGCGATCCGACCGGACGACAAGGAACGGTTGCGCGTCGCGTTCGCGCGGCTGTCGGCTCGCAGCGTGTATCAACGGTTCTTTCATCCGGTAAACGCGCTCACGGCCGATGATCTTCGGCGCTTGACGGAGATCGATTTCCGCGACCACGTCGGGATTGTCTTGACCGTCGGAGCAGGAAGCGACGAACGCCTGATCGCCGTCGGCCGCTACGTTCGCGTGGTCTCCGGCGGGGACTTGGCCGAGGTCGCGTTCACGGTGGCCGACGACTACCAACATCGTGGCGCGGCGACGCTGCTCCTGCGCGAGCTCGTCGCTATCGCACGGGAGCGCGGTGTACGCAAGTTCGTCGCGCTCGTGCTCGACGACAACCGACAGATGCTCGAGGTATTTCGGCGTTCGAAGCTGCCGTTACGGGAGTCGTTCGTCGATGGGGCCCGCCGTGTGGTCTTGAATCTGGACGTCGCGGCACCCGCAAGACGTGCGACGCCGCCCGCGTTTCTTCGACCTCCGCAACGCAATCCAGAAGCAATGGCGACGATTTCCTGACGACTCGACGCGCGAGCGCCGCTACGCTCGTCCTTAGAACGGGATCCAAGAATGAATCGACCCTTCCAACGCTTCGTAACAATTGCAGTGGCTGCGGCGGTGGGCGGTGTGTCCGCGTACGGGCTCATTTCCGCGCAGGCGCCGACGGCGGCGGACCGCATGCCGACGGCGGCGCTTGTCGCGGCAGCCGAGGTGCCGGCATTCCCGACTGCGGCGCGGGCCGATGTCACGCCCTCGTACCCGGAGAAGCGCGCGGGGATCGTCAGCTACCGCGACGCGGTGGCGCGCGCCGCCATGTCGGTAGTGACCGTGCACTCGGCGCATGCGTTGAAGGGAGCTCTGCCGCTCGCTCCCAAGCTCGTCGCCAAGGGGCTCGCTTCGGGCGTCATCGTCGACCGCGACGGATACATCGTCACCAACTATCACGTCATCGCGGAGGCATCGCAGCTCGCCGTTGCAAGCGCCGACGGCACGGTGTACCTCGCGCAGGTCGTGGGTACCGACCCCGCATCGGACCTCGCCCTCCTCAAGATCGACGCAGACGAGCTGCGGCCCATCGCTTTCGCCGACATCAACGACGTCGCGGTCGGCGACGTCGTGCTGGCGGTTGGCAATCCGTTCGGCATCGGCCAGACGGTGACCCAGGGCATCGTGAGCGCGATCGTCCGGAGAGGGACGGAACCGATCGACAACTTCGTGCAGACCGACGCCGCGATCAATCCCGGCAATTCGGGCGGAGCACTGATCGACACCGCGGGCCGTTTGATCGGCATCAACACCGTGATCCTTTCCAAGAGCGGTGGTTCCGAAGGCATCGGCTTCGCCATACCCGGCGATCTCGTGCAAACCGTGGTCGCGACGCTGAAAACGAAGGGGCGTGTCGCCCGCTCGTGGCTCGGCATGTCGACAGCGATGGCGGCACGCGGCGACGGCGCACTCGTGGTTGGCGTCGAACGCGACGGGCCGGCCGATCGCGCGGGGATCGCCCCGGGGGACATCATCGTGCGCGTCGGCGACAAGCCGGTGCACCACGCACAGGACGTGAACAGCATCGTGATCGGCAACGAGCCCGGTACGCATATGCCGATGGACATCGTGAGAAGCGGCAAGCATGCGAACGTGGACGTGCAGCTCGCGCCGGTTCCCGACGGAGAATCGAAATGATCGTCGATGCACAGTCGCAATCGCTGCTCAGCGGCCGCAAGGGCCTCGTAGGCCCACATGGCACGACGCGTTCACGAGCGCCGGCGATAACTGCAGGGAGCGAAGCATGACGACGCAACCAGACCACCTTCTCATCGCATGGTGGGCGAAGAATCTCGACGAGCTCGACCGGGAGATCGCCAGGCTCGCACTGTTGTGTCAGGTAAGGATCCTCGATCCCGGCGTTGTCGAACGCGTCCTGCACAACGACGCGTCGGTGTGCGGCACGGCCAATCCGGCCGCTTTCGCAAAGCTGCACAACCTGCTCGTCATGCATTTCCTGATTCGCAAACGGTCCGTCGAGGAATTGGGTCAGGTCCACACCACGGCGATCGAGCGCGATGTGATCGAAAGGCTGAAGAAGGCCTACGGCGATTTGGTCGATGGACGACCGTCGGGATAGCCATGGACACGAATTTCATCACCGCCATGTCCGGCGTGCTGGGCTCGCTCGTCGGCGGATCGGCCACGGTAGCCACCGCCTGGATCACCCAGAAGACGCTCACCCGGCGTGAGCTCAATGTCAGGGACATGCGCCAGCGCGAAAAGCTGTACGGCGACTTCATCGCCGAATGCGCGAAGCTTCTCATCGACGCCTTCACCCACACGCTCGACGACCCGGAGAAGCTGCTCGCACTCTACGCGCTCACGAATCGCGTACGCCTCACCGCGTCGCAGCCGGTTCTCGCGGAGGCCGAACGCCTGTTGGGCCGCATCACCGAGCAGTATTTCTCGGGCAACCTGACCGTCGAGGAGATGCGCCAACTTGCCCGCTCGACAGGCGCCGACCCGTTGAAGGCGTTCGGCGAAGCCTGTCGCGCGGAGCTCAAGTCGATACGCGCCCGCCTGTAAATCCGCGCCGCACCTTCCGACAAAATCCCGACAGAACGCCGACGCTTCGCTGACGACTCGCGGCAACCGTTCCCTTACGCTCACTCCCATGTCGAACCCAGCCACCGCCAGCATCCCATTCCGCCATTTGCGGGTACTCGCGCGTCGCTCGCGCTCGCGTTGGCGGGGTGTGCCACACCCGTGCTGAAGCCCTCGCTCGATGTGCCGGACCGGTTCGCGGCAGCGACGGCCGCCGCAGACGAGCCCGAGGTGGCGTGGTGGGAAGGCTTCAAGGATCCGGTGCTTTCCGACCTCATCCGCCGCGCAGCGCAGCAGAACCGCGACGTCAAGATCGCGGCCGAGCGGCTACGCGCCGCGCGCGCCGGAGAGACGATCAGCCGCTCGTGGCTGTTCCCGACCGTCGGCGTCGGCGGCACCGCCTTCGATCACAAGACGAACTACGACTCGCTACCTCAAGAATTTCGTTCCGGAAGCGGCGAACACGCGGGCGGCGCAGATCGGCGTCGGCGTGACATGGGAAGTCGACCTCTTCGGTCGCTTGCGCGCGGGCGCGGCTGCAGCCGCCGCCGACACGCTGGCCGTCGAAAACGGCGCGCGAGGCGTGCGTCTGTTGGTGTTGAGTGACGTCGCAACCAACTACTTCACGCTCACCGGCGCGTTGCGCCAGCTCGAATCGGTGCGTGCGATATCCGCCGCGCAAGACGAAACGTTGCGCCTCGTAACGGCGCGCCAACGGGTCGGCCTCGCGACGCCGTTCGACGTCGAACGTGCGCAGACGGAAGCCTCGAGGGCGCGCGCGGCGATACCCCCGCTCGAAACGCTCGCCGCCGCCTCGCGGCATCGCATCGCGGTGCTCATTGGAGACCAGGCGTTCAAGGCAGCGAGCATCACGCCGTCGACCGTCGAGCCAACCGTTCCGCCGGCGCGTCCGGGTCAACCGGCCGAGCTGTTGCAGCGGAGGCCGGACCTGCTCGCCGCGAGCGCGCAGCTCGACGCCGCCAACGCCCGCCGGCAACAGGCCATGGCCGAATGGTTCCCTCGCCTCATTCTCGGCGCCGTGTTCGGTCGCGAGAGCATCGATCTCAATGGCGTGGCCCTTGGCCCGGCGCGTTTCACCAACGTCGCGGCGCTGCTTGGCGATGCCCATCTTCAACGCCGGACGCACGCAGGCGATCAACGACATCGCCGAGAGTGGACAACGCGAAGCCGTCCTGCGCTACGAAGACGCGATCGCGCGTGCATTGGAAGACGTCGAGAACGCGCTCGTCGCGCTCGACGACCAACGGCACCGGGCACAACTGATGCAGAGCGCGGCGGCCTCGGCCGACGCGGCGCTTGGCCACGCGCAATCGCTCTACGACCGCGGGCAGACCGATTTCTTGCCGTTGCTCGACGCTCAGCGCGTCCGGCTGGTCGTGCGGGTCTCCGCAAATGAGGCGGACACGCAACTGCTGCTCGACAGCGTGCAACTGTACAAGGCGCTCGGCGGTGGCTGGCAGGCGTTCGAGCCCGTCGCCGATCCCGCCGCGTCCGCCAATCCGAAGCCAGCATCATGAAACTCCGTCGCTCGATACGAGGATCCGCCGTGAATCCGCCTCTCGCCCCCGCATTCGCCGTCGCTGATCGCCGTCGCCGTCCTGGCCGCATGCACATCGAAGCCACCCCCTGAGCCCTTCGCGCGGTGCGCACCGCCGAGATCCGCTACGACAAGACGCAGGAAACGAACCGCTACGTCGGCACGGTGCAGTCGCGCCACGAAGTCAACGAGGCATTTCGCGTCGGCGGCAAGGTCGTGCAGCGCAAGGTCGACGTCGGCCAGAAAGTGCGGGAGGGCGACGTGCTGGCGGTGCTCGACGACACCGATTACCGGCTGGCGGAGGAAGCGGCGCGGCAGCAGCTCGTCGCCGCCACGGCGCACGCGCGGCAAGCGGAATCGGATCGGCACCGGCTCGACGCGTTGAAGAGCGACGGTTCGGTGAGCCCGTCCGACGACGAGAAGGCGCAGACCGGTGCGCAGACGGCTTCGCGCCACAGCCGAGGCCGAGGCGAGGAAGCTCGAGCTTGCCCGCAATCGGCTGAAGTACACGGCGCTGCGCGCGTCGCAGAGCGGTGTGGTCACCGCTGTGCGCTTCGAGGTCGGACAGGTCGTCGCCGAAGGGCAGCCGATCGTCTCGATCGCGAATGAAGGCGAGCCCGAGATCGTGGCCGACGTGCCCGAGGATCACTTGGCAGTGTTCAAGACGGCGCGGTACAAAGCGTGGCTCGCGAGCGCGCCCGAGCAAACGTTCGAAGTCGTGTTGCGTGAACTGTCGCCGCAGGCGGCGGCACAAACGCGAACGTTCCGCGCCCGCTTGAGGCCCGCGGCGCCGCGGCCGCTGCCGCTCGGCGCGACCGCCACGCTCGTCGTCGAACGGCAGGTCGGCGAAGCGCCGGCAGCAGTAATCCCGGCCTCGGCGATCACCCAGAACAAAGGCCAGCCAGCGGTCTGGGTCGTTCGTCGTGCGGGTACCGAGCCGGTCGCAACCGTTGATCTGCAGAACGTCGTCGTTCACGGCTATCGCAACGACGAGGTGCTCGTCTCCGGACCGCCGGCCGGCGAGCTCGTCGTCACCGCCGGCGTGCAAAAGATGGCGCCGGGACTTCATGTCGCCCTTCCCGGTGCGAAACCGCGCGCAGCCGTCGTCCCGCAGGCCGCCTGATGAAACCGTTCAACCTCACCGAATGGGCGCTGAACCACCGCGCCATCGTGCTGTTCCTGATTCTCGCGATCGGCATCGGCGGCGTGCTGGGCTTCACGAAGCTCGGCCAGCTTGAGGACCCGAAGTTCTCGGTGCCGTCGATGACGGCCCTCGTGATCTGGCCTGGCGCGACCGCGCAGCAGATTCAGGACGAGCTGCTCAACCGCATGGAGAAGAAGTTCGAGCAGCTCGACCACTTCGACAAGGTCGTGACCTATGCGCGCCAGGGCTATGGCGGCATGACGATCACCGTGAAGGGCGGCACGTCAAAGGAGGACCAGCGCGAAGCCTGGTACCAGGCGCGCAAGAAGTTCACCGACATCAAGCTCGAGTTGCCCGACGGTGTCATCGGCCCGATCTTCAACGACGAATACGGCGACGTGACCGGACTGCTGTATGCCGTGAAGGGCGACGGCGTCAGCCTAGCGGAGCTCTCCGACATGTCCGAAGACATCAAGCGGCGCCTGCTGAAGGTGCCAATGGTGAAAAAGGTCGATGTCATCGGCAAGCAGGCCAAGAAGGTCTATGTCGAGTTCTCGAACGAGCGGCTCGCCGCGCTCGGCATCACGCCGCTGATGATTGCGGAAAGCCTGAAGAACCAGAACAGCGTGCTGGCGGCCGGCCAGATCGATACGCAAAGTGACCGCGTGATGGTCCGCGTCACCGGCCAGTTCGCGAGCCTGGACGATATTCGCAACGTGCCGATCACGGCTGGCGGTCGGACGATCAAGCTCGGCGACTTCACGACGATCACGCGCGGCTACGAAGATCCGCCGACCTACACCGTGCGCCACAACGGCCAGCAAGTGCTGATGCTGGGGATCGTGATGACCGACGACGGCAACATCGTCGACCTCGGCAAGGCGATCGACAACGCGGTCGGCCATCTGCAGGCCGAGCTGCCGTACGGAGTGGAGCTCGAACGCGTGGCCGATCAGCCGACTGTGGTGCACGAATCCGTCTGGGAATTCGAACGTTCGCTGTTGGAAGCGCTCGGCATCGTGCTGGCGGTGTGTCTGGTCAGCCTCGGCTGGCGCACGGGCATCGTGGTCGGTCTGTCGGTGCCGATCGTGCTCGGCGTCGTCGCTCTCGTGATGCTGGCGATGGGCTGGAATCTCGAGCGCGTGTCGCTCGGCTCGCTGATCATCGCGCTCGGCCTGCTGGTCCACGACGGCATCATCGCGGTCGAGATGATGGTCGTGAAGATGGAGGAAGGTTGGGACCGCGTGAAAGCGGCTGCCTTCTCCTACGCGTCGACCGCGATGCCGCGACTGACCGGCGCGCTGATTACCACCGCCGCCTTCATGCCCGTCGGTTTTTCCAATTCGACCACCGGCGAATACGCAGGCGGGATCTTCTGGATCGTCGGCACCGCCGTCGTGTTCTCCTGGATCGTGTCAGGCATGATCACGCCCGATCTCGCGGTGAAGATGCTGCCCGAGTTTGCCAAGCAGGCCACGCCGAGCGCGGCGACGCATATCAGACGCCGTTTTATCGCAAACTGCGCGCCTGGATCGACTTCGCGATGGCGCGGCGCTGGTGGGTCATCGGCGCCACCGCGGCGGCATTCGCTCTGGCCCTGCTCGGAGGCCGGCTCGTGCCGCAGCAGTTTTTCCCGAACAGCGACCGGCCCGAGCTCGTCGTCGAGCTGCGACTCAAGGAAGGTTCTTTGTTCGAGGCGACGACCGAGCAGGTCAAGAAGATGGAGGCGGTGCTCGCGAAGGACGAGGACGTCAAGCTCGTCACCGCCTACACCGGCGCCGGCCAACCCCGCTTTTATCTCTCGCTCAATCCGGAGTTGCCCAACCCGAGCTACGCCGCGTTCGTCGTCGTGACCAAGGCGTGGAGGCACGCGAAAGGTTGCGCGCCAGGCTAATGGCGATGGTCGACTGAGAATTCCCGGACGTGTGGGTCCGTGTCACGCGACTGAGCTTGGCCGGCCGGTCAGCCTCCCGGTCCAGTTCCGTGTT
>CAVTFT010000006.1:0-104365 GCA_963734085.1 uncultured beta proteobacterium | reverse complement strand
GCTCCAGCAGCCGCTGCCAGTGCGCGCCAGCCGCTTGGGTCCCACCGGAAGCCGCGAGCGAGGCGAGTCCCATCGCGGCACTCCAATGTTGCACGCTCCACGGCACGAGGAACAGGAAAGGGTCGCGCGCGAGGAAGGCGAAGAGCACCATGGCCGAGACGCCAAGGACGTAAGCCACGCGCGGTAGCGATGGGCGCTGCGAGCGCAGCTCCATGCGCAGCATCAGGCCGGTCAGGATCACGACGATGACGATGCCGCCATCGTGCAGCGTACGCGCGAACACGTCCGCTCCGTCCGCACCCAGCAGCGGGTCGATCCAGCGGTCTTGGAAGACGATCGATCCAGCCAGGGCCTCTGCCACCACGACGAATCCCCCGCCCACGACGAGCGCAAACCACCGGTCGAGCCGTCGCGTGATCACGTCCGACGCTCGTCCCGCGCGCACGCGGTAGAGGCTGAGCAGCCCAAAGTGCTGCGCGGCAAAATGGTAACTCACCAGCAGGTAGTCCAAGACGGCGAGGCAGACCACGCGCTCGGTCAGTGGCATGGGAAGCACGCTCTCGGGAGCCAGCAGGACGACGAAGCAGGCCACGGCGATGGCCAACGGGGCCACTACGAAGCGCAGCCGCTGCGTGGTGAGGAGGGGGCGATAGGCCGGGGTCGCGTAGGCCAGCCAGGCCGACGAGACGCGGTGGCCGAACCACAGGGGCACCGCGAGGACGAAGAACAGCCCGTCCACTGGGCTGACGCGCACGTCGTCATGACCCTGCGCCAGCAGAAGGACCAGGGGGGCCAACCACAGCGCATTGAGGACCCAAACGAGGTCCCAGGCCGGGCCCTTGATCCAGCGCATGGGAGTAGAAGCTAGCGCTTCGGCCAGACTGGATGGTTCCCCGACCTGGGTGCAGGCTCGGGTCGACGCAACTAAGTGATGGTTATGTCGCATCGCGAGGCGCCATTGAAAGCGGCTATATTTTCCCTGCTCCGGCAGCCCTGCGCCAGCGACTGCTTAGGGGGAGCAGCCGTCAAGAATGGCCGCCGTCGTCCGAACGCTCGCAGAACGCGTCACCAACCTGCGCCAGTAATCGATCCCGGCTGACGGACCCCCTTGCGCGGACGTTGCTCACGCTTCTCGACGACACGCGCGAGCGCGATGAGATCGTCAACGCTCTCGCCGTACGCGGTGCGTTCGAAGACCCCGCCGCGGTTGCGATGCGCGTCGATCACACGCTGGCTTCGTATGCGCAATTGGGGTTGCTGCTTCGCCGACGCGGCGGCTATCGGGCCACGAGCAGACATTGCGGCGCCAGCCACAAACCGGCCATTACGAGAGGCTTTTGCGGCGGATAATCCAGCGCAGAGGCACTATACTTGCGACCGACAACTGGGCCATTTGTTTTTTGGTTCGCCTCAAGGCGAGAACATCCGAAAGTATCGAGATTAACCGTCGGTCACTGCCAGCCGAGACCATCGAAACTATCCCAGAAGTAGTAGGGGTCCGCCAAATCGCGTTGGGTATAGTTCTGCATAGCCGCGTCCTGCTTCTCATACGAAGCCATGTCGGCCGATTGCTGCGCGCCCACCGATGGGTAATTTCCTGGCCGTAGTCGCTGGTAGGCTGCATACTCCTTGGGCGTGCCGACATAGATGCGGGTATGCGCCACATCAGGGTAGACGAAATAGTGCTTACCCGTTCGTTGCCATTCCGTAATCGTACCGGGCGGCAGCGCTTGCACATGTTGCCGTTGCCGCACCGTCTTCGCGATGACGATCTTGAAGCCGGCGGCTAATAGCTGGGTTTCATCGACTGGTGGTGGCTGTGGCGTGCCAGCGCAGCCCACAGCCGCGATTGCCCCGAGAATCGCCAAAAGACGGCAAAGGCGAGAGATCCAAGCACATTTCACAAGTCCACCTTCATGTCTGCTGTCCGATATGAGCTGCGATAGCCGAAACCGCATCATACCTTCTTCGCAACCTTCAATTGTTCTGCGATATGCTGAGAGCCAATCGCGCAGTTGGGTGACCGAATCTTTGCGGGTCAACTCAGTTTCACCGCTAATCGGCGCAGGATCGCTCTGCGACGAGCAGTGATCAGGCGGCTCGCGGCCAGAGGATAGGGGTAGGGAACGGCGACAGCCGTCCCCTCCCTCCGAACCCGCTGTGCAGTTCTCCCGCGACGGGCTCTCCAGTCAGTTGTTTCCACATCGGGATTGGCGCGCCAAGCGGTGGGCCTCAGACATCGTGAACAGCCCAAGGTCAGCGAAGAAGGCGTTCGGCCATTGTTGATGGTCGCGTAGGCATCGGCCTTGACCCGGTCGGTGCTTCTGCCGGCGCAGCATCGCGCGCAACCGGCGGCGAACGAAGCCGTCGATCGAGGTGAATGTGAACCGGTGAGCATGTTGGAAGTAGCCGTACCAGCCGCGCAGAGTCGGATTGAGAGCCGCAATGACGTACGCGAGGGAGTTCCCCTCGTTACGCTTCGTCTTGGCGCGGATGTTATCGCGCAAGGACATCAGACTCTTCTTGCGTACCCAACGCTGCCCTGCTTCAAACCGGTACCCCAGAAACTCGAACCCTTGACCCTCGACACGGCAATCCCCAACATGGGTTTTGTCCGGATGTAGCGCCAGTCCGTTCGCACTCACCCAAGCACGCATGCGGGCCAGCGCGGACTCCGCTTCCTCCCGACTGCGACACAACACCACGGCGTCATCAGCGTAGCGCACCATCACCAACCCAGCCTGACGCATTTCAACGTCCAGCTCGTGAAGGTAAATGTTGGCGAGCAAGGGGCTAATCACCGCCCCTTGCGGACTGCCCGACATCGGCGTCCACCGCTTCAGGTCTTCCATGATGTCTTGCTTGAGAAACCGCTGGACGAGCTCCAACACCCGACCGTCTGCAATCCGTCTTCCCACTTTCGCGAGAAGAGGTGCATGTGGAATCGTGTCGAAGTAGTGTTGCAGGTCCGCGTCCACCACCCAGAAGTGGCCCGCTTGCAAATGCCGGTCCACTTCACGCAGCGCATCTTTGCATCCGAGATTCTGCCGAAAGCCGAAGCTCCGCGGTTCGAATTCGTGCTCAAAGATCGGCTCGATCACCAGCTTCAATGCCGCTTGAACTACGCGGTCTTTGACAGCAGGTATACCGAGCGGGCGCTGTCCCTTGCCTTTGGGTATGTACACACGTCTTACCGGCTGCGGACGATAGCTCCCGTCCTGCAGCGCGCGCGCCAATTCGGCCAAGTAAAAGTCCCGTGCTTGCGCGAATCGCTCCACGCTCATCCGGTCTACTCCCGCCGCCCCAGCGTTGCGTTCGACTTGTGTCCATCCCAGCCGCAACGTTTCAAGACGCGATACTTTATCGATCAGACTATGCCATTTGCCGCCCTTAACTCCTCTTTGTAGAGCTGCCAACATAGCTTCTGTCCAGAGTGGAGCTGGCGCGAATTTCCGCTGCATAGAGCTTCCCAGCGCGCTTGCATCTCGTCTAGTCGTTGCCGACACTGGCGATGCTTCGACTTTCATCTCTGCTTACTCCGGTCTTTGGCTATCAACTTTCCTGCCCCACTTCCCTAATGCGCCTTTTGCTCTGGCGCACTTCTCCACGGTCCAACCTACTGCTCCGTGTCCGGTACTATTGGGACTCTGACTCCTGCCGGCGTTCACCTCGCTGACAGGTCTCCCCGCTTGCTACGTGCCACCTTCCCGTCGTTCCGTCCTCAACCACGTGGTACGCCGCAGCATCGCTTTATCCGCCACGACAGCGTGCTGCGTTGCTTCCAGGCTTCGCCACTTTAGTGCAGGCTCGCCGCAATACCCCGCCGAAACAGGTTCGTTATCCTACGGACCGACAGTTCGCTTCCGGTTACTCCCCACCCCGCCTCACGACGACGCAGTTACCTTCAGCTACGGAGCTGTGGCCAACTCCGACAGGGACTTACACCCTGCAAGTTGCACGCCCTCACGGGCGTACACTAAACCGCTCGCGCGGTAATTCTTGAGCTTCGGCCCGGCCGCGGTGGTGAGCCGGGATGATGGATCTGCTTATGTTGCGACACGAGGCAAGCCGCCTCGGATCTCAACAGGAGCAGAGCCATGGACGCATCAGCTCGGAGCATCTCGCCGTTGCGCCAACGCATGATCGACGACATGCGGATGCGCAAGCTGTCGGAGAAGACGCAGAGCCACTACATTCGCTGGGTACGACGGTTCACCGCGTTTGTCGGACGCGCGCCGGACACCGCCACGGTCGAGGACCTGCGGCGTTTCCAGCTGCATCTGGTCGATAGCGGCACGTCGCCGGTATCGCTCAACGCGGCGATCACCGCACTGAAGTTCTTCTTCGAGGTCACGCTCGGGCAAGCTGAGCTGATGGCGAAGATGCAGCCGGTGCGAGTGCCGCATACGCTGCCGGTGGTACTCAGCCGCGATGAGGTCGCGCGACTGATTGCGGCGGCATCTAACCTCAAGCACCAGACGGCACTGTCGGTGGCCTACGGTGCCGGTCTGCGGGCGAGCGAGGTGGTGGCGCTGAAGGTCACCGACATTGATAGCCAGCGGATGACGCTGCGTATCGAGCAGGGGAAGGGGCGTAAGGATCGCTACGCGATGCTGCCGCCGCTGCTGCTCGAACGGCTGCGTACTTGGTGGCGGGTGGCCCGGGCGCAGGGGAAGATGCTCGACGGCGGGTGGCTGTTCCCCGGCATGAATCCGCTCGATCCGGTGACCCCGCGCCAGCTCAACCGGGCCATCCATGACGCGGCGCTCGCGGCCGGGATCGACAAGCGAGTGTCGATGCACACCCTGCGGCACAGCTTCGCCACCCATCTGCTGGAACAGAAGGTCGACATCCGCGTGATTCAGGTGCTGCTCGGGCACAAGAAGTTGGAGACCACGGCCCTCTATGCGCAGGTGGCGACCGACCTGCTGCGCGAGGTGATCAGTCCGCTGGAGCACACCGTAGCGGCGTAGCGGCGCGCCCGATGGGGCGCGCCGCCGTGGAGGTCGCGGACATCTTCCTCGCCCACGGGCCGGCCTGGCGGCAAGCACAGCAAGGCCACCTGAGTCTCGGTCAGCTCAAAGTGATGTCCGCCATCGAACAGTGCCGCAGCGCGGCGCTGGGGGGACACGTACTGCGTTGCGATGCCTGTGCGCAGCTGCAGATCGCCTACAACTCCTGCCGTAACCGGCACTGCCCGAAGTGCCAGGCGCGCGCGGCTCGGCGCTGGCTCGAAGCGCGGCAGGCCGACCTGCTGCCGGTCGACTACTACCATCTGGTGTTCACGCTGCCCGCGCCGATCGCCGCCATCGCGTATTACAACAAGGCCGTCATCTACGACCTGCTGTTCGCGCTCGCCGCCGAGACGCTGCGCACCATCGCCGCCGACCCGAAGCATCTGGGCGCGCAGGTCGGCGTGACCTTGGTCCTGCACACCTGGGGTTCGGCGCTCACCCACCATCCGCATGTACACGGCATCGTCGCCGGCGGTGGACTCGCGCTCGATGACGAGCGCTGGGTCCGTTGTCGCCCCGGGTTCTTCCTCCCAGTACGCGTGCTATCGCGACTCTTCCGCCGTCGCTTCCTCGAAGAACTGCAGCAAGCGCATCGTGGCGGCCGGCTGCAGTTCTTCGGTGACGACGTGGGGCTGCGTGAGCCACGGGCCTTCGCCCAATGGCTCGCGCCGCTGCGCGAGTGCGAATGGGTCGTCTATGCCAAGCGCCCCTTCGCCGGACCAGCGGCGGTGCTCGCCTATCTGTCCCGCTACACCCATCGGGTGGCGATCGCGAACTCGCGCTTGCTCGCCTTCGATGAACGCGGCGTCACCTTCCGCTGGAAGGATTACCGCGCCAGTGGCAAGACGCGCTACAAAGCGATGACGCTCAGCGCCGACGAGTTCATCCGCCGCTTCCTGTTGCACGTCCTGCCCGACGGCTTCCACCGCATCCGCCACTACGGCCTGCTCGCCAATGCCGGGCGCCGGGAGCATCTCGCTCACGCGCGCGAACTGCTGCACGTCATTCCTGCCGCGACCGAACCGCAGGCCAACGACGGGGCGCCACTCGCCAACCCGCCGCCGACTTTCATCTGTCCGCACTGTGGCGCCGCGATGCGCGTCGTCGAGATCTTGGTGCGCCGAGCATCGATCCGCGCGCCGCCCACCTTGCGAGTTGCCGCATGAACGCCGGCACCGGCAACGCCAACCCTTTGTCCGCTATGCGGCGCCCACCGCCGAGAGCGGACGGTTTCACCTTACGCCACCGCCACGCGGTTTCCGGCGCTCGCGTCATCGTCGCCTTCGGTGCGGCATCCGCAGCAGCGCCCATCAAGACGCCATCGGCCGCGGCCCGCGCCCCCCTTGGCGGCTCCCTCACACGCCGCCGCGCTGTCCAATCCCCATAGCGGCTTAGCTTCGCCGAGCAGCAGCGCTGTTCGCCGCGGTTTCCTCCCTTGTATGCTTCCCCAAGACCGTTCTTTTGATGTTTCATGCCGACGTCACGGTGCGCTTTGCGAGTGCCTGCACAGCCCGTCCTCCCTCGGAGCTCAAAGCTCGTCCTCGAGCATGAAGGCGTGCAGGTGCTTGCGTTTGTCGCCAAGCCCGTACAGTTACCCGAACGCTAGTTCGCATGATGCAAGGAAGGGATATGACAAACGCTACTGCTCGTGAATCGACATCGCGGCCACTCCAGTTCATTGGCGTGGACATGGCGCAGCAGGCCTTCGACTGGGCGGTGCACGGAGAGCCAGGCACGCACCACCTGCCGAACCAGGACAGCGGGTTCGAGGCGTTGCTGACGGCACTCCAGGATCGTCGCATTGGCTTGATCGTGCTCGAGGCGACGGGCGGTTGGGAGCGCCGCCTGGCGTGCTTTCTGTTGCGCCACGGGTTTGCGGTTGCCGTGGTCAATCCCCGCGCGGCACGGGAGTTCGCACGGAGCATGGGGCGCCTGGCCAAGACCGATGCCATCGACGCACTCGCCTTGGCGCACATGGCGCAAACGCTTGCAGCGAAGGCCGATCAAGCCGGCGTGGTGTTTTGCCCGCCTACGCCGGAGGTCGAGGCCTTGCAGCTGCTGGTGGCGCGGCGCGTTCAGTTGCTGGGCATGCGCACCGCCGAACAGAATCGTTTAAGCGGTGCCGGCCGCGTGCTTCGGCGAAGCGTTACGACCGTCATCAAGACCCTGAACAAGGAGATCGCGCGACTCGAGAGCGACATCGACGCCCACCTCGATCGGCACTTCAAGGAACAGGCGCGTCAGTTTGACGCCATCAAGGGTCTGGGCACCGCGACCTGTGCCGTGATACTGGCGTTCATGCCTGAGCTGGGCAAGGTCAACGGTAGGCGGGCAGCCAAGCTAGCCGGGTTGGCGCCGTTGAACCGCGACTCCGGCAAGGAACGCGGCAAACGGCACATCTTCGGCGGCCGAAGTATTGTGCGTAGCACACTGCACATGGCGATGCTCAGCGCGGTGCGCTACAACCCGGTCATCAAGACGTTTCACGACCGCCTGCTTGCCGCCGGGAAACCCAAGCAAGTCGTCCTCACCGCCTGCTCGCACAAGATGCTTCGCATCCTGAACGCCATGGCACGCAAGGGCGAGGCTTGGAACGAGAAATTTCATACCATCACCCCATGACAACCAACACAGTTGCTCGAGGCTTGTGCAACGCCTGCCCGCGCAGCAGCGTCACCCACTCGCACGTCGGCGCGTCACCGCAGGCATCGCACAACCCTTAACAGAAGCGGCCAGTCGAAGGCGTCGGCCAATTTGCCCCGAAGCGGCCATTCGGCACGCCGGTCGCAGCTATTGCTAAATCAGGCGCCGGCGGACTCCGGCGAACTCTAGAACGCTCCGTCCGAGATGGCTGAACGCGCCCCGTGTCCTGGAAGTACTATGTTGACGGCGGTATATCTGTCTTGAAGACCCGGAAGAGGGATTAGATTATCTATGCGCCATGTCGCCTTCCTCCTGCCCATCCTTCTCGGAGGCTCATCGGCTGCTCGGCAGACAAACCTCCGACCTTCGAGGGCTATGTTAAGGGCGAGTACGTGTATGTCGCATCTCCTGTCGGAGGACGGCTAGAACGCCTCCTGGTGCAACGCGGGCAAACGATCGAGGCAGGGACGCCTCTTTTCCAGCTCGAGCGGCGCGAGGATGGGACGCGGCGACGGCGAGAGGGATGGCAGAAACGCCGTGGTGTCAACGCCGGGCGAAACAGCACAGTTCTGGCGGTTGAAAATTGCACACCATGATTTGCTCAGTGACCTGCCGTTCTTGACCTGCGCGATCGCCTGACCGGTTCTGAGGTGTCAATATCGGATTGCAGAGTTCGGTGCAGTGCGGTGTGCTCGCGCATGCGATAGCTGTTGCCGCGGATATTGACGAGATGACAGTGATGCAGAATGCGATCGATGAGCGCGGCGGCAATACCTCATCGCCCAAGACTTCGCCCCATTCCTCGAAAGCCTTGTTGGACATGAGCACGGTTGAAGCGTGCTCGTAACGGCGATTCATGAGCTTGAAGAAGAGCACGGCTCCGGTATGGCTGACTGGCAGGTAGCCGATTTCATCGACCATCAGCAGCGAAGGATGCGTGAGCACGGCCAGGCGACGGGTGTTGCAAGACGGGCACACGCCGGTCCCTTGCAGGAGAAGGCGATCAGGAAATCGTGCCCGCATTGCGCGCAACGGGCGCGGGCGAAGCCGTGCGCGAGGATGCCGCACTCGAGGTAGCGACAGAACTCACGCTCGACGTGGCCGGGAACCGCGCTGGCGTCGTCGTATTCGCATACGCCACCGCGCCGCTCGCCGCGACGGGTCGCTGCGTCATGGCGCCCCTTGGCTCCCGAAAAGGTGAAAGCGTTTAAGGGTGCCGCGCGCAGCCGGTGCCGCGCGCAGCCGGTGCCGCGCGACTAGACGGGGACTTAGGCCGGAATGAGTTTGACAGCTTAAATCAAACTGACCTGTGGCCGCAGGGTGGCTGCCGACCAAGTGCTGCCGTGCTTCCGCATGCCGTCGTGCGTGGCCGACGACCTCGGTAATATCGGGAGGGCGAGCCCATTCCTCCGAATGGGAAAAGTCCGAGATCAGGCGGAAATATTGCCGGGCCGCACCTGGAAACGCTTGAACGACAGGGGCTTACGCGAAATCTCAGCCGGGACTGCTAATCCGCCGCTCTTCGCCGTCGACCGTAGCAGTGCAGACCAGAATTTCCGGGAGATAGTCGGAGATTTCGAGCGATCGCAATAACGCAATGACAACTGCTATAGTCTTCCGACGAGCTTGGGTCGGTTCGATAGCGAGAACCGGTCCGCGAGAGCGAGATGGACTTTCCGTTCGCCAAGCTGATGGACAGGCGCACTCATCAGGAGTGGGTGCAGCTTTCGACGCATGTCCTGCGCGCTCGTGCAATGCCGAATTGCTGTGCTGCCAACGCGAAGCTCGAAGTTGCCGCGCAGCGCGAACCTGATTCACCCGTCTCGCCCGCTTACCACCTCTGGATCGCGGACAACTTCGCTCGCGACGGACACTTCACGGACGCCGCCCACGCATACGATACGGCGGTCGATCGCTCGCAAGCCTTGCGCAATCGCGCGGACACCCTCGACCCCACTGCGGGTGCTCTGTATCACAAGGCTCAGGCGCTTGCGCTGGGAGGCAGCATCAGCTCGGCCATCGCCGCCTTCACTGAGTTGGGAAAATTGCCCGCCCATGCGAACCAGGCTTTCCTGCAAGCTGGTTTGCTGGCCGAAAAGAGCGGCGACCCGGCAGCGGCTGCAGGCTTCTACGCGAGGGTCGCGGCGAGCACGGCTTCACGACGAGCCGACGATGCCGCGCAGCTCTGCCGTCGGGCGCTCCTGCGAATGCAGGACGCAGCGGCGATCTATTTTGCTAATCAATATCTGCTGATGGATGCGTTGAGCGCTGTTCTCGAGCACGGCGACATCAAGCAACTCGAGCGGCTGGTAAGTTCTACTCACTTTTCCGTTGGTCCACTCGGCGGCCATATGTCGTTCGAGAGTGGAGATCTGGCGCAAGAACTCGCGCGAGACCTCGCGGCGAGCACCGTCACTGTAAAGCGAGCGCTGCTTGGTTCGGGCGAGAAGCTCTATCTGCCCACCAGCGGTTGGAAGGGGCGCTGGTTTCAAGGCGATGTCGCCTTCGTCCTGACCAAGGCGCCTCGCGGCTGGCAATGGACGGGCGTCGGTCTTTCGTCCCCGAACGAGCGGTGGCTCGAGCGGTGGCGCCCGCCGGTGAAGCAGACGAACGCGCCGCTCCCGTTCGAGCTGTTCGCGCCGTGGCCCGACAATCGGTACTTCAAGGCCGGCGGCTTGTCCGGGTTCATCGCAGAGCAAGCGCTCATCCTCGGTGCGGGATGGCCGGGCGGCTTCTTCATCGCGCTGGGTCTCTCGAGCGATGACTGTGGTTTTGGTCCGCGCGGCTACTACTACAACTCGTGGCCAACGCACCAAGACGACGAGGCCTTCGCCATCGACTTCACGAGCTACTTACGATGGGATCCCTACAACAACATCAGCGGTGGCACACCGGTGCTCGCGGCGCGCAGTGGCATCGTCACGTTCGTGGCTGCGGGCAAACCCTCCGGCGACTCGAGCGACTCCAACACCGTCGAGATCTCGCACGCGGACCCAGCGAACTCCGCGGATCTGCTCCGGTTCACATCGCGATACATGCACATGGAAGGGCCCTTCAAGATCCTTGTTTCCAAGTTGATGCCGGTCTTCGTCGGCAATCGGCTCGGCCTGATGGACGACACGGGCGATTCCGCGCTCGATCATCTGCACTTCTGCATTCACGACCAACAGATCCCTTGGCCTGGCCAGCCCCTGGGTGGGAGCGTGCGCCCCACTCCGATGAGTGGCGTCACGCTCGAGGATGATGACGGTGGCACCTGCGTTCGCTCGACGAACATCGAATATGTCGGAGAGAAGCCCGTGAAAGAAATCTCCACGTACGCAGTTCAGAACTGGCTCATCACGCCTTCCGCACTGGCGGTGAACGAACACGTCGCGAACGTTCGCGACCAGCGATTCCTGCTGATACTTTCCGGCGTCGCCATCGTCGATGTGAGAGGCAACAGCGAGTTGACATGGCTGCACGAGACCGTCTCGTTGCGGCCCGCGCTCTCCGATGCGCTCAACTATGCGGTGAACCGTTGGAGCATCCCGACACCGACGAGCTCGTATGGAATCGAGTTCGAGACGGAGCAATGGGCGCCGTTCGTCTCGCTGAGCTCGGTGTACAACCAGGGCGAATCCATCAACTCTGGATTTGCAGTGGACTCGTGGGGACTGAATCCCTTCGGCAGCGGCAATGACGCCATCACGAATCAGCCCTTCGATCGCCTCTTTGCCGGCATCCAGGTCAACATCGCCGTTCGCGACACGGATGCGTGGATCTATCGGTTGGCGTACAACATCGCGCTGGTGGGGAGGATTGTTTACGTGCCGATCGTCATCACCTAGCGCGACGGATCCAGGCCGCCGTAACGCGCGAGGAGGCGAATCCGTTGTCAGGCATTTATACGGTCTCATTGGTAGCGATTGGCCTTTATCTTGGGGGGAGCGTCCCCGTTTCGGCTAAGCGACGGTGCGTGCCTCCCAAACTTCGCTTTAGCGATGTTCAGCAGCTTGCTGATGCGTTGGCGGGTCACCCCGATTTTTTCTGCCAGCTTGGTTTGCGTCATTCCTGGTTCGCGGCTTTCCTTCAGCAGGACGCGGAGTTCCTCATCGGCCCACTTCTGATGCTTGTTTGTATGGTGCTCCGCAGCTTCACCAACGCGCGCCTTTGTCCCAGCAAGTGATGAGGTGGGGCGCCCTATGTCGGCTTTCCGGAATTATTTGCTTCGACTGAACGGCTCCTTCGGCGCCGGTAGCGGCCGAACGAGAGTGGCAGCTTTCGACCGCGCTAATCTAGACGTTAACTAACGCGAACGACCCGTTGCTGCCGTTGAGCTTTGTGCTGCCAATGTCCGCAATGCCCGAGACTGCGGACGTTCATTCGGCGTGGCGTGCGTCGCTGAACGGCCAATAGCGGCCGTACGGCATCTCGCCGATAGCAGTCGTTGATGCCGGTAGCGGCTCGGCTGGCAAATTACTGCCCCACACTTTCGTGCGTTCGATCCAATCGAACGATGGGATTACTGGCAGACGGTGCCGGGTTGATGGAACACCATGCGCTTGTTGGCTTGATCCCGCGGCCTTGTCGCGCTTCGCCGAGGTCCACGCTATTGGAAAACGTGCCGGTGTTTCCGTCGGCAAAGGCGAACGTCGCCGTGCCCGCCGGATTCTGCTGAACTGGCCCGAACGCCACTGCACCGAACGCCGGTCCCGTCGTCCGAACGAGCTCGCCGGAGAAGGTGCCCGGCGCCGTTTGCTTTGCGGTCACCGACATCCATAGCGGATCGCGATTGGCGTCATAGGTCAACCAGGTGGCGAAGATCGTCATTCCTTGCTGGGCCAGATTGACACCCCAGCCCAACTCCGACCCCGCTGGCGCCGCCCACCACAGGTCTTGATAGTTCGTCGCTTTGGTCAGATCCGGTTGCAATCCCCACACGCACCTTGGCGCCGGCCCGAAGGTCAGTCGTGTGATCGCCTTGGTCTGCATCGCGATGTTCATCCCGTCGTTCACTGTATAGGCAAACTCCCCAGCACTATCACCGCTGAAGCTCAAAGTCGCGGTTCCCACCGCAGTCAGCACGGGCGGAGTAACGAAAGCGCCAAATGGCGCGCCGAGGTGCGCACGATAGACCGTACCGTTGTAGATCAAGTCTTCGTAGGCTCGATCCACCGCGAAAATCCTGTTGGCGATCATGGTCAACCACCAAGGCCTGCCGTTGGCGTCATAGGTGAGCCATGTCGCGAAGATCGTGTTGCCCTGATGTGCGAAATTGATGCCCCATCCTGATTCCGAACCCGCCGGGGCGGCCCACCAAAATCCTGTGAAATTGGGCTTGAACGAGTAATACTCGCTTGCGTTGTTCTCCGCTTCTGCCGCGCCATTGGCCGGAGGTGCGTCGTAACGGTACTCACTGACGCCCAGCCGCACGGAGCCGCTCGGCAAAAACAGGAAACCATTCGGCACCACGGAGTCTGGCCTCACGACGTTGAGATCGGCAAATCCCTGCGTCGCGACCAGGACGTATACAACTGATACGCAACTGAGTCCACCAATGTCGACGTCACAGCTCCCGGAACTATTGACAACATTGCTGGGAAACGTGAACGAGTGTTCACTCTTACCATCACTGGCAATGAGCGTTTGGCCAGCGAGCGTGGAGTCCGGATAGCCGCTCAGGACGACGAATTGGACCGACCCGTCGGCGTTGGAGTAGATCGACTGGAATTCCCAACCACTCGGCTGGGAATAGACCCCGCTATTAAGGACAAACCCGAATGCAACCGCCATGGCGATCTTCATGATGTGCTGAACATGTCTTCCCCTTCTTGCTTCGTGACGGGAACTGTCAGCGCGCCATCACAGTTGAAACGTGTGTAGTAGATGGCATTCGAGGCCGTGCGAAGCGATATGGAGCGGGAGCGATCAGGCTTGGCCGCCCGTTGTGCCCACGCACTAGTTGCACACCGTGAGCGGGTCGGCAAAGATCGTCCGCGCAATGCTCTTCGTCTGCGAAACCGCGTTAACGATGTACGAAAACGTGCCATTGTTGCGGTCAGCGAACGTCAATGTGCCGGTGCCGACCTGGGCGACCGTCACTGCGGAAGGATCGAATGTCGCCGCGTTGTAAGCCGGACCCGTGCTCCGGTAGATCGCCCCGGCGTAGGTGTTGGGCGCAGTCTTGCTCGCCGACATCACGAGCCACATTGCCTTGCCGCTCGCGTCGTACGTGAACCAGACGGCAACGACATGTCGCCCTGGTGGCAACATCGATGCCCCATGACGACTCGGAGGCATTCAACCACAATCCTTGGAAGTTCAGCGTGGGTACCGCAGCGGCACCCGCGAGGCAGACGGGCGCCGGGCTGGCAAAGATTTCGCGCGGATGGCCTTATAGACGTAAGCCTGGGACATTGAGAACCAGAACCAACTGTTATCTCCGTTGTTGACGGCAATGTCGTCTGCGTTCGTGGAGAAGCTGATTCCGCCGTTCCCCACTATCGTGGCAGTTACCGCTGATGGGTCGAACGGGACTGCTGAGAACGCCGGCCCCGTCACTCGGTAAACTAGTCCGAGGTAACTGTTGGGGTAGCCGAAGAAGTACGAAGGATTGTCACGCCCCGCTATTGCATGCGTTGCATTCGGCATCATGAACCACGTGGGCGAGCCGTCGGTGTCGTAGGTCGCCCAGGCAGCAAAGACAGTCTCGCCCTGATGGTCGACGGCGATTCCCCACCCCGACTCGGACCCAGATGGCGCGTTCCACCACAAGCCGGTGAATTTCTCTGCCAGTGGGAATATGTATGTCCGGCCCGCGTTGTTGGTGGCCTGCGCCGTTTCGGTGTACTCGAAACTTTCCCGGTCTGCGTTCGGATACAGCGCCTTCACGCCGTCGGTGGGAAGCGTGGGATAACTAAGCGTAAGGGCATACCAGTTGTGGGGCCGGAGGGTTATCGAGCCGTTGCGCGTAGGCAGAAACCCGTTCGGCACGATGAAGTCGGGGTCCACCACGTGGAGGTCGGCGAATCCCTGCGTCCCGACGAGAATAAAGCCACCTGTCTTCAAGCTCAGGTCGGCTGGAAATGTGAACGAGTTCTCTGCTGCGCCATTGCTGGCAGCGAGCGTCTGTCCTGCGAGACTACTCGGTGCGAAGGCAGGCAGGGTATCGGCATAAAGCGTATCAACCATCACGAGGAACTGAACCGAGCCATCGGCGTTGGAGTACACCTCGACGAGAGCAACATCGCATCCCGGACCGGCGCCTGGGCACTTGCGGCGCCGCCGAGGATTAACCCGAAGATGAGCGTAAGGACGAGCTTCGCTACGCGCTTGATCATTTGTAGTCTCCCCAATGCCGTCAACCGCTGCGCTCCGAACGCCAGACCGCAATTGCGGAGAAGCCGACCTCGCGTGACAGCAAGAAAAGTCCGTAATTCGCAGCCGTCGTCAATTTGAGTGGCGCAGCCCTTGGGACCTGAAGCAGGTCCAATGCGATCGTAAGGAACGCTGTGGTGAGTGCTTGGCATATTAATTTTCCTCGAGCGAGCTCGGATTCAGCGAAGTCTTAATTGCAGACATTGCCGCCCGAGTTGGCCAACTTGAAGTGGTGATCCCGTGTTATGTGCGACGGCGGCGGCCGGCCCCAGATCCTGCGAAAGCCGGCGCTTGACCGAGTGCGAATGGCGATCAGATGGGTACTATTTGCTGGCAACGTTCTGAGCGCCTGCGGCGAGCCATTGCCGCATACAAATATCGCGTTCGGAAACGTAAGCGTGCTGTACGCAGGCGCGCTCGGCAGCCGCCACCCGCGCCAGCGGTGCACCGTCACGCTGAAACAGCAAAGTGACGGCAGTGAGTAGGCCGATGGCGATAAAGGCCGCCAACGCTGCAACAGCAGTGATCGAGAGCGATGACGGGCGGGCAAAAGCCGGCTTGGCGTACATGATCGTCTCCTGTGTCGGTCCGCAGTCGGAAATGGGGCGTCGTTGCTGGGCCTAATGTCCCTCCGGAGGTCACCGCAATCCTCTAGCGGCCTGAAATGTTCTGAAATTCGGGGGAACAGCGTAGGTTTGAGGACATCAGCACCTCAATACCCCCGTGACAGCCGCCTACCGCTTCGGTCGCTTTGACGCTTAGCCCGGCCACCCGGCAACTGCTGGTCGACAATCAGCCAGTGCCGCTGGGCGCGCGTGCGTTCGATGTGCTGGCTGCCTTAATCGAACGGCGCGAACGATTGGTTACCAAGAACGAGTTGCTAGATCTAGTCTGGCCGGGATTAGTGGTCGAGGAGAACAACCTGCAGACGCAAGTTTCCACGCTGCGAAAACTCTTGGGGCGGGACGCGATCGCGACCGTACCAGGTCTCGGCTATCGGTTTGCTCTTGAAACCGCGCACGCTGTTGTACCGGCACTTACACAGGCCGTGACGCCGACCAACAACTTGCCGCAGCAGCTAACGTCGTTCGTCGGGCGCGAGCTGGTGATGGACGCGATGCGGGAGTTGCTGACCAATACCCGGTTGTTGACGCTCGTCGGGGTAGGTGGACTGGGCAAGACGCGGCTGTCGCTGCAGTTGGGTGCAGAGGCGCTGAACGACTTCCCCGATGGGGTGTGGTTCGTCGAATTGGCGCCGCTGACGGATGAACATCGGGTGCCTCAGGCGGTGGCGTCGATGCTTGGTGTCAAGGAGGAAGCGGGGCGACCAATTATCGAGGCGCTGATGAATCATGTCGAGGATCGGCGAATGTTGCTCATCCTCGACAACTGCGAACATTTGGCGCGTGCCTGCGCTGCGCTTGCCAAGCATTTGCTTCAATCGGGTCCGAGGCTGAAGGTCCTGGCATCGAGCCGCGAGTCTCTGCTGTGGCGAGAGGACGAGGTTATTCGGTGCGAGCGCTTCGACTCCAGGAATGCGCCAGACGATACCGCTTGCGGCGCTGGCGCAATATGAAGCCGTGCGTCTCTTCGTTGACCGCGCGATCGCAGCGCAGCCCTTGTTCAAACTGACTCCTCAAAACGCGATAGCGGTGACCGAGATCTGTCACCGCCTGGATGGGATTCCGCTGGCGATCGAACTGGCCGCCGCGCGCGTGCGCGCGCTGCCGGTGGAGACGATTGCGGCACACCTCGCCGACTGCTTCCGCCTGTTAACCGGAGGGGACGCGACCTCACTGCCGCGTCAGCAGACCCTGCGTGCGTGCATGGACTGGAGTTACGCCCTGATCGCGGTTGAACGTGCGTTGCTGCGCCGGGTTGCGGTTTTCGGGGCGGCTGGACCATGGAGGCCGTGGCAGCCGTCGGCGTTGTCGGCGAGGTAGATGAATTTGACGTGCTCGAATCCTTGACCCATCTCGTAGATAAGTGTCTCGTGACCTTTGATGGGGAGCGCTATGGCTTGTTGGAGACGGTTAGGCAATATGGCCGGGATAAGCTGCTGGAGTCGGGAGAGTTAGAGGCCATGCGGGAGCGTCATCGAGATTTTTTCCTTGCGCTCGCCGAAGAGGCCGAGCCTCAATTGACCGGGACGGAGCAAGTGAAATGGATCAATCGCCTAGAGATGGAGCATGACAACCTGCGTCTGGCGATTGGCTGCGCATTGCAGCAGGGCAAGGCCGAAGAGGCACAACGGCTGGTTGGCGCACTCGCTCGCTTCTGGGGCATCCGAGGGCACTGGACTGAAGGACGGGATTGGCTGAAGCGGGCCTTGGAGGAGCGGAAAGGAGTGTCTATGGCCGTGCAGGCCAAGGCGCTCCGATGGGCTGGCAACTTGGGTACTCTGCAGGGAGATGATGAGCGAGCGAGCGAATTGTACGAAGAAGGCCTGGCCATCTGCCGTGAACTGGGCGACGTGCAAGGCGTTGCCGGAGCGCTCAACAACCTGGGGAATCTGGAAGTCGCCCGCGGAGATTATGAGAAGGGGCGCAAGCTGTACGAAGAAGCCCTGGCCATAAAACGAGAACTGGGCGATCAACTTCGGTTTGCCATTTCGTTGATCAACTTGGGGAATTTGGTGGCCGATCAGGGAGATCATGAGAAGGGACGCGCAATGCTCGAAGAAGCCTTGGCCATTTGCCGTGCCCGGGGCGACGGGTTACACATCGTCCATGCGTTAAACAGCCTGGGCATTGCGGCGGCGGGGCGGAATATTATCCACGCAGCCCGTTCGTATCTGCTAGAGAGCCTGCTGCTTTCGGGCGAGCAGGGCAACAGACTCCACATGATCATTAGCTTATCCGGCCTGGCCTGGGTACTTGAGAAGAATGGTCAAGCGAACGTCGCAGCACAGTTGCAGGGCGCGTGCACCCGAGGACTGGAAGAGATGGGTGGAGTGCTGGGACGCGTGGAACTCCGTGTCTTTGACACGACGAAAGACGCACTGATACACGCGCTGGGCGAAGAGGGCTATCAGGCCGCATTTGTCAAGGGCAAAGAGTTATCACTCGAGCAGGCAAGAGCATTGGCGCTGAACGAGAATCCAGGCAATTCCTATCGTGATGCGGCGCGGTAACTGGTGGGATGGATTGCTTGGCGTTTACTGTCTTTAGGGCGGGAAGGTTTTTCAATCACCTGAGGCTGAGAGGTGGGGATCGGTCTTGCGGTTCAAAGGCCGTCGTAGCATATGCAGGTTCCATCGCAATTGTGATGCCCTCGGCGCGCCGTACCTCGGCGGCCCCTTATACGTTCCGATGGGCATCCGCTTCAGAAAGACTTGGCCGTCGCGTTTGGGGTCGATTACAGCCTCTCGTCCATCACCGACCACTACTGGCTCGCTCTACCGCGCAGCGCTGCATATCTTGCAGGGCGCGGCGCAATGACCGCTTTGAAAGAGATCAACGGCCGAGTAGGGTCGTTCGCGCCCATTGGAACCGAGGCGCCGGCTGGCGGCTCTACGTTCCATAACGGCCCTTCGCGTTCGGACGGCACCTATAGTTTGTTCAGCGGCCGCTCGGTCGAATCGCTTGAACTGCGGCAGTCGGCCAATTGCCGACGTATGTCCGGCGGCGGAGAATAGCCCGTCCGGTGACCGTATAGGAACGCACGAATGTTGTGCGCCCGCTTCGTCACCTATGGTACACGCGGTGCCGCCGCTTTGCAGCGATGCACGGCGCGCAGCGCTTGTTCGTGGAGTGTTAAGGGAGGAGCCGATGAGCGAAGTCTCTGGCACTAGCAGATGACGCGCGATCCCGACTTCGCTGCGGACGTCGCGCGCGTAGCGGTTGCGAACGCCGGTCTAGCGTTGATCTAACGCATTCAACTTCGTCGAAACTCGACGATCGTCGTCTTGGAGATCGCGATGCTCTCACGCATGAGCCTTTGCCTTTGCATGGTGATCGTACCAATATCCGCACATGCGGACTGGCAATACGCGACATGGGGTATGTCCCCGGAGCACGTTATTGCCGCGTCGAAGGGCGTTGCCGTGCGCGTGGAGAATCCCGCCGTTGCACGGAACGGCGAGCGGGTATTGCTCACTGCCCCCTACGCGACGAATAACATCCTGTTCGTCGTTCATTTCTGGTTCGCCGTGGGCGAGCCGAAGTTGGCCCGGGTCAGTCTTGGCACACAGTACGCCGCAGACTGTCCGAATGTGCGTTCCCTCTTGTTCAGTATCTACGGCGCGCCGCAGGTCTCCGATCTCGGGCCGCCCTCGTCCTTGCGGTGGCGCAGCGACGCGACCGGCAATTTCATCGCGTTTTCGCAGCACAGCGACACACGTTGCGTCCTCGATTACTACCCGATACTCATTCCCGGGCCGCCCGGCCTTTAGGAACGCCGAAGGCAGATAGCGTCCCACGTTTGCCAAGGCCGGCAGCGCGCGCGCGCATGTTCCTGCATCGGTACGTCACTTGGAGCGCACGGCGCGGGAAACCGACGTCGGTTCTGCCACCATGCGTTTCAGCTTGGCGCGGGCGCGGGAGAGGCGCGACATCACAGTTCCAACTGGAATTGCGAGTACCGCTGCGATCTCTTCGTAGCGCAGTTCCTCGACGGCCGCCAGCAGCAGAATCTCGCGCTGCTCGACCGGCAGGCGCTCGACCTCACGCATGATCTCGATCAGTTCCACGTGCGCCTGCTGCGTCGGGCGCACCGGAATCTGCAACGCGACGCCTCCATCCTCGTCCGCGTCGATCGATACGCACCGCGCGTCGCGGCGCGCGAGCGCCCGCTGATTGAGGAAGACATTATGCATGATGGTAAACAACCATGCGCGCAGGTCGGACCCTGCCTGCCACAGCCTTCGTTTGTCCCACGCGCGCACCAACGTGTCCTGCACGAGATCGTCGGCGCGGATTGGATTACAAGTCAACACGCGGGCGTAGCGGCGCAGTCGTGGAATAGCGGCGACCAAGTCCGGCTGCGGGAGCCCAGCATCGGCGGCAGGTCCAAACCGCGGGGCGGCAGTGCGCGAATTTCTCACAAATCGGGGACCACGGGGTTTTGGGTCCGGCGACCCGTGGGGATTGACACTTGAGTCTCCGGGAAGCCGGATCGGACTTAAGTCTAGTGGGCAGGTGCGTCAGGGGGACTTCATCGACAGGCCATTGTTGTTTCGTTTGTATCGTCCGCCACTGGCCGCGAGCCGCCTTGGCCCGGGCCAGACCGTCGAGCATCTTCCCGGTACCGGACGTTCAATAGTGTTTCTGACCTGCTTCGCTCCCGTTATGCAGGGAGGTCGCTGGCCCATCCGATCACTCACGGCCTGCCAGTAGGCGCGGATTGGCAGCACTCCGTTCGGCAGCGTACAGACCCCAGCCGTACGTCCGCGTAGGTTCGCTTTATCGGTTTCGATTCCAAAGCTTGATGTGATTGCTGCGGGCAGCGGTGGCAGTTGCGTGGATGGCTGTGGAGTTTGGCTCATAGTCTCCGCATTTCCCGGACTCGCCGCGTAGCCCGCGATGGCCGCTTGATTTTGTGCGCCCATTGCCAAAGTAGTCCTATCGTTGCGTCGATTTGCGAAGGAACCTAAATGAAAACCTTACCTGCCATGGTGATTGGTATGGTGCCCCTGCTGTCCAGCGGCGTTGTTTTGGCGCAAGGCGGAGGAATGATGAATGGTGGTGGGTGGGGTGGCGGCTGGATGGGTGGATACGGCGGTATGGGCGGATACGGCGGGATACTGGTGCCGATTCTGCTTGTCGTCGTGGTTGCCGGCCTCGTAGTGTGGGTCGTCAAGCAAAAGGGAAAGTGAACTGAAAGCGTCGATGTTTTCTAATCGGAATGGAGTTTAGACATGAAACGCATGAACCTTAGAAGGACGTTGGGCGCCGCCATATTGATGGGCGGAGCAATCGCGGGAGGAAGCGCGCTGGCTGACCCGCCGCAAGATGCTTACGGCCATGGCTACGGCATGGGTGGCAGCATGATGGGCGGCTACGGCATGGGAGAGGACGGCATGATGGGCGGCTACGGCATGGGCCCCGGCATGATGGGCGGCCAGGGCCGCGGCTACGGCATGGGGTCCGGCATGATGGGCGGCTACGGCTCGCGAGCAGATCTGCATCTCACGTCGGAGCAGCACAGCAAGATCGCCAAAATCCAGGACGACGTACGTCGTAAACACTGGGACCTGATGGGCAAGATGCAGGACGAGCGGTCACAGATGAACGAGCAGTACAACGCGGACCCACGCGATGACGCGGCGCTCAGCAAGAGCTACCGGAAGATGTCCGAGCTACGACAGCAGATGTTTGATCTTTCCCTCGCCGCCCAGAAGCAGATGGATACCGTACTTACTGCGGAGCAACGCGAAAAAATGAAACATGGTTGATATGAAGGAAGGGTAGCATCGACGAGTACAACTGGGGGCCAGGCCACCGCTACGGTTGATCCCGATACCGATCATCGCGGTCGAAATTCAAATGAAATCGCGGCGCCCGATCTATACCTCCGCCTTGCAGTAGGAGTCGAGTCATGTACGGATTCAACACTCAGCTAAAGCTACCGTTCGATACCGCAGTTGCGAAAGTCACCGAGGCCCTGAAGAAGGAAGGGTTCGGTGTGCTCACGGACATTGACGTGAAGGCGACGCTGAAGGCCAAGCTCAATATCGAAGGCCGGCCGTATCGCATACTCGGCGCATGCAATCCTCCGCTTGCACACCGTGCGATCGAGGCTGACCCCGACATCGGTTTGTTGCTACCTTGCAATGTGGTCGTGCGTGAAGAAGTGGATGGAACCATAACGGTCGCTTTCATGGACCCCGAGGCCGTGTTGAAACTGGTCGACAAACCGGGAGTGCAGGCCATTGGCAAGGAAGTACGGGCACTTCTGCAGCGGGTCTGCGCGAGCCTCGGAGCGTGATGTCGGAAACCGTGGCCGGCTCCCCGCGCAGAGCGTGATACGAGCACGCCGCACGACAAAAGGCCGGACATGAAGGCAGGCGTGAATCCATCGCACCAAGCACACGCCGAGGATCATCGACGCCGAGTCCATGCCCCCAGCCGTCGCGCCGGGGGCGGCTGGCAACCGTTGCACGTGCCCGATGCACCGATAGGTCGTGCGCGACAACGGGGGCCGTGGAACACAGGTGCCGCGGGGGTTGGTTTGTTCGGGTGTGGGCTTCGAACCGAACGGCCGGTCTTCAGCGTACCGACCGTCTGAGTTGGGTCTATGCTGTTGAATAACTCGCTGTTTGAGCGAGGCAGTATTGCCGCGAGTGTTCCGCGGAAAGGGGATTGATGACTGTGGGCGCTCTTTTTTGTGTTGGCGAGTCTGTTCTTCGCCAATTCAGATCGCCATGCTTGCTGTTTCTGGCTCTACCGGGCACAACCACCTTGCCATTCGTCGCAGATTCTGCGCGGTCGCCGCCAGTAGAAACTCATCGTGCGCTCCGGTCGGCCCACGTAGTCGCAGTCGATCAAGCTTCAGGATTCCCTTGAGATGAGCGAAGAGCATCTCGACCTTCTTGCGATCCTTGCGTGATTGCTTGTACGCATCAGTCTTGGCAATGGCGCGAGCGACATCCCGCGCTGCTTCATGGACGCTGCGAGCGATCTTCCGAGTTGGCGTATTCGGACAGCAGCGAGCTTTCATCGGGCACGTTGCGCAATCGGATTGACTGGACCGATAGATGATGGTGTCGGCCTTGGTGACGTGGGTACGCAGGTTCTTGAACGCGCGCCATTGGCGGCGTAGCACATGGCCCTGTGGGCAGCGGTATTGGTCGGCCTGTTCGTCCCATTGGAAGTCGCCGCTGGATAGCGTTTCGTCCTCGCGTTGGGTCATGTCCCACACCGGCACATGCGGCTCGATCTGCTTCTCGCCGACCATCCATCCGGAGAATTGCCGCGGTGCCGTAATTGGTGTCGCCGATCAGGCGGTCAGGTTTGAGATCAAAGCGCTCTTCAACCCGCTCAATCATCGTCTTGGTAGCATTGATTTCGTCGCTCTTGTGGGCGGGAGTCGCCTCAACGTCAACCACAATTCCCGCGGCAACATCGATCAGATAGTTCGCCGAATAGGCGTAGAACGCCGGACCCCACGCGGCAGTCCATTGCGCCGCCGGATCGGTCAGCGAGATATTCTTCGGCGTGCTCTTCTCGACCTCAGCCTGATCCAAGGCCACCAGATATTCGCGCACCGGGCGGCTGATCGATTGCCGGTCGGACCAGTCGGCCTCGGCGCCGGGCACGCCCCGCTGCCGGTTGGCATCAGCCTTCACCAGGCTGGCATCGATGGCGAACCCTTCGCCACCTACCAACCCTTCTCGCACGCAACGTTCCAAGACCTGCTCGAACACGAAGCGCAGTGAGTCGCTGTCACGGAACCGGCCATGCCGGTTCTTGGAGAACGTCGAGTGATCCGGCACCGGATCTTCCAATCCCAGCCGGCAGAACCAGCGATACGCAAGGTTCAGGTGGACTTCCTCGCATAGCCTCCGCTCGGACCGGATGCCGAAGCAGTAACCCACGACTAGCATGCGAATCAGCAGCTGGGGATCGATCGAGGGTCGGCCGGTATGGCTGTAGAACGGGGCGAGGTGCTGGTGCAACTCACTCAGATCAAGAAACTGATCGATGCCGCGTAGTAGGTGGTCGGGTGGAACGTGATCATCGAGATTGAACGAATAGAACAGTTGCTTGTGACCACCAGGTTGTCGTCCCATCATTCCCGCGTCTCCCCCTCGAACATCCTGGCCTCAGCATAGCCAACAGGCGTCCATTTTCAAGGGACTTTTTCAACAGCATAGGTCGAACTGCGACCGTGGACGATCAGACCGGGTACGGCCCAGAAACGGTCGTAGCACAGAATTATCCGCGTGAGGCCCACTGCGGGCGGCCACGAAGCGACGATGGATGTCCGCAGTCCGTCGTACGACTTGATGGGATGGCGACTGGGGTCGCACGTGCTTGCGCTGTCAATCGATTGGTGGGTAGGGTACGTACCATGCGTTTGCCGTCTACTCATTATTTGACTATGCTGCATCGACTCCGTCCAATGAGGGTTGCTTCATGAAGTCCAGAGCTTGGCGCGTGGTTCTGATCCTCGTCGCTGCATCTTTGTTGCTGATGTTTGTCTGGATTTGGTTGACTCTCAATTGGACCTATTCCGAGGGCGAACGGGCTGGCTATATACAGAAACTCTCCACCAAGGGCTGGCTGTGCAAGACGTGGGAAGGAGAGATCGCTATGGTTACGATGCCGGGGGCCATTCCCGAGAAATTCGCCTTCACGGTACGTGACGATGCGATGGCTGCCAAGATCAATGCCCTCAGCGGAAAACGGGTGGTGTTGTCCTACCAGCAACACAAATTCGTACCATCTTCATGCTTCGGCGAGACAGAGTACTTCGTGACTGCGGTCCGAGAGGTGGTTGATCAGCCTTCCGCGCTGCCGGCTACGCCGCAAGGCCAGCTCCAGACACCGCGCTGACCTCATAATGCCGCTCGACGTTTCTGACTTAGCGCCTCGAGCCAAGGGCGCGCCGTATTTCGAATGACGTTGGACCAAGAGAAGGAGGCAGGCCGCGTCTTGCGCCCCGACGGATTGTGGTCCAGAACCCGGCGCGAAACCGGGTTCGATTCATTGTTTTGGGTCAAACGTCATCGCCACAGATCAAGAATTCTGGTGTTTTGAGCACGTTAACCGACACGCCGTTGAACTTAAAGGCGTACCGTAGCAAAAAGAGAAGTGGGCAGGGACGCTGCTTCTTGTGTCGTGGCTCGCGTTTACGATTACGTGGCGCGACATGCGGCCCGCTTCTCAGGCGTCGATAGTTCACAATTCAGGAGGCCACGATGAAAGTAGTTTTGATGATGGCGTGCGTGTGGTTTGCTTCGAGTGCGTTGGCGGCCGATTGCGTTACCAATTCGAACGGCAAGACAGCTTGCAGTAACGGCAACAAGGCCGTCGTCGTGAACAAGAACACCGGCACGGTGAAATCGGCGGAAAGGAACTCCAGCGGAACGGCGACGACCGCGCAAGGCAGAAACGGCGCGAAGGCGGCGTACAACCCGAATACTGGCAATGCTGCCGTGTCGCAAACGGATCGGAACGGGGTAACCACCACGAAAACAACCGGAGGCGGCGAAGTGAAGAGCAAGAACGGCGTAGGCGTGGCCAAGACCGCGGATGGCACTACCTGCGTCAAGGGCAGGAACAATCAGGGGTGCACGAAGAATTAGCCCTGAATTAGCCCCGGTCGTTCGCTAAGCGAACGGCGCCGTTCCCGGCTGCCGCCGAATGCAGGATAGACGTTGCTAGTCGTATCGGAGAACGGGATGATCCGATAGGCCACGCCCGCCGTCGCACGGGGCGGGCGTGGCAACCAACGATGCGCTTGTCGTTTCTGGCGACACGCTGACGCCCTAGTGCGATGTCTGGTGCCGATTAGTGGACGGCGACAATCGAGTTCAACCGGACGCGTCGCAAGCGGGCCGCCGGGTAAGCGACACGTCGAACGTCCGGTTTTTGTGGGGCTCAATGGCTGGAGTGGGTCGGGTACAGTCAAACGCGCTGCCGCCTCGAACAGCGGCACTGCGAGCGACCCCGGCCGTTCGCGCATCGGTGACCGACGTGCGCTGACCAGCGGCCGCTCAGTCGAATCGCATCAATGCCGGCGACCGGCCAGATCTGTTTCTTATGTTGAGGATTGAGGCAATCCGCCTCGTTCTTCGACAGGAGCAGAACCATGGTCCCCTCGACTCAAGCCGTCACGCCGCTGCGTCAACGCATGATCGACGACATGCGCATGCGCAAGCTCTGCGACCAGACGCAGGCCGGCTACATCCGTGCCGTGCGGCAGCTGGCCGCCTTCCTCGAACGCTCTCCCGACACCGCCACGGTCGAGGATCTGCGGCGATTTCAGCTGCACCTGGTCGATCACGGTGCCTCGCCGATCACGCTCAACGCGACGATCACCGGCTTGAAGTTCTTCTTTGACGTTACGCTCGACCGTAGCGAGTTGATGGCGAAGATGCAGCCGGTGCGCGTCCCGCGCACGTTGCCGGTGGTGTTGAACCGCGAAGAGGTCGCGCGCCTGATTGCGGCCGCACCGAACCTGAAGTGTCAGATGGCACTGTCGATCGCCTACGGCGCGGGTCTTCGCGCCAGCGAGGTGAGCGCGCTGAAGGTCGGCGACATCGACAGCCAGCGCATGACGCTGCGCATCGAGCAAGGCAAGGGCCGCAAGGATCGCTACGCCATGCTCTCGCCGGTGCTGCTGGAACGGCTGCGGGTGTGGTGGCGAGTGGCCCGCGCCCAAGGCAAGATGCTCGACGGTGGCTGGCTGTTTCCCGGTCTCAACCCGATTGACCGGTTGAGCACCCGGCAACTGAACCGGGCCATCCATGCCGCGGCCGAGGCCGCGAAGATCGACAAGCGGGTGTCGATGCACACACTGCGGCACAGCTTCGCCACCCACCTGCTGGAGCAGAAGGTCGACATCCGGGTCATTCAGGTGCTGCTCGGGCACCAGAAGTTGGAGACCACGGCCCTCTATGCGCAGGTGGCCACCGACCTGCTGCGCGAAGTGACCAGTCCCCTGGAGCGCTTGCCCACCGCGTAGCGCCTACGCATGGGGCGCTCCGCCCTGGAGGTCGCGGACATCTTCCGCGCCCACGGGCACGCTTGGCGGCAAGCGCAGCACGGCCACTTGAGCCTCGGTCAGCTCAAGGTGATGTCCGCCATCGAACAGTGCCGCAGCGCGGCGCTGGGGGGACACGTACTGCGCTGCGACGCCTGCGCGCAGGTGCAGATCGCCTACAACTCCTGTCGCAACCGGCATTGCCCGAAGTGCCAGAGCGGCGCGGCCAAGCGCTGGCTCGACGCGCGGCAGGCCGATCTGCTGCCGGTGGAGTATTACCACGTCGTGTTCACGCTGCCGGCGCCGATTGCCGCCATCGCCTACACCAACAAGACGGTGATCTACGACCTGTTGTTCGCGGTCGCCGCGGAGACGTTGCGCACCATCGCCGCCGATCCCAAGCATCTCGGCGCGCAGGTCGGCGTGACCCTGGTCCTGCATACCTGGGGGTCGGCGCTGACGCACCATCCGCATGTGCACGGCATCGTGCCGGGCGGGGGCCTTGCCGCCGACGGTGAGCGCTGGGTCCGGTGCCGCCCGGGCTTCTTCCTGCCGGTGCGGGTGCTGTCGCGGTTGTTCCGCCGTCGCTTCCTCGAGGAACTGGCCACGGCGCATCACACCGGCCGGCTGCAGTTCTTCGGCGAGTTCGCGGGACTGGCCGACGCGCGGGCGTTCGCCGCCTGGCTCGCACCGCTGCGCGAAGTCGAATGGGTCGTCTATGCCAAGCGCCCCTTCGCCGGGCCGGCCGCGGTGCTCGCCTATCTGTCCCGCTACACGCACCGGGTGGCGATCTCGAACCAGCGCCTGCTGGCACTCGACGACCGCGGCGTCACCTTCCGCTGGAAGGATTACCGCGCCACGGGCAGGACGCGCCACAAGACCATGACGCTCGCGGCCGACGAGTTCATGCGCCGCTTCCTGTTGCACGTTCTGCCCGGCGGCTTTCACCGCATTCGCCACTACGGGCTGCTCGCCAACGCCGGACGCCGGGAGCATCTCGCCCGGGCGCGCGAACTGCTGCACGTCGTCTCCGCCGTGACCGAATCGCTGCTGAAAGCGGAAGTTGATGTCCGCTCCGCTGGGCCGGAACGGCGCATATGGGGTCGTTAGCAGCCCTTGACCGAAAACTCTCTTTCGGCCATTAGTCGTAACGGAATCGGCGGGTAGGCGGGCCTTCGTACAGGATCACACCAAGCTCGGGAGCATCTTTCCGATACCTTGGCGTCGAGTTCGGCGACGTCCTAGATATCGCCGAGCGGACACAAGTACAGGCGCGCGGTCTGCGGGCATTGCGCCGGGTATTAGGAGACTCCGTGTCTTACTCTCGCACATCTGGCTCGTGGACCGTTCCATGCTTCCAGTTTTGCGCATCGAGGTCGTTGCATCGGCAAACACAAGGGCCAAGCCATGTGCTGCATCAAACCGGTCATCACCAAAGTTAAGTTCGCCGCGACTATCGACAAAGTGTCCGACCCATAGCGAACCATCGCGCAAATAGGTCGCGACTGCGCGCGTCTCATGTAATGCCATGGCTAGCTCCTTGTACGGGAAGTCCAACGACCGCAGCGGCTACAGGTCGCAATGCGATCCACCGTCGCATCACCCCGAGACAGGGAGGCGCGTTATCGAGCCAGTGGCGTCGAACGCCCCTCCCCTCGGCGCAACCTCAGAACGTCGGCGCCTGCGGCTCGACGTTCTCAGGCTCTGGGAAGCGCGCCGGGAAGTAACCGGCCGTGTCGGGGGCAGGGGCGGCCGCCACCGTATCGTTCGAGGCCGCGGTCGCGGCGTGCGACGCCGTCGACAGGTTGATCGGGTGCCAGACTGCGGCGAGCGTTCCGAGCAAGACGACTACCGTCGCCGTCCGAAGTCCCATCACCCAGCGATTCCGTGTTGCGTTGGCATTGCGTGCGTCCATCTTCATCTCCTCATGGTTCCTAATTCCTGCGGGCTGACTCGCCACGCAACGTTACTGTAAGCGCGCCGGTAGATGGACGCGACCGATTGATCAGCCTTACGAATGCAGAAAATTCATACGGTTCACGCATTGACGGAGGAAAGCGGCCCTTGCCGTTCTATTTCATCGGGAAGGTGGCTGGAGGATCTCCAGTTACTTAACGTTTGAGCCTGAGAACATCGCCGATGCCTCTATCCCTTGTCTATGTGCCGCACGAGGTGCTCAACCCGGCCCGATGGTCTCCGGCATGTCCCGAAGGGATTACGGACACTCGGCCTCCGCTATGCCTGCAAGCGGCGCTTTACAGCGCACGGCTGGTAGCGAACGGGGCCGGCCCACTGAGCGTCGATCGTCGGCTCGCCAAGTGATGGCAAGTCGTTGAGGCGCCTCTTTGTCGCAACTTGAACGGCGGCTTCAATCGATTTCTATGACCGGTCCGGGGGACTCTGGCCGACGGCTTGGGGTCGGGTACGGCCGCCCGGTCTCCGGTGATGAGTGACGGGTCTACGATATACACCGGCCGCTCACAGGTGCATGGCAGCTGCGCGTCAATCAGCGGCCGCTCGGTCGAATCGCTTGAACTGCTGCAGTTGACCCTAGGCAGACAGTCGAGCTCTTGAGAAACAGACGTTCACGAAGATCGCTCTGCCGCTCAACGCAGCCGTTCATGTCAACCAAAGTCTCGGGGCGACTGCGCTGCCGGGGCGAAGTTCTGAGAAGCTCGAACTTCGCGGCAGTGGTCTATGCACAGGCGGCCCGCATGATCCTGCGATGGCAACAGCAAGCCGCTTTGACCGGATGGTCGACGCAGTGATACTGTTTTGCTTGCCAGGAACAGTTGTTTGACTTCCCGGCAGACTGAACTGGCGCGCACTCGGGATTCGGGGCGCACTTGATGGTAGCCGGGGGTTATATGCCAACACGACTCGATTATTCCAAACTCACGCTGATAGACGCCCTTGATCTCGCCACTCTGATCGAGGTCGAAGCATCTAAGCGGTACACGCAGTTCGCCGAAAGTCTCGGAAGCCGTTATGACGATGACGCCGCGTCGGTATTTCAATCGATGGCCGTCAATGAGAATAAGCACGGTGAACAGATCGCCGCGCGCCGGCTCGTGCTGTTTGGCGAAGAACGCCCGAAGGTCAAGCTCGACGACATCTTTGATGTGGAAGCCCCGGATTCCGGCGCGCCTCGTCGGAATATGTCCCCGCTCGATGCGTACCTGGTGGCGTTGTCCTCCGAAAAGAAGGCTTTCGCGTTTTACGACCTGGCCCTCCGCTACGTCGAGCAGCCAGACGTCAAGGCGCTATTTGAGGAGTTGCGGGCAGAAGAGGCCGAGCACGTTCGCATGATCGAAGAGGTCATCAAGAAGCTGCCTCCGGAAGCCAAGGTCGACGTGGAAGACCAGGACGACACGTCGATGCGGATGGGCTACTAAACATCTGGCCGAAGGACGCTCAACCGCCAGTTGTATTCCGCGGCGATCGTTCGCGATCGCGAACGAAACGCTCACTGCTGCCGCGGACGCAGGCGGGACGGTAGTGCTAGACTCGCGGCCAATGAGTTTGCCGCGGACGAGCGCGCAGGATCACGCGCTGATCGACGAGTGCGCGGCGCGCGCGATCGCTCTCCTTCGCCGCAACCTGTCGCCGCACGGCATCCTTGCGGCGACCCCCGGTGCGCGTTCGCGTGCCCGCGGGTACGCGGCTGTCTTCGGGCGCGACGCCGCCGTGTGCGCGATCGGGATGGCGCTCTCCGGCGACGCGCTGCTCGAACGCGAAGCGGCGACGGGGCTCGTCACGCTCGCGCATCACCAGGCCGCGAACGGACAGATTCCGAAATTCGTCGATGCCGAGCGCGATGAGAGCGACTTCTGGTACCTGGGCTGCATCGACGCGACATTGTGGTGGCTGATCGCGATCGCGTTCGTCGACGGTCGCCGGCCGCATCCCGGATTGCGCCGGCGTTTCGCGCGCCGCGTGGCCGCGGCGATCCGCTGGCTCGAATGCCAGGAGCACCAAGGCTTCTTCCTGCTGCAGCAGAACGAGGCGAGCGACTGGGCCGACATCATGCCGCGCTCGGGATTCGTCCTTTACACGAATGCGCTGTGGCATCTCGTGAAGCGTATCTACCGGCTGCCGCGGCGCGCGGAGACGCACGCCAACTTCAACCGGCTTTTCCACCCGTTCTCGGCGAAGCTCGGCGAATATCGCCGCGCGCGGCTCCTCGTGCGCTATGTGACCCGCAAGGCGCGGCACCGCGAGCTGTACCTGAGCTTCGTCAATTTCTCGTTCTTTGGCGAGGAGGGCGACGTCTTCGGCAACCTGCTTGCGATCCTCTGCGGCCTCGCCGACCTGCACGCGACACGGCGCACCCTCGCGGCGCTTTCGGGTGCGGGCGTCGACACGCCGTATCCGGTGCGCACCGTCTGCGTGCCGATCGAGGACGACGATTTCCTGTGGCGGCCGTACATGTCGAGGCATCGACAGAACTTTCCCCACCAGTACCACAACGGCGGTATCTGGCCGTTCATCGGCGGGTTCTGGGTGACGGCGCTTGCCGGGGCAGGCATGCCGACCAGGGCGCGCGAGGCGCTCGCCAATCTTGCGCGCGCCAACGCGCTCTCGGGCTGGCAGTTCAACGAGTGGCTGCACGGCCGCACGTGCGCGCCGCGCGGCATGCCCGGGCAGTCGTGGAACGCCAGCGCGTTCCTGATGGCACGCTACGCGGTCCAGCACGCACGACCGCTGTTCCACGCGCGCCGACGCTGATCCGGGGCCGGTTAGCGGATCGGCAGCTTGGGCGGTGCCGGAGACGCCAGGGCTTCGGCGAGCCATTGCCGTACCGCGGCGACGTCGCGGAACCGGTACTTCGCGGCCGTGCGGCCCGGTCCGACCTTGATCGGCCAGCCGTGGAGCTTCGAAACCGCGGCGAAGCCGAACTCGTCGGTCAGATCGTCGCCGACGAATACGGGGAGGCGACCGCGAAACGGCGGCTCGGTCATGCATTCGATGATCGCGGTGCCCTTGTCGTGGCTGGCCGGCCTCAGTTCGACCAGCTTGTTTCCTTCCTGCATCGTCCACGCGCCTCCGATGGCGGCGACCTGTGTGCGCAACACCCGATGCACTTGCGGGGCAAGGCGCGGCGCGAGCCGGTAATGGACGGCGAGCGTGTACCCCTTGTCCTCCAGCAAAAGACCCGGGTGGGCGGCGGCGAAGCGCTCGACCTCTTGCCGCATCCGGGCGAGACCTCGCGCGGGCGGCGGGTAGCGGCGCATCGAGCCATCGGCCCGGCGTCGTTCGTTCCCGTGCTGGCCGGCGATCGGCAGTGCAAGTCCAGGAAACAGGCGATCCGCATCGGTGATCGCGCGGCCGGTGCTCAACGCGAGCGCGCCACCGAGCCTGATCGAAAGCGCACGCAGCAGCGCCGCGACACCAGCGTCGGGACGCACGCGGTCGGGGGTGGCGGCAAGATCGAGCAGCGTGCCGTCGATGTCGAGAAACAGCGCGCCGTCGATGGGGAGGGGAGGGGGAGGTCGCAGCCTCGCTTGCCGTCGGGCCATCGCTTGGTCACAGCGGGCGCGCCGCCGGTTCCGCGGGCTGGAAACGCCCGCGCTGGCGCATCACCGCGGCGTCGAGCAGCATCCTGCCCGCCCACCGATAGACGTTGAACTCGCGCACGACGCCGCGCATGAAGCGCATCCGGTCGCGTTGTTGCTCGGGCGGCATCGTCAGCGCGAGATGCAGCGCCGCCGCGCACTGGTCGGCGTCGTACGGGTTGACGATGAGCGCCTCGGGCAGCTCGCGCGAGGCGCCGGTGAACTGCGACAGGATCAGCACGCCCTGCTCGTCGTCGCGCGCCGCGACGAATTCCTTCGCGACGAGATTCATTCCGTCGTGCAGGCTGGAGACGAAGCAGAGGTCTGCGGCGCGATGATGTTCGTAGACGGACTCCGTCTCGTGATGTTCGGAGAGCAGGATGATCGGCGGATGCTTCGCATTCGGATGGCGCGCATTGATCTCGCCGGCGAGCGCTTGCACACGCGCCGCGTAATCGCGGTAGTCGCCGATGCTGCTGCGTGACGGCGCCGCGATCTGGACGAACGAGAAGCGGCCGACCCATTCGGGCTGCAGTTCCATCAGGCGGCCGACGGCGTTGAACCGCTCGATGATTCCCTTGGTGTAATCGAGGCGGTCGATGCCGACGCCCAGCCGATGGTCCTGCGGCAGGCCCAGACGCTCGCGCACCGCCTTGCGCGCCTCGGGGACGCTCTTCACGATGGCGAGCGCCGCCGGCGGCCATTCGATCGAAATCGGATAGCGATGAACGGTCGTCGGCTGCCCGCGGAAGGAGACGGTGAACGATTCGCGGTCGACGCGCGCCTCGAGCAGCCGGTCGACGGTGTCGACGAAATTGTTGCAGTGGAACTGTGTGTGAAAGCCCAGGATGCTGCTGCCCAGCAGGCCGTCCAGGAGCTCGGTGCGCCATGGACAGATGGCGAACGCCTCGGGATTCGGCCACGGAATGTGCCAGAACGTGAGGATCGTCGCGTCGGGAAGACGATCGCGGATCATCCGCGGCAGCAGCGCGAAATGATAGTCCTGCACCAGCACGATCGGGTCCTTCGTTTTCGACTCCGCGACGACGGCTTCGGCGAACCGCTCGTTCACGGTGCGGTAATACTCGAAATCGCTGGAGCGGAACGTCGGGCGGACGTGTGCGATATGGCAGAGGGGCCAAAGGCCCTCGTTCGCGAAGCCGGCGTAGTAGCCGTCCTCCTCCTCTTTCGAGAGCCAGATGCGCCGGATCTGATAGAGCGGGTGGTCCGGCGGTACCCCGACGTGGTCATTGCGGTCGACGGTCTCCCGATCGGCCGAACCGCTGCCGTGAGCGATCCAGGTGCCGGAGCATGCGCGCATCACCGGCTCGAGCGCGGTGACGAGGCCACTCGCAGGGCGCTGAATGCGAATGCCCTCCGCGGTGTGCACGTGGATGTACGGTTCGCGGTTGGACACGACGATGATGTCGTTGCCGTGCAATTCGCTGCGCAGGGTCGCCCGGAGCGCTTCCTGGTCCCAGATGCGCTGGCTGCCGTCGAGCGGGCGGTATTGCCGCTCGAGATCGCGAATGAGTTCGCGCAAGTCGCGCGCGATCGGACGGAGCTCGGGCGCGGTCGACCTGGCTGCCGGGCGGAGGATGCCTTCGCCGCGCAGGAGCGCCCGCAACCCAGCCACCCATCCGCGCCACGACAGCTGGGCGATGACGACGGTGATGAGCGCGATGCACGCGCCGAGGGCGATGAAGAAGTAGAAGAGGTAGCGGCGTGTCTCCTCGTTGCGCCGCTCGATGAAGCTCATGTCGTGCACGAGAATGAGGCGGGCATTGGGCGTGACGTCGGCGTCGACGTCGCGGACCGCGACGTGCAGCGGCCCCTTGCCCGACCGCAGCACGTGCTCGCCGTCATCGGCATACGATCCGAGCTTCGAGCAGTCGATTTCGCGCGGGAAATTGGCGGTCGCGACCGGCGATCCCTTGGCGCCGACGCAGACGGCCACCGCGTAGAGCCGCTCGTCGCGCAGCATCCGGTTGAAGAACGCGACGATCGCCGGCGTCGACCCGGCGGCGAGCAGATTCGACAGCGGCTCCTGCACCGTCGCCGCGATCAGGCTCGAGCGCAGGTCGAGGTCGCGGACGAACCAGCGCTGCATCAGCGTGTCGGCGAGCGGAACCGCGAGGTACGCAAACGCGCCGAGCGCCAGCATGAGCGGGATCAGGAAGCGCAGCGACAGTCGCATGATCGTTCGTGGATTCTTGTGACTGGCCACCGGAAGCCGCACGGTGGGCCTTTACTGCACGATACGCGGCCGGGGATTTGGCCCCGTAGTTAGCGACACCCGAACGGCAGCGAGGTTCCTCGCCGGCGCGCGCCGGTTTTGGTACGGCATCCTCGCAGAATGCCAGAACTTTGATCTCCGCCAACGCCGTAGGCAGTGGTTACCTTACCATGACGGCAGCGTGGATAGGGGCGCACCAGCTTTGATCCGTTGGCCGCCCGACTCGCCGCGTCGAAACACTGTCGCCGACCTCATGAACGCCGTCCGCCGCATGGCCCTGCTGTCGATCGCGACGTCGATCGGCACGATCGTGCTCAAATTCGGGGCGTATGCCCTGACGGGCTCGGTGAGCCTGTGGTCCGATGCGCTGGAATCGCTCGTCAACCTTGCCGCCGGCCTCGTCGCGATGGGTGCGCTTACGCTGGCGGCGCAACCCGCCGATGATCGGCACGCGTACGGGCACGACAAGGCCGAGTATTTCTCGAGCGGCGTCGAAGGCGCACTCATCATGGTGGCCGCCGTGGCGATCGTCGTCTCGGCGGTGCAGCGGCTGATCGAACCCGCGCCGCTCGAGCGCCTGGGCCCCGGCATCCTCGTCGCCGTCGTGGCGGGCGCGATGAATTTCGTCACGGCGCGGGTGATGATGAAGGTCGCGCGCACGCACGACAGCATCACGATCGAGGCCGACGCGAAGCATCTGATGACCGACGTGTGGACGTCCGTCGGAATCGTGGCCGGGCTCGCCGTCGTCATGGTGATGCCGCAGTGGTCCATTCTCGATCCGCTGATGGCGATCGCCGTTGGCATCCACATCCTGGTGACCGGCGTCGACCTCCTCCGCCGCTCTGCCGACGGACTGATGGACGCGGCGTTGCCGCCGCACGAGGTCAGGCGCGCCGAGTCGCTGATCCACGCGGAGCTGCCGCCGGATTCGAGCTTCCACGCGCTGCGCACGCGCAAGGCCGGCGCGCGCCGGTTTCTCGAGTTCCATCTGCTCGTCCCGGGGACGACCAGCGTGGCCGAGTCGCATCAGCTGTGCGACCGCATCGAGGCTTCACTCACTGCGCATCTGCCCAAAGCGCACGTCACGATTCACGTCGAGCCGCAGGAAACGCAGGCGCCGCATCCCTGACGGTACTCGCCGGGTTCCCCATTTCGATGTCCGAAAACGGCGAGCGCGACGCACCGCCCGGGTCCATAATCCGGCCATGCCTCTCGATTCCGACAGCTGCTATCGCGCTTTGCTCGCGCACGACCCACGTTTCGACGGCAAGTTCTTTGTCGGCGTGTCGTCGACCCGGATCTATTGCCGCCCCGTGTGCACGGTACGCGCGCCGCGGCGCGAGAACTGCCATTTCTTCCAAAGTGCCGCCGCCGCCGAGGGCGAAGGCTATCGGCCCTGCCTGCGCTGCCGGCCGGAGCTCGCGCCCGGCAACGCCGGCGTCGATGCAACGGCGCGGATCGCCAAGGTCGCAGTCGACCTGATCGAGGACGGCGCGCTCGACGACGGCGACCTCGAATCGCTCGCTGCGCGCGTCGGCGTCACGAGCCGCCATCTGCGGCGCGTGTTCGATACGCAGTTCGGCGTCGCGCCGATTGCCTACGCGCAAACGCACCGCCTGCTGCTCGCGAAACACCTGCTGACCGATACGGCGCTGCCGGTGACCGAGGTCGCGCTTTCGAGCGGCTTTGCAAGCCTGCGCCGGTTCAACGCGCTCTTCAAGGCGCGTTACCGGATGGCGCCTTCGCGCCTGCGCGCCGACGCGACTGCCCGCGCGTCGCCGGCGAGCCTCGTGTTCGGGCTCGCCTTCCGGCCACCCTACGATTGGGCCGCGATGCTCGATTTCCTGCGCGCCCGCGCGATCCACGGCGTCGAAGACGTGTCACGCGATGCGTACCGGCGCACGCTGGCGGTCGAACGGCGGGGCGCGGTGCACACCGGATGGGTCGAGGTCCGCCGCGCGCCGCACAGAGCCGCGCTCGCGGTCAGCGTCTCCGCTTCGCTCGTGCGCGCCGTGCCGGCGGTACTTGCCCGGGTCAAGCATGCGTTCGATCTCGACTGCGATCCCGAGCGGATCGCGACCGCGCTGGGCGATCTTGCGAAAGATGCACCCGGCCTGCGCGTGCCGGGGACGTTCGATGGCTTCGAATTGGCGGTGCGTGCAGTCGTCGGCCAGCAGGTTACCGTTCGCGGCGCCCGCACGCTGCTCGGTCGGATCGTCGCAGCCTTCGGTGCACCCGTCGCCGATTCGCATCCTGCCGGATTGACCCGGCTGTTTCCCGCCGCAGCGAGGCTCGCCGCGTGCAGCGAGGGCGAGGTCGCGCAACTCGGGATCACCCGCGCGCGATCGCGCACGTTAATCGCGCTCGCGCGGACGGTAGCAGCGGGCGAGCTCACGTTGGCGCCCGGCGCCGACGTCGACGCAACGATGGCAAGGCTCTCCGCGCTGCCGGGAATCGGTCCGTGGACCGCGCAGTACATCGCGATGCGCGCGCTGGGCTGGCCGGACGCGTTTCCCGCGGGAGACCTTGGAATTCGCAAAGCGATGGGCGAAACCCGCCCGGCGCAGGCGCTGGCCCGGAGCGAGACGTGGCGCCCATGGCGTGCCTATGCGGTCATTCACCTGTGGAGGAAAGTCGCATGAACGCACTGACTCGTTTCATCCGTTTCGAAGGGCCGCTGGGGCCGATGCTCCTCGTCGCGGTCGACGACGCGCTGGCGGGCGTCTACTTCGAAAGCCAGAAGTACGAACCCGTCGTCGCCGCGGACTGGCGCCTCGATCCGCGGCATCCGGTGTTGCGGCAAGCGCAGCGGGAGCTCGCCGAGTATTTCGCCGGCACGCGCAAGCACTTCGACGTGCCGCTCGCCGCTGCGGGCACGCCGTTCCAGATCCAGGTGTGGGCGGCCATCGCCGCCGTGCCCTATGGCAAGACGGCGACGTACAGCGAAATCGCGCGCTATGCCGGCCGTCCGCAGAGCGTTCGTGCCGCCGGCGCCGCGACCGGCCGCAATCCGCTGTCGGTGATCGTGCCGTGCCACCGGATCGTCGGCGCCGATGGCACGTTGACGGGGTATGCGGGAGGCCTCGAACGCAAGCGCGCACTGCTGGCGCTCGAGACCGGCCACGCGCTGGCCCGTGCCGCGGCGTGACGCGTGCAAGTTGCCGACACGGGCCGGCTGGTCGTGCTGGCGGCGATCTGGGGCGGGTCGTTCATCTTCATTCGCGTGCTCGCGCCGACGCTCGGGCCCGTCGTCACGGCAGGCTCGCGCGTACTCATCGCCGGCATCGCGCTGGTGGCGTATTTCCGCGCGACCGGATTCGACGCGGAGCTCTCGCGCTTCTGGCGCCACTATCTCGTGATCGGCGTCGTCAATTCGGCGATCCCGTTCCTGCTCTATTCCTATGCGGCGCTGCATATTCCCGCTTCGTACTCGGCGATCCTCAACGCGGCGACACCGTCGTTCGCGATGCTGCTCTCGGTGGGATTCCTGGGCGAGCGCCTCACCGCGCCGAAGGTGGCGGGGCTCATTTCGGGCGCGGCCGGCGTTGCGCTCGTGAGCAACGCCGGGCCGGTCCTGCCCGACGCGATGTTCGGATGGGCGGTCGCTGCGTGTCTCGGCGCAGCATTGTGCTATGCCGTCGCGGGGATCTACGTGAAAAAGTACGCGACGGCCGTGAAACCGATGGCGATCGCCGGCTGGAGCCAGCTTCTCGCCGGCTGCATTCTGCTGCCGCTCGTTCCGTTCGCGCCGCCTCCGGGCATTCTCACCGTCACGGTCGTCGCGAACGTGCTCGGACTCGCATTGGTCTGCAGCGCGATCGCGTACCTTCTTTATTACCGGCTGATTGCCGATATCGGGCCGACGCGCACGCTGACGGTCACGTTCCTGATCCCGGTCTTCGGCATGCTGTGGGGGGCGCTCATTCTCGACGAGACGATCACGGTCGCAATGGTCGGCGGGTGCGCGCTGATCGTCGGCGGCACGCTGGCCGTGCTGAAGCCCGCGCCCGGTTGAAGGTACCGGTCTCGTCAAGTGCGATGCATGACGCCAGGCGGCCTCCGCTCGGGCCAGGGGCGTTCGGGCCTCGCGCCGAAGATCGCGGCCGCCTCCGCGGGTGCGGGGGTCCAGTCGCCGCGCGCAATCTCGGCCTCAAGCTGACCCGGTGCCCAGCCCGAGTAGCCAATGAAGATGCGCAGACCCTCCATCGGCTTGTCACGCCCAAGCAGCGTGCGCAGCAGCTCCGGGTCTGTACTGAGGTAGACGCCATCGAGAACTTCCGTCGCGTGTTCGGGTCGCGTATCGGCTCGCACAAGGAACGACACCGTCGCGATCTCGACCGGACCGCCGAAGTACACGTGGTCGCCTAACTGCGTCAGGCGTTCGAGGTCGGGAAATAGGGACGAGACGGCAATGCTCGTGGGCCTGTTGACGATGATGCCGGCCGGTGCTCGACCGATATTGTTCATCACCAGCACGACCGAGTCTTTGAAATTGGGATCGCGAAGCTCCGCCCCGGCGACCAGGAGGATCGTGGTCAGGGGCCTCGCGTTGTCGGCCGATCCAGGCCACGATACGGCGACCAAAACGAGGAATGCGCAGAGGGCTCGGGCCATGGTCCCCCAGGGGTTCGGCGCAGTGGTTACACAGGAGGCGATGATAGCGCGCGAAGGCTCGTGCGCCTATCGGTCGTACGCTGAACCAGCAACGGTCCGACCTGACCTGTCAGCTTGCCAGATCCAGTCCCGACTGCGTGAAATTATTTCGACGTCGGCAGCTTGCCTTGTACGCCCTCGACGTAGTAATCCATCTTCGACAGCGTCGCGTCGTCCATCACGACCCCGGCGGCGAGCCGCTCGTTGCCGTCGCTGTCCTTGATCGGCCCCGTGAATGGATGGAACTTGCCGGCGCCGATGTCGGCAGCCGTCTTGCCGACGAGCTCCTGCGTCTGCTTCGGCACGACCGGATTGAACGGCGCCATCCTGATCATCCCTTCCTTGATCCCGCCCCACACGGTATCCGGCTTCCATTTTCCGGCGAGCGCGTCGCCGACCGTCTTCGTGTAGTAGTCGCCCCATTGATGCGTGACCGCCGTCAGGTGCGCATTCGGGCCGTATTTCGACATGTCGGAGTGGTAGCCGATCGCGTAGACCTTTTTCGCTTCGGCCGCCTGCACCGTCGCCGTGGAGTCGGTGTGATGCGTGACGACGTCGGCGCCTTGCGAGATCAGTGTTTCGGCGGCTTCGCGCTCGCGCCCCGGGTCGTACCAGGAATTGGTCCAGATCACCTTGACTTCGGCCTTGGGGTTGACGCTTCTCATCCCGCGCGTGAACGCATTGATCCCCATCACCACTTCGGGGATCGGAAACGCAGCGACGTAGCCGGCGACATTCGATTTGGTCATCGCGCCGGCGACCTGGCCCGCGAGGTAGCGCCCTTCGTAGAAGCGCGCGTTGTAGGTGCCGACATTCGGCGCCGTCTTGTATCCGGTCGCGTGGTCGAACTTCGTGTTCGGAAATTGCTCGGCCACCTTGATCGTCGGATTCATGTAGCCGAACGACGTCGTGAAGATCGGGCTGTAACCGTCCTGCGCAAGCTCCCGGATCACGCGCTCGGCATCGGCTCCCTCGGGCACGCTTTCGACGTACTTCGTCGTCACCTTGCCGGAAAGTGCCTTTTCCATCTCGCGCCGGCCGGAATCGTGCTGGAACGTCCACCCGGCGTCACCAATGGGGCTCACGTAGACGAACCCGACCTTGAGCGCCGCCTCTGCGGACTTCGGCGCAGGTGCGGCGGCCGGTGCCTTCGGCTCTTCCTTGCCGCAGGCGGCGAGCACGGCGCCTGCGACGAGCAGGGCGAAGAACACGACACGGCGTGACGGGGTCATGGCGATCTCTCGGGTCGGAAGGAACGACGAACGGAATCCGCGCGGGCGCTGGATGGGCCCGCTGCGCGGGCACGGAATTGTACCTCCGCTACGACGCCGGATGAAACGGCTTGCCGAGCGACGCCGGTGCGTTCTGCCGGATCGCGAGCGCATCGCGCGAGATGATCGAGAGGACGACGATCGTCGCGAGATACGGAAGCATCGCGAGGAGCTGCGAAGGCACGGCGACGCCGCCTGCCTGGGCCTGGAACGTCAGCAGCGTGACGCCGCCGAACAGGTACGCGCCCGCGAGCACGCGTCGCGGCCTCCACGTCGCGAAGACGACGAGCGAAAGCGCGATCCAGCCGCGGCCGGCGGTCATTCCCTCGGTCCACAGTGGCGTGTACGCGACGGCGAGATAGGCGCCCGCGAGCCCGGCGCAAGCGCCGCCGAACAGCACGGCCAGATAGCGGATGCGCACGACCGGGTAGCCGATTGCGTGCGCCGAATGCGGCGCCTCGCCGACAGCACGCACGACGAGACCGGAACGCCTCCGAAAGAGAAACCAGTCGATCGCGAAGAACAGCGCGAGCGAGACGTAGACGAGCGGATTGTGGCCGAACAGGAGCTTGCCGATCACGGGAATGTCGGTGACACCAGCAATCGCGAGCGGCTTGATGCCCTCGATCACGGTGCTCACGTATTCCTTGCCGACGAAGGCCGAGAGCCCGACGCCGAACAGCGACAGCGCAAGACCGGTGGCGACCTGGTTCGCGAGCAGCGACAGCGTCAATACCGCGAAGACGATCGACAACGCGGACCCTGCCGCAATGCCGGCGAGAACGCCGAGCCACGGGTGGTGCGTTGTCGCGGCGACCGCAAACGCAGCGACGGCTCCGACGAGCATCATTCCTTCGACGCCGAGATTCAATACACCGGCCTTTTCGGTGACGAGCTCGCCCAGCGCCGCGAACACGAGCGGCGTGCCGGCAGCGAGCGTCAGGACCAGCAGTTCAACCAAATGGTTCATCACGCCGCTCCGGTTGCCGATGCGCGTGCCGCAGGAAGCACGCGCACCCGGTAGTTGATCAGCACGTCGGCGGCAAGCAGGAAGAACAGCAGCGTCCCCTGGAACAGTCCGGTGACCGCCGAAGGGAGCTGCAATCCCATCTGCGCCGCTTCGCCGCCGAGGTACAGCAGCGACAGAAGGAGGCTCGCGAACAGGATCCCTACCGGATGCAGTCGTCCGACGAAAGCCACGATGATCGCGGCGAAGCCGTAGCCGGGCGAGATCGTCGGCATCAGCTGACCGATCGGACCGGCGATCTCGTTGATGCCCGCGATGCCTGCGCAGCCGCCGCCTGCCAGCATGCCGATCCACACGGTGCGCGTGGCCGAGATGCCGGCGTAGCCGGCGGCGGCGGGCGCGAGCCCCGCGACCCGCATCCGGTAACCGGCAAGACTCCGGTTCATGAACAGCCACCCGACGGCGACGGCGGCAAGCGCGACCAGGAAGCCCGCTGAAAGGCGCGTTCCGGACAGAAGGTTCGGCAGCATCGCCGCGGCACCGAATATCTTCGACTGCGGAAAGTTGTAACCCTCCGGATCGCGCCACGGGCCGGCGACCAGCAGCGACAGCGTGTAGCCGGCGACGTAAACGAGCATCAACGACACGAGGATTTCGCTCGCGTTGAAGCGCGCGCGCAGGAACGCGGGAATCGCCGCCCACGCGATGCCGCCGAGCGCTCCGGCGACGAACATTGCAGGCAATACGAGTGTCGAGTTCGAATCGTGCAATGCGAGGGCGACGCCGCCGCCGAAGATCGCGCCCATCGTCAACTGCCCTTCGGCGCCGATGTTCCAGACGTTGGCCCGGTAGCCCACGGCGAGCCCAACTGCGCAGAGCATCAGCGGCCCGGCCTTCTGCAGCAACTCGCCCACGCCGTAGCGCGTTTCGATCGGTTTCACAAAAAAGACGTGTAGCGCTTGCCACGGATCCCGGCCGAGCGCGGCGAACAGTGCGAAACCCACGACGAGGGTCGCCAGCGCCGCAAGCAGCGGCGAGAGCGCGCCGGCGATGCGCGAGGGTCCCGGACGCGCCTCGAGGCGTATTTTCATGGCCCCGCCACGCTTGCGGGCTCATTGGTCAATTCGGCCGCTGCGTTGGCCACCGTGGCAGAACGCAGTTGCGCGGTCTTGGGCGGCCCGGCGGCGCTCATGTCCCGGTTGCCCCCGTGGGCGAGAACTCGCGTCGACTCGCGGCGCCAGGCGCGATGAACGAGCCGCTCATCATCAGCCCGATCGCTTCGGCATTCGTCTCCCGCGTCGGCATCGGTGCCGACAGCCGCCCCTGCGCGATCACGGCAAGGCGATCGCTGATTTCGAACAGCTCCTCGAGATCCTCGGAGACGACGAGCACGGCAACTCCTGCGTCGCGCAAGTCGACGAGCGCCTGGCGGATCTGCGCGCTCGCGCCGACGTCGACACCCCACGTCGGTTGCGCGGCCACCAGCACTTTCGGATGCTGCCGGATTTCACGACCGACGATGAATTTTTGCAGGTTGCCCCCCGAGAGGCTCCGCGCTGCGGCGGTGGGGCCGGCGGCTTTGACGTTGAACGCATCGATGATCGCGGCGGCGTAATCGCGCGCGGCGTCCCAGCGGATGAAGCCGTGACGGACGAGACCCTGGCGATGCGCGGTGAGAAGCGCGTTTTCCGCGAGCGACATTTCCGGCACTGCGCCGTGCGCGATCCGCTCCTCGGGCACGAACGAGAAGCCGAGGGCGCGGCGCGCCGCGGCATCGAGGCGCCCCGCGGGTACGCCGTCGATGACGATCGCCTGCGCATCGGCGATGGGTCGCTCGCCGCTGATCGCGGCCAGGAGCTCGCGCTGCCCGTTGCCGGTGACGCCGGCGATGCCGAGTATTTCGCCCGAGCGCACCGCCAGATTGATGTCCGCCAGGCCGACGCCGAATGGATCGTCCGTCGCAATCGCGAGATGCCTGACGGCGAGCGCGGCGGCGCCTTCGGCACGCGCGGTCCGATGCCGCGGATGAGGAAGGTCGCCGCCGATCATCATCGCGGCCAGGGCTTCCGACGTCTCCGTTCGGGGATCGCATTCGCCGCTGACCTTTCCCGATCGCAGCACCGTGGCGCGATGACAAAGCGCGCGGATCTCGTCCAGCTTGTGGCTGATGTAGAGGATGCTGCAGCCTTCGGCGGCAAGCCTCTTCAGCGTCGCGAACAGACTCGCGACAGCTTGCGGCGTCAGCACCGACGTCGGCTCGTCCATGATCAGGAGCTGCGGATCCTGCAGCAGGCAGCGGACGATCTCGACGCGCTGCCGCTCGCCGACCGCCATCGAATGGATGTGGCGGTCGGGGTCGACCGGCAGTCCGTAACGCGCGGAGACGTCGCGGATGCGCGCGGCGAGCCCGCCGTCCGCGTGCTCCGGATCGAGCGAGAGCGCGATGTTCTCGGCGACGGTCAGCGTCTCGAACAGCGAGAAATGCTGGAACACCATCCCGATGCCGAGCTTTCGCGCGCGCGCGGGATTGCCGATCGCCACGGGCTCTTCGTTCCAGCGGATCGTCCCCGCGTCGGGTTCGATGACGCCGTAGATGATCTTCATCAGCGTCGACTTGCCGGCGCCGTTCTCGCCCAGCACCGCATGGATCTCGCCCGGGAGCACGGTGAGGTCGATATCGTCGTTGGCAACGACCGACGGATATGTCTTGCTGATACCGGAAAGCCGCAGCCGTGGAAGCACGGACATCCAGCTATCGCGTTCGGACGGTGCTACGCGCCGTGGGCTGCGTCGTCGTGCGTTCGCGCACGGCGAGCATCTCCGCCGCGATGGCCACCGCGATCGCGCCCGGCTCCTTGCTCCTGATCGGTGCAGCTGCGACGCCGATCGGCATCGTGATCCGCGAGAGCGTGTCCGGCGGAAAGCCGCGCTGTGCGAGCTCGCTTGCGAGCAGCGTCCGTTTCGCCGTCGAGCCGATCACGCCGACGTAGCGCCAGTCGGTCCTTGCCAGCGCCGCGATGGCCAACCCGAAATCGAGCGTGTGGCTGTGGGTCAGGATGACGACGAAGCTTCCCGCCGGCGCCGCGCGCAACTCGGCTTCCGGCGTGTCGGTCGCGACGACCGCGACATTGGCCGGAACATCGGCGGGAAATCCCTCCGCCCGTTCGTCGACCCACGTCACGCGCACAGGGAGCGCGCAGAGCACGTGGACGAGCGCGCGACCGACGTGCCCGTTGCCGAAGACCAGCACGGAAAAATCGGGACGGCGGACGACGTGGATGAACAACGTCGCCGCCTTGCGCTCGATCACGGCGGAGCCGGACCTGGCGTCGCCCGGGCTTGCCGCGAGGCGCTCGCGCGCGGCGCCGATCGCCGCGGAATCCACGGTCGCGTCGCCGAGCGTTCCGCGCGCATCGTCGGCGGTGACGAGGAGCCGTGCGCCCGCATTATCGGTGCCGCCGATCCGCGCGACGAGCGCGATCACCGGCTGCGTGCGCAGGCACGCACGCGTCGGCTCGAGCCATGTCGCCGCGTCCGGCGTGATCGTCTGGAACGCGACTGTCGCGACGCCGCCGCAGGCCTGTCCCAGCTTCGTCCCCAGCGGAAAGCGCACGAGCCACGTCGCCGCGGGCCCCTCTTCCCGCGCGAGCGCTTCGCGCGCGATCCGCGTCGCCTCGAATTCGAGGGATCCGCCGCCGATCGTGCCGGCGCTGCCGGCCGCGGTCACGATCATCGTCGCGCCGGATTCGCGCGGCGTCGGTCCGCGCGCGTCGGCCACGGTCACCAGCACGACGCGCCCGGCGTGCAGCAACGCGTCGGCCAGCGCGTCGGGCCAATGGCCGGCTGCGGGTCGTGCCGTCGCGCTCATCGCTTGACGATAGCACAACCCCTGCCAAAAAACGCGAGGGCCCGCGCGGGGCCCTCGGGGGTGAAACCGGCGCTCCGAAAGCTACTTCGCGGCTCGCGTGACTTCTCCCAGCAACTTGTCGGCGCCCTTGTTGTGGACGTTGGCGCGCACCAGGATATCGGGTGCGAGGACGCTCTTCCCGTAATAGTCCTTGTTCCAGTCGTTGTTGGCCGTGATGACGGTGCCGTCGAGATTGAGGCCGCCATACACGCCCTTCGCGCGCGCAAACGCGACGAAGTCGGTCGTGACGTCGCCGGCAGCGCCGGCGCCGACCGGACCCGCGGCCACGCTCGCGTCGGCACCGAGCTTCACCGACGGTGCGAGCAGCGTGTTGAGGCCTTTTTCAGTCATCACGAGCGTGATGTTCTCGGACGCCTGGATCCCGGCCTGGAAGCCGACGCTTGCCGTAGCCAGCGTGTAGAACACCGGACCATGCCATTTGCCGTCGGGACCACGCCCCAGCAGCACACCGCGTCCGCCGGATCCGCCGAAGATGAATCCCGCCTTCACCACTTCAGGTGCGATCAGCACACCCTTGGCGTGGCCTATGTTCTTCTGCAGCCACGTCATCTGCGGGTCGCGCAGGAAATTCGACAGCGTCGTCTCGGCACTGTTGACGAGCTGTTGCTGCTCGGACTGGGCGATGGCCGCAGGGGCGACCAACGCCGCCGACGCGGCGACGAGCAGGGTGATCCCGGTCTGGCGGATTAGTTTTTTCATGATTACGTTCTCCTTGACGCGATCCGATCGCGTGATTAACGGGTTTTCGGCGGGCGCAAAGACCAGCGCCCATCCGGCGATGCCATGGCGATTATAGTCCCGACAGACCAGTGTTCGATTGCGGCCGCCGCCGGCGGGTTCCCGCGGCCGGGGGTCAATTGGGAAGGGCATTGAGAAGATACATCGCCGCGAGCAGGCCCGACGGGCGGCCGATCTTACCCAGCCATTGGGCGAAGATGGCCTCGAGGTCACCGCCGACGTAGACCTGGGTCAGCGCCTTGTTGACCTCGAGGCGGAAAGCGGAGTCGTTGCGCGGCAGCGCGAAGGCAATGGGCTCGATCGACAGGTCCTCGGCCAAGAGCACCAGTTGAGCAGGATCCTTCGCCTGCACCGCGAGGCCGATCAGCTTCACCTTGTCGCTCGCGAACGCGTCGAGCGATCCCGATTCGAGCATCGCCACGCCTTCATTGCCATCGCGCACCTTCGTCACGTTCGCGTTGATCAGCCGCTGGCGCAGCATCGTGTCGAGACGGGTCTCGGTCGTCGTTCCTGCGATCACCCCGATCTTCTTGCCGGCGAGGTCGGGAACCTTGTCGACCTTCGCTCCGGCCCTGACCAGGAAGCCTCCGCCATCGATGAACACGAGCGACGAAAAATCGACGCTCTCCATTCGCGTCGCCGTTGCCGTGGTGTTCGCGCAATCGAGATCGGCCTTGCCGGACGCGACCATGGCGAGCCTCTCGGAGACGGTGCCGACGAGCCAGTTGACCTTGAGATCGGGGATGCCGACGGTACGCCCGATCTGCGCGATGACTCGCCGGCACAGGTCGATCGAATAGCCGGCGGGCTTGTTGTCCTTGCCGACGAACGAGAACGGCAGCGAGTCGCCGGAGAACGCGACGTTGATCTGCTTTGCGGCCTTGATCTTCGCCAGCGTGTCGGGCGCCGTCGCTGCTGCCCGTGACGACTTCCCTTTTGCGGGTTCGGTTGCGCTCTGGCCGAGCGCGGGGCCGCCGGCCAGCGCGATGACGGCGAGAACGAGGGCGAGCGACATCGATGCGACGCGATTCACGGAGATCTCCTTCGAGTAACGGCGGGAACGGCGTCGGGCAGGGCCGATGCGCTGACTGTACCGCGCGCAAGTTGCAACGTGGAACGCCATCGTGGGCGTGGCTGCGAATTATAGCGTGAACGCGAGAGGGCTGCGTCCCGCGGCGCTGGGCCGGCATGCTACACTCGGCGCCGGTTTCTCCTGGGTCGACTCGCAAATGCGCCGCACGTTCTTTTTCGTCGTCGCGCTGGCAGTGGCCGGCGCCATCGTCGCAACTCCGGCATCCGCCGTACCGGCGACCCTCGACCGGATCAAGGAGACCGGCGCGATCACCTTCGGCTATCGCGACGGTGCGGCGCCGTTTTCGTTCAAGGACCGCAAGGGCCGCGTCCGCGGCTACAGCGTCGAGCTCTGCACCAAGGTCGCTCTCGCCATCCAGAAGGCGCTTGCGTTGAAGGAGCTCAAGGTCGTGTGGCTCCCGGTCAACGCATCGACGCGCCTCGACGCGGTCGCGAGCGGCAAGGTCGACGCCGTCTGCGGCACGACGACGATGACGCTGTCGCGGATGCAGGTCGTCGATTTCAGCCTGCCGATTTTCGTCGACGGCGGCAGCGTCCTCGTGCGCACCAAATCGAAGCTCGCCCGGATGGACGACCTCAAGGGCAAGCGGATTGCGGTGATCGCCGACACGACGACGGAGCCGGCGTTGACGCGCGCGCTCGCCGCGCTCGACGCGCCGGCCGTGCTCGTGCACGTGAAGAACGGTGCCGAGGGGATGGCGCTTCTCACGCAAGGCAAGGTCGACGGTTACGCTGGCGACCGGATCGTGCTCGCGGAGCTGCGGATCCGCGCGCAATTTCCAGAGAGCTTCACGTTCGTGGCCAGCGATTTTTCCTACGAGCCCTACGCGCTCGTCCTGCGGCGCGGCGACCCTGACTTCCGCCTCGCGGTGAACCGCACGCTGGCCGACCTCTATCGCAGCGGCGACATCGACCCCATTTTCCAGCGCTGGCTCGGTGGTCTCGGCAGGCCCGGGACGCTGCTTCACGCGATGTTCTACCTGAACACATTGCCGGAGTGACGCGATGGTCGCTGGCGCAGTCGTGCGGTGGGGAGTCGGACCGGCTACTGTCATCGCACTGATGTTCGCCGCGGCCGCGAGCGCACAGCCGCCCCCACCCGCGCCGCCGCCGGTCACGGCGAGCGAACCCGGGCCGCAGACGGCCGCGCCCGCGCCTTCCGAATGCGGGCAGTGCGGCAAGGTGGTGTCGATCCGGCAAACGACGTCAAAGCAATCGTGGACGCCGCTCGGTGCGGGCGTCGGCGTCGGTGGCACTCCCGACATCGGCTCGCAGCCGAGCGGGATGACGAGCTTTCAGTTCGGGCCGGGCATGTCCAACCAGGGGCTCGTGATCATCGGTTCCGCCGGCGGCGCGTCGTACCGGAAGAAGCCCAACAGCTACGAGCAGCCGCGCTGGGAAGTGACGGTCAAGCTCGACAACGGCCAGACGCGGGTGGCGACGTTGAGCTACGAGCCGTACGTCATCGAAGGCGACCGCGTGCGCGTTTCGGGCAACAGCGTCGAGCTCCTCGAGTAGTCGCCGCGCGGGGCAAGGCACCGGCATGGCGGCGCTCGCGATCACGGATCAACCCGACGGCCGCCGCGTTCTCGCGGTGACGGGGCGTCTCGACGCGACGACGATTCCCGCAGTGTGGGACAGCGCGCGCCGCGCCGCCGCCGAAGCACCGGACAAGCCGATCGTCGTGGACGCGTCCGGCGTCGATTACTGCGACGGCGCAGGTGTGGCGCTCTTCGTCGACCTGCTGCGGCAGCCGCGCGCAGGCAAGATCGAGGTCGCAAACCTCAAGCCCGGCATCGAGGTGCTGCTCCGGCAGTTCGACCCGAAGCGCCTCGAGCACGATCTCGACCCCGAACCTCCGCGCCGTCCGCTGATCGAGGAGATCGGCGCCGCGGCCTACGGCGTCTGGCGCGACATGCGGAGCCAGATCGAGTTCATCGGCGAGACGACGGCGGCGCTCGTGCATGCCGCAACGCACCCGGCGAGCGTCCGCTGGAAGGACGTCTGGCGGATCTGCGAGCGCGCCGGCGCCGACGCGCTGCCGATCGTCGGGCTGATTTCGTTCCTGCTGGGCCTGATCCTCGCCTTCCAGTCGGCGGTGCCGATGAAGCGTTTCGGCGCGGAGATCTTCGTCGCCGATCTGATCGGCTTGTCGATGCTGCGCGAGCTGGGCCCGCTGATGACGGCGATCCTGCTCGCCGGGCGCTCCGGCGCCGCGTTCGCCGCGGAGATCGGCACGATGAAGGTCAACCAGGAAGTCGACGCGATGACGACGATGGGCTTGAATCCCGTCCGCTTTCTGGTCACGCCGCGGATCATCGCCACGGTGCTGATGACGCCATTGCTCGTGTTGTTCTCCGACCTCGTCGGCCTGATCGGCGGCGCGCTGACGATGCGGTCGTTCTCGATCCCGATCGTCACGTTCCTGAAGGAAGTCGACAGCGCCGTCACGCTGACCGATTTTTTGGCCGGATTCGTCAAGTCCTTCGTGTTTGCGATGCTCGTCGCCGGCATCGGCTGCATGCGCGGCCTGGAGACGGCGGCCGGCGCGTCGGCGGTCGGCGACTCGGCGACGCGCGCCGTCGTCTCCGGGATCATCCTCCTCGTGATCGTCGACGGTCTGTTCGCGGTCGCCTACTATCTGCTCAATATCTGACGATGGACGAGGGCGACGAACCGATCATTCGTGTTGTCGACGTGGCGGCCGGCTACGGCGACGTCGCGATCCTGGAGCACATCAACTTCGGGATTCACGCGGGCGAAGTGTTCGGCATCCTCGGCGGCTCGGGCGCCGGCAAGAGCACGCTGATGAAGCACATGATCGGGCTCAATCCGCCGATCTCGGGGCACGTCTACATCGGCGATGACGACATCGTGACGGCCGACGAGCCGACGCTCGAGCAGATCCAGCGCCGGTTCGGCGTGATGTACCAATCCGGAGCGCTGTTCGGTTCGATGACGCTGCTCGAGAACGTGCGCCTGCCGCTCGAGGTCTACACGGACCTACCCGACGATGCGATCGACCTCGTCGCGCGGATGAAGCTCGAGCTGGTCGGACTCGAAGCATTCACCGGACACCTTCCCGCCGAGCTCTCGGGCGGGATGCAGAAGCGCGCCGGCATCGCGCGCGCGATGGCGCTCGATCCGTCTATCCTGTTCCTCGACGAGCCGTCGTCCGGACTCGACCCGATCACGGCGGCTTCGCTCGACGCGACGATCCGCAGGCTCTCCGACAACCTCGGGGTCACGTTCGTCGTCGTGACGCACGACCTCGGCAGCATTTTCGTCGCGATGGACCGCGTGGTCCTCCTCGATCGCGAAGCGAAGGGCATCGTCGCGGAGGGCGACCCCCGCCGCATTCGTGACGAGACCACCGACCCGCGCGTGCGCGCCTTCTTCCACCGCGAGGCCGAATCCGCAACCGCCTGAAGCCTCCCCGATGAGCCTCAAAGCCAACTATTTCAAGCTCGGCCTGTTCGTGCTCGGGGCGATCGCCTGCGGCGTCGTTCTCCTCGTCGTGATCGGCTCCGGCCGGTGGTTCATCAAGAAGATCATCGTCGAATCCTATTTCAACGAATCGGTGCAGGGACTCGACATCGGCTCGAAGCTCAAGTACCGCGGCGTTGCCATCGGCGAGGTGAAGAGCATCGGCTTCACCTACAACAAGTACCAGCTCGACCAGCCGATGTCGCTGCGTGCCCGCTACGTGCTGGTCGAGGCGGAGATCGAGCCGCGGCTGATCGGCGGCCGCGCGGGTGCGGGCGACCTGACGCAGCCGGAGAGCGCGGCGCAGGAAGTGGCGCGCGGACTGCGGATGCGCCTCGCGCCGCAGGGGATCACCGGCACGAGCTACCTCGAGATCGATTACGTCGACCCGCCGCCGCCGGTGCTGCCGATCGACTGGGTCCCCGACAACATCTACATTCCGAGCACGCCGTCGACGCTGACGTCGATCGTCAACGACGTGTCCGACATCGCCGACAAGCTGCACAGGCTCGATATCGACAGCCTGGCGCAACACCTCGACAAGCTGCTCGTCACGACCAACGCGCGGATCGAGGCGCTCGACACCAGGGCGATTTCGGAACGCACCGAGCGCACGCTGGCGAAGCTCGAGAAGACGCTCGACCACATCGACGCGAAAAAGCTCTCCGACGAAGGCGTGGCGCTGCTCGCCGAGCTCCGCCGGAGCAACGCCGAGCTGAACAAGACGCTCTCCAATCCGGCGCTGCAGAAGCTGCCCGACGATGCCGCGGCGGCGATCGCGCGCGCCCGCGTGATCCTCGACGATCCTAATCTCACGAAGATCGTGGCGAATCTTTCGCGGACGCTCGCTCGCCTCGACCGGATTCTCGGCGCCGGTGAGCCAGACCTCGCACGGACGATCGACAACCTGCGGCTCATCACCGACAACCTGCGCGACCTGACCGAGGAGACCAAGCGCTATCCGGCGAGCGTCCTTTTCGGCGGGCCGCCGCCCCCGCTGGAGCGCAAGCCATGATCCTTGGAGCCCCTCGGAGCCCCTTTCGCCGCGTGGCGGTGCTGCTCGCGTCGGGTGCGCTCGCGCTCATCGCCGGCTGTGGCTTTACCCGTTCCTCGCCGGTCAAGGAAACGTATCTCCTCGACCCGGCCGTGCCACCGGCCGCGGCGAAGCCGCAGCCCGGATCGCTGCGCGTCGGCGCCGTCAGGATCGCGGCGCCGTTTCGCGCGCGCAATTTCGTCGTTCGCGCTACCGAGCTTCAGTACGAATCCGATTTCTACCACGAGTTCATCGTGCCGCCGGCGCTGATGCTGACCGATGCGACGACGCGCTCGCTCGGAGCGGCGAAGGTGTTCGCCAGCGTCTCGCGTCCCGGCGCCGCGATGAGCGCCGACTGGGTGCTCGACGGCTTCGTCAGCGCGCTCTACGCCGACATGCGGGATGCGAAACAGACTGCCGCGGTCATCGAGGTCACGTACTATCTGTCGCGCGACGACGGCGGCGCGAGCTCGCCGGTATGGTCGCAGACCTATCGCAAGGAGGTGCCTGTCGCGTCGTCGTCGACGAGCGCCTATGTGAGCGGCCTCAACACGGCGCTCACGGAGATTCTCGCGGACCTCGCGCGGGACTTGGCCTCCGTCCAGCAGCTGCCGAAATCCTGAGCTCGGCGCAAGCGCCTGCGGCTTAGCGCCGCGCCGTCGCGTCGCATTATTTCGCCGGCGAGCACTCGACACTCATCTCCTTGCAGATCCGCAGGATGTTGCCCTGGATCATGGTCGCCGCGTTGGGCTGCGATCCACTGTGCGCGGAAGAGATCATGATGTGCGACAGGTCGTCGCCCAGCGCATTAACCTTGAGACCGGCGATCTGCTGGCCGTTCGTGAACTGGATCAGGCGATCGCTTTCGTCCTGGCGCGTGACCGTGATGCCTTCGGCGGCCTTGATCTGGCGCACCGCGGTTGCGTAGACCTTGTCCGCCGGCGCGTCGAGCATCACGACCGCCGTGTCGTACGTGACGCCAGTCGACGGCTGCGTCTGGCTCATCTGTTCGACGCGGCCGATGGCGCGCCGCGCGACCAGGACCCATTGCGCTTCCGCGACGCTCGACGCCAGCAGCGCCGCCGCGGTAATCACAGTCAACGCAGACAGAAGACGCGCTTGCATGATCGGTTCTCCTCGGTTCTTGCATTTGCAAAGGGACGCTAGAACGCCGGCGGCAGGCCCGTCTCACGCTCGGCGACCGGCGGCGCGCGGTCACCGGTGAGCTTGTCTGCTTCGACGACCCAGCCGCCGCCCATTGCCTTGTAGATGTTCACGCTCGATGTGAACACCTGCGCGCGGACCGACGCCAGCGTGAGCTGGGCCGGGAAGAGCGACTGCTCGGCCTGCAGCACCGTCGTGTACGACGTATAGCCGCCGTTGTATTGCAGCGTCGCGAGCTGCGCGTAGCTCTTCAGCGCAGCGACGAGGCGCTCCTGCGCCGCCTGCTGCTCCTTCAACTTCTGGCTTGCGACCAGCGCACTCTCGACGTCGGCGAAGGCGTTCTGGATCGACAGCTTGTAGCTGTAGAGCGCCGACTGCTGCGCGGCTTCCGCTTGCGCCACCTGGCCGCTCACCGCGCCGAACGTGAAGATCGGTCCGGTGAGCTGTCCGGCGTAGCTCCACACCCGTGCCGGACCCGTGAACAGATTCGACAGCGCGGCGCTCGACGACCCGCCTGTGCCGGTGAGCGAAATCGTCGGGAAATAGAGCGCCTTGGCCGCGCCGATCTGCGCATTGGCGGCGATGAGCGAGTCTTCCGCCTGGACGAGGTCGGGCCTGCGCTCGAGCAGCGCCGACGGCACGCCGGCCGGTACTGTCGGCTGCACCAGATCGTAGACCGACTTGCCCCGCGGAATCGCGCCTGGATTTCGTCCGAGCAGCACCGACAGCGAGTTCTCCGTCTGGGCGAGCTGGGATTCGATCTGCGGTATCTGCGCAGCGGCCGTCTCGTACTGCGACTCGACCTGCGAGACGTTCATCTGCGACACCTGGCCATACTGAAACTGCAATTTGAACAGCCGCACCGACTCGCCATACGCTGCGAGCGTCTGCTTCGCGATCACGAGCTGCTCATCCAGGCCGCGCAGGGTGAGGTAGTTGCCGGCGACGGAGGCGACGAGCGACAGGATCACGCCTTTGCGCGCCTCGTCGGTCGCGAGCAGGTTGGCGCGCGAGGACTCGCTCAAGCGTCGAATGCGTCCCCACAGATCGATTTCCCAGCTCGCGGTGAGCAACGCCTGGTAGGAGCTCTGCGGATTGGGGATGAGCCGCGCAAGCTCAGGCGTGCTGCCCGCCTCTGTCGCGCGCGCCCTCGCGGCGGTGCCGTCGTAGCCGATCTGCGGAAACAGCGCTGAGCGCGTCTGCGTCAACACGCCAGCAGCCTGCTCGACGTTGGCGGCGGCGACCTTGACGTTCAGGTTGTGCGCGAGCGCTTCGGCAATCAACCCGTCGAGCACCGGATCGTTGAACTGCTTCCACCACTCGGTGTTCGCCGTGTCGGCGGCATCCTTCGGCTCGTAGCGGAAGGCGTTGGGCGAGTCGATTGCTGGCCGCTGATAGTCGGGCCCCATCATGCAGCCGCTCATGAGCAGCGCAGCGAAGAGCGCCATTCTGCCGGCGCGCATCTCAGTCGCCTTCCTGGGGCGCATGGGGTGGTGGCGTGGCTGCCTTCGCATCCGCGGGTGCCGGCGCTTCCTTCCCCTTGGCCCTGCGCTCGGCGAGCGTGTCGAACAGGTAGAAGAAGAGCGGCACGTACAGCATTGCGAGCGTCGTCTCGCCGATCATCCCGCCGATGATGCCGGTGCCGATCGAGTGACGCGCATTGGCGCCCGCGCCGAGGGCGAGCGCGAGCGGGAGGCACCCAAAAGCGAACGCGAGCGATGTCATGATGATCGGTCGCAGCCGTTGCTCGCCGGCGAGCCGCGTCGCCTCCATGATCGAGTGGCCCTGGTGCCGGAACTCGACGGCGGCGGTGACGCGCAGCACCGCGTTCTTCGCGCCGAGCCCGATCAGCACGAGGAGACCGATCTGGAAGTAGACGTCGTTCTCGAGCCCGCGCAGCCAGTTCGTGATCAGCGCACCCAGGATCCCAAAGGGCACCGCCGTCATCACCGCGCCCGGCAGCGTCCACGACTCGTATTGCGCCGAGAGCACGAGGAACACGATGATGAGCCCGAAGATGAACGCGATCGACGAGGTTCCGCCCGATTTCTTCTCCTCGAACGCGAGGCCCGACCACGCGAACGTGTACCCCGGCGGCAATACCTCCGTTGCCACGGCCTCCATCGTGGCGATGGCGTCGCCGGAGCTGTATCCCGGCGCCGCGTTGCCATTGACCTTTGCGGCGGGGAAGCCGTTGAAGTGCGGCAGCAGATCGGGACCCGCGACCCATTGCGTCGTGACCAGCGCCGAAAGCGGCACCATCTGGCCGTTCGACGAGCGCGTGTAGAGCCGTGTCAGGTCCTCGGGGTTCTGCCGGAAGCGCGCGTCCGACTGCACGATCACCCACCACACGCGGCTGAACTGGTTGAACTGGCTTGCGGTGAGCGAGCCGAACTGCGCCTGGATCGCGCTGTAGACGTCGTCGATCGAGCAGCCGAGCAGTGTCGCCTTGTCGCGGTCGACGATCGCGCGGAGCTGCTGCGTGTTCGCGCGGAACGTCGACGAGAGTGTCGTGAGCTCGGGGCGCGTGCGTGCCTTCGCCAGAAGTTCCTGCGTCACCTGGTCCAACTGCGACGGGTCGCCCGACCCCGTGTCCTGGATCCAGAACTCGAAGCCGCCCGTCGTGCCGATGCCGGGGATCGGCGGCGGGGCGACCGGCAGCACGATCGCCTCCTGGATCTTCTGCGCCTCGGCATACATGTGGAGGAGGACCGCGCGCGCGTTCTGCGTGCGCGCGGCGTCGGTCGACGCGTAGCGCTCCTTGAAGTCCTTGAGCGTGACGAAGAAGGCGCCGGAATTGGTCTTGAAGCCGCTGTCGAGCAGGCTGTAGCCGGTGATCATCGAGCGCAGGTCCGTTCCGGGCGTCTTGGCGAAGATCGTGTCGACTTTCTCGGCGACCGCCTGCGTGCGATCGATGCTGGCCGCCTCGGGCATGATGATTGCCGCCATCACGTAGCCCTGGTCCTCGTTCGGGACGAAGCTCGACGGCAGCACGGTGAACAGATGGTAGATGAGGTAGAGGAAGCCGACGAGGAGCACGAGCGCAATCGCCGAGCGCGCGATCGTCCACTCGACCGCGTGCCCGAAGCCGCGCGTCAGCTTGTCGACCTGCCGGTTGAACCACGCGAAGAAGCCGCGCTGCGGCGGCGGGTTGTGCGAAAGCATGAGCGCGCACATCGCCGGCGTCAGCGTCAGCGCGACAAAGCCAGAGATCGCGACCGACACCGCGATCGTGATCGCGAACTGCTTGTAGAGCTGGCCGGTGGTGCCGGGCAGGAACGCCGCCGGCACGAACACCGAGGCCATCACGAGCACGACCGCGACGAGCGAGCTCGCGATCTCGCCCATTGCCTTGATCGTCGCCTCCTTGGGCCCCAGGTGGTGCTGGTGCATGATCCGCTCGACGTTCTCGGTGACGACGATCGCGTCGTCGACGACGATGCCGATCGCCAGCACGAGACCGAACAGGGTGATGAGGTTGATCGAGAAGCCGAGCGCGAGCATGCCCGCGAGCGTCGTTACCAGCGAGACGAAGATCGCCACGGTGCAGATGATCGTCGTGCGGATGCTCTGCAGGAACAGGTAGACGATCAGCACGACGAGGACGACCGCCTCGACCAGCGTGTGGATCACCTCTTCGATCGACAGCCGGACGAAGTCGTTGGTGTCGAGCGCGACGACGTAGTCGATCCCCTCGGGGAACCGCGCCTTCATGTCGGCGAGCGTCTGGCGCACCGCCTTCGACACGGTGAGGCCGTTCGCGCCGGGCTGCAGATAGACAGCGAGGAAGGTCGTCGGCGTGCCGTTCAGCTTCGACTCGACGATGTACTGGCGCAGCCCCACCTCGGCCCGCGCGACGTCGCCGAGCCGCACGATCGCGCTGCCGTCCTGGCTCGCCTTGAGGATGATGTTCTCGTACTGCCGCGGATCGAGGAACGGCGCCTGCGTGACGACAGGAAAGGTGAGCTCGACCGCGCCTGCGGTCGGCTGCTGGCCGATCTGGCCCGCGCCGAAGAGCGCGTTCTGCTTGTTGACGGCGTTCGCGATGTCGGAGGTCGTAATGCCGAGCGAGGCCATCCGGTCCGGATTCATCCAGATCCGCATCGCCTGGTCCGCGACGCCCATCACCTGCGCCTGCCCGGCGCCGGGCACGCGTTTCAGCGCGTCGAGCACGTAGACGTTGGCGAAGTTCGCGACGTAGTCGGACGTGTAGCGCTCGCCCTTCGCAAACACGCCGATCAGCATCATGATCGACGACGACTTCTTCTGCACCGAGACCCCGAGCTGGGTGACCGCCGTCGGCAGCTGCGGCAGCGCGAGGTTGACGCGGTTCTGCACCTGCACCTGCGCGATGTCGGGATTGGTGTCGAGCGAGAAATAGACGGTCAGCGTGAGCTGGCCGTTGGCCGAGGAGGTCGACACCATGTAGAGCATGTTGTCGACGCCGTTGATCTGCGCCTCGATCGGCGCGGCCACCGAGTCGGCGAGCGTCTTCGAATCGGCGCCGGGATACGTCGCCGACACGGTGACCTGCACCGGCGTGATCGTCGGGTACTGCTGGACCGGCAGCACCACCATTGACACAAGGCCCGCGATGCAGAGCAGGATCGAGATGACCGCGGCGAAGATCGGCCGCTCGACGAAAAAGCGCGAGAACATGATTGTGTGCGCCTAGTGGCCGACCGCGAGCTCGACGCGCCGTGCCTGCTCGTCGCTGCCGGTCCCGGTGACATCCTGCGGCGCTTTGAGCCGGATTCGATCGGCCGGGATGCCCTCGGCGACGAGCGCGTCGCGCACCGCCGCCGCGCGTCGCTTGGCGAGCTCGACGTTGGCGGCGTGGTCGCCGGTGCGGTCCGCGAAACCGGTGACGTCGATCGCGTTCGGCCCGGCCTTCATCGCGGGAGCGAAGCCCTTGAGCAGGCGCAGCGCTTCGGCGTCGAGCGTCGACTTGCCCGACGCGAAACGGACCGTCAACGATGCGCCGGCGGGCGCCGACATCGGCGCGGTCTCGGGCGCACCGGGCTTCGGTACGTGGGCCGTCGCCTTGACCGGCGCATCCGGCGCGAGGCGCAGCGCGCCGTCGACGACGACCTGGTCGCCGGCAGCGAGACCCTGCGAGATGAACCACGAATCGCCGTACCAGTCGCCAACCTGCACCGGCCGCTGCTCGGCCTTGCCGGCCTTGTTGACGACCCAGACGAAATGGCCGCCCGCGCCCTGCTGGACCGCGCGCTGCGGGACGAGGATCGAGTTGGGCCGCACGGCGCCAATCAGTCGCGTGCGGACGTACTGGTTCGGCCGCAGCACGCCGTCCGGATTGTCCACGGAAGCGCGGATCAGGAAGGTACCCGTCTGGGGGTTGTACGACGGGTCGGCGAACGTGATCCTGCCCGTGTGCGGGAAGATCGACCCGTCGACGAGCTCGATCTCGACCAGGAAGCTTCGATTCTCGGGCAGCCGCAGCAGGCCCGACTTGACCTCGTTGCGGATCCGCTCCATCTCGTTCTCGGAGATGCTGAAGTTGATCCACATCGGTGTCAGCACCGACACGGTCGTGAGCTGCGCGTTCTTCGCATCGAGGTATGTTCCATCGGCGACCGCCGCGAAGCTCGAGACGCCGGTGACCGGCGACGTGATCGTCGTGTAGGAGAGGTTGAGCTTCGCTTCCTCGAGCTGCGCCTTTCCCTGCTCGACCGCCGCGGCGGCGGAATCGTACTGGCCCTGCGCGTCGTCGAGGTCCTTCTGCGATAGCGCATTTTGTTCCGCGAGCGGCTTGGTGCGCGCGAGGTTCGCCTTGGCGACTTCGAGCGACGCCTGGTTGCGCGCCAGCGCTGCGTTCTGCGCATCGACCTGCGTCTGGAACGGCTTCTGGTCCATCTGGAAGAGCACCTGCCCCGCTTTGACCACCGAGCCCTCGACGTAGACCCGCTTGTCGAGGAAGCCGGAAACGCGCGCCTGGATATTGACGGCCTGCGAGCTCTGCGTCTGGGCGACGTACGTGGCCGACACCGGCGTATCGCGCGGTGCGACGGTCAGCACCGTCACATCAGCCGGTGGCCGCTCGGCGGTCTTCTTGTCATCCTTGCCGCAACCGGCGAGCAGGGCGAGCGACACGAGCAGCGTGACCGTCAGCGCCTGCGACGTCGATGCACGGGCAGGATTCATGGGCGAATACTCCCGACGGAAGGACGGGGAAATGACAGGCCACTCGCTGACTTGCGATCACGGCCGCGGCAGCCGGCATTTGTACCGCACCGCCTCGATTTTGTCGACTCACGCGCGGCCGTCTCCGCCGCCGCAGGTCCGGCATGACGCCCGACCCGAGCAACCAAAAGACCTTCCGATCAGCGTGCGGAAGTGGGTGTCGCGCCTTCCGCAGTTGCCTGCAGCGCCTGGTAGCGTTCGATCGCCGCGCGCGCGTTGAACAACATCCGCTCGCGGCCGAGGCGCTCGTACAGGCCGGCATTGCGCACGACTTCGAGCGCGCCGGGGTTGAGCCCCACCAGCCACACGACGGCACCGCGCTCGGTCGCGCGCTTCTCGGCCTCCATCAGCGCCTGCAGTGCCGAGTATTCGATGTCGGGCACGCGGCTCATGTCGATCGCCACCACGCGCGGCTTGTACTGCGTCGCCAGCGCGTTGACCTGATCCGACACATTCTGTGCATTGGCGAAGAAGAGTCGTCCCTCCGGCCGCAGGATCAGCAGCCCCTCGAAGGTCTCGTCATCCGGATGTTCCTGGGACAACGGCCGCAGCACGTCGGCCCCACGCTTGCGGCCGATGACGTACACGTTGGGACGGGCGACCTGGCTCGCGAGCCCGATCATGGATACGATGATGGCCACGACGATGCCCTTGAGCGTGCCGAACGCCAGGACGCCGACGCACGCGATCAACGCCCAGCGGAATTCCATCGTGCGGACGGCGCGGATGGCACGGAACTCGGCAGGCTGGATCAAACCGACCGAATAGACGATGACGACCGCCGCAAGCGTCGCGTTCGGCATCAGGCCCAGTATCGGTGCCAGCAACAGCATCGTCGCCACGGCGGCGACCGCGGTTACGAGCGACGCCTTCTGCGACCGTCCGCCTGAGGCGCGAACTACGGCCGTTTGCGACGTGCCGCCGCCGGCCGGCATCGCGCCAAACAGCGCACCCCCGAGATTGGCTGCACCTGTGGCGACCAGCTCGCGGTTCGCGTTGATCGGAGGATCGTCCAGGCGCGCAAAGGCGCGGCCCGCGGCGATCGTTTCGGTGAAGCTCATGAGCGCGATCCCGAGCGCTCCCGGTACGAGTTGCCCGATGAGTGCGAGGTCCGGCAGCGTGAGCGAAGGGAATCCTTGCGGTATTAGTCCGACCGTCGAGACGCCCAGGGCCTTCAGGCCGAAGAACCACGACGCGGCAATGCCGCCCCCGACCGCGACCAGCGGGGCCGGCGAATGCGGCCACAGCCGCTCCATGCCAATCAGCACCGCGAACGTCGCCACGGCCACCGCCAGCGTGATCAACGAAGTGTCGGGAACATGCTGCACAACGCTAAGGACATCGGTGAAAAATCCTTGCTTCGTGATGTGGATCCCGAGCAGCTTCGGCACCTGGTCCAGCACGATCACGAGACCGATGCCCGCCTTGAAGCCGGTCAGCACCGGCGCGGAAATGAAATTGGCGACGAATCCGAGACGCATCAGCCTCGCCACCACGAGCATCGCTCCGACCAGCGCCGTCAGCGTGGCGGTCGCGGTCACCAGTCTCGCCGGGTCGCCGTCCGGCACCACGAGGCCAAGCTGCGTGCCGGCCAGTATCGCCAGAGTGGTGGTAGAGCTCACGCTAAGCACCCGCGACGTGCCGAGCAGCGCGTAGACCACCATCGGGATGAAGGCGGTGTAGAGACCGACGGCGACGGGCAACCCGGCGACGGTCGCGTAGGCCATGGCCTTGGGCAGGACGACCGCGGCGGCGGTCAAGCCAGCGATGACGTCGAAGCGAAGGCCGGCGGTACCGAACGGGCTCGCCGGCGCGGCGGTCGGATCCTGATTCATGCGGCTGCTCCTGGGGGCTGCGCGACTACGCTCGAGGCCAGTTCCGCAACGAGCTTCGCGGGCCAGCGCGATTGTAGCCCGCGATCCCCTTTCCCACCGTGCGGGCTCCCGACTGGGCGCCGTCTTGACTTGGCGCAAAGCCGGCAAGCGCGGTCGCGGTCACTCTCTCAACTGGCGCCCCCAACGCGTGCGCTTCACCCCGGCAGGGAAGGACCGCCAGTGAATCCCCTCGCGCCAGCATCGTCTGAAGGTCTAGCCTCGTTCCGGAATCCGCCGGACTTCTCGCTCGTCCTGGGCGGGCCGCTCTTCCAGCTCCTGCGTCGGGCGCATCTGTCCGACGATGCGCTGATGCTGGTGCGCCAGCGAATCATCGTCTTCGCGTTGCTGGCGTGGCTGCCGCTGCTCGTGCTCTCGGCAATCGAAGGACGGTTGCTGGACGGCGGTGTGGCCGTGCCGTTCCTGAAGGATGTGGAAGCTCACATCCGCTTCCTCGTCACGCTGCCGTTGCTGATCATCGCGGAGCTGGTGGTGCATCGGCGCATGCGTCCGCTCGTGCAGCAATTCCTGGAGCGGAACCTCATCCCGGAAAGCGCGATCACTCGGTTCGAGGCGGCCGTCGCGTCGGCATTCCGGCTCCGCAACTCGGTGCTCGCCGAGGTGCTGCTGATCGCATTCGTCTACGGCGTCGGCATCCTGGTCGTGTGGCGCCAGTACCTGGCTCTCGGCACGGCGACGTGGTACGCGACACCGTCTGCCGAGGGCTCGAAGCTCTCTGTCGCGGGAATCTGGTATGGCTACGTGAGCCTGCCGATCTTCCAGTTCCTGCTGTGCCGCTGGTATTTCCGGATGTTTATCTGGATACGCTTTCTCTGGCAGGTGTCGCGCATCGAGTTGAGCCTCGTTCCCACGCATCCGGATCGCGTCGGCGGTCTGGGATTTGTGGCCAATACGGCCTATGCCTTCGCCGTGCTCGCCGTGGCGCATGGCGCGATGCTTGCCGGACTGCTTGCCAACCGCATCTTCTTCGCCGGCGCCGCGCTGACTCAATTCAAGGCGGAGATCGCTGTCATGGTCGTGTTCGTACTGTGCGTGATCCTCGGGCCGCTGCTGTTGTTTGCGCCTGCGCTCGCTCAGGCGAAGCGGCAAGGCCTGCGCGAGTACGGAACGCTGGCCGAGCGCTACGTGCGCGAGTTCGATGCCAAATGGCTGCGCGGCGGTGCGGCCGCCAACGAGCCGTTCGTGGGCAGCGCCGACCTGCAGTCGCTTGCCGATCTCGGCAACAGCTACGAGCTGGTGCGAGCGATGCGCATCGCGCCGATCACGCGGGACGCCGTCGTGCGCCTCGCCGCCGCGACACTCGTTCCGATCGTGCCGCTGCTGCTCACGATGATGCCGCTGGAAGAACTTCTGAAAATGCTGTTCGGCATATTGTTCTAGGGAGCACCGAACGCGAATGCGCGTTGACACTGGGCCGGCGCTGTTGATGACCGCGGCGCTCGTCGCTTGCGTGCTCGCTGGGGTCGCATCGCCGGCCCGTGGGCAGGACATCGAGCCGCGCGCCTATTCCAATGCCCCGGTCGGCGTCAACTTCCTGATCGCGGGCTACGCCTACACGCGAGGCGGGCTGGCCCTCGATCCTGCGTTGCCGATCACCAATGCGAACCTCAACACGTCGAACGGCCTCCTCGCATACGCAAGGGTGCTCGATCTGTGGGGAAAGTCGGCCAAGTTCGACGCGATCGTCCCGTACACCTGGCTGTCCGGCACCGCCGACTACCAGGGTCAACCGGTGGAGCGGACCGTCAACGGGTTCGGCAATCCGGCGTTCAGGCTGTCGATCAATCTCTACGGGGCGCCGGCGCTTAGCCTGAAGGAATTCGCCGGCTGGGAGCAGGACCTGATCATCGGTGCCAGCCTGCAGGTGTCGGCGCCCTGGAGCCAGTACGATCCCGGCAAGATCGTCAACATCGGCACCAACCGCTGGTCCTTCAAGCCGGAGGCGGGGATCTCGAAGGCGATCGGTCCGTGGACGCTGGAAGCCCAGGCGGCGGCGACGGTCTTTACCGACAACGACGACTTCTACGGCGGCAATACGCGTTCGCAGGACCCGCTCTACTCGCTGCAGGGGCACGTGATCTACGCCTTTCGCTCCGGCATCTGGGTTTCGGCCGATGCCACGTACTTCACCGGCGGACGCACGACCGTGAATGGCGTGCTGAACAACGACCTTCAGCAGAACTGGCGTCTCGGGGCAACATTGGCGCTCCCGGTGGACCGGCTCAATTCGATCAAGCTCTTCGCCAGCAGCGGCGTGGCGGCGCGCACCGGGAACAACTACGATCTGATCGGCATCGCGTGGCAATACCGATGGGGCGGTGGACTGTGATGCGCTTGCGCGCGCGCGCGACGCGACCATCCACGTTGGGTCCCGCTGAGTGCATACACGGCAAGGAGGAGATAAAGCATGAGCCCAGTCATCGTCGATGTGACGGAGCAGAAGCGCCTGAACGATGCGCGCGAGGCGCAGGTCCCATGGAAGAAATGGGGACCTTATTTGAGCGAGCGGCAATGGGGCACGGTCCGCGAGGACTACAGCGAAGACGGCAACGCCTGGAGCTATTTCACCCATGACCAGGCGCGCTCGCGCACCTACAAATGGGGTGAGGACGGGCTGGGTGGACTCTGCGACGACAAGCAGCAGTTGTGCTTCGCGCTCGCGTTGTGGAACGAGCGCGATCCGATCCTGAAGGAGCGCCTGTTTGGACTCACCAACAGCGAAGGCAACCACGGCGAGGACGTAAAGGAATACTACTTCTATCTCGACAGCACGCCGACGCACTCGTACATGAAGTACCTGTACAAGTATCCGCAGCGCGAGTTTCCCTACCGGGATCTGGTCGAGACCAACGGAAGACGATCGCGGGAGGAGTTCGAGTACGAGCTGCTCGATACAGGCGTCTTCGCCGACGACCGCTACTTCGACGTGTTCGTCGAATACGCGAAGGAGGGTCCCGAAGACGTGCTCATCCGGATCACCGTGCACAATCGCGGGCCGCAAGCAGCGCGACTGCGCGTGCTGCCGACACTGTGGTTCCGCAATACCTGGTCGTGGGGCGAGAACGGGCGCAAGCCTTCGCTTCGCGAGGCGGAATCGGGAACGATTCGGGCCGCGCACCACGAGCTCGGTGAGTACTGGCTCCACTGCGATGGCGCCCCCGAGTTGCTCTTCACCGAAAACGAGAGCAATGCGCAGCGTCTGTGGGGCCAGCCCAACGCGTCGCCGTACGTCAAGGATGCGTTCCACGTCTACGTCGTCTCGGGACAGCGCGAGGCGGTGAATCCCGCCAAGATCGGGACCAAGGCCGCCGCCCACTATGCCCTCGACGTGCCCGGCGGCGACAGCAAGACGGTCCGGTTGCGTCTCGCAGCCGCGAAGACGAAGGAACCCTTCGGCGACTTCGAGAAGATCTTCGAAGCCGCATCGCCGACGCCGACCAGTTCTATCAGCGGATTGCGCCCCAATCGCTGACCGACGATCAGCGCCGGGTTCACCGCCAGGCGCTGGCGGGAATGCTGTGGAGCAAGCAGTACTACTACTTCGATCTGGAGCGCTGGCTGCGCGAGCACAAGAGTCATCCGCTGATCGAGTCGGCCCGCCGCGGCGTGCGCAACACGGAGTGGTTCCACATGCTCAACGCCGACGTGATCTCCATGCCCGACAAGTGGGAGTACCCGTGGTATGCGGCCTGGGACCTGGCCTTCCACACCGTCGCGCTGGCGCTGGTGGATTTCGATTTCGCCAAGGAGCAGCTGCTGCTGATGCTGCGGAGCCTCTACTTCCACCCCAGCGGCCAGATTCCGGCCTACGAGTGGAACTTCAGCGACGTGAATCCGCCGGTGCATGCCGCTGCCACGCTTTGGCTGTACAAATACGAGAAGCAACTCGGTCGGGCCGACCTGCGGTTCCTGGAGCGTTCGTTTCAGGGACTGATGCTGAATTTCAACTGGTGGGTCAATCGCAAGGACCCGGCGGGGCGCAACGTTTTCGCCGGCGGCTTCCTGGGTCTCGACAACATCGGCATCTTCGATCGCAGCGCGCCGTTGCCGACCGGGGGCTCGCTCGAACAGGCGGACGGGACGGCGTGGATGGCGTTCTACTGCCAGAACATGCTGGAGATGGCGCTCATCCTGACCGAATACGATCCGATCTACGAAGAGATCGCCTTCAAGTTCATCCAGCATTTCATGTGGATCGCCTATGCGATGGACCGTCGCGGCGAGCATCACGACGAGATGTGGGACGAGCAGGACGGCTTCTTCTATGACCTGTTGCGGCTGCCCGACGGTCAGGCGATGCGGCTGAAGGTACGGTCGATGGTGGGACTGTTGCCGCTGTGCGCGACGACCGTGTTCGAGGGGGACGCCGTCGCTCGCCTTCCCAAGCTGATGGAGCTGATCGCGCAGTTCCGCGAGCGCCATCCCGAGTTGGTTTCCCATGTAGCGCCGACCGACGCCGGCTTCATCGGCTACCGAAAACGGAGGATGCTGTCGATCCTGAACAGGCAGAAACTCGAGCGGGTGCTCGGCTATCTGCTCGACGAAAACGAGTTCCTCGGGCCGCACGGCATTCGTTCGCTCTCGCGCTATCACCGGGACCATCCGTTCGTGTTTCACGTCGGTAGCCAGGAGTACAGCGTCCGGTACCTGCCGGCCGAGTCGAATACCGGCATGTTCGGCGGCAACTCCAACTGGCGCGGTCCGGTCTGGATGCCGGTCAATATGCTGATCGTCCGGGCGCTGGTGAATCTGTACAGCTTCTACGGCGATGAGTTTAGGGTTCAATGTCCGACCGGTTCGGGGCCGCACATGACGCTGTTCGAGGTGGCGCAGGAGATTGTCCGGCGGCTGACGGGCACGTTCCTGCGCGATGCCAATGGGCAACGGCCGGTCTACGGCGGGGCGGCGAAGTTCCAGGACGATCCGCATTGGCGCGACCTGATCCTGTTCTACGAATACTTCCACGGCGACAACGGCGCGGGACTTGGCGCCAGCCACCAGACCGGCTGGACCGGCTTGGTCGCTCCGCTCCTGGACTTGTTCGGGCGTATCGACGCCAAGACCTTGCTGGAAACCGAGCGCGGACGCGTGATGGCCAGGCTCGTCCGTGAACAAGTGGGCGGAGACCAAACCAGAAAGAGCTGACGAGCGGATACGTCTGATTCACGCGTTGTATCAGTTCAACCACCCTCGTCTGGCTCCCGGGTGGCGCAAGCGCGCGCTCGACCTGACGTCGCGGGCTTCTCGATTGACGGGCGGTGGCGCTTCGCGCCCTTCCACGCACAGCCTTCTGCTTGAAGAGGCATGCGTGAGTCACGCCGAACTTTGACGCAACTTCATCTTCGGCAGCTTGTCGCCCGCGACGTGGTCGACTATGCGCCCCCTGCTTTGCGTGCGTGCGGCCGGCTGCCCGCCATTCGTGTAGGATAACCGTCGCGAGTGCGGCCATGCCGTCCGGATGCGGGGCCGCTATACCCATGACCCCGCCGACAGGGACTGGCCGGCACTGTCCCTCGTTGGCTCCTGCACACCCGAGAGATTCGCTCCGATGAAATTCCGAATGCCCCTGCGAGTGTCGCCTGCCGTTGCAGTCGCCGCGCTCGCCGTCCTGATCTTTCCACCGGTCGCGCACGCATCGTTTCTCCCGCCGGAGATGATGGACACGGCGGCGATGGGCCTCGCGTGGTTCATCATTGTCGCCGTCCCGATCGGCGGGATCGTGCTGTTCTGGCTGGTGCACGTGCTGCCGGAGAAGATCGCCCACAAGCGCCACCACCCGCAGCGGGACGCCATTCACACGCTGTGCCTGCTGTCGCTGGCATTCGGCGGCCTCTTGTGGCCAATCGCCTGGCTCTGGGCGTATACGAAGCCGGTCGCCTATCGTGTTGCCTACGGCACGGAGAAGCACGACGACTACTACCACGAGCTCGGCGAGAAGGCGCAGGCGGGTGCGCTGCTCGACGATGAGCTCGCGCATTTGCGCGAGGAGCTCGACGCGATGGCCGCCAAAGGCACGTTGTCCGCCGAGCTCAAGGTCCTGCGGAGAGACTTGGCGGTCGCAATCGCAAAGTCCCCCGCGTCGGCTGCAGGGACCGCGCCGGCCGGTGCCAGGGCGGGTGATGCCTGATGGAAGCCCTGCTCCTTGGAATCTATGCGTTCTTCGTATGGCTGATCTTCTTCAAGTTCAAGTGGCTGCCCTGGAACACGGCGTGGCAGGTCACCGTCGTCATCATTCCGATCGTCGCGTTGACGGCGCTGGTCCTGGCCCTCAACGTTGTGGCCCCGTCGACGGCCGACATTCGCGTCCTCAAGTACGTCGTGCAGGTCATCCCGCAGGTGCGCGGGCGGGTCACCGAGGTGCCGGTCGAGCCCAACCGGCTGGTCAAGAAAGGCGAGCTGCTGTTCAAGATCGACCCGACGCAGTATCAGAACGATCTCAATGTCGCCAAGGCGAAGCTCGCTGCCGACGAGGCAAAGCTCGCGCAGGCCGGCGCGGGCCTCGTCGACGCGTCCGCCGGCGCGCGGCAACTGCAGGAACAATTGAAATCCGCGAGCGGACAGGTCGCGTCCCTGCAGCCCAGACTCGAACTCGCGCGGCTGCGGGTCCGACAGAACCGCGAACTGGTGGCTACGGGAGCGGGCGATCGCTTCGCGCTGGAGCAGGCCGAGGCCAACGTGACCGACCTGCAAGCGCAGCTCGCAACGGCGACGGCGAATGAGGCACAGGTCGCGCAGAAGCTGTCGGGACAGGTGAACGGCGAGCAGGCATCAGTCGCCGCGGCGCGGGCACAGGTCGCGACCGCGAAGGCGCAGGTCGATCTCAGCCGCGCCGATCTGGCGAACGCGCAGTGGAACCTCGATCAGACGTCCGTCTACGCGCCGGCCAGCGGCTACGCGATCAACGTTCAGTTGCGCCCAGGCTCGTTCGTGACCGCGTTTCCGGTCGCGCCGGCGATGAGCTTCGTCGAGGAAACCTATCAGGTCATCGGGCTCTACGTGGCGAACGAGCTGCCGCTGGTCGAGCCGGGCAATCCGGCGGAGTTTGCCCTCACGATGTACCCGGGGCGGATCATCAAGGCCAAGGTGGATTCCATCGTCTGGGCGCAGGGCCAGGGCCAGGTTGTGCAGTCGGGAGTGCTCCCGCAGACCGGCGCCTATCCACAGATCCCGGGCCGGTTTCCCGTCAAGTTCGACGTCGAGGAGCGCGATCGCGATCTGTTCCTCGCCGCCGGTGCGGAAGGCCATGGTGCGATCTATACGGAGCACGCGCATATGATCCACATCGTGCGGATGGTAATCCTGCGCGTCGGCACGATCACCGATTACCTCGTGCTGAAGCTGCACTGATGCGAACACGTCTCGGCTCTCTGCATATCCTCGCTGCTCTCGCCGCGGTGGTGGCGGGGTGCGCACTCAAGACCCCGCCTTCGACCGACGAGCTGCAGAAGCAGGCGCTGTCGCACACGGCGGTGCCGGCAGCGTGGAAGGCGAGCGGCGGGACGGCAGTGCCTGTGGCGGACCAGTGGATCTTGTCGTTCAACGATCCCGCACTGACTGCGCTTGTCACGGAGGCCCTGGCCTACAACGCCGACCTGCAGGTGGCGGCGGCGCGTGTCGAGCAGGCGGCGGGTTACGTCAAAGTGGCGAGCGGCGCGCTGTGGCCGTCGGTGGGCGTCGCGGGCCTTGCCGGGGGAAAATCGGGCAGTGGCGGCGGCCTCGAGGGGATCTGGCTCAATGCGTCGCTGGAGCTCGACATCTGGGGCCGCATTCGCTACGGGCGTGCGGCGGCCGAGGAACAGGCCGCGGCGTTCGGCGCCGACTACGCGTACGCGCGCCAGTCGCTGGCGGCTACGGTGGCCAAGAGCTGGTTCCTCGCGATCGAGGCCGGGCTTCAGCGCGCGATTGCGCAGGAGGCGGTGCGCGCCTCGGACGCGTTGCTCGGCGTTGCGCAGGACCGGTTTCGCGTCGGCAACGGGAACGAGCAGGCAGTGGCGGAGGCGCGCGCGAGCACCGGGACCTACCGCGACCGGCTGCGCGAGATCGAGCAGGCGCGCGAGCAGGCGCTGCGTGCGCTGGAGCTCCTCGTGGGGCGTTATCCGGGCGCAGAGATCGCCGTCGCCGATCGGCTCTCGCCGATGCCCCCGCCCACGCCGGTCGGCATGCCGTCGGAGCTGCTCGAGCGCCGGCCCGACGTGGTCGCGGCCGAGCGCCGCGTCGCGGCCGCATTCAACCGCGTGGGCGAGGCGCGCGCGGCGATGCTTCCGCGCATCAGCCTGACCGCCGGGGGCAGCAGCGTGACGAGCGAACTCATCGTGCTCAAGGACACGAGCAACCCGATCTGGAGCGTCGGTGCCAACCTGATCGCCCCGTTGTATCAGGGAGGCGCACTGCGCGCGCAGGTCGAGATCCGGTCCGCCGAGCAGAAGCAGGCGGTCGCGGAGTACGCGCGAGCGGGCCAGCGGGCGTTCGGCGAGGTCGAAAACGCGCTCGCCGCCGAGAACGCGCTGCGCGATCGCTACGTCATTCTCGAGGCGACGACCCGCGACAGCGCGCGCGCGCTGGAGCTCGCGCAAATCCAGTATCGCGTCGGGACCGTCGATCTGCGCGCGGTCGAGCAGAATCAGCTCGGCCTGTATTCGGCCCGCATCACGCTTCTGCGTGTGCAGACCGAGCGGCTGGCGCAGCGGGTCAACCTGCATCTGGCGCTGGGGGGCGGGTTCGAGATGCACCTAGCGGCGACAGAACCAGTAGCCGCGCAGTGATGCGTCGGCCGTGATCGCCGCCCGTCCGGCGATTCGAATCGATGGAGACGACGATGGCGAAAAAGAGCGTGCAAACGAAGGATGCGGCGAAGGGCAAGAAGGGCGGGAAAGCCAAAGGGGAGGCCGCGAAGGCGGCTCCCGGCGCCGAGCTCTCCGGCAAGGACTACGACAAGGAGCTCCGGAAGCTTCACGTCGAGCTGGTCAAGCTCCAGGAGTGGGTCAAGCACGCCGGCCTCAAGGTGTGCATTGTCTTCGAGGGCCGCGACGGCGCCGGCAAGGGCGGGACGATAAAGGCGATCACCGAGCGGGTGAGCCCGCGGGTTTTCCGCGTGATCGCGCTGCCGACACCGACCGAGCGCGAAAAATCGCAGATGTATGGGCAGCGCTACATCCCGTACCTGCCGGCGGCCGGCGAGGTCATCATCTGGGACCGCAGCTGGTACAACCGGGCCGGCGTCGAGCGCGTGATGGGTTTCTGCACCGAGGAACAGGCGCAGAAATTCCTGCAGATCATTCCATTGTTCGAGAAGCTCGTGGTCGATTCGGGGATCATCCTTCTCAAGTACTGGCTCGAGGTGAGCCCGGAGGAGCAAACTCGGCGGCTTACCGCGCGCATCGACGACGGGCGCAAGATCTGGAAGCTCTCGCCGATGGACATCAAGTCCTACACGCGCTGGAACGACTATACGAAGGTGCGCGACGAGATGTTCGCGGCGACCGACACCGCGTGGGCGCCATGGTACGTCGCGCGCTCGGAGGACAAGCGGCGGGTGCGGCTCAACATCATCTCGCACCTGCTCTCGCGGATCCCGTACAAGTCCCCGCCGCGCGAGAAGGTGAAGCTGCCGAAGCGCAAGGTGCGCGCGAAGCCACCGATCGATTCGGTCAAGCTCGTCCCCGAGAAGTTCTGACCGCGGGAGCCGGCGCGCGCGCCGACGCCTTCGAGCCGAAGCGCCGCCGGTACCAGCGCGAGAACGCGCTCGGTGCGGAAAACCCGAGCAGCGACGAGATCTCCGTGAGGGTTCGACGCGGCTCCTTCACGTAGCGTTCGGCAAGCTCGACGCGGACGGCTTCGACGATCCGCGAGAACGTCTGTTTCTCCCGCGCCAGATGGCGATGGATCGTCCGGCGGTCGACGCCCAGATGTTGCGCGGCCCGGTCGATCGTGCAGGTGCCGGTCGGGAGCAGCATCACCACCAGCTCGCGCACCTGCGAGGTCATGTCGGCGGCGCTGCCCGCCGGAGCCGTCTCCAGCATCTGCCGGGCCATCCGCGCGATCCCGGGATCGGCATCGGGATTGGCGATCTCGAGATCGCTGCGCGCGCAGACGATGCCGTTGAAATCGTGGCCGAATTCGACGTTGCGGCCGAACACGCGCTCGTGCACCGATCGGTCGGCGGGCGCGTCGTGGGCGAAGCAGACGCGCCGCGGATGCCAGTCGGCGCCCAGGAAGATGCGCAGGATGCGGAAGGCGACGCCGATCGCGAGCTCGGTCGACTGCCGAATCTGCCCTGACCCTCCCACGATCAGCTCCTCGCGCAGCACGACGACGTCGCCGGCTTCCTCGACGGTCAGGAACAACGCCTCGTTCAAGCGGTTGCCGTAGCGCGCGAGCGTCTCGACGGCGAGGCGCAACGTCGGCTGCTCGCGGATCAGGAGCCCGAGCGGGCCGAGGTTCGACAGGCGCCGTGCCTCGGCCATCAAAAGCCCGAACGCTTCGATCCCGCTCCTCTCGGCAGACGCCTCGAGCAGGCCCCGTACGGCGTCGACCGGAATCTTGACCTCCTGCTCGCGCAGGCACCGCGCCGGGAGCCCGAATTCGGCCAGCATCCGATGGGGATCGAGCCCGACCTTGCGCGCGACTTCGGCGTAATTCGTAAGGCTGGCGCTGCGGATGAGGCCGACAATCATTTGCATTCGCAACTGTCCCCAAGAGTCAAGTCTATGTCACGCCGGGTCAATCCGAAAAGACCCAGCGCGCCCACAATGCGGCCATCTCGCCATGGCCCATCCAATGCACATCGCAGAGTTCGATCCTACGGCCCACCGCCCGGTAGCGCGCCGCACCGCGTGGACCGTCTTCGCGGTCCTGTTCCTGCTGATGGTCGTCGACTACGTCGATCGCCAGGTCGTGGTCTCGATGTTTCCCCATCTCAAGGCGCAGTGGTCGTTGTCCGACAGCCAGCTCGGCGGGCTCGTCTCGATCGTGTCCGTCACGGTGGCGCTCGGCGCGGTCCCGCTATCGCTGCTGGCCGACCGGTGGAGCCGCGTCAAGAGCATCTTCTTGATGGCTCTCGTCTGGAGCCTCGCCACGATCGCCTGCGCGTTCGCGGGGAGCTACGGGCAGCTCCTGGGCGCCCGCAGCGTCGTCGGAGTCGGCGAGGCCGCCTACGGCACGGTTGGCGCTGCGCTGATCGCGAGCCTCTTTCCGCCCCGGATGCGGAGCAGCGTGCTCGGCGCATTCCTGTTTGCCGGCATCGTGGGTTCGGTGCTCGGCGTGATGCTCGGCGGCGTGATCGCCGAGCGATGGGGCTGGCAGGCGGGCTTCGGCACGGTCGGCGTGCCGGGGCTGTTCCTCGCCATCCTGTTCCTGCTGCTGGTACGCGATTACAAGACGGTCGCGCTGCCGGGACGGGCACGCGCAGACGGCGGTGTCAAGGTCGCGGCGAGCGCCGTGATCGCCGAGCTGCGCCGCCCGCGCACGGCGCTCATCACCTGCCTTGGCGCCGGCTTCAACCTGCTCGTCGTCTCCACGACCTGGGCCTGGCTGCCGAGTTACTTCAATCGCTTCTACGGGATCGCGCCTGACAAGGCCGGCCTCAAGACCGCGCTCGTCGTGCTGGTCGGCGGTCTCGGAGCGCTGGTATGGAGCGTGATCGCCGACCGGCTGACGCCGCGTCTGCCTCGCGCGAGACTGCTCGTGCCGGCCGCAACGGCGGTGCTGACCACCCTGTTCATGGTGGCGGCTTTTGCCGTGTTTCCGCCGGGCAACGTGCAATACGCGCTGATCGTCGCCGGCGGCTTGATGATGGCCGGCAGCGTGGGCCCCACGGACGCGGTCGTGATCGACGTGATCCATCCGGGGCTGCGCGCCACCGCGGTGTCGATCCTGTCGCTGATGCGCAACCTGTTCGGCCTCGCGGGCGGCCCCCTTCTCGCCGGCGCGCTTTCCGATACGTATGGGCTCGAGTTCGCGCTGTCGGTCGTCCCGCTGTTCTGCCTGCTCGCCGCCGTGCTGTACGTGCTCGCATCGCGCAGCTACGAAGCGGACCTGAAGAGTGCGGCGTCGCTCGCGCCGGTGCCGAGCACCACAGTTGCACCGCAGGCGCCACAACGACTCGCCACCGGAAACGCTCCATGAAGCCCGCCGATCTGCTCAAGCCCTCCCGGCCGGTTGCCTCGCGCAAGCGCGCGAGCGGCAACTGGAATCCCGATTGGGAGCCGTTCGCCAAGCTGGATCCGGCCTGGACCGAAAAGGTGATCGCGATGGCGATCGCTCCGGCGGTCGCGGGGGCTCTCGACGCAAAGACGATCGAGCTCATCGGCATCGCACTCGACGCGTCGTGCACGCATATGTACGTGCCTGGCGTTCGCCGGCACATCCAGCGCGCGCTCAAGGCGGGCGCGACGAAGGAAGAAATCACCGCGGTCCTGCAGCTCGCGAGCCTGCAGGGCCTCCACAGCATGTGCCTCGGTGCGCCGATCCTGCTCGAGGAGCTGGATGCGCACGCGCAATCGAAGAACCAACCCGAACCTCCAAAGGAAATGGCATGAACTTTCTCGACGGATCGCTCTTCCCCGAAAACCAGGACAAGCTCGTCATCACCGCCGCACCGTACGGCCCCGAGTGGATCCCTTCGGACTTTCCGGAGGACATTCCCGTCACCATGGAAGCGCAGGTCCAGAAGGCGGTGGACTGCTACAACGCGGGCGCAACCGTGTTGCACCTGCACGTGCGCGAGCAGGACGGCAAAGGCTCCAAGCGCCTGTCCAAGTTCAACGAGCTGATCGCCGGCGTGCGCAAGGCCGTGCCGGACCTGATCATCCAGGTCGGCGGCTCGATCTCCTTTGCGCCCGAGACTGAAGGCGCCAACGCCAGGTGGCTGTCCGACGACACGCGCCACATGCTGGCCGAGCTCGATCCCAAGCCTGATCAGGTCACGGTCACCGTCAACACCACGCAGATGAACGTCGTGGAGCAGATGGAAATCGAGGACATCGCCGGCACGTCGCTGGCGGAGCCGCAGAACTACCAAGCCTACCGCGAGATGATCGTCCCCTCGGCCCCGGGCTGGGTCGAGGAGCACGTGCGCCGCCTGAGCGCCGCCGGCATCCAGAGCGCGTTCCAGTTCTACAACATCAACAGCTACGAGACGGTGGAGCGCATGATCCGCCGCGGCGTCTACAAGGGCCCGCTGGTGATGAACTGGGTGGCGATCGGCGGCGGCATGGACCAGCCGACGATCTACAGCCTGGCCCACTTCCTGCGCGCCATCCCCGACGGCTCCATGCTGACCGTTGAAAGCAGCATGCGCAACGTGCTGCCGATCAACATGATGGGCATCGCCATGGGCCTGCACGTGCGCTGCGGCATCGAGGACAACCTCTGGAACCAGTCGCGCACCGAGAAGATGTCGACCGTGAAGCAGATCGAGCAGCTGGTGCGCATCTCGCGCGAGTTCGGCCGCGAAGTCGCCACCGGCAAGGAAGCGCGCGAGATCTGCAAGATCGGCGTGTTCTACGACACGGTGGAAGAGACGCTGGCCGCCAACGGGTTCGCCCCGAACGCCAAGGGCCGGCAGCAGGGCTTCCTGCGCAAGGTCGCGTGAGGTGACCATGGCGCACGCAATCCGCATTCACGAAGCCGGCGGGCCCGACGTCCTGCGCTGGGAAGAGGTTGCCGTCGGCAACCCCGGACCCGGCCAGGCGCGGCTGCGCCACGTGGCAGTCGGCCTCAACTTCGCCGACACGTATTTCCGCACGGGTTTGTATCCGATCCCGCTGCCCAACGGCATCGGCGTCGAAGCGGCGGGCGTCGTCGAGGCCATCGGCGAGGGCGTGACCAATGTCGTTCCGGGGGACCGTGTCACGTACACCGGCTTCCTCAACACGCTGGGCGCCTACAGCACCGAGCGTGTAATCCCGGCGGCACCGCTGATCAAGCTGCCTCCCGCGATCTCCTGCGAGACCGCGGCCGCGATGACGATGCGCGGCCTCACGTCCGCGTACCTCATGCGCCGGATCTGGCCGCTGCAGGCGGGCGACACCATCCTGCTGCACGCGGCCGCGGGCGGCGTGGGGCTGATCGTGTCGCAGTGGGCCAAGGTCCTCGGGCTGACGGTGATCGGCACCGTCTCGTCGGAGGCGAAGGCGGAGGTCGCGCGCGCGCACGGCTGCGATCACGTCATCGATTACTCGCGCGAGGACGTCGCGAAACGCGTGCGCGAGTTGACGAACGGCATCGGCGTGAACGTCGTGTTCGACAGCGTAGGCAAGAGCACTTTCGCGGCATCGCTCGATTCGCTCAAGAGACGCGGGCTTCTCGTGTGCGTGGGGACGGCCTCGGGCCCGATTCCACCGATCGATGCGACACAACTCGCGATCAAGGGGTCCGTGTACGTCACGCGGCCGGCACTGGCGGATTACATCGCCGATCCCGCGGAGAAGGGCGCGCTTGCCGGCGAGCTCTTCGAGCACGTCGCCGCCGGACGCATCAGGGTCGAGATCAACCAGCGCTACCGCCTGCCGGACGCGGCGCAGGCGCACCGCGATCTCGAATCGCGCAAGACGACCGGCTCGTCGATCTTTGTGATCTAGGAGAATGCAATGACGGACACCCCCACGCTCGCCAAGGCCCCTGCGCAGATCGCCGCGCGCGGGTCGATCAAGGTCCTGCCGCTGACGTGCACGATCGGGGCGGAGCTTTCGAACGTCGACCTCGGAGTTGCCTCGCGTGACGCCGGACTCGCCGCCGAGATCCGCGCGCTGCTCCTCAAGCACAAGGTGCTGTTCTTCCGCGATCAGGACATCTCGCGCGCCGAGCACGTCGCGTTCGCGCGGCACTTCGGCGAGCTCGAGGATCATCCGGTGGCGGGCAGCGATCCGGACCATCCGGGCCTCGTGCGGATCTACAAGTCGCCCGACGCCCCGATCGACCGCTACGAGAACGCCTGGCACACCGACGCCACGTGGCGTGACAAGCCGCCGTTCGGCTGCGTGCTGCGCTGCATCGAGTGCCCGCCGGTGGGCGGCGACACGATGTGGGCCAACATGGCCGAGGCCTACAAGCGGCTCCCCGAGGACATCAAGGCGAAGATCGCGGACCTGCGCGCGCGCCACAGCATCGAGGCCTCGTTCGGCGCCGTGATGCCGATCGAGAAGCGCCATGCGCTCAAGGCGCAATACCCCGATGCCGAGCATCCCGTCGTGCGCACGCACCCGGAGACCGGCGAGAAGATCCTCTTCGTCAACGCGTTCACGACGCACTTCACCAACTACCACACGCCCGCCAACGTGCGCTTCGGCCAGGACGCGAATCCTGGCGCGAGCCACCTGCTCAACTACCTGATCAGCCAGGCGTTCATCCCCGAGTTCCAGGTGCGCTGGCGCTGGAAGCCGAACAGCATGGCCATGTGGGACAACCGGTCCACGCAGCATTACGCGGTGATGGACTATCCGCCGTGTCATCGCAAGATGGAGCGCGCGGGAATCATCGGCGACAAGCCGTTCTGACGCCGCCGACAACCGCCAGGAGCACGCTCATGTACCGCCATCTGATGGTCCCGCTCGATGACTCGCCGCTGTCGGCCGACTCGGTCGGCCGCGCCGTCGAGCTCGCCCGCGCGCTTGGCGCGAAGGTGACTTTCTTTCACGCGCAGGCGGATTACGGGGCGTCGAGCATCGGCGCGCTCGAGCGCGTGATGTCGCCGGCGGCGTTCAACGAGCACGTCGCCGGCGAGGCGCGCGCGATCCTCGCCAAGGCCGGGGTGGTCGCCCGCACAGCAGGTGTGCCCTACGACTCCGCGGTCATGACCAGCGATCGGCCCTACGAGGCGATTCTCGGCGCGGCAGAAGCGCGCGGCTGCGACCTGATCTTCATCGCCTCGCACGGCCGCCGCGGAATCAAGGGGCTGATGCTCGGATCCGAGACGCAGAAGCTGCTGCAGCACACGACGATTCCCGTCCTCGTGTCTGCGGTCGAGAGCAACCTGCCCGCGGCCGAAATCCAGGCACCCCTGGCGGTGATCCGCGACGAGCATCGGTCGCTTGCCGCGGTCATCCACGGACTCGAATACCTCGTCCGGCAGGCGCGCGACGGCGGCGCGGTGCCGTCGTTCCCGCTGCTGCGCGCGATGCTGCACTACATCAAGGCGTTTCCCGAAACGCTCCATCACCCGAAGGAAGACGCGTACCTCTTCCGCAAGCTTCGCGCGCGAACGCACGAATTCGACGCGACGCTCGACGAGCTCGAGCGCCAGCACCTCGAAGGCCACGCCCATGTCGAGGAGCTCGAGCAGAGCATCGCCGCCTACGAAGCCGATTCGGCCGGCGGGCTCGCCCGCTTCGCGGCAGCCGTGGAGACCTTCGCGACGGCGCAGGGCGAGCACATGGCGCTCGAGTCCAAGGTGATCATTCCCGCCGCGCGGGCGCACCTGACCAACGGCGACTGGATGGAGATCGGCGCGGCGTTCGCGGGGAACTCCGATCCGCAGTTCTCGGTGGACAACGACGAGGAGTTCCGGCAGCTGTTCGCGCGGATCATGAATCTCGCACCCGAGCCGGTCGTCGGCCAGACGGAGCGCGGCTGAGATGTCCACGCTGAACGCCACGGCGGCAGCCGAGATCACCGAAGCGTGATCGCTATCGAATAGCCGCAACACGAACCGCAGCACCGCGGGCGTCCAACGGAAGCCCCGGGCAGGGCCGGCTTGCGCCGAAAAACACCGGCCATCGACTTTGTAACGTACGCAGGACCGACAAACCGCAGAGGAGATTGACAACATGCAGCACCAGATTACAACCCCCTGTCGCGCTCGATTCCGATGCCGCGTCGCCTCGCTGGCGGTCGCGTCCGCGCTCGCCGCCGCAGGCACGGCGCAGGCCTTCGAGATTCCGCTCGACAACCCCGACCTCACGATGCGCTGGGACAACACCGTCCGCTACAACATCGGCGTACGTGCGCAATCGCAGGATCCCGCGATCCTCGGTGCCCCGAACTACGATGACGGCGACCGGAACTTCAGCAACGGCTCGCTCGTTACCAACCGGTTCGACGTGCTGTCCGAGTTCGACCTCGTGTACCAGCGCAAGTACGGGGCCCGATTCAGCTACGCCGGCTGGTACGACTTCGCCTACCAGTCGCTTGACAACACGTTCAACGCAACCGCGAACACGCTGGTGAACGGGCTGCCCGTCGCGGGCGAGCTCTCCCCGTACACCAAACGCTACGCCAAGGGTGTGTCGGGCGAATGGCTGGACGCGTTCGCGTTCGCGAACTTCGACCTGTTCGACATTCCCTTCAATCTCAAGGCCGGACAGCACACGGTCTACTGGGGCGACAGCCTGCTCCTGGGCGGCGCGATCCACGGCGTGTCGTACGGTCAGAATCCGATCGACGTGTGGAAGGGTTTTGCGACGCCGGGAAGCGAGGCGAAGGAATTGTTCCGGCCGCGCGGCGGAATCACGCTGCAGGCTCAGCCCACGAAGGATCTGTCGGTCGCGGCCCAGTGGTTCTACAACTGGCAGGCGGACCGCATCCCGGAATCGGGAAGCTATCTGACGATTCAGGATCCGCTCAACTTCGGCGGTGACTCGTTCATCTTCGGGCCCAATCCGCTCGCCGCGGCGAATCCGGCAGCTCCGAAATATCTGCGCCTCTGGCGCGGCTACGACATCAAGCCGCCCTCGAACTCCGGCAGCCTCGGTGATTGGGGGTTGTCGGCGCGCTGGAGTCCGGAATGGCTCGACGGCACGATGGGCGCCTATTATCGCAACACGACCGACGTCTTTCCGCAGGCGATGGCGACGCCCGGCGTCATTGCGGCGCCGGCCGCGGTCTGCTCGCCGCGCGGCGGCACGCCGCTGCCCGGCGGCACGCTTTGCTTCGTCAATCCCAACGCCACGACGATCGCCGACCTGCAGAAGTACGGCAAGCTCGGGTTGTACAACGGCGCTTACGGCGACAACATCCACATTTACGGCCTGACCATGGCCAAGAACATCGCCGGCATCAGCGTGGGCGCGGAGGTTTCCTATCGCCAGAACATGCCGCTCGTCAGCGATCCCGTGAACGTGCTGCCCGCGGCCTTCGTGCCGCTCTCGCCCGGATCGATCGCCACCACGGCGGTGCCGTCGTCGGGGACGCCGGGCGCGCTCGGCGACACGTGGCACGGCGTCCTCAACGGCGTCAACATCTTCCCCAAGACCCTGTTCTTCGACATCGCGACACTGTCGGGCGAGCTGACCTGGATGCAGTGGGTCAAGGTCACGCAAAACGAGGCCGTGTTCAAGGGGCGCAGCAGCTACACGGCGATCGACAAGCCGTCGAAGAACTTCGTCGGACTCGCGTTCAACTTTACGCCGACATGGTTCCAGGTGTTCCCCGGGGTCGACCTGCTCGCGCCGATGACGTGGAGCCAGGGCATCTCCGGCAACTCGGCGGTCGCGTTCGGCGGCAGCGAGGACGGCGGCAACTGGAGCGCCGGCATCGCCGCCGACATCTATCAGAAGTACCGTATCGATCTCAAGTACAACGGCTATTACGGCAACTATTCCACCAACCCGACCGGCGCGACCCCGGCGGGTGGCGTGATGGGCGTGCCCAACGGCGCGAACTCGTCGCTGTCCGACCGCGGCTGGGTGTCGCTCACGTTCAAGACCACCTTCTAACGAGGAGTACAGACATGTTTCGCAAATCCCTGATGGCGCTCGCCATCGCTTCGCTCACCGCCGGAAGTGCGCTGGCGGCGGTTTCGGCGGACGAGGCCAAGCAGCTCGGCACGTCGCTGACCGCGGTCGGCGCCGAGAAGGCCGGCAACAAGGACGGCACGATTCCCGAATACACCGGGGGCATCAAGCCGCCGGCGGGCTTCCAGGCCGGCCAGATGGTCCGGCCCGATCCGTTCGCGAACGAGAAGCCGCGCCTCGTGATCACCGGCAAGGACTTGGCCGCGCAGGCCGACAAGCTCACCGAAGGTACCAAGGAGCTCCTCAAGCGCTACCCGACGATGCGTGTGGACGTCTATCCGACGCATCGCACGGTCGCCGTTCCGCAGCGGATCCTGGATAACACGGCCAAGAACGCCACCGGAGCCAAGACCGTCGAGGGCGGCGTCGCGCTCGAGAACGTGATGCCGGGCTATCCTTTCCCGATTCCCAAGACCGGTTCGGAAGCGATCTGGAACCATTTGCTCCGCTACAACGGCTTGGGCTACGACAATCCCAGGTATGAGAACTGGAACGTCGACTCGGCCGGCGTGCCGACGCTCGCCGTCGCGGCCGACGCGAACTGGGCGTGGCCGATCTTCGACCCGAAGAAGTCCGGACCGATCAGCGCCAGCGATCCTTACTGGCTCGTGAAGTTGAACTACGTCGGACCGGCTCGCCGCAACGGCGAGGCGCTGCTGTGGGTCGATGCCGTCAATCCGCTGAAGCAGCCGCGCCGCGCGTGGCAATACCTGCCTGGCCAGCGCCGCGTGAAACTCGCGCCGGACCTCGCCTACGACACGCCGAACCCGGGCGCGGCCGGCGCGGGAACCTACGACGACGTGTCGGTCTTCAACGGTGCGATCGACCGCTTCGACTGGAAGCTCATCGGCAAGAAGGAGATGTACGTTCCGTACAGCAGCTATCGGCTGACGTACCACAAGACGGCGGCGGACATCACGAAGCCCAACCATCTCAATCCCGAGCTGGTGCGCTGGGAGCTGCATCGCGTCTGGGTGGTCGAAGCGACGCTCAAGCCCGACAAGCGCCACATCTACAGCAAGCGGACGTTCTACCTCGACGAGGACAGCTGGATGGCGTTGGCCTCCGACCAGTACGATGCACGAGGGCAGCTCTATCGCTCGAGTTTCGCGTTCCAGTCGTTCAGCTACGATGTGCAGGCGCCGTTTGCCGACACGTTCGCGATCTACGACTTCAGCTCGGGCGTCTACAACATCACCGGCCTGTTCGGTCCGTACAAAGGCCTCAAGTACATGACCGAATTGCCGCGCGACACCTTCTGGTCGTCGGAAGCCCTGGCCGGAGCGGGGCTGCGCTGAGGCCGGCATTCATCTGAATCCCCGGTGCGGGGCGCACGTCGCGCCGCGCCGGTGGATTCGAACTGGACATCAAGATAATCATGAACGCACGCCATGCCGTCATGACACTGCTCGTCGCCGCTGTCGCGGTCCCACTCGCCGGGCCCGTGGCGGGTGCCGGCTTCGTCGACGTGCTGGACACACCTGCGCAGGCCTCGCCGCTCGCGGGCCGCAGCCTGATGCAGGCGGTCGCGCGCGCCGGAGACCGGCTCGTCGCCGTCGGTCAGCGCGGCCACGTCGTCGTCTCCACGGACGGCGGCAAGACGTGGAAACAGTCGGCGGTTCCCGTCAGCTCGGACCTGACGGCGGTGTACTTCGTCGACGGCAAGGAAGGTTGGACCGTCGGCCACGATGGCATCGTCCTGCACACGTCGGATGGCGGCGAATCGTGGCAGCTGCAGCTCGACGGCCGCAAGGCGAACGATTTGCTGGTCGGCGCGATGGAGCGCAAGGTCGCGGCGGAGCCCGCGTCCGAAAGCGCGAAGACGCTGCTCGCCGAAGCGAAACGCTACAAGGAGCAAGGGGCTGACAAGCCGTTCCTCGACGTCTGGTTTGCCGATGCGCGAAATGGTTACGTCGTCGGCGCCTACAACCTCGTCTTCCACACCGCCGATGGCGGAAAGACGTGGGAGCCGTGGTTCGACCGGACCGACAATCCGAAATTCTTCAATCTGTATTCGATCCGCCCGGTGGCGGGTGATCTCTACATCGCCGGCGAGGGCGGGCTCGTGCTCAAGCTCGACGCCGCCGCGCAACGGTTCAAGGCACTTGCCGTCCCCTACAACGGCAGCTTCTTCGGCGTCGCGTCCACCGGCAACGCCGTGCTCGTCTTCGGGCTGCGCGGCAATGTCTGGCGCAGCGACAACGGAGGCATCGCGTGGACGAAGGTCGAGGCCGGACTGCCGGCGGCGATCGTCGGCGCGACGTCCGCGGCCGGAGGCGCGATCGTGCTGGCCGACGCGGGCGGGCGATTCGCGGTGAGCAGCGACGGCGGACGTTCCTTTGCTCCGATCGCGGTCAAGCCGCCGATGCCGGTTGCCGGCTTCGCCGACCTCGGCGACGGGCGATTCGTGCTGGCGGGCCCGCGTGGTGTCGCGGTGTCCGAGGCTGCGGCACGCTGATCCCCGAAACGAGCGAACACATCATGGCCACCGCCACTACCGATCTCGATGCGATGCCGGTCGTCCGCGACCTCGCGGAATTCGACCCGCGCTCGGGCAACGTGCTCGAGCGGCTGGTGTTCAACAACCGGCTGGCGATGGTCGTCGTCTGCGCGATCATCACGGTCGTGCTCGGCTACTTCGCGGCGACGAAGCTCGTGCTGAACGCGAGCTTCGAGAAGATGATTCCGCAGAGCCAGCCGTACATCAAGAACTACCTCACGTACCAGAAGGACCTGCGCGGACTCGGCAACGCCGTCCGCGTCGTGGTCGAGAGCGCCGATGGCGACATCTTCGACCCTGGCTACCTCGAAGTCCTGAAGCAGATCAACGACGAGCTCGTGCTGACCCCGGGCGTCGACCGGGCTTGGGTGAAATCGCTCTGGATGCCATCGGTGCGGTGGACGGAAGTCACCGAGGAGGGCTTTCGCGGCGGCTCGGTGATGCCGGATGCGTACAACGGCTCGCCGCAGAGCGTCGAGCAGCTGAAGCAGAACATCGCACGCTCCGGCATCGTCGGCAGCCTCGTCGCCAACAACTTCAAGTCGAGCATGATCTTCGTGCCGCTCCTCGACCAGGAGCCGGGCACCGGCAAGCGCATGGACTACCACGGCTTCTCGCGGGTGCTGGAGGAGAAGATCCGCGCCAGGTACGAGCTCGCGAAGAGCCTCGATGAGACGGTGAAGACCAAGGAATCGCCGACGGTCCGCATCCACGTGATCGGCTTCGCCAAGCTGATCGGCGAGCTGATCGACGGGCTGCTCAAGGTGATGATGTTCTTCGGCATCGCGGCGCTGATCGCCACCGCGATCATCTACGCCTACACGCGCTGCGTGCGCAGCACGGCGCTGGTCGTCGCCTGTTCGATCGTCGCCGTGATCTGGCAGCTCGGGCTCATCGCGCTCCTGGGCTTCGAGCTCGACCCGTTCTCGATCCTGGTGCCGTTCCTCGTGTTCGCGATCGGCGTCTCGCACGGCGCGCAGAAGATGAACGGCATCATGCAGGACATCGGTCGCGGCACGCACCGCCTCGTGGCGGCTCGGTACACGTTCCGCCGCCTGTTCCTCGCCGGCCTGACGGCGCTGCTCGCGGACGCCGTGGGCTTCGCCGTCCTGATGGTCATCGACATCCCGGTGATCAAGGAGCTGGCGCTGACCGCGAGCGTCGGTGTCGCCGTGCTGATCTTCACGAACCTGCTCCTGTTGCCCGTGCTGTTGTCCTTCACCGGCGTGAGCGCGGCGGCGGCGGAGCGCAGTCTGCGCGAGGAACGGGAGGAGACGGCCGGCAAGGGTCTGGGCGCCCTCTGGAGCTTTCTCGACCGCTTCACGACGCGCGGCTGGGCGCTGGGCGCGATCGGTGTATCGGCTGCGCTTGCAATCGCGGGGCTGGTGGCGAGCTCGCACCTCCGGATCGGGGACCTCGACCCGGGCGCGCCCGAGCTGCGCCGCGACTCGCGCTACAACCTCGACAACGCCTACATCACCGCAAACTACGCACTCTCCTCCGATCAGTTCGCGGTGATCGTGAAGACCGACAAGGAGGGCTGCCTTAGGTATCCGACGCTGGTCGAGGCGGACCGGCTGGCGTGGGCGCTGAAACAGGTGCCCGGCGTGCAGACGACCGTGTCGCTACCGGATGCCGTGCGCCAGATCACCGCCGGCTCGTTCGAGGGCAATCCCAAGTGGCTGACGATCAACCGCAACCAGGACGTGCTCAACTACGCCGCGCAGCAGGCGTCGGTCAACAATCCCGACCTGTTCAACACCGCGTGCTCGGTGATGCCCGTGATTGCGTATCTGGCCGATCACAAGGCCGAGACGCTCGACCGCGTGGTGCAGGCTGCCGCGCAGTTCGCCGAGGGTCACACCGACAAGGAGCGCGAGTTCCTGCTGGCGGCCGGTAGCGCCGGGATCGAGGCAGCCACGAACATCGTCGTCGAGCAGGCCAACCGCACGATGCTGCTCTACGTGTATGCGGCGGTGATCGCACTGTGCTTCATCACGTTCCGCAGCTGGCGAGCCGTGGTCGTCGCCGTCGTCCCGCTGGCGCTGACCTCGATCCTGTGCGAGGCGCTGATGGTCGCGCTGGGCATCGGCGTCAAAGTGGCGACGCTGCCGGTGATCGCGCTGGGCGTCGGCATCGGCGTCGACTACGCGCTCTACCTGCTGTCGGTGCAACTTGCGCAACAGCGCGCCGGCGTGCCGCTGACCAAGGCGTACCAGATGGCGGTCCAGTTCACCGGCAAAGTCGTGGCGCTGGTCGGCATCACGCTGGCCGCGGGCGTGATCACGTGGGCCTTTTCGCCGATCAAGTTCCAGGCCGACATGGGGATCCTCCTCACGTTCATGTTCGTGTGGAACATGATCGGCGCCCTGGTGCTGATTCCCGCGCTGTCGCACTTCCTCCTGCCGACATCCGCAGTCCGGTCACGGCGGCGATAATAGCTGAGGAGGGGTCCATGGTATCGACCGGTTACTCGATGGCGACGCTCGCCGAGTTCAAGGGGCGCGAGATCGGCACGTCCGGCTGGCACGGCGTCGATCAGCGTCGGATCGACGAGTTCGCCGATTGCACCGGCGACCGGCAGTGGATCCACGTCGACGTCGAGCGAGCCAAGCGCGAGAGCCCGTACGGCGGCACGATTGCCCATGGGTACCTGACGCTCTCGCTTGCCGCTTCACTGTCGATCGAGGCTGGAGTGATTCCGCCGGACGCCGCGGCGGCGCTCAACTACGGGCTCGACAAGGTGCGCTTCATCGCGCTGGTGAAGGCGGGGAGCCGCGTGCGCAATCGCGTGGTGCTGCTGGCGGTGGAAGCGAAGGGCGCGCACCGTGTGCTGCTGACGCTGCAGAACACGATCGAGATCGAGAGCGAGGCCAAGCCGGCGCTCCTCGCAGAGTCGCTCGCGCTGCTGATGGGCGCGCCGGCGGCGTGACGGGTCGCGGACGGCGATGACCGCAGCCACCGGACTCTCCACCAAGCGTCGCGTCGGCCGGGCGCGTCGCGTTCCGGCTGCGACACGCAAGCCGGCACGCAAGCCGGCGGCTGCGCTCGTCGAGCAGGCCGCGCGGAACACGCTCGCGGCGAACCCATTGATCGGGTTCAGACGCAAGGACGTGTCGGCCGCGGCGACGGCATTGCTCGCCCACCTCGCGCAGCGTCCCGGCGTCGTGACGAAGCGCTACGCCGGGTTCATCGGTGAGCTCGCGCGCGTTGCCGCCGGGCGCTCCACGCTGGGCGCCCAGCCCGGCGACCGCCGGTTCGCCGACCGCGCCTGGAGCGATAGCGCGGTGTTCCGGCGGCTCCTGCAGGCGCACGTGGCGCTGGGCGACTCGCTCAACCGCTGCGTCGACGAGGCGGGCATGGACGCGCGAAACGCGGACCGTGCGCGGTTCGCGGTATCGCTCTTCGTCGACGCCCTCGCGCCGACCAACTTCCTCGCCGGCAATCCGGCCGCGCTGCGCAAGCTCGCCGACACGAAGGGCGTGAGCGTGATCCGCGGGTTCGCCAACTTCGTCGAGGACCTCGCGAGCGGCCGCGGCCTGCCGCGGCAGGTGGACGCGCGGCCGTTCACGGTCGGCAAGAACGTGGCGACGACGCCGGGCGCGGTCGTCTTCCGCAACGAGCTCCTCGAGCTCATTCAGTACGCGCCGTCCACGCCAAGCGTGCACGCGCGCCCGCTCCTGATCGTACCGCCGCAGATCAACAAGTTCTACGTCTTCGACCTCAGCCCGTCGAACAGTCTCGTGCGCTGGTCGCAGGACGGCGGCGTGCAGACGTTCGTCGCGAGCTGGCGCAACCCGACGCGCGAGCAGGCGGAATGCGGGCTCGACGCGTACGTCGCGGCGCTCGAGCAGGCGATCGACGCGATGCGCGAAGTGAGCGGCGCTGCCGATGTCAACGTGTTCGGCGCGTGCTCCGGCGGGATCACACTGACGGCGCTCCTCGCGTGGCTCGCGGCCGTCGACCGGCGCAAGGTCAAGAGCGCGACGCTCGCCGTGTGCGTGCTCGACACGGCTGCCGCGCGGGACACGACCGCAAGCCTGTTCGTGACGCCGGCGACGATTGCCGCCGCGCGAGCCTCCTCGCACAAGCGCGGCGTGCTCGAAGGCAGCGAGCTCGCGCGCATGTTCGCATGGATGCGGCCCAACGACCTCGTCTGGAACTACGTCGTCAACAACTACCTGCTGGGCAACGATCCGCCCGCGCACGACATCCTGTTCTGGAACAGCGACACGACGCGGCTGCCCGCGCGGCTGCACGCCGACTTCCTCGCGCTGTACGAGGCGAATCCGTTTCCCCGTCCGGGCGCGCTGCGCGTGCGCCGGCGCAAGGTCGACGCCGCGAAGATCGGCATCGACACCTACGTGATCGGCGGCCTCACCGACCACATCACGCCGTGGCAGGCCGTCTACCGGACCGCGCAGCTCTGCGGCGGGGCGCGCAGCACGTTCGTCCTCTCGAACGGGGGGCACGTCCAGAGTCTCGTCAACCCGACGGGGAATCCCCGCTCCTGGTTCATGGCGGGACGTGCGCGCGCCGCGAGCGCCGAGTCCTGGCTCGGGCGGCAGCAGAAGACCGAAGGCAGCTGGTGGCCGCACTGGCGCGAGTGGATCAAGGCGCGGTCCGGGCCGACGAAATCCGCGCCGGCTTCGCTCGGGAGCGCGCGGCATCCGGCGATCGCCGCGGCGCCCGGCGCTTACGTGCTCGAGCGATGATGGCGCAACGACGAAACTTGCGCGGAGCTCGTGCCCTGCGCATCGAGACGGCCCGCATCGGCGGGCATCGCATCCGGTATGCGACGCGACCGGGCGACACCGCGCGCCCGCCGCTGCTATTCCTGAACGGCCTCGGCGCGAACATCGAGCTCGCGCAGCCTTTCATCGACGCGCTTCCGGGGCCGACCGTCGTCATCTTCGACGTGCCAGGGGTCGGCGGTTCACCGACGCCGCCCTCGCCCTACCGGCCCGGCGGCGTCGCCCGGCTCGCCGAAGAGCTGCTCGATCATCTCGGCTACTTCCACGTGGACGTGCTTGGCGTATCGTGGGGCGGAGCGATCGCACAGCAGTTCGCGATCGTGAATCCCCATCGCTGCCGCCGGCTTGTGCTCGCGGCGACTTCGCCGGGCGCGCTCATGGTGCCGGCATCCCCGTCCGTGCTGCTCAAGCTGGCGACGCCCCGGCGCTACGTCGACCGTGCGCATGCGCACGAGATCGCCGGAGAGGTCTACGGCGGCGTGTTCCGCCGCGATCCCGCGGCGGTCGCGGCGACGCTGCGCCACGTTCGCTTCTCGAGCCGTGGCGGCTACTACCTGCAGCTCGCCGCCGCGTTCGGCTGGACGAGCCTGCCGTGGCTGTGGACGCTGCGGCAGCCGACGCTGATCATGGCCGGGGCCGACGATCCGCTGGTCCCCGTCGCCAATGCCCATTTGCTGCAGTGGCTGATTCCCGACGCACGGCTCGAGATCGTCGACTGCGGCCACCTGTTCCTCGTCACGCGCCCGGCCGAGTCCGCGCGCATCGTCGAGTCCTTCCTCACGGAGCCCGCCCATGGCACGCGCAAGACGCGGCGCCCGAAGGCGAAGTCCGAACCTTCATCACGGAGAACCGCATGAATCCCCTCGCCATCGCGCGCACGCCGTCGGCGTGCGACGCATCGCTTTCGATCGGCCAGATCCTCGCCTACGGCGTTGCCCATGCGCCCGCGCAGGAAATCGTCTACGCCGACCGGCTGCGCTACACGTACGCGACGCTCGCCGAGCGCGTGAACCGCCTCGCGTCGGCGCTCGCCGCGCTCGGCGTCGAGCCCGGCGCGACGGTCGCGATCATGGACTGGGACAGCCATCGCTACCTCGAATGCTTTTTCGCGGTGCCGATGATGGGCGCCGTGCTGCACACGGTGAACGTGCGGATCTCGCCGGAGCAGGTGCTCTACACGATCAATCACGCGAAGGACGACGTGATCCTCGTCAACGCGGAGTTCCTGCCGCTGCTCGAAGGCATCCGCGCCAAGATTCGGCGGGGCGTCCGGTTCGTGCTGATCAACGACGGCGCCGCCGTTTCGTCGGCGGCAATCGATTTCGACGCCGACTACGAGTCGATGCTCGCCGCCGTCGCGCCCGAATACGATTTCCCGGCGCTCCCCGAGGACACCCGCGCGACGACGTTCTATACCACCGGGACCACGGGGCTGCCGAAGGGCGTCTACTACAGCCATCGGCAGCTCGTGCTGCACACGCTCGGCGTTTCGCAGGCCTTCGCGCACGCGCCGCACGCGTCGTTCGGCGCGCGCGACGTCTACATGCCGATCACGCCGATGTTCCACGTCCACGCGTGGGGCCTGCCGTATGTCGCGACGCTGCTCGGCGTGAAGCAGGTCTACCCGGGGCGCTACGTGCCGGACGTCCTGCTCGGTCTCATCAAGCGCGAAGGGGTCACCTTCTCGCACTGCGTGCCGACGATCCTGCAGATGATGCTCGCGAGCCCCGCGCTGCACGAAGGGAACGTGCGCGGCTGGAAGGTCGTGATCGGCGGCTCGGCCCTGCCGCTGCTGCTCGCCCGCGCGGCGGTCGACAAGGGGATCGACGTCATCGGCGGCTACGGCATGTCGGAGACGTGCCCGATCCTCACGCTTGCGCACCTCACCCCCAGTCTTCTCGCGGCGGACGACGAGCGAAGCCTGCCAGTGCGGTGCAGGGCCGGCCGCCCGATTCCGTTCGTGCAGCTGCGCATCGTCGACGCCGACATGAACGACGTGCCGCACGACGGCGCGAGCCAGGGCGAGGTCGTCGTGCGCGCGCCGTGGCTCACGCAGGGCTATCTCGACGAGCCCGGGCGCTCCGAGGAACTGTGGCGCGGCGGCTGGCTCCACACCGGCGACGTCGGCGTGATCGACGCCGACGGCTACCTCAAGATCGTGGACCGGATCAAGGACGTCGTGAAGACGGGCGGCGAGTGGGTGTCCTCGCTCGACATCGAGGACTTGATCCTGCGCGTCGCGGGCGTGGCGGAGACGGCGGTCATCGGCGTGCCGGACGACAAGTGGGGCGAGCGCCCGGTCGCGCTCGTCGTGCTGAAGGCCGGCGGCGATGTGCCGACGGCGGAAGCCATCCGCGCGCACGTCGCCGATTGCGCGACGCGCGGCGCGGTCTCGAAGTACGCGGTGCCGGACCGGGTGTATTTCGTCGATGCGATCCCGAAGACGAGCGTGGGCAAGCTCGACAAGAAGGTGATCCGCGCGAAGCTGCCCGAGCTCGCGCCAGCGGCGGCGGAAGCGCGCTGACGCTGCATTCCCGGAGACAGCGATGAGTCAGTATCAAGCACCGCTCGCCGACATGCGGTTCGTCATGAACGAGCTCGCCGGACTCGACGCGATCGCCGCGCTGCCCGGCTACGAGGACGCGAGCGCCGAGACCGTCGCCGCGATCCTCGAGGAAGCGGCCAGGTTCGCGGGCGGCGTCCTCGATCCTCTCAACCGAAGCGGAGACCGCGAAGGCGCGCGCTGGCAGGAAGACGGCAGCGTTTCCACGCCAGCCGGATTCAAGGACGCCTATCGGCAGTTCTGCGAGTTGGGCTGGAACGGCCTCGCCAAGAGTCCGGAGTTCGGCGGGCAGGGCATGCCGCGGCTCGTCGCCGCGGCCATCGACGAGATGTGGAATGCGTCGAACATGGGCTTCGAGCTCTGCCCGATGCTGACGGCGGGCGCGATCGAGGCGATCGAGCTCAACGGCTCCGACGAGCTCAAGCGCACCTACCTGCCGAAGATGGTGTCCGGCGAATGGACCGGCACGATGAATCTCACCGAGCCGCAGGCCGGTTCGGACCTGGCGGCGATCCGCACGAAGGCGATCCCGCAGGACGACGGCACGTACAAGCTCTACGGCAGCAAGATCTTCATCACGTACGGCGAGCACGACTTCACGAGCAACATCGTGCATCTCGTGCTCGCGCGCACGCCGGACGCTCCGGCCGGGACCAGGGGCATCTCGCTCTTCGTCGTTCCCAAGTTCCTCCCGAACGCGGACGGCACGCCCGGCGAGCGCAACGACGTCCGCTGCGTGTCGCTCGAGCACAAGCTCGGGATCCACGCGAGCCCGACGGCGGTGCTCGCGTTCGGGGACAGCGGCGGCGCCATCGGCCACCTCGTCGGCGTGGAAAACCGCGGCCTCGAATACATGTTCGTGATGATGAATCTCGCGCGATTCGGCGTCGGGATGCAGGGCGTGGGCCTCGCGGATCGCGCGTACCAGCGCGCGGTGACGTATGCGCGCGAGCGCGTGCAGGGCCGCGTCGCCGGCACCACGCCGGATGCCGGTGGGACCGGCATCATCGGCCATCCCGACGTGCGGAGGATGCTGCTCACGATGCGCGCCTGCTCGGAGGCAGCGCGTGCGCTGGGCTACGTGACGGCGGCGGCGCTCGATCGCGCGCACCGGCACCCGGACGCCGCAGTCCGCGGGCGCGAGCTCGCGTACGCCGAGCTGATGATCCCGATCGTCAAGGGCTGGAGCACCGAGATGGCGCAGCACATTACGTCGCTCGGCGTGCAGGTTCACGGCGGCATGGGCTACATCGAGGAATCCGGCGCGGCGCAGTATCTGCGCGATGCGCGGATCACGACGATCTACGAGGGCACGACGGGCATCCAGGCCAACGATCTCATCGGCCGCAAGGTTGCGCGCGATGGCGGCAAGGCGCTGGCTGCGACGATCGCGACCATCCGCAACACCGGGCGCAAGCTCCTCGATTCCGGACAGGACGAGCTCGAGGTGATCGGCACCCGGCTCCTTGCGGCCGTCGATGCGCTGGACGAGGCCGCGCAATTCGTCGTGGGCCGGTTCCGGCAGAATCCCCGCGCCGTGCTGGCCGGCGCGGCGCCGTTTCTCGAGCTCGCCGGCATCGTCTGCGGTGGTGCCGAGCTGGCGCGTGCTTCGCTCGTCGCTTCTAGGAGGCTTGCCGCCGGTGACGGCGACGACATCTATCTGCGGGCGAAGATCGCGACCACGCGCCACTTTGCCGATCACTGCCTTACGCACGCTGCGGGACTGCGCGACACGGTCACGGGCGGCGCGGAGAGCCTGCTCGCGTTCGCGGACGAAGCCTTCTGAGAGCGCGACGTGAACTCCGCTTCGACTCCCACGATCCTGTTTGTTCCCGGCTTGCGCGACCACGTGGCCGACCATTGGCAGACGTTGCTCGAGGCCAAGCTTCCCAACGCGCGGTCGGTGCCGCGGATGGAGCGCGACAAGCTCTCGTGCGCGGCGTGGGTCGCCGCGCTCGATCGGTCGCTCGCGCATATCGAAGGTCCGGTGATCCTCGTGGCGCACAGCGCGGGCGTGATGATCACCGTGCACTGGGCGCGGCGGCACGAGCGCGCGATCAAGGGCGCGCTGCTTGCCACGCCGCCGGACTTCGAGTCGCCGTTGCCGGAAGGCTATCCAACGCAGGAGGTGCTGCGGCAGAACGGCTGGCTGCCGACACCGCGTGCGAAATTGCCGTTCCCGAGCATCGTCGCTGCGAGCACCAACGATCCGCTCGGAGCGCTCGATCGCGTCGAAGCCCTCGCCGGAGCGTGGGGCAGTCGACTCGTCAACGTCGGGGCCGTCGGCCATCTCAATCCGGCGGCGGGCTACGGCGAGTGGGGGCGGGCGGAAGACTTCATCCGAGAGCTCGCAGCATCAAAGCGCCAGCATTGAACGCCTGCCTAGCTCGCGCCCGCCGAAGGTCTGCGCCGGTTTGATAAGGCCCTCGGAATTTGGCGATGGCGCCCCGGCTCTCCCGGACCATTCATTACCGCGGTGGACTGGTGCGGGCATCGGCGCGGAAGCTGGTACGATAGCCGGTGGCACCAAGTCCCGCCAGAAGCAGGCGGCGCAGAAACAGCAGGCTCAACAGCAGCAATAGCACGCGTTGAACACTTACTGCGGGCGTTCCGTGCACGCATGGAAACCTGTGGTTGCGATCAAGTGACGCGCCGACGACAGCGTGGTTGCCGCACGATCAATGCAGCGCGGCGACCCTGAAAGGACACGCATGAAACAAGCCACAACGTCGTTGATCGCAGCAGTGCTCGGCCTCGCGCTGGCGTTTTGGTCGTCGGCGCAGGTACCTACGCCGCCGGCTCAGGCGCCCGCCGCTGCGCCGTCCGCGGCGGCGAAGACGTTCTCGCAGGAGGAACTCGACCAGCTGCTCGCGCCGGTCGCGCTCTACCCCGACGCGCTGCTCGCGCAGGTGCTCATGGCGGCGACGTATCCGCTCGACGTCGTCGCGGCCGAACGCTGGATCAAGGCCAATCCGGGCCTGAAGGACAAGGCGCTCGAGGACGCGCTGCAGCAGCAGCCGTGGGATCCGAGCGTGAAGTCGCTGGCGGTCTTTCCGCAGGTGCTCACGATGATGAGCGAGAAGCTCGACTGGACGCAGAAGCTCGGCGACGCGTTTCTCGCGCAGCAAAAGGATGTGCTCGCAACGGCGCAGTCACTGCGCGCCAAGGCCGCGCAGCAGGGCACGCTCAAGGACACCAAGGAGCAGAAGGTGGTCACCGAGGTCGAGAACAACACGACGGTGATCAAGATCGAGCCCACGAATCCCGAGGTCGTCTACGTGCCGACGTACAACCCGACCGTCGTCTACGGCGCGTGGCCGTATCCCGCTTACCCGCCGTATTACTACTATCCGCCGGGATACGTCGCCGGCGGCGCGCTGCTCGGCTTCACCGCCGGCGTCATCGTCGGCGGCGCCTTGTGGGGCAACTGCAACTGGGGCGGCGGCAACGTCAACGTGAACGTCAACCGCTACAACAATTTCAACCGCACGAACATATCGAACGGCAACTGGCAGCACAACGCCAATCGCCGGGGTGCAGTGCCCTACCGCGACCAGAATGTCGCCCGACAGTACGGCGGAGGCGCGAGAGCCGATGCCGCATCCCGTGACGCGTTCCGCGGACGCGCGGAGGCCGGACAGCAGTCGATTCAACGCGGCGATATTTCGTCGCGCGACCTCAGCGCTCGCAGCGCTGTGTCTGACCGGAGTTCCGGCGCTGCTGCGGGCAGCCGCGATTTCGGCGGCCGCGACATGAGCGGCACGCGCAACGCGTCGGCGTTCGACACCCGCGGCGGCGCGCAGACCAGGGATTACAGCAATCGCGGTTCGTCCAGCATGAACTCCGCCCGCTCATCGGGGAACATGAGCGCGCGGGGCGGGGGCGGCTACAGCGGCGGTGGCGCGCGTGGGGGCGGCGGCGGGCGTGGAGGCGGAGGCGGAGGCGGAGCGGGGCGGCGGCGGCGGCCGGCGCTGAAGCGGCAGCGTTCCGATACCCCAACTGCGAAGATCATGGAGATGATGATGAACGTCAACCGCCGAAACAACGGTGCACGCGTGTGCGAACGGGTGCGGACCTTGCTCATGTCGCTCGTTGCCGTGGTGTTCGCGACCACCGCGTTGGCCGCGACGCCGGCCCAGAAAACCTTCCCCTCGCCCGAGGATGCCGTCAGCGCGCTGGTGGCCGCGGTCAAGGTGCACGATCGCAAGGCCACAATGGCCATCCTGGGGAACGTCGCCGACTGGATTTCGTCGGGCGACGCCGCGGCGGATCGCGCCTCCGGCGAGCGCTTCGTCGCCGCGTACGAACAGAAACACGCGTTCGCGCGCGACGGCGACAAGGCAACGCTGACGATCGGCAACGACGACTTTCCGTTCGCCTTCCCGCTCGTAAAGGAAGGAGACGAGTGGCGCTTCGACACGATTGCGGGCAAGGACGAGCTGCTCGCCCGCCGCGTCGGCGAGAACGAGCTCAGCACGATCAAGGTGCTGCAGGCGATCGTCGACGCCGAGCACGACTACGCGTCGGCAGACCGCAACGGCGACGGCGTGCTCGACTACGGGCAGAAGCTCGTGAGCAGCCCCGGCAAGCGCGACGGACTCTACTGGCCGGTGAAGGCGGGCGAGCCGCCGAGTCCGCTCGGCGCGCTCGTCGCACAGGCCTCCGGCGAGGGGTACAAGAAGAGCGACAAGGGGGCGACGCCGTACCACGGCTACTACTACAAGATGCTCAAGGGACAGGGCAAGAATGCGCAAGGCGGCGCGTTCGACTACGTCGTGCGCGGACACGGCATCGCCGGCTTCGCCGTCGTCGCGTGGCCGGCGAAATACGGCAATTCCGGGATCATGACCTTCATCGTCAACCAGGACGGCAAGGTCTACCAGGCGGATCTCGGCCCGGGCACGCAGGCGAAGGCCGCGCAGATTCAGCGGTTCGATCCGGGGAAGGAATGGTCGCCGGTCAAGGGTCAGTAAGGTAACGAGTCATCAATCACCACCAGGAGCGAAAACATGCTGAAGCTGTTCGTTGTAACCGGGTTTGCCGTTGCCGTTGCGCTCGCGCTGCCCGTGGGCGCCCAGACCGGGGTCTATGGCGGAAGTGCGCCCGGCCAGGCGGCCATCGCAAAGACCGTGAAGATCACGGCGACGATCACCGCGATCGACAAGGCGACGCGCGACATCACGCTCAAAGGACCGCACGGCAACGAGGTGACGATCACCGCCGGTCCGCAGGTAAAGAATTTCGACCAGTTGAAGGTCGGCGACCAGGTCGAGATGCAGTATGTCGAAGCGCTGACGCTCGAGCTCAAGAAGGGCGGCGGCCTCGTGGTCGCCCGCACCGAACAAGCCGGCGCGGTCGGCGCGAAGCCGGGGCAGCAGCCGGCCGGCGCCGTCGGCCGTCAGATCACCATTGTCGCCAACGTTATCGACGTCAACGCCGCGGCGCAGACCGTGACGCTCAAGGGCCCGCAGCGCACCGTCGAGCTCAAGATTCCGGACCCCGAGCAGTTCAAGCGGATCGCGAAGGGCGATCAGGTCGAGGCGACGTACACGCAGGCGCTGGCGATCGCGGTCGAGCCGAAGAAGTAGCGGCGTCCTGCCGCCTTGGCGATGATGCCCGACGCACCGGGCTTCGTACGCATCGAGACGCTCCGCAACGGGCTCGCGGTGACGATCCGCGAGTTGCGCACCGACGACCGCGAGAAGATTGCAAAGGCAATCCGCGAGCTCGACCGCGAGTCTGTCTATACGCGTCTCTTCAGTTACCGGAACGAACTGACCGAGGCGGGGCTCGACCGGATCATGAGGGTCGATCCGGCGGGCGACCTCGCGCTGGTCGTCACGACAGGCGAGGGCCCCGACGAGGTCATCATTGCCTCAGGTCGTTACATGCTGGTCGATGTCGGGAAACGGACGGCGGAAGTCGCGTTCGTCGTCGAGGAGGATTACCAGGGGCTGGGCATCGCCGGCCGCCTGTTGCGACACCTCGCCGATATCGCCCGCGAGCGCGGGGTGGCCGCCCTCGAGGCCGATGTGCTCGGCGAGAACAAGTCGATGCTGTCCGTCTTCGCGCGCTCGGGCTTGCCGATGCAGCAACGCCGGGAAGGCGGCACCGTGCACGTCATGCTCGCGCTGCGTGACGCGTCGAAGTAGCCGGAGGGGTTTCGCGTAGACGTACCGCCTGCGAGCGAACAAGCACGACAGACTGAGAAGAGTCGGCAGCCGGTGTCGGTCGTCGTCCTCTGCCGAATGCGTCTGCGCTCCGGCAGCCCGGTCAACAGCGGCTCTCCCGGTCTGTGCCATAGCGCAGACCTTGGAGAGCAGGCACAAAAAACGAGGCGTCCAGCTCAACGCCTTTTCGCTGGCGTCCTCAAGTTCTTGACAACGCCGACAATTGCACCGACAGCAGCTCCTGCGGCCGGGCCAACTACCGGCAGAGGCATTGCCGCCAGGGCGCCAATGGCAGCACCCGCTGCCGCGTCCTTGACCATGTCGTGCTTTCCGGCTTTCTCTATCAATGTCCCGGCCCCATCTGCCGCCTTCGATGCGAAGACCTTAGCCCTCGCGGCGGCGATCTTCGCATCCTCGTGGTCGATCTTGCCATCGTCGTTCAGATCACCAACAACGACGGCAGCGTCACCTATCTTCTTCCCCGCATGTTTGGCGGCCTTTGTAACCTTCTCGCGCGCGGTCTTGATGCGTTGCTTGGTCATAAGTCACTCCTTTCTCGACTAGACCCAGAGCGCAATTGCCGCCATGGCGACATCGAGTGGCAGCAAATAGCCCGGAACTCGGCTGCTGCATCCGCATTGCGGCATGTCTTTGCAGTTCGGAGCGATGCGACGAGCTAATGTTCCACCGAACCACTCAACTGTCCTTCCTGAACTTCGCCAACCAATGTTCCATCTGCCGGCCAGCAGCCTCTCGGCCACCTAGACCGAACGACAGGGCCACGGCCACTGCGACCGCCCCGAAGGCCAACAGGAACGCGAGGTTCACGATATCGTCAGCAATGCCCATCGCGCGCAGCCCCATCGCGATGACGAGGCCCAGTATGGCAACCCGGGCGATGGTGGCGAGGCTCTCGGAGTTCGTGGTGTCGGCGCGGCGAATCGCGTCGTGTGCAAGGTTGGCCAGCCAGAAGCCAATAAGGAGGATCGTTGCGCCAAGGACGATGTCGCCGCCAAGTTTGATGAATAGCGTCACGACGTCGCGAACCTGGTTGAATTCGAGGCGGTTCGCCGCTTCCACGGTCGCAAACAGCATCGCGAAGAACAGGACCAGCATCGATACCAGCCGCGACGGCTGCATTCCCCCGGCGAAGATGCCTGTGAGGCCGAGCTTCTCCGGCAGTGTGTCGAAACCCAGGCTGCTCAACAGACGCCCGAGCAACCCGGCAGCAAATTTGGCGACGTAGTAGGTGACGACGAGAATCAGCGCTGCGGCGACGATGTTCGGAACCGCCGCGAGCATCTTGCCCAGCATGTCGGTCGCAGGTCTCGAAATCGCCTCGATCTTGAGCGCGTCGAGCGCGGCGATCAGCGCCGGCACGAAGACGAAGATCAGCACGATGGTGCCGATGATTTGCGAAATGCGCACCGTCGGATCGAGTCCCAGGCGATGCGCGCCCTGGTCGGCGCCGGCGGCGGCGAGGATGTTGGTCACGAGACCCGCAAGTACCTTTCCAAGCAGCCAGCCGGCAAAGCCGATGAGGAACGCGGCGAACAGGTTCGGCAGGATGTCCAGGATCTTGGTCACCATCACCTTGACCGGATCGAGCAATCCACCCAGGTCGAAGACATTGAGGATCGCGGGCACGAACAGGAGAATCACCAGCCAGAAAAGCATGTTGCCGACGCTCTTGCGCATCGGCTGCATGCCGGCATTGGCCGAGAGCTTTTCGTCCAGGCCGCTGGCATCGAGCACGCGGTTGACGATGGCGCGCAATGCGACGGCGGCGAGCCAGGCGACGAGCACGAGCAGCACGCCGGCGACCAGGCGCGGCAGATAGGCGGCGATCTGTTTGACCATGACCTCGAATGGCCCTGAGGCGAGCGTCAGATCGAGCGAATTGAACATGCCGATCAGCGCGATCAGGATGATCAGCCAGAAGGCTACGGTGGAGACCACTGTTTCCAGGTCGAGCTTCTGCTCGGTGGTTTCGGCGATCCGTTTATTCAGCCGCGCCGCGGCGAGCAGCCGGCGGATTCCGGCCCGCACGAAGACGGCCACGATCCAACCGATGACGAGGATGACGATTGCGCCGAGGATGCGAGGCGCCTCTGCGCCCAAGGCGGTTCCTAGCGAACTACCTATTGCCGAGAAGTCCATGGTTCCCCCCTGCGAGAATGTCAGAAGCGATTCAGCAACCTGAATCCGCGGCGCGTCGCGGCCGATAAGCACAACATGATTACGCCAAAACGGCTACCCAATCAAGGTCCCTACTGCACTTCGTGGCGCGACTTGGCGGCGCTCAGACTGACTGAACGTGCCTCCGTTGGCCGGTCCATTGGGGTGAGGGCTTGTGCCCACGGGTGAACCTCGCGCAAAGCCCTCCCACGCTAAGTCCGAGGCCAAGGGTGCGCTTATGCGTCCCCTCGGAAGAAATATTCAATAGTGCACTGTTCGCCGTTGTGCCTGTCGCTCGCAGGCTGTTACGTCGACTGAGAGGTCACGTTCACGGGGCGGACTCTTATGAAGACATCCGCTCTTGCACAAGTCGTCTAGGTTTCTTTTCGGCGACGCACGAAGAAGAAGAGGGCCGCCACGACGAGCACGGCGATCACCAGATACCAAGCCATCCCCAGCCCGGATTGTTCGGCGGGTTGCGCGGGCGGGGCGGCGGTCGCCTGAGGGGAGGCGCTCGGCTGAGGGGAGGCGGCTGGCGTCGGCTGTGCGGGAGCCTCCGCCGCTGCCACTTTCGCCGGCTCAGGCGCGGACTTGTCGAGCGTCGCCTGGACTTCCTTCTCCGTCACCACTACCGGCGCAACTTGCGAGATGATCGTCGCCGAAAGCATGTCTCCCTCTTTCAATTCGCCGATGCGCATCACGCGGCCGTCCTTGAGGATCTGGATACCCCGCTGGTCCAACTGGTCCTGCGAAAAACGCTTCCGCACACCTTCCTTGTCTTGTACGACTATTGACGACGGCCCGGCGCGCAACACGACGCCTTCGCGGACTTCGGTGACGGCGACCGGCTTGATCGTGGTCGTGGTCGTGATGGTCGCCGCGCCCTTCATCCCCGGCTTCAACTCCGACACCGACAGCTTCTTGCCGTCGACCGTGAAGCGGAAGTCGTCCGGCACTGTGATCTCCTGCGTGCCTCTCTCGTCGCGCACCACGAGTTTGTTGCCATCGACTGAGATCACCTCGAAATTGCGCACGTTGACGGCGGTCGTCGTCTGCGCCAAGGGTGTGCCCGCGAAGGCGAGCCCCAACGCTAACCAACACAATGATTTCGCACAGCCAAGTTGCCTTCGGTCTCATCGCTCGTCTCCCAGGGTCAGTTAGTGAGATCGATCAAGTCCGGTTCACGCAGCTGGCACGACGACAATCGCTGTCGTGCGCTTATTATAGGTTCGCGACTCCGGCGATTCGGAGAAGAACGCTTCACAAGCGGGCGACTCAGTTCAGGTCGCTGTCCTTGTAATACTTGGTTCCCTTGGCAGTGAGCTCGAGCGCGAGGCCCTTGTCCGTGACTTGGTAGATCCAGACCCCCGGCCCCACGGCAATGGCGCCCTGGTAGGCGGACCCTTTGTCCGCGGTCTTCGCCGCAGCGGTCGCCTGTCCGCCGAACTCCCAGCCGGAGTTGAGGAAGTCATTCAGCGCCTTGTCGGTTTCGAACACCCAGACCACCTGAAACTTCTTGACCCCAAAGCCTAGGCCGGCTTGAATCTCGGCCATCTTCATGTACGTCATCGCCTTGGTCTTGTTGTTGACCGCGATGCCCTCGCCCGAACCGCCCCCGGCGACGAGGATCTTCATGCCGAAGTTGCTGAACGCGGCATAGCCGGCCGCGGACTCGACGGCCTTGCGAGCCGACGGTGCCGCGGCGTAGACCGCGGCAAGCGCCGCCTGCGCCGCCTTGCGCACGTCCGCCTGTTCTTCCGCCTTGCTCGCGCCGAGCGCGATCCCGGGCGCGGCCAGCGCGAAAGCCATTGCCAACACCATCATGCGACGATTCATGCTGCCTCCTGTTCGGTAAGCCTGTTGATTGAGAGTCGGCATCGCGACCAAGTGTATCCCTGCTGGCGCCATGCGGCGGTGCCGGGTGACAAGTTCCTCATTGCCCCAGAACGTCGGCGGAAGACGGCCGATAGTGCCGAGTCTAGGCGCGGGCCGGAACATTTTGTTGATCTAACTCAGCACAATGGAGGATGAGCGTGATCCTGTGGAGTCGGCGGCGCGCCCACGCCCTCAACGTCCGCAGGGTTTTTCAGTCACGATTTCGGTGGCGATCGAATCCGCCGCAGCTCGCCCCTCTCCCAGTTGGGTTCGTTGCCCGGCAGAGCGGCGGTTGATTGACGCCGGTCAAATACTAAGAAATGCCCAACTGGTCAAATGTTGCTATCCTGGGCCCGATTGAGCGGGGCAGGTTGATGGCTGCCGATTCCGTCCTCGACTATCGGCGTTAAGAGTCACCTCGATTTGGAGATCGACTATGATTCGCAAAACTGCATTCGGCCTCCTCGTCGCGGCCGGTTTGTTCGGCGGCATCCAGGGCGCTTCCGCTGACCAACCGCAAACCGCGAACAACGGTTATACCTGCGTGTTTTCATCCTGGTGCTGGACCTACGTGCGGGTTGCGCCGAACGCGTCCGGGACGCCCGTGGCCAGTCTCGCTGGACCCGAATATCGGATGCAGAACAAGCTATCCGGCGTCACGCTCGCCTGGGAGCTTATCGATAGTCCCGATTACGAGTTTCGTGCCGACAGCGTCGTCATCACGGGGGCCAACGCAGCGGGCTCGCATACGCAGTTTCCCTTGCGGCAGTTCTCGGCCAACCGCTTTCCGATGGACGACCTGAACACGAACAGCCTCACGTATACGTATCAAGTTCGCGTCTACAGGAAGGGATCGCCGCCGGGCTCGACGCCGGTTACCGCGAGCGGATCCATCGTAAACGCCAACAACTAGCCCGTCCGTTGTCCGCCGCCCGTGCTTGCCGGCGGGCGGAACGCACATTGATTGGCGCCGCATTGGGCGGAGGCGGAAGAGTGTCCCGGTTGCGGCGGGTATTTGCGCAGCCACAACGCGCGCCGACCGTGGTTGTCGGACGCATCCGACGCACTCGGGAAATGGAGCTTGACTCCGGGGTTCTCCACCGCTCGTGAGTCATAGGAGGCGCCAGGGCACGGTGGCAGCCACGTCTTGAATCTTTCCCCAGCATGATCGATCATCGGGCGCGTCCCGAATCGACTCCGTCAGGGCGAAGACGCGGCACCGCCTGCATTGCTAGAGAACATTTTCTCAACCCGGGAGATAACCATGGTACGAAAGATTCTGCCCCTCGGCCTGCTGGCGATGTCGCTCGCGGCACCGGGCGCGCTAGCGCAGACCGCACCAGCGGCCGGCGCTGGCGGATCCGCAGCGAGTGCCGTCGACCCTGCGTCGATCCAGGCCCTCAAGGACATGGGCGCGTTCCTGCAGACGCTGAAACGCTTCCGGGTGTCGACCGAACTGACCGGCGAGCGCGTCCTGGCTGATGGCGAGAAGCTCCAGCATACGGCGACGGCGGACATGGACGTCGAGCGTCCGAACAAGGTGCGCGTCCGGATGCATAGTGCCCGTTCCGAACGCGAGCTCGTCTACGACGGCAAGACGGTTACCCTGTATACGCCCGCGCAGAAGTATTACTCGACGGTCGAGTTTTCCGGCACGATTGGCGGGCTGATCGACCGGCTGGAGGAAAAGTACGGCGTGCAGCTCCCGTTGCAGGATCTGTTCCTGTGGGGCACGCCGGCCGCGCCGCTCGACAAGATTCAATCGGCGATGAATGCCGGCCAGGATTTCGTTGACGACGATCTCTGTGACCACTACGCCTTCCGCCAGGACAAGATCGACTGGCAGATCTGGATCGCCGTCGGGAGCAAACCCCTCCCGCGCAAGATCGTGATCACGAATCGCGCCGACGAAGCGCGCCCGCAATCGGTGTCCATGATCGACTGGGTCTTGAAACCCGCCTTCACCGATGCCGTGTTCAAGTTCACGCCGCCCAAGGGCGCGTCCAAGATCGAGATCGTTCCGCTGAAGACCAAGTAGAGGAGCGCCATCATGAAGAGATCATTCGGCAAATTGCTTCCGGCCGCGTTGGCCGCCCTCGTTCTGGCCAGCTTTGCCATGGCCCCTTACGCCGATGCCGCACGGGGCGGCGGTGGCGGCGGCGGTGGCGGCGGTCGTGGCGGTGGCGGCGGTGGCGGGGGTGGCGCCCGCGCCTCAGGCGGCGGTGGCGGTGGTGGCGGCGGGAGCCGGCAGGCTGCGCAGGCCAACAACAGCAGGGCGGATGCGCGTACCAACAACGTCCGGAGCGGCAGCGTCAACAACGTCAACAACGTCAACGTCGAGCGGAACGTCAACGTGGAAGGCGGTTGCTGTGGCGGCGGCTGGGACAACGACTATCATCCGGTCGCGACGGCAGCGGCGGTCACGGCTGCGGTGGGAGTGACCTCCGCCATCGTGGGCTCGATGGTGCAAAGCCCGCCCGCAAACTGCGTCCCGGTGAACTACGGCGGCATGGTCTATCAGCAGTGCGGAGGCACCTGGTATCAACCCCAGGGGGCGCAGTTCGTCGTGGTCAATCCGCCGTATTGATTCCTGACCGAAAGCCCCGCAAAGGCGGCCGTTTCTTTTCGCTGACAGGAGCGACACGTGGACTTCCTCGCCTGGGTGCGGCGGCCCAACGGCGAGCACCCTTTCGCGGTGTCGCGGCGCCTCGTCGTGATCGCCATGGCACTTGCGACGGCTGCCTGCGGATCGACAGTGGAGCCGTCGAAGCCCACGGCTGCAGCGGCTGAATGGCGCGAGTTCGAAGGATCCTGGAACGCTGCCGGTAGCCGTCAGACGATTCCCCTCGGCGTGGAGCGAAGAGGCTCGATCATCGAGCTCAGTGGAACGATGTTGCTTGCGGGGGCGGGGCGGCCGGGCGTGGGTTTTCGCGCGGAAGCCATTGCCCTCGTCGACAGCGCAACAGGTCTCGTGGGCCGAAGCGTCTGGACGGATGAACGCGGCGACCAGGTATTCAGCGAGCTCAAAGGCGAAGGCACGGCGGCGCGAAACCACATCAGCGGTACGATCCTGGGGGGCACGGGCCGGTACGCAAACGTGACTGGCTCTTACGAGTTTTCCTGGCAGTACGTGATCGAGTCGGAGGACGGTTCGATCCAGGGACGTGCCGTCGGCCTCAAGGGCCGCGTTCGCTTAGGCCAGCCCAGTGCATGACGTCCGCACTATGATCGCACCCGCCCTGATTCTGAAGCGGGCAGCCCCCTTTGCGATTGCGATCGGGATCTGGTTCACGCCGATTCCCGCCGGCCTGACGCCGCAAGCGTGGCACCTGTTCGCGGTATTCGTCGCGGCGATCGCATCGGTGCTGCTCAACGCATACCCGCTCCTCACGGCTGCGATGATGGCCGTGGGAACCGTCGTCCTTACCGGGACGATCGCGCCGAAGGATGCATTCTCGGGTTTCGCCAATACGAGTGTGTTGCTCGTAGTGATCGCGTTCGTCGTCGCGCAGGCGGTGGTGAAGTCGGGTCTCGGCCGGCGCATCAGCCTCTTCATGGTGAGCCGTTTCGGTGGGTCCTCCCTCGGCCTTGCCTACAGCATCGTGCTGACCGACGCGGTCATCGCGCCGGCGTTTCCCAGCAACACGGCGCGCGGCGGCGTGCTCTTTCCGATCGTGCTTTCCGTGGCCAAGGGAACGGGCTCCAATCCCGGGGACCCCGAAGGACGCCGGCTCGGTGGCTATCTGATGTTCTGTGGGATGGCGAGCCTCGCCGTTTCGTCCGCCCTCTGGATGACAGCCACTTCCGCGAACCCGATCGGCGTGCAGATCGCGCAAAAATTCGGAGTCGAAATCGGATTCGGCTCCTGGATCCTTGCATCCTGCGCACCCGCTCTTGTTGCGATCGCCATGCTGCCTTTGCTCGTCTCGAAACTGTTTCCGCCCCGCGTCGGCAAGACGCCGGAAGCTCCCGCATCGGCACGCGCTGAGCTCGCGAGCATGGGCCCGATGTCGCGAGACGAGCGGATCACGGCGATCACCTTTGCGGTGATGGTCACTGGTTGGGTGCTCGCCGACAGGCTGAAGATCAACGTGACCAGCATCGCGTTCATGGGTCTCGGCGTGCTGCTGGTGGCGAATGTGCTCACGCTCGACGACATCTCGGAGCAGGGGGACACGCTCGCGACGTTCCTCTGGCTCGCGGTGCTTTTCGCCCTGAGCGGGCAGCTGAACGAACTCGGCTTCATGGACTATGCGGGCGAGCGGCTGGCATCGCACCTTGGTGGACTGTCGTGGCCGATGCTGTATGTCACGCTGATCGTCCTCTACGTCGGCATCCACTACCTGTTCGTCAGTCAGTCTTCGCAGGTACTCGCGCTGCTTGGCGTGTTTCTCGACGTGGGCGTCCGGGGCGGCGTGTCGCCGCCGCTGATGGCGTTCGGACTGCTCTTCGCGAGCAGCTATTTCTCGGTGATCACCCCTCAGGGCGGAAGCCAGAACATCATCTTCGCAGCCAGCGGCTACCTCACCCAGGGCGAGCTCTACAAGCTGGGATTCTTCACCACGCTTGCGTTTCTGGCGGTGTTCCTGCTGATCGGGACGCCGTGGGTGCTCTTCGTCACAGGTTGACGACAGCTGCCACTTCTAGCGATCGACCGCGAATGGCCACGTTCGACAATGGTCGAGCGCGGACCTGCGGCCCGATCGGGC
>CAVTFT010000005.1:0-66497 GCA_963734085.1 uncultured beta proteobacterium | reverse complement strand
TCAAGGGCATCCTCACCGAGCAGCAGATCAAGGACGCCGTCGCGCTCCTGATGGACCCCGCGTCTCCGGTGAACAAGTAGTCGTGAGCGTGGCGGGCGAAGCCAAGGCGCGAAGCGCGCGTCGCCGCGCGAGCGGAAACAGCCGCGTCATCCCCGCGCAGGCGGAAATCCAGCGTCTCTTGCAATGAACCGCCGCGAGTTCCTGCACGCGGTCGCCGCCGCCGCCGCAGCGGGCCTGCCGGTCGACGCGCCCGCCGTGCTCGACCTTTCCGCGGGCGCGCGTTTCTACGACGGCCTCGAGCGCTTCGGCAATGCAAGCCTCCTCCATTTCACCGACTGTCACGCCCAGCTGCTGCCGATCTACTTCCGCGAGCCCAACGTCAATCTCGGATTGGGCGACGCCCGCGGGCGGCCGCCGCATCTGGTCGGCGAGGCATTGCTCAAACACTTCGGTATCGCGGCGGGAACCCGCGAAGCGCACGCGTTCACGTATCTCGATTATGTCGAAGCGGCGAAGGCGTACGGAACGATGGGTGGCTTTGCGCACCTGGCGACGCTCGTGGCGAAGCTCAGGTCGTCGCGCCCCGGCGCGCTCCTGCTCGACGGTGGCGACACCTGGCAAGGCTCGGCGACGGCGCTCTGGACGAAGGGCCAGGACATGGTCGACGCGCAAAGGCTCCTCGGCGTCGACGTGATGACCGGCCACTGGGAATTCACGCTCGGCGCCGATCGCGTCAAGGCCGTCGTCGACGGCGATTTCGCGGGAAAGATCGACTTCGTCGCGCAGAACGTGAAGACCGCCGACTTCGGCGATCCGGTGTTCCCGCCGTACGTGATCCGATCGGTCAACGGCGTGCCCATCGCGATCGTCGGCCAGGCGTTTCCCTACACGCCGATCGCCAATCCGCGCTATTTCGTCGCCGACTGGACGTTCGGCATCCAGGACGACAACCTGCAGAAGGTAGTCGACGAAGCGCGTGGCAAGGGCGCACAGGTCGTCGTCCTGCTGTCGCACAACGGGATGGACGTCGACCTGAAGCTCGCTTCGCGCGTCACCGGCATCGACGCAATCCTCGGCGGCCATACGCACGACGGCGTGCCGCAACCTTCGGTCGTCGCCAACGCTCGAGGCAAGACGCTCGTCACCAATGCCGGCAGCAACGGCAAGTTCCTCGCGCTGCTCGATCTCGACGTGAAGAACGGCAAGCTCGTCGATTACCGTTACCGGCTCCTGCCTGTCTTTTCGTCGCTGCTGCCGCCCGATCCTGGCATGGATGCGCTGATCCGCAAGATTCGGGCGCCGCATGTCGCGAAGCTCGGCGAGAAGCTCGCGGTCACCGAGGGTCTCCTCTATCGTCGCGGCAACTTCAACGGCACCGCCGACCAGCTCATCCTCGACGGCCTGATGGCCGAGAAGAACGCCGAGATCGCGTTTTCGCCGGGGTTTCGCTGGGGCACGACGCTGTTGCCGGGGCAGGCGATCACGTACGAGCACCTGATGGACCAGACGGCGATCACGTACCCGTTCGTCACGGTCAACGAATTGAGCGGCGCGACGATCAAGACAATCCTCGAGGACGTCGCCGACAACCTGTTCAATCCGGATCCGTATTACCAGCAGGGCGGCGACATGGTGCGCGTCGGCGGCCTCAAGTACGCGATCGACCCAGGCGCGAAAATGGGGAGCCGGATCACGGCGATGACGTTGCGCGACAAGCCGCTCGATCCGGCGAAGACCTACAAGGTCGCCGGCTGGGCGCCGGTTTCCGAGGAGGCGAGGGCCGCGGCGGGCGAGCCCGTCTGGGACGTGATCGCGCGCTATCTCCGCGTGAAGAAGACCGTGCCGCCGCTCGCCCTCAATCTGCCGAAGGTCGAGGGCGTGGCCCGCAACCCCGGTATCGCGTAACGCCGCGTCAGCGTGCCGTCGGCAGTCCGAGGAACGCCCGCTGCTCGGGCCGCGGCGCCGCCTTGAACGCATACGCGGCCAGGTCGAACGCGGTGCGCGACCGCAGAAGCACGATCTCGACGAAGCCCGCTTCGCGCAGCAACCGGTGAAGCGATTTCGGCGTGAATCCCGTCTTGTGCGCGTAGAAGTCCTGCCCCGACCGTTCGATCTCGGGCGCCCACCCGTAGAGCACGTCGAGCGGCGTGATTGGCCCGGCCGGCGACGTGTAGAGGACGTCGTCGACGTCGATCTCCGTTGCGGCGACGTGCTTCAGCAGCGCGTCAAGATCGGGAACGTGGATTTCCGCGAAGCCGTCGTCCTTCAGCACATGGAGAAGGCCGCGCACCACGCGCCGGCCGTCGTACCGGTAGTAGTGCTCGAGGTTGTGCGAACAGTAGACGGCATCGAACTGCGCCGGCGGAAGCGAAGTCAGCTCGCGCGCGTCGCAGACGATGTCGGGTTCGCCGCGCGGATCGATGTCGAGCAGCAAGTGCTCCCAGCCCGCATAGTGCGGCGGGATCGGGATCGTCTTGCTCGCGCCGCCGACGTTGAGGACGCGCATCGAAGGCGACCGGCAGCGCGCGTCAGCGGACGGTGACGCGCGCGAACTTCCGCTTGCCCGCCTGCACGACGACGGTCCGGCCGGCGGCGATCGCGAGGCCCTTGTCGGCGACGACGTCGCCGTCGACCTTGAGTCCGCGCTGCGCGATCAGACGCAACGCCTCCGACGTCGAGTCGACGATTCCCGCCTGCTTCGCGAGCTGCGCGATCGGCACGCCTGCACCTGCCGTCTGCAGCGTCACCTCGGGCATGTTTTCCGGAAGCGCACCCTGACGGAACCTCGCCTCGAATTCGGCGAGCGCGTGTTCGGCGGCAGCCGGCGAATGGAAGCGCGCGACGAGTTCCTGCGCCAGCATCACTTTGGCGTCGCGGGGGTTGCGCCCGCCCTCGCATGCGCGCTTCAACGCCTCGACTTCGGCGAGCGGCCGGAACGACAGCAGCTCGAAGTAGCGCCACATCAGGCCGTCGGAGATCGACATCAGCTTGCCGAAGATCTCGCCCGGAGGCTCGGTGATCCCGACGTAGTTGTCGAGCGATTTCGACATCTTGTTGACGCCGTCCAGCCCCTCGAGCAGCGGCAACGTCAGGATGCACTGCGGCTCCTGCCCGTAATGGCGCTGCAGCTCGCGGCCGACGAGCAGGTTGAACTTCTGGTCGGTACCGCCCAGCTCGACGTCGGCCTTGAGCGCGACCGAGTCGTAGCCCTGCGCGAGCGGGTAGAGGAATTCGTGGATCGCGATCGGCTGCCCTTCCTTGTAGCGCTTGCCGAAATCGTCGCGCTCGAGCATTCGCGCGACGGTGTACTTGGCTGCAAGCCGGATCATCCCGTCGGCGCCGAGCGGCGAAAGCCACTTCGAGTTGAACGCGACCTCGGTTTTTCCCCGATCGAGGATCAGGAACACCTGGTCGGTATAGGTCTTCGCGTTCGCCTCGAGCTCCTCACGCGAGAGCGCCGGGCGCGTCACGTTGCGCCCGGTGGGGTCGCCGATCATGCCGGTGAAGTCGCCGATCAGGAAAATGATGTGGTGGCCGAGCTCCTGCAGCGCACGGAGCTTGTTGAACTGCACCGTGTGGCCGAGATGGAGGTCGGGCCGCGTCGGATCGAAGCCCTCCTTGATCCTGAGCGGCTTGCCGCGCGAGAGCTTGGCGACGAGCTCGCTTTCGACGAGCAGCTCGTCGGCGCCGCGCTTGAACACGGCAAGCTGATGATCGATATCGACGGGCATGAGGGAGGAGGGCTGGCGCGTGCGGCGGTCGGGACGCCGCTTCCGCGGGCCGGAACGGCGTTTGCTAGAATCGCGGCTCCACCCGCCACCCGCTGCCATCGGCCGTGCACCGCAAACGAATTCTAGCGCATCGCGTTCTCGATCCCGTCGCCCGGGCGGCGCGTGCGGTGACGCCCGCGCAATGGGGCGGACTCGTCGTGCTGGCGCTCTCCGGCGTCGCCGCGTTCGGCCTCGCACCGGGCACGAGCCTCGAAACGGTCCCGACCGTCACGGTGCTCCGCGCGCTGCCGCACCCGCAACTGACGCCGCTCGCCGCCGCCGACTCGGGCTATTGGGGCGAAGAACGCATCCGGCGCGGCGACACCGTCGGCAGCGTGCTGGCGCGCCTCGGCGTCGACGATGCCGACGCGCTTGCCTTCCTGCGCGCGGACCCTGCGGCGCGGGCACTCTATCAGCTGCGGCCCGGTAAATCGCTGACGGTCGAGACCGACGATGACGGCACGTTGCGACAACTGCGCTTTGTCGCGGGCAACGGGCAGTTGTTGTCGATCGTGCGCGACGGCGATCGCCTTAGCGCAGCGTCCGGGCCGGCGCCCGTCGACGTGCAGTGGAAGCTCGCGTCCGGCGAAATCCGCTCGTCGCTTTTCGCCGCCGCCGATGGGGCGGGATTGCCCGATGCCGTGACGCTGCAGCTCGCCGACGTGTTTTCCGGCGACATCGATTTCTACAAGGACCTCCAGCGCGGCGACCGTTTCGCCGTCGTCTACGAAATGCGCTATATCGACGGCGAGGCCGTGGGCGTGGGGCGCATCGTCGCCGCGCTGTTCGAGAACCGCGGCAAGTCGTTCAGGGCGTTCCTCTGGCGCGACGACGATGGCGCCGAAAACTATTACGCCGCGGACGGCGCCGCGTTGCGCAAGGCTTTCCTGCGCTCGCCGATGGAGTTCTCGCGCGTCACGTCGGGCTTCTCGAACGCGCGCTTCCACCCGATCCTGCAGACGTGGCGCGCGCACAAAGGCGTCGACTACGCGGCGCCCACCGGCACGCCGGTGCGCGCGACGGGCAACGGCCGCGTCCAGTTCGCAGGCGTGCAGAACGGCTACGGCAAGGTGATCCTGCTGCAGCATGCGGGCGCGTTCTCGACGCTGTATGCGCACCTGTCGCGCATCGCCGCCGACGCGAAATCGGGCGCGCGCGTCACGCAGGGGCAGGTGATCGGCTACGTGGGCCAGACGGGCTGGGCGACCGGCCCGCATCTGCATTACGAGTTCCGGGTCGCCAATGTGCAGCGCGATCCGCTCACCGTCGCGCTGCCCGGCGGCGAACCGCTCCCCGCGGCGCGTCGGCCCGCGTTCATCGCCGGCATCGCGCCGGCGAGCGCCGGGCTCGAGCAGGCGCGTACGCTCGCAGGCAACGTGTTCGCGGACGCCGAGTAGCGGGGCGCCCGCTCCGACCCGCGATGCGCCGCGAGCTCTACGCCGGCGCGATGTCCGGCACGAGCCTCGACGGCGTGGATGCCGTCGTCGCCGATTTCGCCCCGGCGTCGGGGCGCACGTGCGAAGTTCTCGGTGCCGCTGCATTGTCCTTTCCTCCCGGCCTGCGCGCGGAGCTGCTCGAATTGCAGCAGCCGGTCCCGAACGAGCTGGCGCGCGCGGCACGCGCGGCGAACACGTTGGCGGAGATCTACGCGGAGGCGATCGCTTTGGCCGTGGCAGATGCGCGCCTTTCGTCCGCCGCCGTCGTCGCCGCCGGCGTCCACGGACAGACGCTGCGTCATCGACCCGACGACGGCTGGACATATCAGCTCAACAATGCGGCGCGGGTCGCCGAGCTGGCGGACGTCACGATCGTCGCCGATTTCCGCAGCCGCGACGTCGCCGCAGGCGGGCAGGGGGCGCCACTGGTGCCGGCGTTTCACGCGGCGCTCTTCGGCGGCGACGTGCATCGCGTCGTCGTCAATCTCGGCGGCATCGCCAATCTCACCGACCTCGTGCCGGGCGGCGCGGTGCGCGGCTTCGATACGGGCCCCGGCAACGTGCTGCTCGATCACTGGCACAGTCTGCATCGCGGCGGTCATTACGACCAGGATGGCGGATGGGCGCGCACCGGGCGTATCGACGAAACGCTGCTGGCCGCGATGACGAACGAGTCTTTCTTTGCGCGTCCGCCGCCGAAGAGCACCGGACGCGATCTGTTCAATGTGGAATGGCTCGAGGCGAAGCTCGCGGGTCGAAGCGTGGCGCCCGCCGACGTCCAGGCGACGCTCGTGGCGCTGACGGCGCGAACAGTCGCCACGGCGATCCGGACGCACTGCGCCGGCGCGTCCGAAGTGATCGTCTGCGGCGGCGGCGCGAAGAACCCGCTGCTGATGGAAGCGCTGACGGTCGCCCTTGCGCCAACTTCCGTCGCGACGAGTGCGGCGCACGGCGTCAATGTTCTGCACGTCGAGGCGCTCGCTTTCGCGTGGCTCGCGCGCGAAGCGATCGCCGGGCGCGCCGGCAACGTTCCGGCGGTCACCGGCGCGCGGGGACCGCGCGTGCTGGGCGCGATCTATCCGCGCTGAAACGGGAACTCCGGCCAAAACAAAACGGGGCCGCGCGGGCCCCGTTATGCGACGAGCGAAAAGGGATCAGGCGGAAAACGACGAGCCGCAGCCGCAGGTGGTCGTGGCGTTCGGGTTCTTGATCACGAACTGGGCGCCCTCGAGGCCTTCCTGATAATCGATTTCGGCGCCGACCAGGTACTGATAGCTCATCGGATCGATCAGCAGCGTGACACCGTTCTTCACGAGCGACGTGTCGTCGTCGTTCACGACCTCGTCGAACGTGAAGCCGTACTGGAAGCCCGAGCAGCCGCCGCCGGTGACGAACACGCGCAGCTTGAGGTCGGCGTTGCCTTCCTCTTCGATCAGTGCTCTTACTTTCTCCGCCGCGCTGTCGGTGAAGATCAGCGGCGCGGGCATCTCGGTCATGTCGTTCATCATCGCTCCCGGGCGCAATTCCCTGGCGTCATTATCCCTTTTCCGCCTGGTGCACCGCAACCCTGCCACCGATGGGGTCGGTCAGGGCTGCGGCTGGGGTTTCTCACCCCCCAGTCGGAAAACCGGATAGACCTTAGTCCGATGTTACTCTTTTCAGTTCGACCACCGAAGCCGACCCCGGTTCGGCGTGGTTCAGTCGTCCCTGAACGATCGCGCCGACGTGCATCTCCAGCGTCTTGTAGGTCACATCGCCGGCGACGCGGGCCTTCGGCTGCAGCTCGAGGTAATCATCCGCGGCGACCGGGCCGTTGACGCTGCCGTTGACGACGACGTGCGATACCCTGATCTCGCCGTCCACGCGCGCCTGCTCGCTGATGACGAGCGTGCTGGGCTCGCCGTTCGTGGACACGACGTTGCCATGCACCTCGCCGTCGATCCGAAGACCGCCGGTGAAGTTGATGTCGCCGTGGACAACGGTGCCGGCGCCGATCAGGCTGTCGATCCGCTTTTGCGGCGCCGTGTGCTTCTTGCGTTCGAACATGGGGCCCTCCTCAGGGGATCACAAGCGTTTTCGTCGCGCGTGGGCTCGCCTGGCCGACTTCGAAAGCGCGCACCGTTACCGCCTTGACCTGGGCGCCGGGCGGGACGCGAATGGTCCCCTCAACCCTCTGATAATACTTGAATTTGAGCTTCAGCGTCGGCGCGGTATCCGGTTCGTCCTCGGGGAGCCTCAAAACCGTCGGCCGCGGCGGCGCGCCGTCGGTCGCCACGGGCTGCACGGTCGCCTGCAGCGTCAGCGTCCCTTCGAGCTCGTCGCGCGGATTGCCGCCGCGAACGATGAGGAGGCGATATCGATAGGCGTCGTCGTTCTCGCGCTCGATTTCGAGGCGCGAGATCGAAAGGCCGACCTGCTTGTTCGAATCCGCGACGAGCTTCTGGAGGAACATCAGCTCCTCCTTCAACTGCGAGTTCTCGTTCGAGAGCTCCGTCACCTGCTTTGCCAGCGTCGCCTGAGCGCCCTGCGTCATCGCGAGCTCGGTTTCCTGCTGCGAATTCTTCGCCCGGAGCTCGGCGCTTTCCGCGCGCAGGCGCGCGTTGTCGGTCTCGAACGTCGACAGCTTCGCCTCGACCTCCTTGCGGTTGAAGCCGCCGAAGATCTGTCCGAAATCGAAGCCCCACCACCACATGCCGCCGACGATCGCGAGCAGCACGCCCGCGGCGACGGCGCGCCATGGCCACGGCAGGTGCGTGCGCACCGCCATCCGCGGCGCGTCGATCCGGAAATGCCTGAAGAACTGACGCGCGCGGCGCCATGACACGGGAATGGCCACAGGTTACGGAAGGACCGGCAACGCCGTCAGGCCCGTCGTCTCGGGCAACCCGAACATCAGGTTCATGTTCTGGATCGCCTGACCCGCGGCGCCTTTGACGAGGTTGTCCTGCACGGCGAGGATGACGGCGATATCGCCGCCCTCCGGACGGTGAACGGCGATCCGGCAGACGTTCGCCGCCCGTGTCGACCGCGTATCGGGCGCGCTGCCCGGCGGCATGACGTCAATGAACGGCTCGCCGGCGTAGCGGCGCTCGAACAATGCCTGGAGGTCGACATCGCGCTTCGTGAGGCGGGCGTAGAGCGTCGCCTGCATGCCGCGGATCATCGGGACGAGGTGCGGGATGAACACGAGCGACACGGGCCCATGCGCGACGCGGCCGAGCTCCTGCACGATCTCGGGGTGGTGGCGATGGCCGTTGACGCTGTAAGCCTTGAAGTTGTCGGCGGCCTCCGCGAAGATCAGCCCCATTTCGGCCTTGCGGCCCGCACCGGACACGCCGGACTTGCAGTCGGCGATCAGGTGCTCGGCATCGACGAGTCCTTCTTCGAGCAGCGGCCACAGCCCGAGCTGAACGACCGTCGGATAGCAGCCCGGGTTGCCGACGATCCGTGCGCGGCGGACCGCATCGCGATTGAGCTCGGTCAGGCCGTAGGCGGCTTCCGCGAGCAGCTCGGGGCACGCGTGCGTGATCTTGTACCAGCGCTCGAACGCCGTCGCATCCTTGATCCGGAAGTCCGCGGCGAGGTCGATGATTCTCGTGCCTGCCGCGACGAGCTCGCGCGCCGCGCCCATCGCCACGCCGTGCGGAGTGGCGAAAAACACCACATCGCAGCTCGTGAGATCGGTCTTGCCGGGGTCGGAGAACGCGAGATCACGCAGTTTCGTTCCGCCACCACGCAGGCTCATGAACATCGCAGCGACGCTCGTGCCCGCATCCTTGCGCGACGTGATCGCGCGCACGTCGACTTCGGGGTGCGCGGCGAGCAGGCGCAGCAATTCGACGCCGGTGTAACCGGTGCCGCCAACGATGCCGACCTTGATCATGACTCTCTCATCGGGATTCGCGACGATTCTAGCACCCGCGTCCCGCCTTATGACAATAGCATAAGAGGCTTCCGCTTTGCGAGAAAACGCAAAGGCCGCCTCGCGGGCGGCCTTTCGCGTGGGAAGCGGCGTGGATCAGCGCTTCGAGAACTGCTTGCGCTTGCGCGCCTTGTGGAGGCCGACCTTCTTGCGCTCGACTTCGCGCGCGTCACGCGTGACGAGCCCGGCTTTCGACAGCGTGGGTTTGAGCTGGGCGTCGTAATCGATGAGCGCCCGGGTGATCCCGTGCCGGACGGCGCCGGCCTGCCCCGATTCGCCGCCGCCCTCGACGTTGATCATGATGTCGAACGTCGCTTCGTGGTTGGTGAGCTTCAACGGCTGGCGGATCACCATGCGGCCGGTGTCGCGCGAGAAGAACTCGTCGGCCGGCTTTTCATTGACGACGATCTTGCCCGTGCCTTTTTTCAGAAACACGCGGGCGACGGCGCTCTTGCGGCGACCGGTGCCGTAGTAGTAGTTGCCGATCATGGGTGGTTTAGAGGTCCAGGGTTTTCGGTTGCTGCGCCGTATGCGGATGCGATCCGCCGGCGTAGCACTTGAGCTTCTTCAGCATCTTGTAGCCGAGCGGCCCCTTGGGCAGCATGCCCTTGACCGCCTTTTCCAGCGCGCGGCCGGGAAAGCGCGCCTGCATCTTGGCAAAGTTGGTCGTCGAGACGCCGCCGGGGTAGCCGCTGTGCCGGTGATAGAGCTTGTCCTCGGCCTTGTTGCCGGTGACGCGGAGCCTCTCGACATTGGTGACGACGATGAAGTCGCCGGTGTCGACGTGCGGCGTAAAGATCGGTTTGTGCTTGCCGCGCAGGCGGAGCGCGATCTGGCTCGCGAGGCGGCCCAGCACCTTGTCCGTGGCGTCCACCACGAACCAGTCCCGCGCCACGTCCTGCGGCTTGGCGGAATAGGTTTTCATCGGAATTCTGCGCTTGGGGTCAAATTCAGCAAAGTCTTATATGATAAACTTTTTTTGCGGTCATGGCAAAAAAAGCGCGGTCGGGTCGCGACCGCGCTTCAAGAATTCCGCCCTAGGAGGAGGAAGGGAGGAATGGCCCGCCGCCGAAGTTGGAGGACTTCTATCGCGGCAGGAGCTATGATGTTCGCATACTGCACCGCACAACGCAAGGGGGTGTTGCAATGCAGCAGACCCGGTAAATGGGGCTGGATTGCCTGTTGAAGTAAGCACTTACACTTGAAATGATGAAAAATTACGGGAGTTCCCCCGAACGAAGCGGAGCGCGGAGGCACGTGTGGCGGTTAAAACCAGAGTGAAGTGGATCGAAGGCGTCAGTTTCTTGGGCGAGTCCGGGAGCGGCCACGCGATCGCCATCGACGGCGCCCCGGAGCACGGCGGCCGCAATCTGGGCATGCGCCCGATGGAGCTCGTGCTGCTGGGGGCGGCGTCCTGCACAGCGTTCGATGTCGTCATGATCTTGAGGAAGGCGCGGCCGCCGATCGCCGATTGCGCGGTGGATGCCGAGGCGCAGCGGGCCGCCACCGAGCCCAAGGTATTCACGAAGATTCACCTCAGGTACACCGTCACGGGCCGCGGACTCGACGCGCGGCAGGTCGAGCGCGCGGTCAAGCTGTCGAAGGACAAATACTGCTCGGCGACGCTGATGCTCGCGAAGACTGCCGAAATCACCTACGACATCGCGATCGTCGAGTCTGATCGCGGATCCGTGCCCGCTGGCTAGCGCCCGAGCGAGGCGCTATTTGCCCGGCGCGCCCGCCTTCGTCGCCGGCTTCGCGCTTTGCGCTTTCAGTGGCAACGCAGCGGGCGGTGGCGGCTGCAACATGACGCCGCGCACGACCGCTGCGGTCTCGGCGACCTGCCGCTTGCCGGCAGCGTCGACGAACTCGAGCTTGAGCGCGAACGTGGCGCCGGTCGCCTTGTCCTCCAGCACTTCGCGCAGCTCGAGGTAATCGCCGTTCAATGCGAGCCGCGTGTCGCGCCCCGCGGCGACGTCGAGCGCGCGCACCTCCTTCGGCGTTTCGTCCGATCCGTCGGGCTTGATCCCGGCCGAGACGATCCCGATCGATTTGGCGATCGGCGAGCTTGCGCCGACGAGCTTCAACGGCGTGTCGCTGCGGATGTCGACGTAGGCGCGCGCCACGGGATAGCCCTTTGCCATGGGCCGCGCCCACGCGTTCTTGAGCTCGATGGTCGCGGCGGACACCGGGAGTGCCACGAGCGCCGCGCACAGCGCAGCGAGCGCCAGCGCCATCGTTGGACGTCCCATTACTTTGCCTCGTGCAACAGCCGGATCAGGCTCGACGTGTCGCGCCTGCCGCCGCCTTGCGCCTGCAGCCGCGCATAGAACTGGTCGACGAGCGCCGTCACCGGCAGCGCTGCGCCGTTCGCGCGCGCCTCGGCGATGCAGATGCCCAGGTCCTTGCGCATCCAGTCGACGGCGAAACCGAAGTCGAATTTGTCCTCGAACATCGTCTTGCCGCGGTTCTCCATCTGCCACGACTGTGCCGCGCCTTTGCTGATCACGTCGAGGACGCGCAAGACGTCGAGTCCGGCCTGGTGCGCGAAATTGATGCCTTCGGAGAGCGCCTGCACGAGCCCGGCGATGCAGATCTGGTTGACCATTTTCGTCAGCTGACCGCTGCCGGGGCCGCCCATCAGCGTCACCGCACGCGCGTAATGCGCGAGCACGCTCTCGGCCTTCGCGTACACGTCGGGCTCCCCGCCGACCATGATCGTCAGCTTGCCGTTCTCGGCACCGGCCTGGCCGCCCGAGACCGGGGCGTCGAGAAAGCCGACGCCCTTCGCTTTCGCCGCGGCATGAGCTTCGCGCGCGACCTGCGCGGACGCCGTCGTGTGGTCGACCAGGAGGGTGCCGGACTTCATCCCGGCGAGCGCGCCGTCCTTGCCGAGTGCGACGGCGCGGACGTCGTCGTCGTTGCCGACGCACATCAGCACGATCTCGGCGCTCGCAGCCGCGGCCGCCGGCGTGGGCGCGCTGGCGCCGCCGTGCTGCGCGACCCACTTCGCGGCCTTCGCCGCGGTGCGGTTGTAGACGGTGACGCGGTGACCGGCCCGGGCGAGATGTCCCGCCATCGGATACCCCATCACCCCGAGACCGAGAAAAGCGATCTGCCTCGCCTCCATTGCGTGCCTCCAGGAATGTCGATTACACGGCGCGACGTTTGGACGCGGGCGGACGTCGCGCAAGCTCCGCACGTGCCGTCGCGATCGCCGCACGCACCTGCGTCGGCGCCGTGCCGCCCGGATGGTTGCGCGACGCGACCGAGCCTTCAGCCGTCAGCACGCCGAAGACATCGTCGGCGATCGCCGGTGCGAATGATTGCAGCTCCGCCAACGGCAGCAGCGCGAGGTCCGTGCCTTTCGCCTCCGCGTGACGGACGGCGCGGGCGACGGCTTCGTGCGCATCGCGGAAGGGCATGCCCTTGCGCACGAGATAGTCGGCAAGGTCGGTCGCCGTGGCGTAGCCCTCGCGCACCGCGGCGCGCATCCGCGGCGCATCGACGGTGATGCCGCCGGCGACGAGGTCGGTCATGATCGCCAGCGTATCGGCGAGCGTGTCGACGGTGTCGAACAGCGGCTCCTTGTCCTCCTGGTTGTCCTTGTTGTACGCGAGCGGCTGGCCCTTCATCAGCACGACGAGCCCCATGAGCCCGCCGGCGACGCGCCCGGTCTTGCCGCGCACGAGCTCGGGGACGTCGGGATTCTTCTTCTGCGGCATGATCGAGCTGCCGGTACAGAAGCGGTCGGCGAGCCGGACGAACGCAAAACGCTGGCTCGTCCACAGCACGAGCTCTTCGGCGAACCGCGACAGGTGGAGCATCACGAGGGTCGCCGCGGCCGCGAATTCGATCGCGAAATCGCGGTCCGAGACGGCGTCGATCGAGTTCCCGCACAACCCGTCGAAACCGAGCGCACGCGCGACCTGTTCGCGGTCGATCGGGTAGCTCGTTCCGGCGAGCGCCGCAGCGCCGAGCGGCAGCCGGTTGACGCGGGAGCGGCAGTCGGCGAAGCGCTCCATGTCGCGCGCGAGCATCGCGTCGTAGGCGAGCAGATGGTGGCCGAAAGTGACGGGCTGCGCGACCTGCAGATGCGTATACCCCGGCATGATCGTGTCGGCGTGGTGCGCCGCGAGATCGAGGAGCGCCTGCCGCAGCGCGGCAAGATTGTCCGCAAGTCCGTCAATCGCGCCGCGGAGCCAGAGCCTTAAGTCGGTGGCAACCTGATCGTTGCGCGAGCGCGCCGTATGGAGGCGCTTGCCGGGCTCGCCGACGAGCGCGGTCAGCCGGCGCTCGATGTTCTGATGCACGTCTTCGAGATCGGTCGACCAGGCGAATTCGCCCCGTTCGATTTCGCCGCGGATCGTCTGCATGCCGTCCTCAATGGCACCGAGATCGGCGGCGGAGAGCACGCCGACGGCGGAGAGCATCCGCGCATGGGCGAGCGAGCCCTCGATGTCGACTTCGGCCAGGCGGCGATCGAAGTGCACCGACGCCGTGTAGCGCTTGACCCGTTCGGCGACGGGCTCGCTGAATCGCCCCGACCAGCCGGCCTTGGGTGCGTCGTCCGGCGGCGTGGAGTCGGCCATGGGGGCGGAACCGGGCGAACGGGCCCTAGTGAACGAAAGGATACGGACTGCGCGGGAAAACGGGGCCGCGGCCCCTAGTTGCTTGCCTCGCCACCGGCGCTTGCCGAAAATGGGGACATCGGCCCTGCAACACGTCGAAATGCCGCCGTTCGGCACGAAGCTTGCATGCGGCTTCCGACATGCGGACGATTATAAGACAAAATCCCGTCTCCCTCGCGCTCCCGGACTTCCGCAACCTGGGAACGATCCTGCGCGTCGTCGTCGCCGCCAACGGGGCGGCCGCGGTGGCGGCCATTGTCCAGCAGCCGCAGCCCGAGCAGTGGTCCGGCGAATTCATCGCCAACGCCGGCACGCTGGAACCGGGCCTGCTTCTCGTGCTCGTGGTGCTCTACACGGTCTCGCCCTGGCTCTCCCGCCAGCCCTACGGGACCGGCGCAAGCGTCGTCGCCGGGATCACCGTGGTGACCACGATCGTGATCCACGCGCTGATCGACTGGATCGTGCCGATGCCCCCCGGCAGCCCGCTGCGCCATCTGGTGCTCGGACTGCTGCTCGCCCTGGCCCTCCTCGCTTATTTCCATCTGCGGGCAAAGGCGCTGTCGCCGGCGATCACCGAGGCGCGGCTGCAGGCGCTGCAGGCGCGCATTCGTCCGCATTTCCTGTTCAACAGCATCAACGCCGTGATGTCGCTCGTGCGCGAGGATCCGCGCGCGGCGGAGGGTGCGTTGCAGGATCTGGCGGATCTCTTTCGCGTGCTGATGCGCGACAACCGCGAGCTCGCCCCGCTCGCCGACGAGGTCGAGCTGTGCCGGCAGTACCTCGCGCTCGAAAAGCTCCGGCTGGGCGAGCGTCTCGTCGTCGAATGGCACCTGAACAGCATGCCCGGCGACGCACTGGTGCCGCCGCTCGTGCTGCAGCCGCTGCTCGAGAACGCCGTCTACCACGGGATCGAGCCGTCGAGCGGTCCCGGCGTGGTGTCAATCAACATCTTCTGCAAGGGCGGCGACGTTCACGCGATCCTGCGCAACCCGTATCAGGCCAAGGGCGGCCGCCATCACGCCGGCAACAAGATGGCGATCGCCAACGTCCGCGAGCGCCTCGCGCTGCACTTCGACGCCGAGGGTTCGCTCGAATCGAAAGTGGTTGCGGACGCCTACGAAGTGCATCTCCGGATGCCGTATCGGCCGGCGACGACCGCGACCTCGCCGCGTGTCGAGGTCGCCGCGCCGCGCGCAGCGAAGGAACGCAATCGTGACGCACCGCCACTCGCCCGCACGATGTGGCAGGCCATGCGAGGCCGGCCGAGGGAAGGCGGCCGGGAGGGGACCCATGGTTGACGCACCGTTGCGCGTGCTGATCGTCGACGACGAATCGCCAGCCCGAAGGCGACTGCGCGAGCTCCTCGACGATTGCACCGGTGCGCTGCCGCTCGCCGTCGTCGGCGAAGCCGCGAGCGGCCGTGAAGCGATGGACATCCTGCACACGGTGACGGCGGACCTCGTGCTGTCCGACATCCACATGCCGGAAATGGATGGCCTCGAGCTCGCGCGGCATCTGCTCAAGCTGCCGCAGCCGCCGGTAGTGATTTTCACGACGGCGTACAACGAGCACGCGCTGCAGGCGTTCGACGTCAACGCGATCGACTATCTGATGAAGCCCGTGCGCGTGCAACGGCTGCTCGGCGCGCTGCAGAAGGTGCCGCGGCTGAAACCGGTGTCGGTGGCGAAGCTGGACGAGCTCCCCGCCAACGCGCGCCGGTTCCTTTCGGTCACCGAGCGCTCGCGGGTGGTGCTGGTGCCCGTCGAGGAGATCGTCTACCTCAAGGCCGAGCTCAAGTACATCACGATTCGCACGGCGCAGCGCGAGTATCTGCTCGAGGAATCGCTGACCCGGCTCGAGGACGAGTTCGGCCCCCGCTTCGTGCGCGTCCATCGCAACTGTCTTGTCGCACGCGACTTCGTCCGCGGCTTCGAGCGCTGCGTCGGCGACGAAGGCGACGCGCATTGGGAAGTCGTGCTGAAAGGCGTGCCGGAGACGCTGCCGGTGTCGCGCCGCCAGCAGTTCGTCGTCCGCGAGATCGGCCGCGAGAATCAGTAGGACGCGCGAGCTCCGTGAGTGAGCAGCCGGTTTGCGCCGAAGGGTTTCGGCCCGCGTCGCGATCAAACGTCAGAGTTGGTGCGTCGCGATGTTCACTCGCGGGCCGCCATGATCCGTCGCTTACCGCGCCGTATCCACATCAGCAGCAGCGCCATCACGCCATGAAGCGCAACGGCCGGCCACAACAGATACCCCCGCAGATGCCCGAGAGTGCCCAGATAGGCGAGATACAACGCAATGAGCACGTTGTAAGTCAGCATTCCCCCTAGGGCCGGGGAGGCGCGTTCGGTGTGCCGTCGACCCGGCCAGCACGCCAGTCCCAGCGCGACGAGCGTGATGCCGAAACATCGACCCAGCACCAGTCCGACGCCGGAGAGCTCCGCGCCCACCAGCAGCACGACAATGATCGCAGGAGCGACCGCGAGGCCAAGACCCGTGCCGATTTCCACGACCGCGGCGAAGGCAAGGATCTTCCGCTGCTGCTCGCAGCCCATTTCGCTCACGGGTGCCGTGCGAGGCCGCGCCGCCGATCCAAAATCAATTCTCGTTCGCCGCTAGTCGCGTGCTCTCGCGACCGCCTTCTGCATCTCGTCGCGCTCCTCCGCCGTCATTTGCTCACGCCCGAGGTTGAAGGTCACCTTGTCGATCTTGCCGGTGAAGCGGAACGGCACCTTGTAGCTGTCGTCCACCGGCGTGCGGGTATCGATCCCGACGTCGAAGGTTTCGTCGATGGACATGAGCAGCGGGATCGTGTGGTCGATCTTCTGCCGGGACAACTCCCTGCCATCGACCGAGAGCACGCCGGTGCCTCCCTTGCCGGGCCCGGGTCCGTCGTACTTGAAGTCGAATGCAATCGTGTGCTTCCCCGGCTTGAGCGAGCTGCCTAGCCAGTCCGCCCCTCCGACACCGCCCTCCCAGCGGTAGCGCTTCAGATTGAGGAGGTTGTAGACGAAGACCGGCTTGCCTTTGAGCAGATAGAGGCCATAGCCGCCGAAGTGGCCGCCCATCGTCACGATCATTCCCTCCGCGCCGGCTTTCGGAATCGTCACCTCGGCGGTGATCGTGTAGTCCTTGTCCAGAACGCTGGGAGCGTTGCCGACGGGAATGCCGGCATTCTCACCGGTGTAGGTGAAAACGGTTTTCCCAGCGACGGCGCTCGGTCGCGGCGTGAGCAGGCGCACGAAGCCGGAGTTGTCCAACGGGAGGACGTTGTATTTCGCCGCCTCCGTAAGGAACAACGCCTGCATTTCCTTCACCTTGTCGGGCATCTTGGCGGCGAGGTCGTTGTATTGCGAGAAGTCGTCCGCGAGGTTGTAGAGCTCCCACTTGTAATCGTTCATCGGCGTCGGCTTCCCCGTCCCCAGGAGCCACGGCGGAGCGGGCGGCGTCGTCGACGCAATCCAGCCATCGTGATAGATCGCGCGGTTGCCGACCATCTCGAAATACTGCGTGCTGCGCTTCGAAGCGGCATTGGCGTTCGACTTGTCGAAGGTGTAGACCATGCTCACGCCTTCGATCGGCCTTTGCGCAATGCCGTTGACCGTGGCCGGTGCCTGGATGCCGGTCGCTTCGAGGATCGTCGGCACGATGTCGATCATGTGATGGAACTGGTGACGGATGCCGCCGGCGTCCTTGATGTGACCGGGCCACGCAATGGCCATGCCCTGCCGGGTGCCGCCGAAATGCGACGCCACCTGCTTGGTCCACTTGAACGGCGTATCGAACGCCCACGCCCACTGAACCGCCATGCCCGGGTAAGTCTTGTCCGAGCCCCAGGATTCGTAATACAGCATCTCCTCGACCTCGGGGAGCGTCAGGATGCCGTTGTAGGCGGTCAACTGATTCGGGGTGCCCTGCAGCGTGCCCTCGGCGCTGGTCCCATTGTCGCCAGAGATATAGATGATCAGCGTGTTGTCGAGCTTGCCCATGTCCTCGACGGCCTGGATCACGCGGCCGATCTCATGGTCGGTATAGGCTGCGTAGGCGGCAAATACTTCTGCTTGGCGCGCATAGAGCTTCCTTTGCACGAGTGAAAGCGAATCCCATTTCGGCAGGTCTGCGGGCCACGGGGTGAGCTGGGTATTGGCCGGGATCACGCCAAGCCGTTTCTGATTGGCGAAGATCTGCTCGCGCAATTTTTCCCAGCCCATGTCGAACTTGCCCTTGAACTTGTCGATCCACTCCTTCGTCGGCTGATGCGGCGTGTGCGTGCCGCCGGGCACGTAATAGACGAAGAACGGCTTGTCGGGCGCGGCAGCATTCAGCCCGCTCATGTACTTGATCGCCTCGTCCGCCATGTCGGTGGTGAGGTTGTAGCCGGGCTTGCCGATCCACGGTGTGATCTGGGTGTGATCGCGGAAGAGGTAGGGCGTCCACTGGTCGGTCTCGCCGCCCATGTACCCGTAGAAATAGTCGAAGCCCATGCCGCTCGGCCATTGGTCGAAGGGCCCCGCCAGGCTGTATTGAAAGCCGGGCGTATTGTGATTCTTGCCGAACCAGGAGGTCGCGAATCCGTTCTCTTTCAGGATTTCACCGACGGTGGCATTTTCCGGCCCGATGATGGAGTCGTAGCCCGGGAAGCCGGTGGACAATTCGCCGATCACGCCGAAGCCCACCGAATGATGGTTGCGGCCGGTGATGAGCGCCGCACGCGTTGGCGAGCAGAGCGCGGTGGAGTGGAACTGCGTGTAGCGCAACCCCGCCTTGGCGATGCGATCCATCGCCGGAGTCGGGATTACACCGCCGAACGTGCCCGACACGCCGTAGCCCTGGTCGTCGGTCATGATGAGCAGGATGTTGGGCGCGCCCTTGGGCGGCACCACCCGCGGTGGCCACCAGGGCTTGGAATCCGTGGCGCTTTCCTTGATCACACCGCCAAACTTCAGGGGCGCCGGCGGCAGCTGTTTCCCATCGAGGGTCATCGTGGCGTCGGGCGAACCCGGAACCCCCGTAACCTACTGGGCGGAGGCGGGGACGACGCATGACATGGCGATGACGACAACCAGCACCGGCCCAGTCAGATATCCCTTATTCGTCATTCTTCTCTCCACGAAACATGTTGACACCCTATGCCGGGCGATTGGTCCGATTTGCAGCCGCGATGTTCCGCGAAGATCACGTGGCGCCGTTTGGATCTACCGCGATCTCGCTGATCTCGGCACGGGGCCGTGCAGTCTACCTGCCGTGCGCTAGGCTGGAAAGCTCGCGACGAAACGGACCGGGGTTAGAATCGCGCGTCCTGTCTTCGCCCGTTCCTCATCATGGCCCCACGCACGCTGATCTGCGGCTCGCTCGCGTACGACACCATCATGGTGTTTCCCGACCGCTTCGGGCGCCACATCCTGCCCGAGCAGGTGCACGTGCTGTCGGTATCGTTCCAGATCGGCGAGATGCGCCGCGAGTGGGGCGGCTGCGCAGGCAACATCGCCTACAGCCTCAAGGGCCTTGGGGGCGAGCCGGTCGTGATGGCGACATTGGGCGACGACGGCGCGCCCTACCGCGAGCGCCTGGGCACCCTCGACATCGCAGTCGACGGCGTGCGCACGGTGCCCGGCACGTACACCGCGCAGGCGTTCATCATCACCGACCTCGACGACAACCAGATCACCGCATTTCACCCCGGCGCGATGAACAGCTCGCACGAGAATCGCGTCGGCGACGTCGAGGGCATCGCGCTCGGCATCGTCGCGCCCGATGGCCGTGAGGGCATGCGCGCGCATGTCGCGCAATTCGCCGAGCGGAAGATTCCGTTCATCTTCGATCCTGGCCAGGGAATGCCGCTGTTCTCGGGCCCGGAGCTGATCGAGATGATCGATGCGGCGAGCTATCTCGCCGTCAACGACTACGAAGCGCGCCTGCTCGCCGAGCGCACGGGCCTCCCGCTTCCCGCGATCGCGCGGCGCGTCGACGCGCTGATCGAGACGCTGGGAGGTGACGGGTCGCGCATCCATGTCGACGGCCGCACGCTGACGATTCCCGCCGTGCCGGCCGAAGCGCTGGTCGATCCGACCGGTTGCGGCGATGCGTACCGCGCGGGTCTGCTGTACGGGATCGGCAACGGCTGGGACTGGGACAAGACCGGGCGCCTCGCGGCGCTCTTGGGCTCGGTGAAGATCGCCATGCGTGGCGGACAGAACCATCGCGTCGACCGGGCGACCGTCGCGTCGCTATACCATGACGAATTCGGCGAACATCTCTGGTGAGCTGGCGATGACATTGCCGCTTGCACATGTCGCCATCGCGGTTGCCGCGATCGACCGCGTGCGTGTGCCGTCCGACGGCGGCACGACGCGCGTCACGCATTGACGTCACGCCACACCCCGCGGCGCCCGACGCCGTTCCCGCTGCGGCTCGCGCGCTCGGCGCGCTTGACGCTGCATCTGTTCGAGGGCGTCCTGACGACCGGATTCGTCTTCCCCTGGGTCGGGACGCCGCGCAAGCACGCGCTGATCCGGCACTGGTCGCGGCGACTGCTGCGGATGCTGCGGATCGAAGCCCGGATCCACGGCCTGCCCGCCGGCGGTCTCGCGCGCAACGTGCTGATCGTCGCCAACCACATCTCGTGGCTCGACATCTTCGTCTTGAACGCGCTGCAACCGTCGCGGTTCATTGCCAAGGCCGAGCTCAGGCGCTGGCCCGTCGTCGGCAGGCTCATCACCGGCGTCGGCACGCTGTTCGTCGAACGCGAGCGGCGTCGGCACACGCACATGGTCAACCGGCACGCCGCCGCGGCGCTCGCGCGGGGCGACGTGATCGCGATCTTTCCCGAGGGCACGACGACCGACGGCACGATCGTGCTGCCGTTTCACGGCTCGCTGCTGCAGCCGATCGTCGAGGCCGAAGGCCGCGTACAGCCGATCGCGATCCGCTATCGCGAGCCCGACGGCCGGCACAACCATGCGCCGGCCTACGTCGGCGAAACGAGCTTCATCGAATCGTTCTGGCGCATCACCGGCGAGCGTTCGCTCGTGGTCGAGGTCCATCTCGTCCCGGCGCTGCCCGCGCGCGGTCGTGATCGGCGCGAGCTCGCTCGCACCGCCGAGCACGCTATCCGAACGGTTTTGGGATCACCGCCGATTGCCCCGGGACCTGATAGACGCGGCGATCCTCGAGCCTGATCGCCGTCAGCGTCCCGCCCCACAGGCAGCCGGAGTCGAGCATCAGCAGGTTCGGCGCGAGCTTCAACTCGAGCGTCGACCAGTGACCGCACACGATCGTCTTCGCCGCCGAGGCGCGCGCCTCGTGCAGGAACCACGGCTGGAACCCTTCAGGCGCGCGGTCCGGCCCGCGCTTTTCCTTGAATTCCATCGTGCCGTCCGCGCTGCAGAAGCGCAGCCGCGTGCAGGCGTTGACGGCGACACGCAGCCGGTCGAAGCCTTCGAGATCGTCACGCCAGCCCCGGGGCTCGTCGCCGTAGAGCGCGGCGAGGAACGCATCGGCGCGCTCGCCTGCGAGCACCGCCTGCACTTCGCGCGAGAGCATCAGCGCGGTGGCCGGCGTCCATTGCGGCAGCAGCCCGGCGTGCACCAGCAGCCGCTCCCCTTCGATGACGACGAGCGGACGATGCAGCAGCCAATCGATCAGCTCGTCGCGATCGGGGGCTTCGAGAATCGGTTCGATCGTGTCCCGGCGATGCGGCTTGGCATGTCCCGCCGCAACCGTCAGCAGATGGAAATCGTGGTTGCCGAGGACGGTGACGGCAGCGTCGCCCAACGCCTTCACGTTGCGCAGCACACCGAGCGAATCCGGGCCGCGGTTGACGAGATCGCCGACGAGCCACAGCCGATCCCGCGGCGGCGAAAAGTCGATCAGCTCGAGCAGCTGGCGGAACTCGGCGTGGCAGCCCTGGATGTCGCCGATCGCGTAGAGGCTCATGGAGAACGAGGGGCGTGCGTCGCAATCGGGCTGCTACAATCGACGCGAATCTTAGCATCCGCACCTCGTTCCTTCCCCCGATGTCGTTCCCCCTCAATGCCGCGCAGCGCGAAGCCGTACGCTATCAGGACGGCCCGCTGCTGGTGCTGGCCGGCGCCGGCAGCGGCAAGACGCGCGTCATCACCGCCAAGATCGCCCACCTGATCGCGACCGGCCACGACCCGCAGCGGATCGCGGCGATCACGTTCACCAACAAGGCGGCGCGCGAAATGCGCGAACGGGTCGGCGTTCTGCTCCAAAGCGAGGGGAAACGCGCGCTTGGCGACGACCTCGCGATCTCGACCTTTCATGCGCTCGGCTTGAAGATCCTGCGCGGCGACGCGAAGGCGGTCGGTCTTTCGCCGCGGTTCTCGATCTTCGACCCGGACGACCTCGAGCCGATCGTCGCTGAGCTCGTCGCGACGACCGATCGCGCCCGTGCGCGCGCGGCGCAGCGGACGATCAGCCAGTGGAAGAACGCATTGGTTTCGCCGGCGACCGCTTTGACCTCCGCGCGCAACAAGGACGAGACTGCCGCGGCGCGCGCCTACCAGCATTACGACGAAACGCTCCGCGCGTATCAGGCGGTGGATTTCGACGACCTGATCGCGCTGCCGATCGCGCTCCTTGCGGCGAACGACGACGCGAGGGCCCGCTGGCAGGCGCGCTGCGCCCATCTGCTGATCGACGAATACCAGGACACCAATCCGGCGCAGTATCGGTTGCTTCGGCTGCTCACCGGTGAGCGGGCCGCGTTCACGGCAGTCGGCGACGACGATCAGGCGATCTACGGCTGGCGCGGCGCGTCGTCTGCGAACCTCGGCGAGCTGCCCAAGGATTATCCCGCGCTCAAGGTGATCAAGCTCGAGCAGAACTACCGGTCGACCGTGCGCATCCTCCGTTCGGCCAACGCGCTGATCGGCAACAACCCGAAGCTCTTCGACAAGAAGCTGTGGAGCGAGCACGGCCACGGCGATGCGATCCGCGTGACCCCGGCTGCCGACGACGAGGCGGAAGCCGAGAGCGTGGTGCGCCGGCTGCTCGCGCACCGCTTCGAGCATCGCGGCCGCCATGGCGACTACGCGATCCTCTATCGCGGCAATCATCAGGCGAAGGTGTTCGAGCGGGCGCTGCGCGCACAGAACGTCCCCTACGAGATCTCGGGCGGCCAGTCGTATTTCGAGCGCGCCGAGATCAAGGACCTCGTCGCCTATTTGCGCCTGATCGCCAACGACGACGACGATCCGGCGTTCATTCGCGCGGTCACGACGCCCAAACGCGGCATCGGCGCGACGACGCTCGAACGGCTGTCGCGGATCGGCGCCGCACGCCACGTGAGCCTCTTTGCCGCCACATTCGCCGACGCGGCGGCGGCCGAGATTCCGGCGCGCCAGCGCGAAATCCTCGGCGCGTTCACGTCGCTCATCAACCGCCTCCGTTACCGTGCGGAACGCGAGCCTGCCGGACGGCTTCTCGACGAGCTTCTCGCCAGCATCGACTACGACGATTTCCTCGCCGCGTCATGCGACCGGAAACAGGCCGAGGCACGTTCGCAGAGCGTCCGCGATTTTCTGGCCTGGCTCGCGGCCAAGGGCGAGGCTGAGCGGAAGAACCTGCTCGAGCTCACGCAAACGATCGCGCTCCTGACGATGCTCGAAGGACAGGAAGGGCGCGAACCGGACGCGGTCCGGCTCTCCACGCTGCATGCGGCGAAGGGGCTCGAATTTCCGCACGTCTTCATCGTCGGGCTGGAAGAGGGCCTGCTGCCGCACCGCGAAGCCGTCGCCGCCGGCAACATCGACGAGGAGCGGCGGCTCTTGTACGTCGGGATCACGCGGGCGCAGCGCAGCCTTCATCTGTCCTACTGCCGCCGGCGCAAGCGCGCGGGCGAAGCGGTCGAGTGCCAGCCGTCCCGATTCCTGGCCGAACTCGCGCAGGAGGATTTGCGCTGGTCCGGGGCGCCGCTGTCTGCAGACGAGGCGGCGCGCGAAAAGACGACGGGCAGCGAGCGCCTCAAGTCGCTCAAGGCATTGGTCGCGCGCTGATCCGCGTTGCATGGCGGCAGCGTAGACTGCATCTTGTCTCGCGACGCATTTTGCGGAAGGAGCATCCGATGAGCGACAACTACGACGCCATCGTCATCGGCACCGGGCAGGCAGGCCCCGCGCTCGCCGTGAGGCTCGCCAAGGCCAGCCGCAAGACCGCGATCGTCGAGCGCAAGCTGGTCGGCGGAACGTGCGTCAACAACGGCTGCATCCCGACCAAGACGCTGATCGCGAGCGCGCGGGCGGCGCACGTCGCGCGCACCGGCGGGGGCTGGGGCGTCGTCGTGCCGCCCGGCGTGCGCGTCGACATGGCAGCGGTCAAGGCGCGAAAAGACGCCGTGGTCCGGAAATCGCGCGATGGCGTTGCCGATTGGCTCAAGGAGACACCGGGCGTCACCGTCATCGAAGGACACGCGCGCTTCGAGGGCCAGCATGCGGTGCGCGTCGGTGCAAGACTGCTCGAAGCGCCGCAGATCTTCGTCAACGTCGGCGGCCGCGCGAGCGTCCCCGCGATCACCGGCATCGCCGACGTCCCGTATCTCGACAACGTGTCGATGATGGAGATCGACAGCCTTCCGCGCCATCTCATCATTGTGGGCGGCAGCTACATCGGGCTCGAATTCGCGCAGATGTATCGCCGCTTCGGCAGTGACGTCACCGTCGTCGAGATGATGCCGGCGCTGATCGCTCGCGAGGACCCCGAGGTGTCGGCGGCGATCAAGGACATCCTCGAAGCCGAGGGCATCACGATCCGGCTCAAAGCCGAGTGTCTCGCGGTCCGGCGCCAGGGCGACGGCATCGCCGTCGGCATCGAGTGCGAGGAGGAGCCGCGCGAGATCGTCGGCTCGCATCTGCTGCTCGCGACGGGTCGCCGGCCGAACACCGACGACCTGGATTGCGAGCGTGCGGGAATCGCGCTCGACAAGCGCGGCTACATCGTCGTCGACGAGCTGTTGCAGACGAGCGTCGCGGGCATCTGGGCCCTGGGCGACGTCAATGGTCGGGGCGCGTTCACGCATACGTCGTACAACGATTACGAAATCGTCGCGGCAAACGTTCTCGACGGCGAGACGCGGCGGGTGACCGACCGCGTCCCCACCTATGCGCTCTTCATCGACCCGCCGCTCGGCCGCGCCGGAATGACCGAGCGCGAGGTGCGCGACAAAGGCATCAACGCGCTCGTTGCGACAATGCCGATGACGCGGGTGGGGCGGGCCAAGGAGCGCGGCGAGACGGCAGGGTTCATGAAGGTGCTGGTCGACGCGGACAGCAAGCGCTTCCTTGGCGCGGCGCTGCTAGGCATCGAGGGCGACGAGGTGATCCACACGCTGCTCGATGTCATGTACGCGCGGGCGCCGTGTACGGTGATCCAGCGGGCGATGCACATCCACCCGACGGTGAGCGAGCTCATCCCGACGCTGCTGGAGGGCCTGCAGCCGCTGAAGTAGGGTCCCGGCGTTTGACATTCGTCGCGCGTTCCGGATAATCGGTCCTTGCGCCGATTTGAGCTTCAGGGTGCGACCAGGGGTCGCACCAGTATGGGGACGCTGCCTCTCCCTCCGGGCAACCGGTAGACTTAGAGCTATAAAACAGCAGCCTCAGAGCGTTTGGCCTTCTGGCCAAACATGGTGTGGCGAAAGCCATTCCAGCAATTGTTCCATCGCTCCTCGTGAGCGAGACGGAACCGACTACTCGACTAGTCGTAGCCTACGGGCAGTGCGTGACTGGCAACGGTTGCGTGCGAAGCGCCCAGACAACGCCTCATCGATGGAGATATCGCGATCCTGCGAAGGGCCGTGATGCGTTCGTTCGTTGCAAACGGACAAGGGGCTAGGCTGGACAGTAGGGTCAACGCAAGTGAATTGCCGATAAACACCGTTATCAAAGCCGGGCGGAAGCAACGGAGTACGCCTGAACCAAAATGGTACGTGGCCGGATGTCCCATTCCTGAACTGGGACACGTCGACGAAAAAGGCCACCGGTGGAAAGGCAGGACCTAACCTGTTCGTGTTGTTGGCATGGAACTGGGTAAGCCCGTACTTCCGCCCACAAACTAATTGCGTGGGCAAGCCGATCGCAAGAGAAGCCGATGGAAATGCGGGTAAAGGATGGTGGAGAAAGCGAACGCCGGGCTGTAATGGTTCGGATAGGGGTTTGAACGTCACCCCACGCGAAAGCGGGCCGACTTCCAACTGGTCTCTACCGGCAATTTGCCTGTAGAGTTTCGATGAATCTCCCTGCGGGAAACGCACTGATCCCCGCAGGGGGAGAGGTGCGTCTCCTTGCTGGGGTTCTCTTACGGAGACAGCAAGTGAGAATGCAGATCGACGACAAGATGCTTTGTTGTGCGACTCGCATCTGCGTCTTCGGCAGACCTGTTCGAATGGCACGGTACCAACCGGGTCGGATGAACGGGATGTTCGGAACCTGCAGGTGCGAATCGCCAAGGCAGTAGAAATATTGCCGGCCTAGCTCGCTAGGCTTGGTAAAGGCTCGAGCCGAGTGCGGGGAAACTCGCACGCTCGGTTCTAAGGGGGGGATGGCTCAGCAACGGGCTGTCCCTACCCGACTGCGACCAGTGGTCGCGCCGCTTTAGGGGAAGCTGCCTCTCCCTCCGGGCAACCGGTAGACTTAGAGCTATAAAACAGCAGCCTCTGAGAGTTTGGCCTTTGTGGCCAAGCATGGCGTGGCGAAAGCCATTCCAGCAATTGTTCCACCGCTCATGCCATTCCGAGCGGAAGGGAACCGGCTATTCGACTAGCCGTAGCCTATGGGCAGTGCGTGACTGGCAACGGTTGCGTGCGGAGCGCCCTGAGAATGCCTCATCCATGGAGATATTCCTGTCTCGCGAGGGATCGGGATGCGTTCGTTCGTTGCAAACGGACAAGGGGTTAGGCTGGACAGTACGGTCAACGCAAGTGAACTGCTGATAAACACCGTTATCAAAGCCGGGCGAAAGCAACGGAGCACGCCCGAACCAAAATGGTACGTGGTCGGTTGTCTCTTTCTGAAGTGAGACACGTCGACAAAGCGCCACCGGTGGAGAGGCAGGACCTAAGCTGTTCGTGTTGCTGGCATGGAACTGGGTAAGCCCGTATTTCCGCCCGCGTTGGATGTTCGCGCGTGGGCAAGCGGATCGTAAGTGAAGCTGTTGGGAGTGCGGGTAAAGGATCGTGGAAAAAGCGAACGCCGGGCTGTAATGGTCTGGATAGGGGCTTCAACGTTGCCCCACGCGAAAGCGGGCCGACTTCCACGTGGTCTCTACGGGTGATTTGCCTGTAGAAGTTTCGATGATTCTCCCCTGCGGGAAACGCAAGATCCCCGCAGGGGGAGACTTGCGTCTTCTTGCTTGGGATTTCTCAAGGAGACAGCAAGTGAGAATGCAGTTCGACGACAAGAAATGTCTTGTCGAAAGACCCGCATCTGCGTCTTCGGCAGACCTGATCGAATGGCACGGCATCGACTGGGCCAGGGTGAACAGGAATGTGCGAAACCTGCAGATACGAATCGCCAAGGCAACGAAGGAGCGGGACTGGCGCAAGGTGAAAGCCCTGCAACGGTTCCTGACCCGCTCGTTTTGCGGCAAGGCTCTCGCTGTAAGACGGGTGACCGAGAATCGCGGACACAAGACGCCGGGCGTGGACAAGGTTGTATGGTCTACGCCTGCGTTGAAGGCCCGTGGGATTGCACAGTTGAAGCGACGCGGCTATCGGCCGCTGCCGCTAAGGCGCGTGTACATCCCGAAGTCCAACGGCAAGCTGAGGCCATTGGGAATTCCGACGATGAAGGATCGCGCGATGCAAGCGCTCCACCTTCTGGCGCTGGAGCCTGTGTCTGAAACGCTTGCCGATCCGAACAGCTATGGGTTCCGACCCTACCGCTGCACGGCGGACGCGATCAAGCAGTGCCGTACGGCACTGTCACAGCGGACGAGTGCAGTGTGGATTTTGGAGGCGGATATCGAAGGCTGTTTCGACCACATCAGCCACCCGTGGCTGCTCGATCACATTCCCATGGATAGGGAGGTGCTGCGGAAGTGGTTGAAGTGCGGGTATATGGAGTCGCAAATGCGGTATGAAACGGAAGCCGGAACACCTCAGGGCGGCGTAATTTCGCCGACCTTGGCCAATATGACCCTGGACGGGCTGGAAGCGTTGCTGAAGCAGCATTTCGGCAAACGCAACAGCAACAAGGTCAACTTGGTGCGGTATGCCGATGACTTCATCATAACCGGCTGCTCGCAAGAGCTGCTGGAACAGAAGGTGAAGCCGCTGGTAGAGGAATTCATGGCGGAACGGGGTCTGCGTCTTGCAACAGAGAAGACGAAGATCACGCATATCGCGAGCGGACTTGATTTCCTGGGTCAGAATGTCCGCAAGTACAAGGGCAAGCTGATCATCAAACCGGCCAAGAACAACATCAAGAACTTCTTGGACAAGGTGCGGGGGATTATCCGTGAAAACAAAACGGCGAAGACCGTCAACCTGATACGCCTGCTCAATCCGGTCATCATGGGCTGGGCGGAGTATCACAAGACGATCAACGCCAAGACGACGTACTCGTACGTGGATAACTGCATATGGCAGGCGCTCTGGCGCTGGGCAAAGCGGAGGCATCCAAAGAAGGGACTACGGTGGCTGAAGCGACGTTACTTCGCACCGACAGGTTCACGCCAATGGCTGTTTCATGACTTTGCCGTGAGGGATGGCAGGAAGATTGCCGTAAAGCTGTGCAAGGCAATCGACACCAAGATCATTGTCCACAAGAAGGTGGAGGGGGAACTCAATCCCTTCTTGCCCGAGTGGGAGCCGGCGCTCGAAGCACGAGCGACGCTTAAAATGGTCGACAAGCTGAATCCGCGCAAGCGGCTTCTGCGCTTGTGGTTGAGCCAGGACGGGAAATGCCCGGTGTGCGATCGTCCGATCACCATGGACGAGGCATTCGATGCACATCACATCCACCCCAAGCAGTTGGGCGGAACGGACAAACTATCGAACTTGGTTCTCCTGCACCCGAATTGCCATAGGCAGGTGCATTTTGGATAAGATGTGGTCATAAGTGCCGGCCTAGCTTGCTAGGCTTAGTCGAGGCTTGAGCCGAGTGCTGGGAAACTCGCATGCTCGGTTCTTAGGGGGGATGGCTCGGCAACGAGCTGTCCCTACCCGACCTTGCGGGCGCATGACAAATGCCGCTAAAGCGAGGCCCGAAGCGCACCGGTCGGAGACCCCTCCCGATCGCCGCACGAAGCCCGTTCAGCGGAAGTTGAACGGGCTTTTCGTTTGGAACCGCCATGAACACGACCTTGCCTCCTTGCGGCTTCACCACCGCGATCCTTCACTCCGACCGCGCTGCGGGCATCGAGCACGGCGCGCTGCACAAGCCGTTGCACCTGTCGGTTGCCTACGGGTATCGCGACGCGCGCGATCTCGCTGCGGTTTTCCAGGGGCGCGCGCAGGGCTACGCGTACGGCCGTCAAGGCAATCCGACCGCCGCCGCGCTCGAAGCCAAGGTGACGGCGATGGAGGACGGCATCGCGACCGTTTCGTTTGCGACCGGCATGGGCGCGATCGGTGCAATCGTCCTTGCGCTGACGCGCGCCGGCGACCACGTCGTCGCGAGCCAATACCTGTTCGGCAACACGGTGAGCCTGCTCAATACGCTGTCGGCGCATGGCATCGAGGTGAGCTTCGTCGACGCCACCGACGTCGCGGCCGTCGAGGCGGCGATCACGCCGGCGACGAAGTTCGTGTTCGTCGAGACGATCGCGAATCCGCGCACGCAGGTCGCCGACCTCGCGCGCATCGGCGCGGCGTGCGCTGCGCGCGGAATCCTCTACATTGTCGACAATACGATGACCTCGCCGGCGCTGTTCCGGCCGAAGAGCGTCGGCGCCGGTCTCGTCGTGAACGCCCTCACCAAGTACATCGGCGGGCACGGCAACGCGCTCGGCGGCAGCATCACCGACACCGGGCTTTTCGACTGGACGCGCTTTGCCGGCATCGCCGACACCTACAAGACCGCGAAGCCCGCGCTGTGGGGGATCACGCAGCTGCGCAAGAAGGGCCTGCGCGACTTCGGCGCGACGCTCGCGGCCGTCGACGCGCATCACCTCGCCGTCGGCGCCGAAACGCTGGCCTTGCGGATGGAGCGCACGTGCGCGAACGCGCAGGCGGTGGCGGCGTTTCTCGCCGCGCAGCCTTCCGTCGGCGCCGTCCACTACCCGGGCCTCGCCGCGCATCCGCAACATGCGCTCGCGCGGGAACTCTTCCGCGGCTTCGGCGGGCTCCTTGCGTTCGAGCTCGCGAGCGGCATCGACTGCTTCGATTTCCTGAACCGCCTGCAGATCGTCGTCTCGTCGTCGAACCTGGGCGACAACCGGACGCTCGCGATTCCGGTCGCGCACACGATCTTCTGGGAGATGGGACCCGAACGCCGCGCCGCGATGGGCATCGCTGACTCGCTGATCCGCATCTCCATCGGCATCGAGGACCGCGACGACCTGATCGCGGATTTCGCGCAGGCACTTGGGTGATGCTCCGCCTATCGCTGGCGTGGCTGCGTCGCGGCGAAGCGTCCGTGCACCCAGATCGAAAGCGGGATCCAGCCGACCCAGCGCACAAGTTCGACGAGTTCGTCGTCCCAGCGCCAGCGGTCGAAGAGGTTGAATTGCGCGCCCATCCGGTCTTCGACCCAGCCCCATAGCGAAAGCCACGCGACCATCACGACCAACACCGAGCCTTGGGCGCGCTGTCGCGGGGACAGCGACCGCCAGAGCGGGACGGCCACCAATCCTCCGACGATGAGCGCGTAGAGCAGCGTCCGCGCTTCGGCATGCGCCGCGATCCAGGGCGCGATCAGCGGCTCGCTGGCGATCATTTTCGCCGCGGTCCAGCCGAGCACCGCGGCCCCGCCCCAGAGGATCGCCGGATAGCGATCGACCCAGCGGACGACGAGCGTCGAGCCCCAGACGACGATCGGGATCGAGATCGCAAGCCCGATCAGCACCAATAGCAGACTTCCCCGCGCCGCGCCACCGATCGCAAGGACGTTGTCGATGCCCATCACCGCATCGGCAACGACGATCGTCTGGATCGCACCACGCACCGACGTCGCCGCCTTGATCGCGTGCGCGCCAGACCCACCTCGGGTCAGCCTCCAGCCGATCCAGACGAGGGCGAGGCCGCCCACGACAAGAAATCCCGGAATTCGCAGCAGCCAGACGACGACGCTGGTGAGCGCGACGCGCACGCCGATGGCACCCGCAGTGCCCCACAGGATGACGCGGCTCCGGAGATGCGCAGGGACGTTGCGCGCGGCGAGCCCGATGACGATCGCGTTGTCGCCAGCGAGCACGATGTCGATCACGACGATCGCCGCCAGTGCCGACCACCATTCGGGCGTCAGGAAAACCGGCATTCCTCGAACGACGATGGGTGAAAGATCAACCCGCGGGCACGGGGATGTCGTGTCGCCGCCCGCCGGCGGCGTCGAATTCGACGAAGCTGCCCTGGTCGTACCAGTCGGCGAGGACCCACCGCTCGCATTCGCGGTTGTCGACGACGAGGTGGTGGCGCGCCGGACGATGGGTGTGGCCGTGGATGATTCGGCTGACGTTCGCGACCCGAAACGCTGCATCGACGGCCTTTGGCTCGACGTCCATGATCTTCTCGGGCTTGCCCGCCGTCGCCATGCGGCTCCTGCCGCGCAGCCACCGCGCGATGCTGCGGCGCCACGCATACGGAAGCGCGAGGAAGCGCCGCTGCCAGCGCAGGTCACGCGCGACGCGCCGGAAGCGCTGATAGCCGATGTCGGCTGTGCAGAGCTCGTCGCCGTGGAGCAGCAGCGTCGGCGTCCCCGCGACGTTGACGACGATCTGCTCGGGAAGGAGCGTCACCCCCGACGTCCGCGCGAAGCGCTCACCCAGCAGGAAGTCGCGATTGCCGGCAATGACACCGATCGGCACGCCGGCCCGAGTGAGTTCCGCGAGAATCGCGGCAACTTCCGCGGCGAGCGGCTCGGCGAGCTGATCGTCGCCGATCCACGCGTCGAACAGGTCGCCCAGCACGTAGACGCCGGCGGCGCTCATTGCCGGGCCCGCACAGAACGCGCGGAACGCCGCCACGAGCGCCGGACGTTCCGGCGCAAGGTGCAGGTCGGACAGGAAGAGCGTCGGCTTCATCGGGATCGGTGCGGATCGCCGGCGTAGCGCGCTCGTCGTTCGGGCCGCATGACCCGACGGCCGGCAGAACCGTTACGCGGTTTCCTCGGCGCGCTCGATCACGACATCCTCGCGCGGCACGTTCTGGTGAGAGCCGCTGTTGCCGGTCGCCACCTCCTTTATCTTGTCGACGACGTCCTGCCCTGCAACGACTTTGCCGAAAACGCAGTAGCCCCAGCCTTGCGGGCTCGGCCCCTTGTAGTCGAGAAAGTCGTTGTCGGCGACGTTGATGAAGAACTGCGACGACGCCGAATGGGGCTCGGACGTGCGCGCCATCGCGACCGTGTATTTCCGGTTCTTGACTCCGTTGGTGGCTTCGTTGGCGATCGTCGCCCGCGTGGGCTTCTGCTTCATCCCCGGCTCCATGCCGCCCCCCTGGATCATGAAGCCGTCGATCACGCGGTGGAAGATCGTGTTGTCGTAATGGCCGTCGCGGACGTACTGGAGAAAGTTGGCGACGGTCTTCGGCGCGTTGTCGGCATCGAGCTCGAGCGTGATGTCGCCGTGGTTGGTGTGCAGGATGACCATGGCGTTTTCCTATTTGGCGTCGACGATGACGGCCTTGGTGATGATGACCTTGTCGACCGGAACGTCCTTCGGGAACGGGCCGCCGCTGCCGGTGGGCGCCTTCGCGATCTTGTCAACGACGTCCATCCCGGAGACGACCTTGCCGAAAACGGTGTAGCCGATGCCGCCCGGATCCGGCGAACGGAAATTCAGCGACTTGTTGTCGGCGACGTTGATGAAGAACTGCGCCGTCGCCGAGTTCGGATCCGACGTGCGCGCCATCGCGATCGTCCCGGGAACGTTCTGGAGGCCCGCCTTGCTCGACTGTTCAGCCTCGTTGACGATCGGCGGCCGCGTCGGCTTTTGCTTGAAGTCGGCGGTGAAGCCGCCGCCCTGGATCATGAAACCGGCGATCACCCGATGGAACTGCGTGCCGTCGAAATGCTTCGCCTTCACGTAATCGAGGAAGTTGGCGACGGTCGCGGGCGCGGCATCGGGATAGAGTTCGACGGTAATCTTGCCCGCCGTCGTGTCGAACTCGACGCGGGGGTTGGCGGCGGCGAAGGCGGGAAGAGCAAGGGCTGCGCACAGCGCAGCGGCGGCAATCAGAACGGTACGTCGCAACATCGAACACTCCTCGGTGGTTGGATTTCCTATTTGTTTGGGGCGAGCAATTCGCGGGCGAGCACGAGTTTCGCTGCCGCCGTCTTGTTGCCCTTGTCGAGCTTCGCCGCCCGATCGTACTCCGCGGCGGCGAGCCGCGCGTAGACGTCGCCGAGATTCTCGTGCGCGACGCCCCAGTCGGGGGCCGACTTGACGGCGGTCTCGAGCGCCACCCGCGCACTTTCGTATTCGCCCTTCTGCGCGTGGAGCACTGCGAGATTGTTCCAGGGCTCTGGCAGCTCCGGGTAATCTTCGGTCAGGCTCATGAACGTCGCGACGGCGGCGTCGGTGTGGCCTTCCTCGGTCTGTACGACGCCCTTCAGGAATCGCGCCTGCGGCTCGCGCGGCCGCTGCGTGAGCAACACGTCGAGCTTCGCGAGGGCGGTCTCGTATTGCTTGTCTTTGACGAGAGTTGCGGCCTCCTTTAACCCCTGCACGTATTGCTTGCGCGCTTCCTCGGTGAGGTCCCGGCCATCCTGGGCGCGGCCGGTCGCGCCGACGATCGAGAGGATGACGGTCGCGAGCAAGACAACGGAGCGCGACATCGATGGAGCGGCGGGACGAAAGGAGCGGCGTTGGAACACGGCGCGCAATTCTATCAGGATCGCACGGCGTTTCCGGCGAGCCGCGCGACCGTTGCGTCGATCAACCGCCGCGCGATCGACACCGGCGAGGGCAGCGCCGGCAGCGCGTCGAGCGCGAACCACCGGGCGTCGGCAATCTCCGTGCGATCCGGGTTGAGCTCGCCGCCCGCGTACAGGGCGGTGTAGGCGATCATCAGCGAATGCGGGAACGCCCACGACTGGCTCGCAAAATAGGTGATGCCGTCGACATCGATCCCGACTTCCTCGCGCACTTCACGGCGAATGCAATCCTCGATGGTTTCGCCGGGTTCGACGAAGCCGGCGAGCGCGCTGTACATCGCGCCGGGGAAGCGGTGCGCCCGCGCGAGCAGCAGCTCGCGCCCGCGGGTGACGAGCACCATCATCGCCGGCGACACGCGCGGATAGGCGACGAGCCCGCATGCGGGGCACTCCTTCGCCCGTTCGCCGTCCTTGTCGCGGGTCGGCGTGCCGCAGCGGCCGCAATAGCGGTGGCTGCGGTCCCAGTCGGCGATCTGGAACGCGCGCGCCGCGAGCGCCAGCAGCGATTCGGGCAGCTTGAAAAAAAGCGATCGCAAGGCGGCATAGCGATGGCCGGGGAGCTCGGGCGCATCATCGGCGAGCGCCACGGCGACGCACGACGCCCCCGCGAGCTCGCCCAGGTAGTGCATCGCGCCGGATACGCCGGCGCTCGCAAGCGTCGCCACCGTCGGCAGCGTCGGCGTCTCGTCTTCGCCGGCCACGAGCAGTTTAGTGTCGCGGTACGCGAACGCCAGCGCGCCTGCCGCAAGCGGCTGCGGCATCACGTGCGACGGAACGAAATCGGCGGGAGTATGCATGGATGCATCTAACGAGGTCGGTGCGTCGCGATTCTGCGCCCGAATACTGCGGCGATGACAAGCAGCGCGACACCGCCGCCAACGATGATCGGCGTCGTCCCGCTGCGCTCGACGACGATGCTGGCGCCTGCCACGCCGACGGACTGCCCGACAAAGAGGCACGACGCAAACAGCGCGAGCGATGCGCCGCGCCGCTCGGGCGCCATCTGTGTCGCATTGGTCTGCAACGTGTTGTGGATCATGTAGAAGCCCAGTCCGGCGAGGAACGCGCCGACCAGCGCGACCGCCCACGTCGTGCCGAGGCCCAGCATCAGGAACGCGACGCACAGCGCACCGCCACCCGTCGCGGCGAGCCACGGTTCGCCGAGCCGGCGGACCAACGAGCGCGAGAACGCGGCGAACGTGAGGCCGCCCGCCCCATACAGCATCAGCGTCCCGCCCGCGGCTGAGAGCGAGAGCCCGAGCGTGCGGTGCAGGTGCGTGGCAAGGAACGCGAACGGTCCGAACAGCGCCGCGCCTTCGAGGAACACGGTGCCGAGGACCACGCGCGACCAGCGCTCTCGCAGTACGTACGCAAACGCCGCGAACAGCGCTCTCACGACGCCCCGAGCGGGCTCGCTCGCTGGCGCGACCGAAATCCGCGCTTGCCGGCGGTCCACGCGCAGCAGCATCGCGCACGACAGCGCGAACCAGATCGCCAGCGCGACGAAGGGCGCGCGCCAGTCGAGATGATCGGCGGCAAACCCGCCGGCAAGCGGTCCGGTCGCGAAGCCGATGATCTGGCCGGTGAGGAAGCGCGCGAGCACCGGCTGGCGGTGCTCGTACGGAACCGCGTCGCCGATCCACGCCATCGACAGCGGGATCACCGCCGCGGCCGTGGCGCCGGCGAAAAAGCGGGCGATGACGAGCGTGCCGAATCCGGGTGCGAGCGCGCAGCCCAGCGCGGTGAAGACCGAAGCACCGCAGGCCCACGCGATCACGCGGTACTTGCCGAAGTGGTCGCCCAGCGGCCCGTAGAATGCCTGCAGCAGCCCGTAGGCGATCGCGAACGCGGTGACGACCTGGGCCGCGGTGCCAAGCCCGACGCCGAAGTCGGCATCGAGGCGCGGCAGCAGCGCGTCGCACACGCGAATCGACGCGGAGCTCGCGAACGCGGCGAACGACAGCGCCGCAATCGCCCACGGCGAAACCGTCGCCGGGGCGCGTGCACCGGCGGCCTGCGCCGCGGAACCGTCGCCGTCCGGCATTGGACAGCTTAAGCGAGCTTCAGTGGCAGGTTGCGGATCCGCTGGCCGGTCGCCGCTGCGAGGGCGTTGGCGACCGCCGGCGCGATCACGGGTACGGCCGGTTCGCCGACGCCCGTTGGCTTGTCGGTCGACGCGACGATGTGCACATCGATGGCCGGCATCTCGTTGATCCGCAGCACCGGGTAATCGTGGAAGTTCGACTGCTCGACCGCGCCATCCTTGAGCGTGATCGCGCCGTAGAGCGCCGCAGACAGTCCGAACCCGATGCCGCCTTCCATCTGGGCGCGGATGACGTCCGGGTTGACGGCGATGCCGCAGTCGACGGCACACACGACGCGGTCGACCTTGAACTGGTTGTCCTTGCCGACGGTGATTTCCGCCACCTGCGCGACGACGCTGTTGAACGACTCATGGAGCGCGATGCCGCGGCCGCGCTTTTCCCCGGCCTTTCCCGGCGCGAGCGGCGAGCCCCAGCCGGACTTGTGAGCGACCAGCTCGAGCGCCGCCAGATGCCTCGGATGCTGCGCGAGCATTGCCCGGCGAAATGCGACCGGATCCTTGCCGGCGGCAGTCGCGAGTTCGTCGATGAAAGTTTCGGTCGAATACGCGGTGTGCGTCGAGCCCACCGAGCGCCACCACAACACCGGAACCCCGACCGACGTCGAATGCAGGTCGACCTGGAGATTCGGAATCGCGTACGGCAGCGTCGACGCGCCTTCCACGCTGGTCGCGTCGATGCCGTCCTTGACCATCATCCTTTCGAATGGCGTGCCGGCGAGAATCGACTGTCCGACGATCCGCTGCTGCCAGCCGACGACGTTGCCCGACGCATCGAGCCCCGCCTTCAGCGTGTGCACGTACACTGGACGGTAATACCCGCCCTTCATGTCGTCCTCGCGCGTCCAGACGAGCTTGACCGGAACACCGGGCTTGCCCGGCGCGGCGAGCGCCTTTGCGATCGCCGCCGCCTCGACGACGTAATCACCGGCGGGATTCGCGCGGCGCCCGAAGCTGCCGCCTGCGTAGAGCATGTTGAGCTTCACCTGCTCGGGCTTGAGTCCCGTGATCCGCGCCACCGCGAACTGGTCGCCCGTCTGGAACTGTTCGCCGTTCCAGACTTCGCACTTCGTCGGATCGAGCTTGACCACGCAGTTCATCGGCTCCATCGCCGCATGCGCCAGGTACGGAAACTCGTAGGTCGCTTCGAGCTTCTTCGCGGCGCCGTCGATCGCCTTCGCCGCATCCCCGTCGTTGCGCGCCACGGTGCCCGGTGTCGCGGCAAGCTTCCTGTACTCGGCGAGGATGTCGGCCGACGACTGCTTTAGGCCGGTCGCGTCGTCCCATTCGATCTTCAACGCATCGCGGCCTTTTTTCGCCGCCCAGAAGCTCGTCGCGACGACGGCAACCCCGTTGGGAACCGCGACGACGTGGCGCACGCCCGGCACTGCGGAGGCGTCCTTTCGTTCGAAACTCTTCACTTTGGCGCCGAAGCGCGGCGGATGCGCAACGACGGCGGTCAGCATTCCGGGGAGCTTGACGTCCTGCGTAAAGGTTGCGATGCCATTCGACTTGGCCTTCGCGTCGGTGCGCGGTACGTGCTTGCCGATGTAGACGAATTCCTTCGGATCCTTGAGCGTCACTTTCTCCGGGACGGGCTCTCTTGCCGCCGCCGCAGCGAGTTTACCAAACGTCGCCTTCTTTCCGTTCGCATGGAATACGACACCGTTCCTCACCTGGATCGAATCCGCGGGAACACTCCACTGCTTCGCAGCCGCCGAGACCAGCATTGCGCGTGCGGCGGCTCCGGCCTGCCGGTATTGCTCGAACGAGTTGGCCATCGCCGTCGAGCCGCCGGTGCCTTGCGCGCCGCCCCAGAACAGGTTGCTGTAGAGCTTCGCATCGGCGGGTGCGCCGGTCGCGCGAACCTGCGACCAGGACGCATCGAGCTCTTCGGCAACGAGCGTCGGCAGACCGGTGTAGGTGCCCTGGCCCATTTCGAGGTGCTTGACGACGACGGTGACGACGTTGTCGTGGCCGATGGTCAGGAAAGCGTTCGGCTCGAACCCGCCGGCAGCGACGCTGCCGACGGTCTTGCCGGGCCCGGACGCCTGCGCGGGACCCGGACCGGCCCAGATACCGAGGGTCAATCCGGCGCCGGCGGCCGCGGTCGCCTTGAGGAACACGCGGCGATCCATCGGAACCGCCTGGGCCGACATAGGGGGGCGCATGCGCATCGGGTTCATCTCGAGTCTCCGCTTCAGGCGAGGTTCTGCGCCGCTTCGTGGATCGCGGCACGGATGCGGACGTATGTCGCGCAGCGGCATAGATTGCCGGCCATCGCGGCGTCGATATCGGCATCGGTCGGTTTCTTGTTCTGCGCGAGCAGCGCCGCTGCCGACATCACTTGCCCCGACTGGCAGTACCCGCACTGGGGAACGTCGAGCTTCTCCCACGCGGCCTGCACGGCGTGCGCCTCCTTCGTCTTCAGGCCCTCGATCGTCGTGATCTGCGCACCCGGTTTGATCGACGACAACGGCGTCTGACACGAGCGCGTCGGCTGGCCGTCGATGTGCACGGTGCAGGCGCCGCAGAGTGCCATTCCGCAACCATACTTGGTGCCGGTCAGGTTGAGGTTGTCGCGCAGGATCCACAGGAGCGGCGTATCGGCGGCAACGTTGGAGCCGACTTCGACGCGATGCTGGTTGACGAGAAGGGTAGGCATTGCAGACTCCGTGAAAGACGGGCGCCTGACGGAAAGAGGCGCCGCGGCAAGCAATCATGATAGGCGAACCCGCGCAGCGACCCAAGTCCGGGCGAACCGAAGACCCTTAACGGTCCAAGGGCATGCGCGCGCAAGCTATAATTCGACATCGCCATCGAGGATTTGTGCCATGGAAGCCGAGCAAGTCAATCAGATCGCCGCCACGCTCGCGGGGCTCAAGGAGCGAACCGCCGACCTTCGGAGGTATCTTTGACTTCGATGTGAAGTCCGTGCGGCTCGAGGAAGTCACGCGCGAGCTCGAAGACCCGAAGATCTGGGACGATCAGAAGCGCGCACAGGAGCTCGGCAAGGAGAGAAAGGCGCTCGAAGGCGTGGTTGGCGCGCTGACCAGGCTCAACACCGGCATCAAGGACAGCAGCGAGCTTTTCGTCCTTGCGCGCGAGGACGCCGACGACGCGACGCTCACCGCAGTCGCCGCCGATGTCGCGGGCCTTGAAAAAGGCGTGTCGGACATGGAATTCCGGCGGATGTTTTCGAACCCGCTGGACCCCGCCAACTGTTTCATCGATATCCAGGCCGGCTCCGGCGGCACCGAGGCGCAGGACTGGGCGGCGATGCTGCTGCGGATGTACCTCCGTTACTGCGAGCGCAAGGGCTACCGCACCGAGCTGCTCGAGGAAACGCCGGGCGAAGTCGCCGGCATCAAGAGCGCATCGTTCAAGGTCGAAGGCGATTATGCGTACGGCTATCTGCGCACCGAGGTCGGCGTGCATCGGCTGGTGCGCAAGAGTCCATTCGATTCCAATGCGCGGCGGCACACGTCGTTCGCGAGCGTATTCGTCTATCCCGAGGTCGACGACTCGATCGAGGTCGAGATCAATCCGGCGGACCTGCGCATCGACACGTTCCGCGCGTCGGGCGCCGGCGGCCAGCACATCAACAAGACCGATTCCGCGGTGCGCATCACGCACCTGCCGACCAACATCGTCGTCCAGTGCCAGAACGACCGCTCGCAGCATCGCAACCGCGCCGAGGCGATGGCGATGCTCAAATCGCGCCTCTACGAGTTCGAGCTGCGCAAGCGACAGGAAGAGCAGCAGAAGCTCGAGGACAGCAAGACCGACATCGGCTGGGGCCACCAGATCAGGAGCTACGTGCTCGACCAGTCGCGGATCAAGGACCTGCGCACCGGGTACGAAGTCGGCAATACGCAGGCGATCCTCGACGGCGACCTCGACGACTTCATCGCCGCGAGCCTGAAGCAGGGAGTGTGACGATGAGCGACAACAACGATAAGGCGCGCTCCGCTCTGGTCCCGCCCCCCGCGGATGACAACCAGATCATCGCCGAGCGTCGGGCCAAGCTCGCCGCGCTGCGCACCCGGGGCCAGGCGTTCCCCAACGATTTCCGCCGCGACGCGCTCGCTGCCGACGTGCATGCGCGCTACGGCGCGAAAGCCAACGAAGAGCTCGAGCCGCTGCACGCGACGGTAACCGTCGCGGGCCGGATGATGCTGAAGCGCGTGATGGGCAAGGCGAGCTTCGCGACGATCCAGGACATGAGCGGCCGCATCCAGCTCTACGTCACCACGGACGCCGTCGGCGCCGAAGGCCACGACGCGTTCAAGCACTGGGACCTGGGCGATCTCGTCGGTGCGACGGGGCAGGTCTTCAAGACCAAGACCGGCGAGCTGTCGATCAAGGTGTCGTCGATCCGGCTGCTCGCGAAGGCGCTGCGGCCCCTTCCCGAGAAGTTTCACGGTCTTGCCGATCAGGAGCAGAAGTATCGGCAGCGCTACGTCGACCTGATCACGAACCCCGCCACGCGCCGCACGTTCATCGCGCGCTCGCAGATCGTCCAGGGGATACGCGAGTTCTTCGTGGCCCGCGGCTATCTCGAAGTCGAGACGCCGATGATGCACCCGATCCCCGGCGGCGCGGCGGCGCGACCGTTCGTCACGCACCACAACGCACTCGACATGGAGCTCTACCTGCGCATCGCGCCGGAGCTCTATCTCAAAAAGCTCGTCATCGGCGGGCTCGAGAAAGTGTTCGAGATCAACCGCAATTTTCGCAACGAAGGCATCTCGACGCGGCACAATCCCGAGTTCACGATGCTCGAGTTCTACGAGGCGTATCAGGATTATCGCTATCTGATGGACCTGACCGAAACGCTCTTTCGCGAGGTCGCACAGAAGGTTTGCGGGACGACGACGATCACCTACCAGGGCGCGACGATCGATCTGGGTGCGACGTACGACCGGCTGACGATGGCCGAGGCGATCCACAAGTACCATCCTCAGTATCCGCTCGCGGAGCTCGCGAAGCCAGAATACCTGCGCGTGGCGCTGGCACCCTTCGACGTCGAGGTGTATCCGACCGACGGCGTGGGCATCCTGCAGCTGAAGCTCTTCGAGGCGACGACCGAGGACAAGCTCGTGCAGCCGACGTTCATCGTCGCGCATCCGACCGACGTGAGCCCGCTTGCGCGCGCCAACGACGCGAATCCCGCGGTGACCGATCGCTTCGAGCTGTTCATCACGGGCCGCGAGTTCGCCAACGGCTTCTCCGAACTGAACGATCCCGAGGACCAGGCGGCGCGTTTCCGGGCGCAGGCGCAGGCGCGCGAAGCCGGCGACGAGGAGGCGATGTATTACGATGCCGATTACCTGCGCGCGATGGAATACGGGCTGCCGCCCACGGCGGGCGAGGGCATCGGCATCGATCGGCTGGTGATGCTCCTGACCGACGCGCCGAGCATTCGCGACGTGATCCTGTTTCCACAGTTGAAAACGGAGAGTTGACCTCCGACTTCTGCATGGCAATGGATTTCCGCAGCGACACGGTGACGCGGCCGACCGCGGCGATGCGCGCGGCGATGGCTGCGGCGCCCGTCGGCGACGACGTGTTTGGCGACGACCCTTCGGTCAACGCGCTCGAAGCCGAAGTCGCGGCGCTGCTGGGCTTCGAGGCGGCGCTCTTCGTGCCGTCGGGCACGCAGTCGAATCTCGTCGGCGTGATGACGCATTGCGCGCGCGGCGACGAATACATCGTCGGCCAGCAAGCGCACACCTACCGCTACGAGGCCGGCGGCGCTGCCGTGCTGGGGAGCGTGCAGCCGCAACCCATCGCCAACGCGGCCGACGGCACGTTGCCGCTCGACGACATCGAGGCGGCGATCAAGCCCGACGACGCGCATTTCGCAAGGACGCGTCTGATCGCACTCGAGAACACGATCGGCGGCCGCGTGCTCCCGAAAGGCTACACCGCCGCGGTGCGCGAGCTCGCCGATCGCCGCCACCTTGCGATGCATCTCGACGGCGCGCGGTTGTGGAACGCCGCGGTGAAGCACGGCGTCGAGCCGCGTGTGATCGCGGAAGGCTTCGATTCCGTTTCCGTTTGTCTCTCGAAAGGCCTCGGCGCGCCGGTCGGCTCGGTCCTCTGCGGCAGCAGCGCTTTCATCAAGGCGGCGCGGCGCTGGCGCAAGATGCTGGGCGGCGGGATGCGGCAGGCGGGAATTCTCGCCGCGGCGGGGCGCCACGCGGTCGCGCATCACGTTGCGCGGCTCGCCGACGATCACGCCAATGCTGCACGCCTGGCGGCGGGGCTCGCGAAGCATCCGGCGCTCACGGTCTCGACGCCGCAAACCAACATGATCTTCGTGGGTGTACGCGATGATCTGGCCGACAGCTTCGCCGCCCATCTCGCGGCTGCGGGCGTTCAGATCACCGGGACGCAGCAGCAGCGATGGGTGACGCACCTCGACGTGTCGAGCGAGGATGTCGATCACGCCGTCGCCGTCGTCGACGCGTTTTTTGCGTGACGATGGACAAGCGCTACCCATCCTTCCGCGAGTTCTATCCGTTCTATCTCTCGGAGCACGCGGACCGCACGTGCCGGCGGCTGCATTTCACGGGCACCGCCCTGGTGCTGGGATGCATTCTCGCCGCCGTCACGACCGGCAACCCGTGGTGGCTGGCGGCGGCACCGATCGCAGGCTACGGCTTCGCCTGGATCGGCCATTATTTTTTCGAGCACAACCGCCCCGCGACATTCAGCTACCCCCTCTACAGCCTGATCGGCGACTGGGCGATGTTCAAGGACGTGCTCATCGGTCGCATTCCATTCTGAGCCGGCGCTCCCCCGGACTCTGCCGGGTTAACCCAGATCAACCGCCGCTCCCCTTGCGCGGCGTAGAATCGGTCGGAGATAGGGATGGACCTGCGCGGCCGAAATTGCGGCCGCGCAAAAGTTCTCGCCAATGACTGACCAGACGATCGAGCTCCAGCTCACCGGAATGACCTGCGCTGCGTGCGCGGCGCGGATCGAGAAGGTGCTGAACCGCGCCGACGGCGTGCGCGCGGCCGTCAATTTCGCCACCGAGACGGCGCGGGTCGAGTTCGACGCGGGCAAGGCGACGCCGCAATCGCTGATCGCGCTCGTGCGCAAGGCCGGCTACGATGCCGCGCCGGCTGTCGATCCGTTCACGCAGCCGGAGCACGAGGCGCGCAAGGAAGCCCGCCGCTATCGCCGTGACCTGTCGACGTTCGCGCTCGCTGCGCTGCTCACCGCGCCGCTCGTCGCGCAGATGGTGTTCATGGTCACCGGTCGGCACGAGATCGAAATGCCCGTGTGGCTGCAATTCGCGCTTGCGACGCCCGTACAGTTCTGGGCGGGCTTCCGCTTCTATCGCGGGGCATGGAACGCGTTGCGCGGCGGCGCCGCGAACATGGACGTGCTGGTCGCGCTCGGCACGACGGCCGCGTATGTGTTCAGCCTCGCCGTCTGGCTGCTGCCGATTTCCGGCCAGCACGTGTATTTCGAGGCGTCGACCGTCGTCATCACGCTGGTGCTGCTCGGCAAGCTGCTCGAAGGACGCGCGAAGGCGAAAACCGCCAATGCGATCCGGCATCTGCTGAAGCTTCAGCCGGCGACGGTGTTGCGCGAGCGCGACGATGAGGTGCACGAAGTGCCGCTCGCCGCGGTGCATGTCGGCGACATCTTCGTGGTGCGCGCCGGCGGCAGCATTCCCGTGGACGGGCACGTGCTGACCGGCGAATCGGCGGTCAACGAAGCGATGCTGACGGGCGAGAGCCAACCGATCGCGAAGGCGCCCGGCGATCCAGTGCTCGCGGGTACGGTCAACGAGACCGGGCCGTTGCGTTGCAAGGCGACGGCGGTCGGGCAGGCGACGCTGCTCGCCGGGATCGTCCGGCAGGTCGCCGCTGCGCAGGGATCGAAAGCGCCGGTGCAGCGGCTCGCCGACGCCGTCTCCGCGCGCTTCGTGCCGGCAGTGCTCGTGATCGCGACCATCACGCTGGTCGCGAACGGTTATTGGCTTGGCGACTGGGCCGCTGCGCTGATGCGCGCGACCGCCGTGCTGGTGATCGCCTGTCCGTGCGCGCTCGGGCTCGCGACGCCGACGGCGTTGATGGTCGGCGTAGGCCGCGGCGCGCAGGCGGGGATCCTGATCAAGAACGCAGCGGCGCTGGAGCGCGCAGAAAAGATCGATACGCTGGTCATCGACAAGACCGGCACGCTGACCACGGGGGTCCCGAGCGTTGCCGGCGTGCGTCCGGCCCGGGGGTTCACGACGCGCGAGCTGCTGCTGCTCGCGATGTCGCTCGAACAAGGGGCAACGCATCCGCTCGCCCGCGCGATCGTCGAACGCGGCGCGCAGCTCGAGCAAAGGCCGCTGCCGGTGACCAACGTCCGCCTCCATGCCGGACGCGGCGTCAGCGGCGAAAACGGCGCGCAGACGATCCGCCTGGGCGCGCCCGCATTCCTTGCGCAAGCCGGCATCGCCATCGAAGGCGCGGATTTCGCCGAGGCACAGGCGGAAGGCCAGACGATCGTCGGCGTTGCCGAGGGCGAACGTCTCGTCGGCTGGATCACGCTTACCGACGCACTGCGGCCGAACGCCGCCGCCGCGGTCGCGGCGCTCGCCGCAACCGGTGTCGCGGTCACGATGCTGACCGGCGATCATCCGGCCCCGGCGTCGACGGTGGCGAAGGCCGCCGGCATCGGCAACTGGCGCGCCGAACAGTTGCCCGAGGACAAGCGCGCGCTGATCGTGGCGATGCAAAAGGAAGGCAAAGTCGTCGGCATGGTCGGCGATGGCGTCAACGATGCGCCGGCCCTCGCGCAGGCCGATGTCTCGTTCGCGATGGGCGCGGGCGCGGGCAGCGCGCTGTCCGCCGCCGATCTCACGCTCTTGCGCAACGACCTCGCGGCGGTCGCCGCGGCGATCGACCTGTCGCGCGCGACGCTTTCCAAGATCCGGCAGAACCTATTCTTTGCGTTCGTCTACAACGTGATCGGGATCCCGCTTGCCGCGCTCGGCTTGCTGTCTCCGGTGATCGCCGGTGCGGCAATGGCGGCGAGCTCGGTGTCGGTCGTGTCGAACGCACTGCTGCTGAAACGCTGGCGTCCGCCACGAGCCGCAGCGGTGACTGCGCCGCCGCGGCGCGAACATGCGGAACCGGCGACGCTGCAGACGGCGAAGATGCCGAGCTCGTATCCGATGAAAGAGGAAATCCGATGAGCACGCAAACCCGCGAATTCGCCGTCGACGGCATGCATTGTGAAGGCTGCGTCAAGAGCGTCACCGGCGCGGTCGCGCGCGTGCCGGGCGTCAAGCGCGTCGACGTGTCGCTGGAAAATAAGGCGGCGACCGTCGAGTTCGATGCCGCGTCCGTCGAGCCCGCGGCGATTGTCGAGGCGATCGTCGGCGCGGGATTTGAAGCGCACGCCCGCTAGACGCGCGACGCCGTTCTTTGCTGCCATGAGGGCGGGGATGGCATAATCAACCGTTCGGGGTGTAGCGCAGCCCGGTAGCGCGCTTGCTTTGGGAGCAAGATGTCGGAGGTTCAAATCCTCTCACCCCGACCAGAAACTCGTGCCGAATCAGTCACGTGCAATGCGTGATTGCAATGAGATCCGGGGCGGGCATCGAGTGGGGGCCGTCAATCACCACAAGCGGATCCGCAACTGGGCCGTCGCCCGGTATTCTGGAATGACGGAATCCACTGTGGCGTCCTCGAAAAGCTTGATCTCGACGCCTTCCATCCGCAGGCCGGTCCTTTCGCAAAAATCCTGCACCCATTTCGCCACATCGGAAGCAATCGCTTGCTCCGTGGCGGCGGCGATTTCCTTGAGCTCGACGACTTGCATGATGAACCCCTTCAGGCGGGCGAACGACGTTCGCTGAATCCAAATGTTACTGCGCGCGGACGGCGGCAGTCACGTCCGCCGGCGCGTAACGAATGTGCACGTCCCGCTGCGGGAACGGAATCTCGATGCCCGCCTCGGCGAGTCTTCGCAGGACCGCCATCCGCAGGCTGTTCTGCGCCTGCAGCCCGACATCGATGCTCTCGACCCACGCCAAGAGGCGGAAGTCGAGCGAGCTGTCACCGAAGCCGGTGAAGAGCACTCGCGGCGGCGGCACTCTCTGCACTTCGGGCACGTCCGCCGCCGCGGCTTCGAGCAGGCGCAGGATTCGCTCGGGATCGCTGCCGTAGGCCACGCCAACGTCGATCTCGTAGCGGCGCGCGCGGTCGGACAGCGTCCAGTTGGTCACCTGCTTCGACGCGAGGTCGGCGTTGGGAACGATTACTTCCGCGCCCTGCCCGGTGCGGATCGTCGAGCTGCGCACGCCGATCCGCTTGACTTCGCCGACGATGCCGCCCACGTCGATCTGGTCGCCGACGTTGATCGGACGTTCGAGCATCAGGATGAGGCCTGAAGCGAAGTTGCTGACGACGTTCTGCAAGCCGAGGCCGACGCCGATGCCGAGCGCGCCGGCGAGCAGCGTCACCTTGGTCAGGTCGATGCCGAGCGCGGCCATCGCCAGCACTGCACCGGTCACGACCAGCACGTAACCGACGATCGTCGAAATCGCGATCGGCACGCCCGTGCGCAGGTCGAGGCGCGGCAGGATCTCGTGGTCGAGCAGGAAACGCACGAGCTTGGTCACGGCCCACGTGATCGCGACCACCGCGAGCGCGGAGAGCATCGCAGCGAGCGTGATCGTCACGTCGCCTGCGCTCACGCTCGTGCTGGTGATGAACGCCCCGAGGCGGATCAGATCGTCGAACGCCGAGTGCGCCACGGCGAACGTCAGCACGCCCGCGACCCAGGCCGTCAGTACCGCCAACCAATGCAGCGTGCGCAGGATCGCGTCGCTCCGCTCGCGCACGCTGCGAAAGCTGTGGGCGAGCGGTGTCGCGAGCAGTCCGGCAAAAGCGCGATCCAGCGTCCAAGGGATCGCGGCGAAAGTCAACGCGTACCCCGGGGCGATCAGCGCCGCGGCAAGGAGCCAGGCAGCGATGCTCGCAAAACCGAACAGGCTGATGACGGCGGCGAGCGCGAGCAGACCGATCGCGGCCTGCACGGAGCGATTGACCAGCACGCGCGGCCATCGCGGCAAGAAAGCGAAGAGAGCGCCACGGCGCCAATCGTAAACGAGCGCCGTCAGGAATGGCGCGACCTGGACGATGAGGAGCAGCCAATCGGCCGCCGGGCTCATGTCCGCGAGCACCCGGAATTCGTTGAAGAACACCGCGAAGCCGAGCGTCCATGCGGTCGCGGGGATCGCTTTCGCATAGCCGCGGGTGGCGACGACCGCCGCGAGCAAGGGGAACAGAAACCAGACCAGTCGGTAGAAAGCGAAAGGCGCCGGCGGCGCGAACGCGGCCACGCACGGCAACGCGACCACCAGCGCACCGCACGCGGCGCCGCTTGCGGAGAGCGTCCGCCCCGCGACCCGCTGCATGCGAGCGGCAGGCAGGCGCAGGAACACGAACGTGAGGACGGCCACCGCGACAAACAACGCGCCCGCGCGCATGCCATGTTGCCGGGCGTAATCGCGAAGCTCCTCACCTATCAGGTGCATGTTGGCGCGCAACTCGTCCACCGGGAAGCCTGCCGCTCCCGGCTTCCAGATCGCCGATCCCGCGCCGGCGCGGAGCGCAGCCCTCAGCACCTCGCGACGCTCGGTAACGCGCATGCGCAATGCATCGACCTGCGACTGCATGCGCACGGCGCGCTCATAGGCGACCAGGAACTGGTCGCGGCGCGCGAGCAGCGGTTTCCGCAATGCAGCAAGCTCGAGACCGATCGCCTCGATGTCGCGCTGCACGTCAGCGGGGGATTCCCGCTCGCCCGCGAGCTTTGCGCGTTGCGGCCACAGCACTGCATCGCGGTCGAGCCGATCGAGATCGGCGACGAGCTTCTGTGTCAGGCGACCCAGCGCCGCAGTAGCCGCATCGAGCTCGCGTTGGCGCTGCCGAATGTGCACGTCGAGGGCCTGCAGCTCCATGTAACGGACGTGCGTGGCGGCATCGGGGCGTTCCTCGAGTGCCCGGAAATCCGGAGCGAGGGCGGGCCGGTCGAGCGGTGCGGTCAGCGCCGGCAGATTCGACGTGTCACGCAACGTCACTGCGATCTCGCGCTGCAGAGCGTCAGTGCGCGCAAGCTCCCCGACAATGTCGTAGAGCGTGGGCGGCGGCGGCGCGGGGGGTTCGGCAGCGACCGCGGCGACCAGCACAAGCAGCGACGCGATCCCGGTGGCGACGCGCCCGCGAAGCCCGGCCGCCACGGCTGACCAACGCATCGTTTCGACTTGAGGCGTGCGGCTAGCCGCAGGCACCTCCGAGCAACCCCGTCTTGATCTCCGGGTTGGGTGGGTCGCCCAGCCAGATCGAGAGGAAGGCCTTCGCGAAATCGTCGCCCTTGATCGTCCCCTTGACCGCGTTGTTCACATTCACCTGGACGCCCGCGCCAGGCGTGAAAATGAAAATCATCCGCTGACCTGACTTCACGTCGACCGTCCAGCCTTGGAGCATCGAGATGCGATCCTTGAGGGCAGGCAGCTCCGCTTTCGCGTTCTTCGCGAAACCTTCCTCCCAGCCCTTGGCAATGTCGGCGCCTCCGACATCGCGAACGAACTGCAGGATCAATTCGCTCGGCGCATTGGCTCCGAGAATGACGTTCGGATCGTTCGATGTCTTGGCGACGTACAGCGCAGCCACGTAGACGTTGACCTTGAACATCGTCGCCTGGCGCAGGCCGAGGCCGTTCAACGTCAGCGTCACGCCTTCGACCTGCGCGGTGTCCGGAAACGCGACGCTTTTGCATTCCTTGCCCTGCACGACGCCCGCAGCCAGCGCGGCGGTCAACGCGAACAGCAACAGGCTCCTTTGCATTCTTCTCTCCCCCTCGACTCCGGTCAGTCGTTCGACAGCGCCGCAGCGGCGCGATCGCGCTCGCCGGCGAGTATTTCGCGTTTGCTGGTCCGGGTCAACCGAAAGCTCCGAAGGCGCGCTTTTGCGGGCGATCCGCGGAAAAAGTGCGGCTACAGGCGCTCCGGGCTGTCGTCGGCGTTGTCCTCCGCTTCGTCTTCCCACGTGTAACGATTGCGCGGAGGGATATCCAGCTGCCGCAGCGCGAGCGCGAGCACGACACCGATTGCGGCCGCGGCAAGATGCGTCTCCCACGACACGCCCCGTTCGATCGGCAGCACGCCCCAGACCAGCGCGCCATACAGGAAGCAGACGAGGAGCGACGCGGCGATCGCGCGCCGGTCGCGGCGAATCACGCCGGCGACGAGGATATAGCTGACGAGACCGTACACCAAACCGCTGGCGCCCACGTGCGAAGACGCGCGGCCGAACAGCCATACGGCGATGCCCGGTCCCACGTAGATCGCCGGCAGGACCCGCAGTGAGGAGCGCGGATAAAGATAGAGCATCGCCGTGCCGGAAACCAGCAACGGCAACGTATTGGCAAACAGATGGGCGAAGCCGCCGTGCACGAGGGGCGCAAACAGAATCCCGGGGAGCCCCGCCAATTGCCGGGGACGAACGCCGAAATCCGCGGGCCCGACGTCGAGCGCGGAGCTCAGCACCTGGATCAACCAGAGCAATGCGACGAACCCCGACACGATCTTGACGGCGAGCCGGAAGTTGGCGCGCGAGCGCAAGGAGCTCGTGAATGCGGGATCGGGAGTGTGAATCTCCATCACGGCACAGGATACCAGCCCCTACCGCGTGGGAAGCGCAGGCGATCAGCTCCAGCAAGACGCGTTCCGCCGTCGCGCCAGGCGGCGCGAGTCGGGAACGAATCGCGCGCGTCAAGATTCGACGTCCGTTCACACCCCCGCAGCCGGCCCGAAGAATCGCGCCGCTGCCGTCGCGCTAAACTCGCGGCGTGGCAACCGGCGTCGCCTCCCTTTTCACGGGCTGGTTTTCGGGCTCTCCGCTGCGGCATTCCGCGTTCCGGCTTTTCTACGCGGGCGCCGTGGGGGCCGCGCTCGGGTACACGATGCAGGCGACGACCGCTGCGTGGCTGATGGCCACGCTGACGCCGTCGCCGCTGATGGTGGCGTCGGTGCAGACCGCGAGCACGTTGCCGTCGCTTTTCTTCGGTCTGGTCGCGGGCGCGCTCGCCGACATCGTCGATCGTCGCCGCGTCATCCTCGCGACCCAGTTCGTGCTGGTCGCGGTGACGGCAGCGCTCGGTACGGCGGCGCTCATGGGTCTGGTTGGACCGACCGGGCTCCTCGCCTGCACGTTTCTCATCGGCGCGGGCTTCGCCTTCTATCTGCCGGCGCAGCAGGCGGCGATCAACGACCTCGTGGCGCGTGTGGAGTTGCCCCGTGCCGTCGCGCTCGGCGCGGTCGCGTTCAACGTGGCCCGTGCCGTCGGGCCGGCGTTGGCCGGCGCGATCGCCGCATGGCTGGGAACCGGAAGCGCGTTGCTGGTGGCCGCAACGTTCTTTGTCGTGATGATCGTCGCGGTGATTCGACAGCGCAAGACGGCGCGCGCGATCCGCGGCGTGCCGGAGACGATCCTGTCCGGCGTTCTTGCCGGCCTGCGCTACACACGCCACTCGGCGCCGATGCGCGCGCTCATCACGCACAACCTCTGTTTCAGCCTCTGCGCGAGCGCGCTATGGGCATTGCTGCCGCTCGTGGCGCGTGACCAGCTCGGGCTCGGCGCGGGCGGTTACGGCACGCTGGTGGGCTGCTTTGGCGCGGGAGCCGTGGTCGGGGCGCTGACGATCCCGCGGCAGCTGCGGCGCATGTCGCTCAATGCCGTCGTGATGTCGGGTGTCGTGTTGTGGTCGCTCGCTGCATCGCTCATCGCGTCGACCTCCGTGCTTGCGCTCGCGATCGTCGGCGCGTGCGGCGCCGGCGCGGCGTGGGTCACGGTGCTTGCGAGCCTGTCGGCCGCAACGCAAAGCGCCGCGCCGGCGTGGGTGCGTGCCCGTGCGGTCGCGACCAACCTCGTGACCAACCAGGCGAGCCTCGCGATTGGCAGCGTGATCTGGGGCGGCGTGGCGACATACTCGGGAACGCGCATCGCGTTGGCGGCATCGGCTGCCGTGATGATCGTGCTCCTCGCGTTCAACCGTCGGGTCAAGGTTTCGCTCGCCGACGAGGCCGATGTGACGCCCGGCGCGCAATTGCCCGATCTCGCGATCGCGCTCGAACCTTCGCCCGATGACGGACCAGTGCTGATCCAGATCGACTATCGGATCGAGCCCGCGAATCGCGAAGCCTTCCTCAAATCCATCTATTCGGTCGAGCCGATTCGGCGTCGCAACGGTGCAGGAAGCTGGCGCATATTCCGCGACCTGGAGGAGGATGGGCGTTTCGTCGAGCGCTTCATCATCGCTTCCTGGGCGGAATACATCCGGCTGCGCACGCGGATGACGATGGCCGACCGTCGGCTTCTCGATCACGTGCAGCAAATGCAACGATCCGATGTGCCGCTCCGGGTATCGCGATTTCTCGGCATCAATCGCGACGATCTCCCGCCGGGAAGCTGAAACGCGGAAGCGCCCTGGCATCGCAACTGGGGGTGGGCGCAGTGTCATTGCGGCAACGGAATCCATTCGTGCTCGCCGGGAATCGTCCCCATCCGCTGCTGCGTCCAATGCTGCTTTGCGCGTTCGATGCGGTCCCTGTTCGACGCCACGAAGTTCCACCAGACGATGCGCGGCCCGTCCAGCGGCTCGCCGCCGATGACGACGAAGCGCGCGCCGTGCGGCGCGGCGATCGCCGCGCTGCCTTCGGCCAGCACGGCCATCTCGAACGGCGGGATTGTCTCGCCGTCGATCGTCACCGGATGGTCGACGCTGTAGACCGCGCGCTCGAGCTTCTCCGTTCCGCGCGCGGGGGGCAAATCCAGGCTCGCCCCGGCTTGCGCTTCGACGTCGACGTAGAGCGTCGGCGCGAAGGTCGCGACCGGCGAGCGCAGGCCGAACGCGTCGCCGATCAGGACCCGGACCCGCACGCCGCCGTTCGAAAACACGGGAATCGCGTCGGCCGCCGTATGCCGAAACGATGGCTCGGTCTCCTCGAACGCGAGTGGTAACGCGGCCCAGAGCTGCAGTCCATGTGCGGTGTAGGCGACGTTCTTCAAGTCCGGCGGCGTGCGCTCGGAATGCACGATGCCGGAGCCCGCGGTCATCCAGTTGATCGCACCCGGCTCGATGCGCTGCACCGAGCCCAGACTGTCCCGATGCAGCATCGCGCCCTCGAACAGATACGTCACCGTCGCGAGCCCGATGTGCGGATGCGGGCGGACATCGTGATCGTCGCCGGGGCGCGTGACGATCGGGCCGAAGTGATCGAAGAACACGAACGGTCCGACCGACTGCTTTTTCGCCGCGGGCAAGAGACGACGAACATTGAACCCTCCGCCGAGATCTCTCGGACGCGCGGGCAACGGAAACGCGATCGGCATGGGGGGGTCCTTCGGCAGGTGTCGGGACACTCAGCCGAATATCATGACATCAGGCTCGCCGGATTATCCATGGGAGCGGCGTCCGGCCCCGGACGCGCGGGTTCAGCGAGTCGGCGCGTTGTGATAGACTTTCCGCACTGCGCTTGGGGGTGTCGGGAGCGCGGATGTCCCGATCCTCGGTCGCAGCGCGGTCAGGCGTTTCCGCACGGCCGTCCGGTGCATCGTCCCGATCCGACAGGGCGCCCGTAGCTCATCTGGATAGAGCACCGGCCTTCTAAGCCGGCGGTAACAGGTTCGAGTCCTGTCGGGCGCGCCATAAACGTCCCACAGTGGTGGCTGTAGCTCAGCTGGTAGAGTCCCGGATTGTGATTCCGGTTGTCGTGGGTTCGAATCCCATCAGCCACCCCAAAAATCAATAGCTTGGCGCTCGACAACGGCGCTATGCTGCCTTCGCGGGACACTGACGGGACATCGCCAGAAAAATCCCGCCCCGGATGCCACCCAACGGCTCCGGTCACAGCCCCCCTCCATGTTCCCTCGGCCGCATAGCTGTGGAAAGAGGGCATTTTTAGGCCTCAATGTCCCTCCAGTGTCCCAGCTCGGCGGGACAATCAAGACAATCATAACGTAATCAATATGTTGCAATACTGATAGTGCCGCAAGCACTGGGATTAGTTATCCGGTATTGTGATCTCTTCTCCTTTGTCCTAGACTGCATTTGTCATCTCCAGACAGTGAGACAAACGCAATGGCGACGATTGAAAAACGCACGACAAGCGACGGCATCGCGTATCGCGTGAAGGTTCGCATCAAAGGATTTCCACCAGAGACCGCGACGTTCGAGCGCCTGACTGATGCGAAGGATTGGAGCAAGCGGATCGAATCCGACATCAAGGCCGGTCGACATTTCGGTCAGAGCAAACGCCACACGTTCAACGAACTTGCAGACGAGTATCAGCCACACGCAAAGGATGTCGCGCGGCTCGCCTATTGGCGCAAGGTGTTCGGTCCCGAGAAGCTAGATGCGATTACACCGGCGCGCATCGCCAAGGAACGCGACAAGCTGTTGTCGGAGGAAACGCAGAATTTCGCGACGCCGCCGACTGGAAACCCGGAGCAGGACGCCAAGCGGCCCAAAGCCAAGCGCGGCGGCGCGACAGTCAACCGCTATCTTGCCGCGCTGTCGGTCTGCCTCTCGTATGGCGTCAAGACCTTGCAGTGGCTGGAGCGTAACCCCTGCGAGCGCATCACTAAATCACGGGAGAGCAAAGGCAGGGTGCGGTTCCTGTCTGATGACGAGCGAAAGCGGCTGCTAACAGCGTGCCGCAAGTCAGAAAACAAGGACCTTTACCTTGCTGTCATCCTGAGTTTGACGACCGGGGCGCGCGAAGCAGAAATCATGACGCTCCGCTGGGGCCAGATTGATTTCAAGCGCAAAGTCATCACGCTGCACGACACCAAGAATGGTGAGCGCCGCGCCCTGCCGCTTGTCGGGGAGGCATTCAAGCTGTTGGACCAACGCGCAAAGGTGCGGAGCCTGACAGACGACCGGCTGTTTCCGCCAAAGCCGCGCGCACGAAAAGCCGAGTGCATCGACCTCAACGCGCCGTGGGTTGCAGCGAGGAAGGCCGCTGGGCTGACCGATTTCCACTGGCACGATCTGCGCCATACGGCGGCCTCTTACCTCGCAATGAGCGGTGTCTCTCTGGTGGAGATTGCGAAGGTACTAGGCCACCGAACGCTCGAAATGGTGGCACGGTATTCGCATCTGTCCGATGGGCACATCGTAGCGACGGGCGAGAAACTGGCTGCTCGACTCGGGGTCGGGAAATGAGAGAACGTTATCTGCCAGAAGTCGCGTAACGCCCGCGCTACTGGCGCTTCAAATACCGGATCGCCCGGCGGCGAAGAACTACCGAGCCGTGGACGACCGGCGTTGATGCGGTCGCTGGCAAATCTTCCTGAGACAGGCACGCATGGTCACTCGCAAGAAGGTGGACAGTGTTCGGCAAGTACCGAAGTGTGTGGCCGACATGTACGAACAATTTCGCAAGGGACGCCTGCTCTTGAGCAGTCAATTTGGGCCATATATTTCAGTGGTCCCGTCCATGAAAAGTATCTTTCTCTATCTTTGTTGTCGTGACAAAGCGTGCGACAGTGCGTATGCCCTCTGGAATGAACTGCGAAGGCTTAAAGGCGAAGGCTTTGAGTACGAAGCGGAGGCCGCTACGTTAGTTAGTGATACAGCGTGGTACGTGGTTGACTATAAAGGATTAACGCGCTCGGAACTCCGAACCCTTGACGAGGCCCTCGCAGAAGCAGCCGACAGACTGTACGTCGCCCTAGTTAATCATGACGACGATTTCAACGACTTCAAGAACGAATCGTCAGCGGCATGTTGGCCCGAAGAACACATGAGCGATATCGGACGAATGTTGCGGGGGGTGCCGTGCTCGAACGAACGTCTCGCGGGCGGCTACCACTTCGCCCCGTTTGACGAGATCGATTGGCCCCTGCCATCACGCGAAGACCGGTTGTTCTGGGTGCTCCGCCATTGCATGCCGCCGATGCCATTAATGCTGAAAGTACTGGCGCGAAGGGCAAGGGAGTTGTCGTCCTCGCGGTTCGATGCAAGAAAGCGGCGCGAATCTGCCGGTGACGCTCCCGACACGCGTTTCATCCGCCGCCTAATTGCCGGGGTGATACGTCGCAATCCAGCGGCATCGGCAGACCAGATTGCAAAGATCGTCTCCCCTATCGCCGACAGAGTGGTTGGCGGGAAGACATTGGCAAGATGCAAGAAGGCCGCGCAGCGAATCAAGCGTGAATTGGAAGCTGACGGGACAATAAACCCCTCCTGATCGGATGTAATCGTCCCAAACTCGAAATCGCATGGCGCGTCAAAGCGGTATCCCATAGGAATGGAGTCCCGCCAATGCAAGCCATCAAGCCTCTGCAAGTCCTTGAACGCGTCGGTCTCTCGTGCAACTCAATCGTATGAAGCTGCACACCGTGGCGCAATTTCCGATTGCGCACCCAGCGTTCACGCAAGCGGCACTCCGCAATCTGATCTTTAAGGCGGAGCCACGCCATTCATCCAAGGGTGAAATTCCCGGCAACGGTCTGATTGAAGCAGGCGCAATCGTCCGCATCGGGCGCAAGGTGCTGATCGATGAAGACCGGTTCTTCGATTGGGTGCGCGAGCAGAACGGGGGGCGGACATGACCGCCGCTACGTTTCCGTCCCGCCGCGAGGAGCCCACGGGACCCGGTGGGCGAGACAATGACGGCCCGAAGGAGGCGACGGTCAACCTAATCTCCGGAAGCAAGACTGAGCACATCGCCGCAAGGCGAAGGGGTGCAAGGATGACTGCCAAGAGGAAGTCGACTTCTGGCTGGCAGGACGGCTATGCCGCGCTTCCGCGCGTCTTCTACACAACTGAGGAATTCCGAGCCCTGTCGCCGCAAGCGAGGTCACTCTTGATTGAGTACGCCCTCAGATTCAAAGGCAACAACAACGGCAACTTGGAGATGACGGAGCAGCAGTTTGCGACGGCGGGCCTTGGCACGCCGACCACGTTTCGTCGCTACAACACTGAGCTAATCAATGCCGGCTGGATCGTAGTCACGCGGCAGGGGGGATTGGGTAAGTGCAGCCTGTACGCACTGACCTACTTGCGCATTGACAAGACGGAGATACGATATGACCACCCCATCACGGCTGGGGCTCCGTGTCATCTCTGGAGGTCTCAGAACAAAGGTCAGCGGGACGCACGACAGAAGCCGACCCAGCGAAATCGCCTCAAAGAGTTGCTACAGCGAAGCCCGGATCGAGCGAGCACGGAGTCGCGGCCAGAGCAACTCCGCGCCTCTGGCGTCTAACGATGACCGCGTTAGGCGTGCAGTGCCGCTCGGGGAAATTCGCCAAAATTCTCGCCTGCAGCGCTAGGCGTCTAATGCTTTTGGAAGCGTTTCGGCGGGCCGCAGCGTTAGGCGTGCAGGCACCTTTATATGGTGTACCAAGGGGTACTCGGATATGTTGACCTGCGCGCGGGTCGCCGAGGCAAATTCCGCACGCCAGAGAACGTGTCGCCGCTGCGGCCGGGGATGGCAGACCGGGGCGAGCATGTGGCGTTCCGCCGGCTACTGCTCCGTCGCCTGTTGGCGGGCTGCCCCGTTGGGCTCCCTGCGATGGGGCGATCCTCGGTTGGTGGAGCGACATCCGGCCTACGCTTCCCCCGGAAATTTCAAGAGCTGGATCGCTGGCGACAACTTCCGGCGCAGCGTCGACCGAATCCCACGACACGTGCTTCTGCAATGGTTCGTGGAAGAGATGGCGAAGTGTCCCGTGCGAGAACCGTGGCGAAGAATCTACAAGAAGAATAGTCGACCCCATGAACGACTCTGGCCGATCAGTCGGGCAGCAGCGTCTTGATAGGTGGGGTTAGTGGTGCGCGGCCGGACTGCGGCCGATGCCTTCGGCACTCGCCCGCAATGGGTCAAGCGCGCTGGACAGATCGCCGCCGTGGGGGTTGTGAAGGACCGAATGAAGGGAGGGTGGTCTTGGAGATTGAAATCGGACGAGCGAAGGTGCTCATCACCTGCCGAAGATGCTCACCCAAACGGTCTGAGCACCTTCGAGGAGGTTGAGCATCTTCGAGAACCGTCAGGCGAGCCCGGTGACGGTGTCGAGGTGCAAACGCAAGGTCGTTCTTGGAACGGAAAGCCCGACTTTGTGGTATAATGAATTTGTTGGAGTTTGATTTCCCGCAGGGTGCAGTAAGTAGGGTCGGTATCCCCACGGAGCCGGCCCTTTTCATTTGTAGTCGCACAACGCCACAAGTGGGTCTTGTTTTGCACTAACCCGCGAGCTGCGGGTGCAATGGGCAGGGCCGGTGTCCTCAGGGAGCCGGCCCTTTTTCATCTCTGGTGTCGAAGGCCGATGCCATTGAACACGCAACAAGGAGCAATGATGGACCAAACACTAGAAGGCCGAAGCCCAGTGTCAGAGCACGAGCGTGTCGATTCTGTCGGTGCAGTGACTCGCTACTGGGACTGCGACGTGGGGGGCCTCGGGCGCAAGAATCAACAAAAAACCAAAGGCTGCGCGGCACGAGGTGGAGCGCGCCCCGGTGCCGGAAGGCCCAAGGGCAGCAAGAACAAGGCGTTATCAGTTATGGGGCGGCGTACCGACAGGATGCTCATGGCCCTTGCCGATGGTTTATCTACTCCCTCGGATTTCAATCAGAAGGGTGCAAAATTCAAGAGCCTCGCGCCGGACAAGGCTCGCGATGGCATTTCGCCGAAGGATGTTCTGCTGACGTCGATGCGGAACGCATGGGAGCTGGCGCACCAGAAGTCCGTGGTGGTCGAGGAGCTGGAGCGCGAGATCGCCATCCTCGTGAACGCCAAGACGGAATCGCCGAGCCCGGACAACCAGAACATCGCCGACGCGAGAATCGCCGACCTGCGTGGCAAAATCGCCGCGCTGAAGACGGAAATCAAGCTGTACTTGACTACGGCCCAAGGGCTCGCAAAGGACGTTGCGCCCTACGTGAACCCGAGGCTGGCGAACACTGACTCCCGAGTCAGTGGCCCCATCACCATCGTGCAACGCAAGTTCTGACGGCGGCGCTCATCCCCGAGTTCGTCGCATGGCGAAGGATCGCACCCGATCCCAAAGGCTGCGACGGCGGTGTTTCGGAGGGCCGACCGCATCGAGCGCGGCCTGCACTGCGGCCAGCCCCCCCGTGCCCGTTTGTGACGAGCGACGTCAGGTGGGATGAGGCCCGGAGGCAACGGCGCAACGACCGGCGGTGCCCCGCTCACTTTGGTGTGGAGACCCGTTCGCAGGGCCAGCGGCAGAGTTCCCGTCTGCGTGGGGTATTGCCTGACGTTCTGTTAGTCCGGCGTTAATGGCGGGCGCAGGTTAGCGACGCATCCGGCCACCTCAGTGCGGCATCACCCGCCAGTCCTCATTCAAAGCGGACAAGAATGCTCCCGGCGCGAAGGGATGCGCTCCGAGGGTTGGGTACTTGCATCCAGTGGAGAGGAGACCCCGCCGTAGGTGCGTTCTCTCGCGCTCGCGACGGCGTGGATCAGCCGTAATACCTAAAGCGGGTTAAACCGTCTTCTTGAAGCCCCTCGCTTCGTAGTCCTTGACGCACTTTTCGTCGTTGCTCTTTTCGATGCTGTAACCAATCGCCCCCCCGATGACAGAACCGACGTTCCGCCACCGCAGCGCACCAGCTGACCGGTGGCATCGTTCTTCATCATCACCACCGGCGTTGCACATCCGCACATCACTGCGGCGGCAAGCAAACAGGGAAACAGGATCGGCTTCATGTTTTTCTCCCTTTCGTTGTCGGGAAGGATTGGGTTGGGACCAGCTACATGCTTTTCAGAATTTCTTGCTTCTTGGAGTTGTACTCCTGTTGCGTAATCAATCCCTTCTTCAGCATCGCGTCTAGGGCTTCCAACTTCTGCGTTGGAGCCAATGCGTCGCTACTAACAGCCTTGACAGGCATTACGGCGGCAGTTTCCGCCTTTGCTTGAGTTACTACGGTTTTGCCGTCTGGGCCAACAGTAACGATTGCTTGCTGCGGTACCGCTGGACACTTTCGGTCTGCTTGCATCTGCTGCAGCCGTAGGTAACGCGCTTGGGCGGCTTGTTCTTCAACCGAGTGCGCATTCCCCACGTCCATGAAGAACCACGGCACAATCAAGAACGCTCCAGCAACGCCCAACAGTACGTTCGTTCCAACCTGCGAGTTTCGATCACCTTCTGCTGCAGTCTTGGTATTGATCATCTGCTGCATTTCATTTGCGATACCCTCACAGCTCCTCGTGTCATCCCCAACCTGCGCGATAGGAATCGGATTCGGCGTTGTGTGAGCACAGCTTGCACAAATCATTGAGACGACAAGCAGCGATGCGACGGTCTTGTTCATTTTCTTTATTCCTCCCTGTCTTTTGGCACTCCTTAATGGGGACTTCGGACGTTCACGGCCCGCGCCAGAGACAGCGCACTCTTCGCACTGACGCTGGGCGTCACGAGGAGCGTGACTACGGCACGCACAAAGACGAGATCGCGCATCAGTCCTCTCCTGATTGGCGAGAAAAGCGTCCGCTGGTTGCTGACGCAAGAATTGTTCCAGATCAAGCGGCGATTGTTGGAAGAACCTGCAAGGCACTCGCCAAGAGTGAGCGACTCAAGTTAGTCAGCTTGGCTCGATGGTCTACGCGAGAACGCGCTGCGTCAGGCTCACGCCGACCCCCAGAGTCCTTGCAATCTTCACCTTTCCCATCCCTTGCGCGGCCAGCTCGCGAATGCGCGCCTCGATCGCCGCGTTTGCCTTTGGTCGCCCCAACGTCGTCCCCTTGGCCCGTGCTCGGGCGAGGCCAGCCTTCACCCGCTCCTGAATGATTGACCGCTCGAACTCGGCGAACACCCCCAGCATCCCGAACATCGCCCTGCCGGATGGTGTCGAGGTGTCCAAGGCTTGCTGGTGCAGGTATAGGTCGACCTTCTTCGACTGAAGGTCGCTCAGGAATCCGACGAGGTCCTGAAGGCTGCGACCCAACCGATCCACGGACCACGCGGCAACCACATCGAACTCCTTGCGAGCGACCGCGCGAAGCAGAGCATCGAACTCGGGGCGATCCTTCCGGCCTTTGGCGCCGCTAACTGCCGTGATCGATGTACTCGACGGCAATCGTCCACCCGTTTCGTTCGGCCGCCGCCCGTAGCTCGCGCCGCTGGTTCTCGGTCGTCTGACCGTCAGTGGAGACGCGGGCGTAGAGCGCGACGCGTTTCGGTTTGCTCATCGTTACTCCCTTGTTGCGTGGAGATCGGCATTGACGCCGATACCGTATTCAAGTGTTTTCGGTATGCCCCGGACAGGTTCACGTCGTGGGGCTACCGAGGGTCGAAATTGAGTGAGGTTTTCGGTATGCCCGCCGCCGCGCCCTATTGGAGCCATTCGCCGTCCGGCCCCTCCGGTGTTGGGTGCTCTCGCTTCCCATGATGGATGCAGCAGCCGTGGGGACTGAACCTCGATTGGTGGGGCGGAGTCCCATCCCGTCTCGGACAGCGGCACCCCAGTGGCGAGGGCGTTCTGAAGCATTGGTGCCAAAGTCTCCGGCATCGAGTACCCGCAGGGCCGACTCCGGGACGTGATGCCCGAACTTCTCGTGGTAGGCGACGACGAGGCGGGCCAGCTTTGAAGGTTCAGCCCTCATCGGAATTCTCCCGTGCCCGCTCTTCGAGCCAAGCATCGATCAGCGCGCGATAGTAGAGCCCGAGGTCGGCGTAGAAATCGGAGGTCACGGTGATGAACGTCGCAAGCTCGGCCGGCGTTGATGCGTCTCGCATGTTCGTCGCCAGTATCGGGAAGATGATGCTGCCGCCTTCACACGCGGCTTCCATCAGCGCAATCAACTCTCCCAGAGAGAGCGGCGAGACCGAGCTCGCGGGATGACAGACATAGGTTGAGGCGTCGGGATACTCGTCGACCACGCAATAGCCTATGCGTCGGCCGATGCGCCGGGCACGGATGCTGATCTGATCGGCAGTAACCGATTCGAGCGAGATGCGCGCGATCTCGACTTCTCCCTTGCGTAGCGGTGGCAGGTACTCTCCGCCCATATTGGAAGGGTGCATACGTCCCCACATCTGGCGCGTCTCCTCGTCGAGGACTGCTGCATCGAGCCCGTCGGGAATCGGGGCATCCGACGCTTACCAGAGCGCGAACCAATTGCCGGCGGGCCTCGCCAGCAATGCCTGACGGCAGTTGAACCTTCGCTCGGCCGCCCAGAAGTAATTTCGCGGACGGTATTCGAGGTCAATGCCGGAAACGTCTGGCTGCCACTTGTGTTGCAGGCTTGCGTTCCATCGTCGACTCCGCCATCAACGCCTCGTTTAGCTCCTTGTTTTTCGTCGCGGCATAGTGAGGCTAAGAAATTGCGACGTGAAGCAGTGACAGCCCAGGCTTATTCGAGCGACCCCGGGGGCGCGGGTTTTAGCGACTCGATCAATAGCGGCTTATCCACCATGACTTCAGTTCGTCATCCATGTTCGTCAATCGTTACGCCTCTGTTGAGGTTCTCTGACGAATGAAATGAGCCGGGCTTCCGATCTTCTGCAATGAGCCGTTCAGTACTGCGTTCTGTCCCCATCGGTCCGGGAGCACTCTCCGATGGCGGCGTGTTACGAGGTGTCCGTGCACCGTTCACGGGGTCTCGTCACGGCGTCGCAACCGGCGTTGGCGACAGGCGCGGCCGCAATCGCCGTCACCCCGCAGCGAAACTCGGCCAGCGTCGCAAAGCTCGTCGAGCGAGTAGGTTCGAGTCCGAGTCCCTCGGATCGTTTCGTAAGGTCGAGCGGCATCACGCCGCCTTTGTCACGGTGCGCGGCAATGGTTCCTCGCACACTTTCGACGCTCCGCGCAGGAGCGCGAGGCACGACTTGCAGGTCACGAAGTCGCGTGCCGTCGTGTGACGCGACCAAGAATCGCCGCATGTCGACGCGGCATCGCCGTGCTGGCGATAGTGCACTCCGTGCCCTTTGCATTGCCCAAGCAGCCAGTCGTTGGCGGCCATTTCCGCTTCAGTCCTGTTCGTCATGTTCATCACCTCGATCATCGTTTCTCTGCGGGGTGGGACGCGCTCAACTCATCGGCCCCTCACGACCTGCCGCGAGTCGGAACGCCTAGTGCGGCGCTCGGCCTTCCTCCTTCGCCTGCTCGGCCTCCTGCTGGGCGCGCTGGCGCTCGGCAAGGGTGCCGATGTGCTCGCCAAGGCGGCGAAGGATGTCACCCGCAACTGCTGGCGCGCCATAGCCGACGACCATCCGTGCCAGCGTCCAAGTGAGTACGTCGACGAGGATGTGCGGCGACTCATGCTCTACTGCATCGTCGAGCAAGGCGTTCGCGGCGTTCAGGTATCGCAGCTCGATCTGCTGCGCGGGCGAGCAGTCGGCGAGCGGGGTGGCCGCGGAAGAAGTTGCGGCCGGTTGGGCAAGGACGATTTCAGACATTGTTGTACTCCTCGAACATTGCGCCGCCTTGCGGCCGCGCGTTCGCCCCGTTTAGCAGTCTTGTTTAGCGTCGCCTGCAATTGGGGCTAAATCGCGACGTAATCATCTGCCGAGCGTGTAGACAGTGGGCTGGCTCAAGTCGTGAGCCCGCAGCCCCTGCTCACGCCATCGGCGAAGCGGCAAACAAAAAACCCGCCGGCGTTGCGCCAAGGCGGGTTCTGGAACTGCTTCCGCTCTTAGCTGAATTTATTACGCGCCCGCAAGCTGGAATTCAAATCGGCGCAATTCAATATTAGACGCTGACGACCGCACCGGCAATGCCGCTCGTCGGCTTCATTCTCGAACCCTGAAGAAGCGTCCGGTACTCTTGTTGTCGACGGGGCTGTTGTTAATATGTACCCCATTTTCATTGCGTTCAACGCAGCGTCAATACTTGCAATTGTGCTCTGGTTTATCACGCCGCCTGCGGCGGCATAGGCCAGCTGATCCTTTGCGAACTTGTCGCCCATCCACTCAATTCTGTAATGCTTGCGGTGGCCTGCCATGCCACCACTGAAGCGGGACAGCTCTTTTTCGACGGAAGTTTGTTCAGGGATTGGGACACGGAACGATTGCTTGATAAGACTTGTCAGGTAATCAGGGGTCGTCGATAGTTACGGGTTTCCTTGTGAACCAGCCCATCTGAATCTCCTTAGAGTCAGAATGAAGCCTTCGCAATGCAGCAACTCGGGCGCTCAAGCAGAACGCCCCGGGTTGGCGATGTTGCCAATAGCAAGGATTATGGAACGCAGGTCCCCGGGCGACGAAAGGTGGGTGATCGAGATCAGCAATGTCGGTTACAACTTGTACAGGTCTCTGGCATTCGCGCCGATGGCCCCGGCGCTGGTTTGTGTTATGCGGCCCCAAAGCAAAGCCCCACGATAATCGCGGGGCTTCGCAGGATCGATACATCGCATCTCGTTGCGTCACCGCAACGTCCGCCGCCAGCTGATGGCCGGCTTCGGGGACATCATGTAGTAAGGTCAGCGATAAAATACCTCCTAGCCCATTGATCGCCGAGAACATCGGTGCCAACGCGCAATTGCAAACTCGGGGGAGTATCCGGTTGCGAAGCAATCCCCCCGCGAACACCGACACCCACGACTGCTACCCTACCCGAGAGCACCGATCCAGAACAGCACATCACGTACGATCTCAGACTACGCCGCGCCGGTGAGAGTTTCAAGCCGTACGTACAGAATGTTTCAGTTGTAGTGACCGGATCAGAGTGGCGTTTCGCGCCCCCTTGACCTGAAGCAAGCCGCTCTGAGCCTCACGGGGCGAAGACTCTCTCAAGGGGAGGGGCGATGCGGTTCGCTATCGCTGCCTTGGCGTTGGTTTTCGCGTCTCTTGCACCGCCGGTTGCTGCCCCCGTGGCGCGGCACTCCTATCACTCCGGACGGCCTTAGCGAGCCACGTTGTTCAGCACTCAGCCCCTATTCGTCGGGAACGTGGCGCAAATGATGAACGAAAATGAACGCAAGAAGTTCTTCAAAATGATGCAACAGATTCACTCCGATAAGCTGCTTCGCCTCAGGTTCGTCGCCGATGTTCGCAAGCTCGCGGCTGATCCGGTCTGGTGCGCAAAGCGTGCGGCAGAGTTAAGAAAGAAAAGCCGGATCATGACGTGAGGATGGTCCCGCCGGGACAGTGTCCGCCTTGGTCTATGCAGATTCAATGCCCCGGCTACGTCATCGACCACGTCATCCCTCTGAAATGCGGCCCACTCGCCAAGCAACATGCAGTGCCAGACCGAGCAGGCGGCGAAAACAGAAGGACAAGAAAATGAGCCGGGGGTAGTAACAGCGAGGGTCCACAGCGCATCGATGTAGACGCGACTGGAGGGAACATCAACCATCTTGAACAGCTCGTCTCTGAGTGGCTCGAGTATCGAGACTACTTTATCCGTCGAAACGTTCGCGTCGCCAAGCGCTCCGCTGGTGGGTGGGAGGGCGAGTTAGACGTTGTCGCTGTCAATCTAAGGACTGACCATCTGCTTCACATTGAGACGTCCATGGATGCGTTGAGTTGGGCAAGGAGGGAAGAGAAATTTGGCCCCAAGTTCGCACGCGGGCGAGAGCACGCTCCCAGTTTGTTCGAGGGCATCGCTATCCCGAAAGAACTCGACCAAATCGTTTTGCTTGGATACGGTGGGAAGGGCGGGACGGAGATAAATTGGGCGGTGCCCGCATCGTGTTGATTGCAGAACTACTGTCAGAAATTCTTCTCTTCCTCACCACCAAGAACATGCACAGCGAAGCTGTCGCCGAGCAGTTTCCGTTGTTGCGCACGCTTCATTTTGTTGCGCAGCATGAGTACACAACTTCGCGGCTAAGGACACAGTTCAAGGCGGACCAAACCTCACAGGCAGGCTTCATTGTTCGTTAGTAAGCCGCGAATGGTGGGAGAGATGGACAGCAAGAAGAATGGAGGTTTCATACGGTGGAATGAGGTCAGTCTATGCGGCCACAGTTCCGGTTGCGGCACGGTAACCCGGTGATATGCAATGTCCTTCCAGCGCTACCTGAAACGTCATTACATAACCGCATGTCAGATGCAACGAGATATAGCCGAGGATTTCCAGATGGTGGAGATGCTCAAGCGCCGAAGACAAGACAAGCGACTCGTTGGGACGTGGATGCGAAACGATGGCCTCTTTCAGGGCATGACGGCACAGAGACGCCGTGCGATTGTCTGGGCGTTTCTTAAACACGCCAAAGCCTTGCCGCGTCACCGAAGCGCGCTCAAGCCCAGCCTCATCGAGGTGCGCTACAGAAACCTCTTTGAAGTCCTTTATCGGACGGTGCCGCGCAGCTGGATGTCCGCAACGTCAAAGCTGCTTTGGTGTGTGTATCCCAACGATTTTGTTATCTATGACGCTTTCGTACACCGGACGCTGGTCGTACTGCAATGCTTGAAAGGCAGTTTGGGGTCTTTTCCACGAATTGGGACGGCACCGCAGCTCAGGAGCGCATCTGACATAGACGATGCAGTCGCTTTCTATTCCAACTACCAAGCAATGGTTAAGCACCTTCAGGCCAAGCATCAGGTTGCGTTGAACGGCCTTAGGAAGAAGCATCAAGAGACCTATCCGTACGACGTCCGTATCATCGACAAGTTGCCCTGCGATGATCGGAAACCCAAGCAAGGGATATTAGCCGGGCTTTCTCACGCTGGTTTGGTCGCGTTAGAATTGTCAGTGCTCATACAAGTTTTCCCTTGAAAGCGCGGCCGAGGATGCGGGCCGGCTGATGTCGCCAATCTCAATGTAACGTACGCTTGAAGCAGGTCTTCATTTCACCCATCGCTACTGGTCCTCTTCCTCGCCTCTCCCGGCATCGCCCATCCGATACTTGATGTCGTAGTTGATCAGGAAGTCCGCCTCTTCCGCAGTCAGGCCGAACAGCTCGGCGATTTGTAGCTCAAGCTGATCAATGGTGTCTTTCGACCGCGAGGCATTGATCTCGTCGTATTCGATGGTGTGGCCTTGCTTCGTCGTGATGCGTTTCCTCACGGCGTTGGCGGCAAGGCTTGTTGCCAGTTCCCGGTCCAACTTTAGCCAATCTATCCGGTCCCAACCGGATGGAACGGGGAAGCTCTTCACCAGTGCGTCGTTGATGTGTTCGCAGTCCGAAAACGCCGAGTAGAACCAATAGAACAGCGAGGAATTCAGCAAACATGCAATGAACGCCCCGGCGGCTTTCGACTCCACCTTGAAGACTCGCCCATGCGGCGGCTCCATGGCCTGTCCGTTCCGCTTAAACCGGGGAAGCGAGGACATGGCCTTAACCCTAGTACCGACATGCTTCCTGATAGAACACCAAACCCTTGCCGCCGGTTTGACATAGCGCTTGCACTACACTCGGGCAGCGATCGAGCTTCCGTAAAATCTCCACGCCGATAAGGGCACCGATCTTGCCAATCCGATGGCCGTCGCGGACGAAGTTGTGCGCGGCCAACCGAATGGTGGCGATAGCCGTCGGTCGCTCCTCCGTGTAGAAGCGGCTGACGCGAGAAGTCTGCAGTAACATGGTTGGCGCCGCAGTGGAAACCAAGATCGCTACTGGCATTTCCACGCCGTCGAAGATGGACTCTGGTCG
>CAVTFT010000004.1:0-40768 GCA_963734085.1 uncultured beta proteobacterium | reverse complement strand
GCTCCCCGACCAGGGCTCGAACCTGGGACCTGCGGATTAACAGTCCGTCGCTCTACCAACTGAGCTATCGGGGAACAGCCTTCCATTCTATCGTTTCGGCCGCCGCAGGGTCAACGCGTCGTGCGGGTAGTGGCCATTTGGACCCACCACCTTCTTGCAGACTGGCGCAGAGCGTCGCGCCGCGACGAAATTCGGCATGCGCGACCGTTGAGGGACGTCACCCGACCAATCCCAAACACTTCCGCATTGATCGGCGCCCGCTGAACCTGGAGGCGCCCCCCGCACGCGCCCCACGGTCCGTTTATTGCTTTCTGTTGCCCAGATAGGCCGCCAATCATGCAAATTCAGACGTTTACCCATGGCTTAGGCGCGGGCTGGTCGTCTGCCCTCCCCTCCGAGCTCGATTCCGAGCGCACGCTCGTCGTCGTGTTTGGCGCCTCGGAATATGCGGATTCCCCGGCCGCGCTGGCGGAGCTCATCGCTGCATTTCCAAAAAGCGCGATTGTCGGATGCTCGAGCGCCGGCGAAATCCACGGCTCCGCCGTCGCCGACCGGACGCTCGTCGTCGCCGCCGCGCGATTCGAGCGCACTGATTTGGCGATTGCCACGACGCCGATCGAAAACATGACGGATTCGACGCTGGCCGGAATGCGCCTCGGCACTCGCCTTGCGCGCTCGGCGCCACGCCTCGTGCTCGTGCTCTCCGACGGCCTGGCCGTCAACGGCACCGACCTCGTGCGCGGGCTCGCGGAATCGCTTCCCGATGAAACGATGATCGTCGGCGGACTCGCCGCCGATGGCGACCGCTTCGAGCGCACCTGGGTTCTGGTCGACGGCGTGCCTGAGAGCGGCCACGTGACGGCTGTCGGGCTCTCCGGTCCGCTGGCGCTTGGCGCCGGCTCGCAGGGAGGCTTTGATGCATTCGGTCCCGAGCGACGCGTGACGCGCGCGCGCGGCAACGTGCTCTACGAGCTCGATGGCAAGCCGGCGCTTGCGCTCTACAAGGAATATCTGGGCGAGCTCGCCTCCGGCTTGCCGGCGACGGCGTTGCGCTTTCCGCTCGCGATTCGTGAATTTCCCGGGACCAGCGCTCCGGTCGTGCGCACGATCCTCGCCGTCGACGAAGCGCAGCAGTCGTTGACGTTCGCCGGCGACGTTCCGAACGGCTGGCGCGCGCGGCTCATGCGCTCCAATCACGACCGCGTCATCGCCGGGGCGATGCGTGCGGCCACCGACGCGACCAGCGGCATCGCGAATTCACCGCTGTTTGCGCTCGCGATCAGCTGCGTCGGCCGACGCCTGGTCCTGGGCGCACGCACCGAAGAGGAGACCGAAGCCGCGCTCGAAGTGCTGCCGCGCGGCTCGCAGCAGATCGGTTTCTACTCGTACGGCGAGATCTCGCCTGGCGGATCCGCTGCGTGCGAGCTCCACAACCAGACGATGACGCTGACGACGATCCGTGAAGTCGTTGCATAACCTCCTGCGTCGTCAGTTGCGCCGACTGGGGCTCGCGCCCGGCCGCGTGCCGCCCACGGACACCTGGCGCACGTTGCTCGACGAAGTGAGTCGCGCCTATGGCGACGCCGATCAGGAGCGCTACCTGCTCGAACGCTCGCAGGACATCTCGTCGCGCGAAATGCAGGAGCTCAACGACGCGCTGCAGCACGAGCGCGATCGTCTGGAGTCGCGCGTGAGCGAGCGAACCGCGGCGCTCGCGGCGAGCGAGGCGCGCTTTCGCAGCTTCACGTCGCTGGGTTCGGACTGGTACTGGGAGCAGGATGCCGCGTTCCGCTTCACCGCGATCAGCGGCAACTTCGCCGACGTGACGGGCTTCGGCGTCGAGGAACATCTCGGGCGCACGCTGTGGGAGCTGCCGGGGGCCGAGGCACCGGATGGCGGCTGGGCGCTGCATCGTGCCCGGCTCGAATCGCACGAGACGTTCTTCGACGTCGTGCTGCGGCGGGAACACCCGGTCCGCGGCTTCGGCTACGCCGCGATCAGCGGCGAGCCGGTGTTCGACGCGGACGGTTGTTTCATCGGCTACCGCGGGATCGGACGCGAGATCACGCAGCAGAAGCTCGCCGAGGAGAACATCAATCGCCTCGCCCATTACGACACGCTGACGAGCCTCTTCAACCGCGCGGCGTTCTTCGAACGGTTGAACCATGCGCTGGCACTCGCACGACGCCACGGTCGCGTGCTGGCCGTGCTGTTCATCGACCTCGACCGGTTCAAGGACGTCAACGATGCGTTCGGCCATGTGAGCGGCGACGAGGTGCTGAAGATCATGGCGCAGCGCCTCGCCGATGCGATCCGGGCATCGGACACGGCGGCGCGCCTCGGCGGCGACGAATTCATCGTGCTCGCCGAGGACGTCACGCGCGAGGCGGACGTGAGCGAGTTCGCGCAGCGGCTCCTCGACGCTCTGTCCGAGCCGTTCACATTGCACGGCCAGGAATGCCGGCTCGGCGCAAGCGTCGGGATCGCGATGTGTCCGCACGACGGCGACGACGCGGCGACGCTCCTCAAGAAGGCCGACATCGCGATGTACCGGGCGAAGGAATCGGGGCGCAATGGGCTCGCGTTCTTCTCCGAAGTCGACAGCCGGCCAGCCGAAGACCGGATCGTCATGGGCGCGGGAATCCGCCGCGCCCTCGATACCGATCAATTGCAGCTTCTCTACCAGCCGAAGGTGTCGGTGCGCACCGGCGCAATGACCGGCGTCGAGGCGCTCGTCCGCTGGCAACATCCCGAACGCGGCCTGCTGCTGCCCGATGCGTTCATTCCGCTCGCCGAGGATTCCGGCCTCATCCGCCACATCGGCCGCTGGGTGCTGCATACCGCGTGCGCGCAGGCGCTCGCGTGGCAGAAGGACGGCGCGGGGCCGATTCGCGTGGCCGTCAATCTTTCAGCCCGGCAGTTCAGCGACGAGCGCCTGGTGATCGAGGTCGCGCATGCGCTCGCGCAGACCGAATTGCCGGCACATCTGCTGGAGCTCGAGATCACCGAGAGCATGATGATGGAGCATCCGGAGCGCGCCGCCGAGACGCTGCTCGAGATCAAGGAAATGGGCGTGCATGTGTCGATCGACGATTTCGGCACCGGCTATTCGTCGCTCGCGCGGTTGAAGAAGTTCCCGATCGAGAGCGTCAAGATCGACCGTTCGTTCATTCGCGACATCGCCATCGATTCCGACGACGCCGCGATCGTGTCCGCCGTCATTGCGATGGCGCACAGCCTGAGGCTCAACGTGATCGCCGAAGGAGTCGAGTCGCAGGACCAGGTCCGTTTTCTGCGCGAGCGCAGCTGCGACGAAATCCAGGGCTTCTATTTCAGCCGGCCGGTCGCGGCGAGCGAGATTCGCGCCTTTGCGCTGCGGCACAGCGCAAGTCGTCTCGGTGTGGTCGGTGCGGCGGACTGAAGGTGCGCGCGCAGGCTGCGGTGTTCAGCGCCGGTAGCCGTGCAGGTGCGGGGCAGCGAGCCGCAGATAGTGGAACATCGACCACAGCGTCAGGATCGCCGCAATCCACAGCGCCACGGTGCCGAGGAGCGGCGTCGAAACGCCCGGGATCAGCGGCTCGTGCAGCAGGAGCGCGACGATCGCCGTCATCTGCGCGATGGTCTTGAGCTTGCCGACGAAGGCGACGGCGACACTCTTCGTCTGCCCGAGCTGCGCCATCCACTCACGCAGCGCGGAAATCGCGATCTCGCGTCCGATGATGATGATCGCGAGATAGGACTCGGCGCGATCGAGCCATACGAGCACGATCAGCGCCGCGGCGACCATCAGCTTGTCGGCGACAGGATCGAGGAATGCCCCGAACGCCGTCGTCAAACCCCACCGCCGCGCCACCCAGCCGTCGAGCCAGTCGGTGATCGCCGCAACGGCGAAAATCCACATCGCGGTCCAGTTCCGCGTCGCCGGCGCCATCCAGCCGTCCGGCAGGTAATAGATGGCGACGAAGACCGGAATCAGCACGATCCGCAGCCAGGTGAGCAGGATGGGGACGTTGATCGGCATCGTGTTGCGCCACCGCCTTTCTTCGGGCCGCAGCGAACCGCGATTCTACCGCGGCGGCGTTCCGTTCCGTAAGACCGGCTGCGATCCCATCTAGTGGAGCGTTCCGAAAATCTTCTCCGCGAGCGCGCGCGAAATCCCGGGGACGCGGGCGAGATCGTCGATGCTCGCGGCCTCGACACCCCTCAAGCCGCCGAAATGCGCGAGCAGCGCCTGGCGCTTGCGCACGCCGATTCCGGCGATCTCCTGCAGCTTCGACGTTGTTCGCGCCTTGGCGCGCCGCGCGCGGTGGCCCTGGATCGCGAAGCGGTGCGCCTCGTCGCGGATCTGCTGCAGCAGATGGAGCCCCGGGTGATCGGACGGCAGGTTCAGCACGTCGTCGCGGTCGGGAAACACGATGTCCTCACAGCCCGCCTTGCGCTCCGGACCCTTGGCGACGCCGACGAGCCGCGTATCGTGCAGCCCCTGTTCGGCCAGGACCTCGGCGGCAACGCCGACCTGGCCCTTGCCGCCGTCGATGACCATGAGATCGGGCGCCGGATACTCGCCCGCGACGATTCGCGCGCAGCGCCGCGACAGCGCTTCGCGCATCGCCGCGTAATCGTCGCCGCCCACCGGTGGTGTGACGTTGAAGCGGCGATATTCGCCAGTCTGCATCGCGAGGCGGTCGAAGATCACGCACGAGGCCACGGCGCGCTCGCCCATCGTGTGCGAAACATCGAAGCATTCGATGCGCTGCGCGGATGGCGGCAATCCGAGCGCCGTCTGCAGCGCGGCGAGCCGGTCCTCCTGCGTCGCCTTTTGCGCAAGCTTCTGGCGAATGGCGAAGCCGGCGTTCTCGGTGGCCATCGCGAGCCATACGCGGCGCTCGCCTCCGGGATGGGTGACGATTTCGACCCGCTGCCCGGCCTGTGCGGAAAGCACATCCGCCAGCGCGTCCTGGTCGCGCGCGTCCGGTGCGACAATCGTCGGTGGCACCGGCGCTTCGACATAGTGCTGTTCGAGAAACGCGGGCACGACCTCGGGCAGCAGGTCGGCGTCCGCGTGGTACGGAAAAAACGTGCGGTCGCCGACGTGGCGCCCGCCGCGGATCATCACCACATTCACCGCGACCAGCCCGCGCTCGCTCGCCGCAGCGACGACGTCGATGTCGCCGGCGGTCGCGCTCTCGACGAACTGCCGCGCCTGCAACTGGGTCAGGCGCGTGATCTTGTCGCGCAGTCGCGCCGCGCGCTCGAACGCGAGCGCGGCGCTCGCCTCCTCCATCTGCGCCCTGAGCTGAGCCAGCACGACGTCGGTCTTCCCCTGGAGGAACAGCACGGCGCTTTGCACGTCCTCGCCGTAATCGGCTGCGGAGACGAAGCCGACGCACGGCGCACTGCAGCGCTGGATCTGGTAGAGCATGCACGGCCGCGACCGGTTGGCGAACACGATGTTCTCGCAGGTCCGCAGCTGAAACACTTTTTGCAGGAGCGCCATCCCTTCGCGCACGGCGCCGGCGCTCGGAAACGGGCCGAAATAGCGGTTCTGGCGGTCGAGCTTGCCGCGGTGAAAGCGCAACTGCGGGAATTCCTCTCCGGTGAGGCAGACGTACGGATAGCTCTTGTCGTCGCGAAACAGGATGTTGTAGCGCGGCTCCGCGGCCTTGATGAAGTTGTTCTCGAGCAGCAGCGCCTCGCCTTCCGATCGCGTCACCGTCGTCTCGACGCGTGCGACCTGCGCGAGCATCAGCGCAATGCGCGTCTCGTGCGCGCCTTTCTGGAAGTAGCTCGACACCCGCTTCTTCAAGTCGCGCGCCTTGCCGACGTAGAGCGTTTCGCCCGCGGCGTCGAACATCCGGTAGACGCCCGGCCGGTGCGGGAGCGAGGCGATCAGCTCGCGGGCGTCGAAGCCCGGCGCATCGCCATCGCGCTGCCGCGGCGCCGGCGCGGCCGGCGTCGTCACGCCGGCGAGGCGTGGAACCTTAGACACGGCGAGGGCCCCGCGTTTTGCCCAGATGATCGGCGATCGAGTCGAACACCACGCGGAACATTTCCGGCGACAGTCGCCTCGTGTTGGTGTTGTAGCGGCTGCAATGATAGCTGTCGAACAGCGCCACGCCACGGGGAAATGGATGCCGCGCGCCGTGGGCGAACGGGAATGCCGCAGTCTTGTAGCCGAACGCCCGCAGCGTCGCCTCGTGCGCGATGCGGCCCAGGGCGAGGATCGCACCGCCCTCCGGCACCATCGCCAGGTCGGCTGCCAGATAGCCATTGCATTCCCGCGCTTCCGCCGGCGTCGGCTTGTTGCCGGGCGGCAGGCACTTGACCGCGTTCGTGATGCGGCAGTCGGCGAGCACGAGCCCATCGTCGCGCGATACCGCGATCGCTCGCGACGCAAAGCCATAAGCGTGCAGCGTTTCGTAGAGCAGGATGCCGGCGTAGTCGCCGGTGAACGGACGCCCGCTCGCGTTCGCCCCGTGCATGCCAGGCGCGAGGCCCACGATGACGAGCACGGCATCCGGCGGGCCGAAGGGGGGCACCGGGCGACAGAAGTAGTCCGGGTGATCGGCCCGGACCGTTTCCAGGAAATCGGCGAGCCGCGCACACCTCCGGCACGCCGGATCGTAAACGGCCGAGGCGCGGAGTTCTGGCAGAATGTCCGACTTTGTCATGACCACACGGGGCGCGCATCGTAGCACGCGCCGTTCGCTCCCCTCGCGACCGGGGATTCATCGCGCAGAGCCCCCTGATCCCTGATCCCTGATCCCTGATCCCTGATCCCTGATCCCTGATCCCTGATCCCTGATCCCTGATCCCTGATCCCTGACCTCTGATTCCTGATCCCTGATCCCGATATATCGATGCACGCTCCCGAATTCGATCTGGAGCTTCGCTCGCACGCGCCGACGCGCGGCAACGGACGAGGCAACGGGCGCAAGCCGCCGCTGCTGTTCATCCACGGCGGCTACTGCGACGGCTGGTGCTGGGACCCGTATTTTCTGCCATGGTTCGCGCAGCGCGGCTATGCGGCGCACGCGCTGTCGCTGCGCGGCCATGGCGCTTCGGGCGGACACGAGACGTTGTTCATCGCCGGCCTCGACGATTATGCGGCCGACGTCGAGCACGTCGCCTCCAGACTCCCCACGGCGCCGGTGCTGATCGGACATTCGATGGGTGCGGCGATCGTCGAGCGCCTGATGGCGACGCGCCCGGTGCGCGCGGCGGCGCTCTTTTCTCCCGTGCCCCCGGCCGGACTGCTCTCGCTGGCGGCGCGACTCGCCACCGAGCGCCCCGACTATCTGCTGCAAATGAGCCAGTTCGATCCGACGCGGCTCTCCGCGCACGTCCTGGAGACGCTGCGGCCGTTCTACTTCAGCAACGACGTGGATCCGGTGATCCTCGACGAGGCAACGCAGCACCTGGGGGTCGAGTCGCCGCGCGCGCTGCTCGACCTGTCATTGCGCCTGCACTGGCAGCTCCCCGAGCGCGGTGGCGCGCCGGTGCTCGTGCTGGGCGTCGAAGGCGACCGCATCTGCACACCGGAGGAGGTCCGCGCAACGGCGCATCATCACGGCGTCGAAGCGACGATCCTGCCGGGGCTTGCCCACATGCTGATGCTCGAGCGGCGGTGGGAAGAGCCGGCGCGCGCGCTCTCACGCTGGCTCGCGACGCTCTAGCGCTTCCGCTGGGCGAATGACGCTTCGCGTTCGGCGCTACGCGGCGCCGGCCGCGGCTTGCGGCGGATTGTTCATTGCCGCGACGAACGTCGCGAACGCGGCGATCGGCAACGGCTTGCTGATCCAGAAGCCCTGGAAGCAGTGGCAGCCGCGCACACGAAGGAACTCGAGCTGCGCTTTCGTTCCGACGCCCTCGGCGACGACACGCAGTCCGAGGCCGCGCGCGAGGCCGATGATCGCCTCGGTAATTGCCGCATCGCCGGGGTCGGTCTCGAGATCGGCGATGAACGAAATGTCGATCTTCAGCGTGTCGATCGGGAAGTGCTTCAAGTGGGTGAGCGACGAATAGCCGGTGCCGAAATCGTCGATCGCGACGGAAAAGCCCTCGCCGCGCAGCTGATGGAGCACCTTGCGGATCGCGTCGAGATCGTGCAGCAGGCTCGTTTCGGTGACTTCGAGCTCGATCCAGCCCGGCTCGCAGCCCACGCTCTTCACGATGTCGGAAATGCGCTGCGCGAGATCGTCGCGATAGAACTGTCGCGCCGACAGGTTGACGGACACCTTGAGCGGCATCCCGCCTTCGCGCCACGCAACGCACTGCGCAGCGGCGGATTTCAGCACCCATTCGCCGAGCGCGTGGATCAGGCCCGACTCCTCGGCCAGCGGAATGAACACCTGCGGCGGGACGTGGCCGTGCTCGGCATCGTCCCAGCGCAGCAGCGCCTCGGCGCCGACGACCGCGTGGTCCTCGATCCGCACGACCGGCTGATAGTGGAGCTGCAGCAGGCCGTCCTTCAGCGCCGCGCGGAGCGCACTTTCCAGCGTGTGCTGCTTCAGGCGCCGCTGCGCGAGGTCGGCGTCGAGGAACTGGTAGGTGTTGCGGCCGAGCTCCTTCGAGCGGTACATCGCGACGTCGGCATGCTTCAGCAGCTCCTCGGGATCGTCCGAATCGTCGGGGTAAACCGCAATCCCGATCGACGACGTGACGTAGATGTCGTGGTCCTCGACCTTGAACGGCTGGGCGATCGCGTCGAGCAGCTTTTGCGCGATGCGGCCCAGCACCGACGGGTCGTCGAAATCCTCGACGATCACCATGAACTCGTCGCCGCCCAATCGCGCGAGGAGATCGGTTTCGCGCAGCGCCGTCGCGAGCGCCTTGGTCACGCCTTTCAATAGCTCGTCGCCGATCCGGTGGCCCAGCGTGTCGTTGACGTTCTTGAAGCGGTCGAGGTCGATGAACAGCACGCCGACGCGCCGGCCGCCCCGCTTCGCCTGCGCAATCGCCTGCGTCAGCCGCTCGTGCAGGAGCAGCCGGTTCGGAAGCCCGGTCAGCGCGTCGCGCGTCGCCATGTACTGCAGACGCTCTTCCGCCTGAATCCGCGAGCTGACGTCCTGGACGAATGACAGGATCGACGTGATCTTGCCGTCGTCGTCGAGCAGCGCCGAGTGGTACCACTCGCACCAGATCGTGTCGCCGTCCTTGCGGTTGTTGCGGGTGAGTCCCGTCGCGCGCGGCTCCTCACCGCTCGTCAAGCCCGCGAGCAGGCCCGCCACCGCCGTGCGATCGGAATCGTGCAGCAGCGGGTTGTCGTCGATCGGCATCCCGAGCACTTCGTCGGCGGTCCAGCCAAAGATGTTTCCGGCCTGCGGCGACCAGCGCACTAGCCGGAAATCGCGGTCCCACTCGAGCACCGCGAGCGGCGTGTTGCTGATGTGCGAGGACAGCATCCAGTTCGCGCGGCGGAGCGCATCCTCGTTGCGCTTCTGGTCGTGCACGTCCGTGTGCACGGCGTAGATGCCGACGACGTTGCCGTCGCCGTCGCGGTTCGGCGCATAGTGGATCGCCTCCCAGCGCGGCTCGCCTTCCGGCTGCACGAGCATCTGTTCGGTCGCAACGACCTCGCCGTCCAGCACCCGTTTCAGCAGCGGCTGCATCTGCGCGAAGCGCGCCTCGCCGACGACCTCGGCCACGCGCCGCCCGGTCAGGTCCTTCCGGCTTTCGCCCAGCCACTCCTCGTTGTGGCGATTCAGGAAACGGAACCGGTATTCGCGATCGATGTAGGCGACGCGCGCCGGCACGTTGTCCATGATGAGCCGCAATTCCGCTTCGGACGCGCGCAGCGCTTCCTGCGCCTGCTTCAGCCCGTGGATGTCGTTCATCAGCACGAACGCGCCGTGCACCTCGCCCGACGGTGCGGCATCCGGCACCACGCGGATCGTCATCCACCGGCGCACGCCGTTGGCGCCGCCGACCAGCCGGTCGAACGCCGTCGATTCGCCCTCGAGCGCGCGAGTGAGCATCGCCTGGGCGCTCTGATAGATGCCGTGGCCCACGACGTCGCGCAGCCGCAGTTCCGCCACCTGCTCCGCCGTGAGGCCGAAATACTGGAGGAACGTGCGGTTGACGTAATGGCAGCGCTCGTCGCGGTCGATGTAGGCGACCGGCGCCGGCACGCCATCCATGATCACGCGGAGCTGCGACTCGCGCGCCGCCAGCGCGTCCTGTGCCTCCTTCAGGTCCGTGATGTCGTGGCCGACGACATAGACGCCCTGGATCGTGCCATCGAAGCGGTGGTCGGGCACCATCCGGCCGCGAATCCACCGGTTGCGGCCGTTGGCATCGATCAGCGCGCGTTCATAGATCAGCGTCTCGCCGGCAAACGCCCGATCGTGGAAGGGCGCAAGCGACTTCGCCGCCTCGAGTCCGATCACTTCCTCGGAAGTCTTGCCGATCACGGCGTCGCGGTTCAAACCGTTCAACTGCAGGAACGACTCGTTGACGAACGCATAGCGGCGCTCGCCATCGAGATAGACGACCGGCTCCGGGATGTTGTCGGTGAAAAGGCGCAGCTGCTCCTCGCGCGCGGCGAGTGCCCGCTCGGTCTCCTTGAGATCGTGAATGTCGTACTCGGTGCAGTAGAGACCGCGGACCTTGCCCGTCGCATCGAGGTCCGGCGCGACGCGACCGTGCATCCACCGCCGCTCGCCGTTGGCATTCTTGCCGATGCGCTCATACTCGACGTGCTCGCCCAGTTGCGCGCGCTTCAGGATCGGCCGCAGGAACGACGATGCGTCGGAGGCCAGCACTTCGTTCGGCGACTTGCCGTAGATCTCGTCCTGCGGCCGGCACACCCAGTTCGCGAACGCCTGATTGACGAACGTATAGCTGAGCGATCGGTTGAGGTAGGCGATGGGCCCGGGGATGTTGTCGGCGAACAGCCGGAGCTGGACCTCCTGGGCCTTCAGCGCATCGCGGATCCGAATGTCGTCCTCGATGTCGGTAATCACCGCGAAAGCGCCACCGATGCGCCCGCCCAGCTCGCGATCGGGGAACAGCGTTATTCGCACCCAGCGCAGCTCGCCGCTCACCTTGCGCTCGCGCCGCTCGTAGGAGACGGTCGAGCCGGCAAACGCACGCTCGATGTAGCCCTGCATCTCGGCAAAGGCGTCGCCCGCGAGCATCTCGCGCACCGCGTGGCCCAGCAGATCGTCCGGCGCAACGCCAATCCAGTCGCCGAACGGTTTGTTGGCGAAACGAAGCTTCAGCTGGCGGTCGAAATACAGAATCGGCGAGCCGACGCTGTCGGTGACGAGACGCAAACGGTGCTCGCGCTGGCCGGCCTCGAGCTCGAGCCGCTTGACGTTTTCGACGTCGGCGTAGGTGACGAGGAAGCCGCGGACATGGCCCTGCGGCGTGCGGTCCGGGTAATAGTCGACGCGGATCCAGATCGTCGGCCGGCCCGGGGCAACCAGCTGCCGCTCGTAGCCCGTCCGCTCGCCATCGAGCGCTGCATCGATGTACGCATTGAACAGCTGGTAGACGTCGCGGCCGACGACTTCGATGTCCTCGTGGCCGATGACCTCGTCCTGCCGCTTGGCGGTCCAGGCCAGAAACGCGTTGTTGACGAATTGGTAGCGCTGATTGCGGTCGACGTAGGCGAGCGGCAGTCCGAGGGCGTTGAGCTTCCGCTGCGACAGCCCGGCAAAGCTGTCGCGATCGAGTGCCTCGCTGACCGTCCGCTGGACGCTCGCGAGCTCAAGCCGGTTCAGAGATCGTGGCAGGGCCATGGCGATGACCGGTTTCGGAGGTTCATGCGCGGATACGGCACCATGTGGCCGGCACGAAACCCCGGATCATCCCTCCGGAGCCGCCATCCCGTCACGCCGCGCGTCCGCTGCGCCCTCATTCTGTAATGGACAAGCAAGGATCGGGCCGGATACGACAATCCGAGCGGGGCACCCCAGCCGACGGATCGGCTGCGACGAAATCGATCCGTCAGACCACGGGAATCGGGTCCGGGGTCCGCCGATGGCAGAAGCTCGATCCGCGGCACTCGCCTCGCCGCCCGCGTCAACCCATCCGATGGTACCGCAGCCCGCACCTGACCCGCAATTGGCGGCGAGCCACAAATCCGGCCGACGCGCGAGCGGACGTGCAGAGTGGCGGGCGGGAATCGGCTAAACTTTCCGCGATCCCGCTCGATCCCGAGCCGCGAGCCGCATGCCGCACCCATCAAGGAGCACATCATGAACACACTTCCGGCCAGGCTCGCCCTCTTCTGCACGCTGGCCCTCGCGGGCGTCGCGAGCGCCGCCGAGATCACGTTCTGGGAGGGACCCGGCTTCCGCGGCCGCAGCTATTCGTCGACCCAGACGATTGCCAATTTCGCAGACATCGGCTTCAACGACCGCGCGTCGTCGGTCGTGGTGCGCAGCGGGTCGTGGCAGCTTTGCAGCGATGCCTATTTTCGCGGCCGGTGCGTGACGCTCGCGGCCGGCAAATACCCGTCCCTTTCCAGCATGGGCCTCGAAAATGCGGTGTCGTCGCTGCGGGAACTGGGTGGCTGGTCGGGGGGTGGTGGTGGTGGCGGCGGTCGCCCACCCGGCGGGGGATGGGGTGGCGGACCGCGGGCGATTCTCTACGAGGGGCAGGGTATGAGCGGCCGCTCGTTCGTGCTTGGCAACCAGGTGATGGCCAATCTCGAGGTTTCTGGCTTCAACGATCGCGCGTCGTCGCTGCGCATCGAAGGCGGCTACTTCGTCTTTTGCACCGATGCCAATTTCGGCGGCGAGTGCAAGACGTTCGGACCCGGCGACTATCCAAGCCTCCCGCCTGCGATGAACAACCGGATTTCGTCGGGTCGCCGGATCAACGAATCGTATCCGTACAACGCCTCGCCAAACTGGTCGGCGCCGCCGCAGGCTCCGGTCGAGACCTGGTCAGGCGGACGCTAGACCGGCAGCGCAGCGGCGTCAGCCGCAACATGGTCCAATGACAATAGACGACATTGCCGGGTTACGTCGCATTCTCGCGACTTCGCGCGTGATCGCTGTGGTCGGGCTGTCGGGCAACTGGTATCGGCCGAGCTATTTCGCGGCCAAGTACATGCAGGAGCACGGCTATCGGATCATCCCGGTCAATCCGAACTACCGCGAGGTCCTCGGCGAGAAGTGCTATCCCGACGTGACGTCGATCCCCGACCGTATCGACGTCGTCGACTGCTTCCGCCGGCCGGACGAAATGCCGCCGCTCGCGCGCGAGGCGGTGGCCAAGGGCGCGAAAGTGCTGTGGATGCAGCTCGGCATCCGCAATGACGAAGCGGCCGGCATCGCGAACGCGGCGGGGCTCGATGTCGTGCAAAACCGCTGCGTGAAAATCGAGCACGCGCGGATCATGGGTGGATTGAACTGGGCGGGTGTCAACACCGGCGTCATTTCCTCGCAGCGCCCGCAGGCGAGCGCCAAACCCTGACCGCTCGCGAGCCCCATGCCTGACCGCAAGTTCGGTTTCGAGACGTTGTGCCTGCACGCCGGCCAGATTCCCGACGCCGCCACCGGCGCGCGCGCGCTGCCGATCTATCAGACGACGTCGTTCGTGTTCGATTCGGCCGACCACGCGGCGTCGCTGTTCAATCTGCAGACGTTCGGCAACGTCTATTCGCGGATCAGCAATCCGACGGTCGCAGCGCTGGAGGAGCGCGTGGCCGCGCTCGAAGGCGGCCGTGCGGCGCTCGCCGCCGCGACGGGAATGGCGGCGCAGACGGTCGCGCTCCTGACGCTTGCGCGCCACGGCGATCACATCGTCGCAGCACGCACGCTCTATGGCGGCACCTATTCGCAGCTCGGCGTCACGTTCGCGCAGTTCGGCATCGACGCGACGTTCGTCGACGCCGACGATCCGGCGGCATTCAAGGCCGCGCTCAAGCCCAACACCAAGGCGGTCTACGCAGAGACAATCGGCAATCCGCAGTTGAACGTCTGCGACATTACTGCGCTCGCCGACATCGCGCACGGTGCCGGCGTTCCGCTCATCATCGACAACACGCTTGCGTCTCCTTACTTGTGCCGGCCGTTCGAGCACGGCGCTGACATCGTCATCCATTCCGTCACGAAGTATCTGGGCGGCCATGGCACGACGATGGGCGGCATCGTCGTCGAGTCGGGAAAGTTTCCGTGGGACAACGGCAACTTTCCGCAGATGACCGAACCCTCGCGCGGCTATCACGGCGTGCGCTTCTACGAGACGTTCGGTGATTTCGGCTTCACGATGAAGGCACGGATGGAGACGATGCGCACGCTGGGGCCGACGCTCTCGCCGCTCTCGGCGTTCCTGCTGCTGCAGGGGATCGAAACGCTGCACGTGCGGATGCCGCGCCATTGCGAGTCGGCGCTTGCGGTCGCTCGCCATCTCGCCGCGCATCCGGCGGTCGAATGGGTCAACTACCCGCTGCTCGAAGGCAACCGCTACGAGGCGCTTTCGCGCCGGTATCTGCCGCGCGGCGCGGGCGGGATCCTGACGTTCGGCGTAAAAGGTGGCGCCAGGGCCGGCGAGAAATTCATCGAGGCGGTGCAGTTCCTGTCGCATCTCGCGAACGTGGGTGACGCGAAGACGCTCGTCATCCATCCCGCCTCTACGACGCACCGGCAACTCTCCGACGACGAGCAGCGCGCGGCGGGCGTGACCGCGGAAATGGTCCGTCTCTCGATCGGCCTCGAAACGCTGGACGACATCGTGTGGGACATCGACCAGGCGCTCGAACAATCCCAACAACACTGACGCGAACGGAGACGCCACGACCATGATGCGCTACGCCACCATCCCCTGGCCGCTCGCCGGGCTTTTCGTCGCCGTCGCGCTGGTCGGCCAGGAGACGCTGCTCCACGCGCTCGGCGCCAATCCGTCGCTCGCGCAAACCGTCTACCGGATGCTGGTATGGACCGTCGGCGGGGTATCGCTCGCGCTGATCCTGCTGCCGCCGCGGCGGCCCGCGTATCTGCTGGGCTTTCTCGTCTGCGCCGGCCTGATGGGCTGGGCGCTATGGCTGCAGTACGGGCTCGATCTCGAGCCGTGCCCGTTGTGCGTGTTCCAGCGGATCGCCGTCATTTCGACCGGGGTCGTGTTCCTGATCGCGGCGATCCACAATCCGGGCCGCACTGGCGCCGCGGTCTATGCGCTGCTCACGCTGATCATTTCTGGGATCGGTGCGGCGCTCGCCGCATGGCACGTCTGGATCCAGGCGCAACCGAAAGGCGCGGTCGCCGCGTGCGGGATGGGCCTCAACTACATGCTGGAGACGCTGCCGCTGACCGAAGTGATCGGTCGCGTGTTGAAGGGCAGCGGCGAGTGCGCCGAGCAGGGTTGGCTGTTCATGGGGCTCGCGATTCCCTCGTGGACGTTCGTGTTCTTCATCGCGATGATCGCGAGCGCGTTCGCGTTGATCCGACGCGATTAGCGCAGTGCTACTTCTCCGGAATGCCGGCCTTCCGCAGGCCGCCGTAAAGATACTGTTCGGCCTTCCGCGGGTATTCCGGATGGTTCGAGCATCCCTTGCCGATTGCTCGAGTGCGCAACGGCTCGCCCACCTGTCTCGAACCGGCCGCCCTGCGAGCATTATCGAAATTTGGCCGCCGCCGCGCGAATCCGATCATGGGCACAGCCCATCCAGCGGGACCTCATCGAACGCAATCGCTGTTGCTTGGATTTCAGTCAGACGTTCGCCCGCGTGTAGCCAGGTGTCGACCAGGGCGGCAGGATGCGTGGCGGTGGCGCGGTCGCGCACTCTTTGCTGCATCTGCAGACAAATCGGCCAGGCTTCCGGACGCTTCAGCGCGCCGATGGCGTAGCCTGTGAGCACGATGGCGCGCCGCAGATCGTTGCGTCCGGCGTAATGGAGCGCAGTGGCCAGTATCGGGCAGCTCGCCGCGTCGACCGTTCGCAGGTAGTCGAATCCCTCGCGAGCGAGCGCAAGGATGTCGACATCGTCGCCACGCAAGGCCAGCGCAATCGCCAACATGGCGAGGCGCCCCTCCTGGCCGTAAGGCGCGTTGATTCGACGCAGGCCGTCGACCGCCGTTCGTAGCGATTCGATCGCCGCATCGACGTCGCCGGACTGAAGCTGGGCTTCGCCGACATTGCCGAGCGCCAAGTACTCGCCAAACTCGGCGCCCGCTCGGCGATACAGCTCGCGTTGCCGTCGAAAAGCTGCGATCGAGCGGTCAGGCGCGCCAAGGCCCATGTAATGCTCTGCCTGCGTCGATGCGAGCGCCGCCTGCTTGCGCAGCGCTGTGGCGTCGTCAATGAATTCCTCGGCCTCGCGAAGCGCCTTCTCCGCCTCGGGCATGTGGAGAACCCGGCCGATTGTTCCGATAAGCAACAAGGCATCGCCCAGTCGGTCTGCGTCGCCCAGTTGCCGATACAGCACTTCGGCGCGCCGCGCGGCCTGCCATCGCTCTTCCTGCGCGTGTCCGGGGAGCCGCGCGAGCGCCAGACAGAAGGAGGCCTCGAGAGTCACTGGCAGATGCGGCGACGGCGGCCATAACTTGAGCATGCGCTCCATGCCTTCTCCGATGACGCCATTGTGCATCCACACGAGCCAGCACTTGCCCAGCAGCTCATAGCGCAGTGTGCTTTCATCTTCCGCAGACATCACCCAATCGACTGCCGCACGCAGGTTGCCCAACTCCTGCACCGCGCGTCTGCGCTCGGTTGGCGACAGATTCCAGCAGTTCGCATCGGTTGTCGCCATCAGGTCACACATCACTTGCGCATGCCGCCGGAGCATCGCATCGGACTCGCCAGCGGCTGCGAGCTGCTCCAGCGCGAATGCACGCGTGGTCTCGAGCAGGCGATAGCGAGGCAAGGCCTCGCCGTCGGCGATGACCAGCGATTTGTCGACAAGATGGCCCAGCAGATCCAGCACGAGCCATTGGTCGATGCCTCCATCCTTGACGACCTCTTGCGCTAGTTCGAGAGTGAAGCCGCCGGAGAAAACGCCAAGTCGGCGGAATGCGAGCTGCTCGTCAGCAGACAGCAGGCCGTAGCTCCATTCGAGTGCAGCACGCAGCGTCTGGTGGCGCCGCAGCTTCATGCGGGTGCCGCCGGCCAGTACGCTGAATATTTGGTTGAGTCGCGCGTGCAGGCCGTGCACACCGAGCAGCGGCACGCGCGCGGCGGCCAGTTCAATGGCTAACGGAATGCCATCCAACCGCCGGCATATGTCGACCACGACCTCGACGTTGTCGTTGGCGAGGCGAAACCGGGAGTCGACGGCGTGCGCGCGTTCAACAAAAAGCGCCACGGCACCGAATTGGACGGCCTCTTCAAGCTTTGCGCTTGCTGGTACCGCGAGCGCCCCGAGTCGATAGATGTGCTCGTCGAGACACTTCAGCGATTCCTGCGAGGTCACGATCAGCCGTACATTCGGTGCACTGGCGCGCAACAGGTCAATTAGCGGCGCGATGTCATCGGCAAGATGCTCGCAGTTGTCCAGGACCAATAGCAGGCTCTTGCTCGCCAAGGCGATGGCAAGCGCCTCATTCGGCGACCGACCGGAAGAAAGCTGCACGCCCAGCGCTCCGGCGATGCTGGTCGGGACTTGCGCTCCTTCCGTAAGGGGTGCCAACTCCACCCACCAGCGCCCGTCTTGTAGTTCGATTCTGGCGGACGCCGCAGCGACCAGCGCCATGCACGTCTTGCCGATGCCGCCGGCACCGACAATGGTCACGACCGCGTGCTCGTGTAGAAGTGCCTGCACCGCTTCCAAATCCTGCGCGCGACCGAACAGTGCGGGCGCGGCCGGCAAGTTGCCGCGATTCGCGACCGGCGGCGCCACAGAATCAGCCGATCCGCCACGGTTCACCTCGTCGACCGGCATCACGAAACGATAGCCACGACCGGGAATGGTGACGATCGCTCGCGGTCCGAGCAGCTTGCGCAAGGCCACCATATGCACCAGCAGGTTGCCTTCCTCGACGACGAGCTTGGGCCACACCAAGTCCATCAACTCGTGCTTGGGCACCACCCGGTCGCGCCGCTCGACGAGTGCAAGCAGCACATCGAACGCCCGCGCACCGATCTTGGCGGGCGTGCCATCGATCAGCACGCTCCGCTGCAGCGCATCGATTTCGATGGCGCCGCTTCGGTACCTGCTATCGGACTTATACGATCTGGCGTCGTTCATGGCCGCCAGAATAGGCCGGTTAGTGTCGCGCGGAAAGTGCCCTCGGGCGCGATTAATAAGAATTAATCCTCGCCCCATTGACTCGAATCGCCCTTCAGGGAACGCTCCATTGAGGCTCCTCGGCACGATCCGGGACCTCGGCCGTCTGCCCAACGGAGACCATGATGAAAAACGTTGCCCTGCCAACGACGTTCTATTTGCTCTTGCGCTCGATCGTCGCACTGACGTCGGCAGTCGCAATCGCGTCCGCAGCCTGTGCTGAATCCGTGGCGGGCAATGTCGCATCTGGCGGATCGCCAGCCGTCGATCCGAATCAGCACGGTCTTACCGGCACCGGGTACCAGCCCGCAATGAGCGGACAGGGCATCTTGCCGACGGCGCACGGTGCAGGAATCGATCTCCACCAAGATGGACTCACGGGCTGGTGGTTCGACCCGCGGACTAACGGGCAGGGGTTCTTCGTGCAGGTGTATCCGGATCTCCTGGCACTCGGAAAGGGCATCGTGCAGGCCAGCTGGCTCACTTACGACGATGTCGTTGGCGGAGCCGAACACCAGCGCTGGTACACGCTCAGCGGAACGGTGGCGAGCGGACAGACTCAGATACCGCTGACGATCTATCAGAACACTGGCGGCAACTTCAATGCCCCGCCGATCACGACCGCGCAGCCGATCGGAACCGCGACGTTGAGCTTCGACTCGTGTACCAGCGGTGCGTTGACGTACAACCTCATGGGTCGCGCGTCGACCATAGCCTTGACCCGTTTGATGCAGAACGTGTTCTGCTCGGAAACGGCCCCGGTTCCCCGCTTTGAAAGCGGACTCTCCGGGAACTGGTTCGATGACGCAACGTCGGGCCAAGGTCTCGCAATGGAGTTCAACCTGATTTCCAACGTGCTCTTCTTTGCCTGGATGACCTATGCGCCGAACGGCGCGGATGCGGGACCTGCCGGGCAGCGCTGGTACACCGGAGTCGGAAAGTATACGGGCAGTTTGAAGGAGACCGTGCAACTCTACGAGAGCACAGGAGGTTTGTTCGACCAAGGTGAGCCTGTCCTGACAACCATGCTGGTGGGTAGCGCTACCCTGAATTTCGTGAATAACTGCTACCTGTTTTTGAGTTTCAACTTCACGGGCGGAAGCAGCGTTGGCGCGTCGGGGAAGATTGCCTTAGGGTGGCCTGGCACAGGCGGAGCCGGCTGTTGGGATTAAGGCACCGTTGACGTGTCCCACGTTTAGCCAACTGCCCGTGTAGCGGATCTGGAGACGTCCGGTTTTCTCCGGGTAACAGACTGCTTCGGGTCGCAGGCCCTCATTGATTGTGAGGGGTGCCGTATGAAGCTAAGAGTGGGGCCCGGGTACCCACCCCTACCACGCTCCTTTGGGCCCAGGGAGAGACGACGATGGAACTCAATGCATTCGCGACGAAGGTCAAGGCCTTCGTAGCCTGATTCGTCGATTGACGCTGGCGATCGTGATCGTCCCTGCCTCAATCGCCAGTACCGCGCTAGCGCTCGACCTGAACCAGCACGGTCTCACCGGCACCTGGTACCCGCCCGCAATGAGCGGACAGGGCATCTTGCCGACGGCGCACGGTGCAGGAATCGATCTCCATCAATATGGACTCACGGGCTGGTGGTTCGACCCGCGGGCGAGCGGGCAGGGGTTCTTCGTGCAGGTGTATCCGGATCTCCTGGCACTCGGAAAGGGCATCGTGCAGGCCAGCTGGCTCACTTACGACGATGTCGTTGGCGGAGCCGAACACCAGCGCTGGTACACGCTCAGCGGAACGGTGGCGAGCGGACAGACTCAGATACCGCTGACGATCTATCAGAACACTGGCGGCAACTTCAATGCCCCGCCGATCACGACCGCGCAGCCGATCGGAACCGCGACCTTGAGCTTCGACTCGTGTACCAGCGGTGAGTTGACGTACAACCTCATGGGTCGCGCGTCGACCATAGCCTTGACCCGTTTGATGCAGAACGAGACCTGCTCGGCCACGTTCGCGCCCCCGACGAACGATGAGTTCTGGCGTTCCGGCGACTATTACGACATTGCAACGTCGGGTCAGGGCCTCGCAGTGGAGGTCAACCCCATTTCCGGCTTGCTCTTCTTTGCCTGGATGACGTATGCGCCGAACGGCGCGGATGCCGGACCCGCCGGACAGCGCTGGTACACCGGAGTCGGAAAGTGGTTACCGGGTAATTTGGATTCGGTCCCCGTGCAACTCTACGAGAGCACAGGAGGTTTGTTCGACCAAGGTGAGCCTGTCCCGACAACGGTGCCGGTGGGCAGCGCTACTCTGAGTTTCGTTAATAACTGCGACGTGAAGTTGAGTTTCAACTTTATGGGCGGAAGCAGTATTGCCGCGTCGGGAACGATTTCCTTATCGACTGGGGATCCGACCGGAGCGGGCTGTTGGGACTATTAGTGCAACCGCTGCGGTGCGCCGAGTCCAGCCAACTGGCCGGAAAACGTCCGCTTCTCTATGGCACGACAGGCGGCAACGGGGTCGGAAGCCGCCATTGATTGTGACGGGTGCCATACGACCGGGTGAGCGCACGCTGCCGATGACCCTCTACGCGACGACTGGCGGTGCTATCGGCGGCAGCTCCGATCCCGCATTCACCGTCAGGACGCAGGTGGTCGGCGCGGCAACGGCGACCTTCTTCGCCTGCAATGCCGCACAGCTGACGTTCCAATTCACCGCCGGCAGCAACGCCGGAGCCTCGGGCACAATCAACCTGTCGCGCGCGGGGCCCGTGCCCGAGGATTGCGGCGCGCCTTGGGACTACTAACGCACCAAGAGTCTCCCGGCGCTCAGCTGGTGGCGAACGGTGTCGCGGGCACGCCGCTCGTATTCGTCTGAAGCGCGACCCTACTTCGGCGCCATCCGGATCGCGCCGTCGAGCCGGATCACCTCGCCGTTCAGCATCACGTTGCGCACGATCTCGGCGACGAGCGACGCGAACTCCGACGGGCGCCCGAGTCGCGGCGGAAACGGCACCATCTTGCCCAGTGACTCGGCGATCTCCGGCGGGATCTGGCCCACCATCGGCGTCTCGAAAAGCCCCGGCGCGATCGTCATCACGCGAATGCCGTTCCGCGAAAGATCGCGCGCGATCGGCAGCGTCATTCCTGCGACGCCCGCCTTCGACGCCGCGTAGGCGGCCTGCCCCATCTGGCCGTCGAACGCGGCGACGGACGCTGTGTTGACGATCACGCCACGCTCACCCTCGTCGTTAGGCGCGTTCTTCGCCATCACCTCCGCCGCGAGCCGGATCATGTTGAACGTGCCGATCAGATTGATGTTGATCGTCCTCACGAAACCGGCCAGCGAATGGGCGCCCTCCTTGCCGACGGTCTTCTCGCCGTAGACGATTCCGGCGCAGTTGACGAGCCCATGGACGCCGCCCCAGCCTTCGAGCGCCGCGGCGACTGCCGCCTTGCCGTTCGCCTCGTCGGTCACGTCGGTACGGACGAACTTCACGCGCGTCCCGAGCTCCTTCGCAAGCGCCTGCCCTTCAGGTTCCTTGAGATCGGCGATGACGGCATTGCCCCCCGCCTCGACGATCATGCGCGCGGTGGCGCCGCCGAGCCCCGACGCGCCGCCGGTGACGATGAACGTGCTGCCCTTCACTTGCATCTTCGCTGCCCTTTCATTTGGCCTGCTTGAAAACCGTCATCGCCGTCGTAATCAGGCCGGCGAGGTCGCCCAGATTAGCCGGCAGGATCACGGTATTGTTCGTCTTCGCGACGTTGGCGAAGGCAGCGACGTACTGCTCCGCGACCTTGAGGTTCACCGCCTGCAGGCCGCCCGGCGACTCGATCGCTTCCGCCACCTGCCGAATGGCTTTCGCGTTGGCCTCGGCGATCGCAAGCAGCGCCGCCGCGTGGCCTTGTGCGACGTTGATCTCGGACTGCTTCTCGCCTTCGGACTTGGCGATCGCCGCCGCGCGCGCGCCGTTGGCGAGGTTGATCTGCTCCTGCTGCTTGCCCTCCGACGTCGCGATCACCGCGCGCTTTTCGCGCTCGGCGGTGATCTGCGCCTGCATCGCGTGCAGGATCTCCTTCGGCGGCGTCAGATCCTTGATCTCGTAGCGAAGGACTTTTACACCCCAGTTCGCGGCCGCCTGGTCGAGCGCCGCGACGACGAGGCCGTTGATGTGCTCGCGTTCCTCGAATGTGCGGTCGAGCTCCATCCGGCCGATCACGCTGCGCAGCGTGGTTTGCGCAAGCTGCGTGATCGCCACGCGGAAGTTGCTCGAACCATAAGAGGCGAGTTTCGGGTCGGTGACCTGGAAATAGAGGATACCGTCAACCTGCAGCTGCGTATTGTCCTTGGTGATGCAGATCTGCGACGGGACGTCGAAGGGAATTTCCCGCAGGTCGTGCGTGTACGCGACGCGGTCGACGAAAGGAATGACGAAATTGAGGCCCGGTTGCAGCACGGCGTAAAAGCGTCCCAGCCGCTCGATGACCTGCGCATGCTGCTGCGGCACGACGCGGATCGCTTTCGCAATCACGATCAGGGCGACGACGAACAGCAAGACGGTGAACAACGACGACCCGAGCCACATGGTGAAGGCCTCCAAACGCCCGCTGCTCATGACGCGGGCTTGCGATCTGACAGGACGAGCACGGAGCCGCGCGTGGCGACGATGTACATCGTTTCGCCGCGCGGCACGTCGGGGGCGGCCAGTTCGGCGTTCCAGTCGGAGCCGCGGTACGCGACGCGGGCCGAGCCGTCGGCGTTCCACGTCGTTACGTGGACCGATTGCCCAACGTCGAGCGATGGCTGCAGCGGCGGCGTCGCGCGCGCAAGCCGCCAGCGGTGCGCAAAGATTGTCAAGACGACGCCCAGAACGCCCGCCACGGTGAATTGGATCGGCTCTCCGGCGCCGAGCCACGCCGCGACGCCGCCCAGCGCGACGGCAACACCGATCGCAAGCAGGTAGAACGTGCCGGTGACGAGCTCGGCGCCGATCAGCAGCGCCGCGACGATCCACCACGTCCAATAGACAGCCATCGCCGGATTCCTCCCCGCTCTTCGCGTGGTTTTGCGCAAGCATAATGCAGTTTCGGCCCTTTACATCTAACGCCACCGCTCCCAACTCGGCTATGGCTTCCGGGCGCTCCGGTCTCGCCACATGCGGCCGGGGATGGGTTATAATTATTCTTTTTTAATCAAGCGCTTTTGCGCTCAAGGTCCCTGTTGACGAGGTTGCCATGCCGATCTACGAGTACCGTTGCTCATCGTGCGGTCACGAGCTCGAGGCGCTGCAGAAACTGTCCGAGGCGCCGCTCGTCGCTTGCCCATCCTGCAAGACCAATGCGCTCGTAAAGCTGATGTCGGCGGCCGGCTTCCAGCTTAAGGGGAGTGGCTGGTACGCGACCGATTTTAAGGGTAGCGGCAAGGCTGCCGCCAAGAGACCCGACGCGGAATCGAAATCAGGCGCGGAGTCCGCGCCGGATTCGAAGTCGGATTCGAAGTCGGATTCGAAGTCGGAGTCGAAGTCGGAGTCGAAATCGGAGTCGAAATCGGAGTCGAAGTCCGAGTCGAAGTCCGATGGCGGAGCAGCAGACAAATCGGGTGAAAAGTCCGCCGCGCCGGCCAGCGGCACGCGTGCATCTCCCGCGTGCTCCTGATTCCGCCTCGCGGAGCGTATCGATGAGGCGTTACCTGATCGCGGGATTGCTGGTCTGGGTGCCGCTCGGCATCACGCTGTGGGTTCTCAACGCGCTCGTGTCGGCGCTCGATCAGACGCTGCTGCTCGTCCCGGAAAGGCTGCGTCCGGACAACCTGCTCGGGTTCCATATTCCGGGCTTCGGGGTCCTGCTCTCCTTTCTGATCCTGCTGGGAACCGGCGCTCTCGCGGCGAATTTCTTCGGCGCGCGGCTGATCGGGTATTGGGAGTCGCTGCTCGCCCGCATCCCGTTCGTCAAGTCGATCTATTCGTCGGTCAAGCAAGTCAGCGACACGGTGCTTTCGGATCAGAGCACCGCCTTTCGCAAGGCACTGCTGGTCGAGTTCCCGCGCCCCGGGTGCTGGACGATCGCGTTCCAGACCGGCGCGCCGGCTGCGGCCGTCGCGAGCCATCTTTCCGGCGAGTACGTCAGCGTCTATGTGCCGACGACGCCAAACCCGACGGGCGGCTACTTCGTGATCGTGCCGACGTCCACGGTCCACGAGCTCGACATGTCGGTCGACGATGCGCTCAAGTACATCATATCGATGGGCGTCGTTGCGCCGCACCCCAGGCTAGGCGCGAAGGCCGCGAAACGGGGCGCCCAGGCTTCGGCTCCCGCCGCCGACACCGCGGCCGCTCACCCCCGAAATTGACCGGGCGGGTTCGACGCGCTGCTGCTCCGACCTCGGAGTGACGCGCGCGACGGCTCCGCCCGCCCCAAGACGATTGAACGATCCCGCGGTCCAACGCGACGGCTGTCTCGATTCCTATAGGCGCCCTCTCGCGCAAGCTCTCGAACCGCGAACATAACGACCTTCGCCGGAGAGCCTCTTGAAACGCACCGACTACTGCGGCCGCATCGACCGCCGCCACCTGACCCAAACCGTCACAGTGATGGGCTGGGTCCATCGCCGCCGCGACCACGGCGGCGTCATCTTCATCGATCTGCGTGATCGCGAGGGCCTCGTGCAGATCGTCTGCGACCCGGACCGCGCGGCGACGTTTGCCATCGCCGAGAAGCTGCGCAACGAATTCGTGATCCGCATTACGGGGCTCGTGCGACCGCGGCCGGAAGGCAGCGTCAATCCCAATCTCGTCTCCGGCGAGATCGAGGTCCTCGCGCACGAAATCGAGATTCTGAATACGGCGCTGACGCCGCCGTTCCAGCTCGACGACGAAAACCTGTCGGAAACGGTGCGCCTGGAGAATCGTGTCCTCGACCTGCGCCGACCGCCGATGCAAAAGAACCTGATGCTCCGTCACCGCGCGGCGATGGCGGCGCGCCGGTACCTCGACGCCAACGGCTTCATCGACATCGAGACACCGACGCTCTACAAGTCGACGCCCGAGGGCGCGCGCGAATTCCTCGTGCCCTCCAGGATCCACCACGGCCTGTTCTACGCGCTGCCGCAATCCCCGCAGCTGTTCAAGCAGATGCTGATGATGGCGGGCTTCGACCGCTATTACCAGATCGTCAAATGTTTCCGCGACGAGGACCTGCGCGCCGACCGCCAGCCGGAGTTCACGCAGATCGACATCGAGACGTCGTTCCTGAACGAGCTCGAGATCCGGGAGCTCATGGAAGGGCTCGTCCGCGCGATGTTCAAGGACGTGCTCGACGTCGACCTGCCCGACCCTTTTCCGATCATGACGTACGCCGACGTGATGCGCGATTACGGCTCCGACAAGCCCGACCTCCGCGTGCCGCTCAAGCTGACCGAGCTTACCGATCTCATGAAGACGGTCGAGTTCAAGCTCTTTCGCGCCGCGACCGAGTTGCCGAACGGACGCGTCGCCGCGCTCCGCGTTCCGGGCGGCGCGAGCCTGACGCGCAAGGAGATCGACGACTACGCGGCGTTCGCGAAGATCTACGGCGCCGGCGGGCTCGCCTACATCAAGGTCAACGACGCGAGCAAGGCCAACGAGGAGGGACTGCAGTCACCGCTCGTGAAGTTCATGACGCCGGCCGTGCTGGCCGAGATTCTCGCGCGGTGTGCGGCGCAATCGGGTGATCTGATCTTTTTCGGCGCCGACCGCGAAAAGATCGTCAACGACGCGCTGGGCGCGTTGCGAGCAAAGGTCGGGCACGATCGCGGTTTCGCCGTTCCCGGCTGGAAGCCCTTCTGGGTCGTCGACTTCCCGATGTTCGAGTACGACGAGGAACGCAAGGGTTGGGTCGCGCGCCATCATCCGTTCACCTCGCCGAAGGATGGTCACGACGTGCTGATGAAGACCGATCCGGCCAGCGCCCTGGCGAAGGCCTATGACGTCGTGCTGAACGGCTGGGAGATCGGCGGCGGCTCGGTGCGCAATCACAAGCCCGAGATGCAGGCGAAGCTCTTCGAGGCCCTCGAGATCAGCCCCGAGGAACAGCGGCAGAAGTTCGGCTTCCTGCTTGACGCGCTCGCCTACGGCGCGCCGCCGCACGGCGGCATCGCGTTCGGCTTCGACCGCATGGTCGCGATGATGGCCGGCATCGAGCAGATCCGCGACGTGATCGCCTTCCCGAAGACGCAGCGCGGGCAGGACCTGCTCGTCGACGCGCCCTCGGCGGTGACCGAGCAGCAGTTGCGCGACCTCCACATCAAGATCCGTCCCTCGGATTCGATCAAAGTCGCATAGATTGAAGTAGACTTCCGGCCACCATGGGACCGGTCCGGCCGTTCGATCGCCGCACCGTCGCCGGCGCGCTCGCGCTGGTGGCGGTGTTGCTGATGGCGTCGGCGATCGCGCGCTCGACTCCGGATGCACTGCCGGACGTCCGGTTGGCCGATCTTCCCCCGGAAGCCCGCGAGACTTACGCGATCATCGTCAAGGGCGGGCCGCTGCCGCACGACCGCGACGGCGCCTCGTTCGGCAACCGCGAAAGACTTCTTCCACCCGCGTCCCGCGGTTATTATCACGAATACACGGTCGCAACGCCGGGTGCGGCAAATCGCGGCGCGCGGCGCATCGTCTGTGGCGGCCCGCGAAAAGCGCCCGACACCTGCTACTACACCAACGACCACTACCAGTCGTTCCGGAGGATCCGCGAATGAAAGTGCCCGATCTCCACGATCTGGAACTTTCCGGCGTGCACGCCTGGTCCGGCGACACGCACCCGATCGCGTCCGCGGCGACGGCGGCCAAGCTTCGGCTGTACGCGGCCGACCTCAAATCCGTCAACAGCAAGGCGGAATTGCTCGAAGCGGTCGCGAAAGGCTTGAAGCTGCCCGAACATTTCGGCAACAACTGGGACGCGCTCGCCGATTCCGTCGAGGACGGCGAATGGCTCGGCAAGAACGGCTGCGTGATCGCGCTGTCGCACGCGGGCGCGTATCGCAAGGCGCATGGCGTCGACTGGACGACGTTCGAGGACATCCTCGCCGAGGCTTCCGACTACTGGCGCGAGCGGCACAAGCCGTTCTGGGTGTTCGTCAGCTAATTTGACCTACAAGATCCCCGTCTCCGCGCTGGTCGTCGTTCATACACGCGACCTTCTCGTGCTGCTGCTCGAACGCGCCGATTTCCGCGATCACTGGCAATCGGTGACGGGCAGTCAGGAGCCCGGCGAAGCGCTGATCGACACCGCGATGCGCGAGCTCGCCGAGGAGACGGGTATCGATGCCGCCGATTACGGCAACCTCGCCGACTGGCACCTGTCGAACGTCTACGAAATCTTTCCGCAATGGGCCTACCGGTATCCGCCGGGGACGAAGCACAACACCGAGCACGTGTTCGGACTCGAAGTCCCGAGCCCCGTGCCGGTGCGACTCGAACCGCGCGAACATCTGCGCCACGCGTGGCTGCCCTGGCAGGAAGCGGCGGCGAAGTGCTTTTCGTGGTCGAACCGCGATGCGATCCTGCTCCTGCCGGAACGCGCCGCGACATCGCACAGGAGTGCATGATGAATCCGATCCTGCAATCGACGTTTGCCGCGATGGCCGCCGCGCTCGCGCTGTCGGCAACCAGCGTCGCGCACGCCCAGGCCATTGCGCCAATGCCGCCGTCGCAACCCACCGTCACCGTGTCGGCGTCTGCGTCGGCGAGTGTCGCGACCGATCGGTTGCAAGCCTGGCTCCGTGCCGAGGCCGACAGCGCCGATCCCGCCGCTGCCGCGAGTCAGGTCAACGCGGCGATGGCGAAGGCGCTCGCCCGTGTCAAGGCCGTGGCGTCGGTGAAAGCCCAGACGTCGGGTTATTCGACGCAGCAGATTTCCGAGAAGAAGCCGTCACGCTGGCGCGTTGCGCAAACGCTCGTCCTCGAAGGCGCCGACTTCGCCGCGATGGCGGCGCTGATCACGCGGCTGCAGGACGAGGACGGATTGCTCGTTTCGGGGATGGCGTTCTCGTTGAGCGCGGAAGCGCGACGGCGCGCCGAGGAAACGCTCACGCAGGAAGCGATCCGCGGCTGGCAGGAACGCGCGCAGCGGGCGGCGCAGGGACTGGGCTTCGGCGGCTGGCGTCCGGGTCACGTCACCGTGCAAACCGGCGAGCCGCCCCGCGCGTTTCCGATGATGCGCGCCCAAGTGAGCGCAAGCGGCGCGGCACCGGTAACGCTGGAACCCGGGACCGCGGAGGTCTCGGTAACGGTCAGCGGTGACGCGATACTCGAAGGCTCGCCGCGGCACTGACCCATTCTCCGTCATTCCCGCGCAGGCGGGAATCCAGCGTCTTTCGAGCGCAACAACGTCACTGAATTCCCGCGCCCGCGGGAATGACGATCACGTTTCGCGCGGGCCGAGCATCGCCTCGGGCCGCACCCAGCCGTCGAATTCGGCCTCGGTGAGAAACCCGAGCGCGAGCGCCGCCACTTTTAGGGTCGTGCCTTCGCGGTGCGCCTTTTTCGCGATCTCGGCGGCCTTGTCGTAGCCGATGTGGGGGGCTAGCGCCGTCACCAGCATCAGCGAGCGGTCGAGCAATTCCCGGATGCGCTCCTCGTTCGCAGCAATGCCGCGCGCGCAGTGCACGTCGAAGCTCGCGATGCCGTCGGCGAGGAGCCGGATCGACTGCAGAACGTTGTGGATGATGAGCGGGCGATAGACGTTGAGCTCGAAGTTGCCCGATGCGCCGCCGATGTTGACGGCGACGTCGTTGCCCATAACCTGCGCCGCGATCATCGTCAGTGCCTCGCACTGCGTCGGGTTGACCTTGCCGGGCATGATCGAGCTGCCCGGCTCGTTCTCCGGGATCGTGATCTCGGCCAACCCGGAGCGCGGCCCGCTCGCGAGCCAGCGCACATCGTTGGCGATCTTGAACAGGGCGCCCGCAAGCATCTTCAGCGCACCATGAAGATTGACGAGCGCGTCCGCCGCCGCCATGGCCTCGAACTTGTTCGGTGCGCTCACGAACGGCAGTCCGGTCGCGGTCGCGAGCTCGGCGGCGACGCGCACGCCGAATTCCGGATGCGTGTTGAGGCCCGTGCCGACCGCGGTGCCGCCCTGCGCCAGTTCCAGCACGTGTGGCAGCGCCGACTCGATGTGAAGCTGCGCATGCGCGAGCTGCGCAACGTAGCCCGAGAATTCCTGCCCCAGCGTCAGCGGTGTGGCATCCTGCAGGTGCGTGCGCCCGATTTTCACGATTCTGGAAAACGCAGCGGCTTTTTCCGCCAGCGTTCCGCCGAGCGCGCACAGCGCCGGCAATAGCGACTTGGTCACCGCCACCGCGGCCGCGACATTCATCGCCGTCGGGAAGACGTCGTTCGACGACTGGCCGCAATTGACGTCGTCGTTCGGATGCACGAGTCGCCCTTCGCCGCGCGGCCCGCCGAGGATTTCCGATGCGCGGTTGGCCAGCACTTCGTTGACGTTCATGTTGGTTTGCGTGCCGGAGCCGGTTTGCCACACCGCGAGCGGGAACTCGTCGGCATGGCGACCTTCCAGCGCTTCGTCGGCGGCGCTGATGATCGCCCGCGCCGTCTTCGCCGAAAGCAGCTCCAGCTTCAGGTTGACGTGCGCGGCCGCGCGCTTGATGAGCAGCACCGCGCGAATCAGCTCGGACGGCATCTTTTCGCACGAAATGCAGAAATGCGCGAGCGAGCGCTGCGTCTGCGCGCCCCACAGCCGTTGGGCCGGCACCTCGATGGGTCCGAAAGTGTCGCGCTCGATCCTCGTGCCGGAACTTGTCATGGCAAACTCCGTGCGGCAGCGCTGCCGTTCTCGTCCATTGTGTGACCACGCATGTTCCACCAGGCGCGAGCACGCCGTGGCGTCCCGTTTCGACCGGCGCAGAATGCTAATTGCGCCGATGCCGTTGGCACCCGCAGCGGCACCAATGCAATGCTACCGCACCGAGAAGACCGGCACTGCGCCACCAGCACGAGATTCGGCGCCAACAGTGCCGGAATCCAGTGGGAGCGCAACTGAATGGGCTGAACGAGTTATCGAACTGCCAGCCGACGATGTCGTGATGCCGCAGGGCGCGCCGGTACTCGAAGTGACGCGGTAAATTTGCCAGCGGTATCCGAAGGTAGCCGGATTATCCTTCAATAGAGTCGGTGCAGTCGGCCAGCGGCGAGGGTATGCAGCGAGAGATGCGCCGCCGACGTGATCCCCGAGACAGGCACGGAATGCAAAATCATCGCCATTGGCCCTCACGACCATCGTGCGCGCTTGGCCGGCGCCGACATTTCTGTTGACAGTGCCCTGATTGCACAACCAGATTCGCGCGACATAGAATGCAGCCGCGGCGTTTGGAACACGCCAATCAGCAAGAGGAATAACACCGTGATCACGCTCACCGACTCGCCGGCACTGAAGGTCCAGGTCATGTGCGAGGGGCTCCGCTATACCGAGGCCCTCGGCCGCGCTGCACTGCATTCGATGCCCAACTACTATCCGTATCGGTTCAAGGCGGGAGAGCACGACCCTACCGGCAAGGGGGTCGTAACCATCCCCTATCTCATCAACACAACGGATGGCACGGAGGTCCGCATTATGGGCAACGGCGATTCGCCGTGGCACGTGGAAGGCGACCGGCAGCAAGGCTACATCCTGGTGGACGATCGAAGCGACAGCAGCATGCCGATCGAATTCGAGCCGCTGCGGCCGTGGATGACGCAGAAGACCAGCGACGGCCTGCCGTTCGCGCAGGCCGGCGTAACCACGCATGGCGACATGCTCGTGATCAACGTCGCGCCGGGCTGCGAGTACTTCCTGCACAAGCAAGACGGTGTCTCGATGCGTTGTGGCTTTTGCTCCTATGGGGCGCCCGACGAACGGACGACGCACCTCGGCCAGAAAGTTGGTCAGGTCGAAATTCCGCCGCCGACGCTCGAGCGCATGCGTGAGGCCTTGAGCGCGGTGATCGAGCAGGCGGAGATCCGCCACATCTACCTCGTGGGCGGCTCGCTTACGGACGGGCGGAAGGAGGGCGAGCGCTTCCTGCAGCTTGCGCGGTTCGTGAAGCAGGCGAACACCCGTCGCATCCCCGTCGCGCTGGGCTCCGGGGCGATTCCCGACGATCTCATCGGACAGTTCCATTCCGAGCGACTGGTGCAGCACGTTTGTTTCAATCTCGAGATGTGGTCGGAGCCGCTGTTCGCGAAAGTGTGCCCCGGGAAAAACCGGTATGTCGGCTACCACCGCTGGATCGAGGCGCTCGAGACTGCGGTGCGCTACTGGGGCCGCGGCAACGTCTACTCGGCCATGGTGGCCGGCATCGAGCTCGAACCCGAGCACGGCCTCGAATGGGAGCAAGCCGCGAGCCTCGCGCTCGAGGGCGCCGAAGACCTCTGCCGGCGCGGCATCATCCCGATCTATTCGCTGGTGTGGCCGGTGGGCGGACGCCAACGGCCCGACTACCACGCGCGCATCCGGAGCTATTTCGAAACGCTGTGCGCCGGGTACCAGGCGATACGAAGGCGTCACCGCCTGACGGTCGCCGACACCTTCATGTGCCATCGCTGCGCCTACATGCAGCTCGAATGCGATCTCGATCGCACCGTGGCGGAGGCCGCATAAGCTCGGCCGTGCCAAGGCCGAACAACGCTGCGGACCACCAAGGCTAGTTCATGAGCGGGACACCCCCCGAGCGTCCGGCTGCAACGTTCTCCGACCCCTCTGCGATCGTGCGTCTGAGCACGGCGTATTGGGAGAGCCAGACGCTCCTCACCGCGAACCGACTGCGGCTCTTCGACGTCCTGGCCGAGGGCGCCTGCTCCGCCGAGGAGGTGGCGGCTCGATTGGGCCTCGATCCGCGCGGCGCGGCTTTGTTCCTGCGCGCCTGCGTGGGCTTGGGTCTCCTGCAGGAGAACGCGGGCCGGTTCGAAAACTCGGCGGTGACTAGCGCGTTCCTGGTCACGGGCCGTCCCGCCTTCATGGGCAATGTCATCCGCTACAGCGACCAGCTCTACGGGACGTGGGGCAGCCTCGAAAGCGCGCTGCGTTCCGGCCGGCCGGCGCTTCCGGCGGAGACCTACCTCGGCGACGATCCAGCCCGGACACGCAATTTCGTGCAGGCGATGCACGAACGTGCGCTCGGCATCGCGCGCGCATTGGTCGGCATCCTGGACCTTCATGGGCGCGAGGCCATGCTCGACGTGGGCGGCGGACCGGGAACGTATTCGGTACTTCTGACGGAGCGGTTCCCCGGCCTGCGATCGGAGGTGCTCGAGCTGCCTGGCGTGGCGGCCGTTGCGCGTGAACTCGTCGCGGCCGCAGGGGCGAGCGATCGCGTCATCCTTCGGGACGGCGACTATCACAGCGCGCCTTTCGGCTCGGGCAAGGACGTCGTGCTGATGTCCGGCATGTTCCACCGTGAAACGGAGCAGGCTTGCCGCGGGCTGATTCAACGCGCCGCGGGCTGCCTCGTTTCCGGCGGCCTGCTCGTGGTGAGCGACGTGTTCACCGACGAAGGCGGCACGCATCCCACCTTCGCCACGATGTTCGGCCTCAACATGATGCTGACGGCAACGGACGGCGGCGTGCACTCCGATGCCGACGTAAAGCGCTGGATGGCCGACTGCGGATTCGCCGACCTGCGCGTGGTGCCGCTGCCGCCGCCGATGCCACACCGTGTCGTGCAGGGGGTGAAGCCATGAATCGTCGTTACGGTTTGCTTGCGGCACTGGGGCTCGCGGTGGCGATCGGCAGTCCGCTCTGCGGCGGGCAGACGCCCGCGGCGCCCCCCATCGGAGACGTGAAGCCGCTCGGCAAGGATCGCTTTCAGATCGGGCGCATCGTCGTCGACAAGCGCGCGGGCACGTTCGCCGTGCCCGGACGCGTACACGTGCTCGGGAAGCCGCTCGAATACCTCGCGACGAGCCCGGGCGGCATGAAGGCCTACGAAACGCTGCTGGAGGTCGATGCCACGGGCAGCGAATTCAATCTCGCCTGCATCCTGCTGGGGCTCGAGCGTCCCTCGAACCAGCCGGCGTTTCAACGCTACAGCCGGGAGCCCCTCGCCGGCCCGCGGGCCGCCCTCTATATCGCCTGGTCGGAGGGCGCGACGCGGCGCAAGCTCTCAGCGGCGGACGCGCTGGGCAACCCGCAAACGGGCGTCAAGGCACCATCGATCGAATGGGTCTACCTGGGGTCGCCGGCCTCGCAACCGGGAGCTCGTTTCGCCGCCGATGTCACGGGTACGCTGGTCGGCCTCGTGCACGATCCGAATAGCGTGATCGAATCGGCTGGCGGCGTTGGCATCGGCGCGTATGGCTCGGTGCAGGGCAACACGGCGTTGCCTCCCGTCGGCTCGGCAATCGAGCTGATCGTTGAAGTACCCCCCGTGAAGAAATGATCGCGACGCGTTGAGCGGTGCTGGCGGTGGCGAGCGCGCCCGATGGTCGCCGCCTCCGTACAAGTATCCCGCACCCTGCAGCGCTTCACTCAGACCATGGGTTCGTTCGAAACGTCAATCGACGGAATCTCGACTCGCTGAACCTCTCCAAGCGGGCTCAATCCTGACCCGCCGACCCACGGTCTTCCCGAAGAACGGAGAATGGCCTTGAGCCAATACGTGTAGTCGTCTGGCCGAGCGTTCACATCGGCGATAAGGCTGCTCACGGAAACGAGTTTCGATTCAGCGACCTCGATCGGATTCACCGAAGGGCTTCTATCGTATTCGCCCAGCAAGACATGATCGTATTCGTGCTCGACGACACCGTCTGCGAATTCCGCTCTATAGATGAAGGAGAAAGCATCGACCAGATGACAGTCGAAGCCCATTTCTCCCGCAAACGTCGGCGTGCCGCCGCGCCGGTGGTTTCGCCTGGTCGGGGATGTCCGCAACAGGTGTTCGACCACAATCCCGCCGAGTGATATTTGGAAATCGCGCGCCTCTGCAGGAACAGATTTCCCCGCCCGTCAAAGACAAAAATGGAAAACGCCCGATGGAGGCTTCCGCACCGGTGCACGTGGTCCTTTGCGCCGACGCCGATTTCCCGGTCGTCGGCATCCACCAGCACCACTTGTTCTTGAGTGTCCTGCACGGAGAGCTGGCTCGGAAAGCGAGGCTGGCGTCCGGGTGAACGGATCTACCTGGTGGGCGAGGATATCGCCGCTAAAGGAGCGGTGCAACGAGAAGGCCGAGGTCGAGCCACGTCGCGGCGTTCAACGCGAAGGTGGCCACGGAGTGCTGGGGCGACGCGCCCGACGACGCGCCCGCGGCTGGCGCAGGCATGAAAAAGGGCCGGCACGGGCCGGCCCTTGGAGAAGCGAGTGCAGGAGGGTCGTCACGCCGCTCCGCGCGAACGGCGACGCGGGCGACCGGCCGCAACGGCTGCCAGCAGGGCCAATCCGATGAGCCACAGGCTGGCAGGCTCGGGGGCGTTGGGGCCCCCTTCGCACGAGCCGGTGCCCACGGCGATGCAGGCACTGCCGATGTCGACGTTCAGGCTCAGCGCGTCCAAGCCGACGAAGTTGCGATCGTAGTCGGGGTCGGGGCCGAAAGCGATGTGCGTCACACCGTCAGCGGTGCCATGCAGCGTGAACGTGCCGAGCAGGAAACTGTCGGCTTGCCCGGCGGCCAGCGGCTCATCGAGCAACAGGGAAAATGCCTGAATGCCGACGTTACCCGCGGTCATCGTATCGACGAACAAAATGTCGTCGACGCCGGGGTTGCCAAGACTGAGCGCGTTCTCCAGCCCGCTGAAATCGAAGCCCGTCCATGGAGCTGCGCCGCCCGTGAACAGGAAGTTGATGTCCACGGCGGACAATATCTCGGCGCCCAGACCGCTGATCGACACATCGATGTTCACGTCATCGCCGACGTTGATGTGCGTCGACGACGGCGAGAAGCTGACGACGATCGCTGCGCTGGCAGGTACGGCGGCCAGCAGCAGGCCCGCGGCCAGCGCCAGAACGGATAGCGTTCTCTTCATTTCCTGTACCTCGTTTGGTGGGCGCGCCGGAGGTCATCCGGCGCGCTGTTGGGCTTGGGCACTCAATGGGTTGCGCAGCTCGCGCGGGTGCATTTCAAGGTGCAGAGGCGCACGTCGTTGATGGTGATCTTGCCGTCGAGGTTGGCGTCGCGCGTATCGCCGGGAGTCGGCGACTGGCCGATACCCATGCGGATCAGCGCGAGGTCGTCCGTGTCGACGTCGCCGTCGCCGTCGACGTCGCACGCCTGGACGATGGTCCCCGTGGCGCGCTGCAGGACCAGCAGCGCATACGAGTTGTGCGAGGTGGTGAACAAATCATTCCAGCTGCCCGGATACCCGGTGCAGGTGAACGACCCGCTGGCACACTGCATGTTGATGAGCGTGTACGCGTAGTCGAAGTACTGGTTCGGCACTTCGGCCGAGTAGTAGCCGACCCCGCCCGCGCCGAAGAGCGGCGGCCGCGACACCGACGACGGATTGATGTTCGACTGGCGCACCGGACACGCCGGCGAACTGGCCGCCGGCAGCGTGCCGTACTCGTTGGGACCGATGTTGCCGGGGTTGGGGGGAATACCCGCCTGACGGATCAGCTCCATCCCCTTGAACGAACTCCAGAGGTAGTAGCCGTAGGAGTTGCTGGGCCAATTGTTGCCCATGCTGTCCAGGTCCGAATAGCGGTAATGGTTCTTGACCCATTCCATGTAGTGCTGAACGTTCGGGTCGTTGACGTCGGCACCGCCGAAGAGCTGGATGTAGATCCCGACGCCGTCTGCTGCAGCGATGGGGGGTAGCCTTCGATCGGCGGGTGGTAACCGTGGCCGCGTTCGGTCGCCGACAGCGCGCCGCAACTCGCGTTGTTCGAACCGGTACCGGCGTTGACTTGGTAGACGTTTCGGGTCAGCGCCAGCGCCGTGTTGATCTTGGCCGCACGGACCGGATCGGCGAACACGTCGTCGGCGCTCTTGGCCGACTTGTAGAACACCCGGGCGGCGTTCAGGCCGGCCACGGCGTACTGAGTCGTCGACGAATCGCGGCAGAATGCGTTGCTGTAGCACCAGTAGCCCCAGTAGGTGTTGTTGTAGCCGGATGTTGCGGGGCAGGACTGGGTTGTTGGTCATTGATTCGCGAGCGTGCGATCGACCAACGCATCCATCGCCTGCTTGATGGTCTGGTAGTCCGCATTCGCTGGCGCCAGCACGCTCTTGTCGGGCCCGCCGGTCAGCGCATAGCCCGCCAGCGCGAACATCCACGCGCCGTCGCGGTGGCGTAGAAGCTCGTTTCGTTGGTCTGGTCGAGGATGTACGCAGCCGCGGTCCTCAAGAGCGCCTGGTCGGCCGCGCTAGCGCCCGTGTAGCCTTGGGGCGGGTCGAGGGGATTGCCGCTCGCCCGTTTCTCGAGCAGCGCCTCCATGGCGACGCCCTGAGCGCTGCTGTTACCCAGCGAGCTGGGATTGCTGAAGACCCCGTTGCTGGAGAGATAGTTGAGCCCGTTGTTGATCGCCGTGGACACATCCTGCTGGAACGGGGTGACGGCCTGCGCCGAGCCCGCCGCAAGCGACAGCGCCCCGCCGATAACCGCACCAAACCAGAATCTCTTCATAACGCCAGGTACTGTCGACATCACGCGGTCCCTCCGGCTATTGAAACTCGATGACGCGGCGCCCCCCGGGCACCGCACGACGGCCACGCACGAGCTTGTCAGATGGAAGCGGCAGGTCACCCGCCGCTGGAACACGCGGCTCTTTCGGCTAGGGCACGAGTCGGCTCACCTTGGCCGAAATACCGCTTCGCTCGTCCAAAGCAATGTACATACCGAAAGATCGATCCCGAGCAATAACAAGGGCTAGGCGTGCACATGTCAGACTGTTGACTACGCTGTTGTAAGGAATTTCGACAAGTCGAGCGCACCACGTTCGCCGGGAATGAGGGCATGACGCGCCAGGGATGCGGCTCGGGCAGAGTGCACAACGAGGGCCCCGACCAACCGATTTGAATGTTCGATCGGGCGTCGCGATACGCCTATTGGTAACGTAGCATTGCCGCGTGCGCTATCGGCCATCTCTTTACCTGCGCCTGATCCTCACCCTGCTCGGACCGTTGCTGATTGCAATGGCAGCGGCGTGGACGATCGGCGTCAGCATCGTCACGAACGTCCTGGAACAGCGCCTGGAAGGTCAGTTGCGCAATGCCGCCACGGTATTGGCGACATGGGATCTCCCTTATACGCCGGAGTTGCTGCGGCAATTGGCATCGCTCCAGGAGTCGGATTTCGTGCTGCTTGATCGGACCGGCGCCGTGGCCGTGACCACGTGGCCAAGGTTGGCAACGCGGTCGAGGCGTCGCTTCGCCGAGCGCCGGCCATGGTGAGGATCTCCGAGACCCGGAGGCTCGAAGCGCCGGTGCAAAGCATCGCTGTTTACAGACAATTGACGCCGGCCGGGAGCCGCGCTACTCGGCACTCGTGGCCGTCGCGCCGCTCGGCGACGCTGCATCGGCGGCCGCGCGCGCGGCGCGGTGGCTCGGTCTCGCGATGCTCGCGGCGACCGCGTTTCTCGGCGCCGTCCTGCTTACACTCGTGCGAAACATCACTCGCCCTCTCGCTCAACTCTCGGCGTTTGCCGATCGGATCGCCGCCGGCGAGCAGGAGCGGCGCCCTCGCGTTGCCGCGTGCCGACGAGATCGGCGCACTGGGGGAGTCGCTCAACACGATGATGGTGCGCCTCGGCGGTTATGAATCGCGCTTGGCGTCGCGCAGCCGAATGTCGGCCCTGGGCGAGATGTCGGCGCGGGTCGCTCACGAGATCCGCAATCCGCTCACGGGGTTGAAGCTGCACCTGCAGCTGCTGGCGGAGCGGATCGATGGGCGCCAGTAGGACAGGGTCGAGCAGTTGCTGACCGAGGTCCAGCGTCTTGAACTGCTCCCATGGTGCACGCTGCTGCCTGGCGGCGAGCAGCCACTCAAGAGACGCGGCGCCTACCTGCATCGAACCGCTGGTCAAGGAGGTCCTGGGTTGACTGGGACCTTCGCTTGCACACCGGGGCATCCACGCTGCCGGCCGCTGCGACGAAGGGCTGCAGGCCAGCGTCGACCGCGGGCGGGTGCGCCCGGCGCTGCTCAACCTGGTCGTGAATGCCGCGGATGCGATGCCGCAAGGCGGCCGGCTGCTGATCGGCGCGAAATCCGATGCTGCGGCCTCCCGGGTGCAGATACAGAGTGGAGGACTCCGGGTCCAGGGGATACCCGACGACATGCGCGCGCGCCTGCACGAGGCGCCATTCAGCACGAAGCCGTTTGGTCTTGGGTTGGAGCTTGGCCACGATCTGCATGACGGGTTACTGGCGGCGGTGCACGGCGGCGAACTGCTCATCGAGCGCAGACGCCGAACTCGGTGGCGCGCGCTTCGTCATCGCGTTACCGTTGGCCGTAGCCTCCTCCTCTTCCGCTGCCGCCATCGACAACTGACACCATGGCCCGGGTTCTGGTCGCCGACGACGAACCTTCCATCTGCGAAGCCTTCGGCGTGCTGCTCAAGGCCGAGGGGCACACGCCGCTGAGCGCGTCGACGGGCGAGGAGGCCCTGCGTCTGGTGCGGGCCGCCCGGCCCGAATATGGTGTTCGTCGACGTGCGGATGCCCGGCATGGACGGCCTCGCGTTGTTGAAGGAGATCCGCCGATTCGATCCGGCGCTGCCGGTCGTGGTGATGACCGCCTACGGTACGCTCGAAACAGCCGCCGAAGCGCTGCGCAACGAAGCATTCGATTACCTGGGCAAGCCGCTCGATCTCGCACAGATCCGGCAGGTGATGCGGCGGGCATTGCACACGCCCGCCCCGCCGTCGGCGACCGCGAGCGTGCCACGCGGTGGAGACGCGGATCTCCGGCCAACGCTGGTCGGGCAAAGCGCTGCGATGCAGGAGCTGTTCAAGCTCATTGTAATGCTCGCCGACAACGACCTGACGGTACTGGTGCAAGGCGAGAGCGGAGTCGGGAAGGAACTCGTGGCGCGCGCGATTCACGCGTCGGGCGCACGGGCGCAGGAGCCGTTCGTCGCCATCAACTGCGCCGCCATTCCCGAGCAGCTGATCGAATCCGAGCTCTTCGGGCACGAGCGCGGAGCGTTCACCGATGCCAAGGCAGCGCGCACGGGCCGGTTCGAAGCGGCCGGGCAAGGCTAGATGTCTCCTGGACGAGATCTCGGAATTGCCGCTGCACCTGCAGAGCAAGCTGTTGCGGGTACTGCACGAGGAGGCGCGGACTTTGAGCGGGTGGGCAGCCTCCCACCATTACCGTTTCGAGCACGCCTGGTGTGCGCCTCCAACCGTGATCTCGCGTCGGCTGTGGCGGCGGGCGCCTTCCGCGAGGATCTTTATCATCGTGTGAATATCGTGACCCTGCAGGTGCCTCCGCTGCGCGAACGCCGGGACGACATTCCCGAGCTGGTGCAGGCGCTCGTCCAACGGGCGAATCGGGAGGTCGGCAAGGCGATCACATCGTCGAGCTGGCGGTATTGGACAGGCTCAAGAGCCGCGACTGGCCCGGCAATGTGCGCGAACTCGAGCGCGTGATCAAGCGGTCGGTGCTCGTTGCGCGCGGCCCGCTGCTGACGACTCATGACCTGAGCTTCGATCAGGAAACCGGGGCGGCCACGGACGTGGGGAGAGGCCTGCTCGACAACCTCTTGAGTGCGCTCGACGCACAGGCCGCTCTGCTGGTCGATGCGGCAGCGCACGGCGAAGCTGACGTCGCCGTGCACGAATTGGCGATGGGCCGGTTGGAACTCGCGCTGATTCGCGCCGCGCTTGCGGCGACTGCGGGCAATGAGGTCGCCGCCGCCCGTCTGCTGCACGATCAGCCGCAGCACTCTTCGCTCCAAGGTCGCAGAGTAATCCAGACTGGCCAGTTCTCGGCCAGCGGCTGGCAGATTTTGATCAGCCTCTAATTTTGTTATGGAACAATGAATTGGCATGTAGACCGGTGCTGTATTCGATGGAGGCTGTTGTGCAATTCAACGCTTCGCTTTGCGACGGCCTGGCTCATTGCGGGCCTGGTTCTCGCACAAGTCATTGAAAATGACGGAGTGTTTCTCCGGCGCATTCCGGGCCGAACTGTCTGGCACGACGGGTTGCTCGCTTTGATGCGTGCGCGTTCCCGCCGCGGATGTCGCCCCGCAGGCAGTCCCCGGACAATGCTGCTGGCTGGGTTTGCCGGATGTGCGGTCCCTCCCGCTCCGGAATTGGCGGGCAACAATCCTGGCACGGCCGGTCGCGGCAGCGGCCGGCCGTGCCCTTTTTTTCGGCGCGCAGCGATGTCCGTGGTGCAAATTGAGGGCGGGGGGAGCGGACCGAATCGATCTTGGTCCGGGAGGCGGCCTGATGGTCCAGGGCCGGTCGTCCGCTTGTGCGCGCGCCGCCTCTGCCGAGCGCGATCCTTGCAGCGTCAGCCCGATCTCCACGCGGGCGCGCCGCGCGACGATGAAACAAGGGCTGCGTCCGCCGTGTGCTGGGCGTTTGCCTAATCCCCATCGACCGCGCCTTTCGTGCCAGCCCCACGCTGCCGCAGCACGCTCCGTTGTTCATAACCTCGATGGCCGATGGGGTCAGTACGCGGCGAGTTGCAGCGGGAGAAGTCAGGTCACTGCTGCC
>CAVTFT010000003.1:0-50408 GCA_963734085.1 uncultured beta proteobacterium | reverse complement strand
GAATTTCTGGTAATATCGACTTGATAAGTAATAGAAATGGGCTGGGCACAGCCCATTTTTTTTTGCTGCGACAGTTTTTCGATGATTGCGACGGTTCGACGGGACGATGCACTTGGGTGAACTGCTGGAGCGCACGCTCCCCCCGATGGGGTACGAGCTGGTCGATTGGGAGAGCTCTCCCGGGGGTCGGCTCGTCCGCGTGTTCATCGACAAGCCGAAAGGCGTGAACGTCGAGGACTGCGCGAAGGTGAGCAACCATCTGACGCATCTGTTCGCGGTCGAGAACGTGGATTTCGAGCGACTCGAAGTGTCGTCGCCGGGGCTCGACCGGCCGCTCACCAAGCGGCCGATTTCGTCCGCTTTGCCGGCGAAGAGGCGGAGTTCCGCTTGCGCACTCCGGTCGACAACGCGAAGAAATTGAAGGGCGTCCTGCGCGGCTGCGAAGACGGCGCTGTCGTCGTCGACACCGCGAAGGGCACGGTCACCATCCCGCTTGCGGAAATCAACCGGGCGCGATTGGTGCCGAAGATCGAGTGGAGAAAGACGAGATGAACCGCGAACTGCTGCTGCTGGTCGACGCGCTCGCGCGCGAGAAGAACGTGCCGAAGGAAATCGTCTTCACGGCGCTGGAATCTGCACTCGCGTCGGCGACGAAGAAGCGCTTCCCCAACGAGATCGACGCCCGCGTGTCGATCGATCGCGAGACCGGCGACTACGAGTCGTTCCGGCGCTGGACCGTCGTGCCCGACGAGGAGCACGAGGAGCCCGCCTACCAGCTCGCGATCACCGACGCGACCGAGCGCGATCCGAACCTCAAGCTCGGCGATGTCATCGAGGAACCCCTCGAGCCGATCGAGTTCGGTCGCATCGGCGCGCAGGCAGCGAAGCAGGTGATCCTGCAGAAGATCCGCGACGCCGAACGCGAGCAGATCCTGAACGACTTTCTCGAGCGCCAGGACAACCTGCTGACCGGCACGGTGAAGCGGATCGAACGCGGCAGCGCGATCGTCGAGTCGGGCCGCATCGAGGGGATCATCCCGCGCGATCAGCTGATCCCCAAGGAAATGCTGCGCGTGGGCGACCGCATTCGCGCGTACGTGACCAAGGTCGACCGCACGGCGAAAGGGCCGCAGCTCATTCTGTCGCGGATCGCGCCCGAGTTCCTGATGCGGCTCTTCGAGCTGGAGGTCCCCGAGATCGAGGAAGGGCTGATCGAGATCAAGGCCGCGGCACGCGACCCGGGCATCCGCGCCAAGATCGCCGTCAAGTCGAACGATCCGCGGCTCGATCCGCAGGGCACGTGCATCGGCATGCGCGGCTCGCGTGTCACCGCGGTCACCAACGAGCTCGCCGGCGAGCGCGTCGACATCATCCTCTTTTCCGAGGACCCCGCGAAGTTCGTGATCAACGCGCTCGCGCCGGCGGAAATTTCGTCGATCGTCGTCGACGAGGAAAAGCACAGCATGGACGTCGTCGTCGACGAGGAGAACCTCGCGATCGCGATCGGCCGCCTCGGCCAGAACGTGCGGCTCGCCTCCGAGCTCACCGGCTGGGAGTTGAACCTGATGAGCGTCGAGGATTCGCAGAAGAAGCACGAAGAGGAAGGAACCAGGCTGCGCGAGCTCTTCATGGACAAGCTCGACGTCGACGAGGAAGTCTCCGACATCCTGATCGCCGAAGGCTTCACGTCGCTCGAGGAGGTCGCTTACGTTCCGATCAACGAGATGCTCGAGATCGAAGGGTTCGACGAGGACACGGTGAACGAGCTTAGGAGCCGCGCCCGCAATGCGCTGCTGACCGAGGCCATCGTGCGCGAGGAGTCGGTCGAGCACACCGACGAGGCTTTGCTGAACCTCGAAGGCATGGACACCGAAATCGCGAGCGCGCTCGCGGCGCACGGGATCACGACGCGCGATGCGCTCGCCGATCTCGCCGGCGACGAGTTGGTGGAGCTGACCGGCATCCCTGCCGAGCGGGCGCAGGAACTCATCATGAAGGCCCGCGCGCACTGGTTCGAGGAAGCACCGGCTGCCGAGGTGGCGCCGGACGCGACGGCGGCCCCGGCCCTGGGCCAGCGGCACTAAGGGTCGAATCGAGAAGGGACGCGGGAGAAGCTCATGGCGCAAACGACGATCGAACAATTCGCGACCGAGCTCAAGATGCAGGCGGGCGCGCTGCTGGAGCAGCTCGGCAAGGCCGGTGTCGCCGGCAAGAGGGAGGGCGACAAGCTCTCCGAAGTGGACAAGACCAAGCTCCTCGAATACCTGCAGAAGCAGCACGGTGCGGCCGGGGAGCCGAAGAAGAAGATCACGCTGACGCGAAAGCAGACGACCGAGATCAAGGCGGCCGGTTCCACCGGCAAGGCGCGGACGATCCAGGTCGAGGTGCGCAAGAAGCGCGTGTTCGTGAAGCGCGACGAGCCGGAAGCCGCGCCGCCGGTCGAGGAAGTGGTCAAGCCGGCGGCCGCCCCGCTCATTACGCCGGAGGAGCTCGCGGCGCGCGCTGCGGAAGAAAAGAAGGCGCATGAGCTGATCGCGCGCCAGCAGGAAGAAATCCAGCAGAAGCAGCAGCAGGCCGTCAAGCGCAAGACGAAGAAGGAAAAGGAAGCCGAAGAAGCAGCGGCGAAGGCGGCGGCCGAAGCCGCTGCGGCGGAAGCCGCGAAGGCTGCCGCGGAAGCGGCGAAGGCGCCGGCCGCCAAGGCGAAGGCGCCGGGGGAAGGCACGTTGCATCGTCCGGCCGCGAAGCCGGGGGAGAAGGCGCGCACCGTCAAGAAGAGCGGCACCGCATTCCAGGAAGAAGCCGCGCGTCGCCGCGCGTTGAAGCTCCGCGGCGATGTCACCGGCGGCGCGCCGGCGGCCACGGGCTGGCGGCAACCGAAGGTCGGGCATCGCCGGCATGACGAGGAGGGCGGCGAAGTCGGCGCAGCGGCACCGGCGGGTCCGATCGTCCGCGAAGTTTCGATTCCCGAGACGATCACCGTTGCCGATCTCGCGCACAAGATGTCGGTGAAGGCCGCCGAACTCATCAAGGCGCTGATGAAGCTCGGCCAGATGGTCACGATCAATCAGGTTCTCGACCAGGAAACGGCGATGATCCTGGTCGAGGAAATGGGACACAAGGCGATCCCCGCCAAGCTCGACGATCCGGATGCGCTGCTTGCCGAAGCCGAGGCAACCAGCGCCGAAGCCGAGCCGCGGCCCCCCGTCGTCACCGTGATGGGCCACGTCGACCACGGCAAGACGTCGCTGCTCGACTCGATCCGGCGCGCGCGGGTGGCAAGCGGCGAGGCTGGCGGGATCACCCAGCACATCGGCGCGTATCACGTGCAGACGAAGAAGGGCGTGATCACGTTCCTCGACACGCCGGGTCACGAAGCGTTCACGGCGATGCGCGCGCGCGGCGCCAAGGTCACCGACATCGTCGTGCTGGTCGTTGCCGCCGACGATGGCGTGATGCCGCAGACGAAGGAAGCGATCGCGCATGCGAAGGCGGGCAACGTGCCGCTCGTCGTTGCGATCAACAAGATCGACAAGCCCGAAGCGAACCCCGAGCGCGTCAAGCAGGAGTTGGTCGCCGAGAGCGTAATTCCCGAAGAATACGGCGGCGAGACGCAGTTCATCCCGGTGTCGGCAAAGACCGGCGCGGGCATCGACGAGCTCCTCGACGCGATCCTGCTGCAAGCCGAAGTGCTGGAGCTCAAAGCGCCGAAGGACGCGCCGGCGAGAGGCATCGTCATCGAATCGCGACTCGACAAGGGCAGGGGCCCGGTGGCCACCGTGCTCGTGCACTCCGGCACGCTCAAGCGGGGCGACATCGTGCTGGCCGGCGCGGTGTTCGGCCGCGTGCGCGCGATGACCGATGAGACGGGCAAGAGCGTCGCGGCGGCCGGACCGGCGATTCCCGTCGAGATCCAGGGCCTGTCCGACGTTCCGCTCGCGGGCGAGGCGGTCATGGTGCTGGGCGACGAGCGCAAGGCGCGCGAGATCGCGCTTTTCCGCCAGGGCAAGTTCCGCGACGTCAAGCTCGCGAAGCAGCAGGCGGCGAAGCTCGAGAACATGTTCGACCAGATGGCCGAGGACGCCGTCAAGTCGCTGACGCTGATCGTCAAGGCCGACGTGCAGGGAAGCTACGAAGCGCTGACGCAAGCGCTGACCAAGCTGTCGACCGACGAGGTCAAGGTCAACATCGTGCATGCGGCCGTCGGCGGCATCACCGAATCGGACATCAACCTGGCGCTTGCGTCGAAGGCCGTCGTCATCGGCTTCAACGTCCGCGCCGATGCCGCCGCGCGCAAGCTGGCCGAGCACAGCGGCGTCGACATCCGTTACTACAACATCATCTACGACGCCGTCGACGAGGTGAAGGCGGCCCTCTCCGGCATGCTGGCGCCGGAGAAGAAGGAGAACCAGATCGGCCTGGTCGAGGTCCGCGAGGTGTACAAGATCTCGAAGGTCGGGACCGTCGCCGGTTGCTACGTGCTCGATGGCGTAGTGAAGCGCGGCTCGCGCGTGCGCGTGCTGCGCGACAACGTCGTGATCCACGACGGCGAGCTCGATTCGCTGAAGCGCTTCAAGGACGACGTGCGCGAAGTGAAGGGTGGTTTCGAATGCGGGCTGTCGATCCGCAACTTCAACGACATCGAGAAGGGCGACCAGCTCGAGGTCTACGAGATCGTCGAAGTGTCGAGAACGCTCTAAGCGTCGAAAATCGTCATTCCCGCGCACGCGGGAATCCAGTGTCCTGCCACGAACGACGCTGGGTCCCTGCCTCCGCGGGGACGACGGGCTGAACAGGACGTCTGACCTCCATGAAAAAGACTTCGCAACGCGCCCGCCGCGTCGGCGACGAAATCCAGCGCGAGCTTTCGCAACTGCTGCGCGAGGAAGTGAAGGACCCGCGCGTCGGCCGGGTGACGATTACCGCGGTCGAGGTATCGCCTGACCTGTCGCACGCGAAGATCTTCGTCACGCATCTCGCCGGCCGCGAGCATGGCGACGACGCGATCGCCGCGTTGCAGCACACGGCGGGCTTCCTGCGCACCGCGCTTTCCCGACGGCTCCAGCTCTACTCGGTGCCCCAGCTTCACTTCGCGTATGACGATTCGATCGAGTCCGGCATGCGCCTGTCGCAGTTGATCGACGACGCGCTCGCCGCGGACCGCAAGCTGCCGCATTGATGGCGCCGGCGACTGCCCGGCCGCAACGCCCGGCGCGCCGGCGGATCGACGGCGTTCTGTTGCTCGACAAGCCGTCCGGCATTTCGTCCAATGCGGCGTTGCAGCGCGCGAAGCGCCTTTACGCTGCGGAGAAAGCCGGTCATACCGGCACGCTCGATCCGCTCGCGTCGGGCCTCCTGCCGCTGTGCTTCGGCGATGCGACCAAGTACGCGCAGGCGCTGCTCGACGCGCGCAAGGAATATGTCGCGGCTGTCCGCTTCGGCATCGCGACCGCCACCGGCGACGCCGAGGGCGAAGCGCTCGCCGAATGTCCAGTAGTGTTCTCGCGCGCCGACCTCGAAGGCGTGTTGCCGCGGTTCATCGGGACGATCCGGCAGGTGCCGCCACGGCACGCGGCGCTCAAGCACCGGGGCAGGAGCTATTACGAATACGCCCGTGCCGGTGTGGAGATCGAGCGCACACCGCGCGAGATCGAGATCGACGCGATCGAGTTGATCGACTGGGCACCGCCTGTCGCCCTGCTGAACGTCGCCTGCGGCAAGGGAACCTACATTCGCGTGCTGGCCGAGGATCTCGGTGCGGCCGTCGGCAGCTGCGCGCATCTCGCGGCCTTGCGCCGCACGGCAAGCGGCGCCTTCAGGCTCGATCAGGCGATGACGCTTGCGGCACTCGAAGCGATCGACGACGCGGAGGCGCGGGACGCGTTGCTGCTGCCGGTCGAAACGCTCGTCGCATCGATGCCGAGGCTCGACGTCGATGATCGCGCCGCGCATGCGCTGCTGCGGGGACGCGCATTAACAGTCGGGGAGAACGCTCCTGCGCCGGGGCGATATCGTTGCCACGCGCCGGACCGATTTCTCGGAATGGTCGACATCGTCGGCGATCTCATCCGGCCGCTGCGGATGGTGCGAACTGAATGACCAAGAACAACGAGCAGGATCATTCGCGCCTCGCTCTGGGTCGGAACCGTCGTGGGTCCGGGAGGCCGCCGAAGATCGTGCCCGGGCAGATCGAACCGCCGCTCACCCGTTGACGTCGGTGGAAGCGAAAACCCGACGCCCCTCCGGCCGAGGAAGGACGCCCGCAAGCGCCGGTTCCTGGTCGGGACTGCCGACTATTGCGCCGGCGTGGGTTCCGTCGGCGCCGCCTGCGGCGCCGCGGCTTGCGCGGCGTCCTCGGCCGCGGCCTTCATCGACAGCCGCAACCGGCCCTTGTCGTCGGCTTCGAGTACCTTGACGCGCACCACTTGGCCTTCCTTCACGTAATCGGAGACCTGGTTGACGCGCTCCTTCGCGATTTGCGAAATGTGCAGCAGACCATCCTTGCCGGGAAGCACCTGGACGATGGCGCCGAAGTCGAGCAGACGAAGCACGGTGCCTTCGTAGATGCGGCCGACTTCCACTTCGGCGGTGATGTCCTCGATGCGCTTGCGCGCGACGTTGCAGGCGTCGGCGTTGACCGAGGCAATCGTGATCGTGCCGTCGTCCTGGATGTCGATCGTGGTCCCTGTCTCCTCGGTCAGCGCACGAATGACCGCGCCGCCCTTGCCGATCACGTCGCGGATCTTTTCCGGGTTGATCTTGAACGTCATCATCCGCGGCGCGTGCTGCGAGACTTCGGCACGCGCGTGGGGCAATGCTTCCTGCATCAGCCGCAGGATGTGCATCCGGCCCTCGCGTGCCTGCGACAGCGCCACCGCCATGATCTCCTTGGTGATCCCCTGGATCTTGATGTCCATCTGCAGCGCTGTCACGCCGCGATCGGTGCCGGCGACCTTGAAGTCCATGTCGCCGAGATGATCCTCGTCACCCAGGATGTCGGTCAGGACGGCAAAGCGGTTGCCTTCCTTGATGAGGCCCATCGCGATGCCGGCGACGTGCGCCTTCGTCGGAACGCCCGCGTCCATCAGCGCGAGGCTCGCACCGCAGACCGACGCCATCGACGAGCTGCCGTTCGACTCGGTGATTTCGGACACGACGCGCATCGAGTAGGCGAACTCCTCGGCCGTCGGCAACACGGCGAGCAACGCGCGCTTGGCGAGCCGGCCATGACCGATCTCGCGCCGCTTGGGCGAACCGACGCGCCCCGTTTCGCCGGTCGCGTACGGCGGCATGTTGTAGTGGAACATGAAGCGGTCGCGGTACTCGCCCATCAGCGCGTCGATGATCTGCTCGTCGCGCGCGGTTCCGAGCGTGCTGACGACGATCGCCTGCGTCTCGCCACGGGTGAAGAGCGCCGAGCCGTGCGTGCGCGGCAGCACGCCGGTCCTGATCGTGATCGGACGCACCGTGCGCGTGTCGCGACCGTCGATGCGCGGCTCGCCCGACAGGATCTGGTTGCGGACGATCTTCGCTTCGAGCTCGAACACGAAGTTGTTGACCTGGTTCGTGTAGCCAGGCGCTGCGTCTGCCGGAACGCATTCGGAGCCGACGCGGGCATAGATGTCCTTCAGCCGCTGCTGGCGCGCCTGCTTCGAGCGGAGCTGATAGGCCTCGTGCAGCGCGGCGTCGGCCATCGCGGTGACCTTCGCGATCATCGCTTCGTCCTTGGCCGGCGGCTGCCAGTCCCACAGCGGCTTGCCACTCTCCTCGACCAGCGAATGGATCAGCTCGATCGCCGCCTGCTGCTGCTGGTGGCCGTAAACGACGGCGCCCAGCATCACTTCTTCCGGCAGCTCGTGGGCTTCCGATTCCACCATCAGCACGGCGGCTTCGGTGCCGGCGACGACGAGATTGAGCGCGGATGTCGTCAACTCGGTCTTGGTCGGGTTGAGCACGTACTGCCCGTCGACGTAGCCGACGCGCGCCGCGCCGATCGGTCCGTTGAACGGCACGCCCGAGAGCATCAACGCCGCCGAGGCGCCGATCATGGCGGGAATGTCGGGATCGATCTCCGGATCGACCGAGAGGACCGTCGCGATGACCTGCACTTCGTTGTAGAACCCGTCGGGGAAGAGCGGCCGGATCGGCCGGTCGATCAGCCGTGAGGTCAGCGTTTCCTTTTCGGAGGGGCGGCCTTCCCGCCTGAAAAAACCGCCGGGGATCTTGCCGGCCGCGAACGTCTTTTCCTGGTAGTCGACGGTCAACGGAAAGAAGTCCTGGCCCGCCTTGGCTTCCTTGCGGGCGACGGCGCTCACGAGCACGACGGTATCGTCGAGGCTCGCCATGACCGCGCCGCCTGCCTGGCGCGCAATCTCGCCGGTTTCGAGCGTCAGCGTGTGACGGCCGTAGGGAATCGATTTCTTGATCGGGTTCACGATGTTCCTCTGTTCTTCAAAATGACAATGGCCGCACCTCGAAAAGCGCGGCCACTGGCGTTGTTCGAAACGGGCGGCGACGGCTGCCGGCCCCGGCGCGATTCGTGACGACGCATCGCCTTTGCTCTTGCGCGTGTCGTCGGCGTCGATTGGTTCGGCCGAGCCCCTGCCGGGCTACTTGCGAAGTCCAAGCTTCTCGATCAGCGTGCGGTAGCTGTCGGTGTTGCGCGACTTGAGATAGTCGAGCAGCTTGCGGCGGCGCGACACCATCCGCAGCAGGCCGCGCCGCGAGTGGTGGTCCTTGACGTTGGTCTTGAAATGGTCGTTCAGGCCGTTGATTCGCGCGGTCAGAAGCGCAACCTGCACCTCCGACGAGCCGGTGTCGCCCTTGATGCGCTGATAGTCGGCGATGACTTTCGCCTTTTCCTGCACGGTGACTGCCATTGCTGTCGTTCCTCTCTCGTTGCTGCTGTCGTTGCGGTTGCTCGGGCCGCGCTTCGTTCGTGTCGTATTCGTATGGAGAAAACGGAAATTATAGCCCGAAAAGTACTTATGATTCAACTCAATGATGCGGTTCGGCGCCAGCTGCATTTGGGCGAGTCGATCCAATCGAGATGCATACTTCAAAGGCGTGGATGGGACCGAAGTGTCTGCGGGAGCGCTTTGAGAAAGGGTGCGGATCAGGTCCGCAAGACACTCCATTTTTGAGAGCGGCGACGAACGCAATCCACGGGGAGCGCTGGCGCTTGGTCAGGAACGGCAATAAATGCAACAGATGGCTGGCCGACTTGTATGCTACATTATCACTAATCAATAGTGACTGGCCTAAGAAGGCCATGTGGTTAATTGCCTGTTAAGCATCGGAAAGCATGCACGATTCACTGCTTTGTCATTTATGAGTAATAATTTCTCACTCGCTAATACTGTAGCATACATTATTAGCAACGCCAATTTTGCATTTTCCTTCATGGGCTTAAACTGTCGAATCCTACTCACCAAGGGTTGCAGCCAACCCTCTCCTCACCTAAAGTTCGGAAAGGTTCGGGCATGGGGGTGTCCGCCGATTCTGAGCACGTCTGCCGCGGTTAGAGAGTAGGGAAGCAGAATTTCAACAGTTCCGGCAGCATGCTTCACGTTAACCGTTTGGATGGGGAGGGCATAGCGATGGGCAAGCGAGTGGTTTTGCAGTCCCGGATGGTCTGGTTGATTGGTCTGTGTCTCTCCCTCGTGCTGGAACTCACCCTCGGCGTCACGGTGGCCTCGGCGACCACGCTGATCATGCCGAACCGCGAGGCCCGCATGGGGACGCCCGTGGTCGTCTGGGGCAATACGACCCAAGCGAACGGCACTGCAGACTCGATCGACTGCGGTAACGGGACCGTGACCCCGGGGCCAACCGTCACCGATCAGTCGTACATATCGGGCACCTGCACTTACGCCGCCACGGGGACCTTCAACGCCACGCTGACGGTCGGCGCCGAGGTGGCGACCGCGGTGATCACCGTGAGCAACCCGGCGCCAGGGTCGTTCGCCGAGCGCAACACGAAGATCAACATGGCGATCGAGGACGGCCTGCGGTTCCTCTACTTCAATCAGAACAACCGCGCCGCCACGTTCAACACGAACATGACCTCGTGGAGCTCTTCTGGAGGGATGTACACGGCCGCCTTCAGCGGTCTCGCCGTGCTGGCGATCCAGAACCACGGGCATGCCGTCAACGGCCCGGCCACGGACATTTTCCAACCCGTCGTCCAGCGCAGCCTGAACTTCTTCTTCGACACTATGCTGCAGAAGAATCTGGGACTCTGCAACGAGGTCGATGCTGGCGGTGGCCCTGCGATGAATCCTTGCGTCGGCGTGCCGGCCCCGGTCAACACGGGCCTTGCGGGCGTGGGGGACGATGGCTACACGACGCCGATCGTCGCCGCGGCGGTCGGTGCCGCCGCGGCCGCTGCGCCGGCACGCACGGTGGCTGCGGGGCTCGGCTCCGCAAACGCGATGTTCGTCGCGGGCAAGCCCTATTCGGAAATCCTGCAGCGCCTCGTCAATTCCGTGTCCTGGGGCCAGGCCGACGGTGCCTATTCGCTACGGTTGGATCTACACCCTGAACTCGCCTAACTCGTCAGACGGCTCGACGATGGGCTGGTCGATGCTCGGACTGGAGGTCGCCCAGGCGGCCGGCGCGCAGATTCCCGCCGAGGTGAAGACCCGGCTGGCGAAGACGCTCGTGGCGGCGTTAAACAACGATGGCAGTTTGGACTATCAAGCTGACAACAACCCGGCTAGTGACATGCAAGGCGAACATGTCAAAGGCCGGGAGCGGGCTGCAGGGCCTCGCCTTCACCGGGGTGGCGGGCAACGACCCTAGGGTCACGGCGGTAACCGCCTATCTCACCCGTAACTGGGGGCTTGGTCACGGTGGATCCGCAGAGCCCCTTCTTTTGCCAGTCCGGATCGCCGACGCACCACCAACAAGGGTTGCGGCTATGCGATGTTCAACAGCTTCAAGGGGTTGAGGCTCTACGGCGTTCAGACGCTGCCCGGCATTGGCCGGCCCGCAGGTCCGGGGCCGATTCCCGCCGACGATTGGTACGCGGACTATGTCGACAACCTGCTAACGAACCAGCAGAACCCGACGAATCCGACCGGCGGGTTTTGGGGGCCACCGTCGATGGGCTTTTCGTCCCAAATTGACGACATTACGGGTACCACTGCGCAGGCCGAGCTGATCCTCGCGCCCACGGCGTTCGTCGTGCCGACAGGTCTCACGCTCGCGGGGGGCGGTACGAATCCGATCGGCATCTTTACCACGGTCACCGCTACGGCGACGACCGGCGGCGGGGCTCCCGTGCCCGGCGCCACGGTGTCGTTCGCGATCCTTTCGGGTCCGGACGCGGGGGCGATCACATGCCTGGAAACCGGGACCAACACCAACACCACCGATGTCAACGGCCAGGCGAAGTGCACGTACCGCGACACGACGGTCGCGGGCACCGACCAGGTTCAGGCGAGCATCGGACTCCTCGCGTCGAATATCGTGAACCTCATTTGGGTGCTCGCCCTCATCGGCGCGACGAACATTCCGACGCTGTCGGAGTGGGGCATGCTCGTGATGGCTGCTCTGCTGGGACTCGCCGGCGTGTGGGCGCTCCGTCGCCGCAACGATCGCATCGGCTGAGGCCGAGCGTCCGCGCTCTTTGACCCTCTCGACGGGCGGCCCCAGCGGCCGCCCGTGCTTTGTCATCCATGCTGTTCCTGTTGACCAACCGCACGCGCCCCAACCTGACCGCAAGCGAATACGGCGAGCTCGCCACGCTTGCGAAGGAGTTCTACGCGTCGATTCCCGCCGATGTGCACATTCGCGGCGAGTGGGCTGCCGTCGATCGATCGCACAATTACACGCTGCTCGAAGCGCCCGACATCGAAACCGTACGGCGCATCCAGGCGCCGTTCGCGAGATTTACCGAGACGGCGATCGTGCCCGTGCTCACGATCTCGGGATGGACAGCGACTTGACCTCCCGCTTGCTCCGCTAGCCGGACCGGCGCGATGAAGTCCCGGTCATGAAACGCACGCTCGTCATCGACGTCGTGGGCCTCACACCGTCGCTGCTCGCGCACGCGCCGAACCTCAAGGCGCTTGCAACGCGTGGCGCGATGCGCCCGCTGACGACGGTCACGCCCGCAGTCACCACCACGGTGCAGTCGACGTTCGTCACCGGGGCGCCAGCCGCGCGAGCACGGCATCGTCGGCAACGGCTGGTATTTCCGCGACCTCGCGGAAATCTGGCTTTGGCGCCAGTCCAATCACCTGGTCGGCGGCGAGAAGCTCTGGGATGCCGCGAAGCGTCGCGACCCGTCATTTACCTGCGCCAAGCTGTTCTGGTGGTACAACATGTACGCGTCGGCCGATTTTTCGGTAACGCCGCGCCCGATGTATACGGCCGACGGTCGCAAGCTGCCCGATGTCTACACGCATCCTGCGGAGCTTCGCGACGAACTGCAGCGCGAGCTGGGACAGTTCCCGCTGTTCCGCTTCTGGGGACCCACGGCCGACATCGAGTCCACGCGCTGGATCGGTCGCAGCGCGCTGCGCATTTTCGAGCGTCAGCGCCCGACGCTGACGCTCGTGTATCTGCCCCATCTCGATTACAACCTCCAGCGATTCGGCCCCGGCTACCCGGGCATTGCGCGCGACGTGGCTGCGGTGGACGAGGTTTGCGGCGAGCTGATTGCTGCGGCCGAGCGGGCGGGCGCCGCAATCGTGGTGCTGTCCGAGTACGGCATTACCGAGGTTTCGAACCCGATCCACGTGAATCGGGCGCTGCGCCGGGCCGGGTGGCTCCGCGTGCGCGAGGAGCGTGGCCGCGAACAGCTCGATCCCGGCGCATCCGATGCCTTTGCCGTGGCCGATCATCAGATCGCGCACGTCTACGTGGCGCGACCCGAACTCGTGGACGGCGTCGCGCAGATGCTGCGCAGTCTGCCGGGCGTCGAGCAGGTGCTGGACGAAGAAGGCAAGCGCGCAGCGGGACTGGATCATCCACGCTCGGGCGAGCTCGTTGCGATAGCGGACGCGCGAAGCTGGTTCACCTACTACCACTTCCTCGACGACGATCGCGCACCGGACTATGCCCGCACGGTCGATATTCACCGCAAGCCGGGCTACGACCCGGTCGAACTCTTCGTCGACCCCAAGCTTCGCGTACCGAAACTGCGGATCGCGGCCCGTCTGGCCCAGAAGGCGCTTGGCATGCGCTATCTCATGGACGTAATATCGCTCGACGCAGCGCTTGTGCGGGGCTCCCACGGCCGACCGACTGACCGGTCGGAGCACGGTCCGTTATTCATAACCTCCATGCCCGATCTGGTAAGTTCAGGTCCGGTTGCGGCGGGCGAAGTCAAGTCACTGCTGCTCGAGCACGTCTTCGGCGCGGTGAAACCGATCGCGGACAAGACGGCATGAGCGCGAATTACCCCGGAGCGCGAAGCGCGGAGGGTAGTCCAGTGACACCGCTGGAATTGCTGGGACGCATGCTCGCGGCCAGGCTGCCCGAGTCGGCGCGGGCATGGCTCGCAAACGGCATCGATCGGTGTAACGCCGGAATCGCCGACCGCGACCTCTACCTGCTGATGAGCGCCGTTTCACGGCACGTCGGCAAGGGACCGCTCGCCCTCGTCGACGCCGAGCTCGCAGCCGTGTCGGTGAGCCGCCCGGGTTGGGATCCGCGCGACTGGACGCTGGACCAGGCGGTGCGCGTGTACCTGCTTTGCGCGAGCACATCGGACGGCGCGCAGATGAGCCAAAGGCTGGACCGGCTTTGCAGCGCCGCCGATCTCGGGGAACTCGTCGCGTATTATCGCGGCCTGCCGCTGTACCCCGATCAGCCGCGCCACGCCCTGCGGGCGGCGGAGGGCGTGCGGTCGAACATGCGGGTGGTGTTCGAAGCCGTGGCGCACCGGAATCCCTATCCGTCGGAGCAGTTCAACGAGGCGGCGTGGAATCAGCTGGTGCTGAAAGCGCTGTTCGTCGGCAGTCCGCTTTCGCCCATTGTCGGACTGGACAAGCGGCGAAACCCGACCCTCGCCCGAATGCTCTGCGATTACGCGCACGAACGCTGGGCGGCATCGCGACCTGTCAGTCCGGAATTGTGGCGCTGTGTCGGCCCTTTCGCCGCAGGTCCGGTGCTCGAGGACTTCGCGCGCCTGTTCGAGCGTGGCACGGCCGATGAGCGGCAGGCGGCCGTTCTTGCGCTGCGCGAGGCCGCCGATCCGGGCGCAGCGCGGCTGCTAGAATTCCACGCGCCCGTGACACTGGACGGTCGCGACGGAAGCCTCGCCTGGGAGCAGCTGACTGCCGCGCGCCCCTGACGACGAAAGACACGGAGATGGCTCATGCGTTTCATTGATCCGCATATTCACATGAGCGCGCGGACCACGGACGATTACGAGCGGATGGCCGCGGCGGGCGTGGTGGCGGTGATCGAGCCGGCGTTCTGGCTGGGCCAGCCGCGCACGCAGGTGGGGACGTTCATCGACTACCTGTCGAGCCTGGTGGGCTGGGAGCGTTTCCGCGCCTCGCAGTTCGGCCTCCGCCACTACTGCACGATCGGGCTCAACAGCAAGGAAGCCAACAACGAGGCGCTGGCCGAGCAGGTGCTGGACATCCTGCCGCTGTTCCTCGGCAAGGACGGGGTGGTGGCGGTGGGCGAGATTGGTTACGACGACCAGACCGCGGCCGAGGACAAGTACTACCGCGCGCAACTGCAGCTCGCCAAGGACTTGGGGATGCTGGTGCAGGTGCATACGCCGCACCGCGACAAGAAGCGGGGCACGAGCAGGAGCATGGATGTTGCGCTCGAGATGGGGCTCGAACCGAGCGCGGTCGTCATCGATCACAACAATGAAGAGACCGTGGAGGAGGTGCTCGAACGCGGTTTCTGGGCCGCCTTCACCATCTATCCCGAGACCAAGATGGGCAGCGAGCGGATGGTCGAGATCGCCCGCCGCTACGGGTCGCAGCGGATCTTCATTGACTCGAGCGCCGACTGGGGCAAGTCCGATCCGCTGGCGGTGCCGAAGACGGCGCGGCTGATGCTCGAGCGCGGCATCCCGCGCGCCGACGTCGAAGCCATCTGTTACGGCAACGCGCTGGCGGCGTTTGCTCCCAGCGGTCAATTCAAGGAGGAGGACTGGCGCACGCGCCCGGCGCGCGACGAGCGGCAGCTCTACCTTGGCAACTCGGTGTTGCGCGGGCAGGAGCCGCGGGTGGACGAACTGCCGGCCATCCCCGAGTTCGACGCGCGGCGGATCGTGCAATGACGGCGGCGGGAAGCGCGGCCGCCGGGAGCGGCCTGCCCGCTGCCGCAGCGAGCGTGGCCGACCTGCCGGCGGGCGCGGTGTACCACCAGGAGTTCACGCTCCGCTACGACTATCCGGTGTATTTCACCGAACGGGTCTTCGAGGGCGGCAATCCGGTGTTCGAGCACGCGTTGTGCCGGCGCGAGCGCGGCCAGCGCCATCGCTTCGTCGCCTTCATCGATGCCAATGTGGCGGCGAGCTGGCCGGCGCTCGCGCACGAGATCGGCGCCTACGCGCAGAGCCATGGCGACACGATGGAGCTGGTCGCCCCGCCGGAGGTGGTGGCGGCGGGCGAGCAGGCGAAGAACGATGCGACGGCGCTCACCCGGCTGCAGCAGCGGCTGGGCGAACTCGCGATCGATCGCCACTCCTACGTCGTTGCCGTGGGGGGCGGCGCGCTGCTCGATCTGGTGGGTTTTGCGGCGGCCACCACGCACCGCGGGGTGCGGCACCTTCGCCTCCCCACCACGGTGCTGGCGCAGAACGATTCCGGCGTGGGGGTCAAGAATGGCGTCAATGCCTTCGGCAAGAAGAACTTCCTCGGCTGTTTCGCTCCGCCCGATGCGGTGCTCAACGACTTCAGCTTCCTGCGCACGCTGCATCCACGCGACCGCATCGCCGGCATGGCGGAGGCGGTCAAGGTCGCGCTGATCCGCGACGCGACGTTCTTCGAGTGGCTGGAGGCCCATGCCGACGCCTTGCGCGAATTCGTTCCGGCCGCCGTCGCGCGCCTGATCCGGCGCTGCGCCGAGCTGCACATGCGCCAGATTGCCCACGGCGGCGATCCGTTCGAGCGGGGCAGCGGCCGGCCGCTCGATTACGGCCATTGGTCGGCGCACAAGCTCGAGGCGCTCACGGCGCACGAGTTGCGTCACGGCGAGGCGGTGGCGATCGGGGTTGCGCTCGACACCCGTTACTCCGTGCAGACCGGCCTGTTGCCGGCCGGCGCCGAGGTGCGCGTGCACGCCCTGTTCAAACGGCTCGGCTTCCATCTGTGGCACCCGGCGATGGAAGCGCGCGACGAGCGCGGCCGCTTCCTGCTTCTGGACGGCATCGAGGAATTCCGCGAGCATCTGGGCGGCGCGCTGACGGTGACGATGTTGCGCCGCATCGGTCACGGCGAAGAGGTCAACCACCTCGATGGCGGCCAGATCCTGCAGGCCATGGCCTGGCTGCGCCGCAAGGAGACCGGCCAGTGAGGCTCGGCAGCAGCCATCTCGGCTACTGCACGAACATCCACCCGGGAGAGTCCTGGAACGAAGTCAGGGCCAACCTGGAGCACTACCTGCCGCGCGTCAAGCGCCGCGTATGCCCGGATGCGCCCTTCGGCGTGGGTCTGCGCCTTTCCGCGGCAGCGGCGCGGTCGCTCCGCACGCCTGACGCGTTGGCACAATTCGCCGGCTTCCTGCACGCGAACGATCTGTACGTCTTCACGATCAACGGCTTTCCCTACGGCCCTTTCCACGGCACGCCGGTCAAAGCGAACGTCTACCTGCCGGACTGGCGCGACGACGCTCGGCTCGAGTACACGAACCAGCTTGCGGACCTCATGGCGGCGTTGCTGCCGCCAGGCAGCGAGGTCGGCAGCATCAGCACGGTGCCCGGTGCGTTCAAGCGCAATGCGGCGACGCCCGACGCCGTTGCGCAGATCGCGGATCGACTGATCCGGCACGTCGCCCACCTGGTGGCTGTCGAGCGCAACACCGGCCGCAGGATCGTGCTCGCGCTCGAACCGGAGCCCTGCTGCCTGCTCGAGACCGTCGACGAGACCGTGGCGTTCTTCGGCAGCCATCTCTACTCGAAGCGTGCGGCGACGACGCTGGCCTCGCTTGCAGGATTCGAGCTGCATGAAGCCGAACATGCGCTGCGGCGCCATCTCGGCGTATGTCTCGACGTGTGCCACGCCGCAGTCGAATTCGAGGACCCGGCGAATTGTTTCGGTGCATTCGCGGCTGCGGGCATCCCGATCGCCAAGATGCAGGTGACGGCGGGACTGCGCATTCCACGGGTGACGGCGGACGCCGTCGCGGCACTTCAACGCCTGGACGAGCCGGTATACCTGCATCAGGTCGTCGAGCGTGGACCCGATGCGCTGCGGCGCTACGTCGACATCGACGCCGCCTGCGCGGCGGGGACCTGGCGCAGCGGCGATTGCGAATGGCGCGTGCATTTCCACGTGCCCGTGTTCCTGGAACACCTCGAGGAGTCTTCTTCCACGCAGCCCTTTGTTCGCGAGATGCTGGCCCTGCATCGGCAAGAGGCGCGGACACCGCATCTCGAGGTCGAGACCTACACGTGGTCTGTGCTGCCCGCACGGTCGCGCGAGGCTCCGATCGAGGAAGCGATTGCACGCGAGTTGCTCTGGGTGCAGGACGAGCTCGCGTGAACCTGCGCGTCGCTCTGACGCTGGGCCGCATCTCGAATCTGCCCACTGTCTGGACGAATACGCTGGCGGGAGTCGTTCTGGCAGGAGGCGCGATTGGCGATACCCGCGTGCCCTGGCTAATGCTCGCGCTGTCGCTTTGCTACGTCGCGGGGATGTTTCTCAACGACGCCTTCGATCGAAAGTTCGATGCCCGCCACCGGCCGGAGCGGCCGATTCCCTCGGGCGAAGTCAGCGCGATCACTGTATTCGGGGCCGGCTTCGCGATGCTCGCGGTCGGCGTCGCGCTGCTGACGTGGATCGGCTACGGGTTTTCGGACGGCACCGGCTGGCGCCCCGCGTTTGCCGGCATCGTTCTCGCTGCGACGATCGTGACCTACGACTGGCGCCACAAGGAGAATCCGCTGAGTCCTGTCGTGATGGGGTTCTGCCGCTTGTTCGTCTACGTGACAGCCGCGTACGCGGTTGCATCCGACCCGCCGCCGCGCGTCTTTGCGATGGGCTTTCTGCTGCTCTGCTACCTGATCGGCCTCACGTATATCGCGAAGCAGGAGCACCTCGAGCGCGTCGCGAATCTCTGGCCGCTCGCGTTCCTCGCGGCTCCGCTGCTTTGGGGACTGCAGGCATCGCTGACCGACGCCGCTGCGGCCGGCCTCGGGCTCCTGTTTCTGCTATGGGTGCTGCATTCGCTGGCGTTTCTGCGCAGGCGGCGGCCGGGCGACGTGCCGCGTGCGGTCGGCGGTCTGCTCGCGGGGATCTGCCTGTGGGATGCGCTGGTGTTGGCGGCCGCGGGCCGGCCGTCGGTGGCAGCGCTCGCGCTTGTCCTCTTCGGACTGACGCTGTTGCTCCAGCGATACGTATCGCCTACCTGAGCGGCGGCGCCCGCGACGGCCCCAATGTCTGCCATGAAGCGTTCATGAACGCTCGCCAGGTTCGTGCGCGACGACTAACGCCCGCGTCGTAGCGCCTCGCTTGATCGACCAGGACCCCCGCCAGGAAAAGCGCGAGGGCGAGTCCAACGAGCGAGCGATCGACCGGGCGAAGGGCTCGGTCACCGAAGCGATGTTGCGTTAGGAAACCGGGATCCCAATCGCTGACAAGTCCATCGGTCTTCCACGCGTAGAGTGCCGGGTTCGTGCCAAAGGTCTCGCTCTCCGCGCGGTTCCGCCGAAGGTGCAGATGTCGCTGCGTCCCGAGCGGAGTCGATACCTGAAAGGCATAAAGGCCGGAATCGGTGTCGGCAAGCGTCGCCCGCAGCCGGCCGGGAGCGACATAGTCTGCGCTCACCAACCGATCCTGCGCGCTCGGCGTCTTCACCGCCATCGACACGCTTTCGGCATCGGACCCGCTCGCAGCAACCGGGACGTCCGCGTCGATCTGCAGCCCCGCAGGCAGATCCGACACTGCCAGCGCGCCGCCCTGCGGTGTGCCGCTGATCCACTCGGTGAGACCCCCGGCGAGCCGCGGCCATTCCCGCCAACGCAACCATTGCGGAGTCCAACGCCCGAGGCCGCAGGTCACGGCAATCACGCGGCCCTGGCCGGACGTTTGCGACGCAATCAGCGGATCGCCGCGCCGGCTCTGCACGGCGACCGACGCGTTCGGTCGCGAACGGGTGACGGCGTAAGCGTCAATGGCTGGCCAGTCCCGCAGCGTGCCAGGCGAGAACGGCAAGCGCTCCCGCTGCGTGACGCCGATCGTGCCCCGCTCGACGCGCTGCCTGAGCCGCTCGAGCGCCGAGCGCATGACGATCGGCAGCTCTGCGGCCTCGTTTACGCGAAGCACAACGCCCGCGTCCGTGCCGGCCACCCGTTCGAGAGCGCTCAAGTCGGCGTCCGGCCCGACGGCCAGCGCGATCATTTCGATTCCGGCACGAGCGAGCCGTGCGGAGAGCTCAGCCGCCGGCGCATCATCGAAGAAACCGTCGCTGACGACGACGAGCATCCGTCGCCCCCCGCCCGCACGCTCGAGTTCCCCGATCGCCGTCTCGAGCGCCGGCGCAAGCCTGGTTCCGCCGTTCGGAGTCGCCTGCCAATCTCGCGCCAGTGCCACCGTCCCCGCTCCGGCGGGGCCGAGCGGAAGCAGCACGCGCGGAACCACGTCGAAGACCACGAGACCCAGCGAATCGCGCTCGGTGAGGCTGCGCGCGGTCTCGAGCACGGCGCGCTGGGCCAGTTGAAAGCGATTCACGCCGCCGCTGCCCTGAGCCATGCTGCCCGACTTGTCGACGGCGAACACGACGCTCGCGGGCTCGTCCTGCACCGCCGGCTCCGACGACACAGGCAGAATCGATTCGAGGACGGATTGTCGATATTCGCCGCGAGCAAACGACCGCTCGCCGCCCAGCACCATCAGTCCGAGGCCGCGGTTCTGCACGGCGGACACAAGCGCATTCCAGAATCGCGGGCTGCCATCGGAGATCGCGACATCATCGAGCACGATGGCCTGGTACCCGTCCAGCCCGTCGGTGCGAGCGTTGAGCCGTGACGCGGGAACCACCTGCACCGTCCAGCCGCCCGCGAGCAAGCTGCGTGGAAGCGGTCCCCGCGAACCCTGCACATACAGGATTGCCGCACTCGGGGACACGTCAATGACCGCAGCGTCGCGCCATGCATCGAGCGTCTGCTTCGATCGTGGATCCGTGAGCGCGACATCCAGGACGACGGCACCGCTGCGGCGGGCGTCGAGCTCGATGATGGCCCGGCCATCACCATCGGGTTCGGCACTTGCCACCTGCGTTTCGCCCGTCGCGGCGCGCGCGGTTGCGTTGACGCGCAGCGGTCGATCCAGTCGTCCCGCCAACGCAACGGTGATCTGAATCCGCTGACCGGCCATCGCGCGGTCCGGCGCGAGGACTTCGGAGACGCGCGTTTCCGGCGGCGGGCGGCCCAGGGCGATCCACTGCAATGGCACCCGAGCCTCGCGCATCGCGTGGAGCGCGCGTGCCGTATCTCCGGCGGTCTCGAGGCCGTCCGAGATCACGACCGCGCTCTCGAGCGGCGCCTGCGCGTGGGCCGCCAGCGCGGCGGCCAATGCCGCCTCGATGTTCGTCGTCGCGGGCTCGAGGTCGGCAACCGACGCGGCCGGGAGTGCTGCCGGTGCGCCAGGTTTTCCGGCGAACTCGAGCATGAGCAACTCACTTCCGGCGGCTTTCGCGGCGCGCGCCACCTCGGCAACGGCCGCATCGCTGCCCGCGCGCGGCATGCTCTCGGAGCGATCGACCAGCACCAGCACGCGCGGCCTGCTGCGCGAGTCGAGCCAGGACGCGCCGAGCACGGACAGTGCGAGCGCCACGAGCGCGGCCACTTGCAGCGCCAACGCGACGACGGTCCTCGTGCGCGCGGCGCTCACGAGCGCGGTGCGCCGGCAAAGTCGCGCAGGTCGTACCACTGCCGCCCGAGCGCGATCACTTCCCACAGCAGCACGAGCAGCGCGATCGCGAGAAGTGGTCGTGCCGAATCGCGAAGCACGTGCGAGTCACTCGGCCGCCCCGAGTCGGCAATCACGTCGACGCGATCCAGCGGCGCGACCCTTGCCGCGCCGGCGCCGCGGTCCACAATCGCGATTTCGTCGAGCAGCGGGTCGTCAAGGAGCTGCTCGAACAGCAGGTTCACGAGCAGCGGGGTATCCGGCCCGCTCCTGCTCTCCACCGATCCGAAATCCAGCGACGTCTCGAGAACCTTCGCCCGTCCCGGCCGCCTGATGATCAGAGGCTCGTCGCCGACCGCAAGCAGTACGTCGTCTCCGGGCCGAGCGCGCAGCCGCGCTGCGACCTGCACTCGCTCCGGGTCGAGCCTGATGCGCTGCGACTCGGGCACGGCGGATGACCACTGCACCGCGCCGCGCGGCCGTGTCGGCAGACGGTCGGCAAGCACGCGGAGCGTGGCAATATCGCGCGCAGCACCGTGCGTGCCGCAGTCCAGCGCGACTTCAGCGTCCTGGGTGTCCCCTTTCGCGACGGCAAGGGCGGGGTGGGCGCGAATTGCGGTCAGCAGCGCAGCGGGACACTTCGAATCGATCGCCACGCGCCGCCGACGCAGCGGCCGGAGGTCGAGGACGATCTCGTCGTCTTCGGCAAGCGCATCGACGGGCTGCAGCGAGGCACGAACGCCGGGCGATGCGGGGATCGCCGCGTTCACGACGACGGATGCTCCCGGTTCGATGCGGAGGTTCGCCCTGCCGATCTCACCGGCGTCCGTGGCGAAGGTGACGTCGCGCGTTTCGACCGCGGTGCCGCCATTCGCGACCTTGAGCAGCACGTCGTAGCGTTCGGGGTCGTTCAGGTTGCGCCGCGCCGACAGCCGTTCCAGCCCGACATTGCGTGTGCCGCCGGCGACCCGGATGATGCGATCGGGGCGAGAGTCGCCGGGCCATTCGAAGAGGGCCGCATGAGCGCCATCGGTGACCAGCCATTGCAGGCTCTCGCGACGCAGAAGGGCCGCGGGCGGCACCGTTGGCGCCTTGCGTCCGGCGCCGGCCGCAATGGCCCCGACGGTCGCTTCGCTGAGCGCGCCGAGACTGTGCCACGGGTCACCGAGCGCTCGTACGTCGACCTCGGCATGCGGAACCTCGGCCAGCAGCGATCGAGCTTGCGCCAATCCTTCGGTGAGCCGCGTTCCGTGCGCCTCGCGCGTCAGCATGCTGAGCGAATCGTCGATCCAGAGCGTGATGTGCGTGCGCTCCTCGGGTAGCTGCGGTTCGGACAGGGCAACGAAGAGAAGCGCGCTCAACAGTGCGCGGCGCCGCCACGCCGGGTCAGGGGGCCGGCGCGGGCCGGCCGCAGGACTGCTCGCTCCTTCGCGCTGCCAGAGGGCGAGACGGGACACAGGCACCGCGCGCTGCTGCCGTCCTCCACGGTGCAACCAGCGAATCACCGGCAGCAGCAGGAGGCCGGACAACCAGATCGGCGCAGCGAAGCTCAGCAAATGGATTGTGCCCGGACCAGATGTCGAAGCAGCGTGTGCTGCCACGCGTTTGCGACGTCCCAGTCGGTAAACGCAATACCGCTGCGGGCGCAGAAACCGCGCAACCGGTCCGTCATCGCGGCGCGTTCGGCGGCCGCCTGCGCGTTCGCGTACTCGCCGCCCCGCGTCTGGATTCGCGCTCCCGTCTCCACATCCACGAGATCGAAGTCGCCGGTATCCCGCAGTTCCGTCTCGGCGGAATCGGTCACCTGCAGTGCGTGTAACGCGGTACAGCGGTGGAGCAGCGCAGTGAGATCGCTGCACATCTCGTCGTCCGCCAGAAAGTCGCTGATCGCAAAGACCGAGGCGGCGCCATGCAGGCGCTGCGCGCAACCTCCGAGCTCGGAGCGCTCGCCCGCGCGTACCGGCCGCAGCGCTGCAAGCAGGCCCGCAATCGCAGCGTAATGGCGGCGCCCCCGTCCGCGCGGACACTCCGCGAGCACGCGCGCGCCGAAGGCCAGCAATCCCACCCGGTGACCGTGATCGAGCAGCGCGTAACTCATCGCTGCAGCCATGTGCACTGCAGCCTGCCACTTGGCGGCGCCGTGCACCGCCATCGACGAGCTGGCGTCGACGAGGATGATCCAGTCGGAAACGGATTCGGATTCGAACCGGCGGACAATGGGTCGCCGACGCCGCGCCGTCTGGCGCCAGTCGATGTGGCGGACCTCGTCTCCGGCGGCGTAGTCGCGGTGATCGAGATGCTGGATGCCCACACCCGCCCGGCGCCTGACGGTGCGCGAACCGAGCGCGCGCGGCAGTCGCTCGGTCAACAAGTGCGCGGCCGCGCGCGCGAAGGATTGCAGCTCCGGCTCGCTCGGCAGCGCGCCGCGGCCTGTATGTTCCCCCCCGAGCGTCGCTTCGCTCCGCTTCCCCCCGGGGGGCCGAGCGCCGGTATGGGATGCACCCGAAAATTCGCCGCTCGAATCTTCAGGTGCCGCCGCGCCCTTGAGGCGGCCCGGCGGGCGCGGGGGCGGCCCGGCGGCGCTCAATGCCGGCGCCGCCATTCGTCGATCACCGCCGCGAGCGTTGCATCCGCATCGAGGCCCTCGAGCTCGCTCTCGAGGCGCAGGAGGATGCGGTGGCGCAGCACCGGCAGGGCAGCGCTTTCGAGATCCTCGACGTCGACGTGCGAGCGCCCGGCCATTACCGCACGCACGCGTGCCGCGCGGATGACGGCCTGCAGCGCGCGCGGGCTCGCGCCATAGCGGATGTGGCGGCGGGGTCCGGAATTCGAGCCCCTGTCTTCCGGCTGCGTCGCCGTGACGAGGTCGACCGCCGCTGCCTTGCAGCGCTCGCCGAGCAGCACGGTACGACACAGCTCCGTGATCCGCAGCACATCCTCGTGCGAGGCGATCGGCTGCAGCGTGTCCGCCGGTTCGGCATCGAGCGACACGTCGAGCATCGCCCGCAGCGACTCGCGGGCCGGGTACGGCACCGTGAGCTTGAACATGAAGCGGTCCAGTTGCGCTTCGGGCAGCGGGTAGGTTCCCTCGAGCTCGATCGGATTCTGCGTCGCCAGCACGCAGAAGGGGCTCGGCAGGCGGTGGGTGACGCCTGCATGCGTCACCTGTTTTTCCTGCATCGCTTCGAGCAACGCCGCTTGCGTGCGGGGCGTCGCGCGATTGATCTCGTCGACCAGGACGAGCTGAGCGAAGACCGGGCCGGGCCGAAATTCGAACGTCGACGCGCCCCCGGTCGCGGTGGTGTAGATTTCCGCGCCCGTGATGTCGGCTGGCATCAGGTCGGGCGTGCACTGCACGCGGGCCCACTGCAGTCCCAGCGCCGCGGCGATGGCCTTGGCGAGGTGGGTCTTGCCGAGCCCGGGCAGCCCCTCGATCAGCACGTGGCCCCCGGCGAACACGGCGGTGATCAAGTCGGTGACGAGCGCTCGCTGCCCGACGATCACGCGATCGAGCAGCGCGCGCAAGTCGAGAAGCTGACGATGTGCATCGGCGTACGCGTTCTCCGCGGCACGATCGGCGGTCAACGGCGCTGTCCGCTCGCTCTTATCCATGCTTGTACATAGGCCGCCTGGGTCGCAGTCAGCTGCGTGGTCGTTGTGGTCGCAGGAGGTGGCGCTGCGGGCGGAGCTTGATCCGCCCGCGCGTTCGCCGTCCGCTGCATGGGGGTGTCCTGGTCGAACGTCGCCAGCCGGTCCATGTCGGCCTGCTTCTCCGGCGATCGATGTCGCGCACTCGACTCGCGTCTTTCCAGCGGCATCGTACTCCGCGGGACCTGCGAAGAACCAGCGTCGGCGCGGTCGTCAGGGCGGTCGCCGGCGGCGCGACCCGAACCCGTGCCGGAGGCCAGTGTCGCTCCCGTCGTGGGCGCAGCATCAACGGGAGCGCCCGCAGGCGATTTCGCGCCGGTCGCGCCTTCGCCGGGCATTGCGGCTCCCGATTGGGCCTCCTGCGATCCAGTGCTGTCGTTGCTCTTGCCGGCCGCCCCCGCGGGCGCTCCGCCGATCTCGCTACCGGCGGACGCACGACGCGACTCCGCAGAGCGCAACGCGTGCGTCAGTTCGCCCGTCAGTTCCTCGGTCACCGTCGGCGCGGTTGCCGGCACCGGCTGCGCGGCGCTGCCGGACGGGGTGGACACGGCAAGTTGCTGTCGTGAGGAAGGAGCGAGATCGGGCAGCGTCAGGACGAGCGTCGCGAATGCCGCGCACACCAGCAGCGAAAGAAGCGGACGGGTCAGGCGCGCGGGATCGCGTCTTTCTTCGAGGAGACGCAGACTGTGCGGCACTCTCGCCGTCGCCCAATGCTCGAGCCATCGCACGCCCGGGGCGTGCGGCACCGCCTGCGTGCCGTTGCTCATTTCGAGCAACGTGGAAAATGCGGAGGCGCCGCCAAGGTGGCGGTCGGCCCAAAGAGCGCTCGCGGAATCGGAGGGTCGTCGCCAGCCGGCCCGGGCCATCATCGCAGCCCACAGCACCGCGGTTGCGGACAGCACGACGCCGACGCGAACGGGTCGGACTGCCAAGTGCACGGCCACGGCGAGCAGCATCAACGCGGCCGTGCCCCAGAGTGCGAGACCCGCAGCGGCGGCGAATTCGTTCCGCCACATTCGACGTCGCACCGCGCCGAGCAGCGACTGCACCGTGGAATTTGCCATACGCGAGTCAGGGCAACGGCAGGTACGCAGAGCCGGACGCGGCCCACAATGCCGCCGCCAGCGCGGCCCCAACTCCGGTTCCCGCCACACCCGCAAGCTCGACGCGGCGCAGCGACCGGCGCAAGAAGAGTCCAAGCAACGCAAGCGCAGCGGTTCCGGCCAGCAGCAGCAGTTCCGCCAGCGCCACCTGCGCGAACGAAGTCGCACTGGCGGACCACGCAAGCGCCGCCACGGGCCACGAGGGCGAGATCAACCCCAGCCCTGCGCTTGCGCCCCGGCGCCAACCGTAAAGCGCTCCCGCGCGCACGCAAAGCATCGAGACCGCCATGCCGCGAACCAGCCACAGCGCATAGAGCGCGTCTGCTGCCGCGCGGCCCGCATCCGTGCCATGGTCCAGCGCGAGGCGAGTGCTGACTAGCCACCATGCGCCGATGGTGACCGCAAGCGCGAGCCCCGCGCGCGCGGTCACAGACGCGCCCTGCGGGCCTTCGGTTCGCCCCGCTCGCACCGACGGACCGGCGGCGCTCACGGGCGCGGCGCGGTCAGAAGCAGCCATCCCTTCCTTTCGATCGCGACGTCCGCCACATTCCCCGGGTCGAGGTCCCACAGCGTCGCGAGGCGATCGCTCTCTGTCCGCGCCATTGCGATGCGCGCCGGAGCATCAAGGGGCTGGCGTCCCTCGGTGCGTATGATCGTACTGTCACCGGGAGCGAGGGCGGGCAGGTCGTGAACGACGCCGTGCGCGAGCAGCACCCCGCTTGGCCAGGCGATCCGTCCTGCGTTTCGGACCTTGAGCAGAGCGTCAGTGCGCGCTTCGATTGCGATCGCCCTTTCCAGCGGGGACATGCCCGAATAGCAGAGCGACGTCTGCCGAAACAGGCGCGTATCGAAAGCGGCGAACGTCAAGCGTCCGCGGCTTGCATCGAAGTCGAAACGCATCGGCTCGCTCGGTTCGCACGAGCGCGCCGCGGCGAGTTGTGGCAGCAGCGGCACGCGCGTGTGACCGCGAACGAACCCCGGGAACAGTTGCCAAGCCTGGTACCGGGCGACCTGCGCGCCCGACTCACCTTCGCTCCAGACGACGAGCTGCGGTGGCGGCTCGATGGCATGCAGCAGCGCCAGGATGGCAACGGTGGCGAGCGCCGGCACCAGCAGCAGCACCGGCAAGGACGGGACCAGCATCAGCGCCAATCCCACGATGGCGAAATACGCGGCAAGGAGCACGAGCACTCGATTCCACGTGACGCGACCGGGTTGCGTGAGCTCGCGAATGCTGACGAGCGAAATCGCCGGGGCGATGCTCGTGGCCAGCGACGACTTCAGCATTTCCACGGCTTCCGGGAGCGACGCAGCGCTCATGACGGCGCGGCCACTGCACCCTCCCATGCCGTCCAGCACGTGGCGAACGCGGAGATCCGTCTTCAACAACACGATACGGCCGCATTCCGCGGCATGCGCGAGCAGCGCGCCGAGCTGGCGTCGATCGAGCGCGGAGAGCGTCGGCCCGTCCAGGATGAGCGCATCGACGCTCGCGTAGGCGGACGCGTTACGCGGCAGGTCGTCCGCAGCGAGCGTGACCGCGTGAAAGCCTTCGAGATCGACCGTGCCGCCGCTCTCGAGGCCCACCCCGAGCAACGGCGACTCGGATTGCGCAATGCGGACGTCGCGCCGCTGCGGCGACGCGACCGGCGATCCGGCGCTGACCGCAACGTCTTCGGCCGAATCGATCGGCACCTGCAGGCGCAGGTCTCGGCCGGCCTCGAGATCGAGATCGGCGTGCACGACCTGGCGGCCGGCTGCGATGTCGAGCGTGGCCCGCGTCGCGGTGTCGGCACGCAGGCGAACATCGATTTCCGTCGCGCGCCCCGCGCGGCTCCAGCCGTTCCATGCCGGTGTGGCCGCGAGGTCGATACGCGGCTGCGCCGTGGCGTCGGTTACGCCGCAGAGCGCGAACGCGAAGAGCCACAGCCAGCGCGACACCGTGTCACTTGAGCACGTGCTCGAGGGCGATCACGCTCCACGCGGTCGCGAGCTCCGGCTTGTCCTCCCACCACAGGCCCGACTCCTTGTTGGTCCAGGAACCGTCGGCGTTCTGCAGCAGGACGAGCCGCTCGGCGAGCTCGTTGCGCCAGTTGTGCCGCTGGCCGCGCCCGTCGATGAACTCGTTCTCCCCATAGGCGTACATGACCTTCGAGAGCGCGTTGTAGAAATAGAAGAGCCCGCCCTTGCTGTTCGTGCCGGGGTTGCTGTCGAGCGTGTAGTTGGTCGTCAGCCACTTGTGGGCGTCCTGCACGCGCGGGTCCGACTTGTCGACGCCGATGTACAGCAGGCTGATAAGCCCGGCCGCCGTAACGGTGCCGTACGACTTCGTGCCGCCGCCGTACTCGGGCGGATTGTAGGCGGGCGAGTAGAGGAAGCCGCCGTCGTTGACCGCATATTTCTGGTCGTTGCTCTCGCTGCGGTTCTGCATGCGGTTCACGAAGATGAGCGCCTTTTGCCACACCGGGTCCTTCGGGTCGTACGACGTCTTGCGCAGCGACTCGAGGGCGATGTAGGTGTTCGACAGGTCGGGACGCTCGTCGCCGCCGTAGCCGAGTCCGCCGTACCAGTTGTCGACCGGCATGAAGCCCCGGTCCTCCCCGACCTGTTGCTTCGTGATGTACTTCTGCCCGCTGGCGATGAGCGGCGCGTACTTGGGATCTTTCGTAAGTGAAAGCGCTGTGATCGCGACGGCGGTGTTGTAGCTCTCGTCGTGCTTGATTTCGACAATCGAGCCGTCGGAATTCGCTTTCGAAGCGATGAACGCCGCGGCGCGCTCGATCGCCGGCTTGTCGGCGTCGGCGACGCCGGCGGGGTTTTCCACGATCGCGCGCACCCAAAGCGCTGTGAGGCCCACCGAGTTGAACACAGCGCCGTTGGGCGCCTGCCTGCTCTTGAGGAACTTGAGCCCGGAATCGAGCGCCCGCTGCGCCTTGGCGCGCGTCTGCGGGTTTATGTCGTCGGCGGCATGGACGGCGGGGGCTGCCAGCGCGAGAACGGCCAGCAGGGCAGGAAGGAGTCGCTTCATCGTTGATGCTCCATCGTGGGAGGAAACGGGGAATCGGCTTCGACGGGACGCAGGCTCCGCGCCCCCAGCGAGAAGAGCGCCAGCAGCAGGACGACAATGCTGTACGAGAGGATGATTCCCGTCAGGCTCGGATACGAGAACCGCAGCGCGGCGAGATCGGCGTGCTGGTAGAACCACGGATTGCGCAGCAGATCGTTGTCGCTCGCAACCGCCAGGTGAGTGAGCGGGCTCACGCCGATGACGGCATCGATGATCCACGCCTGGCGACGTGCGAGAAGTTCGGCCGCAGGCCCGAGCCAGAGCGGCACCGAGCCCAGGAGCGCAAGCAGGATAGCCGCGCTGCGCCCGGCCATCTCGCGGCAGGTTTCCGCATCCGCCGATTTGCCACGCCAATGCCGCTCGACACCCGCCGCCAGCGCGTGTGTCGCGAGCAGAACGAGCATCAGCATCGCGCAGGCAGGAAGAATGCGCGCGAACGGCTGGCCATGATCGCCGGCGAGTCGCAGCGCAATCGCCGCCAGGCAGGCCGCCGCCAGCGACCACCCCACAATGCGCAGCGCGGTACGCGCGGCGGTCGCGCCCCTGCCCGGCCAGAAGAGCGGAGCGAGCAAACCCACGACGGCCGTGACTGCGAGCCGAAGGGCAGAGGGCTGCAGGTGGGTTCCCGTCGCGCCGAAGGCGGCGAGTGCCGGCACCGTCGCCGCGGCCAGCACCACCCAACGTGTCGCGATCATTTGTTCACAGGAGGAACTTCGACAATCAGCTCGACGGGCGACCCGCTCGGAGGCAGGACGGGACCGCCGCGCGCCGATCCACACGCGCCGATGCCGAGGCCGATAACCGTTTCGATGATGCTGCTGGCGTCGTGCACCGAACACCGCGGCGAACACGGGATGAGTGGCTGCCGAGCCTCACTGGCCGGTCTCCTTGCGGCGCAGCCAGGCCATGGCCTGCAGGATCTGGCCGCCATCGAGGTGGTTGACCTCTTCGCCGTGACCGATGCGGCGCAACATCGTCACCGTCAGCGCGCCGCCCAGATGCTCGCGGAATTCCTCGATGCCGTCCAGAAGCAGGAAGCGGCCGCGCTCGTCGCGCGCTTCCATCGCCGGGTGCCACAGATGGAAGCCGAGCCGTTTGAACAGGGCGTGCACGCGCACCTCGGCGCCGGCCGGCAACAGGCCGGTCTGCACGGAGTAACGGGTGTCGAGCGCAACCCCGATCGCCACCGCCTCGCCGTGACGCAACTCGTGCGCCGTGAGCGCCTCGAGCTTGTGCGCCGACCAATGGCCGTAATCGAGCGGCCGGCCGCTGCCCCGCTCGAACGGATCGCCGCCGTGGGCAATCTGGCGCATGTGCAGCTCGGCGCAGCGCCGGATCAGGCGCGCGACGGCGGCCGGAACGAATTCGCGCAAGGCGTCGGCATGGGCCTCCAGCCACTCGAAGAACGTCGCGTCGCGGATCAGCGCGACCTTGACCGCCTCCGCCATGCCGGCGATGCGGTCGCGTGGATGCAGCGTGCGCAGGAAGCTGAAGTCGTTGAGCACCGCATCGGGCGGAGCGAAACAGCCGAGGAAGTTCTTCTTGCCGAAGGCATTGACGCCATTCTTGACCCCCACGCCGGAATCGTTCTGCGCCAGCACCGTGGTGGGGAGGCGAAGGTGCCGCACCCCGCGGTGCGTGGTGGCCGCCGCAAAACCCACCAGATCGAGCAGCGCGCCGCCCCCCACGGCAACGACGTAGGAGTGGCGATCGATCGCGAGTTCGCCCAGCCGCTGCTGCAGCCGGGTGAGCGCCGTCGCATCGTTCTTCGCCTGCTCGCCCGCCGCCACCACCTCCGGCGGGGCGACCAACTCCATCGTGTCGCCATGGCTCTGCGCGTAGGCGCCGATCTCGTGCGCGAGCGCCGGCCAGCTCGCCGCCACATTGGCATCGATGAAGGCGACGAAGCGATGGCGCTGGCCGCGCTCGCGCCGGCACAACGCGTGCTCGAACACCGGATTGCCGCCCTCGAAGACCCGTTCGGTGAAATACACCGGATAGTCGTAGCGGAGCGTGAACTCCTGGTGGTACACCGCGCCCGCCGGCAGGTCGGCCACGCTCGCGGCAGCGGCGGGCAGGCCGCTCCCGGCGGCCGCGCTTCCCGCCGCCGTCATTGCACGATCCGCCGCGCGTCGAACTCGGGGATGGCCGGCAGTTCGTCCACCCGCGGCTCCTGCCCGCGCAACACCGAGTTGCCAAGGTAGAGCTGCCGCTCGTCGCGCGCCGGGCGCGTGCGCCAGTCCTCCTCCTTGAATTGACCGCTGGGAGCAAACGCCGCCAGCGCGTTGCCGTAACAGATGGCTTCGACGTCGGCGCGCGGGATGCCGCGCTCGAGCATCAGCCGCGCCGTCTTCGGCACCGCCAGCGGATCGGACTTGCCCCAGTCGGCGCTCGAGTCAATGAAGATCCGCTGCGACCCGTAGCGGCGGGCGATCTCGACCATCCGCTCGCTGCCCATCTTGGTCTCGGGATAGATGGTGAAGGCGGCCCAGAAACCGCGTTCGAGCACCTCCTCCACGGTCTCTTCATTGTTGTGATCGATGACGACCGCGCTCGGTTCGAGCCCCATCTCGAGCGCAACATCCATGCTCCTGCTCGTGCCCCGCTTCTTGTCGCGGTGCGGCGTATGCACCTGCACCAGCATCCCCAAGTCCTTGGCGAGCTGCAGTTGCGCGCGGTAGTACTTGTCCTCGGCCGCGGTCTGGTCGTCGTAACCAATCTCGCCCACCGCCACCACCCCGTCCTTGCCGAGGAACAGCGGCAGGATGTCCAGCACCTGCTCGGCCAGCGCCTCGTTGTTGGCTTCCTTGCTGTTGAGGCCGATCGTGCAGTAGTGGCGGAGGCCGAACTGCGAGGCGCGGAAACGCTCCCAGCCCACCAGGCTCGACAGGTAGTCGATGAACGTCCCCACCTGCGTGCGCGGCTGGCCCAGCCAGAACGCCGGCTCGATCACCGCCACCACGCCCGCCGCGGCCATCCGCTCGTAATCGTCCGTGGTCCGCGCGCTCATGTGAATATGCGGATCAATGAAACGCATGAGCCATCTCCGTGTCTTTCGTCGTCAGGCAGCAGTGACCTGACTTCTCCCGCCGCAACTCGCCGCGCACTCACCCCATCGGCCATCGAGGTTATGAACAACGGAGCGTGCTGCGGCAGCGTGCGGCCGGCACGAAAGGCGCGGTCGATGGGGATTAGGTACGGGCCCCGCAGACGGCGGACGCAGCCCTTGTTTCATCGTCGCGCGGCGCGCCCGCGTGGAGTATTGGCTCACGCTGCAAGGATCGCGCTCGGCAGAGGCGGCGCGCGCACAAGCGGACGACCGGCCCTGGACCATCAGGCCGCCTCCCGGACCAAGATCCATTGGTCGCTCCCCCCGCCCTCAATTTGCACCACGGACATCGCTGCGCGCCGATTTATAAGGCACGGCCGGCCGCTGCCGCGACCGGCCGTGCCAGGATTGTTGCCGCGAATTCCGGAGCGGGAGGGACCGCACATCCGGTAAACCCAGCCAGCAGCATTGTCGGGGGACTGCCTGCGGGGCGACATCCGCGGCGGGATGCCATGCATCAAAGTGAGCAACCGTCGTGCCAGACAGTTCGGCCCGGAATGCGCCCTAGAAACACTCCGTCATTTTCAATGACTTGTGCGAGAACCAGGCCCGCAATGAGCGAAGGCCGTCGCAAAGCGAAGCGTTGAATTGCACAACAGCCTCCATCGAATACAGCACCGGTCTACATGCCAATTCATTGTTCCATAACAAAATTAGAGGCTGATCAAAATCTGCCAGCCGCTGGCCGAGAACTGGCCAGTCTGGATTACTCTGCGACCTTGGAGCGAAGAGTGCTGCGGCTGATCCCGAGCAGACGGGCGGCGGCGACCTGATTGCCCGCAGTCGCCGCAAGCGCGGCGCGAATCAGCGCGAGTTCCAACCGGCCCATCGCCAATTCGTGCACGGCGATGTCAGCTTCGCCGTGTCCTGCCGCATCGACCAGCAGAGCGGCCTGTGCGTCGAGCGCACTCAAGAGGTTGTCGAGCAGGCCTCTCCCCACGTCCGTGGCTGCCCCGGTTTCCTGATCGAAGCTCAGGTCATGAGTCGTCAGCACCGGCCCGCGCGCAACGAGCACCGACCGCTTGATCACGTGCTCGAGTTCGCGCACATTGCCGGGCCAGTCGCGGCTCTTGAGCCTGTCCAGTACCGCCAGCTCGACTGATGTGATCGCCTTGCCGACCTCCCGATTCGCCCGTTGGACGAGCGCCTGCACCAGCTCGGGGATGTCGTCCCGGCGTTCGCGCAGCGGAGGCACCTGCAGGGTCACGATATTCACACGATGATAAAGATCCTCGCGGAAGGCGCCCGCCGCCACAGCCGACGCGAGATCACGGTTGGAGGCGCACACCAGGCGTGCTCGAAACGGTAATGGTGAGAGGCTGCCCACCCGCTCGAAGCTGCGTTCCTGCAGTACCCGCAACAGCTTGCTCTGCAGGTGCAGCGGCAATTCCGAGATCTCGTCCAGGAACAGCGAGCCTTGCCCGGCCGCTTCGAACCGGCCCGTGCGCGCTGCCTTGGCATCGGTGAACGCTCCGCGCTCGTGCCCGAAGAGCTCGGATTCGATCAGCTGCTCGGGAATGGCGGCGCAGTTGATGGCGACGAACGGCTCCTGCGCCCGTGCGCCCGACGCGTGAATCGCGCGCGCCACGAGTTCCTTCCCGACTCCGCTCTCGCCTTGCACCAGTACCGTCAGGTCGTTGTCGGCGAGCATTACAATGAGCTTGAACAGCTCCTGCATCGCAGCGCTTTGCCCGACCAGCGTTGGCCGGAGATCCGCGTCTCCACCGCGTGGCACGCTCGCGGTCGCCGACGGCGGGGCGGGCGTGTGCAATGCCCGCCGCATCACCTGCCGGATCTGTGCGAGATCGAGCGGCTTGCCCAGGTAATCGAATGCTTCGTTGCGCAGCGCTTCGGCGGCTGTTTCGAGCGTACCGTAGGCGGTCATCACCACGACCGGCAGCGCCGGATCGAATCGGCGGATCTCCTTCAACAACGCGAGGCCGTCCATGCCGGGCATCCGCACGTCGACGAACACCATATCGGGCCGGGCGGCCCGCACCAGACGCAGGGCCTCCTCGCCCGTCGACGCGCTCAGCGGCGTGTGCCCCTCGGCCTCGAGCAGCACGCCGAAGGCTTCGCAGATGGAGCGTTCGTCGTCGGCGACCAGAACCCGGGCCATGGTGTCAGTTGTCGATGGCGGCAGCGGAAGAGGAGGAGGCTACGGCCAACGGTAACGCGATGACGAAGCGCGCGCCACCGAGTTCGGCGCTGCGCTCGATCAGCAGTTCGCCGCCGTGCACCGCCGCCACGTCACGGCAGATCGTCAGCCCCAACCCAAGACCAAACGGCTTCGTGCTGAATGGCGCCTCGTGCAGGCGCGCGCGCATGTCGTCGGGTATCCCCGGACCGGAGTCCTCCACTTGTATCTGCACCCGGGAGGCCGCAGCATCGGATTTCGCGCCGATCAGCAGCCGGCCGCCTTGCGGCATCGCATCCGCGGCATTCACGACCAGGTTGAGCAGCGCCTGGCGCACCCGCCCGCGGTCGACGCTGGCCTGCAGCCCTTCGTCGCAGCGGCCGGCAGCGTGGATGCCCCGGTGTGCAAGCGAAGGTCCCATGAGTTCGAGGACCTCCTTGACCAGTGGCTCGATGCGGGTAGGCGCCGCGTCGAGCGGCTGCTCGCCGCCGAGCAGCAGCGTGGACGATATGAGCAGTTCAAGACGCTGGACCTCGGTCAGCAACTGCTCGACCCTGTCCGACTCGCGCGCATCGATCCGCTCCGCCAGCAGCTGCAGGTGCAGCTTCAACCCCGTGAGCGGATTGCGGATCTCGTGAGCGACCCGCGCCGACATCTCGCCCAGGGCCGACATTCGGCTGCGCGACGCCAAGCGCGATTCATAACCGCCGAGGCGCACCATCATCGTGTTGAGCGACTCCCCCAGTGCGCCGATCTCGTCGGCACGCGGCAACGCGAGGCGCTGCTCCCGCTCGCCGGCGGCGATCCGATCGGCAAACGCCGAGAGTTGAGCGAGAGGGCGAGTGATGTTTCGCACGAGTGTAAGCAGGACGGCGCCGAGAAACGCGGTCGCCGCGAGCATCGCGAGACCGAGCCACCGCGCCGCGCGCGTGGCCGCCGATGCAGCGTCGCCGAGCGGCGCGACGGCCACGAGTGCCGAGTAGCGCGGCTCCCGGCCCGCGTCAATTGTCTGGTAAACAGCGATGCTTTGCACCGGCGCTTCGAGCCTCCGGGTCTCGGAGTTTAACCATGGCCGGCGCTCGGCGAGCGACGCCTCGACCGCGTTGCCAACCTTGGCCGACGTGGTCACGGCCACGGCGCCGGTCCGATCAAGCAGCACGAAATCCGACTCCTGGAGCGATGCCAATCGCCGCAGCAACTCCGGCGTATAAGGGAGATCCCATGTCGCCAATACCGTGGCGGCATTGCGCAACTGACCTTCCAGGCGCTGTTCCAGGACGTTCGTGACGATGCTGACGCCGATCGTCCACGCCGCTGCCATTGCAATCAGCAACGGTCCGAGCAGGGTGAGGATCAGGCGCAGGTAAAGAGATGGCCGATAGCGCACGCGGCAATGCTACGTTACCAATAGGCGTATCGCGACGCCCGATCGAACATTCAAATCGGTTCGTCGGGACCCTCGTTGTGCACTCTGCCCGAGCTGCATCCCTGGCGCGTCATGCCCTCATTCCCGGCGAACGTGGTGCGCTCGACTTGTCGAAATTCCTTACAACAGCGTAGTCAACAGTCTGACATGTGCACGCCTAGCCCTTGTTATTGCTCGGGATCGATCTTTCGGTATGTACATTGCTTTGGACGAGCGAAGCGGTATTTCGGCCAAGGTGAGCCGACTCGTGCCCTAGCCGAAAGAGCCGCGTGTTCCAGCGGCGGGTGACCTGCCGCTTCCATCTGACAAGCTCGTGCGTGGCCGTTGTGCGGTGCCCGGGGGGGCGCCGCGTCATCGAGTTTCAATAGCCGGAGGGACCGCGTGATGTCGACAGTACCTGGCGTTATGAAGAGATTCTGGTTTGGTGCGGTTATCGGCGGGGCGCTGTCGCTTGCGGCGGGCTCGGCGCAGGCCGTCACCCCGTTCCAGCAGGATGTGTCCACGGCGATCAACAACGGGCTCAACTATCTCTCCAGCAACGGGGTCTTCAGCAATCCCAGCTCGCTGGGTAACAGCAGCGCTCAGGGCGTCGCCATGGAGGCGCTGCTCGAGAAACGGGCGAGCGGCAATCCCCTCGACCCGCCCCAAGGCTACACGGGCGCTAGCGCGGCCGACCAGGCGCTCTTGAGGACCGCGGCTGCGTACATCCTCGACCAGACCAACGAAACGAGCTTCTACGCCTACCGCGACGGCGCGTGGATGTTCGCGCTGGCGGGCTATGCGCTGACCGGCGGGCCCGACAAGAGCGTGCTGGCGCCAGCGAATGCGGACTACCAGACCATCAAGCAGGCGATGGATGCGTTGGTCGATCGCACGCTCGCGAATCAATGCACCAACAACCCAGGATCCTGCCCCGCAACATCCGGCTACAACAACACCTACTGGGGCTACTGGTGCTACAGCAACGCATTCTGCCGCGATTCGTCGACGACTCAGTACGCCGTGGCCGGCCTGAACGCCGCCCGGGTGTTCTACAAGTCGGCCAAGAGCGCCGACGACGTGTTCGCCGATCCGGTCCGTGCGGCCAAGATCAACACGGCGCTGGCGCTGACCCGAAACGTCTACCAAGTCAACGCCGGTACCGGTTCGAACAACGCGAGTTGCGGCGCGCTGTCGGCGACCGAACGCGGCCACGGTTACCACCCGCCGATCGAAGGCTACCCCCCATCGCTGCAGCAGACGGCGTCGGGGATCTACATCCAGCTCTTCGGCGGTGCCGACGTCAACGACCCGAACGTTCAGCACTACATGGAATGGGTCAAGAACCATTACCGCTATTCGGACCTGGACAGCATGGGCAACAATTGGCCCAGCAACTCCTACGGCTACTACCTCTGGAGTTCGTTCAAGGGGATGGAGCTGATCCGTCAGGCGGGTATTCCCCCCAACCCCGGCAACATCGGTCCCAACGAGTACGGCACGCTGCCGGCGGCCAGTTCGCCGGCGTGTCCGGTGCGCCAGTCGAACATCAATCCGTCGTCGGTGTCGCGGCCGCCGCTCTTCGGCGCGGGCGGGGTCGGCTACTACTCGGCCGAAGTGCCGAACCAGTACTTCGACTACGCGTACACGCTCATCAACATGCAGTGTGCCAGCGGGTCGTTCACCTGCACCGGGTATCCGGGCAGCTGGAATGATTTGTTCACCACCTCGCACAACTCGTATGCGCTGCTGGTCCTGCAGCGCGCCACGGGGACCATCGTCCAGGCGTGCGACGTCGACGGCGACGGCGACGTCGACACGGACGACCTCGCGCTGATCCGCATGGGTATCGGCCAGTCGCCGACTCCCGGCGATACGCGCGACGCCAACCTCGACGGCAAGATCACCATCAACGACGTGCGCCTCTGCACCTTGAAATGCACCCGCGCGAGCTGCGCAACCCATTGAGTGCCCAAGCCCAACAGCGCGCCGGATGACCTCCGGCGCGCCCACCAAACGAGGTACAGGAAATGAAGAGAACGCTATCCGTTCTGGCGCTGGCCGCGGGCCTGCTGCTGGCCGCCGTACCTGCCAGCGCAGCGATCGTCGTCAGCTTCTCGCCGTCGTCGACGCACATCAACGTCGGCGATGACGTGAACATCGATGTGTCGATCAGCGGTCTGGGCGCCGAGATATTGTCCGCCGTGGACATCAACTTCCTGTTCACGGGCGGCGCAGCTCCATGGACGGGCTTCGATTTCAGCGGGCTGGAGAACGCGCTCAGTCTTGGCAACCCCGGCGTCGACGACATTTTGTTCGTCGATACGATGACCGCGGGTAACGTCGGCATTCAGGCATTTTCCCTGTTGCTCGATGAGCCGCTGGCCGCCGGGCAAGCCGACAGTTTCCTGCTCGGCACGTTCACGCTGCATGGCACCGCTGACGGTGTGACGCACATCGCTTTCGGCCCCGACCCCGACTACGATCGCAACTTCGTCGGCTTGGACGCGCTGAGCCTGAACGTCGACATCGGCAGTGCCTGCATCGCCGTGGGCACCGGCTCGTGCGAAGGGGGCCCCAACGCCCCCGAGCCTGCCAGCCTGTGGCTCATCGGATTGGCCCTGCTGGCAGCCGTTGCGGCCGGTCGCCCGCGTCGCCGTTCGCGCGGAGCGGCGTGACGACCCTCCTGCACTCGCTTCTCCAAGGGCCGGCCCGTGCCGGCCCTTTTTCATGCCTGCGCCAGCCGCGGGCGCGTCGTCGGGCGCGTCGCCCCAGCACTCCGTGGCCACCTTCGCGTTGAACGCCGCGACGTGGCTCGACCTCGGCCTTCTCGTTGCACCGCTCCTTTAGCGGCGATATCCTCGCCCACCAGGTAGATCCGTTCACCCGGACGCCAGCCTCGCTTTCCGAGCCAGCTCTCCGTGCAGGACACTCAAGAACAAGTGGTGCTGGTGGATGCCGACGACCGGGAAATCGGCGTCGGCGCAAAGGACCACGTGCACCGGTGCGGAAGCCTCCATCGGGCGTTTTCCATTTTTGTCTTTGACGGGCGGGGAAATCTGTTCCTGCAGAGGCGCGCGATTTCCAAATATCACTCGGCGGGATTGTGGTCGAACACCTGTTGCGGACATCCCCGACCAGGCGAAACCACCGGCGCGGCGGCACGCCGACGTTTGCGGGAGAAATGGGCTTCGACTGTCATCTGGTCGATGCTTTCTCCTTCATCTATAGAGCGGAATTCGCAGACGGTGTCGTCGAGCACGAATACGATCATGTCTTGCTGGGCGAATACGATAGAAGCCCTTCGGTGAATCCGATCGAGGTCGCTGAATCGAAACTCGTTTCCGTGAGCAGCCTTATCGCCGATGTGAACGCTCGGCCAGACGACTACACGTATTGGCTCAAGGCCATTCTCCGTTCTTCGGGAAGACCGTGGGTCGGCGGGTCAGGATTGAGCCCGCTTGGAGAGGTTCAGCGAGTCGAGATTCCGTCGATTGACGTTTCGAACGAACCCATGGTCTGAGTGAAGCGCTGCAGGGTGCGGGATACTTGTACGGAGGCGGCGACCATCGGGCGCGCTCGCCACCGCCAGCACCGCTCAACGCGTCGCGATCATTTCTTCACGGGGGGTACTTCAACGATCAGCTCGATTGCCGAGCCGACGGGAGGCAACGCCGTGTTGCCCTGCACCGAGCCATACGCGCCGATGCCAACGCCGCCAGCCGATTCGATCACGCTATTCGGATCGTGCACGAGGCCGACCAGCGTACCCGTGACATCGGCGGCGAAACGAGCTCCCGGTTGCGAGGCCGGCGACCCCAGGTAGACCCATTCGATCGATGGTGCCTTGACGCCCGTTTGCGGGTTGCCCAGCGCGTCCGCCGCTGAGAGCTTGCGCCGCGTCGCGCCCTCCGACCAGGCGATATAGAGGGCGGCCCGCGGGCCGGCGAGGGGCTCCCGGCTGTAGCGTTGAAACGCCGGCTGGTTCGAGGGACGCTCGAGCCCCAGCAGGATGCAGGCGAGATTGAATTCGCTGCCCGTGGCATCGACCTCCAGCAGCGTTTCGTAGGCCTTCATGCCGCCCGGGCTCGTCGCGAGGTATTCGAGCGGCTTCCCGAGCACGTGTACGCGTCCGGGCACGGCGAACGTGCCCGCGCGCTTGTCGACGACGATGCGCCCGATCTGAAAGCGATCCTTGCCGAGCGGCTTCACGTCTCCGATGGGGGGCGCCGCGGGCGTCTGCCCGCCGCAGAGCGGACTGCCGATCGCCACCGCGAGCCCCAGTGCCGCAAGCAAACCGTAACGACGATTCATGGCTTCACCCCCTGCACGACACGGTGTGGCATCGGCGGCGGCAGCGGCACCACGCGCAGGTCGGCGAATCCGCAGTCGGCCATCCAGCGCTTTACGTCGGCATCGGAGTGCACGCCGCCGTCCGTTGCCGTCAGCATCATGTTGAGGCCGAACATCGTGGCGAAGGTGGGATGCGTGCCGCCTTCGTCGGTGAACACGTCGCTCACCACGAGCAGGCCGCCGGAAACGAGGCAGCCCGCGGCGCGTTGAATCAGCCCGCGGCAAGCCTGCTCCGTTTCACGGTGGAACATGCCGGACATCAGCACGACGTCCTTGCCCGAGCCGAAAGGCGCGCTGTGATAGTCGCCGTCCCGAAGGATGACGCGATCGCTCGCCCCTGCGGCCGCGACGAGTTCACGCGCAACGGCCGCCACGCCAGGCAGCTCGAGCACCTCCGATCGCAGGCCGGGGAACCGCTCCGTCAGAAGTACCGAATACGTTCCCGGTCCGCCGCCCACGTCGAGCATGGCCTCGCGCCCATGAAGGTCCAGGATGCCGACCAATGCGCGCGCGATGCCGAGCGCACGTTCGTGCATCGCCTGCACGAAATTGCGTGTCCGGGCTGGATCGTCGCCGAGGTAGGTCTCCGCCGGAAGCGCCGGCCGGCCGGAACGCAGCGCGCTTTCGAGGCTGCCCCACGTCCCGTAGAGCTGGTCGCTGTAGCGGATGACATTGCCCATGAAGGCGGGACGGCCCGTGACCAGGAACGCGCTAGTCACCGCCGAGTTTTCGAACCGGCCCGCGTTCTCCTGCAGGAGACCCAAGCCCACGCAGGCGCGCAGGAACAAAGCCGCGCCGCGCGGATCGAGGCCCAATCGAGCCGCCACCTCCTCGGCGGAGCAGGCGCCCTCGGCCAGGACGTCGAAGAGCCGCAGTCGGTTCGCGGTGAGGAGCGTCTGGCTCTCCCAATACGCCGTGCTCAGACGCACGATCGCAGAGGGGTCGGAGAACGTTGCAGCCGGACGCTCGGGGGGTGTCCCGCTCATGAACTAGCCTTGGTGGTCCGCAGCGTTGTTCGGCCTTGGCACGGCCGAGCTTATGCGGCCTCCGCCACGGTGCGATCGAGATCGCATTCGAGCTGCATGTAGGCGCAGCGATGGCACATGAAGGTGTCGGCGACCGTCAGGCGGTGACGCCTTCGTATCGCCTGGTACCCGGCGCACAGCGTTTCGAAATAGCTCCGGATGCGCGCGTGGTAGTCGGGCCGTTGGCGTCCGCCCACCGGCCACACCAGCGAATAGATCGGGATGATGCCGCGCCGGCAGAGGTCTTCGGCGCCCTCGAGCGCGAGGCTCGCGGCTTGCTCCCATTCGAGGCCGTGCTCGGGTTCGAGCTCGATGCCGGCCACCATGGCCGAGTAGACGTTGCCGCGGCCCCAGTAGCGCACCGCAGTCTCGAGCGCCTCGATCCAGCGGTGGTAGCCGACATACCGGTTTTTCCCGGGGCACACTTTCGCGAACAGCGGCTCCGACCACATCTCGAGATTGAAACAAACGTGCTGCACCAGTCGCTCGGAATGGAACTGTCCGATGAGATCGTCGGGAATCGCCCCGGAGCCCAGCGCGACGGGGATGCGACGGGTGTTCGCCTGCTTCACGAACCGCGCAAGCTGCAGGAAGCGCTCGCCCTCCTTCCGCCCGTCCGTAAGCGAGCCGCCCACGAGGTAGATGTGGCGGATCTCCGCCTGCTCGATCACCGCGCTCAAGGCCTCACGCATGCGCTCGAGCGTCGGCGGCGGAATTTCGACCTGACCAACTTTCTGGCCGAGGTGCGTCGTCCGTTCGTCGGGCGCCCCATAGGAGCAAAAGCCACAACGCATCGAGACACCGTCTTGCTTGTGCAGGAAGTACTCGCAGCCCGGCGCGACGTTGATCACGAGCATGTCGCCATGCGTGGTTACGCCGGCCTGCGCGAACGGCAGGCCGTCGCTGGTCTTCTGCGTCATCCACGGCCGCAGCGGCTCGAATTCGATCGGCATGCTGCTGTCGCTTCGATCGTCCACCAGGATGTAGCCTTGCTGCCGGTCGCCTTCCACGTGCCACGGCGAATCGCCGTTGCCCATAATGCGGACCTCCGTGCCATCCGTTGTGTTGATGAGATAGGGGATGGTTACGACCCCCTTGCCGGTAGGGTCGTGCTCTCCCGCCTTGAACCGATACGGATAGTAGTTGGGCATCGAATGCAGTGCAGCGCGGCCGAGGGCCTCGGTATAGCGGAGCCCCTCGCACATGACCTGGACCTTCAGTGCCGGCGAGTCGGTGAGCGTGATCACGGTGTTATTCCTCTTGCTGATTGGCGTGTTCCAAACGCCGCGGCTGCATTCTATGTCGCGCGAATCTGGTTGTGCAATCAGGGCACTGTCAACAGAAATGTCGGCGCCGGCCAAGCGCGCACGATGGTCGTGAGGGCCAATGGCGATGATTTTGCATTCCGTGCCTGTCTCGGGGATCACGTCGGCGGCGCATCTCTCGCTGCATACCCTCGCCGCTGGCCGACTGCACCGACTCTATTGAAGGATAATCCGGCTACCTTCGGATACCGCTGGCAAATTTACCGCGTCACTTCGAGTACCGGCGCGCCCTGCGGCATCACGACATCGTCGGCTGGCAGTTCGATAACTCGTTCAGCCCATTCAGTTGCGCTCCCACTGGATTCCGGCACTGTTGGCGCCGAATCTCGTGCTGGTGGCGCAGTGCCGGTCTTCTCGGTGCGGTAGCATTGCATTGGTGCCGCTGCGGGTGCCAACGGCATCGGCGCAATTAGCATTCTGCGCCGGTCGAAACGGGACGCCACGGCGTGCTCGCGCCTGGTGGAACATGCGTGGTCACACAATGGACGAGAACGGCAGCGCTGCCGCACGGAGTTTGCCATGACAAGTTCCGGCACGAGGATCGAGCGCGACACTTTCGGACCCATCGAGGTGCCGGCCCAACGGCTGTGGGGCGCGCAGACGCAGCGCTCGCTCGCGCATTTCTGCATTTCGTGCGAAAAGATGCCGTCCGAGCTGATTCGCGCGGTGCTGCTCATCAAGCGCGCGGCCGCGCACGTCAACCTGAAGCTGGAGCTGCTTTCGGCGAAGACGGCGCGGGCGATCATCAGCGCCGCCGACGAAGCGCTGGAAGGTCGCCATGCCGACGAGTTCCCGCTCGCGGTGTGGCAAACCGGCTCCGGCACGCAAACCAACATGAACGTCAACGAAGTGCTGGCCAACCGCGCATCGGAAATCCTCGGCGGGCCGCGCGGCGAAGGGCGACTCGTGCATCCGAACGACGACGTCAATTGCGGCCAGTCGTCGAACGACGTCTTCCCGACGGCGATGAATGTCGCGGCCGCGGTGGCGGTGACCAAGTCGCTATTGCCGGCGCTGTGCGCGCTCGGCGGAACGCTGGCGGAAAAAGCCGCTGCGTTTTCCGGAATCGTGAAAATCGGGCGCACGCACCTGCAGGATGCCACACCGCTGACGCTGGGGCAGGAATTCTCGGGCTACGTTGCGCAGCTCGCGCATGCGCAGCTTCACATCGAGTCGGCGCTGCCACACGTGCTGGAACTGGCGCAGGGCGGCACCGCGGTCGGCACGGGCCTCAACACGCATCCGGAATTCGGCGTGCGCGTCGCCGCCGAGCTCGCGACCGCGACCGGCCTGCCGTTCGTGAGCGCACCGAACAAGTTCGAGGCCATGGCGGCGGCGGACGCGCTCGTCAATCTTCATGGTGCGCTGAAGATGCTTGCGGGCGCCCTGTTCAAGATCGCCAACGATGTGCGCTGGCTCGCGAGCGGGCCGCGCTCCGGGTTGGCCGAGATCACGATCCCGGAGAACGAGCCGGGCAGCTCGATCATGCCCGGCAAGGTCAACCCGACGCAGTGCGAGGCACTGACGATGATCGCGGCGCAGGTTATGGGCAACGACGTCGCCGTCAACATCGGCGGCGCATCGGGCAACTTCGAGCTCAACGTCTATCGCCCGCTCATCATCCACAACGTTCTGCAGTCGATCCGGCTCCTCGCCGACGGCATCGCGAGCTTCGACGTGCACTGCGCGCGCGGCATTGCTGCGAACGAGGAGCGCATCCGGGAATTGCTCGACCGCTCGCTGATGCTGGTGACGGCGCTAGCCCCCCACATCGGCTACGACAAGGCCGCCGAGATCGCGAAAAAGGCGCACCGCGAAGGCACGACCCTAAAAGTGGCGGCGCTCGCGCTCGGGTTTCTCACCGAGGCCGAATTCGACGGCTGGGTGCGGCCCGAGGCGATGCTCGGCCCGCGCGAAACGTGATCGTCATTCCCGCGGGCGCGGGAATTCAGTGACGTTGTTGCGCTCGAAAGACGCTGGATTCCCGCCTGCGCGGGAATGACGGAGAATGGGTCAGTGCCGCGGCGAGCCTTCGAGTATCGCGTCACCGCTGACCGTTACCGAGACCTCCGCGGTCCCGGGTTCCAGCGTTACCGGTGCCGCGCCGCTTGCGCTCACTTGGGCGCGCATCATCGGAAACGCGCGGGGCGGCTCGCCGGTTTGCACGGTGACGTGACCCGGACGCCAGCCGCCGAAGCCCAGTCCCTGCGCCGCCCGCTGCGCGCGTTCCTGCCAGCCGCGGATCGCTTCCTGCGTGAGCGTTTCCTCGGCGCGCCGTCGCGCTTCCGCGCTCAACGAGAACGCCATCCCCGAAACGAGCAATCCGTCCTCGTCCTGCAGCCGCGTGATCAGCGCCGCCATCGCGGCGAAGTCGGCGCCTTCGAGGACGAGCGTTTGCGCAACGCGCCAGCGTGACGGCTTCTTCTCGGAAATCTGCTGCGTCGAATAACCCGACGTCTGGGCTTTCACCGACGCCACGGCCTTGACACGGGCGAGCGCCTTCGCCATCGCCGCGTTGACCTGACTCGCGGCAGCGGCGGGATCGGCGCTGTCGGCCTCGGCACGGAGCCAGGCTTGCAACCGATCGGTCGCGACACTCGCCGACGCAGACGCCGACACGGTGACGGTGGGTTGCGACGGCGGCATTGGCGCAATGGCCTGGGCGTGCGCGACGCTGGTTGCCGACAGCGCGAGCGCGGCGGCCATCGCGGCAAACGTCGATTGCAGGATCGGATTCATCATGCACTCCTGTGCGATGTCGCGGCGCGTTCCGGCAGGAGCAGGATCGCATCGCGGTTCGACCACGAAAAGCACTTCGCCGCCGCTTCCTGCCAGGGCAGCCACGCGTGGCGCAGATGTTCGCGCGGTTCGAGTCGCACCGGCACGGGGCTCGGGACTTCGAGTCCGAACACGTGCTCGGTGTTGTGCTTCGTCCCCGGCGGATACCGGTAGGCCCATTGCGGAAAGATTTCGTAGACGTTCGACAGGTGCCAGTCGGCGAGGTTGCCGTAATCGGCGGCATCGATACCCGTCTCCTCGGCGAGCTCGCGCATCGCGGTGTCGATCAGCGCTTCGCCGGGCTCCTGACTGCCCGTCACCGATTGCCAGTGATCGCGGAAATCGGCGCGTTCGAGCAGCAGCACGAGAAGGTCGCGTGTATGAACGACGACCAGCGCGGAGACGGGGATCTTGTAGGTCAAATTAGCTGACGAACACCCAGAACGGCTTGTGCCGCTCGCGCCAGTAGTCGGAAGCCTCGGCGAGGATGTCCTCGAACGTCGTCCAGTCGACGCCATGCGCCTTGCGATACGCGCCCGCGTGCGACAGCGCGATCACGCAGCCGTTCTTGCCGAGCCATTCGCCGTCCTCGACGGAATCGGCGAGCGCGTCCCAGTTGTTGCCGAAATGTTCGGGCAGCTTCAAGCCTTTCGCGACCGCTTCGAGCAATTCCGCCTTGCTGTTGACGGATTTGAGGTCGGCCGCGTACAGCCGAAGCTTGGCCGCCGTCGCCGCGGACGCGATCGGGTGCGTGTCGCCGGACCAGGCGTGCACGCCGGAAAGTTCCAGATCGTGGAGATCGGGCACTTTCATTCGCGGATCCTCCGGAACGACTGGTAGTGGTCGTTGGTGTAGTAGCAGGTGTCGGGCGCTTTTCGCGGGCCGCCACAGACGATGCGCCGCGCGCCGCGATTTGCCGCACCCGGCGTTGCGACCGTGTATTCGTGATAATAACCGCGGGACGCGGGTGGAAGAAGTCTTTCGCGGTTGCCGAACGAGGCGCCGTCGCGGTCGTGCGGCAGCGGCCCGCCCTTGACGATGATCGCGTAAGTCTCGCGGGCTTCCGGGGGAAGATCGGCCAACCGGACGTCCGGCAGTGCATCCGGAGTCGAGCGCGCGATCGCCGACGCCATCAGCAACACCGCCACCAGCGCGAGCGCGCCGGCGACGGTGCGGCGATCGAACGGCCGGACCGGTCCCATGGTGGCCGGAAGTCTACTTCAATCTATGCGACTTTGATCGAATCCGAGGGACGGATCTTGATGTGGAGGTCGCGCAACTGCTGCTCGGTCACCGCCGAGGGCGCGTCGACGAGCAGGTCCTGCCCGCGCTGCGTCTTCGGGAAGGCGATCACGTCGCGGATCTGCTCGATGCCGGCCATCATCGCGACCATGCGGTCGAAGCCGAACGCGATGCCGCCGTGCGGCGGCGCGCCGTAGGCGAGCGCGTCAAGCAGGAAGCCGAACTTCTGCCGCTGTTCCTCGGGGCTGATCTCGAGGGCCTCGAAGAGCTTCGCCTGCATCTCGGGCTTGTGATTGCGCACCGAGCCGCCGCCGATCTCCCAGCCGTTCAGCACGACGTCATAGGCCTTCGCCAGGGCGCTGGCCGGATCGGTCTTCATCAGCACGTCGTGACCATCCTTCGGCGAGGTGAACGGATGATGGCGCGCGACCCAACCCTTGCGTTCCTCGTCGTACTCGAACATCGGGAAGTCGACGACCCAGAAGGGCTTCCAGCCGGGAACGGCGAAACCGCGATCGTGCCCGACCTTTGCTCGCAACGCGCCCAGCGCGTCGTTGACGATCTTTTCGCTGTCGGCGCCGAAAAAGATGATCGCCCGTTGCGCCGCACACCGCGCGAGAATCTCGGCCAGCGCGGCCGCGTCATGAACTTCACGATCGGCGACTGCAGTCCCTCCTCGTTGGCCTTGCTCACGTCGTTGACCTTGATGTAGGCGAGCCCTTCGCGCCGTAGATCTTCGCGAACGCGGCGTATTCGTCGATCTCGCTGCGCGTCAGCTCGCGCCGCCCGGAACGCGGAACGCCGCGACGCGTCCGTTCGGCAACTCGGTCGCGGCCGAAGGCTTGAACTCGACCTCTCCCTGAGATCGGTAACCTCGGTCAGCTCCAGCGGCACGCGGAGGTCGGGCTTGTCGGAGCCGTAATCGCGCATCACTTCGGCGTACGTCATGCGCGGAAAAGGGTCGGGCAGGTCGACGTCGAGCACGTCCTTGAACATCGCGCGGACGAGCTCTTCCATCAGCTCCCTGATCTCGATCTCGTTCAGGAACGACGTCTCGATGTCGATCTGCGTGAACTCCGGCTGGCGGTCGGCGCGCAGGTCCTCGTCGCGGAAACATTTGACGATCTGGTAATAGCGGTCGAAGCCCGCCATCATCAGCATCTGCTTGAACAGCTGCGGGGATTGCGGCAGCGCGTAGAACAGGCCGTGGTAGATCCTGGAGGGCACCAGGAATTCGCGCGCGCCCTCGGGCGTCGACTTGTAGAGCGTCGGTGTCTCGATGTCGATGAAGCCGTGGCGTCGAGGTACCGGCGCGCCGCCATCGCCGCGCGGTGACGGAGCATCAGGTTCTTTTGCATCGGCGGTCGGCGCAGGTCGAGGACACGATTCTCCAGGCGCACCGTTTCCGACAGGTTTTCGTCGTCGAGCTGGAACGGCGGCGTCAGCGCCGTATTCAGAATCTCGATTTCGTGCGCGAGGACCTCGATCTCGCCGGAGACGAGATTGGGATTGACGCTGCCTTCCGGCCGCGGTCGCACGAGCCCCGTAATGCGGATCACGAATTCGTCGCGCAGCTTCTCGGCGATGGCAAACGTCGCCGCGCGGTCCGGGTCGCAGACGATCTGCACGAGGCCCTCGCGATCACGCAGATCGATGAAGATGACGCCGCCGTGGTCGCGGCGGCGATGCGCCCAGCCCATCACTGTGACGGTTTGGGTCAGGTGGCGGCGGTCGATGCGGCCGCAGTAGTCGGTGCGTTTCAAGAGGCTCTCCGGCAAAGGTCGTTATGTTCGCGGTTCGAGAGCTTGCGCGAGAGGGCGCCTATAGGAATCGAGACAGCCGTCGCGTTGGACCGCGGGATCGTTCAATCGTCTTGGGGCGGGCGGAGCCGTCGCGCGCGTCACTCCGAGGTCGGAGCAGCAGCGCGTCGAACCCGCCCGGTCAATTTCGGGGGTGAGCGGCCGCGGTGTCGGCGGCGGGAGTCGAAACCTGGGCGCCCCGTTTCGCGGCCTTCGCGCCTAGCCTGGGTGCGGCGAAACAACGCCCTTGGATCTGATGTACTTGAGCGCATCGTCGACCGACATGTCGAGCTCGTGGACCGTGGACGTCGGCACGATCACGAAGTAGCCGCCCGTCGGGTTTGGCGTCGTCGGCACCTAGACGCTGACGTACTCGCCGGAAAGATGGCTCGCGACGGCCGCAGCCGGCGCGCGGTCTGGAACGCGATCGTCCAGCACCCGGGGCGCGGAACTCGACCAGCAGTGCCTTGCGAAAGGCGGTGCTCTGATCCGAAGGCGCGTGTCGCTGACTTGCTCGCCCGGCGAATAGTCGACTTGACGGACGGGATGCCGGCGACAGCGACTCCCGATACCCGATAGCCGCGCGCCGAAGAAATTCGCCGCGAGAGCGCCGGTTCCCAGCAGGATCAGAAAGGAGAGCAGGACCCCGAAGCCCGGAATATGGAACCCGAGCAGGTTGTCCGGACGCAGCCTTTCCGGGACGAGCAGCAGCGTCTGATCGAGCGCCGACACGAGCGCGTTGAGAACCCACAGCGTGATGCCGAGCGGCACCCAGACCAGCAATCCCGCGATCAGGTAACGCCTCATCGATACGCTCCGCGAGGCGGAATCAGGAGCACGCGGGAGATGCACGCGTGCCGCTGGCCGGCGCGGCGGACTTTTCACCCGATTTGTCTGCTGCTCCGCCATCGGACTTCGACTCGGACTTCGACTCCGATTTCGACTCCGATTTCGACTCCGACTTCGACTCCGACTCCGACTTCGAATCCGACTTCGAATCCGATTCGAATCCGGCGCGGACTCCGCGCCTGATTTCGATTCCGCGTCGGGTCTCTTGGCGGCAGCCTTGCCGCTACCCTTAAAATCGGTCGCGTACCAGCCACTCCCCTTAAGCTGGAAGCCGGCCGCCGACATCAGCTCGACGAGCGGATTGGTTTGCACGAGGGCAGCGACGGGCGGGCCTTGGACAGTTTCTGCAGCGCCTGAGCTCGTGGCGGCACGAGGACAGCAGCGGTATTCGTCAATCGGCTGGCAACCTCATCGACAGGGACCTTGACGCAAAAGCGCTTGAATTAAAAGGGGGTAATTATAACCCATCCCCGGCCGCGTGTGGGGAGGCCGGACGCCCGGGGCCAGCGTCCGGAGTTTGGGAGCGGTGGCGTTAGATGTAAAGGGCCGAAACTGCATTATGCTTGCGCAAAACCACGCGAAGAGCGGGGAGGAATCCGGCAATGGCTGTCTATTGGACGTGGTGGATCGTCGCGGCGCTGCTGATCGGCGCCGAGCTCGTCACCGGCACGTTCTACCTGCTTGCGATCGGTGTCGCCGTAGCGCGCGCTGGGCGGCGTCGCGGCGTGGCTCGGCGCCGGAGAGCCGATGCTGCAATTCACGGTCGCCGGCGTGCTGGGCGTCGTGCTCACGATCTTTGCGCACCGCTGGCGGCTTGCGCGCGCGACGCCGCCGCTGCAGCCATCGCTCGACGTTGGGCAATCGGTCCACGTAACGACGTGGAACGCCGACGGCTCGGCCCGCGTCGCGTACCGCGGCTCCGACTGGAACGCCGAACTGGCCGCCCCCGACGTGCCGCGCGGCGAAACGATGTACATCGTCGCCACGCGCGGCTCCGTGCTCGTCCTGTCTGATTCGCAAGCCCGGCGTCATGAGCAGCGGGCGTTTGGAGGCCTTCACCATGTGGCTCGGGTCGTCGTTGTTCACCGTCTTGCTGTTCGTCGGTCGCCCTGATCGTGATTGCGAAAGCGATGGCGGCGTGCCGCGGCAGCCCGCGCAGGTCATCAACAGCTCGGACGCTCTCACGCCGTGCTGCAACCGGGCCTCAATTTCGTCATTCCTTTCGTCGACCGCGTCGCGTACACGCACGACCTCCGGGAAATGCCCTTCGACGTCCCGTCGCAGATCTGCATCACCAAGGACAATACGCAGCTGCAGGTTGACGGTATCCTCTATTTCCAGGTCACCGACCCTAAAGCGCCTCTTATGGTTCGAGCAACTTCCGCGTGGCGATCACGCAGCTTGCGCAAACCACGCTGCGCAGCGTGATCGGCCGGATGGAGCTCGACCGCACATTCGAGGAACGCGAGCACATCAACGGCCTCGTCGTCGCGGCGCTCGACCAGGCGGCCGCGAACTGGGGTG
>CAVTFT010000002.1:0-32219 GCA_963734085.1 uncultured beta proteobacterium | reverse complement strand
GTTCAAGGACAGAGTGATGTAACATATTGATTCATAAACCAAACGCGGCACCAGCCAACGTGACGTAGCGTGATTGAACGTGAAGGAACGCAATGGGGCAACGCCACAAATCAGGCACACGGGTTCGAGCGCCTGATTCCGACCGGATTACTCGACCGAATGCCCTGTTCTATTTCCGTGCCGCGCGGCTCCGCGATCCGCTGTGGCGCCGCGAGCACTTGGATTCTACGACACGGCTGAACGAGCCATGACTGCGCGTACTCGGCCCCGTCAACCCGCTCGAACCCTGTGAGGCTGAACGCCAGCGGACTCATCGCAACGATGTGAACGTCGAACAGGTGGGGGCGGTTCTGCGACGGCAGAACGCGGTGCTCGTCCCACAGCAGGGCGGTACGCACGTAGCGCCGCAGCTCTTCATCGCGCACCTCCTCGATGCGAAGGTCCCCCACGAGCGGAGGCCGGTTAATGACTTCTCGCCAAGGGAGGATTCGCCCCCGGTGTCGAAGAAGGCGAACGGCGAAGCGCACGATAGTACCGTATGGATATGCGGTACTCTATCACGTCTGGCCCCCTGTAGCGGGCTACGGTTGCGCCCCAACCATCGAACGGCTGGATGCCACGAGTGAAATCGGACCGGACTCCGGGCGTAGATCCGCCGGCCGTCCGCGCCCTGAGCCGGCCAGACGGTACGGGGCCGATGCTGCCGCGAGAGCGACGAAGCGGGCGGCCGCTTGCGTTCCGGCAAGAGCGAATATTCGCCTTGCCTGTTGGCCGCAGCTAATCTCACACTGTTACGTATGCAGTGCCACTTCTCTGGACGGCAATCGGGCTATTGTCCTCGGCTCTCCGAGGCGAAAACCTTGTTGCCGATTCTCCGGGCGCAACTGATCGCCGCTGCCCCTCGTTATTCGCTACCCAACAATATTTCGCTCGACCTGTTGCCCATCGTCGAGGACGGGCTGTTTGGGTATGAGATCGTCCCGGATCGAAATACCCACACCTATTTCACCGTCGGCTGGCACGAAACCGGCGAGGCGGTGTTGCGTAGAAGCTTGTGTTACGTCGGCGCTCCCAGTACCTTGCGCCTCGCAGCCTTGAACGGCGAGGCTGTCGCCTGCAGCAATTTCAGTCCCCGGAATTGCCCTCCGCAACGCGACTCCCGTTTTGCCGAATTGGGGGACGCTGTTGACTCCGGGCTGTCGCAACTGGTCGCGCTATTTCCGGAACGGCCACGAAAGGCGGTCGAGTTTCAAATCAACGAGCATCGGTATCTGGATGAGGCTCTCGCCACAGCACACGCCTATCTGTCTCAGTGGAACCCGTTCATTGAATTTGTCGGCTTGCCCAACGAAGCACAGTATGGCTTCGCATTGAGGGGCGACCACGGCGAGCACGGAGAACTCGTTTCCCGGCGCCCGGACATGTGGGTGCTGCGCTGGAAGTCACCCGACGCGGACATCTACGAAGAGTGGGCAGTCGTGCCGCCAGACTCGGGCGCATCTTCCGCATCGGCAAGGGCCTGAAAGTTCTCGCCCCCGTACTGGATCTCGGCGTTACCGGTACGCAGGATGGCGTCGCGTACTTCGCACAACTTGGGCCGCATGATCCGGCTTCGTGATGCTCCGCTATTGGCGCGGTCCGGGCGGCTGACACTGGCTGGTACGCTAATCGCCTGCGGGGAGCGAGCAGCCGGAAGCGTAAGACGGCTTTCATTTGCCCATCGGGCCGGGTGCGTCATACTTGTCGACCTACACGACAGCAATCTAGATGCGTATCCGCCACACCCGCAGCGTCACACCCGCTGGCGCGCCAGCGGAGCTACGCGCCTCCGCTCAGCGCCAGTTAGCGTCGTCCGAAGCCGCCGCTCCGACCATCCTCCCCAGCTATTTGCAGGTCGTGGACATCCTAACGCCATTTATGCGAGGGTTGCCCGGTGTAATTGTCACAATCGATGGCCGTGAGGGTGTCGGGAAGACCACTCTTGGGCGGTATCTTGCGTGGCGCTTCAATGTGACGTTGATTGAGACCGATCTGTTCCTGATCCCCACGCGGGACTACGTTGTTTATCTCGACGATCAGATCAATCGCATCATCGAACGCCGCATTACCTCCCCCCTTCCCGTTATCGTTGAAGGCGTCGCGATGCTTCAACTGATGAAACGGATCAACCGCATTCCAGATTTCTCCATGTATCTCACGAATCCCCGGCAATCGAGCAGCCCGATCATGGAGCGGCAGCTCTCCGCGTACGAGGCGGCGTTTGCCCCATCCACGACGGCGAACATCGTCGTGCGGATTGAACTCTAGTCGCGCCAAAGGACTTTCGCGCATCCAATTCTCCGTACCCGTTGTCTTCCCGATCCGGAATTGAGCCGGCGGCACGATTCGGCGGCTTCGCGATGCCGCGTTATTGGCGCGGCCATGGAAAGTGACTCCAAGTCCGACCCACGAGGTGCAGTGCACTTACCTCGTCACTGTGGTCACGTTGACGCCGACCATTGCCATTGCGGGTTCACCGGGCCGATCATGTCTTTTTCAGGATCTCGCGGAGGACAGCCGATGAAAAGCGTAGCTAGCATTCTCAAGGCTAAAGTTGATCAGACGATCTACACGATTGCGCCCACGGCGTCGGTGTTCGAGGCCGTCAAGCTCATGGCCGAAAAGAACATCGGTGCGCTGGTTGTGATGGAGGACGAGAAGATCGTCGGCATCATTACCGAACGCGACTATGCGCGAAAGATTGTTCTTATGGCACGGTCGTCAAAGGAGACGCCGGTGCGCGACATCATGACCGCGTCGGCAATGTATGTAAGTCCCCTTCACAGGAGCGAAGAGTGCATGGCGCTGATGACGGAAAACCGGGTGCGCCACCTACTCGTTATCGACAACGGCAAGCTGATTGGCCTAGTCTCCATCGGAGACCTCGTGAAGGAGACCATCTCGGAGCAAAAATTCATCATCGAACAACTCGAACGCTACATCACAGGATAGCGGAGTTGAGCGCCTGCCGCTTCAGCATGGCTTCAGGCTTTGTTCAGAATCTCTAGCGCCTTATTGGCTTCATCCAGCGAATCCACCGCGACGTACGCGACAAACTGACTGCCGATCACCGAAGCGGAGAATCCGCGTAGATTGATACCTGCGTCAGCGAGCTTCTGCGTTAGTTCGGCGGCTGCCCCCGGGCGATCCCGGCCCATGACGCGCACCGAGTGCAGGGTTTGGGTGACGTTGAAACCGACGCTGGCGGCGGCAGCGATCTCCCGATCCCCCTGTAGAGGTGTAACGAACACTACGCCCCTACCGGATTCCTCCGGGGCACGCCGCGCAATGACGTTCGCGACGCCAAGCTGGCGCACTGTGGCGATCAGGAACGGCACTGACACAATGGCGGCCAGCAGCGCCACGCCGTGGCTCACGCTGTTGGCAATTTCCTCGCCCAGACTCTGCGGTTGCTCGACCATGACGTGCATTGTCGCACGTAGTAGGTCGCGCAGCCCGTGACCCGGGTCCACGCGCGCTTCCAACACATCCGGTCTGATGTTCCTGCCTCGACGGCGCCGCCATAGCGGATGCGGCTCATGTCGATTGGGACCGCAAGGATACTGTGATCTGACCGTTGTTTTCTAAGGTCGCGAGGCGAACGTGCTCGATCTCCGAGCAGCCAGCCGCGCGGAGTGCGGCCGCCAACTCGTGGCGCGTCAACAATTCGCTTCGCATGACGGCCTCGTTCAGCACACCATTGTGAATTAGCGTGCGCGGAACTCCTTCAATCCACGCTCCCAGCGTCTTGTATCTGAACGTCATGAACGCGACGCCGTAATGAAGACCGATGAGCGTCGTGGCGGAAATGATCCCACCCAGCACGGTGTTATCACCACCGTTCATTGCGTTCTGGACGGCGTTGCTCAGGACCAGCAGTAGGACCAAGTCAAGAACGGTTGCCCACAATGAGCAGGAGAAAGCGCCAGCCGCACGTCCTGCCGGCAGACACCGACGGACGCGGTGCGCCTTGGACCTTCCGAAAGGAGATGTGAACATGCAAAGACAGAAGAGGACCGTTGAGTCATCCTCCTCCGACACCAACGTTGTTTGGGGGATGGATCCCCAATCAATCGACGTGGTCACCAAAACGTATCAGGCTTGGCTCAGTCAGGCCAAACGCATGGGCGACGAAGCCGCGCGCTTCGCGCAGGACCGCTTCGAGAAGGAACTTGAGGTCGGAGCACGCCTCGCTCGCTGCGCCAGTCCGACGGAAGCATTCACGCTGCAGGCGGAGTTCGTGAGCAAGATGGCGGCCGATTACTTGGCCGAGGGCCAAAAGATGGCCGAGCTGATGGGCGAGATTGTCAAAGAGGTCGCTTCGAGTCCCACTGCCAGCCCGCGTCACTGAATAGCGGCACCGACCCGGGGGTCTCTGAAGAGCAACGCCGACTTCCCGCTCGAGGTCAGCCTCGGCTGCAACGTGGCTGTCATGTGGCCGAATGAAAATAGGCCGTAAACGCTCCGCTGATCCTCCTCTCTCCTGCGAAGCGTCTTCCTCGCCCGCTCTGCCGCACAGATCGTCGGCCAGCGGGTATTTTTTCGGCCGTGTTCCCGAGCCTAACCGCCGATAAGGGCGACGGCCGAGGCGCAGCAACGCTTGATCAGATCGGCCGTCTGGTCGAAATCGGGGAGTGCCTTAAAGGTCTCCTCGTCCAAATACAGGCGTCGATTCGCTTCTACCATCACCGCGCCGACCCGCCTATCTCGCCGGTAATGGCGCACCGGCACCATCGCGCCTGCGAAGGGAGCGTTGACCGCTACCCGCCATCCCGCTTGGGCGAAGCTGCCGACGAAGGCCCGCTCGAGCGTCTTGTCCGTGTGGAAGGGGTCGGTGCCGATACAGATGTCCGGTCGCTCCCCATGTCCGTTGATTCGCTCGTATGGCAACGCCTTCGACGGAAAACTGTGGCAATCGAGTACGAGGCACCGGCCGTGCCTCTCCAACGCCTCGTCGACCACCCGAGTGAGCCTTGCGTGATGGGGCGCGTAGTACGTCGCGATCAGCGAAGCCCGCTCCTCCTCACTGAGCGTTCGCCGCAACGGTTGCAGACGGGACGTGACTCGATAGATCACGCCCATCCCGATCACTGCCATTGGTTCCTGCTGATCGTCATCGAATCGTTCGACGTCGACGACGAGCCTGCTGACATCGGAGCGGACTACTCGGCCGCCGGTCGCGCGGGCGAACAGATCCAGCGTCCGGTGGTCAGTGATCTTGTTCAGCTCGTCGGTGAGGGCGCTGTCGTCAAGGATGAACTGGCCCCGGACATCCACCGGGATTCGCGTGGAATCGTGCGGGAGATGGACCACGACCCAGTCTGGGAGGGATTCGGTTCGCGTCATCTGCTTCGGAGTCTGTGCCGACGAGGCGGGTTCGGCCGCTTCACGGATCTCGCTTGTAGACGCCCGTTGGGTCTTCATCGAGGACGATCTTGTCGCGGCAATCAGGGATGGATACACTCGATCCCGGCTGGTGTCGCGTGAGAAGGAGGGAACATGCCAATCTTCAAACGCGGCAAGACGTGGTGGGTTGCGGTCTCTGTCCCCGGCACGGAACGAATTAGATGCTCTGCTGGGACCACTGATCGCAAGTTAGCTCAGGAGTATCACGACAAGCTGAAGGCCGATCTCTGGCGTCAAGTGAAACTTGGAGAGAGGCCCGTCCGGTACTGGGAGGAAGCTGCGGTGCGGTGGATTCGGGAGGGACAGCACAAGCGATCCCTCCACCTTGATCTCGGGAAAATCGCCTTCTTCGATCAGAAGCTGAAGGGCACACGTCTCGATGCCATCACGGCTGACCTGATCTACGAGATTGTCGATGGTGGCAAGGAATCATCGAAGCCCGGGACCAAGAACCGCTACTATGCCCTGATCCGGTCAATCCTTCGGCGGGCCGAGCGTGAGTGGGGATGGATCGATCGCGCTCCGTTCATTCGCGCCCACAAGGAGGAGAACGCTGTCGTGCGCTGGATCAGTAGGGAAGAGTTAGAACGGCTGGTCTCTGAACTGCCGAAGCACCTCAAGCCGGTAGTGAGGTTCGCGGTAGCAACAGGGATGCGGATGCGCAACATCACGCATCTGGAATGGAGACAGGTGGACTTGGAGCGCAGGATCGTCACGCTGTACAAGACCAAGAACGGGAAGATTCAGGTGGTGCCGCTGAACCAGATGGCGTACGACGTTGTGCTGGAGCAACGCGGCAAGCATGAGACCCGAGTCTTCACCTATGCCGGCAAGCCGTTCGACAACGCCAACGATCTGGGCTTCAAGGAAGCGCTCAAGAGGGCTGGAATCGAGAACTTCAGGTTCCACGATCTACGCCACACTTGGGCGTCGTGGATGATCCAAGAGGGAGTGGCTGAGGGCCAGCTTCAGGAACTCGGCGGGTGGAAGGATCGGGACATGATGCGCCGGTACGCCCACCTCGCTCCTACTCAGTTGGCTGAGGCTGCGACCGTGATTGACCGGATCATGGCACAATCCAAGCACAGCCCAGTCGCGGACGGAGCGGTAAGTCCTTGAGCGACGAGGAAATTCTCAACATCGCGTAGTATCGTCGTTCATGACGGACATTCGCGCAACCCTGCGGGCGCGGCTCGACGCGGCCGTCGGAAGCGCCCAGGTCCTCACCGCTCCCGCCGACATCGCTCCCTATCTCACCGATTGGCGCGGCCAATTCCACGGCCGGGCGCGGGCCGTCGTGCGGCCGGGCAGCACCGCGGAGGTCGCCGCCGTCGTGCGCGCCTGTGCGGAAGCGGGCGTGCCCATCGTTCCCCAGGGCGGCAACACCGGTCAATGTGGCGGTGCGACCCCCGATGCCGGAGGTGAGGCGATCGTGGTCTCGCTCGCCCGGATGAACCGGGTGCGCGCGATCGATCCGGGCAACGCGACGCTGACGCTCGATGCCGGCGTCACGCTCGCCGCGGCGCAGCAGGCAGCCGCCGACGCCGGGCTCATGTTTCCGCTGTCGCTCGCCGCCGAGGGCAGTTGCACGATCGGCGGCAATCTGTCGACCAATGCCGGCGGCACCGCGGTGCTGCGCTTCGGCAATACCCGGGAGCTGACGCTCGGCATCGAAGTCGTGCTCGCCGACGGCCGCATCTGGGACGGGCTCCGCGGCTTGCGCAAGGACAACACCGGGTACGACCTGAAGCAGCTCTTCATCGGCGCCGAGGGCACGCTCGGGATCGTCACGGCAGCGGTGCTGAAGCTCTTCCCGGCCCCGCAAATCCGCGCGACCGCGCTCGCGGCGCTCTCCGACGTCACCGCGGCCGTCGCGCTGCTCGCCGAGCTCAAACAGGCGCTCGGGGATCGTCTCGTCGGCTTCGAGCTGATGTCGGGCTATTCGGTTGCGTTGACGCGCCGGCACTTCGCCGAACTGCCCGATGTGCTGCCCGGCCACCCGTGGTACGCGCTCGTGCAGGCCGACGACTGCGCGGCGGGCTCGGGACTCACCGACGCGCTCGAGCGCGCGCTCGGCGAGGCGCTCGAACGCGGCCGCGCGCTCGATGCGACGATCGCGCAATCCGGAGACCAGGCGAATGCGCTGTGGGCGCTGCGGGAGAACATTGCCGAAGCGCAGCGGCTCGATGGCCCGAACATCAAGCACGACATTTCGGTTCCGGTGTCGGCAACGCCCGCGTTCCTCGCGGCGGCGGCTGACGCGTTGACCGCGACGCTCCCGGGCTTGCGCTTTGTAACCTTCGGGCACCTGGGCGACGGCAACCTGCACTACAACCTCGCCGCGCCGGAGGGCGTTGCGCCGGAGGCATTTCTCGCGCACACCGATCGGGCGAACCGGATCGTCTATGACCTGGTCACGGCGCACGGCGGCAGCATCAGCGCCGAGCACGGCATCGGACAGCAAAAACGGGCCGAGCTCGTCCGCTACAAGAGCGAAGTCGAGCTCGAGCTGATGCGTGGGATCAAGGCGGCGCTCGACCCTGCCGGTATCCTCAATCCCGGAAAGGTGCTCTGATGGGCAAAGTCATCTTCTGGATCGTCGTCGTCTTCGTGGTGCTGTTCGTGCTGCGGCTCGTCAATGCGGCCAGCGGGAAGCGGCGTCGTGACGAAGCGGCGTCGCGGTCGGCCGGTACGCCCGCCGACAAGATGGTGCGGTGCCTCCACTGCGGCCTGTTCCTGCCCCAGGCCGAGGCCAAGGCCGCTCCGGGTGGCTTCGTCTGCGCCGATGGGCGCTGCGGCCAGCGGCGTTGATCGGCGTTGACGGGACGTCCTTCCACTGCGATAAACGAGCCGATGCAACCGAGCCCCGCCATTCCGCCTTTCGAGCCGCCGCTGCCCGTGTCGGCGGGCGATTCCGCGCGGCGGATCCTGTGGATCATCGCCCTCTATCGCTTGATCTGCGGCGTGTCGCTGCTGGGGATCGCGCTGCTGCTCGACTCCAGCCTGCTCTCGGTCTCGTCGCCGAACGCCGTCATCACGGTGGCGGGACTCTACTTCCTGTTCGGACTCCTCGCGTTCTGGTGGATCCAGAGCGACCGGTTGTCGATGCCGCTGCCCGTGGTCACGTCGTCGCTGCTGGCGGGCGACGTGGCTTTCATCGCGATGATCATGGCTGCCGGGGGCAGCTCGGGCGGGTCGCTGCCGATCCTGCTCTTCCCGCAACTCGCCGCGAGCGGCTGGCTGCTGCGCCCGCGCACGGCGTTTTTCCACGCGGCGCTGGCGACGGTCACGCTGCTCGGTCTTGACCTCTGGCGGTTGGCCGAAGGCCAGATCGGCGGCGCACAGCCGTTCCAGACCGGCCTCATTTGTTTCGGCTATTTCGCGACGGTCGGCGTCGCGGTGGCGCTGGGCGCGTATGCGCGCGCATCGGAAGACCTCGCCGCGCAGCGCGGCATCGACATCGCGAACCTCGAGCAGGTCAACCGGCTCATCATCCAGGACATGCAGGACGGCGTGCTCGTCGTCGACCTGAACGGCGTCGTGCGCGGTCACAATGCACAGGTCACGCGTCTGCTCGGCGGATTCGGCAGGATGCGCGGTGGGATGCGTCTCGCCGAATTCAGCGGGACGCTGCACGACTACTGGCGCCGCTGGCAGGAGGACTATGCCGAGCCGCTGCCGCCCTTCAAGGTCGAACCCACGCAACGGCTCCTGCGCGTGCGCCTGGTGCGGATCGGCTCCGGGCTGAACGGCGGGACGCTGATCTACCTCGAGGACCTCGGCCGCGCGCAGACCGAAGCGCAACAGATGAAGCTCGCCGCGATGGGCCGGCTCACGGCGTCGATCGCGCACGAGGTGAGAAACCCGCTGTCGGCGATCAACCAGGCGGCGCAGCTGCTGGAGGAGGACGGCGCCGTCGTGGCCGAAGGCCAGCGGCTGTTGAACATGATCCGCAACAATGCGAAACGGATCGACCGCATCGTCGGCGAAGTGCTGCAATTGAACCGCCGCGACCGCCAGCAGCCCGAGGTAATCGCGTTCGGCGAATTCATGCACTCGCTCACCGAGGAAATCGTCCAGGCGGAAAACATTCCGCCCGGCGGCATCGCGATGGACGTCCCGGCGGACCTGCTCATCATCTTTGACCGCGGGCATCTGAACCAGATCGTCTGGAACCTCGTCCGCAACGCCTGGCAGCATTGCCAGAAAAAGGAGCGCAGCATCAGGATCGCCGCCCGCGCCGGCTACATGGGCGATGCGGTGATCTGCGAGCTCGCCGACGATGGTCCGGGAATTCCGGCGGAGCTCCGCGGGCAGATCTTCGAGCCGTTTTTCACGACCCGGCCCGGCGGCACCGGGCTCGGCCTGTACATCGCGCGCGAGCTGGCCGACGCCAATGGCGCCGCGCTGGAGCTTCTGCCCCGGAGCCCGGGCGCGCATTTCCGCATGACGATGAAACGGGCGGTCAATCCCGCCGAGAAATCGAGGTAATTCATGTCCCGAAGAGTCCGCGGCCAACCGAAAGTGCTCGTCATCGACGACGAGCCGGATCTGCTCGAGCTGCTCGAGCTCACGCTCTCGCGCATGGGGCTCGACACGACGCGCGCCGAAAACGTCGCCGACGCGATTCGCCTCCTCGACCGCGAGCCGTTCGATCTCTGCCTCACCGACATGCGCCTGCCCGACGGCGAGGGCCTGCGCGTCGTCGAGCACATCAATCAGAAGGGACTCGACGTTCCCGTCGCGGTGATCACCGCTTACGGCAGCGCCGAGAACGCGGTGGCAGCGCTCAAAGCCGGCGCCTTCGACTATCTCGCGAAGCCAGTCGCCCTCGAGCAGCTGCGCGCGCTCGTCAAGCAGGCGCTCAAGGTCCCCGAAAAGGTCCAGGCCGCGTCGAGCTACCAGCTGCTCGGCGAATCGCCGGCGATGATGCAGGTCCGCGGATTGATCGACCGGCTCGCGAAAAGTCAGGCGCCGGTGTTCATCAACGGCGAATCGGGGAGCGGCAAGGAGCTGGCCGCGCGGCTCATCCACACGCTCGGTCCGCGCGCCGAGCAGCCGTTCATGGCGGTCAACTGCGGCGCGATCCCCGAGAACCTGATGGAAAGCGAGTTCTTCGGCTACAAGAAAGGCGCGTTCACCGGCGCCGAGGGCGACCGCGACGGCTTCTTCCAGGCGGCGAACGGCGGCACGCTGTTTCTCGACGAAGTCGCCGATCTGCCGCTCGCGATGCAGGTGAAGCTCCTGCGCGCGATCCAGGAAAAGAAGGTGCGCAAGGTCGGCGCCACCCAGGAGGAACCGGTCGACGTGCGCCTCATCAGCGCCACGCACAAGAAGCTCGCGGCGCTCGTCGAATCGGGCGAGTTCCGGCAGGATCTCTATTACCGGCTGCACGTGATCGAGCTCGCGATGCCGTCGTTGCGCGAAATGCGCGAGGACATTCCGCTCATTGCCGATGCGATTCTGACGAAGCTTTCGCGCGGCAACCCCGCCAAGCTCGACACCGAGGCGATCGGCGCGCTGGAGCGCTATCCGTTCCCCGGCAATGTGCGCGAGCTCGAAAACATTCTCGAACGGGGTCTCTCGCTCGCCGCTGATCCGCAGCGGATCACCGCCGATGATCTGCACCTGACGCCCGTCGCCGACGATCCGGAATTTGCGGTCACGGCCGGCGACAAGTGGCCGCTGCAGGACTATCTCGATCGCGTCGAGCGCGCGGCGATCAACGAGGCGCTCGAAAAGACGCGGTACAACCGTACGGCCGCGGCCAAACTGCTCGGGATCACCTTCCGCGCGATGCGCTACCGGATGGAAAGGCTAGGCATTAAGTAGCCTCTCCTCCCGACTTCCCTCTAGAAATGCTGCAAGGGTTGCCGATTCGGCTATCGCGATCGCGCCGGCGGTGATAGCGCCCGCGGTATTGCTCGGGCCGCTCGTGTTTAGCGCGTGGCGCCGCCGCCGGCAGCGGCGCGGGGACGTGACGTGTAATACAAGCTGTTAGATCGGCCGGCGTGTCCGGGCATCGGCCCGCAACACCGCTCGCGGCTCCGTAATGCGATCCTTTCATCGCATGCGGAAGGCTCGCTTCGTCATTGGTGATCGCATCGCGACACCCAACGGTTTCATTGCTGAGATCGTGAGTGTTTGGGGAGAGCGCGCGGTGATCCGCTATCTGAGCACGCCCCCCGGTCCAGGGGAGACGGAGCTCCCGCTGCGAATGCTTCGGCCGGCGACTGCGGACGACCTCCTTCTGGCGGGGATCAAATGACCATCCAAATATTCGGGACTCTGCTGATTGTGGTCGGAATCAGCCTAGCTATCGTACTGGGCGTCCTAATAGCGATGGGAGTCATCCCGCTCTTCGGTGACTACACAAAGATGACGAAGGGTCCTGCGCGCAAGGATGCGCAGCGGCGCTCGGACGTGTCCTAGCCTACCGGCGGTCGCGACCGTCGATCGTCGCGGTGCGCTTCTTTCCGAAAGGGGGCGAACCTGACCTTTAGCCGACACTGCACCGCCGCAACCAGCCGATTTCGTCAAGTATCTTTACATATACCAAAGCGAGACAGATGCCGACTGTCGTCAACGCATTGTTTTCGTGCCAGTTGCGTGGGGAGGCACGCCGTGTGCTCCAATCGGCACGCGCTAGGGGTGCGGGACGACAGTACAAATAATCCGGGGTTACGCGCCTGTTACCTTGCGCCGGGAGGGGTATGGACGGCGGCTGGCTCTTGGTGGGCTTGGTCGTGTGGGCGCTTGGCGTTCTATTCGGGCTGGTCCTCATGCGAATGAGCGGGGATCAGGACCGTGTCGCGCGCCGCCAAGAAAAAGAGATCGACCCCTATTCCGACACCACTATTACGCGGCACGGTTAATAGCATGGGGGCGCTGCAAAATGGCCCTTAGGTACCGTTGACCTTGAGCCGTGACTGTGACGACGCCCATCATGCTTCTGTGGGCGTAACCGGCGGCAACGATCGCATCGACGAGTTCCAGCGCTTCAAAGCGCAAGGTGTCGCCTTCCGCGCATCGCTTCAGGCAAGCGAACTGTTCTTCGGATAGCTGTGGTTTCGATACGAGCAGCGGCTGCCCGTGCCGGCCATGGCGGCCTGACCGAATTGATAAGCGGGGTTGTGGCATCGGCTTACCCCCTCGGATTGTTGGCGGGAGAGCGAGTTTACAGAGTTTGTGGTGTCGCCTGCAATTGCCGCCGGTCGGCCGTTCCGTGCCGTCGCCAGCGCGATCGCAGTCGCGATCTACCTGCCAAAACTTAACCGCAACTGGTTACACCAGCTTGACACTTCTCCCAGCTACCCGCGCGCCCGATCGTCGCTCCTGACCAATTACTGGCGGTCGGCGCCGTTACGTTTGCGGATGTAGTGGCGCTTCCCGCCCAATTCGATGCGCAGGCGCTCCTCGACCCGGAGCAAACCGTTAGTGCGCTCGACCCGCGGCGTCAGTACGTCGCAGAGCTCGCGCATCAACCAAAGGACCGGGTCTTCTTCTTTGAAGTAGGGGCCGCGGCTCACGGCGCAATCGTAACGCCAATCCGGCCGCACGCTACAATCTCCGAATGGGCTACGAAGTCGCTACCTACCTACCCGGCGTCACCGTCGTACGCCGCTGCGGCGCGAGTGAATGGTAGGCCGATCGTCACCGCCGCGGCTCGCGATCGACGCTCGCGGCCGCGCAAACCTCGCACGCCAGGTCCGCTCGCCCAACTTCGACGCCCGTCCGGCGGGAACTCCGGTCACGCTGATCGTGGTCCATGGCATCTCGCTGCCGCCCGGCAAGTTCGGTGGTGACGCGATCATCCGACTGTTCACGAACCGGCTCGATCCTGCCCGTCACCCGTACTACGCGACGATCGCCGATCTGCGCGTGTCCGCGCATTTCGTGATCCGTCGCGACGGCGCACTCCTGCAGTTCGTCTCCTGCGACGACCGCGCCTGGCACGCCGGCGTGTCGTCGTGGCGGGGGCGCGAGCGCTGCAACGATTTCTCGATCGGCGTCGAGCTCGAGGGCGCCGACCATGTCCCGTATTCATCTGACCAGTACGCCATGCTCGCGCGGTTGATCAAGGCGCTTTCCCGCCGCTATCCGATCGCCGCCGTCGCCGGTCACAGCGACATCGCGCCGGGACGCAAAACCGATCCCGGCGAATCGTTCGATTGGCCCCGCCTGCGGCGGTTGATCGTGCCGCGTCGGCGCTGAACGGAGGCTGCGCGGCACGGGGCCCGGGAAGCCTTCGCGCCGGCGGTCGCCCACCGCCGGACGGCTATCCGCCACCCGCCGGGTCGCCCTGTGCCGTCGCGGGCGGAGCCGAGGTCAGGGTATAATGGACGGTTATGCAGTTACTCGCCGACTATTTTCCGCTGCTGCTCTTTTTCGTCGCCTTCAAATGGCAGGGCATCTACGTCGCCACGGCCGTCGCGATGGCCGCGGCGGTCGTCCAGATCGCATGGTTTCACTGGAAACGCGGCCGGGCCGAGGTCGTGCACTGGCTGTCGCTCGCGATCATCACCGTGTTCGGGGGTGCGACGCTCCTTCTGCATGACGAGACGTTCATCAAGTGGAAGCCGACGGTGCTCTACGGGCTTTTCGGCGCAATCCTCGCCGTGGGCAAGCTGGGCTTCCACCGCAACCTCCTCGCGCACCTGATGAAGGGCATTACGCTGCCCGACACCGTCTGGACGCGTCTCACCTGGTCGTGGGTCGGGTTCTTCGCGTTCATGGGCGTGGCGAACTGGTACGTCGCGTTCAATTATCCGACGGACACGTGGGTCAACTTCAAGGTCTGGGGCGGTATCGGGCTATTTTTCGCGTTCGCGCTGGCCCAGGGCCTGGTGCTGTCGCGGCATCTCGGCGAAGAGGCGTCATGACCGAGCTCGCCGCTGCCACCGAGGTTTCGGCTCTGCTGCGGACCCGCCTCGCGGCGCTCGCCCCGGTGGCACTCGAGATCCGCGACGACAGCGCCGCGCATGCGGGGCATGCGGGCGCGCGAGATGGCGCCGGGCACTTTTCGCTCCTCATCGTGTCAGAGGCCTTCTCCGGGCTCTCCCGTCTCGCGCGGCACCAGCGGGTCCTGCGCGAAGTCGCCGATCTCCTGCCGCATCCGATCCATGCGCTTTCGATGAAGGCGCTGACGCCGGAAGAATTTTCTTCTCAACCACCAAGGACGTTACACCGATGACCAAGCCTACCCTGACCATCGCCGTGCTCGCCGCGCTTGCGGTGTTCGCCGGTCTCACCGCGCAGGCGCAAGACAAGCCCGCTGCGCCGGCAAAAGCTGCCGCGCCCGCAGCGGCGTCCAGCGGCAAGGATATCTTCCCCAAAGCGTATTACGACTTCCTGATGAAGGAGCGCACCGCGCAAGGGCAGCCTGACACGGCCGAGGCGCGCAACGCGCTGCGCGAACAGCTCAATACCCGCGAACTGCTGGCCCGCGAGGCGAGGAAAAAGGGCCTCGACAAGACGCCCGACGTCAAGACACAGATGGACCTGAGCGCGCAGACCGTGCTCGTCAACGCCTTTGTCGCCGACTGGGTGAAGGCGAACCCCGTTCCCGATGCCTTGCTCCACAAGGAATACGATACGATCAAGGCGCAGATGGGCGACAAGGAATACAAGGTCCGGCACATCCTCGTCGCAAACGAGGACGAAGCGAAGGAAATCATCGCGGCGCTGCAAAAGGGCGAGAAGTTCGAAAAGCTGGCCGAGCGCTCGAAGGACCCCGGCTCCAAGGACAAGGGTGGCGATCTCGACTGGAACGCGCCGGCCAACTTCGTCAAGCCGTTTTCCGATGCCATGGTCAAGCTGCCGAAGGGCAAGTTCACCACAGTGCCGGTGCAGACGCAGTTCGGCTGGCACGTGATCGAAGTCGACGACATCCGTGAAGCGAAGGTGCCGCCGTTCGACGAAGTGAAGCCGCAGCTCACGCAACGCATGCAGGGACAGCAGCTCGACGCCTACGTGAAGGATCTGCGCGCGAAGAACGGCATTTGAGGGACGGCAAGCGGGCGCGTGATGCGCGCCCGCACGTTGATTCGAAGGGCAGGCAATGACGCCTGCCCTTTTTTTGTGTCCGCCGCGCCAGCCCGCAGCGAGCGCCGCGCACCGGCGATGCGGCAATGCGGCAATGCGGCAATGCGGCAATGCGGGGATGCTATTCTTACGCCCGCGGCGCCGACGAGAATCCGGCAAAGACCGTACGCAGCGTGTCCGGCGACGACGGCACGCCTGCCGACGGCATCGCGCCAACGCGGAGGAAAGCATGGCGTTTGTTCGCCACCCGAAGGATTTTTTCGCCGGATTGCTGTTCATCTCCTTCGGGATCGCCGCGATCGTCGTCGGCAGCAACTACACGCTCGGCACCGCGGCGCGGATGGGTCCCGGATACTTTCCGCGCATTCTCGGCATCCTCCTGATCGGCCTCGGATCCGCGCTGTCGCTGCGTGCGCTGCGGCTCAACGGACCGCCGTTGCCCGGATGGAAGTGGCGCCCGGTGGTGATCGTGCTTTGCAGCGTCGCGCTCTTCGGCATGATCGTCAACTACGCGGGGGTCGTCGCATCGACAATCTTTCTCATCGTGGCGTCGAGCGCCGCGAGCCACGAGTTCCGTTTCCGCGAATCGCTCGTCGCCGGTGTCGTCCTTGCCGCGCTCGCCGTCGGCGTCTTCGTGGTCGGACTCAAGCTGCAGCTTCCGATCTGGCCCGCGGGACTGTAGGGCTTCCGCGTGGATCTGCTCAACCACCTCGCCGTCGGCTTCGGCGTCGCGACGCAGGGCATCAACCTGCTCTACGCGCTGATCGGAGCGATGCTCGGCACGCTGATCGGCGTGCTTCCAGGAATCGGCCCGGTCGCGACGATCGCGATGCTGCTGCCGACGACCTACGCGCTGCAACCGGTGTCGGCGCTCATCATGCTGGCGGGCATCTATTACGGCGCCCAATACGGCGGCTCGACGACGTCGATCCTGCTCAACATGCCAGGCGAAGTGTCCTCCGCGGTCACCTGCCTCGACGGTTACCAGATGGCGAGGAAAGGCCAGGCGGGCGCGGCGCTCTCGATCGCGGCGCTGGGCTCGTTCTTCGCCGGGACCTTTGCCACGGTGATGGTCGCCACTGTTGCCATTCCGCTCTCCGAACTGGCGCTCAAGTTCGGGCCGGCCGAATATTTTTCGCTGATGACGCTCGGGCTCATCGGCTCGGTCGTTCTCGCCCACGGATCGCTGTTGAAGGCGATCGCGATGATCGTGCTCGGCCTGCTCCTGGGGATCGTCGGCACCGATGTCAACTCGGGCGTCGCGCGCTTCGCCTTCGGCATTCCCGAGCTCACCGACGGCATCGGTGTGGTCAGCGTCGCGATGGGACTGTTCGGATTCGCGGAGATCATCAGCAACCTGGAGATCACCGAAAAGCGAGAGCTCATCACCAGCAAGGTCCGCGGCTTGTGGCCGACGAAGGCGCAGTTCAAGCTCGCCTGGCCCGCCTCGCTGCGCGGCACCGCGTTGGGCTCGGTCCTGGGTCTCCTTCCCGGCGGCGGCGCGCTGCTCGCGTCCTTCGCTTCCTACGCGCTCGAAAAGAAGGTCTCGAAGGACCCGTCACAGTTCGGCAAAGGCGCAATCCAGGGCGTGGCGGGACCGGAGTCGGCGAACAACGCCGGCGCGCAGACGTCGTTCATTCCGTTGCTGACGCTCGGCATTCCCGAAAACGCGGTGATGGCATTGATGGTCGGCGCCATGACCATCCACAACATCCAGCCGGGCCCGCAGGTGATGACGTCGAACCCGACGCTGTTCTGGGGCCTCATCGCGTCGATGTGGGTCGGCAACCTGATGCTCGTGGTCCTCAATCTGCCGCTGATCGGCATGTGGATCAAGCTGCTGCAGGTGCCCTACCGTCTTCTCTATCCGGCAATCCTGCTGTTCTGCGGCATCGGCGTCTATTCGATCAACAACACGAGCTTCGACGTCACGCAGACGGCGATCTTCGGGTTCCTGGGCGTCATCTTCATGAAGCTGGAATGCGAACCGGCGCCGCTGCTGCTCGGCTTCGTCCTCGGCCCGATGATGGAGGAGAACCTGCGCCGCGCGCTGCTGCTCTCGCGCGGCGACCCGACCGTCTTCGTAACGCGCCCGCTGTCCGCCGCAATGCTGACGATGGCGGCGCTGCTCCTGTTGCTGATCATCGCGCCGGCGTTCCGCAAGACGCGCGACCAGGCGTTCGCCGAAGAGGAATACACATGAAGTCTCGCCGATGATCCGTTTCGACTGGCGCCTTCCTTATCCGTCGCGGCGGCAACCCGTTCTCGCCGGCAACGTCGTTGCGACATCGCAGCCGCTCGCCGCGCAGGCGGGCATCGCGATGCTCCAGCGCGGCGGCAACGCGGTCGACGCGGCGCTCGCCACCGCCATTGCGCTCACGATCGTCGAGCCGTGCAGCAACGGTCTCGGCAGCGATCTTTTCGCGATCGTCTGGGACGGACGGGGCCTGGCCGGGCTCAACGCGTCGGGCCGCGCTCCGGCGGCGGTGAATCCGGCGCGCTACGCCGGCAGGCGCGGAATTCCGGAACGCAGTTGGGAAGCCGTGACGATCCCGGGCGCAGTTTCGGGTTGGGCGGCGCTCTCGCAACGCTACGGTGCGCTGCCGTTCGGCGACCTCTTCGTCCCGGCGATCCGCTATGCGCGCGACGGGTTCGCCGTGTCTCCCGTCGTCGCCGAAAAATGGTCGCTCGCGGCGACGGTGCTGCCGCATGACCTGGGCTTCGCCGAACATTTTCTGCCTCGCGGTCGCGCTCCGCAGGTCGGCGAGCGGTTCGCGTGTCCCGCAATGGCAGCGTCGATGGAAAAGATCGCGGCGACGCACGGCAACGCGTTCTACCGCGGCGACCTCGCAGCAGCAATGGTCGCCGACGCCAACGCGCACGGCGCGCTGCATACGCTTGCCGATTTCGCCGCGCACACGCTCGACTGGGTCACGCCTCTCGCGCTCGATTATGGCGGCGCGACCGTCCACGAAATCCCGCCCAACGGTCAGGGCATCGCCGCGCAGATGGCGCTCGGCATCCTGCGTTCGTTCGACCTCGCGGCGTTGCCGCCCGATTCGCCCGCCTGCCAGCATCTCCAGATCGAGGCGATGAAGCTCGCCTTCGCCGACGCGCATCGTTACGTCAGCGATCCGCGCACGATGGAGGTGACCACCGCCGCGTTGCTCGACGCCGATTATCTCGCGTCGCGCGCGCGCCTGATCGACCCGAACCGCGCGCAGGACTTCGGCCCGGGCGAACCGCCGAAAGGAGGCACGGTATATCTCTGTGCCGCCGACGAGACCGGCATGATCGTGTCGCTGATCCAGTCGAACTACATGGGCTTCGGCTCCGGCGTCGTCGTTCCGGGCACGGGCATCAGCCTGCAGAATCGGGGCGCGGGGTTCTCGCTCGTCCCCGGCCATCCCAACGAAATCGGTGGCGGCAAGCGGCCGTTTCACACGATCATTCCCGGATTCCTCACGCAAGACGGCGCGCCGCTCGCGGCGTTCGGCGTCATGGGCGGCCCGATCCAGCCGCCGGGCCACGTGCAGACGCTCGTGCGACTGCTGACGTTCGGGATGAACCCGCAGGCAGTGCTCGACGCGCCGCGCTGGAAGTGCAACGGGGGACTGTCGATCGACCTCGAAAGCAGGGCTGCGCCGGAGTTGCGCGCCGGGCTCGTCGCGCTGGGGCACGACCTGAAATCGGTCGCGGATTCGTACATGGATTTCGGCGCCGGCCAGTTCATCGTCCGAACCGAGACCGGCTACCTCGGCGCATCGGACCTGCGGCGCGACGGGCAAGCAGTCGGGTTCTAGACGCGCGATTTCGATCGACGCGGCGAGAACGGCCCCTGCGACGGCGTCTTTCAGCGCTGTTTCGCCTTCAGCGCCGCAAGCGGCAGCATCTCCGGCAGGTCGAGGCTCTTGCGGTCCGGTTCGGGTGCGGGCAGCGGCGCGGTGGCGCGCATCGTCGCGAGCGAACGGCGCGTCAGTTCGTGGTAGCTCTGCGTGCCCTCGACCTTCCACGCGAGCTCGAGGTCGGTCAGCGCGCGCAGCACCTTCGCCGGTACGCCGGAGACGAGCGTTCGCGGCGGGACGACCATTCCCGCCTTGACGAACGCCATCGCGGCGACGATCGCCGATTCGCCGATGACTGCGTTGTCGTTGACGACGGCGTTCATTCCGACGAGCGCGTTGCGCTGAATCGTGCAACCGTGCAGCACCGCGCCGTGGCCGATGTGCCCGCCCTCCTCGACGACGGTCGCATGGCCGGGGAACGCGTGCAGCACGCACGTATCCTGGATGTTGGCGCCGGCGCGGATTTCGAGTCGACCGAAATCGCCGCGCAGCGACGCGAGCGGGCCGATGTAGCAACCCGCACCGACGATGACATCGCCGATCAGGACGGCCGACGGGTGGACGTAGGCGGTCGGATCGACCACCGGCGTCACACCATCGATGGCATACACAGTCAGCGTCATTGCGCTCCTCCGCTCCTGGCCAGCCGCCGTTTCAACCGAGCCACACGCGCGCATTGCGGAACATCCGCATCCACGGTGAATCCTCGCCCCATTCCCGCGGGTGCCACGACATCTGAACGGTACGGAACGCCCGCTCGGGATGCGGCATCAGGATCGTGAACCGGCCGTCGGCTGTCGTGAGGCCGGTGATGCCCTCCGGCGATCCGTTCGCATTGTACGGATAGCGCTCCGTCGGCCGGCCGGCATTGTCGACGAAGCGCAAGGCCACGTGGCGTTGCGCCGCGGCGAGCTGCGCCGCACTGGCGAACTCGGCATAGCCCTCGCCGTGCGCCGTCGCGACCGGAATGCGACTTCCTTCCATGCCGCGAAACAACAGCGACGCCGAACGCTGCACCTCGAGCAGGACGAAGCGGGCTTCGAACTGTTCGGAGCGGTTGCGCACGAAATGCGGCCAGTGCTCCGTTCCCGGAATCAGCTCGTGCAGATTGCTCATCATCTGGCAGCCGTTGCACACGCCGAGCGCGAACACGTCGTCGCGTGCGAAGAACGCCGAGAACTCATCGCGGGCGCGGGCGTTGAACAGGATCGACTTCGCCCACCCCTCGCCCGCGCCCAGGACGTCGCCGTACGAGAACCCGCCGCAGGCGACGAAGCCCCTGAACTCACCGAGCGTGCGGCGTCCGGCGAGAATGTCGCTCATGTGCACGTCGTGGACGACGAAGCCGGCGCGGTCGAATGCGGCGGCCATCTCGACCTGGCCGTTGACGCCCTGCTCGCGCAGGATCGCGAGCGCCGGCCGCGCGCCTTTCGCAATGTAAGGCGCGGCGACGTCTTCGGCGGGATCGAAAGTGAGCGCCGGCCCCAGGCCCGGATCCGCGGCATCGACAATGCGCTCGAATTCCTGGTCGGCCGCCTCCGGATTGTCGCGCAGCCGCTGCAGCGCGTGCGTCGTTGCCGACCATGCGCGATGGAGGTCGACACGGGATTCGTCGAGCACCACGGCGTTGCGCTGGGCGATGCGGATCCTGTCCCCGGGCACCGGTCGGCCGATTGCGTTGAACGCAAGCCCCGCCGCCCGCAGCCGTTGCAGGACGGCGGGAAGGTCCGCCGTGCGCACCTGCACGACCGCGCCGAGCTCTTCGGCGAACAGCGTGGGGAGCGCTTCGCCGTCAGGAAGCGCGACGTCGAGCCCGCAGCGCGACGCGAACGCCATTTCCCCGAGCGCAGCGAAGAGCCCGCCGTCGGCAACATCGTGATACGCGAGCAGCAAATCGTCGCGATGCAATGCCTGGATCGTTGCGAAGAACGCCGCGAGCGGCTCCGGGTGGTCGAGGTCCGGGCACGTGTCCCCGAGCTGGCCGTAAACCTGCGCGAGCGCGGATCCGCCGAGCCGCCGCGCGCCCGCCGCGAGTTCGATCCACACGAGCGTCGTGGCGTCGGCGTCGCGGTCGAGTAGCGGCGTCAGCGCCCGCCGCGCATCGGCGAGCGGCGCGAACGCCGACACGATCAGCGACAGCGGGGCGGTCACGGCCTTGGTGGTGCCGTCCTCGCTCCATGTCGTGCGCATCGACATCGAATCCTTGCCGACCGGAATGCTGATGCCAAGCGCAGGACAGAGCTCCATCGCGACGGCGCGCACCGTGTCGTAGAGCGCGGCATCCTCGCCGGGATGCCCGGCCGGCGCCATCCAGTTCGCGGAGAGCTTGACGTCCGCAAGCCGTGCAATCCCCGCGGCGGCGATATTGGTGATGGCTTCGGCGATCGCCATCCGGCCCGACGCCGGCGCGTCGATCAACGCGAGCGGCGTGCGCTCGCCCATCGCCATCGCCTCGCCCGCGTAGCCATCGAAATCCATCAGCGTGACGGCGACATCGGCAACCGGAACCTGCCACGGGCCGACCATCGGATCGCGGGCGCACAGGCCGCCGACGGTGCGATCGCCGATCGTGACGAGGAACGTCTTGTCGGCGACGGCGGGGAACTGCAGCACGCGGTAGGCGGCGTCCTTCACGATCACGCCCGAAAGATCGAGCGGCCGGAGCTGCCGCTTGCGCTGGGTGACATCGCGCGTCATCCGCGGTGGCTTGCCCAGCAGAACGTCGAGGCTCATGTCGACGGGCGTGTTGCGGAAATGCGGATCAGCGACGATGAGCTCGTTCCCGTTCGTCGCCTTGCCGACGACGGCGAAGGGGCACCGCTCCCGCTCGCAGATCGCTCGCAACCGCGGCAGATCGTCGGCGCGAATCGCGAGCACGTAGCGCTCCTGCGCTTCGTTGCACCAGATCTCGCGCGGCGCCATCCCCGGCTCTTCGGACGGTATCGCGCGCAGATCGAGCTTCGCTCCCGCATCGCCGCCGTGGACGAGCTCGGGGAGCGCGTTCGACAATCCGCCGGCGCCCACGTCGTGGATCGACAGGATCGGATTTGCGTCGCGAAGCTGCCAGCAGCGGTCGATCACCTCCTGCGCCCTCCGCTGGATTTCGGCGTTGCCGCGCTGAACCGAATCGAAATCGAGATCGGCGGTGTTGGCCCCGGTGGCCATCGACGACGCGGCGCCGCCGCCCATCCCGATCAGCATCCCCGGACCGCCCAGCTGGATCAGCAGTGCACCAGCAGGAATCGATGCCTTGTAGACATGGGCAGCAGCAATGTTGCCCACGCCGCCGGCGATCATGATCGGCTTGTGATAACCGCGCACGTCTCCGTCGACCGTCTGCTCGAACGTGCGGAAGTAACCGAGGATGTTCGGCCGTCCGAACTCGTTGTTGAACGACGCGCCGCCGATAGGACCTTCGAGCATGATGTCGAGGGCGGACGCGATTCGATCCGGCTTGCCGTAGGGAACCTCCCACGGCTGCGGCAACGACGGCAGGCGCAGGTGCGAAACGGTGAATCCGGTGAGCCCCGCCTTCGGCTTTGCGCCGATCCCCGTCGCACCCTCGTCGCGAATCTCGCCACCCGAGCCCGTCGCCGCGCCCGGAAACGGCGCGATCGCCGTCGGGTGATTGTGCGTTTCGACCTTCATCAGGATCTGCGTGGGCTCGTCGTGCGCACCGTAATGGCCGGCGCCGTCCGGATAGAAGCGGCGCACCGTCGCGCCTTCGATGACGGCCGCGTTGTCGGCATAGGCGACGATCGTTCCCTGCGGGCTCGCCGCGTGGGTATGGCGGATCATCGCGAACAGGCTCTTGTCCTGCAAGACGCCGTCGACGACCCAGCTCGCGTTGAAGATCTTGTGCCGGCAGTGCTCGGAATTGGCCTGCGCGAACATCATCAGCTCGACGTCGGTGGGATCGCGGCCGACGCGACGGAAATTCGCGTCGAGGTAGTCGATCTCGTCCGAAGCGAGCGCGAGGCCCAGCTCGGCGTTGGCGCACTCGATCGCCGCGCGCCCCTGGGCGAGGAGCGGAATCGTCGTCAGCGGCTTGGGCGCGAAATGCGAGAACAGCAGGCGCGCATCGTCGAGTGACCCGAACACCGCTTCGGTCATCCGGTCGTGCAGCAGCGGCAGCAGTGCCGTGCGCTCGCTGTCGGTGAGTGCTGATCCTCCGCGTGTGGCGATCCGGTAACCGACGCCGCGCTCGATGCGCTTGACCGACGCGAGCCCGCAGTTGCGCGCGATGTCGGTCGCCTTCGACGACCACGGGGAAATGGTACCGGGCCGCGGCACGACGAGCATGAACGCGCCGTCGTCATTCGCCGCTTCGTCGTACGGACCGTAGGTCAGCAGGCGCGCGAGCGTTGCCCGCTCGGGTGAGGTCAAATCGCGCTCGACCAGGACGAAATGCCAGTACGCTGCGCCGATGCGCTCGATCAGGTGGCCGGGACGGGCCGCCGTGATGGCGGCTTTAAGCTTGGTGATGCGAAACGGCGAGAGCGCGTTGCGCCCACGCAGCGTGAAGAGGTGCGGCATGCCCGACACGGGGGACGTAAAGCGCGATTATACGCGGTTCACCGCCGTCCTCCGGCCGATGACGAAGTCAGCTCCTGCCGAACACCTCGTTCGCCGGCTGCGTCACGCGCACGAACGTCGTCCGTTTCGAGAATTCGCGCAGCCGCCGCGCGCCGACATACGTGCACGCGGAGCGCACGCCGCCGAGGATCTCCTGGACCGTGTCGGCGACCGCGCCGCGCCACGGCACGAGCACCTCGGTGCCCTCGGCCGCACGGTACTTGGCGACGCCGCCCGCGTAGCGTTCCATCGCCGCCTTGCTGCTCATCCCGTAGAAGCGCCGGAACTTCTGCCCGTCGCGCAGGACCGTGTCGCCGCCCGATTCCTCGTGCCCGGCGAACATGCCGCCCAGCATGACGAAATCCGCGCCACCGCCGAAGGCCTTGGCGATGTCGCCCACCGTCGCGCAGCCGCCGTCGGCGCAGATGTGGCCTTCGAGGCCGTGCGCGGCGTCCGCGCATTCGATGATCGCGGAGAGCTGCGGATAGCCGACGCCGGTCATCTTGCGCGTCGTGCACACCGAGCCCGGACCGATCCCGACTTTCACGATGTCGGCACCCGACAGGATCAGCTCCTCGGTCATCTCGCCGGTGACGACGTTGCCCGCCATGATCACGAGCTCGGGATGCCGCTCGCGGAACTTCTTGACGAAGCGGACGAAGCTCTCGGTATAGCCGTTGGCGACGTCGATGCAGACGTAGCGGATCGAAGGCTCCCCTCCCGTCGCGGCCCCCTGCGCCACCTTCTCGAACTTTTCCTCGTCGGCGGCGGCGATCCCCAGCGAATAGAACGCCGCGCTCTTCCTCTCCAGCGCCGCGAAGAAGGCGACATAGTCGTCGACCGCGTAATACTTGTGCAACGCGGTTGAGAGCTTGAACGGATCGAGCGCGCGGGCGATCTCGAAGGTGCCCGTCGTGTCCATGTTCGAGGCGACGATCGGGATCCCCGCGTATTTCGTGCCCGTGTGCAGGAACGTGTACTCGCGCGAGATGTCGACGTCGGAGCGCGTGGTGAGCGTCGAGCGCTTCGGACGGATCAGCACGTCCTTGAAGTCGAGCTTGAGGTCCGCCTCTATACGCATGTAAAACGAGGTGCAGCTCGGCGCCGCGCGGCGGCGCCGTGCACCTCGACTCTGTGTTCAGTGGTGGAGGATCTTTGCGAGGAATTGCTGCGCGCGCTCGGAGCGCGGCTGGCCGAAGAAATCGTCCTTGCTCGCGTCCTCGACGATTCGTCCCTGGTCCATGAAGATCACGCGGTTCGCGACCTTGCGGGCGAAGCCCATCTCGTGGGTGACAACCATCATCGTCATCCCTTCCTTCGCGAGCAGCACCATCACGTCGAGCACCTCGTTGATCATCTCCGGATCGAGCGCGGAGGTCGGCTCGTCGAACAGCATGCAGATGGGATCCATCGACAGCGCGCGCGCGATCGCGACGCGCTGCTGCTGGCCGCCCGAGAGCTGGCCCGGGAACTTGTCCTTCTGCGCATTGAGGCCGACGCGGTCGAGGAGCTTCAATCCCCGCTCGCGCGCCTCGTTCTGGCTGCGGTTCAGCACCTTGATCTGGGCGAGCGTGAGGTTCTCGGTGATCGACAGGTGCGGGAACAGCTCGAAGTGCTGGAACACCATCCCCACGCGCGCGCGAAGCTTGGGCAGGTTCGTCTTCGGATCGTGGACCGGCACGCCGTCGACCGAAATCTGCCCCTTCTGGAACGGCTCCAGCGCGTTGACGCACTTGATCAGCGTCGACTTGCCCGAGCCGGACGGACCGCAGACAACGATGACCTCGCCCTTCTCGACCTTGGTCGTGCAGTCGGTCAGCACCTGGAACTGCCCGTACCACTTCGAGATGTTGTCGATGGCGATCATGGGCATGGCGGGATCCTCAGCGGATGACGGCAATCTTTTTCTGCAGCAGCTTCACGGCGTACGAAAGTGTATAGCACAGCACGAAGTACACCAGCGCGACGAACAGGTACATCTCCACCAGCCGGCCATCGCGCTGGGCGATCTTCGACGCCGCGCCGGTGAAGTCGGTGGCCGAGATCACGTAGACGAGCGACGTGTCCTGGAACAGGATGATCGTCTGCGTGAGGAGCACGGGAATCATGTTGCGGAACGCCTGCGGCAGCACGATGAGCCACATCGACTGCGCGTAGGTGAGGCCGAGCGCGTAGGCGGAATACACCTGACCGCGCGCAATCGACTGGATGCCGGCGCGCATGATCTCGCAGAAATACGCCGCCTCGAACATGATGAACGTGATGATCGCCGTGCGCTCGGCGCCGATCTGCGGCGGGCGCTCGCCCCCGGTGATGATCTGGAGCACCTGCGGCATCAGGAAGAAGAACCAGAACAGCACGAGCACCAGCGGAATCGACCGCATCAGGTTCACGTAGCCGGCGGCGACGTAGGCCAGCGGCTTGATCGGCGACAGCCGCGCGAGTGCGAGCAGCGTGCCGAAGAAGAGTCCGCCCAGCGACGCGACCGCGGTGAGCTGCACCGTGTACAGGAACCCCTTCCACAGGTACGGCAGCGAGCGCGCGACGACGTCGAAGTCGAGCGTCATGGCGTCGTCCTACTTGCCGCCGGCGATGTAGCCGGGCACGGCGACGCGTTTTTCGATGAACGCCATCACGCGATTCGCCGTCATCGCGATCACGATGTAGATCAGCGTCGCCGCAGAAAACGCCTCGAAAAAGCGGAACGTGTATTCACCCATCTCGCGCGAGCGGAACGTCAATTCCGCGAGCCCGATCGTCAGCGCGATCGACGAATTCTTGATCAGGTTCATCGTCTCGCTGGTGAGCGGTGGAATCACGATCCGGAACGCCATCGGCAGCAGAACGAAGCGATAGACCTGCGTCTGGCTGAGCCCGAGCGCCATGCCCGCATAGCGCTGGCCGCGCGGCAGCGACTGGATGCCGGCGCGCACCTGCTCGGCGACGCGGGCGGAAGTAAAAAGGCCGAGACACAACACCGCGGCGACAAACTGGGCGTTGGCGGGGTCGGTCCTGATGATCCAGGCCTTGAGCGGCGGAATGAACTCCGGAATCACGAAATACCAGAGGAACATCTGGACCAGCAGCGGAACGTTGCGGAACAGCTCGACCCACGCATTGCCGATCCGGACGAGCCATGGCTGCTGCGTCGTGCGGATAGTGCCGACGACCGACCCGACAACGAGTGCGATCACCCATGCGCACGCGGAGACCCCGAGCGTCCACGCGATACCGGAAAGCATCAGGTCGAAGTAGGTTTCCCCCCCGCCCGGTATCTCCTGGAAGAAGACGCCCCAGTCCAGATTGAATTTCACAGTATCCGTTCCCCCGTGCGGTTGCGCTCGGCGCTGCTGCGCGCGCCCGGAAAATCAAAGGGCCGGATGCGGTGTTCCGCTGTCCGGCCCCGCGGGCCTTCACCGAACGATGCGAGCCGGCCCCTTACGAAACGCCCTTGTCGTTCGGGTTCTTGAACGCGTCCTTGATCGCCGGCGTTTCCGGGAAATTCATGTTGACGCCCTTCGGCGGAATCGGGCTCGTGAACCACTTGGCGTAGATCTTGTCGATCTCGCCCGACTTCATCACGTTGCCGACCGTCTTGTCGACGAGCGCCTTGAACTGCGGATCGTCCTTGCGCAGCATCATGCTGTAGGGCTCGGTGCGCAGCGATTCGCCGGAAAGGATCATGTAATCACCGGGCTTGTCGGAATTCGCGATCTGGCCGGCGAGCAGGATGTCGTCCATGACGAACGCGGAGACGCGGTCCTGGGAGAGGAGGAGGAACGACTCGGCGTGATCCTTGCCGTAGATTTCCTTGATCTCGACGTTGGCCGTCTTGTCGTATTTCTTGAGCAGCGGCACCGAGGTCGTTCCCGACGTCGTCGAGATCGTCTTGCCGTTCAAGTCGGCGAGCGTCTTGATCCCCGAATTCTTCTTCACGGCCGCGGTTACGTTGATCACGAAATACGTGGGACCGAACGACACCTGCTTCTGCCGGTCGACGCTATTGGTCGTCGATCCGCACTCCATGTCGATGTTGCCGGCCTGCAGCTGCGGAATACGGTTGCCCGAGGTGACCGGCTGCAGGTTGACCTTGAGGTTCGGCATCTTGAGCTCGGCCTTGACGGCGTCGACGACCTTCATGCAGAGGTCCATCGCATAGCCGATCGGCTGCTGCTTGTCATCGAGATAGCTGAACGGGATCGACGACTCGCGATAGCCGATCGTGATGGCGCCGGTGTCCTTGATCTTCTTCAATGTGCCGGCGAGCTCTTGCGCATGCGCGGTCAGCGCGAACGCGGCGGCGATGATCGCGAAGCCGGCCTTGGACAGCAGTTTCATGGATTTCCTCCTTGGATCAGCCCGTTGCCAGGCGCTTTGCGGGTGGTAGTCGTGGAAAGGCACGAATGTCGCTGCCGGGCGCTGGACCTCTACGGGAACCCGCCGGCAGTATCGGCTGGCTAGTGTAGCGGCGCCGCCGTGGGTTTGTCCATTTGGCCCGCAGCGGCGCAGGACGGCGCCCTTCGACCGCCTATAATTCGCCGGATGGCCGTCCCGCCCGCGCTCGAGCCCGTCTATCGCACCACCGATCTGCGCGCCATCGAGGAATCCGCGCGGGCGCAGCCGTTGATGGAGCGCGCCGGGCTCGCGGCCGCGGAGGCCGCACGGGCGATTGCCGGTGATCGCGGCGGCAAGGTCCTGATTCTCGCCGGACCCGGAAACAACGGCGGCGATGCGTTGGTCGTCGCACGCTGGCTGCGGCAGTGGTTTTTCGACACGACCGTCGTCTTTCACGCCGATCCTGCGAAGCTCCCGCCGGACGCCGCTGCCGCGTACCGTGCGTTCATCGCGGCGGGCGGCACGACGCACTCCGCGATTCCCTCTGGCTGGCAAGGCGTGCTCATCATCGATGGTCTCTTCGGCATCGGCCTCAAGCGTGCGCTGGCTGCCGACTACGCGGTGCTGGTCGATCAGGCGAATGTTGCAGGCGCGCCGATTCTCGCGCTCGACGTGCCGAGCGGCCTCGATGCCGAGACCGGCGTGGCGTTTCGCCCGGTGATCCGCGCGAGCGCCACCGCAACATTCATCGCGCTGAAACCGGGTCTGCTGACCGGCGACGGCGTCGACTGCTGCGGCACGCTGTCGGTTCATCCGCTCGGCCTCGATCCCGAGACGATCGCACCGGCGCCGGGCCACCGGCTCGACTGGAGTGTGCTGGCCGGGACTCTGCCGGACGTGCTGCGGCGGCGCGCACGCAACGTGCACAAAGGCACGTTTGGCACGCTCGCGATCGTCGGCGGTGCTGCCGGCATGACCGGCGCGCCGTTGCTCGCCGGTCGTGCCGCGCTCCACGCAGGCGCGGGCAAGGTCTGGGTGGGATTCGCCGCCGCGGACTTTCCAGCCGTCGACTGGGGCCAGCCGGAACTGATGCTGCGCGCTGCTGCGCGCGTGGTCGGCGCCGGCGCCGATGCGCTGGTCTGCGGGCCCGGACTCGGCACGGACGAGATTGCAAAAGCGCTCGTCGCGCGTGTGCTCGCCGAATCCGCGCCACTCGTGCTCGATGCCGATGCGCTGAATCTGATCGCCACCGATCCTGCGCTCGCCGGCGCCGTCGCGACACGTGCGGCCCCGACGCTCGCAACGCCGCATCCCGCCGAAGCTGCGCGGCTCCTCGCGACGTCGATCGCCGCTGTGCAGGCCGATCGTCTCGGTGCCGCGCAGGCACTTTCGACGAAGCTCAACGCATCGGTCGTCATCAAGGGCGCGGGCAGCGTGCTCGCGCATTCCGACGGCAGCTTCGATATCAACGCGACCGGCAATCCCGGTCTGTCGACCGCCGGGACCGGCGACGTCTTGAGTGGGTTCGCGGGTGCGTTCCTCGCGCAGGGCATCGACGCGAAGACTGCGCTGCGGCTCGCCGTGTGCCTTCATGGTGCTGCCGCCGATGCCTGTGTCGCCGCGGGCCACGGGCCGTTAGGCCTCACCGCGGCGGAGCTGCTGCCGGCGGCGCGCGGGCTGTTGAACAGGTCGCGCTAAGGCAGCAACACCGTCGCGCCGGTCGTTCCCCGCGATTCGAGCGCGCGATGCGCGGCCGCAGCGTCCTTGAGCGCGAATGTCTGTCGCGGCTCGCTTACGATCTTGCCGGATTTCACGAGATCGAACAGCTCGCCCGCCATCGCGGTCAGGTCCTCGCGTTTCGCCGCATAAGTGAACAGCGTCGGACGGGTGGCATAGAGCGAGCCCTTTTGCGACAAGAGCAGGATGTCGAAATTGGGAATCGCGCCCGACGAATTGCCAAAGCTCACCCAAAGCCCGCGCGGCCACACGCAATCGAGCGACGCAGGGAACGTGTCCTTGCCGATGCCGTCGTAGACGACCGGGACGCCTTTGCCGCCGGTGAGCGCCTTGACGCGCTCGACGAAATTCTCGCGCGTGTAGACGATCGTGTGCGTGCAGCCGTTCGCCGTCGCAAGCGCGGCCTTTTCGTCCGAGCCGACGGTGCCGATCATCGTGACGCCGAGCGCACGCGCCCACTGGCAAGCGATCAGCCCGACGCCACCGGCCGCCGCATGGAACAGGATCGTGTCGCCGGCCTTGAGCTTGTAGGTCTGACGGAACAGGTACTGCACCGTCAGTCCCTTCAGCATCAGCGTCGCTGCCGCGCGATCGGAAATGCCATCGGGCAGTTGCACGAGGCGTTCGGCGGGCATCACGCGCGATTCGCTGTAGGCACCGAGCGGTCCGCCGCAGTAGGCGACGCGATCGCCGGGCTTCACCCAGCCCACCCCCGCGCCCACCGCTTCGACGATACCCGCACCTTCGCTGCCGAGGCCCGTCGGCAGCTGAAGCTTGTAGAGCCCGCTGCGATGGTAGGTATCGATGTAGTTGACGCCGACGGCGGTGTGCCGCACGCGCGCCTCTCCGGGACCGGGATCGCCGACCGCGACCTCCTCCCACTGCAGCACTTCGGGACCACCGTTGGCGTGAATGCGAATGGCGCGAGGCATGGGGACTCTCCAGAGACGTGTCAGTGGGTCAGTGTACCGGGTTCAAATTCGCCTCGGAAGCTTGCGGGGCCCGTGCGCAGTCACGTCGCATCGCCCTTCAGCGATCGCCTTCGATTGCACCGAACTCCGCCGCCACGCGCGCATAGAAGATGCTCACGCGCTCGTTGCGCAAGAAGCCGATCAGCCGTTCAGCCTCTTCCGCGGTAACCAGGAACTCCACGACCACCGTCATCTCGGCCGCGAGCTCGAAGAAATGCTCCTCGTGCAGAATCCCGTGCCGGCCAAAGCCGGCGATCGCGCGAAACGCCGATCCGCCCCGGATCCCCTGCTTCTTCGCCTGCTCGAGCAGCCACTCGTAGAGCGCGAGATGGCGATGGAGGCGATTCTCGTGGACGTAGAAACGCAGCAGCGTACCGTTCATGACGTTCCCCATGCGTAAAGCGCGCGAGCGAGGAGCAGGCCCGCGATGGTCAGCACCACCGAGCCCACGACGTGGCTGCCGATGACGATTGCGCTCCACAGCAATTCCTTGCGCGCGAGCAGCGTGACTACTTCGGCCGAGAATGTCGAGAACGTCGTGAGGCCACCGAGGAAGCCTGTCATTATGAGCAGCCGCACTTCCGGCGAGAGCACGGCATGTCGCGTAAGCACTTCCATCGCGACACCCATCAGCAGGCCGCCCAGCAGATTGGCTGCCAGCGTGCCCAACGGCAGTGTGGGAAACACCGGGTTGAGGACGATGCCGAACCCCCAGCGCAACCATGCTCCGATCGCTGCACCGCCGCCTACGGCAAGAAATCCGCTCCAAGGCATGAATGGCCTCCGTCATCGCGCGAAGTGCGGCGCGTATTGAACACACGACGACAGCGGGAGGTCTCGAAAAGGAGATACCCACAGTGTCACCGCGAACACGGTGTTACGCTGTAGGCATCATCAGCCTTGCGGCGGTTGGGGAACCGGAGTTCCCTGCGGGAGGAATGCCATCTCCGTGCGGCCGAGTATAAGGACTCGCGCTGAGGCTCGCAAGGTCAGGCAGGCGGCGAGACTCGCGCGCGCCCACACTTGCGGATCCGCGGGACGTGGCACGGCGGGCAGCAAGCGTGGATTGGATCAGCGCACGAACTGGTCAACGAAAGCCGCGCCGAGCCCGACGTCCGTGTAGTGCTTGCGGCACATCTCGATCTTGGTCCAGACGTCCTCGTAGCCGATCGTGCGGCCCGCTTCGTCGAGGTAGATCATCGCACCGCTGATGTTGAAGAACGTGATCATCTCCGGGCAGTCGGGCGGCACGGTCAGCGTGTGGATT
>CAVTFT010000001.1:0-47624 GCA_963734085.1 uncultured beta proteobacterium | reverse complement strand
TCGTCGTTCATGACGGACATTCGCGCAACCCTGCGGGCGCGGCTCGACGCGGCCGTCGGAAGCGCCCAGGTCCTCACCGCTCCCGCCGACATCGCTCCCTATCTCACCGATTGGCGCGGCCAATTCCACGGCCGGGCGCGGGCCGTCGTGCGGCCGGGCAGCACCGCGGAGGTCGCCGCCGTCGTGCGCGCCTGTGCGGAAGCGGGCGTGCCCATCGTTCCCCAGGGCGGCAACACCGGTCAATGTGGCGGTGCGACCCCCGATGCCGGAGGTGAGGCGATCGTGGTCTCGCTCGCCCGGATGAACCGGGTGCGCGCGATCGATCCGGGCAACGCGACGCTGACGCTCGATGCCGGCGTCACGCTCGCCGCGGCGCAGCAGGCAGCCGCCGACGCCGGGCTCATGTTTCCGCTGTCGCTCGCCGCCGAGGGCAGTTGCACGATCGGCGGCAATCTGTCGACCAATGCCGGCGGCACCGCGGTGCTGCGCTTCGGCAATACCCGGGAGCTGACGCTCGGCATCGAAGTCGTGCTCGCCGACGGCCGCATCTGGGACGGGCTCCGCGGCTTGCGCAAGGACAACACCGGGTACGACCTGAAGCAGCTCTTCATCGGCGCCGAGGGCACGCTCGGGATCGTCACGGCAGCGGTGCTGAAGCTCTTCCCGGCCCCGCAAATCCGCGCGACCGCGCTCGCGGCGCTCTCCGACGTCACCGCGGCCGTCGCGCTGCTCGCCGAGCTCAAACAGGCGCTCGGGCGATCGTCTCGTCGGCTTCGAGCTGATGTCGGGCTATTCGGTTGCGTTGACGCGCCGGCACTTCGCCGAACTGCCCGATGTGCTGCCCGGCCACCCGTGGTACGCGCTCGTGCAGGCCGACGACTGCGCGGCGGGCTCGGGACTCACCGACGCGCTCGAGCGCGCGCTCGGCGAGGCGCTCGAACGCGGCCGCGCGCTCGATGCGACGATCGCGCAATCCGGAGACCAGGCGAATGCGCTGTGGGCGCTGCGGGAGAACATTGCCGAAGCGCAGCGGCTCGATGGCCCGAACATCAAGCACGACATTTCGGTTCCGGTGTCGGCAACGCCCGCGTTCCTCGCGGCGGCGGCTGACGCGTTGACCGCGACGCTCCCGGGCTTGCGCTTTGTAACCTTCGGGCACCTGGGCGACGGCAACCTGCACTACAACCTCGCCGCGCCGGAGGGCGTTGCGCCGGAGGCATTTCTCGCGCACACCGATCGGGCGAACCGGATCGTCTATGACCTGGTCACGGCGCACGGCGGCAGCATCAGCGCCGAGCACGGCATCGGACAGCAAAAACGGGCCGAGCTCGTCCGCTACAAGAGCGAAGTCGAGCTCGAGCTGATGTGTGGGATCAAGGCGGCGCTCGACCCTGCCGGTATCCTCAATCCCGGAAAGGTGCTCTGATGGGCAAAGTCATCTTCTGGATCGTCGTCGTCTTCGTGGTGCTGTTCGTGCTGCGGCTCGTCAATGCGGCCAGCGGAAAAGGCGTCGTGACGAAGTGTGTCGCGGTCCGCCGGTACGCCCGCCGACAAGATGGTGCGGTGCCTCCACTGCGGCCTGTTCCTGCCCCAGGCCGAGGCCGAGGCCGCTCCGGGTGGCTTCGTCTGCGCCGATGGGCGCTGCGGCCAGCGGCGTTGATCGGCGTTGACGGGACGTCCTTCCACTGCGATAAACGAGCCGATGCAACCGAGCCCCGCCATTCCGCCTTTCGAGCCGCCGCTGCCCGTGTCGGCGGGCGATTCTGCGCGGCGGATCCTGTGGATCATCGCCCTCTATCGCTTGATCTGCGGCGTGTCGCTGCTGGGGATCGCGCTGCTGCTCGACTCCAGCCTGCTCTCGGTCTCGTCGCCGAACGCCGTCATCACGGTGGCGGGACTCTACTTCCTGTTCGGACTCCTCGCGTTCTGGTGGATCCAGAGCGACCGGTTGTCGATGCCGCTGCCCGTGGTCACGTCGTCGCTGCTGGCGGGCGACGTGGCTTTCATCGCGATGATCATGGCTGCCGGGGGCAGCTCGGGCGGGTCGCTGCCGATCCTGCTCTTCCCGCAACTCGCCGCGAGCGGCTGGCTGCTGCGCCCGCGCACGGCGTTTTTCCACGCGGCGCTGGCGACGGTCACGCTGCTCCGTCTTGACCTCTGGCGGTTGGCCGAAGGCCAGATCGGCGGCGCACAGCCGTTCCAGACCGGCCTCATTTGTTTCGGCTATTTCGCGACGGTCGGCGTCGCGGTGGCGCTGGGCGCGTATGCGCGCGCATCGGAAGACCTCGCCGCGCAGCGCGGCATCGACATCGCGAACCTCGAGCAGGTCAACCGGCTCATCATCCAGGACATGCAGGACGGCGTGCTCGTCGTCGACCTGAACGGCGTCGTGCGCGGTCACAATGCACAGGTCACGCGTCTGCTCGGCGGATTCGGCAGGATGCGCGGCGGGATGCGTCTCGCCGAATTCAGCGGGACGCTGCACGACTACTGGCGCCGCTGGCAGGAGGACTATGCCGAGCCGCTGCCGCCCTTCAAGGTCGAACCCACGCAACGGCTCCTGCGCGTGCGCCTGGTGCGGATCGGCTCCGGGCTGAACGGCGGGACGCTGATCTACCTCGAGGACCTCGGCCGCGCGCAGACCGAAGCGCAACAGATGAAGCTCGCCGCGATGGGCCGGCTCACGGCGTCGATCGCGCACGAGGTGAGGAACCCGCTGTCGGCGATCAACCAGGCGGCGCAGCTGCTGGAGGAGGACGGCGCCGTCGTGGCCGAAGGCCAGCGGCTGTTGAACATGATCCGCAACAATGCGAAACGGATCGACCGCATCGTCGGCGAAGTGCTGCAATTGAACCGCCGCGACCGCCAGCAGCCCGAGGTAATCGCGTTCGGCGAATTCATGCACTCGCTCACCGAGGAAATCGTCCAGGCGGAAAACATTCCGCCCGGCGGCATCGCGATGGACGTCCCGGCGGACCTGCTCATCATCTTTGACCGCGGGCATCTGAACCAGATCGTCTGGAACCTCGTCCGCAACGCCTGGCAGCATTGCCAGAAAAAGGAGCGCAGCATCAGGATCGCCGCCCGCGCCGGCTACATGGGCGATGCAGTGATCTGCGAGCTCGCCGACGATGGTCCGGGAATTCCGGCGGAGCTCCGCGGGCAGATCTTCGAGCCGTTTTTCACGACCCGGCCCGGCGGCACCGGGCTCGGCCTGTACATCGCGCGCGAGCTGGCCGACGCCAATGGCGCCGCGCTGGAGCTTCTGCCCCGGAGCCCGGGCGCGCATTTCCGCATGACGATGAAACGGGCGGTCAATCCCGCCGAGAAATCGAGGTAATTCATGTCCCGAAGAGTCCGCGGCCAACCGAAAGTGCTCGTCATCGACGACGAGCCGGATCTGCTCGAGCTGCTCGAGCTCACGCTCTCGCGCATGGGGCTCGACACGACGCGCGCCGAAAACGTCGCCGACGCGATTCGCCTCCTCGACCGCGAGCCGTTCGATCTCTGCCTCACCGACATGCGCCTGCCCGACGGCGAGGGCCTGCGCGTCGTCGAGCACATCAATCAGAAGGGACTCGACGTTCCCGTCGCGGTGATCACCGCTTACGGCAGCGCCGAGAACGCGGTGGCAGCGCTCAAAGCCGGCGCCTTCGACTATCTCGCGAAGCCAGTCGCCCTCGAGCAGCTGCGCGCGCTCGTCAAGCAGGCGCTCAAGGTCCCCGAAAAGGTCCAGGCCGCGTCGAGCTACCAGCTGCTCGGCGAATCGCCGGCGATGATGCAGGTCCGCGGATTGATCGACCGGCTCGCGAAAAGTCAGGCGCCGGTGTTCATCAACGGCGAATCGGGGAGCGGCAAGGAGCTGGCCGCGCGGCTCATCCACACGCTCGGTCCGCGCGCCGAGCAGCCGTTCATGGCGGTCAACTGCGGCGCGATCCCCGAGAACCTGATGGAAAGCGAGTTCTTCGGCTACAAGAAAGGCGCGTTCACCGGCGCCGAGGGCGACCGCGACGGCTTCTTCCAGGCGGCGAACGGCGGCACGCTGTTTCTCGACGAAGTCGCCGATCTGCCGCTCGCGATGCAGGTGAAGCTCCTGCGCGCGATCCAGGAAAAGAAGGTGCGCAAGGTCGGCGCCACCCAGGAGGAACCGGTCGACGTGCGCCTCATCAGCGCCACGCACAAGAAGCTCGCGGCGCTCGTCGAATCGGGCGAGTTCCGGCAGGATCTCTATTACCGGCTGCACGTGATCGAGCTTGCGATGCCGTCGTTGCGCGAAATGCGCGAGGACATTCCGCTCATTGCCGATGCGATTCTGACGAAGCTTTCGCGCGGCAACCCCGCCAAGCTCGACACCGAGGCGATCGGCGCGCTGGAGCGCTATCCGTTCCCCGGCAACGTGCGCGAGCTCGAAAACATTCTCGAACGGGGTCTCTCGCTCGCCGCGGATCCGCAGCGGATCACCGCCGATGATCTGCACCTGACGCCCGTCGCCGACGATCCGGAATTTGCGGTCACGGCCGGCGACAAGTGGCCGCTGCAGGACTATCTCGATCGCGTCGAGCGCGCGGCGATCAACGAGGCGCTCGAAAAGACGCGGTACAACCGTACGGCCGCGGCCAAACTGCTCGGGATCACCTTCCGCGCGATGCGCTACCGGATGGAAAGGCTAGGCATTAAGTAGCCTCTCCTCCCGACTTCCCTCTAGAAATGCTGCAAGGGTTGCCGATTCGGCTATCGCGATCGCGCCGGCGGTGATAGCGCCCGCGGTATTGCTCGGGCCGCTCGTGTTTAGCGCGTGGCGCCGCCGCCGGCAGCGGCGCGGGGACGTGACGTGTAATACAAGCTGTTAGATCGGCCGGCGTGTCCGGGCATCGGCCCGCAACACCGCTCGCGGCTCCGTAATGCGATCCTTTCATCGCATGCGGAAGGCTCGCTTCGTCATTGGTGATCGCATCGCGACACCCAACGGTTTCATTGCTGAGATCGTGAGTGTTTGGGGAGAGCGCGCGGTGATCCGCTATCTGAGCACGCCCCCCGGTCCAGGGGAGACGGAGCTCCCGCTGCGAATGCTTCGGCCGGCGACTGCGGACGACCTCCTTCTGGCGGGGATCAAATGACCATCCAAATATTCGGGACTCTGCTGATTGTGGTCGGAATCAGCCTAGCTATCGTACTGGGCGTCCTAATAGCGATGGGAGTCATCCCGCTCTTCGGTGACTACACAAAGATGACGAAGGGTCCTGCGCGCAAGGATGCGCAGCGGCGCTCGGACGTGTCCTAGCCTACCGGCGGTCGCGACCGTCGATCGTCGCGGTGCGCTTCTTTCCGAAAGGGGGCGAACCTGACCTTTAGCCGACACTGCACCGCCGCAACCAGCCGATTTCGTCAAGTATCTTTACATATACCAAAGCGAGACAGATGCCGACTGTCGTCAACGCATTGTTTTCGTGCCAGTTGCGTGGGGAGGCACGCCGTGTGCTCCAATCGGCACGCGCTAGGGGTGCGGGACGACAGTACAAATAATCCGGGGTTACGCGCCTGTTACCTTGCGCCGGGAGGGGTATGGACGGCGGCTGGCTCTTGGTGGGCTTGGTCGTGTGGGCGCTTGGCGTTCTATTCGGGCTGGTCCTCATGCGAATGAGCGGGGATCAGGACCGTGTCGCGCGCCGCCAAGAAAAAGAGATCGACCCCTATTCCGACACCACTATTACGCGGCACGGTTAATAGCATGGGGGCGCTGCAAAATGGCCCTTAGGTACCGTTGACCTTGAGCCGTGACTGTGACGACGCCCATCATGCTTCTGTGGGCGTAACCGGCGGCAACGATCGCATCGACGAGTTCCAGCGCTTCAAAGCGCAAGGTGTCGCCTTCCGCGCATCGCTTCAGGCAAGCGAACTGTTCTTCGGATAGCTGTGGTTTCGATACGAGCAGCGGCTGCCCGTGCCGGCCATGGCGGCCTGACCGAATTGATAAGCGGGGTTGTGGCATCGGCTTACCCCCTCGGATTGTTGGCGGGAGAGTGAGTTTACAGAGTTTGTGGTGTCGCCTGCAATTGCCGCCGGTCGGCCGTTCTGTGCCGTCGCCAGCGCGATCGCAGTCGCGATCTACCTGCCAAAACTTAACCGCAACTGGTTACACCAGCTTGACACTTCTCCCAGCTACCCGCGCGCCCGATCGTCGCTCCTGACCAATTGCGGGCGGTGGCGCCGTTACGTTTGCGGATGCAGTGGCGCTTCCCGCCCAATTCGATGCGCAGGCGCTCCTCGACCCGGAGCAAACCGTTAGTGCGCTCGACCCGCGGCGTCAGTACGTCGCAGAGCTCGCGCATCAACCAAAGGACCGGGTCTTCTTCTTTGAAGTAGGGGCCGCGGCTCACGGCGCAATCGTAACGCCAATCCGGCCGCACGCTACAATCTCCGAATGGGCTACGAAGTCGCTACCTACCTACCCGGCGTCACCGTCGTACGCCGCTGCGGCGCGAGTGAATGGTAGGCCGATCGTCACCGCCGCGGCTCGCGATCGACGCTCGCGGCCGGGCAAACCTCGCACGCCAGGTCCGCTCGCCCAACTTCGACGCCCGTCCGGCGGGAACTCCGGTCACGCTGATCGTGGTCCATGGCATCTCGCTGCCGCCCGGCAAGTTCGGTGGTGACGCGATCATCCGACTGTTCACGAACCGGCTCGATCCTGCCCGTCACCCGTACTACGCGACGGTCGCCGATCTGCGCGTGTCCGCGCATTTCGTGATCCGTCGCGACGGCGCACTCCTGCAATTCGTCTCCTGCGACGACCGCGCCTGGCACGCCGGCGTGTCGTCGTGGCGGGGGCGCGAGCGCTGCAACGATTTCTCGATCGGCGTCGAGCTCGAGGGCGCCGACCATGTCCCGTATTCATCGGACCAGTACGCCATGCTCGCGCGGTTGATCAAGGCGCTTTCCCGCCGCTATCCGATCGCCGGCGTCGCCGGCCACAGCGACATCGCGCCGGGACGCAAAACCGATCCCGGCGAATCGTTCGATTGGCCCCGCCTGCGGCGGTTGATCGTGCCGCGTCGGCGCTGAACGGAGGCTGCGCAGCGCGGGGCCCGGGAAAGCCTCCGCGCCGTCGGTCGCCCACCGCCGGACGGTATCCGCCACCCGCCGGGTCGCCCTGTGCCGTCGCGGGCGGAGCCGAGGTCAGGGTATAATGGACGGTTATGCAGTTACTCGCCGACTATTTTCCGCTGCTGCTCTTTTTCGTCGCCTTCAAATGGCAGGGCATCTACGTCGCCACAGCCGTCGCGATGGCCGCGGCGGTCGTCCAGATCGCATGGTTTCACTGGAAACGCGGCCGGGCCGAGGTCGTGCACTGGCTGTCGCTCGCGATCATCACCGTGTTCGGGGGTGCGACGCTCCTTCTGCATGACGAGACGTTCATCAAGTGGAAGCCGACGGTGCTCTACGGGCTTTTCGGCGCAATCCTCGCCGTGGGCAAGCTGGGCTTCCACCGCAACCTCCTCGCGCACCTGATGAAGGGCATTACGCTGCCCGACACCGTCTGGACGCGTCTCACCTGGTCGTGGGTCGGGTTCTTCGCGTTCATGGGCGTGGCGAACTGGTACGTCGCGTTCAATTATCCGACGGACACGTGGGTCAACTTCAAGGTCTGGGGCGGTATCGGGCTATTTTTCGCGTTCGCGCTGGCCCAGGGCCTGGTGCTGTCGCGGCATCTCGGCGAAGAGGCGTCATGACCGAGCTCGCCGCTGCCACCGAGGTTTCGGCTCTGCTGCGGACCCGCCTCGCGGCGCTCGCCCCGGTGGCACTCGAGATCCGCGACGACAGCGCCGCGCATGCGGGGCATGCGGGCGCGCGAGATGGCGCCGGGCACTTTTCGCTCCTCATCGTGTCAGAGGCCTTCTCCGGGCTCTCCCGTCTCGCGCGGCACCAGCGGGTCCTGCGCGAAGTCGCCGATCTCCTGCCGCATCCGATCCATGCGCTTTCGATGAAGGCGCTGACGCCGGAAGAATTTTCTTCTCAACCACCAAGGACGTTACACCGATGACCAAGCCTACCCTGACCATCGCCGTGCTCGCCGCGCTTGCGGTGTTCGCCGGTCTCACCGCGCAGGCGCAAGACAAGCCCGCTGCGCCGGCAAAAGCTGCCGCGCCCGCAGCGGCGTCCAGCGCCAAGGATATCTTCCCCAAAGCGTATTACGACTTCCTGATGAAGGAGCGCACCGCGCAAGGGCAGCCTGACACGGCCGAAGCGCGCAACGCGCTGCGCGAACAGCTCAATACCCGCGAACTGCTGGCCCGCGAGGCGAGGAAAAAGGGCCTCGACAAGACGCCCGACGTCAAGACACAGATGGACCTGAGCGCGCAGACCGTGCTCGTCAACGCCTTTGTCGCCGACTGGGTGAAGGCGAACCCCGTTCCCGATGCCTTGCTCCACAAGGAATACGATACGATCAAGGCGCAGATGGGCGACAAGGAATACAAGGTCCGGCACATCCTCGTCGCAAACGAGGACGAAGCGAAGGAAATCATCGCGGCGCTGCAAAAGGGCGAGAAGTTCGAAAAGCTGGCCGAGCGCTCGAAGGACCCCGGCTCCAAGGACAAGGGTGGCGATCTCGACTGGAACGCGCCGGCCAACTTCGTCAAGCCGTTTTCCGATGCCATGGTCAAGCTGCCGAAGGGCAAGTTCACCACAGTGCCGGTGCAGACGCAGTTCGGCTGGCACGTGATCGAAGTCGACGACATCCGTGAAGCGAAGGTGCCGCCGTTCGACGAAGTGAAGCCGCAGCTCACGCAACGCATGCAGGGACAGCAGCTCGACGCCTACGTGAAGGATCTGCGCGCGAAGAACGGCATTTGAGGGACGGCAAGCGGGCGCGTGATGCGCGCCCGCACGTTGATTCGAAGGGCAGGCAATGACGCCTGCCCTTTTTTTGTGTCCGCCGCGCCAGCCCGCAGCGAGCGCCGCGCACCGGCGATGCGGCAATGCGGCAATGCGGCAATGCGGCAATGCGGGGATGCTATTCTTACGCCCGCGGCGCCGACGAGAATCCGGCAAAGACCGTACGCAGCGTGTCCGGCGACGACGGCACGCCTGCCGACGGCATCGCGCCAACGCGGAGGAAAGCATGGCGTTTGTTCGCCACCCGAAGGATTTTTTCGCCGGATTGCTGTTCATCTCCTTCGGGATCGCCGCGATCGTCGTCGGCAGCAACTACACGCTCGGCACCGCGGCGCGGATGGGTCCCGGATACTTTCCGCGCATTCTCGGCATCCTCCTGATCGGCCTCGGATCCGCGCTGTCGCTGCGTGCGCTGCGGCTCAACGGACCGCCGTTGCCCGGATGGAAGTGGCGCCCGGTGGTGATCGTGCTTTGCAGCGTCGCGCTCTTCGGCATGATCGTCAACTACGCGGGGGTCGTCGCATCGACAATCTTTCTCATCGTGGCGTCGAGCGCCGCGAGCCACGAGTTCCGTTTCCGCGAATCGCTCGTCGCCGGTGTCGTCCTCGCCGCGCTCGCCGTCGGCGTCTTCGTGGTCGGACTCAAGCTGCAGCTTCCGATCTGGCCCGCGGGACTGTAGGGCTTCCGCGTGGATCTGCTCAACCACCTCGCCGTCGGCTTCGGCGTCGCGACGCAGGGCATCAACCTGCTCTACGCGCTGATCGGAGCGATGCTCGGCACGCTGATCGGCGTGCTTCCAGGAATCGGCCCGGTCGCGACGATCGCGATGCTGCTGCCGACGACCTACGCGCTGCAACCGGTGTCGGCGCTCATCATGCTGGCGGGCATCTATTACGGCGCCCAATACGGCGGCTCGACGACGTCGATCCTGCTCAACATGCCAGGCGAAGTGTCCTCCGCGGTCACCTGCCTCGACGGTTACCAGATGGCGAGGAAGGGCCAGGCGGGCGCGGCGCTCTCGATCGCGGCGCTGGGCTCGTTCTTCGCCGGGACCTTTGCCACGGTGATGGTCGCCACTGTTGCCATTCCGCTCTCCGAACTGGCGCTCAAGTTCGGGCCGGCCGAATATTTTTCGCTGATGACGCTCGGGCTCATCGGCTCGGTCGTCCTCGCCCACGGATCGCTGTTGAAGGCGATCGCGATGATCGTGCTCGGCCTGCTCCTGGGGATCGTCGGCACCGATGTCAACTCGGGCGTCGCGCGCTTCGCCTTCGGCATTCCCGAGCTCACCGACGGCATCGGTGTGGTCAGCGTCGCGATGGGACTGTTCGGATTCGCGGAGATCATCAGCAACCTGGAGATCACCGAAAAGCGAGAGCTCATCACCAGCAAGGTCCGCGGCTTGTGGCCGACGAAGGCGCAGTTCAAGCTCGCCTGGCCCGCCTCGCTGCGCGGCACCGCGTTGGGCTCGGTCCTGGGTCTCCTTCCCGGCGGCGGCGCGCTGCTCGCGTCCTTCGCTTCCTACGCGCTCGAAAAGAAGGTCTCGAAGGACCCGTCACAGTTCGGCAAAGGCGCAATCCAGGGCGTGGCGGGACCGGAGTCGGCGAACAACGCCGGCGCGCAGACGTCGTTCATTCCGTTGCTGACGCTCGGCATTCCCGAAAACGCGGTGATGGCATTGATGGTCGGCGCCATGACCATCCACAACATCCAGCCGGGCCCGCAGGTGATGACGTCGAACCCGACGCTGTTCTGGGGCCTCATCGCGTCGATGTGGGTCGGCAACCTGATGCTCGTGGTCCTCAATCTGCCGCTGATCGGCATGTGGATCAAGCTGCTGCAGGTGCCCTACCGTCTTCTCTATCCGGCAATCCTGCTGTTCTGCGGCATCGGCGTCTATTCGATCAACAACACGAGCTTCGACGTCACGCAGACGGCGATCTTCGGGTTCCTGGGCGTCATCTTCATGAAGCTGGAATGCGAACCGGCGCCGCTGCTGCTCGGCTTCGTCCTCGGCCCGATGATGGAGGAGAACCTGCGCCGCGCGCTGCTGCTCTCGCGCGGCGACCCGACCGTCTTCGTAACGCGCCCGCTGTCCGCCGCAATGCTGACGATGGCGGCGCTGCTCCTGTTGCTGATCATCGCGCCGGCGTTCCGCAAGACGCGCGACCAGGCGTTCGCCGAAGAGGAATACACATGAAGTCTCGCCGATGATCCGTTTCGACTGGCGCCTTCCTTATCCGTCGCGGCGGCAACCCGTTCTCGCCGGCAACGTCGTTGCGACATCGCAGCCGCTCGCCGCGCAGGCGGGCATCGCGATGCTCCAGCGCGGCGGCAACGCGGTCGACGCGGCGCTCGCCACCGCCATTGCGCTCACGATCGTCGAGCCGTGCAGCAACGGTCTCGGCAGCGATCTTTTCGCGATCGTCTGGGACGGACGGGGCCTGGCCGGGCTCAACGCGTCGGGCCGCGCTCCGGCGGCGGTGAATCCGGCGCGCTACGCCGGCAGGCGCGGAATTCCGGAACGCAGTTGGGAAGCCGTGACGATCCCGGGCGCAGTTTCGGGTTGGGCGGCGCTCTCGCAACGCTACGGTGCGCTGCCGTTCGGCGACCTCTTCGTCCCGGCGATCCGCTATGCGCGCGACGGGTTCGCCGTGTCTCCCGTCGTCGCCGAAAAATGGTCGCTCGCGGCGACGGTGCTGCCGCATGACCTGGGCTTCGCCGAACATTTTCTGCCTCGCGGTCGCGCTCCGCAGGTCGGCGAGCGGTTCGCGTGTCCCGCAATGGCAGCGTCGATGGAAAAGATCGCGGCGACGCACGGCAACGCGTTCTACCGCGGCGACCTCGCAGCAGCAATGGTCGCCGACGCCAACGCGCACGGCGCGCTGCATACGCTTGCCGATTTCGCCGCGCACACGCTCGACTGGGTCACGCCTCTCGCGCTCGATTATGGCGGCGCGACCGTCCACGAAATCCCGCCCAACGGTCAGGGCATCGCCGCGCAGATGGCGCTCGGCATCCTGCGTTCGTTCGACCTCGCGGCGTTGCCGCCCGATTCGCCCGCCTGCCAGCATCTCCAGATCGAGGCGATGAAGCTCGCCTTCGCCGACGCGCATCGTTACGTTAGCGATCCGCGCACGATGGAGGTGACCACCGCCGCGTTGCTCGACGCCGATTATCTCGCGTCGCGCGCGCGCCTGATCGACCCGAACCGCGCGCAGGACTTCGGCCCGGGCGAACCGCCGAAAGGAGGCACGGTATATCTCTGCGCCGCCGACGAGACCGGCATGATCGTGTCGCTGATCCAGTCGAACTACATGGGCTTCGGCTCCGGCGTCGTCGTTCCGGGCACGGGCATCAGCCTGCAGAATCGGGGCGCGGGGTTCTCGCTCGTCCCCGGCCATCCCAACGAAATCGGTGGCGGCAAGCGGCCGTTTCACACGATCATTCCCGGATTCCTCACGCAAGACGGCGCGCCGCTCGCGGCGTTCGGCGTCATGGGCGGCCCGATCCAGCCGCCGGGCCACGTGCAGACGCTCGTGCGACTGCTGACGTTCGGGATGAACCCGCAGGCAGTGCTCGACGCGCCGCGCTGGAAGTGCAACGGGGGACTGTCGATCGACCTCGAAAGCAGGGCTGCGCCGGAGTTGCGCGCCGGGCTCGTCGCGCTGGGGCACGACCTGAAATCGGTCGCGGATTCGTACATGGATTTCGGCGCCGGCCAGTTCATCGTCCGAACCGAGACCGGCTACCTCGGCGCATCGGACCTGCGGCGCGACGGGCAAGCAGTCGGGTTCTAGACGCGCGATTTCGATCGACGCGGCGAGAACGGCCCCTGCGACGGCGTCTTTCAGCGCTGTTTCGCCTTCAGCGCCGCAAGCGGCAGCATCTCCGGCAGGTCGAGGCTCTTGCGGTCCGGTTCGGGTGCGGGCAGCGGCGCGGTGGCGCGCATCGTCGCGAGCGAACGGCGCGTCAGTTCGTGGTAGCTCTGCGTGCCCTCGACCTTCCACGCGAGCTCGAGGTCGGTCAGCGCGCGCAGCACCTTCGCCGGTACGCCGGAGACGAGCGTTCGCGGCGGGACGACCATTCCCGCCTTGACGAACGCCATCGCGGCGACGATCGCCGATTCGCCGATGACTGCGTTGTCGTTGACGACGGCGTTCATTCCGACGAGCGCGTTGCGCTGAATCGTGCAACCGTGCAGCACCGCGCCGTGGCCGATGTGCCCGCCCTCCTCGACGACGGTCGCATGGCCGGGGAACGCGTGCAGCACGCACGTATCCTGGATGTTGGCGCCGGCGCGGATTTCGAGTCGACCGAAATCGCCGCGCAGCGACGCGAGCGGGCCGATGTAGCACCCCGCACCGACGATGACATCGCCGATCAGGACGGCCGACGGGTGGACGTAGGCGGTCGGATCGACCACCGGCGTCACACCATCGATGGCATACACAGTCAGCGTCATTGCGCTCCTCCGCTCCTGGCCAGCCGCCGTTTCAACCGAGCCACACGCGCGCATTGCGGAACATCCGCATCCACGGTGAATCCTCGCCCCATTCCCGCGGGTGCCACGACATCTGAACGGTACGGAACGCCCGCTCGGGATGCGGCATCAGGATCGTGAACCGGCCGTCGGCTGTCGTGAGGCCGGTGATGCCCTCCGGCGATCCGTTCGCATTGTACGGATAGCGCTCCGTCGGCCGGCCGGCATTGTCGACGAAGCGCAAGGCCACGTGGCGTTGCGCCGCGGCGAGCTGCGCCGCACTGGCGAACTCGGCATAGCCCTCGCCGTGCGCCGTCGCGACCGGAATGCGACTTCCTTCCATGCCGCGAAACAACAGCGACGCCGAACGCTGCACCTCGAGCAGGACGAAGCGGGCTTCGAACTGTTCGGAGCGGTTGCGCACGAAATGCGGCCAGTGCTCCGTTCCCGGAATCAGCTCGTGCAGATTGCTCATCATCTGGCAGCCGTTGCACACGCCGAGCGCGAACACGTCGTCGCGTGCGAAGAACGCCGAGAACTCATCGCGGGCGCGGGCGTTGAACAGGATCGACTTCGCCCACCCCTCGCCCGCGCCCAGGACGTCGCCGTACGAGAACCCGCCGCAGGCGACGAAGCCCCTGAACTCACCGAGCGTGCGGCGTCCGGCGAGAATGTCGCTCATGTGCACGTCGTGGACGACGAAGCCGGCGCGGTCGAATGCGGCGGCCATCTCGACCTGGCCGTTGACGCCCTGCTCGCGCAGGATCGCGAGCGCCGGCCGCGCGCCTTTCGCAATGTAAGGCGCGGCGACGTCTTCGGCGGGATCGAAAGTGAGCGCCGGCCCCAGGCCCGGATCCGCGGCATCGACAATGCGCTCGAATTCCTGGTCGGCCGCCTCCGGATTGTCGCGCAGCCGCTGCAGCGCGTGCGTCGTTGCCGACCATGCGCGATGGAGGTCGACACGGGATTCGTCGAGCACCACGGCGTTGCGCTGGGCGATGCGGATCCTGTCCCCGGGCACCGGTCGGCCGATTGCGTTGAACGCAAGCCCCGCCGCCCGCAGCCGTTGCAGGACGGCGGGAAGGTCCGCCGTGCGCACCTGCACGACCGCGCCGAGCTCTTCGGCGAACAGCGTGGGGAGCGCTTCGCCGTCAGGAAGCGCGACGTCGAGCCCGCAGCGCGACGCGAACGCCATTTCCCCGAGCGCAGCGAAGAGCCCGCCGTCGGCAACATCGTGATACGCGAGCAGCAAATCGTCGCGATGCAATGCCTGGATCGTTGCGAAGAACGCCGCGAGCGGCTCCGGGTGGTCGAGGTCCGGGCACGTGTCCCCGAGCTGGCCGTAAACCTGCGCGAGCGCGGATCCGCCGAGCCGCCGCGCGCCCGCCGCGAGTTCGATCCACACGAGCGTCGTGGCGTCGGCGTCGCGGTCGAGTAGCGGCGTCAGCGCCCGCCGCGCATCGGCGAGCGGCGCGAACGCCGACACGATCAGCGACAGCGGGGCGGTCACGGCCTTGGCGGTGCCGTCCTCGCTCCATGTCGTGCGCATCGACATCGAATCCTTGCCGACCGGAATGCTGATGCCAAGCGCAGGACAGAGCTCCATCGCGACGGCGCGCACCGTGTCGTAGAGCGCGGCATCCTCGCCGGGATGCCCGGCCGGCGCCATCCAGTTCGCGGAGAGCTTGACGTCCGCAAGCCGTGCAATCCCCGCGGCGGCGATATTGGTGATGGCTTCGGCGATCGCCATCCGGCCCGACGCCGGCGCGTCGATCAACGCGAGCGGCGTGCGCTCGCCCATCGCCATCGCCTCGCCCGCGTAGCCATCGAAATCCATCAGCGTGACGGCGACATCGGCAACCGGAACCTGCCACGGGCCGACCATCGGATCGCGGGCGCACAGGCCGCCGACGGTGCGATCGCCGATCGTGACGAGGAACGTCTTGTCGGCGACGGCGGGGAACTGCAGCACGCGGTAGGCGGCGTCCTTCACGATCACGCCCGAAAGATCGAGCGGCCGGAGCTGCCGCTTGCGCTGGGTGACATCGCGCGTCATCCGCGGTGGCTTGCCCAGCAGAACGTCGAGGCTCATGTCGACGGGCGTGTTGCGGAAATGCGGATCAGCGACGATGAGCTCGTTCCCGTTCGTCGCCTTGCCGACGACGGCGAAGGGGCACCGCTCCCGCTCGCAGATCGCTCGCAACCGCGGCAGATCGTCGGCGCGAATCGCGAGCACGTAGCGCTCCTGCGCTTCGTTGCACCAGATCTCGCGCGGCGCCATCCCCGGCTCTTCGGACGGTATCGCGCGCAGATCGAGCTTCGCTCCCGCATCGCCGCCGTGGACGAGCTCGGGGAGCGCGTTCGACAATCCGCCGGCGCCCACGTCGTGGATCGACAGGATCGGATTTGCGTCGCGAAGCTGCCAGCAGCGGTCGATCACCTCCTGCGCCCTCCGCTGGATTTCGGCGTTGCCGCGCTGAACCGAATCGAAATCGAGATCGGCGGTGTTGGCCCCGGTGGCCATCGACGACGCGGCGCCGCCGCCCATCCCGATCAGCATCCCCGGACCGCCGAGCTGGATCAGCAGTGCACCAGCAGGAATCGATGCCTTGTAGACATGGGCAGCAGCAATGTTGCCCACGCCGCCGGCGATCATGATCGGCTTGTGATAACCGCGCACGTCTCCGTCGACCGTCTGCTCGAACGTGCGGAAGTAACCGAGGATGTTCGGCCGTCCGAACTCGTTGTTGAACGACGCGCCGCCGATAGGACCTTCGAGCATGATGTCGAGGGCGGACGCGATTCGATCCGGCTTGCCGTAGGGAACCTCCCACGGCTGCGGCAACGACGGCAGGCGCAGGTGCGAAACGGTGAATCCGGTGAGCCCCGCCTTCGGCTTTGCGCCGATCCCCGTCGCACCCTCGTCGCGAATCTCGCCACCCGAGCCCGTCGCCGCGCCCGGAAACGGCGCGATCGCCGTCGGGTGATTGTGCGTTTCGACCTTCATCAGGATCTGCGTGGGCTCGTCGTGCGCACCGTAATGGCCGGCGCCGTCCGGATAGAAGCGGCGCACCGTCGCGCCTTCGATGACGGCCGCGTTGTCGGCATAGGCGACGATCGTTCCCTGCGGGCTCGCCGCGTGGGTATGGCGGATCATCGCGAACAGGCTCTTGTCCTGCAAGACGCCGTCGACGACCCAGCTCGCGTTGAAGATCTTGTGCCGGCAGTGCTCGGAATTGGCCTGCGCGAACATCATCAGCTCGACGTCGGTGGGATCGCGGCCGACGCGACGGAAATTCGCGTCGAGGTAGTCGATCTCGTCCGAAGCGAGCGCGAGGCCCAGCTCGGCGTTGGCGCACTCGATCGCCGCGCGCCCCTGGGCGAGGAGCGGAATCGTCGTCAGCGGCTTGGGCGCGAAATGCGAGAACAGCAGGCGCGCATCGTCGAGTGACCCGAACACCGCTTCGGTCATCCGGTCGTGCAGCAGCGGCAGCAGTGCCGTGCGCTCGCTGTCGGTGAGTGCTGATCCTCCGCGTGTGGCGATCCGGTAACCGACGCCGCGCTCGATGCGCTTGACCGACGCGAGCCCGCAGTTGCGCGCGATGTCGGTCGCCTTCGACGACCACGGGGAAATGGTACCGGGCCGCGGCACGACGAGCATGAACGCGCCGTCGTCATTCGCCGCTTCGTCGTACGGACCGTAGGTCAGCAGGCGCGCGAGCGTTGCCCGCTCGGGTGAGGTCAAATCGCGCTCGACCAGGACGAAATGCCAGTACGCTGCGCCGATGCGCTCGATCAGGTGGCCGGGACGGGCCGCCGTGATGGCGGCTTTAAGCTTGGTGATGCGAAACGGCGAGAGCGCGTTGCGCCCACGCAGCGTGAAGAGGTGCGGCATGCCCGACACGGGGGACGTAAAGCGCGATTATACGCGGTTCACCGCCGTCCTCCGGCCGATGACGAAGTCAGCTCCTGCCGAACACCTCGTTCGCCGGCTGCGTCACGCGCACGAACGTCGTCCGTTTCGAGAATTCGCGCAGCCGCCGCGCGCCGACATACGTGCACGCGGAGCGCACGCCGCCGAGGATCTCCTGGACCGTGTCGGCGACCGCGCCGCGCCACGGCACGAGCACCTCGGTGCCCTCGGCCGCACGGTACTTGGCGACGCCGCCCGCGTAGCGTTCCATCGCCGCCTTGCTGCTCATCCCGTAGAAGCGCCGGAACTTCTGCCCGTCGCGCAGGACCGTGTCGCCGCCCGATTCCTCGTGCCCGGCGAACATGCCGCCCAGCATGACGAAATCCGCGCCACCGCCGAAGGCCTTGGCGATGTCGCCCACCGTCGCGCAGCCGCCGTCGGCGCAGATGTGGCCTTCGAGGCCGTGCGCGGCGTCCGCGCATTCGATGATCGCGGAGAGCTGCGGATAGCCGACGCCGGTCATCTTGCGCGTCGTGCACACCGAGCCCGGACCGATCCCGACTTTCACGATGTCGGCACCCGACAGGATCAGCTCCTCGGTCATCTCGCCGGTGACGACGTTGCCCGCCATGATCACGAGCTCGGGATGCCGCTCGCGGAACTTCTTGACGAAGCGGACGAAGCTCTCCGTATAGCCGTTGGCGACGTCGATGCAGACGTAGCGGATCGAAGGCTCCCCTCCCGTCGCGGCCCCCTGCGCCACCTTCTCGAACTTTTCCTCGTCGGCAACGGCGATCCCCAGCGAATAGAACGCCGCGCTCTTCCTCTCCAGCGCCGCGAAGAAGGCGACATAGTCGTCGACCGCGTAATACTTGTGCAACGCGGTTGAGAGCTTGAACGGATCGAGCGCGCGGGCGATCTCGAAGGTGCCCGTCGTGTCCATGTTCGAGGCGACGATCGGGATCCCCGCGTATTTCGTGCCCGTGTGCAGGAACGTGTACTCGCGCGAGATGTCGACGTCGGAGCGCGTGGTGAGCGTCGAGCGCTTCGGACGGATCAGCACGTCCTTGAAGTCGAGCTTGAGGTCCGCCTCTATACGCATGTAAAACGAGGTGCAGCTCGGCGCCGCGCGGCGGCGCCGTGCACCTCGACTCTGTGTTCAGTGGTGGAGGATCTTTGCGAGGAATTGCTGCGCGCGCTCGGAGCGCGGCTGGCCGAAGAAATCGTCCTTGCTCGCGTCCTCGACGATTCGTCCCTGGTCCATGAAGATCACGCGGTTCGCGACCTTGCGGGCGAAGCCCATCTCGTGGGTGACAACCATCATCGTCATCCCTTCCTTCGCGAGCAGCACCATCACGTCGAGCACCTCGTTGATCATCTCCGGATCGAGCGCGGAGGTCGGCTCGTCGAACAGCATGCAGATGGGATCCATCGACAGCGCGCGCGCGATCGCGACGCGCTGCTGCTGGCCGCCCGAGAGCTGGCCCGGGAACTTGTCCTTCTGCGCATTGAGGCCGACGCGGTCGAGGAGCTTCAATCCCCGCTCGCGCGCCTCGTTCTGGCTGCGGTTCAGCACCTTGATCTGGGCGAGCGTGAGGTTCTCGGTGATCGACAGGTGCGGGAACAGCTCGAAGTGCTGGAACACCATCCCCACGCGCGCGCGAAGCTTGGGCAGGTTCGTCTTCGGATCGTGGACCGGCACGCCGTCGACCGAAATCTGCCCCTTCTGGAACGGCTCCAGCGCGTTGACGCACTTGATCAGCGTCGACTTGCCCGAGCCGGACGGACCGCAGACAACGATGACCTCGCCCTTCTCGACCTTGGTCGTGCAGTCGGTCAGCACCTGGAACTGCCCGTACCACTTCGAGATGTTGTCGATGGCGATCATGGGCATGGCGGGATCCTCAGCGGATGACGGCAATCTTTTTCTGCAGCAGCTTCACGGCGTACGAAAGTGTATAGCACAGCACGAAGTACACCAGCGCGACGAACAGGTACATCTCCACCAGCCGGCCATCGCGCTGGGCGATCTTCGACGCCGCGCCGGTGAAGTCGGTGGCCGAGATCACGTAGACGAGCGACGTGTCCTGGAACAGGATGATCGTCTGCGTGAGGAGCACGGGAATCATGTTGCGGAACGCCTGCGGCAGCACGATGAGCCACATCGACTGCGCGTAGGTGAGGCCGAGCGCGTAGGCGGAATACACCTGACCGCGCGCAATCGACTGGATGCCGGCGCGCATGATCTCGCAGAAATACGCCGCCTCGAACATGATGAACGTGATGATCGCCGTGCGCTCGGCGCCGATCTGCGGCGGGCGCTCGCCCCCGGTGATGATCTGGAGCACCTGCGGCATCAGGAAGAAGAACCAGAACAGCACGAGCACCAGCGGAATCGACCGCATCAGGTTCACGTAGCCGGCGGCGACGTAGGCCAGCGGCTTGATCGGCGACAGCCGCGCGAGTGCGAGCAGCGTGCCGAAGAAGAGTCCGCCCAGCGACGCGACCGCGGTGAGCTGCACCGTGTACAGGAACCCCTTCCACAGGTACGGCAGCGAGCGCGCGACGACGTCGAAGTCGAGCGTCATGGCGTCGTCCTACTTGCCGCCGGCGATGTAGCCGGGCACGGCGACGCGTTTTTCGATGAACGCCATCACGCGATTCGCCGTCATCGCGATCACGATGTAGATCAGCGTCGCCGCAGAAAACGCCTCGAAAAAGCGGAACGTGTATTCACCCATCTCGCGCGAGCGGAACGTCAATTCCGCGAGCCCGATCGTCAGCGCGATCGACGAATTCTTGATCAGGTTCATCGTCTCGCTGGTGAGCGGTGGAATCACGATCCGGAACGCCATCGGCAGCAGAACGAAGCGATAGACCTGCGTCTGGCTGAGCCCGAGCGCCATGCCCGCATAGCGCTGGCCGCGCGGCAGCGACTGGATGCCGGCGCGCACCTGCTCGGCGACGCGGGCGGAAGTAAAAAGGCCGAGACACAACACCGCGGCGACAAACTGGGCGTTGGCGGGGTCGGTCCTGATGATCCAGGCCTTGAGCGGCGGAATGAACTCCGGAATCACGAAATACCAGAGGAACATCTGGACCAGCAGCGGAACGTTGCGGAACAGCTCGACCCACGCATTGCCGATCCGGACGAGCCATGGCTGCTGCGTCGTGCGGATAGTGCCGACGACCGACCCGACAACGAGTGCGATCACCCATGCGCACGCGGAGACCCCGAGCGTCCACGCGATACCGGAAAGCATCAGGTCGAAGTAGGTTTCCCCCCCGCCCGGTATCTCCTGGAAGAAGACGCCCCAGTCCAGATTGAATTTCACAGTATCCGTTCCCCCGTGCGGTTGCGCTCGGCGCTGCTGCGCGCGCCCGGAAAATCAAAGGGCCGGATGCGGTGTTCCGCTGTCCGGCCCCGCGGGCCTTCACCGAACGATGCGAGCCGGCCCCTTACGAAACGCCCTTGTCGTTCGGGTTCTTGAACGCGTCCTTGATCGCCGGCGTTTCCGGGAAATTCATGTTGACACCCTTTGGCGGAATCGGGCTCGTGAACCACTTGGCGTAGATCTTGTCGATCTCGCCCGACTTCATCACGTTGCCGACCGTCTTGTCGACGAGCGCCTTGAACTGCGGATCGTCCTTGCGCAGCATCATGCTGTAGGGCTCGGTGCGCAGCGATTCGCCGGAAAGGATCATGTAATCGCCGGGCTTGTCGGAATTCGCGATCTGGCCGGCGAGCAGGATGTCGTCCATGACGAACGCGGAGACGCGGTCCTGCGAGAGGAGCAGGAACGACTCGGCGTGATCCTTGCCGTAGATTTCCTTGATCTCGACGTTGGCCGTCTTGTCGTATTTCTTGAGCAGCGGCACCGAGGTCGTTCCCGACGTCGTCGAGATCGTCTTGCCGTTCAAGTCGGCGAGCGTCTTGATCCCCGAATTCTTCTTCACGGCCGCGGTTACATTGATGACGAAATACGTGGGACCGAACGACACCTGCTTCTGCCGGTCGACGCTATTGGTCGTCGATCCGCACTCCATGTCGATGTTGCCGGCCTGCAGCTGCGGAATACGGTTGCCCGAGGTGACCGGCTGCAGGTTGACCTTGAGGTTCGGCATCTTGAGCTCGGCCTTGACGGCGTCGACGACCTTCATGCAGAGGTCCATCGCATAGCCGATCGGCTGCTGCTTGTCATCGAGATAGCTGAACGGGATCGACGACTCGCGATAACCGATCGTGATGGCGCCGGTGTCCTTGATCTTCTTCAACGTGCCGGCGAGCTCCTGCGCATGCGCGGTCAGTGCGAACGCGGCGGCGAGGATCGCGAAGCCGGCTTTGGACAGCAGTTTCATGGATTTCCTCCTTGGATCAGCCCGTTGCCAGGCGCTTTGCGGGTGGTAGTCGTGGAAAGGCACGAATGTCGCTGCCGGGCGCTGGACCTCTACGGGAACCCGCCGGCAGTATCGGCTGGCTAGTGTAGCGGCGCCGCCGTGGGTTTGTCCATTTGGCGCGCAGCGGCGCAGGACGGTGGCCTTCGACCGCCTATAATTCGCCGGATGGCCGTCCCGCCCGCGCTCGCGCCCGTCTATCGCACCACCGATCTGCGCGCCATCGAGGAATCCGCGCGGGCGCAGCCGTTGATGGAGCGCGCCGGGCTCGCGGCCGCGGAGGCCGCACGGGCGATTGCCGGTGATCGCGGCGGCAAGGTCCTGATTCTCGCCGGACCCGGAAACAACGGCGGCGATGCGTTGGTCGTCGCACGCTGGCTGCGGCAGTGGTTTTTCGACACGACCGTCGTCTTTCACGCCGATCCTGCGAAGCTTCCGCCGGACGCCGCTGCCGCGTACCGTGCGTTCATCGCGGCGGGCGGCACGACGCACTCCGCGATTCCCTCTGGCTGGCAAGGCGTGCTGATCATCGATGGCCTGTTCGGCATTGGCCTCAAGCGCGCGCTGGCTGCCGACTACGCGGTGCTGGTCGATCAGGCGAATGTTGCAGGCGCGCCGATTCTCGCGCTCGACGTGCCGAGCGGCCTCGATGCCGAGACTGGCGTGGCGTTTCGCCCGGTGATCCGCGCGAGCGCCACCGCAACATTCATCGCGCTGAAACCGGGTCTGCTGACCGGCGACGGCGTCGACTGCTGCGGCACGCTGTCGGTTCATCCGCTCGGCCTCGATCCCGAGACGATCGCACCGGCGCCGGGCCACCGGCTCGACTGGAGTGTGCTGGCCGGGACTCTGCCGGACGTGCTGCGGCGGCGCGCACGCAACGTGCACAAAGGCACGTTTGGCACGCTCGCGATCGTCGGCGGTGCTGCCGGCATGACCGGCGCGCCGTTGCTCGCCGGCCGTGCCGCGCTCCACGCAGGCGCGGGCAAGGTCTGGGTGGGATTCGCCGCTACCGACTTTCCGGCCGTCGACTGGGGCCAGCCGGAACTGATGCTGCGCGCTGCTGCGCGCGTGGTCGGCGCCGGCGCCGATGCGCTCGTCTGCGGGCCCGGACTCGGCACGGACGAGACTGCAAAAGCGCTCGTCGCGCGTGTGCTCGCCGAATCCGCGCCACTCGTGCTCGATGCCGATGCGCTGAATCTGATCGCCACCGATCCTGCGCTCGCCAGCGCCGTCGCGACACGTGCGGCCCCGACGCTCGCAACGCCGCATCCTGCCGAAGCTGCGCGGCTCCTCGCGACATCGATCGCCGCTGTGCAGGCCGATCGTCTCGGTGCCGCGCAGGAGCTTTCGACGAAACTCAACGCATCGGTCGTCGTCAAGGGCGCGGGCAGCGTGCTCGCGCATTCCGACGGCAGCTTCGATATCAACGCGACCGGCAATCCCGGTCTGTCGACCGCCGGGACCGGCGACGTCTTGAGCGGGTTCGCGGGTGCGTTCCTCGCGCAGGGCATCGACGCGAAGACCGCGCTGCGGCTCGCCGTGTGCCTGCATGGCGCTGCCGCCGATGCCTGTGTCGCCGCGGGCTACGGGCCGTTGGGCCTCACCGCGGCGGAGCTGCTGCCGGCGGCGCGCGGGCTGCTAAACGGGTCGCGCTAAGGCAGCAACACCGTCGCGCCGGTCGTTCCCCGCGATTCGAGCGCGCGATGCGCGGCCGCAGCGTCCTTGAGCGCGAATGTCTGTCGCGGCTCGCTCACGATCTTGCCGGATTTCACGAGATCGAACAGCTCGCCCGCCATCGCGGTCAGGTCCTCGCGTTTCGCCGCATAAGTGAACAGCGTCGGACGGGTGGCATAGAGCGAGCCCTTTTGCGACAAGAGCAGGATGTCGAAATTGGGAACTGCGCCCGACGAATTGCCAAAGCTCACCCAGAGCCCGCGCGGCCACACGCAATCGAGCGACGCAGGGAACGTGTCCTTGCCGACGCCGTCGTAGACGACCGGGACGCCTTTGCCGCCGGTGAGCGCCTTGACGCGCTCGACGAAATTCTCGCGCGTGTAGACGATCGTGTGCGTGCAGCCGTTCGCCGTCGCAAGCGCAGCCTTTTCGTCCGAGCCGACGGTGCCGATCATCGTGACGCCGAGCGCACGCGCCCACTGGCAGGCGATCAGCCCGACGCCACCGGCCGCCGCATGGAACAGGATCGTGTCGCCGGCCTTGAGCTTGTAGGTCTGACGGAACAGGTACTGCACCGTCAGCCCCTTCAGCATCAGCGTCGCTGCCGCGCGATCGGAAATGCCATCGGGCAGTTGCACGAGGCGTTCGGCGGGCATCACGCGCGATTCGCTGTAGGCACCGAGCGGTCCGCCGCAGTAGGCGACGCGATCGCCGGGCTTCACCCAGCCCACCCCCGCGCCCACCGCTTCGACGATACCCGCACCTTCGCTGCCGAGGCCCGTCGGCAGCTGAAGCTTGTAGAGCCCGCTGCGATGGTAGGTATCGATGTAGTTGACGCCGACGGCGGTGTGCCGCACGCGCGCCTCTCCGGGACCGGGATCGCCGACCGCGACCTCCTCCCACTGCAGCACTTCGGGACCACCGTTGGCGTGAATGCGAATGGCGCGAGGCATGGGGACTCTCCAGAGACGTGTCAGTGGGTCAGTGTACCGGGTTCAAATTCGCCTCGGAAGCTTGCGGGGCCCGTGCGCAGTCACGTCGCATCGCCCTTCAGCGATCGCCTTCGATTGCACCGAACTCCGCCGCCACGCGCGCATAGAAGATGCTCACGCGCTCGTTGCGCAAGAAGCCGATCAGCCGTTCAGCCTCTTCCGCGGTAACCAGGAACTCCACGACCACCGTCATCTCGGCCGCGAGCTCGAAGAAATGCTCCTCGTGCAGAATCCCGTGCCGGCCAAAGCCGGCGATCGCGCGAAACGCCGATCCGCCCCGGATCCCCTGCTTCTTCGCCTGCTCGAGCAGCCACTCGTAGAGCGCGAGATGGCGATGGAGGCGATTCTCGTGGACGTAGAAACGCAGCAGCGTACCGTTCATGACGTTCCCCATGCGTAAAGCGCGCGAGCGAGGAGCAGGCCCGCGATGGTCAGCACCACCGAGCCCACGACGTGGCTGCCGATGACGATTGCGCTCCACAGCAATTCCTTGCGCGCGAGCAGCGTGACTACTTCGGCCGAGAATGTCGAGAACGTCGTGAGGCCACCGAGGAAGCCTGTCGTTATGAGCAGCCGCACTTCCGGCGAGAGCACGGCATGTCGCGTAAGCACTTCCATCGCGACACCCATCAGCAGGCCGCCCAGCAGATTGGCTGCCAGCGTGCCCAACGGCAGTGTGGGAAACACCGGGTTGAGGACGATGCCGAACCCCCAGCGCAACCATGCTCCGATCGCTGCACCGCCGCCTACGGCAAGAAATCCGCTCCAAGGCATGAATGGCCTCCGTCATCGCGCGAAGTGCGGCGCGTATTGAACACACGACGACAGCGGGAGGTCTCGAAAAGGAGATACCCACAGTGTCACCGCGAACACGGTGTTACGCTGTAGGCATCATCAGCCTTGCGGCGGTTGGGGAACCGGAGTTCCCTGCGGGAGGAATGCCATCTCCGTGCGGCCGAGTATAAGGACTCGCGCTGAGGCTCGCAAGGTCAGGCAGGCGGCGAGACTCGCGCGCGCCCACACTTGCGGATCCGCGGGACGTGGCACGGCGGGCAGCAAGCGTGGATTGGATCAGCGCACGAACTGGTCAACGAAAGCCGCGCCGAGCCCGACGTCCGTGTAGTGCTTGCGGCACATCTCGATCTTGGTCCAGACGTCCTCGTAGCCGATCGTGCGGCCCGCTTCGTCGAGGTAGATCATCGCACCGCTGATGTTGAAGAACGTGATCATCTCCGGGCAGTCGGGCGGCACGGTCAGCGTGTGGATTTCACCCGGCGGCTCGTAAACGAAGCTCCCTTCGCTGGCGGTCCAGTCATGCTCGAGATATTTCCAGCGCCCCTTGATCACGTAACCCGTCACCAGCATCGGATGGCGGTGACGGTGGAGCACGCCGGACCTGCGCACACGCAGCAGATTGCACCAGCCGCCAGCGACCGTGTTGAGCAGCAGCGGACGGAACGATACGTCCGGCGCCTGCGGCACCCAGACGCGCTCGTCGTCGGGAATCGCCGCAACCGCGATCTCGCGCTGGATGCCGTGCGCCACGTGCAGGCGCGGCGCGCTCACTCTTTGAGCGACGCTTTCAACGCGGCGATTTCGGCCACCGCGGTGTTGCCGTGCGGCAACGGACGGTGCGCGCGGCGGTACCAGTATTTTGCGTTTTCGAGATCGCCTTCGATCAAGTGGACGATCCCGTGCGCCCAGCAGCCCTGCGCCGTGGCGTCCTTCTGCACCAGCGCGTGCGCGGCTTTCCACTCGCCCGCCTCGAGATGACGCACCGCCTGTTCGATCGGCGTGGGCCGTTCCATTCTCGGCAGCGGTGTCTGACGCACAGTCTTCGCCGTCGGTGTGACGCGCATCTGTTCCTCCTCCATCACGCGACCGGATAACCCCCGTCCACGGGATCACCGCGCCCGTTACGAATTCTGCCGCGGGCGAGCAAAGAAATACGACCGTTCCCGCGAAATCGTCCGCTTCCCCCCAGCGTCCAAGCGGCGGGCGCGCGAGAGGCGCCGCGCTGCGCTCGTGATCGTCCTGCAACGCCTGCGTCAGCGATGTGGCCACCCAGCTCGGCGCGACAGCGTTGACGCGGATTTTATCTTGAGCGCAGGCAATTGCCAGCGATTTCGTGCGCTCCGCAACGCCGCCTTTGCCGGCCGCCGAAAAATGCGAGCATTGACGCGATGTTGACGACGCATCCTCTTGATTTTGCGAGGAGCGGCCCTCGCCGCGGCATGCAGCCGCGTCGTGCCGTTGAAAATCATTTCGAGCGCGCCGGCGAAGACCGCCGGATCGTTCACGGTTGCAGCGCGGTCGCGAGCATCCGGCGCACGTCGGCATCGCGCGGCAGCGGCGCCACCGCGCCAAATCCGGTCGTTGCGAGTGCGGCCGCAGCGTTCGCGTAGCGAGCGGCGTCGAACGGCGAGTCGCCTTCCAGCGTGCGCGCGGCGAACGCGCCGTCAAAGCAGTCGCCGGCGCCGGTGGCGTCGACGCAATTCACGCGATGACCCGCGATCCGCTCGGACTTGTGCCCGTCCGACACCACGACGCCCTCGGGCCCGCACTTGAGCGCCACGACGGGTGCACCGAGCGCGTGGCACCAGTCGATGATCCCGCCCGCATCGTCGTAACCGGACAACGTCTTCGCTTCGTCGTAACTCGGCAGGAACCAGTCGCACTGCGCGATAGTCGCCATGATGACGGCGCGCGCACGGGCGAGCGGCCAGAGCTTCGGCCGCAGGTTAGGATCGTAGGAAACGAGTGCACCCGCCGCCTCCGCCGCCTCGATCGCCGCGAACACTGCATCACACGCGGATGGGCTGATCGCCTGGCTGATTCCGGAGACATGGAGAATGCGCGCGCCGCGGATCACGTCGTGCGGCAGCGTTTCGGGACGCATCCGCGACGCGGCGGAGCCCGCACGCAAGTACGAGAATTCATGTCCGTGGGCGCCGTGGGTGACGAAATACACGCCGGTCGGCGCCGCCGGGTCGGAGGCAACGCCGTGGGTGTCGACGCCTTCGCGCCGCCACAGTTCGAGCAGCATCCGGCCGAATGCATCGTCGCCGACGCGGGTCGCATAGCCCACCCGTCCGGTCCCGGCGAGAAGTCGCGCCGCCGCGATCGCCATGTTCGACGTATCGCCGCCGAAACCGCGCAGGTAGTGATCAGGCGCGTCCGCGCGCGCCTGGTTGAACTCGACCATCGGTTCGCCCAGCGCGACGATGGCCGGAGTGCCGGAATTCGGAGCCGCCAAGGGTAGGCTTTCTTTGGGCCGCGCGCGGAGCCGCGGCGAATCGCACGGTGCCAGCGCCTTCGGGCCGCCAGTGTAGCGCGGCAGCGGGCCGGAATGAAACGCGAACGCGTCGACGTGGACGAGGCGCTCAGCGCAACATACCGGCGCGCCGCGCGATCCGCCACAGACCGCGCGCCGCGGCGTCGGGCCGACCCGTCGTCGCGTCCGCGCCCGCCTCCCGCAGTGCAGCGGCGTAACGAGCGCAGAGCTCGGGCGCTCCGACGAGAATGACGGCATCCGGTTCGACGGCGTGGCGCGCCGCCCATTCGCGCCCGGCGGCGATCTCGCTGCCGATCAGCAGGCCCGAGAGGTAATCGGCGATCTCGCCGCCCGCGAGGCGATCGAACAGCGCGAGCGTCCGCGCGCCGAACAGCTGATGCAGCAACGCGCCGCGCGGAGCGTCCGATGCCGACGCGCAGCGCACCCCGCGCGCGAAAGCCGCTTCGTCGATCGATGCCTGCGCATGCGCCGGGATCATCCGGCCGAGAATGCTGTGCTCTTTCAGCACCGCGAAGATCTCGCCGGTCATGTACGACGCGAACGCGTCGATCCTGCCGCCGCCGGCGATCGCCCACTTGCTGTGCGTTCCGGGCAGCACGACGAGCGTTGCCGGAGCATCGTCGGGAAGGGCACCGAGGATCTGCGTTTCCTCGCCGCGCATCACGTCCGGAACGCCCTGCCCGTCGCGGTCGCAAACGCCGGGCACGATCGCGAGGGCGTCGCCCGCCGTGCGCACGAGCTTCGCCGCCAGCGCGTCGAGCGGCGCCGGGCATTCGACGTAGGGCGCTTCCTGCCACCCCTGCCGGCTGCCGATCATTCCGCACGCAAGCCGCGGTGCGGGATCCTGCGCCCAGTCGCCCTGCAATGCGCCGAACGCCGCGGCAAACGCGCCGTCGCGGACCTGCTGGATGCCGAGCGGCGCTTGACGTTCGGCGAGGACGGTGCCCGCCGCATCGAGCCGATAGGCCCGCGCGGACGTGGTCCCCCAGTCGATGCCGATCAACGCGGTGCCGGAAACAGCGCTCAGACCGCGTTCTTTCCCGGCGCCTGCCAGCGCGCCGCGGCTTCGTCGTCGCCTGCTCGCGCCTCGACCCAGCGCGCGCCCGCGGGCGTCTGTTCCTTCTTCCAGAACGGCGCGCGGGTCTTCAGATAATCGATGATGAACTCGCACGCGGCGAAGGCCTCGCCGCGATGCGCGCTCGTCACGCTGACCAGCACGATCTGATCGGCGGGCTTCAATTCGCCGACGCGGTGGATGACGAGCGCGTCGTAGATGTCCCAGCGGGTCTTCGCCTCGTCGACGATCGCGGCGAGCGACTTTTCCGTCATCCCTGGATAGTGCTCGAGCGTCATCGTCGTCACGCTCGCCGCCTCGTTGACGTCGCGTACGGTGCCGATGAATGCCGCCACCGCGCCGACGCGCGCATCGCCGGCGCGCAACGCCGCGAGCTCGGCGCCGGCATCGAAGTCGGCGGTCTGGATGCGAACGGCCATCGTCAACCGCCGGTCACCGGAGGAAACAGCGCGATCTCGTCGCCGGCGCGAATCGCCGTTTGCGGCCGCGCGAGCTCGTGATTGACGGCAATGCGCACTGCGCGTCCCGGCGCGAGCTCGGTCGCCCACGCCCCTCCGCGCGCCGCGAGCCACGCCTTGAGCGCAGCGACCGTCGCGACGCCGGGCGGAATATCGATGCGCTCGGTCGCGATGCCGAAGGATTCGCGCAAGCGTGCGAGATAGACGAGCGTCAGCGTGGCGGTAACGGTGTCGCGCATGGAGAAGCGGCGGTCACGGGAAGGTTGCGTCGACGTCGATCAGGGCCGTCGGCTCTTCGCCGGTGCGGCCCGACAGCATGGCGCAAACGCGCGACGCTTCAGAACCTGAGCTGCAGCCCGAACGTGACCTGATCGGTTTCGGGCAGACTCGTGCCCAGTTCGCCGGCGAAGCGGCCGAACCGGCTGTACTCGACGCGCAGACCGAGCGATGAATTCATGTCGTAGCGCACGCCGAGGCCGTAGTTCATTCCGTCGCGCAAGCCGCGCGAGGCCGAGATCGCTACGGGTGCGATGCCCGGCAGCGGCGGAGCCTCGGACTGGGCGTAGCCGAGGCGGCCGTAGAGCGCCACGGCCTTGTACACCGTCCAGCTCGTGATAACGTCGAGGTTCCAAGTGCGGCTTTGCACGTCGCCCGCCGTCGATCCGAACGTGAGGCCGACACCGCGCCGCAGCGGCGCGCTGTCGAGCGGCCGCAATGCATACTTGTCCTGCGCGCTGAACGATGCTTCGACTGCGAGATCCTTCTGCCAACGATACCCGCCGAACACGAGGCTCCGCGACGATGTCGGATCGTCGAACGCAGCGACCGGATAATGATTCAGCACGGAAGCTGCGGCTGGACCGAAATTCAAGCCGATGCCCTCGGCGGTCGAATCGCGCAGGGACACGCCCCCATAGAAGCCGCTTCCCGCCGCGGTGTCGGCGGGCTCGGCCGCCCACACTCGAGTTACGAACCCAAGTGCAAGCAAAATCGAGATAACCGACGCAACTCGTTGAACTTTCATTTGAATTATCGTATCCGCCGTCGCTGAAGACACGCGCCGCAGCGCCTTGCCTCCCGCTTCCCTCGCGCAACGCCACCCGCTGCCGGCCCGCCCCCATGGCCCGTTGGGCAGCATACCTTGCGCCTAGTTTCAAACTACTCGCCGGGTATCCTCAAGTCAATCCTGACCGACCGTCGGCGCTGCATGGGCGACGACGAACGTTGCGGCGGCGTCATAGTCGGTCAGCGCCAGCACCGGCAGGCGTGCGCGGGACGCGGGAAGCGCCTCCGGGCTGTCGGTGGCGATCGCCACGATGTGGGAATCGACAGGGTGGAGGAGCGGCTTCCCCACTGCTGCCCGCCACACCTCGAGCTTCGGGATCGCCGCGGCCTTGAAGCCCTCAACCAGCGCCAGATCGCAAGGCAAGAGGTGAGCCAACGCCGCGTCGAGCGTGAGCTCCGCGCTCCCCCGGAGCTCGTGCATCAGCACCCACCGCGCGTTCGAGGTGACCAGCACTTCGCCGCATCCCGCGTGCCGATGGCGATACGAGTCCTTGCCCGGCTGGTCGATGTCGAACGAATGATGGGCATGCTTGATCAGCGAAACCCGAAGCCCGCGCGCAACGAGCCGCGGGATGAGCTGTTCGATCAGCGTCGTCTTGCCGCTGCCGGACCAGCCGGCGAACCCGAAGACGCGCGTTGGCGTTGCTCCCATTGCCGTCATTTTACCGATCCCTCCCCGAACCCTTCGCACCGGCGGTCGACAGCGCCGACCCACGCGGCTAAGCTCGGGGCATCGACGATTCGAGCGGCGGTGTCGCCGCGACCCCGCATGGATAATCCGCGACCGCAGCTTCCCATTCCCGCCGGCGAGCGCGATGGCGCGCGGCGTTCGAGCGGCGAGACCAATGACGTGGCGGGGATGATCGAGCGCGTGATCGCCGACGTTCCGCTGCCGCACACGCACGCGGTGTCGGATGCCGCACGGCAGGCCGAACGGCTCGCGCGCGAAGCCGCGCAGAAGGCGGCGGTGCTGTCCGGCTCGCTCGCGCTGCCGCCGGGACCGCTCGGAATGTTGACCGTGTTGCCGGACCTGTATCTGATCTGGAAGGTGCAGCGCCAGATGGTTGCCGACATCTTCGCGCTCCACGGCCGCACCGCCGAGCTCACGAAGACGCACATGCTCTACTGCCTGTTCCGCCACATGGCGAGCCACGTGCTGCGCGACGTCGTCGTGCGCGCCGGGCAGCGCGCCGTGGTCGCGCAACTCTCGGCAAGCGCGCTCGCGAGCGCGCTCAGGAGCATCGGCGTCAGCGTAACGCAACGGGTCGCCGGAACCGCGGCGAGCCGCTGGGTGCCGATCGCCGGCGCGGCGGCCGTCGGCGCCTATGCGTACTGGGACACGCTGCAAGTCGCGAAGACCGCGCGCCGCCTGCTCGAAGCGCCGCCCGAAACAGCCGATACGCCGAGCGCCGCGCAACCGGGCGACGGTCGCCAGCACGCCTGAGCCTTTCTGATGTGCGGCCGGTACGAACTGCACAGCCACCCCGCGACGATCGCGCTGGCGTTCGGCCTCGCGCATCCGCCCGATGTCCATCCGCGGTACAACATCGCGCCGACGACCGATGTTCCCATCGTGCGCGTCAACGCTACGGGCACGCGCGAGCTCGTCCGGATGCGCTGGGGGCTCGTGCCGCGCTGGGCGAAGGATCCGTCGATCGGCAACCGGATGATCAATGCGCGCGGCGAGACGATCGCCGACAAGCCGTCGTTCACGATGCCGTTCCGCCGCCACCGCTGCCTTCTTCCCGCCGATGGCTTCTACGAATGGGCGTCGACGGCCGGACAGCCGCGCAAGCAGCCATTGCATATCGGCATGAAGGACGGCTCGCTCTTCGCGATGGGCGGCCTCTACGAGCGCTGGCTTTCCTCCGAGGGCGAAGTGCTCGACACGTGCGCGATCATCACGACGCCAGCGAACAGTCTGCTCGAAGCGGTGCATGATCGGATGCCGATGATCGTCTCACCCGAACATTACGACCGCTGGCTCGATCCCGTGCATGCCGACGTCGCAGACCTGATCGCGCCGTATCCCTCCGACGCGATGGCGTATTACCCCATCTCGCCGCGCGTCAACAACGTCCGCCACGACGACGCGCTGCTGATCGAGCGGGCCGAGCCGATGGGGGCGGACGCCGTCCCCGAGCACGAGCCGCCGCATCCGCCGGAGCAGGAAGAGCTGTTCTGAACGTTACGGCGTCGCCGCGACCGTTTTTCCGGGAATCGCTCGTGCCGTTACCTTTCGCGCGAGTCCGCGCCGGCGCAGCAGCAGATACGCGACCGGAATCACCAGCATCGACAGGAGCGGCGCGGTGACCATCCCGCCGACCATCGGCGCGGCAATCCGCTGCATCACCTCCGACCCGGTGCCGTGGCTCACCATGATCGGCAGCAGGCCGGCCATGATCACCGCGACGGTCATCGCTTTGGGCCGCACGCGCAGCACCGCACCCTCCTCGATCGCGTCGATCAACTCCGCCTCGGTTGCCGGCGCGCCGGCGGCGAGCCGCGCTTCCCACGCATTGCGGAGGTAGATCAGCATCACCACGCCGAATTCTGCGGCCACGCCCGCGAGCGCGATGAATCCCACCGCAGTTGCGACGGACGTCGAATAGCCGAGCAGCCACAAGAGCCAGTAGCCGCCGACCAACGCGAACGGCACGGCGAGCATGATGGTGAGCGCCTCGTCGAGCCTTCGGAAGGCGAGATAGAGCAGCACGAAGATCACGAGCAGCGTGAACGGTACGACGTAGACGAGGCGCGCCCGCGCCCGCTCGAGGTACTCGAACTGGCCCGACCACGACACCGAATAGCCGGGCGGCAGCTTGACTTCGCGCGCAACGACCGCCTGCAGATCGCGAACGACCGACACGAGGTCGCGCCCGCGTGCGTCGACGTAGACCCAGCCCGAAAGCCGCGCGTTTTCGCTGCGCAGCATCGGTGGACCATCGACGATCTTGACGCCGGCGATCGCCGCGAGTGGAATTTGCGCGCCCATCTCGGTGACGATCGGCAGCATCCGCAGCTCCTCGACCGAATCGCGGAGCTCGCGCGGATAACGGACGTTGATCGGAAAGCGGGCGAGGCCTTCGACGGTCTCGCCGATGTTCTCCCCGCCGACCGCGGCGGCGATCACGTCCTGGATCTCGACGACATTGAGACCGTAGCGCGCAGCGGCCGCGCGGTCGATCGTCACGTCGAGGTACCGGCCGCCCTCGAGTCGTTCCGCGAGCGCCGACGTGACGCCCGGTACGTCCTTGACAGCGCGCTCGATCGCGCGCGTCAGGTTGTTCACCTGCGCCAGGTCATTGCCCGCGACCTTGATACCGATCGGACTCTTGATGCCGGTCGCGAGCATGTCGATGCGATTGCGGATCGGCGGCACCCAGATGTTGGAGAGCCCCGGCACGCGCACCGCGCGATCGAGCTCGTCGATCAGCTTGTCGGTCGTCATCCCCGCGCGCCATTCGCTCTTCGGCTTGAACTGGATCGTCGTCTCGATCATCTCGAGCGGCGCCGGATCGGTTGCCGTGTCGGCGCGGCCGATCTTGCCGAACACGCCCTTCACTTCGGGAATCTGGCGAATCATCCGGTCGGTCTGCTGCAGGAGCTCGGACGCCTTGCCGGCCGACAGCCCGGGGAGCGCCGTCGGCATGTAGAGCAGGTCGCCTTCGTCCAGCGGCGGCATGAACTCGCCGCCGAGCTTGACCACCGGATACGCGGTCGCCGCGAGCACGAGCGCGGCGATCACGAGTGTCGCCTTCGGCCAGCGCAGCGCCCAGCGCAACTGCGGGCGGTAGCCGGCGATGAAGAAGCGATTCAGCGGATTCGTGTTCTCGCCGGGAATCCGCCCGCGGATCACGTAGCCCATCAGCACCGGCACGAGCGTCACCGCGAGCAGCGCCGAGGCGGCCATCGCGTACGTCTTCGTATAGGCGAGCGGCTTGAACATCCGTCCCGCCTGCGCTTCGAGCGCGAAGACCGGCACGAACGACAGCGTGATGACGAGCAGACTGAAGAAGAGCGCCGGGCCGACTTCGACTGCGGCCTCGACGATCAGGCGCCAGCGTTCCTCGCCGGCAGGCTCGGGTCGTCTTCCGTCACGGCCTTCGCCCGCGTGCGCGTGCTTCCATGCTTCGAGCTTCTTGTGCGCGTTCTCGACCATCACGATCGCTGCATCGACCATCGCCCCGATCGCGATCGCGATGCCGCCGAGCGACATGATGTCGGCGTTCACCCCTTGCGCGCGCATCACGATGAACGCGGCGAGCACGCCGAGCGGCAGTGACACGACGGCGACGAGCGCCGAGCGGAGGTGCAGCAGGAAGGCAAGACAGACGAGCGCGACGACGGCGAACTCCTCGGCCAGCTTGGTCGTAAGATTCGCAACCGCGCGCTCGATCAGCGCCGACCGGTCGTAGGTCTCGACGATCTCGACCCCGTGCGGCAGGCCGGGCTTCAACTGCTCGAGCTTTTCCTTCACTGCGTGGATCGCCGCCAACGCGTTCTTGCCCGAGCGCAACACGACGATACTGCCGACGACTTCGCCTTCGCCGTCCAGCTCGGCGATGCCGCGGCGCATTTCCGGGCCGAGCTGGATCCGCGCAACGTCGCCCAGCAGCACCGGCGTGCCACCTTCGCCCGCCTTCACCGGAATCCGGCGAAAGTCGTCGAGCGTGCGCAGATAGCCTTTGACGCGCACCATGTACTCGGCCTCGGCAAGCTCGAGGACCGAGCCGCCGAACTCGCGGTTCGCGTCGCGGATCGCCGCGACCACCTTCATCAGCGGCAGGTTGTAGGCCTTGAGCCGCGCGGGGTCGAGCACGATCTGGTATTGCTTCACCATTCCGCCGACGGTCGCGACTTCGGCGACGTCGGGCACCGTCTTGAGCTCGTACTTGAGGAACCAGTCCTGCAGCGCGCGCAGCTCCGCGAGGTCGTGCTTGCCCGTGCGATCCACCAGCGCGTACTCGTAGATCCAGCCGACACCCGTCGCGTCCGGGCCCAGCGAGGCCTTCGCGCCGGGCGGCAGCCGGCCCTGCACCTGATTGAGATACTCGAGCACGCGCGAGCGCGCGAAATAGAGATCGGTGCCATCCTCGAAGAGGATGTAGACGAACGAGTCGCCGAAGAACGAGTAGCCGCGCACGACCGCAGCACCAGGGACGGAGAGCATCGTCGTCGTCAGTGGATAGGTGACCTGGTCCTCGACGATCTGCGGCGCCTGGCCCGGATACGTCGTGCGGATGATCACCTGCGTGTCGGAGAGGTCGGGGATCGCGTCGAGCGGCGTCTGCCGCACCGACCACACGCCGATTGCGGCAACGATCGCCGTAGCGAGCAGCACCAGAAAGCGGTTCGCCACCGACCAGCGGATCAGCGCTGCGATCATGGCTTCGCCGGCGCCGTGGCGGCGGGCGCGGGAACAATCGAAGTGAGCTGCATGTCGCCCTGAGGCGTGACGACGAACTCGAACTTCACGTTGGTTCCCGGCGTGATGTTCTTCGGCACGCCGCCTTTCGGCGCCTTGTAGGGCATCGTCATCGCACCCATGCCGAGGCTCGGGATCGCGCCGTGCTTGATCAGCACCTCGTCGCCGACCGAGCGCACGACGCCTTCGGCCTTGTGCACTTGCGCAGGCGCCTGCGCGACTTTCGCGCTCTCGTCCGGCGCGCTCGCCGCGATCCGTTCCAGCGCGCCCTTGAGGTTCGCTTCCGAATCGACCAGGAACTGGCTCGACGCGACCACGCGCTGGCCAGCCTTGATCCCTTTCCGGATCTCGGTCACGTCACCGCTCTCGCCGCCGATTTCGACGTCGACCGGCGTGAAGTGACCCTCGCCGTCGGCGACGACGACGACATCGCGCGTGCCGGTGCGGATCACCGCCTCGGAAGGCACGAGCACCGATTTCGCCATCGCCGGCCCGCGAAACGCGACGTTCGCGAACATGCCGGGCTTGAGGGCCGAACCGGGATTGGCGACGACGATCCGCGCGCGGACCGTGCGCGTCTGCGCGTTGACCTCGGGCAGGAGCGTTGCGACCGAGCCCTTGAACACGCGGTCGGGGAAAGCGGTCGCGCGCACTTCGACCGGCGCGCCGACGACGAGCAGCCCGGCCTGCGCCTCGGGCACTTCGGCGATCACCCATACGGTGCCGAGACCCGCGATCCGGAAGATCGTCGTACCGGGCATGACGGCCATGCCGTCGCGCGCGCCGATCTCCCAGACGATCCCGGACTCCGGCGCCGTCACCGTCACGCGCGCCGCAGCCCTGCCTTCGCGCTCGACGCGGGCAATCTCGGTCTCCGGCACGCCGAGGAGCGAAAGGCGTTGCCGCGCGGCGGCGGTGAGTTGCGCAGCCCCCGGCTGCGTCGACGCTTTGAGCGCCAGCAGCTCCTCTTCCGCCGCGAGCCAGTCGGGCACGTAGAGATCGGCGAGCGGCTGTCCGGCCGCAACGCTGTCGTATTGCGCACGCACGCGAAGCTTTTCGATGTAGCCCTGGCTGCGCGATTGCACGGCCATGATGCTGCGCTCGTCAGCGGCGATCGCGCCGACCGCGGTGAAGCCGCTCGCGAGTGATCCTTCCTTTGCTTCCACGGTGCGCACGCCGAAGCTCTGCGTGAGCCTTGGACTGATCGTCACCTTGCCCTCATCGGCCGACGCGTCGGCATACACGGGGACGAGATCCATGTCCATGAAGGGGCTCTTTCCCGGCTTGTCGAATTTCTGGCCCGGCACCATCGGATCGTGCCAGTAGAGCACCTTGCGGCCGCCCGTTTCGGCTGCGGTCGCAGCGGGCGCAGCGCCGGTAGCGGTGATCTGCGTCACGGCTCCTTGCACGACGTGTTCCGGACTCTGGCGCGTCCCGAGCCAATAACCGGTGGCGGCGGCGATGCCAAGCGCGGCAATCGCGCCGGCTACGGCGACGAGCTTCACGCCGTGTTGCGAATCGAACGTCGACGTCATGCTCCCTCCGGTACGACGAAATTGAGAAAGGCCCACGCCTTCGCGATGGCCTGTTGCTGCGTGATGAGCGCGAGCTCGGCATCGAGCTCGGCGCGGCGCGCATCGAGGACCGCGGCGAGCGCTCCGGTGCCGCCGCGGTAGGCGGCGAGCGCGGCTTCGCGGCGCTGCACCGCAAGCGGCAGCAGCTCGTCCCTGATCCGCTGCGCCTGGGTGCGCGCCGATTGCCATTCGATCAGCATCGCCTGCACTTCGGCGCTCCGCATCCGGCGCGCGTCCTCGCGCATTGCGCGCGCGGCATCGAGCTCCCGGAGCTTCGCCGCGTGCTCGCGGTCCTGCCGCGTGCCCGGCGACCACGGCAGGTCGATCGAGAACATCAGCGAGACCATGTTCGAATACGGCGAGCCGCGGAACGCGTAGCTCACCTCGGCGCTCCAGTCGGGCCGTCTGGCCGCTCCCGCAAGCTCGGCCTCCGTCGCCGCGATCGATTCCTGCGCCCGGGCGAGCTTCAACTCGGGCTGCGCGTCGATGTCGGCGAGACGCGCGTCGTCCGGCACCCGGCCGACGTCCGGCGCTTCGCCCGCCGGACGATCGGCATCGGCGCCGATGTAGCGGGCGAGTGCGATGCGCGCGCGCCGCGTCTGCGCCGCGGCGTCCGTCGCGCGATTGCGCAAGTCGATCACCATGCTCTGCACGGCGATCAGCTCGCTTTGCGACGCCTTGCCGGCGCGGTACGCCGCCGTGACCGTCGTCACGGCAAGCTCGGCCTCGGCGATTTGCGCGGCGATCACGCGCTCTGCGTCGGCGGCGTAGCGTCGCGCAAGCCACGCCGTCGCGGCGTCACGCTGGACGGCGAGCGTCGTCGACTCGACGGCGACACTACCCCGTTCGGCATCGCGCTCGGCGCGCTCCGCTTTGAGCTTGCGCTTTTCCGCGCGCGGGAATTCCTGCATCAGCCCGATCTTCGACATCGTCATGAAATCGCGCGTGAGCGACCACGCGTCGGGACCGTCGGTCGGCACGTTCTCGACGCCGACCTTGAGCTTCGGATCGGGCAGCTCGCCGCCCGCGACGGCCATTTCGCGCGACGCCTCGACCATCGCGCGCTGCGAGACGAGCTGCTGCGAGTGCGCCACGGCGAGCTTGAGCGTTTCGGCGAGCGACAGCGGCGTGTCTTGGGCGTGCGCCGCGCCGCCCGCCAGCACACAGGCGATGGCGACCGTGGCAGCGCGCCGCCGCATAACAACAACGATCGACGATTGCAGTGCCCCGTTGGCGGCCCGGGGCGTGGGCCAGGTTACCGACATGCGACCTCCACGAACGCGTTGAACGTACCGGCGCGCGAATCGCGAACCGGGGTCAGGCGAACGCGAAGATCAGATCAGCAGACGGCAGAACTGCAGGGACAGCGGAGGCGCCGCGCTGTTCGCGGCGAGTAACGACCGGCCGTACGCACGCGTCGCCACCGGCGACGCAGCCGGCGCGACGGCGATCGTCAACGCCGAGAGCGCGACGGGCGGCAGGTCCGGCACTGCGGCCGTGGGCGCTGCCTCCGAGCACTGCAGCTCGCAGGCATTCCCTTGCGGCGCAACCGGTGCGGAGGAGCCCTGGCCACTGCAGTGACCGTGATGCGGCGTGGCAGGCGCCGCCGCGACGTTGGCGGGCACCTGCACGCGAATCATGCATGCGTGCGCGGTGACGGCGAGCTGGGCGAAGGCGATGCCCAGAATGCCGAGCCAGGCGACGAGGCGGCGGTGCGTCCGGTTCATGATGAGGTGACCGATGTTACGCCGTACGTTACCGCCCGGGCGCCGGAACGGGCTTGACCGGCATCAAACCGACGACGAACGGCCTCGCCTTGTGTGCCTCTGCAACGCCGGCGTCGCCGGCATCAGCGATGGAGCAGCTGGCCGAGCGCCTTGCCGAGGTCGGCCGGAACGCCGGCCGGAAGATGTCCCTGCGTGGCCGTCGTCGCGGTGCTCGCCGCCGGCGCAGCTGCCTTGCCGAGCGCGACATCGCAGACACCGGGACCCGTGTCGGGGGCGGGAGCCAGCATCGCGGCACCGAGCGCCGCCAGTCCCCCGCCTCTTGCCGCCGCGCCGAGCTTGGCGATCGCCGCCGCCGACGCTCCCGCATCGACTTCGACCTTGGGCGACGCGAGCGGCCCGCGCAAATGAACGAGATCGGCCACTTGCGCGATGTTGATCGGAATCCCCTGCTTCACCCGTGGCGCAAACGACAGGTCGACCGTTTCTGCGCGCAAATCGAGCGTGCCGCTCGCAGCGACGCCCAACTCCCTGCTTTCCGCCGCCACCGAGCGGTCGATGTGGGCAACACCGTCGTGCAATGGAACGCGTACGACGGCGCACACGAGCTCCGTCGTCGGCGTCCGATCGCGAAACGGGTTCACCGTCTGCGCGAGCTGGTTCAGCGGCAATGCGGGATCGAGCTTGGAATTGACGACCGTGGCCGGACCGACGATGGCCGTTACCGTACCGCTGACGTCGCGGGCCCATTGGCGCGGCGTCGTCCCGTGCATGGTGAGCTTCATCGCGACGTCGGTCTTGCCGCCCCTCACCTCGCGCGGAGTCCCCGCGGCGGCAAACAACGCCGCAAGATCGAGGCCCTTTGCATCGACGGACAAGGCAAGCGTCGGATCCGCCGCATGCGTCGCATCGATCGTCAGTTGAGCTCGAACCGTTCCTCCGTAAATCGACGCGGTCAGGTCCGGCGCATCGAGACGGTCATCCTTCACCGTGAAACGCGCGCGCACCTGTCCAAGCCGCCCGCCGTTGCGCAGCTGCAATTCACCGATCGAGATGTCGCCGTCGACGTCGGCGGATCGCAGCGCCGCAAACGACACCGGATCGTCGTTGAACACGTGCTCGGTCCGTGCCGCCTTTTCGGCGACGCGCGGGACGCCCACCACGACGCCGACCGGAAGCACGAGGTCGGAAAGCGACAGCGTCGTCGAGGCAAGCGTGAGTGTGATTTTCGGCCGCGGCCCGCCGGTCGCGACCAGAATCTGACCCTTCGCTTTGCTCGACCCCACGCCCAAGTCGACATCGTCCAACTGGATGACGCTTTCGCCGACGCGAACCTTGGTGGCGAGATTGGTCTTTTGCTCGCCGACCTTGCCCTCGACGGTGATCGGATACGGCGCACGTCGCGACAGGAACAGCTCGAGCGGTCCCAGGTTGCCGGTGAGCGCCACCGGAACGTCGTCGACCTTGCCCGTGAATTCGGCGTTGATCGGCGAAGCGGGAGTGCGGGCCTGCGCCGCGAATCGGTCGATCGCGATTCGCGTCATCGCGTCGGACGTGCCATCGCGATAGGTGAGCAGCCCGTTCGTGACCTCGACGCTGCCGACGCCGAACGCGGCCAGCGCCGCGGCGGGGCTGCCGGCGGCGGCCGCCACGCCGGAGCCCGCGCCCCCGGCAGCGCCGAATTCCCAGTTGCCCTTGCCGTGCGCGTCGGTCTCGAGCGCGATCACCGGCTCGACGAGATTGAGCCGGACGAGCTCAAAGCGACGCTGGAGAAGCGGCAGCAGTGCGACTTCCACCTCGACGCGTTTCGCGGTGAGCATCTGCGGCTCGCGCGCCCACGGCGCGTTGCCGAAGCGGATGTCGTTGGCGACGACCTTCGGCACGAGCCCGAGCTCGAGATCGACGCGGCCGGCGATCGCGAGATCGCGACCGGTTGCGTTCTTTACGCGCGCCTGGATCGGCCCGACGAACTGATTGACGTCGATCGTCCAGACGGCGATCGCAACGGCGATAAGCACCAGCAGCACGAGGCCGCCGGCGATCCCGAGAATCGTCCAGAAGATGCGCATGCGTGGATTTTACGCCGGCAGCGCGAAGACGGCGCGCCTCGGCCTCCGCACTATCGAAGCACGCGACCGCCCAATCGTCGGCCTCGTGCGTCGACTCGCCCGGGTCGCATCCCCACGTGCTACCCGCACACGGGGCTGCTGTCAGGCTCGTGCCGCTACCGCAGACTGGCGTTGATCGCCGCGAGCGCGACGCTCCCCGGGACGAGATCGCGGTCGCCGAGCCCATTCAACGGCGCGGCGACGGTCTCCTGCGCGTCGTGCAGATCCTGCGACTCCGGGTGCGCGTAGAGGAGTCCGGTGACGATCTCGCCGGCCGCGGCGCGCTCCTGCAGATAATTCATCGCCGCGATCTTGTTCGTCGGATCGTAGTCCGCGTGCACCTTGCGCAGGCGGATCGTGCCGCCGTCGTGCAGCACGACTTCCTGTACGCTGCCGGGGCCGTAGTCCGCGGCGATCGGGTCGCGCGGCACCATCACGTCGAGGAAGTTGACCGCTTCGTTGTGTTCGCGCACGTAGTCGTAGCTCTTGGTCGAGCCGGGGTGGTTGTTGAAGGCGACGCACGGCGAGACGACGTCGATGAACGCGGCGCCCTTGTGCAGAACCGCCGCCTCGATCAGCGGCACGAGCTGCGCCTTGTCGCCGGAGAAGCTCCGCGCGACGAACGTCGCGCCCATCTGCAGCGCCAGCATCACCATGTCGATCGGCTCGTCGTTGTTGACGGCGCCGCGCTTCGCCCGTGAGCCCTTGTCGGCCGTCGCGGAGAACTGGCCCTTGGTCAAGCCGTAGACGCCGTTGTTCTCGACGATGTAGACCATGTTGACGCCGCGCCGCAGCACGTGCATGAACTGGCCAATGCCGATCGACGCCGAATCGCCGTCGCCGGACACGCCGAGATAGATCAGATCGCGGTTCGCGAGATTGGCGCCGGTCAGCACCGACGGCATCCGGCCATGCACGCTGTTGAAGCCGTGCGAATTGCCGAGGAAATAGGTCGGGGTCTTCGACGAGCAGCCGATCCCCGAGAGCTTCGCCACGCGATGCGGCGCGATGTCCATCTCGAAGAACGCCTGGACGATCGCGGCCGAGATCGAGTCGTGGCCGCAGCCCGCGCACAACGTCGAGATGGCACCTTCGTAGTCGCGGCGCGTATAGCCCAGCGCATTCTTCGGCAGGTCGGGATGATGGAGCTTCGGTTTGGCGAGGTAGGTCATCTTCAGCTCTCGCGATCAGGGATCAGGATTCCTCCGGCAGTCAGTCGCCGGCCTTCTGATCGCGAACGCCCTGTTCCTGCGCCCGGACGGGAAACGGCGTCACATTGAACAGTGCGGCCTTTTCGGCGATTTCGCGGGTGACGAAGCGTGCGGTCACCGGCGTGCCGTCGTAATGCAGCACCGAGATCAGCTTGCCGGGATCGATCCCGCATTCGTTGACGAGCAGCATCTTCAGCTGCGCGTCACGGTTCTGCTCGACGACGAAGACATGGTCGTGGGCGGCGATGAAATCGGCGACGGCATCGGCAAACGGGAACGCGCGAAGCCGCATCCGGTCGAGGTGGATGCCGTCGGCGGCGAGCGCGGCGAGCGATTCGGCCATCGCCGCGCCGGTCGAGCCGTACCAGATCACGCCGGTACGCGACGGGATCGCCGCCTTCTCGATCACCGGTGCGGGCACCATCGCCTTCGCCGTCTCGAACTTGCGCAGGAGCCGCTGCATGTTGTCGACGTATGCCGGACCTTCCTCGGTGTAGCGGGCGTAGCGGTCCTTGGTCGTGCCGCGGGTGAAGAACGAGCCCTTCGTCGGATGCGTGGCCGGATACGTGCGATATGCGATGCCGTCGCCGTCGACGTCGAGATAGCGCCCGAACTCGCGGCCCGAATCGAGCTCGTCCCGGGAGACCACCTTGCCGCGGTCGAGCTTCCTCGAATCGTCCCACGCGAGCGGCGCGGTCAGCCATTCCTGCATCCCGATGTCGAGGTCGGACAAAACGAAAATCGGCGTCTGCAGCCGGTCGGCGAGGTCGAGCGCGGTCGCGGCCATCGCGAAGCACTCGGTCGGATCCTCGGGAAACAGCAGCACGTGCTTGGTGTCGCCGTGCGACGCGTACGCGCAAAGCAGGATGTCGGCCTGCTGCGTGCGTGTCGGCATGCCGGTCGACGGGCTGCCGCGCTGGATGTCGAACAGCACCGCCGGAATCTCGGCGAAATACGCGAGACCGATGAATTCCTGCATCAGCGAAATGCCGGGCCCGGACGTCGCGGTGAACGCGCGCGCGCCGTTCCACGCGGCGCCGATGACGATGCCGATCGACGCGAGCTCATCCTCGGCCTGGATGATCGCGTACCTGTGCTTGCCCGTCTCGCGGTCGACGCGGAGCTTGCGGCAATGCTTCTGGAACGCTTCGGCGAGCGAGGACGACGGCGTGATCGGGTACCACGCGCAGACGGTCGCACCGCCGTAGACGCAACCCAGCGCCGCCGCATTGTTGCCGTCGATGAAGATGCGATCGCCGACCGCCTCGGCGCGCTTGACGTGCAGCGGCAGCGGGCACGCGAAATTCGCGAGCGCGTAGTCGCGGCCCAGGCGAAGCGCTTTGCGGTTCGGCTCGAGCAGCGTCTCCTTGCCGCGATACTGCTCGGAAAAGAGCTTCTCGACCTCGGCGGCGTCGATGTCGAGCAACGCGGTCAGCGCGCCGAGATAGATGATGTTCTTGAAGAGCTGGCGCTGGCGCGCATCGGTGTATTCGGCGTTGCAGATCGCGGTGAGCGGCATCCCCAGCAACGTGACGGCCTCGCGAAACTTCGACGCCGGCATCGGCCGCGTCGAATCGTAGAACAGGTAGCCGCCCGGCTCGATTTCGGCGACGTCCTTGTCCCAGGTCTGCGGATTCATCGCGACCATCAGGTCGACGCCACCCCGGCGGCCGCGCCAGCCCGCCTCGGTCACGCGAACCTCGTACCACGTCGGCAGGCCCTGGATGTTCGACGGGAAGATGTTGCGCGCCGACGACCGGCACGCCCATCCGCAGGATCGCCTTGGCGAACAGGCCGTTGGCCGACGCCGAGCCCGAGCCGTTGACGTTCGCGAACTTGACGACGAAATCGTTGACGCGCGCGAGCGGTGCTTTGGCGGGCTTGGCCATTGCCGTCACTCGGCCGCCTGCGGATTGAGATCCGCCGCCGTCTTGCGCCGATACTCGGCCGGTGCGTGGTGCGGCGCGGCAGCGGTCATCCGCGCGCGCCATGTCGAGCAGGAACTTCTGCATGTCCCACGCGCCGGTCGGACACCGCTCGGCGCACAGGCCGCAGTGCAGGCACATGTCCTCGTCCTTCACCATCACCCGGCCGGTCTTGAGCGCGCCCGACACGTAAAGATCCTGCGTGCGGTCGTCCGCGGGCACGCGCAGCCGCGGCCGCAGCTCGTCCTCGTCGCCGTTCCCGGTGAAGTTGATGCAGTCCATCGGGCAGATGTCGACGCAGGCGTCGCATTCGATGCACAGGCGGTCGGTAAAGACGGTCTGCACGTCGCAGTTGAGGCAGCGCTGCGCCTCGGCGAACGCGAGCTTCGGGTCGAAGCCGAGCTCGACCTCGATCTTGATGTTCTTCAGCGCGAGCTTCGTCTCCTTCAAGGGACGCGGAAACGGTGCGCCGGCACGATCGCGTTGTCGTAGCTCCACTCGTGGATGCCCATTTTCTGCGAGATGAGGCTCGTGTGCGGCGGCGGCCGCTTCGCGATGTCCTCGTCGCGGCAGAGGAGGTCGATCGAGATAGCGGCTTCGTGGCCGTGCGCGACCGCCCAGATGATGTTCTTCGGTCCCAGCGCCGCGTCACCGCCGAAGAACACGCCGGCGCGCGTGGACGCCATCGTCGTCTTGTCGACGACCGGCATTCCCCACTCGTCGAAGTCGATCCCGAGATCGCGCTCGATCCACGGGAACGCGTTCTCCTGGCCGATCGCGACCAGCACGTCGTCGCAGGGGAAGTGCACGTCGGGCTCGCCGGTCGGCACGAGCTTGCGCCGGCCTTTGGCGTCGCGCTCGGCGGCGACCTTCTCGAACATGACGCCGGTCAACCGTCCGCCTTCGTGCGTGATCGCCTTGGGCACGAGGTAATTGTGGATCGGGATCCCCTCGTGCATCGCGTCTTCCTTTTCCCAAGGCGACGCCTTCATCTCGTCGAAACCCGAGCGCACGACGACCTGAACGTCGTCCCCGCCCAGGCGCCGCGCGCTGCGGCAGCAGTCCATCGCGGTATTGCCCCCGCCCAGCACGACCACGCGCTTGCCGATCTTGGTCACGTGGCCGAACGACACGTTCGCGAGCCAGTCGATGCCGATGTGGACGTGCGCGGCGGCTTCCGCGCGCCCCGGCACGTCGATGTCGCGCCCGCGCGGCGCGCCGCAGCCGATGAAAACCGCGTCGTACCGTTCGGCGAGCAGTGCCTTGAGGCTGTCGATTCGCTTGCCGGGCCGGAACTCGATGCCCAGGTCGAGGATGTAGCCCACTTCCTCGTCGATCACCGATTCGGGCAGCCGGAAGCGCGGGATCTGGCTCCGGATCATCCCGCCGGCGCGAGTGTCGCCGTCGAACACGATGCATTCGTAGCCGAGCGGCGCCAGATCGCGGGCGACCGTCAGCGACGCCGGCCCGGCTCCGACGAGCGCGATCCGCTTGCCATTCTTTGTCGAGGCAGGTTGCGGCAGCCGGTCGCGGATGTCGTCCTTGTAGTCGGCCGCGACACGCTTCAGCCGGCAGATGGCGACGGGCTCGGGCTTCCCCTTCTTATCGCCGCCCTCCTCGACCCGCCCCCGGCGGCACGCCGGCTCGCACGGGCGATCGCACGTCCGCCCGAGGATGCCGGGGAAAACGTTGGACTCCCAGTTGACCATGTAAGCGTCGCCGTAGCGGCCCGCGGCGATCAACCGGATGTATTCGGGAACGGGGGTATGAGCCGGGCAGGCCCACTGGCAATCGACGACCTTGTGGAAATAGTCGGGATTCGCGATATCGGTGGGCTTCAAAAAATGCTCCTGTGGCGGCCATTGGTCTGGTTGTCTTGGACGCGATCCCGGAAGCAGGATTCACGCCCGAACCAAGGTGCGCTGCGGCGAATGCTACGCCTGGCCCGTCCCTTAGAAAAGGCTTGATAGGGAAATGGTCTTTACTCGTCGCCTATGCGGATGCCGATCAAGCCATATGTGTCGATGGCCCTGTAACCCACAACGAACGACAATCGGTCACACTGACAAACCCCTGACAGGCTCAAGACCCTTGTCGAGCGATCTTCTCAAAGCTGCCGCAGGCGCGGCATTCGTGCTGCTTTCGGCGTTCCTCGCGCGCACGCGGGCGCCGCCGCCGCACCCGGCGTGCTGATCCTCCACAGCAACCAGCGGCCAACGCCGGCGCAGGTCGTGATCGATGACACGCTGCGAAGAGTCGTGCCGGAGGGCTACCAAGGTCCGGTGCCGCTCTATTCCGAGTATCTCGATGACGAATGGGCTCGCTCGAGAGCTATGGGGCGGCCGAAGCGGATTTTCTTCGCGACAAGTATGGCGGACGCGACATTCGCGTCATCGTCGCTGACGCGCTGCCGGCACTCGAATTCGCGACGAAGTTCGGTGATCGCATTTTCCCCGGCTTGCCGATCGTTCATATTGCCGTGGCACAGGACAGGCTCGATCCGACGATGCTTCCGGCAAACGTCGTAGGCAACTTCGAGGATTTGGACCCGACACCCACGCTGCGCCTGGCGCTGCGCCTGCACCCGGACGCGAGACGGCTGGTCGCCATACGCGGAGGGACCGAGCTGGATGGGCTGTGGGACAAGCGAGTGAGAACGGCGGTGGGACAACTCGGCAGCGGTCTCAGCGTCGAATATCTCGCGGGTCTGCCGACCGCCGAGGTGCTGCGCCGTGTCGGCGCGCTGTCGAAGGACACGATCGTATTCACCCCCGGGTATTTCGTCGATGGCGCAGGTGAGGTAAGCACACCCCGGGGTCGGTCGAGCGTATCGCCGGGGCCTCTGCGGTCCCGGTTTACGGCGCCTTCGATACATCGCTGGGCGCGGCATCGTCGGCGGCTACATGACGCCCTACGAGGCCCAGGCGCGAGAGGCAGGCGCGATCGTCGTTCGTGTCTTGAACGGCACGGCGCCAAAGGATATCGGTTCTTCTCGGTCACCTGGACCGATGGTCGTTGGCGGCATTGCGCCGCTGGGGAATCGACCAGAGGCTGTCGCCTCCCGATACGGTGGTCCGGCCCCGCCAGCCGACCGTGTGGACAAATACTGGCGTGAGATTTCCGTCGGAATCGCGATCCTGGTGCTTCAAGCCGGGTTGATTGCGGCGCTGCTCATTGAACGTCGATCAAAGACGCCGCGTTGCGGCAGCCCTGGAGGAGTCCCAGCGGCGGATGAATGTGGCCAAGGCGCGGCGCGCCTGTCCTTGTGGGTCTGGGACGCAACCCGCGACCGGATTTGGGCGACCACCTATCTGCGGGCAAGAGCCGGATTGCCGGAGACACCCATCGCGTTCGAGGAGGTCCTTGCAAAGGTCCACCCAGCGGATCGCGAACAGCTACTACCACG